>NZ_BAAJPE010000002.1:0-5379282 GCF_057551105.1 Dictyobacter sp. Z7_2
ACAAAGAAAATACATGTGAGTGTGATGGGTTGAGGTAATCAGTGTGGCTTGTTTACTATTATATTACGGGGGTATAAGTAATCATGGTACTTAGATTATCTTTTCTATTGCTGTATGTAGTAATCTAGCTACACTGATTACTAATTATTGGCCTAAACGCTTCCCTACCCACCTTGATATAAGTAATCACAGTGGTTTGATTATGGCATACAGGTTATTTTAAGTAATCATGCTACATTGATTACTTCATGAACTACATTGTGGACTACTGGCGATAATCAACATACATAGATAACTTATAAAGGGTAATCAACCTAGTAAAAAAGAGAAGGGACACGGGCACGACTTCAAGCGGTTTCACCCTGAGAGGATTCCCAATGGTTTCTCTTGACTCTGTAGTATGGTACAGAGTGTATAGTTTTCTTGAAGGAGTGACAGCTATGGAGATCTTCTCAATTGGACAGGTGGCGCGTCTCGCGGGTGTGGGTATCGAGACGGTCCGTTTCTATGAGCGCGAGGAATTGCTGGAGGAGCCTGCACGGCGAGCTTCAGACTACCGGCAATACACAGGAGAAGTGGTCAAACAGATTCACTTTATTAAACGGGCACAACAGCTTGGTTTCTCACTCAAAGAGATTCGAGAACTCCTCACACTGCGCGTGGACGGGCAGAACTCTTGTGAGCAGGTCAAGGAACGTACCACCGCAAAATTAGTGGAAGTAGAGCAGAAGATGATGGAACTCCAACGCATGCGACAAGCCCTGCTGCACGTCGCCTCCCTGTGTGCAGGGGAAGGCCCGAAAAGCCGGTGCCCCATGCTTGATGCTCTCGACGATGATTCAGAAACGGTGGAAAATGAATGACACGACCCTTTTAGCAAACCTTACCTGCCCGAATCCGACGTGTCAACACCAACAACACGTCATGATGCCGACCACTTACTGCCAGTTATCCTATACGTGTGAAGCGTGTTCCATGACGCATGCCCACAAAAGGGGAGACTGCTGTGTGTTCTGTTCGTATGCGGATAAGCCGTGCCCTTCCATGCAAGGAGAAGGAACGTGCAGCACTCCTCATCTCGATGCTCCATTGATCGTGCAGGTAAAAACACCTTCACGATCAACAAATGAGAAAAGGAATGGAAGAGATGGATCAGTCATCCCTTGAGCAGTTCGCGGCCCGTTTAGCTGCTCATCTCGATTGCACGCAGGAGCGTGCCTGTCAGCAGATCGTGCGAACCATCATTGAAACGGGGCAGCCTCTTCTTCCCATGCATCTCGCCAGACGTTTACAGATGCCTCAGGAGAGCCTGATGGCGTATCTAACCAGCACAGATACGGAGTTTGACGCGCAGGGCAATATCGTGGGCTGGGGCATCACCCTGGTCCCAACTCCACACCACGTTCAGATCAAGGAACGTGCACTCTTTACCTGGTGCGCGTTTGATACGTTCCTATTTCCCTCATTGCTCCAGATGGAAGCCCACGTCCAATCGGCCTGCCAAGCATCTGGTCAACGCATTACGTTTCTGGTGACGTCGGATCGGATTGTAGATCTTACTCCTTCCACGAGTGTCGTATCACTCATCCTGCCAGATGCACGCGGTGAGTGTGCCCGGGGAGCTTTTTGTGAGCAGTCGCGCTTTTTTCAGACGAAGCAAGCAGCCTTGCCCTGGATGGCACTGCACCCCGAAGCCATCCTCCTCTCAGTTGAAGAAGCCGCAACTCTTGGGCACGCAACCAGTGAGATAGCCTCATGCATCCGTTTCTTCACCCGAAACAAAGAAGAAGTGAAAAAGAAAAAAACAGGAAAGGAAATCAACTGATGTCACCAGTTCCCCAGAGTCAGCCCACACTCAATGAGATTGCTCCCCGCTTCGTCGTTCAAAATCTCTCGCAAGCCCTGGCCTTTTATGCGCAACTGGGCTTTGTAGCAACCTATCAGGATGAGGCATTTGCCATCGTCACACGCGATGGGATCGATATCCACTTCAATGCGTCCTCTGAGTCCCCAAAGGGCCACGCAGTATGTTGGATTGGCGTCACCAATATCGAGGGCTCTCTATCAGCAGTATCAGCCAACCCAGGCGATCCAGTCTCCACTAGAGACTCAGCCATGGGGGATGAAAGAATTTTTCCTCCGCGATCCCTTTCATAACCTTCTCCTCTTTGCAGCGTGTGAAGATTAGCAAAGATGTCATTCTGGTTTTATAGAAGGAATGGATGACTTGATGAATGAATAAACGTATTCGCAAGAAAAAATACAAGTAATTGGTCAACTGGTTCTATGTACTCGTCACATGTAAGAAATCATTATTTGACCAGGTGACATTCGAGCGAGCAACAAATATTATGGGAAGCTATGGAAGTGGAAGTTATGGAAGCAAAGAGTAAGGACGAAGCGATCCATCTTTTTTATTGCATCTTTGCCCTGATAGTCCGGCCGGATCGGGCGACCAAGTTTTGCGCTGAGCAGTCGCGCCGTATCACCAACTGAGCAATAGTTGTTGATATCTTCTTTTTTCTTCATAGAAATTATTCCTGATCGAGACCCTATCATTTGTATTCAAAGGAGTGGAACAGCACTCCATCTCAGTGAGAAGACTCACACTCACGCCTTGTGGTTTCTCTTGATTTTATTCGCCATTCTCTCATAAAAATTCTTGGCATGGGCATACAAAATGAGCAGAACAAGTGAGCTTTCTCGCAATAAATTTTCTCGATACTGGCCAGTGCTGGCGCAAACTATTCCCAATTTGACAGATAACTTTTCTCACATAAATTTTCTTCGGCCTCTAGAGCGGAGCGAAGACCTCTCGGCGAATGTTTATGTGAGAAAAGATGCCTGTTTGAGACCGCCAAAACGCACTTATATAGGCTGGAAAATTTATGGTGAGAAAAGAGAGAGCCGCTTGTAAGCTTGGAAGCCACTCTACAAGCCGCCTTACGCAAAATCAACGAACGCTTATATGGGTTCTGGGACATATTCGGTGTGCCTTTCGACCTTTTTCTTGGGAAGACAGAACAGTTACCGTGAGAGAGCAGAAGAGAACGAGCGTTCTTGCTCAGTCGCGATGTTGAACAGTGATTGCGCTATTTTCGTCTGTCCCCACGATAACAGTGACAAAAAGTCTTTTGGGGTGGCGAGTGTTCGACGAAGTGTTTCAAACTGGGGATGAAACGGTTCCAGATGGACCCGTGCCCAGAAGCGCGTCTGATAATATCGAGTCAGCCCAGAGGGGGCTGAAGGATCGTCAACTTGCTGTGCACCCAGATAGGCAAGATGCTCGACAATGGCACAAGCCTCTTCTCGTACTTCGCGCACCAATGTTTGCTCAATGGTCTCTCCTCGCTCTGGATGACCACCAGGAAGGGACCAGGTTCCCTCTTCTCCTGCGATTAGAATGATCAATCCATCATTGGTGAAGCAGAGGCCACTGGCCTGAGTGATGAGTGCGCATGGGGAAGCGTTCGTGAAGCACTCCATGTCGTTTTGAGGGTGCGTCCCTCATAGATGGTATCTTCTCAGGCCACTTCCGCCGTTGTTTTTGAACGGAATACATGCTTCTGCGTTGGATGAAGCAGCACACGCCGTTGCAGCAGTGGAAATCCAGCTTGCCCATACGAACTACGTTTGATCCATTTTACTTTATTGACGAACCCCTCAACCATCCCATTGCTCCAGACCAGATTGCATCCATTAGCAACGGCCTCTGCGTCATCGGCGAGCCCATCGACAAATGCAATCAGTTCAACAATCCCGCTGGCCCGCACGGCGGCTTTCCATTGCTCCAGTCGCACCTGCCCCTCACGTTTTCGGAGCAGGCGGCCAAAGTCCTGCGCAAGCTTGAACACGACAGCGATGGTCTCATTGCTGTGGATGAGCTGATCCAGATAGGCCGTTTGTTCCCTCGTGCGGCTTTGTGTGGGTCTCACCATCATTAGTGCAACCCCTCTAGACGATGGAGGCTTGTCCCAGATGATGGTCTGTTTCGAGACAGGGTGTGCTCCTTTGGGACGAAAGGGGAGCAACCGCATCTGAAGGGTTCTCTGTGTCCCTGTATATCCCTGATCGACAATTTCCTTGTACAACTGGGAGACGTTATGGCATCCCTGGTTCCATCGTGAAGTCAGGTAAGAAAGGTAAGGGTCAACAATGGAAGCAGAGCGAGATCGTCGTCGCGGAGGTGGAGGTGTTTCTTGTTCAAGAGCGCGATAGACCGTGCTCGAACTGACTCCAACTGCGTGGGCAATCTGCTCTTGGTGATATCCTTCTCGATACAATTTCCAGATCCGCTTATGAAGACTCACTTGCTGGCGATGACGAGCACGGCGCTCTTGTGCGACTTTTTCCGGCACCACAACCCTTTCAGCAGGACGTGCCTTTCCTGTGCTGCGTTGCGTCGCCTTTTTGAGCACACTTTCCTGCTTGCGAAAGAACTTCTCCAAAGCTTCAGCAAAGTTCTTTTGCAAGTGAAAACGATCGGTCACCTGTTTGGCCTGAGGAGCGCCCTCAGTGGCAGCGTCACGGAAGATTTTACCGCGATCGCGTGAGACCAGATCAATTTCGGGGTGCGTGCGCAACCACGTTTTACTCGTTTCCACCGAACGGTCTGCTAACAACTGCACGACTCGTCTCTTTTCCAGGTCCACGAGGATCGTTCCGTACGTATGGCCTTTCTTCCACGCCCACTCATCGATACCGACCTTGTGCACCGAGCTTTCGCTGGGTAGGGGAAGCTGCAAGACGCGACGGATGATGGTTTTGGCGGTCGTGGGTATTCCAAAGGACGAGGCGATCCGCGCAGCATCGGCTCCATTAGTGGTCACTCCTAGCGATTGAAGAGCCTCGATGAGCCGATCGGTCATCCGAGCATAGCGCTGGACCACCTCTGGGAAGCGCTCGGCAAAGATCCTTTGGGAACAGGAGACCTCACGGCAGATCCACTTGCGCACCCGTAACTTGAGCATGAGGCTTCGCCCGCCAAACGCGACATCGCCAATGGTGCGCACATAGCGACTATGAACCCGAAAGCCGGGCGTTCCACATCGTGGGCAAAGAGCTGTTGGCGAAGTTGCAGAAAGATGGACAATGATGGTCTGATTCTGGATCTCGATGGTCTCAAGGCTCACTGTTGAAGGAAATGCAAAAACAAAGGAAAGATCGATGGAAACGCCTCCAGATGACTCAAATGATGAGAACTACTGCTAGTATATCACAAAGCCAAGCCGACCGGCACACCGAATGTGTCCAAGAGCCCTTATATGATTGAGATACGAACGTAATCAAGAGAATCCACACGTCTTCTTACTGATCAACGTTCCCTCATTTCAGAATACACCTCAACGATGGAAGAGGATGCCCATATCCTGTGCCATATTCCAGGCATCAGGCGTACCCAGACCCGTCGCCATGTCATACCCTATATGTGCTGGATGAAGCATCCTTCCCGAAGAAGCCGCAACCGGCGAACAAGGAATGAGAAAGAGCGAAAAAAGTATCGCCACACAGATGAAGTCTCTTTGAGCTATTCTACGCACAGCACCCACCCTACTTTTTCTTCTTGATATGATGAAATAGCTGTTTTTCATTATAGATAAAGAGCATAATCTCTGTCAACCTATTGTCTTTTCCATCAACACATCCATATATTTATCATCTTCCTATTCTTCCTATTCGTCTACAGAGAAGAAAGCTCCCTCTCCAAGCAGTGTACGAGCATTGTTTAGAGAGGATCGATGTAACTGGTCGCTTACTTCGACAGCTTACGTAGAGCTACCCCTATTAGTCGCCACGAACAGACGAGCGGCTCAAGTGGTTACGTCGAAGGGCAAGATCCGCTCATGTTGCAAGTCATTTACCATCTCTCTCATCGCATGAAGACACGACAGGGAGCCATGACAGCGGTGAGTCATGCGCTTCCGGTCATTTGTTATCATGTACTGGATCGCAGGAATGGGAAGAAAACTCTTTTGATGAATGTCAACGGCAATCGGTCGAAAAACGTCTTATCCATCACTTGGAGAAACTTGGTTATGAGGTGTCCTTATATCCTACAGTTCAGATTATTTGAGCCACAGACTTTTCTTCACCTATTTACAAAAGAGATGAGGCAGAACCACAAAAGTGGGTAAAGATCACCTGAATCTTTTTTGAAAATGACAACGTTTTTTGAAAATGAAGCTATAACAGCTTCACTCAAACACTTTCATTCACCATGTATGTAGAAACAGTGAGGGAAAATATGCCACAACACTTTGAAAAACTCGAGAGAAAGACCTCGTTTCTCGTTGGTCACAATTCACGGAGAACGTTTCTCCGTACCTCTCTTATGAGTACTGTCGCAGGTGCTATTCTTATTCCTGGGAGTACACTTGTAGATCAGACGGTTCATGCTGCCATGCAAGGCGGTCAAGGTGGAGGGAGTCAGAGTGGTTTTCCCTTGAGTGCTTCCAATGCATTCAGGGAGATTATGGCAGATGAGAATGCGCATGTCTCTTTCTTGATGCAAGCCCTTGGCAGTTCTGCGCGTCCGAAACCGACGTTCAAAGGTCTCCTACAAAATAGTGCGGATAGTTTTGTCCAACTCGCTCAGGTGTTCGAAAATGTTGGGGTCGGTGCGTATCTTCTCGCAGCCCCAGCAATCAGCAATAAGGGGTATCTCGCAGCAGCAGGGTCGATCCTGACCATTGAAGCGCGACATGCGGGGTACCTCAATGCGTTACTTGGAAAACCCTTGAGTACGAACGGCTCATTTGATAAGCCGATCCCTCAGGCACAGATAGTGGCAGATGTCGCACCATTTATTAGCAATCTCAATGGAGGGCCTGATCCTGCAAAGCCTTTGGCAAATGATACCGACATTCTCAATTTTGCACTGCTTTTAGAATACCTTGAAGCCTCATTTTATGATAGGAACGTCCCAACGTTCTATTAAGTTCTTTGATACATGAAAGAAGAGCGATTGAACATGTGAGATTGAGAGACTCATTCTCTTGAAAGGGTGTAGGAAGAAGTCTTATCCTTTGTTACAGAGTGGTTTTTGTCTCTGTAACAAGGGATATATGTATTTTTCCAATCAAAATGTCCTGTCCTCATCGGGCAGATTGTGGATGAATAGTCGTGAAAATTGTACCTAAGTTTTGCGCTTTCGGTACTGGGGTCAGTGGTGCACAGGAGCGTGCCTGCCAGCAGATCGTGCGAACCATCAACGAGGCAGCCACTGGCACCCATGCATCTCGCCAGACGTTTACAGATGCCTCCGGAAAGCCTGATGGCTTTATCTGACCAGCACAGATACGGAGTTTGACGCGCAGGGCAATATCGGGGGCTGGGGGATCCGCTGGCCCCAACCTCAGAGCAGCCAGCTACATGGGTGCACTCTGTGCTACCTCTCTTCATGGGGGTGGATGCCAAAACGGAGCAGTCCAGCCAGTCCCGTTAGCAGGAAAATGGCGGCGCTGAGCACGATGGTGACGTGAACGCTGAGATGGGCGAAGGCGGGAATAGCCACGGCAAACCCAAGCGATGCTCCCAGGCTGGAGAGCACCATTCGCACACTATATATTTTCCCCACATGACGAGCGGGAAGGTCCGTTTGGATCATGATCAGCAGCATCATATCTTCCATGGGTCCACCCAGCGCAGCAATGGCCGATCCAGCCAAAGCCATAGGCAGCGTCGTCGCCGTCGCCAGGATCAAAAAACCACTCCCGACGATGATTTTCCCAAAGAAGATCAGCGACACGCGCTGCCGAAGTGCGATCGAGCTCATCACTATGGTACTGATCACATTGCCAACGCCATAGGCCCCCACGATGAAACCATAGGCGGCAATATCTCCCGAGAGGACACGATGGACCAATAACGGGACCCCCACAATAAAGGCGATGCTCCAGGCGATATTAATGATCCCATTGGTGAGCAGTGCCCATGCTAAGGGACGATGAGCCCACATGAGGTGCATTCCTTCACCTATACCATGCAGGACACCCATTATTGCCCGCCTCTCCGTCGGCGTGTTCTCAGCTTTCCAGACAAAGTGCCGTCCTAGCGAGAGGATGGCACACGCGGAAATGACAAAGCTCACCGCATCCAGGGTAAAGAAGTGAGCCAGTGGCATCACAGCCAGAAGCACCCCTGCCATACTGGGCCCAAGTGCGCGTGCCAGGCGTCTGGTCACGTCCATAAGGCCATTGGTCGCCTGCAATGTCTGGGCATTGGCGGTCAGCGCGGGTAAACTGGCCTGCAACGCTGGATCAAAGAGGGAGCCGAGCCCCCCAATCAGGAGTGCCACCAGGAGAAAATGCCAGAACTGGAGCGTGCCAGTCACAGCCAGCACCGGCAGCAGCGCCACAATCCCCGCACGCAAGAGATCAACCAGCATCATGACCCGACGCCGATTCCAGCGATCCGCATAGACACCACCGAACAAGCCAAAGATGAGCATGGAGGTCGTTTCGGCACCAATCACGATACCAGCAGACCCTCCCAAACGGGTGGTTGCCATCCACATGATGGCAATTTCATAGCAATAGTTTCCCATCGCCGAGAGCAGCTGACTGATCCAGAGGATCGCCAGATGCCGATGACGCAAAACCCGAAAAAACACCATGACGATCGAGGTTCCTTTCTCTTTCTTCTGGGCATGGAACACGCAGTGTTGGTCTCTCGGTCTCCTAAGAGCGCTGCATCGCGTGCGTGCTCGGTGCCTTGAGAAAGGACCAGGAGGACACAGGACGCAGTTCAATGAGTTCTTGGGGCGATGCGGGGCAAGGAATCTCGGCCATCCCATGGGCACTCCGATAGGCTTCATTATAGATCGTCTCCACATACCGGTCTCCCCGATCGGGAAAGATGGCCACCACATTCGTCGCGGCGTCCACTTGCTGACTGACCCACCGTGCCACCGCATAGACTGACCCTGAGCTATTGCCGGCAAAGATCTTTTCATGCGCCGCCAGTTCCAACGTGGACAGGAAGGCTTCCCGATCGCTGAGCCAATGCACCTCATCAATCAGCGAGACATCGACATTCGACGGAATCAGGCTATTTCCCAATCCTCCCTGGAGACGGTGTGGCCGATTGGGTTGTCCAAAGATCACGCTCCCAACCGCATCGACGGCGATCACGCGCAGATGGGGATTGGTCTTCTTTAAGGCTCGTGCGGTTCCACAGAGCGACCCACCACTGCCAACGGCAGCCACGAGAATATCGACACAATCAAGCTCGTCAAGCAGTTCGCGAGCCACCTCGGCATAGGCGCGTGGATTGAGCGGATTGTCATACTGGCGCGGCCAGAATGCGTGAGGATGTTCTTCCAAAAACGTGTGGAGAGCGTCCAGCCGGGCTCCCTGCCACCCCTGGGCATTCATCTGTTGAACCACATGCACATGACACCCCATGGCCTGTAATTTGGCACACGTAATGGGATCAATGCGCGGATCAGTGACAATATGAACCGGATGACCCAGCATCGTTCCCACTAACGCGAGCCCGAGCGCCATCGTCCCAGAGGACGATTCAATAATCGGGGCCGCCTCTCGTAAGGCTCCGCTCTCTTTGGCCTCAAGCACTATGTGTTTGGCGACGCGATCCTTCATCCCAAACGGATTGCAGAGTTCCAACTTGGCGTAGAGCGTTCCTCCAGATCCTTGCTGCAATGCGACCAGCGGCGTCTGACCAATACAATCGAGGAGATCTTTCTTCACTTCCAACCCCTTCTATCCACAAAAACCACGAAAAGAATGATAGTCGCGCACGACATATCCCAAGCACGCGAGGGCATGATGGGCCTGCTGGACCTGAAGAGGAGACCCGGCCTCCCCCCCTGGCAACAAGATACCCAGACAGGTCCCACTATGGGCGACAACCACGCCCAATCCGTCAATGTCTTTACATACAGCAATGCAGGCAGCCAACATCCGTTTGGGATTCCTGCCTTGATTCATCACCGCACTGCGGGTCGCCACCTGACCAATCCGGCTGAGATCGCGTTGCCGGATCGCCTGCGAAAGGACGGCGAGAAGATGGTGATATTCTTCCACCTCCCCCGCCGTACAGGGCAGGCGTCTCTGATTGAACGCCATCGTATCCACCGCTCCCCCTTCATCGAGGCCAACAATGGTGAGCGGTGGAAGCACGCCGAAAAATTCGTGCAGCAGTCCCTGACAATGGTGGAACGTCACCACCCCTGGATACATGACCCCATCAGACGGTTCAATCTGACACATGAGTGTGGCCAGCAATGCCGCATCCATCTGGAGCTCAAAACAGGAACTGATAGCGTGTGCGGTGGCAACCAGGTCGGCCGAAGAGCTGGCGAGTCCCTTGCCGATGGGTAATTCGCTTTGCACAATGACCCGACCACCAGGTGGCAACGCATAGGACGCTAAGATTCGTCGGGCGAGCGCGTGCGCCTTGTGTTTCTCAGGTGGAACGATCTGCACATCGTGCAATGCTGCGTCCGCGACAAAAAGCGCATAGGAGTACTGGTCAATGGGCAAGGTGACCAGAAAGTCAGTTCGTTCTTTCCCGACCTGTCCTTGCAAGAGCTCCCCAAAGGTGCCAAAGGCTCTCCCCGCACCCACGCCTGCCGTCCAGGGGACAAGGTGAAATGGTTTCTTTTCCGAACGTATCACAAATTCTCCCTTTCTCACCGCTCCTCTCTCTCTTTGGATGCCACCACGGCATCAAGGCATGCAGCATCTCCAGAGCGGGAAAGCGGCGAGAGACACACACCGACACGACGTTCATGGCGTGCATGCGTTCTCTCGTTTCTTCTCTACTATCAATGATAGTACGACATGCAAATAGAAGCGTATCACTCTGCAGAAAGGAGAAACAGAACGGTACACAGCACCAGCGTTCTCATGACGTCCACGATGGGCAGGCCCCGGTGTCTAGGAGAAAAGTGAGGCCACAAGAGCGGGTGGAAAGCACCCAAGATGCAGCATGAACAGGCAAAAGACGCACAGTTGCAGCAGCGTCACCAGCAAAACGGTGAACACACTCAATGACGACCATAGCAGGGCATGTTTCACGACCGGATGGGCGCACGACACCTCGGACACGGGGGGATGAAGTAAGCGCTCAATGCGCTCTCGGATCACGCTCTGATCACGTATCAGGTGTTGCGCGGTGCCAAAGACAGGACCAGGAGCACCATCGACGGTGTGCAGCCAGACTTTGGTGAGCGCACTGGCCAGCGCCAACGGCCGGTGCGTCAAGGCAATCGCCCGTTCGTCGCCACGCACTTCTTTTTCCTGCTGGAGTTGGCGATAGACCAGATGGATGGGAGGCAGATAGAAGAACGCATCACGCAACATGGTCGCGACTGAGACCATGAGATAGTCATGATGGGCAATATGCCCCAGCTCGTGTGCCACGACCGCTTCCAACTCCTGTGGATCAAGATGCGAGACCATCCAGGAGGAAAGAATGATGATCGGCGATCGTGTGCCACTGGTAAAAGCGAGGGGACGATCCAGCGGCGTCCAAAAAATGGAGGGGGATGGCAGCTCAAGACGGGACGCCAGCGCATCTCCCATCTGTTGTAACTGCGGAGACGCCAGTTTCTGTGTGCGCACCAGCAGCAGCAGCATACACGCCTGTCGGATGATGCCCGCCAGCAGAGCCCCCCCCATCAGCACCAGCATCAGCACCGGGATCAGGATCCCAAAAAAGCGATCCCAAGCAGGCACAGCGGTACAGAGGTGATCAACCAGATGATAGAGGCAAAAAAGCCCGGCACCCAATGGAATGGCTGGCAACCCTAAAATCAGCAGTTGAGCGATGCGCCGAGAGGACCAGGTACGAATGGAGCGCAGGCTTCTGAGCGCCAGCATTCCCACACTCAGATTGAGCACAAGGCCAACCAGACCAGAGAGGGTATGCATCCTTATCCTTCCTCTTCTCGTCTTCTCTGGGAAATCTCTTCGAGGAGCTCGCGTGCTTCCAGCGCGGCACTCGGATCTTTCATCGCCGTAATCCCATCACGGACCGAACCGGAAAAACTCACAAACAGGTCTTCAAGAATACGCCCCACCACGGTGGTGATAAATTCTTGTTCGGTACAGGTCGGATAATACAGATACGTCTGTTCCGTCTTCTCGACACGCAACAGATGCTTTTTGCCCAGTCGGGCCATCGTACTCATCACCGTCGTATATGCCAGCCTGCGGCGATCATACAGCAACGCAAAAATATCGCGGACCGCAATCCCCTTCTCCGGCGGTTGCGCCCAGATCAACTCCATAATCTCTGCTTCGAGATCTCCCAACACTTTGCGAATGCCGGGACGGTCAGGTCGAAAGGTGGTGATATCCGGTTTCACATGCATACAGCTTCTCCTCATCTCAGAGCCTGCTCACCCCCACAGGCAAGCAGGCACCATCATGTGCGTGCGACGCGCTCGTTTCGCAGGCGATCCGTGCGCACATTCTATCATAGCACGCTGGCCGTCGTACACACACCATCGTACGTGTCCCTCCGTACGATCACTGGGCAACAGAGCAGTCGGAGGCCTTTCTCTCTCTCTACAGTATAAAAGCGCCTCAAACCCCCACACCCACAGCCCGGCTCACTCCTCATGGCTCATGCCGTGATGATCCATCTCGTGATGCTCCATGCTCTGTGCTGACCCTTTCATCATCCGCAACATCGGCAGACCCCCCGTCCTCACAAAACGGATGGCCAGGACCACTGCCAGCACCAGAAACAGGATATTGAGCACGGTGGTATAGTTCCATTGCATGCCTGCGCTCAGCGCGACCACCTGGCGATTCTGGGGAATAATGCCCACCGCAGCAAACACGAACTCAACCACATAGCCCGCCGCCGCCATCGTCACGTAGAAGGTGCCCAAGATATACCCCATGGCCTTCCAGCCATAGTATTTGCGATAAATGTCCAAAATGGGGAGAATAATGAGATCGGCAAAGATAAAACTGACCACGCCTCCGAAGCTAATTCCGCCTCTCCAGAGCACGGCGGCCAGTGGCACATTTCCGACAGAGCAGACGAAACTGACCATGGCCACCAGCGGCCCAACCAGAGGACCCTCAATTTTCGCGAGCGTTGGATTATTCGAGAGGAAAAACGTTTGCCAGAAGGATTCTGGAACCCAGGCCGCGAGCGCCCCGGCAATCAATAAACCGAGAACGATATCGAGCCACACAGATGCCCAATCCATGACAAAGTACTGACTCAGGGCAGTGAACCCGTTGCTGCTGAGAAGCCTGGCCCACCATGATCCTCCTGACACACTCATATCCATGGCGGCATGCCCCTCCATTCTGCCCATTCTCCCATGCGCTGCCTGTTCTTTGGCCACAGAGACCAGACGAGGCGTTAAGGTCAGACGGAAGATCAGTGCCAGGAAGATCACCATCAACACCCCACCCAGATATTCTGCCAGCGCAAACTGCCATCCCATTAAGACGACGAGGATGATGCCTAACTCAATCACAAGATTTGTGGAAGCCAGCTCAAAGACCATCGCCGAGGTAAAACTGGCCCCTTTCTCAAAGATGGAACGAGCCAGTGCCACTGCTGCATACGAACAGGAACTGGACGCAATCCCAAACAACGTCGCACGTGTCAGATGCTTTGGTGCGTCACCGCCAAGCGCTCTGGCAATGCTTTGATGGGACACGACCGCCTGGATGATCCCCGAGAGCGTAAAGCCCAGAATCAGCGGCCAGAGAATTTCCCACAACATGCTCAGGGCCATAAAAAGCGCATCACCAAGATGCATCAGCAGATCCATCTCACATCCTTTCTCCGGGTACCCAGAAGCTATGCTTTCGTATGCTGCCGAATGACATGCATAATTTCACTGATTTTTTCCTCGCCCTTACCCTCGATGATCGCCTCAGAGACACAATGCTCCAGATGATTTTGCATCAGGAGCAAAGAGACTTGCTCAAGTGCGGACTGTATCCCTGTAATCTGATTCATAATATCCACGCAATATTTCTCCTCTTCAACCATCCGTTGGACTCCCCGTGTTTGCCCCTCAATTCTTCGCAGACGGGTCAACAGCTGATGGTTGAGCTCACCTGATGCAGCCATACCTGTGCTCCTTTGTGTTTCTCTCTTTACCCCAGGGGGGTATTTCTTCTCAGTATAATACCCCCCTGGGGTATCTGTCAAGCCACAGACGGTCATCCATCCGTGATGCTCTTCACCCCGAAAGCGTGATCACATGGTGAGAGGAGGAGCAATGCTGTGACGCTCTCGTGATGGTGATGCGGTATACTCCCCATGATGGAACACTCCATACGTGGAGCAAGACACACCATCAGAAAGAAAAAAAGACATGATGAACGGCTATGAGAATGGCGGATAGATGATGGGGAGTGGATGGGCCATGATCGTTGGACTCCTTGTCTGCCTTGCAGTCATCGGGGGTGGTGTGTGGGTTGTGGCACGTCTGGTGCACAGCAGACCATCTCTGCCTCTCCAGCAGCAACCACCTTCATCTCAGGAATGTGAGCAAGGATATCAGCCACGACCAGATCCAGTACCTTCTCAAGAGAGGGGGAACGGGTCTGATGGTCCCAAGGAAGATCCCTATCCATACTTGAACGCGCAACCACTGAAGGAACCGTTCTCTCAACGAAAAGCGTCCCCGCATTGGACCATGTGAGGACGCTTCTCGTTGAGACGTGAGACACGTCTGGATTCTCTACGCTTGAAACCAGGCTTTTTGCCAGCGGTGCATCTGTCCAATTTCTGCACTTTGTGTCGTGATAATAGTTTGACCCAGCGTCAATAACTCAGGGCGCTGTGTTTTTTGAGGAAGCAACTGTGCCATAGTGACCGCCTCTTGATGATGGGAAATCATCATGGTCAGAAACTGCTGATCGAAGCGAGCATCTTTCGTCGACTTCAGGGTCTCCATACTGTTCATCATCTCCATCATCCCTGGGACCTGCATCGCATCCCCGAGTGGTTTTTCCCCATACCACTGCTTCAGCCAGCCAGTCATTTCCTGGATTTCATGATTTTGAGCGGTCGTGATAGTGTGAGCCAGGGTGATCAGCTCGGCCCGCTTCGTATGGGTGGGGACCAGCGCCGCCATGTCAACCGCCGATTGATGATGCACAATCATCTCTTGCAAGAAGCTCACTTCAAATGATTTGCCAGCGAGATTCTTCAGACTCTCCGTCATCGGATCAGTCGTCATCGTTGCAACGGTCGTCGGGGTCCTCATAGCAGACATCGTCGCGTGAGCAGGAGCGCTCTGCGTGGTCGTTGCTCCACAGCCGCTCAGCAAAAACAGCAGAAACAGGCTCCCAAGGAGCCTCCAGGTCCAGCGTCTGTTCATTTTTCGATCTTCTTTCTCAGTCGTGATAGGAGAACGTCAGTGAACGCAAAGCCCTCAGCACACGCTCTCCCTGGTTTTCCACCATGCGTTCACCTGTGTCCTAGTGTATCCATTCTATCCTACTATCGTCAATAGTACGCATGCCAATAAGAGCATGCATTGAGGGAGATCTCTCTGCATGCGCCTGCCCATGGAGAGAACGATCATCCCTGCGCACAAAGGAGACATTCTTCCTCATCGTCAGAATGCCTCCTTCACAGGAACACAGAAAGGATCATCTTGTCTTTTTGCTACAGACCAGATCTGCTCGGCACCTTAGTCCTCGTCACACTCGCACCAACCGCCACGATGCCAATGATGCCACCTCCTCTCGTGCCAACCGCCACGATGCCAGCTTCTCTCGTGCCAGCCATCGTGACCATATCCAGACCCAAAGGCACCAGTCACGGATGCAAGCTCACGCTCCGTGAGTTCGCGGATCTCCCAGGCATGGTCCTCTTTCCTGGGGTTTCCATTCTCCTTGTTTCCCATCGCTCTTCCCCTTTCTTCGGTGCTCCAACAGGAGCACGTGGTAAAACATGTTCCTTGGTCCATCTTCCTGCTCCAGGCTCTCTCTTCCACACGTCAGCATACACCACGCTCTTCTCATGGAAGAGGAGGCGACAGCGTTGAAGAGGAGAGGTCACACCTTACACGCGGTGGAGTAGTCGTTCGGAGCTGCAATTAGTAATTGCAGCGTCTTCGACCACCACACCAGCCATCCTCATAGCCACCACCATAGCCACCACCAAACTGATCACCGTAGCCACCACCAAACTGACAATTGCCAGCAGAAAAAAACCCCAATGATGGATCGCACCATGGGCCCTGTGGTCCACACCCAAAGCCACCATTGATCATCGCAAGGTCTGTCTCGGTCAACGCACACATACCAGGAGCTGAGACGCTCTCGTTCTCTGCTCGTACACGCTCACTGTTGTTCATCTATCTGTCCCTTTCTTCGTCTTTCACACCATAGAAGATGGTATCCTGCAGCAGGAAATCTGTCCGTTCCCGAGCGAAAAAACATCTCACGACGGCTTTTCATCATCGGGTCCCTGCCACCTACGCATTCGTTCGTACGACATGATTCGTACGAAATACCTCGATACCTCTATGTAGTATACAAATGCTCCCAACAAACAAGCGGCCACATCGTGTGCCTGCAGGCACACGATGCCTGCATACAACAAGCACCACGTTCCCCGCACATCGTCCTCCTCAAAATCCATGGGAGGCACACACAACGGAGGCTGGTACGTCTGACCAGCCTCCGTTGTGTGTGCCTCCCACCAGAGAGGGCATCCTCAGCCTCCCGCGGGCGCAGGGTCCGGTGCCGGCAATGCACTCTCTTCCAGACACGAGAGATCAGTAGGATGCTCTGCAATCTCAATGCCTTGGAAATCGGCTCGGGCTTGGGCGCTGGCGTTCGATTCTGCGCAGCCAGGATACCCAGTTCCTCATGATGTGCCTTGATCAGATCAGCAGTGGCATCAAGCACCAGCCGAATACAACGCGGATGCGCTCCCGTCAGCTCACGTAACAACGTTTGCGTGATAGACCACCGCCCATTGGGATCACTGCTCCCACGATCGCTCTTTCTTGGTTCGCGCCAGACCACGCTGCATAGTGCTTTCTCGCTTGAGTGCATCCTGCACACATTGCCACAACGAGTCCTGCCCGCTCTGCTTCATCGCTGCCTTCACCGTTGGCAACAACGGTGAAGGCAGCCCCAACTGCTTCATCATCAGATGCGTCCCATCAGTCACACGTCTCCCCTGCCCACCACACTGCTGATGGGACCAGCAACAGCACCAACGTCGCATCATCGCCTTCCCAGACCAGATCTCTCTCCACCGCAATCCGATCCAAGCGTCTGCTGACCCATTGCGTGGTTTGAGGAAGGGATATCCCGACGCGGAATTGCGCTCCTTGCACGGACGTTTCTTGGCCCGCTTCCTCCCCAACGCACCCTGGTGCCCGATCCATATCATCATCACAGGCTTCTTATGGTATTTCTTCACAGCATTTCTATGCCATCATTCACATTTTCAGCGTGAAGTATGCACACTTCTCTCACGTCAATCACAGACGCTCACGCATATATAGTCGACAAGAATCGAGACCTCTTTTCCTTCAGCATGCATCTCACAGGAGGAGACTCTCCTTCTCAGGAGGCACCTTCTCCTACGACCTCTTCATCGGACAGCTTTCACCCTCAGACCAACATCCACCTCTCCTTTCGCACCACCTTGTTGCTCCTATGACGAGAGCATATCCATTCTTCTCCTTGAGCCTCACACGCTCTTCCTCATCGCGAATACTCCATAAAGCACCGTCCATTCTTCACGCACTCATACTTTTTCAGAACGCATGTTGTGAGAAAAGGGGGGTTTTTATGGGTTTCTTGTCCCTTTTTTTCTTTTCTTTTTTTCAACTATTTTTCGATGAAAAGTCCTTTTTTTCGCACTTTTCTTTTGAAGCAGTTTTTATACTGCCAACAGAGACATGAACGCTGAAAGACACATCGTCTCGCTGTATTCAAGCAGGTGACACCACACGGTTCCCTGTTCTCGCTCAATCGGTTAGGAGAAAGCCTGTGACAACAAAACGGACAACCCTCACAAAAGGGAGAACGCTCCTCGGAGTCGCGCTACTGGCGCTTGGATTAGCTGGCATGTTCACCCCACAAAGTGCCCACGCCACTGCTGCTCTCACGCACAAAGATCAGACATCCATCGTGATGGCCAACCACACCTTTTTCTGTGATGGCTATTGGAGTGCCTATCCCTGTTCTCCCTATGGTGGCGATCCCTGGTTTCCACCTCACTATCCCTGGTTTCCACCTCACTATCCCTGGTTTCCACCTCACTATCCCTGGTTCCATGGCGGTCCTGGCGATTTCCACGGTGGTCCCGGCGATTTCCACGGTGGTCCCGGCGATTTCCATGGCGGTCCTGGCGATTTCCACGGTGGTCCCGGCGATTTCCACGGTGGTCCCGGCGATTTCCATGGCGGTCCTGGCGATTTCCACGGTGGTCCCGGCGATTTCCACGGTGGTCCCGGCGATTTCCATAGTTTCCCGCACTAAATGCATGGCGAAGCAAGAGCATGCTCAAGCTGGCTGATCTTCTGCAGACAACCAACAGTGAGAAGCCGATGCTTGGAGATGAAGAGATGCTTGCCGATGCTCGTCTCGCAAACAACGCAGAGAGGAGAGACGCAAGCGTCTCGCTTTTTCATCCCAGACAGACACAGCCTGTTGCTCTTACACGCTGCGTCTCATCTTTTCTCACACGTCCACGGATTGAGCATCTGAGAGGCACACACAAAGGAGGCTGGTCCGGCCGGACCAGCCTCCTTTTCTGCACCGCGCTCTCCCACCAGAGAGGGCGTCCTCAGTCTCCCACGGGCGCAGGGGCCGGTGCCGGCAACGCAATCTCTTCAAGGCAAGAGAGCGTTAACGGGTCCTCCGCAATGCTCAATGCCTTAGAAATGGGCTCTGGCTTGGGCGCTGGCGTTCGATTCTGCGCCGCCACGATACCCAGTTCCTCATGATGCGCCTTGATCAGATCGGCATTGGCTTCAAGCACCGGTCGAATAAAACGCGGATGCGCTCCCGTCAGCTCACGTAACAGCGTTTGCGTGATATACCACCGCCCATTGGGATCGCTGCTCCCACGATTATGCTCCATGATCGTCGCGATCGCACGGCGAATCCGTTCATACGCCTCATCCGCTCGCCGCGCTCCTAATAATGTCGAGGTCGGCACCTGCGAAAAATCCTGATGCTTCTGCGATCGCTCTTTCTTGGTTCGCGCCAGGCCAAGCTGCGTATTACTTTCTCGCTTGAGCGCATCCTGCACAAATTGCCACAACGAGTCCTGCCCGCTCTGCTTCATCGCTTCCTTCACCGCCGTTGCCAACGGCTCAGGCAGTCCCAACTGCTCCATCGTCAGATGCGCACCACCCGGCACACGCTCCCCCTGCCCACCACACTGCTGATGGGCATCATAGGTATCCAAGAGCAACACCAATGTCGCATCATCACCTTCCCAGGCCAAATCTCTCTCCAGCGCAATCCGATCAAAGCGCTTGGCTGACCCATTGCGTGGTTTGAGTAAGGTATACCCCGACGCGGAATTGCGCTCCTTGCGCGGACGTTTCTTGCTCCTCTTGCGCGCAGCTGCCTGCTGTTTCTCCGTCGCTTCCATCTGATCCTCCTGTGGAAAGCCCTCAAGCACTCGCACCCCTGCCTCTCGCAAGGCCATCCCTCGCCGGCCGTCCAGCGTCCCATCAGGATGCAACAGCACAAACCGGTGATAAAAGTGCCCGGACATATAATTGAGTCGTTCCTCGCCCTGCGCTCGAAAAAAATACCGATGCCCCAGAATGGTGGCCCGGAATGTATCCGGGTCCACTACCTCCGGACAATACCGCCACACCGCAAGCGTCGCGTACAGGCTTCGCAGTTGATGCGAGAACAATGGAGCGGACAATGGTACGTCGTCTTCCTCGTTTCCAACTCCTGGAATCAGTTCCCCAAAGAAGTGCGTCACGGCAGCCCTGACACGTGGATACAGCTTCCCATTGATCCGGTCCAGCTGCCCCCTGGTTGGCTGCTCACCCGGCACCACCAACTCCACCAGATCAGGGTGCGCCCGTAAGCGTTCCCACGCGATCAGCACCAGCGATGCCTCACACAAGGTGGGAATCTCAAAGGCATACTCCGGCATCCCTCTGCGCTTTAAGCGTCCCGAGAACGTCACCGAATACGCCGACTTGGGCGCAATCTCTCCGGAAAGCAACACCTCACCCACCCGTCGACCCACCATCGCCAGAAGACCTGCCGCCAGCGGCGCCCAGTCCTCACGCGCCAGCAACGCACGTCCTTGCACCAGAATCGCCTGCGGATCAGGCACCCGGACCAGATGCTGATTGCGCTGCTCCACCGTGCCTCGTGAGCGCATTGTCAGTTCGGCCCAGTGCTCCGGCGCAAAATTAAAGGCACCCAGCGCCACATGCTGTAGCTTCCCCGTTTCAGCTGAGCGCACGCTATTGCGCTCGGTGAGTGGCAACCCACTCAACCACTCACGCGTCTGCGTCAGATAGGTCGCCACCGTATAATCCGAGAGCGGCTTACGACGCAGCTGCGGCCAATCAAGCAGCATCTGCTCAAAGAGACCCTGCAACTGCGCCTGGGTGCCTCCCGCCAGTTCCCACTCGGACAGCGCTGGCTCTAATGCGTCGTTCCAATAGGCCCGTAACCACCTTGGGGTCGGCATGGCTTCCCACCTTTCTCACCAGCAGAGACCGATGCCACACCATCCCCACCGCATGCGGGAGACATCTCCACTGCTGTTCTTTCCAAGAAAGTGTATCATACTACCTTGTTTCCCGTCAAATAATAATCAATATGGGGGCCACGTGGGACTAGCTCAATCTGATCTCACCGCACACAGCACGCGATCGAAGAGAGGTGGATCTTATCAGTAATGGCAAAGGGCTTACTATTCTCTTTGTTGGTGAGACAAAACACTTAATGATGCAGGCCAATCTCTTGCTGGTGAGCTTTGAGATACACCCCAATGAGTTCACCACGCCCACCAACAAGCTCTTTGATTTCTTTGGCCCAGATAAACCAACGACCCAGATCATGGGAAGCAGTCTGATTAGACGCCATGATCTGATCGCCTGCACCGCACAATGGATGCGTTCGTTAGTGGCCTCGGGAATACGCATCGCTTTTCACTGCTCCAAAGACAATATGGTAAAATCCATCTGCTGATAGTGAGTGCGCTTGTCCAACAACTCACGCAGAGAGGCCACCGGATTGCCATCTCCCAAAGCAGCAGCGTGCTCAAAAAGCGCATCCATCTCTTCAAGGGTGACCCCCAACGTTCGTGGAGATGAGCGGGAATAGTGGCTTCCTCTGGATGTGCTGATTACCTCAACAATCGCAGTAAGCGTCTCAAGAGGTGTCGTGGTCCCATACATCTGCATCAGCGGAGTAAGTCGGCTCTCCATTTGTTCCCAGAGTCGGTAGGTATCCGCTAACAGCGAAAGCACGTCATCATGGTGAAGCAAGCCTTGCTCATGCATAATTTCAACGATACGTTGAGCGGTGGACTGTTTCGACTTGAGCACGCAATAGCCCGTTTTACTGGCTCCAACCACTGGGAGTGTGCCTTCTGGTTGCTTTGTCATGTGTTTTCTCTCTGCTCTTTGGCGGCCACAGCCTCTTTCAAGACGTAAAGGTGCCCACGAGCCTGGTTCCCCTCGCCCTCATGGCTTGCCGACCATCGATAAGACCGTCTCGATCATCGGTCTATTGAGCGAGTGCAACGATTTCATCGCCGGACACCCACCACGCCGCAAGATCCTCCTCACACCCGCTGGATCTCCCTCTGCTGCTCAGAACCCTGAACGGCAAGCTGCGACAAGAGTATCGGTACACACTCCGCCAATCACTGTTTCATCCGTTTCCTTCTCAAGAGAATACATATTCTCTCGTGCTGTCCATACATCACAGCACTTTCTATCACAAAGGATGAGCATATTCGCATGATGATTCTATAAAAGACACACATTCCCTCAACCCGTGAAAATATACAGGTCTTCTTCGGGCTCTTTTTCCCTCCATTCATAAAAAACGTATTGCCCTTCAGAGGTTTTTACACAAAAAAGAGGGGAGAGACCGGAGAACGAGAGAGTCATCTCTCGTTCTCTTTGTCATAAGCACAAGATGGCGGGTTCGACTGAACCCCACAGGTACAATGTGTCAGCATCTCTTCAAGACAGGCAACTTGCCGCTGATAGGCAAGAAGCATCTTCTTGAGTTGAATACTCTCCTGTTGCGGGCGTTGCATTCCCAGTTTCGTCAATTGAGCATCTTTCTGTGAGGCACTATTTTCAGCTTTCACTTTCTGCAATTCTTCTTGTAATTCCCCAAGAGATCTCCGATGCACCTGCTCTGTTATCCTTCGTTGAATGTGAGAATTCGCTTGTTGGATCAAAACAAAGAGGTCCTGACGACGATAAATAGTGGCAACGGACACTCGTGCTTCTTTTGAAACCTCCATCACGGTAATCTGTTCTGGATCCATGCGGCGCAGAAGCATGGCTTGCACCGTCACTCGTACTCGTTCATAATTCTGCGAAGCGACCTGTTTACGAGCGCGAATCAATGCCTCTGATTTCAGATTCTGAAGTCGAGATTGGTTTTGAGAACGCATATCCTCCTCCTGGAACAAACATCGCGACAAGCCGATCTATTGTTCCTAAATGCTGCCACCACGGACGCAATAGCTCTGCTAATTCACTCAAAAAGACACGTTGTTCTTGAATATCGGTTTCAGCTAACTTTCTACCGAGAGAGCTCCCCAACGAATCCTGGACAACCCGCACATGGAACTGGACAAGCGCATCTATTTTTTCTCGCTGGAGAAAAGCAGGAACCAGCGCGTGCCACTCTCCCCCAGTCACACGCTCAAAAGCTACCTCTGAAACAGCTAATCCCAGAGCTTCATACCAATACTGTGCAACGGTATGCTCGTAGCTCTCTTCCAGGATCACGATCTCCTCCTGGAGAGGACGGGGGGATCCAATACCTTGACGAGCCAGCGTCCCAACCCAAAATCCTCCCCAGAGGCCGCTCGTCCGGCGACGGAGCGCCCGCCGTAATGTCACTCCAAGATACTGCTCCAGAGAAATCGTAGATGCGACACCTTCCTCCACAATTTTTCCAGAAGGAGAAGACAATGCTAGACTCACCTCTTGTAAGCGCTTTTCTGCGAACAGATGACGGACTTCTTGCGTTGTCTCATCCAAATAGAGATGAACATAGCGCAGATGCATTGGAATTGTCTGATGCCCATGTAAACGCATATTTTGCACCAGGGAAACACCTGCGTTGTACGTCCGGCTCACGCTATTGTGACGAAAAAGATGCGTCGAAAGCGCCACAAACGACGCCAGTGGGGCATCACATCTCGGACAAAATACCTCCTCAGCTTGCGCCACTCCATCACAGACAAAATCCTCCTCAAGAACGTGATGACAGTACACCCCCTGATGCCCTGAAAGGCGTGTACCACAACGAGGACATGTCGTAATACCTTCTTCCGTCGCAAAATAGCGGCATTCCATCCCTTTTCCTCGTCTCTGCTGACACAGAGGACTGTATGTTCCTGGTTGGAATAATCCATCTGCATTTCGCTTCGCGGCAAAGAGCAATGCTTCTCGCAACGCCTGACTGACTCGTATCGGAGACAGCCTTCCACGTGTCTTTTTATGGCGCCCCTCAGCTATCGGCACACGATCAAATAAATAATGCCAATCATTGGCACGCTCGGGGTCTTCTCTCAGGTAGCGAAAATTTGTTTGCCCAAGCGTGCGTGATGTTCCATCTTCTCTCAGGCGCAAGGAGACAACGTGATCCATATATTCTAGCAAACGCTCCATGCCGACCGCGACAATAGGAAAAGGCCGCTCCTGCTTGGTTTTCCCGCGAGGAATCAAGATATACGCATGCCCAGAATGATCCTCAATGAGACAGAAGAGATGGAGTTCGCACGTTTCGGTCACACGCGTGCCACAATAATATTGAATAGTCAGCGCCAAGCGGGCAAAAGGATCATAGGAAAGTTGGCAGACACCATTATGAAAAATACGATCAAACACCTCTTCTTGGGGAATAACCTTTGGCTCCCACCTTCTTCCTTTCGCCAACAGGGAAAGGACCTGATAACCAGCAGGGACCACATAGTCCAGATTCCTCAGATTGGCAAAAAAAGTGGCCAGGATATGCAGTTGTCCAGATCGGGAATGAGCCGTCATCTCAAGACATTTCGTCTCTTCATAGCCACGAAAAACTTGCTGGGTCTTCTCTCGGCTCCAATGAGGATAATCAACCAGAAGACCGTGCAATCGTCCCCACGTAAAAAAGTGCAGCAGAGCCGCCACCCGTGTTTGTAACGTGGAAAAAGCCAATCCCTGTTCTTGGTACCCCCAGGTGACATACGTCAACAAGTGCTCTTGAACAGCCAATGGAAGCAAAGCATACCCATTTTCTGCAGACAGGCCCTTTTGATGCAAACGCAAAGGACTCACCAAAGGCTGCTCGATTTCAGGCCTTCGCGAAAGGATGCTCTTCTTTTCTTCATACATCGGCGCTGCAAGCGCTTGCTCAAGCGCACGCACATACTCCTGGTGCCAATGACGAGGTCCATCATCCCTTCGATGCCTGTCTTGCTCTTGCCGTGCAGCATACTCCCAAAAGTACGAACGAATTTCGTCGAGAATCACATGACCCATACGAATATCTTTAGATAAGGGGAAAGGAAAAAACATGCCATGACTCAAATGGAATGTCACGAGACGATGCTCATGACAGGCTTGATTGAACTCATCAGGAGAGAGCGGGCGTCCAAGTTCAGCGAGGTGAGCAAATCCATACCGTAAGAGGACAAGTAAACTCACTATTTTCAGTATATACTCATGGGATGTTGGTCGATAATTGGTTGCCTGCAGGGCTGCAAGAAATTGCTGATATTCCTGTGGAGAACGTTGCCGCCATAAGCGCGTTCGATCCTCATTCTTCATTGAGCAGAGCGATTTGATGCGCAATATCTCCTCTATCGAGAGGTGAAGAAGTCGTCGATCCAATACATACATGAAAATAATTCCCCACGCAGCATTCGGCTCTTTTTCCCACCCATCTCTTTGGTGAACGCTCCACCACAGACGCACACTCCCCAAACGAAGAACCTCGCGAAGAAAGCTCGCGACAGCAAAACGAAGGTGGTTCAGGATTGATCCCTGACACTTCACCTGCTGGAGAAGAGGATTGCGTTCATGCTCTCGACAGCGATCGCACCGCTGACAGGCAGGAGCAAAAAAACGCCTCCACCACTCATTGAGTGTCCTGATCAGACGATCTCCTTCCCACTGAAAAAGAGCTGGCTCAAGATCATCTTTCTTGTAGAGAGGAATTCGTTTTCCCTGGCTTGACCGGTATCCCTTTGGCACAAGACCATATTTTCGGATAAGTTTATAGCAATACCGCTGATTCACTCTAGGAAAGAGACCTAAGAACTCCTCAATCGTAAAGACCTCTTCTGTGAAAGCGGGAATGCCTGCCACGTCAACGTTGAGACGTGGCATCAACTGAGCAAGATCTTTAGCAGCATACACTGCTGCAAGACGACCCTTATTGACCTGTGACCCGGTCGCTTTGATCTCATACCGCCTCAATACAGCACCCACACCGGCCAATCCATACACATGATTGAGTTCGGCCACCGTATAGGTTTCTTTCGTCAACTCGATGGGACTCAGTAAGGGCGGATTCACTCCTTCCTCAGAATGCAGAGGAAGGTGCCACTCGGTCTCTAACCAGAAAAAAAAATCTGTCGTAATACTATACACATTCCCATCTGAAATCACCGTGTCTCGAGCAAAAAAACTTTTTCCAGCACACGCACCGGGATTCTCTTCTTGCGCGAAGGACTCTCCCATTAACGCTCCCTTTCTGCGATCATTTCTCCAGAAACGTTCGTCATTGGCTTCAAGGGAGCAGAAAAATGTGATCCCCCTACTGGTGCCATCACTTCGACAAGGTGGTCAATTGTTCCCACATGCTGCCACCACGGATGTAAGTGGTCTGCGACCCTCTTCAAAAAGGCTTTCTGCTCGCGAATCTCGGCTTCGATCAGTTTCCGACCCAAAGAACTCCCTAATGCATCCTGCACAATGGGAAGATGAAACTGGACCAGCTCATCAATCTTCTCTCGGTTCAGAAAAACAGGGATCTGCGCATGCCATTCTCCTGCAGTGGCCGCCTCAAAAGCCACCTCGGAAACTGCTACACCCAAGGCTTCGTACCAATACTGCGCCACCGTATGCTCATACCCCTCTTCTGGAAGAACAATCTCTTCTGAAACAGCCAGAGGAGATACGATTCCTTTCTGGGCGAGTGCGCCTGCCCAGAAACCTCCCCAAATACCGCAGGTACGCCGCTTGAGTGAATGAAGCAAGCTGATAGTGAGATACGTTTCTAAAGAAAGAGGTGCGGCGTTTTTCAATCTGCCCGACTGTTGTTCATGCTGCATCTGTAACGACACACGGACTTCTTCCAATCGCTTTTGCGCAAAGATACGGTCTACTTCCTCAGCGCTTTCTTCAAGCAATGGATGCAGATAACGCAAATGCATCGGTATTGTTTGATGCCCATGTAATCGCATATTCGTAGAGAGCGAAACCCCAGCACGGTGAGCTCGGCTCACACTGTTATGGCGCAACATATGAGACGTCAGAGAGAGAAAGGGGGCCAATGGCATATCACATTTTGGGCAAAACATTTCGCCTTCATTGGCCACCCCATCACAGCTAAACGCGTTGTCAAAGCGATGCAGACAACGCTTGCCTCGCTCTCCCGAAAGAGACCCACCGCAACAAGGACACACCACGATGCCCTCCAGTGCGACAAAATAGTCGCATGTTTGTCCTTTCTCTCTTCGATACTGGCAGTGGCTCGTCCCGGTTCCAACCTGAAAGAGACCATGGGGATTGCACTTCGCTGCAATCCACAGTGCCTCCTGTAACGCCTTACCTACACGATTATGGCTTAACCTGCCATGTCCCTGACCACCCTTTCGTGCAGCAGAATCACCCGGCACGCGCTCAAATAAATAGTGCCAATTCTGCCCACGCTCAGGATCATCATACAGATACCGCAGATTGGTCCTCCCCAAGGTCCGTGAGGTCCCATTCGAAAAAAAATGATGCGCAACAACCTCATCAATATATTGCAGTAATATCCCCATTCCTATGTCCACAAGTGGGAACGGCCGCTCTTGCTTTGTTTTTCCACGCGGAATGAGTAACCAGGCATGACCCTCTCGATCCTCAAGGATACAAAAGACATGCAGATCGCACGTCTCTGTCACCCTCGTTCCACAATAATATTGAATAGCCAACGCGGCACGAACAAGTGGATCATAGGAAAGCTGACACACTCCATCTCGGAACACTCGATCGATCACCTCTTCCGGCGGAACCGCCCGAGGCTGATGCACACGCCCTTTCCTTCCCAGTGAGAGCACCTGATATCCTTCTGGAACAACATATCCCTGATCTGCAATGGTTTCAAAAAAGCGTGCAAGAGTCCCAAGGTACTCAGTACGCATCTCCTCTTTCATCTCACCACAACCACGCAATGCATATCCACGGAACACCGTGTGCGCAAAGGTCCGATCCCAATGAGGATAGTCTTCTAACACCCCTTGCACCCGCGCCCAGCAATAAAAATGCATGAGCATAGTGGCTCGCCCCTTCAGGGTAGAGAGTGCCAAACCTTTCTCTCGATGACAAAAGACAAGATAGGCCATCAACTGCTGTCTCACCACCTGCGGCTGTAACGCATACCCTTTCCCTTCATGCTCTCTCCGAGAACGAAGAAGCCAGGGATTCACCAGCAACTCCTTGATTTCTGGTCGTCGAGGAAGAATTCCGCGCCCGTTACCATACACAGGTGCCGCCAATGCTCGCTCTATGCTTGTGATCACTGACACCGCAAGAGGAAAAGACCCCCTGTTGATGGAATCCTTTTCCGATTCCTGTCTCCCAGAGGCCGCAGCCTGCCAACAAGAAAATCGCAGATCATCCAAAATTCCGTGACCAATGCGACTATCCGCGAGAAGAGGATACGGCAGAAAAATCCCGTGCCCCAGGTGAAGGGTCACCAAACGACCAGCATGACACATGCGCTCAAGTTCCTCTGCCGAGAACGCACGCCCCAGATCTCCAAGACTGCTCAACCCATAGTGCAAGCAGAGAAACACACTCACCACAACGAGGATACGTCGGTGCACAGCTGCATCAGAACTGATCAGCCCCAGCGCATGGCAAAACTGGGAATACTCCTCTGCTTGGCGCTCTCTCCACAGAGCCGTAAGATCTTTCATCGTCAGTGTCAGTAACGGGGTCAGTTGCCATAATTCCTCATTTGACATCCGGATCAACTGGCGATCAAGCAGATAGATAAAAAGGATGCCCCAACCACGGCTCCGAACTTCTTTCCATGTACAAGCCGCATGCTCACCCCACCAGGCGCTCACACTCCCCAGACGATGAACTTCCCGCAAAAAACGGAGTACGCACAAGCCCAGTTGCTGATTCCCATGCTTCCGACACACCACCTGCTGGGTCGGAGAATCGGAAGCAGGCTGGAAGCACGCTGCACATTTTTGACACGCAGGAGGACAAAAGCGAAGCCACCACTGCTTCAGCGTTCTCTCTATACGTTCCCATTCCCAGTCACGTAGGAGCGGGGCAAGATCCTCTTTTTTATACAGCGCTCTCTTTCCCCCCTTCCCGACGCTATATCCCACAGGTGTCAGTTTCTGCGCTCGCACTCTCCGACTGAGCACCTCCGACCCTCCATACACATCCCTCAAAGCGGCAACAGTAGTGACATCCTCATTCAACTCAACAAAAGGAAGAGGGAAGGCAATGGGAACCTGTTTCACATCGACAATGGGCACATGCCAGACATGTTCCAACCAATGAAACACATCACTCATCAATGCCGCAAGAGGTTGTTCCTCACTCAGAGCAGAACGTCTGGCAAACCACTGGTAAGCAGAGGTATCAGAGGAACGCTCTTCATCCAAAGAGAACACCATGTTTCCCTTTCCCTCCTCCTTGCTCAGTACCATATCCTCGGCGTTCATACCACCCCAACGGCGAATGCTGGGCATTCGCCGTAATGGTTGGGGCACTGAGAGCCTCTTGAACACGCTGACCGATCCGCTTCACTTCTTCAGGCAGTTTCATCTGTTCTGCGGCCACATAATATCGTTGGGTTGTTGCAGGATTCTCATGGCCAAGCAAGAGAGAAAGTCGCACAAGATCCATCCCCGCTGCCGCCAGAAGCGTCGCTCCCGTGGCCCGAAAAATATGACTATGCAGTTTCTCACACAGTATTCTCAGCACCTGTTGCTCCCCTGGAGAGCTGTGCGCAAGCGTGTGCTGAAAATGGGCTTTGAGCGCCAACAGCAGATGTTCCACCGAATGTTTCGTGACTGCACATTCCTCATGATCAATGTGACGAAAGAGGGCTCCATGATACCGCTCTTCCAGAGGAAGATGCAGTTCATTCGTGTAGGTATTCACGTACGTCCACGTACCCACGTCAACTATCGGGACAAAACGAGCTTTCCTCCCTTTCCCGACAATCTGCACCACCTGACCATCCACCGCTTCCCAACTCAATTTCACCAGTTCAGATATTCGTAACATCCCCCACAGCATCACTCGCAAGATCGCGCCGTTCCGGTTGGCCGCATTGCGACCATGGCTCACCAACGGAATGGCCTCAAAGATCAAATGCAATTCCTGGGGACTTAATGCCTCAGGACTAGGAGTATCTTGACGACGACGCAACAGTTTTGAAGGTCTCTGCATCTCCTTCCCAGAACGCCCGAGCAATCCTTCTGGCAACTTCGCCTCTTGCCAGCACGAGAGAGGGTGCTCGATGCGGGAGAAAGGATGACACGCAAGCGCTTCTTTTCCCACACGATCAACCACATACTCGCTCACCAGCCAATCGTAAAACGTCGAGATAGCCGCAAAGCGCAGATTCCGTGTCGCCGCCGACAATTGCATCTCCTGATACCCAACAGGCAATCTCCCTGTCTGACAGACCGTTTGGCGAGCCTGCACTGCATGAACCGGAAGATCCAACCACGCAAAGAGCGCACGCATATCCGCTCGCGTCAGCGCAAAAAGGGAACGATCCACCGCCTCCGCCGTTTCTAACCGAACTGGTTGCTGAGCCAGCCAGTTCAACGTATAGAGGAGCACCTTTGCATATTCATAGATCGTACCAAAGGCATATCCACTATCTGCCCCTAAACACATCAGCCATACATTGACTGCCACCACACTCGTCCCCAACTGCAAGACGTGCCGTTGCTCCTCGCGGCTGCGCGACTCCCTCGTTTCCTCTTGATCGCTCCACGCAATCTCACATCGACGGCACATACGCTCCACTGAAAGAATGAAAACGTTTGTCTCTTCCACCACAGATTCCCTCCCACTCACTCCTCTGAGTCTGTATCAGTTTTCCACCACACCCTATCCCCCCTGCTACCAGTATAGTCGAGCAAAGAGAAAAAAGAAAGGAAAATAGGAAAATAAGAGAAAAAGTACAGGAAAAGATACACAAGAAGTTATACAAGCAGATAAACGAGCTATCAACCAAAGGAAGAGAGAAAAAACCGTTCAAAGAGGAACCCTTTACGAAGAATGAAGATCATCTGTGTGAGAATCTCTCAGATGATGTGAAGTGAGGAGAGAACTCAATTGAAAGCGAAAGCAGAAGCCCCAACCCGTAAAAATGTATACAATTTCTCGTCGTCTTCCTCCTCCCCAACGCCCGGGATCAGTCCCCCAAAGAAGTGCGTCACCGCAGCCCTGACACGTGGATACAGCTTCCCATTGATCCGGTCCAGCTGCCCCCTGGTTGGCTGCTCACCCGGCACCAACAGGTCCACGAGATCAGGGTGCGCCCGTAAGCGTTCCCACGCGATCAGCACCAGCGATGCCTCACACAAGGTGGGAATCTCAAAGGCATACTCCGGCATCCCTCTGCGTTTTAAGCGTCCCGAGAACATCACCGAATACGCCGACTTGGGCGCAATCTCTCCTGAGAGCAACACCTCACCCACCCGTCGACCCACCATCGCCAGAAGACCTGCCGCAAGCGGCGCCCAGTCCTCACGCGCCAGCAATGCACATCCCTGCACCAGAATCGCTTGCGGATCTGGGACCCGGACCAGATGCTGATTGCGCTGCTCCACCGTGCCTCGTGAGCGCATCGTCAGTTCGGCCCAGTGCTCCGGCGCAAAATTAAAGGCACTCAGCGCCACATGCTGTAGCTTCCCTGTTTCAGCTGAGCGCACGCTATTGCGCTCGGTGAGTGGCAACCGACTCAACCACTCACGCGTCTGCGTCAGATAGGTCGCCACCGTATAGTCCGAGAGCGGCTTACGACGCAGCTGCGGCCAATCCACGAGCATCTGCTCAAAGAGGCCCTGCAACTGCGCCTGCGTTCCTCCCGCCAGTTCCCACTCGGCAAGCGCTGGCTCTAATGCGTCGTTCCAATAGGCCCGTAACCACCTTGGGGTCGGCATGGCTTCCCTCCTTTCTCACCAACAGACAGACGTCACAGCCCCCAACGCGTACGGGGGACATCTCCACTGCTGTTCTTTTCAAGAAAGTGTATCATACTACCTTGTTTCCTGTCAAGTAGTAATCAATATGGTGGCCACGTGAACCATTCAATACGTCCCTTTCACCACACACGCAGACGCTCGGTGGGACGTTTTAAAACGGCCCCTTGCTTTTTGGCCTCTCTTCTGGTATACTTATTAGGTAAGCTTTTTTGAGCATATCTCACTGAGCTCTTTTTTTTGCCCACATCCTCCCTCCCCTTCCCTCTCGTCCTCCTAAAAGCGCACCGCGAGGCTCTTGTCATCTGAGAAAAGAAGAAAAATCCTTCTGCTCACGCGCATGCCCTCCGTTGAGTCGATAGAACTAGGACCTTTCTCCTCCATGACTCGCTTGGACACCATCCCGCGTTGTGTGTAAGCGAGAAGCTTTTCAAAGCGAGAGTGTTGAGGCGATACTACAGGCATAAACAGTTCCTTTGGAACTCGTCACTCATTTCACAAAAAGGAGCGTGTTATGCCTGTGTCTAAGAACAAACCTACCACATCAGACGCTCTAGCTTCAACGCCAGAGGCCAGGCCAAACCTCTTGCCGGAGCCAGAGGACTTCCGTGAGTACTTACGTCGTCTCGCGGTGAGCGCTGTTCAGGTCTTGCTTGAACAGATCATGCTAGAAGAAATTGAGGATCTCAAAATCCCCAGAGATCGGGAAGGAGTCTTTCACACCGGCGTCTTCGAGCGCTACAGTCGCTATGAACCAGAAGTAGCAGAAGCGCTCACCCAGATGTTTGTTAGTGGAACTAGTACCCAGAAAGTAGGCAAAGTGGCGGAAAAGCTGATGGGAGTCGCGCCCTCTGCCAGCGCCGTCAGTCGTCTCAACCAGAGTTTGACTGAGCAATATGAGACCTGGAGGCAGCGTTCTCTGCTCGCTCATTACCGGATTGTTTACCTGGATGGGATCCATTTCACGGTTCGTCATGGAACCCAAACCGATTCCACGATGATTTTAACGGCCTTGGGAGTTGATTTGGAAGGCAGCCGTGAAGTCCTGGGCTTCCGAGCTTGCGCCGAAGAAAGTCAGGATGGCTGGGAGGGCCTGTTGCAAGATCTGCGCAATCGCGGCATGAAAGCCATTGATCTGGTGGTGACTGATGGTGCCGATGGCCTGCTCGCCGCAGTCTCCGCGCTCTTTCCAGCCACTCCTCGGCAACGCTGTCTGATTCACAAACAGCGCAACGTGATGAGTGCGATTCCCAAACGCGAACAGCCAGAGGTCATGGCCGATCTCAAAGGGATCTGGACTCAGGAGAAGAAAGAGGACGCCCTCGTGAACCTAGCGGCATTCAAAGCCAAATACCAGAAGCGCTATCCTGAAGCTGTTCGCAGCTTGATTGAGGATGAAGAGCATTTGTTGACCTTTTATGCCTTCCCACCGGTCATGCATCGCTACATCCGGAGTACCAATGCCATTGAAAGCCTCTTCAGCAATGTTCGGCAACGCACGGATCAGATTGATACCTTCACCACCGAAACCAGTTGCCTGACCATCGTCTGGGCGGTAATCCAGGATATTCGCTTACCGAAGATCCCGGTTGGCTAACGGCTGAAGACTCATAGTGGTGGAGAGATCAAGCAACCAGCCTGTTGGGCTGGGTTAGGGGAAGGTTGCCTTTGTCGATCGTCCTGTGTAACAATCCGTCCTTGCAGCAGTTGTTTTCTGATCACTGATGATATACTTGGGCCAGCGCTCCTTCTTCTGTGTAAATTTCCTCCCATGCGCGTGAGCAAATTTACAATCAGACAATCTTCTGCAAGAGGAGATTGTCTGAGCTTATTTTTGTCTAAACATCAATTGAAAGGTAGATTATGTCTAAAACTCATTATCCCGAAGTAGATCAGCTTATTAGCGAGCTGCACACTTCTATTAAAATCGCTCTTGGCGAAAGGTTACGCGGCTTTTACTTGTTCGGCTCACTGGTTGGTGGCGACTTCGATTCAAAAACCAGTGATATTGACCTACTAGCTATCGTTGAAAGTGATGTCACGGACGACGAGCTACACGATTTAAAAGCCATGCACGAAGACTTTGTCCAGAAGCATCCCGCTTGGCACGATCGAATAGAGGTAGCCTACGTTGATGTTGAAGCGATGCGAGCCTTTAAGACAAGTACAGTGAGAATCGCTCGTGTCAGTCCAGGTGAATATCTCCACTACCGTGACATGGACATTCAGTGGCTCATGGACTGGTATATGGTGCAGGAGCAGGGTTTGACGATAGAAGGCCCTTCGCCCAAGACATTCATTCCGACTATAACTGAGGATGAGTTTGTTACCTCCATTAAGGGCGAGTTCTCGTCTTGGCTAGGCCTAGCAAAGGAAGCACGCTGGGTGGGCTACCAATCATACGTGATTCTCTCCTTGTGTCGCGGCTTGTATGCGATACGGTTCGGAAAGCAGGTATCAAAGTTTAAGGGTGCGTCATGGGCTGCACAAGAGTATCCGCAATGGGCTGAGCTTATTCAACAGGCGACTCAATGGCACGGCTCGTCGGATAAAGCGGATAGTCTTGCAGCGCAAGCTGAAACGATTACATTTGCCCAATTCATGATCAGCCAAGCCTAACTTGAACGGTGCAACATGTAAATCTGCTCAACTTCTGGAGACAAGCGCATCGCTTTTGAAACTCTGCTTGTTCGTTTATGGTTTGCCTTTACACACAACGCGGGATGGTGTCTGGATATCTACCTCTGGCCTCTCGTCGAGGTCTTCCACCATGGCAGCGGCCAACTCCTGCAACGACGCCCCTTCCCTCTCTCCTACCATGCTCACCCATCCTACACATATCCACCCCCATCTTGAACCTATGCTCACACTACCACAAAAAAGGAGCCTTTCACTCCTTCCACTCTCCCCTTCTTTTCTAGTATGACGAGAAAAATAACCCGCTCAGCCGCCCGCCCTCTCACCCCCTCCAATAGATGAGCTTGTGACTTCGCTTAGAGCAACCCTCCCCACGCCCCTCTTTCCTCTCGCTCTTCTGCAAAGTCTGTCTCGCTCTACTGCAATTCCTCAATCCACAGCCACTGCGCGTCTTCCACACGCTTGCCGCCACGTCAGCGCCGTCTGGATCGCACTCGGCGCCGACCACGAGAGTCTGTAGCCTGCCACTGCTCGACTCTTCTCATCCTCGATCACCGTCAACCACGGCCTCTGGGTCTTCCCTTGACCGTCTTTCACCCACATCGGCAACAGACAATGATCCGCCTGCCAGATCGCGTTCGGATCTGCTCGCCTCTCGCCGATACAACAGATCATACTCCTCACGATACGCCCCTGCACCCGCGTGGGCCAACGTCAACAGCGAGGCTTTCATCTCCCTGATGATCCGATATACCTGCGCGTCACTCGGCTCTTCCCACCGAGGCTCCCAACGGCAGTGATTGGTTGCTCGAAGTCAGAAAATTCATGGCATATTTTCTGGCAACTACGCCAGATATCAAGTCAAATGACATTAAGCTGCATTGTAAAGCCTTTGGAAGGTCGAGACACGTGTGGGAGCTAATTCATCCCCATCGAGCCATGCTTCCACACCCATCATGTTTATCGCAGCAGCAATCCCAAGGTGTTGCAAATGTGTTTTTGCAACACCTCTATAACGGGAGCGACGCATACCGAAAGCACGAACTCCTTGGGAAATAGTTGCCTCGATACCTTCTCGCAGAGCATACTCTTTGGCAAAAGCTGGCGTCTTTTGTCGGCGGCGAGCGGCTTGAAGCGCTTCATGTTGGGCTTGTGGTCGGATCGTGAGGGTGCGCCGCTTGTACTTGTTTGCCAAGCGGATACAGTCAAGCTGGCGAGAGCAATGACCACAATCGGTGGAGGAAAACTTGATTTTGATCACCTCGTTCTTCCGATCGTCGATGGCTGGAGTCCAATTGATACTGCGCTGCCCCTCGGGGCAGGTGGCATACTGATGTTGCCAATCGATACCACATTGACTAGCATCAATGCCACGCTCCGTCTTCGCTTGCCATTTCACATCGCCTCGAGCAGGCCCAATTCCTTCAATGCCATGTTGTTGCTGACTACTGACGAGAATTGGTGCGGTAATATAGCCTGAACCAAGCACATGTTGACGAGGGGTGAGACCTGCGTGCTGAAGGTCTACATGGATCATTTCTATGAGCGCCTCGTCGGTGGTAGCAGCGATGGTCGTTGCTACATGCGTAATCAGATGAGGAGCGTCTTTCTCGCACGTCTCGGTGATGTGAACTTTGTAGCCCGTCCAGCGTGTCTCTCGTTTTTTGCCATAGCGGGCCTCTTGATCATAGGGCGAGTTGATAAAGAGCTTCTCTGCAGGAAGATCTTCGTTACTGCGCCAGTGAAGATGGCCCTCGACCCAGACGTAGTTTTGCAGCCAGATGCAGCGTAAGACCTGCACTGCTGGGATCTCGCGCAAGAAGAGAGGAGCATCGGCAGCAGAGACATCGGTGAGCAAACTCAAGCCATCCCGACCGATGAGGTCAGCAACCGACTCGCGTTCCTGCTGACCACGTGGGAGATAGGTCTCCTCAATTCGATGTCCATAGCGATCAACCCATTCAAGGTCACTGTGGGTGAGCAGCCCCCCCCCAGCAACAACGGCAATGCTGTTGAGAGCAAAGCACATAGCCTCGCCGACACACATGAGTCGATTGAGCGCACGCACTGTTGCGAGCACATGAGTCGAGTCACTGCGCTGACGTTGGCGTTCCTTGAGCCAGTCACGCTCCTTAAATAAACATAACATTGCATCCAACAGCACGTGTTCGGCCTTTCCTTCCACCAGACGTTTGCGAAAATCAGAGAGGATAGTAAAGTCAAAGTCGGAATCTGTGAGTTCTAAGCCCAGGGCATACTTCAAATCGATTCTCCCGCGTACCGCGTCTGCCGCCTGTCGATCAGGCAATCCTTCGATGAATTGCACGATGGTAATGAATGCCAACCGCCAGGGAGCCTCGACAGGGCGTCCATTTTGTGGAAACACATGAGCAAAGGCTTCGTCCTAGTACATGGTTCCCAAGGTATCACGCACCTTCATAGACAGATTCCCTTTGGGATAGGCTGCACGAGCCACACGAGCAGTTTCTTCCGGGATCGAACACTCGTTTTGAGGATGTAAGGTCATCTTCCTGCTCCTTCTTGCATGTAATTGCTCAGACTCCTTCTTCGTTTCTTATCCTAGCACATACGATGGGAAGGTTGGAGGGTTTCCCAACAGTGTCTAAAGTGTGCCAGACCCATTATTCGACAAACGACAATCTATACAGTGGCATACCTACTACGAAAATTTTGTCCACAATGTAAAATCTGTAAAATCTCCCTCAGTCACCTCATTTAAATTCGGCGAGGCACTAAAGAGCCCAATGTATCCAGTATTGGGAACTTGGTCACAAACGGTTATAAGCTTATGACCATTTATATAAACTGAAATCAATGATTTGATAATCACGATAGTAATAATATTCATTGAACTCTTTCCTATTCCTTGATGAATAAAAGGATTGGTAGGATCATTAGAGTTATTAGATAATGTACTCTGTGCTTGTGGACTATTCACATTTGTACATATGCTAAGGCGACCTGTATGGTTTTCATGTTGTATAAAAAGATCGTAGGTGCCATCACTGCCAATGCGTAAACGCTTCATTGATGCTGTGTCAGAAATATCTGAAGCTCCAAAAACAATACCCACGCTATGAGGAATTGACGGATCATTTACAGAAGAGAAGGTCACTACTGCCTGAATTGCAAACTGGTCTTGTGGTGCAAATAGTGGCAACATCTGTTCAAAGCATATGCCTAATGGCCAAGAAGATCGATCAATGGCTTGCAACCCTTTTGGTGTAAAGTTGCAACTTCGGATCTTCTCCGATCTTGGAGGCACTTGCCAGTGTAAAGACTGTGCATTTATCAAGGTATCGTGATAGGTTGGAGTGATGGTTGTTAGCCGGGCAGGTGTCAAGGTGGAAATAGTCAGAGATGGTTTAGAAGTTATACTCTGATTCCCAACCCATGTAGTAACCAATGCAAATACGAGAATACAGAGGCAAAGAAGAGTTCCCCCTGTGAACCACCATTTGTACCTCCGCCAAATAGTGGTTTGAAAACCCAAAAATCCGAGGGTTTCGCGAAGCTTCTCAGGCTGAGGCTGCGATGGACTTTCCCCCTGAGCGTTAGCTAAATCGATAGGTGTGAGCAGCGGCTCAGATTGTTGTATCTTTATGAAAGTCTCGTTTGAGGAAGTAGGTAATGGCTGGCTTGGTGATTGATGAGTAATCGCTACATCACTATATTCTAAACAATCTATATCTGGATTTTTCCATCCACCTGGAAAGCAAGATTCTAAGTCCATATCTACTAATTTAAGGAGTTCTTGCACTTGTTCTCTTTTGGTAATTATTTTTTTCTTTATAAAGACATTGGTAATATCATGTACATCTGACGTATTTATATTTGCGGATCCATTCAATTTTCTAGTGAGATTTTCTCGACCAATACCTACTATCTTGGCAAAATCAGTAAGAGTCATACGAGTTCGGCTTTTCCCAGGGAGTTGATGAATATACCCCCAAACTGTTTCACGAAATACTTTCAAATTCGCCATCACAGATCCTCACAAAAGCTCACAAATTATCTCACAGAAGTTCACAAAAAGAATCACATATAGCTCCCCTGAAATAGATTTCCTGCTGTATATTCTTTATGGCACCTGAATTTCAGGTATCCTATCTCATCTAATCTATATTTTTAACGTTTGTAGCCAAGCTTTATAACGCATTAAGAATAACAAGCTACTACAGTATCAAGATATAGGCTTAGAAATGAAGATTAATCAATAATAAAAGAGGTTTTAGGGATATTTAATGTTAAATAAATTTTTATTTGAATTATGTGCAAAAATATAGAATAAACGCAAAATAGTATTTTACCAGCAATAATTGTAATCACATATGAAAACATTTGAATTTGGAAAATGCTCTCAAGTTCGTGAAAGGGAAATTTATATGGTACGGGACTTCAAAATGGATAGACCTACAATTGTATATTGGTACTGTTTACCGTTGATAGTCGTACTAATCGGCATATCCATGGCTGTTTCGCCCTTGCCAGCGTCATCAGTTACAAGCGATATTATGTTGTTGCAACGAGACTTGGCAAGGCTAAACAACCGTCTTTTCTAAGATGTTCAGAAGCAAGTCGAGTATTCTTACGTCTAGCAGACTATCAGATTGGAGCGCAAAATGCAAAAAATTTGGCGAGCAGGTGTTGGAGCTATCATCATTTGTCTAGTGTTAATTTTAGTAAGGCAGAACATTGCACCTACCACAGCAATGGCTGCTTCAGGCTCGTTTCCGGGGTGTCCAGTGTTGACGCAGGGCTCGCACGGAGCATGTGTGGAATTGCTACAGAGAGAACTGGGGGGGCTAAGTGTAGATGGAGATTTTGGTCCTCTGACCCGTCAGGCAACAATAAACTTCCAGCGACTATACGGGTTAGAAACAGATGGAGTGGTGGGATCCAAAACGGCCACAACGCTTCGAGATGTCAATGACTTAATTTTTCCTCTACCACCACATGGTACCCCAGCCAATTACCCGCCATCTTTTAACCCAAATGTAGCAGCAATTTGGGCAAAGCAAAATGTGACAGAATATCGTGATCAGCACCCCCACGATCCATGCACCGAGTTTGCCTCAAATGCGTTAGCGCATGGAGGATTACCTTACAGTGGTAGTTGGTATCTTGATACTGATGCTGTCGATTTGTATGTCAATAGTGGTAAGTCTTCACTGCAATGGAATAACGCTACAGAACTGAAGAATTACATTGTTGGCCAAGGATGGGCAAGCATTATTCCGCTTAATCTGTACGATCCCACTTCGGCGCTTATGGCTAGACCTGGCGATTTGATCTATTATCTGTGGTATGGAACGGAAGCTCGTATTGTGCATATGTCCATCGTTGTAGGGATGAGCGGCGATGGACCGACAATCGCTGAACGAACAGGCGATCCCCATGTCCCGTATGCAAATGATGAGCCTTGGTATCAGTCACATGTAAATGGTGATAACCCCCTTGACTCTCTCTTTCCATCGGCACAGGTTTATCTCCTGCATTGGCGCGAGACAGTCGTGTAAAATCTGAGTTTTATCTGTAGTACTGATGGTTGTGGTTGTGAATGGGAAAGGCGGGAAGTGCCAGTCTTTCCTGGCCGAGAAGAGGCGGTCTTCTCGCAAGTGGCAGGCAAAGCACCGGATGCGCCAGTCTTTTCTCGCCTATCGAGCTTGCTGGACATTCATAGCTATCGCCGGCAATTTGCGCAAGAGCTCTATGAGCATCTGTCTGGCCAGGTGTTGCCACTGGTAACAGGTCGTCTTCATACAGAGGACTTGGATTATCATGTCGCTCTGGCTGTGAGTTGGTGCTTGGGTCATAATCGCGTTGATATCATTTTCGGTCATCATATACGGTAAGAGCACTTTGTCACGCCTGTCTCGACACTCCTCGGTGTGGTTCTTAGATGTTTCCTCTGCTCGCTTCCCTTCACTCACATTCAATGCAGCTTTTGAGTTTCTATACTATATTCATTTACTATAGTGTGTATACTATCGCAATGTGGGACCCTTTTATTGAAAACTTGCTTTGCTGCGAGGGACGACGAGATGAGAAATCGGCGTGGAATATCACCTTGGGCTTCTGGTGGTTGTGTCATCGCATTGGTTATTCTTGCCACTACTATTACAATAGCATCTATCTCTATTCCAGTATTAAGTTATATTGCAACTGCTATAGGGACTATCTTTACTGCGGGGTCCTTTATTTACGCTCATTTCCAGGTAAACCCACTACCACCCAACCCTTCCCAAACAACTCAACTTCTTCAACCTACATATGACAAGAACAAACGTCGATTTGGACAGATAATAGGAATATCCCTCATTTTGGGAGTTATAATTGTCCTCTTGTCCCTCAAATTCGTATCCTAGTAAATGCTCAACAATATAATTTTCAAAACTCTACTACATCTTTATTGCCTACATCTAACTCTCCGACTCCTACAACTACACAGACTAGTCCCCTGATTATGATACCACTTACTATACAGCAACCCTCGGGACAAAATTTGTCGGCAGTGCTGTACTTCGGCCAAGTAGGAGTCTTACGGCAAAATCACCCAGATGTTGGGTTTGTCCTAAACGAGTATGCTCAACAACATGAGCAATTGTGTGTGGAAACGGTAGTAGTGAGCAGTATCTCTGGCAAAACTGCTGTGGTTTTCAGTCAAGGTCTCCTAAATTCCTGGGAAGGAGCAGAAGACACTCCTCAATCCGATATGACCCAAACCAATTATATTGCACATCAGCAGTTGATCATTCCACCTGCGAGTATAGGGCCAGGCACATCTTACGACGGCGGTGCTCAGGTTGTCATCAACCATAATATCACGGCTGTAACCGAAACATATCGTCTAACCCTCAAAATTATCACTGGCCCCAAAACCCAGTGGAATGTTCAGAATTCGGATGGGAGAGACTCTGGTACGGTCGAATGCACTGCAGGGTCAAACTAATGTGTTAACACGATTGAGGTTGAGGGTAATCAAAGAAAATCTCTCCTCGTGGTTAAAGTCTAGGACGCAAACGGGTGGTGCACTTGATGCAATCGCTGGGGCTTTCTGCCTTGCCCAAAAGGTCCCGTCGTTCTATGAGCACCACGAGCGATCCAACGGCCCGCTTTGCACCCAATCTGTTGGATCGTGATTTCAGTGCATTGGCACCCAATACGAAGTGGGTCACCGATTGCACCATGATCTCGACCCAGGAAGGATGGCTCTATCTTGCGGTTGTCCTCGATCTGTTCGCACGTCGCGTCGTGGGCTGGGCGATGGCCGCGACTGAGGACGAGGCGCTGGTGACGATGGCGCTCCGTATGGCTTTAGCCCGGCGGCATCCTGAAAGTGACTGTTTTCCCCTGTTGCATCATTGGGATCGGGGCAGCGAATATACCAGCCTGGGCTATCAAGCATGTTTGGCCGGGGAAGGAATTCAGGTGCGTATGAGTCGGACCGGGAACGCATGGGATAACGCTGCGATGGAGTCTTTCTTTGCACCATTGAAAAAAGAGTGTATCTATCGATCCTCTTTTCAGACACGACGTCAAGCACGCCAAGCGGTTTTTGAATACGTAGAATGTTTTTACAACTCAATCCGACTTCATTCCACGCTCTCCTACGTCAGTCCGGTCACATTTGAGCGAGAAAACGATCAACCGATGAGCTAACCATCTTTTGTCTCTCCATCTTAGCAGGTCACTTCCATCTCACATTCCCTCTTTAGCCACGCTTTGCCTGCAGCCTCACTCCCGCTTCTCAACAGCTTTGACCTCACATTCCTTCCAACCCACACCTCACTTTTCTCCACCGTCATACATCCCACCCACACCTCACTCACTGACTCAACACTCCCCTCATTTATTTATGAATTTTACACTCCCAGGCCAATCTTCCAATTGAGCTCGAATGAGCCAGCCCGGACGGTCGTATTGTTCGTGAATCGGAGATAGCCAGCAAACAGAGTCGAGCCGAAGCGCGATCCTGCATGAAGACCGCTGCCCTCACGCACAGAGTCGGCAACGATATCGTTCGAAACAGTATTGTCGCGACCACCATAGATAGCAATCCCATTCGCGAATATCGGGTTCTGCACCGTGTTATGGTCGAACACGTTATTAGCGTCCTCAATTTCAGGCTGACCAGTGACTGCCTCCAACCACATCGCGAGTGCATCATCGCCCGTATTGCGAATGAGCGAATTTATGACGCTCGATTTTGTCACTCCCTGGTGAAAATTAATGCCATCTGCGATCTGATCTGCAATAACCGGGTTCTTAATCGCCACGTTGTTTATCGGCCCATCAAGCCAGATGCCAACTTTCGTGTGATGGATATAGAGCCCATTGATCGTCGTGTTGTTCAAAGCCCCGCCAATACCATTCACCTGATCGGTGTCAATGCGCTCACGGACGTCACCCTCAATGGCAAAGTTCGACAAATGCACAGTATGACTCCCACCATCAGCTGCACTTTTGCCCTAGAAGCCAACGCCTGCGTGCACAGTGCCATCTGAGGCCGCTGAGGAGAGTGTAACCTGATGCCCTTTGTAATCGACCACCAGTTGCCAGCACCTTCGATAGTGCTATCATCGACCATGATATGCCTGTTCACCTGCAACGTGCCAGCCGGGATATAGACGGTCATCCCCAAGGCTTTCGCTATCCGAATTGTGAGATCATAGGCATTGCCAGAGTCGCCCCTGCCGCTCGGATCAGCACCGAAAGACGTCACGGAGACTGAATGCTTCGGCTGCGGCGCCGGACTGGCGATCTCCTGAAAGTCGACAAGGTCGATGACCGTCCATGCTGCATGTGAATGGGCAGGCATCGTCAGCCTGACAACGTCTCCTGCCTGATAGGTATTATTGAGAGACAAACGCTGCTCATCATAGAAGTGCATTGGACGGAACGGTTTCGTTCCGCTCAGCGACGGTATCGTAGAAGATGGAACGCACGTGCACTCGGTGATCCACCAGTCAGGATGTAGCAAGTCTGCATTTGGATCGTTCGTGAACGAATATTGGTTATAGAGCCATGAGTACTTCGAGGTCAGCGTGATCATCTGTGGGAGCTTGTTCTCACTACCGCTGTGGCCCACGCTTATGCTCAACGGAGCGTCGATTCCGCCACCAGTTGGTGCATCTGGAAGCGCGTAACGATCGTCATCGCATTCATTCGCTGCGTGAGTGTAAACAAGATATACTGGCCCGGTACCAGCCGCACCGCTTGCCAACCTGATGCCTCACTCGACAACGTATAAGCCGACGTATCAAACGGGAGTATCGTCCCATTCGTTGTGGCATTCTCAGCCTCCTGCTCAACGAGACCAAGCTGAGCACCACGTCCTGCAACGAGTGATGGATCAATTGCGGCGACAGTCACGTGCGGAGAAGCTTGGGCTTTTACATGTTGGGAAAAAAGACTACGACCGAAGATTGTCACAGCACTCGTGAGAACAAGGAGAAATACAATGAGCATACAGCTGCATTTTTGCATCGATCGTCCTCGATTGAGAAAAAATCCGGCCCTTGATGTGATACCCATGAGAAACCTCCATGAAAAAGGCATCATCCTCTTATTTTCTCTCTCTGACGTTGACGTGGATAAAAGAGGACAAACAGCATCTTCTTCAGCGCACACAGACCGCACGCTTCTTTACCACCAAGGCAAGACAATGGCCGAGCAATGCTTTTCATCATTGAGTCTTATTTATTGCTTAATAATCAGCCTGTTCTTTTATAGAGATATCAGTAACAATTGAGGCTCTGTGTGTACAATTTTTGTACAGGTAACCCTGTCTGCAGAGAGATTATCAAACTTCTGACAGAACCAGCAGTAAGAAGCCCACTTATTTTTTCCCTTGCTCATACTCTCAATTGACTAGTCAATCAAAGCTATGATATATTGACACAAGTTGGTCCAAATAGAGCACTGTCTAACGTTCAATGAAGGATGTTATACGCTTATGAGTGATACAGCTACACATAAAGAAGACTTTCTACTTGCACATTGTAAGAATAAGATAGTGGGGCACCTTGCTACTTTTGAGCAAAACCTTCATATCAGTCATTCTCCTGAGCACTCCAATATCCTCATACATAAACGCTATACCGTGCTAAATCATGAGTTAAAAGTCCTCATCATCATTTATAAAGATATTTCGACCCTCCAGCAAGAGATACGGCAATTTATTCTCACCAAGATTAAAAATCTTGACTGAACAGAAGATGGTAAAGAAACCCGTTCGCTTTTTGTACAAAGAAAACTTTTCCATTTAAAAGTAAAATTTGATAATCATCATACAACATCAAAAGAAGAAAGGTCATAACTATCATGGGAAGATTCGACGGACGCGTCGCTTTTATTACTGGCGCAGGCAGAGGTATTGGCGCAGCTACGGCCATCCGTTTAGCCGAAGAAGGAGCACGCATTGCTCTCGCAGACATCGATACTGAAGGATGCAAGCAGGTAGCTGCTGAAATAGAAAAACTGCACATGCAGGGATTAGTTCTCTCCTGCAATGTCGCCGACAATGAAAACGTACAAACAGCTATTCAGCAAACCGTAGATACATTTGGAAAACTCGATATCCTTGTCAACAATGCTGGAGTCCTACGTGATAACCTCCTCTTCAAAATGTCCGAAGATGACTGGGACACTGTTATGAATGTCCATTTACGCGGAGCATTTCTCTGTAGCCGTGCAGCACAGGCACATATGGTCAAACAAAGATACGGTCGTATTGTTTCACTTTCGTCAACCTCAGCATTAGGTAACCGTGGCCAGAGTAACTACTCCACAGCAAAGGCAGGGCTTCAGGGCTTGACACGCACCCTGGCCCTTGAACTAGGACCTTTCGGAATTACCGCCAACGCAGTCGCTCCTGGCTTTATTGACACTGAAATGACCCGTGCTACCGCTCGACGACAAGGTTTGGATCCTCAAGACCAAATTGACGCAGCATCAAAGATCATTCCGGTCAGACGTGTTGGACAGCCACGTGATGTTGCAAACGCCATCTGTTTCCTTGCCTCGGAAGAAGCCAGCTACGTAAGCGGACAAATTATCTACGTTGCAGGTGGACCACGTTAGCACAATACGTCATTGGAGATAATATGCTCTGCTCTCAGTTGAGACTATTATCTCCACCTGATTCCTTGAATCTACTAGCGATAGGCACATTTAACGCTCAAACACTTATTTATAGACATAGCTATCCAATACTGCCTAAAGACAAATACCTATGATACAGAGGAGAAAACCCATGTTTGACACAAGCAAGATCGGTCAGAGTTTTGCCCCATTTAAAACCGAGGTGCATCGCAATAAAATCGACGAACTCACAACAGCAATTGGAGATCCAAACCCTATCTACCACAGCCGTGAGGCGGCACAGGTAGCGGGATTGCAAGACGTACCACTCTCACCAACCACGCCAACTTTATTTAACTTTTGGCATACAGAGCCTCGAGAAAACCCGGCAGCAAGCCTTGGCATTGATGTCCGACGTATCCTTCATGGCGAAGAAGAATATGAATATCTAGCTCCAATCTATCCTGGCGATGTGCTAACGGGTATCACCACTATTACTGATGGAAAAACACGACCCGCAAGCAACGGCTTCTCAATGGATATCATCACCATGGAAACGCGCTATCGTAACCACCATGATCAGCTAGTTCTTAATGTCAAAGCGACACTTATCGTTCGCATTTGAAAATTATACGGACAAGCAATCTTAAAAAGGTTTAGGCATACGTAGGCAACGCATGCTTGCTAATAAAACATACACTTCTCCTAAAAAATGGGTATAATAAAATAGTGAAATCTCATTGTTGCGACAGAAAGGCTTCTTTTTTCCATGAATGAGACGTATCATTGTTGGTATCCATTACAAATTCGCTTTCGTGATTTAGATCCTCTCGCACACGTGAATAACAGCGTCTATTTTATCTATTTTGAAGAGGCACGAAGTCATTATTTTAATCAACTCACTCCCTGGTTAAAACAATGGCCCGCTGGAAAAGAGCATCAGCTGCCAGATGATGATGAAGCAGCTGCCATCAATGATGGTGAAAGCGAAACACCCAACCCACGTATTCGCACAGACCCACGAGGTCGTCATTATGGCATTCTTGTAAAAGAAGCGACGTGTACATATGAGCTTCCACTCGTCAGGTCTGACCAGACCGAAGTAGGAATACGTGTCTCCAAAATAGGGCGCTCCAGCATCGTCATTGAACACGTGATCCGAGCGATTGATAATCATACACGGATCTTCGCCACAGGACATGTCGTCATGGTCTGGAGTAATTATTATACTGGTCGTTCCCATCCAGTCCCACAATCATTGCGGAACGCCTTCGAACAAATGGAGCAAAGAACGTTTTAGTATCACCTATTCAAGGGGCTTCTGCGTATCTTCGATTTAAAGAGTCACTGGCTGCACAGTAAACAGAGTCGTCTGTGCAAACAATTTTTAAACAGGAGAAACAATGAGAACTCAAGTTGGCATTATTGGGGCAGGTCCATCTGGCCTTTTACTCGCACAACTCTTATACTTGAACGGCATTGAAACCGTGATTCTCGAACGTCAGAGCAGAGCATATGTCGAAGCACGCATTCGTGCCGGCGTATTAGAGCAAGGAACAGTCAATCTTCTGCGTGACGCACAAGTAAATACAAGGATGGATCAAGAGGGACTCATCCATGAAGGCTTCTCACTTACCTTTGCTGGTCGACGCGAACGGATCAATATGTTTGAGCTGACAGGTGGCAGCGCAGTGATGGTCTATGGCCAGACCGAAGTAACCCGTGATCTCATCGATGCTCGACTCCGTTCAGGAGGAATTATCGAATTTGAAACTCCTGCACTTGCCATAGAGGAACATTCTGATGGCAAATCACATATCCTTTATACAAAGGATGGAGAACGTAAAGAGCTCATTTGCGATTTCGTTGCTGGTTGTGACGGTTATCATGGTATCTCACGTATCAGCATACCAACCTCTAAAATACAGACTTTTGAAAAAATGTACCCTTTCGGATGGCTTGGCATCCTTGCAGATACTCCTCCCGTCGATCACGAACTAATATATGCAAATCACAAACGTGGTTTTGCGCTCTGTAGTATGCGTTCTCATACACGCAGCCGCTATTATATTCAATGTGATCTAAACGACAACATCGATAATTGGAGTGACACCGCATTTTGGGATGAATTGCGGCGACGGCTCCCCCCGGAGATCGCTGAAAAAATAGTTACTGGGCCACGTTTGGAGATGAGTATTACTCCTTTACGCAGTTTCATTACAGAGCCCATGCGCTTTGGAAACCTCTTTCTGGCTGGAGATGCTGCCCATGTTGTACCACCTACCGGAGCCAAGGGACTCAACCTGGCAGCCTCAGACATCTTCTATCTCTCGCGAGCATTGACAGTTTACTACAGGGAGCAACGCACCGATTTACTTGACCGCTACTCTGAGACCTGCCTGCATAGAGTTTGGAAAGCTGTCCGTTTCTCCTGGTGGTACACAACATTAATGCACAGATTTAGCGACGATCCACTCAGCTACCGCTTACAGGTCGCTGAGCTCGATTACCTGACAGGATCACATGCTGGACGCACAACTATAGCTGAAAACTATGTGGGTTTACCTTTTGAGAATTTCGAGTGAGTTATGTACTTTGCATCAATCAATGAAATCGTCCTCCACTACAAACAAGAAGGTGCCAGGAATGGCGTTCCCTTGATCTTCATCAATTCTCTGGGAACTGATCTACGCATCTGGGACGCTATAATTCCGAGTTTTACATCATCATACTCAACCGTATGCTATGACAAACGTGGGCATGGTTTATCTGACAGTCCTCTCGTTCCCTACAGCCTCCGCACACATACCCGCGATCTTATTGGGCTCCTTGACTATTTACACATCGATCAAGCTATTCTCGTTGGCATTTCCGTCGGAGGAATGATCGCGCTTGATTTCGCCACGCTACATCCAACCAGAGTCAAAACCCTCATATTATGCGACACAGCCACAAAAATTGGCACAGAAAGCATGTGGAATGAGCGTATTCAGACACTTTACCAGCAGGGGTGGGAATATCTCGCAGATAGTATTCTAGCACGTTGGTTCGCTCCATCATTTCTGCACCTGCAACCGGCTGCATATCGTGGTTATCGCAATATGCTTACCCGTACAACCATCGAAGGTTATGTAGGTACATGCAAAGCAATCCGCGACGCTGACCTTACATTACTAACTCCAGCAGTACAAATAAACACATTAGTCCTATGTGGGAGCAAAGACACTTCGACACCACCTGATCTTGTACGTGCTACAGCAAACATACTACCTCGTAGCCATTTCCAGTTAATCGCAGGAGCAGGACACCTACCATGCATTGAACAACCGCAAATAGTAGTTGACTACATCAAACAATTTTTATCAAGCACCCCTTAAAGGAGCCGCTATGCCTGAAGACATTTTTAATATTGGAATGCATGTACGTCGTGAAGTACTTGGAGATGCTCATGTAGACAAAGCAGAGGGCAACATTACCGATTTCGATGCGGATTTTCAACGTTTTATCACCGAGACTGCATGGGGAAATATCTGGGCGCGCCCGGGACTAGATCGGCAAACGCGTCACCTGTTAACCATTACCATGTTAGCCGCCCTGGGCAAAGAGCATGAATTAGCGCTACACATCCGCGCAACCAAAAACACTAGTGTGACTCCTGAGCAACTCAAAGAAGCACTCTTACAAGTGGCTATTTACGCAGGCGTCCCGGCTGCCAACACAGCGTTTAGAATTGCCAAACAAGTCTATGCAGAAGACCATAAGGAGCAAACATCATGAGAGAAAAAAAACAGCCGCTAACATCATTGGATTGGAAAATACAACCTCCATATTTGTTTGAAGGATATACCTCCACGACCCTGCGTGCCCCTCGCAGGCCACTCATTGCAACACCGCAAACCTTATCTGAACTTACAGGGCCTGTCTACGGACATCACACATTACAACCGCTAGACAACGATCTAACAAAAAATGCGGTTGTCAACGGTGAACCCATCGGAGAACGCATCATTGTCACGGGACATGTCCTGGACGAAAACAACCGCCCGGTGCCGAACGCCTTAATTGAAATCTGGCAAGCCAATTCTTGCGGGCGCTATATCCACAACGTTGACCAACATGACGCCCCCCTGGATCCAAATTTCCGTGGGGCAGGATGTGTTCTCTCTGACGAACGAGGAGAATATCGTTTTACCACGATTAAACCAGGCGCCTATCCCTGGCGCAATCACAACAATGCCTGGCGTCCAGCGCACATCCATTTCTCGATCTTCGGCACGGCCTTTATCTCACGTCTGGTCACACAAATGTACTTTCCTAGTGATCCATTATTAGAGCTTGATCCAATCTACAACAGCATCCCTGACGAAAATGGTCGTAAGCTTCTCATTTCTAAATATGCTCACGACATCACCCAACCTGAATGGGCACTAGGCTATCGCTTCGATATTATCCTCAATGGAAGTAGCATGACGCCTTTTGAAACAAGGGAAGCATAGTATACTCAACAAACGTTCTTCACATAAGGGCAAAGGAGACTATTATGTCACAGCAATCACCCAGTCAAACAGTCGGCCCATTTTTCCACTATGGACTCATCACCCAACCTGATATGAACGTGCTTATAAACGACTATACAAATGGTCAACGTATCCTGATCAAAGGTCAAGTACGTGATGGAGCAGGTCAACCAATCACGGACGCATTGATAGAAATCTGGCAAGCCGATGCCAGAGGATATTTTTATCATCCTGCCGATCCGAACAATATGCTGGCAGACCCACAATTCAAAGGCTTCGGACGTGCCGATACTGTAAATAATGGACAGTTTACCTTTCAAACTATCAAGCCTGGAGCTGTTGTTTATGATAAAGAGCAACAACAAGCTCCACATATTAATATCCGCATCTTCTCACGAGGCATGCTTATACATGCTTACACTCGTCTTTATTTTTCTGATGAACAGTCAGCCAACGTAACTGATCCAATTTTGAATCTCATAGAACCCGAGCGTCGAGCCACACTTATTGCTCAGCTTGAATCGTCCATAGGTCAACCAACTTATCGTTTCGACATTGTAATGCAAAACGATAATGAAACCGTCTTTTTTGATCCACAATTATGATAAACTCACATGCATTTGCATCCCTGCTTGGTGACGCAGATATGGCTGCCATATTTTCGGATGAACAATTCATCCGAAACATGCTCCATATTGAAACAACACTGGCACAGGTACAATCAAAGCTACAAATAATTCCGACGCAAGCCGCTCAACATATTCAACGAGGAGCCTCACAGCTTCATGTCGACATGGAACGCCTACGAATCGGCACCGATCGATCTGGTATCCCTGTCATCGACCTCGTACAGCAACTCAGAGAAATAGTTGATACCAGATCCGCATCATATGTTCACTGGGGTGCAACATCACAAGATATCATGGACACCGCGCTCGTGTTACAGCTTCGCACCGCACTTGAACTCCTCGAAAGACAGATCGAACATCTCATTCAGCAGTTAGCTCAGCTCGCAGACCAGCATCGTACGACCCTTATGGCTGGGCGTACTCATTCGCAGCAAGCTCTACCAATCTCATTTGGCTTCAAGGTAGCTGGTTGGTTAACTCCTTTTCTCAGGCAGAGACAACGCCTGAAACAGTTAAAGCCGCGCCTACTGGTCCTACAACTTGGTGGAGCAGTAGGGACTCTAGCCTCAATCGAGGGCCAAGGGTTACAAGTACAGCAAGCGATGGCACATGAACTTGATCTCAACCTACCCCTCATGCCATGGCATACCCAACGTGATACCCTGGTAGAACTCGCGAATTGGTTATCATTATTGACAGGCTGTCTGGCCAAAATGGCTCAGGATATCATTCTCCTGGCTCAATCTGAAATTGCAGAGCTACAAGAATCTGATGACCCAGCCCGAGGAGGCTCCAGTACAATGCCGCAAAAAGGCAATCCCATCATCAGCGAAGTCATCGTAGCCACAGCGCGAACGAATGCGGCCCTGCTTTCCGCTATGCATCAGGCATTGATTCAAGAACACGAACGAGCTACAGGAGGATGGCAGATAGAATGGCTCAATCTCCCACAAATGATCGTCTTAACAGCTAATGCACTCAGCAAAGCAATCTTCCTGAGTGAACATCTTGTGGTTGACCAGGCTAAGATGAGAGCAAACATCGCAGCATCTCATGGTCTCATGCTTGCAGAAGCCCTTGACCTGGCGCTTGCGCCTCACATCGGACGTATTCAAGCCAAGCAAGTGATTAAGGAAGCCAGCCGGATAGCCATCAAAGACAATCGACATCTTGTTGATATCGTTCGAGAAAAGATAAATGCGCCAATTAATTGGGATGAGCTAAGAAATGAAGCCAGTTATATAGGATTAGCCAATAGCTTTATCGATCGTGTCATCGATGAAGCTAGAAAGTAAAAACAAACTATGAACGAAGTTGTTATCGTGAGCGCAGTTAGAACCCCCATCGGACGTATCCGAGGTGCATTGAGTGATGTACGTCCGGATGATCTAGCTGCTTTGGTCATCAAGGAGGCTGTCAATCGTGCAGGTATTGATCCCACATGGATAGAAGAAGTCTACATGGGATGTGCTAATCAAGCAGGTGAAGATAATCGTAATGTAGCACGTATGGGAGCATTGCTTGCCGGACTCCCTCAAGAGGTTGCTGGAGTCACCATCAATCGTCTCTGTGCCAGTGGGCTCAACGCTGTTAACCAGGCCGCTAGAGCAATCAAATGTGGAGAGGGGGACATTTTTGTAGCGGGCGGCGTAGAAAGTATGACGCGTGCCCCTTACTCACTTCCCAAGACAGCCGCTGGAAATATCACCGGATGGGATACATCACTTGGTTGGCGTTATCCAAACCCGGCGATGAAAGCACTCTTTCCACTTGAGGCGATGGGAGAAACTGCCGAAAACATCTTTGAGATGAGTAACAAAGGTCAGCTTGAAAGTGGAACAATCTCTCGTGAGGATCAGGACCGCTTTGCGCTACAAAGTCATCGTCGTGCGATAGAAGCCATCAACAACGGTTATTTCAAGCGTGAAGTCATACCCGTCACTATTACACAACGCAAAGGAGACCCGATTATTGTTGATATCGATGAACAACCATTTTATCGCAAAGCTGAACATGGATATGAAATAACGACCAACATGGAAAAGCTCAGCAAATTACGTCCTGCGTTTCGTGAAGGTGGCAGTGTCACAGCAGGTAATTCCAGTGGTCTCAATGATGGGGCATGCGCATTAGTTTTAATGTCCAGTGACAAAGCAGATGAGCTAGGCATCAAACCATTAGCACGTTGGCTTGGTTCCGCAGCCGCTGGCGTTAATCCTCGTACAATGGGTCTTGGACCAATCTACGCCACGCGTAAAGTCCTAAAGCGTAACAACCTCACGCTAGAGGATATTAATCTCGCAGAGCTCAATGAAGCCTTCGCAGTACAATCGCTAGCGGTACTTCACGAGCTCGGTTTAAGTGAAGAGATCACCAATGTCAACGGAGGGGCTATCGCTCTTGGACACCCTCTAGGTTGTTCAGGAGCACGAATACTGACAACATTAATCTATGAAATGCATCGCCGTGTCGCCAGGGGTCAGCATATGCATTATGGACTCGCAACGCTCTGCGTCGGCGTTGGACAGGGAGAAGCAACGCTCATCGAACTGGTACCTTAAGGATTAAATATCATGAAGCAAGTCCCACAAATTACAGCTATTGAAGCCGCTGCACTGGTCAAAGACGGTAATACCCTGATGGCTGGCGGCTTTGGTATGACAGGTAACCCAATACATCTACTTCACGCACTGGCGGAAACTCCTACGAAAAATCTGACCTATATAGGCAATAATGTAGGTGAGCCCGGATTAGGAGGCGGCCGTCTATTACGCAACGGGCAAATCAAAAAAACGATCGGATCATTTTTCACCAGTAACCCTGAAGCCGTTGCGGCTGCTCAGTCTGGCGCAATCGATTTTCAGTTATTGCCTCAGGGCTCACTGGCTGAAGCCATTCGCGCTGGGGGAGCCGGCATTGGTGGTTTCTACACTCCCACATCCTATGGCACAATCATTGCCGCCAACAGCGACACCAAAGTAATCAACGGTCAGCCTCATGTTTTTGTTCCAGCCTTACATGCAAACATTGCCTTTATTCGTGCATGGACAGCTGACACCTCTGGCAACCTCGTCTATCGTATGACAGAGCAAAATTTCAACAGAGCAATGGTAATGGCAGCAGACATCGTAATCGCAGAAGTGGAAAACATCGTACCAGTTGGCCAACTTGACCCCAATCAAATCCATACACCTGGCATCTATATAGATTATCTAGTTCAAGCACATACGACATTTGAGGATCTGGGATCATCTTCGTCTATTGGTGATAATAGCAAACGTATCGATCAGGTCCGGATCAATATGGCACGATACGCACTCGCAGAGCTTAAACGGGGAGATGTCGTCAATCTGGGAATTGGTATCCCAACGCTGGTAGCCGATCTGATGACGCCAGACGATGGTATTATTCTCCATACTGAAAATGGCATGCTTGGTATCGGTCCAGCCCCTAAAGCCGGCGGCGCCATGGATTATCCTGTCAATGCTGGAAAAATCCCGGTTACAGCAGTACCAGGAACCAGCTATTTTGACAGCGCTGATTCATTTGCAATGATCCGTGGTGGACACATTGACGTTGCAATTATGGGTGGCTTACAGGTGGACGAAAAAGCCAACCTCGCCAACTGGGCAGTACCCGGCAAGCCTCTTCTTGGAGTTGGCGGCGCCATGGACCTGGCAACTGGAGCACGTAAGCTGATCGTTACCATGACACACACTGAAAATAACGGCAAGGCTAAAATAGTTCCAGAGTGCACCCTACCCCTCACTGCTCTAGGTGCTGTCGATATCATCATTACCGAATTAGCCGTTTTCGCATTTTTTGAAGGACAACTCAGGCTGCGCGAAATCATGCCAGAATCATCAATCGACGAAGTACGTGCGAAAACCACTGCAAACTTCGTTATATAATAGATACCAGGTACTTCTAAACTTTTATGCATGCGACAAAAGTTTAGAAGTGCTTGAGACTCCAACTCTTCCTTTTCAAGTTTCTACCTTTTCAACAGAAGCTTCTACATTTATCAATTCACACTACAGCCAATAGCGTTCTGTAGTAAGACGAAAAGTGGCGCGAGCATGAATATCTTGTGATGAGGAACCGACAAGCACCTCAAATTCTCCAGGTTCAGCCACCCAACTATGTTTAAGGTCATCGAAATAGCCCCAGGACTGATAATCGAGCATAAACGTAATAACTTTGCTCTCTCCTGACTCCAGAGCCACCTTAGCAAATGCCTTCAGCTCTTTTACAGGGCGTACCAACTTTGATTGCAGATCACGCACATAACATTGCACGACCTCTTTACCAGCAAGTTTACCGCTATTATTGATAGTAATATCAGCCTGTAATGTCTCATCTGATGTAATTTCCTGAGCGCTTAGATGCAGATCATTATAAGCAAACGTAGTATAAGACAGGCCAAAACCAAAGGGAAAGAGAGGTGCAACCTTCTTCTTTTCATAATAACGATAGCCAACGAAGATACCTTCCCCATAGTTCACCCGGCCATTCTCACCAGGATAATTAATAAAGGCGGGATTATCCTCTACACGCACCGGAAAGGTCTCAGACAGCTTACCAGAAGGCGTCACATCTCCAAAGAGCACATCGGCAATCGCATTACCGCACTCCTGACCTGGAAACCAGGCTTGCAGGACAGCGGGAACGCATTCAAGCCAGGGCATCGCAATCGGTGAACCAGTATTCAACACAATTATTGTACGAGGATTCGCAGCGGAAATGCGCTTAATTAGCTCAACTTGCTTGCCAGCCAGATCAATATCAGGACGATCAAAGCCTTCACTCTCCCACTCCTCATTCAGCCCAACACAGAGCACCACCACATCGCTCGTAGCCGCCAGTTCCACCGCCTGCTCTATCGCCTGCTGATTCTGAGGCAAAAGATGGCCCAAACGTACAGCTCGTAAAATATTAGGACCTGCTTGACTATACTCAACGCTCAGGTGGTATGTACGACCGGCTTCAAGCTTGACTGTTTTGATTACTTCTGAGCTACCAAAACCAAAGTAAGAATCGCCATGAACTTGCTGATCCCAGTTATTGATAATTTCTTTTCCATCGATCAAAAGACGAGAGAGGCCAGCACTTATCAAGCTAAAAGTATGGATATCTGTCTCAGCAGCGGTATACCAGGCATCGAGCCGGGCCGAAAATTGTTCTGTAGTTAACGTGAACCACTGCATCTCTGAAGATGTAGTAAACTCTGTACCAACAACTTCTCCTGAAAAATCGCTACTATTGTAATACGTGACAATAAAACCCGGGTCGGAATAGCCCTGAGCAACTTCAAGTTGAGGGATATCCACCAATGGAAGCCGCTTAAAATTTGTACAACCTTGTTCGAATGCTACTTTGACGTGATCGCCGACTGCATTCACAATACCTTCAAACGGTGAGATTCGGTAATGTGCAGTCACCTGGGCGCTACCACCAGCCATTATACGCGCTACTTTGGCATTTGGACCAATAACAGCAATCGACTGAAGTTTCTCACGCTGGAGCGGCAAAATATCATTTTCATTCTTCAGCAAAACGATACCTTCAGCGCCTGCCTCACGGATCAATGCTCTATGTTCAGGGCGATCAATAGCCAATTCTTCACTTTCCTGAGGATGTTCAAAGAGGCCAGCCTTCTGAATAAGATGAAGCAGACGAAGAACGATTACATTAAGAGTCTCTTCACTTACTTCGCCATTATTGACAGCCTCAAGCAATTTGGGGCCGCGCCAGATTCCCGGCCCCGGCATTTCCAGATCTAAGCCCGCATTTACCGAAGGACTTGTGCTTTTGACGCAATTGAACCAGTCAGAGACTACTACACCATCAAAACCCCACTCGTGGCGCAAAATATCGGTCAGCAGATAAGCATTCTCGCTCGCATGCTTCCCATTCACCTGATTATAGGCAGCCATAATAGTCCAGCTTTTCGCCTCAGTGATACCGGCTTTAAATGCTGGTAAATATATTTCGCGTAGGGCACGTTCACTCACATCTGAACTGATCGTATCGCGTTCAAACTCGGAATCGTTACAGACGAAATGCTTGATCGACGTTCCAACTCCCTGGCTCTGAACACCATTAATATAAGCCACTGCCATACGCGCAGACAAATAAGGATCTTCAGAAAAACTTTCGAAATTGCGTCCATTGAGTGGTGAGCGATGAATATTTGAAGTTGGTCCAAGCAAGACACTTGCACTCTTTGTTTGAGCTTCCTGACCAAGAGCTTTACCAACACGTTCTACTAGATCTATATTCCAGCTTGACGCCAGAGAAACACCGGCGGGGAAACAGGCAGCAGGCTTTCCATTTGTAAAACTATCGCCACGAGCCCCATTGGGTCCATCGGACATCTTCAATGCCGGTATACCTAAACGTTCAATCGGCTCTGTATGCCACATATCAGAACCAGATAACATTGATACTTTTTCTGCAATTGTCATCTTTGACACAAGTTCTTCAAGCATTGACGGTATCTCCATTGGCTCAATTCCTTCATGGCTGCTTACAAATAAGCTATTTACAATCACACGTAATTATTATGCCATGCCCTCCTGTTAAATGCCAACACCGAACCCTCTCAACATCATTTGTATTGAGATCAGAGCCATAATCGGTATAAAAATCAAACGCAACATCTTGTTGCTCATACGTGTAAGCAAGCGTGCGCCCAAAAGAGCTCCAAGCAATACTCCTAGTGCGACAGGGGCTGCGACAAAAGGCAAGATATCTCCCCGCGACAGATATATACCGGCACTGGCTGCCGCAGTTACTCCAATCATAAAATTACTGGTTGTCGTCGACACCTTCATAGGCAAGCGCATAATTGTATCCATAGCAAGTACTTTAAAAGTACCACTTCCGATACCCAGCAAACCAGAAATCAACCCGGCCACATACATCATTACAAAGCCATAAGGAGTTCGCGTCATCTGATACGAGACCATTTTTCCCAACTTTGCATCTGGATACGCACTTTCTAGATGAAGGCTTGCTGCCAGATAATCATTATGCACTTCCAGAGGCAACTCTTCGCCTAGCTTAAAGACCATTGGAACCACAGAGATCAGCAATATAGCTCCAAAGATGATAAAGAGAAATGATGGAGCTATCCATCCAGCCAGAAACGCTCCACTAATAGCCCCTATTGTTGTAGCAATTTCCAAAAACATCCCAATCCGTATATTCGAGAGATGATCGCGAACATAAGCAACGGCAGCCCCACTCGAGGTTGCAATGACTGCAACAATACTTGCGCCAATCGCATCATATATGGGTAATTTGAAAACCAACGTAAGAAGAGGAACGATCAAAACACCACCACCCAGCCCAACTAATGAACCGATAACCCCAGCCACCACCGAACTGCAAAAAAGTAAAACAAGCTCCAGTGCGGTAAGGTGCATCAAGCACCTCCTTTACCGAGCATAAAACTCACGAGCAAAATCAACAAGACAATACTGGAGATAGCCACAAATGTGTGATCATGTTCAACCGCAAAAGCAATAATAGAAATTGCCACGCGTATCACTGGAGTAGAGATAAGTATAACTAAGCCTAGCAAGATTATTGCTTGAGGTTGTAGTACGAGCAAGCCTACAATAATGTGAGCAATGGTAAATGGAAGTTGCGTATTCATTTGTTGAGAGTCTGGATGCAAAAAAGAGAGCACCACCCCTGATCCAATAACTATCGAACTTAATATCACCCCTGCTTGTAAAACTCGGCTAATAACTATTGTAAGTCTTGCGTCTGCTATATCATATGTAGGTGTATTATTCTTCATGCTGTAGCTTTTTTTCATCCACTCCTCCGGAAGTACTGATGACCTGACGCCATCAACTCAAAGCATATTTTCATGCTAATTTACATTTATTGATTTGTGAGTTTGTATTGTCGCAATAGTATTCAACTTTTCAAAATCCTATAGATTGGCTTTGCAACCTGTTTAGCTTCACTCTAATCATAACCCAAAATCATTCATAATACAAATGAATGATTTTAATATTATCCATAACAAAAATGAATACCTAAGAATGCAAGACTTCTTACAGAGAAATCGATGCTTACGCTTATCGCCGTAATAGCTCTATATAGTTATGATTATCAAATTAAATTTTGCTGAACAGCATAGACAACTGCTGCAGTACGGCAAGTTACACCAATTTTATTGTAGATATGTGCCAGGTGATGCTCAACCGTTTTTCGACTAATATGAAGAGTATGTCCAATTTGAGGAGTACTTTTCCCTTGAGCTAAGAGAGACAGTACCTCACTCTCCCGCTCAGTTAGAGCACCAACATTACGTGACACAGAGCGCTTACGTTTGCGACCGGGGGTTTCATTGCACATCAAAGAGGTTACCAGAGCTTCGTAGCACGATCTATCCAATTGGACTTCTATCATTGAACGCATCTTAGACAAGGCTTCGGCTGGATTTTCCAGCGTTCCCTGCTGCTGAATATACTCAGCATAGGTATTTGCGACAGCTAAGATACGACCATGTAAAGGAATCTGCTTCCCATAAAGTTGCCGATGATACCCTTGGCCATTGATCCATTCATGATGAGATGCCGCCGCTTGAGCCAGATCATGAAGAGGCACGACCTGTTCTAAAATATGTTGTGTATAATAAGGATGAAGGCGATATGTCTCCCAGTCACTTCTTGATCGGCGTGCTTCATCCTTGATCACAATTCCTATCGGAATGGCAACCATACCCACATCATGCACAAGAGCAGCACAGCGCAATCTAATCAGCTCACTCTTCTGCAACCCAAGTTGATCGCCGATTCCTACAGCAATTTTAGCGACTATCTGTGAGTGATGCCAGGTCTTACGAGCTTTGAGGTCAACAAAGTCCGCCAGTGCTTCACACACATCCTCAATCTGATTCTCCCATAGCTCCTCGGTCTGAGTAGACGGCCTGATAGCCATAATGTCCTCAGGCGTCTGTTGATCAAACGTCTCCCAAAACCCTTCTTGCTGTGCCAACGCCAAGAATGCATCGACAATATCTGGATCAAATCGCTTCTCGCGCTTTTCTTGCAGAATTGCCCCTGGTGCAAATTTTCCACTAAAATGATATACCAGCTCAATAACCTGTGAAATATGTAGAATGCGTGCGGTGATAGGCACAGCAGATCCCTTAAGACCATAGGCCATACTTCTACCATCCCAACGTTCCCATTGCAAACGAAGTGCCTGCTGAACTAAGGTTGAAAAACCAAGTCGACGCGCAAAGAGCTCTGCCACTTCACAATGGCTACGCATTGCTTCCTTAATAATGGGTCTGCATTGCACCATAAAAGATAGAAGCTTCGTAACTCGAACAGGAAATTGCGCATCTAATGGGACGTACTTTGACAACCAACTAACCATATCATTGAAACTTGATGGATCAACTAAAATAACCTGTGACAAAGAAAGCTTCTCATCATCAGGAAAGAAGGCTGCCATACCAGCTGCACAAGCAGTGCATGCTACATCTTTAAGGAGACACCCATAGAAAATAGCCTCCCTCTCTTCCTCTTCCAACATCAGTGCATCAGCAATCTGCAACCCCAGATAAGCACTTTTCACACCATGCTCGATATGACCGCCGAATCCTATGCCCGTTGCAAAAGACAAAGCCTTCAACAATGTCGCAATGTTACCTTCTGTTTGTTTATGATTAACCATACTTACGCTTCGCCATTCCACTTTACTAGCAGTAGCCTCAAAAAACAGGTGGACTCCCCTATGTTATCTCCTCAAATAAACGTTATACTGCTATCATATCATTCCATTCTTTTAGGAGACAAGAAAGAAACAATATAACTCCTATCATTTCCTCTGCCAGGTTGGAACAGTTCCTTACAGGGAAACGGTAAGTAGTGAGTGGATAGTAATGTAATTTGTTAAGGTTAGCAGCCAAATTCTCAATCCCATCAGATCCTGCTAAAAGACTCCTCATAGATGACCTTATCTAATCAATTAGCTAAAAATTTCATACTACTTGCAGACAATAGTATTAAAATCCATCTATATTATTGCACTGATCTCCTTCTTGTGATAAAAATCCTGTAACATCCACATTAGTATAATGAAATGCCGGCATATTAATAAAAAGAAAGAGTGCATGATGCATAGATTGAAGGCCAAGAAAAAATGGCCGTTTTTTCTAGTATTTCTCGCTGTTAATCTTCTTTTACTCTTAATGATGAGCTTGTATCAAACTTCCAGCATGGCTGCTACACAACCAACAGACACAGTGGAACAATATTTCACCCATGCCGCACAGCAAACAAGTGTCCCATCAGAGGTTCTAAAAGCCATCTGTCAAACAGAGGGACAAATGAGCATGCATCAAGGTATCGCAAATATTAGCGGTGGCTATGGCTGCATGAATCTTATTCACACAACCACAACAAATGGTTGCCAGGCGCTCGAAGCCTCTTCAGGTAAAGCCTGTACCCATAACTTTGTACGAAAAAATATTGACACGCTTGATCAAGCCGCTAAATTGCTGAATGTCAATGCTAACCTCATCGAAAAAGATCTGGCAACCAATATTCTTGCTGGTGCCTGGATCTTGCGTACCGATGCCTTAACGCTCTCACCAACGTTGCCCACCACTCTATCCGATTGGTATGGGGCAGTAGCGGCTTATAGCAATGCAACCGTACCTGCAACTGCACATATGTATGCAGATGCAGTCTTTCACCTCATCAATACAGGTTTTAGTGCCAAAACCGATCAGGGACAAACAATACAATTATCGCCGCAAACCATTACACCCAATACGAAAACCTTTCATACAAGTACCGTGACCACTTCTGTTCCCAGCGGTTGTACTACTGGCGATGCTGATTATAGTCCGGCAATCAATTGCATTCTAGATCCCACAACACATGACTGTAATATCGTAGCCAGCGATCAACCTTGCAACTATGAATCAGCCAATCGGCCAACCGATTTATCAATCGACCAGATCGTGATTCACGATGTTGAAGGGAGTGCTCTCTCGGCCTTAAGTACGTTCCAAGATCCCAGTAGCGCAGTCAGCAGCCACTACATTGTAGACACTGATGGAACCGTCTACGAAGTTCTACACAACAAAGATCTTGCCTATGCCGCAGGAAACTACTGGTACAATCAACACTCTATCAATATCGAGCACGCAGGATACGATGCTACAGGTTATCAATGGTACAACGCGCTCCAATATCTCGCCTCTGCGAAACTTGTTGCATTCCTGATAAAACAATACAATATTCCACTCAACCATGATCACATTGTATCCCATGGAACGATACCAGCCTCGCTTCTCAGCGTTGCTCCAAATCATGTCGATCCCGGACCATACTGGCTCTGGCCATACTACCTTAACTTAATACACCAGCAAGGTATTCCCTATCCCCTACCAAATACATCTCAGAAATTTGTAACAATTATTCCCAAAACTGGTCAAAAGCCCCTGGGCTCAAACGGTACCGAAACGGCGAAAAATTTCAACTTTTTCTCAGTGTATACCGATCCCAGTACAGCTTCTGGACTCGTACCTCACTCGGGTGATGCCTCCGACATCACTGACGAGACGACCAACGTCGAGTCACTTACCACCTATGCATATACTGCAAAGCGTAAAGATGCAGCCGGCACAGGTGATACCATGTACCAAATCTGGTATGGGGAAGAGGATCAACCTGATGCCACCTATCCAAATAATCATTATGCGCACGCGAAACAAGCATGGCTAGCAGTCCCACCTGGAGATGCTCTAGAGTATATAGGAAATGGGAAAGTCATTACCTTCCCATCTACTAGTAGCACCGTTCCTATATACGGACGTCCAGCCACACTGAGTGTTGGTTATACAGCGTATCAACTTGGTGAAGCTCCAAGTAACGCCATCTTTGTCTCCGCCTATACCACACAAATACAAGAAACCGATGGCACATTCACACGCTGGTATGAAATCAACTACAACCATCGGCAGGCATGGGTACCATTCAACGAAGTAAAGGGGTAAATGCCAATTAATCAGGCATCTTCTCATTAATTCATCTAAATACACCAACAAAGTAACCATTCCTTTGTGAGCGGCTTGGAGAAACTCTCATTTCTGTTACAGCCGCTCACAAATCCCAACCTCATTGCTCCTACTAACCTTATCTAGAAATATAATTATCTCAACTTCCTAGACCCGCAAACGATACGTAGGAAATTGCGAAACTTGCGCATTCAACACATTAGTAGGAGTCTCTTTTCGTAAGGCGCTGGCAACATGTTCAGCAGCTTTTTGTTGAACATCGATCACTGCATCTTCCGAATAGAAGGCAGCATGCGGAGTCACGATAACATTCGGCAAGGAGAGCAACGGATAATCTTGCAGTGGTGGTTCTTGGACCAGCACATCCAGCGCAGCCCCTGCAAACCAACCTTCTTTAAGAGCCTGATAAAGCGCAACTTCATCGATAACCGCTCCTCGTGAGGTATTAATCACATAGGCAGTTGGCTTCAACAAGCGCAAAGCACGAGTGTCGATCATCCCGCGTGTTTCTATGGTAAGAGGCACATGAATTGATACATAATCAGATAATGACAAAAGCTCATCTAGATCATTCGTAGCAACACAATTTGTGCCAAAAGCAGCCAGGTCCTCAGCAGATAAACGAGGCGTATACACAACCACTTTCAATCCAAATCCCAAAGCTTTCGGCACAAGCGTTTGTGCGATATTGCCATGCCCAATAATCCCCAATGTCTGCCCATATAAACGCCGTATTGAGCCACCGGTATTCACCTGCCAGATGCCTTGCCGTGTAGCAGTCGCATACGTTACAATCTGTCTGGAGCAAGCAAGTAAAAGTGCCATTGCATGATCAGAAGCCTCATCCAGACAAAAATCAGGAACATTAGTAACGAGAATACCAAGCTGTGTCGCATGCTCCACAGCAATATTATCCACCCCAATACCGTAGCGACTCACGATTCGACAACGCGGAGCTGCATCCAGGACAGCGGGCGTGACTTTTTTCCAATTCGTCAAAATAGCATCGCACCCTGGAGCAAGCTGGATCAGCTCAGACTCCTCGCCACTATGCGCCTCAATAATCTCGGCATCCACACGCTGCAAAATAGCTCGCTCAATATCAAGCGAAGGCCACGCATAATCAGTAATCAAGACTTTTGACGTCATGCTTTACACCTTACTCATGTTTAAATAGACAGAATTTAATCGCCATATTCTCCTCGAATACTCAAATAATAACATGAACTGGTCACGATCTTACCACATACATTTATATTCATCGATATAAAAAGCATTCTCAAAGATTATATCGAGCCTGTTCTCTTCTCTTTTTGGCTATAAGATATTGGATGGCGCGAAAACTATTCCGTCTCTTCTCCATTCTAATATCTTCATGAGGAATTAATTAAAAGATATAGTATAATAGATATAATTCCTATAGATTTATATTGAATGATTCAGTCTCCTTCAGACTTAACTGAAAACCGTCTGGTCTCGCTTAATACAGGTTAGTGATACATTCTGCAATGTCTCTTGCAAAGTCTAGTAGAGCGTACACATTTGTAACATACCAGTATTTCTTTGCAAATACTCTAGCGATTAATAAGGAGTACGTCAAATAAGCCACATATACGATACACCCCCAAAAAACAAATCTCAACGCATTGTTATCGGAGAACAAAGAAAAGCCATGCGTATTCTTAATACTGTCCTGATTGGGCTACTCAGACTATCCTTCAATGTACGTTTTACCATTGTTGCTATCAGTTCTGTGGGATGCTTCATTCCTTATATTTTTTCTCAATTTAATGGCCCACTCCTTGCTATCTCCGTAGCGCTCGCCGCATGGCTCTTCAAACAACGTGGAGCATTTATCTGCATCATCCTCACAGCTCTCTCCATGGCCATCACTATTACTATTCACAGCAACGGCTTTCTCTGGCCTTCTCCTCTCATTATGGGACTGGTTACTGGCACAATCGCCTTAATGATAGAAAGCTTCTTTATCTGTTATCTGCGTTACTTGCTTGAAATGTCAGAATACTCGCGCATAGAAATGATGCAAGCGATTAAAGAGAGACAAAGCATAAATAGCGCTTATAAACAGCAACAGCATTTAAATCAGTTAAAGGATCGCTTTATCGTTAACATCAGCCATGAACTTTGCACTCCTGTGCAATCAGCGCTAGGACATATCGAGCTATTGCAGAATTTCGATGATCAACTTGATAGCGCCACCAGAAAGGAGAGTCTCAACTATGCATTACACGCATGCTATGACCTCCAAATGATCGTCAACAATACCCTGGATTACGTCGGCATCAGCACAGGAGAGCAATTACCCAAAACAGAAAAGGTTCTGATTTCTCAGATAGTCCAAGACGTCATCGCACTTATTGAGCCAAAGCAATTGCAAACGACCACGCTTCGTGTAGAGGTTCCAGACACCCTCATGATTATCGCTGACCCTCAACACACGCGCCAGATTCTGCTCAACCTCTTAACAAACGCCTTAAAATATCGATTAGAGACTTCGTCGATACTTATTAAAGCGGAACAAACAGCCTCGTCTCCCAGCCAGGCATGTATCTCAGTACAAGACACCGGTCCAGGTATCCCACCAGAAGAAATTGCTTTAGTCTTCGAGCGCTTTGTACGCCTACAACGTGATCTAGGTGGTCCAGTACGTGGAACTGGCTTGGGCCTTGCAATCTGTAAAGAACTCGTAGAAGCGATGGGAGGCAAGATATGGGTTGAAAGCTCCGGCGTCATCGGTGAAGGATGCTGTTTCTCATTCACCCTTCCCATGCCTCCATCACTATAACTCTTACAAAGCGATGACGACATAATCCCTTCAGACTGTGATATACTTCTAAATATAGAATGATTTATCGCCTGCTAGGGGAGCTCGGTACAGCCGAGCTGAGAGCACCACCGGAATGTGTGGGACACCCTTTTTAACCTGATCTGGGTAATGCCAGCGAAGGGAATGCGCCGATTATTGCTATTTAAAATAGCATGTCCTCACCTTACCCCTGTGCTTACATTCTCCTATGCGTTTGCAAACTTGAGGTCAAACGACATTGGAAACTCTTCCAAAAAACACATCCAGCATCACCCAGCAAAGTCTTAGCGAGCGTCTACACACAAGTGTTGCATCACTCTGGGAACGACAATTTCATCATCCCTTTGTCATCGCACTTGGTAATGGCTCTCTTGCTCCTGCTAATTTTGAATTTTACATTCGTCAGGACGCTCTTTTTCTAGATGCCCTGACAAAAACCTTCGGTTACGCCGCGACAAAAGCCCATACACATGAAGAAATGGAACAATTCGGCAAACTCCTCCTGAATACTCTCCTCGTTGAAGAGGACTTACATCGCCGTTATGGTCAGCAATTTGGACTCACACCACATGAAATGCTTCATACCCCCATGGCTCCTACAAACTATGCATATACACGTCATCTCTTACACATAGCAGCCACAGGAACATTATCAGAACTTCTTACGGCCATCCTCCCCTGTGCCTGGATCTATGCAGAGATCGGTCATCTACTGGTGGGGGATACATTACCGACTCCAGATCATCCCTATGCAGACTGGCTAGCCACTTACGCATCGCCCGATTTTGACGCTGTCGGCATAGGGATACGCCAGCAACTTGATTTGTATACCAATGCTATTGCCCCACAGGAAGAAGCACGCTTACACGAAATTTTTCTAACAAGTACGCGTTACGAATGGTTATTCTGGGATATGGCCTGGCGTCTGGAGGAATGGCCCATATGACATTTTCATCAATCAACCCACCAAACGCTATAGACCGACCCAAAGCATTAACCATTGCAGGCTCGGACTCCGGCGGTGGAGCAGGTATCCAGGCAGATTTAAAAACATTTGCCGCGTTAGGAGTATACGGTCTTTCAGCGCTCACAGCAGTTACAGCCCAAAACACCCAGGGTGTGAGTGTAATTCATGAACTACCACCAGCAATGGTAATCGCACAGATTGACGCTGTACTTGAAGACATTGGCACGAATATTGCTAAGACAGGTATGCTGTCTAACGCAGCCACTATCAAGGCTGTGGTAGATTGTGTCTCAAAATGGAATTTGCGTCTCATTGTTGATCCTGTTATGGTAGCCAAAGGAGGGGATCACTTACTGGCCCCTGAGGCCATTGAAACGCTCTCCACATTACTCCTACCATTAGCAGAAGTCATCACCCCCAATCTTGCTGAAGCTGAGGTGCTAACGGGGCAATCAGTTAAGACACTGGACGAGATGCGTCAGGCCGCAATAACCATCCACAGCTTAGGGCCGCGACATGTTGTCGTGAAAGGTGGTCATTATAAGGGCGATGCCATCGACCTATATTTCGATGGAAATCATTTTACCGAATTACATGCAGAACGCATCCATACGCTTCACACGCACGGGACAGGCTGCACCTTTTCAGCAGCGATAACCGCATTCATGGCAAAAAAGGTACCTGTTGGAGAAGCTATTGCAAACGCAAAAATCTACATCACAGAAGCAATCCGCCATGCCCCAGGCTTGGGGCATGGGCACGGACCAGTAGAACATTTCTGGAGCATTCAGAAGGAACAAAAAGAGAGAGAAGGTAATTAACTATGAACCACAATGCTACATCACCATCATTAATAGATCGAATTCGCGCACAGCGGCCACTGATACATCACATTACGAACCAGGTCGTCATGAACGATACAGCAAACATCACACTAGCCATTGGAGCCTCTCCTGTCATGGCTCATGCGCGTGAGGAGGTTGAAGAGATGACTACCTTAGCATCTGCCCTCGTTCTTAATATCGGCACCCTCACGCCTGAGCAAATCGCATCTATGCTGCTTGCAGGAAGACGAGCGAATGAGCGTGGCATCCCCATCATACTTGATCCAGTTGGGGCTGGAGCCACAAGCCTACGAACCAAAAGCTCATTGCGTCTGCTACGAGAGCTCCATATCACTGTACTGCGTGGTAATGCTTCTGAGATTGGAACATTAATCGGAGTCGCAGCGGAGACACGCGGAGTCGACTCTGTTTCACTTTCGGCCGATCGCGAACTGGTAGCCAATCGTGCAGCGAATGAATTTGGTTGCGTTACTGCAATTACTGGCGCTCGAGATGTAATTAGCGATGGTCAACGTCTAGCTCAAGTAGAGAATGGACATCCTCTACTGGCGGCTATTACTGGCAGTGGCTGCATGGCAACATCATTAATAGCAGCGTTCATAGCAGTTGAGCCAGACGCCTGGCTTGCAACCACAACGGCACTCGTAACAATGGGATTAGCAGGAGAGAGAGCCGCATTGTTGGCAAGCGGTCCCGGTACTTTTCGCTCTCATCTCCTTGACGCTGTAGCTAATCTCGAAGCAGAAGGATTTGAGGATGCTCAGAAAGTGAGTATGTCCTGATGTCACACGGCTTATTACCACAACTTCGTCTTCACGTATTAACAGATCATCAATGGTCCCGAGGTCGTGACAACGCAACGATAGTGAAAGCCGCTATAGATGGCGGAGCAACGGTCATCCAATTGCGCAATAAGACAGCCAGCACCAGCGTCCTCATCGAGGAAGGCCTAGAGCTGCGAAGCTTAACCAGAGAGCGAGGCGTATTACTCATTGTGAATGATCGTGTAGACGTAGCATTGGCTATAGATGCTGATGGTGCCCATGTTGGTCAGGAAGACATGCCCGCTGCAATGGCGCGGTATATCCTGGGCACTGATCGTATTCTTGGTGTCTCTATTTCTAATCTTATAGAGGCTGAAGCCGCGGTTGCAGCCGGAGCCGACTACCTGGGTGTCAGTCCAATTTTCCCCTCGCTAGCGAAATCTGATACCGCGCCTGCCACGGGCATTAATTTTTTAACCACTTTAGCAGTTCACCATCACATACCGCTTGTAGCCATTGGTGGCATTACCGCACAGAATGCCACAGAAGTCATGCAAGCTGGCGCAAATGGGATAGCAGTGATTACAGCGATTGTCCACGCCGAGGATATTACTGCTGCCGCGTCTCAACTACGTCGAGCTATTGAGAGGGGAATATCATGACAGTGATCAAGGATCTTGGTGAATTTGGACTCATCGCTCGTCTCACCGCTAGTTTACCTCAATCGCCGCATGTCATGCTAGGAGTTGGAGACGATGCCGCCGTTCTCGACATAGACGGAGAAGAAATTCTCGTCGCCACCTGCGATGCGCAAGTAGAAGATACGCACTTCCGCCTATCTAACATAGATCCTCATGACCTTGGGCGTCGCGTGCTAGCAGTAAACTTGAGCGATATAGCAGCGATGGGAGCCCGACCGCGCTTCGCCTTAGTATCGCTACTACTACCACCCACACTTGACACAGCCATCCTTGATGGTCTTTATGCAGGATTACGAGAAGAAGCTGCCAAATTTAGCGTCGCTATTGTTGGAGGCAACATCGCACGTAACGCCGAACGACTCATCATCGACATCACTCTCCTTGGAACGGGCAACCGTAACCAGATTCTCCAACGCAACCATGCGCAAATAGGTGATGCCATTATCGTCACGGGCAATGTAGGCTCAGCCGCGGCAGGATTACTTTTATTAGAGGACAAAAAACTTGCCTCACAGATTGCCCCAGAACATCAAGCGCTGGCCATACAAGCACAACACACACCAACACCGCGCATAGACGCTGGTCAGTGGCTTGCCAGCCACAACGTGATTACAGGCATTGATGTAAGTGACGGACTTGTTGGAGATCTCTTACACATCAGTGAAGCCAGTAACGTCAGTATGTATATTGAGGCTGAAACATTGCCAATCCATCCCGCAGTAATTGCTATTGCGCAGTTAACCAAACATGACCCACTTCAGCTTGCACTCTTTGGAGGTGAAGATTATGAACTACTTTTCACAGCGCCAGCCGATCGTGCGCCAACTCTTATAGAGGATTTGATCGCTGCGACAGGAGTCAAAGCCACAATTATTGGAAAGGTCAAAGAAGGATCAGGACTCACGCTTATACAAAATGGAACCATCTCGCCATTGCAGGCGGGAGGATGGGATCATTTGCGCTCCCACTAAGCAGCACCGAACGGAGCTGCGCTTTATCAGGCAAAAAGATAGTGATGGACCTCGATTTCTCGTCGAAGTCCATCACACTTACCATTTAGGAACTAGGATATAACATATCATAGTCAGCATAGGCAATGGCAATATCAGCCTGTGCCCAGAAACGATGATATGTGAAGGTTGGAGCCGCTCCCCCATTCAGATAAGTCTGAACTTTCGGCCAGGCTGGATCTGATTTATACTTGGGACGTTCTGTAATAAAGGTTGTTGACGAGTTGAGAGTTGCCCCCTGTCCATTTACTCCGGTCCAGCCAGATGGAATGGAAACCGAGTCATTAAACTGGCTATAATCGGTGCGGGTCTCTGGGACAGCAACCCCAATGGTATCGCGATAGTTTGTCCACATGCGATCCAGCAATGCTTTCGCCAGGGTCTGTGATGCTGTATCGCCTGCTTTCGCTCCATAATACATCAATACCTTAGCGAAAGAGCCTGTAACACCGACATCTGTTGTCTTATCCACAACAGTGACATGCAGAGAGGTATTTGCAGTAGGGCTACTTGCATTCCAGGTAGCTGGCTGACCACTCCAATTAAGAGTCGATGGGATAGCATATGTTCCATCAGAATTCAATGTAGTGTTAGCAGAAGCCCAGGCTACCCATTTGCTCAAAATCGATTTCGCGGTAGCATTACCTGTCTGATTATAATACTCAGCAACGCGCTCCATAGACCACGTCTGCATACCAAACCAGTTGTTACTGGGTGGATCATGGTACTCAGGCTCCCAGTCATATGATAGTCCATAGAATGTAGGATCACCAGCCGGTGGGGTTCCATAGTTGCCATTCCAGCTATTTGTTGCGCCACCCGCAATTGCGCCTTCCGAGGACTGTAACCACTGATAAAATTGCATCTGGCGCGTTAAGCTTGTTGCCCAATCACCAGCGGCCGTCGGAGAGAGTGGCTCAAGTGCTGGAATCGTGCTCAACGCCCATGCCGCTAATGGATTCTGATATCCTTGATGAGATGCACTGGAACCGATACGCCATGCCCAGCTACCTGATGTTGCCAGTGAACCACCCCAGGCATAATACCACGATAACAGATAATTCGAACTACTCTTTCCTGTACCAGCCGTACAACTTGTACTCACACAGCCAGGATTCTTAAAGTATTTGTCAAAGAATGAGTAGCGCAAGTAGTCGCCCATTTTAGCAGCTTTAGCAATAGTTGCTGAGACATCACTACTCTTCCCCTGTGCGGCAGCCCAGGTATATGCCCAATAAGCAGCCTGAATAGTACGTGCATCTGCATCAGGAGCATCCGTGTATTTCCACTGTTGTGCATATGCTCCACCCCCAGAATTCTTTTGGAAGAGATCCAGGAATCCATTTGGTCCACCAAATTTGAAGTTGTCACATGAAGGCTGCACAACTGTCTTCCAGACCGACTCAGACGGTCCACGTTGATAGGAATTAATAAAGGATGGCTTCGTTGTACCGTCACCACAATGACCATAGCCATACCAATCATCCGTATCAAGCAACCAATGCATACCATAGATATCAGGTGTTCCATATGTTGATTGAAGCTCATTTGCCAGTGGATCTTGTCCAACTGAGACATTAGAGTCTAACTGCGTCGGATAATCGGTAATATTTACCGATTCAGGGGCATATTGTGCTGGAGAACTGGGATTATACGACGAATTCGTTGGCTGATCCGCATGTGAGGGGATCATATACGTCTCCATCGTGGTCCAGGCGCTATTGAAAGGCGCCCAGTTACCCGTCTCTTTCCCATAAGTCGCTTCCAGCCAGATCCAATAGCTAAATGTCTCTGATGTAGTTTCATGACCATAATCAGGTGCTTCAACCATTAGTGTTTCAACCGAATGGTAGGGGATACCTTGAGAACTAAAGTATCCGTTAGCGGGATCTTTAATATTGTTATACATATCCAGAAAATGCTGCGTATACGAACTGGTCGTACTGACACTTTGCACGCTCACAGCCACGGTTGCACTCGTATAACCCGTTGCAGATGCAGTTAGTGTGGCAGTATCAGTTGTCGCAGCACTAGCCGTAGCAGTAACTGTCACAGTCTGTTGCGTACTCCAGTTAGCAGCCGTAAAGGTCAAAGTTGCCCCGCCGCTTACACTCACACTTGTAGCTCCAGCAGTCTTTGCCACTGTCACAGACACGGTACTCGACGGTTGCGATGAAAGGCTCACACCAAATTGTGCTGTCCCTCCTGGATTAACCTTTAGACTGGCAGTACTAGTCTGTATCTTTGGCGTTGTCGCTTGCACCACCGTTACACTAACTGGACTTGAGGTAGCGCTTGAGCCATCACTGGCATATGCCTTAGCCGTCAATGTATAAGTACCAACTGCAACACTATTCCACGAAAAAGTATAAGGTGAGCTTGTCGTCGTACCCAATAACGATGTACCACTATAAAACTCTACTCGACTAATGGTTGCGCTTGCATCAGTTGCACTGGCAGTAATGGGGATATTAGCTGGTGCAGTAAAAGATGATCCAGTCGTTGGACTTGTAATCGCCACAGTTGGTGGAATCTGATTGCAAGTCGCACCATTGATAGTAAATACGGTCGGGACCGCATTACTTGTGGTATATGAACCATTAAAGCCAATCCCTACAGATCCGTTTGGTGCGATTGTTCCATTGTAAGAAAGACTTTGCGCCGTCACATTCGCGCCACTTTGTGTCCATGCTGCACTCCATCCCTGCGTCACCTTTTGAGTACTACTCGGAAACGCAAACCCCAGAGTCCATGCACTAAGTGCCGTAGTACTGGTATTGGTAATATTCACATTAGCGGTGAAACCACCTGGCCATTGACTACTAACAGTATATTGCACATTACAGGTAGGTGTGGCAGCCATTGTTCGTTGTGAGACACTCATAAAGCCGCTCAGCACAAGTAATATTGTTGCCACAACCATGAATGTTTGCCTGACCACTTTTCTGGTCATCAAAGACCTCCTTGTTAGGAATTTAGGTGTTAAGGACAATAGGTCCTTCTACTGCCTGTTCGCAGACGCTTATGGAATCTAGCTACATTGCGCTGTCCCAATAGCGTCATTCTATGTCGCGCTAAACTTATCTTTCTATCGGCACCTTCAGCCGATCTTGCACCTCCTTTTGCATAGCTATCATAGGATAACTACGCACAAAATAATCTGTCTAGAGGGTTTATCAGCACAAGCACAAATGATTTATGAAGGAATGGAGCCTGGTCATACCAGGCTCCATTTTTATGTGAATGGATTACCTTATATTGGTCATAAACTCGCTGACCTGTTTGTCATGAGGAAATACATCTTGCAAAATATGTAAATATTCAGCAAAACGCTGCTGCAACATCACTGAAGACACAGTATCAATTGCCACAGCCGCTTGCTGAGCAATAGCAAGGCTAGCATCTCTTTCTTTCTTATGAGCATATGCTTTAGCTAGTGGAATAAGGGTCAAAATACGTCTTTCTAGCCATTCCGGTGGGAGCTGTTCTAGAGATTGCTCAAGATGATAGATGGCTTGAGTATATTGTTGATTCATCAACATACAATCACCCGCCATCTGATGCCAGCGTAAAAGATCAAACTCTTCATTCTGATCGAGATGCTCAATGAGTTTACCTGATACTTCGAGTTTCTCCGCCACCGATGATTTCTCTCCCAATCTCGAAGCATTGAACGCCCAATTGGCAAGCAGATGAGCTTTTAAACGTAGGTGCTCTGCCTCATTTTTCTCTTTCAGCACAGTCAGAGCATCTTCTATGTAATGGATCGCCTCCCGATGATGACCATAGGCATTTGATATGATCGCTTGCCAGTTTAAACTTTGCGCCTGATTCCAGATGTCATGACCTTCTAACGCCGCTCGATACGCGCTTGTATGGGCTTGCCTGGCCGCCTCATATTCATTCTGATAGTAGAGTCCTGATCCAATCAAGTTATAAATTGTTGAGTAAAATCCCTGGCGGCTTTCTGTCTGAAGAAACGAATGGGTCTGCTGCACCATTTGTAGCAGGGCATGACCCAATATAGTTACATGTCGAGGACTTGATGTGTGAAATATTTGCCAGCTTTGTTTAATACTTTTATCGATGGCATCAGTCAATTGTATCCTTTTCTCTTCTGAGATACGCTTGGTACTGTTATTCACACTCGATTGAAGAAGGCACTGGCGTATCTCTGTTGGCATTTCTTGCATACCCTGCAACACAATACGCAATGCCTCTAAAGCCGCATCAAGAGTCCAGCTTGCATCAAATAATGTTGCCATCTGCTTCGCTTCCAGTAGCAACCATGCGCCGGCTTGATCCTGTACTTGCAGAGAAGTTCCCGGAACACTATGATTACCACCCTCATATGACAGGCGCAATGTCTGATCCAACGATTCTGGAAGAATCTCTAATTCACCTGAAGATTTTCTCAGAGGATTGAGCAATCCTAATTCCTGGGACGTCATTCCAAAATATTCACATAACCTGCGCCGTGATTCTGCATTGATGGCATAGCTATGTTCAGCACGCCAGATCGTTGAAGCTCCTACTTTTGCCTCTTCCGCCAACCTTACAGTCGTCAAGTTGTTCTGGCAACGAACAATACGTAGAGGATGTAGACTTGTCTTTCTCATTTTTGCCTCCTAGGTGCGCCTATGCATCTACTGCAATTATGGATGGAGACTAACAAGATGTCAATGCTAAATCCCTTGTTTAATCAGCATTTTTCTAAAGTGAAGGAAAACTGAATGTCAAAAACTACTTTTATACAAAAATAAATATATAGACTAATAGAGAGAGATAACCTACCTGGGAAAGGCTTACAACTTTTACGCAGTCTATTCTCAGCCACCTATCGTAACTTGCCCAATACAGCAGAGGCGACGATTTTGATCCCTTGAAATCACTATCTATATTGTACGACTATTAAAGCAATTGCGGACACTCATACCTCTATAAAAGGCAACGAAAATGCTCTGAAATTCTTCAGTTTCTCTTCATACAACATTCTTTCATTGACTTTTGTTAGCTTTGATGATACATAAAATACTTGAAATTACAAAATATTGCTTCTACTCTTTGCTCGGAGTAGAGAGCAACTTCCACTTTGAGAGGTAATGGTAGAAAACAAATGAACACTATTTCAAGAATTTTTACTGGCGATGGCTATTGGCATACTCAAGGCAACCAGATTTATGATGCCAATAATCAACCTATACGTATAGCTGGCATCAACTGGTTTGGCTTTGAGACCTCAGATTTTGTCGTTCATGGACTAAATATTCGCAATTATCAAGATATGTTAAAACAGATTCACAGCCTGTATTACAATACAATACGCTTACCTTATTGTAACCAACTCTTCAACCCGGACAGCATCCCCAATGGAATCAATTTCATCAAAAACCCTGACTTACTGGGTCTGAGCGGTTTACAAATCATGGATAAGATCATTGATTTCGCAGGCCAACTTGGCCTCCGCATTATTCTTGACAGACACCGCCCTGATGCTGAGAGACAATCAGCTTATTGGTATACTGATGCTTATCCTGAAGCTCGTTGGATCTCCGACTGGCAAATGCTGGCCAGACATTATAAGGGCAATACAACCATTGTTGGTGCAGATTTACATAACGAGCCACATACTCCTGTTTGTTGGGGAGGAGGAGATCTAAAAGTTGATTGGAGATTGGCCGCTGAGCGAGCAGGAAACGCCATTCTAGCAGTAAACCCTGACTGGCTCATTTTTGTTGAGGGAGTCGACTGTTATAGCCCTGACGGTCAACCTGAAAGTGACTGTTACTGGTGGGGTGGCAATCTCTCTGGCGTGGCACACGCCCCTGTACGTCTCGATATACCTGATCGCCTCGTCTATTCCGCTCATGATTATCCTGTTGAAGTATATCCACAGCCCTGGTTTTGTGCTCCTCAGTATCCTCATAATCTGCCTGACATCTGGGATGCACATTGGGGTTATATCTACAAGCAGAATATTGCCCCTGTCTGGCTAGGAGAGTTCGGGACAAAATTAGCAAGTCTATCAGACCACCAATGGCTTTCCTCACTCACTGAGTATCTTGGTCAAGGAACAGCTGGCATTAATTGGACTTTTTGGTCTTGGAATCCAGATTCAGGTGATACCGGTGGCATTCTCGAAGATGACTGGAAAACTATCAATCAGGCCAAACATGCCTATCTTACATCCATCCAAGATCCACACATTCAAGACAACATACACTCAGCATTGATAGAAATTACACCACTGCCAACACCATTAGAGATTCAAGAGCTAAATACAAACACAAGTCAAATTTATGAGAAATAAGAGACAGAAAATCGATATGGTGGTTTTGAACAAAGCAACCAGGATGAAAGTTACTTAAACCAGCATTGGTTTTGTAGCTATGCCATCATTCTGTGATGAAAGGAGTCAACCCATGGCTATAAGAATAAAGAGCACCATTCTTCTCCTGGGACGCTTTTTTATCATGCTACTTATGCTCTTATTACTATTGGCAACATTGGCTTGCAATCAGGCTCCTTCTCATCAGAATATAAAACAGCAGCCCACCAGTATCACCATTACCCGACAAAAGCAAATGGGTCCATACATAACCCCGACTCCATCGCCACCACCTACGCTCACATTACAAGCGCTACATGGACCCACAAATTTCCAGCTCAGTAATAGTTTCAAATACTCACTGGCAAACGGAACCACTACAGACAATGGTGGAACTGTGACACAACTGGATACATCAGCAATTGAGACAGCCATTACAAATGAGTTAAAGCGTTTTCTTTTTGTCGTCGATAAGAACAATACAGTCAAGGTCTACACGCCTGGGGCAACCACACCAATCTCAACGCTTGTTACCCAACAAGCTGATGGCAGTACAGCCATTCAGTATACACAGATAGTGAATTCCGTCACCACAACGTTCAATAGCGCAATCGCCAGGGACCGCATTACGATTGAGTACGAGAGAAAATATAGTGGTGAGGCCTCTGAAAATGATCCACTTGCTATGACAGGTAGCGATGTCAGCGTCGCACTCACAACCACAGTTAAATGGGTCTCCGCAGGCGAAATACCCACGGCTCCCACACAAGGAGTATCCCACATCACAAATCATGGAGCGATAGAACTCACGTGGAAAGCAGGACAACACGTCCAGAAATACAATATCTATCGTATAATTCCATCCATCAATCAGCAATACCAATTACTACAATCTGTTACTGCTACATCATATCTTGACACTTCATCACTTGCCATCAAAAACGCCAAACAGGTCCAAGGAGTTGCATATGCTATCTTTTCAGTTGGATCGACAGGAGTTGAAAATCCTAGCGACGAGGTAATCTCTGTCTCGCCAAAATCATGAGTCTCAATCCAGCCCTTCAATCTCTAGCCCTCAATGTCATATACTGCTAGTATGGATAAAGTATGCCAGGAAGGCTCACTAGCTCAAATATTTACTATCTATTTGTATAGTGAAATGATGGGGTGATTGATCATAAGCAGAAGGGTGGACGCATGCATTTTGAAGAATGGTTACTAATTTCCTCAATACTACTCTTTCTCAGCATTATTGCCTGGAAAATTTCCAGTAAATTAGGCATTCCTGCCTTACTGCTTTTTCTAGGGATTGGCATGCTGGCAGGTTCAGATGGCCCAGGACGCATCTACTTTGATAATGCACTGGCCGCCCAATCTGTTGGAGTAATTGCACTTGCATTTATCCTTTTTGCCGGCGGCCTGGAAACCAACTGGAAAATTGTGCGCCCTGCGTTGGGAGGAGCTCTTTCTCTCTCTACTATTGGAGTACTCCTCACTGCAGCCGTAATAGCAATCTTCGCGATTACTTTGCTACACTTCTCTTTGTTGCAAGGCCTCCTCTTAGGGGCAATCATTTCAGCAACCGATGCTGCGGCTGTTTTCAGCGTACTTGGTGCAAAAAATCTCAAACTCACCGGAAAACTTCTACCATTACTCGAATTGGAATCCGGCACGAACGATCCAATGGCCGTCTTTCTCACCATTGGACTTGTCCGCTTGATAATCAATCCACACGAATCCTTTTTTAGCATCATCTTATTATTCGTGCAACAGATGGGCATTGGAACAGTATTAGGATTGCTCATTGGCGGGGGGGCTATCTGGATTATTCAACGCTTAGATTTGGATGTAGAAGGGCTTTACCGTGTATTCACTATTGCCCTTGTCCTATTTGCCTATGGCCTTACCGCCATTCTTGGAGGCAGTGGATTTCTTGCCGTCTATATTGTTGGATTACTTCTGGGTAACAGCACCGTTCAATACGTAGAACGCCTCTCACACTTTCACGATAGTATTGCATGGCTCATGCAAATTGCGATGTTTTTAATCCTGGGATTACTTGTCTTTCCTTCGCGATTACCTTCCATCATAGGCAGTGGGCTGCTCATCACAGGAGTTGCAGTATTTATAGCTCGTCCTATAAGCGTTCTCATCTCGCTTTTGCCCATAAAGATGACCATTCAAGAAAAGCTATTTGTCTCCTGGGTGGGACTACGAGGAGCAGTTCCCATAGTACTAGCGACCTTCCCGCTATTAGATGGAGTCCCTGAAGCTTCAAACCTCTTTGATCTGGTCTTCTTTGTAGTCATCATCTCCGTATTAATTCAAGGAGTATCTGTACCATTTATAGCGAAACGCCTCGGAGTTCTCGTACCGCAGGAGCAGGAGGAAACACAGAAAATTCCAATTACTCCTTAGAGGATAGTAACTGTTCATAGCAGAAAATAGCCTGCATCACAAAGAGGAACCAATAATGCCACAAATTCAACAACATCGTCCCGTTACTCTGGCACGTCGTGGCATAGTAGCCGCGCCACACTATCTGGCTGCAGAAGCAGGATTGGATCTACTTAAGGCTGGAGGCAATGCCATCGACGCAGCCATCGCAGCTAGCGCCATGTTACAAGTCGTTTACCCCTTCGTCTGTGGCTTGGGCGGAGACACATTCATGTTGATTTATCACGCGAGCAGTAATCAACTGTACGGCCTCAATGGTAGTGGTCGTTCTCCACAGGCAGCGACAATAGAACGCTACCACGACCTCGGCTATAAGCAAATGCCAACGTACGGCATTCATTCAGTGACAGTACCAGGCTGTGCTAGCGGATGGGAAACAGCTTCCCAGCGATTTGGATGCCTAGGGCTGGCCCAGTCCCTTGCCCCAGCTATCTCCTATGCTGAAGAAGGCTTTGCCATTGGTCCCGGTTTACATTCAGCTTTGGACAGAATGAATAACAGTACAAATGCGCATCGTTCCTGGAAAGATCATTTCTTACCAACAGGAACAGTCCCATCAGTTGGATCTATTCTACGCTTTCCCACTTTAGCCAAGACATTGAGCTCAATTTCCAAACTTGGAGCAGATACTTTTTATCATGGTGAAATAGCTGATCAGATTGCTAATTTTTTCGCTAAAGAAGGTGGATTAATTACGCGAGAAGATTTAGCGGCTCATAAGAGTGAATGGGTCACACCACTGCACACCAAATTTGCCGACCTTAGTATCTATGAAATGCCACCTAATACACAGGGAATTACAGCATTACAAATGTTAGGCATCACTGATCGTGTACCACTTGGCACTCATCCACTAGCTCCAGAAACCATTCACGCTGCAGTAGAAGCCAAAAAATTGGCATTTGCCGATCGAGCAGCCTACCTCACGGACCCTGCTTTTATGCGCATTGATCCAGAAGCACTTATTCAAGAGGACTATCTCACCCGGCGCAGCCAACTCATTGACCCTACACATGCGCAGCCATCAGTAGAAGCAGGGGGATTTACAGGCGACACTATTTATCTTTGCGCAGCAGATAAAGAAGGCAACGTTGTCTCACTCATTCAGAGCAACTACATGGGATTCGGCAGTGGTGTCGTAGTGGATAATACTGGTATCGTCCTTCAAAATCGGGGAGCCTATTTCTCACTTGACTCATCCACCGCGAATGCGCTTGCACCAGCCAAACGCACCCTGCATACATTAATCCCCTCAATGGCATTCCGCAATGGCCGACCTGCCATGGTTTTCGGCACAATGGGCGGAGATGGTCAAGCACAAACGCACCTTCAGATCTATACAGCAACAGCACGTTTTGGACTCAACATACAACAAGCCATCGAGATGCCTCGCTGGCTCCACGGAGCTGATGGTGCTCAAGAAATATTACTCATGGAGAATCGTTTTCCGGCTGAAACTATCAATGCTTTGCAGCAACGAGGGCATATCATTCAAGCAGGAGAGCCATGGCTAAGCACCATGGGCCATGCTCAAGGTATTATCTTTGATCAGTACACAGGCGTAATGCAGGGAGGGGCCGATCCACGTGCAGAAGGAATAGCTGCTGGTTGGTAACTTGACACAACATCCGCCCCGCGACCATACTCGAGGTGGGGCTGGAATGGCTCCAGAGATAATCTACCAGTCATTCCACCTCTTGCGCTATTAAGCCTATCGCCCCATATTTGTCTTGCTAAAATGGATAGGATAGGATAAACTCAAATTAGTTCTATCTGATTTGAAAGGATATTACTTGCTCTCGAAGAAAATCATACATATCCCAAAATCATCTCTGAGCTGAAGCAGCAGGAATCCTCGCAGAGTCCAGCAGATTTATCTGATTGAAACTTGCCGACTCCATTCAACGCTCTCCAAAATCCTAATCACGCAGTGTAACGACATAGCGTAAAATAGAATTTTGCCTGATATTCAGAAAATACCGATGAAAGAGCATCTTTCTTTCACATACTATAGCTAATCTAAAGGTTCTTCGCACATGCCAGTACATAATTTAGAAACCAAAGGAAGAATATTGACCATTGAGCACCCCACAGATAGTTCCCCTGCACTCATGGTCTTCTCCGGAAATGCAGGACAACTATTACGTGGTGACATTTCAACAGTCAACATACTTAAGGCGATGAAGCAGCGAGCACAGCGCAATGGGGTTGCATTCACTATCCATCTCCAAGAGGCAGGAGCCGTCAGTAAAAATAGCGTTGGTATGACCAGGCTACTTGAAGATGTTTTTGAGGACGGGGTAAACATTTTTTGCTATGGTCAGGAAGACACAAATGGCCAGATACGTGAGGGACTTGATCAATACACTGTTTCTTCCAAAGACCTTATCGTTCGCACGCGTAGCGTGGTACACCTCACAGTTGTTGAACGAAAACTCATGAGAAGAAATCAGCGTATTGCCATGAATACAAGTTATGATTTCATCTTACCAAACGGCGAGCGAGGCTATTTGGAGACTACAGGCTTTCATTATGACCTTGGTTTAACCCCAGCAAGTGCAAAAATCAGCCGCTTACAGGCTGTTGAAACAAGGCAGGGAGTCGAAAAGCTGATTCAGCAAGATATGAGCCAGCAACCAAATTTACCCGATCAGAATACAGGAACAACTGTCGGTAGGCTAAAGGGATTGGTCACGTTTAGTGGAGATGGTAACACACGTGGTCTTATCGGAACACGTTGGCACACAGACCGTGTTGAAGCACTTAAAAAGGGGCTCGGTGACGATGTCATAGAAGCAACTGAAGAAATCAACGTCACTGCCAATCTTCCTCATAGTATCCAGCAAGAGTTTATCGAAAAACAGCATCCTGTCATCAAATTAACCGGGCACCTCGTCAACTCTGCGATTGACGTTATCGATATCACAACTGGAAGTAAATGGGGTGAGAGGAAACTAGACCATCAATTTTATCGTGATTTCACGCTTACTCCTGATGGATCTTTTGCTCCATTACGCAGGTTCGATGTCATAGAAAATAATGTGTTTTATAACTTTGAAAATGCCGATCACTACTTCATCAGCACATTATTTGGCTATCGCATCAACGATGAGGGCATATTGTAGTCAAAGCAACCTCACCGGCTATATCCAGGGATCTTGGCCGGTCTCCCTATGTAAGGCAACATAGGTCTTATTGGGGTGAAAGTTGTTCTCTTTCATCGAACCTGCTATAGTACCTTTTAAATTCGTCTAAAGATTATACTGGGGAAATTTACAGCATGCCCTCACAGAGAATAAGGCAACAATCGAAGGCAAAGACGGCGTTACAAACTACTCCTTCATTTAGTGCCAATCCGCAACAAGCGGCCGCAATTTCGCACACAGATGGGCCAGCTGCATTTATTGCAGCGGCTGGCACAGGAAAAACATCCATACTCGTGCAGCGATTAGTCCGCCTCGTCGCAGATGAAGGAGTCCCACCCGAGTCTATTCTCTGCGTCACATTTACGCGTGCGGCGGCAGATGAGATGGAAAAACGCGCCATGAAAGCGCTCCGTGCTCGTGGTATGAGTGCCACAGCCATCAAGCCGCTCCGCGTCGTGACGTTTCATGGCCTCGGACACCAGATGCTGCGTGAAAAACTAGAGATCACGCCACAACAGTTAAACAAAAAACTCATCAGTGGTGACCCTCGTCAATGGTTAGCCGAAGATATCATCCGTCCCTGGAGAAGCAATCGTACAAGAGGCATGAATTGGGATGTTGAAATCACGGATGCACTCGCGGCGATAGATCGTGCTAAAGACGCGATGGTCCAGCCAGAGGACTCTATTAGCTTCTTTCAAAGCGATATGAGTATTGAGGTCGAGCTAGCGGCACGTTATCAAGATTTCTTCGTCAATTACGAGCAAACCAAGAAAAAAGAAAAGCTCTATGATCTCTCCGACCTCATTTATATCCCACTGAATCTACTTGAGAGCAGCCCCAAATATCGTAAATCGTGGCAAGGGCGCTATCATTATCTTCAGGTTGACGAGACCCAGGATACCAATCCATCTCAATATAAACTTATCCAATATCTAGCAGCCCCGAAACAGAATGTTGTTGTGGTAGGAGATCCAGATCAAGCCATCTACCAGTTTCGCGGAGCCAGTCCAGAGGCTTCAATTCTCTCATTTCAAACCATGTATCCTACAGGCAAGATCTTTCGCATCGAACATAACTATCGATCCACCCCACAGATCCTGGATGCTGCCAATCAACTTATCCAGCACAATGATATAACGCCTGGTTTCGAGAAAATCTTGCGCTCCACGCAGCCAGATGGGGCTCCTGTCTGGGTAACAGCATATGAGGATCAAGAACAAGAGGCGGAGGGGGTTGCTGAGCGCATCGATCGACTGGTACGTAACTGGAAAGAGCAGCAAGATAACCTTTCCTACAAGGATATTTTTGTGCTCTCACGCACCAACCATCACCTTGCCTCGCTAGAGATCGCGCTCGCCCACAAACGTATTCCATATCGAGCTGCTGGAGGTTCATCCTTCTTCAAGCGCAAAACCACACGAGATATACTGGCCTATCTCGCGATGATTGATGGAGTCCGTATCCATCAGGACTATCTGGCTGCCCGTGGCGGCCCCGAGCCGCGCAAATGGGATGAAGTCTTTACGCCAGTACATTGTGGTGAACAAAACACCGCCTTTCGTATCATTGCCAACATCCCATCGCGTGAATTTTTTGCCAGCACAGGTAAAACATCCCATCGTTTTACCGCCACATTCTACGGCACTCTGGCTGCGCATGCCAGTGGACATCCACTGCTCCAATATTGTGAAGAGCATCCCTATACGGTTGCCAAAGAGCATCAACTTGGTATCAAGGATCTCGTCTCACTGATCAAACGGCTCTGGTCTAAAAGCAACAATAACCCTGCTGAAGCAATTAAACTCATCAGACACTTCGCCTACGATGTTCATCTACGCCACTATGATAGTAAACACCAGGATAATACAGAGGAAGAAGCGGATGCTCCAACCCATCACGAAGAAGTCAAGCTAGAAGCACGCTACGATGAATTAGAAGAACTCATACAGATTGCAGGCAAACATCATACAATCCGTCACTTCTTGCAAGCCATGGCCAAACTCAAAGAGCAAGCCGAAGATAACAACAAAAATAAGCGGGATTGTGTTAGCCTTATGACAATCCATAAATCCAAGGGACTGGAGAGCCCGGTCGTCTTCGTCATGGGTTTAACAGAAGGAATTTTCCCCCATCGCCGCTCTTATACCTTTGCTGAAGACGGCCCCATCATGCTTTCAGGTATAGCGGAAGAGCGCCGCCTCGCCTACGTAGCGTACACACGTGCGCAAAAACAACTCTTCCTGTCTTCGCTACTACGCTATCGCAGCGCTGACGCCATCGCCTCACGTTTTATCGAGGAAGCGGGATTAACGCCAACCAATGAAGATGGCAATCTCAACCCTTATCTGTTTGCCCGTGATGGTTCTCCCCGCAGACTTAGCCCTTTAGTAGAAACGCCCACGCTTTTTTAAAAGAGCATTATGCACAGGCCTCATATGATAATCAAGCAGGTCTGTGCATTCATCACGATACCAATGCTTTCTCGCCTCAATTTTCTCACCTATTCAACTACTACCTCAAAAACAATTGCTCGCTAACTTGATTAGAAATAGAGACAATCATCACACTAATTTTTTACAAATTGTCATTTCAATTAAATTAGGGGAAGTCAAAAGTTACAGCAAAAACATTATAGGCATGGATATTTTTTATATTGATGACTAACTAGGTCAATATAATCAACAAAAACATTGACATCCTCATCAAACTTATGTAAGCTCTATACAATAATCGTAACCATGGTTTCATATTAATCCATTTCAAGTGGATGTATGGGCAAAAATTGTAACCGGCTTTACATATACAATCTTCAGTACCGCATCAACAATTATGAAAGTCACGTAAAGCCAACTTCGCTGAAGCATGATTTTTGTTAATGTGAGAACGAACTCATTTATTAATGGAAGCGCAGCAAGGTATTTTTAATTTTACGATGGGTCACAATTGAATGATGAATTGGCAAAATGTCTAAAAAGGCACATTACATGCATTGCTCATACATAAAAATGAGGATGAAGGAGCAGTAGACGGATGAAAACTCCAACCCATCGATTCCCACGCTTTTTAGCTGCTTTGATGCTTTTATCGCTAGTATTGGCGGCATGCGGCACAAATAGTAGCACAACTGCCGCAAATCCCAACACACCAGTCACCGTACATCTCGGCTATTTTCCCAACATTACCCATGCGGCGGCACTTGTCGGAGTAGCTAAAGGCACATTTGCCAAAGCCATCGGCAAAAACACCTTAGATGCATCAAAGACCTTCAATGCTGGGCCGGCCTTGATGGAAGCATTAACTGCTGGAGACATCGATATTGGTTACGTCGGCCCCAGTCCTGCCATCAACACCTACGTCAAAACCCACGGAGATGCCTTACGCATCATTGCAGGAGCATCTAGTGGAGGAGCATCTTTAGTTGTTCGTCCGGCAGCCAACATAAAAAGCGCCAGTGATCTCCAGGGCAAAAAGGTTGCAGACCCACAAGCAGGAGGAACGCAGGACATATCCTTACGTCACTACCTCCAGGAGCATAACTTAAAAGCTACTGACAAGGGCGGAAACGTCCAGATCATCCCTACCGATAATTCTACTATCCTGAATGAATTCAAATTGGGCCAAATCGATGCCGCCTGGGTACCAGAACCATGGGTCTCCAGACTGGTCAATGAAGCAAAAGGAACCGTCCTTGTTGATGAGCGTAGCCTCTGGCCTAATAATCAGTTCTCGACCACCATCGTCGTAGCCCGCAAGGCCTTCCTTGATCAACATCCAGACATCGTCAAGGAATTTCTTCAGGCGCACGTCGAGACGGTCCAATACATCAATAGTAACCCAACACAAGCACAGCAGCTCGCCAATGACCAACTCAAAAAGCTTAGTGGCAAAGCGTTATCCAGTGCTGTTGTCCAGCGGTCATTTAGTGACTTAAGCATTACCTATGATCCGCTGGTATCAACCGTACTCCAGGCATCCAATAATGCGTACGCGCTTGGCTATCTAGGCACTACAAAGCCTGACCTTTCCAATCTCTTCTCACTTGACATATTAAATAGTGTACTGACCAGCAAGGGATTACAAAAAGTTTCAGTATCGTAGAGGAGGCATGAACATGAGTCAATCAACAGTCAATAAAAACCAAACGATTGAAGCCGGCGGGGAGTTTACATCCTCGCTGGCTGGCGAAAACTCTTTACAGATTCAAGGCGTGAGTAAAACGTTCATCGATGGTGAACGCGTTGTAGAAGCATTACGCCCTGTTGATCTCTCAATTCAAGCTGGTGAATTTGTCTGTCTGCTAGGACCAAGTGGCTGCGGAAAATCGACGTTATTAAGTATTGTGGCGGGGTTAGAATCCGCCACAACTGGATCAATTATCGCCAGCGGTAAAGAAGTCAACGGTCCTGGCACAGACCGTGTATTACTTTTCCAGGAAGCTGCTCTTTTCCCCTGGCTAGACGTACAGCATAACGTCGAATTTGGACTCCGCCAGGCTCATGTTCCTGGCCGTAAGCGAGCTGAAATCGCACAGCATTTCATCAACACAGTCAATCTCAAAGGCTTTGAACACAGTTATCCCCATCAACTCTCCGGCGGCATGAGGCAACGAGCAGCCATTGCACGTGCGCTCGCCATAGACCCGGCCATACTTCTCATGGATGAGCCCTTTGGGGCTCTTGACGCCTTTACACGAGACCATCTACAAACGCAAGTCGAATCCATCTGGTCAGCCACCCGCAAAACGATCCTCTTTGTCACCCACAACGTCCGTGAAGCAGTTGCATTAGGTGATCGCGTCATTGTCTTCGCGCCTCGTCCTGGGCGTGTCATTGGAGATTTCCGCATCGACCTTCCCCGTTCACGCAGCCTCGAAGACCATGAACTGGTTGATAAAGCAGCAGAAATCCTGCAAGCGTTAAAAAGTGAGATGGAAAAGCAAGACAAGGAGGATGTGGATGTCAGCATCGTCCATTAGTACAAGTAAGAGTAAAAGACGAACAAACTCCAAATGGATAGGCAAAACCATACGCCAGACCATCTTCTACGTGCTCTTGATCCTGATCTGGCAAGGCATTATCTCCTTGAATCTCTGGCCTACATACATCTTTCCAGGGCCACTTGATGTATTGGATCGCCTTCATGGCTTTTTACAAAATGGCTCCCTCACCACCGCCATCCTGGTAAGTCTGCGCCGTCTTGTACTGGGATACAGCATCTCACTTGTGATCGGTATCCTCTTTGGACTCCTCATCGGCAGTAATCACTACGTAGAAGAGACACTCGGATCACTCGTCCTGGGCTTGCAAGCGTTACCCAGTGTTTGCTGGATTCCTATTGCGCTCCTCTGGTTTGGATTAACTGAAAATGCCATGATCTTTGTCGTGGTCATGGGTGCACTTTTCTCTATTGCACTCGGAGTTGATGCAGGCATCAAAAACACGCCACCGGTCTATATCAAAGCCGCTCGCAACATGGGATCTCAAGGGCTTGCACTTTCACTACAAGTTGTCTTACCAGCAGCGCTCCCTTCAATCATCACTGGTCTCAAACAAGGCTGGACCTTTGCCTGGCGCTCCTTAATGGCTGCCGAATTGATCTATGTCACCGTCAGCCTTGGTGGTCTCCTTGAAGGTGGTCGTGACTTTGGAGATACTGCGCAAGTATTCGCCATCATGTTTATCATCGTCCTCATTGGTATCGCCATCGAGTCATTAATCTTCGGGCCACTCGAACGTAATATCCGCAAGCGTTGGGGACTCTCCAATTAACCACTTCAATTGATAGAGCGTGCATGTTTTGAATCTACTAAAATATGGGCGCTCTACTTTTTATCCGATACTAAGCACAGTAGGATCATTTGTCGAAGCAAACAAAAAGGTGAAAAACTCTTGCGCAGCACGCGAGAGCTGTTTATCCGAACGCTGAATAAAACTTAACTCTGGATGAATATTCATATCCATTAGCGGCACCTGTACCAGATCGCCATTTGCCAATTCCCGTTTCACGGATAGAGACGAAACGATTGCCGCCCCCACCCCATTAATCACCATCTGTTTAATTGCCTCATTATCCGTCAACGTCAACAAAGGCTTCAACGTTATACCACGCGTTAAAAGATCTCGCTCTAACATATCGCGAATGCCACTGCCTCTTTCACGTACCACCAACTCTTCTAATCCCAACGCCGCAGGACTTATCGCCTCAGACCCACACCAGCGATGAGTAGCAGAGACCACCAGAATCAGCGTATCACGTGTAAAAAAGCGCACATTCAACCCTTCCGGCAAATGAGCCACATCGCCTTCCACAATACCAAAATCCAGCGACCAATCTAAAATATGCTCAACAATATCTTGAGAATTAAGAATTGAAATCTTGAGCGCTATCTCCGGATAAAGAGCACGAAAACGTGCTACAATTGTTGGCAACAGATAGACACCGGCAATCGTATTAGCAGCTAATTTAATCTCGCCACGTTTTACATCTCGCAAAGCTGCGAGAGCATCATCCATTTCTCGTTCGAGCGCAAACATCTGACGAGCATAGATCTGCAAGATATGGCCAGCATACGTCAATACAATCCGACGTCCCTGCCTTTCAATCAGATCCAATTGCACTTCTTGTTCCAGACTCTGCATAATTTTCGTCACTGCCGGCTGCGTCAGATGAAGCTCTTCAGAGGCTCGCGTGATATGCTCCAGCTCAGCAACTTTCAAGAAAACTCGTAAGTTTTGCAAATTCATACGGCAACCTACCTCACGGCGCACCTCTCTAGATCTGCGAGGCACGCTATTCTATTCAACTTCTGCATCATACCAGAAAAAGGCCGCATGATCATAGGGACAACATGCATCCCAATCAAAAGGTGCCTGTTCAAAACCACTCATTGCCATAGAGAAATCTTGAACAGGCACACCATATACAGCGACAAAGAACGTCGGAAGGAGCCTTCAGGGGTTTTCTGAGAAGCCCTTACATTTATTCATAGGGGACTTCAAGAAAGGACAATATCAGCACGCCATTGTGGTAATGTATTCTCATCTTGCTCATCATAAGCCGTGAAAATGAGAGTCCGTGCACGTGTAGCGCTCTGGATATCACGAGAAGCAGCCTGTACCGTCGCTAAATGAGCACGCGCAGTAATAATCTGGAGCGAGTTCATTTCTGCCCCAACGGAGACACCAAACTCTGCTTTCTTACGGCGAACATAGCTTAAAATCTCCAGCAACAACGTTCCAGAGGCTTCAGCGTCAGCATCTATCCACTCAGCCGGGGTAATCGGCCAGGATGATTTATGGATTGAAAGAGTTTCATTCCACTGTCTAAAGATACCCTGATAGATCTCCTCTGTAACATAGGGAAGATAAGGCGCAAACAATTTTAGTATATTGAATAACGCATGATACAACGTCCACTGCGCTGCGACAAGATCATCCCCATCATCCTTATACAGACGCCATTTCGCCATTTCTAGATAGTTATCACAGAAATCCGACCAGAAAAAATGCTCAACCGCGCTCCGCGCCGCCGCAAATTCTCCTTCTGTCAACTCTTTCGTCGCAAAAGTTATCGTATGAGCCAAACGAGTAAGCAGCCAACGATCAGTTGGAAGTAAAGCCACAGGCTGCATGCTTAAAGATGCTGCATCAAAACTTTGAAGCCGACTTTCAACGAAACGACTGGCATTCCATAACTTTGTTACCAGACGACGTCCGACCGAAAGAGATTCTGAGCTAAAAACGGTATCCTGTCCAGGCTTGATTGAAGTAGCCCAATAGCGAAGAACATCTGTGGACCATCGATCAATCAAAGCAAGTGGATCATCAGAATTATTTTCTACTGACTTCGAAAATTTATTGCGATCCAGAGACAGAGCATGTCCAGAAATCATCAACTCCTGCCAGGGAGGTGTATCACAATGATAAAGGGCCTTAACAATTGTATAGAAAGCCCAGGTACGAATAATGTCATGTGCTTGTGGACGCAGATTCATTGGGAAATGCTGCTGAAACCAGGCAGGATCATCTATCCAACGACCAATAACCAGCGGGGAACAGGACGATGTTGCCCAGGTATCCATAACATCCAACTCTGGCTCAAAGTCCAAGGAGCCACAGGCACAAGCTTTACGCGGAAGCGTTGTGCGAGGATCTACAGGTAACTCATCCTGACTGGCCAGATGCAGAGTACCACAACGACGACAGGTCCAGGCAGGAAACGGAACGCCCAGGAAGCGCTGCCGGGAGATACACCAATCCCATTGCAAATTTTCGACCCAGTGCTCATAGCGTATACGCATATGGTCGGGAGTCCAACGAATCTGCCGACCAGCCTCAACAAAACGTTCTTTTTGATCCAGGACACGAATAAACCACTGTCGCGTTTGCAGATATTCGACAGGTGTCCCGCAACGATCATGAGTACCGACTGCATGCTCGATAGTCTCCTGACGCAGGATCAAACCCCAACTGGCTAGATGTTGCAGCATCGTTTCTCGCGCTATCTTTACAGACAGACCAGCAAGCGGCCCGGATAAATCAGTCATACAGCCGTCACTTCCAATCGCGGCTCTCAAAGGAAGTTGATGCAGACGCCACCACCGAACATCTGTAGCATCGCCAAAGGTACAGCACATTACAGCGCCACTTCCCTTAGCAGGATCTACAAGATCATCAGTAAGAATTGGAACCTCAATCTTCTCCTGTTGAGAAAAAGCTTCGCTTTCAATACTAGCAAGCGAGCCAACGAGATGACGAAAGCGAACATCTTCGGGATGAACGAAAATGGCAACGCAGGCGGGCAAAAGTTCAGGGCGTGTGGTAGCAACGGGCAAATTCTGACCATCAGGCAGATGAAAAGCAAAAGTTGTAAAAAGCGTTGGAAGCATCTTATCTTCCAGATCAGCTTGAGCAATCGCAGTTCGGCACTCTGGGCACCAAAGGGTCGGAGCCAACTGTGTATAAATGCGCCCCGACTGATAGAGTTGAATAAACGACCATTGTGAAGTGGCCTGCGATCTAGCATCTATCGTCGAATAGCGATAGTTCCAATCGACACTCAGGCTCAAACGCCGCCAGAGCGACTCAAAACGATCTTCAGTCTGTTGTATTAAAGTCAGACACTGCTCTAAAAACTCTGCGCGATCCATCTCTACTGCCTTACGCTGTATCGTTCGTTCAACAAAGCGCTCTGTAGGCAATCCATTGTCATCAAATCCCATCGGATACAAAACGCGTTCGCCTTGCATACGATGAAAACGAGCGATTACATCTGTCTGCGTATAAGAATAGCAATGCCCAAGGTGGAGTTCGCCAGAAACAGTTGGCGGAGGAGTATCAATAGTATAGAGTGGTCCAGATCCACGAGGATCGAAGGCATAGATGTTAGAATCCTCCCATAGCTGAGCCAGCCGAGGTTCAACATCCTGAAAATGATAGCGGTTGGGTAACATGGTAGTACTCCTTTGTTGTACTAACAAAAAACGTTGCCATCTCGCAAGGACGAGGGCAACGCAACTCGTGGTACCACCTTGTTTTCGTGGTCGACCCCCCAACCAGGTCATAGCCAACCACGCTCAAAAGTGTTTTAACAGGCACCCCCGGAATATCTTAGCAGCGTAGCAACTCAAACAAAGGGCTGCACAGCGTCATTCGGATATTCGACTTCCGAGCCACGTTCAAGAGACGTAATCGCAGGAGGCTTCCACCCGATGGCCTCCATTCTCTGGCGAACCGTTTCTCTTTACTCCGCTCGTTCAATGTCTTTTCTTATTGCTAATACTAAAGATAGCAGGAGCCATCTTTATTTGTCAAGCCCACAAACGCATGAAAGCGAGCAAATCCCTCTAGATTCCACGCGGTCAATCGTGCCTCTCCCTAAAATGGCGCACGTAGATACTCTGATACAAGTACACCAGTTTTCTACTTTCATCCTCCCACGTCAGACCATGTTTCACCGCATTGAGAGCATTAGAGCTCATATGAGTAAGCACCTCTTGATCCGCAAGCATGATATTAATCGCCTCCCCAATCATTGCCGGAGTAAAATCCAGAACAACCTGACCCACATTATAAAGACGAACCATATCCACAACGGCCTCTAAGTTGGAGGACAAAACTGGTAATCCAGCCATAACATATTCAAAAAATTTATTAGGAAGGCACAAGCGTATACTCAATGAGTAGTCAGGAGGCAAAACAACCAGCCCCATATCGGCGGACGAGCTCCAATCCAATAATTCATCGTAAGGCACAGCCGGAAGAATCTTAACTCGATCCTCCAACCTTTCTTGTTGGATCAATGTAAACAACCGAGCGGGTGTTTTTCCATAGCCCTCGCCCATCAACACCAGTATAATGCCAGGATTCAGAAAACGAGCTGCCAATAAGAGAGTATCCAGCCCACGATCTTCCTGCAAATATCCTTGATAGAGGGCAATCCGTACTTCTGGATCGAGTCCCAATTTTTGTTGGAGGCGCGTATTCCTGACCACCTTCTTATACGGAGGGATATAGCGGAGTACCACTATCTGCTTATAACCATAAAGATCTTCCAGGATCGGTTTATACAACGGCGAACCAGTTATATACCCATCACAAGAGACAGACATATAACGGATTACGCAGATCGCCCACCTACGCAACCTGGGCCAGCGTAAAAGAGCTGGTCCAAACATTGTTAATTCGGGGGTATCAAAAATCAAACCTTTCTTCCGCACTCGTGACGCTATATATGCTGCTGGAAAAGCATGCTCCACGTGTGCATGATAGATATCGGCGTCACACATCAGAAGTTGAAACGTACAATAAACCATCAGTATAAACATCTTTAGAAGAAACCATGGCTTCCAATTTGACGACACAAACCACCAGGGAGCACGAATATGTTGAAAAGGAACGCCATCAATCATTTCATAACATGCACAATGATAATCACCCACAACATCACATATGAGTACGTCATAACCCGACATCTGTAAAGCCTTTGCATCATTCATAACTCGATAGTTCAAGCTACCGGGAACCGTAAGATGCATGCATACGCGTTTCCCAGGTTTTATCTCATCTGACTTGGAACTCGCATAGGAGCCCAGTCGAGCATCATAAAGCGTCGTTATCAACATAATCATTATCTTCCTTTCCACCGCTACTTTTTGACCACTCTCACAGGTAATCTTCCCATTAAAATCAAACTAACAGCATACAAACACACCATAACGCCTGAACTAACCCAACTCATATACAAATTTTGATGAGGAATCCATAACATAAGACCTATATACCCCACAATCCCCAAACATAGTGCCAGGCCAAACAAGCCAATCTCAAATGGTACTGGATAGATCGATTGATTCACACAATAAGCGATGAACGCCAGAATAATATATGCCAGAAGAGTGGATAAAGCGGCACCAACCATACCACAAAGGGGGATACATACAATATTGCAGCAGATATTGATAGCTGCTGCCAAGGGTAAACAAAGTAAATTAAGGTGATGTTTGCCCCGTAGAGAAACCCCTACTGTAAAGATCTCGAAAATGCCATAAAATGTATTGGAGAGGGCAACCAGAGGAATAATTGCAGCAGCCGTTCTATAAGCAGGAGGGAAAAACCATCCTAGCACCTCCTTTGCAAATAGAGAGAGAGAAAAGGCTATAAGCAAGACAAGGAAGCCATACCATCGAAAAATCAGGCGAAAGATATTTTTCGCCTGCTTCTTTCGAGCTATATTATAGATCGTTGCATACCAGGCCAGGGAAAACGGGGCAATAATCAGTGGACCCATGGTATTGCCTAATGTATAGGCGACAGTATAACTGGCCGCTTGTGACAGCGAGCCAAAGTAAATCAGGAAATAGCGATCAGACGATTGCAATATCCAGATCGAGAGCCAGCCAGGCACAGTAGACATACCAAAAAGAAGCAAACGCCTCATTACAAACCAATGAATCCGCCACTGAATAGGATAACGAATGAAGCATAGAGCACAGACTATCATCCCGGCATAGCCACCCCCTAACGCTAACAAAGCACCACTGACTCCCCACTGAAATATACCCACAAAAAGCAAGGTCAAGCTTAAATTGAGGCCCATATTGCAGAGAGAGAACGCTCCAAAGATACCCGCACGACCTTCCAGACGTAACCGCGAGAGCATAGGAACAGTCATATTCTGCATAAATATGACCAGAGCAGCCACTCGAATAAGACCAATATATGCAGAACTATGAAATAACCAATATGACAGCCACGCGGCCATCCCTTCAACCAGGAGAGTAAACCCGAGAGAGATTGACAGCAGCAGGACAATCACCGTTGAGAAAATCACACGACGACTTGAAACTACTGTCGCCTCATTGTGATAAGCCCAAAAGAAAGCATTTCCCTGACCACATTGTGTCAGGCCAGCGAACAAGACAATTGTCGTATTCACCATCACCAACACGCCATAATCACCTCGTGAAAGATGTTGTGTCAAAAACGGAGTCATCAGCAATGAAACTAATGGAGAGAGGCAAGAAATAATGGCATAGATGCCTGAATTTCTCATTAATTGTTCTATTAATACACTATAGCCTTCATTCAACACACATGAAGGTACCTTTTTTTTGATGTGTTTTAGAGTTACAACCGCAGGAATCAGCCAGGTCATCTGTTGATTTATAGAAAAATTGGCGTTCACAGGCTCTTTAGAAAAACGGGCTCGGGGATCTTTGAAGAGTGAAGGCATATAGAGGCGCATTGTATCCCCGTTAGAGACATTATTGTTATTATTTTTATCATGCGACAAGGCTGGGAAAACTGTTGGCATCAATACCGACCTTTCGTGTAACTGTGAACGACCACACTTGACGTATAATGATGGCGACGCTATTATCCCGAGCAGAAGCCATCCAATCGCCGCCAAAGCGAAGTGAGTCCAGCCATTAATACTAATACTATTGATACTTAGAGTGATAGTTGATGCCATACCTGCTCCAATCAAAGCCCTTACCGACATATTTGCACTATGCCAGTTACGCCAGGCCAACCACAGAGCACTCAGGACTAACAGGACAAAAAAGATTAATACAGGGATTCCAGCCATAGCAGCCCATTCAAGATAAGAATCATGAGGATGAGACAGCGGGATAAACTGTTCGGGTACGCGGTAAGCCTCCGAACGTGTCAGGTATGCCTGGTGCCCTAAACCAACACCGGTTAAGGGATACGCCTGAATGACTCGTAGAGCAGTGCGCCAGGCAGCAATCCGCAGTGAGAGTTCATTATTTGAAGCTGCATGTTGCAGTTGCAGTGAGATTTGAGCAGGAAAAATCACCAGCATCAGGACAACTATACATAATGCCATAGTCGGAAATAATAGACGATAATAATTATTGCCAACGAACAATAGAAACACGATGTTACCAACGAGAAAAGCGATCCAGGCTCCGGTACTATAAGTACACATAAGTGCCAGTAAGATGAACATCATAGAGAATAAAGCACAGAGCTTTCGCCAGATGGTAGCATCATACACAAACAGCCCCAACGGTATAAAAAAAGCGAGTGCAAAAAATGCTCCATTCCAATTTGGATCAATAAAAAATGAGCCTGTACGCTGAGTAGCGCTTCCCATGAATTGATAATAGGCAACATCCGCACTTGATAAGAAAGTGTTGACTCGTGGCGAGACAAAAAGGATTATCCCGGTGCCACTTTGATACAGGGTATGCAGTGCCAGCAAAACAGCGAAACATGTAAAGATGCCAAAGAATGCTCGCAAGCGCACCTGATTAGAGACCACAATCATCCCTAGCCAGTACATCAAAAGTGCCCCACCTATATCGCTAGGATAAAAGGAGGCGGCATCATACATCATCAACGATCCTCCGCGTACGGCAGGATAGATCGTTACAACAAGAAAAATTATCCAGAGCGGATAAAAGCGAGGCCATACCCAGGGATGTTCAGGGGATCGCATCAAATAGTAAAGCAAGAGTAAGATTATTGCCAATGCAGGAGCGATCAAATGAAATCCGAGATACCAATCTGCATAGAGGTGAATAGCGACCAAAAGCGTCACAACAACAGCATCCAGACGCAAAACGACAGCCAGGGCTAACACTAATCCCATCATGATTGCAGCACAAGTATAGGGACCTGACCAACCAGACAAGCCACCTAACAGCAGAGAGCCACCTAGCAGACCACTCAGACTCAATATCGCTCGCCTCTGGTCTCCAACGACAAACAACCAACTCCGCCACATAGAACGTTGCATATAAAGTACCTTCCCCACCTCGACTTAGCATAATATCGTTAATAGCACCCAAATGCCTATCTAGTAATTTGAATAGTATTTAAAGCTATGTATCGTAAAGGCTTTCCCCCTCCGCTCCATAGATGGAATCAACGGAATGATAGCGATGATAATAAGAAGCAGGAATTTGCTGACGATAACGCCGTTCTTTATTCATGACATACCCCACAACATGAGCGCCCACTTGCGCCAGATTGGTCTGAGCCTGGGATAATTGCTGCTTACACACACGCTTTGGATCAACTACAACAATCGTGCCATCGACTTTGGAAGAAAGCATAGTAGCATCACAAATCGCCAGCACAGAAGAGCTATCAAAGATAACAACATCGGCCCCACTACTATCTAGAGCATAGAAAAGCCGCTGGATCACCCGGGAGCTAAGAAACACGGCAGGATCTGGAGGCAATGGTCCCGAAGGGATTACTCTAAGATGTGGGACATCAACCTTATACATATAAAGCTCAAGCGAGCTAGTTTTCGCATCAACCAATCTCTGATACCTATGAGGCAACGACAATTGAAATTCTGCCAGCTGATATGCAAGCAACGCATTACTCAAGCCAGGCTTATCAGCAGCGATGCCAAATTTATCATGGAGCACTGGACGACGAAGATCTCCATCGATTAACAAAGTATTCTTACCAGCCATCGCCATACAGATAGCCAGGTTGGCAGCAATCGTACTTTTGCCCTCATATGGCAACGTGCTTGTGACGAGTAGATAGCGCAACCGCTTAGTGACCTCAGCAAAGCCAATACGTAGACGCAGCATATGATAAGCATCAACATTAATACTTCTCCCCCCCAGATCTTGACGATAATCTGGCTCTTTCGTATCCCAAACGATAGAGAGAGCGGGCCAATCCACTATCTGGCTGATAACCGTAGAGGAGTATACACGCTGATCCCCTTTCTCAGCAATTACAATCAACAGTAGCCCCAAGAGCAGACCGACACCACATCCTGCCCCTACATTCAGTAATACTAATGGCTGTATTGGAGTTACCTCTGGCTGTGCTGGCTGGACAAGCAATAAAAAATTGTTGCTCTGAGCCTCATCTAATTCTAATTGTGCTAACGCTGACTGCCACTGACTGGTATGTTGCTGTAATACCGTCAATTGCTGCTCAAGATTATTCAACGCTGAGCCATGAAGGGTGGATAACTGATTTTTCATCGTAGTTATCTGTTTCTGACTGGTATTTATTTCCTGCTGCAATTGATGCTGCTCTTCTTGATCTATTTTTTGCTGTTCTTTCTCCTGATGCATAATAAATATCTTCGCTAATTCATTCGTCAAACTGGCTGCCCGCTCTGCATCGCCAGCTTGCACATGTAACTCAAACAATTGAGTGTTTAGCCTGGGCTCTGCTGAGGCCATATTTTTAAGTTGCCCAATTGTAAGTTCTGAATGATGACTTACCACCTCTTGCAGAACCGGATCACTTGTCGCCAGTTGCGACTCTGTTTGTACCAACTGGTTGCTTGCAAGTAGCTCATTAATATCGCTTTGATTACCGCCTGAATGGATTGCCACCTGGATAAGCGCAGTAGAACGATAAGTTGGTGGGATCACCAGACTTACCAGCAAAGCACCTCCACCGGCTACCACCAGACATATAAAAACGATATACCAACGCCTGATCAGAATCGACCAATACTCTTCAAATGTCACAACAACCACCTCCCAGCGCGTCAACTAGCGACCAGAGCACCAAAGTATTTCGACGAAGGTCTTGTACAGGATATTGATATCCAATAAAAATGAGCGATGCTTGATATAATAGAGATCATGTTGCAACTTAAGAATCGCATCATGATAAGTGCTCGCGTACGGCATCTTCACCTGAGCCCAGCCCGTCAATCCAGGTTTAACATTCAGACGATGAGGAAAAAGAGGAATCAATTGTTCTAACTGAGACGTAAACAATTGGCGTTCTGGCCTTGGACCGATCAAGCTCATTTCACCACGCAGGATATTCACAACCTGGGGTAATTCGTCTAAATGTACAGCACGCAACACATGACCCACACGGGTCACCCGTGCATCCATATGTTTTGCCCAGGCAGATCCATAACGTTCGGCTCCCATATGCATAGAACGAAACTTTAGCAAGCGGAACACGCGCCCTTGATACCCTACCCGTTCTTGCCAATAGAAAATTGGACCCGGAGAGTCTACGCAAATAAAAATTGCCAGAAGTGGTAAAAGGAGTGCTAAGACACATCCTGCGCACAAACAAAAACATATATCCAATGCCTGACGCCAACTACGATAGGCAAATGGCATCATCCGCCCCAACCAGAGAGGATCAGAGCGAGCATCATCCTCATATATCAGAGACACTTGTCCCAGAGTATATTCATATAAATCAGAAAGAGGCAGAACATCGACACCACGTGTCATCACCCAACAAATCTCTTGATACATACCAGGCTCAAAACTATCGTCTCCAGAGATAACAACCATATCCACACACCCAGATTGAAGTAAATTTTGTAATGCTTTTCGCTCTCCCAGATACGGCCAGGACATTGCTAATAAGTTAGACGGCATATGTTTACTAATATATCCTAAAACATTTGGAACCAGTTTACCACTATGACATACATCTAATAAAACAGCATCCGTAACGCGACTATCACCAATCACAACGACCTGCGGCCGAAACCTAAACATTTTAAGTGCAAAATAATAAATTGCACGCCATAAACTTAACAGCAACCCACACACTACAATAAATGGACCAATAACATATGTATAATGAGTAAAATTTCCCCAAAAAAAGGCCAGATAAAAGAGGCTCCAACAGGAAACCATCACTCCAAACGAGCAATAGGCAGCCAGAACTCCCTGGCGATAACAGAAAACATATTTTTGTGCATAAGGTTTCGCTATATAAACACCTTCGATCCAGGAGAGCGAGCCAATGATCATCCACATCGTCCACGTTAACCAATCATGACGAATATTTGTCTCAACCATCGACAGAGCAAAAAAAGCATGTGAAAGTGCACACAGAAGAAAAAATGTATCGCCACCAACGAGCATGCAACGCCAATGCCAGGCAGACCATACACGCCTGGAAACCCTTACACTATTCCATAAAGTTGTCGATTTAGAAGCAACCATTCTTAATACCTCCGTGAACTAAGCATTTTCATTCCACTACTTATTTCTATACCCTTATGTGAGCCAAAAGCGGAAATTTATTTGTACGACTTTTTCACCACGGCATAGTTGGGTTATAATAAAATACATGGTACTAAAAAGCGAAAAGAAAAGATGAAACTTTCTTCTAAAGCAAGGCGTGACAACCAGTAGATATCACATAATGCCTAGAAAGAGGATAATTATGGGAACATGGAATCAACAGAGTTTACATAAACACATGACTGTCTATTCATCAGACAAAAGTAAAATTGGTCATGTGGCAGAAACTTATGAAGATTCTTTTTTAGTGCAGAAAGGCTTTCTGTTTGCCAGGGACAGCTACATACCATATAGTGAAATCCAGCAAGTCGATGACGATGCAGTACATCTACAATTGACCGCCAATGACGCCCAACAGAGAGAATGGAGTAGACGCCCCGATTATGAAAATCACTTAGGTGACCCTACCCAGCTTCTCTATGATCGTGGGCATGGTGTCCATGATCCATTTGATAAAGAATAAGGCCCCAGAGTACCTGAGGTGAAGGCTTACATAGGTTCTCAAGAACAACGTTTTGCGCAAAAGTAAACGTTGTTCTTGCTGCTACACTGGCTAAAAAAACATCTGCTTGTTCAAACATCATACCAAGTAGAAAGAAAATACGGTTAGAACCTGATTGTATTTAAGGTGATCACCTGATGGTACTTCTTCCTAAATTCTTATAAGATAAGGCTAAACAAAGTATGGAAATATGGACACATATGCATAGCATGCTACGGCTCACCACCATAGTAGCTACATAGTGTGCAACGCGTTGCCTGTGAGAACGCTGCCCACACGGCCATACAGAGTCCGACGCTGATTTTGTCGGTAAGTTTCCTGAAGGGAGCGTGGAGTTATGGCAATTGTTAATCCTGTCAGAGAAGACCCGAGAACCATGCAGACCACAACATTAGAACGATTTACCAGTCCCCTCCCATCCAATCTCAATATCGATTTCGATGATACCCGGCTTACGACTACAGCTACCCGGAATACCGAGCCACTCGTAGAGGTTGATATATCCCTGGATGAGGACGATGATTCAAATACACTTCTCGACGATGAAGTGCTTGAAACGACTGAAACAGACACAGCAGAAGAAAGAGCGCCACGCCACCGTGAAGGGGGCATCACTGGCACAAAGCATGCATCAGGCTCTGAAGATGCTTTTCAGAGCTATCTACACGATATTCGGCGTCATGGCCTCATTACGCATGAAGAAGAAATTAACCTGGCGCGACGCGCAGCCTCCGGCGATGAGATGGCTCGTCGCACACTCATTGAATCCAACCTGCGCCTGGTAATAGCGATTGCACGACGCTACACGAGCACAGGAGTTCCTCTCATCGATCTGATTCAAGAAGGCAATTTAGGGCTCATGCGTGCTGCCGAAAAGTTTGATTATCAACGTGGCATCCACTTCGGAACATACGCTACCTGGTGGATTCGACAGGCTGTCAGTCGTGCAGCAGGTGAACAATCTCGTATGATTCACCTTCCTGAGCACGTTGCTACTCGTTTGAGAAAAGTGCGTCGCATAGCGGCCCAACTTTCCCAGGAAAATGGACTTGATCCACTTCCCGAAGAGATCGCCATCGCTTGCAATATTCAGGTGAACGAAGTTGTAGATCTCCTGGGAGTTGTCGAACAGCCTGTCTCTCTGGATGCTCCTGTAGATGAAGAGGCTCGCTATTCTCTAGCGGATACCCTGGAGGATAGCAACACTCCCGCGCCTGCCGATACAGCTTCTCAGCATCTACTCGGTGAAGAATTGCATCGAGCATTAGCCTTCCTCACGCCGCGTGAACGTTCGGTAATCACACTTCGCTATGGAATCGGCGATGGGCGCAGCCGCACACTTCTGGAGGTCGGCAAAGAATTAGGTATCTCCCGAGAACGTGTACGTCAACTTGAAGTCGTAGCTTTAATGAAGCTGCGAGGCATGAGCGCAAGCATTTCGCTGCGTGAGTGCGTCTAAAAAACGAAGAAGGGAACCAAATCAGGACACCCTTCTTCGTTTTTTATCTTGTTCAGTCTCCCTACATTCAGTTAAACACCTCTACCAAATTACATGCCTTATCGTAAACTAACGACTCGTATCCGAATAAGAAAGCGTCTTCGCAGGAAAAACACGTCTTTCCAGTTCATCAATCAAAAACGTAGACAGTTGAACCGTATTAGTACCTCGTAGCAGGAATACAACTGGAACATTTACTTGCAAATCAGTCTCGATCTGATTCTTCAATTCAACCGCCATAAGCGAATCAATACCCAATGTATGGATTGGGCGCATGAGATCCAACTTCGCGATAGGGAGCTTCAAAATATGAGCCATACGCTCACACAACAGCCTTTGCACTACCTGCTCCCGTTTAGCCAAATCATACGCCAGCAAAACATCAGGAGTTATTTTGAGGTCCATACCTGGTTCGCTGGCTGGTACGACATCTCCCATTCTTTGCACCAAAATTGCATTAAACATGGCCGAAAAACGCACCGATGGGTAAAATTTCTGCCATTGAACTACATCGAACGGCATCGCACCTACTTGATTTTTTGTACTACGAAGTAACAGCTCAAACATAGCTAGCCCTTGTTGTGGTGTCAAATTCTTAATGCCACGCAGAGCAAGGCGTTCGCCGCGATTAGATTGAGCGGCGGCCAGCCCAATATCTGCCCAGGCGCCCCAATTAATGCTCAGCGCTGGTAACCCTTCCTGCCTACGTTGATGAGCCAGAGCATCCAGAAAAGCGTTAGCCGCCGAGTAATTCCCTTGTCCAGGCAAACCAATCAGCGAAGCAGTTGAAGAGAAACACACGAAGAAATCAAGAGGAATATCCTTTGTCAAAGTATGCAAATTCCATGCACCAGCGATCTTTGGAGCCATAACCTCTCTTAAACGCTCACGATCTGTTTGCAGCAAGATGCCATCCTTTAGCACAGCCGCAGCATGGATAACACCCCGTAAAGGAGGCATCTCGGCCTTAATCTGCGTCAAAATTGCAGCTACTTGCTCCTCCTGTGTAATATCCGCTTGAGCAATCATCACATCCACATTCTCATTATGCAGAGCCTCTAAAGTCTCCATTGCAGTCGCAGAAGCTCCACTTCTCCCAACCAGCACAAAATGTCGTGCCCCCTGCGCCACCATCCATTGCACAATGGTCAGGCCAAGGCCACCCAGACCACCAGTTATAAGATACGTGCTTTGATCAGTAAACAGATCATCTGGCATACTCGCAATCAATTGTTGGCTTCCCCGATCCTCAAAAGAAAGAGCAACCTTCCCAATATGTTTTGCCTGAGCAAGAAAACGAAACGCATCAATTGTCTGCTCCAATTGAAAGGCCGTTACTGGTAATGGATGAAATTTCCTTTCCTCGAATTGTCCCATGATTTCTCGCAATAGTTTCATCATGAGCTTGGGACGTTCACGTAGCAGAAGGGAGATATCAATAGCTGAAAAAGTGATATTTTGCTCAAACGGTGCCAGACGAAGCTGATTGTTAAGATGGATATCCCTCTTACCCAGTTCAAGAAAACGACCATGATGTGCAAGCAGTAAAAAACTTTTGGTCAAAGCTTCTCCGGCCAACGAATTTAAGACAACGTCAACGCCTTGACCGTCAGTGATGCGCATAATCTCATCAGCAAAGGTAGTCGTACGAGAATCCATCACATGCTGAATTCCCAAAGAGCGAAGGAAATCGCGCTTCTCGGGAGTTCCAGCCGTTGCAAAGATCTCAGCCCCAATCTGTCGCGCAATTTGAATGGCAGCCAGCCCAACGCCTCCACTTGCGGCATGGATCAGAACACGCTCTCCCTCAGCAAGCCTCCCAACATGATAAAGGGCATAGTAGGCTGTTAGAAAAACTATTGGCGTTGTAGCTGCTTCAACAACACTCAGGCACGTAGGTTTACGCACAACTTGAATAGCTTTTTTAATCAGGAAACGCTTGAAGCTGGATGGAGGGGTAGTTGCGATCACTTCATCGCCAATAGAAAAACCCTCAACTCCTACGCCTAGATTGACAATGCGGCCAGCACATTCATGTCCAAAATTATTTTCATCACCATGCACATAACCTAGCATCCCAAGAGCATACAACACATCCTTAAAATTTAGGCCGGCCGCCTCAACCTGGATTTCCACCTCACCTGGACCTACCCTTTGGCGTGGCATTGGATGAAGCTGTAAGTTATCAAGGCTTCCTGGAATAGGAATATCAATACGGAAAGGACGGTTTTCATCGAGAGACTGACTACTAAACGTTGAATGTGTGATCGGCTCAGACAGAGCCTCCTGAGCCATTTTCACCAATCGTGCCACATAACGTCGAGCTCCACGAAAAGCAATTTGATCTTCTTGATCGTTATTAACAACCGCCTCAAACAAAGATTGGACCTCAATCGACTTTGTATGAGTACTCAAATCGACACGAGCACACCGCAATTCTGGATGTTCATAAACAATCGCGCGACCGAGTCCCCACAAAGGAGCCTGTGCGACAGATACAGTATCTGCTTCATACCCAACCTCTTGAGCGCCACCTGTAATCAGCCAGAGGCGAGGAACCTGTAACCACGTGATATGCTGCATTGCCTGAATAATAAAGAGGGTACTACCACATCCCAGTAACTCAGCATCGTCAAGCGTTAGAAGAGACGTATCATCAACAGATGGAGCATCAAGACTCCAAAAGTGCAGGATGCCTACACAAGGAAAGTTATCATCTTTACAAGTCGCCTCAAACACCTGCACAAAATCATCTAATCGCGTTGGATTTATCAAATAATTCGCAGTATCGGTCACCACCTGATACTGGTCCCCTGCGTAAATAGTTACAACAGAGTGGCCTGCCACTTGGAGAGACTTGATTAATTGATAACTCACACCACGATGATCGGCGAAAACAAGCCACATTCCCTTTTTATTCGCACCAGTATGATCACGGTCAGCTATTGGCTTATCCCACGCAGCACGATCTTCTTCCCAATTTATCTCATACAGCCAATCATGGATATCTTCTTCCTCTGCCGGTGCCCTGACATCCATATCAAGGTATTGAACACAGACCCCACTTGCCTCCAACACAGTTTGGCCTGCCTGATCCCCAATCTCCCATGAGAGTTTAAAGAGATTTGCCTTCTCACTCGGTTCCAATTGCATCTGTGCATGGCTCCATAATTCCGTATGGGCATGCTGATACAAACGTAAACGCTCAATGCGAACAGGAACGATAGGACCTTGATACATATCACTATTCATCACACGTTGGGGGAGAGCAATCAACAGCGCCTGTAGACATGCATCTAAGAGAGCGGGATGGAATGCATATTGATCAATATCTGCCTTAATGCCATCAACAACGTGTACATGGCAAAGTGCTTCCCCCTCACGACTCCAGACTTGATCAACACCTTGAAAGTCTGGACCATACTCAATAGCATGCTCCCGCATAATTTGATAGTGCTGCACTCCATCAGTAACTTGTGGATATTGCGCATGCCTATCTTTTACCAATTCTGATGAAGATAGAGGCATTTCCTGTATTCCTTGTTGAAGGAGAATAGTACCCTGGGCATGCATTTCCCACTGAGCATGACCATGAGGTACATCTAATGGATGGCTAAAAAAATGGAATGACGCTATTCCAGGCATCTCGGGAGCAATCACAAGTTGAACATGTTGCACAGTATCATCGGTCAGGAACAAAGCCTGCTTAAAAACTATCTCCTCTAGAACAGAGATCTCTACTCCAAACACGTCTTTTGCAGCAGCCAGGACTAATTCCAGGTAAGCAGTAGCAGGAACAATCACTTGCCCCTGAATACGATGGTCAGCAAGATAGGGGAATAGCTGACAAGCCAAATCAAATTCCCAAACGAACTCACCAGGGCGAGCCGCCGATACAAAAACAGGCCCTAATATAGGATGATCGCTACTACTTTTCCGGCGTTGTACGACCAGAGCCCTCTTTTTAGAGTGACTATACTCTGCATCCTGCTCATCCAACCAGAAGCGTTCATGTTGCCAGGGATACGCTGGCAATGAAATATACTCTTCCGTAGAAGAATAAAATCTATTCCAATCAATCTTAGCCCCGAGAATATACAAATGGGAAAGAGTATTCAGGAGAGCAGAACGCTCATCCATATCGCGACGCAAAGAAGGCAAAAACATGCCTTGATGCTGTCTCGCACTCAAAGCTTCTCGCAAAGGACCTATTAATATTGGATGTGGTGTCACTTCTAGAAAGAGGTCATACTCATCCTGTAACAATCGTTCGATAGTAGGAAAAAAGAGGACAGGCTGCCTGAGGTTTTGTACCCAATAAGTTGCTGTGAGCTCAGATCCAGCAAGAGGAGCGCCAATCACGGTAGAATAGAAAGGTAACGATGTAACTTTTGGCTGTATATCAGCCAGCCCCCGCTGTAAATCCGTCAGCAAGGGATCTACTTGCGCACAATGTGACGCCACATTAACTTTGATCAAACTACAATAAACATTGCGTTTCTGTAACAGCTCTATCAGGACTTCCACAGTGGCAGTATCGCCTGAAAGCACAGTTACATCCGGGCTGTTACAAGCTGCAATAGATACTTGATCCTCATAACCCACAAGCAATTGCCGAGCCTCATCCAAAGGCAACTCGACAGCTACCATACTCCCCTTACCACTCACCCTCCTTAAGAGAAGGCTGCGATAACAGATAGCACGTAATGCATCGTCCAGACTAAGAGCACCTGACACAGCCGCAGCAGCCAGTTCCCCCATACTATGTCCCACAACAGCATCGGGTTTGATCCCCCAGGAGGCCCATAAAGCCGCCAGTGCTAACTCAATCGACAACAGCACAGGCTGAAGAACATCGATACGATCGGAGAACAGATCTTCATTACTGCTTAGCACATTTAGCAAAGACCAATCGACGTACCGTTGAATTATTTCATCGCACTCACGTATTCTTGCAAAGAAGACCGGCTCCTGTGCTAGCAAGGCTCGCCCCATCCCCAGCCACTGTGAGCCCTGTCCCGAAAATACATAAACTATTTTCGGAGCCTTTCGGGCAACGCGACCAGACTTTATACCTTGTAGATCTTCATTACGTAAAAAAGCCTCAATCTGCTCCTGTAACTCATCTTTAGAATGAGCAATCAAGGCCAAACGTTCCTCATGATGAGTTCTTCGACTACTAGCCGTATAACAAATATCCGCCAGAAAGACTGCGTCTTTATCGGCCAGAGACAGCACATGTTTAGAATATGCTCGTGCTAGCTCAACCAATGCCGCTGAATTCTGTGCTGAAAGGGTCAAAAGGTGTGCATATTCAACCTGATCGAATAGTTTTAATGCTCTCGGAGCCATAAGAGGAGCTTGCTCAAGAATGACATGCGAATTAGTCGCAGAGATACCAAAGCTACTCACACCTGCCAGTATAGCATGATCGATATTCGGCCATTTCTCCAACTGCTGTGGAATGCGTAAATTTAATGCATCCAAAGGAAGATCTGGATGGACCTCATTTAAATGCAAATTTGCCGGAATGAAACCATTCTTGAGAGAGAGAGCTACTTTTATCAATCCAGCAATACCAGCTGCTCCTTCTGAGTGGCCAATATTTGTCTTAACCGAGCCAATCAGGCAAGGATTATCTGGTAAACGATGCTGCCCATAGACAGCTCCGATGGCAGAAACTTCAACATTATCGCCAACTAAGGTACCTGTCCCATGTGCTTCAACGTATTGAATCATCTCTGGAGAAACGCCTGCATCTAGAGTTGCTTTTTGTAAAACATCCTCTTGTGTTTTCCTACCTGGTGTTACAAGAAGCCCACTGGCACGGCCATCATTATTTGCTGCACTTCCACGTATAAGGCAATAGATAGGATCTCTATCTGCAAGTGCTTGCGAAAGAGGTTTTAATACAACTACACCTACACCTTCACTGCGCACAAAACCATCGGCATGAGCATCAAAGGTCTTACAGCGACCATCGGGAGACAACAGTCCCATCTTAGAAAAGCCTAACCCCTGTTCAGGTTCCAGAATAACGTTTGAGCCTCCAGCTAAAGCAACTGTACATTCTTGTCGCCATAGGCTCTGACAAGCCAGATGAACAGCCACCAGTGATGAGGCACAAGCAGCATCGACAGTCATACTGGGACCCTGGAGGTCTAGGAAATACGATAAGCGCCCAGAGGCTACGCCCCGCGAACACCCGGTCATCATATAAAGGTCAACATTATCGCGATCTTTAAAGGCCAAATCCTCATAATCATTGGTAGACATACCGATGAAAACGCCTGTATTTGACCCATGAAGCTTTTCAGCGGGAATACCTGCATCCTCCAATGCTTCCCAGGACACTTCTAAGAGAAGGCGTTGCTGCGGATCCATACGGGAAGCTTCTCTTGGTGATATACCAAAAAAATAGGGATCAAACTGGTCAATATCTTCTAAAAAGCCCCCCCAACGTGTCACAAGCTTTCCAGCTGATCCAGGCGTGGGGTCATAAATATCATCAATATCGAATCGATCAGATGGAATTTCAGTGATTGCATCAATTCCATCCCTAAGCAATTGCCAAAATTCACTCAGGCCTTTTGCTCCAGGAAAACGACATCCCATACCAACAATTGCAATCGCTTCTTTGGCTGACATAGGTTGTAACCCCTCTCTTTAAGGTAATGTGGCGCTGTATATAATCCGGGACCCGCACTTATTTTTACGTTATACATACCTTAACCTGTACAATATTCTCAATTATACACTTAATATATGACATTTTCTACACCCAAAGACAATCATTTTATTACAATATATGCAAGGAACGTAGGCACAGAGTAGAGATAAGATATTAAATAAGTAAAACAATTTGGTGAATATATTGTTAATAAGTAGATCTATTTTTGTTAAACTTGTTCCACCTACCCTATCCAAAAGCACCTTGATCATTCTTATGAGTCCTTTTAAGTTTCTTCGTTTTACAAAGAAAAGGTCGGTAAATCGATAAACTATATGAAATATGGTGTGATTTTCTTTCTTTCTGGACTCTTTTTGCTCCGGTATGATATACTAGCCCACGATTGAGAGAAGCGCTTGAGCGCTCAATAACTACCAGCACCATGCTCAGAGAGTATATAGAGGGAAAATGCAACGTCATCCAACGCGAGACATTCTCTGGCTTTTTCTCACCACGCGCCTCCTTTTGGTGATGGTTACATACATCGCCTACATCTTATTGACAGCGGCTAAGTACTCAGACACGCCAGTCAACGTAGCAGATCTATTCAGTACCTGGAATCGCTGGGATGCTGCCCATTATATTGACATTGCACAGTATGGGTACCAAAACGCAAATGATCTGGCTTTCTTTCCGCTCTTTCCTCTACTGATCGCGGGTGGGGCACGACTTTTGGGTGGCGAAAGTTGGAGCTATATCTTTGTAGGCACCATGATCAGTAATGGAGCATTATTAGGGGCGTTACTTATCATTTATCGCCTGGCTGCTGATATGATAGGAGATGAGCTCTCACAGCGTACATTGTTATATATCTGCATCTTTCCGACTGCCTTCTTTTTCTTTGCGCCTTATAACGAATCGCTCTACCTCCTCTTTGCAGCAGGGAGCTTCCTTGCGCTACGCCGTCAGAAATGGTGGTTAGCTGGTTTACTCGGCATGCTCGCCGCGCTGACACGCTCGGTGGGTATTCTGCTTATCGTCCCATACCTCTATGAGATGTGGGAACAGAGAGCCCACATACTCACCCGCCTTAGAACGCTCTTAATCAGCCTGGGAGCTACACTATTAATCCCTTTGGGTACACTTCTCTACCTCTGGTACAACTGGCAGACATTCAATGATCCTCTTGCGTTTGTACATGTCCAGGCCAACTGGTCACGTCATACAACATGGCCCTGGATGGGTCTATTTCAGGCATTCTGGGCACTTTTTTTCTATCATCCACAAGCATTTGGCTCATCCAATCAAGTACATCTACTACTTGACTTAACCGCGACCGTCAGCTTTATCATTCTTGTCATCATTGGCTGGCGCAAATTACCTAAAAGCTACAGCATATGGATGGCGCTCTTCTTACTCTACATCCTACTCAATCCTGCACAAAAACCGGACATTTTACTCTCAAACCAACGCTTTGTCCTGGAAATGTTCCCAGCCTTTATCACACTCGCAATAGTGAGCAAACGCTCAATTAGATTTCATTATGCGCTGTTACTTCTTTTTCCAACCTTACAAGCAGTGATGGGAATTGCATTTATGATGAATCGTTGGGTTGTCTAGCCATCAAACGCACACCATCGAGACAGCTTGACTTAGAAGCAGTGCTCTTTTAGAATAATAGACATCCACCTTAATTATTTGGCAAAGGCAAAGTATTTATGAAACGTGCCCCAACAAAGGACATTATTTTCCTCTTTCTGGCTACCCGTTTTCTCCTCATACTTGTGACATATGTAGGTTATGTGCTCTTAACGCAAGAGAAATATTCCAGCACACCTGTCACATTTCACACCTTGCTCACCACCTGGGATCAGTGGGATGCCCAGATCTATCTTCGTATCGCCCAAACAGGTTACAGACCTCCCTATGATCTCGCTTTTTTCCCGCTTTTTTCTTTGCTCATCGCCATCCCCGGACATATTTTAGGAAGTTGGAGCTATCTCCCACTAGGTATGATCATCAGCAATACAGCTTTGCTTGGATCTCTCTTCATCATCTACCAACTGGCCGCCGAGATCGGAGGCGACCAGATAGCACGCCGCACAATCCTCTATCTCTGCATTTTCCCGACCGCATTCTTTTTCTTCGCTCCCTATAACGAATCACTTTTCGTACTTCTAAGCACTGGAACGCTGCTGTCACTTCGACGTCATCAATGGTGGCTGGCTGGCATTCTAGGCTTACTGGCAGCGCTAACACGCAATGCAGGCATCCTTTTGGCGATCCCCTACCTCTACGAGCTCTGGCTGGCACGAGATAGCTTTCTAAATAATAAGGGAAAATTACTCATCCAGTTTGTTCCCATCCTACTTATACCCCTGGGAACAATTATCTATAGCATTTATTGCTGGAAACTCACCGGAAATTTTTTAACCTTTGCCACAGTACAAGCGCACTGGTCACGCCAACTTAGTTGGCCGTGGCAAGGATTTATCCAAACCGGCTTTGAACTACTCATTCACCAACCCTTTGGATCAGCCAACCAGGTGGAGATACTTATTGACACAGCCATGACCATAGCATTTATAATCTTCGCCTACATCGGTCGTAAAAAGATGCGTCCAACATATACTATCTGGATATGTTTGCTGCTCCTTAGCTTTCTCATCTCACCCAGTGTAGGACAACGTGATGCATTCATTTCCAGCCGTCGCTTTGTGCTAGAGATGTTCCCTGGCTTTATCACCTTAGCAATGTTAAGCCTCAATCGGCCACGCCTTCATCAGACCCTCCTATGGGCTTTCCCAATCATCCTTGCAACCTTCAGCCTACTTTTCATCATGGGGAGATGGATGGTTTAAAAATAAAAGCTCTTTCCTTTATGCAAAAAACACCAATAAAAAAAGAAGCCATCTTACTTGATGGCTCCTTTCTCATCCACAGAAGACACGCTCAGTTTGGTGATGCCACGACTTGAGAATCATCAACCGAAACCTCACTCTCATTGAGGGACGTTGTCTGTTGCACACGATTACGCGTTGCTGTAACAAGTAGACTCACAACAAAAATCGCCAGCAAGATGTTACGAACAGTCGTTGCGGGAAAAAAAGGCAGTAAATACGGCACCTTTTCAATATCGTGTGTCATTCTATAGATATACGGATAAATCAAACTCGTCAGGAGTCCAATCGAACACCAGATAGCGATCCACCAACGTTTGCCTTCTCCTACATAAGCCACTAGAGGAATAACCCAGATCAAATATTGTGGGCTAAAGACCTTTCCAGTAACCATTACCACCAGCAGTATCAAAAGACTGGTCGTTGCCAGATCGATTTTGCCCCGCCACTGCAACCAGAAAACATAAAGCACACCGACAAATTCAGCGAGAGTTGCCAGAGGTGATACAATCGACGCCCCAGCAGTTCTAATGTTAAGCGAACCATACGTAAATTCATAATAAGCCGGCTGAGATAAAATCAAACTCTTCAACCAGAGAAGCGAAGCGGGTAAAGACTCAACCTGAATCGGACGCGTCAGAAAATAGCTAAATGGAGAAATCGTGCCTTCTACACTTAGCAACAGAGAAGCACCCATGACTACTATACAGGCCAGGACAAATACACCCAGAGGAGTCAAACGCCTCCATGCATTCCATGGCAAACTCGAATCTTTTTGCTGAGCAATTAAGAAAGGTATTAACAGCATCACTGGATAAAACTTATAGAGGACTGCCAGAGCCAATAAAAGAAAAGCCCAATTCCAATGCTTCTTTGCCGCCAGCATAATGCCAAAGAGAGTTAAAGCCGAGGGAATAATATCAAACCGACCCGCCACAGTTCCCCAGCCCCCAATCACAATTAGTAAGGCATAGACAAGAGCGGCTTGCCGTGAGCGCCAACGCAAAAGTGCCAGATAAATAAGAGCAGTAACAACCAGCATCCAGAAGGCAAATGCAATCTGAAAAAGATTCATTGGCACCAGGAGAGAGAGTGTAAACGGTACCAGAGTTAGCACTGGATACTCATACGGAAGAGCATGAAAAGGTTGGCTAGAAGATTGCTCATTCACAAACTGAACCAGAGCAGAAGGTAATCCTACCTTTTCCATATCTTTAACCAGAGTATCATGCGAAATAGGAATGAGCTGCTTGCTCGGATGCGTCAAGAAATGACACTGTCCGGCCGGGAAAATATTGAGCGCAGAAATCCCATGCCAGAAAGCGCGTGTGTAGCATTGATATTTCGCTGCATCAGTATTGATTGAATATATTTGCCAGGAGGCTCCAAAATAGAGCAACCCTGCCATAATAAGAATTACGACAATATCCAGGCGAGAAATACGTTTTGTGCTTAATTTGGATGCGATCATCTTTAGACCTACTCTATATTTTTACATTCAATGACATCATCGGGAGATTTCCACTACCATTATGCAGAGATTTACCATGCAGCTATCCAACACGTCGCACTATCTCCTGGATGTTGTCTCCTCCAGATTTTGCGCATGTCCACAGTATAGAGAGAGAGGCTCTTCTCTGTCAATCACACCTGACTCTTGGACCGTAATATGGACGCTTGCAACTCTAATCCGGTTCAAGACGTTTCAATTTAGAGAGTATCTTTTTGCGACTATAGTAATCTATATCATAATAAAAAGGGAAATTAGTGCTATGCCAAAAAACGATTTATTGCTTCTACCTTATTTATCAATCAAGCACAGTATAAACCTGACTAATCTTACCCAACATACTTTCAACCTCATACAACTATTGCAAAATCTACTCCATACATTTGGCTATCCTGCCATTATTTTTTTCGTCTTGATTGAAAGTTCAGGCATCCCATTTCCCGGAGAGACAATGCTATTGCTCGCAGCATTTTACGCAGCCGTCTACCATGACCTTGCACTTCCACTTGTTATCACCTGTGCAGCCGTGGGGGCCATCATTGGTGATAATATCGGTTATGGCATTGGTCGCACTGGTGGCAAAGCGCTCGTGGAACGATATGGACACTATATTTTCCTGAAGCCAGAACGTATTGTGCAGGCAGAGCATTTTTTTGCCAAATATGGAGATAAAACTGTCTTTTTTGGGCGTTTTGTCGCAATCTTACGAGCATGGTCAGCTTTTCTCGCCGGCGTTAATAATATGCAATGGCTGAAGTTTCTCTTCTATAACGCCGCTGGAGGTATACTATGGGCCATACTTTACGGCCTAATTGGCTATTATGCAGGAAAATTATTTCATGATAACTTTGGTGCAGTAGAACACATAGCAGGTAACGCTACTATCATCCTGGCAGTATTCATCATCGCTGGGGCTACAATTGTTTTCATTGTATATAAAAGAAGAAAGCGTCATTCTTTAACAAAAAATACTTAAAAAGTATCTCCTAAATGAACTATATAATCTATTTCATACTCATAAATACTATTCCTATGTATAATGAAGGGATTATACATAGCATAAGACATTGCAATTGCAATGTGACAGAACACTGATGTTAATAGATGTATTATTTTCTTCCTCGAATATGAAAAAGGGAACAACTATTTCTCTACATGCCTATCTTGAAGCTGTTCTATATGATACAATGATACGCAATAAGAATGTTTTTTCAAGTTAGAATGAGGGTAGAGTATGCAAATATTAAAAGAAGGGGACAGATTCGAACGTTATCGTATACTTCGTGCATTGGAAAATGGTACAGCTGCTAGAAGTTACGAAGCTGAAGACACCCGGCAAAACCGTACAGTCATACTCAAGCTCCTGCACACAGGAGGTCCTCTGCCGGATGCCATGCGTCGACAGTTCTTCCGAGAAATTCAGGCCATCGGTAATATCAAACACCCTCAGATAGCTCCTATTCTTAACTATGGAGAGTGGCATCAGCAACTATTCGTCGTACGTACATTTGCCCCATATGGCTCACTTCTCAACTATCAAGCGAACTCACCGCTGCATCTTCCACTAGAAATAAACACAGCCATCGCTTACGGTATTCAAATAGCAAAAATACTCAACTACATCCATAAATCGGCATATGTGCACGGATCGCTCACATTTACCAACATTCTTATCGCACAAAACCCGACAGAAAATCAAAAAGTGCATCCGCTCCTGATTTCAGATATTGGTCTGGCCACTTTTGTACAAAGCCAGGCGCAGCACTCAAACTCACAGTTACCTGTTACCGCCGCTCCTGAACAACTAAAAGGGCAAACACTCCCTGCCAGTGACCAATATGCACTAGCAGTCATACTGTACTTTCTGTTAACCGGACGTCCTCCATTTTCTGGTTCACGCGAAGATATAGAACGACTAAAAAATCAAGAAAAGATCCAATCGATTGCTTCACTCAACTCACAGATATCTAGAGAACTGGAGAATGTTCTTCGCCGAGCACTCAGTGCTCAACCAAAAAATCGCTATACCACCATCCATGAATTTATTCATGCAGCAGCAAAAGCACCCAAAAAACAGCCTTATCCAAACGCGCCTAAACGTGCCATTGTCAAAAACACTCAACCTACCACGGAGCCTCAACCTGTTACAGATTTTCAGCATGTAATAGATTCTCAACCCATCATGGAACCTCAGCCTACGACAGAAGCCCAACCTGTAATAGATTCTCAGCCCATCACAGAACCTCACCCCGCAACGGAGGCCCAACTAGTCATAGATACACCGCTCTCTATTTCAGCGACTGGCGACACCAAGAACGATTCCGAGCCTTTAGAGTTACATAATAATGCCCATCTTGTTATTACACTTCAAGCCGATCCAGAAACAATTACATATCAGATTACGCTAGATGAAACATCCATCGGCCGTGCCGGATCAAGCGATGTACTTCTGGAAAAAGATGAAGACGTATCAAGACATCATGCCTTAATTCGTAAAGAAAACGATCAGTACTTCATTTATGACAGTAGAAGTACTGATGGAGTCAACGTAAATGGACAGAAGCTCGAGCCAGAAACAGCACATAAACTTACTGATGGCGATCAAATTCTCATCGGCAAATATACGCTACTCTTTTACAACACACCAGCAACGCATGCGGAAGTAGAGCAACAAGCACGCGTGACATTCTAATGCTTATCTTTTCCAGAATGTTCTATGATAACAACGTATAGCCAGGACCACCAGCAGCATGACAAATATCTATGCTTGCTTGTCGTCCTGTACGTTCAGGATAATAGTGATCGACAGCCTGCCGCAATGCATCAACAGCATCATTGCGTACAAGATTAATTGTACAACCACCAAACCCTCCGCCCATCATACGAGCCCCGAGTACACCGGGAACATCATGAGCAATGTCTACTAGAGCATCTAGCTCAACGCAGCTAACCTCATACTCATTTTTCAATCCCTCATGACCAATCCAGAGAATACTGGCTGCTGCTACCATATCACCGGCCTCCAATAGCCTCACCACCTGGAGTACGCGCTCATCTTCAGCAATGACATATCCAGCACGCTTTTGGAGGAGCTCGGGCAAACGATGACGGTAGCGTGCAAAATTTTCTGGAGTAATATCTCGCAGCTCCTTAATATCTTTCGCTTGCACATTATCAGGCTGATCTTGCAAGATCAAGTCCCGAATGCGTTTCGTCGCCTCCTCACACTGTTGACGACGCTCATTATAAGCCGTATCCGCAAGTTCATGGCGTACACCTGTATCGATCACAACAACCGACACATCCGGATCTTCAAAAGGCAGATAGCGATAATCTAAAGAGCGGCAATCCAACAGGATAGCTTTATGTGGTTGTCCCAAACACGATGCCGCTTGATCCAGGATACCGCACATCACCCCCGAAGCAATCTGCTCGGCTCTCTGACATATGCCTGCAACTTGAATATGTGTCAATGTTGCATTATCTTCTCCAATCGTAAAAGCATGCTGCGAGAAAAGAGCATAAGCATGAGCTGAAGCCACCTCCAGAGAAGCTGAAGAGCTCATACCTCCACCCAAAGGAACATCACCGCTCACCACAGCATCAAAGCCCTTCAAAGCGATACCAGCACGTGTGAGCTCAGCTGCTACCCCTAAAATATAACGAGCCCATCCCGAGATACCCTTACGTTGTGCTTCAAAAGAGGCTGGCAGATCAGAGAGAGAAAACTGTGCATACTCTTTAAAATGAGCTGACCAGAGATGTACTTCTTGATCTGCGCGTGTACGACCAGCAAAAGCAGAAACACGATCCATAGCCAACGGCAACACAAACCCACCATTATAATCGGTATGCTCACCAATCAGATTCACCCGACCGGGAGCCCAGGCAGCTCCTAAAGAGCCAATATAAGCCGTTCCATCATGAAACACGGACGAAAACTGCTCAATGGCTTCACGGACGGGAGGCAACAACTTCGTTGTATCCATAGATGGTTACACACCCTTTCCTTTTTCAATTGCTTCGCGTAATTCTTGTGCTTTCAGCTCAGGAGATGAATCATTTGTCCACAGGCCCCATAAAGACTCGGAAGAGGCTGCATATTTGAGCTTACCAGGTGCTCGACCAATCGCCAAAATCTCCACATGAAAGTGAAAACGCTCATCTGCAAGCTGATGTAGTCCCAAGAGGTAAGGCATCGGGGCCATGGCACCGTCATTAAGAGCATTGAAGCCACGAATAACCTTTAACAACATCTCAGCCAAATCACGTAATTCTTCATCTTGCATGGCTCCGATATTTGCCACATGCCGCCGTGGATACAGATGAGTCTCATAAGGATAGCGTACATACGGAGGCAAAAAAGCCTGCCATGTTGTATTGGCAGCCACTTGTTGCTTTCCATCGCCCAGTTCTTCGCGCACGCGACAGAAGGGGCAACCTCGGCCTGCCACATCATCCAGCACAACCGTTTCTAATTCTCGCTCCAGAGTGGGAGGGATGACCGAAACGCCATACGCCTGACCATGCGGATGATACTGCGTCTGTCCGATTGAAGCGCCACTATTCTCAAATATCATCACTGCCGGATAGCGCGAAGCTACATCCTGATACAGGTCTCGCCATAGTTTCGTCACTTCAAATACTTCATCGACTGACAACTGAGGAAATGTGCGATTATGATCTCGATTATAGATCACGACGTACGCTTCACCAACGGGGGGTTTTAGAGGAGGGAAATCATTTGGATGCAACCACACTTGCGTATCGGGGCCTACAAGTCCATTGGTGATATCGGCGCAGAACGGACACTCATTTGTGCCTTCGCGACGATTCATCCTATGTGCGGCATTCACAAGATATTGCCTGAGGATTGGATTCCATACGAGTGGCGTTGAATATTCCTGCATAAATACATTCCTGCCTATAAATGATGATGATGGTGCTGAGCAACCTGACTTCCCAAGAGCACACAACGTCCTTGCCGCGTCAAAGATGCAAGCAATTCTTCTTTACCAGGACCATGCTCATTATCCACATCAGTCAATAGCCATTCATCCCAGGTCGCCTTATCAGTAAAGATGGCCCAGGCCACCGGAGCAACCTGTTCTCTCGCGATCCGTATCAATTCCTGAGCATGATCATAACCGGGCTCTAATTGCGCAATGGGTAACAATCCAGCTGCGACGAACGCTTCAAAAGTCCTCACTGAACACACATCTCCATCCATAATCTCACAGACGCATCCAAGTGACAATTCCTCAGACATTTCAGCGCCATCTTCATGAGCCTGCCACACGCCTATCAACAATGAGCAGTGTGTGGGTAACGTCTTAAGAAATGCACTGATATCTGCTTTGCGCCATCCATGCCATGAATAGGAACCATCATTCTGCTCAATCTGCAACGCGACATCTAGCAAAGGACGGATTGCACTCCACAATGGAGAAGTCGCATCAATCACAATTAATTCTTCAGCTAACACACTTTCTACTCCTCTACAGCATAGCCTGCGTAAAAGTATCTCTCGTATTCAACAGGTAAAGAGGAAATTTCATCTCTCCACCTTATCAAGCTACCAAAAACCTCTTTCTCGCATGCATACAAAGTATACAATACCTGACCATATCATGATATAATTTCAATACACATCTTCCCACTTTCAGACAGCGCATAGATTTTCGAATTCTCTTATACGTGGAGGCGCGCCGATGAATACCGGTCTATTAGCTCTTTTCCTGACGCTCTTCGGGATGCTAGGCTTACTGCTACTCTCTGCAATTGCCCTGCATATCACCTGGCTTTATCGCAACTCCTACACGGGAACGTTTCGCTGGCACATCCGTAATCATTATTTGAAGCAAGTTGCAGCTATTGCCTGCCTTTTTTGTCTTGCCATGGCCGCAAGTTATGGTATCCTACTAGAAGCCTGGGCACTTCTTTACATCATCATTGGCGTAAAAGTTGGAACATGGTGGCTAAGACTGACTATTGACCAGCGCGCCTGATAAAAGCAACCACAGATATCATCCACTCATCTGATAAAAGCTCAGAACCTGAAAAACACGGAGAAGATGCGCTAAAAAAGCAGAGAGGCTCGTTTATCTTTAAGTAGGGCATCTGCGCATAGCTTCACAAGCGGCACGATGACAAAAGGATAAATCTATGAACGAGCTCCCCTGGTATGAGACATTCTTTGGTCCTGATTATTTACGCCTCTATATGCCTTTTCTTCCGCTAGAGAAGGCAGAACAGGACATTAAAAGCATTATCACCCTCTTGCACCTACAGCCCGGTGACCAGCTACTTGATCTCTGTTGCGGCTATGGACGCCATGCGGTTGGATTGGCCCTCTACGGATGCAACGTGACAGGCCAGGATCTCAGTGAAATACTCTTACAAAAGGCTCAGGAACACGCCAGCGCATCCCAGCAAAACATTCGTTGGGTACACAGTGACATGCGCAAAATACCTTTTGAGAACGAATTTGACGTCATCATCAATATGTTCACGTCATTCGGATATTTCCCTACAGATGAAGAGAACCAACAAGTCCTGCATGCAATTACCAAAGCACTTAAGCCGGGGGGGCTCTTTCTACTTGAAACCATCTATCAGCCACGGGTTATCCGCGCCAACGCTCCTCATGGCATTATCCACTATCCAGATGGTCTAATCGTCCTCGAAGAGCGCCATATCAACCTCCTGACAAGCCATAACGAGGTGCATATTAGCTTGCTTAAGCCTGATGGTCAACGTACCGAGTATCGTCAATCCATTCGTATCTACACACTCACAGAGCTTGCCCACATGCTGAAAGAAGCAGGCTTAGAGCTCCAATCTTACTATGGAGATCTTGAGGGCAACCCCTTAACACTAGAAAGTCGCCTCGTCATTATCAGCCAGAAGCGCTAATATAAGCCTGAAAAAATGCACGTAAATGCATACACTCGGTAGCTTCGCACCCATTCTATGGACTCATGGTCTCTAAATGCGCTATAATGAACGAAGCTACCAAATTTTTTAATTGCTTTGTCCAATCTTGGTGGGGCTATATCGACCAGACACCAGACTCAAGCGTGCCAATCCGACAAAAATCTGCATGGCACTGAAAGAGGCTATCTTCTCCCAAATGTATCAAGGAAAAGCCTGCTAACAATCTGGCACATCCCCGCCAACAACGGTAGTATTCATAGAACCGGTCCTATTTTATTATTATAAATGTATAAGGAAGGTACATAACTGTGTCCTGGTGTAGATTTTTTATCCCTAAGATTGCGGCACTCGATGTAAAACCGAGTGATCCCGACTTAAATGAGCACATTTCGTACGCGAAATGTGTCAAAGGTCATGTGTTACGTGACGCAAATGATTGGCTTAAATGTGAAAATTTGCCCGCACCTGATGCGCAATGCTGGCAAGAAGGGGGCGAGACGCTCTTCACATTAAGTGCCCGTCGTCGTCGCGAGGAAGCAGAAACGCCCTCGAACGTCCACGATCAGGAAAAACCAACAACACAAGCTAGTAAATCCTGAGGTCTCATGGGTAAACATACAGCGTCCTCGGCTCTTCCTTCTCATATTGCACCTGATCACATCGCTCTGGTGCAGACATCGCTTCTCTCATGGTATGACCAGGAGCAGCGTGCCTTACCGTGGCGCGAAACAAGTGATCCATATGCAATCCTCGTATCGGAAGTGATGCTTCAACAAACGCAGGTCGACCGTGTTCTCCCTAAATATCAACAGTTTTTAGCTGCCTTCCCCACTCTAGCGGATCTAGCGCAGGCCCCAACTGCTGATGTGATTGCCGTTTGGGTCCCACTCGGCTACAACAGGAGAGCGGTAAGCTTGCAGTCAATTGCTCGACAGGTCATCGCTGAATATAGTGGACGGATTCCAGATACGATCGACGAACTACTCAAGCTCAAAGGGATTGGTCGTTATACAGCTGGAGCGATTGCCTGCTTCGCCTATCGAAAGCAGGTCGCCACCGTTGACACCAATATTCGTCGTGTCCTACATCGCGTCTTCCTGGGTCTTGAACACCCAGAACCCAGAGCTAATGACGCTCAAATGCTCACACTGGCAGAACAGGTACTTCCCACGGATCAAGCATACAACTGGAACCAGGCCCTGATGGATATGGGAGCCACCATTTGTACCAGCAACAATCCTCTCTGTGGAACCTGTCACTTGCAATCAAACTGTCAGGCATACGCCGAAATGGGACAATACAGTCTCTTTCCGTCAGGTGCTGTCTTTCGCCAATTACGCAAAGTAGCTGAGAAGAAACCGCGCTATCAAGCCCAACCTTTTACCAGTACAAACCGCTATTTTCGAGGGCGTATCGTCGATTTACTCCGTTCAGTACCAGCAAATCAACGTATTCCTCTTGCAACATTGGGACCACAGATCAAGCCAGAGTTTGGTGAGCAGGATCACGACTGGTTACAAACGATCATACATGGCCTGGTGAAAGATGGCTTATTGGATGCGAATGAGGAAGGTGTACGTTTACCGTAAAAAACCTCACTTGTCTGTATCATGTATACTTAGGCTATATTTTTCTCATTTGCCTTATCACCATTTGCATGGAGGAAATCAAGCAATGCAACTTACTAGCATTGACCAGATAACAAAACATTACCGACATATTTTTCTTGCTCCCCATCTTGACGACGTCGTCTACTCATGTGGCGGCACTATGGGCATGCAAGTCAGTTCCGGCATCCGCCCTCTCGTGATTACAGCATTTGCTGGTCCTCCCAGGGCCAACCAAAAGCTCAGCCATCTGGCGCTCGAAGTCATGCGCGACTGGGACATCAGCGATCTAGATGGAGCCATCAATTTTACCGATCAGCGTCGCCAGGAGGATAAAGCCGCGCTTGATTACTTACAATCCGACTACCTCTGGCTTGATTATCCTGAAGCTATCTATCGTGGCGACCCTGGTTATTACACCAGCAAAGAGCAACTCATCGGAGGCGAAGTTCACTCCTCCGACAGCTCCCTCGATAGCGAATTGGGCAAAATGCTGACCGATCTACAAGACCGTTTACCTGATACTGTCTGGTATGCACCACTCGGTGTTGGAAAGCATATTGACCATCAAATTGTTTGCTCAGCTGCTGATCGTCTGGTCCAACGTGGTGCGAAAGTCTACTTCTACGAAGAAATCCCTTATGTTCAGCGTGACAAAGGGGCACTTGATGCACGCCTTCAAGAGCTTGGTGGTGCATTCGAGTACAATCTCGTCGAAACATCTGAGCTCATCCCCATGAAATTGGAAGCCGCTGACATGTATACCTCCCAAATCGTACCAAATTTTGGTAGCCGAGAAGCTATGCACAAAGTAATTGATGAATATGCACAAAATATTCGTCCTGTTGAAACGATCCGTCTGGAACGTTATTGGGTTGTACGCTAAAATGTTTCTTACCAGATAATCAGATTCTTTTTCTTTTACCTGGAGAGCAGAGGAAATGTAAAACTCACATCAACTCTGCTTTCTATGGTGTATCAGAAACTTTCATCCTATTTCTAAATGACAGTTATCATGATACAATCAAGAATCAACGTTCGTTTACTTACATCACATGCCTGGGTGGATGAGGGGAAAGTAGGAGTGAGGATTCATGAAAGGGTTAGAAGGTTCAAAATTAGGACGATACGAATTACGTTTTCGTGTGGCCCAGGGAGGAATGTCCGAAGTTTATCTTGGATATGATCGCCGTGTCAAACGCTATGTAGCAGTTAAGGTGTTATATGGCAGTGATGAGCCGTTTGTCCGACGATTCGAACGCGAAGCTCGCGCGGTTGGCACGCTTGCACACAATCATATTTTACCACTCTTCGATTTTGGAGAACAACGTCCCTGGTATTATCTGATTATGCCTTTTGTTGAAGGCGGAACGCTACGCGACTATCTCCATAAACGTGAACGACTCACACTAGAAGAAGCTGGAAGTTTCTTGGAACAAATCGCCAGCGCTCTGCAGTATGCACACGACCATGGAGTTGTGCACCGAGACGTCAAACCATCAAACATTCTACTACGCCTTGATGGTCATGCCTATCTCGTCGATTTCGGCCTGGCCAAAGCAAAGCTCGAGGCCGAATTTCAGACACATTCAGGAGCGATGGTCGGCACTCCTGAGTATATGGCTCCTGAACAGTCAGATGGACGCAACGACTCTCGTAGCGATATCTATTCATTGGGTATTATCCTCTACCAGATGCTTACAGGAAAAGTTCCCTTTACGGCGGACTCGCCAGTTGGCGTTACGTTGAAACATATCCAGACACCGCCGATACCGCCATGCCAATTAAACAGTGAAATCCCGGCTTCCATTGAAGAAGTAATGCTTAAAGCTCTTGCCAAAGCTCCTGAAGATCGTTTCCAGGAAGCGCAGGCATTTGCGCATGCGTATAAAATGGCCTTATTTAAAAACTTGACCGGCGTCCTGGAAAATGAATTACTACTCACTACGATTACTGGGGATACTAATACACATATTGTGCAGCAGACAAGACAACAGACCAACAATATCATCGACGATATCGAACAAATCACGACGAAACTGAACATTCCAGCCACCAAACCACAGCTCTTTCCCCTGGAAAGAGACAAGGCATCGTTTACCTCCTATACAGCAGCTATGTTGAAAAAGAAAAAGAGACGTTTTCATCCTCTCTATATCATCCTACTATTTCTCATAACTACGCTATGTATAACACTTTATCTCGTCCAAATGGGACAACCACAACCTATCCACAAACCTGCACATCACCCAAATCTCATCCAAACAGCAAAGGTTCAAGCCACAAAAACAGGAATGGCCTGGATACATGCCCAGGCAACGCTGGCAGCCCAGGCACGTATCCAGGCACTGACAGAGATTGCCACATCGATTGGGGCCGGCAATATTCTTTATTACAACGATATGAACCAAAAAACTCCTGGCTGGATCAACGATGGAAACCAATGCTACTTTACACCACAAGGATATCATGTCCACACGGGACTGGCCCATGCAGTAGCATGGTGTTACTCCAACCAGCAAAGTTTTGCCAATGCCATCATGTCAGTTCAGGTAGAGATGCACTATGGAGATTTCTGTGGCTTAGTATTTCGTCTCAATCCATACTACAAAACATTTTATGTCTTAGAATTAAACAGTTATGGAGCATATCGTTTGCAACGAGCTCAGGGGAATGATCCCGCTCTCTGGCTTACCTTGATCGATTGGACCAGCAGTAATGCTATTCGTCAGGGATATGGACAATCCAATACCATGCTTGTCGTTGCCACAAAAGCCCGCTTCCGTATTTATATTAACCGTCAACTAGTCATCTCAACTTTTACCGATAATACATATACCGCTGGCTTAATTGGTCTCCTGGTTGGAGGAGATAGTATGTACGGGACTGAAGCCGTTTTTAAGCAAATCGCTATCTTTCAAAAAGAGTAAAAGAGAGGAAAATGTCGGCCATGCATCAGCAAAATAATGCTTTCTCCCCGAAGGAGGCACAAATCCATACTGTTTATCTATCTTTAGGATCAAATCTTGATGATCGGCAGAGCAATCTTCATCGGGCACTCCAAAAGTTACAAAAAATTGTGCAGATTCAGCATACCTCCTCTATTTACGAAACAGCACCTGTTGGATATCTAGATCAACCAGATTTCCTCAATCTAGTTTGTTCAGGTACTACGGACATCACGGCACCAGAACTTTTGGCACAAGCCAAAACCATCGAAAAGTACCTCGGACGTCAATCTACGATTCGGAACGGCCCACGACCCATCGATATTGATATTCTTCTCTACGATACCTGTATATATGAGGACGAATATCTCACCCTTCCTCATCCGCGTATGACCGAGCGGGCCTTTGTTCTCATCCCACTCGTTGAAATTTCCCCCTCTGTGATTGAGCCACGCAGTGGCCGTACAGCACAAGAGCTTCTGGATACAATCTCACACTCTGGTGTGCGCAAGACGACGATTTACATCTAACTTCTCTGCCACATGATACGTACATAAAGCAAGGCACATTCAGGCAATTCGCCTGCATGCTGATCAAATTTTCTAGGTCTTTTACCCTCTTAACAAGAGATAGCCGATCATGCTATAATGCTGATACGACAATTACAACAATTGGCCGTGAACACACTACCGCACATTATCATCAGTGTGCACACAATAGGGAGCACTCGTGGAGGGAGTTCTGTTAGATATAGACCAGCTAGCTAAGGCAGCCGCAGATATTGCATCTGACAAAAAAGCATCCGACGTTCTCTTGCTGGATATTAGAGACGTTAGCTATATGGCCGACTACTTTGTAATCTGTAGCGGCAATAACGATCGTCAGATCCAAGCCATCGCCGATACTATTGACGACGATCTGGGGAAGCAGGGAGGTACGCTGCTTCATCGTGAAGGTAATGCTGATTCGGGATGGGTACTACTTGATTTCGGTAGTGTCATTGTACATATCTTCGGGCCAAAAGAGCGCGAATACTATCGACTAGAGCGCCTTTGGAGTGAAGCAAAAACCATTGTATACTTACAATAATATGTAGAGAAAAGGTGGCGACGATGACATTTTTTCGTAATCGTTTGTTCCTGGAAGGAATAGCTCTTGGTGGGATATGCGGTATCGTTATCGGTTCCGTCATCGCTTTTACCTATGGTGAGAGCAGCGTAGAAGCCGTACGACGAGCCGTACAAAACAAATTTCCAGGCAAACGTGAAGTGCCCTTTAAATATCTCTCGCAATAATTCTTTTTACTGCGAGCATACGTTCTCTAAGGGGCACATTCAGACGAATATGCTGCAATACTGTCAATATCACGTTCAGAATAAGGCGTAAGATGAGAGTGGTGAAGAAGGGGTAGAAGTCGTGAGGTTTTTCTTAGTTTTTTGTCTTACTTGCCTTATTCTGGGCGTGACTTTTTTTGCCGGGCTGTGTCCTCTATCTACCGCTCATGCCCAGGATAGTCAGCGATTTTTATCCATAACCTCAATGATTGATATTACACCCTCACCATCGCCAGAATCGATTGTTATTAACGAGGTAATCACATCACCAGCTTCGCCCCAGCAAGGCCCTTGGATTGAACTCTACAATACGTTACCACAATCATATCAATTAACAAAAGCCATTCTAGATAGCGGTCCCAATACAAATCCATTTGTTATTGCAAATACATCCATACCAGCACACGGTTTCAGCGTGGTATTTCCATCTTCCGATACCAACTTCATGAGTACATTCAGTTCTAATCTAAGACTCATACTCGACGGTACTCTTGTCGATCAAATCTCCTCACTACCCACGCTGCCACAAGATTCATCTTACGCTCGCATCCCCGATGGAAGTTCATCCTGGCAAATCACACCTGATATAACCAAACATACGGCCCCAACCATGGGCAAGAGCAATAACATCATTTTTACCACATCAAGCACACCGGAGCCAAACAAATCAACGGTCAAAACGAAGCAGCGTGCTCAAAAAACGCCTACCCCAAAAGTCATAAAGGCTCAAGCCTCACACCAAACACAATCATCAGCCTCGGCATCGGCACAACCATCAACCGCCAAATCAAAGCTGCCACAACTACAGCCCACATGGAGATCAATCCGCCTACCCACACGTGTCGCAGACTCTACATCACCCGAGTCAACTACACCTGACCTGACAACATTAGCACCTATCGCAAGTTCGCCAGATACATTCAAAAAGATTGCCATCTCCCTTATGGCCATAGCGCTGGCATCGATACTCTGGTGGTGTCGGAGACTTTTCATCAAGACAAAACCAAAACACATTGGCAGCAGACTTTGAAAATTGTACAATAGCATGGAAAGTATCTGCCAGCAGTTGAGTGTGTGGAGAGAGTCACGATCAGATTTCTATTTGATGCAGCATCTCAAACAGCGATTTGATCCGCGTGGACTATTTGTGAGAGGGAGATATTTAGGAGGATTGTGATTACAACTGAAAATTTATGTCTTGTGACGGCTCAAACAGAATTTATTACAGCAGCGTTTGCTGAACTTAAAATCATTGACAAAGGACTTATCGAAGTCGAAGAAATCTCATCTGATATCCTACTCTGCCAGGCGCCCGATGTAGCACAGTTGATGAATATAGCCAGTAATACACACCCCACTTTTGCGCGTCACATAGCCCCGGTGCAGACAATTGTGGACTTAGACAATAACGAGCACGATCTTGGCAATATCGCATTGAGCACGATTCAGTTACCAGATTTTGCTCTGATAGAACGCGGAACTCACTTTGCAGTGCAAACCCGATTAACGCAAACGAATAAAGCTGATGGTGAGCGTGCTTATAGCAGTGGGCAAGTCAATCGAGCATTAGCGGAGGCATTAGCGGAGGAGACCGGTGCAGTAGAGGACATCAAAAAGCCGCAAGTTGTGATTTCTCTGCTCTGCACAATGGATAAAGGATATCTAGGTATCTCAACTGCCGAAACGAATCTCAGCAGTTGGCCTGGAGGAGCCCGGCATTATGCTCAGACCAAAGAGCAAATCAGCCGAGCCGAATTCAAATTACTAGAGGCTCTAGAAGTATTTGGTGTCACACTACCCACTCAAGGGCAAGCGCTTGATCTGGGTGCTGCACCTGGTGGCTGGACGCGACTCTTACTCAATGCGGGACTCCAGGTTGTAGCAGTCGATCCGGCGAAGCTTGATCCTCGCCTGGAGCGGCATAGAGGCTTAGAACATTACCGGGGATATGCTGAGGACTATCTAGAAGATGCCGTGCAAAAAAACAAGCGCTACGATCTTATCGTGAACGATATGCGCATGGATGCACGCGAAGCTGCTCGGCTGCTCAGTAAAGCATCCAGCTGCTTACGTGTTGACGACGGATTTATAATCAGCGTCTTCAAATTGCCCCACGCGACACTAGAGGTCGATCCGTTTGTTAATCTAAAAGAGGCCCTGGCGATACTCAGGAGAAGCTATCGGATTGTGCAAGCGCGTCAGCTTTTTCACAATCGACAAGAAGTAACCGTTATCACCGCGCAGCCAATACCTCAACAAAGACGGCGCTAACAGGCTTGGAGGCAGTAGAATGAAATCAGAATATGCACAGCCACAAACCATAAGATTCTTTCCGCCCACCGAAGGGCCGTTACGTCGTCACACGCATACTTATGATCTCATGCGTCAATGCATTCACTGTGGATTTTGTCTGCCAACCTGCCCAACCTATGCCGTCCTGGGAGTTGAAATGGACTCCCCTCGTGGTCGCATTTTTCAGATGCAAGCTGTGGCCGATGGCAAATTGGATATTTCCGATGATTTCGTTGAGCACATGAACTGTTGTGTTGGATGTCGAGCTTGCGAAACCGCCTGCCCTTCTGGAGTACAGTTTGGAAAACTCATCGAAGCAGCCCGTGAGCAAATTCAACTCACGCCAATCACCCCAGCCGAGCAAGAAGATCCAGACACCAACCAACAGACAGAAGAGGCTGAATTTGGAACCTCAACGACAACCAGAGCCAAAAATAGCGCAGCAATCGCCCTCTTACGTAGATTCTTCTTCGACATCATGCTTCCCTCACGTACGGTGCTCTCAATCGTTTTTGGAGGGCTCAAAGCCTATCAGCGTAGTGGATTACAAACGCTTGTTCGCGAGACCGGGCTTCTCAACCTCTTCAACAAACTGCCAACACCATTCAAAGGCCAATTAAAGCTTCCTGAAGAGCTCATGTCCTCCGCTAAAGGACAAATTATTCCTGACATGCTGCCAGAAATCACCTCGGCACTCGGCACAAAACGCTATCGTGTTGGAATGATTAGTGGCTGTATCATGGACCAGGTATTTCATGATATCAACGAAGCAACCATCCGCGTACTTACCGCCAATGGCTGCGAAGTCGTTACGCCCAGACAACAGGGGTGTTGCGGAGCATTGCATATCCATGGAGGAGAGGCAGCACAGGGTAGAGCTTTAGCACGAAAAAACATTGACATTTTTGAGCAATACAATTGTGATGTCATCATTATCAATTCAGCCGGCTGCGGCTCTACACTCAAAGAGTACGATCATCTGCTACGTGAAGACAACGACTATAAGCAAAAAGCTCAGGATTTTTCTAAAAAAGTTAAAGATATCAGTGAATTCTTAGTGACCATGCAACTCCCACAGCAGATGGGAGAGATCAATCAAACAATAGCCTATCACGATGCCTGCCATCTGCTCCATGGACAAAAAATCAAGCAACAGCCTCGTCAACTCCTTGCTTCCATACCAGGCATAACACTGGTAAATCTAAAAGAATCTGATTGGTGCTGTGGCAGTGCTGGTATTTATAATCTCACCAACCAGGAGATGGCCCAGGAGCTACTCGAACGCAAAATGGACCATATCGAAGCAACCCATGCAAGCATTATCGCAACAGGAAACCCTGGCTGTATGATGCAAATTGCCATGGGGGCGCGGCAACGAGGAATAAATTTGGCAGTCATGCACCCAATCCAATTACTGGATGCAGCCTACGCCTCTGGTGGAATCTATCAGACAGCGCAGAGTAGTACCAACAGCCAACAGACTACGAAAAGCACCATTATTCTTCGAGCAACACTCGCAACTATCGTGCTAGTATTTTTATGGTACCGAAGCAAACAAAAAAATAGATAAGCAGATAGAATCCCTACCATCGCCTAAGTCAAAATATTACGTAACTCTTCAGAGCTATTTTCTTATGCATCCTAAAGAGTTACGCATTTCAGTATCAATGCTCATGCGAAGATTGCCATTGTTGGCGTAGCGTTCGCGACTCAGTAAAGGACTCATGAATATCTGCATCATGCCGAGCAATCTGATCACGGAGCAACAATATATTCGTCGCATAGGTATCCAGCCAGCGCACAATCGCATTGCTATTAGTAAAACATATATCACGATACATTTCTGGACTGCCTGCGGCCAAACGCGTCGTATCGCGAAAACCGCTCGAAGCCAATAAGGATGCATCATTCCAGGTGGGGTCCTGGGCAACTGTATTCATCAGAGTAGTTGCAACCAAAAATGGCAAATGACTGACTCCCGCAACTAATCCATCATGCTCAGTTGGCTCCAGAAAATGGAGGCGAGCACCTAATAATTCAACCATACCTGCAACTATACTGATAGCAGCTGAACTCGTATGTAAAGTGGGAGTCAAACAGTAGATACAGCTTTTAAAAAGATCAGCATCCGCAACATCTACGCCGCTCACTTCTTTACCAGCCATCGGATGGCCTCCCACGAAGAAAACGTTAGCTGGCAAAAATTCTTCTGCCCAACTAATAACTTGCGCCTTCGTACTGGAAACATCTGTCACAACAGCCCCAGCGGCAAGTAGCGGAGCAATCGCTTGTAATAAAGCATGCATCGTGCCCACAGGAGTTGCAATAATCACTAGCTCAGCATCACATACAGTTTCTGCTAGATTCATATATGCTTGATCGATTGCACCAACTTTACATGCACGCTCGCTCACACCATGTCCCAGATCATATCCTACCACCTGCTGTGCAGCATGTGCTTTATGTAAAGCCAGCCCGATTGAACCTCCAATGAGGCCTAAGCCAATGATTGCAACGCGATTAAACATAGGAATTGTGCTCCTTAACATATCATCAATAAACAATGTGCTTATTCATTGTTCTCTCTGGAAATTAGAAGCTATTATACTAAAACCACTTCCAAAAGCATAGAGAAAAATGGGAGCCTATTCCATTATTGTCACCTATAAGAATTTCTGGGGATGTATTTGAAAGTACTGTAACTCCTCACACTGTCCTTTTAGCACCAGTGCACTTGCATACTCTTCTTCAGCAGGCAATGCATAAAGAGCCCAGTCCTCCACAGCTTGCGACTCGTCACGACAGGCAACAAGCTTAGCAGGTATATCAGGTTGCAACGTAACATCAAATGAATCCAGCGCGATAGAAAGCCCTTTACCTCGTGCTTTGATATAGGCTTCTTTCCGTGCCCAACCCGCATAAAAAGCTTGTGCCTTCTGTGTAGCGGGAACCGCCTGGAGTTGTGCAATCTCCATGGGTGAAAAATAATGCTGCGCTAATTGCTCATACTCGATATTAGAGCGCATATATTCAACATCTATACCCACAGCATCAATGAGCGTAAAAGCATAGACCACTGTGTTATGAGAATGAGCCAGATTGAAATACATTGGAACCTGTTGCTTATCTTGCACCAACGTAGGTTTACCATATTCATTATAGCTAAACGTGACATCTTGAGGATCGAGAGAGCAATATCTTCCCAGCAAAATCCGTAACAGACTCCGCGAAATAATCGAAGCCGCGCGATCTTTTTCAAAATAGAAACGACTGGCTCGCTCCTTCTCATCTCTACTTAAGACCGCTATCAAGCGAGGAATTTCTGATTGCCAGACATCAAATGAAGCTCTCCAAATGTGAACATCTCCGGGCGTGAGCAGAGGATGCTCTGACGCCTGCTGCCATATCGTCACAATGATCTCCATACCTGAACTACTATCTCAACAAAAAAGGAGGTATGAGCATCCATCCTCACAACCTCCAGATCTATAGCCAGAGTCAAGTACTCGCAATTAGGATAACTTTATATCCATTCGGCTACCAATAGATAGAACACAAGCGCCGTATCAAAACGCTTAAAAATACACCAATGCTTCCAACCAGGCTTCAGAATCCTGACCCAGTGCCTCTACCAACAACATCGTGACCTGATCGCTTAAAAACTCATTCTGATCAACACGATAAAGGGACAGAAAACGTGAAATGATCGAAACGTCATAGCGTGCCAGCAAATCCGCAGCGAACTGCTCAAGTAACAATTCATACGTAAGATACTCATCGGGGAGGGTATCTTCATACCAATCAAAGCCGCGTACAGTCACCGGCGTCTTACCATCGAGCTCAGGCTCAAATGCCTCTTCATCCTGTTCACGGATATCCTTGTTAACCACGCCCTGGACGCCGTTCAGTTGCTGGGACAACCATAAGGCAAGAAACTTAAATTGCCACTCATCGGCCCAAAGAGGAGTCACTTCGGGCCAGGGACGAGCATCCTCTTCCAGATAAGCGACTGTTAACTCATGATAAAGCATAAAAGCAAACTTTTCGGGAGTTGCTTCTCCAAAAATAGGATCAATCTCAAGTGGAACAACCAGCGTGGCAGGAGTTGTCACATCAGTCATATATGGATGAGGTGAATCGACCTCTTCCGACTCGCTATGAGGAACGAGCGACCAATCATCCATATTCACCAACAATACTTCAAAGTCTGGCATATCAATATTGAGAAGTTGTGAGAGCCGTGTCCCTGCATTATCAATCGTCTGTTGTACCCAGCGGGCAAGTGACTCTTCACCCGCTGGATAATAAACAGTTAATGACTCAGTCAGCGTCTCATAATGGTCATAAGGAAAGATCATAGGCACGATTTAGACTGTCCCTTCTTCTATGAGCTTTCGATCCGACTCAACAAGTATTGGATCAGAGTGGCCTTCACTCAACTCAGTCAGAGACTGTGCCCGAAGTTCATCAATATTTTTGTCGCGGCGGAAGCGATGATAAAAATCCTTATACAGCTGCCGCAAGCGCTTGGGATTAACCGTCTTGCCGCCCTCATAATATTCCAAAGCCACTTCTCCAATAGACCATGTAGCGGCACCAGCAATAGCTCCGGCCACAAAATCACCACCGAAAGGAACAGCTTTCGCCGCTTCTTGAGCCAGATACCGCAGGCCCAATCCCCCAGCAATCGTTGCAATCAGCTCGCGAGCATGTTTTTTTGCATCGGCGCTATCCATCTGCTCGCCATAGAGAGCGGCCAGACGTAACACCAACCGCAGTTGTGTTCCCAGAAGGATTGGAATATCGATGAAAGGAATCGGCTCTAAACCAGCAGCCAAACTGACCAGGGTAGAATTACGAATAATCCTTTGTGCAGCCATACGCCTATACGCAGGGAGTTCACGACCGATAGCCAGGGCGGCCTCAGGACTGGCTTCAATAATTACAGGTATAAGTTCTTCTGCAATATTTTCACCTGTCTTCGCTGACACAGGAATAACGCCAGGAGCCTCCAATAACACAGCCACTTCAGTTGCCAATTGATCTCCCGACTCGCCACCTTTCAGCTCATCAATCTTATTAACAACCACAACTGTTGGCTTATCAAAGCGTTTGATGACCTTATATAACTCGCGGTCGGAGGCTTGCAATCCCTTAGATGCATCAAGCAAAAAAACAATTACGCTTGCCTGATCCATACCACTTTCCATCACATCAGGCAGATGCCCAGGAGTATCTACCAATGTAAATGGGCCAAAGTCTGTGCGCACCAGCGTTCTCGTCGTGCCAGACTGTGGCGAAGCAGGAGACAACGTCTGTCCCTTCAATGTATTGAACAGCGTACTCTTACCTGTATTTGGTTGTCCAACAATCACCACAGTATTATTCAGCCCCTCAAGGACTTCCTGTTGCGCCGATTTCCAGTTAACTGCTTTCATCAAGCCTTGAACCATCGAAATGTTCGCTGGCAGATTACGCAGGGTATGAACACCTAAATCCCTAAAATTCTTTGGTTGATCACGCTTACGCAAAAGGCTCGCCGCCAGATCTCTGCGCAGTTTCTCCTGATCTCCATTGCTATTTGCAAGTGGTTTTTTCTCAGCCACGGTTAACATCCTTCCCTTTTATTCAGTAAACCTGGATATTTAGAAAATGCCTCTTTTTAAGAGTAGCATGCCGTATATACAAATTTGTTTTATGTGTTTTCAATATGTATGCGTTAACACTCTTCACAACAATAGTACGAGCATATATAAGGCCACGTTTCACAAACAAATATTTTCTCTATCACCAAACACACAAACATCAGATCAGAGTCTCTATCCTTAATTCTAGCATATAGCAGAGCTATCATCTCAACGATAAGCTAATTGGCACAGGATTAACGTGTCCCAGCCACAGACCTCCGCTCATGGACAACCTTCCTGATGATCTCCCCCAGTCATCAGAAATCAAACCGCAACGTTTTCTTAAGCAGAAGACAAATGTTCTTGACATCAATATGTATTTTCTGCCATAATCGTGAAGGGATATTTGCTAATCTAAGTATACGCTTTTCAATTCATCATTTTCTGTAGCAAAGGCATTATTATGCAAAATACACCTATCCGCAATGATTCAGCAGAGCGAGATTATGACGCTGGTTTCGTGCGCATCATGTGGTTAGCCGATCAGGCTCGTCTTCACGGTTGGCATTTAAGTGAGCGTCAACTCATCCATGAAATCCTTCAACGAGAGAGGGCGGCTCACATCCGCGAGAAAAGTTCTCTTCCAATGATCGGATCAGAGATACGTTCTGCCGCCTGGAACCATGGACAGGCAGATGCGCTACGCACCCTACTACGTTCTCAACGCGAGAGAAACGACTAATATTATAGTCAAACTGGCGATCTTATTCATTATTCCAAACAAAGCATTGCACTGGAATCCCTCTCATTGCACCTATCATCACGAGTGAGAATCCAGTGCAGATTATCGTTGTACGAGCGTTCTGTACGGCATAAGTAATATGAAAGCTTCATCCTACAGAGTAGATAGAGAGAGCAATAGACCAATGAATCTTGCAACACCTACATATACAGGCCCCCAACCTGGCTCACCAGAACAAGTAACTGCTATTATTAGTGAATTACGACGCCTCTATCCAGCTGCAACCTGCTCGCTCGATTTCACCAACCCGCTGGAATTATTAATTGCCACACAACTCGCCGCCCAATGTACTGATGAACGTGTCAACATGGTTACAGCCAAACTTTTCAAAAAGTACCCAAACGTCGAAGCCTTTGCAAACGCCGGCCTGGAAGATTTAGAGCAAGATATCCGCGCCACAGGATTCTATCATAACAAAGCCAAAAACATCCTGGCAACCAGCCAACGCATCATCTCCATCTATCACGGGAACGTCCCTCAAACAATGGACGAATTGCTCACACTCCCTGGAGTCGCGCGTAAAACGGCCAACGTCGTTTTAGGATACGCCTTCAATATTGTCGTAGGAGTCGTTGTTGACACTCATGTCGGACGCCTTGTACGTCGCTTTGGTTGGACAACCAGCACCGATCCAGTCAAAATCGAGCAAGAGCTTATGTTGATTGTCCCCCGAGCCGATTGGCTGGATTTATCTCATTTATTAATCTTCCATGGTAGAGCTATCTGCGATGCACGTAAGCCACTCTGTGAGCAATGCACCCTCACCCATCTATGCCCATCGGCATTCGCAGCCATCCCTCCACGTGCCACAACCAAAGGAAAGAAACAGTCAACCTTATAATCGATAATAGCGCCGAGCATTCTCGGTCCACAATTTCCGTTTTGCTGTCACCGATAGGCCAGAAGTTAAAGCATCCAGCGTCTCAATCCAGCGTTGATAGGTCGTCGCATTGAGCATCACAGGCCAATCGCTCCCAAAGAGCACACGATCCTCACCAAAGGCATCCAATACATACGAGATATAAGGGGTTAGATCCTCTGGCGACCAATGTGACAGATCAGCCTCAGTTGTCGCACCGCTCACTTTACAGACAACATTTGGGGATGCAGCCAGAGCAGTCATATCACGTCGCCAGGGATCTAGCACATGCCCTTTAATATCAGGTTTTCCAATGTGATCAAGAATAAAAGTGACATCAGGACAACGGCGTACCAACTCTGCCACACTTGCCAGTTGTCGATACGTCACCCCTAGATCAAAAGAAAGCCCATACTCAGCCAACATCTCAATACCACGGATAAAATTTGGTCGCAAGCAATATGCACTATCAGCTTCGGCTTGAAGCAGTCGTCGTACACCCTTGATACGAGGACTTATCTGCACCAATTCATCCAGATAAGCCCGCACCTGCTCGCCAAATTCAATTGGAGCATTAGCAACAATACCAAGCACAAAGTCATGCGCGTTTTTCTCTCCAACAGTTCCAGTAGCAGCATAGTCCTCCCGCCTTTGCTGAGCAGCCCATTTTGCCTCTAGCAAGACAATCTGTGGAGCAGCGTCAACCTCCACATAAACCATACCTTCAACCTGAATCTCCCGTGTTGCCTCCCTATATTCAGACAAAGTATAGCGCTTATTCAAGATCCCGGCATTATCCAGCCAGGGTAGGCGAAGATACGCAGGGTCCCACAAATGCACATGAGTATCTATAATTGGAAAATCTGGCATCATTACACATCCTTTCCGAAAACTCTCAAGCAAAGGTATCAGCACTATGAATTATGCATTCTTGGTCTATACTGGATCGCTTCCGCAACATGATTGGCTGCAATGATATCGCAGTCAGCAAGATCCGCAATAGTTCTCGACAACTTAAGGACACGGTGAAACGCACGTGCGGAGAGATGAAGCTGCTGCATAGCCGCCTTCAAGATCTTTTCGCCTCCAGCATCGACCACACAGAATTCATGAACTTGGGCAGGCCCCATTTCAGCATTACAGGTTAAGCTAGCCTGATGCAGACGTTGTAATTGACGTTCACGGGCTTTCTGAACGCGAGCTTGAATAGTAGCAGAGGACTCAACATGACGTTTATCCGCCAACTTTTCATAATCAACGCGAGGCACCTCGATATGAATATCAATCCGATCCAGCAAGGGACCACTGATCCGCTTCTGATAGCGTGCAATTGCCATCGCCGAACAGGTACATTCGCGCACAGGATCTCCATAAAAGCCGCAAGGACAAGGATTCATTGCGGCCACCAGCATAAAATTCGCTGGATACGTGATACTCCCTTGAGCGCGAGAGATATTCACCACTTTATCCTCAATTGGTTGCCGTAGCACCTCAAGCACATTATGTCCAAACTCGGGCAGTTCATCCAGAAAAAGAACCCCTCGATGTGCCAGGCTAATCTCTCCCGGGCGTGGAATACGTCCACCACCAACCAGACCCGCATGACTCACGGTATGATGAGGAGACCGAAATGGGCGCTGCCTAACTAGAGGAGTATCGGGAGAGAGCATACCACTCACACTATACACTTTCGTTACCTCTAAAGCCTCTTCAATCATCATGCTTGGTAAAATGGAGGGAATTGAGCGAGCCAACAATGTCTTGCCCGAGCCTGGAGAGCCACTCATTAAGACATTATGTCCACCGCTGGCAGCCACTTCAAGAGCACGCTTAACATGTTCCTGCCCACGTACAGATGCCATCTCTTGTCCATAGTGTACCGGCATGACATCCAACAATGTCGGATCATTTTCATATTGCTGAATAGACGCGTTACCATTCAAATGATCTATCAATTGCCCCAGTTTCTCAACAGGATAAACGTCAATACCTTGAACCAGCGTCGCTTCTAAAGCATCCACAGCAGGGACAAAGACCGCCTTAATATGCCTCTCACGAGCCAGAGCCACCATTGGTAAAATGCCATTTGTATGCCGTACACTTCCATCCAGAGATAACTCGCCAAAGAATAAAGCCTCATTTATCTGATTACTATCTGTGATCTGCCCAGAAGCCACCAAAATACCAAGGGCAATCGACAGATCATAGACAGGCCCCTCTTTCCGTAGATCAGCCGGAGCAAGATTCACTGTAATACGCTTATATGGAAAGCTACAATTGCTATTCTTAATCGCAGAGCGAACACGATCCTTCGCCTCATTCACTGCTGGATCAGGCAAACCTACAATCGCAAATGCCGCCAGACCATTCGCCAGATCCACTTCAACCTCGATGATAGCCCCATCTAAACCAAGTACTGCACAGCTACGCACCATTGCCAGCATATCGTATCATCCTTCCTCTTACAATTTTGTCACCTATCTGTATAATGCCCACAAAGCCTCATCATAGAGGAAATTCAAGAGGACCAATTTTCCCTACGCGACGAAGGCATCTTCGTATCTCCGATAGAGATGAGGAAGGCTTAGATGTCCCACCAACGTTGATGCCATGCTTTAGCTGCCAGCAGGGCCTGATGGGTCTCATCACTATAAATAGTCTGACTACGTGCCAACTCATTCGAAGTAGCATACAGATCAACGATGCCCAGATTTACTCCAACCAATGCCTCAATCGCAGCAGTAGTACAATAGGGAACGTATGGAGCGCTATATCCTCCTTCATGAAACAGTATCAGGCGCCCATCACAGACACGAGCCGCCAAATCAACCATCAAAGAGGCCAGAGTACGATAGCCATCCATAGTTACCATCATTTGTGCCAATGGATCAAGCCAGCATGCATCCTGCCCGGCCGACACGAGAATCAGTTGCGGGCGATAAAGCTGTCCAATAGGAAGAACTATTTGTTCAAACGCCTCACGATAACCGCGATCGCCTGTTCCTGGAGGTAACGGGATATTGACGGTATATCCAGTACCTTCAGCGCGCCCAACCTGATCAAGCTCTCCACCTAGAGCCGGAAACCAGTCCTTTTGATGAAGCGAGACAAACAACACGCCAGCATCCTGATAAAAGGCATCCTGCGTGCCATTACCGTGATGGACATCCCAATCCACAATCATAATCCGTTCCAGGCCAAATGCCCTCTTGGCATACTGCGCGGCCAGCACAACATTATTAAAGATACAAAAACCCATCGCTTGATTACGTGTAGCATGATGCCCGGGAGGACGCAAAAGTGCATAAGCATTTTGTACGTTCCCTTCCATGACCGACTGCACTGCATTCATAGCCCCACCGGCCGCATACAGAGCCGCATCAAAAGAGCCTGGCATAAGAATAGTATCTTCATCCATCTCGCCCCAGGGAGCTACCAGTGGCCCAGACAAGCCTTTCTCGGCACAAGCACGCACCCCCCTAATATATTCATATGTGTGATAGGCCATCAGTTCTTCTTCGGTAGCGGGACGAGCTGGTATTGAATGCATCTCAGCGGTTAGCCCGCTTCTATCCAGAAACTCTTTCGTCCGACGTATAATCGCTACCGATGATGGATGTGGCTCTGGTGATAATTCAAATGAACCATTATTCGTCTCGACTAGAGACTCCACGCCAGTATCGTGAGTCAGAAAACGTTCGTCATAGACTAACCCGGAACGATATATAGGCATAGTAAGCATCTCTCCTTATATACATATGAGAGCAAACAAACAGCATAAAGCACAGCAAAGCCCATTGAGTATACTCTATAATACACTATCAATACATATCGCTATCTACAAACTTTGCAGCAGCTACCAGCCTCTCAAAAAGCAGGTTATCACATCACCGTTCCACTCTTAACACACCTCCCTTCAGCAAAGACAGGTAGTAAATATGAATAATGTTTATACATGTTATACTCAAAAAATGCTCGGCACTTTGACTTAAAAAGCGTGGTAAGTGACAATAAACTCAAGATTATAGAGCACTCGACAATGATCATGTAAAGTAGTCCTAGATGTACTCTGTAGCGTGTACATGTCTCTTGAACTAGTGTATAATGCGAATGCGGGTGATACAGCGACCAAGATATCGATAAAGAGGTTCCATATTTTCCCAGATTACCATACCAAAATCGTCTTATTAGCGATATGAAGAGTTATCTCCTTGTTAAGTGTGTCGTGAATTACCACCGAGTTGAAATCTTCGTGGTTTTCCCGCTACTTTTGATAATTTCACTGATGATCCATATATATCTCTGATTGCTTGTGCAGATTTTCGTCTGACGGGAGTAGTGTTCGTTACCTCTTAGGCACACTGTGGGCGGGGAAGATGGCTGTTGATATTTATAAGTCCTCAGTCCCTAATAATATCAGTGCCCCGCGTTCATAGATCAAACAGGGATATTTTCGCTGGAGGAAGTAATGATAGAGACAGTCCCATCTGGTACGATATTACATGGACGGTATCGTGCTGATCGTGTTCTGGGTAGCGGTGGCTTTGGGCACGTCTATCTAGCATTTGATCTGATGACCAACCAACAATGCGCAGTCAAGGAATATTTAGTAACTGGTTCAAGCGGTCAGGAGCAACTAAAACATGAAGCCCGCGTGCTTAGCCAATTACACCATCCTAATCTGCCTGCATTTTTGGATACTTTTATGGAGCGGGGACGCTATTACGTGGTCCTCAGCTATATCGAGGGTAACGACTTAACTGATCTGGTACGGATGACACGACAGAGGAACGAGGTAATTCCTATTGCTCAATTGCTGAACTGGATCTTATCAATCTGTGACGGGGTCATGTTTATGCACAGCCAACGTCCGCCGGTCGTTCATCGAGATATCAAACCCGATAACATTCGCATCACTCCCAACGGCACAGCCGTCCTGGTAGATCTTGGCAACGCGAAGACAGTGGCCGCTGATGGAGCGCGGACTCTTTTCTTCATTCGACACCAGGGCACTCCTGGTTACGCACCACCTGAGCAATATCCTGGTGGCACAGGCACTGATGCTCGTTCGGACGTATACGCACTCGGCAGCACCCTTTATTTTGCATTGACCGCTACTGAGCCACCCAGTGTTTCTACACGTAATCAATCGATTCAGCAAGGCCAGCCAGACCTACCAACGCTACAGGATCATCTCGCCAACAACCCTCCTGAGGAGAGTCGAGAAGTCCACGAAGCGCGACAGTTTCGCCTGGGTGTATCAAAACCAGCCAAGCCTGCGCCACGCCATTCCAAACATATCGCCCAGCTTGGTACGGTGCCACCAGAGATACTCAACGCACTCAACCGCATCACGCAGAAGTCAATGGCGCTGCGTCCGAAGGAGCGCTATCAGTATGTAGCAGATTTTGCCAATGATCTCAAAAATGTGATCGCTGCATTTCCCAAGCCACCAGCAGCCACAAAATTGAAAGATCCCAATAGTACGCAGCCAGATCTGGCCGAGATCTATGATGCGCTACAGGCAGCAAAAGGGCAGGTCAACCAATCCAATCAGCCAAATACGCCGCCTCCATCATCACAACCCAATAGTGGAAACGCGACAATGGTTTGTCCACGCTGTCAAAATCCATTAGCTCCCAACGCCGCTTTCTGCCCGCGCTGCGGCACACCATTGAGACAACCAGGAAATATGATGAGCAACTCAGCTCCTCATGCCAGCGTCAATGTCGCCCAGGCAGACAAAACGATGATAGTTTCTCAGGAGCAACGCGGACAAGTTATTGGTACAACTGCCCAACGAGGGAGTAGTTTTCCGCCAACCATGCAAACCCCACAACCTGAACATCAGTATGCATCAAATCCTGCCATGCAGGCGCAGGCCATGATCATGCCGTCCTCACCGAATCAAGCATCATTTCCCATAGAAAACGGGATAACACCTTCCAGTCCTCCTCAGAATGCTCATCAAAGCAGCAGCAGTAGCAAGATGATTATTTTCGGTGTCATTGCGCTCCTGGTAATTATCATTATTATTGCGTTTATACTTCTCAGACACTGATAGGCAGAGGCGCGAATATCCTTCTCCTCTGCCCTGTCTTAAGCATCACCTTAACATTTCAAAAAGCACGAAACCACTGAGACTAATCCCACATCTCAGCAAATGAGTGACGTACACGACCCAACCAGGCAGGCAAAGAAGTTGCCCAAGCCAAACGTTCTAGCATCTCATCAATGACTGCGACCTCAGCCTCTTCATCTGTATAAAAGAGATCTTCAAGAGGTCCATTCAGCGTCGCAATCGGTGAAATGAGGGTCAATGCATCCACCAGCAAAGTAGCTTCTCCCTTGACAGGAGGGCACAATTCATTATACCCATGCAAGAAACTACGCACACGTTCTGGCTCAAAGCCTCTCTTAACAAGAGGTGGAGTTGCGGAGCCACCTGGCAACCAGGCCAGGCCACCAAAATAGAAGAGGGCGTAAGCAACTTCAAAGATACGCTTTTCCCAGCGTGCCGCTTCCAGGCCAGTAACAGCACTTACGCCGAACGGGCTAAAGCGCAAATTCAAAGCGTGGTAATCGCCGTGGATATGAAACGCTGGTAGAGCATGATGAGCACCGATTGACATCATCGCAGCAGGCAGAATAGCTTGCCATTGATCAGCCCACTCAGACAGAGCGGAGGAGACCGCCTGGAGGGCACCTTCATTCGCACGGCTACGTGCCAGATTAAGATATCCCTGCACTATACTACCAATTTGTGCTTCCGCAGGCCAGGCATGAGAAACTCCAGTATAGTGCTGCGATGCCTCATGAATACGACCCAACATAGAACCGGCCGATACCGTCCAGTCGAGGCTACGTGGATTAGATGTACTAAAAAACTCCCCACCAATCTGCTGCTGAATCTCAAAAAAATCCTCACCCAGCTTGAAAGTTGGCTCCCCCTGAGAGGTCCGCAGAAAAGAAGGCACAGGGATACCCGCCTGCTGCAAATATTGCTGAAAATCATAACGAAAATGGATATCTTCACCAATTGGGCCATCAGGTCGCTCTCTCAGCACATAATTCTGTCCCTTGATCTCGACCAACACACTTAAAAAGTTGCTATTCGATGTCTCTAATGGTCCCAAATTCTTCCACTCGGAAACGCCGAAAGCCTGCATAACCTCATTGAGATCAAGCAGGTTTTCGGCGTTGAAGCTATCCTCTGTCATATCGTTACCAATTCATCCATTTATTTCAGTGGCACAGAGATCTCAGCCCGTAGACATAGAGAGATTATATCAATCTCCTTTACACTTCTACGGGAAGGTCCTGACGCACACCCCATTCATTCCAGGAGCCATCGTAATTAGTCAGTTGAGGATATCCAAGCATGGCCAGGCTAAAGAGCACGCTGGTAGCAGCGACCCCACCATTACAATAAGCCACAACACGTTTATCTTGAGCAACGTGGGCATCAGTAAAGATACGCTGCAACTCTTCGCTCGAACGAAAAGTGCCATCAGACGGATCAATCAATTCCTCTCGGGGTAAGCTCAACGCTCCAGGAATATGGCCAGCACGACCATCGCCACGTACAACCGTACCATCATACTGTCCACTATCACGAGCATCAACGAGAGTCACATCTTGTTGACCGATAAGGGATAGAACCTCCTCTGCTGTAGCGCGCCACTGTGGCTGTCGCCTTGGCGTAAATATGGCAGGAGATAGAGATGCTAGCTTTCCATGCTCCAGAGGGCGTCCTTCGCGCTTCCATTTAGGCAATCCGCCATTGAGTACCACAACGCGCGTATGACCATAATACGTCAGTGCCCACCAGAGACGCGTTGCAAACTGTGAAGCGGGATGGGTATCATACGCCACGACCAGACTATCGTCACCAATGCCCACACGTTGCATAGCCTCCGCAAAACGCTCGGGAGAGGCTATCTGAGCCTCAACTGGATCATCATGATCCACGATATCCTGTGTCCAATCGACATAGACAGCCCCTGGAATATGCTCCTGCTCGTACTCAGTAGGAGCGCCTTCATACACGGCTACCTGCTCCCCACCTTTAGAAACTGTCCGCACGTAGCCACGCATATCAACGATGCGTAGCTCGGGATCATGCAAATGTTCCTCAAGCCACGCAGTCTCAACCAGAAATTGAGAACGACGATCCTGACTCATAATGCCTTTTTCTTCCTCTCTATGAAAACAAACCTGCTGCATCTGGATTATCAGTACTCACAAAGTGAGCAGGTGATCCCATCACAACCGACTGCTTTACACCAAGAATACGCATTGAGGCATTCGGAGTCTGTGTCGTGATATAGCGTTGCACCTGCAAACCCAGCGGACGCGCCAGGACAGTAGCAGCCATCGAAGCCAGAATCACATTATTCGCTGTACTATAGGGGCGTCGCATTTTCGCCACAGCAAACGACGAGAGACCAGTCAACACCCCGGCCACAGCGAGATTCGTGCCACAGCGTTCGTGAATAGCCAATTCTGGCTGTGTTGTGCGTAACAACTGCAACGCCTCTTCAGCCTTTGGGAGAATCGCCTCTGTGGGAAGATCACCAAACACAAAGAAACCTGCTGCAAACGAGATACCTGACAAGCGGGCTTCTGGATACTTTCGTGACAGCAGCACAATCGTAGCATGTTCAAGCGCGTGGTTCTGCTTTACCGCACCACCTAATAACATTTGTTGTGCCACCTGAACAACGGGATTAATGGAACTCATAGCAATTTTCCTTCCCTATACGCATGCAGCCACTCTTTATTTCATCAAAAAGAAGGCCACAGAAATCCATATCAGCCAGACAAGGACCGTATACGCATCATATCATGAGCCGCAAATCACGGACCATATGTTATATTAAATACGACTACCTCGTCTCCAAAGTTGATGACATCTCCATCATTGAGCACAACCGCCTGAAAAAGTCGTACATTATTGACACGGGTACCATTTGAACTTCCGACATCATCTACGTACCACAGCCCATCTGCAAACCAGAGCCGTGCATGGCGGCGTGACACTGACAGTCCTGAAATGATCAGATCATTCCCATTCGTGCGCCCTACCGTCGTTACATCCTGATGGAAGCGATAGGACCGCCCTTGCATAGCCCCACTTTGTATTGTCAGGCGTGCCAAAACGGGACGTCCATTCACCAGATAGGTATCTTTACTTGCGCGTGAATTTGAGAGCTCATCTCCGCAAATAGTACAATAGATGCTTGAACTTGAATTCACTGAACCACAGCGAAAGCACACTGCATTGGGAGATGCGGCTGCTGGTCCTACCGGTGACACAACTGATGACCCACCATAACTGGCCCCGGAGCCTGCTTGGCTGTAGTCGCCTTGATCAGAGACTATCGGTGAGACGCGATAGATACGAGGTAAAGAGAGATTAGAGGCTGCAAGTGCACTGGTCAATGCTTCAATTAAAGCATCCGCTGACTGATAGCGATCGCCAGCCTGCTTCGCAGTCATTTTTTGGACCACTTGTATGACTGGAGGCGGCACTCCTTCGGCGTTGAGATGGTCAACGGGTAGTGGTTCATTGAGGTGCTTGACAGTTATAGTTAGAGGGCTATCTGCAGAAAAAGGGACATGCCCGGTTAAGCAATGAAATAGCACAATCCCGAGAGAATATATATCACTTCTACGGTCTACTTTTTGACCCATCCCCTGCTCGGGAGACATATATTGGGGAGTTCCTATACCAGTACCGACGCGTGTTAAATTCGTTGATTGTTCCAGCAATTTAGCGATACCAAAATCTGATAACAAGAGATGTCGATCCTTGCGCACCAGCATATTAGCTGGCTTGACGTCGCGATGGATAATCCCATTACGATGAGCACAATCGAGCCCCTCCGCCGCCTGAATGGTAAAATTAATCGCCTCTGGCACAGGTAAAGCATGCTTAAGACGGTCCTTCAGCGTCCCACCATCCACATATTCCATCACAATGTAGGTGACATTATCTTGTTCGCCCTGCCCAAAATCATGAATCTGTACAATGTTTGGATGCGCGAGTTTCGCCACTGAACGGGCTTCCTGGACAAATCGTTTCACAAATATTGGATCACTAGCATGATAAGCAGGCAAGACTTTCACAGCAACATAGCGATCAAGGGTTGGCTGATATGCTTTGAACACCGTTGCCATACCACCGGTGCCAATTCGCTCAACAATGCGATATTGGCCCAACGATTTACCTATAAGTGAATTTATGTCTCCATTATTTCCTGCTTGTTGAGGATAGTTATTTCCTGGCTGCATTACCCCGAAGGCTCCCTCTGTTCCTGCCGTATGTGGTGATCTATGACAATACCTTCATATCCACTTCCAGCAATATAGCCCCACAATGGTGTGTTTATGATACTTCAGAACTTGCTGGCTTGCCGCTAAAATTAGAGGCAGGCCAGACAAGACAAGTAGTATTGCTGCGATAATCACATTGATTATACAGATATAAACGCAGTATGTCGAGAGAAACCGCACATAATCTTAGCCTTCAAGTAGCAGTGACTCAGGGTCTTCAATCAGCTCCTTGATCGTGACGAGAAAACGCACGGCCTCACTTCCATCTACTATGCGATGATCATAAGAGAGCGCCACGTACATCATGGGGCGAATAACTACCTCTCCATTCAGTGCAATTGGGCGCTGCTCTATCTTATGCAACCCAAGAATACCAACCTGAGGTGCATTCAAGATTGGAGTTGAGAGCATCGATCCAAAGACGCCTCCATTGGTGATAGTAAACGTCCCACCCTGTAAATCGGCCAGCGAGAGCGTATTAGAACGTGCTCGTTTCGCCAGCTCGGCGATCTCCCGTTCGATCTGCGCAAAGCCTTTACGATCGGCATCACGTACAACTGGCACGATCAATCCCTCGTCTGTAGAGACTGCGATGCTCATATCATAGTAATGCTTTAAGAGAATATCGTTCCCCTGGATCTCTGCATTCAAACGTGGATACGCTTTCAGCGCTCCGATCGCCGCCTTGGTAAAGAAAGACATAAAGCCCAGAGAGACATTATGACGCTCTTTAAAAGCATCCTTGCGGCGACGACGTACATCCATCACTGCACTCATATCAACCTCGTTAAAGGTCGTGAGCATAGCCGCTGTATGTTGCGCATCCACCAGACGCTGTGCGATGGTCTGACGACGACGTGACATGCGCACACGCTCTTCACGTCGATCAGCTCCCGCCACCTCAACCTGAGGTTTGGGTTGCGCCGTAGGGCGTGATGGCTGAGCCGCTTGTGTCACTGCGGTTGGAGCGGGGGTAGATCCCGCAGTATCCTGTACATTTTGTTCTAAATACGTGATAACATCATCCTTTGTCACTCGTCCATGTGGACTACTACCTCGCACTTGCGAGATGTCTACTTGATGCTCGGCCGCAATGCGACGTGCCAGCGGCGAAGGTGGGCGCTGCGTATCTGAAAGCTCTGCTCTCGTAGATTGTCCGGGCACACGATTTGCACTTTCAGCAGCGACAGAGGTTGCTTTAGCTCCATTTGTTGCAGCCACAGGACTCTCTGCGCTATCGCTAATTGAGCAGATCGCTTCGCCAACGGCAACGGTATCTCCCACCTGTTTCAAGATCTTTTGCAGCACACCATCCTGCTCAGCATTGACCTCAACATTCACCTTATCGGTCTCGAGTTCGGCCAGGGTTTCGCCGCGTGTAACGGCGTCCCCCTCTTTTTTTAACCAGGATGCTATTGTCGCATCAACAATAGATTCCCCAAGTTCAGGGACACGAATTTCAACGGACATAATTTCCTCCTGGTTGTTTCAGCGGTAAACTGGAGGCTTCAGCAATAATTTGCTCTTGTTCTGCTACATATAAATCCCAGAAGCCTGCCGCCGGGCTTGATCGCTCAGGACGCGAGATAACATTCACTGTCACATTCGAACCAACAATTCCGGACAAACGTGGGAACATATAGCTCCACGCCCCCATGTTTTTTGGTTCCTCCTGTACCCAGACCACCTCACGCGCGTTTGGATACTGAGCCAGTACTTTTTTAATCTCTTCACCTGGAAACGGATACAACATCTCAACTCTTACGAGAGCGATACCTTCATTTTGAGCACTGGCATTATGTGCCAATAAATCTATAGCTATTTTTCCGGTACATAGGACGACTCTTCTAACCTCGCCAGCTTTTTGGCGGGCCTTCTGATCATCGATAACCGGCTGGAAGCTCCCATAGACCAGATCATCTAACATTGAAGATGACTGTGCATTACGTAGCAATGCTTTGGGAGACATGATGATTAAGGGGCGTGGATAATTCTTAAGACTTTTCGCCTGCAAGCGCAGAAGATGATAATATTGAGCCGAGGTTGAACAATTAGCCACACGCCAGTTATCCTGGGCAGCCAGTTGTAAGTAACGCTCTAAACGAGCGCTTGAATGTTCCGGACCTTGTCCTTCATAACCATGAGGCAGCAACATAACAACGGATGAATCCTGCTTCCATTTCGCTCGGCCTGAAGCAATAAATTGGTCAATAATAACCTGAGCGACGTTAGAAAAGTCTCCAAATTGCGCTTCCCATACGACCAGCGTATCGGGAGCATGAACACTATAGCCATACTCAAAACCCAATGCGCCAACTTCACTCAAGGGACTGTTATAAATCGAGAATGAAGCCTGAGCGTCAACCAGGTGCTGTAAGGGAATATATGTTTCGTCACTGTCCACGCTATGTATGACAGCGTTACGATGACTGAACGTTCCTCGTTCGACATCCTGACCAGTAAGACGTATCGGTGTCCCTTCGGACAAAATGGAAGCAAAAGCTAAAGCTTCAGCCTGCCCCCAATCGATACCGCCCTCAGAGCCAAGCGTTGTGCCTCGACGCTGAAGAATACGTGCCAGTTTCGTGTTTGGAGTAAAACTCTTCGGCCACGTCAAAAGTTCCTGGTTATAAGCCTGTAGTTGCTCTCGAGAAACCTCCACAGGGTTTTCCAACGTTGGCTTCTGACGTTTACGCTTCTTATCAGAGAGATCTTGCACGGTATAGGCCCCACTATCGGCCTCTTTTTTTGCCTGTTCCAGCGTTGCCAGAGCCTCTTTTAAAAGCGTATCAGCCACGCCCGATTGGATTAATCCTTTTGACTCCAAAAACTGCGCATAAATTTCTCTTACAGTAGGATGAGTGCGAATAGTTTCATACATCTCTGGTTGCGTGAAAGCTGGTTCGTCACCCTCGTTATGCCCCCAACGACGATATCCAACCAGATCAATAAGCACATCTTTATGAAATTGATCGCGATACGAATGCGCAATACGCACAGCCGTCAGACAGGCATATGGGTCATCAGCATTTACATGGATGATCGGTATGCTAAAGCCTTTGGCCAGATCACTTGCGAAAGGAGTCGAGCGACTATCTTCTGGATCAGTGGTAAAACCCAGTTGGTTATTGGCAATGATATGAATTGTTCCACCTACCCAGTAGCCACGTAGATGCCACAAGTTGAGCGTTTCCGCCACCACACCTTCGCCAGGGAAGGCCGCATCTCCATGAATAAGAATAGGTAAAGTTTTATCCACATCTTGCAGAGGAGCCCCCGCCACCGTACGAATCTCTTGTGAAGCGCGTGTAATACCACCCACAACTGGATTGACAAATTCGAGGTGACTGGGATTGGGAGGTAATACAACTTTCAAGTCAACCGCTGCGCCCTGACCAAAGATGTTTTCCGCGCCCAAATGATACTTCACATCCCCGGTCCAGCCATACCCAAAACTATCGGTAAGGGGTACACCCTCTTCATGCTTCGCATGCGAGAACTCTGCGAGAATAGCTCCATATGGCTTACCGAGCACATGTGCCAGGACATTCAAGCGACCTCGATGCGCCATACCGATGACGACCTCTTTGGTCTCTGAATCCACTGCCCCTGCGATAATCTCGTCGAGCATTGGCACCAACATGTCGATGCCTTCAATCGAAAAGCGCTTTTGACCCACAAATACCTGATGCAGGTAGCGTTCAAACGATTCGACCTCTGTCAGACGTTTTAACAGCTTACGCACTTCTGACACATTAGGGTCTCGATGATAGAGATTTAATCCAACCGCATCGCGCAACCAGCGTCGCTCATTGGGGCTTTTGACTTGATCGAACTCGTAACTAATCGTGCCTGAATACATTTCTTTGAGTGCATGGATAGCCTCTAATGCATTCTCCGCACCTTCAGCTGAATGACCACCAATCGTCTTCGGAGATAGGTGAGCCAGATCCTCATTCGTTATATCATACGTCTCAGGCAACAATGCGGGATCACCTAACGGCGCGCTACCCAGAGGGTCCAGGTGTGCACCTAAATGCCCCTTCACTCGAATCGCATGAGCATAATTTGAAGCTGCCAGAATTTTCAAGACCTGCGTACGTGAATAAGCAGGCGTATCCTCATGAGTAACAGTAGTAACAGATGGTGTCGGTTGACTCTGTGCGGGCTGTAACTCTTCTAAATCCTCGGGTGTCCAGGATTCAAAGATGGCACGAGTGGCAGCATCCACCGACTCCGGGTCTTGCTGATAGCGTTCGTAAAGGTCCAGGACGTAACCAGCATTCGGTCCATAGAATCTTCTTAGATTTTGCATACTATTCCTTAGGTTACATTGCTTAAGTTAGTATAACTTACGGAATACGAAATTGATGAAGGGGCGTCAATGCTCGCTTCCTTCATCGACCTATTGTATTCTAACACCTACTATGGTATCATAGCTTTACCATACTCCAAAATATTCACGGTACTATAGACTACAAGAACCAGTACAAATCGCACTTCACTCTGTTCAGCTAGTTGCTATTATACGCGTAGATTGGAGTTAATATACAATTCACTTATACTCATCCTTTTCTCCTGGTAGAGGATTCTCTCTGGAGAAAAGATCATGTTTTATACAACGAATAGAGACATTTTTTCTTAAATACAGGCGATGACAGAGCCAGTATGCCACAATATGCGTTACAGAGAGTCCGGGGATGGTGTAACCGGATACCATATGTAAGCAGAAAATCACTCTCGAGCCACAAGCCGAATCAGTATTGCCTTGCATTGTTAGAACTCTCCTTTAACTATACGTTTATGATAGGAAGAAGGTTTTCTGACCGTCCGGCTACATTGATAGGTACAGTCGGCCCCTTCCCGTTATCATGAAGGCATGTAGTTCCGCAATCCCAGTATGCGTTCAAACCCACATGACCTCGTAACCCGGCCAGCCGGACCGTTTTGTGAAGAACTCTCGCAGGGAACCGCAATGGAATACAGTGTATTGAGTGAGTTTTAGCATGATATCTGTTGTGCTGAACTAATCAGGGTGGTACCACGGGAGTTCCTCTCGTCCCTATGCGGGCGAGGGGTTTTTTTGTTCATGAAAAGGATTCTGATGATGAAAACAAAGCTCCTCTACCATACAAACAGTTTTACTTACGAGTGTACTGCGACCGTCGTGGCGGTAGAAGGCGACGACATCGCGCTTGATGCCACTGTCTTCTATCCAGGAGGTGGTGGACAGATGGCTGATCGGGGAGTAATCACCTGGGAAAACCAGGATTATCCCGCCAGCGTCATCTCAATGCACAAGCGTAACGACGTTGTCTGGCACACACTCGATTATCCGGTGCCAGCCGTGGGCACCGAAGTTGTCGGAACCATTGATTGGGATTTTCGTTATCAGATGATGCGCACACATACGGCCTTACATATTCTATGCGGCATCATCTGGAAAGAGTTTGGCATCCAGGTCACCGGAGGCCAGATGTATCCTGAGAGAGCACGCATGGATTTTGCCATGGAAAATCTGGATAAAGATCGCATCAATCACATTGAAGAGAAGGTTAATGAAGCCATCGAAATGGATTATCCCATTCGTGTCTACTCATTGCCACGTGAAAAAGCCTTTGCCATTCCAGATCTAGTGCGCACCAAGATTAATTTACTGCCACCTGATATCGAAGAGGTACGCATTGTTGAAATTGTTGGCCTGGACCTCCAGGCTGACGGAGGCACACATGTCAGTCATACCCGAGAAGTTGGCGGCATTCATATTACGAAAACCGAGAATAAGGGCAGAATTAATAAACGACTGGAAATTGTGCTCGATTCTCAAACCATGTAATCATCCAGTCTTATAATAGCATTCATCATAATGCATCCATTTCACCTGCGGGGTACTACCATTCGTAGCCTTGGGCGCAGAGGAGGAATACTGTGTCAGTAACATCTAGTGTCTTCAAACCGGTTGTCGCAGCCGACCGCGTCGATTACCCAAAGTTGGAGCACGCCATCCAAAATTGGTGGGACGAACAAAACGTCCGCCAACAATACATACGCCGAAACGAGCAAAGTGAGAAAAGATATTCCTTTGTGGACGGTCCTATCACTGCCAACAATCCAATGGGCGTCCATCATGCCTGGGGCCGCACCTACAAAGACCTTTACCAACGGTTCAAAACCATGCAGGGCTATAAGCAGCGCTATCAAAATGGCTTTGACTGTCAGGGACTCTGGGTAGAGGTCAATGTCGAGCAAGATCTTAAGCTGGCGACGAAACGTGATATCGAGAAATTTGGCATCGCCAACTTCGTTGAAAAATGCAAAGAACGTGTCTTCACATTTGCCAAACGCCAGACTGAGCAGTCTATCCGGCTTGGCTACTGGATGGACTGGGGCAACGATTACTATACGCTCTCCGACGAGAACAACTACACCATCTGGTCATTCCTGAAAAAGTGCCAGGAGCGCGACTTGATCTATAAGGGGCACGACGTCATGCCCTGGTGTCCACGCTGCGCCACGGCTATCTCAAATATGGAGATGGAAGCAGAGGGATATCAAGATATCGAACACTTGAGTCTCTATGTTCGCTTCCCACTCGTTGACCGTCCGGGTGAATACTTATTGATCTGGACAACCACCCCGTGGACGCTTGCAGCCAATGTAGCAGCCGCCGTGAATCCGGACCTGACTTACGTGAAGGTCGAACAAGATGGCGAATATTACTATCTTGTTGAGCAGCTTCTTTCAGTACTCAAAGCGCTCAAGGGACGTGATAAAGGCGACTATAAAGTGGTGCAAACACTCAAGGGCAGTGATATGGTCGGATGGAAATTTCATGGTCCATTCGACGAACTTCCTGCCGCAAAGAATGTTGTACATACAGTCGTGCCATGGAAAGAGGCCAACGCCAGCGAAGGAACTGGCATTGTCCATATCGCTCCTGGTTGTGGTAAAGAGGACTTTGGGCTTTCAAAAGAATTTGGCCTGAATGTAGTTGCTCCCATCGATGAATTCGGGGTCTATCTCGAAGGCTTCGATTGGCTCACTGGCAAGCACACAAACGAGGTCGGACGACTTGTAGCTGACAATCTGATCACGAAAGGTCTACTCTATCGCACACAGAACTACAAGCATCGTTATCCAACATGCTGGCGCTGTAAGACAGAGCTCATCTTTCGCCTCGTTGATGAGTGGTTCATCTCCATGGAGACTTTGCGCTACGAAATCATGGATGTTGTCCGTCAAATCAAATGGATACCTTCCTTTGGCTTCGATCGCGAGATGGACTGGCTACGCAATATGGACGATTGGATGATCTCGAAAAAGCGCTATTGGGGTCTGGCACTACCTATCTTCGATTGTAAAGCATGTGGCAATTTTGAAATCATCGGTGATAAAGAAGAGCTCAAACAGCGCACGGTCGCGGGCTGGGATGAGTTTGAGGGACATACACCTCATCGTCCATACATCGATGCCATCAAGATCAAGTGTCGAACATGTGGCAGTGAAGTTTCACGTATCAAAGATGTAGGTAATCCCTGGTTGGATGCAGGTATCGTTCCTTATTCTACGCTTCACTATCGCACCGATCCTGACTATTGGAAGCAATGGTTCTCAGCTGATTTCGTGACGGAGTCCTTTCCTGGACAGTTCAGAAATTGGTTCTATTCGATGCTGGTAATGAGTACCGTCCTGGAGCAGACACCTCCATTTAAGACACTCTTTGGCTATGCGACCTTAATGTCTGAGGATGGAACTCCGATGCATAAATCAAAAGGCAACATGGTTGTCTTTGAAGATGCAGCAGAGCGTGTTGGTTCCGACACGATGCGTTGGCTTTATGCCAATCACGCACCTGAACAGAATTTGAACTTTCCAGCCGTGCCAACCAATCAGGATATGGAAAAGTCGTCGACCAGCGGGCTACCTGTACGCTTGAGCGAGAAATGGATGCTGACACGCCGCACACTCGACAAAATCTGGAATGTCTACTGGTTCTTTGTGACCTATGCAAATATCGATCAATTCGATCCGACGCAGCAGCCATTACCAATCGAACGGCGCAGTGAACTCGATCGTTGGATCATCTCTGAGTTACAGCAAACGATCCGCGACGTCACAAAGGGTCTGGAGCAATATGATACGACGAAGCCAGCCGAGGCCATCCAGTCCTTCCTGGAAGACCTTTCCAACTGGTACCTGCGTCGTAGTCGGGAGCGCATCTGGAAGCCTCAAATGGATGATGATAAGCTAGCCGCTTACCAGACTCTCTACGAGTGCCTGACAACGTTCATCACATTGCTCTCGCCCTTTATGCCATTTCTGACCGAAGAGCTCTATCAGAATCTGGTACGCAATGTCGATACATCGACGCCATTAAGCGTCCATCTCTGTGACTGGCCACAGGCGCGTCCAGAGTTAATCGATGAGCAATTAACGAGCGAGACTCATCTCGTGATGCGTATCGTTGGCCTGGGTCGTGCTGCTCGTGAGAAAGCTCAGATCCGCGTACGCCAGCCATTGAACTCACTTTATATCCATGTACCAGCCAAAGCTGAAGAGGAGTCTCTACAGCGTTTAAGCGATCAAATACTTGAAGAGTTAAATATCAAAGAGCTTGAGCTTCTCAGTGCTGATAGCGATATGCTTGCATACACCTTAAAGCCACAGGTCAAAATACTGGGACCAAAATATGGACCATTGGTACAGAAAATCCTGGGTTATCTCAAAGGCTTATCAGCGCACGAAGCCCAGAAAGCTGCGACACAACTAAATACTGCTGGCACGCTTACCTTCACAGTAGCCGACAAAGAAGTCACGCTAACAAAAGATGAAGTTGAAATCCTGGCGACTGCTCGTCCTGGCTTCGTTACTGCTGAAGAACGCGGCTATATCGCAGCGCTAGAAACAACGATCACGCCCCAGCTACGCGAAGAGGGCATGGTCCGCGACCTGATACATTTCATCCAGGATATGCGTAAGAAGGCCGGTTTCAACATCGAAGATCACATTGGTCTGGCGCTCTACACCGATGTCAATCTGGCCCAGATTCTCCAGCCGTATCAGTCAGAAATCATGGAGGAAACACTCGCTGTCAATCTGCTGCTCTCGATCAGTCAGCGCGACTTTCCATCGTTCGAGGAGGTCTATCGGGAGCGCATAGCACCGGACGCAGCCAAGAAACTCGAAGAATATACCATCGATATCGTACTGGGGAAACATGTACGTGACAGTAGCCAACTCTAAATAGTCCTTTGTAGAGAAAAAACAGAAGCAAAACAGAGACCCTTCTCAGTTAACCGCGAAGGGTCTCTGTTTTGCTATAATCTATCTGAAGATCATTTATGGACTATGCCCCTTCTGATATTTATATTCTCGCCCACCCACAAAGCTAGCGAGACACAAAAAGGTGCCGAGAATCAGGTCAAAGACGAAAGGTAGACACCGATGCGTATTGAGGAAGCAACGATTGCCGAATTGCAGATAGCGATGACAGAAGGAAAGATGACCGCGCATCAACTTACAGAGCAGTATCTTGAACGTATTCAAGCTATCGATAAAAGTGGTCCCACACTCAATTCAGTGATCGAGATCAACCCCGATGCTCTGAAAATCGCAGATGCGTTGGACGCCGAGCGTGCTCAGCAAGGACCACGTGGACCACTTCATGGCATTCCCATTATGCTCAAAGATAATATTGCGACCGCCGATGCGATGCAAACAACCGCTGGTTCTCTAGCGTTGGTCGGCTCAATACCGCCAAGAGACGCTTTTGTCGCTCAGAAACTCCGCGAAGCAGGAGCGGTTATCCTGGGTAAAACGAATCTCAGTGAATGGGCTAACCTGCGAGGATCGCACTCCATCAGTGGTTGGAGCGGTCGTGGGGGACAGACCCATAATCCTTACGTACTTGATCGCACTCCATGTGGCTCAAGCTCTGGTTCTGCTGTCGCGGTAGCAGCCAACATAGTCACAGTCGCACTGGGAACCGAAACTGATGGTTCAATCATCTGCCCTGCCTCGATGTGTGACGTAGTAGGCATCAAGCCCACAGTTGGACTCACCAGCCGTGCTGGAGTCATTCCAATCTCTCATAGCCAGGATACAGTTGGACCTTTTGCGCGTACGGTGACAGATGCAGTCATCGTGCTAGGAGCTATCATAGGAGTTGATGCACGCGATCCTGCAACGGGAGAGAGCACAGAAGCATCGCACTCCGACTACACACAGTTTCTCGATGTGAATGGCTTACAAGGAGCACGTCTTGGTGTTGCACGTGATATCTACTTTGATTACAGCCCCAAAGCAGATCAACTAATTGAAGAGGCACTCCGAGTCCTTGAAAAACAAGGAGCGATCTTAATCGATCCAGCAGACATCCCCACAGCTAAACGTATGGCTGAAACGGAAGCTGAAAATCAAGTCTTGATTTACGAGCTCAAAGCTGATCTCAATGCATATCTCAGTGAGTTGACAACGACACCCGTCAAAAATCTAGAGGAAGTCATCGCCTTCAACCAGGCACACGCCGCTGAAGAACTTCATCTCTTTGGGCAAGAACTCCTGATCAAAGCCCAGGCCACCAACGGACTCACCGATGTATCATATCAAGAAAGTTTGCAAGAGAGTCGACGGCTCGCAAGAGAAGAGGGCATCAACGCAATCATGGAGAAACATCACCTAGATGCTTTAGTTATGCCCAGTTGTGGTCCTGCCTGGTACATAGATGTAGTAAACGGAGACAGTTTTTCCGGGAGTTGTACACAGGCCGCAGCCATGGCTGGCTACCCCATTATCAGTGTTCCGGCCGGACATGTCCAGGAATTGCCAGTTGGTATCAGCTTTGTCGGGCGAGCTTACAGCGAGCCAACACTGATCAAACTCGCCTATGCCTTTGAGCAAGCAACGAAGGCGCGGAAAGAACCGCGATATCTACCAACCATAAATTGAGTTGATCCATACTTTCTTTTGCATTACGAGAAAGAAGCACGGTAGATGGTCAGAATATACGGCAACAGAATAAGAGGACCCTGGCCATCTACCGTCAAACAGAGAAGGAATAAACACAATTGCATTAGACAAAATGACTATCTACAATTACACATTGGGCAGAACCCACACATTTAATCCCATTGATATATTAGCGGCAAAAGCTCTGCAAGAGATGTAATGGTAGCACTTGGGCGAATATGGTCAGGCTCAGGCCAGGGGTAGGGAGTCTTTTTCCACACGCCACGCATACCTACCCCCAAAGCGCCCGAGACATCATCAATCAAGCGATCTCCAACCATCACACAATGTTCCGGCTGTACCTGCAAGCGTTGGCATACCGTCATAAACGCCTCTGGATGGGGTTTAGAATACGGCAGATCAGAAGTATAGGTAATCACATCAAGTAATGTATTCAAGCCGTGCATTAGCAGATCTGCATTATGCCAATCTGCTGCCCACCATGTATTAGAGAGTAAGCCAAGACGATAGCCACGTTCGCGCAATGCAGACAACGTCGCCAGAGCATCAGGGAAGACCATCGACCAACCATAGACAGCTTGAGCATAGCCATCCAGAGCAAACAGAAGTTCATCCTGACTTACGACACAATCCAACGTTTGAAATCCCTCAAGTAGAACTTCAGACGGCGTGTTACTGCTTCGCACTGTATTTACACGCTGCCAATGAGCCAACTCCGCTCCACGCATCGCCATCACATAATTTTCGCGCTCAGGCCAATCCCTCCCACTCGCCTTTGAAATGAGATAATCATATGAGAGTCCCCAGCGATTCAGAATATCATCATCCCAATCCGGCCAATCAATTAACGTGCCACCCAGATCAAAAATCACAGCTTGAATAGACATAAACTCAGATCCTTCCCAAAACACACAACACGACATGAATAAAATCGTGCGAACAACAGCGTACTCCGTAGATGCTTCTCAATGGACCTCATATGCACGAATTTACAACTTATTTTATCGTTTATGCCTCGTTCCTACAAATAAGCATTACCTATATTACCCATTCGGCCGTAAAATTAATCTGGAGGCTCCGATAATTGAATTTGCAGGAAGATTTTATTTCACCACAAAAGTCATTGGTAAATGTTCCACTCCAAATACCAAATTACTTTTTCTCAATTCAAGAGGAATTGAGCGATCACGCTTGATCTCAGATAAACGTTTTAGTGTCACGTTCAAAGCCACCTTCGCTTCTAAACGAGCCAGAGGAGCCCCCAGGCAAAAGTGAATCCCATGCCCAAAGGCAAAATGCCGATTTGGAGTTCGATGAATATCAAATACATCGGCATGTGGAAATTGGGCTTCATCTCTATTAGCAGAGGCAAATTGAGGCAACACCATATCATCACATTTAATCAGCTGGCCGTTCAAAATTGTATCTTGAGTAGCAACACGTGGAAGCATGCGGACAGGTGAATAATAGCGCAGTATCTCCTCGATGGCAGACGGCATCAGCGTTACATCGGCTCGCAACTCCTCAACGGCATCGGGATACGCATCAAAACAAAAGAAAGCGTTGCCAAGCAGATTCGTAGTAGTTTCGTGGCCAGCCACAAGCAGTAAGACACAAAATCCTACCAATTCCAGATCAGAGAGATGTTTGCCATCAACTTCGGCACGTAACAGAGCTGTCAAGAGATCATCTTGTGGCTTTCGGCGACGTAGCTCCATCTGTTGCATGAAATAAGCCCCCATTGCCTGCTGCGAGACCATAAGTGCATTTTCGTCTGTCCCAACGATAGCATTCGACCAGATTTGAAATTGCTCACGATCTTCAAATGGGACCCCTATTAACTCGGCGATAATTGTCACAGGGAGTGGAAAGGCCAGATCAGTAATTACATCCATCGAACCTTTATTGATAACTTGATCCAATAAAGTATGTGTAATACTTTCTATACGTGTCTCCAGACGTGCAATAGTACGTGGGGTGAAGGCTTGAGTCACCAGGCTTCGGAGTTGACGATGCCGTGGCGGATCCAGGCTAATGATACTTGCCCCCACTGGATTTTGAGGATCATCATGATCCTCGCCACGTGCAGACGAGAAAATCGACCATTCTGTCAACACCTTTTGCACATCAGCATAGCGAAAAACCGACCAGACGGCATAATCTGGCGACTTATAGACAGGCTGATTTTCACGCATCTGGCTATATTCAAGATAAGTAGCTTCGTCTAATTGAGGTACGGATGATGGTTGCTGCGTAGTCACGCCATATACTCCCTTTGATAGAAAGACACTTTAATTTTCTTACGTAAGAGCAGAGGAGAGAGACCCTATGTTCATCATTCTTCCTCTCAATCTCCCCTATTCAAACACATCATTCTATCATATAAACAACAGCTACTAGAAATTTATATTCCATTATATTTATCATTTACAAAGTAATCTTTACAGCCCTTTTTAGTGCGAGTTGATCAATCCTGACGCTAAGAACTATTTCTATCTTTCAGCTTTAAAAATGATCCAACAGCACACATAAGTAAAAACGTCATAATTCCCAGCACGGTCCATGTCGTCAGCAATTGCTGCACAGCATTGGCATGAGAATAAACGGAAAACAGAGTCCCCTGATAAATGTTATCCGAATTAATTAATCTATCCCCTCCCAATTTATCGCTATGCAAACCTACAGTCGACCCCAACGCTGCAATCGACCATCGGGATGTAAAAAGCATCGCCAATAATTGAGTGACCCAGCCAGTAAAAGGAAAAATCGTTCCTGAAAAAATGATCTGAGGAATGAGAATAAGGGGAATAAAACTCATCGCACGATCTGTACTGGATGCCAGAGCAGAGAGCGCTAATCCTATCATCAAGCCTGAGAGCGATGTTAATGCTAAAGTACAATATACTTCCAATACCGTTGGCATCACAATGCCCCAGGATGAAAAAGAAGATACTGCATTGACAGACAAAACAAGCACAGCCGTCTGTATCAGACATAAGAGGCCCAGAATGATAATTTTTGAGAACATATACGGCAATATACCCACTACTACAGCGCGTTCTCGGGCATAGATAGGCGCCTCTTTCACAATTTCGCGCACAGCATTCACGCATCCAAAAAGGATGGCAGTAAAACTCATAATGAAGAGGATTTTCTGTGCATTTTCACCCGATGCAGGTAAGATAAAATCTTGTAAAGCTCGTTTCTGACCACCATGAGTTTTGGCGTAAGCTTTGCCAGCTGCCTGAGTCTGGAGCATATTTTCTACGCGTAAACAGGATTTTGAAACAAGGGGATGAGCCTGGCTTGGCATTTCCGGCAGGCCATTGGTACCAATCATCGCCGCCGTAGTTGGACATGTCGCAATATCGTTTTGCTTGAACATCGTTGTCCCAATTTCACATCTCATCAGCGCGATCAGCAGCAATGAGATCACAGGAGCTTGTAATAACAACATTATCAGGTTGCCACGATCATTCTTTAACAGTTCCAGGTAACGTAAGGAGAGCAGCCAGAGCTGTTTCCAGCCATTACTACGTTGAGGTGCTTGGAACAAAGAGGGTCGGGCAGCATGTTTGCTCAAGACCATATCGGCCTGCAACCGTTCAGCAATATATTTGTGATAATCGTGAGAGAGCTTGAAGCGAAGTTCAAATTCTTCTGGTGCTCTGGGATGGTCGATACAGGATTCTAATAGATGGTATATCTCTGCAAAGTCTGTTTTCCCAAAATAGAGCCGTGCTCTATCCGGAGGCCCAAAGTAAGCCAGCCTCCCGCCGGGAGCCAGAAAGCAGATATAATCACAGAGTGTAATATTACTTGTAGCGTGAGTCACTACAACAACCGTCTGACCTTTATCAGCAAGTCGGCGTAGCAGCAGCATCATTTTTTGATCAAGACCGGGATCGAGTCCAGAGGTCGGCTCATCGAGAAAGAAAACATTCGGCTTATCCAGTAATTCGAGAGCAATCGAGACACGCTTTCGCTGTCCACCCGAAAGCTTATTGATCATCAAAGAGCGACGTCCCTTAAGATCCACATCATCCAGTACCTCATCGATACGCATCGCAATCTGAGCCCTGGTATAATGCGCAGGTAAACGCATCTTAGCTGCATAGTAGAGGGCACGTTCAACCGTCAGACTCTGATGAACGATATCATCCTGCGGAACATAGCCTTGTTGTTTACGAAAGATAGATGCATATTGATAATAATTCTGGCCATTGTAGAAAAGTTTTCCTTGCTGAAACGTTCTCGATCCGTTGATCGCTTTCATCAACGTTGATTTCCCTGCACCTGAACTTCCAACCAGAGCGACAAAAGCGCCCGCCGGAATCGCCAATGAAATATCATTCAGCAGGACAACATTGTTTCGACTTACTTTTTTAAGATTAAATGCATCGATGCACACCCCTGGGCAACCACGCAGTTGAGCCTCCTCTTGACCATGAAAGGCACTTTGATTTCTTTCAGTAGGGCGACTGCTACCTCTTGTCCAATCGTCGACCTGAGATTGCTTTTCATCAATAGATGAGAGATGCGTTAAAGAGAGGATATCTTCAGAACGAAGGGTCACCGTTTCATGGCAACTTAGATCTTTATTATAATCTAATGCAGAAAGCGCTTTTATAAGCGTCGGACGCTGAAGAACAGTTTGGGGTTGTATAATATCTTTGTTAAGGCAGCTCATCCTTTCTGTATCTAAAGCACAGTACTTATCTTGAATATCTATATCATGTTTATTTTTCTCAATCATGATGGTACGATACCCCCTCCCAATACACATAACACCGATCGCGAATCTATAATAGGCTGTTGAATAATCTATTCCCTATTTTAGGTCAGAATCCAACAATAATATGCCTGTAGGCTTGCTGCTTACTTTCATACATTCAGATCACTTCATACATATTATCTATTATAGAGCCTATATTACCATCTGATCAAGCAGGAATGACTTTTCGCTCTCCCTATACAAAAGGAAAAGTATAGATCCATCTCCTGATGAGCACAGAAACCATCACGCAATAAAACCTTTCTGGCGCATTTGTGCGAGATCATATTCAACGGGAGCCAGAGGACTAATGCCTGCTGAGACACAAGCCCAACCAATCACATCAAATCCTGACATCAATCCATGCACCAATTGCACTAAATCTTGTGAAGAAACCATTTCCACCGTACTCTGACACAGCGCAGATATATCCTCAAAAGTATACTTGCTAGTAAATCCTTTCAAGATAGCTGTATGGGGATTAAATTGATCGTACTCTACACCGCTTACTGCCGCGATTAAAAACAGCCAATAGCCGACCTGGCTACCTTCCAGAGCTGTATCTTCCGGCAGACCCGTATGGACGTGCTCTCCCGTTTGAACTCCTACGAGCTCTGCTAGCTCATTGGACACACGCTTCACCAAAAATTCTCGATTTTTCTCGTGCAAGAGGCGTGACGTATTTGAAACGGCAGTTTTATCCTGATCACGCAAGGAGGTATAGACAGAGTACAGTTGGCGTAATGCTTCCTCCAATTGTTGTGGAGTTTGAGCTTCTTCTTTATCATCATCGCTTGCCCGCTTGGCCTCGCCATGCAAGCTGTGGTGATATACATCTTTAGGATCAAAAATACGCTCAGCCACTAATTCATACTGATCGTCAGAGAGGAGGCGACGATGATAGCAGCTTACATAGCCTTCATGACAGGCGGCTTCTCCATGTTGAAAGACACGAATTAAGAGGCTATTCTCCTCACAATTCACAAATATACCGCGTACCTCTTGAAAATTGCCCGATTCCTCGCCTTTATGCCAGATCTTATTACGCGAGCGACTAAAGAAATGCGTCTGCCCCGTTTCGCGTGTCAAGCGCAATGATTCCTCACTCATAGAAGCCAGCATCAGCACTTCATTAGACTCATCATCGACAATTACGACAGGAACAAATCCTTGTGCATCAAATTTCAACATGGCCTTATCGTTACTCCTCTTAATTGTAAATAGTGCTTAACATCACGCACACGGAACTCGCCAAAGTGAAAGATCGAAGCGGCCAGAACCGCATCTGCACCGCCCTGCGTCAGCCCATCATACATATGCTCCAGAGTTCCAACGCCGCCAGAAGCAATCACGGGCACAGTCACAGTGGACGAGACGCGAGCATTCAGATCAAGATCATACCCTTTCTTTGTGCCATCCCGATCCATACTTGTCAGCAAAATTTCACCGGCTCCCAGGGAGACGCCACGCTGAGCCCACTCGACCACATCCAGCCCAGTAGGAGTTCGCCCCCCATGGACATACACCTCATAGCCGCTTGGCATCTCTGCATTCGAACGAGCATCGATTGCCAGCACAATACACTGAGCGCCAAACTGCTCTGAGCCAGCCGTAATCAGCTCAGGATTCTGCACGGCCGCTGTATTCAGAGACGTTTTATCAGCGCCAGCCCCCAGGGTTGCCCGAATATCCTCAACAGAGCGAATACCGCCGCCAACAGTGACAGGAATAAAAACCTGCTCTGAAGTGCGTCGCACTACATCCAGCATCGTCGCGCGTTTTTCATAGGAAGCCGTGATATCCAGAAAAGTTATCTCATCGGCCCCTTCCTGATCATATAATTTCGCCAATTCGACTGGATCTCCAGCATCACGCAAATTGACAAAGCTGACCCCTTTGACGACCCGTCCATTCATAACATCCAGGCAGGGAATAATCCGCTTTGCTAACATCAACCTTCCCTCTCAATTTCGCGGATAGCTGTCGCCAGGTCCACTGCGCCTGTATAAATTGCCTTCCCGACGATCGTTCCCTCGACCCCACTCTCAGCCAGCGCATGGAGATCAGTCAGTGAGCTCACTCCTCCAGAGGCAATCAGAGCACTTGTGACAGAACGCTGCATCTCTGCCAGAGCTTTCAGATTTGGTCCAATCAGTGCGCCATCACGGGCGATATCAGTATAGATAAAACGCTGCACGCCCAACGCACTCAGTTCCGCCGCCAGATCGACAGCCTTGACGGGAGAAGTCTCCAGCCATCCAGTAATCGCCACATAGCCATCACGAGCATCCAGTCCCACTACAATCCGCTCCTGCCAGCGGGCCAGCGCCTCCTGTAGCAAAGAACGATCAGTAATCGCCACAGTCCCCAATATCACGCGATCCACGCCTATATCCAGCATCTGTGCAGCATGCTCCAGAGTACGTATGCCGCCACCAACCTCAATATGCAAAGTCGTTGCAGCTCGAATGCGTTTAATCAGCTCAGCATTGACAGGAAAGCCAGCCTTCGCACCATCCAGATCAACCAGATGGAGCCAGCTTGAGCCTGCATCCTGCCAGCGTCGTGCCACTTCTACAGGATCAGTATCATACGTTGTCACCTGTGCATAATCGCCCTGAAACAGACGCACACATTGTCCATCTTTGATATCTATTGCAGGTAAAATAATCATTGCTTCACCCATTTCACAAAATTCTTCAGGATTTGCATCCCCACATCGCCACTCTTCTCGGGATGAAACTGAGTTCCCCACACCTGATCCGTAACAATCACGCTACAATAAGGAGACCCATAATCCGTGACGGCAGCGACCCCGGTCTGATCCTGTGGCTCGACATAATAGGAATGCGCAAAATAGAAGTAGGCATCGGAAGGAACATTGGCAAAAATTGGCGCATCCGGTGACAACGTTTGCAATTGATTCCAGCCCATGTGGGGAATTTTAGGGCCATGCGGAATGCGGCGCACAGATCCGCGGAAGAGCCTTAAGCCATCAACCTCACCCTCCTCATGATGATCGGCTAGCAATTGCATGCCAAGACAAATACCAAGAAACGGCTTCCCTTGAAATGTCGCCTCTCGAATCGCCTCATCGAGCCCACGCTCCGTCATGCGAGCCATCGCCGAGCCACCAGAACCCACGCCCGGCAGCACCACAGCATCGGCACGAGCCACCACTTGCAGATCATCAGTCACCTGTACCTGTGCTCCTACATGTGCCAGCGCCTTCTCTATACTTCGAATATTTCCCGCTCCATAATCGATAATGGCAATCATCTTTCTACTCCCCTATATTTAATAGAGTGCCCATCTGCATCACCTGAGAGAGTCCAAGCCAGCAGATGGCGGCCGACCGCTTCGTATCATCCAGCAAATTGACCGTGAGCAACGGACAGCAGAGCAATGCCAGGCGAACTACCTCAGCCCAATTCTCTGGTAGAGCCTGCTTTTCGCGCAGCAGCGAAAGCAATGCTGGCAACAAAGAGGTTAATTTAGTCTCCAGTATCGCCTGCCGCACGGGTGAAAGCTCATAATTATGCTCAATCACAAGATGCGAACCATGTATTGCAACGGAGATCTGCAACTGCTGCTCCACCTCGAATGGAAAATACATCCATGTAGCAAAGACGTTATGAAACAGAGGTTTAACAATATCCAGCAACGGCGTATGGCGTCCAGCAAAGGCTGGATCAAAGTACTGATAGACTGTTTGATCTTCCAAAAAGACATTCCCGAAATGAGCATCGCCATGACCGATCACAGTCAATGCAGCCTGTGCTGGCTGGAGCACCTCTTTTGCACGCTCGATGAGTTGTCCCAGAGACTGCTCTGAACCATCAGCATGAGTTGGAATATCCACCCCATTGATAGTCCATTGACAGCGCAGCAGATCCTCAAAAGAGATCCCTTGCAAGTCGCCAGCGTGTGCTGATCGATCTGGAAATGGAAAGAACTTGTGCTCATAAAAGCTCTGTAAACGTCCGCCGGTCAGGCGGTGCCAGAAGAGTTGATGAATTGGAGCCTGAGCATGTTCTTCGGGAGTACGCAGAGCCAATGTCCGCTGATAAATCTCCAACAAACGCGCACATTCCCGTTGCTCAGCAGCCACCAGCAATTCGAGAGTTGCCTGCGATGTATCTCCCAATTCCACAGCTCGCATCAAATCGAACATCACAGGGGCATGAATCACAGGATAAATTACCATCTGCTGACCTTTTTGATGCACTGTACGAACGGGCCGTACAATATTGTAACCAGCCTGTTGCAGCAGTTCAGCATGATAATATTCTTCTAAAATGCCCTGCTCTTCGACATGCGTCTTAAAAAAATACTCCTGGTCTTCGACGCGATAGATACCGTTAAAGGAATTAAGCGAGACTGCTTTTGGAGTTAAGCGTACCTCATCTACCTGTAAATCCATAGAGCGCAAGAACCAGCGCCTCAACAGTATCTCAGCCTTCTCACGCTCACTAAACTGCATATGCTGAATAGTTGCCAGATCATCCAGGTGCTTCAGCAAATCGGGCACATACGTCACGTCAGGAACAATAAAATCTGGTTGGCTTTTCTCCAGCAAGCGTCGGGCTTCAGCGCTCTGCGCTCCAGTTAGAACAGCAATCACAATGGCCCCCGCAGCCCGACCACCAAGCACATCGCTGGTTGTGTCGCCAACGACGACAAAACTACCGCGAGGTGGAGGCAGTTGATCAGGGGTAGAGCCTGGATAGGCCGCCGCCAAAAATTGATAGGGGTGGGGTTTGACCAGCGAACGATGACCAACCTCGGAGCGCAATTTTTCCTCAGCCAGCGCAACCTCATGATGGGTCATAATTCGATCTGGATCAAAATATTCCAAAAGCCCATAATTCTGGAGTGGAACAATCGCCTCAGGCCCGGGGCGTCCGGTTGCAATCCCCAGAGTGTAGCCCTGTTCGTGCAGGCTCTGAAGCATTGTATACAACGCCTCAACAGGTAAAAGTGGTTGCTCCATATGAATACAGCCATATTTCCCCGGCTGTGCAGGAGCGTGGTGATATTCTTGAGTGTAGAGCTGATCGCCCAGATATGTTTCCTGAAAAATATCCTGACAGAGCAGCCAAAAAGGGCTGTATCGTACAAAAACACCATCGATCTGCTGTCCAACAATCCCACTTGCATATGTGGTCAACCGTTCAAACAATTCAAATCCCACATAATCCTGGAAGATCGGCTCCTGCAACAGCCGATAAGGTTCACGCTTACCAGCACTATGAGCATGAGAGTCGGCCAGCATCTCACGAAAAGTCTTCAACCAAAGTGCATCCCAGGGCTGTAGCGGCAGCAATGCCGAGCAATCGGGCAGCGTCGCAAGTAGATCCACCAGACACACACACACAGCTGCATAGCAGGTATCCCAATTAGAATTAATCGAGCGAGCCTTAAACCCAAGCATTACAGACGCAGGAAGGACTTCCCGACTCAAACGTGTACACGTCTCGGCATCAGCCGCAGGTATATACGTCTGAGTGCCACCAACATTCCAATAACGCGGACTATAGATTATCTCATGCAGCACCAGGCCAGCTGTAACCCAGTACGCCTCTTCACTTGTAATCACACCATCCAGATCAAAAACGACGAGGTTACTCAAAATGTCCCTTTCAACCGTAAGAATACAAGAAAACCACCCTCATAAATCGTAGTGTATCATGTCATTAACATACCCGTCATGACAGCGTTTCGAGCTCCAGGTATAATCAACAAAAAAGGGACAGCATAAAAGTTTTTGCTGTCCCCTGAACACGACACCAGCATGTGAAAGCTTCCCCTGCACGCCCACAATACGCTCATTGCGTGATTTATAATGATAAACAAAACAGCAAAGCCAGGGAGACAAAGCTCCTTGCTAGCGAATAATCATTGTCCCAGCGCCCTCATCAGTAAACAGTTCGCGCAATAACACATGTGACTCACGACCATCTACGATATGAACGCGTGGCACAGCCGCCAGAGCATCGAGACAAGCAGTAACCTTTGGAATCATCCCACCACTGATAACCCCTTCATCGATCAACTTTTTGGCATCGGACTCGCGTAATTCTGACATTAAGGAGCCATCTGAGCGACAAATACCGGCCACATTGCTCAAAAAGATCAGCTTCTCCGCATTCAGCGCCCCAGCCAGATGAGCCGCTACCAGATCAGCATTGATATTCAAACAAGTGCCATTAGCACCTTCGCCCAATGGAGCGACTATCGGAATATAGCCATCTTTGAGCAGGGATTCGATCGGCATAGGATCTATGGAGTCAATCTCGCCCACAAAACCCAACTGTTCGTCAGCAATATGTGCACGTACCATACCCCCATCCGTTCCACACAATCCAACCGCCTTACCGCCCATCTGAGAAGCCATCAGCACCAGGCCTTGATTTACCTGTCCCAGCAGAACCATCCGCACCACTTCCAGAGTAGGAGCATCGGTAACACGAAGCCCATTGACAAAACGTGTGGGCAGATTAAACTTTGTCAGCCACTCATTGATATATGGGCCTCCACCATGAACCAGAATCGGATACGCTCCTAAAGCTCTCAGCCAGATAATATCTTGTAACACTGAGCGCTGATGCTCCAGCGTGCTACCACCTAGCTTTATCACCAGAGTCTTCCCTTTTAAAAAATCAATATAGGGAAGGGCCTCTCCCAATACCTGTGCAATAAGATGATGATCGCTAATAATATCCCCCTGGGGTGTTCGTGAAAATGAGATTGCCATGTACCCAGACTCCTCACAATAGAAATTCTATCTTCTTTTCAATTTTAAACCTGGCTAAAACAATGCACACTGCTAGCAAGCAGCAGACACTTATGGATGTATACCTAGTGAGGACAATCCTGTTGTCTCGGGCAATCCATAGAGTATATTTGCATTTTGTATCGCCTGCCCGGAAGCTCCTTTGACCAGATTGTCCAGACAGGAAACAACAATAAGACGCTTTGCACGCGTATCAACGATTGGATAGATAAAGCAATGATTGCTACCATAGGTCCATTTCGTATGTGGTGGCTGATCAACCACATGCACAAATGGCTCATCTTTATAATATTGCTCATAGAGTGAGCGTATTTCGGCGGTTGTTGGCAATGGCTGCGCATTTTCTTGTTTCAAATCCGCATAACACGTTGCCAGAATACCACGTGTCATTGGCATCAAGTGCGGGACAAATGTGATACGCAGATCATGAGCAAAAGGATGACCTCCAGCTTCAGCCATCAACGTCAGTTCTTGAGCAATCTCGGGCATATGTCTATGGCCAGATAACCCATAAGCGCTCACATCCTCATCGGCCTCAGGAAAATGATATGTCAAACCTGGCGTTCGTCCACCACCACTAATACCTGTTTTGGAATCGATAATAACATCGGGATTGATAATACCAGCCGCAGCTGCGGGACTCAAGCCAAGAATAGAGGTGGTCGTATGACAACCAGGGTTAGCTACAAGAGAGGTGGTCCGAATACGATCGCGATAATGCTCACATAGTCCATACACCGCTGTCTCTAGCAATGCCGGAGCCGGATGTGTATGTTTATACCACTCTTCATACGTTGCCACATCGTGTAAGCGAAAATCAGCTGATAAATCCACTACTTTTGTGCCGCGCTGTAGCAGCTTTACAACCGCTTCAGCTGCCGCCGCATGTGGCAGGCAGACAAAGGCCAGATCCGTCTGGGCTGGCTCTTCTGTGATCACAAGAGTTGGATCTATAGCTGGCCGTTGCCCTTCTTTGCCAGGAACGCCCGCACGCAAATAGGGGAAGACTTCTTCAAGTCTCTTTCCTACAGCACTACGTCCTGTCGCTGATGTCACCACAAAATCGGGATGCAGTGCCAGCAAGCGCAACAATTCAGATCCAGTATAACTTGTTACGTTCACAATAGAAACAGTCGTCATAAAGCATCCACCTCGCAATTTCTCAACTCTAGAACAATAAAAAAAGCCTTCATCCCTACTTCATACAGGGACGAAAGCTATGCTCCCGTGGTACCACCCAGATTGTCTTCCACACTTACTTGATTCGAGAAATTGCAATATTCACGACTTGTGTATACAGCATCGCAGCGAAGGTGGAAAGACCACTCTTTCTAGCCCTTACGCTGCGTGGGGGCTACCCACCTATCCTACTTGCCACATGATCACCCGGTATTTCTTCATACTCCTTCGAGAGAAGAATATTTCCATCCAGTACCTTAGAGCAATCAAGACTTTCTTCGGATAACCGCTCACGAAAGGGTTCTGAGTGGGTCACGCCATTCCGAACTTTCACCAAACGCCGGATCTCTGTCGGCTCCCTACCTCATACTAGGTTCGCTCAACGCGGGTCAGTCTTTATTTATAGAGTTGTTATTGACAAGCATACCAGCAGAATACCTGTCTGTCAATTAGTAATTTTCCTGTCAGCAAGACAGACCTATGTAAAAAATGACTATACGCTTTTTACCCATCAATTGAGCATACTTCCTCTTCAACTCAGAAGTAGCGTCTAAAAAGGAAGGATACACACGTTTAAAACGTGAACTATATCTCACACGGGCTCAAAAATGCACACCAGATAAAAGAAGGTATGGGACAAAACACCTATCCGATCATGATGAATATGATCACAGAATTCACTATTCAAGCCTACATTATCACCCTAACAGTTGACGTTCCCAAAACGTCTATTATAATGAAGAAGAAACATTACGTGTGACATTGTCTTGACTTTTTTTGCCTTTGATGACAGATCAGGGGCAAGTGTGATACCGTATATAATGCCGTCAAAATTACTGTAATCAAAAAAATAATAGGAGCCATTAAGGCATTCACCAGAAACTATCCTGTCTTTGGAAGGGAGTTCTGCAAAGGGACTTGCTGATTAGATCAAGCAGGATATAAGGATGATCCTTAGTAGAAATATTTCGTATGCGAACTATCAACCAGTCGATATCTTTCAGTGAGAGGATTTACGAGCGTGGTGACTGACAGCAATGAGTTACTAGGGCAGGCGCTCGGAACATGTACACTCCAACGTCTCCTCGGACGCGGTGGTATGGGTGCAGTGTATCTGGCGCGACAGTCACGTCCACGGCGGATTGTAGCCGTTAAAGTACTTTTACCAGGTGTTGTTCTTGAGCAGCGTTCACGCAATGAGTTTCTCGCCCGCTTTCGTCGGGAAGCGGATGCGATCGCTGCACTGGACCATATCAATATTATGCCTGTTTATGAATATGGCGAACAAGGTGATCTAGCATTTCTCGTGATGCCTTATGTTACAGGAGGAACACTCCGTGACGTTTTAGAAAAACGAGGTGTGCTTTCTTTAGAAGAGGTTGTCCCGATTATTGAACAGGCTGCGGCTGGCCTGGATTGCGCTCATGCTCAGACCATTGTTCACCGTGACCTTAAGCCTGGAAATATCCTTTTTCATGCCGACGGGCGCATCATGCTCGCAGACTTCGGTCTTGCAAAGGTGCTCAAGGACGTCACCGATCAGGAGAACAGCCAGGGACATCTCACAAGCGTCGGAACTATCGTTGGCACCCCCGAATACTTATCACCAGAACAAGGTACCGGCGACACGATTGACTATAGGACAGACGTCTACTCGCTTGGTGTTGTCCTCTATCAAATGCTGGCCGGTCGTGTTCCTTTTACAGGCACCTCTCCTGTTGCTGTCGCCATCAAACATACCTTAGAAGAACCACCATTAATTACGCGCTTCAATCCCCAGGTGCCAAAAAATGTCGAAGCCGTCGTCATGAAGGCTATGGCTAAATCACCCAGCCAGCGCTACGATAGTGCCGGCATGTTTGCACAGGCGTTACGTCAAGCCGTCTCCGAAGCACTCGGGGACCACTTCCCTCGCTCCTTGCCATCATCAGCAGGTGAGCAATTCACGCCAGTCTATCCACTCACACAAGAAAAAATCACCGAGACCCCGGCTGAGCGTCATACCGAAGATGACAACATGCCCACGAAAATAACGCATCCATCTGATGACGCTTCTCAGACACCTGGCGTGGTCACTGTTCTCATGGATGAGGAGAGCCAGAATAAAGAAAATAATGCGGCTCCACATCTCTCTGAGCACACGCAAAATCGTCTCCAGACACTACCCACCGTCATCACAGAACTTGATGCTACCATCGCCGATCAGCCAGCACCAACATCACAGAAGGCCCCTTTAACACAAGCTCCTAGAGAGCAACAACTGCTAAAGGAATCTCCATTAATAGAGAATGGACAACAACAACAACCAATTACTACCCCACCCATCACAGAGCAATCCTCTTTTGATCATTCCGAACGGCTACGAGAGTCCGAACGAACAACACAATGGAATAGCGCCAGGCCCGCACAGCAACAAAGACAAGGCTATCAGGCGCAAGAAACTACTCCTCCACGTTTCCGTGCCAACAGTGCCAGAAGCCCCCGCATGCTTGCGCTGGCCATCGCGATCCTGGCAATCATTATTATTGGTGGTAGTCTGACCACTTTCTTCATTAACCAGAACAGCAAAACAACCACGCAATCCAGCGCAACTGCCGTAGCGGCCGCTGCGACCAGTACCGCAGTCAGCAAACAAAACACACCCACATCGCATACCACACCAACAAACACGCTCAATCCACCTTATGCACTCCCCACTACTCTGGCACCAGGAGCTGGAAGTATAATTTATAGTACCAATTATCCCGGTACATGTGATCCTAAAGGTGGAAAATGGGAAAATGTTAGCATAGACGCAAAATGTGGCCCGGCACAGCTGAGACTTACTAATCCTGCAGGTAGTAATGCAGGAGCCATTTTGACCCAACTACCTGGTGGCGCATCACTCCCAAGTAGCTACTACATTCAAGTTCAGGTAACACTCAACACAGCAAGCAGTCAGTTTGGTATTTATTACCATATGTCTTCATCAAGTACATACTATTATGTAACATTTGACGCAAATGGGTGGAACTCCTATTTCACTAATCAGTCACTACTATCAAATGGAGAGATTCCTTTAAATAATGTAACGTTAGAAAAAACCGTTACTGTTGATATTCTGGTCAATCAGGGAAATTTTCACTATTATATCAATAATGTACACCAGGGCGACTCTACGAGTGGCTTTGCCGGCACGGATATTGGTGGCAATATTGGACTTACAGTAGGACAGAACTCGGATGTTTCCTTCAAGAATCTGGCTATTTACAACTTACAATAAGCCAGACGACAAAAGAAGGTTCTTGTAGCATTATATCGCTACAAGAACCTTCTTTTTACTTTATCAATAATGCTAATTGTTGATGTATATCTGTGACAAGTCAGATATTGCTGAGATCATTTTTTCCGACACAAGAAATTGCTCCGTGGACTGCCAGACAGCAGGATCATTATAGCCTGGTTTTCCTTTTCCCTCAAAGATAGGAATGGTTGCCTTGAGCACATCCAGAGCAACAGTCGTATTCATCCCAGGAACGTATGATGCACTGATAGTCACCGCATCTGAAGGATGAGCATCCACATAGGTAACACCTTTCAGCGTGGCCTGAATAAAGCTCTTCACGAGTTGCGTCTGCTTGGTATAAGTGTCTTTGGTTGTTATAATACCATTCGAGACGAGCGGCAGATAATCAGAGACATCAAAGGTACGTACGTGAAAACCATTGCGCTCCAATTGCAGTGGCTCATTATTGGAATAGCCAACCACAGCATCCTCTTTATGTGTCATCAAGGACGCCACTTGATTATAACCAATCGATTGTATCTTCACATCGTTAGATGTCAGATGACCTGCTTGCAGAAGCGCCAGCAAACCAGTATATGTAGCACCATAGAGTCCCGGCACACCGATCGTGTGTCCTTTGAGATCTGATAGTTGCTTAATAGATGAGTCCTTAGGGACAATGATACTGACAGGATATTTCTGAAAGATTGTAGCGACGTCAACCGCCTGCAAACTCTTATTCTTATCAAATGCCGTCAACAACTCATCACCACTGGCAAAAACAAATGTGTTCTTGCCAGCAAACATGGTTCCAATCAGATCAGTGACGATTCCATGGTTGAAGGTGACATTAAGACCAGCATCTTTATAGTAACCTTTGCTCTGCGCGACATAAAAGGGGGCAAATTGAATATCAGGATTGTAGCCCAAACCGATCGAAACATTTTGTAATGTTTTGCCATTTGAAGTCGATGATGTGCTCGATCCAGGATTGCCGCAGGCGGTCACGAACATGCCACAGATCAGCACAAGCGCTAAAGCCGACCACACCACAGATACACGACGAGATATTACCATTGAAACAGTTTCTCCATATCTTTAATATACCACTTCCGCCAATTTAACCAGCAGCCAGGTTGCACTGTAATAAAGTGAGGCCAGTACACCTAGCACAAGCACTGTCGCAAACATAAATGGCATATTATATTCATGTAATGCTATTTGTAGGAGAGCACCCAACCCTCTATCAGGGCTACAGAAGAACTCTCCCACCAGGGCACCGGTAATCGATAGCGTCAGACCGGTGCGTACAGCTGCGAGAATAGAGGGTAATGCAAGAGGGAATTCGATATAAGACAAAAGCGACCAACCAGATGCGCCCTCAAGGCGTGCTGCATCCAACAACTCGCGCTCAATCGTCTGCACCCCTAAAACAGTATTAATCATCATTGGAAACAATACTACCAGCATACAAATGATCACTACAGGTAGCACGCCCAGACCAACCCAGAGATAAAGGAATGGTGCCAGTACAATAGCAGGGATTGCTTGTCCGGCCGATAGATACGGCTGTAATGTATGTGCTAACAAACGCGACTTAGCAATCCCATAGCCAAGAGGCAAAGCCACGCATACAGCCAGGAGAAAGCCCAGCAGGCTTTCCTGTATCGTAATACCGATATGCACCCAATAGAGACCACTACTAAAACCATCGATCAAGCTGGCAAACACATCCTTAGGCCCTGGCAAGATAAAAGCATTGATACTACCTGAGGCAGTTGCCACATACCAGAGTAGCAAGATAATAAGTCCAAGTATAAATGGTGGAAGAAAAGAAAACGCTGGCGTAAAGGTCTTCCTATTACTACGCTGAGTAGATAGCAACAAGCTTTCGTTAGTGGTTGACACATCCTGTTCAAAACGATTTTTGCGCACAGAGAGTTGTGCACTATCATTCCTTGAAGTAGTTGCGTTCATAGAAATCATATCCCTCGGTCATAGCCAATACTGGCATACACTCATACAGACGAAAGAGCGGTAAAAGAGTGATGTCAATTTAACTAACCCAGGGGGACAAGTAAGGGAGATGTGATCAGATCATCATTGCATAGCGAGCTGATTCCATATGCAACAGTGCCGCTGATATTACTATCATCGGCTATGGTCCATAGTATAACCTTCTCCCATCCGGACTGTACCGTCGGCTTCGGAATCACACCGAATCTGTCGCATCATCAGTCAAGAAATAACTGCTGATAGACTCGCGGGCTTGATACATCTTTCACAAATCTGTACCATACCGCCGGTCGGGAATTTCACCCTGCCCCGAAGGTCTCTTTGTGTAAGTATGTCACATCCATATACTGTTATGCAAGGACATGAATCAAGTTATTACAGCTCAAAAAAGCCCATTTGTATCCCATCCTTCTCTTTACTGAAGCTATACAAATGAGCCTGCAACATTTTTATTTCTACATCTTCATCTATCTGATTTTAGTTATTCCTTTCGGACAGCACAAGCAAAAAGCCGCCAAGCGAAGCAAGATTCTTAAAAAATTGCACTGATTGAGTCCGACGAGCTTTGGCTTCTTTTTCTTTCCAAAAAGGATGTCCAATAATTGTTGTCGTAGTCACGGAACCAGTCAGGAGAGCAGCAGACAATCTCGGTAACACGCTGGATGCCAGCGTTGAGCCAGCAATCAACATCACTGCCGCATTCAAAATTGCCAATTGCCTTGGATAAGGTAAACCTTTAGCCTCAACCACTTCCGTCACGTGATCAGGATTAATGAATACTCCAAATCCTCCATAAATGCACAAAGAACCTAAAAATAGGTGCCCAAGGGTTTTAAACATGACAGCTCATTCCTTTCAAATCAAATCACTCATGCCTACGATAATATGAGTAAATTGAATAGCCATTTACTCATTGCCATATCATGACAGACATATTTCATTTTCACCCTGAGCCTCTTCAGGCCTGAATGAAGTCTTCATAGCAATGACGTTACAAGATTGAGCAATGTATACAAATGTAGAGACACGCAGCCAGGTATGATGGCTGATAGTTCGCTTAAGCAACAGACAAGCATCCAAGACCCATCTGGTCTGGCAGGATCTCGTCTAAAAAGATATAATACTCTCACGAGGAGGACTATGAGCACTGAACTACGCATTATTCCCATCACTGGTATTGGAGAGATTGATCCGGACACTGATCTTGGCGATCTTATCTACGCGGCACTCCAACACCAGCAGCTTACATTACAGCCAGGTGATGTGTTGGTCGTGACACAAAAAATTATCTCCAAAGCGGAGAAACGTGTCGTCAATTTGAACACAATTGAACCTTCGGAGTTCGCGAAAGCGTTCGCTGAACGTAATGATAAAGATGCTCGCCATGTTGAAGTGGTCTTGCGCGAAAGCAAACGTATTGTACGCATGGACCACGGTGTACTTATCAGTGAAACCCAGCATGGGTTTATCTGCGCCAATGCAGGGGTTGATGAATCTAATGTCGAAGGTGGAGAATTTTTGACGCTTCTCCCTGACGATTCCGATCAATCCGCACGGACAATTCGTACACGCTTACAACACTTAAGCCAGGAAGAAGACATTGCCATCATCGTTTCCGATACCTGGGGACGCGCCTGGCGCAATGGTCAGGTAAACATGGCCATCGGCGTCGCAGGCATGGAAGCGTTGGCTGACTATCGAGGACAGCATGATGCCTATGGTTACGAACTACGCGCCAGTATTATTGCAGTTGCAGACGAACTATCTTCAGCCGCCGAACTTGTCATGGGCAAAATTGATCGCGTCCCTGTGGCTCTAATCCGTGGATATCGCTACATACAGGGAGAGGGCACCGTCAATACATTGACACGTGATAGTTCCACTGATATGTTCCGCTAGTCTCAATAGGTTCACAAAAAATCCATGACAGAACCCAACCACACAGACAAAAAAGAACGGACAGCCTCCGTAGGAGAGACGCGTCAAGCGACAACGCTCCAACGTGTCGCCGATCTCAGTACCTTGATGAGCAGTCGTCGTAGTGTGCGTCAATTCCAAGAGACGCCGGTTCCGCGCGAATTCATCATGCAGATACTCGAAGCCGCCCGTTGGGCACCATCACCGCATGGTCGTCAGCCCTGGCGCTTTGTGGTCCTGACACAACCGGGACCGAAAAAACAACTTGCAGATGCCATGGGGCAAACCTGGCAACAAAACCTGGAGCTGGATGGAGAATCGTCCGATATTGTTGCCATCCGCCTGGAAAAATCTCGCCAGCGCATTCTCCACGCACCAGCCCTGATCATGCCTTGTCTCTACCTGGGTGACCTGGATCAATATCCAGATGCTCAGCGCCAGGAAGATGAAAGGACTATGGCCATACAAAGCATTGGTGCAGCCATTCAAAATATGTTGTTGACAGCTTATGATCTAGGACTAGATACAGGTTGGATGTGTGCTCCACTCTTCTGTCCTGAAATTGCATGTGCAGCACTCGATCTCGATACTCAACTTATCCCCCAGGCACTCATTCCTGTCGGCTATGCAGCAGCAGATCCGAAACGGCGCGCTCGCCTTCCTTTAGACAGTTTAATAGTTCGTTTTGATTGAGGTAAATATATGATTGTTGTTCTAGCCGGTGGTGTCGGCGCTGCACGTTTCTTACAAGGACTTGTCCAGGTAGTCCCACAGGAGGAGATTACAGTCATTGCCAATACAGGTGATGATCGTCTCTTTTATGGACTAAACGTTTCTCCAGATTCCGATATTGTCATATACACCCTGGCCGGCGTTGTTGATGAAAAAAATGGTTGGGGCATCCGCAATGATACAACCTATACAATGCAACAATTAACAAGCTATGGGAATGAAGATTGGTTTTTGCTCGGCGACAAAGATCTGGCCACCCATATTCATCGGACAGCCCGACTCCGTGAAGGAAAAACGCTCAGTGAGGTCACCGACGAGCTACGCCAACATTTTGGTTTGAAACTGCGCATCTTACCTATGAGCGATCAGCCCATCGCCACGCACATTCAAACGCCAGCAGGGCTGTTCCATTTTGAGGAATACATGATAAAGCGCCATTGTTCTGATGAAGTGCAAGGAGTTGTTTTTGTTGGAGCACAAGAAGCCAAACCAGCGCCAGAGGTCTTAGACGCACTTAAAAATGCTGATGCCATTTTATTGGCTCCGAGTAATCCAGTCGTCAGTATCGGAAGTATTTTAGCTGTGCCTGGTATTCATGATGTCTTACACGAAGCCAGCGGCATGATCGTCGCCGTCAGTCCTATCGTTGGGGGGGCACCTATCAAAGGACCTGCTGATAAGCTTATGCGTGGACTACATATGGATGTTTCAGCTGTGGGTGTAGCTCGTCACTATCGAGATTTCTTAGATGTGATGGTTATCGATGAGCAAGATGCACATTTAGCCGAAGCAATTGAAGATCTGGGAATTCCAACTTCTATCACGAACACGATTATGCGGGATGATGAAGCCAAAGCTGCTTTGGCACGCCATGTCCTGAGAGCTGCGGGATTACCATACTAATACACCATAGCCATCAGCATAGACAAAAACAACGTCAAAACGCTCTCACTTTGTTCAAAACACAGGAAATTATAGTGAAATATATCGCACTTGTCCCGGTCAAATCGCTTGACGAAGCCAAAAGTCGCCTCGCGACTCATCTAACATCCGAGCAGCGTGCCACTCTTATGCTTGACATGCTTCACCATGTCCTGTTGACATTGCAAAATAGCCACATTTTTGACCATGTATCTGTTGTCAGTGCTGATGAGCGCGTCTTGCAACATGCACAAAAATGGGGAGCCTGTGCTCTACTCGAAGAGGCCAAGGGACACAATCCAGCCCTTACAGCAGCGGCTACGCATGAATTACAGCAGGGAGCAACGGCTCTACTAACTATTTCAGCAGACTTACCCCTGCTTCAGCTCTCCGACCTTGAGAGTTTATATGGTGAATCTAAACATAATGACGTAATTATTGCGCCCTCACAAGATGGAAGTGGAACAAATGCCCTGTTAACACGTCCACCTTTAGCGCTTCCATATCGCTTTGGTATCAACAGCCGCTATCATCATCAGAGTGAAGCGGAAAGCAGACATCTTACCCATACATTCTACAAAAGTATTGGTCTGGCCTTAGACATTGACACTATCGATGATATCACGGCCTTCCAACATTACAATGAAAATAATGAAAATCGCGAGCACAACACAACCTGTTACACATCTTGTTATCTCTAATACATGTTTTTCGGACAAAAAGTTGCAGGCTAATCATAGATAAAATGTGTCCATTTCTTTGCTGCCCATTAGCAATTCAATAGTTACAAATTTGCTAATGGTCCGTTTCAATATCACTTTTCACCTCAAAGAAATTTCGCTGATGTTTTTAGAGGCCTAAACAATTTTTATCGCTTTTCATATCACACGGATGATTATATCTTATGTTCAGTATGCACATTATTTTCAGGTAAGGTTGATCTTTCTTAAATAATCGCATGCTAAATATGGCTTGAAAAAACAACGCCTGCCAGCACAAATTGTGCAGTATGCACAATAGACTGGAGGTAACTTTCGGATAAACTGTCTGTAGTATACTCCTCTATAAGCGTCATATTATAAGGGTAGATAGAAGTGGTCTCATTAAAGCCATATCCATACCTTGGTGCATTGCCAAAATCGCTTAAGGCATTACCGGGCAACGCCTGCCGCTACTTCCTGCAACGATGCGAGGATACCATGTTAAGAGGAGAATAACACACATGACCCCAGAGGAAGTCCTAAAGTTAGCCAAAGAGAATGGAGTCAAGATTGTAGACTTCAAATTTTCTGATCTACCCGGTACCTGGCAGCATTTTAGCGTGCCTGTACACGTATTATCAGAGGATTTATTTTCAGAAGGGCTGCCATTTGATGGTTCCAGCGTGCGCGGTTTCCAGTCCATTAATGAAAGCGATATGCTGGTCATTCCTGATGCGACAACCGCGTTTCTTGACCCATTCACAGCGGTGCCCACACTCAGCCTCACATGTGATATCGCTCATCCTGGCCCTGCCGGTAAACAAGTCCCTTACAGCCGTGACCCTCGCTACGTCGCCAAAAAGGCTGAAGCATATCTCAAGAGTACCGGTATCGCCGATACAGCTTTTTTCGGCCCGGAAGCTGAATTCTACATCTTCGACAACGTCCGTTATACCTCCAAAGACAATATCCAATATGCCGAGGTGGATTCCGTCGAAGCACAATGGAACAGTCAAGGTAAAGATTCTGCCGCCAATATGGGACATTTAATGAATGTCAAAGGTGGTTATTTCCCAGTCGCACCAAGCGATACTTATCAAGATCTTCGTTCTGAGATGGTACTCAACCTTGAAGCTCTTGGCATTAAAGTTGAAGCCCACCACCATGAAGTCGGCGCTGCTGGTCAGTGCGAAATCGACTATCAATTCGGAACCTTACTTGATACCGCTGACAAGCTTCTGCTTTTCAAATATGTCATCAAAAACACTGCTCGTAAGTATGGCAAATCGGTAACCTTCATGCCTAAGCCTGTATATGGTGATAATGGTTCCGGCATGCATACTCACTCAAGCTTGTGGAAAGGCGAGAAGCCTCTGTTCTACGAAGCCGGTGGCTATGCGAACCTATCGAAGCTGGCTCGCTACTACATCGGCGGTATCCTGACACACGCCCCGGCGATCCTGGCGATTGCGGCTCCTTCGACGAACAGCTACAAGCGTTTGGTTCCTGGTTTCGAAGCCCCAGTTAATCTGGTCTTCTCGCAGGGTAACCGTAGCGCGGCTGTCCGCATACCTCGCACAGAGAGCTCGAAGGCCACACGTGCAGAGTTCCGTTCACCCGATCCTACAGCCAATCCTTATCTGCTCTTCGCAGCACTGCTGATGGCTGGTCTCGACGGTATCCGCAACGAGATTGACCCTGGCCAGCACGGCTATGGTCCCGTCGACAAAGACCTGTTCAGCATGACACCAGAAGAGCTGAGCGAGATTAGCTCAGTTCCTAGCTCATTAGATGAGGCTCTCAAAGCTCTAGAGAACGATCACGCCTTCTTACTTGAAGGTGATGTCTTTACCTCTGACCTGCTTGAGAAGTACGTTGAACTCAAACGTGAACAGTCTGACCAGGTTCGCCTGCGTCCTGCCCCCATTGAGTTCTCACTGTACTACGATGCATAATTTCGCCATCCATTAAACACAAGAGGCTCTGAATACACAAGTACTCAGAGCCTCTTCCTTTTTTCGCAACTATACATGTATCTCATCCTTAATACTTCGCCCTACCCAAACGTCATAAGCATAGGATAAAACAATTATCATAAAAAGTGATATATTAGAGATGTCAGCATGTTTGTTTAAAGCAATTCATAGAGAGGCACTGAAGATGGATTTACTTGTAGATAGTTATGGTCGGCGTATCAAAAGCATGCGCATCTCAATTACAGACAAATGTAATTTTCGTTGCACTTATTGTATGCCTGCTGAAGGACTTCCCTGGCTAAAAAAGTCTGAGATTCTTTCTTATGAAGAAATTGTGCGCGTGGCACGTGTTGCCGCCAGCATCGGAATTGAGCAGTTGCGTTTAACTGGCGGTGAGCCTCTTGTAAGAAGAGATGTCCCTGCACTTGTCGAACAACTCAAAGCCATTGAAGGCATACGCAGCCTAAGCCTGACAACAAACGGGATTATGCTGAAACACCAGGCCAAGGCTTTAGCAGAGGCGGGACTTACCCGTATCAATGTCAGCCTCGACTCGTTATTACGCGAGAAATTTGCGCAGCTCACACGGCGCGATCAACTTGAGCATGTCCTGGAAGGCCTGGAAGAACTCGAAAAACACCCTTCGATTCATCCAATCAAGATCAACGCAGTTGCAATGCGCAATTCTACTGAAGATGAAGTGCTTTCGTTCGCTGATCTGGCACGCCGCAAAGCCTACGTTGTACGCTGGATCGAATTCATGCCGCTCGATGCTGATCAGATCTGGCGCAAAGAAGATATCCTTACTGGAGCCGAGATCAAAGCAATTATAGAAACAAAATACGGTGAATTGCAACAAATAAAGACTGGCGATCCATCTGAAACTGCACGTCGCTACACATTTAGTGATGGTATTGGCGAGGTTGGCTTTATCAATCCCGTAAGTGAACCCTTCTGTTCTTCCTGCGACCGTATCCGCATCACGGCTGACGGCCAACTCAGAACATGTCTTTTCGGTACAGAAGAGACCGATCTGCGCTCAGTTTTGCGCTCATCGACTGATGATGAAATCTTGATTCAAACAATTCGCCAGGCAGTTTGGAACAAAGAGTTAAAACATTACATTGGGGATAAAAGATTTAAAAGAGCAAGTAGGAGCATGTCTAGGATAGGTGGATAAATTAAGTAAACGATTAACACTCCATATCCTTTACATATACAAGTGATACGTTCCGTTTCTCACTTCTCCCATTAATACAGTGTAACCACCTGTAAAAAAATGTTACAAAAAAAGGGTAAGATCGTCATTATAGTCAAATAGACAAAATATATATTCTCTGAAATTCAATTTTGTCTCACATTACTAAAATCGTAATAGATATTTATGCGGCCTGACTAGAATTCGGGCCAGAAAGAGGACATTGTGGCAAACGAGGAAGCGGACTTACTCACAGTCGGCGAGGTTGCAAAACAACTGCGAGTCGATGATACAACGGTACGCCGTTGGATTAAAAGTGGTGTACTTGAAGCCATCTCACTCCCTCATAGTGGCATACGTCAGGCTTACCGAATTCGCCGTTCCACCTTAGAAGCTCTGCTTGCGTCTCCCCCGCCCCTACCTGATGACACAAGCGACGAAGAAACAGAATAAGTTTTTAGCTTCCGCACTGCTAGAGCATTTGCTGTCACTGGCAGAACGGAGGCTATTTACTGTCTTCTGTGACTTCTTCATTCTTGACATGAGCATAATACTATGAGTATAGTTCACCTCTATAAAGTTGCATTCCATCCACTACTTCATGTTGAACAGCCGTCAACGCATACTTCCCCGCCAGATAGCTCGATGCTTTATTAGCTAGCGGAAGAAGAGCCTCAAAATAGCAGCCAAGACCTGCACGTTCTGCTTCAAATTCAAACTCGGCAGCGAGAAAGCGAGCACGATTTAAAGCCCCTCCCAGGAGAGCTAATCCCGCACGTCTTCCGCGCTGATCAGGATGAACCGCTCCCTGACAGAGTAAATGATAGCCTCCAGCATCTTGTTGACATTGTAAAACTGTATACCCAACGATCTCCCCTTCTACTCCCTCCAAAGTCCCCCCCTGTCCCCAGGTGAGCATCTCATCATCATCGTCGGTCATCACAAAAACATTATCGCCACTTGCAGACACAGGATCGAGCAACCAGGAAGAGAAATCTTCCATGCTCATCTGAGGACACTGATCAGCCACCGCTGCCGCCTGTTGAATCAAAAAAAGAGCTGAAATATCTCCAACACGAAAGTTGCGGATACGCATACGTTTTTTCCACCTCTCGTCATATAAAAGAAACTCAATCGCTATCCATTCTATAAAGGATATTACAGCTCTACCTTATCACAGATGAGAAAGAGAGCATCATATCATTATATGCAAACCCATACACTCATAAGCTATACTATTAGCATATCTTTGTTTAAAGCTGCAACCACTACGTTGACAATTGCTTTTTACAGACGCATCTAAACTAGAGGAGTTCTTAGATCTTGGTTACACTGACACATCTTACCGATATTCGTCAAACATTACCCGTCACAGCCACACAAATTTATTTAAACAACGGCACCTTTGGCCCTTTATCAAGCGACGTGATTCAGGCCATGCAAACACGCCTACAAGATGAATGGCTACATGGCCGCTTAGGAGCAACGGCAGGCTTTCCCAGCATGTTAGCCATCGCATCCCAGACGCGCCAACAAATTGCCAAATTACTGCATGCTCACGAAAATGAAATTACTTTAACCTTCAGCACAACCCATGGACTCAACATTGTCAGCAATGGGATTGACTGGCAAGCTGGTGACGAAGTCATCATCACCGATCATGAGCATTTTGGTGCCTTCGCCCCACTTTATCAACTAAGGGATCGCATAGGCATCGTCATCAAGATAGCTGAACTGGGCGAGCAAGCCAACCGTCCTTTACGCCCGGCGATAGAAGCCCTGCTAACATCCCGCACCAAATTGATCGTACTTTCGCATGTCACCTGGACCACAGGAACGGTGTTAGACATACAATCTATCGGCAGGCTCGGTCAGGAACATCACGTACCAGTCCTTGTAGATGGAGCTCAATCGGCCGGAGCCATCGATGTCGACGTACACGAACTTGATATCGACTTCTACTCCATCCCTATGCAGAAATGGCTGTGTGGGCCAGACGGCTCCGGAGCACTCTACGTACGTGAATCTGCACGTTCCATCATCGCTCCAACATTTGTAGGATTTCCTTCAATCATCTTTGGCGAAGGCTGGAAACTCCAGGAGAATGCCAAGCGCTTCGAGGCAGGAGGGCCATCAACTTCCACCATGGTTGGTCAACATGCAGCATTACAATGGCTGGAAAATACAGTTACGCATGATTGGATGTTCCAACGCATTTCAGAACTCCATACGTATGCATACCACGCCCTCGAGACGATTGACGGTATCATCATACTAACGCCTGAGCCAGGAGCCAGTGGGATACTCGCATTTAAGATACCAGGGCTAAACGAGGAAGAGATTGTCAAGCGTTTGCAACAAGAATACGCGATCTATATTCGCAGTATTCCAGAAACAAAAGCACTACGTCTCTGTACTGGTTTTTATAATACTGAGGAAGAAATTGACAAATTTATCCATGCGTTCACAAGCATCATTGCTACTGCATAGAAAACAATAAATAAGAAAGGGGAGATAAAACACAACAAAAAAAGGCTTGCGTGGGCAGGTGAGACGGCGACTTCCTATTTTCCCACGCAGTTGCCCACGTAGTATCATCGGGGAGGAAGAGCTTAACTACCGTGTTCGGGATGGGAACGGGTGTGCCCTCTTCGCTAACGTCACCAGCTCGCCTGCACATGCAAGCGGTTTCTTCAACGAGGCTCATGATACTACAGGACGTAGTTCTTGTCAATACCTTTATCCAACGAATGGAACTTTTACTCACGTGTAGCTATTTATCGGCTAGTTGCAGCCACCTCATCAAGGCGTAGTGATAATAAACGAGAGGCGCTTTCACGCATAGTAACGCCATAAATAGCCTGAGCGGCAGTCATCGTCACACGATTATGGGTAATTACAATAAATTGTGTACGTTGGGCCAAGCGTTTTAAAATATCGCAGAAACGCGTAACATTTGACTCATCCAGAGCAGCATCCACCTCATCAAGCAGACAAAACGGTGGAGGATTAATTTCAAGCAGAGCGAAAAGTAAAGCGGCTGAAACGAGTGCTCGTTCGCCACCCGAAAGCAGCGAGAGGTCTTGAACTTTCTTGCCAGGAGGCTGCACAATGACGTCTACTCCGCCAGGCATACCTGAGGGCACAGCAGCATCGTCATCACTGCTACGAGCATTGACGAGCTCCAGGCGGGCCGTGCCTCCATTAAAAAGTGTCGTAAAATGATCGCGGAAGTGCGTATTGATAGCATAAAAAGTTTCTTCAAACTGCTTTGCCATGGTAATATCAAGTTGACCAATAATAACGTGCAATTGATGAGCTGCCTGATCGAGATCACCAATCTGATTGGAGAGAAACTCATAACGCGTTTTGGTCTCCTCATACAACTGAGGAGCCTGAGCATCGCAACCTCCGATAGCTTTCAGCCGCCCCCGCAACGCATCGATACGGCGACGATACTTGCGTAGCTGTGCCTCCTCTTCTTCAGAAAGCTGCTCGTTGCCTTCAACTACAGAGCTCCACCCATCTCTTTCTCTGGTATTCACATGTTGCTCATCCAATTGTGGCTTCTGAAGAGTCTGGGCGACACGTCCATTAGAGGCTACATGTATAGCCCGAATTTCAACCGTCTCATCCAGATTACTCTGATACTGCTGAGTCAACTCGCTTGGATCTGCAATATTCAGCTCTTCCTGCAATTGAGCCAGTAACGTTTCGACAGCATCTCGTGCTTTCTGCCGCTCTAGCAACGAACGACGATAGACAGTCTCCTGCTCTTTCACCACTTGCTGAATATTGCTACGTTGTTGCTCCTGGACTGTGATATGTTGATCCACATCGGATAAAGTGTGCTCAATAGTTAAGAGTTCTGTAGCGAGAGCTTGAGCCCGCTGGCGCTCCTGTTCGAGTTGTCCCTGCTGATGAGCAGTGGTATCCAAAAGAGACTGATGCTTTTGCGCAGCATCTTTCCCACGAGCAACCTGCTGTTGAATCTGATCCTTCATCTCCTGGACTTGCTGCTGCACGCTCAAAAGCTGTTGACGTAGCGATCTTGCCTCCTGACGCTTGACAGCCAAAACTGTACGTGCCCGACCTAGTTGATCTTGTTGCTGACGATAAGTGCTCGCACGCTCCTCCATATCAGCTTGAAGCTCTTCCACCCTCTCTGACATCTCACGTTGAGACTTTTCATGTGCGCGAATATGCTCCTGCGTACGTGCAACCTCCAATTCAAGCTCGGAGACATCGGTAGCTAGTTGTTGCTCCATAGCAGAGGATAAACGTATCTCAGTCTGCACGTGTTCAAGTTCGCGTTGCAAGCCGCGTATTTTTTTATGTGTTTCATTGATCACACCGGTAACTTTCTGCAATGCTTTATCGGCGCCATTGAGCTCAACGCGCTGCCCCTCCAGTTTGCGCTGTGTGGTACTCATCATGACATGAAGCTGCTCTATCATGCCATTGATCTCTTCGAGATGCTGAGGAAGTTCACGCAATTCCCGCTCATGGGCCAGCAGACCTTGCTGAGAACCACCTTTCCCTCCCAAACCAGTCAACCACCCATCGACATGCAGAACCTCTCCATTTAGCGTGACAATAGACCGTAGAGGGAGGTCGCTCTCTGAAGAGAGGCTTAGCTCCACAGCCCAATGAAATAATTGCTGGGCTGCGGCGAGATCTTGAGCAAGCACAATGCCCTGAAGCATACGATAGAATAACGGCATGTAACGAGGCTCGCACTGAATATATTTCCAGGCAAATCCAGAGATCCGCTCTCGAAGAGCTGGCTCAGTATCCAAAAAGCGTTGCAGCCCGCCTTCTTCAACCTGACCTTGCAGCGTACGTACCTCACGCGTATCGTCGTCCTCGTCATAGCGATCCAGCCAGACAAGCATCACACTACCCGTATGAGTTTGCTGCAAATACGCCAGACCGCGTTGCGCGTCCTCCAACGTCTGAACAACCACTGCCTGCATAAATAGTCCCAGAGCCGCCTCAAGAGCCTTTTCCATACTATCGGGCACCATCCCTAATTGAGGTACTGGACCCAGAATACCCGAGACTTTATCTCCTGGAGCACGTAGGAGCGCTCGTACACCATCGCTATAACCACTGAGGCTCTGGCGCCAGTTCTTAAGCATATTCAGACGATCAGCGGTTGTACGCTTACGTCTATCGGCCTCAGACAAAGTCACATTCATGCGTTCTATCTCTTGTTGAGAGTCAGCCATAAGCTTAGCAATACTCTGCTTCTGCTGTGTCAGCTGCCGCTCTTCATCATGGAGAGTCTCTAACCTGACATTCTCTTCTGACAACTGGTTCTTAAGCGTACCGACAGCCTGTTGTGCTTTCACTAACGCATCATGTCGTAACGCCAGTGCATCACGCCGCTCACTCAATTGCTTTTGTATGCGCCCTAACTCTAGCTGAGTCGTCGATAGACGAGCCTGGACCTGAACGAGGTCATACTGTGCACCACGTAGGCGACGCTCATCTAACTCATATTCTTTCTGAGCTCTAGCAACCTGAGTCTCCAATTCAGCCAGACTCGCTGCGCTATCATCAACAGATTCATCAGCGAGCTCACATTGCTCCTCCTGATCAATAGCTTGCTTTTCGAGAGCAATAGAGCGTTCGCGTAAAAGTCGTTCCGCATGTTGAAAATCCTGACATTGCCGCTCTAAACCGATCACGCGCTCATCATTCACCGCGAGCTCACGCTCAAGTCGCTGGACCCGATTAGCAGCCTCAGAGCAAGCCATACGAGACTCAGCAATACGCGTTTGCACATGGGCTCGCTGCTCGCGTAGAGTATCAGCCTGTCTTTGAATTGTCTGAAGAGCCAGTTCTCCCTGACGTACTTTGCGAGCCTGTTCCTGCTCAATTGCCTCAGTTTGTCCAAGATGGCCCTGCAAACGACGCCACTGCAACCCATACCACAACAGAAGCACTTCATGTAATTCATTGTTCAATTGTAAAACTTCTACCGCTCTCTGTGCTTGCTCGGCCAGAGGCACCAGACGAGGTTCAATTTCGCTTACGATATCCCGAAGTCGTTCAGTATTTTGCTCGGTCTGCTTGAGTCGATTTTCGGCATCGGCACGTTGCACTTGAAACGGTCGAATGCCAGCCGCATCTTCAAAAAGTGTCCGCCGTTCCTCAGCACGCAAACTCAGAGCTGCATCGATCAGCCCCTGTCCTACGACGGTATATGAATCATGTCCAATACGTGCCTGTGCTAGCAAGAGAAGTACATCTTTTAAACGTACTTTCTGCTTATTGATGAGATACTCATTTTCCCCTGAGCGATAACTACGTCGCGTTACCATAATCTCGTTATAGTCCGATGGAACCCAACCGGTACTATTATCCAGAGTAAGCGAGACTTCTGCCATACCGAGAGAAGCTTTTCCTTGCCCACCAGCAAAAATAATATCATCGCTTTTCTTGCCACGGAGTTGTCGCATGCTCTGCTCACCGAGTACCCAGCGCATAGAGTCAGCCACATTAGATTTTCCCGCCCCATTTGGTCCAACTACCGCAGTGATACCCGAACTAAATTCAAGCAATGTCCGTGCAGCAAAACTCTTAAATCCCAGCATTTCTAAACGTTTGAGATACACAACCTGACTTCATCCTCTTCGTGAAACATCTAACACAATGCACATCCTCGTCACAATGCTGATAACAATCTTCCAACCAGGCTTATTCATTACAGTATAACGCGCACACATCCATCACGGCATTCGACGCACCCCATCCTATGACTATCTTGCTGTATATCACCAATTGCTTCAGCCTGACCATAAAGGCTATAAGAAACAGCGTCGGCTGCCAACAGATATCGATCACTGGAGAGAATTTCTACTGGTCGCTCGCTACTCGCCACTCCACGAATAAATGTGTATAGATGACGGGCAGTCCATTCATGCGCTTGCACTACATAATCATCATCGGTTGGATAAGCATGATAGGTACTCATCATCTCGTCTTGAGGCTGTGGGACAATCTTTCTACAATAGAAATCTAGCACGGTACGCGCCAATAATCGCCCACCAGCATCGGCACAACGTTTCTCCAATTCCGCATAACGTATTCCTTCTGGAATGGGAAGTACTTCCTGCGCCAGAACAGGCCCGCTATCCAATTTGTCAGTCATTATATGGATTGTCACCCCTGTCAATTCATGCCCAAAACGAAAAGTCCAAAAGAGCGGCTGCGGTCCACGGTTATCAGGCAACAGCGAAGGATGTACATTCAGACAACCTGAGGTAGGCAAAGCTAACAACGATGGTGGAATACGTTTAGAAAAGCAAGCCACACAGATGATATCTGGTTGATAGCTTGAAAGCTGTGCCAGCGCCTCAGCAGCACCCAGCTTACGCACAGCCCAGACAGGAATATGATGCTCCCATGCCAGCGCGGTAAGAGATGTTGAAGGAATTCTTTTCATGGGCAATGAGCGAGCGAGCAGTTTGGGAGGCATCATTGGTAAGATCGTATGTGAAACTTGATTTCCGAACAACGCCGTTTCAGACATCGGAATAACAACAGCGCACACATTGATGTTACACTGCAACAAAGCTTGCAATGAAGGTAACGAAAAATCGCACTCCATACCAAAGAATATTACGCGTGGCCTATCCAATATGTCGGAAGTGTCTACCATTTGTTCTTTCTCATTCTACTCATCAACTATCACAATTCTGGTAAAGTTATATACATACAATGCGTACAAAAAATAATCAATCTCAGAAGTAGAATGCGACCCATTTCCCCGCCATCCTGATAGTTCGAAAAACCTACAAGCACAGTGTCATTCAACAGGAATGCAAGAGTGCCTCCCAACATAGTACAATAAGAAGGCGGATGTGAAGATGCGTCACGAATAATTTGAATCGATATCCATATCATAGTATTCCATCAATGCAATACTTGATGCTTCATTTATGAAGAACATTCATCAACAGGGAGAGATCACACATGCCAAGAACAGTTTACTGTGTCAAGTTACAACGAGAGTTGCCTGGATTAGAGAAGCCACCTTTTCCTGGAAAATTAGGACAGCGTATCTTTGAACAAATCTCCAAACAGGCCTACGATATGTGGCCCGCGCAACAGGTTTTGATCATTAATCATTATGGATTGAATATGGCTGATCCTGAATCTCGTCGCATTTTACGCGAACAAATGGAAGATTTTTTCTTTGGTGCCGATGCGGCCATGCCTTCTGGCTGGAGTCCTGAGACTGCCGGTGCTGGCTCCGGCCCACGAAGCAAAGGGGGAGGCGCACCACGAAGGAAATAAAGAACCGCGGAGACATTCTACTTATCTCCTGCTACGAACTGGGACATCAACCATTCCATCTCGCATCATTGTCGGCCATGCTCCAGCAAGCCGGCTATACACCTGTATGTGTCGACACCTCGCTTGACGATCTCCTGGATCAGGATATTTATCAGGCGCATTTTGTAGCCATCTCAGTGCCTATGCATACAGCGATGCGCCTGGGTGAGCAGATCGCTCGCCGAATTCGCGAACTCAATCCAGATGCGCATATCTGCCTCTATGGACTTTACGCGCTCCTTAACGCAGATCATCTATTGCAGGACACAATTGACTCAGCAATTGGTGGCGAATATGAGGTGCCACTATGCCAATTAATTGCCGCATTAGAAAAAGATCGAGGCGAAGATATCCCTGGTGTTCACACACGTACTCATCAGAGTGGTCCCTGGATACAGCGAACGCCTTTCGTCGTACCAGAACGCAGCCACCTCCCCGAGCTTGAGCGCTATGCCCATCTCGAATGGGGAACAGACTCACGTGTCGTAGGCTATACAGAAGCCACTCGTGGCTGTAAGCATACATGCGTTCACTGTCCAATTACCCCCATCTATCACGGACGCTTTTTCGCCGTTCCAGCCGAGATTGTACTCGCAGATATCAGAACACAGGTAGCTCGCGGAGCTCAGCACATTACTTTTGGTGATCCCGACTTCTGGAATGGACCCACCCATGCCATGCGCATTACGCGAGCCATGCACCAGGAATTCCCGGAGCTCACATTCGATGCCACAATCAAGATCGAGCATTTGCTCAAGCACCGCGACCTGCTTCCCGAGCTCAAAGAACTGGGCTGCATCTTTGTCGTCTCAGCCGTCGAATCGCTCAATGATACTGTCCTTGAGCAGCTTGCAAAAAACCATACAGCTAATGACATAGCTGAAGCATTTACAGAGATGGAACGCGTAGGCATCGCATTACGACCATCATTGCTCCCCTTTACACCCTGGGAAACACTCTCGAGTTACATCGATCTACTCAATTTTTTTGAGGAGCATCATCTCATTGAGCACATTGATCCGGTCCATCTCTCCATCCGCCTGCTGATCCCACCTGGATCGGCACACCTGAGCACGCCAGACAGCGACAAATGGATCGGAGAACTGGATACAACAGCGTTCGGATACCGTTGGGAGCATCCCGATCCTTGTATGGATCAATTACAGACTCAAGTCGCTACATTAGTTGAACAAGCTGACCTGATGAATACAGATGCCATCATGACCTTTTTTCAGATCAAAGCACGTGCGCTAGCCATGCAGGGACAAAAATTCTCTGCCTTTCGGGCGATGCGTCAGTATGGTGAGCGAAAAGAGTTGCCTCATTTATCTGAATCCTGGTTCTGTTGCGCTGAACCAACGAGTCGTCAGTTATGTGCCAAGCGAGGATAAGCCAACAAACAGCTCCAAATCTTGATAAGACAGGTGCGTGTTGTCAATTGCAAGTGCAAGGATAGGGCCTATGCTACAATAAAAATATTAAAGCCATGCGCTACCCGGTCTGCTTTATTCAAGATAACAGGAGGATACATCTTTATGGCGCAAGAAATGAAGGGCAAGGCTCAATTTGTACAAACGACCCTCCAGAATATGGGGTATACATCGCAGGTAGTTCAACTCGATGAATCTACCAGGACAGCCAAAGAGGCAGCAAAGGCCATTGGCTGCCAGGTATCACAAATCGTAAAGTCGCTTGTATTCAAAACACAACTGACCGAACAACCCATTCTCGTAGTAGCTAGCGGTTCGAATCGCGTTAATGAAAAACGCCTGAGTGAACTGATGGGACAAGCTATCGAAAAAGCTAATCCTGATTTTGTGCGGAAACACACTGGTTTCGCAATTGGAGGTGTCGCCCCACTCGGACACGTAGAGACAATCACTACATTCATTGACCAGGATCTTTTAAAATACGACCAGATCTGGGCAGCCGCAGGTACACCATTTGCTGTCTTTCAACTCACACCTCAAGAGCTTCAGGCAATGACAAAAGGACAAGTTGTCTCCATTGTCTAACGAGATAAGCGATCACAAGGGACTATCTCAGATAAAGGAAGGAAGGAAATATATGGATCAAGCAGTCAAAAAGCAAGCGCTACGCACATTCACATATGGCCTTTATATTGTTATGAGTAAAGAGGGTCAGGACATTAACGCCTTCACAGCCAACTGGCTTACGCAGGTCTCATTTGAGCCTCCACTTATAGCACTTTCCATCGAGAACGACGCAAAATCCCTGACCATGATTCAACGCAGTCACCTCTTCACCATCAATACATTATCGACAGAGCAGCGCGACCTGGCCGGAAAACTTGGCAGATCTTATCATAAGCATCCAGACAAGCTTTCGGGGGTGAATTATACCCTGGAGCAGAACTCCTATCCTATATTGCAAGATGCCCTCTCCTGGGTCGCCTGTGAGGTCCGTAGCAGTGTACTAACGGGAGACTCGACACTGCTCATCGCCGAAGTTATCGATGCAGGTCTGCTTTCTGAAGGAGAAGCTTTAACCATGAAAGAAGCTGGCTTCCGCCACGCCGGCTGATCACTCAAGATTAAAGTCGGTCACGGCCATATCTGCCATCAAAAATAGAGCATAGAGCTCTCTATCATAGACCGGGTTAAAAGCTATCTTGTATCCAGTCAGAAATACCATTATACTCAAGAGAAAACAACTGCAACAATAAGGAGTCATCCACATGCAACGTCAGAGCAGCGTCTCTACGGATGCGATAACCTTTGATCCCGAATGTGCCTTCTGCCAGATTGACGCCACAACGCACCTTGTGATGAAAGAAACAGCTCATTTTCGCCTCGTCGCCGACCATGCGCCGCTCCTTGCCGGACATATGCTTATCATTCCCCGGCAACACTATGCTTGTTATGGAGAGGTGCCCGCTCATCTCGATGAGGAACTGGCTTCATTAAAACGTGAAGTCATGCATTTCTTTCAGCGTTACTACGCACCATCAGTCTACTGGGAACATGGAGTCTTCCATCAAACAGTCTTTCACGCCCATCTCCATTGCTTCCCCATTGGACCTACCGTATATCCAGACGGAGAGGTCAAACATGGACAAGAGATTTTCAGTCAGGAAGAGATTCGCCAACAGTATAGCCAACGTGGCCATTACTTCTACCTGGAAGACGCACGGCATGCATTTCTCTTCCCTCCCGATGATGGCGTATATGCAGAGGTCGTCAGGACCTTGCTAGGGCCAAGTGTCTCCATTCACAGCACATTTACACGCTGGCGCACATCATCAGAAAGGCAGATAGACGGAAAGCCACTTATAGCATCTTTACTACAACACTGGCGGGAGTTCCAAAGGGAAAAATAATCATAAATTCGCCTACACGACCGACTTAAGAGGTACTTCATACAACACAAAGCATAAGAACACCTGGCCCAAGAGAGATATCATTTTCAATAGCATATTCACGAGGAGAAGAGCATCAATGGAAATTCGCAAAGTTGGCGTTATCGGATGCGGTCTGATGGGGGGCGGCATTGCTCAAACCTGTGCTCAAGCCGGTTATGAGACGGTCGTACGAGAGATCAACCAGCCATTACTCGATAAGGGATTGGCTCGCATCTATGCAGCCTGGGATAAGATGGAACGCCAGGAGAAAATCACGCATCAAAAGGGGATTGAGTATCACGAACATCTGCATGGCACAGTAGTTTTTGAGGATCTGGCAGATTGCGACCTGATTATCGAAGCTGTGATTGAGAATATGGAAGAGAAGCTCCAACTCTATCCTGCCCTTGACCGCCTACTCAAGCCAGAAGCCCTGTTACTTAGCAACACCTCCTCACTAAACATTACTCAGATGGGAGCAGTTACCAGGCGTCCAGACAAAGTTGCGGGACTCCACTTCTTCAACCCGGCTCCAGTCATGCAACTCGTTGAAATTATCCGCACCATCTCAACTTCCGAAGAGACACTGGCAACCGTTCGACAATTTGCACAATCGCTGGGCAAGAAGCCAGTGATAGCCAAAGATACAGCGGGCTTTATTGTCAACTTTCTACTCATTCCCTATTTAATCTCTGCCATCAGAATGCTCGAAAACGGCATGGCAACCCGTGATGATATCGACACCGCCATGAAGCTAGGATGTGGATATCCCATGGGACCTTTTACGCTGTTGGACTATGTAGGACTTGATACCACACTCTGGGCCGCAGACGCCATCTATCACGAATACAGAGATCCGCTTTACGCCGCCCCACCGCTCCTACGTCGCATGGTTCAATCTGGACAATATGGCAGGAAAAGCGGCAAAGGGTTTTACGATTATCAATAAAGAACGTGTAGTTATCAAACAGAGGAAATCTAGCAGAAGTAAGGAATAGTAGCCAGAAGAGATACGAAAGAAGGGACATGAAATATTATCACGTCCCTTTCTCATTAATCAGCGATGGCCTGGCGAGGTGGAATAGATCTGCGTGTATTGTAACTACGACGATCTCCCACATAGCGTTGAGGGGTAGGTCTGACTTCATCAGGATGATATGAGCCAGCAGCATCAGTATTTACACCTGGGAAATATGGTCCATAGTTATAATGGCCGGTCTCAGCAGGAGACAGTGGACCATTGGCAAACATGGGTACACCCTTCACTTGAGGGACTCCATAATCGGGTGCAGCATCATACAAATCGGCGGGCAAACGATCAAGATTGCGCTTCAGCAACTCTACCTCGCTCACCTTCAGGTGCACGACGTTATTATTCACCTCATCTTCAATAAAATGAAGAGGCACATAAAAAACCTTGAGCGTCAGGCCTCCACGATCAGCCAGGATATAGCGTCCCAGACGTGCCTGGATGGTTCCCAATGATACTCCATCCTTATCCAGAACATCTTGTCCAATCTGAAATTTCGCCATCGCTCCTGCTAATTGCGGAGAAGGAATATAAGTTTCCTTGGGTGCTGCCATCGGATCTTCTAGTGCCCATCCCATAATTCCAACAATGATGAAAATGGCACCAATGATCGTCAGATATGGAGCATCCGGAACGAACAACAAACCAATCACCGTCACCAGTATGGCAGCACTGAGAATGACAGGCCACAGACTGGGATTGGGTAGATGAATATGATGTTCCTCCTCAGCAACCACCTCCTCCTCATAATCCGAGTTGGACAGATCCACTCTATCATTTAAAGCGGGATTAGCACGTTGAAGAGAACTATCCATAAAGTATTTCCTCGTAAGAATGTAGTACGATCTGTGAGGACGAGTTTTCCTAATAAATTGTCCTGTGCATAAGATAGCACAACTCACAAAGTTTGACCAGAGCAATGTTCCGCGCCAGATGTTTTCTCAATCGCGCCGGCACCATTGCTCATGCCCACTCACCTGATTAGCACAGATGAAATACTAGATAACAGTCAGAAGCTCTGGCTCTCCATCGGTAATGGCCAGACTATGTTCATATTGAGCCGAACGCTTCCCATCAGCCGTCACAATCGTCCAGCGATCGCTAAGCGTCTTGGCCTCATAAACACCAACATTAATCATCGGCTCAATTGTAAAGACCATTCCTTTTTGCAGACGCAATCCCGTATGAGGCTTCCCAAAATGAGGTACGTTAGGATCTTCATGTAATGAGCGCCCGACGCCATGACCAACCAGATCGCGTACAACTGAAAATCCTTCAGACTCTGCGTACGTCTGGATAGCCGCTCCAATGTCTCCCAGGCGGTTATTAACACGTGCCTGCGCAATACCAAGATCCATACTTTTACGTGTAACATCCATCAGACGCTGCGATTCCTCATCCACCTCACCCACACCATACGTCATGCAAGAATCACCCACCCAACCATTCAACGTCACACCGATATCCACTCCAATAATATCGCCATTTTGCAAGATCGTTTTTGTGCTTGGAATGCCGTGGCAAATAACTTCGTTGACTGATGCACAGATCGTTCCAGGAAATGGTGGAATTGCTGGCCGCCCGCGGCCTCCGGGATGGGCTCCATACCCTTTATAAATCGGAATTGCATTCTTACTACGAATATAATCTTCCGCAATCTGATCAAGTTCAGCCGTCGACACGCCAGGCTTGACGTAGGGACGAAGCACTTCAAACGTCTGAGCTACTAGCCGCCCAGCCTCGCGTAACATATCAATTTCTTTACGTGATTTTAAAAGAACAGCCATAAAATCCTCTTCTTATTCATTGATTGCACTGATCACGCTAACGATTCTTTGGGAGAGACACTTACAGGATATGTATGATACTCCAGCGCGATGTCATGCTCTGGAATATCTTCCCATGTGAGAAGATCGTCGGTTGTGACTCGAAAATAACGATTAAAATAGGTGAGAAGATGATCAATCGTTGTGTAATCTATGCGCTGGCTTTTTCCCGTATGCAAAGCAGCCAGGACGCTTAACGATACGCCACTCTCATAAGCAAGGCGACGCAAACTTAATATCGGTTCGCCTCGTGTAGCTCGCTCCACATTCGCTTTAGCAAGCATCAGGCGTAGTTTGCAGGAAATTGTCAAGATCAACACCTCACGTTTTTGGTTTTTTCATTTCAACGTAGCTAAACTTCATTATAGTAGTGTCCGTTGTTGGATGTCAACACAATGTATGGCCTTATACATACAAAAGGTTCAGTACTCATTGCAGAGATCATCGTCGTGTGCAAAAAGGGAGCGTGACATACTTTTATCAAAATCGCGCTGGCCGAACACTTGCAATCTGATAAACTTCCTCGTATACTTGCACACAGCTATAGAATATGTGTATGTACATTTGTTCTTTTGCCAAAAACTCCCGCGAAAAAGCTATTCAGACAGATGCATGGAGAGGTGTATATGAGTGATGGCACAACAACCGCAACCTTACGTTTACCTTCAACGTTGAGTGCATATAGCGGTGGGAAGAGCCAGATTACCTTACAGGCTGAAACGGTGGAACAATTGTTATCTGCTTTAAAGCAAGAGCATCCTCTTGTCTGGGAGCGACTATGCACGGAGCAAGGCACAATTCGTGAACATGTGCGTATTTTTGTTAATAATCAATTGATCCATGGTGATGAGGGCTTAAAAACACCGCTGGAACCAGGACAAGAAGTGATCGTCCTCCCAACCACTTTTAATCTGTAGCAACCTGATGCTTGCTTATTCATAGATGACAGGCATTAACCCATCCTACTTGCGCTACTTTATATCCATCCTTGCAGAAAACGACCTTACTTAATCTATCTCTTTCTGACATCTCTAAAACGCTGTCAGCAGTTTTGTGTGGATAGCAGGATACATCAGGCCTCGGACTACACGAATCCGACTACCCACACAAAACTGATCGCACGATGACGCCAACGGGCCGGAAAACTACACAGGTACATTCCACCTTACTTTAGCTGGAGCGCATGCATTTCACCTGTACTAACAGTAATCAGGTTATTCTCAATCGAAGGACGATTGATTCTACCTTTGCCAACCTTCGCCACAAACAGGATATGACCATTTTTCAGATCAAGCCCATAAAGCTCTCGCCCAAAGGTGCTGACACAGACAATATTATCCCCTACCACGGGAGCCGATTCAATTTCATGTTTCAGATGCGCCACCCAGAGGATCTTACCGGTCGCAGCATCAATCGCATGGAGTTTCGTATTCGCTGAATCTCCCACAAAGCCACCATGAGATCCGATATAAGCCACGCCATTCTTCAGGACCAAATCACCTGAAACGTGTTTATCAAGCTGAATTGACCAACGAATCTCCTGGCTCTTCATATTAATAGAATACAACTCGTCCTCAACTGAGCAAATACAATTGATACCATCAACCGTCGTCTCAGCAGCATGAACATCGCCCATATCAGTAAACGTATCCAACTTTTGCCCGGTCAGGGCATCTAATTCATAACAATAGCCACGATCAGTTGTCAAATACATCGTCCCGCTAGCGATTACAGGTCGGCTAGACATGCCAGCTTTAATCGTCACACTCCAGCACTCACGCCCCGTATCGGCATCAAGAGCGTAAATGCCATGCTCGGGATAAGCATAGACGATATCATTGGCAATCGTAGGTCTGACTTTGATATATTCTTCGGTGGGAAACGACCAGCGTACTTGTCCAGTAGCCGCCTCAACCGCATAGACCTCGCCAGGTCGATTAATATTTCCCGTACAGACATAGACCACCCCGTTAGAAACGACGGGAGCATCATAAATTCCATAGGCTGTATTTACCGCCCAGATTTGTTGTCCCGTGGTCGCATCCAGGGCACGCAGCTGGTTCGCTTCTTTATTGGGATTATCAACCACCGTGGTATAAGTGCCAGCATAGACAATATCATTCAGAAGCGTTGGTTCTGAATAATAGGTATGATCAAAACCCGTCGCCACAGACCAGACTAGCAATGTATGGATGCTGCTACCACCTCCGGTAATCGGTCCAACCTTCCCACCGGTAGTAGATGCCGTGCGTTGCGTCCGATGAGGATCAGTCACCTGGCTGGCTCTTTTGATACGAGGTATAACACGTGCCGGGACCTCAGGATCAACATCCCATAAGTCGGTATCTGGAGCCTCGCTGGATCGAATTTCTGGTACAGGTTTTTCAGAGAGTGGCGGAAGTGGAGTACTAACGGTGATTGGTAAGCCTGCCGCCGTACGCAAGGCTTGCACAAAATCAGCCACGCTCTCATAACGATCATCGCGCTCTTTAGAAAGCGCCTTTAAAATGACCGCCTCAATCGAGGCTGGAATATCTGGATTCAGTTCACGCGGTTCAACTGGAGGTTCATAAATGTGCTTGTAACCAATAGTGTAAGGATCGTCGGCTGTAAAGAGTTGTTGTCCTGTCAACAATTCATAGGTGATGCAAGCTAAAGCATACTGATCGCTCTTCTTGCTCACCTTCCCTTTGAATTGTTCTGGGGACATATAAGGAGGCGTCCCAATCTCATCAACGCGCCGCGTCTTTTGCAGTTGGATAGCGATACCAAAATCAGCCAATAGAGCATCTCCGGCTGCATTAAACAAAATGTTTGCCGGCTTGAGATCGCGATGCACAATATCGAGATCGTGAGCATGCTGCAAGGCCAGACCAACTTGATTCAGCAAATGCATTGCGTCCATCAAATTCATCGTGCTATTACCAAACTTATCCAGGCGATCACGTAAGGAGCCACCAGGAGCATATTCCGCCACAAAAAAGGGATAGTTTTCGTAGAGGTTCGCATCTACGACCGGAAGAATATTGGGATGAGTCAATTTATCGAGAATCACGGCTTCCTGAAAAAAACGATCTATCTCCTCTTGCGTATTCAATGTCGTATTCAAGACTTTGACTGCAACAGGGGGTTTATGCTCCAGCAGAAAGTGTTTTCCCAGGTAGACACTGCCAAAAGCCCCGTGACCCAATACATCCACGAGGATATAACTACCCAGTTGGCTACCTAATAATTTATCGTTCACCATGCGCATCCTTTGCGTAGAGAGGCCTTATAGTAATGTACCATCTCAAATTATATACGATTTGCTAGCAATACATAAGGGGGCAAAGTAGAATAAAGTAACAAGACGTTGACACCTCGCTATGCTGTTCCTATACTAGGAACCAATATCAATACATACTATAAGATATGTGCAGAAGAAGGGAATGGTACTATCCGATGGCCTTCACGCAAGATGAATTACAATCACTCAACATGATTATAGAACAAAAACTATCGACACAACGTCATGATTTAGAACAAAGCTTTGAACAACGCACACAAACGTTGAAAAACGATTTCGAGCAACATGTTACGACGCTTCAACATGATCTGCTCGACACAATATCTACGCGCATGAACGACCGACATGCACAGACAATAGATATACTTCTGCGACGCATCGATGCGCAGCAGACCCAAACCATCCAGATGCTTGAGCAAAAAATCGAAAGACAGCATCAGCAGCCATCACAGGGCTACAAAGACACGCTTGAGAGTGCACTGGCAAAACAATTACAAGCTTTTGAAGCAATGATCAATCAACGCATCCCTCAATCGGGACTCCAAAATGATCTTACCTTAGCTTATACGGCTGATGGACAATCCGAGTTTGAAGCCATCGAGGTACAGACGGAAATCCCCTGGGAAGAACTGGCTGAAATGGTTGATCGTGCCCTTGAAGAGCGTCTGATTACGCTGAAAGATTCTTTTATCTCTTCCTTACAAACAATCGAGCAGGAAATCCTCCAGCAGATGCACACACTTCATACGACACTGGTTCAAATATCCTCCACATTTCACAGCGGCCCCGCTGCCATAGCAACCATCGAAACGCCTGCGATAGCCACAACCCAGGACGTACTCCACAGCATTGATCGTATTGAACATCTGATAGAATCCATGCAAGTAGCCATGACCTCCAATACGTCAATCATATCCAATCGTCTGTACCATCATCAGCAGCTCCCGCTAGAGCGTGCGCATCCGACCAATATTTCGCAGCCATCAGAATCATTATCGACGATAAAACCACCCACTACCTACTCAGAGGATATATATACGCAAGGATTATCATCAGATAACTCAGAACATGAAGAATAAAGATCGTTCTGGCCTATTTCTCATATATCGCCCAATCATAGCCCGCAAAGATATTGACGAAATTCTGCTTCCACGTTATACTACTCTTCCGTTCTACAACGACTGATCTTTCCAATATCATGCCTGCTGAACTAGCACGCACTATGCAACTTCTTTATTTATGCTAGCCTTGTAATTATTTGCCCAATCTGACCAGGACCCTTTTTGGTTGTCCTGGTCTTTTGTGCTGCTCTTTAGCGACAGGAGATGAAAGTGCTACGTTTCTATTTTGAAGTGGCGCGTATAGCATTTCGACGACAATTAATCTATCGCTGGTCAAATCTAGCGGGACTCTGCACGAATATCTTTTTTGCCTCAATTTTCAGCTACGTGATCATTGCCCTTTATCACACGCGACCCAGCGTGGCTGGCTACGATGTACAAGATACACTACGCTACACGTGGATGATGCAAGCCATCATTATGTTTATTCTGCCTTTCGGATGGAATGATCTCATGCAGACAATCCGAACCGGGGATGTCGTTGCGGACTTAAGTAAACCCTATGATTTCTACTGGTACTGGTTCAGCCGTGAGATGGGGAGCAACGCCTACTATATCCTCTTTCGGGGCCTACCTACCTATCTGGCGGGAATGCTCTTGTTTGGATTGGGCATACCACTATCATGGCAATCATGGGCCATCTTTTGCCTGACCTTGCCCGCAGGTGCCATTTTGGGCATTGCCTATCGTATTTTATACAACATCGTCGCGTTCTGGATCATCGAAGCCCGCGCAATGACTACGCTTGCCCTGGTAATTGCACAATTTCTCACGGGCTCCTACATACCGTTACCACTTCTTCCTCTATGGCTGCGTAACATTGTTGACTGGTTGCCCTTTCATAATTTCATGGATCTACCTGTAGCATCAGTTTTAGGTAAAGTACCTGGTAATACAGTATGGTTTGAATGCACGCGTCAGATTATCTGGTTATTCCTTTTGACCCTCCTGGTAAAACAAGTAACCAATATAGCCCGGCAGCGCGTAATCGCTCAGGGAGGTTAACACTCATGTTACGTAGTTTACGTAGTGACTTACATCTCTACTGGCTCTTAATAAGCATCCAGTTCAAAGCTCAAACCCAATACAAAGCGAACCTGCTGATTGATATCGTGACATATTTTGGCGTCACAGCGCTGGAGTTTAGTGCCTTGCTACTCTTTTTCATACCTTTCCCCTCGATTCTTGGTTGGCATGTGGGCGAGGTAGCGTTATTATCGGCCATTATGTCCATTAGCTTTGGAGTATCAGAATTAGTCGGAGCTGGGATAGATAATTTTCCTCTGCTCATTATGCAAGGAGAATTCGATCGTGTTTTATTGCGGCCGGTGAATTCTTTTCTGCAAGTGATTGGCAGTGATTTTCGCCTACGTCGCCTGGGCCGTATTACGCAAGGGATACTCGGCTTTTTGCTCGCGCTGCATTTCCTTGCTCCGACACCCATCCATTGGACGCTGGCGAAGGTACTCATTTTAGGAATTGGCATTCTCAGCGGAGCCGTCATTTTTACATCTATCCTCTTACTCGGAGCCACTGTCTGCTTCTGGACGATTGAAACCACCGAGCTTACAAATATTCTTACCTACGGCGGACGTGAGATGCTCAGCTATCCACTCACAATTTATCATCAAATATTGCAAAGGTTCTTCCTTTTTGTGGTCCCAATAGCCTTTGGCTCTTATGTCCCAACCTGCTATATCCTGGATCGTCCGCTGCCTTTCGGCCTACCAAACGAGCTGGCGTTTGCGGCCCCATTGGCAGCTCTTCTCTTCGCCTTTGTCGCCAGTAAGGTCTGGAGCATCGGTGTACGACATTATCAGAGTACGGGCAGTTAAACAACGGATTACTCGATGCTTCTGCAATTGTAACTATTTAAGGAGAATATCATGGACATAATGATAGAGGCCAAAGAATTAAGCAAGACGTTTCATGTCACCAAACGTCGCTCTGGACGCCTGGGAAGTTTACGTAGCATTGTTCATCCTGAAAAGCGCGTGGTTTTTGCGGTACAGGATCTCTCGATGCAAGTAGAACGAGGAGAAATCATCGGCCTGGTTGGTCCTAATGGTGCTGGAAAGAGTACAACTATCAAAATGCTGACAGGTATCCTGATGCCTACCGGCGGTAGCGTACAGGTCGCTGGATTAATCCCAATACGGCAGCGGCGTGAACTAGCCGCACGCATTGGTGTTGTCTTCGGCCAGCGCACCCAATTGTGGTGGGATTTACCCTTGATCGATTCGTTACAATTACTGCGTCACCTGTACCGGATACCTGAAGAACGGCACCGGGAAAATCTTCAGCAGCTACGCACACTACTGGATCTGGATGAATTTATCCATACACCTGTACGGCAACTTTCTTTAGGGCAGCGTGTACGTGGAGATCTGGCAGCTGCACTACTGCACGAACCCGAACTTCTCTACCTTGACGAGCCCACTATTGGTCTTGATGTTGTTGCCAAAGCGCGTGTGCGTGAATTTTTGCTCACCCTCAACGCCCAAAAAAAGACAACTATCTTAATCACCACACACGATATGGACGATATAGAAACGCTCTGCCCACGTATGGTCATCATAGATCATGGACGTAAACTGTATGACGGCACAGTTACAAATATTCGTGCTCGTTTTGGTGGCGAGCGCACTCTTATGGCCGTGCTGGATACAACCGAGTTAACAAGGATAGCTCATTTACCTCAAGATGACGCAGGGCTCCCCCTGCTACCTGGCTTACCTCAAGGCGTACATGTAGCGCAAATGGATGGTCCTCAACTTGGACTCAACTTTGGCCAGGATACTATTCCCGCCCATGAGCTGGTCGCCTGGTTAGGAGCACGCTATAGTTTACATGATGTCACTTTCCTTGAGCCACAGATTGAAGATATCATTCGGCGCATTTACGAAGAGGGCTTACTTCTCCAAGACAGTAAAGAACAGTAAATTTTCTGTCTTGTCCATTTCCTACGATTCGTGTATCCTTAGACATTGTTGGCAGGAATTATCCATGTAGTAAGACGAAACGGTGCAATAGACAATGTCAATATTGTTAATTTTATGCAGAATCATTATGTTTGCAATCGGGGTATGGATTGTAAGTGGAACTTTTCTTTCCGCCATCCGCACCTTCGTATTGCCGCGTAGCGCACCTGATTTTATCAGTCGTACAGTTTTTGTGTACATGCGTTACATATTTGAACTACGAAAACGTCGTCTCTTCACCTTCACTGAACGTGATCGAGCAATGGAGCTCTACACGCCAGTAAGTTTACTCTTACTTTTACTTACCTGGCTGATATGTATTCAAATCGGCTATATGGCGATGGATTGGTCTCTCAATGTACAATCCTGGTATGATGCTTTTAAGCTCAGCGGTTCTTCCCTGCTCACACTTGGCTTCACACTCATGGACAACCTTCCTACGATGCTTCTGACTTTTTCGGAAGCCACCATTGGACTCATATTAATCACTATCCTGATCGCTTATTTACCCACCATCTACGCGGCCTTTGAACGCCGTGAGTCTGCGGTCACTCTGCTCGAGACAAGAGCTGGATCGCCACCGTCTGCGCTTCAGATGATTATTCGCTACAATCGCTTAAAGCGCCTGACATTCCTGGGGGAAATTTGGGTCGCCTGGGAGATGTGGTTTGTCGATATTGAGGAGAGTCATACCTCCCTGCCAGCCATCTCATTTCTACGTTCCCCACAGCCCCATCGCTCCTGGATTACAGCATCCGGAGCAGTCTTAGACGCAGCCTCATTGACACTCTCAGCAGTCGATATCCCACGCGACTCGCAAGCCGATCTCTGTATTCGAGCGGGATATCTGGCTTTACGTTATATCTCTGACTTTTTCCTCATCCCATATAACCCTGATCCAGCACCAACTGATCCAATCAGCATCACCCAGGAAGAATTCAATACCGCTCTGGATACCTTAGCGGAAGCAGGTGTGCCACTCAAGCCTGATCGAGAACAGGCATGGGTCGATTTCAAAGGGTGGCGTGTTAATTATGACGCAGCATTATTAGGATTAACCGAACTAACCATGGCTCCGCTAGCTCCATGGTCATCTGATCGGAGTCAGGAAAGTCCACTCCATCTACAACATTGGCGCAAGACCAATAAGATGAGTCATGATACTAAATAGGTATTTTCCATCTGAAAAATAGCAGAGCAGGTAGGAATGCATGGAAAACAAAAATCACCACATAACACCTATAGACAATATCACACCTTTGTAAAGGCATCCAGAACTTTCAAAGCGTCGTCTGATAGGATATTATACGTTTCTTCACTTCATCGAGGGAGTCGCCCAGGGACGTCGTAACAATTGCACCAGTATTCAGAAGCTCTTCAACGTAGAGAAGACCCTGTCCACCGGTATAATCACGAGCAGCCAGATCACGTAGAAAATCCTCATGAGTAGATGGTATAGTCACATGATCCGCTACGCAAGTTGTATGTATAGGAATAGCGACAAGAATAACCATAAGGCCACGTCGAGCCGCCTCTACAGCCTCACGCATCAAGGCCAGGTTTCCCGGGCCAATCGCAGTTGGACAAATAATCAATACCTCAGCTTGCTTGAGCCGTTCGTGAACTTGTAACAACACATCTGATGATATTGGAGCAAAAGGCTGCTCGGTTATGACAGTCTCAGCTAAACGGAGAGCCAACGTATGATCGCTATCGCCAATGTTTAAAGCGCCGATGCTAAAACGAATCTGTGCATCTGCCAATGCTCGCATAATTAGTTCTCCCGAACCACCACCAGCAATCACATGAACCAATGCCGCAGGATGCTCTTCTTGTTTAGCAAGAACACCTTCCTGTATCGGAGGGAGAACGCTCAAGTGCTCCGCACCACGCAAAATGCCCACCTGTACCTGAACACCATACACTCGCCCCAACAAGCCGGGCTCTAAAACTTCGGCCGGGCTGCCATCGGCAACGATACCACGCTGAAAGAGAACAAGACGCGTAAAATAGCGTGCCGCCAGATTTAAATCATGCATGGCAGCCAGCACAGTCATCTTGTGGTCCTGATTGAGTTGTTGTATCAGCGCTAACGTCTCAATCTGATATTTAATATCCAGATGTGAAGTCGGCTCATCCAATAAGAGAATTGATGGTTGTTGTGCCAGCGCCATTGCTATCGTGACCCTCTGGCGCTCACCACCACTCAACTCATTAAAGACACTTTTCGCGAGCGGTGCCACTCCTGCTACATTCATAGCATCCTGTACCACATCCTGATCATATGTGCTATGGGAACCCCAAAAAGAGCGTATAAATGGAGTACGTCCAAGTCCCACCATGTGCTCCACAGTGAAGGAGAAGGGCATGTGAAGCTCCTGAGGCACGACCGCAATACGTTGCGCAATCTGTCGACGTCCCCAGGAAGGTAACTCGCAACCATCGAGTAAAATCCTTCCCTGCTTAGGCTGTAATACCCCACTTAGCAAGCGCAGCAACGTCGTCTTACCAGAGCCATTGGGACCGAGCAAACCGACCATCTCACCAGCACCAACTGCGACAGAAACATCATATAACAGCGTTTGTTGATTATATCCAAAGGACACGTCTTGCATCTGTAACAAAGGGAGAGAGCTCTGTCGAGCAATCATTGTTGTATCCTCTACCATTTATATTCTCGCTTATTGCGCCTCAATAAGTAAAGGAAGAATGGTGCTCCCACAAGGGCAGTAAAAATACCGACTGGCAGAACTGTCGGTGTCAGTAGACTACGTGCCAGCAGATCAGCCAGCGTCAAAAAGATCGCTCCACCCAAAGCCGCAGCGGGAACCAATATCCGATGCCGAGGCCCAATCATCAGTCGCATCACGTGCGGGGTTACTAATCCGACAAAACCAATAAGGCCGCTGATTGAGACTGCTGCCGCAGTTAATAAAGACGCAATGATTACGATCAGAAACTTTGCCCACTCGATATGCAATCCCAGATGTGATGCGGCATCCTCACCCAAAGCAAAGACGTCCAATATTTGAGACAGCATCAGCGCCCCCACCACACTCATCAGCACAAGTACCGCAATCAGAGCCAGCGATCCCCACCCGACCACAGCAATACCGCCAGAAAGCCAATTATACAATCCCAGAATACGTCCAAAATCATTTGAGGGCCAAATATTGATAATCAGTGTCTGCACAGCAGTCAACACGGCACTCACCACCACTCCACCTAACAACAACATTATCACAGGCGTTTGGCCACCTGATCGCGCCAGAGCATACACAAACAAGACCGTAATCAGAGCCCCGACAAACGCTAACAATGGAGTGAGTGAAAAAAAGGAGCCGTAGACAGTGTCAAAAGGGAGCACAAACGCCACAGTTGCTCCTAGAGCCGCGCCCGAAGAGGTCCCTATTAGATAGGGATCAGCTAAAGGATTACGCAATATCCCCTGAAATAAGGTACCAGCAACTGCAAGGGCCGCGCCCACCAGGACGGCACCGATCACCTCGGGAAGACGCACCTGGAGAATTATCACGGCAAGCGATGAATCGACAGGTACATGTATAATTCTAGTGCCGCTCACTAAAATCTGGAGAATGGTTTGTAAAGGAATCGCCACAGAACCAAAACTAACAGAGACCAGGATCACAGTCACTAACGCGACGACAAGACAAACGAACACAAATGATGTCGATAAACGTTGCTGGAGAAGGGTCTTTTGCAAGCGCGTTGATTGTATGGAACGTGTTAGCATTTTCATAAGATAGAGAAGCCCGATTTGATACTCGTGAGAGCAAAGGAGAGACAACAAATAATCATTTCTTCCACAGAGTATATCGACCCGCCTTCACAAAGTCAAGAAAACTTGTGCTCTTCAGACAGCCAAACAAAGTCCCATAGCTATCACAACGCATCATAGAAAGCCAGCATGAAATCAGAAGACACAAATTGCGTGCACACACAAGATGCAAGGGCAGAGATGCAAGGACAAAGATGCAAATTTAGCTAAAATAATATAGCCCAAATGGGATGGAAGTCATTGAAGCGACCTGTACCGATGTTCAGTTGACAAGTAGCAGCTCAAAGGGTGATACTTCTACTAATAACTATTCACCCTGCCATACTACGACGTTTGAGATACAGGGATGCCAGCATCGATCACTGCACTTAGAGCAGAAACAACAGCGTCACACTTTTCATATGTTTCTATTCGAAGGAATATTTTATGACTATCCAAAAGGCACTTTTCCGACAGGTGATGGGTCGCTTCACAACGGGAGTAACAGTCACCACCACACGTAATAAAGACTTCCTGGCAGGGCTTACAGTTAATTCATTTTGTTCAGTATCGCTTAACCCACCGCTTGTACTTGTTTGTGTCGACCTGAACAGCACGACGCTGCAACATTTTCGTGACAGTAAAATTCTCGCCGTCAACATTCTCACAGAGAAACAAGAACAATGGTCACGAGGCTTTGCCACCAACAGTCCAGAACGCTTTGAGCATTTCTGTCATGCCCCCTACCGCACAGCCGCCACTGGAGCCCCTATTATCGACGATGTATTAGCCTTTATAGATGCGAGAATTATTGCCGAGTATCCAGGCGGCGACCATGTCATCTTTATAGCTCAAGTTGAAGCCTTAGGTATGACAGGACAAGCGGCTTTCATAGACGAAAAAGGACAAATACAGGCAGAGGTTCCAGGTTTTGCGAGCGAGAACGAAGAGATCGAGTCAAATCCCCTTCTCTACTATGCCGGACAATATCGCCATATCACCCAGCATTTTCATGAACCCAGCCTGACACAATCTCAAGAAAAGACTATTGAAGAACCAGCACAAAGCAAATAAATCAGAAGCATTAAGCCTATTACAACAAAATATTCGTAGCTGCCGACTTTGTCAATGGCAAGGGTATATCCCCGTGGCACATCCCATCGTAAGTGGTCGTGCAACTGACCGTATCATGGTAATTGGACAGGCTCCTGGTCATCGCTCAATAGAACAGGATCGTCCTTTCAGCGGCCCAGGTGGGCGTATCCTACAAATGTGGTTAGAGGGAGCTGGATTTCCCCCCAACTATTTACATGATCATACGTACCTAAGCTCGCTTACGCGTTGCGACCCGGGTAAAAATCCGCGAGGCAGTGGGGATCGTAAACCTTCGCCACCCGAAATGGCATTGTGCCGTCCCTTTTTAGATGCCGAACTGGACATCATCCGACCCAGAGTTGTCCTTCTGGTTGGGACTATGGCAATCGAAGCCTTTTTTCACAAAGGCACGCTCGACACAATCATCGGCACGTATCAAGAAAACAATGGAGTATTCTTCTTACCACTCCCACATCCATCCGGAGTCAGTCGCTGGCTTAATGATCTCGAACATAAAAAATTGCACCAGCAAGCGCTAGAAATACTTTCTAGCTGGCGCAATCTTTATGATTTATAGTATTTTGTCGCTAAATTTAGATAAAAGCGAGCGCCTATACAAACCAATCACCAGTTATATGGCTGACCTGATAGGAGCGTCATCTCAAGAAATCTTAAAACTTTAAGCCACGCGATTAATGCTGATGATCGGGATAATGAGCATTGTCCGCACGCTGATGCATATCATACTCATGGACACCTTTTTTAAGGGTACCAAGAGCCAGAGTGGCACACGTAGGGCGAGTCATCACCACTTCGCGACCAAGCTGATTCATCAGATCTTCATAAGTAATATTCTCGATCTCTTCGGCATTTAATCCCTGGACCATCTCCGTCACATACGAAGCGGCAGCACGACTAATCGTGCATCCCTCTCCATCCCACGCTATCGCCTCAAGCTTGCCATCTTCACCGAAGCGAGCTTGCATTGTGATCACGTCGGCACAACCAGGATTGCCACCATTCAGGTTTACCTGGGGATGCTCAATCTCTCCCTGATTGCGTGGATTTTCGTAGTGATCCATCAGAAAGTCAATAGCTTCTTGACGATTCATTTACTTGCACTCCTCTTTTTTAATTACAAACAAGGTATTCACAATTCTTATTCCAAAGCATGTCCATTACGTGCGAACATCTCCTTGTACGTGCCCAAGCTCGAGCAAACGATCGGCCAGGCCTGTATTACGCAAAGCTACGCGATCATTCTGAACAGCATATTCCAGGGCAGAAGTTTGACCCACCAGGATACATAATCGCTTTGCGCGTGTAATTGCCGTATAGAGAAGATTGCGCTGCAACAACATTCGATGTTCTCGCACCAACGGCAACACAATCGCCGGATACTCACTCCCCTGACTCTTATGAACGGTAACTGCATAGGCCAGAACTAACTCCTCAAGCTCATGAAACAAATAATCAACTATGAGTGGTCCTGCTTCTTCTGCGAACTCAACTTTAACCAGCAGGTTTTCTTTATCAATGCGGCGAATAAAACCAACGTCGCCATTGAAAACACCCTTATCATAATTATTTTTTGTCTGCATTACCTTATCGCCGATACGAAACAGGCGATCGCTCCACTCAACCTGTCCCAGTGCCCTGGGATTCAACTCCGCTTGAAGGCGTTCATTTAATATTTTCACACCAACAGCCCCTTTATACATAGGTGCCAGTACCTGAATATCTGAGATAGCATTCAAATGATACTTCGCCGGTAAGCGCCTGTGGACTAAATCCAGAATAAGTTGCTGCGCACGAACGGGATCATCTTCTCTCATAAAGAAGAAATCGCTGGTAGCCTCGCTTTTAATGCTCGGCATGATCCCTCTATTAATCTGGTGTGCAGTAACAACGATCTTACTTTGTTGGGCCTGCCGGAAGAGATCAATCAACCGTACAGATGGAAGAGTGTTACTACGTAAAATATCGCGCAAAACGTTGCCAGGACCCACCGAAGGCAATTGATCGGCATCACCAACCAGCAAAAGATGCGATGTACGGGGCAACGCCTTAAGTAGATGATAAAACAGGAGAATGTCGACCATAGAAAACTCATCAATAATAATAAACTGATGAGGCAAAGGGTTATCTTCGTTACGCTGATAGCTGTTGTCATGAGGAGCATATTCAAGCAAGCGATGTAATGTTTTCGCCTGTACACCGGTAGCTTCCGTAAGGCGTTTTGCGGCCCTTCCCGTAGGAGCCCCCAGGGCAAAATCGACCTTACGGGTCCGTAAAAGCATCAGGAGAGCACGCAATGAGGTTGATTTACCAGTACCTGGACCTCCAGTTAAAACTGAGACTTTTTGTTGATACGCCACCTGCACCGCTTCACGCTGATGATCAGTCAATTCCATATGACGCACTTGTTTTAATCTGTCAAAGACAATCTCCCACTGCTTCTGTGAAGTTGGAGGAAGGCAACTCGGAGCACTTTGTAAAATCCGGAGCAGCCGCATTGAGCCATGTTCAGCATACCAAAAAGGGCCAAAGTAGATACGGGCCTCTGGCTTCTGAGGGCCATCTACGCTTGAACTATCAATACCTGTTTGCTCTCCCTGAGCAGCCAGACAAGCAACTTTTTCTGCCAGAGGAGATTCGTGTAGCAATGGCACTGGCTCTATGAAGACATCTTGCTCAGAGCGCAACTGTTCCACAGCCATCTGAAGTGTATCAGCAGGAACTTGCAAGATCTGAGAAGCTCGTTGAACCAGATCATTGCTCAGTAAAAAACAGTGCCCATCCTCATTGGCGGCCTGTGTAAGCACATATTTCAGGCCTGTTGCCAATCGAGGAAGGCTATCATGTGGCAGGCCCAGCTTCACAGCGATATCATCAGCTGTCCGAAAGCCTATTCCCTGTACGTCCTGGGCCAGTTGATAAGGATTCTCGCGCACGACGCGAATCGATTCACGTCCGTATTGTTTATAGACACGGGTAGCGACATGCATTGAGACTTCATGCGACTGCAAAAAGAGATGCAGTTCTTTGATATCAGACTGCTCCAGCCACGCTTTCTCAATACGCTCACAGTCCTTCGCGCTAATCCCCTTTACCTGTGTCAACATCTCCGGCTGCTGCTCAATAATAGCCAGAGTCTGCTCGCCAAAGTGATCGACAATCGCTTGAGCTTTTTTAGGTCCAATACCCTTGATCAATCCCGAACCCAAATAACGGATCATCCCCTCCACAGAAGCAGGCAGGCGCTGTACAAAAGTTTCCACACGCAACTGACGCCCATAGCGAGCATCGCTCTCCCATTCACCTTCAACAGACAGCAATTCGCCAGGATGAATACCAGGTAAGACACCTACAATCGTTGCTAAATCGTCACGAAAGAGCCTTCCACGATCGTTCAGGCGGAAGCGGGCAATAGTATACTGATTTTCTTCGTTACGAAAAACGATGTTCTCAACGGAACCTTCGAGCTTTGGCATACAATATTATTCCACAAAAACATACTTAAAGAGGAAAAATAGTTACCATCTATCATAGCATAGTATGCCCATTCACGTCGAACAAAGGCGAGCCAAACATAGCCAGGAACTTGTCTAAAAGATTAGATGACAGGACAAGACTTTATGTTTTATAATATATCTAGAAGTTCTCTGTCTCGGTGATGCACAATGAAAGTATAGCCAAACTATATATATGATCATCACTCTACACACACAAACTAGCTACATATTTTCTAGAGCAGATAGGCTATACCATTGTAAGCATCCCATAGACTAGGTTATAATGTTGAAGATTACAAGTAATCTGTCATTCACAGTTATATACTTTGGGATAGTTTAGAACATCGCTCCTCATAAAGCGTTCTGATGTGACAGCATTCTGATTGGATGACACATGTTCCCGATAAAGCTTCACGTATTTTTAATTTTCTCTCTCTCACAATTTGTCTCAAAGGGCAGATAGGCAAAAAAATGAACGGAAAAGTTACCTATCGCCAGCAATTTACCCGCTGCGGAAAACAACGCTGCCGTAAATGCAAAGAAGGCTCCGGGCATGGACCGTATTGGTATGCCTACTGGAGTGAAAATGGACGTACTGTTAGTAAGTACATTGGCACGGTATTGCCAGAACAGCTCAAAAAGGAGCAAGCATCACATGCTGCTTCCCTCAATACGTCTACAACATCTCCTCAAACGACAGTTCCCACCTTACGGGTCTATCTCCTTGGTCAGTTTCGCATTGAGAGGAAACAAGAAAATAACGAGTGGCAAACGGTTGATGGTCGCCTCTGGCATCGCAGACGTGCTCGCTCTCTACTTGGATGCTTGCTTAGTAGCCCGAACCGTCGCCTGGGACGTGAACAGGTCATGGATCTCCTCTGGCCTGATTTAGATACCGATATCGCGGCCAATCGTCTCAACGGAGCAGTACACGAACTCCGTCAAATGCTGGAACCTGACCTGGCGCGGCCAGCATCATCGCAGCTCCTGCGCCTGGAACGGGACATCCTCGAACTCGCAAACGTCAACTCCATCTGGGTTGATGCCGAAGCCTTTGAGCATTTAGTTAAAGAGGCCGACACCGCCACTGACCCCACTCAAAGCAGAAAACTCCAGGAAAAAGCGGCTGCGCTCTACCGAGGAAGCTATCTCCTTGAAGAATTATATTCAGAATGGGCTGCTCAGCGCCGTGATGCTTTACATCGTGCCTGGGTTGGTCTACTCCTCAATCTGGCGCAAAGCCAGGCAAATAATGAGGAGTATGCCAGTGCCATTGATACATTAGATCGTCTACGAACAGCAGACCCAACTAATGAGACTGCCGTCCAGCATTTGATGATGCTTTTAACGCAACGTGATCGTCGAGGAGAGGCCCTTCAGGTCTATCGCCAACACGAGATGATGTTACAGCGCGATTACGAAGGCGAGCCGCTACCAGAAACGTCAGAGCTTTATGAGAAGCTTCGGAGGGGACATATTCCCACCCTCTACAGCCAGCAAAGTGATAGCCAGGCCGAGATTCAAAAATCTCCACGAGAAGAACCTGAACAGAAAACCGAACCATTTTTTACACGACCCACATTTCAACGCGGTCGCCACAATCAAAGCCCACTGATTGGACGCGAACGTGAATTTAAAACATTGAATCAAGTCATGTGCTCTCTTGAAGAGCTAACAACCTCGGATAAAATATCACCTCATGGAACGCCCTCAACCCATCAGACACCTAACCAGCATTCAAGCTTTAAAACAGCCTCCATATCCCGATCACGTCATCCTCATTTTATCTTACTGCGTGGCGAGCCTGGCATCGGAAAAACGCGCCTGGCCGAAGAGCTCAGCCTTGAAGCTTATAAACGAGGTTGGACGGTAGCCTGGAGCCGCTCCTACGAGCAAGAAAGCTCTATTCCGTATCACCCCTGGACCGATCTTTTACGAACGCTCTTTAAAAGCATCTCAGCCTTTGCACAGCACAAATCACAGCAGCTATCAGCTTCTGACACGGATAGCAGCTCGGATATTTTCACATCATCGCTCAAGCTAGATCGCTTACGCGTACTTATTCCTGATATCGATATCATCAATCCGGCCGCAGCAACCAAGGCAGTTCCGACCGTTTCACTTGAGCAAGAACGCCTACACCTTTGGGAGGCTGCCCTAGGACTCATTAGCTTGTTTAGCAAGCAGCAACCACTCCTACTTGTACTCGATGACCTCCATTGGGCCGATGACAGTAGTATTGATCTACTCACATACCTCATTCATCATATTCAAGACCAATGCATTTTACTTGTTGGAACCTGCCGCGAAGGTGAGTTAGCGCCTCAACATAAATTACGCTCATTGATTGCGGACTTGCAACGAGAACAGGCGATTGTCACCGTACCGATTCTGCCACTTACACATACTCAGATTGGGACACTCGTCTCCTACCTACCGCAGAACATCGTCCAAAGCATCCAATCACAAGCAGCGGGCAACCCCTTCTTTGCGGAAGAGCTGGCACGCTATGTTGGTACACCCTCTAATGAAGAGATTGATACATTCTCTACAATGGAACAGCAATCGCCTGTAAGCTCCATGTACAATAGCTCAGCATATGCACATCAGCAGCAGCCTGAAACTACCACGCTTAATCAGACAGATCGTGATCATACACGCGATGCCGTCTCGTTACCCGAAGCGATTGCCGCCGTACTCGAGCGTCGTCTAGATAGACTTAGCCAGGGTTGTCAGCAACTCCTGGGTAAAGCCGCAGTCATCGGTGGATCATTTGAACTCCGCCAACTGCTTCCCATCGCCAATGAATACGACGAAGACACCGTCCTTGATCTCTTAGAAGAGGCGCTCAATGCCGGTCTGTTGATCGAAGAAGGTACAGGAGCCAATATTCTCTATCACTTCTGGCATCCATTAATTATCAACCACCTTTATCGCCGCCTCTCAGCAGCCCGTCGAGCGCAACTGCACCGCCGTGTAGCAGAAGCATTCAAATCCATTTATGCCAATCATCCTGAAAAATTTGCCGCCACCATTGTATATCACCTCAGCAAAGGTGGTGATGACCATGCGACGCTCGCCTATTATGCCGAAATATCTGGTAATCAGGCATATTTGCTCGCAGCCTATGTAGAAGCACAGCAATACTACATACTTGTCTTTCGAGCATTCTGTGAGGATGACATCGATGCGACGCCACAGACAGATGTACATCTAAATATTCAACAAATCCTCTCCAGAGGGATCGACCAATTGCCCTTCACGAATCCACTCCACCTCTGCTATATCCTCGAGCGGCTTGCCGAATGCAGCACCATCCAGGGTAACTTCGCAGAGGGACGACAAATCTATGAATATATTCTGGCGATACGCACCAGTAAGCGCTTCCAACACTACATCTATACCTCAACGCCCCGGGAGCATATAGAAGAGCGTCAGAAAAAAGAGGCTCAGATCCAAGCATTGCTCTGGCGTGAAATTGGTAATTCCTGGACATATACCACTGAATATGAACTCGCTAATCGTTGTTACCAACGTGGCAAGGAGGTTATGTCTCAGGCAAATGTTACCGATGGAGCAGCCTGGGCCTGTCTTCACCTTCAATATGGGGCACTGCTACGCTTAGAAGGTGACTATTATCAGGCTCGCCGCTATCTACAAGAAGCGCTTACGATGTTAGAAGAGATTGTCCGTCATACAACATCCTCATCTGAAGCCGAAGCGATACATGCTCAGCAGAAAGCTCAGATCCGAGATCATACCACGCGCAAGCTGGAAAACGTCAAAGACTTACCGCTCTCGCGTATAGAGCGTGCGCTCATAGGAGATCCGCTAGAAATTGGCTATGCACATGAACGCCTTGGCATTGTTGCAGCCAGCCTGGGAGAGGTCAATAATGCACTGGATCATCTCCTAACGGCATTGGCTATCTATGAGCAGAGTGAATTGATCTCTGAGATGGCCCGTGTCTGTGGAAATTTAGGAGCAGCCTACCTCTTTAAAGGTGCCCATGACGCGGCTCGCACATATATGCATCGTTCACTTGAACTTGCAGAGCGAGGAGGCGATCTACCCAATATGACGTTTGTCAGCTTTAATCTAGGAGATATGGCTCAGCGCTCAGGAGCCCTACAAGAAGCTGAAACATGGTTTACCCAAAGTTTGAACCTCGCAGAACGCATCAATGACCGTGAACGTATCAGCACAAGCCATATTGCACTAGCCTCGGTACAGGATGATCAAGGAAAATTACAAGACGCCGCCATTAGTGTTCGTCGTGCGATCAGTGTTAGCCGCTCTATCAAGAGCCAACGTTGCACACGTTATTCGCTGATAGGGCTAGCTGATCTGCGCATCTGTCAGGCATTAGCTCTCCAAACAAGACCAGATGCAGCAGTATATCATAAACGTCGGCTTCACCTGCTCACACGCGCCAAAGCCATGCTCCAACGTACAATCTCGCTCAAGGGAATGGAGATCGAACATATTGTCGATGGCAAACACCTCCTTGCGATGATTCACTTTTTGCTCGGAGATCTACCCACAGCACTCGAAACTGCCCAGCAAACACTCAAAGATGCCCAGGGATTCGAAACGCCTCGTATCATCGAACGTTTATATCGTCTATTGGGACGCATCCACGCAGCGCAGAAGCAATTTGTCCAGGCCACCCATTACTTTCAAGACGCCATTGAGATTTGCCACAAAAACGGTCTCCGACTCGATTACGCTCGGACACTTCATTGCTATGGATCTTTGTTACTGTGCCAGGATATACAACAACAGGAAACCAGAGCCGTTCATAACGATAAGTATCAACAAGGGCTTACCTATCTAAAAGAAGCCAGCCAGATTTTTCAAGAATGCCACGCGGCAATTGATCTGGCTGCAACAGAGCAATTACTTCTGCAATACGACCCTGTAGCATCAATTAACTAGCCATTTATCCCAACCAATCAATTGAATTGGTCCCTTCCCGGAGAGCGTCGGCAATAGTGTCGTCACTTTTTTGGAGACATCAATTGACCAGAGCTGATAATTTAGCGTTCCATTTGCTCTCCCTACCGTCAATAACGTTCCTGACGGCGACATTGCCAGACTATTATCGCAAATGGATCCGCTTGATGCTGTAACATTACACAACGATTGAGCTTTTCCTCCTACAATATTCTGGTAAATAGGTGTTGTAGAAGATATTTTCTGAAGATCAAAGCCGCCTGTAGCTTTATTCCAATTGATATACATCAGCGACCAACGACCAGAGGCCTCTCTGGTATAGCCGACTGGTGTGCCGACAAGATGCAATGACGAATCTTGTGAGGAAGGTGTGTTCTCCTGATGTTTATACATTTCATGTTGCACACCATAATTTTTTACATAGTAGATATCTTCCGAACCCGGATCCATCAAAAAAACGCTCGCACCTGCATTGGGCACAATAGACTGTTCTTGTTGCTGGGGATCATCCACGTTGAGACGATACAGAGATAGCCCACGCACATAATATAAAAAATGATTGCGGTAAAAAAGTAATCTGCCAACACGAATATCCTCAAAAAGATTTGTTGGCGCAGCACCAGGATCTTTAACATCCATCTTCCAGATCATACCAGCACTGGTAGCCACAAAGATTGTCTCATCATCGGTTGACCAGACCGCATTGAGCCCACGCCCATCTACCGTGTATTGTTCACCAGAAAGGAGAGAATATTGCGTCTCCTGTCGCAAGCTGTCATATGTGTGATAGATCAAATTCTCGCCACTATACGACACATTATCGACAATTGTATTCTCAGAAGTGGTAAGCAGTTGCATAGATTTCTGACTGCTAGGATTATAATTCTCCACAATCAATTGCTTGCCATCCTGTGACCAGTGTGTCAGGATGACCGATGACCAGAAATTCGTCGCATGTAAAGATACGCGAGCACGCACATTCATCGGAGCGACAGTAGTCACTGTTGTAAAGATCTTACTATGAGAAGTATTAAGCGTGGCTGACGATGATTGCAACGTCGTATCGCTCAGGTGGGTAAACATGCGAATAGAGGCAAAAACCACAATCACAACCAGAGTAAGAACAGAAGTTACGCCCCATTTTTGAGCACTTCTCATTCTATGCCTGACCAGGCCAGGAAACGCTCGCCCTTCAGTCTGCCGATCATCGAAATCGGTATCTTCTCCACGCATCAAACGCAAATGAGGCGAATGTTCATCACTTAAAGATGCAAGAATAGCCGCTGTCGCTGAAGGAACCTTCTCCCCCTCAGCCACAAAAAAAGTGTGCAACATCTGCTGCTGCCGCTCTCTCAAACGACGCTCGTTTCCTACTGCTACCTGACAAATATAGCAATATTGTAGATGGCGTGCCAGATACTCAACCTGCTCTTTTTCATGAATATTCTCGCCGTAATTGGCAAGTATCCAGTCAGGCAAAGCCTCTTGGGTGAGAGCATCAATTTCGTCGATGCGTTGAACACACTTCGCACTATTAGAACATCGTGGGAGAACAGAACTATACGGGTCAGGATACCAATCCTTCATCATCTTCCTTCCAGATCAAGACGGTTGTATATGCGTTGGAACGCTTGCCGTGCACGAGAAAGTCGGCTCCGCACAGCTGACAGTGAGTCTTGTAAAGTCTCTGCAATTTCATTATATGAGAATCCTTCAGCATCCAGTAACAGGCACATGACAGAGGATTCCGGTAGCTGAGATAGTGCACGTCGCACCAATTCGCGTTCCACAACACGATCCTCAAACTGCTCATCGCTTACCAGAAAATCCTCACCTTGCTCATCAAAAGTATTGTCATCATTTCCCTGTGGCGCAGGAAAGGGGACCATTTTGATGTGTTTGTGGTGTCGCCATTCGCTACGAACCAGATTTAATGCAATACGATACAGCCAGGGAGCAAAGCGCAACTCCTTATCCTCCATACGAGGCAAGGCCCGATAAGCCGCCAGAAAGGTATCCTGGCAGAGATCCTGCGTCAATTGAATGTCCTGAGTCATACCATAAATCATGCGTCTGATACGCGGCTCGTACAGCTTTACCAGAGACTCAAAAGCGGCTCGTGATCCAAGACGAGCATCATTTACTAACTGAGCCTCATTTTCAACTACATTCATTTAGTCCTATTGCCCAACCAGAGTGCCTGAAATCAGACCTCTACAAATAATAATACAAAACTCAGACCGTTTGTCTCGCTAAAAGGTATAACATTTGATGATAAATATATCCCCCCCTCAAATTTGCACTTTTTTTCACAGAAAAACAATGAAGCACTTCACAATTTGGCCGGAAAACTGTTCTGATGATATAATCGTAAATTTCCCTGAAGTGATACACACATAGGAGTTTAGGTTAAGAAAGCCAAACATAATCAGCAATTCTATAGTATTTTTGAGCTATCTTTGTGTCAAAATCTCAACAGACAAAAATGCGATCAGCGGCAAACCAGGCACAAATATTTCAAGTGTCGTAGATTTTACTTATTTTGAGAAATACAAGCAAGCCTATTCAAGAAAGTATCTCAGCATGAGCGACAATCATCATTTAGATTATAACAAAAAAAGACCAACCTTATACAGGTCAGTCCCTTTTTGTTTTGTTTTTTGTGCTCAGTGCCCAAAGATGAAATGGAGGGCTAGCGCGAGACCAGCAGATGAAAGGAGAGAAAGTAACATATAGAGGCGATATCGTGCATAACGTGCTTTCTCATCAATTGCAATAGCTTTTGCACCACTCGATCTTCGATCCTGGTTGAATCTTTGCATTGTCCTTCCCCCTGATATCAAAAAGTAGGAGGGTGGCCTACTTATTACAACATTTGTTAACTATCTTCATATACGATCAAAATAAGATTATGGTTGTAGTATTTTGAGTTTACACTATCAGAGAGTAAAAAGCTATGGTTTTGTAAGTACAATTATACTAAATAACTATTCACCCTTCCTCTAGACGATGATTCTGTATAGAAGAAGCAAGCTAAACCATCACGACTACACTTGCCTGATTCAAATCACGATGATGAGGAAAGATCAAGATGGGCGTATTGACAACGTGGCATCAGAGAGCGATGATGAGGCTTCTTCACAAGGAGATGACGTTTTTTCTTCCTTAGGAAGGTAAATCCATTCGTAGTTCATTTCTAACAGCCGTCGAGCTTTCACAAAATCTCGCACTTGCAGAATGCGAAAGACCTGCTCACAAAGTGCGATAGATTCTGCTGCGGACGCTCGTGCAATGGCTGTATATGATCCCAGCACATCGTGACGCTTGGCCGTGCGGAAAGACAGATGCACTTTTTCTAACACTTCTGAAAACTCGCTCTGGAGATCCTCATTCCATTCTTGACGCTCTACCAAGGCGACAGCATTGCTTAATAAGCGAGCACAGACGTCGACAGCTTTATTATAATCAGCATTCCGGCAATCCAGAAGAGCATGTAAGATACGTTGCTCATCAGCCACATCCAGTGCCACCACCGAGAAAATACTGGCCTCCCCACCCATTTCATGGATATCCTGAGTCAACTGGCGAAAATGCTTCTCGACCTCTTCAGAATACGGTAACAGATAGACAGAATTCTGTAGAGCGTACGCACCCAGATTTTGCAAACGCCGCCATACCCATACGCGTTTCTGCGATGGTTCACTGGGAACGCGATAGGTTAATTGCAACCAGCGCATCACTCCATGCTCTTGCATATCCACTACTCCTGCGAGAAACAAAAGAAACATCTTTGTATCAAGAGTTACTAATCACTGCTATCGTACTCTAAAAAAAGAGACAAAGTCAAGCAGCAAAACCATTTTATACAGCCTCGCTCTTTACTTATAAGAATATGATAGAATTAAATTTAACGAAGGGAAAGCATTAGTGCAGAATGGTAGGTAGATACTTCGTCAATAACTCAACTATCAAACTATGTCGTACATGGACATTGAAACTGTAACGCCACCTGTTCTACAATGGGGTAATTCTCTGGTTGGCCTCGGAAAAAGTTCCGTACAGTCCTTTTTGTATTGAGGAGGATACATCGGCATGAATAATAATCTTTTCGAAGACACCGATTCGATTCTATCTGAAGAACGTCTTTTCCCTCCTACCGCTGAGATGGTAGCAAACGCCAATATCACCGCTTACATGAAATCAAAAGGCTTTGACAACTATGAAGACTTTTATAAATGGTCACTAGCCAATCCCACTGAATATTGGGATGATTTGGCAAAGGAGCTTCATTGGTTTGAGCCATGGCAAAAAACCTTCGAATGGACCACGAAACCATTTTTCCAGTGGTTTGTTGGTGGCAAAACCAATATTGTCTATAATTGCCTTGATCGCCATATGGAGACTCCTGTACGCCACAAAGTAGCTTTCCACTGGGAAGGCGATGATGGTGAGACGCGTTCGATTACCTACGAGCAACTCTATCAAGAGACAAACCGCTTTGCAAAGGGACTGCAAAACATTGGCCTCAAAAAAGGCGATCGGGTTGCTATTTATATGCCCGCCGTCTTAGAGCAGGTCATTGCTGTGCTCGCAGTTGCGCGTCTCGGAGCGGTCCATACGGTAGTCTTTGGTGGATTTGCAGCCAATGCTCTCCGTGACCGTATCATCGATGCGCAAGCGAAGCTTGTCATTACCGCCGATGGTAACTATCGCGGAGGCAAGCTGATCAAGCTGAAGCAGATCGCCGATGAGGCAGTCGCAGAGACACCTACCATCGAAAAAGTTGTCGTCTATAACCGCCAGAAACTCGACGTCCCCATGCAAGCGGGACGTGATATCTACTGGCACGATCTCCTCGCCGATGTCCCAGAAGATACGGTTGTCCCCTGCGAACCCATGAGCAGCGAAGATCTCCTTTTTATCCTCTACACCAGCGGCAGCACCGGCAAGCCTAAGGGAGTCGTACATGTCCAGGGAGGGTACTCAGTTGGTGCTTACGCTACCACCAAATTTGTCTTTGATATCAAGGATGACGATATTTACTGGTGTACTGCCGACGTTGGTTGGGTAACAGGTCACAGCTATATCATTTATGGCCCTCTAATGAATGGAGTAACGAGTGTCCTCTTTGAAGGAACTCCAGCCTATCCCAATCCTGATCGCTGGTGGAGTGTCGCCGAGCGTTTCAAAGTCAGCATTCTCTATACATCGCCTACAGGCATCCGCGGCTTGATGCGCTTCGGCGAAGAATGGCCAGCCAAACATGACCTCTCTCATCTACGCTTGCTCGGCTCTGTTGGAGAGCCCATTAACCCGGAGGCCTGGATGTGGTATCGCCACAATATTGGTCATGATCAGCTTCCTATTATGGATACATGGTGGCAGACAGAGACTGGCTCCATTTTGATTAGCCCCACAATCATCCAACCATTAAAGCCTGGTAGCGCCACGCGACCTATGCCAGCCATTGAAGCTGACGTCGTCGATAAAAATGGTCAATCGGTTGGACTGGGTAAAGGTGGATTCCTCGTTGTACGTCATCCATGGCCCAGCCAGATGCGCACCATCTATAACGATCCGGACCGCTACCGCACTTACTGGGAGACCATACCTGATGTCTACTTTGCTGGCGATGCTGCTACTATCGATCCGCAGGGGTATATTCGCGTGCAAGGTCGCGTCGACGATGTGATTAAAGTGAGTGGACATCGATTAGGCTCCATGGAGATCGAATCGAGTCTGGTCAGCCATCCAGCCGTCGCCGAAGTCGCCGCCATTGGCAAGCCAGATGAACTTAAGGGTGAACATGTGAAGGTCTTCGTTATTCTCAAAAATAACTTTGAGCCATCCGAAGAACTCGCCAAAGAGCTCAAACTACACGTACGTGCAACTGTCGGCGCACTGGCCGTACCCGACGAGCTAGAGTTCACACCAAGCCTACCTAAAACGCGTTCGGGTAAAATCATGCGTCGCGTGATTCGTGCGAGAGAACTGGGAGAGCCGATTGGCGACATCAGCACACTGGATGCCTGATTAATAGATAGAAGAGATGCTTGAACCATTCTGCCTCGTTACACACAAGAGATGCTTGGTCTTAGAGATCGAGCATCTCTTCCGCGTTTTCTGCCCGCCAGAAGGCTAATCATAGGCAAGGAGTAGAGAAATCGCTCAAAGTGATAAGATTAGGCTATAGCAAGTAGAATAAAGCGTGAAAAAGACGCGATTACAGCCTGGAACAAGAATAGTAATTACACATGAGGCAGTTTAAGTTGCACTTACTCGATGCTTGACCACAGACACAACCTACGCTATAGTAAAGTGCAACATCCAGGTTGAAGAGAGAGGGAATAATGACTGTATCTAATGAGGCACATGCTATGACAGACTCGACGCCGCAAGATATCTACACGTATCTTAACGGCCTGATGCAACAAGCCGTTGTAACATATCTTGAACAAGAACATATCGACTTTGACACGACACAACTACCTATAGATTTACGTCTTTCAGCGCAAGCTAGTTTTGGTGATTATTCTATTCCCGTAATGGCCTGGGCAGGAAAACTCAAGCGTCCTCCATTAAAAATTGCGGAGGCATTGCAAGCGATTCTACAGACGAATCCGCAGCCTTCTATAGAAGAGATTACAGCAACGAAACCTGGCTATCTTAATTTTCGCCTGAGCCGCTCTTCTATAGGCAAGCAGATCGTGGCGCGTGTCCTTGATGCTGGTCCTGACTACGGACAGCGTACGACCAGTATCGGCACCAAAGTCATCGTCGAGCACACAAATATTAATAGTAACAAAGCAGCGCACGTTGGTCACCTACGCAACTCATGCATTGGAGACACAGTCGTCCGCATGCTACGCTCGCAAGGATATCAAGTTGAAGCTGACAACTATATCGACGACTCTGGTGTCCAGGTTGCGGACGTAGTCGTTGGCTTCACCATGCTTCAAAAAGGACTGCTTCATCTCGCAGAAGGAGATGAGCAACTCCCCGACGAATCATTTGATTATTACTGCTCACGTGTCTACACGACTGTAAGCAAAACGTATGACGATAAAGAATCTGAATTGGGGCAAACCACCGCACGTCTACGCAAAGAGGTCCTGCACGCAATTGAACACGGAGACGATGCCGAAGATGGCTCAGACTATCCAGCAATGGCCGCTGATGTCTCTCACAAAATCGTACAAGCGCACCTCAAGACGATGTCTCGTCTCAACATCACCTACGACTTACTTCCCTGGGAGTCTGCCATTCTTCATGCCGGACTCTGGCAACACACATTCGAAATGCTCAAAGAGCATGGATTGCTGGAAAAACCTGAGACAGGCCATGCGGCCGGTTGTTGGATTCTCCCCTTTGGCGAGGGAGATACGCAAACAAACGAAGGTGATCATTCCAGCGATAAAATCCTCGTGCGCAGCGATGGTACGGCAACGTATACGGCGAAAGATATCGCCTATCAGCTCTGGAAGTTTGGCCTCGCGGACCAACTGGGCGTAGAATTTCACTTTGTGCCCTGGGGTATTCAGCATGATGGGCGCAAACTGTGGACGATGCGCACACCTAACGATCCTATCCTAAAAAGCATCGCTGAGGAAGCCCCGGCCACCAGGTTTGGACACGCCAAAAGAGTCATCAACGTCATTGATACAAGACAATCCTATTTACAGCAAGTTGTCTATGAAAGCCTGCGGCGCCTGGGATACTCAGAACAATCCGATAACTCAACGCATCTCGCCTATGAAGTTGTCACACTTTCGGCGGCGACCGCCGCCAGCCTCGGCATTGACACATCAGATGGACGCGAATACTATGCCATGTCAGGACGCAAAGGCATTGAGATTAAGGCCGATACCTTGATCAATACAGCGATCGCCCGCATGAAAGAGGTCAGTCATCAAGAGAACAAAGATGACCTTACGGATGAAAAAGCAGCCATTTTAGCCTCATCGGCGATTCGCTACTTTATGATTCGCTTCAATCTTCAACAAACGATTGTGCTGGACATCGACGACGTCTTGCGCAAAAATGGTGATACTGGTGTTTATCTGCAATATGCAAATGCGAGAGCCAACAGTATCTTACGGCGTGTACGGGATACCGGATATGAAATTCCATCCGAACTGGATCAGCTACCAGAGAATTTAGAGCAAAGCGAATGGGATCTTTTACGACATATTGAGGTCTATCCGCGCCGTCTGGCAGAGTACACAGAACAGCTCACACCAGCAATGCTTGCCGCATATGCTTACGACCTGGCATCACACTTTAATGACTTTTATGAGCATACCGCGCCAGTACTTAAAGAATCCGATGAACGCATCAAAGCCTTCCGGGCCACGCTGGTACAGGCCACAGCCCAGACCATGAATAACGTCCTACGCGTCCTCGGCTTCGAGCCCCTGGATCGCCTCTAAGAGAACAGACACTGGCGAGGCTAGCAATAGTCTCGCCACCCCATCCCACTTAAATATCCTTCCTTGCACATACCCTGGACGTGGGGTAGACTGAAGAAGCGCCCACATCCTTCATTATTCACCCACACAGTGCAAAGGAGAGTAATCCTTATGACTCACCTGAGTTTCGGCATCAAGACCGCTCCTCAATGGACTACGTATGAAGATATGCTTGCAATCTGGCAAGCGGCAGACGCAGAGCCTACACTGGAGCATGCCTGGCTATTTGATCATTTTTATCCACTCACTCCCGATATGACCGGCCCCTGCCTGGAAGGCTGGACCGTACTTTCAGCCTTCGCAGCTATTACAAATCGCATTCGCCTGGGTCTGATGGTAACAGGAAACACATATCGCCATCCAGCGGTGCTTGCCAACATCGCCGCCACAGTCGATGTGATCTCCAAAGGACGGCTCGATTTTGGCATAGGTGCCGGATGGAATCAGTGGGAGCACGAGGCTTATGGTATAGAGCTCTACAAGACAGGAGAGCGCATTCGTCGCTTAGGAGAAGCCTGCGAAGTCATCAAGCTACTCTGGACAGAAAAGGCAGCCACATTCGACGGAAAATATTATCATCTCAAAGATGCATACTGCGAACCTAAGCCCATCCAAAAACCCTATCCTCCCTTCGTCATTGGCGGTGGAGGGGAGAAGCTCACCTTACGTATCGTAGCTCAGTACGCAAGCGTCTGGAACATGGCTGGAGGCACAGTCGAAGACTTCAAGCATAAAAGCGCAGTTCTCGATGAACACTGCGCCACCATTGGTCGTAATCCAGCCGAAATTGCCCGCTCAGTGCAAGTAACTATCGTCCCCGACAATCTTCAAGAGACCTATGATAATGCCCAAAACTTGATCAAAGCTGGGGCCAATCATATTATTCTTAACTTACGCCCACCCTATCCGGAAGGGATTGTGCGCCGACTCGTGACAGAAATAGTTGAGCCCCTCAAAGCTGAACTTGAACACGCTTAAGTTCCTCATTTTGATAAAGTTTTATGCGTCTAATCCTGGTCTTCAGGATTAGACGCATCCTCTGCTTTTAGAGACTTCAGAAATAAATCCTCAATTCTTCAACTGCTGTGATTATTTAAGCATACATACGTTATATATTCGAATAAATAAAATCATGGGAGATAACCAAATATTTTCTCATGTATTGCATGGAGGGCAAAAACGATTGTCTTATTTAATACGTCAGCTCTACTATTATATTTATATCAATAGTAAACCTTCACATCAAATCATATTTGGAATAGTATTCATACCATTAGGTATAGTCATATGCTATTTAGCAATCTATGGCGATCCAACTGGTTACTATCCATTTTTTATCTTCGCAGGAGTTTTATGCTCGTTTTTAGGTATATCGCTAATCGCCAAGGGAGTACGTGGGTTCAAAAAGATCAAGTCGAACCTACTCACTCTACAAAACACAGAACAATACGCTCCAAATTCAACACAAACGTATGAATAAGTTCCCCGCAATCATAATTAAATGACTTCACGGCTATCCAGGAATATATAAATGGAGAGAAAGCGCTATGCTCTCTCTCCCACTTCATCTCATATATCTTATCTTTTACTGACGATGGATATTTATCTCTGTTCGCAGAGCCCCAGTCGCTTTTCTAGCTGCCTGAGCGAAGTCTGGTCCATTTGAGGCATAGATGATACCCCGTGAAGAATTAATGATCATCCCTTGATCGTGACTATCTTTGCCAGCCTTCACTGTGGCCTCCACATCGCCTCCCTGAGCACCAATTCCAGGGATGAGCAAGGGTAGATCACCCACGACTGCACGTACGCGTCTCAGCTCCTCTGGATAGGTTGCTCCAACCACCAGAGCACAATTACCATGCGTATTCCATTGCCGGGCCACATTGCGTGCGACAACAAGGTACAGCGGCTCCTGTGCTTCTCCCACCAGCAAATTTTGCAGTTCGCCCGAACCAGGATTAGAGGTTTTTGCCAGCACAATGATGCCCTTATCGGCACGTGCCAGAAATGGTTCCAGAGCCTCTTTACCCAGATAGGGATGAACAGTAATGGCATCGACATGCATCAGATCAAAGGCTGATGTAACATAGCCAAGGTTCGTATTTCCAATATCCGCCCTTTTAGCATCCAGTATAATTGGAATCTCGGGATATGTTGCCTTACAATAAGCAATTATCTGCACCAGGACAGCAATACCATCGTCCCCTAATGCTTCATAAAATGCACTATTTGGCTTATACGCACAAACTTGATCGTGTGTCGCATCGATGATGGCACGCAGAAACACATTAAGTGCTTCTGCTTTCGATCTACCCTCTTTCACGGATGCAGGCAAACGCTCATATTCAGGGTCCAGACCAACACATACAAAATTTCCACCCTGCCATCGTTGCTCAAGCAGAGATTGAAATGTTGTAGCAGTTCGAGGCTGCTGTTGTACACTCATAATGGGATGCACCTCCCTATCAGATATCCATATAGGCACCGCAATGGAATCATTTCATTACTTTGCTTAAGCTTGGGCCTTTTGACGAGCCAGAAAAGCGCGTCCTTTACCCAGCTCAGTATTAATAGGCACATTTTGCTGGCAAAAAGGACATTCTGTCTCGCTATACGTCTGAAGCGATAGTGCGATCAGAGCATGAATAGGCACATCACCTACATCTGTAGGTTGGACGTTTCCACGGTTGCAGAGAGCACTAACGCCAATCACGTTTCCGCCATGACGTCGTACGAGATCCACCACCTGCCGTGCTGATCCGCCGGTGGTGAGTACATCCTCTACAACCAGAATATTTTTATCCGCAATATAGTGATCATAGCCACGATTAAAAGCGAACTGCTTATCCAGGCTATCACTACCTTTTTCAGCAAAGATCGCCAGTGTCTCACCAGAAGTTCTCTTCTGATTAAATTCATGCGCGATCCACTGGGAAAGGACCACCCCCCCGATGACTGGTCCGACGACAATATCGATCTGATCAGCCTTATAAGGCCGAGCCATCCGCTGGCAAAGCTGTGCAATGACTTCAGTATGCAGATAAAGCGCATCTTTATTTACATAGACCGAACTATGGCGTCCAGAACTATACACGAAGTGACTATCACCAATGATAGCACCGACATCAGCAAACAGCTGCATGATCTTTGGATCATTCACCTGCGTTGTTCCCTGTTCCATGACTGCCTCCTGGCAATATCTTCCCTTACGGGTCGTCATCACAACTAACCTGCCTGATATTCATTCCAAGACTTAATCGGAATGGTAGCTAAATCTTTCTCGGCAAGCGCCTTAATAAAGAGACGAGCCTGTTTAAGTTTGGTAAAGAGAGGGATATTATGATCGACAGCATAACGACGCATCGCATAATCATCATCCAACTCTTTATTAATATGCCCCTCTACAATGTTAATCGCCACATCAATCTTGTTATCAGCAAAGTACGTCAGCACGTTCGGCGATTTTTCCTCATGGATCTTATACAGCATCGTTGAGTCAACACCATTTTCTCGTAAGAACGCGCTTGTCTTCTCGGTTGCATAGATAGGTACATTGAGAGTACGTAGCAGGCGTGCGCTCTGTAAGAACTCTGCCTTCTTCTCATCCCCACCCAGGCTAATGAAAACGCCCTTCCTGGGAATAGTACCACCTGTCGCGAGAATGGCCTTAAGATAGGCATCCTCAAGATCGGCACCAAAGCAGGCCACCTCGCCCGTTGAGGACATCTCCACCCTCAGCACAGGATCGGCACCAGTCAGACGAGAGAACGAAAATTGTGGTGCTTTGACGGCAGTAAATTTTATCGGTGGAATTTCAACCGTCGGAATATTCTCCTGGAAGAGAGCATCCACAAACAGTTCAATAAAGTTCACGCCAGTTACTTTCGAAATGAAAGGAAAAGTACGCGATGCTCGAAGATTCACTTCAATCACATATACCTGATTATCTTTGGCTAGAAACTGCATATTGAAAGGGCCAGTGATCTTCAAAGCTTTGGCAACAGAGCGACAGACTTCCTCAATCCGAGCTTTCGTCGCAGCATTAAGCGTCTGTGGAGGCAACACAATCGTCGCATCTCCGGAATGGACGCCAGCATTTTCGATATGCTCAGAGATCACAAAAACCTTGACATCACCTTGTTGCGCCACTGCATCCAACTCGATCTCTTTGACTTTGCGCATAAACTTGGAGACCGTTACAGGATGCTCAGGAGAAACAGCAGCAGCTTCCTGAACATAACGTTCAAGCTCGGGTTGATTATAACAGACCTTCATCGCACTACCAGAGAGCACATACGAGGGACGTACTAACACCGGAAAGCTGACACGTTCAGCAAAGCGTGTCAGCTCTGCCACATCGGAAAAACTATCCCACTCTGGTTGACGAATCTCAAGTGAATCAAGCAAAGCAGAGAATTTATTGCGGTCTTCAGCACGATCGATATCGGTTGCATCAGTTCCCAACAGATGAAAACCATATTTCTGCAACGCTCGCGCTCGATTGTTCGGCGTCTGTCCACCAACAGAAACGATCACACCCAAAGGCGCTTCAAATTCGCAGATATCCGCGATGCGCTCAAATGTTAGTTCCTCAAAATAGAGGCGATTTGAGATATCATAATCCGTTGAGACCGTCTCAGGATTACAATTAATCACAATTGAGTTTTTCTGATACTTACGCAGTGCCTGGACCGCACTAACCGAAGTCCAATCGAATTCGACCGAAGATCCGATACGATAAGGGCCAGAACCAATCACAACAACACCCGTTTCACCAGTTGGTGTCACGTCATTATGCTGTCCATTATATGTAGTATACAGATAATTAGTTTCAGAAGGAAACTCTGCTCCCAGGGTATCGATCTGGAAGACAGATGGTAGCACACCCGCCTGCTTACGGATAGCCCGCACCTCTAAGCCAGTCATATCCAGAATCTCGCCGATGCGCTTATCGGATATACCAGCCTGCTTCAACGTACGCAACAGGGCCGGCGTCAACTCTGGGCGCGCCAACAAGTTTTCTTCGAGTCTGACAATATGCTTAATACGTTGCAAGAACCAGAGATCAATGCCAGTTATCTCATGAATGGTTTCGAGACTATATCCATGACGTAGCGCTAACGGCAAAACAAACATCCGCTTGGGAGTTGGCGTATACAGATACTTACTGATCGCCTCATCTACAGACTCGGCGGTCGGTGTCAAAGCAAAGACCTTTTCAGACGTTGCGCCCTCAAAGTCCAGATCCAGCATACGAATAGCTTTCTGATAAGCCTCCTCAAAGGTACGCCCGATCCCCATCACCTCACCAACCGACTTCATTCCGGTACCAATTGTCTCATCCACGCCTTTAAACTTATCCAGATCCCAACGAGGAATTTTCACCACCACGTAGTCCAGGCTGGGCTCAAAGCACGCTCTCGTCACGCCAGTTACATGATTAGTCAGTTCCGTCAGGCCATAGCCCAGAGCCAGTTTCGCCGCGACATAGGCCAGTGGATACCCGGTAGCTTTGCTGGCCAATGCGGAGCTACGCGAGAGGCGAGCATTGACCTCAATTACTGAGTATTCAGAGGTGAGAGGATTAAGCGCATACTGCACATTACATTCGCCCACAATCCCCAGGCTACGCACAATCTTCACCGAAGCCGAGCGAAGCATATGATATTCAGCATTCGTCAATGTCTGACTGGGCGCGATCACGATCGACTCGCCTGTATGGATACCCAGAGGGTCCATATTCTCCATATTACAGACGGTAATACAATTATCAAAGGCATCGCGTACTACTTCATACTCAACTTCTTTATAATGATGTAAGTATTGCTCAATCAAGACCTGTGGAGCAAAGGCCAGCGCACCATTGACAATGTTTTCCAGTTCCTGACGATCTTTCGCGATACCTGATCCCTGCCCACCGAGAGCAAACCCGGCGCGTACCATGACCGGAAAACCAATCTCTTCGGCAATCGTGAGAGCATCATCGAGCGTCTCAGCGGTCCGGCTCTGTGGCGTCGGAATAGAGATGGTACCAAGATGCTCGGCAAACTCCTGGCGATCTTCGGTCAAGATGATCGCCGAAATCGGAGTGCCCAGAATTTGTACTCCATATTTTTCCAGAATGCCTTCCCGATATAGAGCAATTCCGCAATTCAGTGCGGTCTGTCCTCCAAAGGAGAGCAGAATACCATCCGGACGCTCCTTCGCGATAATTTTCTCCACGAAGAATGGCGTGACTGGCAGGAAATAGACCTCATCGGCCATCTCCTTCGATGTTTGGATAGTTGCAATATTAGGATTCACCAGTACAGTGGCAATTCCCTCTTCTTTTAATGCCTTAAGCGCCTGTGATCCAGAGTAATCAAATTCGCCGGATTGCCCGATTTTAAGAGCTCCAGCGCCAAGCACCAATACTTTGCCTGGCTTATTCATGTTCGCCCCTTACCCTCTCCAAAAAGTAGTCAAAAAGCCAATTTGTATCCTCAGGTCCAGGAGCGGCCTCCGGATGAAATTGAGCCGAAAAGAAAGGAAGATGAGTATGTTTAATCCCCTCATTACTTCCATCATTTGCGTTAACAAACCAGGGTTCAAAATCTGTCGGCACTGTACCGACCGCAAAACCATGATTCTGCGTGGTGATATAGCAGCGTTTCGTCCCCTGCAAGATAGCAGGTTGGTTCTGTCCCCGGTGACCAAACTTCAACTTATATGTATCGCCACCCGCTGCCAGTGTAAGAATCTGATGACCCAGACAAATCCCCATTGTCGGGATGTTACGCTCCATGGCTATACGAATTGTATCGATCGTTTTCGTCAGTAACTTTGGATTGCCTGGCCCATTAGAGATCAGGATACCATCAAAGTCGAACGGACACGTCTCCGAGAACAGATCATAATCCCACGGAATGGTGATCACACGCACATGCTTTGTCAACAAGCTGCGCAAGATATTTCTCTTCGCACCGCAATCGACCAGGACAATGGTAGTATCGCCCTCGCCATCATCTTGGACTTCCGTACTCGACACCCGAGCCACGAGATTCTCCGTATTCGGGTCCCAGAACTCTATATCCTCATCAAACACTATCTTCCCCAACATTGCCCCATGCGTTCGGATATGTTGTGTCAGCATGCGTGTGTCTTTGATTTCCAGGGCGGGTATGCCTTCACGCTCCAACCAGGCTCCCAGGCTCATTTCGCTCTGCGGATGTGAAGGAGTGTCCACATAATTCGACACGATCAACCCTGATACATGAATATGATCATCTTCCCACAATGACTTAGCGGGCACACCATAATTCCCCATAATGGGAAACGTCATGGTTAGAATCTGACCTGCAAAAGAAGCATCAGTTAGTGCCTCAGGATAGCCAACCATCCCGGTACAGAAGACTACCTCACCGGCTGCCGCCCCTCGATAGCCAAATGACAGGCCTTCGAAGCGTGTCCCATCTTCCAGGACTAAAGCTCCATATGTCGGAGTAAGACTCTCGTGATCCTGCTCAGACTGTGTTGCTTCAAGCAGACCACCGGTAATACTTTTATTAGACATGGATTATTCCTCTCAAACGTGATAAATTTCCAGAAAAATCCGCTCCTAGATCAGGCTATCAAGCGCCGTGTGGAGCGGACACACGTACATGGATTATGACAAACATTGCGTAGCAAGCAAAAAAAATGCAAGATACTTTATGAATGTGAATTATATTCTTCCTAACACAAGTGCCATCAGAGCCATCCGTGTATACAGGCCATTTCTAATCTGTGAGCGCAAATAGACTGCCCGTTCATCTGCATCCACAGCCGGATCAACCGATCCAACCCGCGGTAGAGGATCCATCAAAATCATCTCCCGCTTCGCATAGCGATCCAGAAGTTCGGGTGTAGCTACCACAATCTCATGCTGAGCCTGCTGATACTCTTCAAGTGAAGCAAAACGCTCCTTCTGTACACGCGTCCAATACCAGAAATCGCAATCTTGTGGAATTTCCTCTGCCCGATGAATTTCAATCAGACGCACTCCACGATCCTGTAAGCTGACATAATCATCGCGTGTCAGACTCAAGCAGTTTGGCGACAGGATATACATCGTATTGTTGCCGTACAGCGAGAGACCTCGCAGCAAAGAATGGATGGTACGACTATTCAACGCATCACCAGCCAGTAAGCCAGTCAAATTGTGCAAGCGCCCAAAGCGCTCATAGAGCGTATACATATCCAACAGCGTCTGTGTAGGGTGTTCATTATTACCATCACCGGCATTAATCACTGGCACAGACTCAGCAGCATACGCAGCCTGCTTGGCCGCACCAGAGATACGATGTCGTAGTACGATCGCATTGGTATATGCCTCCAGCACTTGAATGGTATCTTCAAAGGTCTCGCCTTTTGAGACTGAAGAAACAGATTCTGGATTCTGCATCTCCAGGGTCTGACCTCCCAGGCGTTTGACTGCGGCTGCAAATGAATTAAACGTCCGACTTGAGGGCTCAAAGAAGAGCAATCCCACTAACAATCCCTCTAATAGGCGTGAAGGCTCATTATTCACCGCAATCCGCTTCATCTGATTCGTCACATTGAACAAAAGGCTGAAATCTTCCACTGAAAACTGATCCAAAGAAATGATATCCTTACCCTGAAAGCAACCTCTAATCATCTCAATTTCCGGCTGTGGACGTGATGTGACTTGATACATAGAACCTCCTCAGGTCAGACATAACAATAGGTTGACAGGTCATCCCCTTCTTCCTCGCCAGTGCAACAATTCTCCCTTGATCATTGCCTTATCAAGAAAACCTTTACAGTCATGCAAATTCTTTGCAAAAAAAAATTCCTCACCCCTAAAATAAAAGGGGTGAGGAAAAAATAGTTTTCCTGAGAGAAACGGCACCGGGTCCATCATGAAAGTGAATCGAATGAAATATCTTTTGCATTGCTATGCTGATATTTCTCAACTTCTTGCCCATGTAGATGCCGTGTCCTTTGCATAAAAACTAATTGGGATCTGTTTCAAATTGTTACGAGTATACCTTATCAAATTCATCTCTGTCAAGCAGATTTGACCAATGTTCTATGAGATTATATAGAGAGAACCACTATAAACACTATGCCAGAGAGCAATGTAATCATCCTCATCCTATTGCTTTTACTGTAAAAGACAAAATTGAACGCACCACATAACCACAAAAAAGTCGCGTTGATTACTCCAGGTTATATATCTTTTCCACCCAAATCTGGCATAATCAACGCGACTATCTCTTACAGCATGACAGTCAAGTTCAGTTTTATTACTGTGACTGAGAGGCCGCTATTGCGGTTGCAGTCGCAGTCACATCGCCAAAGCTCGTAGCAGTCACATCAAAGATCAGCGTTGAATTCGCAGGGATGACAACTTTTCCAGATGAGTCCTTCTCAGCCGTCGAGCCATAAGCAAGAGATGGAGGAATAATCAAACGGCGTGTCTCACCAAGCTTCATGCCAACAAGTCCCTCGTCCCAACCTTTAATCACCTGTCCTGCGCCAAGGGTCACACCAAAAGGCGTACCACCATGGTCATAACTACTATCAAACTCTTTGCCTGTCTTCTGGAGCCAGCCAGTGTACTCAACATTAATTGTACTTGTAGACTGGACTGTAGCTCCAGTGCCTTTACTAATAATGATGTACTGTAATCCACCAGACAGATTTACAGGGGTTGCAGTCGTTGGCGGAGGGGTCGCTGCGCTTTTAGGGTTCGCTTTGATCAATCCCTCTACCGTTGCGGTCGCTTGAAGATTTTCAGCAGCTTTCGTCTGAGTAGCTTGCGCATACACTCCATTCGTAGTGGCTGTTGCATCTACATTAGCCTGTAGAGCTCTGTCCTCACTTTGGCGTGCAGCCAATATAACCCATGTCAATGCACCCAACAGGATCACGAGTGCAACAACACCGCTAATTAACAGCTGCCTACGACGGCGTCGGCGGGCCAGGCGTGTCAAGCGGTCCTGCTGGCGCTGACCAGGGCGGCGAGAGGTATTTGTGTTTTTTGTCGTCTGCGTCACGAAACTATCTTCTCCTCATTAAGCGGTTGGTATAATTATAGCAAGTCGAGGTTATCATTATTTTCAGCTTCTGACAAGAGGGAAATCGACTTGAAAGGCTGCTTAATTGCTTCACCTTGACATTCTTGCTACAATAAACACAACTACAGTACTACTCGGATCAGAAGTATACAGGTGACTTAGTTGTCCCATACTCACGATTATTCTTTCAGCTCGGAACAACTGAGCAAAAGATTTTACCATTATTTCAAGTCTGAGCATGTATCCCTACTCAGACAACTTCATGGTAGCCTCAATGATGCTGATTGCTATGCCTACACGACAACCCTTCTTCTCCGCCTCCTTGTGCTCTCTTTTCTGCAATCACAAGGATTACTCGATAACGACCTACATTATCTTTCTAACCACCTCCATCACACCCAAAAGCGTCTCGGCCAGAACTGTTTCTATCGTGAGTATTTACTTCCCCTCTTTAGAATATTGTATACAGGCTCGATGATTCTAGAGGATCAAATATCTCTGTTTGGCAACCTCCCAACACTGGCACTTCCTCTTTTTCAGCCCACCACTCTAGAACAAAACAACCAACACATTATCCTACCGGACAGCACATTCCTTCACCTGTTTCACTTCTTTGATACCTATCAATGGCAACTCGATACACAGTCGCGTCCTGGACAAAATACACTCCAACCTTCTGTTCTCGCTTACATCTTTGAGCATCAGAGCGATCAGAAACAGACAGGAACGTATTATACACAAGAAGATATCGCTACATACATTGTCAGTACAACCATCCTACCGCGCCTACTTTCAATGATGGCAGAAGAATTGCCAGATATGTTTAATGTACATGCCCCATGCTGGCATCTATTAAGCGATGATCCTGACCGCTATATCCACACCGCACTTCGTACTACAAACTATCTTCCCGAAGAAACGGAACGTGAATACACTCTGCGTCGGCGGCGTTATAATACGCTCCTGGTCCACTTGCGCACTGGTTCAATCCATTGTATTGCAGATCTTATCACCTACAACCTTGATCTGCAACGTTTTACCTTAGATATCCTCGTAACTTCCCAACAAATTCATTTTCTGCTGCTTTTTTTTCAACAACTGAAACAACTCACCATCCTCGATCCCACCTGTGGTTCAGGAGCTTTTTTAGTAGTAGCCTTACAGCTATTACAACCACTTTATACACAATGCCTCGAACGTATCCACTTTCTCACCGCAACAGGAATATCGTCGCAGAATAAAAGAGAATTGACACATCATGCAAATTCCATGGAGGCGCATGCACTTTTAGCGCAGGTTGAAAAATATCCAACGCAGCAACAATATATTCTGGCTACGATTCTTATCTCTAATCTGTACGGAGTCGATCTAGCACAGGAAGCGATCAATATATGTCAAATACGTCTCTATCTTGCATTTTTAGCATCCGTACACTGTATAGAGGAAGTTCAACCATTCTCGACGCTTCCTCTACACGTGAGGATAGGCAATGTACTGGCAAGCAAGATAGAAGACAAAACGCTCAGCCTTCCGGCGCATCATCTCTCCCAGAGAAAAAAACGCGGGATACAAAAAAACTCCGAAAAACAGGCCTATCAGCCATTCTCCTGGCATCTGGCCTTTCCTGAAGTATTTGCACGTGAAGGATTTGAGGTTATTATTGGGAATCCTCCATATTTAGAACATCATAAAGTTAAGCAGCAATATCTCATTGAGGGACATGAAGAAAAAAGCTGTGGCAATATTTATACAGCCATCCTTGAGCTGTCGTTAGTATTATGCAAGCCGAGCAAGGGCTATCTCGGATTTATTGTCCCAATCAGCCTATGTAGCAGTCAAAGATTTGAAATACTCCGTAAGAAGTTGCGATGCTCGACCGCGATGCTCTGGCTAGCCAATTTTGAGATTTTTCCGAGCAAGCTTTTTGAAGGTGCCTTTCAGCGTCACACGATTCTCATTACCAAACATCAATTCAATGAGTCAGAGATTCCTCCAGCGCTCTATGTCACCAGGATTCATCGCTGGTATAGCGCGGAACGCCCTTATCTTTTCCCACTCATACAGTACACGCATGTTCAAATGCTCCCCACCTTAGCCAATATTTTTCCTAAACTTGCTGCCCCCTATCAAGAAACGTTACTACAAAAAGTTCAACAAAAAGCCTGTGACATGACTATAAGCATTGCCCTCATGCAGCAATCAACCCCACACTTCATCTACTATCAGGAAGCCACAAATTACTGGACCAAAGCTGTCTGCCACATCCCTTTTTATAAAAAAAATGGCATCCCTATGGCGCCACCACACGGCCGACTCCTCTACTTTGCCAGCGCCTCCATAGCCCAAAGTATCATGGCAATTCTCAACAGTTCACTCTTTTACATCTGGTTTTCCACGTATTCCGATGGTTTTCACCTTTCACATAAGCTTGTTAGAAATTTTCCACTCAATAGTGACCTTTTATTTTCTTCTGAGCTACAGAGCCTCTCACAACGCCTTGAAGCCGACATCCAGCGGCATGCGCGTTTGAGCTCTCGCAACACCCAATATCAGCCAACTGCATCAAAAAGGGAACAGCGTATTGAAATTGTTGAGTACTATATGCGCTTTTCCAAGCCCATTCTAGACGAAATTGATCACGTCCTGGCAGCATACTATAATTTTACACAAGCAGAATTAGATTTTATTATTTATTATGATAATAAACATCGTATTGCACGGCGCCAGCAGGATGATGATAGTATAATGAGATAATACTACTGCTTTACAATTAAATAGATAAACAGTACTATAAATGTCGCAATATATTTTGCATCAGGTAAGGATCAAATATGTTTAGTGCTGAATACTATTCATCATTTCATAATATTGAGCAAATCACTAAGCATTTCTTTGCGCGTTTCAAAGTAGAACGATCCATGTTCCAGCAGCATTTTACGCATCAAGATCCCCCTCTCACATCGAACGAGCAAGAACAACTGATATCATTATTTATAAATCGCTTGATTTTGCTCTACTTTCTGCAAAAGAGAGGTCTACTTGATGGGAATATCAACTATCTTACCTACAAGCTTCAGATCACGCGCAACCGTACTGGCCCCGACATGTTTTACACAGCATTTCTGTGCATACTTTTCCATCAGGGATTAGGAGCAAGCGAACGTTCTCCAGATGTCAATGCATTGCTCGGAGAAATCCCCTATCTTGGTGGAAACTTATTTACACAACGCCAAATAGAATACCAGCATCCCACATTGACCCTTCCAGATAGCGCTTTCGAGAGGCTTTTCACCTTCTTTGACCTTTATCGCTGGCATCTAGATGAACCACCTCTCAACGAGAAAGGTATTCTCACGCCCAATGTGCTAGGGTATATTTTCGAGCAATATATCAATCAGCAACAAATGGGAGCTTACTATACAATGGAGGATGTCACAACATATATTGCTAATAACACAATCATTCCATGCTTTTTTGATATGCTAACACAACAGCATCCAGAACTCTTTGTCCCTGAGAGTCCTATCTGGTACCCACTGCAAACGATGCCAGAGCGTTACATATCAGAAACGATAGCCTGCCAAACATATTTACCCGATGAAACACCTCACGAATATATACAACGTCGCCATGTATATATACAAATCCAAGAGCATCTCAAAACCGGCCAGATTCAGACAATTGATGATTTCATTTCTTACAATCTCTATCTCAACCGCTTTGCCATTGACTTTATCAAGTCCCTCGCCGATCCTTCTTTACTACTCACATGCTATCAACTGCTCGTAACGATGACTATCCTCGATCCGACCTGTGGCTCTGGAGCATTTCTCCTGGCCGCCCTCCACACGCTACTCCCTCTTTATGAAGCCTGCCTCGATCAATTTCAATGCTTCCGTACTCATCCAGCCTGCCAGGCTATCCTCACGGGGATGTCCATACCCTCATCTCTACGCCGCTATCAAGTTGTAAAGACAATTCTTACCAAGAACTTATATGGTATTGATCTGATGGAAGAGGCAACGGAGATCTGTAAACTACATTTATTTTTAATATTAATCGCGCAGGTAGAATTGGCTCAAGATATCGAGCCCTTGCCCAATATCGATCACAATATCCATGCAGGCAACGCGCTAATGGAAATGGATCAGTACGCCGAAGGAGCCTCTTCATCTATCACAGTCAACGCCCATCAAACTGATGACGTACCGATCCCCTCCTGGCGTTATGCATTTAAAGACATCCTGGAACGTGGAGGCTTTAATGTTATTCTTGGTAACCCACCATATGTAGAATTCTCCGAGCAGACATTTCCTTATTCGCTCAAACATTTTGCCACGAGTTGCTGCGCGAATCTGTATACCTGCGTAGTTGAACGAAGCCATCAACTCCTCTCCCATCAGGGTCGGCAAGGGATGATCTTGCCATTAGCCGCCTTCTCAACAAAAAACATGCAACCATTTCTGGAAGCATTTCGCCGCTGGTTTCCAGTCAGCTGGCTCTCCTTTTACCATTTTCGCCCCTCCATGCTCTTCTCAGGAGGCAAAGTCGCCAATATTCCCATTGCCATCTATATAACAAAAGCCAATGGCTCTGAAAAACGTTTCAGCACACAGCTAATGAAATGGTCGCACGAACAGCGCTCCATCCTATTTTCCCGCCTGATTTACCACCGTATTACAGCATCTATCGATTCGGCCAACCGTCATTACTACCCCAAATTAAGTCAGAACTGTGAAGACATTATTTTGAATCGACTCCTCGCCCATCCAACAGTGAGCACCTATATTTCGCGCACGCCCAATCCCAACACGATGTATTATCGTACTGCCGGAGGACTCTACTGGAAAGTCTTTGTTAACTTCCCATGGCCTTACCATACAACATCTAACAAACAATGCTTCTTTCAGGAGAGCTATCATCGTGACATTTTTGTCGCTTTATTCAATAGTTCACTCTTCTGGTGGTATTACACAATCACATTCGATACATTTAATCTCAAAGACTACATGCTATTTGGTTTTCGTTTTACCTATCCAGACAATCCAGGATTGATTCAAGAACTTCAGAGACATAGCCACCAACTCATGGCAGACTTTTGCCATCATGCCAAACATCTAAAACGCGGACAGACTGACAGCTATACCATTTATGCTCGAAAATCAAAGCCCATCATCGACACGATTGACAGCCTGCTAGCGCAACACTATGGCTTGAGCGCCATTGAACTAGAATTTATCTTGAATTATGACATCAAATATCGTCTGGGGCGCCCATTCAACGAGCCCTCGACTGACTAACGCCTCATTGCCCTGTGATATACAAGAAATAGACCCCCACGGCAAAGCGTCACATAGTACAGCAGTTATTACATCTCTTCACTTATCCAGATGTAGCTCGTAAGCTATACCATTTCTTTGTCTACTACTAGACAAAGGCAAACTAAAAATTTACTATTAAAATACACACTTTAATAATGCGTCATAGATACTCATGTATTATCAAAATGTATCTTTACATTCCTTGGCAATCCTATTCACGTGGTGGTCAGAGAAATAAATGGGAGACATTTAGTAGCGCCGAAATCAGGAAAGCATCAAAGCTAACCATCCCTCTTAGAAATATCTTGCCGCAACGTGAAAGGGTCACAGCATCATGCGTAGTGGGTTGCCACCAACAACGACACAGAAAAATTTGGGCAGATACAGCGTTATCTGCCTATGTGTTGTCATCATACTCTTATTTATCACCTATCAATTTGTACGTATCCCCACTACTCAAACAAAGAGCAGCACCAGCCAGCATCCAACGCTTACTGCTGTTAATATAGGCTTTGATACGGTCTATCGATCAGGATATTGGACGCCTGTACGTGTCACTATGGAGAATAATGGCCCTGCATTTCAAGGGATACTGATCGTCCAAGCTTTTTCTGATGTCATCGTTAACACTCAAAATATCGACACTGCTTCACCATGGCATTTTGCACAATCAGTAACATTGGCACAAGGCGCCCAAAAGCAACTAACTATCTATGCACCTTACATTAACGGAGATCTCGTCACGCATGGATTTCTTGCAACATTAGATAATATGGCAGGACAAACTGTCAGCGAACAAGCTGAACAGCAAGGCAACGAAATTCAATCAGGGAATATACTGATTGGCGTTCTATCAGACAATCCCAAAATCCTGGCACAACTCGCCACAATCACGCTTCCCAATCAAACACAAGCGCTCACCGTAACACGTCTGGATATACAGACTATGCCCACCATAGAGACCATACTTGAAAGCTTCGACATCATCGTATTAGACAACTTTGCTACAGATACACTGACAACACAACAACTAATCACCTTACAAACCTGGGTCAATCGTGGAGGGGTGCTGCTAGAAATTGGAGGCTTAAATTGGCAACGGACGCTGTCCAGTTTACCGGCAACACTGCTCCCGGTTTCACTGCAAGGGATTCATTTCTTACCGACTCAAACGCATCTCCTTACATTTAACGGTGATACATCTTATGGAGAGAAAGATATCGCATCCATACAAACTATCATTAGCACGGCAACCCTCCCCAAACGAAGCACATTCACCAATCTCCAAACTATCTTAGCCAGCGCCAATAGCATTCCTTTAATCGTCCAGGGAGAATTGGGATCTGGCATAGTAAGCTATATCGCCTTTGATCCGGCGGTAGCGCCGTTGGATACCTGGAAACCATCCAGGACATTCTGGCAAATACTCTTTCAGAGAGCGTTGGGAGATAAAACACTGATCATCGGTAACATGCTAAGTTACGATAGTGGACCAGGACAGATTTTGACACGTGGAGGAATCATCAGCTTTCTCGCACCATCCATATCCAACAACATCATCAAACTCTTCTTGCTATTTGGTGGCTATCTACTTTTCCTGGGATCCGTGCTACTTTGGCTACGCCGTAAAAAACACACGATACGCCTCTGGAACTGGCGTATTATTTGTAGTGGCATATTGCTATTTTCGCTGCTCACCTATACCCTGGCCTATTACCAAAGAGATCAAGCCATTGCGGCCAACAGCCTCTCGCTACTACAAATTAATCAAGATGGTACAATGGCACATGCCATCACCTATATGGGCATTATGGCGCCTGGCATTGGAAAGATGCAACTGCAAGTTCCAGGCACAAACCTGACAGAACCACTTGCAGGACAATATCTCAATACCAATACAGAATTACCTATCCCATCACAAAACAGTATTCCAGCGACCATCCAATCTACCTCCGATGCCACAAATGTGACCTTAACAAATAGCCGTCTCTGGACATTAGATCCCATTATTTCCGAGCAAGATCTCCCCCTAAATGGCACACTTTCAGGTCATCTTACAGTACAAAACGCCCACATTGCGATTGCTATTCACAACAATTTAGCGACTGCATTGGTAGATACCTATGTACTTTTCCCCCATACCGCAATTCCGCTTGGACACCTTGATGCCTATCAAACTAAGACTCTCAACGTTGAAGTCAAAAGCATCTCGACCGCCTCAGAGAGTACACTTGCCGCACAAATCGCCACACAGGCAGGGCTACCAGCAAATTATTTTCCGTATCAGCAAAAACAGCAGCCCGGGACAACGCTCCAAAGCCACATTGCCCTCTTATCGGCACTCAGTGGCACAGGATACACCTATTCCGGCTGCGAAGGTTCCTGTCAGACACATGCCATCACGATCAAAAACTCCATCTATCTTACGGGTGGGAAAATACCCAATCCTAATCTCAAAAACAGCTATGATCCGCTTCTCATTCCGGGAGCACAAGCCACCTTCATTGGCTGGACCGATAAGACCCTCGCAGGGCAGCAAGAACCAGCCATCAATCATCAAGTGTTACAGGGACAACAGACCACATTCATACAGATGCCTTTAGCGGTCAATTTTGCTGGTTCCATGCTTATCCCACAGGACATGATTACCGGTACCGTCATTACAGTAGACAGCAATGACGCAAGTGCGATCCTGCCAGGGATGTATACACTCTCCACCGGAAACATCACATTTGAGCTACCAATACCAAATATTACGCATGTCGTACTCAAGAGTGTCACCATCACCGTTCCTGATCTCATCACCCATCCAGGTGGCCCTGGTTCGCGTGCAGCATCTACTGTCAGCAATCTTCAAGCGCAGATCTATAATTGGCAAAGTCATCAGTGGGAACAGGTAACACTCTCTGCCGATGATACATTCACAACTATGCACCCCAATTTTTATACAGGACAGTATGGTCGTATCCTCCTCAAACTGAGCAGCAAACCACATGCCCAGATATACTTTGGCAAACCACTCCTGAATGTTAATGGATACATTTTTCCCTGACAAAATCAGAAAATCCTGTCTACATTTCACACCATATAACAACTAAAGTATCTCTATCGAGATGACGATTGAGTCAAATATAGAGATCTCTTCCTGATCTCGCTTCTGCAAGTCGATTGAATATTGCAGCCTATCCTTGTGCTCTTTGCAGCAGATAAAGAACAGGTGTAACAACTTAAAGTTTTGCGCAAGTATATCGATTTATCCAGATAACTAAGCACAAGAGTGAAGCAAACGACAATAGGCAATCCTGAAACATGTGATATCGAGGAGGCAAAAGTCAAACATATGAATGAAACACGATCCAAATACTTATCCATCATCATCCCTGTTTATAACGAAGAAGACAGCATCGACCATCTTCACAAGCGTCTTAAGACTATCCTAGATCAGCGACAATTTTCATATGAAGTTCTCTACATCGATGACGGTAGTAACGATACTACATTCCTGCAATTGAGCCGCCTGATCGAAGATGATGAGCATGTGCAGATAATACGCTTTCGGCGCAATTTCGGGCAGACAGCGGCCATGGCCGCTGGAGTAGAACACAGTCATGGCGAGATCCTGATCTTCTTAGATGGCGATCTTCAAAACGATCCCGACGACATTCCACGCCTGCTCGAAAAAATCGAAGAGGGCTATGATGTTGTCAGCGGCTGGCGTAAAGATCGTCAGGACGCTCAATGGAGTCGGAAATTTCCATCGATGCTTGCAAATAAGCTCATCTCGCAGGTAACCGGAGTGCACCTCCATGATTATGGCTGTACACTCAAAGCCTACCGTGCTGAAGTGTTTCGCAACATTCATCTCTATGGTGAGATGCATCGTTTCATTCCCGCATACGCTGCACTGTCTGGAGCAACCATTGCTGAAATAGCAGTGACCCATCATGCACGACAATTTGGGAAATCCAAATACGGCATCTCTCGTATCGTACGGGTAATCCTTGATTTAACTACCCTTAAGTTCCTGGGTAGCTTTGGCACCAAACCACTGCACGCCTTTGGGACACCAGGCCTTGCCTCATTAGGACTAGGCATCGGCACAGGTGCCTGCGCCTTAGGACGTACCCTTCTATCGATGCCAGAACGTCGTCAACGCACGCCACTATTGCCAATCGCATTGCTCTTATCGGGATTTGGATTATTAAGCATTATCAGCGGCTTAATCGCTGAGTTGCTTATGCGAACCTACTATGAGATACAAGAAAAGCCGATTTACACCATCAAACAGATAAAACCTGATCAAAACCATACGATTCAACTTGTTGAATATCAAACGCCCGATGACATAGTCCCCCAGGCACAAAGAAATGGAAAAATGGAAAGTTTTTCCAGTCATTAATTCTAACCGAGGCGTCACAAGTTGCTTCACTATCAAGTACAGAGCGAGAAAGGACATACGGTGAAAATTTTGATGATTGCTCCCCAACCGTTCTTGGAGGAACGAGGAGCGCCTTTCGCCATTTACCATCACATCAAAGCCCTGCTGCACATGGGACATACGGTTGATCTGGTCACCTATCATATCGGAAAGCCTGTAGATCTACCGGGACTGCGTATTTTCCGCATTCCATCCATCCCAGGCATACATCAGATTAAGGTTGGCCCATCAATGGCCAAGTTCCCACTAGATCTCCTCGTCTTTTGTCTGACATTCTGGCGCCTGTGTATCACGCACTACGATTGCCTGCATACACATGAAGAAGCCGGCATTATCGGTGTCCTTTTAAGCAGTATCTTTGGGCGCAAGCATTTGTACTATATGCACTCAGATCTATCCCAACAGATTGTCAGTTCCGAGTTCACCAAAAACCCATTCTTGATTCGCACCGTCGAGTTTTTACAGAAGCTCATCGTCAAAAAGGCACACAGCGTCATTGCCATCTGTCCTGACATCGAGACAACTGCCAGGAGTATGACGAAGAATACTCCCATTTATATGATTGAAAACTCAGCCGTCGACGAGAGCCTGCCCATACCTCATCCCGATGAAGTTGAACAAGCCAGGCAAGAGCTCAATCTAGGAACAGGGCCAGTATTACTTTATACCGGAACCTTAGAAAGCTATCAAGGCATTGATCTACTTATCCGCAGCATACCAACTGTCTATGAAATTTTGCCCGATGTTCACTATGTTCTGGTCGGTGGTCAACCCGCTCAGGTTGAGCGCCTCTCCGCGCTGGCCAGAGAATTAGGCGTTCACAACGCGATACGCTTCGTCGGACAACGGCCGTTGGCCGAGATGCCCAAATATATGGCCCTGGCTGATGTGCTTGTAAGCCCACGCAGTAAAGGCACTAATACGCCACTCAAGCTCTATACCTATCTCCATTCTGGCAAAGCGATTCTGGCCACCGAAATCTATTCACAAACACAAGTGCTTTCAGCCGAAATCGCGCTCCTGGTTCCACCGACCATTGAAGGGCTGGCACAAGGAGCGCTAGATCTTTTACTTGATCCGCCGCTCGCCAAAGCTCTTGGCAAAAACGGACAATTGTTTGCTGAGGAGCACTATAGCTGGAATGTCTTTCTCAAAAAAAGCTCTCACGTACAGGAAGAATTTAATGCTGAATTACTTGCCGCCACAGCATAACCTGTCATGATGCCAGTGGCAAAACCATGCACAGAAGCAGTAAACCACCATCAAAAATCTTCTCTGTACACGTCAGAACATACATCACAGTTTATTACGAAGGAGAACATCATGCGCTGCTTAGTTACGGGAGCTGCCGGCTTCGTTGGTTCCCATCTGACAGAGCGTCTGTTAGCAGATGGGCATGAGGTCTGCGGAATTGATGCGTTCATCGACTATTATGATCGCGCTATCAAAGAAAAAAATTTAGATGGTCCGCGTTCATGGAACACCTTCACTTTTATTGAAGGGAATCTGATTCATTTGCCACTAGAGGAGCTAATCACGGGAGTAGATTGGATTTTTCATCAGGCGGCCCAGGCCGGGGTTCGTGCTAGCTGGGGCGAGGATTTTGCTCGCTATACAGAGTGTAACGTCTTAGCCACACAGAAACTCCTCGAAACAGCCTTACGCGTTGGTGGAGTCAAGCGTATCATTTATGCCTCCTCTTCATCCGTCTACGGTGACGCGATGATATTTCCAATTGTGGAGGATACACAACTTCATCCTTTCTCACCTTATGGGGTAACCAAGCTGGCAGCCGAAAACCTCTGCACGCTCTACCATCATAACTTCAATCTCCCGACGATATCACTGCGCTACTTTACCGTCTACGGGCCACGCCAACGACCGGATATGGCTTTCCATAAGTTCTGTAAAGCGATCCTTGACCATGAGCCCATTCGCATCTATGACGATGGTTATCAGACCCGCGACTTCACCTTCATTTCAGATGTCGTCGAGGCCAACATCCGTGCTGCAACCTCCGAGACTGCAATTGGGCAGGTCATGAACATTGCAGGAGGCTCCAGAGTCACACTTAAGAGTGTGATAGATATTCTCGCCGATGTGAGTAGCAGCAGGATCAATGTCACCTTTGAAGAAAAACAGCATGGAGATGTCAGACATACCTTTGCCGATACCAGACGAGCACAACAATTCCTAAATTATCGCCCCCTCATCTCGCTACATCAGGGATTGGCCGATGAGTTTGAATATACGCGTTCACTCTATCACCTTGTCCAATCCGCCTAGTTCATGTCAGGTTTTCCAGAGCATTGCAGCTTCGGAGAGGAGCAATGTTCTGGACAGTGAGAAAATGGAGGTGCGATGAGCACACCACTGCCTCAAAGATTTATACTCTCAGATGGCAATACCCAACCAGACACTGGCTCTCAGGCTGATTTGAAGCAGTTTCCGCATCAAAAAAAACCACGCTATACCTGGCTCAAATTCGCACTACGGCTTGGATGTACGCTCCTTTTGCTCACATTTCTTTTCAAATCATTTTCCTGGTCAAGCGTCCTACAGAAATTGCAACATCTTGACGATGGCTTAGTAGTAGTAGCTGTGATTATAGGATTGATCGGAATCATACTTAGTTCATATCAATGGCAAAGTCTATTGTATGGGGAAGGTATCCGCATCGACCTGAGGCGATTGATCAATCTTTATCTCATTGGGATCGCCTTCAATCACTTTTTACCAACTGGCATGGGCGGCGATGTAATCAAAGCTTACAGTGTCGGTAAAGAGGGACACAATCCGGGGGGCTCAGTTAGCGCCGTCATCATGAGCCGCGTCACAGGCTTTGCAGGCATGTTACTCGTCTCGATACCCGCATTAATCATCTGGCACCGCACGTTTGCTCTCTGGATGATGATTACATTCATGCTCGCTTCCCTGGCAATGTGTATAGCTCTGATTTGCATTTACTGTGCAGTTACATTATTACCCAAATGCATTCGCGGCCGATGGACACATTATCGCGTAGTTACATCGCTCTTAGAGATTGGAACCACACTACATAAGAGTCTCAAGCACCCGCGAGCTTTGTGTGTGGCGACAGTGTATGGATTTCTTTTTCATATCAGCGCAGCACTAAACTATTATGGATTTGCCATGCTTTTACATGTGCATATTCCACTTCCTTTCTACCTGGTAGCAATCCCTTTGGTTTCTTTAATCTCTTTTGTGCCAACAACCATCAATGGATACGGCTTACGCGAAAAGGCTTTTGTCAGCATTTTTGCCACAATGCACACTGATACAGCGACGGCAATGACACTTGTTTTATTAGTGGATGCGCAAGGAATTTTCTTCGCCATCATAGGAGGACTTACCTACCTGCTTACAAATAATGGGAAGAAAATTTCTTATCCGCTACTTCCACAGGAACATCCTGTCTAAAGCATTCACATCAAAAGAAAAGCTGTTTGTCTGGCTACTAGCCAGTAGATATGAATGAAGAAAGAGTGAAAGCAGTGAAAACTCAACCTTCCTTGCTAACATTTATCCACAATTCAACGTTCCAATTCCGAAAGCAATCAAAACGATCACGTTACCTGACAGGCACATTCATACTGGCACTTCTCCTGCTCATAGGAATGATCGCCTATACCTTATGGTACTCGCTTCTAGCCACTCAGCAGACCACAGTATTCCGAGTTGGCAAACAGCAATCGGTCACAGCCAATGTGGGCGGTGGCGGAGTGGTGGCCGCGAAACAGAATTTCAATGTGCAATTTCCACTGCCAGAACATGTGATTGATATCATGGTCAAAGAGGGTGATCAAGTCAAAACGAATCAGCCCTTAATAAAGTTCGATGCCACACAGCTCAATGCACAAATCCAGCAGGCACAAAGCAATGTGGACGCAGCTCAAGCCTACCTAAACTCGGTCGCCAGCGTCGCCATCAACCCGATAGCAGTGGCCGCAGCGCGGCAGGCATTTCAGGTTGCTAACAATCACTATCACGCGCTCATCGCTCAGACAAACGGCATGACATTACACGATGGAAATCTCATCTCACCCGTCAACGGCGTCGTAATGACAGTGCTCGTCAATCCAGGGGAGAACTTTGGAGCCAACGCCATCTTGATGACATTAATGGATCAATCCTCAGTATTGATTCATACGCAGTTACCGCTTGCCAATCTGCAACAGGTTCGGCTCAATGCACCCGCTCAGATCGTGCCCTCCGCGCTACCTGATGTGCATCTCACCGGCAAAGTAACAGCGATCATCCCCCAGGCAAATCCGCAGACCGATACGTTCCAGGTGGATGTCAGCGTCACGCATACCCAACAAGCGCTGCTCCCGGGAATGAGTGCCTTCGTACAGGTACAAAGCCAGCAAACAGCCTTTGTAATTCCACGTATCGCCGTCCTTAATCCAGACACTGAATCGAGCGTTTTTAAAGTCCTCAACGGACGTGCCTATATGCAACAGGTGCATGTCGTTGGAAGTAATCCAAATGTCATTTATATCGATAGCGGACTCGCGCCAAACGATCAGATTATTGTCCTCCCACTGAATCGACTTCATCAAGGACAGACAATCACCATCAATAGCGTCGAACATTAAAACTGAAATGAGAGGGGAAAAGCATATGGGCATGTCTGACCGACCCTGGTCTGCGCATCGCAGTTGGCCCCCCTACCGGGTCATTCTACCAGGGATTGCGGGAGTACTAATGTTGGTAGCGAGTATACTCCCCTGGTTCAACAATCCCAACGGGACACATCTAACGGCATGGCAACTGCCAATCGATCTTGGTTGGCAGTTACGCCTTAGCATCATCAATTATGGGACATTGTGTACCTGCTGTGCACTGTACATTTTTTTCGTCAGTAGACAAACCTGGAGTGCCTATCAAGCACATATTGCTGCTGACCCTGTCGGATTGCTCATAACATCGCGGCAATCGCTGGCTAGTTGCTATCGACGAGCTGGCTTGCTCTGCCTCGTCCCACCGTTAGTGTTTCTCTTTCAGTTTCTGTTTGTAGATATGGGCATGATCGCTGAAGTAACACGCAGCCAGATCCAACTTGAGCTTGCTCGTTCTCACTTCGGCTATGCCTCTGCACCAGAATTCATACCAATTCTACCATTCTCTTTTCATCAATTACACATGACGGGTCGCGTAGCCATCCTACTCGATCAGGTAAGCATTGGTCTGTTTGCGCCACTGCTATCTATGCTGATAATGCTCATAGCACAAGGGTTTTTACCTCATACTGCATCGCATTTGGCCAGACGTCGCAACGTCATGCTTCCTCAACGCCGCGTAACGCTAGGCATCATCGCCTTGCTCGCAATCATAGTGTTGGGACGGGCACCATTCGCGCTTGCCAGCGAATATCAAGCAGAACATCAACTCAGTGTCGGCAACTATGCAGATGCTCTTTCATGGCTCAATCGCGCACAGCGCCTCAATCCCTCTTTGGATATGTTACCGGAATATCACATTGAACGCGGTCAAGCCTGGTACTTTCTCCATCCCCAACGCCCTAATGCGGAAAGCAAACTATACCTCAACCACTATTACCTGGCCCAAAACGATGTGTTTTCCTCATACCAGGGACTTAAAAACATCTGGGACACTTATCCACATACATCCTGGCTCCGCGATGAGCTAAGCCTTTCGCTGGCAAAGCTCGCAGAAATGCAAAAGCCACTCAAGGGGCAAGCACAGGTCCGCATAAATCGTGACGAGCCGGCCTTACCCTGGTTAGATGAAATTATCAGCATCGATCAGAACAATTTCTATGCACAATTTACAGCGGGACGCATTCTCTATGAATTACATAACTACTCCGGATGCGAGGCCCATATGCGTATGGTCTTACGAACCAACCAAAGCCTTGAACTCACTTCGGCTGCATACACCTACATTGCGCTGAGCAGATTCGGCCTGCATGACTTTATCAACGCGCGTGAATATCTGTATAAAGCACAGGATTTTGATCCTACCTACCATAACAATACCGCTCGCCAGTATATGTCGGGCATGCGTTAACGCCTCACGGCATTACTTGCGAGATACGGAGAAAGGTTATGAGCGTAACATCTTCAGAAAGAAAAAATGTCATTCTGTCACCGCATAGCAAGCTACCGATACAAGCCATGCGACGCATGAGACAACATCTAGCCAGTTTCATGTTATGGTGTTGTCTTTTCCTTGCCTGTACAGGTACCAGCTGGTTTGCATATCAATACTTTTTCGTGCCACAAGTCACGACCTATACACCCTCGTGGAGGGACGCACGTTGGATACAACCCGTAGATATCACATCCCCAGTCGCCTATTATCGCTACATGACTAACTTCAATGCCGTACCTGATAATGCGTACATCATGCTCACTGCCAATCAAGTGTTTCGTATCTACGCAAACGGCACATTTATTGGTACAAACGCACAAGATTTTGTCATCGGTGATACGCCAAGAACCTACATGTTTGATATCGATTCAGTACTGACCACAGGCACAAACGCCATCGGTATCCGCATCGTTGATGCGGATAAGCAAAACCCCCAACTACGCGCCATTATCGGGACCACCTGGGGAGAGAGCAGCCATTACATCGGCACCAATGCCAGCTGGCATGCCACAGGACAAACAGTGCTAGCTCATCCACGCAATGCAGCCAATCCTTATAGCTGGACGCTACCTGCATTCGACACGACACAATGGCGGTCAGCACAACTCGTTACACCAATCCCAACCACGAATCCACTTCTCGCAGTGAATCCGATCATCTATACCTACCCACCACCGCAGCACTGGCTCAGCGCGAATGGCGCACAAGATGGCTACTTTGTACATCAAATAAATCTACCAGCACACAGAGAAAAGATTTTTCTGCGTATGGTTGCAAATGGAATTGCGAATGTTTTTATCAATGACCATCAATACATACAATGGAGCGGCCAACCGCCCGTACCTGATATGACAGTAGCAGATTCACTTGATACTACAGGTCTCCCAGTTGTGTATCGTAAAGGACTGATTACAGGGGTCTACGATGTCACACCGTATCTGCATACAGGTATAAACACAATTGCAGTGCATGTACAATCGCCGGGAATAAGTACGGCGAAGGTCGGACTGGATACGTTGAAGAGTGCGTTATCAATGGACCTTCTCATGAGCAACGGACCCTCAACACAGAATTTGCTCGCCAACGACAGAGGCTGGCACGTCTCCAACCAGGCAAGTACACAGTGGACACGAGCCAATAGTGCTATATTACAGTGGCCTGCACCTATTCCTGTCGAGCGTCCAGGAGCCAGCAATACCTTCTACCTTCCCAATACTAGTACCACACTCAACGTCCAAATAATGCCGCCTATGTTGATTGCTGAAACGCTTGTCTATAGCTTAATCGCCATCCTGATTGTCTGGATGGGCATGGCATTCATATTGCTACGACGATTTTATACCTCTCGTCGAGCGGCTTTTGAAGCAGCCTGCTTGATCTTTTTACCAGCATTGACGATTGAAGCCTTACTGATAGCGCTCTCCAGAGAGCCGCTCTTAGCGCAACCATTTCCTTACACGCGTTTCTGGGGATTATTCCTCATCTTCGTCGTTGGCTGTAGCGCCATCACCCTCTGGTTTCATGCCCATAAAACACACAGCTTACGGCTAGCCAGAGCAACGCGCCAACCAGAGGTTATCAGTGATGATTTAAGTTATCTGATAGATGATGAAGAAAGGCTTCAACAATCATCGTCAGAAAGCACTCCTCAGCAGTGGAAACAACGCCTGCTCGCCTGGTCACGCCAAAACTGGGGCCTGTTTATTATTCTGCTGCTAGCTATTCCAATGGTATGCTATAACATTGGCTATGAACCATTCTGGCAAGATGAACTATCCAGCTATAATGCAGCGAAGAGCATTATCACCCAGGGCATTCCGACCTTTCCATCAGGGTTCATTTATCCGAAAGGAGAATTATTCTCCTACCTGTTAGCCGCCATCATGTCCATCTTTGGTACGGCGGGACAGGTAATACCACGTACACTCAGTCTGGTCGAATACTTAGTGAGTATTCCTCTGTTTTACCTGATCACACAGAAACTCTTCAATCGCAAAATCGCCTGGTTAGCGACAGCGATGCTAGCTTTTTCCCCATATACATTGATATGGTCGCGTCAGGTGCGGATGTACGAGCAAGCCCAATTTATGGTCATCATCGTCGTCTACATGCTATACCGAGCGCTTCAACTGCGCGAAAAAAAGCGCCCTGCATACCTGGCATTGCTCTGTCTGCTACTGGCATACTTTAGCCATGAAGAGAACTTCATTATTCTGCCGGCTGCACTCTGTTGCGGCTTACTGGCGACACGCGCGGGACCTTATGGTATTCCGTGGATACTTCGTAAGAAGCACTGGTGGATTCCATCGTTGATCGTCTGTGCACTGATCATCAGTCAACTACTCGTTGTCTTCTGGACACATCCACCCACCTTCTCAACTGATCAGAGCCGCCAGCCACAAATTGGACCGAGTTTTAATAATCTACCATACTACTTTGGAATACTCTTCCAAATGAGAACACTCAAAATCAGCATCGCTCCCTGGTTACTAACCCAACCCTGGTTGATTATCAACTCGCTCCTGACGGTCTCAGGTTGTATCCTGGCCTTTCTACGCAAGGATCGCCGTCCACGCTATTGTGCGCTCTTCTTATTGATTGCCAGCGGCACGCTTATTCTCATGTTTACCATGCAAGCAGATCGCTACTACTATCCATTGCTTCCGCTCTACTATATGATGGGGGCCTATGCTTTCTGGAGTATACTCGACCGCATCTGGCAGTTTGCGAAACCGCACCTCATCTTCAAGCATAGCATGACCAATACCAATCCACGAGCATCACTCCCTGTGCGCATTATCATGATGTCCATGGCTGCACTTCTGCTTGCCAGTGTGCTCATCTTTCCGGCACTACCGTTGAGCAATTACAACCAATTCATCAGCAGGACACTGGGCTTAAATTATCGGCATCACTACGCGGATTACGATCACGTTGGTCAGTATATGAAAAGTCACCTTCGCAAAGGAGATATCGTCGTCACAGTCGCGCCAGCGGTCTCCATCCTCTACTACGTCGGTCAGGTTGACTACTACTTCTCAATTGATCGTGCCCTGTTTTTGATAGAAAACAACAAACAGATCATTGAAACGACATCTGGAGCTCATCCAATGCTTAATCAGCAAGAATTTCAGAATGTGCTGGCGAATAATAGCCGCGTCTGGTTAATCACCGACAATGGCGGCTATCAGGGTGGTGTAACTAAAAATAGTCGTTTCATCTTTCCTCCTCAGGACTTTCGTATGGTGTATGAAGGCTATGGATCGGCAATCTACTTCCGGAGTGACAACTAATATTCAGGGAGTAGATGCCGATATATAGAATCAATAGCCATGCGAAGAAGGCTATATGCATCTTTAGAAACTTTGCTTTCTCGCTTTGAGAGGTCCTAAACGTATTGCAGAGCTTCTCAAAGTGGGAAACCGAGAAGAAGAGCTAGCATCCTTTTCTTCCAGACCTATCACTATATGAAAAGGAAGAGAAAGTAGGTAATCGCATGCAGCAAACAACTCCAATGGCTGAGTTACCTGTTGCTAATTTTCCGCCATCAAATACCGATGGCTCAGCACAAGCATCTCGTCCACCGCTTGTTCCGCCCAATAAGCAAGTAGAGACCGATCGTGTCCGGGCTTATCTACTCTTATGGCTCACCTTTGGCATTTTTTTTGCATCGACCGGGGCAGGAAAGCTTTGGGATCGTTACTGGCATGCCACAGTACGCTTCGATACTTTCTGGTCTCCCCCACATTTCTTTGTGTTTGTCATGACTTCAATGACAGGATTGCTGGTTGCGTTTATTGCGTTCAATCCACGCTTACGTGGCTGGTATGGACCTGGTATCCGTTTTCCATTCCTCCCATTTGAAATTGCTGGCTCCCTTGTCATCCTTGGCGGTGGTTTAGTCGCCCTGACTATCACTATCATCTTTGATAATTTCTGGCACTCTACCTACGGGCTGGATGAGACACAGTGGTCAGTTCCACATTGTATGCTTGGTTGGTCATGGCTGACAGTCATCCTCGGTTTCGTAGCTGCTCGTCTGGCATTTCGCAAATATTATCCTACCCACTGGATTACCAACCTCTTTATGGCATTACTGATCTTAGAATTTCTCTGCCCCGCTGTGCTGGGACCATTTTACTTGATGTATTCCCCACACCTCGTCAATGCGCTCAAAAATATCCCCATTGTCCGCACAGAGCCATCGATACAACACATGTATCGCATTTATGAGCATTTCGCACTCACACGTCAAACCCATCCACTTTATATACCCATTGCGGCCATCTTTGCAGGTACAGCCATCATGCTACTACGCCGCCTTGATGCTCGTAAACGTGTCTTCTTGCTTGCACCCTTTCTCTGGTCACTGCTTATCATGGGACGTGACTGGTACACCATCTACTTTTTACACTACGGCGGTGCAAAAAAAATCGTCGACATTTTCCCGATTCTTCAGAGGGAACCATCGCTTTGGATACCTATTCCACTTTTTATAGCCGTCCTCATCTACACCATCTTAAGCTACAGCAGCTTTAAAGAAAACCGCATACTCATATTGACGGGTATCATCTTCGGCATCGGCACATTTGCAATCTGGCACGCCAGCCCATGGATGATTCTCTTAGCCTTACCGGCAGGCGCTACTTTGCTCTTTGGAGCGTGGTTAGGCAACTACATCTATGACATGATAGAAAAGCCTCGCCTGGACACTCTCGTGCACTTTCTGCTGGCGACCTGTGCCCAGATACCAGCCACCCTGGGCATTATCGATCTGTTTATGCGCCGCGCGACGCCTTAATCATACGCTTAAAAGTAGCCCATAAAAAACTTCCTATCCCAACGAGATAGGAAGTTTTTTATGGATCAAAGCAACCTGATATTTTTTATGAAGTACTTGTGCAAGATCCATGACCAGACTGAGGTCTTTGTATAAAAGATTCGTCATAAGACAACTATATCTAATGACTATTTTCCTGCGAGCTTCGCATATAATCCAGTCTGTGACACATAGATGTCGTAGGTCTTATTATCTGCTGGCTCAAAGACAGCATTGCCATAGGCGGCATCCACAAAAGGCGATGTCCAGGCCTGCTTGTAGACAGATTTAAAAAAGTCACCCGAACCTCCATTTAGTTCGACAACTGTATGCTGGGATGTTCTCTCCAGGTCAGGATCACTATATTGTCCTTCTAAACGTGTCAGCTTAAAACTCGAATGAATCCCAAAAATATTCATCCATGAAGGGAATTTAATCATGTTACATTCTAATAACCATTGATCCCCATTCATTTGAAGCGTCTTATTTGAGGTTGCTTTTCCATCACTATCCAGCGTAGTCAGATGGACAACCATATGATTAGGATCGTTATCAAACGTGGTTGCCTGCACTTGTGCCACCTTCACATCATTCGTAAGTCCCAGATAACTTTGAATCGCCACCGTGAGCCATAACAAACTGATCGCGGCCACCAATAACAGTATGCCACCTGTGCCGCGCTTCCAGCGTACTTCGCGCCGACGCTTTCTCCAGCGTCGATAGCGTTTTCCATACTCGTCTTCAAAAATCTCCTCTTCTCGTCTGCCGCCGAGCAGCCCCATCAAAGACGAGATGAGTAGACCAATTCCTATCACCAACAGGACAAATAATAATATTTGTGGCCCACCAATCTGTAAAGGTGTTGTCATCAAAAATTCTCCAATCTTGCGAATTGCGTTCCATTTCATTCAGATAAGTCAATGAATCCAGATTATTCCAACAATGTCTCTCATCAATACTATACGATTAAAACATTCTTTTCAGTTCAAGACACTTTGATAGGTAGAATGACATATCCTCTTGACATGATTTACCGCAATTGGCCTCACAGGCATCGATGCTTATATAAAGATAAACGTAGTCAGACGCTTAATCTCCCATCAAGCCAGCACTTTATGTCCACTTCCTAAAAATGCACGGCAGCACAATTCTGGCATATCGACTATTTTATAAGAGTTATCGTATAATAAATACTTTAGAGCATCTTGAGGGGACTGATATTTTCAGCTTATCTGTTGTCCACACTTTCAGCTCTTCAACGTTTAAAGACTAGGGGGCAAAAGTCCCTCATCACAGCATGCATATTTCAAAATCCCTACGGTACCGAAAGGAAAATTTTATGCCTATAGTAAAAGCCATCTTGTTCGACCTTGATGGAGTCCTCACCGATACGTCAGAATATCACTATCGTGCCTGGAAGCAGCTTGCAGACGAAGAGGGTATTCCCTTTACCCGCGAGGAGAACGATGCACATCTTCGTGGTGTAGGACGACGAGAATCGATAGGATATATTATCCGTAATCACAAGTATTCAGAAGATCAGATACAAGCTATGATGCAACGTAAAAACGATTATTATAACGAACTGATTAAGACCATGACTCCGAGCGAATTAATTCCGGGTGGTAAAGCATTACTACAAGAAATACGCCAGGCCGGGATCAAATCGGCAGTGGCATCAGCCAGTAAAAACTGTCAGACGGTACTTGAGCGCCTGGAAATTATCGATCTCTTCGATGGCATCGCCGATGGCAACAGCATAGTCAATAGCAAACCTGCTCCTGATATATTTATCTATGCAGCTGGTCTGGTAAAGACACCTGTTATCAATTGTTTAGGCGTCGAAGATGCAGATGCCGGCATCGAGGCGATCAAAACAGCGGGGATGTATGCCTTAGGTATTGGGCCTAAAACTAGATTTCAGCGTGCTGATGAAATCCTCGCGAGTATGGAAAATGTCCATTTAAAAGATCTATTACCACATGAATAATTACCTGCACAAGGTACTCTTTTGTAAAAAAGACGAAAGTAGAAAGGTTGTGAAGTGGGAAATCTCTGGCAAGTAAGCGAAGATTCCTTTAACACCAATCTCAAACAAATCCGCAGTCAAGAAACCGCATTCACGATTGGCAATGGCTATTTTTGTACCCGCGGTGCCTTCGAAGAAGGCTATCCGCATGAGACTGCGGCGACTTTACTCTTTGGTGTCTTCGATACCGTTCCCATCGCGAAAGAAGAGCTGGCTAACGTTCCTAATTGGATAGGGATTAAGTTATTCGTCAATGGTGAACGCTTCAGACTAGATAAAGGGAAGCTACTGGCATATACACGTACTCTTGATATACAAACAGCGGTACTGCATCGTGACGTCCTTTGGGAGAGCCCGACAGGCGTACGTGTCAGGATCTCGAGTGATCGTTTTGCCAGTCTGGCTGATGAACATCTAGGTATCATTCGCTATACAGTCACCTTAGAAGAATCGCCTAAGAATCATCCGGTGGAGGTAATATTGCGTTCCAGTTTCGATGTTGGAGTAGGCAACTATGACCTGATGCACTGGAATACGCAAGATCAAGGACACACATCAGATCTACTCTGGTTACAAAGTGAAACGAAACACACCCAGGTTGCTCTGGCCCAAACGATGAGCTTTACAACTGACACTCCCGACGTACAAAAAGAATTTATCGACTCAGATGGCGCTCCTGCGATCCATCTCACCTGTACACTCGCCATGGGAGCATCATTGACCGCCGAAAAAACAGTCATGATGTACACTTCTCGCGATGCTGATGACCCATTGTATGTAGCAACCACACATCATCAGCAGCTACTCAACACTGCCGACAAAAACGTCCCTACAAAAAAAAATACAGATTTTGTGTATGAGTCACAACTCGCTAAACAGCAGGAAGCCTGGAAAGCATATTGGCAGCAGGCTGATGTACTTATCGAGGGAGATGATAAAGCACAAATTGGTATGCGCTATAACATTTATCAGTTGCGCATCAACGCCTCAGATCATGATAGCCGCTACAGTATAGCTGCCAAAGGTCTCACAGGATTCGGCTATCGGGGACATGTTTTTCACGATACTGAAATTTTCATGTTACCGTTCTTCACCTATATACTTCCCAAACTCTCACGTGACCTCTTACTTTATCGTTACCATCTTTTGCCAGCGGCACGAAAAAAAGCCGCCAGCAATGGTTACAAAGGAGCGCAATATCCCTGGGAAAGTACTCTCAATGGAGAAGAGACCACTCCACCCTCCATCATTCATCCTGAAACGGGAGAACTCATCCCTGTACTTAACGGATTTATCGAGCTGCATATTACCTCCAGTATTGCACATGCCTTTTGGGAATACTGGCAGGTAACTGGCGACGACGATTTTATGCGTGACTACGGAACTGAGCTACTCTTAAGTACCGCTCTCTTTTGGGACAGTCGTGTAGAGAAGAACGAGCAGCACCACAACTATGAGATCTCCAACGTTATCGGACCAGATGAATGGCACGAGCATGTCAACAATAATGCTCATACGAATACCATGGCCCAAAATAACATCCAAAAAGCTCTCATCGCGCTCAAATGGCTCAAAAAAGCAGAACCGACCAAGGCCGCAGCGCTCACCAAACAGCTCGATCTAACAGAAGAACGTCTGGCCCATATGCAAGATGTCCAGGAGCATATCAGAGTTCCCATCAATCCTGACACTGGCCTGATTGAACAATTTGATGGCTTCTTTAAGCTCCCTAAACTCGACCTGGATAAATATAAGGGGCGCAAAGATTCCTATCAAGGTATTCTGGGTGTCGAGAACGTCCAGAAGTATCAGCTCGTCAAACAGGCCGATGTCTTAATGCTTCTGACGATGCTCCGGCAGGAGTTTGATAAGCGTACCAAAAAGATTAACTGGGATTATTACTTTCCCATCACCGATCATGACTATGGATCTTCATTGACGCCAGCCTTACATGCGATTCTTGGCAGCGAATTAGGCCATGTTGACGAGGCATACCACATGTTTATGAAAGGAGCATTAGTAGATCTCGAAAATCTGCGTGGAAATACGCCTGAAGGTATTCATGCAGCCTGTGCAGGAGCAGTCTGGCAAGCGGTAATTTTTGGCTTTGCTGGACTACGTGTGACAGACACTGGATATACGACATCTCCTCATTGGCCCACTGGCTGGAAACGTATCGCCTTCCAGTTTAAGTATAAAGGAGAAACGATCAGCGTCGATCTGCGCAATTCAGCATAATTGTATCAGTCCATACATTTCGGCATACACACAATGAGCAGTCAGGATGGTAATCTCTATTGAAGCCAATCACCCTGACTGCTCTCTAAAAACTCTGGCTTAAAGGATATTACAGCTCATCATATTAGCGCAACGAAATCAAGCGACCAGGATAAAATTGCGTTATTAGTCAGTAGGACAGAGCCACCAGTTCATGAGTTGAATAGCCAGATGATACCATCAAACTGTTGACAAAAAAACAGAGACAGGTATAATATAGATAGCGAGTTATACTCCCTTACGACACTGGGAGTAGAGAATCAGACTAAGGCGCATTCGTCTAGCGGTCCAGGACATCGCCCTCTCAAGGCGGAGATCACGGGTTCAAATCCCGTATGCGCTACCAGCACAAAAAACAACCTCCATCAACTGATCTTGTTTTTTTGTATCGCCTCTTTCCCACGATCGTATATGCTGGACGGGTTCATACAGAAAACCTGATATACCGTTATAAAACACGCATCATCTCTCCATCATCTTTGTCAAAGCAAGCGATTTTTTGCTATAGATATATAAGACACCTGGAGAGAGACAAAGCCAGATCGACAAATTAAACGTTATAGACTCGTGAGAAGATAACATAGAGCGACCATCCAGGCGGGCGGAGACATTTGTTAGCCAATAATGCTAGGAATTATTTTTTCTTAACAAACAGCGACCTATCTCTTTGCTATATTGGTGACATTTTGCTATAGTAGGAATGTCCCCTGACAGGTTACTCTTGTCATTATCGCAAACTCATGGAGACGAACAGATTTCTCAAGGAGGACTCCAAAAGAACGTTATGAATAGAAAGATCCTATTCGGCCTTTTAGCCTTTACGCTTATCACCGTTTTATTCTCAGCCTGTCGTGTCATCGATGCTGATACTATACCCAAAAACCCTGCTGTGCATATGGGCGCAGCTACGTTTCTCGTGCCCTCAGTCACCATCAAAAAGGGTGAGAAGCTCGATATTGTTGATGACGTAGCAGTAACCCATATCATTAAAAATGGTACGTGGAACGGTGCAACCCCTGATAATACAACCGAGCCAGGTGCTCCAACGGTAAATCTATCATTCTCTGGTAGCGATACCATTGCAGTTGGTCCATTCAACCAGACTGGCACATTTAAATTATATTGCACCATCCACGGTGGCATGAAAGTCTCAATCATCGTCCAATAACCGCAAAAGAGACCTTGTATCTTACAAGAAAAGAGTAGCGCTTCATATCGAAACCCATGCTCTTTTCTTGTACATCCATCCCCTCCATTTCAAAACGCTTCATCACACATCGAGAAAATGCCATAGTACTTTTTTAGCTGATAGAGCACAAATAGCAAGCCTTACACATATGATATGCTATACTAACCATCAGTAATGTAAGTTTTATGAGGGTGATAGCAATTTATGCAACAAGAAAACGCACAAAAACCACAAAAAAATAGATCTTTCGTCTCGCTCTCTTTTAAATATGGGTTTATTTTCCTCCTTCTCATGTTGAGCATCATCCTTGTCGCCTGTGGGGCCAACAGCAATGGTAGTACTGCGGTCGGTGCCGGTGCAACCGCTACTCCTAAAGCCACTACAACGATGATTAATTTTAACAAAATCAACCAGGTCAGCCCCACCCCGGCACTTCCCGCTCAGTGGTGTGGACTCTGGGTTACAAACGAGTCTCCAGCCTACAACGCTGGTGGCAGCATTCCTATTTATACGAAATTTGTCAAACAACAAGATGGCAATCCAGTAGGTATTGGTGGCGCATCAGTAAGCATTCAAATCCAATGGGGAGATTACACAACATCCCCGTTGACAGCAACGACAACTGCTGATGGGTTAGGAATATCATATGCTTCTATGGCTGGACACGCAGGAGCAATCAATAAGCTGTCCTTGATTACTGCTACATTCAACTCAGGAAGCGTCACATGCTCCGTAGGTAGCGATCGACCAGGCTCATTTGCACTGACGATGGGCGTCTCTGCTACTAAGGCACCAACAACGACAAATGGAAATAACCCTGGCCATGGCAAAAATCCATAATCTCAATACAGGATAGTAGAAGAAAAAAGCGCTCTCAACGATAATTCCGAGAGCGCTTTTTCTTGCACTGATGCATCTCATTTTTTCATTGACATCCCAACCCTGCGTGTGCTACGCTTTTTCTGTTAATAGAAATCACTTTTTATTTCCCTCACTCATCTCTAGGAAAGCGTATCAAGCTCTTTTCTTAGCGAGAGTGTGTATAGAAATAGAGAGCATCCACTTTCTACTTGATGAAACAAGGCACAACTAGCAGAGGTAAAGGGTACTATCAATGCCGACGAAACGTTCAATCACCATCACAGTTAATGGTCAGCAGCATCAAACAGAGATCGAGCCTCGTATGCTACTTGCCCATTATTTACGTGACGTGTTAGATCTAACCGGAACACATATCGGTTGCAACACCTCACAATGTGGCGCATGTGTTGTTCTGCTCAATGGTGAGGCCGTCAAATCTTGCACTGTTCTGGCCGTTCAAGCGGACAATAGCGAAGTGACCTCCATTGAAGGACTAGCACCCGAAGGCAGCCTCCATCCCATTCAAGAAGGCTTCTGGGCCAAACATGGCTTGCAATGTGGTTTCTGCACACCCGGGATGATCATGGCTTCCTATCAACTACTTAAAAACAACCCTCATCCCACTGAGACCGAGATCCGCAAAGGGTTAGAAGGCAATATCTGTCGCTGTACTGGCTATCAAAATATCGTACGGGCCGTTCAAGATGCCGCAGAACATATGAGCCCTGGGAATGTAGACCCGGTTCATAGCGGAGATTAGCTTCAGATTTTCATCACAATCTTTCGTTATTTTTCTCAACTATCTCTTTATGTCCTTTTGTGTGATGATCAGATAGTCAAGAGCAACCCGTAGAAAAGAGGAAAGAAGTATGTCTGTACCAACGGCATTCGATTATCATCCAGCGCAATCGGTAGAAGAAGCAATCGCGCTCTTGCAGCAATACGGTGACGAGGCAAAAATTCTCGCTGGAGGTCACAGCTTGATTCCAGCCATGAAACTACGCTTATCGCAGCCGGAGCACCTGATCGATATTGGAAAAATCACAAGCCTGGCATACATCAATCAAGAACAAGACATCATCACTATCGGGACACTAACATCCTACAGGCAGGTAGAACAAGCAGAAATTTTACAACGCTACTTCCCCATTCTCCCAGAAGGAACCTCAATGATTGGGGATCAGCAGGTACGCAATCGCGGCACAATTGGAGGCAGTCTTGTCCACTCTGATCCAGCAGCCGATCTGCCTGGAATTATCCTTGCGCTCAAAGCCACACTGGTAGTTCAGGGTCCCACAGGAACGCGTACTATTCCGATCGATGACTTCATTGTTGATACATTTACCACATCCCTGGAACCCGATGAACTTCTGATTGAATTACGCCTACCATTGCCAGCTGCTCATACATACTCAGCATATGAAAAGCTGGCCAACAAAGCCTCCCACTACGCCATCGCTGGTTGTGCCGCAGTGATTACGCTCGATGAAAACAATATCTGCGCTGCTGCCAGCATAGCCATTACCGGTTCAACCACCTACACGCTACGCGCCAGCGCGGTTGAAGAGGCACTATTAGGGAAGGTCCTCGACGAAACCACCATTGCTGAAGCCAGCAGTCACGCCGCCGAGGGAGCAGAGATTGTGGCAGATATTCATGGATCAGAAGAGTATCGACGTCAGATGACCGCTGTCGTCACACGCCGTGCCATCACACGTGCGCTGGAGCGACGCTAACAAGCCAGGATGCTCAGGGGCAATGGATAAGGTATTTAATCACTGAAGGGATTACAATTGTATGCACGATATTCGTATTGACCGTTGGGCTCATACGCTAGTCCACTATTGCTTATATCTTAAAGAAGGTGATATTCTCTCTATCCAGGCCACACCATTGGCAGCCCCTCTCATAGAGGCAGTTTATCGTGAAGCTCTACTCGTAGGAGCGCATCCAATCCCCCTGATCGAGCTAGAATCGCTGAACGAAATCCTTCTGCGTGAAGGCAATGACAGTCAATTAACTCAGCCATCTCCGCTAGCACAAGCGCTGGCGGAGAAAGCCAACGCTCGTCTGAGGATTCAATCGAGCAGTAATCCCAAGGCACTCAGTAATATCCCTCCAGATCGAAGTGCGAAACGTCGTCAGGCAGATTACGCGAATGCCAATCTTTTTCGTCAACGCGAGCAGCGGGGAGATTTTCGCTGGTGCGGAACCCTATATCCGACCACAGGCTATGCGCAAGAAGCCAATATGTCACTCAAAGAATTTGAAGAATTCGTTTTTGATGTCTGCTTTCTCAACGATCCCGACCCTATTGCCCGGTGGAAAGAACTCGGCAGGGAGCAGCAACGCTTTGTCGACTGGCTGGTAGGTAAAGAAAAAGTTCATTTGATCAGCGATGGAACTGACCTGACTCTCTCTATTAAAGATCGCATTTTTATCAACAGCGACGGCAAGCGCAACTTCCCAAGCGGTGAGTTCTTCACGAGCCCTGTAGAAAACAGTGCGAACGGAGTTGTTCAATTTGATATTCCTGCCAGCTATGATGGACATGCGGTTGAGGGTGTACGTCTGGTCTTCAAAGATGGACGTGTTGTTGAAGCCAGCGCCCGTCAAGGCGAAGCATTTCTCCAGCAAATGCTCGATCTGGATGCTGGATCACGCTATCTGGGAGAATTTGCCTTCGGGAATAATGTGGGAGTCACCCACGCTACCAAGCAGATCCTATTTGATGAAAAAATGGGTGGCACAGTCCATATGGCTCTTGGGGCCAGCTATCCAGAGACAGGAGGACGCAACCATTCCGCGCTTCACTGGGATATGATTTGCGATTTGCGTACCTCCGGTGAAGTATGGATTGACGATGTGCTCTTCTTAAAAGATGGCACAGTTTTAGTATAATTGTTGCAGCCAGACATTGTCACGCGTGACAACTATAGCTTACAATAAGAGAGATTTCACTTTTTAAGCACACTTTTTTATCCATCTGGAGGCTTACGTTGGAGCAGGCACAATTTAACAATCTGGCAACTATTGAAGATGTACAGCGAGCCATGCTTGCGCAGCATTATATTGCCGACCGCAGTCTGGCTACAGCGATCTATCTCTCACTCAAGCGACGTAAGCCACTGCTGCTGGAGGGGGAGCCGGGCGTTGGGAAGACAGAGATCGCCAAGATACTCGCATCTCTGCTCGACACGCGTCTGATCCGTCTACAATGCTATGAGGGCATCGATGTCAATACCGCTGTTTACGAATGGAACTATACGCGACAGATGCTCCACATCCGCCTCTTAGAGACCACACAGGCCACGCAAGGGAACGAGATGAAAGAGATCTTCGGTCCCGACTTTTTGATGCAACGTCCACTCTTACAGGCTATTGATCCGGCCAACCTGAAAGCGCCAGTCTTACTCATCGATGAGTTGGATCGTAGCGATGAGGAATTTGAAGCCTATCTGCTTGAGCTCCTCTCAGACTTTCAGATTACTATTCCTGAAATCGGAACCATCCAGGCCAAAGAGCCACCATTTGTGATCATTACATCGAATCGCACCCGTGAGATTCATGATGCGCTACGTCGCCGTTGTCTTTATTACTGGATCGATTTTCCTACCCTGGAGAAGGAATATCAGATCATTCTAGCGCGCATGCCAGAAGCGCCAGAGCGCTTATCGCAACAGGTCACACATTTTGTACATGAGCTACGCAACCTGGAACTATATAAAGCTCCGGGCATTTCAGAAACCCTCGATTGGATGAGTTCGCTGCTGGCGCTTGATCAACAGGAACTGACCGAGGGAGCAATCCGCGATACACTTGGAGCAGTGCTCAAATATCAAGACGATATTCTGAAAGTAGGCGGACTCGACATCAAGAAGATACTTCAGAAGATACAAGGAGCGTTATAGCTATGGATGCGTCTCTACCAGGTGGTGATACGCCATCTCAGACCTCAGTAACAACAGGTCAGGAGATCGAACGTGGTGAGCGCTTATTATATCGCCTGACCGAGTTTGGCCGTTTGTTATGGGAATCTGGTATCAACGTCGGTCCCCATCAATTACTTGATCTGGCGGAGACGTTGAACAGCATTGATATTACCAACCAGGAAGATTTCTACGCCACGCTGAAATGCAGCCTGCTTACTCGCCATGAGCAGGAACCCATCTTCAATCAGATGTATCAATATTTCTGGTTTATGCGCTCCAATCTGGAAAAAAAAGCGGAGAATTCCAATAGTAGTGGAGTAAAACGCAAAGAGCAACAATTACGACTCCCACCTTCTGAACGTAAGCGACTGGCGGAACATCTCAAATTGAGCGAGGCGCGCAAGGAATTGCGCGGTGAAACGCGTCCCAATGAGCGCCAGCGCTATCCCGATGAGAAAAAGGATGATGCAGACGACGATCGTGGAGATCCTCAAAGAACCGCCTACAGTGCGATTGAGCAGCTACGCAAAAAAGACTTTGAGAACTATACCTGGGAAGAGATCCAGGAGGCCAAGCGTCTCATGGCAGAAATGCATTGGAAACTAGGACAACGCATGACACGCCGGAAAGCTCCTGCCCGCAAAGGTTCTTATCCAGACATGAGGAGAATGGTCAGACGCAATCTCAAATATGGTGCGGAGATGATTGAATTGACATGGCGTGAAAACAGGTACAAACCACGCCCACTCGTTATCATTTGCGACATCAGTGGATCAATGAGCCTCTACTCGCGACTCTTGCTACACTTCATCCACACGATCTCAAATGGTCTTATGAACGTCGAAGCATTTGTCTTCGGCACGCGCCTCACACGTGTGACGAGACAGCTCAAGAAGCGCGATGTAGATGACGCAGTTCGCGATGTCACGAGCCTTGTCCAGGACTGGTCTGGGGGCACGCGAATCGGTGATGCCATTCATGTATTCAACTACCACTGGGCCAAACGTGTACTGGGTCGTGGAGCCGTCGTCTTAATTATCAGCGATGGATGGGATCGTGGCGATGCCGATACTCTCCATCAGGAGATGGATCGCTTACAGCGTAGTTGCCATCGCCTGATCTGGCTGAATCCATTATTGGGCTCGCCAGACTATCGTCCGCTCACGATTGGTATGAAAACATCATTACCTTTCATCGACAATTTTTTGCCTTCACATAATCTGGATAGCTTGATAGATTTGGGACATCTTCTCTCCTCTATTGACGATAGCCGCCCTGATCGTAGTGAAGCAGCACGACGTAAAGCGGTAAAAAGTTGGAGTAAACCAAAACCAGGATTCAACTAGGTTCTATTCTTTACATACTCATTGGAGGTCACACAAATGCGCGACGTATTACCAGATATCGAAAAATGGAAAACTCAAGGAGAGAGAGTTGCACTGGCAACTGTTGTCAGCATGGCCGGATCAGCGCCGCGCTTACCCGGAGCCAAACTTGCCGTCAGCGAAAAGGGTGAAATAACTGGCTCTGTTAGTGGAGGATGCGTTGAGCCAGCAGTCATTCAGGCTGCGATAGAGGTTATAAAGGATGGACATCCTCAGATGCTGGAGTTCGGTATCAGTGAAGCTGAAAATATCGAAAAGATTGGTCTCGCATGTGGAGGCACTATTCAAGTTTTCGTTGAACGTCTGGATTGGTAGTAGATATATGCTCTCTTCTCATGGGGGTAGTTACATGCAAAAGGTAGGAGCGAGTCGATGAGTGGACTCTACGAAAAACTTCACGAGGCATTAGAGCAAAACAAGGCCATTGCTGTTGCTACGGTGGTCCAGGATAGCGCATATTTCGGCGCTAAAATGCTTGTGTACCCTGATGGTACAACCGATGGAACTCTGGGTCATCCCCAACTAGATACACAGGCCAGTGTCGATGCAGCACAAGCGATCTGGAAAAGCACAGCCAGGATTTATAGCTACACAATCGACAACAATAGCCAGTCAGACGCATATCAGCACATCAACGTCTTTATCGAAGGCTTCTCACCCCCATCCGAACTCATCATTGTCGGAGCGGGGCACATAGCTATTGCCCTCAGCGGCTTCGCAAAATTGCTCAACTATCGCGTCGTGGTCATCGATGCCCGCTCAGCCTTCGCAACACCTGAACGTTTCTCCGCCGCCGATGAGCTCATCATTGCCTGGCCGGATGAAGTTTTGGAGAAAAGGACACTTTATCCGTCTACATCTGTAGCAGTTCTAACCCATGATCCAAAATTCGACGAGCCAACGCTCAAAATCCTGCTAGCACGCCATAGCGGCTATATTGGAGCTATTGGTAGCCGTAAAACCAGCCAGGAACGTGCAGAGCGGTTAAAAAATCTGGGCATCACCGATGAGCAACTCAGTCATATTCATGGCCCAATCGGCTTAAATATTGGAGCTACTTCTCCAGAAGAAATCGCTCTGGCTATTATCGCAGAAATTGTTGCTTACAGTCATGGAAAACTATAGGAAAACATGGTGTGAATGTAGTACCTCATTAGTATCAATGATTACTAGAAGTAAAATGATGAAACTTCTTTATCTCTCATTCGTCTTTATGTAAGAGCCTATATACTCTGCTTTTACGATTATGTGGTCCCGGCGACAAGGAACCATACGATAACGGTATTCCTCCAGTAGACGCTAAAAAGGGGTTCTCAAAGACTTGCTCGCCATGCAAAAATGACTTTGCAGACCGTATACTAACGATAAGCTCTATCCTATATAAGATAATGATCTCAAGTAAAGGATAAAAGATGTCAGATAAATTCTCTCGGCCGGATGATTCGGAGGGCAATCCTCCTTATCCACCTCAGCAGGGACAAGGGGCGCAAGGAAAACTGATTCTTGGCAGCTTTCAGCAACAGCCACCGCAAGCACCAGGGCAGCATGCACAACAACCTCGCGGTAGACAACCTTATCCGCCGCAACCTGATCCCCGGCAACCCTATCCTCCCCAATCTGCTGGGAGGCCACCTTATCCACCACAACAGCAACAGCCTGGATATGGACCAACGCAGAATCAGCAACAACACGGATATGCGCCACAAGGGACACCATCATCCTATCCATTCCAGCAAGCAAATCAGTATCGTGGTCCCGGTAAACCTCGCAAGAAGAGAAGCAAGCGCAGAATCGGCTGTCTGGCCGTACTAATCATCCTTCTTGTGTTGGGTGTAACAGGTTTTTTGACTGCGCAAAAAGTGCTGGCCTTCGGCTCAGCAATCTCAACCAAATCGCCGCTCAGCACCCAGACGGGCTATATGACTACCGGCGATCGAACTAATCTTCTTATTATGGGATACGGCGGTGGTGATCACGATGGAGCCAACCTGACAGATTCTCTCGTTGTTGCCAGTATGATTCCATCGACACAACACACATCACTCATCTCCGTTCCACGTGATCTCTGGGTTCAAAATCCTGAAGGCTCAAATAACTATACAAAAATTAATGCTGTCTATGCAGTAGCATCCTCTAATGGACAAAACCGCGTTGTTGGAGCCGATGCGATGGCAACCAAGATGTCGCTTGTAACCGGTTTGAACGTAAAAGATTGGATGATGATCGATTTTAGTGGTTTTAAAGATTTTATCAATTCCATCGGTGGCGTTGATGTCTATGTACCGGACTCATTCAATGCTTGCTATCCCAAAAATGATGATGCAGCCAAAGATGCAAGTTGGATTAAGGTCCAATTCAACAAAGGCCAACAACACATGGATGGAGCAACCGCCATCGAATATGCCCGTGCTCGCGAACCAGTAGAAGCATGCGGTATGGGAACATCTATCAACCAGGCAGAGCTTTCAGACTTTGGTCGTTCGGCACGCCAGCAAATTATCATCAAAGCTGCACTTGGAAAAGTGCGCAACATCACAACCTGGCCCAGCCTCTTGAATGCTCTCACCAGCCTACAAAAAACCATCTACACAAACATCTCGTTTGCTGATCTGGCGCTGTTTGCCAGCAAAATGGATCTCAATGATCCACATACAGCACGCATCGGCCTGAGTACTGATAACGTGATGGATTTTTCCACTGCCGATGATGGAGAATCTATTGTCATTCCTCAAGGGAACAACTGGGGGCTGATCAAAACGTATATCAATAGCAAGCTTTATAACTAGCCAGGCTAGCATCTAGCATCTATCAGCTATGTGCACATAGACACATATCAACCTATAGATACAGGGCGATTGATATCCAGTCAGGAAATGGATATCAATCGCCCTGTATCTATCTCTTCAGAAACAACGATTTTCTACAAATTTTTGCTAATCGCGACCAGATCTGCCAGCAACCCTTGACCGGTCTCCAGACGCCCGGCCCCAGGGCCACTAATTGTCACAGATGAAAGTGAGTCGGTATAAAAAGTAATCGCATTCATTGTTCCATCCAGATGAGCCAGAACATCTGTCAGAGGTAAAGCCATAGGTTCAACCCTAGCGGCCAGTGGTACATCGCCAACGCCACGCGTCAGTGAGGCGACTAATTTGATACGTTTACCTGCTTGCTTAGCTTGTTGGATTTGTTCACTGGTAACGGAAGTAATGCCTTCTCGATAAACCTGCTCTGGTTTGAGAGTATGCCCAAACACTAAAGCAGCCAGGATCAGAGTCTTTGCCACAACGTCATATCCCTCAACGTCGGCAGTAGGATCTGCTTCAGCGCATCCCTGAGCCTGAGCCTCAGCAAGCACGTCAGCATAATTGCGTCCTTGAACCATCGCGCTTAAAATATAGTTTGTCGTTCCATTGAGAATACCACGAACGGCCAGCACATTTACTCCAGCCATTCCCTCTCGAATCGTACTCAACACAGGCGTCCCGGCCATGATAGTCGACTCCATACGCAACTGCACGCCATGTTTATCAGCCAGTGCAAAGAGCTCATTAGCAGCCAGTGCTGCGGGACCCTTATTGGCCGTCACCACATGTATCCCAGAGGAGAGGGCTGCACGAATGTGGCCAAGACCCGGCTCTGCATCCCGTAGATTCGTCCCTGTAACCTCAGCCAGAACATTACTGTCAGATGCCATTAATCCTTGCAGAGGGCTCTCATAATGCTGCACGTCGCGATGATGAGTCAGAGGAAGACGCTCTGCTGCCAGATCAAGCAATCTGGGAATATCAAGTCCCTCTGCACAATAAATAAAGCCATCACGACTATTCGCGACGCCAACCAGCGAGATATCTACATCAAAATCTTGACGCAATAATTCTCGCTTGGCATGTAACAGTTCGGCCAGCCCCTGACCAACGGCTCCAAAGCCAAGAATTGAGAGACGTAATTGTTTCATAATCCAACAACCTATATCCACGATAATTTGAGGCGATCCAGAATGCGTTTAAAAGAGCCCAACTCTTGGATACCCATACGACGAGAGATACGAATGTACACAAACAAGCCAACGAATGCCTCTATACCAAGCTTAACCATCGCCTCTATAGTTCCAACCAGACCAGTGGATTGGGCACTGGTCGTATTCAAAATATGGTCAAGTAACTCGCGCACGATAAAGACTACAATCGCCATGATCAAAGAAGCCACTAAAACTCGTCCTATGAATTTTAACATTTCCTTCGTCTGCATCTCTCCGATACGTTGATCGAGCAGCCAGAAGAGAATAGACGCCTCCAGGATGTTTGCTACCGAAGTTGATGCAGCCAGACCAGCCAGCCCCCATCCAGTTCCCCAAACAGCAGCATTCACTAAGATCAAGCTAAGTGCAATCTTGAATACAAATTGAGCAATACTTACAATCACCGGCGTCTTGGTATCGCGCATGGCATAGAAAGAACGCGTCAACAGTTCCACAGCACACAAACCAGCCATACCTATAGCAAAAGCTGCCAGGGGCAAGTACGTAGCCTGTGCGCTACTCAGATCATAGTGACCATGTTGGAGTAGCACCTGGATAACAGGCAGGCCTAAGACAATTAAGCCAATACTTGAGGGAATAGTAGTGTACAAAATATTGCGCAATGTTTCCAGGATGGTATTTCGCACACGATCAAAACGTCCCTTTGAAATATTCTCAGCCAGCGTTGGAAACACGGCCGTGGCTGGTGACAAGCCAAAAATCCCATAAGGCAACAGAACTAATTGAAAGGCCTGATAATACTGTGTGACACCTCCCCCGACACTTCCCATCACGATCGAAATTAAAGTACGATCGACAAATGTGGAAAGATAGACCATCGCGGAGTTACCGATACGCGGCCCCATCTGTTTAGCAATTTGCAAAATACCAGGATCACGCCAATCAAAAGCACGAGTATATTTCATCCCCACCTTTTTAAGGCCTGGTATCTGGACGCCAACCTGCAACGCAGCGCCTGCCACGACGCCCCATGTTGCCGCCTGAACGGCAAAAGAGGGATTGTTATGACCGGACAAAGCGAAAATCATACCGGGAACCATGCCCCCGATCAATCCTACATTATAGAGCACTGAGCCAATCGCCGAAGACTTGAAATCCTGTTGCGCATTTAGGATCGATGTCACAATGACACCGCTTCCCAAAATGATCGACTGCAATAACATGACACGTGTTAACGATGCAATGAGATCTAATTGTGCAGCTGTAGCGCCAACGTTATAGAGTGGGACAAGTTGACGGGCAAAAATGATCGCCAGGGTCGCAAAAATCACCATCAACACGATTGCCAGATTAAGCGCAGAGCTTGCGATATGCCAGGCTTTTTTGTCATCCTTTTCGCCCACCATATAATTGGTAAACACAGGAATAAAAGCAGAGCTTAGCGCTCCTCCTGAAACGATGTTAAAGATCAAATCAGGAACTAAAAAAGCTTGCAAATAAGCATCTGAGAAAGCTGTTGTGCCAAAAACATAAGCAAACATTGACGAACGTAGCAACCCCAAAATGCGGCTCGCGACAAAAGCAATTGTCAGGATCGACATTGCCCGACCCACATTCACTTTTTGCAACATACCCGTATCCTGGGCAGTCGCTGCTGCTGGTTGTAGACCACTCCCTGAGCCAACCGGTGGGCGTTTAGGAAGCCTCATACCTTCAGGAGGGAGCGTCGATGAGCGCACAGGAGCGACCTGATCTTCATCAAAGCCTGGTCGCGGAGGAAGAGAGATGCCTGGAGATAATTGCGCTGGAGTCTCAGGCAAAAGTGTCTCTTCACTTACTTGAGAGTTTGACGGGCCGCCCCCTTTCCAGGGAAACATAGCCGTCACATCTCCACCACGAATACGGCGCTGCTGACGACGCATACGCTCTTCACGTAGCTGTTGCAAACGCTCCTGTCTCAATTGAGCCATCGGTTGGGAAGGCTGTGGCACATCAAAATAATGATTTTCTGTACCTTGTCCGTACCCCAGCGTCATACCCATATCCTGGATCGGTTGTTGTGACTTTTCCTGATAACGCTGCTGATACTTTGCGATCCTACTCTCCGATGGAGACTGTGTCTGCTCCTCTGGAGGATTATTATGCGGCGCCTTCTGGGAAGATGAGGAAGACCGAGGGTGAGCTCCTGATCGAGACTGAGGCCTCAGTTCTGTTGCATCCTGGTCATACTGCCAGCCATAATATCCTTGCTGTTCCGATGGCCCCCGTTCAGGTGGAGAGCCGTGCTGTCCTTCGTTTTCCACGTTCTTCTCTATTGATACATTGCAACAAGTATAACAATCAATTCAATCACGTTTCCCCATAGCATTCGTGCGTCAAGCATACCATACTAACGATGTTCCTGACTAGAGGAGAAACTTCCTGGCGGATCCTCTCATACCATCATCCTTCAGGTATAATGAAAAGAGAGTTCTCTCTGATCAAATAGTTTTGTTATTTGACACAACCGACAAACACCGATACAATCCGACCATGCATCATACCTTCAGCCCCCTCTCCACCAACATCAAGCAAGTTGCAAAAAGTTATCATCGCTAAAGCGTGATAAAAAGGTGAGCTGAAACGTTCAATGGTCGACAAGAGTTTTTCTTAAGCAGGTCTTTCTATGACCTGGATTTGGTTATTTTTAAGGAGGCGTCATTTTTCATTATGAAACATCTTAACGCCGTCATCTTGGCTGGCGGTAGTGGAACGCGCTTATGGCCGTTAAGTACTCCCAGCTTTCCGAAACAATTCCTACCTCTTCCAAGTGGTTTAAGTATGATACAAGAAACATTGCTCCGAGTAGCACCTCTTGTAAAGACTGAACAATATTGGGTGGTAACGGGCAACAGTATGGCCGATCTCGTACAAGAACACTTACCAACCGTACTTGCAGGCCATATTCTGCGCGAACCCATGGGAAGAAATTCTGCTCCCGCTATCGCCTGGGCTGCTGCCACCATCGCTCGCGAAGACCCGGACGCCATTATGGCAATTTTCAGTGCAGATGCAGTCATTGCTGAAGTCGAAGCACTTCAACAGACACTCCAATTGGGATATCAACTGGCCGAACAAGGAAAACTTGTTACTATTGGTATTCAGCCAACCTCGCCTGAGACTGGATATGGCTATATTCGCTTTGCCGATGAGATTTGCCAGGACTTTGGATATCAAGCCTTCCAGGCAGAGCGTTTCGTCGAAAAACCTGATCTGGCCACAGCACAGAGTTATCTCGATGACGGACACTATGTCTGGAATGCGGGTATTTTTATTTGGAGCGTCAAAGCTATTCTAGCAGAGTTCCATCAGCATCTACCAGAATTGATCAACCATATCCAGACAATTGTAGAAGCGGCCCCTTCTGGTACCAGTAACCCATCACTCGAAACACTCTGGCCTGATCTGCAATCCATTTCAATTGATTATGGTATCCTGGAAAAGACAAAGAATCTTGCTGTGATTCCAGCCAATCTTGGTTGGAATGATGTTGGAAACTGGGAACAATATGGTGCTCTCTTCCCTGCTGATCACCTCGGCATTCGTGCGGTTGGTGCCCACATTGGATTAGATAGCCAGAATGTTATTGTATATAATAACACTTCACGTAGAATTTACACTGTTGGTATGCAAGACATTGTTATCGTAGAAATGGATGACATGACAGTTATCTGTCACAAAACACAAGTTCAACGTGTTAAAGAATTGGCAGAACAGTATCAAAAAACGCGTTAAACCAACGCATCCGTTATTCGCATTATCTATAGATCAAATGGCACTGTGAAGCTTATTGACAACTGCATTACAGTGCCAGCCTCCTCAATCTGTGCAAATTTACAGAATAGCCCTACATATCCAGAGGCCTCAAATTGAGCTTTGTTTGCCCTATCTCTCTGAGCATCGCGTATGTTATAATTATTAGAAGATTGGTAGTACCTCAGACAATAAAGGAGTTTGCCATGACGCCCCCCCAATATGCTGTGTCCTGTAGTTATGTAGTAGAACTACAATGAGACCACTCCTGAACATGATACTTGCTGCATCAGCTCGCTATACTCGGCAGCTAACTCTCTCATTATCATGACTCACACATCTCCATCGTGCCACACGGAAAGGTGCTCGCCATGAGATATAAAGCGACACAATATGACGGGATTCATATACAATTTCTTACGACTATGATAGACTTTGAACGCTACGTCCAATCAGCCCTTTAGGATAGTGGTAGCACAGTAGGAATGCCTCGTTAGCAGAAGAACCCACTGCATGTGACTACTATTATGAACAACTTTCTGGTAACAATAACATCTCATTTGGCCATCAGAGACAGTCGGCATATGCTAAGTCAGATGCTTCATTGTTGCCCTGTTCGCGACATTCACCGGGAGGATGGTATGGGATCAACACACGTTAAAGTCACTGATGCATATATACTTCTTTTTCAGAAGACAGTTGGCTTGCGCATCTACCGCGCATGGTAGGAATGTTTCGTGGATAGAATTTAACGTAGCAAGGAAGGAAAATATATGACTACCCATCCATATCGTCAGGGAATCCCCGAAGAGATTCTTGCACTTTCACACGAGCGCGACCTTCTTCGACGCAAAGGAAATTACGCCCGAGCCGACGTCCTCAAACAACAGCTTGAAGACGCTGGCTACGCCGTTAAAGATAATCCTCACGGAGCCCATCTGGTCATACTCCCAAGCATTTTTGTCGATGGAACCCAATATCGCACAATTCATCAATTACCTTCTTTGCTTGAGGAGACCGACCTGTACACTTTTTCAGTCAATATTCTGGCACGTAATAATAGCGATCAGGCACGTCGCTGTGTAGAGAGCGTCTTAAAATTTGCCGGCACGGCCAGCATCGAAGTTATGCTTATTGATAATTCATCACAGGATGGATTCGATATCTGGTCGGAAGCACTCCATCACCGTGATGAACGCGTTCATGTACTTCGTTCGACGCGCAAGATGGGTATCGCTGAAGCCTATAATATAGGCTTCCTCCAGAGTCGAGGACACTATATCCTGCTACTCGATACGTCCATCGAGCTTACAGGAGATATCTTCACGCCTCTGGCTCAAACGCTCGCTGATCCAACCGTTGGACTCACGGGTCCACGTGGTCTCATCACGGATGATATGCGTCACTTTGAAGAGGCCGAAGAGGTTGAAGTAGAAGTTATTGACGGTCGATGCATGGCCTTCAGACGCTCTTCACTGAAAAAGGCGGGCCTGCTTGATGAGGGTTATCGCTATCCAGAATTCATGGACGTTGATTTCAGCTTTGCCATTCGTGATAGCGATGAGCAAGCTCTACGTACACCAGATCTCGCTCTCATCTATCATCCAGAAACACAGGACACTGGCTTATCCTCTGCTGAGCAGACACGCCTGACCAAGCGTAATTTTTATCGCTACTTGTCCAAATGGGGCGACCGCGACGACCTGCTCCTGGAAGGGCACTCAATTGATGACGAGGATGAGGACGAGGATGAGGATGATATGTAAACAGAGCGCCTAATCCCGCCACGCAAGAGAAAGCTATATATGTCGCTTGTGACTTTTTTATCGTTGGTCACAAGCGCATTTTTGTTAACGCTATCTCTACCTGATCCATCATCTTTCACGCTACCTATTAGAGGATTTAGCCAAATAACCTTCTATACTCTCGATGAAAGAAAACAAATAAAGCAAAAATAACATACATATCAGCACATTGAATCAAAGTCACTGGACACGTCCAAAAACATTGGGACCTCTACCTCCAATTTTTAGGGATTTTTCCTATGAAATTGAGTCACATATATGCCACTACCGACAAAAAATCCTTCCAAATAAAGAAATTAAGATTTTTTTAGCGTCTACACGCATATTTTTCAAATCTTTCCTTCGTCAGCAACGAGTAAATAGACTTGCACGTTTGGTCAATGCTAAAATCTCAGCCAGAGTTGATAAATTCCTATACTTTTTCGTCATCATTCGCCAATACAATTCACAAACATTGTTCTCTCTTAGAGATTGCATTCCATCCTTGCGATGGGGGGCATATGATATCATATGATTACATCCAGAAACAGACCGTTTTCAGGTTAATGAGGAAAGGTCGTATCAACATTGCAAACGTACAAGAAACGTGGTGACATCCCAGTTGCGTACACATGGAATCTCAGCAGTATCTTCGCCACAGATGAAGATTGGGAACGTGATTTTCAGGCGATACAAAAGCGTCTGCCCCAACTCGAAGCGTTAAAGGATACTCTTGCAACCAGTGGTCAGGCACTGTATACCGTGCTTCAAACACGCGACGAAATCTATGAGCCACTCGAAAAACTCTATGTCTATTCATCCATGCGTAAGGATGAAGATACTACCAACAGCAAATATCTAGGCATGGCAGATCGAGCGATGCAGTTATTTGTGCGTACCTCTACAGCTGCGGCATTCATTGAGCCTGAAATTCTAGCTCTGTCACCAGAGACACTAGATCAGTACATCCAACAGACGCCAGGACTTGACCTCTATACGATGCAACTCCAAGAGCTCAATCGCAAACGTCCACATGTACGCTCAGCCGAAGTCGAAGCCGTGCTTGCGGCAGCAGGTGAAGTAACCGACGCGCCTGATGCTATCTTCTCAATGATCGACAACGCCGATCTCAAGTTACCGTCTATCACGAACGAAGACGGCGAACAGGCAGAGTTGACGCCAGGTAATTATATGACCCATGTTCGTAGCAAGAATCGTCAGGTCCGCAAAGATGCTTTTGAAGCCATGCATGGCACCTTTCTAAAACAGCGCAACACACTTGCTGCGACGCTCTCGGCACAAGTAAAATCAAACATCTTTTATACACGCCAGCGCAATTACACCTCCAGCCGTCAACGTGCCCTCTCAAACTATAATATCCCCGAGAGTGTCTATGACAATCTTGTGACCTCGGTTGGTGAGCATATCCCGCTTCTCAATCGCTACATGAATTTACGCAAGCGCATATTGCAATTGGATGAGCTTCATATGTATGATCTCTATACACCAATTGTCGAAGAAACGACGGACTCCATTACCTACGAGCAAGCGCGAGATACCATTCTCCAGGCGCTCTCTCCACTTGGCGAGCAATATACCTCAGTCCTCAGTCAAGGCTTTCAACAGCGCTGGATTGATGTCTATGAAACGCCAGGCAAGCGTGGTGGAGCATATAGTGGAGGGGCATACGGGACCCAGCCATTTATCCTGATGAACTTTCAGGAAAAGCGTGATAGCATGTTTACTCTGGCTCACGAACTAGGCCATTCCATGCATTCATATTTCACACGCACAAATCAGCCCTATCAGTATGGTGACTACACCATATTTGTCGCTGAGGTCGCCTCAACCTTGAACGAGGGGCTACTGACTGAATATCTCTTACAGAATACCCAGGATAAAGCCATACGCATCGCCATTCTCAATCACGCACTGGAGGATATCCGAGCCACACTCTTCCGCCAGACGATGTTTGCTGAATTCGAGTACCAGATTCACAGTCATGCTGAAAAAGGCGAATCGCTTACAGCCGATACCCTGACGGATATGTATGCCGCCTTGAATGCAAAATATTATGGTGGAGAAGCGATCATTGATGATCTGATCGGCATTGAATGGGCACGTATCCCACACTTCTACTACAACTTCTACGTCTATCAGTATGCAACAGGTGTCTCAGCGGCCTCAGCGCTCGTGCAAAAGATACTTCACGAAGGACAGCCGGCGGTTGAACGCTACTTGAAATTCCTTAGCTCAGGCTCATCGGATTATAGTATTGAACTCCTAAAGAAAGCTGGAGTGGATATGAATACTCCAGAGCCAGTTCGTCAAGCCTTCCAACTCTTTGAAACACATCTCACACAAATGGAACAACTTCTCGACTAAGTAAAGCAATACAAAAGGAGCAATACAACAAATATTTGTTGTATTGCTCCTTTTGTATATTCATACATTTTCACAATGATGAGGTAATTTGTATCCTTTTACACACCTGTAAGAGTATCAAAGGGAAGGGAGACAAAAAATCGCTCCCAGAGGTAAATGTATTACCACAACATTCAAAGGAGAGTATAACATCATGAGTGATCACGATGACAAAAAAGATCTTGGCGACAAAGGTAACGAGAATACAATCAAGGGTAAAGTAAAAGAAGCTGCGGGTAAAGTCCAGGAGACCCTTGGTAAAGCCACAGATAATCCTAAGACTGAAGCAAAAGGCGACTCCAAACAAGTAGAAGGCAAAACACAATCCACTGTTGGGCACACAGAAAACAAGATTGATAACGCTCTTCACCCTGACAAATCCTAAGAAGAAAAGGTTTAACCACTTCGGCCTACCAGGACACAATTTCCTCAAAGTAGGAACAGTGAGGCTAAGATACTACTATCGATCCGTCTGAAGAGGCTAAAAAGTGTCAATCGGGTTTACCCATATTACACAAAGAAGAGCAATCAATTATATTGGCTGCTCTTCTTTTATATCCTTCACCAGCGAGGTACTTCAATTAAGGATTTGTCCATTGGCGACCATCTCTGGCAATTAAATCATCAGCTTCTTTCGGTCCCCAGGAACCAGCCGCGTAAGGATATACAGTCTCCCCACCCATCTGTTTCCAGGCACTGGTAATACTGTCAATGATGATCCAGGACCGCTCAATCTCATCACGGCGAATAAAGAGAGTCGAATCACCTACGATACAATCAGCAATCAAGCGTTCGTAGGCATCCGGCAACTCAATATCAAAAGCACTATTATAGGATACACTCATATCGATTGAAGTCAGCTTAGTGGCCGCTCCTGGAATCTTAGAGCCTATTTTAAGTGAAATCCCCTCATCTGGTTGAATACGCAACGTCAATGAATCAGGTCGTAGACCAGCAGTTTCACTGGGAGTATACAGTTGATGGGGCACACGTTTAAATTGAACGATGACTTCAGTACTACGACTGGGAAGATGTTTGCCGGTGCGAATGTAAAATGGCACACCCGCCCAACGCCAATTCTCAATAAACAACTTTAAAGCCATATACGTCTCTGTCACCGAAGTAGGACTAACGCCCTTCTCATCTTTATAACCTACCACCGCCTGACCATTGATGGTACCGGCTATGTATTGTCCACGCACCGTCTGTTGAGCAACCTGCTCAGGTGTTAAAGGATTAATCGCACGTAAGACTTTCACCTTTTCATCGCGAATATCATCTGGAGAGTAATCCGCAGGAGGCTCCATTGCAATAAGAGATAAAATTTGCATCACATGATTCTGCACTATATCTTTGATTGCACCAGCCGTCTCATAATATTCAGACCGACTCTCGATGCCCAGGCTCTCAGCAACTACAATTTGGATATTATCAATATACTTTTGATTCCATAATGGCTCAAAAATGCTATTAGCAAAACGGAGAGCGATAATATTCTGGACGGTCTCTTTCCCCATATAATGATCGATGCGAAAAACCTGATTCTCATGAAATACTTTGCCAATATCTTGATTAAGCTTCTGGGCAGACTGTAAATCATGTCCAAAGGGCTTCTCTGTAATGATGTGTACCCAGGATGGCTTTTCGCCAGTCTCTACTTTATCTGATTGAGCCAGGCCAGCTTCTCCAATATGCGCTATAATCTCTGAGTCTGTATCAGGAGGAGTGGCCAGATAAAATAGCCGATTACCGCCAGTTCCCTGCTCTTTATCCAACTTATCAAGTAACTGACCCAAGCGCTGATATCCTTCAGCTTCATCAAAATTCGACTGACAAAAAAAGAGTTGCTGTGCAAATCTTTGCTTCGCAGCATCATCTAATTTATCTTCGGCGGGCATATATTTATCAAGGGATGCAAGCACCATCGAGCGCCAGCCATCATCACCGAGGGGGCGGCGAGCAAAGGCAACAATACACATTTTCTCAGGTTGGGGATGGTCGTTAATCAGATGGGCCAGCGTGGGTAATATCTTTCGCTGTGCAAGATCGCCAGTAGCTCCAAACAACACAATAGCACATGGCTCTGGCGTATGACCATCTTGCCAGATAATATGCTTTTTCAACTTGTGGATACTCTGCTCTTCAATTTGTTGAGTCATTAAATTCTCCTCATAGGGATTTGTTCAAATCGCCTCTATGTATATATACGTATAACGCACAGAAGACTTTGACATTCTTTTCACCTGACACTAAAACTGAAAACAAAGATCTGCATAAAAATAAAATACAGGATACCTCATACGAGATATCCTGTTGCTTACGGCAAAGTGTTAGCGTATTCTCTTTTTTCGAGGTGCACTCAAGTACATATTCTTAAAGAATTGAAATGGTGGACTAGCAACCATCAGAGCCACAAACGTACACACAATAATAGGGGCCAGGATAGCCAGAGTTCCAAGGGGGCCAAGCGTAACATGAAAAAAGGCAAGAAAAACAAACTGCAAGACAATCAGCAAAGCCAATAACCCCACTGAAGTTACAACTGAAGTCGCCTGCCAGCGCAAACGTAAACGATCATCGAGAGCTTTTTGGCGTAATGCAGATTGCTCACTCACGCTGTGCTGAAAGGCGACAAGTTGCTGCCGCTCTTCTTCCAGCTGATGTCTCTCTTCTTCCAACGCCTCCGCCACGCGCTCCACTTCTCGTTTCAAATGCATAGCTTCTGCTAAGAAACGCTCTCCATTCACCTTGGCCTTCGCCTCTGCCGTCCTCACAAATATCTGAAGAGGCTCGGGAGTCCAATCGGAGGCTATCTGTGCATCAGAAAGCTCCTGTAAGCGTTTCTGAGTCTCCTCATCCACCATCTCATCGAAATGTTGCAGAACTTCCTGATGCGTTTGAACAAAAGCGCTATACTCATCCTGTAGACGATTACGCTCGTCCATCAACTCGAGCAAATGTGTCTGATAATGCGCAATCTCTTGTTGATGACCACTATGAACAACGGCCAGATCACTTTCAAGTCCACTTTGTGCGGTAGACTTCTCTGCATAAAGCTGCTGAATTTCCGTCTGTAACGCATCAACAGAAGCACGTAAGCGACTATTCTCCTCACGAAGCTGGACCATTTGACGCCAAACCCATTTGGCTGAAGGAGACTCAGAACCAAGAGACGGCAATGCATCCGTCTGTTTTTGCTGTATAATATGCTGCCGACGTTCATTCAGAGCACTACGACGATCGAATGTACGGGGGAGCTTTTCAAGGGTCTCTGTGGTCTGTGCTGTCTCCTCGGATGAAAACATATTTACCGTGTCTCCTTCATGTACAGAAAAACATGCGCGAACAATTTGCATGAAATGCAACGACAATATACAGCGCGTCTCGTATTTATTATGCACGCAAATAGACAAAGATTCAAGTGTATTTGCAGGTCCTGACAACAAAAGGCATCCTATAATATACTAATGGCGCTCAGGAAGGTCGCTTAGCAAATGCTTTGCTAAAAACGTTTCGATAACATTGTCGTATTGCAGTGGATTCCAACCATAAGCCCCACAATGAACATCTGCGTCAACAAAGTAAGTCTCAAGCGGTGCACCTGAGGCAGCGGCCTGAGCCTGGATTTGATACGCGTGCTCAATGGGAATCAGATCATCTCCTGAGGAATGAATCAACAATATTGGCGTCGGCTGATATGGCAAGAGCTTTGTTGCACGCTGTTTCCAACGTTTGAACGTCATATCCGGGCGCGCAATAACAGTGAAACCGAACCGCAGGCGAAAAACAATGCTACTCATAGCGACAATACATCTAGAAGCGAGAGAGATCAGAGCACGAACTAAAGGCACGCGAGGATAGCGACGCACCCACTCATCAGTCAGACGAAACGTCACCAAACGACGTAAGATATCATCTGAACGCGAATAGGGACTATCGGCAATAATAGCAACTACATCAGGATGCGGAGGAGTCAGTAGCGCCACAGCAGCACCCATAGAGAAGCCGTGAATGATAATTTTACCCGCCAATGTCTCCGCTTGACGACCTGCGGCAAAAATGGCGGCCTCCATGTCACGAATCTCGGCATTCCCAGCTGTTGTCATAACACTCTCGCTCTCGCCATGTCCCCGAAAATCGAAGAAGAGCACATTATAGCCGCGAGCATATTCTAACCGTGCAACTGGTCGCAAATGTAAACGGGAGACACGATACCCATGACAAAGAATAATAGTTGGCGCCGCCACAGGCTGAGCCCAAAAATCTCCATAGAGTAATGTGCCGTCAGTTGTTTTAAAGTAGAGGGAACGTTGTGCGGACAGAGGTGGCTCATCAGGTACCATCTGGGGCATCCCCCAGGTTAAAACAGATTCTGGTAGAGTAATGTGAGGACGTGAAAATTCATTTACAAAGAAATGTGCAACTAACGCTAACCCACTGGTCATAGTAAGCCCCAGGATACTTGCTGTACTTGTTGCGATGCTAGCAGCGACAGCCCATCGATGTTGCCCAGCCATAGAAAAGAGCTCCTTCCAGGTAATGAACATGCTGGATCATCGATCAACAGATGAATGCCGACCACGCAGAAGAAGAGATTGTGATACCTGAGAAAGAAGAGACCTTGCTTCTATCATTTCTGATAACGATATCACAACGCAAAACCACAAGAGACCAGAGTCGCAACAATCAGAAAACTCCTAATTTTTGCGACTGGCTCCAATCAAATTTTGCATCTCCTGTGCTGGCACATTTCCACCAATCATATCTGCTACTATTTTACCCGAACTCATCACTCCAGGCAAACCCGCACCGGGATGAGTTCCCGCTCCAGCAAAATAGAGATTAGGAATATCTTCGCTGACATTGTGAGGGCGAAACCAGGCCGACTGGGTCAGGATTGGTTCCACGGAGAAGGCGCTCCCTAAATAGCTATTAAGAGTATCACGAAAATGAAGTGGATCGATGAAATGCTCTGTCACAATATGCTTGGAGAGATCTGGCATATAATGCTCTTCAAGATAGCCAATAATTGCGTCGCGATACGGTTTGGCGGCTGTCTGCCAATCCGTGCCGCTTCCTAGATGTGGCACGGGCGAGAGCACATACCAGGCGTCATGTCCTTCAGGTGCTAATGATGGATCAGTCACCGTCGGTCGATGCAGATAGAGTGAAAAATCCTTTGCCAAAACCTTTCGTTTAAAGATATCGTTTAATAAGCCCCGATAACGTGGTCCCATCAATATTTCATGGTGAGCAATATTTTCATACTTACGATCTGTACCAAAATAGATCACAAAGAGAGACATCGAATAGTGCCTCTTTTTAATTTTGCGATCCGTATTTCTGCGTCTAAATCTGGCTGGAACGAGATTCAGATAGGTAAAGGCAACATCGGCATTACTGACCACGCTATCGGCTGGAAACAACGTCCCATCGCTCGTACGTACCCCCTCTGCACGCCTCGTTTGAGGATTGATGACAATTTCAGAGACTTCCTGATTAAGCAGAACCTGACCACCGACATCCTCAAAAAGTTGTACCAACGCACGTACCAATCTTCCGGTTCCCCCCATAGCAAACCACACACCAAATCTCTGCTCCAATGTGTGAATCAAAGCATAAATTGATGTGCTCTGAAAGGGATTACCACCAATCAAAAGAGGGTGAAAGCTAAATACCTGTCGCAGACGCTCATCTTTAATATACTGATTTACAAATGCGGCCACCGACTTCTGCGCTCGCAAACGGACCAGATCTGGCAGGACCTTTATCATTGAGGAAAGATGTGTAAAAGGCTGATCGATCAACTCAAAGCCCGTCTTATAAATCTTCTCGCCAGCGCGCGCAAAGCGCAAATAGCCCTCTACATCCGATGGATTAAAGGCGCGTATCTGGCTTAATAAGCTTTCGCGATCAGCATTGTAACGAAAGACCGAACCATCTTCAAAACGAATATTATAGAAAGGATCAATGGGGACAATATCCACATACTCTTCCGTTTTTTTACCACATAAAGTAAAGAGATCATTAATCAACCAGGGAGCGGTAATGATAGTTGGTCCCCCATCAAAAATAAACCCATCTTGCTCATAGACATAGGCGCGACCGCCTGGCTTATCACGCTTCTCAATGATCGTCACTTGATGCCCTTGAGCTTGCAAACGAATCGCAGCGGTCAGGCCACCAAACCCGCTACCAATTACAATTATCTTCATTACAACTCCTCACAAAAACTACCTACACTTTAGGCTATATGAAACCAGGGCGCACGCTTAACAATATCTGTACTTTCCAGTAATATCCACATATATTCTACTTACACCTGTATCAGATAAGGAGCTGCCTCAAAATTGATACACGTTACAGATATGATAAAGACGCTATCCATGTACTAAAAGGGTATTCTGTTGAGCGCTTGTGCTTGCTGAATATGATACAATAATAACCACCAGAGATATTGTATTAATTACACTAAGTCGACATGTCACACGAAAGAAGGAAGGGAATTTTTATGCATCGCCGTATGCCTAGCTTGCATCCAGGATTGATGACAGATATGTACCATCCAGACTCAGCATATGTTTCATGGCGCACAGGTCAGAATGGGCAGACAACTTTTGATCTCTATACACGAAAAGCGCCCTTTGGTGGAGCATATCTTCTTGTAGCAGGCCTTGAATCAGCCCTGGAGTTTGCCCATACCTTTCGTTATACATCCGAAGAACTCAAATTCCTGGCAACTATTCGTGATTATGATCCTGCTTTCCTCGATGAACTGGCAGAATTACATTTCACAGGAGAAATCCTGGCTCTGCCAGAGGGTAGTATTGCTTTTCCCGACGAGCCTATCGTTCGTGTCACAGCGCCATTTCGTGAAGCAATTTTACTCGAAGCCGGACTCTTACAAGCAATCGGACTTTCAACATTAATTGCCACGAAGGCATCTCGTATCGTCTATGTAGCGAATCAAGGACGCGATCGTCGCATCTCTGAGTTCGCCTTTCGCCGTGCTCAGGAGCCAATGACGGTCGCAAGGGCCTCATATATTGGAGGATGCTCCAGTACCTCTCTCCTCAACGCCGCTTATGAATACCGCCTTCCTGCTACTGGTACCGTCCCACATGCTCTTATCGAGATGTTTGATACCGAGTTGGAGGCATTCGAGGCTGTCGCTGAAGCGTACAATCGCTATACGCTCTTATTAGACACCTACAATACACGCAGAGCCATCCACATCGCCATCGATGTTGGATTACGCTCACAGGAAACTCAGGGCCATACGCTCGCTGCTGTTCGTCTGGATAGCGGTGATCTAGTCGCTGATACTATCTATGTGCGAGAGCAGTTGGATCAGGCAGGTTTACATAATGTACGCGTTCTCGCCAGTGGTGATCTGGATGAATGGAAAATCCAGGACTTGCTTAAGGCCGGAGCCGCTATCGATGCCTTTGGAGTGGGAACTTCACTGGGCAGCGGAGCGGGCTCGGTTGAGCACGATATCGAAGGCGGATCTTTAGGAACTGTTTACAAAGAGTCCTGGTATATCAACGAGGACGGTATCGAACACCCAAAGATCAAGATTGCGGGAGAGAAGAGTACCTGGCCCGGAAAAAAAGAGATCTATCGCCATCCTGAATGGAAAGAGGACATTATTCAACTAGAATACGAACCACGCCCGGATAATTATCATCGACTCCTCAAACCAGTCATGCGTAATGGAGAAATCGTGCCCGGCAGTCTACCTCCACTTTCTGAAATCAGAGAATTAGCGCAATCCAACCTTTCACAATTACCTGAGCACTATCGTCAACTCATAGTTGACAAACCTTACCCTGTACGTTTCAGCATAGGGGCCCAATCATTACGGCAACAAGCAACACAACAAGTCAACCAGGATCAATAATGCAACGAGAGCATCAGGCGATCAGACGTCTGATGCTCTCGTTCAGGTGCAAACAAATAGGTTCTATATAGAGGCAACGAAAAGAGTTATGCTGAATTGTTAACCACATCTAAAATGTGCCAATAAGTATATCTTGTTCGTTACAAAAAACAGAAGAATAAAAAGTAACTCTTTGATATTAAAAAGAGTTACTGTGTATGACTTGTATATTTTTTACAGATAAGGCAATTTTTGTGACTGATAAACACATGCATATTTCAACAAATGATATGGCACCACAATCAGGCGGAGCTAAGCCATCCCTGGAGCAACCAGCCTCAGACGGAATACTTTGGACACCAGCATTCATCTTATTTTTCGCGCTGCTCCTTGGTCTTGGTCTTAGTATCGCAAGCCTGCTCTCTTATATCTGGGTCAATAGTCAACTTTACCCGGTAGATAAGATAGGGCAAGCCTACTCAGTTGTATTATTAGGAATATGGCTCATTGTACTGATACGGGCACATTCAGGAGGAGTACGTCTGGGAGCTGCATTTGGCTGCATCTGGGCGCTAGGAATGTTCGGCCAATTTTGGCTCAATAGCCATGCCATCGCACCACAAGCAGATATTATGACAGAGATGCGTACTATCAGTAACAGTGCACTCCTCGGCAGTGCACTCTGCTTCTCAACTAGTCATGCGCAGTTGCGACGATGGGATATTTTTTTCTTGTCGATACTCCCATTGCTGTTTTGTGGCTATCTCGCCTACAGCTATCTCAAGGCTCCCTCAGATGTACGCTCATTACTATTTATAGACGGCAAAATTGCCTCTATCACAATCTACCTGATCATAGGAGTCTGGTGGTTGCGCATGAGATGCTGGCAAGACCAGACAGGACCAACCTTTTTGTTTGGCTTAGCTGCGATTCTATGGCTTGCCACAGATACTATAGGAAATATCAATACTGAATTGTCTCTCTTTACGCTTCAACTCTTTTTCCTATGTCTCATCCTGGCAGCTATACGCCTTCTACAAGGAGAGAGACGTCTAAAAAACAAGTAGCTCATCTTATGCAATTAGAGGCACGCATACCACAAAAGTGAGAGGTAATTGTCTTCATTTATATAAGATATATTCCTCTCACAAAGGTATTTTTGCATCACAAACTTATGGAAGATTAATATTATGCATAGCAAGTATCACTAATATAGCCCCCAATGCATTATTTAACAGATGCAATATTAAACCAGGCCAATATGAACCAGTCAAGAGGCGCAAAAGAGCCAGAGCCACTCCTATACAAACAAGCACGGGAAACGATGATGGATCACCATGAGCAACTCCAAAAATTAAGGCACTCATAACAATTGCACCGACTACGGACATTCCGTTTTTCAATCCCATAAATGTAAAGCTTCTGAAGAAAATCTCTTCACAAAACGGAGCAACTAACACAGCGACAAAGAGAGAGACATAAGTAGTGATAGGCTCAATTTTCGCATTCTTTAGCAGCACCTGATCATTCGTCTGTACATTCCAATGGAAAGTCGTGATCAGAAAATCATACATTTGATTGAGCAAGACGATCAAGACCAGGGCTGCAAGCACCAGTATGATAGCATAGCCCGGATGAAAACGACGAAACCCTAATAATTCTCTTATTGAACGTGTGTCAGCAGTAGGAGCGCGTTGCGCACGCCTGGCATAATAAAATGGGGCGACCAGAAAAACGCAGTAGACAAGCAATGAGAATATTAGAAAGATAATAGCGTTTTCGCTATCAAGCTGAGGGGAAAGAGGTTTTGTAGACTGGCCTGAGGACCCCATTCGTGCATTCAAAAGCGAATCAGCAGCGAGAAAACCAATCCAGGGAATCAGGGTAAATAAGACCCCCTTAAAGGTTTGATTTATCGTCCAGGGAACACGGTCGAACTTCTGTTTAAGCAAGAGCTTACTCCAATTTTTTCATCTCCTAGTATACCATTACTCCCCCGCTGCTGTCTGTAATCGCGCCCCTATTGCCATCAAAATAGTATGGTATACTAAGTTCAAATCCTATTCACCTATATAGCACGTCACACATAGTTAGGAAGGATACCTGGTTGGCAGGGACAATCGAAACACATCCAGAAGAAAATTCAAACTGGCGTCGGCACAAAAATGCTTGCCCAAACTATCGGGAACGTTGGTTCCCCTGTAACGATGTTTCAGGCGAACCTATGTATCAGGTCTTCTGTCTCAAAGGGACCCCCCCAGAGACGCTGGAAGAACAAGAAAAATGCTTTCGCAGCAAAGTGGGTTGCTGGCGTCTCGCGCAGCGAAACAAACAGCATCAGCACATGGCTGAAGAAGAATCAATGCCAACGGCTCAAACCGCATCTCGCTAAGTGCATCCTGGTAGTCTACCTTAGATTGGATCGACGATCATCATCAACGATCTACACCCTGGTGAACGACACCATGTACTCTATGCCCGATCCAAACTAGCAGCCACCCTTGAAAAATTCAAGCGTACACCAAACAACACGTTGCCTGCATCCTCACGACGCACAACATTTTCCATGAAGCCTTCTGAGCTACAATAAGAGAACGTCAACACGTGTGTTTGTATCTCACCATGGCATCTATTCAAATGCTAAGCGTGTTCTTGTGGGATGAATTCTACATCTTGGAATTTGCACCTTATATCCAGACCCATAAGTATACATCTTACTATCTCAAATAATGATGATTAGCTCATTAGAAGGGTTAGATAGATGGAGAGTCAACACGTCAGCATGCAAGTATCATCATAGTCATCGTGTTAAAAAGCTTCCCATGACAGAAAAGGGAGTCAATCAAAAATTGATCGACTCCCTTTTCATATTTTGTGCACGACTGGTAATTTAGCGCTCTCCAGAATTATAGAGATAGCTTTCCAGGGCATCTTCATAGTCAAAAAGTTCTTCCGGCTTAAAGAAGCGAGGAACCTCAACTTGAGCGGTCTCTAACGAATCAGAGCAGTGGATCAGGTTGGCTTGCACGCTCATAGCAAATTCACCACGGATAGTGCCAGGAGTAGCTTCGCGAGATTTTGTAATGCCTGCCAGTAAGCGTACAGCATCAACACTTTCAAACCCTTCAAGGCAGAGAGCCACTACCGGGGTACGTTGCATAAACGATTTCACTTCTGGATAGAAAGGACGGCCCACCAGGTGGCTATAATGCTCATCTAATAGGTCACTGGACAAGCTGATAAACTTCAAACCAACGATTTTCAGTCCTTTATGTTCCAGGCGAGAAATAATTTCACCGACAAGATCTCTCTGAACTGCATCAGGTTTTAACAATACTAGTGTACGTTCCATAACTCTACGAGTACTCCTCTTTTACTATTGATTACATACTAGCAACCAACTGAATCAGTTGGCGGCAGGCTTTTTTCATCTCCACGCGGACGCGACCAAGATTGCCACTTCCTTGCGTCGTGACGATGAGGATAAGATCACCTGCTTCTTCCATCTGGATCGTCCCCTCCTTCGTCTCAACAATCACATGTTGTGTTTCACCGTTATGCACCTGGGCGGTCAAATCACTAATGGAGCCAAAGGCGGCTGCGGCCATTGCACCAATAACCTCCTCGTCTTCGCTATGAAGTATACCAGAGACAATCAGGCCATCTTTGCCAACAAGAATCGCATCATGTACCTCTTCCAGGTCGGTTAAACGTTGCAGGATCGTTTCCACTTCAGGACTCCTTTTCTTTCTTCGTGATAGTAACTACTTCACGCCTCTTAACCCTTAGCCTTCTTCGCCATCGTCAGAGCTTTGTTGTACGACTCCATCGCTTGCAGGTACTCTCCCTGGCGCATATACGCATCACCCAGAACACGATAACCTGCAGAATAGTTAGGTGCTAACTTCAATAGAGCACGTACATTACTCACAACCTCCCCCAGCAATTCAGGTGCATTTCTAATGATAAGGCGATACTCTTGCATAGCTTCATCGAAATCACCGATCAGTTGCGCTTGATAACCTCTCACCAAGCGCTCACGATAGCTCACGTTTCCCTTACTCTCAGACTGACGTTGCCCGGAGCGCTCGCCTGTTCGACCGCGTCCCGCATGTGAAGGACCATTATGGTCACGTGAAGCCACTTGCTGCTGCATAGGCTGCAAGCGTACCGCTGGACGCTTCATAGTCGTTTCTAATTCGCTATCCAGCAGCACATTCATCCGAATGGCAGGAGCTGGTGCTGGGGTTGGGTTGGTTGGAACAAAACCTTGCTCCATAGCTGGTACTGCTGGTAGCGGATTCGTCGATTGCCTGACGAACGGAGTGGCAGGCATCGCAGGTACTCTCACTGTCGCATCTTCCACTGGCTTTTCGGGAGTTGTAACCTGAGCAGCAATAGAAGGGATCGGAGCCGGAGCATTGTTAAGCGACGATAACCACAACGGCTCAGATGGCTGCGCTTGTTCTTGCTGTATCTGGGGTGCAGGAGCATTCAAAGGCTCGCTTTTTGGTGCTTCAACCGGATTAGCTTCTGGTCGACCAAAATTCCCCAGTTCTGCCAGCGCCGATGAAAGTGAAGGTTCTGCATTTTCATCAGATGTAGAAGCAGATGACTCCGTAGCCGCAGGCTGAGTAGAGCTCCCCTCCTGAGTAGATTGAGCAATACTGGCAAGTGAATTGGGTTCTAATGGTGTAAAGCCACGTGAGAGAAGCTTCTGCTCCAGCTCTTCCAAAGTTGTGATCAGATTCTGTTCGGTCTTCTCTTGCTCAGCAGGAGAATTCTGTTGAACAGATGAAAATCCAGGGTTGGTCTCACGATAGGGCTCCGCTTTTGCAGGCTCTACAGGTGGCTGCTGACCAGCAAGCTGCGCTAACCAATTATAATCGATAGACTGTGCTGGTCCTTGCTGACTCAATTGTGCCCAGGGATCTACTGCATCTTGTGACGAAGATGAAGATACCTGATCTGAGAGGGCACTCCAAGGATCATTACCAGATGCCTGATCGGGTACTCTTTGCTGTCCATTAGCTCCTGACGCAGCAGAGATATCGGCTTCAGGTGATTGGCTATTCCAGGCCTCAGAGGATTGAGATGTCCAATCGGTATAAGCCGCTGCTGAGCTTTCCTGACCGCTCTGACTCAACTGACTCATCCAGGAAGGCTGCTCCTGATCAGTAGTTTCTGAAACTCCTTGTTGTGGTAACGACCAGAAACTTTGATCATCCTGGGGTTGATTTTTTAAATCGGGCCAGGGTTGATAGGACTCCTGATCAGTCGGAGAACTATATGAAGAGGCCGGTTTCCAACTGGCCCAGGCATCCTCCTCCTGAGTTACCTGAGGCTCCTCAGAGGTCGCATGTTGCGGTGGGGCTTCTACACCGTTATCGCTTGACGCCGACACATCTCGTGGTTCCCACGACACTATTTCAGCCGATTTTGGTTCTACATTGACCGGTTGTTCAGAAACCGCAGGAGCCTCTTCTGCCAACGAGGAAAAATCGAATGCACCAGTCCCATCTAATGAAGCTGCACCTAATGTTTTTAACCAGTTGGGGCCGAATAATAACTCTTCATCGTCATCATCTGCCGCTACCTCTGGTTGCGGCGTATGTGCCCGCCCCGATACTTCATTAGCCGCCACCTGAGGTTGTGGGGCCGGCGCTTGCGACTGTGGGACTGGCAACGGCGACGATTGCGTCACAGTTGGTTGCGGCTTACTAACAGGAGGTTCATTACTTTCAAAAGGAGAGGGTTCGACAGGTACATATGCAGCTTGAGACGCGCTTGCTTGTGAATCACTTTGATTCAACATACTCAGCCACGCAGGAGTTGATGAACTATTATTCGACTCGTGTTCCACTTCATAAGAAAAAGGTGCGTCGAAATTCTCTTCAATATTTGGCGCGCTGTTCGGCATACTTTCAAAAGATGGGGACTGAGGTGCTGAAGCATCGGGGCCTAGCCAGGAAAGATCTTGCGATGCGGATACCCCAGGATCTGATATCTGACGTACTACTTCAGGATTTATATTGTTTAACGCGTCTTGTAATGAATCCCATGGCTCCACTGGAGCAGCATCATCTTCCGGCTGCAAAGTCGCTTGACTCAAAGCATCGGGATTCCAGTCCTCACCACCCCATTGAGAAGTGGCATCCATGAAATTTGAGTCGGCAGAGAGCCCTGGTTTGCCAGATGATGTTAGCCCTTCGGTCATCCAAGAAGGAAAAGCGGCCCCACCAGATTCGGGTTGAGACATTGGCTCAGAGCGCGGCTTCACAAGAGTTGTATCATTATTCCAGTTGGCATTGTTTCCCCATGAGGCCAATGCATCCGCAGAAACAGTTCCAGCGGAACCATTCAGGGCCGCAAAAGGATCAGCGCTTTGAGCTGCTGGCGCCTGCGCAACCTGCTCCTTAGCGCCAAGGGTCACAGGAGGCTTCTGAAGTAGCTTTAAGAAAGGATCTCCCTGCCGACTAGCCATCTGATCTGCAAATAAATCCTGAGCCATGACCAGATCGGGATCAACAACCTCAGCTTTTTTCACCAATTCCTGCGAACGTAACATATCCTGTGGAGCAGTTACATATGCAAGCAGCAACAAAGCCTTTACACAGCCCGGCACATCCTGCAAAATCTGCTCGGCCAATTGGCTAGCACGATCATACACCCCCAGGCGCCAATAGACCTCCAGCAACCCGGTGCGAGCATCTAAGCGATCGGGTGTCATAGCCAGCACAATATCCCATTCCTGGACCGCCTGGGAGAGCAGATCGCCACGCATATAGAGGCGAGCCAACCCGGCACGCGAGAGCATAAAGCCAGGTTGCCCAGCCTTCTCGCTCAATTGATTAAAAGCTTTCCTGATCTGACCATTACCACGACTCAGTTCATATGCCTGCTGATAACAATCCAGAGCCGTATCATAATCAGATGATCGCTCACTAACCAGGGCACGACTGCAATAAGCCACCACATTTTCAGGGTCATTGGTGAGCACCCAATCGAAGGCTTGTTGAGCGTCTTCTAACTTCCCCTGAGCCAGGTATACTTCCCCTAGCAGACGCTGCGTCTCAAGCGATTCAGGAAAATAAGCCAGAATGTATTGACAACTGGCAAGAGCTTCATCGACGCGCTTCGAACTAATCGCGTCTTCCGTCTCTTGCAAATAATCACGAAGCGTTATTTGTGCCATAAAACTTGGTCTCCTCTTCCCGCCTTATGCACCTGCGAGCAATTTTTCAAATTGTTTAGCCCGCTGGGTCTGATCTGGCCCAATGACAGCCAGGCGACGCCACTCAGGAGCAAAGCACGTCCGCGCTACACGCTGTATATCCTCAACAGTGACAGCATTTACCTTTGCAATTACTTCATCTACGCTCCACACGCGATTGTAGAGACATTCCTGACTTCCCAACCAGGAGGCCATTTGTTGCGTTCCTTCCAGACCGAGTAGAATGCCACCACACACATATGCTTTAATACGTTGTAACTCATCCACCGGAACGGCTTCTCGGCACAATCGTGTCAACTCCACAACAATAGCCAGTATCGCTTCGTGCGTTCGTGAAGGATCAACACCTGCACTTACTATCAAACTACCAGTTTCAGAATAACTATTGAGATAACTTCCAATATCGTAAGCCAGACTTTGCTCTTCTCGAATAGACTGAAAAAGGCGAGAACTCATTCCATCGCCCAGAATGCCATTAATGAGAAGCAAGGAATAATAATCATCTGATCCATAGGCTGTACCCAACGTTGCCAAACAAATATTCGTCTGCTCGGTCTCTTTTTGAATCATCCTTACCGCAGGCACGCCCGTTGGAGGAAAACATTCTTGCCAGTCTGGATGAGCTCCCGGCTCCCAATCATCGAACAATTGTTTGACCTGTTCGATGACCACATCGTGATCGATATTACCCGCGATACTCAGCACAAGCGAATTTGGGCGATAGTAGGTATCCATATACGCCAGCATTTGCTCACGCTGTAAACGAGAGACAACTTCAATCGAACCAGCATCATCACGTCCAAGAGGAAGTCCCGGCCACATCGCCTCATCAACCAGAAGATTAACCCATTCCTGCGGATCATCCTGGGTGGAACTCAACTCTTCAATAATAACGCCACGCTCTTTCTCTATCTCCAGAGCATCAAAGAGCGGGCGTCGAATCATATCAGCCATAACTTTCAAGACTACCGATAAATATTCGCCCGGCACACGAGCTGTATACGTGGTCAGTTCCTTGCCAGTACTGGCATTAAAATTGCCGCCCACCCCTTCGATCGCCTCGGAAATAGCCTTTGCCGTTGGATACTCTTCAGTCCCTTTAAAAAGCATATGCTCAATAAAATGAGAGATTCCTGCGATAGAGTCGTCCTCATAGCGAGAGCCAACATTAAAAAAGAAAGCGATACTTGCGGAACGCATACCAGGCATATGGTTGGTAAGTAGGCGTAGTCCGTTATTTAGTGTAGTTGAGACGTAATTCATTTATAAATGGGCACAGAGCCTCTCGCGTTCATGCGTGGAAAGAGTACCCCGATTCTCCTTAATAGTACCTTATCAAAAAATACTGATACAAAATTTAACAGTTATACTGTTATGTACAATCTAGTATACAGATCTGAAAGTATCTCGCCGTATTATAGCATGTCTGTTGCCGAATGGAACCCCGCTAGGAATTTCTGATCACACGGCGCTGATGATGTTGTGGCGTGGGAAAGCATAACATTGAAGGTTTTTGTGAAGAAAGCACAGCCAAAGCACGGGACAGGTGAAATTTTTCGCCTCACCTGTCCCGGACAGACTCAGATCAAGCCAATATCATCGGCTAATCTACCCAGGCCACCCAGTGGCCCATTATCCTCATCGCGATGATGGCGATGGTGATGATTATATCCACCAAAGCCCATATCACCTTCTACGCGATTTTCAATCTGATTTTCAAAGCCATTGATCAGCATCTCACCGCCCAGGACTGCCGCAGCTCCGCCCAGAGCACCCATGGCATACTTTCCACCATTTCCCTGGAGGAAACCGCCAATACCCCCTTGCTGCTGACCCTGCTGACCCTGCATCGGTACGGGTATCACTCCAGCCAGGCTCGTACGACAACTGATGCAATAGGCACTTCCAAGGGGAGCCATAGCCATGCACGTAGGACAACGCAAAACCATTGGCTGTTGCCCTATCATCGGCTGCATCTGATTATTTGGCTGGCCATATTGTTGCTGAGGATAAGGCTGCTGATACTGCTGCCCGGGTTGCTGATACTGAGCAGTCGATTGTTGATATTGAGGATTATACGGTTGCTGATAACCTTGTGCCGGTGCATATTGTCCAGATTGAGCAGGCGGTCCACCTACAAGTTGAGTACCACATCCGCCACAAAAACGCACACCAGCAGCATTCTGGCGCCCACATTGCATACACTGTATCCCTGCTTGAGGAGGTGCAGGATTGCGCATGTCATGTCCACACTGATTGCAAAAAGCGCTCTCATTTGGAACGCGCACCTGACATGCCGGACAGGTGCGAATCATCGGCGGCGGCGGTGGAGTTGGTGTAGAAGCCATTAAAGATGTACCGCAATGCATACAAAACGATGTTCCCGGATTCACAACTCCATGACACTGCGGACAGGTCGAACCACTGTTACTGACAGAGGATGAACTATCCATCTGTACAGGTGTACCACAATCGGGGCAAAACTTCTTACCAGTGACATTATTTCCACAGAACGTACAGTTCGCCATTCCGCGCATCCTCCTCAATTTTAGAATGCTTAAATTACTTTATATACATTTAAACGCAGTGTAACATACTTTCTCAAATTCGTCGAGATAAGTATAACCAATCGAATCTCTACTTAACATAGCTATTTATTCGGCTAGAAGTTCATCGATTTTCCCTTCAATAGTCTGTGCAGTGGGATAAAAACATGCTTCCTCTGCCACACTATATGGAGCCGGTGGGGCTGGGAGCGCAGCGATAAATGCCGGTGTGCCATCCAGATCGTAGAAACAATGTTGCACGATCCAGGAATGGATATGGCGTCCAAAACTACTCAGATCGATCTCCTCGGTCACCACAATCACACGACTCGCCTCTTTTACTGCTGCCGCCACAGTCTCCTCATCAAAGGGAGAAAGTGTACGCAGGTCAACCACCTCGATGGAGATATCGCTACGGCCTGTAACATTCACTGCCGCCGTACATGCCTCTAGCACCATCGTTCCCCAGGCCACAATAGCCAGACCAAGTGGTCCATGGCCAAAGCGCAAACGGCGTGCTTTTCCCAGTGGCAAGGTATAATAGCCTTCAGGAACATTCCAGAATTCGGCCATTTCAGGAATAATTGCGCCAGACGCATCCTTTGGGGGTTCAGAACGATAAAGACGTCCACGCTCCAAAAAAACCACCGGCGACTGTGCACGAGCCGACTCCAAAAGGAGGCCTTTGGCATCAAATGGTGAAGCCGGACAAACTGTAATAATACCTGGTGTATTTGTAAACCATTGCTCTCCGGTATTAGAGTGACCATAAGCCCCTCCACCCACCGTGCTGCTGGAGATTGGTCCACCGCCACCACTACCCGATTTTGTACGGATAAGCATAGGGGAATCCCACTTACCGTTTGTCTGATAAGGAAAGCGTGCGGCCAGGCGTAATGTCTGTGCGGATGATTGATAATAATCTACAAATTGAATCTCAGCACAACGAGCTTTTCCGTCACGTAGGCCCGCTCCAGAGACAAGTCCAATGATCACCTGTTCGTTAAGAGGACTACTCATCGCACGCCCAGGCATTTTAGACACGAGCGCTGCCGTCGCACCAAAGACGCCTCCCTTAGGGCTACCCACATCTTGTCCATAGACAAAAAAACCTGGATCACGCTGCGCCAACTCCACGAGAGCTTCATTAATTGCACCCAGCATCGTTAACGTCCGTCTTGCACCGCCTGGAATATTCTCCTGCCATTCTGGTACATTCACGACGTGCTCTAAGACGCGCTCAGCCGTAGGCTCAGGCTCTTTAAGAATCTCGCGCTCAGCTCGTTCGAGTTCCGCACGAATTTCCTTGCGAATCCGCTCGACATCAGCCTCCTGTAATATCCCCTGGCGAATAAGCTGACTGGAAAAGTTCTTTACCGGATCTTTTGTAGCCGAAGTTGCAGCGATTTCTTCTTTTGTACGATATGATCGAATATCAGTGCTACTTGAATGAGCATCCAATAATCCCAGGCGTAAATGCATAAGAGCTGGACCCCGACCCGAACGGATATGCTCCACGAGACGGCAAGCCGCCTCATATGTAGCCATCACGTCGCTACCATCGACCTCTTCAGCATACACCCCACCACCCATTGACCATTCAACCAATGAACCAGACCACTGATTGCCACCTGGCATGGTAATGGCCCAATCATTATCTTCAATTACCATCAGGACAGGGAGTTGATGAATACCTGCTTGCTTATACAATGCATAAAAATCATTCGTAGCCGCTCCACCATCACCAGTAGAGCATAAAATTAGTTCATTACTTTGCTGCTGCTTGATTGAGAAACCTATACCACCGGCAAAGGGGCATAAACCTGCAACCTCGCTTACGCCTGGTAAAATATGATGATGCCTGCTTGCATAATGGGATGGCATATTACGACCGGCATTCATTGGTCCAGTAATACGCGAATAGGCTTCACGAAGGGGGCCATGAATATCGCCCGTTCGTTGGAGCCAGGCAGCCAGATCGCGATAATATAATGCGAGCCAATCATTCTCATCGAGTGCAGCAACCACCGCCGCCATAGCTTCGTGACCTGCACAACCTATATAAAACGGGAATCTTCCTTGCGTCTTACGTGTTTTAAGCAAGTCATTCATGACTCTAGCAGTTACCATCGTGCGGTAGAGCGCCATCACATCCAGCGGCTTTGCTGGAGCCTCTGTCTCTGTATCGCGAACATTTATTGTCATTTTGTACTATTGCCTCCACCTAATTGTCTGCATTGACGCTGTAGGCTTCATCGATGCTCCCTATAATAATTCACACCATCATTATAATGGTTGGTGGCTTTGAAATGCAATGATCAGAAAAGTTCTATACGAGATTTTCTGCCTGCTCTCTTCAAAAAGACGCCCTAAAAGGTATGGTCCTACAGGATGCTGTATCCACCGTGGAGCAGTTCTATCCTCTCTTTATTTACAGATTTTACAGTGTCAAGGTTGTAAATAGAGGAAAGTTTCATGTGCATAATTCGTACCCCCAAATATACCATCGACAGGCAAAAAAATACCAGGACAAACTCAATACGAGCACCATACTCACTAGACATTCGCTTCCATTGGACACTATAATGTGTCTAACTATTTTTTTATCGGAACATGTCTCGCCAGCACGATCCTGGTCAGTGGTAGAGAAGATAACAGGCCCTAAAGAGATGTATCAATAAATGACGAGCATAGCTCTATCTTCAGAAGTTTTAAAAGATATCTACACAAAGATGCTTTTGACACGCATCGTCGATGATTGCGCTCAGAGTTTATATACAGCAGGATACATCGATTTTTTAAGTAGCTGCCGGGGACATGAAGCGACACAGATAGCCACAGCTGTCTGCATTGAGGTCGGGAAAGATTTTACTCTCCCTTACTACCGAGATCTTGGAGTTGTTTTAACTCTAGGTATGACCCCTTACGAGATTTTCCGCACGTATCTACAATCACACCACAAATCGCAGACAGAGCAGCTTATCAACTCGCAACAGACCTTTCAACACTGGGGTTATCAAAAGCACAATACAATCACCGGCCCCGCCCCCGTAGGGACCCAACTACTTCATGCAGCCGGTATTGCTTTTGCCAGCAAACTCCGCAAAGCAGCGGTAGTCACAATAGCTTATTGCGGCGACGATGTCACGACAGATCCTGATTTCGTCGAAAGTATTCAATTTGCCACCCAGCACCAATTGCCAATCGTCTTCATCTGCGAACAGGACAATCCAGCGTTCTGTGCGGCCGATGCTTCTAACCCTGATAGTCTATCTTCTTGTTTTGAAGAAAGTGCGCTCCCTTCAGGTCTCGGCTATCAACTCATCGATAGCGGAAACGTTATCGCTGTCTACTCAGCGATGCGCCAGGCAATGCAGCATGCGCGTGAGGGTTATGGACCAACACTATTAGAAATGGCAGTTGCTCGCTCACATCCCCATATCCCTGTGTCACATACCTCCATCGTGACTTCCGCTGGTGTGACACAGCACGTGCCTCTCTCATCCAGCGTCTCCAGCGCTGAAGGCATCTCTGATCCTCTTGAATACTGTCAACGCGTTCTGCAAGAGAGGGGGATATGGGACAACGAATGGGCTTCTCAACTTTCCACACGCATAATGACAGAGGTTACGCGTGCACTTCAGGATGCATTGCGCGATACACTTCAGTCAAAATGAGAAAGCCGAGCAGACACATGACAGCTTCACATCGAGAAAGCATTGACGTGCGACATATTACAATCAATCAACCGTTCTACGCAGGAGTTATTCTGATTCAACAAGGCTGTTTGATTGTCACCCTTCATACTGATCGCCATCCCACTCAAAAAGCCGAGCAGGCAATCCTGTACCGCGTCGTGGGACCATATGGCAACCAGGAACCAGGAGAAACTATCTGGGAATGTGCTATCCGTGTAGCAAAGGACAAGCTTCAGCTGCAGGTGCAACTTCGTCCTTCAACGATCATGTATTTTCACGAAATCGACACCGGTGAAATCGATCCGGTCACATGTACAGACGCAGTGCCACCATTACTCCTGGAACGTCAGAGTAACCTTTATCCATATGTCCCTCTTCGGCGTGGCTTCCCAGTTGGACCCTACAGCTATTTTGGCATCTTTCTAACAGAACCTTTTCAACCCATTATCCAGCCCGACAATGTAGAAGGCATATTATTGATCCCCCTCAGCCTCTGGCCTGAATTACTCCAACAACCAACCTTAGAAACTATCTTACAACAAGGCGCCACACTCATCGAGCATGATCTACTACCACGACAACATCACCTTTGGATTCATCCCGGAGATACTTTTACCATGGCAGTCTCATTATTGCAAAAACATCCTGAACTACTCTAATTTTTATGCTCTGGAAGATCATATGGAGTATGTGTTCACTCAAAAAAGAGCCTGCACCCTTGAAAAAGCTAATGCGTATCACAAATCTATAAAAAAGCACCCAGACCTGCATTTTGAATAATGCAGGTCTGGGTGCTTTTTTTGGTATCTTGTTCGGGTCAAATTTACCTTCCAGCAGTATCTCCACTTAACCAGGAGAGGCGCCTCTGCCGCCATTTATTTACCCCGGTTGCTTACACAGAGCTGGCATGTTACTTTATTCAATATAACCAAACAGATTATTTAGCGCTTCTGCGAGCGTTGGATGAGCAAAAACACCATCGCGCAGGACGGTATAGGGTAGTTTGCCCAGCATCGCAATTTCCAGCATTGACATAATCTCGCCACCCTCAATGCCCAGGATACAGGCCCCTAGAATCTGATCAGTATCAGCATCCACAATAGCCTTCATAAAGCCACGCGCCTCATCAACTTCCAATGCGCGTGCAACATACGTCATCGGCATCTTCGCAACTTTAATCTTACGCCCCTGCTCATGAGCCTCTGTCTCTGTAAGACCCACCCGCCCAAGTTGAGGATCAATAAACACGGTATACAGCAAAGTACGATCCTTAATGCTGGCATGTCCATGTTCAATCAAGTTTGTACGTAAAATACGAAAATCATCATAGGATATATGCGTGAAAGCAGGTCCGCCCTTTACATCTCCGAGAGCATAAATACCTGGCACATTTGTTTCCAGGAAATCATCAACCAGAATGTGGCCCTTCTCATCAGTCTTCACGCCAGCCTTTTCCAGATGCAAAGAATCAGAATTAGGCATTCTTCCAGCCGCAGCTACTAGATTCGAACCTGTGAGGACGCGCTCCCCATCAGAGTTGCGAATAGTGAGCTGGATATGTCCATCATCGCTAGCGACTACCTTGACAGCCGATGTCTCCAAAAGAATCTCGATACCATCTTCACGCAAGATTTTCGCGACCTCATCAGAGACATCAGGATCTTCAAGTGTAAGAAGCCGCTTGCCGCGCTGGATCACAGTTACCTGACTTCCAAAGCGGCGAAACATCTGACTGAATTCCAGACCAACATATCCCCCTCCCAGCACAAGCAAATGTTCAGGTACATGATCTAATTCCATGATGGAGGTCGAATTGAGCACAGGAACACTGTCAATCCCATCCAGATGAGGCAGAGAAGGCCGATCGCCTACATTCAGACAAATAGTCTCGGCCGTTAACTGACGCACCTCGCCGCTTGTCAGGCGAACCTCTACTATCTTGGGAGATACAAAATATCCTTCACCAAATAGCAGATCAACGCCTTCAGATTTCTCTATACGACTCTGACTTCCTCCACGAAAGCTCTCGACAATATCACGCTTGCGTTTCCTGACCACAGACATATCAATATTGATTGAACCAGTTTGAACCCCATAATCGGCAGCCCTGCGAGCTAAATAAGCTACTCGCGCGCTGGCAACCATCGTTTTCGTCGGTGTACAGCCCTCATTGATACAGGTTCCCCCGACATGCTCACGCTCAATAATGGCAGTTCGCTTGCCAGCCTGACCAAATGCTGAGGCAAGAGGACCGCCAGCCTGACCTGATCCGATGATAATTACATCATACTGCTCTATATTAGACATGCCCATTTCCTCTACTTTCATCTACATGTACAGATTTCCAACTACGTTACATACAGCAACTCACAAACATAGCCAACAGAGAAAAATGTGTATTACTCATAAGGGAGACGTTGATCTTCTTCAGAAGAGCTTAGTTGGTTACGTACCACTGCCCGTTCTTGATTAAGGAGAGCATCGTTTACACGTTGTCGATGTTTCGGTAACGTGTTCGGAGGTAGATCTAGAGGAGAAAAATAACGACACTCACGCGACTCTTCAGTCTCAATCAATGTCCCGCCAACCACAAGGCAACGAAAAGTTAGCACGACTTCTTGCTTTTGTGGCTTCGAATACACACCCACAAACTGTCCAACCTCAACGACTAAACCCGTCTCCTCCAGTACCTCGCGACGCACAGCATCTTCTACCGTTTCGCCAATCTCCATTCCTCCACCAGGCAGATTCCACCAGCCGATATCTCGTCGGAGAGCTAATAAAACCCTTCCCTCGTTAAAGATAAGTGCTGACACGGCTATACGAAAATTCCTTGTTGAGGAGGTATCGGTGATCATCTTTTTTCGCTTTCGAAAACACAGCGTGTCTCTTTACACAGAAGGAAGAAGACGTACAGTCTGCTTCCTCAAGCCAGAGATATCAGGCCCATCTATTGATTTATTCGACCTCAATTACTGCATAATAAATCCGTTGCCACAGCATAGCACTTCTTCACCGTTGTCGCAATGGACAACTGCTAACTCGTTCGATCCAGGCGCATCCCTGAAGTTGATGGGCCAAAAGTCAGCAAAAGAAATCTAGATAACATATCTGAAACCAACAACTTGTGTTACACGTAATCTATTCAGTGAAAGATATAAAATTAAATACGATTGTCGCTATCATACGACAGTAGACATAGGGAAAGGATAGAGATTATGAATAACTTTTTAAAAGGCATACTTGTGGGGGTCGGTGTTGGTTTACTCGTCGCCCCTATGAAAGGTGAGGAGATGCGTAAAGTTGTTAACCAGCGCATCGGTGAACTCCGCGGCTATATCCCTGAGAATGAGCAACTCGACATTTACAAGAGTCAGATCTCCGATCGTGTTAACCAGACAGCTGGAACATTGAAAGATTACGCTCAGCAAGCTGCAACTACGGTAAAAAGTTCAGCCAGTACACTCAGCAACCTCGCTCAAGACGCTAGCTCAACAGTCAAAGATAGCAGCCAGGATATCGCTGACACAACCAAACGTACCGTGAACTCAAACAACTCAACCCTCTAAAAGAGAGATTTGCTAGCCTGATCAGCCAGTCATAAGATAAATATCTCACGATCAAGTTAGTTAAAATTCACTTAAAAGAGATCCTGCTCGTTACATATATTCTTGACGAGCAGGATCTCTTTTTCTATTTATTTCCCATTCATTTCCCCTCTCTATTGATTACCTCTGATATAAAGAAACGAGCATTCATAGAAGTTTCTTATCTATTTTTAAGCAAATATTTAGAAACCTCTCATCTATTGAGCACAGTATTGATGTGTTTTAATGTATCATTCTTTGTCATTTTCTTCGTACAAAGGATAGTACAAGATAAGTTTACGCGATTAAGCACAATAACAAAAACACATGTAAGATTCGAAATGGAATATGGAAGAGCCATTAGTCTCATCGTTTGATGAGGAAAGCACAGATGCACTCCTCTTCAAAAGATAATCAACATATAAGGAGAAACTAACATGGCAACTAATAATACACCTATCGTTAGCATTTTTAACGAACGCGGAAGCGCCGAGCGCGCTATTGAAGATCTTTACAACGCAGGCATTCCAAGCGATCAAATAAGCTATTCTGGAGGTGGCACGCCAGCGACCAGCGGCGGCGGATTTTTTGAAAGCATCAAAAGTCTGTTCACTGGCGGACACGATAGAACTTCCAATGATGTTCTAAATGACCTTAACAATATGGGTATCCCCCAGGATGAGGCTGCATATTATGCAGAGCAGTATGACGCTGGGCGTACAATCGTAGCTATCCAGCAGGAAACACTCAATCAAGATGCACTGACGATTCTACGTAGCAATGGAGGCTACGACTATCAAGGCAATTGGAACAGAGCTTCATCCGATAAATTCGCCAATACGACCGATGCTTCTACCACAGCAGATAGCACCTACGAGTCACCAAAGTTTAATCAGCAAACGGCGGCAGATGTAACCGATCGAACGGATGAAAGATATCCCAATCAGGCGAGTGGCACAACGACATCGCCGGATAGAAACTTTGCAGGCACTGACGCTGGTACATATAATCAGGAGACTACAAATCCTGCATTCACAAGCCAGAGACGATATGCTCAGGCAGCCGACAGCACTAATACCGCCGACGCTACCAATCAGGATGTCACAAATCCATATTCACAGAATTCGCTAGATCCAACCAACACATATAACCAGGATACTAATTCTGCTGTCTCTGCCAGAAAACAGGATTATGCCGGTACGCCGGATATTACGGAAGCTCCGACAGTTATTAACCCACCAATCTATGCTGATCCTAATCAAAACAACTTCAACGCTCCTAACAGTGCAAGTCAGCAAGCTTATACTGATCCTAATCAGCAAGGCTACAACAATCCTAACAATGCTGGTCAGCAAGCGTACACAAACGCGGCTCAACAGGGCTTTAACACCCCGAACAATACCGATCAACAGGCTTATGCTGATCCTGGCCGCCAGGGCTTTAATAATCCTAACAATGCTAATCAGCAAGCTTACGCCGATCCTAATCAACAGAGCTACAATAATCCTGACAACACCGGCCAACAGACTTATACAGATCCTGCTCAGCAAGGTTTCAACAATCCCAATTATACAAACCAACCACCCTACGCTGATCCCAATCGCCAGGGGTACAACGCGCCCAACCAACAGGGTTTCAACAATCCTAACAACGCTGGACAACAAACGTACACCGATCCAACGATGTATCAGGATACAAACAATCCTGCGGGAACCAATGCGCAGACCTACACCGACTCCACACAGTCCGCCAGCGCATACAACCAGGGTATTAACGTTCCACCAACCCCCTTGGAGAATCCAAACGCCCAACGTATACGTAACGAACGCGACGAAGCAAACCGTAATTCTGACCAGAACTACGAACGTGAGCAGCGTAATACGACAGATCAAAATAACCAATAAATTTATACAGTTACATCAATTGTGACTGTATAAAGAAGACCAAAGAGGACCCCGCTTACATATCGGTAGCGGGGTCCTCTTTGGTCTTACCACACTGTCTCATAGCAACATACTAACGAGAGGATCAATCCGCGACCAGACACATTTTTGCCTTTCCTCCAATCTCAATTATGAATGATTTCAACCGCAAGCATAACATTTTATGCACAGTGACCGATAGAAGAAGATAAGTTACAGATACAAAAAATACATAGATTGGAAAGGGCAAGTGCTACGATGAAGTTAGTATTAGACCAGAGACGCCAATGTCGTCCTGCTCATAGCGGTCTGCTTTTACTGATTATTCTACTCTCGGCCTGTAGTATAAACGGGAATACTTCACGCTCGATGGTATCACAGACTACAGCAACTCATTGCAAACAGATCGGAGTTCTTCTACCTGATACAGCCTCTTCAGATCGCTGGCAAGCAAAAGATCGCCCGTTACTAGAAGCAGCGATCAGCCATGCCTTGCCTGGCGCACAGGTAGATGTTGTCAATGCAGAAGGAGATGCAGCTACTCAACAAAATCAAGCAGAGCAAGCAATGACAAGAGGCGACTGTATGCTGGTAGTTGCCGCCGTTGATAGTATTCAAGCCTCTGCAATCGTCAACAGTGCCTTCAGACAAAATGTGCCGGTGATCGCCTACGATCGTTTAATTCAAAACAAACATCTAAAGTATTATGTATCTTTTGACAACAAACGCGTAGGTGTATTACAAGGGCAATATATAGCTAATCATCTTCAACAGTATTCTACTGACAAACAGATCAATCTTGTCATGATCAACGGATCAAAAACGGATAATAACGCACTTCTTTTCAAACAGGGAGTCATGAGTCAGCTCGATCCGCTTATCAGTACGCATAAACTCAACAAAGTCTATGACATCTTTGTGCCAGACTGGGACAACGATCGCGCCCGCACTTCTATGGAACAGGCATTAACCGCTAATCAGAACAATATACAAATCGCATATGTCGCCAACGATGGCATGGCAAATGCCGTTATTGCAGCATTGCGTGCACAAAAACTTGATGGAAAGGTTCTAGTGACAGGACAAGATGCCACAATTGCGGGTCTTCAAAATATTCTGCTCGGCAATCAGTCGATGACCATCTATAAAGCGATCAGCAAAGAAGCTGATGCCACCGCCCAACTGGTCTCGGCCATCAGCAACCAACAAGGGACATATTCGCTTACACGTGGGAACACTACAAGCACTCAAGATGGAGCTGCTATCCCTTCAGTACTCGAAACGCCTGTGATTGTCACCAAAGACACCATTAAAGCTACAGTCATCAATGATCATTATATAGTGAAAGCACAGCTTTGCCAGAATCTACCTCAAAACCTTGACACCCAGGGCATTTGTTAAGGCTGTACAAATATCAGGCAGGTCCTCTTCAAGCCACAGAGTAGTTCCCAAGAGGATACCTGCCTACTCTATAGGGAGCAGGTCTTATGGCAACAATCATCCAATCCGTATCGGCAGCATTAGAGATTCATACCGGGCCATTGCTATCTATGCGTGGTATTGGGAAAACTTTCGGTGCAGTACGCGCCCTGACAAATATTGATTTTGAGGTCTCAGCTGGTGAGGTTGTCGGGCTGGTGGGAGATAATGGAGCCGGAAAATCTACGCTGATCAAAACAATTTCAGGAGTAGGTCCATGTGATGAAGGAGAAATCATCATGGGGGGTCAGCCGGTCAAGATCAATAGCCCGCAGATTGCAGCGCATCTCGGCATTGAAACAGTTTATCAGGATCTTGCCCTCTGCGACAATCTGGATGTCATTTCTAATCTTTTTTTGGGTCGCGAAACTCAGACACGCATGCGTACACTTAATAATCTGGAGATGGAGCAACAGGCACTTGATGTATTACGTATCCTTGACGTCAAAATTCCATCTATTCGCGCTCAAGTGGCAACCTTATCTGGGGGACAACGCCAATGTATTGCTGTGGCCAAAACAATTCTACGCCATGCCAGGATAGTCTTACTTGATGAACCCACCGCCGCTCTTGGTGTTGCCCAGACACAACAAGTATTAAACCTGATCCTACGCTTACGCGCAGAAGGGCTGGCAGTAGTGATTATCTCGCACAACCTCGCCGACGTCTTTAAAGTCGTAGATCGCGTCATCGTTCTACGTCTGGGGACACGTGTCGGAACATTTAATATTAAAACAACTACACCAGAACGTATTGTGGCAGCTATCACAGGAGCAGAATTAGGAGAAGTCGCGCTCAAGACCACTGGTGAACTACCAGGAGGACAACAGATATGAGCATTGTCGATAAAAATATACGAGCACATAGTACTTCCAACCTGGTAGAAGCCACCTCTTATCTACCCAAACAATCATTGAGGCAATCATTGCGCAATGATCTGGGCTTCATACCGGTACTCATCACGCTTATCATCATCGCGGTCTTTTTTCAGATTGCCACAAACGGCCTGTTTTTAACGCCACGCAATCTCACACAACTTGTCCTACAGATTACCACCATTGGAACTCTGGGACTGGGTATCATTCTTGTCTTACTTCTGGGAGAGATTGATCTCTCCGTCGCTTCCGTTGCTACCCTCTGTTCAGTGGTCATGGGCATCTTGTCCGAGCGTATGGGATATCCCGCCTGGATAGCCATCCTCATTGCCATCACGATGGGAGCGGCAATGGGCTTCCTTAATGGTTTTTTTATCGCTTATCTACGCGTACCATCATTTATTGTCACCTTAGCAGCCGCTATTAGTTATTCGGGATTGCTCATCTACTTACTACAGGGACAGGCAACATTAATCATCGCCAATGACTACATTATTGGCATCGCCAATAATTATCAGCCGGGCATCATAGCAGGATCAGGTCTCCCGCTATTTGCCTTAGCGCTCTACATCTCAGGCATCCTCTATAGTACGCTCAAGCGCCAAAAGATGAACTTAAAAGCGATCTCACCGCTCCAGTTATCCGCCAGGATCGGCATTCCAAGCTTGATCACCCTTGGAGCACTCATGCTTTTCTACGCATATCTGGGTGTTCCACAAGCAATACTCATCTTGAGTGGATTAATTTTGATCATCTGGTTACTCCTCACAAAAACATCCTATGGGCGTCATGTCTATGCTGTGGGAGGAAACAATGAGGCCGCCCGACGCGCTGGGATCAATGTTGTGTGGCTACGCATCAGCATCTTCACACTCTGCTCAACCTTAGCTGCCATTGGAGGCATCTTAGCCGCCTCACGAGCCAGCGCGGTCGCCAGCCAGATCAACCCAACATTACTGCTACAAGCCATTGCCGCGGCCGTCATTGGAGGCGTGAGCCTCTTTGGAGGGCGTGGCTCAGTCTGGTCAATACTGCTGGGAGCGCTCATTATCGGCAGCCTGGAGAATGGACTGGATCTTAATAATCAGCCGGTCGAGGTCAAGCAGATGATTGAGGGTGCTGTCTTATTATTAGCGGTAACCAGTGATGCTCTGATTCGCCGTGCTCAGGCTCGCACAGGGCGTTAATGCAGGTTAGATCAATGAAAAGATATCAGACAGATGTAACAGGTAGAAATAATTCTCCAGGATTACATCTGTCTCTCTATGACTGAACATGTTATACTCAGACAATATCAAAAAGGTAGGCACCAGCGTAAGTACAGTAGAGAGAGCATAGGGATACAAACACATCCATGCAAAAGACACAGACAGACATTATCGCTATCGATCCACAGCATCCAGATATGCATCAGATTAAACACGCAGCGGAACTACTACTACATGGTCAGCTCGTTGTTTTTCCCACTGAAACTGTCTATGGATTAGGCGCCAATGCGCTGAACACCCAGGCAGTCGAGAAAATTTTCATAGCGAAAGCACGCCCATTCAGCGACCCATTAATTATTCACATTGCCGACGAGGACGATTTAGAGTCGCTTGTGACATCAGTACCAGCCTCGGCCCGCTTACTCGCAACAAGATTCTGGCCAGGCCCCCTCACCATGATCTTACCCGCCAGTGAGCGTATCCCTCGACTCGTTACCTCTGGCCTTCCCAACGTGGCCGTGCGCATGCCCGATCATCCAATTGCTCGCGCACTGATTCGTACTGCTGGCATCCCGGTGGCAGCTCCCAGCGCGAATCGCTTCATGCATATCAGCCCAACCACGGCACAGCACGTCTACACAGACCTTCACGATCGAGTGCCACTTATTCTCGATGGTGGTCCCTGCACTGTTGGAGTCGAATCGACAGTGATTGATCTCTGTTCCGAAGTACCAACGATGCTACGACCAGGAGGTGTCAGCCTGGAAGCGCTACGCAGCATCTTACCCCAGGTACAACCACCCCCAACACGATCAGACAATCCCGATCTACACCAAGGACCCCAATTAGCTCCTGGACAAATGCTCGTGCATTATTCCCCAACGATCCCAACTTTTTTATTTGAGGGTACTACATCCACTATGCACACAGCGATGCTTAAGGAAATCCAAAGGCACCACGACCAGGACGAGCAAGTAGGAGTGTTGATTACGGATGAGGATCTTCCCACCTTTCTAGAAAGTAAAGCTATCGTTTATAGCCTGGGCAGGACACCTGAGCAAATCGCGTCCAGGCTCTTTGCAGGCCTGCGCGTTCTCGAAGATGCGGGTGTCGATATTATTCTCTGCCGAAGCTTTGATACACAGGGCTTAGGATTGGCAATACGAGATCGACTACAAAAAGCCGCTGGAGGCAAAATAATACATTAATCAGAATGCAAAAAACGTGAAGTGTCGACGGACGATTATGGACCGTCTAATGTTTTTTGAGATGATGGATTTTCAAAGCGATTTGCAAAGCCAGACGCAATTCTGGATCTTCAAGCGATCGGCCCAGCAGAGCTTCGATACGATTCAAACGATATAGCAAGGAGTTGCGATGAAAGTGCATAGTGCGAGCCATCTCACTCAAATTACAGTTACTACGGAAGAAGCCTTCAAGGGTATCCACATAGGTACTATCATGATTGAGGAGTGGGCCTAAGGTCTCATAATAAAAGTCATCCAGTTCGCTATGCCCGTTGAGATGAAAGAGCAAACGATAGATACCAAGGCGGCCAAAAGAATGCAGATTGCCTTCACCAAAGAGCCGGCGACCAATCTCAAGTGCTTGCTGCGCCTCACGAAATGACAGTGGAATGCCCTGTAGATTTCTGGTGATACGTCCCATACCACAAGAATAGATGGGCTTGGCTGTACCATTGTTCTTTTGGGAAGAGATACGAAAAACGACACGCTCTAAGCGTGAGTAGAGAGAATTCTCATGTTCGCGCTCGGTCTCAGCCTGATCATCAAAAGGCGGCAACGGAAGAATAGCGATCACGCGCCGTGCATCATTTTGCACCCAACATCCCGACCACTCACGCAACAACTCTTCCCGCACCCTCTTACTCCACTGAGCATAGAGACTATTCGACGAAAAATCATGCTCGCTAGGAGAAATCTCAAAGACGACGACAACCTGGGGATTTGTTAAATCGTATCCAAGCAGACGAGCACGAGCCATCATCTCCTCGGGTTGATGATAATGACCCTGGACGACATCTGTAAATGCCTCCACCTGATAACGGCTCTCGACCTCGGTACGATCACGCTCGCGTGCAAACTCGATCGCGATAATTGGTGTGGCCTGCCCCAGAATGATGCGCTCGAGATAATCGAAATCACTCTCGCTACCAACAAGGGAAAGATAACCCGCGATCTCATGACGGCTACTTGGAATCGGCTCAACCACGCGTACGAGTCCCTGTAGGCGTAGCTGATCATCAGTGAGAGGACTAGAAAGTAGTAAAGGGGCCACGCCAGCTGGCGCAATCTGAAAGCGCACATGCTGATCGGCATCTTGTATGACGACCCATTTCCCACGGCTCGTCGCAAGGTGCTCACAAACCCCCTGTATACCTGCACCACGCAAACTCAACTGCATCAATTGACTGGCAATCTCTGTCGCCTTACGTTCCGTCTCACCGCGAAAACTGACAACGAACGTAATCACTTCCCGCTCTATCTCTTCGAGCTGTGCATTTAACGGAAGTAAGATCAGAGGAAGATGCATTTGGTCAGCAAAATCTCGCGTATCCGCACCTAGAGCCTCCACAGATGGAGCTGCCACTGCTACGACAGCGACACCTGCCTGATGCAGGCTTTTGAGCAGATGGGGAAGGGTTTCGTCCAGGCGTCGCAATTGGGCGAGTGTCAATAACGCGAGCTCGCCTCCTTGAACGCTTTCAAAAGCGGGGAGACGAGAACGCATGCGACAAGCCCACGTTACTCGACGCTCCAGACCTTCCCCACCAGCAACTAATTGTGCGTCACGTGAGGCGAGCAGGGTTAAAATGTTTCGGACCGATGCCGAAGATTGTGATGGTGATGGGGACAAGATGCTCATAACTCACACGCAAAACTTTGAGTAGACTACTACTTAGCGGCGAGCGGTCGCCGGAGTGACACTAGTGCGTTGCGCACGCTGCTTGTCTTTCAACTTCTTCGCTTTAAGCAAATGTTTATGCCAGGCAACTTTTTTGGTCTTATTCATGTATTATACAACCTTTCCTCTAAAAATGTTACTCTTCACTATCAGGACTGCCCTCAAATTCAAACTCATTCATATCTTCAGCTTCGTCGCCACCATCGTAATATTCATCATCGCCACCCAGATCATCATCATCTTCACGATCATGACGCAGAATAGAATCTTTGATGTATGCACGAACGGTTTCTCCACTCCCCTGAGATGGGAAGCTGACTGATCCAAAAAGATTTGGATGCTGGTATTCTTCACGAATAATAATGCGAACAAGATTAATGTCAAGAGTCAGAATACCTGCCGCATAACGATTGCCACCTTTAATATAACCGATCAAACGGCCCGCCAGGCGGGGTTCAATCTGTCCTATCGTCTCTTGTGCTGCATTACGCACCAGTAACCGATGGCCATCAACAAACAGATTCAAACGATCGCCGACTCCGATCCTCGAAAGCACAGGAGCGGGACCAAGATTTATCAATTCAGTAATGCCTGTCTTGCCAGTCTCTTCAATAAAGAGCCTGGGATCTATACGCTCGGCTCCCACAGAACCCGTCACGGATGAGTCTGGTAAAGCCTGAAGGCGTTCCAAATTTTTCTTGGCAATCGTATTCGCCGGGCTATATTTCAGAGTCTGCGCGTACGCCTGTCGTGCCTCTGCATACTGACCCAACTCACTATGCGCTTTGCCAAGGCGGTTATAAGCATCTGGTTCTTGAGAGAAGATATTCAAAATGCTTTTATTGGTCGAAACAGCTTCTCCCCATTGGCCTTCTTGAGCCTGCTTAATGGCTAAATCTGTCCACTGCTTCTTCAGTCGTAACTTTTCCTCAGCTGACAGTGCTTGCGTCATCAAAGCCTCCTCCAACATCGTGGGACATCTTGTGTTGTTTAGTTTATCTAGTGCCGTGCAACTTCCATTGCAACAGCTTCACCCTGTAATGACCAGGCCGTGGCCCGTTCGATACGCACCTGCACAAAGTCACCAGGTCGAAGACTACTCTGCTCAGCAGAGGCATCCACACTCGGGTCGGGACAAAAAACCAGCTTGTTGGCGCGATTGCGCCCTTTTAGCTGTCGACGTTCGGGTGAGATGTTTATATCCTCAACCATCACTTCCTCTACTTTCCCAAGATAAGACTGATTCAGTTCAAGCGCAATTTCAGCTTGTACATCTTCCACTGCGTGCAACCGACGCTTTTTCTCAGCCAGGGGGACATCATCCTCCCAGCGAGCCGCCACGGTTCCTGGTCGCACGGAATAAGCAGCCACATGCACTACGTCAAAACGAATCTTTTCCAACAAGTCCAAGGTATGCTGGAATTCATCTTCAGTTTCACCGCAGAAACCGACGATGACATCAGTCGACAAGGTAATGTTCGGCCATAACTCACGGACACGAGCAATGCGCTCGACGTACTCATCTAGAGAATAGCCACGCTTCATACGCTTAAGCATAGCATCATCGCCAGACTGTACCGGGATATTCAGATGCTCACACACTTTCGGCAAGTGAGCCATGCGTTCAATCATGCTATCCGTCATGTGACGAGGATAGGATGTCATGAAGCGAATACGAGCTAACCCATCGATCTCACTCAGATTGGTCATCAAACCGGCGAGATCAGGACGATCTGGCAGGTCCAAACCATAAGCCTCTACTGTTTGTCCCAGCAGAGTCAATTCTTTGGCCCCCTTCTTCTCCACCAACGACCGAGCCTCCATCATCAGCTCATCTAGCGGGCGGCTGCGCTCTCGTCCTCTGCGATAAGGCACAATACAATATGTACAGACCTTATTACAACCAAGCATGACTGGCAACCAGGCCGATGGGCTAGCTTGAGCAGGTTCAATCTTTGTAGGATAATGTGCAACACGCTCACCCGGCTTAGGGGTAATTGCCATTGGCAGCACTGTCCGCTTACCACTGCGGTTGAACGAAGTCGCAAACGTAGGTGCCACCGGTGAGATAGGAAGCTCTGCAAAAGCATCCTCTGCGAAAACATCTTCTTCGACACTCTCGGGAAGGAAATCAATATCGAGGCAGCCAGCACCTGAAATAGGCGTCCAACGTTCTTCTAAAAACTGAGGTAAGATATCAGCCTGCTCAACCTTCATAAAAAGGTCAACATGCGGATACCGTTTCCCCAGAGCATCGATCGTCTTCTGGTTACCAATCATGCATCCCATCAAAGCCACAAGGAGATCATCCCGTTGTCCCTTTGCCCGCCGCAAGCGGGCAAGCAGATTATGTGCCTTCTCTTCAGGAGCCTGACGGACACTACAGGTGTTTAGAACGACAAGATTGGCTTGCTCCATGCTCGCCTCTTCCCATCCTAATTCATCAAGCATCGTTTGAATGCGCTGAGAGTCAGCCTGATTCATTTGACAGCCGACCGTCCAAATATGATACTTCCCTCGCGGAATACTTGTTGTAGTCATTTCAGAGCCTCTCCTAGAGCATCAATAGCTTGTGCAGTAGTTCTATGGGATACCACGCTACCTACTTGTCCTTATTCTAAGTTGCACGGTATTATACACCATGCAACGAGCCCTGTCACCATCATTCTTACCAGGATTATGACATGGCCTCGATACTCATAACGCTACAGAGCCAACTTATTTGGCACGGCGATCTTCTACACGAGCACTCGCTGTCTTAGACTCGCCCCCAGTCGCACGAGGCAAGCTATCCTGAGGCAGTAGTTCCACCTTGGGAGTGTTACCCGTAATCGACTTCACAGCGGCAGCCATATGGCTCTGAAGCACCTTCACGCGCTCTGTATCATCCAGAATCGCCCGATCTTGTACTTCAACCTTCAAGACAAAAGTATCTAGATCATTCTTGCGATCCACGACTATACGAAAGTTCGAGGCAGTCTCTGGGAACTGGATCAGAGCCGCTTCAACCTGACTTGGAAAAACAATCAGGCCACGAATCGAGACAGCATCATCGCTCCGTCCTTTAATCGACGCAATTTTTGGATGTGTACGACCACAGGCACAACGCTCATCCCACCACAGGCGTGATAGATCACGACTACGATAACGAATCATAGCGGTTCCATCGCCAGTCAGCCAGGTCCAGACCAGCTCTCCATCTTTTCCCTCTTCGACTGGATCGCCCGTCTCAGGATCGATACATTCGACCAGGAAATTATCAGCCCAGGCATGCATCCCATCGCGCACCTCGCACTCACAGGTCATACCAGGACCAAGGAACTCAGTCATACCAAACTCATCAAAGGCAGTAATATGGAAAAGGCTCTCAATCTTGAGACGTGTCTCCCAAGGCCAGGGCTCGGCACCAAACAGACCAATCTTCAACTTGGTCTCCCTGAAATCCAATCCCAGCTCTGTCGCCTTATGGCCCACGTACAGACCGACCGAAGGTGTCATACAAAAAGCCTTCACACCAAAGTCCGTAATAAAATCGAACATGCGCTCATATTGACGCGCATCAGATCCCATCGGAATGGACATTACATCCATCGCCATCGCGCCGTAGTGAAAACCAAAACCACCAGTTGGCAGGCCATAACCATAGCAATTCATCATCACATCGCCAGGACGCAGACCAACCATCCACAACTCGCGAGCATTTAAATCCGCCCAATTCTGAATATCTTTTTTGGTCGCAAACACAGGGACACTCTTCCCTGTCGTCCCACTGGTCGCATGGAGCTGTAACGCTCCATTCTCACCACCCGGCGCGTGCATAGCCGTTCCATAAGGATAGGCAGAACGGACCGTCTTCTTCTCAAGAAAAGGTAACTTGCGAATATCTTCGAGTGACTGAATATCTGAGGGCTTGACACCTGCTTCATCATAAAGAGTGCGATAAAACTGATTTTGAGTATAAGCCCGTTCCACAACTGCTTGTAGACGCTCCAATTGCAGAGCCTGAAGCTTCTGCTTCGGGAGAGTCTCCATCTCCTCGTTGAAGAACTTGCGATGACTGCTCACAGAACATCCTCCAAAGGTATATCTCATCCCAACAAGCCGCCGGGTCCCTCGGCAACACCACACCATCATGAGGTAGCCAGGTCAACTACATACAACACGCGGGAATATGATAGTATCAACATAGAAATATTTCGACGCCCACATCTTGTCAAAGCAAACGTCAATTCATCAAAATATATGTATAGCGTCAAAAGCGTTGGCTTTAAAACCCATTCTATCATGACCACTCTCACGCGTCTATGCGAAACGTGAGAATTAGGAGTCACAGCCACAATACTTACCTGGAGGTTTTTAATGACTGATCAGATTCATGCCATCATCTGGGATCTGGATGGCGTTATCATCGATAGCGCCGAAGAACATAAGCGCTCATGGTACCGCGTCGCCGAGGAGGATGGCTTTTCCTTTAGCGATCAACAATTCCAGGACACCTTTGGCATGCGCAACGATGCCATCATTCCTCTACTCTGGGGAGTCACAGCCAAAGAACGCGTGCAAGATATCGCCGATCGCAAAGAAGCCTACTTCCGAGAATTTATCCGCGACAAAGCCGCTCCACTCCCAGGTGCCATCGAGCTGCTCAGCACATTGAAAGATGTAGGCTATAAGCAAGCCCTCGCCTCTTCGACTCCCACCAAAAACATCGAAGCCGTCAGCGACGCCCTTGGCTTGAAAAGATATCTCACCGCGCTCGTATCAGGCGAAAACGTCCCCCACGGGAAACCCGCTCCCGACGTCTTTCTCAAAGCTGCCGCCGAACTTGGCGTCGAACCTTCCCACAGCCTGGTCATCGAAGATGCTGTCGCTGGCATCCAGGCTGCACAAGCTGGAGGGTTCTATTGTATTGCCGTCGCAGGCGAACGCGATCTGCCTGGCCTCAAAGTTGCTAACTTAATGGTCAAAGATCTCACTCAGGTCTCCGTCGAAAAAATCCGCGCATTGGCTTGACAAGCACTACTGACCGTGGCATCATAGGATATATTCCTCTTAAGGGATCATGTGGAGGTGTAGGGATCCCGGTGGGTCTCACCGTCTTCAAAACGGCTGGGGGGTCGCTCAGCGCGGTCCCCGGTGAGTTCGACTCTCATACACTTCTGCCATATTTCCGCAACAAGACCCTTGACTGGCGACCACCAGAGAGGTAAAATCGTAACCAAGGGTAAGCACCCCTGGCTCTGTCCCGTGTGCTTCACAAAGGACATTCCAGAGGGGCAAAGTATGTTTTCACAATCGTCACGAATCTCAAGACTCATCCAACTTTTAGGCATCCCCAGGATACGAGGACGCGAGCCACTTGTGCTTGCATTTCTCATAGACTCATTAGGCACTGGACTCTACCAGCCCTTCTCGCTTCTCTACTTCCAGAAAATCGCTCATCTCGATCTTACCTCCATTGGAGGGGTACTCACCGTTGCCACTATCCTCACCCTACCAGTAAACTTGATCACTGGCAGCCTTGTTGATCGCTTCGGGGCCAGACGACTCGTTGTGGTGAGCCAGATTCTTCAGGCACTTGGCTTTCTGGGCTACCTCGCCGTTCACGACATCCCTCTACTGTTTGTAACAGCGCTTCTTGTGACGACCGGCAATCGCGTCTTCTACGCTGCCGCCACGACACTAATCGCTGAGGTCGCGGGCCAGGTTGAGCAAGACCGCTGGTACGGCTTCGTGGGGGCGACACAGAACGTTGGACTGATTGTGGGTGGCGGACTCTCGGGTCTCATTGTGGCATTTGGTGGCCCTAATGGCTATCGAGCACTCATTCTGGCCAATGTGTGTAGCTTTTTCCTGATGGCTCTCGCACTCTGCTGGCGGAGAACTGCTCATCGGCCCAACGAACTGATTGAAAGTCCATCCAGAGATCGGGTTGAGAAGCTATCAGGTGATTTGCCTGGCAAGCATGCTCTCACCGATGAGCGGAGTGGATATCGCGTCGTTCTGGCAGATCGCCCATTCCTCGTACTGGTCGCGTGCAACGTCGTCTTTGCCCTCTGTCCTTTGATGATGTTGCTTGGATTACCGATCTATGCCACGGAAACGTTGAAACTTTCGACGGCGACTGTGAGTGCCCTCTTCGCCTTCAACAGCCTGCTGGTGATCTGCACACAGACGTTGACAGTGAGGCTACTGGAGCCCTTTCGTCGCACGCGCTCTCTTATGATTGCGTGCTTACTATGGATCGTAGGCTGCATTTTATTAGTGCAGGCCCCACTGATTCCAAGCACGTTCCTTCTCCCCTATCTGTTTGGCACAACCGCCATCTATACCTTTGCAAGTATGATTGCTAGCACGATATCGGTAGCTCTGGCAGCGGCCAGCAGTCCCACGCATACGCTGGGACGTTCCATGGCTCTCTTTGAGCTGGCCTGGGGGATTGCCGGGGCGATTGTCCCGGCAATGTTTGCGTGGCTCAATGCCACTGGCCCATCGCGCGTGTGGATAGTGCTGATCGTGCCGCTACTTCTCATCTATCCTCTTCTACATTGGCTCGAAATGCGTCTTTCAGTGCGTGCCCTCTCTGTTCGCCACCAAATCGAGGTGAGGGCCACCAAAAAACACGAGCGGGACAAGCACAGCTAAAGCACTTTTTTGAATCTCAATCTTCACGCTTAAGTATTGTTTATGTTTTCATTTCACATACCAACACATACATAGCATTGCGTTTTTAGCACAAGATTGTTATGCTACACATTGATAATAATCGATTCATGGCGGGTTACTTAGTGAGAGGAGAAACATGAGAGCCACAAACACTCATGAGCATATCAAATTCTGGCACGACACCACGCTGAGTAACCTCGAATTGCTCCATGCAACATATGTGACGCACTCCTTTGCGCCTCATACACATGAGGGCTATGTCATAGGTGTGATTGAACAAGGTGCAGAACAGTTTACCTATCGCAGAAGCCAGCATATAGCGCCGGTCGGAAGCATCGTATTTATCAATCCTGGAGAAATGCATACCGGTTCGTCCGCAGCCGAACATGGCTGGACCTATAGGACGCTCTATCCATCAATCGAGCTATTACAGCGTGCGGTATCTGATCTCACTGGTAGGTCCCATGACATCCCTTTCTTTGCCGAACCTGTGGTTTACGATGCAGAAATGAGGGCTGAAATCGCCCTCACCCATCGGGCGCTAGAAGAGCAAGTATCAGACCTTGAACGGGAATCGCGACTCTTATGGACACTCTCCCGCTTAATTTTGCGCTATGCCGATGATCATCCGCGTCCGCGTCCGTTCGCAAAAGAGCATATGGGTATCCAGCGCGTCCGTTTCTATATCGAGGACAACTATGCAGAGAATATCTCACTCGAACAATTGGCAATCATTGCCCAACTCAGTCCATTTCACCTACTCCGCTCATTTAGAGACCACATGAGTTTACCTCCTCATGCCTATCAGATGCAAATACGCATCATGCACGCCAGGCACATGTTACGAATGGGACAGTCATGTATAGACACGGCAATGGCGGTAGGCTTTGCAGATCAGAGTCACTTTACCAAACACTTTAAGCGCATTGTTGGCGTGCCGCCCGGACTGTACAGCGGGATACGTAACAAATAGCAATATCAGACAAGACAGCCCTCCCTAGAACCTCCTATAATGATGCCATGATAACTTCACATTCTGAATTCTTACATGGCATCAGAGACGAGCTCCCTATACTGTTAGGGGTGCTTCCTTTTGGTATGATCTATGGAGTATCAGCGATCAGTGCAGGCATCCCAGCAAGTATCGCGCAAGCCATGTCATGTATCGTCTTCGCAGGCTCGGCGCAATTCGTGATCGCCCAACTCATCGCAGCAGGCACGCCTTTGCTGGTTGTCATCCTGACCGCCTTTATTATAAATATCCGTCATTTACTTTATAGCGCATCGGTATCGCCTTACACGAGCAAGCTCCAACCTCTCTGGAAGTGGCTGCTGGCATACTTATTAACCGACGAGGCTTACGCGGTAACCATCTTGCACTACCGGCAGCCTGGAAACGAGAGATACAAGCACCGCTATTTTTTGGGTGCTGGACTGGCGTTATGGACAACCTGGCAATTGAGTACTGCTGCGGGTATTTTCCTGGGCGGACACATACCTACCTCGTGGTCACTGGATTTCACATCTACACTTACTTTTATCGCTCTCGTTGTACCAGCTCTCAAAGATCGCGTGAGCACAACCGTCGCGTTAACTTCAGCATTGGCTGCACTACTTGTGTTTGCATTACCACTCAAACTAGGGCTAGCCCTCGCCGCACTGATTGGCATCACAGTCGGCCTCACGCTAGAAATGAAGAAAACAAAGTCTATTCAATAAGGAGCCTGCTATGTCACAGGGATGGCTTTGGGCCACCATAATCATTATCGGACTACTCACCTTAGGTATGCGCCTCTCTTTTATTGTCTTCATCGGCAAGATACAGATCTCGCCTGTGGCGCAGCAGGCTCTACGCTTCGTGCCAATAGCCGTCCTATCAGCGCTCATCGCCCCCACACTATTCTTCTCCAACGGCTCACTGGATGTATCGTTGAGCAACATCCGGCTCATATCGGGAATCCTGGCTATACTTGTGGCATGGCGCACAAAAAATGTCCTTCTGACAATTTTTACCGGCATGGCCTGCTTACTCATCTTGCAAATATTTGTGCATACTCATTAATTAGAGAGCATACTCATCCATATTTTCAAACACTCTTTCACTACCAGGCTGATATGTTATACTCTTAAGAGAATCTTCCGCATATATAAATGGAGACCACTTACGATGGGAATGGAATCAGTGATCTATGGATTTATTCAAGGTCCCCACTGGCCTCACGACATACCCCATATGTATGACGCTTACAGGAATCACCCTCAAAAACAGCTCCGCTACATTGAGATCGACCAGAAACTCAGAGACAAAGTACAACACAATCTCCAGGCCATTGCAATGCTACCAGAAGAAGATACATGGCCATTTCTTTCACGTTTTATGTTCTCATCCAGCACAAATTCGATACAAACGACGTATAAAAGTCAGATTATTCACTTTGGAGCTTCTTTTAAACAGATCGAGTGGGAATGGGAAGAATGGCTCACCAAGTTTGAAGCCTTACTAAGGCGCATGTATTGGGATGAAGTCCATCTCCATTTGCTGGCAAAAGGACTGAATTTTTCGCCTCTTCACTACTGTTGGAAGGATGATGATGATGAGAAAGCTATTTATCCAGATCATCCTCATCCTGTCACGCATTGGACCTTCTCAGGAGGGCCACGCACTTTTCATCAGTAGTCATCAAGCTTTACACCTTTTGACACTGACTATCCAAAGTACATTTTTGACGGCCTTATTCCCCAACCGAATGAGCAACATCATCAATGGGCTTTTCATCAAATCGTGCGGGCAACTGCTCAATCTTGCCAAGAAGTAAGACATAGCAAAGGATACCAAGTACAAGCACACCAGCAGCAATTATAAAGTTCAAGATAAAGGAATGAGTTGCATCAAGTACAAAGCCAGCCACGAGGGGAGCAATAATACCGGCAAGGTTATTAAAGAAATTCATGATTGATCCAACGACTCCAACAGTACCCTTGGGTGCAATCAAGGATGGAATACTCCAGCCAACGGGAGCCGCAAATGCCAATCCACCTAACGAGATCGAGAGCCACATAACAATCAAGGGAATGCTTGTAGTAAAGGCCGCCCCAAGAATCGCGATACCCATAAGCATACCAATGATAAAAATCGTTTTGCGTACCCTTGTTGGATCATATCCACGTCTGATTAAATAGTCAACGAGCCAGCCACCAATCACAACATCTGTTACCGTTGCTACGCCCCAAATAATAGCTACTAAACCTGCACTACTGAGAATAGAAATGTGTAGTTGAGTTTGAATATACGAGGGTAACCACGTTAAGAAAAGATAGAAGGTATACCCATAGGCTGCGAAGCCGAGGGCCATTCCCCATATTTTTGGCTGGCTAAGGAGATAACCCAGGCTTGCCATGGTATTTGCGGGGGCTACATTATCCGCCTGTGCGCCGCCCTCCTGAATGTATGTACGCTCTTCTTGAGAAATGCGCTTTGACTGGCTGGGATCACGATAAGTAATCCAGAAGAGTACTCCATAGAGAAGGCTGAGTATTCCTGTGGTCCAGAACGCTCCCCTCCACCCATAGATTGAGACAGCAAGTGCCACAAAAGGCACGCCAATGACATTTGAAAACTTTGCTGATGCATCAAAAGCCGAGGTTGCAAGACCACGCTCCTTGAGAGGAAACCAATAGCCAGTCGCCTTAGACGCCGCCGGAAATACTGGTGCCTCAGCGATACCTAAGAGCAGGCGAGAGAGAATGATCAGGCCATAACCACTCACAAGAGCAGTCATAAAGGTTGCCAGAGTCCAAAGAATGGTACCAACTCGCGTTATCCACTTCACGCCGATCTTGTCCAGCAAAACGCCTACGGGCACCTGAATAAGAGCGTATGTCCAGAGATAAGCAGATGCAATAAACCCAAACTGAATACTCGAGAGATGATATTCCTTTGATAAATCCACACCTGCCACTGCAATGTTTGCTCTATCCAGATAATTGATGATAACCCCAAGGCCAAGTAATACCGCAATGCCCCATCTCAAATTGCCAACACGCTTTTGCATCATAAGGCTAGTCCTCTTCTGTAAATATAGAATTCCTCTAAACTCAATGTGTATGCACTATGCGTATAGCACGTTAAGGATCAGCAGAAAGTGACAAGAATGAGCCCGCGCCTTACATCATTTGTTTATTTTTCACTCTGACACGAGCATACAACTCTTCCATGACACGAATAAACGACGTATCTTTATGCCAGAAGGCTGGATAATCTCCTTGCTTCTTAATTAGTAGCGCTGGGACACTCGCTTGAGCATCTGAAGCTTGCAACACAGGCTCTGGCAATCTTTTCGCGCCGGTCCAAAACTCTTTATGGCTGACTACCTCTGATGAAGGTGTATGTGTAGGCTGCGTATAATAAGATGCAACTGGTTCTACAACAACCTCTTTTGAGACTAATGCAGATGCCAGGATTTCTCCCAGCGGCGAGCGAGCCAATTCAGCACGAAGTTCTGCTCTGGACAGTCCTCTCAGTTCAAACATCACAAAAGGATCTTTATCCAGGGCGGATGCCAATAGATAGTAGACTCCTGCGATGTGTTTGCAGGGATTTGAATAGTCGGGACACGAACAGGTGGTCACAAAATCTCTCTGGCTGTGAGGCAGAAGGTGTAAATCCAGCGTGGAAAATGCCTCTTCGATTGTATCTGGCATCTCATTCATCAATAACTTCGTGACCAGATCCGCTCGGGATGCAATCTGGCGAATAACCTTTGTCCAGTCGGCGGGGCTGATCGCTTTGATGGTGATGTTGGTCTTATAGATCGGCTCTTCATAAACCTCAAAGTACGGGTTGATCGAACCACGTACTTTCGCCTTAACCATACCGTTTGTCAGCGTATAATTGAGGATGCGTCCATTGTTTGCGTAAGAGCGTCCTCGTCCGAGTCTGGAAGGATCAGTAAATTGTTCAAGAGCTTCAATAAAACGCTGTCCCCACCACGTACGACTATGATTGAAGTTTGTCATCAGTATCACTCCATAACCGCACTACGTCGCAATGCGATCAAATCTTTAAAGGTATCATTATCGAGTTCCGTCAGCCACGCTTCATCAGCCCCTACGACAAGAGAAGACATCCGCTTCTTATCCTGGATCATAGCATCGATACGCTCTTCCATCGTCCCCATGGCAACAAACTTGTGCACAAAGACATTCTTGCGCTGACCAATGCGGAAAGCGCGATCGGTAGCCTGGTCTTCAACTGAAGGATTCCACCAGCGATCAAAATGGAAAACGTGGTTAGCTTTGGTCAGATTAAGTCCTACACCGCCAGCCCTCAACGAGAGGATAAATAGCGAAGGCTCTGTCGCCGGATCTTGAAACTCAGTCACCATTCGTTCACGTCTGGCAACATTCGTTCCTCCATGCAAATAGTATGTGTTGTAATGACTGGTATGCTCAAGATAGCGCGACAAGGCTGCACCAATCTCCGTAAACTGTGTAAAAATGAGTGCGCTTTCGCCGCTATCAATCACCTCTTCGATCATTTCGTTGAGACGCTGGAACTTGTGAGAGCGCTCAGGAGTAAAAGCACTCTCATCCTGTAAGAACTGTGCAGGATGGTTACAGATCTGCTTGAGCTTGAGAATGGTGGATAAAATCAATCCTCTGCGCTGCATCCCATCAGCTTCCTTCAGTTGTTCGGCGACATCGCTCACAACGGCTTCGTAAAGGGAGGCTTGTTCATGAGTAAGCGTACAATACATCTTCTGCTCAATCTTATCTGGCAGATCATCGATAATACGTTTATCCGTTTTGACACGTCGCAGGATAAAAGGCTCAACTAACTTTTTCAAGAGTGACAATTTATGCGCATCATTACTTTTATAAATGGGCAACTCAAACGTTTTACGGAACTGCGCCTCCTTGCCTAGATATCCTGGATTGAGAAAATTGAAGATGGACCACAGGTCACGTAAGCGATTCTCCACCGGAGTACCAGTCAGAGCAAGCTTATGAGATGCATTCAGCTTCATAATTGCACGCGTTTGGGCCGCCTGAGGATTTTTTATATTCTGTGCTTCATCAACCACGACCCGATGCCACTGTATACCTTGCAAGAGTTTTTCGTCTAACCGAGCCAGAGCAAATGATGTCAAGATAACCTCATGCTCCCGGCAAGCCTTCTCAAAGATTTCCTTATCCTTACGCCGGGTACCTCCTTGATGCACCATCGTACGAATTTGTGGAGCAAAACGCTCAATCTCCTTGCGCCAGTTGCCGAGCACTGATGTTGGTGCAATTACAAGAGTTGGTGGCACAATAGTTGTACCATCTCGCTCCTTTACCAAACAGGCAATGACCTCCAGAGTTTTTCCCAACCCCATATCGTCTGCCAAACAGGGATTAAGCCCCAGGCTTTCTAGGTACTGTAGCCAGGCAACGCCACGTTTCTGATAATCGCGTAAGGTCCCTTGCAAGCCTGCCAAATCGCCTATCGGGACAAACGAATCCTTATTCTGGAGCCGAGACAACATGTCCATCAGATACTGGTCATGCTCCCATACCAGATCATCCTCAGACTCTGTCGCAACCTTCAACATATCGAGCAGGTTAATCTCAGGCTCTTCACCCTGATGTGTCTGCCAGAACTGAAGAAGCTCCTGCATTTTTTCACGATCCAGCTCAATCCATTGTCCTCGAAACTGCACCAGAGGCGTTTTCGCGTTCACGAGTTGCAACCATTCCTCGGACGTAACTTCCTCTTCTCCGACAGACAATTGATACTGGTAAGAAATTATCGCTTTAAGATTTAAGTGCCCCGAAGCTACCGCTGATGTCCCCGTTTGAGGTGCACGTGCGGTCGTCTTGAGACGAACCTTCGCACGCCGACGCCCCTTCGGAGTCCACCATGCAGGAACGACAACAATATATCCCGCATCGCTGAGGACCAAAGCATTTTCTTTCAGAAATGAAAACGCTTCGTCTAATGTGAGACGGCATCCGACAGGATATTCAGTAGCCAGACCACTCCAGATCTTGGGATAAATGCGCGCCGCATATCCGAGAGTAAGCAGCAAATTCTTCTCAAAGTCCTGACCGAAGGAATGAGAGACATCAGCACGACCTTGCAACCTGAGATGCCAGTAATCATCCAGCCCCAGTTTCAGTGAAGGATCACTTTTAGAGGCAACCAGAAAGTGCAGTTGCCAATTATCGATATCATCAGCGAGAGCCTCCTCAAGTCGAAAACAAAGCGTAAAACTAGCCTCCTCATGCTCTCGCGTAAAGTTCGCACGCCACGCCAACCAGTCCTTATAATCCGCCAGCATAGCAGCGGAGTCTTGTCTCAAATCGGGATGGAGGCAGCGATAAAGAAGGGTGCCTGCAATCTGCTGATCAAATTTTGTCGTAAACGGTGTTCCAAGCACAATATCGTGCAAGAGAGACTCTGAGAAATGACGTAGTAAAGATTCTTTATCGAATAATGAGGCATCATCAGGAGTATTCAGTCCCGACGTACACACCGTGGGCATAGCGGCTGCGTAGCTCTGTATAGACAACTCATAGGTATCGGAGAGCAATTCCCAGGCAGGATGAATCTCAAAGCGCGAGTCATCCTCTACAGGCTTACGCTTCGCACTGGCCGATGATGATAAAGCTTTACGCTTTGTACTGGCGGCCGATGCCGATTTACTCTTCGCCGTCGTAGTAACCGAAGGGATCATCTGATATTTTAAAGCAGGGATATACTGATCTCTGGCCACAATCCCCTTAAACATCTGGGCATACTGATACCAGAACAAAAGATCTGCCCCTAATTGGAAATCCTCAGGCGCATAGAGCGCGGAAAAATGGATATCGTTCAAGGTGGTGATGACATCCAACACACGATAGCAACTTACCTGCCAGGGCTGCATATCAAACTCAACAGGCTCTTCCTCATCAACGTAGCGCAACAATTCGAAAGAAGAAGAAGGCTTATCTTCAAAGGTGGGAAGAAAAAAATACTTCACAAAGAGTGTACTCTCTATGGCCCGCGCCATTGAATGCTGCACACCCAACGTTTCAGTAATAAATGCTGATAATGCTGTATGCATCAGATGCCTGGGATGGATGTTATCGCCACGGCGACGTGATGCATCAAATGTATCCGTCTCTACCCACAGATAGAAAGCACCGCTCTGAATAAAATCGTGCCCTTCATCAGGAATCCAGGTTCCATGAATAATGTGCATACATACTCCCAAGATGAAACAAAACATACGAAACATGCACGCGAAGTGGATTTTCTTCAGAGTATATCAGTCAGATATAATACTTCTATAGGCAATCGCCATTTATACTCCTACACCACACCCACCATATATCACTTCAATATTCTCTCATACAGCATAACACAAGGATCTGGCTACTGTCGAACCTTAAGAGACAAAGTTTCCGGCACAAAATACTCCATTTTGCTGCGATCCATGTGCGCTCTGTTTCACCTTTGCTATAATACGATAAACATCCACAGGATATAATCAGGAGCTGATAAATCGAATATGAAACAAACAACGATAGAGCCTGCAGCCAAAAGACGCTCTTTTATCTCACGCAAATGGGGCACAATCATAGGTCTGATTGTAATTGCCATTGCCATTGTTGCGACACTGCTCTCAGGCCCACATGAAGTTGAGCATGATACCTTATTTGGAGAGCCTCCCCCACCAACCGTGACAATCACAAACCTGAGTGCCCAAACCACTTTGCATCAAACATACGATTACGATGGTGTTCATATCATGTTCACCCAGGCGCAGCTTGCCACCAAGTTCTCGGACGACTTTAAGTCGAAAAACAAATATGTGGTCCGCATCTCAATGAATACAACCAACAAGCTTACAGATTCAGTTGGTATAGATTACGTTAATATGACCTGGCTTATTCTGCCCAATGGAGACAAAATACCTGGGAAACTGTCCTCAATCAACAAGGCCGTCTATCCAGGACAGGCACAAAGTGGCTACGTTGATTTTCCAATTCCGAATAAAATCGATCTCTCACAAATCAAGCTACAATTTAACAATACAATCCTCTCCTAAATATCTTCAGCGCTGTATACGGCATCTTAGAGAAGGTAGGAGAAATATGCTCAGCATTTTTTGAGATTTTCCTACCTCTCCTTTGATTCATCCGGCGGATCTTCTGCGATCTAAAGATCCTGGAAGCAATACATCTGTGCCATCATAAATTTCATCGCAAAACATTGACAGTACCACGGGCAAGACGTAACATAGACTCTTAAATGTTATTCAACTTATCAGTCTATGGCTGACCATTGCAAGCAAAAAGACATCCGAAAAAAAATTGGTGGGAGGGCCTCAGGTGTCAACACATAACAGCACAATTACACTTCTCATATCCTGTCCTGACAGGCCAGGCATCGTCTCCACGGTTTCAAGCTTCATCTATAAACACAATGGCAATATTCTCGAATCGGATCAACATTCAACCAATCAGGATGACTGTACTTTCTTTATGCGTATTCACTTTGCCGAAGATAATTTCCAATTAAGCGCTCCTGAATTGAGAGAGGCATTCAGTCCTATCGCAGCACAATTTCAGATGCAGTGGAGCGTCCATTATTCTCGTCAACGTAAGCGTGTCGGCATTCTCGTCTCGAAATATGATCACTGCCTGGTTGATCTACTGTGGCGCTGGAAAATGAACGAGTTAGCCATGGAGATCCCATTCATTATCAGCAATCACCAGGATCTGGAACCGCTAGCTATCATGTACAATATTCCCTATTATCATTTCCCAGTCAAGCGTGCAACCAGAGCAGTTGACGAGCAGAAAATGCTTGATTTCATTGGCGATCAAGTAGATTTTCTGATCCTGGCACGCTACATGCAAATTCTTGAGCCAGCCTTTATTGAAGCCTATCCACAACGCATCATTAACATCCACCATAGCTTCTTACCTGCTTTTATTGGTGCAAGCCCTTACAATCAGGCCTTCCAACGAGGAGTCAAGCTTATTGGAGCTACAGCACACTATGTAACAAACAATCTTGATGAGGGACCAATCATCGCCCAGGACGTTATTCATTGTAATCATCGGGATGCTGTCAATGATCTCGTGCGCAAGGGCCGAGATGTAGAACGTCTTGTCCTGGCTGAAGCGGTGAGATTACATACTAGCGACCGGGTACTGGTCTATGAGAACAAAACGATTGTTTTTTAATAAGATATACAGAGATCTTCATAGCAGCATCCATGTTTTTCATTGCCACGGGTGCTGCTTTTCTATATACAGAAGATAAGTTTATGATGTATGGTCTAAAAAGACCAGAAATTTTTAGCCAAATTCAATAAGAATCATATCAGGTACTGGCCTATTCATGCAGGTACGCTATTCAGCTTTTTATCGACTATGCTGGCAGCAACAAGGATTACAAAAAAGCTGCTATATATATTTTATCCACAATTTTTTACAGTTCGTAAACATTATATTTGCTTCTTCAGTATATTTATTGAAATACTGCATCCGCTTCTTACCTGCCAGACAGATTTTCCTCGCCATTTATGTAATAGATGAGCTATTTATTAAGCCCCTCTACAGGCTCATCCATCTGGTAGCACGTAACTAAAAAAACCATACATCTTGATAAACTAAAAAAACCTTGTATCAAGAAACATAGCAAAACTTCACAGCATAGGAATCTGAATACTCAAATACACTGTTGAATTATCATGAATAGGTATGATACTATAATGAAATACAGAAAGAGCGCCCCCATTGCAAAAGAGGAGTTTAAATGATCGATATGCTTCGGCTCACACCCACACCCTCTAAACAAAAGATTGAGCTGAGTATTGAAGAACGAGCTCAACTAAACACAATTGTTGACCTACTTATTCCGTCAGACCAGGATTTTCCTCCACCATCTAGTCTACATTTAATTGATGAACTGCTGCTTCATCTCCTGCCCAAAGTCGGGCGCAAAAGTATTCCAATGTTGAGCGAAAAACGTCTCCGTACTGCATTAAGTGAACTCAACCTATCAGCCGGTGGAAATTTCTGCCTCGCAAGCACTGAAAAACAGCAAAGCCTGCTACACCATCTGGAGTATCGTGACCCTGCCTTTTTCCAGGCTCTCTGGACACTCGTAAATCACAGCTACTACGCCACACTAGCCCAACGTTGGCACCATGGCCAATTCGCCTGACGATATTTTGATTTTGCATATGCTTATTACTTTCTCAACTTTACAGTCACGCAAGCCATGTTATTTATCACATTACAAGGACCAGAAAACCAAAAAGCTATGATAGCAAAGAGACAGTGAAGTTACTTACTCCAATGGCTGCGTCTCTGAAGAGTTAGCAAACCATGCCAAAAAGCCACAGGAGGCTACGGAAAATATCAGCTTCAACTGATTCCATACTATTTTCCGTAGCCTCCTCCCTATCAAGATTACTATCTCGGATCTCGACCTGCACCTCAACAGAGACTGAAGCAAAAACGCCCTATCTTATCCAATCAGCACTAGCACTCTTTTCTCCTCTCATTTAGAGCAAAAAGCAACCCAGGGCACAGAGAAAAACGTATGTTTTATAAAATCAATACGATATATCTTGACAAGAATGCGATATATCGTATATACTACCCATAGCGATAACGATATATCGCATTCTTGAAATTTCGAAAGGAAAACAACATATGTTTAATCACTTTAACAGACATTTTGCATTTGAATACGACGGCCCTCCCAGGGATTGGGAAGGTTGGACTCCACCCTGGTTACGTCAGGATGGACCTGAGCACCGACATGGTCACAGACACGAACATCATCCTCGCTTCTTCGAGATGCGTGGAGGCAGACATGGTTTCTTTGGCCCTGGTGGCCCTGGAGAGCACGGCGGCCCATTCAAAGGTGGCCCTCGTTTCTTTGGACGCGGCGATGTCAAATACGCACTGCTTGAACTTCTCCAAGAGCGTCCCATGCATGGCTATGAAATGATGAAAGCCCTCGAAGAGCGTTCTGGTGGTTTCTATGCACCCAGTGCAGGCACCATCTATCCAACATTACAACTGCTGGAAGATCGTGGACTGGTAACTGTCCAAGAGCAAGATGGCAAAAAGGTCTACAGCATCACCGAGGCCGGACAGGCTTTCCTGGCCGAGCGCCAAAAAGATGAAGAAAACTTTACTCCGCCCTGGGCTCGTGGACGTGGCGGACGCGGTGGACGTGGTCCAGGCTTCTGGAACGAGCCGGAGATCCAGGCCATACGAGCGGAGGCTACTGAAGTAGCTCGCCTCTTTGCAATTGCTGGCCGTTCTTCATTCCGTGATACGCAAAAACTAGCCAAATTACGTGCCATTCTGGAGCGCACACATAAGGATCTAACAGACTTCATTTACAGCAACCCAGAACAGCCAACTACCGAAACCCCACCGACAGATGCCGGACAATAAGTTTGTCATCCCAAATATCTTCAGCTTAGATGTTAACACTGCTGGAGGTATTTGGGACGCCTCGGTTCATTCCATAAGCATGATGATTACATTCTCAAGAGCAGAATTAACACGATAGTTACAATATGCAACAATTGATCCACCCAGATCGGGCCAATCAGTTTATAGCGTGATTTCAACGGATCAATCACAAAATGCGTCCCGAATAGCACAGCAGTCGCCAGAAAAGATGGATGAGCAAATAAGAGAAATGTTGCTGTATAAGTAGCGGAGTGATAAAAATTGATCTCCCAACTCTTCCCTTTCTCCATGCTCATCCATGAACTTTGAAAGGCAAAATCTCCCACAAAGTGACAGGCCAGCCAGATAAGTAACGTCGCAAACGAAAAACTAATGGACATCTCTATCTTCCCCTCGATTTGTAATTTCGATCATAATCTCAACATCGCCACATGTCATGCCTTCATCTGATACCTTTGTTAGGCGACCATCTGCATACACACTTCAATGTGAGGATAGTGTGACTTGAAATATTGTTTTAAGTATAGAGATATTTAGTAAGGCATTCAATGAACTATCTCGCAACCAAAATGTGAAATACAATACATCAAACAAAATCAATACTCCCTATGAAAATGAATCTCAATGAGCTGTTTGCATGCAAAAAAGAACTCCAGAAAGTTGTTTCTGGAGTTCTTTTTTTATAGAGCAATACTACACGTGACCCATTCAATTACCTTGCAAGCTGTGACACCTTTCTACTCAACTCATCAGTTCACCATAGATAAACAACAGCGATTGTGTTAGTCGTGTAAGTGTGACGCCGGTGATAGCTTTTTACTACTACCAGGGAGTAGCATACGCCAGGGCATGCCAAGCTGAAAGCGCATAACCAGAAGCAGTGCAACGAGTAACCAGAAACAAAACGAAAGATCTTGTGCTAAAAAAGAGCTATCGACCAATCCTTGAACCGTTGCACACAACATAGAAGCAGTTGCCGCCACAATCATCCAACGCCATTGCTCAAAGTCATCGCCCTGTTGCCGCGTCAGATAGCCTAGAAGCGCCGCAAATAACCAGAAAAAGAGGACCAAAAACGCGACAAAGGCGAGCAAGCCAAACACACCAATACTTACCCACACGTGCAAGAAGATATTATGCGGGTGTGATAACTCAGGTTCATCATACATATGGGTTGTTTTCCCATTTACTTCACCAACAATATAGTAGTGAGAAGCCATTGGACAAGATTGCATCCATGAGAAATTCGGATCATTGGGCTTATATTGAGGATCTGCAACCACAGCAATACGCGGATCTGCATAATGACAGAGCCAATTATCCAATCCATAACCAAATAAGGGTTGATCATGGATCATCGCAATCGCACTCTGCCACACATAAACACGTCTCTCCAGGGTACTCACATTATTCTTATCACTGTGTCCATTAATAATAGTATTCTCTACTACAGAATTCACTTTGTTGTGAAAGGCCCCATAACCACCCAGTGTCAGAACGATCACGATTGCGCCACCCAGAAGTAATACTTTGCGCTTGCGTATGGATAATATGATGAGAAATGCCAGTACGACTGGAAATGCTGCCAGTGCTGCGCCACGAGAGTTGTTCGTCAACAACGCATAGACAAATGGGATACACAACAACGCTGTAGCCAACCTGATCTTCCAGGATACCTTCGAAAAAACCAGAGCTAATCCTACAGGCAGCGTGTAATCAAATAGTAAGCCGACACTTGGAGGGCTACCATAAACCGCATCAGTCTGGTTCGAACCAAACATCTGATATTGAATAATCGATATGAATGCGATAACTAATCCAGTTGCAAAAAGTGCTATCAGTAAGCGTGTGAGATCCTGACGGGAACGTAAACCAGAGAAGATCAATCCAACATAGACAAGTGGATCAAAAATCTCCTCACGAAAAGCACGCACCGCAGTATCGCGTGAACTCGCCACAAAAAGAGAGATTACAGCAGCGAGCACAAAAACAAGTATTGGCCATAAAAATGGTCCAAGACGCTTTTGCATCTCTTGCCACGAAAGTCGATACCGCCATTGACGGCGATATAAAAGAAGCTGCGCACAGGCCACAGCGACGGTCAACCACAACACAATTTCAGCAGGACTAAAACTTGCAGAGTTAATAACATCTTTTGGAGCTAAATAATACGGCAAAGCGAGGGGAAGGAGCCCAATGGCAAATGGTAGGCGATACCAGCACAAAACTGCAAACGCAATTAAAAAAGGCAGCCCAAACCATGGACTCCATTGTGCCAGATTGCCGATGGGAAACTTCAGATGGTGATTCCCAATCAAATAATACAAGGTCATGGAAAGCACAAGGGCGCATTCGATCAAACGATTCTGCCAGAAGAGGGGCTTTCCTTCTATTACAGTATCGTCAGGGTGAGAAGGAGGAACGGTAGGCATAGAACGAGATACGCTCTGTTCCTCTGCATCAGCCACATGTGAAGACACATTGGTCTCCGACAAAGACATATGTGAATCGCTCATTAATTTATACCAATCAATCCGCACCCCAATGTGCATTTTTTAGAAGAAGAGATCTATAAAATGGATTGTTACCAGGAACGAGTATAGCAAAATTTCCACAGGGCGTCCATTGATAAGACGTTTCTAGGACGCCTGTACAGCCATTTGACTCATTAACCTAAGGTGAATGCAGAGATGACAACAATCAGATACACACATATCAATATACATAAAGAGGTCGTTTGAGTGATCACTCGCTGAAGTTTTTTTCTATCATGTGCAATTATGCCGGATTAGTTGGTATAAGGAACAACCCAGAGCTTTGAAGCTGCAACAGGGCTAATTGTCACAGTCCGATCATCAGCAGTCAGGGTCACCTCTTCATTTACATCTGGTTGATCAGAATGGGCGGATGCCGAAGCAGTATCATCTATCTGACTAAGCATTACCAATTGCGTGCCGGGAGTCAAACCTTTTTCATGCATATACATAATGAGAGCCTCTTCGTCCTCCACCACCTCAGAAACACAAAGAATGCGTACATGTGTACCGTTAGGTACCGTCGAAAGTCGCACAGCATGATTATCTTTGAGATAAGTACGCGCATTAGGAACCGAGCCAGGAATAGGATTGCCATGAGGACATGTCGTGGGCTGATTAAGACTTGTCATCACCCGTGACTCTACAGCACCAGAGATAAAATGCTCCAGGCGGCAAGCCTCTTCATGAACTTCATGCCACTGCATACCAAGCATATCCACCAAAAAACGCTCCGTTAAACGGTGGCGGCGCAGAACGGCTTCGGCAGCCTGATTCCCCTCTTCCGTCAACGTCACATGACGTTTATTATCCATCTCCACGTATCCATCTCTCACCAGACGCTTCAGCATCTCAGTTACAGTAGGAGCGGAAACTTGAAAACGCTCAGCCAGACGAGCTCCAATGACGGTTTCCCCTTCCATACTCATGTTATAGATCGTTTCCAGATATTCTTCAACCGTGGCACTCAAAATATCTTCTGTTTTCATGGTACTGTGTCCTATACTTCTCTACTCTCTCAATCAACTCGCCTTGAGGAATGGTAATTTTTACTATATATACGAATGTTTCATTTTATACAAATTGGCAGAGGAATAGCAAACCAAAATGTCCCTCTTTCTCCTGCAAATAGAAGCTCTTCATTTCATCTTAAAGCCCTATTCGGGGGATCATTCTACACTACTAGTGTAACACGTTTTGTTGCTAGAGTCTATATGAACGATACAATCATCATGTCATAAAGAACTTTTTATCATATATCATGCATAAAACCACACTAAACATTTTTAATTATAATTAACTATAATAAAACATATATATTCGCGTTTGACAATTTCCATCAGGGATATAGTGGATGGGAAAGGAGAAATATGGATAAGGAACCTCAATATCATTCATCGACAAAAAAAGGTAATTGTCTATTTCATCTAACCAGAAGTAGACCTATCCTTTGGCGGATCAGGTTTTCGAGACAGTTAGTAATCCTACTTTGCACTCTATTGCTGGTCCTGTTACCCTTTGGGGCCTCTGTACAACCCACAAAAGCACGCGCAACCAGAGCCAATTGTCTCTGGTATCATGTGGTTCCCGGTGATACTATGGGTAATATCGCTCATTATTATCGCGTCAATATCTGGGCAATTGCTCGTGCGAATAGAGTACGCAACATTAATCTGATCTATGCAGGACAGAATCTCTGCATACCACATGCAGCTAAAAAAGCCATCAGCGGCCTTTATTCCAGCGGAAAAGTCCGCTGGTATGCTTACAACGCCTTAGAGAGATCTAATAGGCAGCAAGCAAACAAGCTCATCCGTCGCGCTGCCGCCCGTCATGGGCTTTCAGCTAATCTGATGCTCGCAATTGCCTGGCAAGAAAGTGGCTGGACACAACATGTCATCGCACACGACGGCGGCATCGGAGTTATGCAACTGATGCCATACACCGCTCAAGGTCTCAATCGACAAGTTCATGGTCATTACGACCCCTATAAAACCAGTGACAATATCGAGCTTGGTGCAATTTATTTGAAATCACTCTCGCACGGTTTTCACGGAAATCTGACACGAATTATCAGTGCATACAATGAAGGTGGCTGGAACGTACAACATCGAGGTATTTTCAACTGGCACTACGTGCGTAATGTACAAGCCCTTATGGAGCGCTATTAGTAGAGGCACCAGCCGAACTATTGTGAGCCACATTCCAACAGTCTTCTTTCTCCCGATTTACTCACAATCAAACATTGAGTAAATCGGGATATTTCATACATGCATATCCGATACTGACACCAGTGCCCCATGATATACAGTGCATAGGAGGCAAGTCCAGACGTGGAGATGCACAAAAACTGTGACCATAACCTTGACAGTGTCAAAGATTCAGCTTATACTGTTCTCAATCAAGACAATTTCATCATGAAGCGACGAACAGGAAAAGTACATAGCGTTGCATAGAAACAGAGAGTCGGGGCTGGTGGAAACCGATACTAGTCTAGCTATGGAATGGGCCTGGTAGCTAAAGAGCAAACGTTTTGAGTCAGCTGACATCAGCTATTCAAAGCTAGTAGGACTCTTTCGGAATGTCCCCCGTTATTGAGGACAGGATATATTACACTGTATCCGGCAAGAGAGATGATTCCCTCCCAGATTTGTGCATCTGAGAATGCACGTGAAATCAGGAAGGACTAAAAATCATTTAAAATCAGGGTGGTACCACGGAAGTAGCTATTTCGCGCTTCTCGTCCTTGTAGAGGGATGAGGGGCGTTTTTTATTGGTCTTTTGCGGGACAGGAGCAAACGTATGTCAATCGAAGCAAATCTAGCAGCACAGCCTGTTGTAAAGGCAGAGCGCACGGCACCAGCGGTTAAAAAGCGTGTCTTTTCTGGCATTCAGCCCACCGGCAACATCCATATAGGAAATTATTTTGGAGCTATTCGCAACTGGGTCGAGACACAAGATCAATATGATAACATCTTTTGTATCGTTGATCTACACGCAATTACACTCCCTATCGACCCTAAAGAACTACATGCAAACATTCGCAAACTAGCAGCTCTCTACATTGCCTGCGGATTGGATGTACGCTACTGCAAACTTTTTGTGCAATCGCACGTGCACCAACACGCTGAACTAGATTGGATCTTGAGTTGTTATACTCCTATGGGCTGGTTAAATCGTATGACGCAATTTAAGACCAAGGCCAACAGCAATATGGATACCGTTGGAACAGGGCTTTTTTGCTATCCTGTCCTCATGGCTTGCGACATTTTGCTCTATCAGACACATTTTGTGCCCGTTGGTGATGATCAGCGTCAACACGTTGAGCTGACACGCGATCTCGCACAACGTTTCAATAGTCTCTATAACGAAGCTGTCTTTACTGTCCCGGAGGCACAGATCCGTGAGACCGGAGCGAGGATTATGTCACTAGAAGATCCGACCAAAAAGATGAGCAAAAGTGATGCTAACCCCGGTGCCTATATCACCTTATTAGATGATCCAAAAACCATTAAGAAAAAAATCAATCGAGCCACAACCGACTCTGAGCGTCTGGTCACCTTTGATCCCAAACGGCCCGGCATCACAAATTTGTTGACGATCTATCAAATTCTCACGCGTCAATCAAAGCAAGAGATCGAAGCAGATTTTGAGGGCAAAGGATACGGTGATTTTAAAGCCGCTTTAATCGAGCGCCTGGTCGAGACCTTAGGTCCAATCCAGCAACGTTACAACGAGCTCATTAATGATATGCCCGCCTTAGAAGATTTGCTGAAACAAGGAGCGGATAGTGTACGTCCGATGGCTGAGCAAACAATCAAAAATGCCAAACAAGTCATTGGTCTTGGCTAAAAACCAACTTTAAGATCACAAAGACGTCGGATAACGATCACCAGTCAATGTAACCACTCGAAGATGATGTTTCTATAATGGGATCAAGAAGCAGGTAATGAATATATGTACTATCCAACATTAGAAGAGGTCCAGCAAGTGCGTGAGAGCGAACAACATGCATCCAGCACTGGCACGCTGGATACACGTCGACCACTCTTACCGCTCTACAGCGATATTCTAGCTGACATGGAGACACCGGTTTCAGCATACTGTAAAACGGCGCAGAAGCCATATAGCTTTCTTCTTGAAAGCGTCTCTGGTGGAGAGCACGTCGCACGCTACTCATTCATCGGCATTGATCCTTATCTGGTCATGATACAGAGTGGTGAAACGGTCAAGTTACGCAAAATGCAAGATGTCCAGGGCCATTATAGTGAAGAAGAAATTGCTTGCCACGATCCACTCAAGCTACTTGAAGCTGAATTGGGGCAGTATCGACTTATTATTCCGCCGCATCTTACACAGTCACATGATCAGCTCCCCAAGTTTTTTGGAGGAGCCGTTGGATACCTTTCGTATGATACCGCAGCTCGCTTTGAACACTTACCAGAGCCACCTCCAAATGAGCTCAATGTCCCATTAGCTGTCTTTATGCTCACTGAAACGGTCCTGGTTTTTGATCACGTACGTCATAGTGTGCGCGTTGTCACACACATCCATCTGGACGCACCAGACATCGAGGAGGAATATCGGCGCGGACAAGCCGTGATTGACGATGTTCAGATACGCTTACATCAACCGGCACGGCTCCCGGCAGAGCCAGAACCAATCAGTGACCCTGACGCGCTACGCATCAAATCGAACCGCACCAAAGCAGAATTCGAAAGCATGGTGAGACGCTCCATCGAATACATCAAAGCTGGGGATATCTTTCAGGTCGTCCCGTCGCAGCGCCTGAGCCGTCATGTCAACGCAGCACCCTTTACAGTCTATCGTGCCCTACGAGCGATAAATCCCTCGCCTCACATGTTCTTCCTCGACTTAGGAGATTTTCATGTCGTCGGAGCTTCGCCAGAACTGTTGGTACGCTATGAGGATAATGAGGTAACCATTCGCCCCATTGCGGGTACGCGTCCTCGCGGCGCCGATAGGCCGAGCGATGAACAGCTAGCTATCGAACTACAGCAAGATCCCAAAGAGCGAGCCGAACATATCATGCTACTCGATCTGGCTCGCAACGATGTTGGTCGCGTCAGCAAAGTAGGCACGGTACAAGTTGAAGACTTCATGACGATCGAACGCTACTCACACGTCATGCACCTGGTCACAAACGTCTCAGGCCAACTCCGCGAAGGCATCTCCCCCTTTGATGCTCTACGGGCAGGCTTCCCCGCTGGAACCGTATCCGGCGCACCCAAGATCAGAGCAATGGAGATTATTAGCGAATTAGAAGGTGAACAACGAGGTGTGTATGCTGGCGCCGTTGGCTACTTTAGCCATACAGGAGATCAGGAGACAGCCATCGCGCTACGCACGATGGTCATCAAAGACGGACGCGCCTACATCCAGGCGGGAGGCGGTGTGGTAGCCGATTCACTCCCCGAGAACGAATACCAGGAGAGTCTCAACAAAGCGAAAGCCCTTCTGAGAGCACTCGACGAAGCCGAACTTATCGCTGATAACAACCGTCAGACGATTCATCAAACGTCCCCGGTCACTGCCCACGAAGGGATGAAATAACATGCTTTTATTACTCGATAATTATGATAGCTTTACCTATAACCTGTATCAGTACTTGGCAGAACTAGGTGCTGAGGTTGAGGTACGCCGCAATGATCAGGTAACCATTCAAGACGTCGCAGAAATGAAACCCGCATATATCGTCGTCTCGCCGGGACCATGCACGCCAAACGAAGCCGGGCTATCGTGCGCTATTATTGAACACTTTGGTCCCACAACCCCCACCCTGGGCGTCTGCCTGGGTCACCAATCAATTGGGCAGGTCTATGGTGGACGCGTCATACGAGCGCCAGAGCCCATGCATGGCAAATCATCGCGCATGCATCACAGTGGCAAAGGAGTCTTCAAAAGCTTACCCGAGCCATTTGAAGCCATTCGCTATCACAGCTTAATTGTTGAAGATAGCAGCCTACCAGACGAGCTTGAGATCACCGCAAGGACCGAGGATGGCCTGATCATGGGCCTAAAACATCGAACCTATCCAGTTCAGGGAGTCCAATTTCATCCCGAATCGATTATGACAACCGTCGGCAAAGATCTACTGCGCAACTTTCTAGAGCAGTAGGAACGAGATCAGGAGGAGAATATTCCTCCCCAGTTCTATACAGAGAGGAAAAAGTGCACTCATGATTCGCGAGGCTATTGCTCATATTGTGGGAGGGGCTACCCTGAGCACGGAGGAAGCTGCCGCCGCAATGGAAGAGATCATGACCGGCGAGGCGACATCGGCTCAGGTTGGAGCATTTCTCACAGCTCTCCGCATGCGACCTACGGGAGAAACGATTGAAGAAATTGCTGGTCTGGCTTATGTTATGCGGGAGAAAGCGCTACCAGTACATTTAAATGCACATGCAGCGTCTCAGGCGCTGGATACGTGCGGCACTGGAGGAGATGGTTCAGGCACACTTAATATATCCACCGCAGCGGGCATCCTTGCAGCGGCCGCGGGAGCCACTATCGCCAAGCATGGGAATCGTTCGGCCACGAGCAAGAGTGGAAGCGCAGATGTGTTAGAAGCGCTCGGATTGAAAATTGATCTGGCACCAGAAGCGCTGGCAAAGAGTATTGAGACGTGTGGCTTTGGATTTATGTTCGCCCAGACCTATCATCCTGCGATGAAATATGTAGGAGCAACGCGAAGAGAAATTGGTATCCGCACAGCATTTAATATTCTTGGTCCACTGACCAATCCAGCCCACACACCGTATCAAGTATTAGGTGTAGCGGATAGATCATTATTAAGAAAAATGGGCGCAGTTCTACTCCATATGGGATGCAAGCATGCGCTCATAGTTCACAGCGAAGATGGGTTAGATGAATGTTCACTGAGTGCTCCCACGCATATCTGTGAAGTCCGTGCGGGCCAGGAAATGCGAGAATATACGCTCACGCCTGAAGATGTAGGACTGACCAGCGTGACGAATAAGCAACACTTCCAGGGTGGAGATCCCACCTATAATGCAACCGCCTTGCGTGAGATACTCTCAACGTATAGTGCGACTCCTGCGACGGAGATGATCTGCTTCAACGCAGCTGCTGCTCTTATGGCGAACGAGCAAGTAGCATCTTTCCAGGAAGGGATTAAGCTCACCCACGCTACATTGCAAGCAGGAAAGGCCAAACGCAAACTTGCCGAGGTCATTGAATTTTCCCAAACATACAGTAGGTGATACCATGTTTCTTGACAAAATTGTAGATCAAACACGTATAGACCTCGTGCAACGTAAACGAGATCTACCAATAGAGGACCTTCGGCGTCTGGCCCGGGAGCAGCCGCATCCACGCGATGCCCTTAAAGCCTTCGAGCCACGTGATCGTGTGCATTTGATCGCTGAAGTGAAGCGTGCATCTCCATCCAAAGGGATGCTGGCTCCCGATCTAGATCCAGTTGCGACGGCACGCATTTACGAAGAACATGGAGCATCAGTCATCTCTGTTTTGACCGAGCCACATTTCTTTCTCGGCTCACCGGCATATCTGACGGCCATCAAAAACGCTGTCAGTGTCCCGGTGCTACGCAAAGATTTTATCATCGATGACTACCAGGTATACGAGGCTCGGGCCTGGGGCGCTGATCTCATTCTGCTCATCTGTGCTATTCTGGATGACCATCAGTTACAACACTTGCTTCAACTGACCCATGAGTTGCACATGCATGCGCTCGTCGAAGTTCACAGCCGTGAAGAGGCGCAGCGTGCCATTAAAGCGGGCGCACTGATCATTGGAGTCAACAGCCGTGATCTAACCACCTTCAAAATGAATCCTTATCTCCTGCGAGAGATCCGCCAGATCCTCCCAGAGGATCGGATTATCATCGCTGAAAGTGGCATCCATAGTGAGGCCGATGTCCGTCGCCTGGCTCGCTACGACGTGCAAGCCATGTTAGTGGGAGAATCACTCGTGCTATCCCCTGACATACCTGCCCAGATCCGCATGCTTCTCCATGGTGCCAATCACACCACGCAGGTGAAAATTTGTGGGCTCAGCGATCCTGACCACATGAATGCAGCCATCGAAGCGAGTGCCGATATGCTTGGGTTCATTTTCCATGAACCCAGTCACCGCTATATCCAACCGACCCGGGTACCAGCCTTGCTTGCATCAAGTTCAAGCTATACACATCCCGCACAGGGACAGGCACATCCCGATCTGGTTGGAGTGTTTGTCAATAAAGAGGTCAATTACATTAACGATGTTGTCGAGCAAGCGGGTCTAAACTATGTCCAGCTACACGGCACCGAATCTCCCGATTTCTGTCAGCAGATCTCACGTCCTGTCATCAAGGCATTAGCATTGAAGGAACAAAGCGATCTGTCACAGCTAGCAGACTATCAGCGTGTTACCTGGCGACTATTGATCGATACACCGACACCTGATTGGGGTGGCTCTGGCCGCACCAGCGATTGGCATCTCGCACATTTGGCGGCTCAGCAAAGTAAGATTCTGCTGGCCGGCGGATTAACTCCTGAAAATGTCGCCGACGCGATACAGCAAGTTCATCCCTGGGGACTTGATGTCAGTAGTGGTGTCGAGACAAATAAGAAGAAAGATCTACAAAAAATACGTGCGTTTCTCGACCAGGTACGCCAACGAGAGGCGCAAGACTAACTCATTGAATACATATAGACGCTCCGCATGTTTGAGCATGCCTGGCATAAAGGAAAATACAATGCAACAGACAAAATCACAAACTGCTTATCAGCACAACCTTTATCCTGATATCACAGGACACTTCGGAGACTTTGGCGGCAAATTTGTTCCCGAAAATCTGATGGCTGCTCTTACCGAGTTAGAGGTTGCCTATAAAGATGCATTAAACGATCCAGCGTTCCAGGAAGAGCTCCAACATGAACTGTTCAGCTACGTTGGACGACCTACAACTTTACATTATGTACCCCGCTTCTCTGAAAAAGTTGGCAATAACGTCAAAGTCTATCTCAAGCGCGAAGATCTGGCTCATACCGGAGCCCATAAAATCAACAATGCTCTTGGACAAGGAATGCTAGCCAAACGGATGGGCAAGAAACGTATTATTGCGGAGACTGGCGCCGGTCAGCATGGTGTAGCGACAGCCACGGTCTGTGCCAAACTTGGGCTCAACTGTATCATCTACATGGGTGAAGTCGACATTCATCGTCAATCCCTCAACGTCTTTCGCATGAAGCTTTTAGGAGCTGAAGTACGCTCTGTAGACAGCGGCACCAAGACCTTGAAAGACGCCATCAATGAAGCCATACGCGATTGGGTCACCAATGTCGAAGATACATTTTATCTGTTTGGCACCGCTGCTGGTCCTGCGCCCTATCCGCGTATCGTACGTGATTTCCAGGCCATAATTGGACGCGAGGCCCGTGAGCAGATTATGCAGCAAGAGGGACGTTTACCAGATAGCATCTATGCTTGTATTGGCGGTGGAAGTAATGCAATTGGCATCTTTTATCCTTTCGCCGATGCTAGCGAGGTCAAACTCATCGGAGTGGAGGCCGGTGGTACCAGTATGGACCCGGGACTGCATGCCGCGACACTTGTAGCCGGACGTCCAGGCGTTCTACATGGCGCGATGAGCTATCTGCTGCAAAGTGATGACGGTCAGATCCTTGACACACACAGCATCTCGGCCGGACTGGATTATCCAGGGGTAGGACCTGAGCATAGCTATATGAAAGATACTGGTCGTGCAACCTATGTCTCAGCTAGCGATGCTACTGCCCTCAAAGGACTTGAAACACTCAGTCGCACCGAAGGCATTATTCCCGCCCTGGAGTCAGCTCATGCCATCGGCTACGTGCTTGAACAGGGAGAGCAAGGCAAAATTCCCGAGGGATCGCTCATCATTATTAACCTGTCGGGTCGTGGCGATAAGGATATGATGACTGTCGCCAAAGCTTTTAATGTTGATTTATAGCGGCACATCCACAAAATGAGTCAGGGAGATGTGGTTACTTAGACAGCCAACAAGTCTGATCTAATCTTGCCACATTCTCTCACCAAAAATAGGAGCATAATGATGGGAACAATCAAGAGCGAGGTCGCAGAGCAATCAAACCAACAACAGACTGTTGGAAAGATCACACAGACATTTGAGCGAGCGAAGCGTGAAGATCGTGGAGTAATCATCCCATATTTCATGTGTGGTTATCCAACTGCCAAAGATTCAGTCGACTACATCCTTGCCGCCGCCGAGGGTGGAGCAGACATTATTGAATTAGGCATGCCTTTCAGCGATCCACTTGCCGATGGAGCTACCATTCAACACGCCGGACATGTGGCCTTAGAGCAGGGGATGAGTATTCAGGGATGCATGGATATCGCACAACAGGTCTCGGCAAAAAGCGATGTTACTTTGATACTCATGGGCTATTATAATCCAGTCCTATCCTATGGACTAGAGCGCTTTTGTACGGCCGCCAGAGACAATGGTATCAGTGGTCTGATCATTCCAGACCTCCCCGCAGAAGAGGCCGATCCTCTACAAAAGGTTGCGTACCGTTATGGCCTGGCCGTGATCTATCTGGTGCCACCAACCGCACCTGACGAGCGCATTCTTGCCTCCGCACAGCGTACGACTGCTGGTCCAGGTGGCTTCATTTATTGTGTATCACTGAGTGGAGTCACTGGCTCTCGCAATGAGCTACCTGAGAATCTACAGAGTTTCATCGCTCGCATTCGCAGAATCACGCAAGCACAACATTTACCTCTGGCGGTGGGATTTGGGCTCTCCACCCCTGAGCATATCGCGACAGTCACAAGTTATGCTGAAGGAGCTGTCATTGGTAGTGCCATCGTTAAACTTATCGACCAGCATCAGAGTGACGACACAGCAAGTGCGGTAAAAGAGTACATAAGGAGCCTCAGACAAAAATAAGCACTCTGGTCATATCATCTGCACATAAAAACTGTCACTCTAACGGTTAGATGATACAGGTGAAAAATTGCCTTCATCCCTTACAATAAGGAGAAATCCATTGGCTTTAATCATAAAGCAATTGGTATCGCCATCGAAAGGGATGAGAAGTGATGTATTGTCGCGGTATTCGTGGGGCGACCACCGTCGAAAATAATGATCGAGAGGAAATTCTTTCGGCAACCAAAGAACTGCTGCAGTTGCTGATTAAAAAAAACGATTTGAAGACAGAGGATATCGCCAGCGCGATCTTTTCTCTGACCGAAGATTTAGATGCCGAATTTCCAGCTGTGGCAGCGAGAGGGCTAGGTTGGACCGAGACTGCCCTCATGTGTACGCGAGAAATTCCGGTACCTGGTAGCTTACAAAAATGCATTCGTGTTTTAATACATGTGAACACAGATCAAAGCGCCGAAGCGATACAGCATGTATATATCCATGGGGCTGTGAACTTACGCCCAACGTTCAAGACGGAAGTATAGTTGAGAAAATCGCAACTTAAGCAGGCCGAAGACACCAAAAAGGTGTCCTTCTCTGGCTAACGATGATTTCTCAGCCTCAAAATAACCGTTGGAGCAGCTATTATGTGTTATAATAGCTCGATCTTCACCAGCTTGATCTTTTTGATCTTAAGGAGTTTTTTTTCATGATCGTCATAATGAAGTCTAACAGCAATGATGCTGATATCAAACACGTTTTAGCCTTTCTGGATAACCATGGCTTAAGCGGTCACCTCTCACAGGGAGTAGAGCGTACAGTCATCGGTGTCTTAGGAGCAGTCGGTCCTTCAGGAGCACCTGGCAGCATTGGCGGCATCAATCCATCCATTGGAGAAGCCCTTGAAGGGCTCAACATGGTAGAAAGCGTCGTCCGTGTCTCCAAACCATACAAACTGGCCAGCCGCGAATTTCATCCGGAAGATACTGTGATCAATATACCAGTCGCCTGTGTCGATGGTGGAGTCGTTAGTATCGGTGGCAAAGACATTGTCATGATGGCTGGCCCATGCACAGTCGAGACAGAGAAACAGCTGATGACCACGGCCGAGGCTGTGCGTAAAGCTGGTGCAGTTATTTTACGCGGCGGTGCCTTTAAACCATCTACTTCACCCTATGGCTTCCGAGGACTGGGAGAAAAAGGACTCAAGTTACTGGCCAAGGCCCGTGACGAGTTTGGTATGGCCATCATCACAGAAGTGATGACTCCTAGCGACGTCGCTATGGTTAGCGAATACGCTGACATCCTGCAAATTGGCACGCGCAACATGCAAAACTACATGCTGTTGGATGAAGTTGGTCGAACGCAGAAGCCCGCTGTAGTCAAACGCGGTATGTCCTCTACATTTGAAGAATGGCTACTGGCAGCCGAATACATTCTCTCTCAGGGAAACCGTAACGTTATCTTATGCGAGCGCGGTATTCGCACCTTCGAGAAAACCACCCGTAATACGATGGACATCAGCGCCTTCCCAATTATCAAGCATCTCTCACATCTACCCATCATCTCCGATCCCAGCCAGGGGACCGGACGTCGTGATATCGTTGGTGCCATGTCCCTGGCCTCAATTGCAGCAGGGGCAGACTCACTCCTGATAGAGGTTCATCCTAATCCAGATGAGGCTCTCAAAGACGGAGCACAATCACTCACCATTGAGCAATTCCAGGAGCTGATGCCTCAGATCCATGCTATTGCTGGAGCAGTTGGGCGTTCAGTTATCACACGGTAGCAACCTGCACCAATCAAGCACAAAAAGGTCTTCAGATACCGTATCTGAAGACCTTTCTTCGTGATCATGACCTTCCCTTTCTTCGTAATCATGCCCTTCAAAGCAAATGGATTTGGAAACGATATCTACTCTGTCTGGAACTCCTTACAGTAATAGGCCATCTGTGTCGGAGCCTCTTCCACCCCAACCATCAGAGTTGACAGATTTGCCGTAGCATATTCCGTTGATAATATACGATACAGTTCTTCACAGATATATTCAGCTAACAGCTCGGCACTTGAGTTTTCAATTGGCAGTGCAACCACATCAGAGAGGGGAAAGAGATAGCGTTTCTTCTGAAAACGGATTTCCCAGCTATCATCTGATCTGGTCAGTTCCAACAGAGGATTATGCAGCGGCAAAAGAAAACGATGATCCAAATGCTGGCAAATCTCTTTTGTGCGTTTTTTTAAGACGGTAAAATCAAAAACGACGCCGTCTGTTCCTAGATCCCCCTCAACTTCCACAAGTACTCCGTAATTGTGCCCATGTAACCGTTCGCATTTACCGCTATACGTAATAAAATGGGCAGAATTAAAATCAAGGTAGCCACCTTCTACCTTCACCTTCCGCAATATCCGCTTACCAGCCATACCAGGGGTCCTCATTTTCTCTCAATGTTCTTATTCCAATAGATTTACCAACAGCATATCATTGCTAAAACAGAGACACAAGAGAGGATAGAGGTAACATATCAATCTATAAGAGGGGGAATCTCAACTTTTAGTAAGCAATCTTAGACAATATGGGGTATACTCTAGAAAGACTAGCGGAGGCCTGCCCTGCGCATATAACAAAGGAGATAAGCACACTATGAGAGTTGAAGATACCTTTCCAGCAATGCAAAAACTCTTCAATCCAGCGGCAGCAGCCGGATTGAATAAGGTTATCCAATTAAATGTGACTGGCGAAGATGCAGGAGAACATGCTCTCAAAATCCACAATCAAACCTGTGAGCTCGTACCAGCAGGAGCCAACAAACCCGATCTAACCCTGACTGTAAGCGACAAGGATTGGATAGAAATCACACAAGGAAAATTAAATCCGATGAATGCTTTCTTATCGGGAAAAATCAAAGCCACTGGTGATATGATGCTGGCAATGAAAATCCCCAACCTCTTCCCCACTCAAGCCTCTTAATGATATGCTCTTTATGGCACGATGATGGAAATCATTTGATGAGAATATCACTCATCGTGCTATTTGCATTCTTCCCTTTCGATATATCCTTCTTCTTACAGGAGTCAAACTGATCAACCTTGCAGTACAAGAAGGCCCTATGGTATACTCAAAATGACTAAGTAATGTCTTTGCCAGGCACTTTTAGCATACGGCAAACCGTAGAAAGGGTCCGACATGGTTCTTAGGAGCAGTGAACTACAGCGTCACAATTTGCAATACCTCAACGGCATGTTAACCACCCACGAGGCTGCAAAGCATCTAGATCTAAGTTATTGGCACTTTATGCATCTGGTAGAAGCGGGTAGAATACCCGGTGTACGCGTAGTCGACCGATGGCTCTTCTCACCAGAGGATTTGAATGATTATAAACGCAGCAAATTTGGAGTATTAGAAGATCTCGCGAGATCAGCGCTCGAAAGCCCCAATATTGGCCTGACCGACAAACAATCCATCATTTGCAATTATCTCCTTGCCAATGAGCGACCCTCTGAAATTGCCCGCAAACTTCAACAGTCACGCCAGGCCGTCCACTCACAAATATCGTTAATACGCGAAAAAGTCACACGCATCCAAACAGTTCCACTTATTCCACCTGAAGCATCTATAGCCAACAATACAGCACCGGCGATGAAACGTGCAACACGAGCGAAACCCATCCAGCCATCGCTTTAAAGCGCTCTAAAGAGCTTCGACGTTCTTTTTTTGACGCGAAAACAGGCAAGCGCATAGGAACATGCTATTTTATCAAAGAGCATCACATTTTTATGCCGCAAATAGAATAAGTAGAATTCGGATTATGATCAGATGACACACATATCCTGTCATATATAGTTCTGTCGCTCAAAATTTCCCTCTTCTACTCTCCTATTCCTTTTATCAAAGCACGCAAACTGGCCTTGTTGTCAAAAACAACGAAAAAAGTCGATCGGCACAGCAAAAAAAATGACCATACATGATGACCGATATGACAAAACGATACAGATAATAGTGGGGATGAAAAAGTTATATTCATCTTAAGGAGAGAATAGAACGTATCAATTATAAAGACTGATATAAGGAAAAAATTATGGCTCAAGAACGTATCGCGTTTTCACCGAATGCTCGTAAGACGTATCAACCTATTGAAGACTATGGCGTGATTGGTGACCTTCACACGGTTGCGCTCATCGGCAAAAACGGTTCAATCGATTGGTGCTGTATACCACGTTTCGATGCCCCAAGTATCTTCGGAGCGCTGCTCGATGTCGACAAAGGCGGCTCATTTCACATCCATCCAGTCTTCCCAGAAACAACCACGGTTGGTCGTCGACAGCTCTATCTCCCTGAAACGAATATTTTAGTCACACGTTTTTTAACGGCCGACGGTGTAGGAGAAATCACCGACTTCATGCCTATCAAACAACCAGGCTCAAAAACACTCCAACATCATATTATCAGGGAAGTTAAAGTTGTACGTGGTTCCGTTCCCTTTGAAATCACCTGCCGACCAGCCTTCAACTATGGGCGTGATCCTCATACCACATCATGTGCCCAACACGGAGCAGTTTTTCATAGCAAAGCCTTACATCTAGCGTTAGCATCTACTATCCCACTGCACGAAGATGGTGAAGGAGGCGTTCGTGCCACCTTTACTTTACATAATAACCAGGCCGCCTACTTTGTGCTGGAAAGTGCTATGGATCAAGATCTTGATCCACGACCGCTGACACATCGTCAATATCAAGAAGCATTTGAGGATACAAGAAACTACTGGCAAAAGTGGCTCTCCCAATGTCGCTATCAGGGACGTTGGAGAGAGATGGTTCAGCGCTCAGCTCTGGTCTTGAAGTTACTTACCTATGCCCCCACAGGAGCAATTGTAGCTGCCCCTACTACCAGCCTGCCAGAAACACTTGGAGGAGCTCGCAACTGGGATTATCGTTACACCTGGCTCAGAGATGCATCTTTTACCATTTATAGTCTCCTCATACTTGGTTTTTATGATGAAGCCGAAGCATTTATGGGCTGGCTCAACGCACGCTGTCATGAGCTCAAAGATAACGGCTCGCTTCAGCCAATGTATACTATTGATGGTGGACATGATCTGACAGAATTCACTCTGGATCATCTTGAAGGTTATCGACAAAGCTCACCAGTACGTATCGGCAACGGAGCGTACAAGCAGAAGCAGCTGGATATCTATGGTGAAGTCATGGATTCCATCTACATCTTTGATCGCCATCAAGATATTTCCTATGATTTGTGGCGTAACCTTCGTGATCTGCTCGATTGGCTCATGAAACACTGGCAAGAGCCGGATGAAGGCATCTGGGAAGTACGTGGAGGACAAAAACAATTTGTCCATTCACGCGTTATGAGCTGGGTTGCCTTTGATCGTGCCTTGCGGATTGCCCGTCATCGTGGCTTACCTGCTCCTCTCAATGAATGGGCGCAGACCAGTGCCGAGATCTATGAACAAGTAATGCAACAAGGTTGGAGTGAAAAGACCAGAAGTTTTACCCAATACTATGGCAGCGAGGCAATCGATGCCAGCGCACTGTTGATGGTGTTAACTAAATTTACTGGTCCCACCGATCCACAAATGCTGGACACAATTAATCGCATTCAGCGTGAACTGACCAGTGACTCGCACGTTTATCGCTACATTCCAACCAAAGCCGCCAGTGACGGATTGGGAAGTGTTGAAGGAACGTTTAGTCCTTGCAGCTTCTGGCTCGCAGAGACCCTGACACGTGCGGGACGCCTCAACGAAGCTCGTCTCATTTTAGAAAAAATGCTCACGTACTCCAATCATCTTGGACTCTATGCCGAAGAAATTGGCGTCACAGGAGAGGCATTAGGAAATTTCCCTCAGGCGTTCACACACCTCTCACTTATCAGTACTTGCTACAACATGGATCGCGCTCTGAATGGGACACTTCAGGGCTAGACTTGCATCGCACGCAAGCTCTAGCCACAAAATCCTGACACAGTATGAGACAAACGTGTATAACTCTCACTTTGTCTCTAAAGACTCAGCAACCGCGTCTTTACACGCATACAGTTGCTGAGTCAGGTATGATGGAATAAAAAACGAGTTGGCTATGTTTTTAATAAATAGAACACCTCTGAATTTTATAAAAGCAATGTAATAGTATTCATAGACATACATTGTTCAGCTTATCTCATAAGCTTTAGACGAGGATTAGGCGAACCAGAACTGGACATTCTCTCCCATGTTCTTCATGACCAATTGGCCTGATTTCAGTACATGATTGGTCACTAAACTTGACGTGAAGAACCAAACCAAGTACAATGCCTCTTGGAAGTGTCGGTACAAACCAACTTATCCACCGGGCGACGAAGACCGTCCGGTTTTCTTATGCCCTCTAGGAGTAATTGCCAGCAATATGCAAACGATTGAAAACGCTAACAACAAATATGAAGAAACTTTGATGGAACGCACCGACATTCGCAACGTCGCGATTATTGCCCACGTTGACCATGGAAAAACAACTCTGGTGGATGGGTTATTAAAACAGAGCCATATCTTCCGCGACAATCAGCAAATGGGCGAGCTGATTATGGATTCCAACGATCAGGAACGTGAGCGCGGAATCACGATCTTATCCAAAAATACCGCCATCAGATACCATGACATCAAAATTAACATTATTGACACTCCCGGACACGCTGACTTCGGTGGCGAAGTTGAACGTGTATTAAACATGGCCGACGGCTGTATCTTATTAGTAGACGCCGCTGAAGGTCCTATGCCCCAGACGCGCTTCGTGTTACAGAAGGCCCTAGAACTCAATCTTCAGCCGATCGTGATCGTCAACAAAATTGATCGCAAAGACGCGCGTATCGAGCAGGTTGTCGGAGAAACACAAGATTTGTTCCTGGAACTGGCAACACGTGATAGCCATCTGGACTTCCCCATCCTTTACGCCATCGGACGCGAAGGCGTCGCGATGTATCATCCTGATGATGAGCGCAAGGATCTCCAGCCTCTCTTTGAGACTATTGTTAAAACTGTGCCTGCTCCTAAAGTAGATGTCAATGCCCCGTTCCAGATGCTGATTACAGCGCTTGATTACGACGATTATAAAGGTAAATATGCGATTGGACGAATTATTCGTGGGCGCATTACTCCAAATACGTCGATCGCTCGCATTAATCGCTCTGGTGATGTTTCACGCCAAAAAATTAATCTGGTTATGAGCTATTCCGGCTTACAAAGACTTGAAGTCCCTGAAGCGATCGCCGGCGATATTGTCGCGATGACTGGCGTGTCCGATGCGAATATCGGCGAGACACTCACCGATATCGATTATCCAGAGGCATTGCCTTCTATCGAGATTTCTGAGCCGACGCTGAAAATGACCTTTGGGGTAAATACGAGTCCATTGTCCGGTCGTGAAGGCAAATTCTCAACGTCACGGCAAATCCGTTCTCGCCTCTATCGTGAGCTCGAGACAAATGTAAGCCTGCGTGTAGAAGATGGCAATACACCAGATGAGTTTATCGTTTCGGGACGTGGTGAGCTTCACCTGTCCGTGCTCATTGAAACCTTACGCCGTGAAGGTTTTGAGATCCAGGTCTCGCGCCCAGAAGTCATCACGCGTGAAGACGAGCATGGTCATTTACAAGAGCCACTTGAGCATCTCGTTATTGATACCAAAGATACCTATATGGGCGTGCTCACCGAGGCACTAGCCATACGTAAAGCTCAGTTGACTAATATGACAAATGACGGTAGCGGAAATATTCGTATTGAATACGATATTCCTACGCGCGGCCTGATTGGGTTCCGCAATGCCTTCCTTACTTTGACCAAAGGTAATGGAGCATTGAGCAGCCTGTTAAAGGGCTTTGTACCCTGGATGGGAAAAATCAATAGTGCCCGCATGGGTGCATTGGTCGCTTCCGAGCCTGGTGTTGCTGTCACATATGGATTAAATAACGCACAACTTCGTGGTGATACGTTCATTGAACCCGGTACACCCGTCTACGAAGGAATGATCGTTGGATTGAATGCCCGCCCTGATGATCTGGTCGTGAATGTTTGCAAAGAGAAACAGAAAACAAATATTCGCTCCTCTACATCAGATATCGCGGTACGGTTAACTCCACCAATTCTGATGAGCCTGGAACAATCTCTCGATTTCATCAATAATGATGAGTTGGTAGAATGTACACCAAAAAACATTCGTTTGCGCAAACGTTATATGACTCAGCATGAGCGTTCACGTATGCGTTCTCGCGAATCAGAATAACCTTTTCAAGACAAACGTATTCAAAGAAGTTTCAAACTCTCACACCAGAATTCCAGAGAGTCTGAAACTTCTTTTTGTAAATTTTTCCTTTTTTCGTTCTGTATGCAGGCTTGCCAATCTGGTATATAATATCTACATATTTGTATTTACTTATCCGATAATGAAGTACAGATGACGGATTAGCGCCCATGCATAAGAACGTCGACGTTCTTTTCTATCAAGTAAGAAAACATTAGTTACAATGACAGAAATGGAGATTTCATCATGGATAAACTCCTGCGGGAAGCGGCATTCGTCCTATCCATTTCGCTGCTGCTCGTTAGTAATCCCAACATCCGCTTGACACCCAATATGCAAACCCATGTACAAGCGAGTTCTCACGCCCTTGCTCTCACTGAGACCAGCAACTCAGTGCTCATACCGTCTGTGACCTGCCCACCACCACCACGCGATTGTTGGTAATACACAAATTCATCTCCTAACGGCCTTATTTATAATGAGAGTGTTTGCATTCATGAATGCAAACACTCTCATTATAAATAGTCTTCTCAATTATCAGAGCATACATACTTTGACATAAGGCACAAATTATATGTGTTCTTATATCAAGCAGGTGCCTGGAAAGATGCCTGGCTAAAAGTTCTGAAGATTTTGCCCATCAAATCCTCTATGGTATAATTACAAAGAAGATTATGAATGGAGTTAATTACCGTGGATGAGCATACGCAAATTCAAGTAACCTTTTATACAAAGGCCGGTTGTCATTTGTGTGATGAGGCACGCGATATGCTCGATGAAATCGCTTCAAGCATACCATACGATCTCACAGAAATAGACATTCGTAAAGATATGGAACTCTTTGAACAGTATCGTTATCGTATTCCTGTAATTATGATCAATGAAACTATTGTTGCAGAGGGACGTATAGATGATAGCGATTTGCTAGCAGCCTTTCAACAAAGAGAACTATAATCATTCCAATGTAAAGCATATTAACAAGGAAATAATTATGGCCACTCAACCCACTTTTCAGCAGTCTCGGGCACGATATATGCCAACTCAATTCGGACCAGGCAAACCAAAGACAGCTTTCCAGCGCGTCGTAGATAATGCGGGTGACTTCTTGCTGGAATATTGGGCACATGTCATAACTATTGTGCTAGGTATTCTCGTTGCCATTGCCATCTCAATACCTTTTCTCGACTATTTCGGCCTGGAAAATATTTCCGCGCCACTTTTCTACGCGCTGCATTATGTCTGTGCTCAGGTACCATCGCATTCTTTTTATATCTTCGGACATCAGTTGGGCTTATGTGCTCGAAACTTCTCAATCTATACCTCAATGTTTCTCGGTAGTCTGGTGTTTCTGCTGAGCAAAAAACGCTTGCCCGGTCTTCCATGGTGGGCCTGGATTTTAATGCTGCTTCCAATGGCTCTGGATGGAACAACTCAGATGTTTGGTTTAAGAGAAAGTAGCTGGATCTTACGTATGATTACAGGTACACTCTTTGGCCTCGGGAATATCTGGTTTGTTCTACCACTCATGCACAAAACCATCCTGGAGACAACGCCAGCTCCCATGATGTATTATTCACAATCGATAGCCCCAGCCATGCAGCAGGCCTCCCATGTATCACAGTCAGATCCACATGACACTGCGGCTAAGATAGAGCAATAGCACCATCGTGGCAAAGTACAGCGAAGAATGCAAGACATTCTTGTCCCGTTATGTGCGACAAGAATGTCTTGCTGTGACAAACACTACCCAATGGTAGCACAATGAGTTATAATCATGCCGTAGAAACGAACGAAGAAAAAGTGCCACATATAGGCGTCACAATAGAGTCAGAAACAAGTTGAAAGTATGCCCAAAAATCCAGCTCAGGGAACAACCTTTGCGGTCACCACACTTGGCTGCAAAGTCAATCAAGCAGATAGTGAAGCCATCAGCGATCAGATGAACGCTGCTGGCTTTGAACAACGCGATTTTACAGAGCCAGCAGATATTTATATTGTAAACACCTGTACAGTCACACATTTAGGTGATAGAAGTTCACGCCAACTTATTGCGCAGGCTCACCGACGCACACCAGAGGCTCTTCTGGTCGTCACTGGCTGCTATGCTGAACTCAATCCCCAGGGAGTAGCAGCGCTTCCTGGAGTCAATCTCGTCGTTGGCAATAGTGGAAAAGATGAACTTATTACCACGATTAGAGAGAGATTGAACGAAAATACACAGGTAAGCAGCGATGATATTATGTCCTCCGATCCGGACATTCGGGTTGAAGCATCAGTCAGACGCACGCTTCCTGTCCTGCCACTTGATACACAACACATAGGCAGCGACGATGTGCTGAACTTTCAAGCACAAGAAGAAGAGCCACAACCCGAAAACCCTGCTCGTCTGACACCCTTTACCGATAGCATTCAGACAACCGAGCTGGCAAATAACCGCCTGTATTCTCGCACGCGTGTACAGATGAAAGTACAGGATGGCTGCGATAACCGTTGTACATATTGTATTGTGCCCTATGTGCGAGGAAAATCGCGAAGCCGCAGCATTGCATCCATCGTAGAGCATGTCCAGCGTAAAACGCGTGCTGGCTATCAAGAAATTGTCCTGACGGGTATCCATCTAGGAGACTACCATCCTGATGATAATGAGAAACTCGATCTGGGCGATCTGATTGAGACGCTATTACGCGAAACCGATATGCCACGCATTCGCGTCTCCTCTCTTGAGCCAGAAGACTTTCAGCTTGAGTGGCTTGAGCTATGGTCAGATCCACGCATGTGCCGCCACCTACACCTCCCCATGCAGAGCGGCTCTGACGCAATTTTACGTCGCATGGCGCGGCGCTATAACAGCGAGCGCTATCGTACCATTATTACCGCAGCAAAAAATCTCGTGCCAGGGATTGCCATCAGTACTGACATTATTACTGGCTTCCCAGGAGAAACAGATGAAGATTTTGAGCTTACATACCAGCTCGCCAGGGATTTAACCTTTGCAAAATCGCACGTCTTCCGTTTTTCTCCACGTCAGGGCACGCCGGCCGCCCGTATGCGTGGTCAGATCAAGGATGAGGTCAAAAAAGCACGTAGCCAGCGCCTGCTGGATTTACATGACCTACATAGTAAAGATTTCCGCGAACATTTCTTGGGCCAGACTATACCCGTGCTGATTGAGCAATTCAAGCAAGAAAAATGGGAAGGTTTGACCGACAACTATATTCGTGTCGAGATGAATGATCTCCCCGAAAACAGCAATGGCTGGCAACATACAGTCGTGCATGCCCGACTAGATCATTTGGTGGGTGATGGAGTCCATGGCACCTACATTGGTTAGCAGTCATCGGCATCAGCCCCACACATCCAACTATAGAGGCGTTAACGCCAGGCCAACGGCACGCCTCTATATACTCATCAAAAGCACCATCCTGCTTAGTCTTTTGCTCTGGACTACTGCTTGTCGCGACGCTATTTCGGAGACCACAAAGCCTACCTCAACGACTCAAGTAACAGGGGAGTTTAAAGAGTATCCCTTACCACAAGCGCAGAGCGGCTTGATGAGGCCAGCAATCGATCATCAGGGACGTATCTGGTTTGGTGAGATGGGACAAAATTATCTGGCATCCTTTGATCCCAAAACTCAAACGTTTCTACAGATCAAGCCGCCACGCGGACAAGCTGGCATTATGGGAGTGATTGTCGCTTCAGATGATACTATCTGGTTCGCAGAACAAAGTGCAAACTATATCGGACACTATGATCCAAAAAGTAACCACTTCAGCACATACTCCCTGCCACAGATCATGACGCCCGATCCGGAAAACAAGCAGCATCAGCTCAGTCTGCCTGCGGCGCCCAATGAGCTCATTATCGATCATCAAGGAGATATCTGGTTCACCGAAATGAATGCGGATGCCCTGGGGAAACTTCACGCACAAACCGGCGTGATCACCCAATATCCTCTGGCATCGCCTCCCACGGTACAAAAACTCAGCCCATACGGCCTCACCGCTGATGAGCACGGAAACATCTGGTTTACTGAATCAGGAGAGAATACAATCGGCCGCCTGACAACGAGTGATGGAGCGATACATTTCTATAGTCTTCCCAAAGCACTCCAGGGCACAAACATATCGTTAATGGAGATCATTGATGATTCAGCCGGCATACTTTGGATCACTACCTTCAACACATCCAGGATCATCCAATTCAATCCTAACAATGCCACATTTTCCGCCTATCAAGCACCGTCTATTGGAAATGGTATTAATGGCATCTACGGCATCATTGCCGCATCCAGCACCGAACTCTGGCTCACCGTCGCTGCCTCGAATGCCATTACACGCTTTGATACTACAACGAAAATGTTTACAAACTACACAATTCCCACTGAGCGCTGTACTCCCCTTGGGATTGTCATGGCACCAGATCATACGCTCTGGTTCACTGAATCAACTGCTGACCAGATAGGCATGCTCAGGCTATAGCATAGAAGCTACTGGACAAGCTTTCAGGCTAATTCAGATGAGTAGCAAACCACTCTACAAGATGCTGCAAACGAATAAGGCGTAGCTTTGGATGTCCTCCACGCGAGAGGCCATGGCTCTGCCCCTCAAAACGCACAAATTTGACCTCGCGTCCCATCCATTTGAGCGCTGCAAAGAGTTGCTCAGCCTGCTCGATATTACAGCGAAGATCCTGCTCGCTATGCATGATCAACAGCGGCGTATGAATATTTTGAACGTAGGAGATCGGCGACATATGCATATATTGGTCCAGATGTTCCCAGGGAGTAACGCCCACTACATCTTCCGCCAAATCCCAACCAACATCACTGCTACCAAACATCGTGGCCATATTACTCACACAGCGATCAGTTACAGCGACCTTAAAGCGATCATAGTGACCAACCAGCCAGTTTGTCATAAAACCACCATAGCTGCCACCAGTAACCGCCAGACGTTGCTCATCGATATATCCCTGCTGAATCACCTCTTCCATACCCAACATAATATCGATCGAATCTTTTTCGCCCCAGGCGCCACGAACAGCATCTGCAAAAGCATAGCCATAACCCATGCTGCCACGAGGATTACAATAGAAGACCACATACCCCTGAGCGGTCAATACCTGCATCTCATGAAAGAAACCATATCCATACTGAGTATTCGGACCTCCATGAATCTCCACAACCAGAGGATAGCGCTTACCTGGATCAAAATCCTGCGGCTTCATGATCCAGCCTTCGATCTCCCAATCATCGGCACCAGCATAGGTAATACGCTCAGGAGTAGACAGAGACAACCCATCGATAAACTCGTCATTGGCATGAGAAATACGTTTGAGTTCTCCCGCTTCCTCTATAGAGCGTACAAAGATCTCCGGCGCATGCGTTGGATCACCAACTAACAAAGCCAGTCTCTCCCCATTCTGATCAATACTGATATCACGTACATGTACATCGGCAGGAGTTAAAGCCAGCGGATGAGTATTATCACCCTGGCTCGAAAACTGAAAAACCTGTGTTGCTCCATGGTATGAAGCCAACGTATACAGCTTTTCGCCATCCTTTGACCAGATAGGAGCAGGCATCAAATGCTCATCGCCAAGATCAGAATTAGTAAAATCGACACATGAACCAGCAAAATCATTTGATAAACAGATCGGCTTAACCTGCTGTGCAGCAGCAGCAACGCGGTAAACAGCAGTCTGCCCGGCAGCATGAAACTTTTCAGATGCCAGAAACGCAATCTGTGTTCCATCATGAGACCATGACGGAGACATACAGCCAAGCTTACTATCGGTCAAGCATCGCTGTTCTCCAGTCTGGAGAGTTAATACATAGACATCATCGCCCATAACACGCCAGCGATCTTCATTGTGATTGGAGGTAAAGGCGATCTGCGTCCCATCAGGAGACCAGCACGCCTCACTATCATCCCAATCGCCATCGGTTAGCTGTTTCGGCTCACCACCAGCGCGATCAATCAAAAAGAGATGATTACGACGTTCATTAATGAAGCCAACGCCATCAAGACGATACCAAAGATGTTCTATCACACGAACTTTCGGCAGGGGTTTTCCATCGGACACCTCTTCATCAGAAGGGCCAACGGCAGCATTAAAGGTCAGTTGTTGGCTATCAGGAGACCAGGCAGGAGAAGAAGCGCCATGCTCCCTATATGTCAATTGCTGTGCCTCGCCACCATCGGTAGGTAGTACCCAGATCTGAGGCTTGCCTTTGCCAAGAGACTTTTGTTTGGCTGGATCTTTCTCATACTTCTCACCGATACGCTCAGAAACAAAGGCCAGCCATTTGCCATCGGGAGACCATACCGGACTATGAGCGTTGGCTGGCCCACCGGTGAAGCGCCGTGCAGAGCCACCCTGCACGGTATCAAGCCAGATGGCGGAGTGATACTCATGTTTCTGCTCATCAATCGTTGTCTCCACATAAGCAATACGCTGCCCGTCAGGAGAAATACGTGGACGGCTTAAAAACTTCAATGTATAGAGATCCTCGATCGTAATGAAGCGTCCCATGCTTGCGTCCTTTTTTCGAGAATAATGTCACCATACGAATCTCCTCACACACATCTTAGCTGCTCCAATCCAAAGCCAACTATTTTGCGTAGAGCCAGACAAACTGAAACAATCAGACTTGCCACCTCCGCACAAAAGAGCAAGCAGCTATAGATAGCAAGGAATTCCGTGCTAGTCACACGTCAACAATGAATAATTGAGAAGAGCTCATAAAAATGCTGGCCCAATTATAAACTCTCTCAAGCAATAAGACTGCGTAGTCAGGAGCACTGAACAAATTCAGTCTACAAAAAACCCCGTAGTACTTATGCATCTTTTGGAAGACCGTACCACGGGCATAGCTATTCGTGAGGGTCTACATCTCACGTCAGAAAAGAGCAAAACAGCCATTAGCGGCGGCGGCGGCTACGGCGATCACGTTCCATAGCAAGATCAAGCGTCTCATGTAGGCGCTCAAAATCATCCACATCAAGCTGGAGCTCCACAGCGGGCAGATCCTCTGGCCGAGCTCGTCCCTCTTCAAACAGTTGCAGCACCATTACAAGCTCGACCTCATCGAGACTGAGAATACTATCATCTACAGGTAGATCCAAGGGGGTTGTAATGACATCATCCTCATCCTCGTCATCGTCATCATCTGATGGATCAGCCCGAGGGATGAACTCAATATTTGTGCGCACACATTTCACACGACCAGTGATCTTCAGCGCATCAGTTGACATCTCCTCAGCAAGCTCGCGCACAACCTCCATCATCTGTACAAAGGCATCCTGCAACTGTTCCAGAGCATCTTCATCGCTATCCGTCTCCAATTCAGGAGTAAGCTCTGTACTACTCTGGCTACTTGAAGTAGCCTCTGGCAAACGCTGGCGGGCCAGTTCATTTAACTGTTTCAGTGCCTGGGCAAACGCTGGCGAAAATGCGCTGCTATCACGCTCCACAGACTTTATCCCATCCTCATGTTCACCACTCGTATGATCCACCGTAGGTTGTGCATCACCTGTCTCATCATCATCCTCATCATCCCCTGCATCTAAACCGAGGGCCGCCTCAATCATAAGAATCTGCTGATGAAGCTGTTCAGCCACCTCACGTGGGAAATAAGAAATTACCCGTGCCTGACGTGATGCCGCCAGTAATTGAAACTGAGGCCAATCCCGGTACCGTTCTCGGCCACGCAGATAGCGAACTTCAACTACACCTAGCGTGTCCAGCCGCAGCGAAATTTCCATGACTCCCTCCTCATAAACCGAACGAACCGGCTCTTCCTTCTTTTTTTAATGCGACCATCAGACGCTCCCTCACGCGCATAAATTGTACCGCTCCGTGAAACAGGGGATACGTTCGCCACTCATCAAAAAATAGAGATACCATTTATATGATTTATCACCTCGACATGTTGTACAAGTGATTCCTCAGCCACATCATTTCATAAAAATTTGTCAGCAGAAGCACTCCACATCTCGATGCAGATAGGCCCAGCGGCTTCAGTAACCACCTGTAACCTGAATAGTGCCTGCTTTAGAATATATGTCATCATCATATCACAACGAGCATGAATTGATACACATCTTATGACCAGTTTCCTTTTTCCAGCCAATATTAATGGCTCAACAGGCAACGGAAACATAAAAAGTGAAGAAGGTGTCCAAGATACAAAAACAGATATCTCGGACACCTTCTGCCGCTAAAGCTCATGTGCAATATACTTAACTTGCCTGTAACCACAAGGCTGTCAGGCGTGAGCGAATGAGAATCAATATGGTTGCAAGTATGATCAGAAAACCTCCGGTCAGGAATAGGGCAAGATAGGTAGGTATACCTAACGAAGGTAAAAAAAGTACGTGGATGGTAGCCACTATGATAAGTGCAGTTGCGCTCAAGATAAAAAAACGTAGCCGCGTAATAAACCCTAGCAAAAGCAACAGAATGGATTCACCGACTAATAAGAACGAGGGACCCACATTATTATGACTAAAGCTCAACCATAAGGTCGGACCTAATAAGAGTGTAGCTCCTAGCCATGAACATATCTGCCCCAGGAAAGTATGCTCTGGGAGAGTTTCATCTTTACTCATAAAAGGCGCGATAACTATAAGGTATACAGCAGGAGATGCACAGAGAAGAGAGAAGTCTGTTTGTGCTAATGCTAATAATTCACATGTGGCCACAAGTGAAAAAAACAAACCAGTGACATATAAAGTGCGTCTACGACGAAGGCCTTGTTGCTGCATACCAAACCATAAAAGAAGTACGCTAAAGACCAACAGTGAAATTGCTCCCATGTGAGCAAGCGGCTCACTCGCCGAGGATAATCTACTCCAAAAGATCGCGATACCTACCACTATGAGTTGTCCAAGCAAAGCAACCCATTGCGTCATGAGGGTTGAGGAACGTACATCTTTCAAACCAGGAAGATATCTCCAGATGAACTGCGAAACAAAGATAAGCATGAAGAGTACACAACAGCATCCCAATTGGAGCCAGAATGGTACAGACAAGTAAGCAATCGTCACGATAGCCAGCAAAACAACCAATAATATCAATTTATGAATACGCTCGATGAGCATAACCAGGAAAGCAAGCAAAACGAAAGAGCTCATCATGATAATATCTGGTATGTAAGATAAAGTGGCCCCATATATTTCGTTCCATATATATATAAGACCAACCGCGCACAAAGCAATTCCATACCATGTTGCGCCAGAGAAATTAGCTAGCTGAGATGAAATCCATCGCTTTAATAATCTCGTAGCGAGTATTCCCAATCCACAACTAATGAAGACCACACTCGCCAAACTATACGCGACCAGTTGTACTTGAGTAGAACAATCCACCGTGCCGAACAAAGAGGAAAGTACTACAGAAAAACACACATTGACTGTAGCCAGCAGTAGCATCCCCCACAAAGTAAACATCACGACAAGCCACAGTCCTATGGCCTTACGTTCATAAAGTGTGATGCCATACGCAATCAAGGCGTACACAAACAAGATGATTGGTACTGCCGCATAGAATGGGACGTTTATACCATGAAACACGCCAGTCAGACCTGTCAGCAGGGCAGCAAAGCAAGCCACTGTATAGATAGGTAGTACCTGAGGTAATTCCAGCCTACGCACGGTATGGCCTATCGCAGCGCTATAACGGTGCACAGAACGCATACAGATCCCCACACAAACAAATATCAGCGTGAATAAAGGAAGGCGATAAAAATCACCCTCTGAGCTGACGACAAACAAGCTCCAGCAGGTCAGGATCACAAAAGACCATAGCAATCCAAATTGTATAGGTTTATTTTTCTCAAAAATAACACCGATAAGATAGGTAAGACTGGCGAAGAGCAGCAACATCCATGCAGCAACCTGGTTTGATCCGTCGACGTATCCAGTATGATCCATCATCACAACCGACAGAAGAGCCAACACATAGAAAGGAAATGTCCAATCCGCTCCTACTTTAGAGCGCACCAGCGCTGCTACGATCAGTAATCCGAAAGCCAGGCCAGCTAAAAACCAGAATGGTAGAGCAGGAAACTGTATAGCTACTCCAGCAAAAACGGTCGAGACCACTAACAACCACTTTTCTTGCGTCAGAATAGCTGACACAAACCAGAACACAGCCAATAAGGCCATCTCAAGCACAAATGCATCAGGTATCGCCAGCCAGAGAGATAAAGTACTTACATATTCATTATTCACCTCGGACAGAATAAAAACCAGAGCATACAAGAGTCCAATCAGAAAAGCCGGCCACTCATAAAGATGCACTGACAGCCAGGAATTATCAGGTCGAGATTGTGCATACAGGGTAAGGGGATGGCTATTTTTCCAGCGATAGAAACCAGTCATAATAAATGGACTTACCATAACTACAAAGAAGAGCACCGTGGGAACCTGGAGGATGATAAACAAGGATAATACCGCAAGGATAACAGGTATTGTTAGCCAGAGATGAAGTCGGAGAGACGTCACCAGAAAGTATGAGACGACTATATACCATATCATAATCAGAGTTAGAGTGCTAAATTGAGCATTAAAACTCAATAATAGCGATTCAATGGCAATAATCAGAGACAAAAATGCCAGAGGATAAGACCAGTATTGACTCGTCAAACGATGTACTATATATGTTACGCTCGCACAAACCAGAGTGAAAGCAAACATTCCCCATAACAGCGAACCTGTACTCCACAACAGCCCGCTAACATATGTATAATTGAGCAACAGCCCACTCAGGAATAGAAGCCAGCACCAGTCACGCTGATTTGTTGCAGGAAGCTTTTGCCATCCAACATGATTAATCGTTATGCCAAAAACCAGCAAAGCAGCTAGCAAAATTGAGCCAAGATCCAATGGCATCCAATGATCAACCAAAGATTGTGGGGCAGCAAGAACATTCATCCCATAGCTTCTTAACAACATCTGCAAGACTATCAATGGATCACTGAGCAACACCACTAATAGAGCTAACACAACTATCATAATCTCAAGTTGCTTCATCACAGGTTTAACAGGCCAGGAGAAAGTAAACATCCTTTGTGTTAACGTCCAGTAACCAATCCCCAGTGCGGTAAAAGCCAGCATATAGCTCATATATTGAGAGGTATATACGTAGATGCATAAGCACACTGCAATAAACATGAGATAGGGAACAAATCGAGCCAGAAAATAGCGCCGTACACGCCAGATAAAGAGACTCATCCAGGCAAAAAAACCCAAAGACAAGATTGCAAAAGAAAGACGCATATCAAAACTTAGGGTAGATTGGTTCAATGCAAACAGCATCACAAAAGTAAATGCAGCCAGGCAACAGCTCCCATAAGCACAGGCATACATCAATACACGCGCAGGATCCTTTAATATATCCCAGGCGTGATCACGCCTGAGAGCCGGTTTGGAGGGCTGGGTGATAAAAAAGAGGAGCGGAAATGAGGGAAGAAGAAAGGCCCAGAACCACCATCCAGCGGACAGGTTAAAAGCCCACGATGTGGCAATATCTGCAACAGCGAGCGATACTGCGGCAAAATATCCAAAGGGTTTGAAATGCTGATAGATTGCCAGCATACTATAAACAATCATCGCATACACTGAGACAGAAGCAACCTGTGCCGGTGCGGAGATCTGAAAAATTTTCGTGTTCACCAGATTATAGAAAGCGAGTCCAACCAGCGGCACCTGTAGCGCAAAGATCGCTGTGTAAACGACCGAAACGATACGTATACTGGGAAAGCGAAAAGTACATGTTCCTGTCAAACCGAAGAAAGCATGCACAGCCAATAAAATCACAAAAGCTAATAAGGTATTAGACTCAGTAGCGACAAAGCTCAACGAACCAACCAGAATCAGGAATGCTCCCAGGGTAGCCACAATATTGATAGATTGATCGGCGAAAAACGAGGGCAAAGAAAAAGTCGGTTTAGGAACTACAGGCTCCAGAGCAGCCAACGGGGGATGATTAACAGTGGTATCAGCAGTCAAATCCGAGCCAACTTCAAGTGCTTGAGGAACAAGAGCGCCGCTCTCCTGAGACGACAGCGGAGACACAACCGGCAACAGAGCTATTGCTTGTGGCTGGACAGAACGCTGACGTTCAACAAGATCCAAATAAGATAATCTTTGCCGATAACCCCTGACTAAATCCCAGACCGTAAGGCTTCTCCCCTTATAATACGCCACACGTTCCAAGTCGTAGATGAAAGATTGAAGAAATGCTCGCTCTTTCGTTATATCAACCGGATACCCGCACCTGGCACAAACTTCCTGCGTACTATCATAAGCTGTTCCACAACAATCACATCGATCAGCCGCTCCATTTATAGACATATTTCCTCCTTAGTTACTCTCATTTATAAGGATTTCGACTGAATGCATTATTAAAAGGACAGAGAAAATAATAACTTCAATGTATCACAGTAACAATGTACAGTGACTCCTTATATACTCATGAGTGTCATATGAACCATTTTGTCGAGATTAGCTCTTCCTCGCCCAATATATGTCTATAAGAACACCTACTCACATCGACAATCTCTCATACTCAAATAAAACCTGATCACGTGATGGGGATTCTACTATGCTTCATAACGACCACGAACAAAGATACTCTTTAGCCATTTTAGCCCTTGTTTATGCTAGTAGTAAGACGAACAAGCTTGTTCGTCCAATTACCCAAATTTCTCTCGTCGTTCTTGAGAAAGGACATACATATCTCATGAAACAAAATCAAGATCAGTCTAAAAATCCAACCAACCAATTGCTAGATATGATTTCCGCCCAACGTGCCAGACGATCTGTGCTTAAAGGTGCAGTAGCGGGTATAGCTTCCCTCTCAGCTCTGGGCACAAATGCTTTTGTAAGATCTGGAAATGTATTTGCTCATGCTAAACCTCATCATGACGACAAACTTCAGAAAATTCTTGACATTGCAATCACGGCAGAACGCCTGGCCGTTACAACTTATAGCGCAGGCATTGCTAACGCGGCCCTGTTAGGCATCACAGGCAACAATCTGCTCTATCTTGAGGCTGCCGTTGTTGAAGAACAAATTCATGAATTCTTCTTTGAGTCGCTTGGTGGAGTGCCACTTACCAGCACCTTCAGTTATCCAAATGGTGCAACAACTTTCACAAATCTCACAACATTTATTAATACACAGCAGACGCTCGAGGGAGCTTTTGATTCAGCCTTCCTGGCAGGAGTAATTGAGGTTGCGCAGGCGGGACAGTTTAGACTGGCTCAAATCCTGGCGCAAATTGCCTGTATTGAAGCGGAGCATCGCGTCCTTGGTCGTACGATTATTGGCTACCAGCCCGCAGACAACCGTGCATATACACCTGTCCTGGTAAAAAAAGTTACCGATGCTCCCGGCGTACTGGCAGCAGCAGGATATCTCAGTCCAGCCATTGGCAACACATATTACTATGTGCCTGTCAATACTAATTTTCCGGGTATCGAATACCGCACACCGTATTCTATTGGCTATCCCAAGGGCTAATCTGATAGGTAGATAAAACAAAGGTCCAGATACAGTACATATTCTGCCTGACATATCTCACCCGGGTAAATAGTATTGTGATCTTACACTTCTTGAGTTATCGCGATGATGGCAGATACAACAGCATATATCTACCATCACGCCTGATCTAGAAAAATTTCATCCTCAAAACAGCACCACGCCTCTAAGATCCTGCCTTCGAATACTAATAGTTATAAAAAGCCATACTTGTGACCTTGTTAGCAAATAGAGTATAGTATTTGTGTTGCTACTATTTGTGAGAGGTCAGGAAAGAAATGAATCCATTCGATAGAATATTTGCCCGCTACCGCCACTTCCCAGACGTGGATTTGACAAAAGGGAGGAGTATTGCCTATTCTCGCAGCTCTACTCGACGCATGATGGAGTTAATCGATGCCAATGGACAGGGAAATGTTCATGGTGGGGCGATCATGCGTATGGTAGATGAAGCGGCTGCCATCGTTGCCCTGAAGCATAGTCAGAGCCCAACGGTCGTTACGGCTCGTGTAGAGCGCTTTGATTTTCTGGCGCCGGCGTTTATTGGAGACGTTGTCTCGGTTCATTGCACGATGCACTATGTTGGCAGAACCAGTATGGAAGTAGGAGTAGAAGTTACCGCCGAAGATGTTATCTCCCAGGAGATACGCCAAATCGCCAGTAGTTATGTGATCTATGTCGCACTGGATGAAAACCGAAAGCCCCGGCCAGTACCACCACTGGAGCCAGCCGACGACGAAGAAGCACAACTGATCAGGCAAGCACAGCTACGTCGTCAGCAACGCAAAAAGATCGATGAAGAATTTCAGCGCATGCAGCAAGACATGGCGGATAAGCACGCTACAGGCGAATAAATATCTTTGGCACATTCATCGATGCCGATAAATGTGCACTCTTCAGATACTTACAGATGCAACGCTTCGATGGTATCAAGAACCTCTTGAGCATGACCATCCGGCTTCACCTTATGCCAGATCTTGCGTATCACACCCTCTTTATCAATCAAGAACGTCTGGCGATCGACCCCCATATATGTTCTCCCATACATACTCTTCTCTTTCCATACATTATACTGCTGGACAACTTTCTTATCAGTATCTGCCAGCAATGGGTAAGGTAAAGAATACTTATCAATGAATTTCTGATGGGACTTGATATCATCGACGCTAATACCAAGCACGATCGCACCTCGTTTTTGCATTAAATGATTGGCATCGCGGAATGAACACGCTTCGGTGGTACAGCCGGGAGTGTCGTCTTTTGGATAAAAATAAATCACAATAATATGGTTTTTTAATGCGCTTAGCTGAACATGACCGTCATGTACTACCGTCTCGTCTCCAATGGCTGGAAGTATAAAATCAGGAGCGGGTTGCAGCTCTTTGACCTGGGTTTCACTCATAATAACATCCTCATTTCAAAGCAGTTCATAAAAATACGTGCTTTGATTAGTGTATCACAGGCTATACAGATTCAGTACGAGGCGAGATACCTAATATCACTTCATATTTATCCAAAATCTCAAGGAAACTGATATTGCCAAGATGCTGCTGATAGCGCAGCATCCACATTTCCTTATAGGTTTCTTCGGATAATAGGCGCACCGCGGTGGATAGGAACTGCCCTTTTTTTCCATCGCATCCAGGAACGCTTCTGCCTTGGCTATAAAATCAAACAAACTTTCTTCGTTCGACCTCATAATGGGATCAACAAAAGAAAACATCGGATCGAGCATGATTACACAGCCTCGGCATGCAATAGGAAACGCAGTATAGCTGTATTTTACCATTACGCTAGCAATGTCGGAAAGTTATGTCAGTAAATCAACATAGCGCTAGCGTAACATATTGGAAAGTTGTAAGGGTGGAGCTATTCCTATACATACACGATTATGGTATTATCATCACTGTAGTCGGTCATGACGACGGATCGCGAGTGGGCAAAACTGCAACTGGATGTCGAAATTAATGTGATTCGCTGATGCTAGGAATATCCAAGCCTATCCATTTCATACCCATTCTTCCAAACATGCCCTCTCCACTCTGGCTTAGTCAAACATAACATCCTTTATGTTGGTAGTGATTCCCTGCCCTACACCCTGCTCATATTCACCCCTCTTCCCCTACCCACGATATACATTTATGACTGCTGTATCTGTCACGGCTATCGTTGATTTTTATTGTATTAAAATGTCTCGGTGGGACATTTAGTTATCTTCTCAGTGCTTAACTCCATATTTTCTAGGAATTGATGAGGTTTTAGAAGAAAAAGGTCTCACTATCTGTCAGTGGGAGGAAAAATTTTGAATGAGGGGATATTTACTTAAGCAGCAAGTGCAACAGAAGAGAAAGAAAGGCTGGCAGGAGTAGACTTTTTTTTATATTCCATAATAAAGTGCACAATGAAACTAACGATACCAATAACACATTCAAAACCTTGCCAGGCTGGATCGCTAAGTATTTGATGTATGATTTGTGTTACGTTCATCACACTGGTCACTACCTCTCCTACGTCAATCTGAAGATGGATTGTAAAGAAAATGGACGGGATGATTCTATAGAAACCGCTTACGAGAACGTACTGATATATAGAGGTAAATTTTTCTGCAATATACGGGACATACATCGTTATGTCAGCTTGGTCGAAAACAACCACACTCTCCATGAAATACGCATATAAACCTTTATTCCTAATATCTTCTAAAGGCAATATCTCTTTTAGAGATGTTGTGTTTAGTGGCGAGAACATAAAGACATTTGCAAGCTCTATCATCGGAGCCTTATAACTTTTTATCTGTCCGCTAATAGTTTTAGCGAGATTATACAACTCATTAAGTAATTGTAATCCGAGGTACAAATCTCTTTTACGTCTAGAGCCCGCAACATAATGAGAAGCACGAGATAGTGAAAATAGATGAATATATCCATTTGATCTTATCTCTGGTTCATCTATTGATGATGAGGCAGGAGTAGATAATGAAGAATCATGTTGGTAGATATGGTAGGATTTCTGTCGTTTTCTGACGGGTTCTGTTTCCAGTCCAAGTTCTTGAAGAGTTGTATTGAGTGTGGCACAAAGCCTCTGATGGAATTGTGATCGTGGAAGTGTCTCACCTCTTTCCCATCGAGCGATGGTCTTAGAGCTACTTCCTATTTGTTCTGCAAGCTGAACCCTTGTTAAATTGTGTTGCTCTCTCGCGATTTTTAAATTATCGCCGAATATCTGATCTTCCACTGCAAGATGCATCCAAAGGTATTTGTATACGATCTCTATCTTACTCTATAAGTGCACATTAATAGCGTTATTATGCATGAAAAATCTTGCTTAGTCAAGTGGATAGCAAAAAGAACTCTATGTAAACCACGCACTCAATGTCTTCAATAATCAGTAAACAACGAAAGGCCGAAAAAGCGATGCACACCACGCGCTAATTGTAAATGGCAGGAAACGGAACCCACCTTCTCCTATTCCGCCTCATCATCCATCGTTTGACGATTCTTCAGCCACGTATCCAGATCCGCACGTCTTACCCGGTACTCACGCGCAGAAATCTTTATGGCAGGTAGCGTCTTTTGCCTCACAAATCTCCTAATAGTCTCGATATGAAGTTGTGTTATTTTTGCTACCTGGGCGAGCGTCAGCAATTCATCTGACAAAATCCACCACCTGTTTTTCCTAGATTATAATCCGGTTGTACGAAAGCGTCAATCATTGCGCTTTGATGTTTAAAATAGCGTACTACTTTCATTTAATTGACAATGTTGTGTCAAGTTGTGTAAGATAGTGAAGGACGGCATCAATATTGGTGAGGGAGGTCCCCCGCGCTAACAAGGAGAAGCTTTTAGGAACATCAAAACCTGTGTAAGTCGTCAATGTTTCCAGTCAAGGATATGGGAGTATATGACAGAGAAACCAGCCACCCCTACGCGGCAGACACCGCTGCACCAACGGAACGCTATTACGGGGGGCTGCCAACGAAAAGCCTATCCCGTCGCGTTCCAGTTTAAAAAATACATGTGGATGTAAGCCATACTGGCCATGATATTGAACTCCACACCGTTACCTATCATGAATGGTCTACCATTTTATTGCCAAAAGTATCAGCCATATGGGCAATCCCCATGCTGAGAATGCCGGGTATATCACCGGCTGGTAAGCCGCTCTGTTTGAAAACACCAGTATGCATGTGGGCAATGCAGAAGACAAAGTACATTTGCAAGTTATTTAGTGTAATGTTATCCTCTACAGAATATAATATATATTACATCAGTAAAAGGACTCTATATTTTACAGCCCCTTTTCCTCTATCCAAGGCAAGGAAAGATAGGTAAACGTTTTGCTTAACCATAAACAGGAACCCGCCACCCATAAGCGTGCCGTCATTTATTGCCGTGTGAGCACGGACAAGCAGGAACAGGACGGCAAAAGCCTGGAATACCAGGAAGAAAAATGTCGGCAATATGCGGAGTTGCATGACATGGATATTGTGCTTGTGCTTAAGGAAGCCAAAAGCGGGTTTATCCATTATTCTTTCCGTGAGCAGCTTACGCTCGCCCGCCAATTTGTCCGCGATCAGATGGCAGAGATGATTATCGTATGGGACTTACGTCGTTTCTCCCGTAATTTTGTCCACTCTGCGATGATTTTCGAGGAAATCGAGAGCTTAGGAGCGGAGATTGTCAGTGTCAGCGAGAACATTGACAACAGCCTCACCGGCAAGCTTATCCGTTCTATCCTTGCCTGGAGTGCCGAATCCGAGCGTGAGAAGATTGTAGAATATGCCAACCGCCATTGGCAGACACGGCTTGAGCATAACCTGCCTGTAGCAACGGGGCGTGCTCCCTACGGCTGGCAGTGGGGCGATAAAGACAAAACCTATTATGTGATTAATCATGAAGAAGCCGCCGTGCGCTTTTCGATCTTTGAGATGTTCGTAAAATTGAATATGAGCATACGCGGAATCGCTAATAAGCTTACGGAAGACAATATTTTGCCACCCGCTAAATCCCGTGGAGCAAATGTCAAGAGCATTGCCTGGCAACTCTCCACTGTCCATATGATTTTGAAAGACGAAATCAATATTGGCGTTTTGAGGATACTCCGAAGCAAGAAAGTCATTACTCCGCGTGGAACCGAAGGCCGGGTTCCCAATGAGCTGATGAAGGTCATCACTGATGGCATTCCACCGATTATTCCTCTGAAACTTTATGAGATGGCGCAGATGAAGCTGGAAACCAACAAAGTAAACCTAAGCCATCTTCATAGGAATCCAAAAGATTATCTCCTTAAGTCCCATGTTTTTTGCACGAGTTGTAATTATAGGATGGTAGGACGTTACCAATACAGTGGAAAAGCACATTGTTATTCCTATTACTGCTGTGTTAATAACAAAAACAAGTACGATTGCTGCTGTGCTCCTCAACTCGTAAGGACAGACAAAATAGATGCGTTGGTCTGGGAGGATTGCTGCAAGGTATGTGAGCAGCTTGATATGATACAGGAAGTGTTGCAGCGCAATATAGAGCAATCACTACAAATTATTTTGGAGGATACCAAAGGCAAGCAAATCATTGAGCAGCTTTCCGCAGAAGTGTCGTATGCCAGAATGGAGCGGGATAAGCACCCCGAAGGCAGTTATTATTATAAGCTGATTTCGCAGGATATTCGGGAAAAAGAAGAGCGGCTGCACAAATGCGAAGAGCAGTACAGGGAATCTTCCGATATCATACGATTATCGGATATATATCAGAAAAGTGTTGTGAATTTCCTGGATTTTCTTAATACGATGAAGGGAAGATACCACGAAGCCGATTTTAAGGAAAAGCGTAATGCGCTGAGTGTGCTGGGCGTGAAAGTATATATCCATCCCGATACTTACAAAGCGCCAGAGCCTGTAGTTATTGAATCGGATCAGGAATGGTTTTCCATTGCCGAAGCCGCCGAGGTAAGCGGAATCAAAGAAAAAACGCTTAACTATCATATGAATTCCGGCAAGCTACAGGTACACCAAAGACCTTTACCGCGAAAAGTGATGCATCGGGAGACACTTATTAAATATCTTTCCTCAAGACGTTCTTACAAGAATCGCGCCATTAATCTAGACGATTACGAAGATGAATGGTTCACCGTAAATAAACTGGTGGTGAACAAAGTCACAACATGGCACACGCTGCACCGCGCTATTAACAGAGGGGAAGTGGAACTGGATACGATTGAAGAGTTGCATTCTTTTATTCACCGCGACGAGCTGAACCGTTTTTTGCGGGAAAATGCGCTCCGGCCAAGGAATGAGCGGGAAAACATCATGCCAAGACTAGAAATCACGTATACCCCAAATTTCACAGGTGTTCAGTTCTCCTTTGGATAAAAGTAAATAATCACTGGATGTCCATGGAGATCGGCCAGATGAACCTGACCATCTTTGACAATATCGTCACTTCCAATAGCTGGAAGCGTGAAATCGGGAGCTGGCTGTTGTTCCTGCACGGTTATTGTTTCGCTCATAAGAAACCTTCAAATCAACTATTTACTGCTAGTATATCATCTACAGAGCAGCATCATCGCAAGCGCTTTTCATGAATCTCACATAGCGTCGCGCTGTACACCAAGAAGTTCAGCGGTCGCCAGCGCCATCACTTTAATCGAGGCCAGAAGATCCTCGATTGCCAGCGATTCGTCAACGATATGAGCTTGCGTGATCTCGCCGGGGCCATACACGATACACTGTTGAATACCAGCATTCTGCACCACAAAACGTTGATCGTCTGTTCCCGGACTACAGACATAACCGGGATCTCGCCCAAGCACCTCCTGTATAGAGCGCGTAAAAGCCTGGACAAGTGGTGTTTCGGCACTTACCCAGGTAGGAGCAGCCGCATAACGCTCAGTATATTGATAGCGAAAGTCGGGGACAATCTGCTTTCTATGCTCCAAAATATCGCGCAATTCATGACGAGCATCATCCAGACGCTCACTCGTCACCAGGCGACGATCAAAGGAGACGGTACAAGTATCGGGAACGCTATTCACGTTCGTCCCTCCCTGTATCATAGTAAAGGCAAGGCTGGCCGCGTTGGCATTGATCGGCACAACCGGATGATGGTTTAAGCGTTGCAGCAAGCTTGGAGAGAGTTGTCTGGTTGCCTCCTCGATAAAACCGGCCATATGCTCAAGCGCATTCACTCCTTGTGCCGGCGTGCTGCCATGCGATAGCCGGCCAAAGGTTTGAATCTCACCCCAGATCGCTCCACGGTGTCCTAAACAGATATTATCAACATTTAAAGGCTCAGTAATCACTACATAATCGGTATGCTCAAGAGAAATATATCCACGCTCGACTAACACCCCCATGCCAGCATTTCGATTACCGGTACTTTCCTCATCAACCACGCCACTTTGCTCCACACTTCCCAGCAGATGCAATCCTGCACGCCTGATCGCCTCCACTGCATAGATCTGAGCCGCGATTCCGCCTTTCATATCCGCAGCACCGCGCCCATAGATGCGTTCGTTACGCACCTCTCCTCCAAAGGGAGACGCCGACCAACCCGAGCCAGTTGGGACAACATCCATATGTCCATTAAAGTGCAAGACAGGTGCCGGCTGAATTCCCGGTAGACGTCCAAGTACATTTGTACGCGGTAAACTTTCGCCATATGGAGCCAGTTCTGCTGACTCGGACTCCGTCAACTTTATGTAATCAACGTTGTAGCCCAGGAGCTGTAAATGATCTCCAATATAATGAGCGCATTCATGATAAGCATTTCCGGGTGGATTGACACTGGGAATTTGTATTAATCCCTGTAGAAAAGTAACGGATTCCTCAATTAGCGCTTCCGCTGCACTCAAAATGGCCTGTTTATCTATTTCACGTAAGGTATCTGGCATGCAGGACTCCCTCTGGTCTGGTCGCAATGGATAGGTTACAAAAGGCGCTTATCTTTACACTCACACATTAGTGATCATCCTTGATCTTGCAATCCCAACATTAAAAAGTATAAAGATTCACCACGACAAGCACAACACATACAGCGATGGTCAACACAAGTGCGATACGATCAAAGCGTTCAAAATGTAAGGCCCGCAACTTCGTCCGTCGCCAACCGTGATGAGCTCCGTAACAGCGAGCCTCCATAGAAACGGTCAAAACCTTTACTTTTAAGAAAGCGCTCACAAATAATGGGATCAGCAATAATGTCATCTTAGAGACGCGTTGAAAGAGATTCCCCTGATCAAAATTTAATCCTCGTGCCGTCTGAGCCTTCATCAGACGCTCAACTTCCAGAACAAAGATGGGGACAAATTTCATAGCGATAATCACAACCATCACAAGAGCACTGACAGGTACACCAATTTTTTGCAACGGAGAGCCTAAAGCCTCCATACCATCCGCCAGGTCGACAAGTGATGTAGTGAAGCTCAACATGGTCGCCAGATAGTAGAGAAAAATCACACGCACGATCGTCAAGACGCTGATAATAATCCCCGCCCATGAGATATTTAGCACCCACCAATGCCATAATGTCTGCGAAGGCTGGCTGGGCACATAAAACAGAACCTCAAAGACAAATGCAATCAGGAGAAAAATCACAAATGGTTTCAGACTACTTAAGACATAACGAATTGACACTTGTGCTTTCCAATGTAATATGCTACAAAAAATAAGGCAGAGGGCAAAGGCCACAAAGCTGGAGAGAAAAGAGACGATGGCAATCAGGAGAACAGCGCAAATGAGCTTCGCACGCGGATCCATACGAGAGATTGAAGACCCATTATTAATATATTGTCCAAAGGTAACATAACGAGAAAGCTCAATCATACTCATACTCCATCACAAGTACACCTACAAACAGAGAACACCAGCATATTTCCTTCAGGGTAATTCCCAGTGTATGGCACTTTAGCGTACACTCGAATGCACCATCTGCAACGCAGCCTCAAGCTCTGGGAGATCAAGCACATCGGTACGCAGCGATGGAAAATTTTGCCGTAAAGATAAAGCAATCTGAGCAGCCTCAGGCAAAGCGATATCAAGAGAGCTCAACGTATGAGCCTGATCTAAAATCTCACGTGGTGAACCACTCAAGAGCAAGCTCCCCTGATCGATGATGTGGATTGTATCTACCAATTCAACCACATCTTTGAGGCTACTTGAACTATAGATAATAGTCAAACCTTCGCGTCTCTTTAAGGTTCGAATCAACTCAAAAAGCTCGTCGCGTCCTCGAGGATCTAGCCCGGCCATCGGCTCATCAAAAATAATTACCTTCGGCTCCAGAGCTAATACGCCAGCAATCGCAACGCGGCGCTTCTGGCCGCCACTCAACGCATAGGTATAGCGTGAGCGAAAATCCTCATAAGGTAGCCCCACAGCCTCAAGCGATGCCTGGACCCGGCGACGTGACTCTTCTAACGAAACCTTATACTGCCGAGGTCCAAAAGAGATATCTTTCCCGACGGTCTCCTCAAAAATTTGTGCCTCTGGTGATTGAAAAACGATGCCTACATGTGCTCTAATCCGCGTCATCTTAAAAGAGCTGGCTCGTGTATTCTCACCCTCAAAATACAGAAGGCCCGAGGCAGGCTTAATCAATCCTGCCAACATGTCGCAGAGCGTCGATTTTCCCGAGCCAGTTGGTCCAACGATACCGACAGATCCACCCGCCTGAAGTGAGAGGGAGATGTGCCTCAATGCTTCTTGCGCAAATGGTGTATTACTACGATATGTAAAAGAAATATCTTGCAAATCAAAAACAACCTGCGGCGTAAAAGTATCTACCGCTGACACAATCTGTTGTTTTGATATGAAAGCATCAGATACTGATTTGTCTGGACCTTGTACATCATAGCCCTCACGCTCTTCTTCTGATCTGGCTTTATCCTCAGGCTCTGGCGGCCGCGCCTGCAACAACTGTTCAGGAGTTAAAACAACTTCAGGCAGATCTCTCCATCCTTGATGAGATAATTCTTGACCAAGTCGTGTCGCCATTGGAACATCTAACCCAACAGCCTGTAACTCATCTGCCCGAGCAAAAACCTCTGCTGGAGTCCCATCCATCAATACGCGACCCGCATTCATTACGATCACGCGATCAAAAGATACAATCTCCTGCATAAAATGAGTGATATGTACAACTGTCATACGGCGTTCATGGGCCAATTTCTGTACCGTATCTAATAACTGACGCACGATATGCCCTGAGATCATCGTCGTAGGCTCATCCAGAATCATATACCGAGGACGCATCGCCAGCACACCAGCAATCGCAACACGCTGCTTGAGACTAATGGACAGCTCACTAATCGACATTTGCTCATATCCTTGTAGATCAAGCAGTTCGATAGCCTCTTGTACGCGTACAGCAATCTCAGCACGAGGCAACCCTAGATTCTCAGGCCCAAACGCAATATCGTCAATAATGGTGGTAGCGATCAGCTGATCATCCGGATTTTGAAAGACAACGCCCACGCGTTCGCGAATAGACCAGAGATCTTTTCCCTCAAACTTGGCTTCCAGACCATCGATCTGTACTGCTCCGGACTGAGGGAAGATAATGCCTGCAATTAATTTCGTCAGCGTACTTTTCCCTGATCCATTATGTCCAATAATTGCCACAGTCTGGCCTTCAGGGATACTCAAGGAAATATGTTGCAGAGCAGGAGCAACAGTTTGCTGCTCCTGCGTACTATAGTTAAAGGTTATATCCCTTAGTTCAATCATAATTAATATGGAAGCTCATCACGAGGTTTCGTATCCGGGGCATGCACAAGACGCGCTTCCAGGATAGTAAATATACGCACGAGGACGACAGTGAAAACAGCAGCAATAATAGCCTCGATAATTGACTGTAATAGCACAGTTGGAATAATGACCTGAGCAGGAACATAACCTCGAATAATAATCGCAGCAACTACTAGAATAGTATTAGTAGCAGCGCCAGCAAAACCAGCCACGGCGGCGGCCAGATCGCGGTTGATACGTACTAGAGCCGCAAATACGGCCCACGCCACCAATCCGATAAAGAGGCGAGGAAGAATCGCAACAAGGGGATCTTTAAAAATAGGAGTGGTTGATCGAAAGAAACTGACAACACCAAAAATCAAGCCTGAAATGATCCCCACAATAGGGCCTGCAATAATACCTCCAACAATCGTTGGGATATGCTCGATCGTCGCACTACCGATCACACTAGGAAGTGGAATAAAACCAATGTTAGGCACCACACCTAAAATAATCGTGATGGCAGCCAGGACACCCGCAATAATAATACGCTCCGTTGTCAATGACCATGGTCGTGTACGAACAGAATTAACATCAACATCGCTCACGTGCATACTCCTTACAGAAGTAAAAGTCCACAATAAAACTGGGAAGATTGATGCATCAATACAAAAAATGATTCCTTAAGCAAAAGGACAATGAAAACTATACCTCTACACTAGCGTAACTTCTCTTGCAAGCTTACACAAATACCTGAACATTTGTCAAGCATTGTTGACAAATTTGACAAACTTAGTCAATAATATATTAGTGATATTTTGACAACACTATATTTAAAAGCAACTCGTGTCCGTACCAAGAAAAATAGTGAGCTACGCATTATAGCTACTATTCAAAATTTAGTAGTAAGCAGGGGGATTATAATGAGCACAGAAGAACACCTGGGCACAGAAAATGAAGAAAAAGCATTGGAAGATTTACTAAATTTCCCTCTTACCGATGCTTTATTTGGTAGACGATCACGCCGATTTTTTCTGGGAGCAGAAATACCTGATGGTCCGCTTGCATTCAAATCCAAACACGATCCAATTCCGCTCACAGAGCTAGAGAAATTATTGATTCTCACCTCGGTTGGAGGAGTCACAGGCTGGCATCACTCCATCACCCGTCACGAACGCTATGCCCCCCATCTTTCAAACTATCCGGGCAGCGCTGGCGGACGTACATTCCCTTCAGCGGCAGGTTTTCACACCAGCGAAGTTTTTTTTACCGATGATAGTGGCACCTATATCTTTAAGACACGTGATGCCCCAGCGCTTGTCCCACGAGCAGATGACGGCTCAATCTCGCTGGTAGAATTAGTCAAAGCTCATCGATCCCTCATCCACAAAATATCGGACAAGCGCATCTACATTCCTCCCAAAGAGCCGTACATGGAAGGGCATAACACCTGGGTCGCCAACCGACCCGGCTCTCTACTGGTCATTCCGACTGGCGATGTCGCCCAGCACGTCATAGCCAACCTCTGCTTCTACGCTCAAAATGGCTTTACTATCTATGATGATATCAATCATCAACATATTCCAGGCATCGAAAAGTTCTCAGATATCGCAGACGTTGAAAATCCCTATCCGCTAACCTTCCTGGATCAGTATTCTTTGACAGAATGTACGGCCGAGCTTTCGACCGCTGCATACGCAGGCATGCTGATGCAACAAGCTATTGGGCTCGGTGGCTGGATGTACAATGGTATCGACCGTTTGACGATACTGGGTGCAAGTGGTGATCCAGCCGTACCTGGCCTGGGTTTCCGTTATGATACCGATGAGCGCTGGTCATTACCTAATCCTACCGGTCTGGAAGGGATTTTCGAGGGACATACGCCACCCCACTATTCAAATATGCGAGCCGCAGTCGATCATTTTTGTGAGCGGAAATTTGGCACTGGAGGACCTTTCAATCCAGAGACAAGGGGACCATGGAGGGATAGCACTAAAGTTCGTGGAAGTGCGCAGGTCCACGATGAACATTTCAGAGAGCTGGTCGCCCTGCAAGCACAGTACATGTTTGATACCTTTGGCAAATTTCCTGCCACTGTACCATCCATTTTTATCTTGATGTATCTTCAGTCACATCACCTTGATCTCGAATATTACGATACGTTATTCGAACCTGGAGCCTATCTCAAGACACACGCTGAACATCTCGCAAAATGGCATCAACTGGATCATAAGTCAGAGCTCTAAATCATTCAGGCTTATGATACCATATCTCCATCACACAAAACGGCTTGTGAAGCATCTGGTGCGCTTCACAAGCCGAGAATTTCCTGCACGGAAGATGTACTGATAGATCAGGCGGCAAGAGAGAGCATACGCTCCAATGCAATGCGTGCCCAATATGTCATTTCTTCGTCAACGCTCACTTGATTAAGTACCTGACCATCCAGTAGCGACTCCAAGACCCAGGCAACATATGCCGGATGGATACGATACATGGTTGAGCAGGGACAAACGATCGGATCCAGGCAGAAGATGAATTTGTCCGGATTCTCTTGCGCAATACGATGGACGAGGTTAATCTCAGTCGCTACTGCCCACTGACTGCCTGCGGGAGCTTTCTCTATCTGCTCAATGATATATTCAGTCGAGCCATACAGATCAGCGGCCTCAACCACTTCCTGGCGACACTCAGGATGCACTATAACATTGATCCCTGGATAATCGATGCGTGCCTTTTCAATCTGCTGGACGCTAAAGCGCATATGAGTGGAGCAATGGCCCTTCCAGAGAATAATTTTCGAGTTCTCTAATACGGCCTCTGCATCATCAAAAGCCATCGGATCTTTAGGGTCCCAGACAACCATCTGATCGGGTCGAATACCATAATGCGATGCGGTATTCCTACCCAGATGCTGATCTGGAAAGAAGAGGACACGTTTCCCTTGCTTAAACGCCCAATCGATTACCTTTGGTGCATTCGACGAGGTACAGACAACGCCACTATTTTTTCCGCAAAATGCTTTAAGATTAGCCGCAGAATTCATATAGGTGACTGGAATAATACCAGCATCATCACCTATCGTCTCATGCAGAAGCTCCCAGCACTCTTCAACCTCGGCAATATTTGCCATATCAGCCATCGAGCAGCCCGCCGCCGGATTAGGTAAGATCACCTTTTGATGACGCTCACTGAGAATATCAGCGCTCTCTGCCATAAAATGGACGCCGCAGAACACAATATAATCAGCATTTTTTCGCTGAGACGCAAGTTGAGCCAGCTTAAATGAATCACCTCGATAATCAGCATATTTAATAATCTCATCACGCTGATAATGGTGTCCCAGAATCACCAGACGCTCACCCAGAGCGGCTCGAGCCTCCATGATACGTCGATCCAATTCGGCGCCATCCATCTCCGCATAAAACAGCGGAATTGAATCGGCACGTTTCGAGACATCATAGCGGGCACGCTTCTGTGGGTTTAATAACGGCAAGACATGATTTTCCTGGCTTACTGCACATTCTGACTTGATAGCCATGAATTCGCTCCTTATACATCAGCTATGTTTATGCAAATTCTAACGAGATATTAAAGTTTGGTGCTGAATGTGTCAGGGCACCAAGTGAGATAAAATCCACTCCGGTCGCAGCAACGGCAATGAGACGTTCCGGGTTAGTGCCAATATCGCCAGAAGCTTCAATCAAGACCTGCGGAGCCTGCTGACGAATAAAGGTCACAGCACGGCGCATCATCTCAACATCCATATTGTCGAGCAGCACAACATCGGCTCCAGCATCAATAGCGATCCGAACCTCATCCAAAGTTTCGCATTCAACTTCAATCTTGAGCAGATGTGGGGCCATGCATCGTGCAGCAGCAACAGCCTGTGCAATTCCCCCAGCCGCCTTAATATGATTATCTTTGATCAACACACCATCGCTCAAACCGAAGCGATGATTATGTCCCCCACCCAACTGAACTGCCATCTTTTCCAGAGCACGTAGCCCTGGAGTCGTTTTACGCGTATCCAAAATACGCGTCTGCGATCCCTCTAACGCACGCACGCTCAATGCAGTCAGGGAGGCAATCCCGGAGAGCCGACCCAGGAAATTGAGCGCCACACGCTCAGCGCTCAATAGTGAACGTGCCGGACCTTCCAAAAGGAGAAGAGTATCATTCTCCTGCACATGTGCCCCATCCTGCACCACTTGCTCAATCTGAATACGCTCATCAAAGACACGGAACGTCTCGCAGGCAACTGCCAGCCCTGCAATAACACCCGATTTGCGTGTAAGAATACGTCCTTTAGACCATTGATCGTCAGGGACGGTGCTCTGCGTTGTAATATCCGCATAAGCCCCATCCTCTTCTAAAGCACGCGTAACCAGATCAGCTATCAGCCTAGACATAGGAGCCTACCTCCTTATGAGCTAACGGTGATCCATAAGGATCAATGCGCAGAGGCTCAAAAACAAGGTGCTGTGACGCCATCTGTACATCAGCCGCTTGATAATCTGAACGCCAATGGCTGCCGCGACTCTCACGTCTTTCCAGAGCAGCTGCAATCACCAGTTCGGCTACATGCAACATGTTCACCGTCTCCAGGGATTGAGGATCTTGTCCCGGCGTTCGCAATAAAACTGCACGCATCGTACGTATCTGCTGGCGAGCAATCATCAGACCTTCCTCGTCACGGCGTAGCGACACATACTGCCACATTAACTGCTGCACACGCTGACGAACCTGTAATGCTGACCGCTCACCCACGAAAGCGGTTGACTGCAATTCAGCATCATCTAACGTATCATCATAGTGAATAATTGAACCAGAACGTCCAACAAAAGAAGATGCGCTTGTATTAGAGGACAACTTTCCACCTAATAGATCTGCAATACGAATACCGTATACCAGACCTTCTAAAAGTGAATTACTGGCTAAGCGATTGGCCCCATGAACTCCGGTACAAGAGACTTCTCCAACGGCATAGAGATTCGGTACGGTTGTACGTCCGCAAGTATCTACCATGACGCCTCCCATACAATAGTGGGCCGCTGGAGCCACAGGGAGCAGATCCGATGCGAGATCCAGGCCATATTGCTGGCAAAAGGCAGAAATGGTAGGAAAGCGCGCCCGCATTTTCTCCGCTGGCAAATGACGCAGATCCAGATACTGACAGTCGGTATGCTCTACCAGCATCTCACTGAGGATTGCGCGTGCCACCACATCGCGAGGAGCCAGCTCATTCTGAGCACTATAGCGCGGCATAAAGCGTTCACCGGCATGATTGCGCAGATACGCTCCCTCACCGCGCACAGCCTCCGAGATTAAATGAGAGACGCCATCAGTGACCAACACAGTTGGATGAAATTGCATAAATTCCAGATCAGTAAGCCCTGCACCTGCACGCCATGCCAACGCCATGCCATCAGCAGTGGCCCCACGAGGATTGGAGGTATGAAGCCAGAGACCTCCTGTCCCACCATTTGCCAGGACGACCGCACTTGCCGATAGTTCAAACGTTTCACCATCGCGCCGCAAAGCCTGCAAACCAACACAGCGACCATCGCGCACAACCAGGTCGCGCACAAATGTCTCTTCATAGACCTCAATTGAGGAACGTTTCTGTACAGCTGCCATCAAAGCGCGTTCGATCTCAGCGCCTGTCGCATCACCACCTGCATGCAAGACACGCCAGCGACAATGAGCACCTTCACGGCCTAAGAGTAACCCATCTGGTGTTGCATGAGCGTCAATTCCAGGCTGTGCGCGATCAAATTGGACGCCCATCTCGATTAGCCAGCGTACAGCAGCAGGACCTTGCTCGACCAGAATACGTACCGCCTCCTCATCACACAGGCCAGCACCTGCATCCAACGTATCCTGCAAGTGGAGCTGGGGATTATCATCTGCTCCCAAAGCCACAGCAAGACCACCTTGCGCATAGCGCGTATTGCTCTCACCAAGTTGTCCCTTGGTCAAAAGAGCCACACGTACATGCGCGGGCAAGCGTAAAGCCACTGAGAGTCCTGCAATGCCGCCACCTATGATAGCAACATCAAACGGTTGGCAGAGAGTCATGCCTTATTCTCCTTCGAATAAGTGTACATTGTACACTTACGACTCAGACAAAAAAAGAAAGGTGTTTATATTACACTAAGTTACCTTTCCTGACAGTGTACACAACTTTTTGGCGTTTGTCCAGTACTTGTTCCGGGGGAAGAGGATTTTTTTGCTCTGTTTGGAGATTAAGAGGCCAAAGGAAATTCCTCCTCCCGCAGCTTAAATGCATCAATTGATATATGCAAATTAGACACTAAGTGAGTCAATTTTTCCATCGTATGCATCGTCTCGTGCATTTTTTCATTGCTTTGTCTGCTGACTTCTTCCATATTTTCTAGCATATTTAATAGATACTGCAAGCTTTGTGGCTGGCGCTGAATATACTCATTAATACCGCCCAGGCCATCCATATGATGGCTCATTTCGTCGCAAAGTGACAGCATTTCTTCACTCTCATGTGCGCGATCCACCGTGTGCAATTTCTGGCACGTTTCATGACTGGTCTGTGCCAGATGCTGCGCTTCCTGGGCCACTATACAGGTCTCAGCAGCTATTTGTTCCACTGTTTTGATAATTTTTGTCGTGATCTGTAATTGATGCTCGCTACTGCTGGACAGTTGGCTCATCCGTGACTCCATAATTCTGGTCTGATTTTCAGCCTCATGAGTCACTGTCTTGGCGCGTATCACCAGGCAACTTAGTTCGTCGAGCATGTAGTTGAAAGAATGCGCCAGAAAACCCAGAGCATCTGAGGTAACTTCAGCGCGTGGACGCAAATCGCCTGAACCAACACCTTTCACTTCAGCAATCAGGCTCTGCACACGCGTCTCCAAGAACTCATGCTGGAGCTGAATATTTTTCATCAGCCGGACAATACTATCCAGCATAGCATTCATAGAGGCCGAGACCAGCGCTGTTTCATCGTGACCGGTCACGGCCGCCCGAGCATTTGTTTCGCCGCGTGCGATACGTTCAGTCAGGGAGACAAGCTGGCGCAATGGACGCGTGATTGTAAGGTTGATCAGGTAGCTGACAGCAAAGACAACCAGGATACTAAAAACGAACGCGACAACCGTCCACGTAATGATAGGATTGATTTTGAAAGTATTAATCTCGGCCACAATCTGACTCATATTCTCAGTCAGATCCACGAGATTATCCAGATTCCCCTTCAGGGGAAGATACTCTATATTGGCTTGAGCCACTCCTGCGGCCAGAGTAGCGTTACTCTTCCCTTGATCCATATCGAGCAAAACCTGATGCTGAGCATCGCTATAGATATGCCATTGCAAATCGACCACGTAAATCATGCTATGCTGGCTCACATGGACCTGATTGCCCTGACTATCATTTTGCAAGCTATCGTGAATACTTTTCATCTTTGGAGACGTGCTGATCTGGTAGTCCCGTTTGTAGATTGCCAGAGAAGAATTAAAATCATCTGTGAGCTGAACGATCTCGTGACTATTTTGAATATTGTCAGCGGTCGAACTGGTAGAGGCGTTAAGCACTTCTAGGAGCGCGTCCATGCGCAGAAGGTCAGCCTGCATTTGAGTCACAATTTTGACTGCACTATTGCCGGCCTGCACCGTATCATTAATGGTACTTAATGTATTAATGTACGAGCTACCCAGGATTGAAATCACCAGGCCCGGAATCAAGGCAGTTATGACTGCTGCCGCCATCAAGCGGCGTGCGATTGGCATATTCCTCAAAAATCGCCACATGGCCCATTGCTCCTTTTGAAGCGGTCAATAGCGCGTACTTAAAATTCGCACTAATATAACCACACAGAATCATCTATCCCAATGATAGCGATAGATAATATTAAAACGAGTGAGATGATGCATAAATAGATTTCACCTCATCTGTAAGCTTGAGCAGGCGAGGTTTCACTGTAGCTCCATGTGAGATCTCCTGTAAAGCTGTCACCACAGCAATAGCGGCAAGACTGTAACGGGGACCAAATGCAGGCGGCCTCATGGTCGGGATGACATTATTGATAAATGACTGGCTAATAGGATCAGCATAATATTGCTGATAGAGTTGAGGCTGCGTATTATAACTCCTATGCGGAAGCATGCCACCTTCAGGAATAAGGAAAGCTGTGATCACCTCTGATGACGTAGTCAGGAAATTGATGAGTTTCCAGGCCAATGCCTTGTTGCTGGCAGATGAGGCTATCGACAAATTGTGGATGTCCGCGCACGTCACTGGCTGACTGACGCCCCGACCCAAGGGAGTTGTAGTTACCGCGAAGGTTTGATTGACCTGCTGGATGGTACTAAATGCCGGGTTGATAGAGCCCATAATGCCTGTTAGATAAGGACCATCTAACTTAAATGCGATCGTCCCTTCCGCCATTAACTCTCGCTCTGCCTTGATAGCCAGATCAGGTGGGGTCCATTTTTTGCGCACAGCATCCTGTAACCACTGGAACGCTGCGATGGTTCCTTCATCGGCCCAATTGATCGTCATATCGCCATACCGATTAGCGACCATTGGATTGCCTCCAAAGGTCCATATCCAGGGCCAAAAACCTATCAGAGCATACTCTGTCACAGAGGTATCGAGCGCTATCGGATAGCTATTCGCTGGCAATTTCGCACGCAGAATGCTCATAGCCTGATTAAGCTCATCGATAGTACGCGGGGGACGAGTTGGATTCAATCCGGCTGCTGCCATCAATACTTTGCTATACCAGAAACCATGAGGTGTAATACTAAATGGAACTGCATACAGCGTATTTTTATAGGTACCGGCCGCAAAGCTATTGGGGAAAGCATCTTTCTGGAGCCAATCAGGAGATACATACGGACCTAGATCCGTCAGCGCTTCCATGCCAGCCAGCACATACGGACAATTGCCACTTAATTCCATCACATCCAGAGCGATCTTGGCCTGGATAAGATCGGTCGTTTGTGTCAAAACACCATCAAACGGCATCGCGATGTTATTGACCTGAACATTGTTCAGATTTTCAAAAGCTTGCAGAGCCGTATCAATATCATCGCGTGTTGCCGTTTCAGCAGAAGCCCAGTTAGCAAAATTCAGACTACTTTTAAGGCTACTCTCCTGAGCACTTGTGCCGCAACCCTGGAGCAGATTGCCAGTCACACCCAGCGAGAGCCCCAGAGCAAGTGCTCGTTTGATCAGATCCCGACGACTAACCCTTTCTTCGATCAAGGAAGGTACTAGTGTTTTGTCCCACATTGAGACAGCTCCCGTTTTGCTCCGTAGCAAATACTATCTACAGCGATAACTCTATGTGATCGGAGGCAAAGCAGAGCCAGACGTTTACCCTTTGAGACCACTCTGCTTGTAGCCTTCCACAATAAAACGTTGCAGCAGGAGAAAGATAACAACTAATGGGAGGATTGCAATCACTGCTCCGATAAACAGCTCATGTAAATTTAATACTTGAGCATTCAAAAAGTTGGACAGCACAACCTGGATAGTCCAGGCAGATGGATCTTGCCCAACCACGAGCGGCCAGAGAAAGGCATTCCAACTGGTGATAAAAGTAATGACGCTTAGAGCAGCAATAATACCATAGGAGTTCGGTATTACGATACGCCAGAAGATGCCCACATAGCCCAGACCATCGATACGGCCAGCCTCTTCCAACTCATGAGGAAAACTCAGGAAAAACTGACGAAAGAGAAAGGTCGTAAATCCAGCAAAGATGCCCGGTACTACCAGACCCTGAAATGTACTGACCCAGCCCAGATCAGAAACAATCACATACGTTGGCACATAAATCACTGCACTGGGAATCATCAGGGTAAGGAGCACTGCGAAAAAGACCACGTTTGACCAGCGGTAAGGAATACGCGCCAGACCATAGCCAGCCAGAGCAGAGACTAAGATCTGCCCCACAGTCTGCAACAGAGCGACCAGAGCAGAATTGGTCAGGCCGTCGATAAAGGGTACATCAGGATCGGAAAAAAGATCCTGGATATTCTCAAAGTGGAGCGTGCTCGGAAAAACTGTCCAGGTGCGCGAAGTGATATCTGCATCAGTTGACAGACCATTGCGCAACATAAGGTAGAAAGGCAGCAAGAATAATATTGCCAGGATGCTCAATACAATATAGCGCACGATCAGGCTCACTATATGCTTTGGTCGCTTGACCCGCCTGGGACGGCGTAACTGCCTCATGGACGTGGTTGTTGCCATATCTTGTCTTCCTTTTTTATTAATCGGCGCGACCAAAGCCCAGGAAACGCGCTTGCAGTAAGGTAAAGCATACGATGATGAACGTCAGGATCAGCGCACCAGCACTCCCATAGCCAAAGTTACCATCAGTCATCGCTATCTGATAGAGATAGACGAGTGGTGGCCGTGCCAGGATAGAGTTGCCGTTAGACATGATGTTGAAAAACTCATCAAATGCCTGGAAGGCTGCAATTACATTGAGCAGAAGGATGGAAATGGAGACATTCCGTAATCCTGGCAGAGTAATATAACGGAAGGTTTGCCAACCACCACTTGCGCCATCAACAGACGCCGCCTCATACAGCTCACGAGGAATATCCTGCAAACCAGCAATGAAAATAATCATATATAAGCCAAGTTGCAGCCAGAGACGTACCGTTACCAACACCAGCCAATACCAGGGAGGAACAGATGTAAAGACCCATTGGATGGGAGCAACATGGAAAATTGCCAACACCTGATTGGCCAGACCATAAGAGGTACCATTGAAGATGCTTACTTTCCAGATCACCGAGGCCAGCACGTAAGAACAGGCGGCTGGTAGAAAGAATACGAGGCGAAAGAAGCCCTGAGCAAAGGTAATACTCTTGACCAATAACGCGAGTGCCAGCGCACAGATAAAGGTCAATGGCACAATGAAGAGTGCAAAAACCAGGAAGGTTTCCAGAGCCAGCACAAAGTTAGGATCTGTAAGCATGGTATAGTAGTTAGCAAATCCTACAAATCCTTGTGGTGTGAGGGTCGAGCGTGCATCAGAAAAGCTGAGCACGACACTCCAGATGATCGGAATAAAGAAAAATACCAGCAGGCCGATGAACAAAGGCCCAACAAAACACCAGAAAGCGAGGGTCGTTTTCAGACTTTGGAAGTGCTGTTGGTTTTTGTGTATGTTCTCTTCCTTCGGCGAAACAAACGTCGTATCTGAGGTAGGAGAGAGTGAACTAAACCGTTTCATAGAACAATCCTCTGGAAATGGAGAGAGAGCATATATTGTCTCTCTCCACTTCATATTAGCTCAGTAATTTCTGAAGTTCCTTCGTGCACTGTTCTGCGGCCTGATTCAATTGCGGTAACGCATTGCCACCGTTCTTGATGATATTACTCACCGCTCCAGTCAAAGCTGTATCCATAGCAGCATCCCACAGCGGTGGTCTGGAGTGTCCGTACTGGTTCAGGATATTGACAGCAACTGCCGCCTGACCAGATTCCAGCTTTGTGGTTTGAGCTGCAATGCTCTTACGTGGAGGTACATGGAAACCATAACCAACATTCCAGTCCGTCTGAACTGATACCGTATCCAGCCAGAGAGACTTCACATAGGCCTTGGCGGCATCAACATCTTTGCTCTTAGCGCTAACCGACTCGGCCCAACCACCTGCGATGGTGGCTGGTTTACCCTGCGAACTTACGGGAGGCAAGGGGAAGATAGCAAAGTCGTCGCCCAGTGCCTTGGTGATACCAGGCATAGCCCAGAGGCCACACCACTGCATGGCAGTCAGGCCTTGCTCAAAGGCCGAGGGATCTGTCCAGTCAGTGGGGGCACCAATCAGCAACGCTCCAGATTTGTTCAGAGCATACAATTTCTCGTAACTGGCAGCGATGGCGTCCGTATTAATAGTGATTTTATTGTCCGTAGAAATTAAATCACCGATGGTCCAGAGAAGAGGATAAGTCAGCGAAGTAACGCCACCATCATTACCAATATAGAGACCCTTGTGGCTACTATTGGTCAATTTCTTGGCAGTTGTGATGAGATCATCAAACGTGGTGGGAGGCTGCTCGATGCCTGCCGTCTTGAACATGCTTTTGCGATAATAAATAAATTGTGGATCGCCAATCATGGGAATACCATAGACATGGCCATTGACAGTATATGGAGCCAGGCTTGCGGGCAAGAAGTCACTCTTCACGGAACTAATGATATCGTCCAGTGGCTCAACCAGGCCTGCTTTGACCTGTGACAATGAGACGTTTTGCAACTCAAAGACATCAGGGGCCTTACTACCCAGCAACGCTGTCTGCAATTTGCCCGGATAAAGGTCGGCAGTGCCAGGTATCCAATTGACGGTCACGTTGGCCTTTTTATAGGCTTTCGCATAGTTCAAAACTGCTGTATGAGTGCCTGTCTCACCATACTCATGATACCACTGAGCAAGTGGAGGAAGACTATTATTCGTTGTACTGCCTGTGCCAGCACAGGCAGCTAAAAATGAACTTCCCAGTGCGGCAGCTCCCAGAGCTCCACCTGATGACTGAAGAAAACGTCGGCGCGAGAAGGTTGAAGATAATGATCGACTTTGAACCATGTGAACCCTCCTTGGGGATTTCCGCTATTGTCGTTGTTGGCAAAAAGCAAGAGAGACTTACTCTCATCGGAGGACATTCTTCAGTACTAAAGATCAGATCTCAACATCGCTGGTTTTAGATGTGTATCCTCATCACCTGCCAGGCATCCATACCGCAAGAAATCAGGTTTTGTCTAACCATATGTACATCAGCGTTCCAGGATTCACATTTCCTCTGGTCCACCTGTTCGTGTACAACCACGAAAGAAATCTATTGACGTTGCTAATAGTAGCATACTAGCTTTTTATTGTCAACATAGTTTACAATAAATCTGGCACACCCTTTTCTGGCGCGGCGACGAGCGTAAAAATCATTTCAATCGCCTTGCGATTTCTCTTTCCTGTTGTTTACGCTACGAAAAAAAAGTGATAAGATCGGCAAATACTGGGTATGAATAAGGGGGAAGTTTATGCCTGCATGGCACCAACGCATCCTGGACCGAGGACGCCACAGTCAAAAATCCATCAAAGACAAGAGCATCAAAGGGACGGATCAACATCGTGTGCGAGAAGCCAATCGTCTCCTTGTACTAAACTACATCCGTGAGCGCAGTGCCGTCCCACGTGCGGAACTGGCCCCCTATACAGGTTTATCACGGACCGCTATCGGGAACATTGTGGATGAGTTGGTACAAGAAGGCATCATCCAGCAAGAAGAGCATCACAGCGGTAGTGATCGTCGTACAATTTTACTGTCCTTCAACGCCACTGCTGGCTATGTATTGGGAGCCACATTGGGGCATCAGCATCTCACAGTGCTCCTGACAAATCTTGCGGGCGAACCCATCCAACATTTAGAAATCCCTTTTTCTACCAGCAAAGGACCAGAAGAAGGGCTCCCTCTCTTAGGAAAGTTTCTGAAAGTGTTTGCTGCCGAGCAACAGATTGCCTGGGAAATGATTGTGGGCATTGGCCTGGGAATTATCAGCCCACTTGATCTCTTACCTCAGAGAGCTCCTATGCCAGCCTCATTCTCGCGTTGGGCAGGCACCAATATTCAAAAAGTCTTAGAGGAAGATCTTAATGTGCCTATCTATCTGGACAACGACGGCAATATGGGGGCTCTGGGAGAAAGCCAATACGGCGCTGGACGCAATGAAGAAAGTATGCTCTATGTAAAAGTCGGTTCGAGTATCTCTGGTGGCCTGATTCTCAATCATCAGGTGTATCGCGGTCATGTCGGAATCGCGGGTGAGATAGGGCATATTCCTGTGGATTTTAATGGCCCTCCCTGTCACTGTGGTCGTTCAGGTTGTTTGGAGACCATAGCCGGCAAAGAAGGTATTTTGCGCGAAGTGCAAAGCACGCTTCCTACGCTTACAACCGTCGCGCAAGTGATAGAGGCAGCAAAAAGAGGTGACGTTGTATGTACAGAGGTCTTAGATCGTGTGGGAAGATATCTGGGACTCGTTCTGGCTGGTCTGGTAAATACACTCAATCCCGTACTAATCGTTCTTGATGGTAGTACTATCATGCAAGCCAGAGAATTAGTCTTACACTCTCTACTTATGATGCTGGAAGCTCATAGTTTACCCATTGCATTTGCCCATACCCATGTCACGTTAGCGAAATGTAATGGTCTCGCTATCCCTTTTGGGGGTGTAGCGACGATCCTGGATGCACTCTTCTAATCTACTATTTTTTATGTCAACTGCGTTGTTATTTCTAATCTCTCAAACAGATAAAGCTAAACTTGTACGAAGACAGTGTCTCTTGAAAACACCCTTGCGATTCTACTACAAGTTATCATATTCTGCATATGACAAAACTTCATTGTAGAATGTGAGCAGAGCAGATTAACAGGATAATAAGGAAAACATATCATGGGTATCCAGTCGATCAATCCAGCGACAGAAGAAATCCTAAAAAAATTCGAAGCCTATACGCAAGATCAAATTGACCATGCACTCGGTGAGGCATCAAAAGCCTTCATCACATGGCGCAACACCTCCTTTAGTGAAAGAAGTGCCTTATTCACGCAACTAGCTGGCTACTTACGAACGCACAAAGATCGCCTGGCAAAAATCGCAACCCTTGAAATGGGAAAGCCCATCAGTGAGGCTGAAGCCGAGGTCGAGAAGTGCGCATTAAATTGCGAATACTATGCAGAAAAGGCTGAAGAGTTTCTCGCGCCCCAAAAGATGGAGAGTAATGGAACCGAAAGCTACGTCAATTTTCAGCCCCTGGGAGTTGTATTAGCCCTGATGCCCTGGAACTTTCCATATTGGCAGGTGATGCGCTTCGCCGCGCCAACACTGATGGCTGGCAATACGGCTGTCCTGAAACACGCCTCCAATGTCTCACAGGTCGCATTAGAGATCGAGCAGATGTTTGAGAGTTGTGGTTTTCCTCAAGGAGTTTTCCGCACAGTGCTGGTCCCTGGAGCCAAAACTGAAGCGCTCATCAAAGATCCGCGTATCGCAGCGGTCACGCTCACAGGAAGTGAAAAAGCGGGTATGCAAGTCGCTTCTGCCAGTGGTAGTGTTCTTAAAAAGAATGTGCTCGAACTGGGCGGCTCCGACGCGTATATTGTACTGGCCGACGCCGATATCGATGCTGCCGCTAAAATGGCAGTGCAAGCACGCAATCAGAATAATGGGCAGAGCTGTATAGCAGCCAAACGCTTTATCGTAGTCGAAGACGTCTACAACGACTTTCTAACAAAGTTTGTCGAGAACACCGCCAAACTTCAAATGGGGAATCCGCTAGACCGCAATGTACAGATTGGTCCTCTGGCTCGAGCAGATCTACGGGATGAGCTTGATCGTCAGGTGCAGGCATCGTTGCAGATGGGCGCGAATCTGGCGCTAGGTGGAAAAAAGGTCGGAGATAAAGGCTACTACTATGCCCCAACGATCATCTCAGAGGTTACTACAGAGATGCCTGTATTTAAAGAGGAAACGTTTGGTCCCGTGGCAGCAGTCATTCGCGCCCGTGATACCGAGCATGCCATCGCCCTCGCCAATGATTCAACCTATGGCCTCAGTAGCAACCTGTGGACACAGAATATCGAACTGGCAAAAAAATTAGTTACACACATAGAAGCTGGAGCTACATTTATTAATGGGATGACAGCTTCAACTCCGGCTTTACCCTTTGGTGGAGTCAAGCATAGTGGCTATGGAAGAGAGCTTTCTTACTTCGGCATCCGCGAGTTCGTGAACGTTCAAACGGTATGGATTGGTCCTAAAGTGTAAGCAGATCCAACTCCAAAAGTTACATAGCCGTATACATATAGAGAAGTGCAGCGAGTCTTCTTGTGGGGCTCTCATCTGAGATTACGTATCAGCATTGTATCAACCGTAGCCTCAAACGAGAGACCATCAGGAAGACATGCCTGTTTATAGCTCAATGTACAGAGAATCCTTAATTCATACAATATCCCATTCAGTATTAAAAATCTATCAGATTATGATCCATTCAAACTGTATGTACTAGATTCTAATTTGAGCACGTGACAGAGATGGCCACAATTATACATTATCTAGAAAAAAAGAAATATGGAACAAAACGAACAGAAACGAGATAAGCAACTCATTCGGAGGCGTAACTTTGTGAAAGGAAGCCTTTTTACAATTCTCGGCCTGGGTGTAGCCGGTGCTGGAACTATTTATTACGCAAAAAACATCGAGCCAAGCTGGTTTGATATTACCCATCATCAATTACATCTCTCACACATGACCAAAGCCTTCAACGGCTATCGTCTGGTACAGATTACCGATATCCATGCTGATGATGACTTCATGACAACCGATCGCCTGGCCGGACTAGTCCAAACAATCAATGCATTGAGAGCGGATGTCGTTGTGATCACAGGAGATTTTGTGACCGATTATCTACCAGCGGCCCAACGGATACTTACTGAATTAAGCAAGTTACGAGCACCGGATGGCATCTTTGGCGTGCTTGGCAACCATGATCATCCATCTGGAGTAGAGTGGGTACGCGAATGCTTACAAGCTGGTCAGGTCCAGGAACTTGCCAATACAACGCACACGATACGCCGAGGAGATCAGATGCTCCATCTTGTTGGCATGGATGACCTCTGGCCTCGTAATCGAGGGGTACCTGCACCTATCTGGACACACCAACCTCTATTACAGCAACTTACATCAAGCCTACCTGACCAAGGAGCAGCCATATTACTTGTGCACGAACCAGACTTTGCCGATGTCACAGCCCAGAATCAGCGCATTGATCTCCAACTCTCTGGACATTCTCATGGAGGGCAAGTACGTATTCCTTTCCATGGAGCAGTCTTTTTACCGCCATTATCACGCGTCTATCCGAAAGGTCTCTACCAGATAGGCAATCTAACCCAGTACACCAATGCAGGCCTCGGCATGCTTTCACCCCACATACGTTTTGACTGCCGTCCAGAAATAGCCGTTTTTGACCTGTACACGGCCTGATGTTTTATCACGGAGCTTGTTCAGTTTGGTAAATACGGATGAAACTGTACCTCGACCGTTTCTTTCTCAATACTAAACGGAAAGCATCGATCGGCGATACGTCAAAGAATCAAAAAAGGGAAGCGCAAGTGGATGCACTTCCCCCACAATCAAAAGGCACAGGACCATTGAATACTCAATTTCTACATAGAGTATGAAGGTATTTTGACAATAGTGTGATAAAGCATATTTAATTGTTCCGCACAATCGTCCCAGGTAGGTAGATGCAGTTGTTCTGGGATCAGTGGATGGTCCAATTGATCGATGACCGCAGCAGCCAATTCTGCTGGCGTACAATTAGGAGCCACTGCACGGGCCAGATTCTTCTCAGCATATTCTCTGAGAGCCGAAGTGTTTGAAACCAACACGGGACGATGAAGCGCGAGCGCTTCCATAATCGCAATCCCCTGTGATTCATATTCGCTGAGCAACGCAACCAGTGACGCCTGTGAGATCAGAGACATCATTTCTTCACGATTGCTGGCTGGAATAGAGCGGATTGTCACATATTCGGCCACTCCGGTTCTTTGTGCTATCTCACGTAGCTCGGCTTCATAGGGACCTGCTCCCAAAATCAATACACGAGCATCGGGACGAGATTCGCGTATTTTAGGTAGCGCACTAATGAGATGCTGATGTCCCTTATAGCGCTCCAATCGCCCGACCGAAACAATCAGCGCAGATGCGGGATCTCGCGTGGGCACTAATGGCACTTCAGGCAAGCTAAAGCCATTAGGAATAACGGAGAAGCGTTGTTCAGGCAGATGCAATACATTACGGAAATAATTTGTCTCGAACTCAGAAACACCGATGAGTCTCTCAGCATCCTCCAACAAAGGACGAAGCAATTTCCATTGTGTATCCCTAAACGTCGTTCTCAAGCGGGATGAGTGACCACCTGAATGAAATGTCACAACATAAGGTATTTTTTTGGCTTTGGCCGCAAACATCACGAGAGGAGGGAAAAATGTATGGCATCCCTGGCAGTGAATAAGATCCCAATTCCCTTCCTTAATAAATGAGCGTATAGCAGGAGCAATATAAAAATCGTGTGGTTGTGTCCATGCATGAATACGAACCACTTTCATGCCATCAACATCTTCCACGGCTGGCACTGCTTCAGGATGATCATGAGGAAATGTCGTCAGAAGAGTTACATTAATTCCACGTGCAGCCAGACGACGTCCCACTTCGTGAACGTGCATCTCAGTTCCTCCTGTATCAGGGAAATAACGTGGCGTTGTCATCAATATGTTTAGTGAATGTTGATTTCTGGACACAACTGTTCCTTTCAAATAATTTTACATTTTTTAATATCTTCATCATAAAGAATATAGTATTTATTGTTCCTTCAAAAGCAGACAAGAAAGAAGTGTCAAGAAGTATCAGAGTGTACCTGATACTTCTCTCATCTCTCATCACTGCAATCTACTACTATAAGAGACGTATATAAAAATATGTGCGGTTATTTTTCGATACGTGTAATCCTGGTTGCGAGTCGTTTTCTGGACGGTGTGCGATTATTGGTAAATGAAGGGCTCCTCTCTTCCATCGTCTCGACTGGCGGCTGACTTTTAGCTGGCACCTCATCGACTGGCGGCTGACTTTTAGCTGGCACCTCATCAACTGGCAACTGCCCTTTAGCTGGAGTCTCCTCAGTCGACATCTGACTTTTGGCCGGCAGTTTATCTCCAAAGGGTTTTTGAAGATGCGCTGCGCGGTCTATTGCCGCTGGTTCTGATACCGGGACATTGACATTCTGCCGTGTTGGCATCTGATCAATGTCATCATCAGGAAAACCACCATTCTTTATGTTAAGCTGCCTCTGCATCCATTTAGGTCCGGATACTTGAACAGTCTTATCATCATCTTCATTTGCCACCGACGGCGTAGGAGTGCTGGTCACATGGAGAGTTTCCTTCTCTTCAATGTCCTTGTGTATTTTTTCATCATCATAGTGGGAGGCTATACCTGGAGAGGCCGGCGGGAGAATATGCGTGTCTGCTTCATTGCTGCGCCGGGTGCTTGAGAAATCAAGCGCTGAAGGCATCTGAACAGTTTCTTGATGTTCAAATCTTTCGCGAGCTGCGGATGAAAGAGTCGCTTTCTCTATTTGTACCGTTTCCTTCTCTTCAATATCCTCCAGCATGCGAGCCACAGGTTGCTCAATTCTCTCACGCGCTGTAGAAATAGGGACTACATTCGCCATGTGCAGTGTTGCTCTCTCCTCAATATCTTCTGCGATGAAGCTAGTTGCAGGTTGCTCAATTCTCTCACGCGCTGCAGATGAAAGAACCGCTTTCTCTATTTGTACCGTTTCCTTCTCTTCAATATCCTCCAGCATGCCAGCCGCTGGTTGCTCAATTCCCTTACGGTTTGCGGATGACAGAGCTGCTTTCTCTATTTGTACCGTTTCCTTCTCTTCAATATCTTCCAACATACGAGCCGCTGGTTGCTCGATTCTCTGACGATTTGCAGAGGCTGGCGTTACATTTGCCATGTGCAGCGTTGCTTTCTCTCCAATGTCTTCTGTAGACATGTTAGCCTGCAAATTTAAGATAGGCTGAGGTCTTACGCTACGAACAATGGCATCCTCACTATCTCCCACCCCGTACGATGAAGCGCCGCTACGCGTACCTATAACGAGCGGATGTGTAAGCAAGGCACCAAGATATCGTACCAGTCCCACATGCCTATATACAAATATATGTGCATGTGTCGTTTCAATAATGACAGCTACGATGCTAGCAATAGCCAGCGTCATCAGAATAGCCGCTGGTGACCAATGGTCTGTATAGAGATAGATGCCTGCCACGATACCATCAATAGAAAAGCTCAACGCGAATGCCAAAGCCACTTTATCAACAAGATCTTTCAGGTGAAGAAAGCGCACCAATGCCATTCCTGGGCAGATGAAGAGGAACAGCATAATCAGAGGTGGTCTCACTACAGTACCAGGAACAACAAGCATCACGAGCAGAGCAGCCAGGGCAGAACATACGATGATGATCGGCCAGAGCACTTTTATTACACGCACGATCTATTGACCTCCTTGTGCTGAACTGGCAAGAGCATATATTTGTACGTCTGTATTATGATAAATGAGCGTGAAATCGCCCGATTTAGCCACCGCGCTCTCTAACGTGGCCAGACTCCCTGATGGTAAACCAGAAGTAGCATTGAAGGTTGCAATCTCGCTGCGCGTGAAGATAAGATAGGCATTGGCCCCGTTACTTTCTCCCTGCATAGCTGTAACGATGGCAGGCACATCCACCTTTTGTATATCAGTAGTTGTTTCGTCTGTACTCCCCAGGTCATCAAGGGCATATTTTTCATAATCCTTGAACTGCCAGGGACCGCCTAGCCAGCACGTCATGAATAACGAATGGGCCGGGGCGACATTATATAAGTAACTCACGCCTGTATATTCAGCGTATGTCATATAATCGTCACGTTCGTTTCCATAGCGGGTGAAAAGAAATCCTGAAATCAAGATAAGGTTCACAGCCACCAGAGCTACATTTTGCCAGATAGGGCGTTGTAGAAAAGCAAGAGGCAAACGTCCAATAATCGGAACACGACGTATCGCGGCTATAGGTGAACTATAAAACAGAGCGGCAGTAAAGAAGGACATCGCCGGTAGCGCAAACATATAACTGCGTAACAGCATCTCACCACCATACGGCTGAGCGATAAATAATGGGAAAGGTGCCAGTGCCAGAATGACCAACGAGGCATCCTTCTTCTTATTCAGCATACGCACCACCGCCCCTAAAAAGGCAAGCCCCCAGAGAACCATCGACATATAGATACGCAGCTTCGCTACAATAGTATGATCAATATTACCTGCAACGCGACTTGAGACGTTGTTGCTAAACGACGAGAAGATATGTAAGCCGGAGAAGACCATACTCGTATGGCCAACAAGAAAGGTGTGAGCTGCCACCAACAGCCAGAAGGCCACCATTGCAATCATAGCCACCAGTAGCCACCAGAGCCGTACGCGATGAAAAACGATCAACCCACCCACACTTAACAGGGTAAAAAAGGGAGTTAGTTGATGACTACTGACATCGAAGGCAAAAATGATCAAGAAGCAGGCGAGCAAAAGCAAGCGCATAGCAGGGCTGGCCGGTGACTGCAAAGGATCGGCAGCCGTTGCCCACTTGTAAAATGGAGTTAAAAAAGGAATGCGACGGAGGGGAGACCATAAAGGACGGGCAGGCATATCCACTGGCATCTTGAACCATTTTACCAGGATAGCAATCATCATCATATACAGAAAAAAGTTAAAGCCCTGGGGAGAGAAATAATCTTGCCAGATCCAATTTGTCAGATAGAAAACCCAGAGGGCGAACCAGACAATACGCTTATCTCGCGTAAATGACGTAAAGATCATGTAAAGCGGACCAAAGTAGAACACAGCATAGGCAACAGGAGCCCAATCCGCATAGGGCAAGATACTACTAAAACCAGCGCTACTATTAAAAAAGGCGGCCAACGAGAAATATATCGGCCAGCTAAAATAGGCATCGAGGTTAGGATTGCTCGTCCCTGTACGTTGAATAAATTCGGTATAGCCAGCATGACGATACACAATATCAAAGCGAGGCATCTGCTCAACCAACATTGTGAAACCATAAAGCATAAATATCATGAGTGCTATATGAAGAACCAGGATAGGAACTCTATATGTATGGCGCTGTAACGTCAGGCAAAAACTCACAGTCATCAGTAGAATTGCCGCAATCATAATTGGCGGCATCACTGACACCAGACCAAGATCCGACATCTGCCCTACATTGACAGCCCCCAGAGAGAGAAACCAGACTAGAAAAATGACAAGAGGCAAGATGGCACATACGATATCCATCACTTGTATGCGTGGTATTGAAGATTGCGTTTTTATAGTATGTAGTGAGCGAGTAGTCTCTATCATTCATTATTCTCTATTCTTTAACGTGCGATTTATGTATGCACAGGTGCGTTTTAGTAATTATTTAATTCAGTCCCTCTCAATTCGCCCAAGATCAGTATCAATATCATCGCGTGACAAATCCCCATAGGTGGAAGGCACCCGAATAAGTAGACACGTCAACATATGCATAGCATAATCCCTAATAGATCGTGACAAATGTGAGTACAAATCTCCTATGAGATGATAGCACGTGAGAACATCAGAGACTAGGTATTGACTTCCTCCTCCACCGCTTTGGAATCGGGCCTGCTGACAACACGAGGATGTTCCATTGTATTCATACGTTCTACGCGCATTTTTTTGATTGGCCTATGTCGAGATGATCCCGACATATGATCATCTCCTTTATTAGCTGAGACCAATACTGGCTCAGGCTGATGCGAGTCCGAAGATGCTTCCTTAGATTGATGAGAGGCCGGCGGTGTTGGTATCTTAATACTACGCATTTTGAGCGTTGGAGCATTCATAAACTCTACGATCTGATCTCCTGAAACTTCTGTATCAGGAAGATACTTTTTCGCCAGATCATTGTCTGCCTGAGCTGCTTTACTCAAAGTTGCTTTATTCAATTTGACTGTCGGTGCATCCATCTCATCTTCATCATAGAGCTGTGATTTCTTCAACCTGACGGTTGGAGCATCGAGAAATACAATACTACGAATGGTATCTGTAGGAGAATCAATAGCCATGATCTTCATGGATACAGTAATTGATTGCTCAATACTACTCCCAAAGCCATCCAGTTGTGGTCCCCAATCATCCAGAGCACCCATCGCAGGAATATCAAGTCCTCTCAAGGTACGAACCACTGTCGGGCTCATAATGATCGCCTCAATAAACATTCCGGCAACCCAGCCCAGACTCAATCCAGACAAACCATAAAAATGTGTTCCGACCACCGCCATCACGAGTTCTAAAACGCTGCCGACTGTAATCGGGATGATCGCTTTTGCCACATGATCTTTGATACGATGAATGGCAAGATAGTGATATTTTATGATCAGGGGTAGCGAACCAATAGCCAGGATTCGTAGGCTCCAGGCGGCCTGACTGGCGTAGGCGGGACCAAAAAAGCCGAGAATAAATTGTGCTCCTACGATCAGTATCAAGCCTGCAATCAAGCTCACACTTAATGACAGTCCAACAGTCATACGCGTCTTCTGTGGTAATGTATGTATCTGCGTTGCATTGGTGGCATGGAGAACCGTGGTTAGTGAACCAATCACAGCAAAGATAAAATTTGCAATCATTGATGCATTGTAGAAATATGCATTAGCGGCCGCCGAGACCATAATAGTAGCAATTAATGGCAAGATTTGAGTTGGTGTTTGATAAATCAAGTTGAGGATGTAGTGCTGAATGGCTGAACGACCAACTTTGCGCATCATCCCCCAATGGGGTCGCAAACTTCGCTTTGTCTGCCTCGCCTTAACGATTCCGTAGACAATCAAAGGAAGCATGGAGATCAAATTGCTGGCTGACCAGGTCGTATAAATGGAAAGACCACTCTTTTCAGATACAAAACGTGCCGCCAGAAAAAGCAAAATTAATTTTAATATAGAAAAAAGTGCGTTCCGCCAAAACTGTAATCCTCCCCGCAACATAGCAATCATACAGGTATCCAGGATGATTGTCACCGAAGTAAGACCGACACCTAACGCAAACAGGATAATACTAGGAATGTTTGCTCCAATAGGCTCCAAGTCTTTCGCCAGAAAAGGACTGAACAGGGCACACAGGACACCGACAGCGGTTCCCACTGCGCCAACCAGAATAAGGGCTGCACTGATAATTGTGCCTTCTTGCCCTCTATTGCGTGGTATCTCACTAATCAACAGGGTACTCAAACCTAGTAAACAAATACTTGAGAGCAGCATCATAGCTGAAGTTGCAGCTGAAGCAAGACCAATCGCCTCCACGGGGAAAAGCTTATCAGCGACAATCCAATAGGCGAAACCGAGCCCCGATGTAATCAACATAGTACCGATCAGGGATCCAGTATTCGACAACATGACACTGTTATTCTTCACCCATTGAGTGAGTAGCGAAATTCTCACTGACAAAAACCCCCGCATCGTACAATTATATATTTGAATTCATACACATACATTGATAGATCATATAGTGCATTTTCGCCAGCAATACATTTCATTTCCATGAAGCAGCAATCCTTATTGCATAACTAGTCGGTCGATTAGCATTGTACCATCATCACTTGGAGATCAGTAACCATTAGCCATTTCTACCTAGACAATTTTTCTTTGAAAATTCTCTAAACCAGCCACCTTATCACCTTACCTGTTCATTCAAAGACTCCGCTACAGAAGACGCTTTAATCGCGTATGGTGTGCTCTCCATGGGTTTAGCAAAACAGCGACCAACCAGGTAGCCTGAGGTGGTGATCAATAATCCAGCCACAATGGCACCAGCCCGTGCCAGACCAGCAGCATCCCGCCGCCAGATAGCCGCATTCAAGTTACGCAGAACCCCTTTGGGCAATGTCTGTAACGTATAAGAGCTTTCTGCGGACAACGAGTCCTTAGCGCCCACAAAACGCGCCACAAACGCTTTTGAGATGCCTTCCGCGTAACATCGCGTCCAGAAATAGTGCCAGCGTGCACGTTGGGTCGGGACCCGATGAGAGACCTGTGCCAGAGGTAAGAATAGAAATGTACGTTGTGGCCAATGCTGCCGAGCGCGGATACACAACTCTGTCTCCTCACATCCCACTGGACGCGTACCCACACGCCCGATGCCACTGCGAAATCCGCCCACCGTCTCAAAAACTTCGCGGCGAATACACATGCTGGCGCCGATAGGATTACGCACAGGTGCGATCGTACGAGGAAGTCCAAGGTAGGTACATCCAACCACCCAATAAAATTCCTCTGGTAGCCATGATGGCTTCTGATCGACCCACTGTGGGAGGACGGTGCCTCCAGTTCCCAGTATATCGGGATCAAGCATATTCTGGCTTAATTGCTCCAGCCATCGCGCATCGGCAATCGCATCATCATCAAGGAAGGCCACCAGAGTACCCGAAGCCAGTACGATACCACTATTACGAGCCCCCGAAAGGCCACGCTCTTCCCTATTTTCCGTCACCACAATCCCAGCCAGTTGTTCCTGCGCACGCAGGAACAACTCGGGATTATGATCAATAACGACAATAATTTCTGCTGCCTGTCGTGTCTGATTCTGTACTGATGCAACTGCATCGGCAAGATCGTTCCAGCGCTCCAATGTATAAGCGCAAATAATAACAGAAATAGTCTGGTCTTTAACTGTTGTTAGACTCATAAGCAAATTCTTTTTCTCGAACGATTGAAATAAAGGTACATTCAATCCCGCACTACATCACAATTTCAGTCGATGATACCGGAGAGGCTATTCTCTCATAAGAAGGCTCAAATGTCACATCCGCTGGCTTAAATGTCACACCAGACACACGCCTCTCACGTAGAATAGTCATCAACACACGCCAACCATCACGGAATGTACGCAGATTGCTCTGACCATGAATACGTGCATGTTCCATACTTGGTACTTCAGCGATTTTCATGCGCGACTTGTACATGCGTAAGCAGAGCTGCGTCTCGATTTCAAAGCCAGTACAATCAAACTGGACATAATCAAGGCATTGTCGCCAGAAGGCATTGTACCCATAACAAAGATCGCTATACTTTTGACCAAACAATATATTGACAATAGTACATAAACCGTAGTTTCCCAGGGTGCGTAACCAGGTCAGATCATCACTTCCTCCGCCCTTAACAAAACGAGAGCCCTTAGCAAAATCGTAGCCAGCCGTCAAGACTTCAACAAAACGGTAGATTTCCCCTGGATGCGCTGAACCATCCGCATCAAGCATAATAATAATATCCCCTGTACAAGCCGCAAAGCCCATGCGCATGGCATCGCCTTTACCTTTACCCGTCTGCTCCAGGATACGAATCGAGGGATACAGCTCTTTAGCAACAGCGATTGTATCGTCGGTCGAATGACCATCTACCAATACCACCTCAGTCACGATGGAAGGAATTTTTGGTAAAGTATGATAAAGATTTTTGGCTTCATTCCTTGTAGGAATTACAACACTCACGCTTAGATTTTGTGTTTTCTCTTGCATAAAAGTACCCTGATCAACCTTATTTTACTAATCTAAAAAATTTTAGTTGAGAGTAAATTTCATATATTTACCCTCATTTACACTTTTTGGCTTTTTAAAGCTATTTTTATTATCAGTTTAGAAGCTTTCGCTCTGGTATCTCTTGTAAGCTGGTACCCAGACTCTCGGCAAAAGTCTGAAGCTCATCGACCAAAATGCTGTAGTGTGTACCAGGAACAATGAACGACTCTGTCTCTTTAATTTCAACATTATTCACCCAGAAATCTCGATCCCCACTTGTGAGTGCCTCACGAGCCCAGATATATGTAGCTTTACCTGGATAGGGACGATGGGTATAGTGTTGGAGCGCCCAGGAAAAAATTGTGTTGTAATCTTTCCTCAACGTTGTTATTGGCGGAAACAAATGGGTAAATTTTTGATCCTGGTCAATAAGCATCATGATGCCTTTCAATAATTGATCATCAACTGTATGGGAGAGTCGCGATAACATTGGACGGATTTTTCTAATGTAGATATGCCGCAAGCGAAGATAAATACTCCATTGCCGCCTCTCAGGTAAGTGCAAAACATGCTCGAAAAGGTTAATAAAACCCTTAGGCATTGAACTCGCCGCTGGATCAACCAATGCCAGGAAATCAACCTGTTCGCCTTGATTCTGCAATTGCTGGGCTATTTCATAAGCGATAACACCTCCATTACAATAACCTCCAAGATTGTATGGGCCTGTAGCCTGGACCGAACGCATCAGCTTGAGGTACGAACTCGCCAGCCTCTCAATAGTAGGTATCTCCTGATTATCATCAAACACGAATGGCTCCAATACATAAAATGGTCGATCAGGCCCTGCTTGACGTGCCAGCGTAAAGCAGTAGTATGCCCCTCCCGTCCAATCTCCATGTAAAAAGAAGAATGGCTTTTTCGATCCCGTAATCTGCACTGGAATCAATGGTGATCTTGGATTAGAATTCGTTTGCTCTTGCAGCACCCGTGTTAAAGCTTCAATAGTTGGACCTGCGAATAACGTTGATAAAGAGATCCTCTTCCCAAAGACCTGTTCAATTCGCGCGATCAAACGCGCGGCAAGCAATGAATGTCCACCAAGATGAAAGAAGTTATCTCGTATACCAATAGGTCGCACGGTATGAAGCTCTTCCCAGATATTAAGCAACTGATAATGGATAATCTCAGTTGGCTCAACATAGCTATCATCTGCGATGTCTGTCCTACTCGTATCAGGAGCAGGTAAAGCTTGACGCTGAACTTTACCACTTGGGGTTAAAGGAAAGGCGTCCAGATAGACGAAGGCAGTTGGTACCATATAATCCGGTAAGACCTCTTTAAGGGCCATGCGCAATACTTCGCCCGTCACTTGTTCGCCGGATGAAATCAAGTACGCAACCAAAAATTGGTTGCCAGATACATCTTTATGTATCTGAGCAATAGCTTGCTGGATCGTTGGCTGCAGGAGAAGAGCGGCTTCAATTTCACCAAGCTCGATGCGAAATCCACGTAGCTTGACTTGATAGTCAAGTCGTCCCAGATACTCGATTGCTCCATCATCACGGTAACGTGCTAAATCACCAGTGCGATAAAAGCGTGCACCAGGCTCAGAGCTCAGAGGATTTGGGATAAAGCGTTCCGCAGTCAACTCTGGTCGCTGATGATATCCACGTGCCAGACTCATACCACTGATATAGAGTTCGCCTGCCATCCCCGTAGGCACTGGCTGGAGCATCGTATCCAGGATATACAGCTGTGTATTTGCAATCGCATAGCCAATCGGGATATTCCTTTGATCACCTTCTCGTTGACACTCCCAGGCCGTCACATCAATGGCGGCTTCAGCTGGCCCATACATATTGAATAGGCGCACTGGTGCCGGGAAACGTGCAAAGAAATGCTCTTGTAGCTCGGACGTCAGAGCCTCACCACCACTCATAACCTGACGAAGAGCCGTGCAACTCCTCAAATTATCTTCCATCAAGAAGACTTGCAGCATTGCCGGCACAAAATGCATTGTCGTGATAGCAGATTCAATCATCACTGATTTCAGATATGCCGGATCTCTATGTCCTTCAGGGCGAGCAACCACCAGACTCGCACCAGCCAGCAGTGGCCAAAACAACTCCCAGACCGAGACATCAAAGCTAAATGGTGTTTTTTGTAGAATGCGATCGCGGCTATCAATCCGGCAGGAAGCACGCTGTCTCCACATCAATTGATTAAAGATGTTACGATGCGAGTTCATGGCGCCTTTCGGTTTTCCAGTTGAACCTGATGTATAAATCAGATAGGCAATATTTTCCATGCTTACTGACTTATCGAGGTTGTCCCCATCCCAATCAGCACTAAAAAGTTCTGCATCATCCAGAGAAAGCATCTCAATACCCAGAGAGGCAATAGGCTGGCTGGCAGATGTCTGAGTGAGAACTAGCGGCACATGAGCATCGGCAACCATATAAGCAAGACGATCTTGAGGATATGTAGGATCAAGCGGCACGTAAGCACCACCCGCTTTGAGAATGGCGAGCACTGCAATGACAAGTTCCACTGAGCGCTCCATACAGACACCCACCAGTACATCAGGCCCAATCCCTAGAGTATCAAGACGATGAGCCAGTTGATTGGCTCTCCAATTGAGCTCTTGATAGGTGATCTGTTGCTCTTCAAAAAAGATTGCAACCGCCTCGGGGGTACGCTCAACCTGCCGCTCGACAAGTTGATGAAGAGCACAATACTCTGGATACTCAACAGCGGTATCATTCCACGCAACTAAAATCTGTTCAAGCTCACTGTTTGAAAGCATAGGAAGCAGATCAATCGCTTGATCCGCATCCTGGACAATCGACGCTAAGAGACCTTGCCAATGCGTCAGTAAGCGCTCAATTGTCGACTGATTATATAAATCAGTATTATACTCAATACTTGTCAAAAGCTCTTGTTCTACTTCTTGCACAGTGAACGTCAGATCAAACTTTGCAGAGGTACTCTCAATTCGTGATGGACTCCAGGATAAGTCATCGGTCTGACGCGTACTTAGCGACATGCTCTGCATCACAAACATCACCTGAAATATCGGTGAATAACTTAAAGAGCGCTCCATTGATAGGGATTCCACGACTTTCTCAAACGGTAAATCTTGATGAGCATAGGCATCCAATGTTATCTGGCGCACCCGCAACAACAAAGCGCGAAAATCCGGATTATCTGATAAATCAACACGTAAAGCTAAAGTGTTTACGAAGAAACCAATCAATTCCTCTATCTCACGATGGGAACGATTTGCTACTGGCGTCCCAACTACTATATCATGCTGATCGCTTGAGCGCATCAAGAGTACCTGGAAGGCCGCCAGAAGGGTCATATAGAGCGTTACTCCCTCTTGCTGGCTCAAAACTTTGAGTGCTTGAAGCAGTTCAGCAGGCAAGAGTACTTTCTGCTGTGCACCAGAGGTACTTTGAACGGCCGGACGTGGTCGATCAGATGGCAAGGTAATAAGATCAGGAGCGCCTGCTAATTGTTGCTGCCAATAGTGAAGATGATTTTGTAAAGCTTCATCGTGCATCCATTGCAGCTGCCAGAGGGCATAATCAGCATATTGAACAGGCAAATCCGGCAGTGACGCAAGCCTATCATGTATGAGAGACTGATACAGCAATGTGAGATCTCTCAACATGACATCTACAGACCAGCCATCAAAGATAATGTGATGACATGTGATAAGCAAGAGATGCTTCTCTTCACCCAGACGTAGCAGTTGTACACGCATGAGTGGTCCCGTAACGAGATCAAAATGTGTATGAAGTTCTTGTTGAGTCAAACGAAAAATCTGCTCTTCATGTGCTGAACCTACCACGTCACTGAGATCGATCACTGGTACCGACGGAGAAAACTGCGATGCGATGATCTGAATAGGCTGGCCATCACGACTATCGAAGGTGGTACGCAAGGATTCATGTCTCTGTACAAGCATCTCCAGGCTACGCTTGAGCGCCTCAAACGAGAGTGGACCCTCCAGGCGGATGAGAAGAGGCTCATTGTAAGCCGTACTTAGAGAATCCAATTCATGGAGAAACCATTGGCTTCTTTGCGCAAATGAGGCTGGCAAGTCGGAGATACGAGCAGCAGGCACCAATGCTGGAACAGTGGTTGCTTGCTTAACTTGCATCTGCGTGTGCAGGTGATGAGCCAGGCCGGCAATCGTCGGAGTATCAAAAAGATGAAGAATCGTTACCTCAATCTGGAGCATCTGCCGGATATGTGCCACAACTTGCATTGCTAATAGAGAGTGGCCACCTATCTCAAAGAAGTTGTCATATACACTGATCTGCTGGATATGCAACAGATCCATCCAGATCAGTGCCAGCATCTCCTCTACGGGATCGCGAGGAGCAACAAAAGCACTACCATGATTGGATTCCAGGGTATCAGGCTCAGGTAGCGCTCGCCGATCAACCTTACCAGTCGGAGAAAGCGGAAAAGCATCGAGCAGGACAAAAGCAGATGGAACCATGTAATCTGGTAACTTGTCTTTTAGTGCAACACGCAATGTTTCGATACCAGGAAATGCCCCCTGGACAGTCAGCAGATAGGCAACTAATCGTTTGGTTCCTGTAGTATCCTCGTGGACAGTTGTAATCGCCTGCTGAATGCCGCGTTGCGCCTGGAGTGCCGACTCAATCTCGCCAAGCTCAATCCGAAAACCACGTAATTTGATCTGCTGATCAATGCGACCAAGAAATTCAATCAGACCATCTTCCTGATAACGTGCCAGATCACCAGTACGATAAAGATGCACACCTGGATGTTGACTAAAAGGATGCGGGACAAAACGCTCAGCGGTCAGATCAGGACGTTGAAAATATCCACGTGCCAATCCAACGTCACCTGTTTTACTGCCAATATAAAGTTCTCCCGCAACACCAATCGGGACAGGCTGCATATACTTATCAAGCAAGTAAATTTCCGTCTCAGCGACAGGACGACCAAGTGGCAGTACTTGACGTTGTCCATCACGTTCACATAACCATCCTGAAGCAAAAATCGTCGCTTCAGTTGGTCCATACATATTCCAGAGCGTTGCCCACTGGTTATGCGCATAGAATTGCTCCACAAGCTCAGGAGGAAGGGCTTCGCCTCCGCACATCACCAACCTGACGCTCTGACAATCTCTCCAGGCAGGCTCCTGCACAAACAAACCCAACGCCGATGGGGAAAAATTCAGGACGCTGACCTGATATTTTTGAATCAAGGAGAGCAGATAGATATGATCTGTATGCCCTTGAGGAGCCGCCACAAGTATGCCAGCCCCAACACATAAGGGCCAGAAGAACTCATACACGGAAGGGTCAAAACTAAATGTGGTCTTATTCAGTAGAAGATCACCGGGGTGTAATGGTTGCATTTGTTGCAGCCATTGCAAACGCATTGCGATGCTCTGGTGATCAATCATTACCCCTTTAGGACGACCAGTCGACCCTGAGGTATAAATCATGTAAGCAAGATTGTTTAACTGGACAGGAATATCTAGATTCTCATCATCCAAAGCTGCAGCAGAGTATGCTTTATGCGCATCAAGAATGAGGGTCTCTACGCCGCTCAATACGATACGTTCGAGCACAGCCGTTTGAGCAAGCACGAGAGAGATACGTGCGTCAGAGATCATATAAGCAAGTCGGTCGGGGGGATAATCTGGATCAAGTGGCACATATGCTCCTCCCGCTTTGAGGATAGCCAGTAATGCGACGACCATTTCAATCGAACGCTCCATACAGACGCCCACCAGTACATCAGGTCCAACTCCACTCTCATTGAGACGACGAGCCAACGCATTCGCTCGCTGATTGAGTTCCCGATATGTGAGACGCATATCCTCAAAGAGAACGGCCGTGGCATCAGGAGTCTGTACTGTCTGCCTCTCTATTAGTTGATGAAGGCAGACATACTCAGGATTATCGACTGCCGTGGCATTCCATGTCACCAGCTGCTGTTCACGTTCAGCAACGGTCAGCAAAGGGAGATTCGCAATATGCTGGTTAGGATCTGCTACGACAGACTTCAAAAGGACACGCCAGTGATCAACCATACGTTGCATCGTCTTGGGGTTCCATAGATCAGTATTGTATCTTAACTGAGCTTGAAAGCCATCAGTGCGATCATCAAGTGACAAGACAAAATCAAAAGGAGTATAGCCAGTTTCAACTGCCGAACGAGCTATCGTCCAACCCGAAGGAAGCATCGCCTGGGATGGCTCCATTGTAATGATTGCTCGTAAGAGAGAATCGCGCACAACACCATGCTCAACACTTAATGCTTTGGCAAGATATTCAAAGGGTATATCTTGATGCATTTGAGCATCTAATACAATATCGCGCACACGGCCCAGAAGATCCAGAAAGGTAGGATTCCCCGACATATCTGTGCGCAGTGCTAATATATTCTCAAAAGGACCAACCAATTGCTGCACTTCGCGAGAGATATGATCCCTACTGATACTCCCCACCAGAATATCATCCTGCCCCGAGGATCTCTGCAAGAGCACATTGAATGTCGCAACGAAAACCATATAAAGTGTAGCACCTGAATTATGGCTAAGCCTTTTCAGTCCATCGACCAAATCATGCTCTAACGAGAACCTCAAGCTAGCTCCCTCATACGTTTGCTGTGATAAGCGTGGTCGATCGGTTGGTAGCTCAAGTGCTGGAGCACCAGCCAGTTGCTGCTTCCAATAACCCAGCTGATCATCCAGATGAGCACTCTGTAAGCGTTCACGTTGCCAGGCTGCAAAATCAGCATATTGTACTGGTAATGGGGACAATAATGCATATTTTTCATGCACGACCGCTTCATAGTGTTTGGAGAGTTCTGATAGAAATATCGGATAGATTGTGCTATCAAAAAGCATCTGGTGGAGCGTCAGGTAGAGACGATGATCATCATCAGCAAAATGAATCAGCATAGCTCGCACCAATGGCAGTTCGGTTAGATCAAACATCGGTCGAACTTGCTCTGTCGCCAGATGTATAGCCTCTGTTTCTTGCTCGGCAATTGCATACTCGCGAAGATCAATAACCGACATATACAGTTGAAGTTTCGGATGCACCCACTGTACAGGCTGTTCATCAATCACAGGAAACGTCGTACGCCAAATCTCGTGGCGCTCAATGAAAGCGTTCAGGCTCTGTTCAAGAGCATCTGTATCTATATGACCAGGCAGGCGGACAATCAATGATTCATTGAAAATAGGCTTATCGGTGACAAACTGTGACAATATCCACATCTGTTGCTGTTCAAGTGATAACGATGCAGGTTTTGACATCTGGCGTTTGGGAATAGAGCCAATAGATTTGTGCATATTTTGCGTGATTTTATCTTGTAATTGCATTTCTGTGAAAGAATGCTGATTTTCTGAAAGATTTTCCGTTTTTAGCATCAAAAACGTTCCTTTATTCTATCTACGCTCATCAATATATTTTGTGTACAGCAAGAGAAGCGGCGAAAATGTTTTCGTTAAGGCGCATTCACAGTACACAAACAACTATCATCCTTGAAACCACATGCATATCCTTGCCATCCACCCACTCAATCTCTTCCCTGGTGTGGTAGTGATTGTAGTTGCAGCTACATCGACTTTAGACTGACTCACTGATGACTTCTATATATGTCATCCAGTGATGCATGAGCGACTCTGCTCGAATTGACAGGAGGGAAACCGAAAACGTTATAACTGGAAACACCATTGCCGTGGATTTCAATCCAGCCATCGAGGAAATAGCACATCTGGGTTTGCTTTCGTTACGAAGCAGTTTGGAGTACTTGCTCAATGGATCGCCTGGGAGGGTTTCTCAACCAGCTAACGGGCTTTCTTTTGCCGCGTTCCATCGCGTCATATTTAGTGCATCAAAAAGATCAAATAAGGCTTTTCCAACAGATGTTACACATAGAGCCTGTAACATTAGATTCTCCCGGCTTATTAACATAAACAGAACCTCCAATTCATGACGAATTAATCAGAAACCGAGAGGCATACAATGCCTTATAGACTTCATTTTTGATACGAATAAAAACATTATTGAGCCGCTCACAAACCATTACGTATATTTATTGAATTTGGATCAATCGACTTACTATCAGATAATAATAACTGCTCCTGGCTGATCCACTTATATCAAAGTACCTATACATTGGATACCAGTCTAGTTTAGCACGACGGTTAAGGATTGTCTTGTTTCGTTTTATGTATGAGAACATTTTCCTATAATTTGATCATTCTCATTTAATCACACATATATTGAATATTATCAACCTTGTATAATGTAAGGCGAATTACCTGTATAGCATGTAGGTAATCAGTAATTTGTAGCAAGTAGCTAGATATCAGTAGAAATAAGCAGATCAATATACATTCACTAATTTAACGCCGCAATCATGACTTTTCTGTCCTTCTATTTGATATACAGAGGGTGCCATTTTTCCTATCTATTTGACGCATGGCTACATTCTGTTATTACTATAGGACAGAGGAAATACTTTTCTTACGACGATACCATACCACAAAAAAGACCCATTTTATCTCGTACGAACACTTTCCGAAAACATTAGTAGAGCGTTACGAATAATCGGGGAAATGGAGATTTTTCTACGATTAAATCAATCCAACGCTAGTACTAAAAACAAGATTATTTACAAAGTCTTCTTCATATAATATATTGACCAATATCCATTCGTCAATGAAGAATACTGCGACATCTCTAGTAGTGATGCAGGAAGTAGGTATGGAGCGACTTTTTCAGTAGGCCCAAAAGTACTATTGGAACAGCCATACCTGATTTTTTTGCTCATTTTATGAGGTGGAATTGTACAAGAATGGGGATATTTATGAAAAACTGGAGGACGGACTCCTTCTGCTTTCTTTGTCTTCTTATCCTACTCATTCCGCTATTTGCATCATGTGCGAATCCATTCAATAAAGATAGCCAAGATATTACACAAAACAACAATTCAAGTAACAGTAATAGTAGTAACACTCAGAATCCTGGCAAGCCTAATACGAGTGCTACTGCTACTGCTATTTCTAATGCATTTTGTAATCAGGGGAATCAGACACCGAGTAGCAGTAATGCAACGATTAGTATTACAATCAAAAAGCAATGCACCATCACATCACAATACGCATCGGGCATCACCTTATCTGATGCTTCATTGGATCCAGGGCATGGAGGAGACCCAACAGCGACAGCCAACGTTGAAGACATGATCCAAAAAAGCGCACAATATGTGAACATGCCAATTATGGGTTGGGGGCTTCCTGACCCCTGGCCTGATCCCTCTACACCGGCTCCGACAGACTGGGCCACGCTTGACGCTCGGGTAAAATTGGCGGTAGATCTGGGAAAGACTCCCATTATAACCCTGGCAATAGCTCCCTGGTGGATGAAAGGAGAATACAATGGCAAGGGACACACCCAACAACTCACCGCTGATGATGAGTGGAAGGATATCGCGTATAACTCTCGGATTCTAGACAATAAAATGAGCGCATGGACACAACTAGTACAGGATGTTGCAACACGTTACATGCAACCACCTTACAACGTACGCCACTTCCAGGTCTGGAACGAGTTAAAAGGCTATTTCGATGCCGATACCAATAAATATGACTTCACCACCACTGCGGGTCAGCCCGATGGACCAAATGCGCGCAACGGTTATACCTATATGTATAATCAGGTCTACAGTACTTTGATGAATGTCGCTACCGCACAACACATCTCACAGCAGGACATCAAAGTTGGTGGCCCTTATGTCTTCGCAGATGTCTGGTCCAGCCAAAAACAGAGTGATCCATCGAAGATTTCTAAACCCTACGGCGTCTTCGATCAGCGTCCCCTCGACGTCTTACAATACTGGCTTCAGCATAAAACGGGGGCTGGCTTTATTACGTTCGATGCTTCGCTCGAAGACAGAGATACGATGAAAATTCTTAATCAACAACCGTTTGTCGCTGCAAACCTCTTTGCCGACATGGTCACATGGATTCGTTCGCTTAATCCCAATTTGTATCCAGGTGCCACAACCCTACCCATCAATCTCTCTGAATGGTTCTCCTGGACAGAAATCGATAACACAAGCGTCGATGAAGACAATGCGCTTAAGGCCTATACCATGATGCAATTTATTCAAGCTGGTGGAGGCACCGCATTATCCTGGAACAACTTTGGTAATGGAGGATCAGATTTCGGTCTCTGGTCGCCCCCATCCTCTTATGGAGGAGGCCAACCTCATCCCTGGTACTTTACCTACCAATCCTTACAGGATGACTTTGGTTCAGGAACAGTCATTTACAAAACGACTGTGTCCAATCCTTCCTCAGTTGCGGCCATGGCATCAAAAACGAAACTTATGCTCGTCAACAAAACTGCGAATAACCTCTCAGTAAACGTTGAAGGCACAACGATTCCGCTGACTCCTTATCAGGTCAGTATTACCAATCTGACATAGCACATTGTGGTACGATAACTACATAATCATAGAAAAGAGGAGGTATGTGTATGCCTCCTCTTTTTTGTGTACCTGAAAATACACCAGGACTTCCACCGATGAGAAACAACAAGATGCCAAACTCTTTCGTACAAGAAGGATGGAGAGCAAATATTTTCTGTTATAATCTCCTTCTATTACTGGTGACTATTGCTAAATTCAAAGAACGATAAAAATGCTTAGAAAAAAATGGAGAACAAACTCCATCCTGGCACTCATATTGTACATGTTTCTATTGCCGCTGTTATTTTCTTGTGCCGGTCCAACCAGTTCGACCAATTCCTCAAAAAAGAATACAACTCAGTGCAATAGTTCTGCCAGTAATAGCAGTGCACGGTCGTCCTCTACTACCAATGCGGATCAAAATACAAATATGGACACCCTTGGATACAATAAAAGCGCAACAGTCCAGGATAATCAAACCGTGACTGTTACATACGACAGGCAAGCAACAACCACATCCCAGTTTGAGCCTGGAGTAACACAATCAGATAATCAGATGATGCAAGTGTCAGATAACGATGCCTGTGCAGTATCCAGGGTGCAATCCCAGATCCAGCAAGGCATAAAATATATGAATACCTCAATCATGGCCTGGGGACTGCCTGATCCCTGGCCCAATCCATCCACACCAGATCCTACAGATTGGAGCGCACTTGATGCCCGTATAAAAACCGCTGTCGATTTAGGTGAGACGCCTGTCATCACGTTAGCAGAGGCTCCCTGGTGGATGAAGGGGGAATATGAAGGCAATGGCAAGACAACCCTGCTAAAGGCCTCAGATGAGTGGCAAGACATCGCCTATAGCTCTCGTATCCTGGATAATAAAATGAGTGCCTGGACCCATCTGGTCCAGGCAGTTGCAGAACGCTATATGAAGCCGCCCTACAATGTGCGTTATTTCCAGGTCTGGAATGAATTAAAAGGTTATTTCGATCCTGATACCAATAGTTACGACTTTACTACCAGCCCCGGCAAACCCGGCGGAGACAATGCGACACACGGCTATACCTATATGTACAATCAGGTTTATAGCACTTTGATGAATGTTGCTACCTCACAGCACATCGCTCCTCAAAATATTAAGATCGGCGGCCCCTATGTGGTAGTAGAAACCTGGTCCAGTGCCAAAAAGAGCAGCAACCCATCAGCCCTTGCAGAACCATATGGTGTCTTTGATCAACGTGCACTCGACGTCCTTCAATACTGGCTCCAACACAAAACAGGTGCTGGCTTTATCACCTTCGACGCATCGTTGCAAAATCGCGATACGATGCAAATCCTTCACCAGCAGCCCTTTGACGCAACCGATGTCTTTGCAGACACCATTAAATGGCTACGGTCGCTTGATCCAAACGTTTATCCGGGCGCCACCACGCTTCCCATCTGGCTAGCTGAGTGGTATTCCTGGAGCCAGACAAGTGGAACAAATGTCAATGAAGATAACGCACTCAAAGCTTATACAATGATACAGTTTATTCAGGCTGGTGGAGGGGTTACCTTATCCTGGAATAACTTTGGTGATGGAGGATCAGATTTTGGGCTCTGGACCTCTACCCAAAATGCCGATGGAGGTCAGCCTCGCCCCTGGTACGCCAGCTATAAATCTTTAAAAGATGATTTTGGCTCAGGGACCACAATCTTTAAAACCAGCATCTCAGACCCTGCCAGCATAGGTGCTCTGGTATCGAATAAGAACGTGATGCTCGTTAATAAGACTGCTAATCCGATCACTGTACATATCAATAACAAAACGATTGCACTCACGCCCTATCAGGTCAGCATTACAGCCTTAAGCTAAATCAGCAAGCATGACGGACCAATCAACCTACAGGACAAACCAGTAATCACGCTAACACGAAGTATCATACAAACAGAAAACACCAAACAAAAGCGGAATACAAAAAGTCGTTTCCAACCTCTTGTATTCCGCCCCACGACTAGTAATCGAGCAATTACTAGATATGTTTCTCAAGATTCTTGAAGAAGCGATCAATTGAGCTTTTCACAGCTGTTTTAATCACAAACTCAGGTGTGGAAGCGAGTTTACCTTCCAAAGTAGCTTCAGTGGCATACTTCAACGCCGTCTCAGCACCCTCTGTGCTCAGGTCAACAACGCAGCGGGCATGAATGGTTCCAACAGAGCTACTAGGAGAGCTGACCAGTACCAGATGTGATGGCTCAACGACATCTTCTGGCTTGATGAAGACATTATATGAACCCGACAGGCCAGGGATATTGAGCGAGATCACAAGTTTGATATGACGACCAGCTGCCCATGGGACTTCGACAAATTCGGCCTCACTACAACCGGGAACACTCTCTTTCAAAACTGCTGGATTCAATAGTGCCTGAAATACTTGCTCTTGAGTAGCTTTGAGTTTGTGCGAACCAGAGAATTCCATACTGAGATTGCCCTTTCTATGACGAAACACTCATTTTGATCCAAAAATAGTCAATTACTGTACTATTATTGAGGCATAAATTTTTAAACATATTTATACACACGCATTCTATCATAATAAAGTCGACAGGAGAAATCAACAAAAAGCAATTAAGTACTAGAAATACGTAGGGGAGAGATCTGCGATCAATCCACAGATCTCTCCCCTATCTAGAAACAGGCTCAATCTACAATAATTTGGCCTTCTGAGACGCTCCCCTGGGGGTCGATTTTAAAGACCCGTGCGTAGGGAGGCTCGGGATGATGGCGATGTGAGAAGATGATATATAGATAGCTACTACGCTTAGCCCAATCAATATCCCGTGCAGAGGGATACGCTTCAGTAATTGGATGAGAATGATAATAGATCATATCTCCATCGTACGCATCAATATCATTATAAATGCACACCATATCTGCCTCACTAATAATCGAAAAGTCATCAGGATGCTCAGCGGCATTTGCGGTTGGATAATTTTTTATGACGCGATCACCCTGGCTCCCCAACGCTCCACATGTCTCATTGGGATATCCAGCGCTCACATGTGCAACCATCTCCTGGTAGATAAGGGAAGGAATATGGAGGACAAAATTTGCATCAACTACCATAAAATTTTTGCCTCTAAAGATTCTTCGATCTGATCCACATCACGTGTCCAGAGATCTTCACTCAGATACTTCCAGCCACCATCAGCCAACAGAACAACGATCTTTCCCTGCTCCATACTCTCTGCGACCCGCAAAGCAGCATGAAGAGCGGCACCACAGGACGGGCCGGCGAAAATGCCTTCTTGATCCTTTAACTGTCGCGTGCGGCGAATGGATGCGATACTGGGTACAAATATCTTCATATCCAATAACGATTGATCGAGGACCGGTGGGATAAAGCCATCCTTCAAGCTACGCAAGCCCTGAACGCCATCCCCCTGTTGCGGCTCAGCGGCCACAATTCTAATCGCTGGATTATATTCTTTTAAGCGGCGGGATACACCAGTAAGGGTCCCACCAGTTCCCAAACCGGCTACAAAAACATCGATATCTGGGAGATCCTGAATGATTTCGACAGCGGTCCCTTCATAATGAGCCCGTGGGTTTGCAGGATTGCCATATTGATACAACATGACGTAGCGATCGTCTTCTTGTGCCAACTCTTTCGCCAATTTGACCGACCCATTGCTTCCTTGATGTCCGTCCGAATAGACAATTTTTGCGCCATAGAGCTCAAGCATCTGACGACGTTCACTGGTCACATTATCCGGCATCACTGCCACAAACTGATACCCTTTAATGCGAGCAATCATTGCCAGTGCAATACCAGTATTGCCACTTGTGGGCTCCAGGAGGATAGATCCCGGGCGTAGCGTCCCATCTGCTTCCGCCGCCTCAATCATCTTTTTCGCCACACGATCCTTTACACTGCCCGAAGGATTACTTCCTTCGAGCTTGGCATAGATCTCCACTCCTGGTCGAGGACTGAAACTTTTCAGTTCGACAAGCGGCGTATTCCCAATAGTCTCCAATATGCTGCCATAGCGCATATATTCATTTCTCCTAGCGGCCACCTGCCATTGCGGGCAAAAGGGTCACACTGTCGTTTGCTCCAAGCGGCGTCTCCAAACCTTGTAGATAACGCACATCCTGATCGTTAATATAGACATTTACAAAACGGCTTAACTCCTGATCAGGTTGGATTTGCTCCTTCAAAGCAGGATAGTTCTCATACAGGTTAGTTAATAATTCACCCAATGTGCTCCCCTGAGCACTGACCTGCTTGGAGCCGCCTGCGAACGAGCGCAGAACCGGCGCTAAACGAACATTAGCCATTGCTATATCCCTCCACTAAAATAGTGCTTGCTAGCATTTTCAATGACGCCAACCTCAGCAGGCCAGCGTCATTTGCATAATTAGACTCTATGATGTAAGCGTATCTGCATCTCAGGCAGGTATCGCGCAGACATCAGCATAAGTTGGAAGATCCTCAGGATGTCCATGTTCGCCACAGGCCGCACAGTTTGGATCACGGAAGAGCCGTAGCTCCATGAACTCACCGGAGAGAGCATCATAAGTCGAAAGACGTCCGATTAATGGCTCACCAATACCTAGTAACACCTTAATCGCCTCAGTCGCCTGTAAGATACCAATAATACCAGGCAAGACGCCAAGCACTCCAGCCTCTGAACAACTTGGGGCCAGCGCAATGGGGGGTGGCTCTGGATAAAGGCAGCGATAACATGGTCCATCATAAGGTTTGAAGACCGTTACCTGTCCTTCAAAGCGAAACACACTGCCATGGACGACTGGTTTGTTAAAGAGCACAGCCGCATCATTGAGCAGGTAGCGTGTTGGAAAGTTATCGGTACCATCAATAATCAGATCGTACTCGGAAACCAACTGCTTTACATTTGTCTCATCGAGGCGCTCAATATAGATATTGACCTTAACATCAGGATTGAGTGCGGTCAACGTTGTACGAGCAGACTCCGCCTTATATTGACCAATACGTTCTGTGTTGTGGAGAACCTGACGCTGCAAATTGCTATCGTCGACCACATCAGCATCGATAATGCCAATCGTGCCAACACCAGCCGCTGCGAGATAAAGAGCCGCTGGAGATCCCAGACCGCCTGCACCAATAAATAGCACCTTCGAATCCAGTAATTTTAATTGTCCCTGCTCACCAACCTCGGGAACCAGCAAGTGGCGGCTATAGCGTTTCGTCTGAGCCTCACTTAATGTACGTGGTTGCGTGAAACCTAAACCGCTTCCCTTCCATTGTCCGAAGCCACCAGCCATGGAGATCACATCTTCATACCCCATCTGCTGGAGCGTATTTGCTGCCATGAGTGAGCGCACTCCACCAGCACAATACAGGATAACGCGCTTTGACTTATCCGGAACTTTTTCTTCAATCTGCGACTCAAGGTGCCCACGTGGCACGTGAATAGCACCAGAGATATATCCCTCGTTCCATTCATCCTTCTCTCGCACATCCACCAGAGTAAAGTCTTCTTCCTTTTGCTTCCGATGACTTAAAGCATCATTTACTTGTGAAGAAGACCATTCGGGTACATGCTGTCGCGCTTGTCGCAGTATTTCGCGAAAAGCCTCACCCATGTTTGTTACCTCAATGTTGACTATATTTATCTAATTAGTTATAAACTATCTAACCAAAGAGTACCATGTACTTTTTTTTCTTGTCAAGGAAGCTCAACTAAATGATCAGCGCTACGCTGGCTCAACCTCGGAAGATCCATCAGGGGAAAGCATCATACATCTTCAAAGATATAAACAGTACACACTCCCTGAATTATTCCAAACAGCGTGCCCGCTCATTAAAAGCCTATCTGATTCCCGGTGCAGGGAATCAGATAGGCTCTCCAATCGCAACAACTATTTCTCGTCGAAACGAAACAGCTTCAGTTGAGAGATCTATTTATCTTTACTCAGGCCCTGAAACAGGCGCTCAGGCGTGATTGGCAACTCCAGGGATCGTACCCCAACAGCATCATAGATCGCATTGGCAATTGCACCTGCGACGGGGATCACAGGAGGCTCACCCACCCCTTTTGCTCCATAGGGACCTTTACCAGAAGGAACTTCTATCAGCAGTGTCGTGATGTTAGGGATATCAAAGCTATGAGGCATAGCATAATCCATCCAGGTAGCTGTCAATAATTGCCCATTTTCATCATGCTCAAGGCCCTCAAATAAGGCCCAGCCAATACCTTGAGTCACACCACCATGGATCTGACCCTCAACAGCAGATGGATTGATAGCGCGACCGATATCCTGAGCTGCCACGAAATCCAGGACACGTACTTCACCTGTCTCAGGATCAACCGCCACTTTCGCAAGATGAGCAGCATACATGGGTGAATTCTCATGAACAGCAGCACGTCCACGACCGTAGATAGGTCCACTGGGACTAAAACGTTCGGCCGCCGAAGCAATCTTCTTCAACGAGAGGCTTTTCCCTGGAACACCTTTCACAACCACATTACCATCAGTGATCTCCAGATCATCGACAGCGGCCTCAAGCATCTCGCTAGCTATCTGCAAGATCTGCTGCCGGGTATCTTGAGCTGCCGCCAGCACCGCCGGTCCCATCGAATAGATTGTCTTACTACCACCGGTTGCACCGCTAAAAGGCATCGTATCAGTCGTATCGTGAGCCACATTGACAGATTCGGATGCAAGACCCAATCCCTCTGCTGCAATCATAGCCAGAGACGTATCTGATCCAGTCAGATCAACGGTACCCACAATCACCGAAATCGTCCCATCCGGCTCAAGACGACAAGCAGCAGCCGCAGCGTCGGTCCCTCCGGGCCAGCCGCCAACAGCCAGACCGATACCTATCTTCCAACCGGCCAATCCTTCAGGAGGCGTTTTCTGCGTCGCACGCTCTTTCCACAGAGGATGCTGCTCAATACTCTCCAGACACTCGATCAACCCAAGTGCAGGCCACTCAGGACGTCGAGGATCACCAGAGGCATCACCCCCTTTGAGACCATTGAGTTTCCGAAAGGTAAGCTCATCCATATCGAGTGCGCGACATAGCTCATTGACGGTAGATTCTAGCGCAAAGGCCGCCTGAGGAGCCGCCGGGGCACGATAGGCGCCGACACTGACTTTATTCGTCAGGACTTCGTAAGCGCGAATATCTACATGTGGGCAACGATAGACATGAGAGATAAGATAACCAGCCAGGCCGGCCGCAGCTCCCGCGTAGGCACCAGCATCCATCACAATTTTTGCTTGAAGCGCGACCAGCGTTCCATCACGCCTGGCACCTAACTTCACTGTGATAAACGACTGGGGAGCTGGATTACCAGCCAGAAGCTCCTCATCACGTGTATACACCAGACGTACAGGCTTACGAAGAGCATACGCCGCAGCCGCTGCCAGAGGTTCTACCAGGCCAAATTTGCCGCCAAAAGCCCCACCGATCGGCATTGACTCAACACGCACCTGCCGCTCTGGAATATCTAGAGCCTGCGAGATATCTGAGCGTGCACTGAACAATCCCTGACTACTAGCATAAACCGTCAAATGCTTCCCTGACTTATCAGGTACGACGGTAATCGATTGTGGCTCAAGATAGGATTGATGCACAGAATGCGTGCGATATGTATGCTCAACAATCTCATCAGCTTCACGCCAACCTGCCTCAATGTCACCCGTATGCATATGCACACGATCCGTCACATTTGGAGAAAATTCTTCTTCCTCTTCTTCCTCCTGTGAGGTTGCAACATCTGCATGGGTTCCGCCGCCCGCGATCTCGGATACTTCATCTTCATCATGCGGACGCGTCAATGGGGCATCAAGCTGCATTGCCGATAAAGGATCAAGTACTACAGGCAATGGCTCATAATCAACATCGACAGCAGCCATTCCATCCTCAGCCAGCGCCTCTGACTCCGCAAGAACGATTGCGACTGGATGGCCACACCAGAACACCTCATCAAGGGCTAATGGAGCCTGAGAACGCGAACCGCTGTGTGTATTTGCCATCTTTAATGTTTTGCCAGTATAGACAGCCACTACGCCAGGGATAGCAAGTGCAGCCGAGACATCAATTGATTCAATGCGTGCATGAGCGTATGGACTGAGCACCAAACGTGCATGTAGCAAACCAACAAAGGGTAAATCGCCAGAAAAACGTGTATATCCAGTAATTTTTGCCTCTGCATCCATACGACGAGTGGGCTTACCGATAGAGAGATGCTTTGTCTCTTGATCAACAGTCTGTGCCATGGGGAAAATCACTCCATAAAATAGTGCATCGAGACAGATAGCAGCATTGCTTATCGACACAATAACAAATCGACACCATAAAAGTGTATCACAAGTTACGTCTATGTTGACACTGCTCGCTTACGAAGCAGAAAAATGAGGGACAATATGTTCGACAAAATGTTTGAGTGAGGCAACATCAAGGATACGGAACATAAAGTGGGTCACGCCCATCCGGCTAAATCGCTCGAGCTCCTCAATTACCTCCGATGTACTACCCGCGATAAAATGCTTGCTGGGATGGCGCGTAACTTGAGCAGGATCATCTGAAACGCTCAATGTACTCAGATACGAAAGCGAGATCTCAGCAGGATCGCGTCCTACGCTCTCACAATGCTGACGTAGAATTGTCAGCTTATGTGCATATTCTTCAACGGTACATGAATTAAAATTCCACCAATCAGCATAGCGAGCTACAATGGCAAGAGTCCGCAACTCTCCCCCACCACCAATGAGCAAAGGGATTGTTGGTTCGGGAAGAGGCGCACAATAGGCATTGTGAACTTGATAATGCTGCCCTTCAAATGTGGCAGAGTGAGTCTGCCACATCATGCGCAGAATCTGAATGGCCTCTTCTAACTCCTCCATGCGCATCTTCACGGGTGGAAATGGATAATCATATGCTCGATACTCATCTTCTTTCCAGCCAGCACCAAGTCCAAGGATCAAACGTCCACCCGTCAACATCTGGAGATTAGCAGCCATCTTTGCTAGCAGGGCTGGATTGCGATAGGATTGTGATAAGACCAACGATCCAATTTTAAACTGAGGATACTGCCCAGCTAAATAGCTCAGTGTCGTCAAACATTCTAATGCATCAGTAGCGCCAACCTGTAAATGATCCTCCAGCCAGAGCGTAGAAAATCCATGTGCCGCTACTTCAATGCACTGACGATTAAAATCAATCACATCCTGCAAGTGATGACCAGGATCATTCTGCCGTAGCATTAAACCAAACTCTGCAACAGCCATATACAGCCCCCTCCAATTTTGACTATACGAATTCCGTATTCTTTGTTGAAAGCTTTTTCATCCTTCTTTCAGCATAGCACACAGAAAGCCAATCTAGTAGACAAGCCAAAAATTTGCACAAACATCTCCAAAAAATTGCGTCTAGAGAGTTGAAGGGTCTTTCCAAAAAGCTAGCGAAAAGAGGATACTACTATAATCGTGATATTTCACCAATTATAGTAGTATAACTAGAATTGGAAGGAGCTAATATGTCGTCAATTTAATTTTCTAGAGGATGCGCTTCTTTGGGCTTTTTGGCATCATCGAGCACAATCTTCTCTAAACGCGGATCTGTCTCACGGTCCTCTTGCAGTGCTAGAAGAGTCGGCCGATACGCAATGATAAAATCGAACAATCCTAAAGTTTCTTCGGGAGTTAAATCAAAATTAATGCCAGAAGCATGCCTGAGAATCAAGCCTGACTCTTCCATACGTGCACGATATCGTCCGACGATAGCATCCATATGTAGCTCCTTCCCGCAAGGAATGATACAACACAATACTGTAGTGAAGCTGGAGAAATCTCTCTTATCAAGAGCTTATCATCTATTTCCATTCTAGATGTATAGCACACACTCGTCAACAACCAAACATTATTCTAGAGCCCAAAACATCCACATTTTCAACAAATGTGAAATGTTACCACTCCCCTGATCTACTTAGACAATGGGCCAATCCAGCCCTGCTGCTTCGTAAATAGCTTCAATGGTCGCCAGGTTTTCTAGTGTCTCTCCCAATGGGAGTATTGGGTCATGACCAGAACGAATACATTGTGCAAAGTGTTCAACCTCTAACTGATACTGATCCACGCCCGAAAAGCTCTGTTCTGTCATCTGCCCATTTTGAGTCACGAAGGTCGTCATATCGTAGCCGCCGGGAGTAAATGGCACTGGAAGTGTTATAATCCCTGTTTCGCCAATAATTTCGGCTCCTTGACGCGAAGGCAGGCCAAAGCTGGCATCCAGGATACCGAAACGTCCCTCGCCATAATCAAGCACAGCATTGGTCGCCAGATCAACGCTGGTGGGACTTAGCACATGCACACGCGCTGCAACTGATTGTGGAGCGTGCTCATATACAGCACGAAACAGATTAAGCGGATAACAACCAACATCCATCAGAGATCCACCAGCAAGCTCTGGCTGCAAGCGGATATTCTCAGCATGAGAGCGGATATCAAAAGAAAAAGATGCACGCACTAACCGTACAGGTCCAATAGCCCCTGAGCGTACCTGTTCCAATGCCCAAATAATCTGTGGATGAAAGCGATACATAAAAGCCTCCATCAATAACTTCTGACTGGCACGCGCGACATCCACCATTTCCTCACCCTGTTCACGGGTCACAGCAAGTGGCTTCTCGCAAAGCACATGCTTACCAGCCTGAAGAGCCTTGATAGTCCACTCCGCATGCAGGCTATTAGGCAATGGGATATAGACAGCTTCTATATCAGGATCTTCAATAATAGCCTCATAGCTATTATATATGCGCACGTTAGGAGCAAAGGTATAGAGCTCAGCCGCGTGCCGGGCATCACGGCTTCCAACTGCCATCAACTTCCCGTTGGAAGAGGCCCGAATCGCAGGAGCTACTGCACGCACACCAATGTTAGCCGCACTGATAATCCCCCAGCGCACGGGATCTTTTCTAATCAAAATCTGAGACTGCATATCTCCGAGATCCTTTCTCGCAATTTGGATTCTATTGTACAGAAATACAAACAATCAACAAATAAGTCATCGCTCATTCCGACCGATTTTACGTAACTTGATAAGCTTAACATAGCTTGCCAATAAACGAATCACGTGTATACAATCAAAGCGTGTGAGAATAAAACCACAAAAACGAAAGGTAATCTATCCGTGACTCAACAAACAACTCGCCCTATAAAAGTAGGCGTCCAACTCCATCCACAGCATACAACCTATAAGAATTTTGTGGATGCAGTACGCCGGGTCGAGGACCTCGGTGTTGATACGATCTGGAACTGGGATCATTTCTTTCCACTCTATGGAGATCCTCAGGGAGGCAATTTCGAAGGCTGGACACTACTAACAGCCATGGCAACATTGACGACACGTGCTCAGATTGGTTGTCTGGTCACCTGCAATACATATAGAAATGCAGCCTTGCTTTCAAATATGGCAAAGACGCTTGATCATATCAGTGATGGACGCCTGATCTTGGGTATCGGAGCTGGCTGGTTTGAACGCGATTACTCTGAGTTCGGCTACGAATTTGGAACAGCGGGTAGCCGCCTGGCAGCACTGGAAGATTCGCTTATCACGATTAAAAAGCATTGGGAGATCGATGAACCCAAACCAGTTCAAGGAAACATCCCGATACTCATTGGGGGCGGTGGAGAAAAGAAAACACTACGCCTGACGGCTAAATACGCTGACATGTGGCATGGCTTTGGCGATGCAGATACCTACGCACACAAGTTGGAAGTCCTTAACGACTGGTGTGCAAAAGAGGGTCGCAATCCCAACGAGATTGAGCACACCGCTGATGCCAAAAAGGATGCCACTCCTGAGGAACTCGATGCCTTAGTCGAGGCTGGCGCAAGCCAACTCATCATCGGGATGGGATCTCCCTGGGACTATACACTCGTCGAGAAGCTCGTTCGCTGGCGCGACTCTCATCGCTAGGTGACTTTCGCCGCCAGATAACCTTCCAGAACTGAGATGCAGCGTGGCCCCTGCATACTACACCTCAGCTCTGTGCAAGAAATTATAAACATCTCGCAATAGGCACAAACATTATGTAATCAGCTCTCCATCAAACTTTTGCTCACATAAAATCTCATTCACACGCTTGATCAAACATCTCACTTTAGCCTCTTCGCGAATATCTTGTGCCTCCTCAAAAAGAAGATCTTCTTCGATATCAGAGACAGCTTCCTGATATTGCCGATAGACGCGTATCCAATCGTCGGCTAATTCACGAGCCTTCACCTCTAATGCATCAAGTTTTTGATATCCATACGACTGCATTAATTCAGCCACTTTTTGTTTGCTCCACATAAAGAACGGCCGACCATTCTTAAGAGGAGTGGCAACACAATAATTCTCCTTGAGAGCCAGCTCGGCAGGATTTCCATTATCCTCTTTCAAGCCCAACTCTTTCAACTTCCGTCCCATTGCAATTGACGATAAACCAAATTGCTTCCCCAGATCAGTCTGGTTCGCCCATAGATGAGTAAACTTCTGACGACCATTCTTCCCCATCGCATCAACTCTCCACAATATTCATATATCATAGTATATACTCCATATTATACAGCGCATGAATTACCAATACAATATACTACGCTATCGAAGCTTGTGCTTGTCTTTCAGCCATTCCGGAGCTGTAAAAGCATCTGTCAACGCCGCACTCGCATGACTGGTGAAACCGCCACAGATTATCCATAGAAAGCGGATCACACGATCAGAAACGTCAGAGCACTCTGGCAGATACATTCAAACCATTGAATGGCAAGACATAAAAAAGGCGCTCTATCCTTATCAGATAAAGCGCCTTTTTCAGGGGTGACCGATGGGGCTCGAACCCACAACCACTGGAGCCACAATCCAGAGCTCCGCCTATTGAGCTACGGTCACCATGTGTGTTTGTGTGTATTTCTCAACACGTCGACAGTATACCGGACCACTTGCGAATTGTCAATAGCTAAATCGCTCTCTTTTTGAGGAAGCTAAAACACATTGGGCATCGACAAAGAGCAGAGGCAAGAAAATGCATCTGTATATGCTCATAAGCATCTGCTTATAGGAGCTCGTACACACAATTATCCCGCCTGGGAGCAGGTGCACATGATAAGATACTTGACAAGCAGATATCCCTGTCCTACACTCCAAAGAGAAGACATAGATAAAAAGTTGGTCATCGAGAGAAAAGGATATGAACAGGTATGTCACAGGGATCACAGAGTACACCTAAGGAGCCAGATATTCCCGCTCGCAGGCTACAAGAAAACGACCAGGATCTCTTCCCTCTGGGAGAGGGAGAAATGCTGACATTGCCTGAAATTCCACCAGGCATCTTCATCGCTGTCCCCGAAAAAACACCACGCAAGAGAACACCCTGGCCTGATGCGATCGATATTATTTTTGAAAAAGATCCCGCTTGTAAAAACATATTCGAAGCTTTACTGTATCAAAGTTTCTGGGCTATCCTTTTTCATCGTGTTGCTCATGCGCTCTACAACGCGCACATTCCCTTTATTCCCCGCCTGATCTCGCAATTTGCTCGCGTGATCACCGCCGGCATCGAGATTCACCCGGGAGCGCAGATCGGCAAACGCTTCTTCATTGATCATGGAGCCGGAGTCGTCATTGGAGAGACGGCAGTGATTGGCAACAATGTCATGCTATACCATCAAGTCACGCTGGGAGCTACTGGCTGGTGGCGTCCAAGTCGCACGCGGCGGCCAAAGCGGCATCCAACCGTTGAAGATAACGTAACCATTGGCGTTGGTGCGGCTATCCTGGGACCAATCACGATCGGACAAGGCAGCAAGATTGGTGGTATGACGCTTGTCCTCGAATCGGTTCCCCCCAATTCCATCGTGGTCGCCAAACCATCGGAGCTCCTGGTAAAGGGCGGCGAGACGCTTGAGAAGCATCAAGAACTGACGCAGGGTTGGAACGGCAGAGATCCCTGGGAAATGGATTACCAGATCTAACTCGACACAGAAGAATTATATTCTCTTTTCCCACCTGCGCAAATACATTCAATCGGGAGAACTAATTCTTCTGTCAGTCATAGAGTTGGAGCGTTTGGATCACCATCTGCCAGAAGCGCTCTACCTGCAGCGCGTAGCCAACGTGCACATTGGGCGTCAGACCACTTTTACTATATAGATCACACACCGTCCTCCCATCTGTCCACCGTCCTGACGTCTCAATCGAGACATGCATCTGCCGCGCTAAAATAATGCCAGGCTCAATTACTGCGGCAACCGCACAGGGATCGTGGATAGGAGGCGAAGGAAAGCCAAATACCTGCCGATACGACTCAGCAAAATAGCGCAACAGATCAACCACAAAATTGGGAACCGTGCACTTGAGAGCAAGAAGACGCTGAATGATCTCCTCAGTTGCCAGAGCCTGATGTGTGACCTCTAACGGCACCATCGTGATAGGCCGACCACAGGCAAAAACGATGGCCGCCGCCTCCGGATCAGCCCAGATATTAAATTCCGCACTCGCAGTCACATTTCCTAAACTGATCGCTCCCCCCATTAACGAAATAGCCTGGATCTTTGGCAAAATGGCTGGATCACAACGGATCGCAGTCGCAATATTGGTCAATGGCCCGGTTGCTACCAGCACCACATCGCCATCTGATTGCAAAAGCAGATCAATAATCACATCGACCGCATGTTGTGACAGGAGCACACGAGAAGGCTCTGGCAGATCAGGACCATCCATACCTGACAATCCATGAATATCAGCTGCATGTTGGGCTTGACGAATCAGAGGCTGCGGCATCCCTTGCGCGATTGGCACATCGATATGCGCCAATGAGCATACCTTTAACGCATTTAGAGCGGTCTTTTCCACCGACTGATTTCCCGCAACAGTCGTGATCGCCAGCAAATCCAACGCAGGATGACGGGCCGCTAATAAAATAGCTATAGCATCATCATGACCAGGATCACAATCAAGAATTATTTTTTGCCGCATAGAGTACATCCTTTCCTTGTAGACAACAGAGTAGACAAGAGAGCATAGTTAATGGGCAAAAGCATTTTCGCGTGCACTCTGTATCGTAACATGCAAGCAAGGCTCTTTCAACTCTTGTGCTTCTCCGAACGCCAGGCGTCAGAGCAATATCGCGCTAGCACTCGACGCATGACGACAGCATTGTTATAATGACGCTGGTACCGCACAACGCAGACAACTAGTAAACAAAGAGGATACTGTCTTGTCATCAAAATCAGCTGGAAATTTAATCATCGGGCAATCAGGCGGCGCAACCGCCGTCATTAACGCCAGTCTCGTGGGAGCAGTCGAGGCCGCTTTAGCCGATCAGCGTATTGGCAATATTTACGGCATGCATCACGGCATCGAAGGGCTGCTCAAAGAAGATATCATCGATCTACGTCAGCAACCGACCTCAATCTGGTCACAGCTTCTTCATACACCATCCGCAGCGCTTGGTTCGTGCCGCTACAAGTTACAGCCACACGATCTAGAACACACAATAGAAATTCTCAAGCGCAAAGAGATCCACTATATGCTCTACATTGGTGGCAACGACTCCGCTGATACTGCTCATCAACTGGCGCTGGCAGCCAGACAAAGGAATTACGAATTATTTATTATCAGCATTCCCAAAACCATTGATAACGATCTTCCGCTCACCGATCACTGTCCCGGCTATGGGAGCGCCGCACGCTTCCTGGCTCAGGCAACCAGGGACTCGACGCTTAATACGCTCTCGATTCCCTGGCACTATCCAGTCAAGGTGATTGAAACCATGGGCCGAGACGCTGGCTGGCTCACGGCATCGACAGCACTGGGGAAACGCAGCATTGATGACGCGCCACACATCCTGTTACTACCTGAACAGCCTTTCCGCGAGCAGCATTTTCTCACTCAGGTCGAAGATACCTACCGACACCTCGGATACGTGGTGATTGCTGTCGCCGAAGCGATACGAGATGAAAGTGGTCAGGCCCTGGGTACGGCAGGCCAGGCGGGACTGGACGCCTTCCAGCATCCGCTCCTGAGCGGCGCTGCCCAGTATCTGGTGGAACTGGTCAAGCGTGAATTGAAGATTCGTGCGCGTTTCGATAAACCGGGTGATATTCAACGCATGTCATCGACAAGCATCTCCACACCCGATCGGGACGAAGCCTATCTCGTCGGAAAAAGTGGCTTGCAAGCACTAATAGCCGGTGAAAGTGATAAGATGATAACGTTATTACGACAATCAGAGCCGGCCTATCACTGTACAACAGGCTTAGCAGATCTGGATCAGGTCGCGAATGTCCAGCGTCTGATGCCAGACGAGTTCCTGGATGCAGAAAAAACTATGGTCACACAAGCTTTTTATGACTACGCATTACCGTTAATTGGTGAGCCACTTGTAGGCTACGCCGAATTGGAAATGACGAGGATATAACGTATCATGACACAACTGAGGCGAGCAATCCTGATCGTGCTGGACGGCGTCGGAGCTGGAGAAAATCCAGACGCTCGGGCTTATGGAGATGAAGGGGCCAGTTCACTTGAACATTGCGCTCAAGCCATTGGGGGCTTACAGCTCCCACACCTGGGAGAGTTGGGACTGGGCAATATCACGCCGATCCTGGGAACACCACCACGGCAAGAGGTTATAGGCTCCTACGGTCGGATGGCCTCAGCGGCGGCGGGAAAAGATAGCACCACGGGACACTGGGAAATGACTGGAGTAGTCCTCTCTCAACCGCTGCCAACCTATCCGCATGGCTTTCCTGCTGAGATTGTCTCGGCATTCGAGCAGGCCATTGGCCGCCATGTGATCGGCAATAAGGTTGCCTCAGGCACTGAGATCATCACAGAGCTTGGAGCAGAGCACGTACGCACTGGTTCACCCATTCTCTATACATCTGCTGACAGCGTCTTTCAGGTCGCCGCGCATCAGGATGTTATACCGCTCTCAGAGTTGTATCATATATGTGAGATAGCTCGTAGTATGCTTACAGCAGAGCATGCAGTTGGACGCGTCATCGCTCGCCCCTTCGTGGGAGAAGTTGGAGCGTTCAAACGCACTGAGCATCGACGTGATTTTTCGCTGGCACCAACTGGTGTAACTTTATTGGATCGTTTAAAGGATGCAGGCAAAGACGTAATTGGGCTGGGCAAAATCGAAGATCTTTTTGCTGGACGGGGCATCACGCAGCGCGATCATACCGAAACCAACCGGGATGGGATGGCTTCGACACTCAATTGGCTTGAAAAAGATTTCACTGGCCTGCTCTTTGTGAATCTGGTAGAATTTGATATGTTATGGGGACATCGACGTGATAGCCAGGGCTATGCTCAAGCGTTACAAGAAGTTGATCAGTGGCTACCACAGGTACAACAACGCATGCGCCCCGGCGACGCTCTTTTCATTACCGCTGACCATGGTGTTGATCCTACCTATCGAGGAACTGATCACACCCGCGAATACGTTCCCTTATTAGCTTATGGAGAGCCCATTCTGTCAGGTATCAATCTAGGTGAGCGCCCAACATTTGCTGATCTGGGTCAAACGTTAGCCGAAGCCTTTAAAGTTGGAGCTCTAGCATCCGGAACGAGCTTCGCACGCATACTGGGGTTAGTATGACTGAATTACAACGAGATAATAAAACGCCACAGGAACAAGGGCAACTTTTACGAGGAGAACGTATTCATCTACGCCATCCATCCATGAACGACAAGAATTTTGTTTTTCATTGGGAGCGCGATGATGAAGTCTGGCACTACGATATCCATCGTCCTTATTCGCGCACCATGGGTGAATTTCTGCCCACCTTTGAACGCAACTACGTCCGTGGCAATGGACGCCAATTCTGGTTTATCATTGAAGACGAAACAAGAACACCCATTGGCACCATCACCTACTTCAATGTCGATAATCGTCTGGGACAGGTTGAGCTCGGCTTAGGCCTGGGCGATAAAACTAAATGGGGACAGGGATATGGGCCAGAAGCGATTCGCACCCTGGTCCAGTATCTTTTTACGCTACCAGGCATTCGACGTGTCTATGCTGAAACCGCTCTTGCCAACCATCCATCCAGACGAGCCTTCAACAAAGTTGGTTTCGCCGAAGTGGGACAAATCTACGATCCCCGCAGTACAGGTGAGCCATGGGTATTGCTTGAAATATGGAAATCACACAGCATATAGCTAAAGTATAAGAAAGGAGATGATTTTCTTTCTCCATCTCGCCATCTGGGTCAAGATACAGAAAGGAGATCATACACAGAATGAATACCTCTGATGCTTCCGTCAATCCAGCTATCTTTGGGGCATACGATGTGCGTGGTGTCTACGGAGACACTCTGAATGAAGAGACCGCCTACCGCATCGGACGTGCAGCCGCTCAATATTTGGCTGTGCCAGAAATTGCCGTCGGGAGAGATATGCGTGTCTCGTCTCCACAAATCGCGGCCGCCTTGATTCGAGGTATCGCAGATCAGGGTGTCAATGTGATCGAATTGGGACAAATTACTACGGATGGCCTTTATTTTGCGGTTGGAAAATTCAATTATGCAGCCGGCGCGATGGTTACTGCATCTCACAATCCAGGTAAATACAACGGCATTAAATTTTGCCGCGCCCAGGCATTTCCAATCAGCCTGGAGACTGGTCTGGGAGAGATTCGTGATCTGGCCGTGAGTGGCAATTTTGCTGAACCCCAAAAAAAGGGAGAGGTCACACAACGTGACGTCATCGACGATTTTGTCCAGCACGCACTCTCCTTCATCGATGTAAAAAAGATCAAACCATTAAAAATTGTCATCGATGCGGGTAACGGTATGGCTGGATTGATCATGCCTCGTGTCTTCAAACACCTGCCCTGCGAACTTGTACCACTCTACTTCGAACTAGATGGCACATTTCCCCATCATCCGGCCAGCCCCATCGAACCAGAGAACATGCTTGATGTCCAGAAAAAGGTGCGCGAAGTTGGAGCAGATCTTGGTGCCGCCTTCGATGGTGACGCCGATCGTATGTTCCCCGTCGACGAACATGGCGATCTGGTCGACGGCTCGATGGTGACAGCGATGGTGACCAATAGCCTGCTCAAAAAGAATCCAGGCTCAACGATCCTCTATAACCTGATCGTTTCCAAAAGCGTCCCCGAATTAATTGAGCAATTAGGTGGTACAGGGCTACGCACACGCGTCGGTCATTCATTTATCAAAGCCAAAATGCGCGAAGCTAACGGTATCTTTGGAGGTGAACACTCTGGTCACTTTTATTTCCGCGACAACTGGTTCGCCGACTCTGGCTTGATCGCACTCCTGATCATGCTCGAACTCGTCTCGATCGAAAACAAACCACTCTCTGAGATCATCAAGCCACTTGATCATTGGGTCCGTAGCGGAGAGGTAAACAGCACAGTCAAAAACACCAAAGAAAAAATCGCAGCATTGAAAGAGCATTTTGGCTCGACAGCTACATCCATCGATGAGTTGGATGGCGTGACCTTCGATTACGGTGATTGGTGGTTCAACGTTCGTCCTTCCAACACAGAACCATTGCTGCGCCTGAACCTCGAAGCCAGAAATACAACCCTACTCGACCAGAAACGCGATGAGGTACTTGCATTCATTCGCAGCTAATCGTTGCATGAATTTCGTAGATTGACACATCAGATCAAAGGCCCTCAATTCCCTGCTGTATTTGCGGCATAGAATTGGGGGCCTTTTCAGGAGCAAATCCTATGCGCTAAGGTGATAATTTCCTCGCTACCATGCAAAACTTATCGAATATCAACCTATAGTTCATTGACTGCCTATTGGATGAGTCATATAATGACAGAAGTCGGCGCAGAAATTTATCCTGATCGCAAGGAATGGCGTGCGCGTCAGCAGCTATTGATAGCAATTGTCTCACAATCAGCGCATTTTCGCGCTCTAAAATAATACATCAGTCGATACACAGTAACCTTGCTTATATACTCTGCGTCTCGGTATCAGATCAGAGGCAGACAATAAATATATTCCATGCTATCTTGCGCAAAATAACGTCTATTCTTTAAAATGGCAGGGAGTACGAAGATGTACTACATGTATCACAAGGAGCAACTATTTTGAAGATTCATGAATATCAGGCCAAAAGTATTCTGGCCCGGTATGGCATTCCGGTACAGCCCGGTAAAGTCGCCTTCACTCCAGACGAGGCAGAAACCATAGCCCGCGAATTGGGAGAACCAGTCGTTATCAAAGCCCAGGTTTACGTTGGCGGGCGAGGCAAAGCCGGTGGCATTCAGTTTGGAGATACTCCAGAGCAAGCCCGAGAGGCCGCCTCTCGTGTCATAGGCATGGATATTAAGGGGTTAACCGTCGAGAAGGTACTGGTTACCTCTAAAATCGACATCAAAGAAGAATACTACCTGGGTATTGTCCTCGACCGCAAGAGTCAGGCCCCAGTTGTGATGGTTTCTACTGCGGGTGGCATTGATATCGAAGAAGTCGCTGAGAATACACCAGAAAAAATTATTCAGCAGCCCATTGATATGCGGTGGGGACTGCGCCCTTTTGAAGCGCTAGATATCGTTTCTCGCGCGGGCTTCCCATCTCATGTTTTACGCCAATCCGCCGCTATTCTTGCCGCACTGGCAAAGGCATTTATTGAGAGCGATGCGAATCTGGCCGAGATCAATCCACTGGCCTACACAGCCGATGGCAAAGTCATGGCAGCCGATGGTAAAATCACCATTGATGATAATGCACTTTATCGTCAAAAAGAATATGCCACCTGGGCCGAGCCCGAAGAGGCCAATCCTCTCGAATATGACGCCAAAAAAGCTGGCCTGACATATGTCAAGCTGGATGGCGATGTTGGTGTGATTGGCAATGGTGCAGGTCTGGTCATGACAACACTGGACATGGTAGCCCGTGCCGGTGGAAAGCCAGCCAACTTTCTCGACATTGGTGGTGGTGCCAAAGCCGAAATCATGTACAAATCACTCATGTTTGTAGCACGTGATCCTCAGGTCAAAGGCATCCTCGTCAACATCTTTGGAGGCATCACCCGTGGTGAAGAAGTCGCCAAAGGTGTCATCATGGCTCAAAAGGAGCTGCCTCAAGGTTTGCCGATGGTCGTACGCCTCTCAGGTACCGGAGCAGAAGAAGGACGAGCCTTGCTGAAAGATGCGGGACTTGATTGGGGAAAAGATATGCGCGATGCATCAGAGAAGATTGTAGCCGCGATAGCTCGTACGGAAAAAGGACTGTAAAAAAGCATGAGTATTCTTTTAGATAATACAACCCGCGTGATTGTACAGGGCATTACTGGGCGCGAAGGCCAATATCATACGCACAATATGCTCGCTGCCGGTACTAACGTGGTAGGCGGCGTCACACCTTCAAAGGGCGGACAAACAATTGAGGGCGTACCAGTCTTCGACACCGTCTTTCAAGCTAAAGCAGCGACGAATGCTGACGCCAGTTGCATCTTTGTCCCACCAGCAGGGGCTGCTGATGCGATTGAAGAAGCAGCAGTGGCCGGCATCAAACTCATCGTATGTATCACGGAAGGCATTCCTGTGGTCGAAATGACACGAGCCATGCTTGTCGTACGTGAAAAGGGTGCCATCTTGATTGGCCCTAATTGCCCAGGTATGTGCACACCAGGATTTGGAAAAATCGGCATCATCCCTTATCAGATCTTCAATCCTGGGCCAGTGGGATTCATTTCCCGTTCTGGTACATTGACGTATGAGGTCGTCTCTCTACTTACAGGGGCTGGTATTGGACAATCCACCTGCATCGGTATTGGTGGAGATCCCATCATCGGCTCAACATTTGTGGACTACCTTGCTCTCTTCGAGAAAGACCCACAAACCAAAGTTGTCGTCATGTGCGGAGAAATCGGCGGCAGCGACGAAGAAGATGCAGCCGAGTTCATCAAAACGATGAGCAAACCGGTTGTAGCCTTTGTCTCTGGACGTACAGCCCCGGCAGGCAAACGTATGGGACACGCCGGAGCTATTATCTCTGGCAACACCGGAACAGCGCAAGGAAAAGTCGCAGCCCTTGAGGCCGCTGGCGTTCCTGTTGCTGATACTATTTTTGACATTCCCGAATTAGTCAAAAAAGTATTGTAAACCTATGATTGGATAATCTCATCTGTGTTCAAACGCAACGAGATCATCCATCTCATGCCGATGCTACCTATGTACATAGGTAGCATCGCTAGATAGACAAAGGAAGTTATGACTACGGCACTCGTCTATGATCCTATATTTCTTGAACACCTCGTGCCTCAAGGTCATCCTGAACGGCCTCAAAGAGTCGAGATGTCGATAGAGTACGTCAAAGCTTTTAAATGGCTTGAGCGTGACGATCTTGTCCTCCTGGCCCCCCGTGCGGCAAGTATTGACGAGCTGGCCACGGTCCATGATCGCGCATACATTCAAGACGTTGAGAACGCAAGCAAACAAGCAGCTGAAGCCACAATTGCCAATGGAACACCAGCCATTATCGAAATCGGAACCGATACCTATGCATCAGCCAAAACATATGAAGCAGCATCTAAGGCCGCTGGTGCCACGCTCACTGCCATCGATGCACTCATGCGAGGAGAGGTCAAAAACGCCTATTGCCTAGTTCGTCCTCCGGGGCATCATGCAGTGGCAGAAGCAGCTTTTGGCTTCTGTATCTTCAACAACGTCGCCGTCGCGGCCCGCTATGCTATCGATCACTATGGCCTTGAACGTGTGATGATTATTGACTATGATGTTCATCATGGCAATGGTACTCAGGAAATGTTCTACGATGATCCACGAGTGCTTTACTTTTCCATCCATCAGTCGCCATTTTTCCCCGGCACAGGACTCTCTGATGAATTGGGGGAAGGTGCTGGCGAAGGAACAACTATCAATATTCCTTTGCCCATTGAGTCAGGCTTTGAAATCTACGAGCCACTCTTTCGTCAGATACTGGCACCAGCCGCCGATCGCTTTGATCCACAATTGATTCTGGTATCAGCAGGCTTTGATGCCCACTGGAAAGAGGCCGAAAGCCAAACAGGATTACAGTCTCCTGGTATGCGTCTCTCCATAGCGGGCTTCGCCAAATTGAATGAGATTGTTCTCAAGCTCGCTGATACCTTATGTGATGGCAAAGTTATCATGGTACAAGAGGGTGGCTACGATCTACAAGTCATTGCCTCTGGTGCGGCCACCAGCATCAACCAGCTATTGGGCGGAGACGAAGCCATCGATAGCTATGGACAGGCACCCGATATTAAGTACCAGATTAATACCGATGTCTTGATCAGCGAATTGCGACGTATTCATCATCTGACAGGCTACCGCATGCGGAATAAGCCCAAACCAGATCTTGAAAAACTTCGCCGGGAGATGAAGGGGCCAGCAGCCTCGGCTCCAGTGCAAGAGCCGCCGGCTGAGGATACAGCCAGTTGTTGCCAGGAACCAGCAGCGGAATAATAGAGACGATAGAGTAAGAAGAAAACCTCTCCACACACTTGAGGTTTTCTTCCGGGGAGAGATAGACGTGGAAAGGTGGACTTTATCTTATTATTCACAGCAAAACCATCTTCATAGTATAAACGTATAAAATCTCGTATGATTATATTTCTCTATCCAGAGGGTCTATGCCAAATAAACAAAGACAGGTCCGTTTACTCACCCATGATGATATACCAGCCATTGAACGCCTTTTACGCACATCCGAATACGTCTATCAGCGTTTCACATTGAATGAGCTTCCCCTCTTACTTAAAAGGTATCCGGCGGTTGGTCTATGGCAGGATACCACGCTCTATGGATTCCTCCTTTCTCAGGCAACTAAAATACCCTTTGCCTGGTTTGGAGGCTTTGGAGTCAGTTGGACCGAAAGCAAAAATTACATTTCGATTCTTTCCACACTCCTTGATCATTTATATATCCACTTATTAGCTGAAGGAATACATGCGTTTAACTACTCTGGAAATGACTCCGACAACGATTGGCTCCATAGCCTGCTCTTAGCAAGAGGCTTTATTCCGTATCAGAATCTCTATTCATATGATAAATTTGACTATCAGGTGCCAACGGCTGGCAACCAGGAAGTGGTTATACGCCCTGTCAACCTTGTCAAGGATATATCCAGTCTACTTGCAATCGAAGAGGCTTGCTTTGAAGATTTCTGGCGGTACGATATCACGTCTTTCCACGATGTAGCTGACACTCATCCCTATTTCATGGTAGTTGAGCTGGATAGTAAAGTCATCGGCTATCAGTTTAATACGGTGGATGAGGATTACGGCTATCTTGTACGTATCGCAGTTCATCCGTCAGCAGCGCATAAAGGCATCGGGGCACGCCTGATGACTGAAGCCATTCGCTTTTTCGCAGAGGCACGGGTCTCGCGGATTATGCTCAATACCCAGGAAGATAATTATCACGCGCACCAGCTCTACGAATGGTTTGGCTTTATACGCCTTCAAAACAAAGGTTTTGTCCTGCGCAAAAACCTTTAAAGCACGCCCATCAGATAACGGACTGTCAATGGAGTACTTTTATTTTTTACTGAGAGAGAAAATGCTCTGCCTGTCTGCACCTGCGTCAATACCTGCTGAAACGTCAAGTCATTCAGCAAAATATTATTATCTGTTACATTATTCTGCAAACGCGAAGCCACATTTACGGCATCCCCAATTGCTGTATAGTTCTGTAAGCGTTCCTGAGCGCCAACATTGCCCACTGTTGCCAGACCAGTATTCACTCCGATGCCAAACGAAACCTGTACCTCTTGTGGCTGTGAGCGTTGATAATCAAGTACAGCCATACGCATCTTCCAGGCCGCACGTACGGCTCGTAAGGCATGATCCGACTGAGCCAGAGGAGCATTAAAGATCGCCATCAAGGCATCTCCCTGAAAGGCAGTCAGTGTACCGGACTCCTGCCAGATGGCATCACACATAATTTTGAGATAGCGATTGATCAGATGCATCACATCTTCGGGCGCCATGCTCTCACTCAAGCGCGTATAGCCACGAATATCTGCGAATACCACCGAGATTTCTTTTGTCTCGCCTCCAAGCTTCAGAGCCATTGGATCACGAATGAGCTGCTCAACCACACTCGGATGCACATAGCGCTCAAAGATACTCCGTACCTGTTTAGCACGCGCCTCGGAACGTTTTAATTCGGTCTGGTCATCAATTACCAGAGCCATGCCAATATGGACCCCTTGCATATCACGCAATGAACTCACATAGTAATTCAGGCTGACAATATCGTCACGCTCACGTCCTGGTACTCTACAATCGATTGCCTGCTTGATTAATGTGCCATGCTCATGATGTGCCTGTGCATTCGTAAATGTATCAATAATCCCCATACTCAGAGGCAACGCCTGAAAAGCCTCGCGATAATGTTTTCCCAGGGCACGATCCGGATGGATATGTAAGATAATACTGGCTGCCGCATTAAATGTTGTGATCATACCTTCAGCATTGGTTGTGATAACACCATTTGCAATAGAGCCAAATATATTATCCATATACTGCTTATCTTCGCGTACCGTACGGATAGCTTTATTCAGATCGGCAAACAAGCGAGCGTTATCAATTGCAATAGCAGCTTGATTGCAAAACGCAAGCAACAGTTCGAGATGTTTGGAGTGAAACAGCCGCGTATTAAACCGGCTATCAACATACACGGCACCAATACAATTATCCCGCACAATCAAAGGAGCGCACATAATCGAGCGAATGCCAAAGGCCATAATACTTTCCTGAGCCTTTAACATATCATCAGCTTGAGCATCATCCGTCAGCATCGGCGCCCGTGTACGAATAACTCTCTTGATCGTATTACGACTTACCTGGGCCGTGGCAAAAGCGCTCTCAGGAATAGTATTAGCACTTTTATCACGCGCAATTGAGAACTCCAGTTCTTCGGAGGAGGGCTGCACCAGAACCAGCACGCCACGTTCAGCCTTCACAAATTGAATCACTCGGTCCATTACGAGAGAAAGAACTTTATCAAATTCCAGGGTCGAGTTGAGTGTACGAGCAATTTCAGACAGCGTTTCTAACTCATCACGTTCCTGAATCAAAGCTTCTCGCTCACGCTCAAAGGTTCCCTTGGCAGGAGGAGGCAACGCGGTAGAAACTTTTGGCAATTCTTGAGAGGCTTTTACTGTACGTTGCATCGCCTGATAAATATGGCCTAACTCTAAATCAGCTACACGACTGACATGCAGAGCATCACTCAAAAGACGCACACGAGGATCGCCACTATCGTTTGCAAACTTTCCTTCAACCGCAATCTCTAGTTTTTGGGAATGTTCATGCAAAAGACGCGACATACGAATCACAGCTTCGCTGATAACACGCAAATCATCGCCAGTTTTTCCAGACAAATTAGCAGAGACCACGCAAACTCCTCCCTTTTAAATCTGAGCAGAAAAGCATACATGCAAATATTTCTGTTGACAACACCACAGAAATCGAATTTCAAGCAAGCACGAAAAAGTGAGCCTATTCATTATCTCTCTACACACTAAACGAATATGCTCACCCATTATAGCATAGCAACTATTTACTTGTATTTTTCTCCTTACACGCCCTGCGTCTCCAGATAGGTTTTAAAAGATTGAGGTTGGAAACCAAAATCGCGTTCCACACTATCGAGGTCCGTTGTATTATCAAACGAGAACAGCGTCATGGCGGCTTTTGTCAAAGGAGGCTTAGGCAAGACCATTTCCATAACGGCCGCCCCAATGCCAACTAACGGCATCGGTGCATAGACTTTCGGCCGATGTGTATGCGTGGTCTGCAACAATAGATCTAAAATGCGCGAAAAGGTGTAATAATCTGGGCCACCGATCGTAAAAATCTTGCCATCCTTATGTTCAGGATCGGATAAGACCTTCATAATCACCGTCACCACATCCTCCACAAAGATCGGCTGAAAACGGATCTTACCGCCCCCAAGCAGAGGAAGTACAGGAGAGGTCTTAATCAGATCAACCAGCCCCTGGACGAAGGGAGATCCTTTACCAAAGAGGATCGAGGGGCGAATAATTGTCCAGGCCAGACCACTATCTATCAGCATCTTCTCAGACAAATAGCGACCTTGCATATAACTGCCAGGCTTATCGGGTTTCGTTCCCAGGCCACTAATCTCTATGATGCGCTTCACGCCAGCCGCTTTCGCAGCCAGGATTAAATTCGATGTGCCACCCACATTCGTTTCTTCATAATGATTACCCTCAGATTGCTTCCTATCGGCAGTCATCAAGGCCGCATGCACAATCGTGTCAACGTCGCGAACTGCATCAACCAAAGTTGCTGGCTGAGTTGTAGACCCCTGAACCAATTCAACATCATTTGCGGGCAAAATACTTGTTGCACGCTGGATATCACGCACAAGGCAACGTGGTCGCTCTCCTTGAGCCACCAGACGTGCAACCAATCGGCGACCAATAAAGCCGGTTGCTCCTGTAATTAAAATCATGGGCAATGTCCCTCCCTTATAGTTAACCTATGCTAAAGATGCCTCTCAGGCCGTCTTCAGGTAGCATGCCACCATTTTTCAATGGATCAGTCTCAAAAAATATCACTCTGAAGCAAGTTTATAGAAGGGGCAATGCAAACACCAGTGAGCGAAGACATGAATTAAGCATGCAGGCAACCACCAATATCTTGTGGTCGATGCCCAAAAAAGGGAGACATAAGAAAGCAGCTATCGCAGAGTGTTCAACGGAAGGGAGATGCGTACACTGACACCTTCTCCTGGAGCAGTCTTCACAGTGACATTCCCACCGGCAATTGTCAGGAGAGCGCTATGGGTCAAGAGTCCACCACCTGTACCAGTCGTCGAGCTATTGGATGAGATAATTCCAACACCATCATCGGTGACGAGCACCTCCAAATCCGGACTACATGAAGCAGAGAGAGTCAGATGTAAGCGGCGATGAATGTCGGTTCCCCGAGCATGGCGAGCTGCATTACGAAGAGCCTCCTGCACGGCAGCAAAAATCAGCTCTGCGATAGCCGGAGGTACCAGATCGTCGATAAAGCGTGCAGTATCCTCAGGTACCTGCCATTCGACCGCATCAAAAGCATTTTGGAAATCGTGCTCAAGCATCGTGTGAATAGCAGACATCATGCCATCACGCTCCAAGCGATGTGGAGCTCCAGTGGACATGGCACGCATCATAGACGCCAATTGGCGATGGGCATCGCTGATTGACCCAATAGCTTCGTCAAGAGCCTGTTCTGAGCGTTCAGGAGCCGTCTCGTGATGGGTATTGAGAAAACGTAGTGTCTCCAGGCGCAACAATGCCAGATGGAGCATCGGCAAGGTCTCATCGTGCAAGACTCTTCGCTGTTGTGCTCCCAATAACTTCACATCGACGATCCGACGCCGTAACAGACTTGCCACTGCTAGCATAGCCTCATGATCACGTAGCGTATCCAGAATACGCTGTCCGCATGCCTGAGCTAGATCCATATCCTCATTAGTAAACGCGCCACCATCCTCGCGGGGTCCCAGATAGAGCCTGGCGACCAGTCCTAATTCATCATAGATTGGCAAAACCCAACAGATAACCGGTAATTCTTGAATCGTAACCTGGATGCGATAGGCATGGAAATCTAAACGCAAGCGCTGAGGGCGATCCCCCCAATCTAAGACATGCTCATGTGAACCATTTTCGCCTGGCGCCTCCGACAGGGCAGAGTTCTCAACCAGCGACCAGCGGTACACAAAACTACGCCGTACAGGACCAGAGAGGATCACCAGGCGAGCACACCTTACCTCTAACACCTCTTTACACAAATGGAAGAAAAGCTCCTCCATATTTTGCTCAGTCTTCGTCAGATCAGTATTGAGCCAATGGCGCATACTGGTATTATGTAAGAAAGGACCAAGTAGAGCCACGTAGCGATCATGGGCGGTATAGCTACTCCAGGTAAACAAAGCATACGCCACAGTCGCGATACACGTAATCAATAACAGACTCCCCAGAGAACTGTTTGTCGATAAACGTAAGAGCGCGATAAAAAATGCAATAGTCGTCGCCATAATTACAACGCCTCGCCATTGCTCAAAGAAGCCACGACGTGCAAGAGGGCGTTCAATTAAAATCCCATGTCTCACAATTGAATATCCAATCAGCAGCACAATCAGTGCCACGCATCCAGTCGCATACACATCTAAAATGATCAAGCTCATTGGAATAGTATCCAGATCAGAAGAAGGAAGCACTGCTGGGGTAGAGCTTCCTTCCACATTGAGCCAATTCACCAGCGCCCACATTCCAGAAAGGCCCAAACTTCCCATCAAACACACCATCACCAGTGCCGCCATTAATAAGATTGGGCGTGCCTGATGCCAGGAAAGCATCGGCTCATCAAGCTGCTCAGCTTTGACCTGATCCTGCCAGAAAGCATCCACCAGAGTACGACGGATAGACATCGTACGAGCACGCAAAATGCCAAATTGCCACAGCGCAACCAATAAACGCCAGACACGGGCGGGAGTAAACCAGGGTCCAATGGCACAAAAAGTCACATAGAGCACAAAAAGCACGGGCAACCACATGGTTGCAGAATACCAGCCAACATGAACCGTACCAATGACATCAGTACTATATGCAAGCAGAAGCAATGTTCTCTGAAAGGTAAAGGTTGATTGATGTGTCAATAAAAGAAATAAGACCGCACATCCTAACGCAGCACTACTAAGCAGCAAGAAAGGCCGCCGCTGCCTCCACTTATCGTTGAGGAATGAAGCATAATAGAGACCGATTACAAACCAGATATACGGTGCTCCAAGTGCTGGAAACCAGATCAAGTGCCATAAAAAGCCCGTGGTGATCGGGCCATTGGTTTTTATCAATGGCCCGGAAATGAGAAGCGCCTGAATAAAGAAAAAGAGCGCAGCCATACTCAAGCCAACAACGCCCACCCGAGCAATCATACTGCGCCGGTCGCCGTTCAGCCAGACCGTACAGGCCAGCCAGAGAAAGGCAATCAAATTAAAAATCGAGAGAGCTAGAGCGAATATTTGGAGAAAAAACGCTGGAGTATGAAAAAAAAATGCTGCCATAATTATTCTTCTTTATACAAAGGAATCCATGAGCCGCGACGATCCTGCACTAATGCCACCCCATTCTCATCCCACATGACCATACGATTAAGCAAATAAATCAGCGTCGCACGTGCTCGAGCAACCTTATCATCGACAGCATTTTCGCTCAATCCCCACGAAGCGTAAATACGTCCATTCGTTCGGCTCACAGCGCGCTTATCATGGAGCGTTAAACGCGTCGCAATCTGTTCATTTGTCATCCCTTGAGCCATCAGTTCTGCCACGCGTAACTCATTGGGCTCCAACAGGGCTCGTGGTGATTGCTCATCGAGATCGCGTACCTCTTGCACACGATCCTCAATTTCAGGATCAACCAGACTACGCCCGCTGACAGCATCGCGCAACAAAGGAACCAGCATACTGGGCAACAAATAATTACTCTTACGTACATAGGCATAATGCGTCAGAATACCCGAGGCTCGAAATTCGCGATAGTACTCATCATCATCCTGGATCGAATAAAACACCACAGGCATACGTGGACGTTCACGCCTGATAGCCACCGCTGCTCCCACGCCACTCAATGCGCGGCGCCCTTCCTGAACATCGCGCAGTTGCACATCCATCAAGATAACATCTATATCTAACTCAAGAGCCTGTGTCACCGCCTCACGGCCAGTTGCCGCCTCGCCTACGACTACCACATCCCTGGTCGCATCTAATCCTTCATACAGCGCCTTACGCAAAGGGCCATGATCATCAACAAGTAATAATTTGAGTATTCCCATTTATTAACCTGGCTACTCTATTCGATGTCTCCATCGATCTTTTTCAATCTGAACTCTCTATCATTTAGAATCTCTAAAAACCTGCTCCCCTTCACACACCGTGGAAAGTATACCAATATTTGGCTCAAGAAGATAGCATCCGAAACCGTTACAACACGCACGCAAAACATTCCCAGAGAGGGTTTCTGATAGTGTGCAATCACGACTATCAATCCATATCTGAAAGAGATAAAGCATCTTGACCAGCGTGTCAACAGCCGATTGTGGAAAAGAGCTAGTGATAAAGTAAAGGATAAGAACATCTGATCAAGTAAAATATATATTATACTGTCTTAAGCGGTATATTGTGCTGTAACAAAAATGGAGTAGTAAGGACAATGCACCATAAGGGGTAAAGATATGACGACTGAGCCACAAACGCAAAATAGTATTCATCTCGGGCTTCTGCTCCACAACCATCAACCAGTTGGAAATTTCCCCTGGGTATTCCAGCAGGTATATGAGGACTCATACCTGCCTCTGCTCGAAGCACTGGAGAGACATCCTCACGTACGCCTCTCTTTGCACTACACGGGATCATTGCTTGATTGGTTAAAAGAGGCACATCCCGCTTTTCTCAAACGGATTGCTCATCTTGTCGCAAACAAGCAAGTAGAGATGGTAAGTGGTGGCTATTATGAACCGATTCTGCCATCTATTCCCGATGAGGATAAAATTGTGCAGATTCGTCGCTTGACTGCAAGTTTGAAGAACGAGTTAGGAAGCAGACCTACTGGTATGTGGTTGGCTGAACGTGTCTGGGAACCAAGCTTACCACGTGCTTTGACCGAGGCTGGTATTGAATGGACCATCCTGGATGATATTCATTTTAAGAATGTTGGTCTACATGACCATGATCTCTATGGATATTATGCCACCGAAGATCAAACTGACATCCTAAAGGTATACTCTACCAGTCAGGCACTACGCTATACCATTCCATGGCGACCTCCGCAAGAAACGATCGAGACTTTACGCAAGCTGGCTACGACCGACGGAAATCGTATCGTTGTAATGGGAGATGATGGAGAAAAATTTGGAAGTTGGCCCGACACAAATATTCATTGTTGGGGTCAAAATGGGCACTCCGGCTGGGTCGATCAATTCTTTACTGCCTTAGAAAAAAATAGCACATGGCTGCATACAACCCCTTTAGGAGAATATGCACATCGGCATCCCGCGCTTGGACGCGTCTACCTCCCCACCTCATCATACATTGAAATGACCGAATGGGCACTCCCACCGAAGGAATCTTATCTATTTGGACAACTGCTCCATCAACTCGAAAAGGATCACCGCACCGATATCTTACCCTTTATGCGTGGCGGCTTCTGGCGCTCTTTTCTCATTCGCTATCCAGAGATCAACAACCAGCACAAAAAAATGCTCCGCGTTCATGATCTTGTCTATGCCGCTGGCGCGAACGATGAGGCTGGTCTGACCCATCTTTTAAAATCGCAGGCGAATGATACCTACTGGCATGGCCTCTTCGGGGGTATTTATATGGCTCATGTGCGCTCAGCCATTTATCACCACTTGATCAAAGCAGAGAATGCAGCCGCCCGCATCAGTCACCAGGAGCAATCCTGGCAGCAATATGAATTTACAGATTTCGAGCGTAGCACCTTCAAGCAACTCATCGTCGAGAGCGATCAACAAAACCTTTACATCGACCCCCAACATGGTGGAAGCCTCTTCGAGTGGGATCTGCGCCGGAGTGCTCATAACATGCTCAGCGTCATGACACGCCAACAAGAAAGTTATCATCAGAAACTGCGCCTCCATGAACAAGAGAAACGTCTCAAAGCGGCAGAGCTAACCACAGATCAGACCACAGAAGATCCGGGCAACCCTCATAACACACTGCGTACCAAAGAAGCCAACCTTGATAAATATCTGGTCGTCGACCGTTATCGTCGCAATAGCTTGATCGATCACTTCCTCCCTTCAGGTTTACCGCTGGAGAGTTATTCACAGGTTCGTTATGAAGAACAAGGTGATTTCGCCGATCAACCGTATGAAACCCATGTCGTGCAAGATAGCAGTGGTATCACGATCACATTGAGTCGTCAAGGAGAAGTCAAACGACCTGGAGCGCTGAGTCCGTTGCCCATCCGTTTGAGTAAAACTATCATAGTGCCGTTGGCAGAGGAAAAACTCATTGTGCGCTACCAGATAGAAAATCAGGGACAAGCGCGCCTACAGACCAATTTTGCCACCGAATGGAACCTGAATCTCCTTGGTGGTGGAGGCAATCCACAGGCTTACTGCACTCTTGATACTCAGCCTCGGGCAAAAGATCATTTCGATAGTACGACTGAGGCCGATCATATCCAGGAGCTACATGTTGGTAACACCTGGCTACAACAGGACGTAGGCTTTTTTATCGACCAGCCAGCAACCCTATGGCGCTTTTCCATTGATACAGTGACAGGATCAGAGGCAGGCTTTGAACGTACCCATCAAGGGAGCAATTTTACTTTTCTCTGGCCTCTCGTTCTGGATAGCGGAAGTGTCTGGACGGTTGAAATCATAGTACAGGGGAGTATTCCTGATTAGGAGAAAAGTCATCTACATCATCAAAGAGGACAGGCAAGACGTGCCAAAGCCAGGCAGATTGCTCTCTGTAGATATTGGTACGCATAGTTGATGATGGGTTCAAAATAATGTTACGCTACTACTAATCATCGATATATACGTATATAGGAAGGAGACAGAAGAAGAAGTTGAGTAAAGTTTTAATCTTGCAACATGACTTGGATAATCCCAAGGCCTACATTGGAGTGCTTCTGGATGCCCATCACATTGAACATGATGTCATCAATAGCACAGAAGAGCCGTTACCCGATCCAGCAGCATATACAGCTATCATCGCGCTGGGAGGTGCTCAACATAGCTATGCTGAGCAAGAATATCCTTATCTAGCACAGGAAAAAGTCTGGTTACGTCAAGTCATCGCACAAGATATTCCCTATCTAGGCATTTGCCTGGGAAGTCAGTTACTCGCCGATACGTTAGGTGGTCAGACACGACCCCACACAATGACAGAGATCGGCTTCTTCGATGTCTCCTTGACTGACAGTGGACAGCAAGATCCGCTGTTCACCGGGTTACCGGGATATCAAAAAGTCTTCCACTGGCACGAAGACACATTCGATCTGCCGGCTGAAGCAATTTTGCTCGCGACCCATCCAAACGCCAGAAATCAGGCCTTCCGTTATGGACACCATACATACGGCTTACAATATCATATAGAACTTGATGAAGATACGCTTAATCTCTGGCTCTATGAGCCATCAATGAAGGAGAGCATGATCGAGGTACTCGGACAGGAAGCCTACCAGGCTCTCGATCAAGAACGTGCGCTGAGCTTTCCGCTCTATCAACAACATACGGTCCTCCTTTTTGAAAATTTCCTGAGAATATGTCGTCTGATCGCTTGAAAATCGCCAGGCACGAGAGAAAAACCCTTTTCTTTTCATCCTGCTATCTGATATACTTGCACTCAATAGTTTTTATTCTACCAATACGAAAGGTTATGTACAATACACCGACTTCTCGAAATAACAATGTATGTAATCAGTGTGGTATGACCTTTGTCTCAATAGAAAGCAAGTATACAAAAAACAGATAAGCATACATTAACGGTGTTCCTGGACCACGTGGTCTGTTCTAATGCTTAATGGATACAAATGAATTATCAAGTAAAAAACTCAACATTTATAGTAAAATCATTTGAAAGGCAGCAAGCTACGAAGATGCCACATCAAACAAGACATCATAGACACAGTACAACTCATCTTCATCAGCGATCACCTTTCACCACCTCAGGTCGCAGCATTGCCAATGAACGTCATCCAACACGCAACGAAGACAACATTATTATTGATGAGCTTGGTGGCCTCTTCGCGGTCTTTGATGGTGTGGGAGGAAGTGCGGCCGCTGAAACCGCATCGCTCACCGCAGCACATTCGACCCGGCAATCCTGGAAACGCATCCTTACAAAAGAACGCAACCGACGCAAAATTTATACGTTCCTTGAGGACTATCAGGAAAGCAATCTCTGCGGAATTTTGGAGCAATTGATCCTGGAAGCGGACGAACAGGTTCGTACTCATGGAGCAAAAAAAGCTGGCACTGATGATCTGGCCACGACCGTTGCATTGGCCGCTTTCTGCAATCAACCAGACACACGCGACTATACCATGATTTATGCTCATGTCGGAGATAGCCGCATCTACCTACTTCGTGGTGATGAACATATCAAACGCCTCACCCATGATGATGGTCTCTTAACAAAACTCGTAGAAAACCAGATCGTCAACGCTTACCACGCATTTCGCATCGATCAAGCCATGCGAGCCGATCAGTTATCAGATGTCGAATATAGCTACTTCCGACTACGCGGTGGAATCACGCAAGCGCTGGGCGGCCCAATCCCTCCAACGATCCACACCGATAAAATTACCGTCTACCCGGGAGATCGTATTCTCTTGTGCACTGATGGTATTCATGATAATTTGACGGATGAAGAAATAGAAAACGTTCTCAGGACAACTCCTCGCGCCTCCGCAGCTCGTACGCTCGTGGAAAGAGCGCGCCAGCGTTCACATGAAGATCGCAATCAAACGATCCGCTCCAAACCTGATGACATGAGTGCTGTCGTTATGACATGTCGTTTTTGAGCAAACAACAATAAAAGGCCAACAATCCTGGCTGTGACGCTTTTGATACGCAAGGAAGGGGCCGTCCAGGATGAGAACGACCCCAGTGCCTTTTTAGCTTCGCCGCGCTACCTCTAATAGTAGCCATTTCCCATAGCAGAGGTTAACTCTCAGGCGATAAATACGTTTGCAGAAACCTGGCAATAGCTGGATACGCTTGCAAGCGGTTACTACGCTTTATGAGACCATGCCCCTCGTCCTCAAAACGCAGATACTCCACTGGAACCTGACGGCCGCGCAGTGCAGCAACCATCTGTTCTGCTTCTCCAACCGGCACCCGGGGATCATTGGCTCCGTGTACAACAAAGAGAGGTGCATTGATACGCTCGACAGAACGAATAGGAGAAATTTGCTCCAAAAATTCCCGATCGTGTTCAAGGCTTCCATATTCAACTTCGCGTAGCTTGCGGCGCCACGGGCCAGTATTCTCCAGGAACGTGACAAAATTAGCAATGCCAACGATATCGACAGCCGCCGCCCAGAGGTCAGGATAGGTCGTAATTGCCGATAGCACCATAAAGCCGCCATAACTCCCACCCATCACAGCGATGCGCCCGGCAGCAGCGACACCACTCTTCTGTAACCACGTGGCAGCATATTGAAGATCGGTCACTGAATCCATGCGCAAGCGTATGTCATCCAAAGATTGATACTCATACCCATAGCCACTACTACCACGCACATTGGGTGCCAACACAGCATATCCAAGCGAGACAAAATATTGCGTAACTGGATCAAAGAGTGGTCGAGATTGTGATTCAGGCCCTCCATGTACATTAATGACAACAGGCACATCTTGCTGTTTTGTTGATGGCAGATACAAAAAGGCTGGAATCTCTCGCCCATCAAAGGTCGGATAACGTATGAGCTGTGGTGCAACAAATGATGATTGAGGAAGCCCTCCTCGAGCACTCTTTGTCGCACGTGTCATGCTTGCAGTTGGCTTATCCCATACGTAGATATCAAGTGCGTCATCAGGCGTTGAATGAGATAAAGCCAGACGAGAACCATCTTGTGACCAGCATAAATCATAGATGACTCCACCGGATAAGCCGGGTCCTGACAAAACTTGCCGTTGCTCCCATCCATCCGTTACGTCGATAAGCTCTAACTCAGAATAGCCATCCTTATTGATCGACATGGCCAATGTTCTGCCATCATCAGTTACCTTAAGCAACTCAACATCCCAGGTATCTTCACGCAGATAGCGAAGTTCCCGCGTTGTCAGATTAAGATATGCCAGCGAACGAAACTGACGATCTCGATTACTTACAAGATATAAACCCTGACGATCAGCTGACCATCGCGCCGAACTATATACTTCCCCCCGCTCCCCTGACGCCAGATCTGGCGTTAAAGCCTGTGCTTCGCCCGAAGCCAGATCAACCAGGAATAATTGGTTGCGTGTATTGGCCGTATAGCGCGACACCAGTATCTGCAAACCATCAGGAGAATAACCAGCAGAATAATTCGTTCCATCGTGACATAACACCTGATGAGTCTCACCACTGGCAATAATAAGCTCATAGACATCAAAATAGCGAGCATCGCGTTCATTGCTGCTATATGTAATCTTGCTTCCATCGGGCGACCAGCCACCAAAAATATGCATCACCTCTGGCTTTGCAGTCAAAACAGTGAGTTGTGATCCATCATCACTTAAGAGAAAAAACTGAGTACGCTCATTACCACTAATATCTCCACCGACCAACAGCCTATCAGCAGTGGGAGAATATATGGCATAAGAGAAGCGCTCTCCTCGAAACGTCAGTTGCTCAGGCCAGCGTGGAGATAGTTGCTCAGGCTCAAAAGGGACACTCCAGACCTCAGCCACACCGGTAACATTGGTCAAGAAGCTCAGTGTCTTACCATCAGGAGCAAAACTCGGTCCAAAGGCTGTCCGCACATTCAAATAGCGTTCAAAACTATAAGGTTCATGTATCATTACAGGTCCCTTCATGACTTCTTATACTTTGCAGAGAATACTATTGCGCATCGATATTACGCATACTCAACTGAATACGATTACGCTTGATATCAATTTCCAGCACCCGCACTTGAACAATCTGGCCAACAGCAACGACACTGAGAGGATCGCGAACAAAACGATCCGCCATCTCAGAGACATGAACCAGACCATCATGCTTGACACCTATATCCACAAAAGCCCCAAAGTCCACCACATTGCGTACAGTCCCTTGTAGAACCATACCTGATTGTAGATCCTCCATCTTTAGCACGTCGTGGCGCAAAAGCGGTGGCGGTAGAGCATCACGCGGATCGAGTCCAGGCTTCTCTAAATTCTCTAAAATGTCGTTGAGTGTAGGCAAACCAACGCCCACCTTCTCCGCAATCTCTTTCCAACCAGTCGGTTCGCCACTTCCACCAGCATTGCTGCGTTGGCGATTTGAACGACCAAGACTATTTTGTAACTTGATCAATTGTCGAAACTGCTCAATACGCTCTGATGGCTTCTCCTGTTTCCCCTCGCCTGCAGGCAGTAGCTTCAGCAGGGCACGCACCGCATCATAGCTCTCAGGATGAATAAATGTGTTATCTAGAGGCTCAACACCATTGGCAATCTTTAAGAAGCCGGCCGCCTGCACAAAAGTAGCAGGACCCATACCAGGCACTTTCAATAAATCTTTGCGTGACTTAAAGGGACCTTTCGCCTCTCGATATTTAACGATAGCATTAGCCACACGTGTATTAATCCCTGAGACCCGTTTAAGTAATGCTGCCGAAGCGGAATTAACCTCAACGCCGGCAAAGTTAACACACGACTCGACAACGCGATCCAGCATAGCGGCTAACTCTTTCTGATCCACATCGTGCTGATACAAACCCACACCGACCGCCTTTGGATCAATCTTTACCAGTTCAGCCAATGGATCTTGTAGACGACGAGCAATCGAAATCGTGCCGCGCTGAGTAGCATCCAGTGTTGGAAACTCCTCCCGAGCGGCCTCAGAGGCTGAATAGACAGAAGCGCCGGCTTCATTCACAATCACATAGCCAAGTGGATCATTATCTTGATTGCCTGTTTCAAGTTCGCTTAATAAGCCCGCCACCAGCTGCTCAGTCTCACGGGAAGCCGTCCCATTGCCAATCGCAATCACTTTAATGCCATAATCAGTCAACATCTGCCGCAGCAACTGACGAGCCTTACCCTCCTGATACAGATACATTGTATCCGATGTAATATACTTACCTGTTTCATCCACCACCGTCAGTTTACAGCCAGTACGAAAACCTGGATCGATACCCAGCACTTTTTTACCGCGTAAAGGAGGCTGGAGCAAGAGATTGCGCAGATTGGTCGCAAAGACATTAATGGCATGCTCCTCCGCTTTACGCGTCAACTCGACACGAGCTTCACGCTCCATAGCGGGAGCCAGCAAACGCTTATACCCATCTTCCATCGCATCGGAGAGCAATTGCCCAAACGGAGAGGCTGCTTTTACGGGATAGTGCGACTGGATATCTCTCTGCGCCTGCTCATAGGGTAGAGAAACATTTATGCGCAGCACATCCTCTTTTTCGCCACGATTCAGAGCCAGAATGCGATGGGGAACGAGCCTTGTAATATTCTCATTAAACTCATAATAGAGCCGATAGAGGCCGTTGGGATCTTTCTCAGCCACCTTTTCTGGATCGCCTACATGTGCGCCAACCGCAGCTTGATGGAAAAATGTTGTACGCACATTTCCACGTACATTGGCATCCTCTGAAATCACTTCCGCCACAATATCGCTCGCACCGGCATACGCCTCTAGACTCGTCTCCACGCCTTTCTCAGCATTCAAAAATGGCTGAGCATGCTCTTCTAGCACGCTCGTGGCAGTGCCAGCGATCTCCAGTTGCTGCAAAATAATTTCAGCCAATGGAGCCAATCCTTTTTCGCGAGCCACACTGGCACGCGTTTTTCTCTTTTGCCGATAGGGTAAATAAAGATCTTCTACCGCCTGGAGGGTTCGCGCCTCTTCTAGAGCGGTCGCCAACTCAGGAGTTAATTTCCCTTGAGCGTCAATCAGACGATAAACATCCTGTTTGCGCTCAAACAGCGCTCGTAGGGCCGCTGTCCGATCGGCAATCGCCTGAATCTGGACCTCATCCAGACTATCAGTGACTTCTTTGCGATAACGCGCAATAAAAGGTGTAGTATTACCTTCATCAATCAAGGCAATTGTGCGAGCGATCTGCCCATTGCCCAGCTTCAACTCAGAGCTCAAAGTACGAGCGATATCTTCAACAGACAACACTGCCAGGGATTCATCAGCAGTGGTAGTAGCAGAATTGATCGGTTCTTGGATCGTCAAAGTATGTACGCCTACCTTCCCTCGACATTATAGACACATCCCTCACAGAGAGGTGTGCACTCTCCAGACATAAAAGGAGATGCTCACCAGTATAACACTTCAGCACTTTTGCTTCTACGTGCGCCTGGTAAGATTTAAGCGCATTTCTGGCGTTGGCACTGTTTTTATCAGGACAGAAAAGCTCCCTTCTCCATCCTCAAACGCATCAACCTTGCACCTCTCAGTGATGCCGCTTACGTGGGGAGGGATGCTTCTGGGAAGGTCAAAAGTTCCAGTGCGTACGTTAGGGACTGGTAGGATTTCTAGCAACATACCGTCTAGTTCCACTCAAACCGCCGATCCAACCAGCAACCCAGGCAACAACAATCCCGATAAGCATCAGGAGAATAAAATTGACAAATGGAGATTGTGACGCCGCAATTTGCGGTATAGCAGGCCATTGTGGCTGAACATCGCGCCAGGCCAGAGAGAACAACGTGCCACCAGGTGCTTGCGTATGATCCTGGGTAAAGGCCTGAAAACGTTGCAAGGCACTGACCAGCAGTCCAATCAGCAATCCCACCCAAAATGTAATCGTCCCAAATATTCCCGTCCAATAGCCTGACCACGCTCCTCGTACAGGACTCCCTCCTCGTCGCGTCGTCATATAACCAGCCAGAGCATAAAAAAGCACGCCCAACACAGTTGCCAGGTAAAACACCGCTTGCTCTTTTACAAACAGGACCAGGCCGGCGGCCAATACACCCTGTAAGACTCCCCACAAGCAACCTTGATCGGCTGGTAGAGGCAATGGACGCCTTGAGAAAGCCTGCGCACGTTTCCCTTTATTCTGTTGCGCAGGCGCGGCAGGAGCACCACCAGGTGGCACATAGGGATACATGCTTGGAGGAGGCTGAACTCCGATCCCTGGATAATTTGCTTGTTGTTGGCCATACGTCCCTGAACCATAAGATTGTTGAGGGGAGATAAATGGATATGGAGCTTGATTATAGCCTGGAGTGGCAGGAATTGTATGATCAAAATTGGCAGGATCAGGTACAGCATGAAACGGCGCACGATTAGGGGTCGCAGGATAGGCAGTTCCTGTATACCCTGGCAAGACAACCTGAGATGGTGGATTCTTCACGCTCACGGGATTGATCGCTACAGCCACAGTAGGATCATTATATTCAGCAAACGTAGGTTCACGCAGCGCTTGAGCGAACTCACCCATGCTTTCAAAGCGCTCATCAGCATGCAACGCCAGAGCCTTCAATAAAATCCATTCTAGTTTTGGAGATAAGGAAGGATTTAAGAGACGCGGGGCGATTAATTCATCATGGGCACTACGGCTGGTTGCGGTCGGAGGGAGACGATTCGTCCAGAGCAGATAAAACGTTGCGCCCATCGAGTAGATATCCGACTGTGGCGAAGTCTTCCCGATATACTGCTCAAGCGGGCTAAAACCTTCTGTCACTGCGCGGCCCAGTGTTTGGGTACTCACATTAGGATCGTAGAGCTTGGTCAAACCAAAATCAAGCAATACTGCCGTATTGTTAGGGGCTAAGACAATATTTCCCGGCTTAATATCTCTATGCATCACTGGTGGACGGCGACTATGAAGTTCCTGCAAGGCATCCATCAATGGTAGCAACCAGCTCAACACTTCTTGCTCACTAAACGGACCGGTCTTCAATCGACCAGGAGCCTGCGTGCCGACCTGGCCATTGGGGACACGCGTCCGCAAAAGTTGTAAAAGATTATTCCCTGCAATCAACTGCATAACCAGATAGAAGCGCCCATTGGACTCAAATGCGTCATAGACCTCTGGCAGATGAGGACTGCGCACCGTTAATAAAACACTTGCCTCCATCAAAGCCTGGCGCCTTGCCGCTGGCGTCACATCATACGTCTCTTTAATTGCGCAAGGGCGATTCCCTTCGCTGGTATCTACCCCGCGATAGACTCCTCCGAAGCCACCTTGATTGATAAGATCTCCTGTGATATAGTGGCCTCCGATGAGAGTCCCTGGCGCTAATGCTACTGGTAAGCTCATGGTAGAGCGACTTCCTTTACTTTCCACATAATATTTTCTGAATAGAAGATGGCATATAATATTTACGTTACAATGATCTAAGCGGTTACACTCTTGTTTCTTTTGACTATACAGTTATAAACGCTGTTGTCACTGGACTTAGTGAATGGACTCCTTGGCTGCCATATTCCAACACGCCACTTTGCAGGAGGAATAAGAACGAGAGCCATTCTGTTAGTGAATGTATACCTGAAGACGGCTTATCCCATAGGGTATGCGGTCCTGTTGAGATGGAACAGTTCGCCGACACCGTATTATGAGAAGGACAACGTAAGGTTAAAATCAATTAAGGTAGGCAAGATGTCGCTTGCAATACCCAATACGTATGATACAATAAGTCATGACTGAACTGATCTACGTACATGTTGCAGGAGAAGAGAGCAAGCACTTGGAACGAAATGTGATGTTTAACGGTAACCGTAATAAGACGGCTGAACCAGAACGTGAGAGTGTGCCGGAATCTGACATCAGTAGTCTGGCCCAAAGCGATAGCTTACGCCTCTATCTTCGTGAGATTTCACGTATCCTTTTGCTCTCAGCAGCAAGCGAATCCCACCTTGCACAAAGAGCCGAGCAAGGTGATAAGGATGCAAGAAATCATCTCATTGAAGCAAACTTGCGATTGGTTGTCAGCATTGCCAAAAAATATGTCGGCCAGGGACTTTCTCTGGAAGACCTGATTGGAGAAGGCAATATTGGCCTGATCCGCGCTGTCACCAAGTTTGACTATCGCAAGGGCTTTCGCTTTTCCACGTATGCTACCTGGTGGATTAAACAAGCCATCACACGAGCCATCCTTGAAGGCACTCGTGTCGTACGGCTCCCTGTCTACATTATGGAAGAAGTGATGCGCGTCAAGCGTACTACTCGTCAGTTGTATCAAGAGATGGGAAGAGAACCCAATCCTGAGCTGATTGGCGAACGACTCGGTATGACTCCCGAACGTGTAAGTGAGTTGCTGATCTGGGCAGAAAAAGTCTTTTCACTCGATGCCCCTCTTTCCGAGGAAGAGGAGAATACCCTTGGTGACATTATCGAGGATGTTCATGAGCGTGGGCCAAGTGAAATCACTGATCAACAGCTTCTGCGTGAGGAAATTCGTAAGGTTCTTGGACAGCTTACTGTACGAGAGCGTCAGGTCATTGAATTGCGCTTTGGCTTGATCGACGATCACGACCATACATTGGAAGAAGTCGGTAAAAAATTAAAAGTTACCCGTGAACGTGTACGACAGATCGAAGAACGTGCGATTCGTAAGTTACGTCATCCACAGGCAAGTCGTATCTTAAAAGATTATCTCGATTAATCCTACTCTTATAAAAACAGAGTGTAAGGTCGCGCTTGCACTCTGTTTTTATGGAGATTCTTTTCCGTTTTTCTGCCTGCCAATAAGAAGATGCACGAGACGGATAATTATACCTACTATCCACCGAGGATAACCTGATCTACCAAATTGTTCTTGTTGAAGCGTATACAATACGCAGAGAGATTAGGTCTTCGCTTGATTAACATGCGAGCCTGCGATTATTTTTTGGATCTACTCGCTATAGTGAAAGAAAGATCATTCGTTTATACTGGTAGAGATATCCTGAAGCATGGATCCTGGGATATCTACTACAGCCGTAGTGCCGTCATCCATCAGCAGAGATGGGTATTTCTTCATACCAGAAAGGAGAGCGGCATCCTCAGCACTTGCACGTTGGCTATTTCACATGCCGCAACCGATTATGAATGAACTGGCAGGGCATCATCTTGGTGGTTATTATCTAGAGGAAGAAGTGGGACGAGGGGCGATGGGCGTTGTCTATCGAGCCAAACAACTCACACTAGGACGCGAAGTCGCAGTCAAGGTGCTTCCACAAGGATTAGCGCGAGACGCATCCTATGTGGCACGCTTTACCCGTGAAGCGCGGATTATTGCCGGATTAAACCATCCCAATATTGTGCAAATTTACGATGCAGGAGAGCAACAAAACCTCCTCTTTTTTGCGATGGAGTTCGTACAGGGACCTACCCTGGCTAACTTACTCTACCTTGACGGCACTATATCTCCTTATTACGCTGCTGAATACGCAGCGCAGATTGCTGATGCCCTCGATGCGGCTTACCGGGAACGCAATGTTATTCATCGCGATATCAAACCAGAAAATCTTATGCTCAGCCGTTGGGGTAAAATAAAGGTCATGGACTTTGGCTTAGCGCGAGCACCCGGCTTGCAAGTGATTACTGTTGCTAAAACATTGGTCGGCAGTATTTATTATGCATCACCAGAACAGATCTGGGGCGAGATCATAGATAACCGTAGTGATATCTATGCCCTGGGCGTTGTTCTCTACGAGATGGTATGCGGACGTCGTCCCTTCTCCGGCCGAACAATGCCTGAAGTGACCCAGACCATCATCCAGGGTATCTTACAACCACCCAGTGCTCATAACCCTAACGTACCAGCAGAGCTGGAACAGATTATTCTAACCGCTCTGTCACGGAATCGTGACGATCGTTATGAAGATGCAAGTATCATGGCACGAGAACTACGTAATTTGCGTCTGGACCCACCAACAGGTCCAGTGCCATCACAATCAGCATATGGAGCACGTGGGAAAACAGCACCATATCTTCCTAAACGACCTCAAGTAACACTTCCGCGCTACCTCACGCTCGAACAGGAAAATACTCAGCTAACCCAGGCGGTTCAGCCACCCACGCAACAGGGAAACACTCAAATGCAGCAGCACCTAGGTGATATTCCACAAACACCCACCTTGCCTCCCTATCCTCAAAGTGAGGACGAAAGATTTACGCAAGAGCAGCAAAAACAGATGTATTCATCGTCAGAAGACAACACTCAACAGAGCCCAAAGAGATGGAACCAGATTCACAAATTTTTTAAAACACCCGAACAATAAAAAAGAGGGTCAGAGCATTCTGAAAGCGGATTTGTCGCCTATGCAGCGAGAAAGCATCCAGGCAGCATTAGCAATGCTTTTAGGGCCTGAAACAGAATACCACATTCGCTTACGTGCCACACGAAGGCTAGCTAAACAAGGAGCAGCGATTTTACCGCTGCTACTCACAACACTTAGCAATTATCCAGAGATACTCACACCAGCCTGGCCTTGGTGGCCACCACAATACGAACATACCAGTTACTTATTGTTCCATTTCAGCCAGCAAGAAAGCATCAGCCTATCAGATCTCTTATCTCATCCAACCCTCAATGCAACTGCCGGGCCAGTGCTATGGGTCAGCATCATCGAAGCAACCAACTTATCACCAGACACTGATAACGAAGAGATTCTTTGCCTGGGACTTCATACATCCTGGACATCGGTACGCTACGCAGCTGCGATGGCACTCGCAACACGTGCTCGTAACCACGCACTGCATCCAGCAACCATCGACCTGCTCCACCAGCAGCAAGAGGTGCCGGAGGCTTTTCCCATTCGCCTGACTATCGCGTATGCCCTATTGAATTGTGGAGATGTAAAGGGCTTCGAGGGACTTGACGCATGTCTCGATGATAGCGTCCCTCAAGAAATCCGTAAAGCCGCAACCTTTATTTTTGCTACAGAGCATCCCCTGAAGCTACCTCCTCCACAACAAGAAGCGCTTATCACCAGGCTTCTTCATCTCTTAAGCGATAGCGATGCAGAGATAGTCCAGCAAGCGGCACATACGCTCAGTATTATCGCCCTACCAGATACACTCGTCAAACTGTGTACAATGCTGGAGCATGCAGAAGAACGTGAACAAATCACCATACTCACTATCTTAGAGGAGATTGCCAGACAGAATAAAACCCTCCGTTACCATATACGCCAACATACATTTATCATGCGTTTCTTGCCTTTACTGCAATCATCCCAGCCCGACTTACGACGCCAGACCTACTACACACTGGCAGCATGCGGTGGAGAATATGTCGCAGCAGTTTTGGGTACAATAGTAATGAACAGTGAGCATCCTGGACAAGGAGAAGCAATCGAATGCTTGCGCTTTTTCCATGGCGTCTTGCGAGCGCCGTTACGTGGAAATATTACTCGCTGGTTGCTATCTATCCTCGCCACGTACCAGGAAGATTTGCAGGTGACGGCCCTGGACTCATTAGCACAGATCGTATGGCAAGCCAGGAATAGTGGACGTCAACAGATCTGGCAGGAGCTGTGTCAGGAGATTTTTGAAGCGGAAATTCTGCTGCAACTTCTACAAGCGCCGAGTCCTTTATTGCGTCAACGCACGTTAGAACTCCTTGCTGCCCTCGGAAATTTCCTTACCGGGGCACATAATCTGCATCCAATCTATTGCCAGATGCTCTTAGAAGATAGTGATAGTGGCGTACGAGCTTGCGCTGCTTATGTTTGTGGGCAGACTGATGCTCGTTGGGCCATTCCAATCTTGCTCCAGGTCCTCTTTGATCCAGATACAAACGTTGCATCTACGGCACTCAACGCGCTTGCCAGCCTGAGCACCTCTCATGACAGTATCGTCGTTTACGCCCTCACAGAGTTAACCAGACTGCAAGATGAAGGCAATGAGAGTTCTCCTAATTTGGCACATGCGGCGCGCCTGATACTCAAAAAATGGGAACATTTAGAGCACAATAAGTCTGGTAAAACGTTGCACAGTTCTCATTAACCCTCTATACTATGAAGCAATAGAATTCAAACGGTCGAGGAGGATTCATGAATCCCACACAGATTAGCCTTGGCATCGCTTTTCTCGCAGGCCTGGCATCATTTCTCTCGCCATGTGTGTTGCCCCTGGTTCCAATCTATTTAGCACAACTGGTTGGACCTAGCGTATATCAATCAGCAGGTCAACAACAAACGCTACAAGCCCGCTTAAATACGTTTCGTCATGCCGTGCTATTTGTCGCTGGCTTTACGCTGGCGTTTGTGGCATTGGGAGCTACAGCCAGTGCACTGGGGAGTTATTTGAAAGAACATATTGCCATTCTACGTCAGGCTGGAGGTGTAATTATGCTTATCTTTGGCTTGCACCTGACTGGCATCTTGCGCATACCATTCCTCAATAGCAACAAACGTTTTACATTTATACCCGAACACCCAAACTATCTCGCCTCAATGCTCGTCGGTCTGATCTTTGGAATAGCCTGGACTCCCTGTGTTACACCAATCCTGGCTGGTATCTTGATTCTGGCTGCCAATGCCACAACCTTGCAACAGGGAGTGCTCCTCTTGTTGATTTACTCACTTGGCCTGGGCGTACCTTTTCTTCTGCTTGGTCTGGGCGTGAATCAGTTGAGTCGCGTGTTAAAATGGTTTAAGCCATATCTGGGAAGAGTTGAACTTGGGACTGGAATATTAATGATGGTGGTAGGGGTACTGATATTTTTTAACGTTCTGACATATCTCAATTCCCTCTTCACCATAAGTCTCAATTGGTAATCTCTCTTAGGATGAGATATGATCCAGAGAGCTTCTGTAAAACGTAATACATACAGAGAGAGACCGATCATCCGTGCACTACTGCTCTGACTACGAGCGGTACTCTCTACCTGAGCCCAGGACTATTCATAGAACGGACACGCAGATACATATCTGAGACTTTGACATATTGCTATACATGTCATGCTTATGCTTGCGAGCTGAATCTTTAACATGCATGTACAAAATAGCACATTCCGTTATATGCAAAAGTCCAAACGGGCTTTTAGCTGCTTTCTGACGAGACTATGACCACTCTTTAAGGTCAGCCTTAATTTCGTCCCTGATTTCTCTTGCTAGATCCGCATCCAGATTGTTACGCTGGCCTTGTGCCAGACGCATCACGGCTTCCCGCAAATGAGCAGGAGCGCGTTGAATTGTACAGCGCTCATGTAACAACCGTTTTAGTTGCAAGTCGAAATGAAAGCGGCATTCACAACTCGGGCAACCCGACAAATGCTGTTGGACGATTTCTACTTCTTCGACCGTGAGTTCACGATCGATATAAAGATGCAGACGCGCTGTCGTCTCAACACAATCTAAACATTCCATAATAAAACTTCTCCTACTCTAGCTCGCCACTCTATCTGTTCATTCTAACATAATTCAGTAGCCCTTTCATTCCCACCGCCTATAAGATATACTAAGATTACTTTCCGAAAGAAAGAAGGAGGAACTCGTGGTGAGCCCCTTGTCAGAGGAGTATTTGATGCAGGACAAGTCAAGATTTGATGATATACAGACCTCGGAGTTAATAGATGCAGAAGAAGAGGAGATTGAAGAGACACCAACGAAGAAAGAGCCTCCAACCGAAGATTTTGAGGCGGGACTTCTCGCCCAATTAGATAGTCTGTACCGTACCGCACTGCGTATGACCAATAACCCACAAGAAGCTGAGGATCTGGTTCAAGAGACCATGCTCAAAGCCATACGTTTCGCTCATACCTATCAATCAGGTACAAACTTACGCGCATGGCTCTTTCGCATACTCAACACATCTGCTATTAACCGTTATCGCAAACAAGCAGCTCATCCGACTCCAATCGCGTTACCTGATGGAGAAGAATTTTACCTCTACAATCAGATTCGAGATTTAAGTGGGCAGGAACGCAACCAGGGAGCTGAGGAAGAAGTTTTAAACCAATATCTCGATGAAGATGTCTATACCGCATTAAAAGACTTACCCCCCAATTTTAGAATGGCGATCATTCTGGCCGATATTGAAGGGTTGTCATACAAAGAGATTGCTGATGCTCTACAAATTCCCATTGGAACTGTGATGAGCCGCATCTCACGTGCTCGCCGACAATTGCAAAAGTCCTTATGGCAATATGCCAAAGATCGAGGTTATGTCAGAACGGAAGCATCTTAGAGCTCAAACAAGGGATTGAGCCAGATCTTCCGCACTGCCATCATATGTCTAAAAATAGGCTCAGCCATTCAACTACACAGGATTAACCATCTGACTTACAGCATTACTACCCGCATGTGTAATACGCACATTTACACAGCGCCGATCCATCATATCCACCGAACGCGAAACCAGACCTTTACGTTCAAGACGCACAATAGCTTTTGTTGCAGCAGCAGAACTCACTCCCAGCACAGCGGCAACTTCGCCAACTAACCAGTGCTCACGTCGTGCTAGAAATGCAAGGACTTCCAGTTGACGAGAAGTAATACTGGCCGCTGTCCGACGCATTGTAGCCATACGTATTTTCTCCTATACACGAAATTCACTATGCATATACCTACTATATGTCATTCATAGGAAATGACGTTGTGCAAAAGAAAACCGGGTAGCTTTCCTAAAGAGTCCTGGTAGCGCATTAGACAGGAATTTGTACACTTGCGGCTTCTCTATGCCGCTTTTTTGGGACTACCTGGAGAGCAAAGACCAGGGCACTTCCTTCACCTGTCACGCCGCTACTCTCAATCCAAATTTGTCCTCCCATGACTTCCAGCAGGCGGCGGCAGATAAATAAACCCAGTCCTGCTCCACGCACCGGGCTATTGATGTCACGCTCTAAGCGCACAAAGCGTTCAAAAAGCTGCCCTTGCTGCTCTAGAGGCACACCCAATCCTCTATCCTGGATACGAATGATCGCTTGCTGCTCTACATAGCGCGCAGAAATGCCGATACTTGAGCCCTCAGGAGAATATTTCAAAGCATTACTGACCAGATTCAGCAGCACCTGACGTAAACGCGTATCATCGGCAGATACATACATATCATCGGCAATATCGACCACAACGGTGCGATGCTCACGCGTGATCGTAGCCTCCATCATCTCCAACACATATGATGTCGTTTGTATCAGAGAGATTGGACGCAAATGAACCGTATCAGCATAATTATTTACATGGCTGGCATCCATAATATTACTCACCAGCAGCGAAAGCTCATCACAGCCCAAACGTGCCTTCTCAATAAATTCAGCGCGTGAAGTCACCTCAAGTTGTTCATGATATTGATCTAACAGCTCGATATAGCCCAGTACAGTTGTCAATGGGGTGCGCAATTCATGCGATGCAGTCATAATAAACTGATCTTTTAATCGATCAAGTTCCTTTTGTCGTTCATAAGCATTTCGCAACTCCGTAGTCATTTGAACGTTTTCCAGAGTAGAGAGACATTGATTCGCAAACATCTCCAGCACACACATTTCTTCCCATAAAAATATATGTGGACGAGCATAAGTAATCATCAAAAATCCCATATACTGCTCATCCTTATGCAGTGGCAGCCAGGCAAAAGGGCAAGGAGGAATCTTTGGCAGGCAAGAAGGCAGATAAGTTGCCTGCATCTCCTCATCGATAGCCTGACCTTTGGCGAAGAAGCAGGCGGACCAATCTCTCTTTTGTATATTCTTGAGACGCTCGGGAGAAAACAGATGAGGGCCATGACCAGTCCTCACGGCAAGCTGTAATTCATTCTTCGATCTATCATATAACCACATCTCAACCGCCGCAGAAGTAGATTGAGCGGCCATAGTAGCGTACGTCGTCGCCGCCTCTATAACGTTACTAAAGGCGGAGTTGGGCATAACACTGACATTATACAAGCTGTTAAGCAGGTTGGTATGTTGGCTCACCCTTGCATAGAGACGAGCCCTCTCCAAAGCCATCGCATAGCACTCTGTCAACTGATGTACAATTTCAATATCAGTACCGCTATATGGTTGCCGTTCATCGCGTGCTCCCAGAAGTAACAAACCAATCATATTTCCCTGTGCCCGAATAGGAGCCAGCAGCCAACCATTATCATCAAAAAAAGAGGCGGAAGAGATATAACGTTCCATAGTTCGAGGAACTGCCAATGCCAGTTCTCGATTTAACACCAGCGGACGACGGCTCCGTTCTAAGTATTGGACAATGGGTAAATGAGCATCCAAATAGACAATGTTACCCTCTTGATTTAAGTCAGTCACATGCAATATATGTTCCAAAGATGTGAGCAATGCGTGGCCATCAGTATCAATCGCACGTGTAGCCAGATCGGGATGGAGAATATATTGCCCACTGCTCTCATCAAAGACAAACACACAGACTTGATTAGCTTGCAACGCATATAAAACTGTAGATGTGATCAAGCGAGCAGCAGCATCGATCTCTAAAATATTTTCAGGCAGCCTGGCAGGCTCATCAAACAGATGGCGATAGAGTTCTACCTCACGAAAAAAGAATTTTTCAGTAAAGCTTCGCGCCAGCCACCAGATCAGAGGAGTTAACAATGTCACGGTAAGAACAATGCCAATGACGACAGCATTTCTCTGCTGTACAATCCATTGAGAGGGGAAAAGATATCCAAATATAAAAACGCACGTGGCGAGCAGAGCAAAGAAAGCTATCCCAAAAAGAAGCGAAACCCATCGTCCCACCAGCGAATCGAACAAGAGTATTTGATCACGCAAAAGTGCATAGCCCGCAATCAAAGGGAGAAGACACAGCATCCCCTCAGCAAGTAGAGCATGTAAGGAAGCATAATTCGAAAGGTGGTTGAGCAGTAAGAAGGCAAAAAATGGTGTGCTGGTAATTATCATCCCACACCCAAGTAGCAGCAATTGTGAACGTTCGCGTGATCCTTTAGAATGCTGATATGACCACAAAAAAAGACCGAGCAATCCCGGCAAGGTCAGAGCCAGATAGAAGATACGACTGATTGATAAAACCCATGCAAGATCAAAGAGATGCATACTCATGCACAGATCCACTACGCCTATCCCCCCCCCTCCAACGCCAATCAACCAGAGATAACTCTTTATTAACAGTTTAGAACGTATCGTGTTTGCATCAGAATCAATTCGCTTCAACGTTTCAGCGTGACCACTGAATGAGTTCTCACGAGGAAAAAAAACGAATATAGCCGACAAGCAGACAATGAGACTGCTACTACTCATCCAGCAAAGCACATCCATCCAACCAATCATAGGATCATGAGTTTTGATAGTAAAGAAAACCATCATAGATAGACAGCCGATCAGAAAGGGGAGAGCAATCCTACGATTGCGTGCCTGGCACCAGACAAACAACCCGGCAGTAAAAAATGCTGACGCTATAAGAAAAGAAAATGCTGATGAGACCCAAACAATCGGGGCCTGGGCAACGGGATAGAAAACAAGATACATTGCGTAGGATGAGTCCAACACGAATACGGTAAAAAAGATCAATAGCGCTAATAAGATGCCGATGGATTGCTGAGATTTCATTAGCATTCGAGAAGCATGTAGCATGCCAATTCCTCTCAAAAAATGGTTGATATGTCAAGTCGGCCAGGATATTTGTGATTTCCCCTTGTGTTAAAGGTATTATGACCTTATGACTATTCTTTCAGCTTGTAACAGATGATAGAGAGTGTGTTTATAATTGTCAAGCTGAAAGGATTTTGCGACCATCTAACTAGTACTAAAACCAGTGCTGGACCAGCAAAAATTGACGCTTCAGCTTTATGCTGATCCGGTCACAAAAGCATACAGACAACCAAAGAAGGGCAACAAGACATACTATAACTGTAAATACCTTAAAATCCTCTTAAATAAGAGTACCAAAGAACCAAAGAAAAATCAAGAGAAAAGAACATCATAGCCTGAATGCCCACAGAAAAATAGTCTGCCACTAAACAAATACAAATGAAACGTTTAAATCAACCGATATTACCTATATCACCTATCCATTGATAAACGAATGATTGACGAAACCAGAGTTTGTTTGTAGAATCGAAACGAAAAGACAGAGGCGCGTAATACTGAAGAAGGTTTCGAGGCAAGCGGCAATCAGGACCAATTAGCCATTTTCGCCAATTATAATCATCCTCAAGCGCTTCAAGATTATAATGTACACGCGTACTACTTACTGCTCATACCTCGCAACAGGCGAGTTTTATCATACTAAGAAATCGAAAATAAACTGATTGGTACAGAAAAAACATGCATTTACAGACATTACTTGCATCTCTTACACATCAATCTCGGCCCTCGCAACCCGATCTTTTACCTGATCAAGAGAGGGAAATCATATCTATTGCCTATGACTCTCGCAAAGTCCAAAAAGACGGAATCTTTGTAGCCATCGCAGGTACTCATACTGATGGGAGACGCTACCTTGCAGATGCGGCTTCACGCGGTGCGGTAGTAGCAGTTGGAGAGGCGCTCTCCAGTGCTAAACAAGAGCTTCCTATTCCTTATATAGAAGTACCAAACGCGCAGCTTGCCCTGGCAGAACTGGCCTGTGCTTTTTACGATTATCCAGCTAATCATCTTTGCACAATAGGTGTAACCGGAACTGATGGAAAAACTACAACCAGCAATCTCATCAGTACACTCTTTGAGACTGCTGGGCGGCGCAACGGACTCATGACAACAGCTAACTTTAAGCTAGATGGGCAGGAATGGGAAAACACGACGCGCCAAAGTACGCTGGAAGCATTGGAGATACAAGAATTTCTCAAACGTTTGCAAACAGCCGGCATTCGCTATGGAATCGTTGAAGCTACCTCCCATGGGCTGGAACTTGGTCGCGTTCACGGCTGCAACTTCGATGTGGGTGTCGTCACAAATATTACACATGAGCATCTGGACTTCCATAAGACGATCGAAAGATATCGCCGTGCCAAGGCTCGCCTCTTCGAAATGCTTGATCCACAACGCGACAAAGGACTACAGAGCCATCCGACCGCCATTCTCAACCGGGACGATGTTAGCTATGAGGTGCTGAAACCGTACTGTCAGGTGCCTATTCTTGACTACGGCATCGACACACCTGCCGCTGTCAGAGCCGTTGACCTCCAGCTCCGTCCACACAGCACACGCTTTCGCGTCATCCTACCTGACTGCGAGGGGACGATCGAAACAGGCCTGGTAGGACGTTTCAACGTCAGCAACAGTCTGGCGGCCATTGCCACCGCTTACAGCCAGGGTATCACCATCGCTGAGATTGAAAAAGGGATGGCGACCGTTACAGGAGTGACTGGACGCATGGAAAACATTGATGAAGGACAATCGTTCGCCGTCATTGTAGACTATGCACACACCCCTGATAGCATGGGGAAAGTTATTGAGACGCTACGCCCTTTGACTACAGGAAATTTGATCGTCGTGTTTGGATCAGCTGGTGAGCGCGATCTGCAGAAGCGACCAATTATGGGGCGTATTGCCGCAGAGAAAACCGACTTTTTTATCATTACAGACGAAGATCCTCGTGAGGAAGACAGAGAACGCATCCTGGAGGACATCGCCACCGGAGCCGAAGCAGTCGGAAAACGGCGTGGACAGGACTTTCTCTGCATTGCAGACAGGACTCAGGCTATTCGCACAGCATTCGAGCGCGCACGACCGGGCGATACCATACTCCTGGCAGGCAAGGGGCACGAACAGAGCATCATCATTGGTCGAGAAAAATTCCCATGGGATGACCGCCGCGTTGCCCACGAACAACTAAAAAAGTTAGGTGGACAGGCATGAATCAGAACTCACCGTGGCAATTACTACTTGTATTTATTATCTGTGCCATAGCCAGTGTTTTACTTTGTCAGGCAGCCAGAATGCTTTTCCCCAGGTTTCGCAGCGGTGAGCACAAACCTGGTACGCATCGTGTCGACATGCCTGTGGGAATGCGTGAGATTAGAAATGTTGAGCTACCCTTGGTCGGAGGTCCAGCCTTTACGATCGCAGTGATTGGCATCGGCATTGGTACAGGCTATTTTCTCAATTTTTCACAGGACCAATGGACATTGCTCTTAATCTCATTGGGTGCCATGTTTGGCTATGCCCTGGTAGGTTTTATTGATGACTGGCGCAAAGTTTATCGCAAAGAAGGACTGGAAGAAATCACCAAGTTTGTGGGAGTATTTCTCGTCGGTGTAATTGCGGCTGCGTTATATTTTTTCTTACTGCCAAAGAGCGGTCAGATATCTTACAGCCTCTGGAAAGACCTCCCTATTCTCAATACATTTCTCTGTCCCACTCCCATTCATGGCCACACAGAGATCTGTTCAGTTGCAGGCAACCCGATCTCCTATTATGGTTGGCTCATTTTCCTCATGCTCATGACTGGAGTCGTCGGCAGCCTTACCTCTATTTCGGTCGATTTCAGCGACGGGCTGGATGGCCTGGCTGGTGGCTTGGTATTTAGCGCCTCATTAGGTCTAGGCGTAGTAGTCACTGGCCTGGTCGGCACACAACCAAATGGAGTCGTTTTAGAGGTACTTGCACTCTTAGGCGCGGGCGGAGTATTAGGATATTTACCTCTGAACTGGCCTTCTGCATGGGCAGCACGGCGTGGACATGCAACACGGCGTGCAAAAATCATCATGGGAGATAGTGGAGCACTGGGCATGGGTGGGCTCCTGGCAATGATTGCTATCTTCTCACGTAATGAAACCTTGCTCCTTATGATCGGTGGAGCTTTCGTTCTAGAAGGGCTATCCGCGCTTATTTCTGCCCGTCTCATGACACGTTTTTTTCGACGCTATCTTACCATTTTACGCTTTGCCAACAGCGATAAATTCGTTCCACATACGGAATTCCCGTTACCATTCTTGGCGACACCACTCCATCATCACTTCGACTTACTCGGCTGGGATCGTCGTCGCCTCGTATACGCTGCATGGTCACTGGGAGCATGTTTCTCTATTCTGGGCATCGCCGTCAGCCTGGTGCCATTACCCTGGGAGCGTTATATCGGACGTTTCTTAATCATCCTATTAGCCGTGTTGATCTGGTCCAGCGGGTCCTGGTCGAAAAACTATTTTGTCGGTAAGCATGCAGAAGAACGATCCAGACGCCGCCGTCTGGCACTCTATTATGGGTATCCCTTTAGCATCATGCGCATCAAACTTTATCATCTTGTAGAAGTCACCGAAGCCAGCGAGGATGTTATCGAAACGCCCGCCGAGGAATTAGCTCTCTGGCAACGTATGACCATCTTTGACACCAGAGCGATGCTAGGACTGTATTGTTACCGTGCAGGCTACTATCCAGCGGCACTTACTCAATGGACACGTATTCCCGAGCGTAATCGCGTGCTGCGTCCAGAGATCGTCCATTTGCTGAACGAACTTGAAAATCAACTCACCCTGGAAAACCAGATCACGCAACCAATACGCCGCCAGGATGTCTTACGACGTCAACAGGAGCCGATTCTGGAAGGGAATCTACCACCAGCAGATCTTCCTAACCCATTTGAGCCTGTCAGCCAGGAAGAAGCTCAGAGTGGTCCGACGAAGGTATGGACCACCCATGCGCCGTCGTACCCAATTGAAAGCGATGATGAGGAGATCAACATTTCGACAGCAGCAGGTGCAGAGGTACTAAGCACAATGACCACGCACGAGCACAATGGTCAGGAAGCACATGCTGCAACCAATGGACATACTCTGCCATCACAGCTAGAAGCGAGCGATGAGGCCGCTCAGAATAAGCAAAAAGATGAAGCATCTTCAGATTGGCTGGAACATGTTCTTCATCAGACAACAGACAAGTAAAAGAAAGCGATGTGTCCTGAATTGAGTTTCAGGACACATCCAACTACGCTGGTTTACCACGTTTGTTAGAGAGAGTATACTCCGCTTCCAGGTGATATTGAGTCACCATAAGCTCTACCTTTTCCCGCAACAGCCCCTCATAGGGATCACTTGCATCTTTACTGGAGTTCAGCGCTTGCAGCCATACATCCAAAGCTTCGCGATATTTCTGCTGGGCTTCATAGAGTAACCCCAAGTTGTACCAGATCTTGCCATGTTCACTTTGTAGCATCAGATCAAGGTGCAGAAACAGTTCATCAGCTTCACGATAATACTGTTCAGCCTCAACGAACTGATGAAGCACACGCGCCACATTCCCCTGTCCGAATAATGCCACCGCATAAATGTGCTGTGCCCCACACTCCTGAGCTACAAACTGAGCCTGTTCATACTTTTCTTTTGCATCCAAATAGCTACCATCGGCAAAGAAAAGCGCTCCCAAAGCATTGAAGGTCAAAGCCAGATCGATACGGGCTCCCAGTGATGTTAACAAAATGAGAGCTTCATTGTAACATCCTCTTGCCTGCAAGAAATCCTGTTTACGACAGTACACATCTCCTAGCGTGCGCAAAATTTGAGCTTCTCCAAGAGGCAGTTGATACTCGCGAAAGCGAGAGAGCAGTTCCAAACAAGCTTTTTCTGCCTGCTCTAATTTCCCCTGCCAGCAATGAACCATACACTTACTGGCAAGTACCCAGGCCTGATCTAGAGGTCGCTTCAACTCATTAAACAGACGTAAAGCTTCTTCGAAGTCACGTATCGCTTGATAATATTGACCCAGTGCCATATACACCATGCCACGATTATGCACTATTCGCGCTCGCCCAACGACGTCTGAGCCATGACTGCATAATAAATAAGCCTGTTCAAAGTGTGTAAGTGCATCCTGATATTGTGCACGTCGGCGACAGATTACGCCAAGGACATTATGTGACCATGCCAGCCCCTGCTCATGCCCACTGGTTTCAAAGAACGCCTGTGCATTTTGGGCATACGTCAGAGCCTGTTGAAAATCGCCCTCATCCGAGTATAAAAGAGACAGCTCAGCCAGAGACCACCCAACGGACTCACTTTCCTCCTCATATTGTTGCATAAACGCCAGACTACTTTTGAGGCAGACTTCCGCCTCCGCATAGCGTCCTAGTTGGCGCAACAATATCCCCAGATGCCCTTGGAGTTGACTGACACTGGTCTGATTATCCAGGCGCGTCGCGTATCCAACCGCTTGGCGAAGCATAGATTGCAAGCTTGAGAAGAGTCCAGCTCCTTTGAAGCTATCGGCCGCCCGTAAGGACACCCGTATTGCCTCCTGGATATCCTGAGCCTCCCCGGCCGCGACCAGATGCTCAAAAGCTTCAATCCACTCTTCCGGACCGGGCTGCGGGAGGCTGTAATAATATGCAGCCACCACACGATGTACACGACGTCGTTCTGCTTGCGGCAAGCGAGAAAGCGCAAAGTGACGAATCTGAGAATGGATGATATAGGACTGACCATCGAATGCTACAAATGAAGCCTGAACCAACTCATCGCGGGCTTCACGCCAGTGTCGGATCAATGTAGTAATAGAAGCCTCTTGCTGCGATGGGCTAACACCTTCATCAGGTCGGAAGGAAATTTGCGCCGACTCATGAGCAGCTTCTAACGTATCAGGTGAGACCAGAATAGAGATCTGCTTACTGCTAAATGGTAACCGGAAAGCGGCCAGATACGAAAGCAAGAGGCGCGCAGGTGCACTCAGGCGTTGATAAGACACCTCCAGGACAGCCATGATGCCAGCCAGAGGATTACTATACAATTCGTCGCGTACCTCTTCCAGCGAGCGTGTCGCCGCTTCAGGAGTGAAGACCTGTCCACCAATCGAGCGAGCCGTACCGAAGATCAATTCTGCTCCGAGTGGATAGCCGTCCAATAAGAGGCAGATCTCCTGCAAGATCTCCTGCTGTTTCGCATCTTCTAAATGGATACGCTGATCCAGTCCATTGCTGGCAGCCAGATCGGCAAAAAGCATGAGGAGATCGTTACTGGTCATCTTCCCAACACGATATTCATACCAGCGAGAGGTGATACCTTCAACGACCATCATATTTTCTGGATTAGAGTGAGACGTAACCATCACCACGACTTCGGGAGGTACTAAGCTGAAAAATTGTAACCATTGCTCTAACTCTCCACGATCACTAACTTCTTCAAAGCTATCAAATAATAGGAGGCATGGCAGTTCGCGGCTGGATAAAGAACGTAACGTCCCCTGTACCAGACGCGCTAGCTGCCTGGCATCCATAGTCTGTGTATTGCGTGCCTGGATAGGTAAGGCATGAACGATTTCCAGGAGAGCATCCTGGAATGTCTTACCCTCCTCCAAAGAAACGCCAATAATTCCACCCAGAAATTTGTCTCGATTCAAGCGGATCGCTTCAAATGCCAGAGCGCTCTTACCAATACCGGGCGACCCTGTCAGGGCAATATGGTGATATCCCTGGCGTAAACGCCTCTCTCCACGCGTCGATGGTCTCTGCTGATTAGTTGCGGCAGCAATAATTAAGAGTTCGATCTCTTGTAGCTCACGCTCACGTCCAACAAATGTGGCCGGCGGCCCAAGATGTAAAAGAGGATGTGCATGTTCATCTTGAGCATCAGACTTCACCATCAAAGCGACAGGGCCTTCTTCACCTTCAGCCACATGTCGATAAAGTACGGGAACAAACCAACTCTGCTGCGGCATCGAGAGCAGCGACTGGCGAGCACGGGATAAAGCTTCTTCTAAAGTTCTGCCATCAGCCAGAGCCTCATAAAAATGATACATAAATGTCGAGCTCAAGTCATCCTGGACAGAAAACGGCATCGCCACCACCGCCGGGACCTGCGCCGTGACCAGAGAAGTAGCCAATGTAGAATCGACAGCAGCCAGCGCAAGAGACCCCTCAAGAGCATTTTCGCTCTCATTGGACATCATAGCCGTCTCGCAGGCAGAAAACACAGCCAGGCGTACGTCACTACTTACCAGCACCCGGCGTAAAGCCTGCGTATCGACAAAACTATTATATCCATTTTCATCACAGAAACAGAGATAGGTCTGTGCGGTCACACGACTCAACGCATAGCCACATGCACTACATTTGCGAGCATAAGGACTATTGATCGTCTCACAGTCATCCCTGGGGCATAGCTTGCCATAGGCACCGTGGCCATCAAAATGCACCACATAGCAAGGCAGCATCGTTTCGTTATCATCTAACTTTCCTGCGCCGCCATATGAATTAAGATAACGCACAAATTGACCAAAGGTTGGCGGCTCTAAGCGATCCAGAAATACCTGGCCTGCATCAATGAGAGGTGTCAAAGCCTCTTCGATCGCCTGAAAGCTACGCTCGGTCTCCAGGGGAGCAAAATTTGAAGGGGATGCGCTAATATAAAGCATCCGAAAAGGTGGATGAACAGGCAATTCGCAGCCAACAGGAGAATCAGTACGCAGCAGCGACCGACTCAAGGTGAATACCCCAGAAGCCGTTAAAAAATGATTACCATTATGGAGCAATTCCCAGGGATAGCGCACAAATTCTTCGCATCCTGGCTCGAAAATCAATGAAAGCGCGACTGTTCCACGGCGCTTCAAAGTCCGTGAGATAACGCCTTGAAAAACGGTCTGGACTGATGTATCCGCTGCTGTGGCGAGCAGGCTTTTGCCAGGCTCGATGGCACAGATGGCACGAAAAAGCCGACACCCTACTTCACGTAGTTCTGCATCACTACTCTGTAAGGTATTCAACTTCTTCTGTAGTATGCTCACCTGCTTAGGCGTATATGGAGGCACAAACTTTCCGCCAACGGTATGTCCAGACCAACTTTCCTTCAGTTGTACCTCATATGAACCATTCTCACACGCTCGAAACAGTAAGCTTAATGTTTCCCCCATGAGTTTAAGTGCACCCGCATTCCGTTGCTTGTTCGCGTTTGTGTAAGAAGGCAAACGCAGAATATGGATCTTATCGCTCTAGTATAACATACTGCTAGGATGGGAAAGACACACTAAAAGGCAGAAACGAGTTACTCTCCCCAAAAGAGTTCAGCCTTGCCACAACGTACAGTATCGCCGACCTTGACGCCAGCCGCCTCGAGAGACTTTGTTACACCCATTTTCTCTAACTGGACCTGCATACGATCCATGCTCTCTTCGCTCTCTTGATTCGTCATATTAACCATACGCTCCACACGCCGTCCCCGCACGATAAAGACCCCATTTTCAACCGAAACAGTAAAAGCATCGTCTGGTTGAGGACGCAGAACAGGGCTCTCACCATCACGCAGATCGACAATCACTTCCGCAGCAGCTTTTTCAGCCTCATCGCGTTGCATCTCCAGCAAGAGGCGAGAAACTTCGGTCATCAATTCATCGGTCCCCTGATGAGCAGCAGCCGAGATCGCAAACACAGGATAATGAGCCGCACGAGCCTTCGCCTGAAAATCCGGCCAACGCTCCTGAGTTTCGGGAATATCCATTTTATTCAGCACAACCACCTGAGGACGCTCAGCGAGTTGTTGATCATACTCGCGCAATTCATGATTGATCGCTTCAAAATCCTGCCAGGGATCTCTTTCTACAGCCGACCCGTCCACCATATGGATCAGGATACGTGTACGACGGATATGACGCAAAAATTCATGGCCAAGCCCTACACCTTGAGCCGCCCCCTCAATCAGACCAGGGATATCAGCCATCACAAACCCATAGCCATCGCCGCCACGAGGCTGACCCACCTCAACTACACCCAGATTTGGCTCAAGGGTCGTAAAAGGATAATTAGCAATCTTTGGACGTGCAGCGGAAACAACCGAGAGCAAGGTCGATTTGCCAGCGTTTGGATATCCAACCAGACCAACGTCGGCAATAACGCGCAACTCAAGGTTTAACCAGCGCTCCTCCCCCGGCTCACCCTTCTGAGACTCCTTTGGAGCCTGACGCGTCGAGGTCGCATAATGGACATTTCCTAATCCACCTCGTCCACCACGGGCAACCATCACCTGCTGACCAGGCTCAGTCAAATCAGCAACCAGAGCGTTCGTCTCAGCATCACGAATGACTGTACCACATGGCACCTTCAAATAGACATCGCCACCTTTTGCTCCATGCATCTTTTGACGTATGCCCGGCTCGCCTGATTCCGCCTTAAATTGTTGTTTATAGCGAAAATCAATCAGAGTATTTAAGCCATTGGTGGCTTCAAAGTAGATACTTCCACCACGTCCACCGTCCCCACCGTCTGGGCCTCCAAACGGAGCAAACTTTTCGCGACGGAAATGTATTGATCCGTCGCCTCCACTACCAGCCTTCACAAAAATCTTAGAATGATCGTAAAACATAGTCTATCCCCAATATGTTGCGCAGGTATCCATATATATAACCAGGTATACTTTATCCTCTGGTTATATGCTATAACCGCTTCCCATACGCAATACAAGCGTACGCTAATATATCTTTATGGCGTGTGGAGTATATCACAAATCCGCTTCTGATGGTAGCAAGACCATTTGTTTCACCGCCCAGACTTTCGCAAAAAGGTTGGAGGGATCTCAAGAGAAGCCATCATACCAGTCGGGGGCTGCCGATAACCAGTGCCAGAAGGTGAAACATCCCAGGTGCCATAACCACCAGAATAGTCACACTGATTATTCCGATAACTACAATAATTGCCAGACATAGCTCCATTGGACTGAATGGTTCCTTGAAAAAAAAGCGGCATCAATGTCGAATACGAAGGCACAAGAAAGGAGATAGAATTTCCACTTACCGTACCGCTAAAATTACCATTGCCAGATAATCCGGTCCCAAACGCTACGTAGCCAGTCACAGCGGTACCATTCTGGCTCACATTAGACAATGACATACTGGCGTTTACACTGGCCGGTGTATTATGAGCTGTACCGAAATAAGCACTCGACAGCACAGCTGAGCCAAGCGTAGGCGGGCTCGTCGGAGGATTTGCGGTAGGAGTTGGTACTTGAGCAGTTGTTGGTTCCGGAGTCACCGTTGGCGCTGGCGTAGGAGTTTGCCTTGGTTGAGCCGTTGGAGTCGATGCTTGCACTGTACTTTTAGCCGTTGGAGTATGTATCACCGCCGCAGTAGGCACAGCGACAACAGCAGGAGTTCTCGTTCCAAACCAGGCGGCTGTTCCAATACCAATACTGAGAAGAACCACTATCACCAGAGCAGCCAAAATATATAACTTGTTACGAGATCGACGCCGTACGGGTGTCTCAGGAGCAAGCATAGCTGCTGGAGTCTGCTCGACAGCTTTGCGAGGTTGGGATATGGTTGCAACTGTTGTACGCCCTGCCTCTTCTCCTATGGAATGTGGAGTATCAGTAAGCGGCTCGACCGCAGCCAGCACCATAGCGCCATCATTTTGTACTGTATCCTCAGGGTATTCCTGCTCCGACAATTGTGATTGGGACAATACTGTACCATCAGCATCATGCGCTTTAATCTCTTCAACCTCTGCTTGCACAATACTCCAAAGATCAGCCACATCGGCGAAACGATCGTTGCTGTTAATTGCCATGGCACGCTGAAGTGCCTCAGAGATAGAGAGAGGAATGCCATCAAAAACTTCATGGACTGGTGGAAGTGGATCTGCTCGATTGACACTCATCCGTGTAATCCGGTAGAGAGCATCGATAGGAACGACACCCGATAACAGCGTATAGAGTGTCGCACCCAGTCCATAAACATCGGTTTGAGTAGCCGTTCCACTGACATATTGCTCAGGCGCACCATATCCGGGTGAGCAATGCCGAATCGCTGTCGTAGTTGAATCTTCGTCGTACTCTTTTGCAATGCCAAAATCGACAAGTACAGCAGATTCTCCCGAAGTTGGCACAATAATATTGGAAGGCTTCACATCACGATGGATAATTGGTGGCTGCTGAGCATGTAAATACGTCAGAGCCTCAACAATCGGCGTCATCATGCGCACAACTTCAAGTAAAGGGAAGCGTTTCTCAGGCTGTTGCAAGCGCAACTTCTCTAGATTAGGACCCGCCACATAATCCATCAAGATACAGACACGATTGCTCTTCGGTTCCTCAAATACCCGATAGACACGCGGTAAGGCGCGATGATCCAGGCGACGTAGCACTTCCCCTTCAAACAACACGCTCTCCCGCTGATGTCTTTCCGGGCTCTCTACCTCTTTAAGAGCAAAGATATTTCCTTTAACGCGTCTGTCCCGCACGCGATATACGGCGCCAAAGCCACCTTGCCCCAAAAGATCCTCAATAATATAGCGATCTCGGACAATTTTGCCTTTGGGAAGTCTATTCTGAAACTCTCGCATCCCTTTACCTCAAGTTCTTACTGTTCGCATTTTTGAATTATATGCGAATTAAAGGCTTGTAGCAAGGACTAACGAGGCAAAAGTTCCGGTTCTTTCTGCTTCGCATGGATGAAAGTACTGGCAGTATGATCATGCGCGATCAAACGTGCACCACGCTGGAACGTGATATAGCCCCAGAGCGACTGGAATAACACCAGGAAGCGGTTACGGAAACCGATCAGGAAAGCAATATGTACACCTATCCAAAATACCCAGGCCATAAAACCCGAAAATTTCACTTTTCCTAGATCTGCAATGCCAAATGAGCGTCCTACAGTTGCCAGGTTACCTTTATTTTTATAATGAAATGGCTGGCTAGTAGCCTTACCAGTCACGCGAGCTCGAATCACTGAAGCGGCATACTTCCCTTCCTGCATAGCAGCGGGAGCGATACCCGGAATCGGTTTACCATCTTGTACCGCCAAGCAGGTATCTCCAACGATAAAAAGATTGGCGTAACCTGGTAAATTGAGATATGCATCAACTTTTGCACGTCCAGCTCTATCCAATTCAGCATCCAGCCACTTACCAGCAGGAGACGCTGAGACGCCCGCCGTCCACACGACTGTCCCTGCTTCAACTTGTTGACCACCTGATACGACTCCGTGATCGTTTACTTCTGCAACTGGCGAGCTGGTACGCACCTCAACCCCCAGGCGATGCAACCCTTCCTGAGCTTTCTTCGCTAGTCCTTCATCAAAGGCAGGCAAAATGCGCGGAAGAGCCTCGATGAGAATGATACGTGCAGATCGGGGATCAATATTGCGGAAGTCGCCTGCCAGAGCACGATGCGCCAGTTCAGCGACAGCTCCAGACAACTCGACGCCCGTCGGGCCTGCACCAATAAAGATGAACGTTAAGAGGGCGCGCTGGCGATCAGGATCTGTCTCAACCTCCGCCTGCTCAAAGGCGAGTAAAATTTTATGTCGCAGGGAGGTCGCATCAGAGATCGTTTTCATTCCCGGGGCATAGGGAGCCCATTGATCGTTTCCGAAATAGCTATGACTGGCTCCGGTTGCCACGATCAAGTAATCGTAATGGATAGAACGACCATCTGCGGTCAGAACTAATTGCCGCTGACGATCTATGCCGTTCACATCGGCGAGCAAGACACGTGTATTCTTTTGTCGACGCAAGATCGCACGAATGGGCGCAGAGATATCCGCTGGTGATAATACCGCCGTCGCAACTTGATATAACAAAGGCTGGAAGAGATGATGATTATTCCGATCAATAACAGTTATATTAACGGGCGTATCTTTGAGATCTTTTGCTGCATTCAATCCGGCAAAGCCGGCACCAATAATCACTACATGAGGCCGTTGAGTCGATGCAACCACAGCTACGTTACCCTGTGTTTGTATAGTATCCAATATATGGTAGTCTCCCTGACTCATCCATGAAATAGCAGTTCCTCAGCGAACCTTGTTAGATTGATTAGTATATACAGATAGTATATCTATACCTTTTAGCTTATCACGTTTTCTTATTTTTCAAAATACCCTCCCTCTTTGATTTCTTCTCCTTAAAAGAGTTCTGTAAACTTCTCCGCACCCATATAGATAAAATAACCATAATCAGGATGCTCCAAAAACAATAAATTCTCGCAAAGCTACTCGCAAACAATAAAGTTCGGAGAAGCAATAAAGTATCTTTCCTCTTGCATCAAACACTTTCGCCTGTATAATATAGGCATGCGTTGTGTCTGCTTCTTGATGCATCACTTCTCTGTACAGCAGGGACCACTAGGATGGACCCAACGCGTATCCTTATCTGCTAACCTCACAAGCTTTCCTTCTAGACCGATTACGTGCTAAAATATTATTTACATGCAATTTTTTACATGCATACGGAGACAGAGAGCAAATCAGACTCAGACTTGGACAATTGTGTTTCCATCTTGTATCATAAAGGCATACTTTATGGAAATACTACCCGTGTCATCACTCATACAGAAAAACACGTTTTCCATCCAAACTGATTGCAAGATATATGCCAGGACCAGGAGCAACGATGAGTAAATTTAATCCACGTGATCCCAAATGGATCAAGGAATCACGCGAATATCTCGAGCCAAGAGGCATCATTCCTTATGTTGTGGAAACCACACCACGAGGAATCGTCAGTCATGACCTCTTCTCACGTTTATTGCAAGATCGCATCATCTTCGTGGGCACGCAGATCGATGACATGGTCGCCAATAGTGTGGTAGGCCAGTTACTCTTCTTGCAAAACGAAGATCCGAATAAAGATATCAGCATGTACGTCAATAGCCCTGGCGGAGTTATCTACGCAGGACTGGCGATCTATGATGCGATGGAATCGCTCAAAGCAGACGTCTCCACGGTCTGCATGGGGATGGCAATGAGTATGGGAGCCGTTTTGCTCGCCGTCGGCGCAAAAGGAAAACGCTTCGCCCTACCTAATTCAACCATCTTAATTCATCAGCCTCTGGGAGGCGCCGAGGGTCAGGCATCCGACATCGAGATCACCGCCCGCGAGATCCTGCGCTTACGCAAAAATCTGCTTGAGATCCTTGCCAAGCATACAGGACAACCCATGGAACGGCTGCAAAAAGATGCCGATCGTAACTACTATCTCAGTGCACCACAGGCCGTCGAATACGGTCTCATTGACGAAGTTCTCACCCGTGGGGAGGACTAATCTCTCCCGAGGAAAGCGCCATGGAGAATGTGTTCTTCATGGCGCTTTTTCTATGTTCCCAACGGCTTTGGAAACCTACGTGCTTGGATGATTGCTTTTCTTCCTGGAATCGAGTATTCTTAACAATAGGATATAGTCAGTGTCTTTCTCTTCGTAACCTACGGAGGCAGAGGCGATAAAAGTGGGACCATGTATGTGTTGAGCCCTCTGGCGTCTACATCAGAGCGTACGCCAAATCTCTACAGATATACCACAAGTCATACGCTAGCAACTCCTCTTTCAGGTAAAATCAGAGCGCATTGCCGCGCTGTACCCCTTTGATTTTTAATAAATCACCACGACGGTGACGATGCGTGAGCATGTATATCGAAGAGATTTTGTTCCGTTCAGCCCACACCTTTCTCACGCAACAAGAGCGGGGCAAAAACCTGGCAAAGACCGCCAGCTAGACAACACATATAGCCTGCCTTTTTATTCTCTTACTCGTTAAGGAGTATACTATGAGACAGACTATCGACACATTGGTCAACGCCCATCTGAAGGGCAATGGTCCTGGAGCAGCTATTGGGGTCATGCAGGCAGGCAAAATGCTGCATTGTCAGGGCTATGGTATGGCATCGATTGAATGGAACGTTCCCGTTCAACCAGACACGGTTTTTCGCGTCGCATCATTAACGAAACAATTTACCGCGATGGCGATCCTCATCTTACAAATGCAAGGACACCTCTCCATCGAAGACCTACTCGTGACCTATATGCCAGACTGTCCTCCAGCCTGGTATTCGATCCGACTCAGACATCTGCTCACGCATACGTCAGGACTGGTCAATGTTTCAGAATTGCCAGAATTCCAGGCACGCTCGGCTCAACATCTCTCCCTTCAAGAGGTGATTGAAATCTTCCGACCGCAACAATTACTCTTTGAGCCCGGAACAGATTTTTGCTATAGCAATTCTGGCTATCACCTACTCGGTCAGATCATCGAACATATCACACAGACCAGCTATGAAGACTTCATCCACGCAGCCATCCTGGAACCGCTGAAGATGAAGAATTCCTACTTTCAGCGCAAAACACCGATCATCCTCCGCCGCGCAAGCGGCTATATTATGCAGGACAGCAAAGTCATCCCCGCACCACTGGCCAGCAGCATCAGTACCCACTCATCTGGAGCCATGGAATCGTCTCTGAATGATCTACTCATCTGGGAGGCCGCATTACATAATAATGTGCTCGTCGATGCCGACACACAAAGGCTTATGTTTATGCCTACACGCTTGCCCGATGGACGATGTGTAGAATATGGCTTTGGCTGGTCATTCTCAACGTATCGAGGCAAAACGGTCACGTGCCATGGAGGCTGGGCCAATGGCTTCCGCTCCCTTGTCGCCAGATTCCTCGAAGATGATCTGACAATCGTAATCTTAACCAATTGTAGAGAGTTTTCCACAGAACGCGTCGGCCTGGAGATCGCCGCGCAATTCATTGATTTTCCTCCCATCACGCGCCAGGCACTCTCTCAGGAAATCATCTCCTTCAAAAAAATCGTCGGATGCTACGATATACCCGGCGCACATATTGAGGTAATCGAGAGAGAACAGCGCGTATTCCTACGCAAGGGTTCTAAAGAATTGACACTTTTTCCGGTCGGTGAAAACGTTTTTGTGCCAGAAACCGATCACGACGTTATCTACCACTTCGATGAAGAGCGGGACGGTACTTTCCATTCACTCGTGATCTCTTATCCACTTCACTTTACCGTCGCCAAACGTAAAACGCACGAATATGCCAGTTAACCTCCACGTACACGTATCCTTGCATTGACGCAAAGCATGAGTAATCTCGCATAGGACAGCATGAAGCTAAAGGCCTCGAAACTCTTCAAGGTTAGCCTTGATGCCAAAGAGTTTCAGGGACCTGATAAGTTCATAACGCCATTCAAGTCATAGACCCGGACAATCGTCAGAAGGACACAAAGAAGCAGATGGCATCACAGCAATTGTGTGTGATGCCATCTGCTTCTTTGATGAGCTATTTCTAGGAGATTACCAAATAGCAGCATCCCCTTGCATGTATGCATGGGTGCTTCACAGTATTGACCAGTAATCAGCTGCGTCGTCGGCATTCTGATCAGCATTCGAAGAGGTCGATACGACCGTATCGCCTTCTTTCATCATAGCGCGCATTCTACCAGTAACCTGGCTGACAGGTGGACCTGCATACGCAGGCGATGGCATAGGCTGACCCGGTTGTTGTATGAGCCTACCACCCTGACCAGCTTGACTTGGAGGGCCTTGTGGTCCCTGAGTTTCATACGCTGGTGAGGCTCCCGCAATCCCCGAATTGGAGATGGGAGCGTTAGGATTAGGTAATGGTGCCGAGACATTCCTCTCATTTCTCATATTCGCCAACGTTTCCGTCGGCGAAATGATCGCGGGAATACGGACCACAGGCTGCACAACCCCTTTATTCATCATCTCATAATACTCAGTCAAGCGTAATGCGATCAACTGTCCCGGATTATCAATCATATGGTGCTTAACGGCATCTTGCCGCAAGGCCTCCAAAGCGTCAGAGTCCTTCAACAGGCCAACGGTAAAATAGAGGAATTTATCTGCTGGAGTTTGTGACATATGATTTCTCCACTATATTTTTTAGAATATACGATTACTGGTTGAGCTCCCACTGCTCACCCCATTCGAGGGGCTACTTCCGCTCGTACTGCTGCTAATATTGCCAGTCTGCACCTTGCGTATCAACAAGCGACCCGCTAATGTACAATAGCCAATACAATTCGCATGGACCGGATCATCCGGGCGTGAGAGATGAGGTATACGCTTCTTGAGAAAGTTATAAAAATAGAAAACTCCACCACCAATATTTAAGACTGGTTGGAAGCTAGCAGCCACGGCGTCGCGATCACTCTGTCTCCAAGCCGAAGCAACAAAGGAAACAATTTCGCTCCCGACCTGCGTCACAGCCTCTTTGACCAGGCGCTCCAGATCGTAGTGACTGATCGATTGTCCGTACGAAGAGATTTCAGGATATCTGGTGATCTCTCCCTGTGCCTGGGCCGCGTAGGCATGCATAATTTCACGCGCTTCAAGCAGAGAAAGCGGACGATCATATTTATTCTCAAAAGAATCCATGACCATCTGCGTTGCCATTTCCACGCCGACTGGTTTACCTTTACAGTATTCAACCACAGGTACCTGTCCACGTGCTACATACAGATCAGTCGTTCGCCCACCGATGTCAATAACCGCACTCTCGGTAAACTTGTTCGACGAGCGATCATTATACGCAATCAGTGCGCCAGCACCTTCCATGACAACCGTCGCTACTTCTACAACGATACGACGCGGAGTTTTTTCGTCATTCAGAGTGAAAAGATACGTACCATCAAGCGATTCTTTAATCGCCGTACGTAGGGGAGCATTCTTAATATAAGTCTCAGCTGGGAGACCGGCCACTACATAAATACCAAATTCAGGATCAGGAATTAATGTCGCTGCAATAGTAAGCAATCCACGCAGACTAAATTTACCAGCGTAACGCTGAATATCACCACGCCCGTTATACACATCGATCGACTGCTGCAAAGCCAATTCACCAATGGCGTAAGCAGCCTCCTCATTCACAAATTGCATTATGTGTACGTTCGATTGCTCGACATTGATACCAAGATTGCGTAATGCCGTCGTGTCAACCTTGGCAAATGCTGTCGGAATGCTGAGCGTAACTGTCTTACCGTTGATAACGGTCACGCCTCCGATTTCAGCATTCCCAAAATCGTGACCATACGGGTACCATTTCATTAGTTTTAACTCTCTTCTGTCATTTCTAGAAAATGAGAAAGAATAAAATACAGGTTCCATGCCACACACATATATATATTCAATTGTGTAACAATGAACGCTCTTATGAACAGCTTTGTGGGACATATTGGTACTTATGGCAGTTTTCCACAATGTATCATCCCAACCAAATTGTGATAGAACGCCCCAATGCTACTGAAGTAGCAGGCTTTTTTCTCTCCCATAATTGCACAGATCAGGCAAAAGATATCTGTCAAGGATAAACACTCGTATAAAGGGAGATTTTAGGGGGAAGAGGTTTGTATGTAGCAAGGAAGTGGGCCCAGTTGGGGTCGAACCAACGACCAATCAGTTATGAGCCGACTGCTCTAACCACTGAGCTATGGGCCCTTGCGAGAAGCATTATACCATAGCCACCTCGATTTGGGAAGTAGCATGAAGGTGAATTTTTGATCATCTCTCTAATTGCATTTGTCTGAAGCCTTTTGCGTGCGGAGGCTCATCACAGGCAAAAGTAGGTAGATCTCATACGTGGATCTGTCCAGTGAAGTCAGGCAATAAATTGAGATGAAGCTCTCTTAAAAAGCGGTAGATGGTCTCTTTTCGTGTACGCACATCAATTTGTTGTGCTATAATACCACTAGTCAAAGTGCCAGGGTCAACCCGACACAGTCATAGGAACGGACAAGTTAGATTGAGGATGTATATGCCCAGTCAGCTAGGAACGGGGTTGGTATAATGCACTTGTTGACACATTCCGTTCAATGTTGGCTGGCATGTAGAAGAAGAACCTATAGTTTATGGAATATGTTTCTCGCTCTCGTGTTGAGAGGGAGTTATAGATTTTTCTGTACAAAAAATCCCCTTCTGATTATCTATCCTACTGCGCTACACGACGTTTTGTTTTTGCCGCGCTATGCTTGAGGGTATAGCGCGGTCAATGCTTTTCAGGGGGCATTCAATGACGAATGAGGTGACAATTCGAATCGGAGGCGAGTCCGGCGAGGGTACTATCTCTGGCGGAGATATCCTTGCTTTGGCCTCCGCTCGTTGGGGGTATCATGTCTATACCTTCAGGACGTTTCCGGCCGAGATCCTCGGTGGGCCATGTATGTTTCAGGTTCGTATTAGTGATCATCCGGTGAAGTCTATGGGCGATTACGCTGATGTGTTGATCTGCTTGAATAGAGAGGCATATGATCGAAACATTAGTGAGTTGCGTCATGGTGGCGTGCTGATCTATGATCCCGCCGACTTTACTCCCGATCCGGGTGACAGTATCATGTATGCCATTCCTTTTAACGAGATTGCACGTAAAGAGGTTCAACTTTTCCAAACCAAGAATATGGTCATGTTAGGAGCCATCTGCGGCCTCTTCGGACCTCCTATTGAAGCCATCATCCAGGTAGTACAATCAAAACTCTCGCGCTCACGCAAAGCAAATGCAAATCTCATGGAAAAGAATTTGCTGGCGCTCAATATCGCGAAGACATACGTTCAAGAAAAAGTCCACAAAAGCGATCCATACATGCTTGGCGCCGTAGAGAAAGCTGATCGCGTCGTGCTCAATGGCAACCAGGCAGTTGTAGCTGGTGCATTAGCAGCCCAGTGCCGCTATTTTGCAGGATATCCAATCACGCCTGCTAGCGACATTATGGAAGGCATGGCCAAAGAGCTTCCTCTCGTGGGAGGCACGTTTTTGCAAGCCGAGGATGAGATAGCAGCTCTGGCATCTGTACTTGGTGCCTCCTATGGTGGTAAGCGGTCAATGACAGCCACCTCTGGTCCCGGTCTTTCGCTCATGACAGAGTTGATCGGTCTCAGTTCAATGGCAGAGTTACCAGCCGTGATCGTCGATGCTCAACGCGCTGGCCCCAGTACCGGTATGCCCACCAAGATGGAACAATCCGACCTCAGCTTTGCGCTGAATGCTGGGCATGGTGACACTCCACGTATCGTGATCGCTCCATCCGACGTAGCAAACTGCTATGAGCTTATCATCCTGGCATTCCATCTAGCCGATCGTTACCAGATGCCTGTCCTGTTTCTGACAGATCAATCGCTCACAGCCCGCGTCGAAAGTATTGACACGTCGATCTTTCAAATGCCTGAGATTCAGGAGCGTATCCAATATCATGATCGTGCCTCTGATGGAAGCAATAGCCATCATGAAGATATCTATGCAACCATCCCAAGCACGTCTGGTGCGGATGCGTATGAACGCTATGCCTATACCACCAGTGGCATTTCTCCTATGAGTATTCCAGGAACAGGCGCGCCGTCTTATGTAGCCACTGGCTTAGAGCATGATGAGGCTGGACATCCTAATTACGAGCCTGAAGATCATACGGCCATGATGAAGAAACGCTTCCGTAAACTCGAAACAGCTGCCGCTGAATTGCCGCAACCACAGCGTTATGGAGATGAGCAAGCCAGAATCGGCATTATCGGCTGGGGCTCAACCGAGGGAACTATTCAGGAAGCAGTTGATCGTGCTTGTGCCAAAGGGCATAAAGTTGCATCACTGCATCCAAAGGTGCTCTCGCCCCTGCCTGATCAAGCGATCCAGGAATTCATTCGTTCTGTCGACAAGGTAATTGTGCCAGAAAACAACTATTCGGGACAGCTGGCTAATCTGCTAGGCGCTAAATATGGCTTACAAGCAATTCGCGTCAACAAATATGGAGGCCTGCCATTCACAGCGGGAGAGATCCTCCAGGCAATTGAGGAGGTTTGTTAATCATGACTCAAACAATCATCAATCCAACACCCAAAGATTATAAGAGCGAGGTCAAACCCACCTGGTGTCCTGGCTGCGGTGACTTCGGAGTACTCAACGCCGCATTCCGTGGCCTGGCTGAAATGAAATTGCCAACGGATCAAACCGTCGTCGTGTCTGGGATTGGTTGTTCCAGTCGTTTCCCACACTTCATGAAGACTTTTGGTTTCCACACCGTCCATGGGCGTGCGCTACCAGTCGCTCAGGGACTCAAGATGGCACGTCCCGATCTGAATGTCGTTGCAGTTGGTGGAGATGGCGACTTCTTCAGCATTGGTGCCGGACACCTCCTCCATGCGGCGCTCCGTAACATCGATATCACCGTGATTGTGATGGATAATGAGATCTATGGGTTAACCAAAGGACAGACCTCTCCAACCTCACCACAGGGTCATGTGACAAAATCCACTCCTTATGGTCTGTTAGCTTCTCAATTCAATCCAATCGCTACGACGCTCTCGTTAAATGTCAGCTTCGTCGCCCGAGGATACTCGGCAAAGCCAAAGGATCTCGCTGCACTTATCAAGCAAGGAGTTGAACATAAAGGCTTCTCATTCATCCATGTTCTCAGCCCATGCCCGACTTTCTTCCACACGTTCGATGCCTGGGACGCATCTGTCACACCGATCGATGCCAGTCACGACATACACAATAAAGCGGAAGCCATTGCACTTGCACTAGAAACTGAGAAACAATTTACTGGCATTTTCTACAAAGAAGAAGAAAATCGTCCTACCATGGATCAAGCCGCCCATCATCTTGTTCAACAGGCAAAAACATTTGATGTCAATCAATATATACAGCGTTATGCCTGATCAGTCAGTTTAAAAACATAACAAAGAGAGGGCTGGTGTCAATACGCCAGTCCTTTCTTGTAAGCGAGCCTAAGACCACCGGCTGAATTGAACCATCTCTATTGCTGCTGCTGACGCGCTGAAACAGCAGCCTTCACCGGGCGCACCGATTTTGCAACTCCCTGCGTAAATAATTCACCACAGGAACGGCAAAAAATACCACTCTCATTGTGATATGAACCACCAATAGCTGTTAATTGTCGTTCTGCGGGCTTTCCACACCATTCACAATGGCTACCCTGGGGGGCAAAATCTACCGAGACGGGTCGTTGAAATTCATTGGGCATAGGAGTCTCCTCTACTGCGCTAATCAGTGTGACGGATCATACATGGGAAGATAAACAGCACAACATCAGAGGTGATCTCGTATCGGATGGAGAAAAAGGTTATCCACACGGATACGTCTATCCACATGCATCTTTGCCCTGGAGCCCCATTGCTCGCATGCTCAGCCCTATAGATTATGATTTCACTATAAGTTAAGCTGAGTAAAAGATACTATACCACATATGGGAAGAAGATTCCAAACCACAAATAATGTTCACAAGTACTGACCTATTTTTATTACAAAGAAGGCCGATCGTTACGCATTTCTTCTTCGGCTTCCGTAATCTGTACCTCAACTTCTGTTGCAACTTCTTGCTCTACACTATCGACTGGAGCTTCATCCTGCGCACTTTCAGTGGACCCTTGTCGCCCCTCTGAGGCTATAAGCTCGGCTCTCTGAGCAGCAAGCTGCTTTTGCGTCGTCAAAAATGCACCAATGACCCACCCAACCAGGCCAAGCCCAAGTGTGAGAGCTAACCAGATTAACGAGACGGTATTAAAAGAGACATTGAAGGAGGCGGCCAGGATACCAGCCAGAACAATCCCCAGGATCAAGCCAGTGGTGATGCCTATCAGACAGCCAGGATGAGCGAGGTTTCGCCCTTCTAAACGATTCATCATGATGATTAAAAATACCTTTACAATTTTTTGTTGCATTAGGATGATAGCGCGATGGCTCAGGCACGTCAAGAGATTTTTTGTCCACGACAGAGCAAAGAAAATACCACAATGGCATACACCTATACCCTAAGGACATCAGTAAGACATCGTAACTATTAGATACACAAAAAGATCCAGAGCATACTCACTCACGTATAATAAAAGTGTTAGTGAAAGATACTCCGGGCATTGGATAACTACCCGGGAGCTCTATATAGCCTGCTTTTTATAGCTAGCCATGCACATCTGTGCAATTGAAAAGGATCATGTTTTATGACACAGACAACCCGAGAAACCCCTGTCTATAGAATCGAGATCGTTGATCAACCAGAAGAAAATGAGCAGCCCAAAAAGAGGGGGCTTCGCTTCTCATTGCCATTTATTTTGGGATTAACCCTGTTAGGCATCCTCTTGCTCCTTCGTCTACGTTCTCAGCCAGAAACACAATCATAAAGCGCAAGCTGTATGTATCTGTATGATTTAGTTAGCTGAAATTTCACCTCAAGTTCACACTACCAACCATACAGATACATACTTCCTTAACACTTAGATGTTTTCCTTTGTAACAATATAACGTAGAACCAGCATGTCCAGTAGAGGAATGCCATCAACGACTAAAGGTGGCTGAATATACGAAAAGAAGTTGGATCGCACATGATCCATCCGAAAACCACATTTCTGATAAAAAGCAATTGCTCCCCAGGCAGTGTTATCCGTTCCAACCAGGATTGATGCAATGTTTCGTGCATGAGCCTCTTCAAAAATCTGCGCAATTATCGCCTTGCCATAACCACGACCGCGCACATCAGCTGTCACAGCGATATACTCGATCTCACTTGCAGCGGACTCCCAGCGCATGACCACAGATCCGACCAGAGATGCTCCATCCCAGGCCGCATACGATGTATGCGTCCCATCACTAACAAGAGAGCGAATACGCTCATCATCCTCATCTGCATCGTGAAGCAGCGGCAAAATAGTATCGCAGTCAGCTACAGGAACAACCCGCAGCACAATTGGCCGCATAGGCAACCTTTCTCTATCTACTTTATGGCTATAAGATAACCAATTGCAAAGCACGATAGCCAGCAAGAAAATTTTACTACCAGGCAGTGGAACCACCATCAACCACAATCGTCTGCCCGGTAATATAGGCTGCTGCCGGCGACGCCAGAAAAACAAGCACCCCCTTTAAGTCCTCCGGAGCCCCAAAGCGAGCCAGCGGAATGTCTGAGAGCATTTCTTTTCCATAGCGTTCAAGTAAGGCATGAGACATACGTGTGGGAAACCATCCTGGTGCAATCGCATTCACTGTAATACCGTAACGTGCCCAACTCGTTGCCAGATCGCGTGTCATATTGATTACCGCAGCCTTGCTGGAATGATAGCCCACTACCTGGATATATTTCGGATTTCCCCCGGTCAGACCAGCCACAGAGGCTATATTGATAATTTTACCACCCTGCCCTTGCGCAATCATCTTGCGACCGACCAGTTGACTCATAATAAAGGTACCCTTGATATTGACGTCAATCACCTGATCAAATTTATCCAGCGGCATATCCTCTGCGGGGGCGCCCCAGGTAGCTCCACTATTATTAATTAAAATATCGATAGCACCAAAGCGTTCCAGAGTAGCTTCCACGACATGTTCAACGTCACTCAATTTCGTCACATCACAGGCCAGAGCCAGAGCATGACCACCTTGCGCCTCAATCTCCTGACGGACCTCCTCGCAAGCCGCCAGTTTCCGCGAACACAGCACCACATTGGCGCCTCCATCAGCCAGAGCCTGCGCGAAATAGCGCCCCAGACCACGACCGCCTCCCGTAATAATCGCAGTCTTGCCATCCAGGCGAAATAGATCTAGTGTACTCATCTCTGAATATTCCTTCCTGACCAGCTTTAGTCATACCTCAGATATACTTACTTTCGCAACCAGGAGAGATCAATGGGAAGTTTCCTGGATAACCGAAAAGAGACAGTCACGCATGTTTGCGAGCTCGTTCTTCAGTTTGCGCTCGACAACTCAAGCATGCTATGATTACTTTAACACCTATATTGATACATCTTTTCTAGTACAATCGCAAGGAGCCTATCATAGTTAGCAACCCAGCCAAAATACAACTTACCATGGATAGAGAGCATCGACGCAGACTGGAAGATCTCCCCTGGGATATTCAACTCGAAGAATGGGAAACGCATGGCATCCAACTGCTCGTCGTACGCCGTGGCGACTCTCGCCATCCAGTTATCTTCATCGAGCGGCAAGGTGTGCGCTATGCGATTAAAGAAACGACTCCACACATGGCGGAGAAAGAGATACGCAATCTGCAAGAGATCGAGCACCGTGGCATCCCCGCGCTGAGCCCGATTGGAACAGTACACGTCACGATGCCGCCAATTGCCATAGACGTCCCCGGAGTCAGAGGCATGCGCCAATACATCAACGCAGATAGAGGCTATACCGTCACGCAGTTAGCTCCACGTGTTGTCCCCCACGTTCTGCTCTACAGACTCCCCCTGACACGCAGGACCAAGCAACGCATGCTTTCAGCCGTTGCCGTTCTGATGGTTGAGCTACATGAGCATGGTGTCTATTGGGGTGATCCTTCGCTCGCCAACGCGCTTCTGCGCATCGATGGCCGTGAGATTCTTGGCATCATGGCCGATGCAGAGACCGTTGAGATGTTTTCAGGACCAATCAGTGAAGGTCTGCGTGAACAAGATCTGGCACAATTTGGAGAATCACTGGCCTGGCAGGCAGAAGATCTCCGACAGGCCAAGGGACTCCCAGAGGACGTCCAGGTGTTAGACGACAGCGACTATCGTTACTTCTACCAGCGCTATCGTGCTGTACGCAAAGAGCATGCCCGTATCACTGGAAGTCATGATATAAACACCATTTATCAAACGCAGCGCTTGCTTCGAGCGGTAGACGATTGGAGAGGCATCGTATCGGAGAAGGCCAGTGGTGCAATTCATCAGCTCACACCCATCATCCCAGGATGGTATCAGCAACGCGTTTACGACCTTATTCACATCACAATTCCGCGAGCGTATGCACGTCGTTTCTACAATTTGATAGTGGGCCACAAAGATATCATGACGAAGAATACCGGACGCGAAGTCAGTCTTGAAGAGGCGGCTCGGGACTGGTATGATCATTATCATTTGCCAACGATTTTGCTCTTAAGTCAACGCCTGACCAATGAGCAAGATCCAATGCTTGCATACTTCGCAATCATGCAGCACAAATGGAACATGAGTATGAAGGCCGGCTATGAAATCCCACTCGATGAGGCGATACTGGACTGGGAACTTCATTCAGCGCGGACCGGGAAACTTGGTCCTGTTGATCCCGCGACGATAGCGACCTGGTGGAGAAAACGAAAACCTGTAGTGAACGTCCTGGGAACGCCTTTAATTGAAAGCGAAGAGTTGGACCCATTGCTCACTACCGCAGAGAGACCATTGATCCATCTGGACCCACCCAGCCTTGAGCAAAAGTTACCACAAATCTTACATCCAGAACCACAAGCCTCGCAAGAGGCTGATAAGTCCCAGGCTTAGCTATAGACAACAGCAAGAGCGAGGCTCTTTTCTGAAGAGTAAACCCTCGCTCTTGCTGTTATGACAAAAAAGCACAAGAGAGTAATGGATCCTACAGGTTCTCTTCTATACCTGCTTCTGCCAGCACTGTCTCTTCTGTCTCTTCTTCTTCCTCAACCACTTCGGCATCGGCAGTTCTGAAAGCCAGCATATTTCCGCGAATCTGATCTTCGATGGCAATCGCCACGTCGCTGTTCTGACGTAAGAATTCTTTAGCGTTCTCACGACCCTGACCAAGGCGAATATCACCAACCGTAAACCAGGCGCCACTCTTTTTCACCAGGCCCATCTCCAAGCCCAGATCGATCAAGCCACCTTCACGAGAAATACCCTCGCTATACATAATATCAAATTCGGCGGTTTTGAAAGGAGGAGCCACTTTATTTTTCACGACGCGGACACGGGTACGATTCCCCATGACATCCTGTCCCTGCTTAATCGAATCAGTGCGGCGAATATCCAGGCGTACCGAAGCATAGAACTTCAACGCCTTACCGCCAGCCGTCGTTTCTGGATTGCCGAACATCACGCCGATCTTCTCACGCAATTGATTGGTAAAGATAACAGTCGTATGTGAATTACTGATAGCACCTGTCAATTTACGCAATGCATGACTCATCAAACGTGCCTGTAGACCCACATGCGAGTCACCCATCTCGCCTTCGATTTCGGCGCGAGGTGTCAAAGCAGCAACCGAGTCAACCACGATCACATCGATAGCATTACTGCGCACCAGTGAGTCCACGATCTCCAGAGCTTGCTCACCAGTGTCGGGCTGCGAGATAAGCAGATTCGTCGTATCGACACCCAGCTTGGATGCATAGAGCACATCCAGAGCATGCTCGGCATCGATGAAAGCGGCATATCCGCCAGCGCGTTGCGCATTAGCAATGACATGCAAACAAAGCGTGGTTTTACCAGAAGACTCAGGACCATAGATCTCGGTGACGCGTCCGCGTGGAATACCCCCGATGCCCAGAGCCAGATCCAGCGCGATTGATCCCGATGGGATGGCCTCAACATGAACTTTGGCGGCATCACCAAGTTTCATAATCGCACCTTTGCCGAAGCGGCGCTCGATTTGATTCAGCGCCAGATCGATCGCCTTCTCGCGATCGCTCATACCGGCTGTATTTGTGCTGCTACTGGCAGCGGCTGCGGCTGCACTTTTTTCTTTCTTACTTATTGGCATTGTTTCACTTTCACAGGGCGTGAGATACAAATTGACTTGAAGTCATCTCATAATCCCTCACACTCTGCATCCTCCTTTTTTCAATCCTCGCAGGGGCTGCGACGTACAATAGATGTATGTTTCACAGAGTACACGGATATAAATGGATGTGCAGAGAGTATAACCGTGCCGCTCTCGTTTATGTTTCTACTATCTTTATTCTTTCATAGGGATAGGAAACCGGAAATAATTTCTGTCAACGCTCAAATCTCGCCCGAAGTAGAACAAGTGTACCATGAGGTGATATATGTGTCAAGTTGTACGAAGAGGCGTTACAAAGGATACTCATCTGGTGCCGGTAGAAAGAAACGGGGATGCTTCTAGAAGCATCCCTTCTCAGTGCTAGCTATAATTCGCGACGTCCCTCAAGGGCTCGACTCAGTGTCCCTTCGTCTGCATACTCGAGATCGCTCCCCAGAGGAAGTCCGCGAGCCAGAGTAGTCACACGCAACTGTGGCACATTGAGCTCATTTTTAATCCCATCTTTGATCACGCCAGCGGTATAATCGCCTTCGAAGCCTGGATTGGTGGCCAGGATAACTTCGTGCACGGTTCCAGATGACAGACGTTTTAACAGCTCATCGATACGTATATCTTTGCGCCCAATACCATTTAAAGGTGACAGAGCCCCATGCAAGACATGATACTGTCCTTTAAACACATTCGTCTTCTCTAAAGCCAGAACATCAAGCGGCTCTTCTACCACGCAAATACTATCCTGATCCCGACCCGGATTACTACAAATAGAGCAAGGGTCAACCTCAGTGATATTATAACAACGCGAACAATAGACGATATTCTCTTTGACGCGCATGATAGCCTCAGACAGGCGACGGGCCTGGTCCGTAGGGCTACGCAAAATGAAAAAGGTCAAGCGCTGCGCAGTTTTCACGCCGACCCCAGGCAGCTTGGATAGTTCATCAACTAAGGCTGCCACAGGAGCTGCGACTTCATTCATGATTTAAAACAACCCGGGAATCTTCATTCCACCAGTGGCGCTACTGACAAGCTTCTGCTGAGCATCGGTTACTCGATCATGAGCATCCTTCGCAGCCGCCTTCACCATCACCTCTAGCTCCTCGATATCATCCGCACTAAATGCCTCGGAATCAATTTTTACGCTACTAATTTCATACTTTCCACTCATAACGATAGTTACGGCACCACCGCCAGCAGTTCCAGTAAATGACTTGGCCTCTAACTCTTCCTGCATCCTCATCATCTGCTGCTGCATCTTCTGAATTTCGCGCATGTTCATGAAACGAAAACTCCTTATTTCGGTCGAATATCATTGATTTCTGCTTTAAACATACGAATCACTTCTGTGACGACAGGATTGCTCTCCGCATGCTGCTTCACACTTTGATAACGTGTCTCACCTTGTTCAGGTGTCGCTTTAGTATTCTCTCTCACAGACTCTTTTCTGGCAAGGGGTTGAGAGGGCAAGTTGGCCTTTTCTTCTGGCACAGATTGTTGAGCTGCCGGTGCTTTCGGCGGTCGAGATCCATAATCAGAAGGCGGCGACGATGGCTGAGCCGGAGGAGGCTCAGGGCTGGCTGGACGCACAACATTGGACGATGATTGAGGGGGAGATGTGGGTGGCGAATGCTGTCCTTTGGGAGGTGGCAATACCGCCGGAATCGTAACTTGAGCCTGCGGCGATAATAAACGCACATCACACTCAATATCTAATTCCATTTTCAACGCCCAACGGATAGTCGCATAATACTCTTCATTTTGTAAGGTCTTATAATGGAAATCAGCAATAGCTTTACAGATGACGATCGGCAACTGACCAGTCCCCTCCACCCCAAGAATCTTATATCCACCCAGGAGGGCTGAAATCTTCGAGCCATCCTTGCGTGTTCTCACACGCTTTCTAATCAATTCCCATTTTTCGGTCACATCCCCAAGAGTTAGCGTCGGCACATCAACGTTGTCTGTGACCGTCTCCGTTACAGCAATGATTGTTGAATCCTCCACAAAAGGCGGCTCGGCAGCCACAACTGGAGGAGTCACCTCCACAGTGCTATAGGGAGTGGTAACGACATCCACCTCAACCTCCTCAATACGATACGAGGCAGGAATATCGATCTCATCAGGAACTGCATGCCCTGACGCGGATGAGGGACGCACAAGAGATGCGTTTGACTCAGGCTGCTTGAGAGACTCGAAGGTAGATGCCGAGGAATAGGATGGGGGCGATGACGAAGCATCACGTGGAGGACGCGGTATGGCTGGTGTCTGTACAGTTGGTGCAGACGACGGTCTCATCTGTGCGGCCTGGACAGTTGGTCCGGAGGATGGTCGCGAGGAAGATGCAGGAACCATCGCCCCAGATCCATCCTGGCTACGACGATGTAATTCCACGCAGGCCAAAAATGCCAGCTCAAGTCCCAGCTGTGGAGTCGCCTGACTCTTCTGCATTAACTCATTTTGTGCAAAAATACGAGCGCATTCGGATAGCTCTACGAGCGTAAAATGCTGAGACATCTGCACAATCTCACGAATCTCCTCATCAGTATTATCCAGGATCTCCGCAATCGTAGCGCCAGCTTTCGCTAACATCATCGCACGCCAGAATTCCGCCACCTGCACATTAATCTGACGCAGATCAGCTCCCGATTCGGAGAGCTCATTGATCAGATGCAGGCCATGAGCGCTATCTAACGTCGCCACATGAGAAATAAACTTCTGAATAGCACGAGGATCGGCGACTCCCAGCATCGTCTGTACCTGCTCCAACGTCACAACGCTGCCCGAGTACGCAATCGCCTGATCCAACAGACTCAAAGCATCGCGCATACCTCCGGAGGCCGCACGAGCAATTAACTCAGCCGCACCGTTCTGCAATTCGACATGCTCTTCTTGCGACACATAATGGAGGCGCTCCACCAGCTGCCTGAGGTTAAAGCGCTTAAAATCAAAGCGTTGACAACGTGACAGGACAGTCGGCAACATTTTATGCACATCGGTCGTTGCCATCACAAAAATAGCATGAGGAGGAGGCTCTTCCAGTGTCTTGAGGAGGGCATTAAAGGCTTCCGTTGTCAGCATATGTGCCTCGTCCAAAATATAGACTTTGTATTTCCCGGTGGTCGGAGGCATCATAACTTTTTCGCGTAGATCGCGGATACTATCGATACCACGATTGGAGGCTGCATCGATCTCAGAGACGTTAAAGGAGCTACCAGAGGTGATTTCGCGACACTGATCGCAGACATTGCACGGTTCACCGTCCCGGGGATTCAGACAATTGATGGTTTTGGCGAGGAGACGCGCGGTGCTGGTTTTGCCAGTACCTCTTGGACCCGTGAAGAGATAGGCATGCGCGAGCTTACCACTATTGAGTGCATTCTTCAGCGTACGAATTACTGGCTCTTGACCAACGAGATCGCTAAAGGTCTGAGAGCGCCATTTACGGTAGAGTGATTCTGAGGCCATATTATTACTCCCGCCTATGTGTCCTCATGACGGGCCACGAGCCCACTTTGTTGCCAGAAGAGTTGAACGAGGTTTTTAACAGCGAAAACCGATTTTTTCCCGGTCCTGCCGGTTAGCGTAATCAGGCGACCTGCATCACCCAGAGAGGTCCATTTACCGTTGCTTCCTCACGGACCTAGCGGGATTCATAAACATCTGCCGCGCAGGACCCAATTACGCCAACCGACAGGACCGGAAAAAAATCGGTCCATCCCACCTGAATGTATTGCTTTATTCCCCTATGGGATGAACCCATTTTACACCTGATTGGCCTAGCTGTCAAGAGATGTAACGTCCAATTAACAACTGATATTTTTCTTTAATCTCAGCCGGTATGCGCGTCGCATCGGTCATGATGGTTGACTCAAGCGCGTGATCACAACTACAGATCTGACTACTCCGATCGGGCGGTAATTTTTGTGCGATACTGAGTAGAATACGTTTGGCATTCTCAATATTCGCGTTCAGATTACCGATCACCAGATCAACTGAGACCGTCTCAGCAGATTCATACCAGCAATCGTAGTCAGTAGCACAAGCGATCGTAGCATAGCAAAGCTCAGCTTCACGTGCTAATTTCGCCTCAGGGAGAGCTGTCATACCAATGATATCCATGCCTAACTTTCGATAGACATTCGATTCAGCCTTAGTCGAGAATAGCGGACCTTCCATACAAACGTATGTGCCTCCCTGATGAACCTTTACATCACCCAGCTCGTTAGCCGCATCTAAAAGTAGCGTGCTCAACGTGGGGCAAAACGGCTCTGCGAAAGCGCAATGAACGACCACGCCGCCCTCAAAAAAGCTATTGACGCGACTTTTGGTGCGATCAAAGAGCTGATCAGGTATCACCAGATCGCGAGGAGCAATATCCTCCCGCAGACTACCAACTGCACTGACAGAGATCACCCATTCAACCCCCAGGCTCTTTAACGCCCATATATTGGCCCGCGAGGGAACCTCTGTAGGATTGAGGCGATGCCCACGACCGTGACGAGGCAAGAACGCCATTGAGACGCCTGCGACCTTTCCCACCGTAATCACATCGCTCGGATCTCCAAAGGGAGTATGAACCTGCACCTCCTCAATATCCGTCATCTGCTCCATATGGTAGAGGCCGCTACCTCCAATCACGCCAATCTTCGCCTGTGGTGCCATCTAGACATCCTCCTTGAATACGACTAGCTTCAATATCAAAGATTACGCCTTGATACGAATATACTGGCGCTTGCCTACTTTTAGTATAGACCCATCCACCGCATCAAGCGTGAAAGCAGGATCAGTAATACGTTGAGATTCGCCACTGGCTCCCTGAGGGAAAAGAGCAACGCCGCCTTGCTTAATCAGTTCACGAGCCTTATTATTACTCGCAGCTAATCCAGCGCTCACAATCACCTCGACAATATTGGTCGCGCTCGCCAGAGGATAATCAGGAATATCGGTCGGCAGCTTGCGCTCTGAGAACTGGCGAATAAAGGCCTCTTCAGCCTCATGGGCAGACTCAGCATTATGGAACTCGGTCACGATCTCGCGCGCCATCCGCAACTTTACATTACGCGGATTCAACGTCCCCTCGGCCATTTTGCGCTCGAACTCATCCAGTTCATCATCATCCACCTCAGTCAGCGCCTCAAAGTAAGAACGCATAATGGGATCGGGCAACGACATCAATTTCCCGAACATATCTTTAGCGGGAGCAGTCATCGCAATATAATTATCGAGCGACTTACCCATCTTTTTCACGCCATCCAGACCAACGATAAGATTCATCGTCAGAATCTGCTGTGGCAGCTGACCAAAGATAGGTTGCAGTTCTCGCCCAACCAAGAGGTTAAAAGTCTGATCTGTACCACCAATCTCCACATCGGAGCGCAGCGCCACAGAGTCATAGCCCTGCAACAGCGGATACATGAACTCAGACAGATAAATCTCAGTACCACCTTTATAACGCTTCGAGAAATCATCGCGCTCAAGCATCTGAGCCACCGTTTTATGGCCAAGCAGTCGAATAGCATCACCAAGATCAAACTTGTCAAACCACTCAGTCTGATGATGAACCTCCGTCTGCTCCCTATCTACAATGCGATAGAATTGCTCAAAGTAGGTGGACGCATTTGACTGAACCTCTTCAGCAGTCAAAACCTTGCGCGCCTCAGCACGGCCACTCGGATCACCCAGCCGAGCTGTCCAGTCACCGATCACCACCACGGCCTTATGCCCCAGACGTTGGAACTGGCGCAGCTTCCGGAAAACAACGGCATGCCCAATTGTCAAATCATAATGCGTTGGATCAATGCCAAGCTTGACACGTAATGGCTCTCCTTTGTTGCCTTCCAGCAGCAAGCGCCGCATATCTGCTTCTTTCTCGACCTGCGAGACGCCGTGCTTTAAGAGATGATCTATCTCTTTCTTCGTTGGAGACTGTTTCAACACCATTATTCCTTCTTCCCATGATACGTAAGTGCTATGTTAGCTGCATTGTAGCAGAAGATAAGAATGCCGTCGATAGTACAGCCAGCACCAGAAAGCTTGATAGTCTGGCTATCAAAGTTTCTAACAAACTTCTTACACTACGCTTACGTTCCTCTAACACTTCATGGAGTATAGTATCACCAGAAAGAAAAAACACCGATGTGAGGATGAGGACACATGAAGAACTTCTACTTCCTCACATTATAAAAAAAGTATATGTCATATGAAATACAGAAAGAAAGAAGGAGTTACGACAATGGCTAACATTACACGTTACAATCCTTTCAGTGAAGCAGTTTCCTTACGCGATGCGATGGATCGCTTGTTTGAAGATAGCGTGATTTCTCCACGTTTGGCTGGTACGTTAAGTGGTCGTGGAGTAGCTGCTAACCTTTACGAGACAGCAGAAGGTTTCACTCTGCAACTGCCAATTCCTGGCATCAAACCTGAAGATGTCGATATCACCATCCAACAGGATGTTGTCAACCTCAAATGGGAGACAAAGGTGCAATTCCCAGAAGGCGCTCACGTCCATTGGAACGGTTTCCAGGCAGGGAAATATCAGCAATCCATCACATTACCCGCTCCTATTAACTCAGAGCGTGTTGAAGCTCGCTATGAGAATGGTATTCTGACACTGCAACTGCCAAAAGCAGAACATGCAAAAGCACGTAGTATCAAAGTGAACGCGCTTTAATACCACATCAAATTTCTGCTCTTCTAAATAAAAGGAAAAGGTTGCGGATTAAATGCATTTTTTAGCACGCAACCTTTTACTTCACCTTTACCAACTTATATTATCGATATAGACAGGCTGTACTGTCCCTCCGCCAGATGTTATATAATAAAGGTTGATACCTATCTCGCCAATCGGCGCTGAAAATGACTGGGCGGTATAGCTAATATAATTCCAACTTCCAGGTGAAAGTACAAACTCATTGGAACCTGACCAATTGCTGTTTGCATCAGATACTGATATATCAGCATGAACGCTCACACTTCCAGATGGTACATAAATATAAGCGCCAATGGTCTGTCCAGTCTTCAGAAGAGAACCCTTACCTCCATCAAGATAGAGATAAGGGTTCTTATTACTTGTTCCTGTGTTGACATGAGGCTGGGTAATCGCTAGAGAGTGACTTCCTATCTGCGCTGTAGTAGTGCTATTAGCAAAAGAGCAATCTGATACTTGCCAATTATCCAGAGTTCCATCTTCAAAAGAATAGACAGTTCCTGTGGTTGCTATCGTTGGGGTTGCCGTTGGCGCAAGAGTTGGAACTGTCGTTGGGACTGTCGCTGGAAGCTGTGCTACCGACGTTTGATGCTCCGCTACCGACGTTGGAAGCTGTACTACGGACGTTGGACGCGGTGACGCCCTGGTAGGTCGTGCTGCGGGCCGTGGCGTTGCGGTTATTTGTACGTTTCGAGTCACATCAGGAGTTGGGAGCGTCGTCGCGACGGTGGTCAGGGGTGCATGCTCCTCTGATGTTATCTTCCCTGTATTAGAAGGATGTAGCAGCAAAGCAGCAACAGTGGTTATCAACAATAAAACCACTCCAAGTACTACAATTGACGATTTCCAGCCGGCCAACAGTGGACGTGTAAATGCTCTCTGCTTTTTCGGAGGTGGACTTACTACCATGCTGCTATGAAGCAGATTTGTGGCTAGATGCACGTTTTGAAGGGCCTGTGCTCTTTCATTTACTGGCTCTTCATTGATTTCTGCAAGCATCGCTGGGGACAGCAGATCTCCTTCTTCGGTGGTTTCAGAAGCAGCTTCATGCGATAGTTGACCATAAGAATGGATATGAGCATCATCTCCGATAACTGGCAAGGGGTTTGTCGCTTGCTCAGGTTCATCTCCGATAACTGGCAAGGGGTTTGTCGCTTGCTCAGGTTCACTTCCGATACTTGGCAAGGGGGTTATCACTGGCTCAAATTCTTCTTCAGTAGGTATTGCCAGAAACTTGCTCTCAGTTGCCGCAACCTGACTCTCTGGCCGAGGCGCTGATTTTATTCCTGACATGATTTTTTTGAGCGCGGATAGTGATGGTGGATCAATCTCAAGGAGAGCATCCTGCTCCGGCATGACACCCTTTTCGAGTGCTTCAGGTCGTTTAACCAGATGAGCTCTCTCTGCCGCCTCTGGAAACGGCGTAAATCCAAAGGGCTTGGTCACTGGAGCTTTTTGTATGTCAGTTGGGGCATTTGAGAGCAAGGCAGCAAACGCTGAGGTGCTTTCAAATGGCTTTTCAGACTTTGATGCGGATAAGGCATGCTCAAGTGCGAGCAAAAATGCGTCCATATCTTCATAGCGATCCTCGCCTTTCTTCGCCAGGGCTCTGAGAATAGCTGCATCGATCGGCATTGGTATCTGTACGTACGAGGAAAGGGGGGAAGCATAATCATTTGTATGCATCCTCCACATCGATGAGAAGTTCTGCGCTTCAAAGGGCACGTGTCCTGTAATCAGTTCATGAGCCAGGCAAGCCAACGCATATTGGTCGCTCGCTTTTTCCGTTTTCCCAACAAATTGTTCGGGTGCCATATACCTCGTTGTATGCAGATCCGATTTATACTCTAATTTGGTCACATCAATAAACGGCGACAGGCTAAAATCGGTGAGCTGTACCACATCATTATCAGAGTAGAAAATGTTTTCAGGCTTGATGCGTCCATGAATAATCCCATGGCTATGGGCATAGCTTAATGCTTGACCAATTTGTTGCACAATATGTACAGCATCAAGCCACCTCATATGTTTATGAGCACCACGCTTAAGATCCTTCAGGCGTAGAGCAAGAGAACCCAAAGCTCGATATTCACTGACAATATACGGCTTCCCTTGCTCTACACCAATATCTAAAATTGGTACAATAGAGGGATGATCCATACTCATCAATGAATTTAAGCTCACTGAGCGTGCTTTTTGATCCTGATTGGCACATTCTTTATCAAATATCTTAACAATAACTTTTTTTCGCGTCTCTCGCAACGGATAAGCAAGGTAAGTTATTCTTAATGTTTTGGATGCCAATTCTTCTACAAGATGATAAAAAAGGAAAAAATCTTGCATAAATACTATCCATTTAAGTACACTGCTATATTTTGCGGCATCTGAGATGAGTTCCTCTTAAATGAGTTCTTCTTGATTATAACATACTTTCTAATTCTCAGAGATAAGGCAAAAAAGTGCGATTTCCCGGTAGAATACACAAAATGGGAATTTGTAATGTCCTCAGTAGATATATCATTTCGATTCGACATATGAACAAACACTTGACCTTCTTCTCACCAGTCGATGTTCTGTTTGTTAGAATTGGAAAGCCATGCTCATTCGAGCATTATGGTTGACTTGCAAAGCTAATTCACAAGTAGTATACTTGTACAATCCAGGCGTAGCAGATATCTTTTGCTGGTCAAAATCACAGCAATAAAATACTACGCAGTGGAAGGAAATATCTCTCATTGTTGAAAGTTCGACTAGTTAATAATTCAAAGAAGAGGAGAATAGCCCTATTAACAAGGATTTTCGGGGGAACGACCGTTCACGAGAGCGAGAAACACGTGTTAACGAACGTATTCGTACACGTGAGGTACGCCTAATTGATGAAAATGGCGAGATGTTGGGAGTCATGTCTCCTATGCGAGCTTTAGATATTGCTCGTGACAAGAATCTAGATCTGGTTGAGGTATCTCCAAACGCCATGCCACCAGTTTGTAAGCTGATGGACTACGGTCGCTACAAATATGAGCAAGCTAAGAAAGAAAACGAAGCCCGCAAAAACCAGAAAACCATCACGCTCAAAGAAATTCGTATGCGCCCACGTACAGACGATCATGATGTCGAAGTGAAGACGCGTAAAATCCAAGAATTTTTAGCTGACGGCGATAAAGTAAGAGTCAGTGTACAATTCCGAGGACCCGACATGCGTCATCCTGACATCGGTCGAAAGTTACTTGATGGTATAGCAGAAGAGTTAAAAGGCATTGCGACCATCGAACGTACTCCGGTCATGGAAGGCCGTATGATGTCGATGATCGTCTCCCGAGCTCCCGGTTGGGAACCACCCAAAAAACAGATACCTGTCCCTGCTAACAAGAACAAAACCGAGCATGTAACTGAGACCACTACGCAAGCATCCACAGAACAAGCAACTGCGACTACAGAGCAGGAGTCTGCAACTACCGAACAGGCGCCTGTCGAGGTTCCTGAGGAGTCACGAGTTGCGGAGCCACAGGAACTGTAAGTTATTCACCTCCTACGCAAAGCTTCCTATGCCGTATGGTTTGTAGGTTGGCCTGACAGTGAACTTCATCAAAAGAAACGATAGAGGACTATAGTTCAATTGGACTGTAGTCCTCTTTTTTCTAGCACTATTATTTGACTTTTAGCACAGCGACCACTAAGATAGAATTACTACATCCAGAAAAAAGAGATCAAATCAACAGAGATTAACGCACTCAAACAGATAGTGCCGTAGGAGGCTATTGGTGAGCAGATATGACGAACCAAGCTGGTACGAACAACAATTTACAAATGATCAATCGTCCTCATCAGATTCCCAGCCAGCGCCCGATGACTTCGATCATTATCCCTTTCTTCCAGGTCAAGATGCCAATCGGCAAAACAATCCGGGGCAGACAGCTCTAGCTGCTCCCAATGCATCGCAGCACCATCTGCAACGTACAATTGGACGAGTTATTGCACTCATTGCACTTGTAGTCATTGCATTTTGTGCGGGCTGGTTTAGCCAGCAATATTATAGTAATAATTTCTTTAATCAGAATGATAAATCACAAGCATACGCCAAACTCTTCCAGCAAGCCTGGAATAATATAGATCAAAACTATGTCGATCGTTCAGCGATCAATTACCAGAAGATGTCATACGCCGCCATCAACGCCATGGTTGCTACTCTGGGCGATACAGGTCATACGCGCTTCATGGATGCCAAGACAGCCAAGGAGGAAAATCAGCAGCTTAGCGGTCAATTTAGCGGCATTGGTATTTATCTCCAACAGGATGCCAAGACAAAAAAGCTCATTGTGACATCCCCTATTCCTGGTTCGCCTGCGGAAAAAGTTGGCATTAAATCCAATGATGTGATTACTGCCGTGGATGGTAAAAGTACCGAGGGCAAAGACGTTGCCGGTGTCAGCGCCATGATCCAGGGAAAAAATGGCACCAGCGTTAAAATCACCGTTCTTCGTCCCAGTGAAAATAAATCGCTCACATTTACAATCACACGTTCCGAGATCAACGTTCCAAACGTTCTCATGTACTATATTCCTCAAGATCATACAGTACAGATTCAAATTGTACAGTTTGCCAGTGGCGTCTCTGATCAAGTTAAAGCCGATGTGACAAAAGCCAAAAGCGAAGGCGCGACGAAGATAATATTAGACTTACGTGACAATCCCGGTGGCTACTTACAAGAAGCGCAGGATACAGCCAGTCTCTTCGTCAAGAAAGGCCACGTACTGATCCAGGAAGATAGCAAGGGCAACAAAACTCCGCTTGATGTCACAGGAAACACGATTGACACGACAACCCCCATGGTCGTACTTATCAACGGTAACTCCGCCAGCGCCGCAGAAATTGTCGCTGCATCACTCAAAGAGAACGGGCGTGCAACGCTTATTGGTGAAAAAACGTTCGGCACAGGAACAGTCCTGCAAGCATTTGATCTCTCCGATGGTTCCGAACTGCTGATTGGAACACAAGAATGGCTGACACCCGACGGACAATTTATTCGTAATCAGGGTATTGCTCCCAATATCACAGTAAAAATGCCTGCTGATGGCTCAGTCCTTACCCCCACACAAGAGAGTGCCAATAATCTAACCGAGCAACAGATCTTACAAAGTAAAGACGCACAACTCATCAAAGCGCTCCAGTATCAAAAATAATCACGATAGCATCGGTAGATAGAGCACTCTACGCATCATAGAGAGCAAAAATGAAGCGGCAAGTGTATCACTAATAGTGATTAACACTTGCCGCTTCACTCATATAAGATGTATGTTTACGCTTCTTTGTACTCGTAAGAAGAGGATTGATCTGACGTGCTAGAATTTCCATCGTGCTCGTCGGTCGTATCGCTTTCATCATCGTCAGCAGGTTGCGCCCGGGCTGCCGGCGGTGGCAACAGCAACATATCGGTCTTCTGCTCATGATGGCGTTCAACACGGATTTTTAAAATTCGGCGTCCACGCGTAGCCAGTACAAAAAAGGTCAGGTTTTCAAAAGAAATCGTATCACCGATGCCCGGTATTTTATCCAGCTGTGCATAGACAAAACCACCCAACGTTTCATATTCGGTATCAACCATATGAGTATCCATCAAATCATTGAAATCATAAATACTCATTTTGGCATCGATAATATACTCATTCTCATTGATCTTCTCATACAATTTTTCCTCGTGGTCATACTCATCCTGGATATCGCCCACGATCTCTTCCATCAAATCTTCAATGGTCACCAAACCAGCCACGGAGCCATACTCATCAATAACCATCGCCATATGAGTACGGCTCTGCCTGAGTTCACGCAAGAGATCATCTAATTTCTTCGTCTCGGGCACACAATACGCCTCGCGTACCAGACCTTTAATCGGAAACGAGCCATGATCTTCACGCAATTGACGGATCATATCCTTCGTGTACAGAATGCCGACGATATCATCAAAGCCAGTTGTAGCCTCATAAACAGGAATGCGCGAAAAACCGCCTTGCAGCGCCAGATCCACAGCTTCATTGACCGTCATAGTACTGGGCAACGTTACCATATCAATACGGGGAACCATTACTTCGCGCACTGTCGTATCTGCAAATTCAAAGATACTACGAATCATCTCCGTCTCTTCTTCCTCAAGCACGCCCTCCTCTTCACTGACGGTCACAAGCAAGCGCAATTCATCTTCAGTAATGAAAGGGCCTCGATGACGCATAGGACCACCCAGAAGACGCACCAATCCAGCGGTTACACCAGTAAGGAGCAACACAACTGGTCGCAATACCCAGGCAGCAGCACGTACGGGATCAACAAAGATACGCGCCCAACGCAACGGATTTTGTACAGCCGCCGTTTTGGGGGAGATCTCACAAAAAATCAAGACAACGAGAGAAGTTACAATTGAGGAGATGAGTTCACCAAAAGATGTTGAAAAAAAGCGCAGTGCCAATACAGTTGCCATACTAGAAGCGACAACGACTGCCACACTATTGACAACTAAGATAGTTGACAGAAAAACATTTGGCTTAGCCAGCAAGCTCTCAATCCTGATGACCTGTTTATCGCCCTCTTCAGCTAAATTTTTCAGCTTAATGCGGTTAACCGATGTAAAGGCTGTTTCGGCGGCAGAAGCTAAGGCACAGAGCACGAATGCGACCAGCATCACGATTAACTGTAGCCAGGCAGTCCCATCAAAATGTGAAAAATGAAAATCAATCGTGGCGGCTAAGCTCCATAAGCCAGGGCCGTCCCCGTCCATATAAGTACCTATTCCTTTTTACCATCCTCGCTTGCCGGATCTTCTGATGAGGGCAACATACGCGCAAAGCGTGCCGGAACACCATACACCAGGGCATGAGGAGGGACATCTTTATTCACTAACGAGCTCGCTCCTGTGAGGGCATGTTCGCCAACAGTTACAGGAGGAACAAACACTGTATCACAGCCGATAAAAGCACCGGCACCTATCGTCGTATGATATTTTTCCTTTGTAAGTCCATTATAATTAGAGGTGATCGTTCCTGCGCCGATGTTGACATGATCGCCTATTGTCGCATCTCCCAGATAACTAAAATGATGGACATCGACCCCGGCACCTACATATGAGTTTTTAATCTCTGCAAAGTTCCCCATCTGTACACCCTGTGCCAGATGCGCCCCGGGTCGGCAATGGCTAAAAGGACCGATACTCACTTCATTATCTAACACGGTCTCCTCCAACGAGGAGTTTCTCACGCTACAACGATCTCCCAGCGTTGAATGATCGATGGTCGTTCCTGGACCGATACGACACCAGGATCCAATCGTTGTCTTACCTGTGATCAAAGTTCCGGGAAGAATCACCGTATCGCTTCCAATCTCTACCTCATTCTCAATGTAGGTCGTAGCAGGATCGATGATTGTAACTCCAGCGTACATATGCCGCTCAAGGATACGACGTCGCATCACCTGCTCAGCTTCGGCCAATTGAACGCGATTGTTAATCCCCAATGTCTCATCAAGAGCACCTGTCACGGTGGCAATTGAGCGATCCTGAGCGCCAGCGATAGCGATGAGGTCGGTTAAATAATATTCTCCCGCCGCATTGCGAGGCAAAGTCGCAAGTGTTTCCCATAACCAGATACGTTCAAAACAATAGACACCTGAATTCACTTCTTGAATACGCAATTGCTTAGGCGTAGCTCGCTTCACTTCCACAATCTCACGTACGCAACCTTGAGCATCGCGCACGACACGTCCGTAGTCAGAAGAGACATCGGCATGAGCGGTCAAGAAAGTCACAGTAGCCTGCCGGGATATATGTTCAGTCAGCACCTGTGCCAGGATCTCGCTTCTCACCAGGGGAGTATCCCCATAACATACCAGAACAGTATCCGGCAAAGGATCGAGCGCATCAACGACTGGTTGAGCAGCCAACACGGCATGTCCAGTTCCCAGTTGTTCATGTTGCATCGCATACTGACAACGCGCTCCAAACGCCGACAAGATCTGCTCGGACTCGTGACCAAGCACGACGATAGGACGGCTCGTGGATACGTTATCATGCCAGGAAGAAAACTGAGAGGTGGCAGGAATCGCCTCAACTGCGGTAAGGACATGTGCCAATAGCGGCTGGCCAGCCAATGGATGAAGGAGTTTTGACAAGGTTGAACGCATCCGTGTACCTTTGCCAGCGGCAAGGACAACGGTCGCATAAGTATTCATAGTTTTGCTTTGCAAACCCTTTATTTTTCTGAAATTGCTGTCTAGAGGACGGACCAGATAGCTGATAGACGGCTATCGCATTCCTATTGTAGAGGAAATATATCTCAAGGCGCAGCTCAAAAAGCACCTGATCCAAAGAGAGAACCAGCCTCAGACAATGATCCGATAAAAGCTTCGATCTCCACTTTCACACATGTATAGTACACGAAAGAAAGCCATCCTGTCAATGCGAGCAAAACATTCTGCAAGTCATGAACTTCTCTTGACGACCTCTCAAGGGAGTACTATACTGCAAATGCAGCGCGGTGGAGCGCACAGCCATGACGACCAATCCTGACCCATCAGCGACGTTGAGAGGATGTAGATTCTATGGCAATCATTGAAACGCATATAGATCAGCACGGCACCGACTTTAGCGAAAACACAGCCTATCTGCTGCAACTTATTGAGCAACTTGACCATCATATCCAGCAGGTGCAGCAAGGAGGCGGAACCGATGCCATCGCACGACATCATAAACGCAACAAATTGCTGGCCCGTGAACGCATACAACGCCTCTGCGATCCCGGCACCCCATTCCTGGAATTGAGTCCACTTGCAGCCTGGGATATGTATGATAATGATGCTCCTGCGGCCGGTATTATCACCGGCATCGGTCTGGTCGAAGGACAGGAATGCATGATTGTGGCCAATGATGCTACAGTCAAAGGCGGCACCTATTATCCCATGACCGTCAAAAAGCACCTACGCGCTCAAGAAATTGCTGCCCAAAATCATCTTCCTTGCATCTATCTTGTCGACTCTGGTGGAGCATTCCTGCCTCTCCAAGCAGACGTCTTTCCCGATCGTGACCACTTCGGTCGTATCTTTTATAATCAGGCGCGCATGTCAAGCCAGCGTATTCCGCAGATTGCAGCAGTGATGGGCTCTTGCACCGCAGGAGGTGCGTACGTGCCTGCGATGAGCGACGAAACAGTGATTGTCCGTGGAAATGGCACCATCTTTCTTGGAGGGCCTCCACTCGTCAAAGCCGCTACGGGAGAGGAAGTGACCGCAGAAGATCTGGGAGGCGCCGATGTCCACAGTCGAACCTCTGGCGTAACCGATCATTATGCACTGAACGATGAACATGCACTCGCCATCTGCCGCAGCATCGTCACACATCTCAATCGACGCAAGTACGTCCCCTGGGACATCCGCCCCCCCATCGAGCCACGTTATTCTGCAAGCGAGTTGTTAGGAATTATCCCCAAAGATAATCGCAAAAGTTATGATGTTCGCGAAGTGATCGCCCGATTGGTCGATGACAGTGATTTCCATGAATTCAAAGCATTATATGGCACGACACTCGTCTGTGGCTTCGCTCATCTGATGGGCTATCCTGTAGGCATCATCGCCAACAACGGGATTCTTTTCTCAGAAAGCGCCTTAAAGGCCACGCACTTCATAGAACTTTGCGCTCAAAGACAGACGCCGCTGATCTTCCTACAAAACATCACAGGATTTATGGTCGGCAAGCAATACGAGAACGGCGGCATCGCCAAAGATGGTGCCAAACTGGTTATGGCCGTCGCCAATGTACCGGTCCCCAAATTTACTGTGATTATTGGTGGCTCGTTCGGAGCCGGCAACTACGGGATGTGTGGACGAGCCTTCTCTCCCCATCAGCTCTGGATGTGGCCCAATGCACGTATCTCAGTCATGGGGGGACAACAGGCAGCAACGGTCCTCTCCACGATACGCAAGGATGGACTGGCTGCACGGGGACAATCGATGACACCAGATGAAGAGGCCGCCTTTATGCAACCGACACTGGATAAATATGAAGAGGAGGGAAATCCTTACTACAGTACAGCCCGCATCTGGGATGATGGGATTATTGATCCACGCGACACGCGTACCGTGCTCGCTCTTGGTATTGCGGCCTCATTAAACGCACCTATGCCAACACCGGAGACATCGTTTGGCGTTTTCAGGATGTAAATAGTATTCATTGATCCCATTTATGGCTAATTGCTTTGCTAATTTCGTATATATATTTGAATGGTCTCATTTGAGACAACTTATCTATGGAGAAAAGATTATCAGCTCTAAAACAGCTCTATTTTCTCCCCCAAAGTTACTCCTGGTTCTTATCTCAAAAAGGAAGCCCATATTCCTATGCAACAAATTTTTATCTGGCAAAATGGATCACTACAATTTAGCTGCACACCCGATCAAATACATGATGCTCTCGAGGATGATGATGCGATTGTCTGGCTTGATATTCAATTCGACGGCACGTTACAAAAATATGAAGCTCTCCTCAAAAAAGAATTTCGTTTACTACCACTCGTAATTGAAATGATCCAGGAGAGCAAAGAACGCGCAAAATTAATCGGTCATGGGCATTATTTTTATCTTGTGGTCCACAGCCTCGTCTTCAATGCCAAAACAATTGAGACCACAACACCGAAGCTAGATATCGTCTTTGGCAAAAATTTTCTGATTACAGCGCATCAAACCTCCCTTCCCTGGCTCGATGAGCTTCGTGAAACAATTCATGGCGAAGACACAGAAGATAACTTCATACGTCAAGGGACATCGTATCTACTGCACGTCTTGATGGATAATCTTGTCGATAGTTACTTCCCCGTTCTGGATGAAATTGACGATGAGGTCGATGATTTAGAAGATGCCACGGTTCAGCTAGCCACCAATGAAGTTCAGGCACGCATCTTTCGCATGAAACGCGTCTTAGCACAGATGCGACGAGTCATCAGCCCTCAAGTCGAGGTCTCCAACTCATTAATTACACGCACAGGCGACTTCATTCCAACAGAGGTCGAGCCTTACTTTGCTGACGTCCATGACCATCTCATTCGCACGTTTGAAGTGCTGGATTCATATCGCGATCTGATGAGCAGCCTCCTTGATGTCTACCTGACAACTGTTTCTAATCGTCAGAATGAGATCATGAAACAACTCGCCCTGATTTCAACCATCTTTTTGCCTATTACATTTATTACTGGTGTCTTTGGACAAAACTTCGGTCATGCCCCACAAATCGATTTTGACAGAGGTTATGACTTCTGGATTGTATTATTCGTCATGTTTATCATCTCGGTTGGGCAGATCTGGTATTTCCGCTACCGTAAATGGATTTAAACAATGAGGAGAACTTCATGGCATCCCCTTATACGCAACTGGCAGTTGAATATAGCTTCGGAGATCGCATCGCGACGATTACGCTGAATCGTCCAAAGGTACGTAATGCATTAAATACGCTCTTGATTCAAGAACTCACCGCAATTTTTGTTGAGCTCAGTTTTGATGAACGTTTACATGGCATCGTATTGACCGGTGCGGGAACAGTCTTTTGCGCCGGCGCAGATATTCATGCCATGCAAGAGACCATCACCTATACTGAGGAACAGAATCTTGACGATGCCATGCAATTGCATAACATGTTGCACACCATTAATACCTTTCCCTGTCCAGTGATTGCGCGTGTCAACGGCGATGCGATTGGTGGTGGTATTGGTCTCATCTCGGCATGTGATATTGTGATTGCTACCGAAGAGACCCGTTTCGCATTTAGTGAAGTGAAGCTGGGCATAGCACCAGCCGTGATCGCTCCCTACGTCATCAAGAAGATTGGGGAAAATATGGCACGCGTCCTCTTTGTTACCGGGGAGCGCTTTAGTGCCGCCCGTGCTTACGCGATTGGACTTGTTCATTCAACAGTGCCAGCCGAGCATCTTGATGATGCGACTCAGAAAGCGATCAATGAGTTGCTTCGAGGAGCACCACAAGCCATCCGAGCCTGTAAAAATCTGGCGTTACACGTCGGCCAGATGAGCGATGAACAGGCCCGTCAGTACACCACTGAAACCATAGCTCACCTACGGGTAAGCCCAGAAGGACAGGAGGGTTTAAAAGCATTCCTGGAAAAGCGCTCACCCTCCTGGCTTAGTTAAAGAGGCATCATGTTCAAGAAAATTCTGATCGCCAATCGAGGGGAAATTGCTATCCGCATTATGACAACCTGTCACGAAATGGGGATACGTAGTGTTGCTGTCTACTCAGAAGCCGACCAAAACGCACGTCATGTCTTCAATGCCGATGAAGCCTACCTGCTTGGTCCCGCTCCGGCAACGCAAAGCTATCTCAACGCAGCAGCGATCATTGAGATAGCCAAACGCAGCCAGGCAGAAGCGATCCATCCCGGTTACGGCTTTCTGGCCGAAAATGCAGATTTTGCTGCCGCTTGCGAGCAAGCAGGGATTGTTTTCATCGGACCATCAGCAGAGGTAATCAAGTTGATGGGATCAAAGATTGCCGCCAAACGACTGGCTCAATCCGTTGATGCTCCCATCGTTCCTGGTTACAGTGGCGAGAGCCAGGAAGTAGATGTGCTTCAACGAGAAGCAGAGCGGATTGGCTTTCCACTACTCATCAAAGCCTCAGCCGGTGGTGGAGGAAAAGGTATGCGTGTTGTCCATCAGGCACCAGATTTCCTTGAGCAATTAGCAGGTGCTCGTCGCGAGGCTCAGGCTGCCTTTAACGATAGTACCGTTTTTCTTGAACGCTACCTCCAGCAACCTCGTCACATCGAAATCCAGATTCTGGCGGATCATCACGGCCACATCGTGCATCTAGGAGAACGTGAATGCTCCATCCAGCGTCGACATCAAAAAATCATCGAAGAAAGCCCCTCCAGCGCCTTGAGCCCATCCTTACGGCAACGTATGGGCGAAGCCGCAATAAAGATTGCGCAAGCTGCACATTACACAAATGCAGGCACGCTTGAGTTTATGCTCGATACCTCTGATCAGTTCTACTTTCTCGAAATGAATACACGCCTACAAGTGGAACATCCAGTCACAGAATTCGTGACTGGATTGGATCTTGTACGTCATCAACTCTATATCGCTGCTGGCAAGCCACTGAACATGACTCAGGAAGAGATAGAATTTCGCGGGCATGCCATTGAAGCTCGCCTTTACGCGGAAGATCCTCAACAACAATTCCTACCCTCAACAGGAACGATCATCAGCTTTATCAAACCAGAAGGACCTGGCATTCGGTGGGATAGTGGAGTCGAGGCAGGAGATAGCATCACCCAATATTATGATCCTATGCTAGCCAAACTCATTGTCTATGCAGAAGATCGTTCCACAGCCATCAGCCGTCTACAATACGCGCTTGAGTGCAGCGTGATCTTCGGGCTCACGACAAATATCCCTTTACTCCATACGATCAGTCTTAATCCTGCATTTGCCAGTGGAGACACACCAACAAACTTCCTTGAGCAACAGCACCTGCTACCACCAGTTTCTGAAGAGCAACTACCAGCGCCGCTTCTCATGGCCGCTGCCATCTGTGAAATAAGCGCGGAACTGCAGGCGCCACGTGACCTATCAGCCAGCAATCATAAAATACACAGCAACCTACCAAACCCATGGCAGACACTTGGTCCCTGGCGCATAGGGCACGGGCCACGAACATTCAAGTATCGCTATCAGAATCAAGACTATATGGTTACTATTCAACCCGATACAACACATCCAGGAGGATGGCAGATCGGTCTGCCACAACAATCAATACAACATGTCATAGGCATCATACATGACCACCAGATTATCCTCAGGCTGCAAGAAATACAGTTACCCATCTATGTCCATCTGGACAAGTATACACTACACCTCGCTCTAAAAGGCCAACGTTATCAACTCCAACGCCAACAGCCACCAGATATCTCCATAGCAGCCCAGGGAGGCCATATCCAGCAACGCCAGCAGAATCTGACGGCCCCGATGTCCGGTACCATCGTTAAAGTTCAGGCCAGCGATGGTGATATAGTAGAAGCGCACCAGGTCTTACTCATTCTCAGTGCCATGAAAATGGAGCATGCAATTACGGCACCATACTCCGGCAAGGTGCATCATATTCATTATGCCGAAGGTGACGTCGTGTCGGGAGGAGCAATCGTTGCCGACATGGAAGTTGAAAGTTAGGCCACATAATTTGATAGAGAAAAGTAGCGCCGCTACACGTCCACAGCCATGAGGAAAGGTAACAGGGAGTCATGCAGGTAGGTTTTATTGGTATTGGAGTCATGGGTCACGCCATGGTCCTTAACTTACTCAAAGCGGGTCATGATGTCACAATCTACGCCCGTCATCCAGAAAAAGCAGAAGTACAAGAAGTACTCAAAGCTGGAGCTCATCAAGCTCCATCAGCGCGAGCGGTCGCCATTGCATCAGAGATCGTCATCACAATGGTCCCCAACTCGCCTCAGGTAGAAGAGGTCGTTGCTGGAGATAATGGTATCTTAGATGGTGCACGCAAAGGACTCATCATTATTGACATGAGTACCATCTCTCCATCGGTTAGTCGTAATTTAGCTCAGCAAGCATCTGAGAAAGGTGTATCTTTTCTCGACGCCCCTGTCAGTGGTGGATCGCAAGGAGCCCGTAACGGAACCTTAACTATTATGGTGGGCGGAGAAAAAGAAATATTCGACAAAGCTTTTCCCGTCCTGTCTGCCATGGGCAAAAAAGAAAATATTGTACATGTAGGACCAAACGGTTCAGGAGAGATTGTCAAAATCGTCAATAATATGCTGACCGGAACAATTGCAGCATCGATTGCTGAAGCTTTTGTCCTGGGTGTGAAAGCCGGAGCCGATGTAGAAACCATGGCTCGCATTATCGGCACCAGTACTGGTGCCAGCTGGCAATTAGCCAATCAATTTCCTCTGCGAGCCTTCAATGGCAGTTTCCAACCAGGTTTTATGACGAACCTTTTGCACAAAGACCTCAGTCTGGCCATGGATCTTGCAGCGGAAATTGATACCCCGATTGCCATGACAGCATTGGCACGTCAACTCTATGAGAAGGCACAAAACGCAGGCTATGGTACCGACGATTATACCTCTATTCTCAAAGTGATCGAAGAAAATAGTGGAGTCGAAGTGCGCATCAAATAACGCACTTACGATTCAAAGATCAACGCTGTAGACGAACGAGATACGTTTAAGATGTAATTCTGAAAGTATCTCGCTCGTCTGTTCGTTCAAAGCGGTTATTTTCTCAAGAGAAAACTACAAATTATAGCAAGCATATTTTCTCCAGCGACGCTCCTCTCCAATGAACTCATATGGCATATAGAAAGCCGCTAATCTGGGTCGAGAAGATGTATTCGACGTGAGCGCCGGAAGCACTGGTGATGTAATTGTAACATAATTGTTATTAGGGTTACTATCTCCAACAATGCTGCTTTCAAAATAGTCAGTGACTGAAGGCATGGCGGCCTCTGAGAAAGTCGCCGTAAAAGTAATGGGAGGCAAAATTGCTGCAGGAGCAAGTAAATAAGGTGAACTATATGTAGCAGAAAATATCATTGGACTAACATCTGAGGAAAGTGAAAACACCCAATTTGTCCCGATAATTTTTATATTAACGGCTCCAGCCGGGATCACCCCTGAAACATGGATTGTCTGATTTATGGGAACTGTCGAACTTCCATTAGATGCAATGAGACTAAGTGACACAGTAGATCCTACTCTGGGAATTGTCACGTTACTACATGGTGCGAATTGCAAAATAGCAAAATCAGGGAGGTTTTCCGGCAATGGAACAGGAGTATAATGACCAACAGGTGTTGGCGTACTCCTTGGAGTTGGTGTCGCAGGCGAAGGCGGAGTAGGTGTATAAGGTGATGATGAAATTAGAATCGTATCAGTAGCAAGATTGTTAGCTGGATTACTATCACCAGGGATACTTGTTGATGCCGAATCTATCAAGATAGTAGCAACATCAGCATTTAATGTGCCAGTGATGATAATAGGTGGCAAACTCGTTCCAGGTCCACAAGGACTATTTCCTACATACACAGCCGAAATAAGTAGTGGGCTTGTGCTTCCCGTCGCCAGAATAGACCAGTCCTGTGCTTCTACAGAGACATTACTGAGACCAACTGGAATAACCTCATTGGCACGAATAGTGTTTGATGGAAATATTGGTGTGGATGTCGAAGAGACAGAGATAGTTACCATTTCAGTTACGGTCTGCCCTATATGAAAAACGCTTCCACCCATATGAGTCTTCTGAATCCCAATATCTGGCAATTGTACAGGAGTTGGCGTCGGCGTCAATGTTGGGGTTGGCGTCGGGGTTGGGGTTGGCGTCGGGGTCGGGGTTGGCGTCGGGGTCGGGGTTGGCGTCGGGGTCGGGGTTGGCGTCAATGTTGGGGTTGGCGTCAATGTTGGGGTTGGCGTCAATGTTGGAGTTGGCGTCGGCGTCAATGTTGGGGTTGGCGTTGGCGTCAATGTTGGGGTCGGGGTTGGCGTTGGCGTCAATGTTGGGGTCGAGGTTGGCGTTGGCGTCAATGTTGGGGTCGGGGTCGGCGTAATTGTAGACGGATTCAGCAACAAACTGACGGTATTATCACCAAAATTCGCTATGGCAAGCTCTTGATGCCCCTGACCACTAAAGTTTCCTGCAACGATTCCTCTTGGAGCCACACCGACATCAATTGGTGATTGCACAGAAAACGTTCCACTTCCATTATTAGATAATGTATTAATAGTGCTATCACTTAAATTGGTCACGGCAAGATCCGCATACCCTGATCCCGTAAAGTCGCCGGTAGTTATCCCAAACGGATAGGTTCCTACTGTGACAGGAGGCTGTACCGTAAAGGTTCCACTCCCATTATTGGATAAGACATTAATACTATTACTATTAGCATTTGTCACGGCAAGATCTTGATGTCCCAACCCCATAAAGTTTCCGACAACAAGTTGCTGTGGACCACTCCCAACAGTAATAGGAGGCTGTACCGTAAAGGTTCCACTCCCATTATTGGATAAGATACTGACGCTGTTCGCACTCACATTGCTATTTGTGACAGCGATATCTGCACGCCCCATGCCAAGAAAGTTACCCGTCACGATGCCAAGAGGAGAGCGACCTACAGTAATCGATGACTGCAAAGTAAAAGTACCGCTTCCGTTGTTCGCCAGAATACTAACAGTATTGGCAACTTGATTGGTGACTGCAAGATCGATACGTCCTAACCCCATAAAGTTACCAGCAGTTATTCCAATCGGATTGGTTCCAACAGCAACAGGAGGTTGCACAGTAAAAGTTCCCGATCCATTGTTCAACAAGACACTTATCGTATTAGCCCCAATATTTGTGACCGCAAGATCTGCATGCCCTAAACCTGTAAAGTCTCCGACAACTATCCCCACTGGATTTTGACCTACCGTAATTGGGGGCCGAACTGTAAAATTTCCACTTCCGTCGTTTGCCAGGATGCTAACCGTATTGCTAATTTCATCTGTTACGGCAAGATCTTGACGTCCTAATCCCATGAAATTACCTACCACTATCCCAAATGGATTATTCCCAACTGGATATGATACGGGAGCGGCAAAAGCATGGATAAATGCATGGGTTTCATGTACGCCTCTAAAAAACGGGGCAGGGCCTGTAATTAAACCAAACATACTAAATCCAACTAATAGCAGAAGAGAAAATGATTTCACGTGAAACATTGAAATCTCCTTTTATGGGTATCAAAGAGTATGCATGGATGTTTCAAAATATTAAGGCCTCATAATAGTACATAGTACGAAAAGATAAAAGAAAAACACCATTATAATAGCTCTACACTATCCAATAGCCGCTACTGTTCTCCTGATAATCAGCCCATTGAGCATCCAGCGCATTGTTGACAAATACTACACATTTAAAATCATTATCTCTTCTCTCAAAAAAGATCTTTTTCTATATAAAAGAAAATAAAGCCAATGCTACCTCCAATTCAAAGTTTGTATTCTTATCCATTAAAACTATTTTTTTACATATTCTTCTTCAAATACGAGATCAAATCTGAGAAATTGTATGGGCGTTTACTATTGATCACCGATTATAGTATATATATGCAAACATACCTGTAAAAAGAACATATATAATAAAAACAGAGACCAATAGCACGTGAAAATTTTACAGGAATTAGAAATATTAGCTATTTTTGACAATTCCTATTCCAAACTCTCCTTTCACAAAGGGTTTCGTGCTGGATGGAAACTACCTTACGCTTTAATACCGAGGAGGCTGGTGTTATCCTTGGCTCTTTCTACTTCTAATTCAAGGAGAAGCTACTATGGAGCAGACATTTATCATAAGTCCTTCTGCATGTCATTAGTAAGTTGGAGAGAAAACAGAATTGATGATCTAAATTTAACCCTTTAGATCATAAAGAAAGAGGCTTATTACTATGAAATTTTACAGACAAGGGCTACTAAAAAAAACATTTAGTTTTCTATTACTTAGCAGTATGCTCGTAGCAGCCACGAGTGCAATGGTAACGAATGTCAAAGCTGCATCCATGGTCGCATGTACCGTTGGTGTTGCGTGTACCACAGGTGGTGGTACCACCGTCGGTGGTGGCACTCTTACGGCTGCCACAAATGCACCAGTCGTCAACAATGGAACAGCATTAGCTGTGACAGGACAAGATCAGCTCATTCCGTTCAAGTTTTTGACAACAGTCAATGATGCTCGAGGTACAGGCATCGGATGGAATATCACTGCGGCGGCAACTGCAATGGATTTTACAACTGCTACTTCTGACATGTTTCTTGACACTACAACACCTGTAGTAGTTACCTGTGCAGGAAATTCAACTTGTTCAAATCCTGGCGCTCTGACACTTACTCCAAATGTTGGCGCGGATCTAACCACCACTCCTACTCAACTGGTTGACGCAACAGCCGCAACTGGCCTGGGAGCTTACAATATTAACACGCTGGGCACATTCAACCTACCAGCCAGTGCCAGCGCTGGTGCAGCTACTGGTGGGGCCATTTCAGTCACATTAGCTGCTGCTCCGTAATATCAATCTCTACTGACTCAAAACAAAAGGGGAGCCGTGCAAACGGTTTTCCCTTTTCGCGTGTCTCATCCACATACAAAGAGGCCAATATGTATTTCATGGCCCATAGCAAAGGGAAGATTTTATGAGAATATCAGATACATTTCGAGCTGGTAGGAAAATTTTAAGTCTGTTTGTGCTTTTATTGACAATCTTCCTGCTACAAACACTGAATTTCTCGATCATTCATGCCGCTGATGTTCAGCCGATTATTAATCTTCAACCTGTCTTCACTGATCCTCACAACCCTGTCACGCGAGCTTATTTTGTGATGGATGGACAATCACCTGCACAGTTACAAAATAGTGTACATATCAGCAATAGTGGTAACGCCACCGGAACTATCAATCTCTACGCGGTAGATGCCTTTACCGCCGCAGCTGGAGGGACCGCCTTCCATAAACGTCAAGATCCACGCCTCGACGTGGGCGCATGGATTGTGTTAAGCCTCCAAAGCTTAACTCTGACGCCAGGTCAAAGCCAGAATGTCCCCTTTCATCTCAACATCCCCCTTCATACTCGCTCCGGCCAACATATCGGCGGCATTGTTGGTGAAGAGATCACAAAGCAGTCAATTCAAACAGGAGCAAAAGGCAAGCTTAACGTTCATATCGCTCTACAGCAACTTCACGTCCTGGCAGTACAGGTCAATCTTCCAGGTCCAGCAATCGAAAATTTGATCGTGACAGGACTTCAATCAAATAATGAAAAGATTTATCAATACATACAAATCGGACTACATAATACTGGCAATATGATGGTCAAGTCATCTGGATCATTACAAATTTTTGATCACAACGGGAAGCGTTTACAAAATCAGGCATTGCGCATTAATACATTTCTTCCACAAACATCTATCAACGATCAGGTCTACATTCAACACAAAGCTCTTCCTGTTGGTCAGTACAAAGCTCTTCTGCAACTTACGTATGGGCACAAACAACATCTCACTTATACAACAAGCTTTACTGTCGCCCCCAAGGCAAAGTCTATCGCTGGCGCCATCTCTGCCCTTACCTTTCTCAATGAGAATGAAAATATCTTCAGTTTACTTTCCCCCTGGCAGATAGCCATCGGCGCGGGTGTTTTACTTTTGATTCTCTGTGGTCTCTATTCCTTGATAGTCAAACTCATCAAGATAATTAGCCATCTACGCAGCAAAAGAAAATCGCGGAAGGTTCTTGTGCACTCATCAAAAGATCATACGGAGGATGTTAAAAGCGTAAAAAAAAGATAAGAGAGTATGTATTTCATATGCATATCAGAAAAGGATGCATTGAGTGTTCAACGCATCCTTTCGTCTCTTCGGTAAAAGAAGCCATCTATAATGAGAAATGTCTGGCTCATTTTCATGATCCAACGACACAGTTGTTACCCAACAATTGTAGAAAGGAGATTATGCGATAACGTCATCCCTAAAAACAGCACAATTATCAGGCCAAAGTATAAGATGCCCAGGAGAATACGTGAACTTAATTGCACTTTATAATAGCTCCGTTCTTGTGGGCTCTGAGAGCGTAAGCCTCTTGACCATAATTGTGTGGCCGCCATAATCACAAAGAGAAGTAGCCAGGGAGAAAAATCGCCATGCACCCAGGCCCATATCTGATATCCCAACAATGCAAGAAAGCCAATGATCCACACACGCCTGTCGATCGCCGCTACGACTCTACCGCCATCAAATGGGATAATCGGGACCAGATTGAACAGGTTCAAAAAGAAACCAAAGTAAGCCAGGGGAGCCCAGAGCGTATCGGGAAATTGCTGCGCAAAAAAGAAACAGACACTTGCGGCAATAGCTCCAGCGATTGGTCCAGCGATACCAATCTCTGCCTCATCCTTGGCATTTTGTGGCATCTGGCGCATAGTCACAGCCGCTCCCAGGAGAGGAATAAAGATCATCCCCCCCATAGGGACCCCTTTCAGCTTCATCACGACAGCGTGGCCCATCTCATGGATAAACAGCAAAACCACCAGACCAATTGCAAATTGCCAACCGAAGAATAATGAATAGACAAAGATTGAAGCAAAGGCTGAAAAACCAACCATACCGAATTTCAGCAAAAATGCCAGACTCTTAAATTTAAGTAAAAAGCCCCCTATTGCCACCAGTATGCCACCCAGGCCAGCAAGCTTTTTCTTTGGCTGCGTGGAACGAATGTTTTCATCCTCATGCACCTGTTGCTGCTCAGTCACATCTGGTGTAGCATCTCCGTACACATTCTGTGGATGTTGATACTCTTGTACCGGTGCTGAAGCATATGGATTTAACGGGACAGGTTGATAGCTTGAGTAACCATCCTTATAAGGATCGGGGAAATCGCTTTTATATACAGAATATGGATCATCTAAGGGTGCTGACTGGACTGAAGGAGATTGATAATATTTCGGATCAGCATAATCTATCTCCTGAGCACCCCCATTATCCTCACGCTTTGAAGAATGGTCTTCGGGATTGCTATAATACACCTTGTGCCTCGTTTCTGAGAATTAAAAAAATGGTGTTATGCATAATTTTATCATATATCTCGTATACATAAACACTTAAGGTGCCCCTACTATTCCAAATCAAGCCTGATAGCAGGGAGAAGTACTCTGTATTCCTGTGACCTATGCCAATATGCCATCGTCAATTATTATCAAATAATCGACGTAATTAAGAGCATAGCCACCAATACTGTAATTAATATCACCGTTGCCCAGGAGATAATGTTAAAGACGAGTCCATTGACATGTTTGCCCATTAAACGTCGATTGTTGACTAATAAAATGATGAATGCAAGCAAAATCGGCACCATAGCAGCATTCAAGCTTTGCAGCACAACCAGCACTTGAATAATTGGTAAGCCAGGAATTAAGGCGATCAGTACACCGACAATGATCAGACCGGTAAAAATACTCTGAAAAACAGGTGCCTCACTGAAGCTACGTGAGACTCCACGCTCAAAGCCAAAGGCCTCACAGATGCCATACGCTGTCGATAGAGGTAACACGGCCGCAGCAAGTAAAGATGCACCAAACAAACCGATACCAAAGAGGTAAGAGGCATACACCCCGGCAAACTTATCTAATGCCATAGCGGCATCCAGGGGAGTCTGGACAGGATGTCCAGGATACAGCGCTGCTCCAGTGGTGATGATAACAAATGCAGCAATAATCACAGCAAAGATGGTACCACTATAGACATCTATTTTTTCGTATCCATACTCACTAACGGGAATACCTTTATCAGCCACCGAAGATTGTACAAAAAACTGCATGTACGGACTGATCGTCGTTCCAACCAGAGCGACAGCCGCTAAAAGATACGTGCTATTTCCGCTAATATGAGGTACAACCACACTATGACCCACTGCCAGCCAGTTAGGACGCGATGCAAAGGCTGCCGGCACGTAAGCCAAAAAGCCCAGCGACATAACCAAAAAGACCTTTTCGACGCGACGATACGATCCTCGTGTCACCATCCACCAGACCGCCAGACCGCATACTGGAACGACGATATAGACAAATGGTGTATGAACATCATTAGCAAATACCTGCACACTGGCCGCAATACCCAGAAACTCAGAAACAGTCACGCCAGTATTCGCAATTAACAGCGCCAGCATCGCCACAACCGTCCAGCGCACACCAAACTGTTCCCGGATCAGATCGGCCAGCCCCTTTCCTGTCACGACACCCATCCGAGCGCACATCTCTTGCACAATCGCTAAACAGAAGCCTGCTATGATCAGTGCCCAGAGCAAATTATATTGGTAGGAAGCGCCAGAAGTCGAAAAGGTCGCAATTCCGCCAGAATCATTCCCCGCATTCGCCGCAATCAAGCCTGGCCCTAGCACGGCGAAAAGTTTCACCAGGGACGAGGTACGACGAAGGCGAAAACGAGACCGCCCAGGCTTTTTGTGCTCGGTGCGGTCTTTGCGAGATTTTGATGCTTTCTGATGGTTTATATCCATGGGGTGCACACATGAGTAGCGACCTTCAGCAACAATGGTCTACTAACCCACCCTTTCATCAGTGTTATTTTGTACGAGCTTGATGATATCATCCTCAACCCACGAGAAACAAGAGGCAAGTACAATAGGATGATAGCAAACGACTCTATCAGTAACACGTTTGAAAGCAATTACTAAGAGACGCATAGAGAATCTCATCTACGGCTAGATAAAAAAACACCAATACACTGAAATTGCATGACGAAACCTCACGAGGGAATCTTCGTGCCTTGTAGATAGTGCCGTAACAGATCAAGAGCAGTCAGAACCGCATAGCGTTTGTTATCAGCACGCGAACTACGCCACCCCGGTCCCATACCCACTATGGTGCCCTGTGGACCCTCTACCGCAATATAGATTGTTCCCACTGGTTGGTCTTCCTGCTTGTCAGGACCAGCAACTCCAGTCACACCAATACCAAAATCTGCTCCCAAACGCTCGCGCACCGCATGAGCCATAGCACGTGCCGTCTCCTCACTGATCACCCCGTAGCGCTCAACTGTCGCTTGAGGTACACCCATCTGCACTTTCATAGAAGTACTATAGGTCACGATACCTCCAAGAAAATGTTTTGAGCTACCATTGAAATCGGTAATTGTGCTGGCAAGCAGTCCTCCAGTCAACGACTCCATCACGCCAAGCGTCTGCGTTCGCTCCTGGAGGATAGTTCCCACGACACTGGCAAGCGTGTCACCTTCAATCCCAAAAACATGCGTACCAAGTAGCGCACGAGCTTTTTCTTCCATCGCAGCAACCAGCTGTCGAGCCTCATCAGCCTGAGCAGCTTTAGCAGTGATACGCACGTCAACCGCATCAGACTTTGCGTAGGTTGCCAATGTCGGATTGGTCGTATGGATCAATGGCTCAAGCACCTCTTCCACTGCGGATTCACCAAGCCCATAGACGCGTAACAGGCGTGTAAAGATCAGGCCACCGGTATGACTGGCCAGGCGTGGTACAACTTCATTTTCCCACATTCGATACATTTCTCTTGGCACACCCGGCATCGCCACTAAAATATGTTGATCTTTTTCGACCCACCATCCTGGCGCTGATCCTACGGGATTGATAATACTTTGAGCCGAAGGGATCAATGTCGCTTGCTTCACGTTACTTGGAGGCATTATGAATGCAGAATGAGCATAGCGTGCTCGCAATTGTTCCTCCAGGACAGGGTCCGTCGCCATCGTCTCACCAAGCAACTCGCTGATCGCCTCACGTGTCAAATCATCTTCGGTCGGACCCAGTCCACCTGTCATAATAATAAGCTCAGAACGTTGCCATGCCTGACGCAATAATTCAACGACGCGCTCCTGATTATCACCTACCTGTGAGACATGATAGAGATCAATACCTTGCGCCGCCAGGCTCTGCGCTAAATAAGTCGCATTGGTGTCACTAATGTGGCCTAATAACAATTCAGTGCCACATGACAAAATCTCTGCACGCATGCATCCTCCCGATTATAAGGCCATTATGGCCGCATTCACTAGTACCCATCAGGCCAACTCTTGCTAACCTTAACAGGTAGTCATATAATATCATACTGTGTCGTACATCAACATATTGTGCTAATCCTCAAAAAAAATCAATATGTTGTGTCCAAAGGCTTGTTTTTGGTGGCGATTACGAGTATACTGAGTGAGGTACAGAAAAAAATCAACAATACAGTGCCTACAAATATTTACAATTATTTGCACCAAATTATACTTATTCGAAAAAGAGGAGCAGTTTAGGATGCTAGATCAAGAAGCCCGCTCAGTTGATAGTAACGATAAAAACATTCCTCAGACTATAACCGAACTAGATGGTATTCGCCAAAAGGTTTTCATGGATCGCTATTCTCTCAAAGATCCTGATGGGAATGCTTTAGAGTTTTATCCTGAGCAACTCTGGCAACGGGTAGCAAGAGGTATCGCCGCTGTCGAACAAACCGAAGAGAAACGCGCAGAGTGGGAAAAACTTTTCTATGATGCTCTATCCGATTTCAAGTTTGTCCCTGGTGGTCGCATTCTTGCCGGCGCGGGAACAGGACATCAAGTCACCTATTATAACTGTTTCGTCATTCCCAGCCCTGAGGATAGCCGCCAGGGTATCCTTGATAACCTCAAGGTGATGACCGAGATCATGGCTCGTGGTGGCGGTGTCGGTATCAATCTTTCTACGCTACGCCCACGTGGCTCATATATAAAAACAGTCAACGGCACCGCATCCGGCCCTTGCTCATGGGCACAGCTCTACTCAGTTGCCACTGGTGATGTCATCCAGCAAGGTGGATCCCGACGTGGTGCATTAATGCTCATGATCGATGATACCCATCCCGACGTGGAAGAGTTTATTACGGTCAAGCGAACAGCCGGCAAGATTGAGCATGCCAACCTTTCTGTCTGTATTTCTGATGCCTTTATGCAAGCCGTTAAAGCTGATGAAGACTGGAATCTGACCTGGCAGGGAGAAGTCAAAAAGACGATTCGAGCTCGCAGCCTTTGGGATCTCATCTGCACCTCAGCATGGCAGTCAGCAGAGCCCGGTCTTGTCTTTATGGATCGTTACAATACCGAATCCAACACCTGGTATTACGAAAATATCCGCTGCGTCAATCCTTGTGGTGAGCAGGGACTTCCACCCTGGGGTGTTTGTAATCTGGGAGCACTCAACCTATCCGCCTTCGTACACAACGGCAAAATGGACTACGAAGGGCTGGCAAAAACCAGCAAGATCTCTATGCGCTTCCTGGATAACGTAGTTGATGCCAACGAATATTTCATCCCTGAAAATCGCGAAGCACAAATGAGTACCCGACGAACGGGCCTGGGCACCATGGGCCTGGCTGATGCTCTCATCAAAATGGAGATCGCCTACGGAAGCAAAGAGTCATTACCGATCATTGAAAGGATTTACACGACCATCCGCAATGCGTCATATGAAGCCTCATCGGACAACGCTGCGGAAAAAGGTTCATTCCCCAAATTTGATCGTGACAAATATGGACAGGGAAAGTTCATCAAGCGACTGCCCAAAGGTCTTCAGGATAAGATTCGTAAACAGGGTATTCGTAATGCCGTCATTCTGACGCAAGCTCCAACAGGCACCACAAGCTTATTGGCCGGTGTCAGTTCGGGTATCGAGCCAGTCTATGACTTTGCTATGATCCGTCGTGACCGCACGGGCGAGCATATCATGTATCATCCACTGCTCCAGGAATGGCGTGAAAAGCATCCCAACGAGACAACACCTGACTACTTTGTTGCTTCAAAGGATCTCACACCAGAAGAGCATGTACGCGTTCAGGGTATGATTCAGAGCTATACTGACTCTAGCATCAGCAAGACTGTGAATGCTCCAAACGATCATACAGTAGATCAGGTACAGACCTTGTATCGTTTGGCATATGAGATGGGTTGTAAAGGTGTCACTTACTATCGCGATGGTTCCCGTGACGCAGTTCTAACCCGTGTCGCAGACGAAGAAAAAGCCAAAAAGGATGCAGAAGCTCCACAAGCACCAATGTTTGAGCCTGTCACGTCAATCCATCAAGGCATCAAACAGCGCCCAGCTGTCGTTCAGGGCTACACGCGCCAGGTCAATGCTCCCGAAGGGAAAATCAATATCACGATCAACAGCGACGACCAGGGACCATTCGAGGTCTTTGTCAACGTTGGTAAAGCTGGTAGCGATATTTCCGCTCTCTCTGAGGCATTGGGACGCTTAATCTCGATTAATCTCCAACTACTCAGTCCCCTATCGCAGACAGATCGTGCCCAGGAGATCACCAATCAGCTACGTGGGATTGGTGGTAGCCGTTCCGTCGGCTTCGGATCACAACAGGTTCGTTCCATGCCAGACGCTGTCGCACGCGCTCTGGAGATCCATTTGGAGACGCTCCAGGATACTGCTGAAGCCGACAGCACAGTGCCAGCAGCACTGATTGAGCAATCAGTCAGTTCAAATGGACATGGCGAACATAATGGTAATGGGAAAGTAAGCCTCGATCTACTTCCCACTACTGGTAATCTGTGCCCCGAGTGCGGTTGCAGCACGTTGGTAAATGAAGAGGGTTGCCGTAAGTGCTATAACTGTGGTCATAGTGAGTGCTAATCACAAGTAGTATCTCATTGAAATATCACATCTAAAGAAAGGTGAGAGCTGAAGTGGATGCTTCGGCTCTCACCTTTTCTACTAACACCTTCCGCATAAATGTTATCGACAAACGCTCACTATATAACCTCATGCATGCTACGTACCCGCTTGACATCTTTCCAAATACAAACGTATGCTATAAAAAAAGTTTACCTTCCTCTACAATTAAGGAAAGAATCAAACAAACAATTAGACAGCAAAAGAGGTTTTGCATCATGACTACACAAGAAGTAAGTACAGCACACATCAACTTCCACTTCGATCCACGGTGTCCCTTCGCCTGGCGCACAGCCGTATGGGCACGTGAAGCACGTCAAGTGCGACCACTTGAGATCAGCTGGCGCTTCTTCAGCCTGGAAGCGATAAATCGTCCAGCAGGCACACAGCCAGATTATATCAGCGGTGGGTGGACGGCGCTCCGCACCCTGGCCCTCGTACGCCGCTTACAGGGGAACGAAGGTGTTGAGAAGCTGTATGTCGAGTTAGGAAATGCCGCTCATGGACGCAAAGAAAGTATCCAGGAACGCAATGTTGTTGAGGCCTGCGTGGAAGCGGCTGGCTTTGATGTAGATCTCGTTGAGAAGGCTCTGGCCGACGCCTCGACGATTACAGATGTCACAAACGATCATGAAGAAGCAGTCAAACGTTATCACGCATTTGGAGTCCCTACCATTGCGCTCGAAGGCTCTGATATTGGCATCTATGGACCGGTGATCATAACCGTACCTCGTGGAGAAGAGGCTGGCGAATTATGGGATCATATCTCCTGGACCTTGAAGTACGATAATCTCTACGAAATCAAGCGGGATCGGGCAGCTGCACCTTCTTTAGGCCCAATTACTGCCTAAAAAGATACGTTCACTGGAGTGGAGATAGCAGGCACAGATCTTTCTCACCAACACCTCCACTCTCTAATCAAGCCAACAAAGATCAGGCGTGTTTTTTCACGAAACGTTCGATACGGACCAGCGCCTCTTCTAGTTTTTCATACGATGTACAGTAGGCTGCACGAATATATCCTTTTCCTGCATCACCAAACGCGCTCCCCGGAACTACGGCGACCGACTCTTCAAGCAGCAGCTTTTCAGCAAACTCTTCATCAGTCATACCAGTATTGCCAATAAAAGGAAATGCGTAAAATGCTCCGCGGGGTTCACAGCACGGCAAGCCAATGTGATTGAGTCCCTCGACAAACATGCGGCCACGACGACTGTATTCGGCATGCATACGTTCTACATCTTCTTCACCATGACGGAGAGCTTGCAATGCTGCCTCTTGTGGTGCCGTTCCTGCACACATAATCGAGTACTGATGAACTTTCAGCATGCCGCTCAGCAAGTGTACAGGAGCTGCGACATAGCCAACGCGCCATCCGGTCATAGCATATGCTTTCGAGAAGCCATCCAGGACGATCGTGCGCTCTTGCATCCCAGGCAGGGATGCGATACTGATATGTTCAACCCCATAGACAAGACGACTATAGACTTCATCGCTAACAACAATCAAATCATTCTCGATGGCAAGTCTGGCAATTCCTTCTAACTCTTCGCGAGGAATTACAGCTCCCGTCGGATTATTGGGGCTACCAAGCAAAATGGCCTTGGTACGAGGAGTAATTGCTGCTTTGATCTCGGCCGCACGCACAGCAAAATTGTGTTCCATATAGGTAGGAACCGAGACAACGACGCCATCAGCTAAAGTAATATCGGCTTCATACGCCACATATCCGGGATCGGGCGAGATAACCTCGTCTCCTGGATCAATAATCGTACGTAGAGCCAGATCAACGCCCTCACTGACGCCTACAGTAACAAGCAATTGTGAAACTGGATCATAGGTCAGACCATAGCGGCGCTGAAACATCGCAGCGATCTCTTCACGCAGCTCCAATGTGCCCAGATTCGACGTATACTGTGTACGTCCCTGCTGAATAGATGCAATACCAGCCTGACGAATGTGTTCTGGTGTCACAAAATCTGGTTCACCGACCCCCAAAGAAATCACATCCGGCATGGTATTGATAATGTCAAAAAATTTGCGAATACCGGAGGGTTTTATTTGACGCACTCTCTGCGATAAAAACTCACGCTTGAGCGTATCCATCCTGGCAACTCCCTCTTCTGCTCTCTAAAACACAGGTGTTGAAACAATTGTAATTGAATTATGTAAATTATACATATTCTGACAAGATGCATCTATGCTGGCAGATAGAGCTATGTTACCAATCTACCTCAACCATAAGCATCCGATCTCATGGTAACATAGATCGGATGCTTGAGACAAGCAAGAGGATGTTACTTTAGAGACCTAATCCGCGCAGTCGCTCAATGATCCCTGGCAGAGCAGCCAGGAGAGTATCTACTTCTTCCTGGGTATTGTTCTTACCCAGAGTCAGGCGTAGACTGCCATGTGACCACTCTGGAGGAAGTCCAAGCGCCACCAGGACGTGCGATGGGTCGACAGAACCAGAGGTACAAGCAGACCCAGTCGAGGCTGCAAAACCAAGTAGATCCAGATTTAGCAGGATAGACTCTCCCTCGACACCCTCAAAAGCGAAGCTGGCACTATTGGGCAGGCGATCCGTTGGGTGTCCTGTGAGGCGACTGCGAGGAATCTGTAAGATCCCCTCTATCAGCTTATCACGCAGGGCCTGCACATGTGGGGTAGTCTGCTCTGCTTCCGCATACGCAAGTTCTAAGGCTGCGGCTGTGCCCACAATGCCCGCCACATTCTCAGTACCGGCACGGCGACCTCGCTCCTGTGATCCACCCTGAAGTTGTGGCAAGATACGCATACCCTGGCGCACATACAAAATCCCCATCCCTTTCGGACCATAAAACTTATGTGCCGACAAGGAGAGGAGATCAGCTTTCAATTCAATCACATCCAGAGGCAATGTCCCCCCGGCCTGTACAGCATCAACATGGAACGGGATTTTACGCGCCCGGCAGATACGACCGATCTCGGCGATCGGTTCAATCGTTCCCACCTCGTTATTGGCATACATAACCGAAACCAGTATCGTCTCATCAGTAATCGAGCGAGCCACATCATCAGGATTAACCCGTCCGTACTCATCGACAGGCAGGTAGGTAGTCGTAAACCCGAAGCGTTCTAGATACTGACAGGTATATAAGACAGCGTGATGCTCAATCGGCGTGGTGATAATATGCTTTCCCTTCTTTTGAGAAGCAAAAGCCATCCCCTTGATTGCCAGATTGTCGCTTTCAGTGCCGCATCCTACAAAAGCTACTTCTGACGGACGACAATGCAAAAGATCCGCTACCTTTTCACGCGAATGGTCGATCGCCTGCATTGCATGACGTCCAGCAGTATAGATACTACTGGCATTCCCATATTCCGTCGTCAAATACGGCAGCATCGTATCAAGCACGCGCCGATCCAGCGCGGTAGTGGCTGCATGATCAAAGTAGATAGTACGCTCTGACATGGTAGATTTTTCCTGTTATTGGCTGAGTTGAATAATGAGGCGTTATGGACAACTGGTAGGAGTACACAATTAAAAGTATCACTAGATTATATCACAGCTCGGAATGCTGCTTTTTCTTTAAAAAAGTTTCGTTCATACTGCCAGTACGATAGCCCAGCAGATCCACAGTCACATAGGTATAGCCAATTTTACGCAAGCCATCAGTCACGATACGGCTCATATCTTCTTCAATCAGACGTGGAATCTCAGCACGCCCGACCTCAATACGAGCTATTTTATCATGGTGGCGTACGCGCAACTGTTGAAATCCCAATTCACGCAAGAGTTTCTCCGACTTATACACCATCTGTAAGGATGCAACATCAACCTTGCTTCCGTAGGGAATGCGTGACGAGAAACAAGCCATGGCGGGCTTATCCCAGACAGGCATACCAAGCAGGCGAGCCACGGCTCGTATCTCCTTCTTGCCCATCTTCGCCTCTTTCAAAGGACCTCGCACTTGAAACTCTTTTGCCGCACGTTGCCCGGGACGGTAGTCACCATCATCATCAGTATTGACCCCATAAGCAATATAAGCTAAATGGTGCTCTTTCGCCAATGGCTCAAGATGGGAAAACAGTTCTGTTTTGCAAAAATAGCACCGATTAATATCATTTTTTGTATAGCGCTCATCTTCCAGCTCATGGGTCTCTAAAGTAATCAATGGAAGGTGCATCTGCTGAGCAACAGATACTGCCTCTGCGGTCTCCTCGTCTGCATAGGCAGGGGATGAAGCAATCGCGCCCAAAGCACGTTCGCCCAGGACGTCATAAGCAACCTTAAGCAACAAAGCGCTATCCACGCCGCCAGAATAAGCGACCAGCAAAGAGCCCATTTCGCGCAAAATGGCTTGAAGATGCTCATATTTTGCTTGCGTCTCTACATCCAACGTCACAACACTATCATCATGTATTTGAGGGGTATTCAGCATTACAAACTCCTGAACGTGTGCAGTCTACGACATGTAGAAAGTCTATCGTCGCAGCCGGAGGAGGCCAGTATCAGACACACATCTAGCCGATATTATATCATTTGCCACAATCTTCATATTTCTTTTTGTACTAAAATAGTATAGTATTTTTACGCAGGCAGCTGCAAAGTTAATTACAAGCGCTTGTCATTCTCAGAAAGAACAGATAATGTCAGAAAATCAGACGATTGCAGCCATTATCCTTGCGGCAGGGAGTTCTAGCCGCATGAGTGAGGGGCAACATAAACTTTTATTGCCACTCGGAGATCGTCCTGTCCTCACCCATGTGGTAGAAGCAGCCTTGCACTCTCAAGCAAGACCGATACTCTTAATTCTTGGTCACCAGGCCGAACAACTCACAGCAGCTATTCATGGCTATACGCAAGACGAGCAGCCGATTATTATCAGCAATCCTGACTATATGCAGGGCATGAGCACCTCGTTACGCCTGGGCCTCAACTATCTCTCAGAGAGCAAAGCGCAACCACCTATTGAGGGCGTGCTTGTCCTGCTTGGCGATCAACCTTTCGTCAGCACTAAAATTATAGATACGTTGATCTCTACCAAACAAGCCAGCCAGAAAAAAATTATTGCTCCCAGCTATCATGGAAAGCGTGGCAACCCGATCCTTTTAGATAGGAGTCTTTTTAACGAGCTTGCAGCGGTACATGGAGATGAAGGTGGCCGTAGCGTCATTGCACGTCATCCAGAAGAAATTGAGAGCGTTGAATTGGGCGACGTCATGGCCAATCATGATGTAGATACATGGGAAGCTTATCAGCAGGCCGTCAACATGTGGCAGCACCAGCATGCAACAAAGAAGGAAAGTTAGACATGACAATAGATAATACGCACAAAAAACAAGCTGAATTCTGGCTTGAATACAGCCAACAGCTATCGAACTCCATTCGTTATGAAGAAGCATTGAAAGCGGCCCAGCGTTCCGTCGCGCTTGATGATACAAACCCAGCAGCCTGGTACGCACAGGGCACATGTCAGGCCATGCTCGCCAACTACACGGCAGCTCTCGTCGATTTCGAGCAGGCGCTCGTACACGACGCAAATTATGTTGCAGCATGGGATGGTAAAGCATGGGTTGAGGGCATTCTCGGACATAAAGAAGCCGCGCTTCAAGCAGTCAACACAGCCTTAGAAATCGAACCTGACTACCGTGAAGCGCAACATCGTAAAAAGCGCCTTGAAGCGATGTGACACATCCAATCGCGTCTACGCTATCAGAAGAGCCTAACGTGCAGATAAGAGATCTGTTGCGTTATGATCCGGATGACCATTACCCGAGGGATTTAACAGCTCAGATGATACGTATCTGGTATCATTTATGATCAAGAAGCCAATACCGCAACACCCTAAAGCGATACCAATCAAATAACCAGCAATGGTATCGGTAATAAAATGGGCTCCAATATAAAATTGCATAAAACCACCGAGAAAGGCTCCGATACAACAAAGAATCGCCAGTACTGTTAGTAACATATTACCAACAAACCATTTCGATCGAGAGCGTTTACAGATCCACGCGAGCAAGATACCTACAAAGCACCAGCGCATAGCATGGCCGCCAGGATAACTATTTTCCCGATCACCGATCGATGGCAGAAGAGGTTGTTGTGAAACAGTACGAGCCCAACTCACTTGATTCGCAGGAGGATCTGGTACATATCCGAACAATCCAAGGCCAGCGGCCAAACGCACGGAGAAGGACTGACCGTGCATTTGTGGACAGTTCAAAACTGTCATGCCCGAGCGCAAAGTTGGAGGTAAGGCTAAGGCTAAGGTACTCTTTCCAACCAACTCGCAGCCAACTGAGACGCAGAGCAGCAACAACAGATAGATCAGTACACGTCTACGATATCCCAGGCGCATACATAAGATGCCAAGCAACGTGATCACAACCACAGTCACGGGTGCCTCGCCAAGTTGACGCCATTCATAAAAAGAGCAATCCAATCGTGTTATTGGACGTCCAAGTAACCAGCGCTCTACCTCCAGCGTCGACTGATTCAATATTCCTGCAGCATCAATCGCAGTATAGGAGAGAAACAATAGCCCGACGAAACTCGCGGCGACAAACCAGGGAAATGCAGCATTTTTTTTTTGCAAAATCATAAAGGTGCGCATTGATAAAACTTCCCCAAGGCTATAATCTCCTTCCTTCTCTTGCAAACAAAAAGAGATTACTTTGACTCATCTGAAGTATAGACAGGATCATCAACATGCTCATTGGCAACGTCCGTGCTCTCCGGCACATTGGTTGTCTCAGACAAAGGCTCAGATGCTTGACTTTCTGGATGAAATTCATATTGTGTCTGCGCCATTTCCTGTGATACCTCTGGCGAGGTTACTGAGATGATTTTATGCCGTGCCACCGCACGGGGCAAGGTTATTCGCCGCAACATGCGTTCTGACCCCTGACCTGAAGATCCACGCGACGCTCGCGATGAAGGCATTCTCAATGACCAGGGAGCTCGCTTATGTGAGAGCATCTGATCGGCCGTCTCACCATGCGCTGAACGATAGAAGCTCGCCACCACTACCCATGCGGCTGCAACAATTGGGGTCGCTACAAGCGCACCAATAGCTCCGCCAAACGGTCCAAACGAGGCATCGAACAACTTTGCAAAAACCACGAGGGACATGATCGATACGACTGGATGTAAGCCCACTGCATGCCCGACAATACGCGGTCCCAGAATATTGCTCTCGAAAATCTGGATAATCACAAAGCAAGCGATTACAATCAAGGTACGAGGAAAAGGATCAGGGAGAAGCAGAGAAACAATCACTGGCGAGATTGATGCCAGAAGCGGGCCAACCATTGGGATGGTTTCAAAGAGAAATCCCAGAACTCCAAAGATGACAGCGAACTCGCCCAATCCAGTCGCTGTACAGACGACCGCGACCGCGACACCAATAATTAGAGCTAATGTCAACTGGCCACGAATATAATTTCCTACCACACGGGTCAAAGCATCCTCAAACAGGTGCGCATTTGATAACGAACGCTTTGGCAAAATACCAAAGATGCTATCTCGAATACGTTTACCATCCAGAGTCAAGTAGAAGCTCACCATCAAAACGATCAAAAAATCCAAAAACGTATTCGTCATCAGAACGATCAGATTAATCGCGTTAGTCACAGCAGAACTGGCAAACGTTTGAACCTGTTGCTCCATAGAGGTCAAAGCATTACTAATGCTAGACTGTGGAATGCCAGCCTGGGTTGTTAAAAAGTTGATAAAGGCGCTATAACGATCAGGTATTTTTACAGTAAAATCTACAATCGTCGCTGAGAATGTCTGCACCTGATTGACCAATGAAAAGATTAATAGGTAAGCCAGTGCCACAATAGCAACAAGCACGAATATATAAGAAATCACGGTTGAGAACAGACGAGGTATTCCACTGCGCGTCAAAAAATTTGTGAGAGGCGTAATCAAGAAGGCTATTGCAGCCGAAAGCAAGAGTAACAATATCGCCTCAATAAATTGATTAACAAGAGTCCAAACCGTCCATAAGATGATCCCCATACAAATGATGGAGATTAAGATATCTCGCCTCTGTTGCCAGTTGACTTGGCCCATAGCCATTTATCCCTCTCAGCTGCTAATAACGTTCAGAAAAGTCCAGAGCTCGCTTTTATATAATGAAAATTCACTCAATACTCTCTTAAGATAATACGATCGTACTGACAAGAATGCTGCAAGTCTAAGTGTAACATACAGGCAAGTCAAAAACTCGGCCAGTTACGCAGTAACACACAAGCTGCGCTCAAGATATGGTTCGAGAGAAGAGTCGTTCAGCCAGAGCAACAATATCCGAGTGAACGCGCGCAGGCGTTTGTGCAGCATCAATACGTTTGACTCGCTGAGGATATGTCTGCACCAAAGCCAGAAAAGCTTGTCTTAAACGCTCGTGAAACTCGACTGATGCTCGATCAAAACGACTTTGTGCTTCAAGTTCACCCTGAAACTTTCGTGTATTACTGGTACGGCTGTGCACTAATGCGGGATTTAAATCCAGAAAAAAAGTGAGATCAGGTATATGCCCCTGAGTAGCTAAAAGTGAAAGTTGTGTGACAATCTCCGTTCCCACGCCCTGAGCCTGCCCTTGATAGGCAATGCTGGAATCAAAGCAGCGATCAGACACAACTACCTTCCCGGCAGCCAGCGCCGGCAAGACAAGCGTTTCAAAATGCTGAGCTCGATCAGCCTGAAATAAAAACGCTTCTGCGAGAGGAGTAATTAATAATTCAGGGCGCTGAAAAAGCAGTTGACGAATCTCCAATCCGAGGGGCGTCCCCCCTGGTTCGCGGGTACGCACATATGCAATTCCCACACGTTCCAGCCACTGCTCAAACAGATCCATCTGCGTGGTCTTCCCAGCTCCATCCAGACCCTCAAACGAGATTAAAAAACCCCGCTCCATACACCCATCCCCCTTACTGACGACATAAAAGAAGCAGCGTATTTACCTGACACGATCAGTCCGATAGACGTCATAATCCCAATCAAAATATGGCTTCGGCAACATATCCTCAGGGCTCCATTGCTGACCAGCATCGCGAGTACCATATTTTCCATGATATTCTTTCAGCGTCTCACCCACATATTCAAAGGTCAATTGACAGATACGGAAGCCTACGGGCACCCAGATAGTTGTCTGGGTATGATTGCTGATTTCCATGGTCCAGCGACTAATATAGCCAACATCGCCAACGCCTGCACAGCGACATACCGATAAACCAGAACGCGCCACTGTACTACGTGAATACATCTTCGCCAGATATCCATTGTGTCCACCAATGATCTCCTGGGTATGAGCCAGAATCGTCGTCCCAGGTCTGATAGCAATTTTCCCATCCATTGCCTGACGTGCCTCGCCCCAATAATGGCGAATCTCCTCCGGGATATCCAGGTGCATGACTTCAACATTCGCGTTACCCTGAAAATACCACTCCCCCAGTCGACAATCATACGAATTGGGTCCTAAATGACGCTCATTAAATGGCTCGATTACCAAATTGCCATTTTTCAGTTCTTCCACAATACGTTTATCTGACAGTAACATAACAACATAGCTCCTGAATAAAATCTGGCACAAATCCCTGATCACATATACAAGCGATCGTATACTTGCAGCATCAATAGCGCAAGAGAAAAAACATCTTGCGTCACGCCAACAAGCATCAATCTAAAAATAGAGTTGGAACTTATTATAGCGCATTGCCATCCAATGGAGTAGCCCCTATCATCGAAAACGACGGCATCTCTTCAGGGTCATTTTCTGGTGGCAAGGTGCGGGCCAGATCGACATCGTTCCAGATACGCTGGATGAGTGCACTCATTTCATCTTCGTGCACGAGGGCATGTTGAAAGGGGAAGAAAGCTCGATCCTGGCTATGATGATGCATCCAGCGGCTAATGATATTAATTTGATCAACTTCTGCTTTTCCAACCACATTGGGCGGCTCCCCCAACAGAGCCGCTTGTTGCAGTAGCTCACGAATGGTCGCATGCATCATCGTCATTTCATGAGGGACGCGGCGCTGCTCTATCAAGCGTCCGTGACGGATCAAAAATATCTCATTGCTGCCTACCTGCGCCGAAGGATACACAATAAAAAGATTATTCGCCTCTACAGCTCCCGTGATCAAGCGTTGCCCGATCAAAACCTCATCGGCACTCCGAATCGCATCGCGTAACCAGGTGGCGCGTTCAAAATTAAGCTGCTGAGCAGCCTCCTGCATCTGCCGCCGTAAGCGTTCCAGTAGATCTTCACTTTCACCGCCAAGAAACGCGCAGACACGCGCAATCGTTTGCTGGTAGCTCTCAAGATCGGCATCACCCTTACAGGGTCCAGAACAGCGTCCCAGATGAAAACGTAAGCAGGGATCAGATGCTTTTGCCGTGGGTGGTAAGCTCCGTGTGCAAGTACGGATGGGGAAAATTTTCTGGATGAGCTCAATCGTGAGATCAACCATGCGCCGACTGCGAAACGGACCAAAATAGCGAGCGCCATCGGCTGCGACCTCACGCGTCGCATAGACACGAGGGAAAGCATGTTGGATGTCTATTTTAATAAAAGGATACAACTCATAATTACGCAACTGCACATTATAGGCTGGTTGCAGTTCTTTGATTAAACGAGACTCGACCAGCAACGCTTCCAACTCTGAGCCCAACACGCGCGTCTCAATCTCTTTGACATTTTGCAGCAAGCCATCCATCTTACGTGTATACCCGAGCGGCTGGCTGTAGTAACTTGACAGCCGATCTTTCAGGCATTTGGCCTTTCCCACATAGATGACCTGATTGGAGGCATCCTTCATAAGATACACACCGGGGCTGAGGGGAAAATCGCGCTTCCAGGCAGCATTCAAGAAAAGTCCTCCATTGGGACGGACGCTGGCAGCATTAGCAGTAGACAGATTACTATCTGCACGACCCTGCCTTTTCTCTTTTCTAGTTATCTGAGTAATATCGCCACTCCAGGCGACAGGCAACTGCACACGCTGCCGCAAATAGCCAAGCGTCGAGATCCCTTGTTGCTGCGCCAGCGCCAGGATACGCATAAATACTTCCGCCGTTACTTCAGCATCACCAAAGGCGCGATGGCGATTAGCTGTCTGAATATGCAAATGAGCGGCCACCATGTCCAACTTAAAGCGTTTCAGACCAGGCAAAAAACGTCGAGCGAGAGGAATCGTATCAAAGCCATCGGGTGGAAATGACAACCCCAACCGATCGGCTTCGTGAGAGAGGAAGTTTATATCGAAGCCAAGATTATGTCCTACGAGCGGCGCTCCATCAATAAACTCCAACAGGGCCGGCATCACCTGAGCTGCCAGAGGAGCCTCAGAGACCATATCCTGTGTGATACCTGTAAAGCGCTCGATAAAGGTTGGAAGGCGGCGTTGAGGATTCAGCAAACTCTGAAATGATCCAGTAATTTTGCCTCCACGAATACGTACAGCAGCTACCTCGATGACACGATCAGAGCCCGGGCGTAGACCAGTCGTCTCCGTATCGATAACCACAAACGTCACATCATCGAGAGCAAGTTGAGTACTACGCCAGGCAGTCAATAGCCAGCGCACCTCTTCACCTGCGGCCCAATCTCCTTGCTCTTCAAACAAAGCAGATTCCCGCAGTGTCTGACGCAGTAATATCGTCCAGAGTTGCTGTTTGCCTTCAGCTCCAAAAAGCTGCTGAATCAACACAGCTTCTGTGACCGGCTGCCCCTGTGCATCTAATAAATCGAACGCACGCCGAACCAACGTACGACGCTGCGGAAAGTCTTGATCCCCCTCCAGCACCATAGCCACGCGCCTCCTCGTCACAAACAGAATAAAAATACTAGATCATATGTACGAGGATAGCACGCACAAAATGGTTTTGGCAAGCAAACGAACAAGATGGCTACTACCCCTGTATGCAGTGACACATTCATATTATAAATATTCTATTCGTCTGTATACAGATAGGTAAACGCCAATCAATCAAGGAAACTCATCCTCGTATTAAAAGCTAAAGAAATGTCACTTTTACCAGTAGAATAAAGAATACTAAGAGGAGAGAATCTCACCTCAAATTTACTTCACAAGAGCCATATCAGGTAATTTTTGTATGGTATAATACCCTAAAAATAGGACAAATGTTCTTACAGAAAGGAACGAACGATGAGACAGAATCAGCAAGCGCCAGAGGATGAGGGCCAAAATTATCACACCCATCCGGTTGTCTATGCTATCCCGCACATGGAGCAAGTACACATACGGAAAAACATCACGTATAAAACAGTAGAAACTGATCATTTAAAGCTTGATATCTACTATCCAGAGAATTATCAGGATCGCGAAGCGCTACCAGCGGTAGTATTTATTCATGGTGATGGACCCAGCCACTATCTCAAAAACATAAAGGACTCGGGACAATACACGTCCTGGGGAAAGCTCGTTGCCGCCTCTGGTCTGATCGCAATTACGGCCAACCATCGATCAACGGAAAAGCTTACCAATGTAGTTGGTGTCGCCAATGACGTTGACGATTTGATTACCTATGTGCGTGAGCAGAGTGATCATCTTCACATTAATGCAGATGCACTCGGCATCTGGACCTGCTCAGCAGGAGCATTATTCGGATTACGAGCCGCCCTCTACGAAACGCCCGCATTTATCCGCTGCGTTGTCAGCTACTATGGCATTCCAGAATTACAAGCATATTATCAAGGACTCTACGGTGAGATAGAAACTGAAAGTGATTTTATCCGCCCGGTTTTCTCAGAAGAGGATTTCGCTGAATTTTCCGCCTGCGATCTCCTGCTGCGCCGCATCAATGATATTCCCCCCATTTTTATTGCACGTGCGGGCTTAGACTATCCTGGACTCAATAGTGCGCTTGATGCATTCATTACCGAAGCCCTGGCTCAAAACGTCGCACTCACAGTCATGAATCATCCTACAGGACAGCACAGCTTTGACATTCTCGATCCTCAAGCTCGCTCCGAAGAAATCATCGAAACATCTTTGAAGTTTCTTCAAAATCATCTCCAGTAATAGGGAAAACGCTTACTTGCTTTCTGGATCTCAAATTTCTCTCTGCTGCCGATCACAACTGTCGCTGCTATAAGCGTTCAACTGATCAGCAGCATACTTTTTTATAGCAATGTTATAAAAAAGAAACAGACGAAAAAAGTGAGCAAGGACATGAGAACAAAATGTAGTATTTCGTTGCTTCACTCCCTTTCTTGGGTTATAATGGGGAAAATGTAGGCATAATTATGCGTCTCTGCTACCACCTAACCGATGTATTCCACAGAGAATGCACACAGATGTCAGCGTATAAGCATATGCGGGCATAGGCGACGCGACAAGAGACAGTCATACAATGGGCGATCGATGGCACAAACAACTAGCACTCATTTGTCATTATCTATTAAAACGACAATCCGCCCGGTCGAACAGATTGCACAGTCTTCTTCAACTCCTACATTCTGATCGCCTTACTGATAATCCTAACAGCTACGACACTTAGCAGATAGTTCAAAAGGAGCAGATATGATTTTTTGCGGTCAGTGTGGTTTACAACTAGCCTCTGGAAGCACGCGCTGCCCTCGTTGCGGCGCTATCATAGAAGAAACAAGTAAGCAAGCCGGAGAACTACACTCTGACGACCCTACCGTTGCCACACCATCACTACAAAACCAACCATCGACACCGCAGCAGCAGGCACAACTCAACCAGCAGCCACTTATTTTACGGCCGGGGGCCAATCCCATAAATAGCACTCAAGGCACGCAAGCCCCTTATAACAATTACGATGAAACCAGCATGATGGAGCGCTCAAATCCGCCGCTCTCAACCCAGATGGGGAATTCTTACTCAGGATATCCAGCACCAGGATATCCCCCCCAACAAAGCGGGAGCAGTTATCCCTCGCAAAGCGGAGGGAACTATCCATCGCAAATGTATCCAAACGACTACGGCACCGGGCATGGAATGTCATATCCCAATATGCCACCACAGGGTATGCAATCTCAAATGGGATTAGGTTATCCATCCGCCCCCGGCCAATATCAACAAGATGAACATGCAGCCCGAGCCGCAAGAGGACGTACCACAGGACTGGTGCTTGTACTCTGCGGACTGATCTTTATCTTAGGGGCAGTTATCCTCTTCGCGCTACAAATCCATATGATCTAAATAAACAACATCCCAGGGGCTACCAGACAACCTGAGTAGCCCCATCCTCTCCTCAGGATAGCTATCACACCTTTTTAGGCATCATTTTCACCTACAGATATGTTCCTCATTTATCTCACAAGTATCTAGAGACAACGCGGCTCTTATTTTTCCCTTCTGATAAACTAAAAGGAGAAAGCAGAATTACAAGAGATAGAAAGATGATGGCCTAATAGATGAGGAAGATACAAAAAATATCAAATTATTCTATCCAACCAATCATGCTGCCAACAGCGCCATCGAAGCGACAGAAGCCACGTCTATTAATTCTACTCATCTGCCTGCTATCTCTTCTCGGGCTGGCACATTTCATCGCAGTCTCTCAGATAGGCATACCGGCTGTAGTAGCAGCCACACAAGCAAAAAGCTGTGCAGCGCTGATCCGCAACAAAGACTATACCAAAATCGTGCCAATGAGAGCCAAAACACAACAGATGGAAGCAATCCAATTTATTAATACAGTCACGGGTGGACAGCCCTCAGCCTTAATTCAAGTTACTTCTGCTGGAGCGCAACAAAAGCTCGATGCTTATATCTACGGTTGCCACCAAATGCCACACCAGAAGTTCCCACAACTCACCCAACTCTTCAAGCAGCGAGGGATTATCAACGGAAACATCGATATTACCCAGATACATACATTGAGTGTCGAGCAAACCGACACTACACTCCCCACTGATAGCGATACATTGTTACAACCACTGCAGCAAAATGTTTTCCAGGAGTATAGCTGGAAAGACAACTCTTTTACTCAGATATCGTTCCCCGGCCTCTATCCAGTCACCAGCCGCAGCGAAGCGGAGGCGCTACAAGATACAGCCAATCATGGACAAACACTCCCCTGGACCAATCCTCTAACAACAGCGGAACAAATGGCAAAAGACATTTTTCAGTGGCCTGTCAAGTCGATTCATGGCGCACTCCGTGATACAAGTGGGACAGAAGCGCACGTAGTATTAGAAGAAAAGAATACGAATATACAGATTGCAGTTTCTCTTAGCCGTCTCATTCAATCAAATAATAAAGGATTATGGTGGGTTACCAGTGCTCAAACGCCAGGTATCTCGCTTGATCAGACCAGATTCAACATGCCACTCACCTCACCCATCGCGATTCAAGGGACCATTAATCCCACACAAGGAACGATCACAGCGACGCTCTTCAACCATACGCTATCGCCGATCCAACAGCAGCAGAACTCCGACATGCATTCAGACCAAAATGGTCAATTTTCAGGAAGCATTTCCTATCAGCATATCTTCCCCGACCAGCCTGGATTACTCCTTGTAACTGTCTATCCCAAAGACCCACAGGATGAGGGATATCTTTTCCTGACCAATCTTTTACTGCATTAGCTTATCACAAACCCAACGTAGCTCAATTGGCAAGCTGAAAGCATCAAAAAGCAGAGCTTCAGACGCATTGCGACGAATATTCATCCAGAGGTAATGTGCAATCAGACAAATTTCATGTTAAAATAGGCGCTATGAATGAATTACTCCATCGAATCGAACGCCTCCAGGAACGCGTCGAGAAAATTATGGTGCGTCTTTGACCTGGCTACAAAAGACGCACAAATAAAAAAACTAGAAGACGAAAGTATGGCCGCAGACTTCTGGTCCGACAATCGTAACGCGCAGACAGTGATGCAACAGATTAATGCGTTACGCGAAGAAGTCACCACCTGGGACGGGATCGCCACTCAGCTCAAAGACCTGCTCGGATTAGCACAATTGCTGGAAGAGGAGCCAGATGAAGAGATGCAGGCAGAGGTAGCTCAATCCCTTATCCCTATAGAGGAGCAGATTGAAAAGCTTCAGTTTGACCTGATGCTCAATGGGGAACACGATGATCGCGATGCGATCTTGAGTATCCACGCGGGCAGCGGTGGCGTCGATGCTCAGGATTGGGCGGAGATACTTCTGCGTATGTATCTCCGCTGGGCTGAACACCATCACTTCAAAACTGAGATTTACGACTATAGTGAAGGTGAAGAGGCCGGGCTTAAGAGTACAACCGTCGAGATTACTGGACGCTATGCCTATGGTTACCTCCGTTCAGAAGCTGGTACACATCGGTTGATTCGCCTCTCTCCCTTTGACGCCGCTCACCGTCGTCATACCTCCTTTGCAAAGGTCGAGGTCATCCCCGATATCGAGAATGCCATCGATATTGTGATTCGACCAGAGGATATCGAGGTCGATACGTATCGCGCCACGGGAGCTGGTGGGCAGCATGTGAATAAGACCGATTCGGCTGTTCGTATGCGCCACCTTCCGACAGGCATCGTGGTAACGTGTCAGAATGAGCGCTCACAGATCCAAAATCGCGAAGTCGCCATGAAACTCCTTAAGGCTAAATTATACGAGTTGGAACAGAAGAAGCATGAGGAAGAGACAGCGCGTCTCAAAGGCGAACACGTCCAAGCCGATTTTGGCACTCAGATTCGCTCGGTAACCGTCCATCCTTACAGTATTGTCAAAGATCATCGCACCAACTACGAAACAGGCAATACCGACGGATATCTAGCCGGTAACGTCGATCCTTTTATTCACGCTTACCTGCAAGCACAAGCAGGCGGAGTCGTAACCGCAGAATAATCCGGCAATGCGGACCACCAATGTGTCTTCACGGACCTGGTGGCCCGCATTTTTTTGTGTGCCTACGAGCACTTCCTGAATAATGAAGATTTATACATAATTAAGGATTTCTCATTACAAAGCTGTAATCCACGAGTTGATTCATGCGAATGCTTGACTTGAGTTGTATCACCTGTTATGCTGAAGGTAAGAAGCAAAGGACTATGCTTCCAACCACATCTTTTGTCGGGTGAGAAATGAAATTTACTCTCTTTTTCCGCAGGAAAATGAAGAATTCTTCATTTAACTACTGACAGAGATGAGGAGTTATGATATTATATGTAGGGTATGGGTAACACCTGCTGTGGGGATGCGGATGCAGTGGCGGAGGCTTCCCTCGGCTTACTATCTCGCTAAGCCTCGCTTGTCAAGCAAAATAGCAAGCGCATATTACCTCCAGAGAGAAGGAAGGAGGCGATTTCGTGGAAAATGCATTTCCTCGGTGTCGCAAGTGTAGTGAAGGTGATCTGGTTCCGCTTTCAGATTTCGGCAGCCAGGGAGCTTCAATAGAGTACAAAGCATGGGTTTGCACCAACCCCTCTTGCCTGTACAATATTAAGATCCGTAATGGTGATATCATCATTAACGAACCAATTAGTGATGGCTCACTCCATACATATCGCAGCGGTCGACAGTAGGAGAGTGGGGGGTAACACACCACAAATTGGCGTTCACGGGCGATGTATGTCGCTTGCTGACGTAACAAGGAGGCCAAAGGTTGGACAGATGATATACCTTCCTTTTGCCTCTTTACACATAGAGGGGTAGTCACAAACAAGGGCCACTACCAGAGCCTGGATGGGTGATTATTAACCCTCTATTTGGCATTTCACTAAAAATGCGGTATAAAGTTAGAGGATATATCTTATCTTTTTAAGATTTTAAATTTATTCAAAAGGAGTCAATGCCGACGTGCTCAATAGATTCTTTGGGCAGAAGCCGCAGGAAGATCCGAAACAGGAGAAATCAGAGCTCGCTCCCACAGCTAATGCCGGCGAGCCTGCCACTGAACAGCGTTTCACCTTCCTGAATCGCACCCGCCAACTTTTTAGTCGGCTGGGCACGACTGTTCAGGATACTGATATCATTACTGATAGCCTATGGGATGAGATGGAAGAGTCTTTGTTGGGGGCTGATGTAGGACCAAGCACTACGCTATGGCTCATCGATCGTCTGCGACAACGTGTTCAGGACGAAAATATGCGGACCGGTAGCCAGGTACAAACAGCCTTACGCGAAGAATTATCGACCCTCCTCGGACAACCATCATCTCTGCGTTTTTCTAAACAATCCCCACTCACAGTTATCCTTGTGATTGGCGTTAATGGTTCAGGTAAAACTACTACGATCGCCAAGTTGGCCTATCGCCTCAAGCACGAAGGGCATTCCGTTATGCTCGCGGCCGGCGATACTTTCCGTGCAGCCGCTATCGACCAGCTACAAGAATGGGGCAATCGCGTTCAAGTTCCTGTGATTAGCCAGCATCCCAATTCTGATCCTGGTGCGGTGGTCTATGATGCGTTACAGGCTGCTGCAAGCCGAGGGAGCGATGTTCTGATTGTCGATACAGCCGGTCGCTTACATACCAAATTTAACCTGATGGAAGAGTTGAAGAAGATTAATAAAATTATTCAGAAATTCGTTCCAGATGGGCCGCATGAGCTTTTAATGGTTATCGATGCAACGACTGGCCAAAATGCTCTGCTACAGGCGCGTAAGTTCGCTGAGGACATCGGTCTTACTGGTGTGGTCATCACCAAGCTGGATAGCACTGCGAAAGGTGGTTTCGCCTTTGCTGTCGCCGACGACTTGGGCGTGCCGATAAAATTTATTGGCACGGGTGAAAAAGTAGAGAATTTGATGCCATTCGAACCGCAAAATTTCGTGGCAGCGCTTTTCGCACAATAATAACTGGAGGTTCCCTCTATGGTAAAAGAAGCAGCTGTTCCATTTACCAGGCAGACTTTATCTTCTCATTCGAGTAAGCCTGCTCTGTCAGAAGTGGGCAATATAGCTGTCAAGTGTGTCAAATGCAAAGAGATTTTATACAGTCGCGATTGGGAAAAGAATCTGAAGGTTTGCACTCGCTGTAATTATCATTTTCGCTTGACAGCCTATGAGCGCATTGAGCTCTTAACTGATCCTGGCAGTTTCACAGAAAGTGATGCCGATATCATTTCTGTGGATCCGCTTCAGTTCAGCACTTTTCCACCATCGCATGCGGACCAGCGGAGTTACGCGGATAAGCTTGCACAGGAGCGCAAAAAGTCCGGTATGAATGAGGCTGTGGTCATCGGCGAGGCGACCATCGAGGAAAAGCCCCTGGTCATGGCAATTATGGATTTCCATTTCATGGGCGGTAGTATGGGCTCCGCAGTCGGCGAAAAGATTACACGTGCGATTGAGATGGCTATTGAGCGTCACGTTCCGGTCTTGATTGCTTCAACATCAGGCGGTGCACGCATGCAAGAAGGACTGTTCTCCCTGATGCAACTGGCAAAAACGTCGGCTGCCCTGGCAAAGCTAGGTGAGGCAAATCTTCCATACATCAGCCTTCTTACCGATCCCACCACAGGTGGTGTCTCGGCCAGCTTTGCAATGCTTGGCGATATTACGCTGGCTGAGCCTGGAGCTCTCGTCTGCTTTACAGGCCCTCGCGTAATCGAACAGTTTATGCATATCAAATTACCTGAAGGCACCGTCAATTCGGAATTTGGCCTCCAGCATGGTATGATTGATACAATTGTGCATCGACGCGACTTGAGAGCGACATTGGGACGCATCTTGCGTCTCTACTCGTGAACGCCGTTGAGTGAAAGCACTTTTTGTTACCGCCGAGCACAGCGCGACAGCAAAGCACAATAGAAGGGAATGCGATGGCTTACGATCTGGAATTTGAAAAGCCGCTAGCTGAGCTAGAAAAAAAAATTTCTACGCTGCAACGTAAGGGTGATCGCCTGAAAGCGGAGGAACTGGTGCAGTTACAAGAAGCTGAGCGCGAGCTCCGCCAGAAGACTGAGGATATTTACAAAAACCTCACGACATGGCAAACTGTTTCAGTGGCCCGCCATAAGGACCGTCCTTACGCAGCAGACTATATTCGATTGATGTGCGATGATTTCTTTGAGCTCCATGGTGATCGCTCATTTGGAGACGACCATGCCATCATGGCTGGCCCCGCCAAAATTGACGATCTCTCTGTGATGCTGATCTGCCATCAAAAGGGCCGCGATATGAAGGAGAGGCAATTCCGCAACCTTGGTATGCCACATCCTGAAGGATATCGCAAAGCACACCGCTTGATGAGGCAGGCTGAAAAGTTCAAGATGCCGATTGTGACACTGATGGATGCTTCAGGTGCATCTCCGGGTCTCGTTGATGAGGAGCGTGGACAGGCAGAGGCAATTGCTTCTACTCTTTATTTGATGCCTCGCCTGCGTGTGCCGATCGTTTCAACCATTATTGGCGAAGGCGGTAGTGGTGGTGCACTGGCCATTGGTGTTGCTGATCGCGTACTCATGTTCGAGCACAGCATTTATATGGTGGCCGCGCCAGAAGCGGCGGCATCCATCATGTGGAGAGACTCAGCACACGCATCATACGCCGCCGAGAGCATGCGTATCAGTGCGCGTGAACTCCTCCCTCTTGGCTTGATCGACGAGATACTACCAGAGCCCATTGGTGGCGGACATCGCAACTATCATCAGATGGCAAACACGCTGAAAGAGGCTCTGAAACGTCATCTGACAGAAGTTGGACAGCTCTCCACGGATGAAATGCTGGAGCGACGCTATCAGAAGTTTAGAGTCATGGGCAAATATGGATCGATTGAGGAACAAATCCTGGCCGTATCTGAAATTTCCTGAGAGACGCTCATTCCAGAGCTAGTCTCTGGGCTATCTCGCTCTTGCAAAAAATGGACCCGGTCGATAGTGTAACCGGGTCCACTTCTTGATAAATTCTTGCACCATGCGATCTATCAGGAGTGCATATATTCAGCCAGAGATTTGATTAAATATCCCATCTTCGGATGCTCGGGGATAACATGTGGGGTTACTCCATATTCCAATAATACGCCCGTACATGTTGGACCAATTGAAGCCACAATCGTCTTAGTATTTAAGGCCACCACCAGGTCAGATCCAAGTTGCAACTCTTCTGCAATCAAGAAGAGATGCCGTATCTGAACCTGACTTGTAAACATCACAGCATCAACACGCCCGGACACCAGATCTCGAACCAATGACTGCAAATCATCGATACGTTCTGGCAGAAGCCACTCATACAGACACAACTCCTCAACCTGCGCGCCACGCGCCACCAGTGTCTCGGCAATCAAAGCATTACGCTCGCCATAATGGAGTATCCCAACGGTCTTGCCATCCACATCAAAGGGAGCTAAGACCTCGATCAACTCATACGTTGTATATGGCTCTGGCGCACTGGCAGCAATCGGAATATCTTCCCGCCTGAGTACCGCTGAGGGTTTAGGACCTCGACAAACAACTGTGATCTTGCGCAAGACATCTACCAATTCAGCACGACGTCCCAAACCGTCCGCTTCCTGCAACAGCGTCTTAATGCCAACGCCTGTAAAAAACACAACCAGAGGAATCGAGCCCGCCACCAATTGATCCAGAAAAGCATTGACAGGTTGAGAGGCATTCAATGATATCTCGCGCACCGCCGGGACACTCCAGGCAGTCCCTCCATTACGACGAATAAGATCAGCCATCTCACCACTCATACGTGCTTCCAGGACGGCAATACGCGCATCTTGAAAAGAAACCATCTTGCACTATCTCATTTCTTTTAGCACACAAAGCGCCAGAACAGGAATAACAGTGAACATCATTTAAAAATCGACACCTTTTTGCGCCAGAATTCCCTGGTTATAAGGATGTTTGATCTCATTCATTTCCGTGACCAGATCAGCATATTCAATCAATTCTGCTGGAGCGTTGCGTCCCGTCAGAATAACATGCATCTTAGGATTGCGAGCCCGCAACGTGGTTAATACCTCCTCAAGATCAAGCCATCCATAGTTTATCGCGTAAGTAATCTCATCCATAATCACAACGTCGTATTGATTGCTTTCGACTTTCTCGCGGCACAGTTGCCAGCATTGCAGAGCCAGAGCCTTATCATGTTCCAGATCATCGCTGTTCCAGGTAAAGCCATCGCCCAGAGGAATTATCTCGACGCCCAATTTCTGGGCGGCACGCACCTCTCCCCACTTACCAGTCTGAGACTTGAGAAATTGTAGCATCGCCACTCGCAGATTCTGTCCCCAGGCCCGAAATAGGACACCCAGAGCAGCCGTCGTCTTCCCTTTGCCATTACCAGTATTTACAATTACCAATCCTCTTGCTGGCTGGCGATGAGCACGCTTATCAGCCTGCTCCTTACGTATCTGCGCACGTCCCTCTTCAGTCAACTCATCAAGTGGAGTATGTTCATTATCTGCCTCAAGAGGCATCTGCTCTTCCATAATTATCCATCCCCTTAGAACCTTCTGCTACTCTATTTTAGCATCAGCAAGACTAACAATATCACGGAGCACCCATATCTCAAACAGACACACAGTAATAGTCTTCTCTACCACATCACAAACCACATACCTCTTTCAAACGCGTCATATCAAGAGAAGAATGCAACACGGCTGCCAACTTGGCATACTCAGTTTGTCGATTAAAAGGAACAAATTTCGTCGCATCCATAGTTAGAGAACGCCTCTCGGCCAAAGCCTTCACAATACCGTGACGAAAAGCATCATTCTCAAACAACCCATGCAGATAGCACCCAGCGCACCATCCATCAACACTCAGCCAGCCATCAGACTCAGGAGATGTATCCAGAGAAAACAGCTCGGTAGCTGATGACTCATGCTTAACTTGCACAGTACGCCCCAGATGAATCTGATATGCTTGCATATCTTGCTCGCCTAGATGAGCGAAGAGTCCACGTGCGGAGGACGACAGTATCCGAGCCTGGCTAAGTTGCGTTGTCTTTTCATCCAGCGCGGCAAAAAAAGTTTCGGCCTTGAGTAAATGCAGCCCTGGTTCAATAGATCCCATCTGACTCTCTATCCCATCAGGATCACTGACACGCTCACCAAGCATCTGATAGCCACCGCAGATGCCCAGAATAGCACTACCAGCATTGACACACTGCCGAATATGCTGAGCCAATCCACACCGCCAGAGCCAGGCGAGATCGAATAATGTATTCTTGGTTCCGGGCAAGATAATAAGATCCGGTTGGGATGGAAAATCAGCAATGCTTCCGGCAAAGCGCACATGAACCATTGGATCGGCTGCTAATGCATCAAATTCATCGTAATTGCTCAGATATGGCAAACGCACAACGACTACTTCAAGTTGTGCCCCATCTGATTGAGCTAAGCGTTGTAATGCTGCTGTTCCCTCATCAAGCGCCACCACATCTTCTTCGGCAATAGAGATATTGCGAAAGAAAGGGACTGTTCCCAGGACAGGTAATCTACTACGTGCGGCCAATAATTGCTCACCATCTCGCCAGAGTGACATATCACCACGAAACTTATTTACAATCAGTCCTTTAACGCGTTGCCTATCCGCACTATCCAGCAGCATCAGAGTGCCAAGCAAGGAGGCAAAAATCCCTCCACGATCTATATCGCCGACCAGGAGCACTGGAGCCTCCGCAATCTGTGCGATCCGCATATTTACAAGATCATTGCGTTGCAGATTCAATTCAACCGGACTTCCAGCTCCTTCAATGATCACAAGATCGTATTGAGCGCGTAAGCTGGTCAATGCTTGCTCCACGACCGAAAGCATCTGGGTACGATTGCGATAATACTCACGCGCTTCCATAGCAGCGAGAGGACGTCCCATCAGAATCACCTGACTCCGCGAATCGCCCTCCGGCTTGAGCAAAATAGGATTCATCTCAACAGTGGGCTCTATCCCCGCCGCCTCGGCCTGGACAACTTGCGCACGTCCCATCTCGCGGCCATCACGCGTGACCCACGAGTTTAACGCCATATTTTGCGCTTTAAATGGAGCGACCCGCCAACCCTCCTGAGCAAAAAGGCGACAGAGTCCAGTGACAAGAGTACTCTTTCCCACAGTCGAGGCAGTCCCCTGAATCATCAAAGTTTTTGCCTGATTCATCATTTTACGATCTCCTGTAAAGCGCTCACCAATTGCCTCCATGCAAACTCGGGATGTGTGGCCACTCTGATATAGCAAGGCAGGCCAAATGAAGTACAATCACGTACCAACATTCCCCGCTGCAATAATTGTTGACGCACACGCTGGGCATCGCCAACCTCGATCAGACAAAAATGCGTCTGAGAAGGCACTATATGTACATCGATTCGTTGTAGAGCCGCAAAGAAAGCTTCACGCTCATGCACAAGCTGGATCATAGATTGCTCAAGATGAGCACGATCGGACAAAGCAGCCTCGCCGGCTGCCTGAGCAATACTACTCACATTCCAGGCAGGCAGCTGCATCTGTAGCCTTTTGACGACATCGACACCGCCGACAGCATAACCCAGTCGGATGCCAGCCAGAGCAAAATCCTTTGTCAAAGAGCGCAACACAAGTACAGGACTGGTTTCATCAGATGAAATACAAGCGACAGATGAAAACTCTTCCACTGGCCAGACAAAATGCCGATACGACTCATCAACAACCAACAACGCACCCGCACGCCGACATTCTGCCACAAGCGCAACGAATGCCTGACGTGCCAAACAGCTACCTGTGGGATTATTGGGATTACAAAGCCAGACCACACGTGGATGTTCTTTGCGCAGAGTTAATAATAGTTCAGCCAGATCGAGCTGGAAGTTCTGCTCTATCCTGGCTCGGACTTCTAATACCTGAGCGCCTACCATGCGAGCAGCTACCTCATACTCACCAAATGTAGGACCAACAATCAGCGTTCTATCACCCACTTTGAGATAAGATCGGGCAATTGTCCAGATCAGCTCGTTCGTACCATTGCCACAAATTAAAGAAGACAAAGCAAGTTGACTGCCATCCAATTCATATTTCAAAATGGCCTGACGCAGTTGCCAGCATTCGCGATCTGGATAACGTTCAACGACTACATTGGCAATCGCTGCACGTACGCGAGGAGATGGTCCATAGGGATTTGAATTGACACTAAAATCCAGTATTTTGTCGGGATGTATGCCCAGGCGCCTTAATTCGCCATAATCCAAAGCGCCATGTACAGCTCGCTCAGATACCTGTGAAGAATCGCTCATGACAACCGCCTTCCGAACCCAAACAGGTATCTACACAACAGCGTCAAGAGCAGCGTAAGGCATCCAACGCACCAGACCATATTCTCAGCACGTCCAATATCGTCAGACGTGGCTGGGCGCTCATGATCACCAAGTTGATAGTGATCAACCTTTTCCAGTTGTAGGCCCAATGCTCCAGCGGCAGCTGACATTGGCTGACCTGCATTAGGGCTTTCCGTTTTACGCGCATCACGCCGCCAGATCCGCCAGCTTCTCCTCCACGTTCCTCCATAGATGGGAGCACACGCGATGATCATCAAAGCCGTCAAACGTGCCGGGATAATGTTCAGCAAATCATCTAAACGAGCTGATACCTTACCCAGGTATTCGTATTTCCCATGATAGCCAATCATGGAGTCAAACGTATTTATCAAACGGTAGAGTGCTGCGCCAGGTAGGCCCAGACAGGTATAGTAAAAAAGCGGAGCCACAACTGAATCGCTCATATTCTCAGCCAATGACTCCACAGCGGCAGCCGCAACTAACTCGGAAGAAAGCTGCGAGCGATCGCGACTGACGAGACTCATCAAAGCATCGCGTGCTCTCGGGAGATCATCAGACGCTAACGCCAGGCGCACAGCTTTACCAGCATCGGCCAACATATGTAAAGCGAAAAACGGCTTGAGAGCTGTGCCTAGTAGGACACCATACAGCAACGTACCAACAGGTGTTCGCAGGCGCAGCTTCAAGCGATCTATACACCAGCACACCATTCTTTGAAAGAGGAGAGCCACAGAAAGGACAATTCCCGATGCCAGAAGAGGCATTACGCCTCCATATATGAGCTGAGCATGATGATCACGTGGGGCAGACCGCTCCAAGCGACTGATCAACCTGCCATACCATACAACAGGATGCCAGGAGACTGGTGGCTCACCAAGTGTATCCAAACCAAACGCAACCAGAACAGCGATCATCGATCCTACCAGCTTATATCCACGCCCACCCTGCTCGTCTCTATACATCAATAGATGCTCTTTCTACTTATCCAGGTGCTAGACACTGGCCGAACAGTAAGCAGGCAAAGCATCAGAAAACTGCGCGGGATGAAGCACCTGAGCCAGACAACGGATACCCTCAACGATACGAGGTCCAGGCCGCTGCATGATATCAGAATTAATATGATAGACCTGACGAGACTTCACAGCTGCAATCCCACTCCAATTTGCGCGTTTATAGACAGCGGAAGCCTGTCCCCCATAGAGAGGATCTTCAGTGAGCACAATATATTGTGGATTCGCCGCAATCACTGCCTCATCAGAGACCTGTGGATACCCACCATTGGAAGTATTGGTATGGAAGATATTAGTACCATTCACATATTGCAACATTTCATCGCCAAAAGAGCCTCCACCAAAAACATATGGCTTCCCTGGTGTACTATCATCAATTTCCAGCAATACTTTTGGTGAAGATGTTCCCTTTACATCGGTTTGAATCTGCGCAATTTGTTGCTGCATCTGTTTCACCAATGCTTGAGCAGCTGCTTGCGTATATGTCAAACGACCGACCAGCAAGATCTGATCTAAGGTCTGCGAAACGTTTGGTGATGGTAGATCCACAACATTCAAACCTAATTTTGTCAGTTGCGTATCATATTTTTCCGACAACCCGCCCGAGCTCAAGATCAGATCAGGCTTCAGCGCCACTATGCTCTCCACATTGACAGTACCTGAGCTATCTGAGACTTTTTTGATTGAAGCCATTGTTGCAGGATAATTCGTCAATGAATCGACGCCGACCACGCGACTTTGCAGGTTCAGAGCGCCCAGGATCTCGCTGACACTGGGAGCTAAAGACACAATACGCTGTGGAGCAGTTTTAGGCAGCACAATTGGAGTGCCATAGGCATCCAGAGCGGCTGTCGGCGTTGGAGTAACTTTTGCTTGCGAAGGAGAAGGGGAAGAGGTTTGTCCACAAGCGGCTAAAGAGAGCAATAAGACCATCAAACAGGCCAAAAGAAAATGAGAAGAGATGACATGGGTGCGCATACAAATAGTATCCTTCTAGACAACGCCCGCAGTCACCTCGCGTGAAATGGAGACTCATCTGAGACACTTGATAAAATAATCCACAGCGTGTCTCGATAGCTCGCTCCTTTTACGCGAAGGATCATGAGCTCAACTCATCAGGCAGGTCTCCTGACTTCCAGCAATACATGTTTATTGGATCTTTAGCGAGCCCATAATGAGCGCAAAAAATTAAACATGATACCAGTTACAGTAGCGCGACTGCGTCGGATTTGCACCGACTTCCCTATTCTGCTGAGATTATTTGTCTCAACCACCTGATGAAATAAATATAGAGATAGTTTCAATCAATAGTATACCGATCATTAGCTAATGATGTCAAACCTGGAATGAGCTTAAGTGATTATCCCCCCATGTATTTACTACTCTTCACCCATCAAAGACTATACGAAAAAGCCAAGGAGTTACAGGGTTACTTCTTCATGTAAGCGCTTAATATCAACTCCCAATCCGGCGATCATCAGATAGACACGTGGAGCTACGGCCGCAAGACGTTGGTTGACTAGCCCTAATAAATCTCGATATACGCGTCCCAAAGCATAGGCAGGAACAATTCCCAAACCGACTTCATTTGTCACGACAATCAACGTCTTATCTGATCCCAATGCAGCCACAACCTGCAGCAAATCATTAATCGCAGCTACTACAGCATCATAATAATGTGAACTGATAGCCGATGCATCCTTTGAAGCATCATCGCCTTGCGCAAAAAGCCAATTTGATAACCAGACCGTCATACAATCCAGAATCAGCACATCTGCCACTGCTGATGCCTTACATACAGCATCAGACAGATGTAACGGCTCCTCAATCGTCGACCAGACAGCAGGACGCGCCGCTTGATGTCGCGAGATACGGTTACGCATATCTTCATCGCCAGCAGTAGCAGTGGCGATAAAAGCCACCGAGCGTCCACTCTCTAGTGCCAGACGTTCAGCAAATGTGCTCTTGCCGCTCCGTGCTCCTCCCAAAACCAACAGCAGATTCGAGATGCTAGACTGCTCCATATGTTTTTTTTCACTATCCATCAAACGATTTCCTATCTTCCCTTAAAGCCAGAAACGTAGCAGAGTAAATAAAAGCAAGAGGACCACCTCAGAGATTTCTGTGATGGCTCCATAAGTATCTCCAGTCAAGCCGCCCAGAGTTGAGGTAACATATTCGCCGATCGCCCAGGTCAATAGCGCCCCGCACACCAAAATGATCAGCCCGACCACAACATGTCCAGCCAACACAGCAATAACCCATGTCAGAATGGCAGCGCAAATAACCCGCTTACGTGTTACCGTTTGTCGAAAAGATGTTCCTAATCCACTTGCGCGTGCTCCTGGATATGCATACATAGCTAATACCATATTCCAACGAGCAATCGGTAAAATTGTCAGCAAAGCCAGCGGTAATTGATGAGTATCAAGACTTGCCAATAAGGCAAACTTTAGAAGCAAAAGACAAATGCCACCAAGTACACCAAAGCTTCCCACCCGACTATCACGCATAATCTCCAACTTATGCTCACGATCACGCCCACCAAAGAGGCCATCGCAACAATCCATCAACCCATCCAGATGCAGGCCACCAGTCAATATGACAAGAGCAACTACGAGTAAAGCAGCCAGCACTAATCCTGACACAACCGATCCAAAAATAAGCACCACAAGCCAGAGAATCACTGCCAGTATCAGACCAACCAGAGGAAAATACACGCTACCTGAAAAAATCTTTACATCAGCCTCATCAGTATCCGTCCGAAAAAGTTGCGTGGCACCAGGAACTGGTAGTATCGAAAGAAAGCGGATCGCAGCCACAAATTCTTTCCACTGCTCTAAAAACCAGGAGTCACGCGCAGGCCTCAAAGAAGCCCGAGGCATCCGCCCCAGATCAGATTGAGGTGGAGGTATATCAGACATCTAACGCATATCCTTCCGCATTGCAAAATAATCCATAGCTACAACGTCACCTCGATAAGATGATGATTCAGTAGAGCTAGCGTCGTTGTCGAGGCCACATCCTCAACTCCAACAAGGAAATCCACTGCACTCAATGAACCATGATCAAAGCGTAGCTGCCAGTGATGCTCAACAGGCATGCCAAGTAAGTGACATAACAGCACACGTAATACTCCCTGATGGCTAACCAGCACCAGATCTCCTTCGGGCAACATGATAGCATCTTGAAGCAGTTTCCCGAACGCCCTCTGTACTCTCTCAAAAAGAGCGGTCAGTGTCTCCCCACCAGGAGGAGACACTTGCGCTGGAGCGGTAAAAAAGTCGAGTTGATCAGGAAAACGATCAACAATCTGAGTATATGTCAGCCCTTCCCAGGCCCCAAAAGAGAGCTCACGCCACTCTGGCGATGACCTAATCATTAATGGAGCAACACAACTTTGAGCAATACCCTCAGCCGTCTGCTGAGCACGTTGCAGATCGCTGGTATACACAGCGACAATCGGCCGCTGCAGTAGCTGCTCACTTACCCATTTAACTTGAGTCTCTCCCAAAGGGGATAAAGTGATATCGTAATGACCACAAAAACGCTTTTCTCGATTCCATGCGGTCTCTCCATGGCGAACCAACCAGAGACGGCGCACCGTCGCTTCTAATGTTGTCTTCACAGGAACATCCTCTCCCCGTAACATCCCAAGATTGTTGTTGACACACTGAGGACTCTTCTTGCTCTCGACCGAGAGCAAGAGCTGTCTTTCCTTTAGAGAGTAGTACGCTCCGGTCGAAAAGCAGGCATGCACAGAGACCAATACTCACACGGAATATCTATCTGAGCATTACTATAGATCACACGTGTTTGCCGTTCCACCAAACATGTCTCGCCAGGTCCCACCTCTACCCGTTGCTCATCAGCCTCAACAGCCAATCTTCCCGACACAACAATCACCACTTCATCAAATTCGGCAACCTGCGCAGGCTCATGCCACGCAGGAGGAGCAAACATGTGTGCCAGACTAAAAGCGTCTTGCTGAGTATTAAGGACACCAAAGTGCTCGTCGATAATTTTCCCATCCTCGCGAGGAAAAATACTGCCATGTTCTATTTTTCGTAACATCTGTACTTCACGCCCCTTTTCATTTATGAGATTTAAAACGACCTCTATCACCAATCCAATCGGCCATCACTGATTAATCCCCCGCGCTCAATGCAGCAGGATTAATAGCCTGGACTCCTTATATGATATCTCAGTCGAAATAGATGTGTGCAAAAATTGCACACAAAGATTCCTCTCACCGCTATGCATCCAATTGCCTGCGAGATTTTTTTGCCAATATGCTTGCACGCACACGTATCAAGAGATAGGTCCCAATACATCCTACCACCAGAGCGGCAGCCGTACCGCTATATACGACACTATACGTCGAAGCGGTCAGCCCCAGGCCAAAGAGTGGAAAGAGCACGATCATCGCCAGGCTGAACAGGCCCGTTTCAAAAGAGAGAATCACTGCTCGCTGCTTTTCAGGGCTTCCTTCATTCAGACGTGTACTGATAGTTGGATATAGAATTGCCGTCGAAGCCTGAAAGAGCAACAAAAATCCAACCAGATTAACGATCGCATTTGGGACAATCATCAAAAGCAAGCCACCAAACTGCGAGAGCACACAAGCGGCAACAAGCAAGCGCAGAGATAAACGCCGCATCAGCACTGGAGCCAGCGCAGTAAAACCAAATTGGCTCAAACTACTGACAGCCATAATCAGTCCGATAGTACTCAAAACAAAACCAAGATCATGAAATTGCAGTTGCACAAAAAAGTAGATGGTTGTGTTACAACTTTCGGTAATGCCCGATATAAAAATTAGCCCCAACAATTTTGGTGAATGCCAAACAACGTGTAATCCTTTACTCAAATGCAAGATAGGATGAGGACGCTCCAGTTTCTCACGCTGTGGTTCAGTTACTTCTTTAGGAATCAGTAACAAAGGGATAATAGCCAGCAAGCATACAAAGATACGACAGATAAAAGGCAACACTTGTAGCCAATTGCCCAGATAGCCACCGGAAGCTGTACCCGTAATCTCACACACAATACTCAACATCAGAGTCAGGCTAAAAAGTTTACTATAACGTACCCCTTGTTGTTGTGGATCTCCTGGTGCCGCATATCCCGTCAGCGTCCAAAGCACAGCCTCATTTGCTCCTCCGAGAAATGCATAGGATATACCTGAAAGCGCAAAGCTTATACATAAAAATGCAATGTTTGGAGTCAGGAAAAACACGTTCTCAATAGCTCCGAGCAGGCAGTAAATGATCAAGCTTTTGCGTCGTCCAATCAAATCTGCAAAGATGCCCGTTGGTACCTCACAGATAAATTTAGCCAGATGAAACGTCATTTCCAGCAGGCCAAGATCAAATGGCGAATAGCCACGTGACGCCAGATAGATCATCCAGATAGCGCTGGTAAAAAGCAACCTCATGGCGCCATTGTAGCCAAGGAAGGCAATAAGCCAACGGCGCCACGGAACAATGCGTGGCTCCCCTAAGATTAAAGATGGTGGAGTAACAATAGACTCGTTCATCAGAGTCAGACCCTTTCTTCGTTAGAATCCCCATACTTATCAAGACTGTATGAGGTACAAGATACGATTGAGGCCTGGCTTGAAAAGCATACGAAGAAAGGTATGGCGCTTAGAGAGTGCATCTATCCCGATAGTGATCTCTGATCATGCATAGCAAACAGGATCATATAAGGTTACAGTAGGGAAAGTTGAATGGAGGAAAGTAACTCCACGCTAAAGAGCGCATGCCAGAGGAGGCATACGTTTATCATAGCGCGACATTCCGCCGTACAAGCATTTCAGCGCCAGGCTGCTTATACGGCAAAGACATGTCCGATACGTGTCGGAAGAAGATAATAATAGGCTGCGCGCAAAACATTGATAGCTAATAACGCACAGCTAGCTTGTGGAATACTCATAACGTTAATAGTACTCAAGACACATATGATTGTCAAGGGGATACTTCTCTTGCTCCAATATTCAACAAGGTGATTGATAGTGTTGCATACTTTGTCTCCATGCCTGCCAATATAGTTCTCGACCAATAGTTTTTTCGACTTGCTCCTGCATATGTTTGATCTGTTCCTGCGCATAGGCATCATAGGCAACGAGATCAAATGCTCGCCGAAGATAGGCAATAAAAGATGACAGGTGGCCTTTAAAAGACGAAATGATTCCCAGGTAAATGTGTGTCTGACTCTCAGCAAGATGATCACTGCACAGATAAAAGATTTTTTGTGCTCGCAAAAAATGATCCTGGGCTTCTTCAAACTTCCCTTGCATGGCATATGCGATTGCTAAAGAACAGTATTGCTCTCCTTCACCTTTACTATTGCGTACTGTTTGATAAAGATCTCGTGCACGTTGAAAATAGGAGATTGCTTTATGCGACTGTCCTAATTCCATACATATGAATCCAGAACTGCTGAGTAGCCTTCCCTCCTCCTGCTTATTACCATGGATATTTGCCACTTCAAGCGCATAGTTTAGATACAACTTTGCGTCATGAACTTTGTTATGCAAGCGAGAAACCTCACTCATCTTTCTCAAAGCGATACTATCAAGCAAGCGATCTTCATAGATATCAGTCAGATTTAAAGCCATATCAAAACATATACGCGCTTCTGAAATCAAACTGGTCTGTAATTGAAGAGTGCCCAGATTCAGGAGCGTTTTTATCACATTACTTGTGTCATCAAGAAAGCGAAACAGTTCAAGTGATTGCTGGAGATAGGCGATACCTTCATCAAATAGGCCCGCCTTTGAATAGCTGCAGCCTAAATTGCCTAACAATAATGCTTGCGTATCTGGTCTTCCCAAACTGTGCTCAACATTCAAAGCCTCATGATAATAAATCAGCGCATCCGTCCAATTCTCCTCCTGTGCAGTCATATCTCCGCGTCGCCAGGCCAAATTGCTCCCTTGATGATTAAGTAGCAAGAAATCATCATCATCATCTAATTCCCTGGTATAAAAAAGGAGATCATTGTTCTTGCCACCAGCCGTAAAAATTTCTTTTCTAATCCGATAGCGCTGAAAAATCAACAAACGCAAATAATTCTCGCTCATACGCCACCAATGCTGGAAATCTCTTTGATGAGCGATATCTTTAAGGCTATCAATTTTTTGCTGGATCTTTTTATACTCAGTCTGATCCCCAGTTTTTAGCAGGAATCGGCCCATGCGCCAATATGCCAGAGCTTTCCCTTTGTTACCCCTTATGTCATAGATAAATTCACCACAGCTCCACACGATCTTCGTTTTAACATGGGACATACCGATATTGACATAGATACAACCTTCGCCAAGCGTATCCCCCAGTTCTTGAAAGAGTGTCAGTGCACACTTGTTATGGAGATGTGCCTCTTCTATCTTGCCCAATGACGTAAGCGCACCTGCAATATTCCCAAACTGCCTTGCCTCTCCCGAAAGATCCTTCCTGTTACGAGCTAGAGCAAGCGCCCTTTGGTACAGTTGGGTAGCCTCCTCTAGATGCCCTTCAGCCTGTTGCAGCAATCCAAGATTATTCAGGTGCTGTTCTTCTGCTCTCCTATCGCCACGCCCTTGATCAAGTAATAATGCTTGCTGATAGGCTCGAAATGCCTCATCATGCTGCCCCAAAGTGCGATAGACGTTTCCTACGTTACTTACAATGCTGCCAAGTAACCCTCTATCACCGTGTTCAGTCGCAATGCATTTTGCTTGATCAAAAAAGTGGAGCGCCAATTGAGAGCGTTGATCTTTCCAATGAGCGATTCCAATATGTGCCAGGGTTTTGGCTTCGTTGTACTGATCATGCACGGAGCAGAATAAATCAAGTGCCTCCTCAAAGTAACAAATACCAATAGCAGGCAACTCAAACGCTTCTACATATGCACACCCCATACTGCCTAATTCAACAGCCTGGTACTCAATATTCCCCAACTCTTTTGCTATAAGAAGAGCAGCATCGTGACATGCCATCGCTTCATCCGCACATTTCAGTCTGGTATAGATTGCCCCCAAATTGCTTAAAGCATGCATTTCAGCTTCTCTATCATTATTAATGCGGATAATAGCCAACGCTTCCTGATAATAAGAAATTGCTCTCTGAATTTTTCCCTCTGCACCTGAAGCCAGGCCAAGCTGGCAGAGGCAATCAAGGAGTAAGCGACCAAAGCGAGCTTGTTTCGCTATCGCCAGTGCCTCTTCAAGGACAACAAGTGCTCGGCCAAAGTACTCTGTCTGATACAAAAGTGATCCAAGCTGTAATAAGACTGCCCCAATTTCAACCTGACTATGAAATTCCCTATACATAGGCATAGCCTGCTCAATTGAGCACACAGCTTCAGCCATCAAACCTAAAACCGCACAACTCCTACCCAGAAATATCCCTGCATCGCCTTCCGCTTGTCTGTCATCCCCACATCTCACCTCATTGAGACGTTGCTCGGCATACGCTAGCTGCTGCCAATCTTTATCGTTTTCCGTCATATGCACCTCCCGAAAAAGCAATAGCGGCTATTCAAGCACCATACTATATTATTATATCCTTTCTGCAAGACATTTCAAACAGTTTCTACATCTAAATTAATCAATATTTGCTCATTAAACTGCCATGAGAAGCAAAAACAGGGAGTGGAAACGTGTTATTTACGTTTCCACTCCCTGTTTTTGCTTCTCCAATAAGCTTGACAAGACAACAAATGTGTCTCATGATCCCATGCTGTCAGGCCTCAAGCTAACGCTTCAAGACCCAATCACCATTCTGTTTGACAACCGTAGAAGGTGGGCCAGGAAAATTCTGAATCGATTTTCCTTGATTAAGATACATCTGTATATCTCTCCAGATTGGGCCGGCGCCATCAACACCTGTGACATCGACCATCTTGGAGTCATCATTATTTCCTGCCCAGACGCCAACCGTATAGTGGGTAGTATAGCCCATCGTCCAGTTATCAACAAATGAGTTCGATGTACCCGTTTTCACCGCTGATGGAATGACTTGTCCTGGATTACCTGCATAGCACTGTGAGGTACTATTAGCATAGAGGTAGAGCGCACTACATGGCCCAAACTCTAAATTTCTCGATGTATTATCGCTCAGGATACTGGTTGTCATAAAGGCTGCCGCCTGACTCAGCACCCGCACGCCCTTTGTATTCGGCTTGAATACGACTTTTCCATTTTGATCTGTCACAAGATTGATGGCATGATATGGAACGCGTACACCACCATTTGCAAAGGTCGCATAGCCTTCAGTATTATCGATCAGTCGAATACTTAGAGCTCCGAGCACCATCGTGATATTTGGTGTGCCATAAAAGACATTTGATGCTTTTGTCGTCGTGCCATCAGAGATACCCATCATCTTTTCAGCATTTTGCAATGCTTGATCGATACCTACCGCTTGTTCGATCTTTACAGCGGGAATATTTAACGAGTTATCTAACGCCAATCGATAGGTAATTAAGCCGTTATAATTCCGGCTATAATTTTGTGGCTGATAGGCAGGCAAGCCACAACACATAGGGACCGTCAGGGGAGCATCAAGCACCGGTGATCCAGGACTGGCAATGCCTTGCTGGAAAGCTGCTGAATAGACATATGGCTTGAAGGATGAGCCTGGCTGCCGATAACCTTGCGTGGCGACATTGAAGGAGCCATACTTTGGATTACTTGGATCAATATTACCAACAATCGCACTCACTTCTCCCGTATGTTGATCCATCACAACTACGGCAGCATTACTCATATTATGAGCCGACATTTGTTGAATATGGAGCTTGGCATCCGCCTGAGCATAATTTTGCACTTTGAGATTGAGGGCCGTAGTAACATTCAAGCCAGAGCGTGAGAGATCCGATGTTTTTACATTAAGATCCGTATCTAATTCAGTAATCACATAGCTAACATAGGTTGATGCTTGTATGGCTGGCAAATAAGTAGGCTTGATAAAATTTGGGCGCTGAATTTCCTCAATCGCAGCGGCTTTTTGCTTCCCATCTATATAGTGCTGGACATAAAGTTGTTGGAGCACTTGAAGTGTGCGTACGTAGTTATTTTTTGGATAAGCTATTGGATTGCGTAATGCCGGATTACTTGGGATACCCGCCAGGGTTGCAGCTTGAGCTATATCGAGTTGCTGCGCGGCGGTCTCCTTTGCCGTATCATGTAAACCAAAGTAGCGCGTCGCAGCAGCTTCCGTACCATATACCATATCGCCATAGTAGGTCGTATTGAGATACATCGCCATGATCTGCTCTTTAGTATAGTGACGCGTAACCTCTGGAGCAAGCATGATCTCTTGTAACTTGCGCAAAGCAGTATCCTGATCACCTACCAATGTATTCTTCACTAACTGCTGCGTGATAGTGCTCCCACCCGAAACTACCCCATGGGCCGTTACATCTTCAATCGCGGCACGCACAATACCAGAGATATCATAGCCATCATTTTTCCAAAATGTTTGATCTTCAATCGCAATTTCTGCATGAACCATATTAGGTGAAATTTTTGCCAGAGGCAGGCTCGTCTGAAGCCCCTGGTCTGCTGCCTGATAGATAACACTCCCCTGAGAATCATAAATCTTTAAATTATCCTTGGGCAGGAGATCTTGCAGCGTCATAACGCTTCCTTGATATTTTTGATTGACTGCATTAGAAAATCCTTGTACAGTCACAAAAATAATCATAACGACCAGCGCAATTGAAACGATACTGGCACCAAGAGTCACCATGGTGCGCGTACTTGTACGGGTAGTAGCAGCGACTTTTAAATTAGAAATGCGTAAGTTTCTACGCTTCAGGTGACGTTTTATATACCAGCCAGGTTCGTGTAGACGGGTCTGAGAAGCCTGATACATGACTCCGCGAGGCACTTGTTCAGGAACATCGGCCAAACGCTGAGCCGCAGCAGCTTGACTATAGGTTGGAAGCTTGGCAGGTTGCCTGGGGCGCTCGGTTCCTTCATCGGATGCTGGAAGCTGCACGAGCGCTTTTTCGTCATTGGAGCCCGAATCTCCCCCGGTGCGCATTCCGGTTGCCATAATGGTATCTCTTTCTAGGTTCTATAAAGCCATCTTTCCCTAAGTTTGCTACATATACATAATAGAATATCAGTATGCATTTTAACACGATAGGCGTGAGGATGAAGCGACGTACTTAACACTGTGAGGTAAAGTACACGACTTGATGCAAAATAATCAGAAGCAAAAGCACATATAGACATGCGCATCCTTGCGATATCGCACTTCTATTTAACACTATTTATGATTTTTTGATACATTTGTAGGAGTAATAGGTATGTTCGAGTGGTGAAAATAACTACTTGCTGGTTGGCTAACTTCTGCTGCTGCCATGATCTAATCTTTCATCGGACATCACCCAGCATGCCTATCTCCTCAATAATACTACGCACGGAGGTAACAAAGGTTTAGCCAGATTAGCCTCTGTTCGTCATCGCTTGCTTGTCACACCGTTGTAGCAACTATTTCCCATTTCAAAGAGATTAGTGCTCGCACAAAAGCAAAAACTAAAAAATGGAATATATATTTGACAGCGGAGGCATCTGGATGCTATCAATGATAAGATTTGAATAAATTCAGTGGAGAGAGAAGCCACAACAATCCAACTTCGAATCAAATCAAAGGGCATCTCAATCCAATTCTTGCCGGGCATCACAGATACGTAAAGGAGTTCACAATGAACGAGCCACTGCATAGCTCTCTAGATGTGAGTACGACTGATACAGATCCAACGGTAGCCACCAACCCTCCTATCATACACGCAGCGCCACGCCAGAAAAAAGATGTCGATTACGTCTTTTACGAGTTGACACGCAGTATCTGCCCCGAGTGCCGCCGCGTCATCGACGCGCAGGTGCTTCTACGCAACAACAAAGTATACATGCGCAAGCGGTGTCCTGATCATGGTGCATTCGAGGGGCTCGTCTATGGTGATGCAGCGGCTTATGTAGCCAACGCCCGCTTCAACAAACCCGGTACCATTCCACTAGAATTCTCCACAACGATACAACATGGTTGTCCCCATGATTGTGGTCTCTGCCCAGATCATCAACAGCATGCCTGCCTGGGCATCATCGAAGTCAACAGTGCCTGTAACATGAACTGTCCGCTCTGCTTTGCCAACGCTGGAAGCGGCTTCAACCTCACCCTGGCCGAAGTTGAAGGCATCCTGGATCATCTCGTGGAAACGGAAGGAAATCCCGAAGTCGTACAATTCTCTGGTGGAGAGCCATCGATTCATCCCCAGATCATTGATATGATCAAGGCCGCCAAAAAGCGCAATATCAGACATGTGATGCTCAATACGAATGGTAAACGCATCGCAGACGATGATGCATTTCTGAGCGAACTAAGTGAATTGCGTCCCTCTATCTATTTCCAATTTGATGGTTTTGAAGAGGAGACCTATCGCGTACTACGCGGGGAGCCTGGTATCCTGCCACAGAAACTGCGTGCCCTGGATCGTCTGGCTGAGATCGGTGCTCACGTCGTGCTGGTTCCTGCGGTTGATCGTTTTGTTAATTTGCACGAAGTGGGAGCTATCGTTGCCTTTGGATTAAAGCATCCAGCGGTGCGCGGCATTAACTTTCAACCCGCCTTCCAGTCTGGACGCCATGGCGAAAGTGATCCCATGGAGCGCCTGACCATCCCTGATATCCTCAAAGCGCTGGAAGAGCAGACATCTAATACGCTGATGGTTTCCGACTTTGTACCTGTCCCCTGCTGCTTCCCTACCTGCAACTCAGTCACCTATATTCTCAATGACGGTGACACGGTCCTGCCCATGACAAGAATTCTCAATGTCGAGGATTATCTGGACTACATCACCAATCGCGCCGTGCCCGATATATCTGATGACATTAAGACTGCACTTGAAGGTTTATGGTCATCTTCTGCTGTGCCCGGTTCAGACAAAGCTGCACAACAATTTGCCCTTTCATGCGCCGCTTGCGACCTCCCTGGTGGCCTGGATCTAGGAGCATTTGCAAAAAACATCTTCATGGTCATGTTACAAGACTTTATGGACCCCTGGACATTCAATCAGAAGAATTTGATGAAGTGTTGTAAAGAGATCCTCTTACCCGATGGTAAACAGATTCCATTCTGTGCCTACAACAATGTAGGTTATCGTGAACAGGCACGGACACAGCTACAGGCGAGAGAACGTCAACGCAACCAGGCCAAACGTGCGGGAGTACCATTCGTGGCAGAACCTTTAACCTTCTCCTTTGAGCCGGTTCCTCAGCACAATCTCCTTCAAGTCACACCGGCCACGAAAGGTCACATTCATGAATAGCAAGCCCAACACCATCAGTGAAAGCGATGCACAGACAATCAAATCCTGTTGTGCCGACCTATATCAAAGTGATTGGGCCAAATTATTACTAGGGGAGTCGTTTCATCCAGGTGGAACAGCACTAACCGATCGCATCGGACATGAGCTGTACCTGAAACCTGATATGCGGGTGTTGGATGTTGCAACGGGACAGGGCACCAGTGCAATCTATCTCGCTCAGCATTTTGGATGTAACGTCTTAGGGATAGATTATAGTCATGCCAACGCAGAAAGTATCATGCAGGCAGCGCAGGTAGCGGGTGTTGCTCATCTGGTCACATTTAAACAGGGAGACGCCGAATGCCTGCCTGTACCAGCGGATAGCTTTGATGCTGTCATCTGTGAATGTGCCTTTTGTACATTCCCTCACAAAACCATGGCCGCAGCTGAATTCAGGCGTGTCCTGAGGGCCGGTGGGCGTGTTGGTCTCAGCGATCTGACCCGGCAAGGTGACCTCCCAGACGATTTACAGGGCTTACTGGCTTGGATTTCCTGCATCGCAGACGCTCAGCCGCTCGCAGACTATGTACAGTATCTTACTGAGGCAGGTTTAAAAGTCGACCTCATCGAAGAGCATAACGATGCTCTATCGAGCATGGTAAGAGATATTCAGGGCAAACTTCTGGGAACGGAGTTGCTTGTCAAGCTCAAAAAGATTACCCTTCCCAACACAATCGACTTTGAGCAGGGCAAAGCACTGGCAAAAAACGCAGCAGCCGCTATCAAAGAGCAAAAGTTTGGCTACGCAGTCATTACAGCCACAAAGCAATAAGCACTACCAGTAATCACAATGAGCCAGAGCAGATTAAACCGATCGGTTTAATCTGCTCTGGCTTGCACTATCCAGCCTTGCCAGAGCCAGTTGATAGAGAACTGCTTGGAGTTCATCGCATGCACTTCAGCAAGTTGGCACAAGGCTTCCGCCTCAGATAAGGTATAAGCTCGTACATGTCCTGGATCAACACGTCTGATAAGCCACTCAAACAACCTCCATGGGAAGGGGAACGTACGGCGAGCATAATCCTCAACGACCAACATTCCTTGTGGGATCAGAAGTGTGGCCAATCCACGTAACACCGCAACAGGATCATTGAAGTAATGGAAAATATTTGTAGCAGTGATCAGATCAAAAAAGGCTGGATCATAAGGCAATCCAGCAGCCTCTGCACCATTAAGAGATGCCTGCAAAAAGTGAATGTTCGGATAATCTTGTAATAACAACCGTGCCTGATCAAGCATCTCTGGACTTTCATCCACTCCATATAATTCTGCTCGAGGCAGACGAGACGCCAGAGATTGTAAAAGCAATCCTGTGCCACAACCAACATCCAGAATACGCACAGGATCTTCTCGCGACAGACTAACAGCTTGCAGACGTGCAAAATCAATTATAGAGCAGGTATTTGCCAATGTCTTCGCCGAAAAGCTCTTCCATCTTTGATTATATGCTGCGGCATAGGTGCCAGTATAATACGTCATCACGATCCTTTGCGAAATAGCCGACTGATCCATCTGTTCAGACGCAGCAAAGTATGGACAACATTCCGATTCGTGCGTGCGCTTGCGCTGCTGAGATATGCCTCAAATGCTGCCTGCTGAACACCTGTGCTATATGTCGGATAGGGATGAATTGTAGCCAGAATGCCCGAAATAGTCATGTGATGTTGCATGGCAAGAGCGATTTCTCCCAGCGATTCCCCTGCGTGTGGACCAACCAGATGAGCTCCGACAATCTTATCTTTCTTACCAGCCAGCACCAATTTAATAAAGCCTGTGCTTGTATGTTCTGTCTGAGCGCGATCAACAGCTTTCAGTGGGACGGCGACAACTCTTGTACGAGCATACTCTTTCTTAGCTTGTTCGGGAGTCAGTCCAACGCGGGCTACCTCTGGATCAGTGAAGATGCACCAGGGAATGACACGATTATCGACCTTTTTCTTCCCGATTGGAAGCAACGCATTGCGAACCGCAGTGCTCGCCTGAGAAGCAGCGACATGTGTAAAAAGGTATCCGCCAAGTACATCGCCAATCGCAAAGACAGTATCGGCCTCCGTTTGCAAATACTCGTTGACCTGAATCCCTTTCTCCGTATAGCGCACGCCAGCTGCCTCTAGATTGAGATGTTCAACGTTAGGCTGTCGACCACCAGCGATCAAAATCTCGTCGGCCTCAAAGACAACCGATTGATCATCTTGAGTCGCGAGCAGAAATTTACTACTTCCCTGACGACTGACCTCGACCGCACGTGTATTCAGAGAAAGGGTAATGCCTTCAGCTTGCAATACTTCAGCAATCATTGCTGATACCTCTGGATCTTCCTGCGGCAACAGGCGAGCAGGTCCCTGTAACAGTGTTACATCGACGCCCAGGCGGGCCATGGCCTGTCCCAATTCTACACCGACGGGACCACCACCAACAATAATGAGCGATTTGGGTAACGTTGTCAGTTGGAAAATAGTCTCATTTGTGAGATAGTTAATCTCACGTAGTCCTTTAATGGCCGGTACTGTAGGATGCGAACCAGTCGCAATAACTATTTTACGACTTGTAATCGTTTCGTTATTCAGCAAGAGGGTAGTTGGAGATGTAAAAGTAACTGTACCAAACTTAACCGTGACGTCTTTGACATAAATACCTTCTTCTTCATGAACATGCCCGATAACGTCCTGAATCGATGCCGCAACTTTTGTCATATCAATACGCGGCTGAGCAGAAAAGTATCCTAGATCGCTGGCGCTGTTTAGAGAATGCGCTATACGCGTAATATGCAACAGACTCTTACTGGGAACACAGCCCGAGTATAAACAATCTCCGCCCAAACGTTCTTTATCAATAAGTAAGGTAGTTGCCCCCAGCGAGGCCGCAATACGGGCAGCGGTCAATCCCCCTGACCCACCACCAATAATAGTAATATCATAGTCACTCTGCGTCATCGCGTCAGTCCTTCTTTTTACACAATAGGAAACTATTACGCCAGCCTCCCCAACATATCATCATCAAAAATTGCCAGACAGCAATTGAGTCAATATGACTGCTTGCTTTAGGATATCATGACACATACTGAAGCCAATGTCATCCCACCTGTGAAGGCTGATTAATTTTCCATGCTTTCGTCCCGACTTGAGCAACTGGCGCCATCACAAGCAAACAAATAGTAACTATTAAAAGAGGTATATTTAGCATATGAGTATATTTAGACAGCGAAGAAGGAAGAAGCAGTACTATAAAATAGAGACTCTGAGCCAATCCCGCATATTTACCGAACCGAGTCGAGCTAAAACGGATCGGATGAGCAAATACCAGGTAGCTGAGTAAGACCGCTACCAACGGAAGGATAAAGCGTAATATCATCACACATCCAACCCAGAGTGGTAAGACACCATTATGCAGCAGAATAATCGTAAGTGCCAGATAGAGACAAAAATCAGCTTCAGCATCGGCAATCTGGCCTAACTTGCTCTGTGTGGCTGTACGCCTGGCGACCTGCCCATCAAAAATATCTGTGATGATCCCTCCCAGGAAAATGAGCAGCGCCAACTCTGACGATATCGTCAATCCAGCAAAGAAGCGAGCCAGTAAATAGGATGCCCCCAATCCACGCAGCCAGGTCAAAGTATTGGCTATTCCCACATGAGGCAGAAGATGGTCATTGTGAGTTGAGCGGTTAAGTCCAAGATGCCAGAACAGATCACTTTGTTGCCATACGATGCAAAAGACAAACCAGGGAGACAGGAGTACCGTATCAGCTAATCCAGCGACCAATCCATTCCATAACAGCACAATGAGAGCAAGCAGTGTTATCAGATATGTTACATGCTTCCACGATTGTTTGAGCTCAGGATGATCATTGGCCGTCTGACAAGACATCAGCCAGGAACGCTGGAAGAATTCTCCCCACGCACGCAGGCTAAAGCGATGTCGACGGAGTGTTGTTAGCAAATCAACCACAAATGTCGGACCAGTATCTTGTTGCACGAGAAACGTTCCTCTCGCATATATCCTACGCAGGAATTACAGATAAATAGGGATGTAATCACTCTTGTGACCGCTTTCTTCTACAACTATTTTCGCACAAGCTCGATGGCAATACTACACCCTTCGATGTCCATAGCATTTGTAGTACATCAATCTAAAGGCCACATGCACATCCCAACACTAAATAGGTCTTATCCACTCCTGGTGATAAGGCATACGATCGTTCGTCCCACTTTGGAAACTGAACAAACCGGAAGCACGAGAGCTCTCCGGTGGTCACCCACCAGAGAGCTCTCACAAAGCATTGTGGTGCGATGTTATTGCAGCTTCCAGATATTGAACGTAGCTGCGGAGGGATCAGTTACTTTGGATGGGCCTGTCATTGTAGCCACTTCTTTGCCATCAGGCGACCAGGCAATACTCAGGATCTGCTGTTCGGGGTTGGTCGGACCTACTGTGGTTACGGCTTTACCCGTACTGGCATCGTAGATGGTCACGCCGTGATTGCCCGCAGCGATAAAGTGACCGTCTGGCGACCAGATAGCGTGTTCAAAACCCGCAGCAGCAAGGTTGAATGAGCGCACAAGCATGCCATCCGACAGATGATAGATCTGGACCAGGGTGCCGCCATCATTGCGAACCAACGAGGTATTATCAATAGCTAACACGTCTGGACCATTACTTTTATGGTTGGATGAGAATGTCTCGATCTTTTGCCCCTTTGCGATATTCCAGAGCTCTAAAGATTTGTCCTGATTGACAGGATTTGGGTTAATCACGACGGCGAATTGAAGATCAGATGAGATCTGATCTAAAGTAGATTTTGCAGGAAGCTTGGTCATATCAGTTATTTTGTTGTTTTGAGAGATATTCAGACTTCTGATAATTGTACGATAGTTGGCATCTGTAGAAGCAAAGAAGAGTTGGTGATTGTCAGAAGACCAGCTTACAATACCAATACCTTCTTCTTCAGGCGCCTGTAGCGCATTCAATTGCGCAAAAGATAGGTGTGTAAGGATGTTGCCCTTGTTATCGAATATGTAAAGGCTATTGTCCGCTGTCACGGCAACTGCCTTGCCATCTGGCGACCAGGTAGGGCTACTGGCGTTTTGGACAGTTCGAGAGAAGATTGTCGCGCAATCGCGAGCTGAGACTACTTTAAAGGTTGTCTGAGCACTATAGGCAATCTGTCCCTGTGTGGACCAGGAAAGTGTAGGAGGCCAGGTGGCGCTGTTGCGCGTCGCAGGATCATCGCTAATGTGGCAGACCTGGCCATCCACTTTGGCAGAAGATATTTGTGGCTGTCCTACAGAACCCGCAGTCGTTGAGCGTAGTGCCTGAAAAGCTGGTTGCAACCTCCCTGAGAGGAGTATGAAACCAACAATGAGAAGAAAAGCTGCGGCAGTCATTATCACTACGCCAACCGCACGCCTGTGCGATTGGCGTTTGGGCATGTATGCAGAGGGAGAAATATGGATATCTCTGGAAATGTCTTTTTTCTGCATCGTTGTCCTTTCCTTTTCTATTCTTTCCCTTTCTGGAAATGTATATTCTGTCGGCATTCCCCATGAAACCGACGAAGAGAAAGCGTGTTCATGGCTCGCATGCAAGCGATTCCAGATGCGATCAAGTGATTGTTTGTTTGCTCTAGCGTCTGGTAGAGACATCGTTTGCATCTGGTGGAGCAAGTTGGCTGTTTGCATGTCAGACAGTGGAAATTCAGTACCTTCAATCACCTGGTCGATGGTTTCGGGTTGCAAGTTATCGTTGTGGTCTTTCATTGTTCACCTCCTTGTGCTTGGTCCTGGTAGTGTTTGCGCAACCTTCGCAGAGATCGTGATAGGAGCATACGCACGGCTGTGCCACTTTTCTCAAGTACCGAGCCAATTTCATCGCTGTTGAGCCCGTGACTGAAGCGCAAGCGCAACACATCCTGTTGGATTTGAGGTAGTGTCCTGACTGCGTAGATAAGTTGTGCGTACTCTTCGTGCACGAGGCTCACTTGTTCAGGATTGCTCCCTTCATCGGCATAGAGAGGCTCTGTAAGCCACTCAATAGAGACCTGTGGGCGTCGAGTTGTATGGCGATAGTGATCTACCATTTTGTTGCGTGTGATCGTCCAAAGCCAGGCCGCTTGCTTTGATGCAGCAAACGTCGGGAATTGTTGATTCTGCCACACCGATAGAAACACATTAAGCACAATGTCTTCCGCATCTTCGCGAGAAGAGGTGTGTTGATAGGCATAGGCAAAGAGTGCCGGTGCATAGCGCCGGTAAATAGCTGCGTAAAAATCGTCATCAGTTGATGACGATTGCAACTGATTGTCATTTTTGTAATGCATTCCCGTCCTCTAGAGTTTTTTGAGACCTCAACAGGTATCTCGCTACAAGAGAAAAAAGTGTAACTAACTCACAAGTAGGACCGAAATTGTTGGGATTCGTATCAAGCTGCTTTCGAGATAGGACCAGGGATAAAAAACAAGAAAGGATAAAAGCTATCTTATTTATAGCAATTGATCCTCTCAAAGAGATAGAATGTGAAAGGGACCATTTGGCATCAAATTCTACTCATCGTTACTAGCTAATATCCAAGTTACTGACAGATGATAACGCACAAAGGAAATATACAGTGAAAGAAACACCAGAAGCTGAAGCTGACAGCCCAACAGCTAAAAAGAAGACAGCGCCACAAGGCATTGGTATGGCAGTCGCTTTTGATTGGGGACTCGCGGTACAAATTTTACTAACGCCCATAGTGTACACATTTTTTGGTCATTCATCCATGCCAAAAATGTCTGGTCTCAATCCACTCATCACCAACATACTCCTATTCGTCGTAGCGTGGCCTATCGGTTGCTTCCTGCTATTTTTTGGCGAGATGGTGCGTCGAGGTCGCAATTGGACACGTATGATACAGATCGTCGCCAATACGTTGCTCTCACTCGGCGGGATTTTTGCACTTGTCAACTTATATCAAAGTCTTAAAGTGGGGAATTTCTGGCCGCTCGTCACAGAAATCATTCTCATCATTTTCTCACCCTTGATCGCCTGGCGTTTAAGTCGCTCCTCGACAGCACATTGGTTTAAAACAGTTTCAGTGGCAGAGGCACGGCAGCGTCACGGTGGCAAATGGGTATGGTTCATTGCCATCTGGGGGATTGTTGGTGGTATCTTACAGACCCTGGCCAGTATGAAATAAAGCCTCTAATTTCAATGGAGAAATTCATGTTAAATAGATTCGTTACAAAGATCAATGGAAAAAATCGCGATAAATTGCAGGCATACATTCTTCTTAGCCTTGGCCTCGTTTGTATGCTTGGAGCACTTTTACTTCATCCCAGTCCATTCTTAGTTCCTATTGGACTTCTCTTGTTTGGACTGGGAATCCTTTTATCTGCTCTATTTAATCCAGCCCGACTTACAATTGCAGGTGTGATTTTTACATTGATTGGAGCAGTAATTTTTATTGCCTATAAGCCAATCATCCCTTATGACAGCGGCCTCGCGGTTATAGCCAGTGGTCTTGCTCTACTCGTAATAGCCGTTCTCACACGTCGGGGATATATAGGTAAAGGAGCAATAACCCCAGGCTTCTTAATTCTACTGGTGGGTCTCCTACTTTATCAACCAACAGGGAGAGCAGCATCCAGATTTCTTGCTCCATTTATCCTCTCACTCTGGTTTCCAGGTTTGGTGCTCTTTCTCATAGGATTACTCTATTACATTCGTAGTATCAAGAAAATTTCCACATAACGCCACTCGTCATACCTATTCACAGCAATGAGCGCAAAAACATAGAGGGGAGACATGTATGATATACTAAGAAAGCAGAATAATCATAACATGCAGATGCAACATTCCCTTCCATTCCTCAGAGTGCTCAAGAATATTGTACTATTAATTATTGTCTTCCACTGTTCAAATTGCACTTCTGTTCCCAAAGATCACTTAATATGCATGCAGCCAAATAAATTGTTATCTATACGCCTACTTACCTGCATCTCTATAATTGCAATCCATTGCAAACAATAAGTTAATGCTGTGAGCTTATGAAGATTGACACGTCTAGCAGCAATGTTTATAGTGAGAAATATAGGTGCTCTCATTTTTAAACATCCCTTAAAAATAGCACAACACATATACATCAAGCCAGAAAGCAGGTGTATCCTTTCATGAACACAACTGAAACGCCTTCGACCATTCCTCATGAACTTGTCGTGATTGGGTCATCAGCTGGCGGTATCGAGGCACTTTCACTCTTAATTAGCACACTACCTGCCAACTTCCCAGCACCGATTGTGCTGGCGCAACACCTTGATCCCAATCGCCCAAGTACACTTAATACTATTTTACAGCGGCGCTCCAGCTTACCAATTGTACTTGTCACCTCAAATGAAAAGCTCAAGGCAGGATCAATCTATGTCATTCCCTCTAACTACAATGTCAGTATTCGTGATCATAATGTCGAGATTCATGATAACAATGCCCGTCACCCAAGACCTTCTGTAGACACCTTGCTCTCTACAGCCGCAGACTGCTATGGTGAACATCTTATCGCTGTCATTTTGACCGGCTCAGGTAATGACGGAACTGTGGGAGCTATCGATGTCAAAAATAGCGGGGGAACGGTGATCATTCAAGATCCCCACACAGCACGCCATCCTTCTATGCCGATGTCTCTCCCTCCGACAGCTGTTGATTATGCAGTTCCTCTTGAACGTATCGGGCCATTGCTCTACGATTTGCTGACTGGAGGAAATCTTTTGCCAAATGATGAGAGTACTGGAGACATTCTCAAAGAGATTCTCCTACAGGTGAGTAGACAAGCCAATATCGATTTTCGCCCCTATAAAAAGTCGACGATCCTGCGGCGCATTGGACGTCGTATGAGCGTGATACATTGTCATACGATGAGTGATTATGCGGATTATCTTGCAAAGGTTCCAGAAGAAATTGGAGAGTTAGTCAAAGCTTTTCTGATTAATGTGACGGAATTTTTTCGCGACGCTGAAGCCTTCGACTATATCAAAACAGAGATACTCCCAAAGATGATAGAACGTGCTCGTGAGAGTGACCATGTGTTACGCTTTTGGGCGGCTGGCTGCTCAACGGGTGAGGAGCCATATTCACTCGCGATATTGCTCACAAGCTTACTCGAAGAGGAACTATCTAAGTGGAGCATCAAGATCTTTGCGACTGACCTTGATGAGGCTGCTATCAATTTCGCACGCAGAGGCATCTATTCCGACAATATACTCAAAAGCATGCCAGATGTTTATCGTGAGCACTTTTTTGAGCATGTCGATCAAGGGCACCGTATTTCTAAAACACTACGCCAGATGGTTATCTTTGGTAAACAGGATCTGAGTAGGAGTGCTCCATTCCCACGTATTGATATGGTCATCTGCCGCAATATCCTGATCTATTTTACGCCTGAATTACAAGATTATGTCCTCAACCAATTCACTTTTTCACTGAACCCGGGTGGCTATCTCTTTTTAGGAAAGGCCGAAACGGTCCATCCGACCCAGTCATTTTACGAACTGACCAACAAACATTGGAAGGTGTATCGCTGTATTGGCAACGCACTACCTTCAGTTCGCCGCCAATCTCACAAAGAAATAAATACTCCTGGTTTAGAAGGATCCACCATGAATCGTGATGGCAAAAATATAGGCAAGCAGACCAACGATCAAGCAAACAGTATAAGCACACTTGAATCAGGACAGCTTCAACGTTTCAATGAACTGCTACTCCGCTTCCTTCCCGTTGGCATCGTGATCATTAATCATAACTATCACATCCTGACAGTAAACGGACCTGCCCGTCGTCTCCTTGGTCTGCGTGAAGTGACAATCGAACAAGATTTTCTCCATGCAGTTCGCGGCATTCCCTATCAGAAAATGCGTACCGCCATCGATAGTATGTTTCGCGAGCGGAGCGCTCTGACTCTTAGCGAGATTGAGCTGGATGTTGACTCTGGAGGTAACGGACGCTTTATCACCCTTTCCATCTCTCCTTTGCAGTTGGACGCTGGCCTACCAGACTTTGGCGCGATCAGTATCACCGACGTTACCGACCAGGTGCACATCCGCCGACAATTAGAGACGGTACAAGTCGAACAAAGCCAGCTGATGAATGAGTTGAGCGCAACGAACAAGCGCTTAAGTGATATCAATAAAGAGCTCATTGATGCCAATGAGGAACTCCAGGTAGCCAATGAAGAACTGGTTCTGACACATGAAGAACTCCAGGCCAGTATTGAAGAGTTTGAAACGACCAACGAAGAGTTGCAGGCCACCAACGAAGAGTTAGAGACCAATAATGAAGAACTTCAGGCCACCAATGAGGAGCTTGAGACCACCAACGATGAACTTCGTGCTCGGACGAGCGAACTACAAGAGTTTATGACCAACGCCGAAAGTGAACGTGTACGTCTTTCTGAAATCGTTGAATTCGCACCATTTTCCATTCTTGTTCTACGAGGAAAAAATCTCGTTATTGATGCCTACAATCCTTACAATGCCCAGCATCTAGAAAGTCGCCCGGTACAGGGTCATCCATTGGAAGAGGTCATGGATGTTTTCTGGGATGAGCACATATCCACACAAATACTTTCTCTGACAAAAGAAGTCTATCTCATGGGAATAAGAAAAACTTTTTCACACGCATCAACCCAGCTCTCAACGCAACCAAAAGATACATCGACAGAAGCAAACCAGCACAACTTTATGTATACCCTGGTTCCATCACATGATGCTGCAGGTAAAGTTGATGGCGTAATCATTTATGCCATCGATGAAACCAAACGGTAAGCATGACAGGCCTCTTTTATACCACTTATACTTGCTCACAAGCAGGCCCTATACAAATCCAAGTGTATAGGATCTGCTTCGAACGAATGACGCCATGCAACACGATAAATCCACATGTTGGGTATGTCCAAGCATGTACAACCATAACACCCATCAAAAATGAGTGCGTCTTCTGCTTCACACCACTGGCTTCTATCTTTCTGGCACGTCCTTTACATATCGGGTAGTTGGAAATTGGCCCCCCGTAAGCGCTTGATCAATGCTGGGCGACGCAAATGAGGTTGCATCCAGTTACGAAAACGCAACTGAAACTCCTGAAACTCGTTAAATTGATTGGCAACTTCACGAAGCCCGATCAGCAATCGTTCTGCCTCATCATAGCCTGAGCCTGTACTACGCATAACTGCTCGCTCAACCTGAAGCCAATAATCATCCAAGTGATCGTGGATCTCCTGGAGGCGACGCAGACGAGTTTGTTGCTCCTGTTCATATTTTTCGCGCTCTTGCCTGACTTTCACAGCTTCACTTTCGGCAAGCAGTACTTCATAGGGAACACGCTCACCTGGTAACGGCGCTGTGGCTGGCTCCCCCCTCCCTAATATACGCAACTCCTTTATCAGCATACGACTCAGGCCTGGTTCATTGTGTGCCAGGCGCACCAGGTAACTATCGCGACTCTTCTCTGGCAACAATTTAACCCATGCGGCAAAATCATCAGCAATTGATGGGGTTGCCGCGCTACTATGTTGAGCCGCCGCACCGAGCATTTCTTCCGGTACATGCAATAATACCGCTAACGCTTGCTGAGCCTCCGTCAGTGAGCCAAAAGCTGGAGGAACCTCGGGGGCGATTTCTACCTCTACCTCTTCCTCCTCCTCCTCTTCCTCATAATCCCCTATCATGTCTCGGGCAGCCAACCATACAATATACAGAGCGCGCAAATCACCTTCCAGCAACTCATCACGAATGCCAATCAGCGATCCCAGTTCATCGGATGCCCATTCGTCAGGACCTTCCATCTCTCCAAAAGAAATATCCAGAATGTCATATTGACTATGTCGAGTGAAGGTAACTAATTCATCCAGGTCATAGCCATCGAGCAAATTAGCTGGTAAGCTATTATGTGGAAAGCGGAATGCCAATCTTGGTGATCCCCAGTTAGCCCAATAGAGGAAGCCATCAAAGTATTTTTGAAGTACCCTGATAGGATCATGTTTGAAGTCACCATAGTTTTATTCGATGAAGGCACGTGTGGGAGTGACTTCTATATGACTGGACAAATCTTCAACGTCTGCGATTTGTTCTTTCGTCAAAGGCCGATCAACAGTCATAAATTCATAGCGTTGATATTCGCTCATTATTAAATACATCCTCCATGTAGTAACTTAAATACCAGGATAATATATATACCATGTTAGCACAATCAAATTGGCAATGCCCATTTGATTGCTCACCAGACTGGTTCGAAGCAAGCACAGGGTTAGCAGTAGGAACAAAATGGCAAAGAAGATGAGACACAACAATCCGAAAAATATTCTGGTCGGTGCCATTGATGAAGAAAAGCCGCAAGTCCGGACGATGAGAAAAAGTGCTGCTGGACAAGAAACTCAAAGGGAGCCTCAAGAAAGTTTAAAGATGATGACGTGACACGAGCAATCAATTTTTCATCCATCGTTTCAACATTGAGGAGTTTCCATCCTTGCTGGATGCCATGCCAGATATAGCGCAACTCCCATTCCACAACCAGAGGAGAAACCTCGATACTCTGGAGTGTCCGCATCGATGGCTGGAGCCCTTTTTCTAAAAGGGTATGCATCCAATTACTGCGCGTATACCACACCTGTCTTTGCGCCCCCCATACTCTTATGTGCGATGAGGCATCCTCTAAATGCTGCTTATGTCGACGCTTCGGCTGGCCAGTTCGTCCAATATAACGAATTTCATCCGTCTCTGGATCAACTTCTGCATAGATTACCTGACCCGCAGGAAAGGTCCGCAAGCAACAGGCTCGAATACACAACCGTTTTTGGCTCTCAGAAAGAGCGCAAAAAGCTATCTCACATTCCCGGCAACAGAGAGAGATACAAGTCCCATGCCCACACAAAGCATAGCCATCATAGTGAGCAAGAAAATTGTAGCGTGGTGTCTGACGCTGACAGAGACAGCATGCCAACTGATGACGCTCACGCAGGGCAGCATGACAGTTCATACATCGTGTGTACAGTACAAAACGCCCTGAGGAGCTGATTCCCCCAAAAGCAGTTGCGGGAAGGATCTCTTGACACATACGACAACGACGCTCTGGTTGCTGTCGATACCATTGCTCCCAAGCTTGTTGACGTTGCTCATGCTCCTGCCGCAGAGAGACTTTCCGCCGTAACTCTTGTAGCCTTCTATCTTCCTGCCTGGATTCTTGATACCACTGCTCTTGCTGAATAGCTAATCGATGATGGCGCTCAGACTGAATAGAGATCTCACATTCACAGCAAATTTCTCGTAGATCGGCCCTTTTTCCCTTATATCGTGAAAAAGCCTGGATTGACTTGACTTTATGACATTGTAAGCAACATCTTTCACCCCATTGCTGATTTGTTACATCAACATCCATCGCACTCTCACTTGCCCCTTCGCTCCACATCACCTATTCTTACAACGCCGCCTAAACCCATAATTCATTAATTATGCGGCAAAACCCAATGTAACAGAGCCAGAAGTATTCGTCAAGTCAAGCGGATAAAAGTATCAGGGTGCCTGACCAGACACCCCAAACACATGCTTGAGCGATCAAGACTTAGAAGATACGAACCGCAACCTCAGCAGGAGCATCAAACAGCGAAACAAGTTCATCATCCAGCCTGACTAAAGTGAGCGAACAGCCAGCCATATCAAGAGATGTACAGTAATTGCCGACATAACTACGCTGTACAGTGATACCACGAGCTTCGAGTTGCTGATGAGCACGTCCGTAGAGGATATATAGTTCAGAGATAGGAGTGCCCCCAAGTCCATTAATCATCAAGGCAACATGGTCACCTTGCTTATAAGGCAAATCCGAAACGACGGCTTCAAGTAACTCATCGATAATTGCATTCGCATTTGTCAATTTCTCGCGCCGACGTCCTGGCTCGCCATGAATCCCAACGCCCATCTCTATCTCATCATCGCCAAGCGAGAAGAGAGGCGAGCCCTTGGCTGGTGGTGTACACGAGGTAAGAGCCATACCCATTGAGCGAGTGACAGAGTTTACCTTTTTACCCAAAGCTACCAGATGATCAAGATCAGCCCCCTGCTCAGAGGCAGCCCCCACCGCTTTCATCACGAAAAAATTTCCGGCAACGCCACGCCGACCTACGGTATAGGTCGAATCCTTAACCGAAACATCATCATCAACCATCACAGTTTCAATGCGAATCCCCTCAGCTTCAGCCATCTCTCTGCCCATCTCAAAAGCCATACGGTCACCGGTGTAGTTATTGACGAGATGCAACACACCCATTGGTGAGGCCAGCAACTTTGTAGTTTCAAGCACATAATCCATCGGTGGTGCTGCGAACACGTCTCCCGGGCAGGCCGCATCCAACATGCCCCGACCAACCACCATCACATGAGCCGGCTCATGGCCTGATCCTGATCCCTGGATGATTGAAACCTTTTTGTCGCTGGGAGCATCAGTACGCATAATCAGATTATAATCGGGAATATACTTCAGTGTCGTTGGATTTGCCAGTGCAATTCCTTTCAGCATCTCAGGTACATATTGTTTCGGGTCATTGACGAACTTTTTCATGATCTTTTTCCTTTACTTCACTAACTTCGCTGTCAGAAGATACATTGATCAATACACGTCATTGTCCATAAAGGTCATCCCTGATGCGGCCAGATCTGACTTACCTGCTCAAACATTACCGCCACTGCCATAGCGCCAGCGTCAAGCGTCCCTTTACTACGCTCCCCTGAATAGGCCGCCCGCCCACGTTTCGCCAGGAGGTCTCTCGTCGCTTCAGCCTGTGTTCGGGCAACCTGAGCCGCCTGTTCAAGTGCTACCGGCACACTGGTAGAAGCGCTAAAAGCCTGCTCTAGCTGATCAACGGCAGGCACAAGCGCATCAAGCAGCGTCTTATCTCCAAGCTCGGCTTGTCCACGCTTCTTAATACCCTCAATGGCTGCTCGCAGCATGGCAACTGTATCAACACTTGTGAGTTCCTGTTTATCTCCAACGACAACAGCAGCTCGCAAGAAGCCGGTTCCCCAGATAGGTCCCGATGTGCCACCGATACGACTGGTAATAGTTGTTGCCACTTTCTTCAAAAATGTACTGATAGTAGTATCGTCAATCGTGTCCCAGTCGAGGAGTACTTTCTCGAAACCGCGAGCCAGTGAGTAGCCAAAATCACCATCACCAACGACGGCATCAAGATCCCCAAAGTACGTCTCGTTGTCCACAGCAGTTTGTGCGATGGTCCGCACTACAATCTTGACGGTTTCTAAACTTGACTGTTCCATTCAACTTCCTTTCGTGGATCTCTAGTGGATCAGTAGACCTCACATCCAGGCTCAAGGTTCAAGGCATGCTTCAAGATCCCGCAACGTAATGTAGGTACCAGGAGTAGCGTGCCCTCGATTGGCAAGCACACACGTAGGATTATCAGGATCACCGAGATGAGGAACGACGAGAATCGCCTCTTGCATATCTTCGTCCACGGTATAACTGCTCAGCGTTATCACACAATGCAACCCGGCTGCGACCGCCGCTAGCAGTCCATTACGCGAATCTTCGACAACGATGGCATCAGCCGGACTGATATCCAGACGTTCCAAAGCCAGCAGGTAGATGTCTGGGGCGGGTTTCTTTTTGGGAACGATGTCCCCGGCAAGCACCTCGAAATGCGCTGCCTGCTCAGGGCCGACAACGTGTTCCAAAATTGCACGTACCGACTCTTCAGCCGAGGTAGAGGCAACTGCAAGTTTCCAGTGGTTCGCGATAGCTTCATGCACGATACGAGCAATACCCGGACGTCCAGGCAGCTTCCCCGCATTTACTCTCTCTTTAAAGAAGGCCGTCTTCTGTTTATGCCATGCGGCCAGCATCTGCTGCTGAGAGGCACCATCGGTTGGCAGATGAGCTTGCTGGACAAACTCTTCGGTAAGCAGACTGGCCATGCGTTCCTTGCCGCCTCCGATTTTAAGCTTGATAGCATACTCTTCATCTGACCAGTGTACAGGTAAATCGAACTGCTCAAATGTCTGGTTGAATGCTGGAAGATGACCAAAGCGCTCAGTATCAGCAAGGACACCATCGCAGTCAAAAATCAGCGCTTTCACCATGCTTTGCCCTCAGATCCAAAAGTCCTCATATGCTTCTGAGCCATCTCCTTAATTTCCTCGCGAACAGAGGAAAAAAGCGATGGTGGATCCCACTTATCCCTGGCCTCAGCATCGCGCAAAAATGACAGAGTCGATTTCATAAACGTCATTTTAACGGCTGTAGAGATATTAACTTTAGCACACCCACGTGCAATCAGATCTTTGAATTGATCGTCCGTCAAGCCGGTACCGCCATGCAAGGCAATTGGAACCGGGAAAGCAGCAACAATATCGGAGACCCGTTGCCCATCTAACTTTGGTGCGGATTTATACATTCCATGAGCATTACCGATTGCTGGTGCGAAACAGTCCACCCTCGTGGCTCGAATGAAATCCAGGGCGACTTCAAGTGACTGGCGTGTGGATTCCTCATCGGAACCATGGCCGTCTTCGATACCCTTAATGCCCTCTATTTCACCCTCGACACCAGCCCCATAGCGTCGAGCCTCGGCTACAACTTCTATTGTTTGACGTTTATTTTCCGCAACCGGGAGTGCTGAGGCATCGAATAAGACAGAGTTCCACCCTTTCGCCAGACATGCGCTAATCACTGCGCGCTCAGGACAGTGATCCAGATGGAGCGAAACAGGTACTGCAATATCACGAGTCAACTCGGTCCACATAGCAAAAAGAAGATCAAGGCCAACCGATTTCACGGTCTTCACAGAGGTTTGAATAATCACAGGCGATCGCGCTGCGACCGCTGCCGCTAGCACCGCCTCCAGAGAGAGGTCATTAAAGACATTGAAGGCAGGCACACCATAACGCTCCTTGAAAGCGCGATCAAGTATGGCTTGCATGGTCACAACTGGCATTACACACTCCCTGACTACTCAATCGTTGAGTAATGACTAGCTTCATTCATCGCACAGAACATTCAATGGAGTGTCTCTATCTAAACCACGTTCAGGAGGGGGTAGGTCTTCCTTGCCGGTTTAGATGAGAGGAGAAAACTATTTTCATTCAAAGAATGACACAGTACTAAACCTAAAACATTCGACCCAATGAAAGTATAGTTATCAGGTTGCATGCTGTCAAGCCTTCTTTCATAGCAGTGGTGGGTTCCAATTGGAGCCCACCACCTCGCAGACAGTTTGGAGATACATCACACTCTCTTACCCAAAAGGAGTCATTTTACTCATCAGAGGTAGAAATTTACTTTCAATTCTGCTCTCTATTACAGGCTAGCCCAATCAGGCTGTTGACCACAACGAGCAGCTTCCAATCCTCTATCTCCGTACAAATGAGGCTCATCAGCAAGCACTCGCTCATACTCAACAACTGCATCACTATAGCGTTCCAAATGGAGCAAACAGGTTGCCATGGTGAAACGCAGCTCACTGTCATCTGGAGATTGTTGCAACCTCTCTCGAAGCAAAGAGAGCGCATCTGAGAAAGCTCCAGCTAGCACAAGGATTGCACATCGATTATTTATCATCCAAGCACGGTCATCTGGCTTCGCCAGCACGAGTGCTTGATCAATGGTAGAAAGCGCCGCTTGATACTCTCCCAAGAAACTTTGAATAAGTGCTTTGTCCGCCAGAGCGTGATAATAATATTCGTTTCTGAAATCTCTCTTAGAAAGTAACGCAAGGGCCTGCTCAAAATCCGAGAGCGCTTTCGTTATAAGAATGAGTCGTTTCAAGAGTTTCATGAGCTTTGAGAAGATACATACGCCCCATAATCTCATCCCATGGATAAGAAGAGCACATATCCTCCCAAAGATACTTACTGCGTTCCCGAGAGAGCCAGTCCAGGCACACTAACTTGAGTATTTCCATCTATTTCCTCCTATCTGATATACAACTAAAGCCCTTTTCTTTTCTTTTACAAATATGCGGTAAAAAAATACCAAAAACTATTAAATTATCTATAAATCCATACATACAAATATTACCATTATGTTATTTAAAACAAACTAATAGAGCACCATCTATAGTTGTTTCTGAGCAATATAAAATATTGATAATATTCAATGCTGAGACACATTGACAGCGCGCCAATAAATTGACTACATTTGATCTAGCCACCTATTGAGCATCCAGTCCACCATTAGCCAACGCGGTGAAAGCTCTGCCTGATTGGCTTGCAACAGCATTGGCATGAAGAAAGGATCATCTTATGTCAGATCAGCATGTACCGCAGAGGCATGCTCAGATAGCGATCGGTATTGATATTGGCGGAACCCATACACGTGTCGGCATCTTTCAATCACATGACCAGCCAGATTTTATGTTAATTAACCGCTTCCCTACTAATCAGAGCTATCAGCAACAACTACAATTACTGGTAGCAGCAATCAAGCAAATACAGGGTAAAGCAATAGAGGGGATCGGCATTTCAATTGGGGGACGGATAGCACAGGATGGCCGTTCGGTGATTTTCGCGCCCAATATGCCAGAGTATATTCGCCAACCATTTGCACTTGACCTTGAACAGCAAGTAGGCTATCCGGTACGCCTGGCACACGACACTGTCTGCGGACTACTGGGAGAAAAGAAGTTTGGCACTCTGCATGGGAGCGAGCGATGTGCCTACTTAACTCTTTCTACAGGCACAGGAGCAGCTTTTCAATTGTGCAAGGGAGAGCATTCATTCACTATTTCAACCGATATTGGACATCAGATTCTTGATGGGAATACGCGCCTCTGTCTCTGTGGTCAGGTCGGATGCCTGGAGACATTCACGGGGGGCAGGCAACTGTCTTTGCGGCTTGGTTATGCGCTGGAGCAGGAGACCAGTACGCTATTCTGGGAAACCTTCACGGAGAAACTGGCAATTGGACTACTCAACCTGACCCAGTTGGCAAAGGTAGAGATCATGGCAGTCAGCGGCGCAATCGTACTCAATCAAACGTTTCTCCTGCCATTACTGCAACGAAAGATAGATCAACTGCTCGTAGGATCTTCATTACATTTACGTCCTGCTCTTCTGGGCGAGAATGCCCCTATTGTAGGAGCTGCTACACTCCTGGAGATCCCTGAAGAGATGATTATTCATTAAAGAGTACGTATAGAGATAATTTTCCTTATTGACTCTTTTTCTTATTCTGATGTACAGGCATCTCTCACTCTGGTATACTTTTTAGATTGAGGCTTGATTAATTAATAAATAGCACAATACTAGTTAAGAACGACTGAGAGACCTTAGAAAGAAAATGGATATGAGATCATTTAGATTTCGGGCATGGCATAAAGCAGAAAAGAAAATGTATCCTGTAAAATCTATAGAATTCAATAATGAGGAAATTATTTCTCTATCTGTTTATGCCCCTCTTGATTATACCTCCCGCGTACGTAGGGACGATGTATCTAAACTGGAGGTGATGCAGTTCACTGGTGTACTAGATTGCAACGGCAAGGAGATATGTGAAGGCGATATTGTACGTGGCGACCAAAAAGATGCAGCCATCGTTGACTGGGAGCAAGAAATTACGACCGATCGGGAATGGCATTTCGCCTCTGGCTTCTCAATCAACCTGTCTGACACGACCATACAGACACTGATAAGTGGTCGCGGATTCCAATATCAGCTCCTCAACGTCGAAGTTATTGGGAACGTCTACGAGCATCCCGAGCTGATACCGCAAGAATAAAATATCTGCATCATGTGAGTCTTTATGTTTGCACTCCACCAAGACAAAAGCAGGCTTGTCTGGCCGCGATATCGGCAAGCCTGTTGCAGACATACAGCAGATATATAGTTCGCCGCATGAAAATTTGTGGGATAGACATGTAGTTACCATGTTGAACTATTCAAGGATAGCGTAAGTATAGAGAAATGAATTTTTGATAAATAGACAAATATGAACGAATACTTCTTGACAATAACCAGGAAATGGGCTATATTCGTAATAGTGAACCGATATTGATTTCGAAAAATATCGAAAGCAGTCAGGCGCATGGCTTTCTTCTTGCCCATGCGGCGGTCACAGAACATCGCAAACGATTGAAGACCATGGTTCTCAGATCTTCCTTCCCCATAAATCAGACAGATGAGGGTATTCCATACATATCCTATGAAATTTCGTTTCATTTCCTGGCAGAGGGTCAGATTGATATGAGAGTGCTCATACCACCCCTGATGAAAAGATGGTAGAAGGAAGTTCTTTCGCGCGATCTATTTTTACAGCATAACCCTGGTATATTGAACCCTCCTGGAAGCGTGGCCAGAGTTCTCTTTCTGTCTGCATCTGGTCAAACTCTCTTGATGTTCTAAACACCAGGTATGCAAGAGAGAAAAAGGAGATGTCATGGATGCACGTCCTCTCGGTGCTCTGAAGCACCGAAAACCTGCTCAACGGCTGATCGGGAAGAATATGCTATTCTGTTGTATGATTGTACTCTTTACAGCCTTCCTATTCTTCAATCCTTCCGCCATCGCTCATGCTGATGCGCAAAGCGCGCAAGTCAACGTCGGATCAGCCAATGCGGCAACATTGCCACAGACAGTTCCATCAATAGCGTCTAGCCAATATAACTTTGGCCAGAATGTTTACATCTTCACTCCCAGCATGCCACTGAGCCAGATCCAGGCAACGGTCGACGCCGTGGCAAAACAACAGATCTCCAACGAGTTCGGAACGCAGCGCTATGCGCTATTATTTGAGCCAGGCACATATGGATCCAGCACCACCCCACTCAATTTTCAGGTGGGCTACTACACCACGGTTGCCGGTCTCGGGCTCTCCCCGAACGATGTTATCATCAACGGCTCCATCGATGTATACAACCAGTGCGATAGCTCCAATAACTGTATCGCACTCGTGAACTTCTGGCGCTCGCTATCCAACCTGAGCATCAATGTCACCAATCCAAACGCAGGCTGCTACACTGGTGAATTCTGGGCAGTATCGCAGGCCGCGCCGATGCGTCGTGTCCACATCAATGGGGCAACCACCCTCATGGACTATTGCACCTCTCCAGCGTACGCCAGTGGTGGCTTCATCGCCGATTCAGAGTTCGATAATAGCACCGTAGTCAGTGGCTCTCAGCAGCAGGGATTGGTCAGAAACAGCCAGATCGCAGGCTGGAGCAACGGTGTCTGGAACCAGGTATTCTCAGGTGTTGTAGGTGCACCAGCTCAGTGTTTCCCCGCTCAAACATCATGCGGCGGCCCATACACCACACTCGCAACCAGCCCGGTAACGCGAGAGCAGCCATATCTATATGTAGACTCTCATGGACGCTACAATGTCTTCGTGCCATCAGTACAGCACAATTCCTCCGGCATATCATGGGGTAGTGGCACAACACCTGGTTCGTCCATTTCACTCAAAAGCTTCTTCATTGCCCGGCCGACTGACTCAGCCGCAGTAATCAACTTTGCCTTATATACTGGTAAGAATCTCATCCTGACCCCAGGCGTCTATCATCTCAACCAGAGCATCAAAGTTACACGCCCTGATGCAGTAGTACTGGGTCTCGGTTTTCCCACACTCATTCCAGAACATGGCATCGTGCCAATGACAGTCTCAAGCTCGAAGGGCGTTTCGCTTTCGGGGATAATCTTCGATGCGGGCACCATAAAATCGCCAGCGTTACTGCAAGTTGGAAGCGGTTACTCCTTTGGAGATCATGATGCTTCCGATCCAACAACGCTTCAGGATGTTTTCTTCCGCATCGGTGGTGCGGCAGCAGGTAAAGCTACTAATAGTCTCGTCGTCAATAGCAACAACGTTATCCTTGACGATATATGGGCATGGCGAGCCGACCATGGCAATGGCGTAGGTTGGACCAGTAACACGGCCGATACCGGTGTCATCGTCAATGGCAACAACGTCACCGCTTACGGCCTGTTCGTGGAACACTATCAAAAGTACGAAGTGATCTGGAATGGAAATGGCGGCACGGACATCTTCTTCCAGAATGAGATGCCCTACGATCCACCCAGTCAGGCAGCATGGATGGAAGCCCCGGGTGTGGATGGTTGGGCGGCTTTCAAGCTCGCTCGCACCGTAACCCGCTTCAGCGGATATGGTATGGGTAGCTACAGCTTCTTCAACCAGGGTGTAGACATCTACGCAGCACATGCATTCGAGGTTCCCAGCACCCTTCCAGCATCAAGCCTCCACGACCTGTTCACAATCTTCCTCTCCACAGCTGGATCTGGTGGTATCTTGAACGTTGTCAATAATACAGGAGGGTCATCAACTATTGCCAACCCGGATGTCCCGGTCACAGTAGTAAGCTATCCTTGAACACCTGATACCTCATAACAAACCATCGAGCTCCGTCAGTAGAGGCGGAGCTCGATGTTCTCTTCTGGGCAATTTGTTCCCAGCAACTCTCTTTTGGTACGAAACTAATCGACAAAAAGGAGATTGGAAATTCGCTCTAAAAAGTTCCGGGAGACGATATGTAACCTCATCTTGATCGTGGTTGAGGTGGATCAAGGTGCAAGGCATCAGAAAAACGATTAAAGAAATTAAACAAGCCAATCACGGTAGAAAGTTCGACCAGTTCCCCATCGTCGAAATACTGCTGCAATTCATCCCATAATTGTTCATCAACATCAAGGGCACCTGTCGTCATCGTCTCGGCGTAGCGTAACGCCACTAATTCGCGCTCGGTAAAAAGATGACGATGTTCGTCGATATGGGCCAACGCCTCAAGCAACTGTTCACTCACCCCAAGTTGCCTCGCCAGAATACTACGCGTATTCATACAGTAATAGCAATGATTAACTTGTGAGACACGTACCGCGATCAGCTCTTTCAGCGTAGGCTCGACGCTTCCGCTGCGCATTGTAGCTTCAAGTAATTGCATCGTCGGTTGCAGAATTGCCGGACGATGTGCCATCACCTGGAAAAATGCCCCTTTTACAGGCGATCCAATCTCCGAGGAGATTTGTTCTGATGGAATAGGAGGAATACGCGACATATCTAAATCTCCTCGATAGATGGAATATCTTTTGTCCCTATTTTAATAGAGATCGCCCTGGGATGCAAGCGGCTCATTTTTAACCGTTTGAAATGGTCCCCTGGGCTGACTGCTCCAGCTCTCTCATCTCCATTTTTTGCGGATGGACAACCAGGAGAGGTTGTGGCGCGGTATCAAAGATTTCTTCTGTAAAACTACCAAGCAACAGATGTTGCAGGCCATGGCGTCCATGCGTCGCCATAGCAATCATGTCACAGCCAGTAAACCCGGGCTCATCACCAATACATGAGCTTTCTTCGACAATGCGCTTCGTAATGTCTTTCACATCTGCGTAAGAGACAACTGATGTAGTCACATCCAGGTGATAAGAAGATAAATGTCCATCTATAAAACGCTGCTTTATCTGTGTCAGATAGGCTTCGGCTTGATCTCTCATTTCTTTATTAAGGTATTCAACCTGGGCAGGTGTCCTTGTCGAGCTCGCGGTCAAGCGCTCCACCACATATGTCAAATGTATCGCCCCTTGTCTTGGTGCAGCCAGAATTTCACTCAGTTGCGCGGCTGGTAGCAGAGCAGACTCAGCCAGGATTGAGCCATCTAAGGCCACAAGAATACGAGGTCTATGCATGTATGTTTCCGGTTTATTCTGCACATCTTTGACAATCAGCACAGGTACAGGACTATAGCGTACAAGGTATTGTCCAACGCTACCCATCAACCAGCGCTTCAACCTGGTTTCACCATAACTTCGCAGGACAATCAAATCCACTTGATGAGAAAGAGCCGCTTCGATAATACTCGAAGCCACTTCCCCCACCCGCATATCCATCTGTACTTTGAGCGAACTAAGATGTTCTTGAGAAATTACATGCTCAAAATATGCTTTGACGCTAGGAAAAGCATGTCCTTTCCTGGAGGAGATAGATTTCGTCGGAGTGCCTGGATAGAGTGGCACACTAGAAGGAGGCATGATATGAAGTAGCAACAACTCTCCACTGGAGGCGCGTACAATATGAGCAGCAAGCGGGAGTGCCTCTTCTGAAAGTTCTGAACCATCCAGTGGCACTAAAATCTTTTGGAACATAGTCATTCTCCTCATTTTAAACAGCATGGATACAATCTCTTGCTACTGAAGATAGTCTCCAAGTATTTCTATAATATCTTAGCTATCTTTGAAATATGAGCAGCAATTCCAGATGATCTTTTCTTTGCACCACCCAGACTTATTGTTCATGCTTCCTTCTAGCGGGGAATATCTTTACCTGAAGGATAGCTTGTTCCCATCACAAAAGCGGCAAACTCGACAAAAAAAGACTCACAAAGAGCTCTCAAAGCCTTCAACTCGCCATTATCGATCACTATAGGTTAAGGAAATCGCCAGCGACGCATTCTCATTCTCACTTGAAGAGCTCCTATGCACATATCCATTGTGATTCTTTTGTGAGAGAAATTTTCTGAGGAGAGAGTCTCTTGAGAGGCACCTGGCTTATCCTATTCAGTGTAGGAAGGTATAAAAAAGTTCACTAACGCTAAGCAGGTTTCAAAGGAGATACTTCTATGTTTAAACATATTCTTGTTCCACTCGATGAGTCTGCATGTGCTGAGCAAGCATTACCAATGGCAGCTCACATCGCTCGAACTACTGGTGCTACCCTGACACTTTTGCATGTCCTCTCATACTCAACAGACTATCTTGCCTACTCTCTGGCCCCCGGAGCATTCGTCCAGGATGCCATAGACATCAATGAGGATGAAGCGAAAAAGTACTTTGCGCGCATCTGTGCAACTCCACTCCTTAAAGATATCGAGGTTAAAACAGCCACCCTGTATGGCACTCCTCCCCGAGCAATCGTCGAGAACGCTGCACTTACACATGCTGATCTGATTGTCATGTGCAGTCATGGGCGAACTGGTTTGAAACGTCTGATGCTGGGAAGCGTAGCTCAACAGGTCGCTCGCGATAGCTCAATTCCAGTGCTCATCTTACATGAAAAACACGACCAACAAACGGCTGAAGAGTACGAGCAAAAATCTTTTCGCATGCTGATTGCCCTTGATGGCTCAAGTCATGCAGAAACTGCCATTAAGCCAGCCGCTGAATTAAGTGCGATCTTGTCCCGTCCAAACCCTGGAAGCCTACATCTCATGCGTGTTGTCAAACCGATCGTTTCTGTGGACTCACTGGATGGTAAGACCATTGCTCAGGCCAATAAAGACGCGTATGATCAAGCTGAAAACTATCTGGAAGATTTGACCCGGCGAATCTTTTTAACCATTGCGCCAAATATCCCATTAGATGTCAATTTCACTGTCCGTTGCGACGAGGATGTGGCAGCTCGACTCCTTTCAGTAGTGGATGTGGCCAACCTCATGGATGTTCCTCCATTGAGTGCTATCGCCGTCGCAACGCATGGACGTCATGGTGTCCCTCGCTGGCTACTGGGCAGCGTAACAGAGGAAATTCTCAGTCGGACAACTCTTCCAGTCCTGGTTCTCAAACATGTTGAAAGCGAAGGAGACAAAGGAAACATACTTGTCGAAGCCGCGACACAAAAACAAGCTGTTCGGGAAACATATCACCCATTTATCAGTTTATAGGTACAGCCGGGTATCAAGGAGTAGTAGCGAAGCGTGATCTCTTCTATCACTTCCTATGATCCACATTGTGATCACACTGAGACATCGTCAACACAGCCCGTGATGTCTCAGTGATCTAAGACATTTATCCTTTGGCGAGGAGGAATTATGGCCTTCAGCAATCATCTTTTTCTATCGTATTCGTCGTTTCGACAAATCCAGCCAATTTGAGCAAGATGAATACGATGCTCATCATCTTAATCATAAAGCAGAATAGTCGCACATAAGGAGAGCAATCGTGTTCAAACGTATTCTTGTTCCACTTGATGGTTCACCACTTGCTGAGTGCGCACTTCCCGCAGCACTACAGCTTGCACGCGTCATTAACGGCACAATTGTCTTACTTCGTGTCGTCAATACAAATTGGCCCTCTCATACCCCCCTGACACAACAGCTACCTGCCACAGCCAGATTCGAGGCGGAGAAGTATCTTCATACGCTCGTCAAGTCAGGTCGGCTCCCACATGTTTCCATCGAGACTACTGTGACTTTCGGCATCGAGGCTCCCACTATTCTTTCGACCATTACCACTCATCGTATCGATCTCGTGGTGATGTGTGGGCATGACTATTCAAATATGAATCGCTGGGTCGTGGGCAGTGTGATTGACAAAGTAACCAAACATGCCAGAGTCCCAGTCCTACTCCTTCATCATGAGAACGCTGCTTTTGTGAATACAGATCCTGATCGATTACAGCCATTGCGCATTCTTGTGCCACTGGATGGCTCTTCTCATGCCGAGGCAGCACTCAATCCGGCCGCTCAACTGATTGCAGCCCTGGCCTCTCCTCTTTCCGGCACGCTTCATATGCTGAGGGTGATTAGCCCAGGCAATAGCCACGAAGAGAAAGAACATGTAAGTGAATATCTCCAGCAGACGCTAGAACGGATTCAGAGAGGTGAACTTGCTCCAGATATAACACAATACAAAATAGCCACAAACAGGTCTGTGATTGTAGATCACGATATCACACATGCTGTTATCAAAGCTGCCGAAAACGCCAGCATCTTCGGCGGATATGATATCCTCGCCATCGCGACACACGACCTGGCAGGCTTATCACGCTGGACACAAGGAAATCCCTCAGAGAGTATCCAGCATCAGGCCAGACAACCATTACTCATCGTACCATCACAGCCTGCTTCTCTTACATCCAATAATGAGAAGCAGGATCGTTTACAGAAAAAAAGCGCATATACAAGTGCGCTATAGCACTTGAGGCGCGTAGACAAGATCAAGCAGATGTAGCCACAAGCATCTGCCCTCTCTATGCTGTTTGTATACGATCTGATAGATGTTATAAAGTCCACGCCATCTTATCAGATCGTATACAATATGTATGAGACGGAACGACTGTATGAGCCAAAAACTATCAATTATTCTCTTTCTGTGATCTATTTGTGACACAAATGACTCTGTAAATACTGTCCATTGTTATTTCTTCTGTCTATACTTGGGGAGAGAGAAATATTGGAGAGGTAGAGACTTTGTGCAACTATATGATAAGTGAATTATATGAATGATGAGCAATACTCTCATACAGAGAGAGAAAATGCACTGAATGCTTTCGCTAATCCTGGCCTGAATGCAGAATGGCTAGCCAATCTCAGTCATGAACTACGTAGCCCACTGGCGGCAATCCAGGGCTATGCGACACTTTTACTTCGTCATGACGGCCATATCCCTCAAAATGAACTGCACGAATATCTTGAGGCCATCGCAGAAGGAAGTCATCGTATGGCTACTGTATTGGATAGTTTGCTCGATGTTGCCTCTCTAGAAATGGGTACCACCACATTTCATCCAGGTCCTCTTGACTTGCTTCCTATTATACAAGAAGTACTTGCCGTCGAGCGGCAAAAATATCCGGAGAGTATGATATCGCTCTCCCATCAAGACAATACTATAGCCTCTGATATACAGGAACCTTATATCATCCAGGGAGATCAAATGCTTATCCAAAAGTTACTCATACAACTCTTGGATAATGCTCAAAAATATACATCTACATTCCCATCCATCACTGTCACACTCACATTTCAAAACCTTGATCAGCCGATAGCACAGATGTCTCCTCAGGTACGTGCATACTTCCAGCAACATCAGCCACCATTCGTGCACCTGACTATTCGTGATGAAGGCATTGGTGTTCCTCAGGAAGAGCATGAGCACATTTTTGATCGTTTTAAACGTATTAATACGGAACTGACAAATCCAGTTTCTGGTTTAGGACTTGGCCTTACCATGTGCAAACATATTGTCGAGTTACACAATGGTGTCATATGGGTAGAAAGCCTTCCAGGCAAGGGGAGCATATTTCAGATACTCTTCCCCGCTGCTACATCCATGAAAAATAAAGGATAGATACGATGACAGCACGCAAACAAGTGATTCTTACAGCTGATGACGATCCACAACTTCGCCGACTCGTTGCAAGAAGTCTTGAGCTTGAAGATTTTCAGGTACTCACGGCCGCCGACGGTGCGGAAGCGCTGGCCATAATTGAGGCCCAACCACCAGATCTGGTCTTGCTTGACGTAATGATGCCCAAAATGGACGGGTTCACGGTATGTCAAAAAGTCCGTGAGTTCTCATCTTTGCCCATCATCATTATCACTGCACGCGGTCAGGATGGCGATAAAATCAAAGGATTAAATCTTGGAGCTGACGATTATCTTACCAAGCCATTTAACATAGACGAATTAACCGCACGTGTACGCGCAGTGCTACGTCGCACGCAATTTTCTCCTCAGGAGCAAGCCTACGCCGTGCGCACCGTAACTACGATCGGAGCCCTAACCATCGACTATTCGCAGCGCCTGGTGACAATCGGTGGAAAAGAGATCGTGCTAACTCCGACAGAGTATCGTGTCCTTGCATATCTACTGCAAAACGCTGGTCGTGTCGTCACACATGATCTCCTGCTTGAACATGTTTGGGGTGGAGAATATGTCGGCGAGAGCCATATGCTTCAGGTCAATGTCAATCGCCTGCGACGAAAAATAGAGCCAGACCCACTTCATCCTCGTTATATCCTGACTAAAGTTGGCATTGGTTATCAATTTACAACCAAGCCCAAAGAGTAAGATTTGCGTCATCCACGATCTAGAGAGTGGAAGGCTGACCTTTATGTGACACCATTGTGATCACAATATAACAAATAGAGATCAGTCTATGAGCTAACTCTTCTATAATGACTAGCATGTTCTATAAGAAGGAACATGCTATTTCCTCGCAGAGTGGCAAATTTGGACATCTGCCATAGGAATAAGCGTCATTATATGAAAGGGCTAAAAGCCATATGGAGACACGTAGAGTCGGAGGGCAGCCTACCTCGAACAGAGTTGCACCCACCACCATTTTTCGCTACAAGCAACATCATCCCTTAAACTCTATCTTTGAGCCTCAGAGTGTTGCAGTTATTGGAGCGACCGAAAAAGAGGGTAGCGTTGGACGAACGATCCTCTGGAATCTCGTCAGCAATCCATTTGGGGGCACAGTCTTTCCCATCAATCCAAAGCGTGCCAGCATTCTGGGTATCAAAGCGTATCCCAACCTGGCTTCCCTGCCTCAATCTGTCGATCTGGCCGTGATTGTCACGCCAGCAGCGACCGTACCAGGGATCATCACAGAGTGTGTAGCAGCCGGCGTCAAAGGAGCGATCATCATCTCGGCCGGTTTCAAAGAGACCGGTGCCCAGGGGGCCGAGATAGAGGCAAAAATCTTACAACAAGCTCGGCAGGGAAACCTCCGCATCATTGGGCCAAACTGCCTGGGAGTCATGAGTCCACTGACCGGCCTCAACGCAACCTTCGCTGGCGCGATGGCTCGACCTGGTCATGTCGGTTTTATTAGTCAAAGTGGAGCTCTTTGTACAGCCGTCCTGGATTGGAGCCTGGGAGAAAATGTCGGTTTCAGTGCCTTCATCTCTATCGGCTCAATGATGGATGTAAACTGGGGCGATCTCATTGATTACCTGGGCAGCGATGAGCAGACAACCAGCATCGTGATCTATCTGGAGACCATTGGTGATGCACGATCGTTCCTTTCAGCAGCCAGAGAAGTAGCTCGCAGCAAACCCATCATTGTGATGAAAGCTGGTCGCACACAGGAGGCAGCTCAGGTTGCAACGTCCCATACTGGAGCGTTGGCCAGCAGCCAAGAAGTATTTGAGGCCGCTTGCCGCCGAAGTGGTATACTGATCGTCAATCGCATTGATGAGCTTTTCTCTATGGCAGAGGCACTTTCTAAACAGCCCTATCCTAAAGGGCCGAATCTCACCATCGTAACAAACGCCGGCGGTCCAGCCGTCCTCGCCACCGATGCCCTGATAAGCTCAGGCGGCTCCCTGACAGAGCTCTCTCCTCAAACGATTAGCTCGCTTGACAAAATCCTCCCGGCTCATTGGAGCCATCGCAACCCAATAGACATTCTTGGAGATGCCGACCCGGAACGCTATGCCAAAGCCATTGAAACCACCATACAGGATAGCAACAGCGATGGCCTACTGGTCATCCTGACGCCTCAAGCCATGACTGACCCAACGCTCACAGCCGAGCGCTTAAAGCACTATGCCACCAGCACGGGTAAAACGATCCTGGCGAGTTGGATGGGAGGAGCAACCATCACAAGTGGTAATGCCATTCTGCAACGAGCTGATATCCCCACATTTCCTTATCCGGATACCGCAGCCCAGATATTCGATTACATGTGGAATTACGTCTCCAATCTACGCAGTCTCTATGAAACGCCCCTGCCACCTCAAGAGCTGGAACACGGCGGCCCTGATCGAGCAACCGCAACGAAACTGATTGCAACCGCCCAACAATCAAACCGGACGTTGCTAAACGAATTTGAGTCCAAACAACTCCTGGCCTCCTATGGCATTCCAACAGTCGAGACCCACATCGCCACCAGTGAAATGGAGGCAGTCCAATATGCCGAAAAAATTGGGTATCCAGTCGTCCTCAAACTCTTTTCAGAAACGATTACGCATAAGACCGACGTCGGAGGGGTTCAATTACATCTCAACGATGCAGATGCAGTGCGCACGGCGTACCATGCCATAGCAGAGAGCGTGGAAAAGAAAGTTGGTGCCGAACATTTTCAAGGAGTAACGGTCCAACCAATGATCCCCCTCGATGGCTACGAGCTTATCCTGGGCAGTAGCCTTGATGCGCAATTTGGTCCGGTTCTCCTTTTCGGTTCAGGAGGGCAACTCGTCGAGGTCTATCAGGATCATGCCTTAGGCCTTCCGCCTCTAACCACCACCCTGGCACGCCGTATGATAGAACGCACACGCATTTTTGCAGCTCTGCAAGGGACACGGGGACGCCTACCAGTAGATCTTGCCGCACTAGAGCAGCTCATGGTACGTTTTAGTTATCTGGTGGCTGAGCAACCTCGCATCAAGGAGATCGACATTAATCCATTGCTCGCTTCTCATGGACGCCTACTTGCTCTCGACGCACGTGTGGTGTTACATCAGCCCGATAGTAGTGAGAGCTCATTACCGAGGCTTGCCATTCGTCCATATCCCCAACAATACGTGCATCCCTGGACATTACACAATGGAACCCAGGTCACGTTGCGTCCCATTCGTCCTGAAGATGAGCCCCTCATGATCCAGTTCCATGAGACGCTTTCAGAACGCAGCGTCTATTTTCGCTGGTTACAAGTACTGGGACTGAGCCAACGGATCGCCCACGAGCGCTTAATCGGAGTCTGTTTTATCGATTATGATCGAGAAATGGCTATCGTGGCCGATTATTATAATCCACAGATGCAGCAAAATGAGATTATTGGTGTTGGTCGCCTCATCAAAACTTCGTGGGCCAATGAAGCAGAATTTGCGGTGATTGTTACCGATCGATTTCAGCAACAGGGACTGGGTACCAAGTTATTAAGTCAATTGATCCAGTTTGGTCAAGACGAAAAGCTTCAGCGCCTTACAGGTGACATTCTCCTCGAAAATATAGGGATGCAAAATATCTGCAGGAAACTTGGTATACATCTCCAACCCTCACTAGCCGATGACTTGATGAAAGCAGAGCTGAAATTATAGCCTCTCTCTACCTATTATAGACCAGATATCCTGGCTTAGTCCTACAAAAACCAGAGTTGGCGTTCAATGAAATGAGATTTATTGAACGCCAACTCTTTTTCTGGTCCCGATATAGACAATGAGGCAACCTATCTCATAGCTTGAGATACTAAGCCTGCAACACTCTACCATCCACTACCACCACGCTCCCGGTCATATAATCCGACATGCCACTGGCAAGAAGCAATCAAAAGATATGCTATTCACCAGATTATGCGCACAAAAATATCTTATGCTGCAACTAAAACTGAGTTTTGATGATAATATTTTCCCGTGAATTTCTTGTGATAAAATGAGGCTCAATTGTGATGCCTTTGTAATCTGCAAAGAGTAAAGTACATGGTGTAAGGAATGAAAGGGCAGTGCAAATACCCCAGGCATTCTCTTAAGAACAGAGTTGAGAAGATGACGCTTTCAACGTCAAAACATGAAAGGGAAAAACAATGTCAATGATGCGTAGAGATCCTTTTGATGAGTTGATGCCTTTGCGTGAAGTCATGAACCGCTTGTTTGAAGAGAGCTTTGTCGGACCACGTCTTGGATTCTTCACTGGGCGCACTTTTCCGCTGGACATTTACGAAACTGAAGATAAACAACAGTATATAATCGAGGCTTCCCTTGCAGGTTTCAAACCTGAGGATATTCACATCGCCGCAGAAAGCGATACGGTGACTATTCGGGCAGTAAAGAATGTAGAAACCAAAAAAGAGAAGAGTACCTATATCCGCAGCGAGCGCTACGAGGGCGAGATGTCACGAACCGTAACGCTCCCTGGCATGATTGATGTCAACAAGGTTCTGGCCACCTACGAACACGGTGTACTAAAAGTGTCCGTACCCAAGGCTGAAGGGATGAAAGCAAAACAAATTCCCATCCAGGTTAAGGAGGCAGCAGGCGTCCACTAAACATTGCCAATAGCATTGTATTTGCACCCCGTAGAGTGCAAAAAGGAAACACAGCCTGTTTCTGGCACGGGGATTGTATAGACAATGGTAGTCTGTACAATCCCCGTGCTATTATTGTATCCGTAAACAGAGATTGACAATGATTTTGTGATGTTTGCGTGATAGTCCTTCATTCTAACGTGATGATTTTGTAATAGATGCACTCGATACTACATAATAAGCCATATACATAAGGATGTGTAATTTATTGGTCATAATCACAATCTCATCCTCGTGTATGCCATGGTACATAACAATGAAGTAAAAAATCGCCAGAAGCTCTTCGGAGATACGAGGAAAGCAACTATGATTGTGCGCGAGATTATGCAAACAAAACTGATTACGGTTGAGCCTGATGATACGCTAAGCCATGCAGTAGGTTTACTCAGGCAGTACCAGTTTCATCACCTCCCTGTTGTACAAGTAATACGACCATTGCAGCCACCTCAAAAAGCATATCAATATCAGCAACCCACATTTCTTTTTAAAGGACTACTCACGACTCAAGATATCGATATGGCAGTTGCCCTTACGCAACAAGAGGAAATGAGAAATCCTCTGGCTCATACATGGCAAGAAAGACATGTCGCAGAGATCATGCAACCATCTTCAGTATCTCTCACCCCGGAAACGCCAGTAGCAGCTGCGGCACAACTACTGGTCGAACGAGGGATAAATTGTTTGCCTGTGATTGAGTATAACCAGGATGATGCTCAAAAAAGAGCTGTTTTGGTTGGCATCGTGACACGCAGTGATATGCTTCTGACCCTTGCTCGCTCCCTGGGAGCATTTGAACCTGGCACGCAGGTCACTATTCAACTTCCCAACGGGCATATGACTCCTCTGGCAAAAGCCCTACTCGCCGCCGATCAACTCCATATCGGTATCAGTAGTGTGCTTGCAGAATCCCTGGAGCAAAAAGCTCATCACGCCTCACTGCGATTACGCACGATCAACCCCGCACCTTTCTTTATACGTCTGGAAAAGGAGGGCGTAGCTTATGCCCTGGGAGATGCATTTATGGAGGAGGAAGACCATGCCTGATGCGATAGCTGACCCAAATGCGCGCTTGCTATTTGATCCTCTTGCCATGCACTATGACTTTGGACCATATCATCCCATGCATTCTCAACGCCTGCAAGCGTTGATGGAATTATTGGCAGCCACCAATTTATGGCACCCTGAAAACGAGCTCACACGTTTGCGCGGACGTTTATCATCGGTTGATGAGCTACAACTCATTCACACGCCCGAGTATGTCGCAGCAATACAACGTCTGAGCGAGGTTGTAGACGAGCAGGAATATCATCAGCAAGATTTGTTACAACTCGCCTCGCGCTATGGGCTTGAAGAAGGCGATACGCCCGCTTTTCCAGGGATGCATACTGCTGCGGCAACTATTGCAGGAGGTACACTGGTCGCTCTCAATGCCGTGATGGGTTTATCAGGGGGTTTGGAGAATGGAACGCCACAGTCGCTGCATGTTTTCCATCCCGCAGGAGGTTGGCACCATGCCTGGTCAGAACGTGCTTCAGGTTTCTGTATCTACAATGATATTGCTGTTGCCATAGCACATCTTCTCCAGACATGTGAAGCGAAAGTTGCATATATCGACTTTGATGCCCATCATGGAGATGGAGTCCAACGTGCCTTCTATGATGATCCACGTGTGATGACCATTTCGCTCCACGAGACAGGGCGTTATCTTTTTCCAGGCACAGGTGATATTCTTGAGTTGGGAAGTGGTAGTGGACGCGGTTATGCAGTCAATCTTCCGCTGGCCCCGTTTACAGAGGACGATTCCTATATTGAGGTCATGAATATGGTCCTGGCTCCATTATTGACCTCATTTGCTCCAGATGTACTGGTCACGATGCATGGCTGCGACACTCATGCATGGGACCCATTAACACATCTACACCTGAGTATGCATGGTATTCAAGCTCAAGCACAGCTGGCCCATCAATTAGCACACACGTACTGTTCAGGACGCTGGCTTGCTCTGGGTGGAGGCGGATATGATCTATATCGGGTAGTGCCGCGTGCCTGGAGTCTGCTCTGGGCCGAGATGGCAGCTCTCCCTATTCCAGAGCAACTTCCTAAGACGTGGGTGAGCCGCTGGGAACCAATCTGGCGAGCTAGTAGGATACAAGAAGAGCAGGATCAATCTGCGATGGGAAAAAAAATAACGCAGGAGCATTTTCCAACCACCTTCCAGGATGGTCCGACGGATATACCAATCCAGCCCCGTCGTGATAGTATTAGTCGCCAGAACCGAGAAACAGCCGCACACGTGCGGCGTCTGCTCTTGCCGTCACCTCTTCGTCAGGCATTTCCAATGATGCGTCCTCACTCCCCATTTTCAGATCTGTTCAACCTGCTCCACGGAGACAGTTCTTCCACTCCCTCACGCAGCAAAGTGCTATCAACAACCCGAGGTTCGATCATCTTACGTGACTTCTGTCCTCCTTCGCTGGTAGAGCGCTTACATGCTGAAAAAGGGCTTCACGCTTTTGCACGCCTCCCTGAGCGCGAACAACAATTGCTCATCTCAATTGCTAAAAGTCCCGATTGTGCTCTGGCCTTAGCCCATACGCCAGAAGGAGAAATCATTGGTCAGGTCACGATTGCTCCCCTTGATGCCTGGTGGGAAGGGGTGGAAAATGCATATGAGGTCGCAATTGAAGTTAGTACAAATTGGCGAGGTATGAGTATAGCTAAAAACCTGCTGGCATTTGCTCTGGAACTGGATGCTTTAGAGGATATGCTGCTGATTGCTCTGGGTCTCTCCTGGCACTGGGATATGAAAGGGCTGAACATGTCCCCTTATGGCTACCGTCAGGTGATAACGCAATTATTTGCTTCACAAGGCTTCACTGAATATACGACCACCGAACCTGAAATATCGCTGGAGCCTGAAAATATCCTGCTAGTACGCATCGGCGCACGCGTCGACCCGCGCAGTATTGAGCGTTTCCAACGCTATATCCAACATTGAAAAGTCAGCACGTTCGCATGCAAAAATTTGTGCCTTTCAAAAAAGAACCGAAATGGTTTGAATAGTAAATTCAACCATTTCGGCATCTACATCTTACGACGTCCAGAAAAATCAACAGAGACAGAAGAGATCCTCCTGATTATTCAAGAGTATCTCTCGTGTCGTCTCCGGTCGGAGAGTAGGGATCTGTGATCACCTTCGTTGCCCGCAGAACCGCCTCAACATCTCCCTGAGCCAGTGTTGGCCCCAGATCATCACGACCACCAGGACCTCGAAGCAGATAGGCGAGCCCAACGGCGAGCAACATTCCAATGAATGGCCCGACGAGATAGGCCCCTAAATGTGCAAAGTCGCCCGATACCAGAGCCGGTCCCAGTTGACGCGTTGGATTCATGCAGGGTCCCTCGATTGGACCTGCCCAAAGAATGGCCGATCCAAAGTACGCCGCAATACCCAATGCCACCATATTACCAACATTCATGCCGCCATTCACAACCGCAAAAATCGTTGTCATCAGCCCAAATGTGATGATCGTTTCCCAGAACAGAATGCCCCAATCTCCTACTCCTGCTGCTGGTGCAAGCGTGCCCACATTGGCAATATTACCAAAGTATGCCCTGAGCAAGAGAGCCGCCGCAATGGAACCCAGCAGTTGTGCGGCTAGATAGCCAGGCACGCGCCGCCATGGGAAAACATTACGCAAAGCAAAGCCGATTGTAACAACGGCATTAAAATGTGCTCCAGAGATACGTCCCAGAGCCAGGATAAGGACAAAGATAATTAACATAACTGCTGCTGCTGCTGACTGAAGCGGAACCGAGCCAGGATATTTCGTCCCCACTATTCCTGAGCCAGCCGCCACCAGGACCAGAAGGAATGTCCCCAAAAATTCACTCACCAGGCGCCGCCACACCAGACGCATATCATATGGCTTTACGCGTACTGCCCGGGCCGATGCCATGACTACATTATCGCGATCAATTTGTTGACTGTTATCGATCATTATAAATTTACCTCATCTATAAAAAGACCTAAAAATACCTATCTTGTTGATGAGACTCATGGTTGTCTTTGAGACTCATATTTATCGTGGGAAAGGACGTTTGATGTGTGGCATCAGGGTCCATAAAACGTTATATCCTATGGACCCTGAATAATTCATTCTGGAGCTTGTCCCCAGTGCTCAGGCGAGCGCCAGAGGCTCGACAGAATCAACTCGCGGATGAACAACATCTCTTTTGGCAGTCGATCATATAGCTTCTCAAACAACTCCTCATGCGAGAGCAATTCCTGTTTCCAGCTGTCACGATCAACAGACATCAATTCATTGAACTGCTCACGTGTAAAGTTCTCCATACCACGCCAGTCCAGATCCTCGTAGCGCGGCATCCAGCCAATGGGACTCTCAATACTCACGGCACGACCATGTGCTCTCTCAACCACCCACTTCAGAACGCGCATGTTCTCACCAAAGCCGGGCCAGAGAAATTTACCATCGGCATCGCGTCGGAACCAATTGACTCCAAAGATACGTGGTGGATTAGGCAGCTGCCGACCAAAATTCAGCCAGTGGTTGAAGTAATCAGCCATGTGATAACCTGCAAACGGGAGCATGGCAAATGGATCACGACGTACCTCGCCAAGCTTACCGGCTGCCGCTGCCGTCATCTCAGATCCCATAGTAGCCGCAGCATACACGCCGTACATCCAGTTGAATGATTGATAGACCAGTGGAGGCCCTTCTGAACGTCGGCCACCGAAAATGAAGGCCGAGATCGGTACTCCTTGCGGATTATTAGCCTCTGAGTCAATTACCGGGCACTGACTAATTGGCGCCGTGAAACGCGAGTTCGCATGTGCGGCAGGGCGTCCACATGTGGGAGTCCAATCCTGGCCGATCCAGTCGATCAAATGATCTGGAGGAGTCTCCGTCATCCCTTCCCACCACACATCTCCATCATCAGTGAGCGCCACATTGGTAAAGATGGTATTAGCACGTACCGAGGCCATGGCATTCGGGTTTGAGCGTGTGTTAGTACCTGGTGCCACCCCAAAGAGGCCAGCCTCAGGATTAATCGCGTAGAGCTTCCCATCTTGTGCCGGCTTGATCCAGGCAATATCATCGCCAACGGTCGTTATCTTCCACCCCTCCTGGCGTAACTCTGGAGGAGGAACAAGCATTGCGAAGTTCGTCTTCCCACAAGCACTTGGGAAGGCAGCTGCCACATAGGTCTTCTCGCCATCTGGCTTCTCGATGCCAAGGATCAGCATATGTTCTGCCAGCCATCCCTCATCACGTGCGAGGACAGAGGCAATCCGTAGCGCAAAACACTTCTTGCCTAACAATGCGTTACCACCATAACCTGAACCATAGGACCAGATAGCCCGTTCCTCTGGGAAATGGACAATGTATTTGGTCTCTTTATTGCATGGCCATGGAATATCCGACTGACCAACCTCCAGAGGCATGCCGACCGAGTGTATACATGGAATAAATTCAGTACCTTCTTGCAGAATGTCATAGACAGCTCGACCCATACGGGTCATAATCCGCATACTCACAACGACGTAAGGAGAGTCCGTCAATTGGATACCCAGGTGCGCTAAGGGTGAATTGAGTGGTCCCATGCTAAAAGGGATAACATACATCGTTCTTCCGCGCATACAACCATCAAATAGTCCACGCAGGGTCTCCTTCATCTGTTTGGGAGGAACCCAGTTGTTTGTCGGTCCAGCATCATTCTTGCTTAAAGAGCAGATGAACGTTCGATCTTCGACACGAGCGACATCACCGGGATTCGAGCGAGCCAGGAAGCTATTGGGGCGTTTCTCGGGATTGAGACGAATAAAGGTACCTGAAATGACCATCTGCTCGCACAGGAGATCATACTCCGCTTGTGAGCCTGTACACCAATGAACCTGATCAGGCTTACATAACGAAACCATTTCTTTAATCCAGGCACGCAACCTTGTATTGGTCACATAATCCGGCACAGTGCTCGTATAATCTGTTATCTGCATCATTTCCTCCAATGAGTAAATTGTCAATCTTCTTTTCAAGAGAAAATCAAACGTAAAGGAGTAATACTTCTTTCTTATATGTCATGCTGAGTATGATAGATTTCTCTCTCAAATCCCTCACAGTAAAGAAAAGCGCTCTCACAATCCAGGAACAATAGCGATTAGGTTCTTTCTCCCATGCAGACTAGATCTTTGTGATGTTGGTGAGAGCCCCCTCATGACACTTGTGATAATAGTGTGAGGCAGGAATGATAGCATCCAAATATAGACATTCCTGTTTCAAGGAGAAAGTGACACTGCCACATTTAACTCAATGCTTCGCCATCTTGAGAATGGGACAGAACGACAGGCAATCACTATTTGAGCTTCTCAGATAGTAGTTGCCTGTCACTTGATAAAGGTATAGTGAGAAAGAGAAGGATTATGGAGCATACATGGAAGATGATAGATGGAAATGACGCAGCCGCTAATGTAGCTCATGCTGCCAGTGAAGTCATTGCCATCTATCCCATTACGCCTTCCACCCCAATGGGTGAGCAGGCCGATGCATGGTCAGCCACAGGAAGAACCAATCTCTGGGGTGCTGTTCCTCAGGTGATCGAAATGCAATCAGAAGCTGGCGTCGCAGGAGCCATGCATGGTGCACTCTCGACGGGTGCTCTAGCCACCACTTTTACGGCCTCACAGGGTTTACTTCTGATGATCCCAAATATGTACAAGATAGCTGGAGAGTTAACACCAACAGTCTTCCATGTTGCAGCACGTGCATTGGCAGCTCAAGGGCTCTCTATTTTCGGCGATCATTCCGATGTCATGGCCGCACGCGCAACAGGCTTTGCGTTGCTTGCCTCTAATTCGGTGCAGGAAGCTCAGGACTTTGCTCTGATTGCACATGCAGCTACTTTGCACACACGTATTCCCTTTTTACACTTTTTTGATGGCTTTCGCACATCGCATGAGATTAACAAAATTGCAATGCTTGATCAGGATGATATGCGAGCGATGATCGATGATGACCTTGTTGAGGCACACCATCAACGTGGGCTCTCCCCTGATCACCCCTTCATTCGAGGCACTTCACAGAATCCCGATGTGGCCTTCCAGGCGCGTGAGACCGTTAATCCTTACTATTTAGCCTGTCCGGACATTGTGCAAACCATGATGGATCGCCTGGCAGCTCGCACTGGACGCCAGTATCATTTGTTTGAATACGTTGGGGCTCCCGATGCTGAGCGGGTCATAGTCGCGATGGGATCAGGAGCAGAAACTATCGAGTCCACGGTCCAATTTCTAACCAGGCGTGGTGAGAAAGTTGGCATGATCAAAGTGCACCTGTTCCATCCCTTCTCTGTCGCACATCTTCGACAAGCGCTCCCCTCAACGGTCCAGGCCATCTCCGTGCTGGATCGTACAAAAGAGCCCGGTAGTATTGGCGAACCCTTATTCTTAAACGTCGTTGCGGCACTCAACGAAGGATTCCCGACACACAAAGCTCCACGCATTATCGGTGGACGCTATGGTCTTTCTTCTAAAGAGTTTACTCCTGCGATGGTCCAGGCCATCTTCCATGAGCTGACGCGTCAACAACCCAAAGAGCATTTTACCATTGGTATCCAAGACGATGTCACCTCTACCAGTTTGGAATATGATGAGACGTTCTCCATCGAGCGACCCGAGACTATTCAATGTGTCTTCTGGGGACTAGGCTCCGATGGCACAGTCGGAGCAAACAAGAACTCAATCAAAATTATTGGCGAAGAGACTGATAATTATGCACAGGGATATTTTGTCTACGACTCAAAAAAATCGGGATCTGTGACAATCTCCCACCTTCGCTTTGGTCCACATCCGCTCCATGCTCCGTACCTGATCGGCAAAGGACAGGCAGACTTCGTCGCGTGTCATCAGTTCAGCTTCCTTGAACGTCTCGATGTCTTGAAATATGCTCGTCCAGGTGCCACTTTCTTACTCGACAGTGTCTATAGTGCAGAAACAGTCTGGCAATATCTCCCCTATGAGTCACAACAAGAGATTCTTGAGAAGCACCTGCATTTTTATGTCATTAATGCACATAAGGTTGCTCGTAAGACTGGCATGGGTGGACGGATCAATACAATCATGCAGACGTGCTTCTTCGCCATCAGCGGCATTTTACCGCATGATGAAGCCATCGAGCAGATCAAAAAAAGTATTCGCAAAACGTACAGCAAGCGTGGTGAGGCGGTGATTGAGAAGAACTTCCAGGCAGTTGACGCGGCATTAGAAAATCTGCATGAAGTCACCTTGCCCGTTCAGGTTGAAGCATACGTAGGCGCCACCGCAGCGATGTGGAATGGGACTCAGCCACTCCCTCAGAAACTATCAGTACTCACACGCCGTCCACCGGTGCCTTGCGAAGCTCCCGATTTTGTACAAAAGACACTTGGGCCGATGATCGCAGGCGAAGGCGATGCGTTACCAGTAAGTGCATTCCCCGTCGACGGGACGTATCCATCCGGCACGGCACAATGGGAAAAACGAAATATCGCACAAGAAATCCCGGTGTGGGACCCAGACCTATGTATCCAATGCGGTAAATGTGTGATGGTCTGTCCGCATGCAGTGATTCGTGAAAAAGTCTTTCAGCCCGATGAGCTAATAGATGCTCCCAGCCTCTTCAAATCTACTGAAGCTCATTTCAAAGAGTTTCCGGACATGAAGTATAGCTTACAGGTCTCAGCGGAAGACTGCACAGGTTGTACCCTCTGCGTCGCTGCCTGTCCAGTTAAAGACAAACATCAAGTTGGGCGTAAAGCCATCAACATGGCTCCCCAACCGCCACTACGCGAACAGGAACAACAAAACTGGACGTTTTTCCAGCAGCTCCCTGAAGTGGATCGGACTCAACTCAATCCAAACGCGATCAAGCACACCCAACTCCTACAACCGCTCTTTGAATTCTCCGGTGCATGTTCCGGCTGCGGTGAGACTCCTTACATCAAGCTAGCAACGCAGTTATTTGGTGATCGCATGCTGGTCGCGAATGCAACTGGTTGCTCCTCAATCTACGGCGGCAATCTCCCCACAACGCCCTGGACATGCAATGCGCAAGGAAGAGGACCGGCCTGGTCTAATTCACTCTTTGAAGATAATGCAGAATTTGGCCTGGGTATGCGCATCACACTTGACCAACAAAGCACAACTGCCAGTAGCTTACTCTCAACGCTTTCTGCCGACCTTGGTCCAAGTTTAGTCCAGGCACTCCTGGAAGCTGATCAAACAACTGAGGCAGGCATACAAGCACAACGTGAGCGCGTGCTCGCCCTGAAAAAACGCCTTCAGGAACTTACCATATCCGACCCGACCCGGCAAAAGCAGAGCCAGCAACTATTAAACATGGCTGAGGCGCTGGTCAAAAAAAGCGTCTGGATTATTGGAGGCGATGGTTGGGCCTACGATATCGGCTTCGGAGGACTCGATCACGTGTTGGCCAGTGGAAGAGATGTAAATATCCTCGTCCTCGATACAGAGGTCTATTCAAATACTGGCGGACAAGCCTCAAAATCGACACCTCGCGGTGCAGTTGCTAAATTTGCTGCTCGTGGTAAGGCTACACGAAAGAAGGATCTTGGTATGCTGGCAATGGCTTACGGAAGTGTCTATGTCGCGCACATCGCATTAGGGGCCAACGATCAACAGACCTTGCGTGCCTTCACCGAGGCTGAAGCCTATGACGGTCCATCCCTAATCATTGCGTACAGTCATTGTATCGCGCACGGCATCGATATGAATCACGGATTGGATCAACAGAAACTTGCCGTTCAGTCAGGGTACTGGCCTCTCTACCGCTACAATCCAGCCTTGGAGGATGAAGGTAAAAATCCATTTATCCTGGACTCAAAGGAGCCAGGTATCCCTCTAGAAACTTATGCATACAACGAGACACGCTATCGCATGCTACGACAGAGTAATCAGCAACGCGCCAATGAGCTCATGCAGATGGCAACCAGAGATGTAAAAACACAGTGGCATACCTATCACGACATGAGCAATGCCACACATGAGTATGGAAATAGCTTATCACATACAGAGAACTAGGGAGGACTCCTTCAATGGCATCACTTGATCTGTCAACAAGCTACCTGGGACTCCAGTTGAAGAATCCTCTTGTAGCTTCGGCCTCTCCATTATCAAAGGACCTTGATCTCGTGCGGCGTCTCGAAGAGGCAGGGGCTGCGGCCGTTGTCATGTACTCGCTGTTTGAAGAACAGATTACGCACGAGAGTCACGAATTGGACCATTATCTTGAATATGGGACGCAGAGCTATGCCGAAGCATTGAGCTACTTCCCAGAAATGGATAGTTACAACGTTGGGCCAGATGCTTATCTAGAACATATCCATACGATCAAACAGCAAGTGCAGATTCCAATCATCGGCAGCCTCAACGGAATCTCATCAGGTGGCTGGATTGAGTATGCTCACAAGATAGAGCAAGCAGGTGCCGACGCCCTGGAGCTGAATATCTATTACCTGCCGACAGATCCTGACCTATCGAGCGCCGAGCTTGAGGAGTCCTATATCAAGCTGGTACACGATGTAAGAGCAGCAGTGAAGCTTCCCCTGGCACTCAAGCTCAGCCCTTTTTTTACCTCATTGCCGCACGTCGCAAAACGTTGTGTGGAGGCAGGAGCTGATGGCCTGGTCTTTTTCAACCGCTTCTATCAGCCAGATTTTGATCTGAATGAACTCAACGTGGTACCATCCCTGGCCTTGAGCACTTCCGATGATCTGCTTCTACCTCTACGATGGATCGCCATTCTCTACCAGCGCATTCAAGCTGATTTTGCTCTTACCAGCGGAGTTCATACGGCTTCCGATGTCATCAAAGGGGTCATGGCGGGTGCAAACGTTACCATGATGGCCTCAGAATTACTACTCCAGGGACCTGAGCGCATCAGCACCATGCTGGAAGAGCTTCAAGACTGGATGGAAAACTACGAGTATACATCCATCCAACAGATGCGAGGAAGCATGAGTCAAATTCATGTTGCCGAACCAGCTGCCTTTGAACGGGCAAACTATATGAAAGCATTAAATACATTTGACAGATATGTGCGTAGTCTGTGAGGCGATAAATGTTCTCCGTAACACGATTGTGATTATCATCCCGTATATTAGAACTAAAAGAGCTAATATCGCTGATAATTTCTCTGAAGAAAGGAATCATATTATGTTTCATCGCCTGATTGTACCTCTTGATGGATCATCTTTTGCCGAAAAAGCGGTGCCTGTTGCCGCACGGATCGCACGAGCGACGCACGGATCAATCATACTTACCCACGTCGTTTCGCCGGGTCATGTCATCGCAAACTATGGATCAGAAGCCGCGATTGCAACCAATCCAACTACATTTGAGAAGGCACTCTCCGATGCGATAAGCTACCTGTCCCAGGTAGCCCACACCTATAGAGAGGCGTTACAAGATATTGCTGTAGAAATTGAAGCAGAAGCAGGCAACACAGTCTCCAGCATCATTTCTACAGCATCGACAGAGCACGCTGACCTGATCGTAATGTACCGCCACAAAGACACGATGTTGACGCATTGGTTTCTCAAGCATATTACACAACAGACCATCCGTCGTAGTCCGGTACCTGTTTTATCCTTGAACGAACATGGAGAGCCGCTACTTGATAACGATCCCTCTCATGCCTTTCACATATTGATCCCACTAGATGGATCATCTTTTGCCGAAACAGCACTGGAACCATCGATGCAACTCCTGCAAGCCTTAACGGTACCATCACAGAAGATTGTAGTGCACTTGATGCGAGTAATAGATGCTCCCCCGGTTAATAAAAACGCGGAAGATTGGGATTTTGCTGAACAAGAAACAATAGAGCAAGCTTACAGAGAAGCAAACATGTATCTGAAGGAGACCGCTCAACGCCTCCGAACAAAATGGCTACCATATACGCATATACAGATAAAAAAGACAGTAAGGATCAACACAGATATAGCAGAGACAATTCTTCAACAAGCCCGACTCATCAAAGAGACATCGACCTCCGGGGAATGTAGTTTAATCGTCATGGCAGCACATAATCGTAGCGGCCTCCAGCGTTTCTTATTGGGAAGTGTTACTGAACATATTGTGGGTGATAGTACTTATCCTGTGCTGGCAATCCATCCGCAAGAGAGTCCCCGGCAACAAGAAGAGCAACTATACAGCTTACAGAACTGATATTCTCTATCAGTTCTGTCATCACTGGAACGTATAACTCAATCGAGTTGGTTGTGCCAACTCGATATCCTTGTAACCAATATCATATTCTTTTTCTTCCATGCAGCGTCAACTTCATTAAAATGTGCTGGCTAATTCTGCTTGCTCTTACTTGCCGAGCAAAATTAGCCAGCACATTATTTATTCACCAGTCACACAGCTACTCACGTGGAGGTACGAATATAGCGTAAACATCTGAAATTAATCACTTCCCCCCACAACTACGATATAATTTTTCATCCAAGATGTAGAAAAGCGATAACAACAAAAACAACAGAGAGCGAACACATTGACCACAATGTATACTTCACCCACAAATCCTGATAGAGGTGATAACCATGCAGCGAGGCGCTCGCAATTGTGCCTAGCAGTAGAACAACGAGCATGATACATAAACCAGCAAGTCCAGCATCATTGTCCCAGTCTATAAATCCTTGCATACGAAAAATCCAGGCACCAATAATGAGAATAAAGCCGATCGATAATAACAGATGCCAGAAGCGTCGTGGAGAAGCTTGAAACCGCATTCTGGCATGCTCGAATACATCATCCAGGAGTGAACTTATCCAATTACTAGTCATATCCCTGCTCCTTGTCGTGTTGGGATCGCACGACTTTCATCTGCTTGCACTGTCACACATGCGCAGTCAAGGTATCCCAGACATCCAGGATAACAAAAGACATGCGAACCGACTCCTTTCTACAATCATCAACCTATTTTGTGATAGGTTCTGTTACCATACAGTTTAAGAAAAAGAAGTCACAAACAAGACACAAGAGCCCGTATCTTTTCACAGGACAATCACAAGGAATCGCCTTAAGTCATGGATGCTCCTTCGGATGCGCCTCCTGCGACACGTGCGTAAAGGGAGAGGATACCACTATTATGACGTGATGGTGGTGATATCCATCGGCTTCGCCGCTCTGCCAGTACACGCGAAATCTCCTCCTCAGAAAGGTGCTGTCCCTGAACGCCAACCAACGCCAATCTGCGTTCCGGTACATGGATTTCGATCAGATCATTTTCCTCAATCAGAGCCAGGGGACCGCCCTCCAAAGCTTCAGGAGTAATGTGTCCCACGCAAGGCCCCTTCATTGCCCCGGAGAAGCGCCCATCAGTAATCAGAGCTGTGGTCGTATTCAGTGTGGGGTCGGCAGCAATGATGGTTGAGGCAAAATACATTTCAGGCATCCCATTAGCGCGTGGTCCCTCATAACGAATGACAACCACATCACCAGGATTAATCTGGCGTTCACGCAGAGCATCGAGAGCACTATCCTCAAAATCAAAGACTCGCGCTGGTCCTGTATGAATATGCATTTCTTTGGGAACTGAGAACGTTTTTATAACAGATCCACCTGGAGCAAGGTTGCCACGCAACACGGCGATACCTCCATCAGGTCCAAAAGGATCGGTACGCGGACGAAGAATTTCACGCCGGGGTACTTTCACATTGTTCAAGTAACCTATGCGCTCAGCAAAAAAGCGACTGTGTTCAATCTCAGCCAGATTTTCGCCCAGGGTCTTCCCTGTCACGGTCAGGCAATCCAGATGGAGCATGTCGCGTAGCTCAAGCATAACGGCAGGCACGCCACCCGCATACCAGAAATATTCAACGGGATAACGTCCAGTCGTCTTAACATTTGCCAGGACAGGCACCTGACGATGAATACGATCAAAATCGTCAATAGTAATCTCAACGCCTGCCTCACGGGCAATGACAGGAAGGTGAAGCAAAGCATTTGTGGAACCACCGACTGCGGAATGAATCATAATCGCGTTTTCAAAAGCCTGCCGTGTCAAAATACGTCGCGGAGTGATCTCCTCTTCAATCAGACGCAAAATTTGTTTGCCTGTTGCACGAGCATAACGCAAAAGGTGAGTCAGGGGAGCAGGAACAAGTGCAGAGCCGGGCAAGGCCAGACCAAGCGCCTCAGACAAAACTTGTCCTGTGCTGGCACTTCCCATAAACTGACATGCTCCACACGTCGGACATGCTCCATGCTGAGCCAGCTCGAAATCGGCTGATGATACCTCTCCACGCTCGACCGCCATCCCCATATCCCACATATGATTTGAGGTAACATAGTCAGGAGCATTCAACTGTGTTCCACCCGGAAGATGAATCGCGGGCAAGTTACAGCGAGCGATTGCCAGCAAGTGCGCAGGTACCGATTTATCGTTCCCAGAGACCAGGACCATACCATCATGCGGATGACCAAGAGCATGAATCTCGATCATCGCAGCCATGATATCGCGCGAAACGAGAGAGTAGCTCATCCCAGCATGCGCCTGAGCAACGCCATCACAAATATCACTGACAGTAAAAACTCCTGGCTTCCCGCCAGCCTCAAAGACGCCATTGCTGACCTCTTCAATGAGTGGGCGAAAATGAAATGTCCCGGGATGGCCCATACCATAGGCGCTATCAACAAGTACCTGAGGTTTCGCCAAATCTTCTTCCGTCCAGTTCATGCCCAGGCGTAAAGCATCACCCTGATAGTTCACATGCCGCAGTTGTTGGCTGCGCAGTTTTTGTGGATCAATTGGCACGCACTTGCTCCTTCATTAGATTAAGGCAGAGGATAACTTTTGCTCAGATGGCGCAGATCTACCTATCTACTTAGCCAGCCGGATTAATTTGAACGGTTTTCATATCAGTAAAGAACTCAACTGCCGCAGGCCCCTGTTCGCGTGAGTGTGAACTGGAATAGTGCATACCACCAAAGGGAGCGTGTGGATCAACTCCTGTGGTATCGCCATTCACGCGTACCATGCCGCATTCAATTTCCTGAACATAACTCAAGATCGCATTGATATCTCGCGTGAATAGTGAGACGCTTAATCCAAAGCGTGTACTGTTTGCCAGAGAAAGAACCTCTTCAAAGCTCCTGGCTGTCTGCACGGTCAACAGCGGTCCAAAAACCTCTTCTTGCACAACAGAGGCATCATTGGGGACATCTGCGATCACCGTGGGCTCAAAGAAAAAACCGTTTTTACATGCAGCACTGGAAACCTCATGTCCTCCAAGAAGAACAGTACCTACTTTTGCTCCCGCCTCTGCGTAACTACGTACTTTTTCTTGTGCCTCGCGTGTGGATAGTGGTCCAACTGCACTCAGGACTTCACTGGCTGGAGCAACTGGCAAGGCTTTAATCTGAGTAATCAAGCGTGATAGAAACTCATCTCGGACTTCTTCCATCACGATAAGCCGGCTGGTCGCCGTACATTTTTGCCCCGCAAAGCGCATCGCCCCGGCTGCCACAAGCTTTGCAGCTTGATCAAGATCGGCATCAGCCAGTACCAGTGCCGCGTTTTTTCCACCCATTTCCAATTGATACTTGATATTACGCCGTGCGGCTTTCTCTGCAATCCCCATCCCGGTTGACTCTGAGCCGGTAAAAGTGACAGCTCGAATATCCTGATGCTGAATAAGGGTATCACCAATACGTGAGCCTTTGCCCAGCAAAAGATTCAATACACCAGCGGGTAGGCCCGCTTGATCAAATGCCTCGACCAGGCTGATGGCCACAAGCGAAGCGACCTCTGCTGGCTTCCAAACAATTGTATTGCCATAGGCCAGAGCAGGAGCCATTTTCCATAAAGGGATGGCCACTGGAAAATTCCAGGGGGAGATCACTGCGACCGGACCAAGTGGCTGACGCATGGTGTATTGTAGACTGCCAGCTATCTGAGCGGGAATCACCTGACCCAGCGGATGAACAGCTTCTTCGGCGAAATAGCGCAGAATCATGACACCGCGATCTACCTCCTGAAGGGCTTCTCCAATAGGTTTACCAACCTCCAGAGCAACCAGTGATCCTATCTCCTGACGACGTGCCGCCAACACATTCGCCACACGATGCATGACTTCCGCACGAGCTGGACCTGATGTGTTTTTCCAGGTCGCAGCTGCCTGGCGTGCGGCTTCAACCGCTCGATCAACAATCGCAGGCTCGCCTGCGGGTAGCAAAGCAAGGGTGTGGGTCGCGTCGGATGGATTAACGTCGGGAATCCATTCATCTGTCTCGGCATGGACCCACTGGCCATGAATGTAATAAGATACCTTTTTTTCACTCATTGTTGGTATGCTCCGTCTTTCGTTCATAATATTTGCTCTATGTTACGCTGCAAATGCTGCCAGATACCTTCAACCACAAGCTAAATAAATTTGCTCACAACCTCTTCCGCCGCAAAGCTCTCCGGTACTGAATAGCCTCATTGATTGCTGATGCAGAAATATAAGCAAACCTGTTTGCATCTACTGAGGGCGAGATAATGAGTCAGCTGATACGCAGGGGCTTCTCAGATGGAGATAATCGTGTCGAGACACTCATTTATCTTACGCTATTTTATCATACCATGATTTGCATGATACAATCATATCCGTGAACCTGTCCTAACAACATGAGAAAGGACTATTGATATGCAAATTATTCGTTATATACAATCCGATGGTACATCAAGACTGATGATTGCGCAGGAAGGTCAAATCATTGGACACTTTGCCCAGGGTGTCTTAATTTCCCAATTGCTAGGGCGTTCGCTTACAGATTTCCGCCAGGAGGTTGAACAGGCGCTCCAGGCCACTCCATCTGCTCATCTACCAGAGCACCTTCTGGCACCTATCGATAGTGAGATGGAGATCTGGGCAGCTGGCGTAACCTATCAACGCTCAGTTGAGGCACGGGTAGAGGAGAGTGAGACGCCAGATATCTATACCCGTGTTTATCAGGCCGAGCGCCCCGAACTCTTCTTCAAAGCAAACGCACGCCGCGTAGCCGGTTCTGATAAGCCTGTTGTCGTGCGTGCAGATTCAGATTGGGATGTTCCAGAACCGGAGCTAGCTCTGGTGATCAACGCACACGCAGAAATTGTAGGATATACCATCGCAAATGACGTGAGTTCGCGCAGTATAGAAGGTGAAAATCCTCTCTACCTTCCTCAAGCCAAGGTTTATGCTGGCTGTTGCGGGTTAGGCCCGGGGATTGTTCCCGTTTGGGAGGTAAGTGATCCTCGACAACTTGCTATTCATATGCATATCGAGCGCGACGGACAAATCTATTGGAGTGGAGAAACTAATACATCCCGTCTCCATAGGCATTTGGACGAGCTGGTCGAACACCTCTTCCGCGAAGACGCTTTCCCACATGGTGCGATACTCTGCACCGGCACTGGTCTGGTTCCAGAACGCCCTTTCAGCCTGACCGCAGGAGATATAGTCCATATCGAGATCGAGCAGCTTGGCAAGTTGAGTAATCCAGTAGTGCGTGGAAAGGCATCCCTGGCCATTTAATACTCTTCTATTTTATAGCCCTATGTTCACAAAAAGGCGCTAACAGAGCGACCTGTTCTTACCGAGCCAGCAAAATACCTTTCTCTTTGAGCGTATTTTGCTGGCAGCGTCACAGAAGATGCGGGAACTTTCATAAGCATGCATAAAAATGTACTTTTAACTGAGGATACTCATGAAAGATCTCTCAGACTTCATGAATTGTCGACGACAACACACATAGGCTGCTCTATTCAGCAGATCTACACTGAAAATGCTTGGCCTTGGATATAAACGATACTAATTTTTCATCTTGAAGTTCTCTGCCATCAACTCCTTTTCCATCCTTAACGCCAGAACTCACATCTACCCCCAGAGGTTTCACTGTTTGTATAGCTTTCTCAATATTATCAGAGTGAAGTCCACCTGCTAAAATAATAGGCATTTTACATCCATACTCTTGTATGACCTTTTTGCTTATGTTCCAATCGTGGATATTTCCTGTTCCACCAATCTTGTTTGTGACAGGATCTATAGTATCTAGCTCTATGGCATCTGCAACACGCAGGTACTGTTTCACAAGTAGCATGCAAGAATCATCTATGACAGGAAGAGATCTGATTACTTTTATGTAAGGCAATCTATTTTTGATGTCAATGATATCCTCGGGTGTAATATTCCCAGTAAGCAATATGATTCTTACTCCGATCACGATGGTTAAATATATAATCTTATGTACATCCATCAGATCAGTAACAAGCACACTTCCACAAAATTCTTCCATCTCTCCAAGCACTTTGGGCAAGGTATGCAAGCCATCCATGGATGAAAATAAAGTTGGGGATAGACATTCCTGCCTGGCTTTCCTTATCCTAAAGGATGGAGCGCTTTCAGAAACAAGAGAAAGGCTCTTCGTGATAGCTGTCGCTACTTCAACTGACATGGCTAACTCGGGGGAAATAAAATTGGTATTGAAAACATCCGCTTGTCCCACTACTACCCCAAACGCATCCGCTCCTAGATTCCATGCGTTTAATGCATCCTCTATTTTTGTGATGCCCGTGATCATAACCCACATGTTTCTTCCTCATCTAAAAGATAATAGAGCAAGAAGAACTCAGGCGACCTGAGTACCCTCTTACTCTATAAAGAGCCAGTGCAAGCGGTGAACCAGCTATTTCTCAAAAGCTTGTAATCACCCACACTGCAATTGATAAATCTCATCTCCTTAAAGCGCACTTTCTCAAAAGCAAGATAATACATCAAATTTAGTGTGAGAGCTACGAGTCGTTTATGTCCGGCAAAAGAGTTGCTGTCCATTCTTAATAGCATACTCGACACTCCAAGAGATAATAGATGATAACCAAATCGCATGCTCACCAGTCATTATGGCTTTCTCTAGACATGTTTTCTTGAAGTGATGGCATAGTAAAAAGGACTGAGGGAGGTATGCTTCGGGAAAATACAACTCCTATCAGCCCTTGATCTGCTCCCGCAACTCTTGAATCAGATCATCTAAACCTTGTATCTCTTGCTTGGCGCCAAGGCGCTCGTAGCCCTCTCTGGCTTCCTTTGCCCAATCTAAGGCCTCATATAACCTGCCCTGCGCCTGCTTTAGCCTGGCATACGAGCGTTTGTAGCTGGCAGCACGCCGCCTCTCGTTATTACGCTCTGCCATGGTCAGCCCGGGTCCTAACAGATGTTCCGCTTCCGCATAGTTTCCTTCTCGACTGGCAATATCTGCCAGATAGTTTTGTGAGTAGTTAGCAATTCTTTGCCAACCAAAGGCATTGGCGCTCTGCTCTGCTTTCCTAAAACTGGTCCGCGCCGTCAGGATATCGCCTCTTCTATAATAATTAGCGGAGCGATCATAATTAATATTCACCAACAGCCGCGTATGAATTGGATCTGGCACATTTTGAAGCATGTCCGTTGCCTGATTAAAAAACAGATCGGCTTCATCATAGCGCGATTGATAGATCCGTAGATACCCATGATTAAGGAGAAAACGTGCTTCGATCCGTGGCTCTGTATGCTGACGCAGCAAATGTCCTCGCTTGAAGGATTCTTCAGCCTCATCATGACGTCCCATCAGCGTAAGCGTATATCCATAGCTAGCAATAGCATCCAGGACAGTAAGCCAGTCTCCCCGTGCTCCAGCTTTCTCTATCAACCAGGATAACCAGGTCAATCGATCATCCCATAAGCCATAGATCGTAGTGAAGTCAACCACGCTTCCCGGCTCATCTGCACACCAAAAACGTTTAATCAGATCATATTGTTCATGGATAGCACACCAGTCAAAGACAGCCTGGAGATTTTCCCACTCGCTTTCAAGACGATCAAAGCCCAGATGCCACTCCTGCATATCATGACCGCCATACGTTTCAGCAAAGCGTAGATACCAATCGACCCAACGCTCACGTGCTTTTTGGCTGAATTCTGGATGTTTAACCAGTTCCGCCAGCGCGTACTCGCGTGTAAGAGGCAGCATGCGAAAGTGATCTTGAAACTCTCGTACAAGCGAGAGACGCTGCAATTGAGAGAGAGCCTCCTCTGCAACGATCGGATCGCTTTCTAGTCCGGAGACATAATTCACCGTTGGTCGTAATGGAGATTGTGGGAAGAGGGCTAATGCCATCAACATGGCGTGGGTAGGTGTATCGCGCAAGGGTTCTACCGAGCCCTGAAAACAGAAGCGAGCGACGTCGCCTTCGGCGTTGGGCACATTACGCAGTACCGTTTCTAATGAGTAGCCCACAGCTCGTTGGCCTACGGCATACACCAAAGCTGCGGGTATACCTCCGATACGTTGATAAAGCATTTGAGCTTCTCTGGCATTCAACTTCACCTGCTTCTCTTCTGCTTGCTGCTCAATAAGTTCCCTGGCCGCCTCCTCTGCTAACTGCTCCAAGCGGATGGGAGCAAACATTGTTCGTTCGCGTGTCGTAACAACGACTTTCACAGTAGGAGGAAGTTGATACAAAAAGGAGATTATCTCCTGTTTATCCTCCATTGTTTCCAAGTTATCCACAATCAGCAGCGTCCGTTGACGTCCAAGAATTTCACGCACAAGATCAGCCTGCTCTTGCGATGGAGTTGCAGGGATATCCTGACGTTCCAGCGTTTTTGTCACCTCCTGGAAAATCTTACGCAGTGTGCGAGCCGCTTGTGTCTGCTGGAGAATACCTTGAGGAGTTAAGTATTGCTGCTTAGCAGTAACAAAGATAATCGCATCAAACGTCGGAGTATGCGGCAAAACAGCTTCACCAATGCTAGCTTGCCAGGATTGATAAGCAACATCGAGCACTAATGCTGTCTTACCCACACCGCCGATCCCATCAACTGTGATCAGGTAGGCAGCATAGTTAGGAAAGAGCAATTTTTGCAGTTGCTTTCTTTCTTCTTGACGACCAATCAGGCGTGTATGCTCCATCCTCCCCAGACGATTGGGAATAATGCGGGATTCCTTAGGACCCCATAATTTATTTAAGAGTCCCGTTGTATCAGAATAATGCGTTGCCATCAGCAGGTCTTCGCACCATTCGCGTGGTAGATTCGCTTCTCTATAAGCAATCTGAGCCAGGATCTCAACAATTTCTGACTTGGGTTGTGCCCGCCCTTGTTGCCAACGATAGATCATATCACTACTTCTATGTGTTCGGTCTCCAATATAACTCATCGACTGTTCCCTACTCCAGTCTTTTATGTCTGCCAAACTACTGGTTAAGCGCTTGATAAGTTTACCGGATGCCGGAAATTGTGGCTGATTTGGATAATGTCGCACCATATTATTCTCCTCGGAAAAGACCTGTTTTATACGCAGCGGCAAACATCGATGTATGAGTGCCCCTTTAGTATGCCCTTTTTAAAAGATTCGATGCTATTCCTTTAAATGCTACAGTATTCTTATCAAAAGCGCTAGTGAAGACTGTTTGCAATATCTGGAAAAAAGTGCGAATTTTTTGGAATGGTGCTCATTGACATAAGGTAACTCTTTAGAAAGAACCTTGCTGGGAGCTTTGATGCTCATGAAGCAATCATGATAACAATCTAGAGCCCCCAACAAGGAATCTCGGCTCACATCCGACCGCCTCGACTGTGTTGATGAGGTAGCGCTAACTTCATGCCAAGAATCAACCCCAGAATAAAGCTGCATAGCGCGATAATCGCCACTGCCATGATGATTGTCTGTAAATCCATTGTGTGTACTCCTCTTCGCTTCAATTTTAGCTGTGCTTAAGATCCCAATCTGGTCAGGCAAGACGCCTTTCGAGAAGAATACACTACTGGCTCATAAAAATTAAAGCTGGAATCCTTACAAGACCTTGGAATTTCCTGCCAATTTTTCTTTAGCTCCTCTCCTTGCCTTTTAAGCATAAAGGAGAGCTTCTCACTCAAATATTTTCACCAGAATATCTTGTAATTCTTCTGGCGTGCCAGGTAAACGTTCTAAATCCAACAAGCTGGATAATTTCAAATAATCGGAAATGAGACCCTGATCATCATGGCAACTACCAGCAAGCACTAAAACTTTCTCAAATTCTGCCTTATCCTGCGAATTTCCAAAGTATGATACGAGCAATAAGGTTTCAAGATTTGTCAGAGTATTGTGTTCTTTATCGCCAACCCGCAAATTCAAAGCACAAAACAAAGGGAAAAAACCTAAAACTTTATTTACCCTTTCACAAGATATGGCACGTCGATCCAATACATCCTGCAAAAGCTTTAGAGCTTCTGGACTGGCTTGCATTTTTGCAGATTCTGGGACACCGATTAAAGCAGTTGCAGCGCCTATATGTCCTTCATGAGCAGCAATAAAAGCGGCCAGATTGGCCAGAGTTGTCTGACGCCGCACCGAATCATCGGCCAATAAATAGATAGCCTCCTTATCAACGACTCCATCGAAGAGAGGTTGTTTCGGTAACAGGCCAATAAAACTGAAGAGTTTCTCCTCTTTAGAGATATTTTCATACAGGCTAACTGTACGCTTTACCTTGACAGTTGCACGCACATTGGTATCACATGCAACAGATGCGTGCCAATGATCAGATGGATCTTTTTTGCTCAAGATCTCTTTCAATTTATCTTCCAGGGCAGCAACGAAGACCTGACTCAGCTCATTTGAAGATTGTGCACTTGTGACAGGCATGGGAAATGCAATTTTGATCTTAAAGGGTTTATGATCTTGATATAATTCACTCCGCAGATATGCATTGAGTAGGTTATCCCAAATCCTGGCTATATACCATCCATTAATAGTTCTGCTGCATACTATAGATGCAGCATTAATTTTTTCTTCATATGAAAAATCTCCGGCTACAAATTCTTCGCCATTCCTCTTTATATTTTTTGCAACATAGTATGCTTCTCTCATTCCCATGCGATTACGTTCTTCGATGGTAGCTGCCAAAATAATATCGGGATAATGGAATCCACTTTTCCTCATCATATTTTACCTGCTACTGCCTTTTATCCGGCTTATCACTCCTTTTGATATCTAACTACTCATACTCTATTGATATCTATCGTTACACCACTTCCAGAGGACTCTTCTCAAGTGTGCAAAAAATAGCTGCGTGCTTGCTTGCAAAGACTACTGCATCTTTATAAGTTGCCCCTTGTGCCAAAGCGGAAAGAAAGCCGGCCGAAAAACTCGCCCCAGCCCCTATCGTTCTCAAAGGTTGGATAGATTCGGCAGAGATATAGTAATTACCATGCAGATCAACCAGAACAGCTCCTCGACGGCCCAATGTGATAACCACGGCCTTTGCATTGCACGTTTGGAGTAGATCATTACCCCAGACACGAGCCTCATCCACACTCCCATTCCCTCCAATTTGTATCGTATCAAGAGATGGGACGTGTGCCAGCAACGCTACTTTCGCCTGAATATTAGAGGCACTAAGGTTTATCAAACAACGTACATTGTCTTGAGACCACTTCTGTATCAGGGCCAGACGCTCTGCGATGTGCCCTGAATACACATCAATATAAGCAAATCTAGAAGCGGGAAGAAAATTAGAAGAGGGAGAACGAAAGGTATGATCTTCAATCAACCAGGTACGCTCATCTGAGCTTGCACTGGAGAGAAGAAAGGTTGTGGGAGTGGTTACACCTTCGGTATCGACGAGAGAAATATCGACACCTCCCTGCTGGAGTAGATGAATAAGCGGTTGACCATCATGTGTGGCGATTGCGTTGGTTGCTAATAGTTGACAATGCAACCCCAGACGAGAAGCCAGTACAGAGACAATCGCAGCGTCGTTGCCGAGGTGGCGCTTGATAGTGCTTATCGCTACTTCCTCACCAAGCAGAGGTAGGCGAGGCACAGATAAAGCCATCAGCCAGTTGAGATCGCCTACTGCGCAAAGATCGATCATGCGCCAATCCCCTTCAAGCTATTCTGAGTGCATGTGTCTGAGAGAGGGAGCCAGCAATCCACGAATTATAGGCTGCTTGCCACACACTCTGCTTCGATGCCGACATGACAGAAACCTGTGTGTTCACCTGCTCCATTATAAGCTGTATTTGCGCTTCATACCACAATAAAACACTGTGAATGGCTTCATCAGTATGCCCTTCTTGTAGCTGGTCACGTGCAACTGCATAGAGGCTCTGACAGCCTTCAAGTCCTCCGTGCATCTTTTCCCAACGTTGCAAGGTAGTCCGATCAACGAGAGAGAAGACTTCAACCAGTCCTCGAATGAGCATATATCCAAGATAGCGATGGCTAGAAATCGCTTGACGCAACAACGCTCTCTCTTTGCCTTGAGAGACTTTCTGAAGCCCTTTTAAGACGTAGACTATCGGAAAGCAATAATTTACCCAATACTGACATGCCTTACAGATGATACCTATCTCTGGCACAACATATGAAGTAGCATAACGTGCAAACGACACATCCAACTGCTCATTCATCAATTGTGGTGCCTGTCCTCGCAAATCAAAGAGATAACGGCTCTTTTCCAATACCTCAAGCGGAGAGACCATGTATGAGACCTCCTCAAAGACGGCGCGTCCACTCATCCACGGCATTTCCTGCTGATGATTAGATGATACGAGAGAATATATCTCTTCCACTGAAGAGCCACGAGCTGAGGGAAGTATGATATCCGTTCTGCCTAGAAAATCGATATTTTCAATCATATCGTTCACTGACATCAGTGGATCAAAAAAGATAAAGCCAAAACGCAGTTGTATACCTAAGAGGCTTAAATACCGGATGGCCGAGACCATTTCACTTACTGAACTACCCTTATTGTAACGTAAAAGCTGTGCAGAAGCACCTGATTCGACCCCAACAAAGAGCCGTGATAATCCTCTTTCTACACAATGTTTAAATAATTCACCTCGACTCAGATGCCAGCTTTGATCACGACCTTCGCGGAAAATCTGATCAGCGCGACAGGATGCATCGAAAGTCACGTGTAAATTGCGCTCCTGTGCCCCATCTAAAAAGTCAGTGATACGCTGAATAGTGGCATCACCATCTTCTATACCAACAAAATCCTCGTCGGCAAGAAAAACATGAGGCATGCGTTTAAAATGCTGAAAGACCTGAGTAAAAATCTCCCAGTGTTGAAGCATAGATGCAACTGGCACAGTTCTCCATATGCTCCCTTTATGAGAACGTGGACAGAAACTACACTGGTTATATTGACAGCCACGGCTAAACTCAGCCGTTATCACACCATCCTGCTCGAAAAGTTGGGCCACAGTATCAAGCGCCGGAGGTGGCAAATTTTCCATCGGCAAGTAGTTCGGTGGAGTACTCACCAGTTTTCCCTGTTTATCGCAATAGTAAATACCCGGTATCTGATTCCAACGAGAGCGATCACGGCCATACTTCACAAGGGCGGCTAGCCCGAGCTCACCCTCTTTGCGACAGATTACAACCTCTGGATAGACCTTCAAAATTTCGCGGAAGCACATGGCAGGCAGAATATTGCCCAAAATTACGATCGGAGGTTCACTCACGATGGTTGGATCATAGATACGATCCAGCAATTGCTCCATAAGATCAAACTGACCAAAGTTGACTGAAATTCCTAGAATATCCGGATGAGTTTGCGTCACACGTTCAACAATAGCAGCCACATCAGGCCCTAATTGACAATCCATTAACTCGACAGTGGCAAGATGAGAGCGCCTTAAATACGAGGCGAGATAGGAAATTCCAAGCGTGAGTCGGGCCGCAGGATACATATTAGAATGAAACAGGCTGGTCAATAGGACAGAAGGCAATATAAATCTAGCTTGCAAAGGTGCTGATAGAGAAGTCACCATACAGACACAAGTCGGATCAAAAGCATACTCATCAAAACATACATCAAACCTCTCGACCAATTCATGCACAAATGGATGTGCCAGCAGGCTGATATCTTTACGGGGGCTGCATAGAAGCACCTGATCATTGCTTATGAGACAAAGAATAAGTTGATCAGGCGAGCCAACCACTGCAACATGCTCCAGCATGTCTTTAGTCCAATTCACTGAAGACTGTAATAATGTAAGGATGCTATTGGTCATGGCAGAGGGTGTTTCCCATGGCTTTGCCAACACGGTAGCCACGTCAGGCCACACATCGCGAATGAGACCCAATATCCGATCGGATAACATAGGCTTTTCTTCCTTGATTAATCGAACCATCCCTGCTGGGCTTCAAAGTCCAGCGAATTACGACCACAGCCTTTCCAATAAGGAGTCAGGTGATATTCTTGATAGACTTCTTGTAGCGCCTGGGCAATTTCTAGCAGATGTTCAAAAGATGGACGAGGATGTTTCTCATAGTGACTACCTCGATCATTATGAAAAACATTGATAATGGGCGTAACCCCTATGCTGGCAAGGTATCTGATACCAGCAATTGTCGAGTCTATCGGCTCAAGACCAGCAATGAGAATAGAATGCACGCGCATGCCACTGATCACATTTGCCGCATGCTCTAAAGCCTGCAATAGCTTATTTCGACCATAGAGCTGTGTTTTGCCAGGACAGATGATCTCAAAAAGTTTTTCGTCAAACACTTCTATATTCATCGTGACACGAGCATTCAGATTGGCTAGAGAGTCGAAGAGACCAAAATCGTTTGGGGGCATCGTAGCAATGTGGGTCTCCAGTGCACGTACGACCGATAACGCAGCCTGTCGTTGATCCAGGGCAGCAGCAATTTCCAGGTGACGCCGAAATCCCTGATCATAATTCGACACATTCCCCCCAACCAACATAATTTGCTTTAGCAAATGAGCATCGGTCTCTAGAGCAATCTCTAACACTGAACTGGCAAGCTCTGGACTAATTTTATATAGAAACGATTGCTGAACGCTACGGTTGGGTTGTAATGAACAAAATTTGCACTCATGCTTGCTATTGAAATAGTAGCACGTTCCTGGAGTAAAAAAGGCCAAAGAGGACCCACCATAAAGATTAGCAACCTGATCACAACGAATACCATCGCTCATAACATATTCAAGGAAGCGAGGACGTTCAGGAAAAGTAACTTCTACAGCGGTGCCGTCTTTTCCCAGGAGGCGATAAGAACCTTCATGATAGATAATTTGCCAGGGGGAATGTTGCTTGTAGTTGACTGCGATTACCACATTTTGAATATACATCTCTTGTGGTATACGCAAGGCTCGATTTAACTGCCTCTCGTCGCTGTCATTATACACCCGCCGCTTTTCCATGCTCTTCAAATCATCCGCGAAATGTTCTAAAAAGGTATTATCGAAGAAAACTCCTTCAGATAATATATGAAGTTTGAGTCGCGCCGCATGGCGAACAGAGAGCAGAGTCATGGATTATCCCTCCCCAACTATACATAGCTCTTGATGAGCATACGCAAAGGGTAAAAAGAGATTAATTTCCAAAGTATCGTATTGATTTAGATTGGTACATAATACAACTCACTTATATATACCTATAACATAGATGCATTTATTATGTCAATAGTATCTTTAGAGAAATTTTAGAATATAGCTAAAATATAATAGTATGCGCGAATTGGATAGTTTTTCGCCGTCTATCTATGGCTATACGAATTCCAGAGGTGCGTCTTTATCGCATGGGGGTTCCGAGAAATTCGATACTTTTATCTAATGCTTCGCTTAAATAAGCAGTGGTATTTTTACTTGTTGATCGAGTATGCTCCATTCATATCAACATAAGATCACAAAGCTAATCAACAAAAACGAAGTATTCTCTAGTTGCAAAAGGACAAGACAATAACTATGAACAAGCAGATGATCGCGAAAGATATCGATGTTTGCGTAATATGTGCGCTCCCCGAAGAGGCTGACACATTTATGAGAACGCTTACCCAGGATTATCAAGTCATCTTTGAAAAGTCATTTAGCAAGAGAAGCAAGCGTGAACACCGTTCTGCTGTTATCTACAATAACTATGGAGAGCCGCTCACATTACTTGTTTCATGGCCTCCAGGCTATGGAGCGGTGGAGACAAGCTTACACCTTAAGCCCATTCTTGAAGAGTACCGACCCCGTTTTGTGGCCATGACAGGAATTTGTGCCGGCGATCAACAAAAGGTTAAACTGGGAGATATCATTGTCGCCGATCGCACCTTCACTTATGACAACGGTAAGTTTGTACGTGAGGAGAACCGCCTCATGTATCTGCATGATACAGATACACGTCATGCAGACCCAACAGTTTTGCAATTTGTCCGCATGTTCGATGCGTGGAAGTCTTCAGTAAATAGGCTGACACGGCCATTTTCCAAGCGTCAGCAACGTGAGTGGTTACTCTGTCAACTGCTGGAAGAGTCAACGCCCCATGTAGACGATATTCCATTGGAAGCGCTAAACAGACATGCGCCCACCTGGAGAAAAATTGTTCATGAACTGCAAAGGAAGCCTTATCTCTACCTGACACCAAACAGGATGCTGCGAGATAAAGCAAGCATAGAAGAGCTCTTTTATAACGAAGAGATTTTTCCGTTTACAGATCCTGCATTACCTGAACGGTATATTGCTCCGATGGCATCCGGAAGTGCCATACGCAGCGATGATCCTTTTAAGACGATTCGCATTCCAGTACGCGGAACTGTTGGTATCGATCTAGAAGGGGCTACTTTCTACCGCACCATGGTAGACTTTCCTGACATACGCTCACTGCTTGTCAAAGGAGTAGCCGATTATGCAAATAGGGACAAAGATGATCAATATCATACCTACGCAGCTGAAATTGCAACTTTGTTTGTATACTCCTTTATCAAAGAGTATGTGACATCTGACCTGATACCAAAACGCCGCAGAATACGTGTATACTGATCCTAGCCTCAAGCTCAAAAGATACAGCCTGGCGTGAGCTAGTAACAAATACACATGTATTGCTTTTGTCGAATACAAACCACGTTCTATAAAGAGGATATAGGAGGATATAGGCTGAATACGCCATGCTAGCCTTCTAGCTTACCAGTCATAACTAGCCAGCGTACAAATGCCAGACGATGGACATCAAGTGCAGGCTGATCGTCCCTCCCTTGCTGATAAGAGCTGCGTAGCTGACATAATCGAACAATGCTTTGATCATCAATACCAGCACGACGCAACCTTTTGAGGTCCACTCTCTCATAGGTAATCCAATAAATAATCCAATACATTGGAGTTCTCCTCAACAAACGAAGAACATGGAAACATGCCATGCCTTATTCTGCTGCCACATGTACAATAAATACTGGCAATTTCGTCTCTTCAAGCACACGTTCCGTAATACTACCCAAAGCCCAGCGCTGTAATCCACTTCTACCATGGGTTGTTAAAGCGATCATATCAACACTCGAAAAATTCGTATCTTGTGGAAGATACTCACCACGTTCTGCAATATCGACCAGCGTTTCCGCAACATCGTCATGCACGACCACCGATGAGCTTGTTGCAAGACAATCCTCTGGATCTATTTTTTGCTCTACCTGTTTCAGATACTCTTCTGTATCCTTAATGATACGTTCTCTAGCTCCCCTGGCTCCTGCACTTCTATTGAACATTCCTGGTGTAGGTAATGGCAGCACTTGCGCAAAATGAAGATGGCCTTTCCCTGGTTTAGAGAGAGCGCTACTCAATTGGGCAACTGGTTCCAGCACTGTTTCCGCCAGAGGAGATCCATCCATAGCAACCAGGACACGAATAGGGTGGTGCTCAGTTGCATAGAGGCGAGTCGAGCTTTCGTCCTCTTCATGGAGCACAAGCACTGGCACGGCACTATAGCTGACTAATTTTGCAGCGATACTGCCTAATGCCCAGCGCTTTAAACCTGTATATCCATGACTACACAGGACAACAAGATCAATCGCTGCCGCTTGAGAAACAGAGAGAATGGATTCTGCCGCCACTTCATCAACAGACACTTTTGTCATTATTGGTATCTCAGCTAATATCTCTTGCGCTGCGATATCTACCAGATACTTCTCAGCCAAATGTACTTCTTTATCGACGATTTCTTGTTCAAACTGAGCCGAAGTAACAAATCCCCTGCCTGGATAAGAATAATTAAGCACAGGCGGAACGATACGTAGTAGCATCAAAGATCCCTGTGTAGCCCTCGCAATGCGAGCCGCTACAGCAATAGACTCCTCTGCACGCCTGGACCCATCCAAGGGAACCAATATATGTTGAAACATCCCAGTTCTCCTTCTCACCTGCGAGCAATCTTAAAGTAGCTACAGTACTAAAATACCAGGCAAAGACTGGTAAAAGCTTACGGTTGCATTGTAAGGAGTATAGAAGAAGGAACGTACAGAAAACTCACAAATGATAGGACAATTATCACGATCTAGTCACAATGACATCCTATCGTTTTCCTTTTCCAACCATTATTTTTTACTCACTAAAAGTGATGGTGACTTCATTTCTGATGATGCAAGACAGCTATCTTTGCTTCTAGATATTCAGGGAAAGCGACGAGAAGTAGCCCAGCTGCTCACGCAGCAAGGAAACAAGATCTTCCTGTGCATCATGCTCAAGCCACACCTCAAGCGCCAGACGAAATGCCGTCATGTAAATTGCAACCAAAGCACGAATTTCATAACGATTCGTGGCAAATTCCAGACGAGAGTAGAGAGCATCACCAATGACGTTTTCCTTTTCCAGTAGTGCATAGACATAGAAGGAAGCAATTGATGGAGTTTGTACTGCTACACGATAGCGAATCAGAAAGCTGTCTCGCTGCTGCTGATACAAACTTGCCAGATAGACAAAGGTTGCATTCAAGGCTTTGTGTGGTGACTCAGTTGAATCAACTTGCTCAAGTGAACGAATACTTTCACTCAAGGCGGTATGCATTGGTCCAAAAAGCACTTCTTCTTTGGAGGCAAAGTAGCGAAAAAAGGTACGCGTTGACATCATCACTGTTTCAGCGATGTCCTGAATAGAGGTTTGCTCATACCCTTGTTGTTGAAAAAGCCGCAGCGCCGTTTCTTCAATGGTCGTTTGAACCAGACGTTTCTTACGTTCTCGCAAGCTCATTGGCTGAACATCATCAGGTAATGAAGATATTGTGTCACTCATTTTCCTTTTTTCTCCTATTGACTTATGTCACTCACTGGCACTACAATACAAAACGACATATGTGTCAGTAGCAGACAGTATACCTGATCACTCGTCTTTGTACGAGTCGTATCCTTTGAGGAGGAAATACGTATGCGTTTTGAACGACAGGTAGCATTAGTCACCGGGGCCACCTCTGATATTGGTCGAGCGCTGGTTCAACGTTTTGTCGCCGAGGGAGCGGCTGTGGTTGCTGTGGATATTGTTGAGGAAACAAAAAAGGAAAGAAAGAGCAATGAAAGTGACAGCATTGACCAATCGATGTATTGCAAGTGGAGCATGTGTCCTGGCCTGCAGTCAGGTGTTTAGCCAGCGCGAGAGCGATGGCGTCGTGGAACTACTCCAGCAGCATCCTTCCCTGGACCTCCTGAAGAAGGTTCAGCAAGCAGTCGCAGCGTGCCCTTCCCAGGTCTTTGTCGTGGAGGATGAAGATAACTTCTCTCTACTCACCCTGGATACTAACGATCAGGAAATATGATCATCCGGCATGTAAAGGGCCAATCCCGGCGAGAAAGTAAACCAACAAAACGTGTTCTGCACTACTATCATAGTCATTGAGAAACGTCGACAAAGAGAACAACGCTTCCTGCCCTTAGCCAGAAGAGCGTATAGATTGGAGTCAACATCGATGAGTCAGGAACAATTAACACCTACCAATGAAACCTCCCAAGAGGAGCTTCCATCATACCCGTTTCCATTTGCTGATCATAGCCTGGAACTTCCGGAGGAGTATGATCGCCTCCAACAAAAGTGTCCAGTCGCCCGGGTCCATATGCCCCATGGGGGCGACGCGTTTATGCCCGTCCGCTACAAAGAGATCGCGCAAGCCTTCGCCAATCCCAAATGTGGCGCCATTCAATCTTCGGATGGAGAGGTGCCCCGTCTGGAAGCTGGCAGTGTCACAGGAACAGAGGATTCGCAAATGGCAACGATTTTTTCTGTCTCCGACGCTCGCCACAACAAATTACGTCGTGTAATTGGCCCAGCCTTTACAGTGCAGGCAGCCAATAAGCTGCGTCCGAGGGTAATCGAGGTTACCAATGCACTGGTAGATGACATGGAACGTTCCGACCAACCAGTGGATCTCTTTGAGGACTATGCAATACAAGTTCCGATGACTGTGCTTTGTGAAATGCTGGGGATTCCTCAGCAGGAAGAACATCTGTATCGCGAATCAGCACGGATTATGATCTCAACAACGGCCACTCCGCAAGAAAAACAGGCTCAGGTAATGAAGCTGATGCACTATCTCGCTCCCATTATCAAGCAAGCGCAAACGAATCCGGGAGATAACATACTGGGTCTGCTGATTCGAGCCCAGAAGCAAGGTGACGAGGTGATGACGGAGCCTGAAATGTATGGCTTTGCCATGGCAGTGATTGGAGCAGGCTTTGAAACAGTCAGCACCACGTTTACGAACTCGGCCTTCATTCTCCTGCAACAACCAGAACTGAAAGAGCAATTACGGACCTACCTGGAAAATCCAGACCAGTTAGCGAATGCGATTGAAGAGCTCTTGCGCGTCACGCCGATTGGGCACGGCAGACCACGCATCACGCGGGAACCTGTTCAATTAGGAGAGACGACGCTTCCTGCTGGAGAAGTAGTCTTCCTGGCACCCATTGCAGCCAACTTTGACTCATCAGTATTTCCCGAAGCCCGCACCATACGCTTTGATCGGGAGATGCAACCCATTCTCAGTTTTGGGCGCGGAATTCACGCCTGCCTGGGACAGCAGATTGCCCGCATGGAACTGCAAGTCCTCTGGCAAACATTACTGACACGGCTCCCCAACATTCACCTGGCAGTTGCGCCAGCAGAGGTTCCCTGGCGTGAAGATGATGCTCTGACATTTGGTCCTGCGCATCTGCCCGCAAGCTGGTAGCCAGGTAAACGCTTCCTATCATATAGAAAACCAACTCTCTGTCCATGTTTCTATATGATAGAAGGCACTGAATATGCTCAAAGTCAGAGAGATGCATGCTATATATCATGAAATAACAGCTTCAATATGATATCTTTATACATAGATATTTTGTAGGCACCAGGATTATAGAATGAAAGCTGAAGGTCAGAGAACGTATTGAACAATCGTTAACGCACGCCTCTTCTACACGCCCAATCACTGTATCTCGCTTGAAGTTAATCCTTTACAAAAAGACCTTCCATCCCTCGAACTGATCACCTACCAGCATGGCATGCGTACTCAAGTGGAGTGGCTCGCCACGTGTACACTCCACAGAGAACGCATGACATGGCATGCGCCCGCACGTATCCCATAGTTCCAAAGTGGAAATCTCTCTCCATCAGCATTCGCTTGTAGACAACCAGAGGTTAATTTTTATAACGTGTAGAGCTGAAGACCCCCTTGGAAAACGCAAAGATCTTCGTAGGAACTACCGAGAAAACGAGAGCACCGGGAAGGGTTTCATTTTCATTGCTGTGGTAATAGGAGCCATTGCGTACTATGAATTGCCATCGTCCGTCCCACTTAGTAGCCCATATCCTTGCGAGGTGTGCAAGGAGATCATTGTCAGTAAGCCGAACAGCATCGCCCTCAATGACGACATCGAGTCCTGCATTCCACTGGTTACAGCCAGTCGTCAAAATGACGTGTGGATTTTCACGCAGATTCATAGCTTTCTGTTCGGTCTGACCGGTACAGAAGTAGATGGCCCCATCGTGCCACACTGCAACAAGTGGAGTAACATGGGGCCGACCATCAGTCCGAACGGTTGTAATCCAGAAAATCTCAGCCGTCTCAAGTACGTGACGCGTCTCGTCCCATTCGACGGCCACAGCATCCGGGTCGCTGAACTGTGGATCGATTTTTGTAACTGGTTCGTTCATCAAAAGAGGCCTTTCCAAATGACTTTTGAGAAGCATAACACATGGGCTCAAAAAAAAACTTCTCCTATCTTATCCTTCTCCCCATGCAGAATAATCACAGAGAATTGCCAGATACGCACTCAGCAGTAGAGAAAAAATTATTAATAAAGAAAAACACTTGTAATTTTCTTTCTACTATGGTATATTGCTTGCATGAGCAAGCAATATACTCAGACCGATTGAAAGTATTGTTACTTTGGAGACAAAGATGGGCGGTTTTATCTATAAAATTGCTTGTACGAGCAAGCAGCAAAAAGGGGGTATATTGAGCATTATTGCCACATATATTTGCTACCTTAAAGAAACAGGTATGCTTCTCCAAGCAGAAGTGGCTTACAATTCGTCACAGTTAACTGCCTTGATTACTCGTTACAACACCGAGGTAATACCTTAAACATTTTTTTATCCTTAATTGCTTGCTTGAGCAATTCAACAAAAAGCCCATTGCCGCTTCTATCTGTAAAGCCAAACAATGGTGCTGGTTCTAAAAGAAAGAAGAAAAATCATGAGTAATCTTCCTCCAATGAGCACACGCAGAGAGTCGTTCGCCGATGGATTGACAATACGTGTCGATGAGCGAGGCGATGGTCGTCCCATTCTTCTCTTGCATGGTGGTGGCGGCCCGCAGACTGTGATTGGCCTCGCTGCTGGACTATCCAGGGCACACGTCCTGGTACCAACCCATCCTGGCTTTTCCGGCGAGCCACGTCCTGAGTGGTTCAACAGTATTGATGATCTCGCCTTTGCTTATCTGGATCTACTTGAGCGGCTCGACCTGAGTGACGTTCTGGTGATTGGTTCCTCGATGGGTGGCTGGGTCGCATCTGCCATGGCTTTGCACGATACCAAACACGTACTGAGGGGAATTGTTCTTATCAATGCCACTGGCATCCAAGTTGAAGGGCATCCTGTAGCAGATGCCTCCACCCTGACACCAGATGAGCTCGCTGCTCTCAGTTTCCACAATCCGGCGGCCTTCCGCGTCGATCCAGCGACTGTGACCCCTGAACAGGTCGAGGCCCGCAAGGCCAACATCCGAACGCTCTACATCTATGATCAAGGGTTGAACAGTTCTGATCCCAAGCTGAGCCACAGACTCAGTCGTGTAAGCATCCCAGTCCTCGTGGCATGGGGAGAGAGCGATCACGTGGCCGATCTTGAATATGGCCGGGCCTATGCCCAATCGTTTCCTGATGCTCGCTTCGAACCCATCCCAGAAGCTGGCCATCTTCCACAAATCGAGCAGCCTGAACGCCTACTCAGCCTCGTGCGACAGTTCGCAATCAGCACCGGAGCGACGTCATCCAATCAACGTTGATCGATTCCTCTGGGCCACTGGTGAGAACACATCATGATATCTGACTGGCAATGGGAATTTTGATATCCATCACCAAAGCCACTTTTGCATGGATCATCCCATGTCGCCTGGCAACGTGCCTACACATTTGTAAAGTCGTAGGTACGTTGCCAGCATCAGGCTATCTCACCCCAGCCTATTAATACACTTCAGACAAAAAGGACACGATAAAGTAGAACTACATGTGAAATGAGGTATGAAGCGGCATTTTCGGCTGCCCTACACACATTGAGGATCTCACTGCTTCATTGAAGGGAAACAGGTCCAGTTTATGCACCGACCAGAAAAAGTCATCAATACGTCATCGCCCAGGCAGGGGGAACCGAAAGAGGGCCAGACGTTATCTTCTACAGATCAGGCACCATCTACGAATCAGATGGAGATCGTAACAAATAGCTCCCGTAAGTGGGCGGTGATGGGAATAGTAGCAGTGGGAGTAGTCATGGCGAACCTCGACGCATCCATCGTCAACATCAGCCTACCAACCATCGCGCACCTCTTTGCTGTTCCGCTGAGTGGGGCCATCGAGTGGGTAGTGATTGCCTATCTGGTAGCGACTGCTGCGCTCCTATTAACTGCTGGTCGCCTGGCTGATATGTTCGGACGGAAGCTCATCTGGTCGGTCGGCCTGGCGCTCTTTACAGTGAGTTCGGTACTGTGTGGATTTTCACCTTCGCTTGGTTTTTTAATTGCCTCACGTACTATACAGGGCCTGGGAGGTGCACTGATCATGGCAGTAGGTCCGGCACTCTTAACTGACGCTTTTCCACCGCAGGAACGGGGTCTGGCGTTTGGCTTCAACACAGTGTTTGTGGCGCTAGGTATCAGTGTTGGCCCCACACTGGGAGGCTTGATTATGGCAATTGCATCCTGGCGCTGGATTTTCTTTGTGAATGTGCCTCTTGGCCTGATCGGATTAGGTGCCACAGTGTTGCTTCTCAAGCAGACTCCTCAGCGCTCAGAAGGACGCTTTGATCCTGCTGGTGCGGCACTGATTGCCATTGGTCTGGCCAGTCTTACAGCAGTTCTTGCCTTTGGTCCAGAGATAGGCTGGGGTTCGCCCACTATTCTTTCTCTGCTCATAGTGAGTGTAGCAGCCTTGTTGCTACTGCCTGTTGTCGAGAAACGCGTATCTCACCCTGTTCTGGTCATCGCGCTCTTGTCTCATCGCGTCTTTTCCTCGGCCCTACTGAGTCTGATATTAAGTTTCCTCGCTCTGTCTGCGGTAAGCTTTCTGATACCATTCTATCTTGAGCAATTGCGTGGCTTCCCGCCTGAACGTGTCGGTCTCTTGCTGACGCCTCTACCTGTAACAATTGCGATTGTCTCCCCTTTGAGTGGCATGCTTGCAGATCGCGTGGGAGTACGCTGGCTCGCCTCTGCTGGCATGGCCATTGCTTGTTGCGGCCTGGTATCTATCAGCTTTTTGAATATGCAAAGCTCACTCTGGGATATCGTCTGGCGTTTAGTCCTGGTTGGTTTAGGGCAGGCGCTGTTCCAGTCCCCAAATAATAGTGCTCTGCTGGGATCGGCACCTCGTCATCTCCAAGGAAGCGCCTCTGGCTTTTTAGCCACTGGACGTGTACTTGGGCAAAGCATCAGTATTGCCCTGGCAGGAGCTATTTTCTCTGGCTCTGGGAGCGCAGCGGCAGGAGCACTGTTAGTGGCGAATCAGGGAGGTACCAGAGCGGCAATCCTGCAACAGATTTTTGTGAGTGGTTTTCATGCCACGTTCCTGGTATGTGCAGCTATCGCAGCCATTGGCATCGTTGCCTCGCTAATCCGAGGCAAGGAAGTACCAACAGATAAGGAAAGAAACGGCTAACGACGAATTTAAACTTGTACGTCGTTAGCCATTCTGATGAGGAATGTATCATTGGCAGGCAAACTTTCAAGTTTTCTATCCAGGCGACAATTACTGCCGCAGTACCCGGTCTACCTGTCCAGAGAACTACTCCTGTGAAGGTGTTGAAGGCGAGCTCGCATGCTCATGCTTATGAGCAGTTCGATCGGTATACATATACGGATTATCAATCAACTCGGCGGTCGCCTTCTCGGGATGCATTGCCTCGTTCCAGGCTTGTTCACCCATTTTTGTTCGGGCATACTCCACAGTCTTTGACACGGTCTGCTTCACTGCTGAAAGATCGATACCGCGTAGGCGATGATCATACTTCACAACATTGCCATCAATCATCACCGTATGTACATCTCCGCGTCCAGCCTGAAAGACCACGTGTCCGTAGGGATTAAGCAGCGGGAACATCACCGGCGACTGATCATTCTTAATTAGAACAAGATCAGCCTTCTTGCCGGGAGTGATGCTACCAACGAAGCTATCCATCCCCAATGCTTCAGCGCCACCCAGTGTCGCCCAGTTCACGACCTGTTCAGCACGCAGATGGCTGAGTATCACAGTCTCGTTGCGTTTGTGCGCTTCCAGATGTTCACGTGATCGATCTGCACTCAAGGTCGTACGCATAGCAGAAAACAGATCCGCGCTCCACCACACGCTTGTGTCCATCGATAGAGAAACGGGGATATTATGCCGTCGGAGCATCCATGTAGGTGGATAGCCCTGACCAGCACTTTGCTCGCTCTCAGTAGATACTGAGGCATGGCCGCCTGTCGCTGCGATACGCTGATAGGAGTCATCGGACAGAGTTGTTGCATGCACGTAAATCGTGGAGGGAGTCATAAAGCCATGATCATGCATCAAACGAATACCATTATCGTTGGTAGCACCCCACACTCCGGCATGGGTCGTCACCGGCAGATTGAGCTCACGCGCAACCTCAAACGCAACTTTTTCGGGAAATGCAGGATCGCCAGTGACGTCAAAGGCCATCTGCATCCGCAGCTTATCTCCATGCCCATCAATACGACGTCGAATGAAATCAGTGAATTCAGGTGCCTTGGCCCATTCCCACGGAGCGCCTAGCAGATTCCCATACGCAAGAACAAATCGTCCAGGAACCGCTTCCAACGCATCAACAGCCGCATCCGCATGATCGATCGTCTGCAAACCATGAGACCAGTCCACCGTTGTTGTTACGCCAGCATCGATAGCTTCCATGGCAGAGAGGAGATTCCCAGCATAAATATCCTCCGGACGGAAGATCTTGCCCCAGTTTAGATAATAAAAATAGAAATAGTTTGTCAGCGTCCAATCGGCTCCAAAGCCACGCAGCGACGTCTGCCACATATGTCGGTGCGTGTCAATCATTCCAGGCATAAGAATGCCATCGGTTGCGTCGATCTCTACTGTGCCATCTGGGACAACGAGTTGACGTCCCACTTCCGCAATGCGGTTGGCGACGACCAGAACATCGCCGCGTTCGATTACTCCAAGCTTCGGATCAATGGTCAACACCGTAGCATTACGAAATACCACCGGGCGGTCTGGTGCAAAGCGATCACTGTCTGCTGAGATCTGGCTCATTGTACTCACCTCATTGTGTTCTGGCCACCAGACACATCTAAGCTTTTGCCTGTATGCTGGTAGCCTCATTACGACCTGCCTTCAAACAAAGAGTTGTCACTGGCGATAATTGCTGTCCGCCAAGCGGACAATCGTCCATTATGCACAATCATACACAATGACTGAGCTCGTGTCAAGGATGGCATTCAAGCTTATATATCAGAAATGCTTCGCTTGATAACGACTCATAGCGAGCGCCTGGACCAATAATAGGATGAGCATGCCGAGACAAGCCCCTAAGCCTGATGTTCACTGCAACCCGAACGTACGCTGGACAAGCGGGGACTGTTTCTGCTACGATGAGCGCAATGAAAAGACTGTTGTGAGCACTTGTACCATATGCACATAGAAACGTTCCTGTGCGATTAGGGAGATACGATGCGTGGCGAAACTGGACCAGACTTCATCGAAGCGTTGGCGCGTGGCCTGGATGTTATCCGGGCGTTCGGACCTAACCGCCCAATTATGACCTTGAGCGAGGTCGCTACCGTCACAGGATTGGCTCGTCCAACCGCACGTCGGATGTTGCTCACGCTTGAAGAACTGGGATATGTTCGTACAGCTCAAGGTGGTTTTGCCCTCACGCCACGCGTGCTGGAACTTGGGATGGCCTATATTGGCTCGACAAGCATCTGGGATATCGCCCGTCCGCACATGGAACACCTCGTGAGTTGCACAAATGAGTCTTCGTCCATTGCGCAACTCGACGGTTCCGACATTGTCTACGTCGTACGCGTGGCGGTACCAAAAATCATTACCATTGCAGTCACCATTGGTACGCGCTTTCCAGCTCTTCAGACCTCACTGGGTCAAGTGCTACTAGCCGAACTCCCATCCGATGAATTGGAGCAAGTGCTTGCCCAGCCAAGCCGCTCCGGAATTGCACCACTCTGGCGACCTGCAACTGAAGAGCGCGACCGCGCTTTACACGAGGTACGCACAAGAGGATGGGCACTTGCCGATGAACATCTGGCTTATGGCATTCGCTCCATTGCTGCGCCTCTGCGCGACGGGACCAATCATGTGATCGCCGCCCTCAACGTGAGTGTTCATGCGGCAGAAACGAGCCTGGAAACGCTGACTGAAAAGTATCTTCCCCTGCTCTCGCAAACCACTGAAGCGATCAATGCAGACTGGGCACGGTGGCAAAACCGTCCGCAAGTCATCGTCGGTACCAATCCATTACACTTGACTATATGAATGCCATAATGGAATACATATGGTGTCCCTTGACACCTTCACGCTCGATCGTCTATACTGATTTTAGCGGACAAAAGTCCGTTATACGGACACACACCAACACGAGATAGTAGTTGACCATCCTGAAGATGGATAGCGCTTCTGGCGCTAATCACTTGCTATTACGTTACCGGAAGGCACGAACTCATGCAGGAGCAAAACAACGACCGCCGACCAGGGCCGCTCGACGGCCTGCTGATCGCTGATTTTTCACGCGTGCTTGCAGGACCATATTGCACTATGCTCCTTGGTGATCTCGGTGCAACAATCATAAAGGTCGAGAGTCCTGGTGGAGATGATACTCGTAGCTGGATGCCTCCAGAACGCAACGGTATAGCAACCTATTATATGGCCATCAACCGGAATAAGCGCTCGATTGTGCTCGATTTCAATGATCCCGCCGACTTGCAGATGGCCCAGGAACTGGCTAACCGTGCTGATATCTTAATTGAAAATTTTAAGACTGGAGGTCTCAAACGCTTCGGTCTGGATTATGACACGATTCAGCAACAGAACGCTGGCATTATCTATGCATCAATCAGTGGTTTTGGAACAGCACAGGGCGCAGCCATCCCCGGCTACGACATCATTGTACAAGCGATGTCTGGACTCATGAGCCTTACAGGTGATCCTGATGGCCCGGCCTATCGATCCGGGATCTCGGTCTCGGATGTGATGACCGGGTTGCACGTAACCATCGGCATTCTGGCCGCCCTCAACCACCGCAATCACACCGGGAAAGGCCAGCATGTGGAAGTAAGCTTACTCGCCTCAGCACTCTCGGGGATGGTTAATCAAACTTCCGCCTACGTGGCCGGCGGTGTCATTCCAAACCGTATGGGCAACGCTCATCTCAGCCTGTTTCCTTATGAACCACTGCCCACGGCTGATCTGGACCTTGTTATCGCGGTTGGCAATAACGGACAGTTCAGCAAGCTCTGCAAAGTGCTTGATCTCCCCGAGTTACCACATGATCCCCGGTTTGCCAACAATGACGATCGCACGCACAACCGCGAGGCTCTACGCCCATTGCTTGTCGAGCGGCTACGCACGAGAACAGCCAATGAGTGGTTCCATCGATTGAGTGCAGTCGGTGTGCCATGCGGGCCGATCAACGATGTCGAAGGAGGTATCAGGCTAGCTCGCGAACTCGGACTTGATCCCGTCGTCGAGGTTGGCACCGGTGATACAGCCGTGCCCATGGTCCGTCATCCAATCTCATTCTCCCTGACACCACCACACCATGCTCTACCTCCGCCGGCTCTTGGCCAGGATACTGAGCAGATTCGCAGCTGGTTGAGCCAGTCATCACGAACGAACCTAGAGGAGTTCTTCAAAGCGGACGAAACATCTCCGGGGCATAATTGAATAACGTTTCAGGCTCGACCACCATGCCCTGCGTCGAAGCACTGAGAACTATTGCAATGTGTGAGGGAAACATGGAATATCCCACCGGCATCGGTACATCTAATGCCACCAGTATTCGCCTGCTTGGCCACGATCTTGCCAACGAGCTGATTGGGAACGTCGGATTTGGCGAACTGGCTCTCTGGCTCGCTACGCAACAGCAACCGACGCCCCAACAGGTACGCGTATTTGAGGCTGTGCTCGTCTCGCTGGCTGACCATGGCTTTACTCCGACTGCCATCGCGGCTCGCCTGACGCTCTACAGTGCCCCGGATGCTCTGCAAGGAGCAATGGCCGCTGGCCTGCTAGGTGGAGGCTCACGCTTTCTGGGGGTAACGGAAGATACGGGTCAATTTCTCAGCAACGTGCTAGCAACCGTGGCGGATCACATGCCCGAGACAGATGAACAATGGGATGCATTGGCACGCCAGGCCGTGACGGAGCAGCGTGCAGCCAGTCGTTTTGTCCCGGGATTAGGTCATCCAGTGCATAAGACGGTTGACCCTCGCGTTGCCGTGATCATTGGTATTGCTGAGCAGGCAGGGCTACGAGGACCACATATACGCTTATTTGAGGCCATTGGCCGTGTTCACGGCGAGATACTTGGCCGCAACCTGCCACTCAATGGAGCCGGGGTAGCTGGTGCCGCACTTGCTGACATCGGACTACCACCTGAGCTGCTACGTGGTGTAGCTCTGCTCGCACGTGCGGCGGGACTACTAGGGCACATCGCTGAGGAGTTGCGTAATCCTATCGCACCTGCCATCTACGCAGCTATCGACCGGAACGCTGTCTATCGGCCAATCGACAACAACGACACTACAGAACAACGTTAGCCTGACTCACCCAGACCCCTGCCATGTGCGCAGGTTATATCCGAAGGAGGCAATTATGGCAAACCTTGTCGCTGTCCTCGCTACCACGCATCATCCTTTCTTCTACCGTACCAGCACTGCGCCGCCTGAGAGCAGGCCCGATTTTGCAGACGAATGGATACGTAAGGTGGAAGCCTATCGCGAGACGCTGACCAATGCGAAACCAGACATATTAGTTATGGTTGGTTCTGACCACTTTCATCAGCTCTTCTACGATAACATGCCGCAGTTTCTGATTGGTAAAGCGCCGTTCTACGACGCGAACTACTACAACGAGGAACGTGAATTCGGACTGCCCCGTATGGTTCTCAAGGGACACGAAGAACTGTCGGCATATCTCCTTCGTGCTGGGCTGGATGCCGGTTTCGACTTTGCCTTTAGCAATGAACTGCACGTTGACCATAGTATTACATGCCCGATCATTACTACACGCCCGCAAGCGGATCTGCCCATTGTGCCCATCTATACAAATATTTTTGCCCCACCGCTTCCGCAGCCCTGGCGCTTCGTCGAATTGGGTCGTACCCTGCGTCGCCTTATAGAAGCCTGGCCCACTGATCAACGCGTCGCTGTCATTGGCACCGGACATCTATCCCTCGAACTGGGTGGACCACGCCAGTTCGGGCCGCACGGTCCCGACCCCGATTTTGACCGCAAGGCCGTAGAATGGATCGCTAATGGTGACATTGCAGGAGCGTTACAGGAGGTCACGCTCGAAAGCCTCTGGTCACCAGGCAATGCCACACACGGTTTTCTCGATTTCATGCTGATGATGGGTGTTGCCGGGGAAAGCAAGGCCGACTACGTCGATACTCTCGACCTGTTCCACACCATGGAAGCCTACATCACGTGGTATCCGAAGGGAGCGAACGCATGAGCAAATATCTCCTCAACAAATTTCTTTTTACTATCGATCGCGATCCAGATTTAGTTGAGCGCTATCGCGAGGACCCTCGTGGCACTGTTATTTGGTGGGAAGCCGAGCGAGCGAATGTCATTGTAAATCTGCCCGAAGCCGAACGTAGTACATGGCTCCAGTTTACTGAGGAGGAACGCGAAGCGCTCGCTACTCATGACTACGTTAGAATTTTCGAGCTTGGAGCGCATAATTTCCTCACGTTGACACTCTTTATCGCTCTTTTCGAGCGTGACTATGAGGAACCTCTGGGTTTTCAGCGCGAGTATGCACGAAAACTTCAGCACTGGTCGTTGCCCTATCCAGACATCACCACCTGATAAGATTAGCCAGCGAGCTGATACAAAAACTCTCTTGCCAAGCCAGACAAATAATGAAAGAAGAAAGTGTATGACCGATAGGCTTTTGACAACGGTTGTGGGAAGCTATCCACAGCCGGAGTGGTTAGTTGATCGCAAGAACTTACAGAGTCGCTTGCCACCACGCATCCGTGCACGTGAGATCTGGCGTATCCCGGAACCTCTACTGCAACAGGCCCAGGACGATGCAACGCTTCTGGCCATTCGTGATATGGAACGTGCAGGCATCGACATTATTTCTGATGGGGAGATTCGACGAGAAAGTTACTCCAACCGCTTTGCCACAGCCCTGGACGGGATGGATCTTGATCACCCTGGCGTAGCCATTGATCGTACGGGACACCCCAATCCAGTGCCACGGGTTGTTGGTCCAATTCGTCGCTTATATCCAGTTGAAGTACGCGACGTGGAGTTTCTTCGACAAAATACCGATCATCGCATCAAGATCACCGTGCCAGGTCCTTTTACCGTCACCCAACAGGCACAGGATGACTATTATCACGATGAGAAAGCTCTGGCTCTGGATATCGCTGCTGCCATCAACGAGGAGATCAAAAGTTTGCAGGCCGCAGGAGCCGACATAGTACAAATTGATGAGCCATATTTACAAGCCAGACCAGAGAAAGCCAGGGCATACGGGATAGAGGTCATTAACCGAGCTCTCGAGGGAATCGAAGGAACAACGGCGTTGCACATCTGTTTTGGATACGCTGCGGTCGTGCATGATCGACCGCACGAGTATGCGTTTCTCACAGAGCTTCGTGACTGCGTCGCCAAGCAGATTGCGATTGAAACGGCACAACCACAGCTTGATCTCTCGGTCCTACGCCAATTCACCAACCAGACGATCATTGCAGACGTTCTGAATCTGGGAGACACGGAGGTGGAAAACGCCGAGACGGTGGCAGGAAGAATACGTTATGCGTTGCAGTACATAGAGCCAGAACGGCTGATCCTGGCGCCAGACTGCGGCATGAAATACCTACCACGAGAAGTAGCCTTTGGCAAACTCTGTGCTTTAGTCGAAGGTACGAACATTGTTCGCCAGGAATTGTAAATGCGTTCAGCAAAAGTTTGTTGAAATATGATGCCGAGCAGCCACTCTCACTTGTGTGGCTGCTCAATCAAGGAGATCGCAATAGTTTCCATCCCCAACAAAACAAAGCACCTAAAGCAATAAGGCTACTTTTCCCTTGCAAAGAAGAAAGGAGCAAACATGACTAGTTCGTTTGGCTTACTCATCTTACGTGTCGTGATAGGTCTTATCGTAGCAGCGCATGGCACGCAAAAATTATTTGGTTGGTTTGGTGGAAGGGGCTTCGCGAATACAATTGGCTGGCTTCAATCGCTTGGATTTCGTCCTGCCCCGCTATGGACAGTACTTGCGGTGATAAGTGAGGTCGGCGGCGGTCTTTTTCTGGCTCTTGGCTTTCTGACGCCACTTGCTGCTGTCGGAGTCTTTGCCGCAATGTTAATGGCCACATTGAAATATAACTGGAGCAAAGGCTTCTGGAATACCAATGGGGGCTACGAATATACGCTGGTTTTGTTGAGCATGGCCCTGGTTGCCGGGATCATCGGTCCGGGCATTTACTCTATCGATTCGCTATTAAAACTGGTGTTCTCTTTCTGGCTCTTTATTATTCCACTTATAGCAGCCCTGATTGTCATTGCCATCGGACTTATTACCAGCGCTCGATCTCTGTCGCAGCAGCGGGTCGCTTCATAGTACACAGTTTTCTAAGCAGTTGTACCAGACAAATCCATGTCAGCACTGAAAGAAAGTCAAATAGCTTCAGCGTACAAAGCCATATACTCCTTCCAGTGCCAGAATGTGATGATTTATGAGCGTTTCGATTTCGGCTTGTAGATATTCACCCCAATTTTCATGTCCTCATGGTCAGGGACGCTAACGTTTCCTTCTGTCGTCGCAATAGTGATTGACTTGCCACTTGATGATACGCCAAATTCCTGAGTAAGATCCACAACAATCGTCAATGTTGAACCTTCAACATGCATGGTCACATTTTTCATCGTCTCGTTCCTTTCATAAAATGTCTTCGTTTCAATATGTATTTACAATAGTGCGCAGCAGCTTTATTTCTACCCAACTCAGATATGTTTTTATGTGCCTTATGGTGGATAACGGGCGCCACAATTATACCAAAAAAGGGTGAGAAGATCTCCATTGAGGGGTAAAATGGATGGAAGGGGTATTTTTCTTTTGTACAGAAACCTGCATGCATCTCCATAGTACCTCAGAGTATGCGCAGATCCCTTGCACGTACGACGGCCTGTGTGCGATTGGTCACGCCTAGTTTTGAGAAGATATTACTCATATGACGCTTCACAGTCCCGGAGGAGATGACAAGTTGCTGAGCAATCGCAACATTGGTTGCTCCGGTAGACAGAAGGTAGAGCGCTTGCCGTTCGCGCTCACTAAGGGGATCAAGTAGTGGTAATGAGCTAGATTGAATAACCTCAGATGAACTTGTTTGCGCATGCCATACACTCATTGGTCCTCTCTCATCGGCAACCGTGCAGCTAAATTCACAGGGCTTTGCCCGAGATGCAACCTGCAAATATTTTGCTCGTTCAACATCTCCAGTCGCCAGAGCATGGGTAATCGCCTCACTCCAATATCCCTGCTGCTCATACCAGATACTGGCTCGCACATGTAGTTCAGCAATTCGAGTGGGATAGAGTAGTGCAAGCCGCTCCTGTAGGACCTGGGCAAAGAGGTGGTGATAGCGGTACCAACGGCGCTGGTGATCAAGTGGAATGAGGAAGAGGTTTATACGCTCCAGATATTCAAGCATCTCTTGCGCCGAGCCACTGGCATCCAATGGCAGAGAGAGGTTCCGCTGATGCGGCTCGGCTCTCTCAGGGCAACCAGCGAGCACGCTTGCGCATAATGATGCACACAGGCGATCAAGGATGGCTGTGGAGAGAAGAAATGTCTGAACCTCTTGCGATTGGTGAGCTATTACCTCTTCAAGCAAGTAATCTACAATATAGCGATTACTTCCGGTAAATGAAGCCATAAATGTGTCCAGGTCCGAACAGCTCCGTAGTGCCAGCACAGCCAGTTGGAGGCCCGTAACCCATCCTTCGGTGCGCTCAGTTACAGCCTGGATATGCACCTGTGTCAACCGGAGCTCGGTGGTAACCGTAAAGAAACACTCTACCTCCTCAGGAGTAAAGCGCAGATCGTCCTCACGTATCTCCGTAAGCAGTCCACGTACACGCAAGCGAGCAAGGGAGAACGACGGCTCAAAGCGGGTAAGCAGAACTAGATGCATGTTAGCAGGCATATGATCAATCAGAAAAGAGACTGCATGATGAATCACGTTGGCGGTGATCAAATGATAGTCGTCCAGCGCCAGGACGAAAGGGATGTTTGACTCGGCCAGAAGATTCAACAGTTGGATGAGCATAGCCTGACTGCCAGGCGAACAGGCCAGCCATACACGGGACAATTGTTCTTCTAGCTCTCGGTGCACTCGTCCCAGAGCGGTGCAAACATAGAGCCAGAAGTTTGCTGGATCGTTATCGTACTCATCCAACGAGACCCAGGCAACAGGCATCTTATGATTGTGCCGCACCCAGTCCGTGAAAAACATTGTTTTACCCGCACCAGCGGGGGCACAGATAAGGGTAAGTCTTCCTTCAAGACCCTGATCAACACGTTCCAGCAGGCGCGAGCGTGAAACCAGAGGATGCATAGAGGTTGGAAGTTGAAGTTTTGTCGTGAGGAAGAGATTCTGCTTCTCAATTGGCTGATTCACATAGGAGTGTTCGGCTATCATCTTCTCACTTTCCTTTTTCCGTGTACAATAGAACCTTTCTCTACCTCTTAATCTTCTCGGACATCTCATGTATACTGCCCCTATAACCAGACACTCTCTGTCATAATCTGGTCATAGGGGCAGTATACTTTTCAGATTGAGTGAAGTCACGGGACACAAGGTAACAATGCTCGACCCACTCCTTCCCATTATGATTTATGGGACGTTGAAGAAGAGGAAATGCCAGCATAGCAATCATTCAATCGCGCCCAGCGCCCCTAGATTCTCTTTTTGCACTTTCGATACTCCTTTCATGTTCCCGATATTGAGGCGTTCGTAGGGTCGGTCACGCCGCAATGTCTGGATTAGTCTGTATTTCTGGAGGTCCCAGAGTCGAACGGCATTATCATCACCACTACTTGCTAGCGTCTTATCATCGGGATGCACTTTGAGAGAATGAATGGTTCCTTGATGGCCGTGTAGCACACGTACACACTCGCTGTACCTGATATCCCACCAGCGGAGCATGCCATCGCTACTACCGCTGAGCAACAATCCATCCATGGGACTCCAGACCAGTGCATACACGATCGCGTCCGAGACATGCCAGGACCGCAAAGGCTCGTAACTCAGTGCATCCCAGATGATGATCTCTCCCCCATCTCTTCCCTGGCCTCCACTGGCGATTTTGGTCCCATCAGGACTCCAGGCTACGCACATAACCATACTGCTATGCCCATGCAGCGAAGCTCGCAGAGTACCATCTGTAACATTCCAAAGGAAGACACTACCATCATCGCCGCAACTGGCCAGACAACCGCCATCGGGGCTCCAGGCTATGCGGCGGATACGGGTTGATTGAGCGTAACTCACCCAGCGTGGATTGTCAGTCGTTAGCTCCCATACCTGCACTCCATGCTGATAACTTGCAGCCGCAAGTCGCCGACCATCCGGGCTCCATGCTACTCCGAAGAAGAGATTATTCATATGACCGGGATCATGCAAGTGTTGTTGAACCTCGCCAGTACTCACGTTCCATAATCGAACGCTATTATCCCATCCACTACTAGCGAGAATCTTCCCATCCGGACTCCAGTCCACCCCAAATACGAGAGAGCGATGGCCATGTAACACCCAGGATGCCGATGGGCTCTCCATCTTCCAGATGGCTATCTGCGTATCCGATCCTGCACTGGCGAGTTGCGTACCATCCGGACTCCAGGCCACATCATAAAGCGAGATGGCGTAGCCCTGCATAATGTGAATACACTGTCCATGCTCCACATCCCATACTCTCAAGGTGCCATCTTCGCTGCCGCTCAGGAGATTGGCACTGTCAGGGGTAAAGGCAAGATCGTAGATACCAGCTGTATGGCCATGCAACCCGGTTCGATAACGGCCCCGCTCAACGTCCCAGAGCCAGATTGTCTGATCAAAGCCACAACTGGCAAGGAGCTGTCCATTGGGACTCCAGATAACCGCTCGCACCCGGTCGATATGCCCGGTCAACTTCTGGCGCAAGCGCAGACTTTCGACTTCCCACACGCTGACGGTACCATCCCAGCTGCCACTGGCCAGCAATGTACCATCAGGGGAAAAGGCCAGTCCCAGCACCCAGTCGGTATGGCCTATGAGTATATGTACAGGAGTTTTTGGCTGTGTCCCCGTAAGCTCCCAGAGTCGAATACGGCCATCGATACCTCCACTGGCGAGCAGGCATCCATCGAGGCTCCAAGCCAGAGCAAACAATGGGCCATCCTGATCGGAAAGCGTCAGGCGCTGTGCGCCAGTATGAGTATCCCATAGTTGGATAGCGGCATCATCACCAGCACTGGCCAGTGTACGTCCATCGGGGGCGAAAGCTAAACATTCAATGTTATCAGTAGACTGGGCCATCCAGAGCAGGGCACTGGTTTCAATATCCCACAACTTAATACTTCCATCCCAGCTGCCCGTTGCTAGCAGGCGCTCGTCAGGGCTGAAGGCGAGGGAACGCACCGTGTCGGTATGAGCTTGCCAGGCCAGATGGAGGAGTTTACCTTCTTCACGCCACACGCGCACTTCTCCTCGCCTGCTCCCCATGGCCCAATACCGTCCACGGCAACTGATAGCTACAGACCAGGGGATATCAAATGCCTCATTGAAGAGAGTATCACGCAAGGTGGCATAAGCCAGAGAGGTATCCTGCATCTCGATCCCGCGCAGGTATGCGCCTCGAATGGTGAGCTGTGACAGATCCAGGTCGCGCAGATGACCACGCTGCTCACGCAACAAAGCCAACAGGTTCGCTGGTCCATACCCCTGAGCATAGTCAGCCCTCTCGCGCAAATAATTCAGAAGCGCGAGCAGATGCTTCTCAAGGGCGGACCGCACTGGATAGAGATTGTGCAGATTCTCCAGAATGGGGATCACGATAAGACGCCTCTGGGTCTGTCGCACATAGTCCTTGCCCGTAGCCAGTTCTAGTCCATGCTCGATAAGCCGCGCGAGCTTGCCCTCTTGAATTTCGTCAGTCACTTCAGCAATGAACTGCCCTGTCATATATTCCAACACCACCGATTGCAGCGTAAAACTCCCCCGAAGCTGGCCTCGCTCAAGAAGTGAACGTCGCCACAAGCCATCGATTGCTTCCAGAGTCTCAGTGCGAGAGACTGATACACCGATCACCGCCAGCAATTCTTTAATGCTCACCGGCTCACGCAGGATGGCTAACCAACGAAGCAGCGTCTGTTCCGTATCGATAAGTCGGGCGTATTGTTCACTTAACAGTGCACGCACTCCACCAAAGACCACCTCACCCTGTGCTAAAAAGGATGTGATCTCGCCATCAAAGAGGTCTACGATAGTCTGTGCCACAATCTTCAACGCCAGGGGATTGCCAGCATACGCAGTGATCAACTGATCATAATCGGCAGCGCTGCCCGTAACGTCTTTTTCGGCCAGCAGGCGCTGGCAGGAGTCGACATCCAGTTGGGAAAGGCGCAAGGAGCGCACCGTCTCCCGGCTGCCCTCGTATGGGGCAAGGATGCTCGGTTTCTCACGTCCGGTTAGCAGCAGACAGCTCTGATGATCGGTCTCCCCGAGACGCTGTAACAGTTGAGCATAACCCTCGTAGCCCGAACGCATATGGCCCGCAGGCTGGCCTTCCTCCAGCAGCGTCTCCAGATTATCAAGCACCAACAGGACGCGCATGCTGCGCAAAGCCTCCAGTAGAAGACGTAGGCGTCGTTCCAAGCCAGCAGATACCTCAGAAGGTACATTGGGAACAAGTATCTGGAGATATTCATCCAGCAGTGCTTCACACGCAGGCGCATCACGCATGGAACGCCAGATGACAACATCGAAGTGGGAAGCAACATGATGCATAAATTTGACGGTGAGTGCTGACTTGCCAATACCACCCATACCAAGAACACAGACGAGGCGGCAACGCTCCTGAACCACCCACTCACTCAGTCGGGCTGATTCTTCTTCGCGTCCATAGAACCCTGGCACATCCAGTGCATCCCCCCAATCGACACGCGGTGCACCTCTGACAGGTAGTGGAACAATAGCATTACCCTCTTGTGTCAATTCAACATCTCCTGAGCTCGTAAGAGCTTGTTGGGAACGTGGAGATACAAATAGTTCATGGAGCCATCGTTCGTCAAGGGGTGTCTTCTGGTGAGCCGCTTGCCAGAAAGCCCTGATCTCCTCCTCTTCATGGCCACCCGTAAAAGCATGCTGATCGAGCGCAAAAGCGAGCAAAGCTTTGAGATGAGGTAGCCTGGGATACATCTCACCAGCCTCCCACCTGCCCACAGCTTTCCGCGAGATGCCCAATATCCCAGCTATTTCTATTTGCGTCAATTCAAGGCCCGTACGTAGGAGTAGCACCATCTGACCAAAGGCATAATCTCGCTCCCTGTAGGAGGGCTGCCTCATAAGTCTGCTCCTTCTAGAAAGAACCGTAACGGCGCATCAGATGGGAATTGGTAAAACGTGAAATGGGACGTATTGGGACGATGATTCTCCCACGAGTTCACGCTATACTTGAACCATGGTTGGATACGCTCCGTGCGGTCCATCTCAACTGCGGAAGGTCTGGGGCACTCTCACATAACTCCAGACACTTCCCTTTAAATAAATGTATCTTCTCTATAATATCAGATCATAGGTATGAAGGGGTCCCAAATAAGCACAAGAAGAGAGAGCATGAAGATTTGAATCTCCATGCTCTCTCTTCTTGTGCTTACTTAGCAATCTTCCAGATAAACATCACAAGAAAGAGGTGTGATATTATCTCATGCATTCAACACGATGTTAATCGCATAATCTCTCTACTTTGCAAAGAAAGCTGTCAGATACTGGACGGTTTTCTGGGGATATTCTTCAGGTATCCAGTGCCCCGAGTTAGCAAATACCACAGATTGCACATTCGTTGCATACTGCTGGACCTGCTTTCCTAGTGCATCTCCCAGGCTATGATCAGCCCCAATGGCTAGCACAGGCATGGTAAGCTTTGTCTGGCCAAGTTGCTGCACACGTGCGACATCCTGTGAGAGGGTGCCGAAGTAACCAACATAGGCACGCAAATGTGCTGTTCCACGCAAGTCTTGCGCATAGATCTTCAGGTCCTCGCTCGTAATACTGCCCGCAACCACAGGAGGGACACTGTACTTGTAAAACTCCGTGATAAACTGCATCTCACGCCCCTGGATAAGAGTCTGAGGCATACTCGGAGTATTAAATAATCCAAACCACCACAAACCCGGCCCACTGGCAGTCAACGCTGGATAGCTGTATATCTGAGCATCCGGAATCGGAGCTTCCATCAGGACCAGATGGCGGACCTCTGCGGGATACATGGCCGCATAGAAATACGCAACCATTGAACCGATATCATGGCCAACCAGGTTAATCGAGCCCAGGTGAAGCTGTTGTACGGCTCCATGTACATCGCGTGCCAACGTTGTCTTATCATAGCCAGTAGCAGGAGCATCAGAGAGGCTTGCACCTCGCATATCCAGAGCAATGACGTGATAATGTTGAGCAAGCCCTGGCATCACTTTGTACCACTCGTGCTCATTTTCGGGAAATCCATGCAGCAATACAATAGGAGTGCCCTGGCCAGCCTGCACATAATGCAAACGAACGCCATTCACATGTACATCCCCCTGAGTGAATCCCTGAGGAAGGGATGAAGATGTGGCAGATGGTGTCGCATTGACTGTCTTCATGCCAACGAACAAGACAGCCAGGACCACCAGGATTCCGCTTATGAAAAGCGCTATCCGATAAAGTGATTTTTGTTTCCTTATAACATCCTGAATACCGAACATACGTTTGTCCTTTCTCCTAAATGACTTGCGTACGAGAACAACTTTCTGCGTGCTTACATACCTCTTTATTATCGTGGCAGCAGGCAGGTCACACCTGATGACGCTTCATACGCTATCAGGTTTGTGTTCGCATTTATCGCCTATACAATGTTTAAAAGCCAGCCCCCATCAGCGGCAATTTCTGAGCCAACCACAAAAGATGAGGCATCTGAAGCAAGGAACAGTGCAACTTTTGCCACTTCTTCAGGGCTACCCAGACGCTTGATTGGTGAGCGGCTGATGCGTGCCACGTCTTGCGCATGTAGGATCTCTGGCGAAGAGCCCGAACGAGATAAGAGATTTGTCGCAGTTGGGCCAATGGCAATGGTATTTACTCGAATGCCACGATCGATGAGCTCGGCCGCCAGAGCTCGGGCGAGAGCGTGCACCGCGCCTTTATTGGCTGTATACAGTGAGCTATTTGTAATACCTGTAAGCGCATTGACCGACCCATTGAAGATTACCGAGGACGGAGATTTGAGCAAGGGAAGCGCTTTCTGGATGGTGAAATACGCCCCCTTAAAGTTGGCATTGAACATCTCGTCAAAGGCCTGTTCATCTATCTCTTCTAACGAGGCGCCTTTAAAAATACCAGCGTTGATAAAAAGGATATCCAGTTTGCCAAACGCCTCATGTATCCGTGCCATCAAGTGATCAATGTCGCCAAGTTGGGAGATATCGGCCTGCACTGCCAACACATCATCCCCCATCTGGCGAGCAGCCTCGGTAAGGGTTTCCTGGTTTCGCCCTGCGATCACGACTCGGGCTCCATTGGCATGAAATTCCCTGGCGGTTGCCAGACCAATACCACTATTGCCACCAGTCACCAAAGCAACTTTACCTGCAAGCGATCCTGCCATCTACTATTCCTTTCTACAAACATGACTTATTCCATCACGCGCAAGACGATTTTGCCACGAGTGTGCCCTCTCGCTCCATACTCGTAGGCCTGGCGAGCCTGCGAAAGAGGAAGGATCGTGTCAATAATTGGTCGCACATGTCCTTCGTCAATCACCGAGGCGATTCGAGTCAGCTGATCACGATTAGGCCTGACGATAAACCAGATCGGTCGCACATTGAAAGCCTTGGCCTCTTCGAAAGAGGGGCGTGGGCTGGTGATAGAGATCAGCACCCCTCCTGACTTGATAATCGGCCAGGATCGCTGGACAGTCTCGCCGCCAATGGGATCAAAGACTACATCTATATCCTTGACGACCTCTTCAAAGCGTGTAGTAGTATAGTCGATCACCTCACTGGCTCCCAATTCGCGCAGCAAAGCATGATTCGCCGCCGACCCGGTCGCAATCACACGCGCACCTGCCCAACGAGCAAACTGGACTGCAAATACGCCGACGCCTCCAGCTGCGCCATGGATCAGGATCGTCTGGCCTTGCTGTAAATTGGCATGCTCAAAAAGCGCCTGCCAGGCAGTTAGAGCGGTCAGCGGAACGGCAGCCGCCTGAATATGGTCGAGTGAGCGCGGCTTGAGAGCTAGTTCATCAGAACGAGCAATCGCATATTCTGCTGCGGCGCCATCGCGATCGAAGTCTATCAAAGCATAGACCTCGGCTCCTTTTGCCAGATTTGTGATATCGGTACCAGTTTCCTCTACTATTCCTGAGAAATCATGCCCTGGAATCGGGAATGCTCGCTGAATGCCTGCCACCGTTTGATAAGTCTCGTCCCAGGTCAATTCAGTGGCGATAACGCCAGTTGCATAGACACGAACCAATACTTCGCTTGGACCTGGTTCAGGCTTTGGTGCATCTTCATAGACAAGATGATCTGCTCCACCACGGCCATGAATACGGATTGCTTTCATTGTGTTATCTCACTTCTTTCAGCACGCTGGTGCACGTCATCTCGCCTGCCAGCGCAAAAGCCAGAGTACCCGCGACAACTCATCGGCAGCACACCAGAACTGCACAAGATGCGCTTTTTCACTACTTTTTCTATCAGTATAGCCCCAGACATACATCCTGTCATGGGCCAAAGGAAACATTGTTAAGTTGGACATCCCGTATTGCCTGACCCAACGAAATAATCCAAACCAAACGACGCACAACCAATCATGAGTGTCTAATTCACCATAGCTACATCAAGGAGACAGTGTAAAGCCATACCACTACATCTTTTGGGCCATAGGATAGCCATGCCAGAAATACACCATTTGGGACATGTCTTTCTCCTCCTTTTCTTCCATACTCAAAATATACCAATAGAAAAAGATCAATTCTATTTTCAATCAGATCGTGCATCACCAATTTTCTGCGCAAAGCCAAACATCATAAAGGGTTACATATGTACCAAAATGCACTAATATGCATTAATATGCAAAATGAGCCCTTCTGACAACCCAAAGGAGTACTGATATGGAAACCCTGACAACTCGTGAACAGCAAGAGATCGAGCGTGCCAATGCCTCAGGATTGCAGCCAGTCGTGTTCGTGCACGGACTCTGGCTCCTCGCATCCAGTTGGGATCCCTGGCGTGCATTCTTTGAGGAGCGAGGCTATACTACTCTTGCCCCCGGCTGGCCTGATGATCCAGAAACCGTTGTCAATGCAAAAGACGATCCAGAAACCTTTGCGAATAAACGGATTAAACAGATCGTGGATCATTTCAGTAATGTGATAAGCCACCTCAACAAGAGACCTGTAATCATTGGGCATTCCTTCGGCGGACTTTTCGCGCAGCAACTGGCCGATCGAGAATTATCCGTTGCGACAGTGGCCATTGATCCAGCTGGATTCCGTGGTGTACTGCCATTGCCGCTCTCTGAGCTCAAATCAGGCTCGCCGGTTCTGAGCAATCCAGCCAACTACCACCGGTCAGTCGCGCTGACATTCGAACAGTTCCATTATGGTTTTACCAACGAGCTAGACGAAACGGAAGCTCGTCAGCTCTATGAAACATTCGCTGTTCCTGGTCCTGGTACACCCCTTTTTCAGGCCGCCGCCGCCAACCTCAACCCCTGGACAGAGGATAAAGTAGATACAAAAAATCCTGAGCGTGGACCACTTTTGCTGATTGCTGGCGAGAAAGACCATACAGTCCCGGCAGTCGTGGTCAAAGCCGCGTACAAACTACAACAGAGCAATCCCGCTACCACCGAATTCCACGAACTCGCTGGTCGTGGGCACTCGCTGATCATTGATCATGGATGGCCTGAAGTCGCTGAAATCGCCCTCGAGTTTATCAAGCAACACCAGTAACAAACGCTGTAGCTCTGACATGTTCACCAGATACTCTCTAGAGGTTGCTCAAGTTTGCTCTGGTGTCATGAATCAGCCAAACGTAAAGACAAAGACCTCTACGCCTGCATCGAGAAACTCGATCTCAAACTGCCGATCAGTAATGGGCTTCGGTTGGCGGATCAGCTGATAGAGCCGCTGTTGACTCACCACACCGTTGCCCTGGTCATCAATGTCAATGCCATGAGCCGCGCCTGGCAGTTGTCCATCGATGCGCACGCGAAAGCGTACAGATGTTCCTCGCACTGCCGGCCCCATGACCAGATGTAGGTCGCGGGCATGAAAGCGAGACACGATCCTCCCGTTGGCTTTATTTAACACCGATGCCTGTTGCTCCACCGTCCAATCCCCCGCAATGGCCCAATGATTGAGCCTCAACTTGGCGGGAACTACATAGACGCGACGTGTGTCCAGGACCGCACCGCCGGGGGACGCAAGGTGCTCAGCACGCTCATAGCCGACATAAGTTTCCGGAGATCTCAAACTGTCCCAATCGGCAGCCGCTTCAGCACCACGAGCATCGACTGAAACCAGTTCATGATCGATGCCCCCTCTGCCAGCTTCTATCAGTAAGTTTTGAAGGACCTGCTCGGATTGTTCATATGCGCCCTCGCCGAAGTAGTGATGTCGAAGGTGTCCTTGCGCATCAACGAAGTAGAGGGCTGGCCAGTAGTGGTTCACAAAAGTACGCCAGATTGCATAGTCGTTATCAATCGCAATGGGATAATCGATACGCATATCCCTGACTGCTCGGCGAACATTCTCAATGTCACGCTCAAAGGGAAACTCAGGAGTGTGCACGCCAATCACTACTACTCCTTGCTCCTGATATTTCTCGGCCCATGCACGGACATAGGGCAGTGAGCGAAGCCAATTGATACAGGTATAGGTCCAGAAGTTAATGAGCACGACCTTTCCTCTCAGGTCGGCTGTCGAGAGTGACTGCGAATTGAGCCACGCAGTCGCACGCTCCAGAGAAGGCATCTCACCTTCAAAAGGGAGAGAAATGGTAGTGGGCGCCATCTGCTGCTCTGCGCTTTCGTCCTTGGAGAAGAGTGCCATCGAAGCTCCGCTGGCGCGAGCGTGTTTAGTAGAGAACAAGGGCCGGTTTGCTTTCATGATACATACCTTCCATAGGATTGGATAGATGGCAATGTGCATCGGCACCATTGCCGATGCCAACATCCAACGACTTGAGTTCGCCGCATGATATATTTCCCCACATCATCGTGGAGGGTGGACATACTAGCATAGAGGTCTCAGTACGCGCCCATCAGCGCAGTGATCGGAACGCCGCGTACATCTCTTGCGAAAAGAGTTGCGGCTGTTCCCACGCTGCAAAGTGGCCCCCTCTGTCGAGCTTGTTGTAATAGATAAGTTTGGGATACGCCCGCTCTGTCCAACTCTGCGGAGCCTGATAGAGCTCGTCAGGAAAGGCGCTCACCGCAACAGGGATTGCGACACCTTTTGGGGCGAAAAAGGCAAGCTTGCTTTCCCAATACAGACGAGCCGATGAGATCGCAGTGTTCGTCAACCAGTAAAGTGTCACGTTGTCAAGAACGTCGTCTCGTGTGAGACCACCCGTATGTTCGTCAAAGGAGCGCGCGATGAGAGCGTAACTGCTAGCATCGTGGTCAAGCATCCAGGCGGCCAAACCAATGGGTGAATCCGCAATCCCGTAAAGCGTCTGCGGGCGGTTCCCCATCTCCTGGGAGTAAGCAAGGCCATGTTTATAGAAAAAGTCCAGCTGATCGTACGCGTGCCGTTCATCAGCAGAGAGACCGGATGGTGGCGGATCACCAAACTGGAGTGCCCTGGCGACATCGTCTGGGACGGTGGCAGGCATGTTGGTGTGAATGCCGAGTAATTCAGGAGGCATTTGCAGAGCCATCTGTTCCGTCACAGCATTGCCCCAATCGCCACCTTGCGCTACAAATCGCGTGTATCCCAACCGCTTCATCAACACAATCCACGCACGTGCGACACGGATGGGGTCCCAGCCGGTCATGGTCGGCTTACCTGAGAACCCGTAGCCCGGCAGCGACGGAATCACCAGATCGAAAGCGTCCGACGCACTGCCGCCATGGGCCGTAGGATTAGTCAGTGGATCGATGATCTTGATCTGCTCAATAACCGAGCCGGGCCAGCCATGCGTAACTATGAGTGGCAACGCATGTTCATGTCTCGAACGAACATGAATGAAATGAATATCGAGCCCATCAATCTCGGTTATAAACTGCGGCAGGGCATTGAGTTGCATCTCGAACCGCCGGAAGTCGTAGTCGGTCCCCCAGTAACGCGCGAGTTGCTGCATTGTCGCCAGTTGCACGCCCTGTGACGCATCTGCGACGGTCTCCTTCTCGGGCCAGACTGTCGCGGTGATACGCCGACGCAATTCGGCGATCGCTTCTTCAGGAATATCGATGTGGAAGGGTCGAATAGCAAACTGCGTCTGTCTCGTTCTGTTGGTTTGGGTGTCCATAAGAGTTCTCCTTTGTTTTGATACCTTTCAGATTGATTACATAACGGGCCAATTCCCGATCTTGTGAACGTTTCCTTCCAAAGACAGCATGGAGAAATCTAATATTTATCAACATCGATGACAGCTTGAGCAAAGGCCTGCGGAGCTTCTTGAGGTAGATTGTGTCCAACACCTCCCGTGATGATCCGATGCGTATATCTGCCCGAAAATTTCTGGGCATAGGAACTGGCATCCGGATGGGGAGCACCATTGGCATCGCCTTCCAGCGTAATTGTAGGCACGGTAATATCTGGGCCTTTGGCAAGCCGCTGTTCCAATTCATCATATTGCGGTTCACCTTTAGCCAGTCCAAGCCGCCAGCGGTAGTTATGGATCACAATGTCAACGTGATCGGGATTCTCGAAAGCCACTGCACTGCGCTCGAACGTGGCATCGTCAAAGTTCCATTTTGGCGAAGCGATCTGCCAAATGAGCTTTGCGAAGTCGTGTCGGTATTCCTCGTAGCCAGCACGGCCACGTTCCGTAGCGAAGTAATACTGGTACCACCACTGGAGCTCAGCCTTCGGTGGTAACGGAACACTGCCAGCTTGCTGGCTGCCAATCAGATAACCGCTCACCGAGACAAGGGCCTTGCTGCGCTCTGGGAAGATGGCCGCAATGATATCAGCCGTACGTGCGCCCCAATCATAACCACCCAGGATGGCCTTTTCGATCTTGAGGGCATCCATCAAAGCAATGATATCGAGAGCGACTACCGACTGCTGGCCATTGCGAAAGGTTTTATTTGAAAGAAAGCGCGTGGTGCCATAACCACGCAGATACGGGACGATCACCCGGTAGCCGAGCCGTGCCAGCAAAGGCGCCACATCAACATAACTGTGAATATCGTAGGGCCAGCCATGCAGCAGGATGACGACGGGACCATTGGGAGGACCTGCTTCCGCGTATCCAATATTGAGAAGGCCGGCTTTGATCTGCTTAAGCGAAGTGAAGGATGTGTTCGTCCCCGGCTTCATTGCAGGCTGCTCAGCTGGTTGTACCGTACTTGCCTGTGCTTCTGCATAACCGGTCAGGCTAATCGGGGCAATAGCAAGCGTCATAGCCGCAGCGCCCAAAAAGTGACGACGATCAAGAGTGGTGTTGGCATTACTCATACTCCTTTTCCCTTCTGATGATGTAATCTGCATAGTCACATTCCGATGATGCACCTGCGCCCTTATGGGGGTGCCATGACTTTGATCACCTGGCACCGATCCATACCAAAGTTATCCTGGTCAGGCTCACGGTGAAATCGAGAACGAGTGAGAAATCAAGTCAACCTGCCAGAAACTCTACTGGCCTTACAGGCGTATTGGCGCTCTGACACATATAACCAGTATGTAACGCATCTAACATACTTAAGTGTACTGAGAGAAGTCAGGGAAACAGTACCCAATCAGTCCCATTTCACGTCCCATGTTGATACCTCCTGCCATCTATTGAACAGAGACGTTTGGGTTCCAGATTGTTTGGGAAAACCAGACAATTTTTCCAATTAGGTTTACCTCGAACGTGTCAGGAAGCGATCAACCAGATTGGCAATTTCATCGGCTGCCGTATCCAGCGCGAAGTGACCGCCATCGACGATATGTACTTCAGCATCAGGCACATCGCGGCGGAACGCTTCCGGTTCGGAAGCATCAAACGAGAGTTCGTACTTTCCCCAAATTACGAGGAGGCGAGGCAGATTTTTGCGCATCCATTCCTGCCATTCAGGATAGGAAGCGACGTTGGATTGGTAATCGTAAAACAGATTGCTCTGAATGTCCGCCTGGCCCGGCTGACTGAGAAACCGGAATTCATCGATCCACAGATCGGGATCGTAGCGCTCGATCTGGGGATCATTGCCCACATGCCGCGTACGTGTGGTGGCAAGGGAGAGCAGGTTCGTGCGCAACGTTTCCTCATATCTGACACGATCAGCCCAAAAAGCGCGGCGAGGATTCCAGTTTTCTCCAAGGCCCGTACTATGTGCTACGGCATCCTGAACAATCAGCGCTTGCACACGCTCCGGGTGAGCCAGCACCATGCGAAAGCCAACAGGGCCACCATAGTCTTGCATGTAGAGGCTGTAATGAGTCAGGCCAAGCGTCTCGATAAAGTGTTCCATCACCGTCGTAATGTGGTCGAAGGTGTAAGCAAATTGTGTAGGATCAGGCCAATCGCTATGACCGAAACCCGGATAATCCGGGGCGATCAGGTGATAGCGTTCGGACAAGCGCTGCAACAGGGGCTCAAACATCCGCGAAGAGGATGGTAGGCCATGAAGCAACAGAAGAACTGGGGCGTCTTTAGGCCCAGCCTCTCGATAGAAAATAGATAGGTCATCGACCTGCACGCTGCGATAAGACACCGGGTATTTCATCAGATACTCCTTTTGCTGAGAGAGTCATCTACCTCTCTGCTCCCGAAACACGCTCTGTGCTCGCTGTCTACGTGTACAATCTGCTATGATAGAGGCAGAACATTAAGGGAAGTGCCTGGAAACACATGAGAGGTCCCAGGCACACCTTGCGTCACTGTGGACTGGCATGGAGCGCATCCGACAGGACTCAGTATATTGGCAAAAGTTGGGGAAATCAGTACCCAACCTGTCTCATTTCACGTCCCATGTGCGTTCTCTCCTGCCGTCCGTTGAAAGGAGTCTGCTTATGAGTAGGTCCTGGCACGGAGAGCCAGATTATATCTTTGGCCAGAGAATCTTGACCTTGCGCACCAATATCGGAGTGACACAAGCGGGACTGGCAGCAGTGTTGAGCATCTCGCGCAAAGCCGTGGGCCGTTGGGAAGCTGGTGAGACCTATCCCAAAGCTGTTCACCTGCAAGCCTTATTGGCATTGGCCCTACAGCAAGGTGCCTTTGCCGCTGGACAGGAGGAAGAGGAGATCCGAGCATTTTGGCGTGCGGCCCACCAGAAGGTGCTACTCAATGAGCGGTGGCTACAGCAATTACTCAATCAACCTACCATGCCTCAGAGTGAAGGCATAGTAGAACAGCCTTTTGACACTGGTCGGCATAGTGCGCCTTCCGCTAAAAGTGAACCAAAGGTGGATTGGAAGGAGGCACTCGATGTATACAGTTTCTATGGACGCGTGTCTGAACTGACCTTGCTCAGCCGATGGATCGGAGAGGATCGCTGTCGAGTTATCAGTGTACTAGGCATGGGAGGTATTGGCAAGTCGGCGCTAGTCGTCACAGTAATGTATCAGGTAGCCAGGCAGTTTGAGGTCGTGATCTGGCGCTCTCTTCGAGATATGCCCAACAGTGCCACACTGGTAGAGACCTGTTTACAGATACTAGCTCCACAAGTGAAGCCAACTGTTTCGAACGTTCTGGAAGACCACCTGCCTCTACTAATGGAGCAACTGCGTACTCGGCGGGTACTTCTGGTGTTGGACAATTGGGAGATCCTACTAGAAGATGGGACTAGCACAGGCCACCTGCGTGCAGATGCACAAGGCTATGACCAACTCCTGCGCCTTCTGGGGGAAACCAGACACCAGAGTTGCCTGTTGCTCACCAGCCGAGAAAAATTAGCAAATCTCGTGCCCCTGGAAGGCAAGCGCTCTCCAGTTCGAACTTTACGACTGGCCGGATTGGACGAGCAAGCGGGTGCTCAGTTGTTGGAGGAGAAAGAAGTCGTGGGCTCCCCACTGGATATAGTGCGACTGGTTGAGGTCTACCAGGGCAATCCGTTAGCATTAAAGATTGTAGGGCAGACCATTGCTGAACTCTTTGGTGGCGAAGTCCTCCCGTTTCTGAGGCATGGCAAGGTAATCTTTGGGGGGGTACGAGAACTGTTGGATGAGCACTATATTCGCCTCTCGGTGCTTGAGCAGACCGTCTTCTGCTGGCTGGCCATCCTGCGTGAACCGGTAAGTGTGGAGGATCTGTTGTCTGCCCTCAGTGAGCCCAAAGCTAACATCAACGTGCTTGAAGCTTTGGATGGACTCCTACGCCGCAGTTTAATTGAGCGGGGGCAATTGCCAGGAAGCTTCACACTACAGTCAGTGGTACTCGAATATGCGACGAGCAGAATCATCGAGTGGGCCGCAAGCGAGATTGAGCAAAGCAAACTTGGCTGCCTCATCGAATATGGGCTATGCCAGGCTCAGGCTAAGGAATACGTACGTCAGATCCAAGAGCGGCTGATCATCGTGCCCTTGCTCACCCGATTGCAGAGTATGTACCTGGGGCAAGCTGATCTGGAGGCACACTTGTACACTTTGCTCAACACTTTGCACGACTGGGACCATCTGGCTCAGGGGTATGGGCCAGCCAACCTGGTTACGCTGTTGCGGGTGTTACGGGGAGATCTGCGTGGCCTGGATCTTTCACGGCTCGTCATTCGAGGGGCATACTTGCAAGGGGTCGAGATGCAAGACACGAATCTATCCGGAGCTGTGTTGAGTAAATGCGTCTTTTCCGAGACTTTCGATGCCATTACCTCCGTGGCCATCAGCCGCAGTGGGCAGTACTGGGCAGCAGTCAGCAGGAGAGGAGAAGTGCGCGTGTGGCGTGACGAAGGTAAACTCCTGCATCAGGCCTGGAAGGCCCATGCAGACACGACGTTAGCCCTTGCATTGAGCCCTGATGAACACATGCTTGCCACTGTAAGCGAGGATGGTAGCCTCAAGTTGTGGGACCTCGAGAGTGGCGCCTTGCTCTGGTCACGCTGGCATACGCAGGGTGCATGGTGTCTGGCTTTTTCCCCCGATGGAAAGCTGCTAGCCAGCGGGGGTGTTGATCCGACTATCCGACTCTGGGATCCGAAGCTCGGCACTCTCCTGGGAGAATTGCCGCATCCCAGTTCAGTCATCTCGCTATCCTGGAGCTCGGATGGTGGTCTGCTGGCCAGTGGTGACTTCACGGGCACGATCCGCCTTTGGGAGATCCCACTCGGAGGGAGAGCCTCCTGTGTACAGACCCTCGCCGGACACAGCATGTGGGTGCACAGTCTGGCCTTTGCTCCCGATGGCAGCGTTCTCGTCAGCGCGAGTTGGGATGGCACCGTTAAGCTCTGGCAGGTCGAAAGTGGACACTATCTCCAGACGCTCTCGGGACATACAGATAGGGTACGGTGGGTGTCCTGGAGTCCTGATGGAGGAACGCTGGCCAGCGGCAGCTTTGACCACACCATCCGTCTGTGGAACGGGAAGCTCGGCACCTTGCGAGCAGTGCTGCAAGGACATCATGGTGAGGTGTATAGTCTGGCTTTTACGCCCGAGAGTCGCTACCTGCTCAGTGGCGGCGACGATGGCACCCTGCGGCTATGGGAGGTTGAACGTGCACAGTGCATACGTGTAGTCCAGGGCTCAGTGACCTCCCTCAACGACCTTGATTGGAGCCCTGACGGCAGGCAGTTGGTTAGTGGCGGCACGGATACGCTGGTCACCATCTGGGATGGAGTCAGTGGCAGGACGCAAGGCGTGTTGCGCGGTCATCGTAAGAATGTCTACGGCGTGGCATGGAGTCCTGATGGGGGCAGGCTGGCCAGTTCCGGGTGGGCAAGTGCCATCCGGCTATGGGACCCGACTTCTGGCTCCTGTCTCCAGACTATTGGGGACTCCGACTCCGCAGACACCCTCTTCTACGGCGTAACATGGAGTCCTGACGGAAAGCTGCTGGCCTGCGGCACCTATCAGCGTGGAATACAGGTATGGGACGTAGCCGCACACACCCTGAGATGGGCAGATCGTGCACTAGCGACCTGGCTAAGGCGTGTGGCCTGGAGCCCGGATGGCACGTGGGTGGCTGGAGGGGGGGATGATAGCATCCTCTATCTGTGGGATGCGACCATTGGCACGCAGCAGCGGCAACTGAAGGGACATCAGGGAGCCGTCATGAACGTAGCCTGGAGTCCTGATGGGAACAGGCTAGCCTCCGTCGGTAGCACCCGAGGAGGTGGAGAGCTCTTCGTGTGGGATACAGGTAGTGGAAAGCAGGTGCATGCCTTTGAAGGATACCTGGGGGGAGCCGCCACACTGAGCTGGGTCCCAAGAGGGGAGATGTTGATCAGTGGAGGTGGTGACGGCAGGCTACGCTGGTGGGATCTGAAGAGTGGGAAATGCGTTCGAGTACGAGAGGCACATCAGGGCACTGTGCAAGCACTCAAGATGAGTCCAGGTGGGGACATGCTAGCCAGTTGCGGCGATGACGGGGCCATCCGACTGTGGAACATGGAGAGCGGCGAGATGTTACACACACTGCGGCGGGATCGACTCTATGAGCGGCTCAAGATCACAGACGTCCAAGGCCTCACCAATGCACAAAAGTCATCCTTGCAAGCATTGGGAGCATTAGACGTGAGGGAGCCTTCACCAACATCTTTGTAGTCTCAACATGATGAGATGACTGATAATAGAAGAGACTGTTTCAGCTTGACCAATACTGTTTAGATTCATATACTAGAAATGGCCTCCTGGTCACTCTCTCTGTTGGTTTCGTAATGCTGCTTTTCTCCAAATGGTCAGTTTCAGAGTCCTGTCTGTTGCTGCTGCTAGATAGCAGCACACGAAGAGAAAGGAAACTCACATGCCAATTGACTTCACACTGAGCTTAGAACAACGCTTACTCCAGGACAATGCCCATGCCTTTGCCGAGGAGGTATTGGCGCCTATTTCAGAGCAAATTGATGAGATTGCAGATCCAACTGAGGCGTTTTATTTCACACGCACAGCATTCCGCGAAATGGCTAAAGCCGGGTTCACGAAGTCGTTCATCCCTGTGGTCAATGGGGGCCTGGGCTTCGGACTGGTTGATTTTGCCCTTGCTGTCGAGGAATTAGCACGCGTGGATGTCAATGTCCCCACGACGCTACTGGCCAGTGGCGTCGGGCTCCAACCAGTCATTCAATTCGGAAACGCAGCCCAACGCAAACAGTTCCTTCAGCCCTTCATCGATGATACAGATGGAGAATTGCTCGCTGCATTCGCCTTTACAGAGGTAGGTGGAGGCGCAAATTTCGACTCCACTGATGCGGAAGCGGGAGTGCAGACCTTCGCCTATCGCGATGGAGATGCATGGGTTATCACCGGGCAAAAACACTACACCACCAGTGGTTCTGGCTGGCACGGCAAAGGAGCTCATCTGTACTCCGTCGTCTGCCGAACCGACCTTACCAAAGGAGCACATGAATCGCTGGCAGTAGTGATGGTACCGGGGGACGCTGCTGGCGTACAGGTCATCGATGCCTACGACAAACTAGGAAATCGCGGGGTGATGTCTTCTCGCGTCCACTTTAAGGAAGTCCGGGTTCCAGCAAACCATCTCATTGGTCGTCCATGCCAGGGGCTGGAGATCGTGTCGGGCACGTTCTCCTGGTCAGCAGCGCTCATCGCAGCGGCCTGCGTCGGCGTAATGCGCGCTGCCTTTGATTACGCCCTTGACTTTGCAAAATCAGAGCGGCGCCTGGGTTCGGGACCAATCATCGAGCATCAGAATGTTGGCTACATGCTCGCTGACATCAAGATGCGAATTGAGGCAGCTCGCTACATGACCTGGAAGGCCTGCCATTACCTTGAGCAAACGGATGGGCACGGGGAAGAGCTAGCGATTATGGCCAAGGTCTATTGTTCGGAACTCGCGGTGCAGGTCATCTACGATGCGATGCGTCTGGTCGGTGTGGAAAGCTATACGAAAAAGACGCCATTGGAGCGCTTACTACGAGATGCACTTGTTTTCCCTCTATACGATGGGGGGAACATGGGAATGCGTCGGCGTCAATTGCATGCTCTTTTTACCCAACCTGGATATGATTCGATGCTTGCAGCACAGGGACGCGTTCCTCCTTGGAGAGAACAATAGCGTCTAAGAGCTGTGCCCGGCTTTTTCTCATCATGGAAACCTGCTCACGTGCGACACCTTTCTGCAAGGCGTGCTGCTATAGGATATACCAACCCACTTCTCTACGCCGGGGTCTGGTCGCGTGTGCAGGTTGTCCAGCGAGAGCTATGATGGTTTCATTTATGCCTGGGACACCAATTGAGAATCACCTTTGCCCAGGTAGTCGGCTTCACGTCCCATCCCATATTTGACGCATCACTTTGTATGCCCATATTTTTTCACAACGATATTTTGCTATAATCTCACCCTGGGAGGCGGAGCCACTATGGACGCCGGCTCTTATCCCATCAACCTCTTACGCTGCTTGACTGGGAAGGGGCCAGATCAGGAACGGTTGATATGCCTGACAGTCTGTTGTTACACGGGAATGTGTCCACAACATGATAGTCCCCTTGCTGACACAATCACTGTCACTTCGTGTGAAGCGGCCTGTGATTGGCCTGCAAGGGGACAGATACCGCGTGTCTGCCTTCTGCTACTTTGCCGAGCGATCCGGTTCATAGCGCAGGGCCACAACTCCACTTTGAAAGGTCTTTGAGGCCAGCAGTCTGAGCGGGAATGAACGAGTAACGCCAGTAAAGAGGGCCTTGCCCTCGCCAAGGATCGTTGGATTGATATTGATGCGATATTCGTCAATCAGGTCCAGTTCCATAAACGTGCGCGCTAGCATGGGACTGCCGAGGAACCAAATATCTTTACCTGGCTGCTGTTTGATGGCATTAATTTCTTCGGCGATGTGATCCTTAATCAGTACGGTATTCTGTGCATTGTTCCACGCAACGCGCTCCAATGTGCGCGAGACCACAATCTTGGTGGCAGCGTCCAGGAAGCGCGCGTGTTCGAGTTCGGCTGGAGTGCTGGCGGGATCGCTCGGCACCGTGAGCCAGTAGCTAGCCATGCCTTCATACGTTCTGCGTCCCCAGATCACGGCATCTGTGAGCGTGTGCAAGGAATGGGAATCCTGCTCCAATTCGTGATCATACGCAATCCAATCCAGTTCGTCATTGGGACCCGAGGTAAAGCCATTCAGCGAAAGATGGATTAGAGAAATGATTTTTCTCATTGCATACTCCTTTGATCGTTCAACTCTGAAGTAACGAGTGTCGCTGCTTTCTTCACAGGAAGAGTCAGCAACACGATTATACTCGAACAGAGGGGGAGCGTCTTGAAGAAAATGGCCATCCAATAAGGTTTTAGCGGCGCGTCAGCCCATGTTGAGTCCGAGCGATGAGGGAGGGAGTGGAGCCAATGAAATGCTTCAGTGCCCGAGTCAGATGGGACTGGTCCGCATACCCGGTTTGATATGCCGCGTCGATCAGCGAAACGCCCTGCTCCAGAAGCGAGGTGGCCTGTTTGGCGCGCTCGATCTGCTCAATTGTCTTGTAGGGAAGCCCGGTCGCCAGGACAAAGCGGCGTCTGATAGTACGCAACGACATCTCTACCGGATGATGCGCCAGGACCGCCTGCACCAAGGGATCAGAGACCAGCACATGCTGGCGAACCAGGCGCTCAATAAAGGTCTCAACATTTTCATAGTCAGGGATCGGCCAACTGGAGTCAGCCAGATGAAAGGATGTGTGCGAGGCCAGGGGCAGGAACGCCTGCTCATCCAGTAAGCGTTGAATGGAGAGTGCGGGCAGAAAAGTACCGAGAGGAAACGTGACCCCGAACCACTCAGTCCCTTCGGGTTGAGCCACAGGGGTCGCTCTGGTCAACGGTCCCTGTACAAAAATATGCAGCCTGTCGTACCGCTTGAGAAAGAGTAAATGCCATTGTCCGGAAGCCGGGCAGACAGGGGTATATCCTTGCCCGGCTCCGCCACGCCAGACTGTCTCAATAGAAGGAGAGTCAGAACCTCTCCCCTCAAAATACGTCTCCAAATAGTTTCCTCCTTGCAAAGCACCATGCCTTCTTTTTGCTTTAAGATGGCATTCTCACAGAGGCCAAAAAAAACGGAAACAGTGTATGAACGCCTGGTGTGGCATATCATCTCGGCCTCTCTTTGTCTACTTACGTTCGGCATTCCTCTTTATATGGTCTAGCCAATCTCCAACCTGTTTTTCTATCATATGCTCCATCTTTGCAAACATCACCTGACTGGCGTGTCCCAGACGATACGCCTCGACAAAGTTGCCTCTGGCAGCCTCGACACGAGCCAGTCCATAGAGAGCAGACGCTTTTAAATAGTGAGATTCTAGTTGTTCTGCTTTTGCGAATACTCGTTGAAACGCTTCTTGCGCCTCTGGTATTTGTTTTCGTTTGAGATGGAGCTCTCCAATCTCATACAATGTTTCATGGTAGAGCCAATCAGATCCAACCCTACCAGCCATCTCCAAACTTTCCTGTAGATATATTTCTGCCAGTTTCCATTGCTTTCTGGTCCCAGCCAAAATGCCCATATTTTGTAAAATACCGCTCTCGCGCATATAATTCTCGTTTTTTCGAGCCAATTTAAGCGCTTCCTGATAATAGGTTTCTGCCTGAGTATAGTATTTTTGCCGAAATGCGAGCATCCCCATATTCATCAAAAGTGCGCTAATGCGTTGCTCATCATGAATTCGTTGCGCGCATTCCATACCTTCCTGATAGTATTCTCTGGCCTGAACATATGCTCCACTCCATTCTGCTTTCACTCCCAGGTTCTGTAATAATTCACTCATGGTGCGCCAGTCGTGTTCCTGACGGGCAAGTTCTAGCGCTTGAAGATAATATGTGTTTCCTTGAACTGGATTGCCATAGTAATCATCCGCAATTTCTCCCAGATTTCTCAGAATGAGAGCTGTTATGGAGTTGTTCCTCTGTTCTTGCGCCATTTCCAACCCCTCTTGAAAATAGTGATTTGCTCGGGGTAAGTCCCCACGAAGGAAAATAACCTCTCCTGTATAGGCAAGCAATTGAGTCATCAGTTCCTTGTTTAGCTTCTTGCGTGCTCCCGCGAGCCCTTCCAGATACGCGTCTTCAGCCGTCTGTAAATCGCCGCGAAGTTGGGCAATTCTGCCCAGGTAAAACCAGCTTCTGGTTAGCTCTTCATCGTCGCCTGTAGATACGGCAGCTTGCTGTGCCTGATTGAGGTATTTCACAGCCAACGTATACAGTCCCCTTGCTATCAGGAAAGGAACAAAACGGTTGACTCCTTGCTGAAGTGCAGCCATCATCTCATGACGATGAGCCAGCTTGAAGGCAGTCAGAATATTCATATGCTCCTGTTCGAGTACATCATGATGATGTTGATGATCACTCACCAGAGCCACGAAAAACAACACCATCTGTTTTTCCACCTTCGTGTCAGTACGATACTGTTGCGTATAATCAGCGATGGTCTGATGTAACATATAGCGGTTAGGGCTGTGACTTTCTAATAATCCTGCGTCCGTAAACTGATCGAGATCTTCTTCTGAGAGCTCACAGATTGCCAGGGCAGCCGCTTCCGAAAAGCTATGAGGTTTGGCTGGAAAGATAGAAAGGGCACGAAACCTTTCGCGCACCTGAGTATCCAATTGCTGCTCACTGATTTCGATGGTTGCTTGTAGGGAAAGCGACGTACTCACAGGCAGGCTGGGATGATGATCGAGAAGCGCTTGTGGGGCCGCCAGACGAAGCCGTGTATCAATGTGATGGAGTTGTTCCAATGCCTTACGAACCCGACGAGGTTGGCGATCATGGGCCTGCACTTGAAGATATTTTCCCATCAGGGTGAGAGCGAGAGGAAGACCACCCACAGAATGGATCAGTTCCTGCACTTCGTGAAACTCATCGATCACAACAGTAGGTGCGAACTGTCGCAAGAGAGTCATACTGTTTTCTTCATTTAACTCTTGAAGCGGGACAGCATTCTCGCCAGCGAAGTGCAATGCCAGTGGTGGGAAGCGCGTCGTCACGAGATGAACACACTGCCTGCCTCCTATCTGAAACTGTAAAGCGGTTGTGATTTCCCAGGCATCATCAAGAATGAGGAGCATGCGGCGTGTGCCAATGGCATCCCGAAGCATTTGCGCAAGAACCTCAAAACGTTGTGTTTTTGCCAATGCCATCTCCTGCAATGTAAGACCAAGCAGGCTTCCCAAACGGCTGAGCAGGCGAAATTGATCTGGTTCTCGACCCAGTCCAGTCCAGAGAATACCGTCAGAAAAGCGTGTTGTTATGTCACGATCCTGCGAAAGAGCGATAGTAAGTGCTGTTTTTCCAACGCCTGGCAACCCATAGAGCGCAAATGACCCGGCATGAGTGAGCACCTGTTGTTTCAAGAAATGAAATTCGCTGCTTCGACCCACAAGAGTATCCTCTTTAAAGATGGAAGCCGGAATGGCGGGATCATAGATCTGAACGGGCTTATCTGACGACACCGGGCGAGAATCTGGGGATGAGGTTGGCGGAGGAAGAACCTGTTCTTTTGCTGTTTGAGTGCTCATCTCTCCCTCATAGGAGAGAACAGTTGGCGGATTGCCCGGGATAAAGCCAAGCTCCTGCGCGCTTTTGCCAAAGAGTACACAGAGTTTCATACGAAAATACGCACTTGGCTGCTGGTTTCCTCCTTCCCATCGCTGAATTGTCAGCATACTGGTTCCCAATTGATCTGCTAAATCGCGTTGTCGCCAGTTGCGCTTAAGGCGTTCCTGACGAATTTGCTGAGACCATTGTGCCGCATCCAATCGGCTCATGGTTGAATCCTTTCTCCAAGCAACAAGAAAATGCCCGCAATTCTGGTACCATTGAATAATACGAGCAAGAAGATGCCTTGTTGCAGGAGAACGATGCTTGGACGATGCCTGGATGATAGCAAACGAGGTTCCTGTAGAGGTGGGTAATGCAGTATGATCGAGGTGTAACAGAGAATATATCAGTAAGGAGCAAAATACTTAATAGGAGATATATTCTCTATATCATGTATAAACATGACAATATTGAAAGGAGCAATGATGAAACAGCATCCATTACGATTTCTACTTATCCCAGCCCTGTTGTGCGCTCTCTTTGGAGCTGCCTTTCTGAGTACCGCTGGAACGACCCACGCAGCTTCTGTTCAAAATCACACGGCGACACCTTTGATTAAAAGTGTCACTTGTACTTTTAGTGGGCTTCAGCTTGTAATGTATACTGATTATGGCGCAGATGTTGATTGTTTTGCGAATACAGGATCAGAAAACGTTGCTATCTACAATGTAACGTCTATCGGTAGCGGTGAACATACATTATCTTTTAGTTGGATCGGTTGTGATGGATCAACTCATTCATCCAAACTAAATCCTCGTACTAACTTGGATTCTGCAGATGCTCCTAATGGCTTTGCTGGTTGTACATACATAAGTAAAATTACTTATATCAGCTGGAACTAAAGAGTTACGTGTTTTGTGTAGATACATATATCTAAATACAAGATAACCATATGTATCTACATGCTTGCTGGATCTAGCACAATTTTAGTACAAGCGTATTTTTCTTCCCATTTCGATATTGGAAAAACTTCCTGGCATAGGATAAAAAAAGACAGGATGAGCTATTCCTATGATAGAGGAAATCTTATCTGCCAATCAGGTCACTATCAGGAGAATGAATATCCGCCTGCATGTCACTGAAAAATGTCACAGACCGAGGACCAGGTCGCGTACAGCAGCAGGCTGAGAGAGAAACGGGTGGTGGCCAGCATCAATTTCTATCACGCTACCTGCCCGACGAGCGAATTTGCGTTGTTGGTCAGCCGGGGTCCCCCGGTCTTTGGCGCACACGAGGTACGTCGAGGCAATGTGCTGCCAGGCCGCTGACTGCACCGGCTGCTCGAGAACCGTTAAGCTCTGCTGAGCCGTTTTGTTCATGGCCGCTTGCTTGATGTCCTCATCGCAGTCCTGCAGAAACGTCTCCGCCAGGGCATCCAGCCGGACGGTGAACGTCCCACCTGTGGAATCGATGTCGAGGAACGGGGCCGGTTCCTCACCGCCGAACGAGGATAGGCTCTGCCCAACCTCGGGCAGATAGCTGGACACGAGCAACAAATGGCGCACGGAACCCACGCCCGCCGCTGCCTCGGCAATGATGATCCCGCCGTAGCTATGCGCAACGACGACGGTCGGCTCGTCGCTCGCGGTCAAGACCTGCCGGACGGCGGCGACATCGTCAGCTAGCCCAGGTCCTCCTGCACCAGTCAGCTCACCCCTCTCGCCGCAGCTCGGGAGGACAGGCGCCTCGCTGGCGACACCCCGCTCAGCCAGCAGAGCAGCGGTTCGGTGCCACCACCAAGCTCCGTCCTTGACGCATGCCCCGTGCACGAAAATAACTCTCATCATGATCTCCTCGTTTAGTTGCTATCACGTCGGGATATATTGCCTCAGCCAGGAATTCGACGGCTCATTTGAGTGCATGAACAATGTTGTCGACCCACTTCCCGGCGTTTATTCGCAAAAAATCGTTGGTTATCTTGGAGAACTCTCATTGCTGCTCAACCCGAGGTTCATCAACCACGTTTCGCAGTTCCACCATCCATCATAAGGAATGTCGGTTGCTATCGCTGCACTCTCCGTTCTAGTACCAAGTTAGCATGACGCCTCTAGCAGTGTCAAGCTCAGCGTGAGGTTGACCTGCTGCACCATCTGTTTATGAACCCGTTACTTCATCATCATATCTTCTAGCTGTAACCGTCGCGTGCTGGCTCTGGATGCCAATATAGTATCCATGATACTCAGCACCGTACTGAGGATCAATAATTTCGTCAAATCGTCTCAGAGTCACACTATATTCTTGAGCATTCACCATCATTTTTTCCATGAGATCCATCAATAATTCTCCCATCTGGATCAGAAGGTACTATACTCCCTTGAGCAGAAGGAACTGATGAGGCTTGCGCGTCGTTGCCTTGTGGTGGCGAGGCCAGTGTACCAGTAGACTGATACGCATTGGTTGCGGGGCCTTCTTCAATGATGGCCCCTTTCGCTTTACAGGTTGCTAATTGCTCTCTCGTTAGTCCTGTGACTCCACGTAAGTCGGCCTTTTCTAAGGAGTGGGCATCTTCAATATTTGTCTCGCCGAGATCGGCCCCGCTCAGATCAGTTTCATTTAGATTAGCCCCGCTCAGATTAGATTGAAAGAGACGTGCTCCACTGAGTGTTGCCCTGTAGAAATTGGTATTTCGCAGAGATGCATGTCTCATCCGAGCTTGTTTGAGATCCGCTCGTGCCAGGTATGCATTGTCGAGGAAAATGCCCGTTGCATCAAGCGCCTGCAAGCTTCCTTGAATCTGACTACGAGCCAGAGGAAAAGCTTCTTTGAAGATCACAATGAGAGCTTGGCTCAGTGTGGTAAGTGGCAAAGGAGCAGCTGGATCTTCTGGTAGCTTGGAGGTCCTTGGAAGGCGCAAATGGGCGACCGCAAGATCAAATGTCTGGATATAAAACTCCTCGTGGCCACGGTGCAAGAAGGTCCGTAGGAGAATAGCGGCACCGACTTTGACCTCTTCTCTCTCGTTCCCTAATCCTGAAACCGCTGCCTGGAAGCGTTCCTCCGCACGTTGTTCCCGTTCCCGCTCTCGATCTTTCAACTCTTTGCCTTGCGCGTCTCGTCGATCTCTGCGCCAGCGCCAGATACCAAAGAGTGCGCCGATGACAATGACAAAGGTCGAGAGGGCACTGGAAAGGACGGTCGCGGCGTTGTCCCAAAACCAATTATCCCACGTATGCTGCTGTGTGGCGACCTGTTGGGTAAGTTGCTCTTTGTTCAGTGCGGTCACCGTCGCATCTTCTGCCGGCGTTGTCTGCACCGTCACAGTGCTCGGTGTCGCAGTTTCCGAAGTGAGCTCTTGCGCATGAGCCAGAGACACAGGAACCCATGCGGCAAGGACGAGGAAAAGTACCATACCAGTGAGAATGATTCCGACCTGTAACAGACCACGCTTTTGCCAATGCATAGCCAGAGCCTCCCTGTTTGTTGTACCTCTGCAGATATTCTACCTGGAAAGACGCACTATATGGAAGAGTCTCCAACGAAGAAGAGTCAGGTTATCCATCAAAGCAAGAAAAGCTAGCCACCATGCTCTTGTTGCTGTACTGAATCCGAAAGAGAGACTTTCTACAATGACGACCAGTAGAGTTGAACAGATCGCAACCATTATTAAAGCACGACAACCAGCAGAGAACCCACTATCACTGATCTGTAACACAAATCTCCTAGCAACTTGCCAAATCTGGTTGTATCCAATAAAGTCAGAGCACGACAATAAAAGACGAACTCTATGAAGGAGTTATTCAGAATAATGTACCTGACATCGATATCCCGTCGTCTGCTAGCGCTCTTCTTTTTATGCGTGCTTCTCACCGCCTGTGAATACTCAGGAAACGGGGCTGCCAGTGGCATGGCTACGCCCACGGCAACCAAAGCATCGCCAACACCAGCAGCGACGTTCACACCAGCCCCATTTCCTACTGATCCCTCCCTGAACGATACCTGTCCTGCGAATCTTGCCTCTCTGATGAGCTGCCAGACACCTCAGAGTATGCGCATGGCCTATGGACTGACCCCTTTGATCGAGAAAGGGTTTACTGGCAAAGGACAAACGGTTGTCGTTATTGTTGCAGTTGGGAGTCCAACGTTGCAACAGGATATCGATGTATTTGATACGCAATTCGACCTGCCCCCGATCACCATTCAACAGATGAGCCCTTTGGGGGAAGCGACGGAACCAGGATCTGGTTGGGCAAGCGAAACAACGCTGGATGTAGAAACGATCCACGCGTTGGCCCCAGAGGCGAATATTGTGGTCCTGACCAGTCCATTAAATCACAAAAAAGGGATCATTGCATTATCTGATTTCCGCCAGTTATTCCAATATGCCCTTGACAACAAGCTGGGAACTATCGTCTCAGAAAGTTGGGGGGACTCGGATATTGCGAGTAAAGGAGCGGAAGGACAGATGGAAATACGCAAATGGGATACGCTGTATCAGCAGGCAACCATCCAGAACGGCATGACGATCTTCGCTGCGTCTGGTGACCATGGCGCGTCTGGTCTGGAGGAGGATGGTCAGCGTCTCGCGCCCACGGCTACCACCAACTTTCCGGCGGATGATCCCTGGGTTACCAGTGTAGGAGGCACGACGTTAGACCGCCATGGGACGGCGTTTGCAGAGGTTGCCTGGAATCATAGTGGTGGTGGATTCAGTATGTTGTTTCCTGAACCGGCGTATCAGAAAGCGCTGCCTACCACTATCCAGACGCTCTCACAGAACCGGCGCGGCGTCCCTGACGTTTCTGGCAATGCGGAACAGGACAGTGGGCTAGCTCTCTATGAGGATGGTACCTGGACGACGACTGGTGGGACCAGTGGTAGTGCGCCGATATGGGCTGCTCTCGGCGCAATTGCCGATCAGATGGCTGGTCATCCCCTGGGTTTTCTGAATACGGCCCTCTATCAGATAGCGATGTCAGCACGATATACCCAGGATTTCCACGATATCACTGTGGGAAATAATAGCATCCTCGATGTTTCAGGGTATTCAGCAGCCCCAGGTTGGGATGCTATCACTGGCCTGGGTAGTCCGAACGCGGTGAATCTGCTCCCCGATCTTATTCATATACTGAACAATCAGAAATGATCTCTGGGATAAGAGCAGGGGCGAACCGAGAAACCACGCGAAGCAAACATGAGTGCGGATTACCAAAGGAGATGGTCGGCAACCCAAAGCTTCTCCCAACGTGCTTCACACACTCAAAATCGTTCTGGCTTGGTTCCATGTGACACGCATTTAATCTGATATTTGTATTCTACTCCAATATTTCCCTTTATAAATATTTTTCATCATAACATATCTAGTTATTTTATATTTATATCTATACGACAAATACTGCTTTTAGCTGTAAATCGTCACATATTCATCCTTGTAACGTAAAATACCTCCATCGAATTGTTATATAAATATGGTCGTATTAGTCTTGACGCCATTTACCTTCAGTACGAATAAATTGAGACATCCAACGCTCCTCTTCTTCCAGTACGTTATCAGGAACATCGGGACAATCAGGCAAAAAGGTGTCATGCCAACGAAAAAGATCAATCCCAAGGGGAGTCTCAATAATGACAGGAGTATGACAGAAAAAACAACGCCGAGAACTATCGTACCGGAAAGTTCCACTACAGGCACATGGCAGCAAACATTCCTCCAGTGCGTGCATAAGAGCGGTGTAAGCATCCCTCTGAAGGAGTGCGTTTCTTTTCCTTACTGACTCTTGAATCTGCTGATAGACTGGATCATAATAGCTCACTTCAACATGGATAGGGCAACGATCACAGTAGAAAAAGTATTCATCATAGAATGGCGAATGATCAACACGATACAACGACTGATGACACGAAGGACATTCAATCCGCTCACCATGAAGCCAATTTTCATCCTCATCCACCTCACATCATCTCCTTCCTAAATCATGCCAATAGTTTCGGCACAATGATCTTAGAGCATCAACACACATTACCTGACCAACCTCATCAAAAAGAGTGATAGTGTCACAGGCAACAAAAAGCTCACCTGCCGGAAGACTCCCATAGCGATTATGAGAAAGCCTCTCATATCGATGGCAGTAAATAGAAACCCCATCAGGATGGCTCTCAGCATTGGCTATTTCCAACTCATCTACCAACGCATTTATCCTGTCCCTATCTTCGATAATCACTTCATCGTCCCAGAATGTCAGCGTCAGTCGTCGACAATTTTTGAGAATCCCTTTGAAACAATGATAGGTAGGATGAAGCATCTGTGCCAGGTATTCAATCTCAACCTCAAAGTGAAGATCATTGTCTACTTGATGAAAAGGGGTAAAGCTTCCATCATGAAACAGATTAAAAATATCTTTTTGCTCTTCAGTATCCATTTTACGCAAATAGTTTACATCTTTCCTTTTCCTAAGACACTGTCGACAGTACTTATAAAACGTGCCCGTGCGATGGAATGTCCTGGAGACATACTTGTTGTGCGATTCCCACTTCTTTCTAAAAATCGTAGAGGATTTCCCTGATGATCTACTTCATCATAACCATTGTACTTGATCATGTCGTGAAAATGTGGGTTTTGTATAATAATCATCATTCCGAGAGCAACCAGGACACCGAGATCTCAGTGAAACGGCTGGTTGAGGATAATAATGCATACTACTATACAGAAGAAGAGGAAGAGAAGCCACAGAAAATGTTTTGAGTAAGCATAACCACTTGTCATGACATTTTGTGCTCATTTGGGTAAACGTCTGGCTGGTTTTTCCATCCAACGGAGATATGATGCACTTCTCTAGGAGAGATAGTATGTTGTAGCATAGCACCGAAAAATAACATCGGGGTTGTACGAGAAAAGAGAAATTATAGCCCTATGGGAACAGATATTGACGGCTGGATCGAATACAAAGATGTTGATATAGATAATGAAGTACGGTATCCAGCCATGAAACTTGGTGTGATATATCTTGGAGAGATTATGAGACATGCGACTATTTCTTTGGCATAAAAAGGTGGGACCTTCGACATGAACCCAAGCAGGCAGACGATTAACCTATTGCAGCCAGAAGAGGATTACCAGATGATATTTCTCCTCAAGTGAAAAATGACGCAGCATCCAGCGGGCTATACGCACTTACGTGGATCACATGGCATGAATAAGGCAGCTAAGATAATCAGTGCAATCACACAACAAATGTGGGATACTTTGCTGATGTACTTGCTCCATTCCTTAGGACGAGCGTTTTCACCCCAAAAAATGTTGTGTAATTGTACTGAGAAGAGAGGAGCTACTTAACCTACTTGGCGATGGGCACAACCGCTTGTACCACACTCAGGATGAGATCGGTAACTGTGTTCGGATGGGAAATCATGGAGACATGGCTTGAGACAACCGAGGAGACGGTCGCTCCTGCACGTTGGGCCATGAAGCGTTGAGCATCAGGTGGAATCATCTGATCCTGTTCAGTGACCAGATACCATGCAGGCAGCGTTTTCCATACTGGCTCCCCAAATGTGTCCTCCCCGAGAAAAGCACTGGCGGCGATAGGCTTCTGCACTGCGGCCAGCACCCGCGCCTGTGTCTGGTTCACATCGGGGGCGAAGTACTGTAAGAATCCCTCTCGGTCGAGCCAGATAAGACCCTGCTCGTCAGGGCGGAGTGCTGCTCCACCTGCCGGTTGTGGTCCTCCAGTAATCAAACCTTTCAGCGTCTCCCCTTGATCAGGGGCGAACGCCGACACGTACACCAACCCGACGACATTGGGCGCATCCTTCCCAAGCGCGGTGATGACCGCGCCTCCATAAGAGTGAGCAACCAGGATGGTAGGACCGCTTTGAGCACTTAACACCTGCCGAACTTGAGCCACGTCGTCAGAAAACCCGGTCAGGGCCATCTGGACGGCAGTCACGGTGTGGCCTTCTTTCTGGAGGCGCTCAATGACACTACTCCAACTGGAGCCGTCCGCCCAGGCGCCGTGAACCAATACAATGTTTGCTCCCTGGTGAGCGTGTTTATGCGCAAATAGGCTCATGAGTGTGTTTTCCTTTCGCTCGCGAGACAAGCAGAGCTTACAACCGATGGAAGCAACTCTTTCTCCGTTGTAAAAACAGCCATCTCTACATCTGAGATATTTTCAATGATTGGAAATATGCCATCTCCGTCGCTTTGCTTGGAGATGAAATTGCCTACCCGCTTCTGCTTTCATGCGACTACGAGTGAATCGCTTGAGATGCCGCCAGAATAAGCTTGGAGACCTCGCGGGGATGAGAAACCGGCGAGGCATGGCTTGAAGCAATCTCATGAGTGGTGGCACCCATTCTCTTCGCAAAAAAGCGCTCGGCAGCTGGATTGATTACCCGGTCATTCTGGGACACGAGATACCAGGATGGCACCGATTTCCAGGTGGGCGTTCCTAATGGAGTGCCAAGACAAGGGAGCCCCCAGGGCTTCTGCGTCAGCGCGTCCGTCTTGGCTTCGATTGCATCTACATCCTGCATAAAGACAGAGGGAAAGGCCGATGGCGTGATCCAAAGGGCGTCAGGTACAAACGAAGGCACGAGTGCGTTGCTAACGGGTGTGGTGGGGAACTGACCAATGAGACCCTTAACGGTCTCCCCACTATCGGGAGCAAATGCTGCGACATAGACCAGGCTGCGCACGTTTGAACCAGTGAGCCCGGCGTTGCTAATCACGACTCCGCCATAGGAATGACCAACCAGGATCGTCGGGTTGGAGGTAGTCATCGCAAGGTAGGCCAGTGCTTCGTTCGTGACGGCGACGTCATCGGCTATCGAGGTCATGGGAAGCTGGACCGTTAGCACGTTGAAACCCTGAATTTGGAGCAAGGGAATCACTTTGTTCCAACTGGAAGCATCAACAAAGGCACCATGAACGAGCAGGACATTGATCCCCGCTCCTGCTGATGTATGTTTATTTGTCGTGTTCGATGCACTCGCCGCAGACGCAGAAGATAGGGTATGACTCAGAAAAGCCGTGACTCCGGCTCCCACAAGAACTGTCTTTCCTGCTACGATTCCTGTGCGTTTGATAAACGTGCGACGCGTGGTCGCGAAAATACTTCTCAACGAATGGTCCTCCGTCAAGTACAAACTGTTGTGAAAGAAGAGTAACTTCGTGACAGTTTGTATCCATATTGTATAACTCAATAAGAAAGGGCGTTCCCAAAGAACTATTCCCCACTCGGGATTATAGCGAAAAAGCGCTTGCTCTCAAACTGCATCAGGCTGCAGATGACCCTTCAACTTCGGGAGGAGTGACAGCATCTTGCCGGTTTTCTTAGCATATGAAGGAATGGCAAGCCACATGTGCTTTGTCCTGTTGCGTTGCAAGAGAAAATCGTATCTGGTAGAATAGAAGCATCGTCGAGAAAAATGGTTCAGGATATATGATGGAATTACAGCCCTCGCTTCCAACAACGGTTCATTCTGATTGTGTGGAGTTCGTCAGAGTCGTTGAAGAATTGCTTCTCCTCAGGCAGCATGAAGCCGGCCAGAGCCGTGAGACCCCGCCCTTTGCAGCGCGGGAAGACAATTGGGGACCACGCAAATGGCACCGCACAGAACTCGAAGATATGGTTTACAGCAGCTATAAACGCATGCGGCAGGGACATATTACCCGTCCACCCCGGCGGGCGATGGTGATGGAGATCGCGGACTACTTCCAATGTAGCTTGCTAGAACGCAATCGTTTACTTCTTGCAGCCCATACTTTCCCGGTCGAACGCTATCTCACCGGGCCAGACCTGGAGAGCGTGCTGCGCGTGGTAATTGAAACTGCTTGTGCACTGCCAATGCCCGCGATGATTATCAACCGAGACTGGCACATTCATTATTTCAATACGCCGCTCCTGCGCCTCTATGATCTCTCTCCCGAACAAATTGCGCAGCTTCCTGCTTCCTCTGTGAACTTACTCCAGTTGCTGTTCGATCCCACGCTCCCACTGTATCCCAACCTGATGATCAATCGTGAATCCTGGGAGCAAATGGCCTCCCAGACCCTCTACGGTTTTAAAGCGGCAAACATCCTGAGCATATATGAACCCTGGTATCAGGAAGTGCTTAACCGGCTCCTGCTCCTCCCTGAATTTGCCTCGCATTGGCAGCAGATTTACCTGAAAAAAAGCGTAGAAGCGGTTCCAACATCACCAGCAGGCGTCACTCTAGAAACATCTGTCCCACGCCTGGGAGATCCTTCCCGCTCGCTCTTCTTGCGCCCACTTCTCATTTCCACAGGCTATTTCCACTACACATTTCCCCAGATTATTGGCTTTCTCCCCATCTCTCTAGAGGATCAGGCAATTTTCGAGGAGATCGAACTGCCATATCTTACGCCAACTTCTAGCGGACAAATTGTCCCTTGAGCTTCCTTTACACTAGTGAAGGAGTTTTCGGGGAGTTTGCAAGAAATAATCTCATCCGGGTTATTATCTGGCTGTTGCAAATAAAGGAAAAAGGTTATGCAAAAAGAACCCTGGCATCAGCGACTGCGGCGTGAACGCATCAACCGTAACTGGCGACAAAGTGATCTGGCTGAGCAATTGAATGTGGCAATTACGACAGTTCAACACTGGGAGCGCGGGAGGCATCAACCCAGCGCCTACTTTCGTATAAAACTGAGTGCGCTCTTTGGATACAGTATGCAAGAAGTGGAGATAGAAGATGCCTCGCTCTCCTCCACTCTTGTCACAAGTGAGGAAGCGGAAGCAGATGATGTAGAGAATAAGTCACAAAAAGAACTGGTTCTTTGGACAGTACCTTATACACGCAATCCTTATTTTACCGGGCGAGAATATCTACTGGATCAGCTTGCCCAACAATTCGCTCCGCCATCCGCAAATCAGCCAACGTTGTCGCACCAGGCGATCTTAACACAAACACAGGTCATCAAGGGACTGGGAGGCATTGGCAAGACACAGATTGCCATTGAGTATGCATATCGCTGTCTCGAACAGGGGCATTATATTCATACCCTCTGGGTCGTTGCCACTAGCGAAGAAGCCATCCAGAAGAGCTTTGTCGAACTCGCAGCGCTTCTGCCTGAAACAGTGACGCAGGGCGAGACGGATCAGCGCAAGCTCGTCACTGCTGCTCTGCTCTGGCTCGAGCAGTGTGAGCAGCCGTGGTTGCTTGTTTTTGATAACGCTGATGCCCTGCCTCTCGTGCAACCCTATCTTCCTCGACGTGGCAATGGATGTATCCTCCTTACCACGAGAGCGCAGGCAGCAGGTTCGCTGGCTCCCTCTCTTGAAGTGGAAAGTATGGAACAGCAGGAGGCTATATATTTCTTGTATCGCCGGGCGCAGCGCTGTGTAGAAGGTTCTCCTCAGGAGATCGAGGCGGCTCGCACGATCGTTGAGACGCTCGCCCGATTCCCACTTGCTCTCGATCAGGCTGGCGCCTACATCGACGAGACAAAATGTAACATTCGTGACTATCTACAGATCTATCAAAAACGCCATTATGCCCTGCTCTCCCGCCGTGGCATGCAGATCACATCGTATCCAGAAGCGGTTGCAACGACCTGGTCATTGTCATTCACACAAGTGGAACAAGCCAACCCGGCTGCCGCAGATTTGTTGCGTCTCTGCGCCTGTCTCGCGCCAGATCATATTCCTGAAGAACTCTTCACAGAAGGAGCTGCCTACTGGCCTCTTGCTTTGCAGCAGGCCGTGGTAGATCGTTTCGCCTTCAACCAACTCCTGGAGACCTTACTGGCCTTTTCTCTCGTGACGCGGTTCTCGGAAGGCCATTTTCTGAGTATCCATCGTCTGGTGCAGGTTATTCAGATGGAACAGATGACGCCGCAAGAACAACGTCAATGGGCAATACGTGCATTTCTTGCTATATACACGATCTTTCCTCATGATCCAGAGCACGACGTGAGCTCCTGGCCTCAATGCCTGCGCTACCTGGAACAGGCCTATGCCTGTAGCCAGTTAATCCAACAGCATCATCTTCTGCTCCCTGAAGCCGCCAAGGTCCTTCACTGGACAGCAACCTACCTATGTGAACGCGCATTCCACCGCCTGGCCGAGCCATTGTATCGGCAAGCCATCCAGATCAGAGAGGAACAAGGAGGAGTTGAGCACCTCGATGTTGCCGCATCTTTGCACGGTCTGGCAAAATTATACCGCCGACAAGACAGGTATGCGCAAGCCGAGCCTCTCTATGAGAGGGCATTGCACATTCGTGAACAGCAAGTAGGGGCTGAACACCCTCTGGTAGCCGATTCTGTGCATGATCTGGCCGATCTCTCTAGAGGACAGGGGAAGTTTGCGGCCGCAGAACAGCTTTATGAGAGGGCGTTGCACATTCGCGAGCGTCAGTTAGGCGCGGAGCATCCTCAAGTGGCCGACTCCCTGAACAATCTGGCGATCCTCTATGAAAATCAAGGAAAGTTTGCGGCCGCAGAACGACTTAATCGGAGAGCGCTACGTATCCGTGAGCAGGGTCTGGGCACGGAGCATCCTCTGGTAGCGACGTCCTTAAACAATCTGGCTATTCTTTTCCATCGCCAGGGGAAATATACAGAAGCCGAGCATTTATATCGGCGAGTATTCCATATTTGGGAGCAGCAGATAGGATTAGAACATCCTCTGATGGCCACTTCTTTGTACAACCTGGCAATTTTCTACTTCCGACAGGGGAAATACGCTGAAGCTGAGCCACTTTATAAAAAAGCACTAGCCATTCGCGAACAACAATTGGGCGCAGAACATCCTGATCTTGCTACGTTCTTGAATGGATTAGCACATGCCTACACTCGGCAGAGGAAATACACCCAAGCCGAGCCACTCTTCCAGCGGGCAATTCGCCTCTGCACATTGGAGTTAGAATATCCTAAAGTAGCCTATCCGCTCAATGGGTTAGCAAACGTCTACGGCGTGCAAAGGAACTTTACAGACGTCAGGCCGCTTTATACGAGAACATTGAGCGTCTGGGAACAGCAGGTAGGGCCGGAATATCCCGAGGTTGCTTACCCACTGAGCGGGCTTGCCAGGCTTTACAGGGAACAAGGAAAATATACAGAAGCTGAAGCGCTCTACACAAGAGGACTAAGTGTCCGCGAACGCCTATTGGGATCAAAACATCTTGAAGTAGCTGACCTCTTGCACGAATTTGCGGGCTTTCAACATGCTTGTGGCAAGCACACGGAAGCAGTTGCGATGTACCAGCGTGTGCTTACTATCTGTGAGCAGGTGCTCGGGCCTGCACATGCGAAAACCATCGACGCCCATCAGTGTTTACACGCGGTTCTGACAGAACCGCGTGAATAAAAACAAGGCAGAAACGAAATCCTACTCATGCAATGACAGCTATTTGAGTATATCGAAATATCATTCTATCCGACAATATTTTTAGATTTTTTTCTGATCTCGTGATTTTTCACTTTCAAGGCTTTCTCTCTCCAAGAGTATTTCCCAAGAGTCAGCATGAGAGAAAAATCGTGCTTCCAGGAGAGCTCTCCATATTGTTGCCCATTCTACTACACGAAAGGTGACCCGCATCTGAAAGATCTTCATCTATGTGGTTTTCTATCGATAGAGGACATCCTATCATCGGCATCGAAAACACACAGAAGAGTGAAAAGCGGCACTCTGGGTGCAAACAAATACAAGGAGACGGCAGGCTGTTTCGGGCAGATAGACAGGATGTTGGTAGTGGTTCTGGCAGGCTGTCGCACAGCGAGAGGCAGGGAGTCTCCCCAAAATACGGCAGGCTGTTGTTGCACGGATGGATGTCCATAACATAATCGTCCCCTTGCTGACGCAGCCGCGTGTCGCTTCGTGTGAAGCGGCCTCCGACCGGCCTGCAAGGGGACGATAGAAACAAAAAAGCGGGAGACGAGATTCGAACTCGCGACAGCCTGCTTGGAAGGATGTACTGTCGGAAGGTTGGCCTAACAAGCGTATCTATAGACTATGCTCTGTCTCACAGCGCCTTACATACCCTTGCAAGGGGGTGTTATGGCATATAGCAAGATTCACAAACGGGCGGAAGATGAAAATGTAGTAAGCGTCCAGGAGGCGCTCAGTGATTTCCTGGCAGATCCTGAAGTTAGGAAGTTATCTGTAAAGACGCAATCTGAGTATCGCTATGTAATTGGCACATTCGCAAAGTGGTGTGCGACACATTCGGTGAGCCAGAATAAGAAAGACAGCACCTGGTCGGCCGTGAAAGTGCGTGATCATCATGATCCTATCTATCTTCACAAGGTCAACGACCAAGTCGTGTTTTGTTTCCTCCAGCACCTGGCCGAGACCCACAAGCCCAGCAAGTCTGGCCAGGAAGAGCTTTCCTCATCGACCTTTGCGCAATATGTCAAAGATATCAAGCGTCTCCTCAATTGGTGTCTTCTCGATGATATGTATGGTGAACACGTGAAGGCCTCAGTTGTCGCACGCATCAAAAAGCCGGAAATCATAGATGTCATCATTGAGACATTTTCAGAGAAGCAAATTGCGGACATCTTCAAGGTATGCGATAAGGAGCGCTATGAGCATCTCCAAGTGCGCGATCGCGCTATCGTCGCGCTCCTGCTAGATACTGGCATACGTGCGACGGAGCTCTGCACACTGACAATTGGCAATGTGGATCTCAGTACAGATGATCCGCATATCCGTGTGTTTGGAAAAGGGAAAAAGTGGGGCGAGATTGGTATGGGTGAGCAGACCAGGCGCTACATGCAGAAATACCTGCGCATGTTCAGAGAGCCAACCATTGAACATGAGGTTAAAAGCACTTGCCACAATCTGGGCGAGAAGCAGCTAGCCCAGCTCGTAAAAGTAGAGAGAAATAAAGCGGTCTTCTTTGTTAATCGCGCAGGCGACCCGATGACGCGTAACGGTCTTTTGCAGCTGATGGTGAGACTTGGCGAGTGGGCAGGCATCGAAGGTGTAAGATGCTCACCGCATACCTGGCGCCACACGTTCGCGAAGCTCTTCATGAAAAACGGCGGCGACATTTACAAATTGTCGAAGCTCCTGCGGCATAGCAGTGTTAAGGTCACTGAGATGTATCTGAAGTCGCTCAATCAGAGCGAAGCTCGCCGCGGTGCAAAAAGCGTCCTCGACAATCTCTAATTCATGAACAATAGTCAAACTTCATGATTATGCGTGTAAGTATTGACAAGTTCATGATCATACAGTATCATACATTGTATGGACGTTGGTATTGAGAAAGAGGAATTGCTAATGCTCAACGAAAAGGAGATAGAGACGCGTCAGCGTTGTCCAGTAAGCGTGATGCTCCCACCTGAACTTTACTCAAAGCTTCGTGCGTATGCGGCGAGGAATGAGCACACGATAAATAAGCAGGTCAATATCCTGCTGAGGGATTTTTTTCAGGAAAAAGAGATCCAGGAAACAAAATAACCCGAGGCGCCATCTCCTGGTTCCGTGCGCCAACACTTCCCCAGGAGACTATTCTCAACAGAATATAACAAGCGATCTGACCGCTTGCGTAGCGTGCTTAAAGTATAACATACACAATGTGATACCTGAAGCCGCTCCACAAGCCTAGTGACATAAGATAACATGAGGCTAGGCATGATGACTCAATTTGAACAAAAACAGCAGCGCAAAGAAATTGACGCTGCAATGCAGCAACACATCGCGACCCTGCACGACGCAGGCTATGATGCGCTGTCAGCACTTCTCACAGTTCTTCTCGGCATTCTCAGCTTTCTTCATGCCGCGGTCCGTGTTGTTTTCGCGATCGTCGGCATGGTGGTCTGGACGCTCGGCGTCTGGCTCATCGCGCTTAAAGCGCTGCGCATGATGTGCATTATGCGCTCTTCCACATCTCCCTTTCGAAGCGAGCTGGAGGTGTCACACGATGAGTAGCACTTCTCACAGCAGCTGGGGCAGTCCGTACTTCATTCTGTTCGTGCTGATCCCGTTTGCTCTGGCCTGCTTTTTGCTGTACGAAGCCTACATGTGGCTTGCACGGAATGGCTCGATGTTGGTTCCCTGGGCGATCGGCATTGCAGTTGTGTTGGGCGTCATTGGATTGACCTGGGTGATCTGGCGCATACGCAAAGTCTGGCAGGATCGCGCATATGAAAAGGACGTTAGGCGTCTGGAGCTCAAGCGCTTAGAACATCAGGCATCCATCGAGGAGCATCGTGCTCACATGTTGGAAGAGGAGGCCTCAACACGGCAGACCTCCAGGCAACTGATGGAAGAGACACTTTTGCTGATGCAGGAAGCACGGCGCAAAGGACACAACGTCAATATGGAATATGCCAGCGATGGCACGGTCAAGCGTATTCAGACGATCGCAGCTCGTGCTGCGCAGCGCATGTCTCTCGAAGAGATTGACGAGGAGTCGAGTGATGTTCCTCAATTGCCAGCGCCACTGCCAAAGATGGTCCGCTACGAGGATGTTCGTTCACAAGTCCCGGTCGGGCATGTGCTTGTGGGTATGGGGCGTGCTGGCCTGGAAACACGAGAGGCTGCAATTGGGGCATGCCTGTGGATTGTTGGCGGATCTGGCACAGGCAAAACAAGTTCGACAACAGTTCGCGTCGAGGAGCGGGCAGCAGCTGGTCATAGCTTTCTGGGAATTGATCCTCACTTTTTCAAACCTGACAGCTTGACGAATGGGCTCAAAGCGTATGAGTCACGCTTCCTTATGCCAATGGCGCACACACCGGAAGAGATGTCTGGTGTGTTGACGGCGTTCCTCAATGAGTTTCGTGGCCGTAAGTCTGGCCAGATCGCTCAACCCTGGCAGCCGATCACATTGCTCGTCGACGAAGTCAATGCGTTGATGGACCCGGCCGACGAACTTGAAGAAGAAATAGCGAAGATGCTCAAAACGATCGCTCGCATTTGTGGCCAGGAAGCACGCAATTTTCAAATGGGTGGCATCTTTATCAGCCAGCAGGCGACAGAACTGGCATGGCTGCGCAAAGTTGCGCTTATGATTATTGTCCATCAGCTGAACATGGAGAGCGAAAAAAAGATCGCACTCCAGAATGATCGCGAGGCGATGGAAGATATGAAACGCTGGCCAGTTGGCAGAACATACGTCTATGGGATTGGGTTTCAGGAAGGTCCTCGTACAGTCCAACAGCCGTACTTTTCGAAGGTGGTTGACTCATCAATTCGACCGGTTATGGAGGACTTACCACGACGTCAATCTGAGCCATTGGATGTTTCCAGGACAAGCCCCTTGCAAGGGATTGGAAACGCTCCGGAAACACCCTGGGAAACGCCTACTGAAGCGCTTTCAGATGATATGGATGATATGTTTGGAAACGCTGATGATCTGAGCACAGAAAAAGATATGCCTCCTGTTTCCGCGGAAAAATTGGAAACAATTTCACGGATGAGAAAAGCCAATTTTTCAGACCGAGATATTGCCAAATCAGTGGGCCTTTCCGGCCGAAAATATGACCTATATCGCCAGTCAGTTGCTTATCTGGAGTCGCAATCAGAGTAGTTCACAAAAGCGCGTACTTGTACACAATAAATGTGGAAAAGTGCGGACGAACGATTTCGGTACGCAATAATCGCGTACCTGTACAGCAAAAGTTCATCAAAATACAGAGAAATTATTGAAAAGTGCGGACTGATAAGGCGAGTACACAAAAAGTCTGTACCAGTACATAAAAAGAACGTACAAAATTGTACGCAACGAAAGAAGGAATTATGAACACTTTTTCATCAGTTGGAGCGACTTATTATGGCGGTTTTGATCCCGGATCGGGTCTCGCAGGACTCAAAATTTACTCGGCCACCGGCGCTCATCTGCCAAAAGACATCCTGACCATCGACTCCTGTATCGCGTCTGGCAACGCTGATAAGCTCCTGAACCGTGGCGATATCAATGCCAAGATTGCTGATGTCTTACGTCCTGGCGAGTCCTTGCTGACCTTGAACGGTTATGACTACTTCCTGGAAGATCTGGTTAAGGAGGGCAAGAACGCCACCTACGAGTTGGCCAATTCTGCCAGATACTGGGGCGATCATTCTATCGCCCTGATGTTGGTCCTGGCCGCCAAACTGATTCCAGAGCGATCGTTCACATTGCGGCTAGTGACCGCACTGCCAGTGACACTCTACAATCGCGAAAATCGACAGAAGATGAAAGATGCACTCAGCGGCTACTATCGCTATAGCTATAACGGTCGCGAACGTGAAGCGTACATCACGATTGGGTACGTGGCCATGGAAGGGCAGGGAGTGCTCATCACTGCCGGCAAGATGTTGGGAGAGCAGGGAATTATAGACATCGGTGAAAGGACTACCGATCTGGTAGCAGCTGATGGGCAGAAGCTCATCGTATCACAATGCGGCGGCAACAAAGACTTAGGTGTTGGCTTAATCACCGATGCCCTGGGCGATCTCCTCAAGCGCTACGGTCGCGTGATGTCTATTCCGCAATTGCACGACATTATGAAGGTCTGGGCGACCGGCAATGTGCGTGAAAACATCACGATGCCTGGTGGTGTGGTGCCCTGGTCACAGGTTGAGGGTGTCATCGATAAGGCACGGTATCAGCTGGCCAGAGGCATCGTGAGTTTCGCCTCCAGCACCTGGAATGTCGAGGGCGAGAGCGTTGGCCAGCGTTTCACGCAAATCACGGTCGGAGGTGGCGGCGCGTACTACGTGGACGACATCATTTCTGGCCTGCTACCACGCGTGATGATCCCGGCCAATCCGGAGCATTCGAACCTGCAAGGTTATGCCGACCTGGCTTTAACACTGGAAGATAAAATCCAGAATGTGTGGGTGGCGTAATGGCAAGAGATGATCGAAAGGCGTACTGGCTGGTGGATCTACCGAAAGAGTCCGATCCACTCAAAGCATTAGACAAGTTTGCGGAAGAGCAGGGATTAATTTCCCGCTCTGATGCGACTCGCATTATTCTTGTGGCCTGGGCAAAAGCTCAGCAGGGTGGGCAAAACGCCGCTCCAGTGCAGCAGATCCAACCACAACCCTTGCAAGGGCAAGGACAACCACAGTTTGAGCGTCGCCGCACGCTTAACGGGAATGCATCCGCAGTTGAATTAGATTAGTTTTTGAGAGGATATAGACACATGGGAGCAATTTCAGGGCTTATTATGATCGGTCTGATTGCGTCAGTGATCTTCGCGCCGGCACCGAAACCACCTGCTAGGTGTCCGACGTGTGGGCAATTGCTCCCAAAGTCACCGAAGCCGAAAACTGAAATTGGGCCCATTGTCTTTTTGATTATGTTGATTATTCTGCTGGCCTGGGCCAGTAAGTGAAAGGGATTTTATATGTGCTATCACAGCAATATCAGCAGCAGCATCAGATGCGATGATAACCAACAAGTGGAATTGAATGATACAGTTGTCGAAGGATTGACTGTCCACAATGTTCATCCAGTAACAGGATATGCTTTTTTGTTTGGTTTTATTCACGACGCCAGCCGCCACAGAATACATGTGAAGAAATCAAATGCAAGTGATATATGGAAAGTGTACTTAGGTAGTGGCTTGTAGTAGTCTTGTCTGGTTTCTGGTGGTCGCACGTTGGTCACCAGGCACAAGCCAAGAGTTGGCTTGAAGTATCGAAAGGAAAAAATACCATGAAAAACATGCCGGGAAAATCACCTGTAACATGTCTCTGGTGTCATCAGTCAGTGAGTGATTGCACATGCGACATTAAGGATTTTCTTCAAGAAAAACGTGGACAAGCAAGTCATGATGCTGCTACTGTTTGTCCTACATGCCGTGACGATTTTACAGCAAAGCAAACTTGTCAGACCTGCCATGGTTGGGGATATGTGAAAGGATAAGTACATGAGATTTTTTACTTTTAGAACACAGGGTGTAGAGGATGAAGTGTTGCCAACGCCTGAGCAAAAGGAATTGTTCCTGGCCGGGTATCGCGTTGGCTGTCCGGTGGAAGGCGATAAGGGCGCTGATGTCGATACAAATAATCCAGACTATCAGCGGGGTCTGGCCGCTGGACAAAAGGACTTCAATGCTCTGCCTGCCGATCTCAAGTCAAATGGTTGTATTCGATCATAACACGAAAGTGGCATATTTCAGCCACCTTCTCTTGTGGTAGCTGGTAGGGGTTCAATCTGGCCAGCTGCCAGTCACAGTATAGCATGTGACAGAAAGAAAATAATCATGAAAAACATTCTCATTCGTCGTACTGGGCTCAGCGCCGAATCGTTTGAAATAGTTCGCGAAGGACTTGAAGCCAGCCATATATTTTTTTCGGAAGATGATAATGGGCTGCGCCTGACGCTGAATAGTGCTGGAATTGCAGATCTTGATCGACGCATTGCACGAGCGCAGCAGGATGATGACCAATCTTACTACTGTGGTCTGTGTCGTGGCTTCCAGTCGTTGGCGGCACCATGCGTGCATCATTCAGGCGGTGGTAAATGAGCATGAGTACAGCAGAGCAGCAGGAGCTGGAGCGCTTACGTGCCCAGCTCGCAGATGTGCAGACGCGCCTGCGCCATATCATTCTTGCGGATAATCCCAGCGACGCCGCATTCAAATACCTGGAAGAGCTGAAGGCCAGCGCACAGCCAACACAGGAGGATCGGCCGTCATGAAGAGAGAGCGTGTAGTATACTAGGAGTGTGCTCCAGTTCTCTTCAATAAGATTTGAGCATTATAAAAAAAGCAGATCGACAATACGCTGATCTGCTTTTCTCTATGTTTTTATCGGTGAATGGTGATATCTTTCACGGACAGGAGCATTCTAAAAAATGTTTCGGCCTCCCATGCCTGCTCGGGATCGAAGATGAAATGAAACAGTTTGCGGCCACTGAGCGTGACACGAGCTTCGCGCTCATCTATCGTGCAAAACACTTCTTCATTCCTGGACGTGAGACCTTCAAGCTCCTTATTCATGTGTGGTTCCCTTTCAAGCTAAACATTCAATAGACAACGAAATGATTTTTGTGCATGAAGAGAACCCTTTTCACCCAGGTCAGTGATCTTGATATCAGGTTGTTGCTCCTTCTTGAAATGTGGTGCTTTTAGCAATGCCAGGAGGCCAAGCTCACCATCCTGAATCAATGTCTCGATCTGCTGGGGAGTAACCAGGCCTGCATCGGTCATAATGCCGTGTGTTGTGCGGCGATCCGCTTCAGCGTTCAATACATGTTTGATGTGATAGCATTTCATACCATTTGAACCGCCAGTGCATGTGCAGGAGGTTCGACCATTTGCGTGCACGCAGGTTGTGTATTCTTTGCCCTGGTCGTTGCGAACGATGCAGCAGACAGATTTATTGCGCTTCACAAAGTAGCGTGTGACGATAAAACAGGTCTTTTTCTGAGTGTTTTTCTTGCTTGCCATGATTGATTGCTCCTTCATTTTTGTTCTCTTCAATGATCTTATTATACACGATATAGACCCGACATTCAAGGGTAAATAGGAGCAATTCAAGCCATTTTTGACCACTTGCAAAATATTCATTTGTCGTGTATAAATAGGGTATACATAGTGTGAAAGAAGGGCAAAAAACATGGTCTTATATACAGAAAAGGACATTCAAAGAGTCCTGAAGGAGTTGCGCATTGCGCCTGTCAATGGATATGTGGATGGATATGTGGATGGCAATGAAGCAGCAAAGATCCTAATGTGGCGGGCACGTGATGAGTTTGGAGTGAATCGCTCGTACGACTCGAATGCGCTTAGGCAGCAGGTGAAATCTGGCAATTTTCCTGCCGGCACCATTGATGATACAAATGGGAGAAAGAATCTGTACAAAATTGAGGCAGTGTTTCAACTGCCTATATCTCCCAGGCGTGGGAAGAAGGAAATCTAATCAAAAGACTCTGATGGTCATTGTGTCATCAGAGTCTTTTTTATCTAACTAAACATATCCATAATCTCTTGTGTTTTGGCCTTTGCGATCGACTCCACTTTGAACTGGCCAGCGGCTGTTTGGAATACTATTGTGTTCAACAATACTCCGCGTTGTACAGAAACGCCAATGATCGCACTGCGCATCACATTCCATACCACTTTGTTAAACGGTGCTACTACCTGGACGGATCGATCAGAAATAATAAGCTTTCCTTGTTTGCACGTTGTTTCCATGCCTTTGTATCCTTTCAAATAACTCTATCTCTATAGACGCAAGGAGCTACCCTTTTTCTTACGCCCCGGTGTCACCCTTGCAAGGGGTTATAGCAACATGCTATACTTGATGCCAATAAAGTATCAATGCTGTTTTTATTGAGACTTTAGAGGTATCATTTGGTCACCAGCCCTCGCCCTTACGTCAATATGCTTGAGGCAGAGCGGGCCAGACGAGATTTTACGCTGTTTGTGAAGCTTGCCTGGTCTGAATTAGAGCCAGACACGCCCCTTGCGTGGAACTGGCATATTGACGCGCTTTGTCTTCATCTTCAGGCACTCTTCACCCGAGATATCACGCGTTTAGTGATTGGCATTGGGCCAGGGCACGCTAAATCAACAATCATCTCTCAATTATTTCCAGTCTGGTGTTGGCTTAACGATCCATACTCCAGGTGGCTCTGCGCTTCTCATGCGATGGATCTAGCTATTCGCGACAATGGTATCCGTCGCCGCCTTATCGAGTCTGAGTGGTTTCAAGCTCGATACTCTTATATCTTTTCCTTGGCCAAAGATCAGAACATGAAGAGCTTCTACCAGAACAATAAGAAGGGGCATATGGTTGCAGTTTCCGTGGGCGGCTCAGGGACTGGCAAGCGTGGAACGCACTTGCTTATTGACGATCCTAATAATGCAATGGCCGGTCAGGCTGATCTTGCAGCGACAAGAGAATGGTTTGGCAAGACCTGGATGTCGCGCCTCAACGATCGAAAAAACGGGCCAATGATCGTTGTTGGCCAGCGCCTGGGCGCAGATGATCTCATTGGACATATTTTGGAGCTTGGTGGATGGGAACATTTATGCCTGCCTGAAGAATTCGAGTCAGCGCGAAAGAGTGTTACATCTATTGGTTGGACTGATCCACGTACTTATGAAGGCGAGTTGCTATGGCCTGAGAAGTTTCCGAAAGAAGTGCTTGATGAGCTAAAACAGGGACTGGGAAGTATGAACTATGCCGCTCAATATCAACAAAGTCCAGTTCCCGCGGGTGGTGGCCAATTCCGTCAAGAGTGGCTGCGTTATTTTTCAGAAACGCCAGAAGCTTATCTTCTAGAAACCTCAACGGGCACGCGTTCCGTTTTGAAGTCAACATGCTGGGAATTTGCGACACTTGATCTGGCTATTAGTAGCAAAGAAACAGCCGACTATACCGTCTTCGCTATTTGGGCTGTTACTCCCGAGCGTGATTTGATCTTGCAGGATCTTTTGCGTATTCGTATCGGCAATCCTGAGCAGTTAAAGCAGCTCCGCCTGTTTCATCAGCAATACCCCTATGCTTACTTCAAGATTGAAAAAGTTGGGTATCAACTTGCATTGATACAGCAGGCACTTTCCGAAGGTATCCCTTGCAGGGAGTACAGCCCAGGGCGAGCTGATAAAGTAGCAAGGGCCTCAATTGCATCAGTATGGATGGAGAATGGAAAGCTATTCTTTTGTAAGAATGCCTCCTATTTAACGGCGCTTATTCCTGAGCTTCTGACATTTCCCAAGGCGTCTCATGATGATCAGGTTGATGTTATCTCTATGGCGGCAGACGAAGTGAGCAATGGACCACGTAACGCTGAATATCATCTCGATGCGATGCGCCAACGAGTCGCAAAACTACAACAATTGCAAGGAGCAAGAGTATGACAGACGAAGAAAAAAAGGCTGTATTAGCAGGTGCAGTCCGCAATAATATGACCACCGCGACTATCTTTACTCCCTGGCCAGGATTAGATCTCACGTATCGTGACGAAATGCTGTGTAGAACAACAGCCGGAGCTGGTCAGCAGAATGTCATCGCCATTGCGTCTCAGTGGGATTTGCACGACCTGGACGATGATGCTATCTGGCAGGTCGTCATAGAAGGTAAGCCAGTGCCTCAGAACACAAAGGCAGAAGGGAAACGGAAGAAGCGATGAGCAGACGAGCAAAACGCCGCCAAGCATTGCAACGGGCAGGCGGTATCACGATTCCCAACCAGATTATGCAGGCGGCTATTGCTCAACAAAGCTTGAAGCAAGTAGGCAAGACGGACGCGCTATTCTCTCCTGGTCAGCCGCTTGAAACACAGCCTGGAGCCAATCCGAAAGGATTGCCACGTCAATGGCAGTTTCCAATTGCGTATAACACGTTTGGTGTAGATCGCACGCTCAATAATGCTGATCTGCCGTCCTTTCAGCAGCTGCGCAGTTTAGCTGAGCTCTACGAGGGGATCATGCTCTGTGAAAAGGTCTGGCTAGACCTCATTCCACGCTTGCAGTTAAAAATACAGCTCAGTCCTGAGTTAGTTGCCACGGGAGCCAGCGAACAATCCTATCAAAAAGAGATTGCGGCTTACCAGCGCCTTTTCGAGAAACCGGACGGACTTAACGACTTCCATAGCTGGATGCGCATGGCAGTGACCGAGCAATTGCAGATTGATGCACTCTATATCTATAAGCAGCGCGACCGTGCTGGGCGTCTTCTTGGCTTGCAGATTGTGCAGGGTGACACGATGAAACCGCTTTTGGATGATCGTGGGGTCGTTGTTGGTTATCAACAGTTTCCCTGGGGCATTCCTGGTGAAACGTACTCGATACAGGATATGATCTATTTTCGGGAATCTCCACGCGCCAATTCCCCTTATGGTAAGAGCCGGGTTGAACGTATCCTGTTGCGCGTCAACCAGGCACTGCGCAAAGAAAAGAAAGACCTCGCACATTTCACAGAGGGAAATGTGCCATTTGCGATCATGGAAACACCTGAGGCCAGCAATTGGACGCCTGATCAGATTGATACCTTTGAGCAAATGTGGAATGCACTTATTGCCGGATCAGCACAGCAGCAGGTCCGTGTCAGGTTCACACAACCAGGTATGAAATATACGCCATTGGAGCAATACCAGCTCCTGAGCGACTTTGATCAATTCATTTTAAATATTGCCACAGCTGCATATGGTGTGAGCATGGCTGATTTGAGCTTTACTGGGGATATTCATAAGAGCAGTGATGATGGCCAGCAGAATATGCTGGGGCGTCGCACTATCTATCCGCTCACCAGTATGTATGCGATGTTGCTTACCTGGGTCATGCGTGATGACTTTGGTGATGATCGCTTTATCGTGACTATCGGTGGCTTTGAAGAGGTGGAGGATTTGGAGACACAGGCCAATGCGTATGCGTCTCTTATCCAGAATGCCATAATTTCTCCTGCTGATGCTGCACGTATTCTTAAACTCCCTGAGATCCCACAGACAGGACCGCTCTTCATCACCAAGAGCGGTCCCATTCTCCTTGCCAACTTTGCAGAAGACTCTCCCATGCGCAAGGCTCAGGAAGAGGCACAGATGGCCGGCTTTCAGATTGCTACTCAAAATCCAGGGGAAGAGGAAGCAGATAACGGGCGGACTGGAGATGAGCACACTGACAAAAAGAAAAAGTCATCTCCGACTAAGGATACTAGCAAGCAACCACTAGAACGCGCAGAAAGTGATCGCCCTGAGATCTTGCAGCATCATACAGGCATGATGCTTGCCTTTATGCTCGATACTGATACCGCTGAGCAGTTGGCTATCCCTGGTGGTGAAGATCCAATAGATATGCATTGTACGCTTGCCTTTCTGGGTGATATGAACGATCCAGCCCCGGCTGGCAAGCTTAATCCAGCAGAGACGCTTGATACGATGACCACAATATTATCTGCGTTCGCAAGTAGTGCAGAACCCCTGCAAGGGAAAGTAGGAGGACTTGCTCGTTTTACCTCGTCACCGTCGAGTGACGGACAATCACCCGTTATCGCGCTTGTAAATGCGCCAGGCCTCCAGGAATGGCGTCGGCGACTGGTGAATGTGTTGGAGTCGGCACGCTATCAGATTGCCAATGATTTTGACTACACGCCTCACATCACGCTGGCCTATATTCCAGACAGTGATCCAATGCCAATTGATGGTGTGTTGGCACTGCCATTGAGCTTTGATACCTTGTGTCTGGCGATTGGGGATGATCGCTATTTCTTCCCGATTGGGAATCAGAAAGAGGAAACGAATGGATTAATTACTCCAGATACGATCAGTAGCAGCAGGGACGATCGTACCCAAAACCGTGCTCTCTCAGCTGAGCTCAAGCGATGGCGTACTTGTGCACTGCGTGACATCAAATCAGGAAGACGTGTACGTGCCTTTGAAAGTGATCTTATCGCTTCTGAGGAACGAGCTCGTATCAGAACTGCGCTTGAAAGGTGTTCCACAGAAGACGACGTAAGAACTGTGTTCAAGGCGGTGCAAGAAGGGGATGAAAGTTTTTTCGTCGAGGCCGTCCAAAGTGGCGGCCACCAACAACCAAGCAAGTTGCTCTGGAGAACCGCTTTGCCAACCGCGTAGAAGCGTTTCTAAAGGGTGGGACACGCTCAGAGAGTCATCCCTATATCACCTTCTCACAACAGGCACGGAATGAGCTGATAGACGCAATTGCTGAGCTTTTACAGGAGGCTTACGAGATTGGCACTATCCATGGACAGGCGATGCTTCCAACGGAACGCGCTATCTCCTTGAGGAGTCCTGGAGGCTTCCTTGCAAGGGCGGGCGAGATCGTCGCGGGGATCATCGATCATGCACGTGAAATGATCAATAATGCTCTGGTCAAAGAGCAGTCTTCAGAGTCAGAACAGTCAGAAGAGAATGAGCAGTTGGGCCAGACAGACATTATTGATGTGACGATGAATGATCTGATTGAGAGCATGCCAGAGCTGGTAGCAGGAGACGAGATAACAACCGCTGTTGAGTCCGCAGTATATGACACGCTTCAAAGTGCCGGGATACCAGAAATTCAGAGTGTGAGTGAAGGTGATGGCAAGGTATGCCAGCGCTGCCGTGATAATGAGGCGGCAGGCGCTATTCCGCTGGGATCAACATTCCCATCGGGCGATGCATGCCCACCTTTTCATAATCGATGTCGATGCAATTTAACGATAGCATAGGAGGATTTACATGCTTCTTTATCTCTGTGGAATCTGTGGATACTGGCAAGATCTGTCTTTATCAGAGGCATTCAGAAATGCAGCAAACTCATTTGCGAAGGCTTTAAACCCAACTGCTGAAGTGCCAGGACCTGACGCGGTATTGTGTCCTTCAGGACATGGGCAGATGTGCCTTATCCAATCATCAGACCGCCTATCCGTGAAGAGCGAGCATAGCACACAACCCTTGCAGGGGGGTGAGCAAGAGTTTGAGACGTTGAGTAAAGATGCGATCCGAGCGACTTTGCGCAGTCTCAGAGATGAATATGCTCGAAACATAAACGAATCTACTTTGAATGCAAAAAGATATCTTGAACGTGGCGAATACGCAATGGCCGCTCTGTGTATGTCCAGAGCTGCCAGGCATGAGGAAAAGCGATTAACGGTAGGCCAGTTGTGTAATTTGCTCGGTATTCAGCTTGAGGGGTAAGAAGCATGCTCCAGAAACTACTGAAATGGCTTCTGCGCTATGCACGAGACTATCTGATCGGGTGGTATATGGAGCGCGGTGTCAGCTATAGCGAGGCTGTTTCTATCGTTGATCGTGAGTAACCCTTGCAGGGGTATATATGATTATCGCAACAAAAACATCTATCGATTGCAATGAATCCAATAAGTCGAATGGGCACCCGCTTATGCTTGCTCGTATTGACCACGACGCCTTATATCTCTGGTGTAAGCTTTGTCGTAAAGAGCACCGCTTTTCTCGAATGACTTTAAACACTGCATGGGACGAGTTAGATCGTCAATCGCTTCTGTGCTCTGATGCCACAACACCATAATATTGCGTTATGCTATAGCTATATGTTATAATCTCGACTATAGAAGAAAGAGCCATAGAGCCACATCGAAAGATGCTGGCTCTTTTTTTATGTCCATTTTCAAGGAGTGGCAGTATGCCAGAAGAAATCAAAATAGACATCTATCCAAAGCACGCTGAGGATTTAGGCATACAGCGTTCTATCAGCGTAAAAGAACGCGATGCCATTCCTGGAGATGATTTTGCCGGTCCTCACAACTCATTTCCCATCGATACACAAGAACATTTGGAAGCCGCAGCCAAGCTTATTGGTCATGCTGATGATCCTGCCTCTGTGAAACGCAAAGCTATCGAGATTGCCAAGCGAAAAGGATTGAAACTCCCTGAAGCCTGGCAAGAAGAAGAGAAGCCGAGCGAGGAGCGAACACAGATGCCAGAGCACGCCATGCTTTATGCGCCTATTACACGTATTGATACCGATAAGTGGGAAGTGGAAGGCGTTGCGACCTCTGAGGCGGTTGACAGTTATGGGACCGTTTTTTCCTACGAGGCGAGTAAACGCGCATTCCAAAAGTGGATTGATCGCACCGCCAATGTGCGAGAAATGCATGACCGCAAAGCCGTTGGTAAGGGCATCGGGGTTTTCTTCGATGACGCAGCCAAGCAAGTTGTTGTGCGAAGTCGTGTCAGCAAAGGCGCACGCGATACCTGGATGAAAATTCAGGAAGGCATTCTTTCCGGCTATAGCGTTGGTGCAAACAATCCAACATGGAGCAAGATCGAGCGTGGTGGTAAAAGCTATCCCTACCTCGTCAACTACGATTTGACGGAACTCTCCTATGTTGACAATGCCTCAAATCCTGACGGACATGGTCTCTCTATTTGCCGAGCTGATGGCATTACTGATGTGGTTGATGTGACCGAGCCGGAGCCTGAGAAAGAAGAGCAGCAGGTGCCTCTCGATACGTCATCATTGCCTCTTGATCGTGCCGGTGCTCGCCTGAGTTCTGATACGCAAAGCAGCCTCCACACTGCACGCGATGGGGCTATCCAGAGCGCTCAGCAACTGATGGCACTCTGCGACTGTGCAGATTGTCAGCAGATGGCAGCGGCTATTGATCCCGACAATGATGGCGATATTGACCTGCCAGGTGTGGGTGCCTCTGGTGCCTCTGGTGATCCTGATGGGGATGCCGAGCAACTGATGGCAGAACGCCTGGAGCGCCTGATGGCTCCTGTGTACCAACGACAACAATTATTCCTGGCTAGACTCTCCAGTCTGCCTACTTCAGATATAGATTTCTCTCCCCTTGTAGAGCGATTGACGCCGATCATGGAACGTCTCGCCAAACTGGATGCGATCGAAGCGGCTTTAGAGCGTGTTGCCTTACCATCTTCTAGCCTTGACGAAGTACGCGCCTCATTGGAGGCGGTAAGAGGTCAGGTGGAACGGATTGCAGCCATGCCTGCCCCTGGTGGTCCTATCCTCAACGGTGCGCGTCCTGTCGATAAAACGCTCATGTCTTCAACCAGCGCCAACTACTCGCAGCAAGAGCACACGCTAGCAGTGCTAGAACGACTGCAACAGACTGGCGCACTCGATACGATTGATAAACAAGTTGCCGCCGCCGCACTCGCAGTAGTGCCCACGCGTGGCAGAATAGGATAAAGACACATGTCAATTGATACATCCAAGTTGCCAACAGGGGCTCAGAAGAGCATTGGCAATACCGGTGGTGAGGTGAAAGGTGTCATCGAGGAAGGGTTTATTCCTGATGGCAATGTCCTGGCTGCACAAGCTGAGCGCTTTGCCGCCGCTCGCAGTGGTGGTCAGGCATACCAGCAGGGTGGCGCACTTTCTGATGAGATCGTCGAGCGTGTACAGGAAAACGCGTTCAGAGGTCTGGTTAATCTGAACAGCGACACAATCAATGCCATTCAGTCTGGTGAGATCAACCGCGATGGAACATTTAATGGCAACAACGCCAACTTCACTGGCTACTATCTGGAGCCCGCGGCAAAATTTGTCATACCGCAGATGACACCGCTACGGAATATGACGCCACGCGACTCCATGCCTGGTATTGATACCGTGAACTGGCGTACGGTGCTTGACTACTTTGGCGGCACTGGTCCAACAGTTGCAGGTGCGGCCGTGCAGCAGTTTGGTACTCCTTCGGCACTCTCCTACCAGTTCGGTAACATGTCCAATGTTGCCAAGATGCTGGCCTATCGTGACACCGTTTCGTTCGAAAGCGAACTGTACGGCAAAATGTTTCAGGGCGATGTGCGTGCCACCGTCGCGGCCAAACTAATCCCTGCTTTGATGCAAGAGGAAGAATTTTGGCTGATTAACTCTGGTCAAAAGCTGTGGCCTCCTGTGCCAGTCTCGAATGCAGCAACCGCAACATCTGGTGGGACAATTACTGCCGCAACCAACTGGATCAAAGTCACAGCGGTTAATGCCAATGGTGAGACACAGGCTATTCAGTCCGTTGCTCCTTCCATCGTCACAACCGGATCGACCTCGACCGTCACCTTCGACATTTACACAGTGCCAAGTGCGACCAAGTACAACGTCTACGTGGGAACCGGCGCGACACAACCAGCTGATAGTGCCATGTGGCTGCAAGGCGCGGCGGCGCAGTTTGGTGGTGCATCGGCTCTAAACCAGCCAACGAGCATTATCAAGCAGGGCTACTTCACCGTGACAGCTACCGCTGCCTGGGCGACCTCTGGGACAGCACTCTCAACGGTGACTGGTAACACCGCTATCGTCGTTAAATCAACCGACACAAATACCCTAAACCTGCCTTTGACGTTTGATGGCGCACAGGCACTCATCTATAACTCATTTGGCGCTGGTGGAGCGCTTGGTATCGCTGGCCAGACCCCGCTGATTGCACAACCTGCCGCGGCCAATGGCGCACTGGCACTCACAGATGTAGATACCTTATTGGAGAACATGGCACTCTCTGCACATGCTGATCCAGAGTACATGTTTTGTGGTATTAAAGACCACAAGAAACTCAGCAATCTGGTGGCTAATGGCACCAATTTCCGTGTGACCCAAACCAACGATTCTGGCATGGGTAACTTGATTGGTGGCCAGCGTGTCACGAAATACATCAATCAGACCACAGGCCGATTGATGGACGTGATCATGCTTCCATACCTGGGCCAGGGCACGATCATGATGGGTTCGTTCTCGATCCCCTTCCCGGTCAGTTCAATCGATAAGCCTCCGTTCCGCATCGGGGTAAACCGTGAGATGTGGGCGGTTGAGTATGCCCCAGATCAGTCACATATGACTCAGTGGGCGTATGCGGCATACCTGAATGAGACCCTGATCAACCAGTACTTAGGTGGTTGGGCACTCTTAACTGGTATCAGCACCCGTTAGCTGAGCAAGGGAATGCCGATGAATACCTATATTGATGCATATGCTTATCGAAGAGCAGTGACGGGGCTGGAAACAGCCTCGCTCATTGGGAATATTGGGAAAACGACCAGTGCCACCCTTGCAGGGGTAACAAGTCTCCCTGTTGGTCCTGCAACAACGGTGGCGCTCAATCAGTTTGACCAGATCACCATCTTCGATGGAGCTATGAGCGAAGTCGCGCAAGTGGCTTCTAATGTCGCTATAGGGGCATCGAGCATTCCCTTGCTACAACCAACGCAATACGCCCATGGGCAATACACAACTTTTTGCACTGACGGTGTCCTGGGAAGTCTCGCTGATGCAATTGTTGTAGCAAGCAGTTGGGTTGAAAACATCTGCCAGCAATCACTCTTTCAGCAGGCATACACAGGTGAGATATTGAAATTGCCGAGTATGCGCGGCTCGATCAACAATCGACAAAACCTGGTCTTCAGGCCACGGCATTTTCCAATTATCACGGACACCGGCATCATTATTGAGTCAAACAACAGCAATCCTGTCAGCTATGACGCGTCACAGATTGTGCTGGACGGCGCAAAACAGGTAGTAACTGTGCCATGGCTGGTAAGTGCTGGTAGTGGATCAGGCTCAGGTCAGTCGCTTTTCGCGATGGCTCCGTCACGATCTGCTGAACTGTTTTTGAATATTGCCTATACAGCAGGCTACACGCCTGATCAGATGCCAGGCGATGTCTCTGACTCAACAGTGATGTTGACCTCAGAAATTCTTGCCCGGCGACAAAATCCAACTGGCGCAAACATGTTAGTGCTAGGTGACAAGCGAATTCAGGTCACATCAGCGCACGACACAGTTGGCGAGTCATTACTTATCAAAGCCGTCAAGCAGAAACTCCAGTCTTACAGCGTGGAGGCATACTGATGAGTCAGGACATTATCGTCAATCAAAAGCGCGGCATCACTGTGTTGGCCAGCAATATCCCGATGCGCAAACAGCAGATGGCGTGGAAGGTGGCAGCCGATATGGGTGGAGCTGCCCCGTATGACTCTTATTGGATGCACACCCTTGCAGGGGTTGGCACGCTAAGTATTAACCGTGGCGACATCTTGCAGGACACCGTCACCAATGAACAGTATCGCGTCTTTGGACGGCCTGACGTCTCTGACCAGTCAATGATCAAAACCGCAGTAGAACAGGTGGTGGGATCATGAGCACACTCGAAGCCAGTTTTTCGCCGGCCTCGCTTAGCGAAATTGCACGTTTTGCGGGGATTCCAACGTTGCTTCAGCCTGAAGTCCAACAGGCAATGGAGCAAGGATCTGACATTATCATTGCTGCGTCTCGGGCAAATATGCACTGGAAAAATCCGTCAGGCAGGCTTGAGGGTTCGATGCGTCGCATGTCAGAGTCGCCCTATGAGATCATCGGTGGTTCTGATTTGCCGTATGCTCGTCGGCGTGAGGACGGCTTTGATGGCCCAGATAGTCTCGGGCGTATCTATCACGATCCTGGGGCATTCTTTTTGAGCAGTGCCATGGATGACAACGAGCAGCAGATCTTGATACTCATTGAGAATGCGGTTAATCGCACATTAGGAGGTGCCTAGATGTCCGATGCTACAGCACCGAACACACCCGCAATAGAGCAGGCTATACAGACGATGATGCAGGCTCTGCAACTGAACAGCACAGCTGCCTACAAAACAGTCAGTATTGGCGCGCTGAAGGATGTAACGGACGTCTTGCCACTGGCAGAGATCACCGCAGTCGATGATGAGACGGAACGTGTGAGCATGAATGCCGTTGGCGAAACGGTGCTGGTGCAGGATGATCAGGCATTCATGCTCACAAGTATCGTTGACTACACCAATGCCCAGGCAGCTGAAGAGCTCATCACACAATTGCGCGATCTGGTCACACAGCTATTTCATAGCTCACTGAACCTAAACAACACGCCGGGTGTCCAGGGCGTCTATCTCGATAAAAACGGCAAATATGGCTACGTGATGCGCAACGGCCAGTGGTACAGGATGCATCAAATCAGACTTATGGTCAGACCTTACTACGAAACAGTCCTTGCACATTAACCCTTGCAAGGGAGGAGAAAACGATGGCAATACCAGGATACGGAGCGTCCGTGTCTATCGCTCCAAGCACGGTCATCCATGACGTCAGCTCAACTGATCTGCCCTTTAAGATGGCAATGATTGATGTGACGTCGCTTAGCCCGACAACACCTGGCACTGAGCAGTACATACCAGGCTTGCTCGGCATGCAGTTCAAACTCACTGGTTTTTGGAATAAAACAGATACTGGTAAAGCCGCGCTGGAAACAGCTTTTTTTGCACGGACGAAGGTATCGTTGATTGTCAGCCCAAATGGTGGGACAAATACTTATTCCTTTTCTGGATGGATTGCTGATTATGACATCAAATCTGATCCAAAGAGTGCGGCGAGCGCTGATTTTACTATCCAGCTGGATGGTGGCGTGACCATCGTTTAGAGGTGTTTCAATGGCAATAGCTGGTTATAACAGTTCCGTTCTACTTACCAGTCCGCCTTCAGTAGCATTTACCAATGAGGCGTGTTCTGACTCTGGGACTCATATTACCTACACAATCACGAACCAGGCCAAGCGCTATCTGGATAAAGCCGTTGCGGTGGTTGTACAAACATCACCAGATGGAACGACCTGGACAACGATCACGACCGGGTTCACGCTCTATCGCGTCGGTGCGCGTGTCGTGTTTGCCGTCGCGCAAAGCCCAACACTTCAGGTGCGCCTGGCCAGCGGCAACTACTATATCTACGCTACACTGGTCCAGGCCAATTCGGTCGATTTTTCGGGCAAGATTGTCATGATTGACGTTACACCGTTCAACTCAACAGGCACAGAAAGCTACTTGCCGGGCTTGCTCAGCGGCACATTCAAGGTTGGAACATTTTGGATCAATACAGCGCTGAGCCTGCATCTGACAAATCGAGATCTGTTGATTTGCTCTTTTGTATTGCCGACAGGCAATCGCTACGAGGGCTATGTGTATGCAAGTGATGCTGGCCTCAAAGCAGATGTCAAAAGCGCAGTGACAGAAGATTTGACGTTCCAAGTTACCGATGAATTCTTTGCTGCTTAAACAAAGCAGAGACAACTTCTATAGACAAAAGGATGACAAGACATATGAACGCAGCAGAAGCACGAGCGCTCTTATTCCAGCGCAAATTGAACTATGAAGATTATGCCGGTTCTCTTCCTGGAGTGCCTGAGCTTGATGGACAGCTCGGCATTATCGAATTGCCTGCGAATGGAAGCTTGCAAACGGAAAAACTTGCAACGGATGCCAATGGTGAACAAGATCAGTCTCTGATCCTGGCAGGGCAGGTTGTGCAATCACTGGTCATGCGTGAGACCAAAGAACGGGTATTTACTGACGGTGATATTCAGGGAGTCGCAGGCTTTGGGCTCTCTATCCTGATACCGCTCAATAATCGCATCAAGGAGATCTCTGGGCTAAACCAGACGTCATTGGATATTGCCAAAAAAAACTTGACGAAAACGCCAGACTCCGCTTCTCCTTCACCCTTGCAAGGGACATCGGAGGTGCAACCCACGCAGAGCTGATGGAACGCATGAGCAGCACTGAGCTCACAAATTGGTGGGCCTGGTACGAACTGGCCGCACGCGATTTGAAAGCGGAAGCAGCGAGGAACGCACAGTAACATGGGATTGACCAATACGCTCACCTACGATATCAGAGGCAATGCAAATGACCTTTCATCCACACTGAAGGGGCTCGGCAATGCCTTTGGCAATATCAACTTTGGCCTGAAAAACCTGGGCACGTCCGGGACGATTGGTATGGATGCCTTGAAGCAGGGCACAATCGGCCTTGGCAATGCCATGTGGTCTGTGGCAGGCGTTGCAGCGCTGGCCGGGACGGCCGTTGCGGTGGGTATTGGGGTGAAAGCCGTCAAAGCTGCTGGTGATTTTCAATCCTCATTGACAACGCTGGTCACCAGTGCTGGTGAGACACAATCTAACCTCAAAATGGTGAGTGATGGCATTTTGCAAATATCGACCGATACCGCCACAAGTACGAAGCAACTCGTGGATGGCATGTATATGGTCGAGAGCAGTGGCAGCCACGGCGCGGCCGGCTTGCAAATTTTGCGCGTTGCAGCCCAGGGCGCGAAAGCTGAAAATGCCGATCTGGGCGTTGTGACGAACGCGCTCACAACTGTGCTGACCGACTACCACATGAAATCTGACCAGGCAGCAAGTGCCATGAATGGTCTTGTCGCCACCGTCGCCAGTGGAAAAACACACCTGCAAGACCTGAGCTCGGCCATGTCTGTCGTGCTTCCTCTTGCCAGTAGCATCCATGTCGGATTCAATCAGGTGGGCGGTGCAATGGCCACGATGACCAATAGTGGTGAATCCGCTCAGCATGCCGCACAGATGGTATCATTTATGCTCCGCGACATGGTTGCGCCTTCTGCCGCTGCGACCAAAGCAATGAAGGCGGTTGGACTGTCCTCTTCAGATGTCGCCAACACGCTTCAGACTCAAGGCCTCCCACAAGCCTTACAGCTAATCGAGGACCACGTCGGCAAAAAGTTTCCGGCCGGATCAGCTGAGTGGACAGCCTCGATGAAAAAGGTCATGGGTGGCGCTTTGGGCTTAAACGGAGCGCTGGAGCTGGGCGGCAAGAACATGTCCACACTGACGAACAATGTTTCCACGATCTCAAAGGCTATGCAGACAGGCGGGCAATCGGTAAACGGTTGGTCGGATATCCAGAGCAATTTTAATTTCAAAATGCAGCAGGCGCATGAGGCTGTTAATGTCCTCATGATCAAAATCGGTCAGGCATTACTTCCCGCGGTAACATCCCTGATGGGCCAGATCGTGCCGCTGATCACGCGCTTTACCGATTGGCTGGTGAAGTCAGGCGCACTGGAGAAGGGCATCGGTGGTTTGGCTACCACCATCAAGACAATGGTCTCTGTTGGCTCAAGCGTGGTCTCCTTCTTCCAACATAATCAGGTTGCCATGGCGGCACTGGAGGGGGTCGTGATTGCCCTTGCAGGGGTTATCGGTGGCGCGATGGTTGCCTCTCTGGTCTCAATGGCGATCGCCGCGTGGGCTGCGCTCGTGCCCTTACTTCCCTTCCTTTTGATCGGCGCGGCTGTCGCTCTGGTGATCGCCGGCATTGTGCTCGCGGTGCAGCACTGGGGCGAAATCGCACACTGGCTCCAGGGCGTCTGGGGGGCTGTGGTTGCCTGGATACAGGGCGCTTTTGGCAATATGGGCGCATTTTTTTCAGGAATCTGGAAGAATATCCAGCAAGCATTCGGAAATGTTGGAGCCTGGTTTCATACTCAATTTAGTAATGCGGCCAATGGAGCAAAGTCAGGGATCGATAAAGCCAAAGGGTTCTTTGGTGGCGTTGGTCAGTGGTTTCACGATCGCGGGTCTGAAGCGGGAAATGGGGCGAAAACCGGCTTCAAAAGTGTCACCGACAATATACAGACGGCTATGAAAAATGGTGTTGCTGCATTTCAATGGCTCTATAATCATAATTATTATGTAAAATACACTGTTGACGCTATAGTCAATTGGACAAAAGATGCAGTAAAGTGGTTGCAGGACGCTTACACGAATGTCACGCAATTCATCTCCAGCAAATGGCAGTGGTTGAAAGATCAGGCCACATCTATATGGGCATCCGTCACATCGGCAATTATGTCTGCGGTCAATTTTGTCGTCACCTGGGTTCAAAAAATTTGGAATGATGAAATTCGTGGAATAGAAATTGTCTGGGGGAAGTTGTCTGGCATGGCGACGACCGCCTGGAAGGCTGTCAGTACAGCTGTCATGTCCGCAATTAATTTTGTCGTGGGCTGGATTAAAACGATCTGGAATGATGAGGTTCGTGGCGTCGAAATTATCTGGGGGAAACTTTCCGGCATCGCTGCTTCCATGTGGGGAAAGGTGTCTGGCGTGTTCCGCTCCGCCTGGTCTACCTATATAGCAGGTCCGCTTAATTCGCTCTGGGGCTCTATCACAGGCTGGTTCAACAATTTATCTGGTCAGGCAAGTACGTATGGGTCCAACCTGGTCCAAGGATTTATTGATGGCATCAATAATATGGCAGGGCAGGCGGGACAGGCTGCACAAAACATTGTGTCCAATGTTGCCGCATTTCTGGGCTTCCATAGTCCAGCAAAGGAAGGCGAAGGCCGACATATTGTTGAGTGGGGCCAAAATATGGTTGCCGGCTTCAGCTCCGGCATCATATCAAGTATTCCGCTGCTGCGTGCAACCATGCAAGCGCTCAGTTCTCACCTCATGCCAAGCTCGTCGCTTGCGCTGACTGGTAACGGCTCGTCGCAACCGTTCTATCCTGCCTCTTCACCCTTGCAAGGGAGTGGTTCTTCGGCAAGTGGTGGCGAGATTCATGTACACAATCACATTTATTTAGATGGCAAAGAGATGACGAATACGCTCATGACAAAAGCGGTGAATGTCATACGTGGCCAGGGTGGAAGGATGGCAAGCATATGAGTATGATCGCAACAATTGCCGGGGTCTCAGTGAAGATATCTGCCATTTCTCGCCCAGATCGCATCGACCAAAGAACAACGTGTAGTGTGACGGTAATTGACCTGGCAGGCACCGCTTTCTACAGCAAAGGGCAGCCGATCGTGATCACAGATAGCATCCTGGGCACGATCTTTACAGGATACGTGAACCAGCCATCCGCGACAAAGCTCTATCCCAACCCTGGCAAGATGTGGACGCTCGACTGTGTGCAGCGTGCTGACTATCTGGCCGGGAAAAGGACCAGCAACAAAACATACGGCAATCAGTACAGTGGCACGATCGTTGTAGATCAGGTCCAGCGTTATGGCGCCGCGGAAGGCTTAGCCGCCAACGCCGCACTGCGCTGGGATGAGCTGCAAAGCGATTGGACTGCTGGCACGCTCTCCAACGCCACTGCGACCACGAACGCGTCAACGGGCAATCCTGGCGCCGGAGACCTTGAATTATCCCTTGCAGGGGCGAATATTTCTATACTGGGGCCTGGTTTTTTACTGGGGTATAGAAATGCGTTAATGCTCACCGGCTATGCCAGTTCTGGTTATACGACAGCCTATGTGTACAGGCAAATCTGGACTGGATCTCAGGTCATTGCTACCAACGACTATCTTACCTTTGACGTCTGGATACGATCAGACTCACCGAGCATCACTGCATCTGTCAACGTAACATGCTCAGATGGCACGACATTAAATGCAAGCGCGAACACGGACAATCAGGGCATGAGCATGGCGATCAAAACCGATCTTTCAGGGCTTGCCAATGACCAGTGGTACTCACGGCTGACATTCTTTACCGGGTCATTTGTCGGAAAAACGATTGTTTCCGTCGAAGTCGCCTTAGGTGGTGTCAATGCTGGGACGTACACAGCCTATTTCCGGCGAATCATCTACAATATTTCAGCGGGTGGGAGTGTCACATTTTTCGGGGATGCAAGTACCCTCAGCACAAATAACCAGACGCTCAACAATGGGTATTCGAACGTTTTGTTGACGCAGGTCCAAACCAGTGACAAGATTAGTGGCACAAGCCCAGTACCACTGTCCATCAGTACCGTTGGCATTGTACGCGACTCCCAGATGACCTACGACAGCTCTATTCCAGACACAGGAAGTGGCATCATCGAGACATCAATCGATGGTGGCGCGTCATGGCAACTGCACAACAAGTCTGGTGATCCAGTTGCAAACCTGCTTGCCGGCATGGTGGTGACTGGCCGATCATTGCTGTACCGATATGTTGTTATGCAGGGCTCTGATCCTACTGCCTCACTTAGCTTCGGCACTGTCAAATTAATAGTCAATAGTGCCTATAACGCCACAAAAAGCGACGTGGTGCAAGCATACACCACCGCCACGGATTTCGCCCTGGGCACACTCACGAACCTGAAAACCGTTGGTACAAGTCCCGTGAAAGGGATTACTCTCAACGGCTTTCAAGCCACCTGGGACGGGATCGCGCCATCGGCGTCATCCTTTGGCACCGGCAATAGTTCATTAATTAACAAACAGATTTATCTGAACTGTTCGAACACATTTGACTTTCGACTGCGCATGGACTTTGCAGGGACATGGGCAGATGGAGTCATAGAGGTCGATGTGACAGTGCCAAATGTCTCTGCAAGCGCTGGCATTGTCTATCGCACAACTGCATGGCAGGCGAATAACAACACGTATGCCTATGCTGTTAATCTGACGACAACCAATATCCAGTTAGGTCGTGGAACAAATAACGGCTCAGGCACTGGCACGTTTACGAATATCGCCAATCCAGCGATCGCGCTCGCGGGGAATAGTGTGCACCGCCTGAAAGTGATCGCGATCGGATCAAGTCATCAGGTGTTTCTTGATGGAGTGCGTCTGATCAACGCCACAGATAGCACGTACCTGTCTGCTGGCAATATCGGACTTCGGACATTTAATAATTCAGGCTCGACGGTTGCCGTCCCATACGACAATTTTGGCGTCTGTAGCGCCCTGTCAGGCACCTGGCAGTCTCCAAGCGTATCCCTTGCAGGGGCTGGCAGTTACGGGAATAGCATCTTCTCCTGGGACACAGATGGACTTCCTGACGGCACATGCTCTATAAGTGCGCAGACGTCTATCGATGGAGGTGCAACGTTTCAGACGGCAACCAACGGCGCGTCAATACCAGGATTAACCGCTGGCCAGTCACTCACAGGCGTCTCACTCATCGTTAAGATGACGCTCACGGCATCCAATGCCCCTGTCGTCCCAGTCATGAACGGGGTGTCGGTGTGGGTGATGGGCTCATACACGTCAACAGGCTACCGCATTAGCCCAAGTCTTACCCTTGCAGGGGTTGGCAGAGCCGCCACCGCACTGGCCAACTGGAATGCCAATACGCCAGTAGGAACTGGACTCACCGCGCAGACAAGCATCAACAATGGCACGAGCTGGCAGACTCTCACAAGCCCCGGTGATCCAATCACATACATAAACACACAACCTGATCCTGAAGAGGATACATTCAGTTTGGACAGCCATACGGATTATGTGCAGGGTAACTTTGGGGGCACGACAGGGTCATGGACCTGGGACACAGCCAATAGCAGGCTTGTGGGATCAGGGGGCGTAAACGGGACATTGACGGTGCTTGCCGATATTGGCATTGTGGACAACCAGGTCCAGGCCGTCTTTGACCAATGTGATGGATCTGGCCTGCTCGCCAATTATTCAGTCTCGAGCGCTGGCTATTATGTCCAGATCTGGGACGGCTCAGGAACGGGCACACAGAACCGTGTGAAGCTTTTCCGTCGTGCAAGCTCTACCAATACACAGGTCGGCTCAACAGCCACGATCAGCTTTGTGCGTGGTACACCGCACCTCTTTACACTCGACATACAGGCAGGTGTGATCACGGTCAGCATGGATGGCACAACGCTCATCACGTATACCGATGGCTCGCCCCTTGCGGCAGGTCATAGCGGCTTGCTCCTCAATACCCTTGCAAGGGTGTACAGCTTGAGGACTATGCAGTATGGCCAGAATGTCACCAGTCTCAGTCTCCTGACCAAACTGATTTTGACCTCAACAGATCCCACACAAACACCTCAGGTGTTGAGCTTACAGGCGTTTGTGGGTAGCCCGGATATCGGAGAAGGGATCCTTTTGCCATCCGTCGCGTATCAGCGCACATTTCTCAGCGATAATATTGCTGACCTGAACACAAAGAGCGACTACTGGCAAAATTGGAGAAACGATAACACGCTGCTGTTTCAGGCCAGAGAGGCCATTCCAGCACCATACGTGCTTAGTAGTCTCAATAGCCAGGTGATTGGCGGCCAGACAATCAACGATGTGTTGATTGACGGCGCCGAGCTTGATAATGCCGCGGATAGCTACCGCAATCGGCAAATCATGCAAAACGCCGTCGCCGTTGCGACGTTCACTGAAATCAAGGTCGGCGATGGGTCTACGACATCCTGGAGCGTGTCTAACCCACTCGTCGCACCACCCGATAGCATCGTCTTAAATGGTCAAAGTCAGACATTCGGGATCAAGGGCATTGATAGCGGAAAAGATTTCTATTATCAGGTCGGATCGACAAGCATCGATCAAGACAGTAGCCAGACCGTTCTGCAAGATGCAGACAGCTTTTCTATCATCTACATCGGCTCCTTCTTTCAGGATGTGGTCCTGGACAATGTCGGACAGTTTCCAGGCACGATCTCACAATCGATGATGCAAACCATTGAAAATTCAGCAGGTGGGAGCTCATCCGGTATTGTAGAGGCAGTGTTAGATCTGAGCTCCACGCCGACGACCGTTGAAGCGGCAACCGTGCAAGGGAACCAGTTGCTCCAGAGATTCGGCAACATCGGGCGCACATTCAAGTGCAAGACGCTGCGCAGCGGCTTCACCTCTGGCCAGCAGGTCAGTGTGTTTGTGCCAGAATTCAATTTGAGCAATGTGCAGATGCTGATTGCGGAGGTCGACGTCACTGTTGTTCAAGCACCTGGTGTGACCGGTGGGCTGCTCTACGCGTGGCAGCTCACACTCATGGAGGGGCCAAACCTGGGCTCGTGGGTTCAGTTATTCACCAATGCATTTTCACCTGCCCAGAGCTCGGGCGGGGCAGGAGGAACATCTATGCCAACAGTTTTTCGACAGAAAAATGTCTTGTATGTGGAAGATTATGGAGCCGTGGGCGACGGCATCTCAGACGATACCAGCGCACTCCAGGCTGCGCTCTCAGCAGCGACCACTGGTGAGATGGTGCAACTCGCGCCGACAACGTACCTTATAAGCGCTTCACTGCTCTATCCCGGCGGCATAAAAATTCAAGGCGCTGGGGATAGCGACTCAGGCACGGTGATCAAGGTTAAATCAGGGACGGCACTCACCACGCCTGTTCTGTGCAGCGCCGACTGGTATAACAATGCCTCCAGCGCTGGCAACCCTGTTTTGATCAGCGACATTAAAATTGACGGCAACTCAGCGACCAGCGGACTGAACGCACACGGTTTTGTCGCGATGAACTTTTGGAGTTCATTCGATCGTATGACGATCACAAACGTCGCTGGAGATGGCTTCCTGTACACGGCACATAGTCGCAATGGCACCCACATCAGCAATTCATGCGTCGAGCCCAAAATCTCGAGATTGCAGGTCCGTACCTGCGGCGGCGAAGGTATCCACATCAAAGATGATGGGACAGGTGGTGGCAACGCAACGACAGACGGCTTTCTGACAGACTGCATTGTCCAAAATGCAGGTTTAAATGCGATCAATATCGAGATGGGGCCAGGATGGCGCGTGGTGGGCAACCACATCTACGGCACTGGGACTGGCGGCATTATTGTCAACAAATGCTTTGGCTCACGTGTCCACGCGAACTACGTGGATGGTTTCGGCTCTGGTTCCGCGACGTTTATTGCTGGGATCTCAATGAGCATTTTGAATGGTCGCGGGAGTAGTTGTATTGGCAATGTGGTCGGATTTGAAAGCAGTACGGCGACAGGGCCATATCAGGGCATTGGCATTACCGGTGCTGGATCTGCTGCATCTGTCTGCGAAGTCGGCTACAACGTTGTCAATGGCAATAACCAGAGCGCAAGCAATGGCTATGTCATCCAGGCTGCGGCCTCACAACAGCCGTATAGCTGGGTGGTCTACTTTCATGACAATGATGCCATGAACGTCAATCACTACAGTTTCATGGACACATATACGACCGGGGGCGATCTCCAGGTGCTGCAACATATTGCCAGTGTGCAGTATAATCCGCCGACAGCTGCGGCTGGAAGCAATGCTGGGACCTCGCCACCAGCACCAGTGTTGACAAACTGCTCAGATTTAGATGGGCAAATCACGTTCGGCACTGGCACAAGCCCAGCGCTCGGCAATATGGTCGTGCTCACTTACAACAAACAGTACGCCACCGCGCCACGCGTTGTGTTTACACCGATTAACGATGCGACGGCGGCCTTACGGTGGAATGTGGTCTCAACTACCACAGGCTTCACCTACCGTGTTGGAGTCGCCCCAGCAGCAAGTCAGGCCAACACTATCTATGGTTTTCACTATCATGTGCTCGCTTAGCCCCCTTGCAAGGGGTAAAGGAATGTAGTATGGACTTTTTACTTAATCATTTATTCGGCATATTAGACGCGATTTTAATTTTAATCACTGCGATCACCGGCTATATTGTGATCAAAAACGTGAAGCGTGAAGCAATTATCAAAATCCAGGAACAGACTATTGGGGCATTTCAACAACAAAATGATGTACTGCAATCGCAGATTGACAGTCTCAAAGAGAATATTCTTGACCTCAAAAAAGAAAATGAGCGACAACAGCATATCGTCGAAACCATTCAGGAAGCGCTGAAGAAGCGTGGCATGATCGTCACAATTGACGGCGATCTCGTAACAATTACTGACAACAAGGGATCGTCCAGCACGATGAGACGGCTGACAAAGCCTGGACAGGAGGGCAAGGCATGACGGATCAACAGGGTGCAACGTGGCTGCCAAACGCGAACTTTTTCCTCAATAGAAATGGTGAACAAGCGCGTTACGTGATTTTGCATAGCACGGCCGGGGGGACCAGCGGTGTCGCCATCGCTGACTACTTCGACACGACGCAGAACACAAACAATCCGGTTAGCAGCCACTACGTTATCGGGACGGCAGGTGAGATCGTGCAGGCAGTCGCCGAGAAAGATGGCGCTTGGGGAAATGGTGCCCTGGCCGCCGGGCACGCACCGTTCTGGGATAGAGCATGTGGAGGGATAAACCCTGTCACAGGTCTGCCTAATATCAATCCGAACAACATTACCATTTCGATCGAACACTGCAAACCGTCGCTCGACAATTCTGACAGCTTAACGGCTGCTCAACAGGCAGCAAGCTTCAAGCTGATCAAGGATATCTGTGAGCGTCGAGGTATTCCGAAGCGGGCAGCTGACAGCACAGGTGGGATCACCGGTCACTTTTCACTTGATCCTGTCAGTCGTGCCAATTGTCCAGGGCCATATCCCTGGAATGATTTATGGACGTATCTCGGACAATCAACACCACAAGGAGGACCAACTGTGGCAATACCAACAGGATGGCACGACGACGGGAAAACGTTGACCGCGCCCAACGGCATAAAAGTAACCGACGGCTTTCGGTCATACATCTTGACGCATTCATGGGACGCCGGAAATGTTCCACTTATGCCCGCACAAGGACTCACACCGCTGGAGCTGTCCAATCCAGGCTTAGGAGGTGGCACACGTCAAACGTTTCGCTGGAGTGCATTGGAGTGGACCAGCAAAAACGGCGTGTTTGAGGCATGGATCGGGCAGGAGCTAGCGACTGTAGTGAACTTGCTCCACTCAACACAGGCAAGTCTTGCAGCCACACAGACGGCCTATAACAACGTACGCGACGAGAAAAATGGACTCGTCGGCCAAAACCAGGCGCTCACAGCTGAGCTCAATCAGCTGAAGGCTCAACCAGCATCGGATGCTGCACTGAAGCAGCAAATAGCAACGGCTTTACAACCCGTATCAACCGCGCTCCAGCAAGTTGAAGCGCTCGTGAAATAAAGGACTATTCATATGACCACACAACAAGCAATTTTCGCAGTATTATCTGCTATCCTGCCCGCGCTCGGAATTGTTTTACCCGGCATTTTAAAACAAGATAAGCTGTCGTCAGTCGCGAACGGCTGTATTGCGACTATTATCATAATTGTCGTCGCAGGTTTGCAAGCCTGGAGTGAAGGGCAACTGAATCTAGTCAATCCCTATCTTGACTTCCTGGTCGTTCTGGCCGGGATCTCATCACTCCTTGCTGGGCCATTTAAAGGAGTCGATCAGTATCTACAAAGCAATGTTGGCCCTGGATCGGGTACGCCTGCCCCGGTAACCTCCTTGCAGGGGCAAACAGAGGATTTGATCACAGGACTTATCTCTGTCTTCGCTCAGCACACACAAGCTATCCAGGGGCTCACTCAGGGGTTGCAAGGCCTTGCGGCTACGCCTGTTACTACAGTACCTACAGCAACGATGACACCCGCTGTGCATGGTCCAAGTGTTGCAAATACACCCATTGTAGATGCACCTGCTATGAGTCAGCAGACGTCAATCCCAGCATTTACATCTACAGCTGAGATCCCAGCAGTGAGCACACAAAGCGCATAAAAAAGAGAGCGTGCGCGGGAGGTGTATGGTGCCTCACACGCCCTCATATGTTACATAGTTCTCATGTCCCCAAAAACGGGAAAGAAAAAGGAGAGAAGTTTTGAGGCTTCTCTCCTTTTGTGTATGTACAGTCAGTCCAACGACAATACCATTTGACCTGGTGATATTTCTTTCTGAACAGGGACAACCTTAATAACTTTTTTGGGTTTAGGCTTAGCGATAGCATCAGTTGCTAGCAGAACATCATCCATACGCCCTTGTGCCATTGGGGCGAAACACCCGCATCCTCCCCAATCGTCTTTATCGTAGTCAGTATCACCTGCTTCTAGACGGAGTCGAAATGCCTTGAGTGTCATTGGCTTCGAAGAACCTCCACGTCTATCCTTCAAAATAGAAATATCTTTCTCGATATACTGGCGAAATTCTTCTTCCTTCTCTTCCCACATGAGATAGCGATCAGGCAAGGTAAACCACAGATGCGCCCAGTGCGCTTGCCCTGCCTTTACACAGCCACCACCACAGTTATTATGCTCAAATCCAAGCGTATAGAGTCGTGGGACAACAATCCCAATCGACTCAAGGAAATTAGAAATGGTGCATTTATCAACATACGGGTGCTCGGCAAGAGGAAACCAGGCTTTTTCAGGGGCTATGTCAGCCTCAAGTCGTGACATACGGTCAATCTCAGACCACTCATAGCCAAAGACACGCGTATACGTTCCTGGTGCGTAGCGAGCTGTGATCACCTTATCCAATGCCTCACGCTTTAGGAGCATACTACAAGGCGCTACATCAGCACCACCAGGCAAACGAAGCGTGATACACCTACGATCTTTCCATGTTTGCCAGATAGTACGCCCATCGGCTACACGCTCAATTTTAATTCCAAAGTAGCGCTCCTGGTCATCCAAGAAGCGATAGAGATCTTCATCTTCTTGCTTGGTGTCGGCAAAGTACGCAACTGTATTTTCCTTGCCGTACTTGGCCAGCGTTCGTTTTAAAGCTTCAAACGAAGTCAACCCGCCTGAAACATTTACAAGATAGATCATAATTATCCTCTCACTTCACCCTTGCAAGGGTAAAGGCATAGTCATTTCTTCAGTCGCATTCACATCACGCAATACTATTTGATTTTTAGACGATTTTGATACTTTTAAGAAGGTATAGACAATTAATAAATCCTGGCGCAGCCTTGCCTCACGCAGACACAAAGGGCAGAGTGCAGGGCCGCAGCCTGGGCAGATCATCACACCGCAATCACAATGGACGTCGGTGTAGGACTGACAATACATACAGGGTCTCGTATACATATGACACAATTTCTACTTCACACGCCGCTCAGCCAGGTCAACGGCATCCAGATATAAATTGATATATTCCGCGTCTAAGTAGACATCCTCTGGCCCATCACCCTCACGGTCTCCACGGATAATCACACATCCTGGCTCTGCACGGTGTATATGCACTGGTGCATGGAAGACCACCGGCGTGGTGCGCTCTGCATACTCTTCGTGGTTGTCATCACAGTGATACCGTCGATGCATCATGCGATCCAGCACTCTCGGTAGCATTGCAGCCAGCACGATAAAGGCAAGAACAGCCATAATCTTTAAAAACATGTCCATTTATTCTCCTCGAACCATAACGTCAAAGTGATAGCACTCAAACGGCTCTTCCTCATATCCGATCGGGATATGGGTTGTCCCGATTTTATAATGTGTCATTGCGCCCAACGACAGATATCTGAGCGGCGACAACAGGATCACTTCCTCTTCCCTGGGCTGGAAAAGATAGTATTTCTCGACAACCTCACGAATGAGATCGATCGTTTTTTTGCTCGCGTCAGTCTTCATGAGATAGGGGCGTCCTGACGCGTCCAGGGGCAACATAGGACGTGTCACTTTAGACAGGCGCTGCATCGCTCCCGTTGTCGGCATGCGCCGCGTCTCGGTCAGTGCTAGCGCCTGGAGGCGTGCTTGTTCTTGTTGCTCATAGGCGTCTCGCTCTCGCATGAGGCGATTGATGGCTTTTAGACGAATCTGGCTCGTTGTCATCGTACGCTCGGGCGCGGAATGGACGTGTTCCGCGCGGTCAAACAATTGAAATGGTCGCATGTTATGCCTCCTTCAGCACACTATCAATAATTGCCAGCGATTCCGTGATAGCCTCTTTCGGTGCAACAAGATCATTCTGGAGCTGCACTCTGACCAACTGCATGGCCATGGCCAGCGTGTAGTTGCGCTGGTACACTTCCTCATCTTCTACCGGCTCGCAGATCGCTACGATCGCTGCTTGTGCAGCGTTTTGTGGATTGGTTTGGAGAAAGCAGTGCAGGATATCATAAGCGCGACCATCACGATTGGTGATCCTGCGCCCTACAAAGTCCTTTTCGATCTGCTCAGCCTCAGCAAACTGAGCACTGTGCAGCGCGAATGAACTATATGTCTTGATCCTGAGCGCGATCCTGCCATTGCCCAGGATGAGTTTGTGGGAGCATCCAGCACATAGCGCAAATGGCATAGACCCAATGTTCTTTGGATCATTCATGTCGAGTGTGAGTGTGGGTGCTGGCGCATTCTGGGGCAAGCACTTTTCGTGAAACCAGCAATCAATTGGACGAATAAAAACGACATTGTTCTTGCGCATTGTGGTCTCCTTCTCCCCTGCAAGGGGTTAGTGATTGGTGAGAACTTCTTGCAAAAAATCCTGAGTATCACCTACGAGTTCATCGCGAATAAGATTGCTGAGCTCATACTGCTTAATATTGTCAAGCGCCTTCTCATCCTTTGTCCAATCAAGCCAGGCGTCGAAGAGCTTTTTAATCTTTGCTTCCATCTGAATTCTCCTTTCTCATCCAAACAGAGGGGGTTAATTGTCGAACCAGACAACGAGACGAACACGGCTTGTATCGACATAGGTGGCGACAGCAGGCGTGGACTCAATAATCTTGTCCTGCTGACCATAGCCATAGCGTTCGTCATCAGCCTCATAGAATGCCTGTAGTTGCTCCATGATCGAAATGAGCAATGTCCAATCAGAGGACCTTGCATCTGATTTCTTCGCAAACTCACGACGATAGGTAATCTCACCTTTGGTGACACTCTCACCAGTGGCCAGCACGCGATGATCTGCTGGCGTCAAAACAGAAGAGTCAATAAATGATGAGAAAGGTGTCTTTGATCCCGGCTTGTAGCAATTAATGTAGTCAGCAAGTGTGGTTCCATGTTCGTCCCAGTCAATAGCCTTGATCTCCTGAAGTGTGATATACGAGGTTGAATGCCCATCCTCAGCCCAGTCCTCATGCTCTTTTTGTGCTCGTTCAGAAATGTCTTTGGGCAGGCCACGGTCCGGCGCAACCGGGATAAATTTTCCGTAGTTGCGGACGCCAAACAGGATTGAAAACATCTCATAATTGCGCCCAACAACGGTTTTAATGTCCATGCAGTCATCCCATTGAGATGAAAACGGATACTTTCGCGTTTCGATGTATCCGTGAATGTCACATCCCATTGAATAATTCCTTTCTATCGATGCGAGAAGCAGAACTGACACATCTCGCATTTCTGCGCCATGCGATCATTGGGCGATTTGCACTTGCGTTCTGGAGTAGTACCAGACTCGTAGGCTGCTTTAAAGGCTTCCAGGCGCTCAATATAGGGTTGGGCCAACTTCTCGTCATACTCCACACACCAGACTTTGAGACGCTGCGTATTCTTGCATTCCACCATGATCAGGCCGTGGCGAAGCTTTAAGAGGTACTCGTACAGGTTGACCTGCTTGTGCGCATCCTTAGGCGGTGGGCCAGCCTCATCCAGCGCGTCAAAGGTCTCCTGTTTATACCCTTTAAGCTCGACTGGCATAACTTCAAAGCAGTGCTCAACAATCAGGTCAGGAGAGAAATACAGCAGGTGATCTTCATCGAAATGCGTTCGGTCCAGCTCCGGCTCGCCGTCCGTGTACACCACACGACCATAGCGTTCCGCTAAATCCTGATGTTTCTCATGAATAAGCCAGCCGTGTTTAAACCGAGCATTGGTGAGATTGTCCCAGGGCTTGCTCTCTGGCCGGATGGCCTCACCTGGGTGAGTCGCCATGAGAACAAGCTTGCGCAGGCAGTACTCACTCTCAATAGCCAATGTGTTGGATGCATGCGGGAAGCCCGTACGCAGAGGTCGCTCTGCGTTCCACTGATCAAAGTAGTCCAGCGTGTCGAGTTTGAAGAGCTGAGCGACGGCGCGAGGATTAACCCCCGTCGCCGCGCCCTGATTGGAGAATGTTTTAGAACTCAGTGTCGACATCAGTAATCTCCTCAGTTGCTGAAGAAGCTGCTGTTGAAACGACAGGAGTTGATGTAGCATTGCCCACAGTTAGAGGAGCAAGATTTTCCAGGATACGTGTGCGAATGCGCTCTTTGGTGGGAATAAGAGCGACGATACGAGGATCGGTCGGGCGAGGCGTTTTCGAGATGATATTAAAGCTTTTTGTCTGACCGCTGCTGGCCTGCGAGATGCTGAAATCACGCTCAGTCATGTTCGGCTCATCCTCATCACGCATGTAGTCGCGAAACCACTTGAGCACATCACCCATGGCCCCAAACGGACCCATCTCAATCACACGGACACCGGAGACTGCTTTTTCCGTCTCGTTGCCAGCATCATCTTTTTCTTTGTAGGTGATCTTCTGTCCGGTGCTCTGGTCAGTCACCGAATAGACATAGACAGGAAGGTAGAAACGAATATTGGCAGCGAGCTTCTTATCGTTCGCCGCATCAACACAATGCTTGCACTCCTCGTCAATCTCAGCGGCGCAAATGGCATTGACGCGTTGCTTCTGGTCCTTACTATACTTGTCATGCTTGGCCAGGATGACACACCCAGAAAGATCAGCAAGAGGGCGAACTAAGGCCTTATGATTTTCCTTAAAAAACAGAAAGATGGGCTTGCCGGTGCCAGTAGGACGAGGAGCGGATGCACGGGAAATTTCAGCATCAATGAGAGCCAGTGGATCTGCGTAGGTTGTCATGAGTGTTCTCTCTTTCAAATTTCTAAATTTCTAATAATTGGTGAGTGACGAGAGCTATAGTCGGAGAAGATGCCGCCACTCACTCGATGTCCACAGTATAGCAATGTTCATGATTGTTGTCAATAGTTCATGTATATTCGCCATAATATTGACAAGTTCATGATTGTTCACTATAATACTGTCAGATGATAACAGAAATTTGATTTACTGAAGGAGAAAAATATCCATGCCACAGTTTTTAACAGTCGAAGAGGTCGCAAAGACACTGCGCGTTCACACACGAACTATCCTACGGCTCGTAGCAGCAGGGGATCTGGATGCCGTTGATATAGGTGGTTATAAAATCACCAAGGAATCTTTTGATGAGCTCATAGTAAAAAGGACCGTTCGCCCTGAAGCTACTGAGCCTGTAGAAGCAAAATAAGGAGCGCGTGTTATGGAACTGCGCGACTATCAGCGGGAATGCGTCGATCGCGTTCTCGCTTCTTTTGTGCGCGATAAATCAGCCAAAGAAATGGTTGTCCTCCCAACAGGGGCCGGAAAGACGGTTGTGTTCAGCCACGTCATCCATACCCTTGCAGGGGGATATGGCGTTAACACATTGATTATTGCCCATCGGGACGAACTGCTCGACCAGGCCGCTGATAAATATCGGCAAATCAATCCCAATGCCATCATTGGCAAAGTAGGCTCTGGTATCCATCAATACGGCGGTGAAGTCACTGTCGCGTCCATCGCCACAATCTCACGGCCAGAGCACATCAAACGCCTGAAAGCGATCGGCTATGGCCTGATCATTATCGATGAGGCTCACCACAGCGCAGCTGCTGGCTATCAGCGCGTGCTGGAGGCTCTGCCCGACGCATTCGTCTTAATGGTCACGGCGACACCTGATCGGCTCGACAAGAAGACGATCGCGAACGATAAAACCCCACTATACCAGAAAAATATCATTGAGATGATCCACCAGAAATATCTCTGTGATATCAAAGCGATCGCGATCCGTACAGAGGTCAATCTGGATGATCTACACTCACGAGCTGGTGACTTCAAGGCGGAAGAGTTGGATCTGGCCGTCAACACACCAGCAAGAAACCGAAGAGTCGTCGAGGCCTATCAAGAGCATACGCCTGACAAAAGAGCCATCTGTTTTGCAGTGACCGTCCCTCACGCCGAGGCCCTGGCCTACGAGTTCAACGACGCGGGCATACCAGCTGCGACAGTGACCGGTGAGACGCCAACGGAAGAGCGAAAACGTATCTATACCGCATTCCATGATGGCAAAATAAAGGTATTGTGTAACGTGCAAGTGCTCACAGAGGGCTTTGACGAACCACTCATTGAGTGCGTCATTATGGCACGGCCAACACAAAGCCGCGCACTCTATGTCCAGTGTGTCGGGCGGGGCTTGCGCCTGGCAGAGAATAAGCCGTATTGCACAATCTTAGATTTAACAGATAACTGCTTGAAGCATCGCTTAACCCCTCAAAATCTGAGCAAGGCGATTGATCTTCCGGTCAAAGACAATGAAACCGTCGAAAAAGCCCTTGCAAGGGTTGAGGAAGAGAGAAAAGAAAAGGAAGCACAGATCCAGAAATTAAAAGACAAGCGTGTCCGCGACATCCGTGTCAACCTGCTAGAAGTTCTGGAGTGGCAGCTCCTGCCCAACGGCAACTTCATGGTGGAAGTTGGCAGAAGTAAGCATCGCATCGCTCTGGCGCCAACAAAGAGCGACCCTGATCTCTATGAGGTGTGGGCACGCATGGCGCCACAGTTTCATCCGCAAAAGTGGTGTGGAAAACAGCCGCTGGAAATCGCCCAGCAGTATGCTGAAAAGCGCATAAAAACACTGCATGACGATCCATCGAGCAAAAAATATCTGGATAAAAATAATACTGATTGGCGCAGGCGCCCGATCACGGATGCTCAGAAGCAGATGTTAGATTGGCGTGGTATTGCCTGGAATGACTTGATGACGTCTGGCGAGGCCAGCGACCTCCTGGATCAGGATGAAATCGTCAAAATACAGAAACGTGTTGAGAAGGCAGCGCTCACATTGAAATCTTCATGAAATTTTAATGAAAGAGGGATTCACAGGCACATGATTCTCTTCAGGCAGTCGAAACGCTTCCAATTCTTATCTGTTATCATCTGACTTAACACCTTATCATTATTTGTTATCATTTGCCTCAACATCTATTAACGCATGTTATGTCAATGTCACTGGCAGTGTTGACAGCACACGATGAAACAGATTATACTAAATATCTCAATATATGTTCTTCAATATGTATTAGCGTATATGACAAAAGAAGGTGCATTATTATGATTAACTTCCCTAGTCCAACTTCTCCAGCCCCTAAAACAATAATCAATACGGACGAGCTTACGCTAGTGCTCTATCGCGATGATCTAGAAATTGATATCGCCTTTCAGCGCGAACAAAAAATTTTAACCATTGCTGCATATAATCAAGAAACAGGAGAGCCTGAGGGCACTGAAAACAAAAAAGTAGACCTCAATCAAGAGGAGTTGAAAGCGCTGAAACTTCTCCTAAATCACCCTGATATAGACATCTAAATTCTCTTATTTCTCAATAAAAAAGAACCGCTGTTGAATTTTCATAGCGGTTCTTTCTAATTTTCTATCACGGCTGAGAGCTCTATTTATTTTACAATTCGTCGCTCAAACAACTTGTCCAGGTCTTCTTTTTTGTAATACCGTTTCCGACCACCAAAATCAGACTTCTCAATCACCTCTCCAGGATGTTCTTTTTCCCAATTCGCTATACGTATCCTCAGCCCATTATTGGATAACCCTGTATATGCTTCAGCGTCTTTAACAGAATAGAACTCTTCACCATCTTCAACCAGTGTTGGTTTTATATTTGGGTTTATCATAGTGCCTATCTCCCTCTTATTGCATCTTCATGCATGAACAATACTTAATATTCATGCACATTGTTTATTATACCGATTGCTAATACTATTGGCAAGAAAAATGACGCCAATGACGCTAAATTGACGTCAAAATGACGCCATTAATGTGTTAATAATTTATGATATTTGAGCTCAAAAAAAACATCTTGACAAAGAGGTCAAGATGTTTGGTGACGGCGACAACGGCGACGGCGGAGGATTTAGCAGCAGTTAAAAATAACGAGCCTTTAGCCTCGCAATATCTTCAGCCACTTCACTAATCCCACAGTGTTCAGCATACGCTTCCCAGCAGGCAACCCCCTCACCGATGCCACGAGCATTATACTTTCCGAGTAGTACCTCAGGATAATTCAGTTGTGCCCCAAGCTCCAAAAGATCAGCAGAGTCTTTGTGTGCTTCACACCAGCCATTTTGTAGCACTTTCCCAATGCACCCACGGCCAGGAATGCTATTGCTCATTTCATCACTCACACGTTTTAACTGGAGTGTGCCGTGTGGACATTTTTCCCGTGGGAGTGCTGGCAATGTAACAGGCGTATAAGGTCGTGCGGTCGTTGGATAGGTTTCATTCAACGACCGCCCATCATGCTTCTGGATCTGAACGGCACCTGGACCGCCAAAGATATCCACAATCATTGAAACTGTATTCGCAAATTGCTCCAGGTCTTCTTGTGAATTGCTTGCAGGTTCCTCTTCCACGAGCGCTAAAGAGTCACCCTCGAATGGATTATATTCTACCTCAACTGCCTCGTTGACTTCCCTTGCAAGGGGGTCGTCGCCTACTTCTTGCCCCATGTCATGGTGAGCAAGATCCACTCCAAGCTGGACCCAATCCCTGAGAGTAAAGCCATCTGTTTCCTGCTTTAATTGCGCCTGGAGCAATTCATTGGGATCATTCCAGAGCATTAATGGCCATCGCTCTGCACGAGGCAAGATCTTCAACCATTCATCAGCTGCGGCATCCCCAGCTGCATCAGAGTCAAACCCCTGGAGCACAAAAGAGGCAAGCCCTAATTCAGTTTGCCAACGTAGCGATGTCCCAGCTCGTCCCTTAGATGCGCTCCCGGTCGCAACGACATTGAGCAAGTCTCCCGCCTCCTGTTGAACCGATAAAGCATCTAATTCCCCTTCAACAAGCATTACGATTTCACCATACTGAAGTGTATCCACATTGTAGAGAGCATCTGAACTCCCCATCACTTGCCCATAGCTCATATCTTCACCAGGTCGTTTCACGGCCAATTTCCAGACCGTTCCACCTACAAACCATGGTATAACGATACCGTTGGGCACCCGCACCCCGCCTTTCGCCCGCTGTACATCAAGGAGCTTTTCAGGATCTAATCCCCACTCTTCAAATGTTCCCATATACCAGGATCCATCCGCTTTCAAAGGCACATACCCTAATCGCGCCTTCTTGATCGTCTCGTCCTTGAGGCCTCTCGCATGGAGATAGTCAAGCGCCTTCTTGCCGCCAGCGCTTCCCGGATGCCAGAGATACCGCTCTGCACGGCTCAGAATAAGCTCAGCAGCTTGTTTCCACTTCGGATCAGGCGCACTATCCGAACTGTTCATACGGCGCGTAGGAGGCTTCCCGTCGCCAAATGAAACACCTTCAAGCGCTAACTCTTCAACCGCTTCTTCGCGTGACATGCCTGGCCCAACTTCTGAGTCCATAAGTAAATCAATAGCGTCGCCATGAGCAGGACAGCCGCCTCTTACCATGTGGGTGTATTGGCCAGTCTCTGGACGCATAATGAATGAGTCCTGGCTCCCTGGGCACCAGGGGCAATTGCTGTGGATCTCTAGCACGCCTTTGACTATGGATTTACCAGTCGTCTGCACTCCACAGTAGTGCTCGAACAAAGAGACGATATCCCATTTTTGTGATACTGTCGGCATAATTATTTTCCTTCCTGTTCTTCACAATTATCGTGGCGTAAGCGTCGCCAGTGTCTCACCACCGTTCGCAACAAACAAATAGCCGCCATCAAGGAGCTGCTGCTTTGCAAGCAGATACGTCTTCCACGTCCTTATCCCCGCCCGCATGATAATATCGTCCATTTTTTCATGTTCCTTGACGGTAACCAACGCGAGTAACAAGCGCGATGCGCTGGGGCTGAGCGCACTCAGTGGAATGATCTGTTTTCCTGACATCTCTCTTCCCTTCCCCCATGCAAGGGTATGAAGGTGATACTACAAAGCTATAAGAAAACAATGATAGAAAGAATAGAACGTTAGAAGTGTGAAACTACCCATATATAAAGGGATTTTTATATTTATTTATTTATAAATATCTGTATAGAAGGGCACTTCTCCTTCTCACCCCTTGCAAGGGGGTAGATATATTAGGGATGTTTCTAACGTTCACACTTCTACTGTTCTACCGTTAGACAACAAAGTATTTGCCATCCGGCGCGTGGGCCGTCTTTTCTTTTTTGAGCAGCCCACCTTTGACCAGGCTGTCAAGACAATCTGTCAGTTCTTTGATGGATTGATTTTTGAGATAGGAGCCCTGGAGCCGCGCAACGGTGATGCCGTCTACACCTTTGTCTCTCAGATATCTCATCTTCGTAAGAATGGTTTCTTCAAGCCTGGCCGCTGGTGTCCGGCTCGTGGACATATTGACTTGCCGATAGAGTTCATGCAGGTTCTTACGCAAAAGCTCGGCCAGCTCCTGCGCCTTTGCCCAGTGCCTCATTTCAATCCTGTTATTGTTACCCAGCGATGCCATCAGGATCGCCATGCGCATGGCTGTATCCGGCAAGCGTGCGTAAGAGCTCGCAAAATCTTCATGAGGGAATTCGCTGATCATCTTTTTAAGGGCAGATCGATAGCGCTTCCATGCGCGTGTTGCTTCAGGTTCGATTGTGCAGGCATGTTCTGGTAGTTCTTCGCGGTCAATCTGGTAGCGGCCGGTTTTATTATTTTTCTCATCAACCACTTCATTGATATAACACTGCGGCACCCCGAGCCGGGTATGCCACTCCTTCAGTGGCCGTACCAACTCGTCTGGAATGTAGAGCTCACCTGGATCAAGTGGTGCATCGATATAGGCATCTGGAGGAGCTGCTACAAAGCTCATGCGACCGAACAACCCATCATTCCAGCTTGCACTCCCGCTTTTTGCCATATCCTGCAAGTTCGGTGGCGTGATCGCGCCAAGCAGTGCCAAGTAGGGACGCTGGATCGGCTCAGCACCACGAGCGTGGGTGTCTGGCTCATAGGACTCATCACAGTTATCCAGACTGAGGAACATGCTGGCAAACTCTGACGTGGTTGAACCTTTCTTCAACATGTCCTGAAGGAGCTTCCCCAGTTCGTCAAAGTAGAGTCCTTTCTGGCCTGACATGGCAATTTTCCGGGCGTATTGCTCCTGCTTCTCAACACTCCAGTCAGCATAATCCAGCGGTATACGCGACCCAGCCATGTTGGACAGCAGTTTCGATGGTGAGGGTTTGTCTGGCCCGAGCAGGTAGCCCAGACCACTGGCAATCAAAATCTTTTTCGCCGTTTTGGCTGTGGTAGATTTTGCGAACAAACTGGAGCGCCCAAATAGACCAATCATCAGATTGCCATAGGTCCGATCCAGGCCGAACTGAACGTATGAGCGGCGAGCATTAGCCACGCTCAACATCCACATAATGATAAGAGGATGATAATCGTCATATGCTTCCGGGCTGGCTTTGCGACTAAAAGCAACCGCTTTGTCCAGATATGGAAAAGCATTTTGCGCAAGAGCTGGATCGAGACGAACATGCTCTGGCAACGGAGGGAAGCTCAGATCGTCTGGTATTTCAATATCAGGCTGTTCCGGTCGCATCAGTTCTTCAAGATCAGCGTTGGTTTTACAGATGATATGCAACACATCCGCAATTGCTTTCGGGATATCTCCACCAGCTCGCTCAACTTTTAAAAATGCCATCTCTAAACTAGAAATAGCAGACTCCCAGTTCCCAAAATCAGGCCGAACTTCAGGGAAAACGCCCCTTGCAAGGGACTGGATGTAGTCCCTTGCAAGGGCATCTGTATTTGTAGTATCTACGGGCTTCTCTACTGTGGTCATACGACACCTGTATTCCTACGAATTTATAAAGCAACTAATTTGAACTTCCACACGTGGATTTTCTGCGTCAACAAACTTTTGGGCAATCATTGCCGTGATTCGATTATCATTGAGCTTAGTGCGATATCGCGTCGCCAAATATTCAAAGCAGGCATCTTGAGCAGCCTTGATGCCACCATCCAGATCACGAAGCCATAACGTCGTGAAATAGAATTGAAACGAGATGGAGAGCGGCTTTTTCACAGGAGAAGCATTCAGTGCATTGATGATATCTTGCCGAGCAGTTGAGCACCCAGGAAGCGTCAACACGGCTTCTTGTTTAAACATCTCCAGCGCTTCCGTTGCACCAAGGCGCAACACAGCTTCACCAGACGCACGAGCATTACGCTTTGGAACACGCACAATTTTATAAGAGGCATTGATTGATGGAGGCAGAGGAAGCGTTGCAGTAAAAAATGGCGTCGATGTACCACGCATTCCGATAACTAAAGGATTATATGTTTGCATAATTTATGTCCTTAAAAATGTATCTTTTCACCATACAAGGAGCGAGCACATCCTGCACACGCTCCATCCGCACAACAGCCACACGTTTCTTTCTTCCATGAAAATTATTAATTTGTGCAATTAGGACAGAGAGCAAGGCCACGCACTTTTCTGCACATGCGTCCACACTGCGAGCAAGAATCAGGCCATTGTGCAATGCGCCTCTGATAAGCCGTTTCCTCGCTTAATGCGATCTTGCCATGCTGGCAATCAGGCAAGTGACACGTGCAACTGAGCAGCAACAAACGACGCATCTCTACCACAAACATGCGCTCATTCACCCACAAATGATATTGAGTAACTTTGGCATAATCCAGCACGATACGCTCTATGCGCACAGAAGGTGTCAGGAGTGTTTGACTCATATATTCCTCTCTTTCTTTTTCATTTTTTGGACCAGGGATGCTTGTTCATTCAGTATAGCAATGTTCATGATTGTTGTCAATAGTTCACCTATATTCGTGATAGTATTGACAAGTTCACTATTGTTCACTATAATAAATGAAGTTGAAACACTCCTAGTCCATATCAAGAAAGAGGAAAATCACATGCAGGAAATCATGAGTAGCCAGATGAAACCAGGCACCGTAAAGTCCAGCGTCGTCAAGCTGGATCAGCTCTTTAACCTGGAAAAGGGGCATATTACAGAGGTTTTCGCTCACCTGGGCGAAAGTGGTGTGACGCTCACACGCATATCCACCGCGAGCAAAAACCGTGAGTTCGGCTTCTCAGCCGATGTCATGGACTCTCTGGCTGCCGCCTGGCTGGACTTCAAAAACACATGCCATGATGTTGAGTCCGATGAGGCACATCGCGTCAAAATGGTGTTGAAACAAGTCGACGCGATCGTCGAGCAGTATCCTGACATTGTTCTTCAAAAGGAAGATACATATTGGTCAGTCAACGTGGAGAAGCTCAACTCCTACGCCGACGTTGTCGACGAAGTCGACGAACTACTTGAAGTCATTCAGAACCGCGCAGCGCGTCTGGACAAGCGCAAGGAAGCCATTAACCAGATCAAAGAGCTCATCGCCAACTATCCCGAAATCAAAATCAGCCGAGCGCAAGACGACTACTACGGCAAAAATTTCCGCTACGTAAATGCCCGGATTGGTGACTGGGTGATGGATTCTAAGTGGGGAGATTCCTCTGAAGACGTGCTGATCGCTATTCAAGAAGCAGTAAAAGAGATCGACGAGCACAAAACTGCTGCGGCAATCAAAGAGTTGGAGGAGTACGCCACGTTGCACACATTCGACCATAAGGCCCCTATCCACTTGACTGATTGTCGCAACACTGGCGCACAATCCTGGCGTTTAGATGTTCCTCAAACAGGCGTGTACGACACGTACATCGCCGATCCTATCGAGATGCTCTCCTTGATTAAAGAGGCCGAAAATGAGCTTGCAGCTCGCACGCCCGACACTACGGATCATTCAGAACCTGAAAGCTTTGACGCGATCAACGCGCTGGACGCTGGCCTGATTTAAGTCTTTCCACACCCAACACCATCGTTAATGAGCACCACCCCTTGCAAGGGCGAGGGAGAAAGGATTTTCACATGTTACAGGTCAACGTCTTTGTCGGAAACGGACCAGAAGATATGGCGTATATCCAGGTCGAACAAGACGCAAACACATTTCTCGTTGAGCATCCTGAAGTAAAACTTGTCGCCTCGCACACAAATATGGCAGCGCTTGACAGTTGTACGGAATTTTCTTTAACGCTGATTGTAGAGCTTCCAGATGTAGAACAATCCGAATAAAAAAGGGCCTGCCCGTGCGGGAACACGGACAAGCCTGAGAGGTGATATACTTGCGCACCACCAATACACCGCAAGTATATCACCTCCAGCAATTGGAGAAAAGATGAGACACAAAATTGTCAGCGCACCTGCTGACTCCAATCAACTCCAGGTAACCATCACAAACGACGAAAAAGATCTGAAATCTGAAATAAAAACCATACAGGAAAAAGGCCAGCGCGTCTGGTGGTTCTCGGATGAGCCAGCTGAGCAAGAGCAAAAGAAAGACAAAAAAGCATGACAACGACCACTATCGATAATAGTAAAACCGTAAGCGGCCTTGACGCTCCAAAGAACTGGCATGTGATTGAGCGCCGTGATGACGGCTTGATGTGGCAGCGCCTGGCAGGAGAAGCGCTCAAAGTGATTGAGAGCGTCAACGTTGAGCAGGATGGCAAGACGTGGCTGCACGTCAGTATCTCCAAGCCTAACGGCAAAATGCCCTCGTACGAAGACATCCAGACACTACGCAAGCTTTTCATTGGCGAACACAGAGAGTGTTACCACGTCTTCCCGACCAGCGATCGGTATGTCAATTTCTACAATGTCCTCCACCTCTTTTGTTGCCTGGATGCCCCAACCGGCGTCCTACCTCACTTTGAAGGCATAGTGAACGGTGTCACTACCGTCTAGAAAGGGACTGTCATGATAAAGAAAATTTTAACCGGTGAAATGGTTCACGAAGCGTATAGAACGACATTGATTCCCTATACTTTCCAGTGGAGTGAACTTCCCAAAGAGTCTCAAGAAAATTACAACGAAATGGCGAAACACATTATGCAGTATCTGGGCATTTGCTCAGACTGTGGATCTCGCCCGGATGATGGCCTGCTGGAGGTTGCCGGCGAATACTGGTGCATCGACTGCTGCAATCCTCCTACAGACGACACAAAAGTGCAATACATGCACTTTGTCACCAACAAAAACGGTGAAATTATTGGGGCGCTCACCCCGCCTGCTGGGATGTCGTTGGAAGCGTATCAGAAGCAGCTGACGGAAGAGATGAGTCATATCTCCTTTGAGCTCGACTACAACTTTAGCATCCATGTCGCCCAGGATATTACCGAGTTGTACGCACTCTGGGACAAAGTTATTCCCGCACCTGAACCTGGCCAGGCACATGAATACTTCATCCACATCATGTACGACGGCGCAAAAGAAATCGGCAAAGGCTGGTACAAGTGCGCGTCGCATGACGCCTTTGAGATTGTCAGTGAAACGGGTGCTGCTGAAGGGCTCATGGAGGCACTACAAGAGTACGACTACAACCAGACCACAAGCCAGGAGGTGCAGGCCAATGCCTAAGCCTCTTTCGCTTCACGATCAAATAAGTGGGCGCTGCAAACATTTCACCGGTCTGTTTCAGCCCTCATGTGCGCTTGGAGTGGTCTATGACGACGTCATGGATCGCTCTTCCAGGCCTTACAAATTCCCGTGCATCCAGTCAGATAACTGTGCCGAGCGCTGCGCAAAAACTGAATACCTAACAGAACAGGAAGTACAAACACGCGTCGATGAGATCACTGCACGCGCTGCGCAATTCATGGATCGCTTCCGGTCTGGTCAGTGTCCACACTGTGGCGTAAAAATGACCGGGAAGAAGATCATCGCTGGCTGTGCATATGCCGTGCCATGTGGGTGTCGGATCGGGCAGGTGGCACCGCAATGAATTATGCACCCAACACAAAACATCACGAGATTGGCGACCTGGTCATTCATGACGCCGATGCCAAACAAGCAGAGATGCTCATGCGCGTCATCGCCTACACCCGACAAGGACTATGCAAAACACGGTATGTGCAGCCACTGCCGCAGTATAAAAAAACGTATATCAATCCTGTGCGTGTCCTGCACGATCCAAAACGCTTTGACATCGAGGTGCCGGCACATGAGTGATGTTGTTGTCACAGTCCCTTTAAGTTTTGGGCTTGATGTTTGGATTAACGAAGGTGATCCAGCTGGAGCGCCCTGGTCAGGTGAAGAGTGGCATTTTTACCTGAATGGCAAACGCCCAAATATCGAGCCGGGTGAGCGCGTGTATGTCATCTACAACGGTGCACTACGCGGCTACGCCCCACTAATCCGCATTGATGGAGAGGGCTGGAGATATGGCCTGGTGCGCCATGGCAACGCCGTTGCGGTTAGCATCCCACGGCGTACTCCAGGATTTCAAGGATTTCAATATCGCTGGTGGAAGAGAGAGGAAGAGCAACCATTTCCCAATTGGCAAGATCCCGAGTCGGCGCTTTTCAACCGACTCCCACGCGATACATCCAGCTTCACAATTGCCTGTCGTCGCCCACCAGCTCGCCCAACAAAACAAGAAAAACCGCAAAGTGTACGCACATTCTGGACTGATATGAAAGGCAAATAAGGATGAGTAAAGATCGCGTGGTCACCAAGCAGGCCGATGAGATCATGATCGGTGATCGGCTGTACAGAGAGAGCGGACACCATCCTGAGATCACCAAAGCACTATCAAATGGCTTATACGCAGGTATTGCCTGGACAGAAGACGGCGAAAAGAAAACGCGCACCATGCTGGCATCAGATGAAGTTGAAATAGTGCTGCCGAACCATTAGTTTTTAGAGCGCTCAGCCCCCCTTGCAAGGGGTTTGGGCGCTTTTCTGGAGGCCGATATGACCAACATCAACCCCAATAACGCCGATGTGGACCAGGCACATGCCATTGCACGCGACTACATCCGGCCATATGTCGAGCGTGGCTGGAGCGCAGAACAAATCACCGATGGGAACATGTGGAGCCATTCTAAAGGCTTTACTGTGCAGTGCGGAGGTGCATCGCGGGTCTTTGAAAAATTGCACTACTTCAACCGCTACAAAGTGGTTGTCACACAAATAGAAGATAAAGAATGCATCCTTCAGTTCGATGTCTTTGAGTTGATCGTAGAGATCAAACAACCTGTGAAGCAAGGTCGATTGTTTTAATTCAATTGCTCTGGAGGACAAAGATGACTGAAATTCATACACACATCTGGACTGAGCGATTAACGAAGAGAATATTTCGGTGGTGCGATGTCGATGGTTGCGCCTATACCGAGCGTCGACGAGGAGACACCTGGATAGACGCACAAAAAGATTGGAACGATAGAATCGCGGAACTACAAGCACCTGGCATTGTCATTGTTGAAAAGCCTTTCCCACCACAAAAAGATCAAGATACCCAACAACTTACCTTGTTTTAGATAAGGAGGCCACAGTGAGACCAAAAGATTTTTACGCATTCTGTCGCGAAAATAGAGCGACGGAGACCGATGAACATAAAGAAAAAGCGCTCAGAGCTACCTACAACTTTATGTTTGAGTGCTCAAACAGCAAGCAAAGTGTGAAGACGTTTATCCTCAAACGGATAGCGAAACACAAAGACGATGTGGACATGGTCGAGGCCTACAATTGGTTGCTGGGAGTACTGGAGGGCACAGTGCCCAGCGACAATACATTGCAGCTCTTTCCCGTGCAAGGGGGCGAGGCACAGTGAGCGGGACATTTAAATATATCATGACAGATGAGGCCAGAGAAGCACTCATCAATGAGTATGACAGTACGCCCAGGACAATCACAGCGCTGTCAAAGCGCTTTGGCGTACCACGTGCGATTATCCGAGAGTGGGCGCACCGCTTGCAGATTTCTACCTATCGTTGGACGGAGCTGGATGTAGCCTACCTCAAAAAATACGTAGCCACCAAGACCGTGGACGAGATCGCGTTCGAGCTCCACAGAACAGTCTCAGCGGTCAGAAAGAGAGCTGAGATCCTTGGGTTGTCCCTTAAACCAAACAGCACAGGATGGACGCTGACTGATCTGATGGTCGGGCTTGAGGTAAATCATCAAGTCATTTATCGGTGGATGAGAAATGGATGGCTTGACGGCGACAGACAAGGGCCAGCATCACACTGGTGGAACTTTACCGACGCAGCGCTAAAAAAGTTCTTACGGGAGCATCCTGAGGAATTATCACCTGAGGTTATGAACAGTCTCTGGGTGTGCGATCTGTTGTATGAGTCATACGAATACGGCATGGGGCCGCTCGCAAAAGTGAAATAACAACCCGCCCGGCCAGAACAGAGGTCGGGCATTTTTGTGCATAAAAAAAGCACGCCTCTCTCCGTTGTACTCAATATATACTCTTTCTACTCAAAGGATTGTTAGATATGAAATTTCTATATAGACACCTATTTCTCTTGCTCTGCCTCAGCCTGCATATTTGCTTCTTTCTCTCAGCTGCGTACTTTGGATGGTTCAATATTTTTTTCAGTGCAGCTGCCCTGCACTTGCCCAATCCACTTGTCCAGGGCATTGATTTTTATCAGGTGCCGCGGGGCGCCTGGGCATTCTGGCATGGCGGATCTCTCACTGGTATGCCTGTTAGCAAGGCAGTGTATGCACCAGGGGAAGGCGTGAACTTGAATGTGTACCATCCATTCTTCACGCTGACCATAGGCTCACTGCTGATGCAACTCAGTCCACAGACTGCCTACACCGTGTGGTTCTGGTGTAAATTGCCACTTTCCCTTGCGGGGGTGGGCTACTTCTATTTGAGCTTTCGCGATCGCCCGTATGTCCAGTTTGCGGGCTGCATTCTGCTGGTCAATGCATCCATCTATGCGGAGCTGGCAGCTGGCCAATATCAAATCTTGCTCAATATCCTTGTATTAGTGCTTCTAACCACGCTGGTCAAACACACGTCGAGCAGGGTCAGCGCTATTATTTTTACGCTTACGCTCCTCGTGAAGCCAGTCGGCTTGCTCTTTGTGCCGATATTGCTCATCAAAGGCCGCTGGAGAATCGCGTGCGCAGCGCTCTTTGTCTTTGTCGGGCTCACGGCGATATTCTGGGCAGATCCGTATTATGTCAATAATCTCTACGCCAACATCATCCATCCAAAAACTAGCGTAGACATTCAGATCATCACGCTGAGCGCGTTGCTACGATCCTGGCACTGGCCAGACGATGTGTACAGCTTGCTACAAAATCTCTTCCTGGTGCTCATCCTGACGCTGGCCAGCTTTCGGCGCATCTCACTGAGTAAAGCGATCTTTCTGATGATTCTGTACTTTCTCTACTTCTACAACCTCGTGTATGAATATGACTGGTCAATCCTGCCATACATCATCGCGCCCTGTGTGATCGCCAACACGTCATTTCAGACGCGACTGTCCAGGATTGCCATCGCGCTCATCTGCCTGCCCAGCTGCTTTGTGCTCTTGAGCCTCCTGCACATCAACATAGACCAGAACAATCCGGGTGTCCTCGCCTGGCAACTCATGGTATCAAGTAAAGTAGTACCGTTATTCCTCTTGGCCGGGAGTGCGTTCTGGCAGGATGCAATAGTCACATGGAAGCAGGGGAAGGTCTTCTTTGAGGCTGTGAAGAAGATGAATGACCATTTGAAAGTCTTTGGATAATGCATCGACTGCACATATCTGGTATACTTTTGTTACAAAACCAAACGAAATAGATCGAAAGCGTAACATCTATGGATCACAATGTAACAAAAAATAGTGCACGTGATATCAAACAGGCACGACTTGTCGCACTGATCATGATGGGCATGTCTATCACAGAAGCCGCTCAAATTATTGGCGTCAGTCGCATGACAGCCAGTCGCTGGATGCAAACCCCAGGTATCCAGGCAGCACTCAATGAAAAGAAAGAAGTCGTTGAGAAAAATGCCCATGATATTATCATAGAGAAGTACTCACAAGCGCTTGAGGATAGCTGCAATGTTGTCATCGAGATAATGAAAGAAGGCAATCCATTAGTTGCCACAGCTGCGGCAAGGCTTAAAGCCGTGCAAATGATCCAGGACCGTCTCGCACCAATGCTTGCACCTGCCCAGACTCAACCCTTGCAAGGGAATGAGAGCGCAAGCATGTTGGTGCCCCCTCAACTTATCGCCTATATGGCACCTGAGGAGATTGACACGATCGAGCGGATCGTTGGCCTGGCAGAGCAGCGCATGGCGCAGGCTGATAGTGATCGTGAAACGTTGGAAAGGAAGAGGATGTGAGTATGCCAGGTGCACCAGGTGTACCAACTGTGATCTATGAGATGGCAGAAATCACAGGGCTGCCCTGGACAAAGGTGCTTCTCATATGTCGGATGCTCGTTCAAAAAAGCTCAAAATCATCCATTGAGACGATGCAGGATATCAGATTGGATGTGCTATCAGGGAAATCACTCCAGGAAGTTTGTGATGAATATGGCGTGATATATATATGAGCAAAAATAAATACCTCTACCAGGACATCAACGATCTGAAATCAGCCTTCCACGCACTCATTGATATCATCCTGGAGGCATTAAAAGCTGACCTAAAAATGATATATCGTCTGGCCCTAGCACTGGAGAGGAAAAGAGGATGAACGACCTTCAGAAACTTGCACACAATATTCTTGAAAACTTGAAGCCGCTTACGGACGAGCTTAATCAGATCATGAGTGTTGAGCAAAAGCCACTCATCGAAACACCTGGTCTCATTAATAATGCCGACATCAAAGGCATAGCGACCGAGGCGACTCTGGCAAGCCCTACAGGAAAGTTTTACCTGCCAGATGAAAGCATCGATATTGACGACCAATTCAACGAGATCCATCAAGATCCAGCATATTGGACGCACGTGCGTGAGCAAGGTGCGACGATCGCACGTGAACGTGAACAAAGAGAAACAACGCTTGCCCAGCTGCGCCCAGGCGCCGTATTCGTTACAGCAGACAAGAACACCTATGCCGTCAAATCTGAATATCGCCATGAAACACAATGTGAATGTGTGCTACTGGAGTCGGGCGAATACGCCTGGTTTAAAGATGGCGATCAAACGATCGTAAGAGAAGTCGGTGTGGAAGGATTTACGCCAGATGAGTAACGCAGAACGCGACACACACTTTGCTGGTTTTGCGAAAAAAGTTCTGGAGGATCTGGGCGAGGCTTCCGAGACCTTTGAAAACTATCCAGGCGAAGTCACCAATAAGATGGCGTACGATAAGTTCATTCTGGTCATCGCCCAGAACGCTTATGATCTTGTAGCTCACACGATCGATAATGCAGCAGAAGACGAGGGTATTTATTATCTTCGTCACGTGGGCGCAATACCAGACATGCCAGATGATAGCCATGAGTAAGACACACTGGCCAGGACACACCAGACGGAGCAATCCGTCTTTTTTATTGCGCTCTGGATCTGATCGTGCAGCTGGCGACATCCTGCTTATGATATAAAATACGTCCTCCAATCTCGACACAGCGAATAGCCTGCTTTTTGCGCCTAGTCATTTTACTGATGTAGTCTGGCCGCCTGGCCAGCACTGCAATAGTCATTAATATCTTCTTTTTTCTTCATGGTCATATCCTTGCCTATTTTTAGCGTCAATATAGCATGTTGTCCTGACATGAACAAGCTGTCAGTTGGCATAGCTTTTTGAAGCTAAAAAAGATAGCTTTGTCGAGCTATTTCTGGTAAAATGAGTGCAAGATAATTAGTGTTATTCTGTAGTCACTGAAAGGACAAAACAGATGCAAAATATTGACATGCTTTACAAAATAGCTCTCGTACTCAACCTGCCTTATGATGATGTGCAAAAGCGCTGTCAGGAGATCTGCGCAAAACAACCTGCTGAAGCGTCACAAACACTTCAGCAAATTTATATCAAAGCTCTGGCAGGCATGACGATAGACGAAATTTCAATTGATCTTACAAAAGATGAAACCGCAATAAAAATTGAGGATGTGATGTATGACTGATCTCATCCCTATATCCAATCTGCCCGAGGCCGCCCAGACATCACCCATGGACACAGACATGCTTTTCTTACAAACCTGGCTCCATGGCAAAAGCGAAAAGACACAAAAAGCCTATTTGTCAGATATTCACAAATTCTATGCTTTTGTATCTAAACCCTTGCAAGGGGTGACACTGACAGATGTGCAAGCTTTTATGGACAGTCTGGCCGACCTGAAGCCATCATCACAGGCCAGAGCGATCGCCTGCGTGAAGAGTGCATTATCATTCGCCCAGAAAATTGGCTATCTTCAGTTTAATGTTGGCGCCGTCGTCAAACTACCAAAGATCGAAGACGCCCTGGCCGAGCGCATTCTCTCCGAGCAGCAAGTCGCAAAGATGTTCGCGCTGGAGAACAATACACGCAATCACGCTATCCTGGTTTTGTTGTATCGTGCAGGCCTGCGTGAGGCAGAGCTCTGCGATCTGCAATGGCGACACCTGCAAGAGCGTGGTGAGTCTGGCCAGGTCAGCGTGTTTGGAAAAGGGAAGAAGACACGACACGTATTGCTTGATCCAGAAACATGGCAGGAAGTGATCGCCTTGAAGAAGTCGAATGTGGCCAGTGATTATGTGTTTCAGTCCAGACAGATAACAAACGGATCTCGTCGCCTGGACGAGTCTCAGATCCATCGTATCATCCACACAGCAGCTCGTCGCGCTGGGATTAGCGGCAACGTCTCGCCCCACTGGATGCGGCACGCGCACGCAACGCATAGCATTGAGAATGGCGCTGCGCTGACACTTGTGAAAGAGACACTGGGACATAAAAGTATTCAAACAACCGCCAAGTATGTGCATGTGCGCCCTGGTACATCGAGCACGCAATTTTTGAAGATATAAAAGGAAAAACAACAATGCGTACACTCAACGAAAAAGGACTAACCGTTAAACAGGTTGAAATGATACAGCATCTTACGGACGGAAAGACTCAAAGAGAAACAGCTGCACTTCTAGGCGTTTCAGCCAGAACGGTTGTGCAATGGGTCAAAATACCTCATGTTGCCGAAAAGATCCAAAGGATAGAGCAAAAAAAATTACAAGGCATTTTAGGTCAAATTGAAGAGCCTACTAACAAGGATGGCGATACGTTGCCAAAGGGAACAAAGCTCCAGCAGCTAGAACAACATATGAACGAGATACAAAGCCTCTACTTTGACTTGTCTATGGATCTCAAACTTGAAGAAGCGATCTTCGAGAATGTACAAGAATTAGAAGAGCTGCGCAAAGAAAATGAGCAACTACGCAAAGAGAATGAAGAGTTAAAGAAGAGCCACGCACACTCAAAAGTAAAAACAGAAACACAAAAGAATTTAGATGACGCAACCACAATCATTCATAAATTTAGTGTCTGGTTTAGTCGCATACGTATCATTGATGAATCTGAAAACATCCTCTTTCGAAAATACGGCACAGAACTCATGAGTGATGCCCATGATTTCCTTTGGAGATTCAATCTTGACGAGATAGTCCCTCAACATGATACGGAAGCAGGCAAGTGGCGCATGGAAATGATCAAAGAAACAATTAACGAGAAACTGACTAAAAATTTGAAATAACACATTCATTGTGCCTACCAGGGGGGTGTACAGTACACCCCCTTTTCATTCTTCCTCGTCCACACTCTCCAGCAGATCCCGCACGTCGACCTCCAGCGCGTTGGCCAGACGATTCAAAATGACTAGCGTGATATTCGCTTTTGTTGGCGTTCGGTAAATGGGACGTAGCGTATTATCATCGATATCTGCTTTCCTGGCCAGCTTCCCCATGCTCATGCCTTTTTCTTGTGCGACTTCTCGCACGCGCAGCCGTATCACGCTCATTGACTCACCTTTTTTTACATTGCACTGTAGTAGTTATCAATCGGCTACGGAAGGTGGATGATAAGTCACGATATGGTATCGGATGATTTTATAGAGTAGAATATGAAGAGGTGATTATAATCACCCCGATTACAATCCTCGTAGTGAAAGTGAGTATTGAAGTGAATACCATTCTCCCCGTGCAAGGGGTTGAGATGAAGGAGTGCTCTTTGCGATCAGTACTTATTGCCGCTGGGCTCTGGAATATTGCGCGCCTGGCCGAGATCAGTGGAGTCGATCCACAAGACGTTGCATCAGTATTGTTTAACCAGCCAGTATCACACAATGTGACGTACCGTTTGATGTGCGTTGTAAACAATATAGCAGGAGGTGGCCAGTGGCAGATGAATTAAGCATGCACAGCTATCCAACTCATCCAATAGACACACCACCATTTTATGACGATGCTATTCCCGAGATTAGTGCGCTGCTTGAACAGCACGGAGGAAAACTTGAGGTGCATCGCACAAATAAAATGGTGACCAGCTGCACAATCTTCTTCCCGCCCGGGACTCAGAAACAGGAAATATATCCACGCATCCACAATTCTCGCTTCGAAATCATCTTCCCTGACGGCAACCTGAGACTGACAGAGCAAGTGCAAATCAATGGCAAATATTCCACCATCTCATTTCCTCCCGAACACTTCAGTCCAGAACTTCAGAAAAAATATGCCCTCAAAAAAACATAGCCTCTAAGCGCACACAAAAAAGGACGCCCTGGGTGCAAGTTCAGAGCGTCCTATACAGATGCGATGCAAACATAAGAGGGTATGTTATTCGACACCTGACCGTGATTATGCGTTGAATCAACATGCCTACCATTTGATAGACGTGACACACAATCATGCCACAATACAATTATACCATTCTATATCCATACACCATAATTTAGTAGTAGAAATTGCTTCACTCTATAACTCTAGAACGTTAGAAACGTTAGAAAATTTATTCCTCTGGCTCACTCTCAATGAGAGACTCAGCTGGCACGCCCAGAACTTTTGCAAATCGATCGAGTGTCTCCAGTGTGATATTCGCATGCGGATCATTAAAACATTTATTAATAATCCGTTTGTCCATGCCGCTGCGTATGCTGAGCTGTCTTTTACTCAGTCCCTTTTCTTGTGCGACCTCGACGATCTTTAGCCTGATCACAATCAATCTGCTTTCTACTCTCAACACTTGCAATAGAAGCAGATTGTAAATAATCAGTGTGATCACGAACAGCATGCACATTATCACCGTGATAAGAGTCACGGTGATTTAAATCACCCTCAACGAGTAAAAGCAATTTAATAGATTCTATTTCATTTTTTATGTTATACTTCACTGCGACGAGGCCAACAGAGATATACATTCTCTCTTTTCTATGGACTAGGGAAGTAGGCCTCTTTTTTTTTGCAGCAATTTCTAACGTTCGAACGTTAGAGCGTCACGCACTCAAAAAACTAAATCTTATAAGTCCGCCTCTTAAGCCAATCTGCCACAACTAACAGTAGAACGTTAGAACGTTAGAACGTTAGAAACCTCCTTAATATACTTACACTTATTCCCTTGCAAGGGTAGAGAGAACGATAGAAGTGTGAAACTGCCCTTTATAAAGACAATTTTTATATTTATTTATTTATGAATATCTGTGTATAGGAGACGTTTCTCTTCTACCCTTGCATGGAAGATTCCAATCATGAATATGCAGGAATATAGTTTCATATTCCTTCCACAATGCCAATATTCATTCACAGGAAGCCCAACAGCCCCCCTTGCAAGGTTCATTGCTGTAAATATCTCTGGGGTCAGATTTTTTGATCTCAGCGCGTTATAGAGGGGTTGTTTATCTGGAAAAGGGGATATACATGATTGTATACGTATGTTCTTTATAGTATACTAAAGTGCATGAGAGTACACGTGTGTACGTGTATGTGTGTGTGGGGACTATATATATGCGTTTTTCTATAGTTCTAACGTTCACACTTTCTAGAGTTCTAGGGTTAGTAAGCATAAATTGGCTTCTCAAGCCTTTTTATAACTCTAGAAAAATGAAAAAGAGATCATATCAACTCTAGAAATGTCTAACGTTGACATTTTAGATGAGTCCGCGCACCCCGATATTGCGGGAGTAACTCAGTGGTAGAGTTCCTGCATTTTAAGCAGGGTGATCCACTCTACACATCCTGTTTTTTTGTCTGGAAACATCCTGTTTTGCATTCAAGAGTGCCTGCTTTAAGAATTAGGAAAGGAAAAATGAGCAAAAAAAAGAGCTCTTTCGAGCTCAAGAAGAAAAAAGCGGGAGACGAGATTCGAACTCGCGACAGCCTGCTTGGAAGGCAGGAACTCTACCACTGAGTTACTCCCGCAATATCGGGGTGCGCGGACTCGAACCGCGGACCTCCTGGTCCCAAACCAGGCACGCTACCAACTGCGCCACACCCCGTTGACTCACGTACTATATCATTCCGCTAGAGGTTTGTCAAGTACTTTTTTGTCAGTTTTACTAGATAGAAATATTTGGTTGAAGCCTCTTCCCTCCAGTGCTCAGTCATCCTTACGACGATACTTCAGTTTCAGCACAAGCAGGTTCCACTGCGTTCTAAGCATGTGGAATGGACCACGCCGTAATGGCGTGATGGTGACATTGCCATAGCGCGTTGACCGCGCTCGACGTGGCGGCGAGATAAAGTGTGAGCAAGCCACCAGTACCAGGCAAATAAAGCTTACAACAGCCAGGACCAGAGTAATAATATTTGGTCCGGCTAGATATGCATATGCTCCCGCTAGCAGTGCAAAGATCACTGCTCCTAAAAGGAGCCGTTCTACAGATGAAAGATTCCACATGCCTATCGACCGCGTTTGCTGTGTACGCAAAGGGGGTCCGGGGCGGCGGAATCTTTCCCCAAACTTTTGGGATTTCGCAGCCTGAGGGTCTGTATGCTCCAGGTTGCGTAGGATTTCTTCGATCTCACGTTCGTATCTATTTGGCATAGCCGCTCTGCTTCCTTGAACTCGTCAGAAGACGCTCTTGCTTGTAATGATACCAACTTTTCAGCGTAGAGACAAGTACTTTATGACATAATTTTCAGAAGTGAGAAGATGAATTGATTGTCAGTACGTTTCTCGCTCTAAAATAGCCCGCACTTTTTCAGCTAGCATGACTGGATGAAAGGGTTTTGTCATGTGTTGTACTGCTCCTAGATCGATACTTATACGTTCGTATATATCTTCCACATGCGCAGTAATCATCATTACCGGGATATCGTGGGTCATGGGATTTGCTTGCAGGCTCTTACAGATCTGATAGCCATCCTCTCCTGGCATCATGACATCTAAAATGATCAAATCGGGTACCTGGAAAGCGAGGAAACGATGCAATTGTTGTCCACTAGAGAGGGCATCCACCTGGAAGCCATAACGCACAAGAACAAACGTTATGATTTCGCGTATTTCTTTATCATCATCCACCACAACTATTCTCTTAGACATATATTATCCTGACACTCTCACCTTTCCGCCTTCTCTCTCTTATTATGATACAGATTTCCCGTGAGAAGTACAACTCGTCAGTCCAAATGTACGACAACAACGCCTTTTCTTCTCTCTTGTTACCATTGAAGTGTTGACTGCCTACCTTTCCTCTGTTATCATGTGCCCTATAACCTGATACCAATCTATATAGTAGTAATAACAGAGAGGTGGAAAGATATGATCACCCCTCCTCCCCCATGGTCAAGCATCTTACAGGGCATCATTAAATCGTCGGCAGAACGTCAACGCCTTTCCTCTGCACTCGGCGTCACCAGTATGACCCTATCGCGCTGGGCCAGCGGAGAATCGAAACCTCAACGACAACACTTAATTCATTTACTTCAGGCTGTAAGCCCAAATCAACGGCCCGAATTATTAGCTGCCCTTGAACAGCAGTATCCAGACATCCAATCCTGGTTAACCGAGGATACATTCGAACATATTCCATCGGAGTTTTTTGCCCAGGTACTCAATATTCGTACCACAACGACGGAAAGTTTACGCTTTTGGCGTATCAGTGAGATTATTCTAAAACAGGTCTTGATTCAACTTGATCCCAATCGTTTAGGCATGGCCGTCAAGCTTGTTCAATGTATGAAACCTGGCGCCGACGGAAAAATTCGTAGCTTACGCGAGCGTGCTGGCAAAGGCACGTCACCCTGGGCGGCCGATCTCGAACATGATGTACTCTTTCTAGGACTTGAGTCGCTTTGTGGTTACGCCGTTGAGGTCCGTCACATTGTCAATGATGATGATCTTAAACAAAGTAAGACTTTCCCCGCTGTTCAAGATGACTTTGAGGTAAGTGCAGCTGCCCATCCCATTCGTTTTGAAGGCCGCATCGCTGGATGCTTGCTAGCGTCAAGTACACAAACAAACTATTTTTCACAGCAGCGCCTCAACCTCCTCACAACCTTTAGCGATCTGATCTCACTCGCCTTCGATAAAGATGATTTTTACGATCCGACTATGATTGAACTACGTGTGATGCCAAAGCCAGACTCCCAACGTCCCATTCTCTCACAGTTCCGCCAGCGTGTCACTGAGAAATTCCAGCAAGCAATGTTTAATCAACAGCGTTTCAGCAATGCTGAGATAGAACTCGATGCCTGGAAAGAACTTGAAGCAGAACTCTTATCATTTCAAGTTGATCAACGTAATACCTACAACAAAAAGTAAACAGCTCAACAACTGTTAGCAGCAGATTTACTCAATGCCGTGTTTTTTCATCAGATAGCGCAACTGATCAACTTTTGCTAATCCCAGTAGCTCAGTAGCTTGCGTGCGATTGTGTTTCGCGGTCTCTAATGCCCAACGGACCAGATGTCTCTCGATGCGAGCAATGATATCATCCAAACAAACAGGGCTTACAGGTCGTGTATTTAACCATTGCTCCCATGGGTCATTATAGGCAATGCCCCCATACACCCCCTGTCCTACCACCTCCTGCGGTAAGTGAGCAGGGAGTATTTCATCGCTACTGCCTAAAATCATTGCTCGTTCGATGACATTTTTTAGCTCACGAATATTTCCTGGCCACGCATATGAGAGCAGCAATTGCTGAGCTTCAGACGAGATACGCGACACGTTACGACCCATCGTGCGATTAAAATCATCCACAAAACGTGAGGCAAATAACAGGATATCTCCCGGACGCTCACGTAATGGTGGTAACATAATCGTCAAAACCGCAAAACGATAATAGAGATCGGTACGAAATGAACCATCGATCCGTGCCTGATCCAGATCACGATTTGTAGCGGCTAACACACGCACATCTAACTTGACCTCTTTACTTCCTCCTAAGCGGAAAAAAGTGCGGGTCTCCAGGACCCGTAAGAGCTTCACCTGCATATCAAGGGGCATCTCGCCAACTTCATCGAGGAACAGTGTCCCTCTCTCAGCCAATTCGAGCAAACCGCGCTTTTGTTTTTTCGCATCAGTAAAGGCATACGGTTCGTAGCCAAATAGCTCGCTTTCCAACAAATGACTGGCGATAGCAGCACAATTCATTGCATGAAAGGGGCCAGCGGCTCGATTACTTTGCTCGTGAATAGCTCGGGCCACTACCTCTTTGCCAGTCCCACTCTCCCCCATAATTAAGACAGAAGCCTCACTACAGGCCACTCGCGACACCAGATCAAAAACTTCGCGCATGCGCTCGCTATGTCCCACAACATAATTAAAGTGATAATTATCGCTCCGCTCCTTGCGCAACTCGCGCAACTCGCGAGACATCGCACTGGTTTCAAGGGCACGCTGAACTACCAGTAACAGCTCATCCAAATCAAAACCCTTGAGCAGATAATCAGAAGCTCCTAACTTCATCGCCGCTACTGCTGTTTGGACATCACCATAGGCAGTTAACATAATCACAGGCACATCCAGATCAAACGTACGCATTTGAGCCAGGACATCCAGGCCATTTAATTTTGGCAAACGTAGATCAAGCAGAACGAGATCGATACTACGATGATGCAGCTCAGCCAGGCCAGCCTCGCCATCATTAACCGTAAGAACATCATAACCATAACGTTTCAGAAACCGTGCAAACTGATGTGGCAAATAAGGTTCATCATCAATAATTAGAATAGTCAAACCCACAACATACACCTCTCAAACAGCAATTTGTACATTTATTACACTTCAGATGATATTTGATGATCCCCCACATCCTCTTTCACCAGAATTTCTGCAAAAAATGGTATACGTACTGCGACAGTCGTCCCGTAGCCAAACTCGCTTTCAATACGCAGATAGCCTCCATGATCTTCAACCAGCCGCCGGCTAATTGCCAATCCCAGCCCGATACCATGAGCCTTAGTGGTATAGAACGGCTGAAAGATATGCGGCAATTGGTCAGTCGCAATTCCAGCTCCAGTGTCCCTGACAATAATTTCAAGCCATCTATCAACGCGGAACTCTTTTTGTGTCACAAGCCGATCAATCAGCCATGAATAGGCACTGACCGCCGTTCCTGAGGAGCCCGAGGGTTTCTGCGTAGGGGGACAATCAGAGCCAGCGGTATCATAGAGCGCCTGTTCAGTCGAGAGATAATGACATGCAAGAGTGAGCACGCCACCTTCAGACATCGCCTGAATGGCGTTGAGGTAAAGGTTTAATAGGACCTGCTCAATTTGATCAGTATCAATCCAGATTGAGGGGAACTCATCAAAGACACGATGAACTTCGACATGGGCATCAGTACACTGCTGTTGCACGAGGGCAAGTACCTGCTCACACAACGCGACAATATCGCAGCGCCTCCGATGAAGTTTTTTCGGTTTAGCAAAAAGCAGCAGATCCCGAACAATAGTATCCAGGCGTTTAACCTCCTTCAACACCACGGAGACCGACGATTGAATCCACTCCTGCTGACTTTCTTTCTGCACCAGCGTCGGTATAGTGAGAGCATCCGTATTCAGATCATCGTGCAGCATCTGCATGGATGTTTTGATCGAAGCCAGAGGATTTCTAATTTCATGAGCGACACTGGCCGCCATCTCTCCCAAAGAGGCTAGCCTGTTCAGGCGCTGCTTCTCCTCTTCCAGTCGATGCATGACAGTTACGTCTGTAAACGTCGTCAGCAGCCCCATCTGAGTGCTGGCAGAATCATAGAGAGCGCGTACATCAACCTCCAGGACTAATGCACGCCCATAACGATCTGCGGTCGTAATCGTCTCGCTCTGTGCCTCGCCAATATGCATACCAGTCAAAAATGCCTCTTGCTGCCAGAGAGCCGTTGGGCGAATAGTCGTAGTCATGGCATCAGATGCCATCATCGCCCGAATATCTAAAATTTTCTGCATTGGTTGCCCGAGTACTTCATAGGGATGATATCCCAGGATGATTGCAGCCGCACGATTGAAGGTATGAATACAGCCATTTTGATCGGTCGCAATCAAGCCACTCGGCACACTTTCAAGAATCAGGGCGTGCAAATGCTGATCCTCTAGAACCTGATGCAAAAGACGTCGGGCCTCATTGCGTGCCTGCACCGCTTCCTCAACCAGATGCATATTTTCTAATACCGCACTCGCCTGACTGGCAATGACCTGCAATAAAGCGATCTCTGACTGACGCATTTTCCAGGGACGATCATATCCACCGACAATACAGCCAAAGAGCGGAAGCTCGTATGCAGAAGATGGATCGCCAGGATGGTATGACACTGGTAATACGGTACCAGTTGGCGTGAGGGACTGGCTACCTAGCAAAGGAAAAGCAAAAAAAGTATTTATATGGTCTGGAAGTTCTTCAACATAACCATTTATGTATACCTGTTTACCATCACCGGGCCGCTCGATAATGATTGGTAATGAAGAGCGCTGCTCACGAAAGCGTTGAAAGAGGAGCGTACGCAATTGAGGAGTAATCCAGGAACCATCCTCAAGATTTGAGGATACCTCAAGCACTTCACAAAGATCTGCCTTTGAGATTTCACGGGTACGTTGTGCTACAACACAACGTAAACGCTCAATCTCAAACACCGAGCGATTCATCTGGCTACTGATGCTATTGAGTAAAGAAAGCTCGTAAATACGTTCACGATCATGTTCTAGTAAACGAGTATCTTCTAGCAACATAGCCACTACACAGGCGACCGATGTTACATCGGCCTCGGAGGCCGTGGCCCAATATGGCGGATACTCCAGTTGATTATCATGCTTCCCATGTCCACGTAATAATACCAGCACGCCAATCCCACGCTGCCGATAGACAAGGGGAACTGCAAGATAGGTAACTGGTCCTGGGATAGGTCGCTGAACCACACGTTGTTCGCGCCACGCATAAGCCTCAGGCTCATCGCTATGGATACCAATTGGATTCACATGCGCGACCGCAAGTAAAGCATCCGACCAACCAGGCACATCGTCAAAGGACCCTGAAGCCAACTGTAGCGTATTCTCCAGGCGAAGATAGAGGAGTACACAACGGCACCTGAATAATGTCGCTAAACGCCGTGGGAGACTATCACGTAAAGTACGATAATCAGTAATTGTGCTAAAATCATTAAGCAATGTATGTAGGACAGCAGCTACATTAATTTGCTCATCCCATTGTTCCACTTTCGTTGTCACATATGCCTCCTCTGCCTCCATTGCTACCTCTCTACTTCCTCCATGATCATAACTAATAAGTGATGATTATATCCCACTATATCAGAATACATACAAGATTACACGGATTCTATATAATTATGAATAAACTGTCATATACTCTCTCTATTATACAAGTCAGGTGTCAAATATACAAACGGCATATCTTATGAACAGCGAATAGCATGATAAACTATTAAAAAAACTAATTTTCTCATAAACCAAATTTGTCTCGCAGAGACTTGTGTATTACAATACAAGGAAATTCCTATCGCACAGGGAAAAGAAAGTCATAGAAAAATATGAGTCAATTAAACAGTCAGCAGCCAGAACCTCCAGAAAAGCCAGAGGAGGTCAGCCAGACCAAACACAAAAATACCACCATAGCCCCACTCTGGGTAGCGACGGTGGCAGCATTACTATTTGGAGTCGTTTACAGCATTTTGCCAACACGGGTTACGTTAGGTCCGAGCTGGCTCCCTTTAGTCATCGAAATCATTATTATTCTTCCTGGTAGAATAGCCCATTTCATGCAACATCCTTTCTCGCAGCGCGTCAATCGCATTAGCTCTTTCCTCATTTTAATCATTATAACCATCGCTCTGGCAATTGGCGTAATACTTTTAGTAATCAGTCTGCCCGACCGCCAGCAAGGAATTCAGGCAGTCAATTTACTACGCATCGGTGTCTTATTGTATATCTCCAACATCCTTGTCTTTGCTCTCTGGTACTGGGAGATCGATGGGCATGGGCCACATAAACGCTTTCAAACTGGACATAAAGCAAGTGATCTGCTCTTTCCCCAACAAGCCGACGGGAATAGTACAGGCTGGGCGCCACACTTCCTGGATTACTTTTTCCTGGCCTTTACAGGAGCGACAGCGCTCAGTCCCACAGACACGTATCCATTGACGCATCGGGCAAAGATATTGATGATGATACAAGCCTCCATCGCCATTACCATTCTCTCAATCATCATTGGCCGAGCCATCAATATTGTCTAAGCCACACAACATCATACTCATTCCTGCTGTGCTTGAGGATGAAAGGTAACAATATTCTCGTCGCTATGCGTATCTTCTCCGCGGCGAAGGACACTACGTGCTGGAGTCGTGGTAGCCACCTCGCGTCCATGCTTAAAGACATGCAAGCGTGCTGGAAGCAAGCGGAGGGATTCAAAGGCCGTCGGAGCATCTAACAAGAGAAAGTCGGCTGGTTTCCCTTCAACGATACCATAGCGATCCTGGATTTGTAACACCTGCGCGGCATTTGTAGTGATCAGATCGAAGACTGCATCAATCTCTTCATAGCCACTCATGTGACATAAATAGAGAGCTAATTGAGCGGCAGCCAACATATCACCTCGCCCCAGTGGAAACCAGGGGTCCATAATAGAATCATGACCAAGCGCGACATTTACGCCACCGGCCAGTAGTTCCTTAACACGCGTAATACCCCGCCGTTTGGGATACGTATCAAAGCGCCCCTGCAAGACCACGTTATCAAAAGGATTAGCGACCACATGTACCTGAGCACGAGCAAGCAAGCCAATCAGCTTAAAAGCATACGCGTTATCATACGAATGCATCGCCGTACAATGACTGGCGGTAACGCGACCTTGCCAGCCTTGCTGTATCGTATCAGCGGCCATCACCTCAGTAAAACGAGAGAGAGGATCATCAGTTTCATCGCAATGACAATCAATCGCGCGATCAAACTCTTTTGCCAGAGAGAAAGCATAATGAACGTCCTCGACCCCCATGTCTCGTGTCCATTCATAATGAGGAATACCACCCACAACATCACAGCCCAACTCCATCGCCTGTCGCATCAGTTCGCGTCCCTGAGGGAAAGACAAAATACCATCTTGAGGAAAAGCCACCAGTTGCAGATCACAGATATCGCGTACCTCCTCGCGTACCTCCAAAAGAGCTCGTAAGGCGGTCAGATTGGGATCACAGACATCCACATGACTACGAATATGCAAGGTCCCTTGAGCCACTTCCCATTGGATCTCCTCCAACACGCGCCGCTTCACATCTTCGCGCGACAGGCTTGGCTTACGCTCGCTCCAGATTTGAATTCCTTCCAACAACGTCCCCGACGTGTTATAGCGTGGTTGACCCACAGTTAACACGGCGTCAAGATGAACATGCGCATCAATAAATGGAGGAGAGAGTAAGCGCCCCTCAGCATCAATCTCACGGGCTGCCGTAGCAGACGAGAGATCAGGCGCAATTTTCGCAAACTGCCCATCCTGGATAGCGATATCGACCAGTTCAGTCTGACGATGCAGGCGAGCATGCCGGATGAGAGTCGCATAATGCATAGTTGATCCTTTCCAATTACAGCTAGCAAGTAGATTTTCTATATACCATAGCAATTATACCAACACAGAAAGGGTATCCTTCGCGAGTGAAGGATACCCTTTCTACCTGCTCGTGAGCAATTTTAGCGACCAGTCTGCTTCAATTCAAGAGGGCGCAAAATGAGATAGACGATGGCAGCGATAACCAATCCCAACTCAAAGCCGACGTCCATTCCACCCAAAGCAGTCGCGACAGGGCCAGCAAACAGCGACTGCGACGCGCCCAGGTAAACGCCAACTAATCCCAGAGCCATCGCAACAATCGCAGCCCAGCCAACGGGCAACTTGCTACGCGTATTCCAATCATCGACGTTGTACTTTCCGTGGCGGAAAACAAAATGCTCGATGATTAAGATAATCCCCCAGGGTCCCAGCCAATACGCAACTAACAGCAAGAAGTTTTCCAGCGTACCGCTAAAGTTAGCTGAGGCAGGGAGGGCAATCAGGATATACACAACGGCACCAATCAAGGTCCAGACTGCACGGTTCACCCTCTGAAAAGGACGTCCCAGCACCTGTATAGTCAAACCCAGACTGTAGTCGTTCGGAATATTATTTGCGATAACACTTAAGGCTAAAAAGATCAGGATAATCGTTCCCAGACCACCGAGAGGTTTAAGGACTAATCCCAGCGTCTCACCAGTGGTAGCTGCACCGTAGGCAGCCACGGTTGAGACAGCAACTCCTAATACCTCCAGGATAATCAGAGGAATCGTCACCCCTAAAAAAGTTAACCAGAACACACGACTGGAGGATGTCGTCTCAGGCTGGTTGACATTATAATCAGCCGCATAGGAACTCCAGCCAGTGGCGAAGCCATAAATAGCACCACCAAAGGAGATCATCGCCGCAGCCGAACTCAGATTAAAGACGGGGGCAGGAACGATCACCGTATGTGGACCAGCCAGAATAATGAACAGAAGAAAAATGATGGCCATCGGAATCCAGGCAAAGCGCTCATAGGCATGAACGTATTTATATCCATAAATACTAACAACCGTGGTAAGCACTGCAATGATAATAATTCCAACCCAACCTGGAACAGCACCATTACTCAGAGCTTGTACTAATTGTCCACCCACAATCACATTTACCGCAGACCAACCAATACAGGCGGCGATGTTAAAAAGAGCCAGAATAACGGCGCCCCACCAGCCAAAAGAGAAGCGAGTAATCGTCATTTGACGCAGGCCAAGCTTGGGTCCTAGCGTTGAAAAGAATGCAACAGGTAAAACACCTAACACATTAAAAATAATAATAATTGCGACGCTTTGCCAGAATCCGAGCTTAAAAACAGGAACCGCCAATGTGCCAAGAGCAACAGTTGAAAGGACAAGATTAGCCGAGAGCCACATCGTAAAATTGTCGAAAATACGCACATGCGTTCTTGCATCGGGAGAAACACGTTCAATACCATGTGTCTCAATACCACTCTCGGCCAAAGTAGTCTCAATAGTATCTGTAGCCAAAGCCATATCTCCTTTACGGAAACAAAAAGGTATCATACAACACAAAAAAGGCCATACACTTATGTACAGCGTTGTACAAAAAACATGGAGGTCTACTCCTTTCATTATAACAGGAAAAGTTTATCTATTGTCAACTAGAAAATCTTATCATCTATGGTTATAGAAAAACAATCCATCTCATCTCTGTGGATAAGCCGAAAACTACTACTTTTTAGCGACAAAATTAAATTGGAGAGCTGCAATTTTCTGCTTAAAAGTATAGTTTGAGCACATGCATAACGATACATAGCGCAAAAGTTCATAACGAAATAACAATTATGGATGGCTTGGCTGTTGATTTTCCACCAAATTTATGTAATGGGAGTGTAAACTCTAGACGTAGCGAAATAAAATGGGTACAATGACTCATATATAGTTATGGACGGAGTATCCATATGAAGCTTACCTGTAAAGGGCGACCAATGATGTAGCGCTCCAAAAGCACGCATTATCTGGTCGCTCAGCCGTACACTTAAGGTACTATCTTTTACACAGGGTTCGAGGCTTCTACAACAACCACGGTTCCAATGATTGCAGCAGTGGTGACAGACGCACACCTGTGCTATCATTTGTCAAATCAGGAGGTTGTATGTCTTTCAAGGCAAGTACAAATCATCAGCTTCCCACGTATCCGACCGCTGACTCTGAACAAACACTCGAACAGGTACTGACAGAGAATAGCGATCTACGCAAAGAGATCGAATTACGGACCCAGGAGAACGATCTACTGAATGAAGTCATTTCAACAGTTGGCTCAACGTTGAGGCTTGATGAAGTGTTACGACACCTTGTGGACACAGTTGTCCGCGCGACTTCCTGTCACATTGCTTTTATTTATCTCTATGACAAAGATAAAGAACGACTGGTGCTGGCCAGCACCAATGAGAAGCATCGTCATCTGGTAGGTAAAATCACAATGGGGGTGGGAGAAGGAATCGCGGGCTGGGTCGCGCTACATCGTCAACCAGTCTTTTTGACAGATGAGGCATTGGAAGATCCTCGCTTTTGCTATTTCCCGGAATTAGAAGAAGAAAAATTCCAATCGATTATGACTGTACCGATTATTACCAAAACACGTCACTTAATTGGTGTAATTACGGCACAGGCGATTGCACCTCACGAGTTCACCGAACAACATCGCGTATTTATCAGTAACACCGCATCACTAGTTGCCAGTGCGATCGAAAACGCACAATTGTACGAAAATACCCAGCGCAAACTGAGCACCTTAACGACCTTATCGGTACTCAGCCAGACGATTAGCTCAGGCCTTTATCTCGATGACATGCTCCGCTCACTGGCGACGCTCACGGTTCAACTTATGGAAGTTGATCTCTGCGTCATTATGTTAATGGATCAAGCTCGCGAGAGGGATCTGGAATCCTCACGGCAAGCCAGACGCCTCACCGTACGAGCCACGTCTCCCAATCTCAACGATCGCGGCCAATTCCACTCAATTGACATCGATCGCACAACATTGGAACGCCTCCGCGAACTCAACGAGGCCAATCAGACCAAAGATAGCACACATAAACCTTTTGACCTGGACCATGAAAATGAGCATGCACTCGAACGCCTCAATCCGCTTAAAGACAACCAATATCGCGCCTTGATCTCCGCTCCTCTTATCGCTGGCACCGAGCAGCTAGGCTTGATCAATTGCTATTCAAATAAAACACGGCGCTACTCTCCAGAGGATCAGACCCTCTTGACAACCATTGCCAACCAGGCAGCGATCGCCATCAAAAATAGCTATCTGGTCAATCAATTGGCTCAAAAGAACCTGGTAAAAGGATTCTTCGATGATCTCATGCAAGGTACCAGCGACTCAGAGGATTCGTTACGCCAGCGTGCTCATTTTCTGGGATGCGACCTCACAAGACCCCACGCCGCTGTTATGGTTGAGATTACCCATGTAGATGCTCGCTGGGATGAAACGCCATCAACTCAGAAATCCGGTAAAACCACGGAGCGCTTACGCAATCCACAATTCACAGTTCCTGCCGACACGAATACAAACTATGCACAGGGAGTCTCTTTGCAGGCCGCCTATAAGCGTATGAGTGGCATCATTCGGCGCCGCATTCAAGATAACTATTCAGGTTCAGTCTTCTACGAGCACGAAAACCTGATCACCTGCATTGTACCCTTGAGCAAAGATCCCGGTGGGACGCGTCTGAAAAATTGGTTGAAAGATCTCTCACTTCAGATGCGCAACGAATATGACGTTTTTCTGTCCATTGGCATTGGTAACACCTGTCAGTACATCAATGACTATCGCCGGGGCTTTGCTGAAGCCAATGAAGCGCTGCAAATGGGACAAAATTTACAAGATCCCAAGGGTAGCGATGGTAAACATCCGCCGATCGTCACCCATTTTAACGACCTTGGGGTCTACCGCTACCTCTATAAGATCGCTCATATGGATGATCTACGGGACGTCTATCAGGATCAGATTGCTCATATCGACAGTTATGACCAGCGGAAAAATACCGATCTGCTCGATACGTTAGAAACGTATCTGGAATGCGCAGGCAACCTGACAAAGACATCGGAGAAGTTGTTTGTGCATCGCAACACACTCATTCAACGCCTGGAACGTCTCCAATCATTGTGTGACATCGACTTGCAAGAGCGGGGAAATTGGCTCACGTTACAGGTAGCCATCAAAGTGTATAAGTTGCGCAGTAGTGGCGAATAGCCATAACAGCGTAAAAAATAAAGGGGAGTCACAGGTGTGTGAAATGCCTGTGACTCCCCCTTACACGTATCTATTTTCCATCCGCCGCAATGCCCCTGAAAAAGATTTTTTCAGCACAAGTGATCACCTCTTCAAGCGGAAGGTTCGTTTCTGTAGTCAAGCGCTCGTAGCTTTTGGGCGAAAGCAGGCTGATAAAGGCGCTGGTCATAACATTGGTTGGCAGATCAGGATTAAACTCCCCGCTGGCCTTCCCCTCATCAATCAGTTGCCCGACATGCTTCGTCACAAGATCCCACGAATCACGCATGCAATTCCCTTTCTCCATGAACAGATGCCGCATATCGACGCTATAATATAAAGTGGAGAAAAGGTGGATACGCTTATTAAAAAAACCTGCGTACATTAAATGATACAGGGCCTTCAGTTTTTCTTTGGGAGTGGCTGACGTATCCATGATTTCATCGATATGAAGGAGAAACTCTTCCATATCATGCGCAAAAATCGCGACGATCAGATCATCTTTACTGGGGAAATGCAGATAGACGGTTCCTTTGGCGATACCCACGCGACTGGCAATTTCATCCATTGAGGTTTCGTGATATCCACGTTCAAGCAAAACCTCCTCTGCCGCTTGTAGAATTAAAGCTTCACGTTCCTGACGCTGCTTCTCTTTTAAGGAGCGTGGAGATGGGGATGTTTGCATTAATGCACCTTCTTTAGTTTACATCATTACTTCAATGTTGATGATGTCCGGTCTCAGATAATGCGGAGACTGTTTGATGATCCTCATCATGATCGGCATGCGCATGCTCACGCGTTCCCAGGCTACAATAGAGACTCTCATTTTGACAACACGTCTGTCCATGATCCTTACACTCACATTGAATTGTAGCATGATTGATATGATATTTTGTCTGAAGCATCGTGCTGATCTCGCTCAAAATGCGTGCATTCTCTTCTGGAGCCAGATCACAGATAGAGACATGGCAGGACAATGTGGACATCCCACTCGTGATGCGCCAGACATGTAAGTCATGCACATCATTCACACCTCCCACGGCTTTAATATCCTCTACCAGACTGGTCAAAGAGATATCACGTGGTACTGCTTCAAGCAAGATATCAGTGGTTTCACGCACTATCCCCCAGGCACCAAAGGCAATAAACACGGCAATGCCAATAGACAATAAAGGATCAACAAAAAGCCAGCCCGTAAAGAGGATGATCAAACCTGCCACGATAACTCCAACCGAGGCACCAACATCCCCAAAGACATGAAGCGCGGCCGCACGCACATTCAGATCTTGCTCTTCCTTACGCAAGCCAAATCCAATAAACAGGTTAATTGCAATACTGATACCAGCCGCAATAAACATAATCCCTGGCTCAATCGGAGCCGGATGCTGAAAACGTTGAATAGCTTCCCAGGTGATCACAATGGCGATAAGAATCAACATCACTGCATTAAGCAATGCAACGAGAATACCTACGCGATGATATCCATATGTCTTCCGTTCATTAGAAGGACGCTCCGACTGACCGGCCGCAAACCAGGCCAATCCGAGAGCAAACAGATCTGTCAACGTATGACCAGCATCTGAGAGCAGTGCCAACGAGTGGGATAGGATACCTCCCACCACACTTGCGAGTAATATGACCATGCTCAGGAAAAAAGCCGCACGCAAACTCTGGCGTGCCATGCCATGTGCATGATTATGTGCATGTGCATGGGTATGCGTTGAACTCATGATTACTCCTCCCACGCTTGCTGTTCACGCACATGATCAATACTCATGCGCAACAACTGACGAATATGCTCATCCACTAGCCGATAATAGACCACCCGGCCTGCTTTGCGCATAGAAACAATCTTTTGCTGGCGCAAAACACGCAACTGATGTGAAATCGTACTATCATCACGCCCAAGGCCGCTGGCTAAATCACAGACACACAGTTCGCCAGTTGGAGCGCATAGAAGTGCATGCATTACTTGCACACGCGTCGGATCACTCAGTACGGAGAAAAGAGTAGCAATACTTACAGCATCAGCTCCCTGGAGCAAATGGCGTTGGATCTCAGCGACGTGTTCGACATGAATAACGCGTACAGAACACCCTTCATCGGGCGGCGTTGCTCCTATAGACGGTTGAGAGGCAATCACTTTTGTAGCCATAAAATTGGATCCTTTCCACGCATACATGCACAGTCATGCAGATATCGATGCTGTTATTATAGCATAGAAAGAGGATTTTCTCAAGGAAATCTGCTTGCTACTTGCATATCCAAAGACGGAAATGCTAGACTATAGCGTGCATACCATATTCCTTACAGAACAGCATATAAGCCATGCTTGGTGGCAGCGCATGCGCCCCAAACTCACCATGTTGTATCTACTTGTCGCCTTGATCCTGCTCCTGATCAGTGGAGCGGGACAGTTTCGTTTGTTCAGCGAGATCGGCAAAGTATTTGGTGGTTTTATCTGGACTGTTGACCTCGCAAATTCCAACGGACAAATCACAATTATTTCTGTGCCCGCAGATCTCCCTCCCTTTGCGGTTCCGGCTGGTTCACTTACCAGTGATGTGCATATTACATCCGTCAACCATATTAACGGAATTGCAGGCATGCAAAAAGCCTATCAGCATGCACATGCGCAAGATCAGATTACCTATACAGCACAAGGCAATGGAATGGCTCCCTTCACATTGACACGTCCAGCCACTATCTTCACGTTTGATATGTGGTGGCAGACATACGGACTCACCTTTATCGCAGGTATCAGTTGGCTCATTGTCGGCCTGATACTGCTAGCGCGCTCTGCTGAATGGACAGGAGCAGTTGAGGGGCTCACCATGTTACCTCCTGCCATGCTCCTGTTATTATCCAGCCATTGGGGAAATATCACCACCGCCGCCGCGCCCGATTTTGTCGCACAAATGATCTGGATACCTTCTTTTGCATTACTGGGAGCTGCGTTCATCCATCTTAGCCTGACGTATCGACCCATAGCAATGAGTAAAGGACGTAATCCAAGCTGGCTCGTGGATGGATTACCATATGCTCCACTGCTGCTTCTAATAGCTTACGAATGGATCTGCTTACTACGATTTGGGTATGTTCCATTACGCCTGAACATTGAGTTGAGCCTTGGATATGCAGTCATCGGGGGAATTATTAGTTTTAGCATTGGTATTATCTCAATTGCACACATTCTTGGTATCTGGCCCAACAATGGCAATCCAGCCTCAGCAATTGCCCCTCATGTTCGCCACTATCTGGGAGACCTCCTGACCCTATGGATCGGGGGAATTGGTTTAGGTTTTTGTTTCGGCGTACTACCTATCTTGCTGCTTGGCAAAACGCTCTTACCGCTCTCGCTCTTTTATATTTTAGTCGCGATCTATCCACTCTTCTTATTATATGCAATCCGTTCCTTGCGCCTGATTGGACGCCTGAACGTGACACTAAATCAGCGCGAAGATGCTCTTCAAGAACAACAAAAAACCGCGAACATTCTCCTCCAAACCAATGAAGAGCTGACACATGCAACGTCACTTTTACTCCATGCAGACGCTCATCTACGCTCAATTCTTTCGCAACGTATCCATGATCAGCCGAAACAGCAGGCCCTACGCATCCGCTCGCTGCTAGGCTATTGGCAACATAAGCTCCAAATCGAAGCGGAGCGCAGTCCGGACGGAAAAGTTTCTGCGCTTCAAACAGTTGAAGCTTTAGGAAAAGTGCGTAAAATCAGCGAGGAGTTAGAAAGAGATTTACGCGGATTGCAATTATTAGTGGAAGATGCCTATCAACGTCGTAGCCTTGGTCTGAAGCTCCATTTAGAGAAATTGATCAAAGAAGACGTCCCACTTCTGCATCCCGAATCGTTGCTTGAGGTCAAGCCAGACCTGTGGGCAATCGATGGGCTTAGTCCAGATCTAGAACAAACCGAGGAGGGGCAAAAAATTGCGGAGGCTATCTCCTATACCGTGACGCAGGCACTCCTCAACATCTACAACCATGCTGGCGCCAGCTTCGCAACAATCCGCACATTCTGGAATGATGGTGTCCTCAAAGTGGAGATTGCCGACGATGGACGCGGTTTTGATACACAAAATATTCCACCAGAGAAAACCAGTCTCTTTAAAGCGAAACTAAAAGTGCACGCGGCTCATGGCACAATACATATCAGTTCTATTCCTCGTCCACAGCCGCATCATGGAACCGTCATTACGCTGGAAATTCCACTTCAGCAAGAAACATAGCCATACAATTTTTTTAAGGAAAAGATGGCCCATCACGCAGGCCCGCATATGCTTCATAGGCATGTGCTAAGAGTACACGACGGCCAGGATCACTGGGAGCTCCTTCAATCGAAAAAAATGCATAGAGCTCACTGACCAGATTTTCAACCGGTCCAATATTTGGAGCACCTCTGGCATTGAGAAACCCCATCCGCAGCGCAATATCATCATTGCTCAAGCCAGATGCAATCAGCGACGCACATTCTTCCTGCCGTGGTGTCAAACGCTGACCACGCAAACGCTTGACTAAATAATTGAGCACCTCGGCATCAATAAAGGTCTCATTGCGCGACACAACTGTCGAAGCGATATGTTCTAGATAAGCTGGCTCCATATTATTGAAGAGGGCATATCCATGCAACCCAGATGATTTACCAGCACGACGTCGGGTATTGCGCAATGTGCCACGGCGTGTATATTCATGGCGAAAGACCTCTGCCGCCAGGGTCCAGCTTGGGTCTTGCGTATAGATAACTACGCGCAGACCGGGAGCAATATCCAGGAGGATGCGTCCTAACTCCACACCATTACTCGCTCCCAGGCGCAGATCAGAGAACACTAACCAGCCAGCCAGCGTGGGATTTTCGACCTGCTTCTGACATAATCCTTCAATGAGGGCAATGGCGCTTGTAGCATCGCCTGACTGCCCACAAAGTTGCAAAAGCTCCGTCTCCTCCACAAACTCACATACCCCTCGGCGTTTGACGGGTGTGTCGTCGATGACAACGACAGAAATCTGTGTATTTTCCATAATCATAGTATATGCTGCAAAAGCGAGCAACGTCCAGAAGGTCAGGCAACATTTTGGAAAACTTGTACGGATTTGCCTGGCGTTGTAAGCTATGAAAAGATCTAATGATGCAATGTTGTAGCGATTGCAAGAGTAAGCAAGGAGTTCGATAGTGCCTGGAAAATACAGATCTGAACAACCATCTCAATCCGGCAAAGCACCAATCCTGGGGCAAGGTCATGGCTTGAGCGATGAAGAGGGCGATATGATCAAGCAGATGATTCGCACAGAACAACATTCTGCGCGTGAACTGTTCATTCCGCAGCAAGATCTAGCCTCGGAGGCGACCACCAGTATGTCACCTCCCACCGCACAGGTTATTCATGCCAGTCATATTCAGCAAATTCTAGAGTTGTTTAATCGCGACTTTCTCTATGGGCAGGGACGGTTCGATGCTTACAAGGATGGTCTGATCTTCAAGTGGGGCGATGGCTATTCACGCCGCCATATCTGGGCCAGTGTCCAGGACGGCAATCTCGTCCTTGAAACCAGCCATACTAAAAAATGCGATAAGCCCTATTGCAACGGTACCCATCACATTCTCCCCCCTGATCTTTACATGAATCCAGCCATTGTCAATCAGGAACTCGGGGATCTTTTCCGCCGTCCCGTCTATGAAAGCCCAGAAGACTAGGAAAGTTATCGTGACCACAACTATTATTGCACTGGAAAAAGACTTGTTCTTCGCAGTGAAAATCCGTGACACGCTGCGCCATCATGATATGGATATCACAATCACGCGTACGCTGACTGGCTTTGAGCAAGAGATTGGTGCACGCGATAGGAGCACGCCAGGATTGGCCATTATTAATATCGCGACCAAGGGAGTGGATTGGGAGACAGCCATCCAGGCTGCGCATGCTCACCATCTGCCAGTATTGGCGTTTGGCTCGCATATGGATCTCGATGCGCGGGCTAAAGCCCTACAGGCAGGAGCACAAAAAGTTGTGGCTAACTCTAAGTTTGCGCGTGATATGCCCGGTCTGGTTCAGCGCATGCTTGATACATCTGAGAACGATCGTAACGCTAGCGATGATGACGAAGAGTAATATACGCTTATCAGCAGAGGTGTACCTCTATATAAAAAGTGTTCCCTTACATCTGGTAGGGGAACACTTTCATCAAAGACTGAGTATTAGCAAGCTGCCACCCAATCAAATGTATGATTTAGTGACCGCAACCACAGCTACGAGCTTCGCTCTCGCCACCGCCATCAGCAGTTTTGAACGAATGCCCACAACCACAGCTGGAAACAGCATTAGGATTATTAACGGTAAAGCCAGCGCCCATTAAGCTATCGACATAATCGACTTCGCTTCCCGTGATATAACCCAGGCTCATGTCATCGACGAAGACGCGGATATCGCCCAGAGAGACGATTGTATCACCATCTTGCTCTTCATCGAGAGTCATTCCATACTGGAGACCTGAGCAACCGCCACCAGCGACAAACACGCGCAGACCCAGGGCAGGATCATTTTCCTGCTTGATCAGCTCGCGAACTTTTTCGGTTGCGGCTGAAGTCATCGTGAGAACGCTTGTCTCAATCGCTGACTGCTGTCCCTGATCAATCATATAAATTCACCTCTCTGAAAGGGGTATCAATATGCCCCTTATGTTCCAGACAAAACGACTACTGGGTTAACAATTACATTTAGCTGTATTGTAACCCACACAAAATGAAGCGTCAAGAACTGATGCTTCATTTACGACAACATTCCGTACAAAACATTTATTTCCATATCATCCATAAACATCAGGAATAAGTCAGCTACAGAAATTTTTCCCATCTCTTTATAATCCAAAACGCTGTTGTACATAGATAATATTGGCCAGTAAGCTTGGAACATCAGGAGGGGTACCAAACAAAATATCGCTACGTTGCTCCTGACCAGCCGAAAGACGCGCAATAATATTGGCCGCAGACCATCCTTGCGCCATTAAGTGTGCTCCTAACGCACTCATCATAGGAGTTGAAAACGAAGTCCCTCGCCAATCAGCCCAACCACTACTATTCAGCTCACCAGTGGGAAAGGTGGGCGAAATAAAAACGCCACGAACCGCATCTGGCAAACCATGCTTATCAAGCACACCAGGTCCATCCCCTCCCATCGTAGCGACGCCCGCCTCATATGAAGGTAAATTAGCCGCATTGGCAAAATTTGAAGGTGAAAAATTGCTATTTATAGATGTAACTCCCAGCGTTGACTCATACCGTGCGGGAGCGCGTGGCGGACGTGGAGGCAGATTGTTTTTACTCGCCAGAAACGAATCATTTCCAGCAGCGGCCACAATCAGAGCGCCATTCGCGGATAAACTCTCAAACAAGAGACGCAAACCTTCTTCGATCTGTGTCAGAGCACGCTCTGCTCCTATCAATTGAGAGGTGGGCCATTGACGATCTTGAAACCACAGATATGGCAGGCGTCGCACATCAGGCATGATCGTCAAGCTGAGATTGATAACCAGACGACGAATGGTTCCCGAGGCGAGTTCCCGCTCAAGATCAGTGAGAATCGCAAACAGGCTATAAAGATCGCTCCCTCCAAAGTCGTTCAGAACGCGTACCAGGCGAATATGTGCCTGCGGTGCGAGATCTCGGACAATCCCTGAGACAAAGAGGCCGTGATCAGGCATAAGATAATACCGTGACTGATGACTAACATCGTGGCCGGTACGCACATCGTTTGTCAATGCATACCGATCATACTCGACGACGAAAGAGCCATCTTCCTCATGCATATCTTCAGTGAGCCGTTGAAGTAACCAATTGCGACGTAATTCCGGACGCGTAGCCGCGCTACGAATACGATCAGGATGATGAGCAGTATCCAGCACAACCACTACCACATCCTCTGCGTTTCTGCTATCCAGCGCAAGATTCTGAGGCAAAAATCTAAGATGCCAGCCGGGCGATGAATTCGCTGGAGCCTGGATGTCCATCACCGGAGATGGAGCAGGAGGCACGGCGGGACCACCGTCGCTATAGAGGAGCGGAGCAGCGGTTACCAGCCAGTTAGGCATTGCTGATATAATATGCAGACCCATCTGAGCAAAATATTCTAAATGGGCATGGATATAGGAAAGCGTCATCGGCAGTGGATCACCTTGTGACTCCTCTAGATGGCGCGTATGAAAAAAGATCGCCACCAAAGGTTGCTGGCGATGGCGGCCAAAGACAAAGGCTCGACGACGAACCGGCGGCATCGTCGGACTATCATACCAGCGTCCGGCAGTGCCATAGAGATCTAGCGAAAGATGATAACGAGCAAGAAAGGTATTCAATTGGATACGTATCTGCTCAACCACCATGTCCAGAGCGTCGTCCAGTGGAGCACGCGTTAAGCGCACAACCACAATCATTTCACCAGGAATCCAGTGGAACAGGCCCGCAGGCGTTCCCATGAATTCCGTTGAGCTACGAGACATGCACGGATATCCCCCCTCCACACAGTGTGGTACAAGAAAGTATTAGGTGGTGTGGCTTTGACTTGCCTTTGAGAGCGCAGTACAAGCTGAAGCGAAGAATGGTTCAATTATAGCTTAATAGAAGTTGAGAGACAACTTTACATCCCCCAATTGGATGCTGCCACCAGAAAGACAACAGCTTCGTTCTAACATTATGATGAAATAGAGGAGATAAACACAATGTTCATATACGCAGATCAACTTTATCAGACATTAGTGGAACTCGTCGGCCTACCCAGCACTTCAGGACATGAAGACGATGTACGAGCTTATCTTGAACGCTATCTCGCTCACCTGGGAATAACGACACATGTCGATAGCACAGGTAATCTTATTGCGACCGTAGCAGGCGAGGGAAAACCAATCCTACTTAACGCTCATATGGATCGCGTGCCCCCGGGGTTGGGGCATACACCAACGCTCCGTGAAGGTGTTCTCTATAGCGATGGCCATACCAACCTGGGCGCCGACGATGCAGCGGGTATCACAATCATTCTTGAAATACTACGCCGCGTGACTGAACAACAGCTATCGATACCACCTCTGGTCATCTTATTCACTGTCCAGGAGGAGACTGGTCTCTGTGGAGCTCACGGCTTTGATGGCACCGCATTCAATGTCACCGATGGTATCGTGTTCGATAACGCCTTTGACGCTGGCATAGTTGTTTCTCAAGGCGCAGCGTATGAAGCATTCACCATCACCATTCATGGAAAATCAGGGCATCCTGGAAAAGATCTTGCGGGAACAGTCAATGCAATCGACATATTCAGACAGGCCCACTACCTATCTGGTTCACAGGCATCCGACCAGACCCGCATTAACATTGGGAAGATCAGTGCTGGCAGTGCACGTAACGCCATTCCAGGCTCAATGATAATTGAAGGCGAGATCCGTAGCTTTGAGTCTACCGACAAGCGGCAACAGTACAAAGCTGCGCTCCAGGAGGCTTTTGAGGAGTCAGCGCAGCGCCTGGGAGGACGCATAGAGATCACTTTTGATACACACAATGATGGGTATAGCATTAGCTCAGACGAACCCTTACTTCAAATCTACCAGGCCGTCTTGGCTGAGCGCGGTGAGAGTCTGACAACGAAACCTACGTTTATTGGGAGCGATACAGGAAGCTTTCGCCCTACTATCAAAGCATTCACGCTTTCGACAGGGGCCGTGAATGAGCACACCAGTGACGAATATGTTCCGCTTGCACCGCTTGAGCAGATCGTTGTAGATACATTGTACCTACTCCATCAGTGGCGTGCCCGGACAGTCAATGATCTAAAGTAGTGTTGCCACTATCTTTCCTCTCATGCATAAAAGCAAGAGGCATAAAATGATGCAGCTCTTTGTTATCATAGGTACAAGTTTATTGCATAAGTGAGGGAAGTATAGAGAACATGTCAAAAACATATGGTGTGATTATCATCGGTTCCGGTCCATCAGGCTATACCGCAGCTATTTACGCTGCGCGTTCTAACCTATCTGTGCTCATGCTACAAGGGTATCAGGCGGGTGGACAGCTGATGCTCACCAGCGATGTGGAGAATTTCCCCGGGTTCGAGACTGGTATCCTGGGGCCTGAGATGATGGAAAAGTTTGAGAGTCAGGCCAGACGCTTTGGAACAGAAATGATTCCTGAAGATGTAGTCGCTATTGACTTTAGCCAACGCCCATTCACCGTTAAAACAGATAGTGGTGAATACAAAGCACGCTCCATCATCATCTCCACAGGAGCAAGCGCAAAATGGCTGGGACTGCCAAGCGAGAAGCGCCTCCAGGGTCGTGGAGTTACGGCCTGTGCGACATGTGACGGCTTCTTCTTTAAGCAAAAAGATGTGATTGTCATTGGTGGCGGCGATACAGCGATGGAAGAGGCAATCTTCCTGACACGCTATGCTGATCATGTCACGATTGTCCATCGCCGAGACAGCCTACGTGCCAGCAAGATTATGCAGGATCGTGCTATCAAGCATCCCAAAATTAGCTTGCTCCTCAATAGTGAAGTACTTGAGATTCTTGGTGAGGAGGCGGTCACTGGCATCCGTGTCCGTAATGTCAAAACGGGAGAAGAGGATATTGTAGCAGCTCAGGGCTTCTTTCTTGCCATTGGACACAAACCAAATACTGACTTGTTCAAGGGCGTCATTGATATGGATGAAGCTGGTTATATCGTCCCTTCTGAGTTCACAATGACCAACATCCCCGGCGTTTTTGCCGCCGGAGACGTAACAGATCATCGTTATCGACAAGCGATCACTGCCGCTGGCGATGGCTGTCGAGCTGCCCTTGATGTCGAACATTGGTTAGCCGAGCAGGGCGAGAATGTGGATATCGAAAGCTGGGATTAAGCTCCAACAACTCACCAGAAACCATACAAAAGCCCCTTATGACCCATACATAAGGGGCTTTTTGCGAGACTTATGACCCGTATATTTCATTAGCTAAGCCCTGGAAGGAACTTGTAACGAGTTGTTGCCGGTCTAAGCTCGTTAGACGCTCCCATATATGCAAAAGCTTTTTTTCGTCATATATTTCTACATGCTGTGAATCTTTTACCTCTACAGGTAATATCTTGCCCACCTCCTCGATACATTCCTCTTCCTGAAAGAGGACATGTCGGATCAGCCTTCCGTGAACAAAATACCAGAATCCATAGGTATGAGAGAGACTCTCCGCTACAAAAGCGAAAATTCGCCTCTCACGAGAAAAAGCCGCCAGCATAGGTTCTCGCCAGGTAATAATACACAGAGGATCACAGAAGACGGTCCACGTCCCTACCTGGCCGATAGCAAAAGGAACCGGTAAAGAAGCTGAAAAAGCATCTCGCGCCGGGAAGGTATGTCCTGTAAGCACAAATGAGCCCGGGAAATCAGTTATGAACTCAGGAGAAGTCATATGTTCAACGAAAAAAGCCGCAGTATTCCATCGCATGTTTCACGCCTCCCTGTCTGCTACTTCATTCTTATGAAGTAGAGACAAAAATCAGCTCCCTAAACTCAAGAAGCCTCCTACTCTGATCCTCACAACGGCGTCAGAAATTCTGCACTTATCACGCTTAAAATACACCTACAATTACACGCTTATCTCAAAGCACTTACTACCACCGACCACTATTATGTAAGACGCTAAAATGCTGAAAAAAATACATAGTATTGCTACAAATAACCACATCTCCAAGCAAGGGTTTTAGAATGAACGCCACGTAGGAGATGCTTTTCCCCGTCCCTTCCTATCTTACCTTATTTATTCCACAACAAAAACGCCCCCCTGCTGCGGATACCGGGGAACGTTTTTGTTTGCTTAGACGCAAGAAACTATAGATGGAACTACTTCACAGATCCTTCATACAGACCCATAATGGTTCCCAGGAATTTAACGGCATCATCATGACTGCGCTGGAAGGAATTACGGCCCATGATTGAACCAAAACCACCACCATCACGAATAGCACGCACCTCATCGAACACCTGATCGTCACCAGCGGTAGCACCGCCAGAAAAGATGACAATCCGGCGTCCATTAAAGGAGCTCTGAATCACATGTTGCACGCGCTCCGTCAGAGTCGATGTTGGGATCTCGTACTTCTGATAAACCTTCTGAGCTTCAGCCAACTCTACTTTCGCGGATGGCAACTTCACCTTAATAATATCCGCCCCTAATTGGGCTGCGATCTGAGCAGCATAGGTGACTACATCGACTGCCGTCTCACCCTCTTTGCTCAATGAGCTTCCACGAGGATAAGACCAGACGACAGTAGCAAGACCGGCGGCTTTTGCCTCGCGTGTCAAATCGCGTAGCTGCTCGTATATATGCGTACGCTCCGTTGACCCTGGATAAATAGTGAAGCCAACAGCAACACAACCAAGACGCAACGCATCCTCAACACCCGACGTCAAAGCGGAGATAGGGTCACGCTCATCGTTTAAGACATCATGATTGTTACATTTCAGAATCAAAGGAATATCGCCAGCGAACTCAGCCGCGCCAGCTTCCAAAAATCCCAGAGGGGCAGCATATGCATTACAGCCAGCATCAATAGCCAGTTGAAAGTGATAACGTGGATCGTAGCCAGCAGGATTGGGCGCAAAACTGCGAGCAGGTCCATGTTCGAATCCCTGATCCACAGGGAGAATAACCATTTTACCAGTTCCGCCCAGGCGACCATGATTGAGCATGCGAGCAAGATTGGTGCGCACACCAGGATTCTCACTCTCGTACCAACTTAAAATTTCTCGTATACGGTCTTTCATTTTTCTGTTCCTTAAACGTACTTTCCGTACTTTCCTTTCAGGAAACTATCACAAACCTTAGTGATAGGGGGCACTCGTATTGTATCACGATGTGCCAGAGACATGCATACACATTTACATGTCCAGATATTGCATGCCTATGTAAACATACTATGTAGCACATTTCGTTCTATATCGTTAAATACGCACCATATCTTTACGCAGCGGCGTAACATAGACCTGGCTTGATCAACAAGCAAAAATGACGCTTCTCAGGGCCATTAAAGCTCAAAGATTGCTCCATTTCACCGAAGAAATCGTTTTCTTTTGCTATCCCCTAACCAATAAAGTCCTCCATCAGTGTTACTGACTCTGATTTGATACGTTTCTATATCCAGAAACCAGCGTATCGCAAATTCGCTTATAACGAGTTAAGAACAAGCATACATTTTTTTAAGGAGATAGATAGCATGGGCGGTAGTAGCTTCGATCTAATTGTCCGAGAGTTACAGGCACAGCAACATATTATGGAGGAGATGAAGGCGGAAAATCGTGAGCTGCGTCAGCAACTTGCTGCCCTACGTACTGGTCAGGGTATATTTCTCGAAATCAATGGCAAGCAAATGACACTGGAGGCGCAAATAGCTCCAGCCTCATCAACAGACCTCCAACAAGGATTCGCATCTCCCACAACGCAGCAGCCTCCCCAAGAGGAGAGCATCTCTGCCGAAGAACAGATACCAATGGCTAAGCAGAGCAATAACAATGAAGAGCTCAAAAGCAAGAGCCCGGAAATACCATCAGAGGCACCAATAGCTTCTCAGCAGGAGCAAGAAACTGAACTCAAGCGGCCAAACACATTTCTCGAAGAGATTATGCTTGATGAGTTCGCATCTGCCCTGACAGCTCCTACAGCTATCCAGCGAGCTCAAGAGCCAGAGCCAAAAGCCTCCAAAGAGGAGCAACAAGCAGCCTTGCGACGCGAATTGATTGGAAGCTTCCTCCTGGAATAATTTAAACCCGAAGGACAAACAAGCCAATACATACCCTCTTTAAAGCAAACTTGCGTCTTACTAATCAAGAGAACCATATCAGGGATAACAAAAGGAAAGCACAATTCCTCTTCAGCTTCTCTCTCACAACAATCCATTCTATCACCTTCAACGGGCAACCGAAGAAGAGGGGTTTTGAGCCGTTCCGTCACAAAACGGCTCTCCCACAAGGGATGTTCCCATCAGACGCAGAAAGAGGAGGCGCACTCCTCCCCATGTCTGAAGACAGGGGTATTCGTGCGATTGAAAAAAGATGAATGAATATGGCAAGGACGACCATGAGCAGCCATATAAAAAGCAACAGGCAAACATTGCCCCTGATATGAGCTCATTAGAAAGACGCATCTCCCGCTTCTTTGATGCTCAAGCTGACCAGATACATACCAACCCCGAGCTGCGTAGCCAGATACTTAGCCAATTACCCGGATTACGTCGCCAGCAACAAAAACGTATCGCATGGACGATTCTGGCTGTTGCTGCGGTATTCGTGATTGCTTTTGCGATACTGTTCAATTACATATCCGTGCCAGCAGTGACAACCATCCGCTACACAACAACACAGGAGATGAATGTTGCCGCGATACTCGCTAACGGGGGCCAACTTGTCTCACTGGATCCCACAGAACAACACATTGTCTATCAGCCAGCCAACCAGGTTGGTGTCTTATACATGGCCAACGTCTCCGATCCCATCCAAAGCAATACACTGGTGATGCGCAATGAACGCAATATGGCCTGGGCACCTGATGGATCAGCACTGGTAGCAACCATTTCATCGACCCCAAAGACATATCCGCTCCTGGCGCTTGTCCCTCAAGGCCAATATATGCATCTTCTGGGACAGGAAGCGCAGGCAGCAAATTGGTCGCCAACGAATAAGCACGAGATTATGTATGTACAACAAAATAGACAAAAAATGCAGATATGGTCTATCGAGGAATCGGGTGCATCCAAAGCTTTGCAAATACAAATGCAAACATCTTTACATGCGCAACAGATGATCTGGTCTTCAGACGGCTATCATCTCGCCTTAATTGTCACAGATCCATCCACACAGACAAATGAAGCATTTAATCAACCCGATCGAGCTATCTATATGGTGGATACACGCAACGATACATTCACACAATTGGTCGCACCAGGTAATTTCACTATTGGCACAGTGGCCTGGTCACCCAATGGACAAAATCTAGCTTATGAGCAAATTGGCTCGGACAAAAATACGCATCTCAAAACGATGGCGATTACAGGTCAGGCACAAACAGCCAATATCATTCCTCAACAGCAATTACTTGGCTGGAGTTGGGCACCTGATAGTAAAGCGCTTGTATATAGCGATGGCGGAGTACTCAAGAGCTATACTTTTACTACAGTCACGCGTACTTTTCCGGCGACATCCGGGAAACTAGAAGCTCCTTTCTGGCTGAAAAACGGACAGATTCTCTGCATGCATATTACTGATGGGAGAGGGAAATTAGCAATTTTGGCCCCGCAAACTTGATTGCCCAAAGTGATATAATGTGGAAGGATTGGAAAAAATATTCTATAAGTTATTAAAGGATATCAGGAAAGCGACGCATGCCAGCATTTAAAGTTGAAGCTCCTTTTGAGCCAACCGGCGACCAACCGGATGCCATCGCACAATTAACCGAAGGCATTTATAACAAACACAAATATCAAACATTACTTGGCGTGACTGGTAGTGGAAAAACATACACCGTAGCCAAAATTGTCGAACAAATACAACGCCCAACCCTGGTTCTCGCTCCCAATAAGACGCTCGCAGCGCAGCTTTATAGCGAATACAAAGAGTTCTTTCCCAATAATGCAGTTGAGTACTTTGTTTCATATTACGATTACTATCAGCCTGAAGCATACATTGCACGTACTGATACTTTCGTAGAAAAAGAAAGTATGCTCAATGAGGAAATTGAAAAATTGCGCCTCTCGGCCACACGTAGCCTCTTTGAGCGTAGCGATGTGCTGATAGTTGCCTCAGTCTCTTGTATTTATGGTTTAGGAAGTCCTGAAGAATACGGCGAGGTTGTCCTGACACTAAAAGTTGGAGAAGAGCGTCGGATTAATAAAATCCTGCGCCATCTAACCGAAATCCAGTACGAGCGCAACGATGCTAATTTTGTGCGCGGACGTTTTCGCCTCCGCGGCGATGTGCTGGAGATCTTTCCAGCTTATGAAGATGTCGCCGTGCGGATTGAGTTCTTCGGCGATGAGATCGAACGGATGACGGATATTGATCCGCTTACAGGTGAGATATTGAATAAGCGCCAGCGGCTGGATATCTACCCTGCGAAACACTGGGTCACCACTCGTGAACGTCTCTTCAAGTCCATTGAACTCATCGAGCAGGAACTAGAAGAACGTCTGGCTGTATTGGAAAGCGAAGGAAAGCTCTTAGAGGCTGCACGCCTCAAGCAGCGCACAAACTTTGACATGGAGATGTTACGCGAAACAGGCTTTTGTTCAGGTGTCGAAAACTACTCACGTCACCTGGCTGGACGTGGGCCTGGCGAACAACCATGGACACTCCTCGATTATATGCCTGATAACTTCCTGATGGTCGTTGATGAATCTCACGTAGCACTTCCTCAAGTACGGGGTATGTTTGCAGGTGATCGGTCACGTAAACAAGTGCTGGTCGACTATGGCTTCCGCCTGCCCTCAGCGATGGATAATCGGCCATTGACCTTTCCCGAATTTGAGGGGAAATTAAATCAAGCACTCTTCGTCTCTGCCACGCCGGGTCCATTGGAATATGAACAAAGCCAGGCTATTGTAGAACAGTTAATCCGACCAACCGGACTGATCGATCCCGAAATCACCATCCATCCCACGAAGGGACAGATCGATGATCTGTTGGATCTGATTCGTCAGCGCGTCGCAAAGAAGCAACGTGTGCTGGTTACTACACTGACCAAGAAAATGTCTGAAGATCTTGCTGACTATATGCAAGAACTTAATATCAAGGTCCATTATCTCCACTCTGAGATAGACACCATCGAGCGCATTGAGATTCTGCGTGACCTGCGCCTGGGGGTCTATGATGTCGTTGTGGGTATCAATCTGCTACGCGAAGGTCTTGACTTGCCTGAAGTCTCCCTGGTCGCGATTCTGGATGCCGATAAAGAAGGCTTCTTGCGCTCCGAGAGGTCATTGATTCAGATGATCGGTCGCGCGGCACGCCATATTGATGGTAGCGTGATGATGTATGCCGATCGCATTACGGGGTCCATGCAACGCGCAATTGACGAAACCAATCGTCGTCGTAAACTCCAAATGGACTATAATGAGAAGCACAACATCACACCTCGTGGTATCCATAAAGAAATTAAAGCGCTGACCGAGCGAATCAAGGCAATGAGCGGTACAAGCGACGTTGACGAAAAAAATCCAGCCGCCGTGCTTGCTGGCATCCCTAAAGATGAAGCATTACGCTTGATCAAGGACCTTGAGTCACAGATGCGCTCAGCAGCCAAGCAACTCGAATTTGAAAAAGCCGGTCAGCTACGCGACCAAATTATTGAGCTACGCCGCTTAATGATCGAGTAGCCCCATATAACACTGGCAAAAAGAGAGGAATTGTGTACAACGTAACGTTGTACACAATTCCTCTCTTTTTGGGGATCACAAGTACACAAATAATATAATATCATTTGATCTTGCGATAACGAACATGGTTACTATATTTAAATATAGTAACATAAAAACATTTGCATGCAGCGATTATTAAAAGAATCCAATTGTACTAAGCGGGACAAATTCGGGTATAGTATAAGGTGTTTTATGCGTCTACACAGAGAAAGGATTACAACTCATTATGACTAATCATGGATTATTAAGTGGACCCCAAATACTACCCCACCGTGTTCGTCCCGATATGACAGTAGCAGAGTTGGTCGATGAACAGTTTCAGGCATACAATGGAGCACGCCTGAATGAAGCTGCACGCCTCTACGCCGAGCGTATGCTCGATCCAGAGCTGGATGTGACCATCGGCCTGACAATAGCGGGTGCGTTAACTCCTGCGGGTCTGGGAGGCTGCATTCTGACATTGATGGAATATGGCTTTATCGATTTCATTATCAGCACGGGTGCTAATCTGTATCATGACATGCATCATGCTTTGGCAATGTCTTTGCATCGGGGAGATTTCCAACTGGATGATATCAGGCTACAAGCAGAAGGGGTTATTCGCATCTACGATATTCTCTTCGACGATAAAGTGCTGCTGGATACCGATGCCTTTGTGCGCGAAAGCCTGTACAGTTTACCAAATCGCCCTATTTCGACCTCGGAGTTACACAATCATCTTGGCAAACAACTTTTAAAAGCCGGTGTCAGGCCAGAATACTCCGTGCTCGCTCAGGCAGCCGCCTGGAACGTCCCAATCTATACCTCTTCCCCTGGCGATTCTTCGATTGGGATGAACGTTGCTCGCCACGCACTAGATGGCAACGCTCTGACTCTGGATACTCTGGCTGACGTCAATGAGACAACAGCGATTGTGCATAATGCTACCCGTAACGGCGTGATTATTCTAGGGGGTGGTAGTCCAAAAAACTTCTACTTACAGACACAGCCACAGTTGTGGGAAGTACTGGGCATTCAAAAAGGTGGACATGACTTCTTTATTCAGGTTACGACCGATGCGCCTCACTGGGGAGGTCTTTCCGGTGCCACACCATCTGAAGCAGTCTCGTGGGGCAAAATCAAACCGGCTCAGCTCAAGGATGCTGTCGTCGTTTATGGCGATTCTACTATCGCTCTACCCTTGCTTACTGCTTATACGGTAAGCAAAGCGCAGCCTCGTCCCCGCCGAGAGCTATTCATCAGGCGAGAAGATCTACTCAAAGAGCTGAAAAGCGCCTACGAGAGTGGCACACAAGCTCGTCATTAGAGCAGCCTTCTACCTAATAATGATATCTATGATGTTTAGATTGAGCATAATATGGTCATTAGGTTGATTGCTTATTGGCATTAGGTAGAATTTATTTTTTTCATCAGGTGGATTTTTCGCATTTTCCTTTGTATTAACTTGACAATTAATATATAATAGCCAACAGTGTGCAGAAAATTTGCGCAGCGGGAATCTGCTCTAAGCAACCCGCATCTTGAATGTGATACTAACCTGCACTGTCGAATATATAGTAGGAGGAAAATGCGATGCTAGTTCACTTGATGCTAGAACTTTATAACATCGATCGTGACATTTTATCTGATGGAGATCTCTTGCGTCGAACGCTGAACGAGCTACCAGAACAGGTAGCTATGGAAAAAGTAAGTCCCGTGCATCTGTACGATATTGATACGTCGAATCCTTTGGACGCTGGTATGTCTGGTTTTGTGGTCATTGCCCAGAGTCACATTAGCCTCCATGCCTGGCCTGAGTATGGCGAAGTAGATATCGATATCTGCTCCTGCAAAGAGTTCAGTCAGGAAGATGCGATTGCTTTCGCCAAAGAGATATTCAAAACCGATGATGTCGAAGCTCATTTTGTAGTACGAGCCACACGTTCACTTCGCCCAGAAGAGCCAGATCCCATACGCTACGAGCAGGCAATGGAAGCACGCCGCCTGGCTAAATTGGGGGTGCGATAAGGGCAACAAGAGAAAAGCGAAGTGTATCTTCGCAGTTATTCTCACTCCTGATACAGGGGTGTGAGGTACCTACCTGATTATAGAGGAAAGGACCTCACTTTTTATTACATCACACGCATTGTATCTATATCCTATCCCTGACATCGCTCCCTCCTCCAACGCTGCTTTTAATATAGGCAAAGCCACAGACCTGATATACAATACACCTTTCAACTGCCACTTACATCAATACAAGCACAGCGTTTGACAGCACACTGAAGATAAGATATGAGGAACTGTTCTCCATGGAAGATGAGTTGATTCACCAATTTGCAGCACCTGATGCTCCTTACTGTGATCCCCAAAATGCTCGCATCGCGATTATTCCCGCCCCTTTAGAATACAGCGTTTGCTATATGAAAGGGACGCATATGGGTCCACAAGCTATTTTGAATGCCTCCAGTCAGATGGAGCTCTACGATGAAGAGCTCGATTGCTATCCTATCGAGGCTGGTGTTTATACCTATCCCGTACTTGATTACAACGGCATGGATCATGCAACCGCTCTCCAAGCCACAGGCGATGCTGTTCGTCAGGCATTGAGTAACAACTTGATCCCCCTGACTCTGGGCGGCGAGCATTCTCTATCGGCTCCTGTGATCGCGGCGGTTCATGAACAATACCCTGATCTCACCGTGGTACATATCGATGCTCATGGCGATTTGCGTGATGAATATGAGGGAACCCCTCTTTCGCACGCATCGATCGAACGCCGTGTGGTAGATATGGGCATTCCGCTCCTGGAGATAGGCATCCGCAGCTTTAGTCAAGAAGAGGTCGAATTTTTAAAAACAAAACCCGATGTAGCAATTGTCTGGGCCTATCAAATGGCCAGAGGAAACGCACGTATTCCCTGGGAGCGCCTGGGCAAGCATACGTACGTCACAATTGATCTGGATGCATTTGATCCTGGTGAAATGCCCGCAGTTGGCACACCTGAACCAGGTGGTCTCCATTGGTATCAAGTGCTTGATCTCTTCCAGGAGATCTGCCGACGCACAACGATCGTCGGGATGGATGTAGTTGAGCTTTGTCCTATGGAAGGACAGGCACGCGCAGATTTTCTGGCCGCCAGACTTATCTATAAAATGATTGGCTATCGCTTTTTCTTAAAATAGGCGGCAACGCTTGACAGCACTGCGCCAGGCGCCTTATATGACATGTAATTACAGATATCACATGTAATTACATGTCACAATCATCATAACAAAGGAGAAAAGTGAAGAGACGGATTGAATGTATTTCACTTTTCCTCCTTTCAATCTCCTTTCAGCGCATTTTCTTTACTCTTACACGCTCTATTATCAGAGAACACGCACTCACACATGGAGAGTAGTAGCACAAAACGGATTTGTGGTATACTAGTAGGAACGCGCCCCGGTACATCAGGCATTGCGGAGCGCGATGCGCCAGGCATTCAGAGTAGATGCAGAATGACCAACGGGAGGCATTCTTTAAAGATCTTGCTGATCTGACCACTACTTTAATCAGTACATCCCCATAGCGCTTGACATTGAAAGGAAACATGACCAGAGAATTCAATAAGCAAAGACGAGATGGCTCACGTCCACCATCCCGCAACACATCCCCGAACCCACAGGGACAAGGAGACGAGCGGTCTTCACGTCCAGCTCGGCCTCGCCTCAATCGAGAAATGGTAGATCGCGCCTGGGAAAATGGAGCCAATCGAACACATGCGGATTATCATCCACGCAGTTCAAATGGACAATCCCAATCCACTTCCAATAATTGGCGCAGTAATCAGCGTAATGGCTATTCCTCCCAACAGACATCAGGCGGTCGCAAACCTTACGGTCAAGGTCAGGGCAATTACGACAGAAACAATTCTCAGCATTCTGATCGTCCTTATGGCAATCAAGCAGGGCCAAACTCCCACTCCTCAAACCCCAATCGATACAATGGCAATGGTGCGGATAGGCCTGGCATTGACAATCGTCGTCCTTTTACAGGCAATGGATCTAACCCAAGAGGGCAGCAAGACAGTCGACCTCCCTATCAGCGTGGTCCCGCTTCCTATGGCGCAGGTGGACGATCTTCCTACCAGAATGGCCCCGCCTCACGTGGGCAGGATGATCGACCTCCCTATCAACGTGGACCTGCTTCTCATGGGCCTAATGATCGACCTTCCTATCAGCGTGGTCCCGCTTCCCGTGGACAGGATAATCGACCTTCCTTCCAGCGCGGACCCGCTTCTCACGGTACAGGTGGACGACCTTCTTTCCAGAATGGATCTGCTTCCCGTGGACAGGATAATCGACCTTCTTTCCAACGCGGGCCAGTTTCCCGTGGCCCTGGTGGGAGATCTTCTTATCAACGTGGACCTGAAGGAAATACTCCTGGTACACGCGGAGCCGCCCGTTATGAGCGCCCGGAGAGAGATCCTCAACGCGGTCGCAATGACTCGCACCGCGGAAATCAAACCAGGCCACCACAGGACACCACACCACGGGAACCTAATCCACGTTGGCTTAGTCGTCCCGAAGTGCGACAGGCCCGTGATGTTCAACGTCGCCAGGAATACAATGAACAGTTTGAAGGCGATTACGAACAATTCGATAGCCAGGAAACTCCCAACCGCAATGAGCAGCCGATTGAAAGAAACTCTCATTTTCGCCCGCGCACCGAAGAAAAGCCTGAACGACATGTGACGAAATTAGATGATGGACGTGTACTGAAAGGTCCTCGCCCAGCACAGCGAAAAAATGCTCAGTTCTGGACTGCAATCAATGAAGATACAAGTCAACTTGTTGAGCAGGTCAATGTCCCGGAAGAAGAGACGCGTCTGCCAGTTGACCAGATCAAGCAATCCGTTGGAGAAGCTACCACCGAAGTAGATCCAACAGCTCATACAGGGGAAACTGACACATCTGCCGCGCCAAAGAAACAGGCACGGCGACCGGTAGCACGGAAAACAAAAAAAGTTGCAGAGAACGGTGAGGAAAAAAAGCCACGCGTTCGTGGTCCAAGGCCCTCACAAAAGGGCTATACCTGGCCCACATCTTAATGAGCTGACGTGCTCCATGTTTTTTTGTATGTGTCCAGTCTATCAACTGGACACATTTTGTGAACAGTCAATAACAATGCAACGATGGGTGCCATCAGGATGGCACCGGAGTAGCTAGTATGTCATATCCCAGTTATCTTAACCTTTATGAAACCGGCGAATTAGCAGAGCGTGCCGCTACCGCCTGGGAAGTCTTGCGGAGCTGCACTATTTGCCCGCAAAACTGCCGCTGCGATCGTACCGCAGGCAAAACTGGCGTCTGCCATTCTGGTACAGAGGCAATTGTTGCCTCCTGGAATGTGCATCGTCGCGAGGAGCCTCCCATCAGCGGAACACGTGGCGCAGGGACAATCTTCTTTGGATACTGTCAGGCACGCTGTACTTACTGCCAGAACTTCTCACTCAGCCAGGGTGGGTTAGGGCATCGTGTTGGTCCTGAGCGCCTGGCTGATATGATGCTCTATCTACAGAAAAAACGTTGCCATAATCTCGATCTCGTCACGCCAACACATTTTGTACCACAAATTCTGGCAGCGCTTGTGGTAGCATGTGAAAAGGGGCTACGTTTGCCGCTTGTCTACAACTGCGCGGGTTATGAAAACCTGGAAACGCTCAAGCTGTTGGATGGCGTAGTAGATATCTATCTACCCGATTCGAAGTATTCGGATAATAAAAACGCGTTACGTACCTCAAAAATGCCTAAATATGTCGATTATAATCAAACAGCATTGCGAGAGATGTATCGCCAGGTTGGTCCTCTCCAATTAGATGAAGAGGGCATTGCACGGCGCGGATTACTCATACGGCACCTTGTAATGCCCGAAGATGTTTCAGGAACCCGCGAGGTTCTGCACTGGATCGCAGATGAGCTTGGACCTGATACACCAATTAGTCTGATGGATCAATATTTCCCCGCGTGGAAAGCTGTCAATGATCCTGTACTCAATCGTCGCTTATCCTGGACAGAATACAGCTCAGCCCTTGAGGCTCTTGATGAGTTTAATTTTACAGCTGGATATGTTCAGGAAGACCTGATTGAAGTAGATACGACGTCTGACACATAGTAATCATAGCAAGCAGGTCTCCGCTCACTCTGGATAGGAAAATGCGGAGTTTACCCTACCCTACAATGGGCCAGGCACGTTATAATCAGAAAGGGAAGGCTACTCATTGCGACGGAAGAACAGCAGTGTATGTAGTAATCATTTGAGACGTTCTGTCTGGACAGAATTTATCAGAGATCACCTGGAGACGTGCCAGAACATATGCAAAATGGAGAATCCTTATGAACACCACGGCCACGTTGAGCCGGTTATTCGCAGGCATCCAATCTGATATGGATCAAGTGGATACGCTCTTTCAACAAAGAGCCACATCCGGTCTGGAGATCCTCAATTCAGCTTCGATGCATGCACTTGCATCACCTGGCAAGCGCTTGCGTACGGCTTTAACCTTACTGGCAGGAAAGCTGAATAATTATCGCTTCGATCGCTTATTACAATTAAGTGTCGCCTTTGAAATGGTCCATCTCGCCACACTTATCCACGACGACATCATTGACGAGGCTTCCACACGACGTGGCAATCCAACCGTCAATGCCTTATGGGGCGATAAGATTGCTATTCTCCTGGGAGACTATTATCTCGCTAAAACCTCCGGTTTGATCGCTGACATCGAAGACACACGGATTGAACATCTCTTCGCCGATACCGTCGCCACTGTGAGTGAAGGCACCATTCTCGAAATGATGACTTCAGGACGTATCGACCTCTCAGTTGACACGTATTTCGAAAAGATTAAAAATAAAACGGCATGCCTCATCGCAGCTTGTTCAAAGGGTGGTGCGATTCTCAGCGATGCCACGAATGAGCAAGTTGACCTGCTTTATGCTTATGGCTTAAATTTAGGTATCGCATTCCAGATCATCGATGATATCCTTGACTATACAGAAGACCAGACCACGATTGGCAAACCAGCTGGCAACGACTTACGTCAGGGGATGGTAACATTGCCTTTGATCTATGCGCTGCAGGCGTCTCCATTAACGGGAGATTATCAGCAACAGGTACAGGCGTTGCTAAACGGTGCCAATCACGACGAAAAAGAGATTCTTGATGTGGTCTCCTGGGTCAGTAACAGCGATGGTATTGAGCTATCTCAGAAAGATGCCTATACCTACGCAGAAAAAGCTCGCGAGGCACTCTATCATTTTCCAGCATCGCCTGATCGCGATGTGCTGGATGAGCTGATCGATTTTGTGATCAGACGCAGACGTTAGTGGAAACAAGTATGAAAACAAATTTTGTCTTAGAAGAAAAGTTTAGAGAAGTTGGGGGCAAGCGCCCCTACGTACAAAAGCTCTTTGGGCGTATCGCCGGTATCTACGATCTCATGAATAAGTTGATGAGCCTGGGATTGGATGGCCATTGGCGCAAACGTGCCGCACATTATCTGGCACTCGCCAGTGGTGAAAAAGGGCTCGATCTGGGAGCCGGCACGGGTGACCTGGCAATTGAAGTAGTACGTAGTTCCGGCCCGGGCACTTCAATGATTGGCATGGATATTACTCCAGAGATGCTGGCAGAAGGTCGCAAAAAGCTACAACGCATAGGATTGCAGGATCGCATTGAGCTTCGCGTCGGCGATGCCGAGCATATCGACTTACCCGATAACAGCGTCGATGGCTGTTGCTCTGCTTTTATGGTCCGCAATCTGACAGATATTGAGCAGGGGTTTCGCGAAATGCTACGGGTTGTACGTCCAGGTGGACGAACCGTCTGTTTAGAGATTAGCCATCCTCCAGGAAAAGTGTTCGGAACACTGTTTTATCTTTACTTTTATAAATTGGCTCCGCTCTTTGGTACGATTCTAGGCAAGGCATTTGAAGAATACAACTACCTCCCCAATTCGCTGACCACATTTCCCAAGGCACCTCTCTTAAAAGAAATCATGGAAAAGGCTGGCTGGAGCGATGTTCGTTATTACTATCTCAATGGTGGCATTGTCGCTATTCATGTTGGTACAAAAAGCGAGTAACTGCAAGAGAGCTGCGTACGCTCTGTGTGTTGGAGAGTGATAGCTACTAACCATATAAACATGTATGCTAGCATGCGATCATCTCCAACATCCCCTCATCATCTAACCTCTTTTTCGTCCCAGGGATGAGAGATTCTCCAGGAAATCTTCAAGAGCTTGTGCTAAATCCTGTAGCTGAGCCGCTTCGGACATAGTGACCTCGTGTCCACCACGTCCAACCCGATAAAGGAGCTGTATCTCTGGATGTTTGCTGGTAGCAGACCGGGCACCTGTCGAAGAACCAAGCAATGATGCTCGCATGGCATCAACATTCGCGTTCACCTGATCCAGATCAGCAATATCGATAAAACTGGCCGGGCGAGGTATCGCTCCCTGTTGATATGAACCAGAAGCATTACTGGCCTCCCACTGTCGTCTAGATTGCTTACCAGCAGCGCAATAGCAAAAGCGCGGCGGTGTAGAATCAGAGCTAAGCACTCCCGTATCATCACAAATCGGGCAGATAGGCATAAAATGAGCTCCTTATCAATGAGTACGTGCCAGCCCGAGAAATGCTTCACGTCTTCTCGGTGACTGACAGAGCATGCGTGATTAAATTATCTCCTTGACTATACCATAGATGCGCTCAGGAAAGACATTGATGCCCCCTAAAATAATCTTTGAGCATAGATTCACAATCGAACGCCATATGGCCTAAAGCAGCCTCAGGTTCGCACCAGCATGTCCGACCTTCATTAGAACCATGCTCAACGCCACCCTGGATAAAGCCTTTATAGGCAATTGAAGCGGCGCGAAAGCGCGGATCACGATCGATAGACGAATAGACACCCACAATGTTCGTTATCTGGATATCATACCCTGTCTCTTCTTGCGCCTCGCGTCTGACACACTCCTCAACCGTCTCTTTGTAGCGCACAATGCCGCCAGGGATAGTATAACCAAGGCCATCGCTACGTTCAACCAGAAGAATTTTGCCATCCTGCTCAATGATCACGCAAGCACTCAAAACAGGTGAAATCTGGCCCAGTGTCAGGACTGCAATCAGACGAAAAATAATACCAGCAAGCAATCCTTTAAGCTTCTCCTTCATTCGTTCCCTCCTCAATATCCTCTGCTTGAACATCCTCAGACGCCTGAGCGGCGCGTGCCAATTGCAACACGACCTGCTCTGCAACCTGAGAAAATGCCTCCGCAACGGGAGAACCTGCCAGGCTCACTACAATTGGATATCCCTTGTCTCCATGCAGCACAGTTACAGGGTCGAAAGGAATACGTCCCAGGCAGGGCAAGTCATCCAATTGTGAACGACTTTCACCACTCCCAGGGAAAATAGCAATCTCTTCCCCGCAATGTGGACAGCGCAAGCTATCCATATTCTGGACAACCCCTAAAATAGGCACAGCTGCATGCCGAAACATCGTCAACGCCTTTGCGGTATCGATACGTGCAATATCCTGAGGCGTTGTCACCAGAATCGCTCCCGCCAGACGAAGTTCACGACACAATGTGGCCTGTGGCTCACTCGTTCCTGGGGGCAGATCGATAATCAGATAATCCAGCACCCCCCAATTGACAGAATAAAGCATCTGACGAATGAGCATACCAAGCGCATCAGGCAGGGGCGCCACAGCCTGTTCTTCTCCAATAAAAAAGCCAATCGACATAATTTTAATGCCGTAACGGAGTAAGGGGGGAATCTTGCGCTCAGTAGGAAGATCCTTCTGTTCAGCCAGAGGGAGAATAGCCTCATATTTGCCAGCACTACGTTTACGTACACCGAGCATCATAGGCAGACTCGGACCATAGGCATCGCCATCCAACAGGCCAACGCGAGCCCCCAACCGAGCAAGCGATACAGCCAGATTCACACTGACTGTTGATTTCCCCACCCCTCCTTTGCCACTTCCCACGACGATAACAGCTCCGACATGCTCTAATTGTTCACGTTGCGCTTGTTGCATCACCATTCCCCTCCAACAAAGGTAGAAACATTTTATCTGTATCGGCTAGTATAAAAGCAAATCAGGTATTTGACAAGGTTTCAAGATAGTGCAATGATCCTGGCAAAAAATTGCACTTTTTATCCTTTGTACAGCCCTGGCCTTTACAAAAATAGCAGAACGACGCACCTTTCTAATCATGAATTGTCCCCCAAAACATATGAATGGTAGATCAACTAGCTATATGAAAAGGGCAAAAGATACGCTATAATGGTGGATGAAAAAGCAAAGGCCAGACAGATCAATCAATAAGTAAGCAAATTTTGAGGAAAACCATGTCACATACAGATCAACCTCATTGTCCAATCCTGGAAAAAGGGCAGATCATCCCAACGTTCACGCTTCCCGGCACCGATGGTATGCCCCACAGTCCCTGGGATTATAAACAAAGAGAGCATCTCCTCTTACTCTTCATCAACAGCACAACAACCAGCGAAGCCCACGATCTACTCCGCAGCTACGCGCAACAGTATGCAGAGTTTCGCGAAGAGCAATGCTCTCTTCTCGTTATCAGCGTAGATACAGTACTCATCAACCTGCAAACGCAGGAAGAAATGCGTCTACCCTTTGCACTTGTTTCTGATGCTCAGGGCAATACCATCAAGCGGTATACCCAGTGGGAATCAGCAACTCGGACACTTTTACCCGCAATCGTACTGGCAGATCGATACAACGCACTCTATGAGCAAAAGATAGTTGACACTCTGGCAGGATTGCCAACCATCCAGGAGACATTAGAGAGCTTACGTTATCTCAATCGTATCTGCACCCCCTAGCTGATACCATGCCTTATTGCGATTATTTATCATATGACAAGCTGGTTGATTTGTCTCTTTCCAGAACATGGGAAGAATATATATGAGACACCGGAAGCCATCTCCTCAAAGCGAAAGGATACGTATGACACAGCAAAACACGCCACAATTGCCTGATTGGAATATTGAGACATTACTCGTCCATGGTGGTCGTCAGGCAGCACTGGGAGCCAGCGGGAGTGGAAATCCGACAGTGCGCCCTATCTATGCCAGCACAACCTATACACATGAAAATATTGAAGCGCTTGATCAGGCCTTCAGTGGTAAGACAGCCACTGGAGATCCAAGCTATGTCTATGCGCGGCAAGGCAACCCCAACGCCAATGCCTTTGAGGAGGCGCTAACGCGGGTCGAGGGTGGAGTGGGTGCAGTTGCCTTTGGATCTGGGATGGCAGCCATCCATGCCTCTCTACTCGCCGCAGGACTTACCACAGGCACGAAGATCGTCGTCTCTAAAGACTTATATGGACCAACCATCACATTATTGCGCAAAGTATTTACCACTAATGGTACACAACTTATTCTCAGCGATTTTTCTCAGCCTAAGATCTATGACATCATCAGAGAAGAAGAGCCTGATGTGATTTATGTCGAAACTATTTCTAATCCGCTGACAAAAGTTGTTGACCTCGATGCGATCAGCGCGGTAGCACGTGAAGTGGGAGCTGTCTCGATCGTGGACAGTACCTTCAGCCCACCCTGCTTGATTCGACCGCTAGAGCACGGCTTTGATCTGGTGCTACATAGTGCCACTAAGTATATTAGTGGACACGGAGATAGCACTGGAGGGATCGTTATTAGCTCCAAAAATGTGCTACTCAACCAGTTGCGCGACTATAGCCATTTATTAGGAGCAATGCTCAGTCCATTCGAGTCACATCTCATGCTGCGCGGCCTGCGCACGCTAGGATTACGCGTCGAACGTCAATGCCGTAATGCAATGCAAGTGGCTCAATTTTTGCAACAACATCCAGCCGTAGCACATGTCCACTATCCTGGTCTCACCGATCACCCATCCCACGACATTGCCAGCCGGCTCATGGACAACGAGCTATACGGAGGATTACTCTCTTTTGAGCTCAAAAATCAGTCGCAGAAGGCTGTTTATAACCTCATCAATAAACTTCAGCTCTGTACATCGGCCACATCGTTGGGAGATGTCTTTACACTGGTGAGCTATCCCCCCATCTCATCGCATCGCACGCTCAGGGCTGACGAGTTGGAGAATATGGGTATCAGCGCTGGATGTATCAGATTATCGGTCGGCATTGAATATGTTAACGATATCATCAACGATCTGGCACAAGCGTTAGCGGAATAATCTTAATAGATAATGGCCGATCGTCATCATTCATGATAAGTGGTGACAATCGGCCATTATGCATCCTCTTTATAAAATTAAGTTGGCCAGCATATGCGACAAAGATGCCCGATTATTTCTGAAAAGAGCATCTAGAATGTCTCAGAACAACCTGCTACGACATAATTACTTGGTATGGCGAATATATTTTCCGGGAATAATATCCTCTGTATCTTCTGTCCCGGAAGAAGACATCACATTTAGCAACTCGGCTTGAGGTTTGATCACTAACTCATTGACAACTGAACGTACACCAGGAAAGTCATTGGCAATCTGCTCAGCGGCGATCCTTTGCTGCTTGTTATGGACAAATCCGCTCAAGCGGACAATGCCCAGGCGTGGATATACTCCAATCGGAAGATCACGTGTCTGCGGATCACGTCCTAGAGCCATCGCCAGATCCGCAGCCAGCAGATCATCGCCAACCATACGATTCTTTACTTCCAGTAATCCAGGCACGCCAGAAACCTGATCATTTACAATATCGCCACGCAGTGAACTGGAAATGTTGCCATCAAGATAGAGGACACCATCGAGGACACGAACATGCATACCAGGAAAATCAACATGCAGGGGAGCGAAATCAAATAGGACAGCCTCAACTTCACGCTGTAAATCCTCATCCGAGCGATGAGCCGGGAGCGTCTGCAAGATCGCATCAGGAATATTTACGCTGATTGAACCATTCTCTACCTTGGAGATGTATTCCTGCCGCACCAGTGTATCCTGATTTGCCCGCAGGGAATGGACAACCACATACGCAATTTCACCACTTTGGGGCTGCACTGCGACTATCTGCAATGGTCCGCGCGCGCCTGAGACGGTCTCACGAACAGTGCTATGTCCATCGAGACGTGCATCCTCAGTTTGTGTCTGGCTAGCGGCTAACTCTGCACGCGTAATGGAGAGGATTACTCCCTGACTCGAAGCCTCTAACACGGTTGAAAGCGGTATGGAGACTGCTTTACCGAAGAACCGTCCAAGCTTTACGCCCAGCGTGACAATACGCGGACCACTGATATCAACACCGACATGAGAGAGGTGTCCCTCTTCACCATCAGAGCAAATAACTTTGCTTCCAAAACGGAACTTCTGCAACTCAGATATTAATGCTGTTTTGTCCATCTATCTGTCTTACCTCATCTTTTTCACTTGCGCAGATATCCTTGCAATCATGCATGGAAGGAAGCACGCTTCCCCTCTTTTGCTTGTGTGTTTCCCATTAGTGAGAGTGTAGCACTTTATGCTTGTGAATGACAAGATACCTATGCAGATTGCAAGTATCCTCTCCTACAAGGCACCACTAGCACCATTTGCAGGAGAGGATACTTTAGCTATCCCGTTATATATTACACTGAGTCCCTAAAAACGACCCGATGAATTATGCTGAACTGGTACGGTTACATCAGAATATGGATCGTTCACAACACGCCTTCGCCTCAACCGCCGTACAATACGTGGTACCAGAATCAAAAACGCAACAATAAACAGCAATACGCCAATCAATATCACGTGTGGGGCGATAAAGGCCAGTACAACGCTAAAAAGCATCACAATATCTTCAGCCACACTTAAAGCTATATTTGCACAGCCTCCAGTCGTAGCGGTTGATGTCACCCGTGTCGCAGCCTTCGTGGTATGCGTCACACCTGCCACACCAGCACCGAGTATCAACGTGAGAGGCAACCATGTACTATCCATTGTCTGATTACCAGCGGCTGCCGCCACCAGAGCCCCCGCAGCAGGACGTATTACCGTATGAACAACGTCCCAGATATGATCCAAGACAGGTATCTTATCGGCAAAAAGGTCAGCCAGAGTTAAGATTCCCATAATAATCATAAACCAGGGTTGCGTAATAAAGCCAAACTGTGCATTTACATGAAACTGAGCCGGCCAGAGGCGCGATGCAAGGCCTAAAGCAAGCAAAGGAAGATACGCATTAATACCCGATGAAAATGCCAGGCCAGCAGAGGTTCCAATATCCATCAATGAGTTCTCCAAACATAACAGAATAAATTGTTTGTATGTTACTTTCTACACACGTATCAACAGCCCATCTAGTTTTATAAACGAATAAAATACATTGACATCCAAATAACAACCTCTATACACAATCAGGCGCAATGATTGAAGGAGAAAAAAGGCAAGCAAAAACCGGACCTTATTAAAAGGCCCGGTTTCTAATAACAACTTGCTTGCTACTTAATCACGAATAGAGCGAGCAGGCAATGGACGCACCAGAGGACTCATCACCGGCAGATCCTTCTTGCCTCTTGGCAATCGTTGACGCACCAGATAGTTGGGAGCGTTCGCCAGATCGTTCTTCTCCAGCGTCACATCCTCACCAAAGCGGTTGAAGAAGGACAATTCGAAGTTGGGAGTCTCTCCCAGAGCACCGTGAGGGCACACCTCGACACAGTCCCCACAGAAGATACAGCGATCCAACGCGAAGGAATAGCGCGTCAGTTCGCGCTCGGCCATCATCAACGATCCTGTTGGGCAGACCTGCACACAGGCTCCGCACGAGACACAATCGGTATCATGCAAGCTGACATTGAACGGCGTCGAGACAATCGTATCAAAGCCTTTGCCAAACATGCCATAACAGTCGGGACCAATCACATCGTGACAGACACGCACACACTGGGTGCAGTTGATGCACTTGTTGGGATCGCGCAGGATAAAGCTATGGGATAAGTCGGTCTCGTAGTCATGATAGTCGCTTGGCTCACCATCATGGAAACGATTATCGGCCAGACCATGCTCGATACTGTACTTCTGAAGATCGCACTGTCCCGCCGCCGGGCAGGCACATTGCAGACAGCGTGCGGCTTCCCGCTCCGCCTGCTCTTTGAGATACCCCATCTCGATGAGTCCAAAGTTCTTCGTGCGCTGCTCGTAGGGGAGCATCGGCATCTTGACCTTAGGCTCAACGGGCTTGTAGGGAACGATGTCAAAGAGATCAGGACGACGCTCTTCCAGTTCCAGACGACGAGCTACCTCGTTCATATCCTCGCCCATCAAATAGGAGTGGATCGAACGGGCATTCAGCTTGCCCTGGGCAACACCTTCAATGATCGTCTTAGCACCCATCTGACAGTCGCCGCCAGCGAAGACGCCTTTGCGATCGGTCATAAAGTTATGGGGATTGGTCTGGACCGTTTTCCACTTGGTCCATTTCACTCCTGAGGCTTCATCGATCACCTTGGTATCAACTGCCTGACCGATGGCAGGAATGACGGTATCACAATTGAGAACGAACTCAGAACCGGGAACTGGTACTGGACGGCGACGACCGCTGGCATCTGGCTCTCCCAACTTATTACGCTGGAATTCTACGCCAGTGACGACACCATCCTTCGAAATGACTTGCGTCTGACTGACATAAAGCTGGAGATGTGTACCTTCGGCTTCACCATCTTCAACCTCTTCAGTTGTCGCACCCATCTCAGTACGGCCACGACGATACATTGTATGGACTTTGGCTCCCAGGCGTAACGATGTACGTGTGCAGTCGAAAGCTGTAAAACCACCGCCGATGACGATGACTTCGTCGCTATCTTTTACCGGGACTGGCTTACCTTCAACTTTATCACCCAGGTAACGAATCGCATTGACCACGCCTTCTGCATCTTCACCAGGAACACGCAGATCATTACTGGTCCAGCAGCCAATCGCCAGATAGACTGCATCAAAGCCCTGAGCAAACAGATCATCAATGGTAAAATCGCGTCCCAGTTTCACATTGGCCTGGAAATCAATACCCATATCCCAAAGTTGAGCGAACTCGCGATCCATCATATCCTTCGGTAAGCGATACTCAGGGATGCCATAGCGCAACATGCCACCGGCCTGCGGCTGCATATCAAAGACTTTGACATAATGGCCACGCATAGCCAGATAATAGGCACCAGTCAGGCCGGAAGGACCGCCACCGACAACTGCTACTTTTTTACCTGTTGGAGGGTCTTGAACGTAAGGCAGAGGCGGATCTAACAAGCAGGACTCAGCGGCATGCCCATGCATCCGACAAATAGCAATCTCCTCATCCACCAGCGTGCGTCGGCAGGCTTTCTGACAGGGAGCAGGACAGGTCAGTCCCAGAATAAATGGAAAGGGCAGCACTTCTTTGACCAGACGAGCCGCTTCCTTCATCTCTCCTTGCGCAATCAACTCCAGATAGCCTGGAATATCGATATGCGTCGGGCAATCCACCTGACAGGGAGGCTGACAGTAGGCGTTGTGGTCGGAGAGCATCATCTCCAGGTTGGTGCGCCGAATATGAAAGAGCTCATCTGAATTGGTCGTGACGACGATGCCTGGGGTTGCTGGCGTGTTACACGAGGGAAGTGGACGCTCCGCTCCCTCGATATGAACCAGACACATGCGACAGGCAGATGTTGGTTCCAACTTCTCATCATTACATAAATTGGGGATATCCGTAATCCCGTTATCTATAGCCACGCTCAAAATGGTCTGGCCCTCGTAAGCCTGCATTGTCTTACCGTCAATGGTGAGAGTAAAGCTGGGCTGACCCACATCATTACGCACCATCGGAGGCTGCGAGCCTTGAGTCGTGAGCGAGAAATTATCACGGATTGATATAGCCATGTACTTCCTCTTCCGGAGTTCCTAAGATATGACTACGGCAGCACATGCTTCGTTACAAAACGATGAGCACGTACCGGCACGCATACACCAGTTGGACAGCGCAAATCCTGAATATGTGTCGTAAAGTGTTCAGCCCAATAGCGTTTAGCTGTTTTTAACGGATTTGTGGCTTGCACGCCAAAACCGCAGAGCGAACCATTTGGCACATATTCGGCAAACTCATCAAGCACATCCAGATCGCCATTGACACCCAGATCGCTAATAATTCCTTCAAGAATACCAGTGATACGCTTCACTCCCAGGCGGCAGGGAACACATTTGCCGCAGGATTCTTTGGCAAGATATGCGCTACGCTCTCGCGACCACGCCACCATGCACGTATCAAGGGGAAGCAATTCAATGATACCCGACCCAACGATTGTGCCAGCTTCTTCCAGCGCATCAAAATCGAAGGGAGTATCCAGTAGAGAGAGAGGCAATGCTCCACCTTCGGCCCCACCAACCACGATCGCCTGTGCATCGTTTGCAGATGGATTCAAGTCAGCGTGCGAGAGGATATCTCGAAGCGTGGCACCAAAGGGTATCTCGACAACTTTCGGCTCGCTATCTGGCGAGGCATAAATGGTCAAGATTTTGGTACCGCCAGTTGTCTCCGAACCGAGACTGGCAAACGCAGACGCACCATCACGCACGATCACAGGTACATTCACCAACGTCTCAATCGAGTTGATAGCTGTTGGCTTATCCCATAATCCATATTGTGCGGGGAATGGAGGTCTCTGCTCCGGCATACCACGACGGCCTTTGATCAGAGCCATCTGGACCGTCTCTTCTCCGCCCATAAAACCCATATCCACGCCGAGCACATTGATGATACAAGAAAAATCAGTGCTGAGGATATCACGCCCGACGAGATTGGCTTCCAGAGCTTCCTCTAGAGCACGTTGGATGGCATCAGTGCTACCCGGGGTTGTGCTACGAGTGAAGAGATAGGCTTCCGTCGCACCGACAGCGTAAGCTGCAAGCAGGATGCCTTCTATGATCTGGTGGGGATTGGTCTCAAGCAATGTGCGGGCAGCCAATGAACGGCTGTCAGCATCATATGCATTGCAAATAACGTACTTCTGATCATCTTCGGCCTGACGAACAAGGCGCCACTTCTCACCAGTCAGGCGACCAGCGCCACCACGTCCACGCAATTTTGCATCGATGACTAGCTGGCTGACCTGCTCAGGAGTTAGTTCTCGCAGGGCTTTTTCCAATGCAGTGTATCCACCGCCGCTGCGATACTCGCCTAAAGCACGTATATCAGTATCGGTACTCCGTAGCAGTACCTGAGATGATTGTTCAAATTTAGGCATCTGGCTGCCTCACATGATTAATATTTCCCCAGACGCCGCGCTTACTTGGAGCCAATCCGCGTGCTGGTTGATCATCACGCTTCACGCCCTGTGGAGCTGGCGCTGGTTTAAACTTCGGACTCATCGTAGCGATTCCAAAAAGATCGCTCAAATCAACACCACGAGCCTGGACAATCCGCTTGGCCGCTTGCAACGGCAGATACCCATAGAGATCCATCACTGCATCTAGCAAGCCGGGGAGAGCGCTCGCTTCCCGAGACCATGTCACAAGCAAGGTATCAACGGGACTCAGATCGATGGCGGGCTCAAGATGATCCTTGACAGGCATCGCCACACAGGGGGTCACAGGCTTGTTGAAGTACTCTACCGCATACTCAGAGATGCGCGACTTGTAAAAACCCGCATGCGAGGAACCTGTGGCCGGAGCCAGTTTACGCGGAGTAAACTTCTCTGCGCCATCACGAATGTAGGATTTGAACCAGGGACGATCTTTCCATTCGTTGATTGGCTCGTACTCGATTGTAATCGCACGAGGAGGGCAGGCTTTCTCACAGAGCAAGCAAGATTCACACTTCAAGTTGAATTCTGTATTCAGACCATCCTGAGCGATTAATTGGATCAAACCTCGGCTACGCGCTGGTAGCTTCGGTTTCTCATATGGATAGAGTCGTGTTACCTTTGGTCGGAACATGTGACCAAAGGTGAGACCCATTCCCTCCAGGATTCCACGCATACACTATACCTCGATTTCGTTCTCACCGCGCACTTTGAGACCTTGTTTCGCGATCTTCTCACGTAGCTTCAAAATCCCCTCGATCAGCGCCTCTGGACGAGGTGGACAACCAGGCACGTAGATATCTACTGGAACTATCGTGTCCACACCCTGAACTGTATAGTAGCTATCATAAAACTCACCACCAGAGTTCGCACATTGCCCCATACTTAGAACCCACTTTGGTTCGGGCATCTGCTCCCACAGAAGACGTAAACGTGGACCCATCTTCACTGAAACAGTTCCGGCTACAATCATCAGATCGGCCTGCCGAGGGCTGGAACGAAACACTTCTGAACCAAACCGGGACAGGTCATAATGAGCTTGTGCCGAAGCCATCATTTCAATGGCGCAACATGCCAGCCCATAGCCCAGAGGCCAGACTGATTTTGATCGCGCCCAGTTCTGAGCCCATTGCAGCATGTCGGCTACACTTGTGAGCTGAACTGGAAGTTCTTGATCTCCTGGAACATACTCATGGGGGCCTGCCGCCATTGAGATAGGAATCGGCTTGCGACGACCATCGGCTTTCCCATTTTCATTGAATTCGCTGCTCATAAAATTTAACTCCTAGACAAAGGTTCTAGCAGCACCTATTGTTTGATTAGGATTGTTGTAGGATTTTAATTAAGACGGGGGCGACGTATTCTATACACTCCATCTGGCACGTATTATAACACGTTTCACCCACCCATGCCATGAGACCGAAGCCCTCAAAAGCCTGTTGGGAGCTCGTAATCTCAGTGGTAGCCCCCTCCTCAACAGAAGCAATTTCCAAAAACGTAGCCAGCACAAACGAATATAAGAAAAATCTATGCTCTGCCATCGGCTCCTTGCTCTTGTCAGACAGCTAAACGCTTTGGTAAACTGTGGAATATCAATACTATCTTGAAGCTACCACAGCCTCTCTTTTAACAGATCGGCAGAGAAACACCTACTTCTTAGACGGATCTCCGGTACTATTTGTATACCTTCAAGTTAGCAAAATGCAGATGTCTCACAGGAAAAGGTGAGGATACACATCAAAGAAAGATGGATTATTATGGGAAACTATACAATTGCGGTTCTACCAGGAGATGGAATTGGTCCTGAAGTTACCGAACAGGCCATCCATGTATTGGATGCAATCGCTCAACGTTATGGGCATACATTCACTTATCAGAGGAGGCTCGTTGGAGTGGCTGCCATTGAAGCTGAGGGCCAGGCTCTCTCTGATGAGTCATTTGAGATCTGCCAGCGCAGCGACGCTATTCTCTTTGGAGCTGTTGGTGGTCTTCCCAGCTACACAGGTCGCAGCAAAGTGAAACCGGAAGAAGCCCTCTTCAAATTGCGCAAGGGTCTACAATTCTTTGCCAACCTACGCCCGGTCAAGCCATTAGATAGTTTGCTCAACGCCTCACCCATCAAGACGGATTTAGTCCGAGGCACCGATCTTCTGGTCGTGCGGGAGTTAACTGGCGGCCTCTACTATGGCCATCTGGAGCCACCAGTTCCGGGGAAGCCGAGCGAGATCCGCCAGACAGAACATGGGACGGAGGCAATCGATACGCTACTCTATACCGAAGCAGAAATCGAGCGTATCTTACGCATTGCCTTCGAGGCGGCACAGGATCGCAAGAAAAAAGTCACCTCTGTGGACAAAGCCAACGTTTTAAGCTCCTCGGTTCTGTGGCGACAGGTAGCTGAACGTGTCGCCAAGGATTATCCAGATGTTACGTTTGAGCATTTGCTGGTAGATGCCTGCGCCATGCATTTAATTCGCCGCCCAACGCACTTCGACGTCATTGTCACAGAAAATCTATTCGGCGATATCCTCACGGACGAAGCTTCGGTACTCGCAGGTTCAATGGGCATGCTTCCTTCCGCAAGTTTAGGTACTACCCAAACAGCGCATGGACGTCTGGGACTCTACGAGCCTATTCACGGCTCTGCTCCAGATATAGCAGGACAGGGGAAAGCTAATCCCATAGCAGCCATTCTATCAGCAGCTATGTTGCTCCAGTACTCATTGGGTTTAAAGGATGAGGCAACTGCAATCGAGTCAGCCGTGGCACAGATTATTCAGGAAGGATATCGTACCGAAGATCTGCTTGCAGAAGAGGGAACAAAGTTTATCAATACGCAGGAGATGGGGCAAAAAATCGCAGCAGCACTGGTGCATCAAGCCTGACAATCAACCCATCATCGGTTTAGGGCATGGGCCAAGAGTTTTCAGCTTTTCTCGACTCAACTCCAATTGTTGCAGGAGTTCAGCCAGGCTTACTACTGGCTTATCCTCAGAAGAGACTGGCTCAGCTTCAACATCGTCATGATGTTGAAGCTGAGCCACTTTAGTCTCCAGTGCAGTGATTTCATATAAGACTGTTTGCCGTTGGATATACCAACGTGTTACGGAACGCTCAACACCCATTAGATCCACCTGCACTATCAATTATTAACGAACCACAGCTCCATAAACAAGAGAATTAATTGTACTGATCAATTCCTCATCCTGGTATGGCTTCACTACATAGGCACTTGCTCCAAGAGACATCGCACGTTGCTGATGCTTCGCAGCCGCGCGAGAAGTCAGGACCACGAGCGGGAGAGTCCGATATTGTTCTTGCGCACGAACCGTCGATATCAACTCATAACCATCCATACGTGGCATCTCGATATCCAGCAGAACCGCCGCCGGGGTTTCGAGAGAGATCATCTCAAGCGCCTCGACGCCATCGCGAGCCATTTGTACAGTCCATCCATGCTGCTTCAGCATGTTACTGACCACACGTCGCACACTTGGGCTGTCGTCGACAACCAGGATATGCTTACCACGTTCAGGAGTGGGAGCCGCAGCTGCCGTCGGCAATGCAGGAAGTCCTGATTGCTTACTTGAAACATCAATATGCTGCTTCACCTGACCAGTCGAAGGCATGCCTTCACGTCTTGGCAGCACCATATTAAGCTTGGACGCCAGCAGGGAGTTCAGCTCTAACACCAGTACAACATGTCCATTACCAAGGACGGTACCGCCGGCGATACCGTGAACTTCACGCAAGTGAGGTCCCAAATTTTTCATCACGATATCAAACTTGCCCCGAATCTCATCAACGGCCAAAGCTACACGACGACCACCAACGTGGACGAGTAGCATCTGTGCCTTATCGTCGATATTCAGATTCGTCGGTAAGGAGAGATACTGCGAGAGCATATGTAACGGATAGAGATCGTTACGAACGACCACCGCAGGCTGTCCGCCCGAATTTGTACGCTTAAAGTTATCCAAGCGCCCAATCGACTCAACATGGACTGTAGGAATTGCAAACTGTTGACCACCGACACGTACCATCATCGCGCTCTGGATGGCCAGGCTGGTGGGGAAGGTCATAGTAAAGGCGGTTCCGAGCCCGGGTGCAGTCTCAACCACAAGTGTCCCTCTCAAACGTGAGACGCTATCGCGTACCACATCCAGACCGACACCACGTCCACTCTCTTCACTCAATACCTCAGCGGTAGAGAAACCAGGCTGGAAGATCAGAGACACAACATCATCTTCACCGATCTGTTGATCAGCTCGGATGAGTCCACGCGCGATAGCCGTATTGCGAACCTGTTCGCGATCAATACCACTACCATCGTCGCGCACTGTAATCATAATCTGATTACCTTCATACGCAGCTGAGAGCTTGATCTGTCCAGCCGGCGGCTTGCCACGCTGAACACGAATATCTGGTCGCTCAATGGCATGGTTCACTGCGTTACGTACCAGATGGAGCAACGGACCCGCTACTTCTTCAAACACGGTACGATCAACTTCGGTCGTCTCACCCTCAAGCACAAAATCGATCTCTTTGCCTTGCTTGAGACCTACAGCGCGGGCAGCGCGATAAAGACGAGGGGCCATCGTTGAGAGGGGCACCAGACGAACTTTCATCAAGCGATCCTGGAAGGTCGTATTGAGGCGATTCTCTCGCGCAAACACACCTTCACATTCACGAATAATCGTATCCATCTCAGTACTCAGCGTTGCCATGTCCGAGATACCCTCGCTCAAACCACGAGCTAATTGGTGGAACTCGGTATAGCGGTCCAACTCCAATTCATCAAAATCTGAAAAATGCGAAGGAATTGGAGCAGCCTGATTTGGTGAACTCTCCGCTCCCTTTGGAGACGGTAGACCTAATGTCACGTTTGATCCCAGGATACCAGTTCCGCCACGAGCCGTACTCTGATCACCTTCACCAGGCATAACCTGCACCGAGCGACCACTCGGAAGCGTTGCCGCTTCAAAACGGCTATCCAGTTTCTGACCCACGTCAGCAAGACGATTACTACTCACGGCCACATCTGAAACCAGACGCACGAGCCGTTGGATACGCTCTTCAAGCACGCTACGATTGACCAGCATCTCACCGAAGAGATTGACCAGTTCGTCAAGTTTGAGCAGGCGTACACGCACACTCAAATCCCCACGTGTACGCGGTGTCGGCCCATCAGAAGCGGGAGCACCTTCGACCACACTGGACTGAGTCATGTCCGCCGGATGATCATCGTCATCCAGATCTTCTTCAATCATCTGATTAGAAGAGCTACGTTCGCCGAGCAAGGCCACATAGCGTTTATGCAATGCGCGAACCTTTGTATCGGCAATAGCTGTATCGTTACCAGTGATCAGAAGCTCTAATGCCTCCGCAGTATCAAGGATCAAGCTCACGACAGTCGGGGAAATGGACATCGTTCCTTCCATGATTAGATCAAGGAGGTCTTCAGAAACGTGACTCAAATCCGCAATTGTCTTAAAACCCATCATGCCGGCAGCGCCCTTGAGCGTATGGGTCGCGCGGCGAATACCCTGAATCAATTCCCGGTTGGTGGGATTTTTCTCAAGCGCCGCGACGTACATTCCAATGGACTGAAGATGTTCTTCAGCTTCTAAGCGGAAAATCTCGGCCGCCTCTTCACCGAAATCATTGCTACTGAACGAAGATGCTGTCGTCGATTTTCCCGTGGCCTCGGTCACAGGCATAGATATAGGAGGCGTCGGCGCGTAAGAATTAGCCGCCTCAGGCCGCGTCGGCGTAACATTTGATGACGGAACAGTCGTAGATAATCCAGATGTGCCAAAGACATAGCCATTTCCATCATGCGTTATGCCATTTGGAGACGGCGGCAACATCGGCGATGCCGGATCATCACTTGTATTGGAAAGCTGATTGAGAAATTCTTGCCGTACCTGGATCTCAATATCACTACGCAACCGAGACTCAAGAGCTTTCATGCCATCCGAATCCAAACGATCAGAGCTATACGCACGCTCTTGCATCAGTTGTCGCTCAGCAAATTCTTGACGCACCTCATCGCGAATCTGCCGTTCTAACTCAGCTCTTTCACGAGCTGCGTTATCCAACTGAGCTTCATATTCCCGCCGTACCTGTGCCTCAATTTCGGCGCGCAGTGCGCCTGGATCACCCTGACGTTCGAACGTCACACGTTCACGTAACGCATTTGCATCCTGATCAACGTGAACATTCCAGGGACTCCAGCCATTCTCCTGACGTGATCCCTGTGTGTTGCTCTGCTGATACTGTTCAAAGGCTGCACCATAAGACTGAAGAGATGCTTGAAGCTGTTCAAGGGTCACGCTAAGCTGCTCATCGGTCAGATCGACGCCATTCGTGATCTTTTGGAGAAGATCAAAGACCTTCTTCAGCTTTGTATTCGAGACCCACATCACGGACAGCGGTAGATAGCGGCGCACTTGCTCAGGGCTATTACGCAAGTTTAAGCCCATAGCTTTGCCAGCCCACTCCTCCATACGATCAAGAGCATCTTTTGAACCATTTAAGAAGCCCTTGAATTCGCTCCTCTGCGCCTCGATCACCGTCAAAGCATCGCGCAATTGCACAGTTACATTCTTTAACGATGAGGATTGTGTCTCCAGGGCTTGCACTTCCCGCTGTATATCTTCGTGTGCCTGCGGGAGCACAACCTCTTGTTTCTCAGATGGGACCAGTGCTGGCATCTGAGCAGAATATTGCTGCTCATCGCCTGCATTCCAATTATATGACGGAGAATACGTTGTCGGTGCTGGCATAGGTGGTTGCTCAACACTTTCGTATTCATAATTGGAATAATTCAAAGGCGCAGGATTTACCTCAGGCTGCGTTGGCAACTGCTCAGATGGTCGCCGTGTCGAAGCCATCAACGCCTCGAAAGCACTGGTGGGTGTATCCTGGATAGGAAGTGTCGGCCAGGCAGGCTCGGGTTCAGGTATCTCCATGGGAGACGGCATTGCCGGTATAGCAGACATCGAGGACGTATTGTCAAAACGGGTGCCCAGTGCAGGTTCCTCAGGCCAACCGATATCTTCACCAGGTGCGGTTGGTTGCGTGCGGAAAGATGCAAGCACTTCGTCAAAGGACGGCATCGAGGACGCCATAGGAGCACTCGTTGTCGGCATATCAAATGATGACGCAGACTGAAAAGGTGAGGACACAGCTTGTGCCTGGTTTGAATTGGTGGCATGAACATCTGCGACACTTGGCGCAGCAGGAGCTGAAGCATTCTCGATAAGAGCACGATAGCCAGCATAGTCGGCATCATCCTCCGCAATCACTGCTTCCTCATCAATACCACCGCGAATACCCTCCAGGAGTTGACGCAAACGACCCAACGAGCGCTGTAACAGACCCCGTGTTGGATCATCCAGCGTCATCAAACCGTCCAAGGCATCACCCAGGATGTCTTCCATACCATGAGCTACATGAGCCAGGCCTGGAAAGTCCATCATGGAAGCGGAACCGCCAATGGTGTGAGTGCGGCGGTAAGTCTCTTCGAGGGCATCCATGTCGCCAGGTGACTGCGCCAGTCGCTCGAGGTTCGTCTCGATTTCTGGCAAATAGCTATTCACCTCTTCGATAAACGAGTCAAGGACGGATAGTTTATCAAATGTGTTCGACATGTTGCGCGTACTCACTTAACTATTCTGATGTTACTATTCTCTTCTCTTCCCTGGCAAGCCAGAAAGAGCAACAGAAGAGAACAGTAACATCGTACTTTTATAGACAAAATATGCTCAAAAGTACGTGAGTACTTAAAAGCAATATTTTGCCTATATGAACAATTATTGATTTTGTTCACCACTCTGCCAACGTGGACGCGGATTCCCATTCTGAGCCGGTTTCTGCTGTTGATATGGGGTAGGAAGCAATCCCGAATTTGGTATTTGCTGGCCCTGTCCAGAATTTGATGGCTGATAGAAAGGCGGTACAGAACCGTTGTTGTAATTAGCATTGGGATTAAATTGTGGTGCGCCAAGACCAGAATTAAAGTCCTGCCCCTGGTTGAAACCCTGGCCAGGATTGAAGCTCGGCCCCGGATTAAAACCTTGTCCCGGATTGAAATCCTGTCCCTGCCCAAAGCTCTGACCTGGATTAAAATCCTGCCCTTGCCCGAAACCCTGACCCGGATTAAAGCCTTGCCCTGGATTGAAATCCTGTCCCTGTCCAAAGCCCTGGCCTGGATTGAAACTCGGCTGCTGGCTATCAAAATTCCCTAAATCACCAAAGTCCATTTGATTGCCGAAAAATCCTTGATTATTACCGTTGTCGCCGAAGCCTCCCTGGCCACCAAATGGCGATTGTCCACCGGCAGGCAATAATGGAGGATTGCTAAAATCTTGCTGATTGCCAAGTGAGAATTGATTCGAGCGTGAGCCCAGGGAGACCAGCGAACCAGTATTTCCAGGCTCAGGCAGCGGAGGAAAGTTCCCCGAGAAACTTTGTCCCCAATTGCCAGTATCAGAGCTAGAACCCAACTGTCCTCCAAAGCCCGCATCACCTTTGTCCGATATATCATTCATAGAAGCCATATTAGAGAACGAACCAAGCATATCATTTGTACGATCTGGCAAGCGGAAAGTTGATACAGAAGCACGCAATTGCTCCGAAAGTTCGGCGAGATAGCTTACACTTACGGCTGCTTCCTGAGTACCAGCGTCTGTCTGTCGGGTGATTTCAGAGATGCGACCCATCGCCACTGTGACTGCCTCAGATACGGTTGTCTGCTCGTTAGCAGCACGGGCAATGTTTTCAATCATTTGAGCCTGACGTTCTACTGCGCTATAAATGGAGTTCAGTGAACGACCAGCGTCATCGGCCAGTTGTGATCCTTTGACCACTTCCTGGGTGCTATCTTCCATAGCCACAACAGCTTCGTATGTATCACCCTGAATACTCTTGACCAGCGTTGCAATACGTTTCGTCGATTCAGTAGATCGCTCTGCCAAAAGCCGGATTTCGTCAGCAACTACTGCAAATCCTCGACCATGCTCACCAGCCATCGCAGACTGAATAGCAGCGTTCAAAGCCAGCAAGTTTGTTTGATCAGCAATATCCTCAATAATACGTACGATTTCACCAATTTCATTGGAGCGCTCACCGAGGCGTTTGATTTTCTTAGAGGTCTCTTGTACGTTCTCACGAATGAGCATCATACCCTCAATCGTTTGACGCACAGCTTGTTGACCATTGTTTGCACTACGAAGAGCTTCTTGAGCCACATCCACAGCCAACTGAGCGTTACGAGCCACGTTTTGAATGAAAATAGCCAGTGCCTCTACAGCCTCAGTGGTCTGCGCAATCTGTTTCACCTGTGTCTCAGTTGCCTGAGCCAGTTCAGCAGAACGGTCGAGAATACGACGCGTCGCGTTTGTGACCTGCACAGCCGTTGATTGTACACGACCAACGACCTTTGCCAACTCTTCAATCATATAGTTGAACGAGTCAGCCAGAACTCCCAGCGTATCAGGTGTAACTTCAGCCTGCACGCGGAGATCGCCATCACCAACCGCGCTAACTTCTTGCAAGAGTTTCTCGATCTGCGCTTGCAGGGCTGCTGCATCGTTACCAGCTGCGCCCATAGCAACACTCGGAGAAGAGCTCTGATTGTCCAAAATAGAATTTAAGGCGCTCGACAGTTGGAACAACTCTCGATCGTCAGAGACAACTGCACGCACCGAACGATCTCCATTCGCGAAATCGCGGCACACCTCAGCCAATCCCAGTAGACAATTTTTTACTTTCCGCTGCACATATAAGTTTGCAGCAATGATGGCAATAGCAGAAATAGCAGAAAAAAGAAAAGCAAGAACAGGTATTGAAACACCAGCACTACCACTAATAACTATAAAAGCAAGAACTATAAAAAGAACTACAGGAACAACTAAGCTGAGAATCAGCCCAAGAGTAAATGGGCCATTCAGCGCCGAGCCACTTTTATTTTGATCAGGATTCATCCGCCAGACCTCCATTGATAAAAATATATCTATCTCAATTTAGGTGACCATACAATAGGCCGCCGCACTATTATCATTAGGCCTCATAGCGCTGCATTTTTTCGGAGAAGAGAAGACGGGCCACATCCAGGATTATAATCGCACGGTTAGATATTGTTGCGCTTCCGGTAGCATATGGGGCCGCCCATGATGGAATAGTAGCCTGACGCACATTTCCATTGATCGCCGTAGCGGAAATCGACAACATCTCGCTCACACCATCCACAGCCAGACAGATGACCATGTCGTTACTCTGCAAAGACAACAAACGTGTACGTTGAGTATAAGGCATCTGATCCAGGTCTAAGAACATACGTGCATCTACGACTGAAACAATCGAGCCGCGCAAATTCATGACGCCCTGTACCCATGAAGCAACATTGGGAACCGCCGTTAACTCAACCAGACGCTCGACGCCCTGTACCAACTCAGCTTTGACCGCGAGTTCACGATCAGCTAAGGAGAACACGAGGTACTGTTCTCCATTCGCGATAGGTAGAGGTGTTTCTCCATTAGAAGACCCAACTCCAAACTGCCCCTGAGCAAGTTGCAACTGCAACGCTGCAACCGATGGGGAATGAGAAATTAATTGCTGAATGGCAGCAAGAGCATCACGTTTTTTCTGATCTTCACTGGACACAAAAACTTACTCCCTATAGGGCACAAGAAGCGAGGAGCATCACTCAAGGACACCTCAACAGGATAAAGACGATCCTGCCGGTACGACCCTTAAACCAGGCGTCGCACGCTCGCTACTAACTCATCACTATTAAAAGGCTTCGTAATATAGAGATCAGCCCCTTGTCGCATCCCCCAGGTTTTGTCTAATGGGGTATTTTTCGACGTTAACAAAATGATCGGAATATGTCGACTCATTTCTGAGTTTTTCAGTTTACGACATACCTGAAAACCATTTTGCTTTGGCAACACAACATCAAGAACGATACACTGTGGATGTTCTTTGAAAACTTTTTCGACAGCTTCGTCACCGTCGACGGCTGTCACTACATCGAAACCGCTATTGCGCAACGGTGTGACAATCATCGTCAATTCAGTCCAGCTGTCATCCACAACAAGTATTTTTTGCCCAGGCATCCAATTATAACCTTTCCTAACAAGCCAACCAAGTAACGGGACTTTTGGCTTACCCTTCAAACCACCCTACCCAGGATGTTGAGCATCATAGGTATGTATTGTTGCCAGAGATTAGCCACGATAGCGTAAGCGAGGACGAGTCCCTTCCTGTTGGATGGGGGCGCGTTCCTGCCAGTTGGCGAGATGTTTCTTGACTGTTTGAACAAGTTCTACGGAGTCAAATGGTTTTGTCAAATACTCGGTAGATCCTGCTAAACGGCCTCTCATCTTGTCAAACAAGCCATCCTTCCCACTCAGCATAATAATGGGAATTTGCCGAAACTGCAAGTGTTTGCGTATTATCTGGCAAATTTGGTACCCATCCATACGTGGAAGTTGGATATCAAGTAAAATAAGAGCGGGCATTTCATCAGCCACAGAGGTCAAGGCGCTCAGCCCATCACCCACAGTGACGACTTTAATATGTTCTCTTTGTAATGTCATTTGCACAATTTTGCGCACAGTAGGACTATCATCTACGACCAGCACAACTGGTTCAGCCATCAGATTGACCTCCTTCGTGTATCAGGCGACCACATATCCCCATTATTTTCTGAGGGATTTTGCCAATTTTGTACTATTCCAAGCGATGAGGGTTGAATGTTTTCTCGACCTCGAGACATCTGAGTCGTTCTGTGAGCTCGATAAATCTGGTATTGTTGGACCTCATGATCAATTTCAGAGAGGAAAATTCTCCATGCCACATTTAACTGCCGCCCGATATGTGAGTTGCCCACTTCATCCCGTAATAATTCAGTGAAGACCATACGCAAAAACGCGACCAGGCCCTGTACAGCATCCCAATAAAACTCTTCCAGTTGCTCGCCTTTGACAACTTTATTTAGCGTGAGTATATCATTACAATCAAGTTGGCCGTAGTGAAATGATGTTGTCTCTAAAATGGGAAATTGATGTTGCGCTAACGCTTGTAGCTGGGGAATAAAGCGGCGCTCAAGATAACGAGCGATCTCCATAGAAGGGATTTTTCCGCGCCCACGCAGGCTGCGTGCATACGAACCATGGTGAACCAACAAACCGTTGATACATTCCGACAAAGTATTAATCAAGCCCAGCAGGTGTTGCTCCGGATTTGAAGGCTGACGATGTTGCGCCAGCAAATATTGACACTTGATAATGATATTGGAGAGATCGCTTTGCAATTCGGTCTCTAAAGCGGTATCGACAACCTCGATGAGATTTAATTCTAGCAAACGAACCATGATGCGTGCTACACGGGCCTCCGGCATCATTAAGGCCAAAGCCACCGCTTGCAGCGTCAATTCTCCATTCGCCAGGCAAAGAACCTCGATACCTTCCTGGTTCAACCCCAAATTGCGTACATCATTGCTGACCTCTGGTTGCCACCTTGCAACCATCGTACGCGTCAGATGATTCGCCCCCTCAGCCATGATCTCTTCCCATTCATCGGCCTGTCGCAATGCTTCGAGCAAAACCGAATCGACATCCAATGGCTGCATCTTCGTTTCAAGGGGGATAACCTGGCGGTGAAAAGCAAAATGCCCATTGACCCAGCGCAACGCGTGGCTGATAGATTGCGTCACTTGAAATTCAAGACGACGTTGCATCTCAGTTACATTCATCCAACCGCGCTCAACGAGCAAAGCCAATGACACCTGCATATCACCTCGGGCCAACTCACGAATATGCTGCGCACGAGGAGGGTCGAGTTTGTTCAATAAGCATAACATCCCCAATACATCAGGTTGTGAAATACCTTGCTCATGTAACCCAACGATTTGCCCTTTACGCATGCTAATTGACAGCGTCTCTGGTCCCGAATTGACAAGTAATTTTCCAGTTTTTCCACTCAGGGCAAGCATTTTTAAAATAGATTGAAGACCTAGCGTTTGTAAGTCTCCATCCATGATGCGGTCTTGCTGCTCCATTCTTCTCCCCGTTCCTTTACCAGACTAGCTTGCAGCATTAATTAATTCATAGTATGCAAGCGGTCTCTCACAGGTATATGCAAAAATTCATCCCTGATGTTCCATCACCTGTTTGCAAGCAAGAAACACATGTCTGACGAACTCTGTCCAGAACATCTGTCCTTAGCTATCATGGCACCTATGAATGGCATAGAAGATATCCAGGCCCATCCAAGCTCCTCCACGCGCTACTCTGAGCGACGATGGATCTTGCACACGACGAATCAGCAGGCAGAAAGCACATGATAAAATATCCGTTCTTCTACAAATAGGAAGATTCGTCATTGCACAATATGGATGCCATTCTTCTCATTGCACCCAACCTCCACCTCAGTGAAAAACACCTCAACCTCATCATCTACCTAGCCACACCAGATCATCAGCGACATGATGAACCACAGTGATTTTCATCACCCACAACCACATAGTAGCCATTGGTTTCTGTAGGATAAAAAGTAAACCACCCATCAACATAATCATCTCAACATCATACAACGAATCGTCTCATAATACCAGAACTTATATTGAGATGTCGTAGCACAAAAAGTGTGATGCCCACAATTTTGTGCCCGCCTATTCACGACTATTTTTAGATATGTCTACAAGCATTGATAAAATGTATTGACGTGATATATAAAAACGTCTCTGCTATAAAATGCCCTTGGTAAGAGTGTACGCCGAAAAGCTTAAGCCCGCTACAAAAAAACCATAAGATAGCATTAAAATCTCATTAAATTTTTTGCTACTCGCCCTGTGAACGGAAGACATAGCCTATTCCAGGCTCCGTCACAATATATTTCGGTCGCGAAGGCTCCGCCTCCACTTTGAGTCTCAATTGTCTGACATAGACTCGTAAGTAATCGGCTTCTTCGCCATATTCAGGCCCCCAAACGGCACGCAGCAGCGTACGATGGGTCATCACCTTACCGGCAAATAGCATCAATTGTCGCAAGAGTTCAAACTCGGTCGGAGTCAAGCGTACCTCAGACGAACCAGCGCGTACCTGCCGGCGGATCACATCCATATACAGATAGCCATCCTCACTCGTCAGTACCTCAGGCTCACGCGCACTGGCAGCATCTTGCGTACTCGCTCGACGCAAACAGGCACGCACACGTGCTTGCAATTCATCATTACTAAATGGCTTCGTTAAATAGTCATCAGCGCCAAAATCCAGCGCCTTGATTTTCAACTTCTCCTCGGAGACTGCCGAGAGCACAATGATCGGCGTCTGGGTAAATTGACGCACCTGCACACACACTTCTACTCCATCGATGCCACCAGGTAAACATATATCCAACAGCACAAGGTCTGGTTGGTGCAACTTCACCATTTCAACCGCCTGGTCACCAGTCTCTGCGACCAGAACCTCATAACCCCCAACCGTGAGATTGCGTTTCAAAATACGTTGAATAGGCGGTTCATCATCAACAACCAGCACGCGTTTCCCTTTCACTCTCATAGCGATCCCTCCTATGCAGGTATTCTGATCCTGCGACAATGACTCCTGACCATCATCCACCTCCACTGATTACTTCCAGATTACATCGAACCGGACACATCATTTCCTGTAAGTTCAGCCGGTCGTCTATCGGGCAGAGAGACAACACTCTGTGGATGAATTGGTAATGTAAAGGTAAAGCGTGAGCCTGCACCTTCAACCGCCTCAGCCCAGATATGACCCTGGTGTGCCTCGATGATACCTTTACAAGTTGCCAACGCCAACCCATTACCATAAGATTGTTCTTTCTGAAAAGATGTAAAGATGTGTTCACATTCGTGCGCCAGAACCTTGATACCGTGATCAATGACTTGAACACGCAACAACTCACTCTCATCAGAAATAAGATCAATCATCAGATCGATTTGCGTACCATCAGGACTATGACGCGAAGCATTTTCAACCAGATTAAAGATTACTTGAGCCACACGTGCATGATCCACATAAACCAGAGGCATTGGTGATTGTATCTTTGGCAACAGTTGCCGATGTGCCAGCGCCCGTTTCAATTTTGGCAGCGCACCATAAAAGATCTCGGAAATGTCACACCACTCCCTTTTCACCTCCATGGCCCCCATCTCGATACGAGACAACTCAATCAGCGCATTGACCAGCACATTCAAGTGGTCAGCTTCGCTATCGATATCTTCGAGCATATCCCGCCGATCATCATCCGACCAAAGGAACTCTGGTTCCAGCAATCCCGTCACAGCCGCTTTAATCGTCGTGAGAGGAGTCCGTAAATCATGCGAAAATGCAGATAAAAGAGCAGAGCGATTTTTTTCATCGCGCACCTGCTCTGTCACATCTTGCACCTGCAAAGCTATGGCTTGGAGTTGTCCCGCCTGCGTATACAGCAGATAGCGCGTGAATTGATGATGGTGATCGCTGCTAAGACCATCACTGCTGACAGCCACTTCATCGCTGCCTGATTGATAGTGATAATACTTTGCCACTTGTTCGTCCACAAGCACACAGCGAAGTTCCTGTCGATACATACTATCCTGCGTAAAATCCTGCAAATAGCGACGTACATCATCCGCATTGCGCATACGCGGAAGAAGTTTGGCAAAGACTTCGACAATCGATGGTCCAACGGCCTGCCCTTGAGCCAGGGATGAAACAAGCAGATGATGATAGTAATCTGCCGATAGTTCTTCCAGACTCAGTTCGCATAGCTGGCGTGCAGCAGGATTCATATACAAACAATAACCATTCAAATCCACGACAAACCAGGCATCTTTCACCCAGTTGGTCGACAACTTTAAGTGTGTAATTAAACGATCAAGCTCTCCCAGCATGGCAGCCGTTGTCAATGCAGAGGCCGCCGTTTGAGCCAACACATCTTGAGTAGCTCCAAACGATGTCTCTCCATCAGAGTGCAGATCAGTCTGAACGCCGATATCCAGGATCTTGTCCCTTAATAATAAAGGAGAAGCCGTCAAATGCTCAACCTCAATAGGAAACCTGAGTGAATTTTCCGTCTGAATAGCATTGCGAATAGACTCGAGTTCACGCTCACTCTGCGTGAGCAGATGCTCGTTGATCCAATTCATCAGGCTACTAAAACTCAGGCCAAAAGTACGTTGCGTCTCCTCGCGCACCTGTTTGAACAGTTCAAATTCCAGGTGCTCCTGGTCAGGTGACAGCTGATCAGTAACAACCTGCTGTGCCCGATCAAGTCGTTCAATCGATGCCTGGAACTTTCTGCGCTGATTGACCGATGTCACTAGCATATCATTATGAATCGCGACAGCTGCCTGATTGGCAAAGAGCGCCAGAATATCCGCTTTGAGTGGCGTAAAGCCCCCTGTCTCCGTCGAACATAAAACCAATGCGCCATAGGCGGTCGTCCCTGTCATTAAAGGATAACAATAAAGAGAACGTAGTCCGAGTTCACTACTCAAATTATGGCTATCGGGATAATGTTCATCGGCGGCGATGTCCTGAGAGAAAAGCGGCTGACGACGTTTTAATGTCTGCCAGAAAATACTTTTTTCGCTCCGGCCACTATCGCGTTGCAAAATATGCTCAAGCAGATCTTTTTCCAGACCAAATTGAGTCTCCAGGCGTAAACGATAGTCATAGCGATCCAGCAACACGATAAAAGAGGAGACATTCAAGGCTTTAGAAACACCGGATACGATCTGTTCTAAAACGGTGGCAAGATCTACTTTGGAAGTCAGAGCATTCGTAACATCTTTGAGCGCCTGCCTTTGACGATCCTGGATGGCCGCATTGCCTCCCAGCTGAACGCTTTCTATCGCTGCGGACAAAACACGCACGACAGCATCCACCAGACGTTGCAGATTGCGATCGGTATAAGTGTGTAAAGCAGTACTGCCGAGCTCTAATGTACCAAGCACACGGTTTTCGACCATCAGAGGAGCAATCAAGGTTGAGCGCAATTGATGATACGAACTAAGCGCATAGCCACTTATAGCAGGAGAACCATCCAAGCCATCAGCATAATCGCGCACGAGCAAAGATCGTCGTTGCAACACGTGCTCCAACATAGAGTCGTTGAGTGGATGCTGGTGCAGATGCGCCACCCAGATATCTTTTTCGCGCTCACAGACAGTGACACGTACTGCCTGTCGATCATGACGAAGTAGCACAATGCCAAAGATATCAAAAGGGACAGCCGGTTCTAACTCCGCTGCTAAACGCGTATAATCAGGTTTAGTACCACGTACACTGGAGACAATCCGTGCAATACGCTCTATAATTGTAGACTCTTCAAGAGCAGAGGTGTGTGTTCTTGCGTCCATTACTTCCGCCAGATCTCACGACATATTCATCCACTAATCGGTGCAGATGAGATTGTTTCGGTTATGAAGATGGGATAGAGATCAGATGTGCCCTGGTACATTTTTTCCATTTTGGAACTTCAAGCACGCAGTGATTACTATCAGCAAGTACAAAAACGTCGTTACAGTTCTATACACGACAAACAATTACAATCCAATTATGGCATCAAATCTCTATTTACCTGCTAAATACCTGTTTGTCATTGCCACCAAGTATACCACACCTCTACCGGTAGCGGTCAATGCCTCAACTCTCCACTCTCTACTCAATCCCCTTAAATCCGTATCAAACAAGAGCACTCAACCCCCTCCACAGGCTCCGCGACGCTCTGCTGTCAGGAGATTGAGCACTACATTGCTTGCACGTTTATTTTAATGCAGATTTTATATATGATTACAGAAGCTACAGTTGCCAGGCACTACTTCTGCGCATATCCAGTCAGTTCCACATATCCCTGGCCAGTTAGCGGCCGACCATTGCCATTTCCATCGATACTGACAGCACCTTCCCAATAGATGTTTCCTGTAGAATTCCTGGTATCCAATTCTTGATTTTTAAGCACAGGCTGGATAGTCAGTGTCGTCTTAAGATGAGGATCATCAATTTGCAAGCGCCAGCCGGATGGATAGGTAATGCCCGTAGTGGGGCTTGTCCATTGCGACAGTACAGTCGTATGGAGAGCATTGGCAGGAAAAACTATGCTCTTTCCATCAGCTTCAATATAATCTGCATATGTTGAGATGACCTTTCCGGAAGCATCACGAATAGAGTAGAGCATGATCTCAGTATTATTGTTCAGTTGCAGACTGTACCAGTTCCAACCACTCCCCCCAAGCGTGAGAAAATTCCCCCATTGATGATCCATCCAGACAGTGCCAGTTACCTTTAAGCTCTGATTGTGATCTACCAATGTTCCATCCAGCGCCATCCGCGTCCGTGAATAGTAATACGAATAGCCTCCCAATCCATAGGTAATCAGCCCATTTCCGTTGTGCAAAGAAGGCGCCTTTAAGCTATTCAGGTTGACATTGAGCGCGTAGCTGTTCATGGAAGCGATCAGATGGTCTTTACCATTTAATCCCTGGATAGACCAATCTCCAACATGCTCATCAATGCCCTGGGTGGATTGCCCATCAGGGGCTTTGCCACTATATTGCGTTACAATACGTTGATCATAATGAAACTCACCACGTGTAACGTCTGTAATGGCAAAATGTGCAGGATAGACCAGCGGCAGATCACTCCGCGAAACTTGAAAAACGACGAACTCAAAACCATAGGTATGCTGCTTACCTGTCGCATCTACCGCCTGCATATGACCAGTGTAATACCACCACTCGGTCAGATTGGGATGCGCTCCTTCATCTTGCGGAAAACGAACGGCCGGCAAAGCTGGCTGCTCGTCTGTATGACGCACTTGTGGCAACGTCGCCGCTGTAGTAGCTAGCCCTGGAAAAGCACATGATGAAAGGACAACTGCCAAAAAGAGGGAGGCGCTTACTAACAAGGATCTCTTGCGTAACCATACACTCATTTTTTATCACCTCTCTGCGTACCGGCTTCACCAGCAGACAATACCATCGATGGATCATTCACCGCTACCTCTTCGCTATATTCAGCCAGAGCAGGTGGACGACGTTGTATCCCATAAAATGGGAGCCACCAATTCCACGGCCCCAGGAGACGCATCGTGGCTGGGACCAGCAGTCCGCGCACCAGGGTAGCATCGATCAGAACAGCCAGAGCCATACCAACGCCGACAGCCTTTACCAGGATCATATCCGCGGTTGCAAAACAAATGCTCACGACGATAACGATCACAGCCGCGCTGGTAATAATACCGCCACTGCGCTGTAAACCAAGCGCGACAGCGCGTCGATTATCCCCCGTCTGCCAGAAAGCCTCCTGGATACGGGAGAGCAGAAAGACCTCATAGTCCATAGAGAGGCCAAAGATAGTACAGAACAGCAAAATAGGACTCGAAGCTTCAACATATCCAAGCGGCTCAAAGTTCAGCAGTTGATGCAAAAAGCCCTCCTGAAAAATCAGAACGAGCGCACCATAGCAGGCGAGAATAGAGAGGGTGTTCATGATAATCGCCTTCAATGGCAATAATACTGAGCGGAAGAGCAGGAAGAGCAGGACATAGGTAGTGAGCGAGATGACTAAAATAGCCAGAGGAAAATCAGTATAGAGAGAACTGACGTAGTCTATATCTGCTGCCGTTCCACCATCGACCAATACCGAGATACCATTGCCGGGATGCGTGTTCCGAATGGTCTCGACCAACGCTTCTGAACGCGGATCGTTCATGGTATATTTGCTGATCACCTGCACAAAGAGGGTGTTTCCTACCACTGTCGATTTCGCGAGAGGTCCAAGATAAGGATCAGAGATGTTTTGCGGTTGAGCATAGAAATATTGATATTGCGCCAGAGTAAAACGAGGATCGGCACTGACAATACTATCAACACGCCCAACACGAGGGTCGGCCTCAATTCGCTTGACATAGTAATAGAGGTTCTCAATGTTGGTGGGAGTAAGCACGTTCCCCTGCGTCTGTACAGCCATGAGAATTGGAGTAGTCTCCTGCTGGTTAAAGCGTTGCACTAATAGATTATATGCGGCTCGCGATGGTACGGAAGAGGGTAAGATCGAGGCATCGGGTGCGGAGAAACGCACACTGAGAAAAGGCAAGCCAAAGCTAATCAATAAGAGCAGGACAGGGAAAAATACGCGCAATGGATAACGCATCACAAACTGCGAGAGTCGGTACCAGAAGCCTTGATGCGGATCAATATTACCTGCGGCTTCAGGAGAGGTGACAAGAGGAGCAGAGCGTCTTCCCAGACGTGGGAAGCGAACCGGGAAAGCATTCACGCGCAATCCAAGTAGAGAGAGCATGGCAGGAAGCAAGGTAAGCGCTGCCGTCACAGCTAAGATCACAACGATAATTCCGCCCAGGCCCACTGAATGCAGCATATTAATGTGAAAAAAGGTCAGACCAAACAGACCAATAGCGACGGTTAAGCCCGAGCAAGCCACGGCACGTCCGGCCGTGGCAACTGTCACCGCGATAGCCTCCTCAACATTGCGTCCATGATGAATCTCCTCACGGAAACGACTCACCATAAAGAGAGAATAATCTACTCCCAGGCCAAGACCAAACAGGGTCGTGATATTAAGGACAAAAATAGAAAGAGGGGTCAGATGTCCCAGGCCAAAGATCAACGCCAGTGACACTACGACAGCGAAACCACCTACTAAAGCGGGCAATATAGCGGCCACGACTGAACGAAAAACAAGCAACAAGGCAATGATTGCAAAGGGGAAGGCAAGCAGTTCGGCGCGTCTCAAATCATTTTCGCTCACCGTCTGAATATCTTCATAGAAAACTGGTCCCCCACCTACCTGACTCTTCAGATCAGGAACTTTCTGCAAGCGTCTTTCCAGCTCAGGGAGCAGGCTTGCGGCATCATTGGGATCAGTCTTCATCTGTATATCAACATACGCAGCATGATAATCTTGTGATACCTGGCGGGGATTATCTATGAATGTGGTCACTTGCGCCACCTGAGACCAGCTGCGCACGTTAGCCAGAGCTTGCTGCGATTGTTGGATAAATTGAGGATCATTCACGGAGTAGCGATCACTTGTAAAGATCACCTGCACAATAGTTTCACTCACATGGAGTTTCTGTGTCAGCAGATCGATGGCTTTCTGTGATTCTGCATCGGGGCTGGCAAATCCACCTGATTGTAATACTTGACTCGCTCGCGGCGCAAATGGGAGAGCAATCACCATGGCAAGTATCCATATGCCCACGATCAACCAGCGATGGCGGGTGGCAAATTTGCCTAGACGGTAGAACATAAGTAACCTCTCTAGAATAGCGTAACAGGAAACAAACTCTGCCCGCTCCAAACTATGACGAACTTGCTCGTCAGGAGGGGTAATTGATTTATTATTTTCTTTCTATTATTATCAACTCGTGCTCCTGGCTGTGGTATAATAAGAACATTATTCCATACTTAGAGCTATCCACATCTGTCTTCACACGAACAATTCATCTACTGGATACTATTCAAAGATACAACGAAACCTGGAAACCTGCCAAGCAGTGTTCCTGCTGCGCTAAGATCCATCAAACAGCTAGCAGCAGATAAACGTCCTTTCGTTAGAGGGAGTTATTCATTATGGCTAAACCAGCCGCAACAAAAAAACCAGCCACGACCACTACCCAGGCTCCAATTAAAGTAATCTCAGTTAACCGCCAGGCGTACCACGACTACACGGTGGAGCGTACAGTAGAAGCGGGCATCTCCCTATTAGGAACTGAGATCAAATCTATTCGTGAGGGCCATGTCCAGTTACGAGGTGCGTACGCCATGGCACGCAAAGGTGAGATCTGGCTTGAAAACGCAAATATCGCCATGTATGATCATGGGAACCGCTACAACCATGATCCAATGCGCTCACGCAAACTACTCCTACATAGACGCGAGATCGATCAGTTACTGACAAAAGTCGCAACAAAAGGTCTGACCCTGATACCTCTCAAGCTTTACTTAAAGGGAGGACACGCCAAACTCGAAATCGGACTTTGTCGTGGTAAAAAACTCTATGACAAACGCGAAACCATCGCGAAACGAGATGTGCAACGTGACATGGAGCGCATTGTACGAGGAAAGTAGCATCAGCATGATAATTAAAGGACTAGATCATGCCCAAATCACGATTCCAGTGGGAGCGGAAGAGCAGGCACGACAATATTATTGTCACCTGCTTGCCCTACCAGAAATAGAGAAACCAGCAACATTAAAAGGGCGTGGTGGTTTCTGGCTACAAGCAGGTGATCAGCAGATTCATATCGGGGTTGAAGATAACGTTGAGCGCACAAAGACGAAAGCGCATCTTGCCTACGAGGTTACCAATATTGCTGGCTGGAGGGAAAAATTACAGGCACATGGATTTCAAATTATGGCTGGTGTGCCAATTCCTGGCTATGATCGCTTCGAAACACGTGATCCCTTTGGCAATCGTCTCGAATTCATTCAAGCCCTGGTGTAAGGCAAAAGAGCGCATATTATTTTTATGCATCGCTCTTTTGCCCGAGAACAAAGGCCTTTATCTGGCAGACTTTGACTTCCGAGAACTATTCAACGTCCACAGAGCAATCACCGCTCCAGCAACAATTAAAAGTATTGCAAACACTAACAGCACAAAAAGAAGAAGACGCATACTATCTGTATCCATGAAATTCTTCATAATGCTCAATTCCAACACATTTACCATAAATACTTTTCACTCCCCCTTCCCTATAATAAGTTTCTAGCAGGCAGGCAGATTAATGCCTGATACGTACCACCTGCTCACTAGAAAATTTCCCCTGATTTATTTCTAGACCATGGTATCCTGCAAAACAGGCACATTTTCTCTGATCTTTTGATCAGCTATGCCATATTTTAACATTTTTTCATACACATCATAGAGCATTGCAGTGTAAGAAGTCTCCTTTTCCTGGTCAGCTACGATGCTTTTCCCACTCACTGCCGACAAAGGCACATCGAGAGCCATTAACCCATTGACAAGACCAGACGGTTGATGGTTCACCTGCTCCAAGGCTATATGCATGCGCAAAAACTGATGTGTCTGCGAGTAGCCTTCGTGTTGAACTGCTTCACTCAGAAAATGATTGCTTCGATTTACAGAAATACTGACTTTAATCGTACTCTCTTCAGAGCTACTACGACTGATCTGATGTATCCGCTCTTCGCCTAAACGAATCAAAAGTGTTTCAATACCGCGCTTCTGATAATCAGGATGTATATATAGTGCGAGAGCAAAATTCTCGCTCGCTTGCTCACAGCTTTGTTGTACATCTGCATATCCAACAAACTGATCATCCCTTGCCACAATTACCCAGGCATCTAGCATGAGATGAAAACCAGCTTGTTGCCAGACAAGCTTTATATCACCTTCATGATGCTGTCCTAAGAAAGGTGCGTATTTATCGCACAGATGCATGAGTTCTACCACCTTATATGCGTCCTGCATAGAGGGAGGGCGTGCAGACAATGTATGTAAACGTATGATCCTCATACTTGATGCTCCATTTTCATCAATGGGCTCACTACCTGTATACTAGAGAGACCCACATTCTGGTGCGATGGAGACATGAGATTGGTAGGCAAGTACCCCGGCTACTGTGTCTACTCTAAGATTATAATGATTGGGTACTTAACTCCTTACCAGCTCGTAGCTCCTTCTCATAATGAATTCTTTCGCGTAATACGTGCATGCCAGCACGTTCATATAAGCGTGTTGCGCCGGTCAGGCTCTGCGCATCGACACCAAGGAAAACCATTGAAATGGCTCGCAGAGCAAATTCACGAAAGGCGTTCTGCAATAATGCTAAAGCCAGACCTTTACGCCGCCAATTTCGGCTCACCCCTAACGTATTGACACATCCACCTAACTCTTTTTCATCGGTACAGAGAGCCAATCCGACAATCTCATTGCCATCCAGTGCCAAAAACCAGAGTGTCGGATCAAAGTTTTCACGCTTCACAGTCCAATGCATCCAATCCTCAAAAGTTTCCGGCATATATCCCCAGTGATCCTGAAACATCAACTGGTCGGCCTCGTAAACAGCATGCAGTTGATCAGGAGTCGCCGTACGTACAACAATGCCTTCCGGCCATTGAGGCACAGGTGGAATACTAGACAAATCAATACCCATGCGCCAGAAACTTCTAGAGACCTGAAAACCATGCCCGAGTAGTAATTTGCGAGGGTCCTCATCCTGCTTCAAGGCTGAAGCCAACAGAGAAATCCGCACATCAGCAGCAGCCAATGGTATCTGTTGTTGTGCCCATTGTTCAAGAGCCTGAAGAAGATGCGTGCCAATACCACAACCTCGATGATCAGGATGAACATAAACGCTGGTAAACATACGCGCATGCTCAATCGCCTCAATCGATGCAAAACCTACAACTTGTCCAGTTCGCGAAAAGACCAGCCAGCTATCGGTGGCCAGATCAAAGCCAGGAGCAGACAAACCCAGGCGCAGATCATTTTCAGTCATCTCAGCGACACCAAGGCTAGAAACTTCACACGCAATGACCAGAGCATATATATCCTGAAAATCTTCCTCAGTAGGACGACGCATACCGTATTCGGTGCCAATCTTTTCAGATAATTCAGATAAAGACATTCTTTTTCTCCATTTTTCTGAGGAGATAGCCATCAATCACTCCATGATGAGAGATCAATAGCTATATCTCCTCACTAATCACAAAGGTCTAACCGTTGCGCTTCAGCCTGCCGGTACGTTTCGCGTAGCGCTCAGCAATGCTGAAGATATAAATGCCCAGAGGCACACTCACAACGCCAATGATAATTAGAGGCCATGTACTATTCCAAATCACGGTAGACCAGATGGAAGTACCGTCCAGAATGGCTGCACGTAGTCCCACCAGTACATAGGTAGCCGGTGATAACTGAGCTAATGGCTGCATCCAGGCAGGCATAACACTGATGTCGTAGTAGACACCGGATACAAGCAGCAAAAGCGCTCTGATAATATATGACATTTGCGAACCACGCTCAGTAAAGAGCAAAGGTAAAACAGAAGCCCCAATACCAAAGCCAATGAAAGAGACGCTACCAATCAACAGCATAAAGAGAGCCGTCAGATAATTTGCCTTACTCAAATCAAGATGAAAAAAGGAACCCACAATCAACAATTGCAACAGCGTAAACAGAAGTCCATGAACAACGGCATACCAACAGCTCCCGATGAGATGGGTAAAACGTGAGATAGGTGCCATAAAAGTATGCTCAATCGTTCCTTCCCAGCGTTCCATCGTGATCATGTCGGTAACCCCCTCAAATGTCACACTGAGGTAAGACCAGACGGATGTACCGATCAGCAGATACAAAATGAGGCTATTTGTGTTTACGCCACTGCCGCCCCATTTTTGGGCACTTGCCCCCAGAAATGTAATCGAGAGTGCGTTCGCAACGTTATAAATCAGCCAGACAATCTCCCAGGCCCAGTAGCGTTTCGTCAGATTCCAGTTGCGCTCGAAGAAGGCGTAGCTGGCACGTACTTGATGTATCATAGAAGCCATGAATAAATAATCCTCTCTTAGTCTTCTTCCTCACGTTGCGCTTCCAACGCCTCGAAAGCTTTTTCCCAGGTTCCATATAATTGCACATCCTCTTCAGTAATCAGATGTGCAGCCGTATAGTGCATAAACACTTCATTCATCGAGACCGGTTCGTCAAGGCCACGCACGTCAGCAACAGCTCTCTTCAGAGTTTCTGTCTCGCCCAAGGCGACAACACGTCCCTTATCGATAATGGCCACACGATCACAAAGAGCCTCGGCCTCATCCATGTCATGAGTAGTTATCAGGATAGTGGCATGGTACACATCACGTAATTCGTGTACAAAGTTCTGCACATCGATCTTTGAGCGCGGATCAAGCCCTGTTGTAGGCTCATCCAGCAGCAATAGAATTGGCGAGGTAAGAAAGGCTCGAGCGATCGCAACTTTCTGTTGCATACCGCGCGACATATCCTCCAGAGGCGCGTCGATACGGTTCGGCTTGATACCCAGACGCGTGAGGATCTCTCGAATACTCTTGCGTGCCTCTGCTCCGCTCATGTTATAAAGGCGAGCTGCATAGAGAAGGTTCTCCATTGGGGAGAGTTTTTTGAAAAATGATGCCTCAACACTGACGCGATTAATCAGTCGCTGGACTGTATATTCATCTTTTACTACATCATAGCCAAAGATCGTGATCGTTCCTTGATCAGGAAGCAACAAGGTTGAAAGCATACGGATCAGCGTCGATTTCCCTGAGCCATTAGCTCCAAGAATACCGACGATCTCACAGCGCTTCACCGTTAAGCTCACATCATCAACGGCACGCACCTCTCGCTTCTGAGCACTTCCTGCCTGTTCTTTACGCAATAAACGACTCAGCAAAGGACGCGGTTTTTTAAAGATTTTTGAAACGCCATCGATGACAATAGCATCTTTCGTCGGATCAATCGCAATATTTTTCAATAATGGTGTCGTTACAAGTTCAGTTATAGCCAAGAGCGTTTCTCCTTTAGATATGGATAAACAAAAAAGAGCAACAAAAAACCGTGGGACTGGAAGTTTTGCTTAGCCAGTGCCCACGGTAGAGGTATTCTCTCTTTAACTCACCTGTCTATCTTATCAGATGGTCTCCACCAGGAAATGGGCACACTGCTGCCATGGGCAATGAAACGGTCACGGAATGTCTGAGAAATGACGCTACCGGGCATAACATCCCAATTCATAGCAACAGGTTCGGTATGAGAAACGCCGCCAGCGGTATTTACAGATTGATATAAGAATGCTGCACATAACATGATGCTGTTGTTTATCATACGAACCATCTCCTTTCAGTAAATTTTGAGTAAAGAACGATATCTTCTATCACTTCACATGAAGCGAGGCATAAAGATCACACACGTAATCTCCGCTATTCTCAAGTATACGGAATACCCTTGCGATATGTCAAGAGGTGAAGCCCTCAGTTTCGTTAAATTGGCTGTGACACACACAGATGCTGCTACTTATTATCTTTCAAATACGTTTTGAGCTTCCCTTGCTGAATAACCTGAACCAACTCGATATGTCTTTGCACAGCCAGATCAGGATCCTCGGTCACAAACTCGCACACAGGCAAGCGCACCAATGTCAAATAGTGACCTTGCAATGGATAGACAGTTGTAACATAATCGCGGCCAACATTTTTATCAGTAAAGGTAGCCACTACGTAGTCTTTGCCATCGGGTGCGACAGCTGTATGGCGTGCCAGATCAAGCGTCTGTAAACGCACAGGAGCCGCTCCCGGAAGATCAATCTCCAGCTTCTCAGGAATAACCAGAGGGACAAGCGTCTGCTCTTTATTAATCACACGCGCTACTTTATTTGCTACTTCATTATCAGACATGAAATCCTCCTACCAATCAATAACTGTAGAAATTACAGCCTACAGTTTAGAAGACAGAAGGCTGCAAGGTATAGTGTACGGGAACAAACGCATTAGGTCAAGCAATCCAGATACAAATTTTTAGCGGTTAACAGATCACAATGATCGTTTTTTCCGCAAGCGTGCCAGCGCTTTACCCGGTAGCCTCAGTATACGACGCAGGAAAACAGGATGCAGCAACACATAACGAATAAGATGAAGCCGCACGCTCTTCCAGAGGACAGGCAACTCATTCATTTCTCCACTTTTCTGTGGATAATCTCCGCTCTTGGGATCAGACCAACGCTCACGAACATAGATATCTCCCAAACGTTCCAATGCCGTTGTATCGCTAGAGTGTGGCAAAGCGGAGGTCGAAAGAGCATGCAGATATTCATACGGAGTCTGTGAAGGCTGACGTCGAATCCCTGCCCAATCTGCCAGTGTACAGACACGACCATAAAGCTGTGTAGCCAGACTATAGTGACTGAAGAGGCGTCTCCACCAGAAGACAAAAGCACTTCCTCCTAACAGCATGAGAATAAAGATAGTCACCAGGAGAATATCTAATTGGGTACGAAGTTGGAACGCTGATTGCTGAGTAGTAGCTCCGCTTCCACTATCATTTGGATTATCCACCGAACGGATATGCCTTGGATCAGTCTTCGGGATAATACCCGGCGCCTGGCCACTGCCAGATGTTGACGAGCTACTGGATGGATATTGATTGGCAACCGGACGCGCAAATTGCTTAAAACTAGCTGAAGGCTCAAAATTGATCCACCCATAGCCCGCAAAATAGACCTGCGTCCAACTATGAGCGTCTACACCGTGAACGATATATTGTCCACTCTCATAGGTACCAGGAGCATAGCCAGCAACTTCACGGGCAGGGATACCAAGAGAGCGTACCAGCAAGGTCATAGCAGTCGAAAAGTAATTACAATATCCATCGCGTTGAGGATTATCAAACAAAAACCATAAGATAGGGTCAACATCCGCTGGTGGGTGAATATTCGTGTTGTAGTTATAGTGTGTACGCAGATAGGTTTCGATCGCAGAAACCTTATCATACATCGTGGTGGCACCCGCCTGGCTTACAATCTGCTTTGCCAGACCAGAGATGCGTTTGTCTGCTTTCAAATAGGCTGGTATCTGCGTAAAATCGCTCACCACGGCGGGAACATAATATTCGATAGGAGCTTGAGCATCAGAATTGGCAGTCGGCGTATATGAGGGAGCATCGGCAGGGACAGGTATATTACCTAAGGACGGAATATCTGCTGAAGAGGTTGATGATACCACAGTATACTTGGTACCTGCTTTTAAAGCTGTATCGCCCAGCCAGGCCACGATCCCGCCATCCCCATCCCAGATAGTCGATGCTAATGACATCTCAACGATATCAGAAGCGCCAATAAGATAGGGCTGATCTTCCCTGGGAGGCGTCACCACTTCAATGTTTTGCGTAATAGTGTGTGTCTCACGTGAACTCGTTGCCAACGGCGTATTGGGATCGATGTGATATTTGTCATTGTTGGCAGTATTCGTGATAGTCCAACCATGATCATACAAGTTATACGTCACAAACGCCAGATACTGAGGTTGTCCATCACTGGTCTTTACTTTAAACACAACCTCATTCGTCAAATTAGGATTGCCTCCCAGCACCAAGCTATCGCTAAAGCTACCCGGACTGGGAGCATTCGTGCCATTTCCCTGACTCAACGCATTGGATACCTGTCCCAGGAAGCCTCCAGTCCAGATTTGTGCCAGTTGCGGTTCTTGATACTCTCCCGGCAAGAGCCAGGCGAAGATCAAAATGCCAAGAGTGATCCAGATACCCGCCTTCATAATATCCCAGCTCACACCATCGGCATAGCGCAATCCCTGTCGTTCCCAGAGCTGCATTGACTCATAGAGGTTAAAACGCAGCAGTAACAACAGGGCCGAAATGAGAAAGAGCACCAGGAAAATAATCGACGATGGTTGCATGCCATTCAAATTAAAAAGCAGTACCGTTGCATTGACGATAACTAAAAGCCATGGCCAACGCCAACGATATAATAGAAGAGCACTGATATAGGCTAAGAGATAACCTGTAAGTAAAAAGAAGACAAAGAACAGCGAAGGATCTTGATTCGCATGGCCACTGAAGAGCAAAGCAGGCCAATGCATCACACCTTGCAGGCTTTTCATCACGCTACCAGCATAGAATATATCAATCATTTGCCAGCACGATAAGGCGATACCAATCAGTACGGCAACGCTATACACAAAAGGAGTGGCCAGAAGACGCTGTCTCGACGACCACACCCCAAGCACGAGCCCGATCAGTGCAATCAAAGTCAGAATGCCTAAATTATCTACCCAGCCAGCCGACTGAATACACCAGATCACGCTATAGATCATCAAAGTAAACAAAAAAAGCGATAGCCAACCTTCAGCTACATGCAACGACAGCCCGGCATCAGCTAAAGTCAACGATCGCTTACCAGAACCCTTGTCAGAAGGCTCAGGAGCTTCAACGATAATTTTGGAGAGACGCTCCATTGCGGCATTACGCATGATGCTTACCTCTGTTTGGCAGAACGCACATCAGAACCAGTTTCTAAGACTTGAGCAATAGAATCATTACACTTTATACGCATGACAGGAATATTAGATCCTTCCAATAATGCAAAAGTATCTTCTTCAGGAGGCCAGTTTTCAAACGATGCAGCATCAATGCCAATCACCGCAGCCTGGACACCTCGCAATTGCAGATGGCGTAAGCTTTCATGCCAATCCCGCGAATTCGACGGAGTAATCACAATGGCCAGCGCATTCCTCCCGAAATGGAATGCATCCATAGCCAGAGCTTCGCGCAGCTCATAGCCAGAGCCTGCATTAACTACGGCCAGGAGATCAAGCACGCGCTCAATCTGCCGCTCACCACGATCCAACGAGAGCATTTCCCTGCTCTCTCCATTGACAATCATCCCCAGCGAAAAATCCTGTTGCAACAGATAGACAGCCAGTGAAGCCGCAATAGTGACTCCATACTCCTCTGTTGAATGTTCACCCTCACCAGCCTGCACAGCATCATTGAGGTCAAGAAAGATCCAGGCATCTATCGCCGGGTCCTGATCAAATTCTTTTACCATCAACTTATTATAATGTGCACTGGAGCGCCAATGAATACGGCTCAGCGCATCGCCACGCACGTATTCCCGAATCGTCGTTGGAGTAGTAGTCGTTTGTAAAGAGCGGCGCGAGCTCCTACCTCGCCCCGGCAAACCACCAGTAAAGAGCGCAAAATTGGAGAGCGGATAGACACGTGGTAGAACCAGGACCTCCTGCGTGGGTGCCAGATTAATCTGACGACGAAAGAGCCCAAATGGATCTCCACTGGTAGCCGTGACCGGTCCGAGTTGAAAACGTCCACGCTGCTTACATCTACTATGTGCACGCCAGGTCGCCCTCTTCCAACCTCCAATACTGGCAACGTAGCCGGCCCAATGATCTGGCAGGGTTGAGTTATCAACGATCTGTACCCAGAGCTTGGGAAACGAGCTAAGGTTATCAAGGATCAAGCGCTCATCAAACATCTCGCCAACCTGCACACGAGCACTGGTCGCAGTCCGGCGAAAGGCTAACTTGCGCAAGCTGAACCGTGTCCAGAGCCAGGCCAGAATAAAAAGCACAAGCAACACATACGTCAGCACGTAGAGCACTTTCCAAGCGCTACTCACTGCGAAAAAGCCAATGATAATAATCAGTAAGACTATTTGCCAGGGACGCATAACTAGCGCCCCTTTCCACCGCCAACCCAGGCATTCGGCACCGGCACCGTTTGTAGAATCTCTTCCAGCAAACTGGCTGAAGAGATTGAACGCACACGTGCGGAAGGCGTCACAATAATGCGATGAGCCAGGGTCGGTTTAACAAGCAACTTGATATCATCAGGAATGACATAGCTGCGACCGCGCATGGCCGCCAGCGCCTGAGCAGCACGAAACAGCGCAAGAGAGCCACGTGGGCTTACACCAAGGTAAATATTTTGATGATTACGCGTCGCATTGGCAATGGCCACAATATACTCAAGGATAGAAGCATCTACATGAATATTTTTCACTTGCTGCTGAATATACACCAACTCTTCCGCGGTCATAATCTGTGTCAGGTCCTCTAAAGGATGATGATGCTGATGACTATTCAAGATGTTTACTTCATCTTCAGCCTTTGGATATCCTAAACTGATATTCATCATGAAGCGATCTAGCTGGGCCTCAGGTAGAGGGAAAGTACCTTCATATTCAATGGGATTCTGAGTCGCCATCACCATAAAGGGCTGGGGCAGATGATATGTCACACCATCAACCGTCATTTGTCCTTCTTCCATTGCTTCAAGAAGCGCGGACTGCGTTTTGGGGGTCGCACGATTCACTTCGTCGGCAAGCACGATTTGAGACATAATCGGACCAGGACGAAACTCAAAATCGCCGACCTTCTGATTATAGATTGAAACGCCAGTAACGTCACTGGGCAATAGGTCAGGAGTGAATTGAATTCGTTTAAAAGAACATCCAATCGAGCGAGCAATAGCTTTGGTAAGAACTGTTTTCCCGACACCGGGCACATCTTCAATTAAAATATGTCCATTACAAATAACCGCGATCAGGCTAAATGCAACGGGTTCAGCCTTACCAACAATGACCCGTTCAACATTGCCAACAATACGCTGCACCGCGGTAGCCAGGTCCTGTACAGACTGCATTCGTTACTCCCCAACGAAATTGTATCGAGGCTGACGCATCGACATAGATTCGATTATTTACATGCCTCATAATAGAACGTTTACGTGTGAAAACACCTGCACACCGGAGGTATAGTGTACACGATCACCCCCAATGATACACTATGGTATCAATGGTAGAGGTACACTGGACAGAAATTCCTTGAGATCTCTAGAAGAGCAGGCGATCTCTGGAATGTTCCTACTTATCCCAGGCAGATGGAGTTAGAACGATATATATCATTTCTTCGATCCTACACTAGGATACTACAATAGGATGCTGTATTAAGCAATACACTATACTCCATATTCTTGTTGCATACAAGATTCTAGCTCAACACCTTCCTTCTTAAGAGCATATCAGATAACGGAAAAATAATAATCCCACTCGTCCAAAGGGACTATCCTCAAAGTCAAGTCTATGCTATGATGAAAGACATGAGCCAGAGTAATTCAAACCCAAAAGAAGAACTCTATGCAGTGGTAGTCGGACAGGTACAAGGTGTTGGCTTTCGCTATTTTGTCGTCCAGAAAGCTCACGCTCTGGGTATACACGGGTTTGTCCGTAACGATCAGACTGGCGACGTTGAAGTGGTCGCTCAAGGCACACGAGCGGCTCTCGAACAACTCCTGGTGTTACTACGACAGGGACCATCGGCCGCCCACGTGCAAGACGTACACACGACATGGAGAGATACAACGGAACACGTAAGCGGCTTCCACATCCGCTGGTAGCAGGTCACAAATAGAAGAGGACACAGTTATGATTAATCGCGAGACGGTACAAAATGTAGCCAAACTCGCCAGATTGGGGCTGAGTGAAGAAGAGGTTGGAACATTTGGGAACCAACTATCCGCCATTCTCGACCATATTCACATCTTACAAGAGGCTGATGTCAGCGGTGTTTCTCCCACAGCACATGCATCGCGCCTTACTAACGTCATGCGTGCAGATGTAACAGAACCATCCTATCCACCAGAAGTATTGCTTGCCAATGCACCCGACCAGGATGAGAATTGCTTAAAGGTCAATGCGGTACTGGAGGAGGGATAAATTACATGACAGAGCTCTATAAGTTAAGTATTCATGAAGCTGGCGCATTGTTACGCGAGCGTAAGATTTCTTCGGTCGAATTGACCCAGGCCCATCTTGACCGTATCCGCGAGGTTGAGCCCAAAGTAAAAGCCTTTACCCTGATTACAGACGATCTGGCACTCCAGCAGGCCAAAGAAGCTGATCAGCGTCTGGCCAGGCAAGAAAATCTGCATCCGCTGACTGGCATCCCGCTTGCGATTAAAGATTTAATCTGCACCAAAGATATCACAACGACCTGCGGCTCTCGCATGCTGGAAAATTTCAAACCACCTTACAACGCTACGGTTATGGATCGCTTGAACGAAGCAGGTTTCGTCATGGTGGGCAAAACTAATATGGACGAGTTCGCGATGGGATCATCGACCGAGCATTCAGCGTTTTTCCCCACGCATAATCCCTGGGACCTCGAACGCGCTCCTGGCGGGAGCAGCGGTGGCTCAGCAGCAGCCGTGGCAGCCGGTATGGCAATGGGTTCCTATGGGAGCGATACAGGTGGCTCGATTCGTCAGCCAGGTGCTCTCTGCAATATCGTCGGCCTGAAACCTACCTACGGACGCGTCTCGCGCTTTGGCTTGATCGCCTTCGCCTCATCGCTTGATCAGATCGGTCCATTCGCCCGTAATGCTCGCGACGCGGCGATTCTTCTCCAGGCAATCGCGGGAAATGACAGGCATGATAGCACCAGTTCAACCGAACCTGTTCAGGACTATAGTGCAGCCCTTTCGGGTAATATCAAAGGTTTACGTATTGGAGTCCCCGAAGAATATTGGGTTGAAGGGACACAGCCCGGTGTTGTAAACGCGGTCAAAGAAAATATTGAGCGCTTGCGGGATTTAGGTGCTGAGATCAGTCCTGTTTCGCTGCCACACACAAAATATGGCGTTGCAGCTTACTATATCATTGCGCCAGCCGAAGCCAGTTCCAATCTTTCTCGCTACGATGGCGTTAAATATGGCTACTCCTATCGCGATACTACCGATATGTGGGAAGCGATGGAGAAAACCAGAGAATTTGGCTTTGGTCCTGAAGTGAAGCGTCGTATCATGCTGGGCACGTATGCACTCTCAGCTGGCTACTACGATGCCTACTACAAACGTGCCGAAAAGGTACGTGCACTCATCAAACAGGACTTCGATCAAGCCTTTGAGAAGTTTGATGCGTTGGTCAGCCCGGCCTCTCCAACCGTGGCATTTAAAATTGGCGAAATCTCCGATCCCTATCAGATGTACTTGCAGGATGTCTTTACGATTCCAGCCAATCTGGCCGGTATCAGTGGAGTTTCCATCCCGGGAGGCTTCAGCGATGGCTTGCCCGTTGGACTCCAGTTGCTGGGTAACACCTTCAAAGAAGACACACTGCTCCGTGTCGCCGATGCCTTCGAACAAGTCACTGATTATCATAAACGTTGGCCAGACCTCTAGCGCCCCTTAGCATAGGGCACGATCAAGCTTCAAGCGCACGATGATTTGAACGTTTGAAGCTTGATCACATCATCAAGGCATAAACCATCTGGCGCACAATGGCTATAAGCAAAACGGCAATTTGATATTGATACATCTATTGGGTAAAGTTAGTATGAAACGTCGGATTACCATAGTTATTCTCATCATGATGGTGCTGTGCCTTATAAGTGCAGCTTCACTTCTCGTATTTACCCCCATTGGTACAACTATCTTTCTAGCCCCCGGAGTTGAACAACTCCCCACACCCACGCCCAGACACTTCCCCTCACCCACACCAATTCCTACTCCTATACCCATCCTGACGGCGACACAACCAACACCTCATTTTACTGCCACAGCTGTCTATCTCCTCGATGCAGATACAGGACACGCACTCTATGATAAGAACGGCGAAAAACCAATGCTTATGGCCAGCACGACCAAGATCATGACAGCATTGATTGCGATACAAACGGCAAAGCCTGATCTCCTGATTACCGTTCATCAAGATGCAATCGACAGAGTTATTATCGATGACGGCAGCAGTTCTGGCCTGGTAGCAGGCGATGTACTGTCATTGAAAGATTTACTGTATGCGTTACTACTGCCATCAGGAAACGATGCAGCGTACGCCATCGCTGACGGCCTGGGGATGAGCGTTCCTAACTTTGTCGCCAGGATGAATATATTTGCGTATCGTCTCCACCTCTTCCAGACCCACTACGACAGTCCCGATGGCCTGACCTCTGATAGGGCTGCGCACTACACCAGTGCACATGACCTGGCTATACTCAGTCAATATGCCATGCACATCCCACTCTTTGCCAGCATCGTCAAAACACAAACCTACACAGTTACGATCGATAATCAGACATTTGTCTGGAATAATACCAATACATTGCTCGGCACCTATGCAGGCATCACAGGCATCAAAACAGGGCACACCGATGCCGCAGGCTACTGCCTCTCCTTCTCTGCAACACGTTCGGGACACCATCTCATTGGGGTCATACTGGACAGCCCTGACCAGCAACAGCGCGATCATGATGCTGCGGCCTTACTCAACTGGGGTTTCCATCTCCCTTTACGCTCACCACAATAACAAGCGCAAGGATCATTACGCGCAAACCAAATTGTCGCAGCACAAATAGCAAGCATGAGCATACCCCATAGAAATATGCTCATGCTTGCTATGACAATCTTACTTTTTACTAAATGCGGCGTCGAAGGCGACATCCGATGGAGCAAAATCAGAGCGACGGACAAATGCAATGGCATCTTGTGCGCCATATTCGCGATTCATCCCGCTATCTTCCCACTCAATCGAGAGAGGTCCTTGATAATCGATGCGATTAAGCGTACGAATGATGGATTCAAAATCAACATCACCGTGTCCAGGAGAGACAAAATCCCAGCCACGCGCAGCCGAACCAAAGTTCAAATGCGAGCCCAGAATGCTGCTACGGCCATCCAGATGACGCTTTGAGTCTTTCACATGCACATGATAGATGCGGTCGGCAAAATCGCTCAGGAAAGCCGCAGAGTCGAGGAACTGGGGGACAAGGTGGCTCGGATCAAAGTTGATCCCAAAGCCTGGCCGATTCCCAATGGCATCCAGCGTCTTCCGCGTAGTCACAAAATCATACGCGATCTCCGTCGGATGGACCTCAAGGGCAAATTTCACGCCCTCCTGATCGAAGACATCAATAATCGGATTCCAGCGCTGTGCGAAGTCTTCATAGCCACGCTCAATTTCAGCAAAATCATTTGGTGGGAAAGAATAGAGCATATGCCAGATACTAGAGCCAGTAAAGCCCGTTACACGTTGCACACCGATTTTTGCGGCGGCGCGTGCGATATCTTGCATACGTGCAGCTGCACGTTTACGCACACCTTCTGCTTCTCCATCGCCCCAGACTTCTTTGGGCAGAATTCCCTGATGGCGTGGCCCGATCAGATCGCATGTTGCCTGGCCGATCAGATGAGCACCTACGGCGTAGACGTTCAAATGATATTTGTCCAGCGTGGCGCGCAGCGACTCAGCATATCCAGGTTCATTAAGAACACGGGTCTCATCGAAATGTTGTCCAGACGTCGCCAATTCAAGGCCGTCAAAGCCCCATTTACTCACTTTAGCAGCAAGTTCTTCCAAAGGCAGGTCGCCCCATTGCCCGGTAAAAAGTGTTACAGGTCGTGTCATTACGTCCCCTTTCAAAAACTTTTTTATGCTCCTGAGTATATCACACAGGATGGTACAACATAGCATCATCTCTATATTACCATCAAAAACGACAGGGTTCAGAACTCTTTGCATTCAACACCTACTAGTAAGGTTGCCTCAAACATGGTAGAATAACCACACTTACGAGTATCATTATTTTGAATAGAGTATGCTGTATGCGTTACGCAATCTTTACCGATATACACGCGAACCTGGAAGCCCTGGAAGCGGTGCTCGCGAAAATCGATGAATTATCTCAACAAGATCCAATTGATGGCCTCTGGTTTCTTGGTGATCTGGTTGGTTATGGTCCCAATCCCAATGAATGTATTCAAACGCTGCGGGAACGTACTGACGTCATTATTGCCGGGAATCACGACTGGGCGGCGGTGGGTAAGCTCGATTTAGAAGATTTCAGTGAGGCTGCTCGCATCTCAGCAGAATGGACAGCGACCCAACTCACAGAAGAGAATCGAAACTTTCTCGCCAATTTACCACAACGCCTCGAGAAAGATGACTGTATTCTCGTTCATGGAAGCCCCTACGGACCACTCTGGGAGTATCTCACCTCAGAAGTGTTAGCTGAGCGTAGCTTTCAACATTTCAATAGCCGTTATTGCTTTGTAGGTCATACACACGTCCCGGTCATTTTCCAGCAGCCCGACACGGTTGCGAATTCTCCGACAATCCCCCTAGAGATGGGAGAGCTTATCCAGGGTGATACGCAGGAAACGGCCGCCATTGCGGCGCAGAATGGAGAGCCAGCAGGGCAATCCAATGGCGCCCAGGATGACAGTGCCACACCGATAGCAGCGGCGAACTCGCTTGCCGAAAACAATCAAAATATCCAGCAAGCAAGTAAGGATTTTACGGAAGCAGAACAGATCCAGAATCTGGTAGCGAATGCGGCCGATGCAGTTGCCGACCTGCAACATCAGATCGCAGATGACGCACCTGAAGTACAGATCACATCTCCTGCCGAGTTAAAAGAGATCGTCGCATCCCAGGAAGCCAACAAGCTCCTGGAACAACAAGACGAAACGAGCTCATCTGAAGCAGAGGCCGATGAGGAAAACGAAAATCCCGAGCCTGTCGATGAGACAACGTCTGAAGAGGCGATCCAAAATGCGGAAGAACGTCTTAACCAGGAAATCGAGGAACTTCTCTCGCTGCTGGGCCTGAGCCAGAGTATGATTGATGTCACTAACGAGATGCTTATCCCCCCTGAAGGAGAGTGGCAAGCCCCCGAAGATTATCGGGCCATCGTTAATCCGGGAGGCGTCGGACAGCCAAGAGATGGCGATCCACGAGCTGCATTTATGATTTATGATACTGAGAACGGTTTCCATTTCTATCGCATACCTTATTCATTTGAAAAAACGCAAGAGAAGATCATAAAGGTGAAGTTGCCTCAATATCTGGCAACGCGCCTGGCATATGGTCGTTAATCGGGTAACGCATTTTATGAAATTAATCATCGGCCTGGGCAATCCAGGCACCCAGTACGAGAAAACACGCCACAACGTGGGCTTCCACGTTGTGGATGCACTCGCCAATACCTATATGCTACGCTGGGAACGGCATGGACGCGCCATGATCGCTCAAGGCATGATTGGCCATGAAAAAGTTGTGCTGGTAAAACCCCTGACCTTTATGAACAATAGCGGAGAGGCCATTATTGAACTCATACGCTGGTACAAAATCGAAGCGGCCGATATTATTGTGATCTATGATGACCTCGATCTGGCAATCGGACAGGTACGACTACGTGCTCAGGGCAGCTCTGGTGGACATAACGGTATTAACAGCATGATCAGTCATCTGCATACGAACCAGTTTGCACGTCTGCGTGTCGGTATTGGCAGGCCAGCGAATCAACGCATGGATACTGTTAAGTATGTACTCGGCGTCCCTACAGGGGACGAGTATATCCAACTGGAAATCGCAGAGAAGCAAGCCGCCGAGGCAATCGTTCTTTATCTGGAAAAGGGGCTGGATGCTACGATGAATATTGTCAACGTGGACCCTGAAGCTCAAAAAAAGGCTGCTGAGAAGCAACGCCTGAAACAGGAGCGTCGCGAACAGGAAAAACTGCGCAAAGCTGAACAACTTGCCAGAGATACGCAAGCGGCTCTGGATTAGTCAATAGTACTTGCCCGCTCAAAGATGTACTCTAACCAGAGCTATCTTCCTCCGGTACACCTCAAGACACGGCCGCATAATCCATTGCATGCATCACACGAGCCGATAGCAAAGAACAAAAACCATTGAAGATCATAGAAAAAAAGCACCAGATAGATCCATATAAAATCAAAAAGATATGCCATGTAGTATAATGCATAGAATAAAAACTGGAAGATGTGCGATAGCAGGCATAGCTAAAGTATTGCTTTAGCTACAAATATCAATACATGAGTCAAAACGTCCCGGAGTACATTACAAATAGTCCTCCGAAGCTGATATCGCCGCATAGTGATACAATAACAAGAGTATGGATTAAGGGCGATGCCAATAACACCCCCACTGCACGTGCGCGGAGGGTGCTGTTTGTTCTGTCCATTGCTGGAGGATGAAGTGACATTACAGGGTTTGCTTACACTTTTAACAAAAAGACCAGAGCATCGCCGTCTGCGCGAAAAGCTCCAAAATATAGAAGGTATACCAGCCTTAACCGGTATTACCGAGGCTGCACGTCCTTATGTTGTCGCCAGTCTGGAAGTTTCATTCAAACAACCGATCCTGCTGATTATCAATGATGAAGCAGAAGCCAGTCAGCTTGTCGAGACACTCAAATTATTTGTGCCCAATCCAAGCGACATCTTCCACCTGCCAGACCGCAACGCCCTTCCGTACGAGCGACTGATTGGAGATATCGATACAACCCAACGCCGCATGCAAGCATTGATAGCTATGGTTGAACGCGAACGAACTCCATTAGTCGTGTGCTCTGCGCGTGCCCTGACACAACTGGTCATTCCTCCTAAAGAACTGTCAGCCTCCCTCTTTATCCTCCAAAGGGGTCAGGAAACCAACCTCCCAATGCTCATCGAGCACCTCTACAACCTCGGCTACGAACCCGTCGCTGAGGTAGAGGAGCCCGGACAATTCAGTCATCGCGGCGGCATTATCGATCTCTTTCCTCCCACGTTACCACGTCCCGTGCGCGTTGAATTTTTCGGGGACGAAATCGAATCGATACGGACATTCGATCAAGAGACGCAACGTTCACTGAACACAATCGAGACCTGCATTATTGGACCAGCCCGTGAAGCATTGCCAGGCAATGGTTTAGAAGCGGTCAAGGATCTTATGCTGCTCAATACGAAGGATCTAAATAAGGATGCCGAGGAGCGTTGGGAGCATGATCTGGATTTGCTGAGAAAGAAACGATCATTTGAAGACATCACTTTTTATCTGCCCTACTTACATAGTCCAGCGACGGTTCTCGACTACCTTCCACGTAACGGATTGCTTATTTTAGACAACCCAGCAGGCATCCAAAACCGCATCATTGAGCTTGATCATCAAGCGCAAGAGACCCGCGAGATACACGAGCGCGAACGTGAAAATCCAACGCATCTACGTGATGCCGCAGTGGAATGGGCACAATTAGAGCCTCAGATACATCAGCGCCGTCAATTGCGCTTCGCAGACATACTCTCAACCGCCGAAAGCGATTTCGAGAGCCGTCAACAAGGTGGCACAGAGGATCTCATTCCTACCATGACCAGTGCAAACTCTTATGGAGGTCGTCTGCGTGCCTTTGTACAGGACTGCCGCAAAGCGCTCAATAACCGGGATCGAGTGGTTATTGTCACCATGCAAGCTCGACGGATGGCCGAAGTTTTAGGCGATGAAGCAATCTTACAAGATGCAACAATTGAGGTCAGTCCCGGCACAAATATTAATCAACTGCCTGACGCTGGCACACTTACACTTATCCAGGGGCAATTAAATGAAGGCTGGCAATCGCGCTCGCTGGCGCTCCACATCTATACCGATACCGAAATTTTTGGCTGGTCCAAAAGGCGTAATATCCAACGCCGTAAACCCGTCACACCGGCCTCGTTTCTGGCAGAGGTCAATCCAGGCGACTATATTGTCCACCAGGAACATGGCATCGGACGCTTTGAGGGACTTACAAAGCTGAATCTCACAGGCGTCGAGCGTGAGTATCTCTTGATTCACTACGCCGGAACCGACAAGCTTTATATTCCAACCGATCAGCTTGATCGCATCACACGCTTTATCGGTATGGGCGACGCTGTCCCCGCTCTGAGCAAGCTAGGCACAACCGAGTGGACACGCGCTAAATCGAAGGTGAAAGAAAACGTTCAGGAGATCGCCCGCGAACTTTTGCGGCTCTACAGCATGCGCGAAGCGGCTCCAGGCCATGCCTTTCCACCTGATAGCGATCTACCATGGCTACAGGAACTGGAAGATGGTTTTGCATACCAGGAAACACCAGATCAACAGCGTGCGATTGATGAGGTCAAGGCCGATATGGAACGTCCTCGTCCCATGGATCGTCTGGTCTGCGGCGACGTCGGCTATGGAAAAACAGAAGTCGCATTGCGAGCGGCCTTTAAATGTGTGCTAGATCAACGCCAGGTCGCTATTCTGGTCCCTACAACGGTACTGGCGCTCCAACACTTCAACAATTTTAAAGAGCGCCTCAAAGCCTATCCTGTGCGCGTAGAACTGCTTAGCCGATTCCGTACCGAGAAAGAGCAGAAGCAAGTGCTCGAAGACCTGGCTCTGGGGAAGGTCGATATTATTATTGGGACACATCGCCTGTTGCAAAAGGATGTAGTCTTCTTGAATCTTGGCCTGCTGGTTGTTGACGAAGAACAGCGCTTTGGCGTTATCCATAAAGAACGCTTGAAACAGATGCGCGCCGAAATCGATGTACTGACCATGACCGCCACGCCTATTCCACGTACGCTGCATATGTCACTGGTAAATCTGCGCGATATGAGTATCATCGAGACGCCTCCACAGGAGCGCCTACCGATCCGTACCACAATTCGCGAATATGATGACGTCTTGATTCGAGAAGCTATTCTGCGCGAGATAGATCGTGGTGGTCAGGTCTTTTTTGTACATAATCGCGTACAAGGCATTCAGATTCTGGCCCAAAAGCTCCAGAAACTGATTCCGGAAGCCCGCATTATGGTTGGACACGGCCAGATGCCTGAGGATCAATTGGAACGCGTCATGGTTGGTTTCTCAAACGGTGATTATGACGTGCTCATCTCAACTACGATCATCGAAAATGGCCTGGATATTCCCAACGCCAACACGATTATTGTCAACAATGCCGCATTTTTTGGCCTGTCACAGCTCTATCAGCTACGCGGACGCGTAGGGCGAGCTACACAGCAAGCATATGCTTACTTCTTCTATGGTAAAAATGCCAAGCTCACTCCTATCCAGGAGAAACGCTTACGCGCTATCTTTGAGGCCACCGAACTGGGAGCTGGTTTCCGCATCGCAATGAAGGATCTTGAGATCCGCGGCGCAGGCAGCCTGCTGGGAGCTGAGCAATCTGGATTTATGAACTCGGTAGGCTTTGACCTCTACTGTAAGCTGCTCTCGGATGCGGTCCAGGAACTGCAAGGGAAGCAGGCCGAAAGTAGTCATCAAAGCACATCGGTCGACCTGCCTATCGATGCCTATCTGCCAGATGAATATATCGGAGATCGCACATTAAAAGTGAATTTCTATCAACGGCTCGCCAGCTTGAAAGATGCCGCGCAAGTCGAAGCCATGACCTCTGAATTATCAGATCGTTTTGGGCCTATCCCTGATCAAGTACACAATCTCCTGGAAATTGTCAATCTGAAAGTTGAGGCTGGACAATTAGGATACGAGGCAATTGCAATTAAAGATAATGAGTTGGTCTTGACGGTCAAGCGCAATGTAGTACCGAACAGAATTATTCTCTATCGGCGTTTTCGCAATGAAGCTCGTGTACAACAAGGAGTGATTCATATCCCCCGACGCCTGCTGGGATCAGCCTGGCTACAGCAGCTAAAAGAGCTCCTCCCGATGCTCACAGCGTCGGCCTCATCAACAGCACCGTAGCAGACACAAACGATCTTGTGGAAAATGACAATCAAGCGAGATAGACTTTTATGATGATAGAAAGCGCCCCTGACAAGAGAATTTTCCGTCAGGGGCGCTTTCTATCATCGTTCGTTCACGCAGTTCTGAGCAGCTATCTCAAAGAAGCCGATAGTGGTAGAAACATTTACTGGCGTCGCGTATGCATAAGATGGAACATCAATGCCTGCTTGTAATCCAACACACTCACCAGTCCAGTTTTGATGACCTGATTGGCAAGATTCAACAAGGTTGACACAACTTGCAGACGCGTCTCATCATAATGTGCATCCTGGCGCAACAGTTCCAGCAACTGCTGCGGTCCTTGATTTGTAATCTCCAGTCCAGCCGTTACCGCCTCAATACGCAACCAGATAACCAATTGATGTCGCATCTGCTCAAAAATAGCAACATCATCTTCGCCAACAGCCATCATCTCACGAGGACCATTTGTTGTCCCGGCGGAGAGCGAACTTGTTGACGAGAGCGAGGACGCTTGACGCTGACCAGCAGGTGGCGGAGACACCACCATAGCGGGAGATGAGTCATTTAACGAAGCTGTAGATGAACGTGATCCATTATGATTAAAGCTAGAACCATTGCCTGTTCTGCTCGCTGGCGATGGAGGCGTTACCGCTGGTTCTGACACTGGCGCCATTACACTGGCTGCTGATGATGAAGATCCTCCAGCAGATTCACCAGAACGCGCACTACGATTTGATGGAGCTGCACTCCTGCCATCATGGGGCTGTGCGAGCGGGTCAGGCTTACGAGATGCAGTCGTTGATGGCTTAGGGGTTGTATCCACTCTAGACGCTGTGGCCGTAGCTGTAGAGCTCTTCACTTCAGCCGCTGGCGCCATCTTCTGGGCAGTACGCGGTGCCGAGGCCGCCGGCGCAACCGGATTACGAGCCGCTGGCTCAAATTCTCCCTGACCCGTTTGAACGCCTGAACGTGCCGTCGAAGGCGTCGATGCGCTACTACGGCGCCCCGACCCATGAGCCACCCCTGAGCCTACTCCCGCATTCGCAGAGGTATTCACCTGCACCGAGATCGGAGCCCCTGTCTTTGCTTCACCCCTGATCTCCTGGATCTGTTGCTGGAGTAGCATGGTAGAAGCTGTAATCTGCTCCCAGGAAGGCTCGGCGCGATCGCTGATACTTGGAGTGGCCCAGGAGATAACAGGGCGGGGACTCCCAAAGGGTGCGTTATTCGATTTTTGGCCTGTCAGATGATTGCGTAAGCCCTGAACAACAGCGGCCGAGCAGGAGTTCACTAACAATCGGATATCAGCCATTCTGCGACGACCTTGATTGCCAAAGAAATTTCGATTCCGCTGCACAAATTGAATGAAGAGGCGTTCGATCTGATGCTGAATATCTGGTGACATCAGATCTATACGGTTCCAGGCTGTAAAATCAACAGAGCTCAGGTAGAGCCATACTTCCTGGCGCTTCGTACGGTCAACTGGACGCATTTGCAACGACTCAGTTCGATGATCAAAAAAACGTGGATAGCAGAAATTAGCGATCAGCGTTTCCGCTAATTCAGCCTTTAAACGCGCAATTTCTGCGGGCGGAAGTTGACCTAAATAAATGCCCATCCGACATCCTCTTTCATTTTACTGCGGCCATGCCATAGAGAACTAGTGATGCCGCTCAATATATATTAGTTAACAATGGTCAGTGGCATCAGCTGCAATGCATTGGTATTCTTGCTGGCAGTAACTGTATCCGGTGCATGCAAAATCTGCAACATCAATCGAGCTTGCATATTCATCATTGTACTCGATGACTGCTCCTGTGGCAAAACAGCAATGGACATCTGTGCTAGCCCATTTGGAATGCTACTTTGCTTAAGATTAAACGTGCGACTCGTCAAGCGTAGGATAGCACTTGGTTGCCATGTCTGTGCAGGACACCATGAGAGATCTGGCATTTCCGCATTTATCTGATATTCGCGCCCATCACTCCCCTGCATAAAGGCAAGCAATTGGATAGGCGTCTTTATAGCACTATCAACACGCCAATACGTCGTCAGCGTGCCATAGCCATTGGTACGACTAAATGGACTACTAGCTCCCACAGCAAATCCTAACAGATGAAGCTTATTGCCATCCGCCTGCTTAAAATCAACCTGAAGCGGATTCGTCACCTGCCCCTGAGAGACATATATATTTGAACAAAAATTAGTTGGTAGATCGAATAAAAGTGACGCAGGATCAAACGTTTGACCTGTATGGATCGTGGTGTCCGGCGTAGATAACATATACGGCGCTGGTAAGCCACGTTTCAACAGTAAATATCCATCCTGAGCAGCGACAACACCATATTGACCGCTGGCTAACACTTGCTTCGCTTCACGGGTATACGGCTGCAACTCAGTATAGGGATAAATATCACCTGTAACATCTAAAAACACATAATCAGCTTGCATATCATCATAAGGAAACATATAGATACTTTTACGATGACTCAGATGTGGAACCAGTTTCGTCTGCGCCGAGACCGAAGCATCTGAGGGAATCATATCAATAAAATGCTGTGCAAGAGCAGTATGAGCTGAGCTTTGCGGCCACTGGAAACCAATTGAAAATGGCAGTTGTCCATGAAAATAATAATCCGTACGCAGAGCACTCCCTATGACGCCAACCAATAATAAACTTATCAATACTGTAGGAAGCATACGCCGCCATCCCGAGGGACTACCATCCATCGGGGCCGCCGAAGTTGAATGTGCACTCAACTCAACCTTTGCTGTTTGCCGTCGAGCCAGAGCTGCTGCTCCGACTCTCAACAACCATCGTACGACCACAAACGCTTCAATGGTTGAGAAGATGATTACGGGCACAATATTTGCATTGTATTGAAAAAGCCCTGTGTATTGTTGAGCATTTGAGCTTAACAAATTGACAGCCATCGTGGGCACCGCCATAATCAATATCCACGGTGCCAGCAAAGGCAGATAAAAAATTCCGCCTCCATGAGGCTTCGGAATATATCCAGCCGGCGCGAGCAAAGAATGGATATAGGCCAGATGAGCAGATTCAAAAACGTAAGTGCGTAAAAATGTGATGGGATGCACCAATAAATTTTTAGCAATCCCTCCCACACCACCAGTGCCACTATAGCGAGAGCTCAGCAAGGCATGACCGGTAGGGCTAAAATGAGGCATGATCACTTTCGTCGCCACAATAAACCATACACCTGCCAGCAGAACCAACGCTGCTCCACTCTTCCAACGCCTTTGAAAAACAATTGACCATAAACCAATCGCCGCCACATCCAGCGGAATGCTCTCCTTACAGGCCATCGATAGAATAGCAAAGACAAAGAACCAGAGCGTTTGACGCGTATACATAAAGTAGAACGTAAAGAGCAGTAAAGCAGCTGTCAATGTGACCGCATGAAAGTCATAGGTCGTTGCTTGCAATTGCGCCGGATAAATCAGATAGAGCAAAGCAAATGCACCCGCCCACCACTCATTGCGCAAACGCAGACGTGCTAACCAGAAGGCTGGATAAGCTCCAAGAGCCACGACAATTGTCTGTATCACAAGCAAGATACGCGGATCGGACCAGATAAAATAAAACAGTGATATCGGAAACAAGATTGGCTCAAAATGGATCGCAAAGCGCATGTAGCCGGCAGGACCAGCAGTAGGTACACAATTTGTATCACTAACGATATTACAGATTGTCTCATGGAGGATGTTGCCATGGATCGTATTCCAGACAGCCTGATCCATAATCCCAAAATCTTCAGCATTCGTCTGGAAAGCAGTCTGTCTGGCACACATATAAGAAATATAAAAAGCGCAAAAACAAAGCACAGCGGCCGAAACAAGTCCCATGACGATCCAGAATTGCCGGGTACGCCGTAGAGGTTCAGGAGCTGGATAAAAACATAAACGATCCCGAGCATACAAAAAGCGTTTGTGCCAGATTTCTTTAGTCACGCACTACACCTTTTTTGTTTCCGAAGGATATCTTGATCAAAACAATCGCCTGATCGACCCTTCTTTGATGCATGTACTGCATCAAAGAAGTTCCTGCTTGATATTAAACTCTTCACCATGTTGGAAAGCATAGTGACGAATCATCTCACTTTGGAGACCTGCCACGAAAAATTGTACACCAAAGATCATCAACAGAATACCAACAAAGAGCATCGGCTGCTGGTGAATTGGCTCATGAATCCAGAAATAGCTACGTAGTACGGTAAATAGATCAACCAGGAAACCAATTACAAAGGACCAGAAGCCCAAAGTGGCAAAGAGGCGTAAAGGCTGACGCAGATACGTGGTTAAAAACAAGATATTCAATAAATCGATGAAACCTTGTGCCAGACGTTTCGCTCCAAATTTGGAAACACCAAACTGACGAGGATGATGAGTCACTTTGATCTCGGCGATACGAAAGCCACGAGCCTGTGCAATCACAGGAATAAAGCGATGGAAGTCACCATAGAGCTTCAGTTGTGGATCTTCAATCACCTCGCGACGATAGGCTTTAAAACCGCAGTTAATATCGTGCAGATGGACGCCAGTCACTTTACTGACCGTGGCATTGAACAGGCGCGATGGAGCCGTCTTGGAGAGAGGATCAAGGCGGGGAAACTTCCAGCCAGTGACCAGATCATAGCCCTCATCTAATTTCTCAAGATAACGAGGGATTTCCTGCGGATCATCTTGCAAATCGCCATCCATCGTAAAGACAATATCGCCACTCGCACGATCGAAGCCAGCCACCAGAGCCGGAGTCTTGCCAAAATTTCGGCGGAAACGCACCACACGAACCACGCCAGGATTTTCGTCGTATAAACGTTGTAAAACCTCAAAGGTCTTATCAGTGCTACCATCGTCTACAAAAACGATTTCATATGTCTTACTAAGCTGTTCAAGTTGAGCTTTCACTCTTTCGAAAAGAATGCCGATGCTCTCCTGCTCATTCATCAAAGGAATGACGATCGTTATGTCAACGTGTTTAGGTAACGACTCAGGAGTAGTTACCTCAGATGAGTGATCTTTTATTGCAATGTCAGATTGTTGCATAATCTCAGACTCTCCGCTCACAATCATATATCCAGCGCCTTCTGGCTGGTATTCGGGGGTCATTATAGCATACCCTCAAGTACGAACTACAGGATATGGTACCAATGCTTTCTACTGATAGAAACGCGTACTATTCAAGTGATGCCATATTCAGCCAGGTATCACTTTCTTAACAGAAGAAAATCGTTCTCCTCAGGAAGAACACCTCAGAGAAAAGCATCTGCCTGGCAAGCAGTATACAGCGCTGCCAGCAACACATTACAGTTGAGCAAAAAGATCAGGGCGATCAGTAGTCAGAGCATCTACTCCAAGATTATGAAAAAGACGCAGCTCCTCAAGATCATCGACCGTCCAGAGTCCTAACTTAAAACCGTTGCGATGAATGATCGCAAGCCGTTCAGGAGTAAAAAGTTCACGATCCATATCGATCCAATTACAACCCATACGCGTCACCTGCTTACACAGCTTTTCCAGCTGCGGATCCTCTTCGGGAGACCAGAGCTCGCGCGAAACCAGAGCACCCGTTATCAACGAAGGCTCCAAGCGTCGTATCTTCGTCAGCGCCACCCAGTCAAAAGAAATCACCAGCACCCGATCAAGCATCCTGGTCGCTCGCAGATCGCGTATCACCGACTCGACCATATTGGGATACCGTCCATATGCACCATCGCGCTCGCTCAATTTAAGTTCAATACACACACGTACCCGATTGCGAGCCAGTGTCAAAACCTCTTGCAGCGTAGGAATCTGCTCAGGTTGAGGCCATCCTCCGGGAAAATGCTTCGCAGCATCCAACGAACGCAGATAGGCAAAGTCAAGATCGAGCACATTCCCCTCGCCATTCGTTACACGCTCGACAAGAGCATCATGAAAAACAATCGCGTGGCCATCGCGACTCATCTGCACATCCAGCTCAAGCATATCCACCGGCATCGTTAACGCATTACGAAATGCGGCCAGCGTGTTCTCAGGAGCAAGATGCGATCCTCCCCGATGCGCGATACGCAGCAGAGAACTCTGCGACGAAACCATAAATCATTCCACCTTAAATTATCTACTGACCAGGGCATCAAAGTAATTGCTCACGACGACCATTATACAAAGACTCTTCGCCCGTGGCAACTTACGCCATCCAAAAGGCTCTGATACGATGTATAGAGCGTAAGGCGTCCAGTTATTACCTCCATAAGGATCATTTAGTATGTATTCCAGCGCAAATAACGTTGCTATTTGTCAACCATTGTGGTACAATTACTCCGTATCATCAGTTTAGAACGCGATGCTCAAAGGTATCCAATTCCACTCTGGTGAGGATCTTCATCTGGGGATGTCGGGTTTCGACAGGCGGTCAGATCGGAGAATTGCAGGTCGAGGTGTCGGTATGCAATCTCGTTAATCAACCGACAAAAAATTAGTTGCCAAAACAACTGAACCACAACTCGCTCTCGCTGCCTAAGAAGTAGTGACGCGATGTCTGTCCGACCTTTCTTCGTGGGGTCGGGTACAGGCACAATAAACACGCGGTGCGGTGACGAGGACCGTCTTCTAATCGTCATCAAAGACCAGAGGGCCAACACTCAGGAATCTTGTCGGTGGGAGTCCAGAGTGCCTAAGAAAATCATCGAATAAACCTGTAGTACATTCCTCGGTAGGGACGTTTGGACGGGGAGTTCAACTCTCCCCCATCTCCACCACTCAAGCCGCTTGTGAAACCGCTTCACAAGCGGCTTTGTTTTGTAGTCGTTGCTACATTCTACCCTGATTGACAGTTTATTTACAGTTTATCGCCATTTTGACAGTTTTAAGACAGTTCAAAAATCAGCTAGACTTTGTACCATCGTCCTGGTCATGAGGACTTAATTTCTCATCCCATTTACCCATGGCCTCTTTATGCATAGCTGGCAGAACATGCCCATAAACGCCTAGCGTCATACTAATATCACTATGCCCTAGTATCTCTTGCACCATTTTAGCAGATACCCCCATACTCAAAAGAAGGGTTGCGGCGCTGTGCCTTAAGTTATGAAACTTCATATGCGGTAGACCAGCTTCCACGAGCACTTTATCAAAGAGCTTTGGCATGTACCGAGGATTAAAGTAACCGCCCTTTAAGCCAGTAAAAAGAAGATCCTTATCTTGCCAGTCACTGCCAACTTTTAAACGCATCTCTAATTGCTGAAGACGATGCTGTCTTAAAAGATCGACGACGAATGAAGGTAACAGTATCATACGCTGGCCGGCCTTTGTTTTTGGCTCTCCCTCCACATACCCATAATGAGGAATATAGTCTACAGTTCTTTTCACCTGGAGCGACCCATTCTCTAAATCAACATCTGACCAGCGTAAAGCAAGTAGTTCACCACGACGCATAGCAGTAGTTAATGCGACTGTTAGTAAGGCTTCTAGTCGATGTCCCCGAACAACTTTCAAGAGATTTTGCGCTTGTTCCATCGTCAAGGGATTAATCTCCTTTTTAGCTACGCGTGGTCCCGAAACTTTATCACAAACATTATAAGAAACGAGATTCCAAAGAACTGCATTCTTCAGAGCTACGTGCAATACACCATGAATAGAATTGATTGTCTTAGGTTTCAATCCATCTTTTTCTTTCTGGCGATAGAGTGACAAAACATGTTGAGGTGTGAGTTTTTGTAGTTTTATCCCTCCTAAAGCAGGAATGATATAAGAATTGATAATTTTACGATACTTCACATAGCTGCTTAAGCGGATCAGTGGCTTGTGAACCTCTTCTATCCAATACTCTAAATACTCTTTTAATGTCTGTTGAGGTCCAGTTGCAAAATTTCCTTGCTCTATCTCACGTTGAGCTTTCCTTAATTTCTCAAGGCCTTCTTTTTGCGATTTCACATATGTCTGTTTATATTTATCCCCTAACCACACCTGCATAACCCATCTGCCATCCTTACGTTGAAAAACTGACCCATCACCTTTAGCTCGTCTTCCCTTTGATCTTGGCATATTGCTGTAACTCCTTAATAAAAAAGCCTTGCCATTTTTGGAAATAACGGCAAGGCTTAGTTCAGTTGTAGATGGTTTCATATTTCTTCATGCTGCTTAATCCAAGCATGTAACGATTCTGGATATACACGCCTCATCCCTGCAATCTTCACAGAAGGTAGCCCTTCACGGTACATAAGATTGTACACAGTGGCTACACATACACCTAAAGCAATTGCTACATCAGGAACTGTAAGCAGTAGCGGTTGAGCCGTCGAAGGAACTTTCTTTCTTCCCATAAATCACCGTCCTTTACTATAGAAGATTATAAAATGTGATAATCAAACTGTTTTTTTATCCGCATCGAATGAAAATCCTCACCTTTATCCTCCCAGATCCGCAACATTTTCTCATAGAGACGTTGCAGCACGATAGAGGCATCATCATCAGACTGGACTTCATCCTGTAACCATGCGCCGTATGTCGTGGTATACCCAGCAATGGCTTTCTCTGCTCGATCAAGGTTGATCTGGCGCTTTCGCTCTCTCTGGATATCAGCGAGATCATCAATGCGCTCCAGCATCTTCTCAAACGCTTTTTGGACGACTTCCCACGAGCTCGCTGTTTTCCATCGACGCCGGTTCGAGTCGCGTGTATTCACTTGCACCATACGAACCCATCCGTCTCTTTGACCAGCATGACCAACACAAAACGACCACAGGGCTGGGACTTTGTCTAGTGCATCGTAGGTATCTTCAATATCCATCTCATGCAGTGCCGGCCGCTTTATTCTGCATTCAATACGCCAAACAGGAGCTTCTCCATCCCATCCTTGCCGCTTCCACAGATCATAAAACCAGCGCTTTTCCTGCGATTTCTGTTCTATCTCAGCCAGCTTATTATAGATAGCGGCACTGATCGGATTGCCATGACCACTAAATTGCAACGTTTCTAAACGATGATAGCGATAAACCGGACGATCCAACGCCGATGTTTTAATCGGGCGATAGGTAGAAGCACGTGACACAAACAATTGCTCATAATTGCGAGGGATCACAAAATCTGCTACGTCTGCACACACATGGATTTCTGAACACTGGAGAAGAAAATCACCTTGAAACAGCTCCCAAAGAAACTGATGTGTCTTCACCAGTGCAGCAGCTGCTCCATACTTCCACAGATATTCACTCGAAAACTTGACCCGCGCCAGGCCGCTATTTTGCAGAAAAGGACCAATCATCAGATCGATAAGGCCATTCTTTAGCAAATAGCGATGGGTTTGTGTCCCTCTGGGATGCATCATCAATGTCGCATCCTCATGTTTCCATGCCGTTTTATACGGCTTCTCTTGGTTCTTTGCCGCCTCCATCCAAGCATTCAACAATGCATCTAGCTCCTCTGTTAAACACACTTCAGAGACATCCTCTTGAGTGTTTTCATCTGGCTTTGGAGGACGATGAGACACCTTGACATTCACAATTAACGTATCTACTCCAAAGAGCAATACAGACACATTAGAAGCCATACTACAAGTATCCTTCCTACATTTCATGATCCTGTAACGATTTTTCTATCGCGTCGAAAAGATGACAGATCAGATCAAGCACATGGTAGACTAGTTCAACGCTATCCGTTTGTTTGCGAAGACGAGCAAGAATAACAATACGTCCCATCGTCGCAACCAAGCGTGATACTACGGCAAAAAGATCAGGCTCGACAAGACACCTCCTTCAAAAACACACGACAAGGCACTTTCAAAAATGTGCGAGTAAACACCCATGAGAAGCCACTCTAGAGATACTCTCTCTGTACGTAGAGGGGCGCGTGTTACTAGTCCGCGCCCCTGAACTTTTAGCCATGAAAATGAAAAACAACGTCAAGCACAAGCCAGCAACACATAACACCTAACCCAAACCACAGAAGAGCAAACAGAAGTAACTCACGAACCGAATAATTCATACATTCTTCCTTCAAACAAAAAGCCCTCTAGCAAATGCTAGAAGGGCTACTTCAATTTACACCATGCAATAACCAGACTGGCATCCCCCATTTTCATCACCAAAAAGTGTTGGCTGATCTGGTTCAGTCAAATCAACTTCATCCAGAGGCTTTCGACTAAAATGCAGATAAACCGAATGAAGTGGATCTTGCTCTCGTATCTCTTTATCTCTCTGGACAGCCTTTGCAAAATCTTGAGGATACTGTTTCTTAAGGCGCAACCATTGAGGATTGAGCCGATGTGGACAATCCCAACAACATGATTTTGGTGGATCAGGCCATCCATAGTTCAGAATCAATTGACGGCACTCAGTACGCGTCATAGGGATATCAAAAGCCAGAGGCCAGGCGTATTGTTGCCATTGAACATCACTTGGTTTTATCCTCTCGACTTCATCGGCAGACATTCCTAACCAGGTGACACATTCTTTAATTCCTTTCGACCGAAGATAGCGACGAAAAACAAGCTTTTTCCATTCGCTCGAACAATACGTGGGCATTTTTCCCGTTTGTGTAAAGACTGGTAACAATAAATCTCCATTATGTCCATAGAGACCAACGGTTGAAAGAGAGTGAGGAGCAATTTCTAGCGTCAGACCAAGAGAGGCTAGCAGAGGCTCAACGTACAGCTTGGTATATTCCCATGTTTCGGTTGCTTCATCTCCCGTATCTGCCATCACGATCAGATCAGGCTTTGGAAGCAGCCCTTTTGCAATCAGAATAGCTATTGCTATCGTTTGTGTTCCTCCACCATACGACCATGTGATGATCTGATGGGTCGTATGAATAGATGCCACACATTTTCTTTTCGCTGCGACGGATACGATCTTTTCTTCTCCCGTAAAAAGATCAGATTGAATAACTTGTGTTGCCACGAATTTTCTCCATAAAAAAAGCCCTTACAGCAGAACGCTCTAAGGGCCTTAGTTCTACATGTAAAGACTCTCCAATGAGAGTAAAATTATTCAGTTGTACCTATCACGCTTCACATTGCTGGAGCGCATCATCCCACAAAGTAGGCTCAGATGTAGAGACACAATGAACAACAGCACCAAAGCGACTGAAAAGAGATGCAAACCTCTCAGTATAAGGACCCAAGTAGACCAGAGCACTCCCATGTGTTGGCCCACCTTGTTGATCATTGACGCTCCAGAAGTTGATGCGGTGGTTCGTAAAGCAGATGGGATACTTCCACAAGCGCTGAAACCATCCGGTATCTGTTGAGGCATTTACCAGTAACACCGCTTGCGTTGTGATCCCTGCTTCATACTGTGCAATGAGGCGACACGTCCATATCTCCTGATTGCTCACGTGAGCTGTCCGACAATATGGAGGATTTAACCAGACACGACCGCTCCAGGGTTTGTCTAATCCATTAGTCTCTTCATCATAATAAGTTACTGCCTGGATCACAGTATTGGCAAGAGCACTTGAAGCTGGATCTACATCAATCGCTCCCATAAGTGCACGTGCAGCGTTCACATATCTAGCTGGGGTATACCATTCAAAGCTTTTACTCTGTAAGTGAGCAAAGGGGGAATCACCTACATACTTTACATTCAAGGTCTCGTATCATCTCCTTTCACTCAATTCTGCCAACTCCCAATAAATTGGCATAACTGAAGGAAAGAAAGGCCCTCATAGCAGCTGCTGCAAGGGCTGATTATAACGTTATTGCGCCGGCGCACGTGTATAGGTCTGCTGAAACACGCTTCGTTTCACCAGGCGCATACATAAGTCACTGCCTCGCTTACAATTCCAAGTCACTACCGCGCCGTCGGGCTGGCTGTGCCATGTAGTGGAGAGGTGCAGCACAAACGGAAAAGGGATGTCAAAACAGGACACAGGAAGCGGATCGCGTTGCCTATAGAGTATCCAGTCCCATCCATCTTCATGGAGAGTGCCAACGGCGATTCGATCACGCTTGACACTCGTTTGCGAACTACTCCATTGCTCACCTTCTGGCCCCCGACAGATGCACTCATCAGGAGAATAGACATGGAGCCGTCCTTCAATATCGCGAAAAGGGGCGTCAGTTGGAAGGAAAGGGCGAATCTTGGTCAGGCCGGTTTTGATCACGAGAATTGAAGAGAAGTTGGTAAGGATATCTTCAGGGGAAAGATGGCGATAAGGTTCATCCATAGAGAGCCTTTCATAAAAAAGCCCTCATAGCAACTGCTACAAGGGCTGATGATATTAATGTTGATGAGGAAGGTAAAAGCCACCGCAGATGTCGCACCATACAGACTCTCCAGTCGTGAGTGCCCGACTATGTGCGACGCCAGGAGCCCCATCTAATACAATTGGGACCAGATGTTCACCCTGAATATCTTTCTGTGCTCTTTTCACGCGCTCGCTTGGACGCTTCATCTTGTCCATTCCTCTTCTCCCATGGAGCGATGATGCATCTATGAAATCTTCAGTTCGTTTCTCTTGTTTATCAAACCATCCCATAACGGTACCTCCAAAAGAAAGCCCTCTCTGAAACGAGAAGGGCTGATAAAAAACTCATAGCCAGAACAACAAAGGTTCATGCAATTTTCACGATGATCATCAGCGCCTTCTGCTATAATGATCATCATCCAGATAGCGCGTTCGCGCTCGCTCATACACCACCGGTTGTGGTTGCGGCCGTGACACTTTCTCGTGTCGATGAAGCAATGAAGTGCCAACATATGTCCCAATAATCAAACCGACAATCACACCGATAAGCAATGTAATAATCAGCCAGGGCAGCATCTGAGAAAACACGATTTGAACTCCTTTTCACCTACAATGAGAACATCAATACCATACCAGCAGGTCATCACACATTTTCCTACCACGGTAAGTAGGGAACCACAACCACAAGCACGGCTACCTCAATAGGGAGAAGGAGACAAACGAAAAGGACACTTCCTGGCGATGCAGCGTTATTCACCCATCCATGTTGCTGGTTCATACGTTGACGTGAGATCGCTTCATTTCGTTTGGCAGATGGCATCAACATTGCCATATCAATCAAACAGAAGCCAATGATCAACAGAATTCCGATCATGATCGTTTTATCCTTTCACTCAATTCTGCCAACTCACCCGAATTGGCATAACTGAAGGAAAGAAACATGCCCTCATAGCATCGCTACAAGGGCATTTCGACCATCCATCAGATGGCAACTGGCAGAAGCGCTTTGTCATGAACATCCGTCCAGAGATATTCATAAAGCGCTACCAGTGCATCGTCAATATTTTCTCGTTCAATGGCATAAGAGGTACCATCTGTCAGTGACACAGAAACCATCACATCATAGCGGGAATTCCACACCCATAGTTTTGTGTTTGTAAGAGCTTCAATCTCAGCGATGTACCACGCATTGCGCTCAGGATACACTTCACATGCGGTCGCTAGACGACGACACATCACATGAATATCACTCTCTTCGTAGTCACGGTGACAAAAATCAATAGCACCTTGATACGTCGAAAAAGAAACGATCCCCGTTCTGTGGCGAGGCCCGATCGCCGGAGGACATGCATAAGTATCTGCATGTTCCCACCAACACCCAGAAAGATACGTGTACGCTCCATGGCTATCACGCATCAGATGCAGAGGATAAAAACGACGATCGATCGTGACGATCACCATATTGTAGTGATCAGGAAGTTGTTCACGTTTCGACATTGATGTTCTCCTTTAGATTTCATGTTGTTGAATGCGTCGCCACATCTCTCGTGGCTCCACGCGATACCAGAAGCAAAGGAAATTAAACACATTGCCACCGCGTCCCCAGGTGTAGCAGTACCAACAACAGCCACCAGCACGACGCGGCGTATAGACTTTGAAGGAGGGATGATGATCATAGCCCCCTGTATGATGATCACCAAAGGGACAACATCCATGTCCTTGCTGATCCAGTGAGACATAGGAACCAATGAGTGCTACGGGGTCTTGTTGGGCACACCAGGCGTCAATAGTCGTGTGATCAGAAAGGTTTGTTCGATGGGAGATGGTTAACGATTGGTCTTGTGGGCGGCTTTCTCTTTGGGGCGTACATGGCTGCTTGCGCTCAGGTGGGACAGGAATACGCTGCACCCCGTCCAACCATGCCAGGTGCTCACGCACAGTAGACGCCACAGGCCAACAGAGCCGCCCATCTGTTTCCTGAAACGCATAGCGCCGGCCGGTGATCTGATGAACGCCACAGGGTAAGCGGATCAACGATCCATAGCCACCGCCCTCACTCTGTTTCGGATAAAATTCAAAACCCTTTGGACAGTAGGGCAAGAACCAGGCGCGGACCTGAGACGCTGGGAGTGGCTGCGCAAAAAACAGCCACAAATGACCGCCTCGTCTGGACGCTTCCAAGTAGGAGGGATATCCATCAGAGTCAAGACATATTTGCAGGCTGATCAATGCTTCAAGGCCGTCGAGACAATCAGCATCATACACAGCAAACCAGCACAGCCCCTGTTCATTGATCACATAAGAACCGATCGTGTGCTCTCCTCGCACATGACGAACAATATCTTGCTCTGTCAGAGCACGACCCACCCGAGCATAGCGACCCGTGGGATATTGCAAGGCAAAATCTGTCAGGCGACCACGAAAGAGGCGGCGATATTGAAGCAGCTGGAGCGAGTGAGAAGGGTGAGAAGAAATGATACGCATTGGAAACTCTCATAAAAACGTGCGACATTCACCGTGGACATCAAAACCCAGGGTCATACACGGATTGTGTATCGCTTTCTAGCGGTAACATATCAACATGATCATCTTTCACATGAGGATGGTAGAAGACGAGGTCAATACCCTGGGCTTCTCGCCCTGACCTCACCGTTTCCGTGAAAGCATCGCTGAATGCGCTTTGAGCTGATTGATCACCACTATAACTATCCGCACCCCAGAATGAGACCTCGCAATACTCTGAATCATGTAGGTTAAAGTATTTTTCTCCCCCGGTCATGTGCATGAAGGCTTGTCCCACCGCAACGCCTGATTGATGTGCATCGTTTTTGTTCTGTCTTGCCATCACCATGTGTCCTTTCTCTTTTGTATGCGCTACATAGGGTTGGCTTGTACCTGCTCACCACAGAAACAATAAGCAGAGGCCAACCCTATTTATTTATGATCTTTGCGTAAATCCATGGCGATCCAACACCAGCATGTAGCCGGTTTCTTGGATCGAGCGGACATCAAGGCCGAACGGATGCAATTTGACCCGTGCACGCGACAAGAGATTGCGCACGGGTCGAATAACAGCATCAATGTATCCTTCGTTCAGCCCTCGTTGCACTTCCTCATAGCACTGATTGAGCGGCCGCGATGACTGTGAAGCAAGCAGATCCGCTAAAGGGCAATAGTCAGGATACAGATCAAAAATGAGCTTGAGAATGCAAAATTCTTGATCTGTGAAACGCTGCTGCTCTTGAATGCCCTGCTCTTGCACGAGAAGCGTCACCGTTTGAAGTTCCCGATCAAAGACAAAGGTTCCTTCAATCAGGTTCAATGCGTAGGAAGTAAAGCGAGAGGGTGAAGGGGAAATGCGACGAGGAGCAACCATATAAATGGCATCCTTTCAACAGGCTAGAAGGGATGATCATCAAGGTCTCCAAGTTCATCAAGACCAGAACCGTCAGATGTTGAAGCCGCCGCTTGTGGCCGCTGGGTGAGTTGGGCGGAAGTCGCAATCACATCAATGGCTTGCCGTTTCTGTCCATTGCGATCTTCATACTCACGCACGGCTAATCGACCCTGGATATAGACCTCATGGCCTTTCTGAAATTTTTCATTCATGCGCTCTGCCAGGCGATCCCAGCCCACAATATTGAGCCACATCGTTGGCTTCTCTTTTCCTTGATCAACGGCAATACTAAACTTTGTACAGGCGATACCATTGGAGGTATAGCTCATATCAGGATCACGACCAAGCCGGCCACACACAGTCAGTTGATTAATAAGCATAGGACATCTCCTTTTCGGGTAGCAACTCACGTTGCAGAACATCATAGGGTTTCAATTGAGAAGGATCATAGTACCGCTGCGGTTTGATCAGGTCTAAAAGCACCGCGTAGCGATTGCGTGCCTGATGAATGTACAGCGGAATATGAGGATTAATGACGCCAGGGCCATCAGGTGTCATCACCCGTTGACCCAACGAGAAGCGAGGAAAACAATCACCAAGTAAGGTGATCACGTTGGTATAAATCACGCTGCGATGACAGGTACGAGGATCGGCACAGCCACACAGCAAAATGAGGGTAAAGCCCTTTTCAACCCCACGCACAAGCCAGGGTATCCCCTCCTGCTCATTCGCCAGCAGGATCGGTTTTGACCGCATGGTGTGATTGACATTGCCCAGCCAGTCACCACGCCAGATATAGCGCGTTGACCAGCAAGCCGATAAGGTTGGACGTTGCCACACCTTTGACCAGCCACACCACGGCGTCAAGCGGGTATCAATAATCAAAGCAGCTGGATTGACTAGCATCACCCCGCGTAACTCTTCTTCCGCATCTTTTGAGGCATAGCCAAAGGTAGCTAAGGAACCAGGTGTGAACGTACCAGCTCCTTTCTACCATTCCGGTCCATGGACAGAAAGGGTGTGATCATCATTTTCAGACACGATATACACCATATCGTCGCGGAGTTGATCTTTTGTACGTTCACTTGACCATGATACTTTTACGATGATGTTTCCATCTTCACGCCTCTCAGCAATGATCACACGATCAATCGTCACGGTCTCATCGCCAGTACTCCAATAGTGTTGGGCAGCTTTTGTCACCTCATTGATCACATTGGTATCATTGGTTGGTTTGACCGTCTCAAAAGCTGCTTGTGATTGTTCCGTATCAGTAAAGGTATAGATCATATCGCCTATTTCTGAATGATGATACGAGTTATCAGTCCGAAGAATACGAACATCAACCAACGTATCAAGCGCACTCGATAATTCTTCGGTAGATAGGCCGGTAGATCGTATAAAATCTTGAAGCGTCATGGCATTTTCAGATCGGGCAAGCGTGACGAGAATAGTCTGTATCGTTTCTCTCATCCCCATAGCGGGACCCTCCTTATTGGTAGAAAACTGATGGCAAACAGTCCATAGCGCCATCTATCAAGCTTATATGTATTGGATGTACCAGGATACCAACGCATGAACCCACTTCCTGGGTACAATAGAGTAAGCCATGTATGTATACATGGCTAATGACAATCCGTACACACTAAATTCACTCTACCAGTCGTTATCACAGACGTGGAATGACGACTGCACACGTCCCGATGGCAGATCGCGCACATTCCTCCACCACTAAAACCTATCGGTGTCGTACAGATGGCACAGGGAATTTCAGCCGGAAATGGGGGTGGTGTCGTCGGACGTCCTGGACGTGTGGGAGAGGATGCATGATGTTCCTTTTTGGTTCCAAACAAAGACATGTCTTTTTTCCTTTCGCTCAATCCTACCAACTCCCGATGAGTTGGCACGAATGAAGGGAAGAAAAGCCCTTGTAGCGAGACTATGAGGGCTTTCAATCTGGTTGACGTTCTCTCATTTAAACCGGGAGAAATCGCTGATCATGTCTGCGCGCAGATTGAACACGCATCATGTGCTCATGATGCACACAAATGGTTGAAGACCAATGAGACGGATACCAGCGCATCACATGCCATGATTGCCAACACCAGGGACAATAGATCATGCGTTGGAGCGCGGACCAGCAGGACCAGCACAGGAAGAAGTAACACACACGTCTCATCGTTTCCAGCTCCTTCCTATCTGATGGGTACGGATCAAAAAACAGTACATGCAAAGCATAAAGATCAGATAATGAAAGAGGCATAACCTCACCTGATCATGCTCACCAGGCGTTCGACAGAGAAAGCAGGAAGATGCATCTCCCTGTTTCGTAAGAAGAAGCTGCTTCATCAAATCACCACCTTTCCAGAACGCCAGGCATGCACGGAATACAGTAGAGCACCAATATACGCTTGTTCATCGTTCGAATCAGCCGCTGGAGCGTAGCGAGGGATAATTTGTTGGATCGTCGTCAGGCCTGCACCTTTATAGAGAGGGCCTGTGATAAGATCGAACCAGTGTTGATATCCGTCAGTCCACGAGTTGAACTGTGCATAGCCCCCTCGTGACTGATCAACACACGGCCGATCGTTAATACATCGCTCATTTCCAAGAGCGAGCGTGACCGTTGCTTCGCCCTGCGTGCCTAAAGTCGATTCGTGCATAAAAAAGGCTAAAGGGACAATAGGATCAATACCATATTGCAACGCAGAAGTATAGAGATATGATCCCGTCCCGGCTGCTGGGGAATGATACGCCGTCAGAATCTTGTTGATCTGGCTTGCCGAAATCGTTGGTGTCCCATAGATGGACAGTATCTCCGTCGATTGAGCATGTGGAGTAGCTTGAATTGAAGATGTCTGCACCGTGTGAAGTGGGGCCTTTGTCGCATTCAACGTGCCATACCCTACAACACATACAATAATCAAAAGAACCATCCACACGAGGCCAGAGCTTGAAGAGGTCGAGGCTTTCTCTTTCATTTCCACGATATGAACTCCTTTCCATAGGAGTCCAGGCGTAACTTTTTTATGGTATAATGAGCACAGCTACACCCGATACTCCATATCCTGTGTAGTTATTGGTCATCGATGCCCGGCCAGGTCTCCAAACATGAACGAGGCACCGATGATTGAGGATTTGGTGGCTCTCATAAGGGGCCATCATTTTTTATCAGTTTGAACCGATGTGGCCGCCAATATCTTTTCTGGTACGATCAATTTACAATCGTGTTCCGGCCACTCCTCTGCATGCGGTGTACAGAAGTACAGATGTGCCGGCTTATCAAAGGAGCGATGATGCCCGCCTGTATGTGTTGCCAGTTTGCGACATTTACAGCATAAGGGCTTCCCGGTTCGTGACTGTTTCATCTTGCGTGCTCCTCGCTCGATACCTCTAAAAAACGATCACCACGAATGTCGTTAGAAAGACCAGGCCAAGCAGGTATCCGACAAAGCGACTTGGATGCTTATTGAATGTCGAAAGCAGGATCAGAAGGAACGCCCACACGAAGAGAACCAGTGGAAGGTATGACATAAAACCAAAGGGACGATAATGCTGATAGGTGGTGTGGATCATCGTGATAAAGCTGATGATGAGGTAGTTGATGTTTTCCATAGGTGGATCTCCTTTATTTTAGAGCGATCGTCATGGAGACAATCCCAACGGCAACAAGCAAAACAACTATTATGATAAGCAAACAGAAGAGGGCAAATTGCCCCTTCAGATCGCGACCAGTTCGATATGACCTCACAATGAAACTCCTTCCTGATACAATTGTTACGATAATCGACGATTGGCGTAATAGCGCTTTAATCCTTGGCTAATCTTTGCTCCTGCTTCTTTCCGCTCAATTTCGGTCATGAATGCCAGATGACGACCTCTATATTGGGTTGCTTGCATAGCATCAACTTCAGCACGAATACGCCAGTATGTACGCTCTTGGCGCTTTTTGAGATCCTCTAGAAACGCCTTTGCGATCTTATCACCGTTATGAAGTGCTCCAAGCAAGATAGAATGTCCTACCTGTGTCTTACGCGCATGTTCAAAAACAGGTGAGGCAATATCTATACTTGTCTCCCTGGCAGCATAACGTTTGTTGCTTCTCAATTCCCACGTAGGTAACTGGAGATAACTATCATGAAGGCCACATATCACTAATCCAAAGACACCCATATCCTCTTTATCATCCAGATGGTAATAGTAGTAATCCGAGGAACGCGCCAGTACGACAGCGTGTTTTGAGCGCTTAAGCAGGTCCGCAACTTCTGGATCGTTGAACTCATCTTCCTCAACTTGATTGTAAAAAGCATCGCATTGATCCGCATGCTCATACAGTTTCTGCGTTATTTCCTGTACTTTTTCAGCTGGCTCACGGCGGATCACTGCAATGCTATTGTTTGTCCTACTATGTGGAATAAGCACATAGCCAGCGTTTATATGCTGGCTATACAATGCTGCCCATGCCTTCCCACGGGTATATCGACTATATGGGCGCTCTGGCATACTACACATCCTCTTGCGTTACGGTTCTCTCCTTTGATTTTTCGGGTGGTAACTGCGCTTGAGCCATGGCGTTCATGGCTTGAATGGCGGATTGACGTTTTTCAGCCCCCATCGTCGGGTCAATCAGTGCTCTCTGCATTGAGGTCATCATCAGAATGGTCATATTTGCCATTTCTTGTTGCGCTTTGAGCGCATCGATTTGAGCCTGGTTTTGCATCTTTTCAATCGTCAGGCGCGTCTGCATTTTGTCATCTTTCATCTCTGCTTCTGTATGGGCTTCACGAACCGAGAGAATGCCATCGTTGATCGATGTGATCTCTACTCTTTTCTGAGAGAGTAAGGCTGTTGCCTGCTTTGTCCGTTGCTGTTGTTCCTCCAACGCCTGATCAGCCGTCGTTGGCTTTTCTTCATGCGCAAAGGCCGTGTACCCATCTGCCACCAACGTAAAAATGGCACGCACAATGGCAAAAATCCAGACACCCGCCTCACCGATTCCATCAGCTTTTGTCTGTGCAGCCACAAAGATAATCTGAGTCACACAGACACCAGCTGCCAGGGCAAACCAGAAGAAGCGTTGACGCTGTAGCTTTTTCCTATCAAGCTCAGTAGGGCCATCCGGTCGCCGCTCTGCTCGTCCCCGGATCGTTGCTGCTTTATACGATATCGCAAGGAAGGTTCCTTCTAAGACCATAGCAACCGCAACGATCGACAAGCCTGCAATGGTATCCTGCACCTTTTGACGTAACCAGAGCACTAAGAATACTTCGCCAATAGTCCCAATCAACAAGATAGCCGGTCCAACTAAGGCCCATAGCTCGCCAAAGTTCTCCATGACCTTTGTGTTGAATGACCAGCCAAATTGCACACGATTGAGCTCACGATCGACATGTTGTACTAACTGATCTGCTGAATAATTGACCAGGTTCAGTTCGCTGTTCTTATCAATACGCTCAAGACCAGACGGTCCATTGTGTGTTCCACCCGGTGGGGCAGCGTTGTTACTCTTGGGCTTGTCTGGGTGAAGCAGTTTCTCTTTCTCATACGCCAGTCGTCCCGTTGCCACTGCTGCCTGATAATTATTGGTATCGGGACAATTTAACACCCTCATAAGTTCAGCATCACTCAAGTTCGGATTGTTCTTGAGCATCGCATGAACGTCCTTCACGATATTATTTGCTTCTTTCTTTGAAAGCGTCTCTCCTTTCGTCTTGACACCAGTGGATGCAGCACCTCCCTGACGTCCCTTAAACGGGTTCAATTTACTCTCGAAAATGCCCATAATTTTGCTCCTACTTTTGCAAAAATTCCCGTGGTTAAATCAGGTAATGGGAGTGTAATGGGAGTGTAAAAATGCGAGCGTAAAAACCAGTGATCATGACATCGATATGCTGGAAGACTGTCACGATTCTCCTTTGATTTTTGCTCGCATTTTGTCACGCTATTTGGAGCGTAAAAATTAAGCCGATTTCTCTGATTTACCAGCGTTAGAAGCGGACGCGTTTTTGGGCGGCTGCGCCTTGATTTTTTCTTGGAGTTTTTGCAAGCGTGCCTGTTGGCGCTCAATGCGCTCTTGTTCCTGAATCGCACGCAACTCTTTTTTCGACTTGTTCAAGGCACGCTTTCCGTCCTCAATGGCGATAAAGTCTGAATGGGCTTTAATGATGGTGCGGAAATGCGAAGCGGCGCGGGGAGTGGCGTCTTTGTCGTTCGCATATTCTTTCAGCTTCGTAATGATGTCGTTGATGTTCTTGTATTCAGCATCGGTTAAAAGGGTAATTGCCATATAGTTCTCCTTACTAAAAATGATTGACCTTAGCTCAATTGCGAAGGTTCATTGCTGCTAACTCCGCATGCATACGAGTCTACAAACGCAATTAGCAGTATCAAACTTCACACATCAATCTTAAATAGAAAAGCTTTCCCAAGCCTTTCCAGGTCTAAGGCACGCCGTCCGCCTTGCTCCTTCATCAGCACTCCTTTCTCGCAAGGTTCAGCGAATCCAAGGACTTAGACCCTATGGGATTTTCACCCTCATCTCACCTTTAGGCGTCCGCATGGTGAACGGCTTACCCGTCTCTGCCATCCTGGCCTGCTCAGTGAGCCTCTTATTTTGTTATTAATGCGCTATTTAAAGACCAAATTTTGTGGTAAACTACTGAATATCAGTGGTCTCTTTCGGTCTAGACCATTTATTAGGTCTAGACCAATATATACCATTAAATTTTGAGAAAGTCAACCTTTGGCCTAGACCAATTTAGACCAAAAGGAGAAAATACAATGGAATTAGGAAAATCAGAAGCAATTGCAGATAATTTGCGATCAAAAATCTTGAACGGAGAACTTGCTGCGGGCACAAAAATAGGTTCAGAGAGGGAACTTGCAGAGATGCTTAAAGCTAGCCGTGAGACGGTGAGACAAGCACTTAAGATCTTAGAAAGCGAAGGGGTTATTTCTCGCTCTTCTGGTAAAGGTACCTTTATAGCAGGTACACGAGAACGAGTAACTGTTGATAAAGGCAGAGAAATACGACTTAACAATGAGAGCTTATCGATATCAGCTAGTGAACTACAAAAGTCAGGCTCTTTTCTTAGAGACATGGAAAGAATGGGACGCCGGCCGCAGGTACAATTTTTAGAACAGCCATCTCTTGTGGCAGTAAATGCAGAAATAGCAAAACAGCTTCAAGTTCAGAATGACACACTTGTATTCAAGCGTTACCGTCTACAATCAGCAGATAATCTTCCTTACCGAATTATCGAAAGTTACTATCCATCAGATTTATTTGGTGAATTGTTAACAACAAATATCGGGGACAAACCGCTATTCGAATGGCTCCAAGAGAAGCACAATCTCAAAGCGACACATGTTCATGAAAAGTTACTGGCGCGTCTGGCGACACAAAGTGAGCGTCAACTTTTACATATTTCTCAAACAGCACCAATAGTAGCCATTAATAGAACAGTACTAGCAAACACCGGAAGACCTATAGAATGGGCACATATCATTGCAGTTGCAGCCCTTTACGAATTTACATATGAGTATGACATTCTTGACTGGAATAAGGAGGCAAAAGGTAATGTCAGAAAACAGCCAAATTAACCGAATACTTAGTGAGCAACTACGAATTGGGACAGGAATTGACTTTCACAGCCTCTACGAAGGTTTTCCATTAACGATGGCTGGGATAGTAATTCCATTTGATAAAGGTTTTCATGTTAAACGTAGCGATGGTGATCCTATCTCTCATGCAATAGTTGATGCGATATTAGCAGCATTAGGAGAAGGGGATATTGCAGATTGGTTTAATGATGAAGACGGGATCACAAATGCGCAATCTATCAACTATCTTGGAGAATTAAAAGAAAAGCTATTAATTCCACACAATATCACTATTGTAAATCTCCAGGTGCTCATTCTCGCAGAGAGACCAAAACTTAAACCTTTCTTTCAGCAAATGAAGGAAAGAATAGCAAGACAATTAGAGATTAGTGTACAGCGCATTAGTATTCAAGGAAAAACCTTTGAAGGAAAAGGTATTATTGGAGAACAGCAAGGCATAGAAGTACATACAACTATCTCAGTTCTAAAAAATACTCAACTGAATAGCAACTACATTGATTGGGCCAAAGAACAAGCGACATCTTTACTTTCCTCACTAGGCAACCGTTGGCTCCATGTTCAAAGTGTTGTTGATCAGGCACGGTGGGTAAGCCAAATATTCAATGAAGCTGACCAGGCATGTCTTGTAGCAGCTGCTTATCTCCATGATATTGGCTATGCTCCATCATTAAAACAAACTGGTTTTCATCCTATAGATGGTGCTCACTACGTACGATCGAATAACCAAGAACGGCTAGCGTGCCTTGTTGCCTATCATTCTGGAGCGGAACATGAAGCAACATTCAGAGGACTAGATACAGAATTAAGCCAATTTACACGAGAACAATCACTACTAGCCGATGCGCTCAACTATTGCGATATGACAACTGGACCTACGGGTAAAAGGATCACAATTGAAGAACGACTAGCGGATATCTTCTCTCGTTACCAAAAGACATCTATTATCAATCAAGCAATGCATCAAGCCGCTCCATCTTTGAGGATCAGTGTAGAACGTGTAGAGAATGTTCTCCGCCAACATAACTTAATTCCATAAAAAAGGAGCACCTAAACAGTATTGCTTAGGTGCTCCTTGAGTATCATTTTTCACTGATCTATAAGAGGCGTTCTAATTTAAAAAACTTAACAGTAAAAGACTAAGCAACTACATTTAAATTATTTATGTCTATCTGTCTGGTACAGATGAAGTTTATCAACAGCTTGTATCCAATGTTGCTTTTCCTCTATGGAAAGATTGTATATCATCTCTGGTTGTAAGCCTTGCTTGTTCAGCATAGCATTAATTGACATCTTGCAAGACATACAAATAAATAGCCCAATGGGATGCCGTATAAGCTTTTCTCTTTTATAACAAGTCTGACAATGCTTTTTAGAAGGTAGTTTATAGGTTGGCATATTCTTTAGATTTTTTGAAACATTTGTGATATACATATGATGTCCCGTTCCAGTACCTTTTCGTGGTGTAATCACAAGTCACCTTCTTTATGTTTCTTGATCTAATTTAGTTGTAAGAAGCAATAAGATCTGGTCTAGCTTTCTTTCTTGTATCTCAAACTTTTTATCCTGTGCATCAAAACGCTTATCTTGGGCTTCAAAACGTTTATCAATGGATTCAAAATGGCTATAGATTCCTTGATCGAGATCTGCAAAATGACGGCTCATATTTTGCCCTAAAAGAGTAGACTGTTCTTTTACCTCTTTGATACTCTGCCCTTGCTTGCCCATAACACCAAGAAGGATCGCCATATTTTCATTGATCTCTTTCAAGCTGTGCCCTTGCTCAGCAGGAGTATTATCTTGGGCAAGGCTCTCATCATACAGGCGTCGTAGTTCTAGAGCAGCTACTTTTCGTTCTAGTGAAGCTAATCGATCATCATAGGTAGACACCAGCAAAGCTCCTTTCTCTTTCACAAATATAACATATTTTTGATTCCACATTAACCCTTCAAAAGAGATATTGACCAACACGTCTATCTCACTATATTTACTACCTCACTATATCACGCAAACACATTTTAGGCTTATATTATCTCATATTATTATGTATACTACTATCGGATAGTAGTTTTTCCAAGCATAAGAAGGGATTCTCTTGTGGAACAAATATCTTACTTCATCCAACATCTCTCCCTGCAAGACATTGGTACTCTCAGCAGTATAATTTTTGGGCTCATTGGCATAACATTCCAAAACAAGGCAACCAACAACCACTATCCCATATATGTTCAGCACACAACTTCGAGTTCTCAAGATACGGAGAAAAAATCAAAAAACACAGATCTTATAATCTGGAGTTTATTCGCCTTAATTCTTATTTTTTCTGCCACTACCCTGATACCATCGATTATTAACGCTCAATCTGCCACCAATCCTAGTGACCAAGCTAAGGCAACAATAAGTATATTTTTTGACCACATTAACAAAAAGGAATATCAAGCAGCATATAAATTAGCCTATAATGGCTTAGGAGAAAGCTATAGCACATTTGTTTATGGCTATAAAGATACAAAGCAAAATAGATTATCATTTACAAGCACAAAACAAATTTCAGATGACATCATAGAAGTCAATTTCACTATTAAAGCAATAGAAACTACTACACCAGGGGGAGAAAAAATCACCACATACATAGATAAAGATATGGTTATCAAAGATAATAATGCCTACCTTATATTGGCAGCATGGCAAACAGGATAGAAGTGAGTGATATTGATTGGTAGGAAATATAGTAAAAGTTTGTTGCTACAGTGTAGCAACAAATGTAGCGACCCAGACGGACAATAGCGGAAAAAGACAATCAGCAAGGGAAGTAAGACATTGATCACCAGCACAAAAAAGACAATAGGAAGCAGTCTCAGCTATCTATTGTCTAATCCGACCTTCGACACTCAAAAAACTCTCTTAAACCCGACAATTTAGCAAACATAAAACTCCATCAATCAGATTAAATTAAAGCTTATCTATGATATAATAACTTGTCATAAAGCCTCTCTTGACCATCAATGAAACTTCATTAAGGGAATCCAATAGAAATGAAGATGACCAAGCATTATAACAAAAAATTTATGCTTACTGAGCAAGAACTCAGAAGAATATGCGATATAATCAATCAACAAATGAGTAAAAAAACGAAAAGTTTTACATCTTCATTTGAAGTAAAGTTTAAAAATGGAGCTGAGGATAAATACCCATCTATTGACAAGGTTCTTTCGTTGGAAAACAGCAAAAATTGGTTCATAAAAGATTTAGATATTGCATTTCAAGAAGAATATGACGTACAAAGTCACACTCGTAAACACAATATTTTTATTGAATTCGAAAAAACTTCAATCAATCCAATAACGCTTCGGATAGAAGGAGAAGATAGAGACTGGGTTTATATTACCTGTTCAATGATAGAAGAAAGACTTCAATCAATCTATAGATTTTCACCCAGGATAGGTTCCATTCCATGGATTAACGCGCTTAGTGTTTTCTTTTTCTGTTTAGCATTAGGTAACTTAATAGGCTTCGCAACCAACACATATCATTCACCAACAGGTTATACCTTTGCTACTATTTCAACAATTATAGCTGTTTTATCATTTATTATATACCTAATCATGTCTGATTTTTTTATTATCTCCTCTCAAATTTTTTATTGGGGAGATTACACAAAAAGTATTGATCAACGCTTTAAAGTAAGAAATTTTATAATCGGTAGCGTACTAATAGCTCTTATAATTGGTATTATTGGAAGCATCGTAGCAACATATATCACATCCAGTCGTTAAAAAGGTTAATGGCTCAAATTCTCTGATCTTCTCAGATCTACTTGAGACATTTAAGATTTGAGGCTAAAACTTATACGACAATTTGTACGACAACATAAAAAAATGTTGCGAACAACAGGCATACCAACGAACATCATAAACGCCCTTTTAGAGCGTGAGGAAACCCACAAGAAATAGTCAGAAACAACTGATGTACAATCTCTCCTTCGGACCGTTTCTAAAGCCATAATAAAAACACATATAAGATATTCACTAACCTTATATGTGTTCATTCTTTCTACTTGGCTACTTTGATTTTGATCCTTACTTTAAGTAAAGTGTGCTACAGCCATCCCTAACCAAATCCCAGTTCAGGTTGCTCAGCTATACGCACCTGTACTCTTGATGCTTGTTTAAATGTTCCAAATTGGGGTGGCATCTTTAGTTGAACTCGCCCATGCAACAAATCATCAATAGTAAGTATTTGAATGCTTGGATAATCCTGACCCCAACCATCTGAATGATAAAAACCAGCGCTTATACTTTCAGTAATCATATCACGAGAGGGATTTTCTAAGGTAAGAAATACACCTATAGCAGCCTGTTCCCTCTGTACAGTTCCTCGTAGATCACGGATGTCACCCGATTTTACATGTCCGGACTTCACCTGAACAAGTACACGTTTAGCTTTGCCAGTAATATCGTCAATGAAAGCAATCACGCCATCAATACCTTTATCAGTACCCTTTTTCCCTTCTCTACTTCCAGCCTGGCCGCCAAGTGGTTTAGCTCGAACTAAAGATAACGCCCACCATTGGAATTGATAACGGTCCTCCTGAGCCAATTGACGAGCTGCGCCAAGTTCAGTCGGCTCACCTCGTACCTTAAATTTGATACCAGGAAACATCGCCTCTAGACGGTATTTCTGAAGAGCGATGCTTAAATGTGTAATATCTATACCTATCCATTTACGATCTAACTTTTGAGCAGCTGCAACAGCAGTTCCACACCCACAAAAAGGATCAAGCACTATATCACCAGGATTGCTACTAGCGTTAATGATACGTTCTAATAATGCCAGCGGTTTTTGTGTTGGATATCCAAGACGTTCTGCGGCCTGAGAGCTAATTGGGGGAATATCATCCCATAAATTCTGAATGCGATGACCTGGAGATTCATCAAGATAACGTTTCAAGCGTATACGTCCATCCTTGGAAGTCGGAAACCAAAGCTTGCCTTGCCGATCATATTCTTCCATTTTCACCTGACTAATTGCCCATCCATTAGGATGTGGTTTGTAGCCTTTATAATCATAAACCAGATTAGGTCGATAACTAGGATTACGCAAGTCACTGGTAGTATAATAACGGCCATCAGGATCAACTTGATTAAATGAGTTTTCTATATGTTTCTGTGTATATGGTACGTACACCTGATTCCATGTTGGTTTATCGCCTCGTGCATAATAGAGAATAGTATCAGTTACATCCCCATAAGTAGTACTCACATTTCCATGAGAGCTTGTACGTTTCCAAATAATCTCATTACGAAAATGACGCACACCAAAAATAGCGTCAAGCATGATCTTTAAGTAATGACTAGCCGTCGGATCACAATGTAGGTACAAACTACCCGTAGGCTTAAGCACACGATGTAGTTCAGTTAATCTAACTGCCATCATTACTAGATATGCCATCATCTGATTACGGCCGATAAAACTACATAAAGCTTCTATCATTTTAGATATGTGGTCAGGGGCTTGAGTTCTCAGCTCATTATAAGTTTGTTCTGCTATATGGTTCCAATGCCATGTATCTTCAAAAGCTGTGATTTGAGCTTCACTATCTTTTCCACCTTCATCCTTAAATAATACATTGTAGCTGCGACTTGAATTAAAAGGTGGATCAAGATAAACCAAGTCAACACTATTATCAGCAATATATTGACACAAAATATCTAGATTATCCCCATAAAATAGGGTATTCTCAGTGATAGGCGGTACTGTCATATTTCGGCCTCCCTCCGTATACTCCAGCATCATATACCCGACTATCAGCAATGTCAATAAAAGCCCGGTCGCTAAAGACTTACATTTAAATCTTCTTTCAAGCTCTCAGTTACATTTCCCTGAGCCAAATGGTTTAAAAAAAATGACAGTTTAAAGACAGTTTAAAACTTAGAAATATACTTATTAACATAGAAATATTTAGAAATATACTTATTAAGGTCGTGCTCAACGATGCAAATAAGCAAGGTTGCAAGTATACCTAAAAAAATGCATGAAACAGTTCAACTCTCCCCCATCTCCACCACTCAAGCCGCTTGTGAAACCGCTTCACAGGCGGCTTTGTTTTGTAGCCTAAGATGTCATTGTAGTCACTGAGAGCCAAACTATAAATAAGAACAAATTGGAAAAGAAATTTAGATAGGAGAGAAAATTTTCTGTGAAGGAACAAGAAATACAAAATGTTGCTATCGCGGAAATACTCAATCCTACACTTGCAGTCACCAAGCAGTTCCTGGCGGTAAATAAAGTCGTATGTAAAAAAAATATTCCAGTTGTTGAAGACATCATTCTCAGAGAAGAAGAGAAACCTGATGAAGTTTATGCTGAAGCCTACTTTCCCATTGAGGGAGAACGCTACTATATTGTCGTTTATCTCGATTTAGAGCCTCAAATATCTGTAAGAATGGTAGGCACATCTGCAAGGAATCGCGTTTATTTTATAGCCACATCTGAAGAACATAGCCTGGCAGACATTCTCAATCTAGTTATTGGTATAGAACCTACCAAGACCTGGGAGAAAGGGGAAAAAAGGGGAAAAGGGACCCAATTAGCAATACCCAGGCATAATGGCTTTGATATTCAACCTTACCCAAAGGAGACTGGTGAAGTAGAAGACAAGTTACTCACTCTCATCAAATTATTATTGCCCTATAAAGCTAGCTTAAACGCCTTATCTACCATAGCTGGTATGGGAATAAACATAGCTTATTGGGGATACAAGGATCAGATGGGGGGGATGCATTTCAATCCAGAAACGATACAGGGACTAGCAACTTTAAATCTATCTGTAGACGTTGACTTATACGCAGGAGGTCCTGATTTAGAAGAGTGATAATCATACACAGCATCATTATCACTTGGCAAGGCAAGGAGTAGGACTTTAATCCACTTCTTGCCGGTGAACTTATTCCACAACCAACTTTTGCAGCATAGCACTCTTTGCATCTCCATAGCAGAACATTGAGAGTAAAAATATTTCAGTTAACAAAACATGTATTTAAGACGTATGTAAAAGAACGGCATAGTACTTTTGATGGTAGCATTCCTGATACTTTGACTGCCGCTGAAGCTTGATACAATGGGGCTCGATACATAGCGGGCAGGTTCGTTTTAGTGTATCGAAGCTTGTATCTCAGGAGCGGACAATTTATAGTTTCCATATGGTCCGGCAACAAGATGCATCCCTTCCTTTCTGTTGTCTCGCAATGGTCTTGCATACGTACTCCTCACCGCCGGACTTCCTTTTCTTCTTTTTGGCTTACTTACCAGATACGCGATCCTGCTCGGCAATCACAACCTCAAGTTGTGCCCAGTGCTCATGGAGCACACCTGCAAGCGCTTGAAGGCCCCAATATTCTCCGATGGAGTGTCCGATAATAGCGACTGTCATACGAGTCTCTTGCACTGCGACTCTGGCGGACTGCCGAAATTGTCCCGTGATGTACAATTGGACATTTCGTGTGGCGGCATCGCGAATGAAGGCATCAGTCATGGCACCAACGATGGCAATGCGTTGGACGGTCTCGACGTATTTTGTGTCGATGTCTGGAGGGACACCAAAGACATCTCCCAGATATAAGAGGAAGATATCTAGCATAACTGGAGAGATGTCTCCCAGCATGCCAAGCGGAATAGAGTCTTTGATGGCGAAAGGAGTCAGATTTGTCATCTGTAGGACATCAGCAAGGCGTAGATTTACTCCAAATGTCAGGGTGAGATCGAAGGCAAGATGGTATGACAGTACTCCGAGATCAGCTGGCAGCAGCCGCAGATCAAGACGATAAGGGCGATGCAGAAAAACCGCGTCCAGTTGCTCCTGACGTATCCATGAACCGATCTCTGGCCATGGTTCCAACGCTAATCCAATGCGTTTGATTGATCGACGAGATGGGAGATATACGCCATTTTGATCGTGCAAGAAGCGTGCACTTCCCAGATAACTATCCAGATATGTTGCTATGTCTGTCAGAAAAAGCATTATCATTTGACCTCTGGAATTTCTATGCTTGCGGCTCAACATACAGACCTTTGAGCTTATTCTTATGCCCAACTTTATAGACTGTCGATTAGATCCAAAAAGGGTCATTTAATTTATGTATGACACGTTCTCTCAAGCCGCTTCATACGCTTTGGCACTTCGAAAAAACTAACAATCCCAATCATCAAATTTGAGCAAATTGCGAGAAAGGGATGATATTCATCGATGAAGTTGTTATTAAGAGTGTGGTAGAAAACGTTATCTTATTAAGTGGAGGAGAGAGAAGAATGTATGAGGCCCAAAATAAGGCCCTGATCGAAAATGTCCAGGCAAATTGCTCTGGCGAAGCACACCATCTTTCAGACGTAGCGCGACCTATAGACAAGACAATTGATGCGCGGCAAAATTTGCCAGTCAACAAGTGGGCGATCCTGGTACTGGCGGCGTTGAGTGGCTTTATTACGACGCTCGATGGTTCGATTGTCAATATTGGTTTGCCAGCCATTTCACAAACATTCCACGTAGGCATCAGCGGTCAGATTGAGTGGATTATTATTGGTTATCTGGTTATTATTGCAGCATCTTTGCTGACCTTTGGTCGTCTTGCCGATATGCTTGGACGCAAGCCTATTTTTTTGACTGGTTTGATTGTTTTCATCATCGGATCGGCATTGTCGGGCATGGCACCAACGCTATTATTGCTCATCATAGCCCGACTCTTTCAAGGCCTGGGTGGAGCACTCATCTTTTCAGTCAACATCGCTATGATTACCAGTACGTTCCCTGTGAATGAGCGAGGTCTGGCACTTGGCCTCAACGCAGTAGTGGTATCATTGGGCGTTAGCGCGGGGCCAACTATTGGAGGAATCATCACCCAATATTTGACCTGGCGTTGGATTTTTTATGTGAACGTTCCAATAGGCATGATAGTTTTATTAGCGGCATTCTACTTTTATCGTGAGAAGCGTCCAGAGACAAAGCTACAACGCTTCGATCCGCTGGGAGCAGTATTGCTAGCGATTAGTCTTGCTTCGCTTACCCTCGGACTCTCCTTCGGCGAGGAATGGGGATGGTTTTCACCCAGTCTTTTAAGCTCACTTGGGCTAGGGGTGCTGGTATTAGTGATTACGATCTATATAGAAAATCATATCAAGAATCCCATTCTTGATCTTCACTTGATCAGGAATCATACATTTGCTTTTGCAAATATTAGTTTCATGCTCTGTATGATGGCTCTCTTTGCTCCTGGCTTTCTCATGCCATTCTACTTCGAGCAGCTTCGCGGCTTTTCAACAATCCAGACAGGACTGATGCTCACTCCGTTGCCACTCACAATGGCGATTATAGCCCCGCTCAGTGGTGCGCTTGCGGATCGCATCGGCTCACGGTGGCTGTCACCGCTCGGACTGGCTATCGTTTGTCTGGGACTGTTCTTGCTGGGACAGATTAACGTACAAAGCAGCATGTTTGACATTGTCTGGCGACTTATCCTGATAGGGATTGGGCAAGGAGTCTTTCAGTCACCCAATACGCGTACGATCATGGGATCGGCTGCTCAGGAGGAACAGGGCGAAGCCTCAGGGCTACTGGCAACTGGACGTGTGATTGGGCAGAGTCTGAGTGTAGCGCTTGCAGGAACGGTCTTTGCAGCTTTCGGAGGAGCATTGGCGGGAAACCTCCTGGCCACGCAATCCCATCATATCAGCTCAGGGAGACTCAGCCTGCTCCAGGCAACGTTCGATAGTGGCTTCCATGCAGCATTACTAGCCTGTGCAGCATTCGCCGCCATTGGCATCTTCACAGCTATTGCACGTGGCAAAGGCGCTACGTTTAGCCGGGCCAGTTAGTTCACCTGGATCCCAGAAAGAGCCTGAGAGCACATACTATGGCATGCGTTCTCAGGCTCTTTTTATCCAAAGCATCTTTCTTTTTTTAATCTTGGTAGCTAGCTTTTTTTTAAATTATATTGTATACTTAAATTATATTAACTTTGCTCTCATGAGCCAGGTTCCTCGTACCAGACACGCTTACAGCAATACCTATCACAGAAACGTGCGATTCACCTATATTTGTGTACACATCTCTCTGCATGGAAGCGTAATTGTTAGAAACCATATCATCTGTGTTTTAAACACAGCGGGAATCCAGCAGTGCCATCCACCAGTCACAGCGATCATTGCATCGCCATAAGTGAAGATTGCATAAAAAAGTTACGCACAAACGCGAAACCCTGGATCAGGATAGGCATCCGAGGAACCACTATAACTTTATATCCGACGAAAAGAAATTACTTACGTTTTTGCCACCCACAGCATCGCTGTGATGGGTATCACAATCAAGCAAGGAGGCGCGCTTTTTCCCCTATGCATAAGTGCAAGGGCATCGGCGCGATCTTATCGATGAGAAATCGCTACTACGTCCAACCCCTAACAGAACAAGTCTTTATCATCCGTGAACGCATGTCTCCCAATGGGGGACCAGGCCCAAATGATCGCATTGTCCGCTCATTTAGCATACGTCATGATGCATATATGTATGCAGGCAAAATGAACACGGAAGATGCTGAGCAGCGTCCACTCGCTGAGAAAAGCCGATCATAAAGATCATTGCAGATGCATAAATCAACGCACTATAAAATCTAGAGGACAGCATCTGCTTCATCCCTGGTTCATGGCGCGTTGATTTATGATAGTTTGTAAGCATGCGTACTCCGAAATCCGCCGACATATTACATCCTTTGGTTGATGCAGTGATCTTTTAATGGTGTACCTTCCGGATAGCATTACAGACATCATGTATCGGATAATAAATGTATGATGTTTGTGGGTAAGTCATAATAATCTGGAGAAGTAAATACTATGTCTTCACTGCTTGACCAGCCAGGTAAGCCAAAAAGCGAAGAGACTCCTACCGCAGTCTGGACACGACGATTTTTAATCGCTTTGACGATTGTGGCCTGGATGATCATTTTTGCCGTCATCTTAATGGTGCTGGGCAAGATTTTTAACGCATTGGCGATTCTCGGCATTTCAGCACTTATTGCCTACGTTATTTATCCATTAGTCAAAATCATTGAACGTATCATGCCAAGGCCAATCGCCATCCTGATCGTCTATCTGGGAGTTCTGGCAGGAACGATTCTCTTGATTTATTTTGTGGTCTTGACCGCCATCGGGCAGCTAGCCACACTGATTGTGACAATAGAGAAAAATGTCCCCGCACTGATAGACCGCCTACAACCTCTGATCAACCAGCTACCGCAAATGAACATCTCGCCCAACGACCTCATCAACTCGAGCCAGCAAGTCTTACAATATACACTTTCCATCTTAGGAAACGTCGTCCCTTTGATCAACGGGATCTCGATCATTCTCATCGATACCATCATCGTCACCTCCTTGAGCGTCTACTTTCTGCTCACTGGTGGAAAGACCATGCACTGGTTCCGTGAAAAAACTCCTTTGCGTGTACGACCAAATATTAATTTTTTTCTGGACACGCTCAACCATACGATGGGAGGTTTCATACGAGGACAGATAATCCTGGCGACCCTTATCAGCGTCATCATGTGGATTGGCTATAGCATCATTGGAGTCCCCTATGTGACATTAATCGCAATCATCATCTTCATCTTAGAATTTGTGCCACAAATCGGCTCCTATATTTCCATCGGCATCGCAGTCATCCTGACTCTTTTGACGAAAGGCTGGCAAACTGCCTTGATCACGGTTATCTTTTCCGGTATCGTGCAAGGCGGCCTGGATGGACAGATATTGGCTCCTCGTATTTTAGGTATGGCTGTTGGTATCCACCCGATCATCTCTATCGGAGCGTTACTCATCGGCGCTGACCTGTTTGGTCTCCCGGGTGCCCTGTTTGCAGCTCCGATTGCTGGCATCATACAAACGATGGTGGTAGCTTATTGGACCTCATGGAAAGAACGCCATCCAGAAGAGTTTCCCGAACAATTTGCGCCCGCTCCCAAACCAGATCGTGAAATTGACACCCCCACTTCAGAGAGTGGCATACCAAAGATCAATACCTGACACCCACTGACAAAAAAGATCGGGACACTTCTTTTGAGAAGTGTCCCGATCTTTTTCTATAGATCTACTTTATTTATCGACGAGGAGACTGTGGCTGTGATGGTCCTTGTTGTTGCTGCCAATCTTGTGGCGTTGGGTTTGGGTTCCGCTGTGGCTGCGACGGCCCCTGTGATTGCTGCCAGTTCTGGGGAGACTGATTCCATTGTGGCTGCTGTGGAAAGGTATTGCCATTGATTGGTGGCTGCTGCTGATATGAAGGCATACCATTGTTGACTGGTTGCTGTGGGAAACCATTAACTGGAGGTTGTGTTGCGGCTAACGCTGCGGCTGCGGCATGCTCAGCACGGGCACGGCGATCATTGCGCACATGTCGCCAGACATACAGCACAACTAAGATCACGATGGCCACGATGACAACATATTCAAAGCTTTTATAATACGGCTCAATGACGGCCATATTTCCTCCCAGAACAACGCCGGCATAAGCAAGCAGCAAGCACCAGGGGAAAGAACCAACAAAGGAGTAAATACAAAACTTCGTAAAGGACATCTTGGTCATACCAGCGGGTAGTGAAATATAGGTACGTACCACCGGCAATAAGCGGGAGAAAAATGCTGTGGCACTACCCCAGCGTTGAAAAAAACGATCAGCAATATCTGCATCATGCTGTGAGATCAGTACATAACGTCCATACTTCAACATAAGCGGACGTCCACCTTTATAACCAATACCATAAGCTGCAATTGAACCAATGAGACAGCCAACGGCACCAGCTAAAGCAATCAAAACAATGCCAGCTGGCGTGCTCACCCCCGGCAGCAATTTATGCTGAGATAATAGTAGACCAGCAACCGGGATAACAACTTCGCTAGGCAACGGAATACAACAACTCTCAATAGCCATAGCCAGAACAATGCCAGCCAGGCCAGTATAAATGTACAGGTTAGTGATGATATTAGTCAGTAATTCTGTAATTTGAGCCACTTATGCCTCCTTCGTAAAGCTTGCAATTTTGACTCATACTAGCATATTTTTATGAAAGAGGCTAGAACCATCAAGGCAAAATAGAGGCACAAAATACTTATTCTTCGTCACGCCTGATAGGAAGATAACGTGTTGAACGACGAGTAACTGGCGGATCAACTTGCTGAGCAAGCTCATTTTTCAAAGCATCAGTGTCGTACATATAGGGTGCACGCCGCAAAAGCGGCTTTTTCAGGTCCCCCGACATGGATGCCTGATTAGAAACTCCTGGATCTGAATCCTCTTCGCGATCGATTTGACGAGCCTGATCTGCGGCCGAATTTGAAGGTGTGCGATAAGGACTATTGGGGGATGGGTTCGCATCTACGACACGCCGTGCACGCTGCGGATACCTTTGCTGTGCACGAGAATAATCATCCTCCTCATCCAACAGGTCTTCTGGTTGTGGTTGATACCCATGAGTATGAACTGGCTTCTCCTTCCAGTTAGAGTCGAGCTTCCTGGTAGGTAGTGGCGAGCCAGGACGTCGTGAGCGAGGCGGGGGGAAATCATCAATCTCATCTTCTCTCTCTGAACGACGATAGGCTTCCTCACGTGCCATACGTAACGCCTGCGACTGAAATTGCCCACGGGTCTTCTCAGTCTGATAGCCAGGAAACCCTGGATTGTTCGTACGCCGAGACGGCATACGAGTATCTGACTCTAAGTCACGTTGGGGGAGTTGTCTTGTCTCACGAGCACCGCGCTGCGTAGAAGAGGGTCGATGCACTGACTGCTGATCAGAAGCAATAGCACGAGGAGCAGGAAGTTGTTGTCTGGATGGAGCAGGCAAATACTGGGGATCATCTTCTTCATACTCTTCGCCCCATACTCCACGTCGATAGGCCGGATACTCATCTTCCACTTCAAGAGAGATTCTTTTCATCACGCGTTCGGGTACTTCATCATAATCATACCCGGGAAAGCCGGACTCATCATAACCATCATCGGTCATAGTGGGACGCCTGTCATAACGGTGAGAAAGATAGGAAAAAAGAAGCAGAGAGATAGGAATACTGAGGAGTAGAGCGGCTAAACCACCAATCAAACCACCAAGCACCCATGAATTGAGAGTATTAGCATACCAGAGCACCACGGCGGCTCCTGCAATTAGCACGAGTGCCGCAGCAACAGCCTTTAACAAAAGCATGTATCCTTTCCGAGCTACCATAACACATGAAAGTTTGCGTCACCCACATCCACGACATCCAGACAGTGCTATCAAATAAATAAACGCACGTTACCACTCTTTTGGAGAAGCCCTCACAACGTAACACCCCACATAGCAGGCAAACTTTCTTTGTGTTAGCCAGTCACTATTCTTACTGAATACTACTAGCCTGTTCGTAGCAAGTATACCAAACTAGAGGGAAGAGTACAAGAGTACCAGTCATTTAGCTATTTAAGAAGCGTTACGGAGATGAAAATAGAGATAAAAATACAAGGTAACGCAAGATTAAGTTTATTACGTATGCACTTCAAATCCTGACAGACAAACATCACAATCCATCTGTGCCAGGCAACATACGAAACTTGAATCTTTTCAGCTACCTTGTAAAAGCGAATAGTCGTTATAGTATCGTCAAGAGAGAAACACGATAATTCTACTTATGCAGCACTAAAACATTGTCGGAAAATCGCGACCACTTTCCCCTGAATCTGCCATTCACGGTCCCAGACGATCTTGGGGATGAGAATAGGATCTAGTTCGGAATTTGCGGGTTGCAGACGGACGCGATCATGATCCTTTTCCTGAAAGAAACGCTTCAGCGTCGCGCTCCCACTCACACCTTCTTGCATATGTACAGCCACAACAATATCACCATTTTGACATGTCGATTGAGGTTTAATCACGACATAGTCGCCATCGCAGATATGATCTTCGATCATCGAGCGACCTCGTACGACCAGTGCATAAGAATTATCAGTCTCGGCTAAACTGCTGCTTACGTCAACCGACTCAGTAGTATCAGAGTAGATATCCAGAGGTTCACCGGCCGCAATTGTGCCTATGACAGGGATACCCTCATGTGTCTGTTTCGTCAACTTAATGCCGCGACTCTTTTTCGCTTGACGAGAGATTAAGCCTTTTTTTTCCAGCATTGTGAGATGATAGTCAACATGGCCGGTACTGGCAATATTCAATTCGCGTCCAATCTCACGATTGGTGGGGGGCATCCCCTCAGATCTCATGTAATTTACAATGAAATCGTACATGCGACGCTGTATCTCGCTGGCTTGCTCCAACGACATAGTATGGTCTCCTGCCTTTCTGAACACCTTCAGCTAACATCCCCACACAGCAAAAAACTAGAACGACTATTCCAGAAGATAATACCACAACCACATACTCAATACAAGCTTTTTTTGAACGTATTTTTCAAATATCCATTCTAGAAGCGACGTAGCGAGCTTACCTGACACGGTACGAGGCAGAAAGAGGTATAGCACTGATACAGCCCAAATGATTAAGGACTTGGCAGCCGAGAGAGGTTTTGTTATACTCACTTAAAGAGGGACATTGAGATATGCCAAGCTAGCTTATAGGGCGTGATGATTTGCACCCACTCTATCGCTAGGTGTACAATAAGGGCACGAGATATTCGACGGAGCTATGCACGAAAGAGAGAGTCATAAAAACTATGGTAGAGATGACAGTTGAGAGCGTGCGCATAAACCTGGCTACGCAGCAGCGAGTGGTCATCTTAAAAGCGACGAAGCAAGAGCGCTATCTCTTCATCTGGATAGCGTATGCGGAGGCATATGCTATTGCCGTCGAGCTTCAAGGAACAACTTCAGTCCGACCACTCACCCATGATCTCTTAAAAAACATTCTTGAAGAACTCAATGCAAAAATTGTTAGCATCGTAATCTCCGATTTAATCGATGAAATCTACTACGCACGGATTGTTCTCGATGCCGCTGGACGTCATGTGGAGATCGATTCTCGACCAAGCGATGCTATCGCATTGGCGGTACGCACCAAAACACCCATCTTTGTAGAAGATAGTGTCCTGGAGCGTGCAGGAATTGTCCCCGAACAAAATGAAGACCCACAGCCTTCAACACTACATTCTGAAGGCAAAGCTACTGAGGCTGCGGCTGAAGATGAAAATCTAGATGCCTACCGCGATTTCATTAATAGTTTGGATGTGTTAGATGAGTTTGGCAAGGATTAATTTCTTGCACATATTCATCGCAGATCATACATTTGATCTGGCCGCTATATCTAGGTCAAGCGAAAGCGCATCCGTACCAATAGTTTTAAGAGACGCACAATCACACGTGAGCAGAGTCCATAGAGCACAATCGCCAGCAAGGTATAGGGCTCTATGCGCATAAAAAACGCCTGTGTCAGTGGTGGCAGAAACGAATACAGCGGTAAAAGTGCCACATCGCTCAGCGTATAAACAGTTCTCACCCACGGTAGAGCAGTGGGAAGGTCACACACTTTTGCCACAAAACGCGCCAGCAACAGGATCTGCATACACACAAAACACATACCAACTCCCAAAGGAAGCAACCAAAAAGGAATAATCCGCCCCAGTTGCCAGACCATTGGGGATGCTGATCCACTTTCTTCTTCAGATAAGTTCTGATCTGGATAGGCCGCCGAAGCAGGTGCTTTTGGCCCTATCGGGTAGCCCGGAGCTTGAGCTGGCACCGTCGGGGCATAAGATGATGTTACCGGTATCGTAGTATAATCAAATGGATCGACTTGCCCGGGCAAAGTTTCATTGATCAATGTAGGCACAAGAAGTGGTATAGGCTCGGTCGGCAAATCATGATGATCAAGCGCATCCTTGCTCTTTTGACGAGACCCTATGTTCATATGCACGCTCCTCGATATTCAAGTTCTGAACCAAACGCATCATGCGCCGATCTAACGGCTAGCTCTCATGTTATACCAATAACGGATAGCAATGCAACGATATATTACATATGTTATGCCGTTTCATTTTACGTCTTCTTTTTTCATCAATGAATAGTACGGCCAGACAAAGATGTAGTTGTAATTATGCACCATGCGTAGAAGAGTATTCAAAAGAGGTCATTTAGATCCATGCAAAAGGCCGTAGCAGATGCTATCCGGCATAATTATACTATGCTACAATAGATCGGTAATGTAGTAAAGAAGCTGAAGGAGAACATTTCTTCATATGACACAGATCGACAACCGCACCGTGGGGCAAATACAATCAGACGCGACGACCAGGCCTCGTTTGCGTTTCGCACCAAGCCCTACTGGATTTCTTCACATTGGTGCTTTTCGGACGGCTCTATTCAACTGGCTTTATGCCCGTCATAGTGGCGGACAGTTCATTCTACGTATTGAGGATACGGATCTGGCACGCACGGTTGAAGGGGCGGTTGAAGATTTCACAAATGGTCTGCAATGGTTGGGTATGGATATCGATGAAGGACCCGATGTGGGTGGACCGTACGGTCCCTATTATCAGGTGCAGCGCAAAGCCCTTTATCAGCAATACGCCAGCCAGCTCGTTGAGTCAGGTCATGCCTATCATTGCTACTGCACGCCTGAGCGTCTTGACGAGATGCGCAAAGAGCAGATAGCCAATAAACTACCTCCACGTTACGATCGACGTTGCCGCTATCTGACTCCAGCCGAGCGGGCTGCCAAAGAGAACGCAGGTGAGTCCTGGACAGTACGCTTTGCCATGCCAGTCGATGGCGAAACTGTCGTGCAAGATAAGTTACATGGCGACATGGTTTTCAAAAACAAAGATCTGGATGATACCGTGATCCTAAAAACAAATGGTTTAGCACCGTATCATTTAGCCAATCTGGTAGACGATCATCTCATGGGCATTACCCATGTGTTGCGCGGCGAGGAGTGGATATCCAGCGCGCCTCGACACGTCCAGATTTATCAGGCCCTGGGCTGGAAGCCACCTTTGTTCTATCACCTCCCCAACGTTATGGGCAAGGACAAAAAGAAGCTCAGCAAACGGCGCAACGCCCCATCCTGGTCAGACTATAAGAAGCAGGGCTTTTTGCCAGAGGCTGTTTTCAACTTTCTCGCCTTGCTTGGCTGGGCCTACGATGATAAAACAGAGATCTTTACCAGAGAGGAACTCATCAATGCCTTCACGCTCGAAAAGATTGGAGTCTCTTCGGGCATCTATGATGCAGATAAACTTTTGTGGATGAATGGTATCTATATTCGCAAACTCTCTTTGAATGAGTTGGTCGAGCGTACGTTGCCATATATGGAAAGCCCAGAAGCCGAGGGAGGACTACCAGATAGCGTGGCACGTCCATTGGATCGCGATTATACTACCCGTGTGCTGGCACTGGAACAGGAGCGTCTCAAGACGCTGGGAGAGGCGGCCCATGTTGTCTCCTTCTTTTATGAGAAAGAGATCGATTATGGTCTGGACATTCTGATTCAGAAAAAAATGGATGCCGAGAGTACACGAGAGGCGTTAGTGCAAACGCTCAATCTGCTTAATGGCCTGGATACCTGGGAGCATGCCGTGCTGGAGGAACAACTACGCGCACTCCTGGGCACCTTGAACTTGAAGGCCGGTCAACTCTTTAGTACGATCCGTACCGCTGTCAGTGGGCGTACGGCTACTCCGCCCCTCTTCGAAATGATGGAAGTATTAGGACGCGATGTCTGTGTGCGGCGGATTGAGCAGGCAATCGCAAAGCTGGTATAAGGTCAACGCATCGAACAAAAGTGGAAAGGCATCCCTTCGACTGAGTGCCTTTCCACTTGTATCGACAAAGATGAGAATCCGAGGGCATTGATGATTAATAAGGATTATATTCTGCGCCTGGCAGAACAAATCGGTTATGAGATCTCTATCCTGGTTGGTTTACGCAAGCGCAATCGCCACGAAGATGAACTGCTTACTATCGATAATCTTCTGCTCAAATTTACTGGCATGACCTCGCGCTTTATCAACTCTCTATCAGACGAGATGTTTCTGCAAAGCCTTTCTCCGATGGGCAAAATAAATGTTGAGGTTAGTTTGTGGATCAGTGCTCTCCTCAAAGAAGAGGGAGAAGCCTATGATGCCTTGAATAATAGTCACGAAAGCTATTATCGCTATGTTAAATCGCTCTATCTATTGCTAGAATTACTCTATCAAGAACACGTTGCCTTCGATTCTCCTCTTTATGAGGATGCTAAAGATTTAATGAGCAAACTCGCAAACTACGAATTACCTCCCTATCTGCAAAGGAAAATCTTTCGTTACTATGAGCAGATAGGTATGTATGCCCAGGCAGAAAATCTCTTGTTTGATTATCTAGAAAAAGATCCTTCAACGGTCATGCTTGAACAAGGAAGAGACTTCTATCAGCGATTATTGACAAAAAATACACTTGATCTACAAAATGGAAATTTCTCTCTTGAGGAAGCACACGAGGGGCTTGAACAACTACAAGATTTTCAAGCATAACTGCGATATCTCAATATCTCCTCTAGACAAATGGGATGTTGTTGACTACACTAATTACACTTACTTAACATTATTTAACTGGTTCTTAAAAAACCAGTGCAGGAAAGTTTTTTGTAATTTATGGCAACAACTCAAACCACCCCCGTTTTTCTACCAAGAAGAGGTAATCGTGTGTCGTCAGTAAAGTCATCCAAACTTGTCTACTCAACGGTAGCCAGCTCATGGCGCTGGATGTGGCCTGATACACTTATGCGCATCATTCCCATGGGTCTCGTGCCGCTTGTTTATATTTTCATCTTCCATTTACCACTATCTTTTTTAGGGCTGACTCTCACCGACATTCCACTTCATATCATAGTTGGCTTGGCCGTCGGGATAGGTATGGCTGCTTTTGCCATCTGCTATCGTATGTACATAGTTGGAACAGGATTTCGTAAACCTACAGCAAGTGATCAGGGACTACAAACGTTTTTCTATCTTTTTATCAATGGACCTGTAGAAGAGCTGTTTTTTCGTGGTTTCTTGCTCGCAATTGTGACACAATGGACACATATACTTTTCCTGGGCTGGCTTGTGAGTACGGCTGTGTATACACTTTATCATCGCCTGGGAAAATGGAACTGGCGTAGCGTTGGTGGAGTTGGTCTGGCCGGGATAGTATTTAGTCTCGTCTATCTGTTTTTGCCGGGACCACACTCACTACTTGCGGTAATCATTGTTCACGGCTTTACCACCAGCGGTTTTCTCAGTTGGGGAGATGAGGTACTCTACAGGAGATGGAAACGGCATCAGGCACAATAATCTAAAATTTGCCAGAAATGGAAACAGTTTGCGGCGAATGTGAGCGCCATAACGTATTGAGCCATAGGAGTAAATGGACAACGTCATCCATCCTCTTTGTGCTATTTCCGTTACCAACCTCCATGTAAATCGTCTCCCATTAAGTACAAATATCTCATAAAGGCAGATATTATCTATATCGGAGGTTCTCATTGAAAATTTTAGTTACTGGTGGAGCAGGTTTTATCGGCTCCAATCTCTGTACACGTTTACTTAAAGAGGGGCATATTGTTTATTGTGCCGATAATCTGATCACCGGTTCTCTATCGAATATTCAAGCACTCATCGATAATCCTCATTTCACATTTATACAGCAAGATGTCACCGAACCTTTCGACAACGATGCAGAGGTTATTTTCCATCTCGCTAGCCCTGCCAGCCCGGTTGGGTATCTTGAACATCCGATTGAAACCATTCTGGTCAACAGCGTAGGCACCCATCGTATGCTCGAGTTAGCACGAAAAAACAATGCACGTTTTCTCATTTCTTCCACATCGGAGATCTATGGCGACCCCCTTGTGCATCCACAGCGAGAAGATTACTGGGGCAACGTCAACCCCATCGGGCCACGCGCCTGCTATGACGAAAGCAAGCGCCTGGGTGAAACCCTGGTGATGGAATACTTTCGACAATATCAGACTGATGTACGGATTGTGCGTATTTTTAATACGTATGGGCCAAACAGTGCTCTTGAAGATGGTCGCATGATCCCAAACTTCGTCACACAGGCACTGAAGAATGAGCCCATCACCATCTACGGAGATGGCACCAAAACGCGGAGCATCACCTACGTCAGCGATCTGGTCGATGGCTTGATGAAGGCGATGTTTACCCCAAATACAACCGGTGAAGTATTCAATCTGGGTAGCTCAGAAGAGCATACTATTCTTGAATATGCTCAAATGATTATTCAACTATGCAATTCATCGTCAGAGATTCGTTTTGAGAGCAGCCGTATCGATGATCCTGAACGACGTCGGGCAAATACCAATAAAGCTAAACAGATCCTTAACTGGCAACGTCAGGTAAGTATGGAAGATGGACTACGCGAAACAATCGAATGGTTCGGCAAACGTATTAATCAATACTCAACTGTTTCATAATCGCCAGGAAATCAGATACAGGCAAATTATTCATGACGAGCCGCCAGAGATCAGGTAATCAAGCGACTTATTTTATCTCTCACTATTCAACCCTTCTGCACATTGCATGTTGAGATTGTTGGTACGTCGCTTATACGTTTATACGTACCAACAGTTTTCCCCTTACCTCCAGTTGAAAGCTTCTACTAGCTTTTACAAACTCAATTTGTGATCTTTGACATGCACATTATGCCTTTTTAGATCAGTTGAGCTAAGACTTAAGCGTCACAAGAGTATCTCTGATGATTTCTCTTGTGACGCTTCATTCAGATGCCATCTATCATTAAGCTGGAGGCATTACATTATTGTACAGCACAGACAGATGACATAAAGCTCACGGGTACCTCTCCTCTTCTTACATGGTAGCGACGGCAAAAATATGAATCTGCCCACCAGTAGGCAAAGTCACACTTTGAATCGTCTTTCCAGGCTGAAGTGTGACATCAGTATAGAACACATCGGGCTTATCGGTGATCTGTGGACCTGTGGGAGTGTTACGATAAGCTGCTGTGGCCACGATCTGGTTACCAAAGGCAAGTGAACCACCACCTCCACCCAACGTCCAATCGCTTAGCCCGAGTGTGAAACCCTGGATGGTTCCATCGGTATAAGTAATTACTGCAGTACCACTATTATTACCATTGATTGATGCGCCTAAAAAGGCCAGCGTCATCGCCCCATTCACTGGGGTTACAGGAATCACCTGCCCACTAGCTGCGTAACAATCATTCGTCCCGGCCATTGGTGTAGGCCAGATAAAGGTGGCACCATTAAAGGTGACTGGGGCTCCTGGGGTAATATTCACCTGCGCCAACGCTTGTGCTGAATAGCTATTGGACCCATCAAAGTTGCCGGCTGATGTCAGACTATCATCGCTAACAGCCACATTATTATAAGCTACCTGCGTGGGTGTCGCTGTCAACGTTGACGTTGGTGTCACTGCTGGTGTTGACGTTGGTGTCGCTGTCGACGTTATGCTCCCATTTGTAGCGACGGCAAAGATATGTATCTTTCCGCCAGTCATTGTCGTAGGCAGAGTCACACTTTGTACCATTTTGTCAGGCGAAGCTAATGTGATGTCAGTATAGAATACATTGGGTTTACTGGTAAGTTGTAGACCAGTAGGGGTATTACGATAGGCTGTTGTGGCCACGATCTGATTTCCAAAGACTGGCGAACTGGTTCCTCCACCCAACGTCCAGTCACTTAGCCCAATCGTGAAGCTCTGGGTGGTGCCATCAGTATAAGTAATAATTGCTGTACCACTACTCTTGCCACCACTTGCTGAACCAAGAAAAGCTAGCCTTGTGGATCCACTGGTAGCAGCGACAGGAAGTACCTGTCCTTTGGCTGAATAGTTATCATTTTTTCCAGCCGCCGGAGTAGGCCAGGTAAAGGTGATACCATTAAACGTGATCACCGCACCTGGAGTGATATTTATCTGTGCCAGGGCTTGTGCTGAATAGCTATTAACACCATCAAAATTTCCAGTTTTTGTATTGCTATCGTCACTAACAGCCACATTATTATAAGGTACTGGAACCGGTGTTGGTATTGGTGTCGGTGTCGATGTTGGCATTGGTGTCGATGTTGGCGTTGGTGTCGATGTTGGTGTCGGTGTCGGTGTCGGTGTCGGTGTCGGTGTCGGTGTTGGCGTTGGTGTCGATGTTGGCGTTGGTGTCGGTGTCGGCGTTGTGCTACCTTTTGTAGTTACAGCAAAGATATGTATCTGCCCACCAGCAGTAGTTACAGGTAAATTAACATATTGCACAGTCTTATCAGGATAGGTAAGAGCAACTTCAGAATAAAGAATTACGGGATTACTCGTTGCTTGTTGGCCTGTAGATGTATTACGATAAGCAGTCCTGGCCACAACCTGATTTCCAAACGCGGGCGAGTTTGTTCCACCTCCAAGAGTCCAGTCGCTCATACCAAGGATAAAGGTCTGCGTTGTACCATCGGTATATACAACGACGCCCGTACCGCTAGAGTTTCCACTGGTTGATGCACCTAAAAATGCGAGCGATGTTGCTCCGGCTACCGGACTAATGGAAAGCTGTTGTCCTTGAGCCGTATAGTTGTTCTTCTGGCCAGAGGGGACATTTGGCCAGGTAAAACTTGCACCATTAAAGGTGACTGTGCCCCCTGGGATAATATTTACCTGTGCCAGGGCCTGCGCCGAATAGCTATTTGCGCCGTCAAAGTGACCAGATCCAGGTGCCATATCATCGCTGGTGGCAATGTTATTGTAAACTGCCGGCTGTGGCGCGTACGCAGTCGAAATGGCAAACACATGGAGTGTTCCCGGAGTGACAGTAGAAGGTAGAGTAACGCTCTGGATGGCCTTGGTGGAGGTTATCGTAAAATTGGAGAAAAAGACATTTGTAGCCCCAACTTGTTGGCCAGCCTCATTATTATAATAAGGAGAGCTTGCTTGTATGATATTCCCAAAAGAGAGATTGCTACTCTGATGCCAATCGCTAAACCCAAGGGTAATAGTCTGAGAGCCGCCACCTACATAATTAATAGTCGCCACGCCAGAACTGGCTCCCCCAGTGGAAGCGCCTAGAAAACCAATACGGTTCGCATTGGTAACAGACGAAACAGAAATCGTTTGCCCACCTGCCACATAATTATTGGGCTGACCGGCCACCACATTTGGCCAGGTAAAAACCATATCCCCTTGAAATGCATTGTCACCAGGATTCAAGCCGGCAACGACTAACGATTGATAGGAATAACTATTACCTTGACCATCAAAATTTCCACCGCTTGGTGATGCATCATCACTAACGCCCACATTATTATACACAGCCGCCGGGGTTCCAGTTGCCGTTGCCGTTGGAATAGTGGTTGTAGGATGCAGACTATAAATGTTCAGTGTCGTGGATGTGCCAACAAACACCTCGCCATTGGCAACCGTTGGAACAGTAAATTTAACATACGAGTCGAGGGCATCACGGGCCGCATTTTGACCAGAATTATATAGCTCATTGCTAATATTGCTGGCATCATATGCATGTAATTTGGAATCCGACGTCACCAGCCAGAGAATACCAGTACCACTGGTGCTCCCATTACTTGAAATGATAGGATTGCCGCCGGTGAAGCCAAAACTTTGGGGCGTCTGGGATACAACAGGGGTCACAAGCAGGCCATTGCCGCTCAATTGAAACTGCTTAGTGGCACTTCCACTCCCAGAAATATAGACATATTGGGCATTAGGACCATTCCAGTAGGCAGGAGTGCTATAAATACCACCAACAGTGCTTGGAGGTAGTTCCTGGAGTACCTTATCAATTGTCGTATTATTTTGTTCGGTCGTACCTTGTGTGCAATCCAGATTTGGATCAACAGTATACTGTCCCATATTATTACTGTCGAGCACATAAGGACGGCCTTCTTTTCCTCCCGATATAATCTCATTAAGGGAATTCAGAATCAATGGGCCACCTGATCCAAGATCGGTATCGCGTGAATTCAGGCAGTCTTGATTGAAAGGGGCAAAGTAGTCCTCCAGATGGAGTTGTGCATTAAGTTTGGTAAATGCATCGCCAGTCGAAGTCCCTCCCGTGTTAAGATCGAATGTGCCATTGCCAGTCAAGGTAATAATATTGCCATTGGCATCGGCGGCGATCCCACCGCCACTCCCCCATATGCCCGCACCAGAACCATTGGCTGTATTGTTATAGGTTTCAGCAGTCTGAAAGGTAGAGCCATCAAAGGTGTAGCCAAAGATCCAGCCATGATATGGACCAATATCACAAAAAGAGCCAAAGGTCACGTAGATTTGTCCATTAGCTTCTAGCAGAGCTGCACGCTGACGCTCATGAATAGGCTGAAAGCTCACCACATTATGGATAGCACCTGCTCCAGTTCCTGCGACAGACCCCTGAATCAGAAGAGGAGTACCCACATCGTTGCCAGTAGTTAAATCAACTGCATGTAAACGATAAGTGAGCGCCCCATTCTCGCTCGTAAAGACCACAACATACATAGTATTCGTGGTAGAGTCAATCACAGGAGTGCCGGAGATACCCACCTCGGGCACCATATCATTACAGTTAAGCAGATCGCTTGTTGGTACAGACGTGATTCCCGCACCAAGAAAACTGTGTTTCCATAGTGGAGCAGTTGTACTGATCGCATCCGCATCAAAAGCATAGATACTATCGTGCTCGGTCTCAACAAATACAACATTACGCGTGGCTCCATTAATGGTCAGATTAGGCACGTACAAAGGTTGAGCATAGATCTGACCATCAACAGAATAGGCGACTTGCCTACCGAATTGTGACGAATTCACGTTATTGGTATTCAAGATTGTTTCGTTGGAATTCCAGCCTGTGTGTGCATTATCATTCTTATACGTTAACACAGCAGTATTGGCAGGAGCAGCGGCATGTGTAACTGCAATAGAAGAAAATAACGGTATCAATACTGCACTAAAAGAAACAATAAATAAGAGGATCGACATAGATAGAGAGATAAGAGAAATTTTGCTTTTGCGGATATTTCTCACAAAGGTGTTTAGTTTTCCACGCGTACAACCCTGAACAGACCAGGGAGTGGGAACCTGCATTTTACTTCTCCTCAAGTTTAAAACATCAATTAATTTATAAACACGATTCTTCCTCGCGAGAGAATTTATATAATGGGGAGGAAGACATGATGATTAAAGCCCCACCTAACCTGATCAATGGGTTAATCAGGAAAAGCAGTGCAAAACATTACTATCCGGCAGTGGGTAATGCGCCTCATCGATGTAAGCAAAGAAGTCGCAGCTTCTTTTCAGGTGAAAGGCACAGTCTCAATCCTGACAAATAGTAACTTCGCGACAGGGAGAAGCACCGCAGGTGTTGAAACATCAAATCAGATAAAAGGATAACTGAAGTGTGACAAAACATCCTCTACCATCCAGGTAAAAAAGCATCCTTTGACTTATATAATAAACGAGCAATCAGAGATAAATTAACACATCGTTTGTACACAATAGGAGTAACTATCCAGGCCTATTCCTCTTGTGCCGTGTCCAAAAAAAGTTACACATCCTTTACGCAATTACTTGACACTCTCGGATACCTACACTATAATTTTTGCGCAGGTCCGGAAGTAGGTGCACATATAAAATATGTATAAGCCATACGCTGCCTACCCAAAAACAGGCCGTGAGAGGGGGGATTGAATGACAGTAGTACAAATCAGCGAACGAGAAACGTTTGAAACAGCTCTCAAACGATTTAATCGTAAAATTCAGCAGGCTGGCATCCTTGCCGAAGCACGCCGACGTGAGCATTACGAAAAACCGAGTATCAAACGCAAACGAAAAGAAGCGACACGTAAGCGTAGAATAGCTCGTAAAGGTTAAGCGCCGGATAGAGATCTCTCATGCGGAGTCAATTCGCAAGTTTCGAGCGTAAGGGATAGGCGGTGAGTGAAAAGTATCTGCTCATCGTCTATCGGAGACACAAAAAAGATCGTGATTCATTCGGGATTTTTTGCGAATCATACAAATTCGTCCATCCTCATGGTTGTCGCTATTTAAATCAGAGGAACCGTTTTATGCAAGAACAATCACCCATAGAACTGTACGTTACGCTGAGTAATGAGCAGCAAAATGCACAGGTAGAGCAAATTCTCTCTACAATCAATCTTGATAATGTCGTCTCTCATACTCTGCAAGCTGCTCATATTACACAGACAGTCATGCTGACATTGTTAATCACCGACGACGCAGGTATTCGTGACATGAACAAGCAATATCGTGAACAAGATAAAGCAACCGATGTGCTTTCATTTCCGTTATTAGAACGTCCTATCGTCGATGCCCCCGAAGATCAGCTATGGCCGCCTCCCGTAGATGAAGATGGTAACATCATCGTAGCACCAGCATCGGATTCAAATACAACCTTTATCACGCCACCAGGGATGATTACAAATCTGGGTGATATAGTGATCTCCTGGCCAACTATTCTCAGGCAAGCGCAAGCAGCAGGTCACGACTATAGGATAGAGCTATTATACCTCTTCTCACACGGCATTTTACATTTGATTGGTTACGACGATCAAACAGAAGCAGGCTATCAAGCAATGGTAGGAATTCAACAAGGAGTCTTACAGAAGTTAGGACAAGAGGCATATCGGGAATGAACCAACCATCACAGCATCCACAGGCTTCCTGGAACGAGCACTTGCAAAAAAATGAGATCACCAGGTTAATAGGAAGTTTTCATTATGCTTTTCAGGGGCTTGGATATGCGATACGTACGCAACGCAATATTCGCATTCATCTTACCATTGCAGTTATCATCATACTATCGGGCTTATTTTTCCACATCTCAGCGATCGAATTTGCCATACTGTTTATCGCAATTACAGGAGTCTTCATTGCGGAAATGTTCAATACTGTCATAGAACTTTGTGTTGATCTGGCCTCACCCACATATCATCCACTGGCCAAAATAGCCAAAGACGTTGCGGCTGGAGCAGTATTAGCCAACGCAATATTATCAATACTGATTGGTCTATGTATTCTCGGTCCACACCTGTGGATATTTATATCCTCCCTACATTAAAAAATTTTGTAGATGATCCACTCCATTATGGCAATCATCTACAAAATAGTTACGTACATCAGGCCAATTCACCGCTTAGGAGCGCTCAGCGACAAATATGCTAGCAGGTTGACCAAGCACAACAAAGACCACTTTCTTGGTGACACGCCAGCCATGTTCAAGTAGAATACGATCCCATAAACGGTCTTCGCTCGTCAGCGTGACCACAAGACCATCGGGAGCAAGCACGCGATTAAATTCCTGGCACAACTTTGTATATAACTGCTCATTCTCTTCTTTAGACCCTATCTGTTTTCCAAAGGGTAAATTAGTGATGATGCGCGTGACACTGGAAGCATCCAGAGGGAGTGCACATGCATCCCAAACCTTCAAATCAATATCGACATTGGCCGCCTTCGCGTTACGCCGCGCCAGTGCCACAGCTTCACGTTGTAGATCCCCTCCCAGCTCACGCTCAACAGGTGCTAATAACGCACGCTCAATGAGAAGTGTCCCTGTCCCACACAGGGGATCAAGCACAATATCTGCGGGAGTCGGCCGCGCTAGCCATCCCATAGCTGCGGCGGCCGAAGGCCTCAACGAGGCTGGAAGATGTTCACGTTTGTAGGTACGATGCCGCATCGTGGCATCGCTCAAGCGCAATCCTATGAGCACATCACCGCCCCCAAGCCAGAGCCAGACTTCAAGATCTGCATCATCTTCAACCAGGCGCATCCCTTTAGGCATCGTTCGCCGCAAGGCATCGGTTACAGCCTTACCTGCATCCATACGACGAAAATCGTAGGTACCAGACATCTGGCTCACCACCCGCCACGTGCGTGGACGGGAGCCATGATGAACACGCCGCCAGTTTGTCAGAGCACCTTCAAGATCTGCATTCAATGACGCGCTGTGTAGCACACGTAATGCCTCCGGTCCATGACGTAGACCTTTGATATGAGACAAGAGCACAAAGACATCCTCAGTTGTATGTAGCTCAAGCAGGTTATCAGGCATGGTAGCAGTGCGAAAAAGGGCAATGCCACGCATAAACTTGACCAATTCAGCATCCTGTATTGTCGCCCGGATCTCGCTAAACGCTAGCGTCTCTAATCCTGGCATTGCCATCGCATAAAAAAGATATGACATCTATCTCAATTTCTTTATCTTATTATTTCTTCTGTTATCTATCAGCGTGACATGATACCATAGAAGATCTGATCTCGCAATCCTTGCCTGTTCAGGAGATTAAGCCGCTTTTCGTTCTTCTATTTTTGATTATCCTGCGTCCACAAGATTCATACGAATCCTAGGCGAGCATTTCCACGACACGAGCAATATCTTGCGAGAATTTCGCCAGGCGCTTTTTCTTTAAATTTTCACGCAAAATCCAGGTGATATCCGTATCGCTTAACAAAGCGCATTCACGCATAAAGGCAAACCCCTGCTCAGGCAGTGCAGCCACCACTACGCTCAGCGTATAACCAAGAGCGCGCCGTAAAATAAGAAAGTCTCCCGATTTTCGCTCAGAAGGTGGGAGATGTGATACATGCTCTAATACTATACGTTGTAGTTGCAGGGCGGCGGCGGCCGTTTCAGCATTATAGAGAAAACGTGGCTCCGCCACGGCGGCGACAGAAGCACGCTGCTGCAAAAAATCGCCCTCCAGAGCCAGCGTCGAAAGATAGGCCAGCGTCATCTGTGGATCCGCAGTCAGAAGATGCTGAAAAGCGGTCGCAACCGCCTCACGGACACGCCAGGAAGGATTACAGGCATAATGATTAAGCATCTCAAGGATATTCTCACGCCATTCTTTACGCACAGCGGCACAGGCCCCCGCTGACACCACACCACACAGCATCACAAACTCGGCCGGGGTATTCACAACAACCGATTTTCGATCGCCGTTTGAAAAATTTTGGACAATGGCAAGAACCTTATCTGGATATTTCTCACTGGCAGATGCCAGTAAATAGGCCACATCATTGGCCAATTCCAGATTAGCTCGTGGCCCTGGAAGACGGCTATGTTCCAATAAATAAAATTCAAGGGGCCGATTCTGTCCTGCGATAGCCCTCTCAACCAGAGAAGATAATGTGTCGTGCATGTCACTTATCCTTACTGCATTAAAATAACTAAAACGACTCTGGTTCTTTTTCCACTACCTGTGCCTGCCACTTTTTGATCCTCTCTGTACGCTAGAGAAGACCAAAAAGGAGAAAAAACGTATTATTCTAATCCCCATTATTTTACCATACCCAACGTCCTCACATACGACACTATCTTTTACTATTATTGCACTGACCTGAAATAATCATGCCAGTCTAACATTGACGTTAACGTTAACGTTGTGACATAATAATATTATCCTTATGGATAGTTTCGCTCCTTCAATTATGCGGATTACTTTGTTAACACTATCAAGGTACAAAGAGAGCAGAATTATGACCATCCCGGCAAAGATTGATGACACACAAACGCCAGCAGATCAAGCGTACTATACGATTGAACAGGTAGCAAGTCGGACTCAATTGACCAGACGAACACTACGCTACTATGAAGAAATGGGACTCTTGTATCTGGCTGAACGTACCGAAGGCAATTATCGACGTTATACGGAAGAGGATATTCAACGCATTGAACATATCAAAGCGCTGCGTAATCTGTTGGGATTTTCGCTCAATGATATCCGCGATTTCCTGCTGGTAGAGGAGGAACGCAAGCAAGTGCGAGCAGAATATCGTGCAGATAACGATGCGCATTCCAAAATTGCTACGCTCGATCACGCAGATGAGTTGATCCAGGGTCAAATTCAGCTGATTGAACAAAAAATTGCGAGTCTGGAACAGATGCGCGAGGATTTGTTGAGCAGGCAAAAAAGGCATGCCTTGATGCGCCAGGAACTCCATGAGCAAATAAAGGTGCAGTAATTTATAGAAAAATACAACGTACATCGACTTTATAGAGAGACACAACGTACATCAACTTCGTAGCAACGAGCTTCATTCAGATGGGACCCACACATGGTAACGACCAACCTCGATCATACACAGGACCTTGCAAGCAAACCACAGCAACAGCCGAAAAAGAGATTCCCTCGTGCTTTAATAGCGCTCAATTCTCGCAATTTTCGTCTCTTCTGGTTCGGCCAACTCCTTTCATTGATTGGCACATGGATGCAGACAACAGGACAAGACTGGCTTGTCTTACAGTTAACTCATAGTGCCTGGCTATTAGGTGTTGTTGGAGCACTTCAATTCCTGCCAGTTCTCCTTCTTTCGCTTTTTAGTGGCGTGATAGCCGACCGTTTTCCCAAAAGACGGCTACTCGTCTTTACACAGATTACCTCTATGACATTAGCAACTGTGCTCTGTATCCTTGTATTTACAGGTACCGTTCAGATCTGGCACATTTTTATCCTTGCCAGCTTACTTGGAATTACAAATTCATTGGACATGCCGGTTCGTCAATCCTTTGTAGTTGAAATGGTCGGCAAAGAAACGTTACCAAATGCCATCGCACTCAATTCGTCATCATTTAATCTGGCTCGTATTATAGGGCCTAGTATTGCAGGTATCCTGATCAGTTGGTTTGGTGAAGCTCCACTCTTTCTCATCAACGCCATAAGTTTCATCCCGGTTATTTATAGCCTGTCGCTCATGCGTAGCTCAGAACTCTATAATCAACCTTCAAAACAGAAGCAGCAGCAAAATCAAGGAACATTTAAAAGCCTGGGGGAGGGACTCTCTTACATTGCTCGTGTCCCGATCGTTTTCATGATTATTGCGTTGGTTGGAGTCGTTTCTCTCTTCGGCATCAACTTTAATGTGGTACTACCACTTTTTGCCGCTACCGTCTTGAATGCCGGGTCACAGGGATATGGCTTTATCTCATCGGCCTTTGGCTTTGGCGCCTTAGTATCAGCTATCTGGCTAGCATGGAGCAATAAACCAGCCAGTGTTAAGCAAATGTTGATCAGCGCTCTCATCTTTGGCATTATAGAGGGACTCTTTGCGCTCTCTCACCTCTATATTCTTTCACTTCTATTAATCGCGGTGGTCGGATTTAGTCTCATCGCCTTTACCGCCAGAGCAAATTCGATGTTACAGACGGTGACACCCAACCATCTACGTGGTAGAATCATGAGCGTTTATACAATTGTCTTTGCAGGCACCACACCAATCGGAAATCTATTCATTGGCGCTCTGGCGAGCGTGTTTGGTGCTGCCATCGCTCTGCTCGCTGGAGCAGTTCCATGTATGATCGCTGCGATTGTTGCATGGTGCATGCGCAAGCCAGTCGAAAAGAGCATTCAAGAAACAAGCTAGAAATATTATGAGGAACTGGCTCATTCATCCGCTCACGATCGCCAATCAGCAGCAGCATATTGAGCGGAGTGAAGATCTGTTACGCACTGTTCAAGCCGGTGACCCTGCAACGCTTTATTGGTCTATGGCTCAGCCCTCTGGTCTGGTACTTGGATTTTCACAAAAGGACACGATCATCAATCCAGTCGCACTTGCGGCTGGATCGTTTCCTATTTACCATCGGCGTGCTGGTGGCACTGCGGTGCTGGTTGGTCCTACGCTTCTCTGTCTGGATGTTATATTACCCGCAGATCATCCTTCACACCTGGCGGATCTCGTAGAGTCCTATCGCTGGTTTGGAGAGGCATGGGTACAAACCTTTTTACGGCTGGGCATTCAAACACGGGTAGTGACGCCAGAGGAGGCTCACGCTCAGCGCGATCTCCGTAAGCAACCAGACACCAGGGAGTATGAGTTATTGATGAATCGTGCATGCTATGGTACTCTTTCTCCTTACGAAGTCGTCTCTGGACAACGAAAGGTAGTCGGACTCGATATGATTCGGCGCAGAGCAGGCACGTTGCTTCAAGCAGGTGTTGTACTCCATTGGGAAACGGAGACGCTGGCCTATTTGCTCGGACATACCAGAGAAGAACAAGAACTTCTACAAAAAGGACTTATGGAACGTGCCGTGGGATTAGATCTCCTACTTGGAAGTGTTATAGATAACAATGAGGTGATGGCTACATTCGAACAGGTTGTTATCTCTGATGAACAGCAGCGTTTAACATCAAGTACATCTGTACCATCTATTTAAATTCAACTATCAACGGAAGGTTTTTTTTATACTATGGGAGATAGAACTGCTGAGGGTGCGGTCGAGATGCTGACCACACCTGACTACGAAGCAATGGTAATTGGAGCACATCCTGATGACAATGATTTTTCCTCTGCTGCCACATCCGCGCTATGGGCGAGCCAGGGCAAGAAAATTGTCTGGGTTGTGATGACTGATGGCACTGAAGGAAGTGAAATCCCCAGCCAGAGCGATGAAGAATTAATGCTGCTACGTGAGCACGAGCAGCGTCTGGCTGCCGAAGTATATGGCGTCCACACGGTTGAATTTCTACGCAATCGAGATGGACATCTGACAAACACTGAAGAGACGCGTCGTGGTGTTGTCCGCTTAATTCGTAAGTATCGTCCTCGTGTCATTTTCACCCATGACCCGACCGCACACATTATGGCGCCAGATCCAGATGAGAATCCCGACGCAACGGGCTATCTCAATCATCCTGATCATCGCGCCGTTGGCAACATCGTGCTCGATTCCATCTTCCCTTTTGCTGGCAACCCACGCTCCTTCCGCGAACTCCTTGCCGAAGGATTACAGCCATTTCGTGTGCATGAAGTCTATCTTTTCCATCCCCAGCAAGCCAACACGTATGTGGATGTAACCACAACTATTGAGCTCAAAGGGCAAGGGTTAATGAAACATGCATCCCAATTTAATCCTGAAGATAAAGATATGCTGGCTAAACACATGCGCGAACGCGCCGCAATGGTTGCCAAAGAGGCCAAAGAGAAAAAAGGTCTGGATATGCAATATGCCGAGTCGTTCCGTCGTGTCAAAATCCATGTTCCCCCGGCTCCCAAGACACCTGTCCCCGGTAGCGAAGAATAGTAGCTTCAAGTCTTACATAGACGAAAAAGAGACTTGCAGGAAACCATTACACTGTAGTGTTAATGGTTTCCTGCAAGTCTCTTTTTACGCAATTTCGTGATCAAGTATTTATTTGGTCTTGGGTGTCACCACAACGGCAAAACCTTCCCAGAGTGACAAAAATGCGGAACGAGTCATCAGAGTCTGGTTCAATAGCGATGAGTCAGCCAGATAAACTTGACTCCCAGTCCCACCTCTGACTATGAGAATATGGCCTCCGGCAACACGGTCAGGTGGAAAGCTAATAATAACCGGGCGTCCCTGGTTAGCGATCTGTATCACCTGATCTAAGGTAGCATTACTTAAATGCGTCGCCTGAAAGCCGAATTTAGCCACCGTCACATCAATGCCGTTTGAAGATAATAGGCCAAGCTGCGGAGTGATCTGATTTAGTCCAGCTTCAACTTTGAGGACATCTGTGACACGATAGTTATGTCCATAGGCGTTCATCACTTCGGTCATTGTAGCAGTCGAGCAAGCAGCTTCTGCCCACGTATTATACTCTTCCGTCGAGCTATATTGATCGGTGGCCATTTGACTGATGCGGACCAGAGCTTTTGATGCCCCTGAGGTTCCTGTAAAAACAGCCTGAGTAGAAGTAGATTGCGTCGTGGCTTTTGCCTGGGGAGTTACAACAGGGGTAGCCACCCCTGGACTCATCAACCAGAGCGCCTGATTTGAGTGAGAGAGCAATATCGATTGCACTGAGAATAGACCAATACCGAAGAGTGCCACCAGGATCAAGCACACCCCCAACCAGGGCGTTGGTTCTCCATCGCGCGGATTGATTAATTGCTTGACATTGATCAAAGCGAAAATACGCGACACATTTCCCGCTTCAGCAGCAGGCTCATTGCGCGCATATGACCGCTGTTGCACATATGATTTTTGCGGATACATTCTCTGAGTTCTGGATGGCTTGTAGGTTGGATAGTCCAAATCCATCGTGACCGAACGCTGTAAGCGAACGCTCTTGCCAGGCTGATAATTCTGATTATCACTGCGATACATCCTGGTACCATTGCGCGTGCGAAAAGATGTATCTGGCTGCTTTGGCTCTTGAGATTTGGGGGAAAGGAATAATCCTGCCAGGACCAGCGTAAGAGCAATTGCCAAAAGAGTAAGCAGGACAACTGTCATTAAAAACTCCTATGTATTCTCGTTTAATCCATCCATGACGAGTGGCGATCCACAGTCGGCAATGAAGCGTACATTTGTTCTAACAACTCATGCACTCACTGTACCATGATCTACTCCACATTTCAACATGCACCGCTTTTTGGGGGATAATCAGCCATCATCGACCGGCAGAAGTCCCTTTATGGCTACTTATGACAAAGGAAGCATACATAGTATAGCATACAAATATCAACGTTACGCATTAAGATTTCTCCAAAAACGACGATGGAGAGACGGCTTTCAAGCTGAATAACATCGCAGATATCAGGCTTACACCCAGCATTTTTCCTTTTAGAAATGCGACCAAAGAGGTCCCTGAGAGAAACTTAACAGAGAGAGCAAGTTATGGTATGATCCAGTTGCTTTGATTTCTTTCTTATTTCTTTCTTTAGGAATGGAAAAACAGCCGGGGAGATCAGTAATGCAGGATACATCCCCGCTATATACTGATTTTATTTAAGAGGAGAATGTGTCAAGATGTATGTTTATTATGTTTTGCGTGGGACCAAAAACGATCAGGTGATCGAGCTTGATGGGGACGTTACAGCAGAGGAGTTCCCTGGCGTAGATCTCACTGAAGGTCCAGATGTAATTAAGGCGGTTATCCAGCGGCTACAAGATGAGGGTAACGCCGAGCCATGGACGGAATGCGATCTGACCAATGAATATTATGATCGCGACGATACATATGCGTTTTTTAACAAACAGTGGATACGCCGCTCGGATGTTCCATTATCAGATAATCGGTAGCCGCCCCTTGCAGGCAAGGTAGAGATACATCAAGCTGAATAGATTGCAAGAAAGGCAATGAGATATATGCCCACACTCGCAGGATGGTTAACAGGCGAACAAGTCCCTCGGGAGATCATCGAACAGACGCTCACAACGATGGGAAATATCCTGGCTCAGCACGGTGGAGAAGCGGCTCACAATATACAAGCAGGAGCCGGGCTCATTGCTTTCTCCGATCCGGCGTACGCTACTCCCGACTATAAAGAGCCTCCCGTACTGGATTGGGTTCCTGATCGCCGTACACTCGTCTATCGCCGTCCATTAACGGGTATGCATCCACTTTTTTACGTCGAAAATTGGCCTGCACAGGGAAATTTACTCTTTGCCAGCGAGATAAAGGCATTATTCGCTGTTGGTGTCCCCAGACGTTTACACCTGGCTGCCCTGAACGCTCTCTCACGCTATGGCTTCATTCCGGCTCCCTGGACAGCATTTGCCAACGTCAATGTTGTGCCAGCGGGCTCGATTCTGCGCTGGCAACATGCAAAGCTGATCGTCAATACCGCAAGCGATTTTTCGCTAGAGAGCACACAGACATCCACATTTCCACTTGAACAGATAGATACACTTCTTCAGCAAGCATGGACATCGCTACAGCCCAACCACGATCAGTTTGTTGCTCTGAGCAGTGGAAGTCAAGCCTCGACGCTTGCCACGATCCTTGCCAGCAAGCATGCACAGAAACCATTTAGCATAGCCACATTGGGAATGTCCAAAACGCTCAGCGCCAAAAGTTGGCGAGACGCTCAGCGCGTGGCAGATATCTACGATCTTCCCTGGCTGGCTGTGACTGGGCTGGACAATCCCAATTTCTGGGAATCGACTCTCCTGGGGCTGGAAGCACCCTGCATCGATACGCGCCCACTGGCTATCCATCAGCTCCTTCACACGGTCTCAGCCGAGACTGGTGCCCGTGTGGCCGCAAGTGGAGTGGCCGCCGAGACATTGCTTAACCTGAGCATCAAACCATCTACGCGTCTCACCAAACAAAGCCAATCAACGGATATGCTCACCAACTATCGCCAGCACATAGCTCCACCACCAACCACGCAGACAACATCCCTCTGGTCACCAGACGCTCTCACGCTCTTGCATAAAGAGGAATCCTGGGAAGATACAGTATATGCACGTAAATTGGAACACAAAGCCTCCCACTTGAAGACCAGGAGCCAGGGATATCAGTATCTGGATCTGCATCTACGCCTGGCAGACAGGCTCATCCAGCCATTTCAGCAACTTGCAGCACAAGAACAAATGGTCATACGCTCACCATTTTTACATACAAGCGTCGTAGAAACATTCATCCAGATAGCCATAACTCTGACCGACGACGAACAACGCTCACACATTCTTCCCTCATTGATCTCCAGCCATCAGCTCCCCGCGCCTGAAAAGCCTGATGGACTTCCTTTTGCGATTCCATCAGCATCGCTGCTTCATCTTACAGATCCGGAACTGTTATCCCAAACCCTGGCATCAGAGGCGATTCAAAAAAGGGGTATTTTCGACGATCAAGCCATACAAACTTTACGCCAAAACGCCACCCAATCTAAGAAGGCTCCCGCAGAACTCATCTTTGTCTTTACCACGCAATTACTGGCCACCTTATTTGATATCGAAGGCTGGTCATAAACTCTTCAGGCCACGTACGCATTTAATGATCAATACCTTTAATCCCGGCCGCCGCCGATACATCCCCATGATCAGCGGCCCAGCGCAAAGCCTCGCCGGCCAGATACAGCGAGCCGGTCGCAACAATGAGATCGTGTTGATCAGCGAGATCTGTAGCGAGATCTAAGGCCTGATCGCACGTTTCAGCCCGATAGGTGGATACGTGAGGAGCATATTCAGCAAACAGTGCTTGTAGCTCTTCTGAAGGCATCGCACGCGGATTATTGGCATGTGTCAGCACCACAACATCAACATCAATCAATTCCTGGATCATATGTGAAATATCTTTATCTTTGTTCACGCCCAGCACACAGATAATGCGATGTTTTTCAAAGACGGTCTGCAACGTCGAGAGCATTTTTTGCATAGAATCGGCATTGTGAGCTCCATCAACCACGATAGTTGGCTCATGGCCAACGATTTGGAGACGTGCAGGCCAACTCACAGCAGCCATCCCCACGCGCAAGGCACGCTCATCCCAATCGATTCCCTGCTCGCGCAATGTCTCCAGAGTAGCCAGGGCCACTGTCGCATTTTCAAGCTGATGGAGGCCAACGAGTGGTGTTTCCAGGTCACGATACACTCCAGTTGGCGTCTGAATAGAAAAGACCTGACCTTGCTCATGCTGCTTAAGCATCTGATAACGATAGCTCAACGGAGGTAAAACTCCAGCAGCAACCTCATGCTCAGCAGGATCAAACTCAAGTGCTCCAACGCGGATCAAGCGAGCATTACGCTGTCTGGCGATCTCAGCAATAGCCAGTAACGCCTCTGGAGCTTGTGCCGAAGTGATCACAATACCATCAGTTTTAATGATACCAGCCTTCTCAGTGGCAATCTTTGCCAGAGTATTCCCCAGGATACTCATATGATCGTAGCTAATGGAGGTAATCACTGAGACAAGAGGATGTGTCACATTGGTCGCATCCAGTCGTCCGCCCAGGCCAACCTCGACCACCGCATGTTGGATATGCTGACGCGCAAAATAAAGAAACGCGAGTGCCGTCCCAACCTCATAGGTAATAAAAGGTCCCAGATCTCCCCTGGCCTGAATTTGCTCTACCGCAGTACGAATCTCAGGTACAAGTTCGCTTACTTCCTGCTCGCTAATAAGATTTCCATTCACCTGTGAGCGTTCGCGAAATGTATGCAAATCAGGCTGTGTATACAAGCCAGTACGCACACCTGCTTCACGTAGGATACGCTCTATATATGCAGAAGTTGATCCTTTTCCCTTTGTGCCAGCAATCAATGTATTGCTATATTGCAGATGAGGATTGCCAAGTAATTTTAAGAGCTCAACCTCCCGCAGCATATTCTCATTGCGATCCCTGGTATATTTACCATTTCTTTCATAGTCAGTAAAGCTATAAATATAGTCCAAAGCCTCTTTATAGTTCACAGTCACACCTCACATTCATTCCGTAACCATTCTATTTATGGAATCGCAAAAGTTCCACGCACAACGGCATCGCTTAATTTGGCCACGCGTACCATCTCGTGTACGTCATGGACGCGGACAATATCGGCTCCTTGAGCAACTCCCAGAGCAACGGTAGCGGCAGTACCTTCAAGCAAGTCAGTTGGAGGAAGCCCACCCAGAACGCGACTTAGTGTCGATTTACGCGACGTCCCCAACAGAATCGGGCGTCCCAACGTATGTAGTTCGCCCAGGCGACGTAGCACGGTCAGATTCTCCTCTGGAGTCATCCCAAAGCCAATGCCTGGATCAATAATGATGTGTTCCCAGGCGATATCTGCCGCCAGAGCACGATCAATCGCAGCTGAGAGAAAACGTGTCACATCACTCACAATTTCACGTCGCTGATAGCCACGCATATTCGCCATCAGCACCACAGGCACGCGATGCTGGGACACGACAGCCGCCATTTCAGGATCATCTTGCAGCGCCCAGATATCATTCACGAGATCAGCCCCAACCGCTAAAGCACGTTTAGCTACCTCAGCCTTATACGTGTCGATAGAGATAATCACATGTTCCGGAAGCACTGCACGCAACGCTCGAACGACAGGCACTACACGCTCAATCTCCTGCTCAGCCGTCACAAAAGCAGCCTGAGGGCGTGTAGACTCGCCACCCACATCTATCATTGCCGCACCTTCAGCCACAAAGCGCGATGCCTGTGTCACAGCACGTTGCACCCAATCTTCATCAGATTGTACGCCATCACCCGAAAATGAGTCGGGAGTTGCGTTCACAATCCCCATCACATAGGTATGCCGCCCCCATTCCAGGTCATGATTCCCCCAGCGTGTAGGAGAACAGACAGTAAGCCAAGACGAAGTCATCTATAACCCATCTCCTTTTTATCAATAAAAACCACTCATTATCATACCTTGCCTGAGAAGGGGGAGCAATATCTGTGATGAGACAAAATATAGATAACCAGAGAGGTTAAAATAGGTTTTTATAGGTCTTTTAGCCCCCTGAACATCTAATTGAGGGGCTTATTCGTTATATCACACAGATCTACAGTGCTATACTACCTGTAAGCACAATTTTTATTATCTCTCTATTGATAGTTATGATCAACAAATTAAACATGATCACCTTACCATGACAAGGAAAAAATATGGAAAACGCTGAGACACAAGCCTATCAGCGGAGTATCACTGCCGCTCGCCGTTGCCATGAATGCACTGAAGAGGCTCTAGGACGCTGTCCTGATTGCCATATGTGTTTTTGTCAGGAACATTTTCCCAAACAGCAACATTCTCCCTGCGCAGAAAAGCAGATGAGATTGGCTCAGACGCAGGTCTGCTACGTTTGTGGAACGCAGGTCTATCCAGATCAGTGGTCTCTCTCCAAGACAACTCATTACGTCGACCAATCGACTTGCCACGGTTGTGGACGCTATATCTGCGATGACTTGCATACCCAAAGTAAAGATGAAGACGTTGTCATCTCACGTGAAGGTCTACGTGGACATCGATACCAATATATCAATCGTTATTGTGACATGTGTTCACCACTGCATCGCGTTGGTGGAGTGCGAGGACTGGCTCGGGGGCTGGTTGTAGTTGGCACATTGGCCGCAGGAGTTTTCTTTTATCTGCATCCATAAATCGATCATCAGCTAAAGAGGAAAGGGGGACGAGGCGAATAGCGGACATACGCTATACAATCTCGTATCGTCATATTCATGGTCTTATCGACAACGCTACAATCAGCACTACTCAGGCATCAGCACTCAATCGACACAGCATTGCGAGCGACGCTCACAAAGCTTGCCAATGAGTCGCATATTCCTGCATTGGAGAGCTACTATGGTCAGATGTATTATCATCTAGGTTGGGTCGACGCAAACCTGAAACCAACCAGAAGCAATCCAGGGAAACTGCTACGTCCGACCTTGTTGCTCCTCGCATACGAAGCTGCTGGTGCCTGGGGGTTAACTGATGATACAGCCGCAGAGGCAACAAGCTATTTACAACGAGCTTTGCCAGCGGCAGTCGCAGTTGAACTCATCCACAATTTCTCATTGATTCACGACGACATTGAAGATGGAGATACAGAACGCCGGCATCGTCCCACTCTCTGGAATATCTGGGGAATACCGCAAGCCATAAACACAGGAGATGGCATGTTTGGACTGGCTCGTCTTGCCTTATGGGGGGTATTGGACAATGGTGTCGATGGCAATATTGCTGCCCATCTGGGTGCAATCCTGGACCGTGCAGTGCTAGAAATTGCTGAAGGTCAATACCTTGACATTAGCTTTGAACAACGTCAGGATATCTCCGTCTCGATGTACATCGATATGATTAGCCGCAAAACTGCCGCTTTGATGAGATGTGCCGCCGAACTGGGCGCCATGATTGGGACAAGTGATCAAAAAACGATACATTGCTTTGCCAATTTTGGTCAGGCGATCGGAATAGCTTTTCAGGTACGCGATGATGCTCTGGGAATTTGGGCCACGTCGTCTGAGTCTGGTAAAACACAAGCGGGTGATATTTATCGGCGTAAAAAAAGCTTACCTATTCTCCATGCCCTTGAGCATGCCAATCCCCAGGATTCCCAGATCCTTCACAAGATCTATACAGATGCGACACAGATTACACAGGAGCAGGTAGAGACTGTGCTGGCGATCTTCGAACGTACAGAGACGCAGGCTTACTGCCGCACATATTTACAACAGCAGTGCCAGACCGCCTATGAGGCTTTAGCAGCGATACCTCATGCTGCCAATATGGTATCCAACCATGCCATCGATGATATGAAAACCATGGTGCAATTTATTGAAACTGCCGCCAATGCAAGCATCTAGTGCGGTATCCTGACGATGGATAGAACAAGGGAGAGTCCAGGCATAACCCTTGTTCTATCCATCATACGCTTAATACCTGTACTCCAGAAAGAGATATATTGCATCTACCCGGTTAAAGCATACGCCAGCGAGAATGAAAAGGCTCCTTACGATGTCTTGTAAGGAGCCTTCTCATTCTCGCCAGAGAGATACATACATTCCTCATGCGACATCCCATAGCATTACCTGCTTACCCACCGCTGTTGCCACCTGTTTATTATCAGGTGACCAGGCAATGCTATGGACAATATTGCCTAGATTTTTTGAAAAGACCTGCTTCATATTTTGTGCCGTTTGCAAGAGTTGAAATAATCCATTACTCATTCCGACCGCCAGAAATTTACCATCAGGTGACCAGGACAAAGCTCTCACTGGAGATTTGGCGATAGTGATACGCTGTGGAGTATCCATGCATTGCTGGCCATCCTTGGTACAGACCAGACCATTCCATAAGCGTATAATGCCATCGTCTCCCCCCACAGCCAAATTTGTACCCACTGGCTCAAATGCGATAGCACGCATCGGGGTGGCCGCATCCTGATAAAATCCATGCAGATCCTGACCATTAGCGGCACGCCAGACATGGATAACCCCGCCCTGTGATGCACTTGCCACAGTTTTTCCATCTGGACTCCATGTCACAGCCATCAGCGCCACCATATGTTTTTGATAGGTCAAGAGAGGTTTGTAGTTATGTGGGTCCCAGATGACAGCAAGTTTATCCTCTGCGACCGAAACAATCTGCTGCGCATTCTGAGTAGTCCATGCCAGACCAGTAACCTGTTGCGTATGTTGATGGGTAGAAAGAGAGATACGCTTCCCCGTCAACGTGCTCCAAAAAGCCACCTGATTATTTGAACCAGTCGCAACTACTGTCTGGTCAGGAGATAAAGCCAGAGCATGTACAGCGGCTGGATGCTGAAGATCCTGTTGCACTTTCCCTTGATTATCCCAGATAAAGACATGGGAATCATCCCCACCACTTGCCAGGATATTCCCCAGCGGTGACCAGACAAGCGTCCGCACCGTATTTTGATGTTTGCCGAAAGTCATAGCGGCTTTTACTGTAGTCTGAGCTGGAGTAGTTACTTTGTTTGCCTGAGTTGCTTTCGTAGGTTGAGGCTTTGGTTTTTCGACCACTTGATGTGGCAAGAGCGTCTGTAAAAGATTTGGCTTCAGAATACCCCGTGACGCAGCATAGGCAACACCGGCACTGCTCACTCCCAGAACAACACCACAGGAAACTAAAAAGGCTCGTCGCGATCGACGAGACCGTGCCTTGGAGGAACGTGACCCACTACTCCGCACCTGTGGTTCGAGTTCTGGCGCCGCTTGACCAGAGGCATATGTTGAAAATAAGGCCCCATCGGAAAGAGTTTCAGATACATAAAGATCATAATTCATCGGCGGTTGAGGAGAAACAGGTGCATTCACTGGTCGCGACATCGCAGGTATTGTTACTCTGTCAGGCTGTAAAGAATCTAGCTTTAAACGCATACCAGGAAGAATGCCAGCAGCTTCAAGTGTCTGATCAACTGGTAGCTTACGGCCACTACTTGCATGATAAAGCGCATACATAAGAGCATTGCCAAAAAGATCAGTTTGAGGTAAATTTAATGCCTCTACAATATCGGGTATAAGCATCGATATAGGTACGTCCATAGGTACTTTTACGGGGCGTATAGCGCCATAAGCATTCTCTTCTATTAGTATTTCATATTCCTGCATCTCAGTACTCCTTTCATTAACTACAGTCTGCCATGCGATCTCCTTAGTCTCCACGTTTTTAGCTGCTCATATTTACCAAATATGCTTTATGAACAGCTGCCTTGAGAGAGAAGCCCTTTCATTGCTACGTAGTATAGATAAGGCCATAATAATAAATTCATTCTGTGGTATGATAGAAATAAATAATTTCGATGATGTCTGAGTTGCTTTAGGAAGGTTATTGATACCTTCCTTAATAAGGTCAAGAGCAATACGCTGGTTTATTGCAGAAATTTTCAAAGTTTTTTAAGAGGGAAGCTTGACGAAGCTATTCAAATAGACGTAGGCTAACTGTAAGGTCATCTATAATATCCCAACCATCATGACGAAGTGCAACTCGACCGTGAGCCGGAGATCTACCGTATGACAAGACCAATTTATGTACTGGGACACAAAAATTCGGATATGGATTCTGTTGCTTCTGCCTATGCGTATGCATATCTATTACGGGCACAGGGTGAAGACCAGGCTGTTCCAGCACGACACGGGGATTTGAAACCTGAAATACGTTTCGTTCTCGATCGTTATCACGTTGAGCCTCCTGAAGCTCTGGAGGATGTCTATCTACAAGTACGCGATGTGATGCGCCGTGGCGTTTTGTCTGCGTATGTTGACCAGCCTGTGTTTGAGGCGGGTCAATTGCTTCAAGAACATAATCGTGGTTCTATGCCTGTCATCGATAAAGACAACTATGTAAAAGGGATGATCGCCCATGATGATCTTGCCAAGTTGTACTTTCATGATTTAGACCCTCTTTCGTTAAACCGTATCCCTCTCCAACGAGATAACCTCGCTCGGGTACTCAAAGGAAGAGTCCTGGTTGAAGGTCGTCGTCCACTTGGCAATCGCGTTCTGGTTGCCGCAATGGAAGCAGAGACCATGGTCGATTACATTGAACCTGGTTGCCTGGTAATTATTGGAGATCGCGAAGATGCTCAGATGCTCGCCATTGAGAATGGAGCTGCTGTGCTTGTGATTACAGGAGATCTGCTCGTCTCCGAACGCACACAAGCATTTGCGCGACAGCATGGTGTGATGGTACTCAGTACGGCTCATCATACTTTTACAGCCATCCGCTTAATCAATCTCAGCATTAATACACAAGAAATCATGAACCGCGAATTTTCTTTTTGCCATCCAGATGACCATATGAGCGATGTGCAACCAACATTGGCCCGCCTGCGCTCTATGCCTGTCGTTGATCACAATGGCAAGTTGATGGGATACATCTCACGTACCGATCTGATCAAAGCTCATCCCAAACGTGTCTATCTTGTTGACCATAATGAACAATCGCAAGCGGTCGATGGCATCGATGAGGCTGAATTGTTAGGCATCATCGACCATCATCGTATCGCTGATGTGCATACAAGCAAGCCAATTCTGTTCCGCGCCGAACCTGTTGGTTGTACAGGGACCATCATTACTGGCCTCTATCATGAAGCCAACATTCCCATTCCCAAAGATGTAGCGGGCTTGCTACTAGCGGGCTTGCTCTATGACACATTAATTTTACGCTCACCGACATGTACTGCTCGCGATGAGCGCGTGGCGGCTGAGTTGGCGGCCATTACTGGTGAAGAAATCGACCTCTATGGGCAGGAAATTTTCGCAGCGGCCGCACAAGACCTGGCAGACAAACCAGATGAGGCCTTGATCACCTCTGATTTCAAGGAATTCTCAGTGCATGAGCACAGGTTTGCGGTAGGTACCGTGGAGACCGCCAGTCCATCGACCATCGAAGCTCGAATGGATGATCTCCATGAGATGATGCAGCACATGGCACAGGAGCGCAACTATCTCTCCTTCTTGTTTATGATCGTTGACATCATTAACTTGCGTTGTCATCTCTTAATCGCCGGCGGCGAGCAAGCGGTATCAGAAGCCTTTAATCGTCCCTTAGAAGAGGATGGTCATTCGATCATTGTCGAGGGGCTTGTATCCAGAAAGAAGCAAGTAGTACCACAGCTGACACGCATTGAATCCATACTCGCAGAAACGACGAATGTACGGTAATTCGTTTATGATTCACATACCCTTGTCATGTAACATTCACTATGTTACACTAAGATACGACTTGGATGCTCCTCGTTAGGTAGAAGTAGTTAATTGTAAAAATCTCGCCAAGACCCCGTATTTTTCAATATGCTCAGGTTTTGTAGGTATAATACAATAGATTACCTCTACCCCGGTTCGATCACGATGTCCATACGCTATCACTGTTGATATGCTGCACACTTCTTACCAAATAGAGAGGACGTTTTTATCGTGAGCAACTATATCTGGGTTCCAATCGTAATAGGAGCTCTCGCCGTATTGTTCGCTGGCTATCTGGCTAGCTATGTATTACGAAAAGACACTGGTACTCCGGCCATGCAAAAGGTGGCAGACGCTATTTTTAAAGGAGCCATGGCCTTCTTAAATCGGCAGTACCGAACAATTTCGCTGCTTTCTCTGGTGGCTGCACTAGTAGTTGCAACAGTCCTCTACTTCCTTAGCAGTGGAGATAGCGCCACCAAATTTGATCTAGCCTGGCATACCGCCATCGCCTTCCTGATTGGAGCGCTCTGCTCAGGGGTTTCTGGCTACATCGGTATGTATGTAGCAGTCAGATCTAACGTCCGCACTGCCAGTGCTGCGACACGCAGCCTGGGCGAAGCACTGATGGTTTCACTACGTGGAGGTGCCGTCTCAGGTTTTCTCGTCGTCGCACTCTCACTCCTCGGGGTCTCGCTTATTTTCCTCACCTACAACATCGGCAATAGCATAGACAAAGTACCATCGCTCATCGTTGGTTTTGGTTTTGGTGCCAGCTTTGTGGCACTCTTTGCTCAGCTTGGTGGTGGTATCTTTACCAAAGCAGCCGACGTAGGTGCCGATCTCGTTGGAAAAATCGAAGCTGGTATTCCAGAAGATGATCCGCGTAATCCAGCCGTCATCGCAGACCTGGTCGGCGACAACGTTGGTGACTGCGCAGGCCGTGGTGCCGATCTCTTTGAGTCGACAGCCGCCGAGAATATTGGCGCGATGATTCTAGGAGTCTCACTCTATCTGGCTACAAAAAATCAAGGTTGGATACTCTTCCCGCTGATCGGCCTCGCTTTTGGTCTGATCGCCTCAGCCATCGGCCTCCTCTACATTCGCCCTTCGGTCGTTGTAGAGCCCGACAAGGCGAACGGACGCGATCCTGGCGCACTGGCAATGCAGCAACTGACATATGGTTACTACATTACCTGTGCTCTCTCGGTCATCGGGATCTTTATCGCCTGTGCTTTATTGATTGGCTCTAGCTACCCAAGCTCATATGGCATACCAGCCTGGGTCTGGTTTGGTCTGGCCGGTACCATTGGGATATTGTTGAGTATCGCATTTGTCCACATCACGCAATACTACACAGCCGGCACCTGGCGTCCCGTACGCGAGATTGCCAACGCATCCCTGACTGGTCCAGCCACTACGATCATTACGGGTATGTCTGTGGCCTTTGAGTGTACAGCGCTACCAGTCTTAGCCATTGCCCTGGCACTTGGCCTCTCGTTTTTCTTCGGCAGCCAGGTCCATATTCCCATCAGCACGGCGATTAACCCGGGAGTAATCAACGTCGGAGGTATCTTTGGTACAGCCGTGGCTACGACCGGGATGCTGATGAGCTGTGCTTATGTTCTGGCAATGGATACATTCGGCCCGATCACCGATAATGCCGGCGGTATTATCGAAATGGGAGGTGGAGCAGAGTCTGTGCGCGATATTACTGACGCGCTTGACGGCGTGGGCAATACCACCAAGGCTCTTACTAAAGGTTATGGCATCGGCTCAGCCGCCCTGGCAGCCTTTTTGCTCTTTAGCGCGTATCTGGACGTTCTCTACTCGTACAAGAAAAATGCAGATGTCTATCGAGTTGATCTTGCCAACATCCTCGTCTTTATCGCCGCACTCATTGGACTAGCATTGATCTTTTTCTTCAGCTCTCTTGCTATCCGTGCAGTCGGCGATGCCGCGAAACGGATGATTGAGGAGGTACGTCGGCAGTTCCGCGAAAATCCGAAGATTATGGCTGAAAACATTGAGGATCGCGTGGACCCGGATTATGCTCGTTGTGTTGATATCAGTACTCGGGGTGCTCTACGAGCCATGATCCTTCCAGGCATCGTCGCCATCTTCACACCAGTGTTAGTTGGATGCATCCTGGGACCACAAGCAGATGCAGGTTTTCTCATGGTAGGCACAATGGGAGGTATTGTCCTGGCCCTCGTACTCAATAACGGCGGTGGCGCATGGGATAATGCCAAGAAATACATTGAAGCGGGCAATTTACGCATCAATGCCCAGGGAGATGTTGTTGATCGTAACGATCCAAACGGCATCGTGCAGGGAAAAAATAGTGAAGCACACAAAGCCAGTGTGGTTGGCGATACTCTAGGCGATCCGTTTAAGGATACGGCTGGACCATCGCTACATGTACTGATTAAGCTTCTCAGCACCATTACGCTGGTACTGGCGCCGCTATTTATTGCATTACATCCCTAGCACCCTGTAGCAGCATCCAGGTCATCGAACGCATCATAGTCTTCTTGATCTTTTTCAAAGTCAGGAAGGCTATTTTTTTGATCTTTTCCCGTTTTATACAATGCTAGATCTATATAAATAGCAGAGATATCTTTAACAGTCTCAGGATACGTATTATTAGAAGGATAGAGGCTCATCAAATTCACAAGGAGGACAGATGAATTTTGTAATCATACATGCTAAAACTACACAGCGCTTCTGGATAAGTTTGGTCATTGGAATGCTCTGCCTACTTTTATCAGGCTGCCAAACAATCACTGTCAGTACTGGCACAGGCAACGGCACTGATTCCAGTATAGATACCACCAACTCTGATACCAGTGCAGGAGCAAGTACAAGTGCTCAAAACGTCAAGTTATACATCGAACCTCAGGCGGGTGAGAGCGTAATTGTAAACGCGATAAGCGGCGCCAAAAAATCGGTCTGGTTGGAGATGTATCTACTGACAGATAAAAAAGTGATTACTGCCCTGGAAGATACTGCTGGCCGTCATATTGACGTTCGTGTCATGCTAGAGGATCATCCCTACGGTGGAGGATCAGTCTCTCCCACAGAAACCATGGATCAACTCAAAGCTTCAGGCGTACAGACAAAGACAACAAATCCCGCCTTTGCTTTGACGCATGAGAAGGGCATGGTCATCGACGGTACAACAGCCTATATTATGACTAACAATTTTACGCTGGCTGCACTCGGAGCAAGTAAATCCACCAAAAACCGTGAATACGGCATTATTGATACCAACACACAAGACGTCAACAATGTCAAAGATATTTTTACTGCGGACTGGAATCGTACTCAGGCAAAAGTAACAAGCTCAAATCTTGTTGTCAGCCCCCTCAATTCTCGCAGCACATTCATTAGCCTGATAAAAGCAGCCAAAAGCTCGCTTCTGATCGAAGCAGAAGAAATGAATGATCCAGAAGTTGAACAAGCACTCGTCGCCCAGGAAAAGGCAGGGATTACTATTCAGGTTATCCTCCCCAAGGGAGATACAAACGACAAGGGCATTGCAGTCATAAAAAAGGGGAAGGTTCAGGTTAAGGAAGACAGCCATCTCTATATGCACGCCAAAATCATTGTGGTTGATCAAAAAAAGGCTTTTATTGGCTCAGAAAATATATCCACATACTCCCTGGACAAAAATCGTGAGTTAGGAATTGTCGTTTCTGATACAGCCGTTCTCAGTTCCTTACAGCAAACCTTTCAGGAAGATTGGGGCGATTCAAAAGCTGCATAATTGTAAAATGTACGCGTAAGGTACCATGTATCGAGTACTCTACCTCTCGATGATGAGAGAGAAGGCAGGACGCCTCTCAAGAACTACACTGAAGTGCGTGAAGCTGTTGCAATCTTCCAGAGAAGATAGACATCCCTTCGCCTGTCATGGTAGGATATTTGAGACGTGCAAGTGTCCAACCAGGCATACTTTGACTACTCGGAATATTCAGAGGCAACACAGTTTGGGCTACCCTTGCTGAAGTGAGATGCCCTCAACAGTGACAACTATCATAAGGAGTTCTCATCATGGTTACTGAGATCGCAATTTTTACAGCTCGTGCAGGAAAAGAAGATGATTTAGGGCAGGGCATCATTCATGGGATTGAATTTATCCGTCAACATCCTGAATGTATCTCTGCCAATGCCACACACTGCATAGAGAAACCCGAGCGTTACATGCTTTCAGTGGTCTGGACCTCGCTCGAAGCCCATGTCGATGGTTTTCGCAATAGCGAGTTATTCGGACAGTGGCGCAACGAGATCAATGGACTATTCGAAGAAAATCCTGAAGTTTACCATTATCAGGTTTATTAAAAAGAATAGTACAGAGATAAGTACACAAAATTCTTTTGACAGGAGCAGAAAGTATGTCAGATGTCCCTCATGGGCAAACCGAGCTCGACAATGCAGGAGACTCTTCACATAACGTGGTAGGGCAGGATGAGGCAAATTTAGAAGCGCATGTAGAAGATCTACGCCATCAAATTGAAGAAGCAAATTACCAGTATCATGTCAACGATAGCCCCGTACTGACAGATGCTGAGTATGACCAGTTGATGATAGAACTCCAGAAAATTGAGCTTGAACATCCTGAACTCCAAACGCCAGAGTCCCCCACGCAACGCGTCGGTGCCAGACCCGCACAGGATGTTCCCCAACATCGACATCCCGTACCTATGTTGAGTCTTGCTAATGCGCGTAGCGAACAGGAGCTGCTGGATTGGCATCGACGTGCCCAGAATATTCTGCCAAATGCGACATTTTCCTACGTCTGTGAGCTCAAGATCGATGGGCTGGCGATGGCTCTCACCTATGAACAAGGTCGACTCGTGACCGGTGCTTCGCGAGGCGATGGCCTGATTGGTGAGGATTGGACGTTGAATGTCCGCACAATTCATACAATTGCCAAAAAGCTTAGAGGAGAGCATATTCCGTCGAAAGTTGAAGTTCGTGGCGAGATTTATATGCCCATCCAGAGCTTTGAAAAGCTCAACGAGGAGATGAGTGCCTCGCGTCTCTTCGCAAATCCGCGCAACGCGGCAGCAGGCTCGCTGCGCCAGAAAGATCCACGCGCCACGGCTAAGCGTAATCTTAGCTTCTTTGGCTATCAAATCGGTTACATGGAAGGGATGCGCGTCAACAGTCACTGGGAAACGCTCAACCTGATCCGCGAATGGGGCTTCCCAGTCAATCCTCATGTCCAACTGGCCCAGACACTCGAAGAAGTCATGGCCTACTGTAATAAGTGGGAGAAAGAACGCTTTAATCTCCCCTACGAGATCGATGGTGTCGTGATCAAAATTAATGACCTCGCTCATCAAGAGGAGCTGGGTACGGTCGCACACGATCCACGCTGGGCCATCGCCTTTAAATATCCTCCCATCCAGGTAGCAACACAACTTGAGGACATTCGCGTTAACGTCGGTCGCACCGGTTCACTCAATCCCTGGGCCGTACTGACACCGATCAACATCCGTGGAGTCACCGTAGCACGCGCAGCTCTGCACAATGAAGGGGATATCCAGCGTAAAGACCTGCGTATTGGCGACTGGGTATTAGTACAACGTGCCGGCGAAGTCATCCCACAAGTCGTGAAGCCCGTGATCGAAAGACGTACAGGCAAAGAAGAAGTCTATCACCTACCCGAGCATTGTCCATTTTGCGATACCCCCATCATTCGTGTTCCAGATCAGGCAATGGCCTACTGCCCAAATAAAGAGTGTCCAGAACGCATTCTCCAGAGCGTGATCCACTTTGTCTCTAAAGGCGCAATGGATATGGACACTATTGGCGAAAAGATGTCAGAACAGCTTGTCAATGCTGGCTACATCAAAAGCCTCTCCGATTTCTATCAATTGACAGAAGAACAACTGCTCGCATTGGATGGTGTCAAAAAAAAGAGCGCAGACAATATGCTCAAAGCGATTGAAAGCAGCAAGCAGAGGCCATTATGGCGTGTCCTGTTCGGGCTTAATATTCGTTATATTGGAGAGAAATCTGCTCAGTTGCTCGCAGGCGCGTTCGGCGATATCGATGCTTTAAAACAAGCCAGCGCAGAAGAGATCATTAAGGTCCCCGGTGTTGGTCCTGAGATCGGTCAGAGCGTGTATAGCTGGCTACAAGATGAAGATAATTTAGCGCTCATCGAGCGTCTGCGAGCCGCTGGATTAACTTTAGTTGAGGAAAAGATTGAGCAGACAGGACCGCTTGTAGGTCAGTCATTTTTGCTCACTGGTCGCTTGCAAACGATGACACGCACAGACGCAGAAGAATCAATCACACGCCTGGGCGGAAAGATTGCTACCGGAGTCAGCAAAACGCTGAGCCATCTTATCGTTGGCGAAGATCCAGGTTCAAAGCTCACCAAAGCGCAGAAAGCCGGGGTCGCAATTCACGACGAAGCATGGCTAGTTGACTTGTTCAAAGAGTATGCAGTTGATTCTATCCCTTCCTAACGTGAGAAGAACAGAGCAACGAGCATGCGCATAATCGTTGCTCTGTTTGTTACAAAAAGAAGGTTTCGAGGATGACCATCATCCACTATCCCTTTCGAGTGCATACTATCCATCGCCTGGGGAATTTGGTAAATTAGCCTGTTTAAAAGCGAGACATGGTACCATATTTCTTTCAGAAAGTAGCCATTGGCTGGTAAGTAAGCTTCGACCAGAGTCATCATTTATCGACATGCATTGACGTGGCGGGAAGAATCTTCAAGTCTTCATGATCTGGACCAATGATGTAGTAACCAGCATAGTGGGTCGTTGTTACGTTTCCCTGATCATCCTGCTCAATCGTTGTTATCTTCACATTACATTGATAGTTACCATTGCTAAGCGGTTCTGTCCCCTCAAAAGTAACATCGTCGCGCTTGGTATGTACATATCCCGCCTTAAACGTGGCGTAAGATTGTTGCTTTTGAGAGGCCTCTGAAAGTTGATCATACGCCCCTTGAAAGTCGGCTGCATTAATGGCAGCATAAAAACGTTGAACCACGGCATTCACATTTTGAGCGGCGGTAGTTGTTGCACGCGGTGTACCTGTTGCTACTACAACAGGAGTTGAAGGCGTTTTCGAGGACAGAATTTGCGTTATCGAGGGTGCTAGCAATACGCCACTTATCCCCAAAATAATCACACCACATAAAGCGAACAGCCAACTCGAGATGGCACGTGATTTTGAGCGACGTTTGGATACGCTACGCCCATGAGCGATATCAATCGTTGGGGAGCCTTGCATAGCGGTCAATTGAGGCCCATTTACTTGTGTGATACCTGGTGACAGAGGCAATATATTCCCACCCGATGTATTCGGTGATGAAGGATATGTCATACCTCCTTGAGAGGTAGGGGATGAATTAAGAGACGCTGGAGCATGCAACAAGGTTTGAAAAGCTGACGTACTACCAGGGCCTGAGTCCAATAACGGAGGATATTGACTATCAGAAGATTTGCCAAAGTTCTGTGTCATCGCTACCGATGCACTCATCGCAGTACGTACAGCTTCGATAAAGTCGCGTGCTGAGCCATAACGATCCTCAGGCTGTTTAGATAGAACCTTCTGCACAACAAGATCTAACTCTTGCGGAAGAGACGAGTCTAGCGATAAAAGTGAGCGAGGAGTTTCATTAACGTGCTTGGCCGCAATTGAGAGCACCGTCGACCCCTGGAAAGGGACACGTCCAACCAGCATTTGATAGAACACAATACCGAGCTCATAAAGATCTGCTCGATAATCAACTTTATGTCCATGAACCATTTCGGGAGCCATATATTCAGCGGAGCCCAGAAACTGTCCCACCGCCGTAAGGGTTGAGTCTGGTAGTCCACTTATAGGACTCTCTTGCGTAATACGAGCGATACCAAAATCAACCAGGACCAGACGTCCATCCGCATGAAAGAGCATATTGCCGGGCTTGATATCGCGATGCACAATCTGATGCTCGTGCGCATATTGTAAGGCAGCTCCTGCCTGCTCAAGATACTTGAACGCTTCCTGAAGCGAAAGTTTTCCACGTTTTTCAAGCAAGCTTCGCAAGCTGCCGCCGCTAAGATAGGGCATCACAAGATAGGCCAATCCATCTTGCTCATCATAGCCATAAATAGGAAGAATATTGATGTGATCAAGCCGAGCAACGACATTCGCCTCACGGCGAAAACGGGCCAAGAATTGCTGATGTGCATCGGTATATAATCCAACCCCCGAGTGGAGCACCTTGACAGCCACATCACGAATCGGACGCGTTTGATGCGCGAGGTAAACCTTTCCCATACCACCAGCGCCAACCACACTATCCAACACACATGTGCCCAGTTGTTTTCCAATAAGAGGATCGTTACTTTCCATGTACAACTATCCACTTCTATAACATATCTTATCCCCATCTACTCATGGGTTAGAATTATTCAAGCATAAATATAAATTACCAGGCAATTTTTGCATGATATCTTTCTTCTCAAGCTCCATTTCAACTCATTATGCATGGAACTAAAAAAGCTCTCTCTCTTATGAACGAAAAAAGAGAGACAATTGTTTCCAAATACCTACACAAAATATAACATAAAGAGAGATTTACTTGCTCCATAAAGAGTACAGAATTACGCTTTCTGGAGTAAGGTATTAGGTAAAATTTTTAATGCTCCGTTATCCAAACCAACCACATAATAACCAGTATAGGTATTATTCACTGGTACACCATTATCGTCAACGTCAGTCGCATTGAGAGTTATATTAATCTGATAGGAATCGTTACCAAGTGACACAATGCTCTCATATGTAACATCATCATGCTTGGTATGAGCATATCCCGCGACAAAATCCGCATACGGCTGATGCACTTGAGAAGCCGCTGAAAGTTGACTATAAGCAGCCGCAAAATCTGCGTTGTTAATGTCGCTGTAATAGAGTTGCACTACAGCTTTCGCCTTTTCAGACGGAGTAAGCGTTACCGTTGGTGGTACAGATGTTGCCGTTGATGTCATTGGTGTTGCCGTCGGTGGTATCGTGGCAACAACTTGAGGCGTGGGTGTAGGATCAACTGAAGGGATGAAGCCCTTGACAACCGTTGGACCAAGCAAGACACCCATAAAACATAAAACAATGACAATACATATGGCTATTACCCATCCTAATCTCGGACGCACCTGAGGAGAGCGGCCATAAGGCACTTCGGATGCTTGAGAGAATTGAATTGGATTAAAAGATGACGTTGATATATTATCTGAAGAGGTTTTCATCGCAGCTGGATACGGTGTATGTCCTTGATTTATCGGTGTATCCCGTTGACTTACATAGGTGGGCTCAGTAGTGTAGGGAATTCTTTCATTTGCTACGTTCGCCTGGTTTCTATCAAGGGTAAAAGATGGATAAGCATTGCCAGGAGGATAAGATCTGTCCTGCGGAACTTGAAAGCCTGGATTACTTCGGTTATCCGGCGATGATAATAGATATTGACCACCGGGATACATATTCACATTCTGCACAAAGGTTGCCGATGAACTAATAGCCATCCGCACAGCTTCAACAAAGTCACGTGCCGAAGCATAACGATCCTCAGGATTTTTGGACAAAACTTTCTGCACCACCGCATCCAGTGCCGGGGGAATCGATGGATCTAGCTGAGAAAGAGATTGAGGCACTCTATTGATATGCATGGCTGCAATCGAGAGCACTGTCGATCCTTGAAAAGGGACACGTCCAACTAACATCTGATATAACACAATGCCAAGCTCATAGAGATCAACTCTGTGATCAACCTTACGCCCTTGTGCCATCTCGGGAGCCATATATTCAGCAGAGCCCAAAAATTGTCCTACCGCCGTAAGAGATGGATCTGATAACTCACCCACACTACTATCTCGTGCGATACGAGCGATACCAAAATCAACCAGAACCAGGCGTCCATCCGCATGAAAAAGCATATTACTCGGCTTGATGTCACGATGCACAACCTGATGCTCATGTGCATATTGCAAAGCTGCTCCCGCCTGCTCGAGATACTTGAACGCTTCCAGTGGTGGAAGTTTTCCACGTTTCTCAAGCAATTCTCGCAAACTTCCGCCGGTCAAATGGGGCATCAAGAGATAAGCTAATCCATCTTGCTCATCATAGCCATAGATATGAAGAATATTGATGTGATCAAGCCGAGCAATCACATTTGCCTCGCGGCGAAAACGCTCCAGGAACTCCTGGTGTGCATCGGTATATAATCCAGCCCCCGAGTGGAGCACCTTGACCGCCACATCACGAATCGGGCGCGTTTGGTGCGCGAGGTAGACCTTCCCCATGCCACCAGCGCCAATTACGCGGTCCAGTACACATGTACCTAGCTGTCTCCCAATAAGAGGATCATTACTTTCCATGAAGAATCGTCCACTTCCATAATCTTTCCGATCCAGGATAAGGGCACCAATGGGTTAGCCATATTCAAGCATAGATACATAAATTCCCATCAACCCTTTAGTATCATATCTCTCTTCTTAAACGTCATTTCCGCTCATTATTTGTGGAGCTAAAAAACATAGTCTCTTTTATGAACGAAAGAAGACTATAAATGTATCCAAAAGTGCCAATAAAACAGTTAAAATAAATCATATGTTGAAAAACAACGACGCACTGCGAAAAAACATCAAGAGCATGTGCCAAAATAGACGGATCGGGGACCGTTTAGAGAACAGTGCCCCGACTTGCTGCGTGGGTTAAGACTCACCTAGACATATTTCATTTCAGTATAGCGAGCACGGAACGCATGAACTTGCTCTTTGACATTTTTGCCACGCACACTATCGTGAATAAATTGAGCCAATTCGCCCATGCCCTGCTCATCCATACCAAAGCGAGTCATCTCCGACACGCCAATACGTAATCCTGAAGGGTTACGAGGATCAGCATCTCCAGGGAGCATATTATAATTCAAAATAATATCGCTCTCCTCCAGACGCTTTGCAACCTCCACACCACCTCCCCACTCAGCCACATTTACGGCAATCATATGGCTTTGAGTATAGCCGAAATCACGCGCCTCCACCGGAGTGCCAAGGCTATCCAGACTACGCCCGAGCGCTTGAGCATTCCGCACAATCTGAGCCGCATATGCATGTCCGTAGCGCTTCATCTCACGAATAGCGACGACCAGGGCGGGTAGCGTATTCAAATGATGGTTACTGGATGAGCCAGGAAAGACCCCACGATCGGCGGGCTGCCAATATTTTTTTATCGCAGCTGCATCTGTCAGATTACCGAGGATAATACCGCGCTGAGGACCTGGAAATGTTTTATGCGTACTTCCAGTCATCCAGGTGGCCCCTTCTTTTAAAGGAGACTGGAATTGGCCGCCAGCAATCAAACCAAGCACATGAGCCGCATCATACAAAACGGGGATCTCTTTTGTCTTACAGAAGGCGGCAATCTCAGTGACTGGCTCAGGAAACAGGAAAAGACTCTTCCCCAGAATCACAAGTTGCGGATGAAGTTGATCAACAAGTTCAATCGTCTTCTGCGCATCCACATGATAGCGATCCTCTGTCAGAGGTAGATAGTGGAGATGAATGCCATGCTCTCCTCCAAGCTTGAGAGACTGGCCACGATTTTGAATGCGCCTCCCAAAGACACCGACCGCTCCATGGCTGATATGTCCACCAGCATCCGTCGAGTTGGCAATGACCGTATCACCACCACGCAGGACACTCAATGCCAGCGCAGTATTGGCCGCGTTTCCGCTAATAGGACGCACATCAGCCTGTTTCACATCAAATAGATCCAGCAGTTCATGTTCAGCCATGCGCTCAATCTGATCAATGTAGTACGTTCCTTGATAGTAACGATTGACATGCTCACCTTCATTGGGATGTCCTTCGGCATAGCGTCCCATAAAATCCGAATTCTGCACCCGGCGCACAGCATCGCTGGGAGTATTCTCACTGGCAATGAGGTTGATTGTCTGTGTCTGCCGCCATGTATCTTGTTGGCGAATGATGTCTTCAATATCATGTATATCAATGGTCATAAAAAACTCCTTTTATACGCACCCGACCGAGCAAATTCGTTTTCAGTATAGCATACCTGCGTAAAAAAACGACTTCTTGATGTTGTCTCTTATCGCACATCCGGGGCGTGTATAACACAGCATAATATGCATAGAAAAGTGTATCACGGCCATTCATAAGAGCTCTTATCACAATCCTGACACAGAGTGGTATTCAGTTGAACATGTTAGATAACTTTGCTATACTAGATTTATTCCTTCTTATTTTAGAAGGAAGGATGTGTATAACTTTTTTTCTGTATTGATACAGCCATGCGCATGGTCGCGTTGCATTGGTGGTCTAAGGCAGACCTCCCAACCGAATTTGTCTGATCCCAGACCACTGCTGTGTAGAAGCTCAGGAGGATTGGGTTATGAAGGTTTATCGGGCGGAACACATTCGTAACGTTGTACTCATTTCTCATGTTGGAACTGGTAAAACATCCCTTATTGATGCTGCCCTCTTTGATAGCGGTGCAGTTACACGTCTCGGCAGAGTCGATGATGGAACCTCAGTAGTTGATTATGATCCCGAAGAACTCAAACGGCGCATGTCACTCCAGGTAAAAGTGCTCCCCGTCGAATGGAGCGATCATAAGATCAACTTTATCGATACTCCCGGCTATCCCGATTTTATCGGTGAGGTAAAAGCGGGTGTACGCGTCGCTGATGCCGCGCTCGTCGTTGTTACAGCCGAAAAAGGCGTGGAAGTTGGCACAGAACTGACCTGCCAGTGTGCGGACGAACGCAGTCTTCCTCGCATGATCCTCATCAATAAACTTGATCGTGAAAACACTTCATTCGAGCAGGCATTAGAATCCCTGCAGAAACAATTTGGTCCAAAAGTCGTCCCATTACAGATTCCCATGGGAGAGCAAGCCAATTTCAAGGGAGTGATCGATCTCGTCACGCGCAAAGCCTATACCTTTGAGCATGGTAATACGGTTCAGGAGATCTCTATCCCCACTGAACTTCAGGAGCAGGTCACAGCTTATCGCGATCAGCTTATTGAGGCGGCGGTGGAAAGCGATGATACCTCGATGGAAAAATTCCTGGATGGCTTACCGTTAAGTGACGAAGAGATCTTTGCGATTGTAAAGCAAGCCACCTCTACAGGCATCATTATCCCGGCACTTTGTGGATCGGCAGCCAAAAATATTGGTGTACAAACACTCCTCGACGCAATCATTAACTACCTACCAGATCCATGCCAGGCAGTCGCAGAAGATGTGAGAGCCTTCGGAAATGATGTCTCTGCATTTATCTTTAAGACCTCCTCGGCCCAGGTAGGAACCACATCCGCATTTCGTGTCTTCAGCGGGACACTCAAGCCAGATATGCATCTTACTAATATGCAAACAGGTACCGATGAGCGCATGAGTCCTCTTGTGATCCAGCACGGGAAGACACAAGAGCCCGCCAGTGAGATTCCCGCCGGTGACTTTGGAGCAGTCGCAAAACTTTCGCAGACCCATACAGGCAACACACTCACTAATAGCAAAGAGAACAAGATACCCCTTCATCCCATCTCATTCCCTTCTCCATGTTACGTGGTAGCCATTGTGCCACATAGCCAGGCCGATCTGGACAAAATGGGTAGCGCACTCACACGGAGCAGTGAAGAAGATCGCACCATCCACGTCTCGCGAGATCCAGAGACAGCGGAAGTCCTACTTTCAGGGATGGGAGAAACACATGTACAAATTCTGGTAGAAAATATCAAACGCAAATATTCAGTTGATCTCGTCACCCACGATCAACGCATCTCATACCGAGAGACTATTCGCAAGAAGGCCAAAGCAAATGGACGACACAAGCGCCAGAGCGGCGGACATGGTCAATTTGGCGATGTCTGGCTGGAGATCGAGCCGCTACCACGCGACAGTGAGAAAACATTTGTGTTCGAGGATAAAATAGTCGGTGGCGTTGTCCCTGGACAATTCATTCCTGGAGTTGAAAAAGGCATCCGCGAATCGCTCAAGCGCGGGTTCATCTCAGGTCATCCAATGGTCTACGTAAAAGTAGCCCTCGTCGATGGCAAATATCATCCAGTGGATTCCTCGGCCCAATCGTTTGAAGTAGCAGCCTCTTTGGGAATGCAGGAAGCCGTACCGCAAGCCAATCCAGTGCTCCTCGAGCCCATTATGAACGTGACAATTGAGATACCCGAGTATAATATGGGCGATGTGATGAGCGATATTAATACGAAACGCGGACATGTGATGGGCATGGAGTCACTTGAAAACAGCTATCAACGCATCACAGCAGCCGTCCCGCAGGCAGAGATGTTGCATTACGCGACTGATCTGCGCTCCATCACGCAAGGTCGCGGCACATTTGCCATGGAGTTTGCCCAATACTCCGAAGTTCCTCCCAACGTACAACAAGAGATTATGTCCGAAAGGCAGAAACACGAGGAAGCTGCTCACAAATAGCTCGTGCCCTTTTTGAGTGTTTGTTCCGTGCGAGACAAACACTCAAAAAGGGCGACTTCCTAAGCACGCATACGCATCTTGCGCGTATTCAGCCCAAAGACAGCCAGGGCGATCACCAGAAAGATACAGGCGACCAGGCTCACACCATTCCACCCGGCGATACTCCAACCGATTGTACCAAGTAATGATCCTAACGAACCACCAACAAAGTAGCAAAACATATAAATGGTATTGAGACGATTACGTGCTCCAGCATTCAGGCTATAAAAGCGCGCCTGGCTGGTGACCTGATTTCCCTGCGTACCAAGATCCAGTAAAACGGTACCGATAATCAATCCCCAGAGCCATTGGCCTGCGATCCACATCAATATAAATGAGGCCAGCGTAATAAGCAGAGCAATACCATTGGCAAAGCGTGGATCACGACGATCAGCGATCTTACCCACAAATGTCGCCGCCAGAGCTCCAGCCACGCCAACCAGACCAAACAGGCCAGCCACTTCACTACCGTAATGATACGGAGGAGTCTCCAGGAAAAATGAGAGCGTCACCCAGAAGGCACTAAATGCGCCGAAAGCCATCGCACCAAAGATGATAACTTCACGCAAGACTGGTTCGTCACGGAGCAGATCCCACAATGAGCGCAGTAGTTGTGGATAACTCATCGATCCCTTTCGAGAACGATCATCAGGCAATAAGAAACGCAGGATCACGACCAGCAGAACCATGACGACCGCAGCAATCCAATACATGGCCCGCCAGCCAAGATTGGCAGCCACAAAACCACTTAACGTTCGAGCTAATAGAATGCCGATCAACAAGCCGCTCATCACCGTTCCAACCACTCGACCACGTGCATGCTCAGGAGCCAGATTGGCCGCGTAAGGAATAATTAGCTGAGGCACGACAGTTGTTAATCCCACCAGAAAGCTGGCAATCGTCACAAGCGCCACTGATGGAGCAAGCGCCATAAGAATTAATGCCACCGTTACTGCTACCAGCATACCAACAATAAGTTTACGTTGATTATATTTATCGCCCAATGGAATGATCAATAGTAAGCCAGTAGCATATCCAATTTGTCCCATAGTAGCAACAAAGCCAACCTGGCTTACCGATACAGAAAATCCATGTGCCATATCAGCCAGCATCGGCTGGATATAGTACAGATTCGCAACCGCCAATGCACAGGCAACAGACATAATCAAAACGAGAGGTCTATTTACTGTGGCTGCTTCATGTGTGGCTGCTTCAGCAATAGAGGAAGCTTCTACAGTATCAATAAGCTCTTTATCCAACACATTATCCCTTCCGACTGCAAGATTCCTTGACCCACTTGCTTTCATCTGTACACACTTCGGGCTACACAGCATTGGGTTGAGTAGTACAGTCGCAGGATCGTTATTCAAAATAGAGCGGCATATAATATCGTTATCACATGCATCATCGATGATTACAACAAAGTTTCAGGCCAATTTTATTGCATCGCGCCGTATCTAAAGATACGGCGCGACTGTAGCTGGTTACATTTTTCGCGAACGAGTCTATACCTCCAGGTTCAACCAACGAACCTCCTCAGGCGTTAGATCAACCGTAAGAGCTGGTAAAGAGGTGCGCGTTTCAGACAGTAATCGGGGGCCAATTAATGGGAAAGTTGGAAACGGCTGATTGAGCACATAGGCAAGCGCGATATTAATGGGCAAAACTCCCCGCTGTTGCGCCAGTTGATTAACTCTTTCCAAACGTTGGAAATTATCTGCGCTGTACCAGCAACGCACCAATTCCTCATCAGAATGATCATCGGGATGCGCTCGACCAGCGAAAAAACCACGAGCTTGACTTGACCAGGGCATGATAGGCATCTGTGTTTCGGTCAGCCAGGCCCGAGATTTGGCATCTGAGGCGGAGATACAGCCAGCCCACACAGGATCTATCATACGAGCAAGACTAAAATTGTTGCTGATGGCGGAGAAACCAGACATCCCATGCTCAGCCGCCCAGGCATTTGCTTCCTGGATACGCTCGATGGACCAGTTTGAGACGCCAAAGGCGTGCATACGTCCAGCATTTTTATGTTCATTGAGCACAGTAACGAACTCGCCTACCGGGATGGCTGGATTATCTCGATGCATCATATACACATCCACATAATCTGTCTGCAAGCGTTCCAGGCTTTCCAGAAACTGAGAGCTGAGCGCTTGCGGATTACAATTGGGAGTATGCGCTCCTTTATCTAAGATCACAACCTGTTCACGAATACCACGATTCTTGATCCACTGTCCAAGCATCCGTTCGCAACGTCCCTGCCCATAGATATACGCTGAATCGAAGCAATTACCACCTTGCTCGAAGAAATCATCAAACATGACAGAGGCGTGCGGCCAGGTGGTCTGATTATCTACGCCCATGACCAGACGAGAGACAGGCTTCCCCACACCGACGAGTCGTCCGTACTTCATATTGTGCTGAGCTCGTACCTTCAAGGGATGCTTATGTACAGGAAGTTGCTGGCCCGGATCTTGTGGACTTTCGATGTCATATTCCAATCCGATCGCAGCACGCCATTGATCCAGGGTACGCATATTACCCAACGTATCTTCCCAACTCATTTCGGGAGCCTGACGATCCTGGAGATGTTTGGTGATGGTATCAACTTCCAGGCCATACAAGTCACCGCCACTCTCGATGGTGATCTGATGCTCCTCTGCTTCGTCCTGGCGTTTCACAATGATAGTGGTAGACTCATCCGCTTTTGGGGTCCAGGGAGTGGGCAGGACAATAGAGCCTTCGGAGCCATAGATACGCACAGAGTTTTCAGCATCAAGTTGCACTCCAGTCAGCAACTGAGCCACAATATCATTCGGGAAGGTAAGCAGTGCGCTGGTATATTCATCGACCTTGCTCACTGGACCTATACGGCCAGCTGCGGTTACCTGGAGAGGATCGGCGAAAGCCTTACCACTGGCAGCCCCTGCAATCAGACGAGCCATAGAGGCACAATAACCACCAACATCCAGGATGCCTCCGCCGCCAAGAGCATTATTCAGCAGGCGACTCTCTGGATTAAATGTGGTATGGAACGAAAACGTGGCCTGGATCACTTCAACTTTGCCAATTGTACCTTCCTGGATAAGCTCAACCAGTTTGGTAATCTGTGGATGACAACGATACATGAAGGCTTCCATCAAGAATACATTATGACGCTGTGCAGCCTCAATAATCGCCATCGCATCCGCATGATTGAGGGCAATAGGCTTCTCGCATAAAATATGTTTGCCCGCTTCCGCAGCTTTAATCGCCCACTCGGCATGCAAGGGATGTGGAGTCGATATGTAAATCGCCTGCACTTCACTGTCAGCAAGCAGATCCTCATAACGCGAATAGCGCCGTGGCACGTTCCAGGCATCCCCAAAGCGATCGGCCGATGCTTGTGTGCGACTACCTACTGCCACGAGCTTTCCCGTTTTCGACTGCTCAAGGCCGTGTGCAAACACACCAGCAATTCTCCCCGTACCAAGAATGCCCCAGGATAACGTTTGACTCATGATGCTCCTCCAAACCTCTGTGAAACCCACTGATCAACCAATTAACTTCATCATACCCACATAGGCAAATAAAGCTCTCTGACCAGTACATAGATACAAAATAGTAGAGACCTCGTAGTACAATACATTTCAACGTAGCTATTTTCAGACAAGTGAAATCATGAACCTTCGACCCACTTTTGGAGGTTATATCACGATAGTGCACCATACGTCAAATATCTGGAGCAAAAAAGAAGACGTTATCTATGGGTATCAGGGCGTCTAGACTTATTCTGTGAAGATTTTCTGGCCTCATTACTCGCTCGGGCACCGCGAGATCCTGGAGAGCCTTTACGAGGTGCAGCTGGTCCAGATCCAAAGACAGCCTGTGCCTCGCTACTATGTCCATGGCTCATCAACCACGCACGCGCCTGAGGATGCAGATCCTTTAACGTCTGTGAACCTGCAATCATCATATACATAGCAAAATTCGCATCCGAAGGCACATCCTCTTCCCATTGTCCCTCGGCCACTAAAAACTCACGCACCTGATGAACATCAAGCGTGCGTAGAACAGCATCGAGCCGTTCTCTAAAATTGCGATAATTACTCATACTACGCTTCTTCACTCCTCCAGCGATGGGCTGATCAGGATCGATATTTTGCTCTTAGTTTAGCATAGTGAGATCATCATTGGGCCGCTTCAATAACAATTGGCGCATAAATGGCACTTCGCGCCGCAAGACTGCAATTTCTTCAATCAGACGCTGTTGCGTAGAGGTCAGTTCCAGATAGTGTTGCTTCTTCTCATCTTCAATCTCCAGAAAATAGGCGATAAAATGGGAGAGGTCCTCCGCAAGATCGGGAAGTTGGGAGTGAATCTCCTGCCCAATTGGAGCTTCCAACAAAAGGCTCAGATAAGTTTCAAAAAGACTGCGTCCTTGTTGCACCAGACCTTCTACGCGCTCTTCAAGCTTTTGCTCATCTTCATATGGCTCGACCAGTGCCGATAGATAAGGCATGTCATGATGCTGATCTACAATACGAAAGCGTCGAATGCCCACAGCCATCAGATCATAGCAACCATCATCAAGGAGTTTCAGATTATGAATCTCCGCCAGAGTACCAACCTCACAAACCTCCTCATGCATAAACTCACTGCCGCTCCTGGCCAAAACTACACCAAACGGCTTATCTTCCAGCTGGCAATCGACTATCATCTGACGATAGCGAGGCTCGAAAATATGTAAGGGTAAGACAGTACCAGGAAAGAGAACGACGTCCAAAGGAAATAAGGGCAATTCAATTGCTGTAGTCATGTAATCAATCCTCCAATATAAAAATCACCACCGCTTATTTATTATCCAATTGAGACGCTGAGGGCAGAGGTGATGGGGCAAGTAGCGGCAAAATCACCAGGCCCCAACGTCTCGTTTTATCAGACTCTTTGGACTCCTTGAAAGTATGATATTCATGAGTTTATCGTACTTTATAAGTACTATACCATATCACTATCGCTGGCCATAGATAATATCAGTCGAAGGTTATTAAAAAATCCCTTGAGAAAACATTTTAATCCGTTTTTCTCAAGGGACTTCTCTTATCAGTGCTCTCGCAGGCTGGCGATAAAATGCTGTCTACTTATTGGGTCAGTTCTCTGACCAGGCGCTGAACACGAGCGCCATCTGCCTGACCTTTGGTCTCTTTGGCTGCAAGAGGCATCACTTTACGAAACTCTTTCCCATTGGCATCAATAATCCGGCTCACGATTGCACGGAGTTCATCATCGCTCAACTGTGAAGATTGCAGATACACTTGCAAGATGTCCAGCTCACTCTGCTCTTTCTCTGCCAGATCAGTACGTCCACCTTGCTTGTAGAGCGGTATTGCCTGATTACGTTTTTTCACCTCTTGTTCAAGCACGCGCATGCTATCGGCTTCGGTTAAAGGCTGGCCATGCTCTGGATGCTTACGATCAGTCCGAGCAACCTCTAAATTATGAATCGCGCCTAAAGCCATACGCAAAGTATCCAGGCGTGCTTGATCTCTGCTCCGCTGAGCAGCCTGGATATCCTTCTTTAACTGCGTCTCGAGTGGAAGTTCCTGCCGTGCGTCCGCCATCTGTCGTACTCCTACCTTATCAATAGTATTCAATGCGCCTTTTAGTATACTACGAAGTAGCTAAAAAAGCATCCACAAAAGAGCCAGCCCGCAGAGAAAACTCCAACGACGAGAAAGACGAAGCAGAGTTTAGCATGCGGGCTGGCTCGCAAACAAGAGCGCTCTTAGTGAGTAATATGCCTTCGATTAAAAAGATAACTACCAAGGCCCATCACTGCGCCGAAAACGAACATCAATAAGCCCCACCAAAGATTAATATTGATGCCTGCACTGCGCGTATAATCGGCGCCCCCAAACAATCCATAGAGCAGGAGCACAAGGCCAATCAGACTAATCGTCGCTCCAATCGTGAGAGCAATCGACATGCGATGTGTCGGATTGGCTTCTGATGACTCTATACCTTGAACATCATCCTGGCTCATAGCTACCACCTTTTTGTATGTTTAAAAGAAGATAATATTAAAAATGAAGAAGATCGCCAGAGCCACGCCCGCTAATACCCACGGACGCTTATACCAGACCGTCTCGACCACCTGAGCCTTGGGCGTCAGGCTGTAGACCAACCCTTCCAGCTCAGAATCCGGCTGACGTCTGGTCACAAAGGAAACCGCAATAGTCACAACAAAACAGACTCCCCAGGCGATCAATGCGCGCCACATGCTAGAGCCTTCGGAACTACCAAAGGAGAAAAGATGAAAGAATTGTTCTCCCACCCAGAGCACAATGGAGCACGCAGTCCCTATCAGCAACCCCCAGAAACCTCCCCAGGGCGTTGTACGCTTCCAGAACATGCCAAGCAAGAACGTCGCCAGCAGAGGAGCATTGAAGATCGAAAACAGTGCCTGTACGTAGTCCATAATGCTGGTAAAACTTGATGCAATGTAGGCTGTGCCGACGCTCAGAATAATACCGACTACCGTTACAACGCGTCCCATCCACAGATAATGAGCGTCGGGTGCATCACGCCTGATATAAGAGCGATAGAGATCATAGGTCCACACGGTATTGAAAGCGGTAACGTTACCGGCCATGCCAGACATAAAGGCCGCCAACAAAGCCGTCAGACCCAGACCCAGCACTCCATTGGGGAGATAACGCGCCATCGCATAAGGAATTGCCATATTGTATGAATTCTCGAAGCCGGTTCCATGTCCCAATCCAGGCATGACAGAGAGGATAATCAAGCCAGGAACAATCGCCAGGAAAGGAAAAAACAACTTCGGAAAGGTGGCAATCAAAGGTGTACGTTCGGCAGCCGCTTTATCCTCTGCAGCCAGAGCACGCTGCACCACAAGAAAATCGGTACACCAATAGCCAAAGCTGAGCACAAAACCCAAGCCCAATATGATACCGATAAAGTTAACTCCAAATGGATTGTTGTTGCTGGCTGTGTTAGCCCACAGGTGAAAAAAGGCGGGATTATTTATTCTGTCTTTGAGACCGTCCCATCCACCGACGCTGATCAAACCAATGATCGTAAGCGGCAAGAGTCCAGCTACAATTAAGAAAAATTGGAGGGTCTCATTGTAAATAGACGATGTCAATCCCCCCAATAAGATGTAGACCATAATGAATAAGGCCGCTAACCAGATACACGCATTGAGTGACCAACCAAGCAGCAGATTAAAGACCAATGCAGCAGCAAACATGTTGATGCCAGAAGTTAATAATGTCAGCACCGCAAAAGAGATGGCATTGAAGGCACGGGTTGCCTCATTGTAACGCATTTTAAGAAAGCCAGGCACTGAGTGCGCCTTACTTCCATAATAGAAAGGCATCATAAAGATAGCCACAAAAATCATTGCCGGAATCGCGCCAATCCAATAAAAATGTGCCTGCATCAGCCCATATTGAGCAGCGTTGGCCCCCATACCAAGGATCTCAAGCGCTCCCAGATTGGCACCCACAAAAGCTAATCCGGTCACCCAACTGGGAAGCGAACGACCAGAGAGAAAAAAATCTTCAGAAGATTTCATGCGCTTTCTCAACGCCAAACCGATTCCCAGAGTCACAACAAAATAAATGACAATCACAAGATAATCTACCCAGTTCGCATTGGCTGTAACTGCAGATAAAGTGAACATAACAGTCTCCCTCGACGTTTACTGTAGACAAATAACAACGATGTTCTTTCTAAAAGGAAGGCTATTCTAGTGATAAAGAATCTCCCTTACGCTTTTTGTAAAGAAAAGTCGCTACCTATACAGGATAATAAAACCCAAAAGAGATGAAGGTAGGCCAATTATCTAACCGGTCTAAAAAACTTCTCTATAATCACGAATGAACATCGGTGTTAGCTTCACTAAAAACTCTCTCAGATAGAGTAAGCTCTACATTTACGCGTTTTGCCACTACCTGCAGTAACTCGATATCTATTCTATGTACAGTTGTAGTAAGATAAGAGAGATAACGTGTGTCTCCGAGAAGAAAGGATGTGGGTTCATGGCAAAGCCTCAATTTCGTGGAGAGGTCAGGGCACCTGATTTCCCTGCTGGATTAGATTGGTTAAATAGTGATCATCCATTGCGGCTAAGTGAACTCCGCGGACGTCTGGTAATACTGCATTTCTGGACTTTTTGCTGCATCAACTGTATACATGCACTCGACCAACTACATACAATTGCGAGAGCATTCCCTGATACGGTAACAATCATAAGTATTCATTCCCCTAAATTTCCGCGCGAGCAATTTACGAATAGTGTGCGCGACGCCGTATTGCGCTATGGTATCGACCATCCAGTCGTCAATGATCGTAGTATGTATCTCTGGAAACAATATGCAATCCGTGCATGGCCCACCCTGGTCTTTCTTGATCCGGAGAGCCGCGTCATCAGCAGGCATGAGGGCGAGATTATCCCAGAGCAGGCCATCGCGATGCTTCAGCCCATGCTCGCAGAATACGAAGAGCGAGGACTGTTGACACATCAACCACTTCACTTTACACACGAGACAGCAACTCATTCGATGCTAGCGTTTCCTGGTAAAGTGAGTCTGGATGCGTCCGCCGATCGTCTCATCATCAGTGACTCAGGCCATCATCGATTGATTGAAACCAGCCTTTCTGGTCAGATACGTCAGATTATCGGTACAGGGGCAGCCGGTCTTGCTGATGGTTCAGGTAGCGAGGCACAGTTTCATCGTCCTCAAGGTACTGTTATTGTCGGCGATACGCTCTACGTGGCGGACACCGAAAACCATCTAATTAGAAGGGTTGATCTGCATACCCAACAAGTATCCACGATTGCGGGAACCGGTGAGCAATATGGCATGGTCCACACACCGACCAGAGGTCCAGCTCGTACGGTAGCCTTGAGCTCTCCCTGGGATCTGCAATATAAGGATGATGATCTCTATATCGCGATGGCAGGAACACATCAGATCGTAGTGCTCCATCTGGCCAACATGGAGATCGAGGCGCTCGCAGGCAAGGGTCCCGAGGGGCTTGGAGATGGTTCCTATGATGACGCGTTCTTCGCTCAACCTAATGGTCTGGCATTAGATAATCAGACGTTATATGTTGCCGATAGCGAAACCAGCGCAATTCGTGCCATCGATTTAGCCAGTCCGTATCAAGTGCATACACTGGTTGGTGAGGGATTATTCATCTTTGGAGATCAGGACGGCAGTGGGGATGAGGTGCGTTTACAGCATGTACAAGCGATCTGTACATACACAGGTCAGATCTATCTGACCGATACCTACAATAATCGCATCAAAGTACTCGATCCGCAGACACGGACGGTGCAGTCTCTGGCAGGCACTGGCGAGGCAGGATTTCGAGATGGACCGTTCCAGGATACTCAATTTAATGAGCCGGCAGGGATTGCAGCCGCAAATAATCTGCTCTATATAGCAGATACAAATAATCACGCGCTTCGTATCGTGCATTTAGAAACAGCAACCGTAGACACAATGCATATCTACCAATGACTCTCGCACTCATGAAATGCTTTCATCCCCTCTCGCTATGAGATACAATGAAAGATATGATCTCCACAAGAGAAATGCGATTCCGCGCCATGATTTTAAGGAGTATTCTATGACTACTGTATTTGAAAGTGCTTTATCGCACGCTCAAACGCCATTTATAAATGAATCATTCACGGATTTTTCACAAGAAGAGAATAAACGTGCTCAAGCAGCGGCACTAACACAGGTTAAAAGTGAGCTTGGTCAAACATATCCATTGATCATCGGCGGACAAAAAGTGACAGGGGAAAAGACCTTTGCTTCAATTAATCCGTCCCAGCCTGATCAGGTCATCGGAAACTTTGTTGCGGCTAGCAGTGAGCAGACCGAGCAAGCAATCCAGGCCGCAACCAGTGCTTTCGAGACCTGGAAACGCGTCCCGGCTGCCGAGCGAGCTGGATATCTTTTCGCAGCGGCCGATCTTATGCGTCAGCGTCGTTTTATCATCAACGCCTGGATGATCTACGAAGTTGGCAAGAGTTGGGTTGAGGCCGATGTAGATACAGCTGAGGCCATCGATTTCTTAGAATTTTATGGTCGCGAGATGCTCCGCCTGGCCGAAGAACAGCCTCTCATTCATATTGAAGGTGAAGAAAATGAGCTGGTTTATCTGCCCTTAGGTGTTGCAGCAGTCATTCCTCCCTGGAATTTCCCGTGCGCGATCCTCGTAGGCATGACCAGTGCTGCCTTCGTATCAGGCAATACAGTTGTACTCAAGCCAGCCAGTACCTCACCGGCGATCGCGTATCAGTTTATACGTATCCTGGAAGATATTGGATTGCCCGCTGGCGTCGTCAATTTCCTGACAGGTTCTGGAGCAACCATCGGCGATACACTGGTAGATAGTCCAGCGGTGCGCTTCATCTCATTCACAGGCTCGCGTGAAGTCGGACTGCATATCTTCGAACATGCAGCCAGAACACAACCAGGACAGCGCTGGCTCAAGCGTACGATTCTTGAAATGGGTGGCAAAGACGCGATCGTCGTTGACGAAACAGCTAATCTAGAGGCAGCAGCCACCAACATTGTCTCATCTGCATTTGGCTTCCAGGGGCAAAAATGTTCCGCAGGATCACGAGCCATCATTGTTGAGCAGGTCTATGATGAAGTCGTCAAAAAAGTCATCGAAAAAACACGCCGCCTGACCATAGGTGACGTTACTCAGCCAGAGACGTATATCGGTCCAGTTGTTGATAAGAATGCCTACAAAAAGATTCTGGATTATATCGAGATTGGCAAGAGCGAAGGTACATTGGTAAACGGAGGACAGGTCCACGAGCCAGGCTACTTTATTGAGCCAACCATTTTTATTGATGTTGATGCTCAGGCTCGCATCGCACAAGAAGAGATCTTTGGACCAGTGTTAAGCGTAATCAAGGCGAAAGATTTCGATGATGCCTTGCAGATTGCCAACAATACCGAATTTGGTCTGACCGGCTCGCTCTATTCGACAGATGAACAACATATTGCACGTACAAAAGAAGAGTATCATGTCGGCAACCTGTACTTCAATCGGAAGTGTACAGGTGCATTAGTAGGCGTCCATCCATTTGGTGGCTTCAATATGTCGGGAACTGACTCAAAAGCTGGCGGGCGAGATTATCTGCTACTTTTCACACAGGCCAAAGCCATCTCAAGGAAAAAATAATATGAAGGAGCAGCTCTTGGCAACCATTACCAAACAGAGTCCGGGTCTCTTACACATCTCGTTACCATTTCAAGGCGAACATAATGTGATTGGAGCCTACGTTATCTCAGGAAAAGATGAGGTCGCCCTCGTTGATCCAGGCCCTTCGACCACCGTGGAGTCCTTACTGGCTTCTCTAGAAGAGGCTGAAATCGTTCCGCAGACGGTGACGCACATCTTGCTCACGCACATTCATCTAGACCATGCGGGTGGTGTGGGAACATTATTGCATCACATGCCCAACGCCAAAGTCTATGTCCATAGCAAAGGCGCGTCTCACCTGCAAGATCCAGCCAAGCTGATCACCAGCGCAGCCAAGATCTATAAAGGTCGCATGGAAGAACTGTGGGGGAAAGTAGAGGCTGTCCCAGAGGAGAACATCAAACCTATTGATGGAGGAGATATCCTCAATATCGCGGGACGCCGTTTGGAAGTGCACTATACACCAGGCCACGCGAATCATCACGTGATCTTCTTTGACGTTCATTCAGGCGAGCTCTTTGCTGGAGATGTAGCTGGTGTCTATCTGCCACCAGTCGATTATGTACGCCCTCCAACCCCACCACCAGATCTGAACATCGAGTCATGGTCGACCAGCATTGATCTGCTAAAAAAGCTACGCCCCGATGTACTCTATCTAGCCCACTTTGGTCCCGTGCGTAACACTGTTCCCTATCTGGAGAGGCTACGTGCCCAGATCATTTCCTGGGGTGATGTGGTTTTAAAAGCCTTATTGGAAGGCAAAGATGAGCAAGAGATTGTCCAGATCTTGATCGCGACAGTTGAGCCGCAGCTGCAACGCAAAGGCGCCGATGCTCAGGCATTGAAACGCTTTGAACTGGCAACCAACTATGAAATGTCGGTACAAGGATATATCCGCTACTGGAAAAAGCATCACACGGAAAAATTCTAAAGGCACTGTTATCATGTAGCATCTATCCACAGCCCATGCCATAGATCAACACCGGGGGACGTTTGTCCTCCGGTTTTCTACTCATCCAATGCTGCTCTGCCGTGATATAAAAAATCTACTCATCAAACAATAGCTGATTGTTAGCGCGAAAAACTCCCAGGCCAACCAGCGTCGGAGCAAGTTCTTGCAATGCCTGTACCATCAATTTGTAGGACTCTTTCTCCCCAATGATAGGCACACAAAAATGCTGGCAGATCGCAATAAGAGCAGCGAAGCCTTCGATGAGTTCCTGACGCGACATACGATCAAGATAAGATCTATCAGTTACGTACAAATATCCAGATGATGAAATTTTAAGACTGGCAAAGGCCGGAAAAGAAGCAGAGCAATCATCGAGAATGTCTTGCAAAACTGTGAATGCTTCGTGTGGACCAACCAGATGCGCTACGGCAAGTGAGACGCGCCGTATGCCTTCGACAAGTACCCGCCACTCAAGGTGATCGATGAGTTGTCCAGCTTCAGAGGAGGCAATCAGCTCACCATCGATGACACGCGGATGAGCAGGCTCAATCTGCGGCAATGTAAACAATCCGCGCTTCTGCAAGTATTGAAGAACCTCCATTAACAACTGCTCATTCGTGTCGTCCACAGCGATTACGGCGGCCGCAGCCCCACGATCAAAGCGGATAACAGCACGTTGCCAGCTACGCACTCCAGTCAAAACCGTGTGTGCATCGCCATGATGTCCAACGACTTGAATTAATCTTCCAGCCCGAAAGTAAAGATGAACTACGCTGAGTTGGTCCAGGTTACGCAAAGACAGACGACCAAAGGCATGAGAACGCTGAATATGGATCACAACACGTCCCAGATCGTTGAGTGAACCTTGCCAGGTAGAGCCAGAAAGACCCGTTTGGGACACGATATCTTAACCGCTTTCTACTGAATCCTCATTGAGAGGAGGTACTTAAGCCAGAAAATCTCCATATCACTTTGTCACCAATCATACATATCAACCTGTACCAATGTCAAGCGCTCAAAACAGTATGGATGCGCTTCTTTTTTTTGCAGCAAGACAATCCTGCCCCGTTTTCCCCTGGGAGGCCGGCAGAAAGCTGTCAAGCGCAGCGAAGACAGTGTAGCGTCGCACGCTCGCGTGCGATGTCCCTGTGACTCGTACGAGACCGTTGGATCTCGGCGCGCCACGCAGGCCTATCTGATCATACGTCGAGTGGGACATCGCACGCGAGCGTGCGACGCTACGATGTCCTCGCTGCGCTTGACACTGGCCAAAAGAGGTTATTTAAGCTATTTCTCAAAGGTGCGCCGTAAGCCACAGGCTGCGCACCAGCCGGAGAGCAAACTATCGCCTTGTATCTCTACCTCCGTCAGACGATGCGCACAGTGACAGACATAGCCATGAAAATGTGCAGGATTCCCAATGACAAGCGTATGAGGAGCAACATCCTTGACCACAACCGCACCTGCCCCGATCAAGGCAAACTCGCCAATCGTTACGCCACAAACGATCACAGCGCCCGCTCCGATAGAGGCACCATATTTGACATGTGTTGGAGTAATGACCCAATCATCTCTACTTTTTAATTCCCCATCAGGAGTGATCGCTCTGGGATACATATCATTGGTAAAGCAGACATGTGGCCCAATAAAAACACCATCCTCAATAGTCACGCCCTCAAAAATCGAGCTGTGATTCTGGATCTTAACACGCGATCCAATCACGACATAGGATTCGATGTATACTCCTTTGCCAATATTGCATTGCTCGCCGACGCAGGCCCAGGCTCGAATGTGCGCCTGACGCCAGATACGCGTCCCCGCTCCGATCTGTGCTCCAGGCTCCACTTCCGCCAATGGATGAATATATGACGTTCGTTCTTGCATCACAATCCTTTTTTACTCGTAGCATTCGTGAAATTTTTGCGAATAAATGGTAACCAGCGCAAGCGTGAAAAAAAGCCCCAGAGCCCGGCAGCCTCGACGGCTACAATCAACCAATGCTGAGTCACATCTGCTTCAATGCGTTTTAGCCGATAGGGATCACTGGCGGATGTATTCAGACCATAACTCGTCGTCAATGCCCAAGCATAGCCAGCGTCTTTCACTGCTTGCACCACACTTTCGTCAATATGCTGAGCCTGCCCCACAGGATAGGCAAAAGTACGTATTGGATGTCCCAATCTATGCTCAAGTACCTGACGACACTCACTTACTTCGCGTCTGACCTCCGCTGGATCGGTCAAGTAGGCCAGGATAGGATGGTGCATCGTGTGAGCACCAAAGGAGATCCAGCCGCTTTTCTCCATTTCTAGCACCTGATCCCAATTGACTGGCAAACGTTCCCCATCATGATCACGCTCATCGGATTGCTGCGATAGCTCAAGCTTTTCTCCAACCGCAGCAAGAAACGTTTCGCGCTCGATCACCGAAGTAGCGTAACGGGCACGATCATCAATATATTGAGCCAGAGCTCCACGTGAGTTATCATCCTGTAGCTGGAAAGTCTGTTGCTCCAAAGTCACTTCAGACACACGCGCTCGCCGCGCCATACTCTGTCCCTCAAACCACCAGAAACGCTTGCCACTCACAGTATAGCCCGGAATCAAGTAGATTGAAAGTGGAATATGATAGGTACGAGCAATTTCTGTCGCATGGGTAAAATTATCCCGATACCCATCATCAAACGTCACGACCAGCGATGTGCGCCGATCACCCCTGTCACCGATAGTATGACTGGCAGAAGGAGCAAACAATTCCTCCAGCGCAGCTTCTATATGCTGAATACGATAATGACGACGCAGATAAAGCAGATGCGCTAAGAGCTGCCCATCAGAGGCCGTATGATAATTAAGAATCACAACATGCTGCCCTGAACGCCTTGTCCACCAACGCACGAGAGCCACCAGGCCACTATAATAAAAGCATCCAGCGATAATAATTAATACACGTTTACGCATGTCGTCTCTCTTTCATCCTGCTCACAGCTTAGCCACTCATCCGCACCGCCCTTTATTCCCCGTATTCTAACGAGAGCGTACCAGTTGCCTGGCGATAGCACTGGCAGTGCGACGGGCAGCCGCTTCCGATCCTACAACGAAGCGATAAAAAGGTCCAAAGCTACGCGCAGCAGAAAAGCCAATAAAGTAGAGACCGGGAATATTTGTCTCAAACCAGTTATTCAATAAGGGTGAGCCACGATATGTTTGTAAGGAGTCTTTCAGATGTTGATCCAGCATCGGCAACTCCTTCACATCCGCCCGATAGCCAGTGCCGAGGATAACATGATCAAACAAGATCTCTTCACCCGTTGTCAGTGTGATTTGAGCTTTTTCGTCCACAGCATCAATACGCGCCACATGTGTGTTCTCACGGATATCAACCTTACCCAGGAGACGTGGCTTTAACCATGCCGATCCAGCTGGTCCGTGGAGAGATTTGAGGATAGCATTACGGCGCGTGCGCGGTGCCCAATAAAGTAGGTATGGGTATTTTTCGAGCAAAACGTTCAACCATCCATTGCCCATACCCGCCTGTGGAGCTCGAAGTCTCTGTAGCCAGACAGGCTCCTTTGAGTCACCGGCACTGAGCCATTGGATAACTCCACGATAAATTACGTGAACATCACAACCTTGTTCATGCAGTAAAGCCGCTGTTTCTAAAGATCCCTGGCCTCCACCAATAATGGCGACCTTCTTCTGCGCAAACATATCAAGATGGCTATATGCAGATGAATGAGACACTAAATTTTGCGGCATATGGGCATATTCTTCTGGCGTATAGAGATAATAGTGAAGCCCAGGAGCCATTACGACAGCGCTACTGGTAAGCACGCGCCCGTCTTCCAACGCGATGCGATAACTACCATTATCATGCGCAATAGTACGAATATAGGTCTCATCAACATCAGGCACAGCATGCTGCTGAAACCAGTGACCATAATCGATAAAAACTTCACGAGGCAGTGGTTCACCCGGGATAAGATCTTTTTCTTCAAAGTATTTTTTGAATGTATACCTGCGTTGTGGATCAGAGAGATTCGTTGCCCACCAATAAGAACGGAGTAACATACCATCAGGCATATAATTTTGCCAGAAGTGAAGTGGTTTACCAAACGTTGCCACTTTCAATCCATGACCCAATAAATGGGCGGAGACAGAGAGTCCATAAGGGCCAGCACCAAGTACAACAACATCATATTGTTTAGCAGAAGTAGCTTCATGCGTTTTTGTAGCATTGATAGAGACGCTCACCATTAACTCCTTCGGAAAAATCGTTTCCCTCTCTGAGAAAGGGATGTTTGATTGTGGTCAGTAGATGGCTTCATTTGTCGTTGCGCACGATGGAGGAAATCCAGAGTGGCAGTCCGCACCGGAACAAGATCATGCCAATCAAAGTAGTCATAGCCAGTAGAGATAAAGAAGCTTGTAAAAAACTCAAGAAAAGCCTGTGCTGGCGGCGCAACTCCAGGTCGACCCCGTTCCTCCAGAGCTTCCACCAGCGCGACAATATCGCCACTGAGATAGCGCATCCAACGTCCGACCTGATATCCATTCACGCGTGGAATAGGCTTCCCTAACGCCCATTGATAGAGCAGGTAAGGGAAATCGACTCCAGAACGTACCGCAACTTCGACAGATGCAGATAAGCGAGGATTGATCTCCATGAGGTAGGGCTTCCCATCCCTATCGCGTCGAAACTCGACTTCTGCATAGCCTTCCAGATCAATTTCGCGGATGAGACGCTCCGATTGTGCTCCAATATCCTCGGGGACTGCAATACTCTGCCGTAAAACCGAGGTCCCTCCCAGTGGAGGCTGGGTTCTCTGAGCTACCTGCCCAAAGCAAGCATGTACTTCTCCCTGCGCATACAGAAGACTGATGGCTTCACGACGGCCCGTTAAAAACTGCTGGAAGAGCACCGCTCCACCCCAATGAGTGATCTTCTCAACAGCCTCTCGAGCTTCTTCAGGGGTCGTTACCAGTTCACAGAGTAAACGCGCTCCCTGTTGATCGCCCCAGCGCCATGTCTCGATTGGCTTCACGACCGCCGGCAAACCGATGTCTCGAATAGCCTCAGCGACTTCGCCGGTCGACGTCACAATTACCCCGTTTGGCACGCCAATGCCAAGGCGCTGAGCTATCTCCAGCGTCTGATCTTTATTGGTAGCGGCCTCCAGAGCAGATTCTCTGGCCAGAGCCAGGCGCGTATAACGCTCGATCTCGGCCCGATGTTTACGTAGCACTGCCAGCGTTCCATCAGAAGAGGCAAACAGCACGCGGGCTCCAGTATGCTCCAATAACTGCTGGATATAGGTGATATATGGTTCGGTATGCTGACTATAATCCGGAGCAAGATATGAGCGCTCACACCAACGTGATGAAAAGGTCGGTACATAAAGCGGTTTTCGGGCATGCTGCGTCATCTCTAAGGCCGCAATGTGCATACCTCGGCGGCCAAGTGAACGTACAGTAACCAACGATTGGCGCAGATTTGCATCCAGGATCAACGCATCATACGTCTTTTTCTGCGTAGCCCGACCCATCGACGCTTGTGGAAGCACAGATGAGACATCATATCTTTCGGCCTCGAACGCATCACTTTTTAAAGAGTTTTGCATATTCTTTCCTCATACGAGAGAGCACTCCCAACAATCCAACCAGTTCCGCTGCCATCACCATCCAGTGCAGATCGATATCGCCGGGCATGCGAGCTAGCAATAAAGGATCAGTAGTGCAGGTATTCTCATCCTCAAAGGTGGTCACAGCCCATCTATAGCCGGCATCCCGCACAGCCTCGATACCTTGCTCCCCAATATGCTGGAACTTTCCCACTGGATACGCAAAAGATTGGATAGCATGGCCTAATTTTTCTTCGAGGATGATACGTGCATCCTCCACTTCATGCCTGACCTCATCAGGATCAGTAAGGTAAGCCAGTATGGGATGATTAACGGTATGCGCTCCAATGGAGATCCAACCAGAAGCTTCCATTTCACGCATCTGTTCCCAGGTCAGAGGTACATTTGGATCTTGATCATTCAAGCAGCGCGTGGGAAGAGTCACCCCAAATGCCTGTTGCACATGCGAGAGAAAAGTCTCCCGCTCAACCACTGAATGAGCATGGCGAGCCTGATGATCAATATAATAGGTCAGATCGCGACGCTCTTCTGCATTGGTCAAATGATATAATCGTCCATCGAGCATCACCTGCTCCATCCCAAGTTGCCTGACGATATATGCTGCAGACAGCCACCAGAAGTAGTGTCCGCTTTCCACGTAGCCCGGAATGATAAAGATGGTTATTGGTATACGATAATGCCGTGCCAGGTGGAAAGCATCAATATAGTTATCCAGATAGCCATCATCGAATGTCAGGACAAGTGGCAAGCGTCTATCATGGAGCCGGTCAACGCTGGGAGCATACAATTCCGCAAGCGCCGCTTCCAGATGCATGATGCGATAATGCCGTCTGAGATAGCGTAGCTGCGCGGATAAGTTTCCTCCCGCATTATGATAATTGAGAATCAGGAGTCGTCTGGCAAATCTCCCTTTAAGCCATAAGGCCAGATGGATAATGCCAGCATAGTAAAAAACGGCGGCGACCAGGACACGCAGACGCTCACGCATACACATCCTCCCCATGTACGCATAACTGTATCAAATGCTTCCCTCTCACACAGCCACGCCTTATTTGTGATGCGAGACATGACGTGCAGCCGCGCTGGCAACGCGCTTACCAGACGCCTTAGCCCCAACCACGAAGCGATACAATGGCCCAAACGAGCGTACGGCACTTAAACCCAGGAAGTACAAACCGGGAACGCTACTCTCAAAGTAGGAGTTTAAGATGGGAATATCTTGATCGGACTGAATTTGTGCGGCAAGCGAGGAATGAAGCATGGGCAGATTGGTCAGGTGCACTTCATAGCCTGTGCCAAGCAAGACATGATCAACTTGGAGCTTTTGACCATCGGAGAGTTCAACATCGATGCAATTATCATGTACCTGCATCTCTTTAATTGAGGTGCTCTCGTGGAGCTTCACTTTCCCCAAAACACGCGTACGCAGCCAGTCAGCGGCAGCCGCCTGATAGTTTGAGCGTATGTAACGATCCTTCTTTGGCTGCGGGAAGCGATGAAAGAGGTAAGGCAGATACTCTAAAGCCCAGTTTCTCCAGCCGATGGCAATACCAGCATTCGGGGCCTTAATCTGCTCTAGCAGAGAACGCTCATCCGAACGATCTCGCTCTAGCCAGTGAATCGCGTGACGAGCGACCAGATGGACATCTGCGACCTCTCCATCCTCAAGCAGCAAAGCGGCATACTCCACCGCGCTTTGCCCCCCGCCGATAACCAGTAGGCGCTTCCCTTTGAATTGCTGATAATCACTGTGATCGAAGGCATGCGAGACAAGCTCTTTGGGAAAACTACTATATTCCTCTGGACGTTTGGTATAGTAATAAACCCCAATCGCCATGACAACTGCCGTCGCTTGTATGACACGACCATCCTCCAGCGTCACCACAAAGCCTCCAGATTGCCGCTCGATCGATGAAACGTATGTCTCGTCCACATCTGGCACGGCGTTTTTTTGAAACCAGAGTGCATAATCCAAAAAGAGGCTCATTGGAACTGGATATGGTTTGGCGAGCTTTTTCAGTTGAAAATAGCGCTCGAAGCTATATTTCTTATGAGGATCGGAGAGATTGGTCGCCCACCAATGAGAACGGAGATACATCCCCTGTGGCATATGATCACGCCACAGTTCCATGGGTTTTCCAAACACAGCTACATGCAGGCCCTTCCCAATCAGATGAGCAGCAGCAGTTAATCCATAAGGACCAGCACCGACAACGATCACATCATATTGTGCCACCTTAGTCGATTGCTGAGACGTTTTTAAATCCGATACAATACTCACGAAAAACTCCTTTGCACACGAGATAATCGTTTCAATATAGCTCCTCCGACCCAGTCACGCGTAAATTCCGTAGTCGCTTGTATGGCTGGAGCAAGATCATTCCAATCAACACCATCATAATGCATGGGCTGCAAACAGGAGAAAACAAAGCCCAGTACAGCTTGAGCAGGTGGAGTTACTCCGGGTCGCCCGCGCTGCTGAACCGCTTCGATGGTCGTCATGATATCTCCCTTCAAATAGCGCATCCATCCACCGACACGATAAGATTTAATCGTATCAATGTCTGCACCAGAGGCCCATTGATAGAGGAGATAGGGAAAGTCAACACCTGAGCGAACTGCTATCTCGACCGAGGCCGATAAGCGAGGATTAATTTCCATCAAGAAAGGGACGCCTGCACTGTCACGGCGAAACTCCACCTCGGAATATCCCTCCAGATTGATCGCACGGACGAGTAGCTCAGCCTGTGCACCTGTATCTGTGGGAAGGGCAATACTCTGGCGCAAGACAGATGTCCCACCCAGGGGTGGTTCGGTACGCTTCGCCCATTGCGCAAAACTTGCATGTACCTCATTCCTGGCGTAGAGTAGACTAATTGCTTCGCGGCGGCCAGTTAAAAACTGTTGAAAAAGAGTTGTTCCCCCCAAACGGGTTAAATCTTCCACAGCGATCCGAGCCTCATCGACAGAAGTAACTAATTGTGAAGCGAAACGAGCTCCCCCATCCTGAGTGTCATTCCATAGCCAGGACTCAATCGGCTTGATCACTGCGGGCAAGCCAATCTCTTTGAGAGCCATTGGGACATCATGTACCGAACTCACCACCACTCCACGAGGAATCTTCAATCCTAACTGCCTGGCGATCTCCAACGTTCGCTCTTTATTAATCGCAATCGCTAGCGCTGGATCTTGCGCCAGCGCAATGGCAGCGTGCTTTTCCAAACGCTCACGATGCTGACGAAGCAGTGCAATCGTACTATCAGACGAAGCAATTAAGACATGCGCTCCAGTACGCTCCAGGAACTGTTCTACAAAGTCGAGATAGGCCTGTGTGCCACTTTCCACCGGAGCAACAATCCCCTGCTGACACCACCGTGACGAAAAAGCGGGGACGCGTTGCTCTGTCTCCAGAGCTGCCACTGCCAGACCGCGTCGACCAAGCGAGCGAATAGAGACTAGCGACTGACGTAATGCAGCATCTAGCACAAACGCATCATAGTTTCTCGTTGAGATATCTACGCCATCGAGCTGGATAGCAGCCGCAGACTGAGAGCTCTTTGTCGCCTCGATATCAGATGATTGACGTACCACACAATACCTCACTGCACTAACTTCGATACGTTAGATAAAAGCTTGTCCATTTTTATCATAATAAGGCTTATATATCTTCTTTTTGATGTGTAAAAGGTTTCCAAAGCGGAGCAAACAGATGCCATATCCCAGCCGTTTCAGCCGCTATCAAGAGCCAATGACGCTGTACGTCTACCAGGACACGCTCAATGCGATATGGATCACTGTTGGGAGTCGCAACGCCACTGGTCGTTGTCACCGCCCATTTATATTCTGCTTCACGCACAGCCTTAAGAGCTTCAGTACCGATGTGCTCTGCACGACCAATGGGATAGGCAAAGGTATATATTTTCTGGCCCAGATGCTTTTCCAATACGTTTCGACATTCCAGGACTTCGTAATGCACTTCAGATGGATCAGTTAAGCTAGCCAAAACTGGATGATGCATGGTATGTGCACCAAATGAAACGCAGCCACTATTCTGCATTTCGTATACATCCATCCATGAAAGCGGCATATCATCATATTCTCCATCAGAAGCGCAGGGATCAAATTCGGACACAGCTAGCAGCTGGCGCATCCTCGTGAGAAATTGTTCACGAGCAGCAACAGAGTTCGCTGTGCGCAGACGTGTATCGATCAAACGAGAGAGCTTGTTTTGATCCTCTATAGATTGCAAATGATAGGTAAGTCCACCAAAAGCAACCTCTTTGATTGGTGTCTGTTCTACAAGGTATCTACCTTCTCCCCACCAAAAACGATCTCCACTATCGAGATAGCCCGGGATCAGAAAGATGGTAATGGGAACTTGCAACTCAACAGCAGCTTTAAATGCATATTGAAAATTATCCCGATATCCATCATCAAACGTCAGAACAACTGGCGTACGACGATGCTTTTTTTGTGCAGTCCCTGTATATAGCTCTTGTAAAGCATCCTCCAGTGAGAGCACACGATAATAACGCTTGAGGTAACGCATATGTTGCCGTATATCACCCAACCTTGAACGATGATAATTCAGGATAATCACATGTGCGCCCTGCTGCCGCATCCACCAACGCCCAAGAGCAACCAGACCGCTATAGTAGAACATTGTTGCGACAATTAAGCGTGCGATCCTACGCATACATTCCTTTCTCCAGAAGCCGTGCACTGTAGCAATCATAAGATGCATGTGTAAAGCAGTCGTTGCTGATGTTAGCCAGGAGAGAGAAGACTAGAGCATAAAACACCTGGATGCTCTGTTACCTTTATCAAATTACCATAGATGCTGTGTAAAAGAGATGTTTATATTGGTGTAAAATTAGTGATCTCAAGAGGAAAGGTGTATAGAAATCCGTGTATCGTCAAAACACTCATTGCCCGGGTGTGAGCAAGTCTAGAAATGATAATGCACAGGGGGGTTACTATCTCCACAAAGGAGTACTATTCTAAACGTCTTCTCAACACTGGCAACAACCAGATTACCAATCTAGAGGCAGTATCTTCTAGAAGGAGTAGATATCAAAATCCCGGTAAGCTTTTCCCGGGCATATTCAATAAATCCTAGCACCTCATATAAATATACGCACGAAGAAGTTCATGGTGTCATTTTCCACATATTAAATTTGGTCATCGACAAGGATGGTATTTAAATGCAGAGTATACTTAGTCGCTATATACTACTGGCAAAACGTTGGCTATGGATAATTCTACTGGGGATAATCCTTTGTGGTGGTACAACATATCTTGTCACCAAGTTTACAATGCAACCGGTCTATGAAGCACAAACACGGTTACTGATCACTGTACCTGGAAGTTCACAAAATGATAGTACAGTAGCAGCGATTGCTCAGCAGCCAGCCTACAATGCACTGATTACAAATCCGAATATTCTTGGTCCAGTCGCAGCACAAAATGGTCTGAGTATCGATCAACTGAGTAGCATGGTAAAAACTCAATCTGATACAAACACACCCTTTATCGATGTCCTGGTTGATAGCAGTGATCCTCAAACAGCAACGACCCTCTCAAGCGAGATCGCCAAAAGCTTTACGAGCTATGCCAATACGCGACTTGGTAGCCAGGCTACATTCCACATTATTGATCCAGTCGTCCCAACAAGTCCCATCAAGCCAAAACCGACGCAGGACGCCATCATTGGAGCATTGGTCGGGCTCGGCCTTGCGCTCACCATCATCGTTATCTTCGAATGGATTGATGATCGCTTAACGTCGCCGGAAGATGTGAATAAATTACTCGGTCTTGATGTACTCACGATCATTCCAGCATTATCGCGTAAGCAACGCTCCCAGAAAGCTGAGGATACTCCTGAGCTGGCGGAGGGTTGTCGCATTCTCTGTGCAAATCTCGGTATGGCTCAAATGATTCGTCCATTTAAATTAGTCATGGTAACGAGCGCGCTGGCTGGTGAAGGAAAAAGCACCGTCGCCGCCAATATGGCAGCATTTCTCGCCATGTCAGGCAAACACGTGCTTTTGGTAGATGCTGATCTCCGCCATCCAGTCATGGAAAAGCACTTCCAGTTACAAAATCAGAAGGGGTTGGCTGACGCGTTCTTAGATAAGTGGACACAGATAGAACCTGAACTGGATGGTCAAGCCACCGATATTCCATCTTTACGCGTCTTGACGGCAGGCACACTCCCATCGAATCCATCCGAGCTCCTTCAGTCGCAGCTAGCCAGCCAGATCTTTAACCATTTTCGCAACACATCGCAGTTCGACTATGTCATCTTCGACTCCCCACCAATCTTGCCCATCGCTGATACCCAGAGTATGGCAGCATATATGCAGGTAACCCTGCTCATCATTGACGCGTCAAAAACACCACGCAAGGCCTTGCAGCGAGCCAAACGAGCACTCAATCGAACAGGGACGCGTATGCTTGGGGTGGCACTGAACAAAAGTAGTTGGCCCGAGTATGGCGAGGTGCATGACTACTGGAGCAACGTTCAATCACGTCCACGGGCAGATCTGACGATGGCTATACCTCCCAACACGCCACCCATTCATCATGCCATCGACGCAGCCAATACTGCGGTTCTGCCATCTTCAAATAACAAGCGCTAAACACAGCTTGCAAATACCGTACAGCGTAGAGAATATCCTGCATCTATTTGCGCAATCACTGACAAAAGATATCGCCAGAAGGTAAAGGAAATAATAAAATAATGAATCATCAGCTAATAGAAAAGATATCCTCTCACTCATTGCAGGTAGCAATCATTGGACTCGGCTATGTTGGACTACCACTGGCAACGACCTTTGCAGAGGCAGGTTTTCATGTCACCGGTATCGATGTCGATCAGAGTAAAGTTGATCTCGCCAATCAAGGACAAAGTTATATCTCGGATGTCGAAAGTAATGACCTGCAAAGGTTGATTACAGCAGATAAGCTAACCTTTACCACCGATTTCAATACACTCGATACGGTCGATGCCATTAGTATCTGTGTCCCAACGCCATTGCGTAAAACGCGTGAGCCAGATATCTCATACATAATTGCAGCGACACAACAGGTACGTATACATCTACATGCGGGTCAGCTCATCATTCTCGAAAGCACTACCTATCCCGGTACCACCGATGAGGTGTTACTGCCCGAGTTAGAAACTACTGGTCTCAAGGTGGGAAAGGATTTTTTCCTGGCCTTCTCACCCGAACGTATCGATCCAGGCAATCCACATTTCGGCACCAAAAATACACCAAAAGTAGTCGGAGGTATCACCCCTCTCTGCACAGAGCTCGCACAGGCGTATTATGGAGCAGCCATCAACCAGATCGTACCTGTCTCCTCCGCACGCGTCGCCGAGATGACCAAGCTACTCGAAAACACGTTTCGAGCGGTGAACATCGGCCTGGTCAACGAGATAGCCATCATCTGTGAAAAGCTCAACATCAGTGGATGGGAAGTCATTGATGCAGCCGCCACCAAACCATTTGGCTTTATGCGCTTCCAACCAGGACCAGGACTGGGTGGTCATTGCATTCCAGTCGATCCGCATTATTTATCCTGGAAACTCAGGACACTTGATTACAAAGCGCGTTTCATCGAATTAGCGGCTGAGATCAATAGTAGTATGCCTCACTACGTCGTGAATAAAATCACTGATGCGCTCAATGAGCAACGCCGCAGCCTCAATGGAGCCACCATCCTGATACTTGGCATCACCTATAAGCGTGATATCAACGACATCCGCGAATCACCTGCACTCGATATCATTCAAGATCTGCTGAGCCGTAAGGCAGTCGTCATCTACAACGACGACTACGTCTCTTCTTTCAAACTCAAGGAGAGAACATTACATTCACAACCACTCAGTACCGGGCTGCTACAGGCTGCTGACTGTGTCGTCCTGGTTACTGATCATAGCTACTATGACATCTCAACTATCGTCCAGGAAGCACGCTCCGTCGTTGACACACGCAATATGACACGCGGCATCAATGATGCCAAAGTATTTTTGCTCTAAATGTGTAGGTACATGCGAGAACGGTAAGTAAAAAAATATGTCTCAATCTTTGGATAGCGATAGAAACGATAGTCAGCAGCTGTACACCAGCAGCGCCAGACTCATAGCGGTCAAAATACGATCCGCCAACAAACACATCTTTCGGGCCTTGCTCAGTCTAGCTTCAGCCAACCTGCTGATTCGCGTCATCGGATTACTCAACCAGATCGTCGTCAGCGCCAAATTTGGACAAGATCAGCATATGGATGCGTATTATGTGGCCGCACTCATCCCGACCACACTTGCTCCGATGCTGGCAAGCGCGTTAGAGGCATCGGTTATCCCCGTGTACGCCCGCTTGCGTACACGAGGTTCCAGAGAACAAATATCAAAGCTTTTCAGCACGCTTTTAAACTTATTGATCATTGGCAGCACCCTTTTTACGCTTGTGCTGCTGATTTTTAAAACACCATTGCTAGGACTGATTGATCCCGGTTCACAGCAGACAGAGCCTCACGCCTTTGTCATGGCACAAGATCTGGCACCATTCATTTTTCCAGTACTCAGCTTAATGACAATCAATAGCTTTATGGAATGCCTGCTCAACGCAGAAGGAAAATTCGGCTGGCCCGCCTACGCGGGTTTATTAGTCCCTCTCACCACTGCAACATGCGTCCTGATTGGGGGAAACTCGCTCGGCGTGCTCATGCTCTGCATTGGTTCAATCATCGGACAGCTATTCCAGCTAGCGGTCATCATCTATCGCGCCCACAAGACAAACATCATTTACAAACCGGTTCTGGACCTGAGTATCCCTGAATTAAAACCAATCATGAGCGCAGCATGGCCTGCGCTCTTTGCCGGTGTTATCAGCATGGCAAGTCCGATAGTGGACACTTTCTTTGGTTCCTACCAGCAGGAAGGAACGATTACCGCTTTAAACAATGCACTCAAGCTTAATAGCGTACCCACTGGAGTACTCTTTGCAGCGGTCGGCAGGGCAGCACTACCGTATCTGGCCAGTCAGGCAGCCATCAAGGATATGAAAGCCTTTAAAGGCACACTTCGTCTCTACCTCTGGATTGTTGGCCTGGCAACATTGCTCCTGACAGTCTTGATGACTTTTGGTGCCTGGCCGATTGTCTTTATTATTTTCAAGCATGGAAACTTTAATCTCCAGGATGTGAATCAAACCTCCTGGATACTGACCGGGTTCTCGATTGGTATGTTTCCGATGGCGATCGGCTTTACCGTCTCACGAGCCTTTAGCGCCTTAGGACGCACACGTATTTTGATGGGCGTCAGTATTTTCAGCATCTTTGCGAATGCAGCCTTCGATGCGTTCTTCGGTAGTTTATGGGGAGGCTTTGGTATCGCATTCGCGACCTCCTTCTATTATTTCTGTACCATGATCATCTTAATTGTGATGCTACGTATTCTCATCGGTAAATTAAATTTACTCACGCCGCCAAAAGAGTTGCGAGATATAGTAAAGAAGATAGGCATGGGCGACTACTACCTCCAATGGCTCAACTGGAAAGATACTGTCTTGAAAGCGCTGGGATTTACTTATGCTTTGCGCAAGCAGTTGAGACGGATGATTTTTGTATTGATAGTTTTTATCGGTGGCGCAATTGGCACTATCGAAAATGCGACACTGACCTTGCGTGTCGCAGGCGGATCGGTCATCATCCTTCTGCTCTTACGCTATCAATATGCATTATTGCTGGCATGGGCTTGCATTAATGTGTTTATTGGCTCATCATTACCATTTTTTAATGGAAACAATCTGCTCTCGGGACTCACCGTACCAACATTATTATTGCTCTTCATCCTACCAACCAGGGAGGCATTAGGACGCATGCCAGCGCTATCATTCTGGCTGGCGTACTTTCTGTGGGTGCTATTAAGTATAGGGATATCACCAATCCCCTTCCAGACGTTTCTTGTCAATTGGACGTCGCAATTAGATTTCTTTGCAGTCAGTGTTTTAGTCGTTATTCTGATCGACTCGCGTCGCAAGCTGCTCGGCTTTATAGATGCGATGATCGCACCCGCGATCTTCATCGCCCTGTATGGACTGTGGGGATTTACCGTACAGCAACACGGCGTCATAGATTCAAGCACTGGATTTTTCCGCATTAGCTCGATCTTTATGGATACACCACCGACACTCGGGCTCTATCTCTCTATCCTGATCCCCATCACTATCTACCGACTCTTCACGCTACGAGGCTTTTTCAAGCTCTGCGCAGGGATCTCAGTCCTACTTTTATTACTCTTAGCTCTGGGACTCACATTTAATCGTGGCACATTGCTCGCTGTAGCGGTAGGGCTGATTATTACAGTGCTCTTCTTGCCCTCTAACAAAATCAAAGGCATTGCCATAGGAGCCGGCACAACGCTGATTGGGCTCATCTTTCTGGGCACCACCCTGGCGAATATTCCTTTACTAAGCCGCTTCGCAAACAGCGATATCACATCCCTTAACGGGCGCACCTATCTCTGGCAAGCCGTGATCGAACACTTTGATCCAACACAAATCCTGGGCAAAGGGATGAATTCTTCTGACCTTCTGCTGGAGAACCTGAGAGTCGGCTTCGGCGGAAATGTGATCGCTACTGCCGCACATAATATCTATCTAGAAGCCATATATGAACATGGGATTATTGGTCTGACACTATTACTGTTGGCACTGGGAGCCATTGGGTATGTACTACTGCGTACATATCGGATCGGCGGTTACGAACAAAAATTATTGCTGGCTATAGCAATCGGCACATTTATAAGTATCGTCATCCAGGGATACGAATCGAACGACATCTGGAACCAGGGAGTTGGTATCTACTTCTTCATCTTTATGGCATTACCTTTTGCTCGCTATTGGGATAAAACGCTCTGGCAAAATCTGCTGCCGCTAGGACATCAAGATTTTGAAGAGGTAAAAATGCAGCAGGCTATCGATCACTCAAGAGGAGAAACTGAAGAAATCACTGCCAGGTAGAAATATACGTATGTATTGCTCCACTCGATGTAGAGAAGTGCAGCTAAGGAGAATATTAGTGAATAAAAAATTACATATATGCATGATCGCTTTTCAATACGCACCCAATATCGGAGGAGCTCAGACGCGTGCAGCTAATCAGGCTCATCAACTTCAGGAATTCGGTCATGAGGTGCAGATCATCACACTGCGCCACGATAAGCAATGGAAAAAAACTGAGACGATACATGGTATACCGGTCATACGCATTGGTGGATCGTTTAATCGGCATGGAATATTGCGTGTGGGACGGCTAGGGCATCTCCCAATTGATCTACTTTTGTTTATATATCTCTGGCGTACGCGCCATCAATACGACATCTTACACTCAATCCAGCTCTCCCCGCTATCTGGCGTGGCAACATTGATCGGCCAGTTGACAGGCAAGCCAGTTATTATCAGTATCCCCAGCACAGGACCAGGAAAGATCCCCAGGCCTGAAGACGCAGTCATGATGGCTGATACGTTGGCGGGGAAGATTGAAGACAGTGACTTTCTCAAGGTGCCCTATGAGGATACTGTGGTTGGAGATATCACTCATATGCGCAAAACCGCCTATGGAGCGAACTTGATTCTGAACTATCTTAAAAAATCAAACGCCTTTTATCAAATTCTTAGTAGCCGTAGCCTGAACTATATGACATCACACGGTTTTCGAGCCGAGAAAATTGTCCATATCCCCAACGGTATCGAGATGGCAAAGTTTGCTCCAGTGCCGGAACTCAGACCAGATCCAACGCGACCAGAACGCGATATATTGTGTGTTGCACGCCTGCAATATCCCAAGGGCATTGATGTACTTCTCCATGCCTGGAAGAGGATGCTGACCGCTCCCGCAGAATGGCGCGCCGACATCACCCCCCGTTTACTACTAGCAGGTACAGGCCAAGCAGAGGAACAGCTCAAACGTCTGGCCCAGGAACTCGCATTGGGAGAAGGTGTCATTTTCCTGGGGTCACATGATGATGTTATCCCTTTGCTACATACAGCCTGGGGATTTGTCCTGCCATCACGCTGGGAAGGCATGCCCAATGCACTCCTTGAAGCCATGAGTTGCGAGGTGCCTTGCATTGCGACACGTGTCAGTGGCAGTGAAGATATCATCATCAATGGTATCAACGGTTTACTCGTAGAGCCGGAGCAGCCAGCAGAGCTAGCACAAGCGCTCCAAAAACTTATCGCCGATCCTGCCATAGCAAGACGATTGGCGCAGGCTGGACACGAGACGGTTTTAAGAAATTATCAACTGACCCATATCACCAGACAATTTATCCAGTTGTATCGTCAATTACTCACGCACGAAGCCCTCGTCCCTCCACGGGTACTTGAGGCCGTGGGAGAAAAATAATATGGGAACAAAACCACGGATATGCATTGCAATCAGCACATTTTATCCACTGGTAGGCGGTGCTGAGACTCAGACACTTGCTCAATGCCAACGACTCGTTGAAACTGGTTATCCGACCCGGGTGATTACATTTCATCATAAGCATCTCTGGTCACGATACGACACCATTAAAGGTGTACCGGTTCAGCGTGTCGCCGGCCTATTCCTTGGGAAACGCGAAAAGCTGCCACGCATCGCACAACGCGGCCTTTACGTTCTGGCGATGCTGACCATGGCACTTACAATCTGGCGCGAACGTCACAACTTTGACGTCTTACAAGTCTGTCAATTCAGCCTGCTTGTCTTACCTCTAGCGTTCATCTGTTATCTTGCCAAAAAGCCCATGACCATCGTTGTCATCAGCGCAGGAGCCGAAAAGCCCTCAAAAACGACTGAGCCTGCTCGCTTACTCGCTGGTCCGCTTGATCCAGATACGCCATGGTTGAGAGTTGATGGCAAAACATGGATCGATGGAGACTTATATGGCCTGCAATCGGCAGGAAAAATCGCCGTCGATACAACATTATGGCTACTAAAGCAGGTGAAAGCCGTGATCATCGTGCTCAGTACACGCACCGAGCACTATCTTCAAAAAAATGGATTTGATCTCCCTGGTATACAGATCATACCCAATGGAGTCGATACAACACGATTTCATCTGGCCGCGCCAGAAGAGACAAGCGGACAGCAAGCAAAAACAGTAATTTGTGTGTCAAAGGCACGCTACGAAAAAGGGATCGACGTGCTCCTACAAGCCTGGAATATTGTCCACAGCCACATTCCAGAGGCCCGCCTGATCATTGTAGGTAGCGGTCCACTCCAACCACAACTGGAGCTGATGGCAAATGCACTCAACATCACGCAGAGCGTAGAGTTTGCTGGCCTGCAAAGCGACATTCCAGCACAGCTTCATCGTGGCCTGATTGGCGTCCTGCCGTCGCGCTGGGAAGGCATGCCCAATGCGCTCCTTGAAGCCATGGCAAGCGGACTTGCCTGTATTGCCACCCGTGTCAGTGGCAGTGAGGATGTCATCCAACCGGGAATCAATGGCCAGCTGGTCGAATCAGAGGACTATCAAAGTATGGCACAGGCACTGATAACATTATTGCAGACGCCAGAATTAGCACAGCGATATGGAGAAGCGGCACATACACTCATCGAACAGACATATACGCTTGAACATATATTAGATATGTATACACATATCTATCATCAACTTATCTCAAGTAATTTGAAGAGTCCAAACGATATGATCCTGTCAGCAGAGGTCCGGTAACTTCCTATTACAGTACCCTACTTGCAGCATCCTAATTGCAGTATCCTACGATCGAAAAAGAGACAGTCCTGACATCGCTCACCTTCTATTCATTGTACTCGTGACACCTAACACGCATTGTGGTCATACAACAGGTTTTTGAAAGGATACTCTTTCTATGTGTGGAATAGTGGGATTTGTTCATATGCCCTGTAGTTATACAAATGCAGAACAACTGATAGATGCTATGTGCGCAGTTATTCGCCATCGCGGTCCTGATGATCAGGGGACCTGGGTAAGCCAGGAGGGCAACCAGCAAACAACGACAGCGCTCGGCATGCGTCGTCTCTCCATTATTGATCTTGCAGGCAGCCACCAACCAATTTTTAACGAAGATAACAGCAAATTGATTGTCTTTAATGGCGAGATCTACAACTATCAAGCCTTAAAGCAAGAGCTACAAGCAAGGGGTCATCACTTCCGTACCGACGGTGACAGCGAGACGATCCTTCACGCCTATGAAGAATATGGAGATGACTGCGTCAAGCATCTGAGTGGCATGTTCACATTTGCCATCTGGGATCTGAGAGAGCAACGGCTTTTCGCCGCACGCGACCGCTTCGGCAAAAAGCCACTTAACTACTATTGGGATGGTCAATTCCTGATTTTTGGCTCCGAGATTAAATCGATCCTCGAAGCGAATATTCCACGCGAGGTGAATCCGCTTGCCCTCGACGAATTTCTCGTCTACCGCTATGTGCCATCGCCATTGACGCTCTTCAAAAACATCATGAAGGTGCCGGCCGCCCACATCCTGATCTATGAACACGGACAGGTAAGGACAAAACGCTATTGGGATATCTCTTTTGAGCATAGCTGCTTCGATGATGAAGTTACAGCCATACAACGGACGAAAACGCTGCTCGAAGAAGCCATTCGCTGCCGTTTGATGAGCGAGGTCCCCCTGGGGGCTTTCTTGAGTGGTGGCCTGGATTCCAGCGTGGTCGTCGGGATGATGAGCAAGCTGATGACGCAGCCCGTTAAGACATTTTCGATCGGCTTCGAAGAGGATGCGTACAATGAACTGCCATATGCACGCCAGATTGCCAGGCATTTCAACACGGATCATCATGAATTTTTCGTCAAATACGATCTGGTCTCAATCCTCCCCAAACTCGTCTGGGCCTACGATGAGCCATTCGCAGACTCGTCAATGCTACCAACATACTACGTGTCCAAACTGGCCAGCGAACACGTCACTGTTGCACTTACCGGAGATGGTGGAGATGAGATCTTCGGAGGCTATGAACAATATCGGCGAGAATATCAAATTTATCACATCCCCTCAATAGTACGCAACTCACTGGCACACGCCTCCTACCTGCTACCAGACGGTATCCGAGGCAAGAAGCGCCTGAAGACCTGGCTGCGTGACTACGGTACACGCAGTATTGAGGCAGCGATGCTCTTTCCCGATTACACACGGGCAGAGCTCTATTGCGATGACTTCTTCCAACAAGTACACGACCACGTGCCTTTCGAACGCCACTTAAGCATCTATCGTGCAGCGCAGCACCTGGACCCGACCGCCCGCGTCCAATATGCTGACACGCTTACGTACCTGACCGATGATATTCTCGTGAAGGTCGATAAGGCCAGCATGCTCAACTCACTGGAGACACGAGCCCCTTTATTGGATTATCATCTGGCGGAATATGTGGCCTCGCTGAATCCAGCGCTACGCGTCAACAATGGACGCATCCACGAGGGGCATGGCAAATATCTACTGAAAAAAGTCGCTCAGGACTTACTACCAGCGGATATCCTTGAGCGACCCAAACGAGGCTTCGCTGTTCCCATCGGGAACTGGTTCCGTAAAGATATGCATAGCTATGCACATGAAATACTTGGATCAGCCCAGGCACGAGGCCGTGGTATCTTTAGCGACAAACTCATACATGATCTCTTGCGAACCGATGGTGCAAGCACGCTCACCAATCACAGCCAGGCCCTATGGACACTGCTCTGCCTTGAATTATGGTTCCAGACCTACATAGATACACCAACAAGAGCACAATCAGCTCATTCGGCTCCATACACACAACCAGTATCATCAGAAGCACCATTAAAACAGAACTGATACGCATAATTTGTATAGAAATTTTTCTAGTTACAGATGCAATTGATCTTATGAAGGGAAGTGTTTATGTGCGGCATTTGTGGAATATATAATATACACAATGACGAGTCAATCTCACCCCAGATGGTTGACTATATGATACGCCTGATCGCTCATCGAGGACCGGATGATAGCGGCATGTATATTGATGGTCCCATTGGCCTGGGCTTTGCTCGCTTGAGTATTATTGATCTCAGCGGCGGTCATCAGCCAATGTGTAATGAAACTGGCGAGATCTGGATTGTCTTTAACGGCGAAATTTGGAATTATAAAGAGTTACGCCAGGATTTACAGGCCAAAGGACATCTCTTCCGCACCAATAGCGATACAGAAACGATCATCCATGCCTACGAAGAGTATGGCACAGACTGTGTTGCCCGCTTGCATGGAATGTTTGGCTTTGCAATCTGGGATGCTCCTCGTCGACGACTCCTCCTGGCACGCGATAAGGCCGGAAAAAAACCGCTCTATTATACGCACCTCAATGGAGCAGTGATCTTTGGATCAGAAATCAAGGCCATCTTAGGTCACCCGCACATCAAACGTGAAGTTGATATCCAGGCCATGGCCGACTTCCTGAGCGTCCGCTATGTACCTGCTCCAGCCACGCTCTTTAAGCATATTGTGAAGGTCAAGCCGGGTCACTGGATACTCTTTGAAGATGAGCATGTCCATGAGGAGTGCTATTGGGACTTCACATTCGGGAAGGTGGAAAAACAAACAATCCCTGACTATCTGGCTGGCATCAGACAACACGTCCAACGAGCCGTCGAGGAGCGGATGATGGCCGACGTTCCCGTTGGCGCAATGCTCAGTGGTGGCGTCGACTCCAGCATCATCACAGGCATCATGAGTCAGCTCACCAACCATAAAGTCAATACATTTTCGGTAGGCTTTGATCATCCAGACTATAGCGAACTACCCTATGCTCGTATGGTCGCCAATCACTTTAACACGGATCATCATGAACTTGTTGTCAGTTCCTCGGATCTGACTCAATACTGGCCCCTGCTGACCTGGCACCGCGATGAGCCAGTCAGTGAGCCATCTGATCTGGGAGTTTACCTGGTCTCCAAACTGGCACGGCAACATGTCAAAGTTGTGCTATCTGGTGAAGGGGCCGACGAGCTCTTTGCAGGCTATCCAAAGTATGTCGTTGATTGGCTGGCAAAATACTACCATATCCTGCCAAAAGCGGTACGCGATCAAGCCATACAACCGTTGTTAGAACGCCTGCCATACAGTATGCGTAAAGTAAAAACGGCCGCCCGTAATATTTCCCAGCCAGCGCCACAACGCTGGATGAACTGGTTCGGTATCTTCAATGGATCGCTCAAAGAGCAACTCTTAACGCCTGCAACGAAGCAGGCGATTAATCTGGACTCAAGTCGAGAATTCAGCCGCTGGCTGACAAACAATCCACAACGTGATGACCTCTCAGCCATGCTCTATCTCGACACCAAAATATGGCTCCCGGATAATCTCTTAATGAAGGGCGATAAGATGACGATGGCTGCCTCACTGGAATCACGCATCCCTATGCTCGACCATCAACTGATCGAATACGCTGCCAGCATTCCTTCAGCCGCCAAGATTAAATCATTCAAGACAAAATACCTGCTCAAACAGGCATTCGCCGATTTCTTACCTGAGCCAATCCTCACCCGCAAAAAGATGGGGTTCAATGTCCCCACAGGCATCTGGTTCCGTTCTGGACAACGGCAGCTGATCAATACTCTGCTCCTCTCAGAACGTGCACGCAGTCGGGGCTACTTTCAATATGAGTATATCGAGCAAATGCTGCGCGATCACTTAGATGGCAAGACAAATTATCAAGCGCAGATCTTCACGCTTGCCAGCCTGGAACTCTGGTTTCGCGTCTTTATTGATCCTCCCAACCTGGAGAAACCTCTAGGATCAGTTGAAGACTTACTCTCTGAGGAGTATGCCATCGCCTCGGCACACTAATCAACCAGAAAGGATGCACCTATTCTATGGCAGAGACAATGATGACATCACCGGCAAAGCCCTTTCGCGTCCTGATGGTAACGGGTATCTATCCAACGCCTCAACGCCCCCATGCTGGCACCTTTGTCAAAACGCAAGTCGATTCGCTCATCAAGGCGGGATTAGAGGTAGAAGTACTCCATCCTGAGATCGGACAGCCGGCGCTGCTACGTTATGCCACAACGATTATACAGATCTGGCGCAAAGCGCTCAGTGGACGCTACAACGTTATCAATGGACAATATGGACTCTGGTGCCTGATCTGTCGTCTACAATGGACAACCCCTGTCGTAGCGGCCTACCTGGGCGACGATATACTGGGTACGATCAAGTCAGATGGCAGCTACAGCTTTAAGGGAAATCTAGTAGCATGTATCAGTCGACAACTTTGCTACTGGGTTGAGGCCGTGATAGTAAAGTCGGACCAGATGAAACTGGCCGCACGAGGGCCTCAAAAAAAGATTTTTGTAATTCCTGATGGAGTTAACTTCGAACAGTTTCGTCCTATCGGACGTGCAGAAGCACGGGCAGAGCTCGGTTGGAAGCAAGATACATATTATGTACTCTTTGGAAATAATCCACGCATCCCCGTCAAGAACTTCGCACTCGCCCAGGCGGCTGTAGAACAGGTACGTGCGAGGGGGATAGATATCGAGCTTATTGTGGCGAGTGGCGTTTCACATGAAACCGTTGTGCAGTATATGAATGCCAGCAACGCACTCATCTTATCATCGCACGCCGAAGGCTCTCCCAACGTAGTCAGAGAAGCGATGGCCTGTAACGTTCCTGTCGTGGCAACCGATGTCGGCGATGTACGTGCGGTGATTGCACAGACAGCAGGCTGTACCGTTTGTACTCCAAACAGCGTGGAGGAGATGGTCGCCGGAATTGAGATCGCGCTCGCACACCCAGAAAGAACGACTGGACGTCAGGACACACAGCACCTCTCCAGCGACGTCATTGCACAACAAATCATCGACGTTTATGAGCAAGCAACAGGTATCAAGATCCAGCGGCAGCCAGCAGAAAGCATCGGGCCATTAACGAAGGAGAGAGCCTATGCCCAGGAATAAGAGAGTATTGCTTATCGTTGAAAATCTCTCAGTTCCAGCCGATCCGAGAGTCTGGCGCGAGGCACAGACCTTACATCAGCATGGCTATCAAGTCAGCATCATCAGTCCATGCGGAGAAGATAGAGATACGGAACTCTACATATGTATCGGAGGCATTCATATTTATCGCTATCGACTCTCAGCCAACATCGAAAAGGCTACAGGCTATATCAAAGAGTACGCCCAGGCCATGCTTCATACGCTAAGACTCAGTATTAAGATCTGGCAGCGTCACGGCTTCGACGTCATTCATACGGCCAATCCTCCGGATACCTTTTTCGCGCTAGGATTAGGTTATCGTATCTTTGGCAAGAAATTCATCTTCGATCAGCATGATCTCGCCCCAGAAATGTTCGCAATCAAGTTCAAAGGGCGTATGAAATGGCTATATAAGCTACTTCGACTCTTTGAGAGACTCTCTTATCGGACAGCCAACCTCATCATTACAACCAACGAATCGCAGAGGCGTCATGCGATTGAACACGGACACTGTCAACCAGGAAAAGTTATCGTTGTACGTAATGGTCCAGACGATACGCACTTTACAGCACTCACACCTGAGCCAGAACTGAAAATGGGTTATAGTTACCTGTTAGCCTATATCGGTGTCATGGGGATACAGGATGGGGTTGAATACGTACTCTATACGCTCAATGAACTGATACATAAACGTCAGCGACAGGATATTGGACTGGTCTTGATGGGCGATGGCGATCAACTTCCCGCGCTTAAAAATCTCACCAACGACCTACAGTTGAATGATCACGTCCACTTCACTGGCTGGATAGGCCAAACTGAGCTACTTCGCTATCTGAGCGTTGCCACTATTGGCCTCTCTCCCGATCCCAGCAATCAGCTCAACGACCGCAGCACCATGCTTAAAACGATGGAGTACATGGCAATGGGATTGCCTGTCGTTGCCTTTGATCTACCTGAGACACGCTACTCAGCAGGAGATGCAGCCCTCTATGCTATCCCCAATCGCATAGAGGATTTTGCCAACAAAGTTGAGATACTTTTAGCGGATGCTACTTTAAGACAGTCCATGGGCACATACGGTCGTAAGCGTATTGAGGAAGAGCTAAGTTGGAGTATAACAAAAAAGCAACTCTTAAAGGCATATCACCAAGTATTCGCACACGAAAATGATGTACATACCACTACTCATAAGCAACGCATAACTGCGCAATCTTTTAGAGATGTAAGTAAAGTTCGATAGATTATCTACGATTGTCATCAAAATAAAATAGAAAGGATGATAGAGATATTTCTACTTATCCAGGAGGGTATCTCTATCAAATAAAAGAGATGAGCTCAGCACGCTATCTAGTCACAGGTGGAGCAGGTTTTATTGGATCACACATTACAGCAGCTCTGCTTAAGCAAGGGGAATCTGTACGCGTATTGGATAACTATGCCACCGGCCGTTCAAGCAATCAAGAGGCTTTCTTGGGATTGCCAGGACAAGTTGAAATCCTTCAGGGAGATATCCGCGACAGTGAGATTGTGAAGCAGGCAGTACAAGGAGTCGAGGTTGTATTTCATCAGGGAGCACTTGCCTCGGTACCGCGCTCCATTAGTGATCCTGTCAGTTCGCTTGAGGTGAATGTAAACGGGACACACAATGTCCTGGTTGCAGCCCGCGATGCCTCAGTACGTCGCGTCGTTTTTGCCAGTTCCTCATCTGTCTATGGAGATACTCCGACGCTTCCCAAACAAGAAGACATGCCAACGACTCCCCTATCGCCCTACGCCGTCCATAAACTGACTGGCGAACTTCTATGCAACGTCTTCACGCGCATCTATGGGCTGGAAACAGTGGCATTGCGCTACTTCAACGTCTTTGGGCCGCGCCAAGATCCCAAATCAGAGTACGCAGCCGTTATTCCACGCTTTTTGACCGCTCTCCTGACCAGAGGACAGCCAGTCGTCTTCGGAGATGGAGAACAAACACGAGACTTTACTTTCGTTGAGAATGTTGTGCAAGCCAATCTCAAAGCGGCTATAGCACCTGATGCAAGTGGACAGGCCATGAATATCGGCTGCGGTACACGGATATCGCTCAACGAGGTACTGAAGATTGCCGGAGAGCTACTGGAAACAAAAGTCAAAGCAGATTACCGTCCAGAGCGACCAGGAGACGTCAGAGATAGTCTGGCAGACATTCATAAGGCACAACATTTAATCGGTTACAAGCCTACGATCGACTTCTCCGCAGGGCTGTCTCGTACTCTTGACGCTCTACGAGTGACACAGAAATAACGTATCGATAAGAGCATATGTTGAGAGCAGCCTCTTACGCACTGCGAGAGTTCATAGATACATCCTCTCTCCGTGTGTAAGGGCTGCAAGGAAGACTACTGGACGACTTCGACGATAGGATGACGGACCATCTCTAGCGACTTTTGAGCAGCTTCCAAAACACGTACGACAGCCAGGCCAACCTCGCCATTGGCACGGGGCTGCTCTCCTGTACGAATAGAATTGGCGAAATCTTCACATTCCAGGCGCAGGGGCTCTATCCAATCTATATGTGGAATAGTAATTGCACCATAGCGATAGGATACAACCGGGTCTGCATGGATATCAGCACCTTTATTATAAATTTTTATCATCTCGGACGGATTTGTATCGTCATAAACAACCATTCTGGCATCGCCAATCACAGTCACGCGCCGAATTTTGCAGGGATGTAACCAGCTGACATGGATATGAGCAGACATCGAGTCATCAAACTCTAGATCTAGATGAGCGACATCGCAGATTTGCGATTGAAGATGAGCATGAGCCTGGACCTTGACTTGCATCGGTATCTTACCAAACAGATACAGCAAGATCGATACATCATGCGGTGCCAGATCCCAGATCACATTTGTATCGCTACGGAATAATCCAAGATTGACACGTTCCGCCTCCACGCAATAGATTCTGCCAAGATCACCGCTTTGCACAAGCTTACGCAGCTCATTGACAGCTGGACTATATTCAAAGGTATGTCCCACCATCAAAATCAGACCTCGCTGATGTGCGAGCGCCACCAGTTCCTCTGCTTCGGCGACGCTTGCGGTCAGAGGTTTCTCGACCAAAACATGCTTATTATGCAGTAACGCCTCTTTAGCCAGGCGATAATGCGTACGAACTGGGGCAGAAATAACCACTCCATCGACGTCGGACTGTAACACGTCATAAAAATTTGTCGTTGTCTTAATCCAGGGCTGGCTTACAACAATTGAGTCGAGACGATATTGATCCAGATCAGCTACCATTGTCACAGACACTTGAGAGAGACTTTCAAGATTGCGAGCGATCTTGGGTCCCCAATAGCCCCAACCAATAATCCCTAAACGTAGATCTTTTCTCATTGAAACAATCCTTTAAAGCCGGTAGAACAACTACTTTTTGAGCGAGAATGGCACGTGAAGAGAAGATACGATAGGCTTACCAACAGACATTCTCTGTCAGCAGATCACTATTATGGATGCCCAGGAGCCATAGAGTTGGTGGCAAAACGCTTTACGGCTTGAATGACACGCTGAATCTGCTGTTCCGTGAGTTCTGGATACATGGGTAAGGATACAATACGTGCAGCAACGGCTTCAGTTACAGGCAAGGAGCCAGGCTTGTAGCCATAGTCAGAGCAGGCCGGTTGCAAGTGAATGGGGGTTGGGTAATGAATATTGGTGCCAATACCATCCTCTTCAAGCGATGCGCGAAAACGTTCACGTTCAGAAACCTGCACCACATAATAACAATACACGTGGGTTGCCCAGGATTTGACAACCGGAACAACATCAACGTACTCACTCAAGTGTGCGGTATAGGTTTGAGCATGAGCCTGTCTGGTACTATTCCAGCGCTCCAGATAGGGCATCTTTACAAGCAAGACGGCCGCCTGCAATTCATCCAGGCGGGCATTAGAGCCCATAATTTCATGGAGGTAACGCACACGAGATCCATGATCCCGCAACATCCACATCTTCTCAGCCAGAGCAAGATCACTGGTCGTACAGATACCAGCCTCGCCGAAAGCGCCAAGATTCTTACTGAAATAAAGACTAAAACAGGCTATATCTCCAAAGGAGCCCACCCGTTGTCCTGCATAGGTAGCGCCATGAGCTTGAGAAGCATCCTCAATCACCCGCAACTCATGCGCGTGAGCAAAATCCATAATAGGCTTCATTTCCGCAGCGTGTCCATAGAGATGGACGGGAAGAATAGCACGCGTGCGGGGAGTCACAACCTGCTCAAACTGCCGCCAATCCATCAGATACGTCTCTGGATCAATGTCGACAAAAACAGGCCGTGCGCCAACTGCCGCAATAGCTTCGACGGTCGCAATGAAAGTATTCGCGACCGTGATAACCTCGTCCCCAGGGCCAATATCACAGGCTCGCAATGCAAGCTCAAGCGCAGTCGTACCCGAAGAGGTTCCAATTCCATAGTGGCAACCACAATAGGTAGCAAACTCCTGCTCAAAAGCCCTCTGACGTGGACCCAGAAAGAGTTGCATGCCCTCAAGAACCTCTTCAAAAGCCAGCATGATCTCCGGCTTTAAGGCCCGATACTGAGCGCGTATATCAACGAGAGGTATATATTCAGATGACACGATAAATTCCACTCCTTTAACATGTACGACATCTATTTCCATAAATTTTTGACGTACCCTATAACATCCTAAATGGACAGACCCACCGACTATACCCATCCATTACTATAGATTTATGCTCACATAATAGCAAATGTAGGTGCCAGTAAGATGACTATATGGGTGTTAGATAGGTGAATGTAGCCATAAACAGTAAAGAATAGACAACCATACATGCATTTTCACATACAGCACGTCTGAACTTTTCGACACTTATTTACAAGCTCTTCACCACATCTCTATAAAAATACTCACCAGTTATGCACCTTCATCGTCTACTATTGAAATCAGAGAGAACAGAAAGGAAAAATACACTGCAAGCTTTTTTTCTGATGCACGCATTTCTTAGGGGAGGGCACAATGATTGTTCAATCGACGTCCGTCCACACGATCAGCTTCAAGACGGGCTACTTGAGAGCAAAACGTGTACTCGATATCACTTTTACGCTTCTCATTGCACCTTTAGTTATTCTCGTTGGTATTGTTGTCGCACTATGTATTAAATTGACATCGGAAGGTCCTATCTTTTTTCGCCAGCAACGTATCGGGCAGGACGGGACAGTATTCGAAATGCTCAAGTTCCGCTCGATGTATGTTCATAGCGACCAAATGGTTCATCGCGAAAAAATTCTTCTGTATATGAATGGACAAAAGCTTAATCAAGATAGCACTGGCGATATGGCTTATAAAGATGTCCACGACCCACGCATTACTCCGATTGGTCGCTTTATTCGTAAAACAAGCCTGGATGAAATTCCGCAATTCTGGAATGTTTTAAAAGGCCAAATGACATTAGTTGGACCACGACCTCCTCTCCCGTATGAGGTTGAACTCTATACAGCACATGAATGGCTAAGAATGGTAGGCAAGCCTGGGCTGACAGGAACATGGCAGGTCTATGGGCGCTCACGCGTCACTTTTCAGAGCATGGTTGAGATGGATATTGAATATCTCAAGCATCAATCGATCATCACTGATCTCAAACTTATCCTTCTGACCGTGCCTGTGATGCTCATCGCCCGCGGTGGTGGATGAATACATAGCCTTGCGCTGGAAAGAAACACATAAAAATAGAACAAGGCGATGCCATTTTTTCGGAGCTACCGCCTTGTCCTATAAGAAATGAGGATAACCAATGGATACATATATTTTTTACGGATCGCTTGAGAAACGCCGGAGCTGAGAATATTATACTGACATCACGCGCAGGGGGCGAATATTTTCATCATTATTTGAACGACGAATCAATGTATAGCCTACACCAGGTATAGTAAGAATATAATAAGGGTTACCTGGATTTGGCTCGATCTTCTGGCGCAGATGGCGAATGTGCGCTTTAATTAAGCCCGCGTCTCCATCACCTTCATAACCCCAGACATGAGTCACAATCTGACCAGCAGTGCAGACATCGTTTGCATTTACAGCCAAAAGATGCAACATCTTACTTTCAGTAGGTGTCAAACGGGCAACTTTGCCATCAATAGTGACCGCATTATGCAACGCATCAACACAGATTGGTCCCACATGGATAAGAGAAGATGGTCGGCTCTCTAAAGTGTTACGAGATCGGCGACTAACCGCACGAATACGAGCTAATAATTGAGATGGAAAGAAAGGTTTGCGCAAATAATCATCCGCTCCCGACTCCAGGCATCGCACCTCATCATGGACGTCTTTCCCATCAGTCACCACGACAGTGAGAGCATCGTGTTTCATGCGTAGATCGCGACATAGACTCAGCATATCAACATCTTTGAGTGCCGTATCCATAATGACAAGATCTGGCTGCTGCTCTAACCAAACAGATTTAGCCCGATCAGCTGTATATGCTCGATGTACCTCATAGCCAAGTGTCTTCAGCCAACTTGTAAGCATCTCAACCAGATCCCGATCGCTATCAATAACCAATAACTTCATTGTTTTCCTCACAGACTTTGTATTGCCTATGCACCACCTAAGACTTACTTCGGAAGAGGTCGGTAAAAATGTTACACACAATTACAATACGATACAATGATACACCTCCTAGTCCACATAGCCAAACAAATCAGCTGTGACAATCAAATAAAGAATCAAATAGATCTTTATCCGATAGATGCATATAGAATGATAGCGATTAGGCAGCCAGTGTTAACTTGCTATCACTCTGTTTCACCAACACACTTATTTCATAGGATAAACGCTATCAGAGGAGATATTTATGCCTTTGCATATATTAGTCAATCTATACATTGCCAACAAGAGATTTTTGGAGATTTTCAGCCAATTGGATACTTTTCTGGCGAAGCATTAGTGGAGATTTTCACAATACAATATATCATCCATTGTTCCATCTCATAACTTTTATAGCTTGTTGAATGGCCCGTGCATCAAGCAATGAGAAAAACACATATATCAATGTTTACTTTTACATGTTGGTAACCATTTTACAGCAAAATCAAAATCATGCTTATTTATAAGATTTTGCTTATCGTCTGATAAGACTATACCCCATACGCCTTTAGATTTCAACGTGTCATATGGTAATTTCTCACAATATGAGCAGTAATGAAACCAGCAAATTTGAGAGAAAGTAGTTTTTTCGACTAGAAATTTAACATTTACAGCCTATAAAGAATATGGCTCACATGCATTTCAAAGCAATCATGGAGGCTCAACCGTCTGGAGGGAGAAGTAATACGGGCATTGACTACCTTTATACAGATAAATTAAAAATTGCCCGTACCAGATGGAGGTAAAACGCATAATATCGGGTCTTGGAGAAAGTTGGGATAACTATTTTATATGATGTGCAAAATAACCACCAATTTTTACTATATGTTATTCTTACATAGTAATTAACAATCCTACGCAGATCCCCAAAATGCCACCGACAAAAACTTGTATAGGTGTATGGCCGATCAACTCACGTAATCGTTTCTCCGCAACAGGGCTCCCCTGAAATGCTTCTTCAATCATTTGGTTTAAAATGCGCGCTTGTATGCTCACGGCGCGACGCACACCAGCGGCATCATACATCACGATGCTTGCCAGCACGACAGCAATAGCAAAATCAGGGGACGTAACGCCCAGAGTGCGTCCAGCAGCAGTCGCTAAACCCGTCACCAGGGCAGAGTGGGAACTGGGCATTCCTCCAGAAGAGACCAGACGACTAAGCGATAATTTGCGCTGCTTAAATAATTCCAGGATAGTCTTGCTTACTTGAGCAATGGCCCAGGACAGAAATGCCGCCAATAGGACGCGATTGTCAAAAATTGTTGTATTATTTATCATACGTTTGCAGTAAAACTCCCTTTACAGGTCAAGCGGTGAAACAGAGGGAATATCAGAACCCTCATTCACATTAAGTTGCTGCACTGAAAGCTCTGCCTTCTGCAAAAGTTCATTGCAGTACTGTGCCAACTGCATCCCATTCTGATATTGCTGTAATGCTTGCTCTAAAGGGACTTTCCCTTCTTGCAGCGCAGTGATTGAGGCTTCGAGCTGTTCAAATGCTTCTTCAAAGGACAACGATTCCATTTTCTCCCCCAGAAAAGTGTGTGTTAAGATGGGCGCACCTCTACCGGTATCTGTCCATCCTGAACTTGTACCGTCAATATGTCTCCTGGTTGAACCTGTTGAACGCTGGTAACAATCTCCTGATGTTGCTGTTGACGCACTACGGCATAGCCACGAGCAATGGTCAAGAGAGGACTTAATGAGTGCAATTGTAAGCTTGCACCACGTAATTGCTCAGCGCGCATCGATAAGATATGCTGGAAAGAAATTTGCAGTCGATCTGTATATTCATCAAGTTGCTGGCGGCGCTGCGCGATCAAATGCCGTGGACTAAGGCGCTGAAGATCATGGAGTTTATACGCCAATTGTTCACCAAGATCCTCGATATGCTCTGTCATCAAAGCAGTCAGGAGCTGTTGCTTCTCCAGAAGATCTGTATACCAATCAGCGATATCAGGCGTTGCCGCGGCCGCGGCCGCCGTTGGCGTAGACGCACGATAATCAGCCACAAAATCCGCGATGGTGAAATCAGTCTCGTGACCCACTCCACTAATGACGGGAATACGCGATCGCGCAATCGCTCGCGCTACGACCTCTTCGTTAAAAGCCCAGAGTTCTTCAATCGATCCACCGCCTCGACCAACAATCACCACATCCGCCTCATCGTGCTCATTGAGTAGATCCAGAGCCGCCGCAATGGAAGCAGGAGCGCCCGCGCCCTGTACCAGCGCAGGTGACAGAATGACACGAGCCAGCGGATAACGGTTGCGCAACGTACGTACAATATCGCGCAAAGCGGCAGCCTGAGGGGAGGTAACAATGCCAATTACGGCAGGTCGCTCGGGTAGGGAGCGTTTACGTTCTGGCGCGAAGAGCCCTTCAGCTTCTAATTGCGTTTTTAATTGCTCGAAGCGACGAAAGAGAGCCCCTTCTCCAAGAAGCATGACCTCATCGACATAAAACTGTAACTTCCCGTCACGTTCATAAAACGAGATACGGCCATTCACAGCCAGCGCCACACCATCCCGCAATGTAGGGGCAGAGGTACGCAGGCGCGCCGATTTAAAGAAAACACAGGATATCTGAGCATCTCCCTCTTTCAATGTAAAATAGCAATGACCAGAGGGATACGTCTTGCAATTCGAGACCTCTCCATGAACCCAAACATTTTGCAAGACATCATTGGTCTCCAGCAATTCTTTAAGATAGAGAGCCAGAATAGAAACACTGATGGCAGATGGAGCCCCAAGAGCATCCAGAGGAGGCATAGGCCTTATGCCTCCTCTGAACTATCAATACTCACCAACGGCTGTCCATATTCGACGGGCTGCCCATCCTGAACTAAAATCTCAGCCACGCGCCCTGCAATCGTGCTTTCAACCTCATTGATCACGTTCAGTGATTGAATAGTACCAACCAATTGGCCTACTTTGACATGATCACCAACAGCAATCACAGGGCCACCCTTAGGTTTGCCCCAGGAGTGGAAAATGCCCACCAGCGGAGCAACAATCGTATGTTTTACATCCGTCACAGCGATATCAGCCGCTGAGCCAGCCGTTTGAGATCCAGATGCCATCAGCACAGAATATTCTCCGTTTTCGTCTCCCACCTGCGCTTTAGCCTTACGTAATACCAGATGCATACTCTCTTGAGGCAACTTCACCTCAATTTCAGAAACATCGCTCTCATCAAGCAATCGCACCAGGCGTCGCAGCTGCCCAACGCTTACCTGTTGAGCAGAGGAGGTATCCTCATCGAAGCCAGTTTCAACCTTATAGGGATACTGTTTATTTTGATCCATAGAAGACTCCATATATGCACTATGCGCATTATGATCAGTATGCTTCCCAAACATAAGCGTCCAGGATTGCTCGAAAAGAGATACGAAAAGAGATATAAAAACAACGATACCTTTAAGCACGCTCGACATAAGCTCCTGTGGTGGTGTTCACGCGAATCAGATCGCCAGTGCTCACGAACAAGGGCACATGCACAACCAGGCCAGTCTCAGTGGTAGCTGACTTTGTGCCGCCAGTAGCTGTATCACCTTTGAAGCCAGGCTCTGCATAGGTCACACGAAGCACAAGTTTCTCGGGCAATTCCACCGACAATGGCTCGCCATCATAACTGACGATATCCAGTTCCAGGTTATCGATCAGATAGTCTTTTGCGTCGCCCAGCTGAGCTTCAGACAAAACAACATCATCGTAGGTACGCGTATCCATAAAATGATACTGCTCTCCCTCTTGATATTGATACGTCACGGTAGCGCGATCCAGATAAATACGCTTGAACTTATCACCGGCATCACAGGTACGATCAACGATAGAGCCCGAACGAAGATTGCGTAACTTCATCCGCACAATCGCCCCACCACGTCCAATTTTTACATGCTGCCACTCAATCAAAGAACAAATCTGTCCCTCAAACTCAATCGTCACACCTTTTTTCAAATCACCAGTAGAAATCATAAAAGGACACTCCTTTAGCGTGGAATCACCAATTCAGTCGGTGATTGCGTTAATACTTCAACACTATCTTCATTTACCAGAACACAATCCTCTACACGTGTACCAGTCCATCCAGGAATATACACACCTGGCTCAACCGTCACGACACAGCCCACCGGCAATTTAAAATCTTCAGGGGCACGTTGTCCAAGGGAAGGATTCTCATGAATCTCAAGGCCAACTCCATGGCCAGTACTATGAATATAATATTCAGCCAAACCTGCCTCAGCCAGCACATCACGAGCCAGAGCATCAGCCTCACGACCTGTAAGGCCGGCATGTAACTGCTGCTCACATGCTTTCATGGCACGCAAGACCGTTGCATAGACCTCTTTCATACGAGCTTCAGCTGGCTCGCCGAGACAAATGGTACGCGTCATATCGGCGCAGTAGCCTTTGTAGCGTGCTCCCATATCAATGGTGATCAACTCCCCGAGTTGAATGCGACGCTCACCCGGAACCGCATGCGGCATTGAGCCATTGGGACCGGAAGCAACAATTGAGTCAAACGAAGTGCCATCAGCGCCTAGCTCAACCATCTTACGCGATATTTCCAGAGCAACAGACTTTTCAGTCATGTCAGGTTGAATCCATTGACAGAGATGAGCAAACGTTTCATCTGTAATCGCAATTGCCCGCCGCAAAGCGTCCAATTCATAGGGCTGCTTGATATAGCGCAAGCGCTCAACTATGTTCTTTTCAAAAGGCTGTAAAGTAAAGATACCTTCACCTGCGCTACGAAGTTGCTCATAGGCTGTATAGCGAATCACTGGAGCTTCAAAGCCAATCTTCTTCCAACCATACTCTTGAGCCAACCTGGCGATAGACGGCGCAGAATTACGCCCCTCAGGGAGGACGATATCCCAGCCAGAAGCCTCACGCGCAGCCACTTCAGCATAAAGCGCATTCGTCAGAAGAATTTGCCGTTGTGCACTCACTAAAAGGATATTGGCGCCCTCTTCATCATTAAGCCAACCGCTCAAATATGAGGCACTTTGTGGGTGCATCACACAAAATGCATCGATACCTTGCTCAGCAATCCAGGTTCGAAATTGTTGTATGCTCTCTTGACTCATGGCACTATCTCCTTCTATTTACTCGCCTACCAGAGCAGTCAATGCTTCTAGAGCCAGCACATAGCCACGCCAACCAAGGCCAGCTATCTGCCCGCGACAAACCGGAGCAATCACCGAATGATGCCGAAACTCCTCACGTGCGTAGACATTGCTTAAATGCACCTCAATCGTTGGAAGTCGAGCATCGGCCACTGCGTCGCGGACAGCAATCGAATAGTGGGTAAAAGCGCCAGGATTCAACACAATCCCAGCCGAATTCTCGCGATGCTGCTGAATATAATCAATCAAAGCACCTTCATAATTCGACTGAAAACACTCCGCATTCACACCCAGGGTCGCAGCACGCAAACGTACCGCATCATGGATTTGCTCCAGAGTCATCGTACCATAAATAGCAGCCTCACGCGTCGCCCCCAACATATTGAGGTTAGGCCCACTCATAATGAGGAAATTTAGCATGCAATTCTACTTCTCTTCTATAAATGACGTGACAACACGTTCAACCAATTCGTCCGGCAATGGCATAGCAACCACCTCGCCAATACTTTTCGGCATAATCCAACGGACACGCTTCCCCACAACCTTCTTATCGAGTTGCATCGCATCCAGGATAGCGCGAGCATCAGCAGTGCCAGTATAAGTTGTCGGTAGTCCCAGAGCAACGAGAAGTCGGTTTTGACGAGTTACATCACTTGCTGCAAACATACCAGCCTCTTGAGCCAGCGTTGCCGCCACAACCATACCAACAGAGACAGCCTCGCCGTGTAGCCACTCACCGTAACCAGAGACATTCTCCAGCGCATGCGCAAAAGTATGCCCATAATTCAGGATTGCACGCAGCCCCTGCTCACGCTCATCGCTCTCGATCACAGTAACTTTCAAATCAATACAACGTGCAATGATCTGACAGAGTAGAGCAACCGGAGCGTCAGAAAATTCCCGTAGAACATCCGCTTGAGCCTCTAATAAGGCGAACAACTCAGCGTCAAGTATGATACCATACTTTACAATTTCTGCCCATCCCTCTGTACGAGAACGTTCTGGCAAAGAAAGAAGCACGGAAGGATCAACCAGGACCAGTTGAGGATGATAAAAAGCTCCGATCAAGTTTTTCCCACGCGGATGATTGATGCCTGTTTTGCCACCGATAGCTGCATCGACCTGCGACAGGAGCGAGGTGGGAATCTGGATCAATGGCACACCACGTAGATATGTGGAGGCCACAAAACCTACCAGATCCCCAACCACGCCACCTCCCAGAGCAATAATTGTTTCTCGTCGTTCGGCATGAAGTTCCAGTAACCAGTCATAGAGCTCAAAAAGCTGCTGTTGAGACTTACTGCCTTCACCGGCCGGGATCGCATAGACATGGGGGTCAAATCCCGTTACCCGCAGGCTTTCTACCATCGAAGGAATATATTTATCATGAATGTTGCTATCCGTCACAATAAAGACACGTGGCGATACCTGCAATGATTGAAGATACGCTGGCAGGCGCTGAAGTCCTTCCCAATCAACAACAACATCGTATCCTGCACCAATCTGGACACGACGCACAATCGGGGCCATCTCAGCAGGCTGTTTCGAATCAGTAAGCATTGTAATAATCTCCATAGCTATCTGCTCAACACTTTTATCTTGGGTGGAACAGATAATTTCTGCTTCTCTATACCAGGGCTCGCGCGTAGCCAACATCGCTTGAAGGTTCGTCAGAGGATCAGGACCAGATAAGAGAGGTCGTATCTCAGGAGTATCTCCCTGCCGCTGCTGGCTGGCATGTTGAGCTTGCAGGCGTGCCAACGAGATATGTGGGGCGACTTGCATAAAAACGCGTACCCCAGATTGAGCCATCAAAGCACGATTCTCAGATTGCACCACGATACCACCACCAGTGACGATGATGGCATCGCGATAATCTTGAACCGCTTGGGCTAAAATTTGACTCTCTAGAGAACGGAAATAGGCTTCTCCATGCCGAGAAAAGATGGTAGGAATACGCTCTCCATATTCCTGCTCGATGAGTTCATCGATATCAAGTAAAGGACGTCCCAGGCTTTGAGCTATCCGACGTCCGACAGTGCTCTTTCCACTCCCAGACAGCCCTATCAAAAATACATGCTGCATAGCCGCTATTGTACCACGATTTTGGCCTCAATAAAGCTCTTCATTTTTGATCGGAGTGCTCAAAGAATCAACCAGACTAAAAAGCGTTGTATCAACAGATTGTACATGCTCTTGCACTGGAACACCGTCACGTAAATAGCCCTGAATGCGATTATCATAGACGGTAAATTCTCGGCCAAAAGAGAAAACGTATTGTTCAAGTTGACCAGTTTGCCGATTAAGCACAAGAATAGTATCACTTTTAGCACAATCCGCATTCTGAGCGCAATCCTTCGGGTCAACGAAATTGCCTACGAGGATCTGCCAATTCTGATCCCACGTCTTAATCAGATACTGATGCGTAACATTCAAATTTTGATCAAAGGCAAGAAAAGTGCTCTGGGCATTCTGCACATCGTAGAGCATCACGCTAAGCGTAGGAAGACCAAAATGACCGATGTACAATACCTGATGCGTTCCAATATTCGATACCGTCTGCTGTTTCGTCAATGACAGTTTCGCGTTGAACTGCAATACGTTGATAGCACCGCTACCTGGATCATACAGTAAGAGTTGGGAACGTCCAGCATTCGTAAAATCACCACTGTAGACAACCCAGTTGCTGCCAAGGCTATGTAGTTCATGATAATCATTGACCAGTAAATGCTGATCAAAATCCATGATACGGCCTTCACCCTCAGTGCGATCATACAGGAAAATGCCATCTTGTTGCGCATTGACAAAATGACCAACGTACACCTCCCAATTAGCGTGCCAGAGCGTATACGTTTGACTATCACGAATACTAAAATCCGCATTAAAGTCTAGCAACATAACATTGGCAGAGCGCCCATTTTTCTCCCAATCGGATAAAGGCGTGCCGCTAAGATCTCCTTGTTGATCGGGTGTGATGTCTTCACTCAAAGCAGAAGTTGATGAGAAAGCATAACTCATATTCTGCGTCTTCGAAACATCTGCTGAAGGTGTTGCAGACGACTTAGGCTTCACGGTAGGCGTCGCTGTCGGTGCAACGGTTGGTGTCGGCGCTAGAGTAGGTGTCGCGGTCGCTGTAGGTGTTGGCGTTGGTGTCGGTACCGGTGTTGGAGTCACAACAGGTGTCGGCACCGGAGTCGCCGTTACAACGGGAGTAGGCGTTACCGTTGGCGTCACAACAGGTGTCGCCGTGGGTTTGGGTGTTGGCGTCACAACAGGCGTCGCCGTGGGTTTGGGTGTTGGCGTCACAACAGGCGTCGCCGTGGGTTTAGGAGTCGCAGTCGCAGTTGGAGACGGCCGTGTTGTCGGACTCGCTTTGACAGTTGGTGTCACTGAAGGTGTTGCAACTTCTCCTGGTACAGTGGGATTCGTTGGCTCAGTCGGCGCATTAGCATCCGGTAACGAAGGAGCGTCAGAGCTACTACTTGTAGCCAGAGCATAGCGCTTATACAGGAATACACCACTACTCTTCCCATTAAAGCGTCCCACAGAGAGATCCCAATCGGTCCCGATATCTGAAATCGTCACGTGCTTCTTGATGCTAAAATCTGTGTTGAAACTGATAAGTTGGATTGTCCCGGCGGCACGATCATACAACAAAAGCTCGGATGCTTTGCCACCAGAAAAATTGCCAACATAAATATTGAGAGATGATCCCCACATGCCGGCAGGTGTAGTAGCATCTCCAAGAGTCACAAGTGGCGAATCAGCCTCAGGAACCTGAAATAGAGTATCGCCACTTGATCCATCGGCAGAAGGGCGCGGACGTACCTTCTGCGCCACTACGGGTTGCTGATTCAATTTATAAATCTGCAAACTGCCTTGCTGCCGATTATAAAGAAGCAAGCTATTTGTTCCCGTACCGGTGAAGTCCGCATTGAACTCCTGATCCGATGAGGATGGTGAAAGACCTAACGCGATCCGATCGCTTGTATACGTTGCAGGTTGCTGAATTATGCTGGTATTTGACGCAGATGCATTTGACGTCGCATCAGGCGACGCACTTGATGTGTTATTGGCCTGGGTCACCGCATTCGATGGGTCACTTAGCCCATTAATACCTGGGAGTTGAGCAAATAACTTTTCGTCGATCGACTGGGGAAAGTAAATGAAGCGCAACTGCCCATTCTGATACTGTGCACTATTGATCAGAGAGACGCTATAATCCTTCCCAGTATACATGTACTGAGGATCACCATAACTCTCGAAGGTTACATTAAAAGTTGAGTTGTCGTCGCTTACCGCGGTCACGAAAGCCACGTGTCCAGCTGAACTAGTTGCCCAGTAGCCATCATTGACAGGAAAGACCGCAATCGAACCGAGGCGTGGAGTGGTCCCTACCGATAAGCCTGCTCCCTGGGCATCAATCGCCCATTCAGCGGCATTCCCCCAGTTTGAAGGAAGATTGTAATTAAGCAGATGCCATTGTTCCCAGGCCCACCAGACGCAGTTTCCACCAGTTGGATAGGGACCAGGACACAGTGTATATGGGTTTCCATCAGAAGAAAAATATGCCTGACTACAGTTGTCAGAAGCTTTCTGCACATGAGACTGTTGGGCACTGACAGATGATCCAAGCAACGGTGAAAACTCTATTGCCACCATACAACAAATAAAAAATAAACCAACAGCCCTTACCCATATACGATGATTAGAGCGACTGCTCATAATACGTTGACTCTTCAGCATCCGTCCTTGAGCTGAAAAAAGCATACAGAACACACCTTCCTACGACAAACTGAGATGGTACATTCTTTTCAATCGAGCCCATAAAATCAGGCATGTATATATGCCAATTGAGGTGTCTAGAGAATTTAGCGCTGTAGCTTGTGGCACACTCGTAACGACATGTCTAGACTTAGGGGCATTAAGCACATTATTCAAGATATGCAGGTTTATAGCCCTGACACACGACAAAGTATACCATTGTATTTATCTAGAATCAAGCCACGGTCGTTCTTTTCTAGTACTTACGGCGACCGATAAAGCTTCCCACGGCTCGCAGAAGAAGGTTCTAAGATTGGAAAAAACTTGTTATCTACGCGATTTTTCCTCCGAAAACAATTGACAATAGATACCATGCATGTTATTATGTCAGCGTTAAGGGCGATTAGCTCAGTTGGTTAGAGCGCTACGTTGACATCGTAGAGGTCACAGATTCGAGTTCTGTATCGCCCATTTGAGTAATTGGTTTTCTGCTGTTTGCTCACATCGAGGGCGATTAGCTCAGTTGGTTAGAGCGCTACGTTGACATCGTAGAGGTCACAGATTCGAGTTCTGTACCGCCCACCCTTCTGGTCATCTATTTATGGATGACCTTCTTTTTTTCTTCTTCGCTATCACTATGTAGCCACCCCCATCAACAACTTGCAGAGAAAGAGGTAAAACAACCGTATAATATTTCGCTGCTTATTCAGGTCGCCAGCTAGCAGGATCAATCGCCTCCTGCTTACCAGTCAACATATTTTTTACTTCGTGGCCTTTTTCTCCATAAGGCAAAAACCAGGCATAAGGAATATTCTTGCGTGAGGCATAACGTAGTTGTTGTGCTTGTTTAATTGGTGTAGGATACAGCTCAACATTGAAGCCACGTTCACGTAGCATTTTAGCAGTTTGAAGTCCCTCACTGAGACGCTCGGCATCGGGGAAAAGAACGAGGATTTGCGTTGGGCATTTCGGTCCGGATTGAATTTTCTGCTCGGCAATGAGTTTCGCAAAGAGACGTGTCAGCCCAATGGAGATACCTACGCCAGGTAAGGCGCGACTAATCATCGAACTGGCCAAATTCTCATAACGTCCACCGGAACAAACGCTCCCAAATGCGGGAAAATCAGTCAGCTTGCCTTCGTAAACAGTACCAGTGTAATAGTCGAAGCCACGCGCAATAGCCAGATCCGCCAGCATGTCCCCGCCCGGGACCTCACTTAGCGCTTCCATCACAAACTGCAATTCATCTAATCCCTGTTCAAGCAGCTCAGATTGTACTCCCAGCTCGTTCACACGGGCTCTAAATGATAGATCGGGTGTACAAATGCTACCAATCGCCAGACAACGCTCCGCCAAATCCCTGTGCATGGCGAGAGTTTCTTGCAGTTGAGATAGAACACCATCTCGACCAATTTTATCGAGCTTGTCCACAACCCGAATAACAGGAATGGTATCCTCGATACCCAGTCCTTTAAAATATCCTTCGAGAACTTTACGATTACTGATATGCATTTGAAAATTCTCGATACCCAGTTGATTGAAGATTTCATACACGATGACGGCCATCTCCGCATCGAAGTGCAATGGCACGCTATTATTGTTTATCACATCGATATCACATTGATAGAACTCGCGATATCTTCCCTCCTGTGGTCGTTCACCGCGCCATACACGCTGTATCTGATAGCGTTTGAACGGAAAGACAAGGTCGTTATAGTGTTCCGAGACATAGCGTGCCAGAGGAACGGTAAGATCATAGTGTAGCCCTAAACGTGCATCGTTCTTATCTCCCGCTCCTTGCAGACGCTTAATAGTATAAATCTCTTTATCAGTTTCACCTTTAGCCAGAAGAACCTCGATCGCTTCCACCGAGGGTGTCTCAATCGAGCAAAATCCATAGCTTTCAAAGATGCGTCGAATTTCATCCATCCACTGAAGTTCAACTATACGTTGTTCCGGCAGCCATTCAACAAAACCGCTTACTTTTGTCATGCCAATTACTCCTTGCGATAAATTCAAATAGAATTTTGCCTATTTGAACAAAAAAACGTCGCTGCTTCACAATTGGAGCAGCGACGCCTTGAAAAGCAGATTTATGCCCGTGGTAAAATCGGAATATTCATGCCCTCGTCGCGTGTGCGATGGGTACCTGCAACTTCGCTAATACCGCCCTCGGGATAAACAAGTTTAGCTTCCGCAGCAGGTAACAGACTGGCCACCTCTTTAAGCACGGCATCCAGGAATTGATCTTCGGGAACTGTCTTCACAACCTGTCCTTTACGGAAGATCACGCCTTTACCTTTACCACCAGCAAGGCCCACATCAGCGTCTCTTGACTCCCCGGGGCCATTCACGACGCATCCCATCACAGCCACCTGGATCGGCGTCTGCACTTTAGATAAACGCTTTTCAACTTCATTGGCGACACTGATCACATCAATCTCAACGCGTCCACACGATGGGCAGGAGACAAAAGTGACGCCGCGATTGCGTAATTCGAGCGAGCGTAGAATTTCAAAAGCAACCGGAATCTCTTCCTCAGGTTCCGCGCTCAGGCTAACCCGAACAGTATCCCCAATCCCTTCCGCCAGCAGGAGGCCCAATCCAATAGAGGATTTGACAGAGCCAGATACAAGCGTGCCGGCCTCAGTCACACCGAGGTGCAATGGATAATCGGAACGTTGCGAGAAGCGGCGATATGCTTCGACAGCGGTTAAAACGGTTGAGGATTTCAAGGAGACATCGATCTCATGATAATCCAAGGCCTCACACCAGCTAATATATTCCAGCGCTTTCGCAACCATACGCTCAGCTAAACGCTCGCGCTCCATGCGCCGCGCCTCAGCTGGATCGGAACGCTCTAGAGTCCCATCATCACGCAGACGCACCTGAACGCGCTGCATCTGAGCTCCTTTATCCATGGCATCAATTGAACCTGAGTTGACACCGATACGCATAGCAACCCCACGTTCTTTGGCCGCCAGCACAATCTTCTCCAACGATTCGCGGCCTCTCAGGAGGTTCCCTGGATTAATACGGACTTTATCAATACCCTGACGGATCGCTTCTAAAGCCAGCTCGGGATTATAATGGACATCTGCCACCAGAGGTATATTTATACGCCGCTTAATTTCGCTTAATACGACCGCATCTTCCATCTCGGGGACCGCGACACGCACGATCTCACAACCAACATCTTGTAAGCGATAAATTTGCGCAATAGTAGATTCTACATCACGCGTATAAGTAGTGGTCATTGATTGTACAGAGATTGGCGCACCTCCGCCAATCGCAACATTTCCTACATGAATTTGACGTGTGTTTTTTCGCATAACTAACTTTGAGCTCCGTTTAGCTGCCCCAATGCATAATGTCACTCACCGTGACGACGACCATCAGGACTAATAGTAAGGCAAAACCGACAAGATTGATAAGACCTTCACGCTCTGGCTTCAAACGCTTTCCGCCACGTAGTAATTCTACTAATATAAGAAAGACGCGTCCGCCATCAAGAGCGGGGAATGGTAAGATGTTAAATATAGCCAGATTCAGACTCAGTGCAGCCGTAAGGCTCAAAATGGGCCACCAACCAACTGTAGGAGTCTCAGAGGCAACAGATTGAGTTACCTGGGCAATCCCTACTGGCCCCGAGATTTGTGGCTGAATAGCGCCAATAATCATCTTGCCAATAATTGCCAGATAATCATGCACAAACTGGAATGTGTGCACAATACCCCTAAATGGCGCTTGCCATAACGGATAATGCATCGTGACGATTTTACTCGTCACACCCATAGCACCTTCACCCGCTGCTGGATGCGTCCGGGCAGCGACGGTAATCTCTACAGGCGTTTTTTCATTACTATGTAAGACAGTTAAGTGAAGTGTGAAATGGGATTCATTCTTATTCGCAGATGCGAGTACCTGACTTACCACTGTTGACATGGTATTAAAATCTGGAGTTTTCTTCCCATTCACGGTCAAAATAGTATCATCTACCCGCAGGCCTGCTAGAGCGGCTGGCGAATTTGGCTCAACGGATCCAATCATCGCATTGGTGCTGGCTACTGGCTCTCCCAGACCATAAGCCACCGTAAAAAGCGCGATACCCAGCAAAAAATTCATAAAAACGCCTGCACAGAGTACCACAATCCGTTTTCCTGCCGATTTGGCAGCAAACGAACCGGCATCATAGTGATCATTTTCATCATAGGCATCGCCGCTTTCACCAGGCATGCGCACGAAACCGCCAATCGGTAAAAGATTGAGTGAGTAAATCGTATGATGTGGGCGTTCAGGCTCAACAGATCCCTTGCCACCACTGACACCACTAAAGGGGTTCTGAATATTACTTGTATCGACCGAACTTCCTCGCCCCAACCACATAACCTCCCAGCCGCCACGGTCGCGCTTGCGCACACTGACAATATTCGGAGGAATACCAATACCAAACTCTTCAACGCGAATACCAGCCCACTTGGCAGTAATAAAGTGCCCAAGCTCGTGTACAAATACAAGCAGTGCAAAGACTGGAATAACAGCAAGTATATACCAGTTCATCCCCTTTATCCTTTACTCCCACAAATGCTTATTAAGAATTTGTGTCTACTATGTCTTACTTCCTCAACACACAGATGTGAGACAACACCGCAACAGATGCGTACAGAGAGATAGCTAAGCATGTTTCTTCCACAGCTCTCGTACAGTACGTCGTCCCCAGGCACAAGCCTCCAGAGTCGTGGCGACATCAGGTTGTTCAACCGACTGATGCCGTTCTAAAACACCTTCAATCAGTCGAGCGATCTCCACATATCCAATCTTGCCCGCCAGGAATAATTCCACAGCCTCTTCATCAGCGCCAACCAGGGCACAGGGATAGGTTCCACCACGTCTCCCTGCTTCAACAGCCAGGCGGAAACATGGGAAACGTGCGAGATCCAGGTCCTCAAAACGCAGAGACCCGATCTCAGACCAGCGCAGTTCGCGAATAAAATCCGTCGCCGAGGCATCCAAACGGTGAGGATATCCCAACGCATTCATAATAGGAAGATGCATACTTGGTAAACTGGCCTGCATCTTGATCGAGCCATCAATGAACTCAACCATGGAGTGAATAATGCTTTCAGGCTGCACCACCACCTCCATCCGCTCATAAGGAACGTCGAAGAGCCAGTGGGACTCGATCACTTCCAGGCCCTTATTCATCAGGGTAGAGCTATCGATCGTGATCTTTGGCCCCATCTGCCATGTCGGATGAGCCAGAGCCTGCTTCACGGTAACCTGCTTCAGATCTTCTACCGGAGTCATCCGAAAAGGACCACCAGAAGCCGTCAGCAACAGGCGTTTAATCTCTTTCTTCTCTTCGCCTCGTAGACACTGCCAGATGGCGCTATGCTCGCTATCAATGGGGAATATCGGCACCCCGGCTCGTTGGGCAGCCTGTGTCACAAGATGACCGGCCATCACTAACGTCTCTTTGTTGGCAATAGCGATAGCCTTACCGGCCCCAATCGCAGCCAGTGTAGGCACCAGGCCAACCAGACCCGATGTGGCTGCCACCAATACATCAGCGTCGGAATGAGTTGCCACCGCTAACAGGCCTTGCTCGCCGAGCAGAGCCTGGGGTAACAAGCGACGTGCTTTCGCTTCAACTTCTGGCGAATCAGCATAGCAGGTCACCAATTCCGGATGAAACTCCTGTACTTGCTGAGCCAGCAGATCAACATTGCTTCGTGCCGCCATGGCAACAATGCGGAAATGTTCAGGAAAACGTCTCACCACATCGAGGGTTTGTCGCCCAATCGATCCTGTACTTCCCAGCAAAGCAATACGTTTAGGGAATATCGTCATACCAATTCAACCTATGAAAAATATATACACGTGCTCACACAACGCAAGCAACGATTCAGTTTTATCTCTCAACCTGATTATAGCATGTACGAATGAAGCCCGAGGATAGTCAGCTACTTTGGCCTATTGACTCTCCCCCGGAGGCACGATGAGTACCACACTAGCTTAGTGAAAGAACAAGGCAAAAATGTAGACGACAATCGCGGCGAAGATCAGGCTATCAATACGATCCAGCATACCACCATGGCCGGGCATAATCTGTCCACTATCTTTCACATGCATCTGGCGTTTAATCACCGACTCGGCAAGATCTCCCAAGGTAGATGCAACCCCTATCAGCAAACCTAATAGGATAGCGAAATACCAGGGCACACCCAGGGGAATAGAGGTAAGGAGCAAGCCAGCCAGCACTGAAATGACCATACCACCAGCCACCCCTTCCCAGGTTTTCCCGGGACTAATATTGGGAGCCAGTTTATGGCGTCCTAGATAACGTCCGGTAAAAAAGGCTGCGCCATCAAATCCCCATACGCCAAGCAGGAGCACGAGCACCCACCAGACTCCTGCTGGCAATGTCACCCAGCTTCCGACCATCCAATGAAAAGAGACTATTTCATAGCCACGTAACAGCAAAAAGTAGCTCATTGACCAGCCCAGATAGACCGGCACAGCCAGAGTCAATGCCCAATCGACCATCGATCCCTCAAAGGTTGAGCGGAAAAACAGCCAGCAGAAAGAGAGAATCACAGAGGCTCCCAGGCCGATCTGTAAGATAACTAATCTTTGATCCGGGAACATGGCAGAGATTAAAAAGAGGAAACAGAGGCTAAAACTCATCCAGATGATTGGATGATAGCCAGCTTTCGTTAACATCGTATGCAGTTCTATCGCCCCTAACACAACAACCAACGCACAGCCTGCGAAGGACATCCACCCACCAAATCCGACAAAAAGGAGCACGACCGGAATTGCAATACCTGCGGTCAACAAACGTTGGCCGACAGACGATTTCTCTTTTTTTGCGGGTTCATTTAGACCCGTTGTTCTATTTTGCTTACTTGTGCCTTGCAAACAATTCACGTCCTCAATAAAGTTCTCTTTTGTTCCAACAATGATAATGCTATCCTATCAGAACAAAACACGCAACTTTAGAGCTTTTCAGTACTCATCTTAACGCCACAATCCTTGTTCAGCGCTCATCCCTCGATCAGCACCAGTGCAAGAAAGGTCCATACAAAAAAGAATACGTAGAGCAGCAAAAGGTTACCCTACGTATTCTATCATTAATCGCTACTTCGAGGGCGCATCAAGCAGACCAAAACGTCGCTTACGCTGATAAAAACTTTCGAGAGCGGCCATCAAATCTTCGGGTCCAAAGTCTGGCCAGAGCGTAGACGTGGCGTAATATTCACTGTAGGCAGATTGCCAGAGGAGAAAATTGCTGACACGCATTTCGCCAGCGGTACGAATCACCATATCGGGATCAGGAAGATCGCGCGTGTAGAGATAGGAAGCAATCAAATCCTCATCAATCGTCTCTGGATCACGCCCATCAAGCATCATCTGGCGAATCGCATCGACCAACTCGGCCCGTCCTCCGTAATTAAAACAGAGGTTCAGCCCAATCCCTGTATTATTCTTTGTCAATTCAACCGACTCATGGATGGCACTCTGGATATCGGGAGAGAGATCATACAATCGACCAAGATGACGCAAACGAACTCCATCGCGGTGTAACTTTCCCACATCTGAGCGAATGGTCTCCCAAAAGAGACGCATCAAACCTTCAACTTCAGGTTTTGGTCGTCCCCAATTCTCGGTTGAAAAGGCATAGACGCTGATTAAATCAACCTTCTTTTCATCGGAAGCGAATTTTACCACACGTCGCAGCGCCGAGACACCTGCCTGATGTCCAGCGAGACGCGGTAGGTGCCTCTTTGAAGCCCAGCGCCCATTGCCATCCATAATAATGGCAATGTGGCGCAGTGGCGACTGATTCTCAGATGCGACCTTGGGTGTTTGCTCTAAAGTCTTCTCTTTTCCTTTCATGGATGAAAAGAGTTGTTGCATCTTGGCCAAAGTTAGACCTCCAGGATCTCCAGTTCCTTTGCTTTTCCGATCTTCTCCATCTCATCGATAAAGCGATCGGTGAGCTTTTGCAGCCGGTCGGTACTGCGTTTGAGCTCATCTTCAGAAACTTCTTTTTTCTTTTCACGATCGCGCAGTTTATCCTGAGTGTCGCGACGGATATTGCGGATCGCAACCTTATGTTCATCAGCTTTTTTATGCAGACTCTTCACCAGATCCCGCCGTCGCTCTTCACTCATCGGTGGAATAATCAGGCGAATAACTTGCCCATCATTATTCGGGTTAATACCCAGATCAGACTTTTGAATTGCCTTTTCAATATCAACCAGCATTTTCCTATCCCAGGGCGAAATCACCAGGACGCGAGCCTCTGGAATAGTGACTGAAGCCACTTGATTGATTGGTGTTGCGGCACCATAATACTCGACGGTAATGCGATCTATTAGAGCAGAACTCGCCCGGCCAGCACGAATAGAATTGAGATCTTGCTTTAAAGCATCAATCGCTTTCTGCATCCGCCGTTCTGCATCTCCAAGTAAATCTGCTGTCATGGCATACTTCCTTTTCTCTAGGCACCAGATGCACCTCAAAAACGGGACGTGACGAAAGAAGTAGCGCAACATGTTGCACGACTAATCAGGCTCTTTCACGTCATTAGTGACCAGTGTACCACACTTTTCACCCCGCATAATGGCCTCTAGAGCACCTACCTGGTGCAAATTAAAAACCAGAATCGGCATGTTATTATCTTTACACAAAGAAAGCGCAGTACTATCCATGACCTTCAGACCCATATTCAAAGCCTGCATATAGCTCAACTCATCGAAACGGTGAGCGCGAGGGTTCTGCATGGGATCCTCATCATAGATGCCATCCACTTTGGTCGCTTTGAGCAACACCTGTGCATTGAGTTCAACGGAGCGCAATGCAGCAGCAGTATCTGTAGTAAAGAATGGATTTCCGCTACCGGCAGCCAGAATTACCACACGCCTCTTCTCAAGGTGGCGAATGGCTCGACGACGAATAAAAGGCTCTGCGACAGGTGGCATCTCGATAGCGGTCTGGACCCGTGTACTAATGCCCAACTTTTCCATCGCATCCTGCATAACCAACGAGTTCATCACTGTTGCCAGCATACCAACATAGTCAGCAGTTCCGCGATCGATACCAGTCGCAGCTGCGTCAGCACCACGCCACATATTTCCACCGCCGATCACCAACGCAACCTCTACCCCTAAGTTATGCACACTCTTGATCTCACCGGCGATCCGCCGTACAGTATCGGCATCGATGCCGGTTCCATGTGCTCCAAGAGCCTCACCACTTAACTTGAGTAAGATACGCCGATATTTTGGCTCGCCTGACATATTCCCATTCTCCCTTGTACGCGACCATGAGGAACGCCTCTTTGTCTTGCTGTCTTCTACAATCACCAGGATATCCCCTTAAGGGGATATCCTGCCCGAACACGGTCTAAAAACTGTCGGCTATTCTCCCACAGCAAAGCGGCTAAAGCGGCGTACAACGATATTTTCGCCTGTCTCGGCAATCACTCGACGTACAAGCTCACCAACGGTGATCGCTTCGTCCTTTACAAATGGCTGCAACATGAGAACCTGCTCACTGAACTCTTTATTGAGCTTTCCTTTGAGAACTTCTTCTTTGCGTCCCTCAGGTACACGAGCCATCGAAGGGTCTTCTGCATGTTTCTGACGAGAGGCCTCCAGGACTTCGGCCGGAATATCCTCATAATTCACGTATTTAGGAGCAACACCAACAATCTGTAGGGCCAGATTGTTAGCGAGATTGCGGAAACTTTCGCTACGAGCAACAAAGTCCGTGCTACAATTAATCTCAATTAAAACACCAATGCGATTGTTGTGATGAATATAAGAAAAAACACCACCCTCTTTTGTCTCTCGACCGGCGGTAACCATCTTTTCAGCCTTCTTATCGCGGCGGCTTTCCAGATATTTGACCGCCTCACCCCACGAGGCAGATTCGGTTAGGGCCTTCTTACAATCAACGAACGTAGCACCTGTTTCGTCGCGCAACTTTTTTACGTCTGCGGCTATGTACTCCATGCTATAGTTTCTCCTCAATCTGCTTTCTATGATACTCAGATTCGCCAGGGCATACAACAACTGCTGTCCATCTTTTTTGGTCTCTGAGTGCTTGACAAATGTGAAATGAGCAGATTACGCGCTCAAATCATGCGTAATCGGGCAATATATCTACACAAAAAGGCGGGAGTCAGGGAGCACATATGCCCCTTTTCTCCCACCAAAACGATTTCTTAATTGTTAACTAATGAGCCTCTTTGGAAACCAGTTCTGGCTCCGGAGTGGGTGCCGTCTCCGTGGCTGGCTCCGCAGTTGCGGAAGCTGGCTCAGAAGTCTCTGCCACTGGCGCTGGTGCCTCTTCAGAGGTCTCTGCAACCGGTGCGGTCGTAGCAACCTCAGGAGTTGCAACTGGCGCAGCAACTTCAGCAGGTGCCGCCGGTGTTGTGGTCATCTCTTCTACTGGAGCTTCGCTCTCACCTGGATCTGCATCCTTCTGCTGAGCCTCAAGTTCGCGACGACCTTCAACAGCAGCATCTGCGATTTTAGCACACAGTAAGCGAACTGCACGAATAGCATCATCATTAGCAGGAATGGGATAATCCATCTCGTCAGGATCACTATTGGTATCTGCTAAAGCAATAATCGGAATCTCTAGACGACGAGCTTCCAGCACAGCGGTGCGCTCTTTGCGCGTATCGATAATAAAGATAGCCGTAGGTAAGCGGCGCATATCTTTAATACCACCCAGGATGCGCTCAAGGCGAGCGATTTCATCCTGCATGTGCTGAACCTCTTTTTTAGGAAGGCGCTCAAATTCACCACGGTCTCGGCGGGTCTCCAACTCACGCAAGTAGGTGATACGTGATTGAATGGTTTTAAAGTTGGTCAACATACCGCCAAGCCAACGCTGGTTCACGAAGTACATGCCACAACGCCTCGCCTCTTCGGCAACAGCCTCTTGTGCCTGCTTCTTTGTGCCTACAAAGAGCAATGTACCACCGCCAGCGACCAATTGCTCTACAAACTTGTAGGCATCGTTGAGGCGTGTGACTGTCTGCTGGAGATCAATGATATGGATACCATTACGGTCCATGAAGATGAACTGCTGCATCTTCGGATTCCAGCGACGTGTCTGGTGACCAAAATGGACACCAGCTTCTAACAATTGTTTCATCGAAATGATGTTAGCCAAAAAATGGACCTCCCTTGATCCTCCGCTCTCACCTAATGGCGTCAGGGTCCCCTAAGGCAAACGAGTCTGGCTCCAAACATCTATAGAAGTTATGGACCCCAGGGTCAGCGCTTTTCCAGAGAGCGTGTGTACTTTTTATCTGTCTATCTTATATCAACTAGCGAGCGGCTCTTGCCTGCTTCGAGAGTGAAGTATAACACAGAGCTACAGTGGACGCAAGAAATAAGGAGGATCGATAATTGGAAATTTTTATCCTTCTTATCATATATATATATGATATGACGTCCATATAAATTTATGCTCTAAAAAGATGGTCGGTACTGTATGCTTATTGAATTCATGCGTATAGTAGAGAGTGAGTGTACACATTTCTGGCTAAGCAAGTTATGTAACGCCCATACCATTTTCAGGGGTCGTAGATGGAGAAAGGGATTGATAAAAATGGTAAATATTTTAATTGTTGACGACCACTCGCTCATGCGTCGTGCGGTACGTGAGGTGGTCGAGAAAGAGCCTGATCTTAAAGTTGTAGCAGAAGCTTGCAATGGACAAGAGGCGGAGAGCCAGGCAGCACAAACGCTACCAGACGTCGTTCTAATGGATGTTGATATGCCTGATTGTAGCGGCTTCGATGCCACTGAACGCGTTTTAGCATGTTCTCCTCACTCACGCGTCATCATTTTTACCTCCTCTCACCAGGATCAACTGCTCTTCCAGGCTATTCAGAAAGGGGCCATCGGCTATATCACCAAGGATATCGAACCTGACGCGTTAATTCATGCCATACACTGTGCAGCACGTAATGAACTTTGTATTCCAGGAGCTTTTGCAACTCAAGTTCTCACCCATCTACGTTCATACTGGAAGATCAGTACGCCTTACAATAGTTTGATATCCGCTGCTGTTTCTTACCGTACATCCCGACGTACCATTCGCCTGGCAACTGGAGAAGATGCACACTTATTAGATACTGCTACTTCGTTGCCAAGACCTTTAACCGATCGTGAGAGACAAATCCTCGATCTGATGCGTAAAGGACGAAAAAATCGAGAAATTGCCCTGGAACTTGCAATTGCAGAGTCAACCGTTCATAAACATGTCCAAAATATTTTTGAAAAATTGCACGCGCGTAATCGTACCGAAGCCATCTATCTCACCAGCGCAGAGGCCTGAGCCGCCTCATCTCGCCAACGTATCAGCCTCATATTTCAGAAATTGGTCAGAATCCGTATGATACAATATTAGGTGTTGCAGAGAGACGCTACACAATCACACAGGATAAGATACGTGCAAGAACAACGAATGAGTCAATTCGGAACACCTCATCCGAAAGGAGATCAGGCCGAAGAGAAAGCCTCCTTTCTGGCTCAGACTGACATTTTTCAGCGACTGGATGCACATGATATCAACGAACTAAATCGGATTACAACGGCACTGACTTGCCCTCCTGGACGCGTTCTTTACCGTCCAGGAGAGACAAGTAATGTCCTCTTTTTTGTCAAAACTGGTAACATACAGCTCTATCATCTCTCAACTGATGGCAGAAAACTGATTACTGCAACGCTGGAGGATGGAGCATGTTTTGGTGAGCAGCTCCTGTGTGGTCAACACACGTATACCAGTTTCGCAGAAGCCACAACTTCATCCTACCTCTACCAGATCAACAAAATAGACATTGATGATCTCCTCACCCGTCATCCAGCGATTGCGTGTGCGCTTTTGCAAATGATAGGAAAGCGTTTGATACAGATGGAAGCACGCCTGGTGAGTACCACATTCAAAAGTGTCACAGCACGTCTGGCAGGACTCTTACTACAACTTGCACAATCCCAAATTGAGCAAAAGTGTCAGGAAATTGTCGTCAATGGCTTTAGCCATGAAGAGCTAGCCGATCGTTTAGGTGTCTATCGTGAAACAGTCAGCGCTGCCTTACGTGAATTGAGAGAGATAGATGCAATCAAGCTTGGGCGCAAACATATTACCATCAACTATCCTGAATTACTGCGCGATGTAGAACAAACAGGCAGCAAAGCAGGACTACATAGACGAGAATAACTGATGATTATCAAAGCACAACACGTCAAAAAAATCTATCGCACAGGGCAACTGCGCGTTGAAGCCCTCAGCGATATTTCTTTGGAGATCGCCGAGGCAGAAATTGTCGCCATTATGGGTCCTAGCGGCTGCGGAAAAACCACGCTGCTTAATTGCCTCTCAGGACTCGACACTATCGATAAAGGTGATATCTATATTCGTAATGATAACTTACGCGACCTGAGCGAACGCGAGCGGACAGCCTATAGAGCACAGCATATGGGGTTCATCTTTCAAGATTTCAACTTGCTACCAGTGCTCTCCGCCGTTGAGAATGTAGAACTCCCATTGCTTGTTACCAGAGTAGGTGCCGCGAAAGCACGTCGCCGGGCACTAGAAATGCTTGATATCGTAGGTCTGGCCAACAGGGCCAATCATCGTCCAGCAGAATTATCCGGAGGGCAGCGGCAGCGTGTCACCATCGCGCGAGCACTGACAAATAATCCTGCGCTTGTCTGGGCCGATGAGCCAACGGGGAATCTGGATAGTGAGACAGCACGAGAAATCATAGAATTGCTGCTGCGCTTGAACCAGGAACATCAGCAGACCTTTATACTCGTGACGCATGCCCAGGAGATTGGCAACGTCGCTAATCGCATCATTCATATGCGCGATGGCAAAATCATGCCCTCCTGAAAATCAGGAGGGCTATTTTTCGCAGCCAATGCGATTATCCTATTTAGCCAGCGTATGAGCATTTAATTGCGCACGCACGACATCTTTAATATGAGCTGATGAGAGACCATATAATTCTTTGAGGATAGCGACAGCACCATGCTCCACAAAATTATCAGGCAAACCAATGACACGAACTTTCACATCGGTAATTCCATGCTGCTCTAAGAGTTCTAGCACAGCACTTCCAAAGCCACCCGCGACCACATGATCTTCAACGGTCACAAGATGTCCGGTTCCTCGCGCCAGCCGTAAAATCAGATCAGCATCGAGAGGCTTGGCCCAGCGTGCATTGACAACTGCGACATGAATACCTTCATCGGCCAATTCTTTCGCAGCTACTTCAGCCTCCGAAACCATGGAGCCATAAGCAAGAATCACAGCATCCTGCATCTCAGCGGCTTCCAGCGTATCGGGACTCAGCAACTCAGCCTTCCCAACTTCCAGATCGTGCAGCTCGCTCGTCAGAGGAACACCAAGGCCCTTACCACGGGGATAACGCAAGGCGACAGGGCCATCCAGATTGACCGCCGTATAGAGCATATGACGCAGCTCTTCTTCATCCTTGGGAGCCATCACCTTCATGCCAGGAATCATACGTGAGAAGGTGATATCAAAAACGCCATGCTGCGTCTGACCATCCTCTCCCACGATACCGGCCCGGTCCATCGCAAACACCACATGGAGATTCTGCACGCAAATATCGTGGATAATCTGATCAATTGCACGTTGCATAAATGTCGAATAGACAGCGACCACAGGAGAGGTTCCTCCCACAGCCAGGCCACCGGCGAAGGTCACGGCATGTTGTTCTGCAATACCAACATCAAAGTAGCGCTCGGGGAAACGTTGATGCAATTTCTTCAGGCCGGTTCCCTCTTCCATCGCTGCAGTGATACCCACTACTTTAGGATTTTTTTCTGCGATGGCGACCAGGGTATTGGCAAACACTTCCGTATAAGAAAGTGGATCACTGGCATTCTTCTTAATGACACCAGTTGTAAAATCGTACGCGCCAGGTCCATGCCATTTGGTAGAGTCGCCCTCAGCAATTTCCCAGCCCTTCCCTTTTTTGGTCACGACCTGGACAATCACTGGTCCTTCAATCTGCTTGACATTGTCAAAGACATCAAGCAACAATGGAATATCATGTCCATCGAAAGGACCAAAGAACTTAAGACCCAATTCCTCGAAGATCACACCAGTCTTACTATGCATCATAAATTGCTTAAAGCTCGTCTCCGCCCGTCCAGCGGCCTCACGAGCTTTGTCGCCCAGCACTGGTAGTCGCTCTATCGATTCTTTTGCCATATCGCGTACTTTGCGAAAACCTGGCATCGTCTCCATGCGACGAACTTTTCCCAGGTGCTGTGACAGAGCTCCAACGTTATCAGAAATTGATTTATCATTATCATTGAGGACAATAATAAGATTCTTCTTCAGGCTCCCGGCATTATTAATCGCTTCCAGAGCCATCCCACCAGTGAGTGACCCATCGCCAATAATCGCCACTACTTTATGCTGCTCACCCTGCAAATCACGCGCAGCAGCCATTCCTAAAGCAGCCGAGATCGATGTACTTGCATGACTAGCACCAAAGGTATCAAAGGGGCTCTCATCGCGGCGTAAATAGCCTGAGAGGCCACCAAATTGACGAATGGTATGAAAACGATCACGTCGTCCAGTCAAAAGTTTGTGTACATACGCCTGATGACCAATATCCCAGACAAGTAGGTCTTTGGGTGTATCAAACACATAATGAAGTGCCATTGTTAATTCAACAACACCCAGATTAGGAGCTAAATGTCCACCCCGTACCGACACTTTTTCAATGATCTCGCGCCGGATCTCTTTTGCTAAATGCTCCATCTGCGGAACGTTTAAGCTACGCAATTGCTCAGGTCCATTAATGGTATCAAGAATGCTAGTCAATGGTTTCCTCCAAATTACCAGGCACCGGCTTCCCTCTATCTGTATCAGCAGCAAGCGACCAGTAAGTTATTCATAAAAGCGGCTTGCACCACTTATAAAGATGCATAAAATTCGTATAAAGGGTGCAGTAACCAGATACCTTTGACACTATTATAGAAAGGTTCTTTGATACTGGCAAACCCCACAGCCCTAAAAATTCATGCACGTGAGGGCTTGACAAGGGTTAAACGAGCCTCTCAAGCCACGCGAAGTACTCTGAAAGGTCCCTTGACAGGCTTCCTTTTTCTTCTTATGATGGTCTTTATATGGTACCATTCGCAGGTATTACGCAAAAATTGCCTCCTGAGATGCGTACTAGTGGATATTTTTAGCGCAAAAGTATCCCGTCGAAAAACAACCTGTCGCTAAAAACTTGCATTGTTTCTCACTAGCAAGTACTATAGTTTAGCACAGGGCGGAAAGAACCAAGTAAAGTGTGCAATAAAAGCAATATAAAAGGAAGGTAGGAGCGGTGACTCACTCCAGCGATGAGGAGAGCCGCGTATCTTATGACAAGAAAAGATAGCGAAAAAGACTCTGAGAGGCCACATTACTATTCTCAGTTCTGGCTCGATGTGGCTGCGGGTCGCCGCGTGATTGGAGCCCCCAGACCAGAGGAAGACGGAGAAGCAGTCGATTCAGACTCGGACTCCGATATCCCTGAGCCGGCTGTACTTCGTAGAAATCGTCTGAGTGACGATGGCGATGGATTGAGTGATCAGATCGTTCACCCGGTCGCAGAGCCAGTTCGCACACCACAGGATTTTATTGATCCTGATAGAGAAGATGACCTCTCAATCCCCGGCATCCGGGAAGAGTCAGACTATCAGGATGATGTAATCGAAGACACGGATGTTCCGGATATGGACCTGGAGGTTGACGCGGCGGATGATGAGGATGACGAGGACGATGTGACTGAGGAGGTGGACAGCGAGGACGAGGACGAGGATGAGGATGATGATATGAACTGGGGTCGTGGTCGTAAAAAGGCCAAACCAACACGTGCAGTTAAACCTGTCGTAAAAAAACCAGGGAAACGCGATACCCGTCGTCCTTATTAAGTCTCTTTAAACAGAATACAAACAAAAACAAGCGGCCGTGAAAACGACCGCTTGTTCATTCCAGCAACCTTAAAAGCTCAAAGTTTAAATCAGCTCGTCTAACTTCTTGCGTAAAAGTGGTTGCACAATATTCGCTTTCGCCTGGCTACGTGTCTGCTTCATAACCTGTCCCATCAGGCTCTGAATAACATTCGTCTTGCCGTTACGATAATCGTTGACGGCTTTCTCGTTGTTCGCAAGCACTTCATCAATGATGCCTTCCAGCGTTCCGAGATCACTGATCGGGGGCTTAATATCTTTTTGCTCAACGATAGCTTCAGGCAACTGACCACTGCTGAATGCTTCGTCCAGTATCTCTTTCGCCTGCTTGCCAGTAATGCGCTCTTTATCCAGTAAATCCAGCAGATTCGCGACAGCACCAGGTGATAAGGGAGATTCCTGCACCGAGATCCCACTGGCCTTCAGCAACCGTACAACCTCACTCAACACCCAATTGCTGGCTGACCTGGCACGCACCTTCACATCTTTGACCGGCGAGGATGAAACAACCTGCTCAAAGTAATCGCCCAACTGCTTATCTTCGGTGAGCACATTCGCATCCTGCTCCGAGATGCCATATGTTTCTTGATAACGAGCACGACGCGCATCTGGGAGTTCAGTCAGACCAGCACGAATCTCTTCGACAAACTCACGGCTGATAATCAATGGAGGAAGATCCGGTTCTGGGAAGTAGCGATAATCATCGGCATGCTCTTTCACACGCTGAGTCACCGTGATACCCTTATTTTCAATCCAGCCACGTGTCTCCTGCCGAATCTTTCCCCCGTTACGGAGAACTTCAATCTGGCGGCGTGCTTCATATTCCAGCGCTCGCTCAACCGAACGGAAACTATTCATGTTCTTAATTTCGGTCTTGACGCCCAACTCCTGCTGTCCACGAGGACGCACGGAGACGTTCGCGTCACAACGCAGGCTGCCCTCTTCCATACGACCAGATGAGACCCCGATGTAGATGAGAATTTCACGCAGTTTCTGCATATAGAGACGCGCTTCTTCAGGTGAACGCATATCAGGCTCACTGACAATCTCCATCAGGGCAGTGCCAGCACGATTCACATCAATCAGTGTATACCCTTGACGATGCAGAGAACGGGCAGTATCTTCTTCAAGATGGACACGCGTCACGCCGATACGGCGCTCCTGTCCAGCATATTCGATCGTCAAGTAGCCATCACTACTTAAAGGGATATCATATTGAGAGATCTGGTATCCCTTCATCAGATCAGGATAGTGATAGCTTTTCCTGTCGAATTTTGAATACTCAGGGATAGAACAATGTAAAGCCAGCGCGGTCATGATGGTATACTTGACCGCTTCCTGGTTAATCACCGGCAGCACCCCAGGCATTCCCATACATATCGGGCAGACGTGTGTATTCGGCGCGGCATTCGCGTAGTTGGTGCTACAAGAACAGAACATCTTGCTCTTCGTTAGCAATTGCGAATGCACCTCAAGTCCGATAACGACCTCAAAGTCCGTATCAATCGGAGTAGATGCAGTTGTCGTCATATGCGTGTTCTCACTCTATTTCTATCACGTTGCTCCACCGAAGAGAGAGCAACTGTCTATCGTTACCAGTCTAGCCCTTTCGCTATCATCCGTCAATGGGAAAGCCCAACAACTCTCGCCTGCACACCAGACACGAAAAGTGAAAGTACCGCAGTTTATTGTAGCACAGAACAGAAAAACTGACGCAGAGTAAGTTTTTTTCATACGTCATCCGACAAGAACACTTCTTTGAACCGTTCATTCATGTGGTCATTAAATGTTTCTCATAGATATGTGTAGTAAATATGGGCTACAATTTAAAAGCTGAATTTTTTAAGTAATTCAATTCTAAAGTGTGATGCGTATAAAGTGTACACAGCTTGAAACCAGATATTCAGGAATTTCAATTAAATGAGCTACTGACTGAATAAAAATTGGAAGAGATATGGTTAAAAATAGATAAGTAGCTTTCAACTCATGAACAGCTAGAGAGGAATCTGATCCGTGCCTTCACATCGGCACAGGAGAATCTAAAAAAATGCGGTTGCAGGCATCTATGGAATAATGTATACTGTCCCAGAAAGAAGTAGCTTAGTTTACATCTTACAAGCATGCAGATAACATGCTAAGAGAGTCGGCAGGAGAGCGTTACGTATGTCTCTAATTAATATGGCGAAACGCGAGATTAATTGTAAAATTGTCTATTATGGAATTGGTCTTTGTGGTAAAACGACAAATTTACATTATATACACCAGGCAGTAAATCCACATGACGTAGGAGAGATGGTCTCGATTGATACAGAAACAGAGCGTACATTATACTTCGACCTGCTACCACTAGAGCTAGGAAGAGTCAACGGTTTTAATATTCGCTTTCAGCTCTATACTGTCCCCGGTCAGATTCTTTATCAACAAACAAGAATTTCAGTACTCAAGGGTGCCGACTGCGTCATTTTTGTCGCCGATTCTCAGGCCAGCAAGTTGCAGGAGAATATTGAATGCTGGAATGAATTGCAAGACCAACTGCGTCGTATGAATAAGGACTCGTCCAGTTTTCCTCTGGTAATGCAATGGAACAAGCGTGACCTTCAGGATACATTACCCATTTCCGTCCTTGAAAAATACCTCAATCCCTATCGCGTGCCAAGCTTCGAAGCCGTGGCAGTCAAAGGGAGAGGCGTTATCGATAGTTTAAAAGTTGGCATCAACTCGACATTACGTAAACTTGAACGCATTTAGCAGTCCAGTCCCCTTGAGCGCATCTTGATGCGTACCGCAACTAACACGTCAATCCCCTCTGCGGGTGAAGCTACCCCTTCAGCCGCTCTCTTCATCCAACCGAACAGAGCGGCGACTACCTCCTCCCAAAAGTACTAGTTACAATTCGATACAATGGGGTAGAAACTCCTAGAGAAGCCCCTGAAATGGCCTGCCATCTTATAGACGCTTACAGCATTAATGTGTATAATGGGCACAGCCATACCGGTCATCAAGTCCCTTAATGAACCAGGGGACGGTCATTTTCTTGGGAGTTCAATTTAGATAGAAAAGAGTGTGGACAGTGCTACAATGCGCCTTGGTACTGTTCGCTCTTCTATGAAGGGATTACATGGATACGATACGTGTCATCATTATTGATGAGCAGCCACTCTTCCGAGAGGGTATTCGCGCCACTTTACTACGAATGGGCGACTGCGAAATTGTTGGAGAGTCGACGGATGCTACTGATGTACTCGAAATTGCCCGTACGTGCAACCCCGATGTAGCCCTCATCGATGCAGGACTCACTTCTTCTGATCCACTCGAAATCGCACGACAGATGCGTCATTCTTCTCCACGCCTGGCCATTATTATTCTCACACCGTCGGAGGACGAAGAGCGCCTCTTTCAATCTATTAAAGTGGGGGCCGCCGCTTACACGACACGCAATATTAGCGCCGAAGAGTTAATGGATACGGTACGCAAAGTCAGTCATGGTGAATATCTCATTCGCGATGATGTGCTTGCTAAACCACAGCTGGCCAGTCGAGTGCTGAAATCTTTCCGCGAGTTGACTGTGGAAGAAGAAGAGAGCGAGCATAAGGATCAATATTCTCCCCTTTCAACACGCGAGGTCGAGATCCTGGATTACATTGCACGTGGCAATAGTAATAAAGAGATTGCGAAATCACTAAAAATTAGCGATCAAACAGTCAAAAATCATATTACTTCTATTCTTAAAAAACTGTCTGTGAACGATCGAACAGCCGCAGTAGTACATGCATTACGACATGGTTGGATCAAGATGCATGAGGAATAAGCTTTTTGCGTTTTTTTTGTCAGAGGCGTTCCAGCCTATTTTTTCTATCTGGCAAGCATGACCACACAAGCGGACCTGCTTGCTTCATTATAACGAGTCGAAAACGCTTTCTTACAACAAAAGACACAACTGAAACGGTATATCCGCTTTGCAACCTGCCTCCGCGCAGTACTCTTTCACAAAAAATTTAGCTCAGAGATGCTCTGTAAGGCGGATGTGCTTCCTGGCAAGCAATCAGAGATGTATATTTAAACAGAGATATGTTATCCCCACATAGCCAACTCCATCCGCCCGCTATCGGCATTGATAAACACATAGAGATTCTGAGGCGATCCACCATCAGGAGCAACGGTCGTTTTGGGCGGAGCGATTTGCTGAAACCAGATAATCCAGACAGGCACATTCTGTAGATGCAGTCCATTTGGCATGTGAGTGTCATACGTCAGCAAAGCAGAGCGCACCACGATAGCCTTTGCACCGAGGGCAGCATCTGGATTTAACTGCGTGGCTATCTGTAATGCCTCTTCCTGGCTGAGATTAGTTGATTGAGTAGAAGGGGACAGGATAATCCCCGCCTTCGTAAGCACTTCTGACTCTGCTTCTGAAGCAAATACAGGACTGGAACTGACAGTAATCGAAGTCCATTGCGAAGTAATAGGTGACGTCCCGCGATGAAAAAAGAGCAGCCAGACCAAACAGAACAGCCCACAGCCAAGTAAGATTCCGCCCCAGAAATTTTTACGCTCATAGAGATGCACAAAAGCTGGCTTCCTTACCATGTACTATTCGCTCCCCTATCAATAACCTATGCACGCGATATATCAAAAAGATCCATTACGTACAAGTGCGTATCTTCATCTCAGTATAAGTCAAATTTCTAGAGAAAACAATCAGGCCACTCTAGAACAATATCGGCATGAAGAAAAGGTAAAATACATTATGCAAGGAAAAGGATCAAGCAAGTTGCCCGGTTTTCTGAAAAAAGATATACTTATATCAGGAATAAAAATAGAACATCGATTGAGGTTATTTCGCTTCTCAGTACACAAGCATACAGAGGTGGAAGATAAGAAAGGGAGCCTAACCGAGTGAAAGTCTACGGCCGTATCACAGTCTTTCCGATCATGCCTGCACGCATCAACAGATTGTACGAACTCGCCTACAATGTCTGGTGGAGCTGGCATCCAGAAGCACGTTTTCTCTATAGTTCCCTTGACTCAGAGCTGTGGGAACAGGTTGGGCATAATCCAGTACAATTTCTTAGCAGAATCCAACCCAAGAAACTCGAAGAGGCGGCAGAGCAGGCAGAATATCTTTCAGCATATGATAGTGTGATTCGTGATTACGATCATTATATTCATCCACGCCCCGAGGATACCTGGTTCTCAACCACTTACCCCGAATTACAAGCAGAAACAATTGCTTATTTTTCTGCCGAGTTTGGATTACATGAATCTTTACCTATTTACTCTGGTGGATTAGGTATTCTCTCTGGAGACCATTGCAAAGAAGCGAGTGATCTCGGATTACCCTTTGTCGGGGTAGGCTTTTTGTATCCTCAGGGTTATTTTCATCAACGCGTGAATCTGGAGGGCATTCAAGAGGCATCATACGATAAGTTGCACTTCTCTGATGTGCCCGCAGTACCAGCCGTCGGGCCTGATGGGAGCGAAGTGGTCATCAGTGTGGACTTACCTGGTCGCCGCATCTATGCAAAAATCTGGAAGCTTGTCGTTGGTCGTGTCCCTCTCTATTTGATGGATACAGATATTCCACTCAATGCGCCTACCGATCGTGAGCTATCGGCACGTCTCTACGGCGGCGATAACGAGATCCGCATCTCACAAGAAATTGTACTGGGCATTGGTGGCGTACGAGCCCTACGCGCCCTGGGCATTACCCCATCAGCCTGGCATCTTAACGAAGGACATGCAGCATTTCTTAGCCTGGAACGTTGCCGCGAACTGGTGGAAGCCGGACTGAGCTTTAATGAGGCACGTGAGGTAGTTAAAACGAATTCGCTTTTTACGACCCATACGCCTGTGCCAGCCGGGAACGATTCATTTAGCTACGAGTTAATGGATAAATACTTTGGTTCTTATTGGGGTCAGCTTGGTTTGACACGGGCTCAATTTCTCAATGTGGCACGCGAAGATCATAGCTGGGGTCCCAACTATGGCATGACAATTCTGGCACTCAAGTTAACAGGACATCATAACGGTGTAAGCAAGCTCCATGGAGATGTTTCACGTACGATGTGGCAGTTTCTCTGGCCAGGGCTCGATAAAAGCGAGGTGCCAATCAGCTCAATCACCAACGGCGTACATACATTCTCTTGGATCGCTCCCGAACTTAATGAATTATATGGTCGCTATCTTGATGCCGATTGGGGCAAGTATGTCGATGATCAGCAATTTTGGGATAACACAATCCAACGTATCCCGGATATTGAATTATGGAATGCTCATTTCAAACGGAAAGAAGCGCTAGCAGACTACGTAACCCGCAATTTGAAAAAACAGCACTTGCGCCTGGGAGCAGGCGATCGCCAGCTCACCGAGTTTGAAGGGATACTTAATCCCAAGGCGTTGATTTTTGGATTTGCACGCCGCTTTGCAACTTATAAACGTGCCACGCTGATCTTCCGCAACCTCGACAAGTTACGCCAGATTTTGAACAATCCCGAACGCCCTGTGCAAATCGTCTTCGCGGGCAAAGCGCATCCTGCGGATGATCCAGGCAAAGCGCTCATCGAATACATCTACAAGATATCGCGTCAGGATGAGTTTAAAGGAAAAATCATTTTCCTGGAAAATTACGATATTGATATGGCTCGCTATCTGGTTTCGGGTACCGATGTCTGGCTAAATAATCCTATTCGTCCCTATGAAGCCAGCGGCACCAGTGGGCAGAAAGCCGCTCTTAACGGTCAGCCTAATTGTAGTATCCTAGATGGCTGGTGGGCCGAGGGCTACAATGGCAAGAACGGCTGGGCGATTGGAGAGGAGCGAGAGTATCATGATCAGGAGATCCAGGCCGAAGACGATAGCAACTCACTCTACGATATCCTTGAGCATGAGATCATCCCGACCTTTTTTGACCAGGATACCAACGGCGTGCCGCATCGCTGGATGAGTTATATGAAAGAGGCTATTCGTACATGTGCCCCTCAATTTAGCATGCGACGTATGGTTAAAGACTATACGAATAACTTTTATGTACCAGAAATTCGCCAGGGGAATCTGGTTGATGCCAACCATTTTGAGCGCGAACGACAATTGGCAGCCTGGAAAGCACACGTCGAGCAGGTCTGGGACAACCTTGAACTCTATGTTGATGGTCGTCGTGAAGGTCAGCTCAGCCTGGGAGAGGGCATCGATGTCCATGCATGGGTACGTGCCAATGGCCTCAATCCTGAAGATCTGCGCGTTGAGCTGGTATATGGAGAAGCTGGCGATGAAGTTGCTCTCCCACAATACACTCTCCCCATGGAATTTGTTAAACGTGAAAACGATAATTCATATCGCTACGACGTTCAGCTAAAACCAGATGAAAGCGGGAGCCTCGCTTACAATATTCGCGTTATCCCCTCACACCCCGCCTTGCGAGAAAAATACGAAGTTGGTCTGATTCGTTGGGCTTGATGTCCAAGGGTGGCATAATATAGTCAATCAGAGGATCGTGGGGAGCTGTTTGCTAGCCAAGCACGGGTCTCTCCGGTCCTCTGATCAGCTTCTACGCTAGGCCGCGGTTCCCACAAAGATATTTTTAAGCAGTACACGTGCACTGACGGTCGTTTCAAGCAAGGAGAAGACATTTCCATCAGGATCACGAAAAACAGCTTCAACTCCATAGATCTGTGGTCTCGGAGCATGCACAAAAATAACTCCACGCTCCATAAGGGAAGCATAGGTTTTCTGGCAATCACTCGTTACAAAGATAGATGCCAACCTCTGTTCAAAATGTTCTACTAATTGATGCACATATGCCTCTCCATAGAGAGAAACGTCGGGAGTAGCCAGAACGAGCACTGGTTTCTGTTGTCCCGCTGGAGCAACTGTCAATAAACGTAATCCTGGTCCAAAAGTGATATCTTTACGCGTCTCAAGTCCCAGTGTCTCAGTGTAAAACTTGAGAGCTTCATCTTGATCTTTAACCAGAACAGAAATGTATGTGTGTGGAGAAATAAGTCTCATGGCTCCCCTGCAATCTATCACTGATAATTGAGAAAACTACAAACCCTCGCTACAAAATTATTCTTTCTGTTCTCCCATTATTATATAAAACATTTGTTCTAATTGCAAGCGAAACGAGAGATTAAATAAGGTCTGCCACGCTTAAAAATCGCTTTCATTTCGCAGACCACTCTCAGGCTATGTTAAAATTAAAATGAGTGGCGTGAGGCCCTTAGCACACAAATACTATGCAGAAAATTCTAGTATAAAGGTCCATATGATATGATAGAAAAATAATCATCTTTTACTTTTGGAGAAATAATGATACTCAAAGGATTTCTATTCGATCTGGATGGTACTCTGGCAAACACTCTGCCACTTTGTATCAAGGTGTATCAACAAACATTCAAACACTTTACAGGTCGCGATTATACCGAAGACGAGGTTACCAGCCACTTTGGCCTTACCGAGGCAGGCATCTGCCAACAAGTTATTCCCGAGCACTGGCAAGAAGGGCTGGCATTTTATCACCAGGCCTACGAGCAACAGCATGATGAGTGCCGTGATCCATTTCCGGGTATCGAAGATAACCTGAAATTGCTCAAAGCAAGAGGAGTCAGATTGGCGGTAGTAACGGGAAAAGGTGAGCATACAGCTCGTCTGACACTCAAATATCTGGGGCTGACAGACTACTTTGAATATGTAGAAGCAGGCAAGGAAGATGCCGTTGTCAAAGCGACCGCCATGCATACGATTTTAAAAGCCTGGCAGATGGATGCTCACGATGCCGCATACATAGGTGATTCAGCCTCAGATGTGGAACAATCCGCGCAAGCAGGCGTGCTTCCTTTAGCCGCCGAATGGGCAGAAACAGCCACGATTTATCTCCTGGAATCTGCTCAACCTTACGCAAGCTTCAAAACTGTCGCAGCCTTCAACGCATGGCTCCACCAAAATGTCGATCAGTTACCTGCCGCCTGAGTACTAAATAGCCCTGGATGCAATGAGCTTGTTTTCCTCAAAGCCGCCTCTGCTGGCCCTTTTGCTTCTACATTACTCCATCGATCAGTCAGACAGGCTAGAATGTACACACATATATGCTCATCAGAATTTGCGCTACGCCGTTCAAGTTTGGCAATACATGGATGATAGGCATACAATAAAGCCAGGGTAGGTAACATCGATGCGGATATTAGATACCAAGAAGGAGGATTCCATATTATGAAGGCAGTTCAATTTTCTCGCTATGGCGAACCCGACGTCTTAAACGTCCAGGAAGTTGCTGATCCCACTCCCAGTGCGAATGAGGTGTTGATAGCAGTGAAAGCGACATCAATAAATCGTCTGGACCTTTATCAGCGGAGCGGAAGTCGTCCAATCAACCAGCTACCGTTCACGCCTGGACTGGAAGCTGCGGGAGTCGTTTTGCAGGATAGCAATGGTTTTCACGAAGGCGACCATGTATTAACTACACATGCAGCTCAAGCCAGAGGTGGCGGTGGCTACGCTAGTAAAATTGCAGTATCAGCCGAGAACCTGGCGCATATACCGGAAGGTGTCCGCTTTGAAGATGCCGTGGCCACCGGTCTGGCAGCCTCAACGGCATGGGGAGGCTTATTTGACCTTGGACACATAAAGGCAGGCGAACGTGTCCTCATCTGGGCAGGGTCCAGTGGGGTAGGATCTATTGGCATTCAGCTAGCCAAGCAGGCCGGAGCATGGGTGGCAACGACAGCCAGTACAGATGAGCGCGTCGAAAATCTCAAAAAATTGGGTGCCGATCTGGTCATTAATCACCGCAAGCAGGATGTTGGCAAACTCCTACAAGAGCAGGGGGGAGCCCATCTGGTGCTTGAGCTTATCAGTTCTAGCTTACAGACAAGTCTGGATGCAGCCACAACCGATGGCAGAATCATCCTCATTGGCAATCTAGGAGGAAAAGAGGCCACCGTCGATACGCAAGCATGGCGCCTGAAACGCGTTCAAGTGATCGGTGGTGGAATGCTCCACACAAGCGTCGCCAATGAAGAAAAGTTTCTGAAGTTAGTAGCAGAGAAAAAAGTGACTCCTCTCATAGCGCAGACACTGCCTATTGAGCAAGCAGCTGAGGGACATCGCATCCTGGAATCGGGAGATCCACAGGGGAAGATCGTACTCATCCACGCATAAATCAAAACAGGAGTGCAGGTGATACTTTCTACAATCTATCTATCTTATCGCCTGCACCCATAAAAGAAATCATCTATGCTAACGCGATTAGCACAAGGAGAGAAACATTATGCCAAGCCAGGTTAGTAGTGAGCAGATCCTTTTTACACGCGGTGTACCCGCCGTAGAGGCTCTGCCAAACCAATTACTCAGTGAATGTATGCAGGCAGTTTTAGAGGGTCCTGATGCAAAGGCAATTCTGCAATATGGGCATAATGGTGGATATTTACCATTACGTCAGTTGATCAGTCAACAATATGAGGTTTCAACCGATCAGGTTCTCATCGGGAATGGCTCGCTCCACTTACAGGATATTTTTGCGGGCTTGCTGGTGAAGCCCGGCGATGTCGTCTTCGTCGAACAACCCAGCTATGATCGTGCCATCAAGACCTTCAGACGCCGGGGTGCAAAAGTTATTGGCATACCGCTAAGCTCAGATGGCATCGATCTGGCTGCCCTGGAAAAAGCGCTGGTCACCTATAAACCTGTATTTATGTACGTAATTCCTGATTTTCAAAATCCGGCGGGCGTTACTACTTCAACGGAAAAACGACAGGCACTCGTTGATCTGGCCGAGCAATATAACTTCTGGCTGGTTGAAGATGTCCCATATCGGACACTGCGTTATTCTGGAGAGTCACTGCCGTTGCTCAGAGATTTAAAATCTGAGCGCGTGATTACAGTCAGTTCATACAGTAAATTGATCAGTCCGGCGCTACGTGTAGGTTATCTGGTCGGTCCGCTCGATCTGGTGAAACAACTGACAAAACTTGCCGAGGAGACTATTTTAGCCCCCGTGCTACCAACGCAGGCTGCTATTGTTGAGTTCCATAAGCGCGGCTTCTTCGACTCAAACCTGAATAGCTTGAAGCAATTATATAGCCCTCGCCTGCAAGCAATTGTACAGGCCATCAAAACCTATCTCCCAGATGTTCCCTTTGCCGAACCAGAGGGTGGTTTTTTTGTCAGCATCACCCTTCCAACACGCTACAACGCGACAAGCTTGCTTGAGCGTGGAAAACAGGCAGGACTCATTTTGACTAATGGGCAAGATTTCTTTGCCGATTCAATCACCGGAAATGCAGAGACCGAACAAGGTCAGCGTTTTGTTCGTTTACCCTTCTGTGCATTAACAGCCGAACAAATCACAGAGGGCGTAAAACGTCTCGCTCAGGTAATTAAAGAATAACCTCTCTGCTAGAATCCGTTCAGGAGCGTCCTCCTTTTTCTATACACTACAGAAGAAGGAGGACGCTCCTGTTTATTTGCACCAACATGTGGACAATACAATGGTATCTCAATACATAAATTTATTTCATACAAATTATAACTTGAAAGAATTAAGGAACTGTGGTAATGTGCATATATGACAATCTTGATCAACATTATAATTTTGGAGTGGTGCTGGCTGCTCCTCAGATAAAGAGACGCGGGGAATTTTCACATGACTACCTTTGAATATCCAACTTCTATAGAGGTCCATCAGCCGATTATGCCCAATTTCATGATGCACGAGATTGACGCTTCACATTATCACAACATTATGGGATATTTTGCCGCTGGAGTGGTCGTCATTACCGCCAATTATCATGGACAGCCAATAGGCTTCACCACACATTCATTTTGTTCTGTCTCAGCCGAGCCAGCACTGATCAGCTTCTGTGCTGGAGATACTGCCACTATCTGGCCTTTGATTGAAGCCGCCAGCACATTTTGCGTCAATATCCTCTCAGAAAAACAAAAAAACATCAGTACAATCTTCTCACGAAAGGGCGGAGTGCGTTTCCAGACAACCGAGTATAGTCAGGGGACGTCGGGGGTTCCTATTTTGCCTGGAGGTCTGGCCTGGATAGAATGTAGTAGCGTAGCTCTCTATCCTGCGGGTAACCAGTTGATCGTACTTGGACGCGTACATCATATGGGACGGCAAGCCGATGGTAAGCCTCTTGTGACGTACAATGGATCGTTTGGGTCCTTTGAAACGCAACCAGAGGCTCACCAGGGACATTAAGAACAGGATAAAGCCTTACGGCTTTACCCCTGTTTTTGTGATGACATCACTTTTAATAAACAAGCCCATATCATAAGTTCCGTCAGTACTTCCGAAAGCTTTACGATACCATAACCACTGCCAGATGTTACTCGCCGCTTTGCCAAGATTGAAAGTTGCTCCTGGTGGTGGATTATCGCCATAGCTAAGCCAGAGCCAGGGTCCAACTCCTACATATTGTTGTGCAGGGAGACAGCTATTGGTCGCGGAACGCTGGCACGGAGGCGGCATATATCCCTGATCCCACTGTGTACGCAAATGGTACTGGTGGAACAGGTAGGTTTCACTATACTGATATTGTAAAGAAGACATCGCCTCTCCACTTGCGATCACGACGGAAATATTATTTTTCATCGTAATCGAGCACCCATCAGGATAGTTGAAGCAGACATTGGTATAGTCGCGCACGTACCAGGCAAATGGCCAGGTCGCATCATCAGAGATGCCAATAGGCAACTGATGACTCCCGCCATATAACTTCTGGTCTAATAAATCAATCTTACTCATTACAGTGTCCACATCAGTCGTTGTCTGCACATAGATCATCATCTCATGTGGAGCATCAGCTGCGTGCACAAACGAGAGCTGAAACATATTCTGTAAGGTTGGGATAAGCAAGATGACGGCCAGCACAACCGTCGCGATTGAGCCACCAAGCGCATATCTACGACGGCGTGGAGGCGCGACCAGCACAGGCGAGGACGCGTTATGCTGTGGGTAGGCAATGTCATCCTCAACGTCAATCTCCTCCTCGTCAGGCAACGCTGAGGATGCTATCTCATCCTCAGAGGTTGAATTTGTGGCGGCTTCGCTTTCAGATGAGGATGCTACCACAGCCTCATTCTCAGAAGTAGGAGTTGTTGCCGCTTCGCTCTCAGGCAAAGATACGGTGTCATCCTCGACCAAAGAAGAAATGGCTGGTGAAGCATTTGCTACGTATCCATCAGAGGCCGAAGCAGCAACAGCAAGCGAGCCTTCAGGAGCGGCAATAGCAACATCCGCTTGCCCCCAACGTGATTTAATTGCATGGAAAACAGTCGTCACCGCAGGTTCAAGAGCAATAGCAGCCAAAATCATCATGGGCATGGTCATGTGAATCGTCAACCAGGGCATTTTCTCGCCCGCCCAGGTATAAATAAACACATTTCCCACAAACCAGAAGACCAGGAAGAGGCGTAGACGCGTTGGACGCAATAGACAGCGTACGACTCCAGCAAGGCCGAAGACCAGACCGATCTGTTCATAGAGAGGAATCAAAATGAAGTAATAGTACCAGGGTTGTCCACCACGAGCGAACTGCTGTTGCTGCGTCCAATAGTATATACCCTGCCAGATGCCATCACCAAGACCAGCGGGAACATTCGTAAAGAGGACGGTAAAAAGCACCATAAACACGAACCAACTACAAACGATAGCAAAAAACCAGTGCGTCCAGGGCATCGTCACGATCGTATCGATGAGGCTCTGCTTCTTGGGATCAACAAAGCGAGCAAGCCCTCGTCGTCCCTGCGTATCAGACACTCTTTGTTCACGCAATAATAGTATAAAGACAACAGCCGCTAACACGATACCTAGCCAGGGCAAAATAGATTCCGTCACGGTTTTCAAGTGCGCCACATACTGATCAGAGATAGCTCTATTGGCAGCACTTTTCCCCATAAAAACCGAAAGCATACTGACTTCACCTAAAACAAGCTTGGCAATGATACCAATAATAATGAAATAGACCAATACGGCCCAGGGGGCAGCTGTCTTTGGCGCATATCTTTTCCATAACGAGGAGGCCTTTTCAGGGAACAGAAGCTGTTTGCGTACACCCAGTTCCCAAACAATGATGGCGCCCAGGAAGCTTCCATACACACCAATCGTCAAAAAGGTAGCTTCTTTCGTCGCATAGGAAAGGGTCAGGGATAAGGCTGCCATCAGGAGCCACCAGGGGTTGCGGCTACGTAGATAGCGAGCGGTAGCTACTACCAGCATCAGCGTAAAGCAAGCCATGTAGATATCTTCACGTGCAAAGCGCGAATAATAAACGAGGCTTGGTGAAACCGCAAGCAAGAAACATGCCAGCCAGGCACCTATTTTTCCAATATGATAGCGTAGCAAAAAGGGCAGGCCGACAATGACTGTGCCCAGGGTCGCGGCAGCGATACGCACAGTTGTTGGATTAATGCCATGATCGGGTGCACCCAGCCAGGCGCTAATCTGATAGACCAATGCAATCGCATGAAACTGAAACGGCCCATGGGTCAATGGGTCATAACGATAACAGGATGCAGCAGCGGTCTTCGCGCAATACAACCAGTTATCGACATTATCATGGAGTAGAACCATCGAAAAATATGCATGTAGGCTTTCATCATGGTGCAAAGGCTTATCGCCCAGGCCCCAAAAGCGTAAGATCGCCCCCAGCAAAATAACAGCCCCAAACGCGATGCCTGTCCAAAGCTGATCGCGCGTTGGTGGCCAGAACTGGCGACGTTGATAGCCCTCATCCGCCTCATCCTCCTCCGAAGAAGTATCAACCTCATCCTCACGTGCCTCAGCCTCCGCTACAGACTCCTGATCATCCACTGAGGTCTCGTTTACTGTACTGATGCCATCGCCGCCTGCCACCGTCTCAGCAGGCTCCGAAACATGATCAATGGTGGTAATAGCATCACTATTACCACCATCGGTATCATGTCCCTCAGAAACCAGACCATCAGGAGCGATCATCTCGTCTTTTGGTTTGTCTTCATAGCTCTTCAAAGCGTCTCTCTCCCTATGGGTTTACCCCCAAATCACTGCGAATAAACAGCCCCATACCAGTGGCACCCGCTGTGCTACCAAAGGGTCTTCGTAACCACCACCAATCCCAAACATTTCTGACGGCCAAGCCAGGATCAAATTGAGCATCGATGGCAGGGGCATCCCCGTAACTCAACCAGCGTAGCGGACCAACGCCTCCCCAGGTCGGTTGACCTTGACAGGATGTTGTGGTGCTGACAATACATGGGGCTGGCTTATAACCCTCATCCCACCAGCTACGCAGGGCATATTGATGATATCGATAGTCGGATGCGTCCCTCGTACTCGTACTTGTAACAGCCTGATCCTGTGATTTATCCCCTCCTGTAACAATTACTTCAGGGTTCGCATTGGCACAGCCTGTAGGGAAACCATAACAGACATTGGTGTAATCGCGCAAGTACCAGTAGAAAGGCCAGGATGCATCTGCCACTACTCCAATCTTGAGCAAATGTTTTCCATGATAGATTTTTTGATCAAGCAGGTCAATTTTATCCATCACAGTCGCCACATCCATCGTGGACTGTACATAGATCATCATCTCATGCGGCCCATCAGCATAATGTACGTACGTGAGTTGAAACATATTTTGCAAAGTTAGGATTAATAGGAACAACGCAACAATGGCTCCAAAGATTGCACCAAGTTTCGGTTTCTGACTTTCTACTGATTGTATCCTATTCTCACCATTTTTCACATCTCTTTGGATCTTTTTCACCAATGTGATCATAACTTCAGTCACAGGTTCTAATCCCATCGCAGCCAGTAGCAACATCGGCATAGCGATATGAATCACCAGCCAGGGCATCTTCTCGCCCGCCCACGAATAGATCGCCAGCGTTCCTACAAACCAATAGACGAGAAAGAGACGAAAACGCGTTGGGTGCAGCACCGATTTTACGATACCTACGATACTAAAGATCAGACCGATCTGCTCATAAAGCGGTAAAAGCAGTAGGTAGTAATACCACGGTTGTCCACCACGAGCGACCTGCTGTTGCTGCAACCAGTAATAAAGTCCCTGCCAGATGCCATCACTAATTCCCATGCTCAAGTTTGTAAAGAGGACAGAAAATAAGAGCACAAAAATACATGCTCCAATCACGAAAGCACTAAACCAATGTATCCAGGGCATAGTCACGATCGTCGTCAAAATCGGTTGTCTGATCGGATCGATACGAGACGCCAAACGAGATTGTTTTAAGGGAGAAGACTTTCTCAAGTGTTCACGCCTCCAACAAAGCAGCGCACACAGTCCTACAAGCATACCAAGCCATGGTAAGAGCGTCAAAGTCTGGAGCTTCAGATTTTTGACCACCGCATCCGAGGATGAGGTATTGATAGTAATATAAGCGGCCGTCTCTTTCATCCAGCCAAAGAACCACATTCCCAGCGGCGCACAGATCAAAATGAGCACGACTATTCCCAATGGAGCAGCCGTTTTCGGAGCGATGCGCTTCAGCAATGATTTGGAGCGGAAGCGCTCTCGCAATGGCAATCTGACTCCCATTTCCCAGGCAATGATTGCTCCAAGAAAACTTCCGAATACTGCCATGCTTAAAAAGGTTGCTTCTTTTGTCGCATAGGAAAGCACAAAAGCGACAACCGCCACGATACACCAGCGAGCACTACGACTACGTACATAGCGTCCAACTGCCGCTACAAGTAGCATCGTAAAGAAAGCCATATAGATATCTTCGCGTGCAAAGCGTGAATAATAGAGCAAACTCGGTGAGATCGCAAGCAAGAGACAGGCGACCAGGGCATTACGCCTGCCACCTAAATAATCCTGCAAAAAGTATGGCAAGCCCACCATAGCAGATCCAAGCGTCGCCGCCGCGATTCGCAATGAAGTTGTATTTACTCCGTGATCTGGTGCCCCCAACAACTGGCTGATTTTGTAGACAAGTGCGATAGCATGAAATTGAAACGGACCATGCATGAGAGGATCATAATGATAACATGCTGTTCTCTGCTCAAAACAACTCTGCCAATTCTCCATTTGATGCATCAATTGCAAAGAAAAATAAGCATGCAAACTCTCATCATGATGCAATGGTTTGTCACCCAACCCCCAAAAGCGCAAGATGGCCCCGAAAACTATGATAGCGATAAAAGGAAGCCAGCGCTGAATTTGCTCTCGTGTAGGCACAAATCTTTTTTTTGAGGGTATCCACTCACTTTCATTGGCGATTTCGGTATGATTTATCTCAGCAACTTCAGTACGACTTATATCAGCAACGTGCCTAATATTTTGTTTTTGCTTCATTTATCTCCATTCCCTCCAAACACTTCACTCTCATCGAGAGTGCTATCCACCGGATGTATAAGAGCACACAATCAATCTCTTTGCCCGCCACAACCTCTAATCATTCATCCTATAAATCACTACTCCATGCTGATTGTAGATAATTTGCATGAAAGCGCGAAAACGCGTCAAATCCACATTGGGATATTTAATCCGTTCGAGTGCGCCAACATAGACATACTGAGCATGATAACGAGCCAGAGTACTCAATACAGTAGCAGGCTGGGTACTTGTATAAATGGTGTTAATATCCGGGCCGCGATTATTAAAATCTTGCTGATTAGCCGGATTATTCTGATTATTGATCCAATTAACCCGCCATTGTAACTCATGCCCGGGCCAATTGATAATCGTAGGCAATCCAGTAAAGACAGAAACACGTCCATTGTAGTGATAATCGTCGCCATTGGCCTCAACAATCACAGGATCACCTGAGATATGCTCATTCAACCAACGAATAGCAGTATAATCTCCTGATGTGTCATAATCACAATCGGGCACATTACATGATGCCAGATATGCCATACCATCCAACGTATGCGTATTTAGAAGGTAGGGATGAGGATGGGCACTATCAATACGTTCGTAACGCGTTGCAGGAGATAAGAGCGGAAAGACCATACTGGCCAGGACAAGTATTAGCAAGACACCTCCCCAGCCACCAATCAACCCACGTGCAAGCCAACGCTTAAGCCCGGAAAGCATGTGTAGAGAACGGAATCCCTCAAAAATGAAAAACAAACCAGCACTTGCACAGATTGAGAGTAACGCCCAGGACTGGAAATAAAATTTAAAGATGGTATTCATACGCTGAGAACCACCACCCGAAAAAACATCCTTTAAAAAGAAGATTTCACAGCCCGCAATGATTGTGAATGCTGCCACTCCCAGCAATAATGTGAAAGCATGTGCTCGATTCTCAATATGGTAAAACAGCAGTACAATGCCAACGAGAGCCAGAGAGAATCCAGCCAGACAAGTTGTATAAGCGGGTAGAAAGGTCAGCACAGTCAGGCATCCTATTAAGAAGATGCCAACACCAGAAGCAACGAGAAGTAACAACAGTAACTGCCTTCGACGCAGTTTGATAACCGCTGGCGCCGCTACTTTCTCCACAACGCATACCTGGACGGCCGCGGCAACTACGCTCTTGTTCTCATACTCATACCCAACATTTTCATTTTGCACTCCTCTCTCAAGTAGAGGCTCCAGAAAGGATTTTTCGTCAGGCACGTCATCCGCAACATCCTCATATGACAGGGCCGATTGAAATCTCGGAAGACCGAAACGATGATAGAATGGCGATTGTTTCAGGACGCTGCTGATCAGCAAGGAGAGAAAAACGAAAATAAAAAGTCCATAAATCAACAGTTCGCTTTCCAAAGAGGAATGATTGGGGAGCGACGCAAGACCAATTCCTTCAGAGGGAGAGATGAAATATAAATAAAACGGTAGATAGAAAATAAGCGACAAAGGAAGCAGGCATCCCACGATCTTCAGGCAATCAATGAGCAGAGCTAAGCGAAAAACAGGTTGATGAGACAGTCCCTGTTGCAACAAAATACAGATGACAACAAGTCCCATATAGGTAGGATAATCCCATCCATTCATGACAAACAGGCCACCAATGATGATTGCAGTCACACAGAGATTGAGGTATTTCTGCCAGCCAGTCCCAAAAAGCTCTAGCCCTTTACCAGATGGCTCCAAAAACCAGTTAAAGGCAACACCAATGCATAAGATCGTAAACGCCAACGTCAAAACATGGGCATGGAAACAGGAAAGCATAAAGCTAAAGGCCGGAAATTCATTGATAGTGTTATCAATAACTCGCGAAGGAATAAACCAGTTAAAGCGATAACCAATTTCTCCATGTTCAGCCCACCATTGTTGGGTCGCAGCCAAATTTCCCAGCACAAGAGCCATCAGCACGCATATAAATCCGTAAGGGACAGCAGCCAACAACGACGGCAATGAATGATGATCTGTCTCGCCACCAAGCAATTTTTGTTGATGATGACGTGCCCAGGCAACAATATTACACGCGACGCCGAACAGATTGAGTGCAGTCAAACCATAAAAAAAACTAATGCCGGTATTAAAAGCAACCGCTGAAGTCTGCCCCAGTACTTTCGCCAGTGTGGCAATCGTATAGTGAGCATAGTAGTAATAGTTAATACTATAACCTGCATACCACATATCCTTTGGAGGAAAATGAGTGCTGCGCATAATACTGGAGACAAAACCCTCATCCATAAACATCTCAAAATTATGGATATCCGGCCTGAACGAACGCAAGCCACCAAGGAGCAGCATCATCCCCAAAAAGACAACCTCAGTCATAGCAATATAAGCAAGGTGACGACGAGCCAGACTTATAATCTCGCTATGCATCTTGAGAAAAGCTAAGCTACTGCCCACAGCCAGAACAAAGACAATACCAAGGACAAAAGGCCGACTATAGGATAAAAAGTGCAGGCTCATTAAGAGTATCCACACAGGAAAGACCAGAACAATCACCCCGAGAGCTTTACTAAAAGCCCATCCACGATCGGGAAGATTGCGAAAAATCGTAAAGGTCAGAGGGAGACAGAGCACACCTAATCCTTCAGCCAACGCCCACATTTGCAACAGTTCAATCATAAAAACTCGCTTACATCGCAACAATTAGCAGACAGTCCACAAAGATCAGGAATCTCGTTTAGTCCCATCCACTACACTACTGATTCACTAACACCTTATTCAAATATATAATACACCTACGAACAAACATAATGTTTTTATCCACTAAGATAATCCATCAGCACTAAAAATGACATATTCCCTGATGAAGCAGGGAATATGTCACGTAAAAGGGGTCAACGTAACAATGGTATCAGGGCAAGTGAACACCAGAAAGAAGTTTCGCCTGGAGTTGCTGAGAAGTGTAAGGATAAGGGGAATCGCGTACAAAAATCCGTGCAGTGGGGTGATCAAAAACGGAATAGCTTTCATCTGCATCACTATCATCGAGTGTAATGCCAAACAGATGAGGATGATTGGCAAACGTTGCAGCAAGATGAAAACCCAGTTGACCACTAAATAACAATTGATAATAGCGCGTTGTCAAGGGATAACGTTCAGGATTTTTAGGGATAGACTTATCCAGACGATCAGTGGGCATTGTAATAGCATTTACCCGGGGCAAGATGGAGGACAGGAGTTGTGCTTTGGCTTGCGTATCATCGCCATAGAGATCTAGACCAGTAACAGTCTGCCCCCCCTCAATATAAGACTCCTGAACATACATACCAGGAGAGCGACCCGCGATAACCACAGGCAAAGCGTCATCCCATTGCTCATACGTCAGGACATTCCCAGCTGGTAAATGTTGATAGATCCACTCAGACGCCTGAATACGTGTGTTCGGTTCGCTATAGACGTTCAACAGTGCCAGACCTTGAAAAATTGTGCCACCTAACACTACAATAATCAAAGCAGCTTGCAGGAATGGTTTAATCCAATGAAGACGTTCTAGATAATGCTCATCCAGCCAGCCAATTTTCTGCACCATGACGATTAAAAATGCCGCCGCCATCAGCGCTAGAAAAGGATAGAGGGGCAGCATATAGCGCATATATTTCACAAAGAGAGTACAGATAATTGCACCATACACCGCTACCCAGGAAAATACAACCAACCAGGGACTAAAAATATCATTCCATAGCAACCAGCAGAGCCAGAAAATCCCAAGGATAGAGGCCACTCCCAGCGTCACCCCTAATCCCCACAGCACAATATTCTTACCTTGATACAGTACGGGAAGCGTGCCGAAAAACTGACGTATATAAGGGAGATCTAATGAACCACGTACCAAACTACTCTGATCTGTCACTTGCTGGATAAAATTAGACATATCGAGCAAGGCGTATGGCTGCGTCACAAAGAAGATTATGATGACAAGGACAGCCGCCCACAGCAATGAAACTGCCGCAGATAAAAGATCTCGTCGTTGATACCAGCGCAGCCCCGTTGCCACCACTAAGACGATAGCTAAAGGTGCCGCACTAAACTTTGTGGCCATCGCCAATCCATATGCTATGCCAGCCAGAGCAGACCAACCAGCAAGGCGTTCTGTATCAATCATAACAACACATGCCAGGACAGTAAGTAGCACAAAAAAGTTGAGAAGCGTATCTACCGTATAAAAATGCGACAGTTGCAGATCAAGAGGAGAAAAGGTCATAAACGCTGCTGCTAACAGCGCCATATTCCACGCATAGGCCTGTAATTGGCTCGTTTTGCGGGCCAGGATAAGCGCCAGATATCCAGTCAGTATCACCGTACCGCTGTCGAACAAGGCTGATATTACCCGGCCGACTAATGTCAGAGGCACAAAATTAGTAGCATCAGTAAGATTGTAACCGAGAAGGTGACCAACCAGGGCCAATAGATAAATAGGAAATGATCCATAGGCAAAAAACTTCGGGTTCAATGGAGAAGTGACTGGATTGAGGAACTGTGTAAAACTGGTTGGCCAGGCAATGGCCGTGACATGAAAGAGAATCTGTCGTTCATCTGGATGAAAGCTATTTCCACTGTCCCAATTCAAGCCGTAGAGACGCAAACCAAAGCTTAAACAGGTAATGCCTAGCAATACCCAAAACTGCCAGCGTATGATGCGCTTCACGTTTTTCCTTTCTCTAAACTCGCGCGAGAAGGACAATGCAGAGGGACTAAACAAACCGCTAAAAACTCATTGGTAGTATAATGCTTCCCTGGTACGTGGTCAAGAGGTGTCAGAGCCGTTATAACGCCAACGTGATAGGTTTTCTCAAGCAGGCAATCTATCGAAACGCTTGCAACAACTCTTGCTCTAGCTGCTGCAAAAGCAAACGTTCGACGTCCGTTCCATACCCGGGAAGTTGCGCCGTGGTAGTCAGCATTCTCTCTCGGTACGACGCGAGATATTCACGCTGAAAGGACAGATCAGGCAGACAACCAAGCTTTATCTGTTCTCGCGGATAAAAAATTTTATGTGCAAAGGCAATGGTAATTAATTCGGTATAATGTTGTACCAGCCGTTGCCGTGCCTCCAATTGAAAGTAATCGGGGAGGGTCGCCACAATCATCAAGCAACCAGCTACCGCATCAGCAAGATGGATCGGATAAGCGATCATGCTCTCGTAATGGCGATCCTGCCAGTAGGGAAATAATTTATTCCGCTGCGCATAGTTACGAATCACAAAAGAATGTCCCGAGGAAACCACGTGCCCCGCCAACGACCCATGGCCAAAAAAAAGCATCGGGAGCGCTACTTCATTCCATGAAGGATACGTCCCTCGCCTCATATCTAAATAAAGGCTACGTACAGGATTACCTGGCGCAGGTGGCGTACATTGGGCAATCATCGCATTCATCCCGGTCTGATTGGGATCTAATTGCTGCATAATTTGCCTGAGCACAAGATCACAGATTTTGTTAAAATGCTGAACTTTTGGTGCTGAAGTATGTGATTGAATCACTTGTGCGTAGAAAGAAGGAGGAATCTCGTCAGAAACAGGATCATCAGTCACGACAGCCACAAAATTTGTCCCAAACTCATCAGACCACAGTTTCAGAAACGATTGTCGATATTCAGGGAACATATGCAACAATAAACGTAATTTTTGGGGTCGAGGTTTAGATTCACCAGTAATCCAGCGTGTCAAAGTAATGGGGCTCACGCCCAATCCATTGGCTATACGTTGTTTTTCCTGAGTATCCTTAACAATATGACCTAACATTTCCCGCCACATCTGAGAGGCTGGCACGTTTCTACTCCATTAATTCAATTAAAAACGATACACCCTATATGTATAGTAACAGCAATGTCATTAAGCGTCAACTCACAGGCGCTCTAAAATAGAGTCGATTCAAAGTTATATCAAAGTCGATACTTTCACAACTATGCCAACTCAATCTCAATTCATGAACAGAAATAACTACTGTAATCTGACATCTGTTCACATTGTGAGAAACTCTTCATTGGTAATATCACATATGCGGATACACCTTTGCCGTAAAGATGAATATATCTTTTATAGATATCTATTATGCCGCAGCATGATTATTGTCATGAATATCAGGTATGATAACAGTATTTCTGCATTTCTGTTGCACCACAATAGAGATTTCACCGTCAATCACATCAGCCACGATGATAGACTCAGAAGGTATTTGTCCCCTTAGGAGCGCTTCAGCCAATGTATCATCTAACAAACACTGGACGATCCGTCGTAAAGGACGCGCTCCATACTCCACATCATAGCCACGTTCAACCAGCAACAACCTCAAGGCTTCAGTAACCTGTAGATGCATCTTTCTTGCAGCCATCCTCTGCTGCGTTTGAATAATCATAAGATTAACTATCTCACGTAAATCTGCACACTCCAAAGGATGGAAAACAATGACCTCATCAATACGATTGAGCAATTCTGGACGAAATACATCTTTTAATCCTTGAGAAATAATCTCTAGCCGCTGCTTAGAATTCTCTTGAATTTGATCCTGCTCGCTGCGCCGGGTAGTAAAACGCATCACACCATGTGTAGAATGAGTCGTCCCAATATTTGAGGTGAGAATAATAATAGCATGCTTAAAATCTACGGTTCGGCCATGAGCATCTGTCAGGCAGCCATCTTCAAAAATTTGTAGCAGCAAATCAAAAATCTTGGGGTGAGCTTTCTCGATCTCATCAAACAGAATCACGCAATAAGGACGACGGCGAACAGCCTCAGTAAGTTGCCCGGCCTGATCATAACCAACATATCCAGGAGGGGCACTGACAAGACGTGAGGCATTGTGACTCTCCATAAACTCTGACATATCCAACTTGAGCATAGCATCCTCATTGCCAAAGAGAGTTGCGGCCAGAGCGCGAGCCAACTCAGTCTTCCCGACTCCGGTAGGTCCCACAAAAACAAAAGAGCCAATCGGACGACGTCTGTCACATACATCCACTCTGGAACGACGTATAGCCCGAGCAACGGCCTGGACAGCCTCATGTTGTCCGATGACACGTTTATGCAGGTCCGCCTCTAGATTGAGTAACTGTAATCGCTCCTGACCTTCTATCTGCATCACTGGAATACCAGTCCACATCGTCACAACCGTCGCAATATCCTCAGAAGTAACCACTGCTGCATGTTCACGATAATGAATAAACCAATCTTGTTCAGCCTGCCAGAGCGTGTGTCTTACCTGACGTTCCTGACTCAAAAGTTGGGATGCGCGTAAGAAGTTCCGCCCTGCCACGGCATAATCCTTGTCTCGTTGTATTGTCATCAGTGTGTGACGTATCTGTACTACCTCATCGGGAAAGAAAGAACGACGCACACAGACACGCGCAGCGGCTTCATCGATCAGATCGAGCGCTTTGTCAGGCTGGAAACGGCTCTGGATATAACGAGAGGACATAGTTACAGCAGCCAGGAGGGCCTCATCGCTGATAGTAAGATGATGATACTTTTCAAAACGAGGACGCAGTCCCTGAAGGATAGATAATGTCACCGCCGGAGATGGCTCAGAGATAATCACAGGCTGAAAACGGCGCTCTAATGCTGGATCATTCTCAATCGTCTTACGATATTCGTCAAGGGTCGTAGCACCGATACATTGAAACTCTCCACGCGCCAACATCGGTTTAAACAAATTAGCAATATCGAGAGATCCATCGGCTACGCCTGCCTGGGCCAATGTATGAAGTTCGTCAATGACAACGATAATTCCTGGCGTCGTAACCAGTTCATGAAAAATATGTTTCAAGCGCTCCTCTAAATCGCCTCGGAACTTCGTCCCTATCGCAAGCAAGCCTACATCCATTGCCACAACGCGATAATGCAACAGGTTTTCAGGCACACGACCTTGTACGATACGTAAAGCTAATCCCTCAGCAATGGCGGTCTTCCCCACTCCCGCCGGACCAAGCAGAACAGGATTATTCTTTGAACGTCGCAATAAGATCTGCATTGTACGCTCAACTTCATCATCGCGTCCTATCAGAGGATCAAAAAGATCGTCCAGAGCGGCCAGTGTCAGATCGCGGCTCACCTCATTGAGCATAGGAGTCGCCTCATAACATGTACGATAATGAGTAGTCTGGAGTAAACGCTCATAACCACCATTCATCAAGGCCTCAAATTGTGCGCGAGCGATATCCAGATGGATACCAAAACTCTCCAGGACCCCTAACGCAACGCTACTCTGTTCCCCCAAAATAGCCAGAAACATATGCTCAATACTCACCACCCCTACCTCATCCATACTGGCAATCTCTTCGGCGCGTATCAGGGTAGCGCGAGTAGCCACATTTAATGAGGGCTCACTCAAAATAGCACGGCTCCCCCGTCCCATGACAAAATCTAAGGCTTGAGTGATACTCGACGTACTTACGTGCATAGACGCAAATAATCCTTCAATCAACGTATTCTGGATGCGTAGAATGCCAAGTAGCAGATGTTCAGATCCAATTAAACGATGCCGTAAACGTTGCGCCTCTTCGCGAGCATAAGCAATAACTTGCCGCACATCGGGACTGTATTTATCATATTTCCCCATCAACTCTCTCCTTGTCGCATCATGGTGATCGCAATAGCTTATGAGATAGATATCGGGAGCAACGATGTTTTCTAACAGAGTGGTGTACAGAGTAAGAGGAAAGTAGAGGAGAAAGTCCCAGGCAAGCATGCTCAATTGCAGGATGCGATCATTTTATATGTCAGGGCACAAAAAAAGAACTGGCACAAAACCAGTCCTTTAGCGGCGTACCCGATAGGATTTGAACCTACGACCTACAGATCCGCAATCTGTCGCTCTATCCACTGAGCTACGGATACTCAATGTCACTTCGCATACCTGCCAAACAGTTCATCTAGAAGCGGATAGAAATGTCAAAATCCTACTGACATCACTCTTTACACATAAAGAAACTTCGCGTTATGTATCAGGCTACATAAGGCAAAGTTCTATGTGTGGTGTACCCGAGAGGATTTGAACCTCCGGCCTACAGATCCGCAATCTGTCGCTCTATCCACTGAGCTACGGGTACTCGTATCAGTTGGAGATTCAGAAGCATACGAGCTTTGCTTGCTCCGTCCTGCATATCTCTCTGACTGCCTAATAATAGCAGAACATTCTACCCTTGTCAATAGATTTTACGCCGAAAATCAGCTTAAAAAAAGGCTCCAGGATAAGTGGAGCCCCAACAAAGTATGTCTTGAATCATAAGATCATGCTACCATAACATCAATTGGTAAAAATATACCAGAAAAGCCTGTTTGTCCATTGGATGCTTATTGAAGTAGAGAGGCAATGCATGATAAGAGGAATCATGAGCTCGTTTCGTAGCCTTACACTCTCCTATGCGAGTCCATCAATCACGTCGCGAGCACGATTTAAAGCATCGCGGCGTACATAATAGTAAGCCCAGAGGCCTTTTTTGCGGCAATCGACCAATCCAGCATCGCGTAGGATACGCAGATGATGCGAGATAGTTGGCTGCTCTAGCGTAAAACTCTCCACGATCTCAAAGACGCACACCTCTCCTTCATGACGGCTCAACAAGCTGAGGATACGCAAACGAGTCGGATCAGCCAGTGCTTTCAACAAACGTGCCTGTACAACAGCATCTTCTTCGGTCAATGTGGGTACAAACTTTGGCGTAATGACACTTGGATTGCTCAAGGGGGCAGTGTGTCTATTAAGCATACTGACTGCATTAGCGCCCCCCTGCGGAACTGATGCTCGATTTGTGTTTCCCTGATTCATCGATGTCATATTCTTCTCCTTCCATCCTCCCAACCGGATGTAAAACCAATAATAGATCTGTGGCTTATGGTATGTGTATACCTACAATTATTATAGAACTCTATCCAAATTGTTACTTCTGAATCTGTGCTTTTTATCTTTTATGCTGGAAAAATACTTTTATCAGCTTGTCATAATAATAAAGTAAAAAAATAAATATTCATAAATGCTGATACAATAATGAAGAAAACGTCTGCAAACAGAGAGGGCAACCTCAATCTTTGTAATGATCAAGGTTGCCCTCTCTGTTTGTGACAATTATGTAATCTATATGAAGATTACTCTATCTCTGTTACCCTGGAGCGTTTTTCTTCGGGACGCACCAGCAGATGCAAATCCTGAAGCTGTTTATCATCGACCAGAGCGGGAGCTCCCATCAAGAGATCTTGAGCGCTTTGCGTCTTGGGAAAGGCAATCACATCGCGAATACTATCCGTATCAGCCAGCAGCATAATTAAGCGGTCGATACCAAGAGCGATACCTCCATGGGGAGGTGCTCCGTATTCAAATGCCTCCAACATATGACCAAATTGTTCGGTAATTTGCTCATCGGTCATATTCATCAACGCAAAAACTTTATGCTGAAGCTCAGCCACATTGATACGGACACTCCCTCCACCAACTTCGAAACCATTGCAAATGATGTCGTACTGCTTGGCTCGAATATGCAGTGGATCAGTATCGAGGCGGCTAATATGGTCATCGTCCATACCAGAGAAAGGATTATGTTCAGCATCATAGCGCTTCAAATCATCATCATAATGGAAGAGCGGGAAATCGACTACCCAGCCCAGTGCCAACTCATCGGGATTGATCAGTTGCAAGCGCTCGGCTAACTTCACGCGCAAACGGAAAAGGACATCATTGCTAACTTTGACACTATCAGCCACAAAGAGTAGCAGGTCGCCGGGCTTCCCTTCTAAACGATCAATGATCGCCTGAACCTCTTCAGTGGTCATGAATTTTGTCAAAGGAGATTTGATATCACCATTGGCGGCAATAGCCAGAGAGACCAGTCCCTTCGCACCAAGCGTACGTGCAAACTCGGTCAGAGCATCAACCTCTTTGCGACTATAGCTGCCAGCTCCCGGCACGCGGATTCCTTTCACCAGACCTTGAGCTGCCAGGGCGCTGCGGAAGACACTAAACGTGCCGGCAGACGCCAGATCAGAGATTTCCACCAGTGGCAGATCAAAACGCAGATCAGGATGATCAGTGCCATAACGACTCATTGATTCCTGATAGCTGATGCGTGGGAACGGGCGTTGCTTAATCTGTTTCTGCGTTGTTGTCTCAATCACGTGGATCAGTAAGTCCTCGATCAGAGACATGACATCCTGTTCAGAAACGAACGACATCTCTAAATCCAGTTGAGTGAATTCCGGCTGGCGATCAGAGCGCTGATCCTCATCACGGAAACAACGCGCAATCTGGAAATAGCGATCCAGGCCGCCAACCATCAACAACTGCTTCAATTGTTGCGGCGACTGCGGCAAAGCGTAAAACTCTCCTGTATACAGACGGCTCGGGACCAGATAGTCACGCGCCCCTTCAGGAGTACTTTTCATCAAGATGGGAGTCTCAACCTCAACAAAACTACGCTCATCCAGATAATCGCGCATCGCCTTTACAACGCGATGGCGCAGAATCACGATATCACGCATCCTGCTACGACGCAGGTCAAGATAGCGATATTTCAGTCGTAACGACTCATCAACTTGTCCGCCATCACTGATCGGGAATGGAGTTGTACGAGATGGATTCAAGATCTTGATGCTTTCAGCAGCAATCTCTATCTCACCCGTGCTTAATTGTGGATTCACCGTCCCTGGTAAGCGACGTACCACTTTGCCCGTTACCTGCACAACATATTCAGAACGCAGTTCACTGGCAATACGATGAGCCTCTGGAGAATGCTCAGGATGACAAACAACCTGCGTCAGGCCATAGCGATCACGAATATCTAAAAAAATCAGCCCGCCATGATCGCGGCGACGATTCACCCAACCAGCCAGCGTCACAGATGTATCAACCGAAGCTGCGTTTAATTCACCACACGTATGTGTGCGGTATTGCACCTCAAATCCCACGTGAGTATTACTCCTTATTAATAGGTCACCAAAGGTGGGGATGCCAAAAGACGTCATAGATATGGCACGGCCCCATCGGATGCTGTTTCCTGCTTTGGTAGTTTCATAAGCTCTGACTGAAAATCACTGCTGTCTCCTTACGGATGCAGCAGTGACATCAACAGCTCACTCTTATTGTGGCACGCGCCGTCAATCCTCTAGGGATTTGGCGCACAAGCGGTAGCAGAAGAGACAGGGATACGCACCTGGTTCGAAGCAGAAGAACTTTGCATACCCGTCAGTAGATTAATCTGGCCAGTTCTGTTGTCAAAGGATAGCCCTTTAACGTCAGAGACAACGCTCCCGGATACGTATTGTTTCTGTAGAGTTGCACTTGCTTCAGTGCTTCCAGAAGCCGATCCAATCACCCCGCCACCAGCACGGCTAGGAGTCGGGGTAGCATCATTTGTGGTCGCGGCCGCCGTTGGGGTGGCTGTAGTCGTTTGCGCCGCACTGGCAGGCTTCATAATAAAGTCCAGTACACGATGGTTGGTATTATCAGCAACGTACAAGTGCTCTACATTGTTAATATCGCTAGCCGAGAGCAACGCCTGAGCCGTCTGGGCCACCGGGGCAGGTATAGTCAATACGTTGGCAATAGGAGCCGTCGGAGTTGAGACCGGCGTGGCAATATTAAAGGTTTGCGCATCCTGTGACCATGGAGTGGCGACACTTCCTTGCAGCAAAACATTTAATTCTAACGGATTGGTTGTCGCAAAACTCAAACTCTTGATCTGCCCATCACTATGCAGCAGGAACAACTGCTTAGAAGGCAGAGCCGTTGCGCTGACCACACCAGTAGAAATTGAGATCTTTGACGCCGTAGGATCAGTCGTAAGCTTATTTACATTATAATTAAGCACAGTCGCCTGATTCTGATTGGATTGGCTCGATGTGGCAATGATATAGATATCGCCTCCCCAGACTGTCATCAATTGCGGAATCTGACCACTCTGAAGAGATGTGGGTTTAATAACAGTTCCACCATTGACCTTTTCGGTCAACTTCCCGGTCTGGGTCTGAGGCTTAAAGGCGTGCAGGCGATACGTAAATCCCGCATCCGCTTTTGCCTCTGTCAGAGTATATAAATATGTATCATCGCTAGCAATCAGCAAAATTTTGTCTGCTCCCACCACATCCGCTACTTTTTGTAAAGTATTCTGCGCATCCACTTGATAAAGGTTATAATCTAAACCAAGAATATAGCTAGCAGTATGAGTCTTGTCAATCGGGACAGTGGCAATAGCCGATGTTGCTTTCGTCGGGTTGAGCGTGACGGGAGTAAATGTAGCACATGGCAAGAGTGCAACCGCCGATTGCGTATTATAAGCGTTTAAGGCAGATTTAAATTCGGTGGTAAAATCATTTTGTAATGTGTTCAGTTGATTACTTTGTTGCGGATTGAGCGTGGTATTCTTGGCGGTACGTAGATATGCCTGAGCCTTTGTTAAACTTATCAATGCATTACCAGGGTTTGCATTTATATTACTTTTCGCCTGTTGTATCAAGCTATTAGCCTGGTTGAGACCAGCCTGCGCATCTGAAGGTCGCAGGAAAAGATAGGCCGCCGCCGTACCGACTACCGCCAATAGGAGCGCCGTAACTAATACAATCGTCGGCAGCAACAAACGACTACGTCGCTTCTTACCCTTAGAGGGCGCCGCTGTTGCCAATGGGGAGGTCGCGCTGCTTGGAGAGTCAAAGAGCACCGTGGTAGGTCCTCGTAAAGGCCTGCTCGTGGAGCGATCTTCATCAACACGCATAGTAGAAGAAGGCATACCTAACGATGAAGTAGGCACGCGGCCCAAAATAGCAGTACTCTCATCAGCCACATGCCCTCCGCTCCCAACGCGTACCGGGTGTTGCAGTGCAGTGGGGATATCATCTCCCGCTTCGAGGATACGTATCACGATAGCGGTAATATTGTCGGGGCCACCATTTTCATTGGCCCGCTCTACCAGATGATAGACGCTCTCTTGAGGTAGATATTGATTGATTATTGCCCGCAGGTCATCCTCACCCACTGGTCCTGAAAGACCATCAGAACAGAGGACAAACGTATCGCCATCTTCCAGGATTTCGGTAAAGACGTCGACATCAACCTCGGCCTGGGTACCTAGCGCCCGGGTAATTACATTTCTCTGTGCATGGGAGCGAGCCTGATCTTTGGTCAAGAGACCCGCACGCACTTGCTCTTCTACCCAGGAATGATCCTGGGATACTTGTTTTGATTGACCATGACGCACCAGGTACGCACGGCTATCACCTACATTTGCAATATAGGCGACTCCACCGCGTACAACGGCAGCGACGCAAGTGGTCCCCATACCACTACGCATCATATTTTCGGCCGCTCGTTGATGAATTAAGGCATTGGCTCTTTTAATCGCATTCATCAATGAGAGGGGAATTTCATCATTTTCGTCCTGATAGTAGGCTGTACTTACTGTGTCTACAGCAATTTCGCTCGCCACTTCCCCTGCTGCGTGTCCCCCCATGCCATCAGCTACAATAAAGAGGGCACCTTTTTTGGCCATAACCTGACTGTCTTTGGGAATGACATAGGCCATATTATCTTCGTTATGGGGACGTTTACGGCCAACATCTGTTAGCTGTGCGACATCGAGCCGGAGTTGTTTGGACAACGCGCTTCTCTCCCGTACTTCAGTAGCTCTCGATTTGTGCGCACTGCCCACTAGGCAGTTGCTGGAACTTTAGGCTATAATACACCGATACAGAGAAAAACGCAACGTAATACACATTCTTGTTGCTGCGATCTTCTCGCTCACCTACTACTTAATACCACTCACTGCACTTGAGTATACTCTTTCAAACCTTGGCATGCAAGATTTTTAGACTGCGGTACTAGCAGCTTTGGTTCAGGAAGGCAGAATTTCTATGGTATCATCCTCAGTTCAACAAACACTTTTTCAAGCTATCGATGACTGTCTGCTATCCTACTTGAGTGATTGGCGAGCTTTCTCTACTTCCATTTATACTTCACAGGAGCAAAAGATACAAGAGGCTTTTCTCATTTTACTGCATCAATATGGATGGAATACCCATATATTGGACCACGATCAACACATTATTTACAGTGAATCTGCAAACAATGCGCCCTATACCCTCTTGTGCTTATTGCCCTATCCTCCTGCGACTTCTCAAAGAAGAGGATGGCAGCGGTTACTTCCTTTTTTCTCACATCTCGTTGCATTACAGATCTATCAAACACTCTTCGGCCCATTGCCCATGAATATCAAATGGCTCCTGGTCATGGAAGAAACAACCTCCCTGCCAACGCTGGAACGCATGATATCCGAACAGAGTTCGTTACTCAAAGCCGATAGCTGTATCTTGTATACCACAAAACATGAAATTAGCAAAGGAATTGGGCTTCCAGAACTAACTTTAGGAATAAAGGGGCATCTCTCTGCGGATATCTCTATCGAAACGGCGTCGGCTGTCATACCAATTCAGTATGGATCTATTGCCCCCAATGCAGCCTGGCAATTAGTTTGGGCATTGCATTCGTTAAAAGATGCTCGTGAAGATATCTTAATGGAGAGCTTCTACGACAATATTCTACCAGTCGAGGATGAAGCAGTCGAGGCGCTCAAACATTTACCGGATACATCGACGATGTTGGCCCAGACATGGGGGACTGAACATCTATTGTTGGATCTACAAGATGTACAACAATACTATGCACATTTTCTAACGCCCACCTGCTCGATCACTCAGATAAGCAGCGGCAACGACTCAGAATTTATCCCCGGTACTGCCCATGCCCAATTGGATTTTCGTCTCGTCCCTGATCAGAATCCTTATGAAATCTTTACACAACTCCAGCAGCATTTGCTAAAGCAAAGTCCATATCCCTTACAACTACAATTACGCTCTGCCAGCTATCCAGCCTATACATCGGCCAAAGATCCTCTAGTACAACAGCTTCAGCACAGCATGCAAGCTATTTACAACCAGGCACCGGCCATCATCCCGCTCAGCAGTGAGCTCAATGTGTATGAAGTATTTTTGCGTACCCGCTTAACGCTCCCCACTATCCGCATTGCTATGCCTGAGCTGCCGGAGATTAATACCACGTGGGAACAAAAATACCTCACTCAAAGTATCAAATTACAGGCACTCTTATTAGCCAATGCTCAAAGTTACCATCCATACGCAAGCAAACCGTCAAGCCATTAGTGCCATTTACTAGGACAAAACTCGGGAGCAGAGTATACTGGGAAATGTGCATACTGCATATGAGCGGTACTCTGCTCATATATCATCAGGAAAGTAACATCCAAATCTATCCGGTAGTAGTATGCTGAATCGAGTTACGTCAACGCAGGGAGCGCGGGAGTGTGAACCGATTTCATGTCAGAGACAGATTTAAACGCAGTCGAACGTCTCATGCAACGGCGCAAGATGGGTATGGTACCAGAATAGTTTTTGTGACCACACAAAAACCAGGGACGTTATAAAGGCATTGTAGAACGCTCACGGACAAAGGAAGCACTGATAATTGTGTCAGGTCAATTCCAAAGACTACTTGCGCTGGGAATCTGCTAGAGGAGAACACAACGAGCATGCATATAGGCATCAACGCACAGCTGTTATCCTACGACCAGAGCTATCGCAATGGTGGAGTTAGTCGGTATATCCGTTACCTGCTCACTCAGATCGCTAAAGAGCCTGGAGAACACACATACACCGTGTTCGTCAATGGCCAAGCAGCAATCGATCAGCTGACGCCACATCCACAAATCACCTATTTATCCGCTCCATGGCCAGAAACCAGGCCAGCAAGCAGGATCGCCTGGGAACAGTTTTCGCTCCCAACGATCATCAAGCAAAGGCAGATTGAGGTTCTCCATTCCCCGGTTAATGTACGACCCGAATGGTTACCCGAACAATGTGCCAGTATTATCACGTTACATGATCTGGCTTTTCTGCGGTTCCCACATGTATTTACACCAGCCAAACGCCTCTATCATCGCACGTTCACAGTTCGTAGCTTAAAACATGCAAGCATGATTATTACTGTTTCCGAAAGTACGAAAAACGATGTTCATGAGTTGGTTGGTATTCCCTACGAACGTATTCAAACTATTTATCCTTGTATCGACACACGCTTCTCGAACGTCTATAAAGAAGAACAGATACAGGCATTTCGAGAAAAACATAAGCTCCATGATGGTTTTATCTTGTACCTTGGTACATTAGAACCACGCAAAAATATTTTGACCTTGATTGATGCATACGTTCAGTTGAGACAAACATATCAACTGCGCGAAAAACTCGTCCTGGCTGGTGGCAAAGGCTGGCTTTATGATACAATTTTTGAAAAAGTACGCCAACTTGGTCTAGAGGAAGATATTTTATTTCCAGGATTTGTCTCGGATAGCGAACAAGCCCTTTGGTATCAAAGTGCCGCTGTCTTTGCCTATCCATCACTCTATGAGGGCTTTGGTATTCCAGTTGCAGAGGCATTAAGCTGCGGAACACCTGTCGTTACTTCGAATGTATCTAGCTTGCCTGAGGCCGGTGCTGGCCTGGCTCTCTGTGTTGATCCACACGATATCAATGCATTGAGTGATGCACTCTATCGCTCTATCACTGATCAGCAATTACGCGAAAAGTGCTTCCGGCTCGCGCCAACGGTCACACAGCAATTTTCAGCCCATGCGATGGCCCAACAAACGCTTGCAGCGTATGAGCAAGCCGCCAAAATGCATCATTTGAAACGTCTAACGTATGTTTAATAGCATTGAGATAGTATAAAACATATGGCTCGAATTGTAGATAACAACAAAACGGCACAGGCCTTCAGACCACAGACAGAAATGACGGAAGCAATGATGGCCGGAGCAACGGGACCAATCACCAGAGTCATCTCAGAACGCCGGTCGCATCGACGACATTGGCGGATAGCTGAATATGCCTTCATGGTCATTTTGGACGTGGTACTTATCCTTCTCGCCTGTTACTTAGCGTATGTCCTCCGCTTTTATGTACTCGCCCACAACGAAATGTTGATGTGGATGAGAGTACAAATTGTCGGTCACGATGGCCATGGGATTGTGGATAATCAACCCCGATTCCGTGATTTCTGGCAGATATGGGCAGGGGTTGTGGTGGGTTTAATCACACTTTTTGTGACACGCCGCATTTATCGTATCCGCCTGACAGGAAACTGGTTTCGGCAAGTCTGGGCAATTATCAGTGCCACTACCATTGGTACAGCCTTTTTGATTACCTGTTTTTTCTTTTTTGCCAACATCTTCTTAATTATACCAAATTCACGCTTACTCATACCATTCATCTGGGCGTCCTCTATCGCAGTGCTCTGTCTGGGTAGATTGCTTGTCTCCGGTGTGATGGGTATGCTCTATCGCCTGGGACTGGGCGAAACTCGTGTGCTGGTAGTAGGATCAGGGCGCGTAGGCAAGATGGTCATGCAATGCCTGGCTGCCAGCCCCGATCTGGGTTATTCCGTGGTTGGCTTCCTTCATGATCTCACAGAGCCTCCTGGAGATTTTGGACGCTTTAAAATGCTTGGGACCATCAATGATATCAGTGTAGCTATTCGTTCTATGCAGGTAGACGAGGTCATTATTGCCTTGCCTTCAGAGATGAATAAATATGCCATGCAGAGCGTAAAGCTCTGTGAACATCTGGGAGCGTCATTTAAACTGATCCCCGATATGTATGAGCTAAATCTGTCACGCATCGATATGGAAAACATTGAAGGCATCCCATTATTAGGTATCAAACAAGCTTCACTCAATACGCCTCAGCGCATCGTGACACGGTTTATTGATATCACAATCTCGCTCCTGGGATTAATTATCGGCTCTCCGCTCTATCTCTTGATTGCGCTGGCCGTTAAATTTAGTTCGCCCGGACCTGTTATTTATAAGCAAGAGCGTGTCGGATTGGACGGTAAACATTTCTTCATGTTTAAATTCCGGTCTATGTATAGCGATGCGGAACAACGACTGGCACAACTTATGAGCCTCAATGAGGCTCAGGGACCTATCTTCAAAATGAAATCTGATCCTCGCAGAACACCAGTAGGAAGTATTTTGCGCCGCACAAGCCTCGACGAGCTGCCTCAGCTCTTCAATATCTTAAAGGGTGAGATGAGCCTGGTTGGGCCTCGACCTCCCCTCCCCAGCGAGGTCGCTCAATATGAAGAATGGCAAAAAGTACGGCTCGCGATTAAACCCGGCCTGACAGGACTCTGGCAGGTACGTGGTCGTAGCAATATCAGTTTCGAAGAAGGCGTCCTGATGGATATCTATTACATAGAAAATTGGTCGTTGCGCTTATACATACAAACCCTCTTACGTACTATCCCAGCTGTCCTATTTAGTCGAGGAGCATATTAAGCCAATGAAAGTTGCATTAGTACACGATTATCTCAATCAAATGGGCGGGGCCGAACGCGTTGTGATGGCGTTCCATGAGATCTTTCCTGATGCTCCTATCTACACATCTATCTATGATCCTAAACGTGTCGATCCAGCCTTTCAAAAAATGGATATACGAACATCATTTATGCAGAAATTGCCGTTGGTCACCAAGCACCATCAACCATATCTGCCGCTATATCCTTTTGCGATGGAGAAACTCGATCTACGAGGCTACGATCTCGTGCTGAGTAGTTCTAGCGCCTTTGCCAAAGGCGTTATCACACGGCCAGAAACGATGCATATCTGCTATTGCCATACGCCAATGCGCTGGTGCTGGAATTATGATGAATATGTTGAGCGTGAGCAACTGGGCAGCCTCGCAAGAGGTATCTTGCCCTTTATGATCACAGGACTGCGCGTTTGGGACCAGGTAAGCGCAGCGCGCGTGGATCATTTTATTGCTAATTCACCTGTGATTGCAGAGCGTATTCGCAAGTATTATCGACGTGAAGCGGCATACATTCCCCCACCTGTCGAAGCCAGCCGTTTTCCATTTGATCCCGATATCATCCCTGAAAATTATTTTCTCATCCTGAGTAGGCTTGTTCCTTATAAGCGTATCGATCTGGCAATTGAAGCTTGTAACCGTCTCCAACTGCCCCTGGTGATCATCGGTGGTGGTCGTGATGAAGCACGCCTCAAGCAGATGGCTGGTCCAACCATCCGTTTTATGGGCAGACTCCCAGACGCAGAAGTAGTTCATTACTTTACACACTGCCGAGCGTTTCTCTTTCCAGGCGAAGAAGACTTCGGGATTACACCGTTGGAAGCGCAAGCTTGTGGCAGACCCATTATCGCTTATGGAGCCGGTGGTGCACTGGCATCAATTATTGATGGAGTAACGGGTAGCTTCTTCCATGAACAAACTGTCGATAGCTTAACGGCTGTCCTGGCCTCATTTGAAGAACAGGCATTTGATCCTCGCGTCATTCATAATCATGCGCTTGAATTCGATACATCGCGCTTCAGCCGCCGTATATTACAATTCATCGAAGCAAAAATGAGCGAAGGCAAGTCGGTTAGCTCAACACCGAAAAACGATATTATGCTTTAAGCTAAGGCACTGAGATGCAATAGGCAATGTTCTGCAAGATCTGGCATTATTGATGAATAATCATGGCACATGACGCTCAAAACGACTGTGCCTGCCAGTTTATCGAGAAATCCATGAGCCTCACATCAGCATGGATAGTATGGCGCATGACTCCTAGCAACTAAGTCCATATTATTGACAGCAGAAATTGCAGCCATTATAGTAAAACAGGCTTGTTGGAAGGTGGAGTAGGCTAAAGAGAGAGACACTTACAACTTTTAGCTCCATAAATGATACAAGTACCGTTATTTATTATCATAGAAGTAGGCCATGTGGTGTTTCTAATTTATTTGCATCTCACGAGACACATAGATAGCCTTACCGGTAATGCCAAGACGTATGAGGAGGACCAGTATGCAAGGACAAGGAGAGCAAGAGAATGGGCCATTTGAAAGACCGCCCACAAAAGATAACCCTTATCTCAATGGAACAGGCCAACACCGTGCTATAATGCGTAATCCGAATGAGGGAACGAGCAAGCATCAGGCCATCCAGCAGGTAATCTCACAAAAGACAACGGAGCAACGCGCACTTCCCAAGCGTCCTCCTAACATGGCACGTGTCGATGCACCGCCTGAGATGCCTCGCGCACCACGCCCAAGCCGCGAGCAAACCCCGCCGCAAAAGATGCGCAAACGTATCTTGATCTTTGGAGGAATTGCTCTGGTGCTAGCTATTATAGCCTGTACCATTGGCTCCTTTCTCGCCACGGGCATAAATACCAGCGCAGGACCAAGCACGACCGCAGTAGACTTTTTGTCATCTCTGAATACTAAAAATTATGCACAGGCATATAAAGACCTCGGGCCTGCAATCACCATTCGCATCTCACAAGACCAATTTACGCGACAAGCGCAAATTCTTGATACATGCTATGGAACAATAAATAATTATGTTGAAGTGCCCAATAGTGCTACAAATCAGGATAACTCTCAGGGCTATACATATACTGTGACACGTGCAAAGAGTGCAAAAAAACTTCCATATAAACTTCAAGTGACCTTACAAAAAGATCCTGATGATGGAACATGGAAGATAACAGACTATAGTAATAATCTTGGTCCGGCACAACCAGTACCCGCCTGCACCAAATAGCTAGTCAACAGTATCAGTGCGCAACGCATCTCACACCGCGCACTGATACTATGATTTCTCAGCATTGTCGCCACACTTCAGCTTCAAGAAAAAGCATTTTCCCCGGTAATCGCCTGTCCAATAATCAGCGTATGAATATCATCTGTGCCCTCATAAGTGAAAACGGACTCCAGATTATTCATATGACGGCTGATAGGATATTCAAGGGTAATACCATTAGCCCCAAGAATTGTACGGGCCTCACGCGCTGTATGTAGCGCTTCACGCACATTATTACGCTTGGCAATCGAGATCTGAACGGGATGCAACAAACCTTCATCTTTTAAGCGCCCCAATTGCAAAGCAAGCAGTTGCGCTTTCACCAGTTCAGTAGCCATATCGGCCAATTTTTGCTGTACCAGTTGGAAGCGGGCCAATGGACGCTGAAACTGCTGGCGTGTTTTGGCATAATCCAATGCGACTTCATAACAGGTGCGAGCCGCGCCAATTGTTCCCCAGGCAATCCCAAAGCGTGCTTCATTCAGACAAGATAATGGTCCACGCATCCCACGAACATCGGGCAACATCTGACTGTCAGGAATCCGACAATCCTCAAAGTGCAGTTCCGAGGTCACAGAAGCTCTGAGAGAGAGCTTGTGATGGATATCACTGGTTGAGAAGCCTGGTGTGCCACGCTCTACAATAAAACCCCGTACGCCATCCTCAGCGCGTGCCCAGATAATCGCAATATCTGCGATGCCTCCATTGGTAATCCACATTTTCGTGCCATTCAATATATACGTTGAGCCATCCCGACGCGCAGTCGTGCTCATGCTAGCGGCATCACTACCACTATCAGGTTCAGTCAAGCCAAAACAACCAATCACTTCACCCTTCGCCATCCGTGGAAGCCATTGCTCTTTCTGCTCTTCCGATCCAAAGGCAAAGATAGGAAACATTGCCAGCGAACCCTGTACCGAGACAAATGAGCGGATACCACTATCGCCAGCTTCTAACTCCTGACAAGCCAATCCATAAGACACGGCATTCAAACCAGCACATCCATAACCGTGCAGATGCATCCCTAGCAATCCCAATTCAGCCAGCTCAGCAACGAGTACGCGTGGAAAGGTGCCAGCTTCAAAATGATCTCCGATTATCGGCAGGACGCGTTCACGCACAAATTGTCGCACGGTATCGCGTACCATACGCTCTTCTTCGGAAAGGATAGTATCAATTGTGTAGAGATCTGTCGGTGAAGGCAGCGGTGCCTGACGAGCAGTATGAGTACTTTCAACCATCATTATCGATCCTCTCTGCAATATCTACCACGAATGCCCATAGTTAAAATGGCTATTGCGTTCACAAAGAATCTCTTTAGCCTTATAGTATAGTGTATCATTATTCATCTATGACGTATCTGCTCATAACGCACCTAACTGATATTCTCAGGGAAAAATAATCATGCCAAAAGTCAGGAAAAGATCTTATCGGTCGTATCGGCCAACATATAGAAGATATCGTGGTAGAAAGAGCCGCAAAAATTCGAGGCCTTCTACATCTCAGATGTTGCTGGGGCTGGCAACTGTCTGTATAATTGGAATTGGACTCGTCAGCTTTCTGCACTCACACTCACAATCTGACAACGATCAATCTGCTTCTTCATATACACTTGAGGGAGAGCCAACAATTAGTGCCAATTTCATTAATAGTGTGCTGGATTACTATGATTCTCCGGCAGCAGGCAAAGGTCAAGCGCTCTATGACGGTGGAGTCAAATACGGCATTGATCCAGCCTATGCGTTGGCTTTTTTTATGCAAGAAAGCACCCTTGGAACGAAAGGTGTTGCCACTGTTACTCATTCACTGGGAAATATCCGCGCCACCCAGGGCCATCCTCAATACGAGGGGTACCGCCAATATGCAACCTGGGAAGAGGGTTTTGAGAGTTGGTATGAGCTCATTGCACAACAATATATCAACACGTGGGGACTCAAGACAGTTGATCAGATTATCCCGGTCTATGCACCAAGCAGCGATAATAACAATGAGCAGCAGTATATCGATACAGTTAAATCGCTGGTACGCAATTGGCGTGCGGGAAAAGTCACTATTTCTACAATAAAACCAGAACCAGGATTGTATGTAAGCAATCCTGGTTCTTATCACCGGCGTATGAATGAAGACTTTAATGTAACGTCGTAATGTCACCACAGGCAAAGGGATCGTTACTTGTTTGCGACTTCAAATCAGAGGCTCCCAAATGGATATTTACATACCAACCATTGCGTGGCACAGATTTGATATCAGGAATGACAGTGGTTGTTTTAGCATCTCCTGATGCATCCGCAACAATGGGCTTGAGATCATATTTAATCGGCCCCTGACTGGCGCAACTACCACTGTGCAAATGAGCCAGATGTTTCGAATTTGGCGCTAAACCCTTCAATGCAACCACTACGGTCAACTGATTATTAGCGGTATTGAGATCAGCAGTACCACTGACCGATTGGTTGGGCGCAAATGCTTCATCGAGCGTTGCCTGAACATTTTGGGACGATTGGGTTGAAGACGTCGGATTGAAAATATTGGCACAAGTAATATCCATCGACTGATCATTTGTGACCGTACCAGGGCCATTGCTGACATCTATATGCCAACCAGTCTCAGGAATGCCTCCAGGGACATCTTTCACCTTTGTAACCACATCGGCAAAGCCAATATTTGTCGCTTTGATTGCCGATAGATCGTAAACGACATCGCCAGCACTTTTACAGCTCCCCGAACTAATATGCGCCGGATGAGCGCTTTGAGGAGTAAGACCTGTCAATGCCATATGCACGGTCATCACATGAGATGTATGATCCCACATCAGTTCAACCGTCCCCGAAGGACTATGTCTTATAAGTGCACTCGCCGCGTTCACGACCGAACTCGTAGGCTGCGAATCTGCTCCCGATAGTGAATTGTTACCCGAATCGCATCCAGCAAGAAGCAAGGTTGTCGCTCCAAGCAACAAGATCAGATAGATGTTTTTTTGCTTGACAAAACATTTTGTAAGCATATTGACTCCTTTTCCATATATATGTCGTATACCTTTATTATAATGCTATATATTTCCACTGACAAATTTAATGTTTCAAATCTTCCTATACATATAATTATTATCAAACAAACAAATAAATATAGTATAAAAAATACAGCTATTACAAGCACTTCAGCGAGAACAAGAGCGCAGAACACGCTATCTCTGGCGACAAAAAGAGATTGACCTTTACACCCAAAAACATGTATCATAGAGAGATACATTAATCATCAAATATTCAAAGAGAAAATATCAGCGCAATACCAGGCTATTACCAATGCACCGAAAGAGTTAACAAACAGATGAAGCAGACATTCTGGAATGATTTACAACAACCGATAATTGGACTGTCACCAATGGATGGTGTCACAGATGCTCCATGCCGTACGATACATGGCCTTCACGGACGTCCCGATATTATTATGACCGAGTTCACAAACGTTGAAGGACTCTGGCGCGGAAGCGAACGTATCTTTCGCGATTTTCTCTACACACCGGCTGAACGTCCAGTAGTCGCACAAATCTTTGGTTGCCGCCCAGAATACTTTTATAAAGCTGCACACATTGTCTGTGAACTAGGGTTCGATGGGGTCGATATCAATATGGGCTGTCCTGCAAGTAGCATCGCCAGCAAGGGTGGAGGAGCCGCTTTAATTCGTCTCCCAGAGACTGCTAAAGAGATTATCAGGGCGACACAACAGGGAGTGCGTGATTGGGCCAATGGACAAACCCTGGAAGATCTGGGAATAGAGCCTCAACGCATTCAACGCATCAGGCAAATGAACATAGATCGCACATTCATCTGGGGTGATCCGGTTCAATACGAGCGCCGCCTCTTACCTGTCTCTGTGAAGACACGTCTGGGCTACGACTCCATTATTATCAAAGATTGGATACAAGAATTGCTCGAATTGGAGCCAGCGGTTATCTCTTTGCATGGGAGGACGTTGGTCCAGCACTATAAGGGCGAGGCCAACTGGGAAGCCATCGCCAGCGCCGCAGAGATCGTCCGTGGCACGGATACTTTGATTCTAGGCAATGGAGATATTCATTCACTCTATCAGGCCTCAGAGAGGATCAGGATGTCTGGGGTCAATGGTGTATTGATTGGACGAGCTACATTTGGCAATCCCTGGCTCTTCAAAAATAAGGCACTCTTAAAACAGCTCCTGGCAGACGATGTTGTTCCCACTCCGGAGAACCTCCCCGATGTCATGCCGACAAGGGAAGAGCGCTTTTCAATGGCGCTGGAACACGCTCGTGTTCATGCTAAATTGAAAGGACAGGAGCACTATATTGAGATGCGCAAGCAACTCGGTTGGTATCTGGGACATTTTTCAGGAGCCAAGCAGATACGCAATGAATTGGTACGCATCAATAGCTTGATAGAGGTTGAAGAAATCATCAAGCGTGCCCTTGAGCAATCTGAAAGTATGTTAGATACGCACGCTGAGGAAGCAAAAAAAAGCGTAGAATATTCTGTATAATCGAATATTCTACGCCTGGCTATGACCTCATATCAATCATGAGGTATTGACGAGCACATCAGAAAGACCCTCTCAGGGTAACGAGGACGAAATACACAGAGCGCATAAGCGAAATTCATATCAGACATATCCCACGGGATTCGCCGCCTTTGGAGAAGGGATATGTATACAGTGCTCGTATACCTGATTGACTGCTCATCGGATCTATGACGACTCTTAGACCAGGACGCCTTCGAGTTCGCCAACTAACTTTTGGATCTCACGTAAGTGCTGTTCTGCAATCTCAACGTTCTCCAATGCCTGTGCTAAAATACGTGCTTCAAGTGATGGATATGACTCAACGATCTCAGGGTCGATAGAGCCACCTAGTAATTCCATCGCACGACTCAAGTTGTCTTCTAAGGTTCCAAGTACCATTGTTTGTTACCTCTCCAAAGCATAGAATTCAAATGCTACCAATGGGACGATTTATATAAACCGTGTCTCATCAGGATCAGACTCGCTCTCTGTATTACCTTCTACTACGTAAGCATATGCTCAATAGTTACATTCATAGAGCCCAATTTCTGTTTGTTCTCTGTACTTACGTTCATATTACACCAGACGCAAGCAGAAGTCTAAACGGGTCTTGTTTTCTGACGAAACATACTAGAGAATTGTAGAATTACTGCACATTCCATCGATTCACAATCTGAAATGTGATTTCAGTATCTACATAATGGCATACTTTGTTTTTTCATTTTCGTCCAGTGAATTCTGTTCTACGAGAGCATAATAACAGGCTTTTTCCAACAATACAACAAAAAAGGACCTCTGTGCTTCCCTACTTGCTCAACTTACTCATGAGATTATCTTCTTTTCATATCAGCGTACAACATAGCTCGACATATTCACAATATTTACGCTTAAAAACCCGGCAAGATCTTTAAGTCTTACATACAACATCATTGTTAAGCGCAGCAAACTGAGTCATTTGTAGTTAGAGACAAAATATTCTCCTATGCCACCAGCCCGGGGTTGCCAATGATTACAAAGAGACGCTCAACACGCATGGAGGGATATTTATTTATTGAGCATGCTCGCTAAAAATACACATTGCCACGATATGGAACACAATGAAGCGAACAAGAATACGTATGCGTGTACCAAAAGAGACATCCACTGACTAGTCAAAAACCAATCAGATAAACGATATTACTTTCTCCTATTGCAATAATCAGCCATAGGAGGTACACAAAGAAAGGGTAGAGCTATGCAAAAGAACTATACAAATCATCATGCCGAGATTCTGGTCACGGCTCCAGTTCATCAAGTATATTCCCTGTTCACGCACTTTAATGATTTCCCCAAATTCATGAGTTTCGTGAAGGAGGTTACCTATCATGATGATCAATCAAGTCATTGGGTTGCCAATATGGTAGGTAGTCACGAATGGGATGCGGTTAATGAAGATTGGATTACCGACAAACAAGTTGGATGGCGTTCGACCGATGGTCTTAGTAACTTTGGAAAGGTTACTTTTACGCAGACATCTCCAGAACAGACCAAAGTCGATGTGTCAATTAGCTATGATCCACCAGCTGGTATCATCGGTGATGCGGGAGAAAAACTTGGAGTGGGAAATCATTTTCAAAATGCGCTCGAGCAGGATCTCACACACTTCGCGCAAATGGTTGATCAGGCTCCCGCTGGAGCACTTGATCCAAATTCATCGAACTACCTGTTCCATGCCGACAGTGCTGCCACTAAAGGACAGACAACCAGCCGACAAAATGAGAGCATGCAAAATGATTCAGTGACCAATAAAGCAGCGAGCGGTGCACCTCTGCTAGATAAAGATATCACCGGCACAACAAATAGCCGTCTGGCAACCAATGACGGCACAAATCCCCTGGAAACGGGTACAACTCCCTCAAGCAAGAACGCAGTCAATGAGGGAGAGCGCCTTCAATAAGAGCGGATTCTTACCCAAGTTCATTATTAACACGCCTACAGCCTCTAGCGAGGGGGAGGGCAGACACAAAATAATCACAGTGTCTGCCCTCCCTTTCAGTACTCTTCTCCATCCGGGACGGCGCAACCAATCTACACTAACGATGGAAGCAACCCATAGAGAAGATAGACATGCGTTGCCAATGATCACTGTTCGGTTCACAAATATTGCCGTTTCGCATCTGGAGGTAGAATCTACACCATTATGGATAAGATAGAAAAAGACCAATCACAAAAGACACCTCAGAAGAAGGAAAATTTAACCGCGTTGATGGATATTATGGAAAACGATATCGGCAATCTGGCTTCTCTACGTCGCGATGTGGAGCGTGAAGCCAGCAAACATCAACAATTCATTGAAAAAATCACGCTTAACATCCTGGGTAGGCCATTTACGCTCTACACGATCTTTTTTGTTACCCTTCTATGGGTACTCTTTAACACAGGAAGCCAGCTCTTTGGTTTAACCATGTATGATATGCCCCCATACTTCTGGTTACAAGGGGCTGTTGGTTTTATTGCTCTGCTTACCACAACTGCCGTGCTCATTACACAAAATCGGCAGAATAAATTGACTGAACAACGCACTTTTCTGGAACTGGAACTCTCTTTACTCACAGAGCGAAAAGTTAGTAAACTTATTGAATTGGTGGAAGATTTACGTAAAGATATGCCACAAGTATCTAACCGTCAAGATAATCAAGCTAACATTATGAAGGAGAGCGCAGATCCAGCCCAGGTTCTTGACTTATTTCAAGGAACTTACCAGGAGGCGATAAAAGACACGAAAACTACATCCTAAGCACGAAAAAAGACACGATATATGTATATAATCACGTATTGCAACTCCCATAACAGCAATTTTTTTCTTTAGCCCTTGACAATTCGACAATCAGGTGTTATCATACAAATATTCCAAAGTCATTAAGGAATATACCAGGGAACTAAAAAGACCTTGGCACAAGGCAAGTGCCTTGCATAAGTAACCCGGAAGGAGATCTTATGATAACCACTGATCTTATAAGAACCATGAAGAAACCAATACGCCTGTTGGGGGTAGTATTTCAGATTGACAAGGAGTGCCCGTAGATGCGGGCCAGCCGAGCCTCTGAGCGTCTTGTCACCCCGTTTCTGAACAGCATTCTCCTTAGATGAGGAGAGTCCTAAACAGTCATGACGCGCTTTACACGTCCGGGAGAGGCAGAGGTAAGCAGAGGATGGTCGCTGCTATTTACAGCGATGTACTCAATACTTTGTGTACTCGGTTGACTTAATTACGGGAGAGGTAAAGAAGAAAAAAAATATAGATGAGCTGGATAACCGTGATTATCCAGCTCTCTTTTTGTCCAAAATCATTCATGGTGCGCAGCTATCATTCTCTCTGCAACAGGCAACCTATCAGATAAAAAGATAGCATCTACTAGTCCTTACCAATAGAGAGGACAGCCATAAATGCCTCCTGTGGAATCTCAACATTACCGACCATCTTCATCCGCTTCTTGCCTTCTTTTTGCTTCTCCAGCAGCTTGCGCTTACGTGAGATGTCACCACCATAACATTTCGCCAGCACATCTTTACGCATGGCTTTGACCGACTCACGAGCAATCACACGTGAACCAATTGCGGCCTGAATCGGCACTTCAAACAGCTGGCGAGGAATCAGGCCACGCAATTTCTCAACAAAGGCCCGACCTTGATGATAGGCATGTTCTCGATGTAGGATCAAAGACAAAGCATCAACTGGTACTGTATTCACCAGGATATCCATTTTAACCAGGTCAGAAGCTCGATAAGAACCAAAGTTATAATCTAAGGATGCATATCCTTGCGTACGAGATTTCAGCTGGTCATAGAAGTCGATAATCAATTCAGCCAACGGGATCTCATAGGTCATCAAAACCCGCTCAGACTCCAGATACTTGAGGTCTTTATACGTGCCACGCTTCGTTGTCACCAGATCCATAATGGTGCCAATATACCGTGAAGGAGTAAAGATAGAGATATCCATATAAGGCTCCGCGATCTCCTCAATCTCTCCAAAGTTTGGCATCTCAGAAGGATTATCAACCTGGATAACCTCTCCCCCAACCCTGGTGACATGATATTCAACGCTGGGAGCTGTGGCCAGGATATCCAGGTTATATTCACGCTCCAGACGCTCTTGAATGATCTCCATATGCAGTAAGCCCAGAAAGCCACAACGGAAACCAAAGCCAAGCGCATTGGAGGTTTCAGGCTCATAATTCAGAGCAGCATCATTCAACTGTAAGCGATCAAGCGCCTCGCGTAATTCTGGATAATCATTGCTATCCACTGGATAGAGCCCAGCAAAGACCATTGGTTTGGCTGGCTGATAACCTTCCAGGGGAGTAATCGTTCCAAGAGCACTGGGAACCGTCACTGTATCCCCTACCTGACAGTCCTTAACATTCTTGAAACCTGTCGCGATATACCCCACTTCTCCCGTCGTTAACGTTCCGCTGGAGACTAGACTGGGATGAAAATAGCCAACTTCTAGTATCTCAGCGGAACTTCCGGCCGCCATCATTGAGAGACGCTCCCCAACGTGGAGACGACCATCCATGACACGGATATAGGCAATCACACCTTTATAAGCATCATAGTGTGAGTCAAAGACCAGAGCACGTAAAGGACTATCCTCATTGCCAGAAGGAGGTGCTACCTGCTTTACAATGGCTTCCAGAATGTTCTGTGTGCCAATGCCTTCTTTGGCTGAGGCAAGAATACATTCCTCTCTCGGCAAACCGATAACATCGACGACCTCTTGAATAACTCTCTCTGGCTCCGCACTTGGCAAGTCAATTTTGTTAATGACGGGGATAATCGAGAGATCGGCCTCCAGAGCCAGGTAAAGATTAGCCAGTGTTTGTGCCTCAACTCCTTGAGTCGAATCGACCACAAGCAAAGCGCCTTCACAGGCAGCAAGGCTACGTGAAACCTCGTACGTAAAATCCACATGCCCGGGAGTATCAATCAGATTTAACTCATAGACCTCGCCATCCAGGGCCGTATAGACCATACGTACCGCTTGCGATTTAATCGTGATGCCTTTCTCACGCTCCAGATCCATTTGATCAAGCGACTGCGCTTGCATGTCACGCTTTGAGATGGTACCAGTAAATTCAAGCAAACGATCGGCCAGCGTAGACTTGCCATGATCAATATGTGCAATGATACAAAAGTTTCTTATATGTGCCAGATCCGTCATTCTACAATAATTCCTCCGCACAGCACCTCAGCGTCATCCTCACCGCCATAGAACACGGCTGCCTGCCCCGGTGTGATGGACCGTTGTGGATGTAACAGGGTGACATGTACACGCTCACCCTCAATAGGGGTCACAAGTGCAGGCTGCTCAACACCTTTGTAGCGGACACGCACCAGCGCCTCAAATGGTTCTGTTGGCGTTTTACCGTTCAGATAATGCATCTTGCCAACCAGAAATTCCGACTGCTCTAAGGCCGTGGCAGGTCCCACAACAAGTGCGTTGCGTGATGCATCAATTTTGAGAACATGCAATGGATCACGGGAGGTAATACCCAATCCCTTGCGCTGTCCAATCGTATAGTAAGCCAGACCACGATGACGCCCCAGAGCATTGCCCTGCTGATCATAGATAGGTCCAGGCTTCGGAATCGTAATCAGAGAAGAACCAGCACTCCGTTGCGGAGCCACTCCCGCTCCAACAGCCACCGGTGCTTCCTCTAACAGGCGCGCAGATGCATAGCGATCGATAAAACCACGATAATCGTTTTGTGCCACAAAACAAATCTCCTGGCTTTCAGCCTTTGTCGCCACCGTCATTCCACGCTCAGCAGCCATCGCCCGCACCTCTGTCTTGGTATATCCTCCCAGAGGGAAGCAAGCATGCGAGAGTTGATGCTGATTGAGGACGTGAAGCACGTAGGACTGATCTTTATCCGGATCTACAGCACGACGTAGGCGACGCATACCGGTCACGGGATGATCATCAACACGCACATAGTGCCCCGTCGCCAGATAATCTGCATTCAGAGCCAGTGCGCGGTTGAGCAGCACGGTAAAACGAATATGGCGATTACAATTTAAACAAGGATTCGGCGTACGGCCTTCAACGTAATCCTCATAAAACGCATCGACGATCTTCTCTTTGAATTCCTCTTCAACGTTGACCAGATAAAATGGTATATCGAGCTTGCGCGCAACGCGTCTGGCATCATCAACAGATTCCAGAGAGCAACATTTGTTTTGCGCCACACGCTCAATGCCATCATCTTCATCTTCAATCACACCAGGTTCAGACCAGAGGCGGAGCATGATACCGATCACCTCATGGCCTTGCTCCTTGAGGAGCGCTGCGGCGACCGAGCTATCTACGCCGCCGCTCATTGCGACGACTATTCGTGCCATGATAAAAATCCCTGCTTGTTTGTTACTAGAGTGTATGGTAATAATGGGCCTATGTAGAAAAAAGGACTAGCCTTATGGGGAGCTAGCCTTCTGAACTCTTATCCTATAATCTGGGTGATAAGTACTGTGTTACCTCTTGGTAGCCAACTGTAAGGGTAACACAGCCTGGAAACCTTGTCAAATAACGAAAATCAGACTCCACAAGACATCTTTTCCCTCTGTTTTACACGCAATCAGCGATACGCTGGAGCCATAGATGGTATTAAATTACAGGCATATGGATCGGCATCAATGCCATCCCCTCCAGGGCATCGGGCGGCAACGCACGCAGAATTGGAAAGCTCTGGCGATTGGAGCAACCACTCGACTGTACCGGCGCTTTCGTGTATAATAGTCACAATGTGCTAGTCAACGCGAGGTGTTGCAGGTGCTAGAACGATTGAAACGGTACGAGAGCGCATCTGAACGATGAGGCAAGCGTTACCCATATCAATAACTACAACAGCTCGATAAGCCATCCTTCAAAAAGGTTATCGGGCAAGGGAGTAAGAAGCTACTATGCCAAAGAAATCAGCAGCTGCGCGAAGCGGAGCGCAGCCCCAAAGAGCACGCGGACAAAAAAGTTTCGAACTGGTTCTTCCAGAGGCTGCGACAGATGAGAGCGTAACTACACGTGATGAACAGGTCGAAGCTTCTTCTGAAGAAGAGTTTGATGATGCCCCCGTCAGCACAACAGTTCCCAAAGCAGCAAAAAACTCGTCAGATAAGGTGAAAACCTCTTCTGCCGTGGCTACTGCGACACGTGAAGCAGAGGTAGAGAATACCCAGGCAACTACCGCAACATCCACAAGCTCTGCCACGAAAGCAAATGGAGCACCTAAAAGTGCTTCTGCCCGTATCGCGGCACGACGACAAGCGACGCTGAAAGCACAACAGCGTGCGGGAGCAGCCCTCATCACCCCCGAGCACTTCAGCTATGTTCGTCGCGACTTAATCACAATTGCGATCCTTGCTTGTATCATGTTTATCGCAATCATTGTTCTCTACTATGTCCTCCTCTAAAAAAAGCGTGATCCGGCAACCACGCATTGAAGAGAAAAAAGACCAATAAAGAAGAGGCTCAAATTGGGAGCCTCTTCTTTATTGGTCTTTTTCAGTTATCTCAAACAGAAGAGAGAAGTAACGCTCTCATACAAGTTAGCATTAATGGGCAAGAGGGCCAGTACCTAAGCCAGAAGGGACTCCATGACGATACACCTCTGGAATAGTTACACCCAGGACACGCTGCATAGCCATTGTGTGGCAACAATCTCCCCAGTCATGGAAGAAGCGGCATGTGCACTGCCACTCGCCGTCAGCATATCTGGTTGTGTGAACGTCATTTTCACCCTGGAACTTGGCTTCGAAACTTGTGAACTGAATGCGCTCGGGCTCTTCTGCGTAACGTTTCGCTTTTGCAATTTTGTTAATCATACTTGAGTTCATGATCGCACTCTCCTTCAATTCTAGCAACCACTCCGTAGCCACATGTATGTGCCTTAACTCCGGGGGGGAGCATAAATTATGTTTTACCGCACCAACTAATCGAAAGAAACGCCATTGTCCTCCTTCCATAGTTTTAAAATAAGCATTTCTTGTCACACTAAGCGTAACAAAGGTTGAATCGCATATCTTGACAGTAAAAATGATCAATGAGCTTACCGAACCAAGTATATCAGAAGCAAAGGTCTCTGTAATGAAAAAAGCACCAGGGATTCATTCTTCCCTAGTGCGAATTTAAGGCTTTGCCACCAAAATGCTATCTGTATCAGCCTCAGCTAAAACTGTGAACAGGCAATCTCTACGGGTCATCAATTGTATTGAGACTATACGCATAAGCATGCCACCCTTGCTTGAATACATACTATATCCAGCCACAACTACCCATACGCCCGCCATTGCTATACACAACTCGTAGCCTATAGGCTCAACGTCCAAATTGTGAATGTCTCTTGCTCATGGACATGATTATACCATACAGAGAGGTGAAAGTCTAGCCTTCTCCTCTCCATCAGGAATAGCCCTCACATTGCATATCAGCAGATAAGATGAGATCATCTTACCTGACATACACCGATAAGCAAGAGCACAGAGAAGGGGATAATTCAGTTAGAGCGCCATCGGACACTGTTCTAAACTGACCAACTCATCATAGATAGCAAAGACCTGCTGAGCCACATTCTGCCATGAAAATTCCATCACGGACGCCCGAGCAGCGTCTCCCATTTTTATACGCAAAGCTGGATCTCGTAACAACACATCCAGGCGTTCAGCAAAAAAGCCCGGACAACGAGGGACCAGAAAACCAGTCTCGCCATCCTGCACCACCGTCATTAAGCCACCTGCACGCGTAGCCACCACTGGTGTTCCACAGGCGAGCGACTCGACGGCCGCGATGCCAAACGTCTCATGATAAGAGGGCATAACTGTCACATCGGCTGCATTATAAAACAGAGGCATACTCTCGCGCGACTGAGATCCTACAAAGTGGACCCGCTTTTCTATCTGTAAGGTAGACGCCAGTTTTTGAAGAGCTTGGAGATCCGTATCCGTATTAGAGAGATCACCGCCAACAATGACCACCTGCGCATCCTCTTGCATCATAGCCGCAGCATGCAATAATTGATCTGGCCCCTTAAAGGGATCTAAACGACCGACAAAGAGGAGCAGAGGGCTATCTACAGGCAAGCCTAACCGTTGGCGAGCCATACTCTGAGTACAAGGCTCAAACAGCGTGAGATCAACTCCGCAGGGGACGATATCGACCTGACGTGACGTTGCGCCGCAATAACGCACGATGTGAGAGCGCTCATCAGCAGTTGAAGCAATAATCCGATCTGCCTGGTGGATTAAGCGTTGCTCCATCTCAAGACGTAAAGGAGGTTCAGATGCGTTGGGATTAGCCAGTTGTTTCAAACGTCCCAGAGTATGAAACATTGTAACGTGAGCCACTCCCCAGAAGCAGGCCAGCCTCATAGCGGCAACACCAGAGAGCCAGTAATGGCTATGCACGATATCATATCTGATACCCTCGCTGCGCCGAAATTCCTCAATGTGACGTGCAAAGGTTGGAGTGTATTGATAAAGGTCATCCTTATGGATAGGAGCAAGAGGACCTGCTGTGATGTGGATCACTCTTACGTTTGGATGTATGTGCACGATCTGAGGGAGGTTTTCTTGAGTACGGCGTGTAAAAATATCGATTTTTACGTTTTGAGTGGCAAGCTCCCGCGTTAACTCGCGAATATAAACATTCATGCCGCCAGCATCTTTCGTCTTTCCCGGATTATCCAGGGGAGACGTATGAATGCTAAGCATGGCAATAACATACGACATGTCAGATAGACTCCTCTTTCATCGATTGTATAGTAGCAACTATCGGTTGCAGATACGCGGCCAACGCCCTTCGCTAGCATGTTGCAGACGTGTGAACATGAGCATTCCTCCTTTCTGTCTTCCTTACCTAAAACAGCAGGCAATATGATTTCTATTCCAAAGCGCTCTTAACAACTACAGATACAGACTATCCCATCCACTACGCTTCTTTTCGATGCAATTCCCCGATAGCATCAAATACACCTTGCATATCTGCTCCCCCCTGCGCGAGTTCGCTGATACAAGCGATCCGCTTGGCCAGAGCTACCTGGAATTCCTGGATCGGCATCCCAATCCAACCAGCTAAATCAGTAAGAATTGTTTGATCAGCATGTTCAAAGGTATCATCAAATGAGTTCCAGAGTGAGAGCGGAATCGGAATGATTGCATCAGGTCGATCGAGGTCAGCGTATGGCTGTAAAAAATGAGTAGAAAACCAGCGCCGACGAGCTGGATATGTTTGTCCCATCAGACCAATATTAATCACAAGCCCCAGGCGGCGTGTATCTTCTGGCTTTAAGCGCAAATCATGTTGGAACATATACAAAACATCGTCAATAGTGTCAGCATGTGCACTGGTAGCAATGTGATACCCCTGACCGGGCAACATCAAATATCGGCGTGCAATTCGTCCCCACATATAAATCGGCAAATGGTCGCTCACCTCATTACATAGAGCACAGGTATTCTTCGGATCAATATCTGGCACGCGTGTAAACGAAAAATCTTCATACATACCAGACATATAAGCCAGAGCTGTCCCCTCAGGAAGGAACTGCAAGAGGGCGTTCAATGTAGTCGTTTTCCCGACTCCCGGTTGTGGATCAGTGGGACCGGCTACGATCAAAGAGGAGCCGCGCTCAAGCAACAACCAGATCAGGCCAGCGGTTTCTGCATCAACACTCCGCAAAGCAACGATCTGAGCCACGGAGAGTTGACGACGTGACTCGTAATGCCAGTAATAACGCTCATAAGGGTCACGGGGATCAAACATGCTGAGTATTCCTTCCAAAGGCGATCACATAACGCAATGGCAACGCGTTATATTTAATACGATATACCATGTATTAGCCAATGACACGACATCCTTTTATGCTGCAACTAGGACTTCTGGTCGGCAATCTCTTGAACAGGATTGGGAGACGTCGGCTTCTCGGGAGTAGGCAGAGGAACTTTTAGCCAACCTGGTTTTGGACTCCAGCCAATCGAAAGCACATGAGGCGGTTGATCTTTCTCAATCTCGACCAGACTAACAGAAGCATTCTCAATAAAGAAGACGCCGGCTTTTTCAGAATTCAATTGAGCAAAATGAGCAAGTAGAAGCTTTACCACATCGGCATGAGCCACAAAGACGGGATAGGCTCCGAGATCCTCTTTAGCCAGCCAGCGTTCGATGGCAGCAACGACACGTTTCTGAACTTGAGGAAATGTCTCAATGCCTTCGGGCGCAACCGTAGGATCTTTTACATACGCCTTCCAATTTGGATCGTTCTTGACCAGATCTTCGATAATCTGACCAGCCCATGGACCAACATCGGTATCCATCAGGTCTGGGTCTTGAGCGATCGTGATATTCCGATCCTGTACCAGATATTCAGCCGTATGATACGCTCGCTCTAAAGGACTACTGATAATGGCACTGATGGGTAATTCTCGTAACGCTTCCGCCAGACGTGCTGCCTGCTGGCGTCCCGTCTCATTTAAAGCAACCCCAGGAAGTTGTCCTGGTAGACGATGTTCCACATTCCATACTGTCTGCCCATGTCTCACAATGAGCAAGGTTTGTTTCATACGCTCCCGTGTACTTTCTTTATCGGATAGACGCAACCAGAGCCGCATACGCCAGCAGGAAAATCTCCATACCACGCCCAGGAGGAAGGAGACCACACGTAAGGTGTCACGCATCAATCTTGCCACTCTTGCAGGATATTATCACAGCTCACACACACACATTTTGCTTGCTCCGACTGGTGGATTATCCATCAAATAATCCACAAAACTCTCCAGCGCGTCACTTATTGTCTCTCATTGTATCAGCGATACTATTCAAGGTGCAACTGACGTTCCTTGCGATACAGGACCATTCGATTATCGTCAGTAACCGCGATCAATATGGAGCATAGTTTGCCCGGAAGAGCTTTGTCACAAAATTTTTTGTCATATCCATACATAAAAAGTGAGCCATGATCCTCTCGACCCTGGCTCACTTTTTATGTATGGATATGCTCTTCTGCTATCTATCACACGGCGCCTCGCTTGCGCCGGGAGGATTTACGCGCCTCGCTTGCGCACAGCAGCCGTCTGAGGAACATCTATATTCGCCAGGCCCGCGCCGGCTTGGGAGATTGATGCCGTTGGCTGAGGTAGTTTCCCTCGAATGGTGGGAATCGGATCAGCGCTACATACATTGGCAGGCTGATTATTCGTCAGGGCACAAATCTCGGCCGTCAAATAGTTAGCGGAACCAAGCACCGCACGCGAGATATCAGTCGTTGGATCATTGATAGCATCGACAATATCACTATGTGCTTTCCCTATAATCACAGTCGGAGGGTAGTAAGAGCCCGCTGAAACATATTGATTCCCCACACTGAGAAATGGAAAACTTCCAGCACTATCCGAAGTTGTATAGGGAGGAGCATCATATGTGCTCACAATCTTTGTTTGATCAGCGGTTAAAGTTTGTAGCGTTTTTGGCGTCGGTTGACTATTATCCTCGACTTCTGCTGGTACAAAATCAATATATTGACTTTGATACGTAGACTTATAAAATGAAAAAGTCGAGATACTATCTTCGCCCGATATCAGAGCGGTGGGCGCTGTAGGAAAAGATCCAAACCGATTTAACGCAATGATGAGTGACCAGCGTTGGGCTGCACAAAATGGGCAATATTCCCCCCCCATGTAAAAGACTTCTGGTTTGCCAGTTGGCCCTTTTAAAATAGGAGCGTTTTTTACTGCTTTAAGTACTGTGCCCAAGTTGGAACCGCTACCATCGAGTCCCCCTGTACCAACCTGAGAAAGCAGTTCAGGCTTGACACTTGTCAGTGATTTATAGACACTGGGTGAGACCGCCAGCGGCGTCGTCTGCTCACGATTGCCAAACCAGATAAATGCCCCGATAACGGCGATCACCACGACCACAATACCGCCAACAAATAGCCAGGAGGTCAAAGAACTCCTTTGCTTCGATCGTCTTCCCTTGGCTTGATTGCGTGCACTTTGACCATTTTTTCCTGACTGCCCACGCCGTTCTCGCTCACGCTGTCTTACGGCCGCAGCAGATTGTTTATTTTCTGACATTATTATCCACCTTTTTTATGATTTGTTATGAGATACAAATCTTCAGATATTGTAGCATAGCAAAGAAACACGATGCATTGTGATACATTATGGCTAATGGCTACTACTACCTATAGACGGACAGTACATACTCATTGTTGCCGACAAACATCTAATAACCATCCCTTCTTTCTCTGTACAAGATCCTACCATTGATGAAGACGTGTTCAACTCATCCCATGTGGTACACTAAGAAAATCAGAGCTAGCAGAACATCACATCTGCTCAGACTTGCCGACGAGCAGACAACACCTGAATATTTTTGCTTCGATGCGTGCATGATGCATGCCCTCATAAAGATTTATGGCTCTGACAGTACAATGTTGTCACATATTCACAGACACCATCATCAATGCTTGGTACTGCGATGATCTCAGGAGAAAGATATGCAATCCAAATACGCAAAAGAAGGGCGCAAGCTTCCTCGTCTACAACACGTCTCCCTCTCTATTCCTGATGGCTCACAAGAGCAAATCCGCGCTTTTTATGGCGGTCTGCTTGGCTTCCAGGAGAAGCAAGTACCCGCCATTTTAGCGCCTCGTGGTCTCGTCTGGTTTGCAGCCGGAGAGGGTGAAATGGAGCTCCACTTTGTCCCTGATACCTATCTACAGCGCCCTGAAGAGGCCCGCCATTTCTGCCTTGAGGTCGATGATGTGGATGCTTATCGCAGCAAATTGCAGCAAGCAGGTTATGAGTTGATTGAGGCAGATGAAATACCACATCGTCCACGCTTCTTCTTAGTAGATCCAGCAGGCAATCATCTCGAATTGACAACCATCCTGGCTGACTATAGTGAGCAATAAAAAGATACACGCTATGTAGCGTTTAGCACTGCATAATCGGCTCGGGGAGAGCGAAAAAGCAAAAATGGATGCTTGACAAAGGCTTCGTCGTACGATACAATACTCTAGGTTGAAGCGAAAGCAACAACAGTATGTGCCTCGTTCGTCTAGCGGCCTAGGACGCCGCCCTTTCAAGGCGGAGATCACGGGTTCGAATCCCGTACGAGGTAGTTTTATTTAAGAGAAGCCTGGCATCACATGAATATTTTAAGTGAGCCAGGCTTCTCTGTTTTATGTCAGGGGAGGTTATCTATGATCAGCGTTGAAGAAGCCCTCGAACAGATCCTATCCCAAATTACAGCACTACCGGCAATCAAAGTTCCCCTCTCAGAGGCTCAAGGATTAATCCTGGCCGAAGAGATCAGCGCCCAGGAAGATATACCACCATTCGACAATTCAGCAATGGATGGCTTTGCCCTGTTAAGCCAGGACAGCGTCTCTGGTACCAATCAACCACCGCGCCTACGCGTGACCGGAGGCGTGGCCGCTGGCTATGTGGCAGATCACCGCGTTGAAGCCGGAACGGCGATGCGCATAATGACAGGTGCTCCAGTGCCTCCGGGAGCCGACGCCATCATTCAGGTAGAATTGACACGCAATGATGGGCCAGAAAGCTCCTGGGTAGAAATCCTCCAGGGGGTTCAACCCGGCAATAATATTCGTCCAGCCGGAGAAGATATGCGGCGAGGACAGAAGATTTTAGAGTCAGGCATAGAGCTTGGTCCGTGGGAGATTGGCGTCCTGGCAACCCTTGGCTGGTCCGAGGTCACAGTGATACCTCGGGCTCGCGTCGCTATTCTGGGAACCGGCGACGAAATTGTCGATATTGATCAACCGCTCCAGCCCGGCAAGATACGCAACAGTAACAGTTATCTCTTAGAAGCTGCGGTCCGACGCGCTGGTGCTGAACCATATCGCCTGGGCGTTGCTCGCGATACGGTCGAAAGCTTGCGCGAAAAATTTGCGGAGGCGATGACCTTTGATCTCATTATTACCTCTGGAGGCGTCTCAGTAGGCGATTTCGATCTGGTCAAGAACATCATGGCGGAACAGGGAGAGATCAATTTCTGGCGTATCAACATGAAACCAGGAAAACCAGTGGCTTTTGGTCACATTGGAGATATCCCTTTGATTGGACTGCCTGGCAATCCAGTCTCCAGCGCCGTGACCTTTGAGATCTTTACACGCCCGCTGATTCGAAAACTACAGGGGCATCAGCTGCTATTTAAACCTCAAATCGAGATCACTCTCCAAGAGGATATACACGATAAAGCGATGAGGCGTCACTATATGCGTGCATATGTCGAATGGCAAGATGGAGGCTTTGTGGCTCACGTCACAGGAAAACAGGATTCGCATATCATGACCTCTCTTTTACATACAAACGCATTTGTGATTATCCCTGAAGGGGGCAGCAGCCCACATGCAGGTGATACGCTGAAAGCCATGATGCTTGAGTGGCCCGAGGTAGCGACAACCAACTGAGCAAGGAGGTCCTCTGTAGCGCCGGCACGAGAAGAGACCGTATCAATCATGCGTTTCTGACTGTGCCTGCGCCGATTGACGACGATTTTTCTCTGCCAGGCGATAACGTAACTTGTCACGTGAAATGCCTAACAGCGCAGCAGCATGCACCTGATTATACCCACAACGTTTCAAAGCTTCTTGAATAAAAGCGTATTCAATGCCGCTCAAAAATGCCGGCAAATCGATCCCTGTGGCGGGTAGTGAAAGTTTCTGAAGGAGATCAGGAACCTGAGCCCCCGTATGCATCTGAGGAGGAGAGACAACACTCAACAAATCTTCGGCCTGAATGACATGATCGTGACAGAGAATCCCCCCCAACTCTATCGCATGTTGCAATTCTCGAATATTGCCAGGCCAGGCATAATGCAACAAAAGATCTGATGCGGCAGCACTAATACTCAAAGGGACCCCGTGTTGCTTGCTTTCACGCTGCAAAAAATGCTCAATCAGCAGAGGAATGTCTTCGGGATGCTCATGTAAAGGAGGCATAAAAAATGTCACAACCTTGAGGCGATAAAACAAATCGTCGCGAAATTTCTTTTGTATAACTGCCGTCTGCAAGTCTACGTTGGTAGCTGCAATGACACGCAGCTGCACATGAACCTCTTTCACCCCGCCCACGCGCCGAAAACTCCACGTCTCGAGAAAGCGCAATAATTTAGTTTGTAAGGCAAGAGGCATTGAACCAATTTCATCCAGGAAGAGCGTACCACGATGGGCACGGGCCAGCAGGCCATCACGAGCAACCTTGGCATCAGTATAAGCGCCCGCTTCCACACCAAATAGTTCGGTCTCCATCAGCGCTTCCGGAATTGCTGCGCAATTGATGGGAATAAATAGACCAGGCGACGAGGAATGACGGCCCGCTTCATGAATCGCACGTGCCACGACATCTTTCCCGGTGCCGCTATCCCCCTGGATCAAGATGCGGGCCTTCGGATATGACGCCACCTGACGAACTGAAGTAATAATCTTCTGGATGACCGGACTCTTCCCAACAATCATACCTGAAATCGCATCATCAGACTCAGCCAGTTCTACAGATCGAGCAGGTATGCTCTTTTCTGGTTGTAACACCACAACCTCCTCCACATATCCTACGCAATCAGAGCACTACATCGTCAGATTGGCACAAACTAGTAATCATTGCCCAGTGGAATATTGTATATGCCGCTCGGAGAGGCTAGTGGTCCGCTGGATTGCAATGGTTGCATCGGCTGCGGGCTAGCAATCCAACCGCGTCCGGGCACAAATTTTGCCCCATTCCCACCATTCCCCCATTGAGACTCCGTCACCACGCCATTGACCTCTACTTGTCCAACGAACGCAGATGGATTCATCTCGGGCTGCTGCATAGCAGGCAATGAGGCGGACCAGGGTGAGACTGAAGCAGAAGCATATCCTGGTGCGACGTAGCCATTGCTTAAACCGGTAGCCACCAGTTCACCCGAAACAGGTGCCAGATCAGGTTGCATATTATCAGTGGGCATCGTAATAGAGATCAATTCTTCAGCGATCAGCTCACCAACCACCGGACAAACAATATCGGGAGTAGTCCCCAGGTCCTGGCAAATAGAGAGCAAGGAGGTTCTACCGTCAACATGCGTTAAGACGCACCATTGATCAGGCGTAATCTGCACTTGTGGATTTTGAGCACGGTAGGCGGATAGATCTTTTGGCAACAATACCATATCAGGCGACATAAAGGATGTGTCAATACGACGCGGAGGCACAGGATTAGTTACCGGGACGGGTTGAAAAACACCGTTGTTTGTATCAGATTCTCCAAACAAAGAGGCAAAACCAGAATCGGTCTGCCTGGGACCATCATCAGAGAACATTGCTCCAACATCAGCAAATGAAGGGGTGTCCATCTGCGAGTCAAAAGCAGACTCTTCAGAGATCGCAGGAGTGGCAGCAGGCGAAAATGACTCTGGCGCTGGAAAAGATGTGGCAAACGAGGATGCAGCAAACGCGGAATCATCGAGAAATTGCGAAGCACTCATCAGTGTAGGAACACGTGCGACATCAGGTGAGGGAGTGCTTGGCGTCCGCGGCGTGGACTGCGGCGGAGGCGTCTGAGCCAACGATATCGGTACTGCTGGCGTCGCTGGCGTCATCGGTGAGTAGATAGATGGCGCTGGCGGATTGATTGGCGAGTAAGACGATGGCAGGGGAACGGTTTTAGGCTTGGCTACTTCTGGGGTGGGAGCAATAACAGGTTTGGCATCTTCAATTAACGACGAAATAGACATCGAGACCAATAAGCGATCATTTGGCGGCAGAGTCCCCTCGTCAAAATAAATATCGCCTGAATCCCAAAGCAAGAGAACCTTCAGCGCCTTCGTGGTATTCCTGATAGTCCAGGCCCGTAACGCCTCGCGACTCGCATAACGCGATTCTATCAACTTGCGAGCTGTCTGAGATTCATTTGCCTGAGGACCTAATACAAGTAACGTTTCTTGCAGAGCGCCTTGTGGGATAACTCCATCCTGAACTAAACGCTCACCGAGTGTTGCCTGAGTACGCAAGGGTCCAATACAAAGCAGGTGGCCGTCACTGATATAGAATTCAACCCATTGGGAACTCTTTTGAATTATAAGGAGACCAGTCTTTGCATGACGCTCAAGACGCTGCAACACTTCTGCTAATTTAAACTGCTCTAATGTACCTATCAGTGACACAGTACTTCACCGTCCGTCCAGAAAATGGCTTCCATGTAGCATATGTTCCTTTCACCGTTGCACTAGTAGAATCCATACACTTATTTTCACGAAAGTCAACGACTACTTTTTCATCATTCATATACTATCTTGTGTATGCATAGAGTCGGAAGCAAATTGGCACAACTTCCAACACTAACTATCGCTGCCAGTTAAAATGATTATAGTTCCTCGGCACAGGTGAGGCAGAAGCAGATAAGACAAATCTAGAGCAGACGTACATTATCTGCTCTAGTACGGAAGGAGAGGGATTCGAACCCCCGGAGCTCTCACTCAGCTGTTTTCAAGACAGCCGCAATAGACCACTCTGCCATCCTTCCGCAGATAATATACCATACTTGTGCCAACTTGTGAAGGGTTTTATACCAATTTCACAAATATTCGTAAATCTGGTTTTCGTCCCTTCGTGCTAGTCTTTTTTTCCCTTTATTTCTACTACGCAGACGCTAAAAGAATGGATGTGCCTACGTAAGGGCGCAATACTTTTGGTACTATAACCGACCCATCCGCCTGCTGATAATTTTCCAGAATAGCCGCCATCGTCCGACCTACAGCTAATCCAGAAGCATTCAGCGTATGAACGTGTCTCGCTCGTTTTGTACGACCGCTGCGATAGCGAATATTTGCCCGGCGCGCCTGGAATCCTTCGCAATTACTTACCGAGGAGATCTCTATATAATCCTTCATCGCCGGCATCCAGACCTCAATATCGAGAGTTTTAGCAGACGCAAAGGGCAAATGGGCGCTATTTAAAGTCACAACACGATAAGCTAACTCGAGCAGTTGCAGGATCTCCTCTGCATGTTGCAACATATGAGCTAATTCAATATAGGAATTCTGAGGCTCGGTATATTGAAAAAGTTCAACTTTGTTAAATTGATGCAAACGCAATAATCCTCGCGTCTGATGTGAGGCTGAACCAGCTTCGCGACGAAACGCAGTTGTCCAGGCGACATAGCGCAGAGGTAAAATATCACGCGACAAGATCGCATCACTATGCATGCCAATGAGTGGAACCTCCGCCGTAGGATTCAGATAAAGTTCATCTTCGCCACAACCATAGACTTGATCAGCGAATTTGGGCAACTGACCGGCACCTATCATCACTGAGCGCTTCACTAATTGTGGGGGTAAGATCTCTGTATAGCCATGCTCGCCAGTATGCACATCCAGCATAAAAGAGATCAAAGCGCGCTCCAGACGCGCTCCCATTCCCTTGAGCAAGACAAAACGACTACCAGCAATCCGAACACCCATCTCGGCATCCAGAATACCAAGATGCGTACCTAGATCCCAATGGGCCTGCGGCTCGAAAGGTAAGTGAGCGGACTCTCCCCAATGGAGAACTATCTCATCTGGAGAGGCTGTCGTATCCACCACTGGAACACTCGTATGTGGGATGTTCGGCAAAAGAAGCAACAAAAACTGAAGACGTGTCTCGAGATCTGTTATCTGCAACTCCAGCTCGCGAATTTCGTCGTGCTGAGCTTTAATTTGCTCATTTGCAACACGACGCTGAGTTAGCGGGACGGAACGTATTGCCTCTTTCTGGCTTTTTAACGCGGCATATACGTTATCTCGCCGGGCTAAAACTTCGCGACGCTGTTCAGATAATAGTAGTATCTCATCGATCTCGCTATCACGCGCTTCACAACGCTTTTGTAGCGCATCACGAACAATATCATGATGCTGGCAAATAAAATCTAAACCCAACATATCCTTCTCAGTATAGCATAGGAATAGATAGTTAACCGGTTTCTGGTACTCAATGGTAGCTACTTACTCGTCAGTTACATAAGCCCTTGTTTGCTTTCCTCAACTCCTGGCGCATACAATAGTAGGATTATAAATAGTAGAGTTATCAGCAACCAAAAAGATTGCGTGAGGAGATAGCATTCGGCATGAGCCAACCAATACAATTACTTTGCTCAACAGGTGTCTTCAGTCGCCACCCCGATCTCACAGGGCACCAAGCCATCATTAAATACGGACCACTTTTAGAGGTTGATGGCCTGGAGATTATGTTTTATCCTACCTGGTACGGACAAATCGAGCAGATCGCCGCTGAACTACTGCGCACCGAGCTACGCTTCCCGGCGATGCATACGGAAAAAAACATTGGGACAGCACTTGGTCAGCCCGATCCTGCAGCGCGGCAACAAGGAGTCGACCTTCTGGAAGAGAATTGCAAGATGGCAAAGCTATTAGGAAGCAAACTACTTGTTCTGCATTTCTGGAATTGGCCCGAATTAGACGATAATCTAGATAATAATCTTTCAATGCAGCAAGCCTGTTACGATCTGGCACAACACTATGGAGTAGAACTAGCACTTGAGAGTATTCCTGGTCGACATTTTGATCCCTTAACCAACCTCCAACGCACCTTGAAGCATGAACCACGCACTCATTTCGCTCTAGATACAGAATTCCTGGCCAACTATAACCAGCTGGATAGCGTCTTTCAGACCCCCTGGCTCTGGGATCAACAGAGGACCCATCATATACATATAAAAGATTCTATTGGTCAACCTTTTGTGGATGGGCAACGCCGCTATCTTCATCCAGGCGAAGGGAATGTCGACTTCGAGCGTTTTTTTGCACAATTAAAACAGATGGGTTTCACCGGTAACGTCAGCCTCGAATCGCCAGCCATTACCCTGAATGAGGGGATAGATGTAGAACAACTCCATACCAGTCTCAACTTCATTCGTCAACACATAAAATAAGCTTAATAAAATATCCTCATAAACAATTTTACCCTTGACTTTTATGCGCCGAGTCAGTAATATTAAGTTTATGCAGAATGAAACTATATGCCACGATCGGCAAGACAAATTTGCCCAGTTCCTGGCTTACCACTATCCTTATAAAGTCATCTCACATGTGTGCGCCGCATAAGCCTGATACATTTGCTTATGCGGCGGAAAGCAGTGCTGATGTTGTGGATTAACGTACGTGCTTCAGCTTCCATGCAAGACGTAGGTTAGTTTTTATCTGTGCTCCTTCTCCAGCCATATTCATACCTTATTCCCATCATCCCATTTCTTCCCAATGCAGCAGATGTGCAGGCCCTCTCCCCTCGACCGCTGTCCATGATTATCTCTCTATGTCTAGCTCTGCGGCCAGACATGCTGCACATTCCAAAAGGAAGAAACAATGTTATTAGTTCAATTCTCAAAAGTCAGCAAAGATTATGCAGGCAATGCAGTCTTTGAACAAATCGATCTAGAAATCCTCACCGGCGAGCGCATCGGCCTGGTAGGCGAAAACGGCTGTGGGAAGTCAACCCTTCTGAAGCTGATGGCCGATCTGGATACACCAACCGACGGCACCATTTCACGCAAGCGCCATATGACTATAGGACATCTAACTCAGGAGATCGATCCGCAGCAACATACAAAAACGGTCTTCGAAGTTGTCGAGGAGGTATCAGAGGAGTTTGCCACCCAACTGCGTGTGCTTCATCATTTGGAAGAGCAGATGGGAGACCCACGCATCACAAGCAATTCAGATGCTTTGGATGCCGTGCTGGATGCCTATGGTAAGGCTCAGGAGCGCTTTGATACTCTGGGTGGCTATATGGTTGAGCACAAAGCCAAAGCTGTCCTGACCGGATTAGGCTTCCCTCCCACGGCATATGACCAAAAGGTCGGATCGCTGAGTGGTGGCGAGAAAAAACTCGTGAATCTGGCGCGCATACTCGTCCAAACCCCAGATCTTCTCCTGCTGGACGAGCCAGATAATCATCTCGATATGGAAGCGAAAATCTGGCTTGAGCAATATATTCAGGATTATCCTGGCACAGTCGTGCTCATCTCGCATGATCGTCATCTGCTTGATCAAACCGTGAAGAAAATATATCAACTAGAGGATGGTGCTATCGATATCTACTTTGGTAACTATAGTGCTTATGTCAAAGAGCGCCAGTTGCGACTTCAACAGCGTTATGAGCATTATCTGCTCCAGCAGGATGAGATCAAACGCCTCGAAGCAAGTCTGGTGCAGTTGCGCGAATGGGCCAAGTTTAATGATAAATTCGCTGGGCGGATGCACAATATGGAGAAACGTATCGCACGGATTAAAGAAGATCTCGCACAGAAGCCTGTCCTGGCGCGAAACAAAATGAAGGTTCAGCTGGACCCAGAACGCAGTGGTAAAAAAGTGCTTGAGGCCAAAAGCATCAGTATCACCATCGATGGACGCGTCCTCTGCCAACCTTTTGACCTGACGGTGATGCATGGAGAGCGCATCGGTATCGTAGGAGACAATGGAAGTGGCAAAACCACGCTCCTCAAGACCTTATTAGGTCTACGTCCAAACGATAGTGGGCAGATCAAAATCGGGCCAAGTGTAATCACTGGTTATTATTCACAGGAACAGGAAACGTTACCTGCTCGCAATTCACCTTTGGAATTTGTTACGCGGCTGAAAAATATGAGTGAAGCACAAGCGATCGCTTTACTTCATCGTTTATTGTTTTCTTATCGCGATATGCATACAACCATTCAGAATTTAAGTGGTGGCGAGAAAAGTCGGCTTCAGATCGCACGCTTGATGCTTACCGACGCCAACTTCCTCTTACTCGACGAGCCAACCAATAATCTGGATATTCCATCGGTTGAAGTCCTGGAAGCTGCACTCCAACAATTTGAAGGGACAATTATGATGGTCTCACACGATCGATACTTTCTAGATCAGGTGGCAACTAAGATTATCTCCATCGAAGCGGATAAAGCCATACATGTTTTCCCTGGCAATTTCTCTTATTACCGAGAGAAACAGCCTGTGTAAAGTGCCAAATCAACATGGATATGGTTGATGCCTATCGCCATATCCATAATCAGAAGCTTTAATTAACTCTACCATTTACCCATTGAAGATTGGGGGGATTTACGTTACACTATATACTGTTTGCATAAACAGTCGGATATCACTTCATTCATTGCAAGGAACCATGATTACTATTATCAAACTTGATCCTCTAGGAGCTGAAAAAACTCGCTATACTGGTGAGGTTCTTTCTCGCTCTCAGCATGAGGTCGTCGTCCAGGCCATCTGGACGATGAAAGAGCGCAATCTCGGCTATACGCGTTTCGTGCCGGGAGATCGCTTCATCGAGTTTTACTATACAAATCGCTGGTTTAATATCTTTGATGTGGCTCAGAAAGATGGTTCACGTAAAGGCTGGTACTGCAATATCACGGAACCTGCGCGTGTCATGGATACCAGAATCGAACAGATCGACCTCTTTCTGGATGTCTGGGTCGATCCAAAGGGAAAAACTCTCATTCTGGATGAAGATGAGTTTGCTGCCACGACTACACTCAGTGCCCTGCAACGTTTGCAAGCGCAGCAGGGATTACAGAACTTGCTTGACATAATAGACAAGCGACAGGAAGTTTTTTCTAGTTTAGCTGAATATTCGTAACATAATGAGCTTTCTACTGCTCAGGAAGGATTCTCTTGATGGAAAAATGGGACGCCAGGCCGCTCCAATCAGTACATCCACCAGAAGAAGATGGTTGGAACGTTTTCAAGCTTGAGTCTCGTAAAAATCTTCATAGTAAGATCCACGAGTTCATCGACCTCACCACAAATAGTTCTCTTTCCACAAGCGAAATACACTATCGCTTACAACAGTGCCAGCAACAATATGGTCCATCATTCGCCATCTTGCTGGTTCATTACCTCAAGTGCACTGATCTAGCCGAGCGCGAAGCAATTGTCTGGCTTCTGACTCAACTACAAGATCAGAGCACCATCCCCTTACTACAAAAGTTGTCACAACAAAAACATCTACCACGCTCAGTACGTCTCTCAGCGGCACTGGCACTCGCAGGAATAGGTCACACTCCAGAGATGCTCAAAACGGCTCGACCATTGCTTTATGCCATAAGTTAAGACAAGTACTTCGTTATGAAGCGAAGCAGCTTGATCATACGTACTAAGAAAAGACTGAGCTATTAAACATCTACCGACAGGGAGGTTATTATATGCAATTTTCTCTTCAAGGCTTTATCGTCTGGCTTATTATTGCTTTAATTGGCGCTTTTATTGGCGAATTAATCGCTCGTCGGAGAGCACGTGATGGTATTATTGGTGCCACAGTCATTGGCTTTATTGGCATGGTTATTATTGTAGGTCTGCTCGGCATCCATTTCGCTAACGACCAATATCTTTACGGGGCACCGATATTCACATCGCTACTGGTAGCCGCAATTTGTGTCGCACTTTGGAGCGGATTAGCGTATCGTCGGGTCTATCGTCCTGGCTATGAACGTTACCGTCGCCGTGGAAGCTATGTACGTCGCCCTCGCCGCCGCCGCCGCTACTACTAAGATACTTTAGCTATAATCATCGATTTTTATCATTGGTAGCGATGATACTTTTGCAGCAACCACTCTCTTAAGAAGCGTGATGGAGTTCTCCTGGCGCTTCTTTTGCATGTCTTGAGCAGCACGATGCTTCAACATAAATAATGACAACGAAACTTGAGTGCCAGAGCCTTGCAGAAGGTTCATCGGTGCGTTATGCTTTCAATAAGCATCATGATTATGACACTGGTGCGACCTGTTATCTGCGCTGTAAAGATTGTAAGGTTACTGAAGCCTATCTGTACAGTACAGAGAGAAGACTCAATGCGTGTGATCACGTATTGAAAGGCAGATAAAGCAAGTGGCTATCAAGATTGACATTCCTCAAAGAGGGGTTATTGAGCTGCGCCATGCAGTCTTCGACGTAAATGGTACCCTCGCTGTCGATGGTACTGCAATCGCAGGTACCGCCGAGCGACTCAAAACTTTATCCGAACATCTCTCTATCCACCTCATCAGTTCTAGCACCCATGGAAACCTGGCAACGCTCGAACAAGCCTTCAACTTTCCCATTCACGAAATCCAACGTGGTGATGAAAAAATGCGCTACGTACAAAATCTGGGACCAGCAAACGTCATCGCCTTTGGTAATGGCGTCAATGATGCCAGTATGTTACGCCTATCAGCCATCGGAGTAGTGGTGATTACCTCTGAAGGAACAGCCGTCAAAACTATGCAAGGAGCCGATATTATAGCTTACAGTCCCATCAATGCCATTGATCTCCTGCTCAAACCCAATCGTCTGATTGCCACATTGCGTGGTTAGAAACGCCAGAGCACAACTGGCGAACAGGCATGCATAAAACGATACTAAGGATGCAGAGAAAAACAAATCACTGGAAGAGAAAGCAATAGCGACACAGCGCGAAGCGGAGGATGCCAGGAGACAACAAACATAAGCCATCAAGCTTATGTGTTCGGGGGGCGCGGGTCAGGTCTATACAACATAGGAACGGCACATAACACAAACAGAAAAATAGTTTAGAACAACCACGCCCCCTTCCCCACCTACATAACACAAATACAGATAGAAAATAAAAGTTACAACTGCGTCATCACATTTTTGCTAATCGAACGGAGAGTCGCAAAGACCCCTCGACCATCAGCGGCTACCGCCTCAAAGCTTGCAGCTCTTCGACGATTCAGATAACGCTCCAAAACAGGAACTGGTAATGCATTCGGCATATCACGCTTATTCCACTGCATAACCAGAGGAAAAGTCATCAAATTCTTCCCGATATGGCGCATGTGCATCTCCAATTCGGCAATACTTTGAACATTTTCCTCAAATTTATCAGCCTGGGAATCCACCACGAAGACAATACCATCCGCACCGTTTAAGACGGCCAGGCGAGTACGTTCGTAAAGAATTTGTCCAGGCACAGTATAAAGATGAAAGCGAGTACGAAAACCGTGCACAGTCCCAAGATCTAAAGGCAAAAAGTCGAAGAACAGAGTACGCTCTGTCTCCGTGGCAATAGAGAGCATATCACCCCGAGCATTGGGGTGAATACTCTTATGCACATGCTGCAAATTCGTCGTCTTCCCACAGTATCCTATGCCATAATAGACAATTTTACAGTGGATCTCATGGGTAGCAATGTTGATGAGAGCCATAAAAGACAGGTTCCTCTAATCGCGAAAAAGCAGATCGATGGTATCTTCAACCGATGAACGAAATTGAAGATTAAGTACCGAAGATTTTGTACGCGTTGTATCAGAACGCACACGTTCCAGGGTTCGCCCAAGTTCATCAGAAGATTTTTTTGATAAAACTTTGACTAATCCTATATGTGTTAATTTATCGAAAATAATCACTAACAGCCATTGTTCTTCAACCATTGTTGTGTAGATATTCTCTTGCACCCCCTGTTGAAAAATATTGCGAAAATCTTTTTCGTTGAGTAATTTTGCGACTTCCCGTGATGATGAAAAGACACCAGCAAGCAAAGCGCCAAGGGTTGTTGCATTGCGACGTGTACCTGTTCCCTGCACAGCAACGACTTGACCACTTTTATCGAGAAGCATAGCAGAAGTGGCATTAGTATCATTCATCAATTTCAGCAAGACAGCTGAAATTGATGTCAGCTCGCGATCAGAAATGATAAGATTTGTTAATTGTTCCATGGACGCGCCGCCCTCCGTGTACACGTCTGGCATAAGGTAGAATAGACCATTTTCTATTGCGCTAAACTAAGCTATATCCAGAGCCTCAAGAATTTCGTTACGACTCGCTTTAACCAAATGGCGTACGCGACCAATATTTGAGGCATTATCTGAAAGAGTTACCATCAAAGCGAAATCCCCCAGGGGATCAACACTCACCAGGCCATGTTCATACTCCAAGAGCAAACCCACTGCGCTTCCACGTGCTATTGCTTGCCCCAATGCCTCGGCGGTGCTAAAGCTTGTTGTGGTAATTGCTCCCACTGCCTCTAAATCATCCTTTCCATCGCGCGTCATGCCCTCAATGATCAGACCATCGCGGCCTACGAGGACGGCCTGACGAATACCTGGAATTGCGATGAAGCGGCTCAGCATCTGTTTAAGATCAACCATATTTTCCTCCGCATTGGTAGGTTGCCATCTTGTTCTGTGAATGAGTCTGAGACCCTTGTTATTCTAACTGATACCGCCCATGATCGCAATCATATGGGACATCTTGGCTAATAGGTATCAATCGTACAGCCTTGATAACTACCTCCATCCCCTACTACTCTTCACGCCAAAAAATACCAATCCCGACTCGCTACATCTCCCGCGCGCTCGTCTTTACACAGCATATACTATGACAGGGGACATTTCAATCCAATGGAAAGATAAAATCCCTATCATTGAATGTGTTTCCCTCACCAAGTAAATTTCTGACGAGACAAGGAGCCTTTCTCTAATGGATGAACCCCATGTGCTATGGATGCCATCGGCCAATTATTTCCCCGGCCGAGCCGGACATACACCACGCTGGATCATTATACATGGAACAGCGGGCTTTACGAGTGCACAGGATGTTGGTTATTATTTTCAACGCGTTGACGTAAGCACTCATTATACCATCGGTCGTGACGGCGTGATCGTGCAATCAGTACGTGAACATGACGGAGCCTGGGGTAACGGAGGTGTTACCGAAGGTCACGATCCATGGTGGTCACACGATCTCAATCCCAATCATGTTACAATCTCGATCGAGCACGTCAAACCGCACCATGATAACTCCGACGAGCTGACAGAGCAACAAAAAGATGCAAGTTTCCACCTGATTGAGCATATTTGTGATCGTCATCGCATTCCCAGGCAGGCAGCAAACGCCAGCGGTGGTATCACTGGACATTGCTCGATGGATCCCGTCCATCGCAGTTTTTGTCCGGGTCCTTATCCCATGGCTGAGCTTTTAGCCTTCCTGACCCGTTAAGCCGCAAAAAAAAGGAAGGGGTATCTCTAAAGACACCTCTTCCAATCTTTTTAGCGCATTTTTGTGCCATAATTAGGAGCTTCTTTTGTGATCATCACATCGTGGGGATGACTTTCTCTTAGACCTGCATTCGTAATGCGCGTGAAGCGTGCATACTCCTGCATATCCTGAATGGTCGCCGCGCCTGCATAGCCCATTGCCTGACGTAAGCCGCCAACCAATTGAAAGACTAAGGGACCCAATTGACCTTTATAAGGAACACGGGCTTCAATGCCTTCAGCGATCAAATCTGACTCATCCACTTCCCCCTGGAAGTAACGATGCTTGCTATACGTCCGCTGTTTCATAGCTCCAATCGAACCCATACCACGATAATCTTTGAAGCGCTCACCGTGGGAGATAATCAATTCACCTGGACTCTCATCAACGCCAGCCAACAGACTCCCCAGCATCACCGTATCAGATCCCGCCACAATCGCTTTCGCAATATCACCAGAATATTGGATACCACCATCACCGATAATCGGCACATCGTATTTGCGTGCAACGGCCGCACAGTCATAAATAGCTGTGACCTGAGCCATGCCGACACCCGAGATAATACGAGTTGTACAGATAGAGCCAGCACCAATACCAACTTTGACGGCATCTACACCAGCCTGGATGAGCGCCTCAGTCGCCTCAGCAGTGACCACATTGCCAGCTACGATCTGGACCTTTTTCCCAAACTGATCATGGATTTGAGCTACGCGCTCAATCACCATACGTGAATGCCCATGTGATGTGTCAACGACCAGAGCGTCAACACCCTCTTCAACCAGAGCAGCACAACGATCAAGCGAGTCGGGTCCCACTCCAACGGCGGCAGCAACGCGTAGGCGGCCAAACTCATCCTTAGCCGCATTAGGATACAGAATTTTCTTCTCAATATCCTTCGTGGTAATCAAGCCCTTCAGCATACCATGCTCATCGACGACTGGCAGCTTCTCAACTTTACTACGATGAAGAATCTCACGTGCTTGCTCTAAGGTTGTTCCGACCGGAACAGTCACAAGGTTTTCACGCGTCATGAGTTCTACAATAGGACGTTCTACATTCGTCTCAAATCGCAAGTCACGATTCGTCAAGATACCGACTAGCCGACCGTGCTCAGTAATAGGAATACCAGAGATATGGAAACGCTTCATCACCAGAAGAGCCTCTTTCAAAGCAGCATCCGGCTCAAGCGTAATAGGATCGGTAATCATACCAGACTCAGAGCGTTTGACCTTATCAACCTCTTCAGCCTGGAAATCAATGGAAGCATTACTATGTACTACACCAATACCACCCTCACGCGCCAATGCAATTGCCAAACGAGCTTCAGATACAGTATCCATAGCAGCACTCACAATCGGAATGTTGAGGGAGATCGTACGAGTGAAGCGTGTTTGTGTGGAGACATCTCGGGGCAAGACAGAAGAGGCAGCAGGTATGATCAGCACATCATCAAAGGTGAGCCCTTCTTTTGAAAACTTCTGGGCAAAGGAGTCCGGGTTCTGTGCCAGAGACATGGTTTAAGACTTCCTCCTTAAAAAAACACCAGCACACTTTTAAGGTGTACTGGTCCCTTGCGGGTCAAACAGGCCAATGCCTGTACATCTTATAGCAACAAATCTACTTCATAATTTTTGATAGTGTAACATCTAGAGTTAGGAAGCGTCAAATAGAATACAGCATAACCATATTTTACGCTGCAAGTTTTAAGACAGAGATTGCATTTTTCAGGTTATAGAATATAGCAGTACTGTTTTATCGCATCTCATTCTTCACTATAAATGTATTAAAAAAAGATTGAAGTCTTCTTTCACAAAATTTTGAAAGAAGACTTCAATCTCCTGGTATCACTATCGTTCCCGCACAAGTTTTAAAGGGAGCGACGACCACGGGCACCTGCGATAAGGTTGTAGATGAGCACGACCACTGCGATGATAAGCAGAATATGGATCAGTCCACTCGTAACATGCAATACAACGAAACCCAGAAGCCACAAAACGAACAGGACAACAGCAGCGGCCCAAAGTAAACCAACCATAACATTCCTCCTCAAATGAACAACACAATCCGACAAAACAAAAAACAATAATCTCGATTTTCTCTTCCATAAATAACGAGGAAGAGGCTTTATATAACTACTATCTACACGCATGACCAATCAAATTAGATGTAAATCACGCAATGTTTCACTATTTTTGCACGTTTTCCCGAAATAATCAGGCCAATGACAATCAATCAATCCTTGAGTGCCTCCCCATAAATAGAATTTTCATGCGGCAAAAAATGTGTACCTGGGAGGTGCAGGCTTGTCATCTATCAAAAAGTGCTGTACTTTATACAAAGGATTTCTTGATTGCTTGCACTCATTGCCCCAAGAAATGTTATCTCACAATTGAGTATAAGCGGAGTAGTTGCATATTAAGGAGTGGCTCTTATGTCTGCTCATACGCAGACAACGGCTCAAATGGCTCAAACGTTATCCAACGAAACAGCCGCCATTGTCGTTGAGAATTTCAGCAAAAGTTATGGCGCACATCGCGTCGTTGATCATTTACAGTTTTCCGTGCAAGCGGGCGAAGTTTTTGCTCTTCTGGGTCCAAATGGAGCGGGTAAAACAACCACAGTTGAAACGATGGAAGGTTATCGCGCCGCCGATGAAGGATCGATACGCGTCCTTGGCCTGGACCCGCTACGCCAGGGCAAAGATTTAAAGCCGCGTATCGGTGTGATGCTGCAACAAGATGGCCTTTATCCAGCCCTGACAGCTCGCGAGGCTTTGGCACTCTTTGCAAGTTATTATGAGCAGCCTCAGGCGGTCGACGAGTTACTCGAACGGGTGGGGTTGATATCCGCCGGAAAAACACGTTGCCGTCGACTATCGGGCGGACAAAAGCGTCGCCTGGCGCTGGCAATTGCCCTGGTTGGAAATCCAGAGTTGGTCTTTTTAGACGAGCCAACCGCTGGCATGGACCCACAAGCTCGTCAGACAACCTGGGAAATTATACGCGAGTTGAAGCGCAACGGTGTCACGATTCTCCTCACCACGCACTTGCTAGATGAGGCCGAGCGGCTGGCCGATCGCGTAGCCATCATTGACCACGGCCAACTGATCGCTTTAGATACCCCTGGCAACCTGACTGGTGGACAAAATGCCAATATCGTGCGCTTTGTCGCCCCTGAAGGTCTGGATTGCGCAAAGTTGAGTGCTCTATCTACAGTCAAGACCGCCGAAGAGGTGCGAGCCGGTAGTTACGTCATTGAAACAGATACTATTCCTGCGGCGTTAGTTGAGCTTACCACCTGGTTACGGGATGAGAAGATTCCTCTCTCCGAGCTGCGTGTCGGCCAGGGTTCATTGGAAGATCTCTTCTTACGCTTAACTGGATCAGAGGTACGAGATTAATTGTCAGGAACCCCATAGCTAAAAGCTAGGAGCTTGCTTCGGTAAGCTCACCTGACCAGCTTGAGAATCTGAAAGAGATTCTACGTTACGGGTGAAATAGGTACGGCGAGGTGCATGCCAGCCTTGCCCGCTACGGTCAACGATTAAACAGGGCTACAAGGGTTAACTCAGTGTCGTTGGCGTTAAACCACTCAGTAACTTTAGCGAGGCAACCATTACCTACGAAAGTAGAGGCTCATCATGAGCAACGTGTTTGTGTTAGATACCTATCAGAAACCATTAAACCCGGTCCATCCTGGGCGGGCAAGAATCTTACTCTCTGAAGGAAAGGCGGCAGTATACAAAAGATTTCCGTTTACGATTATCCTCAAACATGAGATTGAGAAGCCAAACAGAGAACCATTGCGGATCAAGCTTGACCCAGGGAGCAAGACCACAGGTATCGCCATTGTCAACGATGCAACAGGAAAAGTCGTCTTTGCGGCAGAACTAACCCATCGAGGACAGAAGATCAAAGCGGCCCTCGATGATCGTCGAGCCATCCGTCGATCTCGCCGAAACCGCAAAACGCGTTATCGCAAGGCGAGATGGTCCAACCGTAGGCGTCGACAGGGCTGGCTCCCACCATCCTTAGAGAGTCGCATCTCGAATGTGCTCACATGGGTCCATCGTCTTTCACGGTCTTGTCCCATCGCAGCAATCAGCATGGAACTCGTGAGCTTTGATATGCAGTTGATGGAGAACGCCGAGGTGTCCGGCATGCAGTATCAACAGGGCACCTTAGCCGGATACGAGATCAGGCAGTACTTACTTGAAAAGTGGGACCGGGCTTGCTCGTACTGCGGAGCCAGGGAGACACCTTTGCAGGTGGAGCACATCCAGCCACGCGCCAAAGGAGGAACCAATCGCATCGCGAATCTTTGCCTTGCCTGTAAACCGTGCAACATCGCCAAGGGCACACAAGATATTGCCGTGTTTCTGAAGAAGAAACCGAACGTGTTGAAACAGATCCAGTCCCAAGCGAAAGCGCCACTGAAGGATGCAGCAGCAGTGAATGCAACAAGATGGCTGCTCTTTGAACGATTGAAGACAACAAACGTGCCTATTGAATGCGGAAGTGGCAGCTTGACAAAGTTCAATCGAACGACAAGAGGACTCCCCAAAATACACTGGGTAGATGCAGCCAACGTAGGAAGGAGTACTCCGGGGGTGCTCATCATCAAGGGAATTGTTCCATTGCTCATGACTGCTACAGGACACGGCAGGCGCAAAATGTGCGTCACTGATGCTTATGGCTTTCCCAAACAGCACAAGGAGCGTAAGGGATCGTATCTGGGCTATCGCACAGGCGACATCGTGAAAGCGATCACCCCGAAGGGGACATTCCAGGGGCGCATTGCTATCCGCCAACGCCCCTCATTTCGACTGGACAAGGTGAATATTCACCCGAAATATATACGCCGTGTGCATCACGCGGATGGCTACAGTTACACGAAAGGAGTCGCGACGCTTCCTCCCCATGCATGAATGCAGAGGTACCCGCGCCGCGAATTGAAAAAGATGGCCATACATCCATCACAATCACAGAATCCTACTCAGCTGAGCAATAAACCAGCTTCGGCAGGTCGTCAAATTTTGAAACAAACCCGGATAGAACTCTTACTGACCAGCAGGCGCGGTGAAAATGTCCTGGTCACATTGATTATTCCTGTGATGTTACTCATTTTTTTCGCATCGCTCAATATTGTTCCAGTTCAAAATGGTGAAAATGCGGCAACCTTTCTACTGCCAGGTATCCTGGCCATTGCCATCTCGGCTGCTGGCATGGTTAACCTTGGCATCGCAACAGCGTATGAACGCAACTATGGAGTGCTTAAGCGCCTGGGAAGTTCGCCTCTCTCGCGTAGCGGGCTGATTATCGCCAAGATTATTTCAATCCTGGCCCTTGAGATTGTCCAATTGGTATTACTAATCGGAGTTGCAATCGCTTTCTATGGCTGGCGTCCAACAGGATCGCTACCACTGGCATTATTAGCTGTTGTGTTAGGCACAATTACATTTTCAGCGCTTGGACTGGCGATGGCTGGCGGTCTCCGTGCTGAGATGACCCTGGCTGGCGCTAATGCCCTCTTCCTCGTCTTTATTTTGCTTGGAGGTGGGATTCTTCCACTCGATCATTTACCCGCTCCAATTGCCGCCATAGCGCAAATCTTGCCTGCTGCCGCTTTGACACAGGCCCTACAACAAACTATGACAGCAGGACATCCTTTCCCAACATATCCAATCCTGTTATTGGTCATCTGGGCTATCGTAATCCTGTTTGTGGCAATCCGAACCTTCAAATGGGAGTAAATGTATGACTATGACGAGCAGTGACACGATAAAAGCAGGGAGGGTTATAGCGGTCTGCCGCAATCCTCGACCAGGCCTGCCTAAACCTGTGGTAGAAGAGATCCAGTTGAGAGAGGATTGGGGAGTGGAAGGAGATTATCATGCAGGCAAAACCGTACGCCATCGTTATCTGGCCCGCAAAGATCCTCACCTGCCCAACCTGCGACAAGTTCTGCTCGTCGATGCACGTATCTTTGAGGAGCTTGTGAAGGAAGATATCCACATAGGGCCGGGAATGATGGGCGAAAACATTACTGTCCAAAACCTGGCTATCATGCAATTGCCACCGGGAACACTGCTCACAGTAGGTGCTGCACTGCTAGAAATCACAGAGATACGTATTCCCTGCAAGCAACTCAATGGTATAAATAGTCAGCTGTTGCAAGCCACAACAGCAACAAATTCCGGTAATAAATCATTTCAAGCAGGAATGATGACACGTATCCTCAAAGGAGGCAATGTCAAAGCAGGAGATGCAATCGCAGTCTATATACATGACCAGCCTGTCTAAAAATTTTAGGTACGCGGTACAGTCATCCTGGAAGGCACGATTTCATCTACCTCATCATCTTCACTGTCATCATATTCCTGATCAGATTGCACTAGCTGAAAAACTGAGACAAGAAGCATGACCAACATAATAATATGCAGAGCTGTACACCAGGCACAGATGGTGTGTAAAAAAGTGATCTCCACATAGACAAGATAAAGGGCCGTAAGCACACCTAATCCAAAAAAAGCCGCCTGGGCTATTCTCAAGGCACGTTGTTCAGGCCATACTCTCCAGGCCAGAAATGCTACGACTGCGCTGACAAGAAACCAGCCTAACCCTGGGAGTGAAATAGGAATATTTGTGTATGGCACAAAAGAATAGACACTGGAAAGGACACGCTGACAATCAATAATGCCAGTATTGGAACAGACGACCGGTGCCTTTTCATAGTGAGCAACGGTCAGATAAATGGAGATTGCAACACCAATGATTGAGAGTGTGAGAAAAGTTATTTGTGCTCCAAAACGTCTAAAATAAGTCATTTGCCCCTCATTTCACTGCGCATATAAAATTTGGTGATATAGCGTCATATGCTACCGCGTATACTAATAGCATATGCCTTACCAGCAATGATGTCAACAACAAATTTTTTAACCTCTTGGATTGCTTAGTTCGCCTGATCCTCGCGTGGGATAATTTTCCAGGTAGCATATGTGCGTGGCACAGCGGACAGATTAATCACTGGTTCCTTTGTATAATCCTGGACAAGCGGCAACGTAACAAATAATGATTTGCGATTCTCTGGAAAATGCTGAACTTCCATATGACCCTGATGCTGTTCGATAATTTTACGCGAGATATAAAATTCTGCCCCCAACTCCTCCTCGCCCTGATCGCGGATCGTGATAATCGCTTCTTTCCCCACCTGCTGCACCATGATCGTAATTGGATGTCCTTTTTCAAACGACAAATTTGTGATCAATCGCTGCAAGACTTGATAGATCTGCTCTTCGTCGATATCAACCTCAACGGAATCAGGAAAAGCTTGATAATCAAACTCAATGGAAGCGTCCTCCGTGGCTTGTGCCAGGATATTTTGACAAAACTGCACCAGATCACAGCGCTGGCGATGCAAAATAAAGCGCTGCGTCTCAATATCTGAAGCACTTAACAGATCTTGTAGCAAGGCTTCTGTACGTGCAATCGAGACTTCTATATCGGTAAAACTACGCGTTACAATTTCTGAAAGTTCTGTATTGCCAAGTTTTTGGCGGAGAATCTGGGTAATACTTTTGAGGCGGGCAATCGGCTCTTTGAGCTCATGCGACACCAGACTGATAACTTTATCTTTTGTTTTGTGTGCTTCCGATAATTCATCAGTACGCTGTTGCACGAGGCACTCAAGAGAATGTGCATACTCGGCAAGAGTCTCCTGCTGCTCTTTTACCTGACGACGCAGTGCACATGTCTGTATGCTTCGTAGCAAGGATGCAATGAAATTATCACGCTCGATCGGTTTTTGAATGTAATCATAGGCTCCCCCACGCAACGCTTGGATAGCAATTGCGTGCTCACCATGGCCTGTAATCAAAATTGTCGGAGTCTCGGCCTGAATCTCTTGAATCCTTGAGAGGAGAGTTAAACCATCAATCCCAGGCATTTTAATATCACTGACAATAGTATCATAGCTCTTCTCTATCAAGAGTTCCAGAGCGACCTGGGGAGAATTGGCTACCTCAACAATCACATGTGGAAGCCTCAATAAGATGGTCTGTGATAAGGCCTTCAAAAGTTCGGGGTCATCATCAATGATCAACACACAAGGAGATTGAGCATTCACTTCCTGGATATTTTTCTCATTCATCATCTTTGTCACCTACTTTTGCAGTATGAATAAGGAGAAAGGTTCAGATTTTGTCTCTTATCACCCCTCAACACAACAAGATGTGTGCCATAAACACATTCATCTCAGCCCCACAACAATTTATAATCAAACTGCCATTAAAGAGGCGCTGTAGAATACAATATCATTGCATTATCAGCAACTGCAATGTCGATAGTAAAATCAGTCTATAGAGTCCTAGAACTTCGGTACCATAAAATCATCACAAGAGCACATTCTCAAAGGGAACCACCAGCGACCTTCCTCATCACAACAAATTGCCACGCTCTACATCTGCTAGCTTTCGTGCAAGCGATCTAAAAATCGTAAGAACAAGGTCAACAATATATTAATACGTAATTTACAAGGTCAAAACAAACAGAATTCGCGGGTATCATGACATTACTTTCCATTATCATGTACTATATTGTTACATCATAATCTTATTTTATTTTTAGGGAGAATGAGCTTGATCTGATAAGCTATCGCAACTGGCAATGGAGATTCCATGGAAAATAAAATGTTAGATGTGCAAAGGATTACCAGGCGCTTCGATGAGATACTTGCAGTTGATGAGGTCAGTTTTACGGTGAAGCAAAATGACCTTTTAGTTCTGGTAGGTCCTTCTAACAGTGGCAAGACAACGTTGTTACGCATCATAAGCGGATTAGAAATCCCAGATGCAGGTGCTATTTTTCTCAATGGAGTAGACATCACATCAGCAGACTCGGCGCATCGTCACATGACAATGGTGACACAACAATATGGGATGGTTTCTCATCTCTCCGTCTATGACACACTGGCACGTGCGATGCGCTTTCGCCGCGTCAGTAAAAAAGAGATGAACATCCAGGTACAGAGCGCATTAGAGATGCTTGAATTGCAAAAGATCCAGACCAGATCTTTGACCAGCCTATCTGGTGGAGAGCTTCAACGCGTCGCTATCGCACGGGCAATGGTTAAAAATGTAGACCTTTATCTGTTTGATGAGCCAATCACACAACTTGATCCTCATACGCTCTATCGCGTCCATCAGACCATGTTGCTTGTCCCTCGACTGAAACAAGCGCTCGGCATCTACGCAACGCAAGCACCCACCGAAGCATTGGCTATCGCTAGCCAGATCGCAATTATTAATCGGGGCAAGATTCAACAAATCGGAACACCTGATAGAGTACTACAACAGCCAGCGAACCTTTTCGTAGCCCAATTTCTTAGCCAACCATTACTTAATCAATTAGAAGGCACAATTATTCCTTGCGAGACTGGCTATCTGGTACAGGCAGACGGTTTGAGCATTCCACTAGCAGCACCATGGACACCGGTTCTGACAGAACGAGGATTATCATCACAAGTCATTTTAGGCATCCGACCAAACATTATCGTACTTGAATGGGCTCTCAAGCCAATAGATACCACCAACTTCATCATACTATCAGCCCGCATTCTGCATATTGCACTCCTGCTAGGAAAATGGACCATTCAATTACACATAGGTCGTCATACCCAGTTAATCGCAGAAATCAAAGATATCAACAATCCCAACATACAATTGGGTAAAATCATTGATATTGGCATCGATCCAGCACATATTTATCTTTTCAATTCACAAACTGAAGAGCTACTTTATCCAGGAGCGACATGAAGACACTATTTATGTTTTTCTTTCAGACGATCAATCATATTCCAGCCAAGGTCAAGCACGTACAGAGTAATCACGATATCGCCGAGTACCATGGCAGACCAGCCGGCTGGTAACATTTGATCAATACCCCAGAGAACAAATGCGGTACAAACAATCAAAGCCTTACAGAGGTCCACCACATTCGGCTTTGTCAATCCCTGAAAACCAAGATAAGTTGCTCCAATCAAGATCAGGGGAGCCGACGAAAGAGGTGCATGAGGCAATGAGGTAGGAAGCATATCTGTTGCTAATAAGATTACAGCACTCAAAATAGATAAAACAACAAAAATACTCACAAATCCGTAGAATAATGGATAAAGAACCGTAGATGATGGAGGCTGAGCCAGTCTTTCGGTGCTATATGTGTCTTTTTTTGAAATTTTATTCATGGAGCATTTTGCATCACGCCTTGCTTCCCTCCATCATCGCAAGAAAGAAACGCAATATATCCTTTCATACCCATTTTCAAGCAGTAAAATGATACAATTCACTTGCCCAGGCAGCGTATTCTCATATCATCAGGCGTGAAGAACAGATCAACTGCCGCTTGACGATCATAAGAAGTGTACTCTACAATGATGAAAACGCTACCACCAGGCAGAGAGATACAGATAAAATAGCAGAAATTGACATCCGTCACAAGCAATTAGAGAAGAAAATATTCCTCTGACAAAAAAGATAACAGGAAAATAAAAAAAACATGGCGATTCATTATACATTACGCGGAAAGCAAAACGACCAGCCGATAGAGCATAAGGGCACGTTGACAGATGATCAATTGGCCGGGGTCGAAAACGATCAAGACTCAGCCAAAATCAATATTGCCATCAGAGAGTTACTCAAGCAAGGCATAAGCGCTGAATGGGGAGAATGCATCTTGATGGATGCATCTACAGAACAAGAAGAGACATACATTCGCTATAAGAAGCGCTGGACTCATAGTTCAAAAATACATTCGCGTCAGTTCAAGGGGTAATAATGACAGCCTTAAGATAGTTCAATGGGTCCATGTATGCCCTTTACAAAGCATCCTGGCGGTCAACATGGTGACCAGCCTGTCTCATAACCTCTATAGCCCTTTCCACATTTTGCTCTTTGACTAACAGATATTCTGTCGCATAGGTGGCAATCGCCAGGACACTGATATCAGCTTCAGCGAGAGGCAAAGCCAACGAAGCATTGACTCCAGCTGTCGCAAAGTCAAAGGCTCCATGTACCTGGATACATTTCCATCCCCTCTCCGCAAGTACCTCGCCGGGCACATTATCCTGTCTACAAACGATAGAAAGCTCTTCCGGCGTTCGAGTGAGTGAGACAAAATCGCCTAAAAGTGCCCAGTAAGGAATATGCTTGTCGGGATGAAGTCGACAAACGGCATATTCATATGGCAGCAGAGATAAGTTCAATTTTTTTAGCATGGGTCCTGACCGATCTTCACTATGGATGATTTGGTGCTGCCTGCTGTAGTCGGCCTCTTAGATATCTAAGAAGCCAACTATGACAATCAGTCACTACTTGTAAGAGCACTATCGCTTGTCGCACTGACGATAATATTCTCTTTCGTTTTGTGCTCAACCGGTAGCAAAATGGGAACTCCAGTGGATAATTTACGGATGTAGAGGAAGGCAAAGCCTATCACCAGCCACAGTACAGCAAAGATGCATGCAATGATTGTATCAACCTGAGCACTACCACCACCGGCGATCGCAAAATAGAGCACGCCGATGAGCATTAATACGTTGAGTACAGCACCCAGCCCGGGTAAAAAGATCGTTGTCAAGAAATTGCGTCCAGCCACACTTACGAAGGCCACAATACAGATGATACAGGTCATACCATAGAGCAAAAAGGTGCCAACATTAGAGATAAGCGTCACCTGTGTTAGATTGTCTATATTCAATACACCATAACTACCAATAATGGCAGAGATAATACTCAGTACGATCACTCCGACATGAGGCGTACGATATTTTCCATGCAGGAAGCCAAAGACCAGAGGAAGTTCAGTATCTTTTCCCATGGCATAAGTCACACGGACACCAGTATTGAGGCAGGAAAGCGCAGTACCAATCAAAGCAATCACCACTGTCGCGGCCAGAATCACAGCGAATGCCAGGCCATTACCTCCCAACATCTGATCTCCAATGATTTTTGCCATATCTCCGATAGGAGCCCCGGATGCAAAAGCGGCCGCGAAGCCACTATTTCCCCCACTCGCATAGCTCGTATTGATAAAGAAATTTGCCGCAAAGTATTCAATAAAGTAAAAAACAACGGCTTGAATGACCAGCGAAAGCAGAACACCACGTGGGATATCGCGTCCTGGATTCTTTGCCTCCGCAGCCAGGGAAGTAGCTGATTCAAAACCAACCACAAGCAGAATAGCAATGGTGGATTGCTGGATGAGACCGCTGAGATTATGAGGCAAGATGACGCTTAACGCACTGGGATGCAGGTAGTGGATAGCTGGATGCTGTATCCGGTAGATAATGGCAAGCACAGAGAAGGTGAGTAACGCCAGAATCTGGATAACATTAATCACGATGTTTGCCAGCGTTGAACCTGTAACTCCGATATACGCAATAGCTCCAACGACGCCAGCAAAGATGATACAAACCAATACCTCTTGCCAGGGCGCGCCAAAACTCGGGACAAATGTTTGGATAATATAGGTGATCAGCAAACCCATAAAGGCAACCATGACACCAGGATAGATCCAATAATACAGGTGAGAGGCCCAGCCAACCAGAAATTTACTCAAACGTGCAAACTTAAAATGACGATGTTCCTCTTTGTGGAGTACAGAAGCTTCTGCAAAATAATAAGAACTACCAGAACCAGCTTCCGGATAACGCTTAGCAAGAGACGAATAAGCAACTGCGGTGAGCAAAGCGATTGCTGTGGCGATAAATACTGAGGCCCACATATTCATGGCGGTTGAAGGATTGGATTGCAACTGATACGTTGTCCAGAGGAATGCACCAGGCGCGATAAGCGCCATTGCATTGATTGTCACACCAGTGAGTCCAAGAGTAGGAATCATTTTGACTTCACTTGGATCTTGAGCTGCCATATTGTACCTCCTTCTCGCTTAGTGTTGTTTAAAACACACTGTCTACTACGAAGGTGCCCTTTACTCTATGTATTAGAAAAGGGGATATATTTGTACAAATCATACGACAATCACTTCTTAAACAGAGTATATAAATTTTCAAAGTATGATACTATGTTAAAACTTGATAAGTTTAAATAGCCATTTTGTGTATATTGCACAAAATGGCTATTTTGTTAAGAATTTCTTTAGAAATTGAGGCAGTTTTCTAAAAATTTATTGAGGTCCAAGGTATTATGCAAGCAACAATTTAGTCTGAGATGGGTAGTTGATATGCAAATCCACGGCCACCAAGAAACATACCACCATCAACGTTGATACACTGGTCATGCGCATATATCCATGGGCCATCAACTTTTTGAGGGGAGCAACTGCGCACAATATGAATCGGCGTATGTCCATGAATTAATGTTTCTCCGCCAAAAATTCTCAAAACACGTTGCGCGAAATCTGTGCCATAGGCTGGATGTAAAAACGCCCCACGCCGAGCAAAATCCTCCAACGTCTCTTCCCAGACCAGTGCATCACTCTTACTCAACAATTTGTTGAAAAAGCCATTTACTTCATCGACTGTTTGGCCACATTGAATGTAGAGGGGAGCATCAGCATGGAGCAAAAGATACTTGTCGATCAGGACCATAGCAGGAAGCTTCGCCATCCAATCAAGATGCTGTAACGTTAAACGTGCGATATCTTTGCGCTTACCACCATTATTTTTCCAGCGGGTGAGAAAGGTACTGCCCAATCCCGTCGAGCGACGACCAAAGCGGTAAGCGGCCAGAAGCAGCATCTCATGATTGCCAAGCAATGATGTTACATTCCCACCAATGGCTGTTGCTTCTTTTTGCAGCCGCATCACCAGATCCAGCACGGCAATACTGTCAGGACCGCGATCCACCAGATCACCGATAAACCAGAGTGAAGCCGTTCCTCCAGTCCAGGTATGAGCGGCGTCAATGAGCTGGATCTGTTGTAGTAGCTGGATGAGTTTTTCTATCTGACCATGAATATCGCCGATCACATAGACGGGTCTGGATAACCCCATTGGCATCTATACCTACACTTTCTCTTAGAGCACGCATGAGAAAGAAAAATAAGTAGTGTTAGCCAGCATTATGTATGGATTGCGCCAGGAAGCCAAAGGCAATTATAAGTAGGAAGATGATGATAATAATGAGCGTCGCAATCAGCAGTGTACGACGCGAATGGTTGAGACTGGGTGCCTCTGGTTCGTAGGGTACTGATTTCACCTCTTCCAGATTGTGCAGGTCATGGAGAAAATCATTCACTGACTTGTAACGCTTTTCAGGATCACGGCGAATAGCTCGCATCACAACAGTAGCAAGTTCTGGCAGGAGTTGTGGATTTGCTTGCAGAATAGAGGGTGGGTCCTGTGAGACATGCTGATTGATAATGGCAAATACGTTTTCGCCTTCAAAGGGAGTATGACCACACAACATTTCATAAAGCATAACACCAACCGCATAGATATCAGCACCTGCGGCGCCTCGTTCTCCCCTCAGTTGCTCGGGCGACATATAATCGGGAGTTCCGACCGTACCAGAGAGACCACGCCAGGTTACACGCCGTGCACCTTCAAGTAGAGCAATCCCGAAATCAATAATCTTGACGTTACCATCTTCCTCTATCATGATATTCTCAGGTTTAATATCACGATGAAAGATACCATGTTCATGACAATACGCCAGCGCCTCACAAATCTGGAGCGTAATACCGATGGCCTCATCGACCGGCAATGGATCAGGAGTATGCTCTTCAAGAACAGCGCGCAAGGTCTTTCCACGAATGTATTCTACGACAATGTACTCTTCTGAACGCTTTTCATCCGTATGCAGGAGATGCTGAATATGTGGATGGTCAAGGCGATTACCAATCTCAGCCTCACGTTTGTAACGCTCAAATACAGCGATATTTCCAATGAGATCTTCGTTGGGGAACTTGAGCACCACCTCTTGCTGATCAGATACATCACGCGCCAGATATACCCGATTCATTCCACCATGTCCCAGCATGCGCGTAATCTCATAATGATCGATTAACGTGCCCGGTGTGTAGGTCATGGTCATCGAGACAACAAGCCTTTCTTCAATAACAGACAACAAAAACAGCATCTTGCGCCATTAGTATAGCATACTACGATTATTTACTAATGGTAATGGGATATCATGCTATTTTCTCAAGCGGTTTTATGGTAAAAAACTGTTCCCGACTGGAATCGAACAGCATCTCTATTTACAGAGGTTGGAAGTACGCGATGGAGAGGAATAGGCAAGCAGGTTTTTGTGTCTGAGGACACTTGGTTAAGGGGATGGACACAATAGTTTTTTTAGATTTTGGAGCAGGAAGAGCGCTCAAGTATACAAATGTTCCCGACTGGAATCGAACCAGCGCCACCGGTTCCGGAGACCGGTGCTCTATCCACTGAGCTACGGGAACGTCTCCAGTAACTATACCATATCAGTCAAACTTCTTCAAGGCGCTTCATAAGCCAAACTAGACCACCAACCACAATGACCCTTTACAAGCCAATTTACAGCTATTTTAGCATGTCCAGGGTTCTAAATGACCCAGAAATAATAAAATAGCAGCCAGCATAAAACAAACGCACACCTTTACTCAAACTCAGTTAAGCCAAAAAAATGTAACCAAATATCCTGTACTCTAAAAACAAGGAGGCAGACATTTTTGAACCAGCATGGTGAGTGAATAGATAGTAGTTAAAATAAGAATGACATGATAGAATAGCTTAAATTTTGTCTCTACAGTAAAAAAGGAGTTTGTTGTATGGCATCGGTTTTGATCCTTGCATCGTGTTCTTATCCTACCTCTTTCGAGACCCTCTGGCAAGTGGCCGCTTTTTGTGGCGTCGTGCTCATCATCACAGCAAGCTTGATCTTCTGGCAAAAACGTTCATTGAAACATTTTGGTGATGCACTTTTAATAGGAAGTACGATTGTAGGAGGTATCTGGTCTTTCGTATTGGCAATCGTGACCAGTCGGAACTATTTGATTTGTGCAGGAGTTCCCGGGGCAGGAGCAGACTTGGTACGTCGTGCAAATGAAAGCTATCACACCTTGCTCGTCTTTGAAGCCGTTGTAGGAGCAACCTGTATTATGACACTAATCCTTGTTCTCATCAGTGTTTTCAACCTCTATTTCACCCATCAGAGGAGAACACCAATTCTTATGACTGACTAACAAATAATGGCTTATTAAGGTTATAGCAAAGATTTAAAGCAAAAAAGACCAGGTTTTGTGCTCTATCCACTGAGTGACGGGAACGCCTCCTCTATCTACATCATCTCGGTCAAACTTTCTCTATATAGGACCTTAGTTTTTAAGCATTGATATGTATTAAGGGCTATGGTATATCTTAATTAAGTGATGATCGGTGTGTAGATAGAAGGGGGAAATAGATGAACCAACCATTGCGACCTCAAGTGACGACTCCCCGTACATTGTTTCAGTATGATATCGCCCAACAAACAACGTTGGCACATCCTCTTGTCGACGACGAGAACGTTCATGATACCGTACAAGACGTCATGTCTCTGACAACATCTCCCGCAATTAAAGAACATGCAGTAGGACCAAACTCTAAAATTTTGTCTCTTTTTAAGAATACCTCCTTGTCACGCGTCATAGCAGTATGTCTGGCTGGCGGCCTCATCATCGGTCTCTATCTACTCTGGAGGCCTTCAACTCCAGCCAGTGATAGCATTCAAGCAACAGATACAGTCACGATCACATCTACCACCAGCGCCACAATGGAGGTAAGTACGCCTACCTCCATTGCAACAGAGATAAATACAACAGGTCTAACGATCCAGGTATATATTGTGGGAGCCGTTCAACATCCAGGCGTCTATATAATAGACAGCCAGGCTCGCGTCTATCAACTGCTACAAAAAGCTGGTGGTCCGATCGCTACAGCCAACCTGGCTTCGCTTAATCTGGCCGCTCGACTAACCGATGGGCAAGAGATCTATGTACTCCGCATCGGTGAAACACCTGTCGCAAGTACCAGTTCCAGCAGTTCCAGTAGTGCATCCAGCGCAGATAGCACTACCAATATAGCAGCTACACCCAATACAGAAGTTCCAGTGAATATAAATACTGCCAGTGCCGATGAATTAGAACAACAGCTATCTATTAGCAGTAAGACAGCACAGACCATTATCACCTATCGACTACAACATGGGCCATTTACATCCGTAGATACGTTAGCACAAATTGTAAGTCAAAGCATTTACAAAAAGATAAAGGACAAGGTAACTGTGCAATGACCATCACGCACGGATTCTTCATTCTTCTCGAGGGTATCGCCTGGGTAATTTGTCTTTTGTTAGGTCTGGGACTGGGAGCGCTCTTTGGAAGATGGGCTGGCACGCTATTGGGGTGGATGATTGCAACATCCCTAGATGGCAATATAGGAAGCGGCGGTCGCTTTGGCAAAAAATTAGGGGCATTGATCGGTATCGTGATTGGAATTAGTATCGCAGTTTATTATGCAACGCAGCTATCAACGATGATAACACATATAGTAACCGTAAGCTAAGCAGCATCTTGCCAACATAAGATTGATGTGTGGTGAATGTGGAGGGGATAATGTGGCAGATACTATTACCATCAGTTGATACGAAACTCAATTTACGTGGCCTGACACTGGTTGCCTTAGCGGCAGCCTGGCTGATCGGTATTCTTGTTGTATCATTCTTTTCAGTCCCACCACTATACCTGCTGATTATGGCTGGAATTGCACTTCTCAGCGCCATTTTCTTACACCGTACGTTTACCTGGTACATAATTATATTACTCATCTTTAGCGGCACACTCGGAGCATGGCGCTACTGTATAGCACTTCCAGCCAACGACCCCCAAACGATCGCATCTTATGTCGGCTCACATAGCATCCGTTTACAGGGCACGGTCTCAGATGAACCTCAACTTTCTGGTCGCACGAGATTATTAAAGGTGGTCATCAGCGGAATAGCCGTCCATAACGATTTCAATTGGGAGCCTGCCCATGGAACGATCGATGTGCAAACATCTGGCACAACAATAGACGATGCATATAGCCCAAATTATGGAGATATCGTTACGCTGCAAGGGAAACTTACGTCTCCTCAGCCACACAGCCCACCAGACATTCTCGCGCAGATGTCGTTCCCGCGTCTCACAATCAATCAGAACGTCGGAAATCCAATTATTGCCTTTTTATATTACTGGCGCGTGCAGTTTGCTCTCATTATAGCCCGGACACTTCCGCAACCACTGGCGGCCCTACTCATCGCAATCGTACTCGGACTACGTACTCCTGAGCTAGCCCCATTAAAGCAAGCATTCAATGTCACTGGGACTGCTCATTTAATTGTGCCATCTGGATTCAAAGTGACTATTACTGCTGGCTTGATTACAAGTAGTACGCGTTGGCTTTATGAGGGCCGCATCGCCGAGATATTATCGCGTTATTCACGTTATTATTGGCAACGCAAGCTCAGTACCCTTCTCGTCCTGCTCGGCATCGGTTGCTACACGATTCTGAGCGGTGCAGGAGCAGCCGCTATACGTTCTGGCGTCATGGGTAGCTTACTCATTATCGCTCCCCGTATCGGTCGTACCTATAATATTTATACCGCACTGGCCTTTACAGCTCTAGGTATAAGCATACTTGATCCCTTTGTCTTATGGGATACTGGCTTTCAGCTATCATTTTTAGGCACGCTAGGAATTGTCCTCTTCACTCCCTATGTGCAGCGCCTCCTTCGACCATTGCATATTATCCCCGGTGGACATCTTCTGGCCGAGACCTGCGCAGTTACGATCGCGGCCCAAATGGCAACTTTGCCTATCTTCGCCATCACGTTCCAACAAATTTCATTTATTGCACCGCTTGCCAATATATTAACCGTCCCATTATTAGGGATCGTCATCACACTTGGTCTGCTTATCTGTATACTGGGACTTTTCTCATTGCCCCTGGCAATACTTGGAGGCTGGACCGCGTGGCCGTTTCTGTGGTACATGAGTCACTGCATTGTGTGGTGCGCCTCCCTACCCGGTGCATATATCCAGGTGACAACGTTGGATGAGCACCTCCCATGGCTTTACTACCTTCCACTTATCCTTCTCTTGATCTTCCTGCTGAAGCGTTGGCCTGATCCAAAACCTGTAGATCAGCCAAAGATGCATAGTATGATGATCTCAAAAAATCTTCGCAGACTAATATATGTGGGAGTGGCCCTTGTCATTATTGCAGCGACAGGACTAACGTCGCTATACTCCCAGGGCAGCGGACAACTAGAGGTTACCTTTCTCAATGTCGGACCAGCGGGAAAAACAGCCCAGGGAGAAGCAATCCTGGTACGCACAGCCGATAATCAAACGCTCTTGATCGATGGAGGTCTCGATCCGACATCGCTCAGTCAGAAATTAGATAGCCACATGCCTGCCTGGCAACACGCATTGGACATGGTAATCCTCACATCGCCTCGTTCAGATCATCTGGCGGGGCTTCAGGATATTGTGGATCGCTATAGCGTTGGAGAAATTGTTGATGCCGGGATGCTTCATCCCTCGGCAGCCTACGCAAGTTGGAGACGCCGCATTGATGACAAACATCTTCTCTATCATGTAGCTACGCAAAAACAACTCATTCCATTAGGGAAAGAGACACAGATACAGATACTATGGCCGCCACCTATCCATCATACAGGCACAAATAACATCCGCGATAATAGTTTGATTTTTCGCCTGACGACACCAGGACTCCGTCTTTTATTTCTGGGTGTCACGGCACAAAGTAGCTACGCACTGGCGGGACTACAAACACAGGTCACAGATGATAAACGACAGGCTGAAGTTGTACAAATTGTCTCCACAGCAGGACAGCCCATTACGAATGACTTGAAAACTATCATCAAAGACGCTCATCCATCCGTACTAGTCATTACACCGCCAGGCGTGCGCAATAGCAAAAAAGCAGTCACGGGTCCAAGCAAGACTGTTCAAGATGAGTTTTCTGCTGTCTTTCCCAAACTGCGCATCGTTTCAACCGCACAAATGGGAGACCTGGATATTATCAATGATGAACATGGCTGGCATCTCAATACCTCATAGGCACACATCTCAATGCATATTTACCTTTCTCAAAGGTGGATTGCACCAACGAATAAAATTGATAGGATGAAGTTTTTCATACAGTGGACGCTCTTCCAAAGCATGTCGCTACAACCCATATCAATTGGATACGTACTAATAAGTAAATACAATCTTTACTCCGCATAAACTATCTTGATGTACGCGTTTCTTGTTCAACAGGCCGGTCGATCAGGCACACATTATTACGTACAATCAATCATTCAAAATCAGAGAAGATAAAGTTATTGCGACATCAAAAGTATCAGAAATTGGGTTCTGCATATGCATATATGATGAGGATGAGATAAGAAGAGAGATGCAGCTCTTTTTTTGAGGAGGATAGAGGAACAGCTCTTTTTAAAACATCGCAAACGATGGGGCAATTTCTAGCACGATTGATATCGGATGCTGTTGCTGAAAAAATCAGAGGGACTTGGCAAATCATGTTTTGTAAACGTTGTGGAACTGAAATAGCGCAGACAACCAAAATGTGTCCTACTTGTGGAACGATCATTGAACAGACGACAATAAATGGCCAGCCACAAACACCTTATGGTGCATATGCCCAGGTAAACCATGAACAGACATACCAACAGGCAAGAGACTATACAACGCCTCCCTACGGCAATAGCAACAATGCGCCACCTCCTTTTCATGGCTATTCCACAGCGCCGCCATACAAAAACGCGCACGCATATGAGCAAGATCAGTACAAAGCGTATACCCCGGGAAGCAACGCCTTTCTGGTAACCAATAAAAATGATAGTGCCCTTGTGACAGAAATTCTGCTCTCACTCATTGGTATCTTTGGTATTGGTTGGATTATGGCAGGAGAAACAACTATTGGCATCCTTATGCTGATAGGCAGCTTCTTGATATATTGGCCTATCATGATAATTGGAACAATTATCACCCTGGGTATTGGTTTAATCTGCCTTGGACCGATGGCCATCATAGCCATCATCCTCAATTTCGTCCTGCTTAACAGTCTGCTCAATCGGAAAATGACGCGCTTCATTATTACACATCAACCACCCCAGAGAACAGCAGCCCCGCCTCAGTATCCCTGAATGGTGATAAAACAACTGGAGAAAGAAATTCTGGCACGGAAGAGATGTGCCAGAATTGACAAGCTACTTAGTTGGGAAAAGCCAGACGACGATATTTCTCTTTAGACTCTAACCAGGCTTCATCGGAAAGTCCCAGCTTCTCGCGTAAGCCATCCAATGAAACCCCATCACGCAATTGCTGAACAGCAAAGGTATCACGCAAAAGTTGCAACGTGACACGCTTTTGAATCCCCGCCGTTTTCACGGCGCGAGCCAAAATGTAGTTCAAATTACGATCAGTGCAGGGAAAAACCACATCTGTAACGTGATAGCTCTGTTGATAGCGGCGAAATAACTCGGTAAACTCAGCAGATAAGGCAATACGTCGTTCTCGATGCTGCTTATTCGTTGAGGCGGCAAAACGAATTGAGACAAGTGGCACTTGAGGATCAAGTAGATCGATGTGATGCACTTTTAGTCCCATCACCTCTTCTTTCTTCAACCCAGCCCGCAAAATCAGATACACCAGACAATAGCAACGTGCATCCTCCTTGGAGGCAGCCAGTAAAGCTTGTACCTCTTCATCTGACAGCAGTTCGGGCAGCGGCGGCTGAGGACGCTCCAGAGTTAAACTCGCAGCCGGATTTTCTTGAATGATATGTTCACGTTCCAGCCAGGTGAAGAAATTTTTAAGAAAAGTTACTCTCCTGGCCATTGTCTTTGGTGCCGGAGTGAGCACCGGATTGCCAAATTTCAGTTTCATCAACCAGCCGGTCACGTCTTCTTTCGTGATACGACCAACAGGAAGATCAGCGCCAAGAAAATCTATCAACATCTTTAAGTCTGAGAGAAAACATGTGACGGTATAATTCGACTTACCGCGCAGCATCAACTCTCTCCTATATGGATCAACACAGGACCCTAAACTACTTAAATCGTTCAAAGTTGTCATGTGTTCAGGAAGAGTCTGTGCCGTAGCAGACGCATCGAATTGATCATCAAGTACAATTGGAGTTCCAAAGAGATTATCCTGTTCAACCGGATTCTCTTCGGTCAGCATTCCGATGGACTTTTTCTCCTGTTCAGAATCCTTCTGCATATACTAGCTCCTTGCTACATTATGTTATTCCACTTCAACTTGATCCCAATGGATACGTAGCACTTGCCTATCCCTACCTCTATATTTGACAAGCGTATGCATTTCATTATAGCAGAATATGAGGATATGGCAAATTGCCTCAATTTGTCCAAATATTCTTTTTCTGACATAAAAAACAGGCATTCAATCGCTACCAAACAGCAAAAAGCCTTCCCGTCTTGCAACGAGAAGGCTCACACAACGGTTATTCTTTTGTATATAAAAAGATTAGAGATTACTCTGCTCTCGCATCCAGATCTTCAGCTTCCACTTCGTCTGCGGCCTCATCCTCATCCTCGTCCTCTTCATCGTATAGATCAGTTGAATCATTAAGGTCCATATACGAATAATCGGTCAAATACGACTCTCTGCGAATCTGAATCGTCGGCTGGATCACAGGAAAGGGCTTCAACCCACTCAAGGCATTAGGACCTTCCATTTGAGTTTCGTACATAGGAGAACCTTCACGTACCAATACATGTTCTTCCATAGCTACCGACTCATAACCCAAGCGCCGCAGGTCCATTACCATACCCGGCCAGATGTCTTCGGGGTCTACAGACCACCACTCACGAGCTAGATATCTTACCGGCTTGACACGCAAAGGCCGGTTGAGATCGCCCAGGCTAGCCAACAGTGAAGACTGTTTACGTTCGGCTTTTTTCACGATGATAAACCGTCCCTTCTTTACTCTCACGCTCATTGCAACTATTCCACCTTGAGATGACTGCGGCGAAAGGCTTCTATACCTCTCTTCTTTTTCAGACGCTGAAAGCGGAATGTTCCTAATACAGCAGCTTATAGCTCATACAATATCACATAAACAAGACGATATGCCAATGCTTAGTGAGTACAATTTAAAAGACGAAAGTTCTGGCGATCAAGATAAAGAAAACCCTTCATTGACTCTCTCCACAAAACAATGCATAATTGAGAAATTGCATAAGATCCTGTTTTTCATGGGTACCCGATGGAGGCGAGCGGATGCTATGAGATATTCAAAACCTTTTTCCCGTGCCAGTACTGTCCCGCAGGCCACGCTGAGACGGCTCCGAGCTACTCCTAGCTACTTCTTTCTTATCTGGCGCTGGAGTATGTGGATATACGCACTTATCGTCATTATCTTTTCACATCCAAGCTACATAACGAGTAATGACGTTCCCTATGCATCGGTAGCTGCCTTCTTACTGACAATCACCTTCATTGAAACATTAATTGTAACGCTATACGCGCCTGTCATTCAAATCCTTTTTCCGCGTTTACTCAATACGTCGTGGAGCAACCGCAAACAAGAGCGCCAGGAACGTCTGCGACTTCAAAATGATGATGATGGAGAAACAGAACTTCTACCTCCATTTGCCCAGGCACGTAGCCATTATTGGAATATTGCCATCTGTAGTATCGATGTAATCATCTGCGGCCTGGTCATGTATTATAGCGGACCCTTTTCCAATCCACCCTTTGGCGTAGGCTCACCCTTTTACCGTTACGGGATGTCGACGGTATTCGCAGCCGCCTCGGCATTCCATTATGAAGGGGGATTGATAGCAGCGCTGGGATATGATCTTTTTTCCCTGTTAGGTATGTTCATTCATGCGCCAGGCTCAACTGCATATACTCCCAACGCGGTTGATATTGTTGGTTCACTCGTCGACACTCCAATTGTGGCCATTCTGGTCGCATATCTTTTAACGCTATTAGAAAGTCTCGCACGCAGTAAAAGGCAAGAGCGAGATAATGCACGCACGCAGGCTGCACTGGTAAGTATCGGAGATTCCCTTTTAAAAAGTACAGGTGATCGTCAGGAGTTGCTTCAAAGAAGTATCAAGCAGATCCAGCGTAATCGTTTTGATCGTCTGACCATCCTGCTTCAGGATCTCACAGATAAAGAAGAGAGTATGACAGACATTGCTGTCATCCAGGAACTTCAGCCAGATCAAGGACATGTAACTACCTACGTCGCCACAAAATTGGCTGATACAGATTTTCCCGCCAACAGTCAAACACTGATCCAGAAAGTGCTTCAGACGAAGCAGAAACTTATCTCCTTTGAGCCACTTGAGGGAGAAAGGAGAGGGATCGCTCGCTTATGTATCCCCTTACACAAAGACGATCACGTACAGATTGTCCTGGCAGCTGAAAGTAAACGCCTGACCGCTTTTACCAGCCAGCACGAGAAATTCCTGACGATCGCCGGGACACAGTTACTCGTGGCTCTGGATAATATTCGTCTGGCTGAACAAACAGTACAGATGGCCGCTGATGCCGAACGCGGGCGCATCGCCCGCGAAATCCACGATGGAATTGCTCAGCTGACCTACATGCTAAGCCTTCAGGCAGAGACCTGCGAGGCTCAGGCGTTGCGTCTTGTTGAGGCATCCGAAGAGGATGCAGAATTGATAATGCCTTTGGCCGAACGTCTAGGTAAGTTAGTCACTGTTTCAAAACAAGCATTGTGGGAAACACGCAATTACATGTTTTCGCTTAAGCCTTTGATGAGTGGTACAACAACGTTAACTCAAATGCTCAATAACCAATTACGCGAATTCGAAGCTATCAGTGATCTACCAACACACTTACATGTTGAAGGCTCAGATGAATTATATGGAGAACAACGCCTTCACTCACGACGCTATGCTCAAGTCGGCACTACCTTCTTTCGCATCGTGCAGGAGGCGCTGACAAATGCCTACAAGCATGCTGAAGCAAGTCATTTAGAGGTCAATCTCCGTTATCAGGCCAATTGTATCGAAGTTGATATCTGTGACGATGGACGCGGACTTCCTCAAGCATTTATCAACGATGACAATACAACATTAAAAACATCCATCAATATATTGTCCGGGCATGGACTGCTCGGAATGCAAGCACGCACACACGAACTGGGTGGCCGATTTGCGATCGCAAAACAATCATCAGGCAGCGGTACAATAGTGCAGGCAAGCATACCACTTTAGTGAACCAAGGAGTGTCCCATGCCGAAAATTCATCTCATGATAGTTGATGACCATGAAGTGGTACGCTTAGGGATGCGTGCCGCATTTGAGCTTGAATCGGATATCACAGTGGTAGGTGAAGCCAGTAATGGCTCCGAAGCTCTGGCAAAAATCCGGGTACTGATGCCTGAAGTAATACTCATGGACGTGCGCATGGAAAAAATGGGAGGGATCGAAGCCTGTCGTGAAATCAGGAGTCAATATCCAAACATTCAAGTTATCATGATTACCTCGTATCCTGACAATGAGGCAGTTACCGCCTCTATCCTGGCAGGAGCCTGTGGCTATCTGCTCAAAAATGTGAGCCGGAGCGAGTTGCTAAAAGCAGTACGCCTGGCGGCTAGTGGAGAGTCACTACTCAAACCAGAGGCAACAAAAAAGGCAATTTCTCAAATGACATCTTTAGCAAATAGCACTACTTCCAAAGCTAGCGACGACCTGACCGAACGAGAGAGAGAAGTACTTGGTCTGGTCGCTCGCGGCTATACGAATAAACAGATCGCAGAATCGCTCTATCTCAGCGAGAAAACGGCCCGTAACCATGTCAGCCACATTCTAGAGAAGTTAGGCCTCTCTCGTCGTAGCGAAGCCGCTGCCTATGCAGTCGAGCATAAATTGCTACAGCGGCATCAACAATCATAAAGAGAAGCCAACGCTTGCTCAATGATCTATCCAGAAACCGGGTAGATGCTCAAATTGCTGTAGACTACTTTTGTGCTGTCCCCATTTTCCGAGGTAGCAAGAAAACCTATATTACCAGAGCTCAACTTGCCATCTTGAATAGCATCGGGCTGGTAAATACCGTTGATGTAGAATAATAATGTGCTACCTTTGGCAATTACCTGCAACTGATTCTGAGCAGCGCCCTGCTTTAAAGCTGAAGAAGCGGTCCAATCCCGCAAAGGCGTCAGTGTAGAAAGACTGGCATTATTTGCCAGGGATATTTTATAGTGCCCCTGACTATCGACCTCGAAAAGATACCCCTGTAAAGGCGTCCCAGTCATGCGAAAGAACAGTCCTCCCGAATGACCACTTTGTATCGATATATCAACTTGAGCAGCAAAGTTTGTATAGGTATTTGCAGTTTCATGACACGCTTCAAAATCATGGAAACTACTGGCCACCACTTGATATCCAGCATCGGTAAAAGTACAAACCGTACTCTGATCCCATTCAGCGGCCTGGGTTGTTGAGCTGTTAGGATCGGTCAAGGGATCTGTATAGGTGGGATTAGCAGAAGTTGCGGTCTGAAGCACGCCAGGAGTCGCAGTCGCATTCGCGCTGGCAGTTCCTGTGGCTTGCGCCTGAGCCGTCGCAGTCGCATGAGTCTGAGCACCGGCTGTCCCGGTCGCCTGCGCGTGAGCCTGCGCCTGCGCCGTTCCGGTTGCCTGTACCTGGGCAGTCCCTGTGGCTTGCGCTTGCTGGACAGCAGTGGCTGAAGCAGCTTGCGCTACGGCTTGTGAAGTGGCTTGCAGATTCGGGGTCGCCGTTGAGACAGGAGTAGATGTAGTGTCAGAGGTAGTGGGGTGATTAACCATATTCATCACAATATACGTCATGGGTACAGCCACCACAATTAAGACCACAATCACAAGAATTGTCAACAGCCAGGTCTGCGTACGTGACGAATTATCTTTGTGAGGAAATTGCTGCGGATTGACGATTCCTTGCGCAGGATAGACGCCCGAGGGAACATTATAATGTCCTGTCGAAGAGTTCATAGGCGCTGGCATAAGTTGCGGCGCTGGCTGATAAGCCGTCAATGGGATAGATTGCCGACCTGTATTAATCAACGCCCCGCTGCTCTGCTGCCATTGAGGATTTGAGGTCTGGTTAAATGCTCCTGCCCGCGCAGTTATTGAGCGACAGAAGGCATCAGCTAGCGCGGAGGCACTGGGATAGCGCAGTTCAGGCTTCTTTTCTAGAGCCTTCATCAATACCTGCTCTACGGCCGGAGAAAGCGATGGGACATAGGTACGCGGAGAGGGTGGTACCTTATTCACGTGCATCGCGACGACAGCAATCTGGTTTTCAGCCACAAAAGGTAAATGTCCAGTTACCATCTCGTACAATAGCACACCCAGTGAGTAATAATCACTACGTGGATCTGCCCGATAATCCGATTCGAAGAGTTCGGGAGCGATGTAGTCAACTGTTCCAAGGACATTCCCTGTCGTCGTTAATTGAGTCGCATCAGCATCGGAGCGCGCAATGCCGAAATCTGCCAGATAACAGCGCCCATCCGCATCCAGCATGACATTTGAGGATTTAATATCTCGATGGATAATTCCTTGCTGATGCATATAATCAAGCGCATCAGCAATATCACGTAGGTATGAGCAGGCTTGCTTGAGTGACACTGGTGAATTACGAATCCGTGCACGTAAAGTTCCACCATCCATATAAGGCATGACAATATAATAGACATTCACGCCATCGATGCGACATGATCCAGTGTCATAGACAGGCATCAGATGAGCATTATGAAGAGAGGCCATCAACTGAGCTTCCCGTATAAAACGCCTCAGAAGGTCTTCGTCTTCACGTTTAAAGACCTTTACAGCAACATCCCGTTCGAAGTGGGGATCATATGCCAGATACACATCGGCCATGCCACCTCGTCCTGTAAGCTGCTGTAATTCATACCGATCGAGGATTCTCCCCTCCAGGTCTGCCATACATTACTCCAATAAAGCCGAAGAACAAACAGATCATCACTGCTCTTGTTCTTTCTATAGACACCTCTTATAACACCAATGGAAAGATTTGTATTACTCTTTTTCTTTACCCTCTACAAAAAGATTAAACGTATTTTGACTATAAAAATAAAGAGGGTACGAAAATTACAAGCAGTGTCACGACGATTGATCAGTAAATACGTGATATTTCTCCACGAAAGTACAAAAAAAGTGAGGCATCTCTTGCCCTTGTGCAAGTCTATGCCTCACTATATCACGAATGACATATTTCCTCAATGTGAACGCTTTTATCTTTATTTATCACCCTTCGCTAGAGTTTTACATACAAATGCGAAGTTTCATCGTAGCGATATGCAGGCGATCCTTTGTGATAGGTCAACGTGCCATTGTTATTGTTATCATCAAGCCAGATCATGACCTGTGTCCCGGCAGGCGCATGAATATTGTAATGCCAATGATCTAACGCACTTGCTCCAATCACCCCTAGCAACCATGCCCCTCCATCAACATCTATCGTATTGGGATCGATCTGATCACAAGAAACAGAGTTGCTATCATGAGTATCATTTACCTGGAAGTCGCAAGCTTTGAGTATCATGCCATTAAAACTGGCATTGGGGTTGGCGTAAGGATAGTTGGCAAAACCTGCAATCGCTTTGCGAGGCAACATAGCTTCCGTCCAGATCCAAGCTCCAGTGTGCAAAGCCAGCGACGTCTGGACCTCCAAACGAATATTCACAGAGGGAGTCAAACGTACCGTGAGCAAACATCCATTTGAGCAATCAGGTGCATATTCAGTGGTCGATTGCACTCTAATCAAAGGTGTTGGCAATACCTGAAGCGCTGATGCACCTTCGATTTTTAATACTACTCCACCCAGAGCAACCAGTGGATATTGGGGCGAAAGTTTCAACGTCATTCCTGGTTGCAGTTTATGACAATCACGTCCAATATCTTTGCTGAGTTGAGTGACAGTGTTAGGATTTGCATCACTAAAAACCTGACTGGCACTATACATATGCATTACATCGGCTAAAGCGGCATCACAATTATCTCCATCAGCAATCTGGTACTGAATAGAACCAACCTGAGGCAAAATGGTTGGAAAGGCAGGTAATGGCGTGGGGGAAGGCGCAGTAGAAACGTTTGATAATGTATAAAACATATTTGTTAGTGAAGGTAGGATATTTCCTCCCACATGTGTACCATAGATAAAAGTGGGGATGGCAAGAATAAGAATAATGGGTAAGAGGAACAATAACTTCCAGGGTATGGAAGCTAAAAAAATGTTTAAGTTTTCTTTTGGTGTGCTGCTCTGACGAAAACGACGAGCCATAAACGACTCCATTCTATGCTAAAATCTTATCTCACAGGCATTATAACAGGGAACGGCAGGAAGAACTATCAATGAAAACCTGAATAGTACTTGATACCCTTTTTTCGCTCCTCACTTTTAAGGGGTAGAAAACATAGGTCAATACAAAGTTTTTACCCTTCTCTTTATTATATTCGCCCAATGTTATATTTTTATGTAGAAATACGCCAGGGCAAAACAATAAAAAAGGCCATAGCTTGATGGGCTACGGCCTGGAATTATTTATTGGTCTACGTAAGTACAATTTAAGCGGAATATTTAGCCATATAAGCATGCACGGCACGCAAAATTCGTTCGGGAGTAAAAGGGAGATGGCGAATACGAATATCTGCTGCATCAACAAGTGCATTGGCAATAGCTGGAGCAATCCCATATAATGCGATGCCATTAATAGCTTTAGTTCCAAAAAGCTCAGATGGATCTTTAGAATCAACAAGATATGTGTGTAATTCGGGCATCTCTAAAGCGGAGAGCATATGAGAGTCTGACCAACTTGTCGTTAATAAGGCACCATGTTGATCATAGAACAATTCTTCGCTCAGACTCATCCCCAGGGCTTGAGCAACATCGCCCTCGATTTGTCCCTCAAATAGAGCTGGATTCATTGGTGTGCCAGTGTCGACCGCAGTCACTACTTTGAGTACACGAATAGAGCCCGTCTCAATATCAACTTCTATCTCGACTCCTTGCGCCACAAATGTCATTGGCATATGCAGACCCTTCCAAAAAGCGGTGGTCATCAGTTGCCGATTTTCGACATACATCGAATGAAACGAGACTTGCGCGACCGTTAATTGCTGTCCATGAGGGCCTCTGAGTATCCCATTACTGATCTTCAAGGTCTCCGGTACCACATTTAACATACGTCCTGCGACCGAAAGAATCTGACGCTGAATCTGTTCTGCCGCCTTTTTGACCGCATTGCCATGCATATAAAATGCGACTACATCATTGGCACTATTCTCAGCAGGAGAAGAGCTGGTATCAGGAGCATGCAAAAGAATATCAATAATCGGAACCCCTAATACTTCGGCCGCAATCTGGGTCAGAAACGTTGTAAGTTGAGAGCCGTTTTCACTTCGTCCAGCAAAAATATCAAAGGAACCATCCTCGTTCAGCTTGACCGTCGCCCCACTTGTACCAGCCATGACACCAGGATCACCATAAAAAGCGAGTGCCATACCTACGCCATGGCGATAACGATCACTGCTCTTTATGCCGCGTTTTTTGCTCCATTCTAGTTTCTCTTCTACCAGACGTGCACAGGTAGCAAGGCCACTACTGGCGAGCGGAGCGGCTCCACCTTTTGACTTCTCCAGAGCAGCCAGAAAAGGATAACGATCACCAACTTTTAACCAATTACGGCGTCGGAAGGCAAAAGCATCCATGCGCAGCTGCCTGGCAACATCGTCCATATGGCTCTCCAGAGCAAAAAACTCATGTTGGAGATTATACCCTTGTGTCGGTGCCGCTGGCGCGTGATTCGTGTAGAGCACTTCGGCAAGAAAACGCATGTTAGGACTGGGATAAAGCGCCAAAGCATGAACCGATTGAGTTGATATAGTTAACGCATGCGTTGCATAAGCTCCTGTGTCGGCCAGAACCACCATTTGAGTGGCCACAATTTCTCCGTCGCGCCGTACGCCTGTCTTCATGCGCAAAATATACTGCTGGCGTGAGTGATTGCTACGAAATTCGTCGGCACGGGAATATTCAAGCTTGACAGGACGCTTCGTAGCCAGCGTCAGTAAAGCGCACAGGTCTTCACCCTCGATGTGTTGGCGTAATCCCAGATCCCCACCGAGCTCAGGCTGCTCCACCCGAATGCGACGCATGGGAAGACCAGTCAGTGAAGCTAGCGTCCTGCGCGTATAATTGGGCACATGATTATTTGTGCGTACAACCAGATAATCTTCGTTATCAAAATAAGTGACGACGGTATGCGTCTCAATGGGAGCTTGCTGTATTGGAGGAACTATATATTCAGTCTCAATCACATGATCGGCCTGCGTAAATCCTTGTTCGACATCACCAACATCTAAACGCGTACGAGCCGCGATATTACGAGCTGCATCGGCAATACCTTGTGAGTCTGCTTCTGCATGAACACGCGTTGCTCCCGGAGCTAAAGCCTGACGCTGATCCAGCACGGCTGGCAGCACTTCATACTCCACATTGATGAGCTGCAAGGCTTGTTCTGCTACAGCAGGAGTCTCAGCGACCACAACTGCAACTCGATCACCCACATAACGCACAATATTATCCAGACAATACTGGTCTAATAATTGTGCCTCATTCCCACCTATACGCTCAACACGGGAATACACAATACGAGATACATCTTTGTATGTCAGCACAGCCAGCACATCAGGTAATGTTCTCGCTTTGGATACATCGATTGAGCTAATCACGGCATGAGCATGGGGGCTGGTCAGAATACGTGCGTAGGCCATTTGAGGCATCGGACGATCGTCGACAAAAGAGGTCTTGCCAGTAACTACCTGCATCACGTTGCGAGCCGACGTTGAAGTACCAACAACCTGCAGGTTACCCTTAGCCGTCGCTGTAGGTACGTTGTGTTGGGCGGTAATCGGAACAGCCGCCGAGGCCAACATTTGAGGGGTAAGAACTGGAATTTTCGTTGTCACCGCGCCAATCTTATTCGTAGCGCCACTTGTTTGCAGGACACGTTGCTTGTTAGTATCTGTGCTATCAGATTGCTCAGTAGCTTCTTCAGCCGGATCATCAGCAATTACAGTAGTATGTATCAATGGCTCTACACGCTCTCCTCGCAGTAAAGCAGAGGCTCTCAGGATGGCCTGTACAGGTTTGGCATATCCGGTACAACGGCACAAGTTTCCAGACAGAGCCTCACGCACTTCTACTTCGGTAGGTGCTGGATTCTTCTGGAGCAAAGCATGTGCTGACAGGAGCATCCCAGAGGTGCAAAAACCACAGCCAGTCGCTCCAACCTCAAGAAAAGCTGACTGCAATGGATGTAATTTGTCAGCCGATCCCAAACTCTCTACCGTGGACAACGTACATCCACCTACTTGAGCAGCCAGCATCACACAACTGGGTCGCGGCACACCATCAACCAGAACGGTACAGGCACCACATTCGCCAGTCTCACAACCTTTTTTTACACTACTATGGCCCTTACGCCGCAATAACGAGAGCAAAGATTCATTAGGAGCCACATCCAGGCCCTCAATGACGCCATTGATACGTAATTCGAGTTCCATCTAGCTTCCTCTCTCAGATGACACCATGCCACGCCAGGAGGCTATGTTCATCGCTTCTTCAAGCGCACGATATGCCAGACCCATACCGCTGACGCGTCGGTAACTGCTACTGGCACGCATATCTGCTGGTGGACGAAATGTAGCCATCCCCTCTTGCAAGATGGCCAGGAGCCTCTGACTGTTGGGTGGGTTCATCACGGGATGCTGTTGCAGCATTTGTTCTACCGCATGCAGCCGTATTGGTTCCATATTGGCCCCACCTAAAGCAAGATGCACTTTACTATATCTATTAGCTTCGATCTCGATCAAAGCCACCGCGTTCAGTAAGGCGACATCGGTCTGCGTACGACTGACACGCATTAACGAGGTTCCACTGCTGAGACTTGGACGTGGGATGACTATTTCAACAATCAGTTCACCAGGACGTCGATCTTGCTGTACGTCGATACACGCAATACGCCGCTCCTGCTTCCCTTTATAGACAACACCAGAAAGTGCCAGACCAGGATGCAAGGTCGTTCCACCACGAAGATCTACTTGAGTCTTCGAGCCAGAACGCACAACAGCCTCCGCATCTAATACAGCCAGAGCTGTCAGTAGATCAGCCTGGGAGGCACTACCAGTGGCAACAGTCCCTCCGATAGTGGCACTGTTGCGTATTAAATGTGACGAGGAGGAAACCTGAGCAGCGCGAGCCAAAAGGCCTGCCATAAAGTCTTTGAGTAAGGGTGCCTCGACCATCTGTTGCAGCGTTGTCATCGCACCTATATGGATACCGCGAGCATCTTCAGAAATATAAGATAGCTCCAGATCGCGCAGATCCACCACAGACTCAATACTACTATCTTGCATACCTAATAAATATGTTCCACCCGCCAACGGCACCGTCTTAACATCAAGACGGCCTAGCAGGAGAAGGACATCATCGATATTCTCTGCCCAGTGATATTCAATCAGATCGAGTAGCATACGTATTACCTTTGTAGAGGGATACGAGTAAATGTTTCGACATCAATTAAGCCTTGATCCGTCAACTTCAGGGACGGAATCACAGAAAGTGAGAGAAAACTGAGCGTCATGCACGGATGCTCCAAAGTGCATCCAAGCTCTGCGGCGACCTTATCCAGTGCTTGTAACTGCTGAACGATCTCAGCAGCCGGGAGCGGCGAGACCAATCCCCCGATTGGCAACGGCACACTCGCTTTTACATGACCATCCACAACACAGACAAAGCCTCCACCCATCTGTTCTAACGCATACGCTGCCTGTATGATATCACGATCGTTGACGCCCGCAACCACAATATTGTGAGCATCATGAGCCACACTTGAAGCAATCGCTCCTGCACGCAGGCCAAAGCCCTTTACCAGACCCAGACCAATGTGTCCACTGGCATGATGGCGCTCAATCACTACAAGTTTGAGCAAATCTCGCGTAGGATCAGCTACAAGTTCACCGTCATGAACGGGTGCCTCCTCCTGCAAGTGCGCGGTCGTGATCTGGCCCGGTCGGATACCAATAACTTCGACCAGTCCAGACTTGCCTGGGATACGTAGATCCGCTTCTGAAATATTTCCAATATGGATAGTTTTCGTTATGCCAGCCATCTGGGGAGGTTCTTGCGTAATTTCAGCCTCTAAGTGACCATGTTGAGCCACCAGGAGGCCATCTTTATACACCTCTGCAACCTGGAAGGTGCGTAGATCATCGAGCACAACGAGATCTGCGATATAACCTGGAGCGATCGCTCCACGATGAGATAAACCAAAATAATTTGCCGTATTAAAGGAAGCAAGCCGAATAGCCTCAACAGGGTCCAGGCCAAGTTCAATGGCCCGACGCACCATCGAATCGATATGCCCACGCGTCATAATATCTGCGGGATCACGATCATCGGTCACAAAAAAGACTCTGGGTGGATGAAGTTCCTGCACCACAGGCAAGAGCGCTTCCAGGTTCTGAGCCGCTGATCCTTCACGAATCATCAGCCACAATCCCAGACGTAAACGTTGTCGCGCCTCCTCCGCCGTTGTACACTCATGATCTGACATGATACCCGCCGCTGCATAAGCATTCAGATCACAGCCACTGACCCCTGGAGCATGTCCATCGACAACCAGCCCACGTGCTCGCGTCGCCCTGATCTTCTCTAACACCTGTTCATCAGTGCTCAGAACACCAGGGACATTCATCATCTCAGCCAGACCCAGCACCTGCTGATCGTCAAGTAGCTGTAACAGATCTTCCGCCAGCAATGTACGATATGGGCTCTCAAAACTTGATGCCGGTACACAAGATGATAACATAACGTAGGAAGAGAGAGGTAGACCTCGTCCTGATTCCAGGACATAGCGAATACCATCAAGACCAAGTACATTGGCAAACTCATGTGGATCCAGCATCACCGATGTCACGCCACGCGGAACCACCAGGCGAGCAAATTCAGAGAGAGTCAGCATCGTACTTTCGATATGCATATGTCCATCAATTAAAGCAGGGGCCAACCAGCGTCCTTGCAGGTCGCGCACTTCATGAGCCTGATAGCTCTCAGTAGTAGCATGCTGCTGAGCAAGAATTCCCACGACCACACCATCCGCGATCGCCACATCGGCGAGATAACATTCACCACTACAAACATTGACCAGCTGAGCATTACGTAGCAACAAATCGGCAGGTTGTTCGCCACGTGCTATCTGGATACGCCTCCGCAATTCATCCATTGACATCCCCGATCCTAAACAAAACCATCCGCACGAATTAACTCACAGTCATTAGATAACGCTAGTACCTTTTCTACAATCACTCGTCCACCTCTAGCGACAATATGCTCATTATATCGAACTTAGTAGCAGATTTTAACACATAGATGTACTTTTCATATAATTCTACGGAGCTAATCACCATTATGGGTCTTTTTTGGTACTGGAATCAACACAGCAGTGATAGATAGCGCTTACTTATAGGAGCACCGCCGCAGATAAAAAACCGTCTCTTTCAAGAGATTAGCTTTATCCGCTTGAACACCATCCTGCAAGCAATCTCTAACGTATATATTTTATAATAGATAGTTCATAGCATCATGAAGAAGCGATGAAAGGATAATGTCATGGCAAATGAGAACGACAATACGCTTGGACTGACCATCTTCAAGGTCATAGCTCTGGCAGGAGGCGCTCTGACTGGCGCAATTATCGCCAACTGGCTGGATAAACGCCTGAACGATATGGCGAATGAGCGATCCGATTATGATAAGTCACGCTATGCTCAGGGGCTCGCACCACGTGAACCGGCAATACTTAATCCTCCAGCAGCCAAAAGCGAGCAGCCACGTATCATCAGGGTTGAGCAACCCGATTATCAGAATTGGACGGTAGATGAGACGGATGAAGAGCACTGACCAGCAAAGCTTTTCAAGGACAAAAAAGTCCTTGCTGGTCAGTGTTCTCTCCTATAATCTATAGAGCGGAAGCATTGGAGAGGTCCAGACCAGGACCAGATTGAGATGAGTGCATTGATTGAATAGTATCTTCTAATCTATTCAAGATTGTATCTATCTCCTCTCTGGTAATCACCAATGGAGGCTCCACACGAATAACACGAGAATTATTCAAGGTGCCTGAGATTAAGACGCCGCGCTTAAAGAGGCCAGCAGCAATCTCATAACCAATATCATCGTTCACAAAATGCTGCCCGATTAGCAGACCTTTACCAGTAATATCAGTGTAGATATCGCTATGTCGGCTCGCTATGCCTTTCAATTGGCTAATAAAGTATTCACCCTTCTCTGCTGCTTGCTCAACCAGATTTTCTTCGAGCGTGGCATTGATCGCAGCAATGGCGGCGGCACAGGCCAGAGGATTTCCTCCGGTTGTCGAGGTGTGAATGAATGGGTTGCTATTGAAGACACTCCAAATTTTAGGACTGGCCATAAAAGCTCCGATTGGCATCACACCACCACCCAGAGCCTTCGCTGAAGTGATAATGTCCGGAGCCACATCCCAATGATCAACTCCCCAGAGCTTGCCAGTACGTCCCATCCCTGTTTGAACCTCATCAGCGATCAGCAGCACCTCATATTCATCGCACATCTGCCGCAAACGAGGCCAGAAATCATCTGGGGGCACAATCGCTCCTGCTTCACCCTGGATCGGTTCCATCACAACAGCCGCAATATCGTTGCCAACTTCACGGGCGATACTCAGCTGCTGTTCAACCGCATCAGCATCCCCAAAGGGCACGTGATAGATATTGTCGTGGAGGGGCATAGCAGGCCGACGGAAGATGGATTTGCCTGTCAGGGAGAGGGAGCCAGTGGTTTTTCCATGGAATCCACGCACAGAGGCGATAAAGCCACTCTTACGTGTATAGAGCTTCGCAATCTTCATGGCACCTTCGATAGCCTCCGTACCGCTGCTCACGAAGAAACTATACTGAATATCACCGGGAGTAATCTGAGCAAGTAGGTGAGCAAGCATGCCACGCAAAGGATCAAGCAGTTCTTGCGTCGGTAATGGGCTCTTTTGCAACTGCGCCTGGACAGCACCAATTACTTTAGGATGCGCCCAGCCAAGATTAAACAGACCAAAGCCACCCACACAGTCTATATACTCTTTCCCCAGGACATCCTTGAAGGTTGCTCCTCGTCCCGTCCATTCCACCGAAGCAAAATCCCCGGCCTCGGTCACAGCTTTTCGGTACTCAATAAAACCGCTGTTGAAGTACTTCGCAAAATTTTCGACGGTGGTCTCGATTAGCCATTCCGCCTCTCGCTTTCCTAGTTGAGGCTTATGAACAATGTCCAGATAGCGCTGAGAATCGTTAAAAGCCTTTAGTAGACTATCGGCACTCATATATATCCTTTCCGGTAATGCGGTAAAAGCACATCCACGCCACCGTCGACCCGCATACGTCAAATAGCATAGTATCGCTAGCAAATTAGCAAGCGACCAATGCTTGTGGACATGGAAGACCTATCTCTCAAGACAAGTATGAAAAAAACGATACACACACCTTTGTAGCCGGATATTGACTATCAGAAAGAAGGTGCCACTAAACTACGGCATGCACAAAATTGACATACAGAAGTTATGAAAAAGGTGACAGTAGTAGTATGTGATTCTCAAGACAGTGTTTAGGGGATAAGGCACAAGGAGGGAATCAGGGGTAACAAGTAGACAAATGAAAACCTCTGAACACATAGAATTTCGGAATGTAGCGGCCTTTTTGGGTTCCGTATTTTAGTCCGACTTTCATAAGTCACCATTCTTTAGAGAGCGAGTTGAATGTAATAAGATCTCTCTTTGATCAAGTATAGTCGACGCGACGTAATAAAGCAAGCTCCAATAGAAGATTTTTGTAGCATTTGTTGAAAAGTATTTAGTGATTTATGCACTCTGGCTGGGAAGCAACCCAAAGACCGCAATCCCAACCAGATCATAGAATATATGGGCATTGATCAGGAGTCAGGCAAACTAGGTTGTATATTCGCCATTGATTTTAACGTATCCATAGGTAAGGTCACAGCCCCAAACGGTAGCCCTGGCTTCTCCAATACCTAAAGAGACATGAATCGTGACCTCTGAGTTATGCAGATAGTCAGTAAGCCGACTCAGATCGACATCATCAAGCGCCTGTCCCTGATACATAAGCAAGTCACCAAAGCTAATGGAGACCTTTTCGGGCAAGATGTCGGTATATTCAGAACATTTCCCGATCGCCATTGCGACACGTCCCCAGTTAGGATCAGTGCCAAAGATAGCTGTTTTGACCAGTGGGGAGTTTACAATCGACTTGGCCACTCTTTTGGCTTGTTCAAATGATGAGGCATGCTCTACTGTTACCTCTAACAATTTTGTTGCACCCTCACCATCGCTGGCGAGATCCTTCGCCAGTTCAAGCGACATCTCTAATAGCGCCTGCTGAAAATCAGCCAGAGGAACATCTCCCGCCAATCCATTCGCCATAATCGCCACAGTATCGCTGGTGCTGGTATCGGTATCGACGCTAACCATATTAAACGTCAGGTTGACGACATCATGCAAGCATTGTTTAAGTTGATCAGGAGCTATCTGTGCATCGGTCACAAAATAGGCCAGCATGGTCGCCATATTTGGCTCTATCATGCCAACGCCTTTGGCCATACCAACCAGAACAGCATCCCCGATCTTGCGGGCATGCATCTTTGGACGCGTATCCGTTGTCATGATCGCATGGGCGGAGACATGCAGCTGTCCCTCCTGCATCTCAGAACGGATACCTTTAATGCCTGTACGCAGCTTATCCATGGGCAACTGCCACCCGATGACTCCAGTTGAGGACGGGAGTACATCCTGTGGAGCGATCTGAAGTTCATCAGCCACCAATTGCACAATCTCGCGTGAATTGGCCAGACCTTGCTCACCCGTAGCGACATTAGCATTCTTACTATTAATCACGAATGCCTGTAGTTGTCCATCAGCAATATGTTCGCGCCCAACTGTAATCGTAGCACCACAAAAACGGCTCTGAGTAAACATAGCCGCCGCCGCCGCTGGTACATCAGAGGCTATGACAGTAAAGTCTAGCGTTGTGTCTCTGATGCCAATGTTTCTCGCACACGAGCGGAAACCTTGTGGATAGAAAGGTAACGTTTGCATAAACACCTTTCCTCTCAATTCCTCTAAGCACACTATCATTTTATGACATATAGAAGAGAACGCATAGTTGGCTCTCTCATCATCCAGCTATAGGGAGGGCGTAGCGGATAAAGCCCGAGAGAAAAAAGCAGCGTCGCCCATCTCCTCCCACCCATGCTTCTCATAAAATTTACGTGCATATGACTCACGAATACGTCGATTCATTAACAACAAACGTGAACATCCACGTTTGAGAGCATATATCTCGATTGCAGATAATAAACGCCCACCAACACCATGCCCAGTCATGTCAGGATGAACAAATAGTTCAGACACATAGCCATCGCTACCACGCATTAAATGCGCGTACCAATGGACAGAGACATATCCCACAACCTGACGAGCATGAGTGTCTGGCGACTGTTTTTCTGCGACTAAAATTGTATGGGTGTGCTCATTCAAAGAGCTCTTAAGACGCTCCACAATCTCCGCCTGGGTGGTAGAGAAGGCTTCTTGCGTCATATGATCAGACCAACCTAAGGCACGGAGAATAGATGTAATAGCAAAGCTATCCTCCATACTGGCTTCGCGAATAGTAATGTCCACTGGTGATCGTTCCCTTATAAAAGAATGACATATTATCGCAAATGATGCATTACAAGGATAATAAGAACCTCTCCACTGAGAATTTTTTATTCCTGCGAACCAAGCCCTTTTCGTATCTCATCCAGGATTACCGGCACCACCTCGGCAAGAGGCACAATACGGCTCTCCTTCTGAGCACGTAGCTTGAGTTCGACACCACCATTCTTCAATGAACGTTTACTCATAACCGCACGCAAGGGTAATCCAATTAAATCAGCATCATTAAATTTGACGCCCGCGCTCTCTATGCGATCATCAAAAAGCACTTCAACCCCTGCCGCCGACAGATCTTGATAGAGTTGCTCGGCAATGCTCCCATTCTCTCCTTTATCGAGATCCAACCCCACCAGAGCCAACTGATAAGGAGCAATTCCAAACGGCCAAACAATCCCTTTTTCATCATGATATTGTTCCACCGCAATCGCCATCACGCGACCAATTCCGATGCCATAACACCCCATCAAGAGAGGCTGATCAATTCCCTGAGCATCCAGAAAGTTCGCACCAAAGAGATCACTGTAGCGCGTACCCAGTTTAAAGATGTGTCCCAACTCGCTTCCTTGCACCATATGTAACGTGCCCCCACAACGGACACAGTGGGCACCGTCATACGCTGAAGCAATATCGTCCCAGGCATCGACACGAAAATCACGTGGGTAATTCACGTTCTTGACATGATAGTCAACCCGGTTCGCCCCTGCGATAAAATTGTTCCCTGACTTCAACGAAGTATCGGCAAGAATAAAGATCTCTGGTCCCTTATCAATAGGCGATGTAAAGCCAGCGACGATACCTGCCTGCACCAACTCTTCAGCGGTTGCAAGATGAAGATCGCTGGTAGCAAGACCCGCATGTCGGAGAGCATTGATCAGTTTTACTTCGTTGACTTCAAGGTTACCGCGTATCGCAGCCAGCAGCATCTTGCCACCACTGACATAGCAAACAACCTTGAGCGTCTTAGAGGCGTCAACGTGCAAGAAAGCGGTCAGATCGCTGATAGCCATACTATCAGGGGTATAGACCTCTTCAAGCGCGGCTTCAGGTTCTGAGGGCATCTCATCGCGTACAAATTCAGCCTTCTCGACATTGGCTGCGTAGTCACAGTTCTCACATTGAACAGCTTCATCCTCACCAGCATCGGTGATAGCAATAAATTCTTGCGAGTCCTTCCCGCCGATCGCTCCGCTGTCTGCCTGAATGACAATAAAGCGCAAACCGCAGCGTTTGAAGATAGCTGTATACGCATCAAGCATGGCAGTATAGCTTTTATGCAATCCCTCTGTATCCGCATCGAAGCTATAGAGGTCCTTCATCAAGAATTCACGTGTGCGTAGCAGGCCACCACGAGGACGCGGTTCGTCTCGCAGTTTCACTTGAATCTGATAGATACGTTGTGGCAGGTCACGATAGCTACGCACAAACTCCTTAGCCAGTAAGGTAACAACCTCCTCATGCGTTGGCCCGAGGACCATAGCACGCCCTCTACGATCGGTAAGATTGAAGAGAACATCCATGCTTTCAGCACGCGAGGGACCACCGTCAGCGGGCTTGGTCTCCCAGATATCCTTGGGCTGGATAACCGGCATCGTGACTTCCTGACCACCGGCTCGATTCATCTCCTCACGTACGATCGTAGAGATTTTTTGAATCACGCGATGACCTAACGGTAAAAAGCTGTAGACTCCTGAAGTTAACTGACGCATATATCCGGCGCGTACTAATAGCTCCTGATTGGCTCCTTCAGACTCGCGTGGCACTTCACGCAAGGTTGACGTGAATAATTGAGAAATTCTCATAAACTCTCCTGGACACTGCTAGCATCTATATCGCACACCTGTCCGCCATTAAACTCCATCATCCGCTGCGCGGCGATTAATGCGTAGCGCTGAATCGTTGCACGATCGCTCCCCGCCGGAGCATAGATGACAATAAGAATCTGTGTCGTCTCTATCGTCACGCGGGTACGTTCCGAATCAGAGACAGTTGTCCCCATAACACCCTCATCATCAGCAATGATCACCTTATTTCCAACTTGAAACATCTGGCGTCCAATGCCCGGATAAGTAGTGTCTGGCGACGCGATTCTCACGGTCACCGATCCTCTGACATGCTGAAGATCGTACACACACATCGGCAAACCAAACTCTAATGAACAAAGATTATTCACATCGACTGCTGTATTTACTTGATGCAGCCCTTGTCCCTTGAGTATCCTACGCAGAAGCGCCTCCGATGAGGGACGATAACGCGTAGGATCAAAGCCAAAGGATTTCTGCATGCTCCGTACAGATGTGATCCGCGGCTGCTCCGAAAGTTTCTCTAAGACAAACTGCCGACTCAACTCCTGACCCTGAGCTTCAACTTGCTGCCACAAACGTTCGTCTCTGGCGCTGACACGGACATCACTAACCGTCGCTGTGCCAAAGGTAACACCAGGGATACGAGCTGGCAAGTCAGATGAAAACTGTATGAGCATCGCTTATCCTCTTCTCTCTACTTGTAATAGATATGCCAGCTTAATAGGCACGAGCAAAAATGGCTTCACAAGTTGCTGGCTTGCCAGTATAGATACATTTGCCCTGTACCCCACCTTCAGGCTGATCAAATGGGATCACACGCAAGGTCGCTTTCGTCTCCTCTTTGATCGCCAGCTCGGCGGCACTATCTTCGGCCCATTTCACGCGCACAAAACCGCGCTTCTCGGCGATAATTTGCTTGAACTCATCATAGCTCTCCGTGGTATAGGTATTCTGCTCGCGGAAAGCCAGCGCCCGCTGAAACAACGCCTTCTGCAACTCATCCAGGAGCTCCGGCAAACGCGCCTCCAGAGCCTCAACCGGGACAGCCTCTTTCGCACGATTATCGCGACGGACCAGCATCACATTGTTGTTCTGGACATCACGTGGACCAATCTCCATGCGGACAGGCACCCCGCGTAGCTCCCATTCGTTATACTTCCAGCCCGGAGTATTATCGCTACGATCCACTTTCACGCGAACCTTTCCCTTGAGCATCTTCTCAACGCGATTGACCAGATCATCGACCGCTTCTCGCTCTTTCTCTTTACGCCAGATCGGGACGATAACAACCTGATAAGGAGCCAGACGCGGTGGGAGAATTAAGCCAGATTTATCGCCATGGACCATGATCAGTCCACCAATCATACGCGTACTCATCCCCCAGCTGGTCGTCGAGCAATACTTGCGCTGTCCATCCGCATCGAGAAATTGGATGTCAAAGCTACGCGCAAAGTTGTCGCCCAGATTGTGACTGGTACCCGATTGTAACGCTTTCCCATCACCCATCATAGCTTCGATCGAATAGGTACGGAGAGCGCCAGCAAACTTCTCATTTTCGCTCTTACGGCCTGTCAGTACTGGAATAGCAGCATCCTCTTCGGCGACCGCACGATAGACTTCGAGCATGAGTCTGGTACGAGCTTCGGCTTCTTCAAGCGTCCGATGTGCAGTATGTCCCTCTTGCCAGAGAAACTCGGAGGTGCGCAAAAATAAAGCAGTTCGCTTCTCCCAACGCATCACATTGGCCCACTGATTGATAATTAGAGGGAGGTCTCGATAGCTTTGAATCCATTTGGAAAAACTATGGCCGATAATCGTCTCGCTGGTTGGACGGATCGCCAGCGGCTCCTCCAACTCTTCACCACCTCCACGCGTCACCCAGGCCACCTCTGGAGCGAAACCTTCAATATGTTCAGCTTCTTTTTGCAGGAAGCTCTGAGGAATCAAGAGTGGGAAATACGCGTTCTCGACATCATTCTCTTTAAAACGCGTATCGACGTGACGCTGGAGGTTTTCCCATAGAGCGTATCCATAGGGACGAATGATCATACAGCCACGTACCGGCGCATAATCAGCCAATTCTGCCTTACGTACGACCTGGTTATACCACATCGAAAAATTATCGTCTTGATCGACAATATCCTCAACATACTTTTCTTCGTTGACCATATAAGTTCCTTTTCTCTCCTATCTGCAAACGAGCATAAAAAAAACCCGCCCCGACAAAGGACGAGCATAAACCCGTGGTACCACCTCTTTTGAACCATGTCTTCACAGCATAGTTCCACTCATGCGGTCAACATCAAACCGCGCCTTCTCAATAACGGCGAAGGGGTCCGGTCAGGTTTCACTGACGCTCTCAGGTGGGTTCGATACAAGCTCTCACTACCGACTTTCACTCTCTCGGCTCGCTATCTGTAAAATACTTATCTACTAATCCTGATCAAAGCGTTACTTTTCTTCTTTTTCTATTAAAATACAGCATACATGATCACTTTACGTCTGTCAAGCGACGATTTTCCCATTTCTACGATCACAAAATGGTTAAATCATTTATAATGAGGACAGAGTTTCTCAACTACGGCCCCTACGCCCTTGACGCAAGGTCTCGATAATGCGACGATATTCTGCAGGCAATGTTTCGTGAAGCCCCCTTAGATAAGATGTTGTAAAGGAGTATCCAGATGAATATTCATGACAGCACGTCGGAACTGCCTGCTGATGGAGTCAGAGTCATCAAGCCACATCAGTTCGACAGCAATACACCACAAACGCCCGGTATGCAACGCGTTGCAGCGGTCTCACAGCAACTAGCTGGCTCAAAGGGGATTTGGGCCGGCGTGACGACTGTCAGCCCCCATATTTCCAGTGCCAAACACCATCACGGCCATCTGGAAACCGTAATTTATGTCGTTTCAGGTCATGCCAGAATCCGTTGGGGCAATAATCTGGAATTATCTGAGGATGTAGAGCCCGGAGATTTTATCTATGTCCCTCCATTTGTACCTCATCAGGAGCTCAACCCATCAAACGAACCATCACAGTGGGTAATCGTGCGCAATTCACAAGATCCAATCGTCGTCAATTTAGAGCCAACCAGTTCTGAACAACAACAAGCCAACGATGAGACGCATCGCTAGTTAGAGGAGTAGGCAGACAACTCAAAGCAAAAAGTAATAGTAAAGAAATCTCAGTATCAGGTCAGGTAGCTTTTTTTGTACCAGCGAAACTATAATAGGTCAATCAATGTCATCACTCTCTTGTAGAAAATTTGGGATCGGTATCTCACGCGTATCTGTAAAAAAAGCTGCCCGGGATTGCAGGCCGCGTACGAAGATATACGATTTTTACCTATGATAGTTCCAGGAGTACAAAGTACGCGATGAAAAAGTTGTTTGGAGTATTTATTATTGTAAGTCTGCTAGCCATAATCGTTTCTGCCTGTTCTCTCCCTGGCCTGGGTGGAAACACGGCCACCGGCCCTAATCCAGTCCATATGGGAGAGACAGATTTCAAGGTATCATCGATAACCATCAAGAAGGGCACGAAAATTACACTTATTAATGACGACGCACCGATACATATTATCGCCAATGGTACATGGGATGGTGCAACATCCAGGCCAAAGATTGAGTCCGGCGCACCAACAATCGATAATTTACAGGTTGATGGTTATGGCAGCAACGCAATTGGACCATTTAACACTGCCGGCACCTTTCAAATCTATTGCACCGTTCATCAAAATATGAAAATGACCGTGATTGTGAAGTAATATCTCTCATCCCTCACAAGCTCAATACACTCACACTTCTTTATACAACCAGATAATCTAGAGGCACGCTTATCGATCAATACGATAAGCGTGCCTCTAGATTATCTGGCAGAATACTTCAAGCCGGGACACAATATTTCAGTATAGCTAACATACTACGGGCATGTGTGCAGTACGATAAGACAGTATCAGGAAGCTACCTCGTCACGCGCGATATTGTAAACATCGGGTGAGCCCAATCCACTGGCTTGATCATAGCCAGGAGTGGCCGGATAAAAAAGATTGGTTCCCGTGGTCACATCATGAAATGGTTGAAAGGGCTGCTGTGTATTCGCCAGTGAATACAAGATAGGATTAACCCATCCACCACGATCCAGACCATTTTGTTGCCGGAACTCGTTGATGAGTGCCGTACTGGCAGCCCATAGTGGTGCCGCAGCACTGGTTCCTCCAACGACGACGTTTCCACTCGCAGGACAGCCTGATGCAGCAGCAGTACAAAATACCGCATATCCAGTCCGAGGATCAGCATTGGCAGAGACGTCAGGAACTTCACGCTCGCCATTACTGAATTGATTCGTTACTCCTGGACCCACCTGCCACGTTGGCTGCTCGAAGAAACTACTGATGCCACCACCTCCTCCGGCTCCCAGGGCACTTCTCTGCACAGATGCAGGATTGCTCCAGACCGACTCGCTCCCATAGGTATTGTCACCTGCCAGTTGAAGATTGGTTCCCCCAACACCTGTGACAAAAGGATCGCTGGCTGGCGAATCGACGGCACGCTTTTGCGTATTACAATCAAAGGCTCCAGAGTCTCCCGAAGCGGCGAAGATAGATATTCCCTGAGCGGCCGCCTGCTGGAAAATCGTATGCAATGTCTGTAGCTCAGTAGCTCCCGACTGAGCCTCACACTGTCCCCAGCTAACCGATACGACATGAGCCTGAGCGTCAGTCACAATACGATTGTATGTGTCATTAACGCCCTGAGTAGAATTTGGACCCTCATACACAATTTGATGCGCCTGGGGAGCTATTTCGTTAATAACTTCTATATCTAATTCGGCCTCAATGGCTCCCGGTCCAGCCGAGCCATTAAACCCATCTACAAGCACGTTCGTCAAGGCCGGTGGAGTAAGGCCCTGTTCGGCTGCAAACTGATTAATATCGGCTGTTTGATAGCCATCTAACTCAAAGACAGCAATGTTCTGATTAGCACCTTGAGTGCCAGCCCGATAAAGCGGATTGATATCATAGGCACCTGCCAGTTGAGGTTGTGCATAGGCTGTGGTCGCCTGCGGCAGACGATAGGACAGGGGCCGATATTGAACGCTGTTGTCCAGTCCACCGATCGATGTGATGATAGAAGATAATGATTTTGGCATGGTGGGCTCATCAGCATTGGCATAGAAGTTGTGCGTGCCAACACGATAGTTATGCATATGTACTTCAAATGCAGACTCAACCTGACTGGCAGCTCCGTGTACGTCAATGAGCAGACCGTTGGAAGAGACACTATCGATTTTTAGGCCTTGACTGCTTAAATAATCAATCACTTGTTGCTGTTGCTGCGCTGTTGGACCAAATTGAGCCTTGAATTGCGCCGGCGTGAGGAACTGATGATATTGTGCAGATCCTGGCTGGTAGAGCGACTGCAATAATTGGGCTAAGGCCGTTTTATGGCGCAATTGGAGTCCAATTGAAAGTTGCATCTGTTGCTGTGATTGAACATCGCCAACCATCTGTGCTTGCTGCATCAGAGGCGCTGTTTGCCCCACCATAGATACGCGTGGATCTGATTGAGCATGAGCCATCATAGCCACCCCCGCAATCCCTGCGATCCCTGCCCCAACCAGCACAACTACCAGGCCCCATAGCCATAATATTTGTTTCAATCGATGTTTCATACACTTCTCCCAAATAGAGAACAATTTACGAACATTTCACCCTGCAAGCGCAAGAAATAAGCGCAGTGAGAGGAAAAAGCAGTACATCAGCTAGCTGTAGCATATGCATAAAATATGTGAGCGTCTAGTTTCTTTACACAGACCATACCAAAGGACTAGTAAATAGCATTTTTATGTGCTCATTTCTTAACCTGCACTTCTCGCCACGCGCTTTTGCGCACAAAAAATCATCCCATCACGAAAACCGTTAGAAGCCACAGGGCATCTGATATTCTTCGCTGGGATGACTAATGGCGAAACAACCAGCAGCATGCAAAGCTGACAGTGATTCAGTTATCGACCCACAACAATCGTGACAGATACAATAGTATCAATCAGGCAAATGGCAAGAGCCAAATATGTATTAAAATGAAAAATGCTTTGGAGATAGGCGGTAAAAAAAACTACTCCAAAAAGAAGGATAGCAGCAAAAATAAGCCTTGTTCGAACACTCAATTGGTCCATTCATACCTCCTGACTACACACAGCGACAATGTTATGGATCATACTAGCTATTAACAAAATCAGCCAGAAAACATCCATTTAGATCTACAGAGAATCTGAGAGGGCATGCACACACACAGTACCCTCAAAAAGAAATAAAAAATCGCTTATCTTTATGGCCAGGGCAAAAGATACGTAAAGCCGTATTTCTCCAGTGCAGGAATGATCAAAGAGAGAGCGTATTCTATATGCCAGAGTGTTAAACCAACAGTGACCACTGCCAAAATAATATGGAAAATGCGCCAGTAACGAATTACACTGCGATAAAAAACCTCTCGCTTGATAGCTTGTTGGATCTCATCTAACTCATTCATAGCATTGCTCGCGCCAGCATAGAGCATTGAGGAGTCAAAACCATATTGGCTCATCAATGAGCGTAAGGAGAGCAGATCTTGTTGACTATTCTGCCCAATCGCCTGCAAGCGACTCCAGATTAACTCAATGCGATCTTCTCCCCTATCCGTGAGCACTTTACTTACTTCTCGTGCGATCAAGCGAGGAAGCATACGATCCAGAACACGACCAATCACGCCACTAATAACCAGAGCAATCATGGCATAGAGCGCGTAGGTGCCAGTACGTGGATTATAATTGCCAAACGCATGCAAGAAGACCATGACCAACGAAATAGTGCCGAAGCAGACATGCCAGTTCAAGACAGCGTTGAGCCCTCCCACCGATCGTTTGTTACTGCGACGTCGTAGCGTGAACGAGACCGCTGCCAGAAACATAAAGGTTGTACTCAGAATGGCAAAGAAAAGACCAGCAAAGCTATCTCCCCCCATATCATCACTCACGTGCGTACACCACACGAAAAAACCTACACTGGCAGCAAGAATAGCCAGAGAAACGGTCACGCAAACCTTCCACTGATGGCTAGGATGAAAAAATAACCACGGATAACCCTTTTCCATTTCCTCAGAATAGTGCATACATTACGTTCCTCTCGTTAATCTACATTTATCACAATTAACTTGTGATCAGCCCCCTGAATATAGTAGACATCGGTATGGGCCTTCTCCTTGACATGGCGTTGTAGATGTCTTAACGATGCCACACAACCAGTATTGCACACAAAATCCATTTCCTGGTTCGCATCGGTTTTAAATACAAAATCCCTACCAGGACCCACCTCAATAACACTTCCTCCGACATGCATCACATTCGTTCCATGGGTACTCATCGGTCCTAACCAGGCAGTTAAAGCTACCCCAGCCGACGCCAGACAACCAATAAGCAGTATAACAAAGACAATGGCACTTATACGTGCAGAAATCATTCGATCAATCTCCAGTGTTGATGGTAGTTTTTCCCCTATGGAATAGAGTGCTTTCTATAATACAGGATTGAAGTTAACTAAAAAAGCATCAGGTAGTTTTTCCTTATCTTATCCATAGTTGATCGGCATCAACTCCTACCTTAGTTCACGAAATTACCCATACTACTTTGTCAGATCAGCGTCACAATACCATCACAGTACTACTGTAAAAAATCACAACCAGTGTGAATATTCACATTGTTAGCTTTTAAAAGTGGGTAAAAAAGGCCCATGTGAGATAGACGCTTTTGATGAAATCATAGACTAGGCAAATTTCGATATTTACAGTATGATACATAAGTAACAGTCGTTACACAAAAATGTTACATAAAACTAGATACAATAATGAGCACGAGTGTAATCACACGAACAAAAATTTTGCGAGACAAAGGGTCCCATTAGAACGTACTATTAGAAGTGTTTGGAATTTGTCACATAGTATCCCGTGATGTATGAGAGGAAATTTTACTGCATGGCAACAATCGTATTTAACGAAATTACCAAAAGGTATTCGAATACTCAGACGCCAGCCGTTGATGCAGTCAGTTTTGAGGTCCCTGAGGGCAGTACATGCATGCTCGTTGGCACCTCAGGATCTGGTAAAACAACGCTATTGCGCATGGTCAATCGCTTGATTGAACCCACCTCTGGTGAAATCTTGATTGAAGGAAAAAATGTCCTTCAAGAAAATGCGATCCAGTTACGCCGTCGCATTGGCTATGTCATCCAGCAAGTTGGGCTCTTCCCTCATATGAACATCGCAGAGAATGTTCGCGTGACCACCGATATCGCTGGTGGATGGAGCAAGCAGAAGATCAATCAACGCGTTGATGAACTCTTAGAGCTCGTCGGACTACCTCCAGACGAATATCGTAAGCGCTTTCCTCGTCAACTTTCAGGTGGACAACAACAGCGTGTTGGATTAGCACGCGCTCTGGCAACCGATCCCACGATCCTATTGATGGATGAGCCATTCGGTGCCCTGGATGCAATTACGCGTGCACGTATGCAGGATGAACTCTTACGCATCCAGAAAGATGTCCATAAAACAATTCTCTTTGTCTCACACGATATGGAAGAAGCCTTCAAACTGGGCAATCAGATTGCTGTCCTTTCTCAGGGAAAACTTGTACAATTAGGGACGCCAGTCGAGCTGTTAGCCAAGCCAGCTAACGACTTTGTACGCCAACTCGTTGGTGCAGACAATATATTACGTCAATTAGAATATTTACCCATCACGAACGCAATGGATACCAGGCCAGATACGGTCTCATCGGCACACTGGGGCGACGTACCAGAAATATCAACTGAAGCTACTCTTCTTGATGCTCTTCTGCAACTCCTCGCCACTAATGCCCCCGCCCTTGCCACTCATGATAACCAAAATCAACAAAACACCGGTTATGTCACCCTTGCCAGTATCAATCGAGAAATCGCACAGCTACGCGCAGGTTCAACATCGACAATGCCCTCGACGTTATAACCAGAGAAGCTTTGAGCAGTACATAAAGGAGTATCGATGAAGTACTTGTTAAGTGGCTATAATTATGATCTCACTGATCCCGGCAGTATCCCTAATTTACTTGTGCAGCACATCTATCTGGTTGGATTAGCAATGATTATCTCTCTAATCATTGCCCTGCCAGTTGGGATTCTAGTAGCACGCAATCGTTGGCTCTATACACCAATAATTACCTTTACAGGTATTTTATATAGTATTCCAGGCATTGCCCTGGTGGCCTTATTAATCACGATTCCAGCCATCGGATTGAGTCTGGCAACCATTATGATCCCACTCGTCGCCTACACTCAATTGGTACTGATACGTAACACGGCGGCAGCGATTAATGGTATCGATCCGTTGCTGCTAGAAGTGGGTAAAGCGATGGGGATGAATAGATGGCAAGTCTTAACAAAGGTAACGCTACCACTGGCTCTCCCGGTCATCATTGCCGGTGTCCGTATCGCGACCGTGACAACAGTTGGCACAGCCTCGCTTGCCTCCCTGGTCGATGAGGGAGGATTAGGAGACCTGATCTTCAAAAATCTGACCAGCGGATATCAAGACGCTATCATAGCTGGAGCCATTCTGATGAGCGTGTTTGCAGTCGTTGCAGATATCCTTTTGCTCGGCATCCAGATACTCCTGAGTAGAGGACGTAGCGCGACGGCTGTCGCATAGGAGAGAGATAGTGAATGAGCTATGGCAGTTTATTACAAACCCAACCAACGAATTTGCAAGCCATACAATCGCCTATTTACAAATTTGTGCCTTCTCAATCTTCTTTGCCATCGTGATCGGGGTTGTCTTAGGAGCACTGGTCTCACGTAACGCCATCGCTGCGTTTACTGCGGTAAACCTGAGCGGTTTGATGCGTGCGGTCCCGGTCATCGCCTTCCTGATTGCGGCCCTTCCTTATCTAGGAGTCGGCTTTAAGCCAACCGTGGTCGCTCTGATTGTTCTGGGCATTCCACCGATTCTGTTAAATACCTATACCGGCATTCGGGGGATCGATCCGGCAATAACAGATGCAGCACGCGGCATCGGTATGAATGGATGGCAGATTATTAGCCGCATCCAGACACCACTTGTGCTCCCGATTATTGCTGCTGGAATTCGTACATCGGCGGTTCAGATTGTAGCCACCGCAACGCTGGCAGCTATAATCGGCGCTGGTGGTTATGGCGAATATATTATTGATGGTTTGAATAGATTAGATAACGTTGCTATCCTGGCAGGCGCAATACCAGTCGCGCTACTCGCCATCATTGTAGAGCTGTTTATGAGTTGGCTACAATATACATTAACGCCAAAGGGCCTGCGCACTATTTCAGAAACAGTAAATACGAGTGGACAAAGAAGTCCACGTCATCCATAGAAGTATGGGCTGCATCTGTGATCCCATTGGCAGTTTACTTATTCTATCCATTGTTGATTGTTTGATCATTCAGGAGGAAAAATGCCTTCATTATTACGCTCACTACGAGCTAAATCATTGTTCCTACTCGTATGTGTTCCCTTGCTGATCTTATCAGCTTGTGGCAATGCAACTACGACGACCACCACAAGCCAAAATAATCCGAATGCTAATGTCACGCTGACGGTTGGTGGTAAGCTTGATACAGAGTCAAAAATCCTCACGAAACTCTACACACTTACCCTCAGGGACGCAGGGTTTAAAGTAAACGAGAAAGCAGCATTCGGCAACAATACCATTGTCTTTGCTGGCATCAAAAGTGGGGCCATTGATCTCTATCCAGAATTCACAGCCACGGGCCTGGATGCACTCAAGAAAACATCATCATTGGATGATCAGAAAGACTACGATACGGTCAAAGCTGGCTTCAAAAGTCAGTTCAGTATTGATTGGTTGGATTACTCACCTCTCAATGATACCTATGCAGTCTGTGTCAGCAATAGTAGTAGCATCAAAACGATCTCTGATCTGGCGTCGCAGGCCAAAAGTATCACCTTCGATCTGCCAAGCGATAGCACCTATGTGATTGACTATCTGAAAGCCAAATATGGTCTGACATTGGCTAGCTTTAAAGCTGTCCACAAGGTTGACTATAGTATTGGCTTCAAAGAAGTTCAAGCTGGACAGTCACAGGCAAACTTTTGTTACTCGACAGACAGCACCATTACTACAGATAATCTTGCTGTCCTACAAGATGACAAAAAAGCCTTCCCGGCGTACCATCCAGCTCCGATTGTACGTGATAGCGTACTCACAAAATCACCCGATATCGCGACCGCTTTGAATGCTCTGGCACCAGACATCACAACGGATGAGAGTCTCGCTCTACAAAAAGATGTTGCCAAGAATATGAATTCAGGCATGTCTCAGGATAGAGCAATCTATCAAACAGCCAAAGATTTCCTCACAAGCAAAGGCTTCTGTAAGAAGTTTGGCTGTACCAATTAATCTGAGTGAGATAAACTTTCGACCAGATCATAGCGGGGAGCATACGGCATACGTTGTACGCTCCCCGCTATGATTTTTCCATATGAACAAGCTTTCAACTACCCACCGAACCGGCCTCTCTCGTCACCATCTCACAAGCAATTCTTTCACACGTGTTGTATATTGTCTAAGATCTACTGTCGATTTTAGTACTCTATCCCAATCGAATGACTATTGAAAAGGAAGGGTTTTATGCGTTTAGGATTACAAGTTCCCAGCTTCACCTGGTCTAATGGTCAAAGTCAACTCGGCGATACATTTGCAACCGTCGCAGAACGTGCCGAGCGTGCAGGTCTGTACAGCCTGTGGGTCATGGATCATTTCTTTCAGATTAGTATGGTAGGTCCAGCCGAAAACGAGATGCTTGAAGGCTGGAGTGCTCTGGCTTTTGCAGCTGGTCGGACAAACCAGATTAAGCTTGGCACGATGGTCACAGGTATCACCTATCGTCATCCCGGCGTCTTGATTAAGACAGCAACCACCCTGGATGTCCTCTCTCATGGACGCGCTTATCTGGGGATTGGGGCTGCCTGGAATGAGGAAGAGCATAAGGGGTTGGGGGTGCCTTTTCCACCACTGGCCGAGCGCTTTGAGCGCCTCGAAGATACGTTACAACTAGCTCATCAGATGTGGTCTGGCGATGACAAAGCCTTCCATGGCAAACATTATACGCTTGAGCGCCCCTTGAATTCGCCAACATCGGTCCAGAAACCGCATCCGCCTATTCTGATCGGAGGAACCGGCGAAAAGAAAACGTTACGCATGGTGGCTCAATATGGAGACGCCTGTAACCTTTTCGCTCGCATGGGAGATGATATGCTGCAACACAAGCTTTCGGTACTCCAGGAGCATTGTGAGAAGCTCAATCGCCCTTATACCGATATCGAGAAGACTACTCTGGATAGTTTCCGACTCACCAAAGATGGTCGCGATAATTCACTCTCTCCAAATGCAGCTATCGACATGTTTGGTAAGCTTGCAGAGCAAGGCATCGATCAGGCAATTTTCAGCTTGCATAATGTCGATGATATCGAAGCATTTGATTTGCTTGCTACACAAATCGTACCTGTCGTCGAAAAGATCAAGGTGGCTGGACGCTAAGTCTAGATCACAAATATAAAGGGATATCATGGCACTACGCACGCAACTGACAGTTGAAGAAAGCACATTTATCCATCAGCAACGCGTCGCACGCCTGGCAACCGCAGATGAGAACGGGAGCCCCACTCTCGTTCCTGTCTGCTATGCTTTCGATGGCAAGTATTTTTTTACTCCTCTGGATGAAAAGCCTAAACGGGTTGAGGTGATGCAATTACGACGTGTTCACAATATCGAGGCCCGTCACGAAGCCAGCCTGCTCATTGATCAATATAGCGACGACTGGTCACAATTAGGATACGTACAAATTTATGGTCAAGCGGTGCTTATCTATCTACAGCATCCCTTACACGCACAAGCACTGACTCTCTTGCGACAACGCTATAGACAATACCAAACAATGGCATTAGAGGCTTTGCCTTGCATTATGATTACTCCTCAACGCATACGATCTTGGGGACCAGCTTTACAGAAGCAAACCATACAACCTCAATAATTGCTCTGTGAAGCAATTTTAGATAGCTTGCTATTTTTTCACATACATTGAGCGTCTATACTAGATAGACAACGTTTTATAATCTCACGGGAAAGCAAAAATGGCAGGTATCTATAAGTATCCACGTACACCTCATATAGAAGGTTCTGGCATTCAATATGGTGATGAAGATCTAGCAGTGCTTCCTATACGTATGCTGCAAGGGAAATATCTGATCATCGAAGAAAAAGTGGATGGAGCCAATAGCGCAATCAGCTTTGATACGACAGGACAATTACTCCTACAAAGCCGCGGTCACTATCTGAGTGGAGGTCCCAGAGAAGCACAATTTCAACTCCTAAAAAGTTGGGCACATACACATACAGCAGATTTCTGGGAGGCGCTACAAGACCGTTATATCCTCTACGGCGAATGGCTCTATGCCAAACATACCGTCTTTTATACCGATCTTCCACATTATTTTCTCGAATTCGATATTTATGATAAGCAAGAAAAAACATTTTTGAGTACAAAGAAACGCAGTGTGTTCCTCAAAAAGCTTCCATTTGTATGCTCGGCCAGAGTTGTCCATGAAGGCATTCTCAAGAAAAATCAGTCTTTAGTTGATTTTATTCAACCTTCACCTTATATTAATAGCAATCATTTACAACAGCTCCATGCGCTATGTGTAGAAAAACATTTAGATAGTGAACGAGCCCTGAGGGAGACTGATCCAAGCGTTCTGATGGAGGGTCTTTACATTAAGATGGAAAATGAGGATATAGTTCAGGAGCGCTGGAAATATGTACGCGCAAGTTTTCAGCAAGCGATGACAGATTCAGAGAGCCATTGGATGCACCGTGCCATTATTCCTAATCTCCTGCGCCCAGGAACCACACTTTTTTAAAGGCTGATTTCCGATCACAAGCCCAAAAGCAACAAGCGAAAGTAATAAAGAAAACAGATTATGACACATATATCAAGTCAATCGATAAAGACCTCAGGCGATTTCTTCCCTTATTGTCCTCAGGAATCACAGCAATGGAGCCTGGATTGGGAAGCGATCGAACGACGATTTTCGTGGATACAGGCAATGGATGGCGTACCACAATTTCCGGCCTACCATGCAGAAGGAGATGTGCTTATCCATACCCGTATGGTTGTCGATGAGCTCATTCGCCATCCCCACTGGCGGGAGCTGCCCGCTGAGGAAAGAACCATCCTATTTGCAGCGGCGCTACTCCACGATGTGGGCAAACCGGCCTGCACCAAAATTGAGTCGGATGGCATGATTAGCTCACGAGGACATGCTCGCCGTGGAGAGCTCATTGCTCGCCGCATTCTCTGGACAGGTGACGAGCTCCCCAATCCTGTACCACTGGCACAAAGAGAATATATTGCACGACTCGTTCGCTGGCATGGACTCCCGTTACAATTTCTCAACCGAGCCAATCCAGAAAAAGCGGTTATCGAAGCCAGCCAGAGTATTCGCATGGATCATCTGGCATTACTGTCAGAAGCGGATGTACGTGGTCGCATCTGTGCCGATCAGGCAGAATTATTGGAGCGCGTAGAACTTTTCCGCCTTCTCTGCCAGGAACAAAATTGTTATACAGCGGCATATCCTTTTGAGACCGCCTATAGCCGCTTTGTCTACCTGCACAGTCAGCAAGGCGATCCCAACTATGTCGCGTATGATAATACAAGCTTCGAAGTCGTTTTGCTCTCCGGTCTACCGGGATCAGGGAAAGACACCTGGCAAAAAGCTCATTATCCCAACTGGCCTGTCATTTCGCTTGATGGCATTCGCAAGGAATTGCATGTGACCCCCACTGATGATCAGGGACATGTGGTGCAGTTAGCCCGCGAGCGAGCACGCGAATATATGCGCAAACACCTATCGTTCGTCTGGAATGCCACCAATACAACCCACCTGCTCAGACAACAGCTCATTGACCTGTTTACCTCATATGGTGCGCGTGTCCATCTCATTTATCTCTCGGCTGACTATGATAGTCTTATCAAGAGAAATCGCAGTAGAGATGCAATGGTTCCAGAAGCTGTGATAAACAAGCTCCTCTCCAAACTGGAGGTGCCCGATATTACCGAAGCACATCAAGTCGACTGGGTCCAATGAGAGCATCCGACAAACATCATGTACACTCACAGTGTATCCCGTTAACGTATTGGTAAACGCTTGGTTGTTTGAAGCGTCTCAATGAACCGCGGGAAACCAACTTTATCAATCAGAGCACGTATCCGGCGAAAACCTTCACCATAGACAGGATCGGTATTTTGCTCCTCACCCTTGCTGTGATAAAGGCTCTCTGGCGTATTTGCCTCAAGATAATAACGATGTGAGAGCCATTCACAAAAGCCCTCTTCCGCCCAATCGGGCAAATTATTGACCCCGTGGACGATTAACCAGACGTGTCCAAGCTCATGGACGGTCACTCCCTGGAAAAGGATCGAGGGCAGTCCTTGAAGGACTGCAATACCACTGACTTCAGTACGGACAACGCGTCCATTTTGGGTATAAGTAGCACTCGTTGTAGCACCAAGAGAATGATTGGCATGGTTCTCTTGCAATAATTGAGCCAGGTGCGCCCGGCCACATAAATCGAGGCTCAATCTCAAATTGAGATACTTCAATCCCTGACTGCTCATCCAATGAATCACCTGTGAAAACAAAGGCTTCGCTTCCATCGACGTCTCGACAGCGGTAGAACGGCAGATAGCACAGCGCACGACATCAGCACCTACTTCACGTTGTTCCGGTGGTACAAGCCGACTGCAATAGGCACATGGTGCAAACTGTGTCTGATGCACCGCGCAAAACTGCTGTCCCCAGGCATCGACCAGATAGCGACCGCTCAATGCTTTGCCACAATAGACACAGTGTGGAGCAATCTGACGCATATAACATTCTATATGGTAAGGAGCACCCTTATGCTCCTGGAAACTCGCTTCCTGAATCGGATGGCCACATCCCGCACAAACAAAATGCTCCGGATGCCAGACAGCCCCAAAAGCTTCTAAATACGTTCCCCAGATAGGTTGCCCACAACCCTTACAAATCTTTTTTGTCATATTCATACATTCAAAACCTGATGTAATTCCATAGCAAGCTCATTTCAGGCAGAGCCAAAGAGATCGTCGTGCTACCTTCTTTACGCGTTGCATTTCAGAAGGTTGTAAAAAAGTAGCTATTTTACGAATAGACGAGCCTACAATATGACTGTGTCCTGAATATTCCGTGATATACTTGTGGAATGAACTTACAATGCCAGACCAGAGATATAAAACCTCACCTATTTAGGAAGCAGGAACAAGAATGCTTAATACAGCATCAGTAAAGGCTGTCAATAGCTCTCGATTCTCACAGCGATTTATTCGCCCACGCTACGATTCATATTGCTTCTCAAACTTTCCCTCAACAATCCAGTTTTTACTTACAGGCGATGGGAAAAGTACACTTCCTCTCGATGTCTTTGGTGATCTTCCAACACGCTACGATAACGTTGTTTTCTTCTTCATCGATGCATTTGGCTGGCGCTTTTTTGAAAAATATGCAGAAAAGTATGAGGTGCTTCAAGCATTTATGCAACAGGGGGTTGTCTCAAAGTTGACATCTCAATTCCCTTCGACCACCGCTGCTCATGTCACCTGCATCCATACTGGCCTCAACGTTGGACAAAGCGGCGTTTATGAATGGAACTATTACGAGCCACTTGTGCATGATATCATTTCACCACTCACATTTTCTTACTCTGCCGACAAATATACACGCGACACCGTCAAGCAGAGCGGCATTGCCCCATCCGCGTTTTTCCCTCAGAAGACATTCTATCAAACGCTTCAAGAGCAGGGCATCGATTCGCATATCATACAATATCAGGCATACACTCCCTCGACCTACTCTGATATCGTCTTTCGAGGTGCGACAGTTCATCCGTATCGCGTCCTGGCTGATGCGTTACATTCTCTGACAGAACTCTTAACCACGCCACATCAACGACCAAACTATTACTTTCTTTACTTTGATCGCATCGATGCAACCTGTCATAACTATGGGCCATCATCCAAACAAATGGACGAAGCCGTCGATAACTGTTTTACGACAATAAATGAGCTCTTCTTGAAAGAGACACGCCACAAGACCGGCAAGACGCTCTTTATGCTGACAGCAGATCATGGACAGGTCGAGGTCAATCCCTACAATGTCTATTACTTGAATCAACAAATGCCGATCATCAACCGCTATCTGAAAACGAATAGTCGTGGACTGGTACTGGCGCCAGCAGGCTCGGCACGCGATATGTTTCTCCATATAAAAGAGGAATATGTCACAACAGCGATGACAGAGCTGAAGCAACGACTTCAGAATAGAGCCGAAGTCTATCTCACCGAAGATTTAATTGCGCAGCATTTCTTTGGCCTGGAGAAACCATCACGCACCTTTCTGGATCGCGTTGGTAATATCGTCATCCTCCCCTACAAACGTGAGACGGTCTGGTGGTACGAAGAGAATAAGTTTAGCATGCATTTCCAGGGGCATCATGGAGGCCTGACGCCGGAGGAAATGGAGATCCCGCTGCTTCTTTTACCTCTATAATGCTCTAGATGTTATATTGATACATGTTATATACAACGGTGCTCATAGTATGGACCAATATAACATCTCACTCATAGCGCAGTACTTCCAGTGGACGTACACGCACAGCACCCCAGGCCACCACAAGTGAAGTAATCATCGCCAGGATGATAGAGCCTATAACAAGGCTTATCACAATGGTCGTACTCACAGTAAATGCGGTCTTGAACGCGTATATCCCTAGCAACCAGGTAACAATTGATGCCATCACCATCGCGACAATCGCTCCTAGCCCTCCGACAAGGCCGTTTTCGAGCAGTACCTCGCTCAGAATAGTCCTGCTCGTGTAGCCGACTGATTTCAGGATACCCAGCTCACGTCTCCGCTCCAGCATAGCCAGAGCAACTGCATTGGCAATAATAATGACTCCTGCCAGCAAGGTAAGTGAGGCAATCGTCGTCAGGGTGAGCAAGATATCGTTGAGAAGCTGATCGATAAAGTTGACCAGACTGGCCAGACTTAGCAAGAAAGCATTGGGAACTGTTTTTCCAATCGCATCAACTGCGCTGTTCAACTTGTTGGGATCGATCTTCATGTAGAAGGCCGACGACGCCTGACCTGATGGTGCCAGCGCCTTCGTGGTATCATTTGTTCCCAATACCGGGTCCAGATTAGCACCAAAGCCGGTGGTTTGATAGAAACCAATTACCGTCACCGTTTTCATATTTAGCTTACTGACACCAACGAGAGTAATCTTAGCACCCAGTTTCAAATGGAGTGAATTACTTTGCGAGAGGATCTGTGAAACCACCACATTATTTGTTCCGGCATCCCCTGCGCGCAAATTTCGGCCTGACACAATTTTTAACGTGTCGGTGACAGGTAATTGATTATTGGCAACATCGTAGCCTTCCACGCCACTCAGATAATAGCGCAGCGCCTGCTGCCTCAGAGAGCTTCCATTTCCCGCTGGAGAACTACTGAGATACTCCTGAATTGGCTTCCCATCAATACTCAATGGGGCAGTCGTAGCCAATGTATGTACTTGATGAGCAGAGAGTCCAGGAATGGTAGACAATTTAGCCTCAAGTTTTTTGGTATCCGTAGGAGTAGTAATCGCAAACACGTTATAATTCAGTGCAGTGGTGATCACATCATTTACTTCGGTACGCAAATCCTGTCCTAGAGCCAGAATCAAACCGATAGTGAAAATACCTACGAACAAGGCCAGCATCGTTGTCGTTGTTCGTCCGCGCTGGCGAGCAAGGTTACGTAATGCCATTTTCGTACTGGCCTTCAGCGTACGCGGCACAATCAGGACAATCAAACCCAGTAGCGCGAAGAAAACAAACAACAGACTATATGGTCGAGCAAACTGATAGAGTACGGCCGCAATAACCAGCATGCCCACGACAAGCGCACTATGCCACCCACTAAAACGCTCAGGTACGGGAAGTTTACTGACAAGTACAATCAACAATCCCAGCACCAGACTCAGCAATCCCAAAAAGATGAAGATGCCATAGACTGAAATTGCGCCGAGTTGTACATCGCCTCCCAGGATAATAATTGAGAGGATACAGAATAGGACGGAAAGGATCAGTAGTAGTCCTCCAATGAGCACGATACTCCCTGCCCCACGCCCCTCCGGCAGTTCGCGGATGACATTTAATGGACGAATATTCGCGGCCTGGACAATCGGCAATAAGCCAAAGATCAAGGATGTCGATAGGCCAATCACGACACCACCACCGATCGTCAACCAATCGAGAACAAAGGGGATATTTAAACCGAAGGCATCCTGCACCAAAGTGCGCACCAGATAGCTAATCCCAATAGCAGCCAATGCTCCCAGCAAGCCACCGATCAATCCAAGCAGACCAGCTTCCAATCCAAACAAAAGATAGAGATCAGAGCGACGATAGCCAGTAGTCTTGAGCATAGCAATCTCTGTTTTGCGACGTGAAAGCAGAACCTGCATGGTATTGACAATACCAACACCACCAATCAACAAGGCCAGCAGACCAGCGATCTCCAGGAACTTACGAATGTTCCCAATCACCTGCTCTTCCTGCTTTAGCGCGTCGGTAGCCGTCTGAGTCGTTGCTATAGGAAAATGTGCCTGGATTTTTTTGACGGCAGCATCAATTTTTGCAGCGGACACAGTGACATCGACGGTATCATATGTCAGTTCCTTCTGCGGAGATGCAGCATGATAGTCGCTCGCGGAGAGCAGTACAACGCTGCCGGCCTGGGCCAGGACACCAGTCTCAGAGACGATACCAACAATTTTAGTGGGGATACTATGATTGCTCCCTTGCGTCTGCGAGCTGATTGTAATAGCAAGACTATCACCGATCTTCTTGTGATACTGATCCATAAAAGCCTGAGTCGCAACCACACCTCCATTTTTCACCAGCGTTGCCAGAGTTCCATTAGCAGGCTGGACAAAATCTGGAGGCGTGACAGTTGCAGATGGATAATGTTGAGGATCAATGATGCGAAGACTGAAAAATGATTGCCGTTGTGAAGCACTGGCTCCCGTAGTGGCTTGAGACGTAATCATAGGTATATAGTCAGCAATTGAGCCATCTTTTTTCAAGCTATCAAAATACTTCAGATCGCTGGCAGTAAAAGGTTGCTGTGAACGAATAGCAATATCACCACCGTTCGCATCACGTACATTGCCCGTGAAGGCATTATTAATCATCACGCCCACCAGTTGCAATGCGACAATCGCCATCACGCCAACTGCGACACAGAAGATCGCTAACAGCGTACGTTGACCATCCCGAAAGAGTGAACGCGAGGAATAGTTGAGATACATTGAGGCTTTCACTGTGCGATTCTCCCACCTATCTCATCAATACTGCTTACCAGACCATCCACAATATGGATCGCACGGTTCGCATGGGAGGCGACATTCTGATCATGAGTGGCAATGATAAAGGTCTTGCCAGTTTGAGCACGCAGATCCGCAATCAAACTCAGGACATTTTCACCATTACGCGCATCTAGATTTCCAGTCGGCTCATCAGCGATCACGATAGCAGGATCAGCTGACAATGCTCGTGCAATTGCGACACGTTGCTGCTCGCCACCCGAAAGCTGATTGGGACGATGATTGAGCCGATGAGAGAGTCCCACCAGCGCTAAGAGTTCTTTGGCACGCGTCGAAGGAGATCCCTTATGCTTACCTACATAGAGCGGGATCTCAACATTTTCCTGTGCTGTGAGCGTAGGAATCAAATTAAAGGCTTGAAAGACCATCCCGATCTTTTGATTGCGGATAGTCGCCAGTTTTCCTTCACTTAGAGGAGCAATATCAATGCCATCAATCAAAACCTGACCCGTGGTTGGATTATCCAGGCCAGCAATAATGCCCAGTAAAGTACTCTTCCCGGAACCAGAAGGTCCTACAATTGAAACAAATTCGCTATTATAAATCTGAAAACTAATGCCCTTAAGAATGTCGATGCGCTCCCGCCCTAAGGGCAGACTCTTAGTAATATCGCGCACGTCCATGACAATTTTATCTTTATCAATCACAGTGGCAGTAGAAACTACGGCATGCTGAGTCCCGTTCTCATCCATAGATATCCGACTCCTTGGTACAAAAAAAGACACACTGGAATAGGAAGGGTTATCATATCTGTATCAATGATATCGTATCACCTCAAAGCGGGTAGTTGGGAGACCATTCGTAAAGCTCTATCAAATAAAATCGTCCGGAGCGTGCACTCACACATAAACTTTATCGTAATCACGTTTCTGTATAATACAGATAGAAAGATCATATACGTAGTAGTGAGATCTCAAGAGCATAAAAGATTTGCAATCTCCTTAAACACATGTGTATAGCTTGTATGTATAGCTATAAAGAGTTGAACAGGATATGCAACAGAGTTCAATTATGTTATACTGCACTGCAATAAGGTGGGCGTTCCCATGTTTCTTTTGTACACTAAAATCTTCTACCTATGCGTCCGATGGGCAGAAACTGGGGGCATTCTTGGTACGCTCCTTGGAAAAAATTCAACCAATCCAGTGAGAGGAAAATATTTATGCGGCGAGGAACACTTGTACTCCTCTTCTTTATTATTTTGCTGGCCGTGGGCGCATCATTTGTCGTCTTCTGGCCCAACACAGTCTATCATCGCTTGACAAACCCCTTTACAACGACCCTCGGCCTCGACCTACAGGGTGGTGTAAGTGTCCAACTTGAACCAAAGGATGGACAAAATGCAACCATAGATCAATTACAAACCACTGCGGATGCATTAGAAAATCGTGTGAATGGCTCTGGTGTCAAGCAGTCAATAATACGTGTGCAACAAGGAACTGGAGTCAAAAGCAGTATTATTGTTGAGTTACCCGGCTATAGCGGCAATCAACAATCAGCATTCAGCACCCTCCTACAAACAGGTACGCTAGAATTTTGGAATACTGGCTCAACTGGCTTACAAGACGGGGCAACATTCGATCCAACACAATATACGTCCACGAATCCAAACGGCAAGCCACAGTTTACTGGTAATGATCTCGACCCATCTGCACTCAGTGTTGGTCAAGATCCTAACACAAGCGCCTACCTTATTCAATTCCAGATGAAAACAAGTAATGGCGCGGCCACCAAATTTGGAAGATTCACTGCTGATAATATTGGTAGTTACCTCACAGTAACGCTCGATAAAAAAGTTGTTACTTCAGCTGCTATCAACAGCGCGATCACTGGCCCCGGCCAAATCACAGGAAATTTCACTTCAGCACAGGCACAACAAACAGTCAACGTCCTCAAATATGGCGCACTTCCTGTAGCACTTACCCAGACAAGTTATCAGGTGATTGGTGGCACACTAGGTGCGGAAACAATCCAGCACAGCATCATGGCTGGTGCCATTGGCTTAGCGATAGTAGCGCTATTCATGTTGTTCTACTATCGTCTACCTGGTTTCCTCGCAGACATTGCACTGGTACTTTACTCATTAGTGACATTTGCAATCTTTAAAATGATCGGTGTCACGATGTCAATGGAAGGCATTGCAGGTTTTATTCTATCCATTGGTATGGCGGTAGACGCCAACGTCTTGATCTTTGAACGCGTGAAGGAAGAACTGCGAGCAGGCAGACTACTCGCATCCGCCATTGACATAGGTTGGAAACGTGCCTGGCCGTCAATCCGCGACTCAAATACGTCTACAATGATTACTTGCGCTGTACTCTATGGCTTTGGTAGCAACTTTGGTGCCACCAGTATTGTCGGTTTTGCCACCACCCTCTTCCTGGGTGTTGCCATCAGTATGTTCACAGCCATCGTTGTCACACGGACCTTGTTGAATCTGCTGGTCCCCACTGGCGTCATCAACCATCCTGCACTGTTCGGAATTCCCGCCAATGCCATTCCAAGTGTAAAAGTGGCACGACGAAATAGCGCGGCATAGAGGAGGCTTGCAGTGTTACACTTAGTCAAATACCGCAAACTATTCATTCTGTTCTCACTGATCATTATTGTGCCAGGCATAATTTCGCTGATTCTCTTTCAGCTTAACCTTGGAACAGATTTCGTTGGTGGAACGAATATCGTTTTGCGTCCGCAAACCAAAGTCGCTGATTCAGATACGTTAGTCAATCTCCTCAAACCATTCAATTTGAAGAGTGAGCAGGTGATCCTTGGTACTGATCAAGGCACCAAAACCAATATCGTCTGGATTCGCCTGGATAAGATAGAGACGCCAGCCATTACCGATAAAGTAACGGCGGCGCTCAACAAAAAGTATGGTACGCCAAATCCATTGAAAGTTGATATTTCAAATATCACTACAGATGGTAGCACACCATATACGTTGCTAACGTACACAAAATTCACCAGCCTACCAAAAGCAGCTGATATTAAAACTGTACTGAATACGATCAATACGGGGACAGACGCAAAAAATCCAACCAGATTGGGCGTCAAAGATGTACAGGTAGGTGATAATTCCCAGACAATCAATATTCTCTCTCGCACAACCTCTGACCCTTCGAAGAAAAGTAGCAGCAATTCAGTCAACCTGGCCGATGTACAGGGTGCCTTTCTAAAAAATGGCGGCCCATACTTCTATGTGGAAAGTACCAGTTCAGTAGGGGCTGACGTTGCTGGTAGAACAGTCGAGATGGCGTTCCTGGCAGTCGCAGCTGCTTCGATCCTCATTTTGTGCTACGTCTGGTTCTCATTCCGTAAAGTGCCCAAGGCGCTACGCTACGGCGTCTGTGCTATCGTCGCTCTACTCCATGACGTGCTGGTCGTGCTCGGCATCTTCTCCATTCTGGGGCATTTCCTCAATGTCCAGGTCGATGCACTGTTCATTACGGCGCTATTAACAGTGATCGGTTTCTCAGTCCATGACACGATCGTGGTGTTTGACCGTATCCGCGAAAACATGCAGCGCAGTACGAATGAGTCATTTGAAAATGTGGTTAATGCAAGCTTGATTCAGACAATGGCTCGCTCGTTAAACACATCACTAACTGTAATCTTTACAATGTTAACGCTGACACTCTTTACCGCTGAAAGTGTCTCGGTTCACATTTTCACACTGGCTTTGCTGATCGGTATCACCAGTGGAACTTACTCTTCAATCTTCAATGCTAGTATGCTACTAGTCATCTGGGAGAAAGGTGAGTGGGGATTTAATCGCTTACAGGGCAAACGCGAGACAGCAACCGTTAAAGCAACCGAAGCCCGCGAGTTTGCATCCACACACTAGTACACAGGTCTATAAATAACCTGACTGGTATGTTACAGCAAAGACCCGATTGGTATTCCTAATCCCTTCAGTAGATACAGGTTAGGAATACCAATCGGGTCTTCTGTCGTAGTCTGGGAATAAGGTCAATGGAGCGATCCGATCGCTAGCTGCGACACGAACCACGAAGCTGTACAGCGCTTATCAAAAAGGCATAGCCAGCACGTCGTGATTAATCAGCGAGGACAAAATGCAGTTTCCGATGAAACACCTTCTCAAATAAATCAGCCTTTTCCTGAGCATGCTCTAATTCCTGATCCAAATCGGAAAGTGGACGCACCCACAGTTGAATAGTCCATTCTTTGTCATTACAATTTGTCGGGTCAACAGCAACACGTAATACACGCCCATCATGATTATAGTCAAGTGCATCAGCAATTCTCAGCAATGCAGAGAGACGCGATACGCGTTTGCGAGCTGACGATGACAAGGCAGCATATTCCTCATGATCAGTACTGGGGAGCGCTCGACGATGATAACGTGCGATGCAAGCGATCTCATGACGTTGCTTTTCGGTAACACCGGGCAGAGGAGTGTCTCTAATCAGACGATACGAATGCTTATGATGGCGACGAGATTCAATCATCATTCCCGTATTGTGCAAGAGAGCGGCGCGTTCCAGTAAGCGCAAGGCACGCTTGCCAGCGTGATGCATCGGACGTGTAGCTTCAAATAGCTGTACAGAAAGTTGCACTACATGACGAGCATGAGGCCAATCTTCTACAAGTAAGCCCCCGCTTAAAGTGAGTTCTTCTTCAGTCGGCTGATCATACCTCATGCAACTTACTTCTTCTACAAAATCTTGTAACATCATGCACAATTTCCTCCTGAGTACAAAACAATTTCACGTATGCAGGCAGACAATTCGATCCATAGGTATTCCCATAACTACCGATACTACTATCTCCCTATTATTACGCTCACAGAACCAAAAAATGTCACCAGGAGTTATCTTCAAAGCACTATGCAAGAACCTATTCATCAACGAGTAAAGCAGAGACTTTACTCCGGAAATCCAGTCCTTTGAGTTGATACCAATGTTTATGAAAAGCCTGATACTGATCTTCTCTCTGCTGCTGAAGATAGATAAGATGCATTTCCAGACCTTTCCGTTGCAGAGCAGAGAGTATCGTAGGCGACCCCAGAACATGCGCGACCAGTTCAGGATTGACAAGGGCAGATCCTTTAGATGGATGCTGGGCCACTGCTATCAGCGCATGCTCATAATCAGATCCACTATCCAGCCCACCCAGGTAGAGGCGTAGCAAAGCAATCATCACATCGCTATCATGCAACGCCCCCAATTCTTCCTGCATCTGCTCGACTTCCTTGAGAATCTCGCTACATGCTTCTTGAGGAAATGTCGCCCCAAAGATCTCCAGAGTATAACGCAGGCGCTTGGCGGCAATCCGTAAACTATGCAATTCATGAATTGCATATGAATCATCAACAAAGTTCTCCCAGCTATACAATTCTTCCAGGCGTGTCCTGGCAATGATCCGTGCATTTTGACCTGTTGGAGCTTCGGCATCAAGATGAGCAATGATTTTAGCTTTTGACATTATGCGACTCCCCTTCAGGTAAACATGCCTCTACTTGAGAAAGAAATGCCTGATGATCCCACGCCAGCAAATATTTCTCTAGTTGTTTTTGATGCTGCTGACGATACTGGATCAAGCTATCAATAAGCCAGTTACCCCCCGCCTTTTGCGCATCGGATACGTTCTTCGACTGTTGTTGTAAATTGGCAATCATCACATCGGTATCACGAGCCATACCCAGAATGTCAGCGGTCTCTTTCACTTGCCGATAGACCTTCTTAAATACCTTGGGTTGGCAGATAGATTGATAAGCATCCATCACAGCACGCAAGCGACGAGAGGCAACACGCATCTTATGTACAGCCTCAACATCCTCATGCTTCAGAACAACATCGGTCCAACCAATCATTGTTTCCGCCCGCTCGCGAAACATCCGGCGACCCGAGTCAGCAAAGACTTCGTAATAGGTCACTTGTGAAGACCCCATCACAACATCCTGAGAGGCGAATTGTGCCTGTTGGCGAGCCTGTTCAAGCCAATCATCGCCATAACGTGCGTATGCCAGCGCCAGGCCCTCACGAATCCCATATGAGCTAATCTGTAACTCATCCAAATGGAATAGATCAAAGATCGCCAGCAAAATCAAAAGCCCAGCAGAAACAATACGAGCGCGTTTAGTATCAAGTTGATAGCGTTGAGCGATCTCCTCTGCCGGCAGAGCCCAGAGGAGTCCCTCACAGCGAAACAGATCCTCCTGGGTCAGAGAGGTACGATTAGAATCCAGGCCAAAGGCACGCTTCGACAATTCAAGCACCGTGTTAGCGCTTCCACCAGTCACAAACAACACTGGTGGAAAAGTTGACACCCTCAAACCATTAAGATAGGTACACAAAAAGGCTCGTGCAGTCTCTTGATCGTCTTTCGTCGGTGGATCCGCCCGCAGATAACGATCATGTAACCAACCAGAACCAATCGACAGCGAGGTATGCCAGTAGATGTCCATATTGCGAGCAAAGACCAGCTCAGTACTACCACCACCGATATCCATCACAGCAACTTGCTCAGGGACATGAGGAGTTTTACTCAACGCATAAGTCGCACCATAAAAGGTTAAGATCGCCTCAACATCTCCCCCAATACATTGGACCTCAATACCAGTTGCCTGCTTAACATCCTGTAAAAATTGATCTTTATTTTTCGCCTTACGGATCGCTTCGGTCGCAATCGCCAGTATAGGCTGCGCCGAATGTTTCTCTGCTAAGGATTTAAAGCGACTCAGTACAGCAATCGCAAGCTCGGTCTTTTCAGCAGAGATAGATCCTGTAGCGTTGACGCTCTCTCCAATCCGCACCAGGGCCTCGTCGGCCTCAAGAATATCCAGGCCGTGAGGAGAAGCATCAGCCACCACAAGACGCAGAGTATTACTCCCAATATCTATAGCACAACAGACATGTGCAGTTCGTTCTTGCATAAAAAACTCCCAGTCTTGTATCCCGTAGATTCATGCCTATACATGAATACTCAATCCACCAAACTTTTCATATTGTATCGCTATATAAGCTCGTTATCTTAAGGATACGACTACTATTATAACATGAATCTAGTCTTACTATGAGGCAGCGCTCTAAAAAAGAAGGGCATATCAATGCATAATACAACTACTCTCAACTGCCTACTCAGCAACTCAAAAAAAGTTCGTTAAACCTATTGACAGCTGAGAGTAGATCCTGTATTATATGTCCATCCCGGAAGGGAACAAGCCGAAATGGTGAAATTGGTAGACACGCAACGTTCAGGGCGTTGTGCTCGTAAGGGCATGGGGGTTCGAGTCCCCCTTTCGGCACCAGCAACCACCTGAAGCCCACTTAAATGTGGCTTCAGGTGGTTTTTTTCTGCACTGATGTAGCAATTATATCCACAACGATTATCGAAGCTGAACCTCTGATCATAAAGTTCGTACTGGATGCATCTATCGAAGTCAAAACCGCCAGGATATCTCTGGCATAACTTATCCACGTTCATCTGCATCACTACAGACAATATCCCTTACCGAGCAGCCAAAGATGTCTATTCGGTAAGGGATACCTCAGCATTAGTAAAACCTGGGTACGTTGATATCATAGAACGAGGCTTCGAGGTATTCTAAGAGCAGAGCAAAGTTGAGAATGTCAGTGTCATTAGCCAATGTCTTCGAAGGATCAGGTCCACCATTAAGACTACCAATAAATGGCAAAACGTCTGCAACCACTTTTGCTTGAGCAATAGGCTTATCAAATGAGCCATTCATACTCAACGATTTACCAAGTAGAGCGTTGAGATATCCAGCATGACGTGCTTCGATGGTCGTAATCGAGGCTGCTGCTGCGAGATAGTCTTTGTTGCTGATCGCTGGAGCCGCCAGCAGATACGCGCCGACTCCGACGTTTTCAAAAACTTGAGCGAGTTGAATGAATTTATCGACGCTACTTTGTTTGAGATCTTTAAAAGTTGGCTTGGCTCGGGCAGAATTACCAAGAGCTTGTATTAAAAAAGAGACGTGCGCGTCTTCATCAGCTTTTATCTCTCGAAATGCGCTATGAGCGCTTAGATTTTGAGCATCTTGCGTGGCTGCATGGACAGTCTGAGCAACAAGAGCACTGGTCGGGATGATAATTGTTGCGCTAGCAACAGTTGTAATAACCGAGTTACGAAGAAAATCTCTCCGCGAGTTATGCTTGAGGCTCAATGAGTTATTCTCATCGGACTGTTCAAATTGCTGTGACATACTTCTCCTCATTCTCTTTCACTAAATCTCTCTGATGAAGTCATAATTTCATGATTTCTTTTTCAAAAACGTTTCCTATTCCAAAAAAGATCCAATATATATTTTCTATCACAATCTCTTCTAAACTGATGTATAACTTTTGATGCTCAGTTTAGAAAAGAGATTCGCTTGGGGATAGGATGCAGCATGTTTGAGATACATCGGATAATAAGACACAGGTCAACTTTTAGCTGACAAATTTATTGCTATCAGCCATCAAAAATACTACTTTTTCGCGTTTAAAATGATGATAGCTATATAATAGTAGCGAAGTCTTGGGAACAGAATTTTTATGTATGAAAAAGCAATAGTTGTCGGGCAGACTTAGATATAAGTGCCAAAATGTCAAGGAAGAAGCCAATCGCGTAATTTAGCGAGTATATTGACAGGTGTAACAATTGCCAATTACATAAAATATTGTATATTAGTCTATGAAAGAGTTATTCATGTTGGACGGCATTTTGATGTCACTGGAGGTACCATGAATTTTGGATCACTGGCGGTAAAAGCGCTCCTAGTTATCGTCTTGTTATTTCTACTTTCTCTCGCAGGAGCTATTATATTTCCCGATATTGCTTCTATCACAAATAGTACAGGCTCAGGGATCACAGGTTTTCTTTTACTTGTTGCCGCCATACTTGTACTTGCAGTCATCGGAAGTCTACTTGGAAGAGGAATACGTAGCATAAAAAAACCGATTGAAGTACTCCTTTTGTCATTCGTCGGAGCCTTTTTTATGGGAGCTGCCCTGGCACTTTTTGCAGTATTAAACATACCTTTTGCTATTCGTGTCAATTTGAGTTGGTTAGGAACCAGTTGGTATAGTCCATTGCTAGCATTGCTCTTTATCGGAACACCTCTTATGCTCATATTTTTAGTGGCCGAATAAGCAATTATGTAGAAATATCCAAGCAGTACAATCTGAACGACTGAACCGACGACTGGGCCAGCGAGCAATCAAATGGATACAGACAGGTAGAGCGGATGCTTTATAGTACTCAAAATATTACTATGAATGCATCCCTTAGCTACTATTTAATCGCTCGCGTCTTAGTCGTTTTTATCTCTTCTTTGCAGAAATATATCTCTATGGAAATTTCATATTATGAGCACAACAAAAAAAAGACCTTACTCATGTGAGTAAAGCCTCTCTTCTCGAAAGAGTACATACTGCATAGGATCTGTCCTCAATTTTGCCGAGCCCCTCGTGCGATCAGCCGATACGCTGAAGCAGAGAACCCGCATTCAAAGTCCATGATGAAGATACATTGTTGAAACAAGCCGCTCGATCATTAGGGCGACTTCGCTGCGTCCGTTACCGGATGTCCACGTGTCGTCTATCTACCAAGTCGTCTGCTTGGGATCTTAAACACTCGAAAGTGTTGGGAGAACTCATCTTGGGTGCGGCTTCGCGCTTAGATGCCTTCAGCGCTTATCCCTTCTTGACATAGCTATCCAGCTGTGGCCTGGGCAGGCCAACTGGCACACCAGCGGTCAAGCCATCTCGGTCCTCTCGTACTGGAGATGACGCCCCTCAATTCTCCTACGCCCACGACGGATAGAGACCGAACTGTCTCGCGACGTTCTGAACCCAGCTCGCGTGCCGCTTTCATGGGCGAACAGCCCAACCCTTGGGACCTACTCCAGCCCCAGGATGCGACGAGCCGACATCGAGGTGCCAAACCTTGCCGTCGATGTGAACTCTTGGGCAAGATAAGCCTGTTATCCCCGGGGTAGCTTTTATCCGTTGAGCCACACTCCTTCCACTCGGGAATGTGGGATCACTAAGCCCGACTTTCGTCCCTGCTCGACCTGTCCGTCTTGCAGTCAAGCTCCCTTCTGCCTTTACACTCTTATGGGTGATGTCCATCCACCCTGAGGGAACCTTTGGGCGCCTCCGTTACTCTTTGGGAGGCGACCGCCCCAGTCAAACTACCCGCCTGACCTTGTCTGCGTCCCGGATCACGGTGACGCATGAGACACAAACTGTATCGAGAGTGGTATTTCACTGTTGTCTCCCCTACCCCCACAAGGATAGGTTCTCCGACTCCCACCTATGCTACGCACGATCCACCTCGTATCCAGATCAAGGTGTAGTAAAGCTCCACGGGGTCTTTTTGTCCTGTCGTGGGTAACCCGTATCTTCACGGGTACTTCAATTTCGCCGAGTCCTCTGTCGAGACAGTGCTCAACTCGTTACTCCTTTCGTGCGGGTCGGAACTTACCCGACAAGGAATTTCGCTACCTTAGGACCGTTATAGTTACGGCCGCCGTTCACCGGGGCTTAGATTCGCAGCTACGATCACCGCTCCTCGTAACCTTCCGGCACTGGGCAGGAGTCAGCCCCTATACTTCCGCTTTCGCGTTCGCAGAGACCTGTGTTTTTGGTAAACAGTCGGTTGAGCCAATTTCTTGCAACCCCCTCACGCCATCTCCGAAAAGACATCGCTACTAGGGCACCCCTTCTTCCGAAGGTACGGGGTCAATTTGCCGAGTTCCTTAACAGAGGGTCGCTCGATCACCTGGGGAGATTTCCCCCTGCCTACCAGTGTCGGTTTGCGGTACGGGCGGAGTAGGCTTCTGGCGAGAGGCTTTTCTTGGCGGCGTAGGGCTCAATGACTTCCGCAGTCTTGCGACCGCTCGCTGCACTGGTCACGCACAGGACTCCGGGATTTTCCTCGGCGTCGCGCTTCCATATACAGACCCATCCTGTCCATTCGATGGGCTCACCTTCCTTACCGCGTCCCCCCATTGCTCGTAACGAAGTACTCCGGTGCAGGAATGTCCAACCTGCTTTCCATCGCCTACGACTATGACGTCCTCGGCTTAGGACCCGACTCACCCTGGGACGATTGACGGTGCCCAGGAACCCTCAGGCATTCGGTGTGTCTGGTTTTCACAGACATGACGCTACTCATTCCGGCATTCTCACTTCTGGACGCTCCACCAGTTCTTTCGATCTGGCTTCTCTGCCTCCAGAACGCTCCCCTACCAACCCTACAGACTCCAAGGAGACTGTAAAATTCCATAGCTTCGGTAACGCGCTTGAGCCTCGATACGTTGTCGGTGCCACTCCACTCGACCAGTGAGCTATTACGCACTCTTTCAATGATGGCTGCTTCTAAGCCAACATCCTGGCTGTTTGGGCGAAATGACTCCCTTTGACACTAAGCGCATATTTAGAGACCTTAGCTGATGGTCTGGGCTGTTTCCCTTTCGACAATGAAGCTTAGCCCCCACTGTCTCACTTGCATGCAATCTGTCCTGGCATTCGGAGTTTGGTTGGGTTTGGTAACCCGCAAAAGGCCCCTAGCCCATTCAGTGCTCTACCTCCAGGATAGTTCTCAATCATGCAGCTGTACCTCAATACATTTCGGGGAGAACCAGCTATCTCCGTGTTCGATTGGAATTTCTCCCCTATCCACAAGTCATCCCCCAGTTTTGCAACACTGGTGGGTTCGAGCCTCGACGGACTGTCACATCCGCTTCACTCTGCTCATGGATAGCTCACACGGTTTCGGGTCGCATCGCCGCAACGGTCGCCTTGTTCAGACTCGATTGCTCTGTGGCTCCCCAACTATACCGTTGGTTAACCTGGCTACGACGATGCACTCGCCGGATCATTCTACAAAAGGCACGCCATTAGCCCTTGGTCTCGCAAGAGACAGTGGCCTCTGACTGCTGGTGAGTACGTGGTTTCAGGGTCTCTTTCATCCCCCTCTCGGGGTGCTTTTCACCTTTCCCTCACGGTACTTGTTCGCTATCGGTCGCTGAAGATGTTTAGCCTTGGAGGGTGGTCCCCCCAGCTTCCCACAAGGTTTCACGTGCCTCGTGGTACTCAGGATACCGATCCACGTTGACAAACCGTCCTCTACGGGACTCTCACCCGCTCTGGTGGCGCTTTCCAACGCCTTCGAGTAGTTCATCATTGCTTGATATCGGTCCTACAACCCCGGTTGTTCCGAAGAACCTCCGGTTTGGGCTGCTCCCGGTTCGCTCGCCACTACTACGGGAATCTCGGTTGATTTCTTTTCGTCGGGTTACTGAGATGTTTCAGTTCACCCACTGCCCCCCGTCACTGCCTATGTGTTCAGCAGGCGGTTTCCAGACATCACTCTGGAAGAGTTGCCTCATTCGGAATCTTGGGGCTCATCGCTTGCATGCAGCTCCCCCCAAACGTTTCGCCGGTCTCCGCGTCCTTCTTCGGTCTTCAGCGCCAAGGCATCCACCTCGTACTCTGTGTAGCTTGTTCTCTACATCTTTGTCATGTCTTGAATGCTTGACATTTTATCTTTTGGTGATAAAAACTTTCGATCCTCTGCTTCAGTTTCGGCTGACCACACATTGTGCTCAGCAAAATTGAAGAGATATCCTATGCAGTTGTAAACGTGCAAGATTGGCGCACACCACAAGCCGTAGCCCGTGGGGCGGAACCCCAACCTCTGGAGAGTGGAAACCAGCGCAGATTGCTGGACAGATGTACCATGTCCTGTGTCGACCTGGAAGTGCGTCACCTTAGATGCGTCCTTCGTTGAAGGACAGTGACGGTAGCTCCCTAGAAAGGAGGTGATCCAGCCGCACCTTCCGGTACGGCTACCTTGTTACGACTTCACCCCAATCACTGACCCCACCCTCGACGCTTGCCTCTCCGAAGAGTTAGCCCAGCGGCTTCAAGTGTTGCCAACTTTCGTGGTGTGACGGGCGGTGTGTACAAGACCCGGGAACGTATTCACCGTAGTGTGCTGACCTACGGTTACTAGCAACTCCACCTTCACGGAGGCGAGTTTCAGCCTCCGATCTGAACTGAGGCCAGGTTTGACGAGATTAGCTCCCCCTCGCGGGTTGGCAACTCTTTGTCCTGACCATTGTAGCGTGTGTGTCGCCCAAGGCGTAAGGGCCGTGCTGACTTGACGTCATCCCCGCCTTCCTCCATTTTGAAATGGCAGTTTCGTTAGATCACTTCAACTAACGACAGGGGTTGCGCTCGTTGCGGGACTTAACCCAACATCTCACGACACGAGCTGACGACAGCCATGCAGCACCTGTGGATCCGCTCCGAAGAGACAGCGCATTACCGCTGGTGCAAATCCATGTCAAGCCTTGGTAAGGTTCTTCGCGTTGCATCGAATTAAACCACACGCTCCGCTGCTTGTGCGGGTCCCCGTCAATTCCTTTGAGTTTTAATCTTGCGACCGTACTCCCCAGGCGGACCACTTATCGTGTTAACTGCGACACTGAAGGGGTCGATACCCCCAACGTCTAGTGGTCATCGTTTACGGCTAGGACTACCAGGGTATCTAATCCTGTTCGCTCCCCTAGCTTTCGCACCTGAGCGTCAGGTACTTCCCAGGACACTGCCTTCGCCATTGGTGTTCCTCCGGATATCTACGCATTTCACCACTCCACCCGGAATTCCGTGTCCCTCTGAAGCCCTCAAGTCAGACAGTTTCCAGAACACTTCGTCGGTTAAGCCGACGACTGTCACTCCAGACTGATCTGACCGCCTGCGTGCGCTTTACGCCCAGTAACTCCGGACAACGCTCGCCTCCTACGTATTACCGCGGCTGCTGGCACGTAGTTAGCCGAGGCTGATTCCTCTGGTACCGTCCGTTCTCGTCCCAGAGAAAAGCAGTTTACGATCCGAAAACCTTCTTCCTGCACGCGGCGTTGCTCGTTCAGGGTTGCCCCCATTGACGAAAATTCCTCACTGCTGCCCCCCGTAGGAGTCTGGGCCGTTCTCAATCCCAGTGTGGCTGATCGTCCTCTCAGACCAGCTATCGATCGACGTCTTGGTGAGCCATTACCCCACCAACAAACTAATCGAGCGCAGGCTCATCCCAGGGCGTCTTTGCAGACTTTGCTCTTTGCGGAGCGTATGCGGTATTGTCGGCGATTTCTCGCCGGTATTCCTCACCTCGGGGTAGATTGCCCACGTGTTACTCACCCGTCCGCCACTCTCTGATTACTCAGAGCGTTCGACTTGCATGTGTTAGGCACGCCGCCAGCGTTTATCCTGAGCCAGGATCAAACTCGCCATCAAATGTTTTTATAAAACACCCCATCACAGCGGACGAGATGCGAAAAAGCATATGCGTTAAGTTGCGATCATGACCAAGTTACATTAACATTGGCTATAAATTCGCAGAGATTAATGGTCACCGCACATGACATGCGGGACCGAATTGACAGGAACGTGAAACACCTGTGTGTTCCAGTTACTGTTCTGCTTTCCACTCTTCAGTTGTCAAGGTACAATCTACGAAAACGTCTGTTTTCGTGTGGATCGAGCGTTTCGTTATTTTGTGTCTCGCTCGTTCCGTAGCTGTAGTATCGCATATCCCTTGTGCTTTGTCAAGCGTTTTCCGAGCAATTTTTGCGCGGTTCCGAAAACTCGTGATTCGTGTCGTCCGGCCTGTCAAGACAGGTCAGAGGACCGAAAAAAGAGCCGACGCATCCTACAGGAAAGTCTCAACCAATGTTGGGAAGGTCCAGCGAGATGAATCTCGGAGAGCCACCTTAACGTGGCACAACTGATACGTAAGGACAGGAGCACGTTCTCTTGCAGAAGATTCGGTGATTGTCGCTTTTTGACAGCTTTGTGATTATGCCACAGGCATCGTACACCTGTCAAGCCTTATGACTATCAGTTTCAGAGCCCACAAATTACTGCCATCAAAAACACTAAAGGACAAAAGACGAAAAAGCACGTTTTTATTGGGGGTTGACAAGTGGCTATAACTGTAGTAGTATTCTTTTTGTAAGAAACACCTGTATGTGCAGGTGAGCTGGTGACGTTAGCGAAGAGGGCACACCCGTTCCCATCCCGAACACGGTAGTTAAGCTCTTCCTCCCCGATGATACTATGTGGGCAACTGCATGGGAAAATAGGAAGTCGCCGTCTCACCCGCCCACATGGGTGTTTTTTCGTGAGCATTTTACCACTATCCTCATATATACTGACCTTTTTCTACCCCCATCACGATGCTAACCAACCTTCCAGGTAAGAACGACACCTCCACGAGTGAATATTTGACTATGCAACTTACTTTTTCCTATTCAGCTGATGCCTGTGCGTATATATCTATATGCAGCCATTGGTGATAGGAAAGTAAAACGGCTTTTTCCATCTCTAAAAGTCGTTCAAGTTGTGTAGAAAGAATAGCATAGTGATCATTGAATCAAACAATCTTATTGCGCCAGCATTAGCACAGCACTATCGCATGAATGAAGCTCAAATCAAGATCATTTCCCATAAACGGGGACCCTTACGCGTTGTAGCCGGACCTGGATCGGGGAAAACTTATAGCCTGACACTGCTCGCTATGAACTTACTACTCTGCGAGAACACACCTGCAGAAGGAATCATCTTATGCACATATACTGAGAGAGCGTCCTACGAAATACAGGATCGATTATTGGATATCGCACACAATATCAATTATCGAGGGGACTTATCGAATATCAAAATTGGCACTATTCATAGTATCTGCAAGCAGCTCATCAATCGGCATTTAGACCACACGCCGCTTGGCAATAGCTACGAGACATTGGATCAATTCTCGCAACGATTATTGATTTACCGCTCGTTACCTTCACTATGTGGGACGCGTATGCTGGCTTTCTTGAGAACAGAATGGGGATCAGAGTGGCAGATCGCCAGAAAGCTCCAATTTCTACTTGACAAGATTGCGGAAGAACTTATCTTCGAAAAGCTGCTGGAGAGGTTCCCTCAACCCATCATCGATGATGCCAGCGACCAAAAGACGATTGCGAGCTTTATGCCTCTCATCTATCAGAGATACAGGAAGATACTGGCAGACAGCAATTATGTCGATTTTGCGCACCTACAGAAATACGCCTACGACCTGCTCCAAGAACCAGATGTATTTAAGATGATTGCCAGTGATATCCGCTATGTGCTCGTTGATGAATATCAGGACACCAACTATATCCAGGAAAAAATCTTGAGCGCCCTGGCCGCGTCCACTGAAGACAACAACCTTTGCGTTGTCGGAGATGAGGACCAGGCTCTCTACCGCTTTCGAGGAGCAACGGTACGCAACATCCTTGAATTTCCCCAGACCTTTGAACAGTGCCATGACATTCAACTCACAACCAATTATCGCTCTAACGCCACCATTATAGAGGCATGTAATCAGTGGATGGCCTCACTGGCTGCTTCCCTAACCCAAACAGATACCTCATCCACAACGACCATCTTTCGGACCGAAAAAACGATCCGGGCGGCACCACCTGATAGAAATCTTGAGTCTTCAGGCGAAGCAAGTATCGAACATCTAGCGGTTGTCACGCTGATCGGTCGCGATATCTATGATGAAGCTGAAAAGATCGCACAGTTGGTTGCCGACTTGAAAAAGCAGGGGAAGATCCAGGATTATAGTCAAGTAGCATTGCTGCTCCATAGCGTACGCGCAACATATAGTAGCCCATATATAGAAGCATTCAACAAGCAGAATATTGCAGTCTACTGCCCACGAGCGCGAGAATACTTTCAACGACCAGAAATTCAACTCCTGATAGGTTGTTTCACGCAGATTTTGCACTTTCATGATGCTGATTTCGCAGATGAACAAGAACAATTTATCGAATATATCAGGTTATGCAAACAAATTTTCATTCAACACAGCCTGAAGTACAGCGACCTCAAAACCGAATTACACACGATTGATCAGGAACTGCTATCCGAGCAAAATCAGACAGCTGCATCCGATAAACAACTCGCAGACTGCTTCTATCGCCTGCTCGCCACCGACGCCTTTGAGCCATTTCGTACTGAAAAACTCGCCTTATCCAATCTCGTTCTCTTCTCCGAATACCTCAAAATTTTTCTCACCAGCTTTCAATATCTATCGCTTAGCAATAAAAATCTGCACGCGATCCAATATGACTTCTTCCATAGCTTTCTCTACCTGCTCCACATGGATGGTGTAAATCAGCTCGAAAATCCAGAGGACCTTGTGCCTGAGGGGCACGTACAAATCATGACTATCCATCAGGCAAAAGGGCTGGAATTCTCGGTGGTGATTGTTGGACGTCTGGATAGGAATCCGTCTCTGAGCAACACAACAGATCGGCCCATCCAGGACTACTACCATCGGCCCCAGCATGAGCCTGAAAAGCATATCCCGGCCTTCGACCTCAGACGACTCTTCTACGTGGCTTTCTCTCGAGCCAAACAGCTTCTCGTATTAAGTGCCTCGAAGGAGCCGCACGCACAATTCAGAGCTCTTTGTCAGAGTGTGCCATCATTAGAATACAACTACAATGCCCTCTTAGACATGTCCGCCGCTGAAACCCATCAACATCATAAGCCGCTCAAGCGTCGCTTTAGCCTGACAGGTCATATCACTAACTATGAGACCTGTCCCAGACAATTTGAATTCCTGCGTGAATATGGCTTCCAGCCTGCTCACGCCGCCAACACCTTTTATGGACAACTCATCCATCAGACCCTGGAAGCCGTTCATCGTATCGCGCTCGAACGCTCGTTGAAAGCTCTTGATGACAAGAAGCTTGATTACTTATTCGATCGGACCTTCTATTTCCTGACGTGTACTGGTCTCACACCACTCGACAAAACATCGCGACAGAAAGCCCGCACGCAAATCTTCCGCTACGTGGATCAGAACCAGGACGAACTAACAAATATCCATGACGCTGAGTACAGTTTTCAAATTGAACAGGACGAGTATATTCTGACTGGCAAGATGGATTTATTGTTACAGAGCAAAAATGGCTTCGAAATCATCGATTTTAAAACTGGCCCACGTCCCGCTCCAGACGCCGCAGTCCTGGCATCATACAAACGACAACTCTACCTCTACGCATACGCACTCGAACGGCGTCTGGGACAGCTTCCTGAGCGACTCTCTTTATATTGGACCGATGAAAAGGACAAGGAGGATGCTCGTATGACAATCCCTTATCATGAGGATGATATTCAGCAAGTGAGCAATTATTTTGATACGATTAGCCAGCATATTCTTCAGAAGCACTTTGAGGTTGTCACACCGCCAGAGCCAGGCGTCTGCCGAAGCTGTGATATTCGCCATCTATGTGCAAAAGATGGCATCATTCCCCAATTTGAATAGAATATGCTAATTTTTGCAAAAGAGACACCGATCTACTGATTTAACATCAGCAGATCGGTACAGCCTGAAGACAGGGTATCAGTGCGCGCTATGCTGACGATGCCAGATAAGATAACTTGTTCCCTGTTTGCCTGCCAGTAGTAAGGGCATAGCACGCAGCACAAGCGTATCATCGTCAAGTGACTCGATATACCGAAGTTGCTCCTGACCCATCCAGTTGGGAAACAGGCTGATGTCTACATGATGGATAACCTCATCTCCGTGTATGCTATATGGACCACAATATGACAGATAGGTTCGAGCAGCTTTAGCTTGCTCCTCCACGGTTCCGCCAAAAATATCATTGCCGGTAAAAGGCGATCTTTCCCGCTCACTAATCACGGCAGACATAAAACCATCATCAGTGTACATCAGATAGCCCTGTGGATATTTGCCATAGGGATATTTGATATCTCCGTCACTATAGCGAACCTCGACCGAGCTGAGCATCCAGGTGCCCACAAGTGCCGTCGATGAAAGCGTTTGAGTCATATCTCCTCCCTTCTCGCGTACATACTTGTCTGTTGTCACTCGCCAATACATTGATAAATGCGCATATTCATTAGACTCAAAATATAGCCGGGCTTAAAAATATCGCGAGCCCACAAAAGCAACGCACGCTCCCCCGCTTGCATAGTTCGTGTACACTGAATAAAATTACATGTGAGAAATCAATAGCAAATCCAGAAAGCCCAATCCGCATCTAATAATTTCTTTGAAACGTGTAGGATAAAAGCAATGCAGGTCTATAGTCTAGAAAGGTAAGGCATCAGGATGAGTGCCATGAATACAGATAGCGATAAACCGTACATTGTGGGAGATTTTACGCCACGCGCTCTGACTTATGAGGAAACCTCCGCAACCGCAATCACCTTAAAGCATGCTTCATGGCTTGGGATTGTGGCAGGGTTACGTTCAATGACGCCATTAGCCGCTCTCACCTGGACCGATGCTGAAGCGGCTCCCTGGCTAAGAACGCTGACAGCTACACTTGCGGTTGGCGAATTTATTGGAGACAAGCTTCCTTTTACACCAAGTCGTTTAAAGGGTGGAGCATTGATCGGCCGTTTGGCTCTGGGCGCAACGGCAGGAGCCTTACTTTGTAAGCGTCATAAGCAGCCGCTACTCGACGGAGCGATACACGGAGCACTTGGTGCTGCCCTGGGTTCTGTGGCAGGCTATAGCTATCGTACAATCCTGTCCAGCGCGACAGGCATTCCCGATGTATTCTGGGCCATCGGCGAAGATGCAGCTGCACTTGGCTTAAGCGTACGTGCAACCGCATCTGATCTTAACAAGTGAACATGAGACACAACATATATTCTTTTACTATGCGCCGTCAGGAATCGTCAAACGTGGGACAATCACTCCTCAGCTGGATTGATCTTCAGTCTCTCTTAAGGTTCCTAGACGGCGCATTTCGGGCCACAGCAGAGCCACGCCAATCACCACAATAATCGTCCCAATGCCTCCACCCACGACTGCGAGTAACGGACCAAAAAACTGTGCTGCCAGACCTGACTCAAAACCACCTAACTCATTTGAAGCACCAATGAAGAGCGCATTCACCGCCGAGACACGACCACGCATCTGATTCGGAGTTCTCGTTAACAACAACGCACTTCGAATCACCACGCTAATATTATCCAGGCCACCGAGCAGAAAGAGCATCGCCAGAGACAGCCAGAAAGAATGCGAGAGACCAAAAACAATCGTAGCGGCACCAAATCCGATCACAGCCACAAGCAATGTCGGGCCAGCATGCTTAAAGGGTGGACGACGTGTCAGCACAAAGGCCATACACAAAGCACCGATTGAAGGGGCCGCACGTAGCCAACCCAGACCTGTAGCACCGATGTGGAGGATACTAACAGCAAAGATTGGAAGCAGAGTCGTTGCGCCTCCCAATAAGACTGCAAACAGATCCAGAGTAATTGCAGCCAGCAAGACTGGCGTACTTTTCAAGAAGCTTACACCTTCAAAGACCGCCTTCCAACTTGACGCTTCTTTCTCAGCGGGTCGCACGACAGGCTGATAGCGAGCACGTACAAAGAGGAGGAAAATGGCAAAAAGGAGAGCCGCCAGAGCATTCAGGATATAAATCAGGGTTGTTTGATGAAAAATACCAATCAGCATACCACCAAGACCTGGGCCGATTACCGAAGCCAGTTGCCAGGCACTACTATTCCAGGTAGCCGAATTTTCAAATGCCTCCTCAGGAACCGTCTGAGCGGTCAAGGCAGCACTTGCAGGATTCAGGAAAGCAGTTGCGATACCCATCAATAATAGACAGGCGTAAATAAGGATAATCGAGCCATCATTAAATGATAATACCGCCAATCCTAGCGATGATACAATCAAAGCAATCTGACCAGCCAGTAAAATACGCTTCCGATCGAAGCGATCCACGATGTGACCAGCCGGCAAGGATAATAAAAGCACGGGAATAACCAGCACCAATCCAACTCCACCCAGAACCAATGCTGAATGCGTTCGCTCATATAATTGCCAGCCTAAGGCAACTTCAACCATCCGATCACCCATCGAGACAATAAATGTACCAATGACTAGCAACCGGAAATCAAGAAAACGCATGGCCTGATAGGGATCGTGGGCTTTGGCTGGCTGGATGATGACTTCCTGTTGAATACCCTCTGAAGCAGTTGAATTCATGCGCTGATCGTCGTTATCGACAAGACTCACGTAAAGTACCTCTTAACTATTCCACCTGGTGGATGCAATGACCCGATTGAAGAGCAACAAGATAAAGATAACTCTATCAATCTATTGGGAATGACGCCATACTTGAAGATTGGAGATAAAGGATAATACTCTCTACTAGAAACTATATCATAAAAATAGTTTAGTCTTCATCGTACGCTAGCGAAAAGGCGAGCTTATTTCACCGATATATCTTTCTGTATCAATTTATTTCTTGCCGCATCAAATAGATGTAATCCAAGCATTTAGCAAGGCATACAACCTAATCATTAACACTAGTACTTGATTGAATTATGTCACTTCTGAGGCTTATTTATGATATAATATGGATGAGAATTTATCGTACTTACATAGGTCGGTTATTTCTCCTATCTGTTTTGATTGACCGATTTCAAGCCTGCATGCAGCATATATGCATCAATTGTCGTTTTCAAGGAAGATATGCGACAGTGCAGTTTTTGGTTATGAGGGGTTGAGGTGTATAGCATAGATATAGATCTGCCCGCGCTCTTGCAGGTACTACAAAAATCCCGTCATGATGGACGCATTCGTGCTCAAATTCCCTATGGCTTTGCGGGTCTCTCCGGTGGATACACCTTTATCGATATGGCCCACGGTCGAGCCGCTGCTTGCTATCTTGTCAACACACAAAAACAGATCATACTCTCAGGCTCTGAAGCGATGGATGTTGTCTCAAGCATGGGTACCTTACACTGGATTGTGGGACAAGATCAGCAGCAACAGACGAACATGAGTTTGCCATCCATACGTCCACAGCAGACATCAGGTCCACTGTACACCAATACTAACACCAATCTACCATCCATCCAATCATATTCACCAAACACGCAACAGACCAATCCCCGTATTTCAGCCATCCAATCGTATTCGCCAAACACCCGGCGTACGAATCCTCAGCTACCAGCCGTCCGACCATACACAACAAGTATGCAAAACACCAATCCTCACCTGCCAACCATCCGGCCAGCGACGCAGAACAATACAGCGGGGCCTCGCCACTATGTCTTCTCCAACTTCGTGGCTGAGCGGCTGATATATATTGATTCTGGTCTATTGGGAGGTTTGAATCGCCGCCTGCGCAGGGTACTTGTCCTGGTTGATGGTCAGCGCTCGGTCAGCAAGATCGCCGCCGTGCTCCATCCTAACGAGGATGGACAACAAGATGTCTTCAGCTGCCTGCAACAACTCGCCAAGATGAAACTCATCTCCATCCGCGAATACTAACATCCGCCCAGATGAAAAGCGAGAGATACAAAAAAGAACGGAGCCAGGCTATCGCATCAATAGTCTGACCCCGTTCCACAACCAGAAAGCACAGGGGAGGACATGGAGAGAGTATGTATGTTAGGCTAAAGCTACCGTCGTCCTGCAACCTTTCGCGCATCGTCGTAGGCATCTTCTTCCTCTGGATCGCCGGAGATCAGGAGTATATATCCGGTAGAGAGAATTGATGAGATGTCGACGTTGAAGGTACGCATTTTGAGCCGCGTGCGTGATAGAGCGCAGCGTACTGGACGCATCTCTTGATCCCAGCAGCCCGCAGCCATGGCCTCATCAAGATGGTCACGTGCGCTGGCGATGCTCTCTTCGCTGGCTTTGCCGCCACCATAAAAACTGGCATACAGCACTTCATAAGGACAATAATAAGGAAACAGTTCTAAAAGTGGCATTAAGACACTTAGTTCAGTATTTGTAAACTGTTCCTGCTTCAACAGACGTGGCATACCGACCTCGTCACAGCTGAGATACGAGAGTGTCCCGAAGGCTGTGTTCAAGACCAGAGTATGACGCGCTGGTAGCGAGTCCTGAAGTGAGAAATGCAATATTTTAGTCGGTTGCTGGCTTATCTGTTCTGCTGGTGCTTTGGGCTTACGCAGGTAGACTTTCTGCATGGTGATACTCCTTCATAGTAGGCTCTTCTGGGCCTACCAATCTCAACCGCATCGCCACTGTTCCGCGTACACCAGCCGTGGCCGCCTCTCGGCTATCGGAGCGATATCTCTGCGCTCTTGTGACTGTGGATACTTCAGGGCTGCCAGTTCTGTGTGGCGCTTCGCTAGATGTATCCGGTTCAGTTGAGACGCTAGAGACCGCAGCCGTGACAACAAAGCGCACAGCGATGATTAACCGGGTCTTCTTAGGACGATTTAGATGAATACGTTGTATGTAGCTTGCCATAGATCTCTACTCTATCCCCCAGAACATGCTATTTATCAATGAAACCGGTGCCTGTGTACTGTGCGTACGCAACATCTCGAGTAGATAGCTAAAACCAACTCCTCCGACAACACACACGACGACGAGTATGATCAGAAAGAGTAAGAGTTTATCCTGTCTCACCTGCTCGACCATGGTCAGCAATGGAGACGGCCTGGATACTCCCCGAAAAGTTGGCACTCCTTCAGCGACTGGCACTAGTTTATCCAGTGTTTCTTGCTCTGCTAAAGAGAACTCTAAATTGGTAGAAAATGGAGCATCATATTTTTCAATCAGAGCCAAAGAGGTCCGCCTGTCAAGGGCACGGAGCCCATCGCCAGACACTCGCTGCAAAGATGTTTCATTTAACGGTTCAGTGACCCGATAAAAAGAGATATCCAGCGCAGCCTGTGGTCGCTCGAAAACGGCGGTGGAGGTTTTCCCCATTGGCTCTAATTGTTGCATGACTCCGGAAGTTGTGCGTAAGCTGTCAACAGCCATACCAGTTAAATCGGAGCGATACGTTTCCCCCGGCGTATTCTCCCTGGTATAGCGATAGGTATCCCATGAACCAGCAACGCTGCCCACGGGTGACTGCTCTCTTGGCATCCATGCATCGGACCTCGTCTGCCATCCAGACTGCATAGCATACAGTGGCTGGAATTCCCCCGGCTGAGCAAGCGCCTTCTGACAGGTCTCTATTGTCGAATAGACCGTAAAACCATGTCGGCGTGCCCATAAACGAAGCCGCTCATTCCCTTCAATGACCAGAATTAACTGGGCATTCTGTGAGGCAGTTACCTGTTGCAACTCACGCAAGTCTCCCGGACGCCGAAAAACGGCATCTGGTGGCAACACAATGATTAGCGGCTGCTGATCGTACTGACCAACATTATAGAAAAGCCAGTCCAAAACAATTGAACGCTCATCGGTTGCTTCCACTTCAAGGGTGAAGATATCATTTAGATCCTGGTGTTTCATATGCCGTCCGTACCATTGCTCGCATTTTCTCACTACAAACTTTATCTGTGCTAATTATGCGGCAAAATGAGGTATACTTTTAATGACAGATTTATCATTCACATTTATCATATTTATCATTTTCTATAAAACAAGGAAGAATGGTGAAAGAATGCCTACCTCTGAGACGCCTCCTCAAGCGAGGGTACGCTTAACAGAATCGCGTGTCAGCTATAATCTTTCACAGCAAGAGCTCGCCGACAAGATAGGGACAACGTACGTTAATGTCAGCCGTTGGGAACGCGGCATCACACGACCGAATCCGTATTTCCGGCGCAAGCTGTGCAGCTTTTATCAAAAGTCAGAGGAAGAGCTCGATCTGGCGGTGGTAAAATCCGCACGCAGCGGGACTGGAGGAAAAGCCTCAGCTGCCCCAGCTGCCCCCATTGTCAGCCAGATCATCGTCCCCCAGACAATTTATGATCCGGCCATCCCGCTTCAGCCCGCCAAGCCTCTTGTCGGACGCGAACAAGATCTGGCACGCATCAAAGAACAACTGCGTGTGAATAGCAGTAGTTCTCTGACAGCCCTTAATGGCCTGCCTGGAGTCGGCAAGACCGCGCTCTCGGTCGCCATCGCGCATGACGAAGAGATACGCAGCTACTTTAAGGATGGCGTGCTCTGGGCCAGCGTAGGGCCTCAACCGAACATACCAGGCGTCTTCAGTCGCTGGGGTAATCTATTGGGGATCTCCTTCACGCAAATGACGAACCTGGGCAGTAACGAAGCCAAGGCCAAAGCCATCCGCAACGCCATTGGTGGTCGAACGATGTTGATCATTATCGATGACGCCTGGAAACTTGAAGAGGCGCTGGCCTTCCGTGTCGGAGGAGCCAACTGTGCTCATATTGTCACCACACGCTTCCCTTTAATCGCCTCACACATGGCACTAGGAAACGCCGTCCTGATCAGAGAACTGGACGAAAAAGATAGTATTAATCTTTTGAACCAGCTCGCCCCACAGGTCATCTATCGCGAGCAACAGAAAGTCCACGACCTCGTCAAGGCCGTCGGAGGGCTCCCACTGGCCCTGACATTGATGGGTAATTATCTACGCAAGCAAGCCTATAATGGGCCTGCCAGACGCATCTCAACCGCGCTGGAACGCCTCAGCAAGGTAGAAGGCAGATTAAAACTTAAAGAGCCACATATTCCGGCCGAGAGCCATCCCAGTATCCCGATCGAGCAATCGCTCTCGATCCAATCGATCATCGCCGTCACCGACCAGCAACTTGATAAAGAGACCCAGAACGCTCTTTATGCACTCTCGGTCTTTCCGCCCAAACCCAATACATTCTCGGAAGAGGCAGCCATCGCCGTCGCCTCCTGCGCATATGATCAACTGGATGCCCTCTCCGACTCCGGATTGCTGGAAAATAATGGCGAGCGCTATCAACTACATCAAGTCATATCCGACTACGCCCTCTTGCAGATCGAAGAAGACAAGCTCGACGAAGCTCAGGGGCGCCTGATTACTTACTTTACACACTATGTACAAGAGCACAAAAAAGATTATGAGCAGCTAGAAATTGAAAATGACACTATCATAGCCGCATTAGAAAGTGCCGAGTCCCAGGAGAAACTCGAGAAGTTCGTTCAAATAGCCTGTGGCTTCGCCCCCTTCCTGATCTTGCGCGGCTTTTATCAACAAGCCTCTCAACACCTGGAGAAAGCCCACGAGGTTGCACTACAACTACACGATAATTATGGTGTAACGGGAACACTTTTGTATCTGGGACAAATCAGTCAGAAACAGGGAAATTTTGCTCAAGCAGAAAAATGTTTCCAAGTAGGTCTCCATATAGCTCGCGTAGATAGAGAAAGCGAACGAATCTGTGAATTTCTAACGGGATTAGGATCAATAAAGTGGAGAATGGGAGAAACGGAGCAAGCGCAACAATATTTACAAGAAGGACTTAATCTCGCACGATATACAAAAGATAATCAGCAAATTGTTGGTTTGCTAAGAATTTTAGGCTCAGTCGTTGGTAGCAAAGGAGATGCATCTCAAGCAACTACTTATTTTCAAGAGGCGTTAAAGCTTGCTCAAGAGCTAGGAGATCGAGAACAAATATGTGTTCTACTAAGCAATCTTGGAAAAGCAGCCAATGAAATGGGAAATCCCATCCAATCAGAACAATATTATAAACAAGGATTGGAACTTGCACGACAAATTGGAGATCGTGAACAAACATGTGTTCTGCTTATTAATCTTGGAGATCTAATAGGCGAATTGGGAGATTATAAACAAGCCGCACAGTATTTTCAAGAAGGACTAATACTTGCTCGTCAAATCAATCACAGAGAATGGATTAGTGCACTGCTCATCAACCTTGGCTCAGCAATAGTCAAAGAGAAAAAATATCAAGAAGCTGAAGGATATTTTCAAGAAGGGCTCACTATAGCTAAACAAATTGGAATACCTCGTATTATTGCAATCTGCTTATATGAATACGGAAATTTGTATCTAGACTGTGATCAAATTGATCAAGCACAAAGAATTTTTAATGAAATGTTGCAAATCATTCTTCCAGAACATCAAGATCTCTCGGCTCTAGCCAATTATAGTATGGCACGTATCGCTGCTCATCAAGGTAACATAACTCAAGCAAAAACATTGGGAGCAGAAAGTGTAAAGAATTTAGAAAACATACAGCATATTAAAGCTGGAGAAGCCAAAGAGTGGTTATCTACTCTAAAATGATTGCGAAGATCCAAATGCTTAATTAATCTAAGCATTTGGATCTTCGCAAATTGCAATCTTAGTTGTAATATGACCAATTGGGCTTTATTGTAGAGGTTGGAGTTGGAACACTGGTAGATGTTGCTGTAGGAGTAGTTGTTTTAGTAGTTCCAGCAGCATGGCTAAATATTGCCGGGCCAAGAATCAAAACAGTTGTCATAATTAAGAGAACCACAACAGGTAAAATCCAGCGAATATACTGTTTACGCATGATGTTTCCTTTCCTGTGGCCTGAGATCGCAGAGCCGCTTCCAACGGTCGCTCTTACCGTCTTGCCTGCACCTCTAGACCGATAATACATGTACACAATTTCATCGTTTTTGCCATCGGTGGTGGTTTATGACAACTGCTCCAACCTCTAAAAGTCGTGCTCTTCCACAGGCTGGGTCATTATCAGCAGACCGGATGGCCGGATGATCACATCCCTGATCATGGTGAGTTGTTTACCTTGTCTTTTCCGGTAGAAGACATTTACCTAATTCCATTTAAAGGGAACGCACACGTCGTATACATGTCTTATACCGACTATCAACATCACTAGGGTCTAAGGTATAAGATTTTTTTCAGATCATCATTATTGTCATCAACAAGTACTAAAAAAGTACTAGACCAAAATATAAAGTTGACGATATTCGCATTAGCGCCCATCTAGAGCGCGTTTACAGGATTTTCAAACCACAAATCTGGATACAAAAGCGTCAATAAATTAATACATATGGATGTTAAGATTGTATAAAGATTATTTCGTGGAATAAATTCTCAGAGGTTCTGTCAGAAGAGAGGCGTAAAATTGAAGATACAAACGCGTCTTTTTGCGTAGCAAATTTTGAATGGGGCAGCCTGACAAGCACTTTTAGCTAAACACAATGCTTCATTAAGGTTGCCCTGGTCCTTATGTTTCTTGATCAAGCCTAATAAAATACCCTGGTCTTTATACTGGCAACAAATAGTCCTTTTTGGTTAAATCACCATAACTGTCATTAAAATCAAACTACTAGATAGTAGTAAACTAACTTGTTTATAATACAAATCGCACTTAGTTATCTCCTTAAGAATTACGTATGTTCGGCCAAAAGGTACTTATAAGTTGAGGGTTTCTAACCAGTTTTTTATTTCCTGAGAATGAACATAACCTACGTCCCCAAGAATTTGCAAACTAGATTCTCCAAGGGTGCGACCCAGTTCAGGATTACCTCGCAGCACAGCCACACGCGCCAACCCATAACGTGCAATAGCATACCAAGCTCGCTCATCACCAGGAATAATATTCAGCATTTCCTGGAAACTCTTTTCAGCTGCATCTACCTGATCGCGTATAAGACAAAAGTTCCCATATTCGTTCAGTGTATTACACATAATTTCGGGTCTCCCAATCTGTCGTGCCAGAAGTAGACTTTCGTTTAACAAACTTTCAGCTTCACGATAATTTCCTTGGTGCCACAAACACGATCCAAGGTCACTTAAAAGAGCACTTATCCATTCACGATGCCCTATCTGCCGTGCAACATCTAACCCATCACGGAAAAATACCTCTGCGCCCGAGTAATCTGATTGATACCTTTTCACATTGCCCAGGTTCAGTAAGAGAACACACATCTGCTCACGATGTCTGATCTGACGAGCAAGGATTAAACCCTCCTGAAAACATGCCTCAGCGTTTTCCTGCTGCCCTTGCAATGATAAAACTACGCCTAGATTTCCCACTAGTAAACACATACTCTCACGATCATCAGTTAATCTTGCAAGCTCCAAACCCTTCTGAAAGGACTCTACAGCACGCATAGAATCCCCTTGACCACTAAAAACAGCTCCCAAATTTTTCAAAATCATGTAAATACGTTCGTTGTGTCCTATCTTGCGAGCCAATACTAACCCCTCTTGTAGATATGCTTCGGCTTGCACATATATGCTCCGTCTCCAGAAGATAGATCCAAGATCGGTAAGCAAGTCACAGATATGCTCATCATCGCCCAATGCACGAGCGAGATTCAGTCCTTCCTGAAAGTAAATTTCGGCTTGATCAAAGTTCCCCTGCTTCTGTGCAACCTCTCCCAGATAGCGCATGATGCCGCTGGCGAGTGCGCCTTTGTCGTTCGTAGCGTTGGCAATCTCGTAGGCTCGCTGGAGATGCTGTTCAGCGAGAGCATAAAAGCCTCTCAGAATGAGATAAGGGGCAAATGTACAGACTCCCTGGATCAATTCCGCCTGTCCCTGCAATTCGTAGGATAAGTTGAGGGCCGCAAGGATGCAGTTCGTTTCGATCTCCAGCAACTCATAGGCCTTTTTGTGGGTTTCAAGATAGTCCAGTACGTAACTGATCAGTCTCTTGCTTGCCTGGATACGTTCCTGCTCACCTTGATGCATGTGTGCATAATCAGCGATCACCTGATGGAGCATGTAGCGATTAGTGCTACTGCATTCGAGCAAGCCGCTATCCGAGAGCAGATCAAGATCGTCGGTGGTACACGCGGCGACGGCCAGAGCGATCTCTTCGGAGAAGCTGTTAGGCTTGGCCGGCAAAATTGATAATGCGTATAAGACGGCACGTGTCTGTGGACTTAAAAATTGATCGGTGACGGCGATGACAGATTGCAATGAGAGGGGCGTTCCGTGGCTCAGGTTGGGATGACTATCTGGTGCTAAATCGGAGGCACTCAAGCGCAAGCGCACTTCGACATCCTCAAGCCGTTGCAGAAGCGCATTAATACGTCGAGACTTCCCACTATAGTCATGTGTCCGCAGATAGTTACCCATCAATAATAGTGCCAGAGGCAATCCGCCAGCCGCTCGGACTAGATCTAGCCCTTTTTGCGACTCGGTAATTATCGATTGTGACGTCAGACTTTGTAACAATGTTAGACTTTCATCATCATCCAGCTCTCGCAGAGGTATCACACCGTCCACGCTCAAATGCGAGGCAATGGCGGGAAAACGTGTCGTCATCAGATGCTGGCAATGAGTGCCTCCTATGCGGCAAGCCAGAGCATCTTCAACGCTCCAGACGTCATCGATCACTATAAGAAATCTTCGCCCACCTATCGCGGTGCGTAGCGCCTGACACCATGGTTCAATCCCGGTCAGAGTCTTCGTTTCTGCTGCCGTGAGACCAAGCAGTGCTCCCCAGCGACTCAATAACCCGAGCAGATTTGGCTGCGGACCAAGTCCCGCCCATAGAATGCCATCGACAAAATGCTCCCGGACGTCTGTGTTGTGCGCCAGTTCTGTCACCAGAGCAGTCTTGCCAACTCCAGGCAGACCATGGATGACGATGATCGAGGATTGAGCACCATCCTCTAGCCGCTCCTTCAATTGAGACAACGTCTTTGCGCGTCCCACCAGTCCGCTTGCGGAGCTCAATGGGATCGCTGGGTCGTAGAGGCTACGAGAGACGCTATCATCGATTACCTCATCGCGATCCAGCCGATTACTCTCTGTCAGCGCAGTAAAACCTAATTCTTCAGAAGGTATCTGAAAGAAGGCGCTCAACTTCTCGAGCAAGTTGAGCGATGGCAAAGCTTCTCCGCGCTCCCAACGACCAATTGTGTAGAAGCTAATTCCAATCTGCTCCGCCAGCTGCTGGCGCGAGACTTTACGGCTGATACGCAACGATCTTAATCGATCATTGGGTAAGACGTTTTCCATGTAGGCCACTCCTGAAAAACGAAATTCCTGATACACATTTAGCACAATCAAAAAACATCTAACACGGCTAATTTTTGCCACATCACTCAATTATAATGGATGAAGATCCGATTTTTGGTCTCTGTCGTCCTCAATAATGGATATCTCTGGCAATTCTCATAAATCCATAGAAATTCATAGCCGTTGCAGAGGTTGAAACATGGAGGGAAGCGATCGCATCACAGAGAAATGCGAGCTCGCATGATGTGACTACTGAGGATTGGCTATCACACACGGCGACTTTGCTCACAAGGATAGTCGGAGCAAGGATTGCAAAAGAGAGATTATATCTTGAAATTGACCTGTCCTGGCAAGGTGTCAGGTCACACTTATTGTATATGGACCAGGTACTACAGCAACGACAGAAGAGTTATGCACTGATAGCAGAGACGCTAGGCAGAGTGAAACAAAAACAACTCCCTTCTCCCTGACGTCCTGAACTTTCCACCCAGATCCTGCCTCCCATCGCCTCGACAAGTTGCTTACTGATATACAGTCCAAGCCCGCTCCCCGGTGTGGACATAGCCAGATCCCTTTTCAAACGTACAAAAGGTGAAAAAAGATTCCCTATCTCCTCCTGAGGAATGCCTGGTCCACTATCCCGGACCCGAATACACCACCACAACACATCTTTTGCAAGCTTCGATCTCTCTTCAATGGGATTGGCGCTCAGATGAATGATCGGATGTGGGGCACAGTAGATGCAGATGTTCAAAAAGATATTCCAGAGAATCTGTTTCAAGAAAAGCTGATCTGCCCAGACCATCACCTGTGCCGAACTATCGAGGCAGAGCTGACTCTGATACGAGATACGAGGATCTCCATGCTCAAACAAGTCCTCCGCAATTTGCACCAGAGACGAAGCCTGCGGCTCCGGCGAGGGAAATGAGTGACCACTTATGGTCGCTTCAAGCACTTGAGAAACGAGATGCATGAGATCTTCACAACCTTCCATCGCCTGCTCCAGGCACATTTTTTGGAAAGATGCAAAATCCTCCTGCTCATTATTCTGATTATTGGTAAGAATTTGTAAGCTGCCATAGATCACAGTGAGCGGACTACGCAATTCATGATGAATATGATTCAAAAAAGTTTCCTTCTGCTGGAACAGCTCTTTCTGTTGCTGAAAAGCCTGAGCCATCTGCTGTTCAGCTACCTGCTCCTTTCGACGTGTCATTTCTACCAGATCCACCGTTGAGCGCAAATAGGCGATAACCAGGCCAATAACGATTAAACTGATTACGCCGCTCACTGCAAACAGCATCGATGGAATGGACCAGAAAGGTATCTGTAGAAGGAACTTGTTCGCAGCTTTAATAGAGACAAGGGTTATCAGTATGCACAGCAACATTCCGCGATAATGAAACCACCAGGCAGCCAATACGACAGGAATCACGATAATACCAGCAATATGAGTTGAAGGATAAATGAGAATATACACTATCTGACATACAAAAAATGCTATTGCAATAATAGTGAGGCGAAGATAATTCGGAAAGCTCAACAGCAAAGAGGGAAGTCTAAGCAAACCACGCATCGCATCACATCCTTTCTTTCAAATATGCTATAATACCGTTTCTATCATAAACACTATCGCAACAAAATGCTATTAAGAATGTATAAAACTAGCCCGAATAACTTATAGCAGCCAGGAAGACATGATTGGGAGAAGTATCAGCATACAAAAAAGCCTCTGAAGATGATTTATTCTTCAGAGGCTTGAGTGGCAGGCGAGACAGGACTTGAACCTGCAACAACACGTTTTGGAGACGTGGACTCTACCATTGAGCTACTCGCCTAAGTGTATCAATTGTTTGCTGACTGGCGGAGAGGGAGAGATTCGAACTCTCGGAAGGGTTACCCCTTCAGCGGTTTAGCAAACCGCCGCACTAGGCCACTATGCGACCTCTCCAAAAGTGCGTGTAAGACAGCTCGAATACCGATTGAGAGAATTTATCATAAATCACTAGCTCTCAAAAGGCGTACCGCCGTGTTACAAGTAGTAGATTACCATACCGCAACTGTCCTGTCAACACTTTTTCTCTACAATCGGAAGAACATTCTCAACCTCTGAAGAGCCTTTTTCAACGAGGCGTAGCAGGGCAATACTGCTGCATAAGTGGCTGCACGCGTCCCTGAGCGTCTTCAAGAGCCTGTTGCGGAGTCTTATCGCCCAGTAGTACCTCTTCCTGAGCGGTCATCATCGTATCCCAGAGCTGTGCACCGATCGGCAAGGGCACGCGACTCCGTGCATTCAGCATGATATGCTGAAAGAGCGTCGGTTGGTTAGCGAAGAGTTGCTTGTCATGATAGAGCGACGTCCAGGTAGGTAGATCACCGCTGTCCTGAACAAAGATACGCTGACCTTCTTCACCTGTCATAAAACGCATAAAGCGGTAGCCAGGACCAGCGTTTGGCGCGCCAGTGGGCATGACAAGCGCAAAGCCTCCGGCCCAGGTAGTGGATTGATCTCCTTTCCGGACAACAGGTAGATATGTGACACCGTAGTTCAACTTTGGAGCGTACAAGCGAATACCATTGGTACTCCAATTGCCATCGATTGACAGGCCCAGATGACCGGTTAAGAAAGGTGCCTGCCCCGGCGGGGCGTTCGGAGGCTGATAGGTTGCCAGGAACGTATCAACTTTGGCATAATTCAGTTCTTTTGCCCAGCGAGCATAATCCCGATAGGTTTGCATGATTGCAGGCTCGGTCAGAGTAAGCTGGCAGGTATGTGGATTAAAGTATTGAGCTCCCATATTCAGTGACCAGGTAGCAAATTGTCCCTGACCGGCCCATGGAATAAAACCCATCTGCGTGTAGTTGCCGCGTGTATCGAACTTATTGATCCGCTGAGCCAGAGCGATCAGAGCATCTATCGTGATCGGCCCGTGAGCAGGATTCAATAGATCGGGATCAATTCCCGCTTGCCGCAAAAGATCTTTGTTATAGTACAGAACACGAGCATCGGTCTCGATCGGAAGCCCATAAGGGCTCCCTTGATAGCTAACCTCATTCCAGGCAAACGGGAGATAGCTCTGCGCCAGATTTTTCTCTCTGGCAACATAGGGAGCAAGATTAGTCAGCAGGCCAATAGAAGCTTGCTGGTCAACGGTAAAGCGATCCAGCAGGTAGACATCGGGAGGCGCACTACTACGTACAGAGGTAATCAAGGCAGTCGCATCGCCAGTTGAGGAGGCGGGCATCCCAACCATGCGCACATGCAAGCCGGGATTTTCTTGCTCAAAGACTCTGATAATCTTCCGTTGAATGCCCATCATGACAGGATCAGTCATCGTCGTCCAGTAGAGCACTTCATGGGCATCGCGCACGCCTGTCAAAGAGCAGGAGGAAAAGAGCATCAGCATTAGCAGACAGAGAGACAACGATCTCGCTCCAATACGGACAAGATACAACTGGCCTTTACACATATCGATACGCATATAGACTCCTCTCGGCAGATCACGCTCTTGCATGTCCGCTGCTACTGCTTCTTGATGCCTACTGATGCAATGCCTTCGATAAAGAAGCGCTGACACAAAAAGAAGAGGACGATGATGGGCAGGATCACCATAATCGAGGCCGCCATTAAGAGATTAAATTGCACATCATGAGTTGAGCGAAAGACCTGTAGACCGATCGACAACGTGTGGAGAGTATCATCTTGGAGATAAATCAATGGTCCCATAAAGTCATTCCAGGCCCCGATCCCCGACAGAATCGCCACCACAGCCAGAGCGGGTCTCGCCATCGGCATCACCACTTGCCAGAGAATACGCCATTCGCTTGCACCATCGATGCGAGCTGCATCAAGCAATTCTCTGGGCAACTGGAGCAGAAACTGCCGCAACAAAAAGATATAAAAGGCACTCCCCAGAAAGGCTGGAACCACAAGCGGCAACAGAGTATTAATCCAATGCAGCCAGGCGAATAGATCAAACAGCGGGATAATCGCAATTGGGAAAGGTATGAAGATGGTGATCAAGACCAGATAGAAGACCAGATCGCGCCCCGGCCATTCGATACAGGAGAAACCATACGCGACAATCAGATTAGAACACACCGCTCCGATGACCGCCAGCGTGGTGTAGATAACCGTATTCAGAAAGTAGTGCAAAAAAGGGATCGTCGTCAGAGCCGTGGCAAAGTTACCCCATTCCCAACTGCCAGGCAGTAGCGTCGGAGGGACCATCGCCAGTTCGGGGTTCGATTTCAGTGCCGTATTGAGCATCCAATAAAAGGGGACAAGGTACAGCAAGGAGATACTTATCAAAAAGATACGCACACCAATATGCTTACGCGTCTGCTTGAATGCCATCGCAGTGCGCTGTCGTTGCACCGATGGATGCTCATCAGGCTCAACAAGTGTCTCTGGCCTATTAATTGTCTTCATCATCCAACCTCCATACCATCCATATCGGCCCACAACGTCTATTTGTACTGCGCCATACACGACAGAGAAGTTGTACTCCCATAAGTATCCAGCGCTCTCTCGTCACCGACGCTCTGATCGTACGCAACGGTACGAATACGCTTGCGGCGACAGATAAGTTACCCGGAAGCTAGGCAGCATCATAGGTAACGAAGCGCTGACTCACCAGATAGAGCACAAGCGCCAGCATCAAACCAAAGAGGAACAGCATCACAGCCAGAGCACAAGCATAACCGAGTTGAGCATAGCTAAAAGCATTCCTGTACAGGTAGTACATATAAAAGAGCGTGCCATTAGCCGGACCGCCACTTGTCATGATGTACGCTTGCTGGAAAACTTGTAAGCCACCACTCACCCCGGTGACCAGATTAAAGAGAATTGTTGGAGAAAGTAGAGGAAGTGTGATCCGCACGAAGCAGACCAGGCGACCGGCACCATCAATATGGGCCGCTTCATACAACGTCCTGGAGATACCATTGAGGCCCGCCAGAAAGATTAGAGCAGCATTACCTGCTCCCAACTGAGCCATCGCCACAATCACCAGCTTGGCACTGGTGGGATCACCCAGATAGTTCGTCGCTGGCACCCCAAAGAGCCCCAGGAAACCATTGACCAGCCCGTATTGAGGATTGACCAGCACAATAAAAATGAATGACAAAGCAAAGATCGGAATAATCGAGGGCAGGTATAGCGCAGTTCGATAGATGGCGACTTCTTTAACCGAGCGTTTCATCGCCAGAGCCAGAATGATCGCGATCAACATCCCCAGGGGAACTGCCAGCACGGTATAAAACAACGTATTCTGGATTGCCACGCCGACCAGAGGATCATTGAGCATGCGGTGATAATTCTGAGTCCCCAACCAGACAGGTGCGTGTAAACCTGTGTAGCGTGAAAAGCTGATCACAAACGAATAGACTGTCGGATAAAGTACAAAAACAAGAAACCCTAGCATCCAGGGACCAATGAACAGCAGCCCGATACGCAGATGAGCACGATCCCGTTTACTCAACGCAGACCTTTTGCTAGCAATCAAGCGCGGCCTCCTCACATGACATCCGGTAGAATTCGTCAGAGGATCACACAACAATTTATCCTGTACAACCAGTATACTCAGCCACCAAAGAGCCTTGAGATATGATCCACCTCTCAGGATTGCTTGATCCAGTCGACACCACATTCATGATTTTTACATTTCAATATTTCAGCACATATTGAAATAATAAGCAAAAAAGACTCCCTGTCAAGGGAGCATCTATATCAGAATGCACTTCCGGATGGAGCGTTTCTATGACCAGCGTCGAGCGAAGCAAGGAACTCTGTCTATACGCTTCTCAGGGCAAAAGTTTGTTCAGATCACGACGGAGGAGCTTGCCCGCTGAGTTTCGAGGCAACTGATCGACGAGATAGACAATGCGAGGCAATTTATAGCGAGCGAGACGTGAGGAGACATATTCCAGAATCGCATCTGAAGAAAGCTCACTACCAGCGAGGAGATGCACGAACGCCACCGGAACCTGCCCCCACACGGGATCAGACTGACCGCAGACGCCCGCCTCTTCAATCTCTGGATGAGCAAGCAGGGCAGCTTCTATCTCGGCTGGATAGACATTCTCGCCGCCTGAAACGATCAGATCACTACGCCGATCGAGCACATAAAGATAGCCTTCGGCATCCAGGTAACCAAGGTCGCCAGTAGACAGCCATCCATCATGGATCGTAGTAGCGGTTGCATCAGGTCGATGATCATAGCCAGAGGTAATACTTGGACCCTTCAGACAGATGACGCCAGCCTGAAGTGGTTGAGCGATTGAATCCTCATCGACCATCACACGCAATTGTACAGGCAATAGTGGGCGTCCAGCCGAGCCAAGCTTACGCAACGCGTCCGCCGGAGAGAGCGTCACCGCTTGCGAACACGACTCAGTCAAGCCATAGGTCTGGACCACAGGAATGCCACGTCGAGCGCAATCCTCCAGGAGTGGCTGAGGAGCCGGACCACCTCCCAGCAGGACACAGCGCAAGGCTGCAGGATAAGATCCCGCTTCCTCCTCAGCATCAAGAGTGGCAAGCATACGTTGTAGCATCACAGCCACGACCGAAATAATCGTCACACGCTGCTCTCTAATCGCCTGATTGATCACGGCGGCGTCAAATTTCTCGTAAAGAGCTATCCGAATACCATAAATCACATTCTTGATCAGGATCGAGAGTCCGCCTATATGAAAGAGCGGCATACACAGCAGCCAGCAATCGTCCGGCCGATGGCCCAGATTCAGCGCAGAGCCAATCGCATTCCACCACTGCATTCCATACGTCACTAGCACGCCCTTGGGAGTGCCGGTAGTTCCTGATGTGTACATAATCGCCTGAAGAGCCGTCAGATCGATCTCATCGCGTAACAGAGCCATTAGTGCTGGAACTATCCCGGGCAACAAGACACTCTGTGTGGCATGATCAAAAGTCACAAGCGTGGAAGCAATCCCGGCTAGCGACGAGACAAGTTCCTGAGCGCGGACAGCATACTGCTGATCGTGGACAAGAAGCTCTGCACCAACGTCATCGAGCAACCAGACATGCTCACTCAAGGTTAAGCGCACATTCAGAGGTACCAGGATCGCTCCCAGACGCATCAACGCGTGAACACAGGTCACAAACGGCAAGCCCGTACCAGCCAGGACAGCTACACGACTTCCCTCCTGCACGCCTAAAGCCGCTAATTGCTGCGCCAACTGTGTCGACTGTTGATACAGATCAGCAAACGTCCAGGTTAGATCAGGAGTGCTGATCGCGCTCTGCTGTGGAGTGTTTTCAGCACAGCGTTTCAACCAATTCGGAAGAGTTGTCTCTGCTACATTCATAATTCACCTCAAAACTATCTAGCAGGCGAAACGATCCACCAGGGAAAGAGCACTCAATGGAACCCCATGAGGAGCATGTTCGTATGATTCACAGACCACACTATGTCGGTGGGCATATCCCCCATCAGGATGTATATCTCCAATGCCACATGGGCACGATGACCTTTGGCAGTATAGTAACGACGTCGGTGGGCTCAGACCATTGGGATACACATCTCCAATGTTACATCTGTACGATGACCTCTGACAGAGTAGCAGCGTCGCACACTCGCGTCGAGGGTTTTTTAGGATGCCCGCAACTTGCTGTATGCTATCCTTCTCCGTAATCTTTTGTTGTGAAACAACTGAGACGCCGTCGATGGCGGAGAGAAACGTTATTCCGGCAGGAATAATGTTTTCCTCTTCACCTTCGTCTTCTTCTTCTATTTCTATTTCTTCTTCTTCTTCTAGAATCGTTTCCCGAACTTCCCCCAAATTCCCCAAAAATCCCCCAGATTCCCCAGGATTTTCTGGGGGGTTTTCTAGCAATGATTTCTGAGGAGGAATCGGATACTTTGAGTGAGTGGGTTTGCTCAATGTCTCCCACTCCAACCAGCGCGTTAACGCATAATACCGTTGCCGTTCATCACGATAGCATTGAAGGAGCGTACACTGTTGTAGGAGCGTCAAGCACGCTTCTATCAGATCGACCGGCTTATTGAGCTTGCGGGACAGTAAGCCAGCATGAGCTAAACCACGTCCATGATCATCTGCATTGAGCACCAATCCAAGCAGGACAACCTGAGCATCACTACTGAGATCAAAAAAATCAGGATCATCAAAAAGATTTGTGGGTAAACTACGACTTCGTGCCATCGGATATCGACCTCCATCTCATCATGACTAAAAATGCGTGGGCACTTTTCTGGTTGAGGGAAAACATGAGAAGTAACTGAACTTGCCGCGATTCTGTGGAGTCTCCAGTGGTTGGAGCTAAGGAGAACGTACTGCGGTTTCAACAAAACATAATTACGTTTCTATTCTATCTCATAACGTTTATTACGTCAAATATTTTATAACGCGCACTTCTCTCCTCGCTTTTCGTATTAAAGTGGAATCACGTATCCTGGTGTAGAATGATGACCTTTGAGTGATTACTATACAGGAACCGTTCTTAATGAAAGTCCTACACTGAAAATTGTCCACTCATTTAGACATTCAGATGCCGATAACGTTGCCAGGCCACGCGGTCTGGAAACACACCCAGACCGTTGCCTGTCGGGACGGCCATATAACCTCGTATGACAGGAATATCATCGACAATCAGATCATCAGCCAGCATCGGCAAAGTAGCCAGACCGCATTCCAGACTGATCTCAGCCGAAGCGGCGGCCAATTGTAACGCAGCACAGACACCGATGCCAGCTTCAATCGTACTCGTCACCACACACCTCACGCACCGTGCGGTAGCCTCCTGGATCATCAGACGCCCCTGGCGTAAGCCACCTGCCAACTGAGGCTTAATAATCAAGACATCAGCCGCTTGAGCATCCAGCACTTGTTGAGCGCTTGCCAGATCGGACAGCATCTCATCGGCGGCCAACGGGATAGAGGTCAGGCGGCGCAACTCTGACATTCCACTCAAATCATGCCTGGACAATGGTTGCTCAACATACTGGATATCGAAACGCTCGCAAGCCTGCAAGATCGAGCGAGCCTGAGCGAAATCCCAGGACTCATTCGCATCCAGTCGCAGATGGACAGCCGTCCCAAGCGCTGTACGCACAGCCTCGACCAGCTCAATCGACGCAACAACCTCAGCCACAAGCTTTAACTTGACACACGCAAAGCCTGCCTCTACAGCCTCCACAGCTTGAGCCACGGCCAGTTCCAGAGATCGAGTACCAATTACCGCATTCACCGCCACAGATTCCCGTATAGAAGTCTCAGGAGCCAGCAGCGTAGCAATAGAGCAACCATTCACTTGCCCTAAAGCATCAAGCAGAGCCGTCTCCAGTCCGCAGGCCACCACGGTTGGGAGAGAGCCACGGGACGGATGAAGCATTTCCAGAGCAGCCAGCAGAGTCTCACCATGTACAAGACGCGCTACAGCCGGCAAAGCGATCAAAGCATCCTCGAGCGTGCCTCCACCAAACTCTGGCAACGGAGCGCACTCACCAACACCAACTATCCCGGCAGAGGTTTCAAGCTCAATCATAATCCCTTCACGCGTAGCCAACACCTCGTGAGCGCTCGTAAAGCGGCCTGGCAACGGCACACGATACGCATGCCATCGCACATCACTTATCCCCAAATCAGCCATCGCCATTAACCTATCTCATATATTCCTCCCCAACGAAGGGACCAGGAGATCCAAACATAGTACACCGTCAAAGGTCATCGCACCAAAGTAGCATTAGACACATGCATCCCAATGGGTTGAAAGGCCAGCAGACGTAGCGGCGCGGCTCCGCCGTGCTGTCTGTGACTCGCACGAATACGCTCCTCGTAGGGTTCCATTGAGACATCTTCCCCTGTGGATCATCTCGTTTGCGTTGCTTCCAGATGCACGAGAAACGTTTTCGTGCGTCCAGTCACAGCACGGCGGAGCCGCGCCGCTACGTCTGCTGGCCTGGATGCCTGGTACCAGGGATAGAAGTCAATTATGGCAAGCGGGGGAATTTCGAAAAATCCGGTTTACGCTTCTCAAGGAAAGCATTCTTTCCTTCTTTACCTTCATCGGTCATATAATAAAGCATGGTGGCGTTGCCTGCCAATTCCTGGATACCAGCGAGTCCATCGGTATCAGCATTGAAAGCCGATTTCAGGAAGCGAAGCGCGATAGGACTCTTTTCCAGAATCTCCTTACACCATTGGATGGTCTCTTCTTCCAATCGAGCCAGAGGAACGACCGTATTGACCAGCCCCATATCGAGAGCCTCCTGAGCGTCATATTGGCGGCAGAGATACCAGATCTCACGGGCTTTCTTGTGGCCAACGATACGAGCCATATATGTGGCTCCCCAACCGGCATCAAAGCTGCCGACGCGTGGGCCTGTCTGCCCAAAACGAGCGTTATCGGCAGCGATCGTGAGATCGCAAAGCATATGCAGCACGTGTCCGCCGCCGATAGCGTAACCAGCGACCATCGCAATCACGGGCTTGGGCAGATATTTGATCACCTTTTGCAGCTCAAGCGCGTTCAGACGAGGAACTCCGTCCTCACCAACGTAGCCGCCCTCGCCACGAACGCGCTGGTCACCACCGGAACAAAAGGCCAACTCGCCCTTTCCAGTAAAGATAACCACACCTATCTCTGCATCTTCGCGACAGATATTAAAGGCATCGATCAGTTCTGCCAATGTTTGTGGACGGAAAGCGTTACGGACCTCTGGGCGATTGATCGTGATCTTGCCCATGCCATCAGCCTTCTCAAAAATGATATCGTGATACTCACGTACAGTTTGCCATTCAACCGACATAATATATCTCCTCTTCTCAATTAAGTATAATTGTTGCGCATTTTTTACGCGCATGCCTATACTTCGCTCTCGGTAGCGACAGCGATAGACATCGGTACATCATTATTATTGCACAGAGTCACAGAACTTCCGAACCACGGCATCAAATGCAGCCGGCTGCTCCAGATGAGCTGTATGACCTGCCCCTGCGATAATCTCATGCCGTGCTGCTGGCATCTTCTTTACCATCTCGCGAGCGATATCGCAAAATTTCTTGTCGTCGGCACCAGTGATCAGGAGTGTCGGAAGTGTGATTTCTCCCAAACGATCATACAGGGAGGGCTGGACTCCGGTACCGACGCCCCGCAAGCTGTTCGCAAGGCCAGTGGCATTGTTCTGTAAACGTTGAGCGTGTAAAGCTGCTCTTGTGCCAGGTGGAAGGTCAGTATGGCTGGCAAAAATCGGTAAGCGTTCCCAGTAATCCACGAACGCCTGCATACCATATTGCTCGATACAGGTAGCAATCGCCTCATCGCTGCGCCGACGCTGCTCGCGCTCGTCAGCAGAGGCCAGCCCAGGAGATCCACTCTCCAGCACCAGAGCACGGAAATAGGCAGTCAAGGCACAATAGAGAGCAATCCGAGCCCCCATCGAATAGCCAACCAGGATAGCTCTCCCTGGCTCAATGTGGAGCTGCTGGAGTACTGCAATTACATCCTGCTGACAATGCTCCATCGCATAGCGCAGTGGATCTTCTGGAGCATCCGATAAACCATGTCCCAACATATCTAGAGCGATCACATGTGAGCCACGTTCAGAAAAAGCATCCAGCGACGCCTCCCAACTGCGACAGGCTCCTGTAAAGCCATGGATAAACACGATGACTGGTTGTTCGGGGGATGTATCAAGCGCATTGCCACGCTCAAGCACACCCATAGAGATACCATTGACTTCAATACGTCTGCCTGTATCATGAGATTGCTCAACCGCTTGCAACTCCATTATTATTTCTCCTCAGCCGCGCCGAGAGCATCCTCTACCACCCGCCAGAGTTGACGATGCATAGAGACATTGCTTGAGCGCTCGGTACGTAGCTCAATCACATGCAGCCCTCCATCCTGGACACTCTGTCGGAACGCCTGTCGAAAAGCTGACCAATCAGCTACCAGAGAGTATATTCCACCATACATCTGCACCACCGGACGGAAATCAAGGCCGGTGGGAGTACCAAAGAGTTGCTCGAAATGTTCGTGATAGGCTGCCTGCGATAAAAATGAAAAAATGCCACCACCATCATTATTAATCAGGATAATCGTCAGATCTAATTGATGGAGGCGAGCAGCTAATAAACCATTGAGATCGTGAAAGAAAGACAAATCCCCTATCACCAGGACAGTCGGAGCTTTTTCATCCTGACACACCCGCGAACCGGCACTCACACCCAGCGCGCTTGAAACAACGCCATCAATCCCATTGGCTCCTCGATTGCCCACAATGCGGATCGAGCGCGGATTATATCCAAAGAAAGTATCCAGATCGCGCACAGGCATGCTATTGCCCGTAAACAGGGTCGCCCCCTCCGGCAACAACTCTGCCAACTCGGTAAAGACACGTCCCTCAAACAGCACGGAGAAATCCTCGATTGCCGCCGTCAGAGCCTGACGTGTACTCTGCTCTGTCTTCAGCCACGCTCGCAGCCAGAACTCATCATGAGCAAACTCCCGTCCCTGGAGGAGCGCCTCGTCCAGATCCTGACAAAAAACGGACGGAGAGGCATGTACCATCTGTGTCGCCAGTTGAGTCGGCTCATTCCAGCCGCCATCGGCATCCACAACAATTTGAGGGCAATCCGCAAAACGATTGAGATATAACAATAACGGTTTTGCCGTAGGCATCGCCCCAAAGCGCAGCACCAGATCAGGAGTATACCTTGCGCTAAAAGCATCCAGGCGCAAGAAGGCATCATAGCTGGTCACAACAGAGCCCTGATCATGAAGGCCACTACGCAGCTGTGAGAGCGGATCAGCCAGAATTGGATATTTTAGTGTCTGTGCTAAGTGCAGCAATGAAGCGGTCAGGGCAGGATCACTCATAGGACCAGCGATAATCAGTCCATGCCGCGCCTGCCTGAGTTGATCTGCGATGCGCTCAACGGCAGCAGTCGATAGACGTCCTAATGGAGCATCAGCAACATCGACATAGGGAACATTGTGTGGACGCCCTTCCCAGGCGATCGGATCACGCTGCGCAAGCGGCAGGAGTTCTTGATCGGGCAGCGGTCCAGGTGTCAGAGGCTCACGAAAGGGGAAATTGATATGGACAGGTCCAGCAGGGACCGCACAGGCCAGAGCGGCCACACGATCAGCCAGCGTGCGGATGTAGCGTAGCGACGCGTTAGAAGCTTCTGGCAGAGCAGTCTCGACAAACCATTTCACATGTGTCCCATAGAGGCGATTCTGATCAATGGCCTGCGGAGCACCATTCTCATGCAGTTCATGCGGACGATCGGCAGTCAGCACGAGGAGAGGTACATGAGTAAGCTTTGCTTCTGCTATCGCGGGAAAGAAATTCGCCGCCGCCGTCCCCGATGTACAGACGAGGGCAACTGGACGCTCCAGGCGCTTGGCCATCCCCAGAGCAAAAAAGGCGGCAGATCGTTCATCCACATGCATCCAGGCCTTGAGTGCGGGATGCTCTGCGATAGCCAGCGCGAGCGGCGTCGAGCGCGAACCCGGGCAGATCACAATATTATGGACATCCGACCGTTGCAGTTCGTCAATAAAGGCGTTTACGTATGCATACGTCGGATTCTGAGCTTGTAGCGTATAAGTACCATCAATTGCTTGTGACATCATAACTTCTCACTTCTCACCACCCAGACCACGTAACATCACCTGGAGCTTCAAACAGGACTCCTGATATTCGCTTTCGGGATCTGAATCGGCCACAATACCGCAACCCGCGAAGAGAGTGGCCTGATTACCCTCGACCAATCCTGAACGCAGAGCCACAGCGAACTCACCATTGCCGCCAGTGCCGATCCAACCAATCGGGCCAGCATACCATCCGCGATCCAATTGTTCATCTTCGCGCAGAGCCGCCAGGGCCGGAATGCGCGGATAGCCTCCAACCGCCGGCGTAGGATGTAAATCCTCGATCGTTTCCAGGATACTGTGTCCGGGCAAGAGGTTGCCCATAATCGGAGTCTCCAGATGCTGGATGTTTTTTAGTTTGAGCAGTCGTGGAGCATCCGCCACCCAGACACGCGAGCACAATGAGGAGAGCGCATCCCGGATCGTTGTGACAACAAAATTATGTTCTCCCTGGTTCTTGGGACTATTCAGCAACTCGGCGCCAAAACGTTGATCCTCTTCTTCAGTTGCTCCACGAGGAGCCGAGCCGGCCAGAGCCATCGTCTGAATCTGCCCATCCTCGCTACAGACCAGGCGTTCAGGAGTGGCCCCGACAAAGTAGCGCTCACTCCGCTGGATAGCAAAGACATAGGCGCTCGGATACGCCTGACACAGACGTTGCAACGTCGCATCGATATCAAAAGAGTCTACTTGCTTCACGCGCACACTACGTGCCAGCACCACTTTCTCGAACGCCCCTGCACGAATACGCCCTACCGAGCGCTCCACCTGATGTTTCCACTGCTCAACGGGCAACAGATCATGCACTGACAACTCATCGCCAGCAGGCGTTGCCACCTGAGTACGTAGTGCCACCTCATTCAAAGCATCCCAGACACGGCCCAGATCAGCAATGAGAGCATCAGCACGTTGCTCGCAAGCATCGGAAGCATCAATCATTGCATTAATCGTCAGAGCGGCCCGATCCTCGTCAGAATGAAAAAGCAGATAGGGTAAAATCAACAGGCCATCAGGAAAGCCATCCCACAAGGCCGTACGAGGTGTCAGCGTATCGAAGGTAAAGCCCCCCAGCAATACTGGTCCCGATGTATAAAGAGGGAGGTTATCTCCAGCTTTCTCAATGATGGCATCTTGTCGCAACGCTCGCCAGGCCGTCGCTGCGATTGCGACACGTCCAGGGCCAGCCGTCTCAATCGTCGTAGCATGACCAACACCGACCAGAGCACGAGCATCCACATCACGCGTCCAAAAGAAGCGCTCGCCTAGATGGAGATGATGAAATGCAGTAAACACAAGCAGTGGGTCACATGACGTCATGGGAAACGTCATACTAACAAGGATTGAGTGTCCCAATTGGGCGGAGCGTCGGGCGGCCTGTTGGAAAGTCGTCAAGAAGTGTTCGCGATCGCAGAGTGAGGACCACAATTTAGCTGTATCATACACAGTATCAATAAAAGCAATATCCATTTACATCTCACCCAAATTATGACTTGATCATTAAAACCGACAGGCGACTATAATGGGCTATACTCAACAATGAGCCAGATGTGTGGACCAGCAGCAGAGAGAATCCCACCAGACAACATATTTGCAACCATCTATTCTATGTCTCATGCATCCACACACTGTTGACAACGCTCTATATAACCACCGAGCCTCCCCGCTGCAAAATCATGTCCAGACAAGTCGTTATTGATCACAGCAAAATTTATTAGGAGGACAACACTATCGTCAGCGGGGCTACATGCTGCGGTGGTGAAAAAGCCAGAAGCCAAAGCAGTGCCTGTAGTATTATAGCACGTTGTAGAGACATGCACCAAAGATCATCAGGCCCCCACAAGTAGCGTTATGCCCTCGGGCACAATGTTCCCACTCGACGTATGATCAAGCAGGCCAGCGTGGCTCGCTACGATCCTGCTGTCTCGTACAAGCCACTGGGACATCGTGCCCGAGGGCACGACGACGCTACTAATGGCCTCGAATGGAGGTGGGATAAATACGTAACGCGACCGCATAACGGGCGGCATAGACAGCCGGTTCGCCAAAGCCGGATCTAGAGATCGCGGCATCATACTTTGCAACAAAAGCCGGCACCTGGTCGGCTGGGGGCTCATCCGAACGTATCTGCGCCTGACCAGTGATCACGACGATATCGCCTCCAGACCCATTTCCATCAAAGTTGAGAGCCACTCTGGGATTCTGCTGGATATGGGCGTGGCGTTTGGCCGCATTCAGACTATAAACAAGGAACGTCGATGTATCCTGATCCCATAGAAACCAAATGGGAGCAGGCTGTGGCGTCCCTTTCGCATCAACTGTTGTGAGCCAGATGATTAGGTCGTCGCGCAAATGGTGTGCCACTCTTTCACCAAATGGCGTCGCTGGATCGGGTAACTGAAAAGCCATCGTATAACCTCTTTTCATTCTAAAAAAGCTCAATGAGCATATTTTTATACAAACTGCTCCATTATATGCCAGACAATTTCAAGAAGCAATACATTTCAGGATGGTATATTACAACGTATCCAGTGAGGCTGGAGACTTTCTACGGGAGGATCAATATCGAACAGGCTGGGCTGCTCCTCTAAGCGAAAGAGCTGTTCAAAGGCATCTTTTGGAAAGGCTTTTGTCAGGCGTGCTGCATACGAGTTGCGCAAAATTTGTACGTAATGTTCGACATCATAATCGCGTCGTTGTGCAACATCATGATGAGTGACAATTACCGTCTTCTTTTGAGATACCGCTTTACCATCGGCCTGTGAGCGCCAATCAGTTACCACGGTCATCTCCTCATTCTCTTCGGGCAACCAGATATAGCCCTTGCGCGTGCGATAAAAGCGTACGCGTTCTCCGATATGCCAATCGGTTCTACCAGCATGCAAAAGCGCTTCATAAGCCGGCTCAGCATGTGCAAATCTATTCGCCATATAGCTCTCTGGTGCTTTGGATAGTTTTACCCTCGTGGCGAGATCAGAAGCGGGCAAGCGGCGATTGCGCAGATCTGCGATCATCTTGAGATAGATATCACGAATACCAACCACGTTACCAACCATCACATAGCGCAACGCTTGTTGCAAAAAACGCTGGCCGAAAGGTTCAGAGCGACTCGAATGGAGAGCTGCTCCATGCACAAGCAGACGATCATCATAGGTCAGTAAGGCATAATTTTTCATCTCATGACTCAGCATTGCCCGATAGCGTCCTTCGTACTCCAGATGAATACCGGCAGGCAACTCAGAGCCAATCGCATCCACAAGCGCCTGCTCTTGAGCCTGTGTCCAATCGGCAGGGACCGCAAAATAGACACCATCGGTATCGGCCTCAATCAGCGCCATGCCGCGCTGCCGCAGTGAGTCCAGGATGTGTGTGAGGATAGCTCGTCCACGCCTTGTCACCTCGCCAGCGGCCTTCCCATCAGCAAAGATGGCCATCGAACCGGCCCCCATATAACCATAAGCAGCATTTACCAGAATCTTCATGGCCGCCTGCGTGGCTGTATGATGATTGGCTTCAATCGAGCCACGTTTGGCCTGACGAGCAAGTTCTTTATGTTCCAGTCGCAGATCAGTAAGCCGTCCCAGGATATTCAAAAAGATCCCCAGCCGATCACAGGACGGTCCAATGCGAAAAGTGCGCATCAATGATGGATATAGCGAGGCCACATCAGCTTTTACGACATGCTCAGCTATGCCCGATTCAAAGAGATGAACCGCTCCGCCTTCATGAAGACCATCTTCAGCGCTGCGGCTGGCTGCTTGATAAGGTAAAGCCGCCCCCATGCGTAGATAGCTGCGCACCAGGATCGGCTCCAGAACTCCCATCGCTGGACCTGCTGAAGCCAGACGCTCATAGCGCCGGGGAGCCATCGAGGATAATGCAAAAGGAGCTCCCAACAAACGTCGAGACAGACCATCGACTTCAACCACGTCATCCAGTGCATAGCGGCGCACCAGTTCAGGATCCTTCTGATAGGTCGCAAAGATATCAGATCCCTCGATATAGACACGTTTAGTAGAAGCGATCCCAAAATACTTTGCCACCTCTTTCAGGCCATAGCTAGGAATATCGCGCACCACAAAATCATGTCTTCGGACAGCGTCCAGAGTATCTATCAGCTCGCGCCCCACCACACTAAAGCGCTTCCGCTTGCGCGCCTCTGGACCAACCGCCAGAGTCTCCTGATGGCTTTCCAGAATCATCGGGCCGCCTGCGCGTCCCATCTCCAGCGGCACGTGTTGTACCAGAGCTCGATGCTCTAGAAAGGGCAAATCAAATCCGAAGAGGTTATGATTCTCAATCACATCGGGATCATGTTCGCGGATCAACGCACATAACTCATAGATTAAGTGAGCCTCATCCTCAGGGGTTGGAGCCTCCAGGACAGTTTCGAACCCATGATTATCGCGGATCGAAACCAGAAATATACGGCCACGATGAGGATCGAGTGAGGTGGTTTCTAGATCAAATTGGAGCCGATGTAAATCATCGTAGACCATCCCGCGAAAGTAAACCTGACCGGTACTCATCAGATACTGCTCTACTGGACCAACACGATAGTAAGCATCGTCCAGATCATTGAGCGTAGCAAAAGGGCGTCCCAGGCGATGTCCCGCTCCCTCGAGGATAGCTCGTTCCAGCGTTCGTGCGTCACGTGCAAATAGTAGATAGCGATAAGATGCTTCCGGCCCTTCCAGCTCACGATAGCGAATCATGACTTTGTCAGTAACCTGGACATCGAACGGCTGCAATGCCGCACCCAGATAAGAGATATCCTCCAATGAAGTCGCCAGTACCCAGGGGCGATAACGCTCAATCGAGCGCACAACGCGATTATCCACGCGCCGCCACACGATCGCCCGTCCATCGCGATGGGCCCAAACAGAAACTATACCGGGAGTCGCATTCCACCCAAACAAATATTCATCGTCAGCCTCGATGAGCGTAGTATCAGTGTGTACTTGCATATCTGAATAAGCGCTCCTGATCTTCAGCACCGAAATAAAACTTTTGTTCTAAGTATAACACGCGCCAGAAATTCATGACAAGTGTGTGCAGGAGCAATCGCCACGAACAATCATTATTAAATAGCCCGGACAAATGAATGCAGCACCGTAACCAATCTTAGAGCGGCTTTCCGTTGCCCATCGTCGCTAGGATGAAATTGGTCATTGAAATCTGAAGAATTCGGGATCAGCCAACCAGCCGTATCAATATAGGATACACGTGAGTAACCAGCGGCATTCAGCAGAGAAACCGCATCTCTAGTAGGTATCTCCATCGCCCCGGAGAACGTTCGCATCACATAGATAGAAGCGTGGGGATAGCGTTGCCCGATCTCGCGAATAAAATTAATGTAGGCAACCTCAAAAGCTGCGTTTGACTGTCCATGCATCTGATCATTTGTCCCCAGATTGATCACAATCACATCAGGTAGCTGCTCGCTATCATCCACCCAGGGAGTAGAGCTCTCGCTGGCAGGCTGCATCCTAAAAAACTGCGTCTGCATACCGTTGCAAGATGGAGTGGTCATCACAAGCAAGCAAATCCCGCTTGAAGCGATCTGTACATGCTCCATCCCCAGCGCCTCAGCCGACAGCCAGGCATAGCTGGAAAGATCACCCAGCGTATCAGTAAAGCCAGCGGTTATCGAGTCTCCGATAAACTCTACTGTCATGGGAGAAACTTGAGGAGTAAAAGAATCGGCATCATGATCCAAAAGTAGCCCTTGAAAAGCAATCGTCGTCGCCTCTGATCCAGCCGTCACCCGTAACGTATGCTCACCAGCAGGCAGAGGTGCCAGAATGAGACTGGACAATCCTTGTCCAGCATCAATCGAAATCTCCTTTCCACCATCGACACTTACATAGAGACTGGCAGGCTCAGCAAGTTGGATCTGAATATGGCGACCAGTAAACGCAGTTTTGAAATAAGCCCCACCCCAATAACTTACATAGGTCAAATGATCATGCATATCCCAACGCCCAAAATATTTGATCGTATTGCTAGAGGGTAATGCTTTTTTACCAATCACCTTGGCAGGAGGAGGGGGCTGACCAATTAGAGGCCAGGTAAGCACATGCATAGAGTAAAGAGTCGCCAGCATCAACCCAAATAGCAGGGGAATCAGGATCAAGATTACATAGCGCCACCTAAACCGCCTCAACATACCCCCTCCTTCATCACCAATTATTTATCTCCAGTATATTCCTCTCTCTCGAAGCCTAAACATGCAGTTTGACAAAGAAGGAGCTGCCTTTTCCTGGCTCTGACTCACACCAGATAGTACCTTCATGGCGCTCAACGATATCTTTGGTGATAGCTAATCCCAGGCCCAGACCTCGTTTCGATGATGATTGTGCATCGGGAGTGCGATAGAACGTTTCAAAGATATGTTCTTGCTGCTCTTTTTTGATCCCTTTTCCATAATCCTTCACTTCCAGCAAGACCCACGACCCTTCCAGCTTGAGGCATACCTCCACTATCGCTTTGTCGGGTGAATATTTAAGCGCGTTGCTAATTAAGTTGGAGATGACCTGGGTGATACGATTGGCATCAACTTCAATAATTACTGGATTTTCAGGCGTATGAAACGTAATTTCACGTTCTGTCAGGAGTTGCTGATCTTCAATCACCTCCCGGCAGAGCGCACCTATATCACAGGGTTGCTTATTCAGCACCATTTTCCCGGTACGCATGCTGCTCACATCCAACAATTCATCTATGAGCATCGTCAGATGACTGGTCTGGTCATTGATACGTCCAAGGGTGGTAGTAACCCCATCCATCTCGCCCAGTGTTTTCTTCTGTTTTGAGAGACGTCTCAGCATCAATTGAGCCTGACCTCGAATCGTTGTAATTGGAGTTTTCAGCTCATGGGAAGCAATCGAGAGGAAACGATCCTTCATCTGATTCGCGTCTTCCAGACGTTGATTTGTCTCCTCAAGCTCCTGCGCATAGTGTTGCAACTCCTCCTCGCTCGCCATCGCCTGAAAGCGCGCCCGCTCGCGTTGTGCAGTGATCAGAGCGATCACCAGTCCCGATACGACAAACGGCAAGAGCTCCAAGGGCTCACGCCAACTCCCAATGTTAAAGGAGTTATGTGGCAACACAAAATAGAAATAGAGAGCAGCAGAATTTAAAGCAATGGCAAACACAGCCGGTCCGACACCCCAGAAGAGAGCAACGAAAAGGATAGATAGCACACTAAATGTACTTGAAAATAAGAATTGCCCAAATATTTTGGAGATATAGACCTCGCACAGAATTACGACAACCGTGACGGGAATCGACACCAGGTAACCAATTAAAGGATAGCGCCAGCGTGGCACGTTCGACATATAATCTTTACGCAAACGTACCCGTTGCTCAAAGGACATCCGTCGATAACGCCGCCCACGCTTATCTATATACGTCTCACCTCGTGCGAATCTCATATCAGTACCGCCTCTGGCAACCTGCTAACTAAACTATCGTGACGTGCTTTAGTCTCTCCACATTTCATCACACACACATTCCTTATAAGATAAGTTAAATGACAGCTCAATCGGCTCGCGTTAAACAATTCGCATCTTCTGTCGTTCTTTTTCGACAATCATGGCAGCATCCTGCATATGTCCATCATGCATAGCAACCATGGATATTTCGGGATGCTTAGCAGAAAAATAATGCAAGTCTATCAGGGTTTGTTTGGCAATGGCACTATTACCAGTAACAAGCGACCAGATAAAAGGATGCATCGTCGCAGGAGCTATATAATTATCCGCTACCCAGGCTGCATCTGCAAGTAGGAACAGGCGTGCCCCATGTGCTCTATTAATAAACAGACCAGTTTGTCCCGGTGTATGACCGGGGAGTGGAACCAATACAATCGAGCCATCACCAAAGACATCATAGCTTGAACGAAAGCCTTCATAGGCAGGTCCGGCAATGTCGAGGAGTTCCACAGGATTGTTACAGAGTAAACGACGTACCAATCCTTGATTCTTCTCAAATAGCCCCTGACTCGCCGCATCATACTCAACACGATTCAGGCGTAGTTGTACACCCGGCAGATCGGGAATGCCTGATACATGATCCCAATGCAGATGTGATAACAAAATAAAATCAAGATCCCTGGCAGTCATATGCCGATCTTCCAGATGAGAATAAATCGATTTTTCCAGTTCAAACTGCCCAACGGTATGTGTAAAAAAGAACGATTGATCCAGCATAAATAGTGGTATATCCTGGCAGAGACCAGTATCATAGAGGAAGGTGCCTTGAGGATGCTTGATCAATACCGCACTATACGTGAGCGTCCTGGGTGCCAGAGAGAAAGAGCCACGCACAGTTAACCACTCTGGTATCGTCACCGATCCACAGCGTAAAAAAGAAACTTCAATCTCAGGCCATGCCGTAGAGGGAGAAGTGGCTCCGGCTTGTTGCTCATAAGACGGCTCTGTTAAAAAGGAGCGTGGCAGAAAGCTATTAACAATAGCGGCTGCACCGATGGAGCCAAGCGTTAATCCCCCCAGGGTCAACCAGTTACGTAACTTCATAGTATACCCTCATTTATATCTACTACTATAGCACAATCAGCTTGCATCATTGCCTACATCCAATTTATGCAGGGGCAAAGTAAACCAAAATGTCGAGCCGGTACCTTGTTGACTGACAACACCTACAGAGCCTCCATGTCGCTCGATCAAGATCTGACTCAGATACAAGCCAATGCCTAGCCCGACCCCTGAGCCACTAAGTACCTTCACTTTTGGGGCCTGATAAAAACACTCCCAGATACGTTGCTGCTCTTCCAGCGCCAGCCCCTGTCCTTTATCCTGTACATTCACGCGTACTGTTGGAGTATCTGTTGCTTGCTGCTCAAATTGTAGCTCGATAGCAACCGGTTGGTTAGCCTCTGAATATTTTAACGCATTCAACAGATAATGTGAAATAACCTGGCCGATACGTTCAGCATCTGCACATATCTCAATTCGATCGCCCCCAGGAAAATGTACGCTAATACTACGTTCTGGAGTAGCTTTCTGTTGCTCTTGCACCACCGCATCAACGATGCTGAGCAGGTCACAGACACCTTGCGACAGATATGTTTGCAGCCTGCCTGATTGAATACGCGAAACGTCAAGGATATCACCAACCAAACGATTGAGGACCACAATTTGACGCTCGACACGCTCTAACATTCCCAGGGCGGCCTCGACCTTCTTATCACTGCCATCCGACAGAGGTATAGGCTGCTGTAGAACATTTTTCAGACGACGCATAGCCAACTGAGTGTTAGCTTTGATCGTGGTCAACGGCGTTCGTAGCTCATGCGTGGCAAGGCTCAGAAAATCCTCCAGTTGTTGCTTTTCTTTGCGCAACGTAAGAACACGTGATTGCGCCTCCTGATACTCCCTCTGAGCGTGTAGAGCTAATTGTTTCTGTGCAGTAATCTCCTCAACGAAACCTATCAGATAAGGCTCCTGCTCGGCCTGACCGCCCATTGTACTGAACGTAATCTTCACCCAGACAAGACCGGAGTCTTTCCGCACACAGCGCAATTCGACTGGCTCTTTATTTATTGGAGTTAGTGTATCATGATGAAATATATCTGCGTTATAGACGAGATCTTCAGAATAGATGATATCCTGGCATGCACGGAGTTGAAGCTCTTCAGAGGTATATCCAACGATCTCACAAAATTTCTGATTGACATGGAGCCAGCGACCAAACGTATCAATATAAACAATCCCCAGTGCCATCTGCTCAAAAAGAGCTGCATAGGCCACCGCATCTAATGATAGTTGAGGGGTAATAGAGCTATTATCCAATACGTTACCAGGATGGGGTTTTTTCTTTTCCTTCATTATGCTCACACCTCCATCTCCCTGTCTTCCTCATCCACAAGCACACAGCAAACATTATCCCATTAACCGGAAGCTCTAGAGGAGAGTATAGATAAATACTGCACCAATTATTCCAACACAAAAATAGTTCTTCCTCATTTCATGCAGAAGAACTGCTGGTGCAGCAAGAATTATTATTGATTAAATACGCAGAAGAGTGCTCGTATTCTGAGCCAAACTCTAGTATTAGTACGAGGCCCTCAGAAAAAAAGATGCAGGGATCACCCAAATGGGCGGAAGAGATAAAGTCGTCTAGCCTCTCGCTATTTCAAACTAGCGTGCGGGCCAGACGACCATTGAAGAGTCATCTATCAGCTTAGATGTTCTGTATCTGCATATGCTCTTGTGGCAACACAGCAACTTTTCCATCTTCCATCATCAGCAGAACAGATTGTCCACTGTGGATATCATTGTTCAAAATGGCATCCGCCAATGCATCATCGACATACGTCTGAATGGCACGACGCAATGGACGAGCTCCGTATTCCTCATCAAAGCCTTCTTTCAGGAGGAAATCGCGCACCTCATCGCTCACCGTCAACTCGATCTGCTGTTCAGCCAAACGACCACGAACCTGCGCCAGAAGAAGATCAACAATACGATACAGTTCAGCCTTGCCCAACGAGTGGAACACGACCACTTGATCGATACGATTAATGAACTCTGGACGGAAGATCTTTTTCAAGCCATCCATCGCCTTTGAGCGCATAATCTCATGCTGCTCATCGCCAGAATCCTCATCGCGTGTACGAGCAAAGCCCATCGTGAGAGCCCGCTTGAGATCAGCGCTACCGGCGTTACTCGTCATGATCACGACCGTATTCTTAAAATCGACGGTACGCCCATGACCATCTGTCAGACGGCCATCCTCCATAATCTGCAACAATGAATTGAACACCTCTGGATGGGCCTTCTCAACCTCATCTAACAGAATCACGCTATAAGGACGGCGGCGCACCTGCTCTGTCAGTTGTCCGCCATCATCGTGTCCGACATAGCCAGGAGGGCTCCCGAACAGACGTGAAACCGTGTGTGGCTCCATATATTCAGACATGTCCAGGCGAATCAGATGATCTTCGCCACCAAAGAGCTCAGCGGTCAGAGCTTTTGCCAGCTCCGTCTTACCCACGCCGGTGGGACCCAGGAAGAGGAACGATCCAATTGGACGCTTGGGATCTTTCAGGCCAGCCCGTGAGCGTCGGATCGCTCGTGCCACGGCTCGGATCGCTTCATCTTGACCGACCACATGCTTACGTAGATCCCCTTCAAGCGAACGCAGATTCTGCCGCTCGCTCTCCAGCATCTGGCTCACTGGAACGCCGGTCCACATCTCAACCACCTGAGCAATGTGCTCAGGAGTTACAACCAGAGAGGCCACATTATTCTTCTCAGAGCGAGCCTTCTCTAAATTGCGTAGAATCAGCAACTCCTGCTGACGCAGCAGCGCAGCGTGCTCATAATCCTCAGCATTGGCTGCCGCCTCTTTCTGGGACTGGATATCAGATAGCTCCTTCTCCAGATCGGAGATCGTGGTAGGACTAATAATCCCCTTCTCCATCGCCTCCAGACGCAAAGCCGAGCCAGCCTCATCCATGACATCAATCGCCTTATCGGGCAAGAAGCGATCATTAATATAGCGATCGGACAACTTTACGGCGGCCTCAATAGACTCATCTGTAATACTCACTCCATGATGGAGCTCATAGTTAGGGCGTACGATCTGAAGCATCGCCACGGCCTCTTCAGGAGAAGGCTCATCAACCATAATCGGTTGGAAACGTCGCTCCAGAGCAGAGTCCTTCTCAATATCTTTTCGATACTCATCTATCGTGGTTGCACCAATACAGCGGATCTCTCCACGAGCCAGGGCAGGTTTTATCATATCGGCCGCACCAACGGCTCCTTCAGCTGCTCCAGCACCCACGATAGTATGCAATTCATCGATAAAGACAATTACCTCAGTTGCCTGGCGTAGCTCTTCAAGGATAGATTTAATGCGTTGCTCAAACTGCCCTCGAAACATGGCGCCAGCCACCATACCACCAATATTCAACGAGACGATGCGCCGACCACGTAGTGTCGCAGGCACATCTCCTGTTTGAATCTTGCGGGCCAGTCCCTCCACGATCGCCGTCTTACCCACCCCGGGCTCTCCGATCAGTACCGGGTTATTCTTCTGACGTCGTCCCAAAACCGTAATCAGACGCCGAAGTTCACGCGCACGTCCTGCGGCAGGATCAAGTTTCCCCTCAGCGGCCTCCTCGGTCAGATCGCGTCCATATTGATCCAGCGTTGGGGTCTTGCTGTGTTTCTTGGGCCGCTCAGTAGTCGCCGCATTTGCATTTGTCGCACCCGAGGATGCTTTATTACTGCTCGGGTTATTGGTCGAAAAACCAAAGGGAGCACTTGTGATACCCTGGCCGTCTAGGTCACCAAGTTGCCCCATCGTATTCATCATCTCGTCAACACACGACTGACAGAGAAATTGGGATTCTCGATGATTCTCGATCATCTGATCCACACGTACGCGGGCTGGGTTCTTCTGACAACGCTCGCATTTCATCTCTTGTATGCTCCTCACTGTTTTAAGCGTGTATATATGTTTATTTCTATGCTCTTACACGATTTGTGCAATGAATAATCTAGCAAATGCACGGGCGGACTGCTAATATCGATTATATCACATGAGCTTTTTTATTGCCTGACATCGCCAGACCTGACCTGCTAACACATCAAGTATAGGAGGGCAAAAAGCTTCTTCTCAATAGAGAACGTACGTCGATAGAAATATGTACATCTCTTTTTATCTATTATACGCGCAAGTTACCCAAGTAGGCTCGCTTTTCTATTACGGTACTATAACAAGTACACTTCCCTGCGTTATTCCTTGTTCCGACCACCCGGTTGATACTGACAGGGAGCTCTCCAACAAAAAGAAAACCAAACTTTCACGCCCTATTCAGTTTTGAGCAAAAATGGTATAATAGATGTGTGAAACGACAACTCTTCATTACACGAATCAAGCATTCACTATTAACAGTGGATCAATCGCCTGGCTTGCGTTATACACGCCGAGCAACCACCGAACGTTACCTTCTTGCTGCCGGGTAGCGGTACTTCAACCTGCCTCCAATTATCTCTAGCGCGTGGACACTCCATGCCATTTTGAGAAGACAGGCCTTCAGGCCATAGGCATTATGCATCACAATTTTGTACTACCGCACACATCTGTCCGCCTTACCTGCGATTGCACAACGCCTCACTACCATTTTTAAACGTGACGGAAGGTGTATCCAGGGCGGATCACAATAGATACTCAGACATCGAGAGAGTGGGAGAAATTACTATGGACTTAATGGGTAAATTGGCTAGTTTAGCCGAACGTTATGAAGAACTTAATACATTGATGGCTCAGCCAGAGGTACTCTCAGACATCGCACTGCTCCAGCGCTACGGCCGCGAGCATGCTGAGCTTGAAGTTGTAGTCGATAAGTACAACCAATTGCAGGAGACCGAGCGCCAGATCGCCGAGACACAGGAACTCTATGACAGCGAAGAGGGCGAGATGCGCGATATGGCCTACGAAGAGCTTGAAACGCTCAAAAAGCATCAGGAACAGCTGATCGAGGATGTCAAAGTCGCGCTGCTGCCCAAGGACATCATGGATGATAAAAATGCTATCGTGACTATCCAGGGCGGAGCCGGTGGTGATGAAGCCGCGCTCTTCGCAGGTGAGCTCTACCGTATGTACAGCCGTTATGCGGATAACCATCGCTGGAAGACTGAGGTCCTTGACATCAACGATACCGAACAAGGTGGCATCAAAGACGTTACCTTTGTCATCAAAGGCAAAGGCGCGTATAGCCGCATGAAATATGAAGGCGGAACGCATCGCGTCCAACGTGTCCCTGTCACAGAGGCCAACGGTCGTATCCACACCTCGACCGCCAAAGTCATCGTGCTGCCAGAAGCGGACGATGAGATCAACATTGATATCAAGGATACCGATATTCGTGTCGATGTCTATCGTTCAACCGGTCATGGTGGACAGAGTGTAAACACCACTGACTCTGCGGTCCGCATCACGCACATCCCATCAGGTCTGGTTGTTACCTGTCAGGACGAAAAGTCGCAGCTCAAAAACAAGACTAAAGCGCTTGGAGTACTGAAAGTGCGCCTCTGGGATCTGGAAGAGGCCAAGCGTCAGGAAGAGCTCAGCAAGAACCGCCGCTCGCAGGTCCAGACCGGCGACCGCAGTGAGAAGATCCGTACTTATAACTTCCCGCAGGATCGTGTCACCGATCATCGCATCGGCCTGACTCGACATAATCTGCCTGGAGTCATGAACGGAGACATTGACGAGTTCTTAAACAATCTGATTGCCGTCGATCAAGCAGACAAATTACAAAACACATTCCAATCCTAATATCCGCGGCAAGCTCAGACAATCTGTACACACAGGGAAAGCACCAGCATGGAATGGGAACGCCCTATCCAGTAGCGTCGCACGCTCGCGTGCGATGTCCCACTCGACGTACGATCAGGCAGGCCAGCGTGGCACGCCGAGATCCAACTGTCTCATACGAGTCACGGGGACATCGCACGCGAGCGTGCGACGCTACACTGTCTTCGCTTCGCTTGACAGCTTTTTGCCGGCCTCCCAGAGGAAAACCCGTTCTAACACGTATTTGACAATCAGACAACTCACATGCTAGACTCTTTAGCAAGAGCCAAAAAGATAGTAATCTTTTTGACCGGACCGTATTTTCCAGATAGGTAGCTCTTCATGAAACTAGAACAGCCACAATCGATCCGCACAGTATTCTTTGACGCCGGATTTACGCTTCTTCAGCCACATCCCTCCGTTTCCGAAATCTATCAGCAGGTCGGCCAGAGCTTTTCCTTACAGATCAGCGCGGAGAAGTTAAAGCCACAAATTGAAGCCGCAGAAGATTTCTTTTTCAGTCATATGCGTGCGCACCCTGATACCTGGGCAGATGATCAAGCCATTACAGCGTTTTGGATCGAATATTATGCGCATCTCTTGCGGCCATTTCTCGCCGAGCCCGACGAAAAGCGGCTTTACCAGTTTGCAGCCATCGTGCACGAGGAGTTTTCAAAACATACAAGTTGGCAGGTTTATCCAGATGTCTATGAGACGCTTGAGGCATTGCAGAAGCATGGATATACCTTAGGAGTGATCTCTGATTGGGGCATCTCCCTTGGCCCTATATTGAGCAACCTCAAACTTACCACATATTTTGATTGTGTCCTTATCTCGGCCTCTACGCGTCAAGCTAAACCTTCGCCGACTCTTTATGAACTCGCCTTACAGCGAGCCAACGCCATTGCCGACTACGCGCTCCACATCGGGGACTCCTACATCAACGATGTTATTGGAGCACGCTCGGTTGGCATCACGCCAGTACTCCTGGATCGTGCACATAGAATGCAAGAAAAGACACTCGATTGTTTATTAGTTCATTCTCTCACCGAGCTACTCGATATATTGGAGGTTGACCATCTTGAACTTGAGCACAAAAAAGCGTAGTGTATTTATGCTCTCCAGCGCGACCCTTGGAGCACTAGCTGCTGCCACCTACACGCTCATTCGTTACATACAACGTGAGATTGACCATCGTGATTACCCAACCTGGGACGAATGTCACTGCGACTTCAAAACGCAGCCCACTATCTTCCAGGTCTGGCACAGCCGTCACGAGCAACGTGGAGAGACTATCATCGCGCAGGAATGGGGAACCTATCTGGTAGGTCCACCCGCCTGGCTCCGGCACCTACTCCATACCAGTACTCAGATCCTGGCCGTCCTCAACCCGCTAGGTTACTATCTTGAGCGCATCACGCTCAGCCCGCAACAATCCTATCAATTTGCTGCCATCCTGCATGCCAGCACCACCAACGAGGATCTGCCCGAGCCTTTATTCCAAGAGGAATCATGCGTCGTCTGGAGACGAGAAATACTTCATTATCCAAGCTATCTCTTTGATGCCTGCCTACGCAGACTCTATCCAGTCAACCTCACCCTCGACCGCGTTGAAAACATCGAAGGACTACCTGTGCTCTGGGATACGAACAACAACCTGCCGCTCCCCAACGACGGTCCCCTTTTGGAGACCCCCGTCGGTACACGTATCGATTGTATTGGATGGGCACCCGCACAAATCTCCTATTGCACTGTCCGACGCGCTTCAAGTGCACGCACGACCTCGATACCATTAAGTGCCATCTGATAGAGAGACATAAGATGTACCGAGTCTCCATCGTGTGGAAAGATACCAAGCTCTTTGGCAACGGCAACAGGAGTGTCATAGGTCTGCACAGCATTTTCAGGCACAATCACGCGCAATTTGGAGTTATTGTGAGCCAGGGCGTGCAGTTTGATGTACATAGCTGTCTGATACACACAGAGATCGGTACAATCGCCAACAACGATGGCAATGCGAAGATGCGATTGCGCCTCCAACCACTCGCCCAGCGAGGTGCCCACAAAGGCGTTCAAAGAATTCTTGGGAACGATTTTGTAGCGGTCGGCAAAGGGCAACTGGGCGAGTTCGGGGATTGTCTCGGCCTCGCTCGTGCCAGCCAGACAATGTGGAGGAAAGTAGGCAAACTCGGCAGCATCGGCGCTATGAGCATCCTGAGCCAGAATAAAATCACGCACGCCAAGCGTATATGCATTTTGGAAGACGTCAACGACCGCCGGAATAATCCCTTTCACACGCGGACTGGATAAAGCTCCCTCATGGCAAAAGCCATTGATCATATCAATCCCAAAGATAGCAGCCTGTCCTGCTTGAGCCTCCGGCAGCAGATCTTGCCAGTACAGAGGAGACAGATTTCGTTCCCATGTCACAAGAGCATCCAGGAAAAGGGTTGACTGCGTTAAAAAGTTTTCGGGAAGAGTTGATGTTGCCATCTCATTCACGCTCCTTGTAAGATCATTGAGACAAGATCGCTCACTTAGCAATATCTTCTACGCATATTAGAGTTTGTGTTCAGCCGCAGGATTAAAGCGATACAGACGAGCGGGACGATGCGTCCCTTCCATCTTTTTCTCGCCTGTATCTTCCAAAATATTCGTCGATAAAATCTTTTTGCGAAAATTACGCTTGTCCATCCGCTTATGCAGGATAATCTCATAGACTTGTTGCAACTCACGCAATGTGAATTGTTCTGGTAACAAATTAAAAGCGATCGTCGTATACTCCAGCTTATTGCGCAAGCGATTGAGAGCATAATCCACGATCTCCTGATGATCAAAAGCCAGTTGAGGCAACTCATAGACCGAAAACCAACTGACATCAACCGCATCGGTTGAGGCCCGCACCTGCAAGCGTTCAGAGTCCAATAAAGCAAAATAAACCACCGTCACCACGCGCGTACGAGGGTCGCGTCCTGGATTGCCAAAAGTATACAACTGCTCCAGATACACATCCTGGACACCTGTCTCTTCCTGCAATTCGCGTTTCGCTGCTGCTTCAAGCGACTCATTCATCCTGATAAAGCCGCCAGGAATCGCCCACATCCCCTCATATGGCCAGGCACGTCGTTTGATCAATAACGTTTGCAGATCACGTTGACGTAAACTCATCATCAAAACGTCGACCGTGACCGATGGACGTTCATACTTGCTTACATCATAATGATGATCATCGGCTTCAGCGAGAGGCTCCGGCATATGCTCACTCTGGATATACTGTTCAACTTGCACCTCTTGACCACCGCGCCCACCATCTCCACTATCCCCCATCATTTTTCTTTGCTCTTCCATTTCGTGCCTTCTCTACTCAGTCGGACAATTAACTGCAGTACCTATAGAAACGTCATGTTCTCTGATTCTGCGTGCTAAAAATTTGACAAACGTCAGCTACGGATATATTATAGATGTAAGAGATACAGTCTACTCGATTGATTTACTTTATCCATACACACTTAGTGTACAACATACACTATATATACCTCACCAGAGTCATAATTGTCAAGTTTTCCCCCGCAAACCGCCTTCAGACTAAGACAGGACTGTTTGTTCTAAGCGCCCCGCTGTGCTATACTGACACGGACAAAGGCGGCAGATGTTTATTATTTACCTGAGAGGCATAATATGGCAGAGGTAGAGCTGCAGCAGCTTGGTTCTTATACTATCAGCGGACTGCTGTACGAGAGTTCTACAAGTAATGTGTATGCGGGGAAGCAACGCAAAAAGAATGTGATCATCCAGAAACTCACCATCCCGCTTCCCGAAGCCGAAGACAAAATAGCCTTTTTAGCGCGTGCCAAGCAACTCAAAAAATTAAAGGATCGTGCGATTGTCGCGATGCTTGAGGCAAATTTCGATGGCGACTATGGATATATTGTGCTTGAGCAACCAAAGAGCCAGCCACTCACAGATCATCTCACAGCCGGAGAAAAACTCGCACCCGATACTGTCCGCTTATATATCTCACCAATTGCTAACGCTCTGCACTACGCCCATACCACGCGCACCATCCATGGAAATCTCCATCCCGGCAACGTGCTCATCGGCGAACGTCACGAAATCCTGCTGACAGGTTTCGCACTGACACCTCCCGGTTTCAACACACCTTGTCTCGATGATGATACGGCAGCTATCCCTTATATGGCTCCAGAACAACTTCAGGGACATCCGACAGCAGCCAGCGATCAGTACGCGCTGGCCGTTATGACCTACGAATGGCTCTGTAGCCAGCGTCCTTACCAAGCCAACGAACGAGCACTACTACTCCAGCAGCAGCAAGAGCCTCTCCCCAGGCCACGCAGCCTTAATAGCAATATTTCAGAAGCATTAGAAGCCGTCCTACTCAAAGCACTGGCACGCGATCCAGAACAACGCTTTCAGCATACACAAGCCTTTGCCAATGCTTATTTACAGGCATTATTAGGACTTCCCATACGTAATACAGAGGCACATCCTCGAGCACCAATTGTTCCGGTCACACCGATCCTACCTCCACATCCACAGCTTGAACAAAAACTGCCTGCTATTCATGAGGCAGCCGATATCGATACAATGCGGGAAGGAGAGGATCATCCACAACCAATCCAATTAGATGCCAAAAGATCCACAACACGTAAGACCAAACCAGCCCTGGCAGAAGCAAAAGAACAAGCACCAAAAGACACGCAAGAGGACAAAAAACGGAAAATCATCGCCCTCGCCACAAAATCTCTGCGAACGGCTCCAGAAGCCCCTCCTGAACCATTTGAGGAGGAGGAAATCGATGATCTTGACGATCTGGATGAACCAACCAAAAACCTGCGGCTCATCCAAAGAGTCTCTGAAGATCTGCGGCAGGGAGGTATCCTCTCGCAGAGCCTGACAGGTTATGAGGAACGGCCAGCGCAGGTCGAAATGGCGACGCTCGTCTCACAGGCCATCAGCAAAAACGTCCCCGCAATCATCGAAGCCGCCACAGGAACAGGTAAATCGCTAGCTTACCTTGTTCCAGTCGTGCGTTCTGGTCAGGTAGCTATCATCAGCACCGCCAACAAAGCACTCCAGGAGCAGCTCTTTTACAAAGACATTCCATTTGTCCAAAAGCACATCAAGCATTTTGAAGCCGCACTGGTCAAAGGAGTGAGCAACTATATCTGCCTGGATCGCGTCGAAACTGAACGTGTGGGGATGCAATTTTACAGCAAAAGTAGCGACTTCCAACATCTCTACGAGCTGATTAACGACCCGGATACCGCTTATAAGCTTGATGGGGATTTTGAAAACCTTGGTTTCCGCTTACCCGCCGACATCCGTAGCCGCATCGCGACGGATAGCGACCAATGTGCCTGGAGCAAATGTAGTTTTTTTGATGAATGCTATGTACGTCAGATGCGTGAGCGTGCCGAGCGTGCCCAGGTCATCGTCGTTAACCATACCCTGCTTTTACTCGACGCTGCCATTGGAGGCTTTCTCCTCCCCGAACGCGATGTGATTATTCTGGACGAAGCTCATCACCTTGAAGAAGAAGCAACACGCTCATTTACGATCACGATCAGCCCCTCCCAGATCCAGACGCTGCTGGCACAACGCATGCTCAAAGATCATAGCCAGAATAGCTTGCAGGATACTGCCATGCAAGCTGCTCAGGATCTGTGGATGCGACTGGAGCAGACAACCAATCTCGGCTTCAAAGGACGAGCCAATTTAGAGAGACCAGTTGAAGAAGGTTTGCGCCTTGCCACTACCATCGCTGATCTCATGGACTCCATGCGCAAACAGCGTCCGAAGGATCTCCCCGAGAAAGAGGGACAACTTTACGATAAATTGCTAAAGCGAACACAGAATCTGGCAGAAAACATACGCACGGTTTTTTCGGTCGCCGATCAAAGCAAATTTGTTTATTATATCGAGCGCATCGCCGGATCGGCCACGCGAGGATTAGTACTCCAGGCCTCTGCCGCCCCATTAGATGTCACATCCTGGTTAACAGAGAAGCTCTTCAACAAATGCAACGTGATCAGCACGTCAGCGACCCTTGCCACCATTGGTCCGAACGCCGCCAAGCCGGAAGAAAAAGGGCCAAATTTCTCCTATTTCCGCAGCAGAATCGGACTGGACCCCATTGAACGGGATGATGTGCTTGAACGTATCTTGCCTCTGACATTCGACTATGAGAACAACTCATTGCTCTACGTCCCACGTCACCTGCCAGCGCCTACATTCGGCGAAGGTGAGGAAGACTATGTCCATGATCTGGCACTTGAAATGTATCGTCTCGTCAAATTCTCGCGTGGTCGAGCCTTTCTACTCTTCTCCAGCAAGCGTGTCCTTGAAAAAGCCTATGACTGGATGGCTCCACATCTACCATATCCGCTCTTAAAACAGGGAGAGACGACACGGCTTGAACTCACACGACGCTTCCGTGAGGAAGAGAACGCCGTCCTTTTTGGTCTTAAAAGTTTTTGGGAAGGGGTAGATATCGCCGGAGAAGCGCTCTCGCTGGTGGTCATCGACAAATTGCCCTTCGATCCCCCCGACGATCCAGTACACGAAGCGCGTGTCGCCTTGATGAAAGCTGCTGGCGAAAACTGGTTCGGCATCTACGTCCTCCCCCAGGCAGTCCTGCGGCTCAAACAAGGCATTGGGCGTCTCCTGCGTAGTCACGAAGATCGTGGAGTGATGGCGATTCTGGACACGCGTCTGCATACCAAAGGCTATGGCCGCACGGTACTAAACGCGCTACCACCCGCTCACCGTACGACAAGCATCCGCGACGTTGAACGTTTCTTCGCCGCAGAAGATCCTCACGCATAAAGCAGGAGAGCATCTATCTGGCCAGAACAAAACACAAGACAAACATGAAGAAAGATCGACCATTCAAGTGAGAACGATCGATCTTTCTTCATGTTTACTTAGAAAACAAAAGATTATTACAGTTACGCTTGCAGTATTACACGCGTCTACGACCGGCAATTGCATGCAAGATGGCAACCAGGATACAAGCGCCTATCAGAGCAACGACCAGACTTCCCCAGAAACCAAAGCTCGCATCTGGGACCAGCAAGCCCACAATAAGACCGCCAAGAAAAGCGCCTACTAAACCTACAACAATATCACCAATCACTCCATATCCACCGCCAGGCATAATCACGCCAGCCAGCCAACCGGCCACCAAACCAATTACAATCCACGCAATAATGCCACCAGGATTAAGACTTGCTGCACCAATCACAAATGCATCGATCATAGCTCATCACCTCTTCACAAGATATTCATAAAAACGACACTTAATAAAACCTGTGTTCACTCATCTGAGTATAATACGACTGACATAAATTATCAGATGAACTCCCTGGTCGGCACCTATGACACAAAAAAACTGCTCGTTGCCCTCTACAGGCTCATCGACACCTGGTTGAGCATCATAAAGAGCTTACCTGTCGCCTAAAAACTTTAAGCATATTTTAAGGAAACACTTCATCTGTCAAGGACAACGTTTTGCATTTACTTAAAAGATTCTTCTGTGTATACTATCAAGTAGCAAGAGCCTTCCTCAAGCTCAGTCAAAGAAAAACATCAATCAAAGGAATATGCTTATGCTAAGCCGTGAAGAAATCTAACAAATGATTGATCAAAAAATAGAGCCGTTAACTGAAGAAATCGCAGCACTCAAAGCACAGCTCAGCAAAGTTGATCTACTTGCCATTGATAATCGCAACATACGACAATCATCAGGGCGTATCGAGGCTGCCCAGGAGAGCTTAAAACTCAACCTCGAACGTCAGGAGAAACGAAACATTCGTTTTGAAAAGCAAACAAACGACCAACTTACAGAGATTAAATCAGACACAACCACAATCAAAGAACAACTTGCCTTGACTGTTGCTATGTTACGCCAGATTCTCCCCCCAGAAGAACAACGATAACCCATAGTCCTGAGCGAGCCTCCTGGGTAGTACCACAAAAGTGTTAGATGTCACGAGTACAATGAATAGAAAGTGGCCAATGTTCTGGACTGTTTCTTTTCCAATCCGTTGGTAGGATACTGTACGCGTAAGGTGACATGCGCAAGACAACCTGATATACTAAGAAATGCATTCCGACACATAATTTCGTATCAAAATTTAATGGTACAGGGGAGTTCGCGCATGAGCAAAACTAAGATGCGCTGCATCACCTGCGGCAAGTGGTTTCAGTCGGCCAATGCTAGAGAAGTAACTTGCCCTGATTGCACGCAAAAAGCCAGAAAAGAAAAGCAAGCGGCAAAAAATATGCCGCCACCAGGAACAAAGCCAGCAGTTGCCAGTGCACAAAGTGCATCGACGCCGCCCAAACCGCCTGCGCTACCCAAGCCAAAGGCCGCGCATGGTGGAACGAACCAATGGCTAGACAACCTATCAGACGTGAAGATAGGAGAGCCCGATCCGCCTCCTCAACGTCCCAAGCCGTCATCGCCTCCTGTACAACGAGACCGCAATGCGGGGACAGGAGGAAATCGCCCTGCGTATCCAGGATCAGGTCCCAACACGCGCGACAACCGGAGCTATAATCCTGGACGAGGTCCTGCGGCCTATCATGTCAGCAATGGTGCCAGCCTGACCCCATCACCTGGACAACGTCCGCCCTATCGACCAACAAACGATGGTTTTGCCAGCCGTAGTGGAAGCAAACCCTGGGCGAAAAATCCGGCGCAAGGTGGTCCAAAGCCATTTAATAAAAAACCAAAGCCGGCTCGGCCCGCACCAGAGCCCAAAGTCAAGCGCGAGAAAACGCCACCACCAGAGCCATTTACACCCACTGCGGAACAGATTACTCAGGTTGAAGAGCGTTATACGATACTCTCCCAGCCCAACGAATTTGATGGCATTCGTACACAAATCGCGAAAGAGTTTGATATCCCTAAAAAAACTGTCAAAAAAATCATCAAAGACCTGCGCGATCGTCAACACATTCCCAGCTGGTGGGAGATCCAGACCTACAAAGGCAGCATGGAAGAGCTCGAGCGTATCAAATTGGCTTATCAGCCCTATCTACCAGTGCCACCGGTAGGTGTGCATAAAGAGATCTCGGAAAAGCTCAATTTGAAAGCCGGTACCGTCTATCAGGCCATCAAAGCCATACGCGTAGAGATGAACCTGCCGCAATACAACGACCCGAAGTTCCATGAGGAAGAGCTTGCTGCACACATTAAGAAGGCGCAGGAAAAGAAAAATGCGGAGGCCACTATTGCGGCCACGACAGAGACCGCCACAACGGAGCAGCCAGTAACTTCTGATAGTAGTCCGGCACTGAGTGAGTAATATAAGACATTAATTACCTACGTGTCATACATTGCTAGTTACGCCAGATGCATTAAGTAAAGTGATAATGCATCTGGCTACTGAGGTTTTTTGAATGGATTATGATTGCCCGTTCTGTAAAATTGTAGCTGGTCAAATTCCTAGCACCATTGTCTATCAAGATGATGATGTCGTAGCTTTTCGGGATCTCCATCCCGAGGCTCCAGTTCACATACTATTCATTCCAACGCGTCACATTGCCTCAATGGCCGATTTGACGCCAGATGATGGCCCCTTGCTGGCAGCGCTCTTTACAGCTGCTCGTACGGTTGCCCATAAGCAAGGGCTGGAGCAGGGATATCGTTTCGTCACCAATAACGGCTCTCAGGCAGGACAAAGCGTATTTCATTTGCACTTTCACCTGCTGGGTGGTCGTACCATGACTTGGCCTCCAGGATAAGAGGCATCACCAATGCAAAGGTAATTCGATGCGTATTGCGATTGACTATACGGCGGCGATACGACAAGGCGCAGGAATCGGTGTTTACGTACGCAATCTTGTCGCCGCCATGCTAACCCAGGATACAGAAAACCAATTCACGCTGCTCACAAGTGGGCACACCGACAGAGAGCATCCCTTCCCCACTGCTGCCAATGTCCAAGGACACAACCTTCTGTTGCCTGATCGTTACATCAACATTCTCTGGTATCGGATGCGTGTGCCCGTACCGGCGACACTCTTTACCGGCCCAACAGATATCTATCATGGACCAGACTTCGTACTTCCCCCACTTGGGAAAAAAGTACGCAAAGTAGTCACCATCCATGATCTCGCATTTCTGGAACATCCTGAATACGCAGTCTCTTCTCTGGCTGAGTATCTGCGCAAAGTAGTACCTGAAGCAGCTGATGCCGCCGATGTGATTGTCACAGTATCCAGTGAAGTGAGCCGCACACTAATTGAACACTTTCATACTCCGTCAGAGAAAATAGTAGTGATTCCTCTTGGAGTCCAACCATATTTCCGGCGCATTACTGATCCAGTCTTATTAGCAGCCACCAGATATAAATTCAAGCTCAAATATCCCCTGGTGCTAGCGGTTGGAACGCAGGAACCGCGCAAAAATCATCGAGGGCTCATCAAGGCATTCCATCAGGCAAGCAAGCAAAAGAATGGTCCAGCCATGCTGGCAATCGCAGGAGGTTCAGGCTGGCTTTATGAGGAGACACAGCAGCTGGTACGTGACCTCAAACTTGAGCAAAAGGTCCGCTTTTTAGGACGCGTCACAGATCACGAGCTTGTAACGCTCTACAGTATGGCCGACATTTTTGCCTTCCCATCTTTCTTTGAAGGCTTCGGCATGCCACCAATCGAGGCAATGGCCTGTGGTGCGCCAGTGATCACCTCAAATACGTCGTCACTGCCTGAAGTAGTGGGCGATGCCGCCCTCCAGGTTGACCCTCACAACGTGGATGAACTTGCCCACGCGATCACGCGCCTGTTACAAAACGAACAACTGCGCGAGGATCTCCGCCAGAAAGGCTACCAACGGGCACAGCTCTATACTTGGGAGAGATCAGCCCAGAAGATGCTGCACCTTTATGAGCAGCTCTATACTGGACAACAAAACTTTGCAGATAAGGCAGAACAATCATGAAGATCGGTATCAACGCTCTTTTTTTTCAATTTCAAGCCACGGGAAGTGGACAATATCTATCTCATCTACTCAACGCGCTCGCCGAGATTGATCATCACAACGAATATGTCCTACTCGGACCGCAACCGATTCAATCCCTCCCAGTCAAAGCCTATCCCTATCGCTCATACCCTGTCCCGACGCTGGCCCGCAAAAGTGACAATCTAGAGAAAGTCACCTGGGAACAATTCACGGGACCGCTGGCCGCCAGACACGAACAAGTCGATCTCTTACATATACCCTATTTCGCGCCACCATTATTTCCTCCTATGCCGACAGTAGTCACCATTCATGACGTCATCGCGCTGCGGCTACCTGCATATCAACCCAATAACAAAGTAAAAGCATACACAAACTTAATCGCCCGTACGGCTCATCGCTCGAGCTACATTATCGCTCCCAGCCAGCATGCCAAACAGGATATCATTGAGCTACTCAAGATTCCAGCAGAGCGTATTCGTGTTATCTATGAAGCAGCGGGTCCAGAATATCGACCAATCACCGATCCAGAGACACGTGAGAAAGCGCGAGCCCGTTATGGCCTGGGAAAGCGCTACGTCTTTTATCTGGGAGGTTTGGATCAACGCAAAAACATCCCCCAACTCATCCGGGCATTTGCTCGTTTATATGCGCAGATCGGAGATCCTGACCTCCAGCTACTGATTGCGGGCAATCCAGACAAGCAGAAGGGAGCGCTCTTCCCTGATCCTCGACCAATCGCCAGGGAGCTGAATATCAGCGAGCAGATCATCTATAGCTACATTGAAGAGGAGGATAAACCCACGCTCTACAGCGACGCCAGCCTCTTTGTCTTTCCATCTTTATATGAAGGCTTCGGTCTTGATCCTCTGGAGGCGATGGGATGTGGAGCGCCAGTCGTCTGTTCCAATCGTACATCGCTGCCCGAGGTAGTGGGAGAAGCCGCTCTCAGCATTGATCCCGACAACCTCGAGGCTCTTGTTGAGGCAATGTATCGTGTACTGACAGACCCCGCCTTGCAAACCGATCTGCGTGCGCGTTCGCTGCAACAGGCCAAACGCTTCAGCTGGCATAAAACCGCAGAACAAACACTGGCGGTCTACGAAGAAGTTCTAGCAAGTAAGAAAAAGTAAGAAGAAGAACTATGCGTGTATTGATGATTTCTAAAGCCCTGGTTGCAGGGACCTCTCAGCGCAAACTCGAAGAGATTGCCAAATGTCCCAATCTGGAATTGACCGTTGTAGTGCCCCCCTACTGGCAAAGCGACGATGGCAGTCAACAGATGCTTGAGCGTCTCTATACTGATGGCTATCGCATGATCGTCACACCGATTACTTTCAATGGGAAATTTCACTGGCACTACTATCCTCAGCTGTCTCAGATCATGCAAGAAGTACAACCAGAAATTGTACACATTGACGAGGAACCATACAATCTAGCCACCTTGCAAGCCATGCGCCTGGCAATCAAACAGAACGCCAAAGCCCTCTTTTTCACCTGGCAGAACCTCCACCGCAACTATCCACCTCCGTTCCGCCAGATCGAGCTCTACAACTATCGCCACGCCAGCATGGCAATCGCAGGCAATCGGGACGCCTCAGAAGTGCTGCGACAGAAGGGATATGAGGGACCGATACGCGTCATTCCACAATTTGGTTTTGACACAGATATCTACAAGCGCAGCCAACCACGCACACCGCGAGCCAAAGATGCTCCCTTCACGCTTGGCTTCATCGGTCGCCTCAAAGAAGAAAAGGGCTTACCACTCATGATCGAGGCCTTGACCTATCTACCCGCCTATTGCCAGGTAGTCTTTATCGGTCACGGACCCATGAAGAGCGCGCTCGAAGAGCAGGCTAGCCGCCTTGGAGTCAGTCAGAGAGTACAATTCAGACCGGGCATACCCACCGATCAGGTACCTGCCGCCATGGAAAATCTGGATGTCTTTGTCCTACCATCCATCTCGCGCCCCAACTGGACCGAACAATTTGGACGCGTTTTAGCCGAAGCCATGTCCTGTGAGACGCCGGTCATAGGCTCATCCTGTGGGGAGATCCCCCATGTCATCGGAGATGCCGGGCTCGTCTTCCAAGAAGGGGACGCCCGCGAATTAAGCGCTCGCGTCCAAAAACTCCTCGACGACCCTCAGCTCTATGCCTCTCTGGCGCGTCAAGGCCGCCAACGTGTCCTCGAAAACTACACCCAGGGGCAGATCGCCCGCCAGACCTACGAAGCCTACAGGGAAATGCTACTTTCTCACGAAAAAAATGGGGAGCGTGGACTCAACTTTCATGCCTGAGCATACGTAGAAGTATAGAGAGTATTCGCTTCTGGTAGTAACTGGCACATGTAGAAAGAAGAAAACTAATGACGATACCAACACATACAGAGCTAATTCCACGACATATCCTATTTGGAAATCCAACCAAGGCCAGCCCTCGCATCTCGCCAGATGGCATGCATCTTGCCTACCTGGCCCCAGTCAATAACGTACTCAACGTCTGGGTCGGTTCCGTCAGCGGAAATGAATATTATCCGCTCACCAACGATACCGAGCGTGGGATACGCTCATATTTCTGGGCACCGAACAATAAACATATTCTCTATGTCCAGGATACAGGAGGCAATGAGAACTGGCGTCTCTACGCAACCGATGTGCAGACGCATGAGACGCGTGACCTGACGCCTTTTGAGAATGTTCAGGTGCAGATCATCGATCACGATAAGCATTTCCCGGATGAGCTTTTGATCGCCATGAATAAAGAAAATCCTCAGGTTCATGACGTTTATAATCTCAACATCGCCTCTGGTGCATTGACATTGGTCGCGAAGAATCCGGGCAACATTGCTGGATGGGTTGTTGATACGCATTTCAAGGTGCGTGGCGCGATGGCTGCCCGTGCCGATGGTGGCATGGATCTTCTGGTTCGTGATTCCGAGCAGGCCGAGTGGCGCACACTTTTCGGCTGGGACTCCGATGATGCACTCACAAGCGGAGCACTCTCATTTACACGCGATGGACAATCCTTGTACATCCAGGACTCGCGCCACGTCAACGCCGGACGCTTGATCAAGCTCAACCTCTCCACGAACGAAGAGACAGTTATCGCCGAGGATGCTCAATATGATGTTGGCACGGTCATGGTTCATCCTGACACCTACGAGATTCAGGCGGTCGCCTTCGATAAGGATCGCGTCGAGTGGTTGGTGCTGGACGCCTCCATTCAGATCGACTTTGACCGCATCAGCGACATTCATCAGGGAGATTTCTCGGTCGTCAGTCGCGACGATGCCGATGAGACCTGGCTGATCGCCTTCAATGTCGATAATGGACCAGTACCGTATTATACCTATCATCGCAAGCATCAGAGCGCTGAATTTCTTTTTGACAACATGCCCAATCTCAGCGATTATACGTTGGCACACACAGAACCAGTGACATTTTCCGCACGTGATGGCCTCACCATTCATGGCTATCTCACACGTCCCGTTGGGAAACAGACCAACCTGCCAATGGTCCTCAACGTCCACGGTGGCCCCTGGGCCAGAGACACCTGGGGCTTCAATCCTGAGGCGCAATGGTTTGCTAATCGCGGCTACGCCTGCTTCGAGATCAATTATCGCGGCTCGACTGGTTATGGCAAAGAATTCCTCAATGCTGGTAACAAAGAGTGGGGCCGTAAGATGCACTACGATCTGGTAGATGGAATGCAGTGGGCGATCCAACAGGGCATTGCCGATCCGCACAAAGTGGCTATCTACGGCGGCTCCTATGGCGGCTATGCAGCGCTGGTTGGTGCGACCATGACCCCCGATCTATTCCGTTGCGCCGTGGACATCGTCGGACCCAGCAATCTTATTACCTTAATCCAAACCATTCCGCCGTACTGGTCCACCGCGATGGCCGCCTTCAAGAAGCGCGTAGGAGACCCTGAGACCGAGGAGGACTTCCTGAAGTCTCGCTCACCGCTCTTCCATGTGGATAATATCAAGATTCCGATGCTGATCGCCCAGGGTGCAAATGATCCTCGCGTGAAACAGGCCGAGTCCGAGCAGATTGTGGAGGCTATGAAGAGCAAAGGGATTAATTACGAATACATGCTCTTCCCCGATGAAGGCCATGGCTTCGCCAAACCCGAGAATCGTATCAAGTTTTATGCCGCCGCGGAAAAGTTCCTGGCCCATAATCTTGGCGGCTCTTACGAAGAGTAAAAGGCTAACCTGTTTGTACAGACGTACTTCTCAGTCACCTAATTGAAAACTTATCCGTTAGAGATATAGACACGTATCTCTAACGGAGAGGCAGTATCAAGTGACACGCAAGTAAATCGATCGGTATTATTATAAGTTTTCAATCTATGTAGTATGTATATATATTCCACACATCGGTCTACTTATAAAATCATCAAGACAAACGCCGTCTGTACTCCGTAGCTTGGAATCGCGCTTGCTGGATATCAGCATCATGACACAAGCCAATGGATGGTGTATAATGTAGCCGCTAACAGTAACCCACTATTAGAGGAGTTCACGCCAATGAACGGTGACATGGTAGGTCGTGTCATCCAGGGTCGCTATAAACTTATCGATGAACGTGGACGAGGTAGCTTTGCTACAGTCTACATCGCACGCGACCTCGGAGATAATCAGATCTGTGCGTTGAAAATCATGCACCTGGAGCTTTCAGACGATGGCGAACTGCTAGCTCGTTTCCAGCGAGAGGCTCATATCCTTTTGAACTTGAATGATCCACATATTGTACGTATCTTCGATTACGGAAACGATAATAATATGTACTATATCGTTATGGATTATATCGACGGGCAAAGTTTGAAGTACTTTATGATTAATGACGGACCACTTGATCCTTTACGTGCGCTTAACTATACACGACAAATCGTTGAAGGACTGGAGACAGCTTATACGCAAGGGGTTGTTCATAGAGATATAAAACCACAAAATATACTCATTAATAGTAAGGATATGGTAAAAATTACCGACTTCGGCCTCGCCCGAGGTCGGGACACTGTTACACTGACGCAATCGAATGTATTTATGGGCACCGCCTACTATATTTCGCCCGAACAGGCTGAAAGTGGGCGTTCCGCCGATACACGTTCAGATCTTTATTCGGTGGCGACGGTTTTGTTTGAAATGCTGACCGGACGCCCACCCTATGAAGGCGAGACCGCTGTTGATATCGTTATCAAACATATGAATGAAAAAGTCCCGTCCATCTGCCGCCTGCGGCCTGAGTTGCCTCCTGAGGTGGATTCTTTTATGCAAAAGGCGCTGGCCAAATCACCTGCTGATCGCTACGCCACGCCACAGGAATTCATTGCAGTCTTAGAGCAACTCTCTCTGATTGTGCCACAGACCGCTCAGCTGGATGATGGGCATCGGATAGCTGATAAACCGACGGTCCCAGCCCCTGTAAGCAAGGAAGCACGCATCGTTGTTATCTCCAATGGGCTTGCCATTCCCTTAAATGGGGATAAAATGGTAGTTGGCAGACAAGATCCGACGCTAGGCATCTATCCCGAAATCAGCCTGGCGGATAAAACGGTGGGACGACGACACGCATACTTGCGGAATCAGCAAGGGACCTATACTGTCGAAGACCTTAATGCACTGAATAAGACTCGCTTAAATGGAGTAACCTTGACACCACACGAGGAACGTACTCTCAAAGACGGGGACATTCTACGCTTTGGCAGCGTCGAGGTACGTTTCGAATTGCGTTAATTTAAGGCAATCTTTTGGCTACTTTTAATCATACGCAACATTGCGCTCACTGTGGTGTGCATAGCACGGAGTCGCAGTTGTAGGGGTATCCTTGATGGATACCCGATCCATATCGGGTGGCAACACCTCGTGTAGAACCTGAATATTATCGGGGGCTACAATACAAAACGAGAATTTTTGCCGCCCCTACGCTTAGAGGGGTGAACTGTTATGAGAGAACCAAATCTCACAATCTTTGCAGCAATCGACAGCAGTCTTATCTCAGGGCCAATCCTTGTTGTAGCTATTGTGGTTCTTGCCATCCTCCTTTTCATTGGTGCCCTATTCATTTGGCGCAGTGGCAAGAACAAACCGGTCAAATCGCCGTTATCGATGAGCGGAACCAGTGATTGGCAACGCCAGGGTCAACCTGGAGCGGCTGGTGGGTGGAACCCACAACAACAAGGCCCGGCTACGGGTTGGAATCAGCAAGCTCAAGCCCAGCCTGGACAGATGCAACCACAGCAAGGTTGGAATGCGCCCAATGGCGCTTCCCAGAATAGTTGGGGGGGCGTTGGCGCTCCTCAACAACAACAGCAAGCCGCCAACCCATGGGGTGGTGGAACACCATCACAGCCATCATGGGGTGGAGCTGGCGCCCAGCAGCCACAACAAGCCGCCAATCCCTGGGGCAATACACCGGCTCAACCAGAACAGCCACAATGGGGCAATAATCCTAATCCGGCTCAGCCAGAACAGCCACAATGGGGCAACAATCCGGCTCAACCCGCTGCGAGTAATCCATGGGGATCTGCCAGCCCACAGCAGCAACAGCAGCCTCAATGGGGAAATCCAGCAGCTGGTGGTCAAGCATCGCCATGGGACGCTCCACAAGCGGGAGCGGGAGCACCAGTCACATCAGATCCCTGGAATCAAGGAAATCCAGCCCAGCAGCAAGCCCAGCCCATTAGCGGACAACAATGGGGAGCACCTCAGCAAGCGCCCCAACAGGCACAGGCTCCAACAGGTTGGGGACAACCACAAGCTGCACCAGCTGATCCCTGGGGAGCTGCACCTCAGCCACCATCGGGAGGATTTGCCAATCCAGCCGCTGCCGCACCACAGGGGTGGCAACCAAACCAGGGCGGCTATGGACAAGATCCGACGGCGATGTTCTCTGGCAATCCTGACGGTGACAAAACCATGCTCCGATCTTCTGGTCAGCCGCAAGTGGGTAGCATCGGCTACGTGCGGGTAGAAGAAGGCAAAGAGCCAGGCCGCATCTATGAAATCAAAAAAGAGTCCTTAAGTATGGGCCGTAGCCGCGAAAGTGACATCTTCCTGGAAGATCTAGCCGTCTCACGGCTGCACGCCTCGCTTGTCAACATGGGGAATGGCAGCTACGCACTTAAGGACGAGGGAAGCGCCAACGGGACCAAAGTCAACGGACAACTGGTAAACAAGTTTCAAACGTATCCATTACAAGAGGGGGATCGCATTCAGCTTGGTCAAACCGTTCTCGTGTTTGCCAAAAAGTAGCGGAACCAACTCTCATACAAGCGCAATGTCTCTACCAAGCACACATCACAACGCCATTTAGAGAGGGAAAGGGGCCACGGAGCAGTACTGCCAGGACAACAACTGTGACCAATCCTGGGACAGAGAATATAGACAGCTACTGCTTACGTGGCCCTCTGATATGATGCAGCAAGACGATCTGATTGGAACAACGCTCGGCAATTATCGCATCCTGGAAACACTCGGCCAAGGGGGAATGGCACGCGTGTACAAAGCGCACCAGGAAAATCTCGGGCGCGACGTCGCCGTCAAGGTTCTCCCACCCTGGTATGCTGCCGACCGAAGTTTCGTTGAGCGATTCAACCTGGAAGCTCGATTGGTCGCATCGCTGGCGCACCCCAATATAGTGACTGTCCATGATGCCAACGAACAGAATGGACATCTCTATATTGTCATGCAGCTCGTCGACGGCGGAACATTAAAGCAACGCCTTGACAGATATCTCTATGAAAAGCGCTTTATTGATCCTGTAAAGCTCATCAATATTTTTACGCAACTTGCCGACGCCCTGGCATATGCTCATGCTCAGGGAGTCATCCATCGTGACATTAAACCGGTCAATGTCCTGATGGATCGCTCCGACCGCCCTATCTTATCTGATTTCGGTATCGCCAAAGTGCTAGCCAGTACCCAGGCTAACCTGACACGTCCTGGAGCCGGAGTAGGAACGCCAGAGTATATGTCACCCGAACAATGTCAGGGAGGCCCTGTCGATGGCCGAGCGGATATCTACGCGCTGGGTATCGTGCTGTACGAGGCGCAGACGGGACGCACTCCATTTATTGGCGACAACTATCCTGCACTGGCACACAGCCATATCTACGAGCAACCACCGCTACCGCGCGCATTAAATCCAGCCATTCATCCTGCCATCGAGCAAGTAATCATGACCGCATTGGCTAAAAATCCGCAGCAACGCTATCAGACGGCTCATGAGATGGAAGAAGCCTTAAATCAAGCCCTACTTATTATCAACAATCCAGCGCAACCTGCACTTGGTAGCTACTATGGGCAGCCATCCGGTGGACAATTTCTGCCAGCCAATCTCATGCCGGCCAATAACCCACCGCCTCCTGTTGCTCAACCACCGACACCGCGCACACCAACACTTGTCGACAATCGGCAGAGCATGCTGTACACCTGTTTCAATTGCCAGCATCTAAATAAGCCACAGATGCGCTACTGCACACGCTGTGGCTATCTACTCAATCAATGTACCGTTTGTGGAGAAAGAAATCCTGTAGGCAATCGTTTCTGCACGCGATGTGGACAGCCATTGGCTATTTAAAGCTGAGAACACCCACATACAGATAACGCTTAATAGACAAATTCATCCGGTTGTTCAACCGCCAGACGTGCTAAAGTTTTGCGCTGCTCATCCATATGCTTATGTTGAAGCAGCGTGCGTTGTTCTACATCTAATGAGAGCAGCGCTCGCACACGCTCCACAATCACGCTCGGCTGCGTTGGCTTTGTGATATATTCGATCGCGCCTTCTTCAAACCCTTGCATCTGCTCTGTAAGATGCACAAGCGCACTGACCACAAGTACGGGAATACCTGGAGTGAGGAGATTTGCTCGCAGCCAATGCAGTACTTCCCATCCGGTGACCGGATGCATTATCAGATCAAGAATGATAAGATGCGGCTGAAATTCAGGAATCACCCGCATTGCGTCTTCACCATTTGAGACGGCCAGGACTTCGAAGTCCTGGTTCCTGAGAAAGAAACACAGGATCTGTTGAATAGACTTTTCGTCTTCAACCACCAGTATTTTTCTTTTTTGCGACGTATCATCCATGTGCTATAACCTCTCCTACCGCCAAAAATCGCCATTACATCCATTGAGATTTCTGCTCTAGATATCGTCATGTTTACTGTCGTTTCAATGGAAAACGCACCTCTGAAATTGTGCGCTCAACTGGAACGGCATCTCTCTGAGGATTGCTACTGTTCAAAGTCACCATCCCGCGCCGCAAGGAGAACTTTCCATTCAGATCACTTATGAGTTGCTTGATGAGCGACAATCCCAATCCTTCAGAATTTCCTTCGGCATATTCGTCGAATGCGACTTCAAAAGCCGGCCCGATACCATTATCCAACACCTGCACTATCACCATGCCATCCTCCTCCAGGCCCCGAATCACAATTGCACCCTCCTTCTGCTTCGCCATACCATGTTTAATCGCATTCGAGATCATCTCATTGATCACCAATGCCAGCACCGTCACAGCTCGTGAAGGGATCACAATCGGACTGGACTCCACCTGAAACGTGATGCGCTTCTCGGGAGGACAGAGATTAGAATGGGCAACGCCGACAATCTTACGCGCTATTTCATCGACACGTGCTTCACTGACATCCTCATGAGCCAGTAAATCGTGGGTAGAAGCCAGACCCTGGACACGATTCACGCTCTCTGCCAGAGTGGCACGAATCTCTGGTGATTTGGTCCGTCGTCGTTGCAGAGAAAGTATCCCGGCCACTGTAGCCAGATTATTTTTGACGCGATGATGAAGTTCACGTAGCAATACCGATTTCAGTTCAAGCCCTCTACGTGTCTCCTCGTAGAGGCGAGCATTCTCGATCGCGATGGCAGCCTCATTGGCGAACGTGATGACTAACTGCATCTGCTCTGGACTCAGCAGGTGGCGATGATTGCTATAAATACAGATACAACCAAGAATTTTTTGCTTAACCTTCAAAGGAACACATAATACTGAATGGATCTCCGAAGAAACAAAAGGATCATTATGCAGGAAACATGTTTCATCCGTTTCAAAGCAATCCACCGCCATACTTGGCCGCCCTGTTTGCACCGAGCGTCCAGCACAACAATGTCCCACGCTTATCTGCATACTCTCAACCAGATTGCTATTCAAACCATAGTGCGCCAGGACGTGTAATTTTTGCCGCTCTTGATCCAACTCAAAGATACATGAGCGCTCGGCTCCGGAGAGATGTACCGCTTGTGTGGTAATAATTTGCAGCACTTCATCAAGATTGAGCGTGGATGCAATGATCGATGAGACGCGGTGAATCGTTGCCAGTTCGTGCACTTTACGCCGTAATTGCTCATCTGTTTGTTCGTAGAGGCGTCCATTTTCGATATTGATCGCCACAATACCCGCCACCACCTCGACAAAGCTCACCTCATCCCGCGTAAAATCGCGTGGCTCGACAGACTGCACGCTGATAACCCCGATGAGCCGTTCGGCACTCCCGAAGAAAATAATCGGGAGAGCCATTAAGCCATGCAGATCAGTTGAATAAGCATGAGCCTCAGAAGCATAATTAGTATCAGCTAAAGCATCATTGACGATTAAAGGACGTCCTTTATCGGCGACCCAGCCACTATACCCCTCGCCCAGACGCAGAGTAAAGTGCATGCCGCCCAACGGACGTGGACCATTTGTCGCACGCAGCGTGAGTACGCGCTGTAACTCATCATAGAAAAAGATCGAGCATAGCTCAACATGGAGTTCTTCTGAGACTACCTGAGCTGTGATTTCTAGCGTCTGATCCAGATCCATCACTGAATTACTGACACCATTGATACGCTGCAGCGCCATCAGACGATGCTCTAATTGTTGAGTTGTATGTGTGCTCTCAATCTTGTATTGATCCGTCACACTCTGATAGCCGCGCGCCAGAGCCAGGGAGCTCGTAGATTGTATCTGTGATAGCCGTGTCGTCGCTTCAGCCAGCACAATTGGGTGTTCACGCCATAAGTCTTTAAATTCGCTCAAAAGAGCATCTACATACTGTTGTAAGCCATACAAGCGGCTATCTAATTTGCCGCCTTGTTCTGCCAACCAGCGTCCAGATTGTTCAAAACGATCCTCCAGAGACTGACCTGACACTTCTTCATTGCCAATGAGAGCATTGAGGAGGAGCCACGCATCGCTTCCTTCCTCTGGTCCTTGACTATCGCCAGAGACATGTTGCAGACACGCTTGCAAGCGAGCTATGTGGGTATGCAATACTTGCTCTACGTTGTCGCTGTCATCTAACATCACTTTTTCCTAACCTGCTTCTTACCATACTAAAATAGTCATGCATCTACCATCTATCGCACTTCAACCATCTGAACGTATTTTAGTTGGGCTATGTAGTAGTGTCAAGAGAAGAAGATACACTACCGATTACTAATAGTAAGCTCAAAGCCCAACCACTATGACTAATCTCCTACTTGAGGCATCATTTTTAACGAGTTTCCATCTTCCTTCGTCATATAAGATGTCCTATCCAAGCAAAAGAATGTGAAAAGAAGAGGGTTTGTTAGTCATGAAATGCGCACAATGCGGCTTGCCGCTCTCGCCATCGCGCACCAATTGTCCACGGTGTGGGGCACCAGCTGGAAAAGCAGGGAAGGTTAAACTGGCACGCGATGCAGCCCCTGTACCCCCTCATGTCAAAATATCTGCGAATATTGATACGCTTAACAGTGCGCCGCCAGTCTGGCCAACCACAGCTCCATATACGATCCCATCCGCAGAGCCAACTACAGCACAAGAACCATTTCCTGCTCCCGCAGGCTTTTTCCCTTCTGCCGCAGCATTCATGCCTCCTCAGCAAGGTAATATTTCTTACGAGCAGAATCAGCCTTACGTGCCCAACACGCCGTCAGTTCCGCTGTCTCCCGAGCCCTATCAAACACCTGCCCCATGGAGCAAACCAACCTATTTTCCCACCCATGTACCAGCGCCACAACCAAAGACTAAATTGGGCTTTACTGTGGCTGCCATGTGCTTCACTGCTGGCATTATCATCCTGATTTTTGTCTTCATCATGGCGCAGAGCCTCACTCCTAACAACCTGACCACCAGTACCTCGGCCTCCTCAAAGCCACAAACAACCAACGTGCAGACTCAACCAACCATCGCATCAACCCCAACCAATATCCAGGCGACTCCGACTACAACGCCGACCCCGCTTGCTAACCAATATATTAATAACGTCAATCTCGCCAGCTCTGTTGATCAGACTACAGGAACAGCCTTGCAAACAGCGACAGAATTTCATTCTGATCAATCAATATATGTCACTATGACAATCCAACAGGCTGCATACAGCGGTGCCGTCTGTCTCGACTGGTCAGTGAATAATCAAGCCTATCCCTACGCCAACTCAGCCATGCCCAGCGGAGCTACCTACCTGACGCAGACCAACGCCTATTTTTATTACAAACCAGGAGTCATCGGAAACGGCACCGTCAAAGTATCCTGGGCCAGCTCAATCGCTTGTACCGATAAGGTTCTGATCCAATCCCTGAACTTTACCGTGATAGCTTGACGTTATATGGACTCGTGCGTCTTCTCCACCAGTACGGAGATAATTTGTATCAGAGTATCCTGCTCTTGAGACGTTAAAGGCTGCAACGGGAGGCGTGGGAAGCCTCCATAGCCAGCGGTGTGAACAAGTGCAGCTTTCAAGCCAGCAACTCCGTAGCGCGATGTGACGGCCGTATTGGCGATGATCAGACTACTCTGTAACTGACGAGCCTCCTCAAAATGCTGTTGCTCAAACAGCGTCTGAACGCGACATACTATCTGGGGAAAGATATTGGCCAGGGCAGCCACTGCGCCAACCGCGCCACCAAGCAAAGCGGGCAAGAGCACATCGGCACTCCCAGCAAAAACGCGGAAGGCAGGATCAACCTGAGAGACAATCTGCATCAATTTTGAAACTTCGCCAGAGCTATCTTTCACGCCTACAATATTGGGATGATCGGCCAGCGCACAGATAAAGTCGGCCTTAAGGTTGATTCCCGCGGAACTGGCAGGCATATTATAGATAATCACAGGCAAAGGGCTGCTATCAGCCACAGCGCGATAATGAGCCTTCAAAGCACGTTCATCCATACGTCCGGGATAATAAGACGGTGGCAATACCAGAGCAAAATCGGCTCCTCGACTAGCTGCCTGATGACAGTATTCAAGCGTCTGCCTTGTCGACTGCGCACCGCAACCAGCAATGACAGGAAGATCCATTCCAATCTCGCGCAATACATCCTTTGTCGTAGAGATGACCGCCTCACGCTCATCAGAGCTCAAATGCACCGCCTCACCATTGGAGCCCATCACCACATAGCCTGCGATGCCGCTCCCGGCCAGGCGCCGGATATGTCTCTGAAGCGTCACCGTATCGAGAGCTTCATCTGCTCCAAAAAAAGTAGGAACCGGAGGATAAATTCCCCCGGGAATAATTTTTCGTTCCGCTGACATAGCACACCTCTCTCCACACAGTTATAACGTACTAATGGCCTCCGAAAAGCAGCAAACCGATCACAATCATCCCAACCACCACCACGCTTATCCAGATCAGACGCCTCACCAGCGCCTGCTGATCAGCTTTTTGTCGTAAATCGCTTACCCGTGCATTTTCGGCTTGCGACCAGCGAGCGGTACCACAATAGGGACACAGCGGAAAGAGCTCATAAGGAGGACATAAACCAGTTTTATTCGGTACATTTCCTTGCCCATAGGAATAGGAACCGATCTCATAACGTATCTGCTCGCTTTCGAACACAGCGCAGCAATGCATGCAGCGCAGCAGCAAATATTCGGGCCAATCAGCCGCATGACATTTAGGACAGAAACGCGGAAGCTTGTTTGATGCTGTGTCTTCCGACTCATCATGCCAGTGATGATGACAGCGATGACAGAAATACTCCTGCCCTTTCACCTTAGTAGCCACACCTCGTAACAAGCCATCGCGCACTAACTGTTGCGCCTGAGACGTTGAAAGTGCATAATCAATATCAACCAGATTCACTCGCACCGTTTTATCGGGAGCAAACGAGGGAAAATCGTAGTGCCGCTGGCGGTCTCGACGCGCTCCCGGCGAAACTGTTTTGCCTGATGGTTGCGCAGCTCTTTGTGATGGCCTGGACGGTCTCGTGGAGGCATAAGACGCTGCAGTGGAGGTCTGGCCAGAGGCAAACGCATTCAGCGTGTGCTCTGAGCGTTGCAGATCATAATTCTTGCGTGCAACTGGATCATTGAGCGTCTGATAAGCATGCAAAAGCTGGCTCATCCGCTCATTGGCATCCGCGCCTTTATAGACATCAGGGTGATATTGTAAGGCTAGTTTCTTGAAGGCTGCCTTGATTTTTTCGGGTGCCGCATCCGACGTGACACCGAGCAGTGCATAGTAATCGGTAAAAGTGTTCATTCAGCAATCAGTGTAAGTTTATGTTACCCACAAACTGGTATTTTTTTAACAAACGAGGTATCTTCTAGTACATAGACGAATAACATATCAAAAGGTTGTACAAATGGTAAAAACAAGAGAGTATCAAACGCTATTGGATGCATGTTCTCACGATGGTTGTCTCCTGTGCAATCTGACCAATGAAAGTATCCGTCGCTATTTAGATACCTGGAAATATGAATTATTCACCAATGTAGACATCCGCCAGAACCTACGTCACACACAGGGATTCTGCCATACACACACCTGGCAACTGGTTCGCATGGGAGCCACCTTACCCATTGCGCAAGCTTATCGTGATATTCTCTCAGACACAATCACCCAACTGCAGCAAGACTCACCTGCAACTTCCTACTCGGGAGGCTTATTCAGTCGTATCTTCGACAGTAAACAAGCGAGAGGGACGAAGAGAGATTGTCCGGCCTGTCAGCAGCAAATCAAAGCCGAGGAACGCTACATTCATAGTTTACGCCAGGCTCTACTTGACGATGAATTCGTGGAACGTTTTTCAGCAGCTACCGGTCTATGTCTGGATCACTTTCGACTGGCCAATGAGTTAAAAACTACCCATGTTTCGGGAGACTGGCCGCAGCGCCTACGTCAGGCACAACTCAGCTGTCTCAAGCGCCTTGAAGAAGAGCTCAGCGAATTAATCCGCAAGCATGACTACCGCTTCAAAGATGAAGCCCGAGGATCTGAAATGCATTCCTGGATACGTGCCGCCGGACTGGTAGCCAGCGAAGATGCTTGAAAAGCAAACAAACATCGTCACAACTTATATACAAGTTGTGACGATATAAAATCATCAATCATACACATACTACACTGTCAGAGGCCATCGCGCTTCTATTACAGAGGAGATATATCTCCAAAATAGATTCATGAAGCTGTAGGATGACAGGACAGCCGACGTAGCGGCGCGGCTCCGCCGTGCTGTCTGTGACTCGTATGATTCGGCTTGGGAGCGTCTCGCAATGGAACCCCATGGACAACGTGGTCGTACGTCTAGTGACAGCACGGCGGAGCCGCGCCGCTACGTCGGTGAGCGTTGACGCCTCGTGCAAGGGGTCATTCCAGTCATTTAGACAACGTTGCCATGGCCTTTGACAGAGCATACGTGATTGATATCGAGCACGTATGCCGTGAGATTTAATGTGACATGCTCAGCAAGCCATCCTGCTCATTGGCATCCACAAAATCGCGCACCGTAGTCACACTATCTTGTGGCGAGATACGCCAGAACTGACCACTCACTTGATCCCAATGGTTAAGCAAGTCTTCCGCATAAGCGCTCCGCGTTTTGCGTACATGCAGTTCAACCATATAGCGTAAAGCATCTAACTCGGCAGGATCTTCAATGCGACCTGGCTCAACGAGATCTGTGTTACAACGACCCGCAAACTTACCTTCTCGATCCAGTACATACGCCACACCGGCGGACATACCAGCCCCGAAGTTTTGTCCCGTTTCGCCCAACACTATCACCATCCCACCGGTCATATATTCGCAACCGTGATCCCCTACCCCTTCGACAACTGCAACGCCACCACTATTGCGCACCGCAAAGCGCTCGCCGGCACGACCAGCAGCAAAGAGATAGCCACCTGTGGCACCATAGAGAGCCGTATTGCCCAGAATGATATTGTCCTGACTGGCAAAAGTCGCATCGGAAGGCAGAGTAATCACAATCTGTCCACCGGCCATACTCTTACCAACATAATCGTTGGCCTCGCCACTCAAGATCAATCGCATGCCAGCAACATTAAACGCTCCAAAGCTTTGACCGGCCGAACCGCTAAAGTTACATGTGATACTGACACCAGACAGGCCACCGTTACCATGACGACGAGCGATCTCGCCCGCCAGACTGGCTCCCACGGTACGATCGTAGTTATGAATCTCATGCTGAGTAATAATGCTACGCTCACCCTGTAGAGCTGGCTCTGCTTCCAGTAGCAGCTCCTCAGCCACATGTGACTGAGGGATATCCTTCCGAGCCGAGGGATCAGAAATGACTGGTAGCGATGTGAACAAAGGTGCCACATCTATATCACATTCTTGATTACATTGCAGCAGATCGGCACGCCCCATGAGATCTTCAAGGCGCGAGAAACCAAGCTGAGCCAGGAATTCACGGACCTCTTCAGCAACCAATGTCAGGTAGTTGATCAAGAACTGCGGGCGACCAGTAAACTTGGCTTTCAGATCATCGCGCTGCGTGGCGATACCAGCCGGGCAGGTATTCAAATGACACTGCCGTGCCATATCGCATCCCAGAGAGACCAGAGCAGAAGTACCAAAGCCAAACTCTTCCGCGCCCAGCAACGCACCAACAATCACATCACGCCCAGTCTTAAAGCCGCCATCCACACGTAGCTTGACGCGTTTCCGTAAGCCATTTTTAACCAGTACCTGCTGAGCCTCTGCAAGACCGCGCTCCCAGGGCATCCCGACATGCTTGATCGACTGGATCGGAGAAGCACCGGTGCCGCCATCATGTCCACTGATAAGAACATAATTGGCATGACCTTTGGCGACGCCTGCCGCAATCGTCCCAACTCCGGCGGCCGACACCAGCTTGACGCCGACACTGGCCGTAGGATTGATCTGATGCAGATCATAGATCAGCTGCGCGATATCCTCGATGCTATAGATGTCATGATGCGGCGGAGGTGAGATCAGTTGTACACCTGGAGCCGTATGCCGTAGCTTTGCAATAAACGGTGTGACTTTAAATGGTGGTAATTGACCACCTTCACCTGGTTTTGAACCCTGAGCCATCTTAATCTCTAGCTCTTCGGCTCGCACCAGATATTCAGGAGTCACACCAAAGCGCGCCGAAGCAACCTGCTTGATCTTACTGCTGACAGGATATCCATCTAATGTCTTGGTATACCATTCCGGATCTTCGCCACCTTCACCTGTATTATTGCGTCCCCCGATGCTATTCATCGCGGCCGCAATCGTCTGATGGGTTTCGGGATTCAGCGCTCCAACCGACATAGCAGAAACAACGAAGCGAGCACGAATCGATTCCATCGACTCCACCTGATCCAAAGGAATCGGCGTTGTCTCAGCAAAGGTAAAGATGTCACGCAAAACGGTTGGCGGACGGTGATAGACCATCGATGTGAACTGTTGATAGTCTTCCTTCAAGCCTGACTGTGATGCCTTCTGCATCGCACGAACAATCAGGGGATTAAAGGCATGATATTCAGCATCGCGACGGAAACGGAAGCGACCAAGATCAGAGAGTTTACGCTTGCGATTGGCAGGCTCAGCGATTGCCTGATCTGGTTGCAAAGCGACAGCTTGTTTGATCAACTGCTCAGCGACCAGTTCAAATGTGATCTTACCCGGATGCGCCGCCGATCCAGCAAAACAACGCTCGCTGAACTCAGGAGCAAGGCCAAGGATCTCAAATTGTCCCGCACCGATAATATTACGCAAGGTGGAGATACCCATACGCGCCATGATTTTACAGAGGCCATCTTCCATCACATGGATATACCGCGTCACAGCCATCTCTTTAGTGATCTCTTCCAGACGACGCTCACCAGCTAATGCCTGCACGCTTCTCAAGGCCAGCGTGGGCACAATCGCCTCGGCACCGTATCCGAGCACCAATGAGACCTGATGGACGTCACAGACCGTGCCAGTCTCACAGATCAGTGAGACGCTGGAACGCAGCCCATGTTCGATCAGAGAGCGATGAACTGCTCCAATCGCGATCACCATCGGGATTGGAATCCTGCTGCTTGACGCATCGTTATCACTCAAGATGATCAATGTAATCCCACTTTGTACCGCAGCGATAGCATCCTGCTCCAGGCGAGCAAGAGTTGCCTCCAAAGCGTGAGAGCCATCCGAGATATCGAAAGTTGTCTTCAATGTACATGAGCGGAAATGATCATCATCAAAGGAACGAAGCGCTGCCAGTTGCTCTTCTGTCAACACAGGTGTCGTCAGATGGATCAAACGTGCATGCTCAGGAGTCTCTGTTAGCAAGCTCTCACGACGTCCAATGTAGCTATCCAGAGACATCACTATCCGCTCGCGCAAGGGATCAATCGGAGGATTGGTCACCTGAGCAAAACGCTGCCGGAAGTAATCCGAAAACGAGCGCTGCTGTTTTGAGAGGGCTGCCAGAGGTGCATCATCGCCCATACTCCATGTCGGCTCTTTATTTTCCGACAGAATGGGGCGCAATACCATCTCGACATCCTCATGTGTATACCCGAATATCTGTTGACGTGAGAACAAGTCGCCGGATTCCGAGGGGGATGCATCAGGCTCAGCCGCGACCGCTGGCAGATCCGCCAGAGTCAAGCGATAGCTATCCAACCACTCTTGATAGGGTTGCTGTTGGGCAAGCGCATCTTTAATATCCTGATTGCGCAAAAAGAGATGATTTTCGAGATCAACAGCCAGCATCTCACCAGGACCCAGACGCCCTTTTTCCAGCACATCCTGAGGATCTATCGAAACCACTCCAGCTTCGGAAGCGACGATGAGTAAGCCTTGCTTCGTCAGAATATAACGTGACGGGCGCAGGCCATTGCGATCAAGAGCGGCTCCGACCATATGACCATCGCTGAAGACCAGAGCAGCTGGACCATCCCAGGGCTCGATCAAGCCAGCATGATAATCGCACCAGGCTCTTTGTGCTGCATCAATCTCATTATCATGTTCCCAGGCAGGGGGCATCAACATCTGCATCGTATGCAAGAGGTCACGACCGGAAGCGTTCAAGAACTCCAAAGCATTATCTAGCTGACCAGAGTCGCTAATACCGGGCTGCACCACGGGCAGAAGATCCTGCATACGCTCGTCCCAGAGAGGAGAGGACATCAATCCCTCACGCGCCTGCATCCAGTTTCTATTCCCTTGAATGGTATTAATCTCACCATTGTGTGCTAGAAGGCGCATCGGCTGAGCCAGCGGCCAGGCAGGAAGGGTATTCGTACTGTAGCGCTGATGGAACACGGCTAAGGCACTCGTATAGCGAGGATCAGCCAGGTCAAGATAAAAATTCGCAATATCAAGAGGGGCCAGGAGCCCCTTGTGGACGAGCACCGTACTTGAAAATGAGGCGATATAACAATCAGTGATCTGAGCCTCTACAAGTCTGTGCTCAATTAATCGTCGAGCGTAATATAAAGTCTTCCCATATTCTTCAGGTGTAACATGGGGAGCGCATGAGATCAGCACTTGCGCGATTTCGGGCGCGGCTGCCCTGGCTTGCACGCCAAGAACATTATAGTTAATTGGAGGAGTGCGCCAACTCAGCAGAAGCAGTCCGACCTCAGTCAAAACCTGTTCTATAATCTGGCGACACTGGACGGTATGAGCACTCTCGCGTGGAGGGAGAAACACCATGCCAACCGCTAGATGAGCAGGATTGGCAACTGTGATGTGTTGTTTCTCGAGTTCCTCAAGAAGCAATGCTCTAGGAATTTGTGTTAAGATGCCCGCGCCATCGTATGCTTCTGCCTCCGTATCCTGTGCACCGCGGTGCGTCAGACGCGCTAAAGCTTCGAGGGACTGCTGAACCAGGTCATGGCTTGGCTCTCCCGAAACATGCGCTAGAAAGCCTGTACCGCAAGCATCATGTTCCCAGCGGCTGTCATAAAGCGGATACATTTGACACGCAGACTCAATGGCTTCATGCTTGTGCGTCATGCATTGCTCTCCCAATATTTAGACTATCTTGCTCAATGCTAAGAGGCACCTGCACTGGGGCCGGAGTGCTCGACGAACCTTCATTGGTTGCCGAAATCATTATTTATAGGTTCGGGTACTCCATGGGAGGGACGGTATTTAGTATGGATCAATGGGTATGGAGAACATCGGTTACGGCACTGGGATGAGAAAAGCTTCATAGCTTTCTGGAAAAAGGTAGTACTATCACTTGTTTTGAGAGTATAGCATACAGATAAGCAACACAACAAGCTTTGGGTATGTAGAAATTGCCTATACTGTTCCTTGAGGGATAGTATATTTTCGACTCTCTTTTCTGCTACACAGCAGAAAGCAACGAAGATCTGCCCAATGGAAAGTGGTTCATATCTTACAAAGTACATGACAGTTTATAGCATATTTTGAGCGTATTTATATTTACAAAAAACAACTAAAGCTATATAAACTTGTATTTCTCCAAATTAAGCCCACATTTCTCTCGCTCAAGCATATAGTATCTATCTCCAAACGGAACTGTATATTTTCCACATAGCTTTGCACTTTCCTCTATACCTACAAACGTGATAAGCTGTGCTAGCGTCCTCGTTGGACCTCCGGGAATGTGTTAGAATGAGGAAAAGTATACACGATCAAGAGTGATCTGCCGCCCATCTGATGTGCTTAGAGTAAGGACCAGATATGTCAGAACATGTTTCTCGCCGTGAAAAAGATAACCCGCTCAGACAGGATATTCGTATCCTGGGCAATGCGCTGGGACATGCTATTCAGCGGCATGAAGGCCACAAAGTCTTTGATACAGTAGAAAAGCTCCGTGGAGACTGTATTCGTCTTCGCGACTATAATGAGCGCGTCGTCAATGCGCATGGAGAGGAAAGGGCTCAGCTTGAACGCGAGATTCTCTTCTTACAGGAAGACATCTTGCAGATTGTTAGTGAGAGTGATCTGGATACCGCCATCGATGTCATCCGAGCCTTCACTGTCTATTTTCACCTGGTCAACACAGCAGAACAATATCATCGCATACGTCGTCGTCGGGAGCATGAGATTGATCCCAGCAATCAGCCACAGCGTGGCTCTCTGGATGCACTGGTCGAATTCTTTAATCAGAATCGGCTGGATACAGCGACCTTACAATACCTCTTTAATCATCTAACCATAGATTTAGTCTTCACAGCGCATCCCACCGAAGCGACCAGGCGCAGCTTAATTACCAAATCCCGCAACATCACAAACCTCCTCGTTCAGAACGATCACGCCAACCAGATGACACAACGCGAACGTATCCATTGGCAACGTGATCTGGATACAGTGATCGATCTCCTCTGGCGCACAGACGCTGTACGTCAGGTACGTCCACAACCGCTCGACGAGATCAAGATGGGCATCTACTATCTGGACGAAATCATTTATGACGCCTTGCCCGACCTCTACGCGGAGTTCGAAGAGCTCCTGCATAAGGATTATCCTGATCTTGTGATCCCGCCATTCCTGCGCATCGGATCATGGATTGGTGGCGATCAAGATGGCAATCCGTTCGTTGATGCAGATACCTTGCTGACAGCATTAAGCCAGCAACGCAACTATATCCTGCTCCATTATCGCAAAGACATCTTCGACCTGGCCCGTGAATGCTCTCAATCGATCGACCATGCAAGTATCACTCCAGAGCTCCAGGCTTCATTAGAGTATGACGCTGCCTGTATGCCTGAATACTCCCAGGAGTTAGGCCCGCAGACAGCACTTGAACCATATCGTACTAAACTCTCATTCATCTGGTATCGGTTAGGAGAAACCCGCACTGCTTCTCCCCCTCCCCCTACACATCCATGGACATTCAATTCTCCCAACCAGATCCGCGAGATTGAGCGCGAAAGAGAAAATTCTGTTGCTTATAAGAACTCAGAAGATTTATTGACGGACCTGCGCCTCCTACAAAGTAGCTTACTCGCAGATGGTGAGGCAGCATTTACCAAAGGTCGCTTGAATACTCTGATCCGACAGGTCGAGACATTTGGCTTTTACTTTGCGGCTCTTGACGTCCGCCAACACAGCGAGCGCCACGCTGCGGCGCTCGCCGAACTTCTACAAGTAACCGGACTACGAGAGGATGACTATAAGACGCTCGAGGAGTCGAAACGCGTTGAGATCCTTGAGCACCTGATCCGTGATCCACGCATCTTAACACGTCCGGGGCTAGAGCTTTCTCCAGAGACGAATCATATCCTGAAGACATTCAAAGCTATCAGCCATATACGCGAGACGTTCGGGGAAAAAGCCATCACCTGCTACATCATCAGCATGTCACACGCATTAAGCGACCTGCTTGAGGTGCAATTTTTCTGCAAGGAAGTAGGTATCTCCGACCTCCCCATTGTGCCGCTGTTTGAAACGATTGACGATCTGCGCAAGTGCACGACTATTCTAGAGACCGCATTCACACATCCCCTCTATCAGAAATACCTCGAACATTGTCACAATGAGCAACAGGTCATGCTTGGATACTCCGATAGCAGTAAGGATGGGGGTATTCTGACGTCCAGCTGGGAGCTATACCAGACACAGAGCAGGTTGGCCGAGCTCAGTCGCCGTTCAGAGATCGGCATCAGTATTTTCCACGGCCGTGGAGGTGCAATTGGTCGTGGAGGTGGTCCCATCTACGAAGCAATCCTGGCCCAGCCGCCGGGATCGGTCAACGGACGCATCCGCCTGACGGAGCAAGGTGAGATGCTCTCCTTCAAATATGGCATGCATGACATCGCGATCCGCAACATGGAGCTCATCGTTGCAGGAACTATCCAGGCAAGCATCCCGGACGAAAATATCGTCGAAGCCCAGGTACATCCCAGACCCAAACAGGATTGGATTGAGGCGATGAATCGCCTTTCACATAGCGCACATACACGCTATCGCAAGCTGATATATGAAGATCCCACATTCCTGACCTTCTTTGAGCAAGCAACTCCCTTGAAAGAAATTGGATGGCTCAACATCGGTTCTCGTCCCGCACGGCGTACCGTCGGACGAGCAATCGAAGAGCTACGCGCCATCCCCTGGGTCTTTTCCTGGATGCAGAGCCGCTACGTGCTACCAAGCTGGTATGGAGTCGGAGGAGCGCTCGAAGAATACATCAATGAAGATCCTAATCACCTGCTTCAGCTTCAGCAGATGTATCAACAGTGGCCATTTTTACAGGCATTTCTGGCTAACTTGCAGATGACTCTCTCGAAAGCAGATATGGCGATCGCTAACGATTACGCTATGACCCTGGTCGAGGATGCAGCATTGCGCGAACGGATCTCAACCACTATCCAGGACGAATACGCACGCACCAAGCGTCTGATCATCGCAATCGTGGGAGGCAAAGAACTGCTTGACAGCACGCCGGTCCTCAAGGAATCTATCAAGCGTCGCAATCCCTATGTAGATCCATTAAGCTACTTTCAGATCGTCCTGCTCAAACGCCTACGGAAACTTGGTGGGCCGTTAACTATGACAAAAGAAGAACTCAAAGATGCTTCGGCCGAAGAGGCAGAGCGGGTACAGCTTACGTATGGGGTGCTCCTCACCATTAACGGCATCGCCGCCGGCGTGAGGAATACCGGCTAGTTTGGACCTTTTTGCTCTCACACAGCCAACAAAAAGTGGGATAGTTTCATATACTATCCCATTTTTTGTGAACTTGATCTACTGTCTGAGATCGTGTATCAATTTCGGCAATAGAATTGCATGGGAAGCGAAAGCAATACCCCAGAACGCAATTGTAATAATATTGCCATGCTCATGCATAAAAGATGTAATTTTTGTCTTCATAAGATGCTTTATGTCTCCTCAAGCCTGTCGCTGCAAACTATTTGTGTTATTGTTACACTATCTCTATAGCTATTGTAACAACGAACAGGTTACATAAGCAAGCTGAACAAGTAAGGAGAGCGATCATCTCATCGCGAGGATGATCGCTCTCCTTGATCCAGTTCTGCACACTCAAGACCGACTTTATTTCTTAGGTGTGGCTACTGCGGTTGGAGTAGCGGTTGGAGTAGCCGTCACCGTCGGAGTAGCACTACTCCCAAGTTGAATATTTGTATCGTCGAAGGTTTGCAGATTGACAACATTACCGCTTGCTCCTGTATAAGTCAATGTCACGGTATCACCAATCTGTACCAGAGGCAGCTTCGGCGAGAGCGACAGGTTAGCAGTAAAGATGTAGGGCTGTCCAGCAATTTGCAGATAGTAGACAGTGGTGGTAGAAGTTGTAGATCCCTGAATAACAGACGAGATACGCAGTACTTTGCCAGACACAGTCTTTGTCTGACTCACCGTTGTACCGCCTCCGTTACCATTACTCTGCTGAGAGGTCAGCCACTGTTGATAATCTTGCAAGCCAGAATTCAGATCGGGATCAAATTGCACGTTATTACCATTCAGCTCACGAGCGTCGACGAGACCAACTGCCTGGAAGATATCCCCGCTACTCGTGCTCTGTGCATAGATGGCAACCCATGTCGGCGTATTGAAGATCTGATACAATTGGACCGATGCCACGCTATAACCACGGATATTAGCACGCGTTGATTGAAAGGTTTTCGTAACGTTGTCACCGATGCCAAGCCCAGCCGCTTTCTCATAGAGCGTCGCTGAATTTTTATGCGTGTCAAACAAGAATAAGCCGGTACTTGAATTGTCATTAGCAGATGAGGAAGTCATCGGAATCAACCAGACTGGTTGGTCAGCGTTGTTATACAACAATTCAGGAGTACTCGCTGGCGCCTGCTGTCCCAGACCCGATGGATTAAACCACGGAGCTGAATGATACAATCCCCACCAACTCAGATACTGAGTCACAGTCTCAGCTGGCATCACACGATCCACCCAGGACGGAACATCCTGTGGATCATAGACCTTAATATCACCTGTATGGGCATCTACCAGCAACACTTTTTTTAAAACATCTCCCGTATAACCACGCGATGGCTGCATCAATGAGATTGTCCAATAGGGATGCAAGCTATCATCTAGCTCCAGCGTTGGATCAACCAGACGGCCATATGTGTATCCTTCGAGATAGACATGATGCAATAGATCCTGATTAAACAAGGCTCCAGGTAGATATTTAATGGTGGATTGCGCTTCAGTATGCAGTTGGGGAGCTGCCTGAGGGTTTTCGGCATCAACCATGACAAAACCAGGCGTCATCGGATTCGAGAGGTTTACAAAAGCATTATTATAGCTCAATACGGCAACGTAATAGAGATGGTGATTAATTGATTGAAGCGTATAACTCTCAGGATCAAGGTTATAGGCCGAACCAAGATTCTGGCCCGTCGATCCAAGAATCTGCTGTCCCTTGTAAGATGCGATACTTGGACTTACCAGGACAATGTTCTTGGCATCAGTGGGTGGAAGGTTAGGAGATGCGGCAACTGTGATCTGTGGAATAGCCGCCAGGACCTTGGCATTGGTATCAAACCAGGTCGTAAAAACATTGATTAGAATTGTGGCTACGATACCGAAAATCACAAAGGCAATCAAACCAAAAACGCCGGCCGCAATTGATCTGCGCGAACCCCTTGCTCCTGTTGTTGGAGTCGCTTGTCCCTGACTCATGCTCAAACCGATAGCCAGGGCTCCCCCAACCCCACCAGCGAAACTAAACAGATTCAAAACACTACTAATCAATAAGGGCCAGAGTACCCATTGCCATCCCAGGAAAGGACCTGTTAATGCTGGTAGGGACGCATACAAAATCACAAAACAAAACACATAATTGAAAACGAAAAAGCCGATAAACCATCTGGTAAATGCACGCCTATCAAAGGCCTCGCTACGCCCAAAGAACAACCGTCCGGCAGTCAAGAATACCATCACGATTATTGCCCCAATCAGAGCCAGCAAGAAAATCACCATCAGTATCACCTCTAATTGAAAACAGAGCACAAAAAAATAACATTTTGTTATTTACTATATAGCATAATGCAATGTTACTGTCAAGCTTTACCAGAGAAAACGCGCTTCATCAAAGAGACGACTTTCTATAGGCAAGGCTAGAAAATAACAGGAGTCATCAAGCACGTTTCCAAACCATGCCAATCTCTGGCTCAAAAACCTCCTAAATGACGCTACGCAGAAGGTTTACATACAAAGCTTTCAGATAGTGTGCACAATACACATCTATTTTTAGCCTGTCTGCGTTGACTTTTAAGAAAGACGATGGTAAGCTTGCTAGAACACAAGAAAATATCGCAACCCGCGTTGATCGAAATTAGTATGAGCGAAGCAACCAACAGCGATCCGAAGTAGAGTGGAAGTTCGGAACGGTATTGCATCGTCAGAACGCATTCGTGAGCGGCTGACCGAAGAAAGCCTTCTATTCCATCTTTTGATGTGTATAGTATGCAAGTAGGACAGGTGAATGGTTCCCACGTATCACAGAACCAGGAAAGTGGTCACTGTCGGTTTTAGCATGACATCATGGTAAACGCGCTTCGGAGCAGATAGTGGCAATTAGGGTGGCACCACGGGCATACGTCGACCAGACATTCTGGCTGGCTGTTCTCGTCCCTTCAAAACATTTGGAGGGGGCGAGGATTTTTTTTACCCTTTGCACCTCCATCATATTCCAACTTTTTAGTTGCTCTTATCCTTTTCAATCAGCCAGAGAGAAGGACATTGTAGGCAAATCAGTCCGGAAGAAGAGGTGCATATGCAAACGCCATTATTATACAAATCTGCAACAGAGAAATCCCCAGTACGCTTCGGAACCTTGATACTCGAAGATGGGACTCAATTTGAGGGACGATCTTTTGGCTACGAAGGCGGCCAAGCCGGTGAACTTGTCTTTAGCACGGGCATGGTCGGATATCCAGAAGCTCTCACAGACGCCTCATTTACCGGCCAGCTACTTGTGATGACTTATCCACTCAGCGGAAGTTACGGAGTACCAACTTCGAAGAATTGGGAAGACGACCATATCCACGTAGCAGGACTGATTGTCTCTAACTATATTGATACTCCTTCCCACTTTCAGAGCACCATGACGCTCAGTGACTGGCTCATCCAGGAAAAGATTCCGGCCCTCGAGATCAAAGACACACGCCTGCTCACACAACATATCCGCACCTACGGAACGATGCTCGGAAAAATCGTTTTCGACCAGGATATTCCCTTCTACGATCCCAATCAGGATAACTTGATTGCTCGCGTGTCAACACAGCAAGTAACAAAAATCGGCCAGGGACCCAAAACGATTGCCTTAATTGACTGCGGAGCCAAGAAAAACATCGTGCGCTGCCTGCTCAAACGCAACGTCGAAGTAGTCACTGTCCCCTGGGATTGGGATCTCTTTGCCAGCTCCAACGACTTCCACTTCGATGGTATTGTGATCTCCAATGGACCAGGCAATCCCGAGGTCGCCCAGCCCACAGTAGAGATTATCCGCACCGCTCTGGAGAACAAGATCCCCACACTCGGTATCTGCATGGGCAATCATCTCCTGACTCTGGCTGCTGGTGGCGAGACCCAGAAAATGAAGTTTGGACATCGCAGTCAGAACCAGCCTTGCGTGATGCGCAGCAGCCAACGCTGTTATATCACGACACAGAATCATGGATTCGTGGTCAGCGACGTGCCCTCAGGCTTCGAGACATGGTTTACAAATGCCAATGATGGCACAAACGAAGGCATCATTCATTCATCGCTTCCTTTCATGTCGGTACAATTTCATCCCGAAGCCGCCCCCGGACCAGTCGATACGGAGTGGGTCTTTGACTACTTCCTGGAGAAAATGTAATGGAACAGTTACGAAAAGTCTTACTATTGGGATCTGGCGCACTCAAGATTGGTCAGGCAGGCGAGTTTGATTATTCTGGCTCGCAGGCACTCAAAGCCCTCAAAGAAGAGGGCATTCAAACCGTCCTGATCAATCCAAACATAGCAACCATACAAACATCAAAACTGCTGGCGGACCGCGTCTACTTTCTGCCAGTCACGCCATACTTCGTTGAAAAGATTATCGAACGCGAACAACCGGATGGCATCCTTCTATCGTTTGGAGGCCAGACCGCGCTCAACTGTGGAATAGAACTACATGAGCAAGGCATCCTGACCAAACATCATGTAAAGATACTTGGAACGCCCATCTCAGCGATTATCCTCACCGAGGATCGTCAAAAATTCGCAGAGCATCTTCACGCCATCAAGATTTCAACCCCACAAAGTCAGAGCGCCACTACGCTGCCTGATGCTCTGGCCCTTGGAGAGCAGATTGGCTTCCCTGTTATGGTGCGAGCTGGTTTTGCGCTTGGCGGACAGGGATCAGGGATCGCGCACTCGGAAGAGGAGCTCAAGCAGATTGTTGAGCATGCACTCTCATTCACACCTCAGGTACTGGTTGAACAATATCTCCACCACTACAAAGAAATAGAATACGAGGTGGTCAGAGATCGCTACGACAACTGCATCACCATCTGCAACATGGAGAACATGGACCCTCTTGGCATTCATACAGGAGAATCAATCGTCGTAGCTCCCAGCCAGACACTGACCAACGAAGAGTACCACATGCTACGCTCAGCCTCGATTGAGATCGTTCGCAGCCTGGGCATCGTCGGCGAATGCAACGTACAATTTGCCCTGGACACACAGAGCCAGCAATACTATGTGATCGAGGTTAACGCTCGCCTCTCGCGTAGCTCCGCCCTGGCCAGCAAGGTCACCGGCTATCCGCTGGCCTATATCGCCGCCAAACTGGCCCTTGGCTATGGTCTGACGCAAATCACAAATAAGATTACTGGAGTTACGAAAGCTTGCTTCGAGCCAAGCCTGGATTATCTGGTCGTCAAGATACCACGCTGGGACATCGATAAGTTCACTGGCGTCGAGGAAATCATTGGCACCGGGATGAAATCGGTTGGAGAAGTGATGGGCATCGGACGCACCTTTGAAGAGGCCTATCAAAAAGCCATCCGCATGCTGGAACAAAACTTTGAGGGTGCTATACCTGCCGATGATTTCTTTGCAACAGAAGAGGAACTGCAAAAGTATCTCACGCATCCCACGCCCAAGCGTCCCTTTGCCATCGCGAAAGCGCTGCAAAGTGGCACCACCCCCGAAGAGATTTTTGCACTGACAGGCATCAATCCCTGGTTCACCTACCGAATACAAAATATCATCGAAAAAGAGAGCCAGATCACATCCGAGAGCACACTCACAGCCAGACAATTATTAGAGCTCAAACAGATTGGGATCTCGGATAAGCGCATCGCCGACCTGAACGCCAGCGGTGAGCTTGAGATACGCGCCTTGCGCAAACAATATGGCATCACGCCATCCATCTTGCAGATCGATACGCTGGGAGCAGAATTCCCGTCAGAGACAAACTATCTCTACCTGACGTACAACGCACAACATCATGACATTATCCCCAGTGCCAACAATGGAGTGATCGTGTTAGGATCGGGACCTTATCGCATTGGCTCCTCCGTGGAGTTCGACTGGACCAGCGTCAGTACCGTTGAGGCGCTCAAAAAATACAGCAAGCAAGCAATTATCATCAACAGCAACCCGGAGACCGTCTCGACCGACTATGACGTCTCTGATCGGCTCTACTTCGAGGAGCTGACCTTTGAGCGCATCGCCGATATCTACGACTTTGAGACACCCGATGGCCTGATCGTCTCCGTAGGTGGTCAGACACCCAATAATCGAGCGCAAGCCCTGGCAGCTTATGGATGCCGCATCCTGGGCACGCAAGCCAAAGATATCAACCGAGCAGAGGATCGTAGCATCTTTTCACATCTGCTGGATACTCTTGGCATCCAGCAACCCGAGTGGAACAAGTTCAACACCATCGCCGAGCTTGCCACCTTTGCCGAGCGTGTCAGTTATCCAGTGCTCGTACGGCCATCCTACGTGCTCTCGGGTAGTGCCATGAAGGTCTGTGATACTGCCGAAGAACTTGAACGTTACGCTCAGGAAGCCGCTGCCCTCTCATCAGAGCATCCAGTAACGGTCTCCAAGTTTTTTGAATTCGCTCGCGAAGTAGAATTCGATGCGGTCGCGCAGCATGGAAACATCAAAGCATTTGTCATCTCCGAACACATCGAGAACGCCGGCGTTCATTCAGGTGATGCCACCATCGTGCTGCCACCACAAACGCTTCCCGATGCTATCCAGCAAGAAATCACAGCCATTGGACGCAAGATCGTACAGTCGCTACAAGTCACGGGTCCAGTAAACATCCAATTTTTGAGCAAAGATGGACAACTCTACGTCATCGAAGCGAACGTCAGAGCATCGCGCACCTTCCCATTTATCTCCAAAGTCACCGACATCAACTTCATGGATCTTGTCATCGACGCCATCTTCAGCACTCAGGAGATGCCAGAGATAACCATTCCTAAACCAAATTTTGTCGCGCTTAAAGCTCCACAGTTCTCATTCTCGCGTCTCACGGGAGCCGATCCAGCACTCAGCGTAGAAATGTCATCAACGGGAGAAGTCGCCTGCTTTGGAGACGATCTTGCCGAGACCTATCTCAAAGCCATGCTGGCCATTGGAGGTACCATTCCACAGAAAGGCATCTTTATTAGCCTGAATGGTGAAGAGAAACAGGCTGCCCTACTTGAGAGCCTGCCACAGCTCAAAGCGGCTGGACTTCCACTCTATGCGCCGCTGGAGACCTGGCAATTCTTGCAAAGCGTCGGGGTTGAGGCCACATTGCTGCAAGAGACTGATGACCGGGCCGGACTCACAATCGAGCAAGCATTCCGCATGCATAAAGTCGATCTCGCCATCGTCATCGTCGCTGGACGCCTGCAAAGAGACTTCGATCAAAATTATGTCATGAGACGTCTTGCTATCGATTGTAACATCCACCTGATCACCAAGATCAAGCAGATGCGCATCTTCCTGAACGCTATCGTCAACCAGAAACTGGAGACTCTACCAATCAAGGCCTGGAACGAATATCAAGAACTGGGGCAGTTAGCGGAGGAGAAGTTGAACGATCCATTGCCCACGCATTAAGGACGCTTCAACCTGAATATCAAGCCTCTGCTTCATGGATGTCATCTGGTCGCGACCAGATGGCATCCATATTTCATCTAGACAAACATCTTCTCGATCGACGACACGAGAATGCCCTGAGCACCTAAAGCTTTCAGTTCTTCAATCACATCCCAGAAGACATCCTCGCGCACCGCCGTATGAATGGCCATCCAAGCCGGATCAGCCGTTGGGAGCACTGTAGGAGACTTCAAACCCGGCATGATAGTAGAGATATATTCTAGCTCATTAGCTGGTACATTCATCATGACATACTTATATTCTGACGCGGCGATAACCCCACGGAAGCGCGTCAAGAGCCGTTCGATGATAACAGACTTATCTTTATTCGTCATTGAATATGGATTGGCAATCACAACGGATTGAGAGTCGATAACGTTGTGAATAGCAACCAGATCATTCAGACGTAAACTACTTCCTGTACCCACAATATCTACAATTGCCGAGGAGACACCTATGGCAGGAGTAATCTCCACGCTCCCACTAATCGTGATCACATCGACATCAATTTTATGCTGAGCAAAGAAGCGACTTGTCGTCACAGGATAAGATGTGGCAACTTTACAACCGCTCAACTGCTCAATGCCAGTAATTCCGCTCTCCGCCGGGACCGCTACCTTCAAGCTACAATGACCATAATTAAGAGGCATTATTTCTTCGACTGGCTTTTCGGCTTCAACAACCAGATTCTGTCCCACAATCCCGAGATCGACCACCCCTTCAGCGACATACTCGGCGATATCGTCATCACGTACATACAGAATATCCAAAGGAAAGTTGCGACAAATACTAAAAAGTCGCTGTTTGTAGGACTCAAAATGAAGTCCGACAGTTCGTAACAAATTGCGTGTATCCTCACTCAAGCGCCCATCTTTTTGGACAGCCAACTTAATGTGATCATTACTTAACCTTGCCATAACCAGCCATCTCCTCTAAATCAGATAATTTTGTGCATAAAAAAACCCTCATTCCTCGCAAATCGAGGAACGAAGGTAAATCCGTGGTCCCATCCTCATTTCTGCCCTGTTGCTGGACAGACACTCAGCTCGACAGTCAGAGTCCCTAAAAGTCTCCGACAATCAAATGCTCATGTTAACGAATGAGTCCATCCGGTGTACTTCTGCGTGTCACGCATTCTCGCACATGGCTCTCACGATGTGTTCAGTCAGTGGATAGCTCTGGATTCTCACCATTCTCCAGATCGCTGTTTATATCCCGGCTGCTTACTCTTTCGCGATTTTTACGCCTTTGCTGCAATAAATTTTTTTATGAGTTCTTTGCTTTACACAACTAAGTGATAGTATATAAACCAGGCACAACATTGTCAAGCCAAAATACCAGCGCGCAAAAAACTTTAAACATCTCTTAATATTACCCGACAGGCATCCCTGCTCGCTCGTAAGAGAATCCTTTCGTACAAATCATGGGACATGTCATCAAGACGTTCGATCATTGTAGACTTGTCCTGCCCGCGCCTGCTCCGATGGTTGCACTGGCGAAGTAAGATTGTTTGTTTCTTTGCCGCTCATTGACGGCGACTGATTAAAACGCTGCCTCATATCTACTTGAGTCGTGGGAGTAGCATCCTGAGACATCTGCGATGGAGACATGGTACTCATTGACCCGACACCTCGCTCTAGAAGTTGCTTGGCCGTATCACGACCTCCCAGTCCGAAGGCCAGAGCACATGCCAGAGCAGCTCCTCCTACGACCGCAGTAAACAGAGTCGTGATCAAAGCCGGAGCAATCTGCAATTGCTCTAAAGCGACCAGAATTGCAAAACCAATAATCACATAACGAGCCACGTTCGCCAGTATATTTGGGTTTGAAGTTCTCGAAGTTGATAGCGCTCTATACACCACATCAGCCACGAACGTAGCGAGTAACATACCCAGGAAGAGTACCACAATCGCGACAAAAACATTGGGGATATAGCCAACAATGAGTGTAATCAGTTGACTGACAGAGTCTAATTGGAGCGCGTTACAGGCCGGTACCAGGAAAATTAAGAACACAAACCAGAAGACAACTTTTCCCAGTACGGATGCAGCATCCATACGGATATTCAGCCGTTGTTCGATGCGTGTCAGGCCAATACGCTCGCTAATACGGTCAAATCCGACCCGACGTAAGAGCATTGTAACGCCTTTTTCGAGCAAAGCCGCCACAATCCAACCCACAATCAGAATAACCAGGAATCCAACCAACTTGGGGATAAAACTAAAGACAAGTGCCAGAGCCGCAGCAAATGATGAGATAATTGCTGTACCCCAATTTGTCACTGTATTCATTCTCATGCTCCTTTCGCATGCAGACAGTATCTATTTGCATTCACTATCGCTAAACACGACACCCCAGAGCATTTAGATACTCAATAGTTCATCAAAAAGAGAACTGGCGGCACTATAAATTCATCCAGGCAGGCAAATATCAGTCAAGGATGAATAGTCACCGCTGTGTTCCACAGGGGATGCAAAGTGTGAGAGTTAACCTGTTGAGAGCATCTTTTTATGTGCAGATAAAAATTTGACATTTCATGAGATGACTGTTATCCTAAGAAGCATAGTAATGAAGAACCTGCGTTGATCGAAATTAGTATGAGCAGAACAACCGACAGCGATCCGAAGAAGAGTGGGAGTTCGGAATGGTTTTATTCTCTCAGAACGCATTCGTGAGCGGCTGACCGAAGAAAGCTTTCGCCTGAGATTATCAGGAAGCAAGTAGGACAGGTGGGTGGTTCCCATGTAGAACTTAACCAGGAAAGTGGTCTTTCATGGCATTAGTGTTGCTTGAAAGACAATTAGGGTGGCACCACGGGTGTGATAGGGCAAATAAACTCCCTGCACTCTCGTCCCTTCAAAATTGACGGAAGGGACGGGGGTTTTTTATTGCCTCGCAGCTTCTTTCAAAATACAAGCGAAGGAGATCACACACGGTGACTAAAATCTGGCAAAAAGGGTATAGCGTCAACGAACAAGTTGAACGCTACACCGCAGCTCAAAACAGTCTACTCGACAATCGTCTGATCCGCCACGACGTATGGGGCTCGCTTGCCCATGCGACGATGCTGCGACAAATTGGCATCCTCAATGAAGAAGAACTCCACGAACTCAAGCAGGGACTCCGAGAAATCCTTGAGCTAGAAAAAACCAATCAATTCGTCGTGAAGCGCTCGGAAGAAGACGTCCACACCAGCATTGAAAATTTCTTGATCGAAAAAGTCGGGCCAGCCGGAAAAAACATCCACACGGCGCGTTCACGCAATGACCAGGTACTCGTCGACGTACGCCTGTACAGCAAAGAGGAGCTCATCAAGACCAGTCATAAGCTCTTCGCATTATGTGAAACCCTGCTCAAATTTGCTGAAGCCAACAAAGATATTCCGATGCCCGGCTACACACATATGCAACGAGCGATGCTCTCGTCGTTAGGACTCTGGGCGTCAAGCTTCGCCGAGTCGCTCCTCGATGATGAGCGCTTGCTCTCAACCGCCTACGAGATCAACGATCAGTCGCCCCTTGGCTCGGCTGCGGGCTATGGAGTACCTCTACCGATTGATCGCCAGCTAGTCTCAGATCTGCTGGGCTTTGCGCGTGTACAAAACAATGTTATCTACGTCCAGAACTCTCGTGGCAAGATCGAAGCGGTGATCGTGCAGGCACTCTCTCAGATCATGCTCGATCTGAGCAAATTAGCGCAAGACCTGCTCCTCTTCACCACAGCCGAATATGGCTTCTTCCAGGTATCCCAGGAGGTCTGTACAGGTAGTAGCATCATGCCCCAGAAGCGCAATCTGGACATCATGGAGCTCGTCCGTGCTCGCTCACACACCATGATCGCCTATCAGCAACAAATCATGGGCATCGTAAGCGGCCTGCCCTCCGGCTTTAATCTGGACTATCAGGAAACGAAGCAACCACTGATTGAGGCGTTAGATCTGGCGCAAGAGAGCATCGCGATCTGCACACTTGTCATGGAAAACGTCACCGTCAACACAGAGCGTGTCATGGCCGCCTGCTCGTTCGAGTTATTTGCGACCGACCGCGCCTACGAGATGGTCACAAAAGAGAATATCCCATTCCGCGACGCCTATCGGATTGTTGGCAAAGAAGTCACTGCTCAACTTGATCAACACATACCATTCCCAACCGAGAGCCAGGAACAACTCATCACGCGCCTCAAAGCGCGTAGTCATCTGGGAGGCACAGGAAACCTGGAGCTTGAGCATTCCCAACAAAGACTCATACAGGCACAGGAGAGCTGGCAACAGCGCTCTACTTTCTTTAAAACTGCGATTCAGCAGCTTGTTGGCACATCACTGATACATATTCTGGAGGACTAATCATTATGGCAACCGTTGTACTCGCATATTCTGGTGGACTCGATACTTCCGTGGCAATTCGTTGGATCAAAGAGAAATATGATCTCGACGTGATCGCCGTCACGATAGATGTCGGTAACGAACGCAACATGCAAGAGATTGCTGATCGTGCGATGAAAATTGGTGCGGTCAAAGCGATGATCGTCGATGGGCGAGAAGACTTTGTACGCTACTTTGTCTGGCCAGCATTACAGGCCGGAGCTATCTACGAGGGACAATATCCTCTCGCCACAGCCCTGGCGCGTCCCTTAATCGCCCGCCTGCTCGTCGAAGTGGCGCGTCAGGAGGGTGCCGTAGCGGTGGCGCATGGTTGCACAGGCAAAGGCAATGATCAGGTACGCTTCGACGTCTCGATTAACACGCTTGCTCCTGATCTCAAGATCATCGCTCCGGTACGCGAGTGGAGCATGACGCGTGACAATGAGATCGCTTATGCCGCCGAGCATAATATGCCCATCACAGCCACCAATGCCAGCCCATATTCTGTGGATCAGAATCTCTGGGGACGCAGCATCGAATGCGGCATCCTGGAAGATCCCTGGGCCGAACCGCCTGCCGAGGTTTATGCCTGGACCAATGATCCTGATTCTATCGAGCATCTGGAACCCAAATATTATGAGATCTCCTTCAAGAATGGTATCCCCTTTGCCCTCGACGGCGAAGAGATCCCCGGCTATGTGCTCGTCGAAACCTTGAATAGCGAAGCAGGCAAATACGGCATCGGACGCATCGATCACATCGAGAATCGCCTGGTTGGCATCAAATCACGCGAAATCTACGAGGCACCGGGAGCAGTCGTCCTGCACGCCGCACACAACGCCCTGGAGACTCTGACACTCGGTCGGGATCAAGTTCGCTTCAAAGAAACTGTTGCCGCCGAGTATGCTCGCGTCATCTATAACGGACAATGGTACAGCGCCCTCCATCAGGATCTCGCAGCCTATGTCCAGAGCACGCAACGCTTCGTCAGCGGCACCGTAAGAGTCAAGCTTTCACGCGGACGCTGCCAGATTGTAGGTCGCAAATCGGAAAACTCGCTCTACAGCCTGGGTCTGGCCACATATGACACTGGTGACCAGTTTGATCATAATGCCGCGCTTGGCTTCATCAAACTGTGGGCACTTCCATTGAGCACGCAGGCACAAGCTCAACTTCTGCCCTCCATCGGCTTCGAAGGAAACCTACTCAACAGCGGCGAAGGCAAAGTACAGATCGCTACGCAAGAGGAAGCTACCAAAGCCTAACTCCCGAGAAAAAATAGAGGAGGAAGACCCGCATATTGTTATGCGTGGGTCTTCCTCCTCTTGCTATGGCAATAACAGCAGAGTCACTTAAACACAGAGATCAAGACTTACTGACAGGAACAGCACTCTCCACCAACTTCGGTTCTTTCTGTTTCTCAGCCACTTTCGCTTCTGGTTCTGACTCTTTCTCACGCTTACGAGCAGCGAGCCAGTTCTTCCCCATCAGCATGTACACATATGCTTGATAGTATAGTGGATTATAGGGAAGATCATAGCCAGGTAGCGAGAGACGAGAAAAGCCGTTAAATCCCCGCTTGAACGTATACACTCCCCAGAGAGGATCTTTCTGGGCCTCGGGCTCTTCCAGAGAGTTAGGAATACCCAGGAAGTTATAATAGTCACAGCCATGTGCTTTCGCCCATTGCATGCCAGTCCACTGCAAGAGATGGTTAGGCATCAGGTTACGGCTCTTCGAGGAGGAGGCTCCATAGCGATACCAGCACCATTTGCCAATACGCATCAGGACAATAGCGGCGACAGCCTTTCCTTCATGTTCAGCCAGCAACAGAGCGATACGATCATCCTGCTCGTACAGCTTCATCAAGAGCTCAAAATGGTCAACATCATGGATATAGAATTGATCACGCTCAGCGGTCTCTTGCAGGATACGATGAAAGGTTTCAAGATCCTCTCGTCCATGGCCCTCGCGCACAGTGACCCCTTTACGCGTTGCCAGACGAATATTATAGCGCCACTTCTCCTTCATATTCGCCAAAATCTCTTTTTCGGGGGGACGAATATCAAGGATCCACTCGTTGCGGATGTGCAGAAACTGTGTGGACGGTCGAAAACCGCGACGCTCCAATGCCGCGATCCAATTTGTATCGCCCGCATCGATCCCCAGCTCAAGCTTGAGCATAAAAGCGCCCCGTTTGCGCGCCTCACTTTTTACAAAATTGAGTAACACGCTAAAGGCAGGGGAATTGGGATCATCGACAATAGGACCACGCGGCACGTAGAAAAAGGAACGATGCAATGCCGGAACATTGACATCAAGAACCAACATGACTGCACACAAGTTGTTCTGATCATCAACGGCACCGATGCGCAAAAAATGTGAACCCACATGTTTTGACAATTCGCCCCATTCAAACGTCTGAGTAATATTTCCATAGGGGGACTTCGCTACGAAGTCGTTCCACTTCTGCTTATCAGTAATGAAACGTGCTTCCATTTTTCTCTTCTCCTCTATAACAACCCGATCAGGCTAACAGTCTTATCATAGCTAGCAAATGCCAGACACCCCTGATAGGGAACAGCCAGCGCGGTATCCGGTAACCAGGCGAGCGCATTGGCGATAAGACCACGACAGGGAATTTCTCTGCCTGGATGCACCTGTGTCTGAATAGTAAAACCGGTCCAAACATCCCAAATATGTAATACAGAATCTGTGCTCGTCGAAGCGATCAAACGACCATCTGGCGACCAGCTAATATGATCAATCCAATGTTGAGTATATTCATGCTTCTTGTAAATCTGCTTGCACAAGCCTGTTTTGACGCTCCAGACGTGAATATCATCGCCGCCGGAAGCGATCCAGCAACCATCTGGCGACCAGGCCACCGCCAGAATCCAGTGCTCTTGATGCCCTGCATACGCTATCAAAGGCTGTCCTGTCAGGACATTCCAGACCTGCACAGTATTATCATCGCCAGCCGACGCCACAAAGTGTCCATCTGGTGACCAGGCCACCGCATCAACACCATAGTATCCCAGCGCATGACCATTGTATACCATTGTGACTCGTTGCTCCAATACATGCACGATCCGCACCACATTATCATCACTGCCAATAGCGAGACAACAACCATCTGGAGACCAATCCAACGCTCGCACGCCACCATGCGATCCACGATAGACCATCACAGCATCGCCAGTATGTGAATCCCAGATCTGTACTGTATGGTCTTCGCTCGCGGTAGCCAGCCACTTTGTGTCATGAGACCATACCAGAGCAGTAATCTCATCAGAATGACCATAATAGATCAAAGTGCAGGAATAGATGGGAATACTACAACTACAACAATTCCAAATCTGCACAGTATGTGCAGGACCCACACAAGCAATAGAGAGAACTTTCTCTGAATGATCAAGCTGCGTCTTCCAGTTTCGCCAGCTGATAGCAAGCGTTGTGGCAAGATCACAAGACATCTGTGAAGCATCTGCAACGAACATTCTGGAACTGGTCTGACGCGCCACCCGCGCACGAAACATGATAGAAGGTTGTTCCACATCCACACCTCATCTTCGACCAATAGACAGCAATTTCAGATACAATCGACGCGCAACAGCAGAGCAGCAACCGTAGAGTGTGCATTCAAACATGCTATTTTCATCCAGTGTACCATGCAAGCATGTTCTTCGCTACCAAATAAAACTTATGTCGTAGTGCCAATGATATTCAGCTTCGACCTTCTCAAAAAGGGGCATAGAAATAAACGATGAGAAGCTCTTCACGGAATCAAATTTGAAAGATATAATATAACGTAAAGCAACCATCCCTATAGCAAATCAGCGCGTCTCGTCGCCTATGATAGGACAACATGACAGTATTCGAAACAATCAAGCGTCGCCGTAGCATTAGCAAAACGACTGAGCAAGTTCCAACGCGTGAGCAGATTGAGCAGATTTTAGAAGCTGCCACTCATGCTCCCAATCATCGTAGGGCCGAACCATGGAAATTTTTCGTCCTGGCAGGCAAAGCGCGCAAAGAGTTAGGCGAGATCATGGCTCAATCGCTCGCAGAGCGACAACCAGATGTACCACAGCAAGTTGTGGACAAAGAGCGGAACAAACCGCTCCGTGCGCCCATAGTGATCGCTGTGGCCGCAGAATATCCTACCCAGCCCAGGGTTATGGCCATTGAAAATATAGAGGCCGTAGCAGCTGCAGTACAAAACATGCTCTTGACCGCCGAAGAGCTTGGACTTACAGGCGTCTGGCGTACAGGAGACGCCGCCTACGATCCCAGCATCAAACACTGGTTCGGACTAAAAACAGAGGATCATATCGTAGCATTCATCTACCTGGGTCATCCAGCCATCCAGCTCATGGAGCGTCAGCCACAACCGGCGGATAGTAAGACCGTCTGGCTGGGATACTAAAAAGAGAAGGGACGCTGATGTTGTCGCTGCATCAGCGTCCCTTCTCTTTTTAACTGGAGAAGTTTCAGTACAGGTGCATAAGCCTAATATTGGATCAATGCGAAGACGTCGTGACCTTGTAAGCGTTCGCGTCCCTTGAGGAAACCTAGCTCGACAAGGAAGGCGATCCCTGCGACATGACCGCCCATCTTCTCAACCAGTTCAATCGACGCCGAGACCGTTCCTCCAGTGGCCAGGAGATCATCGACAATCAAGACGCGTTGACCCGGTTTAATCGCATCGATATGTAACTCAACCACATTCGTACCATATTCGAGCGCATATTCAACGCTCACCGTTTCGGATGGCAGCTTGCCAAACTTACGCACCGGCACAAAACCACAATTGAGTAGATAGGCTAATGGCGCACCGAAAATAAATCCCCGCGACTCAACACCAACGACAGCTTCAATACCAGCCCCCGCATAATGCGCGGCTAAACGATCCATAGCCATATGGAACGCCTTAGGATCTTGCAGCAAAGGGGTGATGTCCTTAAAAAGGACACCTTTCTGAGGAAAATCGGGAATATCACGAACCCAATCTTCCAATCGTACAGGCTCGGATGTTGACGTCATGAGTTATATTCTCCTCTGATATGAACTTGGCTCTAACATCGGAGGTCAATCAAGATCATAGCAAGTATCTACTCGATCGCCTCTGACTCCACGGAACGCATCGATTGTGTACATGAGATTATGAACAGCAACCAATAAATTCCCCGTTAGCAGTATACGCTAGCCATTTCTCACATGCAAGAATGTAGGTATGGTCATCAATCTACCAACTGATACATAGCAGTCTAAAAATGTCGTGCCTACTACGCTTGCGGTGGCTGATAGGTAGCCGGAGCAGGATTAACCGGAGGCAACTGAGCTGTACAATAGGCGCAGCGCGTCGCCTTAATATTGACCTCACTCAAGCAGAACGGACATTCGCGCGTTTTCGGAGCCTCCGCAGGCTTCGGACGCAGGCGATTATAGCCATTCTCCAGGGCATTAATCGGTTTCACGACAAAGAAATAAACGACCGCTGCCGTGATGACAAAGCTGAGTGCTACAGTAAGAAAACTGCCCACAAGAAATGCGTGACCAGGGCCTGCCGGGATTTTCCAATCATTAAAATTCTGCGAAAATCCAAGCAGACCAAGTAGTGGTGAAATTATATCGGTCACAAAAGCTTGCACAACGCCATTGAATGCTGCACCGATGATAACACCAACAGCCAGATCAACTACGTTACCACGTAATAAAAATTGCTTGAAATCACCCATCGTACTCAAGCCACCCTGAAGACCACGTTTGCCATAATCGACAAGATTATCTCGATTAAATATTTCGCGCGCCATGGACACTCCTTCTGCATCAAAAATATAAGACCACGATAAATTTTTGGTTTCTACCGCACGCTTATAATACGCACACTGTAAAAAATCCGCTACAGTACAGAAGCATTTCTTGCCAGGGTTTTATTATCGTGTGTCGTTCAAAAATACAACCGCCTGTACGCTCAATCCATAGATTAACATAAACCATTGCCCTAATTCTAGTAGCTTGAGCAGTCAAGACAATCAGATACTCATTTCCTCGCCAAACTTTTTACCATGATACCTTGCTTGTTTTCTCGCTCTCCTTGTTCTACAATATGAGCGCTTCTCATGTGAGTTATGTCGCTGGACCTATTCTTGCTCTTTCCATTGAGGAACGGACACTTTCGTTATGAGTTATTCTATTTGAATCACCGTTTATCTATTTACGCAGGCCCATTTCTCTCGCTAAATAGATAACTACGATGAAAGGATTCTTACTACTTATGTCTGTATGGACAGCTATCAGGAATGAACCGAAACGAGCTTTCATCATCAGCCGCATTTTGATCATCGTAATTACTCTCCCAGTCATCGCCATTGCAGCAGGAAAACATGGCTTTCCCTTTGACCCTCAGCAGGTTTCCCACACAGTACTTGAACATAATAATCCTTTTGACAGCCTGGCTTACATTTTGGCCTGGTGGCGTTGGGATAATTTGTTTTACGTACGTATCGCCGCCCATGGCTATTATCAATCTGGAGTGACTGTCTTTTTCCCACTCTGGCCCCTCACCATATGGTTACTCGGTCGTCTGCTCTCATTACTACTTCCAGGAGAAATTCCCTATTACCTCTCCAGTGTCCTGCTGGCGAATCTTTTCTTTTTTATCTCGCTCCAATTGCTGTATCGGTTGACGCAAAAACTTTTTGATGATGCCATTGCCAAAACGTCTGTCTGGCTGTGCGCCTTCTTCCCCTATACACTTTTCTTTTCTTTTGGCTATACAGAAGCGTTGTTTCTTTGCCTCTGTCTGGCAATGTTTGTCTTTTTAGAGCGTCAGGGCAAGTGGGATTGGTGGCTGGCAAGCTTATGTGCTGGATTGGCTGCTACTACACGCGAAACAGGTTCAATGCTGATCATTGTTATTTTCATATTTTTTGTCCAACGATTTTGGCCGTTCAGGCAGCATTTGCAGACCAATACATTCATGTTTTTCAATTCACTCTGCTCAATGCTCCTCATTCCGTTGGGAGTAATCCTTTACATGCTCTATCTCTACCTGAGTTGGGGCAATCCACTCCTCTTTTTGCACGCCGCGATTGCCTGGGGTCGCACGCCATCCCTTCCATTCACAGCAATCTTCTCTGCATTATGGTATCTGGTCACCTTGTCAGTACCACTAGACTCTCTCTATAATAACCTCCTGGACCTTTGTTTTACGATATTACCCATCTTCTTATTGATTAAGTATTGGCATCACCTCCCCATCACTTATCGGATTTTCACAGTAACGCTGCTCCTCTACTCACTCAGCACAACCGTCGGATTCCCCAACCCTCTGATGTCCATTCCACGTTATCTTATGGTCATCTTTCCGACTCTCATGCTCCTGGCCCTTGAGTGGAAATACAATCCAGCCTGCCGTCGCTATATCTACATCTTTTTCCCGCTGACATTGACAGCCAACGTGGTTCTGTTTGCGATTGGACGCTGGGTAGCTTAGCAATCGTAGGGGAGGTGAAAGATCGATACGTTTAACTTCTCTTCAGCATTAAAGAACCTGATACGTTGCTACATTGCTTGAATTCTAAAATTTTCTATGGCATACTATGAGTATATCGACTAAACATAAAGGAGATTACTCAATATGGCATCGCAGCACTTATCGCCTCGCCTCAGCAAGATAACACATCTTTCTGGTAATAGCACCTTATAGGTATACCCTGGAACCGCCCTCACAATTAAATGGCATGCATGTTTTTACCTGCAATGCCCATTAGTTAAACACACGTTCCCGACTCGTTTTCCGCTTTTCCACGGGTGTATCTCCGCCTGTGGCTGCTTTTGCTTATTTTCCCAGACATGTCTTAAGACCATAGGCTTTTGCTCGCCTTGTGGTCTTTTTTTGCTGTATAAAGCGTGCACAAACATCTTCCCAACACGATCAAACTGCGTAAAAACATGTCCTGTTCAAAGCCTGAAAGGAATCTGTGATGAGCCGTACACTCCAGCCATCATTTACCTACCGAGATCTTTTAGTGACCTATCTACGTCCACAATGGCAACGCGCACTTTTGATGGTTGTGTTGCTTTTTATCAGCATCGGTTTGCAACTGGTTAATCCTCAAATTTTGCGCCAATTTATCGACAATGCACTCAATGATGCCGCCACATCTGCGTTGATAGATGCAGGTGTAATCTTTATAGCCCTATCATTCAGCAACCAATTACTAGCTGTCTGGAACACATATGTAAGCGAGAATCTGGCCTGGACAGCCACCAATCAGTTACGTACCGATCTCGTCCTCCACTGCCTGCATCTCGATCTTGCTTTCCACAAAGCTCGCACCTCCGGCGAATTGATCGAGCGCATCGACGGAGACGTGAATACGCTCTCTACCTTCTTTTCGCAAGCTGTGGTGCAATTATTTGGTAGTTGTCTCCTGATTTGCGGCGTCCTGCTTCTGCTTTTCAGGGAAGAATGGCGCATCGGTATCGCCACCAGCCTCTTCACGCTGATAGGACTCTTCTTCTTAATTCGTATCCGCCACATAGCAGTACCTCACTGGGTAAAAGCGCGTGCGAAAGATGCCGAATTTTTTGGCTTCCTCGGCGAGCAATTGGCTGGTACGGAGGATCTACGCGCCAACGGCGCTACTGGCTATGTGATGAGACGTTTTTATCAACTCTTGCGCGGTTGGTTGCCGCTTCAACTTCAGGCTAATTTTTTCGGCTACGCCACCTGGAGCAGTACATTATTATTGTTTGGCCTAGGAAACGCGCTGGCCCTGGGCATTTCTGCATACTTCTGGAATAACAAATCCATCACCCTGGGCACCGTCTATCTCATTTTTTACTATACCAACCTGTTAAGTGCCCCACTCCAACAAATACGCACACAATTGCAACAATTGCAGGAGGCCAGCGCAGGCATTGAGCGTATCAAACAACTCTTACAGGCCACGCCTACCATTGTAGATGGAAATGGTCCCCAGCTACCAGACGGTCCATTAGCGATTGAAATCAAAGACCTATCATTTGGCTACAACCAGGACGAACCAATTCTACACAACTTAAATTTTCAGCTTAAAGCTGGTCGCGTGCTCGGCATTCTAGGACGTACAGGTAGCGGTAAAACGACGCTTACCAGATTGCTCTTGCGACTATATGACATTCAAGCAGGCGACATACTCATCGGGGAAATACCAATCAGACAAACACAGATACGTGACCTGCGTCAGCACATCGGCATGGTGACACAAGATGTGCAATTGTTTCACGCCACAGTACGCGACAATCTCACCTACTTTAATCCTGCCATCGAAGATGAACAGATACTCAATGTATTACAAGAAATTGGCCTTTCCCGCTGGTATCAAAGCCTGACAGCTGGCCTGGATACTATTTTGGGATCAGATGGGGAGGGGCTATCTGCGGGTGAGGCACAATTGCTGGCATTTACACGTGTCTTCTTACTCAAACCAGGCATCGTCATCATGGATGAAGCCTCATCAAGGCTCGATCCTACCACCGAACAGTTGACCGAACACGCCATCAGCAAATTACTCGTCGAGCGAACAGGCATCGTGATTGCTCATCGCCTGACGACAGTCCAACGCGCCGACGATATTCTGGTGCTGGAGGACGGACGCATCTTAGAATATGGTCCTCGCGAACAGCTTGCCAGTGATCCTACAGCGCACTTTTATCGACTCTTACAGACTGGATTAGAAGAGGTACTTGCATGAAGACCTATCAATATTTATGGCAGATGTTCCGTTATCGTCCAGGCATGTATCTGTTTAACGCTCTGCTCTGGGCAATCATCCACAGCATACCACTGATTCCAGGTTTGCTGGCGCAACAGTTTTTCAACAGGTTGCAAAACGCAACCCATCTTCCGTATGACATCTGGATCATCATTATGCTGATGGTAACCACCGAGCTAGCACGTGGCATAATCATCTTGCTTGGTGGGAGAGTAGATGTAATTTTCCGTTTCAATATGAATAATCTGCTCCGCATCAATATGCTTGCACGTATCCTTGAGAGACCTGGGGCGCACGCCGTTCCTGGCTCTCCCGGAGAGGCGATCAGTCGCTTTCGTGACGATACACTCCAGGCAGAAGATGCGATAGATTGGACGCTAGATGTAATTGGACAGGTAATTTTTTCGCTCTTTGCCATGATTATCCTGTTCAGGATCAGCATCAGCATCACATTATTCGTCTTTGTACCACTGATCTGCGTGGTTTCCATCTCCCAAATAATGCGTAAACGCCTGGAGCGTTATCGACGAGCCAGCCGTACCGCTACAAGCGAGGTCACCAGTGCCATTGGTGAGATCTTTGGTAACGTTCAAGGCATCAAAGTTGCGACTGCTGAGCCACACATCATTCAACATTTTCGCAGCTTGAATGAAAAGCGTCGCCTCTCAATTCTCAAAGATCAAATGTTAGAGCAGGTGCTCAATTCAATCTTTGGTAACACCGTAGGACTTGGCACAGGTCTAATTCTCATTCTGGGAGCGCAAGCCATTCACACGCATCAATTAGGCATAGGTGATCTCGCCTTATTTATTTATTATCTTGCCTTCGTCACGGACTTTACACAATTCTTTGGCATTTTTCTGGCCCATTATGCTCAGACAGGCATCTCTTTTCAACGTATGGATGCCCTACTACAAGGCGCGCCCCCGAGACGCCTGGTGGACCATCAGCCCCTCTATCTGCGTGGATCACTACCCAACTTGTCCACTACCATCTCCAGTCCCAACCTGCCGCTGCAAAGTTTGCACGTTTCGGGACTCAGCTACCACTATCCAGACACAGGAAGAGGCATTGAGAAGATCAGCTTTGTTATTCAGCGTGGCTCGCTGACAGTGATCACGGGACGTATCGCAGCAGGCAAAACCACCTTGCTGCAAGTCCTGCTCGGCTTACTGGCCAAGGATGCAGGAGAAATTAGCTGGAACGGCGAGCCCATCGCTGATCCAGCTAATTTCTTCGTGCCCCCACACAGCGCCTACACATCGCAGATCCCACGGCTCTTCAGCGCCACCTTACGGGAAAACATCGAGCTCGATCGGCCAGACAATGAGCCACAACTCCAGCACGCCATTCACACTGCGGTCATGGAGCACGACATTGACTCTTTAGAAAAAGGACTGGACACTATGATTGGCACGCGTGGTGTCAAGCTTTCTGGCGGCCAGATTCAACGCACGGCCGCCGCTCGTATGTTTATTCGCAATGCGGAATTGCTCGTCTTCGATGATCTATCCAGCGCACTTGACGTCACCACCGAACAGATCCTCTGGCAACGTCTCTTTAGCCAACAAGAGCATACCTGCCTCGTCGTCTCGCATCGCAAAGCGGTCCTCCAGAGAGCCGATCAGATCATTGTATTGAAAGAAGGTCGGATTGAAGCGGTCGGAAAGCTTGATGAGCTCCTTGAGACCTGCACAGAAATGCGCCAATTGTGGCATGGAGAAATTGAGGAAGAAACTTCCTGAAGAGTTTTTTTTAATCTGAACGACTTTTGACATTTACACAGGATTAGTGCTACTATTGTAGATGGAGTCGCAATTGGCTCAACCGAAACAACTTGCGATCCGTATATTTCTTGAGTTAAGAAAACACAGTCGTTTCATTTGACCATCGCGTAACACGAACGATTGTCTTGTAAAGGAGTATGCTCCCATGTGGCCCTTTGATAACAATAGACAACAAGTCTATCAACAATATGCCCAGGCCTACGATGCTGGAAACTTTAATGGCTTTGATCCAATGCAAGCACTTGGTCATCTCGGTCAATTCATCCAGGGTGCGCCGCCCCAACTACAACAAAACGTTTATCAGCAACATTTTGAGCAGATGCCCTACGAAAATCGAGCGATCTTCGCCCAGCAGATGCCACCCCAATATGGTGTCAATCCCAACGATCCCTCCTCGATGGCGCAGGGATTGTTTCGTCTAGGTCAAGAGCAGCCCAATCTCTTGCAGCGTGTTTTTAGCCATCCCGTTTTGATGGGCAGCGCCGTTGTATTAACAGGTCTGGTCGCCAAACACATGATCGCACATCATCAACGTGAAGAATACGGCAATGGTGGCTATCAACAATATAACAATGGCTTTCAGCAAGGTGGTTTTCCACAGAATGGTTATCAGGGAAGCTTCCCACAGGGCGGTTTTCAGCAAGACGGCTACCAACAAGAGATTAATCATGAGCGCCGTGAAGAGCAAGAATTGCGTCGCGAGCTTCGTCAAGAGGAGCGTGAAATCGAGCGTTTAGAAGAGAGAGAAGGCCGACACCATCATCGTCGCGAAGACAACTACTAATTTCTCCTCCTTTCTCCTCGCCAACGGACCTCTTGTGGAAAGTGTTTCCCACAAGAGGTTTTTTGTCTGAAAAAAGGCTATTTTCACTCAAGTGGCACAGGATAGTAGAGTCCCTCGCAGAGGTATGCTATACTCGAAAAGAAATTTTCGGACCATTTGGACCATCACCACACATAAAGAGGTACCATGCCTGAATATATATGGGGCCGTAACCCTGTCACAGAGACACTACAAGCCGGACGACACATTCAACGTCTGCTACTGGCTGAAGGTGTAAAAGAAGCCCCTGCCATCGCTACAATCGTCGCAGAGGCCAAACAACGCTTGATCCCGATCGACATTGTCCCACGCCATCGTCTGGACCAGATCAGTAACGGGGCGGTCCATCAGGGATGTATTGCCCAGGTTGATGAGCGTCGCTACGCCAGCATCGACGATATCCTTGCGCTGGCAGAGAAAAAGCAAGAAGCACCATTTCTTCTCATCCTTGATGCCATCCAGGACGTAAATAATCTGGGCTCTCTCTTACGCACAGCAGAGGCCGCAGGCGTACATGGCGTGATTCTCCCAGAGCATCGAGCAGCTGAAGTTAACGGAACGGTCGTTAAAACATCGGCTGGAGCCACCGAGCACATCCTCATCGCCCAGGAGACCAATCTCACGCGTGCCATTGACATGTTGAAGAAACAAAATATCTGGGTGGTGGGATTGGCCGGAGAAGCCAAGACCTTCTATACACAAGCCAACCTGACAGGTTCTCTAGCTCTTGTCGTAGGTAACGAGGGGAAAGGTATCAGTCGCCTGGTGCGTGAGCACTGTGACCTCCTGATCAAATTGCCAATGTTTGGACATGTCAACTCGTTAAACGCAGCCGTTGCTGGCAGCATTTCTCTTTATGAGGCTTTACGTCAACGAGAGGTTGATGCGAAAAAATAGAAAGGGAACCGAAATCTAACGGGACCATTGGAGGAAAATAGACGTATAAATTAAAAGGACTTAAAATCGTTACAAGCATTCATTCAGCAACGTCTATTTTTTATAACAATGCTGTGTTCTCAGGAGTAATTCGAGTGTTCAAAACTTTTATTAAGTATTCCAGTGTCTTATTCTCTGGCATCGTCGGATTCGCTTTACTTACCCTTATCTATACACAACCGACGGCGCTTGCCAGTTCACACATCATCTTAGATGACACACCAACAGCCACGTATACCAATGCCAGTCTCACCCTGGCGCTGCCCACTGGAGGTACGCCAAAAGGTCATGCCGGAACACAAATCCAGCTGACAGGCGCCAGTTTTCCTCCCAACAGCCCGGTCATGCTCTATGCAGCGACCGATCCCGGACAGTGTATAGCGGGCCAGAGTGGAGCGGGACCCATCCAGCCGGCATCCGGCGGCATAACCGATAACAACGGCGGTTTTCAAGTCACCGCCACATGGCCTGCGGGTGCCAGCCAGCCCAGCACAGCCTACTATGTCTGTGCACGTGTCAGTAATACCAACAAAGCCTCTAACACAACCTTCACTGTCCTCCCTCCCTCAACAGCCTCGGCATCGCCAACAACAGCCAACCCCGGTGATGCAATCACGGTCAGTGGTCAAAACTGGAATCCGCAAGAAGCGTTAACAGTCTCCATCACTGCGGGAGAAGGCAGTCAAGCGCTTATCAGCCAGCCCGTCACAGCTGATGCCGATGGAAACTTTAGCGTTAGCCTGACCATTCCAACCAATGCACAAGGAGGCTCTTATGGTATCGGGATCACCGATGCTAACAACAGCAATCAGAATCAATTTTTTGCCAACACAATTACAGTCAATCAGCAAGCAACGCCCACCCCGGCAGCGACCGCTACTCCAACGCCAACACCTACCCCGGAGGTGACTGCCACTCCCACACCCACTCCTAATGGAAACAACAATGGCGGACCTGGATCAAACAACAACGGATCAATGCTCTGGCTCATCTTTGGACTGGGTGGTCTGGGTATTGTACTGGTCATCATCGGCCTGACCATGTTCCTCACCAACTCCCACAATAGCTAACAATGTCATTAAAAGAGCGCGCTTGGTAAATTCCTAAGCGCGCTTTTCTATTTCTTACCATTTTTACATGCACAGATAGATATTGGTGTAGAGCGAAGAAAATTAACCAATCAACGATCAAATGGTCCTGGATTTGTCCCTATTTCTCCCTGATTGTGGTCTCATAAATCAGGTAAACTTACAAAAAGACTCTCAAGAAAGTAAAAATGTTCTTTGGATTTTGTATTATGTGGTTTCTAGTTAATCCGCATACAAGAATTACTTTGTTCCTGGTAAGGAGGAGCTTACCCTACTCTAGTAGAATAGAGACCTAATATTGTCTTGCATACGATTATTAAAAGGAGCCATTGCAATGGATGGGACAAGGAGATATTCGAGTAATTCTGGAGGTCGTGAGAGAGGTCGTGAGGGCGGCAGTTATAATCTAGAGCGGGATCGCGCCTTTCGAAATCAGAGTGCACGCCCTCCGGAACGGGAGCGGAGTACACGCCCTCCGGAACGGGAGCGGAGTACACGCCCTCCAGAGCGTGAACTCCCTCCCGAGCGGGGTCGAGATCGGGAGCGCCCTCCCGTAAGTGGTGGGCGTCCTCAGAGGCGAAGTGAGAGTACATATGCTCAGGAGCGGAGTGAAAGTACACGCCCTCAGAAGCGGAGTGAGAGTACACGCCCTCAGAAGCAGAGTGAGAGTGTATGGAAAAAAGTTGGAAATTTTCTTGAGACAGCGGATACAGTAGCTAGTGCCCTTAAAGGACCCCTACTAATGGGAGAAACTTATTTAAACAATGAATTGAACAACAAGCCACATGATAGCAAACAAATAATTTTAGAGGGAGGAGTAGCATTAGCAAATATTCAAGCTGCAAAAATGGATCTAGATGCATACGCAAGAGATCAACCAAAGATAAAAGTAGATAGAAGTGATGCTTATAATTTCAGAAAAGATGCAATAAAGGGACTTAGTGGAGCAAGAAAGTATGTAAAGAATAGAGAAGGTAGCACTCGGCAAGAGAAATTGGATGCAAGCAGGGGAAAAGATGCTGCAGGTGAGGCAGTTCTTGAAGCATTTCAGAGGAGTCTAGATAAAAAGCCTACAAGGCGTGATACATCTCAAGATGATCGTCCCAGAAGAAGTCTCCCAGAACCTAGACACAGAGAATCTAAACGAATAGAACAGAGCCCCCCTTCTTCCTCTGATAATTCAGGTGATTCAGCTTGGAGAAGTAATGGTTCATATAAGCCACGCAGGGGTGCGGGAATACCTATTGTAAGGGATGAAGACTTTAGTTATGGAAATGAACCACTACCACCAGAAAATACAAGGAGAGATACACCGCCAAGGAGAGATACACTGCCAAGGAGAGATACACTGCCAAGGAGAGATACAAGGGAACCCGCCAGCCTTCGCCGGAGAGATACAAGAAGGGAAAGGGAAGACCAACCCGACCTTCGGCAGAGATTTACACAAGAGCAAGGCAACAACTCTTCACGAGGGTTTGCATCACAGCAGGACCAATATTACGGCCCACCATGGGGCGGCGGCCAACGTAATTGAGCAAAAGTGCTAGACGCAATCAACCCTTCATGAAAATTTCTGGAAGACAAAAATGGCACAACCCCTATATGGCTGGCGATACATTGCACCATATAGGGGCTGCTTTTATCCGCTACAGTTTTCGGCAGATCTGGATAGAGATATTAGAGAGGCAAACGTTTAAAAATGCTCTCAGGAATCGACTTGATCACAAACATAATGATCTTCCAGTATCCTGGCAGATAGACCACATCTTTGCGCTTCTTTATCGCGTCATAAATGCCCGCACCAACCGTTTCTGGCTGAGCGAAGAGTAATCCTTGCTTCATATGGGCCGTCATCGGAGTAGCGACGGTTCCCGGCTTGATAGTCACAACCGCCACTCCAGATTTCGCCAGACGTCCACGCAAGCCCTGTAAGAAGGTACTGACTGCTGCCTTGGCGGTCCCATACACGTAATTAGAGGCACGACCACGATCACCAGCAACAGAGGAGATCACGGCGATGCAGCCGCGTTTCTGCTGCTCAAAATAATTAGCGCTGATGGTCAGCAAGGAGATCACACTAATAGCATTGGTATTTAACTCTTGCAACGTCTCTGCGATACTTAATTGACTCTGTTTCTGATCTCCCAACGTGCCATGAGCGATCAACAGTGCATCGATCCCACCGAACGAGCTGATCACCTGCTGTAACAGCTCTTCATGGCGATCCATCTCATTGAGATCCAAAACAAAGGTTTCCACCATTTTTGCGCCGCGCACTTTTAGATCAGCGGCGATTATAGACAATTTATCAGCCGAGCGCCCGACTAGAAAAAGATCAGCACCATCACGAGCAAACAGCTTCGCCGCCTCGTGAGCCAGGGCAGAACTAGCGCCTACAATTACTACTCTCATCTTATTTTGACTTTCAACTTATCTTTACTTATATAAATATCGGCATGCCATGCAATCGTGTATGTAAAGCTCATGCGCTCGATCGCGTCACAGTTCCTGCATGACATTCACGATTGTTTTTTATAACAGGCAGTAGGAGAATTTCCTACCGCTTGATGCAAACGTTTATTTATTCTATTATATTCGGGCTTCACAGACTATCTTATTAAATATAGAGAGGAGCCTTAACCTCTCCCTCTTGCGTGACACGGCGCCAGAAGCTAGAGGAGAATTTCGGGTCGATATATTGCTCAAATTCTTGCCAACGTGGATAATATTTCTGGAAACCTTCAGGGCTCATGCGTGCGTCTTTCGCTGGATACAGAACACCACCGTTATCTTCAACGATCAGATCTAATTCACGCAAGAAAGCCTGCGTTTTTTCGCCCCGATTTGTAAAGTCCAACGCCAGCGTATAGCCTGGACGAGGGAAAGACAGCATGCCGGGAGATTTAATATCACCAAATTGCTTTAAGACGGTCAGGAAGGATCCTTCGCCAGCTTGCTGGATGTTGAAGATAATTTTACGTAGAGCCTCACGCCCCTTATCAAAGGGGACCACAAACTGGTATTGGAAAAAGCCTCGTTTTCCATAGATACGGTTCCAGTTGTGGATAGAGTCCAGTGGATAGAAGAAAGGTTCATAACTTTCAGTCTTCTTCACGGTTTTTCCACGCTGGAAATTATATACCTCGTTAAAGGCTTTGACGGTATATTTATTCAACGTAAAGCCGGGGAAATCAATCGGAACCGCTAGAGGAAGTTTTTTCTTCCTGGAAAGCTCTTTCGCTAATGTGGGGTCCTGACTGGCATTACCGCCCAAAAATTTACCACGGCACAGAGCTGTCCCGCCGACCAGCAGATCAACCCAGGAGACCGTATAATCGAACCTCTTATCAGAAGCCGCTGAAATCTCAAAGAACTCGTCTAGCGAATCAAAGTGAATCGATTCCATATCGATGTAAGGATTCACAATTTTGCGCAGGCGGAACTCAGCCCAGATAATCATTCCTGTCAAACCCAGCCCCCCGATGGTCGCACAGAACAGTTCGCTATTCTGCTCAGGAGAACATATCAAACGATCGCCATTTGAGCGTAGCAGCTCAAAACGTGTCACATGGCATCCAAAGGTCCCCGCAACATGGTGGTTTTTCCCATGCACATCGTTGGCAATAGCGCCACCGATTGAGACAAATTTGGTTCCCGGTGTGACAGGCAAAAACCATCCACGCGGCACTGCGACGCTCAGCACGTCAGCCAGCGACACACCAGCTTCACACTTAATCAGTCCATTCTCTTCATCAAAAGCGATAAAATTGCGCATATGGCTCACATCGACAGTGACACCACCTTCGTTCAAGCAACTATCACCATAACTACGCCCATATCCAAAAGGGAGTATTGACTGATTGGTGGCGGCCAGATCGGGTAATTCAGTACGCCAATAAACAGGGACAACCCCGCTCGATTTTACCGCGGGATAACGTCCCCAGGATTGCGGTTGTTTATCAGGAGATACCATAGCTTTATCGATTCCTTATTTATTAATATTCTGTGTTTAACTGTATTTCAAGATGTTCTTATGACTATAATAACGCATCCTGACAAACAAGTGCTATGAAATTACCCAAAGGTATTAGAGCAAGCTAAGACATATGGCACAAAAATAGGACACGAAATTTCGTGTCCTATTTTTGTTACTACCTGACCGGATATTTATTTGCCAAGCAGTGAAGCGAAGAGCCCCAGAGCAGCTGGATTGGCTGCGTTGAGCACAACTTGCACGATCACAGTCAGAACCAACAGAGCAGCGGTCGCCAGAGTAATCGTGGTACTCAGGCTCGCCGTGGGCACCAGATGATCTTCCTTGGCAGGAGCATCAAAGAACATCACCTTGATGATACGTCCATAGTAGACAACCGAGACGATACTATTCAATAAAGCTACCACTACCAACCATGGCTGACCAAGTTGCCAGGCAGCGCTGAAGATAAAAACTTTACTAAAGAAACCGGCAACTGGTGGGATACCAGCCAACGAGAGCAGGCAGAGAGCTGTCCCTACACTCAAGAGAGGAGCACGCCTCCATAGCCCACGGAAATCCTCAATTTTCTCGCCACCAGTCAGGTTTGCCAACGAAATCACTCCCGAAAAGGCTCCCAGGTTGGTCACGACGTATACGAGGATGAAGAACAGTACGGCAGCAATACCACTGGATGCGGTGGTGTGATTCTTCTGGGACATCGTTAGAGTCGCAACTATGCCCACCAGAATGTATCCAGCCTGCGCAATACTAGAGTAGGCCATCATGCGCTTGATATTGGTCTGGATAGCCGCAGCGAAGTTTCCAAGTGTCATCGTCAAGACGGCGACCACCACCAGGACAACCACCAATGGTGTCAGATCCGCTTGCCAGAGACCCCCATAAACCAGGATGCGGATTAAAGCCGCGAAACCAGCAGCCTTTGAGCCGACCGAGAAGAAAGCAGTCGCAGGTGTTGGCGAGCCTTCATAGATATCCGGAGCCCACATATGAAATGGCACTGCGGAAATCTTAAAGCCAAAGCCAGCAATAATCAGCACATCGGCCACAATCACCATCAGATTGCCATTGCCAAAGCTTTTAAAGGACTGCGCAATCCCCTGAAGATCTGTTGTCCCGGTCAGGCCATAGAGCAAGGCAAAGCCGTACAGCAAGATGGCAGAGGACATCGCTCCCAGGAGCACATACTTCAATGCAGCTTCAGATGACTTTGTACTTGTACGCAGCAAACCGGCCATCGCATACAAAGGAAAGCTTGTGAGCTCTAACGAGATATAGATCGAGATTAGCTCGCCAGTACTCGCCATCAGCATCATACCAACGACCGAGAAGAGCATCAACGTATAAAACTCTCCATCGGCCTTGATATACTTTCCTAGATAGTTATAGGCGGCCAGAACCATCACAGCAGCGATAATCAAAAAGACAATATCAAAAAAGAGCGAGTATTGATCCATCACAAACATACTAAAAAGTGCTGTTTGAGGTGTTGTAAATGTCGCAGCCTGCACGATTGTAAACACCACAGGCACGATCAATCCTACCAATGCAACTGTAGCGGTCACGATGCGTCTCTTCGTAAAAAGATCCACAACCATCACCACCAACGCTAATAACATCACGCTGATTTCAGGTGCAAGCAGGTAGAGATCAGATGGCTTAAACATAGTAACTCCTTAACCCCTCAGCAGAGCGACTCTTCATCATCTGTCGCATCGCTCTGCTCATAGAGATCTCCCTACTTTATCATGGTCGTCACAGCCGTATGAATAATCGGTGTGATGCTACTCGTAATCACATTAATCAGGGGTGCTGGATAGATACCAACCAGCACAATCAGGCCAGCCAGAGCATAGAGCGGCACCAACTCGCGTGCGGATGCATCGGTCAACCAGTTCCACTTTTGATTAAATGGACCAAAGAAGACACGTTTAATCATCCACAGCAGATAGGCTGCAGTCAGGATCATGGTAAAGACCGCAATCAGCGTTGGGATGGTCCAGATGCGGAAGCTGCTGGTGAAGACCATGTACTCAGCCACAAAGCCAGCCAATCCAGGCAGACCCAACGAAGCCATACCAGCGAACGTAAAGAGCGTCCCCAGCATCGGCATCCGCTTCGCGATACCTCCGAAGATATTAATCTCACGCGTATGTGCCAGATCATAGACCACACCCACGCAGAAGAAGAGCATGCCGGTGATAATACCATGACTGAACATCTGCACCGTCGCGCCTGTTAGCGCAACCTGACGGAACGCCTCATCGCCACCAGCCAGAGTCCCCTGAAAGATACCATTGCCTGCTCCTGCCGCCGCTGCGACTCCTAGCAGGATGATACCCATATGGCTGACACTGGAATACGCGATCAGCTTCTTCATATCCGTTTGCACGAGGCAGATCGCCGCTCCATAGAGGATATTGATCACTGCGATCACGGCCAGCCAGCCAGCGAACTGTGCCATCCCACCTGGAAAGAGCGTAAAGCAGAAGCGGATCAAGCCATAGGCACCCATCTTCAACAGGATACCAGCCAGGAGCACACTGACCTCAGTTGGAGCATCCGTATGTGCGTCTGGTAGCCATGTATGGAATGGGAAAACAGGGATCTTTACTGCGAAGGCCATAAAGACCAGCAAGAGCGCCAGCAACTGGAAACTGATGGATATTCCCATCACCGTCGTACTTCCACCGATCAGATGAGTCGCAAGATAAGGCATATCCGAGCGACCTATCTTGAAGTACAACAGGATAAAACCAGCCAGCATGAAGACACTACCAAAGAACGTGTATAGCAAGAATTTCCAGGCCGAATAGATACGTCCAGGAACGCCATGCTTGATAGTTTCACTGCCCCAGATACCAATCAGGATAAACATCGGTGCCAGTTCAACTTCCCACATCAGGAAGAAGAGGAAGATATCCAGCGCCATAAAGACGCCCATCACACCGGCTTCCAGTAACATGATCAGGGCCATATAATCGCGAGCGTTCTTCTTCTCCCAACCACCAACAATCGATAACATAGTCAGGAACGCATTCAAGATCACCATCGGCAAGCTCAAGCCATCTACACCAAGAAAGTAGTCAACTTTGAAATGGACCGCGCCAGCCGTAAAGTTAATCCAGGGCAATTGAATCGAATATGGCAAATTATTGAGACTACCAAAACCATTAATGCCATGCTGATTTAAAATGTAGAAGAAGATGCCCATCGACAGCACAAACGTAGCTGCCGTAAAGACAAGTGCAATCCAGCGCGACCAGCGCCAGTGACGTTTCGGGACGACATACATTCCCAGCGCACCAAGGACTGGCAGCAGGAGAATCCATGTGAGTGCATTTTCGAAAATCGACATGTTTTCTTACCTCACTTCCAGACCGTTGTTATGAGAACGACCACTACCACTGCCAGCACAGCCACACCGCCAAAGAAACCGATCATGTACGACTGCACACGTCCCGTCTCCAGGCGACTTAAACCGGTACCCGCATCAGTTGCGCCGCGCGCCACACCGTTCACAATGCCATCAACGACATAGCGATCGAAGGCCTGCGCCAACTGAGCAAGACCCAGAATAATGTATTTCACGAACAGATTGTACAGGTCGTCAATGTAGTAGCGATTGTACAGAATACGATGGATCGTACGCAACACAGCATTCGACTGCACAAACTGATTAATTCTCGCCAGCTCAATGCGACCGTAGACAACCCAGGCCACTGCCAGACCGGCGAAAGAGACAACCACACCAATCCAGGTAAGTGGATCGACAAACAACTCTAGAATATTTAAGTTTTCAACCTCTTTACCACTGATGTTGACATACTGATAGAAACCAGTCCAGTAGCCCGCAAGAACAGCAAAGACAGCCAGTACAATCAGAGGAATGGTCATTGAACGAGGAGATTCATGTACCTCTCCATAACCACGATAGGGACCGCCCCACAGGCCCATGAAGCGACCACCCTTACCACCGAAGGCCAGGATGAAGGCGCGTAACATGTAGAAGGCCGTCAGGCCAGCGGTAAGCAGCGTTGCAGCGTAGATGATCGGATGACCATGCTGGAAAGCCAGGCCAATAATTTCTTCTTTACTGTAGAAACCAGAAAAGAAGGGAAAGCCAGAAATAGCCAGCGTAGCAATCAGCCATGTAAAAGCTGTGATCGGCATTTTGGTGGCCAGACCACCCATCAGACGTACATCCTGTACCTCTTTGTGCATGGCATGATGCAAAGCATGTAAGACGCTACCGGCACCCAGGAAGAGGAGTGCTTTGAAGAAGGCATGCGTGAAAAGATGGAACATACCAGGACCGACGCCTTCGGAACCACCGACACCCAGGCCGACAAACATATACCCCAGCTGACTGATCGTCGAGAAGGCCAGCACACGTTTGAAATCCGACTGGACCAGTGCGATCGTGGCAGCAAAAAGAGCGGTAAAAGCGCCGATCGAGGCGACAAATTCGAAGGCAAAAGCGGGAGCCGCCGCAAACAATGGTGAGGTACGAGCAATCATATACACGCCAGCAGCAACCATGGTCGCGGCGTGGATCAGAGCACTCACAGGAGTCGGGCCTTCCATAGCGGATGGCAACCACGTTTGCAGAGGAAATTGAGCGGATTTACCAATTGCCCCACAGAACACCAGAATCATAGCCACGCCAACCAGTGTGGGATCCATGTGCGATGAAGTAATCAGACCTGGAATTTTATCAAATTCGAAGGTGCCAGTATTAACGAACAGAATCATGATACCGATGATAAACCCAACGTCACCAATACGGTTCATCACGAAAGATTGCAGGCTCGCACTGGCCGGAGAGGGACGCTGCTCATCAGGCTTCGCACGCTTATTGATCCAGAAACCAATCAGCAGATAAGAGCTTAAGCCAACCAATTCCCAGCCGCAGAAGATCACCAGAAAGTTTTGCGCAAAGATGATCACAAACATTGAGAAGACAAACAAAGACAGGTAGGCGTAGAAACGTGCGTAACCTGCCGAGTCTGACATGTATCCGCGTGAATAAAACTGCACAAGCAATGCGATCGTTGTCACGACCACCAGCATTGCAATCGCCAAGCGATCCAGATGGAATGCAATAGTATAATGCAGGTTACCCACAGTCAGCCACTCATAGTTGAGGACAGGGATACCTGCCTCAGGCAGTGCATTAGAATTGATGGTACTAAAGAGCAGCACCCACGAATAAATGCAGGCAATCGCCATAATCAGCAGTGCAACATAAGCACTGGCCTTTGCACCAGCTGTCAGATAAGCCACATGAGGCTCGTCATCGTCATCGGCTTCGCTGTGCTCTGCGGCGTGGGCATCCGAGGAACCGTGCGCTTGCGCAACAGGATGTTCCTCATGGGCATCATGATCCCCATGTCCAGCAGGAAGTTCAACCCTGGGGCGACTGTTCATATCCCAGACACGCGTCCCAAAGAGAATCACAGCAAAGGCGAGAAGCGGTGCTAATAAAATTAGCGCAGAATATTGATACAACATCTAATCACCACTTCATCATATCGATCTCGCCAACATCCACCGTAGAGCGCTTGCGGTAAATGGCGATGATCATCGCCAGGGCAACCGCAGCCTCAGCTGCTGCAACAGTGATAATGAAAATAGCAAAGATCTGTCCAGTCAAGTGCTTAGAGTATGGCTGAACGGTATTAAAAAACGAAAAACCAACCAGTGTGATATTGACGGCATTGAGCATAATTTCAATTCCCATCAATACGGCAATAGCATTGTGCTTGGTGATGGCACCAAACAGACCAATACAAAAAAGTATTGCCCCTAGAATTAAAAAATGATCGAGTGTGAGTTGCATCCCAATTAGTCCTCTCTGCCGATGACAATTGCGCCAATGATCGCGACCAGCAGTACTAGCGATGCAATTTCAAAGGGGAGTACATAGCTATAATTGCTGGGACTATACAAGAGCTGGCCGATGACTACAACATTATTTGGGAGTTGTTGCGCAACCTGAGATGCAGCTACGACGCTTTGAATATTATGTTTGCTCTCTACGAAGGCGTAGATAATGACTGCACCAATGGCAACGCAGATAACACCAGCTATCGGCCATAGTTTATTCGATGGGTTAGTGGTCCTGGTAACCCCACCGATACGTGTGAGCATAAGCGCAAACAGAATCAGAATCGTTACCGCACCCACATAGATGAGGATCTGCACGATCGCGATAAATTCAGCGCTCAATAGTACATAAATACCAGCCGCCATGGCAAATACCACGATCAGAGCCAGCGCACTATGCACAATATCGCGTTGCCCCACCACCAGTAATGACGCAATCACTATGACCACGGCAAAAACCCAGAACAAGACGGAGCTTAAATCCATACAAAAACGTACCTCCGGATTATATCGGATATTATTGGATCGTAATTTCAGGCTCAAACCAGAGGGAGAAGATTACACATCCTTACATTAATTATTCAGTTGTAGTGTATACCTACCATTCCATGGCACCAGGACATGACAGACTAAGCCTTCTTTATGTACGGAGGAATAGAATGAGCGCATAGTCCTAATTGGGATTCTAACAAAACCTGACACAGGTGACAAGAGGATAAATGTCACATGGTTTCACCCAATTTAAACATATCAACTTTTGCTCCAACCACTCCGGTCCAGCCACTCTGGCAGTCTTCCTTTACAAAGCACGCATAAGTGACCAAAATGGATACGCTGGCTCATACCATCCTGTCTACTGCCGATTAAAATACAGCACGCGAACAAAACTAGTGTGCTATAATCAGTCTTAAGCATACATAGTTTCATTAAAAAGGGCGTAATTGTGGCATGAGCTTTATACACACATCTCTCGAACAAACTCGACCAGAAACATTACGATGCAAACGTTGTAATGCTGATTTGCCTCCGTCGGCAACCTTCTGTGGGCAGTGCGGTGAGCGCGTTGAGAAACAAAACGGCGATAAGTCTTCTCCTAAACACGCCGATATTGCTAGTCGTTATCGTATCACTTCGTTGCTACGAAGACAACTACCCACGCAGGTTTTATTAGCACGTGATAACCAACAACAACGCCCGGTTGTAATCCACGATATCGATATAAGCAACCTGGACGATAGCTCACGCATCGACGCTATTGCAGCCGTACAAAAAGAATATGATCTTCTGCGTAAACAACGTATTCCTGGCATGATGCCACTCATAGATCTCTATTACTTTAATACACATCTCTCTATTATTGCTGGCTGGCCTTTCTCTCTTTCTACAGAGAAAGCCAAAACATCTAATGCTTCTTATCATGAATTATCAACACTGCAAGATCTCCTACAAAGTGGATTAGGCCTCCCTGAAGAACATATCTCTATTGCCTGGATCTATCGTCTCAGCGCCGCACTCGAACAACTCCATCGTCTCAATATTGTGCTCGGAGACCTGGACCCACACACTATTCTCATGAGCCAGCACAATTATCAAAGCGAACCACTACTGGTTGGTTCCTGGCTCCCCGACATCGTACGCAAACTCTTTCCGCCAGCCAGAGAGCAGGCCAATCCATCATCATTTTACGCGCCAGAAGCTCTCTCAGGTAATCCGGACCCACGCTCGGACATCTACAGCCTGGGAGCAATTCTCTATCTCTTATTAACAGGCATCACCCCCGATAATGCAAAAAAACGCCTCTATCACCCATTGCCATCTTTGCATGAGCTCAATATTCATACGCACGAAGTATTGGATACGGTTCTCATGCGAGCTCTAGCCCTAGAGCCTGCACAACGCTACCAAAGTGTGGGCGCGTTCATGAGCATCTTGCAACAATTTTTGCCTGGAGCAAGAGAAGTAGCACCGATGTCATCTATGATCACACCCCATACAGATTCACATGAAGCTATACAGATCGCTTCCAAAGCGGTCGATACTTCAAAGAGTAATGATATCGGTAAATCCATCCCAACGACAACTACAGAAGAAAAAACCGGGTCAGTTGTGCCCCTTCAGGCGCGAATGGCTCGGCGTTACTTATCCCGTATCAAAACTGGCAAACCGGACCTGCCAGAACAATCATCTGGGGAGGCAATAGTGGACACCAAGTCAACCCAACCAGAGCTACAAGCTGAGTCAAATGTAGCAGAACTTATTGAAGTAACACCTGTCAATCCTGATTTTGAGCCACTACCCGTGTTGGATACAACTATTCCAGAGAGTCCCAGTGCTGCTACAGTCACAGAGACTCCTCAGGACCTCAAAAACACAGAGGAGACAATAGTCATCCAGGCACCAGGAGGAGTGGAAAAAGTACCAGAGAGTAGTGCTGAGGGACAATCCAACCAGGCGCAACAAATAGTAGATGCGCATATGGAAACATCCATAGACAAGCAAGCAGTAGCACCCATTGAGGATATTGCACAGATCTCTACCGTAGTGATCACCAATCATGAGCTTGAAGCCGCACTGGCTGCACATGCACGCGAAGAAGAACAATTAGTCAGTGAACAGAAAATCCCAGCACTAGAGCCAGCAACAAGTGATCCATCTCATACACATAAAGGCGAACAGGCAGACAGTGCACTTAACCATTTCAAAGAGATTTTCACCGGATCACTACCAATTATTCCACGCATGAAGCGTCCCAAAGATCAGTCCGCCACTGAGCCAGCCGAGACAAATGCTCATAAGCATTCGGAGCGAGCAAACGATCTGCTAAGACGTATTCAACGTTTTCTGCTGGGAGAGCCGCAACAAACGACATCGGCCGCCGCCCTGATCGAGACCCCCATGCGTATCCAACCCAACCAGGGATATACCATTCGCATCAACGTGATCGGTCGCAATAGCCTGAATAAAAACAGTGACGAGACCACCGGTGGACTCAGCTCTTTGGTCGAAGGAAATGAGGTTCATATTGAAGTTCGTTCAGCCCTTTACCAAAATTATGCTTATATCGTACAGCAAGCCGATGTGGCAATTCCCGCCTCTGGCTTTGTCGCAGAAGTCACGATGCCGATGAAACCCTTAAGTAGTGGTCCAAGTGGACGTCGGGAGCGCCTGCATATCTTCTTTATGGATAACAATCACAATCCTCTCTATGAAAAGCCCTTTGTCATCGAAGTCTTCATCTCTCATCTTGTCCAGAACGGACGAGAGGGGCACAACGTTCTTTCAATTCCGCTCTAGTAATTTCGCTCTACATAACAAGGAGAGACAAATTAACAGCTAATTTATCTCTCCTTACGGCACAAACCCGGAAATCAGCACATCTACGCATGCTCTCCTGGCCCCAACTTCAACCGCCGCAAATGACCCATATACCAACGAACCGTTGCCACATACTCAGCATGACTCCAGGTCAACGGAGAGACACTCAGCGGCGCACTGGTAAAAGGATCAACCTGCTCAGCCATCACCCCGCTACTCAGAGAGTGATCATGTACCCAATGCAGCAACGGCAATGCCTGATTGAGTTCATCAATGGTAGTCGAATGAGCAATGCGATACTGAGCCAACCAGAGAGTACAGATAAACCAGGGATTGCCTTGCGCTTGAGCTAGATCCTGAGTCACCTGATAGTAATAATCGTTTTCATAACGGGCCATTCCCCCAACAGAAGTATGCGCCCATAAAGTTTGTTCCAACTTTTGCAGCGTCATTTCGATATGAGGATCGTGCGCAGCAAACATGCCAAATTGAAAGAGGCCACAGAGGCTACTATCCAGTGTCATATCCTTCTGAATAGAACCATCCGGAGCTACATTGAGCATACGGATAAAATGCCCTGCGTCTTCATCCCACAGGTAGCGTAACGTTGCCTCTTTAATCTCAACAGCGGCCAGACTATATTTAGCCGCCAGATCCTCTTCGCCAAACAGACGTGAAAAATTTGCCGCAGCCTCCAGGCCAGCATAGACAGTAGCCACGGTGTACGATAGGATACCATGGCGCTCCTCCCAGAGATCATAAGAGGCGGCTGGTAGATGTGTGGTAGGCTCTCGATATGAGACCAGAAAATCACCACCGGCTACAACAATGTCACGATAATGAGGCGAGACAAATTCGATATCATGAAAGAGCGTATAATGTTGCCAGAGGCTATAGATCACGAGTGCCGTCTCATCCTCCTGAATTGGCAGTTGAGAAGCACCATGTTGATCAACCCAGGGATGCCAGCTACTCCCCCACGAACGGTCTGGATTATACTTGTGAAGCAGATAGCCGCCATCAGTCATCACAGAACGACAAAACTCATAAAAATTGCGCGTGATCTCAGAATATCCAGCATGGCTGAGAGCAGAAGAGACCAAAGAACCATCCCGAGGCCACATATAAGAATAGCTATCACGCGAGAAATTCTCCACATCGGCATCATTGCCCGCAATAATAGCGCCTTCATCATCAATTTGTGTACGTAAGATCAACAAGCTCTGCTTATACAGGTTAATCAGCTCAGGTGCCAGAGCGCCAAAATCCTGATGATCCTTATTCAGCCAGGCGCGCCAATAATCGCGTGTGCGCTGCAAAAATGACGCCGGACCACGTTCGTAAACCCTGGCATTCAAGGATGTTACCTCGGGCATATGACTCCCAATAGCCAACCAATGATAGGCTTCATCGTTGGCGTGTGGAGCGATCGGTGGGAGGTATAAGGCAATCGTTCCGTCAACTGAGCCCTGCGAGATAGGATTGCGACTCAGTTCACCATCCTCAGCATCGCGCCATGTCCCTTGAGCGCCATGGAACTCCTTTACGCCGGTAGCCCAACTGTCGATACCCTGCTTGCGATGATCACCGCCACCAGTCTGTCCGCCCATCAGAAAGTAGGCTCGCTCTTTATAGGCCACCAGAGCTTTGGCATCAGGATAATAGAGTACGGTATTCCCATCGATATCGTTCCATATATGCCAATCATAATGAAAAAAGAGGCGTACTTCGCGTGCAGTGTCAGCTTGATTTGTCACCTGAACACGACGCAAAAAAAGCGTGCGATTAAAATCAACGGTATCGCTGAAGAGAAGTTGCACCTGTAACGTAGGATGTATCAATGTTACCTGAGTCACCAACGTCTCTTCTGCATAGACCATAGAACGCTGCCATTCAGGCGCATCCAACCAGGCAAATTGTCCGTCCACCCAGATACCAGTATGAGAGATATTACCAGCCGTATGGAGTTGCTGACCCACATGAGGCCAATAAATATCGCGCACATTATAATTCTTATCAAAATTAATCAGTAGCTTACCATTGCCCAAAGGAAGATCTCGTGGCATTGATCGATACTCCTTCCACTTTTACCTATCACAACACACTAGAATGCAAAAAATTAGTGATTGTCTTTATCATAAACGATTTACGACACGAGAAACCAGCATCTAATCATATAGCTTTTATCCGATTTCTCCACATTGGCTGATCGGGTCTTGCAAGAAGTGGTTAACTTTTGCCATACTTTCAATAGGACATCTCTTTATCAACCAACAAGCATAATAAGTATCTATGTAAGCTATTGCGCTGCTCAAATGCAACGTCACCACGCAGCCAAAAGATAGTTGAATAGAACAAAGGTTTTGAGCATGAAACGTGGTTTATTAGCCAGACTTCGTACAAATGGAAGCTACTATATTATCAGCGGACTCCTCTTATTGTTAGGTGTGCCGCTCTATCAGATACTGATCCTGGGGCCGACCGGATTTAGCAACGCCCTGGATATCACTGGGACAGGGCGCTATACAGCCTATATACTCTGGATCAGCACGCACACCCTCCCTTTTCTGATTTATCGTGCTTTATTTATCTGCGCCTTCGGCCTCTTAATTTCATTTCCCTTTTCGCTGCATCGCATTATCGTTGCGCAAGAACTTATGGCTCAGCAAGAGCAAGCGGCAGAGCTTCAGCAGGATAAACAGCTTGCGGATCAAGATGAGGCGTCGATGCCAGATGAGAATGATGATGATGAGGACGATGATACCAATGGTGATGAGGAGGTTAACGACGATGGTATGCCTGAACATCCCTGGCGCGGCAAAGGCTTTGTGGTACTGGCCGCGTGGGCCGCACTCATAGGACTGGTCATTTATATTCTTGGAGCGACCGTAAGTACAGCGTACTTTCTGCTGGTTGGGGAAAGCACAGGAGCCGCCATTGATAATAGTGTTGTGACTCTGGCACCACTTTTTACGATTATTACCAATGCGATCGGTACAGGATTATTAGGCTTAGGCTGCCTTTTCTTTGGTGGCATGATCGCCCGTACTGGCAAGAATCTCTGGCCCAACTCCTGGGTCGCCTTCGGCTACGCATCGCTCTTTGTAGGAGCGCTCCTCTGCATCAGTGCAGTAGCCGTGATCAGCGCAGCTGGGATTGGTCAGAGTACGCTCACAACAGTAGCAACCTTCCTTTTTGCTATCTGGCTACTCTGGCTAGGAATTATGCTTGTACGCTTAAAACCTGAGCCGTAAAGACAATCTGTATTAATCAAGCTATTATCAGGCAGCTCACTCAATGGTGGCTGCCTGATAATTATAATTTCTCTCAAGCATGAAGCCATGGTTGTGCAGCTTGAGCGATCGTCGCATATTCTACATCGGTCAACCGCCACCCCAAAGCACCAGCATTCTCTTGCGCCTGACGCACCGTCTTCGCGCCAGGGATAGGAATGATATGCACATCAGTCTCCAACAGCCAGTTCAGAGAGACCTGCGCTAACGTTTTATTATGTGCCTGAGCCGCCTGCTCCAGCGCGAGAAACAATGGCTCCATCTTCTCCCGTTTACCGCTGCCAAATTGAGACGCGAAGCGCCGCGCCAATGATGGCAAAGGCGTCTTTCCATCACGATATTTTCCAGTTAAGAGTCCTTGCTCTAGAGGACTATATGCAATCAACGCTATATCCAACTCGCGACAGGCATCTAAGACTCCGTTGGCCTCCGGCTTGCGATACAAGAGATTATAATGAACCTGATTGGATGCCAGTGGAATATCGTAACGAGCCAGACGTGCATGAGCTTGCCTCATCTGTTTCGCGCTATAATTACTTACGCCGACAGCTCGCACTCTCTGGCTACGAACCGCCTCTGAGAGAACATCCATCAGGCTCTTGATACTAAGAATCGAATAAGGAAAATGAATCTGGTAGAGATCGATTTGTTTTACATCTAAACGCTCCAGGCTCTGATCCAGAGCATCTAAGAGAGTTTTGGGAGAAAATCGATTTGGAAAGGGAGCAAACTTAGTGGCAATAATAATGGGACGCCCATCTTCGCGCCTGGCCTCACCCAGAAGGCGTTCAGATTCACCCTTCCCATACATCTCGGCCGTATCAAAAAAGTACAAGCCATTATCCACACAAAACCGATAAGATTGCATAACGTCATCATGGGTATGGGTCTTACCATAGCCCCAGAATCCGGTATCACCCCAGCTCCAGGTACCGATTCCGAGAGCCGGCACTGTAATTCCGGTTGCTCCTAAGTGGCGCTGATCAACTTCTATCATAGAAACCATCATCTTTCATTTACATATAGAGGTGCTAGTATAGAAGTAATAGTATCACCCCCTCTTCCTATTTACAAAAAAGAATTTTATACTACCATTAGTAGATATTGAATCGCGCTAGAAAGAGGCACTCAGAGCAAAAGCAGAGGCCTTTAATATAGCTCACACGCGCTACATACGCTCCAATGACAGATTTTCACGGCGCTGCTCATTTTATTTAAAATAAAGAGGTGGATATGCTCAATGACCCTGTACTTATCAATGATTGGCACGTTGTAGCTCTCGCAAGCGATCTTCAACCAGCCAGGCCTCTAGCAGTTCGCTTGCTTGAAACCGAGCTCGTTTTGTGGCGTGTAGGAGAGGCTATCTGTGCCTGGCAAGATCTCTGTATGCATCGTGGCACAAAGCTTTCGCTTGGCAAGATCGAAAACGATACGCTCACTTGTGCTTATCATGGCTGGATTTATAATCAAGAGGGAAAATGTATTCGCTATCCAGCACATCCCAGCGTGCAACCTGCTGAGAAAGCGCATGCAAATATTTATCAAGCACGTGAAAAATACGGCTGGATCTGGGTCTGCCTGGGAAAGCCAGAAAAAGAGATCCCCACTTTTCTAGAATGGGACGACTCCTCATACAGAAAAGTACATTGTGGCCCCTATCTCTATCGCGCCGGTGCACCACGTGCGATTGAAAATTTTCTGGACATTACCCACTTCCCATTTGTTCATCAATCTTATCTAGGCGATCCCTCGCATGCTGAAGTCAATGATTACAACGTCGAAACAACGGATGACGGTATTATAGCCAGTGATATTACCGTCTGGCAGCCCGATCCCGATGGGACAGGGCAAGGCGGCAATGTGACATACACATACCAGGTCTACCGCCCACTCACAGCAGGTTTTGTCAAATCATCTTCAGGACCACATTTTGCCATGTTTTATACTATTACACCGATTGCGCCCGATCGTTCTATGGCCTGGGCCTACGTCGCAATGGATTACAGCAATTTAACCGACGAGGAGATACGCGCATATCAAGATATGATTACGCTGCAAGATATTCCCATCGTTGAATCACAGCGTCCAGAATTGCTCCCGCTTGATCTACAAGCTGAGCTGCATCTGCGTTCCGATCGCACAGCCATTGCCTATCGTAAATGGTTACGTCAACTTGGCTTAAGTTTTGGAACGGCCTGACCTGCTTAGCACTGTTTTACACGACAGTCATCGGTTGATGGAGGACGACATAGCCAGCACGCCAGCACTCAATCGCTTCCGGCACGCGTCCCAATTCTTCTAATGTTAGCGCCCAGCCACCATACACATCTGCCACATCAAGATAGGCCTGTGTGGTAGTGAGGAGCTCTTTTGCCTTTTCATACCACGAAACTGTCTCTTCCAACTTCCTCTTCCGCTCGACACCAGCGCAATGTTGGGCATCTGCGTACGCTACTTTGGCAATCACATGATATACGCGCCCTTGCATATGTGCATCTTCCGTATGATTCATCGATTGCAGTGCTAGCTGACAATAGTGCCTGGCCTCTTCTATACGATCCTCTGCCAGACGCAACTCAGCCAGAGAGGCACAGTTCAACATGGCCATCGTTGGTCCACTATAACTTGTGGCGATCGCAAGCGATGCAGTATAGTGATCAGATGCCTCAGGATAATTTTGTTGTAAGAAGCTGACCTGACCTAACATATTGTGCATTCGTGCCACCATCTGCTGATCGTGACGTTGCTGATACAAGCGAAGAGCCTCTTTGCCAGCAACATATGATCGTGAGAGATCATCGGTTGCGCGATAGACATCGCAAAGACCATAATAGATATCTGGTAACGCTATCTCTTCATGATAACGATGGCAAAGCTGAATCGCCTCTTCGTAATACTCCAGAGCAGGAACATATAAGCCACGCATCAGGCAGGTCATTGCCAGATAATAACGCGCATGAATACGAACTACAGGCAAGTGCACACGACGATCATGTAAAACTTTCAAACAACGCGTAAAATGAAAAGAAGCATCTTCATAATTAGAAAGATTAACAGCGGCTACGCCCAGGCGCAACAGTGCCATAGCGTGACTCTCACGCTCTTGTAGAGTCTCCACATCGAAACGATCATCCATACCGGCCAACAAAGGTGACAGTGTCCTCAGCGCATCCTCCCACTGCTTACACTGCACATAACACCAACCGCGAAGATATATTACATCCTGACGTTGTTTTTCCCCTTCAGGTTGCACAGTAGCGAGCAACTCGAAAGCGGTTTCATAGCGGCCTTCTTCTACGAATAGCCTGGCTCGATAGAGTAACATTTTAACATCCCTATTTTGTATCACGAGTGTGTCCTCCCTCATAGAAAATATTCAGCAATTATAGCACATCAACCGCAAGAGGAATAGCCTGCATAAGGATAGACAGTAAGCAATATATTGTCATAAATGATTCGCCATAGATAAAAAATAGAACGGGAGCCTTGCGCCCTCGCCACCGCGCCCACAAAGCGACGAAGAGATTCCCGTTCTTTCCAGTATAGCGTAATTATGCTTCTTACACAAGAAGATAGGACTTACAAATGTAAATATCCTTAAGTATAGAGAAAAAGAAAAGTTGCGGGTCAACTATATTTGCGGATTAACAAGATAAGCCATGCTCTATGCTATAGATTATGGATTAGCATTATTCTCCTCGGAAGTAGTAGCATCAACATGTCATGTAAAAGAATAATAGTAGAGCTAAGTAGAGAGTATTTCTTGCACGAGATATACGGTCGTGGTAGACTGTCAAAAGAGATTTAACCAATCTGACCGCTTATCAAACATGCATCGAAAAAACAGGATAAAGCATCGGGCGCCCCTACATACTATCCCGATGTCTACTGCGAGTTTTGTTTGACGAGAAAAAAGTCCTAATCAAGTGTACCTGATGTGTACGTTAATTACAAAAGAGCAGTGTTAAAAATAGTATCGCCATACGTATATGTAAAATGCGTAGCTATGTGAGGAATATATTGTGGATAACGAACCTGAAATCAGCCGAAGGAGAAACCGAGTGCAAAGGAATTATCGCACGGGAGATCAGTTTGCAGGACGCCGTATTGTTACTATCGGCGGAGGATCAGGAACTTTTTCACTCCTTTCCCATCTCAAAAAATACCCCTTCAACATAACAGCTGTTGTCAGCATGTCAGATAGTGGCGGTAGTTCAAGGCGTCTGATGGATGAATTTAGACGTCAGCTCCCCCTGGGAGATCTGCGTATGTCTCTCGTGGCTCTGGCGCGTAATGGTGCCCTGTGGCGCGAGATCTTTATGCATCGCTTCGAATCCCCAGAGGATATCAATGATGAGCAGGCGGAAAGCGGAGTGGGCGGACATAGCCTGGGCAACCTCATCCTCAAAGGTCTCCAGGATATTAATGATGACAATCTACTCCTGGCAATCGAGGATGCCCAGGAACTACTCGATACGGCCGGAAATGTTGTACCAGTAACATTAGCGCAGACCACTATTTGTGCCGATCTTGAAGATGGAAATATCATTTGTAGCGAAACCGAGATAGATACACGCGGGAAAAAACGTCCTGGACCACTCTCTCCTATTCGGAACTTACGCCTGATACCAGAAAATGCCCCTGCCTGTCAACAGGCAGTACGAGCCATTCGTCGCGCTGATACAATCATCATCGGACCTGGTGACCTCTATACAAGCCTGCTCCCCAATCTGCTTGTACCCGAAATTGCGCGAGCAGTGCGCGAATCGGACGCCGAAAAGGTCTATATCTGTAACTTGATGACCAAACATGGTGAAACGGACAATTATAAAGCATCTGATTTCGTAAACGCAATCCATCACCACCTTGGAACGCGTGTCGACCTTGTTCTGCTCAACGACGGCATCTTTCTGCCAGAGGTACTTGCGACCTATAGCGATCAAGGAAGCAAACCAGTAGAGGTCGATCGCCCACGCTTAGAACGCATGGTTCCCAGGCTGGTGATTGAGCGTCTCAACCTGGAAGGCGACTCACTCGCTCGCCATGATCCCGACCGCGTCGTACACGCTATCTTCCCATTAGATAACAACAAGTAGGATTGCTCACAGAGAGCAATCCTTTGTTCACAGTGGTGAGATGACTATGCCTGCACAGCGATGGGTAGAGGAAGCTATCTTACCACTATCATTTTAAGGCTCAGATAGGGGATAAATTGGTGTTGCGGCACGCCTGAAAAAGATCCAGCCCTCACACAGTCCCGCCAACGCCCCGGCCAGCAAGAAGAATGCCGGATTGCTACTGATACTCTCACTCCAAATAAAAACACCACTCGTCAATAATACATAGCTCAGAATTGCAAGGATCGCGCCGATAAATGGACGCGTAAACCAGGTAATAATAATAAAAGTCGGCGGCGTATCCAGACGCAAGCGACCCAAAGTAACAATACTACTGATACAACCACCCAGGAGCCCATACATCATCACCATCCATGGCACGCCCAACGGAACAAAGCTATTATTTAAGACACCATTTCCAAAGCCTAATCCCTGCACGATTGCGAAAATGAGGGCAATAAACAGCAAGGCCACCAGATAAATAGCAAAAGCCACGAGCCACCGATGCGTCTGTTGCATTGGTTGGGAAACAAGCGATTTCGGCTCCTGGCTGACAGATGGTAAGCGTCGATTGGCAAAAACTGGCAGAGGTTCCGTATTATGCTCATCATGCATAGCGGGCTCAATTCCAACGGGAGTAGCAGCCATCATAGCCTGTCCCATCTGCGCCGAACGAACTTCGGCAATGTGCGCGGAATGAAGCCCGGCAACCTGCGACGATCTAGAGCCATACTGATCAGAGGCAGAAGGATGATAGATCGCGTTTTCTTCAGAGACGCTATTCATAGAGGTTGTTCCTGCTGAGCGATGATCAACAAACTGTTCGGCTGAGAGGGGATCGTTCTTCGCCTGATCTCCTTGTCCTAACAGCTCATTGATATAATTCTCTGGCAGCTTTTGCTTCCTGGCAATAGTTGCCAGACGCTGCATAAAAGAATCATCAGCTCTTCCTGGTTCAACATTCGCAAAACGTAATTGCTGATATGCAATATCGGTGGCAACATAGGTAACACTGGTAATTTCGCGTTCCCGATAGGTATCATATACCACTACTGGCACTCCCTTAAAGAATTTTTGTGGCAGGATCGCTGCGTGGATAGTGTCTAACAGCGACGGATCATTACCATTCACTTCGGAGAGACGTTGTGGAATGCGGTATAATACACCCCACACTTCTGCATCCGGCTCTGAACTTGGACGAATCGCGACAATTGTAGGTCCTGTACTTCCATGAATACGTTGTGCACCCAGAGTTAATTTGTATCCTTTAAGTACAGCTGGACCATACAGAAGAGCCGATCCATCCAGACGTTCGGGACTGTTGAGGATGGCAGCATCCATCTCCAAACCATATTCAAACAACCAGATAAACTCTTGAACCTCTTCTGACGCACGATGATGTTCGATGTGGGGAAATGATGATGACGTTGCTACGTTCTCCTCCAATTCGCGCTCGCCCAATTCTTCTGGCAGAGGAGGGGCTGATGGAGCTTTGCTAGGAAAAGAGGTCGCTGAGACTGCTTCATGTGGCTGAGTCCCCTGATAGTGACCGCCGGAAGAGATCATCATTTCATAGGAAAGAGGACGTGGTGTATTGCTACGCACGATAGGGACGCCGGGTGCGACCTCTTCTTCCTCTGGCTTTTTCTTCTCAGTCACCGGGGATGATAGCACATTTTTTAATCTTTTTTCATTATCTAATGGATTTTGCTGCTGATGCTCCATCTTGATTGTACACTCCTTCTATTCGCACGCCCACCGATCAATCAAAATAACAGCTACTATCATGCTAAGATACTAATCTTGCGCGTGTTCACCAAATCAATAGGACTAATGGGGGTAGATTACTGAATAAAAAATACGGTCATGATAGACATCATAACACACTATTCTCCAATAATCACTATACACGCACTTTACCTGTTTAAATAAGAAGAAGAGACATCATATCAGACTATCGGCAGCCTTTCAATCGGCTGATCTCTTTCTAGAGAATTGGCCCGCTGCGCGATTAAACGCTTGATCGCCAATCCTATACGTCTGATGCCTTCTGTAATATTTTTATCTTCTGGCGACGCAAAGCTCAAGCGAATCGAATAATGGCCACCGCCATCAACATGAAACAGCTCACCACACACAAACGTGACTTGCTCTTGGGCGGCCTCGCGCAACAGACTGCGCGCACGTATATTTCCGGGCAGGCGGCACCAGAGGTGCATGCCGCCTCCAGGAGGAGATACATGGACATCAGCCGGCCAATACTTCTCAATGGCCTCAAGCATCAGACGAAGTTTCTGAGCATAATAGGGACGAACCTGTGTCAGATGTTCATCCAACATACCGCAGCGGATCATCTCAGAAATAGTCCACTGACCCAAAGCGTTCGTGTTCAAATCAAAGGTCTGCTTATACAATCCCAGACGCTCAATCACAGGTTCCGGAGCAGCTAACCAGGCCACACGCAGGCCAGGAGCCAGAATTTTTGAACAGGTACCCAGATAGAGCACATTGCCGTTTGTATCCTGAGCCTTCAGCGGTAACGGAGCCTGAGCACCAAAATACAGTTCACCATATGGATCATCTTCAATCACAGGGATCTGATAACGCTTTGCAAGTGAGAGTAAGCGGCGACGGCGATCAGGAGTCATCAAAGAGCCAGACGGATTTTGAAAGGTGGGCATGGTATAAATAAAGCGTGGCTGGCGACGTGCCAGAATAGCTTCCAACATATCGACACGCATCCCTTCGTTATCGCTCGGAATGCCAATAATACGCGCACCCAGAGCTCGAAATGTCTGGATAGCTCCCAGGTACGTCGGCACCTCTACCACAACCTCATCACCTGGAGATAATAAAAAGCGTCCGATCAGACCAAGCCCCTGCGTCGAACCAGAGAGAATTAAGATATTTTGCGTATCAACACTTACTCCACGTTGACGCATACGTAAAGCCAGACTTCTCCGCAAGCTCTGCAGGCCCTCTACCGGACAATAGCCGAGGGCACTCTCCCGATCCTTACTCAAGCCATGTTCAATCGTGAGGCGAATCAGCTCGGTTGGCAGCATATCCGCAGGAGGAGTTCCTTGTGCCAACGAGATCATTGCTTGCTTTGGTTCTTCCATCGACGAGAGCTCGTTCAGCGCCTGGATATCTGGGCCAAGCAGAGCATCGCCATTCGTTGAAAGTCCCAGCAACCACGAAGGAGTAGCCTGATCACCATAATCATCTTCAGATCTGAAATAGCCATGTTTCACGACAGTACCACGTCCAACATGACCCTCAGTCAAGCCGGCGCCAGACAAATCGTTATAAGCGTGCATAATCGTTGTCCGATTGACACCAAGTTCCTGAGCTAACGTGCGTTCAGGCGGCAAACGTGTCCCTTCAGATAGCTCACCAGAGAGAATCGCTTCTCGCAATTGCTGGCTGATCTGTCGATACAATGGAGTTCCATTGGCACGTTCAAGATGCACCAATGCTCCAATGGCTGGTGTATCATATGCTAATGGCTGTCGTTTTGGCTCACCTTGTCTCATAAATTTCTCCCATCTGGCTCCTATTAAGATAGTGTAACCAATCCAATACGAGAGAGACAAGAGCCAATGTATGGATATACGATAAGCCAAATATGCTGATACCATCCTGGCGAACAAACTGCCATCCAATAGCAGAAAAAGGATCAATCTATGAGGAAAAGGGGCAGAGTTGTGACAAAAGTGATGCGACTCAGCTATAGAGTATCCAGGGGGCTATTGGATATGCTACACTAAATCGCATCTTCTCACCTACAGGTAGAGACGATTCAAATGATTATTGTTGAAATTCTTCCTTATCATCTTTTCAGGTATGCTACTATCTATGCAAACTATAGAACAACGTATACAACAAGTATGCGCAGATCGTGAGCATGGATCACGCTGGCTCGTCAACGCAGCCATCACCATTCTCCGTGATCTCGCACAAGATACAAACCTCTCTCAGGCAGAGCGCTTATCTCAGCTCTATACACAAGCATATCAGGTCGCGCAGGCCCGACCAGCCATGGGAGCACTCTCAAGTGCGGTTGGACGCATCATCAGCGTCCACGAAGGAGGGCCAGAAGCGATAGCGCAGGAGGCCCAGCAACTTCTAGCGGATCTTGAGACAGCTTCACAAAGTATCACTCAACATGCGCAAGCCTTGCTCGCTGGACATTTAATGACCTGTAGTATTTCAGGAACCGTACTCGCAACCCTGCTGGCCCTAAAAGAGCAGATCGAACGCGTGACCGTTCTGGAGGGGCGTCCTCGCTACGAAGGACGAGCAATGGCACAAGCATTACAAGAGCAAGACATTCCTGTGACCTTGATCACAGATGCTCAGGCCGACATCTTCTTGCCACAATGCCAGAGTGTCGTCGTAGGAGCTGATAGTATCCTGGTGAACGGAGACATACTCAATAAAGCAGGAACTGCACTCTTGGCCTGGGCCGCACATGGACATGGCGTCAATCTGCATGTACTCAGTGAAACCATCAAAATCTCGCCGCACCGCTGGTACGAACATAATCCGGCTCGCATCAATGATAACCTATCCCTGCTCGAAGAAAAGGAAGGTTCCGAGGTATTTGATGAGGCCCCGGAGGGGATCAAAGTACGCAATTTTTACTTTGATCATACACCTTACCGGCTCATCACCAACATCATCACCGAACAGGGTTTGCTTGACCGCAGGAGCATTCGAGAAATCGCAGTCACGACACGCGCTAATACACGCCTGGTTAAGAAATTACAAAAAGGCTGATTTTACTGGTACTATGGGCATAGTGCCTTTTTGATGGATATGTACCAAAAGGCACTATACCCATAGTCTACCATTCAGCCTCTCAAGCCGATTCGTGTGATTTCCTCCCAGGCTGAGCAACGAAATATGCCAATCAAGTAAGCTAGCGACACCTTACCTCTGTCAGCTACAATGCTTCTATAGCAATATTTATTTGTACCTTCTGATGTACAAATAGCCAGTGTATCAGAAAAGTTCATCGTAGATTATTTGACAGAGCGAAAGGATGTGACATGAGTGTTAGCAAAACCACTGAGGATTGGGAAATCACCGAAAATGGATTATATGTTGCAACGCGTGACTATCTGACACGCCGTGGTTTTTGTTGTGCAAATAAATGTCGCAACTGTCCCTATATTAACTGGCGCAACCAATCACAATGGGAACCTCTACCAGCAGAATACCTTAAACGAGCACGTGTTGCTCCTAAATCGGTGGCTGGTGCACAGGTCATGCTTCAGTACCACGAACAACAACTGGAGCAATGTACAGAGCACGAAGTATCCAGACACGAAGAGGCCATTGAACACTACAAGCGACTTCTCGCGTGCTGGACAAAATAGATAATCATTGATTTAGCGTCCAGGCCCTCAACCAAAGAGAGGCCTGTATCTTTGCCGATACATTGAAGTTACGAGGTCTTCAAAAAGTGAAAGAAGACTGCCATATCAAGCAGATGAGCCAATCAGAGCTCTCATTTTGATCGTTCCCTTTGTGCGCTGAACGTCATGGAAGAGCTCTGATTGGCCCTGTTTTATTTAAGCTTCAATTAGACAGGGATCTCTTTGTAAAGTTGAATCTTATGAGTGCCAGATATACTGGACTCCAGGGCCACTAGAATAGTCAACCCAGGAAAACACTCCCCACCCAACAACATTCCAATTGCTCGTATGAACAGTCCCATTTGCATTAATACTTTCGACCACGGCCACATGCCCGGCTCCCCCTGCTCCCTGGTATCCTGGTTGCAGGACGATAATCGAAGGTACATGTGGAGAGGTGGAAACATTCCAACCGGCCGCACCTGCCCCAATCGCCCAGTAGGAGGCATTACCACTCCAGGTAACAGCATATCCTGTCAGATGGTGATATTCATAATCAGCCCAATACGTACACTGCCCGGCAGTAAAATAATTATTAAAGCTACTGTCAGCAATTGTACCGGTACTCGATGAAATACCACCAGATGAGCCGTTAATTGCAGGAGCGCCGCTTGTGGTAGCGGGTGGTGGCGGCGCAGTTGTTGTGCCCGTCGTTGTCCCATCGGGCAAGGTAAAATTGCTCTGGACTCCATTATAGGTATTTCCATTGCTAGCGTCATAACCATCGACAGTCACAGCTGTCGCTGTTGCGGCCTGAGCCGCGATCAAAGCGGTATTATTTTGCTTTGAGGTGATCATATTTGCGACAGGATTAAATAATTGTCCTAACGCACTGGCCTGACCAGAACCTGTAGGTATCACCGCCGCCAGCAGCCCAATTACCACCACTACCATCAGAATGGCCACACCAGTATGTACGACGGCATTTCTTCCTTTAGGAGGTCGTATAGTACCAGAACTCTTTTTCCCGGTCGATGGGATAAAAACAGGAGCCCGTTCTGTCCGCTCGACAGCCTTACTTACCTGCGGATAAGCTCCGGCACCATCGTTTGTCTCTTTCACCACCATTGACATTTGCTCAACAGAGGATGAGGATGATGCGGCAGCATCACCCATATACTGGGGAGCAGCACCAAAATCCAGTTGTTCCACATCGGTTAATGTATCATTATATTCTTTTGAAATCATGTAATACTACCTTCAATCCGATTGACATATCCCTAATGAGCTAGCAATCAATTGCTCTTTACCAAACACCTGTCAATAATGTATCCAGTTGCACCTATATGAGTCAATTCATCAACACTTATTAGGACTATGTACCTATTACTTTATATTCAAGCTGATAGAAAAGTTACATAAATACGCATATATATAAAAAATCGAAGGAAGTAGATTTAGCCCTACCACCTTCGATTGAATGGTCTCTATCTATTAAAACCAAACGAACGTCACTCCTGAGCCAGGATAAAATGTTACCCAGTCTTCCGCAGCCCAGTGTCCATTCCAGTTCCAGTTACTTGTAGGAACCCCGTTCGCATAATTAGTTACGCCGGTTTCTACTACCGCTACGTGGCCATAGGAGCCAGCCCCTTGGGTGTATGGTGCCAGCACAATAATAGATGGTCCATTAGGATTAGGAACACCTGAGGTTACCCAGCCATAAGCTGAAGCCTGATACGCCCAGTCACCTGCATTACCTAACCAGGGAACCCAGTGACCAGTTAATTCATGATAACGCATATTTGCCCAATAGGTGCATTGGCCATAGAAGAAGCGATCTAAGCTTCCAGCATCGGAAGGTGACATAGTAGAGGTTGTTGTTGTATTGGATGTTGTCACACCTGCATAGGTTTGATTACCCGCATCGTAACCATCCTGAGTCACCGCAGTCGCTGTTGCAGCCTGAGCAGCAATTAAGGCTGTACTATTTTGCTTTGAAGTAATCATGCTCAGGCTAGGATTAAATATTTTCGCCAAACCGCTTGCCTCTCCATTTCCTGTAGGGAGGACGGCTATCAGGACGCCAAGTACGACCGCGACTAAAACCACAGCCATGCCAATATTTACAACAACCCGTCTCCCCTGGGGAGGCCGCATTGTTTTGGTGCTCTTTTTGCCAGTCGCAGCGATTAATACAGGAGTACGCAGAGGCTGGGTCATCGGCAGCTGCGCCGCCGTGCCAGGCATCATATCAGGATTTAATGGTGCCGGGACCAGAGAATTTTGTGCTTCTCCTGGAAAAAATGCGGTCATATTTGTACCTGTCACAGGTTCCAAATCCAGCGGCGTCCCCGGAACAACACCGCCCGTTTGAGATGGAGGGGTAATACTATATGGCTGCTGCTCAGTAGCAGTACGAGAACGATCACGAAATAACATACACATTACCTTCATTCTTACGCAGACGCATCTCAGATGACGCCTCAAATAGATTTTTTTCAATACTCAATCATGACTTTAACCAAAAGCTAGTATTTCAGTCAATTAATACAACATTTTATAGGACTATATAACCAAAATAGATGCGTATTTGTGATTCTTCGAGTCTCTTCTCCTCTTATGGTGTCTCGCTCTGTTGTAATGAGTCATGGATTACTTCTATAAGTAGCCTAATTGGGATACCAGATGAAGCTCACACCAGGTCCGGGATAAAAAGTACGATATGTAAGAGTCGCCCAGGCTCCGCCCCAGTTCCAGTTACTGGTTATCACACTCCCATCGTTATTTACTCCTTCCACGACTGCTACATGTCCATAAGCCCCCGCACCTTCCGCATAAGGACTAAACACCATAATTGAGGCTCCATGAGGATTAGGAGTCGTAGAAAGGGTCCATCCATACTCAGGAGCCTGATAGGACCACTGGTAGGCATTCCCTAACCAGGGTATCCAATGGCCAGTCGCCTGATGATAACGCATATTTGCCCAATAGGTGCATTGACCATAAAAAAAATGGCTGAGGCTTCCATAATCCGCCGCCGGAATATGTGCCGTTTCAGGAATAGTCAATACATCTGCGTAGCTGCGTCCTCCGCCTGGATCATACCCATCAACCGTCACAGCGGTTGCCGTTGCAGCCTGTCCCTCAATCAATGCAGTATCATTCTTGTGAACAGAGATAGTATGGAAAGCAAACGGTACATCTACATCGAGATCCTTATGATATCCCAATGGCACCATTGCCATAAAAGTCCCGGCAGCGATAAAGACAAACAAGATACTCAGAGCTCCATGCACTACAAAGCGGCGATTTAATAATGTATATACCTTCCGCATGTTCGCGCATGCTAAAGGCAGCAGAGAGCTCTTCATTTGCTGAAGCGGGGCTTCTTGCATAGTTACAAGCTGAACCGGGGGCTTTTGCACATCGATAGGATAGAGCAAGGCCTCTTGTAACTCTATATGCCGGGGCGTAACTTCTTGAGGATCTATATGACGGAGGGAAACTTCTTGCAGATCTATATGGCAACCAATATCTTTCACGGGTACCTCGTCAATCTGCATGTGTGGTGGCAAGACCCACCTGTCATGAGGAGCAATCCCTGTCTCGTAAGCTGGATCACTGACCGATAAAGGATAGTGGAGCCCACCTGGAACATACAAATGTTTAGGGCGACACATACCTGCCTGATATATCAATGGAGGAGTACGAACATAATTGTCGGTGGGGAAATATCTACTTTGAGGAAATGGAACCTGCTCTTCCGATATGTTGGCTGGAATAGAATCATCGATCATTGATTTCACTAAATCCTGCAACCAATGTATCTTTTTACTCTTACGCTGACGATTCGGAATCATCATCCACCACACCTTCACAATTCACTCAAATTGAACGCTCATAACATTATCCAACAAATACTATTGGATCGTAGTCAATACTATAAACATATTTACCCGTATAGTCAAAAATTGCTCTCAGGCATAGGAAGATAATACTGTACCACAATACAAACTTTTTATCCAAATACAGTATTTTAAACTTACTGATAAAACAATAGAATATATTTCAATTCGATGCATTCTAAAAAATCGAACAATTGTCTGGTTGTCATGGTGATAGGACTTTTCTCGTCCTTCCTGGCCCCTACATCAAAATGTCCAACTTTTTACAACATGCTGTAAAATTTTATTAACTCATGATAGGATATAATAATATGCGTATCCGGTTCTACACAGTTGATGGCAACCAATCCCTACACAACTGCATGGGCAGCCAGGATTGATCAATAAAAAAATGAGATTTATCATGAATTGCGATGTACGCATATGGATCTATGAGGAGCCAAGATGAAACGCAACATGCGTCTTTTTACTATTTTAGTCTTCTCTCTCCTATTATTAACATCTTGTGGTTTAACGCCAACAATAGGAACAGGGACACAATCAACGACAACAGCGACAACTGGAAGGGCACCAATCACGGACTTGTGCCCCTCATATCCGGGATTAGACACATCGACCTGCCTCACTCCGCAAGCCATGAGGCAGGCTTATGGTCTCAATCCACTCTATGAAAAAGGCTATACAGGCAAAGGACAGACAGTCATTGACATTGTTTCTTTCGGTAGCCCAACCATACAAAAAGATATGCAGGTCTTTGACAGCACATTTCATCTGCCAGCAGTAGACTTACAAATAATCTCGCCACTCAAAGTAGCAGAATCGGGAGCAAGTGACAAAGAAGGTTGGGCCGGAGAAACAACGCTCGATGTACAGATCATCCATGCGCTCGCGCCCGACGCAAAAATTGTCCTACTGATCAGCCCGGTAGCTGAAACCGAAGGAACCATTGGGCTCCCAGAATTTCGTCAACTCGAACAATATGCTATTGACCATAAACTTGGAAACATCGTTTCGCACAGTTGGGGAGCCTCTGAAGTGACATTAATGGACAGCGCTGCGAACAAGGAGCTTAAGTTATGGAATGACCTCCTACAAAAGGGAACCACACAGGATGGCATGACCTATTTCTCGTCTTCCGGTGACAGTGGAGCAACCGACTATTCAGATATGAAGGCCACAAAACTCTCCAACGTCGCCACTACCAGCTTTGCCGCAGACTCACCCTGGGTGACCAGTGTGGGAGGCACCACAATGAAGAATATCAATAACTCTCTCTCCGAGATTGGCTGGCCTGATAGTGGAGGCGGTTTTAGCAAGATATATACTATGCCATCCTATCAGAAACAGCTGGCAGCCTCTGCACAGACGCAATTTCAAAATCGTCGTGGCGTACCAGACGTCTCAGCAGTCGCCGATCCCTATACAGGCATGGCTTTTTATGAAGATGGTATGTGGAGTCAGGCTGGAGGCACCAGTGCCAGCTCGCCCGTCTGGAGTGCGATTATGGCAGTGGCAGACCAGATGGCAGGTCATCCACTGGGATTCATCAATCCAGCCCTCTACAAAATCGCCGCCTCGGACACCTACCATAAGGCTTTCCATGACATTACCGCTGGAAATAATTCCAACCAGCAAGCCGGAGTTACAGGCTACGATGCCGTCACTGGCTGGGATGCGATAACCGGCCTGGGAACTCCTGACGCCGAAAATCTACTCCCAGCATTAATCAAAGCAATGGCATAGGATCTTGTCTGTCGCTCTGTTGTAAAGTTGCAATCGTGTAGCCTATATACTTTCCTGTTGGATTTGTTTATAGGCTATGCGTGTTTTTATTGTCTTTGGATGTTGTACTTCAAGTGATTCTTGCAAATAATATGTAGCTACTTAAAAGATAATAAGAGGTAGAGCATAAGTATTTCTCAAAGTCTTAGCAATCACTTCGCACTTTGCTGATTGGATTAAACACAACCAAAAACGTCTCTCTGAATGAAGCTATGATCATCAGGGTATCGTAATATAAAGCAGATCAATAAAACTTGCGTTCATGGAAGATCATTATGCATGGAGAAAAAGCAAGGAGTATTTCTAATGGTCCGGAAATTATGTCTGCTACTCATGCCATTATTGCTACTTATATTTCTCATACCTGCACTACCCGCTCAAGCAAAGCCTGCCAAAGACTACAACGCAGAACAATTTAATGCAGCCATTGCGGTACAAAATGACGGAACATTGTTAGTCACGGAGACAGTGACCTTTCATTTTGAAGGCGGTCCATTCACCTATGTCTATCGAGACATACCCAAGGACAAAACAGATGGCATCTCCATCACGAGCGCCAGCATGGATAGCAAAACCATGCTGCCAGGTAGCAACGCAGGACAATATGAAGTAACAGACGGCGATCCGATCAGAGCCACCTGGCACTTTGCTCCGACCAGTGACGCCACACATGTTTTTGCCATAACCTATCATGCCAAAGGAGTGGTTCAAAAGGCGGCAAATGCTGATTTTCTGGATTGGGAAGCGCTACCGACGTCTTATAGCTACACTATTCGTGCGGTAAAGATCGACGTTACATATCCTACAAGCGCCAAGATCACTGGAAACCCAGAAATTATAAGTGGACACGCATCTCTTATCAATTCACCAACGAAGCACCTCATCACCTATGAAGCCAAAAATCTGGTCGCTAACGACACAATCGAAGTTGGTATTCACTTTCGTCCTGGAAGTGTCATTCAGAGTGCTCCAAATTGGCAACGCATGCAGCAAGGGACGGACAGATATCTCCTTCCCTGTTTATTTGGCGGGATAATGCTTGGTCTTCTCCTTGCATTGGGCGTCTTCTTCTATAAGCGTAAATATCAGCCCAAAGAGATGGTCGACAAAGTATCGCACATCACAACGCCACCTGACGATTTATCTCCCGCAGTGAGTGGTGTATTAGTCACATCACCAACGAAAGGAGTTGTAGAGCTGGAACAGGCATTGGGGACGCTCTTTGATCTGGCCAATCGAGGTATTATCACCATTATAGAACGTATCCAGGAAGCTGGAGGCCTTTATACTCCACGCTCAATTTTCGTGATCGAGCTAAGCACAGCGCCGCCTGAAGATCTACGTTCATATGAGACAGGTCTGCTGCATATCCTATTCAATGGTATAAATCAACCAGCATCGGTACCGTTTTCAGACGTTTTAGAGCACTACGCCAGCCATCCCCTCCATTTTGATGCGCCAGTGCAGCAGGAACTCCTGGAACGTGGCTTTTTAAATGAGCAGTATGAACCGCTACGTGACCGTCTCAGCAAGATCATTCTGGGTCTGATCGTGGTGGGTGTCTTTGGATCAGTGATCGGCTTCTTTATAGGAAGGATGCTCTACATCTGGCCCATTGGTTTCCTACCACTCGGCTTGCTACTAGCTGCCATCATCGCAATGTTCCAACGTGCATCTTGCAGCCTCCTGTCATTAAAAGGAAAACAAGCAGCAGAAAATTGGCAAGCCTTTAATAGATATTTGCGCACTATTACATGGGGAGGTCACAATGAAGCAAACACGCAGGCTGTCTTCATGAACGGCCTACCTTATGCTACCAGTTTTGGTTACGGAGATAGTTGGGTTCAACATTTCCAGAATCAAGGCATTACCACCTTACCATCCTGGTTCTTAAGCGTTGCTCATACCGATTATCGCCAACAAGCGCCGAATCCAGCGAATATGACAGCAATGATGACGATGCTGGCCATCACACATCCTCAAAACAATGTCACCAGTGGAAACAGCACGTTCACAGCAGGTGGTGGCTTCAGCGGAGGTGGATTCGGCGGCGGGGCCGCTGGCGGTGGTGGTAGCGGAGCAGGTTAAGCCATCAATCATTATCACCCTTCTATCCTTTGCTGAAAAGATAGGAGGGTGATAATGATTGAACCTATGACAAAGAAGAACTACAGGAGTCCTTTACTCACGCACCACTCAGCGTTCAGTACGGAGCCACCCGCCGCACCACGAATAGTATTATGACCCAGCATCACAAACTTATAGCTAAAGAGTGGACAAGGACGCAAGCGTCCGAGAGTAACGGTCATACCATGTCCAGCCTCGCGATCCCGCAACGTCTGTGGGCGATCGATCTCTTGACGATAGACCAGTGGATGTTCTGGCGCACTCGGCAGTTGTGCCAGTTGTGACTCGGGAGCATAATTCTCCCAGGCCGCAATGATCTCGTCCGGGCTCGCGGAGCGGTCCAACTGCACACTGGCACATTCTAGATGCGCTTCCCGTGTCGCCACACGATTGCAGTGAGCGCTTACAACCATAGGAGCATCGATAAAACCACGTCCCTCCTGCCAATCGCCCAGCATCTTCAGAGTCTCGGTCTCAACCTTCTCCTCTTCGCCACCGATATAAGGAATAGCATTGTCCAGAATATCATAGGATGGCAGGCCGGGATAGCCCGCACCTGAGATCGATTGCATGGTTGTCACAAGAACCTTGCTGACGCCAAAGGACTTCTGGAGAGGCTTCAGAGCCATCACCAGGGGAGTGGCTGCACAGTTGGCATTGGTCACGATAAAGCCAGACCAGCCACGCTGCTTGCGCTGCTGTGCAATAGCAGCGATATGGTTCGCATTCACCTCAGGAATCAAGAGCGGAACATCTGCTTCCATACGATAATTTTTTGCATTACTAAAGACGGCCACGCCCGCCTGCGCAAAAGCCTGTTCGATCTCGCCCGCAATATCGCCTGGGAGGGCAGAAAAAACAATCTTTACATCTGGCAACGCGTCTGGTCGACAGGCCACCACTGGTAGTTGTGCCGCAACAGCAGGCATATCGCTTCCTGTCAGACGCCAACTCGTCGCTTCCGCATAGGGACGTCCATTATGCTTGTCAGAGGCACCAAGCCCCACCAATTCAAACCAGGGATGTCCCTGCAATAATTCTATAAAACGCTGACCAACCATGCCTGTTGCGCCCAGGACTGCAACCGGGATTCTTCGCTGTTCCATATGCTCTTTCGCTCTCATACTAAAGGGGACAGGCATGCATACATATATGTGCCCGTCCCTACAAGTTCCATGCTGTGTCTGTTGGATCAATTATATTAAAGCCTTGTGGCGTGCCTCTTTCACACTCACGGGATGCCGTACAAGCGGGATAACGGGAGCAATCAGATCTCGGTGCAAGCAACGGAGCGCTCGCTCACTGGACCGGTCCTCCACAATCAGTGTAATCCCCTGCTCAGAAGCTCCCTGAGAGATAACTGGAATACGCTCACTGGCCAGTGCTGTAATTGCGCGTGCCGCGCTCATGGGATCACTGGTGAAGCCCGATCCGATGCAGGCACAGGCTGCCAGACCTCGTCTCTGACCGACGGTCCACAGAGTGGTATCCATATCATGCTGCAACAATGCTACGACAGAGTCGACAGCCTTCTCGTCAACGACAAAAGATAGGTGATGACCAGACGAAGAACAAATAGCAACTGGCGCTGCACCTGCCTTCGCAGCCAATGCAAAGACCTGTCCGGCATTTTCTGGAGCGCCGAAGAGATCTGTGCTTTCCACCGTTATCAGAGCGAGATTACGACGCGTGGTGATAGCCCCCGCCCCACTTGGCATATGCCCCACCGGCCCAATAATTGTGCCACGAATGTGGGGACGGAATGAGTTTCGCACGCGCACGGGGATGTTACGTGGTGCGATCGGGATCAGCGTCCGCGGATGCAATACTTTTGCGCCAAACCAGGAGAGGCGTGCAGCTTCCGCATATGACAAACGAGTTAATAAGCGTGTATTGGCAACATGACGTGGATCAGCAGACAAAACGCCATCGACGTCCGTATAAATAGATACTTCAACGCAATCGAGAGCAGCTCCGATCACCGTCGCCGAATAGTCTGACCCATTCCGCCCAAGCGTCGTAACAAAACCAGTAATTGTACGCCCCATAAAACCTGCCGCGATCGGCACAATTCCTTGCTGAACAAGAGGATAAATCAATGCATGCGCATTACTTCTTGTCTCCTCCATCAACGGTTCCGCGCCCTCAACCACTCCAAACGGCTGAGCGGGATCGTGGGAGGGATGACTGGTGATAATCACTTCTTTGCGTACTGGCTGCGCCTGCACGCCACGTTCACGCGTAGCCGCAGCGACCAATAAGATCGAGAGACGCTCACCCCAAGACGCGACAGTTGCAGTGTGCAAATGAACCATATCGCCCAGGACAGCCGCTTCACGCAACGTTTGCACGTCCCGCGCGACATGCTCCAGCGCGTCTTCGATCATCTGACGTAATAGGACACGCTCCTCACCATCATGGATAACCTTCTCAATCGCATCCAGATGTTTCTGGCGCAATGAAGCTAACTCCTGCTCACAAGCATCGGTATCCCCAGAGCAAGCAGCGCGAGCGATGCGCAGTAGTTGATCAGTGACACCGGACATCGCTGAAACTACGACAACAGGAAAAGGTAAGGTTGTATCGTTGAGAGTATCAGCAATAATCGACGCTACACGACGTATACGCTCTCCGCTTCCAACCGACGTTCCACCAAATTTCAGGACACAAACAGATCGTTCCATAATAAACTTCCAACATTCCTAACACGACCCAGGGGCATGTGTTCCATCTCATTTCAGAGACGCTGGCCAGCCAGAAAGGGATACATGCCCCGCAACAACTCTTCTTATCTATGCATTTTATGCATTCGAAGCGACACCAACATCAGCAATTGCCGCCTTCAAAGCCTGATCGAGATCATCGATCAAATCCTCGACCGTCTCCAGGCCAATTGAAAGACGAATGAAATCCGGTGTCACACCGGTCTCAACCTGTTCCTCTGGAGTCAATTGAGCATGCGTTGTGCTGGCAGGATGAATAATCAAAGACTTCGCATCTCCAATATTGGCCAGATGGGAGAAAAGCTCGATGTGACGAATCAATTGCTTCCCAGCTTCTAAGCCCCCTTTGATACCAAAGCCCAGAATAGCACCAAAACCACCATGTGAAAAGTACTTGATTGCCAGATCGTGCTGCGGATGGCTCTTCAAACCAGGATAGGTTACCCAACTTACCGCTGGATGTTGCTCCAAGAACTCGGCGATACGCAGTGCGTTCTGACTATGACGCTCAAGACGCAGTGGCAACGTTTCCAAACCTTGTAGGAACAGCCAGGAGTTAAATGGTGTCGTAGCAGCTCCCAGATCACGTAGTAATTGCACGCGAGCCTTGATAATATAGGCCAGAGGACCTACCGCCTCGACATAGCGTACTCCATGGTACGATGGATCTGGCTCAACCAATCCTGGGAAACGACCACTGGCAGCCCAATCAAATTTACCGCTATCCACAATCACACCACCAATTGAGGTTCCATGTCCACCAATGAATTTTGTCGCCGAATGGACAACAATATCTGCTCCATGCTTAAACGGCTGAATCAGGTAAGGTGTGGGAATAGTATTATCCACAATCAGAGGCAGGCCATTTTCATGAGCCACATCGGCAACGGCTCGAATATCGAGCGTATCCAGGCGCGGATTGCCAACAGTTTCAGCATAGATAGCTTTGGTGCGCTCATTGATAGCAGCGCGAAAATTCTCAGGATCACGTCCGTCAACAAAACGGACCTTGATGCCCAATTTCTCAAAGGTATAATGGAAGAGATTATAAGTTCCACCGTACAGGCTCGATGAGGATACGATTTCATCACCAGCACCGGCAATGTTTAAGATTGCCAGGGTTTCCGCAGATTGGCCAGAAGCGGTGGCTAAAGCACCCACCCCACCTTCAAGAGCCGCAATGCGACGCTCAAAAGCATCCTGTGTAGGATTCATGATGCGGGTATAAATGTTGCCAAATTGCTTCAGAGCAAAGAGGTCAGCGGCATGTTCCGGACTATCAAACACATAAGAACTTGTCTGATAGATAGGAACGGCACGCGCACCGGTGGCACTATCAGCGGTCTCTTGTCCAGCATGCAAAGACAACGTCTCAAATCCATAACTACGATTACCATTCAACGCCATGAGAGTTTCTCCTTCTAGGACTAGAACAGATGAAAACGTAAAAAAGTATTAGAACGAAAATTGCTGAAAAGCTTCGGTCAATTGTGACCATTCTTTCAAGAAAGCATCATGACCATGCGGTGAGTCTAGCTCGATATAGCGTGCATCACCACCAAGCGACTGGACTTTCTCAGCCAACCAGCGCACATGTGCAGCAGGAAACAGAAAGTCTGAGCGAATCCCCACAAACAACACCTGACTGCTAATACGCTGTAAAGCACTCTCTAATGAACTATAACCGTCACTGACATCATAAAGATCCATGGCTCGACTGATGTAGAGATAGCTATTGGCATCAAAGCGTTGAGACAATTGGTTCCCCTGGTAGTACAGGTAGTTTTCAACATCAAAACGCTCACCAAGTATCGGCGAGAACGTCGGAGCAACAGCAGGCTCACGCACCACTCGCTGACGTCCGAAACGCATCTCCATGGACTCCTCGCTCTGATACGTAATCATGGCCAGCATGCGTGCAATCGATAGGCCAGTACTGGGTCCCTGGCCGGGCAGATAATCGCCACACAGCCAGGCAGTATCAGCCATAATCGACTGGCGAGCCACTTCATCAAAAGCAATCGCCTGTGCAGAAACAGCGGCAGAAGCAGCGACCACAACCACTTTCTCAACGAGATCAGGATAGGTAACAGACCATTCCAGAGCCTGCTGCCCTCCGATAGAGCCGCCCGCAACCATCGCCAGATGCCGGACCCCGAGATGCTCGATCAGCCTGCGCTGAGCATTCACCATATCCCGAATGGTGATCACCGGGAAGCGCATGCCATAGGGCCGTCCCGTTGCTGGATTGGTCGAGGAAGGTCCTGTACTACCCGCACACCCACCAATGACATTTGAACAGATCACAAAGTAGCGTGAAGTATCAAAATATTTCCCCGGTCCAATCAACGGATTCCACCAGGCTGCCTTTGAATTTTCAGGATCTTCCACGTCATGAGCATGAGAGTTTCCTGTCAGGGCATGCGTGATCAAGATCGCATTGTCGCCAGTGGCATTCAGCTTACCCCATGTCTCATACGCCACAGTCACGGGACCGAGATATCCACCGCGCTGCAATAAAAGCTGATCAAAAGAGAAAGTTAAAACGCTATTTTCTGGTTGTACCTGCACTTTTACTCGATTACCGTACTCCAACTGCGCCACCATCGTTAGACTCCTTCCTGGAAAAAGGGAACAAAAAAACCCTCACCCTACAGGGGCGAGGGGTAAACGTCTTCGCGGTACCACCCTGGTTTGTCGATGCCTCACAGCACCAACCTTTACGAGTGTTATCATCTTCACTTGATCCATCCATGGATGCTCCAAACGTTGATAACACTACAGCTGTAACGAAGCTCACGGCACGGTCTACTCACTCATATTGCTATCAGCGTTCAACCTGCAACTCAGAGGCCATATTCAATGCCGGTACGGTGCTGACATCTCATCGCTGTCAACTCTCTGTAACCGCCCATCACATTTACTCTTCCTCTTCAACGCATTTGTTTGATCTAGCTTGTAAGGTACACGAGATTCCAGGAAACAGGTAACAAAAAAGCCCCTCGCGGGGGGCTGCTACATCGCTGTTCCCCTCATCTTGCAGAACACAATCATATGTTCTACCGGAATTGGCACCCTGCTTGCAACATTGCAAAGCGGGTTGCCGGGCTTCACAGGGCCGTATCCCTCCACCTCTCTTGATGAGAGCAGTTATTACTGCAATATGTTCTTATGCTGTTGTGAAATTTTCATCTTTACGTTAGTGAGTAGTATACCCAAGGAGATGAAAGACTGTCAAGGGCACAATCCTTATAATCGAGTGTACAAAGTACACATATCGATATTCCCAATCGAAAATGACCCTTATTTTATGCAGATAGCAAGCTCAGGATATGCATCTGTACAAATTATTCTTTTTATACTACATTATACGTCATAGAGTATGCAGGCAAATGTATAGATAGTAAAGAGGAAGCGCATGGAAAGCGATCATAAACGAGACATTAAACAACAACTAGTTTTATTTAAAGGGGAACGCACAGATGAAGATGAATATTCAATGATTGAGATCACTTCAATACGTCCCGCCCCCAATCCATATCAGCAAGCGCAACGACGCAGGTATTTACGCCTGATACTAACAATCATCGCGGTCGGTGTTATCCTGGCGGCCAGTACAATGGGGCTTATCAGCTACCTGCAAAGCATATCCACACCGACTACTGCGGGAAAGCCCCTTTGGACATTCACAGCTACAGGTCAGTTTACCGACACACTTAACTGGAAACCTGATAGCACGCAAATCTCATTCACAGGAAACACTATTGAAGATATCCGCCGCTATAACCTTAATACACACAAAATTACACATTATACCGCGATCAACGATACACTCAATCAACAAACAGATGAGATGCAAATACTAGAGTTATCACCTGATAACAACTATCTGCTTAGCACAGGTTACAACATGCATACTTATTTAAAGGCCAATCTTTTTATCTGGGATATCCTGACAGGAAAATTACTCTTTCGCTATACCTATCATGGGCAACAAGCGCATCAGGAACAAAAAGCAATAGAGAGAGCATTTTTTATGCCATCGAAAAGTTGGTGGTCCACAGACAATACACAGATGGCAACGCTCGATAATGATGGCAGCCTGGTTATCTGGCAAGCCGATAGTAATCAACCACCTTTCAGATTAAATGATACGTATATACCCTTCACTTATGCTACCTGGTCTGTGAATGGAAAAGAACTTGCTGTAAGTACAGCGAGCGGTCATGCAGAGATATGGGATCTTACTAAAAAGGCACGTATCAGCGTTGGGCTTGTCAGTCCAACCATATCCAACCTGACATTTTCTCCCAACACACAACATATAGCAGCGTTGGACAACGATTCTCTCTATGTGCTGGGCAACGATAACGGCACAATCACAGTAGATAACGCCCTTGCATTGCCAATTATCGACGGCGCACCTGTAAGATGGTCAGCCGATAGCCATTATATGGTTGTGACAGGACAGAATAGTGATGCTTTACCACCCCATAGCACCTATAGTACTGCAATCTGGGATGTATCTGCCTCCAGACAAATCATGACTACACCGGTATTCCAATCTCTTAATACACCAGAGGTTAGCTTCTCACCAGACGGACACTATATGGCCACACAGGAAGAAAATGGAGGTACTATCGATGTGTGGGAGATCAGTACTGGCCGTAAAGTAGCAAAGCATGAGAGCGACAGGAGCGCATCAAAACATCTTATTATCTGGTCACCAGATGGAAAATATCTGGCCAGTACATTTAAAAATAATGAGGTGCATATTTGGAATGCGCTGACAGGCACAGATGTAATGATCTTCAATCAGTCATCGGGCATAACAAATAGCTCATCGACCAGTATACAAGCAATCAAATGGTCACCAGATAACTCCCATATAGCTATCTCAAATACATACAACGATAAGGCCTCACAGCTACATTACACAATAGCAATCTGGAACACACCTCTACATTAGCAAAAAACGACGGAACGCTGTTGTTCCGTCGCGGCACATCCTCTTCATTGTGAACAAGCAGAAATGACTATAAGCAAATCAACTATCCATTCAGGCGCTCAATAATCATAGCATTCGCCATCCCTCCACCTTCACACATTGTTTGTAAGCCATAGCGGCCTCCCGAACGCTCAAGTTCATGCAGCAAAACGGTTGCCAGCCGTGTGCCTGAGGCTCCTAGCGGATGACCCAGAGCGATCGCTCCACCATTGACGTTAACTTTCTGTAGATCAGCCTGCGTATCATGCTGCCAGGCTAACACCACACTGGCAAAAGCCTCATTGATCTCAATTAGATCGATATCGTCCAGGTTTAATCCAGCCCGTGCTAACACTTTATTCGTCGCAGGAATAGGTGCCGTCAACATCATAACAGGATCAGCGCCCGCCAGAGCAAATGAGACAAACCGTGCACGAGGTCTCAGTCCCAGACGTTCAGCAGTAGCTCGTTCCATAATCAAAGTGGCAGCCGCTCCATCACTAATCTGCGATGAATTGCCAGCGGTGATCACACCATCAGTTTTAAAGACCGTCTTCAAAGAAGATAACTTCTCCAGAGTTGAATCCACCCGAATACCTTCATCCTGATTAAATAGATAGGTTGTACCATCTGCTTGGACGACAGGTATTGGAACAATTTGAGAGGTAAAACGACCTTCAGTGGTGGCATAGGCAGCACGACGATGACTCTCCAGGCTGAAAGTATCCAGTTCGCGACGGGATAACTCCCACTTTTGAGCAATCATCTCTGCCCCTAATCCCTGATGAATCTGGTGTCCTTGATAACGCTGCTCCATCCGTGAACCAAAGGGAGATGCTACCCCCTGAACGTTTGATCCCATTGGAACACGTGTCATCGACTCCACACCACCAGCAATTACGATATCATAAGCTCCACTGATCACTCCCTGCGCAGCGAAATGCATCGCTTGCTGGCTGGAGCCGCATTGACGATCTACCGTTGTACCTGGCACCGTCTCTGGAAAACCAGCAGCCAGCACAGCATTGCGAGCAATATTCTGGCTCTGCTCACCAACCTGACTGACACAGCCCACGATGACATCGTCGATTAGGACAGGATCTAAACCAGTACGCTCTACTAACGCTGAGAATACATAGGCAAGTAAATCAACTGGATGCCAGTTCTGCAACTGACCACCACGACGACCAACAGGTGTACGTAGAGCGGCAACAATGACCGCTTCTCGCTGTGTATTTCCTTGTGTCATCACCAGTCCTCCTCAGAGCTTTTTGCAACTACTGTCCATCATTTAAAGTACAAAATTGATCGACAATATCTATGCATTTATTATATATCCATCCTAACTTGTCTGTCCCTGAAGTTTCTGGGAACGTGATTGCAGATAAGTATTGCCCAATTGTAACCACTGTTTTTCAATGAGTAGATAGGAAGCCAGCGCAACCGACCCCGCAACCACCGCCAGCCAGACCCAATCTAGCAAGTAAGTAGCATGCGGACCAAAATGAATACCGTGGGCAGATAAGTAAGGCAATATCGTTTCCGTAAAGTAAGTAAGTAATGGAAGATGCCACATATAGAGCCCATAAGAAACCAGACCAATACTACACAATGGCTTCCACGCAAAGACGTTCTGCAATAGTCGTGGGCCAAAGAGAATAGCGGTCATACACGACCCATATCCCAAAGCAATAACCATTTCATTTAACACGTTAAATGATGGCGTCAAAATATTCATAAAATTGAATATATGGAGTTTCGAGACGGTCACGTTGAAGTGCCAGATCGCAGTAAATAGCAATAATAAAATTCCCGCTGCACCCAGCCAGAGGCTCATCTGCTCCATCTTGCGACGCAAAGCCATTCCATGCAGCGGATGAAAAGCATACGTATAACAGAGACAAATGATCATACCAATGGCGAAATTTTCAATATATTTACCCTGAACGCCATACAAAAAGATCAGAGCAATACTGAGTATCTGAGAAGGCGACTGATGGGAAGAAAAATAATCACCGACAAAGCGTAACATCAATCCCCAAATAATCAGCACCACACAACAACCAATCATTGTATATAATCGTCTCAAAGGATCGTCAGGAAGCCGCTTCGCTACCCATAAAAAGCCTAATGTAATCAAAGGTAAAAGCATATAGAACTGCCACTCAATCGCTAAAGTCCAAAATGGCCCATTTAACTGACGAAAAGTAGAGTGCGATGAGTCCATAAAAAATACCAGAAACAGAAAGAGCTGTTTCCAACGCTCCGGCTGTAAATATTGATTCTCAAAAAGAAGCACAATCACAAAGAGCGCGACATAATAGCCAGGGATAATACGCAAAACACGTTTCAAATAAAATTGACGCATAGACGGCCATGTTGCTTGAAATAATAATGCCTTAGCAAAAGGCAAGAAAAGCAAAAAACCAGAAAGAATAAAGAAAAGCGTGACACCTGAACCACCAAAAGTCTCAACTGCGCTCAAAAATGGATGTTTAGAAGTCTTCCACAAATAATCAGTGGTCTTCTGGCTAATATGAAACGACATTACAGCCAGGATAGCGCATGCACGTATGCCATCCAGGACAGCAATATTTTTCCCAGCAGTCTTTATTTTCTTTTTTACTTCTCCATCTGCCTGCTTTTTCGGTATAGTTTCATTTGCCACTTGAACTGTGGCTCTATCTGGAAGGATTTGTTCCGTCTGACTCAAAAGACAACCTCGCTTTATTGCTATTACCTTGCGAATAACTTAGTTGGTACAACTTAGACACAGCATATTTTATTGCATAATGTAGCCCCTATTATCTCTATATACTTATCCTCTAAATTTAAATCTCTTACTCAAGGGAATTTATCATAAAGCTTTCCCACTATACAATTAAAAATCTTACTTCTATCATAGGGTAGCCACATTATATACAAATATCATCTTCAATAGAAAGCAAAGTAAGATGAAAGTAACAGCACAAGAATACAAATGGTCTAAATAGAACGATCTTATAGGTTCCTCAATAGCTGACTGCATACAAAAAAGCATCCTCCTCAATAACGGAGAATGCTTTTCTGCTTTCCTATTGATCCTAACCCTGGAATGGAGTGTTCTGATAGGGATTTGTAGGGGTGTAGTTACTGGCCTGTCCAAACATAACACGGCCTCGACGAGTAGGTCGCTGCCCAAACACCAGGTATAGGAATGGTCCCAGGAATGGAATAGCCCAGATCACAATGAGCCAGAGCACTTTGCCTGCAAAGGAATGGTCATCTTCAAGGATAAAAATGGTTTCGATAATATGACCAACAACAGGCAAAAACACAATGATCAAAAACAGAATAGAGTTTGTGGCACATCCTCGGCTACTAGACATATATTGTATGCTCCTTCCATTTCAAGCGTATAATACTTTAGCGAAGCCGCCTGAAATGATCAATTTCATCTTCTTTTTAAAGCTGTTGGAGTCAGCAATAGTAAAGCTTTGTCAGTTATAGTACGGTCAACATAGCCAGGATGTTACAGAAATACGTACCCAGCCCTCGTTTGAACAGACATTGAGCAACTTCCGGGGCCGGAAGTTGCTCAATGGACGATACAGATGCCCCACTTCCTCGCTTCTTCAAGCTTTCCGAGGTTTAGCCAGCTCTGACACGTACAAATTCCATGCCATCAGCCGCTACCTGACAGCCACTTTCCCCCGTCGCATTACTCAATACCACCCGACCAGCTCCACCACGTTGAAAGTAATAGGTTCCCAGGCTCACCCACTGTGTCCCCGTACGTACAGTGCCAAAGGGTCCATTAAAGATGCCGATATGTGATTCATCGAGGCGTACCGTATGTGCAACCGGCACATGTGGATTGCCCGGGCTGGCACTATGCACAGTATAAGGAACCCAGCCACCGGTGGCATGCGTGTCATCGACATAGACACCAACCTCATAGTATCCACTCACTGGAATAGTTGGATGCCAGGTAGCGCTTGCAGTCGGAGCACCATACGTCGTATTCGTCCAATGTAAGCTCCTGCGATTATCCGTCCAGAACGCATCGCGCCTCCACGAGCCTTTTGCGCTCCAACCAGGACCACCATCATCAACAAACACAGCACCGGGATAGACGCGCGGCCCTCCCAGATATGGCACAAAAGTATGTGTTGAGGGAGCATTCACCCAGAGGTAACGATCCGGCACTATATTAGGATCACGATAACGGCCACGCCAACCAAAGGGGTCCGTTACCTGCCAGTTTGGCAGATAGAAGGATGACATGTGCAGATGTGGCCCTGAAGAGTCTCCTGTCGTGCCGCTCGTGCCAATTTGCCATTGTGTCCCTACATGATCACCAACCGAAACCAACACAGAACAGAGATGACCATACGATGTCACAATGCCATTTCCATGATTTACAACTACCCATAATCCAAAGGACGAGTTGTGGTTCAATGGATTATACCAACCAGCTCGAATCACACGACCAGGAGCCACACTCAACACCGGCTCAAACGCCATATCTATATCGTACCCATTATGTCCATCGTAACAACTGACACGAGCAAAGCAATCATACACAGAAGCATGAGAGACGATGCCGTCGAAGCGCACGAATTTTCCATCATTGGAATACCAGGGCTGATCGTGATCGAAAAAAGAGATCGTTCTCTGCATAATCGATCTATACCCATAATAGGGACGATGCATAAAAGGATAGATGTATGGTCTATACTGCTGTTGGGAAACAGCGGCATGGGCCGACGTAGATCGAAACATGGTGTCCCAGGAACTAACTGTGCCAAACGGAAAAATTATCAGGGCACACATGATAATGCACAGGAAACAAAAGTTTTGCAAGCATTTTAATTTCATAGCCATCAAATCTTTTTACAATAGGGAAGCGCGTTGATACCTATTCCCACTGCACTACAAGATTAAGAGAAAGGAGATGTTCTTCTCGCTACCAGGCAGGATTTATCCCCATGCCACAACGTGGGAGAGTGTTGATGAAACTGGTACAACCTGTACTGTACCAACTTGATCACTCACTTGAGCAGACCAATTTTGTGTGGTACCACCTATCAGGCGATTCATCGGATTGAGGGCAGTGAACATAATATGATCACTTTTAGCGCTCCAGGTAGGATCAATATTCCATTGATGAGCCGTTTGCTCCGGAGTGACGATAAGTCGAGCTTGACGCGTGTGTAGATTAAACTCTCCAATTCCACACTGTAACGCCTGAGAGAGCGTGTCTGCCTGATGATCACTGGTATTTGTGCGTACAACATAGGCAAGTTTCTGTCCATCTGGCGACCAACTGGGCATATACCCATGTCCCCCATCGACATCGGCCAGCAGTTGTTGCTGCCCACCAGTATTATTCATCACCCAGAGACCTGCCGAGAGGAAAGGCGCGGGACTATCAGCCAGTCGCTCATACGCGATATGAGCACCATCCGGGGACCAGGTAAACAGGCCAGCCACAGCGTTCAGGCCAGTTGAGCTAAAAAGATGTTTGCGGCTATTGCCATCGCTATGCATTACATACGTCTCGCTACCAAGGCCCAAACCTGCACTTGTGGAATACACAATCTGTGACCCATCTGGGGACGGCACCGCATCGACAATGTTCGCTGAAGCGGTACCAATATTTATATTCAGATGAGAACCCGTCTCTGCATCAACAGACCAGAGTCCTGGGTTCCAGGCACCATGCTCCATAGGTGCAGTTGGTCCCAGGGGCAGCATCGGTCTATAAAGAAATGTATGCCTATTTCCAGCCGGTATCCAGCGCAAGAAATTCCCTACAACTGCATTGGGAGTCAGCGACACTTTTGACTGCTGAACGTCATATATCCAGACTTGTTCACCATGATCCCGATTGCCATCGATCGCCAGATAGAGGCCATCTGGAGACAACTGCAAAGAAATCACAGCATCTGATGCCAGCAAGCCAAAGTTATCCCCAAGCGGGATCAGACGTTGCGGACTTTGTAAAGGTTGGCCATCCGCCCCCTTTGGAGCGCGAGCAAGCACAAATCCCTCTGCATCCTTGAGCGTGTAATAGATATAAGCCTTTGAGGAAACTCTAAAGAGAGCTGACAGACGTGGATACAGCGTCCAACATGAGATGCCGCCAGCAATCACCGTCATAAGACAAACGACAAGTAGAGGTATCAAAAGTTTTCGTTTCATTACCATTCCTAATTCCGCATAGACGCAGATGATAATGTGAACTACCAACTGTCTAAACGCCCAGCCGAGACTATCTCACTCGATGCGTACAGCACGCAATGACAAGTTGAAAGGCACGTAAGCCTGAAAAACATCAAGTAATAGCTAACAAAAAAGCTATAAGCGACAAGAAGATGAGAGTATTTGATACTAACAGTAATTCAAATCGACTATCGTAAAAAGCAGAACAGGGAAAGTCCCGCCAGAGAGGTAAAGCGGGACTTATGGACGGAGGAAATAGACTTATGATGCCAAACACGGCTATATTGAAAGAATGATACCTTTACGCTGCAAAAGGTCACGCACCCAATTCATTGGCTCTGGATTTTTTGACTCGGTCGTGCTATCGGCAAAGAAAAAACGAATATAGAGAGGAAAAGATGAACCCAATTTATCGATGAGCTGATCCACATGCTCCTCGGCGAATTGCCAGCGCCCTTTATAATGTCCCAGACGCCAGCAATGATAGACTTCATCGTGGCGCTCAATAATATCTAAGAGCTTTGGATCGCTGATATATTTCTCAGAGAATTTGCGTGCGATAAAAGCATGATGGTTTCTCCCAACCTTTGGCTTGTGTTCATCCACCTGATACTTAAATGTATCGTGAACCAGCGCGATCAGACGCAAATCTCGGCGTTCATTATCAGTTAGCCGCTGCCGATCAATATTAGCCAATACATCGGCGATATGATACATCACAGCCCCTTCAAGGTGGCCACTACGCGGTTCGCCCCATTTAACGCCTATCTGCCATTCCCGATTTTCTGCAATCGAACGCTCTAAAACAGTCTCTAAAGTAAACGGGAGATTTATCATATTGCCCCTAGTGCAAAAATACTTGATCTTTTTGACTTTCCCACGAACAATCCCTCAAGATATGAGCGGCCTGGCTGAGACAGCACGACGATTAGTCAGGAAACTGAAGCATTTAAAGAAAACGGCGAGCCAGCACCATGGCCATCGGTCGATATACATGTTCGTAACCACCAAGATAGCCAACGGTACGCCCACCCCAGCCACGCTTAAACCGATAGACTCCAGACATCGCTTCATCTTCAGCATCGGTGGCGGGAATACCCCAGAAATCGTAGAGGAACGCGCCACGTTGTTTTGCCCAACGTATCGCCTCCCACTGCAAAACATAATTCGGCATTAATTGCCTCTGCTCATTGCTCGAGGCACCATACAGATAGATAGCCTGATCTCCCAGCACTGTAATATAAATGCCGGCTAACAATACATCATCGTGTTCAGCCAGTAACAGACGCAATTCATCGCGTGGTGCAAAGATCTCCCAGACGCGCTGATAGTATTCTTCATTATGAATGCCAAACCGATCACGTTCTCCAGTGGTTTTCAAAAGCGTATACCAGGACCGCACATCAGCAGCAGATGAAGCCACGCGTACACTGACTCCTTTACGCGTACCCAGGCGAATATTATAGCGCCATTTCTCTTTCATCTGTGCCAGCAAGCTCTCTTCCGATGGCAATAGATCCAGCACGATCGTGCGCACTGGCATGACCGGTACCACAGCATGTGCACCTCGCACCATCAGATATTCCTGGAGTGCCTGCCCCTCCGCAGTAGTATCTGACACATCTGGATCCCAGCGTAAAACTACCGCCCCCTGCCGATACAGATACGTATCCAGAAGAGCAAAAAACTCCTCATATAATGCCGGTTGTTGCCAATCGAGCACAGGTCCCCTGGGAATATAGGCCAGATGGCCCAAAGAGAGAGGAAGAGATGACACTGTTTTACGCAAAACCTGGGCCGCAGCTACTATCGTCTCGCCATCCCACAAAGCCAGGCGCAAAGGATGCCATCCTACTAGCTCCTTCAACTCGCCCCAGCCCCAACTCTGTAAGAAATGACCATTCTTATGAGATGACACAAAGGTATCCCACTGATCACGTAATGAGGGGGGAACTATGCGCAACGTATAATGTGAGGAACCAGTTCTCCGTTGCGATCTAAAATTTGTTAGCATGCAAGCGACTCTTTCCATTAACAGATAATATATATCATACTACATTCTTGCTATATCCTATGAGTAGCTATCAGCTAGAGCGAAACGAATTCCAACCACATGGATAGAGGCACCTGAACGCAAGGCATGCTATAATATCCGAGACGACACAAACCATCCCAGAAAGCGGTCATTCGACCGACAGGAGGCTATACGTGAAAATCGTGATTCTAGGTTGTGGCCGTGTTGGTGCAACACTCGCCACACAACTAGAGGATGCAGGACATATAGTATCAGTAATCGACAAAAGTGGTGACTCATTTTTTCGTCTCAGTCCCAAATTCAAGGGCGATAAAGTGATTGGCAATGGCGTGGATGAAGAGGTTCTTCGTCGCGCTGGTATAGAAGACGCCGATGCTTTCGCTGCTGTCACCAATGGCGATAATCGGAATATTATGGCTAGCCAGATTGCCAAAGAAATCTTTCATACCCCAAAGGTTATTTGTCGCATTTATGACTCTTTACGCGAGCAGACCTTCAAGGAGCTGGGACTAGAAACTATTTGTCCCACCGAGATCATCACTGACATGGTCTCTGACGCATTGATTGGCAAGAAACCACCGGCACTCAGTAATAAAAATTGAGCAGAGGCACGTTACATACAAACACATTCCGTACCGTCAGCTTAAAGGATGATATGGTCTATAGTGTACACGACCAATTAGTAGGAGAAAAATACCCACATGTATATTATTGTCGGGGGAGGTGGCGACGTTGGCTACTACCTCACACGATATTTGCTTCAACAAGGTCATGAAATCTTGTTGCTTGAAAAAGATAGCGGTCGAGTTCAGATCTTGGCCGAGGAGCTTGGTCAGTCGGTACTGAGAGGCGATGCTTGCGAGGCCCGCACGATGGAAGAGGCTGGCGCACGCCGTGCTGACGCCGTGATCGCAGTGACTGGTGAAGACGAAGATAATTTAATCATCTGTCAGCTCGCAAAAAAACGCTTCAACGTCACGCGCACGATCGCTCGCTTAAATAATCCCAAACATGAAGAACTTTTCCAGAAATTAGGGATCGATGTCACCGTCAGCCCGACTAAAGCCATCCTCTCGTTGATCGAGTCCGAACTACCCGGGCAACGCTTTGTCCTCTTGATGAACTTGAAACGTGCCGGCCTAGAAATTATTCAAATTGTCGTACCATCTTTATCAACTGTGGTAGGTAAGCCTCTCAATCAGATCAATCTGCCGCGCCGTAGCAACGTAGCTTTGATCATCCGCGACGACGAACCAGTGATTCCTACAGGTGAAGTCATCATTCAAGCGAATGACGAAATTTACGCACTGGTCAATCGTGAAGGTGAGGAAGAACTTCGCCGTACCTTTGGCAATGCATAACGCATAAAAACGCTATTGATAGGCGCTGTGAACGTTGCTAGTCTTGTGACGGACAACGTTCACCACGCACTCAACCTATCATTACGTTAACTTAGCGATACGACTTATATTTCTCATTAAATGGCACATGCTTCGCTAAGAGATCCTCCAAAGAATCATCTTCCTCAAGAGATGTATCCAGAAATGTCTGTGCACGGAAATGGTCTTGCACTGGCTCTCGCTTCCCCATTGCCAGAGACCGATCTGCACGCTGAATATTCCAGAGCTCCGGTTTCAACTCACGTATCGGCTCGGTATCTCCTCCATATGCGGAACGATACATGCTTGCCACGACAACCCACGCCGCCGCAACGATTGGCGTTGCCAGGAGTGCTCCAAATACACCAAACAGCTTCGCGCCGATCAGTAAGGAGAGGATCGAAGCAACCGGATGCAACCCAACAGCTTTCCCAACAATACGCGGGCCAAGGACATTGCTCTCAAGCGCTTGCATCACAATGAATAAAACAATAATAATTGCTGTACGTTGGATCACTTGAGGACCACCAATTAACACAGAAAGAAGCAATGGCAACAGCGAGGCTAGCCCCGGACCTACCATCGGAATAGTCTCAAAAAGAAATGCCAGTACACCACAGATCAATGCATAATCCCCCAGTCCTGAGACCAGGCAGATCAGGCTCGTTCCCACTCCAACCAATAAGGCCAGAGTGAGCTGGCCGCGAATGTAATTGCCAACAACACGAATCAAGGAATCTTCAAAGAGCAGCACATGCGACAGCCAGGACTGCGGAGACAACTTTACCAGTTTATCTCGGATACGCTTCCCATCTAATGTCAGGTAAAAACTGAGCACAGCAACCAGAAAGACATCAAGAAAGACATTAACGCCATTGGTAACAATTTCAACGAGGTTAGCAGCAATAGAGGTCGCAAAATCATATGTTTGAAGTTGTACCTGTGCCAACGCCGTGTGAATCTGATCATGTGGAATGCCAGCACGCTCCAGAGAGGCAATAAAAGATTGCAGAGTCATTGGTAATGAAAACGCAAACTGTGAAATAGTCGCTGAGAAGGAATGGATTTGAACAACGAGTGAGAATACTAATTCGTATGCCAAACCAACAATAGATCCCAATACAATAATATATGTAATAATAGCTGCTGGCAAGCGAGATACGCCATGTTTTTCAAGAAAATTGACAATCGGAGTGAGAAGAAACGCAACCGCCATTGCCAGCAATAATACAACGATGGCGACGACAAATTGACCTAACACAATCCAGATTGCCCAAATAATCAGACCCAGGCAAACTACACTGAGTAGAACATCACGTGTCCTCCGCCAGTTGATAGAATCCATACTTTTCGCCCTCGTAACTTACAAAACTGATATTCATAATATCGGTGCTATTGTGACAGGTTTGGGATAAAAGAACAAGCCTCCCATGCTTGCTCATTGACATTTTGGTAGGTTGATACATTTTTCATTTCAGCTAAAAATTTGCAAAAAACCTTTCCTATTACCGTTTATCTAACAGCCAGCTAAATAAGGCGAAGTTCTTAACAAAAATCCAGCGGCAGATTTGGAAGCGACTATCTAGTGGTTTATATGGGAAGCACTTTTAAACTTGATAGATATATAAATATATCGCGAGATAATCTTTTCATACTAAAAATCGCACACAATATTTGATGCCTCTGGACAAATGCCTAAAAGGGCTACAAATAGGCCATTAAACAGCCAGAAAGTCAGGTCCTGTTGCCAACAGAGTACCATTCGAGGAACAATACACAGAAGAGATGCTCGATGCACACATATATATATGTTGAAACTTTCTTTATTTATGTATCGTCATTTCTTTAGTATAGTATTTTCCAAAGCTGTTCAGATGTATATAGCTGGACAAAAAGATACGACCGAGAAAATAAAGTTACACTACTTTCGTCGTACTGTGACAATACGTTAATCTTATCTTGCTTCAATAAAAGCAATCTGAAAGAGGATGTGCCCGTGGGTATACGCGTAGCAATTACACCTACTGGAGTTTTGTTAGCTATTTTAATCATTTTTCTAGTGGCCTGGATGGTCACGTTTACCTATCTTGCGCTGAAACGCACACCAGATGCTATCGTTGACGAACGTGAAGCAGCTTTTGCACAGCCCAAGGTCGTTACAACACCATTAGCGCAAGAGAATTTCGCGAAAATCAGTTCAATCGCCATCAAAGCGCCACAAACGCGCAAGAAAGCGGTAAACAAAGAAGTCATTTTAGAACAATCGGTACGCTAATTAACAACACGACACAATAATCGGCATCGCCCAATGATTGTTATTTGGGCGATGCCGATTATTGTATAAAGAGGAACGAAATATATGCGATAGTACGATAGAGTCTTCACAGAAACAGTATTCGAAGAAAGAAAAGAGCTCACTCAGCAACAACGTGAGCAAACAGACAGGTTAAAAAGTAAAGATAATGGATGAGTTACTAAGGTTGCAGTTGTTCTCCAGATGACGGGGTATGAAATTGCCCATCAGCATTGAGAAAAATAAAGTGACTGTCCTGTACATTAACCAACATATCAAGTTTGCCATCATGATTTACATCTTTAAATGTCAGTGTAACCGGAGTTAGATCTTGACCCGGACCAACTAAAATAGGCCCGAGATAGACTTTCGCCTTTGTCGCGTCACCACCAGGAAATTCGATGACTTCAACATGACGATTCAGATTTAACGCCAGAAAATGGCTTGGATCTGTCACCGAATCGTTATGTCCCACCACTTGATCCATCTGAAACGTGCGCGGACGCCCATAACGCACATCATCCTGCGTCACCTGCCACCAATGAGCCACATTAGTAAACAATGTCCATCCCAACAGCATCAAGAGCAACCCCACGCCCACCAGGACTGTCCAATGAACGCGCGTTGGCGCACGGGTCACTGTGTGATGAGCAGAGACGATGTCATCGTCTGTATCGACCTGTCTTCGGCCTGCCGATTGCACAGCAGCTCTACGTGGGGGCACAGCACTTCTTGTTCTAGGATATGCTGCGGTTGTAGACCACTGCTCATCAGTCTGGGCTCGACCAGTCTCCATCTGTACATCACTTTGATAGCGCCGTATGCTACTCGATTTTTGAGATGGCCAGATATCATCATACTCTTCATCAAAGATATCAGGCTGTGTGACCTTTGGCTGACTTGAACGTCGTCTCATAGTCCTACCTACAGCCTGCCCTGTCGTATGGATAAACGGACTTTGCTCCACATTGCTACCGTCCTCTCCTTATAAATTTACCGCATTCCGAACCTTTGTTCTAACTATTTTCATAGTACACGAAACGACCAAAACTGTCAACTAATATATAGAACAAAGGTACCAGTATTTAGAAAATTCATGCACGGAAAGGAGGAAAAAACAAGTGTGATAAACCTCCAATTATCCCCATAGATCCCCTTGAATAATTTCAGGAGGAGCTGTGACTCTTTTTTTGGAGGACGCACGTCGTTCACGCCCAGGTTTTTTGATCTCCGTTTCTGACTCAGACAGGACAGGGGCGCTCTCAGCAGCCAGCAGGCTCTCAACCGAGCTCCTTGAGGTCAATTCCACAGTTACATCGAAGATAGAATTCCTCTGGACGCGTATTTCTGACCACAATCCCACCAATGTCTCCACGGTTGCATCCTCGCAATCACACAAAATTGGAAATTGTTCGCGCAGCGCAAGTAGTCCATCATGCCAGGAGACAGCGACCACGCCAAAAGAGCTTATCCAATTCAGGAAGAATGTTTTCACCTCCATAAACCAACTCAGATGGTACAGGCCCAAACCGGCAGTAAACAAAATCTCTCCAGCGGCCTCAGAGCAGATAAGCTCGGCTGCCTGTTGCAGTTCAGAACGGCGATAACAGGATAACAAGGCGTAACAATCGCGCTCCGCAATAAACCGCTGTTGACGCACCAATTGTCGCACATGCTCACGATCGATTAAAGCCAGACGGTCATTAAAATCGTCATAATGCTGTCGTAACATCCGCAAAACATCAGTAACAGAAAGTTGTCCATGATAATAGACAATCGGAAAATCGGCCGCGATACTGGTAAAAGCCTCACGAGCCTCAACAGGAATCGCCAGGACAAGATCATTGCGCCCCTTCAAATAGTGAAGTTTTTGTACTTTACGTTCTCGATATGCTGGTGTCCAGAAACCCAGAATCTCAACATAGATACGACGAGGAGCACGCGTCAACGCAAAATCAGGAATAAAAATCCCCTTATCAAGCAACAAAGGTTCCGGCTCACGTTCTAGCAGCCAGCCATCCACCCCTTGATTGCGAGACAATGAGACAAATGCCTCAGAAAAGCTCTGCTCAATACCGCTATCGAACAACTGAGAAGCATCACCTGACACCTCCCCGCCTTCAGGAAGGTACTCATTGCTGGCGGGAAGGTGTTGAAGCAATTTAGCATCCATAGCAAAAGTATACTCACGTTGTAAAAAATGCACCTGGGCATCAGCCTCGACAATTCCCCTGGGCAGATGTGGCTTCTTATCAGTCCTGGCAGATCCATATCCAAGCAAGAGACGACAGAGACGTGCCAGACGTAACCCATACTGTTGTGGAGTCCCAGTCACCTCTTGTGGTCCATATAAAGTCAGGGTCAGTAGCGTCGGCGTAAGCAGCGTCTGTGAGCCTGGAGATGGTTCTTTTTCATACGCCAGATCATAATAAACCCCCAAACGACGGGCCAGATAACAGAGTCGCTTAATGACAGCACCAACTCCTGCCAAAGGCACCTGATGCTGCTCATAATCGCTTGCAGCGCCACTAAAGGCCAGACAATCAATCACAAAACGCACACTGGAGGCATTAAATAAAGCTGCCTCAAACACCCATTGATTATAGAGTGTTATCACCTCATGTACCTGCGGAGGCTCAGCAGTCAGACGTACCAGATAGGCTTCATCTTCGCTATCCAAAGCCAGGAGATATTCGACGGCGGCAACAGATATCCCATACCGCTCAGCAAATATCAGAAGGACCTCTTCTCGCACTTGAGCAGCTAAAAAACCATGATGATGCTCATTCACATATGTATACAGAGCCAGGCGCAGTTGTACGGCCGACGCGAAAGCAGATAGCTCTTGATTACCATTCATACTTATAACCGCATCATGCCATTCACGCTGTCTCCAACTATACCAGCGACTCAGGGTAGCTATCAAACAATGAGCCAGACGATACTCACCAATACACGCTCTGGCCTCATCAATCGAAAAGACGCGTTGTGGTTGATCAAGTAAGTGCTCATAATAAGCAACGAGGCGAGTAATCTCATCCTCTAACTCGGATGGGCGTAGGAAATAAAGCGAAACGTTTAAATTTCCGCCGCGTCGTTGCACCGATTTTCGAACATCTTGTAAACTAAAGCGCACCAGGAACTCCTCACTAAAAACGCTAGCCCCACCAAATCACAAATTCTATTATATAGCAGTAAATGTTATTTTGTATCTGCGTCACGCATCGGGGTAGACATTTGCTCACGACACAACAAAGATAAAGGCCATGCACCAGCATAAAAATTATGCCTTCGACAATACCACAGAGAGACTAGCGCATCAGCACAATTTTATATATAATTCTTGCAGAAACATTGGAACTCTCTACGAAGCTATTCCTTCAAACGATGGCTCAAACCGTTGGGGTAGGATAGATATCCTAAACATTTGAGTGTCAGCTTTATCTCTGTTATGGTAGCAGTTGGAGAATACAAACTATGCCATTTCGTTAGACGAGCGCACCGGCTTTGCAAATATGAACCTACTCCTTCTCCTTGCGAAGCAGATGCGCTACCCGTGTGAGAGCTACATTTTTAGCTGTCTCTCAATGGCATCTGATAGTAAATGAGGAGTCGGTGAACAGGAGCAGTCCATGAGCACATCTCCGCGCCGCATTGGACAATATGAGCTGATGCAACAAATAGGTAGTGGACATGTAGGAGAAGTGTGGAAAGCGCGCGACTTAGCCCAAAAGCGAGACATAGCTGTCAAATTATTGCACAGCGATCTACAAGCAGATCCAAACTTCTTAAATCGCTTAAAGAATGGCGGAAGAGCCCTCACAACTTTGCGCCATACCAATCTAGTAAGCGTCTATGACGTTGTCATTTCACGGCCTGAAGGGTCACGTGAAACACAAACAATTATTGTCGAGGACTATATCGATGGACACACTCTCACTGAATATTTAAAAGCGACTGCCCATAGAGGCATCTTTCCTTCAGTTCAAGATCTTGTCTATCTCTTCTCTAGCCTTGGAGACGCACTCGACTACATTCATCAACAAGGTATTGTGCATGGGAACATCAAACCAAACAATATTTTGCTCAACAAACAACTCAGAGCCCGCATTACCGCAGGTGAGCCACAGCTTACCGATGTGGGAATCACACAGATTGCAGGCAACGATAGTCACTTAAATACACCACAATATTTAGCCCCCGAGCAGGCTCAAGGACAACCAGCGAAATCAGCCAGTGACATTTATGCACTGGGTATCTTACTTTATGAGCTCTGTACAGGAGCAGTGCCTTTTCGTGGTGAAAGTCCATTTGCCATTATTACGCAGCACATTAATACTCTCCCCACGCCACCTATGCTAATCAATGTAAACATTCCAACATCATTATCCGAAGTGATACTCCGAGCACTGGCAAAAAATCCCAATGATCGCTACACCACTGCCACTCAGTTTGCCAATGCCATCGCAGAATCTTGCTCATTACCACCATCAAACCCCAGTACCAAACACCTTGCCGTCGGAAATGAGCAGTCATCACAGAAAAAGCCAAACAATCCACAATCTATTCTCGGGATCTCTCAACCTATTTCCGACGACCAACCACTCTTTATGCGCTCAAATCGTACGCAGAACACTTCTCCACATGCTCCTATCAAGCTCATATCGCTTAATGGGAACGCCAGCGTCTCTGCAGCATTAGTCTTTCCAAACTCGGCTCCTATGCCTGCAATAAAAAAATCTGAAACATCATCACAACCCAATTCGGGACCACTTTTCTCACAGCAGCCGCCAACACAGATCAATCCAAACTCAGGACCACTTTTCTCACAGCAAACGCCGGCACAGACCAATCCAAACTCGGGACCATTTTTCTCGCAGCAAACACCGGCACAGGCCAATCCAAACTCAGGACCACTTTTCGCACAACAAACACCGACACAAACAAACGGTCCCAGTAGCAAGCCCGGCCCTTTAAGCTTGCCACCACAACAGTTTCTCACCAAGCAGCCATTAACTTCTGTCGACAACTTAATCACGTCATCGCAACCGAGCCTCTTTCAGACCACGCCTCCTCCTATTCAAGGATCATATTCTGCGACACCTCATGACACTAAATCACTAAATCAAGAATCGGCATCTTCTTATCTGCAACAATCAACCATGCCATATCTAGCAGCCCAGCCAGCGTCAGGCCCGAACAATTCAGGAGCCCTACCGTATCAGTCAGCATCCCCATCTGGTGCTCCGTCCCCTCAGGGAGGAATGCCATTTACGCACGAGCCTACAGCTGCGCAGGCGCAAACCGGCCTACTCAAAAATAAATATATAGTTCCATTCATTTTCGCCCTGGTAGTTATCATCATCCTGGCGGCAATTGGTATTCCTGCGCTCCTCAACCATAACAGCAGCAATACAGCGTCTACGCCTCCAAAGGGTACCAATACGACTACGGCTATCACCGCGCCGACAAACGCCGTCTTTTTTCAAGATGATGCCCTGGGACACAATGATCAATTACATATTACACTCACAAATATATCTGCTCCTCCTGAGGGAAAGGTCTATCACGCCTGGTTACAAACAACAAAACAAACTTATATTTCTTTGGCCGATCTTCAGATCAATACTAACCAAGTAGATTATATGTATGGAGGAGATCAAAACCATAGCAATCTACTCTCGTACATACAAGGCATCATAATTACAGCCGAAGTACCGGATAGCTCGCCGCAGGCGCCCAGTACCGACATCATTTATCAGTCAACCTTTCCTGAAGCAATTTTGCCAAAACTCAAAGACATTCTCTACGCAACTCCGGGGCTTGGCACTCAGGAGGCGGTACCAGTCAGTCTTTTCGAATCTATTAAATCTATGAATGACAAGGCAGCCAGCGTTGTCGATTCATTATCGAGTGATGCTGGACTCGTACAAAGACAAGGTACGCGTATTATTGAGATGATAGACGGAACAAATTATGCCCGCTCTAGTGGCGATCTCCCTGCAAAACTAAGCAGTCAGATCAACGCGCCCATTGGTTTACTCTCATCGGCAAACCAAACAGGCTATATAGATATTCTTAATAATCAGCTTGATGATCTCTCTCAAGTCGCGGGCAATGACCAGGACATGATCCAGCGTATCCAGTATACCAAAAATGGTTTGACCGATCTCAAGAATTGGATTCAGAAAATACGCACGTATGACATCCAATTGCTAAAGGCCACCAATTTGAAAGATCCGACAATCACTGATGTAGCACTGCGCATGAGACAGACAGCAGCGGATTCTTATACAGGGCACACTGTCCCACCGGCCACCGCTCCAGGGACATCATTGGGCTCGGCAGGCATGCAGCAGGTCTATGTTGAAACGCAATATCTGGCAACACTAACGCTCACATCTACCAAGTAAATAATAGGACAATCACATAGTGGCGCTGAGAAGTACTCTGTTCGCGCTCCACTCATTATAACTGTAGCTCCCGCCGCACCTGTAATAATGATACAGGTGCAGCGGGAGCTACATACTATACATTGGGAATTAGAAATTTCTGACTAATCATCCTCACACATCTGAGATACTATTTTCGCGCATCTCAATGCGCAACCGCATCATCAAATTCTGAAGCAGGAACCTTAGCGGAGATCCCCTCGCCAAATTCTGCCGCAATCGCAAGATGATCGCTGGCTTGATCGCCTGCAAGGTCATCTTCTCCCACCGTAATCACGCGACATAGAGCCAGACGAGCGGCCAGAGCCTTATTCGCAAAAATGTAATCAATACGACCAGCGGGAGCCGCTGAGGGACAGGTAAAGCCATGTTCCCTGGGATGCAGATACCTGAAACAATCCTCATAATCATCTTGTAAAAGACGAATACATCCACGTGGTGCATAAAAAGCGGCCGCGATATCAAAGAGGGAACAGAGGAATTTGTTACGCGCAATCAAATGTAAAACAGGATGCAGTATGCGTAACTTTTCAGGCACAACCGAGTCAAGATAGGGATTCCCATCATTGAGAGCATGATTTCTCCGCTTCATATCCATCCCTACCACATATTTTAAGAGTGCACTGGCTGTAAAGGCATCCTTGGGAGAAAGAGAATTAAAATCACCCATTAATAAATGTGGCTTCCCGGCAGCCCGTACAGGTGCCATAATGTTTAAAATCTCCTGTACCTCGCGTGTCCGGATGCCTCCTCCGGCCCATCCTTTATTAAACGCAGCCGAAAGGTGAACCACAAAGATGATAAGATGTTGACCATTGGACTCCTCGACACATACTTCTAAAAGAGGTCGAGCCAATATGCCAGGGCGCTCATGACTTTTATGATAGACAACTGGTAGGCTTGTCAATAAGGCAGTCTGATAATCACGAAGCTTGTCTGGCTTCCCACCTTTGATAAGTTGCATATTCAATGCATCAGCTAAATCCTCAACCACCATCCGCCCCTCCACCTGTTGGTTGATTGCTTCGGGTAGGCCGACCACATCTGGGTGAGCCGAACGAATTATTTTTAGCAGCTGCTCAGTTCTTTTAGCACCTTTTTCTCGCAGACTATAGCCACCAGCCAGAATATTATATGAAACGATACGCGTCATATCATCGATTCCTTTTAACAAAAATGAGCTTGCCGAATAATCTGCTCAAACGACACACAGTAACCACAGATTATCTTCATTAGAGCTCAACAAGATATTTTTTTTGCTTAGTTTAAGCATATTCTTCCATTTTCACTATACCAGAGATATGGAAACCTTTAGAAAGGAGGAGCTTTTTCTTATACAGAAGTACTAAACAGCAAGTAAAAGCAGCAAGATAGCAAGCACAAAAATCTAATAGAGATAAGGCTCGCCACATGCACTTTTTCCCGTATATGAATATAGGAAAAAATGGAGGAGCGAGCCTTCTTCAAGAACAAATAAACTTTATATACCGAGAACTACTTCCAGGTAACACGATCGAGCAGATACATAGTCAGCTCGCTGATTGGCAAGCGAATCTGTGTCATGCCATCGCGCTCACGCACAGTGACTGTTTGATCATCTAGCGTCTGAAAATCAATGGTCACACAGAATGGAGTACCAATCTCATCTTGACGGCGATAGCGACGGCCAATATTCGCCACATCATCATACTGAGACACCATATAACGCTGTAAGTTTTTGTGAATCGAGCGAGCGGTCGTTACCAGCTCCTCTTTATTCTTCTGCAAAGGCAAGATGGCCACCTTGACTGGTGCCACCCAGGGATGCAAGTGCAGAACGGTGCGCGGCTCTTTCCCATTTGGATCGGGCTCCTCCTCATAGGCATCTAGCAGCAAATTCAAGAAGGTGCGATCGACTCCGCCCGACGTTTCAACAATCCAGGGCAGGTAGCGCTCTTTCGTCAATGGATCAGTATAACGAAGATCATGGCCGCTATACTCAGAATGCCGTGAGAGATCCCAGTCCTGACGCCAGTGAATGCCTTCCCACTCCTGCCAGCCGAGCACCGTACGATATTCAATATCAAAAGCCTTCTTAGCATAATGGGCCAGTTCATCACTCGCATGTTCGCGGAAGCGCAAGCGATCTTTGTGGTTCACAATCCCTTTGTACCACTCAAAACGATATTCTTTCCAATATTCAAACCACTTATCCATCTCATCAGGATGCACAAAAAATTGCAGGTCCCACTGCTCAAATTCGCGCTGTCGGAATAAGAAGTTCCCTGGTGTGACTTCGTTGCGATACGCCTTACCAATCTGGCAGATACCAAACGGAATCTGCACACGCGATGATTTCAGCACGTTGTCATAGTCCAGATAGATGTTCTGACAGGCTTCACCACGCAGATAGGTCTTCATGCGATCGCCTTCAACCACACCCAGATAGGTCTCCATTAACAGGTTAAAAACACGTGGTTCCTTGGTAAGCTCGCCACCACAGACGGGGCATTTATGCTGCTCCAGATTAGCAGGATCTAAATGGTCAATACGGAAACGGCGTTTACACTTTGTACAATCTACCAGGCGATCAACGAAGTTCTCGACGTGACCACTGGCCTCCCAGACCCGAGGATGAGTGATAGTGGCACCTTCAATACCCACAACGTTGTCATGGTTCTGCACCATGGACCACCACCAGTAGCGCTTAATATTGTTACGCATTTCAACGCCCAGAGGCCCGAAATCATAGATGCCTGCGACGCCACCGTAAATTTCTGAGTTCGGGTACACGAAGCCGCGACGTTTTGACAAGGAGACGACTTTTTCAATGGGGACCAAAGGAGTATCTTTGACTTGTTCCTCTGGATTCTGTTCAATCTGTGTCATGAGTGGTTTCCTCCGCAAAAAAATGCCCCAGGCCACTATAGCCCAGGGACGAATGCGCCGACGTAGGCCTGGAGCTACTACGTTTTACAGCGACATGCGCGGTCCCACCCTGCTTCTTCACCACTCAATGATGAAGCCACTCATTCTCAATGTATCCCAACTCAGAAGCGCCATTCACCCGTTCTCGACTACTGACCTTACACCATTTATCAGCTCGCTACAATCGTCGACAGGTTACTCCTCTTCATCAACATTGGCATGCATTTGATATTTTATTGTAAGTGCTATTATAGCGAAAAACCGCCTATTTAGCAAGTGGAATCAGGACCTTCGATCTCAAATTGCAGCGTGCACAAGGCTCCACTCGATCTTGTGAATACCACAGAGAGATGCTACAATAATGCGGAATTAATCAATAAGAGAGTAAAACTACAGTTAAAAAAAGCCACTGAAGTAGTGGATTTAAAGAAAAGATGGAAGAATACGTGGTGACCATGCACGACTCAGAGGCTGAGTTAAAAGCCTTTGCTGCGCGTTACACATTCCCAATTGATACTTTTCAGTTGGAAGCGATGGAAGAACTTGCACACGGACACTCCGTGCTGGTCGCAGCGCCTACTGGTACGGGAAAAACTCTGGTCGCAGAATACGCGATCTGGCAAGCGCAACAAAATCATCAGCGCGTTATCTACACGACCCCCTTGAAAGCGCTCTCTAATCAAAAATATCGGGACCTGCGCACTTTATATGGCGATGACGCGGTTGGATTGGTCACAGGTGACATTGTGGAACGTAGCAGGGCCTCGATTGTGATCATGACGACTGAGGTCTATCGCAATATGCTCCTCGAAGATGGTGGTGAGCACTTAGGCACTGATAGCGGTCCGGCCACACTCGCCAATGTTGCGTACGTGGTCTTCGATGAGCTACACTACCTCAGCGATGTTGGACGTGGACCAGTCTGGGAAGAAGCAATTATCTGCTCTCCGCCCCATGTACAGCTCATCGGTCTCTCAGCAACTGTTAGTAATGCAACGGATCTTGCCAATTGGATCAGTCGTGTACATCGCCCAATTTCGTTGATCACTCACGATCAACGTGCAGTCCCCCTGGAGCACTACTACTTTCTCGATGGTAAGCTCCATCTTGTCCAGGATGCAGATGGTAAGCGCATTGAAAAATTCCCCAATGTTGGTGGTGAAGCAAAAATCGCCCAGATGCTTGGTCGCAATCGCTCCTTCAGGTTTGAAGAGGAGGAGGAGGAGAGCGAGAACGAAGATGCCAGTCCAGAAATAGCCTCAGAGAAAAAAATCGTAGAAGAGCGCCGTCCCCCCAATCGTGCGCTGCGCCCACAGGATCACCGCGTCTCGCGCAAAGAGCGTGAACGTGAGCGCGAACGCAATAATCGCGCACGTTCACGTGGCAATACAAACACGCCGGCAGTAGATACCACAACACCAGCAAGTAGCACGAGCAGCGAAGCCAGAGCCGCTAACAACTCAGCACGCCAGGAGCCAGCCAGACAGCGCAGATTGCAACAAAGGAAAACTTCTGATCCAGGAGAAATACTCACCATGTTACGCGAAGCGCAAATGCTTCCTTGCCTCTACTTTCTCCCAGGACGACGTGTCGTTGAAGAGGCTGCCATGAGTGCCGCCATGCATAAGTTCACGACGCCAGAAGAAGAAGAGCTGATCAAAGAAGAAGCAAGCTTCTGGCTAGAGCAACTCCCTAAAGAGGATCGGAATTTACAACAGGTGCGTTCATTGATCAGTCTCCTGCCACGCGGCCTGGCCTTCCACCATGCGGGATTGTTGCCGGGACTCAAGATCCTTGTGGAAACGCTCTTCGCTCGCGGACATTTGCGGGCCGTCTTCTCCACAGATACGCTGGCTTTAGGAATTAACATGCCCGCTCGCTCCGTCGTTGTTGGCAGCCTCAGCAAGTTCGATGGGCAAGAGATGCGCTTACTTACCCCAAATGAATACAGCCAGTTAACGGGACGCGCCGGACGCCGTGGGATGGACGTTCATGGTTCTGCCATCATTCCCTACTCACCCTGGGAGCCATTCGAAAGCTCGTTTCAAAAGATTACTGGCGAACTACTCCCTGTGACCAGCTCTTTTGTGATCCGTTACAATTCAGTACTCAATCTCTGGAGACCGAATGACGTTCAGCACTTGCGCCGGGTCTGTGCTTCCAGTCTACGCGAGTTTCAGCGTTATCTCCTGTGGGAGATCAACGAACTTAACCGCCTGGAGAAGCGTTATCAAAAAGCGCATAAATCAGGTAAAAAGAAGAAAGGCGCAGCCTCGGTAGAGGCCGAGCATGCATTGGAAAAACGCCGTGAGAGGATAGGAGCCTTTCCTCTCAGTCGAGCAGGAGCCGCCGAACTCGATGGGACCATTTTCGCGCTACGTGCGATGGGACACATCGGTCAGGATGAACAACTCACCATCAAAGGTCGCCTGCTGCGCAACATCTTTCATCCAGCAGGCATCATCATGGTAGAACTCATCACCAGTGGCTACCTGAACGAGCTCTCAGCGGGCGAACTTGCAGAGGTCTGTAGCTGGTTCACCTACGATAATGATCGACGTTTGAATAACCGACACGTGCTACCGGGACGCCTCACTCAGGTCAGAAGAGAGCTGTGGCATGTTATCCAACATGTGCGTGGCATTGAGGAGCGTGCTGGCGTCAGTTTCACACCAGGTATTATCTCTGAGTTCCACGGTATCGCACTCTCCTGGTCACGCAATATGTCTCTCGGTGGTATCATGCGGCGCGTCGATCTGGTTGAAGGCGATATCATGATGATCTTGAACCAGACAATCGACCTGATCCAGCAGCTTCAGTCTGCGATGGGGCAGGTGCTCGATAATAAAAACATGTGGGAACAGATACCACCGACTATGATCGAGGGTGTCTACACAGAAAATCATGCTCAGAAGCGTAATGAACTGTTGCAGCAGCAACGCGAGTATATGGAACGGTTACGTCCGATGTTTGCTCAAGCCTCAGCCTCGCTGCTCCATGGAATTATTGCGCAAAGCCGTACAGTACCCTCGATGGCTGTCCCTATCGGTCCCGAGGAGGTTCCTCTGGATGCGGAGGAAGATCGCGACTCCCACGGGCTGCTGGACCCAAAAGCCTTTAGCGGCGACGTATAGCAGCAACCATCACACGATCTATGGGAAGCTCGCCATAGATAACGATCAAGCATCCTCTTTCGAAAAAGCAGAGCCAGGCTGGGAGCAACAAACGTATAAGCGTTGTCCCCAGCCAGGTCATGACAGTGCTCTTCTGAACATCTTTTCATGCTAAGCCACACTGCCAGAGTGACATACCAGTCTTACATTACCTGCAAATTGAATGGATACACACTTTGTTCAATACAGATAAGTAGCAAGAAAGCACAAATTGACGCAGTAATAGACATTACTTTGGTCATGCTTGCCCTACCATTTCATTGTCATACGCATGGAAGTTGACTAATATGTAGAAGGATATCAAAGATAAGTATGTCACAGACGGCAGGGCGAGGCGAGGGGGAAAAGATTCGTAACTGGCTGACGCTTAAAAGTGTAAGTAGCAGCTTTATATATAGAGGGGTTGAGTCTTGATGAAAGCAGAAGCATTGATTGGAAGGGCATTGGGCACATGCACGCTCCAAAAATTAGTCGGCCAGGGAGGCATGGGAGCAGTGTTTCTAGCCCAACAGTCACGTCCTCGACGGCAAGTTGCGGTGAAAGTGCTTCTACCTATCACACAGTTAAATGCAAACCAGCTCGCCGCATTTTTGGAACGTTTTAGACGCGAAACTGATGCTGCTGCATCGCTGGAGCATCCCAATATTATGCCTGTCCACGAATACGGCGAGCAGGATGGTGTTGCTTATCTGGTGATGCCTTACGTCTCTGGAGGAACCCTGCGCGACGAAATGGAACGCGAAGGTCCATTATCTCTCCAAAAAACAGTGGACTATTTAGAACAACTTTCATCCGCCCTCGATTTTGCACACGAACATGGGGTTATTCACCGTGACATCAAGCCAGCCAATATTATGGTCACCAACGAAGGTCGCCTGATCTTATCTGACTTTGGGTTGGTCAAAATAATCGCCGAGGGTCAGATGCCTCAGGTCCGTCTAACCGGTGCAGGAGCACCCGTTGGGACACCAGACTATATGGCACCAGAACAGGTTATTGGTGAAGAGATCGATACACGGGCAGATCTCTATTCTCTGGGTGTCATCTTATTCCAGATGCTAACGGGTACCACCCCTTTTCAGGGTGAGACTCCAATGCAAATCGCGGCTCAACATTTACAAATACCACCGCCCTCTCCCCAAATGTTACGCCCAGACCTTCCTATTGCTGCTGAACAAGTGGTATTACAAGCGATGGCTAAGCGCCCTGGCGATCGTTATATGCGCGCCCAGGAGATGGCTCGGGCTTTTCGTTTTTCACTCATGCATTCTGGCATACGATTAGATCCAGAACATAATTGGGCCGGCTTGCTGAGCGGGTCAACCGCTTCTCGCCTGGCCGTACACAAAGGGCAATTCGACCCAATCCGTCAGACTATTTCGGTGCCTAAAGTGACAAAGGCAGATATATCGGCAGCGGCACAACAAAAAGCCAACAATCAACGGCAACCAGCAGCAAACAATCCTTACCCGGCGCCAGCAGCCGCCCCTATGGCACAAGCGAGCAGCAATCGACCCGGTGGCGGTGGCTTGCTAAGTCGTTCTGGGATGATGCCATCGATGAAGGCACCAGCAGGAGCGCCAGGCCCAATACCCATGGGGCAACCAAGACAACAAACCGGATTACTCCCTAAAACGGGCGGTGGGCTCCTCTCAAAAACCGGGCAATTTCCGATGGTAAGTCCGGCAGCTCCGGGAAATGGACTACATCCAGGCTGGGGACAGGAAGCGCCACAAACGCAGCTCGCAGCCAATACAGCATTGCAAAGAAATCCAACCAATGCACTTATGACACAGGAGCAAGGTAGTCCTTCGACAACCCTCAAGCTCAACGATCCTGTCAAAGTTGTCAAGATTCCGGTTGCAGGCCAGCCTGGCCGCTACATTACAGGGATCTTACCTTTCGAGAGGCAGGAGGATGAGGAAGAACCGGCACCAATCAAAAAAGCAATGAAGCCCTGGATGAGAACACTGTTGGCAATAGTGATCGTCGCCGTCGTTCTGGCCTCCCTTGGAGTCTTGACAACGCTGGCCAGCCGTAATCAATCCAATACACAACAGACAACAACCCAGACAACGAGTCAAACGTCAGCCAACTCGCCAGCGGCCAGGGCCACAGCAACGGCGAGCGCAAACATACTTGTTTCAGATCCACTGGACAGAAACATTAATAACTGGCTCACCCAGCCTACCGATCTCTATGCATTTAAAGATGGTGCCTATCATGTTTCTGATAATGCTGGCAGTAAAGGCAATGGCAATGGAGTAGTATTACCCGGAAAGTCTTTTAATGTGCCACTCACCTATACACTGACCATGCAAGAAATTAAAGGCGACGATACAACAACAAATAACGCTTTTGGCATGATCATGCGCTTCAATCAGCAAAATAAAAATGGCAAAATAACGACCACCTTCTACACATTTGAAGTTGAGAATGTAAAAGGAAAAGACTATCAATTCTGGCGCTATGACGATAGTAAAACCAATCCCTGGACGCGCATAAGCGGTGGCGATATTCCAATAGGAAAAGAATTCCATCAGGGAAAAGGATCAAACACGATAGCGATCACAATGAACGGTAGCACATTTACCACGGTGGTCAATGGTACGAAGTTATCAAAGGTTGTGCATGATACAACTTTCACCAGTGGCAGCATCGGTATGATTGTGAATAATCCTGGTACCGAAGTAGCTTTCAAAAATCTCTTAATCACAAAGCAATAGTACCATCCGGTTACCTTACTCGTCAGTTTGCCCTGATACTTGCAGTGGCTCGTTGAATGATAGTGTAGTCGCTTGTCCGGTTAGAATAGCGATTGAGTACCAAAGATAAACTCATCCACGATAAAGAGTCAAGAAGCAGAAAACATGAAAAGTGCTTCTCAAAAATAAAGTTTTCTTTCTACAAGGTAGAAAAACAAGAAGCAGGGGAATGTGATCTGGGATGGAGAAATGAGACATTACATATACAATGACAAGCTTGACGGCAAAAGGGGTAAAGTTTCATGAACGCAGATGACTTGTGTGGGACAGTGCTTGGCACCTGCACACTACAAAAAGTGATTGGACGGGGTGGTATGGGAGCAGTATATCTGGCTCAGCAATCTCGTCCGCGCCGACAGGTCGCGGTCAAGGTGCTTCTCCCCATCACAACCTTACAACCACATCAACAGAAAGCCTTTTTAGAACGCTTCAGACGCGAAACAGATGCCGCCGCATCATTAGAGCATCCGAACATCACGCCAGTGCATGAATACGGCGAGCGTGAGGGACTGGCTTATCTCGTGATGGCTTACGTGAGCGGCGGTACATTGCGCGATGAGTTAGAGGCTGAGGGAAAACTACCTCTGACCCGCATCGTCAACTACCTGGAGCAGATGGCAGCTGCGCTCGACTTTGCGCATGAGCGTAAAGTTGTCCATCGTGACATCAAGCCAGCCAATATCTTGATGACACCCGAAAAGCGCCTCCTCTTGACAGACTTCGGCCTGGTCAAAATCATGATTGATGGACAAAATCAGAATCCACTCTCTGAAGTAGGCATGCCAATGGGGACACCAGATTATATGGCCCCAGAACAAGTGATTGGCGCTGAGGTCGATGCTCGCGCCGATATTTACTCACTCGGCGTGCTGCTCTATCACATGGTAACTGGAGCACCACCGTTTCAAGGCGCAACGCCGATGAAGGTGGCTTTACAGCACGTCCATATGCCGCCACCGCTGCCGCGCCTCTCGCGACCAGATTTGCCTCCAGCAGCCGAGCAAGTCATCCTGCGAGCCCTGACAAAACGCCCCGCTGATCGCTATACAAGCGCACGCGACCTGGCAACCACATTCAGGCTAGCATTGGAAGCAGCAGGGGTCCAGGTAGATATTTCCAGCATGGGCAATGAAGAACGTGGTTCTGGCAATCGCCGACGAGGGCTCTTTGATCCTGTCTGGCGCAGTTCCATACCCGCCGCGCCACAAGCACCAACAGGCACAACATACCCAGAGCAGAAAAATGCTCAGAACCTATATCAGCATCCGGAAGTCAACCAATCATCGCCATCGCAGAACCCCAGGGGAGAGATGCCTCGTCGCGACATCATTGCGCAAACAAGTATGACGATTCCATCCTTCTCCGGCATCATGACGGAAGAGAATATCTCCAATAGAAACCAGATCAATGGTTTACTCTATGACTCAGATATGATGCCGCAAGCGCAACAAGACCACGCCATGATTGGTCTGGCACCTGATATCCAGCAGAATTCGCCAGCACCTATGGCGACCAATCAGGTTCATACACCGCTCCCACCAGTATATGAAGCCTCGCCCGATGGACCAGCCTTATCTTCCCAGGCTAACCCTCAGAGCGAACAAGGCATCATAGCCAAACCAGCTCATAAACTGCTCTTCTCGCCAGCGAATTTACGACCCGGGCACAGAACAAATCTGCAAAATTTCTACAATCAACAGCCCGAACAGCAGGACGGTAGACAAACAGACAAGGGGCCAACTTTCTCCGCACAATCATTGCGTATCGGGAAAACAGCACAACCATCCGTCCAGGCACCAGGCACCATACGAAACAAATCTGGCGACATGGCTGGTAAACAAAACGATCTGGCAGTTGGTAGATTTGCTCAGCTCAGCGCCAGGGGCACATTATTACATCCAACCGGACGACATGGAGAAGCCCCTAAATCGGAGAATGTACAGCCTCCTACAGCAATCGATCACGGAGATAGCCTTAAAGGAGTCAAGGCAAGTAGGGCAGCACAGAAGATGACATCTGCCATACCCACCAAGTCACAAATACAATCATGGCTAACCCGATTGCGGCAGGAATCCTGGCAAGATCAAATCAAAAAGAATAAACGAGTCGTGTTGCTAATCGGACTCGTATTTCTCGTCATCTGCATCATAGCAATCTTTCTCATCAGCCACGCAGTTAGTACATCCTCGCCAACAGGATTACACCACAACGGTAATCAGTCTGGCTTGAGTGCTCATACAACGTCCACCAGAGTCACCCATACGGCATCAATGGCACTGACAGCCCCACGCATAGACCGCACTCAGTGTCAGTCAGATATAGCAGGTACGATGCTGAATGTTAACATATTCAGCATCGAGACCAATGGACAATTGGGAGGTTCATAAGCGGTGGCAGATACAAATAAGCAACAACCATCAAATGCATCCGTTCCTCCAACTGATCAGGCAAAAGGAAAAGGTAGCTCAACGCCATCAGGAAACGAGACAAAAACACCATTTTCATCAACACGTTTACGTCCTAAAACAAAATTGCGTGGGCTACCGCAAGAAAACACATTTGCGATAAATCAGCGACCGCTGGGGCAACCTACAGCTCCATCGCGCCCAATAACATGGCAGACAACCGCAGAGCAGTATAAGCAGTCATCTCAAGCTTCACCCACCTTACCCACCGCAGACCTGAACAATCCCACCCAATTGTCGAATAATCCATTCAATTCAACAAACACACCATTTAATACAAACATTCAGAAGAGCACAACAGAACCTCCACAAGGGAACACACAGCAGTTAGGTCCTAATAACCGATCTAGCAATACTGGACAATTCAATCCTGTCAACCGTTCTGGCAATACCGGACAACTTAATCCTATCAACCGACCTGGCAATACTGGGCAATTTAATCCTATCAACCGCTCTGGTAATACCGGGCAATTCAACCCGATCAACACGGGAAATCCATCGGGGGCAGTTACGAGGCACCTTGATAACTCCACAGGTATGTTACCCAATCCCAATCATACGGGCACGCTTATGCATCCAGCAGGAGAATATAGTGGCGACACAGGCATGCTCAAATTAAATCAAGCAGTCAAAGTCGTCCGTATTCCGATAGAAGGTAAGCCAGGAGAGTTTAAAACAGGTATTCTGCCTGTTTTGGATCAGAGTAATACCGGAGCACTACCACCTTCCCCACCAAACAACAATGCGAACACTACGTGGCAAAAAAAAATCAAGCAGAACAGCAAACTTATCATACTTGGTAGCTTGATACTACTTATCCTGTTTGCATCTGGCATCTATCTCTTGAGCCTTACAGGAAGCAAGCCACAGGCCATAAAAAATGCTCGCCTTGCATCTCCAAGTCAGGTCAACCTCGGCGCGACATCAACAGCCAGTGTAAAGGCAACAGCCACTTTTACCGCATCGTTGCTCGTCAGCGATAGTTTAGCGTATAATGCTCGTGGCTGGACAACTGTATCAGCAAACGGCATGCATCGTACCTTTACGGGCAACGCTTATCATATACGTTCCGATACCAGTGCCTACTTTGCGCCATCTGTATTGCTGAACGAGACATTGCCAACGAAATACAGCTACAGCGTTGATATGCAAGAAGTAACAGGAAACAATACTTCGCAATTTAATTACTACGGACTATTACTCGACTATAATCAGGATAAAGCTAACAATCCAACGTTTTACTTATTCTGCATAGTCAATCAGAAGAGCGGTAGTCAATATCAATTCGTCAGTTTCGACAACAAAACCAAGACCAAATGGTCAGACAGCATCTGGAAAAAGAATGCGGGCAAAGAATTTCATAGTGGAAAGGCTAAAAACACTTTAATGATCCAGGTTGATGGCTCCCACTTTACCTTCTGGGCCAACGGAGTTAAGCTGGGTACTACCCAGAATAAGATTTTCAACTCAGGTTCAATTGGCATGGGAGTAAATGGAGTACCAGGAGGTGCTGAAGTTGCTTTCACAAATCTCATTCTAGCTCAAAATTAATACTCCGGGTAACGATTCAGCGCGACTCATGATACAGGGAGAGGAGGGCCGAGCAGTTACTACTTTGTATAAATGTTCTGATAATTTTTTGGGTGGAGGTCTAGTTGATAACACACTTTAGGGGGTTTACATTGCCACCATTGATCCAGGCGAGTATACAGGCAAACATATTTACATTCCCATCAACAGCCTTGATTCCACTTTTCATGTGGATAACTGGTTTTCTGTGCATACTTAATATTGCACTTGCAATTTTCTTTCGTCGTAATAAACGGCTTGAATTAAGCACTTATTACGCATCATTTATCATAGAATTGGCGCTTTTCGTCACCGCATTACTGGTAATCTTAGGAGTTATCTCACGCTCACTCTTCATCCTACCACCAGGATTACCCATCAATCAGGGTGAAATCGGTGCCACGCTTGCGGTTGCAATTGGTCTCTTTCCGGCCGCTTACTGGCATCGCATCAACGTTTCGGAGTTACCAAAGCGTATCACAGAAGACGGCAAGACTATGAAAAGCAATGTCCAGGTGCGCAATAGCCTACCTGGAGAATGGATGAATTAAACACTTTTACACAGGCCTGTCATGATTCAGTAAGAAAACATCTACTCCCTGCTTAAATGTCAGAGAATAGATGTTTTTTTTTCTCATTTCCACTGACATAATTTATTAACCCAACAGAGCGCAGCTTTTGGTAATATCGTATAATCATTAAGCAGGACGGTCTCAGCAACGTTTTGCTTGTTCGATACTTTTGCATTCCCAATCGGCACAAGCCACAAAGATGATTTAGGTTTTGATTTATAGATACTGAGGGCGTCTATATACATATCGCATACCACGCCACTGAAATGTTACTTTGCGATGACATCTATAGCAAATAGCTATAGTATCAGAGATAAAAATGTTAGTGTAAAGGATAATGAGGATAATGACATCACCTGAACCAACCTCAGCCGCAAATTCTACTCCAGAGGCGAGCTATCATAATCCACTGCCAGCAGAAAAACCTCCGACATACGCAGTCGTGACACGTAATCTTGTTCAGCAATTTGATCAAAAATTGGCCGTCAACAATCTCAATTTAGCCGTCCAGGCGGGGGAATTTTTTGGCTTCTTAGGACCCAATGGTGCAGGTAAATCGACAACCATCAAAATGATGGTTGGACTCTTACGACCAAGCGCGGGAAATGTCTGGGTCGGAGGCATCGATGTCTGGCAAGATCCTTTGAAAGCACGCGCATTAATGGGAGTCCTGCCTGAATATCTCAATCTCTACGAACGCCTATCTGGACGAGAATTTATCACCTTCTCTGGTCATATGTATGGAGTAGCCGACCGAGACATACGTAAGCGCACGGAAGAACTTTTGCAAGTCCTGGATCTTATCAATGATGCAGATAAATTAATTGTAGATTATTCGGTTGGTATGCGCAAAAAAGTTGCGCTGGCGGCAGCGATTATTCACAGACCACAGGTACTCTTTCTGGATGAGCCATTCGAGGGTATTGATCCAGTCAGTTCACGGGTCATCCGCGATATTCTCCAGGACTTAACGCGCAGTGGTACAACAATCTTCTTCTCATCACATATTATGGAAGTGGTAGAACGCCTCTGCACGCGTGTTGGCATCATCAATCAAGGAGTACTTGTTGCAGAAGGAAGCCTCCAAGAGCTACGCGAGCGAGCCAGCGGCAACGGTGGAGATAAAGATGCAACCCTGGAAGACATCTTTCTCAACGTCATCGGTGTGCGCACCGAGAATCACAATTTGAGTTGGCTTGAATAGTAGCATCGGAGAGAAGTATGACTATCAATCGAGATAAAATCCGCTGGCTCTTCTGGTTGCGCTGGAAGATGTTTATACGAGGATTTAGCAATCACGGTACTGCACAAACAACACGTATTATTGGCGCAAGCTTCCTGTTCGTCGTAGTAATTGGCGTGGCCTGCGTACTGGGAGTAGCAGCTTATTTAGCTGGTCGTTTTGCACCAGAGCCTCTCAATATAGTGGTATTATTCCTCATTCTTACTGGCATTTTTGTGCTCTGGATTGTGCTACCCTTGATGGAATTTTCCACGAATGAGGGGTTAGATGTCTCAAAGCTAGCACTCTTCCCTTTGTCACGTGCAGAGTTGATGCTAAGCCTGGTCATCTCAACACTATTGGATATCCCCACTCTGGGCTTGATCATCGTGTTAGGAGCTATCGTTGCAGCCTGGGCAAAATCGATTCCGCTGGGCTTGCTAACATTCCTCGCCGTCATTATATTCTATGTACAACTCATCGCCGTGAGTCAACTTATCCTAGCCCTCTTACAAAGGGTGTTGCAAAGTCGACGCTTCCGCGACGTCAGTGTGATACTTGTGGTCCTTTTATCATCCAGTGGCTATATATGCCAGCTTGTCGCACGGGCAGTAATCACTCAGAACACCATCAGCGGCCTGATGAACGCCGCCGTTGTTTCTTACCTACAGTGGCTACCACCAGGAATGGCAGCGCGCTCCATCCAGCAGGCAGCCAATGGCAATTGGCTGCAAAGTTTCGTCTGGTTACTGGCACTCGCTTTGCTCGACCTGTGCTTTTTGTTTCTCTGGCAATTGATCGTTGAGCGTGGTCTGACACAAGCCGAGAGTGGTCGCCCGGTCAAAGCCAAAAACGAGCGCAAGGCCGCTGTTGAGCACGCAGAAACTGAGCACACAGCATCCAATACATTTATAAAGCGCCTGCTACCAGGTCCAGTCAGAGCGATAGTCATCAAGGAACTCAGATACTTCTGGCGTGATCCACAAATCAAAGCAGTCTTTATCCAATCAACGCTATCCATACTGTTTCTCATCATCTACTTTAGCTTTACAACCTTCAGCGCAACTGGGATTAGTAGTGGTCAGGGATTATCATCCTTTAGTCCCTGGATTGTCCCTATCTCTCCGATATTCATCCTCTTCACGCTCTACTCGCTGGCCTATAACTCACTTGGCTTTGAAAGGCAAAGCATCACGACTCTCTTCCTGTTTCCAATTGATCCCAGATACATCCTCTGGGGCAAAAATATCGCTGTAATGCTATTTGGTATCGTAGAGATAGTCATTTTTGTGCTCGTAGCATCGTTCATTACACATCAATGGCAATATACTGGGCCTACACTGGCTATTGGCCTGGCCGGTCTGGGAATTATATTGGGGATTGGAAACTTTACAACCGTCTTTATGCCACAAAAAATGCGTCTGGCGCGTCGCGGCTTCCAGACAAGGGCCAGCACATCAACAGAAAGCGGCTGCCTGCGTTGGGCACTATCCATGGCAGCCACATTGACTATGCTCGTCTTTCTCCTTCCAGTCGTAGCAGCGATCTTTGTACCAATCGTGTTGCATCTGCAATGGATATGGATACTGAGTCTTCCGCTCTCTATCCTCTATGGAGCCATCTTCTATGCGATTGTCACTAATCTTGTCGCGCCCCGCATAGTAGCAAAGGCACCAGAAATTGCCGGCATCATCTCAAAAGAATAAGCACGCAAGAAAATACATCAAAGGGTGTGCCCATAGATAGATGCACACCCTTTTCGCTTCATCATAAACAGCTAATCATTCATCCAGCGGCTTTTGATCCAATCGGGGAACAAGCTTTTGTGAATGAACCTTGTGTTCTATCATCTCATCAGAGAATCCATCCCTATCACTCTCTACACCAGCAGCTTGCGGGTCATCTACAGCCTCAACAGCAAGCTTACGAGCCCTGGCATGCCGGCGAAAAAGTACAAAGGGGATAATGAGAAGTATCACTACGATCAGATATCCAGCGACGTTGGCAAACGTTCCCCAGAAGTTTGCTTGAGCAGGCGTGGTCCCAAATGTAGGAGGATACACTCCCGTAATGATAAATTGTGGCGTCCCCCCTGTATGGATGGTTGTTGAGATCTGCTGGCCCGGGATATCATACATAACCACATTACCATCACTTAACGCAAAAAATCCCAACTGGCCATCACTGGTAATGGCCACCGAACGCGGGGCCGTACTCAATTTAATGACACGTGCGGGCTCTTTCGGCACCTTGTAGCCCGCGTTGACGGGATTCAGTACCAATATCTGTTTATTGGCACTGTCAGGTACATAGACGACACCTGTGGTTTCATCAAAATCCATCGGACCATAAGAGCCGCCTGTAATCAGCGGTGTGATTTTATGAGAGGTAATATCGATGGATATAATTGACCCTTGATCCGTTGTGGCATAGACATTGCCACCGGCCGGAATTGTAAGATAACGTGGTCCCTGCGGAACGGCAACAGTACCCAGATGCTTACCATTCACATCATCATAGATCGAGATAGATTTTTCATTAGAAACCCAGAGCTGTTCGCCTGTCTTTCCCGCCACCGTAAAGCCAACAATGGCATAAGCCAGCCCATAGACTGGTCCTGTACTGACAATTTTCTGCTTGATAGTACAATTTGTGGCATCAACCACGGTAATTGTTGAACTTTGGGCTCCAGCTACATAAAGTAGATTGACATTCGGATCAAATAGGAGCCGATCAGGCTCTCCTGGCATGGCAGCCGTACACACGACATCGCCTGTCTTTGCCGCCAGAATCGACATACTATGGAGTTGCGGCTGCGTTACATAGAGAAAGCGACCATCTTGACTTAACGCAACGGTATGCGGATCGCCTGAAACCTTAATTGTCCCTGTCACTTTTTGCTGCTGCACATCAACAACGGACACACCTCCTGGAGCCCCAGCCACATAGGCCAAATTAGGAGCTCCTCCATCGGCTTGAGCCTGCTGAGGAAGTACGAGCAATGTGCACATTGGCAGCAATAGTACAGCTATAAGAAAAACACCTTTACTTGTATGCTGACGCATGAAAAAACTAGCCTCTATTTCTCTCTAAGCTTTTGGTGTTAACGAAGACCATGACTCGTTCTGTGAATCATATATTTCCACTCCCGATGGATACGACAATGACAAGAAAAGGAGTGACGGTGTTTGTGGATCAGGAACCAGATTCTCTAGATTTCCCTGGAGAGAGGGTAGCGCCTTCCAGGTAGTTCCACCATTCACGCTCTTATAAATTAAACGCCCCGTCTTACCATAGACAGTCTCTGTCTGACCAGGAACAGCAGTTAAAGCGCTATAGTGATCGTTAGCATCGACCAGAGTGAAACTCTGACCTGCATTGTGCGAAACGAAAATCCCCTGGTCGCCAGACGCATACACAGTGTTACTAGAACCGCTAACACTCATGTTATAGACCGCAGCACTAAAACTATTGATAACCTGCCAATGGACGCCTCCATCGCTGCTACGAGCCACTCCATCATTGCTATAGACCAACATCTGACCAGGTTTACCAGGCAAGGGCAGAATGCCAAGGATACGTCCAAACGGCAACGTTCCTGGCGAGGTGAAATGTACTCCCCCATCCTGACTCACAAGCAAACCCTGCCCTGCTTTCGTTGGAACGTAAGCATAGACTTCATTTTCAGAACGGTTACCCGCAACGACAGTATACATCTTACCTGTCTTAGTCGCTGGCGAGGTGAATTTCCAGGTTACTCCGCCATCTACGCTGGTATAGAGTCCGATACCACCTGTCTGTGTGGAGAGAGAATGCTCAGCCAGCACATAGATATGTTGCGGATTCAGCACGCTACTAGAGAGTGAAGAGACCATCATATTGCCCATAGTGGTATTAGGCCCTACCCAACTTTTGCCGTTATTGGTTGAGTGATAGAGACCATAATGGGTTGCCAGGAGGAGATTCTGCTTTGGCAAGGCCAGCATTGCGTGCACATGATTGGCCGCAGTGCCAAACCCATTCACATTTTGCGCCACTGGTGTTTGAGACTGACTGGAACTCGTGGGCGAGCTACAAGCACTCAAACACAAAAGAGCACAACCTAATAACGACCAAATCGGCATACGTAACCTATGCCTGGCATTACATAGTGCGTATATTCTCCTCAAGCTTGTACGCATTAGCGCTACTTTATAAATATCATGCATTGATTTTCTACACCCTCACTATTAAAATGGTGTATCTACTACAGCGGTTCCCTCATGGAGAGTCCCCTGCAATGTACGCACCTCAACACGGAATTGCCAATGTCCACCCATATTCAAATCGACTTCTAAACGAAAATGTCCCTTACCATCTGGCTGTAAATTCCAGGCATCGGTCCCCATATCCATATCCAGCATCGTGGTATACACCGAAACACCCACCTGAGTATCAGGCTTGCCTTTACTATCAAGGACGCTCACGGTACAAATATTCGATCCAAAGCGATTGGGAGAGATAGTCAAATCCAGCGTAAACTGCTTATCTTTTGTTTGCAGAGTTGTATGATACGGTTTTACAGTGGCACTCGGCTGTGTCGTTGTCTGATTAGCCGACGCAGGTAGTAATGTACCGGCAAAGACATTCATCAGCCCGGTACATAGTAATACGGCTAAACCCAGCACCGGTTCCCAACGCAGAATGGTAGTCAACAGATGCGTTTGTCGCTCTACTTTTTCTTCCAGCCTTTTCACCTCAGGGGCCGATGATAAAAGAGGCTTAGGCTGGCCTGGTTGCGGAGTGTCATCACTATACTGAATTATCATCTCTTCTTCGTCATCATCGGTGCCATGTAAGGCGGCCCGATACTGACCTGAGACGATTTTTAAACGAGGTCGAAGCCAGAACACATGTATAACGCTGGTTACAAGCAAAGCGATGACGAGAATGACTTTTAGTAATAATGATCGGCCATATGCAGTAGTTATCAACTGCATAAATGAGTCCATATGCATAACCGCATTCACTGGACCTGTTACAGACATGATAATGACACCGGCAATCGCAAGTGGAGAAAAGCGTGCCAGTGCAGCAAGCAAGATCCGGGGCCGTTCTTCAAGCTGGCAATTGCGCAGGATAGGTAGATAGACTGCCGAGATATAAAACATACCGCCAACCCAGAGCGAAGCAGCCAACAGATGCAACCAATCCGCTAAGACGGCCCAGACCTGTACATTATTGCTTACGGCAGAAGCGTGACCAGATAATACCACCGCAATCAACAGGGCTAGCGAAAGAATCAAATTGCACCAGGATAAAATGCCATCGGCCATACGGCTACGCTGGCGCTTCATGAACGCGTAGATAGCTAAAACAAGTGCAATTAAGACTACTACGATACGCATCATCCAGTACGTGCCAAATTGGCTCCCAGAAATGAGCCCTTGCAAGGTTGATGGAGCGAGCGCCTGCGTCCATTCTCCATTTGAGAGCACTAACCCTTGTCCAATCAATACGCCAACGTTCGCCACCAGTAATACTAGCAGCACCGGGAGGGCAAAAATACGTTCGAAGCGCCGTAAAGCCCATTGGTCAGCCTGATTTTGTTCCGGCTTACCCTTATCATCCAATTGCAAGACAAATGAATACCAGAGCTGCGCACCTACCCAAAATACAACACCGAGATCAACCAGGGTAATCATGATAAGGCTGAATAATGTTGGGCCATCCAATTGACCACTCGCAGCCCCTGTGGAGGTTGACCCTCCAAGCACACCCGTGCCAGGAGCCGTGCCACCGCTCAGTTGAGGGACCGTGCCATTGGCATCTGCGACACTGAAACGTAGAGAACCACGCAGCACATGGCCATCGTCCGCCGATTGAGACCGCCAGATCACAACATACACACCAGGTGGCAGATTCGGCTGCAAAGAAACAACCATTTCTGTAGTATTGCCAGCGATTACATGTGCATTATTTGCATCTACTCGTTTATTCGCTGCATTTACCACGTCAGCCGAACTAAAGGTCGGGTTCAAGTTCTCGGTGAACCACATACTTACTTGCGTAGGGGCACTCGTAAGCACAGCATCCTTGGCCGGATCAGATTTAAGCAAGATCGCATGCGCTTCTGCTGGTAGAGCTACTATCAAAATAAGGCAGAGAGCCAGGGGAAGAGCCGCCAGATACAACACGCGCTGAGAAACCAAAAAGCTGCGTACATATCGCATAGAACATAACCTATCTTTATGAACTTTATGTAAATTTACTATTTCAGAGACCTTCAATAAGCACATAAAGCTCGTGACCAGTATCTGATTTGACAAGATAACATCCTCTACCACTATTATAACGCAATTTTTCCAGCCATAATCTCTCTCCAAAACTATGCTATAATAAGGATATATGAACGACTCAGAGAGAGCAGCCAACCTGAATGATTTGGAAACAGTGCTTCAGGTTACATTTCATGACCGTACACTTTTACGACGGGCAATCACACACCACTCTTGTTGCCCGGATACGGCTGTGCACGACTCCTATGACACGCTTGAATTCCTGGGTGATGCTATCATCAGTGCTCATGTGGTTGAATACATCTACCGAACCCATCCTGATGCATCGGAGGGCGAAATGACTGCGTTAAAATCTGAGGTCGTAAGCCGTCGCGTCCTCGCTCAGGTCGGACAAAATCTCGGACTCTTCCCCTTTATCTGTGTCGACATCGCCAATCTACGCACCTTCAATGATCGCTCACGCGATTCTCTGTGCGCTGATGTACTTGAAGCAATCGTGGGAGCCATTCATATCGATCAAGGCACCGAGGCTGCGCAGGTCTTTGTCACGCGGACAGTGTTTCCGATGGTTGAAATGGTCAGCACTCACACCCTCGACACTAATCCCAAGGGACGTTTACAAAAAATCATCTTGCAGCGTACAGGCACTTTACCGCGTTATCGCGTACTTGAGCAGAGTGGTCGTCATAACGACCGTGTCTTTCTTGTTGGTGTCTTCGAAAATGAGCAGATCTTAGGAACAGGAAGGGCATCAAGCATTAAAGAGGCTGGTCGCTTAGCCGCGCGGGAGGCACTACAGTTGCTACAAAAAAAAGATAGACGCGCTCCAGCTAATGACACAACAACATGATCTTCTGCAGTGGTATGAGAGCAATCTACCAACACGAGAGCGTAAGTTGCGTGGACATTTTTCAACCCCACCCTTTCTCGTCGATCAAATTCTAGATGCCTGCGGCTACACGTCGGAACGGAACATCTCGCATCTTCGTGTGCTCGATCCTGCCTGTGGCAGCGGCAATTTCCTGGCCGGAGCAACACGTCGTCTGCTCGCCTATGGAGAGCAGAACACTCTTTCGAGTCAAAAAGTGGCCAGATCTATCCAACGCAACATCTGGGGCTTCGATCCTGACCCAATCGCCTGCATGTTAGCAGAACTTCAGCTCCACTCAACCTTCGCCACAACCCATCCACATGGGAAATCGCTCCAACGGCTCCATATCCATCAAGCTGATGGGCTGGCCTTTCCCTGGGAGCCAGGCGGAAACATCGATCTCTTTCTGGCGAATCCGCCCTATCTGGCTTCAAAAAATAACGATCTAAGTGGTTACCGCTCCACCCATCAACGCGGACAATCTGACAGCTACCTGCTCTTTTTAAACCTGGCGCTCCAGATCGTCCGTCCGCGAGGCTGGATTGGACTGGTCTTGCCCGATTCCATGCTTGCCCGCGCCAATGCTACACGCGAAAGAGAACGACTGCTGACTGAGACAACGATTCATCATATCTGGCACCTGGCTGATGTCTTTACAGCTTATGTAGGTGCCGTTGTAATTATCGCTCAGAAAAAGCCTCCGCATAAACGGCACGTCATTTCCTGGCACAGATCACGTTGGACAGAAAATCAAGAACTCAAAAAAGCCATCCATAGCAGTCCAAACATGGATAACCACATCGCACAAACTCTACTGATGAAGCAGCCCGGCGCTGAATTACGCTATTTACTCAGTACAGTTAAAGAGACACTCATCGAATATGTACATAACCAGTTAAACAGCACTCAGATACATAATCCAGCAGCTCGCACACTCGCATCTTTGGGAGAATGTATCATCATCAGGCGTGGCGAAGAATTAAGCAAAAGTAGTCACCTCCTCATCGAGGAGATCGTACCTGGCCTGTCCACGCAAAAACAGCCCTATTGGTATCCGATCCTTCGCGGCGGCATAGACATTCATCCATATGAAATACCCAGAGGGAGCGGCTGGATTGCCCGGGATAATATTATGAAGCCTCTTGAACGCTATCTCAAGCCTAAAATCCTCCTGATTAAAAGTGCGGGCCAGCTCCGCGCAACTCTGGATCTACAGGGACACATTGTGCTTCAGACACTCTATATTCTGCAATTAAATGAACGTTCCATCTGGAAACTCAATAGCCCGGGTCCAAAATTTACGCTCGAAGATGAACTCTATTTTTTCCTGGCACTGCTCAACTCGAGGGTACTGCAAGAATATATCTACGTACTCCATACAGCATACAAATGGGTACAGCCACAAATAGAACAATACGTCTTATCCCAGCTGCCCATACCAATCAACACAGCGTATACTGCAAAGGAGAGAATTATCAGCCGGGCACGACTGCTGATGCACGCTTGCAGTCCATCAGCGCCTGATGTAGAATTGAAAGCACGCCAGAACGAGCTGTACGAAGAACAGGAGCAGGCAATTTACGCGCTTTATGAAGCAGCGCTCCAGCACAGACATCGTAACAAGAGTTCTCACGATGACGTGAGTCAAGGAGTGAGTTTGTATGGTTGAAATCCAGAGTACGCGTCCAATCCGTGTCTTAGTCGCGAAGCCGGGACTCGACGGACACGATCGTGGGGCCAAAGTGATTGCCCGAGCATTGCGCGATGCCGGCATGGAAGTAATCTATACAGGCATTCGTCAGACACCAGAGATGATCGTTGAAGCTGCCATCCAGGAAGACGTCGACGCCATCTTAATCAGTATCCTTTCTGGAGCGCATATGACGCTCTTCCCCAAGATCGTCGCGCTCCTCAAGCAAAACGACGTCGATGATGTCCTGATCGCAGCCGGAGGCATCCTCCCGGATGAGGACATTCCAGCCATCGAGAAGATGGGCATCAAAGGCTGCTTTGGTCCAGGCACATCGATGGAAGAGATCATCACATTTGTACGAACAAATATCCAGGCCGAACGCCTGACCGAGATATAGGTAGCACCGTGGATAACATCGTTGAACGGCTCCTCAATGGCGATCGTCGTGCACTGGCACGTATGGTAACTCTGATTGAAAATGAACTTCCCCAGGCTCATCGTTACCTGGCAGAACTCTATCAGCATGATGGTCAGGCCCACATCATCGGCATCACCGGCTCGCCCGGAGCCGGCAAAAGTACGTTAGTGACACGTATGGTTCGCGAGCTGCGCAAACGCGATGCAAAAGTAGGAGTAATCGCCATTGATCCCTCCAGTCCATTCACCGGCGGAGCCATCCTTGGGGACCGTATTCGCATGATGGAGCTCGCAGGCGATCCCAATGTCTTCATACGCAGCATGGCCAGTCGCGGACATCTAGGAGGCCTCTCAACGTCAACCAGAGACGTCGTACGCGCCATGGATGCCGCTGGCTATGATCCAATCATCATCGAAACGGTCGGCACCGGACAAGCTGAAGTCGACGTCATGCGTACCGCTCAGACAGTCCTGGTCACCGTCGCACCGGGCATGGGTGACGACATCCAGGCCATCAAAGCGGGCATCCTGGAGATCGCAGACATCTTTGTCGTCAGCAAAGCCGACAAGCCCGGCGCTGATCAGACCGCTGCTGAGCTTACCGCCCTGCTGAGCTTTGATTCCAGACTGCGAAAAGCTCAGCAACCAGACTGGACCATTCCCGTACGTAAAACATCATCATTCAAAGAACAGGGCATCCCAGAACTCATTGACACCATCCATGCACATTACCTCTTTCTGCAAGAGAGCGGAACCCTGATCCAACGAGCACAACAGCAATTCAAAAGCGAGATCCAGCAACTCGTAATGCAAACAGTCTCCCGAGCATTGCAACACGAGTTGGATACGACTGAATGGACCACTCGCATCGAAGAGGTGGCAAAGCATGAACGTGATCCGTATAGCGTGGCTCGTGACCTGCAAGCGCAGATAGGTCTGCGCCCAGGCCCGCCAACCACAGAGTAAACAGGATCATTGTATCCACAGCAAAACCACTTTACAAAACTACCTTCCAACAGATCGCTGTCTGGATAACACATAAGCAAGCACCGCAAGTACCAGCACCCCTGCACCTACCAGAGAAATTTGCACACGGCGTCTCTGATCTCGTTGAGGAGTAATATCAATCAAATTTAACACCGACTGATAGAGATCATCTAAATCAAGACCCTGCTTCATTAAAACTCCAGCTCCTACGCCGTCACCTTCCCGCAATAATCCCAGGAGGAGATGTTCGGTGCCTATATAACCATGTCCTATCTCCTGAGCGGTCTTGCCAGCGAGGGAAAAAGCTTTTTTTAGATGTTCTGTAGGTATACCAGATCCCTCTCCCTCTAGCTCCGGACGGCGACTAATCATACGCTTGACATAAAGACGTGTCAGAGGAAGAGTCAAACCTTGTTCTGTGAGCAGTTTGGCAGCCAATCCCCCATCTTCTCTGAGCAGTCCGAGCAATAAATGTTCGGTTCCCAAATAAGGCGCGTCAAGGCGTTGGGACTCTTTTGCAGCCAGGATAATAGCGTGCTTGGCACGTTGAGTCCATTTTCTTCTCTTTTCCATGTGATTACTCCTGCTGGATGATGCATAAAATTTTCGTGTACTTTATTCATACAATCAAGGTCTATTCATACATGTATACAGCATTCTCACATCAAAAGGTTCCCGAAGATCTAATAATTGACAACCGGAAACAGAATCTGTACAATGCTCACTGGATACATCGATACAAATTTCCACGTGCCAGTGTCTGTGCTGATGGGAGTTAGGAGTTGCGGTTTGACGACGACAATTATTGATCACCGAGGTCGCGATCTCGCTATTATTCCACCTGATACTCTGGATAAAGCATCGCGCATTGAACTTCTCAGGACCCTTTTCGGCACTCATCTCTCCTCCGACATCACAGATAAGATGAAATTGGATGCTCGTGCGCATTTTTTGCGGACACTCCCCATTCACTTTAGCGAGGTCAAACTGGCTTTGCAGCAGGAGCATACTCCCTTTGAGGTCGCATTCGAGGAGCGACCAGCTTTGCCATTCAAGACGGAACTAGCACTGGAAGCGCGTCCCTATCAGCAGGAAGCCTTAGCGGCGTGGCAAACGGCTCACAATAGCGGAGTTGTGGTCTTACCCACAGGAGCCGGGAAAACGTTCGTGGCGGCCACAGCCATCCACGCCACGCAGGTCTGGACACTGGCGGTTGTCCCCACAATCGATCTCTTACAGCAATGGCGTGTGGCGCTGGCAGCTGCGCTCTCTGTGCCCTCTGAGGAGATTGGGATGTTCGGAGGCGGCGAGAAAGAACTCAAACCGATCACGATTATTACCTACGACTCGGCAGCGCTTTATCCTCGTGAATTGCAAAAGTTTGGCTTGCTCATCTTCGACGAATGTCATCATTTGCCTGCGCCAACCTATCGACTCATCGCAGAAAGTGCCTTTACACCCTATCGTCTGGGACTCAGCGCCACACCCGAGCGCAGCGATATGGCACATATTGAGTTAGAGGAGCTGATTGGACCGGAGGTCTATCGCCGTTCACCGTCGGAACTCACCGAAGGACGTTTCTTAGCACAGTATCGTGAGCAGCAGATCAACATCGCTCTGGGTCCAGAAGAGCAGGAACGCTACACGGAACAAAGACGCCTCTATCGCTCATTCCTCCAGCGTCGACGCATTATCATCCGCAGTCCAGAGGATTTTCAGCAGAAGATTATCTATATGAGCGCACGCGATCCCGAAGCACGCGAGGCGATGCTGGCCTGGCGCGAAGCACGCAATATCGCCATGAACGCGCCCGCCAAATATACCGAGATCGAGCGCCTCCTATTGGAGCATCACAACGATCAGACCATCATCTTCTCAGAATATAACTACGTCGTCGACGAAATCAGTCGCCGCTTCTGCATACCCAGCATCACCTATAAAACGCCCACAGAAGAGCGCCGTACCATCCTGGAACGTTTTCGTAGCGGCGACTATACGAAGCTCGCCACGGGACGTGTGCTCAATGAAGGAGTTGATGTGCCCGATTGTCGCGTAGCAATTATTGTCAGTGGGAACAGCACGAAACGCGAATACATCCAACGCCTGGGACGCATCTTGCGACCAAAGGAAGGGCACGCCTTACTCTATGAGCTGATCAGTACCGATACTACAGAGGAAGGCATCTCCAAACGTCGACGCTAGCACGAGGCAATCATGCGTCAAATCTGGCCCAATGCCTCTCCTCCACGCACAAAACAAAGGGAGGGTGAGTAGCCTGATAAGCAATCACCAGGCTACTCACCCTCCCTTATTGGCTGACTACAGCCTACTGGAAAACATCCTTCGTTTTTTCGAAGAGGTCACGAAAAATGTTTTTACCATTTTGTTCATTTTGTTCTTGTTCGATACGCGCAAATTCTTCGAGCAGGTGACGCTGCTCAGCCGTTATATTGGTAGGTGTCACCACCTTCACAATCACATGCTGATCGCCACGAGCGCTACTGTGCACAACAGGCACGCCCATGCCTTTGAGACGGAATGAGCGGCTACTCTGTGTCCCGGCAGGGATCTTCAGGGTAGTTGTCTTCCCATCCACGATAGGCACCTCTACCTCATCTCCTAGAGTCGCCTGCGTGAAGCTGATCGGTAGCTCGTAGATGATGTCATTGCCCTGACGTTTGAAGAACTCATGGGACTTCACTGTCAATACGACATAGAGGTTTCCCGGAGTGCCACCACGAGCGCTTACTTCGCCTTCACCCGTGACACGAACGTTGATACCGTCATCAACTCCAGCTGGAATATTTACTACAACGCGGCGATTGTTGCGGACGCGGCCCTGACCACGACACTTTTCACAAGGAGTCGTAATGATCCGGCCCTCACCGCGACAGCGCTCACACATTGTGACATTGACAAATTGACCAAAGATCGATTGTTGGACACGCCGAATCTCGCCCGAACCCTGACAAGCTGGACAACGCTGGGTCGATGTTCCTGGCTGAGCACCGTTACCACGGCACGTCGAGCAGGTCTCCCAGCGAGGAAGTTCGATCTCTTTTTGGCAACCGAACACCGCTTCTTCGAAGGTAATCGTCAATTCATAGCGTAAGTCAGCCCCACGTTGAGGGCCTGAACGGCGTTGTGTGCCACCAGAAGAGCCGGAGAAGAACGTCTCAAAAATGTCATTGAGGTTGTTAAACCCACCGAAATCGAAGCCCTGAGCGCCTGCACCTGCACCCGCGCCTACTCCTGCATGACCATAACGATCATAGGCAGAACGCTTCTGCTGATCACTTAAGATTTCATAAGCTTCATTGATTTCGATAAAGCGGGTCTCCGCTCCCTGCTCTTTATTTGCGTCAGGGTGATATTGCTTAGCCAGTCGACGGAAAGCTTTTTTAATCTCATCGTCGGTCGCATTGCGCGATACCCCCAGCACCTCATAATAATCTCTTTTGTTTGCGGCCATCTGCTGGTCCTTTACCCTCAGAAACAGGGCGCGAACGTATCCGCGCTACTGGATGAAAAACACATATCTACTCTATAAGACGTATACTGTATTGCATTCATTGAGTGCAGAGCACCATTCTTCATTGAAATAGATCGAATATAATTTGCCAGCAGGAGCAGATCAACCAAAGGTCGAAAATCAACCACGCCAGTCCCTTTTCTCGCTGCTATTGCACACAATCAGCCGTTCTCTAAGAATACATCATGACACAAAATAGAAGCAATAAGAATAGCCCAAGTAGCAATATTTTCTACTATTGATTCCTTGAGTACCTCTGTCTATCTGTGCTCCAAAAACAAAGGAAGGAGAGGGTAACAAAAATGCTACCCTCTCAGACTGAGGAGGCTGTATGGATTGGTGAAAACGTCGCTCACATCCCAATGAAATCCTCCCTCGTCAACTACATCTCTTTGTATTCGCCCTCGATGGTGTCATCGCCCGTTGGAGGTGTCTGTCCTGCATCAGGTCCAGGCTGACCATCGGCGAACTCTGGTCCACCAGGCTGTCCGGCCTGACCATACATAGCCTGACTGATTTTGAAGAAGGCTTGCTCAAGCTCCTCACGAGAAGACTTGATGCGCTCAACATCATCAGTAGAAAGGGCTGTACGTACGTCTGCGATCTTACCTTCGAGCTCGCTCTTCTGCTCTGGCGAGATCTTATCACCGATCTCGGAGAGGCTCTTCTCAGAGCGATAGGCAGCGCTATCAGCCAGATTGCGCTCTTCAACCTCTTCTTTACGACGTTTGTCCTCGGCAGAATGGGACTCAGCATCGTTGACCATTTTGTCGATCTGGTCTTTGGAGAGACCGCTGGAGGCCATAATCGTGATCTTCTGCTCGCGATTGGTGCCCTTATCCTTAGCGGATACATTTACAATACCATTGGCGTCAATATCGAAGATAACTTCGATCTGAGGAACGCCACGTGGGGCAGGTGGAATACCATCCAGCACAAAGCTACCTAACGAGCGATTATCTTTGGCAAATTCGCGCTCGCCCTGAAGCACGTTGATCTCCACGCTTGGCTGACTATCGCTGGCAGTAGAGAAGACCTGGCTCTTCTGCGTTGGGATTGTGGTATTGCGCTCGATCAAGCGCGTGAAGACACCACCCAATGTCTCAATACCCAGGGACAATGGTGTAACGTCGAGCAAGAGAACGTCTTTGACGTCACCAGTCAAGACACCAGCCTGGATAGCAGCACCAATAGCCACCACTTCGTCCGGATTCACACCACGATTGGGCTCGCGATCGAAGACGCGGCGTACCAGTGTCTGTACAGCGGGCATACGCGTCTGACCACCAACCAGTACGACCTCATCGATGTCGCCAGAGCGAGCACCAGCATCGGAAAGAGCCTTGGTAACAGGAACGCGGGATTTCTCAACCAGATCCTCAACCAATTGCTCCAATTTCGAGCGTGAGAGCGTTACAGCCAGGTGCTTTGGACCACTGGCGTCGGCAGTGATAAAGGGCAGATTAACTTCGGTCTGCATCGAGCTTGATAATTCTTTTTTCGCTTTTTCAGCGGCTTCTTTTAAGCGCTGGAGGGCCATGCGATCCTGACGCAGGTCGATGCCCTGTTCCTTACGGAACTCATCGGCCAACCATGTGATCACGCGCTGGTCGAAGTCATCACCACCAAGGTGTGTGTCACCGTTGGTACTCTTTACCTCAAACACGCCATCGCCGAGCTCAAGGATCGAGATATCGAATGTACCACCACCAAGGTCATATACAGCGATGCGCTCATCTTTTTTCTTGTCCAGACCATAAGCCAGTGAGGCCGCAGTCGGCTCATTGATGATACGCAGTACTTCCAGGCCAGCAATCTTACCACAGTCGCGTGTGGCCTGACGCTGAGCATCGTTAAAGTATGCTGGTACCGTGATGACAGCCTGTGTCACACGCTCGCCCAGATACGCTTCTGCATCGTTTTTCAATTTCTGCAAAATCATTGCGGAGATTTCGGGGGGACTATATTGTTTCCCTTGAACCTCAACCCAGGCATCGCCGTTGCTGGCGCGAACGACACGATAAGGCATCAAGCGTTTGTCGCGATCAACTTCGGGATCATCGAACTTACGGCCCATAAAACGTTTAATTGAATAAACAGTATTTTCTGGATTTGTAATTGCCTGACGCTTTGCAACTTCACCAACCAGGCGCTCACCACTTTTGTTGATAGCCACAATAGACGGCGTTGTGCGTGCACCCTCTGCGTTGGGAATTACTACCGGCTCTCCACCCTCCATTACAGCCACACATGAGTTTGTTGTTCCTAGATCGATTCCAATAACCTTTGGCACAGTTGCCTCCTAAAAAAATCTATATATACTACCTGAGTTAGGACTCATCATATCCATAAACTTCAGCCAATAATTCATCCATCACCTGAGCCATATACCGTACAACGGCAATTGCACGACCATATTGCATCCGCGTCGGACCGATTATCCCTAGCATGCCACCAACTTTACCGTGCTGCCCGTAGCGTGCCAGGACTAAACTAACATCCTTCATTTCATCCCAACGATTTTCCCCTCCAATGATCACCTGTATCCCCTCGGAAGAGGGCAGGTGGGAGGCGAGCACTGGCAGGATGCGCTTCTGATCAATATCGTCCATTACCTTTTGCAGGCGTTTATGTTCAAGCTCTTCAATCATTTTCCGAATACGCTCAGCACGCTCTTCTTCGGGTGCCATCCGTATATCGGAGGGAGTTACAATTGTATGGTCGAGGATATTCACAATATCTTCGCCAAAGAAGACGTTCCCCTGCATATCACCATTTTGCTCCAGGATACGAACAATTCCGTTCGAAATGATCCGCTCCACCGGAGCTGGCTCATATGTCACCAGAAACTCATTGATTTCATCGGCGCTTTTGTTCTGGAATAATGGGTTGAGGCGAGCTGCAATAGCACTCAATTCTTCCTGATGCGCAGGTGTCTCTAAGAGAAGCCGTTGCTGCTGAATCGACCCATCCATTAAAACCAGTACCAGATGAACCGACAAGTCGGTGACCGAGAGTACTTCAAAGTGCTTGAAACGCCCTTCGCTGGAACGAGGTGGTGTCATGACGGCTGCGCTATGCAATAAGCGTGCCATAACTGAGGCTGTGAGTCGCACCCATTGATCCAATTGATCCTGCACCTGATAGAACATGTGACGAATCAATCGTTGCTCATCAAGCTGCAACGCCGATTCTTGCATTAAATGCTCTACGAAGTAGCGATAGCCAAGATCAGTAGGTACACGACCAGCAGAGGTATGTGGCTGGTGAATGAGATCCGCCTCCTCCAATCCAGCCAGTTCGTGTCGCACGGTTGCAGAACTGAATGGAAGAGTATACTTGCGTACCAGGGTCTCCGACGCCACCGGCGTCGCATTATAAATGTATTCTTCGACCAGCGCACGCAAGATCTGCTGTTTGCGTGGGCTCAGAGGTGTCATGTACTTGCTTTCCTCGATTGTCTTGCTGTATCCTCCTGGCATACTGTTTATGGGTATGCACGGATGATACAACATCTGTCAACTACGATTGCTAGCAGTCTCTCGCGGAGACTGCAAATACAGAATAGCACTCTCCGAGGTCGATTGTCAAGACCTTTGGCACAACATCTGGGATATTAAATTTTGATGGAAGAGAGAGAAAGAAAGGATATCATATATTTTCAATGGTTTTATTCGTGAAACAGAAAATGGCCCTCATAACATCTGACATACGTTAGTTCAAAAATAATATTATAGGCGCATTATATAATTAAATATATATTATATTATATTATATTATATAAATACGCAAAAATTACAAAGAGCATACCAAAAAACAAGGTAAATAGCTCTGATGAACTTCTACTTTCAGGGAAAGCCATAGAAGAAACAACGTTATAAAGCGTGACTCCAACAATAGTTCAAAGAGTAACAAAAACCCACAGCGGTCGACCAAACCTGCAGTGTAGCCGTTGATCGCCAAGAAAAAGCCTTGTATTTCAACCAAAATCATGGCACTTGTATCTCCAGATTTTTCCCGATATTGAACCCACGCTTGATACTTCACCCGGACTGGTTTTGATCGATTGGCTACCAGTGATTGCGACACTGGGTTCTTCATCTCGGTTGAGAATCATTCGAGCTTGTTTGCACAAGCTGTTCATGGCGTGCTAGCAGACACCGTTGTGTTTCCAGACACAGAAATAATGATATACCGTTTTGCGCGCGAGTAAGACGCCGAGAATACCATTGAAAAGTTCGCATCGCGAAATCGTCGGAATGGCCGCAAGAGGAGAAAGATTGTCCCAGTCTCTAGCAGGTTACCAAGAAGAGAGAATATAAACGGGTTCGACCGCTCTCCGAGTTCTAAATCAGCTAAGCAATCAAGAGATTGACCTCGCAAAATGATGTTGAGCTCGTTTACCAGTTAATAGAACACTACCTATAATTTTAAGTAAATGCAAATATTGACTTAAATAAATAAATATATTATGCTTATAAGCGTGGCCAGAGTATATGTTATACTCCTGCAACATCTTAGCCAATAACCTCTATTTATTGTAAGATTAGAAGGGACTCTCTCGAATGAAACGTGCATTTTTATTTACTCTCGCGCTTATACTCATTTTGAGCATTAGCGTCCTGTCAACAAAAACAGTATCCGCTGCTTCAGCACAACATTTACATACTACACAAAATTGTAACTGGACAACCGCTTACCATCAAAATATTTATGACCAGGGAACCCATACCTACATAGGTAATGTTTATCTGTATTTAGATGGATGCGGAAATGCTTATGGGGAATGTACGGCTTTATCTATGTATGTCGGTGTCGTCAATCATTGCCAGTTAGGAGCATCTTTGGCAGGCGGAGGAGGCACAATTACTAACGATATTGGCGGCTCTTCAGTCGAATATACTAGTACACTTCCTGTAAGTGGGATGTATGTGTACATGTTTGGTGTAGTACAAGCCATACAATGGAGCTATTGGGGAAGGGTAGATACAGCATCTATATACGTTTCTTGACTCACTAACTTCAAGATTAATAAGTCATTATAAATAAAAATCACCAGCAATGAATAATAAAACTGATACCTCAATTGTAAAACACATAACCAGGTATTAATTTCACTATTCATTGCTGGTGATTTTAACGAAAGAATCTCCACCTTTTACCATCAAGAATTTGTTTACATACTCATTACTGACATACTTAGACCAATAAGCATTAATCGATCACAAATTATGAAACGACAATTAAATCTAATATAAATTTGGCTTGGCAAACTCAAAAAGCTTCTCTTGCGCATAAGAAAACAAGATCATACGCTCTTCCTATCGCACAAAGTGCTCTGGCTGGCTATCCCGTTTCTCCTGCATTCTAGGATTCTCCTGAGTAGTTGCTATGAATATTGCTATGTACAGCTAAACAAATTATTTACGATATTTTGAATAGCTGTACATCTTAACAAAGGAATGTCAATTTTTCTTACTTCAAGGATTAAAAGGATTGGTTGGGCTTTTTGGATTGGTTGGGCTTTTTGGATTGGTTGGATTGGTAGTTGTCGTAGTGGTTACGGGAACCGCGCCGGCTTGTTGAGGAGCCTGACCATCGATAACGTAATCATACACGCCAGTGCCCATCAATCCTGTGAGAATGGAAGTCGTTTGTTTGCTAACGCCGCCTGGATTGGTAAATGTCCTGGTAGGATTGCTTGAAAAACGAAATTTATAATCTGGTCCACAAGGAATATTATCACTGGCGACATTACACCACCCCAGAGTACGCTCCATCACACTATGCCAGATCGGTGCTGCACCTGTAATACCCACTACACCCGTCATAGATTCATTGTTCACATTACCAACCCACACTGCAACAACTACATCGGGCGTATAGCCAATCGTCAAGTTATCTTTATAGCCATCAGTTGTACCAGTTTTTGCCGCTACTTGCAAAGGACATTCAGCAACACTGCCACAGGTACCATCTTTATCCCAAAATGACAGATCATGGTCCCCGCTAAACTCAAAGGAGCGAGCTGGCTCATCCTCCAATACGGAGGTCATCATATATGAGATCTGAGGGGAAAACACACGCGATGCGGGTGGCTTATTCTCGTCATAGTGATATAGATTATCCCCCTGATTATCATAAATGTTTAAGATGCCCTGTGTAGGTACCCGCGATCCATTATTCGCAAAGGTTTGATACGCGTCTGCCATCTGGATCAAAGGCACGCTTTGCGCGCCCAGGCCCCAGGCCATGCCATTATTCGTGATGGTCGTAAGGCCCAGGCGCTTGGCAGTATCATAGACATTACTTGTTCCAGCATATTGCATCGCTCTCATCGCAGCCACATTCAGAGAGTTAGCAGTACCAAGGCGAATGGTCCATCCGATGGACGATCCATGAAAGGAATTACCATAATCGGGGGGAACGTATAAATTTGATTTGTCATCGACTTTATCAATCGAGGTAGGAACTGGCGTTCCAGCAGCCATACCATTAGGAAAGGCTGTAAGTTGGTCGGGGACAATCATGCCCGGATACCAACCAGCTTCAAAAGCCGTAGCGTACTCAATCGGTTTAAATGTCGATCCGGGAGCACGTCCAGTATCTTTACCGGGCGGGGCAGCTACATTATACTCACCGCCAACTTTGATATCACTATCATTATAGTCAGCACTTCCAACCATCGCCAAAATTTCGCCATTCTTGGCATCCAGCACAATCGCCGCACCATCATTGACATTATTATCCGTACTCAACGTTCCATAATGGGCAGGAGGAGGAAATAGCTGCAATTCTGGTTGATCCAGATGGCGTTTGATAGCCGCATCAGTATATTCATCAAGGTTGACGTCAATAGTCGTTTGAATATTATATCCCCCTGTCATAAAAGTATAGGCACCCGCACTACCACCGCCCAGAGCATCCTCAACCTGACGAACCACCCAGTCGACAAAGTGAGGAGCACGCTTGTTGCGTATATAGGGAGAAAACTTTTGCTTTGCCATCAGATTTTCGGCTTCCTGAGCCATCGCCGGGGTAATCGGCACGCCGCCCACGGTCATGTTCTGTTGGATCATGGCATTCAGCACAAGCTTCTGACGTGCCAATGCTCTTGTGACATTGGCGGCTCCCAGTGTGGGATCTGTAATCGTCGGCCCGTTCGGTTGAGCAGCAAGAAAAGACGCTCGCGCCAAGCCCAGGATAGGATCATTTTTCTTGGTCGCTGTATTATATGAAAGCTTTGAGATCGCCGGAATACATTTTTCATTGGCTACATGGCAGTCCATTTTGATGCCAAAGTAATCTTCAGCTGCTACCTCGATACCATACGTTTGTGCACCAAAGGGAGCTATGTTGAAATACATTTCTAGAATCTTAGTTTTAGGATATTCCTGCGTCAACGAGATTGCCATGGCCGCTTCGTCCAACTTACGTGTCACAGTATGATCGGTATCATGCGTCATGTTCTTGATGATCTGCTGTGTCAACGTACTTCCACCACCATAGCTACTAGCGCCCGCACGAATGATTGCCAATGGATCAACACCTGCATTCGTCCAAAAGTCTTTATCCTCAATAGCGATCATGGCATCCTGCATGACCTTAGGAATCTCGTCATACGTGACAGTTACCCGGCGGCCATCGTAGACCGAGGTGGCATTATCGTAAACATCATAGAGCAACACGCCATTGCGATCATAAATACGTGTATCCTGAGGGATCTGTTGATTGGCATACTGCGAAACTTTTGGCGCTTGCTGCACATAAAAGGTATAGCCATAGGCTGTCGTTCCGAAGGAAGCAAAAATAACGAGAACTGCCAGAGTTGCTACACTGATCAAAATCGCCCGCGAGGGTCCCGCACGCATCTTCTGGCGACGCTTCTGAATATGCTGATACATACGCAGAGGCTTGGAGCGTTTCCAGCGCTTGGGTTGCTGCTTTATTACAGGAGCATTCACACCCATACCCATGGGCATCGGTGCTTGTTGCGGACGATAACGATCCAGATAAGGAGCTGGTGGCTGTACCGAATATCCTGCTACAGAAGCCATTCTACCGGACCATTGATGAATGCGGCTCGCCGCATTAGATAACAAACCACCACGACGTGGTTGTCCAGCCCCTGGACCTCCTGCCGGCTGTTGTGACAACATTGGAGCACCAACTTGAGAGACTGGCGCGGGCGGTATCTGCTGCCTGGCTCCAGCATATGGTGCTTGTGATGGTGCCGCTGGCACCTGGGGGGAAGGAGAGGGCGGATTATATGCACCTCCGAGTAATCCTGTCCTCTTCTTGACCGGCTCTACTGAAGACTGCTGGTGATATGCACCTCCCAATAGCCCTGTCCTCTTTTTGCCTGGCTCCATTGATGATGGGGGAGGATTTACCCCTGGAGACTTCGGTGGGCTCGCATCCCCTTGCTGAGATTTATAACTACTTAACAATCCTCCTGTCTTTGGAGGAGTATTCTTATCTACTTGTTGCTTATTACGATCAGCATCCTGCATCCAATTATCACTCATACAGTATCCTCAATTAGCATCTGCACGTGAAGGTGATCGCCGCTTGCATGCCGCAATCCACACACTACACAATATAATAACCATCCTCACTCTTTACCCTATTTATCTATAGAGAAAGCGGATAAATCGGCATTCTTCTATCAAAGAACGACGTGTCCGGGCACAATTCGGAGGACGTTAGTCTGTATATTACGAAGCCACTTCCCTTCACACATTTACCCCATCGTCTGGTCGCTCCCTACACCATGGTGTAAAAAGACCTTCCAAGCGATATATACCTTGACGAACCTGATGATACACACTAACACAATCACCTATTTTGGGGATAGATGACACACCTCTATTGCTACCACTGGACTCGCTTGTAAACTTACAATTCTCAAAATGAGAGCCATCCAGCATTTTCAAGCGAGGATGGCTCTCATTTTCACTTTAAGCATTACCCATTATTAATATCATCGATTACCCAATCCATCGCCCCACTGCCTGGCAAGCCATTCAATGAAGACAGGGAAGACTGGCTCACGCCTGAGGGTATCGGAAATGTCCATTGTGGATGTTTTGAAAAACGGAAATTATAATCCGGTCCACAGGTAACTCCATCATTGTAGACCCACTCATTGCCCTGACGATTATTGTTGCAATATCCCAGCGTGCGCTCAATCACACTATGCCAGATGGGTGCAGCACCAGTAATACCGATTACATTCGTCATCTGAGAATTATCTGCATTGCCTACCCAGACGCCCACCGTAATATCGGGAGTATATCCAATCGCCCAGTTATCTCTAAAACCATCGGTCGTACCAGTTTTTGCCGCTACCTGATGGCTACACACGATCGTAGTCGCGCAAGTATCATCGATATCAGCAAAAGAGAGATCATGATCGTTAGAGAACTCGAAGGCGCGATCAGGCTCATCAACAAGGATAGAAGTCATCAAGTACGAGACTTGCTGAGAAAAGACACGTCCACCGATAGGCTTCTCTATATTGTAGTGATACATGGAATTGCCATAATTGTCCCAGATATCGAGGACAGTCTGTTGCTGGAGGTGCAGACCGCCATCTGCAAAGGTCTGATAGGCACCGACCATCTGCAAAGGCGAGACCGATGCGGACCCAATCGCCCAGGCCAGGCCAGTATTTGACTGTGTTGTGATCCCCAGACGCTGTACCGTTCCCAATACAGCATCGCCACCAGTAAACTGCATCGCTTTAATCGCCGGGATATTCAGTGAGCCAGCAGTCGCCACACGAATAGTATAGGGACTATTATGATATGTCGCCCCATAATCAGATGGAACGTAAAGGCCATTGGCTGTCAGAGTATCAGTATCGCCCAGTGTACTGGTACCTGCCGCAGCACTATTAGGAAAGAAGGTCTGATTGTCATACAGTACAATGGCGGGATTCCATCCCATCTCGAAAGCCGTTGCATAGTCAAATGGCTTAAAGGTAGAGCCGGGAGGCCGCGCTCCCACAGCGGCATTAAACTGTCCCTGGACCTCAGGATCGGTCGAATCGAAATTTGCACTCCCATTCATCGCCAGGATTTCACCTGTTTTAGAGTCCTCAACCACGACAGCTGCATTATGAACGTTATTATCCTGGCTAAGCGTTGCATAGATACCTGTAACTTTTTGCACTTCAGGTTGATAGATATGACGGTTGATCGAGTTCTGAATATAATCAACCAGATTGATATCGATCGTGGTACGAATATTCAAGCCGGCTGTCTCGAAAGCCAGATAGTTGCCACCCATGGACGCGACAACCTGTTGAATCACATAGTCAACAAAGTTGGGAGCACGTTGGATACGTACATACGACTTGAAGGTTTGCTTCGCCATCAAATTCTCAGCTTGTTTCGCCATCGCAGCGGTAATAGGCTTCCCATTCAGAGTCATATTTTGCGTGATCATAGCTTCCAGTACCAACTTCTGACGAGCCAACGCTCTGGCTTTATTATTCGGGTTAAAAGCTGGATCGGTCAGGCTCGGTGAGTTAGGCTGAGCAGCCAGAAACGTCGCACGAGCCAATCCCAGAATGGGATCGTGCTGCTTCGTAGTCGTGTTGTAATCAAGCAAAGAGATCGCTGGAATACATTTTTTATCGGGAACACTGCAATCTGCTTTCAGGCCAAAGTAATCCTCAGCTGCCACCTCGACGCCGTAGGTTTGCGCACCAAAGGGGGCGAGATTGAAATACATTTCCAGAATCTTCGACTTGGGATATTTTTGCGTCAATCCAAGAGCCATGGCTGCTTCGGCTAACTTACGGGCATAGGTATGATCCGTATCGTGCGTCAAGTTTTTGATCACCTGCTGCGTCAACGTACTTCCACCACCATAATCGTTCGTTCCCGCACGGATAATTGCCAGGGGATCAACACCCGTATTCGTCCAGAAAGATTTATCTTCAATAGAGATCATGGCATCCTGCATGATCTTAGGAATTTCGTCATAACTTATTGCGACCCGACGTCCACTATAAGGTGATGACTGATTATCATAGGCATCATAGAGCAACACACCATTGCGATCATAAATGCGTGTATCCTGATTTATTTTTTTATTCGCATAGGCATCGACAGTGGGTTGCTGCTGCGCATAATATCCATAGCCATACGCGGTAGTCCCAAAGGAGGTCAGTACAAAGATTGCCAGGACCACTGAAAGAGCAATCATTAGCCCACGGCCAGGACCACTTTTGCTGCGTACACGGCGATGACGAATACGCATGTGTACCAACTTCGCTCCTGAGAGTTTCCGTTTACGCTCCTCGCGGGCCGCACTATCCGAGGCCGACGCCGATGTTTGAGGTTGAGGTTGACGCTCCATAGGGGGCGCGACGGGTAGCACCGTATGGCCGGTCACAGCGGCCATATGGCCGGTTACAACTGCCATGTGGCTGGACCAGCGACGCACCATATTCACCGCGTTAGAGACAAGGTTATTCTGACTCTCTGCCTGATTACCTGATCCCCAGGAAAGATAAGCGGATAGCTTGGTCGGTGGCTTTCCTGCTGGATTAACCGAAGCGGTCGGCAATTTTGCTTCAAAGGCTGCTGGTTGAGCCTCTCGCTTTATTGGAGGAGTTTCGACAGTTTGCGTCGGCGCTTCAAAAGCTGCCTGTTGAGCCTCTCGCTTTATTGGAGGAGTTTCGACAGTTTGTGTCGGCGCCTCAAAAGCTGCCTGTTGAGCCTCTCTCGCGGCTGGAGGCGCTTCAAAGGCTGCCTGAGATCTATTTTTCGACACAGGAGGCATATCAAAAGCTTGTTGTTCCCCTTCAAAGCTGATCTGCTGCCGCTCTCTGGCCGAAGAGGGAGATGAAGATGCTGGCTGGCTCTTATCCGTGGGTAAGGGCTCTTGCAGACTCCGCGCATTTGGTGAAGCGATGCCAAGATCTGCTCCAGGGGACATCCGCGCATTATCTTCTCGTAATCGTTGCGATTTATATTTTTTCAACGGCCTCCCAATCTTGGAAGACGGAATATTCACAACATTTGGATCGTTCCGATCGTCAAATTTTGGATTTATATCGTCGCTCATACATTATCCTCATAATACATAATAGGTAGCCTCTGCCAGCATCCCTAATCCCACAAGCCTGATAGCCATAAAGCTTCATATATTGAGCATCGCAAATATGATTTGAATAGAAAAAGTGATTTGAATAAATCGCCCAAATCGCCCAAATCGCCCAACACACAATAACACGATTTCACAACACGAGGCAAGAAATACCGTTTATTCCTAACTATTACTACCCGAATGGCATGAAAAAACATCTGGCTTTACCTGGATACTTAATAGTCTGCTTGCTCTGGGACAGCATAACCTATCCAAAAAGATGTACTGAGGAAAGAGTCCAAGCGAAAAAATATCACTTCACTTTTATGGCCCCGTACGCGGCGTCCCGACCCAATCCGTAGCGCGATATTTTTGATCCAACTCAACACGTGGAGGATCTGTATCTATCTGCTGAGATCCATCAGGCATGCGAAACATCCATGTAGGGTGTTGAGAAAAGCGAAAATGATAATCTGGTCCACATGGAATCTGATCCGCAACGACAAAGGCGTTGGTCTGCATAGGATTCTCATTACAACGTCCAACGACGCGCTCCATCACGCTATGCCAGATAGGTCCAGCGCCAGTAATACCGATAACTTTATTCATCTTCTCATTATCGGCATTGCCAACCCAGACCCCCACCACAGCATCCGGTGTATAGCCAATCGTCCAGTTGTCTCTAAAATCGTCCGTCGTGCCTGTCTTTGCCGCTACCTGATGACTGCAAAGCAAACGCGAATAAGCACATGAAGGGTCCATATCAGCAAAGGAGAGATCATGATCGCTCCCAAATTCGGGAGCGCGTGAGGGCTCATCAGAGAGCACAGAGGTCATCATAGATGCTATCTGAGGAGAAAACACACGCCCGGAGAGCATACTCATTTCATCATAATGATAAAGATTATGCCCATAATTATCCCAAATATCTAAAATACTCTGTGGCGCAACACGCTCGCCTTCGTTCGCAAACGTCTGATAGGCATTGACCATCTGTAAAAGAGGAACATCCTTTGAGCCAAGAGCCCAGGCCAGACCAGTATTCGTTTGAGTAGTAATCCCCAAACGATGGGCGGTATGTAACACTTCATTGGCACCAGCAAATTGCATTGCTTTAATCGCTGGAATATTATAAGAATTAGCAATGGCAGTCCGCAAAGTCATCAGCCTCTGGGTGTAGGTATGACCATAATCATAAGGGGCATAGACAATTGTATGACGAGCGGCGATTTGATCATCATTGGTAGGAAGAGCGGTTCCTGGAGGTGCGTGATTGGGGAAATAGGTTCGATTATCGAGGAGCATCAAATCCGGCGACCATCCCATCTGAAACGCGGTAGCATACTCGATAGGTTTAAATGTCGAACCAGGAGGTCGAGCATTGACCGCCGCATTAAATTGCCCACCCACACGAGGATCGTCAGAATTATAATCGGCACTGCCATCCATCGCCAAAATCTCGCCATTTTTTGCATCCATGACAATGACAGCCGCAGTATGTAAGTTCTTATCTATACGTAAAGTGGCATAATATCCACTCACCTTCTGGTACTCAGGTTGATTGATATGACGATCAACCGTGCGCTCTACATACTCCTCCAGGTTTACATCAATCGTCGTACGAATATTCAGGCCAGCTTTTTGGAAGAGATCATAGCCCACCATAGAGTCGCCAGCCCCCAATGTCGCAGATACTTGATTGACAATCCAATCGACAAAATGAGGAGCTCGCTTATAACGTGTATATGCGTGAAAAGGAGTCTGCTCCATCAAATATTGTGCCTGCTTGATGATGATAGGAGTAATCTTTCCCACACCATCAACTACGATCTCTTGCTCCATCATCTGATGAAGGACCAGTCCCTGACGCATAATAGCACGCTGTTTCGCATCGCTCCCCAGTGTAGGATCATCAAAGCCTGGTTGATTCGGCAGGCCCGCCAGGAGAGAAGCCCGCGCTAATCCCAGTAGAGGATCGTTTCGTCTGGTATGCTGATTGTAATTGAGCCTGGCAATTCCTGGTACACAGCGTTGATTCGTCTGACAATCGGGCCGCAGATCAAAGTAATCTTCCACTGCCACTTCAACCCCGTACGTCTGCGCACTAAAAGGTGCCACATTAAAATACATCTCTAGAATTTTGCTCTTAGAATACTGTTGCGTCAGGCCAATCGCCATTGCTGCCTCGGTCAACTTACGATTCAAGGCATACTCATGATTATTCGAAAGATTTTTTATCACCTGCTGCGTCAATGTGCTGCCACCCCCATATTGTCTGGCAGCCGCACGTAATATTGCTACCGGCTCAATGCCAGCATTCATCCAAAAAGTTTTATCCTCAATCGCAATCATGGCATCTTGCATCACCTTAGGAATATCCGCATACCGCACGACCACACGACGGCCTCCGCGTTTTGAATTCTGATCATAGGCTTCAAAAAGTAAAACGTTATTGCGATCATAAATACGGGTGTTTTGAGCAATATGTGCATTCGCCAGCTCAGTCATCCGTGGCATCTGCCGCTCATAGTAGCCATAGCAATAGGCAAAACTAGCGGAGAGAGCAAGTGCACATAGCACAATGACACTCATAATGATACTCCCCCAAACCTGTTGAGGCTGCCCTTGCCAGCGCTCACGACGTTGTTTCATGCACATACTTGTCCGCAAGATGCGCGATCGTCGCCAGGGAACGCTTTTCGGCTCCTGAGGAGATTCTGATTCAGTCGCTAACCTGCGAGGATGCACTGGAGGATGCTCCATAAAAGGAGCGGGGGGGTGCACCTGATAGCCAGCTACGATAGCGACTTTCCCTGACCATCGGCGCATCATATCCATAGTATGAGTTAACAGCTTATGAGGTCGCAAAAATTGGGCCTGCTGGCGCGTATCATATCCGGAAGAAGATATTGCTAAGCTATCCTCTATGAGAGCTGGAGCTACATCGGAGGTTGGATATAATGGCAAAGGAGCTTCAATCGATGGCAACGTCAACACAGCAGTCTCTTTTGTATCAGAAGTGTGCAAAGCGCGTGCCGCCTGGAGTTGTTGATCTCTATAATTCTTTAAAAGCCCACCCGTCTGATGTGGCAAGCGACTTTTCAGATGCGCTCGACTGTTTTTTAGTTGTGGTTCCCATTCCCAATAGTCACTCATAATAAACGACTTCCTCCCATCCACATCACAAACCAGTTTGCATCCGTCACAAGGGCACAAGAGAAGACAAAAAGCTTTACTCACACCTTTGCCAGTCCATTCCCATAGGTAAACCAGAGTATACAGGAATACAGAAGAAAGGTCAAATAAATATCCTGAATGCTTATTCACTAAAAGTTACACAATATTGTACACCCATATGTACTATATACTCCTGTAAGATTATATAAGAATATGCTGATTCTATATAATTTAAGCAGAGAAATATGCAAATTACTGAAAGCTTTATCGGACATTCAGCAGAGGAGTAGAAGCATGATGGGCAAGCAGCAGCGACAAGTGGAAGAGAGTGAAACATTCGCCCGTTATTATCCATCCGAGGTCCTATCTCTGGAAGAGCTCGCCTACTGGATCGCCTTCAGCCGCGTGATGGGCATTGGACCAGTGCGCTTTCAATTGTTGTTGGATTTCTTTCAAGAAGATGTTGCCAGTGCGTGGCAGGCCAGCGCCAAAGATCTAATTGCCGCCGGGTTGGATCAAAGAACAATCAATAGCTTTTTCCAGCAACGGGCCGCCATCGATCCTCCTCATGAGCTAAAACGGCTGGAAAAACTCCGCATAGAGGTCATCACCTGGAAAGATGCCAACTATCCGCCCCTCCTCCGCAAAATTGAATATGCCCCACCGGTCTTGTACATCTGTGGCAAACTTGCCCAGGATGATCTACGCTATACTATCGGCATCGTTGGCACACGCAAAATGAGCGCTTATGGTCGTCAGGTCACAGAACATCTCACCAAAGAACTCGTCAAAGGAAAGATCACAATCGTCAGTGGCCTGGCCTTAGGCATCGATACAGTAGCACATACAACTGCAATTGATAATGGCGGCCGCACAATTGCGGTGATAGCCTGCGGGCTAGATACCATCTATCCACCAGCCAACTATCATCTGGCCAGGCGCATCGTTGACTCCGGACAAGGCGTACTGATCACAGCATTTCCATTGGGCATCAGGCCAGAACCTGGGAATTTCCCGGCTCGCAATCATATCATTTCTGGTTTATCGCTAGGCATCCTTGTCACCGAGGCTCCAAAAAAGAGCGGCTCAATCATTACCGCCAATTCAGCTCTGACGCAGGGACGCGAAGTATATGCCGTGCCAAACAACATCTTCTCAAACAGCGGAGCAGGCGTTAACAAGCTCCTTCAGGACGGAGCACATCCAGTCACAAATGTCAGTGACATCCTTGAGCATCTCAACATCCATGTCGTACCACAAGAGGAAGAAGTCCCTCCACGTGAGCCACAAACGGAAGCGGAGAGCATACTTCTCACGCTGCTCACTCGTGAGCCTCAGCACATAGATGCATTAACGCGTGAGTCGCAGCTAGCAGCCAATACAGTCACTTCGACATTGACAATCCTGGAGCTAGACGGTATCGTGAAGCAAGTGGGCAATATGCAATATGTGCGCACCACGCAACGTTAAAGATAGACGATATCATTTATACGACCAATATTCATACTCTTCTTGCTACAAACAGCAACAGAGTTGGCTATACGTAGCCCCAAAAAGCTGATATTGTGCCTCACGCTGCGTAGCTGGATACACAAAGAGGAGTTCCATGATTTATCTCGACCACTTATTAACAGCGACACAAGGAATCTTGCACCATCAGAGCAAACATACCCATTTCAGTGCATTTAGCCATGACTCGCGCCAGATCGTTCCCCATGAGATGTTTGTTGCGGTAAGCGGCGAGCGAGGTAACGGTCACGACTTCTTACTGGATGCCATACGTAAAGGAGCTACAGGCCTGCTGATTGAGGAAAAAACACTGGCTCACCTCTCAGCACAGGCATTGGCACAGATCTCCAGTGACGATGTCACAATAGTGGTCGTTGAGAATACGCGTTTAGCTTTACAACACTATGCCAGTAAAATCTTAGAGATCTGGCACCCAACAGTGATTGCAGTCACCGGCAGCGTTGGTAAGACCAGTACCAAAGAAGCGATTGCCTCTGTCCTTGCCCATCAATTTAACACATTTCGTAGCTGGCAAAACTACAACAATATATTAGGTCTCGCGCTCTCGCTGGGACGATTGGAAGAGCACCATCAATATGCGGTACTTGAGCTCGGTTGTGATCATCCAGGTGAAATTACAGCCCTGTGTCGCATGCTACGTCCACAGATAGGAGTGCTCACCAACATCAGCCCGGTCCAGTTGCATTACTTCAATTCGATGGAGCATCTGTCCTCAGAGCTAGGCACACTCTTAACGAGCCTGCCGGAGGGAGGACACTTCTTCTATCAACAAAATGATCCAATTATTCGCGCGCAGCTAGAACAATATCATGCAAAGCAAAGCTCCCCGGTTAATTGCCATCCATTTCTCACAGGCTCCCTTACAGACGCAGTAGAAATATCTCAACAGCTCAATTGGGACGGTATACACACCACCATCCATCAACCGACAGCTCCAGATACAATCCAGTTGCACTCCCATCTACTTGGAGCACATCATACAGATACCATGCTGGCAGCCTATCAGATTGGACGCACCCTTGGTATCGCCAGTCCGCTACTGGAACAGGCAATGACCACGTTACAACCATTGCCAGGACGGCTCAATCCGTTACCAGGCATCCAACAAGCCATGATCTTAGATGACACACATAATGCCACTCCTGCATCCGTCTTAGCAGGCTTACAAACGCTTAACAGCTTGACCCCTCCCCATGGTCGTCGGATCGCAATCCTGGGCGACATGCTTTATCTGGGAGCCTTTGAAAAAGAAGCACATAGGCAAATGGGCCAACAAGTTGCCCGGTATGCCGATTACCTTATCACACGTGGTGAATGGGCCGCCCTACTAGCAGATGAGGCACAGCTGGCTGGCATGAACTCCACCCATATTGTCAAAACATCGACACACGAGGACGCAGCACAGGCAGCCAGGCGCATTCTGGAGCTAGATTCCTCAAGAGCAGCACAGACAGCTGAGAGCAAGCCACAGATACGTGATGTCATTCTGATTAAAGGGTCCGAAGAGACGCGTATGGAGCGCGTTACGGAAATGCTCATGGCAGCACCTTGGGAGGCACCAGAAAAACTAGTTCGCCAAACGCCCGGCTGGAAAAAAACGTTCTTTATGCATGCTGAGCGTCCAACCTGGGTTGAAATAGATCTCAACGCCATCGGAAATAATACGCGTCACATCAAATCGCTCGTTGGCCCCCAGACACAGGTCCTGGTCGCACTCAAAGCCGATGCCTATGGCCATGGAGCAGTGAAAGTAGCGCGTACGGTGCTCCAAAATGGAGCATCTATGCTTGGAGTGGCTACGGTGAGCGAAGCTCTACCACTACGAGAAGCGCATATCGAAGCGCCGATACTGGTCTTCGGCTATGTACCACGCTGGCAAATGCGGGAAGCCATCCGACTAGGGGTAAGCATCACCATCTATTCAAAAGAGGAAGCGCAAGCACTACGACATACCGCACTTGCGCTCAACAAAATAGTCAAAGTCCACGTCAAAGTAGATACAGGTATGGGACGACTTGGTATCCGACACGAAGAAATCGATAAGATCCTTGAACTGATCCTTGAAATCAAGGCCATGCCTGAACTCATTTTTGAGGGTATCTACACCCACTTTGCAAAAGCCGACGCAGAAGATCGTAGTCATGTGCTGCTACAACTTGAACGCTTCCAGAGAGTGCTCCAGAGATTAGATCAAGAAGGCTTACGACCACGCATTGTCCATGCCTCTAATAGCGCCGCTACGCTCACTTTACCTGAAGCTCGTTTCGACATGGTACGTCCTGGGATAGTGATCTATGGACTCGAGCCGTCTCCATATGTACGCATACCTGAAGGTTTCCGAGCTGCTCTTTCATTCAAAACACAGATCTCGCAGGTCAAATGGATCCCAAGCGGCGAAGGTATCAGCTATGGAAGCACTTATATCACAGAACGCCCCACGCGTATCGCCGTCCTGCCTGTAGGGTATGCAGATGGATTTAGACGCAGCCCACAAAATTGGGGGAGTGTCCTGATACACGGACAAGAAGCGCCTCTTCTGGGACGCGTCTGTATGGATCAATGTATGGTCGATGTCACACACATACCTCAGGCACGTATGGGCGATGAAGTCGTCCTGATCGGCCGGCAAGGAGCAGCGACCCTCACAGCTGAACATATTGCCGAACGACTGGGTACCATCAATTACGAAGTCGTTTCAGAACTTTTGGCACGTGTACCACGCGTTGATTAAAATAGCGACCATGGCTACGCATACATAGCTACAACTAGATTCACAGGTAAAACGTAAAAGGATTAGCAACCCATACAACACGTGTATCGCATTTAGGTGAAGAACAATACCTGACCTTCTTTACCTGTTTGACAGAGAAGGATTGTACTGTCTCTTGATTAAAGTAACAAACGCGAATACATTGGGCAAGAGTATTGCGTAAATAATAAAAAAGGTTCAAAGAGGCTCAAGATGCAAGAAATAGAACAAGAACCTGATATCTCTAGCCAAAAGCACAGCACAAAAGCTATTTTGATTTCCAATCCTACCTCTGGCAGCTATATCTTTCATGCCCGCCAGATTGATCACATCTGCTCTACTTTACAAGAGCATGGTTGGCAAGTCGAATTAAAGCTCACGCACGCCAGTGGCGACGCTCGTCGTCTGGCACACGAAGCAGTCGAGCAACACATAGATGTTGTGGTGGCCATCGGAGGAGATGGTACGATCCATGAAATAATTCAGGAGCTTGCAGGAAGCGAAACAGCTCTTGGAGTCTTGCCAAGCGGGACCGTCAACGTTTGGGCACGGGAAGTAGGCATTCCCCTGGATCTCAACGGTGCCAGTAACGTCCTTCTCCATGGTCAAACACGCCATGTTGACTTAGGAAAAATTAACGAGCGCTTCTTCCTACTGATGGTCGGGATTGGGATCGATGGAGAAGTCACATATGCAGTCGAGAAGCGACCAGTCAAACGTCTGGGTGTCTTCGGTTACCTGCTGCTAGCCGCCTGGTGGGGAGCACGCTATCCTGCTTTTCGCACCATACTGGATCTAGGAAAGCAAACGATGAAGGTCAATGCAATCCAGATCATTGTCGGCAATACACAATTATACGGCGGAGCGCTTAAATACACCTGGCAAGCCAAGTGCGATGATGGGCTCCTGGATATCTGTATTATTCGCAAACAGAGCATGTTAAAGCGGGGAGCAGTACTCATAGATTTCTTGCTACGACGTCATCAGCGGAAGCAGTGGGTGCGTTATGAGACCAGTGACACGATAAAACTCTATACGCGTCAACCAGTTGCAATCCAGGTTGATGGTGAACCAATGGGACATACCTATGGCGGTGAACGACCTACCTTCCTGCGGGTTATTCCCAGGGGACTAAAAGTGATTGTACCTCAAACTCTCCCTGAAGATCTGTTCTCTCAATCAGCTGACTAACGTATAATAAGTAGAACAGACGTATCTCATCATAGGCAGCAGTTTCAGTTGTAAAAACGCTGCCATTGTGCCGGCTGACTTCCCTTGCAAGGAGATGTCATTATACGGCTTCCCATAATTCGAAAGAACGACCTTGCAGAGGAGCAATTTTCTATGGTAAAAGCAATCTTACAAGAACGACAGCGTGTACTGCTACAACAGGAAAAAGTGATTGCAGTTGAGTTGGCAAACTGCCTGGAAAATTTCGAAGGTGGCGAACCATATGAAAAGACCCTACGCCAGGTCACGGCAACGCTGGATGATTTGTTTCTCCTGGTAATCGTTGGAGAGTTCAATGCAGGAAAGTCTGCCTGTATCAACGCGCTCTTGCACAGTGAAGTCCTGGAAGAGGGAGTCATTCCCACCACCCATCAAGTCACTATTGTGCGCTATGGGGACAAAGAATCCCAGCAGATGAAAGAGCAAGACATCGTAGAATTAGATTATCCAGCCGAATTCCTACGCGATATCAGTATTGTCGATACTCCCGGCGTCAACGCAGTGCTACTCGAACATCAACGCCTCACCGAAGAATTTGTGCCGCGCAGCGACCTGATCCTGTTTGTGACATCGGTAGATCGTCCCTTCACGCAAAGCGAGAAAAGCTTCTTAGAGCGCATCCGTGCCTGGGGCAAAAAAGTCGTGATTATCCTGAACAAGATAGATCTACTACGTACGCCGGAAGAGCTTGATAAGATCACGCGTTTCATTCGCGATAATTGTCAGCAGCTACTAGGATTTCAGCCAGATCTTTTCCCCGTATCAGCACAACAGGCGCAGCAGGCACGTATAGCGGTAGGGCATCAAGCCGTTGGGCAATGGGAACAGAGCCGCTTTGGAAAATTAGAAGAATATCTTTTTGAGACACTCGATGCGGAAGAGCGTATCCGCCTGAAACTGCTTAGCCCCTTGGGAGTGATGCAACGTCTCTTGAGCCAGACCAGCGATTCCGTCGAAGCTCGCGCCAAGCTGCTGGCCGAGGATGCTCGCACCGTAGCAACGATCGATGAGCAATTCAAGTTCTACGGGGAAGATATGCAACGGAACTTCAAGCATCGCCTCACCGCCATTGTCAATATTGTCCTTGAGATGCGAAAGCGTGGCGACGACTTCTTTGAAGACACGATTCGTCTACGCCATATCTTAGATCTGGTACAGAAAGAGCATATTCGCCAGGAATTTGAGCATGAAGTGCTTGGCAACAGTGCCGCGCAAATTGAGCAGTCCGTTCAAGAGATGATCGATTGGATGGTCGAACAAGAGCATCACTTCTGGCAAAATGTCATGGAATACATCGACCGCCGTCGCGAGGTCAGCTTACGACGCGATGAAAAAATGCTTGGAACGGTCAGTAAGCAATTTGACTATAATCGCCGTGTACTGCTTCAATCGGTCTCTCACACCGTCACAGGAGTCGTCAACACCTACGATCACGAAGCGGAGGCCACACAACTTTCGCTGGATATGCGCAACACAGTCGCATCCGCAGTGATCACTGGAGCCGGTGGCGTCGGATTAGGCGCACTGATTGTCGCATTTATGGGCACGCTAGCCGCCGATGTCACAGGCATCATTGCAGGGATTGGCTTCCTGCTGATTGGTTACGGCATTATTCCCTTACAGCGCAAGCGAGCAAGAAAAGCGTTTAATGAGAAGATGGAAGAGCTTCAGGGACGCCTGACAGCCACGATGAATGATCAATTTCAGAAAGAATTGTATAACTCGACCAGCCGTATAGAGGACGCCATTGCCCCCTATACACGCTTTGTCCGTGCAGAACAACAAAAAACCGCAGCGATTCAGGTTCATCTTAGCGAGATCAATACAACCATCAACCGCTTAAAGCATGAAATAGAGGCTCATTAGGTCGCGGATCAATTGCACACGCATACATGTGCTTCATCCAACTGTCCATACAGATGGTCATCCGACTTGCGTATGCAATAAGGACTCTAACGAACCTCCAATGACAACGATGCTGCCCGTGGATAAAGCAGGATCAGTGGCAGCAACTGCGATCGTTTCACCCATCTCAGTTGCTGTCGGCAAAGAGCCAACCAGAGTCGAGCGATTAGCCGATAAGCCTGGAGAGGAACGCTCCAGAAGTTTTGGAGTAATCGTCCCATCGATCAGATCGCCAGTCACGATAATCAACTTCACATTCTGTTGCGAAAATTCAGATTGACGAAGGCGTAATGCTTGCTCGCCAGCATATTTTGATGCGGCAACTGGTTCGTATGCAGGAATTTGGGCGATGTTTTGTGCATAGAGATGCGCCCAATGGCTGGTAACAAATACGATTACACCACCGGCAGACATCATTGGCAATGCCAGGTCCACCAGGGCTATCTGAGCATCATGATTGATGTGCATCGGATATTCAGGATCAATAGCCAACACATCCTTCTCCAGGCCACCTGAGGCATTCAAGACCAGGATGTCCAATTGAGCATTCCACTGCTGGAGCTGTGCAAAAAGCTGCTTCCGTTCCTCAGCATGTGCAATATCACAGCCGAGGATGAGCGCATCCGTTCCCAGCAGTGTTACTTGGGATGCGATTTCCTGCGCTCGCGATGCCTTATTGCGATAGGTAAAGGCCACATCATATCCACGACGAGCCAGGGCCAGAACTGTCTCCGCACCGATTCCTCGTGATCCACCTGTAACCAGAGCAGTCTTTGTCTGTACTGCATCTGCCATCTAGATCTCCTTTCATGATAAAACAGAAGATATATATTACACGCATATAAATACGCTGTGTAGCATAGCATAGATGGTAGAGATTTCAAAGACAAAGATATGAGCTGATATTCTGTACATCCTCTGGCACAGAGTACCGATGACATTACACCTTTTTTGTCCCGTAGACGGCATAGTGATACTGAATACCACAAAATTCTTCGCCCATGATTTCAAGATGGGCCAGTTGAAACAGATCCTTAATATCACCATCCGACAGACCTTGTTGCAACAATGGTGACGTACAATTACTCCTGATGATATCAAAACGCTGGTAGAGAGAATTCCAATAATAGGTTCCAGCTGAAAAATTGAGCACGTACGGCACCAGGCGAATCTCAGAAAACCCAGCCTTACGCATCAGTTGCTCTATCACTGTAGCAATTCCCATACTATAGCCGTCAGGAGAAAAGCCAAAGCCCATCTGATGCAATGCCATACAGACATACTTATTAATCGTCTGAAATGCCAGACTGTTGGTAGCAACCAGATCGGCACTCACTAACCGAAATACTCCATTGGGACGCAAGATACGCAGCATCTCTTGCAGCATCCCATGCCACTGATCTCTCCGCACAAATTCTTTAAAAGACCTTCCATAAATAATATCGAAGGTATTATCGGAGAAATCCAATTGACTAAGCAGATCCATAGTTCCAAAAGAAAGGTTCTTTAATTCCTGATTGTGAGCTCGGGCGAGAGCATAATCAATAACTTGTTTGGATTCATCAATACCGGCTACCTCGATGTGTGGATAGCGATACGCAACATCAATCGCCCAATCTCCAGGGCCGCAAGGCAGATTAAGCGCCACATGGATCGACTCAACAGCGGGGAAACCAGCCAGTGGATCATCTCCCATCATCCTGGTAAAGTTCCGGATCTCTTCACTACTACGGATAAGTTCTAACGGTTGACCAGCCCCAAAGATATTATGGGCAATAGATGGATCATCAGAAGATTGATAAGCTGACACGAGAGCACTTCCTTTCCTTTAACACCTTTCGACCATACTCCACGACATGCGCAATCGTCTGCCTCTGCTCTTCCTACGAATAATTCATGGTCTTTCGCCAACATTATACAAATATATACATATATGCGCAAGATACTTTTAATATCAGGATAATATTCGTTCTTTAGAAGGAATATATTCCAGCCCTCTGCGGTAATACACTGACAAAATGAGCAAAAAATTGCCCATTTCAGATGGCTCTATCTCATCGTAGCCATCCAAAACGGGCAAATCATGTTCTATATAAAAAGAATGACGCGTTAGGACATCTAATAGATGCCCTAACGTCAATCCGATCCAACTTGATTACGAGACCAGCTCCAGAGTTGGGACGCCTAACACGCGTGCTAAAATACGTACGTGATAGGGTTGTGCCTCTTCGCGTCCTGTCTCAAGATGAGTGATAGTATCGCGACGAAGGCCAGATAGATCAGCCAGTTGACCCAAACTCAAACCCTTCTTCTGACGAAGAGCCCGTAGTTTAGGAATCCCGTGAGATCGAGTCATTCTCACTTTTGTTACTACTTTCATATTCCTCCTCTTCGAGGTCCTATTACAAGCTCCCCCAGCATCGTCGCAAGAGAAGACGGCTAATGCAAGTCCTGTATACGCTTTCTCTATCTACTTTAGATAGCATACCAGATGATACAGGTCGTTGTCTAGTGACATAACTATGGTCATCTTTCATCCAGACGCCTCCCGTATAAAACCTCAAGGACGACATCCACTCTCTATAATAAACGCTGCAACAGGGAAAAAGCTCGCACACAATTTCTCTATCTATATTTCCTTATGGTTATATGACAAGCAAATTTCAACCGTATACTATACGAACCAAAACCCGCATTTGATTCAGTGGAGACGTACTATGGTGAGATAAATAGGAAGAAAGTTTGTATGCTGATCAAGATGAAATATACTTTCTTCCTTGATCAGCATACAAACTTTTATCAGAGGCTATCAGTACAACCGACAGGCTAGAAACTTGACTCCTCACTCAACTCTAATGTGCGAAAGGAGTCCGATTATTGACTGCGTTATGCGGACGCGGTTGATCAGAAGTCGCACCGACCACTTTAAAAGCCGGACCATCAGGATTCTCGGGATTATCCAGATAAATGACATCGTCAGCAAACAAGTCGGGAGTGTTTTCTTCGCTCTGCATCACCTGGGCAATATGCCCACCGATATGATCAAAATCACGCCAATCAAGCTCATGCAGCGAGTTCGCCACAGACGTCAGTTCCGCATTGTTGATACCATCGCTAGGATCACCAACGATCCAGAAAACCACACCATTATTTTCATCAATGAGTTCGCTACGATCGTTATAGACCCAGGTAGGACTCGATGTGCCTGTATCTGTCCAATGACCTTCCACATAGATCGCAGTATCATTATTGCCATTGTTTACAGCAATGCGTTTGGCCGCCCCATTCTTAACCACAAGGTAGACAGTTTCAAGTGGCTTAAATTCACAGATCGTAATATGCTTAGGAGCAACGCCGGGCAAAGCATAGGTATACTCGACGACCATAATTGGACCATCTGCCCAGGTATTATTCCCTTCATAGAGATAAAAATTACTCTGATTATAGCGGGCCGGTACATATGCAGGTACAGAGACTGAAAAATGGAGGCGTTGCTGTGCAGTCACAAAACTGATCTTTTGTGTGTCTTCTCTTGTACCTTCCTGTTCGGAAGCCTGCGCAGAGGTCTTAACGGGGGATTGATCAACCAGCACCACACCGCTATGCGCTCCAGACAAAAGGTAATTTAAACCCGATGCGAAGGCCGGAGCCGTGGCTGCAATTGTCATTAACACAAAAAACAGACAGGATGCACAAAAAGCCAGCAACGGGCGTGAAGCCGCAACTGTTCTTGTCTGGAGGATTTCTCGGATGCTGGGGCGCACAGAGAGATCTAAACGCCGTTCAAGCTGAAGACGACGAAACACCCTGGCACGTGTCTTCAACTCAAATCCACTCTCGACAGATTGATAACGGGGATCATCACCTTCAACCAGCGTTTGTACAAACAAGGGTGGCAAATTTTCTTGTTCCAGGGAAAATAAGGCATCTAGTTCACATGCAAACTCGACCTCTTCCACAGTGAAGTCAGCAGGGAACAGGCCTTCCATATTGGGAAGACAGAAGATCTCTTCATGTGTGTTGGATGCAGGTGGGCCTTCCTCAAATTCGCTCGTACTCATGGGCATGCTCCTTGAGCGCCTCGCGTAAGCTTTTGCGCGCTCGCCAGAGTCGCGTATCAACGGCATGGCGACTGAGCCTCGTTTTTGCCGCAAGTTCCTCAGTGCTAGCAAACTTAAAATAGCGATGATAGATGAGAAAACGGTCAAGTTCGGGCAACGTCGCCAGCGCAAGACGTAATTCTTCACGCCTTTCGCTCTGCTCTAGCAAATTTTCCATACTAGTTTCTGGATGCGGTGGTAACACGACACGAGCATCTGATTCATACCCCCAGCCAGAAAGTTTACGATTTCCATTGTTTTCTGATGATCCCCATTGTCTGATTTCATCAGCAGATTGGATGTTATGCACCTGACGACGACATAACTGCCGTCGGCGATCTAACGCAATGTATTTTGCACGCATAGTAAGCCAGGTACGTAAAGTGCCACGCATAGCATCAAACGAGTCAATCTCTTGCCAGACAGCAACAAATAAATCATTCACACACTCTTCTGCATCCTGCGCAACGCCAACGTTGTCAAGAACCAAACGAATAAAATAAAAAACTTCACGAGAATATCTGGAAATTAGAGTTTCTAGAGCATCCGGATTTCTCTCATGCAGCTTTTGTGCCAGGTCCTCATCGGACCACTCGTGTCGCACCATTATCGCTCCTTGCAGACCTACATATATCATTCAACAGAGTGAGTATGGCACCTGCTTGCCTTCGCCAGCATAGTACTCACATGAGGGAAGAAGAATATATAGAGACCATTGGTACACTTGCCACATCCATAGTTAATATACGTCCAAGATCAACGCTTATCTCTCAGGAAGATGGCTTTTTCTCAATTTTGCGTAATATGGCCCCACTTGTCAAGACCCTATTTGCTCGGTAGCTATAGAGCGAGTAGATAAACAATATACTACGCTGTATGGATCAATGGGCAAATAGAATATGCCCACATGAACTCAATAATACTATAGTATGAGATTTACAGTATCTTGTACCATGACTGCTTTCTCTATGGATAATCAGAGCAGAAATACTTCTGTTAACCTTCTGTTCTCTGCCATTTAACAATTGAAAAATGTAGAGATTTTATCCATACATTTTTATGCTTCTTTCGCACAAATTTACTCTCTCTACCATTTGTTCAAGAACAAATCTTCGAGTTTTGTGCGTACCAGATGAGAATTTTAAGATCAACTGGCATCTCCTCAAAGTCCAATTAAGGCATTAATGAGAGATGATAACCTACACAATACCCTCTTATCATGCAGATTATTTATATATATGACGTATAGATCACGGCAAATATAAAAACCAGTCAGGTAATCACTCTTCCAATAAAAAATGCAGGATGCGAAGAGTGCATCCTGCATTTTCTCATCTTGTATTAGTTAACGTTGATCATCGGTATTTTTGACACAGTCCAACGTGCATTGGGGCTGGCCACTTCAAACTGTACCATCGAGATCGCATCCGTAGGACAACGTACGATGCACAATCCGCAACGAATACACTTCTCCTCGTCAATAATCATATCGGCCCCGCCGGTCCAGCTAGCAGCATCCTCGTGGAGAGGATCTTGCTTCACGACACGTGAGAGACCTTCCATACTGATACAGTCATAAGGACAAATGTCGACACAACCCGAGCAAAGAATACAGATTGAGGGGTCAATCATAATATTCAGCTGGCACTGGAGACAACGACGAGCCTGAATAACAGCCTGCTCTGGCGTATAACCGGTCTCTGTCTCACGCGTGTGGCTATAGCGATTCTTCAAAGGAAGCGCGGGCAACATCTGATGAGGGATAGACTCATAGTTATCAACCATACCACGACGATAGTCTGGTAATTCAACTTCTTCAGCGGGCTCAGCGGGCTCATCGACACCACCCAGATAGCGATTGATCGCTGACGCCGAGTCACGGCCATCGCCGATCGCCGAAATCAGATTACGTGCCCCCTGAGTAAAATCGCCACCAGCAAAGAGACCAGGATGGTTCGTCATCCAGGTATCAATATCCAGCAGAGGAACACCCCAACGATTTACTTCGAGGCCTAATTCCTCAGTCTGCAACCACGACACATCACTATACTGACCAAAGGCTGGAATAACAGTATCTACATCGATCTCAAACTCGGTCCCTGGAATGGCTATTGGACGACGACGACCACTGGAGTCAGGATCACCTAACTTGTTGCGGACAAAGCGCATGCCACTTACATGGATGCCATCCTCACTCGTCACTTCCAGCTGAGAAACCAGATAGTTGAATTCGACATTTTCGAATACTGCTTCATCAACTTCATATTCGTCCGAACCGGCTTCTTCTTTAGAACGACGGTACATGATATAGACTTTTTCAGCGCCAAAACGAATAGCAGTACGGCAGCAGTCCATCGCAGTAAAGCCGGAGCCAAGGACAGCTACCTTTTTCCCGATATAGGCAGGCTCACCATAATTCGTCTTTTGCAGGAGGCGAATACCATCCATGATGCCTTCGTAATCAGCACCTTTGATCACTTTATTATCGGGACCAGTCAATGCGTTTGGAATATAGCACCCGGCCGCCAGATAGACCGCGTCATAATCTCTTAGGAGATCTGTCACCTGCACGTCGCGACCAACACGGGTGTTATATTTGATCTCAACGCCGATGTCTTCCATATACTCGTCGCATTCTTCCGTAGTAACATAGCGAGGAAGACGCCAGACAGGAATACCATTCACCATCACGCCGCCGGCAGTCGGATACTGCTCGTAGATAGTTACTGGATAGCCCAGTTCGCGCAAGTCACGAGCACAGGCCAGGCCAGCAGAGCCAGCACCAACGATTGCTACCTTTTTATCTTTCGTCACTGGTGGTCGCTCTGCATGATGGCGATATTCGCGATGATCAGAGGCGGCACGCTTTAACCAGCAAATAGAAATTGGTTTTCCATCAACTTTATTACGGCGGCAAACAGGTTCGCACGGGCGTGCACAGGTACGACCCAGCACTCCTGGGACAACGTTTGCCTTACGATTAAGCAAATATGCTTCATCAAAACGAGCTTGCGAAATGAGACCAATGTAGGTGGATACGTCCGTATGGGCTGGACAACCTACCTGACAAGGAATATTTGTTTGATACCAGTCCGGCGTTACCGTTACCGAACGATATCGAGCTTCCAATTCGCTATCGGGATCAATCATCTTACAAAGTCCTTTCCTGGACACCGGGCACTCAACTACCAGGTTGAGAGGTAATGCTAGCACCCGGACAGGGGAGACAGCGCTGGTAGCTTATGCCACCATCAACAGTACAATCTATTTAGGTCTTTTTTGAAAAAAGTCGATCAATACTTGTGGAAACATAATTGCATTTTGCTGCGCGGCTAGCACGCTCGGCATTGCTATGTGCATATCGTGATGACACGCTTTTACTTGTCAGATTATAGCATAAGGCCAGTCGCCGGAACAAGAAGAGGGCATGTCAGAACAAAAACCTTACGTCCAGGTAAAATCACAGACCTATGCCAGCTAGAACACATTACGACATACGGCAACATAGCCATGGAGCGTCAAAAAACCGTATACTATTCGCAAAGGAAGAATATAATTATATTTGTTATACAGCATCAGCAGACAGAGAGAGGAAGTCGTCAGTGAGCGATATCACTCCCGCATACGACAATCCAATAGTTATCAGCACGCAACGACTCACCAAAGCGTTTGGAAATCTAGTAGCCGTCAATGATCTCAATTTACAGGTGATGCGTGGTGATGTCTTTGGCTTTCTGGGGCCTAATGGTTCAGGAAAAACGACGACGATTCGTATGTTACTAGGACTTATTCATCCTACAGCTGGTCGAGCAGTGCTTTTTGGCATGGATAACGCTTATCAGCTTCCCACCATTTTGCAACGCATCGGCGCTATCGTTGAAACGCCCACCTTTTATCCTTATCTTTCAGGCATCGATAACTTGCGCGTGATTGCGGCCAACTCCGGCATGATGCTGGGAGCGGCTAACAATCGACGTTATACGGAGGTGCTTGATATCGTCGAGTTAGGACAGTACCAAAAGCTCATCTATAGCAAATACTCGCTAGGAATGAAGCAGCGCCTGGGGATTGCAGCAGCCTTGTTGTCAGATCCAGAGCTTGTCATGCTCGATGAACCAACCAATGGACTCGATCCAGCGGGAGTAATTGAAATCCGTCGGCTCATTCAACGTCTTGCGGGTCTAGGAAAAACCATCTTTCTCTCCAGCCATATCTTATTTGAAGTGCAACAGGTCTGCAATCGTGTCGCAATTCTGCGCAAAGGAAATCTGGTCAGGCAGGGAGATGTCAAAGAATTGTTGAGGGAAAAAGAACAGATCGAGATACGCATGAACCAGGCAGAGGAAGTGCAAGCGGCATATACACTCCTGCAGCAACATAAAGAGCAAGGGGCCGATTGGATGACACAGATTACAATTGAACACAACACGTTACGACAACCAATCTTATTGATCGATGCTCCCAACACAAGATCATCAGAGATCAACAAACTGTTAGCCCACAATGACTTATTTGCAGCCGAGATACATCCACTGGAAGGAAGTTTAGAGGCGGTCTATCTGCAGGCAACAGCACTTCCCAACAAAGGCAACGTCCCCATCCCAGCAGACAATCCGGAAACCATCATTACAGCAGACGCCAGTGCAAAAGGAGCGCAACGATGAGCGATGTGTCGCCTTCGATCACAGAACAGCCAATACCAGCCCCAGCTCGTAACAAACATGTCATCATGGGCCGCCAGGACTTTATCAGCGTCCTCAGCCGCGCCATTGCCGGAGAACTCTACAAAATTCGCCGCCGTAAAATGTCTCGGGTACTGGCTATGATTGCCATCATAACCATTATTTTAGCGGTGATCTTCAGCGACAACTTCACTGCAGCTCAACCATCATTACAAAATGCGTTCTTCATCACAATTACGGCCACGAACTTCATAGGTACACTACTTTTCATTGTGTTGGCCAGCACAATCGTAGGAGGAGAGTATTCGCAAGGATGCATCCGTCTCTTGCTGAGCCGTGGGCCAACACGTCTCCAATTTTTGCTTGCCAAGATAATAGCCATGCTTATCTGCGTCTGTATCGGGCTTATCTCCTTGCTAGTAATCGGCACTATAACCTGGACGCTACTTAGCCTCATCAAAGGCCATATGATCGCTCTAAGCCCTCTGACAGGCGCTCAGATCTTGCACACAGTACTCTATGTATTCACAACAGCACTCAGCCTCTTTACCTACTGCGTCCTCGCTATCAGCCTCTCCAGTTGGGGTAAAACCACTGCCGCTGGAGTCGCCGGAGTATTGATCTGGTGGTTTCTGGAAGGGGGCATATCCACCGTCTTCTCGATAGTAGCAAGCCAGTTTGATAATGCCTTTGGCGCTTTTTTACTCGCGATCCCTGACTACTTCATTGGCAACAACCTGATCGCATTTAACTCTCATCAAGAGAGTTACCTGACAGGACAAAGTCATGCTTCGCTTTCAGATCTCCATGCCGGATTGGTTATCCTGGCCTACCTGCTCATTTTCACGGCTATCACCTGGTGGAATTTGCACACGCAAGATATCACGAACTGAAACTGGATATATCTTACATTTGCAGGATAATGATAGTATAGGATATTATGCTAGATACTCAAAAAATTAAAGAATATGCTTATACATTAGGTTTCGCAACAGCCAGAATTACCAGTGCCGAGGCGTTTCCAGAAGCTCAACTGGCGATTCAGGAACGTATTGAACGTGGCATGTTTGATGGATTGCCATGGTTCACAGCGGAAAGAGCACAAGTCTCCTGCCATCCAGATGCACTCCTACCCGAAGCCAGATCAATTATCACCCTGGCAATGAGTTATCTCACTGAGATCCCAGCAGAGATCGAGGAGACGGTGCCTCACGGGCGCATCTCCCGCTACGCCTGGGGAGATGATTATCATGATATTATCAAGCCCAGGCTCAAACAATTTGCCCTCTGGCTCAACGAGTACGCACGCGAAGAGTACTCCACAGCTATCGAGGCACGCCTGTTTGTCGATACCGGGCGTATGGTCGATCGAGCCGCCGCACAACGTGCCGGCCTGGGATGGTATGGCAAGAATACAAATATTTTAACGAAAGGTTGGGGATCATGGGTATTTCTCGCAGAGATTGTCACCAACCTTCCCCTGGAGACTGACGCCCCCTTAAAGGCGAGTTGCGGAAGTTGCGAGATCTGCCTGCATGCCTGTCCTACAGCAGCCTTCCCCAATCCCTATGAACTCGATAGCACACGCTGCATATCCTATCTCACCATAGAGCTGCGCGGTAGCATCCCCCTGGAGTTTCGTCCGCTGATGGGCAATCTCATCTTTGGCTGTGATATCTGCCAGGAGGTGTGTCCTGTAAATAAGCTGGCGGAGAAACGTCTAGGGCTACGCAATACAGATGGTAGGCCACTGATCACTTTGACAGCGATCAAAAAACGCGATATGACAATCGCAACGCAAGAGCCCACCGGACAGCGTTTTCAGGGCCACAGCGAGTTCCTGGCTCGTCCGGCAGTGAGAGATAGTCCCGAACTGATACCACTGCTCTCTCTGACCGAGGAGGAGTTCCGTGAGCGCTTTCGACGTAGCCCAATTAAACGTGCGAAGCGACATGGATTGTTACGCAATGTCTGTGTAGCGCTGGGAAACAGCAAAGATCCACAAGCAATACCAGCTTTAAGCGTTGCACTGCATGACGTTGAGCCATTGATTCGTGGACATGCTGCCTGGGCACTAGGAAGTATCGGCGGCTCACAAGCGCTGGCTTCGCTACAACAGGCTCTGGAGACGGAGGCAGATATAGAGGTACAAAAAGAAATACGTTACGCGCTGACAATGTAAAGGGTGCTTTTTCAAGAGCGCGATAATCAGCTTCATCCAGATGCCACTGATCAGGAGATGAGACAATTTTTTCGTAGCTGACCCAACGCGTAGTGGTATTCTCCTATCTCAAGAAAAGGAAGATATACAAGCTCGATGCATAGAACAAAGGCCAGCAATGTAAAACAATATGTTTACTCATTACTGGCCTTTATCTTAAAATACACTAAAAGATATACCATTTGCTCAATTTTGCCGAGCACCGTGCTGTCAGCCAATTGCTGAAGCAGAGAACCCGCATTCAAAGTCCATGATGAAGATACAATTGTGAAACAAGCCGCTCGATCATTAGGGCGACTTCGCTCCGTCCGTTACCGGATGTCCACGTGTCGTCTATCTACCAAGTCGTCTGCTTGGGATCTTAAACACTCGAAAGTGTTGGGAGAACTCATCTTGGGTGCGGCTTCGCGCTTAGATGCCTTCAGCGCTTATCCCTTCTTGACATAGCTATCCAGCTGTGGCCTGGGCAGGCCAACTGGCACACCAGCGGTCAAGCCATCTCGGTCCTCTCGTACTGGAGATGACGCCCCTCAATTCTCCTACGCCCACGACGGATAGAGACCGAACTGTCTCGCGACGTTCTGAACCCAGCTCGCGTGCCGCTTTCATGGGCGAACAGCCCAACCCTTGGGACCTACTCCAGCCCCAGGATGCGACGAGCCGACATCGAGGTGCCAAACCTTGCCGTCGATGTGAACTCTTGGGCAAGATAAGCCTGTTATCCCCGGGGTAGCTTTTATCCGTTGAGCCACACTCCTTCCACTCGGGAATGTGGGATCACTAAGCCCGACTTTCGTCCCTGCTCGACCTGTCCGTCTTGCAGTCAAGCTCCCTTCTGCCTTTACACTCTTGTGGGTGATGTCCATCCACCCTGAGGGAACCTTTGGGCGCCTCCGTTACGCTTTGGGAGGCGACCGCCCCAGTCAAACTACCCGCCTGACCTTGTCTGCGTCCCGGATCACGGTGACGCATGAGACACAAACTGTATCGAGAGTGGTATTTCACTGCTGTCTCCCCTACCCCCACAAGGATAGGTTCTCCGACTCCCACCTATGCTACGCACGATCCACCTCGTATCCAGATCAAGGTGTAGTAAAGCTCCACGGGGTCTTTTTGTCCTGTCGTGGGTAACCCGTATCTTCACGGGTACTTCAATTTCGCCGAGTCCTCTGTCGAGACAGTGCTCAACTCGTTACTCCTTTCGTGCGGGTCGGAACTTACCCGACAAGGAATTTCGCTACCTTAGGACCGTTATAGTTACGGCCGCCGTTCACCGGGGCTTAGATTCGCAGCTACGATCACCGCTCCTCGTAACCTTCCGGCACTGGGCAGGAGTCAGCCCCTATACTTCCGCTTTCGCGTTCGCAGAGACCTGTGTTTTTGGTAAACAGTCGGTTGAGCCAATTTCTTGCAACCCCCTCACGCCAACCCGAAGGTCATCGCTACTAGGGCACCCCTTCTTCCGAAGGTACGGGGTCAATTTGCCGAGTTCCTTAACAGAGGGTCGCTCGATCACCTGGGGAGATTTCCCCCTGCCTACCAGTGTCGGTTTGCGGTACGGGCGGAGTAGGCTTCTGGCGAGAGGCTTTTCTTGGCGGCGTAGGGCTCAATGACTTCCGCAGTCTTGCGACCGCTCGCTGCACTGGTCACACACAGGACTCCGGGATTTTCCTCGGCGTCGCGCTTCCATGTACAGACCCATCCTGTCCATTCGATGGGCTCACCTTCCTTACCGCGTCCCCCCATTGCTCATAACGAAGTACTCCGGTGCAGGAATGTCCAACCTGCTTTCCATCGCCTACGACTATGACGTCCTCGGCTTAGGACCCGACTCACCCTGGGACGATTGACGGTGCCCAGGAACCCTCAGGCATTCGGTGTGTCTGGTTTTCACAGACATGACGCTACTCATTCCGGCATTCTCACTTCTGGACGCTCCACCAGTTCTTTCGATCTGGCTTCTCTGCCTCCAGAACGCTCCCCTACCAACCCTCTCTCATTCGAAAACAAGAGAAAATTCCATAGCTTCGGTAACGCGCTTGAGCCTCGATACGTTGTCGGTGCCACTCCACTCGACCAGTGAGCTATTACGCACTCTTTCAATGATGGCTGCTTCTAAGCCAACATCCTGGCTGTTTGGGCGAAATGACTCCCTTTGACACTAAGCGCATATTTAGAGACCTTAGCTGATGGTCTGGGCTGTTTCCCTTTCGACAATGAAGCTTAGCCCCCACTGTCTCACTTGCATGCAATCTGTCCTGGCATTCGGAGTTTGGTTGGGTTTGGTAACCCGCAAAAGGCCCCTAGCCCATTCAGTGCTCTACCTCCAGGATAGTTCTCAATCATGCAGCTGTACCTCAATACATTTCGGGGAGAACCAGCTATCTCCGTGTTCGATTGGAATTTCTCCCCTATCCACAAGTCATCCCCCAGTTTTGCAACACTGGTGGGTTCGAGCCTCGACGGACTGTCACATCCGCTTCACTCTGCTCATGGATAGCTCACACGGTTTCGGGTCGCATCGCCGCAACGTTCGCCTTATTCAGACTCGATTGCTCTGTGGCTCCCCAACTATACCGTTGGTTAACCTGCTACGACGATGCACTCGCCGGATCATTCTACAAAAGGCACGCCATTAGCCCTTGGTCTCGCAAGAGACAGTGGCCTCTGACTGCTGGTGAGTACGTGGTTTCAGGGTCTCTTTCATCCCCCTCTCGGGGTGCTTTTCACCTTTCCCTCACGGTACTTGTTCGCTATCGGTCGCTGAAGATGTTTAGCCTTGGAGGGTGGTCCCCCCAGCTTCCCACAAGGTTTCACGTGCCTCGTGGTACTCAGGATACCGATCCACGTTAATAAACCGTCCTCTACGGGACTCTCACCCGCTCTGGTGGCGCTTTCCAACGCCTTCGAGTAGTTCATCATTGCTTGATATCGGTCCTACAACCCCGGATGTTCCGAAGAACCTCCGGTTTGGGCTGCTCCCGGTTCGCTCGCCACTACTACGGGAATCTCGGTTGATTTCTTTTCGTCGGGTTACTGAGATGTTTCAGTTCACCCACTGCCCCCCGTCACTGCCTATGTGTTCAGCAGGCGGTTTCCAGACATCACTCTGGAAGAGTTGCCTCATTCGGAATCTTGGGGCTCATCGCTTGCATGCAGCTCCCCCCAAACGTTTCGCCGGTCTCCGCGTCCTTCTTCGGTCTTCAGCGCCAAGGCATCCACCTCGTACTCTGTGTAGCTTGTTCTCTACATCTTTGTCATGTCTTGAATGCTTGACATTTTATCTTTTGGTGATAAAAACTTTCGATCCTCTGCTTCAGTTTCGGCTGACCACACATTGTGCTCAGCAAAATTGAAGAAATGATATATCTTTAGTTGTTAGTGTACTCTTGCGGCCCGCATCGCTCTCGTGCGGCGCTCACACAATATGCCACACAACCACAAATTTGTCAACACCTTTATTGACCAATTAGGCCAATTGTCTGGAAAAAGCTTTTTCTGATCCCAGATTTACCGCATCGACATTTCTTTGGACCCGATTGATCGCCCCCTTCAGAGCTGATCGCACGCACATATTGGATCTTATCGGTATCCTGCCATCAAGAGGTTGGGGCAATTGATTCATTTCTAGCCAGATTGTACTAAATAGGATTGACGGCTTTCTAACTGCTGAGTACGATTCATGTATACATATAATTATACTGCTATAAGCAGATCTAAAAAGGATATTGTTTTATATGAAATACTTTTTTTGGACCGCGTTCGCAGTCTTCCTAGCAGCGTCGATCCCTCATGTAGCTTATTTCTTTGCATCCTTTGAGCCATCGTCGGGTCCCGAGGGGATCTGGTGGTGGGGAGTTAGCTATGCTATCGCTATTAGTATTGATGTCACTATTTATCTTCTTTCATACACAGCCTTCCAACGCTATCGTCGTTATCGCTCAGTCAAAGCAGTCTGGCAATACTGGCTGCTGATTGTAATCTGCACCGTCTTCTCATGGATCATCAACTGGGCTTACGCCAAACAGTTTCATAGCGTTTCGATGCTCAGTGCAGCCGAGACCACTGCTCCCTGGCTGATACAACTCTTCCCCTTTATGGCCAGCTCCTTCCCACTGCTCGGAATTGTCTATACAATGATGGCTGAGAATATTTCGGAGGCAGTGATTGAAAACAAGGCAGAACTCAGCCAGCAGTTACTCGCCTCAGGCGGAAGCGAGAAACAGAGCCAATTTCCACTGGCAGCAGTTCATAGAGCCTTAACCACCAGAACGCTCAACCTTTCCCATCTCAATCCCGCCAGCAAAGAGGTAGCCACTCCCTCGCGCGATACCGAAGAGCTCGCCCCACAGATACATACCAAGCAAGAAAATCAAAACGCGATTACTGGCCAGTTTGTCGCTGTCGATGAAGAGGCAAGTGACAACGCAGCAAAAGAGACAAAAACGTCCACCCTCACATCAGCACTCAATGAGACAAATCCCGATAAACTCCATATGACGATCGAAGCCCTTAAACTTAATATGAATATGACCGATGAAGAATTAGCACAGCATCTCTCATTAAAGCGACCCGCAAGTGCCCGCTTCTGGCGTCTCAAGGCGGTTGAAATACTCAACACCAACGAGTCAAATTCAGAAGCAGCAAATACACCTATTCGCAATACATGGGCTACAACAGGCGCCTTAGCCAGTGAGATGGGCGCGAAACGGTAACTTGACGTTTAAAGATTGTTATGCTAAAATTGTCGGAGTGTAGTATGGAGCCTGACAATCCACCGAGCAAAATTGTGGAGGATTGCAGTGTGACAAGGTAGTCGTGAAGAGGAACTATTCAGTAATAGAAAATTTTTCTTCCAATTATTTAGGGAGGGAGAAATGCCGGGCACGTTCAGTTATGCGAACATCTTACATGCAGTTGGTCAGGTTCTCGATCAGATTGATGTAAAGAGTATCGCAATACATGAAGAAGAGGACGGTCTCTTTGTAGAAGGATTCGGTAGTGATGGCCAACTACAAGCACAGATACGCTATGACATCGCTAGTTTGTATGAATTAGTGGATAGATCAGAAGGTCGGGTTGAAGATGTTACCAGCACACAAAATACTGGTATCTTGAGCCGTTTTCTTTCTGAGCATCACCGCGAATTAGTTGGAGCATCACTTTAATTCATCTGGGATGTTATGAAGAGAAAGAACCGGGGGTCTCCCTCGGTTCTTCTAGCTTCACAATATGTGGATAGGGAAGTTGACTACTTATCGGTTTAAGCAATGCGATCTACTTACTTAACTATTAACCACTGTTTTCCGTAGTCCCGCATCCTATCGATCACGAACATTTATGTCACACCCTTTCGCGGCGAGTGTATATTCAACACGAGGAGGTATTTCTATCAATGTTTGGCTGGACGACGATCATTCTATTTCTATACAATGAACGTATAGTCTCTTCCAAATGATCACTTGTGGGGCTGGTTTTCTGAGGCTGACGTTCTCACTGCTGGAAGCGTTCTATGCCAGAAGCCAGATCTTGGATAATTAGTATGTAGTATGGTCTATTTCCCGTCAAGAATACTTGCCATGCAAGCCACGGGTCAAAACCTTTCTTCTATCTGATTAACTTGTATAAGCTCCATCTATCCAAAATCTTTTGTTTCTTGAGATTCTTTCTTAGCTACAGAATATACCATAGTATGTATACAAAGTAAAGCGCAGACTCTCGACTTTAACCATAAAGTATGATATGCTCATAGCTAGAGGATAACACTGCTAGGTAATCCGAGCACCTGAACAATCATAAATCTTGGCCTGCGCGGTTTCTCCCCATGAGAGGAGAAGGTTGTGCCCGAAGATATTGCTTTATTCATCGATTTTGAGAACATACGTTACAGTATGTTAAATATACAGCGACGCGAACCCGACCCACAAGAGCTGATCGCCGTCGCTCGTCGCTATGGAACTGTTATGGTCGCCCGCGCTTATGCGGATTGGTCTCGGCAACCAGAACCATTTAAGGGAAGTCTTACAGCAGCGATGATCGACCGCGTCGATTGCCCTGCCAAGCAGAGGGATCGTATCCGTATGGGGACGATTCATTACTCTTCTAATTCTACCCCCACTGGCTCTCTTGGGTCCTCAGGCTATATTGCTGAGCAAGGGACTGGCGCGCTTCCCCGACAGTGGCCCTCCAATGTCACAAGTAATTCTGGTTCTCTCCCTGCGATTCAACCGGGAATGCTCAATAATGGGTGGTCTACTGAAGCCGAAACGTCACTCCCCTTGCATGATGATCTCGATGAGAATATTCTGCACGACGAGGATCAATCCTCCGATGATCAGTATTCCATTGCCGACGATCAACAGCGCGAACCCTATCGTCAATTACCCTATGGAAATTCCTATGGTCAAGCCAACCCGACTGGCCCGCTCGGTCAGAGCAACACTGGTCCCTTAGGATATTCAAATAATGCTCAGCATACTGGAAATACTGGACACATGCCTGCCGTCAACCCTGGCAATAATACTATTGTCCAAAGCACGGTTGTGCAGAGCACTGTCGATCTAAATATGTTGATGGATATTATTGAAACTGTTTTTGATCGCCCTACCATTTCTACTTTTGTTTTGATGACTGGCGATAAAGATTTTACTCGTATCAGTGCCCGTTTAAAGCTACGCTTAAACAAAACTGTTATTGTTGTTGGTATCCCAGGAACCGTCAGCCGAGATCTCATCAGTAGTGCCAATCAATTTGTACCGCTAGTCCCAGGTGGGGTGAGCAGTATTACTGGACAATTGCCTATTATCCAGATGTCGCCAAGCAGCAATCCGCTCACGGCGAGTACCGCTGGCTCTATGCCCGCCATCAACTTTAGCAATAGCGGAACCTATCAGTCTCCCTATGGCAATCCCCCTATGGATGTACTTGATCCGCAATTTCTACAGTTTCTTGATTATATCGACCGCAACTGGTCCTGGCGTACAATTATCGGGGTATCGAATTTCATTGGTGATCCTGTCAACCCGAAGAATCGTTTTCGTGGGCGCCTGACACGCGAGTCTGCACGCGAGCTCCTGAATAACTGTGTTCAACAGAATATTCTGCTCGTCCAGACCGATGCCACAGGTGCAGAAGATCTCCGGTTAAATCGATCTCATCCTGGTGTTGATGAAGTATTAAAACAATTTGTGCGTTGATACGTGTGTATAACTTACTATGTCTATTCTGTCATAATTGAATAAAGAGAAACGTGAGGTCCCGGTGAGAACCGCCCAGCAGGCATGGTTTTCATCGGGCTCTTTCTTGTTATACTAGCAGATGAGGATGTCAGTTATAACGGACAGGCTATGATTTTTTTATTAGTGGTTTATGATGGGAGGATAAGTGATGGACGAGTCACGTGTCGCGTTTCTAGAACGGCTGATTGCCAGCCCCAGCCCTTCCGGCTTTGAGCAACCAGCTCAGCAGGTCGTTCGTGATGAGATACAACAGTACGTCGATGATGTACGTACCGACGTTCATGGTAATGTCATCGCCGCCCTAAATCCTGAAGGCAGTCCTCGTGTGATGCTCACGGCTCACACCGACGAACTTGGTTTTCTCATCCGCTATATCGATGACCAGGGCTTCCTCTATTTTGCTCCCATTGGAGGCTTCGATCCTTCGACATTGCCAGGCAATCGCGTGCATGTTCATACTCCCACTGGACCTATCCTGGGAGTGATTGGACGTCCACCTATTCATACGTTAAGCCGCGAGGAGCGTGGAAAAGGTCCTAACCTCGATGATCTCTGGATCGATATCGGAGCAGCCGATCAAGCTGAGGCTAAAAAGCTTGTCCCTCTGGGAAGTGTTGCGACACGCGCAGCTCAATTAGAGCATATGCAGAAGGATATTATCGTCTCACGCGCCCTGGATGATAAATCCAGTGTGTTTGCTCTCGTTGAAACGATGCGTCGTCTCCATGAGAAGCGTGCAGCGTTAAAAGCCAGTGTATTCTTTGTCTCGGCCGTTCAAGAAGAGGTGGGATCACGTGGAGCACGGACAGCTGCGTTCAGTGTTGATCCATTAATAGCGGTCGCAGTTGACGTCACTTTTACATCTGATCATCCAGGCACCTCTAAAAAAGAGATAGGTGATGTCAAATTAAACGGTGGGCCAGTACTCTCGATCGGTGGTAATATCAATCCACGTGTCTATCAGCTTCTCATTAAAGCCGCAGATGAGGCAGGTATCGCCTGGCAGATTGATCCACAAGCGGCCAGTACATCAACAGACATAGACGCGATCCAGGTCGTGCGTGGAGGAGTAGCCACAGCCCTTGTCAGCATCCCTTGTCGTTATCTACACACTGGCTCTGAGATCGTCTCCCTCAAAGATATTAATGAGGTGGCCGAACTCCTGGCCACATTTGTTCTGGCATTGGATCAGGAAACAAATGTGATTCCTTAAACCATTGTGAGCTCAATCATTTGGCACTTGCAGTGAACTTGTTCTACAATCACCGAGCGAGTTCACTGAGCATGTAGATATAAAATGTATCTACATAAGACCTCGTTGAGCCATATCTTCTTCCAGCCATTCAACAGCCTCTTTTGCCTCTTTTAGTCCTATCCCGGTTGTTTCCCTATAGTAACGAATAGCTTCAATCTTCTTTTTCTGCTGGATCAAAGACTGAAGTTTTTCAGCTTCAATCCTCTGGCTCACATCTATCGGGCTGGACTCTAATGGCATCGAAGTAGTATGCCAACCCAAACGATCCACGACTTGCTTTGCTTCTTTTAATCCCACATGCATGCCATCTCGATAATATTTGATAGCTTCTATTTTGCTACCACCAGATTTGAGAAGCGCTAATGTTTCTGCCGTGATATCGTCTTGTGACCCTATCTGAGCGGGCGTTAATCTATTAAGATCATAGACTTGCTCATCAATCATATACTCGACTGCTTCTTTCGCTTCGCGCAAGCTTGCACCAGTCTCTGCGCGGAAAAGCTTAATAGCCTGTATCTTGTTCTGAGGAAGTTGTTGACGAATGCTTGCTTCATTTGTCAGATGCAGACACAATGCTTGAAAACGTTGCGGGGTAAGTTGTGGGGTAGGAGGGATCGAGCGCTGTGAAAGGCCAAGGAAGGCAAAAATGCTAACTCCGACCGCTATACCAAGGCAAATGGCAATGATGATACCTATCATGACCTATTTCTTCTTTCTCCGGAAAAGCAGAAACATGTTACGCATATGGACAATCAAGCGTGTCATTGGAATGTATCAAAAAGAGCAGATGCTCTCCTGCTTTACATAGGAGGCATCTGTTGAGGATATTCTGCCTTTGGCTGCTCATATTCTTCCTGTAGAGGCTCAGCAGGTATGTGATAAGGCCCCTCAGGAGTGGCATCTGCCTCTGCTGATGGTTGATACTGATAGCCTTGCTGATAAGGCTCGTAGTACGGCGTTTGTGAGGCCTCTGATCCAGGCGTTGGCTGATAATACGGTGTTTGTGAAGCAGTCTGCTCCTGCGATGGTTGAGACGGCTGATAATATGGTTGTTGATAAGGCTGCTGGTTATATCTTTGCTGATTTCCCATCCACGATGGCGAATTATTCGAACGCGCAACCATATAGATAATAAGCGCAACAAAACCACCCACCATAAAGAGCCACCACAGGTGATTAGGTGCTGCCCAAAAGAAGACAAAGAATAACCACCAAGGGAAACCGAGAAAACCTCTTCCTCTACGTGGATTTCCAGGTTGGTTTGGCTGACCATTAAACCGATACATTTGCTCAGCCTCCTCGCGTACATGCGATAAGTATATTTCTATGTATACTTACACCGATTATTACTAATCGTTATAAAATACTTCCAGCTAAGATTAACACTTAACAAAACCAGTGTCAAGTTAAACAAGGCTGCAAGACATTGATGAGTTTAAAAGTACCAGCATCAATCTTACTCCTCATAATAAATCCAGACGTAAAAAGTTCTTCTCTATCAAATGGAAAAAGGCATAAAAAAACCACCTGATAAGGTGGATTTCTTGAGGCCCGATTTTCTGTTTGGCTGGAGTGCAGGGATTCGAACCCCGATTACCTGATCCAAAGTCAGAGGTCCTACCGTTGGACGACACTCCAATAAACTTTCCGTCCTTATAATAGCTCTTTCTTTGCTAGTTGTCAATACACTTTCTCAGCAATTTAGCATCAGAGCGGTACGACATCTGGCTGACATAAAAAAGGGAGAGAATGAGAGCGCGGACTCCCTTCTCCCCATCACCTCTTGTAAAAGGAGATGATACCATTGAGCGAGCTAAGCCTCATGGCAGACACATCGGTATAGTGCCGATGGAATTTTCCTTGCCTTCATTTATATCACAAGTCACTTCACAAGAATATACTTTTACGAACAATCGCATAATTCTTTATTTTTTTTTAATATAGTAGATTATTCAACAAAAATAGATCCATGCAATTGAATAAAAGCGAGCAAAAAGAGGAAGAACGTATTTAATATCCCTCGGATCATACCATTACGTATATACCAACAAAAGTAGCGTCGGACGCTTGCGTACGATGTTCCACTCGACGTACGAAACACCCGATCGTGGCGCGCAGCCCTGGGAGCGATATCATACGAGTTACTGAAACATCGTACGCAAGCGTCCGATGCTACTTTGATTAGGCTCTCCCAAGTGGTCCCCGACGGATATATGGGCGCAATTCCTGAAGTGTCCAGCGTTCCCAACTAATATTTTCAATCCACCAGTTCACAGAAGCCTCCTCATAGGAAGCCACAAGAGCCGCATCATAGCCACTATCTTTCCCCTCAAGTATTCCCCACTGTACCCGTGCATAAGGATGACTCAGCTGCTCCTCAGTTTGTTGTGAACGCACATACTGAAAACACTCATAAGCCTGTTCTGGTGTCATCTGCTGAGTCATACTTAGTCCTTTTCCAATCGGACAGACCCCATCCCATTGAGCGGCACGTTGCATCGGCTTTTTATTCGGCCACACGCCTCCGATCCAGATTGGAATACGAGGCTGCTGTAGAGGTTGTGGCAGATGGCGAACATGTTCAATCTGATAATATTGACCCTCATACGAAATACGTTCGCCACTCCAGAGCAATGAAAGAACCTCCAGTGCCTCATCCGTCATGGCTCCATATGTCTTAGGATCAGCCGCCTCATGATAGTTGATATATTCAATGCCACCACCGCTCCCAATCCCCAAAATCATACGCCCATTTGAGAGATGATCTAACGTAACAACTTCGCGCGCCAGTTTCCAGGGACGTCGACGTGTAATCGGGGTTACCATAGTCCCTAATTTCACGCGCTGTGTTCTCATAGCGATGGCGGCTAAGATTATCCAGGGATCGCTTACTTCATCGCCCCATTTATCTCCAATATGATCCCAGACAAAAATGCCATCCCATCCAGCCTCTTCGGCCTCATGAGCCACTTCAGCAGCCAGACGGACATCAGCAAAATCGCCATGACAATTAGGTAGAGCAAGGCCAAACTTCATACTTTATCTCCTTGATACAACTTGACCTCTATTATACGACGTGCGCACAAAATTAGAGAAAGGTCACGCTGAAGAGCCATTCGTCTCAACTTTTATGTAACTATATTTTACCCAATAACTTTATTAATAGTATTGAAATTTCTTAGTCTATGTATATGCATCCGCTAATACAAGAGATCACTTAAGCCAATGTACATCATGCCACAAGTACAAAGTTCAAGAAATGTATCGCAGTCAATTAAACTTCCATAGATATTTATGGATCACCAGAACTGCGTTATCACGATGTGGCAGCGCTATTTCATCCCAAAACCACGCAGGAAATAAAAAGTGTTCGAGTCAGCCCCCCGACGATGAAATGAGGAAAAGCATGAAGATTGCGCAAATAGCACCACCCTGGATTACTATCCCATCACAGAACTATGGAGATACAGAACATATTATTTATTCCCTGGTCGAGGAGCTCGTCGATCAGGGACACGATGTCACATTATTTGCGCCCGCAGATGCACGTACATCCGCCAAACAGATCTCATTTATCCCCAGGTCGCTCATCAAGGAAGGAGTGCCCTGGCAAGCTGGCCTCAAAGCATACTATCATTTACACAAATCCTTTGAGTACGTCAACGAGCATAATTTCGATATTGTCCATACCCATCTCTCGTCCAGCAACGACATGTATATTTTTCCACTGGCCGCCACGCTGACAACACCACATCTCACAACGCTCCACAGCCACTTTCCTTTTGATCGTACAAGCGATAACTGGATTGGAGATGCTGATCATTATTTTATGGAATGGGCTCAGCACATGTCACTGGTAACCATCAGTGAAAGTGCACATAGACAAACATCGTACAAATCAAACATCGTAGGGACCATCTACAATGGACTGCGGCTACAAGACTACCTACCAACCAGTTGTACAACTGGCGACTACTGCGTTTGGATGGGACACTTTACACATGAAAAAGGTGCTCACTTAGCCATCGAAGCAGCTAGAAAGGCGCAGGTACCTCTCATTCTCATAGGGACCAAAGAACAATACAATCAAGAAGCAATGAATTACTTTCGTCACCTCATTGAGCCTCATATTGATGGGCAGCACATTCGTTATGTGAGCCCTCATGCTCCACAGATGAAAATCAATCTCTTGCATCAAGCGAAAGCACTGCTTTACACGGCAGAGGCGGAAGAATCCTTTGGGATCGCGATGATCGAAGCAATGGCCACAGGATGTCCGGTAATTTCGCTGGCTCATGGATCGGCTCCCGAAATTATTCATCATGGCCATACCGGTTTTCTTGCCAAAAACGTAGCTGAAATACCTACCTACATGGCACGTCTATCCGAAATCGATCGTCAAATTGTGCGTGACCATGTTGAACGCTTCTTCTCTGCCAGAGTTATGTCAGAAAATTATCTTGAGCTCTATACGGATGTCATTACGAATGCCGTTTATGGACCACAAACGGCCAGTCACATCCATACACGGCCATTGGGAGAGATAAGTGCTCATGGAATGATTTCAGCATAGTGAGTAGTCATCTCTAGTCACAAAGCATCACAGCGCAGAGTTATCATCTGCGCTGCTTTAACTATGTCGGTCATTCCCATACAATACAACCTATATTTTTGAGCACGAGAGGATCTCATGTATAGCGCAATGCTTCCGCTGGAGCAACACGCCCTGCTTGCCATGCCGGTAAAAGGGCTCCTAAAAATGATGCCAGTAGCGACACAATGATGATGATCGTTAGTTGCTGATAAGGAATACTAAAAGCCAATCCAGTCTGATACTGCTCAAAAAAATTGGCTGCAAAAATATTGCGAGCCAGTATCAATCCCAGGACGATACCCAGCACACTTCCTGCAGATCCAATCAGAAACGATTCCAGTAAAAATGCGCCCTGAATCAAGGCTCGAGGACTCCCCATCGCTCGCATCATACCTATCTGCTGTCTCCGCTCGATGACAGCGCGTGTACCGGTTAAAGCCAGAGCAGCAACTCCCAACAGAAGGGTCAGACCCACAACTCCCAGCAATACATCGCTGAGCAGGATACGGGGACCGCCTACCTGCAAGATAATGTCAGACAGAACGGTTGTTTCAAGCCCATCATCGAGATAAGCTGATCCCAGTTGCAGGGATAAAGTACGTGCATCTTGTCCGGGCGCCACTTTGAAGTAATAGCTCTTGTTCTGAGGATTTTGTGAGCTACCAGGTATCAGTCCAGCAGTCTTCTCATCATAAGCAGCATTTGAAACATACAGACCGTAATGGGAGGCATCACTATTATCAACGATACCAATCACAGTTACCTTCGTCGCAGTTCTCCCCTGCAAGCCAATCACCCAGAGAGGCACCGCTGAAAAAGTTTGCGCACTTTGCGTAAAACCACTCATTTTAAAAGCATTCTCTGCATCGATACCTGGAGGATGACTGGAGGCATCGGAGCGATGAGCAGTAGGATCATACACGCCTAAAGTATCAGTATCTTTTGCTAAAGCATTGCTATCAATGAGCACATAGTCGGGATTCTTGCGTATCGCCTGCCAGACAGAGGCATCACTGCTAAAACCCTGCGCACGAGCGGTCAGATGCGTGCCATAGCCATTCAAAAAGCCTCCGCTGACGATCTGGGCCGGATAGATCGACCAGCGCGGCGAGGGTGCAGATGGCTGGATGATACCCACTGCGGTTGTCTCACTTGTCCCTATCTGAGAGAAGTTGCTCGGATTAACACCGTGCTTGACCAGTGAGCTCTGTAAATCTGGTATGGCTTTGAAGTAAGCGGTTGCTTTCAAATCATATCCACCGGTCTGCGACGCAACATTGACATACGAACTTTGCGTGGCATTTGTAATAATCGCCATCACAGTCATTGCAAAGACGACCAGACTAAACATCACAACGCTCAGACCAGTACGAAAACGTCTCTGCAATGGATACGCCAATGCCAGCCGCGTCAGTACATAAACTCCGGGTAGTCGAGAGGTGAAGGCCAGCAAGGGAGCCATGAGTAAACGAGCATTCGTGATACATGCCCAGACAGTCCCCAGGACCATCATCAAGCCAGCGACAAAAAATACTTCAATGCCACCTTGAAAACGAGGTAATCCCAATGAAGCCAGAACGTCAAACGGTAAAGCCCAATACGCCGCAAGAGCTATCCCAACGACGGCAGCAATAATACCATCGATTGCCCCTGACCAGCCATGAAAGTCGGCCACCCATTGCCGTCCATAGCGGATCTGCATCAGCAGCTTCACGCACTGCAAAGCTATCGTTTTTAGCAACAGCACCGCCCCGAAAACGAACAGAGAAAGTCCTGTTGAGAAGGGGATGATCTCCAGCGCGCTGAGACCCACATGTACAAGCAGCAAACCCGCACACAGCGGCACAACGCCAGACGAGATTGCAGTGACGAGAAAATGGATCAAGGCTTCTGGAAGATGCTCAAAAAGAATGCGACGTGCACGCCGCCAATTATGCACATCTGGCCTCAAACACACCAACAGTTGCCCAATTAATTGCACAAACCGCATCCACTGCTCAGACAACGAAAGGCGTGTTGTCGTAGGCTCAGGCAGATCGCGAATAGCCTCAATCACGGTCATACGGCTCACCAGCCAGGCAGAAACCGCGATGGAGCCAAAAGTAAAGATTACTCCCAGACAATAGGCCACAATTAAGCTATGAGGTTGAAAAGTAAACTTGAGAGGGAATTTAAATTGTGCCAGCACAGGTTGCAGCAGATAAATCAGGACAAATCCCAGACCAAAACCAGCCAACAAGCCAACCATCGATGCCAGCAAATCATACACAACACCTTCAAAGAGATACATCATGATCAGATGCCCACGTTGTACCCCGACAGCACGTGCAATGCCCATCTCAGCACGTCGCTCCGCAGCCAGCAACACAAAGATCAGAAAGATCAGCAAGAGCCCAATTGCCAGAGCAAACAAAGCAAATAGAGAAAAAATACGTGAGAAAATCTCCTGAGCCAGTTGAGATGCCTGAATACCCTGCTCTTTTACCTGGATTACATGTACTTCTGGTGGCAGCCAGTGCGATAATTGATCCGCGACCTGTGTTGATAAACCAACCCCACTTACACCCCCACCTCCGCGATTAGCGACTAAGATTTGATTGATCAAACCCTTACTATTTTCAATCGTTTGGAAAGTGCTTAAGTTACTGACGATTGTAGGTTGATCACCAATAATATTTGTATTACTCACAAGCGCCACAACTTGCATTGTATAGCGTCGTCCCGGCCAGCGCGATGAATAAATATATAAGCGATCGCCAGGATGAGCATTCAATAATGTCGCACTTGTTTGATTGAGATATACTTGATTATCTTTCAAGGACGACACCAGACGATGCTGTTTGGTGGTCACATCAGATAGTCCACCAAATCCCTGCTCACTGCCCGGCAGAACAGCCAGAGCCCCTACATTGGAGCGCACCTGACGCGATGTCTGATCCGCAACCAGTAGATTCGTTTCGTTCAGAGCAGCCGCCACAGCCGCAATATTCGAAGCGTTCCTCGCCCGTCGCTGCACACGATTATAAATACCCTGAGGATAGGTTCCCAGCGGACCATGACCCCCCTGGATCAATTCATCAATATTGCCCAGATTATAAACCGCCACGCTCTGTACAGCCGAGGTCAAAACATCGCCCGTTGCCAATACGCTGGAAAGGAGGGTGGTAGAAAGCATCAAAGCAAAGACAATCAAAGCCATCTGAGTGCGTCGCCTGGAAGCATTACGCACCCCGATTTTAAAGAAGATCACATTAAAGAGAGCCAATAACAAAACGCTCCCCATCACGACGCCTGTCACAATGAGAAGAATCGGCATTAATGTATCGATTGAAAGGCCAAAAAATTGTGTCATGACTTCTGCTTCTGATAGGTTTGATAGAAAATCGCGGCCACCTGCTCATATCCCAGGGCATTGGGATGAAAGCCATCATCACTTATGTATTCTGGATGATCAGCCAGAGTCTGCTCCTGCTGATACAGATCTACAAGCACCGCATGATTCTCTTCCACGGCTGTAGAAATAGCGGCATTATAACTAACAATCGTAGCTTTTAGCTCCTCAACATTGCTCTGTTGAAAACGCGGTAGCACGGTTAAATCTGGTATATTTGCGACCAGAATTTTCGCATGAGGGTTCGCAGCAGAGAGGCGTTGCAACAAATTTGCCAGATCACGCTCATAAGTAGTCAGAGGAACCTTATCAATCAGATCATTCGTAGCCAGCCAGACAGTTATCAGATCAGGATGAGCATCAAGAGCAACAGGTAGTTCCAGATTTAAGGCATCGGGAACATCAATACCAGGGATGCCAAGATTAATCAACCGCGCCCCAGGACCCAATTTATTTACAAGATCGGCAGGCCAGCATTGCGTCTTTGGATCATCTGCGCCAGTCCCAAAAGTGTCGGAGGCCCCAATTGCCACATAGGTCAGGCTGGCAGAGGGTGCAGCTTGCAGTTGCAAACTGGTATTTGTAGAGCCCGTGGAGAAAGGAGACGAACAAGACTCCAAAGGGGCAATCAGGAGAAAGATGCATAAAAAGCTCGTGTATACTTTTGTGCGTATCTGCGTTGATATCCACAATGTATACAGCAGCGATATCACACTTCGTGGTTTCGTCAAGTGTACGGGCTGGATTAGAAGGTCTCCTTCTGCTTTTCTCGCTTCTCGTGAAAAAACTACATGCAACATGTGTCAGGCATACCAGGAACAGAGTGTTTCATAGCTCCCTCAGCCAGACACACGCCGTGCATGCATTTTTTTATCTACCAACCGCGAGCAGTTACCATCGCACTTACAACAGAGATCAATGCGAAAAGTACCACAAAGACAATCGTCGCATTGAAGATCAAACGCTCAACGCCACGACGTGTCTTAAACACCGAGCCCGCGCTACTACCGCCAAAGGCGCTGCCAAGACCAGCTCCACGAGCTTGTAACAAAATAAACACGACCACTGCTATGCTCAGAATAATCTGTACGATACGCATAGCGGGAATCCATTGTTGTAGCAAGAGTCTTCCTCTCTTTCGAGCTAACCCATAGTCACCATAAACGAAACATTTTATGGCAGATTATACCATACTCCTCAGTAAACGTCGAGGTGACTGAACGAACACGATACAGAAAATATTGTCTCCTGCTTACTCAGCATGAACCTGCTCAGGAGGAGCAGTGGGCACCATCGACACTGTTTCATCTACTTGAAACGATTTGTTAAAGCGCTGGCGAAGTAACATGGCGAGAGCAGGCCAACCATCTTTCCAGGGAGAGAGTTTTTTCTCTTCACGAGGATAATAGCTGATGGGTACCTCAAAGATAGCATACCCGGCTTTCAAAATGCACGTCGTGATCTCAGGCTCAATCTCAAAACGTTTTCCAGTCATCGGCAGAGCATGAGCGACCGCACCAGGCATCAACTTATAGCAGGTCTCCATGTCATGGATATGACTACCAAAGAGGACATTCGTTATCGTCGTCAAAAAGCGATTGCCCCAACGCGTCGTCCTTTTCTGCCCTTTCAGGTTGCGCACGCCATAGATAGCTACTTTTTTATATCCAGCATTGATCGACTCTTCCCATTTTTTAACAAGAGGGGGGATATCCATAGGATCATATTCCATATCGGCATCCTGGACCGTCACCAGATCGCCGGTAGCCAGACGAAAACCAGTCCTGAGGCCAGCTCCTTTTCCCTGGTTCTGTTCGTGACGAACATAACGATATGTATCAAAAGGGGCTTGCTGACGAGTCTGCTGCAAAATCTCCCAGGTACGATCGGTTGAAGCATCATCCACGACAATCACTTCCAGATCAAGCGGAACCTGAGAAAGCATTTCTAAAATACGAGCCACCGTATTTTCCTCGTTATAGACAGGAACTATCACAGAAACAAGCATAATATATAATCTCTCCTCATAAGCAACGGACGCTTATTATAAATAATAACAATTCAAATGATTCTCATCATTAAAAACTATTCTACTTCGAGTAAACGAATGAATATAAATGATAGCAACTAGAGTAGTCACACATAGTATCAATAGACTATCATAAATAGCTAGCACCACGTTAGCGTACCTGTCTTTTCATAAATTGGAGAAATTCACTGCACCTTCTATTATATCTGTGCCGAACTTTTCAAGCCTCATCAACAGATCCCTAAGGCAAACATTCTAGCAAAAACGCCTTTCAGGTCTCTTGTAGAACGTGTGCCCATATGATACAATACAATTCGGGCGAGGACATTTTGGGTCCCCGCCCGAACTTATGTGAGAGAGCATGAACAGTTATGGAAATTACCTGGCTTGGCCACTCCTGTTTTCAGTTACGTGGCAAAAACGTCATTTTGATTACCGATCCCGTCACGCCTCAGCAAGAAGCTTCAGAAGAAGTCTCACGGCTGAGCAAGACCAACGCCACCATTGTTACTATCAGTCATGATCATCCAGGCCATAACTACGTACAAGGTGTGGGTGGGAAGCCACGAGTAGTACGTGGACCGGGTGAATATGAAATTAGCGATGTGCTAATCACTGGTGTGAGCTCCTTTCATGACGATGAGCATGGGCAAAAACAAGGACGCAACACCATTTATATTATACATATGGATGACCTGGTCATCTGTCATTTAGGTGATCTTGGCCATGTGTTACAAGAGCAACAATTAGAAGAAGTCGCCGATGCCGACGTCTTATTACTTCCTATCGGCGGTGGCAATTCGATCAGCGCAACACAAGCAGCAGAAATTATCAGTCAAGTCGAGCCCCGTGTGGTGATTCCGATGCATTATCATCCCGAGCAAGCCGAGGGACGATCCGCACAGTTGGATAAATTTTGCCGCGAAATGGGTGTTGAAGCAGTTGAACCACAACCTAAATTTATCATCACCAAAAATTCATTGCCAGCCACGATGCAGGTTGTGTTACTCACACCACGGTGAAAGTCGTGAAAAAAGTATCACTTTTTCAATTGCTCAAGGCAAGGCTCCGGGTATAAGGAGAAAGCGAAGCTATGTCAAAATTTATCTTTGTCACAGGTGGTGTGGCATCATCGGTTGGAAAAGGTATTAGTGTAGCCTCCCTGGGGCGTCTCCTCAAAAATCGCGGAGTCTCCGTTTCGCTTATGAAGTTGGATCCCTACATCAACGTGGATCCTGGTACTATGTCTCCTTATCAGCACGGTGAAGTTTTTGTCACAGACGACGGTGCGGAAACGGACCTCGATCTTGGTCATTACGAACGCTTTACTGACGAACCATCCTATCAGGCCAATAATGTGACCACAGGACAGGTTTATGCTTCGGTGATTGGGAAAGAGCGACGCGGAGAATATCTCGGCGGGACGATTCAGGTGATCCCCCACATTACAAATGAAATTAAAAGCCGTATCCATGCGGTGGCCCGCCATACGGACGCCGATGTGGTAATTGTTGAGGTTGGTGGGACGGTCGGAGATATCGAGGGTGAGCCTTTTCTAGAGGCGATCCGTCAAATGAGAAAAGATGTCGGACGACGCGATGTCCTCTACATTCACGTCACACTTCTCCCCTACCTCGGTGCCGCCAAAGAACTAAAAACCAAACCCACCCAGCACAGTGTCAAAGAGCTCCTCCGCGTTGGTATTCAACCCGATGTGATTTTATGTCGCTCGGACCATTTTGTGCCTGACGAGTTACGCGAAAAAATTGCCCTCTTCTGCAATATCGAGGAAAAGGCCGTCATTGGCATGCAAAATGCTGATACGATCTATGAAGTTCCTCTTCTCTTAGAGGAGACTGGCCTGGGCGAATACCTGGTACAGGAACTCAATTTGCCTCATCATGAGCCACAGATGCAAGAGTGGAAAGAGCTTGTCGCACGCATTAAGCATCCGCGCCCTGAACTCACCATTGGGCTGGTCGGCAAATATGTGGAATTACACGACGCCTATCTCTCTGTTGCTGAGTCTCTCGACCACGCGGGTTGGTATCACGACGTTGACATCCATATCAAATGGATTAACTCCGAGGCTCTCGAACAGATGGGCGATAATTATGAGGAAGCCCTCGAAGGTGTGGCAGGAATTGTCGTGCCTGGTGGCTTTGGACATCGTGGTATCGAAGGCAAGATCAAAGCCGCCAACTTTGCGCGTCGCAACAACATCCCTTATCTTGGCCTCTGCCTGGGCATGCAAGTCGCGGTCATCGAGTTCGCACGCAACGTGCTTGGACTCACCGATGCCAATAGCTCGGAATTTGATCCACAAAATGCTAATCCTGTCATTGACCTCATGCACACGCAACGGACCATCTCAGATAAAGGTGGCACCATGCGTTTAGGAAACTGGGTCTGCTGCCTGACAGCGGGCACCAAAGCCTATCAAGCCTATGGAGAGCCGATTGTCTTTGAACGTCATCGCCATCGCTACGAGTTCAACAATGACTATCGGAAGAGAATGGAGAAACATGGCATGATCGTCAGTGGTCGTTCGGCGGATAATAGTCTGGTTGAGGTGGTTGAAATTAAAGATCATCCCTGGTTTGTCGCCTCACAGTTTCATCCAGAATTCAAAAGCCGCCCCACGCATCCACATCCACTCTTCCGCGATTTTGTAGGTGCAAGCGTCCAATTAAAGGCGCAGCAAGATCAAGATAGCGCGTTTGCTTTAGAGCCTCGCCAAGTTTTGCCCGCTTCGCGGGTCGAGATGTAACACATGCTATATTTGAGTCAAATTCTCGGCGCATCCATCATAGATCAGCAGGACATGCGCGTCGGCAGAATCATCGATGTGCTTGCGCTCACAACGCAGGTAGGTCAGCCAGATCCAGCCTACCCCAGCGCGTTGCTGGTGGAAGTTGAAGATGATCAGTTGACACGTATCCCGACCGCTGCTCTTGAGCATCAAGATAACAGTTGGAGTTTACGTTCTCCTATCGAGCAATTTGCCACTCAACCCGAACCCGTCAACGAAGACGAGGTTCGACTGGCTCAAGAAGTACTTGATAAACAGATCATTGATCTGGTGCACAAAAAAGCGGTACGAGTCAATGATCTCTGTTTTACTAACGACTGGCAGATCCTCGGTATCGACAAAAGCTCACTGGGACTGGTCAGACGCCTGGCCCCATTCTGGTTAGCCAATGCCATCAACCAGCCCACAGCCACCAATCATACCCTGATTCCCTGGAAAGATGTCGAGTTAATTCACTCGTCGCCGCACAGAGAAGAGCATACCCAACCCACGGTGAGCAATCAGGAGCCCAAACAGCCACGCACGCTAAGCGGGCATCTTGGAGATCTTCATCCAGCGGACATCGCCTCCATCGTACATCAAGTCACCGTCGACCAGGGCACCAGGATTATCGAACGCCTTGATAACGAAACTGCCGCCGATACGATGGAAGAGATCGACACCGAACGGCAAGCACAGATTTTGGAGAATCTCTCGCCTGAGCGGGCAGCCTCCATTTTGCACGAGATGGGACCCGACGAGATAGCCGATCTGTTAGCCCAACTCCCCGAAGATCGCAAACAAGAGTTGCTGCGCCAGTTGAATCCCGACGATTCTGAAGATGTCCAGGACCTGCTCGAATATGAGGACGATACAGCCGGTGGCTTGATGACGACAGATTACATTGTGCTTAATCAGACGCGAACGGTTCAGGAAGCCTTAGAGGCTGTACGTTTGGAGATCAGCAATAACGACGTGCGCATTGCTTATATCTACTGCGTCGAAGACGAAACGCAAGAAGACCATCGCCCCCTGGGAGTCGTTTCCATCTGGGATATACTGATCGCACAACCGACTCAGATCATCCAGGAGATTATGGAAAGCGATATCATCAAGGTGCAACCCGATACCGATCCACGAGCCGTCGCAGAGACGCTGGCAAAATATAACCTGCTTGCCGTTCCTGTTATCAATGAGGATGGCATCATGGAAGGTGTTGTAACTGTCGATGATGCGTTGGATGTCTTACTGCCAACCGATCGTAGTCGCAAGACCAGGCGCATGTACTAGTCACCGCTACATGCGCTTCAGGTCCTTACCCCAACGCAAAACTTGTCTGCCCATATATCTTTGAGCGCTCTCGCAAATGGATGGGAGTACCACGTCGCATGTGGCGCAACGTGCGTTGCAGACAAAAGCCATATCGCTTCAGCAACCCGGCCGCCAGTAGATTCGCGTATGGAGCAAATACAATTGGAGTTGTAAGCCTTGAAGACGCCAGAGCCGTGGTTAATAGAGCTTCCGCATCTTCAGCTCGCGTTGCTACCCAGGGACCGATTATCTGCCCTCGGACAAAAAGATATCCTGTGATCTTGCCAGTTTTATCGCACGTGACCGATACCGCGTCAGGATACTCCTGCAAGAGTACCGAGAAAACAGATGAACGATCTGCTCCAAAATAGCAAGCATCAAAAGCGACTAAATCCGCCATCTGATCACGCGCTAAAGGCCGCACATCACCAGCATGAGGCAATATACAGTGCTGCGCAACATAGGCACCCTGAACCCAATGCCCCACCAGATCCTCTTCAACAAATGCAAAATGCTGATAGAGAGCCGCACCAGACTCGCTCGCATCGAGCAGAATGGCGGGACATTGCTCCTGCTCTAAATGCAGGAGCAAATGAGTCAATAAAGCTCGACCGATACCTTGACGCTGCGCGGTTGGCAATACCGACATTGAACCGATATAGGCAAACGGCCCATAATTTGTAGCGCCAACCAGTCCTACAGGCTCATCATCTAACACCGCGAGTACCCAGCCACGTGCCTGAATCAACAAACATTGGCGCAGGGACTCAACACGACTACTGGTAGTTTGATAAGCGGCACGCATAATCTTATCGGCAACGTCCAAATCGTCCATAGTCAGATTACGAATGATAAGCATACATTTGTATTCGATCCCCGCTGCCTGTCATATTATGAAACGTCAGGCGAGTTAGAGAAAACTGTTGCTTCAAAGGCAGCCAGAACTTGCGTAATATCCTGGCAGACCTCCGTCATAATAGCGGGAAGCCACTCCTCGGGATGAGGATCATCCGACAACACTATCTGTTCGGTATCACCATCATCGGACCGTATCAACAAGCTTTTCTCTGGGGCAGGTTCATCTTCATGCAATCCCCTCATACCTAAAGGATGCCAGATAGGAATCTCAACACGCTGCTGCAACGTCAACGTCTCTGGGTAGAGGCGATTATCACGCAACACCATATTGACTCCAGGACGCGTCTCACTCGTTCTGCGACTATATTCACTTGCTTGCAATTTCAACATTTGTGACAGTGACAATAGCAGTTCATTGGAAGGAGATGTTCCATTCAGAGAAAGAGAATACGTAAGATCTAAGAGTAGTGGTGGAACCGAACTGGTATGCAAGTGAGCACAATCCTGCTCGACATCATGAAAAAACTCGCAGGTGCCAGCAGGTCCATCGAGCGAGAGGGCCGTATCAAGCACTCCCCAGGAGAAGGAAAGCTGACAAGAGCTCAATCCATCCTCATCATCGCAGGAACCAGTATGACATGTACAGGTAAACTCGCGCTCCAGCGAACGCGTATTCAGCCAGAACTCAGGATGGGTAACCAGACCAAGCTCACGAGCTGCTTTAATGAATAATCCAGCCATGTCTTCAAATATTACCAATGACCAACTCCTTATTGCCTTAATGACAGGTTCCGTCGAGACCAACCCAGATCCAAAGACAATCTTACATCTATCTTACTAGTGGAAATGGTTGGTGTCAATGAAAGGCATCCTTACCCTCATTGTGCCAAAAAAACAGGGCATCCATGCTGTGGGATGCCCTGCAACGTCTGGTTCTGAGGTTACAGCATTGGGCTTATAGAGAGGATGTGATAAGTGGTCACACCGCCAGGAGTTGAAACGCTGACTTCGTCGCCCTCATGATGTCCCATCAGCGCTTTGCCAACAGGCGCCTGGTCAGAAATCAAGCCTGATTTTGGATCGGCTTCGAAAGTCTCTACAATCTTAAATAGACGCTTGGTGCCTCGATCGGTCTCGACTTCTACCTGCATACCAATACGCACCTCACCATCTGCATGAGCATGCATATCAGGGGTCATGACTTCCGACACCGCTAGCCTATGTTCGAGCTCTATAATCTCGCCCTCCAACATGGCCTGGTCATTTTTGGCTTCTTCATAGGCGCTGCTCTCGCTAATATCGCCCGCTTCCTTGGCTTCGTGAATATAATCGGCGACTTCTCTACGTTTCACGTTGCGCAGATAATCTAACCGATCCTTCATTTTCGCAAAGCCTTCTGGCGTTAAGCGATAAATTTTGCGATCAGATGCATCACTCTGTCCACCAATACTCATAGTAAATTTCCTCCTGGTAGTGAGGCTCTCGACCCCTACGGGTCCATTCCCGATCTCTGCCTCTGATTAGCATACTATTACAAACAAGACTCATCTCTCTTTGTCTATCGACCTGCCTGTGCTTTTCTCACCACACCTACCTTTTCCTCGTCACGTTTCTGACAGAGAAAAACCGCTTCCAGATTTCGTTTGTCATTAACAAGTTTTTTTACAAAAAGAGGATGATATATTCGACAGCAAATAGAACGTTTACATGCTTAGCTATTCGTTGCTGTCGCTTTACTGTTAATCGAGGCGACATAATTCCACGCCTCGATCCAACCCGAAACGCGGATGCTTCACACACATGAGGGAGATTATACGTTGAGAACTACAGAACGTCAAGTGATTTGCTCCGCTTTTTCGTTATTATCTCACAAACTTGTATCCGCATAGCTTCCAGATACTCTATCAACCCACATTCACCCACCCTGATTTTTCTACTACCCACTACACGCATTATCTCATAGTAGAGACTCAGTCTCACCTCGACAAACCTACAAATCGCATCTTATCAACATCATCAACAACGCTCTATGTCCACCGACATTCATCTATAAACACCGCCATTATCAGATTGACACTATTTACATATCGATCATGAGTATACGTATACGCTCAAATCGTTACGTCAAAGCAGCTGGCGCACCGCATATCACCGGCTGACAAAGCGGAAAAGGCGCGTACCACACACGGGACAGATTCCTTCGAGCGCATTGCGTCCATTCTTTGTCACAATCTTGCTGACATTCTGCATATCGCGCTTCTGCTTACACTTCATACAGTAAGCTTCGCCTGTCAACTGATCTACCGCCACTTCTGAGGTATTCTCTGCTGTTACGGCAACTTCCTGGTTGGATGCTTCCATGGATGTCTCTGACGCTTCAGAAAGTTCCTGCTCAGACACTTCTACTGGTCCGCTAACGTCCATCTGTGTCAACGCTTCTACGGATGTCTCAGCCGCTTCAGAAGCTTTCTGTGCTGCCACGATAATGCCTATATCTTCGTCTATCACACCTGATGAGGGGGTGGAGGGCACAGCCATCACCTCTTGCTTAAGAGATAACGCCTGTCTGTATGAGCGCAGAGTTTTGAGAATATATCCCAACAGCATAAATAAAATCACGAGCGCTCCAAAAGTTATCAGCTTGGATATAAACCAATAACCTTCTCTCTTTCTATCCATCTGTGACCTCCTGACATATGACTAATCGTGTACGACAGAAGCACCTGCAAAACGAAGGCACTTAGTGAAAAGTATAGACAACCAGGTAGTGAGAGATAATCTTTTTGGTAAATCTGTAGCACGATATAACTATCAGCAATAAAACATCGATGATGTCCAATACTTCCTCTAAGGATATAACCCCGAAAAGGAGCAAATTATTCATTCTCATGTCAGCGTCTTCATGCACTAGCCAATTGATCTGAAGCAGTTTATAATGTGGCAAGCATGGCAAGTACATCACATAAAGGAGACATCGATGTCTAGTATCATCGGATCACTTTTTATCACGGCGCTTGTCGCCTACCTGTGGGGCTCTATACCATCTGGCTATTGGATAGGCCAGTTGCTACGCGGTAAGGATTACGATATTCGTGATCATGGCAGTCAAAAAATTGGTGCGACAAATGTACAACGTACGTTGGGAATTGGTCCTGCGCTAATTGTCCTGGTTATCGATCTCTCGAAAGGTATCGGCCCCGCACTCCTGGCAATCAATGTACCCTTATTTCAAGCTGCTGGCTGGGGAATTCTTGTGGCAGGTCTTGCAGCATTATTGGGGCATTGCTTTCCGATATTTATTGGCTTCAAGGGTGGACGAGGCGTACTTACTGGTGCCGGAGTGATACTTATCTGCTCCCCATTTACATTTTTGATTGCGGCAATTACTACATTTGGAACTATTAGCATTTGGAGATACGTCTCGCTTGGCTCGATCGTCGGGGCTACTACGTCGATTGTGTGTGGCATTCTTTTCTATACGCTTGGGCAAATACAGCCAGGCTTCTTTGCAGCTATCAGCCTGCCAGAAATGCTCTATCTTATCATTGGCCCCGGGCTTGTGATCCTTTTTCATCGTGATAACATCGGGCGCCTCTTAGCCGGAACAGAGCGTAAGTTAGGTCAGAAAGTAGAAGAGCCCGCCACCAGTCCCACATAAAAGCGAGAAGAGCAGTACTCTTCTCGCCCGTATCTGCTTGCTAGACTGCATCATCCTTACTTTGTGCTGCTATCGTCGCTAGCACGTAAGAGAGGCCAGCCACCAATGAGATATTCAACGCCAGAGAAGATAGTCCAGATGGTGGCAAGGATAATCAACCCATCGGCTACCAGCAACAGGATCTCTGCTCCATTAACGGTCTGACTATTAAAGGAAAGCATGGGCGGGAAGAGTGAGAGTTGATGCGCCCCCAGGCCTTTGGCTAAAAGGAGAGCACCTAAGGCAACCAGCGTGATAAAAGTTTTCTGCTTCCCCCACATCCCGGCAGGTATAACTTTGCCCTTCGCCGCAGCGATAGAACGCAAGCCAGACACCATAAACTCACGTGTGACCACGATAAAAACGACCCAGGCAGGTATCAGATTGAGTGGCAGCAGTGCAATCATCACAGCAGACACAAACACCTTATCGGCCGTTAAATCCAGAAACACCCCCAGCGACGAGACGACCTTAAAACGTCGAGCCAGATATCCATCCAGATAATCGGTAACCGACGCGAGAAAAAAGAGCACTGTCGCCACCGCGAATGCCCACTGTTGATTGAGTAAAATTAAAGCAAAAACCGCGACGGTGGCGATCAGACGGCTGATACTCAATATATTTGGGAGATTACGCATACATATCCTTTATTCAGAAAGCGAACGTTATCAGCATGGCAGCTTACACATCTCGCTAGTACTCAGATCATAAACCTCTACTATTATATGCGAAGCCACCCGGCATTACATAAATTATAAGAGAGCAGCTACGCTTTTACAGCTACAATGATATCGCGTCGCTTGATAACACGATCGACCGGGTGAGCATATTGCGTATAGGGAGCCTCATTCCGTACTTGAAGATGTGTGTGTTCTTCAAATAAAGCCACCATCGCCTCTCGTTCAATACGTGTCGCATTCCAGGCCAGCGCTAGAGCTCCACCCGGTACAAGCAACCGTTCCCATACAGGTAATACGTTACTCAGCAATGCAGAGACTTCACCAATATGTTGAATACCATAAGGCAGATCACCAACCACAGCATGCATCCGTGGTCCACCGGCAACCTCGCGCAGATGCAAGGCCGCCTCACGCGTATCCCCATGTACCAGGACAAAATGATGCGCACTGCCCTTACGCCCGACTTCAAATTGATAGCGTCGTCCACTCCGGCGCCCGCGCTCATCGGTCTCTTTAAAGTGAATATGTTCACTCTCTAAATATTGACGTAAAAAAACGGCGGTAGTATCCACATCTTGTCGCGTCAATTCAATGCCAAACGCGTCATAGCCCAAAGCCAGAGCCAGAAAAAGAGTCGTGCCGCCGCCAGCCAACGGATCAAGTATGCGTAATCGCTCATTGAAAGATTGCGCATATTCGCTGGCAAACAGGGCTGTATTCAGCAGGACACGCGTAAACGTTTCGTTTGTTTTTCCCTTGTAGCGCCGAGCTTCGGCCATTTCAAGCGGCACAAAAGGGGTAAAGAGAGGTTCAATGGGACGCAGCAACGGCCCCGCGATATCTCCCAATGCATCAAAATATTCGTACGCCTCACTCACTGCTCCCAGGCGTGGAATCAGTTCACGTAACATGGCAAGGCCCTGATCACCAGTATCCTCAAGCGTCGTCAACAAAAATTCCTGTCCGGCCAGAGTGATCGGCTGTATATCCTGTACCATAGAGCCAAGCGGGCTCGACAAAACTTCTGGCGTTGCCAGCATCGCTGTCATATGTGCGTACTGTGTACTACGTTGTGGTGTAATCTTGAGCGCTATTTTCATATCTTGCAGTATAGCATAGCCCTGAGGCAGTTCCTAGTGTATTGCCACACAACGTGTTAGGTATACGAGTAGAATAATTACTCATTTTTCCTCTTCACTATTCCATGACTAAATTAGTACAATACAGAGAGAAAGATACAAACCGATAAAGTATCCTGGAGGATTGTTCTATGCATATCGTCACCGTTTCTGAAATGAGAGAACTTGAGACACAAGCTGAGCAACGCTATGGCTTAACCTCACCCAAACTCATGCACAATGCTGGTAAAAGTGCGGCTGATCTTTTTACTGACCATCTCCTTCACGCCCGCAGCCTTAAAGGACTAAAAATCCTCTACCTGATTGGTCCTGGCAATAATGGTGGCGATGGTCTGATCATGGCTGATCACCTACAGAAGGCCGGTGCATTGATCAGTCTTTATACGTGGAAAGAGCGCAAACTGACCATCAATGGCGAGACTAGCGCCGAGCAGGATACAGCCACAACGCTTGAGGCACAGATACAAGAGGCCGACTACATTATTGATGCGCTCTTAGGAACTGGACGCTCACGGCCACTGCCAGATGATATGCGCTCCCTGTTAGCACGTGTCAAACAAGAACGCACGCAGCGCCAGGATCTGAGCATCGTGGCCATTGATCTGCCCAGCGGCCTCAATGCTGATACGGGCGAAGTTGATCCTGGGGGTATTGCAGCCGACGCGACCATCACGCTGGCTTGTCCCAAGCAAGGCTTCTTTTTCTTCCCGGGCCGTGACTATATTGGCGAACTCTATATTGGAGATATTGGCCTCCCACCCGAGCTAGAAAGCTCTCTTACAACAGAAATGCTCAGTGGCAAACAAATTTATCCCTTCTTACCGAAACGTCCCTTAAATAGCAACAAAGGCACATTCGGCAAAGTCATGCTATTATGTGGATCGCTTCCCTATCCAGGCTCGGCCTATCTGGCCGGGATCGCTGCTGCACGTGTGGGGGGTGGATTGATTACACTGGCGGTCACCGAAAAAATGCTACCATTTTATGCCAGTTCGTTTCACGAAGCGACGTTTGTTGTTCTGCCCGAGGATGACACGGAGAGTTTTAAACGTTCGCAGGCTCTGACCGATAAGCTGGATGGCTATAAGACAATCCTGATTGGTCCCGGCCTGGGACAATCAGCCAACACGCGTGAGGTCATCCTTCAGGTGTTAGAGTACCTGCGCTCCATGCCCGAGGAGAAACGTCCTCATCTGGTGATCGATGCTGATGGATTAAATAATCTCTCAGCCCTGGAACGCTGGTGGACGCTATTGCCGAAAAATACAGTGATTACACCGCATCCAGGTGAGATGGGTCGTTTAGTGGGAGGGATTAAAGTATCAGGTGGCAACATCGAACGTTTAGAGCTGGCACGCTCAAGTGCACAAAAATGGCGTGTCAATCTGGTCCTCAAAGGCTCATGTACGATTATCACAAACCCGCAAGGGCGTACACGCATCAACTGGTGGGGAAACCCTGCTCTGGCGACCGCAGGAACGGGCGATGTGTTGGCTGGGATGATTTCAGGCTTTCTGGCTCAAGGTTTAAAACCATTTGACGCGGCCAGCGCGGGAGTCTATCTGCATACAGCAGCGGCCGATCTGGTTACAAAAGAGATGCATCTGGGACGGGCAGGCCTGCTGGCTTCAGATCTCTTACCCCACATTCCTCACACCATAGTCGATACTGAATTCGCGACCATTTAAAAGATGAGAAAACGATAGAGGTTACAAACCGCTTGCCGCAAAACACTCGGTGAGTAACCTCTATCTTTCACTACGCTGGCCAGTTACACTTAGATCATCTTACTTGGCAGCAGCTTTACCTGACTCATCGACCACATTGACCGTGATCTTTGGCTCAAGCTGAGAAGCAATCTTCACTGGGATAGTAAATGTGCCCAGAGCGCGGATGGGATCGGGAAGGTCAATCACACGACGATCAACGGTAACCTGCTCAGCATCACGTAAAGCGGTCGCAATATCCTGGCTGGTGATTGAGCCATAGAGACGTCCCTGCGTGCCTACTTTTGCTTTGAAGGTCAGTGTGACTTGACCCAGGCGCTCAGCCAACTGCTTGTTAGCTTCAGCCTGCTTCTCCACCCTACGATTTTCAGTAGCGATACGCTGTGTGCGATTGGCGATCAAGCCTGGGGTTGCTCCAGCAGCCTTATGGCTCGGCAAGAGGTAGTTACGGGCATAACCATTCGCGACCTCTTTCAGGTCGCCAGCTTTTCCCAAACCTTCAACATCTTGTAACAGAATAATTTTCATTTTTAACTCAGCTCCTCATAGAGGGGGGCGAAAACCCGACTTCCTCTTCACGCAAATATACGCGTGACAGTATACACCCAGGGTGATACAAAAACAAGCCTCAGATGCTTGCTCTCCCCTGACATTTTTTATTGCCTGAGACGTTGTCGAAGAAGATGTCTTACCTCGCCTCGTGGGAAAAGGATACACTACAATGCCACAGGGGTCAAGCACTTAGATACTCATACCGTAGTCTCTCCCGCATACAGTATCCTCACAGATCAGCAGATAAAATACTAGGAGAAATACCGCAAATTCTGCTATGTGTTGCACCCTCCAAACTTCTCACCTATAATGACAGCTATCAGCACTAATATCATGTAACTGCGAGAACTCATCTATCGTAAAGGACTTTTTTATGAACATTGAAGGTACATACACATTGCAGGCGACTCCTGCTAACGTCTGGCATTACCTGACGGATCAGGAAACCTTAAAGGGGACACTGCCAGGAGTGAAGCGCATTTCATCTATCGGCAAAGATATGTACGATATCACCGTATCTATGGATAATGCTCCTTTTACCGGCTCACATCATGGACAGATCACTATTTCGGAACAGCAGTATCCCTATCATTTTCGTTTGACGGCTACGAGCGATGGGAAAACCAACTTACATGGAGTCGGAAGCATCCACCTGCATGAACATGAAGGAAAAACAATCATCGCTTATAAAGGCACGTTTACATTTAATAAAACGGGTACACACTTAGCGCCAGCGCTTATCAAGGGTGCGATTAAACTGTACATGCAACAATATTTTCAAAGCCTCGCCGAGCACCTGCACGATCACAAGCCAGCGCCATCCACCTCCGAGGTGAATGGAGCAAATGGCACTGTTATCAAGCAGTCTGCGGGAGATATCATTGTCATACCGCGTCCGGCCCCTGCCGAAAAGCGGCCACCCACAGACAGCATTATCAGCAAAGCGACACGCTTGCTGCATCCGACCGCTGGAGACGCTCAGTTACAGGCACGTTGGATGCGACGGATACGCCGCACAGGTGCGATTACGGGCTTACTCTTACTTGTGTGGATTGGCACAAGGATTCCCCGTCGGCAGCCATAACGTACATATACGTTCTTATGCATCGATGATTGAACGCAAACGTGACTTCCAACCATTATCATCATCATCTGTTGATGACTGCGCATTCTCAACCACCCAACTACGTGTACCATCTGCGGCACGTGCAGAAGCAGGGCGAGACTGACGCAGTTCTTTATTTGTCAAATTATGGATCGCGGTCTGTGCCGCTTTCCGCACATCCAGCACAGGATCGTTGAGGAGTGCAGTAATCGGTTCCACTGCTGTCTTCACGCCAAGACGCCCCAGGGCTCTCGCGCTCGCCGCACGCTCATCCGAGGTCACTGCCTGAAGCAAAGGCACCAGATCGCCGACCAATTGCGTCAGTGAGAGATCCGCAATCAAACGTATCAAGCGGTTTCGGCGCATCGGATGCTTTACATTGACTAATGCATCCCGACAATCAGCAGCTACTTGCCCCCGATTCTGAAGTTGGCCCTGCGCTTTCGCTTCGGCTACCGCCATCTCCGGCGACATAGTTGAATTTCCACGCAAAAAAGGCTCAATCCAGGCAGCTACCTGATCAGTCACTCCATTCGATTCATGCAGTTGGAGGATGTCATGATAATGGCTATCTAACCAATGATACAGTGCCAGCGTTACTTCGGCATCTCGTGCCGCGTACGCCACCATGGCAGGAGGTAGAGGACGACGCGTCCAATCCGTACGTTGCAGGCTCTTATCCAGATGATAGTTAAACGCTCGTCGCAGCATCGCAGCCAGGGAAGATTCATGCTGTCCAAAAATTGAACGGCTGGTCGCTTCAAGATCGTAATAATGAACAACCTGCAATCCACGCTCTGCCATCACGCGCATATCTGCTCCGGCGCCATGTAACAGCACAGCAATATCGGGATTGCCCATAACTTCCATTAAAGGAGAAAGATCTTGTAATCGTAAAGCATCTACAATAAAACAATGATTTTCAATTGCAATTTGTAAGAGGGCGAGACGAGGAATATTTGAAACTGCGTCATTTTGCGCACGCACACGCACCTGAGTAAATTCGGCATCCACCGCAACCACACCAGACACTTTAAGCATGTTTACAGCATTGACTAGCTGTGCTGGTCGATCAACCCACAACCTCTCTCCACGTGGTGGAAGTTTGCCTGGCGCAGGGGTAGAGCCCAGGTAGCCTTGTGCATTTTCCAGGTTCTCTAAATCTGTTAATGGTGCATTATTGCTCAATGAATTGCCATTCTGACTTCTAAAACCATTATAGACATGGTGTGTACGCTACACTATACCACACATCCCCTCATTAGTCCAGTTACAACGCGATAATAGGCCTGAAGTAACATGAAACAAATTAAAAAGACTCAACTAATTTTTTTATGCTCTGATATGACCCACAATACCACAACCTAAAAAATACAGAAACCCTTTGCGCACGTTCTCCTACCGCTTTAACGCCTGCCGCGCTTAGGAATGATAAAAAAAGACTTTTAAAGCTTTGCATGAATTCGCTTGACATCTATAATGAGAGCAGATATAATTGCGACACATCTCCATAGTTGGGAAAAACATGTCAGAAGCAACAAAACGAACCGATTTTATTTTACAAGAACTGATGGCCAATGGGCGTGTTCTTGCAGAAGATTTAAGCCAAAGACTCCGCGTAAATTCCTCCACCATCCGACGTGATCTCGAAAAATTGGAGCGACAGAATTTATTGCGACGTGTCCATGGCGGAGCCGTGCCTCTGGATAGCTTGTCGTACAGCACGTATGCCGATGAGCTCACCTTTCAGAAGAACATGGGCAAGTTAATCGATGAAAAGAACCGTATCGCGCTAGCAGCGTTGAACCTGATCCAGCCAGGAGATACCATTGCGCTCTCTCCCGGCACCACGACAACGCATCTGGCACGTAACATCCGCCGAGCTCAGATACCAAACCTGACAGTAGTCACCAATGCTGTCAATATCGCCATGGAACTTGCCAATGTGCCTGGCCTCACCCTTAATCTTACTGGTGGATTTTTGCTGCCCGACTTTTTTGCTCTGGTTGGTCCTATGGCCGAGCAAAGTCTGGGACAAATGTATGTCTCCAAAGCTTTTGTGGGAGTAACGGGCCTCAGTGCCGAATACGGCCTGACCGGTCCTAACCAGCTTGAAGCACTTACCCATCGCATGACGATCCAGCGAGCACAGCAGACGATAGTCTTAACCGATCATACAAAATTAGGGCAAGTTGCATTGCATACTATTGCTCCAATTACAGCTATCAGTTGCTTGATTACAGACTCCGAGGCGTCAGAAGCCATCCTGGCGGAATTACGTGATAAAGACGTGACAATCACCGTCGCCTGATCCTTTCCCCCCTCCTCATCTAAAGCAAGTATCCTACCATAAAACTCTTCCACACAAACCTTACTATTTCTTTACAGCAAACATACACACCCAATTTAGGTTCTATGATATCATCCAGATGATACATATCTTACGCTTTTGCATCTGTATCATCTTTTTAAATCAGCATACCGTTGCTGGCTATATCTGATTTCCACCATCAAATTTGCACGAACGCGCATTGACTCTACACGTTTTGTGCAGTATACTTTGGTTGAGATGAGAAAAGAAGGTTGGAGGAACAATAAAGTGAAAGTGCTCGTGGCCGGTGGTGCCGGTTATATAGGTTCACATACAGTACGCGAACTGCTTGCTCGCGACCATGAAGTTGTAGTACTCGACTCATTAGAAAAGGGCAATCAAGCTTCTTTGCTTGGAACTCGCCTTATCGTTGCCGACATTAATGATGCCGCTGCTCTTGATACCATCTTTGGGCAAGAGAAACCGGAAGCAGTCATTCATTTCGCCGCCTACAAAGCTCCTGGCGAGTCAATGAGTGAGCCCGCCAAATACTTCCATAACAACGTCAGTGGCACGCTAACATTGTTGGAAGCGATGTTGCATCATGATTGTCGTTACATCATTTTCTCTTCCAGCTGTTCTGTCTTTGGCACTCCAAAGTCGCTCCCCGTCCTGGAAGATGCTCCATTCGGACCAGAAAGCGTCTACGGAGAGACCAAGCTAATGGTTGAGACAATATTACGCTGGTTCGATAAAACCACCAACTTACGCTCGACCAGTTTGCGCTATTTCAATGCTTCTGGGGCTTCACTCGACAATAAGATTGGCGAGGACTGGAGCGTAACCCTGAACCTGATTCCACTCGTCATGAAAGCCGCCGTTGGTAAATCTCCTTCGGTCAAGATCTTTGGCACGGACTATCCAACTCCTGATGGTACCGCCATTCGCGACTATATTCATGTGCTTGACCTCGCTACAGCGCATGTCAAAGCGCTAGAATCGCTTGTCAAAACAAACAAAAGCACAGCCTACAACCTGGGCACAGGCGTAGGCAGCAGTGTCAAAGAGGTTGTTGACACATCCAAGCGCATCAGCGGAGTAGATTTCCAGGTAGATGTTGAACCGAGGCGTCCCGGTGATCCAGTCGCTATCTACGCCGATAGCAGCAAGGCTCAGAACGAGTTGGATTGGAAACCACAATACAATTTAGAGGATATTGTGCGCACTGCCTGGAAATGGCACAGCACACATCCCAATGGTTACACTGAGGAGTAAGAGTTATAATGAGCGAGTCAACTTTTCCCAAGCAGGCTAACTGGGAAGAGCGCTGGCACCCACTCCGCGAGGAGTGGGTTGTCATAGCAGCGCATCGACAAAATCGTCCCTGGACTGGCGAGACAGTCTCCATCACGGAGAGTACTGTTCCCAGCTATCAGGCAGACTGCTACCTCTGCCCGGGCAACGATCGCGTTTCTGGATCACATAATCCCGATTATAAAAGCATCTACGTCTTTGATAATGATCATCCCTGTGTCGGACCTGATGCACCAGAGCATCCTCCCATGCCAGAATCTCCCTATCGCACGCGCCCTGCCCAGGGAATTGCTCGTGTCATTTGCTATAGCCCTTATCATAACCTCACCGTAGCCGAGATGTCCGCACAAAGCATCGCAGAGATTATTGGTGTCTGGCAGGCACAAACCGTTGATCTTGGACAGCAACCAGGAATCAAACATCTGCTTTTCTTCGAAAACAAAGGAGATGTGGTCGGCGTCTCTAATCCACATCCACATGGACAGATCTATGCCACCAACTTCGTTTTCAAAACCATTGAGACTGAGCTGTTAGCCAGTCAGCGCTACCTGAGCGAGACCGGAAAACCACTCTTCAGTTCCATCATCGCCGCCGAGCAACACGATGGACGGCGTATCCTCTATGAAGATGACTATAGTATTGCTTTCGTCCCCTACTTTGCCCGCTACGCATATGAAGTCTATGTCGCCCCCAAGCGCCGCGTCGCCCACGTCTCAGATCTGACCGAGCCTGAAATCGCATCGCTGGCGCAGGCCCTCAAGAGCATCACCGTCCGCTTTGACAATCTATGGCATATCTCTTTTCCTTATGTGATGGTGCTCCATCAAGCCCCTGTAGATGGCTCCTATGACGCATTCCATTTTTTTATTGCCTTTCACCCTCCCCTGCGACAGCCTAGCAGGCTGAAATATTTAGCCGGTCCAGAAATTGGTGGTGGTAATTTCATAAGTGATACATTACCAGAAGAAAAAGCTGCTGAATTACTCAAACAATCAACTGTCCACTATCGGGAACAGAGGTAAAAAATGATTCGTGACGTCAATGAACTCCTGCTCGCGATTCGTCACATCCATGAAGCCATCCGCGACGAAGTCGTTGCCACCTGTGAACGCAGCTCGTTAGATGCTCTCAGCACCATTGTCGCCGAGCAAGGTGGAGACACCATCTTTGCCATTGATCGCGTCTCCGAGGAGGTATTACTACACCACTTCACACAGCTCAGCGAGCGCTGGTCCTTTCTCCTGGTCGCGGAGGGATTAGGTGAGGATGGCTTACAGGTATTTCCGCCAACTATCGATGCTATGCAGGCAGAACTTGTCATCATCATTGATCCCATCGACGGCACACGTGGTATTATGTATCAAAAGCGGGCCGCCTGGATTCTTACGGGAGTAGCCGCCAATCACGGAGCTGCCACCACGCTGGCCAATATCGAACTCGCCGTTCAGACAGAGATTCCTTTGATCAAACAGCATCTCAGTGATAGTCTCTGGGCTATCGCCGATCAAGAAGCACAGGGCGAACGTTACAACAGAATTACTGGCGAGCATACGCCACTGCTACCAAAGCCATCGCAATCAAAAACGATTGCTCAGGGCTATGGAAATATCTCCCGCTTTTTCCCGGGCATACGCACAGAGCTTGCCGCAATCGACGACGAATTAGTACAGCATGTCCTTGGACCCAACAAGCAGGGCGAGGTTCAGGCATTTGAAGACCAATATATCTGTAGCGGCGGACAACTTTATGAACTGATCATGGGTCATGACCGCTGGATTGCTGATCTACGTCCACTCATGGAACCGATCCTTGCGGCACGAGGACAGGCGTCAGGCCTCTTCTGCCATCCTTATGATCTCTGTACCGAACTCATAGCACGCAAGCTAGGTATCATCGTCACAGACGCATCTGGTCAACCGCTGGCGGCACCATTAGATGTCACAACTGGTGTATCCTGGATTGGCTATGCGAATAGTGCCATACAGGAGCAGATTGCAACGACATTGACATCCCTACTAAAGCAGCATGGATTATTACGCTAACATACTCTATATATCCAAGTATGGAAAGGAGCCATCTCCCGATGTGGCATGACAACGACGCATCCTCAGGGATAGCCAGACCAGAGATAGAACGCTTCCTCACACACCTCAACACGCAGGCAGCCGACTTCTTTGCCACCGATCGACCTCTACTCATCGCCCGTGCTCCTGGACGCCTCGACCTCATGGGAGGTATCGCTGATTATTCAGGTTCACTTGTCCTGGAGATGCCCTTGGCGGTCGCCACCATCGCCGCAGTTCAGCAAACCAGTGATCCCACAATCACCGTCTACAGCACAGCGGGGTCCGATATCCTGGAGCATCCGACCGTCACAGTGCCCCTTGAGAGCCTGAGAGAACAGGGCAAGCCGATAGACTATCAAGCGGCCAGAACATTGCTTACAGCCGATCCAGAGACCGCCTGGGCCGCTTATGTCATCGGAGTCGTCGCCATGTTGCAACGCGAGTATCATCTCCACCTGACACAAGGGTTACGAATTATTGTCCACTGCGAAGTCCCCATCGGCAAAGGAGTGAGCTCGTCGGCCGCACTTGAAGTTGCCACCATGCAAGCGCTCAACGAACTCTATCATCTCGATATTAGTGGGCGCACACTTGCCATCCTCTGCCAGAAAGTCGAGAATCTGATCGTTGGAGCTCCCTGTGGCGTCATGGATCAAATGACTTCAGCCTGCGGTGAGGATAATAGCCTGCTAGCACTTCTCTGTCAGCCTGCAGAGCTACAGGGATCAGTGCCTCTCCCAGATGGTGTTGAGATCTGGGGCATCGACTCGGGCGTACGACATACTGTTGCGGGCGCAGACTATGGTTCGGTCCGTGTCGGCGCATTCATGGGCTATCGCATCATCGCTGATCTGCAAAACTTCGCGGTCACCTCATCAACTGATCATTCCACGCTGGAGATCACCGATCCACAATGGCAAGGCTACCTCGCCAACATCACTCCCTCAGAGTGGGAAACTCTTTATCGGGACCAACTTCCCCTCAAGCTCGATGGCGCCTCATTCCTGGAGCGCTATGGCGGCACAACTGATACGATCACAAAGATCGATCCGCAGAGAACATATGCCATTCGACAACCAACCGCTCATCCTATCTATGAGCATCACCGCGTCCGACTGTTCCGCAACCTGCTAGAAACATCGCCAGCGACCGACGAGCAGCTCGCACTCCTTGGAGAGCTCATGTATCAAGCGCACGTCAGCTACAGCGCCTGTGGCCTGGGATCGGCTGGGACAGATCGTCTGGTAGAGCTAGCACGTCAGGCCGGGCCAGCAGCCCAGATCTATGGGGCCAAGATCACTGGTGGAGGCAGTGGCGGGACAGTGGCAATATTAGCGCGACAGAATGCGGATGAAGTCATTCAGAGGATTGCACAACAATATGAACAAGAGACAGGACTAACAACGACGCTCTTGCGAGGGTCATCTTCCGGTGCCTGTGCCTGGGGAACCATGCAACTCATTACGAACTAAATATCGTTAGCTTTTCTGAATATTGAGACACCCAAAAGGTGGACACCGTAGCGTCGCACGCTCGCGTGCGATGTCCCACTCGACGTACGATCAGGCTCGCCTGCGTGGTACACCGCAATCCTGCCGTCTCATACGAATCACAGGGACATCGCACGCGAGCGTGCGACGCTACGAGCTTGTACATTTTAATCCAGCGTGCTACACTAGCGTGGCTTACCCGGATTACACTATTATCATTTCCAAGACGCAAAAGGAAGGTAACCTGATGCTTAATGAGATATTAGCGCACAACGAACGTTTCCTCCAGAATACGACGCTTCCCCATGTTGGGCACGCTCCCCGTAAACAGACAGCCATAGTTACTTGTATGGATTGCCGCCTGGTCAATATGTTTGAGCCAGCTCTGGGCCTGGAGCGTGGAGAAGTCCTTGAGCTGCGCACCGCAGGAGCCACTATCTCCTCACCCGATCGCCAAGAGGCATCCAACGATCTGATTCGCTCGCTGGCAGGAGGCATCTACCTGCTTGGAGTACGACGCGTCTTTGTCGTTGGGCATACAGAATGCGGACTCTCAAAAGTCAATCCGGTCGCGCTGACATCCTCGATGCAGGCTCTGGGAGTAGATCCGCAACAATTGATCACAGAGCGTGGGTTGAATGACATCGATGGATTGGTCAACTGGATTGGTGCCTTTAGCGATGTCCATCTCAACGTCCAGGAAGTAGTCAATGTCATCCGTAGTAGTCCCTTCCTGCCAAAAATACCCGTCTACGGACTGGTCATCGACATCAATACGGGCCAGCTTACAGTCGTCGACGATGGAGAAGCCAAAGCCAACGTATAGAAGCATCGCACTGTAGCTGAAAGGTGTCTCCTGCACGCATAGCAGGGCTGCCGTTGCATATCGATAGCCTACAGTGATACAGGCATACCATGTGATACAATGCGGGTAGTTTTGACACCTTATGTTAAAGCTACCCAACCTTATTTTCAGAGCCACATAAAACTGCATACAAGCAGTAATTTTCCATGGTAGCACGCACAAGCAGCGTTCGCCCCTCATCAGATGGAACGCAACGCTAAAGATATGCATTTGCGGTCACCCATGTCACATCAACCAAGCATGTGGCCTTTACATTGTCTGAAAGACACGATTCGCTCCATCGGTAGGAGCAAAATAACCCGAGAAAGGACTCCTCATCGAATATGACAAATAAAACACCCATTACAGTAGCCCATGGTGATGGCATTGGACCAGAAATCATGGAAGCCACGCTTCATATCATCGAGGCCGCTGGTGCCCAGATTGAGCCCGAGACCATAGAAGTCGGAGAAAAAGTATACCTCAAAGGCATCACAGCCGGCATCGAGCCAGGTGCCTGGGAATCGCTCCGCCGCACCAAAGTCTTCCTCAAAGCCCCCATCACCACGCCTCAAGGAGGCGGCTACAAGAGCCTGAACGTCACGACAAGAACAACCTTTGGACTCTATGCAAACGTACGCCCCTGCGTCTCCTACTATCCATTTGTAGACACCAAACATCCAGTCATGGATGTTGTCATCGTGCGTGAAAACGAAGAGGATACCTATACAGGCATCGAATATCGCCAGACAAACGACATGACCGAGACTCTCAAGCTCATCAGCCGTCCTGGATCTGAAAGAATCGTGCGCTACGCCTTCGAATATGCGCGAGCGAACAACCGCAAAAAAGTGACCTGCTTCATGAAGGACAACATCATGAAGATCACCGATGGTCTCTTCCACAAAATCTTCGACGAGGTTGGAGTAGAGTATCCCGACATCGAAAAAGAGACCTGGATCGTTGACATCGGTGCGGCGAAGATGGCAGATACGCCAGAAGCATTTGATGTCATCGTGATGCCCAATCTCTATGGAGATATCCTTTCAGACGTGGCCGCCCAGATCGCAGGCTCAGTTGGTCTGGCGGGATCAGCCAACATCGGTGATCAATGTGCCATGTTTGAAGCCATTCACGGCTCCGCGCCTCGTCGTGCTGGACAAGATCTAGCCAATCCATCGGGACTGCTGCTGGCCGCAGTGATGCTTCTGGTGCACATCGACCAGCCCGACGTAGCCACGCGCGTCCACAACGCCTGGCTGCGCACGCTTGAGGATGGTATCCACACATACGATATCTATGCGGAGGGAGTCAGCAAGCAAAAAGTCGGCACTAAAGAATTCGCCGAAGCCGTGATTGCTCGCCTGGGACAAGAGCCACAGACGCTCAAAGCGGTCCACTACATTTCTGCCCCCAAGTTGGCAGACAAAGAAACGATCAAACGCCAGCGCATTGAAGTCAAAAAAGAGTTGGTCGGGGTCGATGTGTTCCTTGATTGGGCACAAGACAATGTGAATGCTCTGGGCGAAGCCATCCAGCGTCTCAACGGAGACGGATTAACCTTGAGCTTGATTTCGAACCGTGGAGCGCGAGTGTGGCCAAATGGTCTATCCGAGACGCTCACGACAGATCATTGGCGCTGCCGCTTCCTTGGAGAAGGAACAATCTCGCACACTCAAATTACATCGTTACTCCAGCGTGTCAGTGATAGCGGCTTCGATTTTATTAAGATCGAAAATCTCTACAACTTTGATGGGCAAGCAGGTTACTCATCAGTATCTGGAGCATAGTAAGATCAGACCAAACTGAGTCGTAGAAAAGAGCATTCTCTTCTACGACTTATTTTTATCTGCAGAGACATTGAATTCTTCATTGTCGCCCTCAATCGTGAACACCAGACGCTCACAGACATTGGTACAATGATCGGCAACGCGCTCCAACTTATGAGCGATCCAGAGCAGATATGTGGCACGTTGCAGAGCCGTTGCATCGTTCTGGAGGGTTGGAATGGCATGAGCACCAGCCATCATCGCCATCAAATCGTGACGGACAAGATGATAGCGAACATCGACAACATCATCTTCTTCCCAGATGTAATGGGCCGCTTTCACATCGCGCTGCGCAAACGCCTTCATCGTCCCTTGTAAAACACGCCGAGCCTCAGTTCCAAGATCGAGGATACCACGCAATACAGATGCCTCAGACACTTGTGTATTCCCAACCGCAGCAGCCAGATCATTGGTATTACTACGTAACGGCATCATACGCAACAGAAGTTGTGCAATACCAGCAGCCCCATCGCCTGCACGTTCTAGATCGCCGGCAATAGCCAACGCTGAAGTCAAATAGCGCAGATCACGACCACCCAATGGCTGCTGTAATGTCAACAAGCGAATCGCGTGCTCCTCAACCGTCTTGCGCAAAGCATCGATTGTCGAGTCAGCCTCAATGATCATACCGGCCTGAGCCAGATCCCCTGTGGCCAGAGCATTTAATGCTTTCTCCAGAGCCTCATCAACCAGGCTACCTAAGCGTTGAATCTGATCATCCAACTCGCGTAATTCTCTATCTAATGTGGATCGTGCCATGCAACACCCCTCAAAATCTTTGTACAATCTATAACCACCAATCATCAACCCGACCCCACTAGTGTATCAGGGTTTCAAGATTTATAAAACCCACAGATATGAAAATGCCAGAGAAGCAGCGCTTAAAGAATGCATTCACCGTCATTCACACCAAACATAGTGTAGCATATTTTCCACAGTAAAGATAGAGTCATAGTCTAATTGCGCGTTCTATTCTTTAAGGATAAGAGCACAACTAGAAGGGATAAACTTATATAACATAAAATCCTTTCTGGCAGCATATGAACCTCTTGATAATTCTCTCTCAATCGGCACACAATACATCAAGCAGGCATATCTTATAAACATATAATATTCAACAAATGATCATTACTGAGCAGAAACAAATATAAGCAATCGCTGCTATTGAGACTTCTCCAGTGGTCTCAATAGCAGCGATTGCCCATGCAGGATCACCTGATTACTCGTCAGCGACTTGCGATCTCGCCATTTTGCATTTGAGTTTGAATCAAGTTGGCGTAGAAGCCGCTCCTCTGTAATAATTGCTGATGATTTCCCGTCTCCACAATATGTCCGCGATCCAAAACCATAATCACGTCTGCGTTACGAATGGTACTCAAGCGATGCGCGATAATCACCTGTGTGCATGGAAGACGGCTAAGGTTCTGCTCGACAGCATGCTCTGTCATCACATCGAGCGCGCTAGTTGCTTCGTCCAGGAGCAGCAATGCCGGATGATGTGCCAACGCTCGTGCCAACGCCAGACGTTGGCGCTGTCCGCCCGAGAAAGCGCTTCCGCCTTCGGAGACCAGCGTATCATAGCCCATCGGCATCTTAGCAATATCCTCATCGATCACCGCCAGCCGGGCAGCCTCGATAATACGCTCCAGATCCATATCAGGATTATTCAAAGCAATATTTTCTCTAACCGAGCCACTAAAAATGAAAGACTCCTGTAAAACGACACCAAACTGATTGCGCACCTCCTGATAATTCAAGCTCTCCAGAGGAATGCCATCATACTGAATCGATCCACTAGTGGGATGGATCAGACCTACCAGGAGCTTTCCCAGCGTGCTCTTGCCCGAGCCTGTTTTACCAACCAGGGCCACCTTCTGACCTGGATAGATCCTGGCATTGATATCTCTGAGAATATGAGGAGCGTTCTCGTTATAACGAAAGGCCACATGCTTCAACTCGATATATCCCTGCAAGTGATGAGGAGTCTTGACATCGACAGGATCTTGCTCAGGATCAGTTCCAATGACATCGGCGATGCGTGAAAAATGAGCGCGTATAACCTGCAATTCCTGGACGCTACCTGCCAGTGAGCCCAGTGGCACGAGAAATGAGATTGCCAACGTATTAAACGCCAGCATAGCACCTATGGTCATTGTCCCATCGATGACCTGCATCGCGCCAACCCAGAGCAATAGCAATGGGGAGAGGAGATTTAAAATGCCAATCATAGCACTGATCACAGAGGAGAGATAACGAAGTCTCAATGAAATATTCATTTCATCAAAAAAGAGATTCTCCCAACGATCAAAGGCCCGGTGCTCAGCCCCAGCAGCTTTTAATGTTGCAATACCAGACAAAATTTCATTCATGTATCCCTGGGTTTTGCCCTGCGCTTCCAAATCCCGCTGCGTGAGCCGACGAATCGACGGGGATGTCACCAGCAAGAGCAGTACCTGGAACATTCCGATTGCTAATGCAATCAAGGCAATGGATTTTGAAAAAAACAGCAGGATAACGAAGTAGACAATCACGGTACTGCCATCAAGCAACGTAGAAATAAGCTGATTGGTGAGCAGGTCACGAATCGCCAGATTGCTATTCATTCGAGCCAGCAGATCTCCATTCAAACGCAGCTGAAAGAAACGATAGGGGAGACTAAGCATATGCTCAAAGAAATTGAGCATCATATTCGTATCGATTCTGGTCTGTAAATAGATCAATAACGAGGAGCGCAAGAATATAGCGACTCCCTGCATAAGCACCAGAATCAGCATCCCCAGACCCAATATTGTCAACAGGTTGGGATCTTTTTGCGGTAGGATGCGATCAAGGACGATCTCAGTTAAAACAGGAACGCCGAGTCCTAATAATTGTAAGAGCAGTGAGGCCCCAATAATCTGGACAATGATAGTACGCATAGTCAATAGTGAGCTCATATAAGCCCAGGGGGTAAGAACTTTCTGCGGCGCTCGCTCCTTAAATTGGGCTCTTGGCTCTAGCATAATCGCAACGCCGGTGAAACCTTCGTCAAACTCTTCGAGACTCAATCGGCGACGTCCCACAGCTGGATCAACGACATCTATACCCTTGGAAGACCTGCGCTCGACCACCATAAAGTGGTTAAACTCCCAGTGCACAATCGCCGGAAGCGTGACATAACGGAAATCATCTAGTGTGACTGAGACAGTGCGAACACGCAAACCATACAATCTTGCCGACTTCACAATCTCAAGGGCTGTTAGACCATCTCGTCCGACCCCACAATGCTCTTGTACCTCTGAAGTACTCGTGGCATACCCATAATAATTTAAGATCATCGCCAGACAAGTTGAGCCACACTCAACCGCCGTCATCTGTCGCATCTCAGGCACCCACCGCCGCTTCCTCCGCCGTCTCCTGGCTGGCTTATCATCGTCGTCTTCGACGGGCTGGCTCCCCAGGGCTTGCATCTCACGCGTCTCTGACTCCATGATTGAGATCAACTCAGCAGGATATCTGGAAGTCTGATTCTCCCATTTATACATCCCGCTCGCTTGCACTGGAGCACTTCTCATCGCTTGCACCGGAGCACTTCGAGGCATATTAATAGTGGAGGGTGGAGGTGGCAATATTAAAGGGGCTTGCCTTTCCGGTTGCCTTCTTTCTATGCGTGGCGGCACAGGCGTGTTCCGCACATGAGATGGCTGAAATGAGCGCTCGTTCTGCTTAGCATCTACATTAGCTTGTGGTAGTGGCGTCTGAACAGGTGAAGTTGGAGCTGGTGTAGGAACCATCTGCCACTGAAAATCTTCGGCAGACAGTATCGGTAGACCCGCAATAGGCATCTTCATGGAAGTGTCTTTACCATTGTTAAGCAAATGACTCTTCTCTATGACTGGTGGTGCCTCTGTATCTTTTTGCTGATTCATTGGATCTAAACGATACGCTTTAATTTTATCGCTGTGCCTAGGCCCCATAAAAACACATTCCTCTTACAATATTAAATATGACTGCTAATGAAGTTTTTGATATTCTGGAAGGTGTCAGGAAGATTATGGATATACCCTGGCACACTATGAAAAAATCTCGCTACCGTACTGGCGCCCGGGATAAAAGAGAAAGCACTTTGTGTTCCAATCTGTACCTGTGCATCGCATTGGCTCCCTAAATATGTCTGAGCCAGGGACATTGGCTCAACAGGCGCGCTGGCAACAATCGATGGTCCCGCAATGGTTTGTGCCAGAGATGCTGGCAATTGTAAATTGACTTGCATACTGATGGCGGCTGGACTCATAACACCCTGTTCGACCATTCCTATGCTACTATGAAATTTGATGTTCGCTGATGCGATACTGATAGTCACGGGTTGTCCCATTTTCAAGTTGGCCTGCTGATCAGTTGGCAATAACAGCAAGACAACAACCTGCGCTTTTTTTCCGTTGCTGGCTTTCTCTTGCACAACAACACCTTTTCCTTGAATGACAATTGGCTCCTTGATGGACCAGAGAACTGCACCCGCACAAATAGCAAGAAAAATAAATGCCCACATGAAACCAAACATCCGAGGGGAGACCAATCGCAAGATGACATGCGTCTCTTGCTTGTGCATATATTTTTCCAGGGCACGTTTCCGAAAAATCGAACGATCCTGAGTTGCCATGAGCGCACCTCACTTCTTAAATAGGGATTCATTTTAGTCTGGAGCATTTGCACGACAATACATCATTCTGGATGCAAAAAAACAGCGACACCGCTGCCGTATTTGATCGATCGTTGAACAAGCTATTCACGATCGATCAAATAGACAGCAACGGTAACATAGCAAAAGGCGATTGTTAGCGGGCAGGCATATCAGCATAAATGCCGGGGCAGCATCTACTTTCGCACTAACAACAGCATGCCATCACAGAGACAATTCTACCAATGTGAGTTCGTGGGTACGACGCCTATCTTCGTTGTGGTCGTCGCAGTCGTCGTGGTCGTTGGCTTCTTATTGGTCCATGTATTGTGGTGATGGTGATGGTGATGGTGATGATGGTGATGATGACCACCAGCAACCTGGGAGAGCTCTTCCTCATTTAATTCTTGTAAAACGACTTCTTCTGCCTGTGCCTTTTTAAAAATAGAAAACATGTTTTCACCTTCCCTAAACTAAGGATCTTAATATCCAACATACATCGATAACCGTTGCTGTTATGCAGCGAACAAATTGGCATCTGTTCTTTGCATATATATCTACACGGCCTTTTTTAGGAATTTTTACAAGTTAGTATTTTTGGGACCTTTAGATAAGACATGCCAGGTTTATACTTTATTCCTTCGCATCATTCACACCATTACGAACCATCGAAACGCAGTTACAAAAGAGCTAAAGTGAAAGCACACAGAATTGACAGCTATTCTTACCACATGCTACATTAGCATAGAGGTTCCGTGCACAAAGGCAGGCAGAAGAAAAGGAACAAGCATCATGTCAACGAAAAGACTACTAGGCATTTTTGCGCACCCCGATGATGAGGGACTTATTGGCGGCGCATTGTTGAAATATCAGGCGCAAGGCATCGAAACTGGCCTTGTCTACGCAACACGTGGAGAGGTAGGAGAGAATACTGATTCTGTTCTGGCTGCACCGAACAACCTTGGAGAAATACGTGAAGCAGAGATGCGAGCCGCAGCTGAAGTACTCAAAGTGTCGCACCTCTGGTTCCTGGGATACCGTGACTCAGGGATGCCAGATACTCCGGCCAACAATCATGAACAGGCATTTGTCAAAGCCAATTCCGCCGAAGTGATTGGGAAATTAGTAGAAATCATTCGCGATTTCTGTCCACAAGTCATTATCACCTTCGACGAGTTTGGAGGATATGGCCATCCTGACCATATCGCCATCTACAAGTACACTGTTGGAGCCTTTCACGCGGCAGCCGACAGAGCTTTATATCCTGAAAAGGGGCCAGCGCACGCAGCAGCGAAGCTTTACTATATGTCCTACTCACGCCGCCAGGTACTTATGATGTCTGAATGGATTCAAGATCAAGCCTTCGACAATGTGTTTAAAAACCTGGATCTGGAACATACTGGCTTTGACGATAATCAAATCAGCGTCCTCTTAGATGTTGAGCCCTGGCAAGACGAGAAAAAGAGGTCCTGGGACAAGCATCGCAGCAACGTCGACTCCGTGCTGCCAATTATCCGCCTTCCGCGTGAGCTCCAGCGGAAATGGCGCAGCAGCGAGTATTTTCAACTGGCGACCTCACGCGTGGGCAATGATGTTCCAGGCGAAAACAACTTATTTGCTCACATCCCCTAATGTATTACCACAAAACATGTCAGGTGGCACGGGTCTAATGAATAGAAGAAAGATACTTTTATGGTAAATGCTTAATTTTCTCAATCATTTCTGTAGTGGAATGATGTGGCAAGTAAGCAATGAAACGTATCTCTCCCCCATATGCCTGGACAGACGATGCCTCCGGTAGACGCGCCAGATCTGGCTGATGGCCATCGGCACCGACATAGTCGGCCCCCTTCACATAGATAGCAGGTTGAAGAAGATCAATCAGCGCGTTAGCGGTACGTTCAGGAAAGATAGTCACATAATCAATGCACTGAAGCGCGGCCAGAATCTCGGCGCGTTCATTCTCGGGCACCAGGGGACGAGATGGTCCTTTAAGTTGCCGCGTACTCTCATCGCTATTCAGTCCCAACACCAGAAAGTCTCCCAGAGCTCTCGCCTCCTGAAGGTAGCGAACATGACCCAGATGTAAGAGATCGAAGCATCCATTAGTAAAGACACAGCGCTCGCCCGCGTGCTGGCGACGCTGGACATCAGTCGCCAGTTGGGCTCGCGTGACTATTTTTTGTTGTGCAAGTTGATAGAGGTTATTCATGTAGGATTCCCATTAATTCTTCAGGTGTATTACTGGCACATCCCATGCGACGTACCACCAGAGCAGCAGCAGCATTCGCAAGATAAGCAGCCTCAGGCATACTTGCGCCAGCCGTCAAAGCCAGAGTGAAGGTAGCAGCGACCGTATCACCGGCCCCATTGGTATCAACGATTTCGCTCGCGAACGGCCAGGGATGGAGGGGCATATGCAGTGGAGGCTTATCCACTTCAAATAGGCTCATGCCTTCGCTACCCCGGGTGATTAACACTCCTCGAGCATTGCTACCTTCCAACAAACGCCATCCAGCCTCATTTAAATCTGCCTGATTAGTAATTGTGCGCCCCAAAGTTAACTCAGCTTCAGGTTGATTCGGAGTAAGGGCCGTCACTCCCTGGAAACGGAAAAGCGAGCCATGAGCATCCACCACTACAACTTTGTTAAGAGCCCGAGCGGTTGGGATACAGGACTCGATAATCTCGGGACTAATCATGCCATTCTCATAATCGGAAAGCACAACTGCATCGATAAGTGGCAAATTCTGCTGAATATACTCAATAATCTGACTCTTGCCCGGCTCGCCAATATCTGAAGTATCGACACGATCCAACCGCACAATATGCTGCTGTACAAGCTGCGAATTGCCTGCTAGGATACGCGTCTTAGTCGATGTGGGTCGTGTCTTATCTGAAATCAAGCCATCCTGATTCATCTGCCAGGAATTAATCGCCTGGCGAAATTTATGACCTGGAAGATCATCGCCAACCACCCCGGCAAGAAATACTTGTGATCCCAGGGAACAGGCATTCACAGCAACATTGCTTGCTCCCCCGGGAACAGTTCTCTCTTCAGCCAGTTCAAGTATCAGAACTGGCGCTTCACGAGAAATACGCGTTGGATTCCCAATTAAATATTCATCGGCCACCATATCGCCGATCACCAGTACACGCTTCCCCGCAAAAGCCTGGATCAGCGTGCGCAGGCGAGAAGCGGCAGGAAAAGAGAGAGAAGTCTCAAGCGTCATACGAGTTACGCCCTTTCAATACAACCTGTAAAGCAAACTGTGGCAAAGCCAGCATCCGTCGCCAGCGCCACGGCTCTCGATAGAGACGATACAGCCATTCCAATCCCAACTTACGCATCCAGCGGGGAGCACGACGCTGCCGTCCGGTTAAAAAGTCGAAGGAGCCACCAACGCCCATCGCCATTGCCACAGGCAAGCGCTCAAGATTGCGCTGAATCCATAGATCCTGTGCCGGGGCTCCATAGGCGACACAGAGAACATCGGCTGCGGAGGCTCTGATGCGTTCGATAATCTCTTGCTCTTCTGACACGGCAGGCGATCCAGCATAGCTACCAACGATAGAGACTCCTGGCGCTAATTCTTGTAAGCGAACGCCAGCGCTTTCAGCCACTCCTGGAGCGGCTCCCAGCAGATACATGCGATAGCCATGACTGGCGCAGAGCTTCGCCAATTCGACAATCGTATCGACACCCGTCACGCGCTCGGGTGTCGGACGGCGCAGATAGCGGGCTGCCCACACGATGCCGATACCATCGGGCATCACAAGAGCAGCCTGGTTAATACATTGACGAAAAAGATGATTATGCTGAGCGGCCATCACAAATTCAGGATTGACCGTGATAATTTGTTGACATAGATGTGGTTCTGCACTGCTACGCGCCTGTGCGATGATCTGTTCAAATGTAGCCAGAGTCTGGCGCTGTGTGAGGCGATCCACTCGTACTCCCAGTACATAGACTGGCGGTGGTACATCAAAGGGTAACATATTACGTATTTGCACTCTACATTTACCAATGAATTACTTCTGTTTCGTACGCAGAGATCACAAGATCTGGACGCGTCTCTTCAATATAGCGTTGAATATGGGCAAGCACTTCACCTGCATGCTGACCGCTATTGCTTACATAGCTCAGCCCGATTTGTGCGACCTGCCACACATCATTCTGACCCACCTCGGCGATTGAAACCTCGAAGCGATTACGTACACGTTCAATCACCGATTTTATGATTTGCCGCTTATCCTTCAATGAATGAGAATCCGGCAAATGCAAAGTAATTTCAGCTACTGCTATCACCATGCGTGTAGTATAGCATATAGAGGGTCTGCACCACCCTTTCTTTTTGCCTATGCTTGACCTATGGATTATAGCTGTCTCACACAGACATTCTAAGGTTCCGCGTGCAGACCTCGACGCATCTTACCAACTCTGATACAATTCTCTTTAAAGTCATTGAGATAGATAGCGAGGTTATCAACATGTCAGCAACCCAGTCACAGAGTAGTCAGCCCAAATTGCCGATGCAAGGCATCCCACAACCAACGCGGGAAGAGGTGCTCCATCTACCGCGTGTACACATCTCGACTCATCCAGTCATGGCCCATAAGATGACCTTACTCCGCAACAAGAACACTCCAACCCCACAATTCTATCAACTGGTCCGTGAAATTGGTGCGTTGCTGGCATACGAAGCGACAGCGTCACTCGCTCTTGAGAATAGCGCGATTGAAACGCCACTGGAGCCAATGATTGGAAAACGCCTGGCCGGCGGGATAGGTGTGACACCCATTTTACGTGCTGGACTTGGCCTGGCTGATGGCCTGCGTCAGGTTATCCCTGATGTTCAAACCTGGCATTTAGGCTTACGCCGCGATGAAGAAACGTTAAAAGCCCAGGAATATTACAATCGTCTCCCCCATCGGATAGATCTACAGGTGGTGTACGCGGTGGACCCGATGCTGGCAACAGGAGGCTCAGCGATTGATGCGATTGATATACTCAAACTTCGTGGCATCCCACGTATCTCCTATATAGGCATCATCGCAGCCCCTTACGGACTCCTGAAACTTTCCCAGACTCACCCGGACATCGATATTTATGTGGCCGCACTCGATACCTCGCTCAACGATATGGGCTACATTGTGCCTGGGCTTGGAGACGCTGGCGATCGTCAATTTGGCACCTTTTAAAAGCACTCACCATCGCACCATTATTACAGAGATAAAGGATCAACTTCTGTGTCTACGCCATCAGATTCATTTTCGTCAGAGGAGCACCCAGAGGACATCAAGCCGCCAGAGGAAAATGCTGTCATCTCACCTGAGTCCTCAGAGTCCTCAGAGTCACCAGAGTCACCAGAGTCACCAGAGCAATCTGAGCCCTCTCAGCCTATCTTAGAAACTCCCCCTGGAATAACAGAGCCAACCACCGCCGAAACCTTACCACCAGAGGCTCAGGGAGAAACAAATGGAGGGCCATTAGGCTGTTGCCTGGGGATTATGGTGGGTCTGGTGTTAAGTTTAAGCATTGCTGTCTTCAGTCGCTTCTATGCAGACCCTCTAGCCAGCGTACTTCATAGCAATTTGAGCACGATTATACGGATTGCTATGGTTCTCGTGGCAATTGTCGCAGTGATTATCTGTGGCTACTTCGGCTGGAAAATTGGAAAAGTCCTCTATCGCGAATATGATGATCCACGGCTGAAACAGCAGAAACGTCAACGAAAACGCTCATCACCAACCCACTCCTAAACATAGCTCTTTTTAGCCAAATTTCTTTATTTCAAGCTAAAAAGAGCCATCTATTTACTTGTGGATATCTTGATTTGAAGCGTATCCGCACACGTTCACGTATCTATTATATCTTTATTTCTTTATGGGAGACCAAGAAGGAAATTTCTCTATGTCAACGCATACACATGGAAAAACAAGCTTACCCCGAACGATTCTGGTGGTTGAAGACGATATGGATATAGGTGAATTCATTGTACACGCCATTCAGCAAGAAACACCGTATCATGCAACTCTGGTTGATAACGCCTTCAAAGCCCTTGATAAGATCAGAGAGAGCAGGCCAAACATGTTTCTGCTCGATTATCAAATCCCTGGCATGAACGGGCTTGAACTCTATAATTTGCTTCATACGACACCGGAGCTTGACAAGACACCTGTACTCTTCATGAGTGCTAATTTCTCTGCCAGGGAACTTGATACACTGCGCCTACCATACATAGAAAAACCCTTTGAATTAGATGAACTCCTACGACTTATCTCAGAGATACTTGAAGCATAACACTATTAACCACCATATTTATCCCGCCTGGTAGAAAAAATCATCGAAATCCCCCTCCATCGATGGTCTTTTTCTACTGCAAATGCATACTAAAACATCCCCTTTTATCATAATCTCTCCATTTTCTCTCATCCTCTCCTTCTCAAAAAGTTCTTTTTATCTTCGCATTCAGGACGAAAGTACTTCATTTCTATGCTAAACATAGGCTCATTATCCTCGCCACTAGTATAAAAGAACTATAAATACTGCTGCATCTTTATCAGATTGATTTGAGGGAGTATGATACAAAATAATACGCAGAGAGAGCTAGAGCAAGGACGATTCAGCTTCGAGTATACAACCTCCAGATAGCGTTTCTGGAATAGCCAGATCATCTGCACACGATCAGGAAGAATAAAAACAGCAGTTATTTCGCAAGGATGGTATCCGCCCTTTATAGCATACAAGATGGCTTTTTTACATAGGTACGAACACATATTGCGAAAGAGGTTTTACATAAAAAAGATAGTTAACAGAACATAGGGTAGCAAAAGAATGATCTTATTTAGGACATGTATGTCGATCAAGGACGACTATATTATAGAAGATAAAGAAAGGGCGGCAATGAATAGTCCGGCTCTCTCACAGCACATCGATGAACATTCTTCATCATTTTTCGCATACATTCATGCCAATACAATTGATCTGATTGACTTGGATTCCACTGAGACTGCATTAAGAGCTTATGAGCAAGCGATAGCTCTTGCTCCACGTCAGGGAGTTTTATATTATCATAAAGGTCAGGTTCTTGAGCAAATGGGGCGCATCACAGAAGCCCAAACTACTTACGAGATCGCTCGTAGCCTGGGATATCAATGTTAAATACACATAATTGATATGAATAAATATTATTCTTCGCGCATTTGAATCAACGCAAGGCGCGAACGTAATGCGTTGGAAAGTTCAACCAGACGATTTGTGGACCTTTGCATCTCGCGCATATGGCGGGTGACATCGCCCGTCATACGCAGTATTTCTGTGATGGCCGAAACCACCAGCTGTGACACCTGCGACTGACTGCCTGCCGTCACGCAAATACCTTCAATTAGATGTGTCAACTGATCCGTCACCGCACTAATGGCGTCAACCGCCACGCCAGTCTGCATCACCAACTCGGTCTGCTTCACCACCTCCTGCGTACTCTGCTCGACGCTCTGCGACGCTTTCGTGGTCTCCTGTTGAATCGTATGAATATATTCACTGACACGACGTGCGGCATCCGTACTGCTTAAAGCCAGAGAACGGATCTCTTGAGCGATCGCACTCAGTCCCGGCTTATGTTCTCCGGCGCGTGTCGCCTCAATAGCAGCATTCAAGGCAAGCAGATGCATACGCATAGTGAGATCATTGATCACTGATACCGTCTCATTAATCTCTTGGCCACTTTCACTCAGATTTTTCATCGTGCGGGCAGACTGTAATGTCGCTTCACGCACGATTCCCATCCCCTCAACGGTCCGATCGATAGACGCCTGGGCCTCGTTACTCACGTCAACCCCATCAACAGCTGTTCTTGATAGCACAGCCGCTCGCTCGGAAATAACATTCATCATCTGAGCAAACTCATTAATAGTGCGAGAAATTTGGTCCACCTGTATCTCTTGTTGGCGCGTATCGTTGGCCAGCAACTCAGTACTCTGTTGCATGCTACGCATATGATCATCGACAGCCTGTGTCATCGTCTGCATATCATATAAAATAGCACCCATCTTATCAACAGTAGTATTGATCACATCTACGATTGGCTGCAAGCGAGGATGCTGGGAAGTAATACGCGGACGCAAATCCCCTCTTGCCAGCAAGGAGATGTCTGTACTTAGAGCAGCGATCCCTGCCTCCAACGCGACGCGTTCAGCATGTTGCTCCTGAAAAATACGCGCGTTATCGATAGCCATCGCTGCTTTATTGGCAAACAGTTCGCTTACCTCGACGACCTCTTCCGTTGGAACTAGACCATCCTCTGGATCATCGAGCGAGAGAAAACCCACTAATCCTGGCCTACGTGGATTATATAAAGGCACCAGTAACATATCTCGGGGATGCCATTTTCCTGGCTCATATACCCCATCTTGTATCTCTTTCACATTCACAACTGGCCAGATTGTTACTTTATCTTCATAACCATGAGGAATAAAATAGCTTTGACTGATACAGAATTCTGGCAACATCACATTCGTGAGCATCTCATAAGGCATCGGAGCCTCACGCAATATTTGTTCATCTTCCGCCGATAAACCAAATGAAGCGGCCGAAAGGAACCATTTGCCACTCTGATCCAACAGGATAATACTCAGGGCGCGAAAGCCTGTACAGGCAGATGTTGAAGTTGCAATTTGTTGCAAAACTTCATCCAGGCTTAAATCGGCGCGTAACAGGCCACATAGCCGGAGCAGCTCTTTAATCTGCTGAGAATACTTTTCTTTTCCTGATACGTGCGATAAATTCAATGCTGGCGCGTTCGCGCTATGACCGCTGTTACTTGGCATTGGCACCTCTGACGAAGCAGGGATTTTACGAATGCTATCCGTTTCACGCTCAACTGTAGCATGCTCTCTGGCAGTATTGGTCCGCGTCATACGAACACGTAGAGGGATAGATCGTGATTGCGTTTTCCGTTCTGACATAATTTTGCGCCTTTTTCTTATTGAAGACCAGAGTGATTCCTGTTTAGGAGAATAGCATACACGCTCACAGTCGACAAGTCGAATAGCACTTCTTAGGCATGAAAAAAGTAATTTATGCACTATTCATAGAAATACATGCTTCAAAACCACTTTATTCAGCGGAGTACGATAAAAAGTAACCTCTCAAAGCCCGCGGAATGCGTCCAACGATATGCACCCCATCCGCCTGATGTTCCTCTTGATCAAGGTTCCCACGCCGATGAAACAGTTCAACCAGATCACCTTTACGATAGGGAATGAGTACATCGACGCGCTCCATACTATCCGCCCACACCTCAGCGACCTTTACCATCAAGGCATCCATACCCTGATTTTTTAAAGCCGATACAGGCACGGCATTTGGATAGAGACTGCTATCGATATCTTCTGGCTCGGCGAGCAGATCCATTTTGTTAAGCGCCGTGATACGAGGTTTATCCAGAGCACGCAAGCTGCCTAAGATCTCATTGACTGTCTCGCTCTGCTCAATCGCGTTCTCGTGACTGACATCCACCACTTCAAGCAGCATGTCTGCTTCACTTACCTCTTCGAGCGTCGCATGAAAGGCCGCCACCAATTTAGTCGGGAGCTTCTGGATAAAACCAACCGTATCTGTCATCAAAATTTCTTGATGGTTGGGCAAGTCAATATGACGCGTTACCGGATCGAGTGTCGCAAACAACTTATCTTCTGCCAGCACACCAGCCTCGGTCAGCGTATTAAACAGCGTTGATTTGCCTGCATTAGTATAGCCAACGACAGCAACGACAGGCATAGCTTGAGCCGCTCTTTGTCGGCGATGGATCGCACGTTGCTTACGTACATCCTCAATATCCTCTTTTAATTCCGAGATACGGCCACGAATACGGCGTCGATCAATTTCCAGTTTCGTCTCGCCCGGACCACGAACGCCAATCGCTCCACCGACGCCTCCCGTTGCTCCGCGAGAGCCTCCGCCCTGACGTGTTAGATCTGCATCTTGCCCACTCAGGCGCGGCAGACGATACTCAAGCTGAGCCAATTCAACCTGAAGACTACCTTCATGGGTACGAGCATGTTGGGCAAATATATCGAGGATCAATGCGGTACGGTCTATTACACGGATCTCAAGGAGTTTTTCCAGATGGCGCAGTTGTGTTGGTGAAAGCTCATCATCAAAGATTGCCAGCTCGCAGTTATATTGTTTGACGGCATAGCTCAGCTCTTGAGCACGCCCTTTCCCCAGGTAGGTGGCTGGATCTGGATGAGAGAGGCGTTGCTGCATCGTACCGATTACTTCAGCGCCAGCTGTCTTAGCCAATGCCGCCAATTCGCTCAGAGAATCTTCAACACTCCAGACGCTATCCGCGCTGGTAGCATCAACAGCGACAAGGTAAGCTCGCTCTGGACCACGCCGAGCGCCGGTATCAATCAGATGTTCAAATTTTGTCGTATGCAACCTCCGGTCTTTAACAAGTACACATATCTCTTATGCTTTATTGTATAAATTAGCCCACGAGAAAGCAAGCTTCAGTCAAAAAACACATCAATTGGGTAGATCGGGCAACGATTTTAAGAACAGACCATTGACCTTCGCAAACAGACTATTGCTAACCGCCTGATTATAAAAATCGTGCCATCCTTGCAGTTGATCGGGCTGGATATTCGAACTGGCAAGCAGCGCCGATCCCTGTGTCTGTAGGCCACCCAGGAACGAGCCCAGAATCATCAACAGCAAGAGCCAGATGAGCCATGCTTCAACAAAACCGATGGCTCCTCCAAGCAGGGTATCACCCTGGCTGATAATAGGGATACTTTTCACAATTCCACGTAGCATATTGGCAATAATGTGCACCAGCAAGACCGTCCCAAAGAAGAGCACTGCATATGCAATCAGCGGAGTGGCGGGGATACCATTCGATGCTAAAAGGCTGGTAAATCGCGGACCATATGTATAGGCGACCCATAAGCCAAGGGGGAGTCCAAGAAAGGATATCAGGCTAAAAACTGCACCATTACGCAACCCATTAAACACCAGCAAAACAACCGTAATCAGAAAGAGAACATCAATCCAACTGAGACTCATCGGTTTTGTTCCTCCTCAAAATCAAAGAAACGTGCATTAAAGCAGCCAGACCGATCACCTTATATAGTTATACGCGAAAAACGCTATCAAGCAGTAGAGTATACATGAAAGTACAAGCAGAAAGAAACCGGCAAATGCACGTGCGACCTGCCGGATCTCTTTTCGATACCATCCATACTAGCATAAGCGAACGGCTATAATCTTATACGCCAGTGATACCAGTAAAGTTAAATCTAGCTGCATGCAAAGCTGGCGCGACCACGGTCAGATAGTCGCTGTATTGGACGCGTTTACGACCCAGGGCAGGAACATCGCGTAATACATCAAGGATACTTTGCGTAAAGCGCAAATTTTTGACTGGTCGCGTTAATTCGCCATGCTCAATCAAAAACGTCCCATCGCGCGTCATGCCAGTAAACAACGTCTTGACCGGATGCAGCACATTGGTATAATGAAAGCGTGTCACATAGATCCCATGATCAACTCCACCGATCAATTCCTCCAGCGTCGCATCTCCTGCCTCCAGGATCGTATGCATCGGCATCGGACCTTCACCATTGGGAGCCGGCAAAGCGTGTCCTGTATTAGGTTTCCCCTCACGAGCAGCCGTAAAAGAATCGTACACGACAGCATTGGCAATCCCATGATCGAACATATTCACGCGCTGCTTCGGAAACCCTTCAGCATCGAAGGCTTTCGGCAAGCCTATTGGATCATGGCCGTCGTCATACAGCGTGATCTTCGGATCGACCAGTTGCATCCCAAAATGACCATTCATAAAGCTACGCTCTTCCTGCACAGCCGTCGCCGAAAGACCCATAAAAATCAGCGTCTGGAGCATATCGGCAACCGCATAAGTATCCAGTACGACCGGATACTCGCCAAGCTCAATATCGATGGGATGACGACTTTTTAAAGCCTTATCTACCGCCTCATAGGCCATCGCCTCAAAATCCAGAGTCTCCACATCGGTTGCCATACTTTGTGTATACCCTGAACCACTGGCATCGGCCATCACGACAGCATGGCACTCAGCATCTGTACGCTGTTCATAGCCAAAAATCCCATATGAATTTGCCACCGCCTCATGATGGAGCGCGGTTGAGAAAGCTCCAGCGGACTCCAGACCTTGCTCTTTGGCAAGCTTAACAATGATACCCACACGACGCGCCCGCTCTTCAGGAGAAAACTGCGCCGTGCGTGCGTTATACCCGGGTGCGGCAATGATTGGTTGGGGAGATGGTAGGGCGTGAAATTCAGGATTCTCGGGCTGCAAACGAGCGATTTCCAGCGCATGAGCAACAACATTGCGCAATGCCTCGTCATCTAAACGATTCGTCACGGCAACACCACTACGTTTGCCCACCACGGCACGCACGCGTAGCTCATAATTGCTCTCAGCCACGTTCTGGTGGATATGATTGGTCGCAAAACGCGTCAGTGCGCCATCGGTGGCATTAAAAGCTACCTCTGTCTGCTCGGCCTGAGAATATTGCAACACTTTTTCCAGCAACGCACGAACGCTTGTCTCATCAGAATACATACTGTTTCTTCCTCTCACTAAGACCAGCGTCCAACGCCAACTTGCACATTGCGAAAACGAGTAGGAGCAGCCCCATGACCGGTACGCATTACCTGCATTGGCTCTCCTTTACCACAATTCGGCGTACCCCAGACGGTCCATTCGGAAGGACCTCCTACGGCGTCACATGAGCCCCAGAACTGCGGAGTAATTCCCGTATAAGTCGCATTTTTGTAAAGCTGTCCTAGCTTCCCATTTTTGATTTCGTAGGCCATCTCAACACCAAACTGAAAGTTGAGCCGACGATCATCGATGCTCCAGCTCTTATTGATGCTCATATAGATGCCATCATCGGTATCAGCGATCATATCCGCCAACGTCCAGGTACCCGGCTCAAGACTCACATTCGTCATGCGGATCATCGGCAGATAATTCCATCCATCGGCGCGAACGCTCCCATTACTGGACTGGCCAATCAATGGAGCTGTATCCCGTGACGTCAGATAGCCAGTAAAGATGCCATTCGTCACAATCGGGGTACGCTGCGCCGGGACACCTTCATCATCCCAACCAAATGTTCCCAATGCTCCTGGGATTGTTGCATCCGCCGAAATATTGATCACATCCGAGCCATAGCGGTAATTACTATTTAGCTTATCGGTAGTCAAAAAGCTTTTCCCCACAAAGCCAGCTTCATATCCCAGAACGCGATCCAGCTCGATCGGATGTCCACAGGACTCATGTATCTGGAGCGCCGTCTGAGGACCATCCAGGATCACAGTCATGATGCCGCTGGGACATTGTGGAGCTGTCAGCAAGCGCACGGCTTCCTCACCGATGCGCGCCCCATGACTCACCAGATCCATCGCCTCAATAAACTCATAGCCAACGCTTCCGGCCTGACAACCAAGCGAGTTGGGATAAGAACGTGTCTGGATCTCGCTTGAGTCTGGATCTACCGCACTGGCCGAGATAGCAGCTCCCGTATCAAAGAGCTCTTGCTCAATCTCGCTACCCTCAGAGCTGGCAAAGAATTTGCGCTCACGCGAATATTCCATCTGGCCATTGGTGAGCGTGACGCCTTTGACGCTATTCATAGCCGCATCGGCATCCAGCAGGAGCTGCACCTTCTGGTTCAGCGGGACACTGAATGGATCGATACGTAATGGCGTGCGATACGTTCCCTTTTGGGCTGACAACGCAGAAAGTTGCACCGGCTCACCAGCCACCAGGGCACTGGCATGAGCGATCTGAACCGCCTGTTGCGCAACGCGTTCTGCCTCGACAAAATCCAGACGAGCGCTACTGGCGAAACCCCAGGCTCCATTCACAATCACCCGGACATTAAAGCCACTACTCTCCGCACTTGAAACGCCTTCAACGCGTCCATTTTTTACCTCAATGCCTTCAGTTGTACGTTCCATAACGCGCACGTCGACGTAGCTGGCTCCCGCTTGCTGAGCGGCATTGATGGCTCTCAGTGCTAAATCACGCATGTATTACTCTTCCTATCCTTTCAAATACACAGAGGAACCCCAGGCAAAGAAATTCTCAGCATGAAGTCCCCATGTTATACACTTTGATTGGTAAAGTTGGCACCCATACCTCTTACGTGTTATTGTTACCTGCTTGTGAAACTCATTGTACATTTTTTTATTTCGCCCTGTCCATTTTCATGTGTGTCCTTGCTTCGCTCGACCTTTTTTGGCATCATATCTGGATATCCACTTCTTTTTGAGATATCATAGCAGAACATGTTGAATGTCCAACACACTATCTTGGAGGAGCAAGCACATGAGCATACCACGTCCCGAATACCCTCGACCACAATTTGAGCGTTCAGATTGGCTCTGCCTCAACGGCGCATGGCAATTCGAGATCGATAATGGCGATAGCGGCCTGGAGCGTGGACTCATCCATCGCGAGCTCAAAGAACATATCATCGTGCCATTCTGTCCCGAGTCTGAACTCTCTGGCATTGGAAATAAAGATTTCATGCAGGCAGTCTGGTATCGCCGCAGCGTCACGATTCCTGATGCATGGGCCGGACAGCGCATTCTATTACACTTCCAGGCCTGCGATTACGATACTACCGTCTGGGTTGATGAAATTGAAGTTGCTCGTCATCGCGGAGGCTTTACTCCTTTCACGTGTGATCTCGGTCCAGCAACCGGCACAAAAACCATCGTTGTACGCGCCCGTGACGACCATCGGCCAGCGCAACCACGAGGCAAACAATCGCAGCGTTACGCCGACTGGGGATGCTTTTACACACGCACAACAGGTATCTGGCAGACCGTCTGGTTGGAGCCTGTGCCACAATTTGCCTTACGCCGTCCGCGCATCACCCCTGATCTTGCCAACAACGCCCTGCGCATCGTTCAACCATTGACACGTAGCACCTCCGGCCTGCGCCTGCGAGCGGAACTCACTGATCAGGCAGGCATAGTAACGCACGCTGAATGCAGCGCCTCACAGGATCTATCACCGCAGCTTGATCTCTTCATTCCAGTAGACCGTCGTCGTCTCTGGTCGCCGCAAGATCCACATTTATACGATCTCACTATCACACTCATGGACGCAGACGGTCAGACCATTGATCAGGCGCACAGCTACGCCGGACTCCGCAGCGTGACCATCGACGGGCTGGCAATCAAGATCAATGGAGAAGCTATCTTCCAGCGTCTCGTGCTTGATCAGGGCTATTATCCAGATGGAGTGTTGACCGCACCCACCGATGAAGCACTGAAGCATGATATCGAATTGAGCCTGGCCGCCGGCTTCAACGGTGCTCGATTACACCAAAAAGTATTTGAAGAGCGCTTTTTGTATCACGCCGACAAAATGGGCTATCTGGTATGGGGGGAATTTCCCGACTGGGGATTTGAAGGCCGTGTTCCGGATCAGGAAGATCAGAGCTTTTCGCCAGCCTTTGTCGCCCAATGGTTAGAAGAACTTGAACGCGACTACTCTCATCCCGCGCTGATCGGCTGGTGCGGACTCAACGAGACACGCTACGAGCGCCAGGAAGGCATCACCAATCTGGATGATATTACACGTGCCATGTTTCTGGCGGCGAAAGCGATGGATACCTCGCGTCCCGTTCTGGATGCCTCTGGTTACGCACACCGCGTCCCTGAGACAGATGTCTACGACTCACACGACTATCTGACCGGAACCGATTTCTGGGCCGATCTGGAGCTCTACAAAGAGCGTCACGCCCATACAGCGGAAGGGAAACCTTTTGTCAATCAACATGAAGACCATGAGATGTCGCAGCCATACAACAATCAACCATATTTTGTCAGCGAATTTGGAGGCATCTGGTGGCGCGAAAACGAGCAAAAAGGCGATGCAAGATCAAGCTGGGGCTACGGCACAGCTCCAGCCACGATTGAGGAATTTTATAGGCGCTTCCAGGCGCTCTGCGATGTCCTGCTCGACAATCAAGCCATGTTCGGCTACTGTTATACGCAACTCACCGACGTCTCAGTTGAGCAAAACGGCATCTACACCTTTGATCGCCAAACCAAATTTGATCTTGCTCGCTTACGCCAGATCCAACAACGTCAAGCCGCTATTGAATAATCAACCGACATCATCGTGCATCGACGCGTCTAGAGCAGGAGAAGAAGTATCAATCTCCTGCTTCTGAACCATATTCACATTACCCATCTGAGAACCGACATTTCTGGTATACCAGACTCCCCAACCGCAAAAGGCCAGCAGGCTGACAGAAACCAGAATAATCAACGGAGTGAATCCGATGAAGGTTGTAAATGCTCCCGCAAAGAGCAGGACTGGGATGGTTCCAGCACTATAAATCATTGTCTGCAACGATATCACGCGTGCTCGTCCGCTTTCAGGCGAGCGCTCCTGCATGATGGTCTGAGTTGGAATGTTCACACAGGCCATGGCCACGCCTAAAGCCAGGAGGATCAAGACCACGCCGACAACAATCAGTGAGCCTCCAATCGAATTGTTAGGACTAATCAAAGTTCCCAACCACTTCAGCAGGGGCAGCAGAATAAAACCAATTGCCAGCGAGACAAAACCAATCACCGTCAAGCGAATACGTCCAACGCGCTCCACAATCCGCGTCATCAACACAGAGGCACCAACCAGTCCAATAGCGGCTGGAACCAGGACCAGAGACATATTTTCTGGTGGCTGATTTAAAATCTGCTGTACAAACGTACCGGCCAGCTGGCCAATCATTTGCATTAAAACGCCGACCAGGGAAAGTTGGATGACTGAGAAGTAAAGCAGACGATCAGAACGGACAATCCTCCATCCACTTACCATATCGCGCCAGAGGATCACTAACGCCTGGCTCGCCGTCGCATAGACACCATCTTTTGTATGCTTATGCCTTTGCGTGCGCGAGTACGATTGATTAAAAGCCGCCTTGGGAATACGAATGATCAGAATGACACAGACTGCATAGAAAACTGCCGCTATCACGAAGAGCATATCATTTGGCTGAACGTTTACCAGATGGCTTCCTAACAGGAACGAGAATGGTGGGAAGAGTTTCGTAACCACGCTACCCAGGATCAGAAAACCGATCGCTTGAGAGAGCGTCATTGAAATATTGAACAGGGACAAAGCGGGCATCAAATCGCGCTCGCCGACAAGCAAAGGAATAGAGGATCCCTCGGCAGGAATAAAGAATTGCCCAATCAGAGAAGTCAAAAACATCAGACCAAATAATGGCCACACATTGGTACGGTCAATCAGAATGAACACAAACATGAGCAGCATCGTCACGATGCGTAACAGATTACTCACCCATAAGACTAATCGTTTATCCAGACGATCCACAATTGCACCAGCAATAGCGCTAAATGGGATCGCAGGCAAAGTAAAAGCAATAATCGCGAGACCTGCCATAAAAACTGGGTTTGGCAGCTTATTCACCAGCACAATTAAACCAAAGTTAGCCGCATTCAAGATAGTCAACGAAATAAGCTGAGCCATCCATAATAATAAGAAATTACGGTTTTTCAACACCTGGCGAAAACTCGCCGCAGCAGGTGATTGATCGGTGTTAGCAGATCTCTCTTCTTGTTCAGTCTGAATCGACATAAAGTATCTGACCCTCTTCCATGATAATTTCACACCCCTTGCCCTATTACATTAACCCTTACATCGGTATACGTACGACCACCTGCAAAAGTCAAATATAATGTGCTACAACTCAAAACAAAGTACGATTCTGCCTCCTAAAAGACTATCCTTTTACTCTCTACAACGAGACATTGTATCCTTAAAGGATACCAGCCCCCAAATCTACGTCAATAGTCAGAGTTATGCAGGAGACAAAAGCAGCTACCCCTCATCTGATTGCATAGCGCATGTGATAACCAATGCATACTCATTCATGCTCATTCATGCTATAATGTCGCCATGACTACGACACCGATATCAGCAACAAACAAGAAGACGGACCTGCTCTCACTCACGCTGCCACAATTACAAGCCTGGCTCAAAGAGCGTGGCGAAGCAGCATTCCGCGCCAAACAAATTTATCATTGGCTTTATCGTCAGCTTGCAAACGACTTTGAAGCCATGTCTAATCTGCCCCAGACGCTCCGTCAGCGCCTGGCCGAAGAGGCATATATTGGACCGACTATTATTCGAAGCGAATTGCATTCGAAAGACGATCGCACGCGCAAAATTCTGCTAGAACTGTCCGACGGCAAACTGGTTGAATCGGTGTTGATGCTCTATCCGCCTCTGGGTGACAGCAGTGCCCGCGCCACTGTCTGCGTCTCCAGCCAGGCAGGTTGTGCTTATGGCTGCACCTTCTGCGCTACCGGACAGATGGGATTTGATCGCCATCTCAGCTCCGGCGAGATTGTTGCCCAGGTCCTTTTCTTCGCCCGCGAGCTACGCGCCGCCCCCTGGACTGCGCCTGGCTTACCCGGCACACATCCGATTGACCATATTACCAACATCGTCTTGATGGGTATGGGCGAACCGCTGCATAACTATACGAACGTCTTACAGGCACTACGTATCCTGAACAGCAGCGACGGCTTCAATCTGGGGGCACGACATATGACCGTCTCAACGGTCGGACTTGTACCAGCAATTCGCAAACTCAGTCAAGAAAACTTACAGGTCAATCTGGCCATCTCGCTGCACGCTCCCACAGATGAGTTACGCAGCAAAACCATGCCGATCAATCGTAAGTATCCCCTGGATGAGTTGCTTTCCGCCTGCAAAGACTACATCGCCACCACGAAACGTCAGGTGACGTTTGAGTACGTCCTATTATCGGGCGTCAACGATACCCCCACCCACGCCAAACAACTGGCCGACCTGCTCGCACCCTTGAAACAATTCGCGCATGTGAACTGTATCCCCGTCAACGTCACCACCGCCAGTTACCAGACTCCCGGCCCGGAGGCGATTCGGACATTCAGAAATCTACTGTATGAGCGCGGTATCAGTAATAGCGTACGCGCCGAACGCGGGGACGATATCGCAGCCGCCTGCGGACAGCTTCGCACCAGATTTGAACAAAGAAATCAAACGGTTGCGCTTCCCATGGCAGCGCAATAATCCATACCATCATCGTAGCAAGAGAGAGTGGCAGGCCCGATCGTTCGTCAGGACAAACGATCGGGCCTGCCACTCTCTTCTATAACTACAACGGAACCTCCTGACATAGCTATCTTGAATAGCAGCGGCAATGCCGACAACTAGATGCTACGATAGGAGGTATCCTTTGTTGCTGTATTCATGCATGTGCAAATTTAGCGCTCTTTTGGCAGTTTGCTCATTGTACGCAAGCAGCGGGTGCAGATATTAACCAGGTGTGGCGCACCATTGATCTCGATCCGGCGGCGATGTACGTTGAGTACAAAACGACGGCGAGTTCGATGCTGCGAAAAGGGAACGTGGTTACCATACATCGGCTTGCGCTCACAGATATCACAACGTCCTGCTGACATTTCTCTTCTTCCTCTCGAAAAAATTGGCAACGGACACAAAAGAAATCCTTCCTCAAGCGGAAGGCGCTCTTCTTGCCCCGTATTTCCTTTACTTGATTATCCCTAAGCTCTCTGGTATACTGCATCAAGAAAACTCGCATGCGTACCACCAGGATAATCTAAACACGTTATGCGAGTATAACCGATATTGGCTATTTTGGCAAGAGAGAAGACACGATGCGTATGCCAAAAACATCTATTACTCAGCCATTGCAAGGATCGCACCCTCTTGGAAAAATCGAAGTACTACCCAACGCCATTCATTCCATCGCAGTGGAAGCCACTCTTACCTGTTATGGCGTGCTAGGTATTGCCTCGCCCCACCTGCGTAATGGACAGGCGGTCATTCTGTCACCAGAACAAAGCAACCAGGGAGTGCGTACACTGATCCTCGATAAACAACTGATTATTGACGTGTATGTCGCCTTAGAATACGGGCTCCGTATCTCTGAGATCGCGCATAATATTATGAGTGCTGTCAAATTCTCTACGGAGAAAATGCTCGGCATCCCTGTTACTCAAGTGAATGTAAACGTTCAGGGCCTTATTCACGGACCAGGTTTCTCTGAAAATAAATAAAGGACAAAAGGTAGCACAGCCGCTATGGAGGACACAACCCCCCGTTCCCAGCAACGTCCCAGACCCAGACGTATTAACCGACGTATCAGTGTCTATGATGGTCAGGATTTAAAAAAAGCTTTTCTCGCAGGTGCTGCCTGGTTAGAGGCGAATCGTGAGACCATCAATGCGTTGAATGTCTTTCCTGTTCCCGATGGGGATACAGGATCAAATATGTCAGCAACGATGAAATCCGCCGTGCGCAATATCGCTACCAGCGATGAGACATCCGCGGGCACTATCGCCAAAAAAGTCGCCCATGACGCGTTGTTGGGAGCGCGGGGGAACTCTGGCGTTATCTTATCTCAGACGTTACGTGGCATTGCCATTGGACTCGATAATAAGGCCACGTTCAATGCTCAAGATCTCGCACAAGCCTTTCAGGAAGCATCGCAACTGGCATATCGCGCTGTCATCAAGCCCGTCGAAGGAACCATCCTGACCGTGGTGCGCGAGTCCGCCACCGCTGCGTTGCAGAGCGCGGAGCGTCAGAGCGATCTCGTCACCGAGATGCAGGATATTGTGAGTGCGGCTCGCCAATCCGTAGCCCATACACCCGAGTTACTCCCTACCTTGAAACAAGCCGGTGTCGTTGACGCCGGTGGTCAGGGCTTCTTCACGATTCTTGAAGGTATCTTGCGCTATATGCGTGGGGAGTCTACCGAAAGCCTGCCCGCCAGCGATAACCCTTCCGCCAATGGATCAAATGCTTCAGCGGAGGCGCATATCAAAAAAGGGCGTGTCACGATCGAGGAAGAATTTGGTTATGAAGTCGTCTTTTTACTCCACGGTACCAAACTAGATGTCGAGAGTATTCGCCAGACCATCATCGATATGGGAGGTGTCTCGACCGTTGTAGCTGGCGATGAGAAGATGCTCAAAGTTCATACTCATACAGCCACCCCTGGCAAAATCCTGGATTATGGTGTCAGCCTGGGTAGCTTGCTTGATATCAATATCGAAAACCTGCAAGAACAAAGCCTGACCTATGCCGCAGAGAGCGAAGCCGAGCACGCCAATGACGAGTACGTCGAGATAGATACCTCCAGGTTCGCAACCGTCGCAGTCGTATCAGGGGCCGGTTTTGAAAAAGTCTTTCGTGGTTTAGGAGCCAGTTCGATCGTCTCCGGCGGCCAGACCATGAATCCCAGCATTGAAGAACTGCTCGCGGCCGTTGAAAAAATCCCTTCTCAGCAAATCATCATCCTGCCAAATAACAGCAACGTTATTTTAAGTGCGCAGCAAGTCGTCGGCCTCACCAACAAAGAAGTCTACGTGGTTCCCTGCAAAACCTTGCCCCAGGGTATCGCAGCATTGATAAGTGTTAATCACGAGGCAGATTTCGCCACCAACTGTCAGGCAATGACCGAGGCTGCAAGCATCATTCAAACAGCAGAGATCACCACAGCTGTCCGCTCCGTCCAACTTGGAGCGCTTCAGGTGCGCGAAGGTGACTATATTGGTGTGATTAATGGCAATCTCTCCATCACGAATTCACGTATCGAAGACACGATACTCGATACGTTAAAACGTATGGATATTAATTCATATGAAATTGCCACCATCTACTATGGTGCCGGCGTGAGTGAAGAGGAAGCTCAAGAAACTGCCAGGCGTATCAAGTCCACCTATTCGCAACTTGAAATCGAAGTTGTCGATGGAGGTCAACCTTATTATGCCTATATTATTTCTGCCGAATAGGGATATAAACCTGACCGTTCTGTTATTTTTCTTCCCAGGAGAGCTGCCATGAGCATTCGCATTGTTACAGATAGCACAGCAGATATCGCCCCCGATGTCGCTGAGTCTTTAGGAATTACCATCGTTCCTCTCTCTGTCTTTTTTGAAGACGAGGTTTATCGGGATAATATCGATCTGGATAACGCCACATTCTACCAAAAACTCCAGGCCAGCAAAACCCTTCCCCGCACATCTCAGCCTGCGCCAGCCTTATTCCAGGAAACCTACATCCGCCTCATCGAAGAAGGGGCAGACGCGATTTTATCGGTCCATATCTCCACAAAACTCAGCGGTACGTATCAATCAGCCTGCACCGCCTGGGATAGCCTCCCCGATGACCAGAGAACCATTCCTTTTGTCGCCATTGACTCGAAAAGTGTCAGCGCGGGCATGTTTGTCACATTAAAAAAACTGTCCGAAAAGGTAGCTCAAGGGAGCAGCCTGGAAGAGCTTAAAGAATATGCCGAGGATCGCTTCTCTCGCACGCGTATCCTGGCACTACTGGATACATTGGAATACGTCAGACGCGGCGGCCGCATCGGTAGTGCCAGAGCACTGCTTGGAAACATGTTAAGCGTGAAACCAATCATCGCCTTGAATAAGGAAGGCGAAGTAATTCCAATGGAGCAGCCCCGCACGCGCAGTAAAGCCTTCGCCCGCGCCGCCCAATTGACGGCAGATTACGGGCCACTTGAAGAGCTCGCGCTTGCGGAATCAGATGCTGAAATAGGTACACAATTGGCGGAAGTCCTCAAAACCATTTATCCAGGAGAGATAGCACACTACAAGCTCGGCGCAGCGCTCGGAACGCACACTGGTCCCGGAACCGTCGGCATCATAGCAGTCCTGGCCAAAAGTGAGTAATCCTGACACTCTTTCTTTCCGCCACAGTTATAAAATTTTTGCTCAAGAATAGCCAAAGGTCGTTGGAATAACCTCATAACCATTGACTATACACAGGTCCTCACGTACAATAGTAGTACCAACATGTGTCTTTTTGTATACACAGTTGAAGCATCCAGCGTGTTGTATGCGCAGGCATATTTCAGTCTGGCTGGAAAAGTGCCCGTGGTTGGACAGCGCATAAGCCTGAGATGTGTGCCTGAAAAATCTTTTCTGTATCGTGTAGTTCGTTAGACAGGGCAACAAGCGCTACAATTTAATCTATGTAGCTTGCATGCCTAAACAAACAACAGTTTTTCGTTGGCATCAGCCATGCAGCAAACATGGCGTAAACTGTGAAGGAGGAACGACTGTGGGAATGTTACGGGTGATGTCACGGCGCGGCGACGACCGTCTTACGTGGGATGAACAGAAAATTCGGACAGGCGATCCCGAAGCTGTCGCTGCTATTCGCGAAGCGGAGCGTATCTTTGAGCAAGAGCGAGCAAAAGGTTCTACCGCCTTCCTCGTCTCTGATGGTAAACCAATACAGCGTATCGATAAATTCGATGCCACCGCAGAACAGATCGTTTTGGTACCGCGAGTCGTCGGAGGATGAACTTCGGGTCCCTGGTCGTCTCTGTCCTGTGTTGGATGGTGATAGCCCTTGCGATCGCGCCGCTACTATGGTTGTTCTTACTTCCATATGCAAAAGGGTGGTCTCGTGCTGAACGGAAAGCCGCCACTCTTTTACGCGATATGTTAACGCCTGAACAGCTCCGCCAATTACTTTGGAGAGGGTATTTGGAGATACCAAGCCCGACTGAACCCAGGCGCACATATCGCGTTCCCAAAAGCAAAGGCTACGTCCAGGTAATTGAGGACGGTCATGCAACCATGCGTCTATGCCTACAACCTGCCGAGTATCTTCCTGATGCTGATGTTGTAGTACTCCATAAGCTCATGATTGAAGCAAATGAAGAGACATACTTACAAAAAGCTAATAAGTATATCTGTCATGACTGAGCAATCTGCGATGGCATATAACGAAAGCCCATTTATTGTTTAAACCGCGCCATCTATGTACTGGACCAAACATCCTCAGAGAGCTTAAACAATGGCCTTCCCCTGAGGATGTTTCCTGCTTGCCTCTTACATACACCGAGTTAAACAGAGTCAGCATATCATCTACTGATCCTCTTCATCGATCTCCTCAATACGAATGATCTCTCGATGACCATTTTGCTTGACGCAAGCATGAGGTCCTCCATCCAGCGGTGCATGACAGAGCGGACAGACAGGACGTCCCGATGCTACCACGGTTTGAATTGTGACTGAAAGATCTTGCGCTTGCTGTTGCGTAAACTGAAAAGCGAGACTATCGGTATCAAATGCAGCCTCATCAACCTCTGCGCCGCGCTCTAAAAGCACATCCAGAGGGATAATGCGCAGAGAGAAAAGCGTCTCCTCTTCGCCAAAGCTGAGACGCATCTGCCCTACCTGCACATCGTGCGTAGGATAACGCGGGAAGTCCGCGGGCATCCCTTCCGCAGGGATCAGACCGCCGGCTCGTGCCTCAGTGCGCAGAATCTGCCCCTCAGTAATCAGAGCCAGAGTACGATCTAATGCCTCGGACAATCCAGCCAGCTGCTGTTTTTCCAGCCATATGATAGCTGATCCATGCGCCGCACGCAAAAAAAGACGGAAACGTCGTTGCCCTGGTTGCCCTACGGCATCAGTGCCAAGTACAGATACAAGACCTAGATCTACACTCATTTCTCACCTCATCAGTATCCACGCACCGGATCGCAACGATTTATAGAGTAATTTTTCGATCCGCTCACGCCGTAAATTATAAATCCTTAAAAAAATATCAGATATCTCATCTGAATGTTCTTGTCTTTCTAGTGTATACTAATTTACATCATAAGGCCAAATATAACGATCGAGTAGACCCCATCAGATCAACCATCCACACACATTTTTCTCAACCCTCCATGAATACTAGCAGAGAAGGCCCTCGACGTGGTATCAATAAGAATCATAAATCAGTAAACTGTAATCTAAACAATTGGTGCGCCTTTATGTGCATAGATAGGATACCTGATGAGTCCAACATCTTTACCAACCATTCTTATCACGATTGGAATGGAAGACCAGACATCACGTACACAGCGCAAAGAGCAGTTGCAACAGCAATTTCCTCAATTCAATTTTGAAATCAGAGGTTCTTCAGCCTTTAAAGATATCTCAGATGAGATCTGGCAGCAAACAGAGATTCTTATCACCGTCGGATCACACCTGCCATCCAGAGAGCAAGCGCCCAAGCTACGCTGGGTCCATCTCTACTCGGCCGGAGCGGATAATGCCATCAACAATCCTTTATTTGAAGATCCAGAGATTGCTCTGACCACCAGCAGTGGTGTGCATTCGATTAACATCGCCGAATACGTGTTGGCGGCCATCCTATCGTGGCACCATCGCTTTCCACAACTCCAGAGACGGCAGCAGGAAAAAAAGTGGAAAACGCGTGACGACGACCAATCGCAGTACACTCCAGATGAGTTGCGTGGAAAGACGCTAGGTATCGTCGGCTATGGTAGTATTGGTCGAGAAATAGCACGGCAAGCACAAGCCTTTGGCATACACATTATTGCCTCGCAACAGAGCAGCGATCATCGCGATCATGGTTTCCTTTTCCCAGCGATTGGAGATCCCGAAGGGACCATCCCAGAGCAGTATTATACGACCGCACAATTGCAGCAACTTCTGGAAAGAAGCGATATCGTCGTAGCAGCCGTTCCACTCACCAGTAGCACCAGAAATCTCTTTGATGCCACAGCCTTCGCAGCGATGAAAAAAGATGCCTTCTTCGTCAATATTGCCCGTGGAGAGATCTGCGACGAGCAAGCCTTAATCAGTGCCCTGCAAGAGCAACGTATCGCAGGTGCCGCGCTGGATGTCTTTCAACACGAGCCATTAGAAAGCGAGAGCCCACTCTGGACTCTTCCCAACGTCTTTGTCACCCCCCATATCAGTGGCGCAACTCCACATTATGAAGATCGGGTTTACACAATTTTTGTAGCCAATCTGCAACGCTACCAGGAAGGAAAATCTCTTTATAATAGAGTTGATAAGAAACGCGAATATTAGTGTTTACACAACATGTAATACAAATTTGAAGCTCATAATGGGGTATTAAAAAAAGTGTAATGACAGTTGCAGCGATCACTCTCCCTGTGCTATAATCCGACTGGTAGAATAGAGAAGAAAAAAAGATGGGACTTTAAGGGACTATAAAGGATGAAACAGAAGCCGCCTACCCCTACCATCTCGAATACACTGGGGGCGTTGAGCGGAATGGGCGTTACAATCGCCATCCCCATCGTTCTTGGGGCCTACGCAGGTAATTACCTGGACGGCCTTCTTCATACTGGACCATTGTTTATACTTCTTGGGCTGCTGCTCGGCTTGATTTCGGGATTTTATGGTGCATACCGTTTATATAAAAGTGTCTTTCGCTAAACCAAACGGGTCCCCTACGCACATCGACATCGAATTTCATCCTTGTAGAGCTCAATATGTCTAGGAGGACAGCTGAGTGAATCTGTGGGAACTTCCTAAAATAGCCATTGCCCCAGATACCATTTTTCCTGGGGTTCCGTGGATTACGAACACTCTGCTTTGTACATGGATTTCGATTATTTGCTTGCTTATCGTTATGTTCTTCGGAACACGACGAAGAGACTTAATTCCAAGTGGATTACAAAATGCCTTGGAATGGTTTATCGAGATACTTCAGAATCTGGTTGAAAGTGTTGCTGGTAAAGAGAAAGGGAAACGATTCTTTCCCCTCTTCGCTACATTCTTTCTCTTCATTTTATTCTGCAATACACTCGACGTGATCCCTGGAGTCGATACTATCGGCACCATCGATAAAGCAGGTGTAAGCGGTCCATTGCTATGGGGTGGGGCTAACTCTAATGCAATTATTCCATGGATACGCCCTGCCACTACTGACCTGAACCTGACCCTGGCCATGGCTCTTGTCTCGGTAGTTGCAACGCAAATTCTCGGATTCTCAATGCTTGGATTTAAAGAGCAGATCAGCAAGTATCTGAACTTCAGAGCCATCAAAGAGAAGGGTGGAATGGGTGTCGTCGATTTTTTTGTCGGGATTCTAGAAATTGTCAGTGAGCTCGGACGTTTGATTTCTTTCTCCTTCCGTCTCTTTGGTAATGTCTTCGCAGGTAGTGTCTTGCTGGCAGTCTTTGCCTACCTCTTACCTGTGCTCGCAAATGTCATCTTCGTGCCATTCGAATTATTCGTCGGTGCCATTCAGGCATTTGTCTTCGCATTCCTGACCTTACTCTTCATGCATGTGGGTACCACAAGTCATTCACATGGCGATGAAGCTGAAGTGCATGAGTACGAAGAGAGAATCGCTGCGACACACTAATGTGTCGTAGCTTCCCAAGTTTGCCAACGCAGACTTTTTCTGCGATTGCATAAATATTCATCCAAATTACATAACAAGCATTCGTCCTTAAGGAGGATTTTTATCATGGATTTGACAAATTTAGCAGCCGGAATCGCCATCGGTCTTGGCGCCGTCGGCCCTGGTATTGGTATTGGTCTCCTCGCTGCTAAAGCAATGGAATCGATTGGTCGCAACCCAGAAGCCGCTCCTGTTATTCAAACCAACATGATTCTGGCTATTGCGTTCACTGAAGCTATCGCTATTTACGCTCTGGTAGTCGCTCTGCTGATTAAATTCATCTAGGTAATTACTGTTTGCATCGTAATGTGGAGACGTAGTGCGTCTAGACTGTTCCTTCTTCTTCTCTCATCTGTGAACGAATAAGGAGAGAAGCAGAAGATGCCACGTCTCCATGTTGCATGCGCAGTATTTACTGGTGACGAAAGGAAGCGCTATCGTGTATCTTAATACATTCACCTTTGCTTCAATAGCTACTGCCAGCGCTGAATCAGCTGGAGGTATAGGTGCACTCGGTATTAACGCCGGTGCCTTTATATCACAGTTAATCAGCTTTTTCATCGTCTTTATCGTCCTCTGGAAATTTGTCTTGCCGATTTTTCAGCGCACGCTTGCAAAACGACAAGAAATTATCCGCGAAGGGGTCGAAAACGCTGAGAAGGCCAAGCGCGATCTAGCCGAAGCACAGAGCAACGCCGAGCGCATCATTCTGGATGCCAAGCGTCAGGCTCAGGAAGTTATCGAGCGAGCATCACAGAACGCCGAGCAGATCGCTCAACAGATTCAGGATGAGGCTCGTGACAAAGCCGAAAAATACAGTCAGCAGCAGGTCGCTCGCATTCAGCAAGAGTCCAATCGTGCTCGCCTGGAGTTAAGCCGCGAGGTGGTCAATCTTTCCATTGAAGCCGCCAGCAAAGTTATCAACCGGTCAGTTGATAGCAACGACAACCGTCGCCTGGTCGAAGAGTTTGTCACGGCTAATGACCCCGTGAGGAATAACTAATGCTTAAAGGAGCGATTGCACGTCGCTATGCGGGAGCGATCTTCGAGATTGCGCAAAAGCAGAATACGCTTGATCGCAGTCTTGACGACGTACAGGGCATTGCACAGGTCTTTGCTCATCGCACATTGTCCTATTTGCTACGTGAGCCTAAAGTTCCTGTCCAGCGCAAAGAAGCAGCATTACGTGAAAATCTAGCTGACAAAGTGCTACCAACATCGCTCAATCTTGCATTGTTGATCGTCCAACGTGGTCTGGTCGAGATTATGCCTAACCTGGCGATCGAGTTCGAGCGTCTCGTACTTGAGTATCGCAATCAGGCCATCGCAGAAGTCACGACGGCTACACCGATCGATAGTGCTCAAGGAGCGGTTATCAAGCAGGCGCTTGAGCAGCGAACCGGCAAAAGTATCAAACTAGAGACTCATATAGATCCGAGTATTTTGGGCGGTATCATAGCCAGGGTAGGAGATCAAATCATCGACAGCAGTGTCCGCAATCGCCTGCACGTGTTGCAGCAGCAATTGCTTGCGGGCATCAGCGCTACCGATGAGGATTTTGATAGTTCTGAAGATTTTAACCAGCCAGTGGCTACCGCTTAATGCTCACATCCGACTGACTATTTTCTCGATTCCAGGTTCTGTTGTGACGGATCGAGAGAAGGTACAGATAACCTCGTATCACACGTCCACCTGATCCATCTTTCTCGGTTGAGAAAGGTCAAAGTACACAACATAAAACAATCTTAAAAAGTAACTAGCCACCAGGTAAAACACTAGGAGGAACGCGATGGCATCTTGGGCTGATGAAATCAGTGCCATCATAGAGAAAAACATCGCAGGCTTTGGCACTGAGACCACCTCGACCGCGAGCGTGGGTACCGTTATTGCGGTACAAGACGGTGTCGCCCGTATCTACGGCCTGCAAGATGTACAGTATCTTGAATTGGTAGAATTTCCCCGTACAGGACTCTTTGGCATGGCCTTCAACCTCGAAGAGGAAGCGGTCAGTTGCCCGATCCTGGGTGATTATACACAAATCCGTGAAGATGATGAAGTTCGTACGACTGGACGTATCATTAGCGTCCCGGTTGGCGATGCGCTACTGGGTCGTGTTGTTGATCCTCTGGGACAACCACTCGACGACCGTGGCCCCATCAATACCGATAGTTTCCGCCCGATTGAGCGTGTCGCCCCTGGCGTTATCACACGTCAGTCGGTGAGCCAGCCAGTACAGACCGGCATCAAAGCTATCGACAGCATGATTCCGATCGGTCGTGGTCAGCGCGAGTTGATCATTGGAGACCGCCAGACTGGTAAGACGGCAATCGCTATCGATACCATTATCAATCAAAAAGGCAAAGACCTGATCTGTATCTATGTCGCCATTGGTCAGAAAAATTCTTCTATCGCTCGCACACACGCGATTCTGGAAGAGCATGGCGCGATGGAGTACACGATTATTGTTGCATCCGGTGCCTCTGATCCTGCACCTTTGAAGTACATTGCTCCCTATGCAGGATGTGCTATCGGTGAAGAGTTTATGGAGTCCGGTCGCGAAGCTCTGATCGTTTATGATGATCTGACCAAGCACGCTGAGGCGTATCGTAACATTTCACTGATCATTCGCCGCCCTCCTGGACGCGAAGCATATCCTGGTGACGTGTTCTATCTGCACTCTCGCTTGCTGGAACGTGCAGCCCGCTTGAACAAAGACTACGGCGGTGGTTCATTGACCGCATTGCCTGTGATTGAGACCCGCGCAAACGACGTCTCGGCCTACATTCCAACCAATCTGATCTCCATCACCGATGGTCAGATCTTCCTGGAAACCGACCTCTTCAACTCTGGTCAGCGCCCTGCATTGAATACCGGTATCTCGGTATCCCGCGTAGGTAGTAGCGCTCAGACCAAAGGTATGAGTCAGGTCGTAGGTACCATGCGTCTGGACCTCGCGCAGTTCGCCGAGTTGGAAGCCTTCTCGCAGTTCGCTTCAGATCTGGATAAAGCTACCAAATCCCGTATCGAGCGCGGCCGTCACACCTTAGAGATTCTCAAGCAGCCACAGTATCAGCCAGTTTCGGTAGAGCGCCAGATCATGATCATCTACGCGGTGACCAATGGCTACCTCGACGAAGTACCACTGAACCTGGTCAGTGCCTGGGAGACTGGCTTCTATCGCTTTATGGATGCGAACTACCAGGATCTCGTCAATGAGATTATTGGCACTTCCGTCACCGGCGGCAAGAAGATGGGTCCAGATCTGTTGCAGAAACTTGGTGCTGCTATCGACGATTATCAGAAAACTTCCGCACCAAGCGGAGAAGAAAAGCGCTAGGAGGCAGATAGATGCCATCGATCCGAGAGATTCGGCAGCGCATACGATCAGTAAAAAATACGGCGAAGATCACCAAAGCTATGCAAATGGTGGCGAGTAGCAAGATGCGTCGGTCTCAAGAGCGAGTAGAACAAGCTCGCCCTTTCGCCGAGCAGATTCGCGACCTCGTCTCCCGCCTGGCGACAGCAGCAGCTAACAATGATGATCTGGGTGAGGATCTGGCATTACTAAAGCAACGTCCAGTGAAAAACATCGGCATCGTGCTGATTTCTCCTGATCGTGGACTTTGTGGTGCCCTACCCTCAAACATCAATCGTCAAGCCAGTCACACTGCCCTGGACGAAAGCGCTCGACTGGCCGATCGTGGTCAAAAACCTGGAGTTGATTTCGTTGCCGTCGGTAAAAAAGGACGCGATTTTATTCTGCGCACAGAGCAGCATATGATCGCTGAATTCACCGATTATGGAGATCATCCAGGCATGGGCGACGCTTCTGCGATCGCACAGGTTGCGATGGATGCTTTCCTGAATGGGGAAGTTGACGTTGTATTCTTGATCTATGCCAAATTCGTTAATACGGGCACTCAAACACCGGTCACGCTGCAACTGCTTCCCGTACGTCCACCCGAGGCCGAGGAAAAAGAGACGGCAGGCGCAGAGGCTGAATACATCTATGAGCCAAATGAGCAAGAGCTCTTCAAAGCGTTGCTTCCACGCTATGTGGACGTGCAGATCTACCAGGCTCTGCTTGAAGCGATCGCCAGCCAGTACTCCGCTCAAATGGTCTCGATGAAAAACGCGACCGACAACGCCAATGATCTGGTACAAGACCTCACGTTGACGTATAACAAAGTCCGTCAGGCGGCTATCACAACGCAGATCCTTGAAGTGGTAGCAGGTGCCGAAGCACTTTAGACAGCAATAAACATGCATGGGGTCAGGCAGAATCACCCCTGCAATGGAGAAGTACATGACACAAACACTCACGAAGGGAAAAGTCGTGCAGGTACTGGGGGCGGTCGTAGACGTCGAGTTTCCCCCAGACCAACTACCTGAGATTTATAATCAGGTACTGACACGCCCCCACGGTCTTGATCAAGACCTCTCTCTTGAGGTCGAGCAACACCTTGGCAATAACTGGGTCCGCTGCGTCGCTATGGGTCCTACAGATGGCTTACAGCGCGGAACGGATGCCTTCGATACAGGTGCCGCAATTAGCGTTCCAGTCGGCCCCAAGACTCTCGGTCGTATCTTTAACGTGCTTGGTCGCGCTATTGATAACAAACCTGAAGTCGAGGATTCTCCTCGCTATCCTATTCATCGCCACGCTCCAAGCCTGGAAGATCAGTCTGCTAATGTTGAGGTCTTCGAGACCGGCATTAAAGTAATTGATCTGATCTGCCCTTTCATGAAGGGTGGTAAGATTGGTACGTTCGGAGGAGCAGGAGTCGGTAAGACAGTTATTATTCAGGAACTGATCAATAACATTGCAAAGGGCCATGGTGGCTATAGCGTCTTTGCTGGCGTGGGTGAGCGCACCCGCGAAGGCAATGACCTGTACCATGAAATGCAGGGCGCCAATGTTATCGACCGTCTCGCAATGGTCTTTGGTCAGATGAACGAACCTCCTGGTTCTCGCCTGCGTGTTGCACTGAGCGGTCTGGCCATCGCTGAGTACTTCCGCGACGAAGAGCACAAAGACGTTCTGCTTTTCATCGATAACATCTTCCGTTTCACACAGGCTGGGGCAGAAGTATCAGCACTACTCGGACGTATGCCATCCGCCGTAGGTTATCAGCCAAACCTGGCCGAGGAAATGGGCGAACTGCAAGAGCGCATTACCTCTACCAAAGATGGTTCGATCACTTCGATGCAGGCCGTCTATGTGCCCGCTGACGACTACACCGATCCAGCGCCAGCTACAACCTTTGCTCACCTGGACTCAACGATCTTGTTGGAGCGTTCCATTACGCAGAAAGGTATCTACCCGGCGGTAGATCCCCTGACTTCCACCAGTCGTATCCTTGATCCACAGGTTGTCGGCGACGAGCATTACAACACCGCCCGCGGTGTGCAGAGTGTGCTTCAGCGCTACAAAGAGTTGCAGGACATTATCAACATCCTTGGTGTTGATGAGTTGTCCGACGACGACAAGCTGGTTGTATCTCGTGCTCGTAAGTTGGAACGCTTCTGTGGACAGCCTTTCACTGTTGCCGAGGTCTTCACCGGCCTGCCAGGTAAATATGTGAAATTGCAAGATACGATTCGCAGCTTCAAAGCTATCCTCAATGGTGAAGTCGACTACATTCCTGAGTCACACTTCCTGTCAAAGGGTGCAATCGAAGACGTCATTGCCGCTTACGAAGCCGAACAGAAGAAGGGTTAAGCAATGGCGACACGCAATACACTGCATGTCGAGGTTGTAACCGCTGAACGTGATCTGTTCAATGGTGAGGCCGATATCGTGGACGTCCCAGGGTCAGACGGGCAACTCGGCATCCTGCCGGAGCATGCCCCTCTGCTGGCCCTCCTGGGCGCGGGACCACTCCAAATCAAGCTGAACGGAGAAGTTGATATCCTCTTCATCTCTGGAGGTTTCCTTGAAGTGTCACACGATCGCGTCATCATTCTAGCGGATACAGCAGAAAACGCTGAAGAGATTGATGAGGCACGCGCTGAGGAGGCACGTCGTAAAGCACAGACTGGACTACAAGAAGCCCAGACACGTGCCCAACGTGCTGAATTAGAAGCCTCTCTGGGACGAGCCCTCTTCCGCCTGAAGGCAGTTGAGTTGGCCCGCCGACACGGCAGGCGCCGTCATTAATCTTCGGCTTCGACGCAAGAAGCTACGAATATGTACGATATCCTGAATAAGATACGGCGCGGGTGACAATCAGTTACCCGCGCCGTATCTTATTTCATTCTGCTTTAGAGTATCAACGGCTAGAAATTGCCGCCGGCTCCGCCACCAAATCCGCCACCTCCACCACCAGCATCTCCGCCACCGCCAAATCCACCTCCACCGGAGTCTCCACCAAATCCGCCACCTCCACCACCAAAGTCTCCGCCGGCTCCGCCGCCAAATCCACCATCGCCGCCACCGCCTCCATTATTATCGCCATTGCCAAAGTTTCCACTGGCTCCACCGCCGAAGCCACCGTCGCCACCACCGAAGCCACCCCCTCCATTACCATAATCGCCGCCTCGATTATCGCGATCACTTTCCCGGCCTAATCCATAGCCAAACAAACCACCCAGAGCAGCACCAATACCTCCTGCTGCCCACGGATTCATACCTCTGCGACCGCCTTGCATATTAGGATCCTGGTAATATTGATTTTGATAATTGGGCGGATAATTACCAGGCCCATATGACTGATTGAAACCCTGGTTCATCCCCATACTACGCCTGCGCCGTATGCGCGTAAAGGCAAAGACAGCAATGATCAACAGCACAAGCAGACCAATGCAGCAGAACGCGTTGCTAAAGATGCTACTGCCGCCGCCACCCACGCCTGGCAGGAGACCACCACCGGAGAGAGACCCCTTTAATGAGTTTAAAGCTGCGATAGTAGCGCCCGTATAATCCTTATTGCCATTGCTCATTTGATTGGTAAATGCATTGACTGCATCCTGATATTGGCTGTTCGACAAGCCTACGCTGGACCCACCAACGACCGAAACATGGCTCGAACTGAAGGCAATCACAATCAGGTTAGAAGACTTAATACTCTGCTTGGCCATCTGATCAAAGGCAGAATTCGAAAGGCTCGACGTTACAGAGTAGATGTCAACAGGCTTGGATAACGCTGAAGCCGCCTGTTGCACACTTGATCTGTTTAAAACATTCCCATTATCATAAATATTAACGGTATTCGCAAAAGCCGCAGTGGTTGCAAAAACAACCATGCAGAGGGCCGCTAATAAAGCCACACATCCACGCAGTGAAAAACGCCTGATAGATGTCTTTCCCATAAAGAATTTCTCCCCTTATCAACAAACTTGATACCTGGAGATGAGCCAGATATCAAAGAGCACTCAACATCGTCGTACAAATTATCCCCATATAACCTATACGTGAAAACTGTCCTGAGGATGTAAGTATTTCCTTTATATATAACGCAGAGAGCCCTGCAAAAACCAATTGTTGTTAGCTCGCTGCGTTAAAAGATCTGATATACTCACGGCTCGGAGCGATTTACTGTTGATTTCATTTCTTCATCTGGATCAGGCCGTGCAATCCCCTCCGAGCTACCCTGATCAGCTCTTGTGTGCTCATTACGCTGGGAAATATCAGGAATGGGAGGAGTAACCTTAGAAACACTCCCTCCGGATTTATTTGATCGGCTAATCGCCACCCCGATCACAACCATAACGATAATAAAGAGTACAACTAAAATAACGATGTACACGCTCAGTAAATTTGTCATCTTCTTCGTGCCTCACATATCTACATCTATCCCAGACGGGATATAAATTCATTTTATCGACTATACTCAGGGACACGAGACAAACGAACGAATAGATACTCAGCAGCAGCGAAATCCCTTTGGCTATGCTTCCCTGCGTGCACATGCTACAATGATCATGAAAACCACCGGTTTGAACGTACATCATTGTGGAGTAAATAGGAATTAGCATGAGCACAACATCCTCCGGGCGGAAACACCCTTTTGTCCTGATCATTATGGATGGCTGGGGAGTAAATCCTCGCAAAGATGGCAATGCAATCGCCCTGGCACATACGCCAAATATTGATAAAATCACACACGAATGGCCTCATACAGCGGTTAAAACCTCTGGAGCAGCCGTCGGATTGCCTGATGGGCAGATGGGAAATTCAGAGGTTGGTCACCAGAATATCGGCGCAGGCAAACGTATTTTACAGGATTATACTCGCGTGAGTGAATCTATTCAGGATGGCAGCTTTTTTCAGAACCCGGCCTTCCTGAAAGCAATTGAGCACGTTAAAAAAAATCAATCTCAGCTACACATCTGCGGCTTACTTGGCAATGGTGGCGTCCATGCTCACGAAACGCACCTGGAGGCCCTGCTACGCCTGGCACAGATGCATGATGTCGAGCGTGTTTACATCCATGCCTTTACCGATGGCCGAGACACATCTCCTACGGGAGGCATCGAATTCTTGCAACGTCTGGAACAACGTGCCAACGAGATCAATAGCGAGCATCCGGCGAAGGTAGCTACTATCACTGGACGCTACTATGCAATGGACCGCGATAACCGTTGGGAGCGCACCGGAGCAACCTATTTCGCCATGACGCGTGGCGAAGGCCAGAAACAAGCCACGTCAGCGCTCGCTGCTATCCAGCAAGCCTACGATGAAAAGGTTACCGACGAATTTATCTTACCAACCGTCATTATGGAAGAAGGCCACCCGGTTGCGACAGTGCAGGCGGGAGATGCCATGATTCACTATAACTTCCGTCCTGATCGTGCACGTCAACTTACCAAAGCCTTCGTGATGGAAGAGCTTCCTCCTCAAGCGGAGGAGAAATTTCCACGTGGACCACGTCTGCAAGATCTGACGTATGTCATGATGACGCAGTACGAAGAAGGTCTGGATGCTGAGGTAGCTTATCGCGCCGATGAGGTCGAAAGGCCGCTGGCTCGTGTAATCTCTGAGTATGGCATGACACAATTTCACACCGCTGAGACAGAGAAATATGCCCATGTCACCTTCTTCATTAATGGACGACGTGAAGTTCCATTCAAAGGCGAAGATCGTATCCTGATTCCATCGCAAAAAGTTCCCACCTATGATTTAATGCCCGAGATGAGCGCTGCGGGTATCACGGATGCGGCAGTCGAGCAGATACTTAGTGGTAAATACGACCTGGTAATCATGAATTATGCCAATGCAGATATGGTTGGACATACGGGTGTCATTGAAGCAGCTATCAAGGCTGTCGAAACCGTCGATAAAAGCGTCGGACGCATCGTGGAAGCCACATTAGCCGCACACGGCAGCCTGATTATCACAGCCGACCATGGCAATGCCGAGCAGCTCATCGATTACAGTACAGGTAAACCGTTTACGGCACATACAACTTTCCCCGTACCACTCTACTTTATCTCCCCACAATTTGCTCAGGCCAAACTGCGTAGCGACGGCATTCTGGCCGATGTCTCACCAACCATCCTGCAAGTCATGCATATTCCACAACCAAAGGATATGTTGGGACATTCGCTCATTTTACCGTAGCTTAACATAATTTAACCTATCATTAAATTATATAGAGAGTTATCCACACATTGAATGATAAAGTGTGGATAACTCTCTATATATGTGGATAAACTCATGCAGCAACACTCTTTATAGAGCTATTTCATGCTTTCTCTGTGGCTATTTGATTCTCTCTATCATCGTGGCCGGCACAACTAAGTAGGACCCATCATCTAACAGTAAGCGCACAGCACGTGTATGCAAGCCTGAAGCGAAAGCTTGCTCATAAGAAAAAAAATAGTCAATTCTTCCTAGAGTGCCGTTAAAATTGCCTCCACTGACGCGTACCTGAGCTCCCTGGAACAGGGTAGTATCAGGTTGAACTGCTTGCCAATCCTTCTCTACTTCGGCCAGTGGCACAGAGATAATCAACTCGGGATAGAGCTTCCGTGTCAGAGACCGTATGCCGGACAGCAGCGCAATTGATCCTTGATACTGATTAAGGAGACTCAGCACATGAGCTGGCATGGTTGCCGCGCCAACGCCCTCTGTGAGTAACAAGGTCAGAGGAGGTAGCTGACTTTGAGCAGGTTCAAGCTCATTAAGACGTAATAATTGGAGATAATCAGTCTGAAGAAAACCTTCCAGATCGCGTAGAGCAATGCTACTGGCAACTACACCAACCACACCTGAATTGAGTGCTTGATGCAACAAGGCAAAGGTAAGTGGTCCTGGTACAACCAGGATAGCACCTGGAGGAATAGGTTGTGAGTTATAAACGTCGGGAGCACTCCACATCGTCAGAACCCCAGCTACTTGATTACCGGAGCCCAATACTCCTTGCACAAGCGCTGCATGGCTCTCAATGATCACTCCGCCGCGTGCTGTCAGATCAACCACACGCCCATGCAAGCCAGCCGGGATATTTTGAGTTTGAGCAGGAAGCGCATAGACGGCAGCAGCAGAAAGTGCGGCAAAAGCATCACGTTTCTGCTGCTCAGTAGGGTACTGGGGTTCGATACGAAGCACCGGCTGATCAGGAACAACCTCCTGACCACGATATACGAGCGGAGCACCTCTCACCTGGTATCCACCAGGCCAACGTTCTTTTCTCACAATAAGTCGGGGTATAACGGCCCACCCTGCTGGATAGGTCATGGCAGGAACCTCCCAATGGTATTTATCTGCCCAATTACGCCCCCAATGCCTGTGACCATTGCAGTAGTCGCGCTTTACGCTCAGTATCATCAGTAGGCAATACTAACGGGCGACCACGAGCATCAATGATCAATCCGACGAGACCACCATCGATCTCTTCAGCAGCACGTGCACGTTCACCGGGTCCAAGCCCAACATCGACCGTTGGAGCTGGGAATAATGTCAGCAGAGCCTGTTCATTGACTTGCAATGGAATCACCTCAATCGTGCCACCCATTACATCAATGCTCAATTGTCTGCCATTACTATATTCTACACCCACCCGCACAGCCAACTGGCCTTGCTGGACATTCCCGAACGGGATCACACACGTTCCAATACGATGAGAGACGGCATCATTCTCATTTACCTGGACAGCCATGACAGGAGCAACGGTCGCGACCGCCCCCAATTGTGAGATCAACATCGTGTTGTCCACCACCAGAGAAGTCACACCACGTGGCTGCAAAGCATCTAATAACATCATTGCTACCTGCCCATACTTTGGAGCATGAGCAAGGACCCCCCCTGTCCCAAGGATAAGATCCGTATCTGGCAACTCTAAATGGCTGTTTTTTCTGGCTGCTTCGAGCGTGATCATAATCGCCTCGCGCGCAAAGGCCTGCATGAGAGCTAATGTATGTGTTTCCGTAGGCAACGTCTGAGGATGAAGCATATGGTGCAGTGTAAACTGCCGCACTTCGTCTTCAGAGATATCAAAAGGCAACCAGCGTCGTATGCGTTCCAGGCCAACAATCTGCAACACGTCGCCAATATTCGCCCCAACCCCGATGCCTGTACTCACCATCGGGATAAATTCGCCTTGCTCTCCAGCCAGCATCACCGTTGTTGTCCCACCACCGACATCGATAGCCGTGACATTCATCGCATAGTGCTGAGCCAGAAAACGGACCAGGCTACTCAATGAGGTAGCAGATGCCACTGGCTCTGAACGCGACCATTGGCTAATCCGCTCGTATCCAGGAGCCGCTTGCAGACATTCGCGCTCATGCAAAGATCCAATCGCGGCACTAATCACCCCCAACTGATGCGCATCCGTCAAATTATCGACGCGTGTCACCTCAGCTACATTTTGTAGCATACGGCGTACGGCCTCAACATATTGAGGTGCTCCGGCATAGATCACAGCATAGCCACGCTTCTGCTCATCGGCGGAGATATTCCCATTTTTGGACTTTTCCTGACTTGCATTGACAAGCAGTTGACACGCCTCTTGCAATGGGGAAGGTCCAGCCGGGCCATTGGCAGCGCCGACAATCACTGCTGCCTGAGGCTGTAGCTCACGTAAAACCTCCAGTTGACGATCCCACTCTGCCGCCACACGATCCTGTGTCCAACCACCTGGCGCCCCGGCGGGGGCCGTCGCCGCCACATACGAAGGGGAAGGGATAGTCTGCATCTGAGCATACAGGCCAGACATGGCTTGCGAGGATAAATCCCCTAACTCCTGGCTGACTGCGCCCATGACAGCTACCCGCAATGGATCACCAACGCTCATTGTCGCCACAAAAATATCGACGCCATCCCCATCTGATCGTTCAGGTGAAATAATTTGCTTATCCGCCACAAAACTGCGTCCTGTGACAAACTCGATAATATTAATCGCGGCAATAATGCCATCGGTAAGGTCCTCATGAGGAGCCTGTAACGTCGATGGTGCTTCCCCACGCGCCATCAAACGATACTGGCCCTCAACCATACCAAACAGGGAAACCTTGGTAAAAACGGCCCCGCAATCCGCAACGAGAAGAGAGGCGGGGGTCGCCGGACTCTGCTTTGGCGCTGGTCCCTGTCCACTCTCTGGATAGGATTGTGTATACATGTACGGCATCCTTCTTCTTTAGAAACTAACGAGAAAGCCATTCGCGAATCGCTTCGAATACACTGCGCTTCTTATTCTTCAACTCACTGGCTCCATCAGAGGCCGATGATTGCGCGGACGAATTTGACGATGACTGAGCACTATTGCCATAATATGAGCTACTACTCATCGACGAGCTTCCATTCAAAGACTGATTATTGCCCAGTGAAGCATTCATCTGCCCCTGAGCGCTACCCGCATAATTAGTATTATTATAACTGCCAGACATACTGTTTCCAGCACCGTAGTTCTGTGGAAACGCATTGCTGCCCCCCAGGCCTGCGGGCGTATTGGAAATCCCTCCCGGATTAAGCGCACCGCTCATACCCGACGGAGATTGAGGCGTCGCCGACTGGCTCCATTGAGGATAAGAACTGGCTTGCCCCTGCCCTGGCTGGTCTTGTCCATAACTATATGAACTTTGCCCGGATTGCCCAGACTGCCCATAGGTATTCATATTCATAGGAGCACCTTGTCCGGCCGGTCCATATGAATTACTTTGCGCAGCTTGATTGCTTGGTCCATAGACACCACTCTGTCTGGATTGATCGGGCTGCTGGTTAGAGGCGGGATAATTTGGAGCCGTCGATGCAACACCAAGCATAGAAGCAAACACGTTTGCCGCCATTTCGCTCGTCTCAGTCGGATTTACCTCACCACGTGGACGACTCGGCACCCGCATATTTTCTACGCGTGGAGGCATCGTATAAGAAGATCCCGGTCGTGGCGCAGGCGATGGTGCAGGCTGAGCAGGAGGCATATTCGCGGACTGACCGGAACGTAACCAGCTCGGCAACGAGTTGTTATCAATGAATGAGGAAGCCGATAACGCCCCTCCCTCTGCCGGGGGTGCAGCATTCATCTGAGGAGCCTGAGCCGCAGGATTCACTGGCCCTGCTCCCGGCCAGGCCGCGCTTGATGGCTGAACAGCTGGCCAAGCTCCCTGTGCCGCATTTTGACCCGCTGGGGAAACAGCTCCATGTGCATTGGTATTTAAGCGTGGATATTGACTGGAATTCTGACTCCCCTCACGTAACCAGGAAGGCAGAGAATCCACATCCAACAAGGATGACGCCGAAAAAGAGGGCTGTGCCCCGGTAGATCCACTCTGACTCTGCTGATTCTGCTTTTGATTCTGATTAAACGCAAACGAGCCACTATTATCGTTAGCACGCTCACCTTGAGGCTTCATCCATGAGGGCAATGACTGCTGATCTATCAGATCACGAGCAGCAAAACCAGAGGTCACCGATGAAGGAGGAGATGTTGGTTGTCCTACCGTAGGAAAAGCAGAGGAACTTTGACCTATCGACTTGCCCTGACCGGTATTCCCGCGCTCGTTGCCTCGTTGTGGAGCTGGCTGTTGTTGAAGTGTCTTCATCCAATCCGGTAAATTCTCTTGCTGGACCAAACTTGAGGCCGCAAGACCTTCTGCATGCGCTGGCGAGGAGCCTATCTGACTGTTTGTCTGGTTGCCGGCCTGCATCCATGATGGCAACGATTTCTCATCGATTAACGATTGTGCCTGAAAACCAGTTGAAGATCCCTTTTCAGCATCTGGTGACTGACCAGGAAATGGAGTCGCATAGCTTGGAAAAGACGGATTGGCTCCAGTATTACTACTTGTATCACCCCGCTTTGAACTCATCCAACTTGGGAGAGACCCTTCATCAATGAGCTCTGATGGAGAGAAACCCGTGTTCACAGGATTATTTACGGGGGCAGCGGGTCGCTCCCCGGCACGTAACGACTCTAGCCAGGCTGGTACTTCTGGCGCATCTTGATAGACCATCTTTGGAGATGATTGAGATGACTCATTTTCTACCATTCCGGCGAGTGGCGTGCCACATGACTGGCAAAATGCGCCAGCCGGGGTCATTTTTCCACAGCGGTTACACTTGATCACTTTTGCTCCTCACTTTCGCCAGGCTCGTTCTTGGCAGTGTATCACTCTTTCTCCAGCTTGACAATGATAATGATTGAATAGATAAGACACGTTGATATGATACAATACGCACGGTATAATTATTCCAAAAGTACTATAGAAGTAGGAGGCCGCTATGCATGAGCAGACTACGAGTCAGGGTGGAAAAGTGTTTTCGTCGCCACCTCGATTGTGCCTTACCCTGCCGCTTCCACCAAGCATCAATGAACAATATGCCACAGTAAATGGTCACCGGGTGAGCACCCAGGTTGCCCGCAGATTTAAACGCAACGTCCATACACTTTTACGTCAGCTCGAACAACAGGGACTACTTCATGAGGCATTACGATCTCAATTTCAACAAGGTCATCTGGCGTTTCTGATGGATTTCTATTTCTCAACACCCCTCCGGCGAGATCTCGATGGAGGTTTAAAAATTACGCAAGATGCGATTTGCGAAGGGTTACAACTAAATGACAATCGTGTAGTGGATATTCATTTAATGAAACATATAGACCCACTACATCCGCACCTCTATGTTGAGTTGGAGACGATATCCGACTGGCATTTCGATACAGAGTACGTTCTTCTTCCATGAAGAAGAATACTTGTCTTTCAACTACGCCTTCTTTAAGATAGAACTATTCACAACTGAATTCTGTAACAAAATCCATCAAAAAATTTTATGAGGTACTAGTCTATGTTTAATTTATCCCCTCCCCGTCCCACCATTCGCTCACGGCTGCTGATCGGCTTTCTGTGTAGCACTGGTATCGGGCTACTGGCATATCGCCGCCGCTCTCTCAGTCGCAACGGAGTCGCCGGCGCAGTCATCACTGGCACTACCACCTTCGGTCTGGGTGGAACAGCCTGGGGACTCTCATTGATTTTTTTCTTCGTCACCTCAAGCTTACTCTCACATTTTCGTGCCGCCGCTAAGTCAAAGGTAGCTGCCGATAAATTTAGTAAAGGATCGCAGCGAGATATTGCGCAGGTAGCGGCCAACGGTGGTGTCGCCACTGCAATGGCGTTAGGGTATGGACTAACTCAATCGCCCGCCTGGCGCTCAATCTACGAGGCCGGCTTTGTAGGCGCCTTAGCCACAGCCAACGCTGATACCTGGGCCACAGAGATAGGCGTACTCAGTCAACAGACGCCACGCTTGATTACCTCCGGACAACCCACCACTCCCGGTACTTCCGGCGGAATTACCCTCCTTGGCACAGGAGCCGCCGCTGGCGGAGCATTGGCCCAGGGGATAGCCTTTAACCTGTTCAAGCGCAGACCTTCAGCCCTCTTACCTATGAACGCGCTCCTGAGCGGGTTTGGAGGAAGTCTGCTTGATAGCCTCCTTGGAGCCACGGTTCAGGCCATGTATTCCTGTCCAAACTGTCAGAAGGAAACAGAGAAACATATCCACAATTGTGGCACAGCTACTACGTATCTGCGTGGCATACGCTGGATGGATAATGATGCAGTCAACTTTTTAACCACTCTCAGTGGAAGTATCATTGCTATCTGTCTACAATTACCCTTCACCCGGTGGAAGATGCATCCCTAATATACTATAAAGTAGAACTCCCGTCACAAAAATCACCTATCATGTAGGTTACACATAAAACTAAAGGGAATGGTTTCATTTATATGAACACTTTTTTACGAAAAATCATTACGCCGGGATGGCAACCGGGTAAAGCGGCCCTCATAGGAGCGGTAGCAACGCTGGCATACAGTATTGCCATGGAAGGCGACAAGTTCTTGATTGGCAATCGCTTCAGCGATGTACGCTTCATTCAAGGACTCATAGAAGGCGAAAAGCGCACACAAAAGGTTACTATTCTTTCCTGGGTTCTTCACTTTCTCAATGGAGTAGCTTTAGCTGAGATCTATGCCGCTATCCTGAAACGTTTCTTGCCCGGTCCTGATTGGCTCCGGGGAGCCATTTTCGGCGAGATGTTTATTATCAGTGCCTGGTGGCTTACTCCGTTGGCGGATAAGCATCATCCTTTGATCAAGAACAAAGAGCTGCCCGAACTGGCTAACTGGACCTCATTCTGGCAAAACATCGTTCGTCATCTTGTCTTTGGACTCACATTGGGCTTCTTATACAAAGACAGGTAATAGAGCCAGGCCTTTGCTGTCATAAAAAATGCAGGCCTCGTTGCACTGGCAACCAGACCTGCTTATCCACTCACCGTCCTGGCCACTAACCCATCCATGAAGATACGCCCTGCGACATAGTTCACTCTATCTGCGCCATCAACCTTTACGGTTTTTGTATCCAACCATTTAACAGTGGCAAACGATAGTTCGGACGCGACCAGGCCATCACAAGGAGCCAGATCCACACGATAAACCATGTCCACCACAGGATACGTAAGAGCAACTGCAACCCGAAGGAAGTCAAGATACCTAACAGAGGAATCCACGATAACATTCCGTTCAGCATCGTAACCCCAACGATGAGCAACGAGAGCGTGCCAAATGTAATCAACGATTGCAACGCATGCCGACGTACATTCTGGTTTTTCTCCACCAACAAGAGCACGAGCCCCGACACCCAGAACAACGAATAAGCAAGAACACGCTCAAGGCGCTCATCGAGTCCAAGCGTCGTCATTCTATGCATCAATTCAATGCCTCACTGTTCTGCAAATTAAGGACCTGTTACAAGTCCTTTCTATTTCTCCGATCTGTATCGCTACAAGCATATACGTAAAAAGAGTGAAGACGTTGCAACCGCCCCAACCATCTTGACGGCACAAACACTTCTTCTACATCTCTAGTTTTAATTAATCTCGCATACAATTTTTTTGCGTAGGATATTATAGACAAATAAGAAATTGTTTATATGGCATCATTTTCCTTATTATCTGTAGGAGAAAAGTACGAAGCGTGACAAATGATCCTGATTGAACGTCATCCGCTATAGAGTACAATAACGCGCACCTCTTTTCCTCGACGTTCAGTAAAGAGATGTGATTAATGAAGGGCTTTATGCAAGCAGTAAGTAAACAAGCAACAATCAAATCCGATCGTATACGACACCTGATCCGCTATCTTGCCGGGCTGATTACAGGGCTGGTCGGCATTTCAGATATGTTATCATCCATCGTACCGCGTTTTGCCTGGAGCTTTTTCCTGGGAGCGTGGCCTATTATCAACCATCGCGTGCCGGCACAAACATTTACTGTGGTGATAGGATTCTTTCTTATTCTCCTTTCTTACGGCCTCGCGCGAGGGAAAAAACACGCCAGAAATATCACACTCATACTGCTCTTCATATCAGCAGTACTCCACATTCAGCGCAGTGGCTCAGTGTTAGCAACCGTGATTGCGCTTGTGTTTGCATTAACGCTATTACTGCTGTCACGTTTCTTCAAAGCGAGAAGCGATCCTCCATCGGTACGCCGAGGGTACATTGCTCTCTGCCTGGGACTGGGTATCGTCGTCTTTTACGCGATCGGAGGCTTTATCGCACTCTACGATGAATTCGAGCCCTGGGTTGATCGTGTGGGAGTTCATGGAGTCATTGTCCAGATCATCGAGCATGGTGGACCAAGGATTCCCCATGCGACTCAGGCATTTGTCTTCCAACATGCCATTCCTTTCCTCTGCATCAGTGCCGTCCTCTACGGCATGGCCCAAATTTTCCGTCCGGTCGCTGCCGTCCTGCTCCCTGATACCACGACACGCGATAAAGTCGATGAGATCGTCCGCAGATACGGTACCAACTCCATCAGCTATTTTGCACTAAGTCACGAGAAATCCTACTTCTTCTCGACATCGGATAAGTCCGTCATCAGCTATGTCTTGCAAGGCAGCACAGCGGTCGTCGCAGGTGATCCGATCGGCCCCGAAGATGAGCAGGCTTCGATCATAGGACAATTTGTCGCTTTCTGCCATGAGCAGGATTGGTCTATTGTGTTCTGGCAAATTCGTGACAAGACAGCTGAGCTCTATTGTAAGGCCGGTTTCCATCTTCTAAAAATCGGTGAGGACGCGATCATCGACGCGCAGGCCTTTACACTCAAGGGAGGTGCCATGGCAAATGTGCGCTCAAGCGCCAAACGCGCTGAGAAAGATGGTTTGCGTGTCCTTTTCTATCGTGGACAGGTAACCGATGTTTCGCAATTACAGCAGATGGACCAGATCTCTCAGCACTGGATGGCCTCGAAAGGCGGCTCCGAGATGGGTTTTAGTATGGGCCACTTCGATATTCAGGGAGATCCACAACAGATTTATGCTCTAGCCGTGGACGAGCAGCAGAAAGTTCATGCATTTGTTTCATTTATCCCCATCTACGGTCGCAAAGGCTGGGGACTTGATTTGATGCGCCGCGCTGAGCAATGTGCCCCCGGTTCTATGGAGCTCTTGCTTGCGCGTACCATAGAATATATGAAAAACCTGAACTACCAGACAGTCAGTCTGGGCCTGGCGCCACTCAGCAACGCGAATGAAGAGGATGAGACATTTCTTGGTACCAGTATCGATTTCTTGAGCGATCGTTTTGGCAATCCGAGTCGTAATCAATCGCTCTTTAACTTCAAAAAAAAGTTCCAGCCGACCTGGGAAAGCCGTTACCTGGTCTATTCCGATGCTTTGAATTTGCCGAAAATTGGCTGGGCGCTCTATAACGCTCATCAGACCGATGCCTCTCTCTTGAGCATGCTGCGTCACACATTACTTGAATGGCAACATCCATCAACCTCCGAAGAGAATACGACCATGAACACGCTCAAAACGGTGAAAGCATAAAATATGTTGTCACAAGTAATTAAACTGCCGTATAATGAACATGGCAGATACACATGCTCTCAAATATTTTATCCTCAGGAGGCATATTTTTCATGATTCTCAGCGCTTTATCCCTCGATGGAACAAATATCGGAGCCTTTTTTGGCTTCTTAATCGCACTACCTATTGCTCTCTTCCTCGTCTACTGGCTAAGTGCAGTCAAAAATCATCTGGCTGTAATCATCGGTGGCTTTGTAGCCGCACTCATCGCATTTATCGCTGTGCTCGGCTGGGCTGGCACACTTTTCCGCTCCACACCTATGGATGGCGTCAACGGAGCTTCGACCTTCTTTGGTGGATTACTCCTCTGTGCCGCAGCAGGATTAATCGGCGGCATAGCAGTTGATATGATTGTGGCCAGTCGCAATAGCCGCGACTACCGCAGGCAACTCACACAAGAATAATGGTTTGTGGTCATGTTCTATCTTTTGCACGGTGAAGATGAGTTCTCCAGTCGTGAACACCTCAAAAAGTTGCGCACACAGGGGGACTTCGGATTTAATGAGGATGTCTTTGCGGGAACGGATGTCGACATCAAAAATGTCGTGATGAGTAGCAATACGCTTCCATTTCTGAGCGAGCAACGCCTGATTATTGTGGATGGCTTGCCCAAAAAGAAACGTGGTGAGACCACGTCCTCAGCAGGAGATACAACCAAAGGCGGCAAGCCCAAAAAAGGTAAAAAGGGTGGTAAATCTGCCGTTGGTCGAGCAGGCTTTGAAAAAGAGCTTGCAGAACATGTAGCAATCATGCCTGATACAACGATATTAATTGTGTGCGTTGATGAGGCGCTGGATAGCAGTAATGTGCTTGTCAAAGCTGCTGAACAGCATGGCAAGATATTCCAAAGTATGCTCCCCAAAGGGGCGGCACTGGATAAATGGATCACTAACCGTGCTAAAAATACAGGAGTAAAGATCGCTCCCGAGGCGATCAGCCTCCTGGCAAATTTCATCGGGAATAATTTACGCCTCCTTTCCAACGAGATCGATAAGCTAGCCATGTACGTTGGACCCGGCGCAACGATCAAAGTCGAAGATGTCCGCCAATTGTCGGCACACGTACAAGAGGCACGCATCTTCGATCTCACCGATGCCTTAGCTCAGCGCAATCGCAAACAGGCTCTCAACATTCTGCATGATCTTTTAGCCGATGGCGAGCCTCCCCTCAAAATGATCAGCACCATTACCTCACAAGTACGCTCACTGCTCCTTGTCCAGGAATTAGCGAAGAAGGGCTTACGCGGTGGACAGATCGCCTCGACACTGGGCATTGCTCCATTTATCGCCGACAAAGCGTTGCGGCAGGTAGGTAATTTTAACGTCACGCAGCTAGAGAACGCATATCGCCAGCTCCTCGCCACCGATGCCGCGCTCAAACGCAGTCGCCTGACACCAGAACTGGCACTCGACCTGCTGATCGTCAACTTCGGCCTGTAAACTCTCTGGCTCACTGATCAAATCATATACTTGACAGATGCACATCCTCTTACACACAATGTCAGCAGAAAACAGCCATACCAGTCCCGCATAAAGTGGAACAGAGAGAGAGAAAGTCTGGCATTATGCAAATATCTTCACTCCAACACGCGATCATCGAGCGCATGCAACAAGAAGGCCCCATCACGTTTGCCGAATATATGCGGATGGCTCTGTACGAGCCAAACTTTGGCTATTATGTCACTGGCGCAGCCAAAATGGGCTGGGAAGGTGATTACTATACGAGCACCGATGTCTCTAATCTGTTTGCGCATTGCATGGCCCGCCAGCTAAAACAGATATGGGAACAATTGGGATCTCCCATCCACTTTCGTGTACTTGAACAAGGGGCCGGACGTGGCGATCTGGCAGCAGAAATTAAAAACTGGGCCAATCAGGAAAATCAGGCCTTTGCCACAGCCCTCGACTATCGGCAGAGCGACATCAAACTTGGTCAGGACGCTCTACATATACAAGTAGAGGATTTTGCTCCGGCCGTTATTTTATCGAATGAATTAGTCGATGCCTTTCCGGTCCATGTAGTGGAGAAAAAAGACAAGCGACTCCGTGAGTTATACGTAACCATTGATCAGGGGCACTTTGCCGAAACATTTGATGAGTCAGCAGATCCGACCCTGAGCGCATACCTCGAACACTTTAAAATCCCCTGGTACACATTTCCTGATGGCTGGCGAGCTGAGATCAATCTGGATGCTTATACCTGGATGCAGCAAGCCTGTCAATTACTCCTTGGTAACTCACCCAAACGCAAAAGACGGGGATTTTTGCTCGCCATCGACTACGGCGATAGCGCCAAACAGCTTTACACGCCCGATCGCTATCATGGCACGCTGGCCAGTTACTACCAGCATCAATTTACTGATCGACCTCTGGCACGACCGGGAGCACAGGATATCACGGCCCACGTCAATTTCACGGCGCTGATCGAGGCTGGACGCCAACAAGGACTCCATCTGCAGACATTCACCACGCAGCGCAAGTGGCTGATGGATACAGGCATTTACGAAGAACTCGATCGTATCCACAAACAACATTTTGAGATCGTAGATCAGGACCGCGCCAGCGATCAAGGACAGACAGCCATGCTCCAGTGGTATAATTTGCGTCAACGTGTCTCTGCACTCACCGATCCAAGAGGAATGGGAAACTTTAAAGTCCTCATCCTCAAGCGCTAACCGGCAGAGATTAAAAGCTATAGAGCTAGCGATAAGGAGGAAACATATGTTGCGGAAAAGAATTGAACCAGGACCGGGACAAGAATCGGTCTGGGATTATCCACGTCCTCCCAGACTTGAGGATAGCCATAAACGCATTCAGATTGTTTTTAATGGTATCGTCATTGCTGAGACGCAACGTGCCAAAAGGATACTGGAAACCAGTCATCCTCCGGTCTACTATATTCCTCCGGCAGATATACAAATGCAGTACTTTTTACCATCCAGCAATCACACCTACTGCGAGTGGAAGGGGACTGCATCTTACTACACCATCAAAGTTGCCGATAAAACTATTCACGATGGAGCCTGGTATTATCCACGTCCGAGCAAAGGATATGAAGCGCTTGCCGATCACATAGCGGTCTACCCATCTCAGATGGACGCCTGCTATGTCGATGGCGAAAAGGTACAATCACAGCCAGGCGACTTTTATGGAGGCTGGATCACTCACGATATTGTCGGCCCCTTTAAAGGGGGATCAGGAACATTTGGATGGTAAAATAAGTATGATATGTTCCTCATCGCAGAGAGCTAAGCCTTTCGTATGTCGCTACCACAAAAGATAGCAACATGAGTCCATCATAGTGCGAAACCAAAACTATCAGAAAGGGAGTGCATGTATGACTATAGCTGATGCGCCTTCCGACAACGTCAAAAATTTTATGACAGCTTTAGATGATAATAATCTTGAGAGCGCCATCGAATATCTCGCTGATGACTTTGTCTTCAGTGGATGGACACCAAAGCCATTGAACAAAAACGGCTTCTTCGATTTAATCGGCGGCATTAAAGAGGGCATCCCAGGATTGGCCTTCAATTTACATAATGTACTTGAAGAAGGCGAAACGATCACGGGCAATATCCACGTCACCGGTTATCAGACAGATAGCTTTATCATCCCGGTGCTTGGCACGCCACCCATCCCACAAACGGCCAACAGTGTGTCACTGCCCTCAGAAGAGGTCACATATAGAGTAGAGCATAACCTCATTGTCATGTTTGATGTCAAAAGGGTTGAGGGAGGTGGCATCGTCGGGCTTATCAAACAGCTCGGAATAAACCTCACCCTTGCACAATAAGATTTTTTGTGTGGACGGTATCACCTTTTCGTCCTGCTCACACATAAAAATTGAGGATCTACATAGAATAAAGTAAAACTTACAGTATACCTCTTGTCAGGTCTTTGCCACAGAGACTCGCGTGTGAGCATCACGCACTGCAAGAGGTATCCGTGTTTTGATCCAACTATTTATCCCAGACTTTTTGTATCCAGATCCATTGTACTCTTTTGGGCGTTCTCGTTATGATAGATCCGGCCACTCCAATCGACTCCACGTTTAGTAATCACGCGCCACATGGATTGTCCAAGGATACCTTCAAAGATGGCACCTGCGATAGGATGCGTAAAGGCATAATACCAGGGCACATCCAGCTGCTTATTCAGCCAGACACGATAAGAGAGTAAAGGGACCATCTCCAGCCCTGTAGCAAGTGTAGTCTCCCCGCTAGATACAGATGCATGTTTACCAAAGCGTAATAATTTGAACAGTAGCGGCAAGAGAAAGGGGATAACAGTAATCATTGGCAGCCCAAAGAGTTCGAGCAAGACAAACAGCAGACCACCCCGATTCCCTAGATAGGAATTCTTACGCCATCCTCTCCAGAAAGCGGGCAGATCCCGATACATATGCACATGAACAAGCCCACAACCATCAACAAAGCGCAAGTGATAGCCATTTGTTTTGACTAAAGCGGCTAAATCCCGATCATCCAATAAAGTATCGCGCATATCTGGACGATCGTAGCCACCCAGACGCTCATACACCTCGCGTCGCATCAAAATGTACTGTCCATTGGCGATCGCCAGCGAGCTATCTGGATCATTCACCAGGCGCGGTGGATACAGCATACTGATACCAAGATACGCCATCGGCATAAGGATACGATCCCAGACAGTTGGTAGCTCTTGCTCGGTGCCTAAAGTAAACAGATCGGCATGCTCATCCACAGCCTGCGCGAGAGCAGAGCGCAGCGCGTTCGGTGCGTGCCACGTATCAGCATCGGTGAACAGAAACCAATTACCATTGGCCTCCTGGACACCTCGATGAAGCGCATGTGGCTTACCAGCCCAACCGGCAGGCAATTCATCGCGCAGCCGGAGTACCCAGAGACGATCACCATGTGGATGAGTTCGAGCCAACTCATCGAGGAGTACAGGCGTGCGATCGGTTGACCCATCATCAACGACAACTACTTCGAAGTGCTCATAATCTTGCGCTAATAGTGAGTTCACACAACGTTCTATATTCAGCTCCTCGTTACGAGCAGGTACAATAATTGAAACAAATGGTACCGCATTCTCTCTTACTTGGCCATCTTGTCCGGAGGCAGATTTGGGCGCCTCTACGAGAGGAGGAAGTATCTTTAAACGATCTTCTTTACGAGGAAAAGTCCGCCACCACAAGATACAATAAAATCCTATTACGCCCACAACGTGCGACCATAGCATAAGGCGAGGCCACGATCGCCACCAACTGTTTTTTTTCATATAAAGACTCTTTTTTTGAGGGAACATCTATTCCAATCAATTATATACTTATCAGACATGATAAAGACAACACTTCGCCTCAATTATATCCTATCTGGCTAGTTGAATCCCATTTTACAGGATAAATAGCCAAAAATCATAGCCTGCACGTAAGGTGGTCTCGGCGAAAATGGAAAATGGAGGAAAAGTGATATTGCCGACCATCCTCAGGCTGGTGTACAATCATACATACTCAATGATGCATCACGGCACTTATTGATGTGCCTTATTAAGACGCGCGGTATCCCGATTGTAAACAGAGCATGTCACATTCAAGGTGACAATTTATTTCTACGGGAACGCGCACAAAAAAAGAGAACGTATGCGACAAAGACGATTGCTTGTGATACCCATAGCACTGCTCCTTAGCTTCCTGGCTTATTTTTGTATGACCTTCATCGTCATACCGCCAGCGGCCCAGGCTCATGCGTACGTCATTGGCTCAGATCCCGTCGATGGATCGACCATCGACAAAGTTCCGAGCGAGGTACGTATCTTTTTTAATGCACCAATCAGTACGTTGAGCAGCGCACATATTTATTCTATCCAAAACGGGAACCTTGTGGATATCAATGCCGCCCCGGGTACTATCTCCTCGACCAACGCCGAAGAATTGACGATTCCACTTAAGACGCCAGCATCGCAGCCAAAGGGTAGTTATGAAGTTCTCTGGACAGCCGTGGCAAGCAATGATGGAACGACAACCTATGGCATCATAGGTTTCGACGTCGGTTATTCGGGGACAGGAATAGCTGGTACAGCTACGCTTGGCCCAACAAGTAGCAATGCGTTAGCGAGCATCCAACAGCTAGATATCACCGCCTTACTCTCGATCGGTTGGGAATGGCTAACATTCATTGCGCTCACTTTTTGGATTGGTTTACTCGTTATCGAGCAGATCATTCTCGCCGAGGGACGTGGAACGGGGCTCTTTCCCCGGGTAAGAAAACAGACATATCAGATCGAGTGGCTTTGTCTCCTGATTCTGCTCTTTGGTGAATGTATCACATTAATACTGCGCATAGTCCAATTCGCCACCGTCATACATAACCAGGTAGCACAGGCACTCGATATCAAAATGCTTGTACACATTATTCCAGATACTCTTTATGGCTGGGTCTGGATGCTACGGTTACTACTCATCATCATCGCGATCATCTTTCTGCGCCAGACCCAACGAGGAAAAAATAGTCAGCAGGAACAGGATCAAGAGCCGATTACCAATTTTGAGCGGCTCTCTACACAAGATATGAAACCCAATAGCCCTCGCCGCACCATCCAGTTGATCGAAACGCCCTCGCCAGAACCGCCAGCCGCAGATCCTGCGCGCAATAAATGGATCTGGTTACTCCTGGCTGGATTGATAGCGCTTACCTTTACCTTTACCAGCTCAATAGTACCCATCCTTCATCCCATCGTCAGTGCCTATGTATTTGGCTGGCTATATCTTATCGCACAAGGGATCTGGTTAGGAGGCTTCACCTATCTGGCCTTTGTCTTGCTACCGTTACTTACAGGAGTAGAGCTTGAGTACAATACCGAGACTCTTACCGTTGTATTGCGTCGTCTCACCCCCCTGCTCCTGGCAGGAATGAGCATCCAGATCGTCAGCGGACTCTTTCTTGGAGAGGCCAGTATCAGTAATGTGGGACAATTTCTGCACGATCCCTTTGGGCGCACGCTAACAATACAAATTGTGCTAACGATCTTTACAGTATTCCTGAGTCTCTACGCCTTATATGTCATACGTCCAAAATTTACTCACCAGGCACTCCTTTTACCAGTCGTCAAGGCTGATCTACCCACAAGGCGGATACGCCAATCCAAACTAAGCAATACAGGGCGCCTGTTAAAATTCACCACCAAGGCGTTGACTATTTGTGGAGCGCTGATTATCCTCTGTTCAGCGATTCAATCCTTCTTCGCACCACCGATTGTCTATCCAGACAGCGCCTATGCAAATGCACAAGATACGCCGACTCGAACAAGCGCCATCAACACAGAAACCCAGCAAATGGGGGATCTTACAGTGACGGTACAACTATTCCCTGCGCGTACTAACTCCACACACACCTTGCTTATGATTATTACCGATACTAATGGGCAACCAGTCACTGATGCCCGGGTAAAGATCAGTATGGCCATGCAGATTATGGATATGGGGACAAGCGAAACCACAATCGAGAAGGGCGACCCCTTCTACGTGGCAACGTTTGATAAAAATGCCACGCTTGATATGGCTGGAGTCTGGCAGCTTCAAATTGAGGTTCAACGTCCTGGACAAGAGATACTGAAGAAGACCTTTACGGTTACACTGGCGGCGTAGGATCACATCCTGACGCCGCTTCAAACATAGCTCATGAGGATACCTGCGTAGAGGATTGATCTGAGACCTGAGCAACTTCACTGCGAGAGTCTTGCGCTAATTCGGCATAATGGAGCGCACTCAGGAGCAGCGAAGAATGCTCAGTCTCAGAAAGGGGGCGTACTGTACGTACAGGCACTCCCAGGGCTAACATGCCGCCAGGAATGTCCTTATACTCACTCACCAAAGCGCAGGCTCCAATCACCGTCTCATCCCCAATAGTGGCATGTGAGAGGACAACTGCATTCATGCCAATCAGAACCCGATTCCCTAAAACAGCTCCATGAACGACGGCATTATGTCCAATCGTACATTCTTCACCAATCGTAAGAGGAGCATCAGCGTCGACATGCAGGGTACAATTATCTTGAATATTGCTCCGGCTTCCCACCACGATGGGAGCGCTGTCAGCGCGTAGGACGGCGTTGTACCAGACGCTTACACCGGTATGAAGTGTCACGTTACCAATTACCATTGCGCCAGGTGCAATAAAAACATCCTCAGCGACAGTCGGCCAGACTCCCTTATAAGGCAAAATAGGCATCGATTTAGAGCACTCCTTCGCTTGCATCATATCATTGTGGCACGGTGACTTAGCGTAAGCCATTCGTCACTACAAACAAGAGGTTAGCAGGACGTTCAGCCATACGACGCATCAGGTAAGGATACCAATGTGAGCCGTAAGGAACGTAGATACGTACATTATATCCTTGCTTCACCAACTTCTCCTGCAAATCTCGTCGTATCCCATACAGCATCTGAAACTCAAAAGAGGATGGACTGATACCGTGATCACGCACAAAGTGACAAGCAGCATTGATCATCGTCTCATCATGCGTCGCAATAGCGGGAAAATTGCCGCGAGCCAAAAGGATCTCCATCAGCTGCGCATAATTCTTATCGACGTCAGACTTCTCCTGCAGAGCCACATTCTCAGGCTCTTTATAAGCCCCCTTGACCAGACGAACACGCACACCTTGCTCAACAAGCCGCTCGATATCGACACGGCTACGATACAGGCAACTCTGGATAACAGTTCCAACCAGCTCAAATTGCTGACGAACCTCCTTCACCATGGCTACGGTCTGCTCGGTATAAGTCGAAGCTTCCATATCGACGCAAACAAATATTTCATGTTCGCGACCGCTTTCAAGAATCTTGTTCAGATTGGCCTGGCAGATCTCATGGCCCAGATCCAGGCCGAGAGCAGTCAATTTAACAGAGATATTAGCCTTAATATGCGTTTTGGAAATCAATTCAATCGCGGCAATATAAGCACGTGTCGCCTCAGCAGCCTCCTCCTCGGTAGCGACATTCTCGCCCAAAAGATCCATCGCCACCTGGATACCACGATCATTGAGAACACGTGATGCTTGTACAGCATCATCCAGCAACTCACCAGCCACAAAACGGCGAGAAATATTCCGTGCAACTCTGTTTTGAATCGCAAAATCTCTCATACGGGGGTTTTGAGCGAGGGAAAGTAACGTATCTTTCAGCATAATTACAATCCTTTCGACGAGGGTCAGTTAGAAAAAACAGGGAAGACATTGACATATAAGCTTACCAATGCATAATTTGACGCGTCATGCTATCCCACCAACTATCAGGCATAAAACGGCGCAAGAGCATCACAGCGTTGGCTGATCCGGGAACTCCATAACGAGCACGCGGACGCGGACTATTCAGAATACGTACCACTGTATCAGAAAACTTTTGGATCGGAAAGCCTTTTTTACTTGATTGTAAACCACTTTTTTCCGCTACATCAAGCAACCGTTTATATGGACTACTCTCTTTCGCCTCGCCCAGGCTCTCCAGAGAACGTTGGAGACTGGTCTGCCAGATTGCAGTAGGACTGGAAGCAGGTTCAATCAACACAATATGCACACCAAAGGGAGCTAACTCTACGCGGAGCGCATCACATAAGGCCTCCAGAGCATATTTACTCGCCGAGTAGAGACCAGTTACAGGCATCGATATCTTTCCAGAGATACTACTCACATAGATAGATGTTCCGTGAGCCTTTTTAAGAAATGGCAACAAAACCCTGGTAACATCAATGTGGGCAATGACATTGATTTCAAATTGCGACCGCATATCATCCAATGGCACTAATTCAATCGGGCCAGCATACGCAGTTCCTGCATTGTTCAATAGAGCATCCAGACGCGGGATCTGTTCCTGATCGAGTAACTGTTCAGCTCGCAACTGATACTCAACCTGCTGCGCCAGTTGTACCACTTGTTCATGCTGTGTAATGTCGCACAATAGAGGCACAAGATTGTGGCGACAGTGCCGGGCTTCAGCTTCCTGTAGGAGGCTTTCGCTATCGGACTCTTTGCGGACGGTAGCAAACACCAACCATCCCTGTTGAGCCAACTCAAAGGCCGTACTATGACCAAAGCCGCTTGAGCAGCCGGTAATCACAATTGTTTTTCTCATCATTTACCTGTATTCCCAACATCCCCAATGCGACTCCACAATCCCAGACGGACCAGCTCGCAGCGTGCCTCGAATCCAAATAGGTCAGGATTCATATTCCGGCCATGACGGATCACTAACCCACGTAGCATCTCAATCAACTCTGACTTACAAGCCAGATCATGCTCAAAAGGAATATGCTGTGCCAACTGCTCGATGGCTTGCCTGTTATACCATTGTTCCTGAGTCTCAGCCATAGAATGAAAGAAATATCCCTCTAACTATCAATACTATTCAAGCAAACAATCAGGCATAGGAGTCAAACGAGCCAGATCAAAAATAGCTGCGCGAAAAACGACTTTTCTGACTGTATTGCAAATAGCATCTAGATACAACAAGAAAGGATGCTAGCTATGGATGCATGGTAGCACCTGGAAAATAGAGATGCAAGTTAAATCATAGCTGCGTTGCTATTCTTTGACACAAAATAGTTTACAATGAAGGGAAGCGAACTATGTATAGCCATTTTGCCCTAAAGCAAGCAGCAAAACTTGATCAAAGAAGGAGTAAAGTGTTAATGTGGTGTTGTAGTAAAGTGCGTTGAAACTATTAGATATAAGTGTCGGTACACATTTATACAAGGTAGGCGAGGAAAATGTTCTGTAGCTATTGTAAAGCAGCACGTATGGCGAATGAGGCCCCCTGTTCCAATTGTGGAGCCCCATCTCCACTCTTAAATGCTCAACCCACCGGTTGGGGAGCAGGAGCATCTGAACCATTGCCCTGGGGTGGCCCGGGAGCTCCTCAGGCATTTGGAGGACAATGGGATCAGCAAGCTCCTCAAATGCCTGCACAAAACAGTGCGCCAGCATCCTGGCAACAATCAGCAGGACAATTCGATCAGAGTTCGGCAAACGCCTGGCAACAACCTTCTGGACAACTCAATTCCACATCCTCCTGGCGTAATCCCTCGGGGCAACTCAATCCCATGCCTGCCTGGCAACAGCCTTCTGGTCAGCTTGATCCTATGCCATCCTGGCAGCAGCCGTCCGGACAACTTGATGCTCCAGGAGGTTCGCAAGCAGACTGGCAGCAACAAGCCATGGTTCCTTATCAAGGAGGAATGGAGCTCCAACCAGCGGGGCGACAATCGACCATCTCATTACAATTGATCCCGCAGCAATCGGTCCAACATTTACTACCGGCAGAGCCGTTGAATCCGGACATTGTTCACGTACCGCCAACCTTCACCAAACCACGTCCCATCGTTCCCACTTACCGCGTGGTTAGTGGCTTTCTTAGCGTTGTAATTGTGGCGCTGCTCCTCTGTTCAGGCACAGGATATTATGTCAAAGCCAGCGGCACATGGGATAAGATCGTGTCAGTTTATACAGGCAAGTCGTTGCAGAACGTTCCGACCACTAGCGAAACTATTCCTGACCCACCAGCCCTGACGGCAAACGATCATGGACCGGCTCAAAATATTATCCCATCGGTCTCGACAACAACGCGTATAGATACCAAGAACAATCAGCCCATTATTCAACAGAATATTTTTCAACCCGGACAAGTATTTTGGCTAACATTTAGTGTGCAACCACTCAAAGGCACACACGGTCAGGTTGTCGCCAAGTGGTATACCAACGGCAAGTTTTACATGGATACACCGTATAATAAAGATATTCAGTATAATGCTTCCAATATCGAGAACTTCTCGATACCGATGAAATTTCCCAACGCAGCCTCGGGCAAAGTCGAAATATATTGGAATAACACCTTTGCTCAGAGATATTATTTTGCTGTGAGAAATTAAAGGGTCGGATACGTTCTTAGATCAAACAGTATCAAAAGCGGACTTCATCTCTTGAGATGAAGTCCGCTTTTGATAAGAGGGCAAAAAAATAGTGCACAAAGCGGTAACGACAATGTGCACATATGCAGGCGCTTTTATTTACACTGCGTGTCGACTTCAATGTTCCCAAATATCTTCACCTGACATGCCAGACGCATGTTCGGATTCTTCTTGAGATCTCCACGCAGCCAGAATTTCTCCATAAATGAAAGATCGCTGATATTGGCAGCCGGCGAGACGGCAACGCGATCAGTACCGCAAAATCCATTCCCATGGCAGTTAGCAAATTTGTAGATACCGCAATAGATCGGCACATCATTTTCTAACGCAGGGTAACGAACAGTATCCCCCTCGGGCACATCTACCCGTACATTTTCACGTACATATGTAATCGTTGGCACGACTCTATCCTCCGACATAACTGATAGCTTGATTTATACAGAGCTTGCTTATGCTTTGTCAGAATATAGCACAGAAGGGAAAGAGCGTCAACAAAACCGCGAGCAGGCGAGACTGAAGCCATCAGGATTGAAAGCATACTGCTAGCTTTACCTGAGAGCTATGATGCGCATAAAAAGCATCACACCTCACGGAGTAGCATCAGCCCCCTTAGATGTCGTTGTGGAGGGGGCCGCGCTATTGCTAGTAATAGTAACCGGGATACTTTGATTAGCCGCAGCTGATCCGCCGCTGCCTGCATTCAAAGCAATCGTCGGGGACAGGGTACCCGAACTTGACGCCGGTAGGTGCACGGAAACGGTCAGGGTAACACTTTGATGAGCGGCCAGAGTTCCTGTGCTCGGCGTAATAGTCAATGTGTTACTGCCTGTACCTTGCGCGCTGGCAGTCCATGGCAAAACCGTATCTCCTGTATTTGTCACAACGACCGTCTGCGCTGCTGGATCTGAGCCCGACGTCGTGACAAATGTCAGTGTGGACGGCTGCGTAGAGACGACAGAAGCTGTCGTAGCCGACACAATCAAAGAGACGGCTACTTGCTGACTGATCCCGCTCGACGAGATAAAGGTAACCTTCCCCTGATAGGAACCTACGCTCAAATCCTGACCGCTAATATGGATCGCAACAGATGTTTGCTCACCACCATCCAAAGATCCCTCAGCAGGAGTTACCTGCAACCAGTTGCCTTGATCAACGGTCATGACCTGGCTTTGCCACGTCAGAGAGGCTCCGCCACTATTCTGTAATGTGACTTGCTTATCAGTGGGAGATTGTCCCGCAAGTGCCGTAAAGTCAAGCGCAAGCGGCGAGACCACCAGATTGCCAGCGGTAACGATGCTCATAGATGTACTGACCTGGGCGCTGATATCTCCAGCAAAGCTAATCGCTCCCTGATACGTACCAACTGGCAGATTCTCAGACAAAGCACTCACAGTAATCGTCTGATCCTCGCCAGGAGCCAGAGTTCCATGATTGGGCGTCAGAACAATCCAGGATGCATCAGATGCGGTTGAGAAAGTCGTAGACCAACTTCCATCCTGATCCCCGCTATTATGCAGAGTAATAAACTGATCGCCCGGATTCTGGCTCGTACTGGCAGCATAGGTCAATGCCGTCGTAGAGATAGTCAGGTCAGCCGGAGTCGGAGCTACCTCCATCGACACCGGAATAGTTAATGGAGATGTATCGGCTCCTTTTTGCGTAAAAACCAAATGTCCTGTATACGCACGCGGCACAAGCTCACCACGATTGACCGTTACCTGCACACTCTGGCTCCCAGAAAAGCTAGAACTTGCTGGCACCGTGCCCAGCCACGGTTGATCGCTTGTCACAGTCCAGGATATTTGACCCCCACCCGTATTCGTCAATGTAAGCGCCTGACTGGAGACAATACCAGGAGCCGCTCCAGAAAATTGCAGCTTCAGTGGAGAAATCTGCAAGACCGGCACACTTACCGAAGGGGCAAGAATGGTGATGTGAGCTAATATGCTGATGGCATGCAAGCTATCCACGGTACTAATCACGTGGCTGCCAACGCTCCAATTTCCAGGTACTTGCACTTGCATGGAAAAGTGTCCATTGCCGTCAGTAGAGATACTTAGAGGCTTCCCCTGCGCACTAAGTAGGGGTTGCTGATTATCATGATAAAAAGTCATTGGATCATGCAGAGAAAAGCCTCTGCCCGACAGCGTAAATGTATCGTTCACCCGTAACGTATCTGGTGCAACCTGGACCACAGCAGAAGCAATCGTGGCACGCTTGCCAATCAGCACAAAAGCAATGATACTTGCCGCCAGCAAAAAGATGATGCAGGATAATGTCAGTAGCCACGAGATCGCTCGTGCCGAGAACAAAGGCTTCGGTAGAGCAGGCATGAAGCCTCGTGCCTTCTCGTTAGTAATCGGTTTAAGCACGAGCGGCGGCGCCTTGAGTGGTTCCGCTTTTTGGGTCAACTTGAGCGTAGGTCGTGGCGTCTTTGCCTTCTCCTCTTTTTTCGCTGCTGGACTGCCAGAACGACCTGACTGGCGCGAACGCCGTGAGCGAACTAAAGCCACGCGACGCGCCTTCAAAATAGATGCTTCTGTCGTATCAGGAAACACAATGTAATCAGGATCTGGCTTCACACGCGCAGGCAATTCATCTGCCTGAGAGGGAGAATGTTGTGCTATCATCATACTTGACTGATATGGCTGGTCCTCTGGATGTAATCCAAAAGTATGCCCGGCCCGATGGGAAGATGCTGGCGGTATGGATTTTTGGCGCAATGATTTTGGCAGTTGAGGAGAGAGTTCTCGTCCACAATAACTGCATACCTGCGTTCGTGTATCCACCTGTTGTAAAGTTTGACAATAAGTACAACGCTTGCTATACATAAGGCTCCATCTAGCATGAGGGTTCTTACAAAATCTATCAACCTCACCGCCCCCTCATAGTAATAAACGTCAAACAGATACATTCCCCAAATATATGACTACTCACCATCAAGCTTAATAATAAATACACGTTTGTACAACACAATATTCCCGATGTTTTCAATCACAATGCACAGATGGAGCCTCTCTGATTAACAAGATGGCACAGGAGCAGACACATTCAGCTTGCTTGCCAGAATGTGCCTGCTCCTGTGCCAAAGATACAAAAAAACAGCAGGTAAAGCCTTGAGCGCTCAATACGACCTTAAAAGTTTACGGTGTTGGAGAATCGGCTGGCGTCGGCGTATCGGTTGGTGCCGGCGTCGGCGTCGGCGTATCAGTCGGTCCAACGGGCAAGGTGACAGTCGAAGAAATAGAGGTCACATTAATAGTGATACTCATTGGACCTCCTGTCACCACGATCGTGCTACTTCCAGTATACATATCTCCAGCAGCATCTTCTCCGCTGGCCAGAACAGTATAGTTTCCAATTGGTATATTGGGCAGAGAAACATACCCATTAGCATCGGCAGTACCGAAAGCCACAATATTTCCGGAAGTATCAGCTAAGTAGACCGTTGCTTCCGGCATCGGACCAGGTGAGATACAGGCATCATCCTGACACTGCTTGACAGTCACATTGATACGTGATCCAGTCACAGTCAACGTCACCGAAACCTGAGGATTTCCTATCACGCTGGCTCCACCACTTCCCACAGCCGAAAGCGAGACCACTCCACTATATGTACCAATATTCAAACCGCTTGCATTCACATTGACCCCAACGCTACTCCCTCCACCGTTATCGCTCCCCGAATTAGAAGAGAGTTGCAGCCAGGAACTATCCACATGAGCGGTCCACACCAGTGGCAATGAACAATTTCCGGTTGAGCTGATTGGAATACTCTGCACGCTGGAGGACTGCCCTTGCGTCACACTGAATGAAAGGCCAGCCGAGCTCACCTGAAGCGTACAAGGTGGCTGCACAACAAAATCAACTGATAAGGTTTGAGGGCTCCCCTGGATAGCAGCTCCAGTGCTATCGGTAGCCGAAAGTTTGACAATAGCGTGATAACTGCCTGCTAGCAGGCCAGCGTTACTCGGCGCCACCGCTAAGGTTGCAGATTGACCGCTGGTTGTAAAGGTTCCACTACTCGAGGGAAGGTTCAGCCAATTGGCAGATGAGTCATAGCTTGTCTGCCAGGTCACCGGCCAGTTACAGTTACCAGAAGCTGTAATCATAATGGATTGAGGAGAGGGATCGGCCTGACCCTCAGTTGTACTAAACGCGAGCCCGCTTGTAGACGGAAGTGCCAGGGTACAGGGAGCTAACACAGTAAAGGTTACATTCACAGTTTGAGGGCTACCACTAGCAGTATTGCCTGTTGGATCAACACCACTCAATATAATCTGTCCTACATTTAACCCGGCAGTTAAACCGTTCGCGCTCACACTTATCACCAGGTTACCTGTATGCCCTGGTGCAATTGTCCCATGGCTTTGCGTCACATTCAGCCAGGAGGATGAAGGATTCGCCATCGTACTCCAAATCAACGAACTCTGTCCCGTATTTGTCACGGTAACACTTTGAGGCGCCGGATCTGCCTGTCCTTTGGTCACACTAAAGTTGAGATTAAGCGGCGAGACTCCAAGAATAGGCGCCGACGCCGTAGGTGGATTTTGGACAGTTAATTGTACATTCACAGTTTGTGTACTTTGCGCAAGCGCAATAGTAATTGTGCCTGTATAGCTACCTGGCGACAAATTAACTGGATTAACCGCAACAGTAGTAATTGATTGTTCGGCTCCTTTTATCTGACCATTCGTAGGAGTCATAGTCAGCCATGGAACAGAAGAAGTGGTATGCCAACTCACAACGCCAGCGCAACTCGCGCTGCCAGTCAGGCTCAGCACTTGATTACTTGAACTGGCTTGACCGGCAATAGCTGTGAAATTTAACGAGCCAGTACTTAATAAGACGCCACATCCAGGTTGGACTGTTAATGTGACATTCACCAACTGCGGAGTATTCAGGGCTGTATACCCCCGAGCAGCGACAAACTTCAACGAGCTGGTATATGTTCCGGGCAAGAGATGCTGACTATTAACTTTCACCACCACGTTTACCGTCGCTCCAGGTGCAACAATTCCTGAAGTCGTGCCAGCGCTGAGCCAACTCGTAGTCATCCCCAGAGCGCTCAAATACGAGCTCGTATTGGCATCCGCTCGCGGATTGGCATCACTGATCGACCAATGAAGTGCCTTTGTCCCAGGATTTGTGATCGTCAACAACTGAGTCCCGGGATTTCCCTGCCCATCGCCTGCAATATAGGTCATAATCGCCGGAGTGACACTCATCACAGCGCCAGCGTTCTTGGGGAGCGCCAACACAATCATCTGGACCGCAATATCCTGTGGTTGGCTTACATTCGAGATAATCGTAATTTTTCCATGATACGTGCCTGGAGTGAGATTCGTACGATCAGCTGCGATTTGAATGTCCTGATGATCGCTAAAGACTCCATTTTTGGGTGAGAACATCAGCCAGGAACTGGTACTACTGGCAGACCAATTGATAATACCGCCGCCAGAATTATGTAAGGTGAGCACTTGAAACGAATTGGCGCCCACATATTGTGAACCTAGATCGATATTCGCAGTAGAGATCTCCAAATGTGAGGGAGGCATCGGCCCCTCACCCACTTGCAACATAGCACTCGCCGTGTAGCGTGTCTGAACATCCTCCGCCACCACAGTATGCTGCCCCACCTCCCAACTACTATCAATCAGCATAACGACACTTTTTGATCCCTGAGCGTTTAACTGAACGACACCGGATTGATTCTTCAGCGTGACGTTTTCCTGGATATCATGCGATAGCACTACCGAAGTTGATGACGGGAAATTATTCAGATGAATGGTCACCTGGCCACCAGGCTTGACAGCATGCAATGAAAGCGTCATGGTTGGAAGCTGATTTGCCTGCACGGATGGAGTACGTTGCTCCAAAATCGCCACCATGACAGTATCGATCATCAGCGCCAGTGCTGCCAGAATCGAGAGGCTAATAAATAATATCCGTAGGCACTTCTGCGGCTCACGCTTCACATTATCCTTTACCCCCTCCCACACCACAGAAATTTTTTCGCCGACGACGCGACGGATATCCTCCTGCTCAATTTTCATCGACTCTGCGCTGGAAGGAAAGCGGCGAGCCTGCAAAGGATCAACTTGATCGATCCACTCATCTTTGCTCTCGTCAATTTCGCTCGTGTGCAACCAGGGCCAGAGATCAGGCAGATGCTCATCAAGACCCTTGCGCGCCACAGCCTTACGTGGAACCGGCTGCGTCGTGAATGAAGCATTAGGTAATGGTGTACTTTCGCGTCGTATATCGGCCGAGATATCACGCAACGGTGATAAGCGGGATGCTCGTGGTCGTGGTCCGCGTCCATTTTGGGGATAGTCAAGATCAGCTTCTTCGATCAAACGCGCCGCATCATTTAGACGTTCCAAAGAGCGATCTGCGACATCTGCATAGTTCTGGTTGGAGGGAGCAAAATTACTGCTCTCATCGAGGGGGGAGAATTCAACCTGGGGAGGATAGATATCCATTGGCACCGTCTCATTAGAAAGAGACGCGATAATTCCCTCAGGATCATCTACTGAAGGCAGAAACGAGCCCGATGCATCCGATTGGGGAAGCTTTGATGGAGGAGTTTCAATAGCATATGCACCGCGTGTGATATTCTCCGATGTATAAGTGGAAGCACGTTCTGAAGTAAGGTATGGACCGGTAGCGGCACCTTCATATTTTGCTATTTGTTCACTTCTCTGACCAGGCATTTGTCGTGACGAAACACATTCATCACACAAGAGCGATGAATCACTACAAGGCCTATTACAACGCAAACATTGATTCATTTTTAGACTCTTCTCGCAAAATACAAACCATCAACCATACATGCCAACATTTCACTATAACCAAAAATCGAGGTCGCATGGATTAGTCAGATGGTCTTCCTCGACATTCCACATCCCCCACCGAACACAAAAAAATTGGGAACATAAAAAAACAGTCCTCATAAGAACACAAATATTCATAAATATGATAGCGGACATAGAAAATTTTATACCAGATGTATGCATTCTAATTGTGCCATATATAACGATACCCTGTCACTACATATAGCAAAAAAGGATCATAGAAACTGACAGATTTCTACGATCCTTTGTTAAAGGGAAAGATGCCTTAACGCAAAACCGCCCCAAAATCCTCATTTAAGAGTCGCACAATACGCTCCTGTAGAGCATTAGCCTCAGCATCTTTCAAAGTACGATCCTGAGCTTGATAAACAAGGCTATACGTCAGATTCTTTTTACCGGCCGGTAGTGGATCGCCCGTATAGACATCGAATAGTTCAACCGAGCGTAAAAGCTCTCCACCATGGCGTACGATCTGTTCTTGAATATCGCGTGCTGCAATATGTTGATCAAGCACAAGAGCAAGATCACGCGTCAAAGCCTGATGCTTAGAAATCGGTTGATAGACAAGGCGATCAGGAACCGCATCGTACAGATCAGCAAGATCCAATTCAGCGAGATAGGTACGCTGCGACAGATCATAATGCTGCTGTACCACAGGATGAACTTCTCCAAGTACGCCTACGGGATGAAACGACTCAGTTCCATCAGCAGTGTTATAGGCCAACTCCAGCAGAGCACAACGTCCAGGATGAAAGGTTGGATGCTGCGTTGGCACAAAACGATAGCGAGAAATCTTCAAACCTTCCAGAAATGTCTCAACAGCTCCCTTCAAATCATAGAAGTCAGCAGGGCGAGCCAGTTCGGGCAACCAAGTAATCTCAGCAGGACCGCTCAAAGCGATACCAATCGTACGACGCTCCTGTGGAAGCTGTTGCTTATCAGGAGCGGGAAAGTAACGACGTCCCAGTTCAAAGAAACGCAAGCCATCCTTTGTATATTTGCTATTTTCTTGAATCGTCTCCATCAAATTACTCAGTAAAGTCAGGCGCAGCGTATCCATATCCGAGTTTAGCGGATTTACCAATGTAACAGCCGGAATCGAGCGGATATCAAATGGAACAACCGCCGTCGCCACATTGCTAGCGGCTACGCGTGCCTCCTCCTGTACAGCCGATCTGCTGCGAGGCTGAAACAGAGCCGTGACAGATGAGGCATCGGTGTGTGCCAACAATTTCACCATACGAGCACGGTTCGTCAGAGTATAGGTCACAATCTCATTTAAGCCGGCACCTAGCAAAAGATCACGCACCACCTGTTCACGCTCAAACCAGCGATCAATTACCTGTTCAGGCAATGGGCCAGACGGAATCGTAGCCGGTATATGCTCATAGCCGATCAGGCGGATAACCTCTTCGACCAGATCAGCCGGTTCGTGCACATCGGAGCGATAGGTCGGCACGGTTACGCGCATATGCTTACCATCATCAGAAGCATCGACAGTGAACTCGAGTGCCGAGAGCGCCGCAATCGCTTCGTCCTGAGTTACATGCATAGATGTCAGCCACGTAATATCCTCGGTCGAGAAATTTAACGTGCGAGGCTGCGCGGGAGCAGAGTAGATATCCACCTGTCCGGGATGAACAGTACCACCAGCCAGTTCAGCCATCAATTGAACCGCACGATTAGCACCTGCCAGAGCAAGCTCAGGATCTAATCCCTTCTCAAAGTGGCTGGAAGCATCTGTGCGCAGGCCAAGCGTCGTCGAAGTGCGTCGCACATTGCCGCCCTTGAAGTTTGCCGCCTCCAACAAAACAGTCGTAGTTTTACTGCTCACCTCACTGACCGCTCCACCCATCACGCCCGCGATAGCCGTCGGACCAGTAGGATCGGTGATCAAAAGCATCTCAGGAGTCAGTTTCCGTTTCACATCATCGAGTGTCGTCATCTCCTCGCCAGGGCGGGCATGACGCACGATAATATGATGATCCGGCACCAGATCATAGTCGAAGCTGTGGAGCGGCTGACCAAACTCCAGCAAGACATAATTTGTGATGTCCACAACGTTGCTGATTGGACGCAGGCCAGCGGCCAGCAAACGTCTGGCCATCCAATCAGGGGAAGCCCCAATGGTCACATTGCTAACAACGCGTGCCACGTAGCGAGGACAAAGTTCTGTATCCTCGACCGTCACCTCGACCAACTCGGTTGTCGGAGTCCCCTGCTCCTGCACCTGTATCTGAGGAATGCGCAACGTCTGTTTCGTCAGAGCCGCCACCTCGCGAGCTACCCCGATAATCGAGGAGAGGTCGCCGCGATGAGCCTTGATCGAAAAATCCAGCACCACTTCTCCGAACAGATCCACCAGCGGTCGACCGATTTCAGTATCGGGCTCTAGTAGATAGATACCGTTATGATCGTTGCCCATACCCAGCTCACGCGGTGAGCACAGCATCCCCTGTGAGACATAACCAAATTTGCGCGTCTCACTAATTGTGATATCCCCCAGCTGAGCACCCGGCAAAGCCAGCGGAACCTTATCGCCCAGATGGATATTCGGTGCGCCACAGATCACGTTGATCTGTCCCTGACCGGTATTGATTTTCGTATAATTCAGATGGTCAGAGCCTTCAACCTTCTCCAGATAATCGATCTGTGCCGTGATAACTCTATCGCCCCAGCTCTCCCCGATATATTCTATGCTCTCAACTTCCAAACCAGCCATCGTCAACGTATGGGCCAGTTCTTCAGGGGACTGGGTAATCTCAACATACTCTTTGAGCCAGCTCAAAGGAACTCTCATTGTGTCTTCTCCTTCTCAAAATCGCCACTCGCACGACACTTCACAACTACAACTGGCGCAAAAAGCGTAGATCATTGCCGGAGAAGAGACGTATCTCTCCGATGCCATACTTCAACATAGCGATGCGTTCCACACCCATACCGAAAGCGAAGCCGCGATACTTCTCGGGATCATAGCCCACGTTACGCAATACCTGTGGATGCACCATACCAGATCCCAGCACCTCAAGCCAGCCGCTATATTTACAAGCACGGCACCCTTTACCATCGCACAGGCCACAGCTAATATCGACCTCAGCGCTCGGCTCCGTGAACGGAAAGTAGCTCCCACGGAAACGCAGGCGACGCTCTGGACCGAACATTTCATGCGCGAAGCGTTCCAGGCAGCCCTTAAGATCAGCCATCGTGCAGACCTCATCGATCAAGAGTCCCTCAATCTGATGGAACATCGCCTCGTGAGTCGCATCGACAGCCTCATTGCGATAGACCTTACCCGGCACAACGACACGCACGGGAGGCTGTTGCTGCTCCATCGTGCGGATCTGCATCGGAGACGTTTGTGTGCGCAACAAAATCTCTCCAGGAGCGATCCAGAAAGTATCCTGCATATCGCGTGCCGGATGATCGGATGGGATATTTAACGCCTGAAAATTATGATAATCGGTTTCAACTTCCAATCCCTGAAGCACGCTGAAACCCATCTTGACGAAGATCTGAGTCACCTCTTGAATCGTCCGCGAAATTGGATGCATCTTCCCAATAGGCAAAGCACGCCCCGGCAAAGTCACATCGATACTCTCATTCTCAAGAGTCAGCAACAACTCTCGCTGCTGCAACTCCTCGCGCTTCTCACGCAAGAGACGCTCAAGCTCAGTCTTGACCGCATTTATTTTCTGCCCCACAACGGGACGCTCTTCTTTAGACAATTTCGGCATCACGGAAGAGAGGCTCTTCAACTCGCCACGATTACGTCCCAGATAGCGCGTATCCCATTCATCCAAGTCAGCAGACGTATTGATCGGCTCTAGCTCCTCAATTGCCCGCAAACGCAAAGCATCGAGTTGTCCAATCAACTGCTCGAGTTGTCCAATCATAACAACCTCCAAAAAATCAAAAAACCGACATTCGTCAACAGGGACGAAGTTGTCGGTATAGCAAGCTCCGTGGTACCACCCGTATTGAACACCGCTCCAAAGACTCAACAGAAAAAGCACAGAGTCAGCATTCCACTCGGTTTGTCCGATAACGGAGACGATCCGGGGCCATCTACTTAAAAAGAGTTCAACAGCCAGCTCTAGGGTGAACTTCAACGTATATCAACGTAAAAGGGCTTTCAGTCGGCGACCCTTTCTCCCTGGACGTTCGTAAACGCCTACTCTCCCTATCATCGCTTCTCACTGCATAGTGCAGCATAAGTTTTTACTATCACATAGCTTATCAGATCACAACGCAAAAGTCTAGCTATCCACCAGACCAAAAATAAAAGCCTTTTATGAGATCTAAAAATCTTCAATCCCCAAAAGATCGTCAGGCCGATTCCCAAAATTTTTTGCCAAAATTGCTTGACTTGGCTATCCCTTTCTGCTATACTTGTGCATGTTCGACAAAAATGACAACGGGGTGTAGCGCAGCCCGGTAGCGCACTACAATGGGGTTGTAGTGGTCGGAGGTTCAAATCCTCTCACCCCGACCAATCTAAAAGGCTAGAAGTCTCTCATAAAGATGCTTCTAGCCTTGTTTTATTCATACTAACATACTCTATTTTATTGTCTCGTCATTCCTAAAATGTAGCAACTATGTAGCAACGAAGAAGTTAGAGCTTCTCAGAAGGGTTAGTAAACAACATAGTATTCATCAAATCTTCTGCTTGACCCAATTGGACTTTCTTAAAATCAGTATTATGGCGATTAGCTCCACCCAAATTAGCTCTTTTCAATTCCGCTCTGTTCAACTCTGCTCCACTTAGGTTGGCTCCATCCAAATTAGCTCTGCTTAGATCAGCTCCATCCAAATTAGCTCTGCTCAGGTTAGCCCCACTCAAATCGGCAAAGTTCAGTTTGGCAAAACTCAGGTCGGCTCCACTCAGATTAGCTCCACTCAGGTCGGCTCCACTCAGATTGGCTCCACTCAGATCAGCAAAATTCAGGTCGGCTCTGCTCAGATCAGCTTTACCAAAGTTGGCTCTATTCAAGTCGGCTCTATTCAGATCGGCTCTATTCAGATCGGCTCTATTCAGATCAGCGCCGCTCAAGCAAGCTTCACTCAGATTAGCTCTACGCAGTGAGACAAAAACTAGGTTGGTTCTGGTCAGATTGGCTCCACTCAGATTAGCTCCACTCAAATCAGCTTTGCTCAGATTAGCTCCACTCAAATCAGCTTTGCTCAAATCAGATCCCTCTAAAAGGACAATTGGATTATCTTTACTGATTAAACCAGACTCATATAAAAATTGAATAAGGCTTTTTTTGCGCGATCGATCTAATCGAGATAAAACAGTTAACGTTCTCACACGGGCTATCTTCTGTTTTTCATCTTCTCGTTCTGATTTCCGCAAATCTTGTTCGAGAAGAAGTTCTGACATCTTATCTAGATACAGTTGTAACGTGGCTTCCATTTGATTATCCGCTGCAATTTCTCTCTCAGTTATATCACGTTGTTTTGCCGCTTCGCGTTCACCTCTGTTTGTCGCAATAGTAATAATAAAGCCACCCGCTGCAAGCACAATAGGTATAAAGAGCAGTTGTAACCAATCCCATAAAGTTTTACCTTGTTGATATACATCTGTTTGAGTAATTGTGCCCTTAGATGGTCCACTGATAACGTGAGAGATTGTCACCTGATCGCCACTACTAAAACCTGTCCCATCAAAGTTATATCCTACAAAAATCAAGATAGTTAGTATGATAATTATAATTATAAAAGTAATTATTGGATGCTGCTTACACTGTTTCAGCCTCTGAAAAATTATCTTTTTTACCCTTTTCATAAAAAACACCTCTCTCAAACACATGCAATGTTATCTATATCTGTAAACGCATAGCAACATATAGAATCAAGTAGACTGATCCCTAAAATTAAAAGGATCAGTCTACTTGACAAGCTATTTTTTACCTTTCTTTTTACCCTTCTTTCCAAATTTATCATCCCACTGTTCGGTAGCGTCATCTTGTAACGATGGCATGGCATGAGAGTAGATATCCATAGTTGTTGTGATTTGACTATGGCCTAGTATCTCTTGAACAATCTTCGGATGAACTTTCATAGCTAGAAGAATGGTAGCTGCACTATGCCTCAAGTCATGAAAGCGCATGTGAGGCATATCAATACTCACAAGAAAACGCCTAAACACTTTCAGCATAGTACTTGGGCTATAATAATCCCCCCAATCATTAGTAAAAACTAAACCTTTATTAACCCAGACATCACCAACTTTATTCTGTACTTCTTGTTGCTGCTCTCTATGATGAATCAAGATAGCTATCACAAAGTCAGGAAGCATAATTGTTCTTCGACTCCTGGATGTCTTTGGCTCAGACTCAACATAGCCATATCCTTTGTGATAACTTACAGCACGCCTTACTTGCAGGCTACCATCTTTAAAGTTGATATCTAGCCAGCGCAATGCTAATAATTCGCCACGTCTCATACCTGTTGTGATTGCCAGGGTTAACAAGGCTTCTAGTTTATGCTCCCTGACTTCCCTTAACAAAGTATGTGCCTGGTCAGAATTTAAATAGTTTAACTCTTTACGTGGGATACGAGGAGGGGTAACAGCATCGCATATGTTACGTGGAACAATATTCCATTTTACTGCATTGTCTAGTGCCTTATGCAAAACCCCATGGACATTGTTTACCGTTTTAGGAGATAAGCCTTCATTAATCTTCTTTGAATAAAATGCTTGCACCTGTTGAGGAGTTAGTTTTTGTAGCTTAACTTTTCCTAGCCCTGGTATCAGATAGTTATTCAACAACTTGCGATAATTCAGGTAGGTACTCAACCGTATAGTAGGTTTATGAATGTCCTCAAGCCAGTTTTCTAAGTAATCTTGCAAGAGAACATTAGGCCCTGTAGCTAGCAATCCTCTTTGCTGCTCATATATAACCTCATTAAGTTTCGCCTTTACCTCGGTTTTATTTTTGCCATAAAACACTTTTCGGCTGCCATCATTTAACGAAACACTGCCGACCCACTTACCATCAGACTTACGTTGATAGATAGAACCTTCTCCGTTGGCACGTTTAGCCATAACACAATTCTCCTTTATAGCATAAAGCCGCTCACCAGTAGGTAAGCGGCATGATTAATCTGCACTTCTGTTATTTGCCCTGCTGTCTACGCAGTAAAAGCCAGGGCCGCAGCTCTTGAGGATCAATAAGAGTCCGACGACCAAATTTATGTATTGGTAAGCCTTCCTTTTTGATCAAGCTATACAGCTTTGATCGTCCAATTCTTAACTGCTGCATAGCCTCTTCTACAGTAATGAGCAGCGGTGGCAAAGCATTAGCATTCATTTACACGTTACTCCTTTATCAAGACAGATGATCATCAGATTATGGATCGACAAAAAACGCACTCGACGCCCCCAGTTGAATTAAAACCTGCTAACATGCAGCCCGCTCTACAGGCGGTTCTACGTTGCAGGTTTCGTTTTTGAAGAAATGGCTCCTAACCTGCAAAGTCTTCTTCCTGAATCCGTCGCCAGAGTTCTCCAGGATCGAGATTGTAGTAGTACTTGAGAAAGTCAAAGAGCGAGCCGCCCCGGTTCCACGTATAGCAGAACCAACAATAGCCGCCAGGAACGCCAGGCTCATAGACCTTGAAGGATGCTTCACGATCTTCACCTCCCGTATGATGATCGCCAAAAGGACATTTTCCGGTTCCTGTGCGAGCAGAGAGATCCACATACCGCCCAATCATCTGTACAGGGTCCTGGCTGGCGTTCCATTGCCGGATGGTGGTGATATCTCCCGTTGTGCGTTGCCCTAGTGGAGGGGAAGAAGAAAACGATGTGGGTGTGGGTGTGCTGGCCCGTGGTGCTGGAGCCTTCTTCACCTGTGGCACATCCATACGCTGGATGGAGGCAAACCAGGTGAGACGTTGCTCATCGGTGAGGGTCAAGGGGACCAGGTCCCCAGCTGCTCGCCGTTCTACAAATGGGTAGCGCTGGCCACTCTTACGATGGACACCCAGAGGTAACCGGATGAGCGAGCCATACCCTTGGCCCTCATCTTGTTTCGGGTAGAACTCCATATCCGATGGGCAAAAGGGAAGGAGCCAAGCCCGAACCTGGGATGCTGGAGCCGGTGCCGTGAAGAAGACCCAGAGGTGACCGCCACGCCTGGAGCGTTCCACGTAGGAGACAATCCCCTGTGTCGCCAGCTGCTCTTGAATCTGCCAGAGTCGATCGAGTCCATCGTCGGTATCCGCATCAATCACGGCAAAGCGACACCGTCCGGCCGGGTCCATGATATAGGTGCCATAGGTATGAGTTCCAAGGAGATGAGCAAACACGGCTCTCTCTGTCAGTGGCTCTTTCGCCCGACGATAGCGGCCGCTTTGGGTCTGGATCGCGTAGTCATCACGACGGCCGACAAACAGACTTATATAGGTCTTTACATAGGTGGTGATGGCCATAGAGGTCCTTTCTCCATTTCGTAACAGATTGTTACGAATTTCGTTACATGGTCACAATGAATTTCGTTACATGGTCGCTAAAGATATCTTGCAGGTATACATCTACGCAGGTTCTCTAAAGGTCGAAGCCAGGCGCGTATTTTTCTTCAAAATACCCTCTCATCTCGCTTGTAGAGAGCGATGAGAAGGACTCTCTTCTGACTTTTTACTTCTTTTAGGGAAAAGGAGCCTGCAATAGCTGGATACCTTTCTCTTTCTCTTTGGTTGGGGAGTGAAGAGAGCGCCGGAGGTGGATACCACACACACTCGTTTTCTCTTCAAAAACCCACGCGATAGCGTGCGCCTTCTTACGTACCTAATCCCCCGATGATGGCCCCGCCGTCTCAAGGCGTTCAGGCAACGCAACGGACCAGTAGATCGCCCCGCTTCGTTTATCTGGCTTGCCTTTGACGAGATGGAGGCCCGTTTCATCAAAGTGAGTACCAACCCGATAAGCCAGCGCTTTTCCCAATCGCCGCTTGAAGTCACCGCGCTTGATGTCAGCAAGATCATCGGGTAAAGCGTTATAAAGGTTGAGCCGTGTATCGTCCGTCGCGTCCTCGTGAAGCGCACCGGCGGCGATGATATCACGGGCCACAAGTGAGGAAAGAACCCCATTGGCTTGATAATGTGCCTGCCAGGCATGTAAAAAGGCCGCCCACTGGAGCGCATCGTCATCTTGCTGAAGCGCCTGGGTATTGCTCAGAAAGCCCTCGACGAAGGCACGTTCAAGAATGCCACCGATCATATTGACCCAGGCTTGAAAGCTTCCCATGAGGATAGGTGTCTGCATCGGTGGCTGCCCTGCATCGTACCAGGCACGCACGAGCGTTAACAGGGCGGCGATCAGTTCCCCACGGTGAGCAGGGACCCACGACTCCAGGTTGTGCTTAAACCCGCCACGTGTCCAGGGTGTGGCGGTTCTGGCATCCATACGTATCCAGTAGCAGCGACGGGGAAGATCGCCACCAACCTGGATGTTATTTCCCGTGGCCATCCAGGTTGCACGCTGTGCATAGGTCCCGTTGCGACTTTCCCCAAGAATACGCTCCTTGACGGTGTGAGACGTGAGCGCAGAGTCCAAACTTGCTGCCTGGAGCCGTGCCTTGATGTTATCAATGGTGATGATTGTGGCCCCTTCCGCCAGCGTCGATGCAATCCGCTTACGCCACTCATTATCATCATGGGGAGCCGTCATCATGGCCGCTTTGCGGCCCGTTGCAACGAGGGCGACGGTTTCCGCTAAGAGGCTTTTCCCGGTGCCTGGCCGGGTCGCATCGATGAGAGCAAGCGGAACATGTCCATCAATGGCTTGCCGTATCAGTGGCGTCAGCATCAGCGCAAGCGTGTTGGCATAACTGGCGTCATTCTCATAGGGAAACTGGCCAATCACCTCATCGAGCACAGCTCGTGCATTCATCACGTCGTCGTCGGTGGGATGTTCGGGAATGGATGGGACCTGGAGCGAGGACGTTGGTGCATAATAGAGCCGTGTCATCGCATCATAGCCAGGTGTGGTGATAATCGATCCATCCGGCCGGATCACCGGGAACTCAATGATACTATCCAGGGGTTGGAATGGCCAATCGCCAATCGTGAGAATATCCGTGACCATGGCATCCGGTGGGGGACAATGGACCGGCCCTTTGACATTGATCTTGACAAAGTTCATGGCACGTGCCAAGATGCCTTTGAGGGTCTTTTCCGTAAGGGTATCAATGCACGGGGTTTGATTCTCAGCCCGTTGAATGCGGACCAGCTGACCGTATCGTACGTAGATGGGCGTCTTTGTACGCGTCAGGTGAGCGATCGCTTCTTCAGATAATTCACGCCAGGGGCGGTTTGCAACGAGCACCCCTGGCAAATTGTCGGCTTGTAACATCTTCGTATAGATTCCTATCATGTCTTCGTTCAAAGGTGTACGCTCCTACAATGGTGCCAGTACGAAATCCTACGCTTCATTCACAGATCCTCTCTTGTACTCATCCTCGCCTATTCGTGTCGATCCATTTTGCTGTCTGTGCCAGTGGAGCGCTCTTCTCTCATCAGGCTCCTTCCGTCTGCCATCTGGCCGTTGCTTCTCTTTAGGTATAACATTTCGATGACTAGAACCACCGGAACATAACCAGAACATAACCAGAACGCGACCAGAACGCGACCAGAACGCGACCAGGAAGGTTTCCAGAACATGATGAGAACAGCGTCTGTGTCCGTGTCGAGATGAGGATGAGAGTAAGAAAAGGCATGCGCAATAATAGACAGAGGAAAATGAATGCACGGGCTTGAGAAGCTTGCTCAACACACATGCGTATTGTTGGCACTCACCAGAATAAATCACTGCAACAGACACGTGCTACTCGTCCGCGCTACCAAAGTGTTATTTGCTGTCCTGGTTGAGCCCAGAACTTTGCTGGTGTTTTCCAGTCATACGCAGTCCCGTCAATCTGCACTTGAAATGTTCCTTGTCCAAATCGCCACGAGGTTACTGAGAAGATTTTCTCGCCCTGGCCAGTGATAGTACAGAAGAAGATATAGCCCTCTTTTTTTAGCTTTGCAGCCTGGCCAGGCGAGGTGACGTGTCGAATATCAGTGCTCATGTTGTTTCCAGAGTTCCAGGCTTTCTTTGTCCTGAAACTGGCGTGCTAGTCTCAACAGATCCAGAGATGGCACAAGTGGGTCCATCTCGATACGAACCGTTTCACCACGATCCAGCGCGGCTTGTGCATCCTCAAAAGTCTTGTACATCGGAACGTCTTGACGCTTAAATGTGCGTAGGACATTGTGGATACCGTCGGCGTCTGCGACGCTAGCCATGACTGCTTTCGTTGCCTCTGGATGGTCTGTGAGCAGCTCCTGTGCAATCTTCTTATTCTCTGGACTCTGTGGGTCTTTATTGGCCGCATCGCAGGACTCACCACAGACATCGTCTTCTGTAGCGGCATACAGAAAGTAGTCCACGTACGGACCGACAGAGTCATAGTGTGCTAACTCAATCTGCGCCATGATGTGGGACTGGTTACTTCGCAAGCGCTTTTTGATCTCTCGTAGCCCACAGTTCCACTTGTCCTCGAATATGTTTGCGACCTTCTCTAGAAAGCTCTGTGCTTCCTCAGGTGTCTCTACCTGGTAGGGCAAAGCATAGCCAGACCTGATATGCATCAGATTGTACGTGTCCGGCATGATGGTATTATCCAGGTTTCGTGTTTGGACATAGGCAATTCCAGTCCCCTCACCAGTCCAGGCCGTAACCTGGCACTTCTTTGTGTAAATGTCCTTCACTGTGAGCGTCTGCTCTATAAAGTTCATAATGGTTCCTTTCACTCAATTCTGCCAACTCACTCGAATTGGCATAACTGAAGGAAAGAGCAGCCCTCATAGCCGTGCTACGAGGGCTTCTTTTCTTATTGGCAATAGGCGACGGCGATCAATCGTTGATGCTTCATCTTTTCAATCATCCAGCTTCGATAACCAATGTGAGATGATGGTTGCGCTCGACGACCTCCATTCATTGAAAGATGCCCACATTCCCAGTGTCGATCTAGCCCAGCAACCACTTTATGTATTTCCATAAAGATATATAATTACTATATGATGAATAAAATACAAATTCGGTATATTGATAAAAGGACAAACTAAAGGGGATAAATCGTGCTTATCGTGCTTCGTTTTGTTTTTGCATGCGTTATAGTAATCGTCGTGGGATGCACGAACGTGCATGCTGCATATGTAATGCCTCTACAGAGAGATGCACAACATACAGGGTATATGGTGCCACCTCCTTCTCATGTAGAAAAAACTATTATCATTTCTATCTCAGCGAGCACAAATGCTTGTGGATCAATTTTAGTTGTGAGCTCGACAGGGGATATCGTACTTTTCAATTGCCGTAACTTTGGTCAACGACATATTCTTCCAGGGCTCTCAAAGATCTTTTTTCATGATGTGAATATGCTACAATCGCTCAATAATTTGCCTGTAAATCATGGTTGTTTAAAAGGTGCCAGTTTTGCAACCACAACTGTCATTAGTTTTGAGTTACAAACAAGCCCCGATATTTCATGCTCACTTGATGAACGTGGCAAAAAACTTTTTCACGATGTACTGGCTATCCAAATAGTTGTGGGGCAGCAATCCGTGTTTCCATCTTTGTAGGTGTAAATCCGACAATTATCCTAGTGAAAAAGTGTGTATTTGGAGACTTACCCACCAGAATAATTGTCGTAAAAGGACCAGCTTAATACAAGAATTTACACTGTGAGATATCCTCCTCTTGCTTTTTGCTCAGGTGGATCTTTTTTGAATGGAACACTCAGATTACCACCTTTCCAGCACGCCAGGCGTTGATCGCGTAGATGAGCGCATTGATATAGGCGTGTTCGTCGTTGTGATCAGCGGTAGGCGCATAGACAGGAATGATGCTCTGGACGGTGGTGAGACCAGCCCCCTTGTAGATGGGACCTGTCAGGAGATCAAACCAGTGCTGATACCCATCTTCCCAACTGGTGAATTGAGCGTAGCCTCCTCGTGACTGATCAATGCACGGGCGATCGTTAATGCATCGCTCATTTCCAAGAGCGAGGGTGACCGTTGCTTCGCCCTGCCTTCCGAAACTCGATTCGTGTAGAAAGAAAGCCAGCGGCGCCACTGGATCAATCCCATAATTGACAGCCGACTGATAAAGGTAGCTGCCGGTCCCAGCTGCTGGCGAGTGATATGCCTCCAGAATAGTATCAATCTGCTGTGTTGAGATGGTGGGTGGTCCGTAGATGGACATCCCTGATGTCGCATGATTGGGCGTTCCAGTCGTATGCGTGATTGATTGGGATGGTGGTGCAGCGTCACTCTTGTGAGGATGCTGGAGCGTACTGGCGGCACAGATAATAATCACACCAATCACCAGACAACTCACCACGGTTTTGAGGCTCTTCATGGTACTCCTTTCACAGGAGACCAGGCGGCGTGTCTATGGTATACTAGAGGAGCTACGCCTGGTACTCCTATCACGTGTAGTGATGCTGGCGGTGGGGTCGTCGAAAACAGCACCGTCAGCTCAACATGCTAGGCAGAAAGCTCGTAGGCAGCGTCATCACTCCCAATAGGATGTGACACATCTTTCAAGCGTCGCTCTTTTAACCAGGAACACACAATCTTCAATGAGACATGTGCTTCCTGTGAGAGAAGACGCGCCGTGATTTTCTCCCCGGCGGCTTGTCGGCGTGTATAGGCACGTTTAAGTCGTTCCTCTGGGAGATCACGCCGTATCTCCATGTACGTGCTAACTATTTGAACAGGGACATGCGCCCGTGTTGCCAGATCGTCAAGAGTGAACGGACATCCACGCGCTTCCAACTCGTTACAGACCTGCTCTACACGTTGCTCATCAACAGAGAGCCAACAGATCGTTCTTCCATTCCGAACAGGCCGTAACCCGTCTTTCAAGCGTCGTTCTTTTAACCAGGAACAGATGGTCTCATTGACGACATGTGCTTCTTGTGCGAGAAGAGGCACGGTGATTTTCTCCCCGGCAGCTTGTCGGCGTGTATAGGCGCGTTCAAGTCGCTCCTCATCCGTCAGTTGCGGACCGCGTCGCATCTCCATATACCCACTGGCTGTTGGAAACGGGACCTTTGCCCGTGTTGCCAGGTCCTGAATGATGAAGTGCTGTCCACTCATTTCCAACTCGTTATAGGCTCGCTCTAAGCGTTGTTCAGTGGTCTCGTGTAGATGCCGTTGGTGCCAATACTTTACGGCAATATGTGTTCCAATATGTGCCTCCATCTTGAGGCGATCTTGCGTCACGTTCTCTCCACGCTTCTCAATGGCAGCGTACGCCTGGTCTAAGCGGAAGAGTTGATCAGGAGTTAATTCCCTCTGCGTGAGTTCGGCCTGTTTGATCTGGCGTGGGCGCACTCCTGTCGAACAAAATTGTGGATAGGCATGCGCCAGGAGATGGTGCAGTCGGTCGAGTGCCCTCGATTGTTCTGCCCGTGCCCCTGTTCGCTTTAAAATACGTTCATCAATTTCTTGTGGGCTTTTAGATTCAGTCTCGAAGAGGCCATAGCTGTGGACGATCACGGCGTGTTGGACGGAACCAAGCGCATCAAGAGCTTCGTAGAGCGGTGTATAGTCGATGGTTGGACCTATAGCCTCCTCATCATCGGTGCTGTCTTCTAATTCGTCTGCGAGAAGATCATAAAGGGTTCTGTCCTCATCATCGCTGTGGAGTGGAGCGTCGAGACTTGCAACGATGCGGGGAAGGATATAGGGGGTTGATGGTGTGGTGATGAGACTTTCATAACGGTGAAAGTACAGCCGAATCGCGGTATAGGCTCGAATAGTTAGATAGGCATACGGATTAGGGCGAGACCGCAAGGCATGATCGATATGCTCTAGGATCGAGAGGTTCCCAGCTTGGACGAGGTCGAGATAGTCCAGGTGAGGAGCTACCCATGCGTACGTTGCATAATACCGCCTGGCATAGAAATCAACCCGACGTAAAAGATGGGCAATCATGATCTCCCTGGCATCCGGATCACCCGCACGTGCCTGTGCGACATAATAATCCGCTTCTTCCTCGCTCAACTCTTTTTTATCAGGCAGAGAGGCCAGCTCTTGGTGGTAAAGCTGCTCACTGTGCATTGCTTCTTGAGGGCTATAAGGGCGTAGTGTCATAGCTTCATGCTCCTTGACAGGAAGATACCCACCACCTATGATGGAAGTGGGTATCCTATCGGCGAAAAAAACGTGGCAGAAGATACTTGAAGCTTCGTATGCTACGAACATGCGAAGCTCTTTTTACGATCGCGATCATTAGCGAATGAGAATAATCTGGACGCTCCAGAGCGCCAGGCCAATGGCAATCAAACATCCCAGAATGCGCGGTGCACTGTGATTGGCACGTAGGGCCATCGAGATGATGACCACTGCAACGGCAAACAGACTGAGGGGTAACGCATGGATCTGGATGGCTTTTCCAATACGACTCAGCGTCTGTAGCACTGTGATCAGAGTCGATGGAACGGTGAGATTTTTCAAGGTCGTCTCCTTTCTATGTGTGACTGGCGAGGAAAAAGAAAACACCCGCATAATACGAAATGCAGGTGTTTTACAGTGCGATATGACACAATCGTTATGATCCTGTGGCGGCGAGATGAAGCCCAACCGGTCTTCCTCGCTTACGTCGCCCCAGGGCTTTGGCTTTCCGAATATAGCGGTTCCTGGTACTTGTCGGAAGGTTCTTCACAATAGTCTGAGCCGCCCGGAGTCCAGAAAGGTACATCCCCAGGATCACTTGAGCACCCAATTTGCTATGACGTTGCTGCTCGATATCCTCTACCTCCTCTGGTAGCTCATACGCCCGTGCGAAATTGCCCGCACGCATGGAGACCACAGGGATTGGCAGCACCGTTGTATGCATGTAACAAATGACAAGTGTTGGTTTTCGTTGTGCCAGGTGATAGCGCAATTCATAATAGGCAAAGGAATGGGTGAGGACGACGGCAGTGTAGTACTCTCCATTCATCGTGACCTCGTAGAGACGCCCACGAAGGGGGTTGATACGACTCACGGCATAATTATCCACCCGTGCACGGAACATATCGAGCACATCGGTTTCTTTCATCGGCTTCCTTTCCTCCGTGACTAGTGACGCCCATAGCCACGTTCATTCTTGCCTTTGTCATCTTCTTTGAGCGACTTTTCCATCTTCTCTAAGATCGAGGACATCACCATGGAGACGGCATCACCGATTTTGTTGGACAAGTCTTCCTGGATCTTCAACGTGGACTTCATCATCTGCTCACGAAGCGCGGCATTCTTATCGGCTTCCTCGATGCCTCTTTGCGCATCCGCAAGCTCACCAATCGCCGTGGCACGCTTCCTGATACTCTCAATGTGCTTTTGCAAAGAACGTCCTTTGAAGAGAAGCACCGTAGAGCATCCCAGGTCCGCCAGGGCAATTGCACAGACACGAATGACCATACTGTATTGCTCGATACTGCCTGCGGCGACATTGCCATAGTTGGTGATTACGAGATACAGCCCAAACGCTGAACTGGCATTGAGGATCAGCCAGATAAGCGAGACTAACACAGCCTTTCCATACGACGGTTTACCGCTGACAATTTCAGCGAACGAACGGCCCATACTGACCGTACAGGCAGCGATGATACATTCAATGGTGTACGACAACCCATATGCGGCGAAGTTTCCCATGGAACCGGCAAAGAATTTACCAAGATCACTGCCAATCCAGACCACCAGTGCAAAGGGTCCCAGGTATCCAACCATCTGGACAAACGCACCTAGGATACGCTCACCGATATCTTTGTAGTCCTCATCGAAGTCAGCGACCTTATCACGCATTTTCTCAATAGAGCTCCGTTCTGGTTGCGCTACTGATGGGGAAGGATCACTCTTGGGTCGTGCCCTGGGTCGAAACAGCCCGGTGAAAAATCCTTTCACATTAGCAGCGAACTCCTCCTGCCTTTTCATGCGCTCAGTCTCAGCCTGTATTCGCTCAAGCGCGTGATGAGCCTCTTTTCGTTGAAGCTCCCGTACTTCCTCTTCACTCAGGCTGGTTTCAACTTTTCTGCCACGAAAGTTGAGGAATGTTTTTTTCTTGGGCATATCTTCAATGGGGCCGGTTTGTGCTTCAGTCACGTCGTCAGGTTCGCCATGATAGGCACCGTAAAGATCATCTTCTTGTTGCAAGCGTCTACCTCCATATGTTTTATGAACAGACGAATTTGTGTCATAGTCATGTGGAACGATTTAGTGGAACAACAGGGAAAAAGAGGGGTGATAAAAATCGGTAGAAATTGGAGAAGGTAAAATCAAGCTCACCAACTCATAAGTCGTTCATGGGTTGCTTAAAATCTGCTCATGGGAAGTCATGAGATGTTCATGCCTGCATGAGCAAGGGGTGCGATTTTACCTTCTCTCACGACGATTTAGGCTTCGTCTTTGGTAGCGCGTTGGGTATCCTTCAATGCACGCGCAGCACTGCGATGTGCCGCCAGGGACTCCCGATCAAAGCGGCGACTCAGACGCCCCACTTCCGACTTCACCATAGCCAGCAGTCTTACATATTGTGCCATCATAAAAGCACGGCCGTCGTCATGGGCTTTCTGGATCTTGTCTTCAATCTCATGCTGCAATGACTCCAGGTCCTGTAAGTCCTCTTCACGAACCATTGCCGCAGCGCCCGTTAACTTTGTTGCTTTGTTTGCCATCGTGGGATGTACTCCTTTACTTGATAAATCTAGCTACTTGATACATCTAGCCTGAAACTCCAGTGCTAGCGTCTAGCGGCCCAATCAGGGGATGACGAGGCGGCCAGCCGTCAGCATTGGCAACAACACTAAAAGGGGGAGCTTAAACGGGGAGTTTGAACGGGAGAGTTTTCGTATTGCTCGAAGTCTAAGGCACGCCGCACATCTTGCTCCTTCATCAGCACTCCTTTCTCGCAAGGTTCAGCGAATCCGAGGACTTAGACTTTATGGGATTTGCACCCTCATCTCACCTTTATGCATCCGAATGGTGAACGGCTTATCCGTTTCTGCACCCGGACCTACTCAGTGAGCCTCTTTTTTAATTGTTCAAGTACTTATCAGCACGACGTTTGTTACGCATCTTGCAAAAGTTGCGTAAGTTGCGTATATAATAATCAGACAATACACTACTTTGGCTCCAATTGTCAAGAGTAAAGTGACGTAAATTGCATAAGTTGCGTAGGAATGGTAAAATTGCTAGTAAATAGAGGTACAAAAATTTTGAAGGAGGCAACAATGGCAGTCAAAAACAGGCAATTAATCATTTTAATTGACAATGAAACCTATTATGCTGCACAAAAAGCACAAGAAGAGTTGGGAATGACTTATAGTGCATTGAGAAATCAAGTCATAGCCGGAAATATCCAAACCAGAATCCCCCCAGGAAAAAGGCAGGCATACTATAGAGCTAAGGATGTGGACGGTCTCTCTAGAGAGATGCAAGCTTTTTCCTTACAGAGAAAAAATAAGCCTACCCAGTTTGCAAGGGTAAGCACCTTAGAGGAAATGAACGCATGCTTGAATATAAGCAAAGCCCTTTTTGGCTCGGAAAGAGGGGATATAGCTAAGCACATGAAAATATTAGCTAAGAATCCTGAAACATACTATATGATAAAGGATGAAGACCAAATCATAGGTTATACAGCTATATGGCCTGTAAAACCCAAAAAGCTTAATGATCTACTTGCACAAACCATACCCGTAAAAATATCGCCAGATGACATAGAGATTTTCGAAGCGGGAAAGGTCATAGATATATACGTCAACGTGATCGGGATAAACCCCATTTTCGCTAAAGAGGAAAAACGATTATATGGAGCCAGGCTTATATCAGGCTTAATAGAAGTCATAGTTAACTTAGGAGAAAGAGGAATATCAATAGAAGCTATCGCTGCAAGAAGTAACATGCCAGACGGAATCAGGTTGATGAAGGGTATTGGCTTCACAGAAATTGAACCACTGACTCCCGAAAGAAGGACATTCATGATCAACATCAAAGAGTCTGGCACTCCCTTTATAATGCAATATAAAAAAGCATTGAGGGATAGCACAAACGTTGGCAACATAGTTGAGTAAATCTGTATAGGGTATAATAGAATTGATCTATGATCCCGCTGCTCAATGAAAGGTGAATTTTCCATGCCAACCCAAGAGGAACGCATCGTAAGGCTAGAACAAACCACAAAGGAATATCGACCAGTTTTACAGAGCGTGGCATATGAATTAACTATGGTAAAAGGGATAATCATTGACCAGACTGAAACCACTCAAGAACTCAAGCAAGATATGAGCGAGGTCAAAACACGGTTAACCCGTATCGAGGCACAACTCGATACTATCCTTGCACTTTTAAAGCCTTCTTAATAGCAACATGATTAGCCAGGTTATATGTAGCAATGGTGTAGCAACAGCTAAACACATCTTCAGTTTCTGGGAAATGACGGCGCATAAAAGAGAGAATTAGGAGCACAGAAAAAACACAAGAATACGACCAAAAACAAGAGGTCAATAGTTCAAATCCTCTCACCCCGACCAATCTAAAAGGCTAGAAGTCTCTCATAAAGAAGCTTCTAGCCTTTTTATGTACCTGAATTTTTCACCTATCTATGTGATTGGGGAAACAAGCCAAAAGGTGTAATCCCACCTATATACCTTACATTCTCAAAACCGACATGTTATTATTCTAAATGAAATGTGGAATATGGACTGAGTGCGAAGGAGAAAAACGATGGCAACAATTGAAGAAAGGTTGCAAGTCCTTGAGCAAGAACATACTAGTCTCAAGAAAACCATTGAATTACAAACTATCGCTATAGGCGCATTAGTCAACAAAGCGACATTAGAAAAACTCAATGAGAAATATGATAGAATATTCGACACCCTTATAACTCATGACAATTTTACTAATACACAACTCGCCGAACTAAGAAGTCAATACACTGAATTAGATGGTAAAGTTACAGGACTACAAACCGAGATGCGTCAACGATTCAATAGCGTTGAAACAACCATTAATAGTCTAGGAACATCCATTGGCAGCGTTGAAACAACCATCAACGACCATACCAAGCTTCTCACACAAATCCTTGAACGCCTACCCAAACACCCCTAAAAGTCAGGGAGCAAAACCCCACTGTATAATTTAAGCCCTCTCATCCCGGCCAATCTAAAAGGCTAGAAGTATCTTCAATAAAGACGCTTCTAGGCTTATTTATTTCTTCTTGAAAGCTGTAATCAGAGTAGCGCCAGGCGTAAACAACTTATGCTGGCGTACCTGCTCCATATTGCCCAGTTCAAGCCAATTTTTGATGACCGGGAACTCATAGCATGTACCTCCAACGATAGTCATAGTGATGGCCATAAATTGCACCATCAGGCTTGCCAGATTGAAATGATGCTTTTGGTCTGTGACCTGATCGACAAAAACGAGCATGCCTCCAGGCTTTAACACGCTAGCGACCTGAGCCAGGATCGCCTGATTCTGCTCAGGTTGCAGTAAATGAGCGATATGAAAATACAGAGCGACATCAAATGAGGCTTGCAGCATTTGGGAAAAATCATCCTGAACGATATCGCCGCAGACAAAGCTCATCCGATCTTCCAGATGGCTCTGCTTGGCGGTACGTCTGCCCGCGTCGATCCCTGGCTGAATATCGAGGATAGTGGCATGTAAGGCGGGATACTTATGGCACAGTAAGGCGCTATAAGCGGCATGAGAGCCGCCCACATCGAGCAGGCTGGTAGATTGTGCAGGCAGCTTGATACGACCGATCATCTCGCCGCCCATGGCCGTAGCCAGGGAGGCCAATCCAGCATAGTGACGCGCCAAAAGCTGTTGCATAATTGGATCTTGCGCATCTTCCTCATAAGGCATGCGCATGTCTTGTTGATAAGTACGTACCACCTCTGGCATATGATCCCAGATAGAGACGATATCGGGACTATGCAGAATGTACGGTGCAAGCGAGACTGGCGATGAGGAAAGGAGCCAGCGTCGTGTCAAACGCGTATTCATATACATGTCATTACGTAGCCGGATATATCCAGAGGAAATGAGGATCTGCAAGAGCAGGCGCAGTCCCTGGGGATGACATTGTACGCGTTCGGCCAGATCTGATAATGATAAAGCATCCTTCTCCAACGCATCAAAGAGATTCAGCTCGCAAGCGGTCACCAGAGCTTTGGCAATACCTGCTCCTAAAGGAGTATCAAATAAAGGTGAGGGCAAGATATTGAGACGCGCTGCCAGATACTCAAGTGGAGTTAAACGCAATGGCATAGCAGTAAACCTTTCAGAAAAATACACTCATCCAACTTTACTTATCATGCAAGCTATCAGAAGATAGATGTTTGATACAGATACTATGAGTATAATCTTCAGGCAAATATGATACTTAGCAGCCAGCCAGTACTTAGCACGAGACAGTTCAAAACCACCACTAAAAAATAGCGTTGAGCTGTCTGAGCAGGAAATCTCTTTTCGTTCCAGAAAGCAATGATGATAACCAGAAGAACGGAGAGCAGCAACGTCAATCCCAGGATTACTACATGAACCATCACGACCCCCGTCACGGCCAATCCCAGGATCAGTGCCTCGGCTAACATGATGAGTAGAGGACACACAATCTGTGTACCGCGTATTCCCAGTACGACAGCCAGAGTCCGAGCATGCTGAGCTGCATCCGCTTGAATATCGGGCAAAGAATTGGCCAGATTAAGTACAATGCCCAGGAGCGCTGCCACTGGAAATAACCAGAAGACGAAAGATGATGCATGACCAACACCGACAAATGCATAGATAGGGATCAGTGGAATTGCCAGCGCGAAGACAATGCCGCTCCAGGGAGTTGATTTCAGGCCCAGATTATAGCTCTGGCCAAAGATGAGATAGAGGAACGAGAGCAGGATCGCCAGTGGAGGCAGGGGAAGCAAGAGAAGTACCATCAGAGAAAGCCAGAAGATACCAAATAGCAGGGCTTCAGTGGGTCGCACGAGACCACTCACGAGAGGTTTACGCATTTTTTGACTCTCGCTGTCAAGTCGCCGATCAAAATAATCATTGAATACAGCGATCGACAATTGCATCGAAGTATGGGCGGCAACGACCAGCAGAACAGTCATCCAATCAATGTGCGGCCAGGATGCCAGCAGCGCAAACAGTAGCACTGCAATTATGTGCAGCAACACCGGCAGTGGATGACAGAGTAAAAAAAAGCCCAGCGCAACATCGCTGGGCCGTCGCTGCTTCAGGGTCCTCATGCCAAGCCTCCGCATCACTATCTTTCCTTAAGCATATATTCCGATCAAAAGTTACCAGACGGGCAAACGATCCAGGACCGCTTTAAACCATTCATTGCGCATGTCAGAACCTGCCACGAGCAGAGTAATCCAGATACCGAGGACAGTGCCTGAAATCCAGAGACACACCATCAAGGTGTCGCTATTAGCCATGATCATCGCGTTCCAGATTGGTGCAACCACGGAGGGAAGCGGATCATGCACGCTACTTCCAAAAACAGCAACACGAATTGCTTGCTGATCGAAGAGAAGCCCACACATAGCCACTGTTGCAAGCAAACTTGCAATCAGTATCTCAGAGACAGAAGGACGAAATGCCAGGATAGATTGCGGTTGGGCTATCTGTCTCTCGGTACGTTGAGTATTCAAAGCAATGCGTCGCATCACATTGACAGTTAGATCGGCTGGCTCTTGGATCATTTCCATCGTGTTGAGTATGTGATCAATCTCTTCCAGCAAAAAATAATCATTACTACAAACGGGACAAGTTGAGAGATGGGATTCCAGGGCACGTGTTTGTTCCACATTGAGCTGTTTATCCGTGTAGAGTTGTAACTGATGTCCAGCTTTAGAACAATGCATGACTAACCTCTCGTTTTCCATTCTTGATCAAACGCCTCAAGACGCTCTTTTAGTAAGTTGCGAGCGCGAAATAAATGCGTCTTTATTGTCCCGATAGGCATAGTCAAAATTTCAGCCATCTCCTCATAGGTCATATCCTGCAAATGTCGCAGCACAAGTACAACTCGATATTTCGCAGGCAATGTTGAGATATGCTCACGGACCAAGGCTTGTCGATCATGGATCTCTAATTCTGCACCAATACGCTCATCAGTATCAACGGCTTCCGATTGCATCGCCATCTGCAAAGCAGTATCGCGATTGCGTTGCTCTATCTGCTTTAGTGCACAATTATAAGCAATGCGATGAAGCCAGGTAGAAAAGCGGGCATCTCCACGAAATGAAGAAAGTCCTTGCCAGGCAGCGAGAAATGTCTCTTGTGTCACCTCGTTTGCCTCTTCATAATGTTGAAGCATGCGATAAACAAGATTAAAGACACGACGTTGGTGCTTTTGCACAAGCACAGCGAAAGCCTCTTGATTGCCCGCTTTGCTAGCAATGACAAGAGCAGCGTCATCCTGCTCAACAGAAGCAGAAGTTATATTTGGAAGAGACATTCCAATACTATGTGGTGGCTGCAATAAATACTCACTCATCATACTATCTTAGAGAACCAATAAAAAGAAAAAGTTTCGTGAATGTAACGAAACATCTACCCAGATCAAACGTATCTTATCATAACAGAAAGAATTCTGTATAAAGAGGTAGCCAAAAAATGTCATACAACGTTATAGTAATTCTTCTCGGCTGGATGATCGCTCTCGCGATCTTCCTGGGATTTATTATTTTATTACGGTACATCCAATATCGGGAACGCATGGCCATGATTACCCACGGCATCCCTCCGAGAGAGAGGAATCGTCAAAGGCGTCACCACGGCATACTTCGTGCTGGCCTGATTACAATGATGGTGGGACTTACACTCATGATTGGACTCTATCCTCTCGGATTTGTCTTACCATCCACATTTACAGCCACGCCGCTTCATCTTGGACCCTGGCTGCTCCCGGGGCTTATTCCTTTCGGAGTTGGCCTGGCACTGGCCGTCAGTTATTATCTGGAGCAGGGCTCACAAAACGACGTGGAAGAGACCAAAGATCCGAAGCACAAAGAGATGGAAGGGAAAAAAGTTATTACCTTCAACGATCATATCAATCATGACAACCGCGAGCATCCTGGCAGGTAATCGTGGGGAATTAAAAAAACTCGTGTAGAAACCCTTGACAGAAAAGCCGCTCAGTGTTATTATCTCACTTGCGCCCGACAGTAAGTTGGAGGCGCCTACATAGCGAAAGCGCAGTAGATGAAGAACCTGAACAACTGAAGAGTGGTAAGGAAACAGATAAACAATAAGCCAGTCAATTTGCTTTGATAAGCTTGCCCAAAATATAAAATAGTAAATCTCTTTAGTGAGATTTGCACATATAAAATTTGATGGCGAGTTTGATCCTGGCTCAGGATAAACGCTGGCGGCGTGCCTAACACATGCAAGTCGAACGCTCTGAGTAATCAGAGAGTGGCGGACGGGTGAGTAACACGTGGGCAATCTACCCCGAGGTGAGGAATACCGGCGAGAAATCGCCGACAATACCGCATACGCTCCGCAAGGAGCAAAGTCTGCAAAGACGCCCTGGGATGAGCCTGCGCTCGATTAGCTAGTTGGTGGGGTAATAGCTCACCAAGGCTTCGATCGATAGCTGGTCTGAGAGGACGATCAGCCACACTGGGATTGAGAACGGCCCAGACTCCTACGGGGGGCAGCAGTGAGGAATTTTCGTCAATGGGGGCAACCCTGAACGAGCAACGCCGCGTGCAGGAAGAAGGTTTTCGGATCGTAAACTGCTTTTCTCTGGGACGAGAACGGACGGTACCAGAGGAATCAGCCTCGGCTAACTACGTGCCAGCAGCCGCGGTAATACGTAGGAGGCGAGCGTTGTCCGGAGTTACTGGGCGTAAAGCGCACGCAGGCGGTCAGATCAGTCTGGAGTGACAGTCGTCGGCTTAACCGACGAAGTGTTCTGGAAACTGTCTGACTTGAGGGCTTCAGAGGGACACGGAATTCCGGGTGGAGTGGTGAAATGCGTAGATATCCGGAGGAACACCAATGGCGAAGGCAGTGTCCTGGGAAGTACCTGACGCTCAGGTGCGAAAGCTAGGGGAGCGAACAGGATTAGATACCCTGGTAGTCCTAGCCGTAAACGATGACCACTAGACGTTGGGGGTATCGACCCCTTCAGTGTCGCAGTTAACACGATAAGTGGTCCGCCTGGGGAGTACGGTCGCAAGATTAAAACTCAAAGGAATTGACGGGGACCCGCACAAGCAGCGGAGCGTGTGGTTTAATTCGATGCAACGCGAAGAACCTTACCAAGGCTTGACATGGATTTGCACCAGCGGTAATGCGCTGTCTCTTCGGAGCGGATCCACAGGTGCTGCATGGCTGTCGTCAGCTCGTGTCGTGAGATGTTGGGTTAAGTCCCGCAACGAGCGCAACCCCTGTCGTTAGTTGAAGTGATCTAACGAAACTGCCATTTCAAAATGGAGGAAGGCGGGGATGACGTCAAGTCAGCACGGCCCTTACGCCTTGGGCGACACACACGCTACAATGGTCAGGACAAAGAGTTGCCAACCCGCGAGGGGGAGCTAATCTCGTCAAACCTGGCCTCAGTTCAGATCGGAGGCTGAAACTCGCCTCCGTGAAGGTGGAGTTGCTAGTAACCGTAGGTCAGCACACTACGGTGAATACGTTCCCGGGTCTTGTACACACCGCCCGTCACACCACGAAAGTTGGCAACACTTGAAGCCGCTGGGCTAACTCTTCGGAGAGGCAAGCGTCGAGGGTGGGGTCAGTGATTGGGGTGAAGTCGTAACAAGGTAGCCGTACCGGAAGGTGCGGCTGGATCACCTCCTTTCTAGGGAGCTACCGCCAATGTTCTTCATCGAAGAACGTATCAAAATTGGCGCACTTCCAGGTCGGTCTTACTTCACATGAGTAAGAGATCAACATGAGCTTGTCTTAGCACTGGCGTTTAGCTGCTCCGCCTTACCACTCTTTAGTTGTTCGAGTCCGCCATCTCAGCACTCGACATGTAGTATCCGCACACATGCGGGCTTTTAGCTCAGTTGGTTAGAGCGCAGTCCTGATAAGACTGAGGTCTCTGGTTCGAGTCCAGAAAGGCCCATCTGGGGATGTAGCTTAGTTGGTAGAGCACCGCCTTTGCACGGCGGGGGTCAGGAGTTCGAGTCTCCTCATCTCCATTCAGAATTGATCATCCGCAGTTTGTACATGCGGGTGGCATGGTGACATTAGCGAAAGAGAAACACCCGTTCCCATCCCGAACACGGTAGTTAAGTCTTTCAGCCCTGACGATACTCTGTGGGCAACTGCATTGGGAAAATAAGACGTCGCCATTCCACCCGCCTGCATAAACGCAAGCAACATATGCGGGCTTTTAGCTCAGCTGGTTAGAGCGCAGTCCTGATAAGACTGAGGTCTCTGGTTCGAGTCCAGAAAGGCCCACCCCTCAAAATAAGACGGTCACCCCGTCTTATTTTTTTGCTCACAATCAGCGCGTCACATCTTTCACCACTCACATCCATGGTATAGTCTTCTCCCCTCCATCTTAAGAAAGTGTAGCTGACAACCGATTATTAGGTAATGATACGGCACACATTACAGCTAAACATCATACTCCTAAACTATCAGATGAGGCGAATTTCATGGATCTTCATACTATAAAAGAAGTGAAACTGCCTGAAGCCGCAAACGCAGTTCTCTGGCGCGAGGGCTATGCCTGGCTAGCCGGTGGCACCTGGCTTTTTTCAGAACCGCAAGTAGCCCTCGACACTCTGATCGATATTGAAACGCTTGGCTGGCCAGCACTTCATGCATCAGAGGATGGACTCGACATCGCCGCCACCTGTCGCATCGTTGAGTTAAATCAATTTCCCCCTCCCCCTGAATGGACGGCGGCACCACTATTGCGCGAGTGTTGCCGCTCGCTGCTCGCCTCATTCAAAATCTGGAACGCAGCAACCGTCGGAGGAAATATCTGTGCATCGTTGCCAGCCGGCTCAATGATTTCCCTGGCTGTCGCACTCGAAGGTGTGTATACATTGTGGCCACGCGATGCAGCCCCGAGACAAATCCCGGCTGCCAATTTTGTCATCGGAGACCACGTGAATATACTTCAACCAGGTGAGTTGCTACGCAACATCCATTTGCCCGCCAGGGCGCTCACCAAACACTTTGTATTTCGTCGTTCTTCATCGACCCATCTGGGACGCTCAGCCGTCCTACTCATCGGCACACAAACCGCACAGACAGACGATCTACTACTCACAATCACAGCGGCGACAACCCAACCAGTACAGATACGCTTTGACCATATGCCTGCTACTGACGAGCTACATCATCATATCGAGACGGCAGTCCCAAACATCCTCTACTTCGACGATCCATATGGAACGCCAACGTATCGCCGTAATCTTACCTACTACTATGCCGAGCAAATCCGCGCCGAGCTGGCGCAGAAAGGAGCCAAGGCATGAATTACACCATCAACACAAAAAGCTTCTCAGTCAAGCCTGAGCCAGGCCAATGCCTAAGAACGTTTTTACGCGAACTCGGTTTCTTCGGAGTCAAAAAGGGATGCGACTCAGGTGATTGCGGCGCATGTACCGTCTGGCTCGATGGAGTCCCTGTACATAGCTGCGTGATGCCAGCCTTTCGGGCTGCCGGCCATCAGGTCACGACGATCGAAGGATTGAAACAAGGAGACACACTGCATCCCATGCAGCAAGCGTTCCTCGACGCACAAGCCTTCCAATGTGGCTTCTGCACGGCAGGTATGATCATGACGGCAGCCGCACTCGATAAAGAGGCACAGGCCGACCTTCCAAGAGCGCTCAAGGGCAATCTATGCCGCTGCACTGGCTACACCAGCATCGACGATGCCATTCACGGTGTCGTTTCCGCTGACGAAGATATTGCAGGAGCCGCCTGTGGAAGTAGTCTGAAAAATCCCTTTGGAGAAGCCATTGTGACCGGAGAGGCTCGCTATACCCTCGACATCTCAATGGAATCCATGCTCCATCTCAAAGTATTGCGCTCTCCCCACCCACACGCAGAGATCAAATCCATCGACCGCCGCCAGGCTATGGCTGTGCCAGGAGTCATCGCTATCTTTACCTGGGAGGATGTTCCACGCCGACTCTACAGCACAGCGACTCACGAAGATCATCTGGTCGATCCCGACGATACCTACGTCCTCGACAACGTTGTTCGCTTTATCGGGCAACGCGTTGCGGCTGTTGTCGCAGAGACAGTCGGTGCAGCCGAAGAGGCATGCCGTCTGCTCTACGTCGAGTACAAAATCTTGCCGGCAGTCTTTGATCCAGAAGAGGCTATGAATCCCAGTGCACCGCTCCTCCACGACAAAGGAAGTGAAGCCAAAGGGAACATCTACGTCGACATTCATGGCGAGGTTGGTTGCGTCGCAGCGGGATTCAAGGAAGCGGATGCGATCCACGAGATGACATATTCAACATCACGCGTACAGCATGTCCACCTCGAAACGCATGGCTGTGTTACCTGGAAAAGCGACGATGGACGTATTCATGTTCGTACGAGCACACAGGCTCCCTTTATCACCAAAGGCAAACTCTGCCATATCTTCGGACTCGCACCGGGCAACGTGCACGTCTTTACCGAGCGTGTCGGAGGCGGATTCGGCGGCAAGCAGGAGATGATCTCCGAGGATCTGTGTGTCCTTGCCACCTTGAAAACTGGACGCCCGGTGATGTGGGAGTTCACCCGTGGAGAGCAATTCACCAGCGCAACCACGCGTCATCCCATGGCGACCCGTGTCAAGCTCGGTGCAAAACGCGATGGCACACTGACCGCGATAGAGTTCCGCGTCGTCTCCAATACCGGAGCGTATGGAGGACACGCCAGCGAAACACTCGCAGCGTCCCTCGGCAACCCGTTGACCGTCTATCGCTGTGCCAACAAGAAAGCCGATGGCTACGCCGTCTATACTAATATGGTGCCAGCTGGAGGCTTTCGTGGCTACGGCTCGGCCCAGACAACATTTGCCATCGAGTGCGCGATCGATGATCTCGCCCGTTTGCTTGGCATCGACGCTTACGAGATCCGCCGCAAAAATATGATCCGACCAGAAGACTGGATAGAATCGATCTGGCAGGATACTCAGGATGTAACTTTCGGCAGTTATGGTCTCGATCAATGTCTTGATCAAGTCGAGGAAGCATTAGCAAGCGCTCGTGGGGCAGCCAGGCCCGAGGGAGACGATTGGGTTGAAGGCAAAGGGATCGCTCTGGCGATGCTAGAAAGCGGTCCTCCTACCGAGCATCGATCGGGAGCGGAAATGAAGCTCCTGCCGGACGGTATCTATCATCTTGCGGTCGGCTCGACGGAGATGGGAAACGGATCAGTTACTTCGCATCGCCAGATCGCCGCAACCGTACTCGGTTCGCAGGCGAAAAGCATCACGATCATCAACGCCGACACCGATCAGACTCCTTACGATACAGGAACCTTCGCCAGCACGGGTACCGTCATTGCAGGCAAGGCAGTAGAGCTGACAGCCAAAGCATTGCGCGATAACATCATTGAGTTTGCCGCCCGCTTTATGCAAACAGAGCCAGCAGATTGTCGTCTGGAAAACGATCAGGTCATCTGTGGCAGGCGACAGATTTCACTGGCAGAACTCTATACCGCAGGTCACCTAGAAGGCCATCACTTCGCAGCCAAGCGCAAAGCGTCATTGTCACCACGCTCGGTTGCCTTCAACGTACATGGAGTGCGCGTTGCCGTGCATCGTATCACTGGCGAGATCACAATTTTACACAGCGTCCACGCAGCAGATATTGGGAAGCTGATCAATCCGATGCAATGCCGAGGCCAGATCGATGGTGCCATCGCCATGGGAGTTGGCTGGGCTCTCTATGAAAAGATGATGTATGACAACAATGGTACGATGCTCAATCCGGCGTTACGCAGCTATCGCATTCCCGCCTTTGCCGATGTTCCTCATAGCGAGGTATACTTCGCCGACACCTATGACAAAATTGGTCCACTCGGAGCCAAGGCGCAAGGCGAGTGTGCGATTAATCCAGTCGCCCCAGCGATTGCCAATGCCGTAGCAGACGCGACCGGCATTCGCTTCCCTCACTTACCACTGACGCCTGATCGCATCTTCGAGAAACTCAGCTTTCAAGCATAGGCTATTATTATCCTTATACGAGCAATTGCATGAAAGCAGCAAAGCTGACGTATAATAATACTTTCAATTAGTCTGCCCTGAATGATTCAGGAATAGACATTTAGTAGGAGTAAGGAGTTACCGGATGACAACACTGCTCGCAAAAAACGCGACAATTGTAGTCACAATGGATGGCGAGCGCCGGGAGTTGCGGGACGCCGGGCTATTCGCTCGAGATGGCATCATTGAGCAGGTAGCCTCTACTGATGAGTTACCTACCTCAGCTGATGTGGTACTCGATCTACGGGGACAAATTTTATTGCCCGGATTTGTGAACTGCCATCATCACCTGGATCAGGTTTTAACCAGAAACCTTCCGGTGGCTCAGAATATTAATCTCTTCCGCTGGCTACGCGCTCTTTATTCTATCTGGGGACAGCGTACACCGGAGGCATCTCGTACAACCACAATTATCGGCCTGGCAGAGCTTGCTCTCTCCGGCTGCACAACGGCCTTCGATCATACTTACATCTTCAAAAATGGTTGCAAGCTTGACGATCAGATCCACGCGGCTCAGGAATTAGGAGTGCGTTTTATGGCCTCGCGCGGCAGTATGTCGCTTGGAGAGTCAAAGGGGGGTCTTCCTCCCGATGATTGTGTCGAGGCGGAGGATGACATTCTTGCCGACTCGCTCAGGATCATTCAGCAATATCACGATCCAAATCCGGGATCGATGCTCCAAATTGTCCTGGCTCCTTGCTCTCCGTTCAGCGTCACCTCGGACCTGATGCGCGAGTCCGCTCGCCTGGCACGAGATCGTGGCGTGCGCTTGCATACACATCTCTGCGAGACATTAGATGAAGAGCGCTATACCTTCGATCATTTCCAGATGCGTCCTGTGGAATACATGCAATCGTTGGGATGGATCGGAGACGATGTCTGGTATGCCCATGCGATTCATGTCAACGATGATGAAATCCATCTTTTCTCACAAAAAGGCACAGGAGTGTGTCATTGTCCATCATCGAACATGCGGCTGGCCTCAGGTATTGCGCCCGTCAAGAAATATCGGGAGAAGGGAGTGAAGGTTGGCCTTGGCGTTGATGGCTCAGCCAGTAATGACTCCTCTAATCTGCTCATCGAAGTGCGCGAGGCCATGCTGCTTGCCAGACTGAAGATGGGACTGTGGCCACCCGAGGGACCAATGTCAGTGCTCTCCACTTCTCATCCACTCCGCGACAAGGAATGGATGACGGCACGCGAGGCCCTGGAGATCGCTACCATCGGAGGGGCAGAGGTACTGGGACGATCCGACATCGGCTCATTGGAACCAGGCAAGTGCGCTGACTTCTTCACACTTGATCTCAACACGATTAACTATGCAGGCGCACTGAGTGATCCCGTGGCGGCCGTTGTCTTCTGTGCGCCACAACGTGCGTACTACACGGTTGTAGGTGGACGCCTGATCGTCGACAAAGGTGAGATTGCCACGCTCGATATCGGCCCGGTCATTGAGGAGCACAATCGCCACGCAGCGAAACTTGCCACAGCCGCAGGATAGCCTCAGCCATTATGACAAGAACGAGAATATGAACAAAAGCACAGCATAAAGAAATAGAATCAGCACGACACCGGCCCAGGTGCTCCGCCAATAGGGCATGTGATTCGGTGTCGTCTGCACTAATGGATTCAGCCACCAACCAAACCACGTACTTAACGGTGGCACCAAGATCCAGCTGAGCACTGCGGTACTAAAGACATTACCAATAAACAATGCCAGCCAGAAAGGGACGCCTCGATGGATGAGGAACGGCGTCTGCACCAAAATTGAGAAGAGGAAAACCGTTGGATAGAGTGCCAGCAAGACAAGCATATTCACTTTCCAGGCGGCTGGAGAACTCTGCTGGCCGCCAGTGAATCTGAGCCAGGATTCGAAGCCCACATGTACTTTCCTCAAATGAGTATCCAGGCTAAACGCCTCTGATTCCTTCAGGATACGTTTTCTCTCCTCAGAGTTGAGCCAGGCTTCAAGGTGAGCATCGGAATCGAAACGCAGGATAGTCACCCAATCATCCTGCACTCCGGGAATAGGGGGTTCAAACTTGTAGCCCTGAAAGCCTTCAAACCTGGCCTGTATGGCCGAGATACGTCTGTACCAGCGCAGAAAGGCTTCCTGCTGACCAGGTTTGACGCGGGTGGAAATGACTGCTGATACAGAGGTCGATGCACTATTTGGTGCATCCTGAGTAAAAAGGTGAACATCATTTTGAGCGCCCTGAAATGGTTGCAGAGCATCCAGCAACTGCTGGCGCTGCTCAGATTGGAGCCACTGGCGGGCTGCATCGACACTCTGGAAGCGTTGGATGATAACCCAGTCGGTTTGCATCGGAGGCGATGGCGGGATGACCGTATGATCGAGATACCCAGGGAACATAGCAATAACATCATCTGCCTGCTGCTGCCAGAGCAGAAACTTATCCATACTCTCGGGCACGACACCGATGTGGGTAACCAGCGTGACTGACGATGTAATCATTTTTGGGAAATGCTCCTCTGAAAATTATCGATTCTCTCGTTTCACTTATCATTATAGAGATCAATTTAATCGATTGGAGCAGATCCAATGGGAGTAAGATTATAGCAAGGGCAAGCTCACAAGCTACCATTCGCATCTCTCTTCTTCGTGCGCATGACTGGTAGCACGAAGAAGAGGTGGTAAAATCAGCCTAAGCGAGGCCTTGTAAGCGTTTGTAGGATAATCGCAGACCCTCAAGAGGGAGATATTGATTGACGTATTGAATCTCGGGAATGATAGGAGCCATCTGCTGCGCCATCCCACCATGAGCAATCACCTTAATCTCGTTCACATCGGCCACATCGGGAATCTCCTGGCGCAAACGCGAGATCAGCCCCTGTACCAGACCAACATGACCATAAATAATGCCTGATTGCATATTTTCAATCGTATTCTTGCCCAGGGCGGCACGAGGTGGTGTCATATTGACACGATATAGCTGGGATGCAGCATTGCTCAAGGCTTCAGCAGAAATGATCAGTCCAGGTGCAATCGCGCCTCCAAGAAAATCGCCATCGGCAGAAACAACATCGAAGGTGGTAGCAGTGCTGAAGGCAATCACAATGGCAGGGCCTCCATACAGATGGTGAGCGGCAATGATCGTCATCAATCGATCAGAGCCCACTTCCCAGGGATTATCAACCAGCAGCCGAATACCCAGGTCCAGCGTATGATCGATGATCACGGCTTCAAGATTGCAATAACGAGTCGCTAAATCCTGAAATACCGGCGTCAGGGGTGGTACGACACTGGATATGATGATGTCATCAATATCGGTCAACGTATAGCCTGAATGACGTAGCAGATCATTGAGCACCATAGAATATTCATCTGCCGTACGTTGCCTGACGGTCGAGACAACCCAACGATGCTTCATCACATCATGCTCATAGAGACCAAATTTGATATTCGTATTGCTAATATCAAGCGCGAGTAACATAGTGGTTCCCTTCTCTGGGATGCACATTAGCATGATGAAGGTGAAGCACCTCATGCAGAAATGCAGCGATTTTACGCCACTTTTTAATCAATTATAATGTATGCGATTGATCCACTGTCTCGCCCGTCTGAACCTGCGCCTCTTCCGCTGTATTGGCGTTCGCTTGAGCAGAGACAATATATTGTTCGATGACATGAGCCAGCGTAAAAGGATCACCATAGACATCATCGTTCACCACTGTTACCTCGGTTTGGTCCCTATCATCCATAAATGCCAATGAGGTTGGTGTACGCATGCGCTTGCGTCTATGGCGCTGACCTTCCTCCGAGGTACCCCGTCCAAACACAAAACCAAACATACTCTCACCGATGCCAGGAACCGTGCGCACAGCCGTTCCATCTGGTATCGTACGATCCACCGGAGCGCGTCCACGAGGAGTCACATGGCGGATATCCAACAACGGTACATGAACGATTTTCGAACCCTCACACTTCACAAAATCAGTATTCGTCAACACGATCACATGCCTATCGGGATGAAGCAATCTTAGAGTATCTACGATCAGCATCCACAGGCTGCCAAAAGAAATAAAGAGGAGTATTCCCAACAATATTGTGGTTGAGACCATAGCAAACGTTCCGCGTTGATAATTTGAAGGAATGACAATTGGCACAATCAGAGCCAACAAGCCAAATCCCATCAAGGCACCCAGAATCCAACCGATCAAACCCCAGACCAGCTTGCCTTTACGCAAAGAAAAGACCACCCAGCCTGCGGGAAGCTCTTGATCCGAAGTTGTTTTCGCCAGAATATCTTCTGCATCCATAGTCCAATTCCTCATCAAAAAATATGGTCGTGTCATGTTTTTCGTTAGCCCTATTATATCAGAGAATAATCCGTTTGAGGCCCAGAAGCAAGAGACTTCCAAATCAGGTGCGATTATGCCCCGAAGAGATGGCTTGTGCGCTATAATAAGGGAGATAAAGTGATCCGAAGTTTTCTTCTATACACGTAGCTGGGAGCAGGATTTGGATAATACAATACGTCTGGCCGTCGAGGCTGCGGCTCGTCTCGTATTAAATGAATATCGGAAAACGCATCCTGATTGGACGGACAATGCCACGCCGATCGACGATCTGGCGCGATGGCTCAAACTGGATATTGCAACCTTTGATGCGCAAAGCTATACTCCTGGCACCTTCGGCTTTATGGATGCCGATGACGAAGAAAATCTTATCTGGATCTGCCGCGATCTCACTGAAACGCTCCGACGCTTTACGCTGGCACACGAGATAGCTCACGCTCTGTTACACTGCCAGGGTGGAGATCGACTACGACAATTCACGACATATTACAGTACATCAGACAGCGTCAACTATCCATACGCAGGCATTCCCGAGCCATCAAGCCTCTCCCCCTGTCAGGAAAACGACGTACACGAGGATATAGCGAATCTCCTGGAACAGGATACGCTCCAGGAGACGTTAGGAAGCACCCATCACTATGATCCGCGTAGCGAGCGCGAGTTGACAGCCAACGTCTTTGCGGCCGAACTACTGATTCCTGGCGAGAGACTAACCGAGCTCTATCTACACAAGCTTGTTCCCGCCTATACGCTCGCAGCAAGCTTTCACGTCTCGCAAACGGCACTGCTTACACGACTGATTAGCGTATTGAATCTCTCAGAAGCACCATCGCAGGTCACAGTAGATGAGCCAGAGATAACCGGCCCAGCCAAACAGTCGCCAACATCTCTTACAAAAAAACGCTATGATATCTATCAACAAGCCGCCATCGAGGCTCCGACACCCGCTCTGATCGTAGCCGGTCCAGGCAGCGGAAAGACAAGTACGCTGATTGGACGCGCCGAATACCTTATCAAAGAGTTGAATATCCCACCGCAGAATATTCTGGCCTTAACCTTCTCACGCAAAGCTACACGCGAGATGGAAGAACGCCTCCGGCAGCTCACGGGCGGCGCAAATGGCATGCCTGAAGTCAGCACATTCCATGCATTCTGTGCTAACCTGTTACGTCAATATGGATCACTGGTGGGATTGCGCTCGGACTTTACGCTTGTTGATGATGCAGAGGGATACAGTGTACTGCGCCAGCAAGCCAACGCAATGAGTCTACGTCATTATCGTCTCCTGCAATCTCCAGCCCACTATTTCCCTGATATGCTCAAAGCAATCGCTCGTGCCAAAGATGAATTGGTTCTCCCTGAGCACTACACTTCATTCTCGCAACAGATGCATGATCAGGTGGCTGATGGCGATGATGAAGGACATCTACAAGCGGAGAAAGCGCGTGAGATAGCACAAGTCTACGCACTCTATCAACAGGAGCTCCGGCGCCGTGGGGATACCGACTTTGGAGGTCTACTTGTCCTCACCATTCAGGTACTCAACGAACATCCCGAAGTATTGCAGGAGATCCAACAAAAGTATCAGCATATTCTCGTCGATGAATTTCAGGATGTAAATCGGGCCAGCGGCGTCTTATTGCGTGTGCTGGCGGGAGAAACGCGTCGTGTGTGGGTCGTGGGAGACGCCAATCAAGCGATCTACGGCTTCCGAGGAGCCTCGCCCGCCAATATCAGTCAATTTGAGCAAGACTTCCCAGGAGCTTGTATCCTCCCACTCAGTCAAAATTATCGCTCACAACCTGATCTGGTCGAGCTGGCTGAAGCATTTCGTTGTCGACATCTCGAAGAGGATCAGCCCGCCGGAAAAAATCGACCGACGCGCCCCAGGCAGGCAGAGAGCTATGTGACAATCGCCTCCGCCCCCAACGAAAGCAGCGAGATAGCCGGGATCATCGCTGATATCAAGCAAAGATACAAACAAGGATATACTTATAAAGACATGGTGGTTCTCTGCCGTACACGCAAGCAAGCCAATAAGATCACAAGAGCACTGTCCAAAGCTCAACTTCCTGTAGTTGAGCACGGTAGCATGCTCGAACAAGAATATATGAAAGACGTGCTGGCTGTCCTGCTATTCATCTGCAACCCCAGCGGCATGGGATTAATGCGTACCATCAACCATACAGAACATCCTTTCAGTCAAAACGATATCGAGGAGCTCTTGTTAGCAGCACGGCAACCCGAGACAAACGCCCGCACAATCCTGATGCATGGCGACACGCCTCTCAATATGAGTATTGAAGGCCATCATAGTCTGCAACGGCTCTCACACATTCTCCAGGCACTATTGAGAGCATCCAACATCTGGTCGCTGCTAGCGCAATACTTATTTATCGAGACATCCCTGGTACGCGATCTGCTCACCCAAACCGAGAAGCAAAAACAAACACAGATCAATGACTATAAGCAGATTCTCAAATTTGCCAGTCATTATGATCAGCAGATGGCAAGACAGCAACAGCTTGAGCAACAAGAAGCGATCAGGAACGCACCAGAAGGACAGCCGATCCAATCTGAGCCTGTCACTATAGAGCAACAAGCCAAAGGTTTTCTTGACTATCTCAGCCTACTGGTCCTCTTGCGGCAAGATACAAGCGGTCAGCAGGAGAATGACGAACAGATCCAGGCAAATACTGAGACCATTAGCGTCATGACGGTCCATGCCAGCAAGGGATTGGAATATCCGCTAGTTTATCTACCTGGCTTGATGCAACGACGCTTTCCAGCTCAACCACGTCCCGGAGGGATCGCCACGCCCGCCATCATGCTCTCCTCGCCCCAAAACAGCCACGAGAGTCAGGAAGCCTGCCTATTCTATGTCGGAGTCACACGTGCCCGCGATCAATTAATCCTTAGCTATAGCGATCTCTATGGCAAACAAAAATACAAGCGCTCTCCCTATCTGGATACACTGGAAACGGGTCTACCAGAGGAACGCCTGACTCTGTTGCGCTGGCCTGATCAACCAACAGACCAGGAAGAGAGCGATGATGATGAGATACTACTAGCTCCAGTAGGTCAACAACCAAGCGAGGATTTTATCAACGCCATGCGTTCACCCACTTTGAGCATCCATGCGATCGAAGACTACTTATACTGTCCACGTAGGTACGCGTATAGCTCCATCTACCACTTCGAGAATGAGCCAGATGGCTATCAACTTTTTAGAAGGGCAACACAACATACGGTCGATGTCCTGCACAAACAGCTCGATGGTCCAAAAGATCTGGCTCAGATCCCGACCACGCAAGAGATTCAGGAGCTCTACACTCAGCATTGGCAGAAGCTTGGTGGTCACAATCAACCATTTGCACCTATGTATGAGGAGCATGGACATGAAATCGTGGAAGGCATTCGCCAGCGCCTCCAGAGCCAGGAAGAGGTGCGCTGGAAGTTAAAGTCGGATTATCATGTCGAGGTGGCAGGCAAGGACGTGCATGTACCCGTAGATCGTGTTGAATCTGCCTACGACCTGCCGGAACAACCGGTACACTTCGTCCGTACCAGCTACGGTCGCCAAAAGGAGAAGATAGATCCTAAGCCCCGGGAATTATTGTACATGTTAGCCTATAAGCAAAACTATCCTGACCAAAAGGTCGAACTGCACAACCATAACATGAGCACAGGCGAACAAATTCCGATCAAAATTACGCCAAAAAAAGAACAGAATTTGTATCAGAAAGTGGAACAGGCTATCCATGGCTTGGAGCAAAATCACTATCCGGCACGACCAGCTGATCTACAACGCTGTCCCAGTTGTCCATTTTTCTTTATTTGTCCGGCATAAATTTACCAGGGACAATTGTTACAACAAATAGTATCTTCAAGATCACACAGAACGTGTATACAATCAGTGTAGCCACACATATTTCTTTGAAGGAGGAAGCCATGAACGATCAAGATATTCTGCGACATATTCAATCATTGGTAGAAGAAGAGCATCAGCTCTTAAAACTTGAAGAAGAGGGGAAAATCCAGGGAGATCAGCGCGAGCGTGCCAAGGCATTGGAAGTTGATCTGGATCAATGCTGGGATTTACTCCGCCAACGCCGTGCCAGACGTGAGTTCGGACTCAATCCAGATGAGGCCCAGGTACGTGATGCCAGTATCGTCGAGAATTATCGGCAGTAGAGCACAATATTATCGGTCCAATGAGCCTGATATTTCAACTGATCGGGCTCATTGTACTATTTCTATAACTTTTAATTTAAAGATGTTGTATCTACTGGAGGAGTAGCCAGCACGTTGCGATATTCCCCTCGATAGCGCTCGGGAAGCATCTCTGCGATACGCTTCATAACCTCTTCTGTGGCTTCAGTAATATCCTCGCGCGTGATTTTTGCCCCCTTTGGCTTTAACAAGAGAGGCTCTCCATAGGAGATTGTGACATGTGCACCAAACTTCTTCAGCGCGTTCTCACTCCCCCAGATAGCCACAGGTAGCACAGGGACACCTGCGCGTAAAGCAATCATGCCCAATCCCGCATGTGCTTTGCCCAGGGTAGCAGTATCGCTACGATGCCCTTCGGGAAAGATAATTAAAACCTTTTTCTGTGTCAACTGCTCCTGAGAAGCTCGGATCGCCTGGCGATCTCCCTCACCACGTTTCACCGGAAAGGCGCCCAGAAAACGCGTCACCCATCTATAACTACCATGAAAAGTCTCTTCCTTCGCCATATAGACAACCTTGCCAGGCACATAAGCCGGAATAAATGGAATGTCGGTCCAGGAAAGATGGTTAGCGGCAATGATATAGGGTCCTTTTTTAGGAATATTGTAGCGACCACGCAGATGGACATGAGCTAACAGGGAGATAAGTCCTCTAAACAGCCAGCGTATCAATTCATAGGCCACTCTCGGTGTAGAATACGGCTCGTAAAGATTTTTTTCAGGCTTCTTCCTCGGCTCAGTAGTGATCGGCTTCACTGGCTCATTGGATGCACCAGTAACATCCATATTCTGCTTCATACAGTCTCCTCCACGTAAGGCAAGATTGTTTCCAGTACCTGCGGTACGCTGAGATAATCCGTCTCTATGACAATAGCATCGATAGCCGGTCGCATATTATCATGATCGATATCATCCCGCCGCTCAATATCTCGCATCAGATCCTCGAGAGTAGGCACGTTCGCGCTCTCTTTTCCCAGACGATCAATGAGTTCGGCATAACGACGACGCGCACGTTCTGCCAAGCTAGCGGTCAAATAAATCTTCAGTTCCGCATCGGGGAGTACAACAGCACCGATATCACGACCGACCATCACCACGCGACCTTGTCGCGCCATCTCGCGTTGTTGCGCAATCAAAACCTGGCGCACCTCGGGATGAGAGGAGACAGCAGAGACAGCATTGGTCACATGTGTATCACGAATATCCCACGTGACATCCCGTCCATGCACCATAACCGTATATTGCCGTCCATCCGAAACATGGGGATGGTTAATCACAATCTCGGCCCTCTGCGCGAGCTCTCCTAAAGCGACCCCATCATTAATATCGATACCTTCATGAAGTGCCAACCAGGCCACAGCACGATACATGGCACCCGTATCAACGTAAAGATAGCTCAGCTGACGAGCGAGTTGTTCACCAATAGTACTTTTCCCAGAACCTGCTGGCCCGTCGATGGCTATACATTGTGGCCCAGACATAAATCCTCCGCATATCGATGATATTTATAACTGAAGGGATTATATCATATACGAGCTATTTCACCCCTCAGACTTGAGTCGTTGCACCTCGTCCGCAGTCAGATACCGCCAGGTGCCTGGAGCAACTCCCTGGAGTGTTAATGTTCCCACTCCTACACGCGTCAAATGACGCACTGGATACCCTATCGCCATCAGCATCCGACGCACTTGCCGCTTATGGCCCTCATGAAGAGTCAGGCGCAGGGTGCTCAAAGCAGCGTGGGTACGCAACAGACTCACTTGAGCGGGTGCTGTCTGAAACATCTGCCCATCATCCTCGCGAATGCTGACCCCACGTCGTAACTGCTCAAGCTCCTCCTGAGTTGGCCGCCCCTGCACCACCGCCTCGTAATGCTTAAACGTGGAGTAGCGTGGATGAGTCAATTGCAAGGCAAAATCCCCATCATTAGTCAACAAAATCAGCCCGCTGGTATCAATATCCAGCCGCCCCACAGGATACACGCGCAGGCGGCGCAGCTCGGGAGATAATAATGCCAGCACTGTTGGTCGATGCTGAGGGTCCTGAGCCGTCGAGACATAGCCAGCGGGCTTATTCAAGAGCAGATAGACTTTCTGCGTCGCCACCTGCACAATCTTGCCATCCACACTCACCTGATCACGCTCAGGATGCACACGCGTCCCTTGCGTATTGATTACCTGTCCATTGACCTGGACTCGACCTGCACTGATCACCTCTTCAGCGTGCCGACGTGATGCCACTCCTGCCTGAGCCAAAAAACGCGAGAGCCGCATCTCTTCCTGAGCCGCCGTAGACTCTTCCGATTGCTCATCTGAACGAGACTTATTCATAAAAGACACCATTTCTCACCTGGACCTGACCGACATAGCTCAAGCGACATCCCCATGATACAAATATCACAGTACTTCTCGCGGCAGGCTCAATGTTATTATTTATTTATGGTCGTCCTGATTGCCGGCACCTTATATTCAGAGGTATTCAGAGGCACGGTTATAGGACGAATATCATTATATCAAAAGAATCGCAGTCTACTTTATCGCCGCATCTTTACGTGATCGGATTGTTGATGACGATTCTCTCCGCTGGCTTACGTATCTCGAAGTATTCTTCGCCTTCTTTCCCCATAATTTCTTCATTCTTGCGCACAAATAAAGGGAAAGCTGTTTGAGCATCTGTATACGGTTCGATACCCGCATCGAAATAGACGCGTTCCCTTTTCAAGGCTTCAAGAGTTTGTCTGAAAGAACGCCAATTATCGCCGAAATGAAAGGTCGTATCTATCGCGAGAGAGCTGGATACCAGCAGGCTGATAATTACCGGCAATATCTTTGGTATTTGTGAAAAACTCAACATCACCGGCACGAAAAGCGCCCCAATCGTGCTAATAACCAGGAAAAGCTGATGCCAATACTTATATATTTTCGTTTGCTTCGAATAATAATCTCTTTGCGACTGCCAGCGTCCTTGTAGATATTGTTCCTCTTTGCTCTCCTGTGTCATGCCATCCATCTCCTGACCTTACTTATCTATCTCTATACATGTATAGCTCAATTCAAACACAGCCCGATCGACAATTCGCCCCAGATCCCCAAACCGCAGCAGATAGTCTCCTGCTTTACCTTTCAAAATGAGTCCGTTGGGGCGTTCCACAACAAAGGGCTCTGCCATCTGACAGGCATAACAGATAGCTGCTTGTGGATGATAGATAATAAATCCCTCCTCATCAGGATCATACCGATCTTCATCAAGATCAACAGCTTGGCTTGAAATAACCCACTCCTCATCCAGCACTCCCCGCGCCAGATAATCGCCGGGCTGAAACTTTTCCTCTCCTTCTAAAGACTGAATAATCCCCTGCCGCTCCTGATAGTCTTCTTGAGTTAATGCACGCAAACGCACGGGAGCAGTTTTCTGACAGGTTTGGTACGTTAAGCCATGCAATATCTCCTTCGTAATTTTCATCAACACCTCCTTTCCAGCCATCAGCGGCCCAATCTATACTGTATTCATCAATAAGAAAGCATCAGATACATATATTTTATCTGCATTCGTACTACCACTCAAATCATATGTTTTCCCATGATACAAATATCACAATGCTTCTCACGACACGTTTGACGATAAATATGCTGTAGTCCTTGCTGACGACAACTTCCCTGAGGCACGTCTGGTAAACGCAATTGAGCGCTCATCAGACGTGTCACACGATTTGACGGCAGCCCTGGATGTTCCAGATAAAGCATTTTCGCTCGCTCAGCCATCTGCTCATGCTGTTCCAATAAGGCCACTGCCGCCGCAAAAGGCAGCACGATATTGCAAATCAGAATATCTGTACGTGTCAAACTTAAGCCCAGCTCGGCAAAAAGCCCACGCAGAACCATCAATATATGCCGCTCATCGCAGGGATATGCAGCAGGCAGCAGGCACTGACGTAGTGTACGCCAGATACCAGGAATACGCCACTGCTCAAATAACGTCGCCAACACCTGCAAGCGCCTGGCATCCAACGGTGCAGGAGCTACATTCCGTCCCAAGGGTTCAGGGAGTAAGCCCGTTTTCCAGAACAGACGAGCTCCAATAGCGCGAAACAGGGCACGATCTCTTCCGTAGCCTAAACCCTCCGCCAATGCCAGAAATAAGCAGCTATCATACGGATCTACATCAGTTTGAACCTGTAGAGTAGCGTGGAGTTCCTCTAAAAATGTGTCACGTTTTTCTTCGAAGCGCTGCAATCCTGCATCGAGTAAAAATCTATCTATATCCCACGCATTCAAGCAAGAAAACAGACTCTGACAAGGCCATGGACTTCCTTCAAGTAAGGCTACAGGTAGTGACAAGTGTAGTGCATCCGATCCTATATCTGCCAGTGAGCAGACGGGCACAACGACGCCATCCTGACGTTTTGTGGGAGTGAGATCATCACATACCAGCACAGCATGCAATATGACTGTATTATAGCGAGCATCATATTGATGGCGATGCATGCGCCAATCGCTGGAACGCACATGAAATTCGATATCGCCTGACCGAGCCTCAACATCCAGCTGCTCATGCCGCATAAACAATGCATGATATTGTTGCACAGACAAAAATCGTAAGACAGCATCACGCCCATCAGGGCCGACTGAGCCACCGGCATGGCCAGCAAAAAGAATCTGGCACCACCCACCACGACTGAGTGGCAAACAAGTAGAGGGCGCTAAAGCCCGCCAACGGTGTTCTAATTCGTATTCATAGGGAACATTGCGCTCATAAAGAACTCGGACCACCACATCCACATTATTTTCCCATCTCTCAGCCACCAGGGCGATATGTTAGTGTGCAGCAAAATCCTGCTAAACGGTTTTTCTCTATCTAAAGACGAAAATCTCGTGTACCGATCAAAATTGGACAATTTCTTTGCCTTGAGATAGCAATACCACCAGAAGATGAATACTATTAGCCAACTGCGTAGACAAGATGGGGGATACAATAAACTTCTATCCGACTTAAAATAGACAATAATCACAGGATGAGGTAAGATATCATACATATAAACAAGCACAAAGCGAGAAAGCTATGCCTGACCAGGGGATTAAAAAGCAACATTGATGATTCATCAATGCCTCCCGAACCTATAGCTCTCGACGGACATGCAAAAAAACGCAAAAGTATTTTTATAAAGCTAGCCCCCATGTATTCTGTGATGATTTTTCGTCATTTATTTGCGCTCACATGTAGATACATCTCGATTTTGAAGATCATTGCAATACATATCACACCTCTCTGAATTTTGAGAAACAAGAGGTCGTAATGAGTACAAAAAATCCTATGACATTATCTTTATCTGACAAACACAAAAAGTGGCTTATTGTTCCATGCATGGTAATGCTTCTATTTATTGCCAATAAGTTTGCCTTTCCCACTCAGGCATTGGCGAGTGCTACCCCTGGGGGAAACATTCAGAACAGCGTCGTACGCGCCGTCGACATCGATAAACCAGCGATCGTTCGTATTCTCACCACATTGAACGGTACTCTGACCGTACACTTTCCCAATCAAGGAAGCGCTACTTTTCCTACTAATGGTGGGAAATATAAATTAGAGCTTTCTGGCTCTGGAGCCTTTATCAGCTCTCACGGGGATATTTTGACTGCTGATCATGTCGTTGAGCCCCCCCATGATGCATCGATGGATGAAGAGCTTCAGAGCCTGGCATCTAAAGATGTCGCCACTTATATCAATCAGAACTTTGCTCCAACGACTCCTTATACGGCAGATGAAGTATTCAGCGATCTGAGCTTCGGTATTTTTGACTCACAGTCACAATACGACGCCCCCACAAGTGAAGCCTACCTCAGCACAGACTATGCGGGAATAATTAATGCCAAAACGTTGGCCTCTATGCCCAAGTCCCTGCACGCTCCCATCGACAAGATCGAAGGAAAAAGTGACGTCAATAAAAATGACGTCGCCATTGTCCGTATCAATATGGAGGATACTCCTTCCATCACGCTGGGGGATTCATCCAATGTAGCTCAGCAGGACAATCTTACAATTATCGGCTTTCCGGGCAATGGTGACGTGGAAAATGCCGATAAGCCTGATCCAACCACATTCCTTACTTCATCCGTCAACCGGATTTACGTCAGCTCAATTAAACAGAACTCGGCTGATGGGACGCTTATTCAAGTAGGCGGAAATGTTGAGCATGGAGATAGTGGTGGTCCTGCGTTAGACAGTCAGGGGAATATTGTTGGCATCGTCAGTTTTTACAGCAAGAATGCCGACACTCCGGTTGGAACCAGCTTCTTACAAGCCAGCAGTAGCGTCAAAGATATACTTACAGCGCTCCCTTTAATCGATCTGAAACCCGGTCCCTTCCAAAAGGCGTGGCAGCAAGCCTTTACCCAATATACTTCTACCGAGTCAGGTCACTGGCAGAAGGCAGCGACAGATTTCAAGGCCATGCAGGCAAAATATACTGATTTCCAGGTTGTTGCTTCGTTCACAGACTATACAACAGAGCAGGCTAAACACGAGACACCCGCACAATCATCGCCATCGCTATCCATCTTTGTTGTACTACTCATGATCGTCGTTATCTTCCTTATTCTGTTACTGCCAGCGATTGTGTTAGCGCGACGCAGAAAAAACAAATTAGCCCTGGCGACCGCCGCACCAGCGCAACAGAACTATGTACCATATAATCCCTATGCATCCTCCACACCACAGGCATATGTCCCTGATGGTCAGGCAGCATATCCAAACAATGGCATGTACCCTCAACAACCAATAATGACAGCACCAGAGCCAGCAGCTCCCCTGTCAGACAATCCAGCAGCGACGCCAGAGCCAGCGACAGCGGCAAATGAAGTAAGCGGACAGGCTACCCAGGCAGAGCCCGATATCGATGCCTCAGTGCCTGTTATCAAAGCTGATCCACCCAAGCATTTCAATCCCTATGCGCCTCAACCAATGTCATGGCAAGCCTTCCAGGAGCTCGCATCTCCGACATCTCCCGTGACGTACAAGATCAATAATCCCAGTGAAGATCCAACGGCGTATGAACCCATATCTGAAGAACAAACTGAGCGTATTCAGCCAGCACCAACAACAGAAGATACTTCATTCTCGCCGACACAGCCATCACAGCCGACACAAAGCAGCATCCCCGAGGATGAAAGACCAGATTCAACAGACAAGCATCCCAAAGTATAAGCTAAATAACCTTCCATAAATGACCGATACCTGGTCCTCGTCGTTACTGGCGCTGAACAGGTACCGGTCATTCTTATTTTATTTTCACCTTATGTAGAGAAAATGCACCAAGTTCAGCATTTATCGTAATCATGGCTTGAGGTTGTTTCCCATAAATGAGTCGACCAAAATCATTGGTAACCGCTCCAAACCTGCTATCGATCGCAACATGAATCGCTGAGGTCTCAGGAAGCGCCAGACTAATAGGACCATTATTCGTGCTGAAGCGATATCTACCGTGTCGATCTAATGTTCCATTGAGTGTGATTGCCCCATTATCCACGACGGCAGATGATTGGCCCTCCAGTTGCACGGGACTCGCGACGATATCACCTTGATGAGTCGCTGTCACAAGCTGTCCGGAAAATTGAGAGATAGCAATTGAGCCAACACCAACATTTAAATTCATCTTCCCTCGGCAATTTTCCACTGTCAGAGAACCATTATCGGTCTTAGCCACAACGCTTCCCTGGAGACCCTTCAGGACAATAGAACCTTTACCTGTATGGACCTGGATGGCATCCGAAGCGGGCACAGCTACATCGATATTGATACCTCGATTTCCCGTAAACGCGATATCTGGCTGAGCATGTGCAGTGATAGTGGTAACTGCGCCATATTGTGTATACACCGCATCCATACCAATCAAGCCGGGTCCGAAGCCTTGCGCATAACGCTCAACACGTAAACCAAAGGGGCCATTGGGCTGGCTATGAATAAAAATTGAGCCCTGATCGTTGTTAATGATAAGTTTTTGATCCGCTCTTTCCGCAAAAAAATATGTCTCTGTCGTCTTTTGTGAGCCAAGGTAATACATAGCAGCGGTAAAAGCCAGACAGGTCATCATCGCCGTCACCAGTACAGCGATCAGTATGCGTCTCAAGACCCACTGATTTTGACGAGGGTGGCGCCAATCAGGTACCGGGGGTGCAAATGAGGGTGATCTCATCTGAGATGTATCATGCCCGAAGGTGGATTCAGCATGCAATCGATAAAGTTCCATGGGAAGGTCTCCCCTGGCAACATCGATAGGTAGCTCATTCGATGCTATCTCTATCTCAGTGTGCCGGGATTCTGGTTGCTGATCTGGGAGCTGATCAATTGGCTGATCAGCTCCCAGATATGAAGGCTCTCGCTTACTCATATTCGCCCCTTTACGATCTATCACAATAGCACCATAACATTTCCGTATTTTGACATCTATTGCTAGCTATAATCGGAGCGGCAGAGCGAAATGATTAATTTTTGGTGTTCTTACCTGGAACTTGCCTGCGACGATCGCGCTCCACATTAGCAATGGCAAATGGAACACGCCAGATAAGCAGAAAGATTGTATTAGTGATCAGAGTTACCAGCGCAAATGATAGCGTAGAAATAACCGAAATCACATGCCAATCAAAGACAAAATGTAAAGCTACTCCCAGCGGCCAGGTTATCACCCATGCCAGTATTGTCCGTATTGCAATCCCTTTCGGCTGAGTCATCAATTCGCGTCGAAACGCCCCTAAAAAAGGAGCGACGACAAACCAGCTCAGAATAAAAGGTAAGGCGGTCCAGATCACCGGGCCAATCGCGATCGTCCCTCCATGGCTATTCGTGCCAATCACTGAAAAAATAAGAAAGACCAGAACATCTCCGACCACTACCGTCCAGAGGCGCTGAGACTCTACCTTATTTCCGGGCCTGCTGGCATCGATAGCAGAAGCAGAAGTAGCATATTTTTTGACTGCCATCCTATATCTCCTTTTGTTCCTGCTGCTCGTGGAGGAGTTCTTCAACAGCGACAAGCTCGGTGCGGACGCTACGTATACGCATGGACAGAGTCACCAGATAAATACAGATACCTACCCAGGCGATGATATAAGCCGCAATCATATATGTTTGCATTATTCAATCCCTCTTGTGATTTACTCAATAGAAGCGCGTAAACGCTGCGCCAGCGTTTGCAAACGCTGTAGCTGATACGCCTGTACCATCATAAAAGCATAGAGCAAGGTAAAGGCCACCAGCGCCACCAGAATAGTCCAGATGGCCTGTGGCGGCAAAGCTCCGGCCGTCCCTATCTGCTGAATAGGATGCTGCCCACGCCACCAATTCACCGAAAAGTAAATGATCGGCAGATCAATCACGCCAATCACGCCAATCACAGCGCCGCCACGAGCACTCTCAAGAGTTCTGCCCATGTAACTACGCAACATCAAGTAACCCACGTACATAAACCACAGAATCAACGTCGCCGTCAAACGTGCATCCCAGACCCACCAGGCTCCCCAGATAGGCTTTCCCCAGATTGCTCCCAGAAAGAGCGTGATCGTAAGAAAGACAATGCCTACTTCTCCTGCCGCGCGAGCCACCAAGTCCAGACGCTCATCCGGATAAAAAAGATAGACAACGCCCGCCAACGCCAGAATGCCAAAGGAAAGCATCCCAGCCCAGGCCGTCGGCACATGGAAGTAGAAGATGCGTTGCGCGTCGCCCTGCAATGCATCGACAGGGGTATACACAAAGATCATCCAGATGGTAATGGACATCGTCACAGCGGTAAGAATTCCCAGGATCAGAGATACCAGCGGCCAACGACCATGCTGAGCATGAGTAGTCGCACTCGTAGTTCTCTCTTTCCCGGAGGATATCTGATTTGCTAAAGCCATATCTGTGCTCCTAATGAACTCCACATAGGAGAAGTAGAGTACACACTCTGATTATTCCTCAACGACATACTGGAAAAGCAGCGTCGAGACGCTCAAAAAAATAACATCAAAAGCGATCAACAGACCGAGCCAGGGTGGCTCGCCCACGGCAGGTGCCAGCAGGACTGTTGTCGCTCGTACCGCACTGATCACTACCGGGACAACCAAAGGAAAGATGAGTATCGGCAGGAGTAGTTCTTTGGCCCGTGTGACTGCTGCCATGACCGAAAATAGCGTGCCTACGGAAGCAATCCCCAGTGCTCCTAATAATTCAATGCTGATAAGTTCTAATAAAATCGGCGCTTGCCAGATCGATAAATTGAATAAGATAGCAAAGATCGGCAAAGCGATGATTTCTACTACTCCAATAAATAGCAAATTCCCAAGCAGTTTCGCAAGGTAGATCGCCTTACGATCCACAGGAGTCAGCAACAAACGATCCATCGTTCCCTGCTCCTGTTCAGCAGCCACGGTACGCCCCAGACCAAGCAGGCTCGCGAAGATAAAGGCCACCCAGAGCGCTCCAGGCGCAATAGCGACCACGGTATTAGCATTGAGATCAAAGGTAAAATTAAAGATGACCAGCACCAACAGGACAAACATCCCCATCCCCAACCATGTCTGCTTGCTACGTACCTCATAGCGCACATCTTTCCAGAGGATAGCCCACACCTGCAACCCAAACACACGCGCCATCCTCATGATAAAGTGCTCCCATAGATACCCTGATATGCTTGCCGCAATTCATCCAACCCGAGCGTTGCCGTATCATGCTGATATGCCACACGTCCGCCTGCAATAATCACAATCTGATCGCTTAGAGAGAGCGCTCTTTCCAACTGATGGGTCGTAAAAAGGATACTTCCCCCCTGAGCAGAATGATCAGCTTGCAAGGACTCAATCAACGCGAGGCCATCCTGATCAAGTCCCGTGTCTGGCTCATCGAGTAACAGCAAAGTAGGCCGATGTAACAACGCTCTTACCCAGGCCACACGCTGTACCTGTCCACGCGACAGAGCACGCACACGCTCCCTAGCCCGTCGCTCCATCCCTACCCGTTGCAGCAACAGAAGTGCCCGCTCACGTGCCTGAGAGACTGTATAGAGCTGTCCAAAAAACATCAGATTCTCCATCACAGTCAGCTCCTCGTACAGATACGGCTGATGGGCCACAAATCCGATCTGTTGACGCATCTCCGACAAAGCATAACGACTATCAAGTCCTTCAACGCAGATCGTGCCAGAGCCCGCTTTACTCAAGCCAGCCAGGATACGCAACAGCGTCGTCTTACCGGCTCCATTTGCTCCCAGTAAAGCCATACGTTGTCCACGTGGCAAAACCAGATCGATCCGTCTCAGAACCGGTTTCAGACCATAACTTTTTTTAAGTTGGCGCACATCCAGCACTAACTTAGTAGCCAAATCATCGTCAGGCAAGGATTGCGTCGGTGGAGAAACAGGCAGCGTCATGGTTTCACGCCTTCTTTTTCGCTCATCAGCAGACGTAAACGAGCCTTCGTCTTACCACGTTTCTCCTCATAAGCGGCTTTACTGATCTTACCTGCGGAATACTCAGTATCCAAAACCAACAACTCTTGCAACAACGCCTGCTTAGGATCAGTTTGAGTGGAGGGCTTTTTAGTACTTCCCTTACCTCTAGCCTCAGCGGGCAAAGACTGCGACAATCCTGAGCGCAGGCGCTTCGCCCGATAGAAGAGCCAGGTGATTACAACAATCACAGCGATCAGCGCCAGAAAACCAACGATCAACCAGATAGCCTCAGGACTCAAAGTGAAAGAACCGTTTGTATCCTGCGACAATGGTAACCCCTGCAAAGTAATCGCAACCGCCGCATTGGCTGGCAGTGTAGCAGCGGTATAGTTGTGATAGACCTGATTATCCGCATTAACGATGCCAGCCGAGGTTAGCTCCTTCGAGCTAGCATGCAGATCGGGCTCGATCAAGAAGGATAATGCCACCGTTGGATAAATAGTTTTATATGTCAGAGTATAGTTCGATGTGGTGTAAGGAACTTCGTAAGAAAAAGAAAAATCGTTCATTCCAGGCAAAAGGGCCGCATTGGTAGCGAAACCTTTATTCACCTGGAGAACTTGATAGCCCGAAAAACCAGCTCCCAATGTAATATTACGAACACCATCTGGCAAGGAAAAGAGCAACGCATTTGGCATCCCTGCGCTTGCATTCAGTGATCCTACATAGGTTTTGGGATTCAAATTGTCAAACGAGTAGACTTGCGAAACGGTAATTAATCCTTTAGCAGGATCGGTATTACGCACAAGCACATTTGCTTGCAAAATGGCAATATTTTTTGTCGAGTGCATCTCTTCGTAGACTTGCAGCTTGATACTCTGTGAAGGTTTGGTATTGAGCGTAAGCGGATCGCTCACATACTGAGCCTCTTGATAGCGGGTATATACAACATAGCTAATAGTCTGATCAGTAGAGACCTTCTTAAAGGTAAACTTCCCCTGGGCATCGGTCTTAACGGAAGTCACATCACTGGTTGAAGATTTTTGAGCCATCTGCAATGTCACGTTCAGATTCGGCACCGGAGCATTCTTGTTGCTTCCATCAACGACCTGACCAGAGATCTGCCCATCCGTGACAGCGGCACGCACGGGTGTGACGTTTCCACATAAGAGTAGTAAAGCTAGCAAGAAGATGAGCGCCATGCTACTCAGGATCAACTTTTTCATGCGCCTCCTTCAGCTTCTGCAACTGTTCCTCAATTTCATCATCGATATTTTGTTCATGCTCATAGCGGGATTTTAAAGCGGTCAAGGCTCGATGCATATAGCGCTCGCGCAGTGAGCGATAGTCCTCTTCGTCGATATTGCCAAGCTGATAATCCAGTTCCACTTCCTGGATGGCCGCACGGGCCGTTTGCTCACGCTCAACTGCTTCTTTTGCTACTCCCTCAGTCTCATAGGAGCTCTCCACTGAACGAGTTGATGCTGAGGGCATTTCGCCGCCTGTTGGTCGCCGATACAGTGGATAGAGAACAAATGCCAGAGCGAGTATTCCTAAAATGATTGCAATCGCGAGCGCCATCAATCTGCCTCCGTTATAAACCGCCTGAAGAGCGGATCATCAGCGGCCAGTTCTTGTTCGAGCTGCGCACGATAACGCTCTAAATCAGCATCCCCAGTTATAGATGTGTGAGTATCATCAGACCCAGGTCTATCCACATCAGATCCAGTTGTAGCCAGACGCATTGAGGCCGAACTTGTATGCCAATCGCGAGCCACAAAGTACAGCAAAAAGACGCCAGCCAGCATCAAAACGATTGGCACAATCCAGGCCAGCAACGTAAAGCCTTGCCAGCGAGGGACCCAATCAATATCCGAGCCATAGCGACTGGTCAAAAATTGAATGATCTCCTGATCAGATTTTCCTGCCTGTATTTGTTGACGAATATAGGCCCGCATTTGTTGCGCAATCAGTGGTGTTGCATCGGCAACCGACTCTCCCTGACAAACGGGGCAGCGTAGCTGGGAGGCAATACTACGCTCGTGTTGATCAAGCGTTTGCTGCTGCGGTACGGCAAAGTATAGCCATGACCAGACAGCAGCAATGATCGCCAGCGCCCCCAGAATCAGAAACACAGAACGTCGTGATTGCGGAAGTCGTTCTCGCCTAGTGCTCATGCCACCACTCCTCCACTAGAGATATCCGATGAAGGCGAGACGGCTTCCTTAGACTTGACAGCCTTTGGTGCACGGACTGCCACCAGCGAGCGACGACGCTCGGGCCACCAGCAAAGAATGCCCCCCAGGATCATCAGAACGCCACCACTCCATACCCATATCACTAAAGGTGTAATAAAAATGCTCAGCTTCGCTTCTGATGCTCCCTGCCAATCTGCCAGATAGACATAAACATCTGTGCCCTGATACGTCTGAATCATAATTGCGCTGGTCGGCTGCGTCGGATAGTTGGTATACGTAATGCGGCCTGGATATATATATTGCACCAGTTTTCCATCACGCCAGATCTGTACTTGCGCAGAAACGACCTCTTTATCGGCATTTTTCTCGTCGATATTGCCGAGAAAGGTAAAGCTATAACCACCGATACTCATATCCTGGCCGGGCGTCAGAGTAGCATCTTTTTCCTGTTGAAAAAAGCTCGATCCCACGATACCAGCCACCAACAGAACTAATCCAAGATGCACGACATAGCCACCATAGCGCTGACGATAACGCTTGAAAAGCATAAAGACAGCTTTGCCATACGGTTCTCCATGACTATGACGTACGCGAGCACCGCGCCAGAGCTCATAGAGGATAGCTCCTGCGGTAAAGGCGCACACGGAGAAGCCAATATTGGCCGACACGCTGGTGATGCCACACACGGGCAATAAGACTGCGCAGAGCGCAGCAGCCACAATCGGAACGCTGAGATTACGCCAGAGAGCCGAGGAAGAGGTGCGTCGCCAGCCAAGCAAGGGACCCACACCCATCGCCAACACCAGCACAACCGTCAGGGGTCCGACAACCTGATTATAAAAAGGAGCACCGACCGTCATTGTCTGATTGCGCAGCGCTTCTGAGATCAAGGGGAAGAGGGTCCCCCACAAGACAGCAAAGGTAATGCCTACCAGCAAGAGATTATTCAGCAGAAAGACACCTTCGCGTGAAATAACTGAGTCGAACTCCTGCTCGGCGCGTAAGCTTGGCAAGCGAAAGAAGAACAAAGCACTCGACGAAAGCACTACGACTATCAGAAAAACGAGGAAGTAGTTTCCTATCGCAGAATACGCAAAGGAGTGGACCGAATTGATCAAGCCACTACGAGCCTCAAACGTCCCAAAGATCGAAAGGGCAAATGACATAATCACCAGGAAGAGGTTCCACATCTTCAGCATCCCTCGACGCTCCTGCACCATCGTCGAGTGCAGAAAGGCAGTCGCCGTCAACCAGGGCATCAGAGCTGCATTCTCGACCGGGTCCCAGCTCCAATAGCCACCCCAGCCGAGCACGTGATAAGCCCACCACGCTCCCAGCAGCAGGCCAGCCGTCTGTAACGTCCAGGAGGCTAACATCCAGCGCCGAATCGAGCGTAACCAATCGGAGCTCAACTGCCCCGTAATCAGTGCAGCGACCGCAAACGCGAAAGGTACCGAGAAGCTCATATATCCCATCAGCAAGGTGGGAGGATGCACAAGCATGCCAGGGTCCATCAACAGAGGATTCAGACCAACACCATCATAAGGAGGAATGGTAGAGCGCATAAAAGGATTTGTGACTGTAGTTAAGACAATCAATAAGAAAGCCTCGATCGCCATCAAGGTCGCTATCACATAGGGAACGAGAGCCGCAGGAGCACGCTTAGAGGTCGCTATGAAGAGCGTTGAGAAAAGAGCAAGCGTGACCGCCCAATAGAGCAACGAGCCTTCCTGGCCGCCATAGAAAGCCGCTGAGACGTAATACCAGGGCATCGAGAGATCCGAGTGCTGTGCCACATAGTTGACGCCAAAATCATGAATCAAAAATGATATGATCAACGCAACTGAGGCCAGTAGCAAAAAGAAAGTAACAGTCAACAAGCCACGCTTCGCACTGATCACGAGGCGAGGAGCAGACCGTACTGCGCCCCAGATCGCCACGACGATCGTGTAAAGAGCAAATCCTAATGCGAGAAAAAGAGCGATAATACCGAGATCTGAAAAGTACACAGTCGATCCTTATTTTGCTGCGGGAGTCGCGGATTGGAATTTTGATGGACACTTCGCAAGTAACGTCTGGGCCTCAAATGGACCACTACCCGTATAGTGCCCCTCCACAACTACCTGAACGCCAGCGCGAAAGATGTCTGGCACAACACCACTATAAGTGACAGGTAACGTCTGATTACTATCAGTGATCGTGAACGTAATACTCTGAGAGTTGACGTTCTGTTTCACCGATTTATTCTCTACGATGCCCGCCACACGTACCGAACGTGTCATACAATCGGAACAATGCTTTAACTCAGGCACCGTCAAATAATAGAGAGCACTCGCTTGCGTATTCGCATAGACGAGATAAATAATCGCACCAATAATGGCAAGTCCAGCCAGCATAAAACTAAACGGGATACGCTTACGCGGCTGAGCCATTCTTTTCTGCTCGTCCATTGAAACCTTGAAAGCAGACTGCACTATACGACCTCCATCAACGTGGCGTGATCGCCACCTCAAATAATGTGTTAAGAAGTGCTCCCAGTACAAATACGAGAATACCCAGAGCCAGCATCAATTGGGGAGCCGCCTTCGAGAAGCGCGTCGAACGTTTTGCCAGACGACGAATATTGCTCTGACCAAGGTATACAGCCAGAATAAATAATCCCAGCGCCCCCAGAACTTTGAGAGCCAGTACGATAATATAGGCCAGACCGATTTGTGGCTGTGACAGACGATCAAACATCAGATATGCGCCACTCAGGATCAAGACCCCCACACAGATATTCACCATCTGCTTAAAGAGCTCAGCAATTCTGGCTGCCACGGCTGGCGCTGGTCCTCCGAAGCGGAGCGCGGGCATGACGATCACCAGATACATAAAGCTCCCCCCGACCCAGACCGCAGCAGCCAGAATATGCACCAGACGCACAAACCACAAAATTTCCCACATGCTCGCCCTATTTCAAGCTCACGCCAATCTTGGCTAATTCTGTTTTTAGAGCGTTACTATCCAGCTGACCAGTCCAGCGAGCGGCGACCTTTCCATCACGCCCAATGAAGAACGTCTCCGGCATACTGGTCACCCCGTAAGTGAGGCTTGTATCTCCACCAACACTATCAGCAACGCTTGTATAGGTCACTCCATATTTTTGCAGAAATTGTACACCCTGACTGGTCATCTCGCCACCATCAATGCCAATTAATTCCACACCTTGAGCCCGCAAGCCAGGCCATGAACCCTCCAGCAGAGGAGCTTCACGGTTACAGGGGTCACACCAGGATGCCCAGAAATTAATCACCACAGGCTTCCCTTTGAAATCAGCGAGACTCACTTTCTTGCTACTATCCTGTAAAACGGGCAGATTAAAGGCTGGAGCAGCCTTACCCAGCAGTGGACTCGAGGCATCACCCAGAGTAACCGTAAGATCATCAGCTGAATGGGTCGCTGTACTCGCTTTAGGAGTTGTCAATTGTGTCCAAAGCAAAGCAAGCACACAAACAATCAACACATTTGTGACTATAAAAATAGTGATATTGCGCTTGCGTGTTTTCCTGACTACCGTATTATTTACTTCCATAAAATGCACAATTCTCACATGTTGAATTTTTTTGCTACGACAAAAACATCAACTCGATTATGGTGCTTGAGCCTAATAGTCAACTTGCAAGCATTCACTGTCACCTTACAACGACCTGAATGTTTTTATATCATGGAGACGCGATGCTTGAAAACAAGAGGAAGGTTACTCCAGGTAAGAAACAGACAGCAAAAGAGTCCCGTCTCTGTTCATGAGCGGGACTCTTGCGGCTCAATCGGTCCTGGAATTTCTATTGAGCGAAGAGTATCTATCAAGCAGTAATGACATCTTGAGCTTTCTGTGTTGCTCCTGCTGACATTGGGCCATGGGTCTTGTACTCAGAAAAGAGAGCAATCACAGCGGAGTTAAAGGCTGGTAGATCTTGAGGACTGCGACTCGTCACGAGATTACCGTCGCGTACCACTTCCTGATCAACCCAGTTACCGCCGGCATTACGAATATCATCCTGAATCGTAAAGTAGCTCGTCAATGTCCGCCCTCTGACACAGCCAGACGAGATCAGCAACCACGGGGCATGGCAGATGACAGCCATCGGACGTCCACTCTCATTTATCCGCTGGACAAATGCGCGAGCTTTCGGCTCCATGCGTATCGTATCCGCGTTGATTGCGCCTCCTGGTAGCAAGACAGCATCAAAATCGTTGGGATTGGCTTGATCAAGGGTCATATCAACAGGAAACGTATCTGCTTTTTCATCATGATTCACGCCTTGCACCGTACCAGATTTCGGCGCAATAATTTTTGTTATCGCACCAACATGATCAAGCGCCTTTTTGGGCTCAGCCAATTCAGCCTGCTCAAAATCATCGGATACAAGGATCGCCACACGTAAACCATCTAATTTTTTATTATTTGTTTCCATAATTCTACTTCCTTCTACTACTTCACTACTTCATGCAACTATATACATATAGTAATACGGGTAGAATTACAGAATCGTGTCTCAGCAATACGTCATCCGGCCAGAGAGGGATGTTCTGAGGGTGTATGTGAACCCATGGTCCAGAGTAACAGAGCTGTGATCACAATTACCAACCCCACAATAGTCACAACAAACTGCAACAATAATCCGATCACGACCAGCAGCAAGCCAGCAGCTGTAATCACAGGCCAGATGCTGGCAGATCCATGGCGATCATAGCTAGCAAGCAAAGCAGCTTCTGCCTGAGCCAATTGCTGTGCCTTCTCAGTTGTACGCACAGTCAACAGGTGATCGATACCTTCGTGCAGGGCACGGGCATCAAAGGGCTTTGTCACACAGACGCTCTGCCGAGGTGTATTCGTCAGGACATCTGCCAGCGGAGGTTCCCATGACAAGACAACTGTAGGTAAAGATGCGAGTGCTGGATCTTGTTGAATGGCTTGCAGCATGGTCCAATTGCAAGCGACTCCTTGATCAACATCTAGAATCAGCAGATCTAAGGATGATAACTCAGAAGTTGAAACGCTGGATAAAGAAGTGGCCTCGATCACCTGCAAGCCACGATGTTGCAAGCCTAATGTGATCATACGGCGAATTGCAGTATCAGCTTCTAGTAAAAGGACTGTTGCGGTTGATGTTGTCTGCCCTTGCAACATGAATGCACCTCTATTGCTACGTAGTTTCTCTGATGGATAATACGCTTTCGCCTACTAAGCATACGAGGCACACATTACAATATCTTTGATAGCGACCTGAATCCCCTTACAAAGACCTGAATATTTTCCATGTACTCTTTTTTCGCCCACATTCACATCCATCAGTAGCGCCGCACGCTCGCGTGCGATGTCCCTGTAACTCGTATGAGACGGCTGGATCTCGGCGCAACACGCTCGCCTGCCTGATCGTACGTCGAGTGGGACATCGCGCGCGAGCGTGCGACGCTACGGTGTCCTCGCTTCGCTCGACACCAGGGATAATATTACAGCTTTACGAGCTTGTAACCTACATCTGGAACGGTCAGAATATATTCGGGACGACGCGAGTTCACTTCAATTTTGCGGCGTAACCTGCTGACATAGACCCAGATAAAGTCAATATCGCGATGATATTCAGGTCCCCAAACTTTTTCCAGCAGCAGTTCATGAGTCACAACCATCCCCACGTTTTGAGCCAGCGTACTCAAGAGCTTATATTCGGTACGACTCAATTGGACAATCTTTCCACGTACCGTGACCTGATGCTGAGCATAATCGATTGTCAGATCGCCAGTGGTGAACGTCGATTGATTTTGGGTATGCTCTGCGGGAGCCGCTTGACGACGTAATAATGCACGTACACGAGCCAACAATTCACGCATACCAAACGGTTTTAATACCAGATCATCGCTGCCCAAATCAAAGAGCTGGACGCGTTCATCCTCTTCACAGGCATCGCAAAGCATCATGACAGGAACATGTGAGAACTCACGCACACGCCTGAGCAACTCCGCTCCACTCATATCCGCCAGTTGGGTTGCCAGGATAATAATATCGGGCTCCTCTAAATCCAGCTGGCGCAAGAATTGGATGCCATGGCTGACCGTACGCACACGATATTGTTGCTCCTCAAGATTTGCACGAATATAGCGAGCTAAGCGAGCATCATTCTCGGCCATCAACACGCGAACGTGACGCCCCTGGTTGAGGGACGATGTCGTATTTCGTGTCTTTCGCTGCTGAGCAACAGACGCCTCCGGCTCATCAAGCGCCAGTGGCGCGGTCTGAGTAGCAAAGGGATGGACAGTCAGCGGCAAAGTAAAGAAGAATGTCGCCCCCTGTCCCTCGCCCAGCGAATCCGCCCAGATCTTTCCGCGATGCCCCTCGATTGTCGCTCGTGCTGCGGCAAGACCTAATCCGCTACCAGAACTTGAAGCCTCGGCCGTCCGCTCCCTCTGTCGGGAGGTGGAGGAACGACTATCACCCGTGTGCTCAATGCGATAGAAGCGATCAAAAATACGATCCAGATGTTCAGAGGCGATACCGATACCTTCATCGCTCACGCTCACACGAATCTCTTTATCGGAGTAATCAAGCGCGATCCTGACAATCTGCCCTTTGGAAGAATACATGATGGCATTGTTCAAGAGGTGATTGAGTGCCATCTCGATACGTAAAGCATCACAACTGACGGCGGGAACTCCATCGGGAATATCAAGCACGAAGCGATGATCTGGAGCCTGTTGTTGCCAGCGCTTGACCAACTGCATCAGGAGCTCAGGAAAATGTACTTCTGTCAGATGAAGCGATTGCGCACCAGCATCAAAGCGCCAGACATCAAGTAACGTATTGAGAACATCATACAGGCGATCCGATTGTGCATCGATCATCTGCAACATCTCGCGCTGCATCGACGGGTCCCAACGTGCTGATCCTCCCAGCAAGGTGGTCGCGCACCCCTTGATAATTGCCAGAGGCGTCTTGAACTCATGAGCCGCCATCACCAGAGTCTCGGTACGTGCATCGGTCAGGGAGCGCTCCAGCGTAATATCATCCAGCAGCACGCCGCGTCCTAAAAGGAGTCCTTGCTCATCGTGGACAGGAAAGCTACGCATGCGCAACCAATTGGCAGCTGCATCGGCCAGCGCCAACTCGGTCGAGGATTCTTGATCGAGATGTTGCCAGACCTGATCGAGCTCCGCACGCGACTGCTGAGGATCAGCCAACAGTGTGAGCACATGTTGATGGACATCAAATTCCTGCAAGGTGGAGCGATCACTCGTGTCGAGCTTCAGGAGGCGTAAGGCGCTTTCGTTTGAGTAGGTAACGTGTCCTCGCGGATTGAGCAGCATAAAGCCGCTACTCATACTGGAGCACATTTCGGTCAGCACCTGATACTCACGCGTAAAGCCTGCCGGGATCGTTTCTCTATTTTGCTCTGGATGGATTGCCGAGGTTGGAGCATTGGCTGCGATCCACAATCCACCAGTTGTTTTGCTGTGGTTTCCGTCAATGGAGCTGGACATCAAAAACTACCCTTTCCCGCCCGATAGTGATGTTTGACCAGTATCTGGCTACTCATATCTTAGCAAAAAGAGTCAACCACATAGGGTGTCACAAAAAAGCGGGAAAGAAGCTGACAGCACGGCTCAGCCTGCAAGAGCAGATGATTTTCCAACTTGTTGAGTAGTACCTGTTGCTGGGGATGAACTATTTTATACCTGCAATTATCACGATCAGTGCAAGGTGCACCAGCATGGCAATAATAAAAGCTGCTGCCATAAAGAGAATCCAACGGCGATCATTCACATATTCGCGTACGCGTGTCGAATATGCATGCGGCCAACGCTCTGCCGCCACTAATCCCATAGCGATACGCAAACGTAAAGGAGACTGGATTGGTGACTGTTGCATCTGTGCCTGCAACACCTGATGACAGGCTTTGCAAAGAGTCCATGAGAGCCGTGGCTCTGGAACGCCATCAGGTTCAGTTACATCAACAGCATCAAACCAGATCCGATTGGTGCAGATAGAACAGTGAAGAGGTGTAGGACTTCTTCGCCTATGCATTTCAATATATTGGACTGCCACTCCAGACTCTTCCCTGCGTGCATCTTTCATACGGCTCTGTCCTTTCTTCTTCATGTCCTGATGGAGGATGGCTTCTCTGCCAATTGTAACATATTTTAATTCTTCCCAATGCTTATCAAGAGGCCGCACGGCAGGAAAGTGGGTAAGAGGTTAGTAAATCCAATTGCATGAACAACCTCCAGACATTTGCCCTTTGACATCGCAAGCACTGAGGCAAGACCACACCGATACCTGAAAACTGAGGGAGCAATAGATATGGCCTGATACCCATAAGCGATATCAGGCCACAAGCTTGTTCACGACATCTAAACGTGATTTTAACGCAGTATCGGCACGAGGTATACGAGTGTGAATACAAACACCCAGACGACATCAACAAAGTGCCAGTACATCTCTGCCGCTTCCACAGCAAAGTGTTTCTCTTTGGAAAAATGTCCGCGAGCGGTACGAATCAAACAGACGGTCAGAAAGATCGCCCCAATCGTAACGTGTAGGCCGTGAAAGCCAGTTAATGTAAAGAAAGCTGATCCAAAAATACTGCTGGAAATTGTGAAATGCTCAGTATTGATCAGGGTAAGATACTCATTCACCTGGCCACCCAGGAAGATGATCGCCAAAACAATCGTCCCGGCCAGACCCCACATCAACCGACCTATATTTCCTTTGCGTATCGCTGAACCTGCAAAATGCATTGTTCCACTACTGAGAAGTAGGAGAAAGGTATTGATCAGCGGAGCAACAATATTATCAAAACGCCAGATTGGACCGCCACTGTTACGTATCTCTAAATAGAGATACGCAGCGATCAGATTGGCAAAGATCAGGGCCTCTGAGGAGATGAAAAAAGCCATCCCCCACCAGTTCATGCTGCGTCCGCTCTCCTGGCTGTGCTCTTCAAGCACCCTGACTTGCTCACCATGAGCAACACTCATACAAGTAACTCCATAACTCTCTAGAGATAATTCTTACGTCCAAGCCAGAACCATCCCTTATCGACGCTCTAAAATCCACCCTAGAGCTGATGCAACAAGCAGTATGGCACCAATCACAGTGACTACTGGACCAGTCATGACACTAAATAACAGAACCGCAATCGAAAATGCCAGCGCCAGAGGCCAGAGACTCGGTTTTGGCATCACCTCTTCAGCACTCACCAGACGCCCTCTGGCACGTGTTCGTGTTCGTCTTTTGGCAGTCGGATCTGTGCTCTGCGTTTCCCCTATTATCGTGGCCTCTTGTTGCGGCTCCTGAATAGCTTGATCTTGAGATGGCACAGAGTCGGGGGTAGCAGGGGTCGTCAGAGGAGCGTCAATCTTATCATGCTCCTCATGCGATACCTGTTGTTCTACACCATCTTTTTGCTCTTGAGACACCTTGTACCTCTACTAGTCTTGTTCCACCAATGTGGATATATGCTTCGCTATGTGAATACAGTTGCTGTCGCCAGCGGCTTCGCCAATAGGCACAGGCGAAGCTCAACTGACCACAGAACCACCGAATTAATGACCGATCGTTTTCCAGTCAGCGTTCTCTGGATACTTCTTATCATAGAATGGACGACGGCTACGTACAATAGGAATCTCCAGGAAGTTATATTTCTTCGGAGGAGAGGTTGTATCCCATTCCAACGTGAAAGCATCCCAGGGATCATCCCCGGCAGCCTGGCCATTTTTCATGCTCTTGATAATGTTAATCATGAACAGAAGAACGCCGATGGCGATAATCAAAACGCCGAAAGAGGCCAGCATGTTCAGCCAGTTCCAACCCAGATCCGACGGATACGTATAAACGCGGCGGGGCATACCCAGGATACCGAGCAGATGCATTGGGAAGAAGGTCAGGTTCAGGCCAACAAATGTCACCCAGAAATGCCACTTTCCCAGACGATCGCTAAGCAATCTTCCGGTAAACTTCGGGAACCAGTAGTAGATGCCACCAAACACAGCCAGGGCAGTCCCACCAAAGAGCACATAGTGAATATGCGCAACCACAAAGTAGGAGTCTGTAATCTGATAATCAAACGGAACCACAGCTAGCGCAGCACCATTCAATCCACCGATCAAGAACATCGAGATAAAACCCAGGGCAAAGAGCATCGGCGCATTAAAGCGCAACTTACCACCCCAGATGGTACCCAGCCAGTTGAAGATTTTCACGGCCGTTGGAATAGCGATGAGCGTCGTACTGGTCGCAAAGAAGGCTTGCGCTATCGATGGCAGGCCTACTGCAAACATGTGATGTGCCCAGACAGTGAAGCTCAGAAAGCCAATGGCCACACCCGACCAGGCAATAAACGTGTAACCGAAGATTGGCTTACGCGAGAAGACCGGTAAGATCTCGGAGATGATACCAAACGCTGGCAGAATCAGAATGTACACCTCTGGATGTCCAAAGGACCAGAATAAATGCTGCCAGAGCAGTGGATCACCACCATTCCCATACTGATAAAAATGTGAGCCTAAGTGACGATCAAGCAGCAACAAAACGCTGGCAACCGTCAGGCTTGGCAAAGCAAACAGCAAGAGGAACGACATCACCAGCGTCATCCAGGAGAATAATGGCATACGGTTGATGCTCATACCCGGAGCACGTAATTTAAAGATCGTCACCACGAAGTTAAGCGAACCGGCAATCGATGAGACACCCAATAGAGTTGTTCCCAACAGCCAGAAATCCGCATTCATGTGTGCCGTAGCCTGATAGGCATGGCCGGCTGCGATCTCGCTCAGAGGAGCATACATGAACCAGCCACCATTTGGTGCCTGCCCAAAGATGAAACTTGACTGCATAAAGATACCGCCGAAGAGCAGTAGCCAAAAGCCAAACGAATTCATACGCGGGAAGGCCATATCGCGTGCACCGAGCATCAGTGGCACAAGATAGTTACCAAAGCCGGATAAGACTGGAATAACAAACAGGAAAATCATGGTCGTACCATGCATAGTAAAGATCTGATTATAGGTATCAGGGTCCAGAATCTTACCATTAGGCAAAACCAGTTGGGTACGGATAAGCATCGCTTCCATACCACCAACAATAAAGAAAAAGAATCCGGTGATCAGATACATCAGACCGAGCTGCTTATGATCGGTAGTTGTAATCCACTCACCAACGTACGTTTCGCTAAAACGCTTTCGGCGAACACCCGTGGTTATGGGTGCGCGTTCACCGATCGTGCTAGTTGCCATGAATAAGTCCTCCAGTGTCTAGCCTCAAACAAAGAGCCACAGCGCCAGACAGGTTATTTTAACCCTTCCAGGTAGGCCACCAATGTCTTAATCTGATCTTTCGTAAGCTGGCCAATCACCATGTCATTACCTGGCTTGATCCCCTGCGGATCGTTGAGCCACTTTGCCAGATTACATGTTTGGAGCAAATTCGGATTGTTAGGATCGCATTGATTATCCTCAACATTATTGCGCAACACGCCACCGGCAATCAATGAGCGACTTCCGAAGTGCGTAAGATTCGGACCAATCAGACATTCTGGTGTTCCATTGGCGTGACCACCCTTCGCATCAGTACATTCCTTCGCCTCGTCATAGTACTGCTTGGCATTTACCCCAACAATACCGTGACAAGATGCACACTGATTTTTGAAGAGGGTTTCACCTTGTTGGGCCAATGTGTCACTTGGAGCCGTTGCCGCCTGCTGCTGCCCTGAAACCCATGTCTGAAAGGCGTCATTAGAGACAACTTTGACCGAGAAACGCATGTTCGCATGTTGCTGGCCACAGAACTCAGCACATTCTCCTGTATATTCTCCTTCTTTTTCCGCCACAAACCACTTGGCATTGGCATGGCCAGGAACGACATCAGTCTTTCCGGTCAGTGATGGTACCCAGAAGCTGTGAATCACGTTGTTGGAGAACAGGTCGACATGGATCGTGGTTCCAATCGGAACCTCTAACGTATCGGCTGTTGTAATATTGTACTTTTGATAATAGAATGACCAGTACCACTGGTGACCAACCGCAGTAACCGAAACTGTCTGATCCGATGGCTTTGAGGCCGGTTCAGCCTCAGGTGCAACCTCCAACAGGCCTCGAATCGTAAAAAAGAGTACGATAAAAAGCACGATGGTCGGAATGACAGTCCAGACGAGCTCTAGCGTCGTGTTTCCATGATTTTGAACGGGATTTGGCGTCCCCGGTCGCTCACGGAATCTAAAAATGGAGTAGACTAAGGCACCTTCAACCAGAATAAATATGATTAGAGATATCCAAAGAATCATCCAGAAGAGACCACTCTCGGTTGCTGCCACCGGACCAGTTGGATTCAAGATAGAGGGTGAGTCTTCACCGCATGCAGCTAATAGAATAGAGGACAAGATCAGGCCCACTAACAGGATAAGCCCGCGCTTTCCGCGCTTTGCCCTACGAAATACCGGCATCCTCACGTCTAAATCTCCCCTATAAGTTTTTTGAACGATGGACAATGATGTCTTTTTGGGCGACATTGTTCCAATGATATTGGCGTAGTTTAGCGATGGAGCCTGAAACGAAACTTGCAATCCCAAAGGGAAACCTTACAAGCACCTGAATGGGTAGGCGTGTCTCTGCCTGTATCTGCCAATATTTAGAAGTAGCACATTGCTTCCCTGATTATGACAACCAAAATTTGACGTTTGCATCAAGATGTTTCTAGTGAGAAAATCCTTTACATACTATAACAGCAGACTGACTACCCGACAAGTAAACAGTGATAGCTATTATTTGCCTCATGGATAGCTAATCAGAAACGTTCAGGTGATTGTAAGGCAAAAGAAAGTGGTTGCAAGGGTAGTATCAGGAATGACGCCGAAAATAGGAACCGTCAAACTTAATAGACTAAAGGGAGTCATGTATGAAGGTCTTAAGCCATAGTGAGGTTGAAGAACCAAAACAGGAAAGCGCCTGGCGCCAAACCCTGTCAGCCTATATCAATCTAATGAAGCCGCACGTCACTGTTTTGCTCCTGGGAATCACGGTAGCAGCGATGGCGATCGCTGGTCGAGGATTACCTAATCTGGGCTTAGTATTGGCGACAGTTATTGGCGGCGCCATGGCCGCTGGTAGCGCCAACGCGATCAATTGTTATATTGACCGCGATATCGATCAAATTATGGGACGAACGCAACGTCGCTCATTGCCATCTGGACGCGTACAGCCCGTACCGGCCCTGATCTTTGGCGTCGCACTGGGAATCGGCTCTTTTATCCTGCTGGCCTTATTTGTGAATCTGCTCAGCGCGGGACTATCATTCGCAGCCATTCTCTTCTATGTATTCGTCTATACATTGGGACTCAAGCGTACTTCGACACAGAACATTGTCATTGGTGGAGCAGCGGGCGCGGTGCCAGTATTGGTTGGTTGGGCAGCAGTCACCAACAACGTCACACTTCCTGCTATCTGGCTCTTTGCGATTGTCTTCTATTGGACGCCACCTCATTTCTGGGCGCTTTCTCTCCTGATCAAAAAGGATTATGAGAAAGCCAACGTGCCCATGTTGCCGGTCGTAGTCGGTGACGTTGAGACACGTCGACAAATTTTCCTCTATTCGCTCTTACTGGTAGCAGTGACATTCATGCTTTTCATTATGCATACGATGAGCTATCTTTATCTGGCAGGGGCAACCATTCTCGGTGGAATTCTCGTCTACATGGCAATTCGTCTGATGGTGGACCAGAAGAAAAACTGGGCACGTACGATTTTCTGGTACTCTAACTGCTATTTAGCGGCCATCTTCGCGATCATGGTCGTCGATCGCGTGCTTTTCTAACGATCAGGGTGACAACATTATGAGTCTACGTATGAGTTGGCGGCTAGCATCGCGGTTATCTGTGATAACCCTGGCTATTCTGGTCGTCATTGTGATTACTCTCATTCAGAGTCGTCAAGCCAGTCAATCGCTACCTGCGAATAATAGCAACAGCAATAGCAGCAGTAGCAGTAGCACCTCAGGTTTCCAGGGCACCAATCTGGGAGGCACGCCAGCACCAAACTTCCAACTTACTGATCAGTATGGAAAGACAATTTCGCTGGCACAATTTCGTGGACAGCCTGTGATTGTGACGTTCCTTTATACGCACTGCCCAGACGTCTGTCCACTGACAGCCGAGCACCTGCATACCAGTCTGCTTCAGCTGGGTCCCGATGCCCATAAAGTTGCCGTACTCGCCGTCAGCACCGATCCCAAAGGGGATACCACAAGCGCAGCACTCAATTTTTCTGTCGCCCATAACATGCAAACATACTGGCATTTTCTGACTGGTAAGCAGCAACAACTGGCACCGATCTGGTCAAGTTACAGTGTCTATGCGCAGGCGGTACAGAAAACAGTCAATCACAGCACGGCATTATACCTCATCGACAAGCAGGGACATGAGCGCGTCTACATGGGCGACGATTTTCAACCCACACAAATGGCGGCTAATCTAAAAATCTTGCTTAAAGAAAAATAATAGAAAAATTTGTCAGTTTGACACAAAGGATGAGATTAAATATAAATAAATCTCATCCTTTTTTGCTGTATATACCTTTGTCAGACGGACCATAAAATCACCAATTTGGACGCATAAAATCGCAAAATCTCTGTTTCACACTTTCATCAAGCGAGAAAATGCGTTAATATCTTGTTTTTGGTCCCAAAGTTGGGTATGCTCTCAGCAAAGGTGTCCAGCACGCATTACGCTCTCTGCCTTGTGAGAGCAAGTTGAGCACCAGCGCGTAGATCAAAGGAAAAGAAGCCAGCATGCCTACGCCCATTGTAGCCACGAAATTGTATCTCCCTCGGCTTCGGCCTCACGTGGTCAGCCGCTCTTGCCTGATCGAGCGGTTGAACGAGGGTCTGCACCGCAAACTGACCCTTATCTCTGCCCCTGCAGGCTTTGGGAAAACCACGTTGGTCACTGCATGGGTCGAGGGCATCAAGCGACCAACCGCCTGGCTGTCCCTGGATGAAGGGGAGAACGACCCCATCAGCTTTCTGACGTACCTCGTTTCGGCTGTGCAGACGATTGCGGCTACGCCTGGCGAAGGAGTCTTACGTGCGCTCCAGGCAAGCCAGCCGCCGTCCTTCGAAGCGCTGCTGGCGACACTGCTCAATGACCTGGCCATACTCAAAGAACCGTTCGTGCTCGTTCTGGACGACTACCATGTGATTGAGGCCCTGGCGGTCGACCAGGCCCTCGCCTATTTCGTCGAGCATCTGCCCCCGCAGATGCATCTGGTCATTGCCACCCGTGAAGATCCTCGCTTGCCCCTGGCCCGCTTACGCGCCCAGGGCCACTTGACCGAACTGCGCGCCGCCGATTTGCGGTTTACCGCATCCGAAGCCGCCGCGTTTCTCACCCAGGTGATGGGCTTGCCTCTCTCGGAGGCAGAGATCGCCCGGCTTTCAGACCGCACCGAAGGCTGGATCGCCGGTCTGCAATTAGCTGCGCTTTCCATGCAGGGAAACCCGGATATTCCCGGCTTCATCCAGGCATTCGCTGGCGACCACCGGTATATCGTGGATTACCTGGTCGAAGAGGTCTTGCAACGCCAGCCTGCACCTGTGCGCAGCTTCTTACTCCAGACCTCCATTCTCGACCGGTTGAGTGGTTCGCTCTGCGATACCGTCACCGGCCAGGAGGAAGGCAACGCGCAGTTGGAGGCCCTGGAGCGAGGCAACTTCTTTGTGATTCCGCTGGATGACAAACGCCACTGGTATCGTTATCACCACCTTTTTGCCGACGTTCTCTCTGCGCATCTGATGGCGGAGCAGCCCGACCAGGTATTTTCACTGCACCAGCGCGCGAGCGAGTGGTACGAGCAGCGTGGTTTAGCACCTGATGCGATCCGCCACGCGCTGGCCGCCGAAGATTTTGAGCGAGTAGCAGATCTAATCGAACTGGCCGTGCCCGCAATACGCAGGAGTAGACAGGATGCCATGTTGCTTGGCTGGTTCAAGACGTTACCCGACGAGGTCATCCACTTCAGACCGGTGCTCAGCGTCGGGTATGCCTATGCATTGCTGTCCAGCGGCGAATTGGATGCCGCCCGGACCCGGCTACAAGATGCCGAACAGTGGCTAGCTGTGACGGCAGACCTGAGCGAGCCTACGCTCGCCTCATCGACCCGAATGATTGTCGTGGACGAAGACGAATTTCGCCATCTGCCGGCATTGATTGCTGTGTACCGTGCTGCACTTGCCCAGGCTCTGGGCGATGTGTCCAATACGGTGAAGTACGCCCGGCGAGTGCTTGACCTTGTCCCTGAGGACGACCCTCTAGTAAGCGGTGCGGCTGCAGGATTCCTGGGACTTGCATCCTGGGCAAACGGAGACCTTGAGACTGCGCACCGGACCTTCTCCGCCGCCATGGCGAATGTGAGATTGGCCGGGAACCTCTCTGACGCCATCAGCGGCACCATCGCCCTGGCCGACATCAGGATTGCGCAAGGTCGTCTCCGCGAGGCCATGCGTATCTATGAACGCGCTTTGCAGGAGGCTCTGGCGCAGGGTGAGCCTGTCTTGCAGGGTACGGCAGACCTGTATGTAGGCATGAGCGAGCTCTCCTATGAGCAGAATGATCTGCACACCGCCACGCAGCACCTGCTAAAAAGCAAGGAGCTGGGCGAGCGCACCGGTTTACCACAAAATCGATCTCGCTGGTGTGTTGCAATGGCTCGAGTACGGGAGAGCAAAGGAGACCTGGACGGCGCACTCGAACTGCTCCACGAGGCAGATCGCCTGTATGTGAGGGACTTCTTCCCAAATGTGCGTCCTGTCGCAGCACTCGTGACACGGGTCTGGGTCGCGCATGGGAGGTTGGGCGAGGCCCTTGGCTGGGCGCGTGAGCAGGGCTTGTCCGCCCAGGACGACCTTAGCTACCTGCGCGAGTTCGAGCACATTACCCTGGCCAGGGTACTCCTGGCCAGATCGAAGAGCGAGCATGCAGACCGCTCCATACTTGAGACCATGAGGTTGCTTTCGCGCCTCCTGAAAGCAGCGCAAGCAGGTAAGAGGACGGGAAGTGTCATCGAGATTTTGATGCTCCAGGCACTCGCCCACCAGATGCAAAATGACATCTCTGCTGCTCTCATGGCACTGCAACAGGCACTCTCGCTGGCTGAGCCGGAGGGCTATGTCCGCATGTTTGTAGACGAAGGCCCATCTATGGAGATTCTGCTAAAAGAGGCCACCAGATATGGTCTCCCTGCCTGGGGGGCAGGTAACGCCCCGAACTATGTTCGTCAACTCCTGGCAGCCTTCGACAAAAGTGAGGAAAGAGCGCCCGGCAAGCAAAATTTGATAGAGCCACTCTCGGAACGCGAGCTTGAGGTACTTCGGCTGCTTAAGACCAGCCTGAACGGCCCAGAAATTGCCGGCAAACTCTTCGTATCTCTGAACACCTTGCGTACCCACACCAAAAACATTTACAGCAAGCTCGGAGTGAACAACCGTCGAGCAGCGATCCTTCGGGCCGAGGAACTCGATTTGTTCTAACAAACAAACACAGCCCCTACCAGCCCTGGCAGGTTTGTCAAACCATGTGCCAGGGCTTTTCTTTTCCTCACAGCCTCCCACTAAACCAATCACCACATCAATCACCACATGTGGTGATCACTGCTCACCACATGCTCTTGTATCTTTTTATCAAAGATAACGAACGCACACAACGACGCAGAGTTTCATTTCTCTGAAAAAAAATATGCAAAGCGGACAATGAAGGAGAAAAAGGTGAGGAACATGTACGATCCTGAACTGTACGAGATTCGCATCGAAGGACACCTTGAGAACCGCTGGGCTAACTGGTTTGAGGACCTGACTATCACGACTCTCGACAACGGTGAAACGCTGTTAACCGGTCTGGTGGCCGATCAGGCCGCGTTACATGGCTTGCTGAGAAAAGTGCGTGATCTGGGCGTGCCATTGCTCTCGGTTATGCGAGTTGAACCCGAACCGGCCGATCTGCCGGATAGTAAATCTTAACACGCATCACGCTCATTCAAAGAAGGAGACAAATACATGAATACTACCGAGCAAACCACAAAGATTCCAAAATCAAAGCGCATCGGAAGTCGCAACCAGCGCAGGGCAGAAATCGTGATTGCAACACTTTTCCTGCTGACTGCGGCTGCCAGTATCCCTGGGGCTTTCGTCCTGGATTCGATTCTCAATGCCTCCAACTATCTGGCCCAGGTTTTTCCGAACAAGGGAGCTGTCGAATGGGGGTCCCTGATGTGGTCGATCAACAACATCGGGATCGTCTTCATCGCGGTGTTTGCGTTTGGCATACTCAGAAAACTCGATGAAGCCCTTGCGGTCGGATACCTGGCTTGCCGGATCATTGAGGGCACCATCATGATGGTCGGCATCGCCGCAACCTTGCTGCTGATCCCGTTGAGCCAGGAGTTCCTCAAGGCGGGTGCCCCCCAAAGCTCATGGTTTCTGACTATTGGCGACGTCCTCAAGCAGGCGAAATTGCTTGGCCTGACCGGGCTCTCTTTGCCGATGCTCGGGGTGGGTGGATTGCTCTTTACCTGGATGTTGTTCCGGTTCCGACTCGTTCCGCGAGGCATCTCGGTAGTGGGTTTGATCGGCTACGCCGTAGTGCTGTTGGGGAGCATTGCCGGTTGGTTCGGTCTTATCGACGTGGCACCGGGGGGTAGCGGGACGATCTTTGCTCTTCCCGTCGCAACATTCGAGATCATCCTTCTCCCCTTCTGGCTGTTGTTCAGGGGCTTCAAGACACCGGAAGTGCCCGAACATCCCGTTGCCGAGTAAACGCGCTACCACACACCGACGGCAGCCAGGAGAGGGCTGCCGTCGGTGTGTGCAGTGCCGACTTTCTGACAAAGTACGCTGAAAAGGATCGGGACTAGCATTTGACGCACATCTTGGGACTCCATCAACTTTGCCATTTTATTCTTCTGACGCATATCTCCCCCTTCTAGCATACTTATGAGTCAAACGACAACCTTCATGCCGCCCAGGCAAGCTTGTATGCAAGTCCACACATATAAATAATCGTCTGGCGAGAAGTCGCAATGGTAAATTTAGCATTAAATTCTTGTCAAGGCAGATGAGCTAGTATATTGCTAATTGACTGAATCCGTTGGATAGGTTATCCTACACAATAGTCAGGTTTCATTCAAAACTATATAATAGATGTTGTTAAAAAAGGCATATACAGTTTTTATACTCATTTTTCATGAGGAGCGGTGAATGATACAATGGGAGAAGACCAGACATGGCGTACATTATTAAGGGAAATTATTGCCGATCCAGAAGAACGCCGCCGCATCGCTAATGAAGTCAGAGTAAGTCCCGTTACTCTGGGGCGCTGGGCAACCGACAAGTCAGATCCGCGGCCTGAGAGTTTACAACCCCTCCTTGATGCACTGCCTGCCTATCGCGAAGTACTCTGTGAACTTATCCATAAAGAATTTCCACACGCGATTCACACGCAGCCGCACAAGCAGGATGTTTTTTTAGATATTCCAGCCGCTTTCTATACACAAGTATTCACAACCTATACTGCCAGCTCACCCCAAGCGAGAGAAGCGGCCATCTGTGATCTGCTACTACAACAGATCTTACATCAGTTGGATCCTCATCAACGTGGCACCATGGTACTGCTCGCTCGCTGTGTTAAACCCAGACAAGGAAACTATATTCGCAGCCTCATGCATGTCACAGGACTGGGTACAGAGCCCTGGAAACAGCAGATAGAGCATCTGAGACAATTTCTTGGGGCCGAGTCGCTGGTTGGACATGCCTTGATTAACAAGCACCCAATCGTGATATCCAGTAGAGCAGAGATTGAACGCATCTTCCCCGGACATGCCTTCGATGATGAAAAAAGTTCGGTTGCCTATCCCATTCTGCTTGCCGATCAGACCGTTGGTTGCCTCTACCTTGCCAGTACACAGGCAGCGTATTTTACGCAGCCTTACCAGGATTTAATCCAAAAGTATGTTGACCTGTTCGTCATCGCCTTTGAGCCGACAGATTTCTATGACTTATCTGCTATCATGCTGGAGATCATGCCACCCCGTTCGCAACAAGTTAGCTATATGAAGCAATTTGATCAGCGCGTCGCTCAAAAAATCAGTCAGTCCATAGCTCACCAGCAACCATTGACACAAACCGAAGCAGAAACTATCGTCTGGCAAGAGATAGAAGAAGAACTACTACAGCATTTACCAACCTGAAGAGGTTACAAGGCAAAAAAGATCAAGCATTGTAGCCAGGACATGAGCCATGCCGCCGCGAGGAGTCGGAAGGATACAGACATCTTTCCTTCTGTTGCACGAACCCTATATATTTGGTATGCTTAGATAGACAGGACAACTATTCAGAAAAATAAGCGTCCTCGCTAATTGTACACACCGTAGAGGAGAGCGAGAGCATCATGGAATCATCTCTTCAAAAAGCAAATCTCAGCGTGGACGAGTTGGACTCATCCCTTGAGACATACGAAGGGGCTGAAGAAACCGAACCACACATCCATATGCCAGGACCCAGTGCATGGCCGATTCTGTTAAGTGCCTTTATTCTGGTGACTGTGATTGGACTACTATTTGTTCCCGATGCCCCCTGGGTCACGCTCATCGGCATCCCATTTATCATTCTGGGCATTATGGGATGGGCTCTTGAAGACCCTATGGCTTCGCCGGATCAGATCGTCAGCAAAAAACCGCTGGTCATCCCGCCTACCAGCGAGGTTCTGGATAATGCACGTATCGCGGCTGAACGCGTTGTCACCTTCGGAAGCACCGCCTATAGCGTCCATCCGATCAAAGTCGAGCTTGAAGATGAGACTCCTGAAGGTGTTATCATCACCTTATATGGAAAAGTCGAGTTACAAGCGCAGCGCGAAAGACTTGAGGAAGAGGTTCGCACTGTTCCGGGTGTCATTGATGTCCGTAACTTTGTGATTGCGGAAGATTCAATTCTCAGTAATGCCTACGCACGCATTGAGAATTTGAGGACGCAAGGAAAGCTCGAAGGCGCGAACAATATCACAGTGCTAGTCGAAAACTATATCCTTCAACTCTACGGAGATGTGCCGGATAATAAGATGAAATATGCACTGGAGCGCGAAGTTGTTGGCATTCCTGGCGTTCGCGTCGTAGTGAATCATATCGGCCTGAACAAAGATATTCCTGGTAACCTTGGTAAGACAAGGAACGCCTAACCAGAGCCTACGTCAAAGACTTCAGATCAAAGCAGCGGCGCGGCCCCAGCACTTAGAGCGATGGGGCCGCGCCGCTGCTACTTGTTATTACTTAACGTTTACGTAAGAAGGCCGGAATATCTATCACGTCCCCCGAAGGATTATTACGATTCCCGCGCGAAAGTTCAGAGGCCGCACCACGATCCAGACGTCGCACGTGCCGGTTCGGATGATTGCCTGCTGACCTCTGCCGCAATGGCTGAGGCTCTTGCTCAGGTGCTGGCAGTGGCAGATCACCTTCAGCGGCATCCAGGAAGTCCGTATCATCCACGAAATCGGTATCATCCACATCGGCATCCAGATCGTCTGCCACGATGGGTATAGATGGTGGAGGCGGAGTATAACCAGATCCTGGCACACGCGGACGAGGCACTCCAGGCGAATATTGTGGCAACGACGGACTCGATGGAGAAGACGATGCTGCCGGTGAATGATGCTGCCTCTGTCCTGCACTTGAAGGATCGGTCGGCTGATTCGCCAGGGATGGCGTCACAGGGGGCGCGTAATTTGGCGATGATCCCGAACGAGGTGAGAGATTATTATTGCTCGCCACACTCGCTTGCTGTGAAGGATTGGAGATAGTATACAACCGACTACGATCATATTCAGGGCGCACTGGCTGTACTGGCATGGCAAAGGCCGATGAGCGGGTCGCCGGACCCTGATCAAAGCCTGTCGCAATCACAGTAATCTTGACCTTCCCCTCAAAATTGGGGTCCTGTACTGCACCGAAGATAATGTTTGCTTCTGGATGAGCCGCCTGACTGATAATATCAGCAGCGTCATTGACCTCAAACAGTGTCATATCCATGCCACCAGTGATGTTAAAGAGCACGCCTCGAGCGCCACTGATATCGATATCCAGCAGAGGACTCGAAATGGCGATCTGGGCCGCATCAACCGCTCGATTTTCTCCGCTCGCTTCGCCGATAGCCATCAAAGCTGAACCGGCGGCCGACATGATCGTCTTTACATCGGCAAAGTCCAGATTGATCAGTCCAGGGACAGTGATCAGGTCGCTGATACCCTGAATACCCTGTCGCAGTACATCGTCGGCCAGACGAAACGCCTCGGAGAGAGGTGTACGCTTATCAGCCACCTGTAAGAGGCGATCATTCGGTACCGTGATCAAGGTATCGACATGCTGCTTCAGGTTATTGATACCCTCTTCGGCTGAGAGCAAACGCTTCTTACCTTCAAAGGTGAAAGGACGGGTCACGACACCTACTGTCAACGCACCCACCTCACGAGCGATCTGAGCGACGACAGGACTGGCTCCTGTGCCAGTACCACCACCCATGCCAGCTGTAATAAACACCATATCGGAGCCTTTGAGAGCTTCGTAGATGTCTTCAGCATTCTCTTCAGCAGCCTTCATGCCAACGCTCGGATTGCCTCCCGCTCCAAGGCCACGAGTCAGCTTATCGCCAATACGGAGACGATGCGGTGCCTCAGTGAGTAATAAAGCCTGGGCATCTGTATTAATCGCAATAAATTCGATGCCTGTCATATTGGCCTGGATCATGCGATTCACCGCATTACTGCCACCTCCGCCAACACCGATAACACGGATCTGGGCGAAGCCTTCAAGTTGATGATTTCCCATTGGTAACATTTTCTTCGTGGCCCCCTTTCGAGTTTCTCATGCATAGATGGACACACCTTATGTGTACAACGAATGAGTTACGTTTTGTTATCTCGCCGCTTTTCACCTTCGACTCGGGTATCCTCCTATACATGAGCCCCTGCGCTTAAGGAATAAATGCTTTTAGCCAGCGGCCAAACCGAGAGACAATATTTTCGTCCTCATCGTCACCCGGTTCTGGTTCGTCCACCAGGAGCGAAGTATTACTCAAGCCCCACAGCAGCAAACCGACAGCTGTCGAATAAGCCGGTCTGTTAATGGCATCCGCCAGGCCGTGTAAGCCCAGCGGAGAGCCGATACGCGCTGGTGAATCGAGGATCTGTCCAGCCAACTCTAAAATACCTGGTAGCTCGGCTGTCCCTCCTGTAATCACGATGCCAGCGGGCAATAATCCATCATAGCCAGATTTTTTGATCTCTTCGTGGACCATGCAGAAGATCTCTTCAACACGGGCCTGGATAATTTCAGATAAGAGCTTACGTGGAACAAGGTCATTACAATCCGGGATAAACTGTTCCAGGTCAATCATATCATCATCATCTATAGTTGACGGATCACAGTGCCCATAAGTAATTTTGAGCTCTTCGGCCACTCCTACTGGCAAACGTAAGCCAATAGCGATATCGCTGGTAATCAGGTTGCCGCCTACCGGCAGTACGATTGTATGCCAGATAGCCCCATCGGTATACACCGCGACATCAGTAGTACCACCACCGATATCCACCAGGGCCACCCCGAGATCAGTCTCTCCTTCCTCTAACACCGCATCGCCGGAGGCCAATGGCTCCAGCACGAGATCTTCAATATCCACATGCGCCTTTTGGACGCATTTGATCAGATTATGCATCGAGGAGACTGAACCCGTAATGATGTGTGCCTCTACTTCGAGGCGAAAACCAGACATGCCAATCGGATTCTTAATACCCTCTTGTCCATCGACCACATAGCCACGCGGAATGACATGAATTAGTTCGCGATTTGCCGGTATGGCAATCGCACGAGCCACTTCGAAGGCACGACTGATGTCATTTTGCTCGATATCCCGATTCTTCGGCGAGATGGCAACGAAGCCCTTGCTATTCTCCGATGAAATATGACTACCAGCAATGCCGACATAGGCCGAGGTAATTTTCTTACCAGATAAGCGTTCAGCACGATCTAGCGCCGCTGCAATTGAAGTGACGGTCTCTTCAATATTCACCACCACGCCACGGCGCAACCCCTGTGAAGGGCAGGTGCCAACGCCAACAATATTCAGCTTCCCGTCACGATCCAGTTCGCCGACCAGGACACAGATTTTTGTTGTTCCGACGTCGATTCCAACTATCACCCGCTCTTGCACGATCCACGCTCCTATTGGGCGGTACACTTTTGAGACACACTACAAATACAGAAGTTACAAGGTGTTTGATAGATCCATTCACAATCTTACTATTTTAATGTATAAACTGGTCGTAGACCATAACGTAAATCAATAGTGGCTATATTTTGTTGCTTCAGGTTGGCAAGCTGCAAAATGGCCTTCAATTCTTTGAGACGATTCTCTAGCGGATTGGGGTCCTGCGCTCCTCCTAAATATGCCTTCCAACCAGCAGGACTCTCAATAATATAAGATCCCCTACTATCCACGCTCCCCCCTGTTTGACTGATGGTACTAGCATACATTGTACCATCGTAATACAGACCGAAGGTACTAATGCCGACCACTTTCGGTACTTGTTGCCAAACCTGATTAGCAAAAGATGCATCTATATTATTTAGATACGTTCCAGGATGGAGCAAAGGCTCAGTCTTTGGGAGATTTTGCCCTTGCTCACTCTGCTGTGTCATATCAACGACGGTGCCTAAACTTGCCGCTTCTGGCGTGTTACTCGCGGTCGCAATCACAACGCCATGCGCATCGACGCTAAACGTCCCTTGCGCGGTCTGCCAGAGAGCGACCGGTTTACGCTCCGCAATCGTAATGATCAATTGATCGGGAAATTCCTTACTCAAGACGACCGATTCGACCAGTGGAGACGCTTTGATACGTGCTTGTACGCTTCCTGTGTTGAGAAGGAAGATGTTCTGCCCCTTGACATGCATCTGGTTGATGCTTTGCAGTAAAGCAGCGTTCTTCGTTCCTACCACATCCACCTGCTGCACGCGAAACATAGGACCCGTTAATAGAAAGTTCGTCAGAGCAATTGCGCAGATAACGACCGCAAAGAATGAAAGTAGTTTCCAGAAAAAACCACGTCGTAGACGTCTGCGCCCACTGCGCTGTGGGATCGACGATTTGTAGGGCAACGGTCGGCGAGCTGCCTGGATACGTCCACTTGAAGCTCGCACGCCTGTCTGTACAAATGTGCGAGAGACCATCTTGGCTGGTGGGCGCTGACGCGCTCGTACATGTCGCAACTGCTTCTGACGACGATCAAATGTCTGCCATGCGATCGAAGGGTCCTCATCTGGCACCATCACGGCGCGTTGCAGAGATTGCGGAGCCATCGCTCCATAATCATAGCGCTGAGCTCCCCTGACGGACGCATCCCTACGTGGATCGTAAACCTTTTTCAAATGATTATAGCTACGAGTTGCTGGCTGTTCCGGTAGTTTGTTCCTCTCTGTCATGTCATGATACCTTCCACTCCCCGCGTAGCTCGAGCTCCAATTCCAGGTCCACCCCAAAGCGCTCATACACACTCTGGTGGGCTTCTTTAATCAGAGCGGCAACATCAGCTGCGCGTGCTCCACCTACATTGACAATAAAATTGGCATGACGCTCCGAAATCTGTGCCCCCCCTATCCGTCTCCCTTTCAACCCCACAGCTTCAATCAGCCGTCCCGAGAAATCTTCTGGCGGATTTTTAAAGACAGAGCCCGCACTCTGTTGCGGCGGTTGTGTCCGTTTACGATATTGCTTGTGCTCATCGATCGTGCTGCGTAACTGCTGCGGATCATTTCGCTGGAGGCGAATGCCCAACTGCATCACGATCTCCGCTGGCTCAATCAACTTACGCGGTGCCGCAATAGGATCTCCATCTTCATCAAACTGGACACGCCGCTGAGCTCGAAAACGGCTGTGTCTATAGCTCAACTCCAACTCATCGTGCTGATAGCGTTTCACGGTTGGAGCCTGGATATATTCTTCTGATTGACGCGCATCAACAATATCCACCCATGCCAGCACCTGCCCCAGATCATGTCCATGCACACCTGCATTGCTGACCACCCCGCCTCCCAACGTCCCTGGTATCCCAGGTCCAAACTCCAACCCGCCCCAACCATCAGGAGCAATTTCATTGATAATACGCGGCCAACTGATACCGGCACCTGTCGTCAGAAAAGCAGTCCCATCGCCCTTATCCTCCAGCGTGTAGGCATTGATAGCGACACGTGCTACCACTCCTCGCACGCCAGCATCAGCGTAAAGGACATTGGTGCCATTACCAGTAATCAGTAAAGGCCAGCGTTGCTCCGAGCATATCGTGACCAGGCCTACGAGGTCGTCACATGTATCGACTGAGACCCATACATCGGCGGGTCCACCAACACCAAAGGTGCAGTGACGCGCTAATGGCTCATTCCGGCGCACCCGTGCGCCAAAGTGGGCAGAGAGTTCATTATAGGCAATCTCAGCATCAAATGTCATAATATTTCCCTTAGACCTGTTGTGCATTTTTGAGTAATGTTTCAGTAATGACGTAATTGTCCCCGGCACCCATAATAATAGCAAGATCACCCGAACGCAGGAGACCAGTCAAGACTTCAGTTGTCGCGGCGATACTGCCACCGTACAATACCTGGGCTCTGCCCTGGGCAAACGTTGGCTGTTGAGCCAGCCCATCCACGACGTCGCGTGCATGAACCAGTCCTGTATCGCGTTCACGAGCAGGGAAGATATCTACTATAATGACGATATCTGCTGCATCAAACGCATGTAAGAACTGTGACAAAAAGGTCTGCGTGCGACTATACATATGCGGTTGATAAACAGCAACGATACGCTGGCCAGGATACCGACGACGCGAAGCTTCCAAAGTCGCCGCAATCGCCGTCGGATGATGTGCATAATCATCTACCAGTGTCACATCCAGCACACGCTCGCCCACCTGCAAGGGACCTACATGACGAATTTCAAAACGTCTCTTAGTGCCATGAAAGTCGCTTAGCGTCTGCGCAATTGTCGATGCATCTATCCCCAGCAGATGAGCCGCAGACAGAGCCGCCAGCGCATTTTCAATGTTATAGACTCCTGGTAGAGGCATTTGAAAAAGCTGATCGGCGGAAATGGCGCTACCAGTCTGGGTACGGACGCGAAAACTTGTCGCACCATCCAGAGTAACATCGTACGCTTCAAATGTAGCCGACCCATGTTCAAGAGTAGATGCCCCTGAAGCGGAATACGTCACAAAGCGTCCGGGCCAATCCTCCAGGCGTGCACGGAGATCCCAGCAGCCAGGACTATCGGCATTCATAATCACCGTAGGCTCCAGCGGCCAGCTACCTTGCAGATCCATGCCGCGAATAAAGTGCTCGAAAGCATGTAAGAAAGCTTCATAATCGGCAAAGAACTCGGGATGCTCATATTCAATCGAGGTGACAATCACCAGGCGTGGATGATAATGCCAGAAATTATGATTAAATTCATCCGCCTCGTTGACAAAATAGGAACTCGCTCCGAGACGATAGTTGGCTCCGAAACGTGGCACAACCGCACCAATTTCGCAGGTTGGATCGAGTCCGGCATCTACCAGCATCAGCGAGAGCATCGCCGTCGTTGTGCCTTTGCCATGAACCCCGCTCACGGAGAGGACACATTTCTGTTGCATCAACTCGCCTAAAATTTCTTGCCAGTTGACCACGCGTAGACCACGCTCACGAGCAGCCAGCAGCTCGGGATTATGAGGATCCAGTGCTGGAACAGCAGGGCTAATCACGAGCGTATCGACATCATGCAGATGCTCAACGCTATGGCCAAGCTGTATGCCAATCCCCGCCTCACGCAGAGCGCGTACAGTAGCCGACTCCCGCTGATCGCAACCCGTGACGATCGCCTCTCCCGTCACATGCGCCATCTGTGCGACAGAGGAGATGCCCTGGCCTCCAATCCCCATAAAATGCAAGCGTGACTTCTTCAAGCGTTTATCCCCTTATGTTCAGGTTCAGCTATATCTACTGGCTTCGTGCGAGCCAACTTCGCCACCACCTCGACAATATCTCGCGTCGCAGTCGGCCTGGCAAATTCCTTGAGAGCCTGAGTCATCTCAAGCAATCTAGCTGAGTTTAGCATACGCTGCACGCGAATAATCAAAACTTCCGGAGTCAATGCATCGTTACGAATCACCTCAGCCGCCTTGCCATCATGAAACGTATCAGCATTGATCTCCTGCGGCGAAATACCTAGCGATGGAGGCAATGGCACCAGTAGACTGGGCTTGCCCAGGACAGCCAGCTCGCTCAACGTAGCGGCACCCGCACGACAGACCACCAGAGAAGCGGCCTGCAAAGCCATCGGCATCTCATCAGAGAGATAAGGTACCAGATGATAGCGTTGCTTGAGCATCGTATCCAGTTCAGCCGTCGTGTTGTCCGCCAGTGAGCGTGTCTCGTCGAACAGGTTTTGACCACTGATCTGCAGAACCTGGCAGGTCTTCAAGAGCTCCGGCAAGGCGCGGACGACAACTTGATTTAAGTAACGTGCTCCCTGACTCCCTCCTGTTACCAGGATCAATGGCAGTTCAGGATCTAAATTGAGATTGCTACGCGCCTGCTGGATACTCACTTTGCGCACGTTCAGGATCTCCTGCCGAATGGGATTTCCTAGTAATAAGGTTTTCTCAGCAGAGAAATATTTCTGAGAAGCCTCAAAAGCGACTGAAATACGTGTCGCTAGCGGGGCAATCAATTTATTAGATAGATTGGGCGGGACATCCTGCTGGTGCAGCAAGAGAGGGACACCATTTATTTTCGAGGCCAGGCCGGCTGGAACGGCAACATAGCCCCCACTAGTAAACGAGACGTCTGGATGGAATTCGCGCACAATACCTATAGCTTGTGCCATTCCCATCGGAACACGAGCAATACCCTTCACCGTTTTCAAAGAGATATAGCGCCGAAGCTTACCCGCTTTAATCGTTGCCAGGCGGAAACCAGCCGCAGGAACCAATTGCGTCTCCAGGCCATCATCGCTACCCAGGTAGAGAATATCGGCATCATATGTTGTACGTAATTGTGCGGCGACGGCCAGAGCCGGATAAATATGTCCACCAGTGCCACCGCCAGAGATAAGAACTCGCATAATTTTATTCCATCGAAGTAAAGAAAACATGTAAGATCATACTTTACTCCGCTACTTTCCTTTTTAACCTTTTTGTAATAGTCTGCCGTGAGAGTGTTGGATTCTCAGGCTTTTGAATATAGCGCGAGATATTCAATAACACGCCAATGCCCGCCAGCGTGATGACTAACGAAGTTCCTCCATAACTGATAAAAGGTAGCGGGACTCCTGTATATGGGATTGTGCCTGTCGTCGCGCCAATGTTTATCATTGCCTGCACGATAATCCAGGTTGTGATACCTGTTGCCAGCAGAGCACCATAAACATCCTGCGTCCGACGAGCCAGGCGAAAACCACGAAAAGCAAGCACCATAAATAAGATCATGATCATCATACAGCCAATATAGCCCCACTCTTCGCCAATGATTGCGAAGATTGAGTCAATATAGGGTAACGGTAGATAACCAGTCTTCTGACGACTCGCTCCAAGTCCCACCCCCAACCATCCTCCAGATCCCAAAGCCAGCAACGATTGATAGAGCTGTAAATTAATATCGGTTGTGTATTTGAACGGATCAAGAAAGCCAATCAAGCGATAATAGCGATATCCGCTAAAAGCCTGGGACAAAAAGATTAAAAAACCGCATCCCAACGCAGGCAGAAATTGCAGAATATTGGCTCCAGCGGTGAAAAACATCGCCGTCGTCAAAATCGCGATCACGCTCGCGGTTCCCATATCTTTTTGCAGTAATACCAGACCAATAACCAGTCCTACCAGCAAGATAAAAGGAGCCAGGCCATACCAGAAAGTGGCGACTTGATTGCCTTTACGCGCCAGCCAATCAGCAATATATAATGCCAGGACTAATTTGATCAACTCACTAGGCTGAAATGATATAAAAGATCCTACAACCAGCCAGCGCGAAGCTCCATATGCACTCGTGCCGACTATCAGCACGAGCGCCAGCAATGGTAGCCCAATCGCTAAACCCAGTAAAGAGAAGCGACGCCAGAGTCGATAGTCAATCCTCATCATGACCAGCATCAACACAACGCCGAGCGTAGCTCCGAGTAACTGCTTTTGAAAGAAGTACGATGCATCACCATAGTAACGTGCCGCCGTAAATGAGCTTGCGCTATAGACCATCACAAGTCCGATGCACAAAAGGATCAGCACAACAATCAGCAATAATGGATCAGGCTTGCCGGCCACACGCGGTAGCACCATTTCTAAGGACTCGAGCTTCTTTTGTTCTTCCTCGCTAATCACCTGAAGAGGGACGCTGGGACGTTTGGGTCCATTGCGCAGGTCGGCTGTACGTCTTGGCAAAACAAGGCGCTCTGACGGTCTCCTTAAGATAATCTCTGGACTGCTCGGTGCCTCGGGCTGTGCTGGAAGAACTTCGGGATGTACATCCAGAAACGCAGGATTCTTCATGCGCGGGAAATTCTTCTGCATCACAGAGGGCTCTGCGAACGTCTCTTCAGCGGCATAACTCACCTTTTCGCGCCGTATGGGCTGCTTGACCTCTCTTCGCGCAGGTGAACGCCTGGCCGGTCTCTTAGGCTGTAGTTGGCTCCGCTGTGGCATCGAATCAAGCATAGGAGAATGAAAGGTGGGTGGCGTCAAATCTTTGTTACGACGCGCATCTCTCACCCATTTCTCTTCAGCTTTTCTATTGCGATCGAGCTTATCTTGTGGCATGAACCTTCTATTCTCTATTTCTAATCCATAACCTGTCGGCCGTTCAGATTACCAGCAGGAAAAGTTTCCATTCAGGCTGCCTGATGTCAACGACATTAGAGACCCTTGACATAGAACATTTTTTCTAGTACACTGTATCTACAGGTAAGGTCACTAAACGAATATAGTTGAGACAATCAGTCCTCTTCATCACGTTGAGCAGATTGCTCCTGCATGATCTGGAGCATCTGTTCCATTTCTTGAGGACTGATTTGTAGGCGTGCTTCAGGCAGGTTCTCAACGCCTTTCGCATGTAATAACGTACTCCACGGATCACTTTCGAGCGTGGGGATACTATCTTCTGTTAGTTCTGCCTGATTATTCGCATCAGAACTCTCTTGTGCAGCTAAAGAAGGACGATGTCCTAATAATTCCTGCCAGATTGTGCTCAATTCATCATATTGAGTGGATGGTACTTTTGGGTTCTTCTGGGTTCTTTTTTCTTTTTCTTTCATATCACACCTTCTCATCACACCACGTCATCAACCATAGCCACCATGATAATTATCTTGCTTACCTAAGATGTCACTCACTACAATTTTGACAATAATCTGTTCTCCGGCGTTCCAGCTAATTCGCTTTATCCGGTGGAACATTGTAGTGCCACATTAATTGTTGGGCGATTGTTTCCCACAGGGGGCCTGCTGCAGTCCCGCCAAAGATGGAAACAAGCGGATGATCTAGCTTTACTAACACCACAAATTGTGGGTCAGAAGCCGGTATATATCCCACCACAGAAGCATCGGTATTGGTATCCGGCTGACCCTGAATCGTTGCCGTTCCGGTCTTAATCGCGATACTATAGTTGGGCACCGAAATTTTTTCCGCTCCTGCCACACTTTCCAACATCCCTGTCAGAGTTTTCGCGGTGCTGGCTCGAATAATCTGACGCTTGACCTGCGGTTTTGTCGTTGTCACGTGTCCATTATTATTGATTGACGAAACCAGATATGGCTGCATCATCGTGCCTCCATTGGCGATAGCTTGATATGCCTGTGCTATCTGTAAAGGAGTCACCAGAATACTCTGACCAAAGGACTGGCGAGCCAGATCGCTCGGAGACCAACCAGTGGAAGTGGGGCTGCGATATGAACCAGCACTCTCGGGTTTGAGCACATTGGTAAGTTTTCCAAATCCGAAACTCTGCACATAAGGATAAAAACCCTTCGTTCCCAATTTCTGCATGGCGACCCAGGCAGCTCCCACATTGGCTGAATGCTCCAGCACTTGTGTCATCGTCTCCGTACCGTAACCCAGTTTCTCCCAGTTATAAACGGGAGGAGTACCATCCTTAAAGTTCAACACGCCCGTATCATCGATAGTATCAGTTGGCTTAATCAGGTTCTGGTCCAGAGCGGCAGCCATGGTTACAACTTTCATCGTCGAACCAGGCTCATAAGCACAATAGACAGCGGGGTTGAAGTAGACTTCCAATTGACCTCGGCAGCCAGTGTCTGATGCATAGTCTCCATAATTATTAGAATTAAATGATGGATACCCGGCCATGGCTACCACGGCTCCGGTCCGAGCATTCAGCACTATGGCTGTTCCACTTTCTGCCCCCATTTGGTTGACACGTTGTGCCAGCGCGTTTTGGACATCATATTGCATCGTGCTATCAATGGTGAGAGTGATATCAGCACCTTTCACCACATCCTGCTGGGAGCTAGCACCCACCGTTAATGGATTACCGTTAAGATCCGTCTCAGCGGTCACATTGCCAGCCTTCCCGGCCAGCAGCGTATTATACATACCCTCAATACCATACTCGCCTTGCGGTGGAGTACCACTCTCGTTTTCCTGGACATATCCCAGAATTTGAGCGGCCAGATCATTGCTTGGATAGGTACGCCAGGTACGCTGTTGCAGAAAAGTGTAGGGCACAGATAGTTTTTGTAACTGCTGACTTTGCTCCGGAGTAATCGAGACGGCAACGCGCACCGTTGGCAGAGCAGAATTTAAAGCGTTCTGCAATGTAGTAATCGAGACATTGCTCAGGACTTTGTGCAACTTTTGTACCACCAGGCCACGCTCAGCTTGATAGCCGTCAGGATAATCTGTGACGATCTGAGATGGCTCGACATAGACATCGTCGCGCACAATATCGGTAGCCAGTAGCGCACCAGTCGTATCATAGATACGGCCTCTGGGCGCACTCAAGGTCTCATTTTCTGTATGTTCAGCGTTTGCGGCCTTTGCCAGAACGGAGCCATCCATGATTTGCCAGTAGTAGAGCCGACTAGATAAAACGACCATGCCTGTACAAACCAACAAAAAGATGATCATTTGTCGATTTCGTGCACGGCGTAGCTCTGTACCCATCTACAGTCTCCTCATTCAGGTATCGTTCTAACTGCTCAGATCTTCAGCTTATTTCCCGTGTCCAGTGACAGGTTGTAAGCCAGGAATTTGCAGAATCTTCACATCGCCTGGATTTTCAGGTACCAGGCCGGCCTTCTTTGCCTGAGCAGCAATATAATCCGGGGATTGCTCTATGGCTATTGTCTGAGATAAATCTTGATTCTCACGTTGCAAGGTCGTTTGCTCAGTACGAATTTCTTGAAGTTGCTGATTGGCAACTGCCGCCTGACCTACCTGACCAAGATACAGGATCGCCATCAAGCCTATGAGCAGGACACTTGTAATTGATAGAGCAACTGGCCCCATGTGAAAGAAAAAAGGTCGTTGCCGAATACGTCTGGCAGCAGCAGCCTTTTGTACTTCCGCTTTGTTACGCTGAACGTCATTATCACGCTTTGTCAGGCCATACATCGATTGCATTCCTTCGAGAGGGTTCTTCAGATCTCGCCTTCAGACTTCTCAGCCTCAAGGAAAGCACCTCAGCGCTCCTCCTCTACGTGTGACGCACTACGAATTGATTATCAGTTCAGCAGCTCGCAGCTTGGCACTACGAGCGCGAGGATTGCGTACTATTTCTGCTTCACTCGACGGGATAGGCTTCCCTGTCAGGTTGCGTAGCCGCGCCTTGTGTCCACAAACACAGATTGGAAGACGGGGAGGACAGATACAATCTTTTGCCTCACGCCGTATAAACTCTTTCACAATGCGATCTTCCAACGAATGGAAAGAGATGATCACCATTCTGCCTGTTCTCGCTTCCTGCCCCTCAATGCTCTCCGCTGTACTTCCATCAGTAGGAGCAAGCAGGTCTAAAATTTGTGGCAGGACCGTTTCTAAATGCTCTAATTCATGATTAACGGCGATACGTAGCGCTTGAAACGAGCGTGTTGCAGGATGAATGGCTCCTTGTTTCCGTGGTACTCCGGCAGCGATTAATGTGGCCAGTTGCGATGTACGGGTAATGGCATGCTGTTCTCGAGTCCGTACAATACGACGCGCAATCTGCCTGGAACGCGACTCTTCGCCGTATAGCCAGAAGATATCAGCCAATTCATGCTCACTCGCTTCATTGACCAGATCTTCAGCGGTTGTTGGCAGAGCTTGATCAAGACGCATATCAAGAGGACCATCGGCGCTAAAAGAGAAACCGCGCGTAGGATTGTCCATCTGATCCGATGAAAATCCTAGATCTAACAGCACTCCCTCGACGCCTCGTGCGGCCCCAAAACCTGTCTGTGCTACAATTTGAGACAGGTTAGCAAAGTTGCCATGAGCCAGAGTAAGACGACCATTGGCGACAAACTCAGCCAATTGTGTACCCACACGTGCCAGGGCCTGGTGATCGGTATCGATCCCCAGCACCTTCCCATCAGGAGCCGAGCGCTCCAAAATGGCTGCTGTATGGCCTCCACCACCTAACGTCCCATCGATGTAGAGCCCACCAGAGACTGGTTGAAGATACTCTAACACCTCATCAAGCATTACCGACACATGTTGTGATTGTTCCATTGTCACCAGATATAAATTCTAGATAGTCAACGATATATTTTTTTACAGCTAAATTTGTTACGGCTAAGAGTTACAGCTAAAAAGGAATGTTGCTTCCCGCGGTATCGAGCTGCTCCTGATAGGCCTGCCACGCTGCGCGATCCCAGATTTCAATATGATCACGCACGCCTGCCACAGTGACTTCATTTTTTAAATTTGCATATGCTCGTAATTTAGCAGGAATAACCATACGACCCTGCGCATCTAATTCAATTTCGCTCGCACTCGGATAAATACGGCGCTCAAAATCGCGCAAATCATCACTCGACATACCAGCAACCAATTCATTTGATCGCTGTTCCCAGTGCTCTACCGTATAGATCGAAAGGCAGGTTCCCATGCCTTTACTGACAACCGCTCCACGATCCATCTGAGTGCGGAACTTTGCCGGAACAGCCATACGGCCCTTTGCATCGATTGTGTGCTCATATTCGCCAAGAAACATAGATTAGCATCCATACTTTCTCACTACGAGTTACGCGAACGTCTCCAGTGAAATCATTAAAACCTTTGCTTCATTCAGACATACATCCCGATCATCACCCTATACAATTATCTCCCCAAAATTCCCCACTTTCCCCCACTTCATTGTAACACTTCTTAGGCCTAAGGGAAAAGAGTCTTTCCGACCAATTTTTGTGAGAACAGTGGATAACTTGTGGATAACTTTTTTTTGTGCACTTAGAGAGCTAAAAAAAGATGCATGACTTACGTATACATGCAATTTTCGCGCTTTTGATTTCGTCAACGGACAAATTATCATCAGTTTAGCAAGGAAGAGCAATAGGACCATAGACTCCTGGCATCACACTTGTCTCAATTATCTCCCAATACGATAAGGGCTTTTAAAAGTTCAAGAGCATCAAAAACCATCTCACAAAACTTTCAAATTCTCTGTATTCGCTGGATAATCGTTCTGATATCTTAGCAAATTTCCTCTTTTATTTGATAAAAATTTTCTCTTGCCTTCCATATATTATCTTACTTATGTAACAAGAAGCATTCAAGCAGCATTCCATAAAAATTACAGAGATCGTTGAGCAGTAACCATGACCTCTGCCATAAATTATCTATGCACTGGTAATGGAACAACTCAATCGCAATTGAGCAACGCGTGAACCATGTCAAACAAGGGCACAAGCGGAAGATCATCACTATATAGCAATGTGTGAAAAGGGGGATCATTTAGCATATTTGCGGCTCGTAAGACAACTTCTTCAACAAAAACACAAGCAGGCATTCTATATTACATCGTTCCAACTACGTGGGCCTGAAAAGAGGTTTTATCCTCCTCAATTTTTGTCCTACTAGAATAGCTGTATACCTGAAGGTGCTAACTAAAATCGCACCATATTCTAGCATAGAACAACCTTATGTAGAGATGGCTTCAGAGGCTATTTTTTAATTTGGAATCAAGACGTAGAGTGGCCTGGGAAGCGGGTTCACTATAAATCCTTTTTTTTGATTGGGAGTGCGAAGCTTGTATTTCTTAAAATCGCGTGCTATACTCCTAATCGGCAGTGAGGTTGTAACGCCGCTCTACAAGCCCGGCAAAGTGCTATTGGGCAAACAGGCGACGTGTGTTGATAGTTGCAAGGAGGAAATAATTCCTATGGCCGAAGATAAGTCTGAACAGGCAGCCACACAAACCGTTGGTCGACAAGAGCTTTCCAAGCGTATTGCTAAACAGGCAAAGCTTTCTCAAAAACAGGCGTCTGAGGTGTTAGAAGCCACTCTCACAGCAATCCGCGAAGCGTTGCAAGAGGGCGACGAGGTTCGTCTCGTAGGCTTTGGCTCTTTCAAAGTACGCCAGAGCGCAGCACGCAAGGGGGTAAATCCACGCGACCGCCAACCAATCGAAGTACCAGCCAAAGAGCGTGTCCGCTTCTTCCCAGGCAAAGAACTCTCCGAAGCTGTGATCAAAAAATAGTAAGTTGTACTAATAATTCTCACTGCCATTATTGCATAGCCCATTAAGCGTCTGACACCGAGCATGATTGAACATCAGAGATTGGCGTTCAAGGATTCTTTCCAGGCTGCTCAGGCAACATGGAACAACCCGTTGCCGTCAAGGCTCAAAGGGCTATGGCACCCCTCACGCTGGCCTGCTTTTCTCCGGAAGAGTTGTGCGTAAGCAGATCTCTGTGTCGATATATTTTATTCTTCTGGTTTTCTATAAAAGATGGAAAAAGTATGTCCTCATATACAAACAATAATGTGACGCTCGCATTCTATCACGGCAATATCGTCGATGTAGAAGTCGGCGCTATTGTAAATGCAGCTAATGCGGGTTTAGCCGGTGGTGGAGGCGTCGATGGAGCGATTCATCGAGCCGCTGGACCTACCATCATGGAAGAGTGCCGCAAGATTGGTGGCTGTCCGACTGGCAGCGCCGTCGCTACAACAGCTGGCAAGCTATCGGCCCGTTATATCTTCCACGCCGTCGGTCCCGTTTATCGCCAGCGCAGCGATGATGCACGGTTACTTGTCAGCACCTATCAGAAATGCCTTGAGTTAGCCGATCAGCATCGCCTACAAAGTATTGCCTTCCCCTCCATCAGTACAGGAGCCTATGGCTATCCTGTCCATCTAGCCGCGCCGTTAGCTCTGGAGACGATGCTCACATACATGCGCAAGCCAGGTAGTTTGCAAAGAATACTCTTTGTACTCTTTGACAAGCGCACCAACGAGGCCTATCAAAAAGCGTTACAAAAACTCATCCAGATCGAGAACAAATAAGGGTCCAATCAGCGACACTTCAGGAATACATACTTAGTTGTTTGCCTGGACAGTAAGTGGGAGAGCCAGAACATCGCGGTATCCTTGCACCAGACGCTCCATCGCTTCGTACCATGTATGCGGCAAAGCTTCTGAAAACGCCAATGCGCTCATGATGAGACGCTCTTCCGGATTGAAAACTAACTGCTCAAGGTAGCTACGATAACCTGAAACCTGCTCATCGTCTGAGAGATGTTCCGCTGCAAGCAACAATCCTGTGCGCTCATGCTGCACCAGATCACAGACACCTTCCGATTGGACTCCCACCACAGGTAAACCAGAGGCCATAGCTTCCAGTACGACCTGTCCAAATGTTTCAGTATACGACGGAAAGGCGAAGATATCTGCCGAGGCATAAGCCGTCGCCAGATCCTCTCCGCTCAGGTAGCCGGTAAAGGTGACTGGTACCTGATTCAATTCTTGCTCAACTTCAGCATAGGCCGGTCCCTGTCCCACAATCACCAGATGGCAACGAGTATGATCCATGTGACGATACGCTTGCATTAATAAGCGCAGATTTTTTTCCCATGAGATGCGTCCTACATACAAAAGGATGACTTTATCCTCAGCACTATCCTGTCCACGTAGCCAGGAGGCTCGTAAGGCGGCGCTTCGACGCTCTGGCTGGAATAATGTGTTATCCACTCCACGAGACCAGATACGTACGTGCTCAAAGCCTTGCATCTCTAGCATAGATGCCGTTGAGGCCGAAGGACAGAAGGTCAGGGCACATTGATTATGTACAAAGCGGTTATAGAGCCACATCGGCTGTGTCAGCAAAGAAAATCCAAAGTGTCCACAATAGGCGGCGAGGTTTGTATGGTAAGATGAAACTATCGGAATATTCAAAAAACGAGCAGCGGCTAATCCTGTTGCGCCCAGAATCACAGGATCGACAACGTGGACGATATCAGGACGAAACTCAATCAAGCGGCGCAAAAAGAGCGGTCGGAAAAAGTTAAATTTCAACTCTGGATAAAAAGGAAATGGGAGTCCCGCTGTGCCAATGACTTCAGCCCCAGCATATTCTTCCATACCACTTTCAGGCCCTAAGAGCAGCGCTTGATGTCCTTGCAGATGTAAATGTTCAAGCAAACGTGATACGGTTCGTGTGACGCCGTCCAGCTTCGGCAAAAAGTTCTCTGTAATGATGGCAACACGCATTGGATTCTCCATCCTGGATCACCTTGTATACCAATAATCACTTCGTATACCAATAATCATTTCAAATACGTTGACCAATTAGGGGAGCATTTCCTCATCCACAGGGATTTTCTCAGCCAAACGGGTGATCATTGTGCCCCGCTTTAAACATATCACGTTCTATTTAGAGGACAATTAAGGCATGTTTACGGTTCTGTAAAACCAGGGATAAAGAGTTGTTAAATAGGAATACGTAAATACACAAACCAATAGTCCTAAGGGATAGGAGAGATAATTAATCTTACAGTGAAGATTTACTCAACTATTCGTTACAATGATGTAGTATTGCGTCTTTTCATGTGAAGATATCACATTATAAGTAAAAATAAAAAAGGCTCCTGATGTCGTAAATGTGGTGGGGATATAAAAAAGGAGAAGATATAGGCTCCAGTAGCAAAGATTATATATTCAGTGAAGAAGGGAACGGGTGCAGCAGGTGAAAAATCAATTTATGCATAAGCCTTCTCAAGATGGATCAAGTGGTCCAGAAGGGAACGCCACAGGACAACTCTATAATGAAAAAAATCCTCTGCCGGGCATTGGAGAGGAAGCAAATATTTTGCCAGCTCCCGCCAAGAGTGGACTTCTAGCCAAGTGGAAAACGGGACAGCTAGCGCCGCCGGAGCCTGCCCGAAAACGGAGCAATCTCGTCAAAAATCCCGCGGAGGAGACCGAGATTGACCCGCTCAGCCATCGCCGCATGCCACGTCTTGCATCAGTGCAACCATCCATGCCACAAGCACCTGCAGCCAATTCTTTCTCCACACCAGCCAATCATGCACCGCAGCTACACCAACCGGCTCCCTCAAACCAATCACCATATCAGCAGATGAGGCCACAAAATAGGGGAGAAGCTTACCCATCAGGAACGTACAACAATCCCAACCTGGCACCGCCTCCAACGAGTAACTACGGCTATCAGGGAGCAAATCCCGTCAGCAACTACGGCCATCCTGGCCCTGGACCAGCCCGGACACCATATAAGCCTGGTACTCGCATTACACGAGACCTGAGCCAATTGGGAGTATATCCGGGAGCTGTACCTCCTGGGAATCAGAAGCCACCTGATGGATATCGTTATGGCACTGGTCAGCTCGGTTACACTAATCCTCCAGGCAATGCCAGCCTTCATCAAGCTCCGCCACCGGGACTAAAACCGTGGCGACGCATACCACGCATCAATATCAAGAGGATTCCCATCTGGGCACGCATAGTAATTGCGGCAGTTGCCTTTCTGGTCGTCACGGGAGGAAGCGCCTTTGCCTATTACGAATTTACGATTGGAAAATCGGTCGCAGATATTACTGGCAATAGCGCCACGCACAAGGTCGATGGTAAATCTCAGGTCATTCAGAATACTTCCGTTGACCCTCTGACCGCACGCACCAATATTATGCTGCTTGGTAGCGATACCGATGGCAAATACCCCAATCAGGGAGGTAACGATCCTACAACAGGACAGCCACTCGCTCAGACCGTGATGATTATTACAATAGATCCTGCGACTAAATATGTAGGCATGCTCTCCATTCCACGTGATATGCAGGTGACGGATTCAACCACCGGCTATGCGAATGAAAAACTCGATGAGGCTTTTGAGCATGCATGGGTGGGACAAACAAATAAAGATAAAGCAGCGGCGGCGGCCGGGCATATGGAAGATGTTATCCAGCAAAACTATGGTATCCACATCGATCATTACGCCTGGGTAGGTCTACAAGGCTTCACAAAGGTCGTTGATGACATTGGTGGAGTAGACATTGATGTGGCTCATCCCATGTTTGACGATGATTATCCCGATGATGCTAAAGGTGGGGGAACGTATGGGTATACACGTATAGATATTGCACCAGGTCCACAACACTTAACGGGAGCTGAAGCGTTGACCTACGTGCGCACGCGTCACGCAGATCTGGGTGGTGACTTTGGGCGCACTGATCGGCAGCAACAAGTTCTGGCTCAAATTAAGGTCAAGCTCACCCAAAGCGACGATATCATTTCCAAGATGACTTCCATTATCAATGACCTCGATGGGTACATGTTTACTGATCTGACCCTGAGCGAATTATCGCAATTTGCAACAGTGGCTAAAACGGTTGATATCAACAAAGTCGATCATGTCTCATTCACCAATAACTACTCGACGCCCGCAACCGGCAATAACACAAATGTGCTTCCAATCTGTGAAGCTATCAACGCTGAAATCCTGAAAATGTTTGGTACAACCGGAACCTGCCAGCCTCAATATTCATCCGTTGCGCCACAGACGGGCACCGCTGTAGCAAAAGCTCAGACGGCTCCAGCGGAGGCATCGACTGCTTCTGAGCAGGCAAATAGGGCAACTTCCTCGACAGCAGCCAGTGTGGTATCAGAAACACAAAGCATGGTCGGAAGTAGTGCTAATTTCGATAATGTATTGAACCTGATGCTCCTTACAGCGTCTGGATCATTCGACGCGATGCAAGGATAGCTTCGCGCATTGTATAGTTTAAAACGATTTCCCCAGGGATGGCAATCATCGTATCTCACTATTCGCAAGATCTGTAAAATAACATGAAGAGACAAAAACAATGGAAGCTCTGGCTTTTACTGGCACTTCTTTCGCTCACATTGCAAAGTTGTCTGGGTAGTACAGCCACGCCCTATAAAAGTGTCACTAAAGGCAAGCATGGCGATGTAAAGGTCAATACGACCACGTCCCTCTTTAAGGGTAAGATCTATTTTACCCTCGATCGTAACCTCTACGTCATTGATGGCAAAGACACAACGAATCCGAAGCAACTTACCTCCGGACTAGATGTACGCGATCCAGCAGTCTCGCCCAATGGTAAGTGGATTGTTTTTGCTATCTACCATAGTAATTATTCAGATCTTGCCTATATACCCGCCAGTGGAGGTAAGCCAACCATCATTGCGGACGGCAACGGATCATTTAGTCTCACCGCTACTGGAGCCACCAGCACCTATCACTGGTTTGAAGAACCAACCTGGAATGCCGATAGCGAACATATTCTCTTTTTAGGCGACAATCAAAAAGCTTTTTGGGCTCCGCTGCTGGTTGGAGGCTATAATTCCTTCATTCTAGATTTACAGCTCTTCAAAATGTCGATCAATGATCGTTTAAATACGCAGGAAAAAATCGCAGATGCGGTGCCGGTAGCTTATACAGCCATTGGTGCCGGTGGCTTACGCGATCCCAGCTATCGGCCTGGACATAAAAACGAGGTGATCTATACCAGCTACGCATATACCGCCTCCAGTAACTTTACCGACGTGAACGCGCAACTCAATCTGATCGATGATACAGTGATTGAAAACGCTCTTCAGGCTGGCAACCTCTATGAATATCATCCTGAAGTCTATGGAGCAGCTGCCAATCCAAGCGTCGCCATTACGCCAGGCACATCAAACCTATCCAATCTAGATGCCAGTTTCTCTCCCGATGGCAACATGATTATCTATACGCGCCGCGTGAATGCCACCAGCATGAGTTTATATACCATGCCCGTCGTCGATGGCGTCACCAGCGATCCAACCAACAACGCCAGCAAAGGACTATCCAACTATAGCCAATCCAGCAAACTGCTCACCGGTCAATATCTGAGCCAGCCAGTCTGGTCGCCCGATGGCACACAGATCGCCTACTATAGCTATACGGGCACAACCTTCGACCTCTGGCTCGCCACGCTCGTTAAAGATCCCAAGACCGGAGCCTATAGCATCAAAAAAGACAGCGCTACCCAACTCACCCAAGCCAATGGTAGCCTGGATGCCGACTCTCATCCCTTTTGGGTCCCATAAGAGATACAATGAGGGATAGGAGCGTCTCGATGCTTCGAATTTTATATAAGGTCAATAAAAACGGATGAATAAACATAAAGAATGGACTCTGTTACTCATACTTGCAGTGCTCTCTTTTACACTGCAAAGTTGTTTAGGCAGTAGCGATACAAATTATAAAAGTGTAATTAAGGGCAAAAATGGTGATGTAGAAATCAATACAACATCACTCTTTAAAGGAAAGATTTATTTTACCCTCAACCGCAATCTTTATGTCCTTAACGGCAGCGACCCGGAACATCCTAAGCAGTTAACAACTGGACTGGATGTACGCGATCCTGCGGTCTCGCCCAATGGCAAGTTGATCGCCTTTGATATTCATCATACTGATTATTCTGATCTTGCCTACATGCCTGCCACTGGAGGAACACCAACCATCATTGCATCAGGGCAAGGAGCCTTTGTAACCAACAACGCCGGTGCCACATCAACCTATCACTGGTTTGAGCAGCCCGCATGGGCACCTGATAATGAGCATCTTATCTTTTTAGGTGATAATCAAAAAGACTACTGGTTGAATGATCCGCAAGCATACAATGCGGTGGGGCAGTACGCGGCTCCCATCCTGGATATGCAGCTCTATCTGACATCCATCCAGGATAGGCTTACAACGCAGCACAAAATAGCTGCGGCGCAGCCTGTTGCATTCTCATCGATAGGTGCTGGTGGCTTACGTGATCCTGGCTACCGCCCTGGACATAGCGATGAGGTCATTTATACTAACTATGCGTACACAGTCAGCAGTAATAATACTGACTTAAATACGCAACTTCAAATGATCAATGTAAACACGATTAACAACGCCATACAGGCAGGCAATATACTCGAATATCATCCAGGAGAAGATACGACCGAAAGTAATCCAGGAGTTGCGCTTACCCCAGGCACAGAGAAGCTATCCAACCTGGAACCCAGCTTCTCTCCTGATGGCAATACCGTCATCTACGCACGTCGGGAGAACGCCACCAGCATGAGCTTATATACCATGCCCGTTGCCAATGACGTCACCAACGATACAACGACGAGCGCCAGTGCAGGACTATCCAATTATAGTAAATCCAGCAAGCTGCTCAGCGGCCAGTATCTGAGCCAGCCAGTCTGGTCACCGGATGGTACTCAGATTGCTTACTACAGCTATACCAGCACAAACTTTGACCTCTGGCTCACCACGATGGTCAAAGACTCAAAGGCAGGAACTTATAGTATTAAGAAAGATAGCAGCGTCCAACTCACACAGGCCAAAGGCAATCTTGACACTGACTCACGTCCTGTCTGGACCGATTAATACAAAATTAATGCTTAACACTTTTCTTCTGCTATTAGAATGTGCCGTAAAGACACAGACAAGCCGATAGAAAAAGAAAGGGTGGAAACAACCAGGCAGAAAGGACCAAATACAATGAAGATCTAAGACTTGATTCTTTTATTGGGTAACTTTGATTACTGGATTGACAGAACCATTAGCATACCCTTCAGCACTAGTGATCTCGTTAGGAGCATAGACCATAAATGACCAGGCCCTTGTTGAGGTAGATACTGAATTTTCTTCTATTACTACTCCACCATCAGGTCCGCTATTTCTTATTATATGTGTCCATAAGTTAGATAGCTTGGCCCCATTAATACTTTGAAGATCAGCCCAATTGGTTCCACAATTGGGTGAGTACCAAATGGCAAGTAAAAGTTCGGAAGCATATGTAGTTGAAACTACCACATAGGCAGAAGAATCCCAGCAGCCAGAACTAGCAGGATCCAGGCCATTCAGTTGGTTACCAGTTAAATTGGGCTGGAGTACATGCAACGTTTCACTAGCAGGAGAGGATTTAAAACTTGTTATTGTTGGATTAGTAATTCCATCTGCATGAACAAATGCATTACTGATGGAAAAGAATAAGGCGCAACAACATATTAAAGCTAATAGCAAGATGCGCATTGGATGAAAAATACTTTTCATTATACTCCTTAACTTGTATTGATACACTTACCTATATTAATATACAACAAAATTTTACGCTTAGCAATGTTTAATGGAGTAGAAAGGCTAAGTGATTCATATCAATTTTGATAATATCTAAAGTGTATCCTCTCAATATCGATGTATTAAGAAAAGACAAAGAAGCATAAAGAGAGAAAAGTCAACGTGAGAAGAAGATACATGCGAATTAGTCTTGTCTCTGGGTGGACGGATGCGCTCTTTTCTGGTTCAGTTGGTGAGATGCCAAAAGCCGCCAAATCTTTGCGCGATTGTTCTTGTTGTCATGTGATCCTAAATGGGGGTAGTATAAATAGCCAGATCAAGACATAAATACTAAAGACGATACTATTACAAGCGCCAATGCGACACATAATAATGTATGGCCAAAAACTATTTTCAACGAATATAATCAACAAACACTTTTGTGTTTTACATTTTTGAATTCAAAATCTATCTGGAGGCTTTAATGTCTGAACCACCGGGCAAAAACATTTTCCGTCCACCCTATCCACCTGGTCAGCCATCACAGCATCCTGGCCCATCTTTTCAAGGACAGCAACCCATCGGAGTCAACCCTCCTGATGCAGGGGCAGGAACAACTAACTATCGACCCACTGGCACACTTTATCCGGGTGCGCCAGCGGTTAGCCCGTCATATACAGCGGCACCATCATCCTATCCACCACCGAATGGACAGCAAAATCCATCGTGGAATCCCAACCAGATGCAACAGCCATCTTCGTGGGACAATGGGCAGGCTCCAGGAGCGACATTCCCTCCACAGCAACCCCCGGCTGGACCTCATCAGAACTGGGGGCCGGCAACAATAGGAGCAACATTCCCTCCACAGCAGCCAGCCGCTGGATCTCATCAGAGTTGGGGAGCAACTGGCATGGGAGCAAACTACCCTCCGCAGTCTCCAGCCGCCGGGCCTGGACAGAATTGGGGGGCAGCTACTATTGGGAACAATTTCCCTCCACAATCACTCAACCCAAAAATCACCAAGAACCTGGCCCAGTCTCCATTTGCGCCACCTCAGGTTGGTCCATCTCCCCAGGCCAAAAAGAGGAGATTGATTTCTCGTCTACGCAACCGTTATGAGCGACTCTCAAAGCGAGGAAAAATTCTTTCGATTGTTCTGGTGATTGCTATCTTAATTCCATCCTTCCTTGGTATCTTTGAAGTAATCAATGGCATTATCCTGTACAATCAAGTGAAAAGCGGCATGGCTCATATTCAAGCCGCCCAAACCATTTTCAAAGGCGGCGATAGCGGAGATTTCTCAAAATACTTTGATGCCACCAAACTACAGCAGGCTCAGGTCGAAATCACTGCCGCGCATGGCGACTTCGCTTCGCTGAGCGACGAACTTGACAATGACAGCTCAATTGGCATAGCCAGCTCATTAGCACCATCCCAGATTAATGCAGCTCGCTCGCTGGGACACATCGCGGTAGATGCAACCGTCATGGGCGAAAAACTGATCGCCACCGCCATTGAACAATCGCCTTCGATGGTAAAAACTCTGAAGGCCAGTGCCGCCGATAAAGATACTGCACATCCCAAGCCTTACCTCACAGAGGAAGCATTCGCAGCCTTCAATCAGGATTTAACTGACCTTCTGCCAACCATCCAGGACATGAGTGACCATACGCAAGGTTTATCACTCGATGGTCTGCCAATCAGCGCCAGCCAGCGGACAATGATCGCATCAATATTGCCGCTGATCCCCACCATCTACACACTCCTGGCGCAAGGCCCTGAGCTGCGCAACTCCCTGGGCTGGCTGATTGGGGTCGATCAACCGCGCACCTTCCTGCTTGAGCCGATGGATAGCGCCGAGTTGCGCTCCACCGGTGGTTTCACCGGACAATTTGGTGAGTTGACCTTCACAGGTGGTCATATGGCCAAGCTCCAGATGAAGAATATTGGCGCGTACGAAGAAAATCATTTAGGGCTTCCAGGAGGTTCTGGGCCGCTTATTCAATCATTGTATGATAAAGTCACAACCCAAAGTGCTCCCCCTCCTTTTACTAGCTGGTGGCCGGTTGCCAATTTTGGCGTACGTGATGCCACCGTCTCCGCAGATTTTCCGACAACAGCTAAAATCATTATGGATTATTATCAGGGTGAATTTGGCACAAAGCTCAGTGGTGTCATTCTTTTTACGCCAGCGCTGATCAAACAAATTTTACACGTCATCGGCCCAATCAAAATCGCTGAATATAACGAGACGATTACCGAGCAAAATCTTGAAGCCAAATTACATTACTACCAATTGGATAATAAAGGAATTTACAAAGAACAAATCACCGAGCATATAAAAGATGCTGAGCTGGCCCGTAAAGCCTTTACCTCAAGGGTCACTCAAATTCTGATGAGCGACGTTATGCACCTCCCCATTACGAAGTTAGTACCCATGGGAGCTCAAATGCTCCAGGCCATGAAGACAAAGGATCTTCAAGTCTATGCAGATAACCCACAGCTTGAGAATTTAGTTGCCAAATATGGCTCAAAGGTGTCCATCGATACTTCAACATCTTATGATGGTGTATATGTGGTACAGGAGAACCTGAGCGCCAGTAAAGCATCACAATACGTCACAACTTCTATTAAAGATACTGTGACGCTAGATCAACAAGGAAATGCGACCCATGCATTGACCATGGTTCTGAACTACCAAAAAAAAGGCGATGTCTATGGCATTAATACCTACCATGATTATGTACGTATCTATGTGCCACAGAACAGCACACTCATAAGTGGTCATGGTTTCTCTCAACTCGGTCAAGCATATTGTGGATTGGCAGTTGAAGGTTACCCTATCTGCCAGCAGGACGTCTATGGAGATGGTTCATTAGTTTGTTCTTCCGCCACAGTTGGAATTGATTACCCAACATCTTATATACCAGGCCTGGGAGATACAAATGCTTATCTGGATCAAATTGGCTCTCCCCCAAACCAAACCAGTGATGAGCCTGGGCGTGCTATGTACGGAGGCTGGGTGACTATTCCACCAGATTGTAAGATGATAGTAACGCTCTCCTGGACCGTACCAGCGATGAGTCAAAGCGGATATAGCTTGATGTTTCAGCCTCAGGCCAGCGTGAATCCACAGGTAGATCTGACGGTGAAATCGGCAGCCTGCACTTCTGGTAACGCATCGTACTCTGGCATAATGGACGGTCAGGACACCATGTTCAGCCTGAAACAGCAGGGAGGAAGTTGCTCTTTGCAAAGAACACAATAGCTTATCTTTTATGCCACGAATTTGTATGCAGGAAAGAGCTCTTTCCTGCATACAAATTCAATATATTTAAGCACAAAATCAGTTATCACAACGCAATTTTAACCGGACGCCATCCGTTTTTACTTTATAGCTTACGAGCCTGCAAGGATTGCATTCGTCATGTTCGCTCATTCTTTCCATGCCTGTGAAAGAGAAAGAATAGTGCTCTATAATAAGCGGCGTCAACTAGATACATCATTTATCGTTACATACATAGATTGTTATGGAGCTGTACAATGCAAAAAAACCATGCAGTACATAAAAAGAAGCCACTCCACTACTCGCTATTTCTACTTGGCTGCATTATTCTCTTAAGTAGCTGTACCTCATTCCCAGCCAGCACATTTTCTGGTGCCAAATCATCCGACGTTAAAGCGACCGCCGCCGCCAAACCGACGCCAACGCCTGATCCAGTCAAAGCCAGGGCACAACTTCTGCTCAAAGGTATGAGCCAGAATGACAAGTTGGCGCAGATGATTATGGTTGAGTTTATCGGCAGCGACTATACTGAGAGTGGCCTACAGGAGATGATCAACCAGCAACATGTCGGCAGCTTTTTGTATCAGGATAGCGATAACAACTTCCAATGGCCTAATAACACGGTTACCGGAGCTCACGCATTTTCGGCTCAGGCCTCTGCCGACGAGCCAATTGCGCCGATGATCGCTATCGATCAAGAGGGCGGGACGGTCAGTAAAACATCCGCCTTTTTCGGAGCCACACCTTCAGCCGAGGAGTTAACGCAATCAGGCGATCCAATGAAAGCATACAATCAGGCCAAGACAGATGCATCACAGCTTCAGCAACTGGGTATCAATGTAGATCTGGCTCCCGTGGTCGACGTCGGCCCGGATACTACTCAGTATGGAACGCGGTTCTTTAGCAACAGTCCCGATACGGTAGCGACATACGCCGGTGCCTTTATCAAAGGACTCCAGGAAAATGGCATCCCAGGAACGCTCAAGCACTTCCCGGGACTGGGATCTTCTGACGATGTCGATCCTCATGTTGGCCTGCCATCGGTTACCAAAACGCTGGCAGAGCTGCAACAAGTAGATTTTCTCCCCTATCAAAAAATTATCCAGCAGGATACTCCCGGATTGATTATGACTACCGATGTCGCATCTCAGGCGCTAGATCCTAATGTGCCCGCTGAACTTTCGCCAAAGGTGCTCAGCTATCTGCGCCATACACTCAATTTCAATGGCGTGATCATTACTGACGGCTTGTATATGGAGGGTCTCTATAATGGTGTAGCTCCCACCAGTGATCAATTAGCGCAAGTCAGCGTAAAGGCTATTGAAGCGGGCAATGACATGATCGAAGGACCATCGACACCAGAAGAGATCACCAGCATCCTGGCAGCTCTGACAACGGCCATCCAGCAAGGAGAACTATCGCAGGCACAAGTTGATGCATCCGTAACCCGTATTTTGACGCTGAAAATCAAGTACGGGATTATCAAATAAAATCCACGTACATATCAATACCTGTAGCTTCAATACCTGTAGCTGGCCAGACAGATAACCTCCTGATTTTCACTGTTGAGAATCTAAAGCTCAACGGAAAATCAGGAGGTTATGTACATTTGTCCATATAAATGTACACAAAACGACTCCTGCTTTATAATAACTAATGCCAACTAAAGATGACTGTTGGTGTTGCATATACGTATATTTATGGAGCTGTACAGTGCGAAATTACGATACAGTCTACAAAAAAAGAAAATCAGCCATCTACTCTTTATTTTCACTTGGCTGTCTTTTCCTGTTGAGTGGATGCTCTTTATCCTCTTTTAGTTTATTCTCCAGTAACGCATCCACTGGTAAAATCATCAATGCCACAGTGGCAATAGATCCCACCGAAGCCAAAGCACTTTCTATCATGAATAAGATGAGCGTGGATGAAAAAATAGCGCAGATGATCATGGTGGATTATACCGGTGTTGATTATACAGAGACCGGGCTTCAGCAAATGATAGCGCAACAAGTCGGAGCTGTGCTGTATCAACCCGGAATTCCCGGTAATGGTAATTTCGAATACCCCAATAACACCGTTGATGCAATCTCCGCATATTCGGCACAAATCGAGGCTGATGGAAAGGTAGCACCAATCATAGCTATCGACCAAGAAGGTGGATTAGTTGACAAAATAAGCTCATTATTTCCACCGGCTCCTTCTGAAGAACAGCTTGTACAGTCGGGGAATCCAAATACAGCCTATGATCAGGCAAAGCTGTATGCCTCAGAGCTTAAACAATTGGGCATTAATGTCGACTTAGCTCCTGTTGTCGATGTCGGCCCTGACACCACTCAATATGAATCACGTTTCATGAGCGATGATCCAAATGTGGTCGCAACATATGCAGGAGCTTTTGTCAAAGGTTTACAGGAAAATGGGATTGTTGGAACGCTGAAACACTTCCCGGGTCTTGGCTCTTCTGACGATATTAATCCGCACGTTGCATTGCCCACAGTCACAAAAAGTTTGACCGATCTGCAACAAGTTGACTTTATCCCTTATCAGAAAATTATCCAGCAAGACAATCCAGCAATGGTCATGACTACCGATGTAAATAACCTCGCATTAGCACCAAATACGCCAGCAGAGCTTTCTCCAAAGGTGATTAGCTATCTACGCACGACCCTCAATTTCAAAGGAGTAATTATTACCGACGCATTGAATATGGGTGGTCTGTATCCTAATGTCATAGCAGGGATAGAAGCGCGGGCAACCGATGATGAGATGGCAGCTGCCTGTGTCCAGGCAGTTGAAGCTGGTAACGATATGCTTGAAGGAGCTTCCACACCGGCCCAGGTCAGTGCTGATATCGCCGCAATTGAGGCAGCAATTAATCAAGGCAAAATCAAGCAGTCACAGATCGATCAATCCGTGATACGTATCCTGACAATGAAATTTAAATATGGGATCATCAAATAAATTGGATAAAAAGCCAGATCAGAACATAGAAAGTATCCCTGAGGCCGCTTCAGGTCAGAAAAAGTCAGGATTGATCTATCGCCTACGCAACCGCTACGAGCGGCTCTCAACGCGGGGAAAGATTCTTTCGCTGGTTCTGGTATTTGCTATTCTGCTCCCATCGTTGCTGGTTATGATTGAAGTGATCAATGGCATCATTCTGTACAACCAGGTCAAAAGTGGCATAGCGCATATTCAAACGATCCAAACCATTTTCAAAGACGACAATAGCGGAGATTCATCAAGATACTTTGATGCCACCAAATTACAGCAGGCCCAGGCCGAGATGACCGCCGCGCACAGCGACTTTACTAGGCTGAGCGACGAACTTGATCACGATAGCTCGATTGGGATGCTCGGTTCATTAGCGCCATCCCAGATCAAGGCAGCCCGCTCGCTAGGACACATCGCGGTAGATGCAACCGTCATGGGTGAAAAACTGATCGCAACAGCCATCCAGCAATCGCCCTCGATGGTAAAAACCTTGAAGGCCAGCACCGCCGACAAAGATACGGCTCATCCCAAGCCCTACATCACAGAGGCGGCTTTCGTGGCCTTCAATCAAGACCTGACCGACCTCCTACCAACCATTCACGATATGAGTAATTATACACAAGGTTTATCGCTCGATAGCCTGCCGATCAGTGCGAGCCAGCGTCAAACGCTCACATCGATACTGCCACTCATCCCCACGGCCTATACGCTCCTGGCGCAAGGACCAGATCTACGCAACGCCTTGGGCTGGCTCATTGGAGCTGATCAACAGCGTACCTTTCTGCTTGAGCCAATGGATAGTGCCGAGTTGCGCTCCACAGGTGGTTTCACCGGACAATTTGGCGAGTTGACCTTCAACGGTGGTCATATGGCCAAACTTCAGATGAAGAATATTGGCGCGTACGAGGAAAATCACTCAGGACCCCCATTAAATGGTTCACCACCAGTCAATAAAACGTTGTACGATAAAGTCACAACCCAAAGCGCTCCCCCTCCTTTTAACGCCTGGTGGCCTATTCCCTATTTTGGTGTGCGTGATGCTACCGTCTCTGCTGATCTTCCAACCACAGCAAAAACTATTATGGATTATTATCAGGGTGAATTTGGCACCCAACTTAGTGGAGTAATTCTCTTTACACCGGCCTTGATTAAACAAGTCTTGCAAGTCACAGGGCCAATTACGATCGCAGAGTATGGCGAAACGATCACCGCACAAAATCTTGAAGCGAAGCTACACTATTATCAATTGGATAACAAGGGGATCGCTCGCGAGATAGCCATTGAGCATATGACAGATTCTGAGCTTGTCCGTAAAGCCTTCACCCAAAGAGTCACTAAAGCCATGATGGATGAGGTTATGCACCTCCCCATTACAAAGTTAGTGCCAATGGGCACCCAAATGCTCCAGGCCATGAAGACAAAGGATCTTCAAGTCTACATCGATAACTCACAACTTGAGGATTTAATCGCCAAATATGGCTCAACGGTGTCAATGGATCGCTCCCAGACACATGATGGTTTATATGTGGTACAGGCAAATCTCAGCGCCAGTAAAGCATCGCAGTACGTTTCCACAGCTATCAAAGATACTGTGACATTAGATCAGCAAGGCAATGCCACGCACTCGCTGGTGATAAATCTCGACTATCAGAAAAAAGGCGACGTTTATGGTGCTGATACGTATCGCGATTACGTACGCGTGTATGTGCCCCAGGGAAGCACCTTTATAGAGGGAGATGGCTTTGCTCAAACCGATCAAAAATATTGTGCTGATCCGGGCTGGGGACTTCCCACCTGTCAACCCAATGTCTATAACAATGGCGTGCTAACCTGTAGCACATCTTTGACCATAGGTAAAGCCCTAAACAATTATCTGGACATCGTTGACCCAAGCTTCATGCTTTATCAGGTTGGCCCTCCGCCTAACCAGGTCAGCGATGAGCCTGGACGTGCTATGTACGGCGGCTGGGTAGTTGTCCCTCCCAATTGCAAGATGACAGTCACTCTTTCGTGGACAGTGCCAGCGATGAGTCAGAGCGGCTATAGCCTGATGTTCCAGCCACAAGCAAGCGTTAATCCGCAGGTAGATCTGACGGTGAAGTCCGCAGCCTGCATTTCTGGTAACGAATCTTACGCGGGCACCATGGACGGGCAGGATACTATGTTCAGTTTAAAGCAGCAAGGAGGAAATTGTGCGTTGCAGCAAAAATCGAATTAGTATCCTGAGGGATATTACCCGGTCATATAGCACTCGACGACATACACCATTAATGGTATACTACCCACTGAAACGGGAATTTATTACTACAGTATTCGCCCAGGCCGCTTGAGGTGAGACGTTGAACCAATTTGAAGGCACACTGATCGCTGGACGGTACGAGATTCGAGAGCATATCGCCACAGGCGGTATGGCAAGCGTCTTCAAAACCTGGGATCATCGGGTGGAGCGCATTGTCGCGATCAAAGTGTTACGATCCCTGGATAAAAATGATCTTCGCGCAGTCGAACGCTTCCGCCGTGAAGCTCGTGCTGCCGCCGCGCTCGCGCATCCGAATGCCGTCACTATTTATGATTTCGTAGAAGAAGCCGGCCAGTATTTTCTTGTCATGGAGTATATCCATGGTCCTACTCTGAAGCAGCTCGTGACACAACGCCGACAGTTACAGCCCCGCGAGGCCATTGAGATTGCTTCACAGGTCTGCTCGGTGCTTCAAGTTGCACACGCGCGTGGATTTATTCATCGAGATATTAAGCCGCAGAATATTATGCTGGCCTGGAGTGGCAGTGCCGGTAGCTTGAGTGATGGTGGGGCCTGGGTCAAACTTACCGATTTCGGTATCGTTCGTGTGGCTGAAGATGCTGGTTTGACAAATAGTGGGATTGTACTCGGTACTGCCGACTATTTGTCGCCTGAACAGGCTCGCGGCGAGACTTTGACGGGTTCCTCCGATCTCTATTCGCTGGGCGTCGTGATGTATGAGATGCTCGCCGGTCGACCTCCTTTCGTTGGTCCGACTGCTGTCTCGATCGCGATGCAGCACGCTTCCGCAACTCCGCCACCGTTGCGCCAGTATAGCCCACAGGTCCCTCCGGTTCTGGAGAAACTTGTCGACCGCATGCTAGAAAAAGATACTGAGGATCGCTTCAGTTCGGCCGCCGAGCTGCAAGCTATGTTGAAAGCTTGTGCGAAAGAACTGGCACGAGGAAAACAATCGTCATTAGCAGCCGGTCAAGCCTATCCTGGGCGCTATGCCGAGGGGCAAGGCCAATATCCACCTTCCGGGCAGAGTCAATTCTGATTATTGTCCACTGGTGAGAGCAACACAGCCAGCTACGGGACACGCATCAAGTATGTAGCGTGTCCTTCCCTGTCTCACGATTACATTCAAAATTCTTATTCAGTATATTTAGTGCAAGATAGCATTCGCGTCTACTTGCCCGACGATGGGAATAGTACATGAACAAGACAAAAATTAGTACATCAGCTGCACCATCCGCCATTGGCCCTTATAGTCAGGCAATCCGTAGTGGTCAATTTCTTTATACCTCCGGTCAGATTCCTCTTGATCCGAGCACAGGCGAGATCGTTGGTGAAGATATCCAGGCGCAGACCCATCGCGTGCTCCAAAATGTGCAAGCGTTGTTAGAATCTGCTGGCGCTTCGCTTGATAGCGTCATCAAGACCACTGTTTTTCTGACAACTATGAGCAATTTTTCAGCCATGAATGAGGTCTATGCTACCTACTTTGGAGACACTGCCCCTGCACGTTCAACGGTTGCCGTGGTTGAGCTTCCACGTCAGGCACTGGTTGAAATCGAGTGTGTTGCACTTGTACACGAGTAGATCATGGGGGAAGATTGGTGAATAGCGCGACTATCTGGCGAACGACCCTTGCACAACTAGATATGACTCCCATCGATGCTTTAACCAAAACATGGTTACAAGATGCTCATCTCACGGAGCTTGCTCAGGATACTTCCGACGAGTTATCTCCTGCTGATCCCGGGCAAGGGCTCGCTTTTCTACTCCAGGTCCCCAACGATCTGGCCTATGACGTGATTACCACGCGTTGGCAACAACTCCTCGAAGACGTCCTGCAACGCGTCATCGGTCAGCCAGTGGCGTTAGCCGTACAGTCTACTGATCACTCCGATGAAGCGATATCTGAGCAGATTAAGCATCTTTCCGAGCGCGAGCGCGAGATACAATCATCACGTACAAACACGCAGCTCCGGCCGCAACAGACGCATCCACAACAGCAGCAACAGGCTCAAAATTCAAACGTATATTACGAGGATGCCCCTGTTGTGCCGTCCCAGTCGGAATTTTCCTATGCATCGCCCAATACTCTGGAGGATTGGGAAAATGAGCAGCGTGCCAATATGCTGGCCCATAACCGTTTAAACCACCGCTATACCTTCGATGCATTTATCGTCGGCAATAGCAATCGGCTCGCCCACGCCGCCTCGCTGGCGGTCGCAGAAGCGCCAGGAGAGTCCTACAATCCCCTCTTCCTCTATGGAGGCGTCGGATTGGGTAAAACGCATCTACTCCATGCTATCGGGCATCAGGGCGTCGATACCGGCCTGGCTGTACTCTACGTCTCATCCGAACAGTTTACCAACGAGATCGTGAACGCCATCCGCTACCGCACACAGGATGAGTTTCGCGCCAAATATCGGTCCGTCGACATTCTGCTCGTGGACGATATTCAGTTTATTGCCGGTAAGGAATCAACGGAAGAAGAATTTTTCAACACCTTCAATAGTCTCTACGAGATGAGCAAGCAGATCGTGATCTGTAGTGATCGTCCGCCAAAGGCCATCCTCAGTCTTGAGGAGCGTCTACGTTCTCGCTTCGAATGGGGCTTGATCGCTGATATCCAGCCTCCTGACCTCGAAACCAGGATGGCGATTCTGCGCGTCAAAGCTGATCTATTGCACTACCATGTGCCCGACGACATTATTGCTTACATCGCTGGACGCGTCCAGACAAACATCCGCGAACTTGAAGGCTGCTTGAATCGCCTGATGGCTTTCCAGAAATTACATCGAGCCGAGCTGACGATGGATATCGCTCGCGCAGCCATCTCTGTACTGGGCACGGATACGCATGAGCCAACGTTAAATAGCCAACAGATCGCCAAAGTGGTTGCCGACTACTATCACATCTCACTTGAAGCGATGTGCGGAAAGCAACGTGATAAATACATCGTCACGCCACGCCAGATTGCCATGTATCTTATTCGCCATGAAACGTCGACATCGCTGCTGGAGATTGGTCAGATGTTCGGTGGACGCGATCACAGTACGGTTTTGCATTCATGCGAAAAGATTGACCGTGCAATTACTGTCAATCAGACGCTACGGCGCGAAATCACAGCCATTCGCGAGCAATTGTCCCGCGAATAACAGTCACACAAGGGAGACCAGGTTACGTTATGCCAACCACGCCACCATCTATCCAGGATCTCACGACCTTCCTCATTGATCTCGATGGAGTTGTCTATCGAGGTGAAACGATTATTGCTGGAGCTAGAGAATTTGTCCAATGGCTCAATGATCAGCACAAAAAATATCTCTTCCTCACCAACAATTCTTTTGCCAGCGAGACACAGGTGGTAGAAAAATTGGGACGCGTCGGCATCGTCACAGATATTACACATGTGATGGCTGCTGCTCAGGCAGCGGTCCAAAACATCAAACACCGCTTTCCGGACGGTTCCGTCTATGTGGTTGGTGAACAACCATTGTTTGACATGGTGACAACCAACGGGCTCAAGGTCTCGAATAGCGACTGGCAGAGTACCGATGCGGTCCTCGTCGGACTTGATCGCGCCTTCAACTACAAAAAGTTAACCGAAGCGATATTGGCGATCCGCAAAGGTGCAGCCTTTGTAGCCATCAATCGTGATCCACTCCTCCCCATCGCGGGTGGAGCGTTGATTGCCGGTTGCGGTGCTATGGTTGGAGCAATCGAGGGCGGAAGCGAGACGACCCCAGAAGTAATCGGAAAACCGGAGCCAGCGCTCCTGTACGAAGCCATGCGCAAGCTCAATAGTCAAGCCCCCGACACAGTCATGATTGGAGACAATCTAGGGGTAGATATTGAAGCGGGCATTGCAGCTAACACACGCACCATGCTCGTCTTCTCAGGCAAAGATACACCTGAAAGCCTGTCTAAATCTACCCTGAAACCAGATTATATTTACGCAGATCTGGCAGCGGTGATGCAAGACCTCAAAGCCTGAACCGCGCCAGGCTCACCTATCGGGCAACGCGGGAGGCTCGCTTTCTGACGAAGTTGGACGGTCGACAATTGCCACGGTGCAGCGCGAGATACAAACCAGCTTATCCCGTTCATCGGTGATACGTATGTCCCAGACATGCGTCGTGCGTCCAATATGAACGGGAGTCGCGGTAGCAGACAACTGACCATCGCGCTTCGGTCGCAGATGGTTCGCATTGATCTCCAGGCCAAAAGCCATCTGACGTTGCGTATCGATATGCATCGTACTCCCCAGCGAAGCCACAGTCTCTGCCAGCAGGACAGAGACTCCCCCATGGAGATAGCCAACGATTTGATGATGCTTGGAACCGATCTTCATCGTTGCCACAGCCCGCTCTTTAGAGAGCTCCACCAACGTGATATCCAAAACATCCAGCACAGTTTCCTGGCCCGTCGTATTCAGATGAGCAAATACATCCTTTGATTCTGCATCCATTGCGTTTTTCATCCTTTTTGATCACAAACAACGGTCTCTTGCTTCGTCGCATTAGAGCACTTATTTGGAACTGGTCGAAGCATGCTTGGAGGATGGTACATTCAATGGCTCTTCAGCTTGAGGCACAAAAGCGATCCGCTTCGCCGTGGGCCAGAAAAGCAAAAATCCCAGGTAAAAGGCGACCAACCACAGAACCACAGTCATCACAATCGCCAGCGGCACATTCGTCCATATCTGATAAGAAGTATTTCCCAGTCCACCTAGCACATCTTTCAAGATGCCAAAAAGCGGGACAGCGATTAACAAGACCCAGGACAACCAGCGCATTTTCCCGAACCAGAAACGCCAGACCAGAAGATATGCCAGACTTCCATAAATCAGGATTGGTGTCAGATAAAATGGCAGAGGAACATGCAAGGTATTCAGGATACCTAAAAATCCACTTGCCAGCGATGCCTGAAATGCATTCGGCTTATCCAGACCTGTCTGTACCAGCGAGTAATGCCACCAGTGATAATTATAGGCAACAATATCTACCAGCATATTCACAGCCCCTGCCACCAATCCACCCAGCAGAGAAAAAAGCCAGACTTTCTTCGGTGGTCGAATGAGAAAGAACAGGAAGGCAAAATAAAACGCTAGCAGAAAAGGAATCACATACAGTGAAAAGATCAACGCCTCCATATGAGAGAAACTCCTTGCGCATATATAAAAAATAACATCTATACTCCTCATTCAGCCGAATAAAGAGATACCATGAATATCATACCGCCAGGAAACGCACTTGCCCAGACCAATCTCACGATCCCATCCAATACTGTCAAAGAAAGAAGCATCTCCCCTAAAGAGATCAAGCCAGCCGACGTAGCGGCGCGGCTCCGCCGTGCTGTCTGTGAATCGTATGATTCAGCCTGGGTGCGTCTCGCAATGGAAACCCATAAGGAACGTTATCGTACGAGCTCCTGACAGCACGGCGGAGCCGCGCCGCTACGTCGGTGAGCGTTCACACAATGAGCGAATGGGGATTTCTCTTTCTCTTCATAGTATTACATTCAGGCAGGCTCGTTCCTACAGATACATTGCATCAGGCCAGCTATCAGTGCACCGCGCAGGGGGACTGAGCCCGTCAACATATGCTCTCGCTCCAGATTGTGCATACCGCCACCAACCGAGCCCAGAGTATCTAATGTCGGCACGCCCGCCTCAATTAAAATATTGGCATCCGAGACGCCACCTTTCGACTCCGCTTTCAAGTGCAATCCCAGGGCAAGGCCCTCTGCTTCAGCCAGCTGCACCAGACGCTGCACAGCCTGAGTAGGCTCATAGGGAGGACGCCCCGTATTGCGCGTCAGGATCGCACGGGTATCAGGAGTGCTACTCGTTGCAGTGATGTTCTCCAGAGCTTCGGCAGCAGCATCCAGACCTCTGGCACTAAATGAGCGGACGGAAATAGAGCAGCTTGCGCGATCAGGCACAACGTTCAGCGGTTCCGAGCTACTTAATTTCGTCACATTAAACGTGACTCCCGGGAAGATCGCATGAAGATTCTGAATGGCCAGAATCTTATAGGCCAGTTCAACCACAGCTGAGCGTCCTTTATAGGGCTCAACACCTGAATGAGCAGAGACGCCATGTACCTCTAGCGTATATTTATCTGTACCTTTACGCGAATTTGTCAGGGAGCTCAGTTTACCAGCTGGTTCTAGCACCAAAGCGTAATCGACCTGCTTTGCGATCGTGCGGATTAGAGGGATGCTGCCAGGTGAGCCAACTTCTTCATCATTATTAAACAGCACGACCAATTCTTTATAGTCATCAAAGCCGGATTCAAGTAAGGCACGCAAAGCATAGATCGCCAGCAGAACGCCAGACTTCATATCCAATACGCCCGGGCCGGAGGCGACACCGTCATGAATGCTAAAGGGTTTGGCTTGAGCGGCTCCCACAGGATAGACAGTATCAACATGTCCGACTAATAAGACACTAACACGGCCAGTTCCACGCCGTCGAGCGACCAGATTATTGCCGAATCCCTGGGAGGGATGCAAACTGCTCGTAAAGCCAATCTCACTCAACCACTCCATCAGATAATCCATAATCTGATTGATCCCCGCAACCTGTCCGGTCCCGGAATCAATATTTACGAGGGTCTGCAAGCGGTGAAAATATTCATCCTGATGACTATGAAGTACGGGGAGATATCCCTGCGCGTAGGTCGAAATCTGTGACATATAACTACTATCCTTCGTATTGAGTGATCTCCGATGAAGAGTGGGGATGCATTCGACCATTGTATCACAGTGGATACAGCCTTTTACATGTAGAAAAAAATAAATCTCAGCTGTGAGAAGTATCCATTCATAGATCTGCTTTATATAAAAAAGAAGCGCTTATCGACATAAAAGATGCCAAAGCGCTTCTTGTAATAATTCACAACAGGCATAGGCGCCCTTGATAAAAAATCAGGTTAAGCAGTCATCACGCTCTACATTTGATGAATATCGACAAAACTAGTAGGCAAAATCAGGAGCGTCAACTTGAAAGGTCTGCCTCAGCCGTTTATAAGCCATGCTCAGGGAGGCCGCATGTCGGCTTCTCTCAAGGGGATCGGGGGACAAGACGCGCTGATAATCGCTTAAGTTAATATTGACGGCACTAAAGGCTGTCTGTAACGGACTTGTCTCATCGGTCAGATCGGTATGATTCGCCAGGTCGATCAGCAGAGCCGTCCGTTGTTTCATAGGGAAATCTACAATGATACGCGCTAATGTCATAAGTATCGATATGCGCATGAGACTATCCAAAGCGACCTCTGACGGATCGATATCGTCACCAGTAGAAAGCAGGTAGGAAACTTCACCATCCTGGACATTCGGACGAATCAGGCGTAGCTCACGCCGCCGCAGATCACGAAAATGATTATGTGCAACGGTACGTCCAAAGCAGGTCATCGAATGAATGGGAAGTCCCAATCCATTTTCAGCCAGTCGTGTATATTTTAAGGTTCGAATAACCGCTTCTTGCAATATATCGTCAGCAATATCATGTTCCTGACCGTGCCAGGAAGTTACGCCAGAAGAATATACCCATCCCAGAATATATGGTCGTAACGTACTATACAGTTCTCTCCAAACACGATCGGTTATCGTCTGGCGCTCACTCGTATGTAACACTGGTCGATAGACAGCCATCAGTTGTAACCTCCAGCAAAGACAGGGCTCCGATTCAGTAACAATGCTCAACCTACAGCCAAGCACGAAAGGTATTCGTTAGCAACAAAGCTGACCTTAGTTTCACCTACAAACACAACTCGCTTGCCCAACTTCTTATAAAGCTCTTTACACAGCTCATAATTCTTAACTTCTTCTATTAGATTTTATAACATACTAGAGTTAGTAATTCAATGTTTTCTGAGGGCTGAATCTCAATTTTCATGCGAATTACCAAAAAGTCTCAGCAAATATCACTCTTTTGCCAGGAAGCAAGCATATTAGCACAGTAATTCTTACCCATTGGTCAGAAAATATGTGCAAGAAAAATGCGCAGCCAGGTGATCCCCAAAAAATCTGATGACGCTGCGTTTTATTCATGAGGAATCATCAAAGGCACCATCGATTTTTTGGGGCCGGAGAAAAATGTTTTTTAATAGCCGAATTGCCAAAACGTCATATACAGATATACAAGCCAATAGAGCATGTGTTATCATAAGCGAGTATTTTTAAAATACGAGGAGAGAATCCACGTATTTTTAGAAGGGCATAGTGATGGATGAACGCAACCTGCAACGGATTGCCAAACATCTTAAAGATGAGGCCGCCCAACGGCGTGTTCATCACAATATCCAGCGCGGACGTAACGAAGTAACTGTGAGCATAGGAGGAGCATCGCGCCTGTTTGGCTTTAGCGAAAGCCAGCTACGCGATTGGGAAAAGATGGGGTTGATTAAGCCGATACGCCCGAGAGAAGGCACCGAGAGCAAACAAATTACCGGACAGCGTCGCTATTCTTTTGTCGAGTTGGATAAGCTGGCGATTATTCGTGAGCTACTCGATGAAGCGCATTTAACGCCAGGAGCGATTCCTCCCAATATCGACGAAATCTGGTCATCTCTCGCCTCACCACTCCATGCCACATCTCAGATCTTCGAAGATGATGCTGACGACCAGACTACTCCTCTTAGACCTCTACCACAGGCAGATGATCATATCAACAAGCGCATTACCATTGCCTATCGCGATCTACTCAACTGGCGCTTCTATGCCTCGCGTGTGTTATGGTTGGCGCTACAACTGGTCTATGAAGATGTCCCTGGTTTCTATGCCGGTCTGGTATTACCCGCACATGATTATAACCCCGATGAAGCTTCACGCGACCCAGCGAACTTACAAGCTGTCGGTGAATCTCTCATCGGTTGGCTCGGCCAAACACGCTCGTTTTTTACCTTTCTGACCTCTTCGCCTGTGTTTGAATACCCAAGCGATTATATCGTGCAGCCCTTATGCCCTCCTGAGTTACGCTTACAGATGCCTTTCTCTCCTGCACAACGCACATTGATTGTAGTGCAACGTGACGAGGCTCAGCACATCCGTCGCTCAGAAAAGGCTATACGCGCCGTCCTACGCCTGCTAGAGCCTCTCTACGAAGACCAGCAGCACTGGCAGCACTATATGGGCGAGGGGATGCAGGATCAGATAGCTCCTGGCATGGATTTTACCCCGAAAGTCACCGATGCTCTCCTCACAGGATTAGCCAATATGACGATTCGTCTGGGCGGCAAGACCTTCGATGGCCAGAGCCATTGGCAAGATTGTTGTATCTTCTTGCCCAATAATATGCTTTTACCTCTCCAGCAGCGCAGCTTGATCGTGCGTGCCAAAAGTAAGAATGCACATCACATTGTGGGAGTCACCTCAGCGGCTCCGGAGCGTCATGTGACCAGCCTGAGTCTGCGCGCCTATCAAAGTAGCCATATTATTTATCGGCCAGAGCTGGCACGAGAAGATATCCTGGCTCTTCATCGCGAAATTGAAGGGCCAATCCAATCGAACATTGCTGTTCCTATCGGCGGTGAGGCAGGACAACCCCTGGGAGTCTTGTATGTGACCTCGTACGATCGCGACGCCTTTAACGAGGAAGACCAACGTATCTTGCGCATTATCGCCAAGATTATTGAAGAGCTCCTACACATTTACAATGTCCGACAAAAAATCTCAGAGACTGTCGCCGATCTCTTAGAAGAGCCCGGAATTATTGATCCTCTCTTCAAAGACTTCGCCTCGGAGAACGATTTTCTCCGCGACCTGACAGAAACTCTGACCACCATTAAAGAAAAGGTTGAAAGACGGCAGGAGCTCACAAGCCCTACAGAATTAGATGGGCCTGTGAATGAAATCTCTTTTATTGCTATAGATATTGATAGCAATGTGCAGGAGTTAATTGCCAACAGCTATGGAGATCGCACGCTCTATCACCTCAATAAGGCGATTGGATTACGCATTCATGATCTCTTACCGGCGCTCTTTTCCAATCATCTCAATTGCACGCTTTATCATATCTATGGTGGAATATATTGCCTGCTTTTACGTGGCTTTACACTTGAGCGTTCTAAAAGTAACGCTGAGCGTCTACGCAAGGCCTTAGAAGGGAGTATCGCGGTTAAGCAATCAGACTTACCGGGTGGCACACTGACATTACCTGATATATCCGTTCACCTGGGAGTCACATGGTATCCATATCACAAACTGGCCGAATTTTTAGACCCTCGTCACATGCGGTCGATCACCGATGTGCGTTCAACGCTCTATCATTCTTTAGATTTTGCGCTTAAATTAGGCACGGACACCGGAGGAAATATCATTTACGCCTGGGACCCAGTGACCCAGACCTATACACCGCATCAACCGGGGGAGGAACTACAAAAGAAATAGATATATCCTAAAATACAGATGGAAGATGGAGGAGTGTGTTTGATGTTAGTGAAGGTATTCGTTTTAGGTCGTCCTGGAAGTGGCAAGACCACTGCAATGTATCATCTTCTCACATTAGCTCGCCAACGCAATTATTCCGCTCTCAGCATCGATGACTATAATATTCTACACCACATGTCTCAGCAGGATACTCAACACATCCAGTTTCGCGCTACTACCTATGATGGCTTTGACGTTTTAGATCCTGCTGTGTTCGATACCGCCCTTGAGATTCTTGAGCAACAGGTCCAAAGGATGGCCGTTCTGGAGTCCGATGGCATTATTACCATTGAGTTCGCTCGCAACGATTATGCTCAAGCTTTAAGCAAATTTAGCCTGGAATTTCTGCAAGATTCGTATGTCTTCTTCGTTGATGCAGATCTGGAGACTTGTATCAAGCGCATCTATCAACGCGTGAACTCGTCGTTTACACCGCATAGCCACTTTGTTTCTGACTATATTATGCATACCTACTACAGTCATGAGAATTGGTCCTATGTCAGCGCTGATCTCAAGACGGCTCATCACATTTTTAAAGATGTACGCAGCTTTCGCAACACGGGTAATGTATGCTCTCTCCTTCAGGCCGTAGAGGATTTTGCAGCACACCTTTTTCAGGCAGAGTTTCATGCAGCACCACTTTCCGAGCAGCAGAAACTGCTGGCACCAGTCTGATGCTCCGACAGAAGGTAGCTAAGCCCTGATGTGATCTGTAGTATCGTGGAGCACGCTTGCTATCGCAGCGTGGTTGACAACGAAACGCCCTGGTAGCGGACGACAGCGCTGTCGCTCGTTCACAGGGCGTTGAAAAATTCTTTTACGGACGCTTAGATATGTACCTCATGTTTCAATCGTTTGTAAGCAATACTTCGCAGAGCAGCATCTCTACCACGAATAGTGGGATCATCTGAACGCGGTCGCTTATAATCGCTGAGTTGCAATCCAACATCTAATAAAGCTTGCTCTAACAGAGACGGCTCACCATCCAGATCAGACATATTAGCCAGGTCGGTCAATAGAGCCACTTTCTGTCCCCGTGGAAACTTTGCCACGACCTGAGCCACTGTGACGATAATCGAGTCGAGCATCAGGTGATCAAGGGCGATCTGAGAAGCATCCACGATCTCAGAGCCCAGCATAGTTCCATCAAAGAGATGTTCTTCATTTGCATCTTGCATAGCATGCACAAGGCACCAATCCTTCTTGCGCCAGTCACGAAAATAGTTCAGAGCAATCACGCGACTCAACGCTTTTAGAGATCCAATCGGCGCCAGTTCTCCCCGATCGGCACGTTGCTGATAACGAAATGTACGCATCACCGTTTCATGTGCAATATCTTCTGCAATTTCTTTCTGTTGACCATACCAGGATGATACACGAGAATCACGCACCCACATCTCGGTCAATGGTAATAACCAGTTATATAAGTCGTACCATGATTGCCCGTCAACGCTACCGCTTTCATCCAAATGATCAGATGCCGCATTTTTGAACACGAGAGAAACCTCCTGGAATATTGTTTCCATCAATTCTGTGTGACAGCACTAATACGACATATGACTGAATACGCACTATATACCAGTGTTAGCGACTCTCGGTTTGACACTATTGCAACAATGCTAAATATTTTCCTGGCAGAAAGAAGACATGTACTGAAGAATGTTTACAAGCTAAGAAGAATTCCACTATATTTAATGTAAATGTTACCTGAAAGGAAGTTTTTTGTCAATGCTTCACAAGAAAGCTTCACATTTCAATAACTATAAGGTTATCTTCTATAAGTTTTCTCACCTTCAATTTAATTTTCCTGTTAATTCCACAAATCCCATCAAATAACCTCATACTCATCCATATTTATTGTACCCTTCAATAGCAAACCTCATCTTCCAGAGGCAAAACGGGTATACAAACACATACAACTGTGGTAATATTACATATGTGTCGCATGAGAGTTGTATTTCTCCACTTTTTCAGCGAGGCGAAGATGGATGTGCGCAGTAAACAATCGATACAGGAACATTTGCAAAATGAAGAAGTACAAGAACGTATTCTCCATAATATCCATAAGGGACGCGACGAAGCAACAGTAACGATCAGTCGCGCTGCTGAGTTATTTGGTATTACAGAGAATAAGCTGCGTGACTGGGAAGAATACGGAATTCTTAATCCTCTCAGACCAGGTGGTCCCAAAGGAAGACGCCTGTATACTCCCACTGAATTGGATAAACTGGCCATCATCCGTGAATTAATTAACTCGGGTTATGCAGTCAGTGAAATCCCTCCCAACATCAATACCCTCTGGAATACCACGCGTTCACTCGTTGCCCCCCTCCATCATAACGATGCATCTTCCGCACATGCAAACGTCAATGAGCTATCCATCAATCAACGCCTCACCCAATCCCGCGTAGATATCTTTTGGAGCTATTTTGTCACCCATACCTTACGTCTGGCCCTCAAGTTGATCTGCGAGGATATTCCCAATACAACTGCCGGATTGCTGCTTCCGCTCTCCCCCGATGCTCAAGTGAACGCGATCCGACGCATCGAAGATCTGCATACACTGGGAGAATCATTAGTAGGCTGGCTCAATCAGAGCGGCGTATCTCAGACCCTATTGACCAAACGGCCATGGTTTCAATACAGTTCCGACTTCCGTTTAGAGCATCTGCAGCTGCCATCATCGTCCGAGAGTGCTCAACCCGGCCCCATTGAAGATAAGACCCTGTTGATCGTCCAGCGCGAGACGGGTCCGGTAACATTAAGCAGCGAGATCATTGAGGCCGTCCATCGCCTTCTCAGGCCCTTATACGAGGATCCGGAGCGTTCACGTATCTGCCTGGGATCGGGGATGCGTGATATCATCGAGTCGGCGACCGACTTCTATACGAATATGAATCACGATGATATGATTCTCAATGGACTGGTGGACATGATTATCCATATGGGTGGCACCACCAGTACTGGCGAACCCCGCTGGCGCTTTTGCTGGGTTTTATTGCCACGTGATGCGTCTCAGCCAGCAAATATGAGCAATCTGATCCTGCGAGCACAGAGTCAGGATCATTTCCATACAAAAAAAATGACGCTCACTACCTTGGACAAGCATACAACCTATCCTTACATCCGAGCGCTCCAGAGTGGACACATCATTTATCAACCCAACATCCCGCCGACCGATGCTCAGACAGGGCAGAGAGATCAACATATACCTATTCGCTCGTCGTTAGCGATGCCTATTGCGGGAGAAGATGGACTGCCTCTGGGTGTCCTCTACATCACCTCGCAGATCTGCGAGGCATTCTCACTGGATGATCAACGCATGCTACGCCTGATGTGTCGCATGATAGAAGAGCTGCTGAAGACCTATCGCGTACGTCAGCAATCGACCCGCGATTTAACCGATATCATCAAAAAGCCAGAAGTCATTGATAGTCTCTTTGAGAGCTTCACGGCAGAGAACTCATTTAATGCTACCGTCGAAGAGTTATTAACACAGATCGAGACAACAGATATAGAGAACAGCGGCAGCGCAGGAAAAGGAACAGAGCAGGTTCATTCATTTATCGCACTGGAAATTGATAAATACAGCAGTCTGGCGAACAAGTATGGAGACCGTCTGGTACGTAATCTTGCACGGGAAGTAGGATTACGCATCCAGGAGCAGATCAGAACGCTCTTCAAAGAATATCCCGATTGCCAGCTGTACCATATCTATGCCGATCGTTTTTTCATTCTCCTGAAAAACATCTCGCTCGAACAGGCCCGCGAACACGCTGAACGCCTACGCCTGGGAGCGGTTGGCTCCTACAAACTAGATGTACTGCGTGCCTTTGCCGACCAGCAAATGCGGCACGAGAGCATGGTTGAACTGACCGATATTACCATCAGGCTTGGTATCACCTCATACTCCTATCCCAAGTTGAAAGAGATCCTGCGCAACCACACCCCCGCATATGCGATTCCTGAAGTACGCTCCATTATCACCTCTGCACTGGATGTGGCGCTCGTGAAGGGCCAGATCGAAGGTGGCAACGTGGTGATCAGTTGGGACGACGACCAGCGCAACTTCTTCCGCTGGTCACCGGCAAAAAAATAAATGGCGCATAGATGGCCTGTCGTCGTAATCGCTTCTTTCGCTCACATTCGCTTTAGCACAACAATTCAATTATATCCCTCATCTTCCAAAAACTCTCATCATTTCTGTTTTTCGTTACCTCTCATACTATAAACCCGTTACCTGTATATTAACAATATCAGCGCCTCCTTCCTTCTTTGCTCACGGCAGCATGGTTGCACGCACTCATTGAATTTATTTATATGTTTGGTTAGAGCAAGAGCTGGTGGCGCTGTCAGGAGAAACTTCAAATATGGCGATCACTGTATTCTTATTAGGAAGACCAGGTTCCGGCAAATCAACGGCAGCTCGTTTTATCAATCGGTTGAGCAGCCAACACTCCTGGTCAACCGTTCATCTCAACGACTACCCTTTTCTTTTGACACAATTTGCATCCGACCGCGAACATGTCAAATTCCGACCAACCGATTGCGGTGGATTCGATGTCATCGATTTCACCGTCCTGGACACAGTTTTACAGTCTATCGAGGACAAGGCACTTGCATATATGGCAATTCCTGATACACTACTATTGATTGAGTTCGCACGCAATGATTATATTCAAGCGCTGCAACAGTTTCAGAGATCATTTTTACGCTCAGCCTACTTTTTCTTTCTCAAAGCTGACCTGGACACCTGTGTGAATAGGGTCTATGAAAGATCTTATCATCCAACTAACAGAGACGATCATTTTATTTCAGAAGAGATGATTCGTAGCTACTACAAAAAAGATCAGAATACGTCCCTCATTCGTGATCTACTATCCAGTTATGGTGTCAGCGAGAAACAAATACATATGATTGAGAATAAAGGCACACGCCTGAGCTTTTATGAGCAGATTAAGGCGTGTACACAGGACATATTAGGTTATACTGAACATGTCACTCATCCAAAAGTAAATTATTACTCAGGTAGAGGATATTCGACAATAACTTATCACAAACACCCGACATCCAGCCATGTATATGAGAGGCCAATACCTGTAAATGATCCGGAAGCCTCGTAAATTTGACGCATGTGGTACATTATGAGTGATGTATCCCCCTAGTAGTTGATAGGAGATCCATGACGAGTGGCATCTACACGAACTCCATTTGAGAAGCTGACTCCGATCCATCCTAATCGTCGTATTACCTTAGAGACCGGGAAGCAACCGATAGCACCACGTATCATTGACCTCCTGGTTCCCATCGGCTTCGGACAGCGTGCACTGATTGTCGCACCGCCCCAGGCTGGCAAAACGACGATTCTGCGTCAGATCGCGGAAGCCACGCTCCAAAATTTTCCTGAGGCACGCCTCTACCTTTGCCTGGTCGACGAACGCCCCGAAGAGGTTACCGACTGGCGCATGGAAATGCGTAGCCAACAGGTACGGATTTATGCTTCAAGCTTTGATCAACAATCTTCCAAACATGGATTTATGGTTGAGCAGGCTCTGCATGACGCCAGACGCGAGGTTGAACAAGGGCGTGACGTCGTTATTTTACTCGATTCGCTCACACGCCTGGCACGTGCCCACAACTTGAATAGTGATATGTGGTCACGCAATCAGCGTGGAGGCTATGGCGGCAATCGCACGCTTTCTGGAGGCATCGATGCACATGCTCTTGAGATTGGTCGTCGTGTCTTTGGTTCGGCCCGCGCGCTCGAAGAGAGTGGTAGCCTGACTATTGTTGCCAGTTGTCTGGTCGAAACGGGCAGCCGTCTCGACGAAGTTGTCTACGAAGAATTCAAAAGCACCGGGAATCTGGAGGTCCGCCTCTCACGCGAGATGGCCGATCGACGTATTTTCCCCGCTATCGATGTTACTGTATCCAGCACACGTCAGGAAGAACGCTTGCTCACACCTGATGAGCTGCGTGCCATGGCTATTGTCCGCCGCCGGATGGCCGATATGCCGCGCCGAGACGCCTCTGAACAAGTTATACAACTTTTTGAAAAGACTCCATCAAACGCCCAGCTGGTGGAAGCCATCGTAAAACAGGGCTAACCTCTTATCAAAAGGCATCTCAGAAGACGAGCAGGTGCCTTTTGGTGACAACTCCATGTAGATCAGTAGCGTATATATAATGTATAGAAGCTTGCTATCTTCTTTCGCGAGAATACGGCAAGACGCTTTCATGGTGTTCAGAACATTGACCGGATAATAAGAATGGAGAGCAACTTATGCGCTGTCCTCATTGCGGTGGATTAAATCCCGACAATCTGCATTATTGTATCCGCTGCGGTCGCAACTTTGCGCCTCAACAACAGGTACGTTATCAATCGTCACCGCCTAACCAACCACCATCTGGCTATCCGCCGGCACAAAATCCGCAGCGGACCGTCTATCCACCTACCCAAAATACACCGTACCAACCTCAGCCACAGCCGCAACAGCGACCCGTAGCTCCTCCTGCTCAGGCCCGTCCTACCGTCGCAGCCAGAGCACCACAAAGACCAGCACGCCCGGCACCACGCGTACAGGAATCAAACTGGCATGTCGAGCCTGTAGTGCCAACAGCTGATGAGCCTCCCGCAACATTTCCACCCAAGACCGTTGCGCAGCTCAAACAGCTGGAGGCGGGAGCTCTCGATTATACACTGCTCAATGATGAAGGTGGCTACGGAAAAAAGAAGGTCGTGCAGATTGCCTTTCGTCGTTGTGTTCCCTGGCAACAGGTCGCAACGTTGCTGCACGTCTTCAAAGAGTACGATGATCCCAAATTCGATACGGTGATCATACAGGCGATTCATAGCCAGGAGGCACGCGAAATCTACGAATATACTAACGGACAACTCATCTTTGATCGCAATGTACGCCTTGGGAGCCAAACGCTCAATCGCTTCCGCATCGAGACCGATAATGGATACTCAACGGAGGCATTACGCATCGTCCTGGCCGAATAGCCAATCCCAGCACTGAGAGTAGGCATACATGCACACAGTCGCACTTATCTGCAAAAAAAGAGATGGACAGCCCATCAGTACAGAAGAAATAAACTGGCTGATTGAGCACTATACACAGGGAAAGATTCCCGACTATCAAATGGCATCTCTATTGATGGCTATCTATCTTCGCGGCATGGATGAACGTGAAATCAGTGATCTAACCCTGGCGATGGCCCATTCAGGAGAACAATTACATGTCAACACCCACGTGCCCATCGTTATCGATAAACACAGCACGGGAGGCGTTGGGGATAAAGTCACCCTGGCCGTTGCCCCTCTCGTGGCTGCCTGTGGAGTCGCAGTCGGCAAAATGACCGGTAGAGGGCTAGGACATACCGGCGGCACAGTTGATAAGCTCGAATCGGTCGATGGATTTAATGCAGAACTGTCACGTGAAGATTTTATACGCATCCTGGACGAGCATCAAATTGTCCTCGCGGGCCAGTCCAGCGACCTTGCTCCTGCTGATGGTAAGCTCTATGCTCTACGCGATGTCACGGGAACGATCGAGAGCATTCCACTTATTGCCTCCAGCATCATGAGCAAAAAAATCGCGATCGGCGCCTCGCATCTACTGCTCGATGTCAAATTCGGCTCTGGCGCTTTTATGAAAACCATCGAGCAGGCACGCGAGCTAGCACAGACAATGGTCGCGATCGGACGAGCAGCAAACTTATACACGGTCGCAGCCATCACGTCGATGGAACAGCCCTTAGGAAGAGCCATCGGCAACGCCCTTGAGCTAAAAGAAGCGATCGCCATCCTCCACGGCACAGGTCCCGCAGACGTCTCTGAACTCTGCTACCACGAAGCGAGTGAACTCCTTATCATGACCAGAAGAGCCGCAAACCATGTAGAAGCTCAACAGATCATCGAGCAAGCTATTCAATCGGGTGCGGCCGCAAAAAAACTCGCCGAAGTGATCGCGGCGCAAGGAGGCAATCCTCAACAGATTGAGCAGCCAGAGCTTCTACCTGCTGCTCCCGTACGCCTAATGCAGGTTGCTACGCACGATGGTTATATTGCGGGCATTAATGCCGAAAGCATCGGCATGGTCAGCATGAAGCTGGGAGCGGGAAGATTTCAAAAAGGAGAGCCAGTAGATCATCGTACCGGTCTGATACTGCAAGCGAAAGTTGGCGATTTTGTCAAAGCCGGCGATCCACTCATCGAAATTCATGCACGTAATAAAGAGGAAGCACATGAGATACAATCTTCCTTGCTCGCCTGCTATCAATGGAGTCAGACAGAGCCACCTACCCAGCCCTTAATATGCGATATCATCTATCCTTAAGGACTCCCACGCAGCAAGCACAAACCAGGCCAGAAACCAGTTTGTCTCGGGTGGCTACTTACTTCTGATACGTTTTTTCTTAGATCGCTCAACATCCCTTGCTCATCGGTAAAAAGAGCGGGAGAGTATATCGCCAGAGATATAAAAAAAGGGAGCCAATATTATAATATTGACTCCCTTTTTACGGGTAGCGCATACGGGATTTGAACCCGTGATCTCCGCCTTGAGAGGGCGATGTCCTGGACCGCTAGACGAATGCGCCTTATAGTGCTGCATAGAATCAGATGTATAGCATATATTCCCTACAGCCCAACCAGTATCCCATAATGATGAGAATTTGTCAAGCGATTGGTTTAAAGCAATACGGCATGGATTTGCCTATCTATCACAAATCCATGCCGTATGCGCTACGGCTATTTCAGTCTGGCTTCGATAGCCCCTAACTGTTCGCGTAGCTTGCGATTCTCCTCACGAACCTCATCCAGATCGCTGCGTAACTGCTTGAGCAGCCCATCATCCTTATCGCTGCTACTGAGCGTCCGAGCGACAACCAGATACGTACGCTGAACACCAGAATCCAGCTCATTTTCGGCCAGCTTCGTCAATACAGAGATAGCACTCTTGTCGCCAAATTCGGCCAGAGCTCTGGCAGCAGTGCCACGAGCAGGCGACCAGGTATCATGCTCAACTGTATCGATCAGCGTAGCCACAGCACGTTGGCGCGTCTGTTCGCTATAGAGGTGCTGTTGCTGTCCAACCGTCAGCAGGCCGACCAGAGCCGCCCGCCTGAGTACTGGATGGTTATGCTCATCACGAGCATACGTAACCATGGTATCTACCACACTATCCACGCCAGTGAAGCCCAGGCCACGAAAGATGCCCGTCTGAACCCAATATGTCCAGCTTGGTCGATCAAGCAGATCGGTGAGAAATTTGGCAGTCCCCTCGGTGAGTGTCTTCCCCAAAGCTTCAGCCGCGCTGGCTTCTACCAGATAGCTAATATCTCCAGCAGTCAACAATGTACGCAGAGCATCGGCTGACCGTTGCGCCAGTTCCGCATTGAGTGGTTGTTTATAGACGCCCAGTCCTCGCACAACGGAGTTACGCACCTTTGAAGAGCGTGTAGAATCTAATTCTTGCAAAGCCTTGATCAAGGCCGCCTGTACATTCTCACCACCAATGGTAGATAATGCTTTGGTGGCGGCTGACCTGACCCCCCAGAAGGGATCATTATTCAAAGCTGTCACAAGCGCCTCCCGACTCCCATCATCGTGCGTCTGAGCCAGCTCCTGAGCCGCCTCAATGCGTCCCAGAATATCCGCATCATGAGCCAATTGATAGCGCAACATTTTGTTCGAGCGCTCAAATTTCAGCGTCTTCAACAGCCAGCCATCGGGATCGATACGCACCATCACCGGCTCACGTTCAAGAGGCAGATAGAAACTCTGCTCGGACTGTCCATCCTCGCCCAGTTGAACCTGCCACTCAATCGTACGTGTCTGCCTGGGATGCTCGTTTTTGGACACTTCATCCGAAGTTGGAATAGTAAAGGAGATATCCAACGGCGTATAGAAGCAAGAGGTCAGCTCATCTACCTTCTGCGTCTGCTTGACCTTCACCCTGGCCAACTTACGCTCGCTATCCCAGCTATAATTGACATCCAGTTCGGGATGCCCGCCACCAAACACCCACTGCTGGAAGAAGCGTTCCAGACTATGTCCAGTCACCTCTTCCAGCGTGCGCACCAGATCAGCCGTCACGACCTGCTTCGTGCGATAGGTCTCCAGATAGGCTTTGATGCCACGACGGAAGTTTTGCTCGCCGAGTTGATGACGGAGCATATGTAACACCCAGCCACCTTTGTTGTAGAGGTGACGATCAAACAATTCGAAGCCCTGATTATGATAGACATAATAGACAATCGGACGGCGATACACAGCATCTTCAGCCAGATAACCAAGCTTCACATCCAGCAGCAACTGTTTAAACTCATCTTTGCCGCGATCATGCTCGCTCCACATCAGCTCAAAATAGGTAGCAAAACCTTCATTGAGCCATCCATTCGACCAGTCACGACATGTGACCAGATCGCCAAACCACTGATGAGCCAATTCGTGAGCTACCACAGGAACCAGATCGATATCTAGCGCAGCCCGTTGATCGGGTAGCAACGCAAAGCTATGGGTGGTACAGGTAGTATGCTCCATCGCTCCCATATAGATCTCTACGACGGTCTGAGCATACTTATCATAGGGATAATCAACGCCGGTAAATTCCTCGAAGAACTGGATCATCTGAGGCGTTTTGCCCATGAGAAGTGGAGCATCTTCACGGCGATCCTTGCGGACATAATAGTTGACAGGCTTGCCCTTATAAGAATCTTCGATGACCGCAAAATCTCCCACTACCAATGAGACCAGATAGGCTGCATGTGGAACGTCGTGCAACCAATGATGTGTTTTTGTTGCACCATTATCCTTAACGTCGAGCAGATTGCCATTGGAAACGGTAATAAATTGTGAGGGAACAGTCACGACGATCTCCGTTGTGGCACGATCATTGGGACTATCATGGCAAGGGAACCAGTAGCTGTGATAGCGTGGCTGCCCAAACGTCCAGGCGTGGACCGGGCGCGTCGGATCTTCCGCCTCCGGCTTCATAAAATGCAATCCGGTCCGTGGCTTGGCATGATAGGTGACTACGACTGTAAATTGTTCACCATGTTTGTATGGACGGTCCAGGATGATGATCAACTTGCTGCTCGTGGTCGAATAATCGAGTTTGGTTCCATTCTCTAGTGCCACTTGCTCGATTTGTAGCTCCACAGCATCTAAAGAAATAGTTCTGACTTCTTCATATAACGCCACAAATGTAGTAAACGCAGTACCACTGATCGTCTCTTGATCAAAATCAAGAGCAATATCCAGCTTTACATGCTGCACGTCGGCGGGTCGATCTGGAGCGAATTGAAGTTGATCGCCCGCTAATTCAAATGAACGGGCCTTTGGAGAGGGCAGCGCATTTATTTCCTGAAACATGAGTAAGCCATAGCCATTACCCAATTCCAATGCTTGAGCCCGTGTACAACTAGTCAAGAGACTACTCCCTTCTACAAAACAACATGCCTACAAAAGAAACTCTTCAGGTGCTCAGGAGAGAGCGCTTCCTGCCTCCTCGATCCTGAAAGCTTAGCACCTACAACATCACGGGATGTTGCAGCCATCCGAATCGCCAGGAGTCCTGAGTGAGTACCGAGGAAATGCATAAATCTTTACCCCATCAAGATGGGTTGATAGATGCTGTAGACATTCTCGTATGTTTCATTTTAACATGAAAAAGAGGTTTCCTGCTTTACTCAGACAAGATCGCCCCCCCCTATGTCAAAGAGGTTTCACAGCAGCTAAAAATACGCCATGACAGAAAATTTCTATCCTATCGCTATACTCAAGCGTATTAGGTATGGTGGCAAAAAGAGGAAGCCGATCATAGTCAGGTGGTCTTCTTTCCATCCGACGGCTATAGTATAAAACAAATAGGATGAGAGAGGCGTATTGATGTCTATCCGCAAGACCCGTATCAATAGATTTTCACAGATGGTGCGCTCGTTCCGAGTGATCAGGCTGCTCTTATGGACCCTCTGGGTCATCTATCGTGAACGACGTCGCGTCATCAAAGCACGTGAGCGCGGCAACTACGAGGTCCAACCCAATGTTGAGGTCCTCATTGAAGTCTTAGTGGCATTCCGCCAGACGGCGATCAAGCTCGGAGTTTTAATGATCAAACTTGGTCAATTCCTGAGCACACGCGCCGACCTGCTGCCAGAACGTGCGCTATCGGTACTCACCTCGCTTCAGGATGAGGTACCAGCAGAACCATTTGAGCATGTCGTCAATGCGATCGAAAAAGAATATAAGAAACCCATGGCCGAGCTCTTTAGCTCGATCAACCCTGTCTGTACAGCGGCCGCCTCATTGGGACAGGTCCATCAAGCCGTACTGGCAAAAACGGGAGAGACCGTGGCGGTGAAAATCCAGCGTCCCAATATCGATCAGCTGGTAAATATGGACTTAAATAGTCTGCGCTTTGTGATCTGGGTGATCACGAAATTTGTCAATACGAACCTGATCGATATGGGAGGGTTCTATCGCGAATTTCGCCGGACCGTACTTGAAGAGTGCGATTTTGTCACTGAGGCCACAAATGCCAAACGCTTCAAGGAGATGTTCAAAGATAATCCAGCCATTTACATTCCCAATGTCTATGATGAATATATTACCCGTCGCGTTCTGGTTCTGGAGTGGATCGATGGTATTAAATTAAATGATTATGCAGCTCTCGATGCCGCAAAATTTAATCGCCTGGAAATTGCAAATCGGACCGTCAGTGCTTATTTTTATCAGTTCTTTGAGGAGGGATTTTTCCACGCCGATCCGCATCCGGGAAACATCTTCGTCAAAAAAGGATCTCTCCCCGATGAGCCGATCATTGCCTTTCTGGATTTCGGGATGGTTGGATCAATCACAAAAAACATGAAGCGCTCCCTGAAGGATATTTTCCTGGGTTTTATCACACGCGATGCTCATATGATGGTGACGGCGCTGACCAGACTTGGCTTTATCGGCGAGGGAGCCAATCCAGTTTCAATCGAAAAAGCCATATCATTGGTCCTCGACCAATATCACGGCATCACGTTGGGACAGATGCGCAACATTGAAATGGATGATGTGGCCCATGATATGGTGAACCTGCTTTACGGACAACCCTTCCAGGTGCCCGCTCAGTTTGCCTTTACAGGTCGTGCGATTGGTACTTTGTTGGGAGTCTCAACCGGTCTGGCCCCTGAATTCAACTTCATCGAAATCGCAACTCCATACGCCCGTACATTTTTAGGGCTGGATAGCGATTCGATCGGCGAGACGTTACAAAGTCTGGCGACAAAATTGCTGGAAAATGGAAAAGTGCTCTTAAGCTTACCGCGATCGGTTGAAAGCCTCATCTCCCGCATTGACTCCGGGCAGATGGAGGTCAAACTGGCCAACTTGCCTCAAATGAATGGGCGTAGAGGACGTCGTAACGTTGGAGTGCCGATATCTATCAACGGAGGCGGTCGCGTCTCATTGGTACTCATGTTTCTAGCCTCCATGGGGGGAGGAATCTATCTGACCAACCTCCACATCATAGGGCCAGGCTGGTTTTGCCTGAGCCTGGCCGGCCTTACAGCTTTAGGAGCCCTATTCAAACGTTCGTAACATCCATCTATCGTCGTCAAGGCGCACAGCTTTGTTCTCGCGCTCTAGTTTCAAAAGATGAGCTTTTATCGATAGAGCCGCCATTCGATGCAGTCGAGGATCAGTATCTGCATAGATGTTTTTAACAATGTTCAGCAGATGCTCCCCTTGCTCTCGTTCCTGGAGGAGCGCCAGCAATTGCTCTTCGCGTCGTCGACGATGTTCAATATAAGAGCTCAATCTTTCCTGAGGATTCGTGATAATCGGTCCATGAGCAGGCACAATCTCGTGCAGATCCAGCCGCTGAATAAGCTGCAAGGAGTTCAGATATGCCTGCATATCGCCCTCTGGTGGTGCAATCACCACAGTGCCTGCCCCGGCCAGCAGATCTCCCGCAAAGAGGATACGCTGCTTTTCCAGCAAAAAGCAGAGATGATCAAAACGATGTCCTGGCGTATGGATCGCACGGAGGTGATCATCGCCAGCAGGCAGCTCCATGCCATCAGGGATCACCTCATCGGCGCAGGAGACGCCCTCGCGGCTAAAGGCATAGATGTAGACGCCAAGCATCTTACGTAACGCTTCCGCGCCTCCCAGATGATCAGGATGACCATGCGTGATGAGGATACGCCGAATACCACCACGTGATGCTCCCGCGCTGATAATCGCTTCAAGATGTGCTTGCTGCTCGTCTCCTGGATCAATCACCGTCGCCCCTTCGAGATGTGATCCTAAAACGATGGTATTGGTTCCAGTACCAGTCATTAGCGACGCATTAGGCGCCTGGATGATGGTATACGTGTCAGTCATACACTCTTTCCTCCGGTGAATCGCTAAAAAGGAAAGCCAATTAGTGGCAGTTTTTGACTACTATCTGTACATTAGTACAATATTTTGTACTCAGGGATTAAAAACGGACTCTGTTTATGTATAGTATCATAGAAGGCAGGAGAAGGTGATTTCTGGTATACTTCAAACAAGTATCTCTTTGGCGAAACTCAATTCGCCAGCAACAGCTATAGAAAATGGTGCATACATGTCTAGTGATCATCAGACGGTAATGCAAACAACACAACAATTGCATGTAGGACTCATTGGCGATCCAGTCGCGCATTCTTTTTCGCCGCGTTTTCAGCAGCCCGCCTTTGATGCATTGGGACTTCCTATACGCTATGAGCTCTGGCATACCCCGGCCCATAAATTGATTGAGCGCATTCGCTCGCTCTGTGAAACGGATTGTCTGGGAGCCAATGTCACGATTCCGCACAAAGAGGCAGTCTTACCACTACTCGATAAAGTTGACCCTCTCGCCGCACGGATTGGCGCAGTCAATACGATTGTCCACCGCGATGACTATTTATATGGATATAATACCGACGCTCTGGGACTCCTCTATGCTTTACATGAGCATGGGTTAGGAAAGATACAAGATGGTAAAGTCGTCCTCAAGGGCTATACGGCGATTCTCCTGGGAGCTGGCGGTGCCGCTCGTGCTTGTGCCTTTGCTCTGGCTGATGCAGGCATAGAACAATTAATCATTCTTAATCGCCATCTAGAACGCGCCCAGACCCTGGCAGCTGAGCTCCAACAATACTACGAGAAACCAATCTTTAGCTTAAATGATCCATCATTTTTAATTCCTCGCTCCTCGTCGATTATTATCAATGCGACCTCCGTCGGCATGCATGATGATGTCAGCCCCCTACCTCCCGAGATCTTGAGCCATTTCGATGCGGACACCTTTATCTATGACATGATCTATAATCCCACCCAGACCTATCTACTTTGTCAGGCACGTTTGATGAATTTCAGAACAGCCAATGGGCTTTCAATGCTACTTCATCAGGGAGCCCTGGCCTTTACGCTCTGGACAAATCAGCCCGCCCCCATCGAGATTATGCGCCGGTCACTGGCATAGAGCGTCTTGCGAGAGGACACAATCAGTAAAGGACGCTCCTTCATTCCTGGCAGCCAGTATTCATGGTACAATACGGTTAGAACCATACAAATAGACAAATGAAGGAGCTTGTATCTCGTGAGACTAGTCAGCTTTTCTACTCAGGCGGACGCCACAGTACGTCCTGGCCTACTCCAACAAAACAACGTGCTTGATATCATCAAAGCCAACATCATATTGAGGCTTTCCATCCCCTCTTCTGTGCAAGAAATCATTGAGCAATACAAAACCGTTCAGGAAAGCCTGCACGCTCTCTCTACTGCCTCTCAGGAGGGACAGTTGAAGGAGGCAAGTTATCTTCTCGCTGAAGTGACACTCGCCGCACCCATTCCTCATCCGAAGAAAAACATCATGTGCCTGGCGACAAACTACACCGAGCATGTCACAGAAACCGCAGCCTTCCGCGAACATAAAGGAAAGCCTCCCACCCAACCAGTTATTTTCACCAAAGCCCCGACCAGTATCAACAGCCCGTATGGAGAATTTATCATTGATCCAGCCGTCTCCACCGAGATCGATTGGGAAGTAGAGCTAGCGGTGATTATTGGAAAGGTGGGCAAAAACATCCAGGAAGATAACGCCATGGACTACGTCTTTGGCTACTCCGTACTCAACGACATCACAGCCCGCGATCTGCAAACGCGACACAAACAATTCTTCAAGGGAAAAAGCCTCGACGGCTCCTGTCCGATGGGTCCCTGGCTGGTCACAGCTGATGAGGTTGATGATCCCCATCATCTCGCATTACAGCTGCGCGTCAATGATGAGATCAAACAGAATGGCAATACCCAACAAATGATATTTTCGATCCCCAATATGATCGCTACGCTTTCGCTGGGTATGACGCTTGAGCCTGGAGATATTATCGCTACCGGCACACCCAGTGGAGTAGGCTTTTCTCGCCAGCCACCGGAGTTTCTCAAACCCGGCGATATTATGGAGTCTGAAGTTACAGGTATCGGCATCATACGCACAACGATCGTCGGCACAGCAGAATAATTTTGCTCTGTCAAAGATCATGACAATGTAGGACAGCAGGAGAAAAAGCCGCATTGCTCGTCGCATCCTGCCCTTCTCGGAGAGCCATGCACTATCCCCGAAGAGGACAAGCCAGCCGCTACGGTATCGGTGATATGTATCCAAAACATCTCCGAAAGGCGATGGAGTGAGACGCTCACCGGCGTAGCGGCGCGGCTCCGCCGTGCTGTCAGCGGCTCGTACGAACATGCTCCTCATGGGGGTCCATTGAGAGACGCACCCAAGCCGAATCATACGAGTCACAGACAGCACAGCGGAGCCGCGCCGCTACGTCGGTGAGCGTTGACGCCGTGGGCGAGAGGGTTTTATTCCCACTCTTCACAGTATTTGTACTCTCAGCGCACCCCGCGACCAAGGTGAACAATCTATAGTGATGGTTAGGACTGTGCTTCTTCACGTATCCAGGGAGGCAGCATCCCCCAGAGATTGAGCGCCATGGCACGCGTATGCCAGAGCCGAGGGGGGGCCGTGACATCTCGATCGTAGTATTGTTGGATACCTGCGGAAAACTCTATGTGCCGGCCATCTGGATCAGCAAAGCGAATAAAGAGGTCAGCGCTGGTACCATGGCGTCCAGGACCCCAGAGGAGCGGTATCTGCTGCTGACTTAGCAGATCAGCGCAATGTAGCAGTTCATTGCCATCTACGATACCGAAACCAATATGATCGATACCAGGATTACCGTGAATGAACATCAGCGTATGATGATTTTGATTACAACGTAGCCAGGCTCGCTCTCGCAGTAGCCAGTCAGAAATATCAAAGCCCAGACACTCGGTATAAAACTCCACCATCGCTTCCAAATGCAACGTATATAACGCAATGTGCTGGAGCGTCTGAGGATGCCATGTTGAGCGCCTGCCATTATTAGCAGTCAGCAGAGTATCTGGCTGTACCGAGATCTCGACACGATTCCCATCCGGATCGCTAAACCAGAGCGTATCCCCCAGATCGGGATCACCATCGCGAGCGTCAAGTACCAGATCAACACCGGCAATTTTGAGGCGAGCCGCCAGTGCCGCCAGCTCGGCATCGGTATCAACTTCGAAAGATAGATGATGCAGCGGCGAGCGTTGGACAGGTCTCCGCGCATTCACGGCTGGACGATTGTCATCAAATAAACCCAGGCAATGAGACTCTCCATCTAGAGTCAAAAACATATTTGTCTCTTCAAATTCAACATCGTCGCCGCTATTCTCAGATGTTGAGCGCACTTCCAGCCCAAGAACCTGATGGTAGAAGCGTGCTTGCGCTGACACATCACTTGTCCATATCCCGACATGCGCCAGACGCTTTACTTTGACCTTCTGTACCTGCTGGTTGCTCATAAATAAAGGAGCCTCCTCAAATTACCTATCTGCTGCTACTTGCACAAAACCTGCCTGATATCATACTTCTCTCGCACAGATCGGTCAATCGCATACCCCGAAGGTCATAGCATCTTACAGTGCCAGCAAGCCACTATTTGAACCACGCCAGCGCCTACCTGATTAGTTTATGTCGCCATCCTTTGTGATATTCATAGACGAAAGCGGCCGAATATCCAAAAAGTGCTTTACATTTGTGGACGAGAGATCAATGGTCTCCAACACACGTATCAACGGAGTAGCAGGCATCGGCATCGGCGTTTCAGGAAAGGGTAGCAGCGCCGGCCCCTGTGTATGCGAAAGGTTCGCTCTATTACCTGTCGTCAATTGCGACGAAGCAGGCTTCATCGGTACAACAGGTATGCCACCCAGCGATGAATGTGAGAGTTTCAGCATGAGTGTTTGAGGCTTTCTTGTGCGCTTATTCCCAATCCAGGCATACACGATAATCAGTGTAGCAAAAGTACATAGGATGATACACAATAAAAATGCAACCCAATGTTTCAGTATTACACCCCAGTCATAGAAAACAGCCAGGATGACAGCCATCCCCAATATGAGGCCAATACAGAAAAACTGTACCAGACGTTGCAAAGACATATATGTGGACACGAGATATTGCCAATAGATATGCCACAATTTCAAGGCATGCATACATTCAATACCAAACATAATCATAATACGGCGCTGCTGCGCAACTTTATTTGTATGGACACCCCGCCGCACATTGGAAGGCCAAAAGGCATTACTTACACCATTCATATGCTGTCTATACATCACTTTCTGCGTATGAAGCACCTTAGGCTCTTGTTTTTCCCTACTCACCACCTGATACCTCGATAAAATTATTGTTATACTAGCGTCATTTCACATGTTTTGCGTGCAAAAACATTCTCTTTTTTAGAAGAGATACTACGTGTACTTCTACTATACCTTATTTCTAAGACTTTGAGGCCTATTCTTTCGTTTGTATGGTAGTAACGTCCTATCGTACCGCTGGTGTGTCAACCCATAAACATACAAACACGTTTAGATAATGCTACAGAGGAATAAGGTATAACAGGATATCTACTCTTATTATAATACAACATATAGAGTACACATGCATTATAATCTTGTAAAGATCCTATTAAATTCAAAACGGGTGCACCTGGAAAAGCGCATTATCTGCTGATGCTTTTATGTAAATTACTGCCGAGCACAGTCATATATATAGATGCTTCATTGAGCAAAAAGAGGGGGAAGTGGAGCACCCCAGATGGGTTGCCTCCACCTAGAGGTCACATTGATGGTCGAAATTTATTCAAGCTCGTCGCTACTGGTCTCCACATGCACGGTACCATGAATCACGTTAGGGGACGATGGAGTGTAAGCAGGCGGGTCCCATTCAAACGTGATTTTTTCACGTCTGATTGGCATATTGGCGAGGAGTTTTTCTGCTCCACCCTCATGCGAGAGGTTAACTTGAACTTGATCCTCATCAATAGCCAGTCGCCGCGAGACGACTGAGAGTATTTCTTCACGAATGATTTCAAGTAACTCTGGATTTAATTTCAGACGGTCATGCGCGAGCACGACCTTCAAGCGCTCCTTCGCAACTTCCCCCGGAGTCGGTTTCTTCTTTCCTGCCATAAATTCAAAAACACCCATTATTCACCCCCTTAAGAAGATTGAGAGCGCAATGGCTTCTCTTCTAATGCAGAACCAAAACCCATCAAACGTCGTAGCCGTTCGAGCAGAGAAGTCGATTCTACAACATCTTCAAGCGGTACTTCTTCGCCGAGAACACGTTGAGCGGCATGAATGAAGGCACGCCCCGAGCGGGTACGCCGATCATAGACAGCGGGCTCACCCTTATTTGTTGCCACGATAATCGCCTCATCCTCAGGAATCACGCCCAACAAATCAATACTCAGAACTTCCAACACATCCGCCACCGCCATCATATCGCCTCGCTTCACCATCTCCGCCCGCAAACGATTGAGTATCAGGCGCGGTTCAGGCTTGCCCGCGGCTTCCACCAGACCGATAATCCTGTCGGCGTCACGCACGGAAGCCATTTCAGGATTGGCGACAATGATGATTTCATCCGCTCCCACAATCGCGTTACGAAAGCCCTGCTCGATGCCAGCCGGAGAGTCAATAATTACATACTCAAACTCTTGTCGTAACTGTTGACAAAGCTGTTCCATCTGCATACTATTCACAGCATTTTTATCACGTGTCTGCGCAGCCGGCAGTAAATATAATTCCGGTTGCCGCTTATCTTTGATTAAAGCCTGCCGCAAGCGGCACTGTCCCTCCACTACATCCACCAGATCATAGACGATACGATTCTCAAGACCGAGAACGGCATCCAGATTGCGTAACCCGATATCCCCATCCAACACCACAACTTTTTTCCCCTGCATCGCCAGAGCGGTCCCAAGATTTGCAGTTGTGGTCGTTTTTCCCACGCCACCCTTCCCAGATGTAATAGTTATTACCCGACTATCCATGCTATACTCCCTCTGAAGAACGTTTCAGGCTCCTGTAGGAGAACATATTCTTATTTTTGTTCCTGCCCTATACCGTCTTTTAGTATATCACGAACGATAGATTGAATTAGATATGTATCATCTAACTTCACGAATACAGGAAATGTTTCCTATTTACGGGGAGGGCGTCCACTTACCCAGGTCTCCACTATAATTTGCCCGTTACGGATAGTGGCAACTTCTGGTCGGGGCTGAGCCTCAAAGCCCTCGGGAGGACGAGAGAGAAGATGCGCAATGCGCAATTGTACCGGTGCCAGTTGTAAGGAACACACCATCGCATTGTCATTATCGGGATAGCCCGCATGTACCATACCGCGTAAGACTCCCCACACAATAATATCCCCACCGGCGACAATCTCCGCGCCCGGATTGACATCACCCAACACCACCACACTACTGCTATGATGAATTGCCTGACCGGAACGTACCGTCCTTCTCAAGAAGAGCGTATCAGATGAATCTCTCATATCTCTCTGCTGGACACTCTGAGTATTCTGGGTATTTTGAGTACTGGGAACACTCTGAGCGCTTTGTATATTTTGCACACTCTGAGTACCTGCTATATTCTGGACGCTCTCCTGTATCAACGTTCCCTCAAGAGCGGTATCAGGCAGAGCCAGCGCAATTGTTTTCGCGGCACGGCGCTTCTCCACAACCGTTTCCACGGATGTGACAGACATGTGATAATGAGCCAGAAGCTCTTCAAGTTGTACGCGCTCATTTACACGCAATGACCGACGTGTTGTATCTACAGTCAGAGAAGCTCCACGAAAAAAAGAAGGCGACTCTGCCAGTCGATCTGCCAGGGCTGTCATCAACTCACCAAAGGGGGTCTCTGGCTCCAGCGTCAACAACAGGCCATTCCGTGTCCCCTTGATTGCAATATGTCCTACCAAAGGCTGACTCTCCTCTTTATGCAGCCGATCTGTCTCTACAAATGAACGGGTAGTTGATGTCTCTTTACCCGAATGATTACCCATACCTTTTTAATCCCCAAATTTTCTCGGAGTTGGACAATATAACAATACAGTATTCAGGATGAATGGCGTACATATGTGTGGATACATAAGTACCTTAATATCATACAGTATAAACACATGACCTTCAAAACACAATAGGTCCTACTTAACAATAACACTGATAAAATAACAGAAAATTTTCTGAATAATTACAAGAATTAATTATCAAGTAATGCTAAAGATATGAAAGATACAGGAAGAAACTTGCAGTTATCATCAGGTCTGCGTACAATGCTTGCGTAGTCCTCGTAACAGAGCGAGACATCTCACCCTTGCATAAGGGATAAACGCTAACTTAAACTAACTGAGCATCTTTTGAGTGCAGTTATTCTGGAGTTTGAAATATGACATTGACACAATTTCCCATGGAACACGAACTGGTACTTAGCAGCGGCAACACGAAAATTGGTATCATGCCAGACATTTGCCTCGTTTCACATTTCCAGGTCGACAACTGGCCGGTACTCTATCGAGCAGCCGAAACAGGAAACGTCCGACGTTGGGGCCTACCCTTAATGATCCCAAACTTTGCCCGCCTCAAACAAGGCATCTTCCAGGAAAAAGGAACGACTCTTCCCATCCACGGATTTGGACGTATCCTCCCCTGGACCGTCACCCAACAGGATCAATCCAGCGTCACGCTCCAATTGAGCAGCGATGAGCATACACGCTCACAATATCCTTACGATTTCACTTTCAGCACCCACATAGTAGCCAGCGCAGGAACGCTCACCTACACATTAACGATGGAAAATCGCGGCGCTGAAATCATGCCCATCGCACCAGGTTTTCATCCCTACTTCAGCGTCGCGCAAGCGGATAAAGCAGAGATCAGCACCGAAGGATTAACAGGATTGGACCCAAAAAGTATCCGATGGGCAACGCATCCCCCTGATGATACACTCATTTTTCCACAGAGCGCAACCTTTCACATCCCTCATCATGGCACCTTAACGATCGCCGAACTGCCATGGCAGGAACACTACTCGCTCAAAAACATGCAGGTATGGTCCGAGCCTGAGACAGCCCCGGATCATAATTTTGTCTGCTTTGAGCCCATCGTCACCCGCGAAGACGGACTCAACCGCCCGGCCGATCGCCTGAATATACCAGCCCACAGCGCTTACCAGATCATTCTCCAACTCAAAGCACAACCCCTGTAGCACCTTGACCCGCTTGATCGCGGGGTGCGCTAAGCGCACCCCTTTGTCTTTCATTTGCTGCTTTTTGGTCTGGTAAAGAGCTATAATTATATTTGGTAGCAATTATCGATTACCATGCAGGCATGATAGAAAGATGCAATTATATCAATAATGGAGAAAGACTCGTATGGCAAATATCCTTGTGGTCGAGGACGAAGTCGACATCTGCAATTTACTTCAAGCTGAACTGGAGGCAGAAGGCCATACTGTTTATCAGGCTTTCGATGGTCAGGCCGCGTTGGCCTTTGTTGAAGCGCACTCTCTCCATCTGGTAGTACTGGATTGGATGTTGCCGGGTCTAGATGGCCTGACTGTTTGTCGGCGTATTCGACAACGGCATCTTGTACCCATCATCATGCTCACAGCCCGCAATGAAGAAGTTGATCGCATTCTGGGCCTGGAAGTAGGTGCCGACGACTATCTTAGCAAGCCATTTAGTGTACGTGAGTTGCTGGCTCGCGTGCGCGCCATCTTGCGCCGTGTGGATCTTGAGCGTCGTGCAGCGCGAGCAGATGCCCCTGGTGCCAGTAATATTTCAGCTTTCACTATCTCTACCGTAACACATGATCCAATCTTACGCGGTCCAATCTCCATTTATGAAGACTCACACATAGTTTTGCTCAATGGCGAAGAAGTTAATCTGACACCAAAAGAATATGAATTACTGGTGTTGCTGATCACCCATCCAGGCCGGGCTTTTAGCCGTGACTATCTCTTGCAGCAGCTCTGGGGCTATGAATACGATGGATTTGATCGCACTGTTGATGCACATATCACTCGCCTCCGCAAAAAAATCGGTTCACAGGCAGAAAAGATTGTTACCGTATGGGGCATCGGATATCGTTTCGTATTATAGCAATCTCCCCTCATCTGCTAAAAGCCCTTTTTATTTGCAGTGCTCTCATGCCTGTATTATGTACAAAAGCGTCCAAACAGTTAACGGTCAGGTGCCTACAAGCGTCACAAAATCGTTACACTTTTGGCAAAAAATCGTCACAGCGCTACTCTATCCTTACTCACAGAGGGCATTGAGCTATTTGCGGATAAGTTTCTGCATGCTTCTCCCTATGCGTTAGAAGGAGTCTTCCGATGGCACAACAAAACATAACCAATCCGATAGAGGTTTCATCCACGAGCGTCTCCCCGTGGTTAGCAATCATGCGACGCCACCCATTGTGGTTCTACTTTCTTATTGCTTATGCTATCACCTGGAGTATTGGTTTTGTATTCATTGTCTTCTTAGGGCAAACAGATCTTACACTCTGGCTGTCACTTGGTTTGCTAGCTGGCCCAACACTTTCTTCGTTTATTATGACGGCAGTAACTGAAGGTCGAGTTGGAATAGGTCGTTTGCTACGCAGGTATGTATTATGGCGGGTCAATATACTCTGGTATCTGCTGGCGTTGCTGGGTATAGCGGCACTGTTCATGTTGAGTGGCGTGATCATGACAGACAATTGGGCAATCTTTCCACACGTGCTACTCACCTACCCGGAATTCTATATCCTGACGCTCTTCTTTGGTGGACCATTCTTCGAGGAACCAGGCTGGCGCGGCTTTGCATTACCTCACTTACAGCAGCGTTTTGGCCCCTTGAAAGGAAGCCTTCTACTCGGAGTCCTGTGGGGATTATGGCACCTACCATTATTCTTTATACCAGGCTATAATGGAGCCGAATCGGGCTTTATCGGCATCAGCATAGCTCTACTGGCATTTATGGTAGCAACGACCGTGATGGAGATAGTCTTTACCTGGCTCTTCAATAACACCCGTGGCAGTTTGCTCATGACCATGTTGCTACACGCATCCATCAATACATCAGCCGGCCTGGGTTTTCGTTCTACACCAACGCTACCGGAATTATCACTCATGTATACAGTGCTGTTGGTACCAGCTCTGATTATTATCGTTGCGACACATGGTCGTCTCTCATATGATCGTTATAAACTTCAAGTAGAACAACCCATGCTTGAAATAGAGGTAACCGCCAGCTCAGTTTGAAAGCTTTTTCTTCTGGGCCGGCAAAATTTAATCATCGAGCCGGGTTCAGTATAAAAAAGAAGAGAACGAGAAAATAAGCAGAGGAACAGCTCCAGGGGAAATGTGAGTAGCACACGACTCCCCCTGGATGCCGCGAGCCAAATTCGATAATCTTAATCACAAGGATGTACTATGTTGAATAACAAAGTGATCGTCAACTTTTTTCGTCCTCTCATGGAAGCCCAGAGTTATCTCAATCTATGCTACCTGCTCATAACCTTCTTGCTTGGATGCATTTACCCTCTCTTTCTCATAGGTGGATTCACACTCAGCTTTATAACAATGCTTATTTGGATTGGATTTCCGCTGGCTTTGGGTATGTTACTTTCCCTGCGCGGACTGGCAGTGTTTGAGCGTGCAATGCTACGTACATGGCTTAAGTACGATATTCCAGCCCCTATTCCATTGCAAGAGGAAAAAATAGGGCTATGGAAAAGGCTATATGTTTTTCTCTACAGTCCTGTCACGTGGAAAACGCTGGGATATTTATGTCTAAAATCGTTCTTTGGTATCGTAATTTCAACCTCTGCGCTATCAATCACGCTGGCAGCGTTTCTATTCTTCTTTAGTGATATCATTTACATTATTACGATCTTTACTAATAGGTTATTGCATATGCACTTCTTGTCTGAAGCCATGTTAATGCAATTTACGTTCACAGTCTTCATCAAATTTACCCCTTTCACTGGAATTGCCAGCATGTCTGTTCCTCTTGCTCTTGCACACTTAGGTGGCATGGCACTACTGGGAGCACTACTTGCGCTTGGCTCTCTCCATCTTAATAATGGCTTACTTTTTACATGGGAACTTTTTGCGCGCTATACACTTGGTATCAGCCGGAGCGATCTTCAATTGTTAGAGGCAAGGCAGCAGGCTGAACAAGAACGATCCAAGGCAGAGCTGGCTGAACGGAAACGTCGTGAGCTGATCACGAACATGTCGCATGAATTGCGTACACCGGTTGCCAGCATCCAGGGTCACGTCGAATCGCTGTTACATGCCTGGGCTGATACCGAAAGTGTACTCTCGTCGGCTGATGTCTTGCTTCATTATTTAACGATTGTGCACCGCGAGTCGCTGCGACTTGGCACACTGGTTGATGATCTCCTGGCACTGGCTCGGGCAGAGAAGGATGAGATTCATTTGAAGCGAGAGGTGGTTGCATGTGGAGATGTCATTGAAGAGGTCTATCAAACACTGATGCCACTGGCACAGCGCGAGCGACAAATATCTCTCATACGTCAGATAGAACCGGATTTACCTGATTTGCTTGCTGATCGTCAGCGTCTCACGCAGATACTGCTCAATCTAGTACGCAATGCAATTACTCACACACCAGATGGAGGTATTGTTGCGATCTCGCTTCAGCGAGCCGATGATACATTTCTGGCGCTCATGGTTTCTGATACGGGCGTCGGTATTGCTCCCGAAGAGCTGGAATATATCTTCGAGCGCTTTTATCGAGTGGATGCTTCACGTTCACGCCTGTCAGGAGGAGCTGGCCTGGGTCTTACCATTGTCCGTGATTTTGTACATGCAATGAATGGATCAATCTCCGTGGAAAGTACGGTCGGTGAAGGTAGTAGCTTCCGCGTCCTGCTACCCATTAGCCGGTATGCTAAAGCCTGAGGACAAACGAAATGGAATATCGATACACGTTTTTATATGTAACGAGCTATGATAATCTTATAGTGTAGATGTACCGTTATTTAATCTTTACTTGACGGCAGAGGCATCCTTAGATACTATAAAACACACATATTGCTAACGTCCATGGGTATGAGAGGAGGAGGTGGAAAGCGCATGATACCATCTAAAGATCAAGCGACAGCAGAGAACGATCATTTGATTGAACGCACACTCCATGACGGAGAATATCGTATCAAATGCTTATTAGAACCATATGAGATCAATCCGACGTACAAAGCCTATCTAGCCATCCACACAGCTCTATCTATCCCCCTGCTACTCAAACAGATACCCGCCGATCAACCGCTACCAGAAAATGTCATCGCTGAACTCAACTATATTCTGCATGGCGGTGATATGACACGCCGTTTCGCCAATCGCAACGCGCATCAAGCCGCCTTTCCGAGCAGTGGAGGCAGTCAAACCGACCATTTCTTACATGAAGCGCTCCTATTGGCTCGCCTCCAACATCCCGCGCTGCCCACACTCTTCGACTACTTTGCGGAAGAGGGCTACTGGTATCTCGTCAGCAATTATATTCCTGGTACTACATTGCGCAATCATCTCCTCCGCAATGGATCATTATCAATTTTCGAGGCCCTGGGCTATGTGCTACAGATCTGCAACGTGCTCGATTATCTGCATAGACAGCATCCAGCCATCATCTTTTGTGCCCTGAGACCCGAGACAATTATGCTCTTACCAGATCATTCGGTCATGCTGATTGATTTTGAACATGCATGCTATGACAGTGACCTGGTCACGACCAAAAGAGATCCAGAGTACATGACAAGCTACGAGTCACCAGAGCAGCGTGATCCAGAGGGCAAAGCCGATATACGTTCCGATCTCTACAGCCTGGGCCTGATCCTCCACGAAATGCTAGGTGGCTTCATTCTGCCGGATACCCTGAATAAGCAGGATCTTCCGCCACTTCCCAGCCTATCAAAAATACTGAATGGAATCATCAAGCTTGCCACGCAGACCGATATCCATGAACGTTTTCAGTCCGCGCACGTGTTCTTACTGGCAGTAGAGCGAGCTTATCGCATCGAAGAGCGCAGAGCTTATCAGCATTCTCTCTACGAGGATGAAGAGATCGAGACAGAGGCCGAGCAACCATACCCGATACACCACTCCAACCTGCTCGCAGAAGATCTGACAGAAGTCATGCCCGTTGTCCTGGATTTAGAGCAGCGCAAATTAGCCCGTGAGTCGTTGCAACAGATACGTCTCGAACGCCTTGAGCAGGAACAATTTGAACAACAGTTGGTTTCGGTAGATGAAAGCCTGCAAAGACGTTCCAGCGTATCATTATCCAAACTTTCGCTACACTCATTCGAGGAACATCATGCCCAGGATACCAGGAAAGTCCTCATAGCATCGCCTCATCGGCTTGTGCGTACCAGTTTCGCGCTGGCTCTACTTCTTTTTGTGGCAATGGCCTCACTACTCATCTATAGCCGCTTCCAGCAGCCGGCGGAAGAACAGATACAGATTGTCCTTACGCCATCACCGACTCCTCTGAGCGCCACAGCAACAAACGAGTATACGAGCAACTGGCAGCCACTGCCCGCGCTTTTGAGTCCGGGAGCCGACAACGCGGCCGTTTATGTCAAGCTCCACGATCGAGGATATATCTACATGAACGGTGGCTATCGAGGTTCGACCCATCCCTTTTACGACTATAACCTGTATCGCTATGACATCGCCGCTCATCATTGGGAGATCGTCATCCGCGATCACTTTCCCAGCATGGTAAATAATACTGTCGCCGTAGATGAGCATCACAGGCTCTTTTTTACAGCCGGTTATGCATCACAGAGTTATCAAGTGAGCTCGCTCCTCTACAGCTATCAGCCGGAAAAAAATCAGTTAACCAGCATCGTGCCACCCACGCAGATACGTTTTGGCTTTGCGGGCTCCCTACTCGCCGATCATAAAGGACATCTCTACCTCATGCAGGGCTTTATGAAAGCAGGTGATCCACATATACACGCGGGCAACGGCTGGTATCGTTATGATATTGCGACGGATCAATGGCAACATTTAGCCAATATACCACGCGGTCTGGGCTATGGGGCGCTGGCTGCTGACGGACAGGATCATATTTTATTGTTCGGTGGTGCCGAGGATGCAGGGCAAACTCATTCCACAGCCACCATTTATCGCTATGACATCGTCAATGATAGCTGGTCACAAGAACCAATCAGCATGCCACAAGCTATCAGCGGAGCATCCAGCTGTGCCATATCATCGGGTAAACTGGCGTTGATCGGTGGCTACGACAAGACAAACAATAAAGGATTAAATACAGCATGGCTTTTTGATCTGGATACACTGAAATCACAGGCACTCACTTCTCTGGCTAAGGGAGGCTCAGTCTTAGGTACCAGCGCGTGCGACTCCCAGGGCAACGCCTATGTCGTGCGTGGAGCAGATAATCCTCTTGTCCCGACACGTGATTTCTGGAAATTGTCAATCATGCCAGAGGGTGGAAAGCCAACTAGATAAAGCAAGATGACATCATAAAAGCGTAAAAAAAAGGCCCAGACTGTAAAATGAGAATCGTCCCTTTCATCAAAGGTGATATACTTATGACATGTCTGGGCAATGGACTAGCCACAATGTACCTATCATGCCTGGTAGTAGGGAGTTTTCATGACGAATATTATTGCGCTACAGTTGTATACTGTACGAGATGAAACAGCGAAAGATTTCAAAGGGACTTTACGCGCCGTTGCGGATATAGGCTATCACGGGGTCGAATTCGCGGGTTATGGTGGTCTCGAGGCCAAAGAATTAGCCAGTGTGCTCTCTGAATATGGCTTGAAGACAGTTGGGAGCCATGTGGGAATAGCCTTACTGGAGAAGGATATTGAGCACGAGATCTCCTATTGTGTGGAGATTGGTAGCCCTTATCTGATTGTTCCCTGGATTGATAAGAACTTACTCGCTCAAGCAGACACATTTAAAAAATTCGCCGATCAATTGAATGATTATGGCCGTCGCTGTCAGGCACGTGGCCTGACGCTCGCCTATCACAATCATCAGTTTGAGTTTGAAACGACGGATGGAAAAACCTCGCTGGAGCGTTTGATTGAGGCCACTGATCCCGCTCTGGTGAAATTTGAGATTGATACCTATTGGGCTGCCTTTGCAGGCGTCAATCCCATCACCTTGATCAGGGAACATAGTGGTCGTATCGCCACCTTACATCTTAAAGATATGACGCCTGAACGTACCTTTGCTGAGGTTGGTACGGGAACCCTTGATATCGCCGGTTATATCGAGGCTGGTCAAGCTGCTGGTGTCACGGCCTACATCGTCGAAAACGATCAGCCAACCATTCCATCACTGGAGAGCGCCAGACGCTCCTTCGCCAACTTGCATCGTAGCTTGACCTGATTTTGCAGCAGAAGAGAGCGAGTATGAGCATAAAATCACGCGCCGATTTTCATACTCGCCTAGCAGCACCTACGAAATAAATGCTGTCTGCTCATATGGATCATCGGTACGATAGGGACGTCACTCCGATGTGAATGTATCATGATATCCATCAAGAGGAGAATTTAGCATGACCAATCTTACATCCATACCCGATTTTGATGAAGTAACCGCTTTTATCAAAGAACGTGTCGATGCAATGCGTACTCCAGCCGGTCAATGGGCCGATCTTGCCAGGCTGGCCATCCAGGGCTTGCCTCACGATTCCTATCGTCTGGCCGAGCTTGAGACCCGCATTAATGCCATACGCGTTGAATTGCGCCGCGTTGTGCTTGCTGCCTCTGAACACTTCACAGAAGAGCAACTCAACGACCTGCGTAAACAGGTAGGGATGAGCAAAACCGCCTGGCGAGCCGCGAAAACCAAACGCGCCGTCACCATCAAACACGGCTTCTCACTCGTCATTTATTAATATATATCGATACATTGCAGCATTGAGACAAGATAGCTGCTCTCACACGATCTCGCATAAGCTTCGTTGGCGCTGAGCAGACCAGACTCTATCAATCTGTCATGATTTTCCAGCAGAGTTAAGAGGAAAATGGCATGGAAATTGATGTCGAACGACAACAAAAGGCTCGTGAATATGCTCGCACGAGCCGCCGCATCTCTTATAGTAGTTTAGGCATCGGCGTAGTACTGATTTTGATTGTCCTTGGCTCTCGCCTGGATGTATGGTTACGCGATGTCATTCATGGAGCGGTCAGCGGACTCCCACTACTGAACTGGCAGCCACGCGCAGACTGGTTTCCCTGGCAGATCGTGATCTACTGCCTGCTAGTATTTCTGATCTACGAGATTATCACATTTCCGCTCTCTTACTATTCAGGTTACACGCTACCTCATCGCTACGGCATCTCAATCATGAGCAAAGCAGCCTGGTTTCGCGAAGTAGGCATCAGCCTGCTCCTAAACCTCGTTCTGGAAATCATCTTTGTCTCTCTTTTATATACGCTCCTGGCGTTACAACCACAATTATGGTGGCTCTGGCTGGCCATCATCATCCTCTTTTTCTCCGTCTTAATGGCCAACCTTGCCCCCATTCTCCTCTATCCCATCTTCTACAAATTCACGCCGTTGCCTGAGGGAGAGCTTACACAACGTCTTCTGGCCCTGGTCGCCAAAGCAAATACAAGGGTTCGCGGTGTCTACTCCATGAGAATGAGTAACAAGACAACTGCAACTAATGCAGCATTAATGGGGTTGGGAAACACGCGCCGCATTGTCCTGGGCGATACAATGACAGACAAATTTACCGTGGATGAAATTGAAGTTGTACTGGCCCACGAATTGGGACATCATGTGCATCGAGACATCTGGAAATTGATTATCACGCAAACGGTGCTCATGTTAGTGGGACTTTTCATCGGCAGTCTGGTACTGAACTGGGTGGTTGATCAGCAGCATTTTTATCTCTCACTCACTGATCCCGCCACGTTGCCCTTCTTTTTAGTCATGATCGGCGTCTTCAGCCTGATCATTATGCCACTGAGCAACGGCATTACACGCATCATCGAATATCAGGCCGATGAATACGCGCTCCAATCCACAGGAAAAATCGAGGACTTTAAAAGTGCCATGAGGCGACTGGCAAACCAGAATCTTGCCGAGGTTGAGCCAGCCCCCATCATCGAATTCCTCTTTTACTCGCATCCATCGATTAATAAACGGCTACAACATGCTGACACTTTTGCCAGCCAGAAAAATCTATAGAGCGAGAGCATCTTTGAGGGCTGAAAATTGAGCAGCGGTCTCATCCAACGATCCTTCGGGCATGGTGATCAAAGGTTCATCAACGCCTGAAGCCACCCACTGCTTAATTTTCGCCGCGCACTCTTGAGCCGTCCCGATAACCGTCGTTGCCTCCAACAGGCGCGGACTGACCGCCCGGATGGCAGACTTCATCCCTTGCTCCCAGCCGGTCAGGACAGCCTGTACATCCTCCTCAAAACCATTGCGCCTCAGCATCTGAGCGTAGTAGACTCCCATCCTGCCGATATAGTAGGCCAGAGGAGATGCCGCTTTGATGTAAGCTGCACGACGTGCTTCGTCGGTGGCGTTATCAGGCAGGATCACGGTCGTAATATAGGGAGCAATCGCTGCGCTGTGAGGCGCTCGACCAGCTTGAAGTGATCCCTCATCCAGTTGTGTGCGCAATGCGCCCCATCTGGTTGAGGGCCAATACACGGGCAGTACGCCATCCGCAAGTTCGCCCGTCAGATGGATGTTCTTTGGCCCCATGGCCGCGATATAGATCGGAAGATCAGCACGCTGTGGCTTAAAGCGCAGCTTAAAGCCCCGCTCCAACTGAAAAAACTCCCCCTGATAGTGGAGCTTGTCGCCGCGTAAGATGATCCTGATAATATCTATATATTCGCGAGTACGTTGTAGCGGTTTAGCAAAAGGCACACCATGCCAATGCTCTACAACCTGCTGACCCGAGGGACCAAGTCCCAACATAATACGTCCAGATGAGCGTTCATCAAGAGTTGCCACCGTACTGGCAATCAAGGCAGGCGAGCGAGAATAGATATTCGCGATGCCAGCTCCAATCTTAATCCGCTTCGTCGCTCGAACCAGATCGGACATCGATGTAAATAACTCATAGCCCCAGGACTCTCCCAACCAGACCGAATCAAAGCCCAATTCATCGGCCAGACGCACCTTAGCAATCACCTGATCCCATGCCGCCGGGAAATTCGGCGAATCAGCCACCAGACCGATACGGATCGGGGGCGTGGCTGGATTTTGTTCGGCTCCATTGCCTGTTTCATTTGCAGTTGTCATGCCTCACTGTGTCCTTTCAGCAGTGATTCTGCTTATAACAGAAACATTTATTGTCTCCATTATAACCTATCAGGACCTCCAGAGATGCATCTTCCTGAACGTTACATCTGCCCTCAGAGCTCAAGCTGATTGTACACGAGCTACCATGTTTCGAATATCGTCGTAATACTCATCCTGGACAGGTACAAAACGCTCGATACCACCCAATTGCAACATCTCAGCCAGGTGGGCATCCTGATGCATGCTGACCAATACAGCCAGGATAGCACGCTTGAGTTGCACTGGTAGCCTCCTCGCCGCGACAACTGGAGGAATCGATGATGGGCCAAACATGTCGATAATGGAAACCTGTGAGGCAAGCTGTGTATCCCTTTGCAAAACCACATCCAGCACATGCGAATCGATCGCGGTTGCATCGGCCTCGCCATCCAGCACCAGGCGCAATGATTGCAGATGCGAGCCTGATTTAATCGTTTTGCCAAAATAACGTCCATGAGCCTTACGCTCAAGCAGACTATATTGAACCAGATTGTAACCGGAATGCGATGCCTCTTCGTTGTAGGCCCAGGTGCATCCACTAAGATCACGAAACGAGGCATAAGGACTTTCTCGCCGCACAATCACATCCGAATAGTAGATGGGACGCTGCTGATAACGTGCGCTATGCAACACAGGAGCCGCCAGCAATTCGACCGGGTTGTAGGCTCTTTCGCTCAACCGGACGTATTGTAATCCACATAAGAAACCAATATCCGCCTGTCCACCTTGAAATTCGGCCAGATCCAGACTCGCGCCTGAAACCACAGACAATGAAAGCTGACGACCAACGTATGTCGCAATGGCATCATACGTCTCCTGCAAGAGCGGCGAAAGAAAATTAGCAAAGTGCACAGTTGCCTGTTCATATAAGTTATCCAACATGCGACTCCTTATTCTGTGCATCGTAGACAACTTCGTGCATCTGAAAATTGTGATGGCCTGAGAGAAATGCGTAATGTTTGGTCTTGAGCAAGCGCGGTGTATTCCGTGCCAGGCCGCCTGGAAAAATGCCGCTGTGGATACGTATCCACGAGTAGGCACGCGGTGCCAGCTGATATGCAGCGTGCTGATGATGATTAATCTGCTTCAGATCAGCTTTTGTATCTAAATTGCGCATGACAACCAGGTTATACCAACGTCCAGGTTGTAACTCCAACGAAGAATAGCCCAGCAGCCCTGGAATATGGACCAGTTGAGCCAGCATATCTTGATCCGCGTACCGTAGTTCATTGCCGATAGAGACATCCTCAACGGCGTGACGCCCACTCACAAAGCCCACAAAGGACAGCTCTTCTTCTGTCATCAGCGTTGCAGGCCGATAAAAGACGATGCGATGCCTTGAGCTGCGGCGCTCCGTAAATTCATAGACAAGCGGCGAGGTTGTCTGGCTGGATTGCTCCAGCGTCAAGAGAGTCAGGCGCAACTGTTGAGCCATATGGCGTAGCACCATCAAATCAAGTTGTCCTTTGATGACATTATTAGAAGAGAGTTGCAGTAAGTCTTGCACCTGTATTGGTAAATCGTGTTGTCCCATCACACACACTCCATTCAGCGTAAAGAGAGAAGTCATTTTTCTGCTTCCATGGCATCTAAAAATCGATCAAGAATAGCGCCAGAGCCATGCTCGAAGAAACGTCAAAGCAAGCAGGCATAAATTTGAGTAACAAAAGCCAGGCAGACACATTTCAAGCATGGAACACAATTATATGTATAGCTAAACAGTAGTATAAAGAGATATTTTAATGAGTACGGCTATACAATCGTTCCGGCGTGTGGGCGTTCTGCTATCTCAGTGCACTCAAGATGTAATCTGAATAACTACTATAAGCCACGGCTTTAGCCACGGCTCAAAACGAGTTGGAACTCATCTTTTATCTAGATGCAAGGAGAAAAGAACCAGCGAAGCTTAAAGACAGTGAGGACAGCACATGGACATGTGGGACATGGAGGAGCAAGCAACAGAGGAAAAAAAACAGATACGGCCAAAAGAAAAAAGACTCACACTCAGCGAGGCGGGCTGAGAGGAACTACGATGCTCTATTGTCATTGTTTTATCACTCCCAAATCAATGTGCGCTATAGTTGGTTTCCGCAATCAGAGTAACAGCGGTTACAAACAATTGTATGCGAGAAGTAATCACGCTGTCAATAGTCGACTCGACTACAATTCTATGCTTACTTACATCACAAATGAAAGAGGAAAGGAACACACAAACAAAGAGCATAAAATAGCCATATACTGAACATTTCCAACTCATAATTATCCCTAAAGGCAGTGCACAGCTCGTTTTGTAGCCTTGAATTGGTCATATCAGAAAACAAGCGACCAGAAACAATCCCGACAAGCCAGAGTAAGAGAGAAATCCCTTACGGTGATATTCACTATAAAATGATAGGCAATGTATACATTCCAAGACTATCTACCTGCATCAATGCAAAATGTGTCATGATTTCGGCACGAAAAATGCCCAGGGGAAAGGTTTTCATATACCGTTCGGGGGAAAACGGCAAGGAAGATATGAAGACACTTTCTCCTGAGCAAACAAAAAAGAGAGAATGTATTATTTCACGGTGATAGTAACTTCCACATTCGCAATGAACATCGGGCACATGTCACCTTTTTTACAGATCGGGCGATTGGTAAAATCGAGTTTCGTCGTACCAGCATTTTTCGCATCGAAGCGCCAGACACAGGCGCTACTTGCTTTCAATGCGTAGCCGGCTGGATTCTGCAAGGTTAAGCCGCTCAACGAATTTTGTGGGCCACTCCACTTTTTACCAAATGGTGCACGCAACTCAATTACATCACCGACATGAGCCGTAACAACTTCGCCAGCGGTGCTAGTGCTTGTTGTGCCTGTCACAACTGCTATAACGTTCGCCTTCGATATATTACTTACGACTGAATCACTTGGACATCCCTGAGTGGCTCCGTAGCCCGCAACCGTTGTCACAGTTGGTGTTGACGCAACCGGCGTTGGAGTAGCAGAGCTTGAACCTCCAGTCGCTGTAGAAGTTCCTCCTCCGTTGAAACCACAGGCCGACAGGATACAGGTAAGTATCACAAAGATGGCAACAGTTGTAAGAGATATATATCGTTCTCGTGTGGATTTTCTCTGCATAGAATCCATCTTGAACTCCTTTTCCGTCAACAACTAATTTTCTAATAAGGACAACTTACTATTATGACGGCCCCCATACGCCAAAAGTTCCCGACAAAAACATGAGCGAAATTTTCTCATGAGATGCACAAAGGCACCTTATCCAAAGCAACGCACTCATATCTATCGCGAGGCTGAAAAAATACAAGAAACGAGGAGGCTTGCACATAAGCGACGCGTCAACGTCATAGATAAAAAGTGATATTTTTTTATTTATCAGGGTAGAGGATCACACAGTTGCCACCAGCATAGTGAGCAACTCTTCTGTATCCTGCAAAAAGCGTTTGTCTGGCAAAAGTTGATCAATTATACCCAGACGCATCGCCTCCTGCACAGTGAAGCTCTCAGCGCTTTCTACAAAGCGATCAATCTCCGCTTTTTTCGGCAACGCAGACAATGTACGTAACACAGAGTGATGGAACAGACGCTCCGAAGAGGAGGGAAATTGGAACGTGGTATCATCGCGAGCAAAAATCATCTGACACAGCACAGCCACCTCGCAACCGACTCCACGCGTAGCCCCTTTGACAACTGCGACACTCGGAATATTCAGAGCATGTGCCTCCGCCATCGCTTCTTCTACTTGAGAGGCAATATGTACAAGCGCCTCGCGCCGTGCAGCGGTAGCATCCAAAGGATCAATCCCGGCACAAAAGGCCTCTTCACCCATACCAGTCAACACAATCAGGCGGGGAGGCTTTTTAATAGCTTTTAACAGAGCGGCTAAAAGTTGCTCAAGCATAGCAACAGTCAACAAATTTTGAGGAGGTCGGTCAAAGATGAGCCAGAGTATATCGTTGCGCTGACGGATATGGAGATCCGACATGGGGTGTTATATCCTTCGTGTAAACTGCTAGCTCTTCCGCGTAGCTAGCAGAGAGATAGACAATTAGTATAGGTAAAGCTTCGTTCCATCCAAAAAATCTCAGACAGCTCCTAGCTCATTCTCTACTAAGTATATCCTTATCATAGAAGAAATTCAAGCACATATCGACTCAGGCGATGTCATTTAATGTCGAGCGAAGCGAAGACACCGTAGCGTCGGACGCTTGCGTACGATGTCCCACTCGACGTACGATTAGGAGCCCCAGCGTGGTGAGCTGAGAGCTAGCTGTCTCATACGAGCTACTGGAACATAGTACGCAAGCGTCCGACGCTACGACATCGGAGAGGTTATCCCAGAATGATAGCGACATAATTCTGAGTCTCTAGAGGCATATAAGATAACCAGGCGGCACCAGCCGCAGCAACAGCCGCATTGACAGTACCAGGGCCTGCATTATACGCTCCCAGCGCCTTCGCATAATCTCCACCGTACTGAGCAGACAAATTTGCCATCAACCGAGCAGCACCGTACAATGCCGCCTGCGGATCATAAGGATCAACACCCTCGGCCGCCGCAGTCGAAGGCTCAAATTGCGCTATACCAACTGCGCCACTGGGAGAGACAGCATATGGATTGAATCCGCTTTCCTGATTGATCTGACGTACAAACAGTGTCGGGCTGATACCATACTGAGTGGCGGCCGCTTCCGCTATAGCCACGTACTGGCTCTGTGGCAAAATAGTCGTCGTAGTGGTAGCAGGAGCAGCGTTCTGTACCGTTGCTGGCTGTGGTGCGGGTGTTGGAGCAGCCTTGACAACCTGCCCAGCAATGATAGTCCAATTCAGTTGCTGAGTTTGTACCCATTTGATGGCTCCATCAAAAACCGGCATACCACTTTGCCCACTACCCAGGGGGGTCAGCGAAAACATAGTGAACATCAGGACACAGAATGTAGCAAGCGCAACCAACATATGGCGTGTATGCAGATGAATGCCAGCTTTTTCTTCAGGCAGAGTGAGTGCTTGTGTATTCCGCTGGCGTTTGCGATCGCCAGGAATCACAATAGGCTGTCGCATTCCCACAGCCGGAGAGCGCATCGTCGAGTGCAAGGCCAGCACTAATGATTGGGCCGGCTGCCCATTCTGGATTACAACAGGATGATAGCTACTATCCGTCTGTCTTATCTGTACAGCGCGTGTAGGCTCCGTTGATGGAAATACTGGAAGCGGGTTGATCTGTGCGGCCCGAACAGAATTGGTTTCTTTTGTGGAAGGTACCAGAGCAATCTCCAGCATACCATCCTCTGAAAAGTCAGCATCATCGTCATCCTCTAACCGCAAAGAGTGAAATCGTTGCATTAACCCTACCTCATCATAACAAAGCTATTTTACACTGTGGTTTTTTATTACTAAACTGAAGTTTAGCGAAGTTTGGGGAGTGCCGTCAATGCATTAAGCTCAATGTAGGTCAAAAGTCATAGAAGATCATATATGAAATCTTAACCAAAAACATAAAAATAGGGCTAGAAGGATTTAACCTTCTAGCCCTTCATCGCGGTGAGCTGTGGACATTTATCTTCAGGAAGAGGCGCATGCCTCAGGCATGGCGCGCAACATAACTTAATTCTGGTACCCGCTCAACCAACACTTCCTTAGCAGCCCGTGTTTTCTTTCGCTCCGGTTGCCTCCATAAATGTGCCGGTAGATATGGGCGCATCGCGTACAAAGCATTGATAAAGACCTGCTGCTGCTCATGAATCACCCCATCAGAGCCCAAAGCCCACCATTCACTGGGAGTAAAATAGGCCGAGACCTCGGCTTCTGAGCCACTATGTCCATACCACTGAATCAAATGTAAATTATCGGACTGCGTAAGCCAGATAGCCAGATCAATCAACTCTTTGTTCCCTGTCATTTGGGCAAAGCTATACACATCACCCATCAATTGCAGGAGGTTTTTTTGAGCAGCGTTCCCCAGGAAGAAATTCATATCTCCGCTACCGGCCCACGTGGTTGGAAATACCGGGAGTGGAAGATGATACGTCTGTGCTTTATGCCGCTCAATCAATTGGCTCGCGGTATAAGTATTCACGCCACGTAGCTTCAATTCATCCGGCAACGCACGCAAGAAATCAAAAATGCCACTATCCTGACGATGATGTTCTCCAAACGTCTCAAAATCCCAGCCAAGCAGGAGCATATCGCCTCGCGCATGCGCAATCCAATCGGCATAGGTATGGGCATATAGAGGATAACCATTCCAGCTGTGATCCGAGAAACGATAGCCGACGTCATCGCTCAACTCAAAATGGCGTGTCAGCAGGTAAGGGGATATTGAGGAACTGCCAGCTTTGCGGGCGGAGCGTGGCAGATTTTTTCTGCCTGGTGGCAGAGCATAAGGATATTCAACTCCATACTGATAGAGGTATGTGCTTTCACGCCATTGCATGACTGCGGGCCGGCCATCCATCAAAACGCCCTGGAAGCCAGCTTGATCCAAAGCATCATACAGTAAGGAAGACATACACATCTCAGTGGTATCCGTTACCACCGGACGCTTGCCAAAGATAGTTTCCAATTCCAGTGCCATCTGCTGCATCTTAGAGATAAAAGTCGGGAGATCAAGCATAAAAAGAAAGCTATGATAAGGCTCAACCCCTATTAACTCAACATTTTCGTGCGCGACCAACTCGCGGAACAGATCGAGCAACGTTTCATCCCAGACGGCCGCTTGCTGGACAAATGATAGTGAGAAACCAATTGACAATTTCATCCCTTTGCGTACCAGGTCAAGAAACATGCGTGCAGCGGGATAATAACTATAACGCGCCACTTTCCGAAAATAGTGCTCATTCATACGTTCATCAAACAAGCAATGTACAATCTCTTCGGGCGTCGCTCCATGCGGGATCGGTTGTGCAGGGAGTTTTAAGCGCCGAGGTTGATGAACCACCGTGTAGATCGCCAGGTCCGCAACCATACTCGTCATCCTCTCATCCAATTGGCATACAGATCATTGTCGACACCTTACGCATCCCTGCAACTCAGGATCTTTCCCCGCAATTGATAAACAGCAACTTATGCACAGGTGGCTCCCCAGCGCTTACTCAGAGGAGAGGAACCACCAACACCTTCTTTGCCTCGCCACGTGACATCCGACCAGACCAGTAAGATAGCGCACAAAACATCTATTTTTTGCTGGGAAATGTCAGGCAATGTCTTTCTACAACAGACAATATACGCTACTTTTTATTGGTCGCCCTGGCCGTCACCACACTCTCCTCATGCGCAAGTTGTTCACGCACAGGAGCATCCGCAATCACATCCATCATGCTGACAGTTGGCAACACAATATTCTGCTTACGAGCCAGAAACTCCAGTTTTCCCACCATATTTTCGATCACACGATCCCATAAGAATTGTCGAGCCGTATACTGACTTGCTTTACGCATCCGCTCCTGCTCTTCGGGATGACGCCGCAGATACAAGAGATAGCCAACAATCTCGTCTGGATCTTCCGTCTCAGTCACGATCGCATTTTCAAAAGAGATCGCATAATCTTCGCCAGTCGAACCAGTCACCGCAATACCTTGAGCGGCCATCACCTCGAGTGCCACCAGGCCAAAGGGTTCATGCCCACTGTTAGCCAGGGTAGCATCGGCCGCGGCATACGTCGTACGAACGAACTCCTCAGGCAAGAAGAAACGCAGATTATAAATATCGGCAGGTCCAGCCTTTTCAATGGCATCGAAACACTGCTCAAGATTGGGACGTTGCGCCACTACATCCTGAATATGGAGTCCTCGCTGATATGCATGCCCGAATACCTCGGCTCCATGAGGCTCGATACCTCCACGCACAAAGAGTGTGACCGGATAGCCCGCATCCTTCAAACGAGCAACCGCCTCCACAGCCATAATCCAGCGCTTATCGGGATCAAAACGCCCGATTTTAAAGAGGAAAATATGGTTCGGATCTCCACGCTGCACGATACTGCGTAAACGCGTTATCGCGGCTGGATCAACCGGGTCTAGATGTCGCGTGGGGATGCCATTCGGAATCACCAGGGGATTGACATTCAAGCTCCACATCTTATGCTTCATGTACTTGCTGACCGTGCATAGCGTGGTCACAAAGTTGAGACGCCCCCAATCGATACGATTTAAAGACATCAAGCTGTTTAAATTCCACAGCATCAACACTTTCTGGCGTACACCAAACCAGTTCAGCAAGTCAGAGGTACGGCACATCACTTCTGCCGTATGCCAATCCTCGCCCAGTATCACAACAGTCTTGCCCTCATCCACAGCAGTGTGCACAATTTCATTATAGATATGATAAGGGACACTCTCATTATAATCGTAGAGCTTGGGCTCCTCACCGTCATAGACACCGTTCGGATAATATTTACTCACCCACTGCGACCAGCGCTTGAGGATTAAACGCCCATCCACGCGATATTCTACGGCCGGTTTATACGGGTCTCCAATATAAATGAGATGTGTTGTATATCCTTGAGTTGCCAGCGCTTCGCTCAATTCAGAAACGCGTGTACCCAGGCCACCCGCAGTAGAGTAGACATCAGGCCCTTCAAAACAGAGCAGGACAAATAAGGTATTCTCCGGGGAGATTGCTCCGTCCAATTTTATCATCTCAGGTTGTCCTCGTTCTCTAGTTAATAGACTTAAGAAGGGAAGCATAGACACTCTTAAGGCTTCTAGTTGCAGTATAGCACCTTATCCATAACCTGTACTTTTCTACAAGATAGTATAACATAAGTGCTACGCATAAAACCTCAACCAATTTAATCTATGCACATAGAGAGTGCTCTACGTTCCTTCTGTTTATAACAAATATAGATGAAAAAGTGAAGAGCCAATCAGGGATACCTCAGTTGGCTGAAGCTCTTTTGACTGGCTCTTCATTGACAATAAATCTACATATGGCGATCAAGGCGTCGCCGTTGCACCAGGTAGCGGGATACCTATGGTTGGCGTCGGCGTCGGTCGCGGTGTCGGCGTCGGCTGTGGCGTTGCCGTCGCTGTCGGCTGTGGCGTCGGTGTCGCTGTCGGCTGTGGCGTTGGCGTCATTGTCGGCTGTGGCGTCGGATCGGTATACGTTGGAGTAGCCGCCGGAGTCGCAGATGAATTTGTCACGTACAAGGTGACGGTCTGGTTATCCGCCAGGGTTGCTCCAGCCTCCGGATCAGTACGCATGACCTTCGCATCGTCATCTGCTCCTGCTGCATCGCTCTGAGCAGAAATGACATAACTAACCCCTCGACCTCTGGCATCACCGGTCATACCGGTCGTAGCATCGGTATCTGGAACCACGAGATAATCGATCCCCAGGCCCTTCAACTCTTTCGCCGCATTCGCCAGCGATTGACCGACAAGATCGGTTGGCACTTTATGCGACTTGCCCATCTGCACATTAATTGTCGTGCCACTAGCCACAGTATCTCCCGCTTTAGGCGATTGTCCCGTCACAACACCAATTGTATTGTCGCCACTGGCAGCAATCTTAAGACCCTGGGCTTGCACTGCTTGCTGCGCTTTTTGATAGGTCATGTTGACAAGATTGGGTACGGATACTGTTTGAGCGGTCACTGTAGGGGTGGGATGTAGAGTCTTGGGTGCAAAGGATAGAAAGCCTAACTGGGTTGCCAGATAAATACTAAAAATGAGTAATAATACCGTTGCAAGTAAAATAAGCACGGTGACGATACCAGTTGTACGTGCACTTTTCTGTCCTTGAATACCACCAGCACCACTCAGAGCACCACGCTGGAAGGGACGTGTTTCTCCAGCATCCATATCACCCATGCTGCTATACGGCACCTGACGCTGATCCATAGCCGTGGTCGCACCCGCCGGATCGACCGAGAGTGGTAGATATGCTTGATCAGCATGAAATGCGGCCGCACCATTGTCAGGAGTGCTATTTGGTCCCGATCCACCAGACCCGATCTGATGGTTAGGAGAGGAGGTAAATGGTCCGGAGCGAACTCCGCCATTAGAGGGGAAACTCTGACCAGGCGCCGATACAGGCCCTGAGCCACCATTAGGGACGAAGTTTGTTGACTGTACCACAGTCTCGCTGTTTTCTTCCCCCAACAACTCAAGGGCACGCGCCAATGTACTTCCATCGCGGAAGCGCATTTCGGGGATTTTTTCCAGGCAGCGCAAAATAATTTCTTCCAGGGCTGGAGGAATATTAGGATTGAGCTGACTGGGTGGAACAGGAGCATCCTGGATGTGCTGCATGGCAACTGCAACTGGAGTATCTCCATCAAAAGGAGTACGTCCCGTTACCATTTCGTACATCACAATACCCAGCGCATAGACATCGGCAGCGGGACTGACAATCTCGCCTTGTGCCTGCTCTGGGGCATAATATTGAACGGTACCCAGTGTCATGCCTGTCGTCGTGAGACGTTCGTCATTGATGTCTTTGTAGACACTGGCGATACCGAAATCGGTTAATTTGATTGATCCATCACGACCAACCATAATATTCTGTGGCTTTACATCGCGATGCACAATACTGCGGCGATGAGCCGCCCCTAATCCCAGGGCGACATCATGGGCGATAATCACGGCCCGATCCATGGCCAGGACACCCCGCGAGCGCAAATAACGACGCAGATCCGTTCCTTCAACCAGCTCCATTACGATGAAATAGTTTCCATCGCTCTGGCCATAGTCATAAACCTGCACGATATTTGGGTGCTGCAATGCAGATGCAGCCTTTGCTTCTCGCTGAAAGCGCGTCACAAACTTTGGGTCGGTACTGTAGACTTCGCGCAACACCTTGATAGCCACAAACCGGTCCATGCGCATGTCACGTCCTCGGTAGATTGTGGCCATTCCGCCGCGCCCGATCGGGTCTTGTAATTGGTATCGCTCACCCAAAACTTCGATTTGCATAGCTCTCCGCACTGTTTGGGCGACTGTTTACAGTGCCCTTTCCTTGTCTGCTGGACAAGCATTGCTATCATACCTGCTAGCACCAGACATGATCAGTTCAATAGTCCTACTACAAATGCTCATTTAGAATTGATACTGTTACAGCATCAGATAACGTTTTCACTCTGTCTCACATTATGATGCAATGTGACTCGCCAGCTTTTGGATCTCGGACCATCTCCTTTGAATACAATGAGAGAGTCCTGAGCCATCATTGTAACTTATTCTACCTTAGAATGGAACACTCTACCGGAAAGTAGGAGTATTCAGCAAGAAGCTTGCTCTTTCTGCCCCTTTTCTCCTACCAGGACCGCACTACATGGGAGTTTCAGGCCGTCTGTTTTCAATTGAATGGTACCTTTTGAAGCAAGATCCTTTCATCTCCCCGCCGCTGCGTCACATGGAGCGCATCCATATGCTCCAGCAGAGGCAAAATGTACTTACGGGTTGTGCCCAGCACATCCCTGGCTTCCGCCACAGTGATATGCTCATGCTCTCGCATAAAGGCCACAAGCCTCTTCAGGGCATCGGTATAGGTTGCATGCAAGAACAAGACGCTATCTCCCAGCTTGACTAATTTTCCCTGCTCTATCAAAGCATTCACGACCTCAGAACTCGTCATAGCTTCAGCCTCTCCGCGCATGGGAGGCGTGTATGGACTACTACGATAGAGATCTAAGAGATAGGTAATCTGATGTTGTTGCTCGGCTGTAAAATGCGGCCGAAATCCTGGAAGCCGAATCAGCCCGCCAGTTCGTGCCGACACTGGTCCATCCCCCTGCTCCGTAGCCGTCTCCACCATCTCCACAGACCTACTTTCCTGCAATGCAGAAAAAACCTCGGTTGCCATTTTTGCGGAGAGATGCAAACGTGCCCGCCACTCCTCTTTGGAGAGCCCGCTCCGTAAAGGATACTGCCGGTGGTAGTCTTCAACCAAGCGCAGAGCCTCAGCGGTCAGGATCTCCCAGACGCTTTGAGCAAACCAATAGGGACCTATCCTATATACTCTTCCCTCTGATAACAACGACTCTAGTGTGTGTTGCGTCACATCATAAGCCAGATTAGACTGCATTCGCACGTCATCAAGGGTATAACCGATCAAGCCCTGAAGCGCATTTGAGGCTATACGCGCTCGATCACGACGATCGAGAGCAGCCAGCACCAATTCATCCGGCGTCCCATGTTCCAGACGCTCCAACGTCTCCAACACGACCATTTGACGACGTCGATGATAGCGCGGATTAACATCGATGACTTCACCACCCCCAATAGTTGTACTTGGAGATGGTATCCGCACAATAAAACGATCGCGACGTGCAACGACTGCCGCACGGCTCAAACGAAGTTGCACCCATGCGCTTTGTCCTGGCAATAACTCATCAGTATCAAGCAGACGCACACGAGCAGATATTTCCTGAGCATCTACATACAGATCCACCGACGTGTTATGTAACAATGGACGTGGCGCATCTGGCAACAACTGCAAACGCGCATCAAAGAGCAAAGTTGGACGCAATTGTCCCGGTAACGTCACAACATCGCCACGAGCCAGATCAGACCGCGCTACGTTCGCCAGATTCAAAGCGACACGGCTACCCGGCTGTGTAAGATCAACCTGTTGTTTATGCGTTTGCAAACCACGAACGCGGGTTTTGAGTCCTTGCGGAAGAATTTCCACATCCTGCCCTACTTTTAACACGCCATCGAGTAAAGTACCAGTGACAATGGTACCAAATCCTGTCAGGGAAAAGACCCGATCAATGGGTAAACGCGGGCGGGCAATATTTTTACGTCCAGATGATGTTTGCAGCAGATCATCTAAAGCACGCAGGAGTTCGGGCAAACCTCGTCCCGTATACGCAGAGACAGGGATGATGGCAGAGCCGGCTAACGTGGTAGGCTTCAAATAGGCCGCGACCTCCTCGCACACCAGTTCTAGCCATTCATCATCGACCAGATCAGCCTTTGTCAGGACCACAATCCCTTGCGACACGTGCAATAGGTCGAGGATCGCGAGATGCTCACGCGTCTGCGGCATGATCCCCTCATCCGCAGCGATCACGAGTAGAGCCGCATCGATCCCTCCCACACCAGCCAGCATATTTTTGATAAAGCTCTCATGGCCTGGAACGTCAACAATGCTCACCTCACGTCCGCCTGGCAATTGTAACCACGCAAAACCAAGATCGATTGTCATTCCGCGTGCTTTTTCTTCGGCCAGACGATCAGGATCAATGCCAGTCAGCGCTTGTACTAATGTCGACTTGCCATGATCTACATGGCCTGCGGTTCCGATACAGCTCATAATTTCCTAACGATAACCTGTACGCAACTGATGGATTCATACTATCATCTTCAGTATACCTCAGGAATGCCGTCCTTGCTATTGGGAAAAGCTGTTTCTCTGTGCATCGACATGTTTCCTACAAGGCGGTATAATAACAGCACAAAAGGACGACACCAGCAGGCAGAGACAGATTATTTCCAAGATGGATAGTGATAAATGAACGAAAAAATCCAGTCAGTGCTAAACTCATTACCGCATAAGCCCGGCATTTATCTGATGAAAGATGCTGAAGGAACCATTATTTACGTAGGCAAGGCCATCTCCCTCTACCAACGTGTACGTTCCTACTTCCAGGAATCGACCGATCATAGTCCTAAGAATCGCAGTATGGTCAGCAAGATTGATGATATTGAGTTTCTGGTGGTCCAGAATGAGGTCGAGGCGCTCGTACTGGAGAGCAATTATATCAAGCAGAACCGTCCCAAGTACAACGTGTTGCTGCGGGATGACAAAAGCTATCCTTACATCAAAGTGGCAGTGACAGAGGACTTTCCGCGTGTCTACCGTGTCCGTAGCTTCCATCATGACGGAAACCGCTATTTTGGCCCATACACGAACTCGGGCGCGGTCGACGCGACACTGGACCTGCTCAATAAACTCTTTTCATTTCGCACCTGCCGCTACGATGCGAGCGCCTGGGCTCCTCCAGAGGGCAAGGAGACGCCTCCAGGATGGAAACAAAAGCTGTTAAGCCGGCCCTGCACTCAATATTACATTCATCGTTGTACCGCTCCCTGCGTTGCCTACACCACGCGAGAAGAGTACAACGCGATTATCAATCAGGTGATCCTGTTCCTGGAAGGCAAACACGATGAGGTGCTAAAAAGCTTGCATATCCAGATGGATCAAGCCGCCGAAAATTTGCGCTTCGAAGAGGCGGCACGCTTACGTGACCGTATCCAGGCGGTTGAGCGTATCCTGGAGAAGCAGCGCGTCATCAACACGGAAGAGCAAGATGATCAGGATGTGATCGCTCTGGCGAGCGGCGATGATGAGACATGCGCTCAGGTATTCTTCTTCCGCGCTGGTAAGTTGGTCGGACGCGAATACTTTATACTCCAGGGCACACGTGATAGTAGTCCGGGTGAGATCATGGCTTCATTCTTACCACAGTTCTACGAAACATCTCCTCATGTGCCCCCGGAGATCATCGTCGAGGCTGAACCCGATGACTGTTCGATCGTCCAAAACTGGCTCAGAGAGAAGCGTAAACTATCTGTGGAGCGCGGTAGTTCTGCCACTGTGAACATCACTGCACCCAAGCGCGGAGACAAGGTACGCCTGATCCAGATGGTCAAACAAAATGCGCAGCAAGTCCTGGAGCAACAGCGTATCAAGTGGCTAACGGACACGCAAAAAACGCAATTAGCCTTGCACGAGTTACAAGATGCTCTCAATCTAGCCACACCGCCGCAACGGATCGAGTGTTACGATATTTCAAACACGCAGGGCACCAATTCGGTGGGAGCCATGATTGTGTTTGAAGCAGGTCGACCCAAAAATAGCGAATATCGCCGCTTCAAGATCAAGCAGGTTGAAGGTCCAAACGACTACGCCAGCCATCAGGAAGTACTACGTCGACGCTTTCGCAGAGCGGTCGCCAACAACGTCTCGCCCCTGTCCAGCGCTCCGGACGAAGATATCAGTGCCCCGATCGGTGAGACAATCAATGAAGTCATTCAGGATGGTGAACCAGAAAGCGAGGAGAAAGAGCTCCAGCACGACTGGGCTATGCCTGATCTCATCATCATCGATGGCGGGAAAGGACAGCTCAACGCAGCCATGCAGGTTATGCAGGAGTTGCAACTCGAGATTCCTACGATTGGTGTCGCCAAAGAAGAAGGCTCCCACACCAAACTCACGACGGCCGAAGAAATCTATATCCCGGGAGCCAGCACACCAATTATCCTGCCACGTGCATCACAAGGACTCTATCTACTGCAACGTATCCGCGACGAGGCGCATCGCTTCAGCATCAGCTATCACCGCAAGCTACGTTCTAATCGCACCTTTAAATCCGTCCTTGACGAGATACCCGGCATAGGTCCCAAGCGCAAACAGATCCTCCTAAAGCACTTTGGCTCGGTACGGGCCATCAGCAACGCCAGCCTTGACGATCTTGCTGCCTTAGAAGGCATGACACATGATTCAGCCAGTAAAGTCAAAGAATATATAGGGCGTCTGGAATAAACGCCCCTCTACGTGCTGTTTCTACTAGTAGAAGGACGCAGGGAACCGTCTTTTAGAGAGTGCTAGCACTCTCTAAAGTTGATTGACAACCTGTTTAATTCACGGTACTATTAGGAGAGGACAGTTGCTGAAGGGTTGCCTTATCTGTATAATGTCCCCAATTTTTCATAAATATACATATTGGACAGCTGATGCCAACAGTACATTTTTCGCTTGAAAGTGCACTGCTCATGACATGGGTTGTCTACGATGCATTTTCAACACAATCTATTACGAGGTGATTGGTATATGCCAACGTACGAGTATCTTTGTCAAACATGCAGCCACCGCTTCGAGACGTGGCAGAAAATGGTCGATGAGCCTTTAACTGTCTGCCCTGAATGTGGCAATCATATTCGCCGCGTCCTCTATCCAGCAGGCGTAGTTTTTAAGGGTTCAGGGTTCTATAAAACAGATTATAGCAATAGCAAGACGCTTCCAACGACCAATGGAGAGACGGCTAAAGCCGAAAGTTCCTCCAGCGAGAGCAAAGCGGCCAGCACCGATAAAGCGACAACAAGCGAAACTGCTACGACTACTCCAGCGAGCACAAAAGCGAGCACATCACCATCTTCGCCCGCATCTTCTCCAGGCAAATAAGTGCAAAACGTGCCAACAGCAAGAGTAAAGACACTTTTTATGGATGGCGTCATCGTGAAGTCATCCATAAAACGGAGCATTTCTGGTCACAAAAAAGCTTCTCATCATCTCCATTCCTTGCCACAGACGACATTTGTGCGAAGATAACGAACCATTCTACAAAAACGATGGCACATACGCATTATCTATGCCAAAAGTCATAGTGAATCCACCCAATACTCCTATCTAATAATCACTCTCCTCCATCTGCACGTCCTACGAGTGTATACTGGTATTACACAATCCCTATCAAGGGCTATAAGTATGCCAGTTGCAAGGAGACAGCGATCATGCAGCTTCAAGGCGAGAAAACGCAGGAACAGATTATAGAGGAACTTCAGCAGCAGGTAGATAATTTAACGGCCCAGAACCATCTCTTGCAGGATCAATTGATACAAAAAGAACAGTCAACAGCGATGATTGCTCATGATCTCCGAGGTCCCCTGGCGCCAATTATCAATTATGCGCAGTTGATCTCGCGCTATACACGGCTACCCAAAGATGAAACCAAAGCGACAGCGCTCCTACTCACGAAAAAGCAAGCGGCGATCCAACGTAACACCAGTATCATTGTCAGCCAGGCTCAACGTTTGAGCCGCCTGGTCGAAGATCTACTCGATTCTGCACAGCTAGCTTCTGGCAAATTCAGTATCATTCGAGAAAATTGCGACATTGTCCGTCTGGTCAAAGATATGGTGATACAGTTACGTCCCGTGGCCCCCTATCATAAACTGGTAGCTTCAGTGCCTCGGCAGGCGATTGTAGGACAATGGGATGGTGGTCGCTTACAGCAGGCACTGGGAAACTTACTTGATAACGCTATCAAGTACTCAGACGAAAATACAACGATTACGGTGAGTGTAGTCAAGGTAAAAGACAGCGTACGCGTGAGCGTCCACAACGAAGGTGCCAGTATTCCACCAGCCGAAGTGAGTCAGCTCTTTCATCCTTACGCACGCTTATCGGGAGCCAGCTCACGTCATGGTTCGGGATTAGGCTTATTTATTACCAAATCCATCATCGAAGCGCATCAAGGAAATTTGCAACTCGAGCCACACACCGAAGGACTGCATGACAATGGGCAAGGAACAACTTTTAGCTTTGAACTCCCATTATCTGCATAACACAGGGCGACCACATATGTCACGCTCAAAGGGACGCGTGGCCGCCCGCACGTCTATACCTGAACCATCTGAAAATCCAGATCGCGCAGATCTTCCACTGAAGGCATAATCACATCAGCGCCACGTTGCCGATACAGCTCAACCTCCTGACCACGCACCACCATCGCCGAGAGGATCGTAATTTCATCGGCCGTCTTCGTGATTTTATAGCGACGTACCAGATCAAAATCGTCGGCCGTATCCCCGATATAAAGGCCACCGCGCGCACCCACCTGAGCGATTGCATAACGTAGTGCCTGCGGATCAGGCTTCGCATACAGATCGGCCGGCACCACAATATCCCACCAACGCCCAGAACCATAAGCCTCCATACGCTCAATTGCGCTATCGACCTCGGGTCCGATGCGTCCAGTGATCATGCCAAAATGAACAATACCTGCCCGGCGAAGATTCTCAAAAAAATCTGGAGTATAAAGCATCCTCTCGTTATGGACATAGCCTTCGGCATCCAGAAAATAGCGTGGCTCGCGTCCAAAACGCTTACGCAGCTCTGCCACCCCCCAATAGCTTTCATTGAAAATATCCACCACCGTCTCAAAGTCTGTCAAGGCACTGGCAGGGAGAACCGACTCGGCCCAGATACGTCCGCCGCGCCCCTGCAATGCAGCCTCATGCGCGAGTGTGGCCCATTCCAGCGTACTACGTGCGGCGAGTGGCGTACCATACCATTCACGCACCCGAGCCAGAGTCAAAGCAGCCAGCAGATAACACATGTCCCAATCACCATTAAAGCCACCAGCTCGTTTGAAAGCGGCAATATCCTCCAGAGTTACCAGTGCCTGATCCTTATCCAGACCATGCAGCGTACGCACAATGTACTCAATTGTAGCGATCGTTGCAGAGCGAAACGAGGAGATAGTTTCGATCAAGACACCATCCACATCAAAAAAGATGGTATCAAAAGGATGAGGCAATAAGAGGTCCGATCGTTTCCAAATTCCCGGTGTGCTCATAGTAGAAAAAATCCCTTTCCCTTGGATCATGTGTGATGAAACCTAGCGCACGCGACTTAAAAAGTTACGCGTACGTTCATTCTGACTACTTTCAAAAATCTGCTCAGGTGGTCCCTGCTCCACAATCTGAGACTTATCCATAAAAACGAGATGATCTGCCACTTCACGTGCAAAGCCCATCTCGTGAGTCACCACCACCATCGTCATCCCCTCTTCGGCCAATTCGCGCATCACCTTCAGCACCTCCCCGACCAGCTCGGGATCAAGGGCCGAAGTCGCCTCATCGAACAGCATCAACTTCGGATTCATCGCCAACGAGCGAGCAATCGCCACGCGTTGCTGCTGACCTCCCGAGAGTCGATGAGGATACGCATCGGCTTTTTCGGCCAGACCAACTTTAGCCAGCAGCATCCTGCCGCGTTCTATCACTTGCTCACGCGGCTCGTGCAAGACATGGATAGGGGCTTCAATCACGTTTTGCAGAGCGGTCATATGCGCAAAAAGATTAAAGCGTTGAAAGACAAATCCAACCTGCGAGCGCATACGAGCAATGTTCTTCTCATTATCCTCGACGAGAACCCCTTTATGCTCACGAAATCCAACTAACTGGCCATCAATATAGATACGTCCACCATCAATCTTTTCGAGCAGATTGATACAGCGTAGCAGGGTCGTCTTGCCGGAACCACTTGGACCAATAATCACCACCGCCTGACCACGATCGACAGTAAAATCGACGCCATCCAGCACGACATTCGAGCCAAAGCGTTTCACGAGTTTCTCGATACGGACCATCGGCTGCTCCTGATCCGATGGAAGAGGATCACGTGTTGTATCCAGACTCATTATGCACCTCTCCTCAGCATTATCTAGCTAACCCAATCCCAGTCAGGCGTTGCGCAAGCCCCGGCTGCTTTGGGATATTCACAGCAACATTTAAGCGCTCAGGATCAAAGCGCCGTTCAATCCAGCGTTGTATAAACTCCCAGATCGTCGACAGCAAGAGATAATACACCGTCGCCACAATTAAGAGCTCAAAGGTGATAAATAGTTGTGAACCATAAACCTCAGCAGTAAATGTCAGTTCACCCAGGCCCACGACAGAAGCAATTGAAGTAGACTTCAACATATTATTAAATTCGTTGCCCAGTGGTGGAATGATTACCCGTATCGCTTGCGGAATGATAATCCGACGCATGGCTAAACCATAACGCATGCCAAGTGCTTTGGCGGCCTCCATTTGTCCGGTATCAACAGAACTCAGAGCGGCGCGGATAATTTCAGACATATAGGCACCTTCGTTTAACGAGAAGGCAATCAAGACGCAGGCCCAGGCTGGCAGTAATGGATGCGGCATGATCTTTGGCAAACCAGAGTAGAGCAGTAATACCTGGACAAGCAAAGGACTCCCACGAAAGAACCAGATATACACACCGGCTATCCATTTAAAGAGGAAAAATCTAGATATACGCATCAAAGCCAGTAGTAATCCCAGGATGACACCAATAGCTTGCGCGACCACTGAAATCCATAGCGTGATCCACGCAGCCTGCAAGAAATATAAATTGGGGTCTTGAAAAAGATAATACCAGACTTGCTCCCAACGGAACATAGTGAACCTCCTCAAATATGATAGACACGTATTGCCCTTGCATGCTCGTTAGCAAGGGCAATACGCAATCCATCTTAGCGCTGATTTGTGCTACAACGATATCTGTATCTCAGACATCTTAATTGAGACAATGTCACGCCAATTCAGATTAAGAAATTTTTTCTTGATCTGAGAAGCTCCATGTTTGAAAGAGTTTGTCATATGTGCCATCAGTTTTCACTGCCTGAAATGCTTTCTGCATGGCAGTCAGCATTGATGTATCACCTTTACGTATAGTGATGCCATAAGGCGCAGCATTGACAACAGAACCACCGATCTCAAACTGTCCTGGATTAATCTTGTTGTAGTAATCAGTGACCGGAGAGTCCTGATAGGTAGCATCAACTCGACCATTCGACAGCAATTGTACCACATCAGTTTGTGCCTGAAGGATTGTCTGGTTGATACCAGGCTTGCCCGCCGCTTTACAGGCTTTGCTGCCTGCATCAAGATCGTCCTTCTCCACGGTTCCAACCTGGACACCAACGTTGATACCACACAGATCGCTGACCTGAGTTAGTTTTTTAGGATTGCCTTTCGCTACCAGCAGCGATTCGCCTGCGTTGAAATAGGGCACAAAATCAAAAGTTTTCTTACGGGCATCATTAATCGTTATCGCTGAAATGACCACATCGAAGCGTTTGTTAGTCAGGTCATCAAAAATGGTATCGAAACTGGTCTTCTGGATCTGGACCTTTAAGCCCATATGCGCACCTATCGCTCTGATCAGATCCATATCAAAACCAATATACGTATTAGTTTTCGTATCAACAAATTCCATCGGCGTATATGTCGTATCGCTACCAACAACGAGTGTGCCCGCAGTTAAAAGATCGGTAGGAGCAGTGACGTTGGCCACAACGGTCGCTGTACTCGCACCAGTGCTTCCCGAACCGGTTGCATTACCACATGCAGACAGGATCAGGGAGAAAATAGCAGCAATCAGCAGAGCCGCAAAGGATAAGCGCCTGGTCTGCTTCGGAAGAGAAAAAGAGGATAACATCAAATGGGAACCTCCGTGCGTTACTTTACATGTTTGCATCAAAACGATGTGATCAGAACAGCATCTACAATTACACCTGAGCTACTCGTAGCAACATTGCGGCTGGAGGGAAAGAAAGACCACACTTTCGTTAAGCGAGAAACCTGGTAATTGAAAAAACATCTGCCTTACGTAATTTACGTCTGCTTTTTCTAACAATCTCACCATAATCCATAAGAGATCAATTTTCTTGCTCCTGCTACCTCTGGCCTCCTTCTTTATAATAATTACCTGGAAAAAGTTACTTGAGTCAATGAGTCACCTCAATTTCAGGCCATGGATGATGCTCATCTATCGTATGTATGGTGCTCCATCCTTCATGTGGAGCGTCCTGGAGCGCACGCTGAAACAGATCAAGATGATATGTAATCACATCTTTCCCGACAATACGTCCGCGCGTTTGATGCTGATCGTAGCGTAAACAGGTTTCCAGCGACATATCAAAGAGCATCAGACAGGTACAGTAATGATGCTTGAGTGCCAGATCAAGCAATTTCTGACGCGCCTCCGCATGCAATGCAGTACTATCAGCTATCGTCAGGCGCCCCTGAAGCATGCGTTTATGGATGATGTAATGGAAAAGATCAAAGGTATCTTTATTCACCTGCTGGTTCGTCTCGTCGTCACAAATGAGGGCGCGACAATGATCGGATGAAACGATAGATGTCTCTCGATATCCTCGTTGCTGATGGTGAGCAATAAAATTTCTGGCAAAGGTGCTTTTTCCGGCACCTGCTGGACCACACAACACGATCAAAGTTCGTTCAGGTAAGCCAACCTGCTGCCCCTCATATGAAGACGTAATTTCCATCTGAGACCTACTCCTTTGTTTGAGCTCTTATTCCCTCTGAGCCTCCCCGTGACATCATAAAGATATCAAGCACAGTCTACCATTTCCGGATGAGCTATATATCACCAATCTATGCTATCAATGTAGCTCTATCCCAGTATCTATCATACAATCGGATAGCTGCCCACAATGCCTATGATCACTTGATTTTAAGCGCCTGATTTTCATACGTCGTAACGTACGGCTTACAGCATAAATCACAAAGGTTGATCAGCATCTTGTCTGAATAAACGCTGTTTCACGTGAAACATCAGGCATCTTACAAGGAGTCGCAAGGAGTCGTAACGCACCTGTTTCTCATGCGCAGAACAAGTGAAACCGCTTCAATACTGTAGACATCTGAGTACATAAATTGATATACTACCGGGTGTGTAACACGTGGAGAATTATGTTTCCCCTTGCATAAAATTGCGCGACTATGTACACGTTAAAGCAGCAGGTATACAATGCTCATAAAAGATCGCCAGTTACACCATGTACAATTCATGGAATACCATCAGGTCAAGGTATTCTATTCGTCATAAACCCTTACTGAGGAGGATGCTGTGTCTGTTGATACGACTCTAACAGGAACCGAAATCCGTACGCGCTTCCTGGATTTTTATGCCAGTAAAGGTCACGTGAAGGTGCCCAGTTCATCGCTCGTGCCCCATAATGATCCGACCGTTTTGCTGACCACAGCTGGGATGCAACAGATGATCCCATACTTTCTGGGACGAGAGACTCCTCCTGCGGTACGCATGACCTCTTCGCAAAAATGTTTTCGTACCACTGATATCGACAAAGTCGGCAATCAGCGTACCCTGACGTTCTTTGAGATGCTGGGCAATTTTTCGGTCGGGGACTACTTTAAACGTGAGGCGATTACCTTTGCCTGGGAGTTTCTGACACAGGTGGTCAATCTGCCTGCCGATCGACTTCATCCGACGGTACATCCCGAAGACGACGAGGCCCCCAAACTCTGGCAAGAGATCGCTGGTTATGCCGATGAGGCGATTGTACGCCTGGATGAAAACTGGTGGGGACCTCCAGGAGCCTCTGGCCCATGTGGCCCAGACTCTGAGGTCTATTACGATCGCGGCATCGAGTACGGATGCGGATTGGCCGATTGCCAACCCGGTTGTGACTGCGAACGCTTCCTTGAGATCTGGAATCTCGTTTTTATGCAATTCTATCAGGATCTCGATGGCACACGTACTCCACTCCCCAAGCGCAATATCGATACCGGCATGGGACTGGAACGTCTGACCATGGTGATCCAGGGGAAAGAGTCCGTCTTCGAGACCGATCTGTTACGCACAATCATTGATCGCTTCGCGGATATCACGCAGACGCCGTATGGTCAGGATGACAAAAAGGATACCTCACTGCGCGTGATCGCCGATCATGGACGCTCACTGGTCTTCCTGGCTGCTGACGGCGTTCTGCCCAGCAACGAGGGCCGTGGCTATATCTTCCGACGCATCCTGCGCCGTGCCGTACGTCATGGCAAGCTTCTCGGCCTGGATAAACCTTTCCTGGCAGAGGCCGCCAACACGGTGATCGACATCATGGGCGCTTACTACACCGAGTTGCATACACAACGCGAGCGGATTATTGAGATCCTGAGCCTGGAAGAGGCAAAATTCAGCCAGACCCTAAATACAGGTTTGAGTCTGTTGAATGAGTTACTGGCCAGTTTAAAGCAGCGTGAGCAGACAGTGATCCCTGGCGAGGATGTCTTCCGCCTGTACGATACGCATGGTTTCCCCGTCGAGCTCACTCAGGAAATCGCTAGCGAACAGGGACTGAGCATCGACGTCTCTGGCTTTGAGCAATCTATGCAACAGCAGCAGGAGCGCAGTCGCGCCGGTGCCAGCAGTGCTTTTGCTCAGGTGCAGGATGATCGCGCCCTGACAGAAATCTTGAAGCGCGACGGTACAACGCAGTTCATCGGCTATGATGGCCTGGTAGGAAGCAGCAAAGTGCGTGCCCTCGTCGTCAACGGTGAAGAGGTTGAAAGTATCAGCGCACCACAACAGGCGCTCGTAATCCTGGATAAGACACCCTTCTACGCCGAGAGCGGCGGCCAGATTGGCGACCATGGCGATCTGACTGGTTCGATGGGCAATTTCCAGGTGCAGGACACACGTCGTCCGCTGAAGGGCCTGATCGTCCACTACGGACAACTCACAGAGGGTCATCTCCGCGTCGGAGATACCGTTCAAGCCGATGTGATCGAACAACGGAGAGCGGATACGATGCGCAACCATAGCGCCACCCACCTGCTGCATAAAGCCCTGCGCGACTTGCTAGGACCTCAGGTCCAACAGCGCGGCTCGCTGGTCGAGCCAGAGCGTCTACGCTTTGACTTTACCAGCCCACGAGCTTTGACTGGCTCAGATCTGGAGCATATCGATGCTCAGATCAATCAATGGATTCGTGCTGATTATCCTGTTCATACCAATATCATGCCGATCCAGGACGCGATGCAGACAGGTGCAATGGCTCTGTTCGGTGAAAAATACGATGATGTTGTACGCGTCGTTTCGATGGGAAAAAGTATTGAGCTGTGTGGAGGAACCCACTGCGCGACTACTGGTCAGATTGGAACATATGTTACAATTCAAGAGACAAGTGTTGCTGCGGGTATCCGTCGAATTGAAGCTCTGACTGGACGAGCGGCCGAGACGTATCTACGCCATCGCCGCCAGACGGTTGATCGCTTGGCCACGACACTCCAGGTTCAGACAGAACAGGTTGAGTCGCGTGTCGAGCAACTCCTTCAGGAACTGAGCGCGGCTCGACGACAGATTACCCAGTATCAGCGCAATGAGGCTCAGGCTCAGGCTCAGAACCTATCACAGCATGTTCAGGAAATTGCAGGCGTGCCGCTGGTGGCAGCGACGATCAAGGTTCCAGATGCCAAACTTTTACGCGATATGGGTGAACAGATCAGTACACATTTGAAACAGCCAGGAGTTGTAGTCCTGGCAAGCGACCTGGGAGAGCGCATTGCCATCCAGGTCACTATCGATCCGGCCTTAACCAAACGCGGATTACATGCCGGCAAACTTGCCGGAATCATTGGAGAGCGTTTAGGAGGCAAAGGCGGCGGCCGTCCGGACTCGGCGCAGGGCGGTGGTAAGGACAAAACGGCTATTAATCCGGCTCTGGATCTTGCAAAAGCCTTCGTTCGTGATAATCTCAAGTAAGCTTGCTGTCACAAGAGAGGTAATACGTTCTTACCTCTCATCTCGTTATAGACACAACAGGCTTTTTGTTTCAACGCAGAAACGTTTCTATTCTTATCTACTACAAGGACTTTGTGCGCCATCAACCTGCCAGACGTTGAGTTTTCTACTCACCTATTTGCTAAGCATTGATGATGCGTTGGATAGATACACTCACAGAAAAAGCCTGTTTGATGACAAACTGATTTTGCTAATAAAGCAATTTTTGTGCTATAAAGTATCATGTGCAGTTGATGGCTCGATACACGAGGAAGCTGTTCAAGCAGAGCTGGCAGCGAGTGGAGCACTAATTTTGGGATGGATACATGAAAAATCTCTTGCAAAGTCTGCTTGATCGTTTCAAAGGATCAAGGACAGATGCCATCTATGAACAGGATGACTATGACTATGATGGCGAATATGAAGGGGAAGAAGATCCGGGAGAGCCAGGTAGCCAGCGCCAGCTTTTCACCGCACTCGATATCGGAACCGCTTTTGCGAAAGCGATGATCGTGGAGGTGCGCGGTGATCATGCTGAGGTTTTGGGTGTCGGACGGCATCCACAGAGCTATGCACATATGTCTGATGGCATCGTCACCGATATTCCCGGAGTGATTGCCAATTGTAATGAGGCCTTACTGAAGGCTGAACAGGCGGCTGGAGGCGTTATCGCCCCATCGGCCGTCATTGGTATTGCTGGTGAGTTGGTCAAGGGCAGCTCGACCACGGTCAGTAAACAGCGCGGACAACCAACCAAGCAGATTACGGCCGAAGAACTCGAGTCGTTGATCACGGCTGCGCAGGAACGTCTCCTCAAAAATGCCAAAGAGCGGATTGCAGCGGAGACAGGATACGGGAATATCGATGTCCGCCTGACAAACGCGGCCGTCATCTCTGTACGTATCGATGGGCAGCTGGTCACCAATCCGATTGGTTTTCGGGGCCGTCATTTCGCCCTGACACTATTCAGTGCCTTCGCGCCACTCACACAATTAGGAGCTATCGAGACCGTGGCACAGGGACTCGACCTGACATTGGTCACGATTGTGGCTGAACCATATGCGCTGGCTCGTTGTTTAAGTAGTAATGCCAGTGCCGATAGTGGAGCGATCTTTATTGATGTTGGTGGCGGCACAACCGATATTGCTCTGGTACGCCAGGGAGGCATCGAAGAGACGCGTGTCTTCGCTTTAGGGGGACGCGCTTTTACGCGCCGTATCGCCACAAGTAAGGGTATTCCTATTAAAGAAGCAGAACGGCTGAAAATCAGTTATAGTAATGGTGATCTCAATGGTGCCGGTCACGATGAGATTCAAAACATCCTGGCACCGGAATGTCAGACCTGGATGGATAGCGTAGAGTTGCTCATCGAAGAGTTGTCGAAAGGTGAACTTCTTCCGCCCGCCATCTATATCGTTGGCGGTGGATCGGCTCTGATTGATCTCCATCAACACCTGGAGTCGTTTCCCTGGACGGAGCGCTTACCTTTCTCGCGCCAACCAATCATCCGTGCGGTCCAGCCGGAGATGGTCGGCAGCATTCTTGATACTGAGGGCATGCTGGTGAATGGACAGGATATTACGCCGATGGCCCTCGCCTATCAGGCAGTTGAATTAAATAATGATAACAATGTCTTAGAGAGAGCACTTGATCGCGTCATCAATGCCATGCATATCTGATGCTTTCCTCTGCTGTATGTCAAAAGAGCTATCTAAACGCTTCTTTTATGTATCTATCGTAAGCATATTATAAAAGTCTGACGAAAAGGGTATATACGTTTGTCTGCACATATGTGAAGAATCCAGAGTATATACAGACGTATATACATCAAATCTCATTTAAATCGGCGTTAACTCAGGTAACAGGCCATAATCACGCGCAACTGCCTGTCGAGTCAAACGTCCCAACGCATGATGCCATAGGGGGTGACAGGGCTTATGAGTGATGAGCAAACAATTTATATTAGCCCGGATGATGATCTGACGACCGTGCGTGAGCGTCTTGAGCACATCCAGACACGCAAGGTAACCTTAGTAGTACCAGCCCAGACGCAGTTGCGCAGTCATGTGGCTTGGAAGCTGCTCTATGCGCGAGCCCGTGAGTTAAACAAAGAAGTCCTGATAGTCAGTTCCGACCCGCAGGTACGTTCGGTTGCGCATGCCGTCAAATTCACAGTTGCCAACTCGCTTGAGTCTTCCCAGCAAGGACACTCGCGTCCCACGGGACGTCCAACGAAAAGTGCAGCGCCCAACCGTACCAAAGTCGCAGGACCAGGACCGCGCTCGGCACCTGCTCGCCCGTCAGCAGCATCGCGCAGTACCAACAACCTGCGCCCAAAACCGACTGAGGTGCGATCCTGGCGGGGTACAGAGTCAGCAGTGGACTCACGGACCAAAGGACGCGGTAGGACGAGCTATCAAGAGCCTGGGGCGTCTCAGGGGGAAGAGATTGATGATCTTGATCCGGCTACTTTTCAAGGCCCGGCCAAAAAATATGGCAAGGGCTTTGATTTTAGTGTGAATTCGGCTCCCCCGATTCAGCCACTCACGCCCGATCAGATCGAGGAGCCCGATCTCTTGCTGGAAGATTATACACAAGCTCAGGATATCCGTTCTGCGGCGAAAGATCTGCCGGACAAGCCGGGCACACTTCCTGTAACGCCACGCACAACACCTGAAGTGTCACGCCGGTCTCCGCAAACGCATGCCTCACAGGCTTCGCAGATACCTCTCAACGAGGATGATGAAGATCCTTTCTCCTATATGGAAGATAAACAGTTTTCTCAATCGGGAGAACAACATGGAAACTCTTCCATCGGGTACGATGATCACAAATATGAGCATGTTATCCACGATGTCTCGGATGAGCCAACCAGCATTATCAGCGATCACATTGATTATGACGTCAAACCAGAAGCCAGAAATACACGCAAAAAAGATCAAAAGACTTCTGATAACGCGACAAAGCAGCGCGAGAGATCTCTTCCACAATCACGACGGACAGGCAATATAGCGCCAGCGCCTCCGGCCACGCCGCTTCAATCGACACAGCGTATGCGCTCCGAAGACCTGGACGACGATGATCTGTTACCTGAAGAGCGTCCCGTTGAAGAACGTCCCACACGCATCCAGACACGTGATAGGTTAAATGAGGCACGCCCACAACGTCCCGCACGGGCACGAGAATCGGTCCCCCTGGCTCCGACAGGGTCACGTAACTCGGGACCATATAGCGGCCAACTGAACCGTCCTGGAGCGCCACAGCCGCCCCAACAACGACCCATCACCAACCGCAACCCCGATGCTATCCGGCAACAACCGGTTGGACGCACACAACCAGGGGCGCGACCAGTATCACAGACGACGGCGAATCGACAACGCAAACCTGTAACGCCTCCAGTTACGCGAAGGCAGCGCAGAAATAATAATACTCCGATATGGATTGGTACAGCTGTTGCGATCATCCTTATTCTCGTCATCTTCTTTTGCATCTATGCCATCCCGACAGCCACAGCCAGTATCACGGTCGCCACTCGCAATTATTCTCATGCCGTTAGTCTGACAGCTACTACCAGTGGACAGTCAGGGACAGTGCCAGCCCAACAGCTCACGCAAGATTTTTCGAAGCAGGGTACAGAGACAGCCACCGGGAGCAAGATGGTGGGAACAGCCAAGGCCAAAGGAGACGTTTGTTTCGGCAATGCAGGCTCAACTAGTATCACGATTCCCACAGGCACCACTGTCTCCACCGCCAACGGAGTACAATTCGTAACTACCGCCGAGGGAGTGATACAGCAACAGACAGCCTGCACAAATACGGTTAGTCCACCGATCCCTGTGCAAGCGGTTCAGTCCGGCGAAACGGGAAACATTCTAGCTAATGAAATAACGGTTATTCCCAACGCCAGTCTTGAGGCTATCGCCACCAGCAATGCAACTACCGTGGCCAACCTGAAACTCACAGTGAATAACCCTGCTGAAATCACTGGTGGAGGCATACAGCCCGTGCCAGCCGTAACCGCACAGGATCTGACTAAAGCCAAAACCGATCTGCATCAGCAGTTGCAGAGTCAGATCGACGCCTGGAAAAAGGGATTGCCTAAGAACGGTGTACTTGGTACCCTGGTCACAACCGACACGCTCGTCAACGCGCCAAAGGCGGGGGACATCATCAACTCAGGAAAAACCTTTCCAGTGGGCGTACAAGTCAGGGCAACCATTTTGTTTGCCAAAAATGCTGATATCGAAAGTGCCGCCGGTAAGCAGCTCGGAACAACAATCAAGACCGACAAGAACTTCACCGATGATGTTTTACTTCCACAAGCGGTCACTATTGCAAAGTTGACGCAGCAAGAGACCAATAATAACACTACGCTGAAACTTAACTTGACGGCCACAGCGAAAGTCACAGGCCAGTTCGACGAGAATGCCATCAGAAGTTCGATTGCCGGTAAGACACCAGATGCGGCTCAGGACTTGCTGAAAAAACAGAGTGCCAGTGTCCAAAATGTCACCATCAAAGTGAATCCAAGCTTCTTCTCGTGGATACCCTGGTATCAGCCTCATATAACTGTCAATGTACTACCGGGAACAAGCACGACGAAATAAGTCATTGTGTAGCAACTCAGTACCTTACGCTATATATCGTTGAGACTCACAACATTTGTAATATGTGATTGGTACAGTACCAACCACATATTACAAATTCCGAAAACAATACAGGCACTAAGTTGCTACCTTCGAATGATACAAAAGGCTGTGGCTCCTTCCGCATTTCGAAATATAACGCTACTTGCAGGCATCATAATCATTTCAGAACTAGCGATTATAACACTACCATGAAAGTACGACCAAATCCCAATCACTTCCAATAAGCTTTGACCTCGTTTTCGGAACCAACAGTAGAGCGACTTGAACTTAACAAGTTGAGTGCAAGTCGCTCTAGTTCTCCACTTCGTCAGTCTTCCTACATTATTTGCCATTTGAAATCTTGATATATTTTCTAGAGTTATCTCGATTCACCATCTTTCATACACTTCATTTATCATTTTTTCCTCGCCTCTTCAAGGGATACTAAGCAGTTATAACATTTAAATCCATTATTATGGCTATAATTCCACCTATGTGGTATAACTATATTGATGCTTTTGCATCAATATTTATCAAGAAAACTTGTTGAAGAAAGAAGAAGCACTTAGATGAGAAGAAAACTTATTCTTGCTCTCCTTGCTTTCACAATCGCTCTAGGGATTATTACCTTATCCCAGGCAAATGTGACTCATGCAGCAGGAGTGTATCCATCCCCAACTACGACACACGCCGCGGGTATGACACCGATGAATGCTACGACATGTTACAACGCCCCTTCCGATCCAAATTGTGACAACCAGGATCCCTATAATAACACAGGTATCTCTTCTAATGGTTGTGGGGCTGATGCTCAAGTTGTACAGTTTTCCAAATCTCACACTGGTATTGGGTATGTCGAGTTAGTATGGTCAGCTAGCTGTCAAAGTAATTGGGCAATAGTCGGCGTATATAGTGGTACTGCTTCACTAGATGCCTCTATACTTCGTTATACCAGTAGCAATGGAAGTGTACTTGTTTATAATTATAGTGCTACCGGAAACTACATATGGACCAATATGGTGTATGCTCCAACTCAGCCAGCTTGTGCTACAGGCGAGTTTAACGGAGGTGATGTGACAGGTGTTACAAACCCAGGTTGGCCTATACATTCAGCTAACCCATGCTCTTGAGGCTCTGCAAACTCAAATCTGCCTACAGAAAATGGTCATTGTTGAATAATGATGATTGCAGGTAAGAAAAAGATTAAGCAACAATCGTTCAGGATAGTCTGAGTTAATGGCCTTTCGCAGCCACAATCCTCACTATAAACATGACCAGCCAGACAAGAAGAAGGTATCCAGCATATTGGATACCTTCTTTCTCTCAATTAAAAATTATTCTATCCCAGCCCATCCCGTCAATCAATACACGGCTTTAACTCATAAATATTTCTTTCAATAGTAAAGTCACATCATTTCGTTAAAATGATTGCAGCAAAATATTTTTCTAACTCTATTCATAGTCACATTAATCCAAAAAGGCTTGCTTTTTACCAGATTCTACTACAATAAAATACGAAACTGGACAGAATAAGCCCGCTTTCGCTACAATGCTGTATGTTAGATACGAACATCCAGACAGCAAACCAAAATTAGAATGATTTTGCGGTGAAGAGCTTTGCGACGCCGCTGATTTTATTACAGCACAGAGTTTATGTCAATGTTGACCGACCTGAGACAAGATACACATATATCAAGGATATTTATATGGCTCGCTTGATGGCATTAGATGTGGGGACAGCAAGAATAGGAGTGGCTTCCTGTGATACGACTGGTTTCCTGGCTTCGCCTTACACGACGATTCACGTCACACGCGATGAAAACCAGACCTGGGAAGCCATCCAGAAGCTGATTGAGGAGATTGAGCCTGAAGGTCTCATTGTTGGTCTTCCCATCAGTCTGGACGGGCAGATCCATGGGCAGGGGCAGAGGATACAGAGCTTTGTTGAACGCCTCAAGACCCACATTTCTATTCCCGTCACCTTCTGGGATGAACGGCTATCAACTGTTGAAGCCCAACGCCTTCTCACACAACGTGGTCAGGATGGAAGAGAGAGACGCTCAAATCGAGGAGGTCGGCAACGTACTCAACCCAGGAAACGTCGGAACAGCCAGGAGATTGATGCGCTGGCAGCAGCAGTTATCCTCCAGGAGTATCTCGACAGCCTGGGGTAACAATTTATGAGGATCAAAACGCATGAGACGACCTAAATCATTAGTACCAACTCTCTCTATCCTAATCGTAGGATTAGTGATTTTTGCAGCGACATTCTATGGCTGGAATTACATCAATTCCATGTTTGCTCCAGTCAGCAGCACCGCCACAAAAGTGTCCCTCAATGTGCAACAGGGAGAGACCACCAGCGAAATCGCCAACGATCTCCAAAAAAAGGGCGTGATTCGCAACGCGCTGGCCTTCAACATCATGGCCCGCATCCGAGGACTAGATAAAAAATTAGAGGCAGGAGTCTATACAAAAATCGATCCCTCAATGTCGATCAGCCAGATTATTGACAAGCTTCAAACGGGACAGCCAGACGAACTCGTCCTGACGATCCCCGAAGGTACGCGCCTGGAGCAGATCGCCGCCATCGCTGCCACATCTAATCTCCCGAACTTCAATAAAACCCAATTTTTAAACTATACGAAGCACATCAATACATTTCCCGATGCCAGTAAGTATCCGCTTCTGCTCAAGAGTGTCCCGGCTGGCTCGAGCATGGAAGGGCTACTTTTCCCTTCTACTTATGACGTCTCTCCGACAGCTACCGCTAAAGATGTGATAGATATCATGCTTGCACAAATGACAAAAGAGATCACCGATAACAAGCTCGTCGACACCGCTAAAGCACATAACATGAACCTCTATCAGTTGCTTACACTGGCCTCACTTGTAGAACGCGAAGCTGGAAACAATCTGGATAAACCCAATATCGCCAGCGTCTATTGGGACCGGCTCTATGATGATGCTAGGATAGGTGAAACGAACGGATATTTACAGGCAGATCCAACTGTCCAGTACGCACGAGATACAGAAAATCCACCTGCGAAATATTGGACGCCTTTAGATGATGCCCCCAAAAATATCGCAATAAACAGTCTTTGGAATACATATTTAGTACTTGGTTACCCTCCCACGCCTATTTGTAGTCCTGGGCTGAAATCATTACAATCAGTGGCGAATCCACCGAACACAGGCTATTTATATTTCTACACAGCTGCAAATGGAATAACGTATTTCCAGAAAACATATACTGAAATGCAAGCAGCAATCGCTCAGAATCCTGTATCAAAATAATGGTATTAACACCTAAAGAGAGTAATTAAGCAAAATGGACATACAACAGCTTATTCAGACTATCGTCCTGTCATTAATCCAGGGTGTGACCGAGCTTTTTCCCATCAGTAGCCTTGGTCACACAGTGATTGTCCCCAGCCTGATCGGCTGGGGCAATCTCACGGAAGGAACCGCTTGCGGAGGAAAGAGTTGCTTCCTCCCACTGGTGACTTCACTTCACCTTGGCACCAGCATCGCGCTCATCCTGTATTTCTGGCGCGACTGGCTACAGGTACTCAAGACTCTGGGCAACACTGCAAGGACACGGAAAATAAATAGAGGTACTGAGGAATGGGTCACCTGGTTAATTCTAGTTGGCTGTATTCCCACTGGCCTCATCGGTATCGCATTAAAAAGCAAAGTAGAAGCATTATTTTCTAGCCCTCTCTATACTGCTGCGTTCCTGATTTTAAACGGCTCAGTACTTTTCCTTGGTGAGGCACTGCGTCGACGCGCAGAGAACAATATGAAGACATTTTCACCTCGAGAACGTGAAGCCCATTTTCGTCCGCTTACATCTCTCTCGATCAAAGAAGCGTTCCTGGTCGGATTAGCACAAGCACTCTCCCTCATTCCAGGCTTCTCACGTTCGGGAACCACGATTGTCGCAGGCTTAAGCGTAAAACTTACACACGAAGATGCTGCCCGTTTCTCTTTCTTGTTAGGAACACCCATTATTCTAGCAGCCTCACTCGTCGAAGTACCCTCGCTGCTCCACCAGAGTCAATTCCCATTCTGGCTGATTATTTTTGGCATGGTACTATCAGGAGTCTCAGCCTACCTGAGCACCGTCTTCCTCACCAAATATTTTGAAAAAGGCCGACTTGATCCCTTTGCCTATTATTGCTGGATCATGGGATTTATCTCAGTCATCATTTTTATGATACAAGGAAAATAAGTTAAAACCTCTTTTACCCCTTATAAAGTAGCGTCGTGCCCTCGGGCACGATGTCCCACTCGACGTACGATCAGACACGCCAGCGTGGCTCTCCGAGATCCTGCTGTCTCGTACGAACAACTGGGACATCGTGCCCGAGGGCACGACGCTACTTTTGTTAACTCAGGATGTCCCCTAAGATTTGAGCATAACCACGCAAAAACTCTTCCGCGCTTAGAGCCTTCTTCCCTTCTAATTGCAAGTGCTTGACAAGTAATAAGCCTGAGCCGGTGACAACCGTCAATACCTTATGACCCGCTTCTTCACGTATCCCGACGGTGCCGGGCAGGACAGAAGAAGCTACTTCCACCTCCAGAGGTGTTGCGGCGATAATCTTCAATAATTTGCCACGCCAACGCGTGTGGGCAGCCGGCCAGGGCTGATATGCTCTCACTTTTCGTGCCAGTACTGCGGCCGGCTGGGACCAATCAATTAAGCCATCCTCTTTAGCCAGCATATGCGTATGCGTCGCGCGCAAGGTATCCTGCGGCTCAGGCGTAATCTCTCCGGCAATCCAGCGAGGAAATGTCTCTATGAGTGCCTGTGCGCCCAGATCAGCCAATCGCTTTGTGAGGCTTCCTGTGGTCTCATCAGCCGCGATTGTGAGGCTATGGCGAGATAGCACGGGACCTGTATCTATCCCAGCATCCAGCAGCATGATTGAGACGCCCGTTTCGCGATCTCCCTGCACGATAGCTTCCGCAATCGGATCTGCCCCTCGATATTTCGGCAAGAGCGATGCATGTATGTTTAAAGTGCCATAGCGTGGCTGATCCAAGACCTTCTGCGGCAAGATCTGCCCAAAGGCCGCCACGATATAACAATCCGCGTGCAGGGCTGCTAAAGCATCGCTATTCTCGGCTTTTTTAAGTGAGCCCGGCTGCCAGACTGGTATCCCATGTTCAAGTGCCAGCCGCTTGACCGGGGCAAAGATCACCTCGCGACCACGTCCAGCAGGCTTATCTGGCCGCGTAATCACAGTCACAATCTCATAGCCCTCAGCCACGAGATCTCCTGGGGCAGACCTCTCGATCAAGGCTGCGAGCGCTGGTACCGCGAAATGTGGAGTCCCCATGTAAATGATTCGTAACATACATTATCCCCCTACAAAAATTACCATCACAACACACGTTCATACATATGTACACCAACTTCATCAAGAAACAAGTATCGTCAAGAGAATCTATACGCTACTTATTTAAGCCAAAGGGTGAAAGCAACAACTCATACTAGCACTTTCAGGCTATTTTATCACCTCAGCTTATAATTCGGTTATGCTATAGTTGCTTTTATCTGTTTAAATGAGGAGGAGCTTTATGCAGCTGGGGGATCAACAAGACACTTATCACTCAAAGAAATCGGCATCGTCTCCATATAATACAGTTTTTTCGTCGTCACCGGTACCAGTATCGATCACGCAGGACAGGCCAACCACGGTCGCCTTTGGCATCAACGCCACGACCCCGCCGCCCACTGATCCACAAATAACGATGCAGCGAGCTGACGAGATCAATAATATTCAGCGCATGTTTGGCGATGTACAGACCAGCGCGGTCCTCCTGATTGGATCACCGGGAAGTGGCAAGTCGATGCTGGCAGCGCTGCTCTATCGACGCTTGCAGATGGCTAAAAACAATGGTCTGGCAGCTCCCAAATACATGGTCTGGCTCACCCTTGGCACCTATACAACGCTCCCAGATATTATCGCAGCGATCCTGGAAGGTATTGGCATGCCGGATAAGGGGCTTTTCTTGTTAAAGCCTGAGCAACAGATATCGGCCTTGCTGCGTGCACTACGCCGTCCGGCGGAGAACGCCCTGGTGGTCCTGGATCAGTTTGAATTGCTCCTTCATCCTGAAACGCAGCAAGGAGTCGCGGGACGTGGCGTGCTTCCTTTATTCCTGGACATGCTCCAGACCGATCTAGGAACCAGTCGTATACTTTTAACAAGCTATAACTCACCCTATGATGAAAATAAAATTGAGCAGCCCCGTGTGCGCGCCTATCTGGTGACCAGGATCAGCTTGCCGGAAGGAGTTGCTCTGCTGCAACAACGTGGAGTACAGGGCAAGCAGGAAGAGCTCTCATTCATCTGGCAACGCTGCGCTGGACATGCTTATGCGCTGGTGCTATGCAGTGCCTTAGTCCATCTGAGCAATATTTCACTCGATATCTTACTCAATTCTCCCGACTATCGCCCGTTATGGTCCGGCGATGTCATTGCGAATTTAATCATAGCGATCCATTATTTTTTAAATCCCACGCAAAACGCCATCGTCCACGCCTTAAGCCTCTTTCACGAACCTATTCCGAAATCAGGCATCTTCGTAACGATCACGGGTGAGACTATCTCAGATCAAAAACAAAACGAGAAGGCTGATGTCGTGGGAGTGTTTGAACAGGAGCTACAACTCCTTGCGCACTTAGGAATTATCCAGACGCTCTTCAGTGCCGCCAATACTTTTTGCTATACCTTGCATCCATTGGTGCGCCAATATACGTTAGAACACTTTATGGAGGATATGACGCAGCGTGGGAAAGCAGGAAATGTTCCTCCATGGGCCGACAATGCACGTCAGATGTCAGATTTACAGAAAGAGCAGCTGAAAAGTGCTCTGATCGCCGGACATGTCCAGGTCGCGACCTACTATGAAAACACCATCCGCGAGCAATGCCCGCCACGTGAACAGCGCACCAAATTGCAAGATATTGCACCCATTATTACAACCTTGCGCCATCTCTGCCTGGGCCAACGCTGGCAACGCGCCTGCGATCTGCTCTTCCGTGAGAATCTTCACGAGACGATGGTGTTATGGGGCGCCTGGAATACGTTGATAGGTCTCTATACAGCTATGCTGCCACCATTTGGTATCCTGAGACCAATCGATGAGGGACTGGTCTCCAGTCAGGTAGGGATGCTCTATGGACGCATCGGCGAGTATCAGCAGAGTAAAGTCTACTTCGATAAAGCGATCACGCTCCAACGTGAAATTGGCAATAAGCATGGAGAGGCTGTATCTCTGACAAATCAGGGAGAACTCCTGCGCATTCACGGGGATTATCAGCAAGCGCGACAAAACTTTGAAACCGCCTTATCGCTCAGTGCTCAACCATCCGACCCACAATTGAAAAGCGTCATTTATCACAACCTGGGCCTACTCTCACAGCATGCTCGTGACTATACGCAAGCCCACACCTATTATACCAAAGCTCTGGCGCTCGCCGCTCAAATAGAGCATCAGCAATATGCAGGGATGATTTTAACCAATCTTGGGATGCTACTCTATGAGGAGCGCCACTATCAGGAAGCCCTGGCCATCCTGTTCTCAGCGCTGCAAATTCGTCAGTCCCAACAAGATCCAACGACGTCTCTACTGGAGCGCTTTCTGGTCGCGATCGAGCAAAAAATGGGATCAGAAAAATATACACAACTCTGCGTCGAAGCCTTGCAGATGCAGCCACAGGTACTCGCTCGCTTTCTCCCCTCAGATGTGAGACAATAACGCTATCATTGCGAGCACATGCTATATTTATAGATGTCAGCCTTCCATGGATCGTCTGACATCTAAGCAGATCACGTTAGACTGAAACGAAAGAGAGTTTCATCGCATGGCCTCTACGACGAATCCGCAGGAGATACTTGTAACAGACGAGACGGTAGTAACATCCGGACAACACTCCCTACAGGGTTGGTTAGTCTTACTGCTGGTATTTGTAGCGGGTGCCGCCTCCCTCTCCATCGAGATGGCTGCGTCGCGCCTGCTTGCACCCTATTTCGGAGACTCACTCTTTGTCTGGTCCAGTATCATCGGATTAATTCTGCTGTATCTCACCGTTGGCTACTACGTCGGTGGACAGCTCTCTGATCGTTATCCTCGCCCCATATTCCTCTACGCGATCACAGCCGCCACCTCACTCCTGATTGCACTGATTCCCCTGATTGCCATCCCATTGATGACCTGGGCACAAGTAGCCTTCTCAGACGACGCTTACGGGGTCCTCTATGGATCTCTCCTCTCAATGATCGCTTTCTTTGCGCTACCGACCATATTGCTCGGCTGTGTCTCTCCCTTCGCTATCCGGATACGAATGCAGCAGGTGGGAAAAGCGGGTCGTATCTCAGGTCAACTGTATGCCATCTCAACGGCTGGCAGTGTCGTTGGAACATTTCTGCCCGTCCTCGTCCTACTGCCTTATCTGGGAACGATGCAAACATTCCTGATTACCGCCCTTACCCTCTTCATCTTTTCTGTTCTTGGCTACCTCTCAACCAGAAGAGCAAGCCTCTGATTTCCACAGATGGACATCTTTTGAGGCGGTAATATCTTCTTCACAGGCAATAGAGTATTTTAAGCATACCGACATTCCCTTGTGATATACTAACCATGTTTCACATACGGCCGTCACTCCTGTCTAAGAAAGGACTGTTCCAAAGAGATGAGTGATCAACAGGGGCTACCCCCCAACTATTTCTACCACAAATTATCAAATGGTATAGAGCTTATCGGTCAGTACACGCCAAGCCTCAACTCGATCAGCTTTGGTTTCCAGTTGGATGCTGCCATCATCCACGAGCCGGAGGAGAAGCAGGGACTTGCCCATCTCTTTGAATACATGCTCTTTCAGGGCACAAAAACAAAGGATGCTCGCGCACTGAATGAAGCCTTTGAATCGCTAGGCGCACGCAAAGGAGCCAGTACGAGTCTGGAAACTGCGATGGTCTGGGGACAAATCGTCAATACCAAGTTCGATGCCACCATCGACCTCTTTCGTGATATCCTGCTGACACCGACCTTCCCACGTAACGAGGTCAGTCAGATGCGCGATCTGGTGCTGCAAGAGATTCGCCGCCGCGATGATGAGCCAATGGGACGCATCTTCGAGCTGGTACGAGCCAATTTCTATAAAGGGACGCCGCTGAGTCGCTTGATGCTCGGCACCAACGAGAGCTTGCAGAAATTGCAGCAGCAAGATCTACGGGACTTCTGGCAGACACGCTATCAACCCAATAACGTGCTCTTCGCCATTGCAGGCAAATTTGACTGGGATCATGTGGTTGAGAAGTTAGAACAGCTCTTCGGAGACTGGCAAGGAGAGGCAGCACCTTCCCCCGAACTCACGCCGCATCCTGAGCAGAGCATCTCGGTAGAGTTCCGCGAAGGACAACAAGAGCATATCGCACTCATGGTTCCATTTCCCAAGTATACCGATCCCGATTATTATGCCGCGCTGGTCATTGCCGAAGTACTCGGCGGCTCCATGGCATCTCGACTCTTTGTCGAAGTGCGTGAAAAGCGTGGTCTGGTCTATAGCGTGTCGGCTGGCCTATCGGGCAACAAGCATATTGGAGCCTTACGCGTCTACGCCGGAACCACACCCGAGCAAGCTCACGAGTGCCTTGAGGTAATCCTCAACGAACTGCGTAAGCTGGAGAAAGAAGGCATCACCGCCGACGAGCTCGAACGTACAAAAGTGCAATTGAAGAGCGAAAATGTCATGCATGGAGAAGGATCGGCAGCTCGCATGAGCCTTCTCTTACGCACCTGGTGGTACGAGCGTAACGTCAAAACGATCCAGGAGATCAAAGATGCTATCGATGCTGTCACACAGGAACAGATCCTGAGTGTCTTGCAGCGCTTCTCGCCAGTCAATCCTATGACGATCGCCGCCATCGGCCCTCTCTCACAGGAAGAACTGGTCGGCGATAGCTTATCCTAAAAGCCCGGCCCAACAACCAAGCATACACAGGAGATTGTCTGCACATAGATATATGGAGCGGACAATCTCCTTTTTGCCGGCAGGTTATATACTCCAATACTTCTCAGAGAGCAATACGCCTCCCCAAAGAGAGCAAGCCAACCGACGTAGCGGCGCGGCTCCGCCGTGCTGTCTGTGACTCGTCCGACCACGCTCCACATGGGGTTCCATTGAGACAGCCTTCCCTTGAGAGGCGCCCCCGAGCCGAATCATACGAGTCACAGACAGCACGGCGGAGCCGCGCCGCTACGTCGGTGAGCTTAAAATGCGTTGAGCGAAAGAATATTTCACTCTTCTTCGAGAAGTATTGGGCTATATACTCGACCAATCAGAATATAGACTGCAAATATTGAACATAGAGAAGATCGTAGAGAGCCGCCTGATCGGCATCGAAGGCAATGGTGCTCGATGGCTGGGGAGTAATGGCCTCAATCGCAGAGATGTCTGACCAGATGCCACTTGCCAGACCGCCCAGCAGAGCCGCTCCACGAGCTGAGGCATCTGGTGCATCAACAACGAGCAGTTCGCGATGCAAGATGTTTGCAAGCATTTGACGCCATGCAGGATGCTGTCCTCCTCCACCGACCAGTCGCAAGGGGGCAAGCGCATCTACTCCGGAGAGAGCAGCGAGCGCCTCTCTAATACCAAAAGCGACCCCTTCCAGAGCCGCATGTAACAGATGCTCGCGTCGATGATCGATGCGCATCTGTAGCCAGGCTCCCTGACTGGCGGGATTAGGATGATGAGGCCGTTCGCGTGTGAGATAGGGATAAAAAAGCAGGCCATCTGAACCAGGAGATACGTGGGTAGCACAACCATACAACTCATCCCAACTGGCATTCAGCATGCGACATACCCAATCAAGCGCCAGGCCAGCGTTCTGGACAGCCGCCATCGTATACCAGTGAGATCCATCTGCGGCGCGGTAGAGATGTGTACGAAACGTTGCATCCACAATAGGTTGCGCACAGATCTGTATCAATTGAGCGCCAGTGCCGACTGTTAATTGCACATTGCCAGCATCAAACAGGCCAGTCCCCAGAGCTGCGGCGGCAGTATCTGACGCTCCCGCCGCGATCGGTAAGCCGATAGGCAATCCAAGCTTGCGTGCCGCCCGTGCACTGAGCGTTCCAGCCTGCGTCGCCGACAACAAAATAGCAGGAAAGATTTCGGAGCGCAAACCAAGCGTTGTAATCACATCGTCCGCCCAACCATCCGCAGCGATATCATAAAGCAAGGTCGCAGAGGCATCGCTCCGTTCAGCATTGATCAGATCAGTCAAACGCAAACGTATCCAATCTTTGGGCTGGAGAACCCAACGCGTAGCTTGATAAACATCCGGCTCATGACGGGCCAGCCAGCATAACATAGGACCAGTCATGCCAGGAACCAACGGATTCGCCAGGTGTTGAAGCATCTCATCAGGTAGCTGGCGATAAAGCTCAAGCTCCGCCTCCGCACGTGTATCGGACCAGAGCATAGCGGGCCGAAGCACGCGATTGTCAGCATCAATCAGCACCATACCATGCATCTGGCCCGAAAGACCAATAGCACGGACATTCAGTGAGGAATCTCGGGTAAGCACGTTCTGTACGGCCGATAGCACAGCAGACCACCATAACTCGGGATCGCACTCGGACCAACCTCTCCGAGGCGCTTGCACCTGATAATCAGCTCTGCCTGAACCCACAATCTGTCCTGCCATATCCAGCGCCAGCACCTTCACCGAACTGGTCCCCAGATCAATGCCAAGCGTGACATCTATCATTCTTTGTGGCTCCATCATACAAGACTCCTGGCCATACGCAAAGAGAAATCTTCTGCATGGCTCAAAATAACTGCTTCTCACCAAAAAAGAGAAGCCATCCAAATCGGTTCAAAAAATCCCCTTTTATTAATATTGATGCTATACAATAGAATAGATCGTTACAGTAATATTGATCCGCTATCTCTATAAAAAAACTTCTAGCCAAAAAGGAGCTGGTATATCATCAGATCGGCGGAATAACTTCAACAGTAACTTCACTTGTATCGCATGAAATTATAAAGATACATCATACACAGAGTGACCGTCATCGTCAAAGTAGACGATAAAATAGATAGCGATGACGCAAAGGAGCAGAGTAACATGGCCGAGAGAAGAGCAGACCATACTATTAATGAACAAGTAATGGCAACCATCAAAAATGAACATGTCCGTTTCGTGAACCTGGAATTCACTGATGTGGTTGGTGTTGCAAAATGTGTCACAATCCCAGCCGAACAACTTCCCGAATGTGTACGACACGGAAAATGGTTTGATGGTTCCGCTTTAGAAAATATAGCACGCGTTGTTGAGAGCGATATGTATTTGTATCCTGATCTTGCCACCTTTGCACTTCTGCCAGGAAACGTACGTATGCAGCCAGCCGCCAACAGCCGCCAGCCGGACATCCGCAATGACGATGTCATTGCCCGTGTGATTTGCGATATCCGCGAACCTGATGGCGAACGTTTCGAAGGTGATCCGCGTGGAGCACTGTCCAGAGTGCTGGCGGAGGCACGCAAGATGGGCTTCAAATATCAAGTGGGACCTGAATTAGAATTTTTTCTCTTACAATTTGAAGATAAAAAGCCCATTCCCCTACAGGACGATCCGGGAAGTTACTTTGATCTCTCTACACAATCGACGATTGCCATACGCAACGAAATGGTCCACGCCCTACAAAGTATGGGCATCAAAATTGATGGGAGCCATCACGAAGTAGCTGCGGGACAACACGAAATCGATCTTGAGGCCAGTGACGCACTACGTACAGCCGATAGTTTGATGACAGCAAAATACGTCATCAAAGCCATCGCCGCTCAGCATAATCTCTATGCCACGTTTCTTCCCAAGCCCTTTTATCGCACCAACGGCTCGGGGCTCCATATCCATCAACAGCTGATCAATCTGGACACGGGTAAAAATGCTTTTGTGGATGAGCAAGGCGAATATGGACTCTCAGAGATCGGACGTGGCTTCATTGCCGGACAACTCTCTCATGCACGCTCGATGTGTGCCATTCTCGCTCCTCTGGTAAATTCTTATAAGCGCTTGGTACGAGGTTATGAAGCCCCGGTCTTCATCAACTGGGGACGAGTAAATCGTCAGGCATTAATCCGCGTCCCGCGTCCGGGCCGCGACATGGAAACATCTATGCGTATCGAGCTACGCTGCACCGATCCCAGTTGTAATCCTCATCTAGCACTGGCCGTCATGCTCCACGCGGGCCTGGAAGGCATCCGCAATCAGCTCACGCTCCCCCCTGCCATGGATGAGAGTATCTTCTTGCAAGACGATAGCGAACGTTTAAGGCCACGTTCACGCCTCCTGCCCGCAACTCTGGGTGAAGCATTGGATAGCATGCGCGAGGACCCTCTTATACGCGATGTCCTCGGGGATACAATCTATGAAGGCTTCATCGATGCCAAAAACATCGAATGGACCGAGTATCGTCAACAGGTCCATCAATGGGAGATCGAACGCTATCTACCCCAATTCTAAGCCAGAGGCATGAGGTACTGTCGTCTATATATCGCTTAGACAGTACCTCACCCACCCTCCAGTGTATGGGACGACCGACCTTTTTATCAGAAGCGTACAGACAGATCAGAATTAAACATGGCCCCTCGTTTAGCCTATAAAGTGGTACTTCTATGCCATCATCGGAGTTAGAATAACCACTGGTATTTCGCGAGCTGTCTTTGTTTGATAGCTGGCAAAAGCTTTATACTGACTGGTTATCATCGCCCAGAGACGCTCCCGCTCTTCCGGGTTCGCCTTGCGCGCAGCCACATCAATCACATCAGGCCCAACTTGTATCTTCGCCTGATGATTTGCTTCTATATTGCGGACCCAATCTGGATCTCGTGGGGCTCCTCCATAAGAAGCAATGATAATATAATCGTTGTTATCTCTTACATAGAGTACAGGTCTCGTACGCTCCTGACCACTTTTTCTACCAATTGTGCTGAGAAGCAGCAAAGATCCTCCTCCCATCTTCCCTCCAATCGCACCATTCGTACGTCGATAGAGGCCGACATGCACTTTCATAAAGAAACGCGTGAAGCGATTATTAAGGTTTTTCTTGACCCCTGGACTATTTGCCGACATAATTTTAACTCCTACTCAATAAATTTTATCGTTCCCGGCATGCATCTATCTCCATGTTGGATACGGTATCCATCATCTAGTGTTCAGTGCTGTATAGTTGCTTATCCAACAAACATCATTTATCATAGTAATCTGCAAGCAGAGGACAATCAATCAGCAATCGTAATTTTTTGTTGGATAGGGAACACTAATAAAAATCTGTTGGCAAACAACAAGTTTACTCGCGAGCAGATTGGTAAAAGTCGAGCAGAGAGGAGACACGTGTCATGGCCACCATCCCCAAAAATCAGGATCGACGTGCCCAAAGGACACGGCAGCTATTAAAGCAGGCGTTTATTGAAATCTTACAGGAGAAAAGATTTTCTGCGCTAAGTGTTCAAGATGTAGCTGATCGAGCCAATGTCAATCGGGGAACCTTTTATGCGCATTTTACAGATAAATATGCCCTGCTGGAAATGGTCAGTTGTGAAGAGATGGGACATACTCTGAACACTCTTCCTCCAGTCACTCAGTGGGATCGGGAGGCACTACAACTTTTCATTCGCTCTGTGCTGGATTACTTCGATAGCAGCTATAGTTATATGCATTTCACTGAGAATATAGCACTACAATTCGAGCGTGCAATCCAGGAAAGAATGGTCGAAATCCTGCTGGAGTGGCTAAAACAGCATGCAGTAAGTCGCCCAGAGGTACCATTGGAGACGATCGCTCATATTATGAGTCAGGTTATTTTAGGAGCTGGCATACAACACAGTCAGAAACTAACCACCCTCTCTTCAGATGAAATGGCACGTGCAGTCTTATTGGTCATGATGCAAGGGGTAGAGCAGATTGCAATGATAGGCCCGACATCTAACTAAATCCTTGCCCCAAGCGTAATACCTTGTCCAAGGTCATCGCGCCGATGCAGTATCGGTGATGTGCATCCAAAACAGCTCCGGAAGGCAATGGGGTGAGACGCTCCCCGACGTAGCGGCGCGGCTCCGCCGTGCTGTCTGTGACTCGCACGACCACGCTCCTCATGAGGTTCCATTGAGCGATCTTCCCACGGTGGGACGTGTTCGTGCGTCCAGTGACAGCACGGCGGAGCCACGCCGCTACGTCGGTGAGCATTGACGACTAGGGCAAGGGGTCATCCTTCTTTGCCCTATGTATCTTGACAGAGTAGTAGATGCCAGCAAGCATCTCAGCTAATGCTGACGAGCAAGTTGTTCATAGACACCTTCATAGGCATCCAACATTTGACGCATTGAGAAGCGCTCTTCAACGTAGTCACGACATTGCCGACGGTCAATCTCGACCAGATGCTCTACCGCAGCCGCAGCCTGGACACAATCACCGGGAGGAATCAGGAAGCCAGTCTTGCCATGCCAGATAACCTCCGCAGTTGCGCCGCGTTGAAAAGCGATCACGGGCGTACCGGCAGCCATCGCCTCAACAGGAGTCAGGCCAAAAGGCTCATCCCAGGCGATGGGGAAAAGCAATCCTTGAACCTCGCCCATCAATTTCCATAGAGATGCATGATCCAATTGCCCCAGATAGGTAAAACGATCCCTCTGCTCCTCCAGGCGAGGAAGAATACGCTCGGTATAATATCCCGCATCGTAGATCCCCCCGGCAAGCAATAGACGGCGTCCTGAACGCTCTGCGATCTCCAGAGCTGCCTCCACGCCTTTTTCCGGCGTGATGCGTCCAGCAAAGAGGAGGGGAGCGTCAGATGCTACATGAGCCACAAAGGGGATCTTTTCAATCTCCAGGCCGTTATGGATGACTTTATCAAATGAGGTGTATGCAGCGTAATCCTGCGCACACGCCTCGGAGACGGTGATTAATGTCACGGGATGTTGTTGACGCTCCAGGATACACAGAACTTCGTTGATCTCTGGCGAGATAGCGGGCAGATGAACGGTATGAATCACTGGAATGGCCGTAATCAATGTGCTACAAGAAAAGCTTGGCCAATCAAAGGCATGCGCATGGACTACATCAAATTCGGCCACTCTCTGCCGCAGGCGTAAAAAGAGTTCAAAGAAGACGTTTGCCTGTGCCATAAAGCCTGGATCAAGCGACTGCTCTCGGCCCGGCTCCGCGAAACTCGACGGTGTTACACTGGCAGGTACGTTAACTGGCTCGATGGTCACTCCAGGCACAAACGAGCCTTCGCGTGCAAACAGCGTGACCTGATGTCCAAGCTGTACCAGCCCCTGAGCAAGATAGGCAACCATAGCCTGTGCACCACCCGTAAATGGTTGAGAGATCGGTGTCACTAATGGCGCAATCAATGCGATCCTCATGCAATTCCTACATTTCTCCTACCATCGCGCTCCCCGCGATAAGCAGCGCTATTATTTTCAGTTTCATGGATCTTCACTTCATACAATAAACCTGCTGGAAAATCGGGCTCAAGTCGTTCCCAAAACTTTATCGCCAGCATCTCAGCGGTTGGTATCACGCCCTCAAGCCAGGGGACATCATAGTTAAGATGCTTATGATCTACCCAGTCGATAACACGCTCACTGGTAATCTTCTTCATATCCGTCAGATTAATCACCATACCCGTAGTCGGATCAGGCTCACCGCGTACTGTCACCTCAAGAATATAGTTATGTCCATGTCCATTGGCGTTCGCGCATTTAGCGTAGACACTATAGTTTTCTGCTTCAGTCAGATGATCGCTCCATAAGCGATGCGCCGCACTAAAGGTAGCGCGACGGGTCAGATAGACCATATATATTGTCCTCCATGGTCAAAAGAGAGAGCTACATAGTCTCAGGTAGTCAAAAAGCTATGCATTGGTAAAGAGTTCAAGATTGCTACCGTTATACATACGTCCTGAGTCATCAGCCAGATAGAGCAGAATCTCAGCCAGATCAGCTGGAGTCATACCCGCTTTGAGATGAGGTGCCGCTTGCCGCAGCATATCGGTATCGACAGCCCCCGGGCTAACCGCACAGACACGGATATTATAGGGTTTCCCTTCTACCGCTAATATTTCGGTAAGGCCAGCGACTCCTGATTTTGAGACGTTATAGGCACTCATTCCGGGGAACTTCTCCACGCCTTTCACACCAGAAAGTGACGAAATATTAATGATCACCCCCTGTTGCTCATGCATCATCAGCCGAAACGCTTCACGGCAACAGAGAAAGGTACCGCGCAGATTAATCCCAAGCACCTGATCCCAGGTAGCCGTATCCATCTCAAAAAACGGCTTGACCGCCACAATCGCAGCAGAATTAATCAAAACATCAACCCGACCATATGTCTCTTTGACACGCTGAAAAAGTTGCAGTACATCTTCCTCATGTGAGACGTCTCCAACGATAGCGAGAGCCTGCCCACCATTGTGTGCAATCTCGCTTGTCACCTCATCTAATTGAGACTGGGTCCGACTGAAGAGCACAACCTGAGCCCCCGCCTCGGCCAAAAGTAGTGCAGTTGAGCGTCCAACGCCTCGACCTGCACCAGTGATCACCACAATTTTATTCTTCATCATACTCAATTATAAACACTCCCGTAACATTTCAGCCTGGTCATCTTGTTGAAAGATGGTAAGCTCTGATATAATGCGAAGCACAAGTATCCTTAGATTGAGAATACCCACCATTAATTTTATCATCTAGATGCACCTTATATTTCCTGGCATTCAGCTAAAAAATATACGGTAGTACGTTTATAGTTGCAAGTGCAGCGTTTTTATATGGCTCTTAGCCCAAATAACGGTTTTGAAGGCGTTTAGAGATTCATATTGCATTATTCAACCCTATCTAAATGGAGCTAGTACACGGGGGAAGCATGAACACAGATACCGTTCTGTCTGGCAACTTGAAGGATTTTGGCCTGGTCGAAATCTTACAGATTGTCGAGCTAGGAGGCATGACGGGAGCAATTCATCTCAAACAGAGCACAGGACGCATTGGTATCCTTTACTTCAATGAAGGAAAGCTAGCCAACGCCAGTGAACTGGACCCGGGTGCATTAGCTCTAGGAGATGTCCTACAGCAAATGGGGATGACCACCTATCGTCATATCGAAGAAGCCTACGCGCAACAATTACAAGATCCTTTAGGCAAGCGGATCGGCGAGCGTCTGGTGATGATGAATGTGATCACCGAACCACAATTGCATGAAGCTCTACGCATGAAAACGCTATGGACCGCTCGTGAGCTTTCCCTCTGGAGCGATGGCAATTACGAATTTATCGCCAGCACAAACGTCCAAAAACTTCTCCCTTATGGCGAAGCCTCGCTGGATATCGAGGTCGTACGCGCTACGATGGAGATGATCCGCTACGCCGACGAATGGCAGGAGTTAAATTCAGTCCTGCCACAAGGGATGCGCACTATGCTCCAACTCGCCCCCACCATCGCATCTGCGATGCGCTTTGATATTCGCAGCCTCGAGCTGTTCACCCACGTCAATCTTTATCGTCGTGTCCGCAGGATCGCCAGCGCCTTGCGCCGCCCTGAACTCGACGTTGCCCGTGAACTGGGTCAACTGACACGCAACCGTTTTCTCCTACCCGTTTATCAAGAAACGCAGAATACCAATGGTCGTAAGGTACGCCTCCCTGATCCGGCCGAAAAGTTACGCCTCGAAAATTTTGAGCTTCTCAACCTCATCAGCCGTATGGAACAGGAATGGGAGACCAAACGTACTCCAACAGAGCAACTTCCAACCATGGTAGTCTTTATCAATTGGACCATGGATGCGCTAAAGGAGACCTGCCGCGTCAATGGAGTCGAACTGGATACCAATACGTTACAAGCTCTGATGATCAATGAAAACCTCTGGCATATGGGTAGCTACGAGTTTCGTGTCGATCACAATCATATCGACGTTGCAAACTTCACCGCATTATGCTATGAAATCCTCAACGGTGACATCAAAAAAGCTGCCGGCTTCTATGATGAGGCATCCATGGTGCTTCAAAGCCTGCTCAGTTGCATCTTTGAAATGATCAATGGGCGTGTAGCGAACCCCCGCGAGCGCATCGAAAACCAGGAGGTCTGGGAAGCGATGTTCGAACAGTTTGCGCTACAACGCAGCGAGTCATGATATTAATCGCCATGTCTGGATAAGACGGATGTTTTCATTGTCTCGTCCGCCTTGCCTACTCTTCAAGAGCTAAAAGCTGCGTCGGCGTAGAGCTTTGTAGATAGAAAATACCATCAAAGGCTTGTGGCAAACGCGCTTCCACCCAATAATTCGCAACATTCTTTGCAGCAACAATCCCTACAGACCTGTACATATGCGGCTCGGACAACCACTTATACAGCTCTTGCGACAAATCCTGGAGGTCGATAAGCATGCGAGGTAGTCCAACAGCATTGAATATATGCTCGTAGCTGGCGATTAAGGGAGAGCCTAAGGCATGGGTCATGATCTTTCTGGGCTGAGTTGGATCTTGTGCGTTGAAAGTCCCCTGCCCAACCAGCATAGCAAACGTTTTAAATTCTTTGCCGTATTTCTGATGTAAACAAGAACCAAGAGAACGGGGACTACTTTCATCGTACGGCGCCGCAGCCAGTTCATTGTGTGTCCAGATGAACATTTTCGCTTTTGCATCCGCCTGATCTAAATGCCAGGCTGCATTTTCAGCCATAAATTGCCTGCGGATTTCATACTTCTGTACAGAAAACATCTTTTCAGCTTGCAAAAGACAATCTGCACATTGCAGAATATAAGCAAATTCACGTGGTGAGGATCGCGCTTCGTATCTCTTACGCTGGGCCAGTAGAAGTTCTTGAGCATGCTTGAGCTGTGACCAACACGTATTTTTAAATTGCAATGGCTCATCTGCATAACTCGATAATCGCTCCCGAAATAGCCAGAAGTCAGCATAGAGATCACGAAACTCATCTCCTGCGGATGCATCAACTTTATCGATATAGGTCAGCACTTCCATGATCATATTGTCGCACGATTGCATATCTAAACCGAGCAATTGGATGGCTGGTCGCTTACCTCGCTGCTCATTATAAGAGCGCATCCAACGTACCAGATCAACCATCTCTTGCGTTCGCCAGATCCAGAACCGCAGACCGGCCAGCAACTGGACAAGATCACCTTTCCCTGTCAATACATATTGATTAAGATCATTGACTTCAACCAAACCATCCTCTATTGCAAAGAGCGTAAACCCTTTCTGCTCAACCAGAAACTTCCACAGGCGATGCTTCAAGCTAAAAAACTCATGTGTTCCATACGTAGCTTCTCCACAAACCACCACACGGGCATCATCTACGATCTCCCCGAAGGGAAGCAGATCGGTCATCGCGCCATCAGGTACAGAACTTGTAAACGCAATGGCCTCTTTTTTCAACCACTCAATCACATCGACACGCAGATCTTGCATATACCTCACCTTATCAGCCACTAAACAGGAGCTCTATCCAACAAATTGCCACATTACCATCCATTAACTCTTACTCTATCTATACGAATTAAAGGCAGTATTTGTTCCAAAAATGTTCTTGTGTACTTTACAACGCTATTATGCAGTCCGTGTGACAAAACCAGATCATACAATCCATGAGTTAACTTGATAAAGAAAAAAGATCGTGTAGAGGCTATCTAAGCTAAAGACGATATCTTTCTCATACATTTCTAAAAGTCAGGCAAATTGACGCAAGAGAAAAATTCCATAGATGGATAGTATGGTAATACCAAATAAGCAGATCTACTTAACTACACTTAATATACTATTCTTTCTATCTGAAAAAAAGTCGGCAAGTGCGCAGAAATGCGCACTCCAGTGCTGAATAGCCTCAACAGAGTCATCAAAAATGGCTCCGTCACATCGACGGAGCCATTAAGAAAAAAAGTATCCTGCTATTTTAGCAATCAGCTCATGAGCTGAGATGATCTCTACTTCGCTGGATAAGAGATAAAAACGCTTTTAATCTCGCTAAACTCGTCCACCCCTTCGGTGCCAAGCTCACGATGTCCATTGCCGCTACTTTTCATACCGCCAAAGGGCAAATGGATCTCAGAGCCGGTAGTTGCTGCGTTGATATAGACCAGACCGGACTCTATATCACGCATGGCACGGAAAGAGAGACGAGCGCTTTCAGTAAAGATACCCGTTGAAAGTCCATATTCTGTTGCATTGGCAACCTCTATAGCTTCCTCATACGAGTCGATAGGGATCAAAGAGAGAAAGGGACCAAAGACCTCTTCGCGTGCGATACGCATCTCTGGTTGGACGTCGCCAAAGATCGTCGGTTGATAGTATGCGCCTTCATCATATGCCTCCCCTGTCAGCGGAGTTCCTCCTGTGAGCAAGCGGGCACCCTCATCCTTCCCAACATGCGTGTATGCATGGACCGCCCCTACGCGTCCACGATTGACCAACGGTCCAACATCGACTTGAGCATTCAGGCCATCGCCAACGCGAAGCTGTTCAGCCGCTGCGACCATACGTTCGGCAAAGGATTGATAAACGGCACGATGCACAATGACGCGACTGGTCGCTGTGCAACGCTGTCCTGTCGTTCCGAAAGCACCAAGCGTGATATTATTAACAGCCAGATCCAGATCGGCATCGTCCATCACAATCACAGCATTTTTGCCACCCAATTCCAGAGCACAACGCCGCAAGTCCCTGGCGCAGATCTCGCCCACATGACGTCCTACTTCGGTCGACCCGGTCAAAGAGATCATATTGACACGCTTATGACTCGCCAGAGCGTCGCCCAATGTCCCGCCTGGACCTGTGATCACATTAAAAACACCAGCGGGTAGGCCAGCCTCATGCAGGATTTCAGCCAACTTGAGGGTCAATAACGGAGTATCGCTGGCAGGTTTCAGCACGACTGCGTTTCCTGCCAACAAGGCAGGAAACGTCTTCCAGGCAGGTATGGCAAGTGGAAAATTCCAGGGAGTGATGATACCAACAATTCCGACAGGATGCCGGATTGTCAGGCAAAATTTATTGGGAAGAGCCGAAGGAACCGTCTCGCCCTCGGCGCGACGTCCCTCGCCAGCCACAAACCTGGCGACATCGATCGCTACCTGAATATCTCCACGTGTCTCCTTGAGGATCTTGCCCATTTCACGTGTCATTAAAGTGGCCAGTTCCTCATGTCGTTGCTCCAACAACGAGGCAGTACGCAAGAGAATATCTCCACGTAACGGAGCTGGCGTAGCAGCCCATGCTCGCTGAGCTTGAGTTGCGGCAGTCACCGCATCCTCAAGGTCCTCCATAGAGGAAAGCTGATAATGCCCAATGATCTGCTGAGGATGCGCAGGATTAGTACTCATGAATGTTTCACCACTGTGCGCATCACACCATTGGCCTGCAATGAAGTTCTGATAAGTAGGAATTTCCGTTGAAGAAGTCGGTGTCATAAATATCTCCTGGTTAACAGCACACACCAATCAATGGTAATCATAGTGAATTGGATCTCTTTCGCGTGCCATAGTGACCTTCCCATCTCAAAATCATTATAGCAGAGGGAGGATGCTGTTCAATTACGAGGTGATGTTCATGCCAACAAAAAGAGGTGCGGTCTGGTTTTATCAGACCGCACCTCTTTTTTAGCTTAGACGCTCTCTACTGTGGGGCCACTACTGCCGGTGGCTGGAGAAGCTGGAGGAGTCTCTTGAGCCGCTGCTGGCGGGGTCTCCTCGACATAATCTCCTTCTTGCGCGGGACGCTTAAATACATAATATGCTGAATTCGACGTCAAAGGCTGTACACTTACCAGTTCCCAGCTATCATGACCAATACTATTAAAGTAACGTCGTACAAACGAACTGCGCCGCTCATTCCCGATCAATGTCTCGACACCTTCACAGGAGATACGTCCACGATAATCGACGTAGACTACCTTATATGCCCATTGTCCCATCATACTCTCCTTTGCAGAAAAAGCTGTTGCCTCAATATATCCTAACCACGCACCATTCGGAGGCACATCGACTCAACAAAAGATGCGTGCCGACCTATTTAAAGGCCAGTGGGATCAAAGTGTCTCTCAGAGTTCTCCATCAGCATGACACCATCCGAACCATATCCGATGATCCATCTCGTTCACAGAGTTTGTGCTTTGTGCTTCATTATCATGCCTCGCCCACAGACAAATTGCACGCACACATTCTGCTACGAACGCTTGTCGCCCGCCGGGTTCCACAATCAGCGCTTGACTTTACGTTGGTGCCATACTGGTGGGGCCTCTACACATGCATAGTATAGTCGGGACAATCCCGCACGACACCGCTATTTCCACCAGTCTTTTAAGCGGCTGAAACTACCTGTATCAGACCTGTCTATTTCTACAGGTCGCGCATACCGTGCAAGACGCATAATCACAAGGCATTGAAAAAACGCTCAGTCCTGGCAACCTTACAAACAAACGTATAACGTATACAAATACAATAGTTACATATCATGACAAATTGAAAGTTCTATTGCAACAAGCATTGATAATTAACGTATAATAAGAAAGGACTTTTGTCTCGGTACATCCATCCTCTGAACAAATTATCATACATTAAACAGTCTATTTTACGCGAAGAGGGCGACATGACTGAACGTACGCTATCTCTAGCCGAGGTACGAGAACAATTGAGCTCATTACCCCAGTTGTTACAAGACAAAGATGAGCCTATTGTCGTAACCCAGAATGATGTTCATATTATGGCAATCTTATCCATCAATAGCTACATACAAATGCGTGAAGCGATCGAATCGCTGAACCAGACACTCGAGATTCTGCATAACGAGAAATTCATGGCATCTTTTCTCCTCGCACAAAAAGGCATGAAGACACAACCATTGATCTCGCTTGAGCAGATCAAGCAAGAGTTAGGCTGGGACGACGAAGAACGCGAGTCGATGTAACCGACATCATTGCGCCCATCAAGCTTGTTCAGCCTCACGCTTCTGGGCATCTTCAATTAAACTTGTGATTAATTGGAGCTTACGAATAGTATGTTCCACATTGCGCTTATTGCGTTCAAAGCCATCGGGGGCTAGCTGCTTAAACCAGGTCTGGATATCATCATCGGAGATATCAAACCATTTTGTATCCGCCTGCAAGCGGAGATAGACTCGCATTTGCGGATCTTGCTTTTTACGAGCAGGCGTGGCTAAATTTGTATTACCGGCACTATCCTGCTCATCTTCGGCCACCACATCAGCCACATCAGAGGCTGGATGCAGCTCATTGTTCAGAGCCTCAACATCGCTGGCGCGAAAAAAGCCGCCACGAGCTTTAAGCCTTCCCTCTTTAACCCACAAATCCAATGTGACACGATCTATCCCTAAACGCTGAGCCGTAGCGCTGGCATCAATAAACGCGAAACGTCCGCCTGCCGGTTTACCTACCATAACATCACCTTTTCTTTACTATTTACTACTATCCTCATTCATCCCACAGATATTATAGCGCACGCAGGCTCATCGATTATCCTTTAACTGCTCACACAAAAACCATGCAAACGCCTCGATCATAATTAAGTACTAGTACTCAGCATGCTCCACTTTAAAAACATCACTGTATTATCATATTTCAGGCTTTTTCAACAGGTATTACTATCTTTTCTAGGAATTTTTTGCTTTATGCCAGGAAACACTTGTGGGGACTTTTGTGATTATGCTATGCTTACAAATAAATTAAAATTATTTTAACTTTGTTATATCAATGAATGAGAATGCAATGTTCTAACAAAAAAGGGAAGTGATGCTATGGATGCCAAGTGGATGATGACAAAAAAAGGAGTACTCACTTGTTATGTAAGTTCTTTTGTTGTTATTTTCAGTTGCTATCTCGTCTTAGGCGATGAGTTATGGCATCAGCGGAATATCATTGCTCTCTTATTGTCGGGAGTGCTGGTGATACTAGCAGTCGGAGCAGGAATCATCTCGTTCCAAATAACCAATAAACCAGTAAAGTATATACAACTACAATCCGAAGAGCTGACACGCCAGATCGCTCTTGCCAATGAACAAGCGCTTCAATTCGAACGCGCCAAAGAGCAATTTTTAACGAACGTCAACCATGAACTGAGAACACCTCTCACGGTTGCCTATGGCTACTTTGAGCTGTTACAGGTGATTTTTGAGCAAAACGGTTCACTGGAGTACGAAAAGCATGCAGCCTATGTGCGCAATGCTCTTAGTTGTTGCGAAGATCTCTGCTCGATTGTCAATACTATTTTACAGGAGGTCGATACTGACTTCTGCCAGATACCCATACAAAGCCAGCCATATCGCGTCAAAGAGATCATCCAGGAAATCTGCGCCTCAGCCGCCATACCCAGGCAGGAGAGGCAACGCATCTGCATTCAAGCCAAATCCGATCTCATGATGTATGCCAACAGCCAGAGCCTGCACAAAATCTTCTATCAGTTACTCAATAATGTCTTTAAATACGCGCCCGCAGCCTCACCAATTATGATCAAGGCCGAGCCTGATATCCTATCCAGACAGCATATATGTATCAGTATCCAGGATACCGGTCCAGGCATTCCGCTAGAGGATCAAACACGTATCTTTGAGCAATTTGTACGCCTACAACGCAACGTCGCCGGCAAAGTGCGTGGCACCGGTCTGGGACTGTCTATCTGCAAACAGCTCGTGGAAGGCATGCAGGGAAAGATCTGGGTCGAGAGCGCTGGCATCGACGGACAAGGAAGCACCTTCCGTTTTACCCTACCCATAGTTACCGACCCAGATAAGGAATATTCTTCCAGGCGTGAATAAGCATCTCAGGCGCTGTGATAGCGATAGAACATGAGAAGTGTGCTTCCATAGCGACGCTCATCGGTCAAAGAAAAATGCTGGCATTCGACCGCCGCCACACCAGGACGTTCCTTCGGATGGATCTGCACTATAATCAACGTCTCTTCATGCACAAGCGCTGAACTATCGAGCAACTTCAAGGCACGTGCTCCCATCTCCTCATATTGAGGAGGAGCCACATAGATAATATCGTAGACACGCGCCACTTCTGGCAAGGGAGGAGAAAACCGATTCCGCTTGTCAGGAGTGGATTTAGCTGGCGGGACTACAGGCTGGAGCTGATGAGCTAACAGAAATTTAAAGGAATCAGCTTGTAACGTCTCAGCACGTGCCGTCAGACCAGTAATCTGAAGATTCTCACGCACTAATCTCACAATCGTAGGACTCATCTCAATAAATGTGGCCCGAGCTGCGCCACGACTGAGCGCTTCAATGCCAACACCGCCTGTGCCGGCAAACAGATCTAGAAAACGAGCATCCGTCACTTCCGTTGCCAGAATATCAAATAGAGCCGTTTTTACGCGATCCATGATGGGTCGCGTACCAGCCGTCTTAGGAGACTTTAATCTCTTCCCCTTGGCCTCACCGGTTACCACGCGCATAATTTCCTCCCTCCAGCACTTCCAGGACAGCTTCGACCTGTTTCATAAAATCATCTTCCAGTATCGCCCAGGAGATCAAAGCTTCGGCCTGATCGACCTTCAACTTCTTGGGAGTTTTAATATTCCAGATACCTTCAATCAGCGCACGCAAATCATCCTCAGAGATCTGGGTCAGCACCACATTGCTTAATACCTGTAAACGCTGCGGGCTTGTGAGAGTGACTCCCTGTGACGCGCGCAATGTTTCGATTTTCTGGCTGGCACGCTCTAATTCTTGTGCACTAAACTCATCAGGCAAGGGCAGATCCTCAAGATCTTCGTCAATCCCGTTGGACATTGAGGGCTCATGAAGATCATCGGCGCTCACCTCTTCATCGAAACCCGCACTGACATGGCGATTGCGCATCTCGACCACAGGAGCATTATCCTCAGAGTGTGGAATACGGGGCAAAGGTCCAGAAGGCTGGACACGTGGCAAATCATCTCCGCGATGGGTGGGAGCTTGCAGCGAAGTAGCGGCTGGCCCGCTTTGTCCAACTTTTTCCTTAATCAACTCGAGCGCGTCGCGCAAATTAATCCCTGTCGTGAGAGAACGAACGTTTAGAATCTCCATCGCCTGTTTCGGAGTCATATCCATATTATCTTTAAGATACTGAATAAACTGCGGCAAAGGCATATTGCTGCCTGGCTCACTGGATGGAAGTGGCAGCCCTCCCGTTGGACGACCACGTCCTGTTGGCGTCTCAGCGGGCATGGCAACCTGACTATCAGCTGGCTGTGTTGAGGCATGAGGAGCCGATACGGCCGCCGGCCTGTTGCCCGGAGCAACGCGTGGGGCTGCGCTCGGTGCCACAGGCGATGTCCTGGTATTTACCGCTGGCTGCGGAGCTGACCGCGTGGTCTTGGGTCCTGTCGCTGGCTGGGAGGACGCTGCTGGCACAGATGAGACGCGTTGATCCATATGCATGGACAATTGTTGCATCCCCTCTTCAGCCTCACGGATCAGCTGTCCTCGCACCTCAGAACTCGCCCCGACAGGCACAGGAACACTCATCTCAACTGTATGAGTACGCCCATCCCTGGTATATTGGGTCGCATAGCGTAACCAGATATATGGCCCGGCCTCTTCCTGTATATTCCTATTGCCATCCATGGACGCCTTCACCTACTTTCTCTTGCAAGGGAGCTCTCTCTACCAGACAAATGTCTTTATGTAATTAATAGACAGTGTACGTACATTATATCAAAAACGCCCTATCGACACATCCCTAATCGCATGAAATTCGCGCCTGCTAACGACTAGTAAAGAAATGTCATCCGAATTTACGCAAAATTTTGGATATTAGTCTTAATTACTTGTATAATCTATCTTTTTTTGATACTGTGGAAACGTATAGGCTAATTAATAGAGGAGAAGTGGCATTTAAAATTATGAGCTCTATTTTATCTGAGACAACCGAAATCCAGGAGGATACCTCCACACATCTGTCCAGACGACAGCTTATCTTGCTGCTCACCGGCTTTGTCGTACTGTTGATTGTCGCTCTGTTGATGCGTTTATATACGTTGGGCGTGTTATTCGATCGGGATTCGTATGATGAGGGGGTCTACTGGCAAACATTGCGTGCAGCAAGTGCGGGCTTCCAATTGTATAGGCCAACATTTTATTCACAGCCTCCGATGTTTATCTTATCGGTTCTGCCAACCTATCTACTATTTGGGCAGACAATCTGGGCGGCACGGCTAGGGATCGCATTGATCTCGCTCCTGGGATTGCTCGGGATCTTTCTCCTGGGCTATGCGCTGCGCGGACGTCTGGGAGCCTTTGCAGCTCTGCTACTGCTACTCATGAATCCCATCTATCTTTCCGCATCACAAACGCTCCAGGCAGAGGGTCCGCAGATTGCCTTCTCTGTCCTGGCAGTTGGCTTTGCCTATCTCTGGTGGCAGAAGCCAACAGGATGGCGTGGAAACGTCTATGGAGCCCTGTGTGCTCTGACGTTGATGCTGAGCATCTTCAGTAAATTATTTGCGCTGGCGACGGTGGCTCCGATTGGATTGCTCGCTCTGGCACAGATATGGCGTATCACACGACAGCCAACCGGTAAGCGCTGGCAAGCCACACAATCATTACTGATTGCTTTAGCGGTACTCATCCTGACCACAGCCATCATCATACTACCCTACTCCAATGTATTCTCCTCCTTCTGGTCGGGAGTTGTGACATTTCACAATGTTGCAACAACAGTCAGTACACGTGCCGGGAATGCCAAACAGATCAAACTCTTTTTCCTCGCGTTCCCGAACTTTGCCGCACCGTTAGGCTTGACGGCACTCGTCGGATCTATCGTGGCACTACTCAAAAAAGATTGGCGTGTCATTCCTCTCATAGCCTGGGCCTTGATATCGAGCATCTTACTCTGGCAGCAAGACCCACTTTTCCAGCATCATCTTGTCATTCTCGCTCCGCCACTTGTCTCCCTGAGCATCATGGGCTTAGGAAAGCTACCCGTCACAAAAGAACAGCTCACGAAGCGTCCCATGCTCATCACAGAAATAAGCCTGCTCCTCATATTGATCACAATCGTCGTTGGTGCCATCGCAATCCGCTCAAACTATCGAGCGTTACAGGCGCAAGAAGCATCCAAAACCACACAGGCAGCGATCCAGGTCTCAAAAGATCTTCAGCAGGTAGTTAAACCCGGAGATTTCGTAATCACCGATGGGCAATTTGTCACTGGCCTGGCCGATCGCAGCACCCCACCTGAACTGGTCGATACGTCGAGTGTGCGCATTACAACTCATTATGTGACCAGCCAGCAACTGATTCAACTGGGGACACAATCCAAAGTACAGGCCATCCTCTACTACACAGGGCGCTTAATCAATCCTGATCTAGCAGCCTTCCAAAGCTGGGTCAAACAACACTTTCGCGAAATTCATCATTACGGCAATGGCAGTTCTCTATGGATTAGGGTACAATAGAGGACAGATACATATCTGTATGATCCAATGTGGTCACGTTAACAGAAAGGACAGCATATGCAACCGAAAAAGAAGCCCTTCAGCACCATGGAAATTATCTTAGTTGGTGTCTTAGTTGGCTCTCTAGTACTCTCATTTTTGCAGGCGCGTCAGGAAGAAAAACATTAAGCGCGCAGCCCAACAAAAAAGAGTGCCATAAATGAGAGGCACTCTTTTTTGTTGGCTCATCTTCAGCAGAGCATCAACGCATACCGTTTTTTAATTCGCGCACAAAACCGACGGCTCCTTCTTTCCACGTCATACGCGCATCTCTGCGCGCCTTCTCGCGCTGCTGAAGCAGAAAATTGATCATCACCTCACGCTTGAGGTATTCCAGACGCTGTACATCATACGATACCCGACGAGATAGATCGCTCAGCACAGCATACGCCTCATTAATTTGTTTAATCCGGCTATCACCCGCTTGCTTATTCACATCGGGATGATAGATACGCGCTAAACGCCGATACGCCAGTTTGATCTCGTCGACAGTAGCTGTACTATCGACCTCTAGCATTGAATAATAATCCTGAAAGGCCATAAGCTATTCACCTGTACTTCCGAAGCCTCCGCGTCCGCTACCCACATGGTCCACTTCATTCCATTCAAAACGTCCAATGGGAATAAAAATACCTTGCGCGATACGTTCACCACGCAACACAGTTACAGGCTCGGTACGAAAATTATAAACCGAGATCATTATTTCATCGCCATCGCCACAATAATCCTGATCAATGATTCCCACACCATTGGGCATCAATAAACCTTTACGCCGTGCCGTACTACTACGCATGGTCAAGAGTAGCATATATCCGGGAGGCGTCTGCACAATGATATTGCCAGGAATCAAGGCCAGAGCCTGTGGTAGCACCTCAGTATCTTCGCGACAAATCAGATCAAAGCCCACTGATCCTGCTGTCGCATAACCAGGCAACGGCAATTCTGCATCGACTTGTTTAATATTTACCTCGAGAGGTTGTACAGATACGTTCATATACGTTATTCTTTTTAGTTCCTTAGGCTTATGAATGTAGGTTTAAAGCGGTGTCAGTTTTTCCGCATCGCTTTAAACCTCTAGTATCTTTTATTGTTCATTTTTTGGAAATTTGATCAAGAATTTGGGTAAGCAGTGTTTCTATATGATTGAAACTGGCTGTATGTTGAGCAAGCGTTGCTTTAACATTAACGATATCAGTTTCAATGCTTTTAAGGCGTTCTTCGGTTTTTTCTTCAGTTTTAATGAGGTATTCAGTAAGTTGTTTGAAACTGTTTTCTATGTCTCCAGTGAGTTGTTTGAAGCCGACTGCAGTTTCTCCAGATAGTTCTTCAACGTGTGTATCTGTGTTAAGCTGTCGGCGTTCTAGTGCGCTTATCCTTGCTTCAAAACGTGGGTATGTACTCATTGCTTACTTCCTCTTTAACTTTCTGGCATGCTGTCATTATACCTTGTTGTGATTTACTTGGCTATGCTATTCGTATTCTTTTAATGCCTTTTGGTATTGTTTAGCAAAGAGCGAGTTCGATGTTTTGAGGTCCAGCATGAAGCGAGGAAAAAGGTCGTTTTCTTTTGCTGGCTGCTGGATGAATCCTAGCGACTTACTAAGTTTCTGCCCATCGTTTTCAGCACTAACAGCGTAGATGTGATGGAAAAAGATTTTTTGTTGTGCTAGTTCTTCGAGCAGTGATAAAAAGCCTGAAATGAGACGGAAGCTAAATCTTTTGTTATTCGGAACATCTTGCCTTGTTGCAATCCCTATATAAATGTCGTATGTCTTACCAGGCTCATAGGGTAAAATGTCTTGAGGTAACATATCCCAGGAGCGTCTTTTTCCACTCATCATATCCTCAAGGGCATCGGGCTTAAAAGGTACTGCATGAATATAGCCCATTACCTCACCTTGCCATAACACAACATAGTCAATTAGTGGGTTAACTTTGTACCAATTTATACGTTGCTCAGCTGATGTTGTTCTCCATCCCATTTTTGTAAGGACATTGACAATACCTTGAGCATCTTCTGGTCTAGCAGATCGTACCTCTGATGTTGCTGTTTCTTCTGTGCTGGTATGTAAGAAAAGAGCTATCTCATTCGCCAGTTTGTCAATTTCCTTTTTCTCATAGAATCCCTCTACACGTAACGGTGGTACAAACCTTTTGATTTTTCCACCCCTAACGTAATATCCAAATGTCGAAGCGTTCATTCCTAGTTTTTTCTGAGCATCTTTGGCTGTATAGTATCCCTCTGGTGCCTTCTTTACTGCTCCACCTCTAGTACCTTTGACTTGTTTGACGTGTCTATCTTCTTTCACTTGACAAACCTCTCTTTCTCATGTATATTTATAAATGAGTTTGACGTGTCTAACTTGTTTAGCAAGATTATCATGTTGTAGACAGACTTGTCAAGCTGTTCAATTGAGTTCAATCAAGTATTAGGAGGTGTGTTTTATCTTCACCACGTATACAGTGCAAGTAATAAGCACTGTTGGAAGTCAAACTGTCGTCGCTTCAGCTGGTGATCCTATGGCGGCAATTATTGATGCATTAACATCTTTGGAGTTTGAAAATTTGGATCAAGTTGTGGGTATTTTAGTATCCACGTATGCGTAAGACGTGAGGAACGACAGAGACGTTTATCCCTGTCGTTAAACCCGGATACCCTATGTTTTCGAGGCCTAAGGTATCCACGGAGATTATAGCATATGAAGCTGTTTAGAAGCCAGCCTTCAACGTCTTCTTCTGATGAGCCTAATCAGGATGCATCTGATGATGTGCACACGCCATTGAACCCGTATTGTAGTGATTTGAGTTGCTGGTGTCATACGAATGTTTCCTATCATGATGATGTTCAGCATCCAGATCGGTATCACACACCTGAGGAGGTTGAACAGGCGTTTTCTTTTTTCGGTCTGGGTCGTGGAGGATATTAATCATGCCACGATGTCAGGTCTGCGATCGGGTACGCAAGCATGTTGTTGTCATGCAAATTGCTGGCATGATGCTGGCTCTCTGTTTGAAATGTCGTGACCAGGTCAACAAAGAAAGGATGAGTTGGTAAATGAGTAATGGTCGTTGTTCCTTTTGCAATGCGTATGTTCCTGGGGAGCTCTTACTCAGAGATGATGGTCTGGTTCGTGATGGGGTCTTTGAGCCTGATATCTGCCCATCATGTGCACAGCAACACGTCACAGAGAATGCCATGGAAGAAGGGACGTATAGCATTGAACCTGATACTGATGATGATGAGGCTTTCCCGGTTCAGCAACCTCGGCGTCGTCGCTGGAGGTTCTAAAGAAAGGACGAATTGGTAGATGAGTGATAATTTGATGAATGACGATTTGATGCAAGCTGCGACGCCTGAAGGGGCTGCGTTTCGAAGGCAAGGATTACAGGAGCTGGAGGAGGAACTTTTAGCATTCGACGATTGGGAAAGACCAGGGGACCGTGAAGAGGCGTTGGGTCATTTCTATGCGTATGCTGCTCGGCAAGCTGAGCTTGATGCCGATTTGCTTAATGGATATCAGGGCAAGTAAAAAGGCCGCTCTTGTTTGCAGACAAGAAACGGCGTGGTGAGTCTAGTTTTGACCGTTAGTTGTGGTTTGTATGGCTATCCTCATAGGTACTATAGCACGCACAGGATAGCCACATCAAGAGAGGAGAATCTCATGATACCTGTGTTGTCATTGACACCATTTCAACTGCTCTTTGTTGGCGGTTTTCTCATCCTGGCGTGTGTGCTCACACTCATGTTGCGTACACGTAAGCTGCTATCCTTTGCCGTGATCCTGGTCGTGGCCGTGCTTCTGATGCACTATATGGCACCGCTCGCACAGGTTGTCACCTCGATGGCTCACTAGAGGGAGGGAATCATGCAAGAATCAATTCTGGCACGCTACTTTTCTGATGGTGATGCTTTTGTCCAGTGGATCATGCAATCAACGGCGCTTGCTGAATGTATTGAGTCCTGGCTGATGGTTCTCAGTCAAGTGCAAGATGCTCGGGCAGTGCTCGAAGCTTCAGATATTCCGGCTGACTCAAAGCTCGGAATGTTCATCGCTGGCCGTCATGCAGCGCAATCGTTACAGGCCATTGCCACTGATGGCGGCTTTACAGCAACGGCGGAAACTTTCTATGCCTATTATGTCCAATGTTGTCGTGCGTTGTGCTTTTTCGGTCCATCAGCTGAGGAGGTCGCGTAGATGCCGGCACACCTGCGCTCTCGCGCCTTTGATGTCCATGTGTGGCCGTCTGTTGAAACGGATGAAGTTGAGCCTCCGATCAGTGCACAGACACATGCGTTTACCTCGTTACATGCCGCGCAGCAGGTCATGGTTGAGCATGGGCTTGACTATGCTGATATGGTCTGCGCCACCGTTGCCGATGGCTATAGCGGGAGCGAATGGTTCGCTGAGGCTCGCTATATCAACGGGCAGTTAGTCTATCAACCCGTTAAGCGATAAGGTCCTGCTGTCCATAGGACGACAGAACATATGTTGAGTGAAAGGAACAAGCACATGGAACTTGGATCAGATGTTGTCATTACTAGTGGAATATTGGAAGGTGAACTAGCGCGCATTGTCCCGAATCCTGAAAGTGGTGAATGGTGTGAATCCTCGAATGGTGTTACCTGGGTGTGGATTCGCTTCTTTAATGATGGTGTTGTCTATGGTCGGGAAAAAGGGTATGCGATTCTGAGTCAACAGTGGTATGAGGTTGACCACCTTCGACCCATTTACTTGAAACCTCTGTCGTTGGGTGATGGCATGTGAGTGTTGCGTTGTCATCACCTGACATGATCGATATTCGAATGAAAAGAAAGATGCGGGCCTGGCCTGCAAGGAGAAAAAACTATGATGCAATTACAAGGAACCCTCAAATTTGGTGCTGCCTATAATGCCGATGGCAAAGACAAATCAAAAAAAGGCATGATTTCCTTTACCGTCGCTGATGAGATTGGCAACATTTATTCCTGCCAGATGTGGGAGGACGATCCTCAATTTGCTGATCTGGCACAGAACATTGAAAGCATGCGCTTTCAGCCGGTCCAACTGACGATCAAGTCCTATGTGTCTCGCCTGCGCACATTTAAAGATGGATCAGAGAAACCGCAAACCAACTTTATCGCGGCGAATGTACATTTTCCCTCGCTGAATGCGGCGGCTCCAGCTGGTGCCATGACTGGGGCATAAGGACGGCTGCCCTGGTCGCGTTACTATTGTTTTCTTTTCCCTCTGGGATGAAAGGATCTGTCTATGTCATTCTTAAAAACGGGTACGGTGGTTCGTGCGCATCTCTTCCGTGAGCGCTTTGACGTGATGATTGCAGTGATTGCACCGTTTATCATCATGCTTGAATCGGGCTATGGCAATGCCTGGGCCTTTGCTGGTGGTGGATCGCTCTTCAGTCCAACGGGCGTGATCGCCCTGGCGCGTGGCATCTTCCTGGAAGGTCTGATTTTTGCCATGTTCAAGCTGGTGCGTCTCTTCTTGTCGAGAAAGCTCTGGCGGTTCGCGTTCCTGGCGCTGATTCCTGCGGCGATTGGCTTTGTCGGGATGGTTGTCTCAGCTGGGTGTAACCTGGGCTTTGTCAATCATAGTGGGGAGATGGCCTGGGTTGTCTCGACCGTGTCGCAATATATGCCGCCGTTCCTGGTCGCTGTCTTTAAATTGGGACTGGGCTTGCTCTTTCCGATTGCAGTGGGTGCGTTCGCGCTCTTTGATATGACGCACCTGGTCGAGGATATGTTTACCTCGTCGAGTTTGGAAGATCGTTCGATGATCGTAGAGCGTGCCGAGACACACCGGTCAATGTTTCTCAAATCGCAAAAAAATGCGGCTAAAACCGCCCAACAACATTATGATACGGCCTGCGCTGCCGACGTGGATAACATTGTCCGAGATGTCAAAACAGGAAAGCTTGATTTCGGAATGGACGCCTTAAAGCAGGATAAAACAGCCGTATCAAAGGCCGGTGTACGGAAAATCTCACCCGTGCAACAGCCTGCGCTGCCGTCGCCTTCTGGTCTACCTGGTCTGCCTGGTGCTGCATTCTCACAGCAACCAACATTTGTGAATGGGCAAGTGTCTACACCGCCTCCGTTCTCCAGTGGCAACACACAGAATGTACGGTTTCCTGCTCCACAGCCGACACATGGATACCCACAATGGCAAGGAAACGCAAGTAACCAACCGAAGCCCTAGTGATCGAAACACTTGCACGCCTGCACGCCTGCACGCCTCACGTGGCACTGCAGGCGTCGCACGCTACGAATAAATACCTGATGCATACAATCGTCTTTTTAGACAGTTTTCTGTAGGATATCCATCTTCAAGCGAAAGAGCAAGCCGGGACACACTGAGGTTGATCCTGGCTTCCTGAGGCAAAGAACGTGCATGTGCTGTGACTGCTCACCCGTGACGGTGCGAAGCAAGCATACTACCTTGATGCCTGTGACAGAATTGAAATGACGACGGTGCTAAGAATGCAATCTGAGTCTATCACCTTGGCACCGTCGGCAAGGCCGCCACTATGCAGGCGTCAAGGTGGAGATGCTAGTCACAGACCATGATCGCCGTGGGTGGGGCGGTTCTCCTCTCCTCCCCGTACTGAAAAGGAAAAGAACACAATGGAAAATGAACTTAATCCGCTGTTTCTGCTGATCCAGCAAGCGCAAGCGGAAACACAAACGATCCAGCAATATATGGCCTGTGTCTATGATCGTGAGCATTATGATTACTGGCAACGGCAAGCGGCCTTGAAGTACCTCTTCATCCAGACACGACACTTAGAGGACTTAGTCAAGTCTCTCTATGCACAATATCATCAGATCGAAAGCCACATGAAGATTGAACTGGAAGTACGCGTAGAGTATGGGAACTAAGGAGGAAATATGCCGATGAATGCGCAAGACTTCCCAATCTATACCTGTCCTCAATGCGGCCAACAGGCTGTGTATACGGGATGTTGTTGGACTTCTGGTCATTATGTAGGTGTCTTTGAAGCGAACCTTATCTATAGGTGTACGTCTGGTCATGAATTGTATGTTGCCAGTTCTCCAGACACGGACCCTCTCTATCAGCAACGCCGGGAAGAGAATCGTACGCGTCGTGCATCATCGCCTCCTCCGTTTCCTGGCTCTGTGCCTTCTTCTGACATCTGGGTGTATGTCGAGAATGGTGTCTGGGTATGTGCGGTGATCGCTCAAGGGAAGGCGTTTGATTTTGATTTTTTAATAGTTGTCGTTGGTGATCAGGAATATGAGGCGTACTGGTCGTATGACGGGGATGAACACTGGTCTATCATTGAGACCGATATTGATCGATGCCTGGCGTGTAGTGCTGCGCATCTGGTAAGGAGATAATGCGATGACCTATGAGCAAGCGGTGATGTATTGTGCATCGTTGCAGCAACTTGTCGATGCTGGCTTGACGTTGAATATGCACATAGGGGGCGTGACGCTCCTGAGTGTGAATCAGGTGGGCGTTGTTGACGAGTGTCTGTTTGCTAGTGGCTATGGCAATGGATATAACTATCAAACGGTGCAGCTGTCGTTTCCCGTAGATTATATCAATGTGTCGTTCTTGTCTGATGCTTCCATAAACCATGTATGATCGTCTACTTGTCTCGTTGTCCTGGTAAGTAAACTGTGCAATATGATGCGGTCGTGATTGATGCCATCGTATTGCACACAATCAGGTAAAGGTGATGCATATGGCACGCTATGATGTGGCTCTCTGGCAAAAGTGGCCTTCTTACTCTTTTCCTGTGATTGCTTTGATTGAAGCGGATGACGGCGTTGAAGCGATTGAGGCGGTCATGAATCAACATCATTTTGAGTATATAGCGCATGCTGCGGTCAAACTGGAAGGTGATAGCTTTGTGGCTCGCTATCAGCATGTGATGCTGACTGAAGGTGCTCTCGAAGGTGATGCTGTGCTAGAAATGCGATAACGCTAGCCTGAGCGGTGCAGCAAGTAAATCGCACCGCTCAAAATACATTGGGTCATTAATAAAGGATATGTTCTATTGATTTTACTCAGCAGACATTGGTGAATGTTTTGAAAAGAAGTTGTGTATTCTTTCTAGGTATGCGAGCAGGTGTTGTCTCTCCTCTTCAAGTTGTTGTTGCCGCTTCTGTAAGAATTGGTGTTGTTCCTGCAAAAGTTCAGCACGTTTTTTGGGAGGAGTTTGTAAGAATTGGTTTTTATCAATCTGCACTTTTTCACCTCCTTCTTCTGGAAATGAACATAGCAACTTTTAATATACACGATATACACGAGCAAAAGGTTACAGATTTAGATGCCATGTGTTCCAAAAGTCATGAGCATACTGAAAAAAGGGGGGTTATTCTATGGGAACAAGTAACGTGAAACGTTTAAGCGTCTGCGCTGATACCTTGGTCTTGAATGTCTATCCAACGAATGGACAGTATCAGATAGAGCGTCATGATCTTCCTGCGGCTCTCAAAGCTGAATTAGAACTACTGAAAAAGCTTTCACAAGATCAAGAACAGCCGATACCGTCGCGCTTTGTCTTCGGTGGCTCCAATCTCAAGATGACACAAAAAGGCGGCGAGGGCTTTAACTGGATCTTGAAGAATAAAGAGATTACCCTGGCAGTGAACCGTAGTTCAAAAATGCTGTTGTGGGCACAGGTGCGCTGCTCCTCTGAATATCTTCAAACGGTGCGTGACCTGGGCAAGGTCATTTGTGATGTGCATATCTTCCTGACCACCATTTTAGGACAATTAATCACGCTCCAGCCGTCTGCGCTGGATCTGGCGGTGGATGTCGCGTTCCTGGATCTCGGTTCGATCCATGATGTGAAGGAGCACTTTGTCACACGGGCACAACTCACGGGCCAGATGCCGGCGGATGTTGGCGAATTGATGCTTGATGGTCCTGACGCGATCAAGCAACGGTGGGGGCGTCTGACTGGTCTGCCCTTTGGTGCTCGGACAGCTGCTGTCTCAGCCTTGATCTATGACAAGACACATGAGATTAAATATAAGTCTCCTGAGAAGTCATGGATGTGGGGTATCTGGGAACAAGAGGCTGAAAAACAGGGCTTTTGTCTGCTGCCTCACGTCAAGGTCTGGCGTATTGAGATGCGCTTTAAACGTCCAGCGTTGAGTGAGATGAAACAAGAGGAAAACTTTCACGGCATTGACGATGCCTATGATTTAGAGTCACACCTTCCTGGCCTCTGGTCCTATGCCGTTGGTCATGTTGGCGGTGGCCTGGATGGTTTGCCTGATGGGTGGCTGCGCTATGTGATTCCGGTTGAAGATACGAATCGTTCGCGCTGGCCAGTGCATCCAGATTGGGAAATAATTCAGTCTGCCTTTGTTCCTGAACCTCTGGAAGCGTCAAATTATGAGCGAGAACAGCAGGAGCGAGAAGAAATATTGCATGACTTGGACGCCTATGTGTCGGTCTATGGGCAATTGCCGTCGCTTCAATCTGACCTGGATAGGATCGATCTCTCTATGGTTCCATCACCTTCAATAGTTGAACAGCCTGTGCTGCCAGCTCCGACTGATCTTGCTCCCTATGTGCGTGGTCGCAAGCGCGAAGTGAATATGCGGCGGATGGTGGCACAAATTGCGGGATGTTTGATTACAACTGAAGCCTGGCGGAAGCAAAGTGATGATGAGACGGAACCAGACATTTCTACCACTGTTCATTTTATCTACTCAGCGGTTCAGGCATACCTGCAAGAAAAGAAACGGGACTTCTCCAAGGATGTGCATAAAAAGCGTGTGCTCTATGACCTGGAAGAGACATTAGCCCGTATGGATGAATCGATGATCTCTACTGATGATGATGGTGATAATACTGAGGCTTTGGCCTAGAAGGGGGTGTTCTATGCAATTTGATGGTAAAGATGGGGTTGTTAAACACTTCTTGATGGATGTTAGAGCAAGGAATCGTACACAAGGGACAATTGATTCTTATACACAACGTCTTGCGGTACTGGTGCGCTTACTGCTTGATCTCTTTCAGATAACTGATATCGAGCAAGTAAAAGTCGTACATCTAAGGTCTTGTGTGCAGTACTTAATGGATCATGGTGCTGGTAGTGTTAAAGGGCGGCGCTATGTTGATGGTTCTATGGATGTAGGTACTGTTCGTGGATACGTGCGTGTTTGGAAAGCGTTTTTTAATTGGTGTTATCAAGAGGAACTTATTGAGAATGATGTAGTTGCACGGTTGCGGTCTCCTCAGCCAACGAAGAAAGTGATATCTGCATTTACAGTTGAGCATATAGAAAAGATGTTAGCTGCATGTGACACTAGCACTGATCTAGGTTTTCGTGATTATATTATCCTCTTGCTTTTCCTGGATACTGGTATGCGTCTTTCTGAATTGAGCGGCTTGAACGTTGAAAGTGTGAATGATAATTTCGTAAAGGTTTTGGGCAAGGGTCGACGTGAGCGTGAAATTGGTATTCGTCCAGAAATAAGCAAGTTACTTTGGAAGTATATACATAAGTATCGTCGGTCTTCTTATCCTGGTGAAAAAGCACTCTTTTTAGGTCATGGTAAGGGCAGTGGTAAGCGATTGAGTATAGATGGCGTGAAGGGTGTTATTAGAAAAATTAGAGCTACTGTTGGTATTGATGGCGTCCGTGTTTCTGCTCATACATTCCGCCATACTTTTGCAAAAATGTATTTAAAGAAAGGTGGTGAACTTTTCAAACTTTCACGAGAATTAGGACATAGTAGCGTTAAAATAACAGAAACATATTTGCAAGACTTTGATAGCTCTGATGCACGAGAGGATCATAATAATTTTTCACCTATCTCTTTGCTTGATCTGGCAAAGAAAAAGAGGAGGAGGCATAGTAAGCAGGGTGAGTAAAAAATAGAGATACTAGGGTTTCTCTGGTTTGTTCTATTCTCTAGTATCATTCATAATTTATGGAAAATATAACCGTTAAGTGCCTGAAAACGCTTAACGGTATTGTGCTTGTGCTGGCTTGGGATCTGGCTTGACATACTTTTACTTCATTCTTTGCCTGCTTGATTTAATATATAGTATACGTTATTCTAGAGAATAGAGCGTATCTCGTCAAGAGATAAGGCTCGTGACTCCATTCTTGTTGGGATAAAAGAAATGTGGTAAGGTTTTGGGGAGTAGATTAGCATATATGGAAAAAGAAAACCCGAAAATGTCTATTAGAACAATACAAAGGCGCTTTATTCTTATCTGCGTCTTCCTGGTGCTTTCACTAGGTGCCACATTTATAGCGACCAATGCCACGATTAACGACGTAAAAACCGTCCACCAGCATCAAGAGATGGCACACGAGGGGGATGTACGGCTCATCCGCCAATGGATGACTATTCCTTATGTCTCTCATGTCTATCATGTTCCAACATCTATTCTCTATTCATCATTACAGCTGAAAGACAATCCAGCCAATCAGCATAGTACGCTCCAGACCCTGGCACTCCAACGGAAACAATCCGCCGACATCATCATTTCCAAGGTACAGGAGGCTATTTTGACCTATCGCAAATCACATCCCTTTACGTCGTATACGCTGTTAGTGACCCGCAGAGGGGGACATCAGGTCATTTGAGCACACTATTTCCAATTATTATCACCTGGTTGCAATTTTACGGCTATCCAGTGTTATGGCTCTGTGTCTTTATCGCCGCCATTGGTATTCCTCTTCCCATCAGTCTACTGCTACTCTCAACTGGAGCATTTGCAGCTTTGGGGGACTTTAATCTGCTTTTTATTTTTATCACGTCCTGGAGCGCTTCCGTCTGTGGGGATAGTGTTGGTTATTGGATTGGCTATAAGATTGGTCCCGGCATCATCCATTGGCTCAGTAGGCGCAAGCGTTTACGCATTTTTTCTCCCCGAGTAATGAGCCGTTCTCAAGAGTATTTTCAACGTAGAGGCGGTTGGGCAGTTTTTCTGAGTCGGTGCCTCTTGCCAGCCCTCGGAGGGGTAATTAATTTGTTAGCAGGCGCTGAACGCTATCCCTTTAAAAAATTCCTGGGGTTTGACATAGCGGGTGAAGCTTTAGGGATCCTACCAATCCTGATTTTGGGCTTCGTCTTTGGCACAAGCTGGGATGATCTTGGCGATCTGATCACAAACGTCTCCTTGCTCATTCTCCTGGTGCTGATTGCCATCTATTTAGTGATCTTGTTGCTACGTACCCTCCAACGTATGAAGGCCGAAAAAGCCAGGGAATTGGCAAAAATAGATGGCAATGTTAGCAATGATACTGCTGCGACGACACCTTTAGATCCATTGCAGACACAATGGCAACAAAAAAAATCTGAAAATGATTCTCTTTCTTGCCACTTTAAGAAGGGTTCAAACGTATAAACCTACAGATGGATTACACACAGATTACAGTCTTCCCAAGAAAACTACGTCAAATCCAAGCCATAGGGACTAGAATGAAAGTGTGACTTGCGTTATAATTGAGTAAAGGACATAGTTCCTTAAACTGATTGACAGTGACATTGTCTTGATGCTCTGGTTGACATATCAGTCGCAGTTTTTATGCACTGAGCCATGCAATCATAGAGTGATGTTTTTGTCAAACAAGAAAGGGAATAAATTCCAATTCGGCGATGTTTCTTTTAGTAGAGACTAGACGCGTGTCATTGATTTTCCTCCCACTCGGCTCGGACAGAAAGGTCCGGTGAAGGCTCGCTTTCCCTGAGTGTAGGACCAGACTGACGACGAACAGATATCTTGCTGCTTAGGATATACTACTTTTCATGGAGGGCGCACAATGATAGACACAAAGCGTGCCATGACGGGAACAACGCTTACCTTACATAAATCACATACTGGAGATTTGGACAAGCAGTTCGACATTGTCGAACAATTGCTTACGAAAAATCTTGACTATACATCAGAGGATGATGTGGAAGCTGGTGCGGATAAAGGCGACCACGAGTTGGATGATGATATGAATGAAGTGGATACTGGTCCTCTCGATGTAGAGACCGGTCCTTTGGAGTTAGAAGAACTTGTTGATTCTGATATCCACGAGGAGACCCCAACTTCTGAGATCGAAACCGATTCGCTGGCGGCTCTTCCCTCCGGTCATGCTGAGGAAGAACCTCCCGCACGTCGTACGGCTATGCGCCGGCGCCGTTCAGAGGATCAGGATGATAACCAGGTGAATTCCGCCGATGCTGGTGAGTCTGATGCGGTTATGACCTATCTTCGTGAAATTGGTCGGGTGCCGATGATTACTCATGATCGTGAAGTGGAGCTGGCTCAACGGATTGAGTCCGGCGATCGCGACGCGATGAAGCAGTTCATTCTCGCTAACTTACGTCTCGTCGTGAGTATCGCTAAACGCTACGTTGGACGTGGCCTGACTTTGCTTGATCTGATTCAGGAAGGCAATATTGGTCTTATCCGCGCAGTACAACGCTATGACTGGCGACGTGGTCACCGCTTTTCAACCCACGCTACCTGGTGGATTCGTCAAGCTATTAGCCGCGCTGTGGCCGATAAAGGGCGTACTATCCGCTTACCCGTCTACGTCAACACCGCACTAAACCGCATCCGTCGTGAGCGTCAACGCCTCCTCCAGGAGCTTGGTCGCGAACCTACGGAGATGGAATTGGCGGAAGCAACTGGACTCGATCCGATTCGTATGGTCGAGCTGCAATCAGCTCCTGGAGCTCCTGTTTCTCTTGAATTGCCGGTCGGCGAGGATGAAGAGCAGGAATTGGGCGATGTCCTGGCAGATACGGACTCCGCTTCTCCCGAAGAGTTGGCAACTACCCAGACGCTTAAGGATGAAGTGCAGCGGGTTCTTGAAGCTGTGCTTACCCCTCGTGAACAATTAGTATTACAACTGCGCTTCGGCCTGGGAAATGGTCAAGCTCATCCACTCGAACAGGTGGGACGTGAATTGGGTATCACCCGCGAACGTGTCCGCCAGATCGAAGCTGGTGCGCTGGCCAAGCTCCGTCAGCCTCCCGTGCTTGATCGCTTGCGCAGCTAAGTTATAAATAAAATGTGTCGGGTTTCCCGAGCGGATAGGCGTTGATAACGTATCCGCTCAGGAAACCCGACGCTTTTTTGTTGTCTCGCCTATGGAGTCAACTCTCTCCAACGTAGCGTCGTACGCTCGCGTGCGATGTCCCACTCGACGTACGATCAGGCACCCCAGCGTGGCTCGCCGAGATATTGCTGTCTCGTACGAGCCACTGGGACATCGCACGCGAGCGTGCGACGCTACTTTCGCTGGCCCATGTCGCGGGCAACGTGGACAACGCCTTTCACTTTTTCGAGCTTGAGAAAGAGGCGCTGTAGCTGTTCAAGGTCATTGATCTCCAGAGTCGCTGTGATGATGACTGTCTGATGATTGGTTGATACGGTTGAATTAATCTTCATCAGATTGGCGCCTGCATCCGAGACGACGGTTGCTACGTCGCGGATCAGACCAGTACGATCGTTGGCCGTTATCACAAGCGGTGCATTATAAAATTGCTGGCTCATGCCGGCCCAGTTGACGTGGATCAGGCGGTTGCGGTCTTTCTCGCCCAGGCGAGCAATGTTGCGACAATCTGAACGATGCACGATGACACCTTTACCACGACTGATAAAACCTACGATGTTGTCATCCGGCAGAGGATAGCAGCAATTGGCCAGCTTCGTTAATAATCCACTGACGCCTGCCACTTCAAGCTGGGCCACAGGCTGCTGCTTGCTTACAGCGTTTGGCAACGTTAAAGGAAGTTCAACCTCTTTCGTTTCTTTGACGTCTCTGTTTTCACGCTGCCAATACTCCAACAATTTTACTACGACAGCACGAGGACGTATGTCATCTGCTCCAATCGATGCCAGGATGTCTTCAAAGGAATGGACATCTAAACTATTGCAGACCCAATTTTCCGCGTCTTCAGTGATCGCATCTGAGCCTCGTGAACCGGCCGCCTTCAGCTCTCGCTCCAGGCGCTCGGCTCCGATCTGCATGTTAATTGGACGCTCATTGATTTTGAGATAACGGCGGATCTTGTTTCGCGCCGCCGTGGTGCGCGCAAAATGCAGCCAATCGCGGGTTGGATGAGCACTACGACTGGTCACGATATCCACGATCTCGCCATTTTTGAGCTCGTAATCGAGTGAGACCATCCGCGTAATCAGACGCTCGCCACTGCCGTCGCTCTCGGACGAGATGATACGCGCTCCAGAACAATGATCGCCAATCTTCGTATGCACGCGATAGGCAAAATCTAATGGGGTCGAGCCGACTGGCAGATCTTTGACCTCGCCTCTTGGAGTTAAGACAAAAATCTGTTCCTGAAAAATATCATCCTTGACGGCTTCAACAAACTCTGCATCACTGGTATTGGATGTACGTAGATCTTGCTGCCAGTCGGTCAGTTGACGTAACCAGGTTAAAAGTTCTTTGGCTGATGCCGAGGCATTATCTCCCACATCTTTGTAATGCCAGTGCATGGCGACCCCATATTCAGCCATCTCATGCATCTGATGCGTCCGAATCTGGATCTCAACCAACTGGTCATCCAGACAAAAGACCGTCGTGTGAAGAGCACTATAGCCATTCGGTTTGGGATTGGCGATGAAGTCTTTGATCCGCCCTTCCTTGGGACGCCATAAGCTATGGACGTGCCCCAGAACGACATAACAATCGGTGGTCGAATCCACCAGAATACGAAACGCGAGCAGGTCATGGATCTGGCTGATATCAGCCACGGCATTCAATTCTTCAAGGCTGGCATGATCGCCAGCAGCATGGATAATTTTTTTATAAAAGCTATAGGTATGTTTTACCCGTCCCGAGACCTCGGCCTTAACTCCAATCGAGGCCATATCCGCACGCAACATATCACAGACGCGCTCGACATACGAGCGCCACTGCTTCGTCTCCACATCCAGAGTCGTGCAGGCCCAGGCATAGCGATCGGGTTCAAGAATTTCGAAAGCCAGATCCTGCAACTCGCTCTCGATGCGTGACATTCCCAGACGACCAGCCAGCGGCGCGTAAATTTCACGCGACTCCTCCGCCATGACAATTTTTTCCTGCGCATCTCCCTGATACGAGATCTGGCTGGCGATACGCATCACATACAAGCGATAAGCCAATTTGAGTAGGACTACCCGTGGATCATCCGCCATTGCCACAAACATCTTGCGCACCGTCTCTGACTGTTGACGGCGCATAGCTTCACGTACACGAGGCTTCTTACTCTCTAAAGAAGAGATAGAATCATCATCACGTTCATTATACGTTTTTTTGGCAGAAGATAATTGAGTACTCTGAGTAGCTAACATTGCACCTGTGGCAGCATTTTGCTTCTTACGTTCCAGGATATTCAGACGTAACATACTTTCCACAATACGTGCAGTAGCCGCACCCAGGTTATACTCTACCTGTTCAGGGAGCAGCAATTCAGCATCCACAGCCTCATAAACCAGAGCTGCGGAAATCCCGATTGAATCCACATGCATCATCTGCGCCATAATTGTCGTTACAGCCAGAGCATAATCCAGAGGAGGGATAGGGCGTGTATTTGTCCCTGGCACATCTCGACACGCTGCCTGAGCGAGTCGAAAAGCACTCACGACATGCTCAATCTCGGCAGGTGTCATGTATTGACGTACCAGGGAGAGCAGTTCCTGCATCAAGGACGGGAAAGGAGGCTCAATAAATTGTTGTTCTACAGACCTATCTATCATCATTGCTTATGACCATCTGACATATCCTGAGAGGATTGTCCGGTACTAGTGAGATCTCTCGTAGCTATCAGCGACAGTATACGATCTTCGTTTACAAGTAGTTATACGTGCCAACATGCAACTTGTTGGAGCACCTATGCCTTGAGTGGAAAAGCGGCGATATCTCTCTACATCAATGTAGTTTCTTTCCATTCTCTCACATTCATTCAGCGGCTGTAAGCTGCGAAGGTAGGGGAAATCGCAGCTAAAAGCAGGCCAGAGCACGAACTAGCACCATCACACATATGCAATAGTAGGAACCCTATTTTCCTATTGCTCGCTCTACACTGACGACTGTTTTGACTTGACGTAGACGACGCAGGATACGTTCCAGTTGATCCAGAAACACTCCCTCATGCAAGGAGATCTCCAACGTGGCGGTGATCACAGCCTTCTGCGAAGAAGGATTCGTCGTTGAGGTTACTGAGACCATATTGATACCGGCATCGGTCACGACGGCCGCCATATCTCGTAACAAACCGGCGCGATCGTGGGCAACGAGTGTGATCGCGACCAGATAACTCTCTGGATGAATTTGCTGCCAGCTAACTTCCATCTGATGCGTGGCCGATTCTGGATTACGGCGCAATTGTTCGCAATCACAACGATGTACGATCACCCCCTGATCAGGCGTGACCTGGCCCACAATCGCATCACCAGGTATAGGACAACAACAACGTCCCAGTTGAAGCAGATTGGCATTCTCACTATCAGAGTGAGCATATGTCCCATTCTCCCGATCCAGCTCCCCGGAAGCCGTCAGAGGAAGTTGCGCCAGCAGAGGCTCTAAAACCTGCTCCAATTGCAGATCCTCACGTCCAACTGCTACATAGACATCCTCAGTGGTCGCATATTTCTTGAAGACTGTGCTGGCTAATGGTTCTTCGTGACAGAAAGCATACAGCAACTCTTCAACGTGCGTGTTCACGCCCGCTGCCCCATCAGCTTTCAAAGCCAGATCCAGACGCTCGCGGCCCAATTGTAGATTGATTTCACGCTCATAGGTTTTGAGATAGCGTCGAATTTTGTTCCGTGCAGCCGCCGTACGTGTAAAGGACAACCAATCCCGCGTAGGATGAACGGTACGGTTGACCATAATTTCGACGATTTCGCCGCCTTTGAGCTCGTAATCGAGCGGCACCAGGCGCGTTACCAGATGACCACTATCATCGGTATTCGTAATGATCCGTGCGCCGGCACAGTGATCTCCAATGTCAGTATGGATACGATAAGCCATATCCAATGGCGTCGAGCCAACCGGAAGATCTTTCACTTCGCCCTGAGGAGTAAAAACAAAAATCTGCTCCTGGAAAAGATCTCCTTTGACCGCCTCGACAAACTCATCGGCACTTGGCGGGAGATCGCGTTGCCATTCACGCAACTGCTCGATCCACGTCATCATCTCACGATACGAGAGACGCCAACTACCAGGCTTATTATCATCATGCTCGCCGTGATTTTTCTCGGCATGGCCCATACGCTCTTTGAGAAACCAGTAACTGGCGATACCATAATCGGCCGTCCTTTGCATATCATAGGTGCGGATCTGAATTTCGGCCAGGCGGTTCTGCAAACAAAAGACGGTCGTATGGAGCGACTGATAACCATTGAGCTTCGGCGTCGCGATAAAGTCTTTAATGCGTCCATCCTTGGGCCGCCAGAGCGCGTGGATATGTCCCAGAGCCAGATAGCATTCATAATCCGAATCCACCAGAATCCGAAAAGAGATCAGATCATGAATATGTCCCAGCTCGTTCCCTCTCATTTGCGAAGGAACATCGTCCAACTTACGATTAATACTGGCAAGATGCTTCTGCCAGGCCAGGACATCGGCCCGGATACCGGCATGCTGCATCTCTTCGCTCAAGACGCGACAGACTTCATCGATAAATGGTTGACGCCGCTTGACCTCTTCTGCGACCTGCTTGGATAGCTGCATATATTTTTCTGGCTCAAGATAGCCAAAGGCGAGATCTTCAAGATCGGCTTGCACCAGATTCATACCCAGGCGGCGAGCGAGCGGAGCATAGATCTCGCTGGTCTCTCGCGAGGTATTTTGCTGCTGCACTGAGGACATAGCACTCAGTGTGCGCATATTATGCAGACGGTCGGCCAACTTCACAACTACCACGCGTGGGTCCTCAGCCATCGCCAGGAGCATCTTACGAACGGTTTCGGTTCGGATGCGTCGTTTATCCACCAGCGAGGGGGGAGCACTTGAGATGGAGTCGTGAGGATCATCTGGATTATCTTTGGCAGGCTTCGTCCCGGCGAGTGTGTCAAACTTCGTGACGCCATCTACAATAATCGCCACCGCAGGACCAAACTGCTCGCGCAGATCTTCAAGCGAATATTCGGTATCTTCGACAACATCATGGAGCAAAGCAGAGACAATACCATCGGCATCGATGCGCATTTCAGCAAGCAGTAAGGCTACTTCCAATGGATGTTGAATATAAGGTTCCCCTGAGCGACGCAAAGCTCCCTTATGAGCACGATTTGCTAGATCGTAGGCGCGTTGAATCTTCTCCATATCTTCAGGAGTAAGATAGTGCTGGGTCTCAGCCAATAAATCTTGAATTGTCATCAGAGAAGGTGTCATTTTTGAGCCCCATGTCATTGTTGTACGAACCATGGGGATGATCCCCTGTCCTTCTCTGGTCTTCCCCGACTCATCGGCAACTTTATCGAAATTGGTAGCCATACTCTTCATACCTGCCACTACATGCTGTACCATCTGCCCATCCTCTGACTGGATAGTTGGTGAGCGTTTTTACTAATAAAGTGCCCCCAAAAGCGCTGTCTGAATATGGGAACACTTACATCTGGGCAAAACTGATGTTACTTCTCTATTATAAGGAGCAAAGTCAGACTGTCAAGCAGATACAATGGGTGGGAGGCTTAAAAAGGGACTATCGGGTAAAAAAAGGCCAAGCCAAGAACACACCTTAGCTAAGCCTTTTCATTTTTTGTGGGAAAAGCTGTAACGAACTTATGCCTATCGCTTATCAGAGAAAGTATTCCAAGGTAGAACACTTTTTCGCCGAGATAGGAATATGCATATATCACACGCCTAACGTTACATTAGTCGCGTGCTACACGAACCTTGTCGTAGCATGGGCTGCAATAGACAGGGCGATCGTTCTTAGGCAAGAAAGGCACTTGCGTCTCAGTACCGCACTCGGCACAAATAACTGTGTGCATTTCTCGCGGAGCGCGTTCACGGCTGCCAGAACCTCCGGCAGACTGACGGCGGGCCGCACGACAAGATGGGCAACGACCGGGCTGATTCATCAGTCCTTTTTGCTGGTAGAACTCTTGTTCTCCGGCGGTGAAGACGAAATCTGTTCCGCATTCACGGCACTTTAAGGTTTTATCAACGATATTCAACTAGGGACCTCCTATGTGATATGTTGGTAATCCTCCGGGTCCATATCCTAGCAGATGTCACCAGTCATTTCCCCTACCAGCGTGGGATTCTATACCCTGGACGAGCACTGTATGCGAGACCGAGATTGGATACCGTTTGAAAGCATACACTATTGTTTCGTGATTTGCAAGCGTTTTTGTGATAAATTATCTCTATGGTACATATTTTTATGTATCTTTTATATGCAAAAGGATTTGCTGATTTATCTACTATAATTATGATTGGCACCCCGCTTTGATGTAGCAGATGAAATCTCTATACTCATCTTTATCAATATTTAGCTGCACTGTATGCACAGTAAATCGATGTTTTTTGTGTTTGCGTACACTGACTAAAGAGGAGGCTGGCCAATATGAAAATCGCCATAGATATCGATGGGACCCTGTGCTGGAGCAATTTACCTGTCTTTCTAGACGAGTGTAATCAGACCTTTCATTTACACATTGATCAGGCAATACTTTCTACACTAACGAGCAAGCATGCTTTCTATAGCTTGCCAGAGGTAGCCAACAGGATTCTACAGCAGAGCGATTTCCAAGACGATCTAGATTGGATAGAATATCGAGAGCGTTGTATCATCGCCTCGCTTGTCATGGATGATGCTGTAGAAGGAGTCTCGAAACTTGCACAACTCGGCGAGATTGCCTACTACACTGCTCGCTACTGTTCAGACACAAAAATCCAGCAAGAGATAGAAACATCCACTCAACAATGGCTCAACTATCATGCCTTCATGAATCCGCATGACATTATCTTCTGTGACCAGATTCCCGGAAAAATACAAGCGCTCTTGAAATTAGCAGAGAATGATACTATTATTCTGGTAGAAGATAGTTTCAGGAGTGTAATTAAATATATTGAGCAATTACAGGAAAATAAGTATAATCTTTTGAGAGAGAAGCTCATACTCGTTGCTGCACGTGCGATGCCTGAAGATTTGCCGCCTACATCTTTCCCAGTGGTTGCACTTCATACGTGGAGCACTATTAATAACGTAATTGAGAGGATTCAAAATTATGCCGGACAAACCCAAACCACCGCAGACGCCACGACCTGAACGATCACCAGAGACACCCAAACCGCAAAAGCCTAGCGTCCCGGATACGGAAAAGCCTCTTCCAGACAAGACCAAACGCAAGTAACCAATGATAGCCAGTTTCATCTAAATGCTGATCTTGACGTTGATGAGAAAATGATAGCCAGGATGGGCACACCAATTTCTCCCATCTGTGTCTATCAATTAGCATACTGTTTTGAGAGCGACATGTCATCATTCAACTTTGCCATTGACGCCGAATGCCCTGATACATGGGCACGCGCCACGACTATTCAGACGCCCCACGGGACAATTCAAACGCCGATTTTTATGCCTGTCGGCACACAGGCAACGGTAAAAAGCGTTGCGCCAGAAGAGCTACACGCGGCAGGTGCACAGATTATCCTTGCCAATACGTATCATCTGATGCTCCGACCGGGATCAGCTTTGATCGATGATTTTGGCGGTCTGCACTCTTTTATGCATTGGGATGGCCCTATCCTTACCGATAGCGGCGGCTTTCAGGTCTGGAGTCTGGGACATCTGCGCAAGCTGAGCGAAGATGGTGTGGCATTCAAGTCTCATCTCGATGGATCTCTGCATATGCTCACGCCAGAGCGCGTCATGCAGATTGAGGCTGAAATTGGAGCTGATATCGTTCTGCCATTGGATATCTGTGCTCCCTATCCTGGCACACCCAAAGACGCACTAAAAGCTATGGAGTGGACCCATCGCTGGGAGGAGCGGGCGCTGATCGAGAAAGAGAAACTGCGACCTGAACAAACGCTCTTTGGGATTGTCCAGGGAGCCTTTGAGCCAGAATTGCGTCAGAAAAGCGCTCAGGTGATCGGGAATATGCCTTTCCAGGGACTTTCTATCGGCGGTCTGTCGGTCGGCGAGCCTAAGGAGCAGATGTGGGAGATGCTAAAACATGTTACCCCTAATTTACCACGCGAGAAGCCTCGCCACCTGTTAGGAGTCGGTTCTCCGGAAGATCTGGTGATCGGGGTCGGGATGGGGATGGATATGTTCGATTGCGTTCTACCAACCCGTGTCGCACGTCATGGTGGACTCTTTACGCTCGATGGACGCGTGAGTATTAAGGGCGCTCGCTTCCGAACCGCTCATGGTCCCGTCGAGGAAGGTTGTGATTGCTACACCTGCCAGAATTATAGTGCCGCCTACGTCAGTCACCTGGCACGTGCAGAGGAGCAACTCTACTATAGATTGGGTAGCATTCACAATATTCGTTTTATGCTACGACTCGCTGCCCAACTGCGTACAGCGATTATAGCTGGAAATTATCCAGCCTTCCGTGAAACATTTTTAGAGCGTTACGTACCAGCATCAGAAAAAGTCCGTGAAGCGCAGCGCGAGAAATGGAAAGTTGCCAGAGATCGGCGATCTTTGAACAACGCATCCAGCGGAACGGCTCACGCGCAAGGTTAACAGATGTCAATCAGAGGAGTAGCGAAGCTTGCTCCTCATAAAGTAACTATCCCTCCGTCAGACCAAGGAACAGAGTCATGCAAACACAAGCATATCGTTTTTTAAACACTGGTATTCAAGATGCAACCGTCAATATGGCTATCGATGAAGCCATATTGACGCACTATCTTCAAGGCGATGTCCCCCCCACGATACGCGTCTTTCGCTGGTCACAGCCCTCGATCTCGCTGGGACGCTTCCAAAGCGTCGAGCGTGAAATTGATACCGACGAGTGCGCGCGCCAGGGAGTAGCTCTGGTACGACGTCCCACTGGCGGCCGAGCTGTCTATCACGAGGACGAATTTACCTACAGCATCATCATCGGTAAAAGCGATGGAGTACCCTCTGGAGTCGTAGCAGCCTACGCCTATCTCTCGCAAGGACTGATGGAAGCCCTGCGCTTGTTGGGAGTGCAATCCGAGATGAGCGATGAACGGGTCAATAAGCATCCATCGGCAGCCTGCTTTGCCTCGTCCACGCAGGCCGATCTGACCAGTGGAGGCTTTAAGCTGATCGGGAGTGCTCAAGTCTGGAAAGATCATGCGTTATTACAACAGGGATCGCTTCCTCTAGAGGATCGAGCAGACACGTTCTTCAGCATGTTACGCTATCCTGGTCAACAGGCACGCGAGCAGGCAATAGCGCTCTACAAGGAAAAGACCACGCCGTTACATACGTTCGTTCCTCAGGTTGGCTGGGATGATGTCTCTGACGCTTTTCGACAAGGCTTCAGTACTTTTTTGCAGCACGAGATCATCATGGAAGATCTCAGCTCATCTGAGTGGGATCTGACACGGCAATTAGTCCAGGAAAAGTATAGCAGGCTCAATTGGCGCAAAGAGCGCATCACTCTGGTGTAACCCCGGTGCAATAACTGCGTAGATATTCATAATGCATAGAAGTTTATCTCAACGTGGGGCATCCAAAAACGATCCATTGCACGCAGACGATAGGTAGGGTACAATGAGCAAACGTATATAACGTTTCGTTCTGGCCTTTTTGGTTTTTAACTTTTTTCGTAGGTGAACATAAAAACTGTCCTCATCTAGCGATAGAGTATCAAATTGCGAGCCACAATGTGTGGCTTCTCTGGCTGCGTATGGATGCGTTCCATGGAAACATATTTTACCCTGTGCATTCCATTAAAAACAGAGATTTAGTAAGGAGTATCTGGGCGTGAGTATTTCGAGCGAGATAGCGCGGAGGGTTCTGGAAGCCAGTAAGCAAAGGGCACGCGAACTGCGAAGCCAGGTCAGTATCGCCATTGTCGATGCTGGAGGTCATCTGGTCATCTTCGAGCGCATGATGGCACCATATGGCTTTGCCACCGGCGACATGAGTATCGCCAAGGCACATACCGCAGTGATGTTTAATCAGTCGACCGATGAGGTCGCACAATGGGGCTCCACCATTCCTGGTTTTGCCGCCAGTCTTGCTACTATGACCCATGGTCAGTTCATTATGACAGCAGGAGGCTGGCCTCTACGCGTCAATGGAGTCACCATTGGGGGCATCGGGATCAGCGGTGGCAACGCACCTGGTCGCGACGATGAGATCGCTCGCGCAGGGATTGAGGCTTTACAAACCTTAACACCGACAGTTCCTCCCATGCCGCCTGCTCCCATAGCACCACCACCGACATATCCAACGGGACCCATCCCGCCCGAGTATCATTACCAATCAGGACCCCTGCCTTCCGCTCCCTACTCGCAGCCGCTCTACGCGCAGGTATCATCCTACAGCCAGGATGAAAAGACGGATAAAGGAGTCGCAACCAGGGTCGCAACCGCCAATGATGTTAAACCCTCCACCTTTCATCTATCCCAGGACAATCCTGTAAGCACCGACCAGGCATCCGCAGCGCCACAATCAGATGCCGAAGCTTCATTCCGTTCTAATTCAGCTACCCCACCTGAGGTGGATAATCCAGGAGACCAAGCATGAGTCAAGAATATAATACAATCGCTAAGAGACCCAGACGAAACCGTACTCCACGCTATCGACCAGTCCTTGTCACTGGCAATGAGACAGCAATAGAGGAGAGCGCTCCTACCACCGAAAATCTGGCCCTTGATGCGGCTCCCACCACCAGTGAGACGGAGACTGTTACAGCACCGGTAGAAACATCCAGGAATCCTCTTCGCCTCCCCAAGTTCTTCTCAAAGGTTGAGCATAAAGAGGATAGCTCAACAAGTACAGATGAGGTCGTCGAAGCTCGCATGGCCCGCGCCAAAAAGAGTCTGAATGGGAAGGCAGCAGCGACCACTACGGCAGAAGTTGCCGAGAGCGCCAAGCCAGTTGCGAAAGCAAAAGCGGCCCCCGCCACACCAGCCAAACCTCGCCTCTTCAAACCCCGCCATTTTATCGGTATGGGGCTCTACCTGGTCGGTGCTAATGTACTCTTACCTTATGAAGCCAACTTTATCATCAGCTCTCATCTTGAGAAAAATTTATACAAGATTCCGGGCGTTAATCTACAAATTACCACATCATTACTGGCAAACATCCTCACACTCGTCATCTGTCTCTACCTGCTGGTCACCTTTGACCTACTTCCCAATGGGAAACAATTAAGCGCAAATCAGGCCGCACAGAAAAGTGGTACCAAAACAGGTTCCGCGAGTAGTTCCTCGACAACAGCCGTCAGAGCACCACAGCCCACGGTACGTCAAGGAGTCAAAGGCGAGAACGATGATCTCTATCAGAGCTATCGCATTAATCAGCGCAAGAGACGCTAAATATTGCAAGCTTGACCATAAGATAAAAGCCCCCGATCGCTATAACGATCGAGGGCTTTTATCTTCCTTACACTGATCTCCGGGGTCCGATAAGCAATAAAAATGCTCTTTTCCAGTGCTTTGTATAGATATAGCTTTAGTCAACGCTCTCTCTATGTACAGAATAGACATACATACCTATTGACAGAAAATCATCAGGCCCTTATAATCCTGGCATGGACTGTCGATTCATTACTATCCAGTCCGACAAAAAAGAAAAGTGAAATAATTTGATGCTCAGCCTACACATAAAATTCGTACAATCAAGTTTTTATTATTGGTTTAGCCCTCCAGCATGATGGTGGGCCCTTTGGGCTGAGCAAAACATACACCACCAGCGTGCTGGAGAAGCAGAGGATTAAAACCTCTGCTTTTTTGTTTCTCAAATTATCTGTTCTCATACGGTGAAAGAAAGGTTCTACTCATGATTATCACGATTAGCAACGAGGCAACTAGCGAGACACGCGCCCATCTCATGACACTTCTCTGCCGCATCACCGGCAATCAACAACCGATCACCTCAACTTTGATGAATGAGCGCGAGGTAATCGCTATCGATTCTGCTCTGGTAGACGCTCAGATGCTGGCAACTCTCAATGAGCAGAGAGCGGTACACGAGATTCATACGCCCAAGACAACCTATCAGCTAGTCAGTAGAGCCTTTCAGAAAGAAGATACCAGTATCATCATTGGCGGAACCCATGACTGCCAGCCTGTTACGCTGGGTGGAGAGCTATCCGCTCCCGTCATTATGGCTGGCCCCTGTGCCGTTGAGAGCCGTGAACAATTGCTGACAACCGCTCTCGCAGTCAAAAAGGCAGGCGCACAAGTGCTCCGTGGAGGCGCCTTCAAGCCACGTACATCGCCATATCAGTTCCAGGGTTTAGGCATCGAAGGACTCCATATGTTAGCGGAAGCACGCGAATTGACTGGCTTGCCTGTGATTACCGAGGTCATGGAGCCTGGTATGGTCGAAACGATTGCAGAATATGCCGATGTACTCCAGATTGGCACGCGCAACGCACAAAATTTCCCCCTCTTACTGGCAGCGGGACGCAATAGCAAAAAGTTGCCCGTCTTGCTCAAGCGCGGCCTCTCCGCCACCCTCGATGAATGGCTGCTGGCGGCAGAATACATCATGGCAGCAGGAAATCCCAACGTCATTCTCTGCGAACGCGGAATCCGCAGCTATGATCCACAAACACGCAACGTCCTCGACCTGACCTGTGTACCCTTACTCCATCAACTCACACACCTTCCCATCGTCGTCGATCCCAGTCATTCCACCGGTCGCCGTGAACTCGTCCCCATCATGTCACGAGCCAGTATCGCCGCTGAAGCCAACGGATTGATCATCGAAGCCCATCCAGATCCAGACAAAGCTCTCTGTGATAGCAAGCAATCTATTACCCCTGACCAACTAGAAAAAATTGTCCAGGAAACTCATATGCTGGCGCGTATGATGCGCGGCGAGGTACGTGTCGCCTGAGGCCGAAATGACCTGAAATGACCCGAGCCCTGACATTCCCTATCGACTCTTGATCCACTGTTATGATATACTCATTGTACGTAGAAAGAGTATTTACATTAGATGGGTGGGAAAGACCAAAGGCTTTGAGGAGACACCATGCCAACACGAATTATTATTGCCGATGACGAAGCCATTCAGCGCATGGATCTAAAAGATGTGCTGACCAAACAAGGCTATCTCGTTATCGGAGAAGCTGGTGATGGCCAGAGCGCAGTCAATCTGGCTCGTGAACTACGACCAGATCTGGTCATTATGGACATACGTATGCCCGACGTAGACGGCATTGCTGCCGCCGAAATACTCACACAGGAAAAGATTGCACCAGTGTTGTTGCTCACTGCCTTCGGAGATCAACAGTTGGTCGAGCGTGCTAAAGAGGCCGGTGTAGTCAACTACATTGTGAAACCTCTCCGCGAAAGCGAGGTTGCACCTGCGATTGAGGTAACACTCGCACGCTACAGCGAATACCGTGCGATCGAAGAGGAGAATCGTACCCTCTCCGAGAAACTGGAGACACGGAAGGTCGTCGAACGCGCTAAGGGTCTTTTGATGGAAAAAAACGGGCTCTCTGAACAAGAAGCCTTTCGTAAAATCCAGAAGGCCAGCATGAATAACCGCAAATCGATGCGTGAAGTAGCTGAGGCTATTTTACTAACGAACGAAATGTAGGCAGAAACGGAGGATGGCGCAGCGAGGCTACATCTTCCTTTGTCTCGTAAAGAATAGAAAAAAACGATGTCACTAGCAACGAGTACAGAAAAGATCGTGATTGTAGTTGGCATTCGCTTTCGTCCGTCGGGTCGCATCTACTATTTCGATCCACTAGAACAGACCTTCTCAAATGGTCAATATGTCATCGTAGAGACAGTGCGTGGTGTTGAGGCGGGTCGTGTCGTAATTGCCTCCAAGAAAGTGGCCGAAAACGATCTCAGTGATCCTTTAAAGCCTATCCTGCATCTCGCCACCGAAGACGAACTACGAATGTTGCTTTCATATAAAAGTAAAGAAAAAGATGCTCTGGTACGCTGCCACGAACGTGTCGTTTTTCATAAGCTTCCCATGAAGCTTGTCGAGGCGGAATACACATTTGATGGAAGTCGTCTCACTTTTTACTTTACAGCAGATGAGCGCGTAGATTTTCGTGCTCTCGTGCGTGATCTGGCCGCCACTTTTCGCACGCGTATCGAGCTGCGACAGATTGGCGCACGCGATCAAGCCAAGCTACAGGGCGGCGCAGGCCCCTGCGGCAAGACACTCTGCTGTAGTTCGTGGATTACTGACTTTGGTATCGTCTCCATCAAGATGGCAAAAGAACAGGGATTACCCCTGAATCCCTCAAAAATCTCCGGTGTCTGTGGGCGCCTGATGTGTTGCCTTTCCTATGAAAATGACAACTATATCCAGGCCAAGCAGCAGATGCCTCAAATCGGGACATTCCTTGACACTCCCAGCGGTCGAGGCAAGGTGGTCTCAATTAATGTTCCTCAAAATTCAGTTGAAGTAATGCTTGAGAGTGGTGCCACCATCCACACTCCTGTGGAAAGCCAGCCAGAGCCCAAATCACAGGGATCGTGCGGTAGCGGCGGGTGCGGCACAAAAGGTGGCGGCTGTGGCAGTGGCGGCGGGTGCAGCACAAAAAGCGGTGGCGGCTGTGGATCGTGTGGCCTCAAGAAGAAGTCGTAAATCAAAACAGACTATCTGGTTGCAGAGATGAGAGGAAGGTGTGTATACACATGTCGTCGGACAGGAAGGACCCGGGGGGAAACTGGCAAGATCCACAACAAGCGGATTCTAGTTGGCAGCAACTTCCTGAACAGTTTCCAAGCACAGCAGAGGATATAAATTCCTCCCAAGTTACCCCTATCAACGATGGGGATAGCGACGCTTATGCCCCCTCACCCACAGGAATTTCAGCTGGCAATGAAGATTTTGATGAGGAAGCTCTTTCAAACGCGCCAGCCACTTCACCCTTTGAATTTATCAAACATGTCAGCCAATACATTACATTGCTTGTCATTCCACTCTTTTTTTGTGTCTTGACCAGCTTAATCGTACTACCTCAAATTGCGCTCGGCAGCGCGGCAGTTCCACCTATAGGCTTCTGGCCTATTTTGCTTGTGATTATCGCGATTACAGTCGTGCAAGCGGTCTCGGTCTATTATGCAGGCACCGAAAATGATGTATGGATACTCGGAACAATCGGAGGCTTTTGCCTCTTTGTTGTCCTATCCTGCTTCGTGCTCTATGGGCCAGTGGCAGGCATACTGATACTGATCGCCCTGGTTGCCATCAGTGTTTTTCTGCTCAGACATTCCATCCACCCGGTGCACGAAGGCCTCGTGGATATTGTCTATAGCTTCAAAAAATACAACCGCACCTGTACCCCGGGTATCAATATCCTGCTTCCCTGGGAAGAGGTTGCCATCCAGCTCAACGTGGAAGAGATCCAATGGATCTGTCCCGCTCAGATCATCCAAATGTCACGCGATGAAGATATCATGTTACGTGGAGTTATTTCCTACCAGCTTATCCCAGAGGATGCTCATCTCGCGATCATACAGGTTCAAAATTGGGAGAGTAGCTTACGAAATCTCTTTCAAACAATGCTCCAGAACATCAGCACCGTTTTCCAGCCAGATGATTTTCTGACCTGGCCTCACGGCAAATCAGCAGAGTCGGCACAGCCTGGCGACGATGATTTTACTGGTGGCTTTGAACGTCGAAATCAGATCAATAACTATCTTTTCCAACTCATGCGCGATAAGGCCGCGCTGTGGGGAGTACAGATCAATTGGGTCAGCGTACGCGACATCGAGATTGCTCCCCATGGAGCAATCAAAATCGAACCGATACAAACGCCCATCCATGTAGCAACGCTTCCCGCCGAAAAAGTTATTCAGCAGCCTATCCAACCGGTGGCCACGACCGTCAAATCAGCCACGGCGGCTGTTCCAGCCAATGCACCAGCCGCAGGAGCAACGTCCGCCTATGCTCTCTCTGAAGAGGTACTTGCACGCGCTTATGAAGAGGTCAAAAACGGCAAGATTACTGATCCAGAGACGATTCGCAGCATCGCAGTGAAATTTGAAAGAGTGGCACAACATCCTGAACTCAGTCAGACAGTCAGCTTTGACGCTGCACGTGCAGCCCTCAATCTCTACGAACAGGCCCGGCTACAAGAACAACAATTTACACCCGCCATGTATCATGACTCAACTCAGCCTGAGTTGGTCATCGGCACACAAAAAGACGAAGCCCGGTAACCATTAAATGGAATGCACCATACTGCTCGCTATGTGAGAGGTATGGTGCATTCTTATTGGCAGACACATCTGATACTTCTAAGCTAGCGGATGGCGCTCCCCGCAAATCCACGCAAGACATTATTAAATTGAGCGGCTTGCTCATCCTGAAGTTGCAAGGTAGCTTTATCCAGAATACGTACATCTATACGTGGGTTTACACGCTTGAACGCGGCGCTCACCTCGGCAGGAGCGAGCAGACCTTCACGTCCCCAGATAGCAACAACCGGCACCAGCAAACGTGATAGCGCTTCATGCACGTCTCGATGTAGATAATTGCTGAGGAAAGCCGCTGTGGCATGACGACTATTGGGCTGATGAGCCGTCGTGTAGATATACTCAACCAGTTCATCGGTGATCAGACCAGGATTGTGAAAGCCCTGATTATCATAATAGCCTCGAATAGCCGAGCGCGAGGTCAACAGATTATAGACAAACTGACCGATAATCGGAGCACGCAAGACGGTTTTCCAGATGGCGTTTAACGGTCCTGGATAAGATTCTTGTAAGATCACTGCTGGAGCCGCAACCAGGATCAAGCGCTCAAACAGTTGAGGTCGGCGATAAGCGGCGGCGATCACATATGCGCTGGTCAAGCCATGAGCAACCACGATGGCGGGCTTACCAACCACTTCACGAATAAAATCGGTGAGCAGATCGGTATAGGTCTCAGCATCATAATCAATCGCCGGCCGATCCGAGAGACCAAAGCCGAGGAGATCTAAAGCATAGACACGAAACTGTTCTGAGACCGTTTCAATATTTTTGCGCCACTCGTATGATGATGCTCCCGGGCCAAAGCCATGGATCAAGACAACAGGCTTCGCCTCCCGATCCCCCTTCACCTCATAAAACATATCGCCATACTTCCACGGATAACGGCGCTCTTCTCCTGTTAGAACAGTGTCAAGCTCGCCTGCCATTGTCTCCGTGACTTTATTATACAGAGCCAGCGCCCCCAGGGCACCGCCAACCACTAGGCCAGTATTAAACAATTTTTTTGCAATTGTCATAAGAATACACACTCCTACTTGCTGTTCTATCAATTTCTTATGTGCGAAACGCTCGGCCGAGCGTCTCCATACGCTACCAGCAGGTTTTTTTCCCTTATAGAAATATAATTTTCCCTATCCACATCAGAGCTATAGAGCATACAATGCTCAGAAGGTAATATAGCATGTTGAATTAAGAGAGTGCAAACGGTACTAGCCAGAATAGCTTCTTCATTAACCGCCATCAAAAGATGGATCAATGAACCTACTAGGCAAGCTGATGAGAGATGTGGTACTATTTTCCTCATTATGCAAGAACTCTCATCATATTTACACATTTCTGAAGAAGTGCAGACTGCACTACAAGAGAAGCGTGCCGTAGTCGCGCTTGAGTCGACGGTCATCGCTCATGGGCTTCCCTATCCAGCCAATATTGAGGTGGCGCTGGCGATGGATGCTGCTATCCGCTCCGAAGGAGCAATTCCAGCTACCATCGGGATTCATGATGGGAAGATCGTGATTGGCCTTTCCGAAGACGAGATCACACATCTGGGCACGACACCTGATATTTTGAAGGTGAGCCGACGCGATCTGGCTGTTACCCTGGCCACCGGACGCTGGGGTGCCACCACAGTAGCCGGCACGATGCTCTGCTCCCAGATGGCGGGTATCCGCTTCTTTGCCACAGGAGGCATCGGAGGTGTCCATCGGGGCGCTGAGAACAGCATGGATATTTCGGCCGATCTCCAGGAACTGAGCCAGACTCCGGTACTGGTGGCCTGCGCGGGAGCCAAATCGATCCTGGATCTCAATCTGACACTTGAGTATCTGGAAACGCATGGAGTCCCTGTACTTGGCTGGCAAACAGATGAACTTCCAGCCTTTTACGTACGTCAGAGTGGACTCCATCTGCATCATCGCGTCGACGATGTCGAGACATTGGCCCGAATCGCACGTATCCAATGGGAATGTGGTCTCCATGGTATCGTCGTCGGCTGCCCAATTCCTCCAGAGTATGCTCTGGAAGCTGCTCCTCTAGAGCAGGCCATCACGGAAGCATTAGAAAGAGCACAGATACAAAATATTCGTGGATCAGCGATCACGCCATTTGTGCTGTCACATGTCGCCCAGGTCACTACAGGCGAGAGTATCGAGGCCAATAAAGCCCTGCTCTTGAACAATGCTCATTGGGCTGCTCGCTTTGCCCGTGCTTACTACAGTTAATCTGTCTGCACTCAGACGTTGATTTATTCTGATATAACGACTACAATACGAATACTCAAAGGATTTTGTGCCTTCAAAATCATACAATCCTTTTCTCATTACATATCCTCCTCGAAAGGAGCCCTATACCGTGAATAGTCCAATAGAGATTCGTAAGGTTATCATAGGTGTAGTCCTTGCTATTATCTGGATGTGCTTGTTCATATTTATTAAGGACTCAGTCGTCATCGATTGGAATGGCGATGGTTCAAACCTTACCTCTTTCAAAATGGTCCTGGGTCTGATCGGTTTCCTGGTGATTGTTTTCTACCTTTTACTGGTAAATGCAACCGCTGAGACGAAAAAGTTAACCGGGACTGCGATATTGTCAATTATTTGGCTCTCACTGATACTTTTCTATCCCTTCAAAGATCCAAATAATACCAACTCTGGCGCGGTAGCATTCTTTGCAATGCTCGGTGGCCTGACAATTGTGGTGCTATGGGTCCGTTTTTTCTCAGACGAAATAGTAGCATCAGCCTGAATGCAACCCCAAGTAGCGTCGGACGCTTGCGTACGATGTCCCACTCGACGTACGATCAGGCAGGCCAGCGTGGCTCGCCGCGATCCTGCTGTCTCGTACGATGAACTGGGACATCGTACGCAAGCGTCCGACGCTACTTGGGGTTTTATGGGCACAGATACGCAACGTTTCCTGATCATACGTCCAGGAGCGCTTGGAGATACACTGGTGCTCTTTCCAATCCTGCAGCATCTGCGCACGTTAGCCGCTCGCACGCATATCACGGTAGTTGGCAATACCGCTGTCTTACCACTAATGCAGGCTTTTCAACTCGCCGATGAGGTTGAAAATTATGAGGACCTGCTATGGAGTCGGCTTTTCATGTCCCCCACAGGGCGTCGGCAAGAGCAGCTCTACGCCAGAATATGGCAGACCGATCGAGCCATCTGCTGGCTCACGGATAGCGATGGACTGGTCAAGCAAAACCTGCAAGCCGCAGGTATCCCACACATCTCCATCGCGCCAAGCCGTCCGACAATGCCGATGCCGATCATCTCCTATCTGGCTCAGAGCATTGGAGAAGATCCAGAGACCGTCAAGTGGAGGGTGCCGGCAGAGTATGCATGGCAAAAAAGATCAGCAGGAGAGCAAAAGACACGGGCTATCGCTATCCATCCGGGCAGTGGAGGACAGCATAAATGCTGGCCAATCGCGCACTTTGCCACGCTTATCAGCGAGCTCTGGCGACACAGCATTCCCGTGCTGCTCCTGGCGGGGCCAGCAGATCATCAACGGATTGCAGCATTACTCCAACTGCTCCCTGCTCCTGAAGCAGCCACACTTCTGCATCTGGTACAAGATGCTCCACTGCTCACAGTGGCACAAGAGCTGCGACATTGTCAGAGCTATCTGGGCAACGACACAGGTATCAGTCATCTTGCCGGCCTGCTTGGCGTACCCACGTTGGTTCTCTTTGGGCCGAGTGATCCAATCACCTGGAAGTCTCCTGGCCCAACAGTACTAGTATCTCAAGCTACCCGTTTAGATGAACTCGCTCCACAGGCCGTCTACGCCCAGCTTGCAGCACATTCAGCACGCTATAACGGATAGGCACAAAAACGCACTTTTGGCAATATCTAGATATCTCGTCTTAGCCCTTTTTGTCATTTATTTTACAGAAATGACGAGATCACATATACTGAATTATATTGGTATATTTAATTCTACATATTTGGATGCAACACAGCAGCTTGTGGCTACTCGGTCTGGTCTATTTCTGTGACCTCAAATCAATCATGAGCAGATAGCGCATCCACCTGATATTTAGGAGGACACGCATGAATGAAGATCCATCCAAAATACCGTCTCTTGAGCAGCCGGTACAACCCGATGCACCAACAGAGATGTTTTCAGCACCACCACCACATTCAGTCAGACCAATCAATCGGAACGGTGCGCAAACACCCTGGACACAACCGAGACCATCAATCCGCCCAGAGCAGTTAATACGTCCCACTGCCTTAAGGCCAGCCTTACCAGGTCCTCTGCCTGCTAAATTAAAATACTTATGGAACTCAGATCCCGCGTATAAAGTTCTTTTTGTAGCCATCGGTGTTGTCGTGATTTGCAGCATCTGTGGCCTCTTCTTGTTAGGCAACGCCTTTTCACATGGAGCAAACACAACGTCAGCACCAACGCAAACTGCAAATACGTCAAAGACGACAGGCACCACACCTACCGATAATTCCAATACTACGACGAAGCCAACGAAAGGCGCACAATCCACCCCGACCTCAAGCCCAGCCGCCACGCCTTTCCCCACGCCAACGCCTTTCCCCACACCAACGCCTACAACACCGCCAGCGCCAACACCAACAGCGACAACGGCTCCCCAACCTACACCCACCCCAATCCCACCGGCAGCGCTGACCGCACAGATCACCAGCATTCCGCAAACGGCCAACAATCACAGTACCGTTTCAATCACAATAGCGAGTATCCCTGGTGCAACCGTCTGGCTGACCATCATCACCGGAGCTAATCCGCCATACATTGTAAGTGCAACAAAGATTGTCGATAATACAGGTACAGCCACCATTACCTGGCATATTAACGAGCGAGCCTTCGGCCCGATGACGCGCTCGACGACCGCGCAGGTAACAGCTCATGCACAAGGTACAAACGGTCAGCAAGTGCAATCGCAGCCATCCCAAATGACGATAATTCTGGCATAGGCTAGAGACAAGGTGATTTTTTTCGCCGTATATGCGTATAACTTTATACTACACGATACTTATACTCTCAGAGTGCCGCTCTCTAGTGAGTTGTAAAGATATTTTATAACTTACGACAGAGAGTGGCGTCTCAGCTTCATGATCAAGGTAACGACAAAAATTTGTTCTGGGTGTTTATGGACCGAAGCTTGAGGAAAATGAGAGAATTTTCCACTGCATGCAGCGCTTCGTTATTATAGGGATATATCATGCTACAAAATGATGCTATTCGTGAAATTTATCAAACGGCACAGGTACTCAAAGAGAACATCGGTCGCGTCATCATCGGCAAAGACGAGACAATCCAGCTGCTGATCGTAGCACTACTCTGTGAAGGCCATGTTTTACTGGAAGATGTACCTGGCATTGGAAAAACGACGCTGGCCAAAACGCTGGCACGCTCATTGGGATGTGCCTTCCAACGCATCCAATTCACGCCCGACCTCATGCCATCGGACATTACAGGCATTACTTTTTACAATCAAAAGCGGGGAGAATTTGAATTTCATCCTGGCCCACTCATCACCCAGATTGTCCTGGCGGACGAGATCAATCGCGCGACACCGCGCACACAATCGGCACTGCTGGAAGCGATGGAAGAACGACAGATCAGTATCGAACGTGAAACACTGGCACTACCACGACCATTCATGGTGCTTGCCACCCAGAATCCTGTCGAGTTAGAAGGAACCTTTCCTCTCCCCGAGGCTCAGATGGATCGTTTTCTGATGCGCTTACGCTTGAACTATCCCGACAAAAGTGAGGAACGTTTGATTCTCCAGCGCTTCAAAGAAGAGCAGCCCCTGCAAGAACTGAAAGCTGTCATTGACTCCAATAAACTCGGTACACTTCAACGCGCTATCCGTACGGTTCATGTGAGCCCTGGGATTGAAAACTATATCGTCGATATGGTGCATGCCACTCGTCAACATAGCGAGATCGAATTAGGAGTGAGTCCACGTGGGACGCTGGCCCTTTACCGTGCTTCGCAGGCTCTGGCCGCCACTCAAAACAGAAATCACGTCATCCCAGACGACGTAAAGCAATTAGCACCGCATATATTGTCGCATCGTATGATTGCTACCAGCCAATCTCGACTACATGGACATGATATGTCACAGGTCATCGCTGATATTTTGAAGCAGACAATCGTACCGGTCGAACAATGAAAAACACAAACACTATCGTTACCAGACCTCAAGCAAAAAGCCCACGCCGACGATTGATTACCGCTGGTGAACATGTTAGCAAGCAGCTCTATATTTCAAGCGCAATCATACTGCTCGTCAGCCTGTTTACCCACCTACCGTTGTTGTTCATTGGCGGCACTATTCTATTATTAAGTCTGATCATCACAGATATCTGGGCCACCTATTGTTTGGACGAGGTTCATTATCATCGACGACTTAGCGAGAAACGCGCCAGCTTTGGTGAGGAGATTACGCTAGAGATTTCTATCGAGAACGCTAAGATTTTACCGCTGCCGGTGCTTCAGGTTGATGATACTATTCCACGAGCATTGCCAATTAAGGGGCAACCGATACGCAAAACACGGGTGAACAATCTTGCGACCCTCGAGGGTCTTTTCAGCCTCCGCTGGTACGAGCGCGTCACCCGTACGTACACAGTCCAATGTTTCAATCGAGGAATCTTTACATTCGGACCGGTCAAACTGCGCAGTAGTGACATCTTTGGCTTCATCACACGCGAGCTGCGAGATCCCACCGAATTACACGTCCTGGTCTATCCACTGGTGGTACCTCTCAGCAGCTTCCATCTGCCCACACAGCGCCCATTCGGGGATAATCGTGCGGCACGCAGGCTGATCGAAGATCCCTCGCGTGTCATTGGTGTGCGCGATTATAGCTATGGGGATAGTATGCGCCGCATCAACTGGAAAGCCTCGGCGCGGGCACTTGAGCTACAGAGTAAGGTCTACGAATCCACAACGACGTACACGCTGGCGCTCTTTGTTAATTCGGCCCTGCAACTCGATAGTTACTACGGCATTCATCCCGCCTTGCAGGAGCTCGGCATCTGCGTGGCAGCCTCCATCTGTAGCTGGGCAATCGATGAGGGATATGCGGTCGGACTCTACGCCAATACGCCGATGAGTATTCCAGATGACGATCCAGTTGAGGGCTTTGAGCAAGAGGATCTCAAAAGCGCCATTGCGCGCCAGATCAGGCGGCGCACCATACGTATCCCACCTGCGAGTAGTGAGGCTCAGCGCCAACGCATCATGGAGACACTGGCACGTATCCAGGCGTTTGCGGGAAGCCCATTAGAAGATGTATTACAGATAGAGAAATCTCATCTCCCCATGGGATCTACCGTGATCGCAATTACGCATCAGATCAATGAGAAGATGATAGAAACACTGGTACGTATACGCAGCAGTGGACACGCAGTAGCGCTGATCCTGACCGGCGACAATCCGCCACCCACACGAATTTCTGGCATCACCGTCTATTATGTGGGCGGCGAAAAGACCTGGGATTCATTACAGGCTACCTATGGTCACATCGACGCGGATGAGCAGGAAATTGATGCTCACAGCGAAGGTTTTCAACTCTAAGTATCTGCATACGCAGTCAAAGCACGTCAGGGTTATCAGGATTAAACGTCGGACATCCAATCTCTGGCATAGGGCAACTCTGTCGCCTGCATAGACGCGGAAGGTGCTTCGTCTGTGCTTGAGCGTAAGAGTAAGAGGGCCTCTAATTCAGTCTGTTTATAGAGCCTCTGACGTTTGATCCCTTGCTTATAACTCCTGAGAATTCCACGGCTAACGTATGCGTAGAGAGTCGATACTTTCACACCAAGAAAACTCGATGCTTCATGACCATTGAGATAACTTTCTCCATTTAATTCAATCAAGTCTGTGCCCTCCTTTCAACTTGTTCGCATTTTTAATGCTAGATTCCTGCAATAGAAAGCTTTCTACATCTTTTCAAGATTTTTTTTCAGATTGCAAGTAACTTATTTTACCCCTTTAATCATCGCATTTTTAGGCTAAAAAATCAAGCCTTCTCAATATACATCAATATAAATCAATCAGTATCAAGTTTCATTGACATTTATCGCCTTTGATGATACAACTTAAGAAAGATCACAATACTTCGATCGGATTAGTCAGAAAAAAGCAAAGGAGCAGATAAATTATGTCGAGGACGATGCCAGAAACAGGCAATACACCACAAAAAGATGATGCATCGAGTCCAGCCGCCAAGCCAAATAAGGGCGGATTGGAAGGAATCATCGCGGCAACGACTGCGATTAGTAAAGTGGATGGTACAGCGGGTCGCCTCGTCTATCGTGGATACAACATTCACGACCTGGCACGTACCTCTACCTTCGAAGAAGTTGCTCATCTGCTCTGGTTTGGACACCTGCCAAATGCACAGGAACTGTCTGACCTTCAGGCACGCTTTGTAGCCGAACGTACTATACCCGAACTCGTTTTAAATATTATTCGCGACCTCCCCAACGAAACGGAGCCGATGGATGTCCTGCGTACCGCCGTTTCAGCCTGGGGAGCCCTGAGTATCTCTGGGAAACCTGACATCAATCAAGCCATAGCGGCCACCGCCCGCTTCCCACTTTTCCTCGCGGCCTTCAATCGCTTCCGTCATGGACAGGAAGCCCTGGAATCGCGTCCAGAACTGGGCCATGCTGCGAATTACCTCTATCTACTCACAGGAGAAATCCCCAGAGAGGAACATGTCAAAGGGCTAAATTCCTATCTGGTGCTCCTGGCGGACCATGGTATGAACGCCTCCACATTTACGGCACGCATCGTTGCCAGCACCGAATCAGATATCGTCTCGGCGCTCGTTGCGGGGCTGGGAGCATTAAAAGGTCCGTTACACGGTGGCGCCCCCTCAAAAGTCCAGGAAATGATCCATGCAATCGGGACAATTGAGAACACAGAGCCCTGGCTGCGCAATACCATCACCACGGGTGGTCGCTTGATGGGCTTTGGGCATCGCGTCTATAAGACATTTGATCCTCGTGCCGAAGAGCTACGTGAGATGGCACGTGTTGCAGATCCTGATGGCTTCGGGCTGGCACATCATGTCGAGGAGACAGCGCAGGCCCTGCTCGATGAGTTAAAGCCTGGCCGACGTCTCTATACCAACGTAGAATACTACTCGGCGGCCCTGATGAATGCAGTCGGATTGAGTGGAGACCTCTTTACACCAACCTTTGCGATCAGCCGCTGCGCTGGCTGGACCGCACATATTCTGGAGCAGGTCAGCAACAACCGACTGATCCGTCCAGAAGCAGAATACACCGGACCACTCAATGAAGTTTTCGTGCCACTGGCAGAGCGCAAATAAGCATGGTCCGCGAGCAAACAAACTACGGAACGACGCTATCCCCTGGGCCAGCATCGCTCCGTAGTCTGTACAGCTATTGCTCTTTTGCGCGTCTCCACATGGAGATCCATTCGGCGTCGCTATACGTTGTCAGAGGACGCTCTTCCTCCTGAGCGATAGCCTCCATATACTGGAAGCGCCGCTGAAATTTCCGATTGGCCAGACGCAGAGCCTCTTCAGCATCTATATCAAGAAAACGAGCCAGTTTTGCTACGATAAAGAGGACATCGCCAACCTCCTCAAGCCGCTCAACAGAATTCGACGCCTGCTTAATCTCAGCGATCTCCTCCTCTAACTTGGCATAGACCTGATCGATAGAGGTAAACTCAAAGCCGGATTTCACCACACGTTTCTGATACTCTTGCGCTACCATCAAAGCCGGTGTGGCCTGAGGCACACGATCGAGAATACTTTCACGTTGCACATCGACACCAGCACTGGCCCGCTCCTGCTTTTTAATCTGATCCCAATTCTGGACCACCTGTCCCGCGTTCTCGACCTCGATGTCACCAAATATGTGGGGATGACGACGAATAAGCTTGGCATTGATGTGCTCATAGACGTCGCCCAGCGTAAACTCATCGGCCTGGCGCGCAATCTCTGCGTGTAGATAGACCTGTAAGAGCAGATCGCCCAGTTCTTCGGACAACTTCTCCATACTATGCTCTTCCAGCGCCTCCACAACCTCATACGTCTCCTCAATCACGTAGCGCTTCAGGCTATCATGGGTCTGTTTGCGGTCCCAGGGACAACCATCGGGATCACGGCGCAGACGTCTGGTAATCGTACGTAAAGTTTCGGGTGCGCGTAAGGCGGTCAGATCGTCCACAGGAGGCACATAGAGCGTGCTGAGATGATTAGCAAAGTTATTACGATCGAGTTCATAGAGAGGCATCTCAATCACCGCCTCCGCGTCTCCTACGCCAGCAGCACGTACCAGTTTGACCGGCCATTCGTCGGGATAAAACTCTCCCAACGCTAATTTGACTTCGCTTGCCAGGCGACGATTATACACCTGGACAATCAGCAGAGGAGTGGTTGGAATAATTCGGCTGGCGATCTCATCGGCCTGGAGCGCCGCCAGATTGGTGGCATCCACGATTTGAGCACCGACCTCAAAGGGATCAAGTTCCAGCAGGCTACACACAGGTTCGATGAAAGAGAGTCCCGCCACGATACGCGTTGACAACCCTCGCTCACGCGCTTGTTGCAAGACAAGCTGCACCGATGTCTCTCCGACCAGAGGATGTCCCGGCACCACGTAAATGAGCGGTTGCTGCTCGGCCAGATTACAGACTTCAGTCGCAATCTGTCCATAGAGAGAGCTCCAATCATCGGACTCATCATAGAGTCTATCAAAGGACTCAATACGTAGTGTAGGTATATCTTGCTTTAATGGCTCAACAGTAGGATGTATCGTAGTTCGAAAATAAACGGTTCGTTCGTTCTGAGCAGCTTCTACAAAGATTCTATGTGCTTCCAGGGTCACATCATTGATGCTACCCGGCCCCAATCCAACGATCGTAACCGCAGGATGAGTCAAATCAGTCATAAAAAATAATCCTCTCTTGACATTACCTTCACCAGGATAATGTAGTGGTTGAGTGCATCCATATAAAAGCAGAGGTCGTGAAAAAATCCCAGCATTGTCGAATATGGAGTAGCGTGTTATGCTATTCTTGATAAAAAAATGCAATGATTGCTCATTATTTTTGATGAGTAGTATAAGGAGGTTCTAGATGGCGTCCGCTGAAAGTCAACAGCCTACCTGCCCTGTTTGTCACCAAACAGATCAGGTCAAGACAATGCAAGCAGCTTATAGCACAGGTGTTGCTCGCTGTGCTCCACCCGATATGCCCACACGCAATATCTCCATGATGAAACCCATCGTTATAAGTGGCGTCCTGGTGGGAATTTGTATCTTCCTGATAGTCACATTCATTGGCGGCCTGGAAAATGGTGTTCCCCCAATTCTTCAGTTCGTTCTCGCTGTAGTCACACTTATTTTCATCGTCTCTGCACTTGTCAATTCTTACATGGCATTTCAACGCATCGTTCGTGGCGATGACGAATCATCACTCCTCTATCCAGCCTGGGACAAAGCCACGGCTACCTGGAAAAGCTACAAGTATTGCTCACGCGATGACATTGTCTTTGATCCTAAGACTAGCACGGAAGTCTCGAACAATCAACTGGAACAATTGCGCGCCGCTGCGATACAGCAACCTCCCCAAGAATTACAGGCTGCGACACAACATTAATGAACCAGGCCAACACGACAACAGGGGACTACTAACGAGTCCCCTGTTTTTTAATTGCGCGTTTCGAAGGCTGCGGGTTGGCCGGCTTTTGTAGCGTAAACTTATGGCGCGTCTTTGGTTTATTGGGACGACCACTTTCTGGCTTACGCTTTAAGACGCGTGGCTTCAAGATACGCTCATTCTCCTGCTTTGTAACTGGCTGAGTAAGCGTATCCTCATGTTTCTGGGCCATTGTACCTGATGGAAAGGCGTTCGCACTACCCCGCTTCCGCTCGGCAGCCGGCATCGTAGAGATATCCTTACGCTTGCTCCCAACTTCACGTTGGAGAAATAAAATTCCGCGTTTTCGTTCCGTAGCTCGCTGCGCACGCCTCAATCCGCGTATCCGCTTGGCGGAACTTTGTGCCTGTTCACGCTCGCTTAACAGCAACGAGAGCCGACGCGCTTTCGCTTCCTTGGGAGAAATAGAGACGATACGCCCTTCAAGCAAAAATGGTATCACCACCTCTGCGACGGAGGAAGCTGCCAGCATGGGAGCACTATGATTGGCGGGGATCACAACATCATGCGGTCCTAGATGGCGAGGGCGTTCAATAATTGCATCACGGCCTCCCCAGATGAAAAGTGTCGGTAGCGGCGGCACAAAAAAGGGAGCACGACCCTGTTCAGGCATTTCATACAGCGAACGCACCAGAACATCGATGGGTTGCAACTCAATTTCATTTTTCCAGATCGACGTCCAATTGTTACGTTGCCAGTTAAAACCAAGCGCCCGCACCAGACTATGCAAACGCCAGTCAGAGAAGATCCAGTTCTCAAGCATCTGAGGATGCGGCACGTCTAGCAGACGTACAATGAGCGCCCAGATTTCGAGAATGTAGGTGGGACAGAGAAAGATTGCATGGCTGACCGATTGCGGATATTTTTTTACGTAGGCTTCGGCGGCACGCGTGCCAGAAGAATAAGCCAGTACTGACCACTGCTCAATCTTGAGCGTCTGACGTACTTCCTCGATGGCATCAGCACACACTTGATAATAAGGTTCGTGAGGTGAGACATTGGGCGAGCCACCCAGACCAGGTAATTCGATCATGATAAGCTGAAAATGCGGAAGGAGCAGCGGGGCCAGACTCTGCCAGATCGCATAGGTCACGCCCCAACCGTGAATGAGGAGGAGAGGTGGTCCGCTTCCTTCAAGTCGGTAACGTAGCATAAGATTGTTCTTCGCTTCCATGAAAGTGCCAGAATGGCACGGTCCAAACGCTTTGTTGATCGAACAAAAGCGCTATATACAGTATATCGTATATATGTGCTCAAACATCGCACTCTAGCATCCGCACAGATGAGTATTTGTAAATAAGATTATATAACCATCACTGACATTCTATCATATTGAGTTTACGCATGCTAGAGGAAACTCAGCATTCATAGCGCGACAATAGCCAGCCAGCAAGAAATATGCTATAGTCCACTATAAAATGTGCTGTAGATACCAGTAGAGTATTACCAACGTGCACCTACTGATCCAACGACTCTAGCGAGAAAAGAGTATGGAATAATGCCAACAATCTTAATTTTGACCTCAAAGACAGGTGGAGGCCATATCAGCCTCGCAGAGGCGCTGCGTGATCTCCTGCAGGACAAAGCCACCATTGAAATCGTTGATCCTCAAGCACGCTTCGTTCACTGGCATTATCGCCTGGTCAGTCGCTATGCACTCTGGCTCTGGTCCAGCGAATTCCGTAGCATTAATACAAGCGCGAAAGCCCTCTTTGCGCATCGCATCTTCACACCTCTGGTCGCAAGGACGCTCGGTAAGCTCATCACACGCTTGCAGCCAGATATGATCATTACAACCTATCCTTTTTTAACCTATGAAGTGATGCAACTCCTAGAAAAACAACGTTCCTCCATCCCATTCGCCATGCTCTTTACCGATCCCAGCAACATCCACGCGACCTGGCTCAGCGAGAAACGTGCCTCTGCCACACTGGCCCCCACACGCGAAACGTATCAGCAAGCTCTGGATGCAGGCTTCGCACCTCAGCGTCTCCATCACGTCGGCTGGCCTGTACGAGCCCAGTTCAGGCGCGTGGTGGCCGCCCGTAGCCGTGAGACACTCAGCAATCTGGGCCTGATTCCAGGTCGCTTCACACTCTTTTTGCAAGGTGGTGGCGAGGGATCAGCTCAATTTGGACGGACAGTCGAAAGCATACTCAATATTGATCCCGACCTCCAAATCATTTTAGCCACGGGCACCAATCGAACACTGTACACACGCTTTCAGCACGTAAAAAATGTCACGCCGTTACCGTTCACCAAAGATATCGCTACCTATATGGCCGCAGCAGATGTGATCATGGGCAAGGCTGGACCCAATATGCTCTTTGAAGCTGTGACGCTGGGCAAGCCATTTATCGCCACAACCTACATTCCCGGGCAAGAGGAAGCGAATCTGGATTTTATTCGTCAGCATCAATTGGGCTGGGTCGCCCTTACGATTGAGGAGCAGATCGCGTTACTACAAAAAATCGTAGCGCAACCCGCAGAGCTACGAAATATGGAAGCCAGCGTCAAAGTATATCAGGAAGAGAACACAGCCCAGACCGCTCTCATCCTGCCCATACTGGAAGATTTATTAAGGGTCAAAGCACTGGCAACGAGCCATATCAGCGCTCATGTCTCTTCGATGCTCGATAGCTAGCGGAGATTGCCCAGGAGCGCACGCGCAATCACCAGACGCTGGATCTGATTGGTGCCTTCAAAGATCTGCGCTACTTTGATGTCGCGCATATAACGCTCTACAGGATAGTCATGCACATAGCCTGCGCCTCCAAGCACCTGCACCGCATTGGTCGCCACCTCCATCGCCATATCGGTCGCAAAGCACTTCGCCATCGAGGCATGCATGCTGGCAGGCTCGCCACAGTCCATCTTGTAGGCCGCTTGATACACGAGCAAGCGTGCCGCCTCAATTTTCATCGCCATATCGGCCAGCATAAATTGTATCCCCTGAAAGAGGCCGATTGGCTGGCCGAACTGCTCACGCTCACGTGCATACGAGCAAGCCACATCAAAAGCAGCCTGAGCCACTCCAACCGCAATCGCACCCAGATTGACCCGCCCACCATCGAGAGCAGAGAGCGCGATCTTAAAGCCCTGTCCCTCCTCGCTCAGACGATTCGCGACTGGAACCGCGCAGTGAGAGAAGATCAGCTCTCGCGTCGGGGAAGCATGGAGCCCCATCTTGCGCTCACGCTTGCCAAAGGAGAAGCCCTCAGTGCCTTTCTCAACTATCATGCAGGAGATGCCAGCCGACTTGGTGCCGGCAGAGCTTCGGGCCATCAAGAGATACACATCAGCCTCGCCACCGTTAGTCACCCACATCTTGGAGCCATCAACCACATAATAATCATCCTGCCTCTGCGCCTGACATTGCAGACTCGCCGCATCTGAGCCCGATGAGGCTTCACTTAACGAAAAGGCTCCCAGGATTTCTCCCGATGCCAGATGAGGCAGCCACCGCTCACGTTGCTCGACATTGCCAAAGCGTCCCAGCGTATGAGCAACCATATTGTGCACACCAAAGCCAACAGCAGTCGCCATATCACCGCGAGCTAATTCCTCATAGACCAGTGCACCCGTCAGGCGATCAAGCGGCGTCCCTCCATAGTCTTCAGAGATAGTCATCCCCAACAAACCAAGCGCCGCCATCTTAGTAAAAGTCTCGCGAGGAAAATGATTCTGTTCATCCCAGTCATCAGCGTAAGGAATAATTTCCTGCTGTGTAAAACGGCGCACCATGTCACGCACATCAACTTGCTCTTCGTTGAGACGAAAGTCCATCGCAATACTCCTTCTTCATCTTTTACAAAGGGAAACATATCACAATTAGTGGTAACATATACCGCAATAATATGCAAGACAAGGCCCAGCGAAGCGAAGACCTCGTAGCGTCGGACGCTTGCGTACGATGTCCCAGTGACTCGTACAAGACAGTTGATCTCGGCACGCAGCGCTGGCCTGCCCGATCATACGTCGAGTGGGATATCGTACGCAAGCGTCCGACGCTACTGGGCCTGCCAGACCTGGATAGTACGGTCGACGCCAGCTGAGGCCAATTGGCTACCGTTGGGAGACCAACAGACGCTCATCACGTAGCCGCTATGACCATGATAGATATATGTTTCTTTTAGCTTGGCGATACTCCATAAGCGTACAAGCTTATCGTTGCCAGCTATCGCCAGATGCTGCCCATTGGGGGACCAGGACAGAGCATTTTTAAAGGTCGAATTATCGATTTTCAGGGCCATCGAGAGGTATCCAGCATGCAGGCCACTGATACGCACCTGATGATCGTTACAGGCTGAGGCGAGACGCTCCCCATTAGGAGACCAGGCCAGCGATGTAATCAGGCCTCCATGGCCTCCCAGACTTTTTTGTCCGGTAGTGGGGAAGAATAAGGTAGTCAGGAAAGAGCGTTTCTGCTGCAGACGCGCCGGCTCCCAGACTTTCACAACCCGATCGTTACCGGCGGATGCTATCGAGCGTCCATCGGGCGACCAGACCAATGTGTGAAGGTGATCGGTATGCTCTCGATAGGTGACGCTTACCTCGTGTGCCGGCGTCGTGGCTTCCCAGACTAAGACAATTTTATCGTCGCCAGCGGAGGCGATCGATTGTCCGTCAGGCGACCAGGCAACAACGTTTACGGGTCCAGTATGCTGTTTAAAGGTATAGTCAGTGCGACCACTGAGAGGCTCCCAGAGGCATACCTGACCATCGGAACTGGCAGATGCCAGCAAATGACTATCAGGAGACCAGCAGACACTGTTGACACGTCCCTGATGCTGTTTATAGGTGTACAAATGTTTACCGGTCAGGGCATCCCAGATCTGGACCGTCTTGTCGTAGCTTGCCGATGCCAGATATTTCCCATCAGGAGACCAGGAAATGGATGTGATACGACTGGAGTGTCCCATACAGACATAGAGCATGTTCGCCTGTGGATAGATCACAGGTGGACCGGTCCGTTTTACCGTTGGACGTTTATTGGCTGCTTTGTTACCGACTGGCATCGGCACAGGTAGCTGCACAGAGGAAAGGTTAGGATTCTGTGGCAACGCGGCCAGCGTTGATGAGGTTAATGGCTGCGAGATGGTATTTATGGCAAGACGTGGTAGCGTCTGTCCCATCGTATATTGCATCGTGATGCGTTGCAGTTCCTGACGCACAATCGAGACATGGCTTGGTCGCTGGGAAACGTCAACGTTCACCATGCTCATGACCAGCGGAGCCAGGTCCGCCAACCGCTCATCGTACAGGTTGATGGGCGAAAATTGAAAGGGCGTCTCCGAGGGATCTTCCCCAGTCAGCAATTGATGCAGTGTAGCTCCCAGGCTATAGATATCGGCCCGCGTGGTGGTCTGCGATTTCCCATATTGTTCGGGAGGCGCGTAGCCATATGATCCCAGCGCGGTCGTATCCTTTTCCTGACCGGGCGTAAACAGGCGCGCAATGCCAAAATCAATCAGATAGACATGGCTCTGCGAGGTGATCATGACATTGGCCGGCTTGAGATCTCGGAAGATGATGGCTGGCTGGCGCGAGTGCAGATATTCAAGCACCGAGCAGAGCTGCAAGACGATATCCATGACTTTCTCGATCGGCAACTTTCCAGTACCCAGACGCTGCAAGCGATCCTCTAAAGTTTCCCCATCGATAAAATCCATCACCAGATACGAGCGTCCCAGTTCCATAAACTGCTCATAGATGCGCGGCAAATTGGGATGAGTTAATCCAGCTAGCAGGAGAGCTTCATTTTTAAAAGCGGTTGTCGCGTCGATCAACTCTTGCCCACTGAGCGAGCTCTGACTCATCTCCTTGATCGCAACCAGACGATTGCCGAAGGAAAGATCCGAGGCCTTATAGACAGCCCCAAAACCTCCACGCCCGGCCTGTCCCAGGATAAGATAGCGCTGCTTTAACATCGCCTGAGAGGTAAGAAGTCCCGTCAACGTTGTGCTGGTAATACTGGTATCCGAGGGATCTCCCAAGCGCAAAGATGTGCCACAAACTCGACAGAAGAGAGCTTGCGTCCGATTAGCCCCACCACAATGATCACAAAATAATGGAGAAGACAGCGCCATGAACTTCCTGACTAACAGAAAACATTTGTACTAAAAAATGTTACACGGGTACAGTAGTACAAATGCAAGAGTATTGTCAAGCCATGGTACAAAGCGACTCAAGCAGGATTCCATTTATGCTCCATAAATGAGTCGCTTATCCCGCTAGATCACCAGAAAATCTTTCTGCCGACGCGTAATCCAGAGCACAAATTGATAGAGTGCAAACAGCTCAAGCGCAAACGGGAGATAGCCTGAATAGCCAAGCAAGGGCATCTCAAAAACTTTCCAGAATCCCACAAAGGGAACAGTATAGTACCATTTTGGGAGCGCAAAATAATTCCACATCTCCCAAAAGAAGCCACACATCAGGCCACCGAGCGGCAAGACAATAAAGCGCCAATCCCTGGCAACAAGATGAGCAAATACTGACTTGCGCCCAACAAAATTATTCCATGGATCCAGTAAAAAGAGGAGACTGAACCAGATCAAAGGAAAGCAATAATGTGGAAAAATCCAGGGAAGCACCAGGCAGGCAACGCCAAGCAACTCCAACCCAATCACTACCGGAAGGGCCAGTCGAGGACCTGGATCATGAGCAGAAAGGCGGGGCCGCAAGGGTTGAAAGGAGGAAAGCAATTCTGTGATCTCAAAAACCGCTGGCAGGACGGTACTGAAACATAAACTGGAGAGGAGAAAATAGGCCAGAGGACTATATGATTGATCCAACACATAGTGCCAGTTCTGTACAGGCACATTTAACTCTTCAAATATCCACCAGAAAACGCAGGAACATACAAATAATAAACTGAAACGCCAACGCATCCTCTGGAATAGCGAGGTTCCACGCCGAAAAAACACGCATGCATCCACAAAAAAAATGAAGCTCAACCAGAGCCCAAAAAAGGTATAAAAGCCAAACGGCCTGAGATGCGACCAGGAAACAATCCAGGATAACAAACATAACAGGATAGCAAAGATGCCATAGCGGGGAAAGGTCTGAAGCTGAGTCGAGGATTTAAGGTTTGCAAACACACAAATTCTCCCATAGGATACAGGCACACGCTAAATATATTACCGTACATCTATTTCGCAGGCACCCGGGTAATCTGATTGCCCACAATCAGAGACCACAGATAAACACATCTTAGCTCTTTGGATCATAGATCAAAGCCAGCTTGGTCCGAAACGCATTCCAGCGTCCAGTGGCAGATGCAACGACTAGACACTTTGTTTTACTAAACGCTTTTGCACAAGTGCTTGTATATGTGAAGTAATCTCCTGTAAATCTCCATTAAGGTAAATCCCCTCTGGAATAAGCGTTGTAAGTCTGGGAAGATCGCAAAAAGCTTGCCCACCACAAAATAAAAGCGGTTTCTCTTCAGGCAAGGTGTGTATCAACTGCGCAAGATGCTCTAAGGCTGGCGCATGATCAATATGAGTCAGCGAGACACAGATGGCCGCTGGCGAAAGCTGCCGAATGGTATGTATCAGAGAAGTCGATTCTACACTCTGCCCCAGATAAAAAATTCGCATCCCATTGCGGCGCAAAAAAAGTGAGATCATTAAAATTGCTAATTCATGTAGCTCGCCTGGAGCACAACAGGCAACGATACGCGGCCCAGTAGCAGGGAAACGCGTTGCATGCAAAAGGTTAGTCAACGTAGCCCGAAAAAAATTGCTGGCAAAATGCTCCACGGCTGGTGTCAATTCGCCAATCTCCCATAAACGTCCCACCTCCCACAACGTAGGGGTAATCAACTCACAGCATACCTGCTCAACCGAATACAAAGAAAATACAGCCCCCATCAAAACCTGTGCAGCCTGCTCATCCAGATCCTGGAAAGCCCCGATCAACTGCTCCTGCATAAGATGTAAGGTATAACCCATCGGATACGTATTCCCGGCCGGCATATGACTATAAGATGATTCCGCTGCTGGGATGTCGAAATAGACATCAGCGGTCTCTGCAACAGGATATGATCCTTGCTCGTCATACGCTCCATGCTCTTCTAGATGACGAAATAATGCCACGGCCTGACTGATCGAGATACCACTATCCACGCGCTCTTTGAGCCAGTGGATCAATGCCACGTGACGCTCTGAGTATAAACGGTAGGTATTATTGGCTCGTTCAGGTATCAGCACAGCATAACGACGTTCCCAGGCTCGCAAAGTTGGAGCCGGTACACCAGTTTGCAACACGACAGCTTTGGTATTAAATGTGGGCTGATCCGAATACTGCTTGAGATCAGGCAACGTCATCGATCTATCATAAGTAGACATACATCTCTCCAGCGATCAGGACAAGAGTGAGAAAAACAAGCGCTTCAGTGGATGTAATCCTCAGATTTTCATCTGTACTATAAGATAACATATCACATCCATACCGTCTATGCATCATAGACATGGCAGCCTGGCAGAATGGGTAAGCATACCTAAAGGTTCGCGTGGAAGCTCTCCTGGAGAAATATATTGCCGTTTTTTGCATACAAAAAACGGCAATATATTAAACTAAGCAGTAAAATACTATAAATCGAAGCTCACTCGATACTGAAGCAGGCCACTGGATGACTCTCCCGGGTCTAGCTCTAATAAATGAGCCATCTGCTGACCCTCTTCACCCTGACGAGCAAGATTAATTGCATCGGTCGAGCAGGTCTGATGCTCCAGGCAAAAATAAGGCTCATCAGGCCCTGCCGTATAGACAACCACATGGGTAAAGTCATCGGTTCCAGTGATACCAATTTTGATACCTGGCGTGCGATACTCTATCACAACTGGGGCATCCACCTGGAGCTCGGTATAGACATGATCCAGTTTCAGATGGCTGATAGGTACAGGAGTGCGTAGATCGAATGGAGCATACATCAGACCTGTCACATTAAGGATACGCCCCGTGGGTAATAAATCATCATCAGCCTCCATGACAGCGGTAGCAGGCACATGGATGTAAGTGTCATCCCTCCCATGTAGCGCTGAAAAATAGGGATGGAGCGCAAAACCATACGGCAAGGTCGTTGTGCCAAGATTTTGTACTTCATACTTGATACTAATCCCTGTGCTGGTCAGTGTATAGGTTAAAGAGAGACGGCTATCAAATGGATATGCATCGTATATGTGACCGCTCACTTGATTGACATCAACATACGTGGTCACACTCACAGCATCGGATAAGACCTGCGGCGACTCATATTGCCAGGCACGATCCATCACCAGCCCGTGAATCAGCACAGCATTACCCTGTGGACGTTTCACAGCGGCCAACGAGTACTCATGTCCACGATACGTATAACGCTTATCACGCACACGATTAGGAAACGGCCAGAGCACAAAATCCCCCGTAAAATCCGCATGTTGCAACATCTCGCGCTCGCAGTGGATAATATCATGCTCCCCCACGCGAAAACGAAAAAGATTACTCCCAAACGCAGGCGCAATACTGGCGCTCAGACTACGTTCGGGATGTTGCGTGTTCTCATAAGAGAGCGAGAGCACAATCGAACCAATCTCCGCATCGTCGATAATCTCCGCCGCAAAAGAACTCTCAAGCTGGTCCATTGACATAAATGTAGACCTCACAGATTCAAAAAAACAATCAAAAAGGGACGTACGTGATAGATATATAGTACCACTCTTCCCCGAACACCAAGTAACGCCGTACGCGAGCGCACGACGTTACAAAAGGGAATATTCTCTAAAAAGTAGTGGTCACGCTAAGAACTTCACCAGGCGATCCAGAGTCGGTGTGGCAAGAGGTGAGGAACGCAGTTGTGTCATCATCTCCCGTGCCATCTGACGTGTCTCTTCCATGTCGTCCTCAAGATGAGGGTCGATGCCAAGCCCGGAGATGCGCGTGCGAAACACAGATTGTAGGAGGATGACGGTGATCCAACGAGGAAGCCAGAGAAAGAGCACGGTCAGATAGAAGGGCGTCAGGGGCGTACCCAGCGCTCGCAGAGCCAGCAGCCCTTCACGTGTGGCCTGAACCTGCATCACTACGTTGCGGCGCGACCGCGCATGCAGTGCGCTCTTTCCGCCTGACACCATTACGGATGTAAGGATGCATATATCCATGAGTGCGTGGGTTTTCAACCACGCTTGCATGTCGGAACTCAGTTTAACGCTGAAGCCTGCCTGTTTGAAAATCCCTGCGAGTTGGTGAAGGCGCGGCGTGATACGGCCATCTGTTTCGCCCAGCATCATCGGTACCTGGCGTAGAGGGATATAGCGCACGATATCTCCTCTGCGTACACCACCAACGGATCCAAAGCCAGGAACGACACGCTGCGGATCAAGTTGCTCAAATTGCCGCATGCCAGCCAGATTGTTGAGCATAAACAGCAGGATAGGGACCTGATGGTTGGCCGCAAGGATCGGTAAGACGTCATGGAGCTGATCGAGTCGTACGGTCACAAGGACAACATCATAACTATCGGTTGGAGCCAGATGTTCAACGACGGAAACCCGGACTGTTGTCCTTCGTCCGGTCAATGCATCTTCAAGTTGAATACCATGTGTGCGTAACGACACCGCCCGCTGCCCTCGTGCCAGCAGCGATACGTTGTATCCTGCCTCTTGAAATCTGGCAGCATAGACGCTGCCAACAACACCCGCTCCATAGATCAGAATATTCATATTTATTTTTATCACTTTCTCTTTTTCTGCTTGAGATATTTCCTCAAAAGTGGCGCATAGCCAACACGCCGTTGCAAAAAAAGCGTAACCGATGGTACAATGAGCGTCAATCAGCAATGAAACGAAATGTGTTGCCTATGCAACAGGGGAGAGGAAAGTGATGCAAAAGCTCGATGCCGTTGAAGATCTGCGAGTTCGTCGCACGCGCAAACTACTTCAACAAGCGTTGATCGAGGTGACTGTGGAGAAAGGGTTTGCAGCTCTCACCGTGCGTGATATTACCAGACATGCTATGGTGAACCGCTCAACGTTTTATCGCCACTACCTTGATAAATACGATCTGCTTGAGCAGCATCTCAATGATATATACGACGTGTTGGAGAAGGAAGGAGGGATCATAGATGGGGATCATCATGAAGGGCTCATTGAGCTACTCAAGCAGATCCAACAGTTTCCCGACTTTTACCGCATGGCAATGAGTGAGAAGGCGAACGCCTTTTTGAGCCAGCGCTTTCGTCAGCAGACGCAGCGGCGTGTTTTTGCGTACTTCCAGCAGACGTTCCCCAAAGCCGTATCTGAGCCTGATAAACCACCGCTTGATCTGCAGTTTGCCACAGTCGCCTCGACAGGATGTAGCGCGCTTGCCTGGTGGCTGGAGCAGGAGCAGCCCTCTCCACCTGAACAGTTTGCCCGCTGGCTGCAACAACTCTTCCATGATATCTCAGCCTCCACGCTCAAGCCAAAAACATGAGATCCTTTGCTTTCAAATGGCGCTTCAGTCAGTTGTGAACTTGACAGTGGCTATCATCACTGCTATCATGGGGTTGCGCAAATACGACGTGGCCTTGCCATGTCTAAAAGTGCGAGGACTATCCCTCAAGAGCCACATACAGTCTAGTGATGTGGATCAGCCCCCTACGCTGGATTTGGCCGGTTTAGAAACTGTGCTATGCACGTCAGCATCGGCCAGGCGCATCTTTTGAGCCAAAAATATGAGATAGACAGCAAGAAAGTATCCAGGATGAAGTGGAACTGTTCAGGAAGGCGAGCCACCCATGCCTCCTACGTATCCCCCTGGATCTGCGCGTAGGGCAATTATAAGGAGAAACACAGAACATGTTCGCAGTCATTAAAAATGGTGGACGGCAATATAAGGTTTCAGCGGGCGACACGCTCGAGGTAAACCGCCTTGCAGTCGAAGATGGCACACAGCTCCGTATCGGTGAGGTCCTACTCATCTCCGATACCGATAAAACCTATGTTGGTGCCCCTTTTGTCGAAAACGCCGAGATTCTGGCCACAGTTGTACGCCAGGCACGCGGTGAGAAATTGATTATCTTCAAATACAAGTCCAAGAAGCGCTACCGCCACCGTCGTGGTCATCGCCAGGAACTCACCGTTCTGCATATCGATGATATTCTGGCTGAAGGTAAGAGCCTGGTCTCGAAAGAGAAGTAGGACGCTCAGGCGTATTAACGGAGGAACTATACAATGGCACATAAAAAAGGTATGGGTAGCTCTCGCAATGGTCGAGATAGCAAACCTAAGATGCTTGGCGTCAAGCGCTATGATGGACAGCTGGTAACCGCTGGCAGTATTATCGTGCGTCAGCGCGGCACAAAGATTCGCCCGGGAGTGAACATCGGCGTCGGTCGTGATCACACGCTGTACGCATTGACTCCTGGCTACGTCAAATTTGGTCACGCAACCCGCGATCGCCGTTCAGTAAGCATTCTCAGTGAATTCCCTGATCGCCCATCGTTGGCAGAATTGCTCGGTACCGAAGAAGCTGCGATCGTCGCCGAATAGTCAATCGATCTCCACAGCCACAAAAAGATCTTTTCTATCAAGACATAGAAAAGATCTTTTTTTGCGCTCCGTCCCTCGCAAAATCAGCTCCTTGAGAAGCCTCTTGCTGTTCTGCTGTCGGAAGAGCAAAATGAAATTTGCGATAGCATTCTCAGACATATACACAGAACTGCAACAAAGAAGGGCTTAGAATCGAATAAGTAAAGAGTATGTATCACATTGAAAGATGCAATTTTCTTAGACAAACTTCTTGCGCTCTCATATATGTATACATAATTATCTACATAAAAGAAATAAATATATCCAAAAGCAGAAAGGAACGGCAGTATATATGGTTTATCAGCCTTCTACTGTGACGGTATCCCCAAACCAGCTGGAAGTCACAAAGCGTTCAGATGAAGTGGTGCTGAGCATCAAAGGTCTGAGCAAACAGTATGGACAGCGTATGGCGGTCAATAACTTCAGTCTCGACGTGCATAAGGGAGACATCTTTGGTTTCCTGGGTCCCAATGGGGCCGGCAAAACGACAACCATCCGCATGGTCTTAGGCTTGATCACTCCCACGGCTGGCTCGATTCAGATTCTCGGACAAGACCTACTGCAAAACCGCAAGCGTGTCCTGCCACGTGTCGGAGCCTTGATCGAAACACCAGCACTCTACCTCTATATGTCTGGACGCGATAACCTGCGAGCGGTCGGATCGGTACTGGGAGGCGTCTCCAACGCTCGTATCGACGCGATTCTGGATTTGGTGGGCTTGAAGAGCCGTCAGAAAGATCGCGTACGTACCTATTCACTCGGTATGAAGCAGCGTCTGGGCATCGCCATCTCGCTCTTACAAGATCCCGATCTTGTCATACTGGATGAACCTGCCAACGGACTTGATCCTGCTGGTATCGTAGAGATGCGCGACCTGATGCATCAGCTCTCGTCTGAAGGCAAAACCGTGCTAATCTCCAGCCATCAATTGGCAGAGATCCAGCAGATCTGTACACGCGTGGCGATTATCTCACATGGATCGCTCATCAAAGAAACAACCATCGAAAGCATCACCAAAGGTGAAGGCGAATTCATTGTGCAACTCGAAAAGGCACAGGATGCTCTTCAATTAGTACGGCAGCAGCCCTGGGGCAAGCAAGCAGCTCTTAATGAAGATGGCGCACTGGTCACACTCGCCCCTGAAGGCAAGGGGCGCAATCTCAACCTCTTCCTCGTCCAGGCCGGCTTTGTGCCCGATACTCTGGCCCTCGAAACCAAAGATCTTGAAAAGATTTTCTTGGAATTAACAAATAATGAATCAGGAGAGTGATCGTGAGTAGCACAATCAGTTCAGCAATTAAACTCAGCGAAGCCGAACACGCACAATTACGTGCATCCACCCCCAGATTCTTCGGCATCGTGCGCGGAGAATTGCTCAAAATGTCGCGCCGCCTGTCAACATGGATTCCACTGATAATTGTCTTCTTGTTCTTGTTGGCCACAACACTTATCCAGCTCGTGAGACCACACATTGGTGATGCAATTAATAGCCAGCCACTGCCATTTCTCTACTCGGTCGTACAAGATGGTCTGGGCTTTGTACGCGCCTTTACCGGCCTGTACTTCCTGATCCTGACGGCGTATGTGATTGGTCTGGAATTTCAGATGGGAACTATTCGCGTACTCGTCTCCCGTGGTGTGGGCAAGCTCACACTGCTGTGCGCCAAAGTAACCAGCATCGCAATTGTGGCATTATTGATACTGCTTGTCACCTTTATCATTGAAGCCATCCTGATCGGCATCGTCCTTATCATCGGCACAGGCAACCTCAATGCGCTCAACGCCATTACGCCACAGTTCTGGTCTGACACCTTGGTAGGCGTCGGTATCCTACTAATCAGCACAGCCGTCACAATCCTCTTAGGAACTTTCGCCAGCGTGCTCGGACGCTCTTTGACGATCGGCTTGTGCCTCGGTCTGGCCTGGTTTCCAGCCGATAACATTGGCGCATTGTTCTTCCGTCTGGGCTATGCGCTGACGGGAAACGACTTCTGGCTCAAAGTAACAGGTTACTTCCTGGGTCCCAACTTGAACGCGATGGCTCCTTCTGTTTTACCGGCATCCCTTCATGTGGAACCAATTCTCATCGGACCACTGGTTACCGTCGACGGATCGCATACCATCTGGGTCACCGTTGTCTACGGCTTGATCTTTGCTGCGGTCGCCGTCATCCTGACCATGAGACGCGATATCAAAGAGTAATTGTTCTTACCTCCTCTCAACGGCCCGCAAACGTCGGGTCGTTGAGAGCCTTATGCTTTGCGTGCCAGGGCGAGGATTTCAATCACGATAGCGGCGGCAAGAATCACGATAGCGGTAAGCAGGTTCCAGCTATGCAGTAAGCGCAGAATCAGGTTGGCGATGATCACAAATGTGAGTAGGAGGCTCTGCCTCAAAGATTGCCCAACAATTGAGTAATTACGACGTGTAGCGAGGAACCGTTGTCCTAACATGTAGGCAAGGGGAGCAAATGTGCTGATCAAGGCAGCAGTGAGCAGGAAAAGAAATATGACCAGCACCAGTGGCGTTGATGGACGTATCTGATAGGTAAACAAAAACAGACCGCCCCAGATAAATAGGGCGATCAAGAAGATACCAATAAGAACTTCACGTTGTTTCATGAGAACTACATCTACCTTAATAAATTGAAGCCTCGATTTCCATTCAATGGCGCCTCGGTACGGCGACGACTCTCTTCAGTATCGCGTTGAAAGTACTGCTGCCACATATCGGGAGCATCTTTACTCTCACCACCGTGCTGGGTATAGCGGGTACGCACACGACAGATCACCGGAGTGTTCACGGCAGCCCCTGCCACGATAACCTGTCCTTTTGACAGGGCCGGCAAGTTATCGAGCAGATCGCGTCCGACGCCCTCGATCGCGGCCGCCACACTCTTCTGGTCGATCTCGTTCACGATGCGCATAATACACTGTGTCTGACACTGGCTCAAGACATCTGCATCCAGTTTACCAGGCCGCTGACTAATTAAACCAACACCGATGCCAAATTTGCGTCCTTCTGCCAGCACCTGTTTAAGGATGCTGGTCGAGACAACTTCAGTTCCTCCCGGGGCGAAATGATGCGCTTCTTCTATCAAGACAAAGACCGGATAGGGCAGATATGATTCACCAGAGTGAACTTTCCCACGTTCCGTATCCATGCGAGCCTGATTCAGACGCCGCAAGATAGTGGCAACGATAACCTGTTGATCACGCTCATCGATCTCGTTGAGCTGAAGCACGGTGCATTGGCCGGGACGAAAGATCTCCGAGAGGTCAAGGTGCTGCGTATCATCAAAGGTAAAGCTGTGCTCAAAGCGTTGCTCCACGCGCCATGTCAGCGCATGGACTGTACTCGAATCATCAGCACCTTCGCTATCATCATCGTTCTTCTGATGCGCAACCGCTTTAATCGCTTGCTTCAGATCCGCTGCTCCCCAGGGATAGCTCTTCTTTGTCTCCTTGACTTTGCGCAAGGCACGGCTAAGCAGATACTGTTGTTTCTCGGTCATCTCCGGGAGAAGCTGGCGCATATCCCCGATATTTAGCGTTGAGATACGTACCTTGACCTGATCAGGTTTGTAGACCTGCACCTGGGCACGATAGCCCCGACCAGTCCCATCGCCATCCTCAGAGAACTGTGGATAGTTGGCGATCTGATCCAGAGTCCCATATTCGCCATGCGGATCGACGATCAAGACACAGGCTTTGTTCTGTGCTTTCATCAATTCCTCGATCACGACGCTCGCAAGATAGCTCTTTCCTGCGCCTGTGCTAGCAATGATGGCTAGATGCGTGCTGACAAGATCTTTCACCGATAACACAACTGGAACGGCGTTAGGAGCGCGTGTCAATAATGAACCGATCGTGGCTGAGCCAGGCTCCATGTCATGCTTGCGACTCAGAATCTCGGACAGCATTAAGTTGTCGGCCAGATAGATCTGCTTACCCGATTGAGGCGGGATCCAGGGATTAATAAATGAGCCGGTGGGCTTATCATAATATCCCATAATCGCCACATGTAGCTCATATAACTCGTTCGTGTGAGAATTGTAGCCGACCATCGCCGCAACCTGTGCCGGAGGAATCTCTGGCTCGCCGAGAAAGGTATCTGGATACAGTTGCAATGGCAGGCGTTTGATCACACGTCCCAGGACACGACGCAATGGTAGTTGAGCAGCAGAGCCATTCTGTCCAGAGATATCAGGATCTATGAGCTCATAGTAGACATATTCGCCGTTTTTTAAGACCTGCTCATCGTCACGTGAGACAAAGGTATATTCATGAGTCGCCTCACCGGGGCCTTTTGTGATGCCAACCGGACGCCGTATAGCAGGCTGCTTTATAGGAGACATCATCCCTGATTGATCAAACATACTGGGCACCTCCGCTATCCGGTCGTTTCCACTTTAAGCCGCCAGGCAAAGTTCCGTTTGACAATAGAAAGGAGCGCGAGATTTTGAGGAAAAAGGCGCTCTAGTTGGTCGATAATACGTAAGGTCACCATCGGTAACAGGCTGCTGCGCTGCGCTATGATGTGCGGAATATATCCCATGTGCAGATAGGGATCTTGACTTCCTGGGCCGCCCACGGGATCGCGAAAGAAATGAAAAGCTTGTACCTCTTCATCAGTCATCGTCTCGATCACGCTATCCAGCTCAAGCGAGAGCAAAGGTACTCCATGCATCACCGAAAGCACCTCTGGACGACCACCGGCCTGCAAGCGCTGCTCCATCATACCAAGCATCATGATATAGATCAGGACAGCCTTCTCCGAGATGTAGTCGGGCGAGAAAAGCTCGACCTGCGTCTCGTTTGAGAGCCGTGGCCCCAAAGCACCAAAAGCAGGATTCTGCAAGATGGTGTCGTAGATAATGCCGACCGCATATGTTACTGGTTCTCGACTCTGTCCCAGAGCTACGCCGAGCATATCATCAGGATCATCCGACCGCTCCCCACGTAGCGCAATACGCACGAAACGACCAAAGGCGTAATCAGCCGGACCCGGTTGGATATCAGCCTCACGCGGCGCAAACACTTGACACACATAATTAATATGCGAGTCCGACTTGACGATTTTCCCGATATTCATCGTTTTCAACAATCCTCAAAAGCAACAATTAGCATAGATAGTTTGGCGGCATTATAACACAGACTCTGATCCTTCTGCGTTTTCTACGGCTTTGGATGGTACCTCTGAGCGGATCAGTGTGTATGATCATGCTTCAAACATCGTCATACTACAAAAAGCCCTTCATCCTATGCTAAAATAAACGCTCATGGATACCCATATTCTAGCTCTAGAGAGAGGAAAAAATGCCCACAACATCAGATCCATCGCAGTATGAAAGGGAGGAAAATGCGCCGCCCACCCGAAATCGATAAACATGTAGATGCTTTCCTATCGACTGTCTGCGATACAAGCAGGCGCTATATTTTAGAATTATTAGCGACTCCTGATCCAGAGACCGGTGAGGAGAGAGCGGCCAGACGCTCAGGAGATATTGCCAAAGCGATCAATCTTTCAGCAGCTACCACGTCGGAGCATCTCAGCCAACTGACGAAGGCGGGATTAGTCGTTTCACGCCGTCAAGGAAACACAGTGTATTACCAGCTCTGCAATCACGATTTGGTAAAGGCTTTCCATGACCTGATGAAGGCACTCGATGACGACTATAAGCTGAATCAAGACGAAAAATTACATTCACAAAGCTCGAATTAAAATATCGCTGGTTCACGATAGAGCCTGATAGATATATGCAGGTTATCATTTAAGCAATCAGGTGCTCGATAGCTTGCAAAAAATCGTCAATCTCTATCGGCTTATTCATACCAACAATATGACGCCTGGCTAGCTCCGCACGGGGAAGGAGAGCACTTAACATTAAAGCGGGGACGTGAGCAAGTTCTGGCATCGCGTGCAATTGATCATAGAGGGCAAGTCCGTCCATATTAGGTAGTTGATAGTCCAGGATGAACAGATGTGGCTTAATCTCTTTGACAAGCTGGAGAGCATCGACGGCATTAATAGCATACATCACAATATAAGAAGTTTCTTGTTTAATTATTTGCTGTAATACTTCTCCAATACTCTCGTCATCTTCCACCAATAAAATAGTTTTCACATTAAAATTTACTTGCTCTTCTCCTTGCACTATATTGTGAACCATGTCTTGCTCCATGCTTTTGTGAATACGTACCTGATTTTTAAGCCCTTCAATTTCGCCCGACACCGAAATTCAAATCAGATTATAACACGTTTCTACTTGATAAGGATAGTTTCTGTCCCTAAATCATAGACGTAGTCAATACAACTATTTCATAAAATTCAGCTCAAACGTGAGTTATTTTCCCCGTTACGGATGAAAAATCTGTCTTCTTTCACTTCGTCGTATGCGTATACTATTAGGGGCATCATAAAGCGGTGAAGTTTCCAATCAATCCCGAATGCCTTCATCTACAGATTTTACGCTTCGGCTTGACAACAGCCCGCTCCATCGCATACAACTAAACATGTGGATAATATCCTCCCATCACTGCTTGCTCGATAAGCAATCAATAGAGTAGTGTGGGACCTCAATGTCAAACTAGGAGATTTTCGCTCCTACTATATTTGAGTAAGGAGAAATGTGTTATGGCTTTTACACTTCCTGAGTTGCCTTATGATTATGCTGCATTAGAGCCCTATATCGACGAACAGACAATGCACTTACATCATGACAAGCACCATGCGACCTATGTCACCAATGTCAATGCCGCTCTCGATGGTACCGAGTTCGCCAATCTATCCATTGAAGATCTGATTGCCCGCCTCAATGAGGTCCCTGAGGCAAAACGGACGGCCGTCCGCAACAACGGCGGTGGTCATATTAACCATACAGCATTCTGGGAAACGATGACTCCCGGAGGCAGTAAAGAGCCCACTGGCGAGCTGGCAACAGCGATCACCGCGAAATTTGGCTCTTTTAGCGCCTTTAAAGATGCATTTAATGATGCTGGCGTGAAGCGCTTTGGCTCCGGTTGGGCCTGGCTTGTCCTCGACAAGACCGGCAATCTCGTCGTGACTTCAACCGCCAATCAAGACAGTCCACTGATCGATGGTAACATTCCTCTGCTCGGCAACGACGTATGGGAGCATGCTTACTATCTGAAATATCAGAATCGCCGTCCAGAGTACCTGGGTGCCTGGTGGAACGTCGTCAACTGGGACGTCGTCGCCAAACGCTACGCACAGGCTCGTGGAAACTAAGCATACAAGATCTGTGTCTACATCAACGACACCAACAGAAACCGGACCCTCCTCAATAGATGGTCCGGTTTCTGTCGTTAGCAAGGCTTGACGCTTCTCCCTCTAGTTTGATACACTTCCTCAAGTTAATTTTCAGCCACATTTCACCCACACGGAGAGTAGATTCCTCGATGAGTACCCTTGAGAGTAGCGATGCAAGAATATAAGCTGGCATTTTTAGCGCATGTCGCAGCCGATCCCCGGCCAACGTTATCAGTCCAGGAGCAAGCTCTTTTAGAGACCAATAGACAACTATTAAGTCAGGCAACAACGATTATCATACTGCTGGGAGGCAAAGCTGGCAGGCTGGGTGAGTGTGTCGTGGGGACAGCTCTCTTGACGGGGACGCTGGAGGCATTACGCTGGCTCAAAAAAGAGGGGACGCCCATTCATTTGCTGATCGATACCGACGCGGCCGACCTTTTTCTACCCGAAAGTTATCAACAGACCTACTGGTCACCGATTACTGTTCACCGCTGCCAGCATACAATCGAGGATATCAAGCTGCTACCTGCAATGCTCGCACTTCCTGCATTAGAAACTGAGCGTGCTGTTGTGCTCGATCTGCATGGAGCACACGATGGTTTGCCCTATCTGGCCATCGAGGACGATGGCCAGATCGACACATGCACGTCCTCTGATCAGCAAGCGCCACGAAGATCGGAAGCGCCCTTAGCCATCCTGGGACACCTATTCCGCGTTGGCATCCGCAACTATGCCCAGCGTGGCCCTGAACGACGCTACGCCGACTATATCGAGGACCTTTTTGCGCTTCCGCACAACACACTTGACACCTCATCGATTCAGCCAAGTATCCTGCTAACTGATGACGAGATGCGTTATCAACAATTAATGGCTGATTGGCATATCGATCAAGTGGCATTTAAGATAGTATGTATCTTTCAATCGGTCGTGCTGGCAAAATGCTATGAGAAGTGGGATGAAGTGATGGATCTGATCTGCCAACACTTTGCTCACCATATCCCCGGACAAAAAATCGAGTTTCTGGTACTCTGCGGACCCGATAAAGATCTCCCCCTCGGTTTCACCAGACCCGACATCGCAGAATGGCTCCAGGATTATACGGGGATAGAGCAGAACGCCCATGTAACTATCCAGAGCACACAATCGCTACACGATCTGGCAATCATCATGCAACACGCAGAGCTAGCGCTCTCTAATGATACTGGGCCAGGACATATCGCCGGAGCCTTGAAAATCCCCACGATCGTCCCTTACTTGCCAGGAAACATCTATGCAAAATCCATCTGGGCCTCCACCCCCTGGCATCGAGGAGTGACGCTGGAACCCAATCCATACAGTTATCAGCAACTCGAGGCTGCCGTCATATGGGGCAAGACCGATATTATCGATAGCATAGATCCCACCAGTATCTATCGAGAAGTAGAACCGTATCTGCCCAAAAGCTCCTGAAAATTCTCCATCACTACGCATTTCAGGTGACGCGAGCAAGCTGTACATAGATGGTTTTATACTATACACCCTATCTGATTGCGTAGGTAGTACTTCTAGCAATTTTTATTGACTTATCCACACTCACTGTGGATAAGTGTGGATAACTACCAGGAAATGTGGATAACTCTCACATTTCATCAGAACTTATCACTCTCAGTTCGCTCTATCATCAGGTAAGATGAGCAAGACAGCCGCTTCTATTATCTCTGGTAGGTTCCTGTTTTGCCCATAGAATTTATACTTTGGACAAGATATACTATACCTACGAATGAAATAATTGCGTATAAGAGGAAGGCGACACGCATGGATCTCACCCCACAAACGTCAGGACCCGATCCAATCAAAATTGGACCCGCAGGCACTGGTCCACGTGCTCTGGCCGCTACGATGAGTTGGGGCGAGCAGTTGCTGCCTCTGGCGTATGCCGCGATGCAGTGCTGTTGGATTGCCGCGTTGCTGATTGGTTTAGGACGTTTAAATGTCTTTACCCAAAAAGGAACAATTATACCGCTCTGGGCACCATTTCTTATCATTCTCGTCTCAGCCTGGTCCGCGCTGACATTACCCGATCACACGTCACAGACACAAAAACAACCACGATTCTCACTAGCACAGATTCGTAGTTCGACTGCCATGGTCATGATCATCCAGGCATTGCTTATTTTATCTGTAATCTGGGGAAGTTTCTACTCTACGATGGCCCTGTGGAACCCGATCTGGGTTGGTACATTTATTTATGATCTTATCCAGATAAACACAACAGCTTTTGCCAGCGTTGCCATTGTTCTGATCACATACGGACTAAGCTATTATGGTATACGCATCGCACGCTACAACAAGGAGCCAGGCACGGTTACCTCGGGGCTAATTACTGGTGGCATCATCTTCATTGTAGTCATTCTGATTCAAGCAACATCTGATCTTGATCAGGCTGCTCTCGTCCTCTTCTTGCTGCTTTTCTTCTGCCTGGCACTTTTCACCAGAGCACTTGCCTACTCAATCTTTGTACGCCAGGAGCATCTGATCGGGCTGGACGGAAATAAATACACTCAGGATCGTCTGGTTGTATCGACGGTGAGCCTGATTTGTCTCTTTCTGGCAATTATCGCCCTGCTAGCGAGCTTTATCATCAATCCAGAGCTACTCATCGCTCTCGTACGGGGTATGGCTCCCATGGGAAAGCTCTTTGACAAAATCGCCGGCTCGCTTGCAGGTTTTATTGCCTTTCTACTCTCATTCATTTCATTAGGGGGAAAGGTAAAGCCTTCGACACAGCTACACGGAACCCAAAATCCATTAGGCGATTTGAAGCAGTACCCAGCGAAACCGATACCTCCTGCGGTGCAAACTTTTGCATCAGCACTCGTGATCATTCTGATCATCGCAGCTGTGGCCGTGATTATTTTATTGATGGTTCGTGCCTTAAACAAACGAGGACAAGCCAGACAAGTGCAGCGTGATCAACACGAGAGCCTCTGGTCATGGCAGCTCTTCTGGTCCCAATTCAAGAGGTTGTTACTGGCCTTGCTTAACCGTTTTAGGCGTCATGAGGAGGCACAGGTTGTACAGGATCAGCCTGGCGCAGAAGAAGATATCACAGCGGTTAATCGCGATGTGAGAGCCATCTATCGTGCCTTTCTGCAATGGACAGCCAGTCGTGGCTTCACTCGGCAACGCAACGAGACTCCCCATGAATTGAAGCAGAGATTACATCAGCCCTTTGCGCTACTGACCCCTGAGATACAGGTGGTCACAGAGATCTACACCACCGCACGTTATAGTCAGGATCAGCCCACAGAAGCCGAGGTTGAGCGTATGGAACAAAATTGGCACAGTCTGCAACAGAAAAGCTATGGCATCAAGTCAGAGCCGTGAGTGCTGACGGAACGCTATTCTTTTAGCAGTGCGCCTTCAGTCACACGATAGCGATGAGAGCGTAGAGCGAGCTCCTCTGGAAAACTCTCCAGGTCGGTGGAAGTCAGCATCACCTGCTCATAATGAGAGACCTGGGCCAGTAGATACTCGCGCCGTAAGCTATCCAACTCGCTAAAGACATCGTCTAACAGGAGGATAGGTTGATCCCCTGTGCTGGTTTGCATAAAGGTCAGCTCCGACAATTTCGCCGCCAGTGCAGCCGTGCGTTGCTGTCCACGGGAACCGTAGGAAAGCATATTCACATCATTGACTAAAAACTCCAGCTCATCGCGGTGAGGTCCACGCAGACAAACTCCCTGTGAAATCTCACGTTTGCGGATCTCAAGCAGTTGCTCGCGATAATGTTGCAGAGCTTCGACTGGATTCCAACTCGGATCAATGCGAAATGATGAACGATAGTTGATCTGTAGCTGCTCTCGGCCACCACTGATCGCCTGCTGAAATTGATTCGCCTGCTCGTTCAAAGCATTGACCATCCGTATACGCTCATGGATGATCTGGTTGGCAAGCTGTGTCATCTGTTCATCTAGATAATTAAGCATCTTTGGATCTTCCTGGTTCTCGCGGATACGCTTCAACAGAGCCGAGCGTTGACTGACGATCTTGCGATAGGTGACCAGGGCCTGACTATAACGGGGCTGAAGCTGACATAAAGCGCGATCCATAAAGCGCCGACGCTCATCCGGACCACCATCCACCAGATGGAGATCGCTCGGAGCAAATAGCACTACTTTCATCTGACCAATCAGATCCAGGGTCCGTCGGGGCACGCCATTGACTTTGTAGCGCTTACGCGGACTATGCGCAGGTAGCTCAATACTGCGCGTCTTCACGGGAGAAGTATCAGAGGTTGGAAAGGTAGGGGGCGTGGGATCTATCACAATCATCTCTAGCTGGATGCTATCTTCAAGACGCTGTACCGTGCCATCCAGCCGTGCAATGTGGTCTGTCGCCCGCCAATTTACCACCTCGCGATCGCTGGTAGCATGAAATGAGGTCGCAGTAGCTAACATACTCACAGCCTCAAGTAAATTCGTTTTACCCTGAGCATTCTCCCCATGAAAAAGATAGAGACCGGGTCCCAACGACAGTTCTAACTGCCGGTAGTTACGAAAATCGGTTAACGAGAGGCGAGAGAGATACATCTACCCATCCATCTAGCGACAACTGTAGAGACAACATCAAAACAACCGGAAAAGATGCGCACACTGCCTGGGATGAGAGGTCTGTTGTACAGCCTTCCGCAACAAAAAAGACCTCTTATCCATATAGCGGCACGCATGGTGACAAGTAATATATGAGGCGAGCGTTAACGATTGGTGCTCATGGGCATGATAACATATGTATAATCGGCAGGACCAACTGGTCTGACAACGCCGGGACGTGCAGCTGAGGTCACTTCCAGCGCAACTTCAGGAGTATCCAGGATGTTAAGAACATCGGTCAGGTAGCGCACATTAAAGATGATCTCCTGATCGGGTCCATCGACGGCAGCGTTGATCGTGGTAATGTTATTACCAATATCCTCAGCAGTCGATTCAAGTGTCAGAGATCCTCCCTCAGTGCCTGAGCCACTGGTAACCTTGATACGCGTGATGTTTGAGCTGTCACGAGCAAATGGCGTCACGGTTTTCACGGCGGCTGCAAATTCTTTGGTTTCTATCACGGCACGCGTTGAGAACTCTTTAGGGATGGCCGCTTTGATGTTCGGGAAGGTACCCTCAATTAAACGTGAGACCAGATCGATGTGCTCTGTATGGAAGAGTACCTGGCTACGGTTCGGAGTCACAACCATCTGCACAGCGCCCTCTGAGGGCAGGATGCGTGCCAGCTCACTCAAGGTACGGGCGGGAATGAGGATGGAGTTGTGCTCAGAGGTGTGCCCCGGCAATGAAGAGACACGTAAGGCCAGCCGAAAAGCATCGGCGGCGGCAAATGAGACCTTTTCGTCCGCCACTTCAACCAGGATGCCTGTCAGTACAGGACGCGAATCGTCGTCGGCAGCCGCAAAAACGACTTGCGAGATCATGTCTTTCAGCAGGCCCGCATCGAGGATAATCGGCTCTTCGTCCCCTTCGGCACTCGGGATCAGTGGAAACTCCGATGGGTCCATTCCTTTGATGTTTGCGTTACTGCCAGGGCTCTTGACGTTAATATCATTGGAATCTTCAACAACCGTCAATTCGACCTGACCCTGACGCAAGCTGTTCACGAGATCCGTAAATGTCTTGGCGGGAACCGTCGTTGTGCCCTCTTCCAAAACGTCCGCATCAATCAGGCAATTAATACCAATCTCTAAATTGGTGGCAGAGAGCTTTAGGCTCCCCTGCTCGGTCGATAGTAAAATATTTGCCAGGATAGGGAGCGTGCTTCGACTTGAGACTGCATGGCTCACGGTAGAGAGCCCACGATTCAAATCCTGTTGCTTACATGTGATTTTCACGAAAAGATTTCCTCCAGACACAACCAAAAACCGTACTTTAATACTTTGATTTTCATCAAGTTTTATCGCTAGTATAGCGCATCTAGCTCGCAATTGTAAACGACGACGCAGCAGATTATTTGTTCCCTCTTTATCGTACACCCGCGACCTATACGGAGCGCTTGATATGCAGCACGATCTCTTCACGAGCAGCAACTGAACCATAGTCCTACTTGTCACGAAAAGAAGATGTGATATACGCACCCACTGTTCGGTGGTGTTATAATACATTTGTCTGCGCAGAGCGGCCCATATACTCGCTTCCTGGCTGGAAAGAGGGCTGGCGCTGCATGCGGTATTGTTTTTTGTGAGATGAGGGGATGATGCTTCCATGACCAAAAAGATCCTTATAATGGACGATGATCCGACAATTGCGGATTTACTCACTGAGGCATTGGCAGATGAAGGTTATGAGACGTTTATGACAACTCAGAGTCTGCGTTTCTATGACGCGGTTCGTGAGCACCAACCCGACCTCGTTATGCTCGACCTGATGATGCCTTACCTGGATGGGCGCGATGAATTGAAGTTGATGGCGATGGCTGTCGACCATCAGATTCCTGTCATTGTGGTTACTGCTTTGCTGGGCGCCGGCAACGAGGAAAAAGAGTTCCGTGAGGCTGGTGTCGCGCACATCGTGTATAAACCGTTCGATCTCGACAAGCTGGTAGAGCTTGTGAAACAGACCATCGGAGAACCTGGGGGAAAAAAAGCATGACTGCTGCCAATAGTGCTCCTATTCGCGTCGCTCTCGATGTGATGGGCGGGGATAAGGCACCTGGCGAAACCGTTTTGGGTGCGATACAGGCTGCTCGTGAATATAATATGGGCGTCTATCTCGTTGGACGAGAAGAGATTATCAAGGCTGAACTTGCCAAACATGATACCACGGGGCTGGATCTCCCCATCATCCATACCGATGAAGTGATTGAAATGGATGATCATCCAGCCACAGCCGTGCGCCGCAAGAAAAATGCTTCGATGACGCTCGCTTTGCAGCTTGTACGCGATGGGAAAGCATTAGGAGCTGTCTCGGCGGGAAATAGTGGGGCTATGATGGCTGCATCTCTTTTTACGCTCAAACGCTTGCCCGGAGTCGATCGACCAGCCCTCGGCGGCATCTTTCCAACCAGAAAGAACCCCTGTCTTGTGATCGACATGGGCGCCAATACAGATTGTAAGCCCGAATATCTGACACAGTTTGCTTTGATGGGTTCTATCTACATGGAGCGTATCTTCAAGGTATCCTCCCCACGCGTTGGCCTGCTCTCCAATGGAGAAGAAGAGACAAAGGGGAATCAACAGGTTATCGATACGCATCAATTGCTGAAACAGTCAGCTGGCACCCTTGGTATCAACTTCATCGGGAACGTTGAAGGACGAGATATTCCTACTGGCGCTGTCGATATCGTTGTCTGCGATGGCTTTCTCGGGAACGTTATTCTTAAATTTGGTGAGGGTCTGGCCGAGACGATCATTGGATTACTACGTGAGCAGTTGACAAGCTCTCTTGTGAACAAGCTGGCCGCCGCGATCCTGAAGCCAGGACTACGCAAGGTCTTTGGACGTCTGGACTACGCTGAATATGGTGGTATCCCCTTGCTAGGCGTCAACGGATCAGCGATTATCTCTCATGGACGCTCCAACGCCAAGGCGATCAAAAATGCGCTACGCGTCGCCCGGCAGACCGCCGAAACAAATGTGGCAGCAGCAATCGCCGAAGGATTGGCGAAATTGTCCACGAACACACCTCTCCCGGCATCAGAGCCAGAAAAATTGCCTCAAACAGAAGCCTGAAGACCTGAGAGCAAAGAACAGCCCGCTTGATCATGTACGAAATCAAGCGGGCTGTTTTATAGGCAACCAGGCATATACAAAAATTGCATCAGAAACGGAAAACGTAACCCACACCACGTACTGTTTGGATCAGTTTGGGATTGGCTGGCTCTTCTTCTAATTTCTCACGTAGCCAGCGCACATGCACATCAACGGTACGTGTATCGCCTACGTAATCGTAGCCCCAGACATTATGGAGCAGTTGATCCCGTGTCAAAACGGTCCCACGATTACGCACCAGATAGGTGAGCAGATCAAATTGCTTGGGCTGTAACTCTAACTCCTGGCCTCGACAAATCACACGCCTACCAGCCTGATCAATACGCAATGGTCCAGCAATCAGTTCGCTATGCGGATGGCCTGGAACACCTCCAGCAGCGTCAGCAGTCCTTGGACGCTCATCAAGCTCAAGAGGATAATCCACGCGACGCAATAACGCTCGAATGCGAGCCAGGAGCTCACGTCGTCCAAAGGGCTTGGTCACATAATCATCAGCACCGACCTCTAAGCCGACAACCTTATCGATCTCATCAGCTTTCGCTGTCAGCATGATAATCGGCACAGTCGAGGTTTTCTTATCACGCCGCAATTGGCGGCAGACTTCAAGTCCATCCATTCCGGGCAACATAATATCGAGCACAATCAGATCTGGAGTCTCATGGCGCGCAATCTCCAATGCGCTTGCACCATCCGATGCCGTCAACACCTGGTAGCCAGATTGCTCCAGATTATATGTAATCGCCTCAACTAAAACCTCTTCGTCATCCACAACCAGAATCTTACGTGCCACAGTCTTCTCCTGACTGCTACTGATCGATATTAACCGAAACGTCCGCTGATATAATCTTCCGTCTCTTTGCGAGTCGGATGTTCGAAGATATCAGGTGTAGGGGCCTCTTCTATTAATTTACCATTCAGGAAAAAACCTGTAAAGTGAGAGACACGTCCAGCCTGCTGCATATTATGCGTCACAATGACAATGGTGTAATCTTTTACCAGCTCGGTGATCAGTTCCTCAATTTTCAAAGTCGCAATTGGATCAAGTGCGGCACAAGGCTCATCCATTAACAACACCTCAGGCTCAACCGCCAGAGCACGTGCAATGCACAAACGCTGCTGCTGTCCACCGGAGAGTCCCAGAGCTGATGTATGCAAGCGATCCTTCACTTCATCCCAGAGAGCAGCGCCACGCAGGCTCTTCTCTACACGCTCCTGAATCACTTTTGGAGACTTCCCCTGAACTTTGAGTCCATAACCAACATTCTCAAAGATCGATTTAGGAAAAGGATTGGGGCGCTGAAAAACCATGCCGATGCGCTGGCGTAAGAGGACAACATCGGTTTTCTTGTCATAGATATTCAGGCCATCAAACTTGGCCTCGCCTTCGATGCGCGTTCCGGGGATCAGATCATTCATACGATTCAATGTACGGAGAAATGTGGATTTACCACATCCCGATGGGCCGATCAGCGCAGTTACCTGACGATCGCGTAGCGGTAATGACACATCATACAAAGCCTGCTTTGATCCATAGAAAAATTTCGCCCTGTTAACATCTATCTTCACCGCAGCATTGGCATTTAGGGTCTTTGTAGGATCAAAATGGCCCATATGTTGTGTGGCTTCAGTTACATCAGACGTATTTTCTTGCTTCTCATTATCCAGCTGGCTAATTTTTATTTGTTGACCCTGAGCCAGTGAGGCCGCATTCTGACGTTGACTCTCCATCATATCTCCTCTTCACACTTTTCTAGATCAATGCATACTCTTTATGTAAAGGAATGGCCGCATCTACAATCATGCGATCATCAACAACAATCAGTCGAATGTAGCGTCCGGCCAGAGCCTTACTAATAAAATAGGGACGCCCCTCGTAGGAGATATGCCCACTTCTGGCAACTTTACGTGAATAGATGTTGGCACCTTCCGGTAGTGCAATGCTTTCAGCCGCGCTATTCGCTGAAATATTTATCATTATCTAATCCTCGCTCCTCGTGTTTGTGCAGCATCTACCGCACAGATGTTTGTCGGGATAAAAGTTGAGCACATTACGCAGCCATAATTTTGCGTTGAATCAGTCGCCCTGTAAAGCGCGAGCCCAGATTGATCACCAACAAAATGATAATCAGCAGGGCCGCCGATCCAGCGGAGACGGCATTGGCAACATCCTGTGGAACAGTGCCAGATGTTTGCAAGTAGAAAATGTGGATAGTCAGATTATCGGTACTGATCATGGGATTGAGCGTATAGACGTTGGCACCATTGGAGGCTCCCATCGTGAAGATGATCGCCGCCGCTTCCGCAATGATTTTTCCTGCGGACAGGACAATCCCTGTGATGATTCCTGGCACTGCCGAAGGGAGCACCACTGTTCGGATCATATGCCACTTGGTCGAGCCAAGCGCCAGACCACCTTCGCGCTGCTCTCGTGCCACGGTTGTCAGAGCATCCTCAAAGAGACGCAGAGCAATCGGGAAGTTGAGACAGAGCAACGTCAGCACACCAGATAGACGACTCAGACCAAAGCCAAGCACCGTCGAAAAGACCAGATATCCGAATAAGCCCAGCACCAGCGATGGCACACCGGCAAGCGTTTCAGCCGCAAAGTGGATCACTGTCACGAAAGGACCCTGAGGAGCATATTCAACCAGATAAATAGCAGCCGCCAGGGTGATCGGTATCAGAATGATCTCAGTGAAAATCAGTATATAGAGGGTGTTAAAAATCTGCTGCCCAACGGTGCCAGTCCCATTACTACCATAAAAGTCTGGATTGAGCAGATAAGGGACGCCATTGATCAACAAGTAGATTAGGATCAGCAAAAACACCAGGGCACCAATTAATGTTCCCAGAGCCAGTACACCACTGGCGATATTATTTTTGAGATGTAAGCCACGCACCAGACGCTCTAAAGATTTGAGCTGTTCATCATCATGCTGAGCCGGGGTCGCGGACATCTGTGGTTGGGCACTCATTTGTACACACTCCTACTGGCAATATAGCGGCTCACGCAGATGAACAAGAAAGAGATTATCAGGAGTACAAAACCCAGCATGAAATATCCCGCACGTTCAGTACCGGAAGACTCACTGAAGTAGAGCAAAATGGCATTGGTGATATTGATGTTTGGCTGAAAAAATGCTCCAAGCGAAAAGAGGTTGCTAGGTAGATGAGTATCACCTTGCAGGACCAATCCTACAGCCAGAGCCTCACCAATCGCACGGGCCATACCCAGCACAACCGCTGTCGACAGTCCCGCCGCCGCTGCTGGAAGGACAGCATCCTTCATCATCTGCCAACGGGTTGAGCCAAGCGCCAGACTGGCCTCGCGTACGCTATTTGGCACTGCATTGAGGGCATCAATCGATACACTTACTACGGTCGGCAAGACCATGATGACCAGCACCAGAATCGCAGCGCCCCAACCAACACCCGCGTTAGCTGCCGAAGGTGCCACTGGAGCAGCAATATTCTTTATAAAGGGCACCAGCACGACCAGTCCCAGAAAGCCGATCACGACCGATGGCATCCCTGTAAAAATTTCTAAGATGGGACGCAAGACAGCATTCACCCATGCAGGAGCTATCTCAGTCAGAAAGAGTGCCATCGCAAAGGCAAAGGGAGTCACAATCACAATAGCAAGCAGCGTCGTGACAACCGATCCCAGTATAAAACCAAGCGCACCAAAGCTAGGAGAAGTCGCCTGCGGATCCCAATTCGTACTTGTAAAGAAATCTTTCGCAGCGGGATCCTGGAACATCTTCAAGCCATTGAAACCCAGAAAGATAAAAACACCAAAGATAATCACAACCACCAGGACAGCACAGACCAAGAAGATTATATGTGCAACCTGATCAATCCAGCGTCCTCGCCGAGACCTCGTACTGAGATTCTCTTCTTGGAGCTCCATATTCACACTATTAGCCGCCACAATCACTCCTCCTTGCCTGAACTCTCAAGACAGCTTATCAATTTGCTCTCGTACGCTATCCCCGGAACTGTTCATGCATGTTCCGGGGATAGCTCTGCTCTATAGATACCAGGAATAACGTTTCCTGATCAGGAGGCAGGAGTCTTGGCAGAGATGGCTGATGCATCTACCGCGCTGAGGTCAATGAAACCATTCGACGAGCGCAAGGTCGCGGCACTTGGTCCTTTGATGTAGTCAATGAATGACTTCGCCAGGCCGGTGGCAGCACCTTTTGTGTACATGTGCTCAATATTCCAGAACTTGTACGCATCCGTTTTCACGGCGTCGGCGGTAGGACCCTTTCCATCAATATTAACTGTAGTTAATTTGTTCTCCGTCGCAAAATGGATGGTATCATAAGCGATCGCACCCGTTTTACCCTGTACAGCGGTGGCTACAGCACCTGAAGTCGACGCTGTCGTGTGACTGGCACCGGAGACCGTTTCGGTTGTGCCCAGAACATATTTCTCAAAAGTGTTACGTGTACCAGAACCTGAAGCTCGGCTAATCACTGAGATCGCAAGGTCAGGGCCACCAACCTGTTTCCAGTTTGTGACTTTACCTGAGTAAATATCTTTCAACTGTGCAGATGTTAAATTAGTGACGCCAGTCACATCTTTATTGATAATGACGGCGAAGATAACTACAGCAACCTGATTATCTGTCAAGCCAGGATATTTTGTCTTATCCGCAAAGCCATCAGAATTACCAACATTCAAGCTACCAGAATTCACGCCTGTCAGGCCAGCTCCACTACCTGTCAATTGGGTCGTGATATTCGCTCCAGAACATGCAGCTTGATAAGCCTTCGCAGCTGCTTGCACTAACGGACCCAGTGCAGTCGAACCACCAGTATTCAATGTACCTGAAACACAGTTGAGTCCGCTTGTGTTCGTAGTAGGAACAGGGGTCGAATTACTCGCGTCAGTACCACCAGTACTCGCCCCACAAGCAGCAATAAGAACGCTCAGCATTGCCAATGAAATCAGTATAAATGCAATGCGCCACTTCTTTAACATGGATACTCCTAATTCTCTTCCAGTGAGTCACAAAATTCTGTACACAATGAAATAATTATCGATGCGAAGATTTCTAGAGCTATTCACACTCTTTCGAGAGCTTCTTCATCTTTATTTGTCGCAATCGTAAGATATCATTGTTGAATTAACTATGCTTTATGGATATGTTAAGGGAGGGTTAAAGTTCTCCACCATATGATTATGATGAATCACCAAAATACAGCATATGTAAGCTAAAAACACTCTGGAAGCCAATTAACAACAAAAAACCCTACTATTGACCTGTTTAATAGTAGGGTTTAAGAAGATCATTTTTAGCTACTCACATCTACACATTTGCACTATCAAAGCCGTCGATATTACACTGATAGACAAAACGATCTCATGTGTTGACGGAGTACTTGTTCGGATACACTTAGCTTACGGTTTCATCTGAGGATTGTGCTAATTGGTCTTTGACAGCCTTCTTCTGGCGTTTGGCTTCGCCGCCCAGCTTGCCAATGCGACTATAGAAGTCCGGGGATTGGCGTGATTTGGTGGTATTTCCGCCCTTCTTTCCCATGGCGGAGAAATGTTTCGCACCATACTTATCCACATTCGCCTGTCCACCTTTTTGAGCAATCTCGCGATAATAATCGCTGCCACGCTTCTCTTTAAGAGTCAAGCCTCCTTTTTTGCCGATACGACGATAGTAGTCTTCTCCATATCGATCACGTACCGTACTGCCACCCTTGCGACCAGCCTCTGAATTTGTCATCGGTACGGGCTTTACTTCATCTTCAGACAACATACCACTAACCCCTTTCCCGGATTCCGCCAGGTACTTTACTCTGTAGGCGCGTGCTTCTTATCAACAACGCATCTATCCACCACACTGAATACATCTACATACGCTAAAATAACGCGCAGACAAAAATGCTGCTCAGATGTCAGCAAGTCTGTATATAGATTATACTGAAGGATTTCTTCTTTTGTCAATAACCCCTGAATTGAATGTTCTATTGTACTACTACAGCCATGATACAAACAAGTCGATAATCATGAATGTTACACAATAATCGAATATCATCATCAGATAGTGTTATCTACATTGAAGCATAAAGAAGTATCTTAAAAGAGAGGAGATCAGATCACTTTGTCAAGCGCTGATTCCTCTCCCGTTTACATGTATGTAGCTGATGCGTGGCTTATTGATTCTCGTTTGAGGTCTTATTATCGCGCGGAGGCTTGCGCTGACTGGCATTGCGTGTACGACGTGGCTTTGAGACTTGATCAAAGCCCAGATCGCCAGTGCGCCGAATATGAGGTCTTTTGACGTCCTTTACTTCTTCGGACATATATCCCGGATACTTTTGAGCTGTACGCAGATGCTGTCGCAACACTTTCATCTCATTAAATTCAATCGAGAGGCGCCGATAAAGTCCTTCCCAGATCGCCAGAACTTTGACGCGATCGTGATCCGAGATGATTTCCAGGCTTTTTTGTCCCATTCTGGCTCGTCGCTCTGGATCAGAGAGTAACTGATCCATTTCGGCAGCCAGCTCGTCACTGGCTCCAGGAGCAAATAGGAGGCCGTTCTCTTCGTGGTGCACCAGTTCTGGCAGTGCATATGAGTTGGCGGCGATGACGGGCAGACCACAGGCCATAGCTTCCATTGTGGCAAGGCTCTGAAGATCAGCCTCGGAGGGAATAACAAAGAGTGCCGCTGATCGTCTCAGTTCCAGCAGATCCTCATCGCGTACGAAGCCCAGGAAGCTGACACGATCGCCGATACGCAGCTCCTCGACCTGAGCTCGGAGCTCGGCCTCAGCTGGTCCCGAACTGACAAGGGCAATATGGGCATCTGTCTTCATTTGAGCGACCGCATCGAGCAAGATATTCACGCGCTTCTCTTCGCTCAGGCGATTCACATGGAGTACGAGAGGACGATCCTCCGGTAAACCAAACTGGCGTAAAATTTGCGGGTTATGTGCGCCGACGCTATATTTTTGTAGATCAATACCATTTGAGATGGCGGCGGCGGGAGCGCGCAGTCCATGTTCATACAGGAGATTTAATGCGGTCGCAGTTGGAGCGGTCACATACTCGCACCGATTACAAAAGTTCACGAGATAAGAATAGGTAATGGAGCTAAATGGCTTCCCAAACACAGGATCAGCAATCAAGGAGCGGCTCATGTTAATTGGCAGATAGTGGTTGGTGGCAATGACCGGTTTGCGCAAGCCGCCCGCCAACAGTTGAGCAATATTCCCGAGCACGATTGGGGAGTGAATATGAATAATATCGGGATCGCTACGCTTAATCAGATTGCGTACAGGGACAAAAGGTAAAAATGGGATACGTAATTCTTTATAAGTCGGCCACTCAAAGGATGAGAAACGATAGACGCGTACTTTCTGTTCCATACGGCGAATATCGCGTGCGCCATAGCTAGGAGCCACAACCCACACCTGATGCCCCCGATTGGCAAAGTCCACCGCCAGGCCATGAGTTACAGAGGGGACCCCCCCCACCATCGGAGGATACTGGTCTGTCACGATCATAATACGCATATCTACCACTCACTTCCCACAGGGATTTCTGCAGTGTAACAGGACAGAGAAACGGATGACCTATCACGTCATCCGTATCGACGTATCCTGCTACATTGAGCTTATTCAGCAGCGCTTTCAGTGGCCGCAGAAGTTCCTTCAGTCGTCTCGGTGGTTCCCTCAGCAGCAGTTGTCTCAGGGATTTCAACGCGTGGAGCAGAGATCTTCACGATCGGTTCATCACCATCGGTGATCAGAGTATAACGCGCTGGCAAATTGACATCCTTGGCATGAAGGGTCGAATCAATTTCGGTCAATACTGAAATATCGACATCCAGACTCTCAACGATATCTGAAGCCGCAGCATCAACCACGATTGCTTCCATCAAGTGCAGCAGAACGCCACCCTCAATTTTCACGCCCGGTGCTTCACCCACAAAATTCAACCCCACTTTAAACTCAAGGTGCTCACGCACATTGATACGTGAGAAGTCCACGTGAATGATTTTTCCCGTGACCGGATTACGCTGGATATGACGTACCAGCACATTCTCAGCGGCCGAGCCAGGCATTTTCAGCGAAATGATGTTACTCAACCCATGTTGACGTCTCACATGATCAAAAGCAAGCGCCTCAACCTGAATCGGTGTAGAATCTTTCTTATGCCCATAAATGTTTGCAGGGACAAGACCCTCACGACGCAAACGTTTCGTCGATTTGCCTAAAACCGTACGTGGAGCTACTTCTAATACAGTTTTTTCTGCCATAACTAACTTCCTCCTCTTTCCGAAAGAACAACCTATGCTAGTGAGATAGATGCAACGCTTCTATCATTATACCGATAGATAGGAGGCGGCATCCACTCATACAACGGATAAAATTTACTGCTTATTTCTTCTTACGTGAAAGAAGGTCATCAACGCTTCAAAATCCTTAGTATTCAGGACATCTTCAGCGCGTAACCATCCTTTGCGTGCAACCCCTATACCATATCGCATATCCTCTATTCCCGCAAGCGCATGGGCGTCTGGATCGATCGGAATCAGAATACCTTTATCGCGCGCTTTACGTACATAGCGCCAATCCAGATCTAAACGTGAGGGATGGGCATTAATCTCGATACACGTTCCATGCTGAGCGGCTGCATCGATCACGCGCTCAACATCGATCTCATAACCGGGACGCCCCAGCAAGATGCGGCCGGTGGAATGTCCAATAATATCGACATAAGGATTGGCGATGGCACGGAGCATCCGTTGCGTCTGCTCCTCCAGCGAGAGGGTAAAATTGCTGTGGATAGATGCAACGACAAAATCCAGACTGGCCAGTGTCTCATCATCAAAGTCGAGAGAACCATCGCGCAAAATATCGCATTCGGTCCCTTTCAAGATATGGAAACGGCCAGCGAACTCCTCATTGAGAGCATCAACCTCTTCGCCCTGGCGCTTCAGCGCCTCAGCATTCAATCCTCCGGCATAAGAGGCCGCCTTACTGTGATCGGTCAGCCCAAGATACTGATAGCCTCGCGCCATACACGCCTCAGCCATCTCACGAATAGTATTCTGTCCATCGCTCCAGGTCGAATGAGCGTGCAGGACGCCACGCAGATCACTTTCCTCTACCAGTTTGGGTAGAGCGTGACGAGCGGCGGCCTCAATCTCACCAGTATCTTCTCGCAACTCAGGTTCAATATAATCCATTTTGAGAGCCGCATACATATCAGCCTCGGTCTGACAGGGGATCAGCACCTCATGGCCATCCTCAATCTTAAACAGCCCATAGTCATTGATCGTCATGTTCATACTCTGTGCCCGGCGGCGCAGGGGAATATGATGCTCACGCGAGCCAGAAAAATGATGCAATGTATAAGGAAATTGACTATCACCAACCACACGCAGATCCATCGCGATCCCACTATTCAGCACCACGCTCGACTTCGTCTCGCCCTGGCCTGTGATCGCCTTCACGGATGGTTGACTGGTAAAGAACTCCATAATCCCTCGTCGCACAGAGCTATCCGCCTGATCATCGATGCTCAACACCATATCGATATCTTTGACGGTTTCACGACGACGACGCAGGCTTCCTGCGACCTGCAAGCGCACCACAGCTGGAAGCGAAGCCAGAGCTGTACGCATCCGTTCGGCCTCCACTTCAGCCACATCATAGAGGAAGCGATCCGCATGTTGACTGAGAAAATTCAGCCCTTGCAAGATCTTATCCTGAGTCTTCTTGCCAAAACCAGGCAGATGAGCCACACGATCATCCTTACATGCCTGCTCCAGTTCCGCGAGGCTGGTCACATTGAGCTGTTGATAAATCGCGTTGATACGCTTGGGACCCAGGCCGGCAATACGGCGCATCTCAAGCTTGACCGGTGGAGTCTCGGCCACCAACTCATCGTAAAAAGCAATATGCTCGGTGGTCACCGCCTCCTCAATACGCTTGATAATCGTTGGACCCAGACCAGGAGTCCCTTTCAGTTTGCCATCGCGGACCAACTGTCCAATATCGCCATCGAGCGAGCCCAACGCGCGAGCTGCGTTCTCATATGCACGCAGTTCAAAGGTATTGCTCCCCTCTTTTAAAGCCAGCAGGACCGCAATCTCTTCTAGCAGATTAACAACTTGATTTTTATCCATGAAAACCTCTTCTATTTCCTTAGATTCGGAAAAGAAACGTACTATCTCGCACATCTCTCATACGCGTGAACGCAACGTAATCACGAAATGGCGCTTCCGAATGCATCTGGGTAGCAGGTTATAAACGCATATCGAAAAACTCAGGCGCACCGGTCTCAACTTCAAAAGGATGGCGTCCCTTGAGATCCCTTGTCAGATATTTCTTGCAATCGAAATGAGCTAACAGCCAGCAATAGATATCTTTTTGAGCAAAAATAGCGTCCCATGGCTGCTCCTCACCCATATCAAGCACCTGATTACAGACAAAACAGCGAGCCATACCAGCCGCAACAGCACGTTCAAACCACGTCAGCACAAACTCATGCATATCATCGAGATTCATCATATCCAGTGACTCCTCTGGATAGCCAAACAGGACCGGATCAGGACATTCACGAAAATCCTCGCTGGCCCGGCTGAGCGCCAATACAGGAGCGCGTACGGAAATTTTTATCTCATCATCCACAGGATCATCGGCCGACGAAATCACATCAGTCAAAAGCAGCCCCTCGCGGGCAAACCAGGCTAAAAGTTCGTTTCGCATCTCTATACTATATGACAATTGACATACGCATACCAATAAAGAAACAAAAGCCACTCCCCAGAACGATCAACAGCGTGCCCAGACACCTCCTATCAGCACAGCTGACGCAGCACAATAAAAATCCTTTCCAGCGCTCCTTCCATCGATAGTAGATAATGTATAAATGTAACATGACAACAACCATTATCGACCTTACTCTAGCAAAGGCTTCATACTATGCAAACATTGCCGCAAAATAGCGAACATACAACTGACGAACGTCAACCCAGCAACCGGCGACTCTTCCTGATCTGGACCAACATTGGTCTGCAATCATTTGGAGGCGGAGCCACGACCATCCTCCTGATCCAGCGCGAATTCACGGAGAAGCGTCACTGGCTTACGATGGAAGATTTTACTCATCTTTGGAGCCTGTGCTTATTAGCTCCTGGGATTAACTTGATCGCTATAACTATTCTGATTGGCAAGAAGTTAGGCGGTATTGGCGGGATATTTTGCTCTTTAGCTGGTTTACTCTTCCCCAGCGCCTTGATCACCTGCTTGATCGCCGCTGGCTTTCAAAGAATTGAACACGTCCGGGCCGTTCAAGCCGTCCTCCAGGGAGTCGTACCGGCAACGGCTGGAGTCATGCTGCTTGTCGGCTTCAACTTCGCCTATCCACAGCTTAAAAACGCGTACAAAGAGAGCACAGCCAATCTCCTCCTGAGCATACTACTCATCGCCCTCTGCACCGTAGCGATCCTCTTACAGATCCCGGTTGTCATCGCACTAAGTGGCACAGCACTCTTAGGAGTAATCTGCTTTACCCGTCCCATCATAAAAAAGAAAGCGGCAGAGCGTTAAGATGATCAATCCACTCATTTATTTCTTTATTTTTCTCAAAGCGACGGTTTTTTCATCTGGCGGCTTTAGCAACCTTCCTAGCCTGCATCAAGATCTACTGGCGAGCAAATGGGCCAGCGAAGCCGACTTCGCGGAATCGCTGGCAATAGGTCAGATCAGCCCCGGCCCCAATGGACTGTGGGTGATTGCTTTAGGGTATTTAAGCTATGGCTTTCCAGGAGCCTTTTTAACCCTGATTGCCATTACTATCCCACCATTCTTTGTACTGGTCATCGCCTCGGCCTACACACGTCTGGAGCATCAGCGCTGGATAGCAGGACTGATGCGAGGGATCACCCTGGCCGTCGTGGGAACTTTCCTGACAGTGTTCTGGACCATCCGCAGCAGTTCCGTAGGCGATTGGCGTAGCTGGTTGATCTGTGCCGTCGCCTTTGCGCTCGTCCTCAGCAAGCGTATTAATATTCTGCTTATTCTGGTACTGGCGGGCATCGCCGGTTATTTTATTTATCGTTAAGCACAGGCATATTTTATTTATGCTTACGAACAAAAAAAGAGGCACACATAGAAATCTTACTCGCACGCGTAATGTGTTTGCATCTATCCGACAATTTGAATCGTATAAGATCTAGATAAATGTTAAGTTAGGCGTGTAGTGAAAATTTATAATAGATCTTACTACCTTAAAGGCATTTATCGGGATTATCGAAGATTTTATAGATTCCAGGCATTAGAGGAGAAATAACATGGCAGCATTAGTAATGGGAGCAGCTTTTAGCCCAACAGGTCTGATTATTTGGCTGATTATTGGCTTGATCGCTGGCTTCATTGCAAGCCGCATCATGAGCGGCGGTGGCTTTGGACTCGTCGGAGACCTGATTGCTGGTCTGGTCGGAGCATTCATCGGCGGCTTGATCGTCAATCTGGTTGCACCAGATGCTAACTTTGGCTTAATCGGAAGCATCATTGTATCCATCATCGGAGCTTGTATTGTCATCGCCATCGTGCGTGCAGTAGCTCCTGGATCACGCGGTCGCTTGTAAATCAAGCACCAATGGAATAATTTCCATTTCATAAAGAGGGCCTGTTGAAGCTAGATGCTGACAGGCCCTCTTTATTGTGTCTCGTATGCCAGCCATGAAAGTTGGATCAGCTCTCACGGCGCTTCTCCAGCCACTTCTGGATACTCGCCTCTTTTCCCTGCTTACCGGGTTCATAAAAGCGTCGTCCCTGCAAGCGTTCTGGCAGATACTCCTGCACCTTGACCGCCGGAGGCCGCTCAGGATCAATCAGATCCATATCCTTATAATAGTCATGAGCATATTTATAATCCTTGCCATAGCCAAGATTTTTCATCAGGTGGGTGGGAGCATTACGAATCCACAACGGCACGGGATCAACATTTCCGCCTGCAATTTCGGCCCGAATCTGATTATACGCATTGTACACTGCGTTGCTTTTGGGAGCTGTAGCCAGATAGACAATCGCTTCCGCGAGGATCACACCCGCCTCCGGCATGCCCACAAAATGGACTCCCTGCTGCGCCGCCACGCAGATGGTCAAAGCCTGTGGATCAGCCAGACCGATATCCTCAGACGCCATTCGCACAACCCGCCGAGCCACATATAAGGGATCTTCGCCAGCTTCAAGCATACGAACCAGCCAATAGAGGCTTCCATCAGGATCTGAGCCACGGACCGCTTTATGTAAAGCTGAGATCATATCGTAATGTTGATCGCCACCTTTATCGTATTGCAAAGCGCGATGTTGCATAGCATCTTCAATCATCGCAGTTGTCAGACGCACAGGTTCCCCCGATGTTGCTGATCCACCCGCACCCAGAACCGCCAACTCCAGGACATTCAAAGCTGTACGCGCATCACCGTTGGCGAAAATAGCAATCTGTCCCAACACATCATCTGCGACCACCACATTCCAGCGACCCAGACCGCGCTCTTTATCCTGCAAAGCGCGATGCAAGATCGCCAGCAACTGAGCATCATCGAGCGCATTCAGCACAAAGACACGCGCCCGCGACAGCAAAGCAGAGTTGACTTCAAAGCTAGGATTCTCGGTAGTCGCTCCGATTAAAGTCACCACTCCACGCTCAACATACGGCAGAACAGCATCCTGCTGCGACTTGTTAAAGCGATGAATTTCGTCGATAAACAAAATCGTGCGCTGCTTTGAGAACTGGCGCAGCTTACCAGCCTCATCAACAACTCGACGCAGATCGGCAACGCCAGCCGAGACCGCACTCAACGTCACAAAGCGGGCGTGCGTATAGCGAGCCACCGACTCCGCCAGAGTCGTCTTGCCGCTCCCGGGAGGTCCCCAAAAGATCATCGACGAAACACGATCCGACTCAATCAGGCGGCGCAGCAGTTTATCTGGTCCCAGGAGATGCTCCTGCCCAATAATATCGTCCATCGAGCGCGGACGCATCCTGGAAGCGAGAGGCTCACCGACAGGAGCAGTAAATCTCTCAGAGTCTGATGCGCTGACAGGCGCTGGAGAGATCTGTTTCATTGCTGTATTTTTCTCATGAGGCGTCTCGTCAGACCCAAATAGGGGCGATTGTTTCATCTCAAAAACTCCAGAGGTAACGTCGGCTTACGTGGCGAATAGTCCTCTTCAGTATATCAAAGCATATCAAGTAGAAACAACGCGGCCCCCTGCAACACTTATCCGTTTATACATTTACTAAGAAGATACCACACAAAATCACAATAATCCCCAACCACTGACTGCGATACAGACGCTCACGCAAGAAAATCCAGGCCAGAATAATCGTCACAACACTATAAAGAGACGAGAACATAGTTACCAACGAGACCTCTCCTTGCAACATCCCGGTGGTATACCCAATATACGCCAATGTATCGAAAAAGCCGAGAGCGATTAACGTCCACCACAGCCCGTGCGGCGGAACCTTTAATGATTGCTTCGTCAGCGGAGCCAGCAGAAGAAGTATGCATGGCGTCATAATGCGGATCAGCCAGACAGGAGTAATATTCCCCAGTCCTGGCGTAACAAAAAAACCGAGTAACCAGAAGTTAGCACCATAACCAAGCGCAGCAATCAAAGCCATGATAATCCCTTGCAAAGAGCCATCATGCCACCTCAACATCTGCTTCAACGAGCCCGCAGTACGACTCTCAGGGATTGAGCAGATAAACACTCCCAGCAAAACAAGAGCAATGGCCAGATTTTGCATGGCCGTCAAGACTTCTCCACTCAGGAAGGCCAGAATAACTGTTACGATGGCATAGCTGGATGCAATTGGCGAGACAAGACTTAAAACGCCTACTTCAAAGGCCCGATAGAGCGCCAGTGAGCTACCTATATTCAATAACACCGCAAGCAGAGCCCATAACCATATCAACAAATTGTTATGTACAAATATATGAGAAAACGTTCCATTTGCCCATAAATAAATGCTCAGACCAACAATCCCAGAAAATTGTTGATAGCAGAGTGCTCGATAGCTTCCAATACGTTGACTTACTGAACGTGCAAAAAAATCGCCTAATCCCCAGAAAACAGCAGCCGTCAGACCAAAAAATATTCCCATAGAGAGTATTATACAACGCTTCAGCTTATTAAATGACTTCAAAGAAAAGCTAATATATTATTCTTTCTGATTCCTTACATATATTAGCAAGTTCAATCTCATAACCCTGATCAGTGGGAACCTGCCAGTAGTGCAAACGCCATCCAGCTCCTCCTTTTTGAAGCATAAGACGCCACGCCCTGGCATGATCGCTATCACGAACAAGCTGTGGGCTATCCGCGGCTTCACTCTGCCGATAGGGATGCAATTTATATCCCGAGATATCTTTTGCTCTGTCAGCAACCACATTCGAGGCAGCACGAATAATGCTCTGCAATATAACCCCATTTGTGTCTAATTCTCGTTCATTTACGGATTTAATAAAACGAGGTCCTAATCGCAGTATACTCATACTAAAATCGACAGTGGGCTGATCCATTCTGTACTGTTTCTCAATCATATGGATAATTGCATATTCACCTTTAGCCCATACATCAATGATATTCGTAAGAGGTTGCAAATCATCCGGAGTAATAAGCAGAGGAATTATTTGAGTAATTTTATTATCAGATGAGCGTGGGAAATCAGGAAGAAGGTCTAGAACAACGACAGAAATTTCTATCTCTTTTGAGTCATCCTCCATCACAAGGGTTGCAAGATACAAATTCTTCCCAAATGGATGCTCGATATATTTGCATGCGCAAAGATTGGCAAGCAGTAGAGACAAACCCTCATGTAAATATGCAGGTGACCGCATAATAAATTGTTCTGGTTCTATAAGAATAGATTTCTCAGCCATTTCTACAGCGTATTCTAACGTATTTAAATGATCTTCAATATCAAGACCATTTCTAAAATAGTCATTGACATTTCTAGCAATTTGGCTGACATTAATATCCAGATGATATCTCTGCTTGAGTTGACTTAGATGTAAAAAGCTAGGGAATTGTCCATTAGCTTCTAAAAGTTGCGATGCTTGTTGATAATGTAACCAAACAAAGGGAGCTGTAAGTGCCTCTTTTAACCAGGATTCCAACGTATCCAACCACTTTTCCACCTCTTCTCTCGTTGCCTGCTCGGAAGGAAGCTGGATAATAGCAGGATCAATTATAACGCTCGTCATTTTTTCCGCTTTTCACTTTCTTCTTCAACCCTTCTGCGGTAATCCTATCTTCTTGTAACATAGTTTCATCAAAAAAGCCATCCGGCCAATTAAGAATATTGCCTTTTGCCGAAATTTCTATTGGATTAAATTTAGAGGCACCTTGTTCATCTTGTTCTACAAAATAAATCAAACAATTACTGGCTTCCTGCCCCTCTGCTTGTACTATATGATAGCGTAACTGACTGACAAGATTTTCACTATGTGTTTCAATGAGACACTGTTTACCACACTGAGCTAAACCCATAAAAAAATCACCAAGACGAGCCTGTACACGCGGATGCAAATGTAATTCTGGTTGCTCGACAAGCAGAAGTGTATTGTTAGGAGCAAGCAATCCCATCACCAGAATAGGTAGGAGTTGACTGACCCCGACACCAATTGCAGTAAGTGGAAGAGGCTTATGACCTTCTATATGCACGACCTGCCAACTAACTCCACTTTGACCTGCTTCTTGAATCTTCACCTCATTTGCTACTCCTAAATACTGCACCCAGGTATCCAAAGCAACTTTTAAAGTATTGCGTTCTATTTTCTTTTCGAGAGGATTAAACCATTCAGTAGGTGCCATTTGGTTAGCATCGTAGACAGCTGCTGCATACTCCCCTTTAGCACCAACATCGTCTAACTCACTACTGGGAGCAAACCTTTGGGCCGCTTGTGGATCAGCACGCAATGGGCCTAAGTAACGTATTCGGCTGGTAAAAAACCTTGTAATCTGTCCTACAGCTGCTTCAAGCATCTCAACATAAATATTATTCGTTATTGATTCTATTGCTTCATTTCCCTTTTCACCTCCGGTATCTATTTGAGATGACCCTTCTAAAATACCTTGTCTTATAATCCTAAACATTTCTTTATTATATACTTCTTTTTGCTTTATTTTTATTATGCTATACCAGGCAATCAAATCAGCAAAAGTCTCACCAGAAAATCCTTCGCTAATTTTCTTATTTTCACAAAAAATGGATAATGCTTCTTTTATGCCATTTGGAAGCAATCCATCATGCTCGGACTGATCAAAGAACTCTTTAAGCGAGTTAGTATACTCAACAGGATCTAACAAAGCCCTTCTTACTAGCCCTACTAAGCGCTGCTTGCGACGCTCCTCAATAATATATTTCCCAAACAGGCGTGTAGGAAGAAAATGAGAAAGGGTTATTAATGACGAACCTGGTAAGCGATCAAAAGGTTCTGCCATTTTTGATATAAATTCGCCTAAATAATTTGGCTCTTGGAGAGGATAAGGCACAAATCTTAAATACTCGGGCAAAACCCCTTTGAGAAATTGATCGAGTTCTTCCGGTGTTAGAACGTGAACGTCCATATCAAATTTAAATGGAGTTCCGACTTCACGTTCTTGCTCAAGGAACAATCTTTGTTGGGTGTAAGAAGATAATGCGGTGACTACTTCTAATAAAACACGCTCAACATTGACCTTTGATGCTTCAATAGCAGATGCACTGGTACCATCGCTACTAGCGCTCCGAAACTTAGAGCTTAACTTCACAGACTTAATACCTTTACTTGATGCTGCTATAACCCTACGTTCTTCTAGCCTTGATTTAGAACTTGCTGATATCTTGGCATTCTCTTTTTCTATTTCCAACTCAAAGCCAACCTCGAGCGTTCGTAAGGATGTTTGCTCACTCAATATATCTTCAAAGGTGCCTAGCTGGACAGTCGGACCATTTGGAAGTAGCGCTCTATCTAATATACGATTGCTCAGAGTCTGTGAGATCATCAATATTGACTGAATAAGACTGCTTTTACCAGAACTATTGCGGCCAGCCAGTACGGTAACAGGAGCCAACTTTAAATCACCAGAATCAAGAATAGGCTTGAAGTTTTTTATCTGCCAGCTTTTCAGCATTATCGCGTCCTTTATTTTTGTGTCCCATATGCAAAAAAGAATGTTGGAGGCTCTCTTAAGCTTACACCAAATTTTAGATGGATATCATTAGTGTACGTACCACAACTAGCTGTATCATAAATTTTGCTCTTTTAAAATTATAACACCAACATCTTTTGCTCCCAAACCCAATCCACATTAAAATCTTATGAAGAACGAGATCGTCATAGACACTAGTACAATTGATGGATAAAAGCCTCGATACATGCTTTCTTATTAATGTATGTGAGATAATCCTAAGGGCCAAGTATAGGAATCGCATTATCTATTTTTACTCGTGACAAAGAGGATCTAAACGTATGAAACATAAAATCTGGCTTTTAGCGGGCGTAATCCTGACGGCAGGCATCGTAAATTATAAAATAAGGTATAATGACTGGCAGCGTTCCCAGGCTGCGTATTTAAAAGAGGGAAGCAAGCTTATTTCTACAGAGGCTGGCACAGTGGAGTATAGTATAAATGGATTAGGCCCCGCAGTGCTGATCTCCCATGGTTCTCCTGGGGGCTATGACATGGGACTTGCCTTCTCTGATCTATTGAACAGCCCAAATTTCACCTATCTAGCTCCATCGCGCCCCGGTTATCTGCGCACACCACTTGAGACTGGTCGATCACCTGAGGAGCAAGCGGACATGTATGTGGCTCTCTTGGATGCATTAGGGATCGAGCAAGCATCAATTATCGGCATCTCTGGTGGAGGACCATCCGCGCTTCAATTCGCCTTGCGGCATCCTGATCGCTGCCGTAGCCTTGTCTCGATCAGCGGAATCACACAATATTATTCAGAACAAGCCAGCTGGCAAGCCCTACCATTCCTTCAAAGAATTATCAAACAGACCATCAACAAACTATCATCCTCTGACCTGGTACTATACACTATCCTTTTATTAACGCGACTACGGCCCAAGGATCCTCTGACAGCCGCACTGGTGCGCACAGCCACCCTCTATGCTCAGCGCAAGCGCGGCTATGATAATGACATGGAACAATTTTTGAAAATCAGTCGTTATCCGCTACAGAATATCAGCGTGCCCACATTCATCGTCCACGGCATCAACGATGACGAAGTCTTCTTCGCAGATGCCAAATTACTCGCCAGTGAAGCACCGCAAGCTAAACTCCTGGCCGTGCCAGACGCAAAACACATGGCGTTCTATACCCATGCCAGTATTGTTATGCCCGCCCTGCGCGATTTTTTGCTTCAGACAATAGAGCGCCAGGAAACGACCAAATAAAATATTCTCACAGAACTCTTTTACAGCGAACTTACAGGATCGATATCGATATCCCAGTCGGGAGCTTCGAGCACGCGTAAGAGCCGATGCAGATCTGGGCCACGCACAATCAACTGCCAACGATACTTATTGCGTATCCGCTCCATCAAGGCAGGTGCTGGCCCAACGATATCAGTATCAGCCAATCCCAGACGCTCAATCCAAACCTTCAAACGATCGCACAGCAGCAAAGCCTCGTTCTGACAGCGCTGGCGATTCTCATGACTATAGGTAAATTTAACGAAGCGCCGAAATGGTGGATACTGATAGCGCTGCCGTGATGCGATTTCCAGCTCATAAAATGTGTGATAGTCATGGTGCGATGCTGTCTCAATGCAAAAATGTTGTGGATTAAAGGTCTGGATAATCACATGGCCAGCTTCACGACCACGTCCAGCGCGGCCAGCTACCTGGGTCAGAAGCGTAAAAGCACGCTCGGTTGTTGAATAATCGGGCAAGCCGAGAGCGATATCTGCCGAGACAACCCCAACCAGCGTCACGCCCGGCAGATCGAGTCCCTTGGCGATCATCTGCGTCCCGATCATGATATCAGCTTCGCGATTGGCAAAACGATCAAAGAGTTGCTCATGCGCTCGACGATTACGGGCGGTATCGCGATCCCAGCGCAGTAAGCGGGCATCGGGAAACAGACGCTGAATCGTCTCCTGAATCTTTTCAGTGCCCAGACCAAAATAGCGGATGCCCGAACTCTTGCATTGAGGACAAAACTGCAAGACTTTGCTCTGCTGAGCACAGTAATGACAGAGCAGGATACGCTCGGTTGAATGATAGGTCATGGGAATATCGCAGCGATCGCACATGACAGTATAGCCACAGTCGCGGCACAGGACACAACTGGCCGCACCGCGACGATTGAGGAAGAGGATCGCCTGCTGCTTACGTTCCAGGACATTCGTCAATTCTTCTTGCAAGCGGCGGCTAATAATGCTCGTGTTTCCAGCATGGAGTTCGTTGCGCAGATCAACAACCTCAACGGGAGGCAGTACCGCATTGATACGTCCGGTCAGTTCAACCAGCCGATAATATCCTTGATTGGCCAGATAAAACGACTCAACCGAAGGAGTAGCGCTTCCCAGAACGACAGGAATATTTACAATCGAGCCAAGCGTCAGAGCGGCTTCGCGTGCGTGATACGTTGGACGACGTTCAGCCTGTTTATAAGCAGGCTCATGCTCTTCGTCAATGATGATGATGCCTGGATTGGGTAGTGGAGCAAAGAGTGCGGAGCGCGAACCAATCACCACATCGACCTCACCGGAGCGAATGCGCCTCCACTCATCGTAGCGCTCGCCCATCGTCAACTCGCTATGGACAATCGCCACGCGATCGGGAAAGCGGCCAGCTACGCGCAAGACCGCCTGAGTCGTCAAAGCGATCTCCGGCACCAACATAATCCCCTGCTTGCCCTGTGCAATAATAGCCGCCAGCGCTTGTAGATACACCTCTGTCTTACCACTACCGGTAACTCCGTGCAACAGGATAGGTCGCAGATCAGACTCCGAACCCACAATACAATCCAGGGCATATTGTTGTGCGGAGGTGAGCACCAGAGGAGTCGTCGCAAAGGCCAGATGGCGTCCAGCCAGAGGATCACGACGGATCTCGGTCTCCTCAATCAGCAGGATATGCTCTCGCACCAACTGCTGGAGCTGCGCCTGCGTCATACCGCTCGCCTTGCAGAGAGCGTTGGGAGACCAGTACGTCTGAGCATCGGCATTATGCACCAGGAGATCCACGGCTGCCAGTTGATGTTGAGCACGTAAACTCTCCTTATCGTGCTTGCTCAGAGTCAACGTCGCCGTAGCGCTAACAGCTTCAGGTAAAGCCCACGGATCAACAATCATCTTGCGATCCTTTTTACCGCGCCCTTTAGGCAACATGACATGATCAGGGATGACTGAAACAGGAGTTGGCAGCGCGTTACGTAAGGCGACAGCTTCAGTGCGTGCCCGCCACTCATCCAGAGCATCGCCACGAGCAGCCAGACGTACAATCCGTTTATTGCTGGCCTTAGCCTTGGGAGCATCAAGTTGCGAGGTCTGCAAAAAGAGTTCATTTTCACGGGCCTCTTTCAATACAGCTTTGGCACGAGTTGGCCCCAGGAGCTCTTTTACGCGCTCGACATCGATCGTGCCTTCGGATAATAACAATCCGATCAGCGCACGTAGTTGCAACGATCCGCCTTGCAGAGCGGCATCCAGCGCCGCGCTCTCGCGATCTGCCAGACGCAACACGGCACGTGAGCGTTGCATCAGGCCAGGAGGAAGCATCATCTGAGCCACATAGGCCAGAGGCGTTACATAATAGTCAGCGATCCACTGAGCCAGCGCCATCTGATACGATTGAAGCGCCGGCTCGACATCCAGAATAGTGCTGACGGGACGTAACTCTTCGTCAGGTTCAAGTGCCACCCACTCATCCAGACTGATAGACCAGACAATCCCCTCAACGAGCCGCTCCCCATAGGGGATAGCAACCAATTGACCCGCACGTATAGTAGCCGTCAGTTCAGCAGGAACCACATAGGTGAGCAATGAACGCTCACCTAACCAACTGGCAGCCGACGTTAGAATATCCGCAAGCATAGGTTCTTAACGCCTCTCAAACGCACGCGAAAGAGCATTCAGGCCAAAATGCACCATCGTAGGACGACCATGACAGCAACTATAGGGAGCCTGAGTCTGTTCAAGCTGCTCAAGCATCTCGCGCATCTCGCTGACAGTCAAAAAGTAGTTCGCCTTGATAGCAGCCTTACAAGCCACGTTAGCAAGAGCACGTTCCTCCCAGGTCTCTGTATCGCCCAGACTATCAGCCGACGTGAAATCGATCATCAGCTCATGCAGTGAATGGGCATTCATCTGCTTGACCAATACACTCGGCACAGCATGCACCTCCAGCGTAGCGGCAGCATCGTCTGAAGCAAACTTAAAGCCAAGCTGCTCCAACTGCTGCTGATGCTCTTCAATCGACTCCAACTCATTGGGAGCCAGTTCAAGTTGAATCGGCGTCAATAAGAGCTGTGACATCGGGGCACGCGCTTTGAGTGTCGTCACCATCTTCTCAAGCAGGATACGTTCGTGGGCCGCATGCTGATCGATCAGATACATGCCTCCCTCGCCCTCGGTCACAATATAACTCTGAGCCACCTGACCAACCACGCGCAACTTGGGCAAGCGTCGCGCAGTCTGCGGATCTATCGTAGCAGGACCTTGCACGACTTCCGGCTCGATGGCTGTGAGCATCGACGCCTGCTGCGGATACGCCTGGGCATTTTTTTGCTGCTGTACTTCCGCAACGGCACCCTGTTCGGGCTCATCCCGAGCGGACTTGCGTTGAGACCACATCTGCTCAATAGCCGACATCTCAGAGGTCGTATCGTCATCTTGAGAGATCTCCGGCTCCGTTGGACGCGTTGTGCGTCGGGTGGAGGAGCCTGCGGGTCGCGTCGTAGCTGGCTCTTGCGTGTGGATATGACTCTGCCAGAGGCGACCAAGCATGGGAGGTTTGGTACCTGTTTCTTCCTCGGTTACGGTCATCCAGGGATTATCCTCGGGAATGGATTGGGGAATCTCAGTATCAGATGACACAGTAGCGTTTAGCTCGCCACCGTCTGCTTGCAGCACCTCACCTGTCTCCTCATCTATCGCAAGGCTATCGAGATCCAGGAAACCCAGATCATCCGTAGTAGCATGGCTCCGCCGAGCATTAGAAGCTGGAGTTGGGGTAGCCGTTGATGGATCTGATTGCTCAGGCTGCCAGCGAGGCATGCCAGGCTCATCGAGCAAAGCCGCACGTACACCACGCAGGATGGCTGCATAGACGCGCCGCTCTTTCAAAAAGCGGATCTCCGTCTTGGCCGGATGCACATTGACATCCAGAACAGAGGGATCGATCTGAATGTTGATCACCGCAATTGGATGTCGTCCAGTCAGCAGCAGCGAGTGATAGGCTCCTTCGACCGCCGAGGTGAGCATACGGCTGAGCACCCAGCGTCGATTGACAAAAAAGGAGATGTGTTGTCGATTGCTTTTATAGGCAGTTGGCCGACTGGTATAACCTGTGATAACGGGATAGGTGGGATCGTCAGGCTGTCCTTCAGTCTGCACTGGGATCATCTGCTCGGCAATCTGCAAACCGTAGACCTCAACCAGGACACTGGATAACTGACCATCGCCGGGAGTCATAAAGATCTGCCGCCCCTCACTAAAGACGCTGAAGCGGATCTCGGGATAGGCCAATGCATACTGCTCCAGCAGATGATGGCAATGGCTGATCTCTGTATTGCGGCTCTTGATAAACTTGAGTCGGGCAGGAACAGCGCTAAACAAGTTGCGCACCGTGATAGTCGTTCCTTCGGGAGATGCCGTCGCCGTAACATCTGACATCTGACCATTCTGAGCACTAATCTGGTTACTCTGTTCGGTACCGCGAGGGCGGCTAACCAATGATACTTCAGCCACCGCCGCGATACTCGCCAGAGCTTCTCCACGAAAGCCCAGCGAACGAATGTGCTCCAGATCATCAATATTCGAGACCTTACTGGTAGCATGTCGAGTCAGAGCGAGGGGAAGCTCCTCAGGAGGAATGCCGCTCCCATTATCAGTAATCCGAATTAACTGCAAGCCTCCATGGCTCAAATCGATACGAATCTGGGACGCACCGGCATCGATACTATTTTCAATCAATTCTTTCACGACGGAGGCTGGCCGCTCCACCACTTCTCCCGCAGCAATCTTAGCCGCAACATCAGGCGTGAGTTGTCTAATGGGCATTATTTCACTACTCCCCACATCAAGCAGATCAAGTTTCTCTACAAAGCCGAGTAAGAACGAGTGTTCAGATGGCATTATAGCATAGCGCTGGCTCCAATAGACTCTAAGCGGGACTTTTTGAATTCAAATGACAGGAATGTAATTATCTCACCACGATTGATAGAGTTAGCCATAAAGAATTAAAAGCGGGAAACTTCCTCTTTGAAGCTTCCCGCCCGATGATGTTTAATCTACCTTCTTCTTATGGCTTAATAATTTCTTTTTTCTCGCTGACTTCAATCGATCAATGATTTGCCAGAAACTTACCACTGCCGCTGGAACTCCAAGCGCAAGCGCAAGTACTGCCAGAAACTCGTTCATATACCGCCTTTCCCTCGACAAAGGAACAGGCGCCTGGGCTCTCTTTGGTACAACATCCCCAGAGTTGCATCCATACCTGCATGATGAGCTTCAATTGCTCAAAGCACATTCAGTATGGGCACTATCGACAAATAGCATACAGGTATGCTACCATTGTCAATGGTCACAAGGAGAACATATAAAATCAGTATTCACATTGCTGGTTTTAGACCTGACTCCTGTTCACGATTATAGATCAGTGGACACCAAACCATTCCCCGGAAATGCTCTCGCTGCTCAGCATTGCGCGTTTCATGGCGAATGGTTTTTTTTACTCCGAAGAGAAGTATAGCCTATACAGAGAAAGATAGCAATTAAAATTAGAACAAATATTCTAATTCAATTTGCCATGCCTGCCCTGACTCCTCTAAGAACGTAATGATAAACAGGAGAAAATATCTATAGCTTGCCTGTTATTTCTCTGGACAAGACAGATCTAGCCTGCTACGATAATGCCAGATGAAATATACGAGGAGGAATTGTCTATGACTCAGATTGAAGCGTACATTACAGAACATGAAGGTCTGTTTCTGGAAGATTTAAAAGCCTGGCTCCGTATTCCCAGCATCAGCACATTGCCGGAGCATGCCAGCGATATGCAGCGGGCAGCGGATTATGCGGTCGAGCAGTTAAAGCGCCTGGGCATTGAACATGCAGAAAAAATTCAAACGCAAGGACATCCGCTCGTCTATGGAGAATGGCTCCAGGCCAGTGGCAAGCCCACATTGCTCATCTACGGACATTACGACGTGCAACCAGTTGATCCTGTAGAGCTCTGGAACTCGCCACCCTTCGAACCAGATATCCGCAACGGTAATATCTATGCGCGCGGCGCGGTCGATGATAAGGGACAGGTAATGCTCGTCTTCAAGGCATTAGAAACGCTGATCAACGTCAACGGCACGCTACCTATCAACGTCAAAGTGCTCATAGAAGGCGAAGAAGAGGCCGGTGGAGAATCGGTTGAACACTACATCAAAACGTATCCTGAGCGCCTGGCTTGTGACGCGGCCTTCATCTGCGATACAGGCATGCCCAGCGCCGAGACGCCAGCCCTCATCACAGGCCTGCGCGGGATCATCTATACAGAGGTAGAAGTTCAGGGTGCCAAACAAGATCTCCACTCCGGCGTCTATGGAGGAGTAGCTCCCAACCCACTGCACGCCCTCGCGATCATCATCAGCCGCCTGAAAGATGCCGATGGACACATCCATGTTCCCGGCCTGTATGATAAGCTGCGCCCGGCAAGCGCCGAAGAAAAAGCATTCTGGCAACAAGATCCCTTGCACATGAACGAAGGTTTTGCTCACGAGATGGGAGTCAAACAACTATCTGGAGAAGCAGAGTATCCACCAATTGAGCGTGCCAGCGCTCGCCCAACGCTTGAAGTCCATGGCATCAGCGGAGGCTTTACCGGAGATGGCGCCAAAACAGTCATTCCTGCCAACGCCAAAGCGAAGATCAGCCTGCGCCTGCCACCCGATCTCAAATCGGAAGAGGTCTTTGTGCTTTTCGAGCAGGCCGTCAAGGACGTCTCTCCGCCTGATGTAACGGTCAAAGTCATCAACATACATGGAGGAGAAGGCATCCTGTTCTCGCCAGATACTCCAACCATCAAAGCAGCGGCAGACGCACTCGAAGAAGTCTACGGCAAAGCCCCCGTCTACCTGCGCGAAGGAGGCTCGATCCCGATCGCCGCCCTCTTCAACGACATCTTACACGTGCCCGTCGTCCTGATGGGATTTGCCCTACCTGACGATAATATGCATGCGCCCAACGAAAAATACTCCCTGAGCCAATTTTTCAATGGAGTCCGAACCGTCGCCAACTTCCTCCAAAAACTCGCCAGGTAACATCATAATCAGCTTGATCGTGGCATGCGCTGAGTACACGACGCTACTTTGTGACTGCCACGTTTCTCCTCAGCCATGATAGTGATATACTTAGTATGGTTAACTGCACAACTATGCATAGATAGAACACCACATATTGAAGGAGTTCGAAAATATGGCTGAGTATACATATATCCTCGTTGAGCATGAGCAGCGTGTCGGCATTGTGACCTTACAGAGACCAAAAGAATTGAATGCACTGAACTTCCAACTGGTCGCTGAGTTAGCTGATGCGCTAGAGGAGATGGATCGCGATGACGCGATTGGCTGTATTGTTCTGACCGGTTCTGGTGAGAAGGCTTTCGCAGCTGGAGCGGACATCAAAGAGATGGCCGATAAATCACCAATCGATATGATGATAGGCGGCTTCTCATCCTGGGAGCGTATTCGCAGGATTCAAAAGCCTACCATTGCGGCGGTCAATGGTTACGCGCTGGGCGGTGGGCTTGAGTTAGCAATGCATTGCGATATCATCATGGCCTCAGAAAATGCTCGTTTCGGGCAGCCCGAGATCCAGCTTGGCATTATTCCAGGAGCGGGCGGCACGCAGCGTCTGGCGCGTACTCTAGGCAAGTACCGCACCATGGAGATGGTTCTCACCGGTGGCACGGTCAGTGCTCAGGAACTGGCGCAGCTGGGATTAGTCAATCATGTTGTACCACCGAGCGAACTCCGTCAGGAGACGCTTAAGTTAGCCAATAAAATCGCGAGCCAGGCACCTATTGCAGCTCGCCTGGCGAAGAATGCGGTCATGGCAGCCTTCGAAACATCGCTCTCACAAGGATTAGAGATCGAACAAAAAAACTTTTTCCTGCTCTTTTCCACCGAGGATATGCGTGAAGGTATGCAGGCTTTTATTGAAAAGCGACAAGCAAACTTCCAAGGCAAATAATACACAATCAGTACGTTTATTTAACGAATCTCATCACGTTTCTTGCTGTATAGCAAGAAACGTGCACATAACTTGAGACGGATAGTTTTCTGTCGACGTCCTGGGATACTTTGTAGCTACAAATTGGGATAAAGAGACAGCATTAATTCACTAGCTCACCCTGCGCCGCCGAAGTATAAGCCTCTTGTAGTCTGGGCACAGTCAGATAATTTGCCAGCTCATTGGGCTCGATCCAGCGCATATCGACGGCTTCCCAATCGGTATGAATTTGATCTGGTGTTGCTACCGCAAAAAGAAAAGGATGGATGTAGAAATGTCGTCCCAGCGCTTCATCGATATGTTCGACGACTGTTCCACGTCGCAACATCTGCACCTGATCGCGCTGCAATCCGGTCTCTTCACCGATCTCAACAAACGCTTGCTCAACCGGAGTCACGTTCGGCTCAACGAATCCGCTGATGCCCGCCCAGTGGGCATGATAGCTCCCGACACGTTGACTTCTTTGCACGATAAGAATACGCGTGCTTTCTTCATCAGTACGTTGGAGGAAGCAAGTCACAACATGTGTAGGCCGTAGTGAAGATGACGAATGTGATGAACTCATTTAGCACTCCTTCATTTCGTGATGACAGCCATAAATATTTTCTTGTAGACTCAAAGACGGTTATTCAAGGATAACGCATACAGACTATCCACATAGGAGTATATCCTCGTATGCAAACACAAGAAACAGCGTCAAATTCTGCTCAACTGGCAGATACCAATAACGTCAAACAAGCGTGGCTCACCGCTCTGACTCCCTGGTGGAAAGCCGCTCTGATAGCGCTACCAACCTTTCTGGTAACGCGTCTTCTGATGATCTTTCTCACCTATTTTGGCGGTGTCCTTTTCAACGTACAGAGCAACTCTTCATTTCCCTTGACCCTACAATCCATCCTTTACTACTGGTATCAATGGGATGCTCCACGTAACCTGGCCATTGCCTCACAGGGATACACTGATCCAACGTATACCACATTATTCCCACTTTATCCTGCCATTGTCCACCTTGTAAGTAGCCTGTTGCATCTCGATACACTACTCACCGGCATGATTATCTCTAATCTCGCCTTATTCGGAGTAATGATAGTCATTTATCGTCTGGTTGACAATGAATTTGATGCAGGCACGGCCAAACGTTGTATGCTTTACATTGCCATCTTTCCTACCGCATTATTCTTTTTCACTGCATACAATACAGCACTCTTACTTTTCCTGACGATCATGACCATCTACCTGTTGCGCCAGGGCTCCTGGTGGTTAGCAGGTTGCTTTGGAGGACTGGCGGCACTGACAGATCTCACAGGCATACTATTATTCGTCATTTTCCTGTGTGAATTTGTCAGACAAGAAGGTCCTATCGTGCGACAAGCATGGCCTGAAAGCGAAGGAAGAACAAAAATAATTCTGGTCAGTCCCTTGCTGGCATCCATTTTGATCCCATTTGGCTTGCTGATCTATGCAACCTCGCTCTCAAAGCCATTTCATGATCCTTTTATCTTCCTGCACCCATCGACAAGCGGACAACCTGGCATCTTTGGTGGGCTGACTACTGCTCTTCACACGATTAGTAGTGGATCATTGAATACATTCGCTGCAACACATAGCGTTTTTGAGCTCTTACTGCTCTTCGGTATGATTGCTTTATTAATAGCTGGTTTTAAAGGCCGCGAACGTCTGGCGCCGACACAATGGCCGCTCCTCGTCTTCGGAATTCTGATGATCATCTATGCCTTACTGTTTCCCAATCAGTTAGGATTACCATTCAACCAATACGATCCCTTACCATCCATGCAATACGCCGCATTGCTATTCATTCCTGGATTTATCATCCTTGCTCGCATGGGACGTTATCCCTGGGTACATCAGACATATCTTTTGTTCGCGACTCCATTGCTGGCATTCCTGGTCTTCCAAATGTTCAAGATGCTGTGGGCAATGTAGACATGAACAGAGCAAGTGACTTTTTGGAACAAAACATCTAGAAAGGTGTGACACAGTTAAACACACGTGAAATAGCTTTTTGCATGTGATTTAATTTTTCTTCTTGACGTATAGTTAGCACTCTTATATAGTATGCTTGACGCATAGTACACTTTTACGCATTGCGTGCAGCGAAAAAATAAACACAAAGTACATTATATAGTCATTTTCGAGCCTTGATAGGCCTGATCGCTTTTACCACTGGAGGTAGGCCAACGTGACAAATAATCCAATCGTCTTGGCCCTCATTATTATCATTGTTGCAATTCTGTCCGGAGTTATTGCTCTAATTGTTGGCGTCTACATCGGGACATCGCGGAATAAAGCATCTTTCGAAGAAAAAATGCGTGCTCAAAAAGATATGAGCGAGCAGCGTCTTCTCACTGTACAGGATCAGCAGAGCCAGGCATTACGAGAAGCACGCGACGAAACTGCCAGTATTCGCACCGCTATTGAACGTGAGAATGCAGAGCGGCGAACAGAATTACAGCGTCAAGAGAGACGCATTCAACAAAAAGAGGAAAACCTCGAACGCAAAATCGACGCGCTCGAGCTACGTGAGCGTAAATTAAATACGAAAGAGCGTAGCCTTGACCAGATTCGTGAAGATATGGAAGAGGTCAAGCGCCAGCAAATCAGTGAACTGGAGCGCATCGCCAAGTTAACTGAGGAGCAGGCGCAGGAACTTCTGCTAGCCCGTATTGAGCAGCAGGTTCGTACTGAAGCCGCACAACGGATGCGCCGGATTGAAGAGCAAGCACGTGAGGAGGCGGAAGCCAAGGCACGTGAAATCATCACGCTCGCCATCCAGCGCTGCGCCTCAGACCAGGTAGCGGAAGCCGTCGTCTCCGTTGTGCCGCTCCCCAACGACGAGATGAAGGGACGTATCATCGGTCGCGAGGGACGCAATATTCGAGCGCTGGAGGCTGCCACAGGTGTTGATCTCATCATCGACGACACGCCTGAAGCGGTCATCCTCTCAGGCTTTGACCCTGTACGCAGAGAGATCGCTCGCGTTGCATTGACAAAGTTAATCATTGATGGTCGTATCCATCCGGCCCGAATCGAAGATGTCGTAGCGAAAGCGCGTCAGGAAGTCGATCTCATCGTACGTGAAGCCGGAGAAAACGCCGCTCTGGAAGCCAACGTTCACGGCTTGCAGCCAGATCTACTCAAGATCTTAGGACGCTTGCGTTTCCGCACCAGCTATGGACAAAATGTGCTCGCACACTCGGTTGAAGTCTCCATACTGGCAGCGACGATGGCTCACGAATTGGGAGCAGACGTGAATGTCTGTAAAACCGCCGCTCTCCTGCATGATATGGGAAAGGCTATCGACCAGGAGGTCGAAGGTCCCCATGCCATTATCGGCGGAGAAATTGCGCGGCGCTTCGGAAAATCACCGAAGATCGTGCATGCCATGGTTGCCCATCATGCCACCGAGACTGAGCCCCAGACGATAGAGGCGGCAATTGTCCAGGCCGCTGACGCTATCTCGGCAGCCCGTCCCGGAGCCAGAAGAGAGACCATTGATCTCTACATCAAACGACTCGAAGGGCTGGAGCATATCGCCAATTCATTTACTGGCGTCGAAAAATCTTTTGCCATCCAGGCAGGACGCGAAGTGCGCATCATCGTCAAGCCCGAAGAGATCGACGAATATGCCGCCGGACGTCTGGCCAGCGACATTGCACACAAAATTGAAGAAGATATGGATTATCCTGGACAGATTAAAGTATGTGTGGTCCGCGAGACACGCTCCGTCGATTACGCACGCTAAAACTCATTGTTCAAAAGTAGCGTCGTACGCTTGCGTACGATGTCCCACTCGACGTATGATCAGGCAAGCCAGCGTCGCTCACCGCAAGCCTGCCGTCTCGTACGAGAAACTGGGACATCGTACGCAAGCGTACGACGCTACTTTCAGGGGAATAGAATATATTATGACTAATACAGTTGATTTACATACCCATTCAACCGCTTCTGACGGCCTTTACGCTCCCAAAGATCTCCTCCAGCAGGCTCATGAGGCTGGCTTAAAGACTTTGGCGCTGACAGATCATGACAGTACCGAGGGGATTGAGGAGGCTGCTGAGGCCGCTCGCCAACTTCAGATAGATCTCATTCCAGGGATTGAGCTCAATACGGATGTGGATGGAGGGGAGATTCATGTGCTGGGTTATTTTTTAGATTATCAGCGTCCAGCTTTCCAGAGTACACTCAAGATATTACGCGATGCGCGGGTGCGTCGCGGTGAGCGCATGGTTGAATTGCTCAATGAACAGGGCATCCAGATCAGCTGGCAGCGAGTCCGCGAACTGGCCCAGGGATCAGTAGGACGTCCTCATGTTGCCAAAGCGCTGCTGGAGGCCGGATACGTACAATCGATCGCCGAAGCTTTTGATAAGTATATCGGCTCGGGATTGCCCGCCTATGTGCCACGCTACAAGCTTTCGCCCACCGATGCCATACATCTGATCAATAGCGCCAGTGGTCTGGCAGTCATTGCACATCCCATAGGCTTCCCGGGACTGGACAAACTACGCGCCTGGTTGCCGTCCTTACAAATAGCCGGGATGGTTGGTCTGGAGACCTATTATGGTCCCTACAGCCATAAAGATGAAGAAGCCCTACTTTCTCTCGCCAAACAATATCACCTCATTCCAACAGGAGGCACTGACTTCCACGGACCTGGCATTCATCCAACCCCACTCGGTGGACGCTTTGTGCCACCAGAGGTCGTTGAGCGTTTAAAAAAACTCAAAGCCGAACGCCAGACAATCACGCCACCAACGTTCGAACTCCCGCCTCCTATGGAAGAAAAGTGAGGCTTTTATCTCCCACAATACTGATGAGCGATGATTACGGCCTGAAGCATAATCATCGCTCATCAGTATAAGCACCGATAATGACATCACTAGATACGACGCAAACCATCTTTGCGGCTCACGTCCAGCCATCGACTCTGTTCACCTGTATTTTGAGCTCCTGGATGACGACGAGCCTGTTCACGTTCTACCTGCTGATCCAATAATAGCCCACCAATCATGGCCGCAATCTTTTCCAGAACAATCTCCTCGGAATCGCCTTTCGTAGCAGCTATTTCTGTGTCTGAGAGCTCTTGAGCTGGCTCAGACTCGACCGGCGGTTGCTGTTGATCCCATTCTTCAGCGATAAAATCGGTTGAAAGATCCGCAGCGATAAAACGAGGCTGCTCCAGCACCCAGCGCGCAAAGGGCAAAGTCGTGCGCACTCCAACGATCTGATATTCGGTCAAGGCTCGTCGCAAACGAGCGATAGCTTGAGTGCGATCTCGTCCCCACACAATCAGTTTTGCCAGCAGGGGATCATAGGAAAGAGGTACCTGCAAACCCGCATAGAGACTACTATCGACGCGTACTCCAGGTCCCGAGGGCTCTTGCAACGCCTGTACTGTTCCAGTGGCGGGCAAAAAACGATTGGCTGGATCTTCCGCAGAGATACGACATTCGATGGCAGATCCCCGCACCACAACATCGTGTTGAGTAAATGAAAGTGGTAGGCCAGCCGCCACGCGCAGCTGCTCCTGCACCAGATCAATCCCGGTGCACCACTCGGTGACTGGATGCTCCACCTGAATGCGCGCATTAACCTCTAAGAAATAGAAGTTACGATCTGGTCCGAGCAAAAACTCAGCCGTACCAGCATTGACATAATTGATAGAGCGCACTAATTTAACCGTAGCGGTAGTTATCTTTGAGCGTAAGCTATCATTGATCAATGGGGCAGGTGCTTCCTCGATCAGTTTTTGATGGCGGCGCTGAATACTACATTCGCGCTCTCCCAGATGCACGACATGCCCATGAGCATCGGCCATGAACTGCACCTCGATATGACGCGCCGGGATGATAGCTTTCTCTAAATAGACACGATCATCTCCAAAGGCGCTTTTGGCCTCGCTCCGAGCTGTCTGTAGAGATGCTAGCAGATCACGAGGATCATGCACCATACGGATACCTTTACCACCGCCACCAGCCGCCGCCTTCAACAGGACAGGATAGCCAAGACGCTCGGCACTCAATTTTATCCCAGCTTCATCCTCATTATCGATGATCGCGCCTGGCACAATCGGAACGCCAGCCACGTAGGCCGTCCGACGAGCAGCCGTCTTCTCGCCCATCGCGCGTTGAGCGGCAGCGGGAGGGCCGATAAAGATCAATCCAGCCTCCTGACAGGCATCGACAAAGGCAGCGTTCTCGGATAGAAAGCCATAACCCGGATGGATCGCTTGAGCTCCTGATTGTTTTGCCACTTCAATCAAACGAGGAATATTTAAATAGCTCTGCGCAGCTAGCGCCGGACCTATATGATACGCTTCGTCAGCCATGCGTACATGCAAGGCATCGCGATCGACATCACTATAGACCGCCACGCTTTGCAAACCGACATCTCGACAAGCCCGCACAATGCGTAACGCAATCTCACCGCGATTCGCCACCAGCACTTTTTGAAAAGGCCAATCAGCGCTCAAAACTCTCTCCATAAAAATCCTTTCAGGGGGCACCTGACAAGAAGATCCTTCGCAATCAACTTTAGACAACACAACAAACGGAGTAGCAAACGCTCTTAGTATATCATGCCACAGACGCATAGAAGAAAATATATATGAGCGCCATTTTCAATGATTATTAGCAAAAAAAGGCTATACGTGCTAAAAAATTTTGTTTTCAGAAAATGGCGAGTACACTGAATTTTAAGCGCCATCTGGAACAGCTCAAGCACATAAAAACTGGATGGCCTCATATCAGCTAATGTTGCTTCGCGCAGACATGTTGAGGTGATTTTTTGGTGTTGGAGGAGGAGTCGAAGTCTCGATGCTTAAATTTATAACGAACATGCAAATCTCTCGCCGTCTCTTGCTAGCCTTTCTACTTTCCGCAATGATACCAGGGGTTGTGATCTCTATCCTCGGCTTTACTTTTTTTAAAGGGCAATCCGAACGTAGTCAGGTCATCCGCACAAATATTAACGCATTCAAGTCCGCCACCACGGCAGGAACCTATCTGCCCAATCTCAACACCCTGCTTGTCACCACCTATCTAGAGACATATCAAGGTCAGCCAGCCAGCACAAAAGCGCCGATCAGCACGAATATCCAGCAATTGCACGCGACGAGCACGCTTTTTGCCGCAGCGACCCAACACTACAGCAACACCTATGGGCTAAGCACGTCGCCAAAGATGCAACAAACGCTTGACCTCCTCAATCTCAATCAGCTCGACCTGAATGTACCCAGCCAACAGCGGCAAGACCTCTATCAAGTCACTCACACGCTCTGGCCACAATACCAGAACGCGCAAGAGCAAGCCATCGATGCCATGAACAACCGGGCACCTGCAACCAGAGTACGTGATCTCATCACAGCAGCCGAGACAGCCTACATCCCCTTAGAAAATAAATGGTCCGACATCACCCGGATAGCAGATAATATGAGTATGCGTATGATCAATACCAGCGCCACGCAAACCAATCCAATTATTTTCCTCACCCTCATCGCCTTTTGTGGAACCATCGTCCTGGTCACCCTGATCGGTTTCATCGCCTACCGCTCTATCACCGTCCCGCTTCATCAGCTAGCCATGCTCACCAGAAGAATCGCCAGAGGAGACACTCAGGCACGCGCCAAAATCAACACGCAGGACGAAATTCATCTCGTGGCCCGCTCAATGAACAAGATGCTTGATAACATCGTCCAACTGATTCGAGAAGCGCAAGCACAGCGGGACATCCTCCGCAGGCAGGTTGAGCAACTCGTCCACGAAGTCGGCAGCATCGGCGAAGGAGACCTGCGTACGCAGGCCGGGGTCGGAGATAATCCGCTCGGCATCCTGGCAGACTCGTTCAATTATATGATAGAAGAGCTAAGCAATCTGGTCGTCAGCGTCAAAATAGTTGCCGATGACGTTGCCAACTCGACGACATCCATCCTTGACTGCATGACGCAACTCGTAGACACAGACAACATTCATCTGCAAAAGATCAGCAAGTCGAGTAACGAAGTCGAGAGCATGGCAGCCTCCAGCCGTAAAGTGGCCGAACGCGCACAGATCCTTTTCGACGTCGCTCGCGTCGCGCGTCGAGATGCTCAGATAGGACGTGACGCGGTCGAGCAGGCCCGAGGGGGTATGGGAAGGATCGGCGAGAACGTCCTGTTAACATCAGTAAAAGTGCAGAAGCTCGATGACCACTCGCATGAAATCGATGAGATCATCGAAGTCATCGCCAGCATCGCGCACCAGACCAATCGACTCGCCCTGGACGCAGCGATCCAGTCGGCCATGGCCGGAGACAACGGCAAAGGCTTCGGAGCCGTCGCAGCCGATATTCGCCGTCTGGCCGAACGTACCAAAGACCAGGCCCATCTCATCACCCGTATCATTCGCAGCGTACGCGAAGAGATCGTCTCAGTGGCCATCGCCATGCAGGACACCGAAGAAGAGACACATACAGGAACGCGCCTCGCACAAGAAGCTGGAGACGCACTGACATCCATCTTTGAAGCGATCGAGCATCAAGCCCGAGAGATATCAACGATCAACCAGATGACCACACGACAACGACAATCATCGCGAGCCATCGTACAAATCATGCAAGAAGTCACCGAATCCACGCAACGCAGCAGCACCAATACCCGCATCGCCGCGAAAGTCGTCGAGCGCCTTGCCTATCAGGTGGAACAGCTACGCCTCTCGGTTGAAGCCTTCAAGCTACGCGAAGGACAATACTACCGCATCCCCAAGTCCAACATGAGCTTCGAAATGGTCTTAAGCGAAGAGATTGAAGATCCTTTGACGATCAGCGCCGCCATCCGCACCGTCAACGCAGCCCTGCATCCACTCAGATTTTCTGGCGTCCCTCTATCAAACATGTACTCGCTCCCGCCAGAATCCATCGATGATTACAATCAAGCAACCTCAGCAGACACTATGCACACGCCGATGTGGAACGATATCCCTTTTTCCGAAGAGTGGTCAGCCAGTGAACCTGTCCCGAAAGAGCAACAATGATGGCAACTAGCGACCATCAGGCATGATGTGCTGGACCAACAAGCCGGAATGAGACAGATATAGAGTGAGAAGCTCAGCAAATGGACAAAAGTGTCCCCACACTTTCATTGCATGCCACGGCTTATTTGTTACACTTCCTGGTATGAAGAAAAATGTTATATTGGCAATCATTGCAGTTTTACTGGCTTCAATGGCTGAGAGCCTCAACACAGTCCTTAGTAAAATTGCATTGCTCTCCCTTCCGCCATTGGTCTATAACAGTTTGCGTTTCTTTTTTGCCTCGCTTGCCATCACGCCTTTCCTGTTTATAAATCAACAGCGCCTGCGCAAACCATCCTTAAGCGTCCTGGCTTTGTGCGGGCTTTTCACTCTGAATACCGTTTTCTTCACGTATGGAGTCCATTTGGTAACGGCTACGCTTACATCGCTTTTATTAACAACTACCCCTCTACTGATAAGCATTTTGTCGTACCTGTTGCTACGCGAGCGCATAAGTGCCAGATCCATCATTGGTATTATCATAGGAGGATTGGGAACCCTGATAATTATCCTGCTTCCGGCGCTGGAGCAGATCTCCTTCTCGAATGGATTACTTGCGGGAAGCCTTCTCGTCGGTGCATCTGTACTTACACTTGCAATCTATTCGATCTTTGCTCAACCTTTTCAAGAGCGTTACTCACCACTCTATTTAACCGCCCTATTATGTTATCTTACAGCGATAGTGACATTCATACTGGCATTGCCCGACTTTATTCATCCTGACTGGTTAAGCACAACAACACCAATCATATGGATATGTACTATCTCAGCAGGTCTAACGATAGCGCTATTTTCTCTCTTTTATCAGTACACCATTCAATATGGCTCGCCACTACTCGCCTCTCTCGTGGGATATATTACTCCTTTGTTTACCTTTGGTATCGCGGCATTTTTGTTAGGAGAGTTTCTCACACCAGATCTTTTCTTTGGAGCGCTTTTCATTATCACAGGAGCCTATCTGGTAACCACTGCGACCAAAGCCAGGGAGATGAAAGAGGTGGGCAAGGATGCACGCGAAAGCAAGATATAGCATACCACAAGCTCCCACTCTACCTGGGAGGATGTAACAGCATCGCCCCTTGCCGTACAGTTTCATAGAGGATGATGCCTGTGGCCATGGCGGCATTCAGAGACTCCACATTGTTGGCCAGAGGAATGCTTACAGCCAGCGTAGCCAAAGCATGGGCCTGCTCCGAGGGGCCATGAGCCTCATTACCTATGATCAGGGCAAAGCGCCGTGTCAGATCCAGCTCATAATACATCTGTGCGCTACCGGCTTCTGCCAGCAAGACACGCTTATCATCCTGACAATGCTGCACCACGCGTTCAGCAATTGCTTCCCAGCTCATCTGAGCTTCAACGGGCAAGGCGATATGCGCTCCGGCGGCCGAGCGGACAACTTTAGGACTATAATGATCTACGCAATGTGGTGTGAGTAACACACTCTCCACGTCGGCAGCTAAAGCGGTACGCAAGATTGTTCCCATGTTGCCAGGATCAGCCAGATCATCCAAAATGAGCAAGCAAGGACGTTCCGCTGCTTTGCGCCTGGCTTGTAGACGATCAGGAGAGATCAAATCCAGCGGCACAACACTCACAACACCTTGCGACGTCTGCGTCTCTCCCAGAGCCTCGATAACGCGCTCACTGACCTCGATCAGGTTGGAAGCGGATAACTCTCGGGTGTGCAGCAGACGTTCAAGCAGATCCGCTCCCTCAGATGTATGTTGCAGGAGTTCCGGTTGATAATAGATCTCATCGGGCCAGAGCTGTGCATCCAGCAAGACCTCAAGCAGATGTGGTCCCTCCATCAACATCAGACCGCTCTTCTTGCGACCGCGAGGCGTATGCAGCGTCTGGAGCTTGCTGATACGCGGATTCGAGGGGCTTGTAATCAGAGTCATAATGTCCTCAACAAACAAAAAGACTCGCCATATCATAACTGACAGGCGAGTCCCTTACATAGAAAATCTGCTTACTCTTTGACTGCATCCAGGGCGGTCTGCACCAGCGTGCTGAATGCCCCCATATCATTGACAGCCAGTTCGGCCAGGATCTTACGATCAACATCGATGTTCGCAACGTGTACAGCATGCATCAACTGGCTATAGCTGATCCCATGCATACGGGCAGCCGCGTTGATACGTGTAATCCACAGGCGACGCATGTCACGCTTGCGGTTACGGCGGTCACGATACATGTACGACATTGAGCGCATAACTGATTCGTGTGCTGGACGAAATACGTTACGGCGCGTACCACGATGGCCTTCGGCTAATTGGAATACTTTATGATGCTTCTTGTGGGAGGTTACTCCACGTTTTACTCTTGGCATGTTCGTTCCTTATCCTTCATTATTTCGTGAGATTAAAATGCATATGGCAACAAGCGTTTCAGACGACGTGTATCAGCGGTCTTCAACTCAAACATCTTGTCCATAGAACGAACAGCCTGCGGGGATTTGTTACGGCGTAAGTGATTGATTCCAATTTTACGGCGCAGGATTTTGCCACCAGCGGTCACTTTGACACGCTTGGCCATGGCTTTGTGAGTCTTTAATTTCTGTTTTGGCATAGCTCTTTCTTTCTTAGCGGCGGAGCAACATTTATTGACACAACTATCTACTGCGAAACTATCAGCTGAAAGATCCAGTGTAGATACACTAAAGCCACAGAAGAAGGCAAGGTAGATGAGGATTGAAACCACTTCAATCTTAGAGCGCCTCTATCAAAGGCGAAGAGAAGCCTTTTTCAAGAAAATCCCCGCACGCGGACTGTATTATAACATAGCCACCCCCGAGAAGCAATAACAATAATAGTACAATTCCATGCTCCATCTTGACACATAACTTTTTCGGTCAACTTAATTGCGCTCCCTTCACCTCCTTCAGGATGCTCTGGATCGTACCACACATTATTGTCCCTGGTATAAATTCTAGCTGACCCTGAATAGCCATCTCCTAATCAACGATCCATTACTGAAAAGAATCCGATAGCAGTTCTTTCACAGAAAAGAGAAAACGGTTAATTTGCTCCAGGGTGACTACAGATTTCCCTCCAACACAGATAGAGGGAAGGTTCTCCTCACCTGGTCGTTTTATATTTAACATAAAACTCAGTGAAAATTCCCCGTCATCTGGTCCCACAATGTCGCCAGGTAACGCTTGTAGCTGAAAAAGGAGATTCATAGGAACAAACACAATAGATGTATGAAAGGAATCTACTTGCAACTGGAGAATGTGTTGTTCAAAATAAGTTACCAGACGTTGCAACGTCTCGAATAAGAGGAAGTCAGTATAGGAGGTAAAGGTAAGCTCACCAACTCGAGGATCAAGAAGGAAAGTGATGGTCGCATCAAATGTATCGTCGAATGATGGCACAATTTCTAACTCAAATGAGATCTGATAACCTTCGGTTTCGAGAACAAGCATTTTTGTCATAACAATTCCTATATATTAATAAATGGCAGCTTTCATCAAGTGATCAATTAGCTTTTTATAGATTAACATCAAATCCATAATTTCTTCCTGAAGTTTCAATATCACTTATTGTAAGATCATACATTGCTGCTCCTTACAATAATCTTTCACGATCTGTTAGAGTAGAGGCATCATAACTTCATGGTGAAATTTTCCAGGAACAAACATTATGGAAATAGTAACAAAGGGAGGCTCTCTCCAGATTTTATTCATCTTCGAATTTTAATAAGGAGTAAAGATCTGGTTCTATGCTCATCAGCGTGCCATCAAGATAATAATGAATTCGTACCCATCCTGCAATCTCATCACTATCCCTACCATCTTCCAGCTCAGCAGTCTCAACGTGAACATAGACACGTATGCAACATTGTTCATCTACAGCATTTGTATCATTCAATGTAACATACAATGAAATAGAATCAACACGAACAATTAATCTATTGTATATATTCGTATCTAATAATTGGTTTTCTATATATTTTAGGCTAGCCTCCTTCGCAGAAATAATTGCTATTTCTTCAATGTTGTGAGATACAACAAATCTTTGTATTATAGCAGTGTCAAACAAACGTCTCTTTTTCTTCATATATCTCCTTTACTTTTTCCATCTCTTTATAAGATAAAGTTTATTTCGCAAAAGTACTACCAAGTACTGAAGTGAGACTAGTTTTCGGCATATGACCATGAATTATCAATAATTCTACCCATATCATTAAACATCGTTGCAAAGCTTCCAATATGTATGTTATTGTATATAATAGGTATGGTCACCACCATGTAATAAGGATAATCCTCTCCCCAACCGTTCTTTCCCCAATAAATACAGAACTCCATATTTTTGACTTCTATTGTCAGATTTTTCTCATCAAAATCTGGAAATTTCTTATCAAATATTTCGTCCTTCTCTAGGGCATAGTCTTTTACAATGTCTAAAAAATGCTCGATCGCTTTTCTTTTAATATCAAAACGCTGAAACCAAACTTTTAGATCTTCACTGAGCAATGCGACATCGGTCATGCGATCTCCTTTAAGAGGTTAATGGTATAATGTTTGGGCTGACGTAGGAAGCCAAAGTTCATTTAAAGATACAACCAGGTGTCGGCAGTATATTCCTTGAACCAAATATCACGCACAATGCTCAGTGAATGAGTTGCCCGATCCGTCCAGCGTAGAATTGCCATTGATCCTGGATGAACCATCTGACTCGCACCATGCCATTCTAGATCAGCTAATTTGCAAAATTGCGTTGATCCATTCTCCGCGATGCCAAGCTGGCATTCACCACCGATATGCCCATAAAAGTGATAGAGCGGATGATGCCGATGAAGAGCAGTTGTGATCTCAGCCATGCCGCCCACACGCGGAGAGTTTATTGCGGGCATATCGTGCGTCAACAAAATATCGACATCGACATCGCCGAGTTTGCTCAATTGAGCCTGTTCATAGGGCTGAATATACTTATCGTCTAACCCTCGTGTATGCTGTCCGATGCGCCCAATCCCTAAAATATTAAGCTTCTCGTGAGGAGCCGCGTAGACATAGGGGATACCTGTCTTGAGGCTGTAGAGGCGCTGATAAGCATCGACAGAAAACATGGCGCCTGACGCTTGCTGCTCACGCGCATCGAGCCAGCCATGATCTTCATGATTGCCACGTACACACACGAGATTACAGGTCGTTTGCGCAAGCACAGCGGCAACATCATCGTCATAGGACACAAAATGTTGCATAAAACCCAATTCCGTCGGGTCGCGTTGCGCAAAGCGAATCGTAGCTTTATCCAGCCGAGCCACATCGGGAAAAATCCCCACATCTCCTGCCTGCAATATCAGGTCAAGCTTCTCGCCTGTCTCCTGCTCCCAACGAGCACATAACTTGAAGGCCAGGAGGATTCTGCCATGGAGATCTGCAAAGACAGCAATGTTCATCAATAAAAACTCCCGCTACCACTCTCAAGATGGACACCAGCGTCCTCTAGCGATACATGCGCGACCGTGAACGCGTCGCACGTGGATACCACGAGGGATGAGATGACCACGGCGGATCAACAAACTCCATCGGCTGGCTGTCTTGATTTATAGTGGATTGATCGCGGCGATTGATCACCATCTGCCAGCTAGAATAGAAGAACATGGCCCAGCCCCACAACAGGATCGGGATACCAATCACGACTAATCCCTGTCCCGGCCAGACATGCGCCCACTGCCAGAAATAGTAGCAAAGCAGCGCACCGAGCAGCAAGAAGATCGCGCTAAGTCCATGACGGCGATTCGACGAGCTGAGAGCAAGCACAAATGGCACGATCAGATACCACGGCCAATATTCGGGCTGGAGCACAATCCACAGCAGCAGCACCCAACTGCTACACTGTAGCAGCATCTCGAAGCTATTGGCCAGCCAGAGCGCGACAAACAGATAGCATAAGATGATCGTCAAAGCCGCCGCCGACCAGATATGAGCTTGAAAGAACCACGAGATCCTATCGGGCAGATGAACAGGCAATCCGAGCACAGCGGCATCGAGAGAATTCACAGAAGTCGTTTGCCAGAAGACCGTGCGCAGACTGGTGAGAATGCCCATGATACCCCAACCTTGCCAATAGGGAACGTACGCCAGAAAAACGATCAAAGCGGTCACAAGCGTCATGCCGATCGACCATAAAAAGAGCAGGCCACAGCCTTGCAAGCAAGCGCGTCTGAAGGCATAAAGCAACAGCAGGGGCAACAGTATCAAACAAACGGGACTGACCAGAGCTGCCAGCATCGCAAAGACCCATCCCAGCACGGTTGCGTCGCGTTGCAAGCTGAGCAGGGAGAGCAGGACAAACGAGAGCAGCAGGATCTCCGGATGTACCAATGAAACACCTAAGATCAGCACGAGAGGATTCCAGGCATAGAGGACTGTGCTGGCGATACGATAGAGTGGCTTCTGAGCAGAGAGCAAGGCCCACAGCAGGATAATGTTGAGCAGATGTGCGCACAGAGCTAACACACGCCATCCTAGCACCATACGAGCGAGATCTGAATGCGACACGAGCGAGATCAGGATACTGATATCCATCCACAGCGGACCAGTGAGATTTGTCGATGAGGATTGCTGGTTGTTGTTAAGTTGAGCCAGGATTATCTGCACTGGATCGCGCGCGACTGCGGCCGCATGCGGCAGATATGGATTAAGATGATAGCTTTCGACCATCCGCCCATACAGATCCGAGGACAGCATCGTGCGTGACATTTCGTTCAAATGCACCGGACTCAGCACCATTGTCAGAGCGAACACGCAGCTAAGCAAGAAAATTATCACGAAGACGGGTCTGAGATAGAGTGCGGACCGAATCACGATCATCCGACCTGCGCGATTGCCAACCATGACGGTCAACCAGATGCAGAGGAGAGTCACTCCCAGCAGGATCAGCAATGGAAAGAGATATCCATGTAGTATCGACGGCCAGGCGATGGTCATGAGGTAGGGACGCCAATCGAGCTGTTTATAGGCCGCAACCAGCCAGGGAAGAAATATTTCCCAGGATCGGCGCAGCGGATCTTGCGCTGACTGGCCAGCCAGCCAGGGATACAGTCCCAGATAACACGCTTCTAAACCGCCTCCCAGGATGATGATCAGAAAGACCGCTAACCGCCTCGCCCTTAGTTGTTTGCGTATGATGTCGTCGCGAATTGGGTAGATAGATTGCGTATGAATAGCAGACATGCAGGCTGCTCCTTTGATTGCCGCTTCCTGAAATTGCGGGATTGACAAAAAGTCGAAGTTGAATGCAATGCAAATGAAATTCGTGCAGCATCAATCGATATGAATAGAAAAATCTATGATACCCTATAGACGTATAAGTACCAGAAAAGTTGAGTATCTTGTTGTTAGTCCTCTTCAGCCTGCCACATAGCCTCTCATCAGCCGCGATGCTCCATGCTAACAAAATTCTATCTCTGCTAGTAGTATGAGCTATCGCGTAGAAGCTGTCAATAAAGTTAACGAGTCGATTGATTTGCACTCGAATAGAAGAGGAAGATCAATTTTATAGAGGACTGTGAAAACTTTCCGCTTTTCCACTTTTCGTGGCTATAAAGAGAATAGAGGAGTGAGAACAGTAAACACATTCACCTACCCGGGCTCTATTGTCAGACATGGAGAACAATGCTATAATGCGTGGTACTGATGGCTTCTACAGGCTTTTGAGCTGGTTTTGCGTGTGATCTTACAGACCGGCTTGATCCGCCTCTGATCTCAAGGGAGACATCATTGCTCCCCACGAATTTCGTGGGACGATTTTTTGCTGAAGCCGTATTATAGAGATGTACACACACTATCGTTAAGCGGCATCTGAGTTTTAGCATCAGCTGTATGTTGATGCTCCACCTGCTCTGGCAGAGATTTGCTCTGACCAGTAGCATACCCACAGGAAGGAGGTGGCTTCGTGAGTCGAGATTACGAACTTGGTATCGTTTTCAGTCCAGAAGCCAGCGAAGAGGAGACACGATCCGTCATGGATCGTATCGAACAGATCGTCGCTCATCGTGAGGGTCAAATCGTACGTGTCAATCAGTGGGGGCGTCGCCGCTTGGCCTACCCTATCGATCGTCACCGTGATGGATTCTATGTGTTCATTGACATGGTTCTGACTCCTGAGACAGTGATCGAAATCGAACGTACTCTGAAGGTTTCTGAGATTGTTCTACGCGAGATGGTTCGCAAACGCGATCCGAAGGCCGTCTTGAGAGAGCGCGAAGAGCGCGAGGCAAGAGCCGCCGCCGCTGCTGCTGCCCCCGAAACGACCGCAGAGACATCTGAAGCTCCTGCCACCGCTGAGGCTGATGAAGCCTCGACCGGCAAGACTCCAGATGAGGTTCCTGCTGAGCCCGTTGCTGAAGAAGCGCCAGCCACTGCGGCTGTCGATGAGCCTGCAACTCCAGCAACTGAAGAGCCTGCTGCTCCCGTTGCTGAGGCGAGCGAAGAACAACAGGTTGAAGCGTAGAATCTACGTTCAATCATTGATGAAACGTTTGGATGCATTCATTCAGTCTCCATGTGATGGAGTCCAGGTAGGATAACACGTCGAAAGGATTTTGAGTCATGAACAAGATTATGCTTATTGGAAATCTGGGACGCGATCCTGATATGAGCTATACAAATAACGGTACGGCTGTAACAAAATTTACGCTGGCCGTGACGCGTCGAGCGAGAGCCAATAGCGGTGGAGAGCGCGAAACCGATTGGTTCAATATCGTTGCCTGGCAACAGTTGGCCGAGACGTGCAACAACTACCTGAAAAAAGGTCAGAAGGTCTTTGTTGAGGGACGCCTTGAACAGCGCCGCTACACCGATAAAGAAGGCGTTAGCCGCACTGCCATCGATGTCATCATCAGCGACATGGAGATGCTCACGCCGAAAAACCAGCAACCGGGCAATTCCGGTTCTGAGTCATACAGCGGACATCCCGATGACCTCGGAGAACTGGATGATCATCCCTTCTAATTTGAAGGAGAAAGACTGTGCAGAGACCATCAGGTCCACGTCGTGAGCGACGCGATCGTGGCGAGCGTTCTTCTCGCCGTAAAATTTGTCAATTCTGTCATGACCACGTTCGAGAAATCGATTATAAGGATGCAAGCCGCTTCATGAAGCGCTACATTTCCGATCGCGGCAAGATTGAGCCTCGTCGTAAGACAGGCACCTGTGCCAAGCATCAGCGTGGTTTGAGCACTGCAATCAAGCAAGCCCGCTTTATGGCCTTGCTCCCCTATACTGCTGAACATATCCGTGGGATGTAATACCTATTGTTACTCCCTTGCTTGTAGCTAATGAGGGCGTCCGAGGAGAAGATGCACATCTCCCCTTCGGACGCCTCCAGGCCCAAACTATTTGACATGGTGTTGCACGAAGATTCACTTTTCATCAATGGAGCTGAAGATATATGAGATCCTTCCATTGCGACTCTAAGAGAGGCCAGCAACCTCCACTCCTACCACTTCATGGCAGGGCGGTCTGTGGATAAGGGGCGACTGTATCTGCCGTGCCAGGAAAGAGGGTTTTCCTTACGGTCAACAAGCCTGGGATATCCACGTCGGAGGTTTTGATGAACAATCAAACAGCGCGTCGGCCTGACAATAAACGACCAACGCGTTCTGCCCAAGCCAAGGGATATAATAAACAAACAGCCCATGTCCAGGCCCGCCGCGACGGCCAACCTCTTATTTTTGGCTGGGGAGGCCATCTTTCACGGGCACAGAAGACACAACTTCAGCGCCTGGCAGTCTGGTCATTCATTGGCTTTATTATACTCGTCTGCGTTATCGTATTTGCAGCGTTCTGGACAAACTTCAATGTTGTCATCCCCAACCTGTCTGTCGCTAACGTCAACGGACAAACTATTTCCCAGGACTCCTATCGCAAAATGGTTGCGCTCGAAGGTCAAATCTCAGCCAACAAGTTCAAGGGAAAAAACGGATTACGTGCGCAACAGGCCGCGATGAAGACCAAACAGACCAACGCACAAAAAGCTGTGACCGATGATAAAACTGCGATCACCAAGTTGAATACACAGATTAATGCTCTCCCTGCTAATTCTAGCAAGCGTGCTGATCTGGAAAAACAGCTGACTGCTGCGACCGCCAAGCAGACGCAGGATAATAAAGACGTCACCAACTACACGAATCAATACACCTCGCTCAGCAATCAAGAGTCACTGCAAGAACAGCTCTTTACGCAATCCCAGGTCGCCAATGACAGCGTAGAATGGCTTCAGGAAGACGTTCTCATCCGCAACTGGCTAAAAAATCAGAGCGCGGCAGTTCAGAATCAGATCAACCCCAGCAGTAGTGCGCTCAACAACGCGCTCAATAGTTTCAAAGCGAACCTGCCATCGGGCACAACATATAGCTCATTTATGCAGACCTCGAACGTGAACGATGGTGATGTACAAGCAGCTATGACCGTCATTGTTCGCCGCGATCACATGCAGACATATGAAGCCTCGCTGATCAAAACGCCTGCCCGTCAGGTTGAAGCTCGCTCGATGACTCTTGCTACAACCGCCGATGCACAAAAGTATCTAAAACAGATCAAGGCAGGAGCAAGCTTCGCGACCATCGCCAAAGCGCAATCGGTTGATAGCAACACCAAGGAAAAAGGCGGCGACCTTGGATGGCTGGCCAGCGGTCAGTACATGCTGAATTACGGCTCCAACATCGGCTCAACGATCGATGACTGGATCATGAATCCGGCGCGTACAGTCAATGAACTCAGTCCAGTTTTATCGGAAAATGGCACCTTTCACATCGTCCAGATTGAGCAAATCGATCCTGCACGCGTGATAGATGCCACTACCTTAAGCGCCCTCAAACAGAACGCTCTGAAGTACTGGGTAGCCGAGCAGAAAGCACATGGAGCCAAGGTAAGTGATCCGGATTCAACCATCCTGTTGAATACGACCAACATGCCATCCTGGCTGCCAGCATCTGCGCCTTCGACCGCAACTGCAGTCGCAACAGGCTAAACGTCGAGATAGCTCTAATGCGTGACACATTTGTAGGAAGCATGAGGGAAAAGCATCCCTTAGCTGTCAGAGATCAAGGCCAACCGGCTTGCAGAGCTGATAGTCAACGTAGCGCCCAGGATATGCCTGCCAGTGATATGGATTCGTCCATATCACGCCGGCGGGCCAGATATAATAAGGGATAAAAGTTAATCCATGATGTCCATCGATACTCAGGCTCAACAGCCAACGCTCATACCTCAATCGCTCTTACAAAACCCGGAACCTATCCAAGAGCTTCTAGACACGGCTTCTCTCTATCTCCACGTTCCATTTTGTCATACCCGTTGCTACTACTGCGACTTCAACACCTTCGCCGGCCTGCTTCCACTACGCGAACCATACGTCAAGGCGCTCATAACCGAGATAGGACTCGCCGGTCAGATGGCTCAACACGCAGATGGAAGGAAGCGCCGTTCACGCACCGTCTTCCTGGGAGGAGGCACGCCGAGTCTCCTCCAGGTCGAGCAGATCCAGCGCATCATTGCAGCCTGCTTTGAGTCCTTCGCGATCGACGCTGACGCCGAGATCACCATGGAAGCCAATCCGGGCACACTCAACCAGGAACAACTGATAGGCGTTCGCAAAACCGGGATCAATCGTCTCAGCATGGGAGCACAAAGCTTCGACGCGCAGCTCCTCAAAACGCTCGGACGCATCCACAGCCCTGAAGAGATCGTGCAGGCATTTCAATCTGCCCGACAAGCTGGCTTCTCATCTATCAATCTAGATTTTATGTTTGGACTCCCAGATCAAACCATGCAACACTGGCAGGAGACACTCAAAAGAGCGCTGGACCTGCATCCTGAGCATCTGTCGCTCTACTCCCTGATCATCGAGGAAGGCACTCCATTCAAAGAATGGGCCGACACAGGACATATCACACCCGGTGACGAAGACCTGTGCGCCGATATGTACGAATATGCAGATGATTTACTGCGTCAAGCGGGCTATATTAATTACGAAATTTCCAACTGGTCGCTACCCGATCATCATAGCCGACACAACCTTACCTACTGGCAAAACCTGCCATACATAGGCATGGGGACAGGTGCAGCCTCCAGCTTTGCAGATCGTCGTTTTTCCAACGAGCGCGAGCCAGCGACCTACATTAAAACACTCAAAAAGCTACAACGCCCGGAAGTCGAAAGCGAGATCGTCGAGCATGCACAGGCGATGTCGGAGACCGCATTTCTGGGGCTACGCACCGCCATGGGACTCCATCTAGCCACCTTTGAGACACGTTTTGGCCAACCATTCGCGCAGTTTGCAGGAGATCGCCTGGATCGCGTCAATGAGGCTGGCCTGCTCGAATATAAGGACGGCTGGCTACGCTTAAGCACACGTGGACGCCTATTGGGAAATGAAGTGTTTATGCGTCTATTACCAGAGTAAGGCAATCAATATATCCGCTGCCTGTTGCTTTCAATCTGGCCAGCAGCGGATATATCACATACGATCAAAAGTTGCTTATTAAAAGTGTAAAGAGGAATAGGCATTTGGAATCATCATCTCAACTAACGGATACCTGGGAAATCTATCCCGAACTTGAGCCGAGCTTTTTCAGTAGTGCACAAAAAGCAGGCATCAAAGCCATTCAGGCACAACTACTTTACAATCGCGGCCTCAAGTCCGTGGAAGAGATGAAGAGCTTCATCAATACACACTACAACGAGACACTTGATCCCCTGACCCTCATCGATATGCCACGTGCAGTCGAGCGTATCCAGCGAGCGCTCACGAACCAGGAACACATCACCGTCTATGGAGACTACGATGCTGATGGAGTCACATCCTCAGCGCTTCTCTATCGCGTCCTCCGCCTCCTCAAAGCCCCGACCACACCACTCGACTACCACATTCCCCATCGTCTGAAGGATGGTTGTGGGCTCAATAACGCTGCTATTGATAAGCTAAAGCAACGCGGAACGCAGTTGATCATTACAACCGACTGTGCTAGTTCTGATGTCGATCAGGTTGACTATGCCAACTCATTGGGCATCGACGTCATTATTACCGATCATCATCATCCACCGGAGCAACTTCCCAGAGCATACGCCATGGTCAATCCCTGGCGACCAGACTGCACCTACGGCGAGCGTTATCTGTGTGGAGTAGGAATAGCTTTCAAGCTGGCACAAGCCCTCTATCGGGCTTATAATCGCACTGAAGACGATGAAAAAGAGCTGCTCGATCTCGTAGCAATTGGAACCATTGCAGATGTCGCTCCTCTACTGGGAGAAAATCATACGTATGTGCGCTTAGGTCTGGAGTATTTAAGACATACGAACAAGCCAGGCTTAAAAGCACTGATCCGCAACGCTAATCTGCGTCCGGGCAGGATTCATGAGCGCGACATCGCCTTTGGCATCTCACCCTCGATCAACGCGGCCGGACGCATGAAAGAGGCCAGCATCGCATTTGCTCTACTCGTAACCGATGATGTCGGGGAAGCCAGTCAGATCGCCGAAGAATTGAAGCAACTCAACATCCAGCGCCAGCAAGAGACCGAGACCTTGATGCACAGCGTACGGGAGGAGGCCAAAAACCATCCCAACGACGCCGTAGTGATGGTCGCCGGAGATAATTGGCATGAAGGCATCATCGGCCTGGTGGCTGGCAAACTGGTTGAAGAACTCAATAAGCCCGTCCTTGTCTTAAGCAATGAGCCGGATAAAGGCACCAGTCGAGGATCGGGACGGAGCCAAAAAGGCTTCAACCTGATTGAAGCTCTGCGCAACTTTGGTCCCAATCTGGAGCGCTATGGAGGACATGCTCAGGCTGCTGGCCTGACTATCCGCAGCGAGCGCATCGAACAACTGCGTGAACATCTGCTACGCTGGCACGAAAATGGCGGACAAGCGACATCCACCCAGATCGAAGGCACCAACTTACCAGATATTACTGGTATCGTCACTGAAATGGACAACAGCGAGAGCACGCCAGCCTTGCTGCCCAAAATGGTCGACCTGACTGTCAGAAAATTCGACATCTTTTCCTACACAACCTACAAAGAACTGCGCCAGCTCGCACCGTTCGGTGCAGGAAATCCCGAGCCTGTATTTAAAATGAAGGGCTTAAAACTGCTTGAAGCTCGCACCAGCGGACAAAATCGTCAGAATCTTCTCTTCCGCCTTGGTCTTCCTAAGCTCTCGGCCAGGAAAACCGCAGATGATCTCCTCCAAAGACACGACATGCAGTTGTTACCAAACAGCACATTTACACGAGGAGCCTCATTATTGTCACGCTACAAAAACGTCAAAGAAGTAGATATCATCTTTCGTATCAGCTCGACTGAGGATGATGCCAAACCAGAAATCTGGCTAAAAATTCTGGACGTTGAGCCATCTCATGTTTCCGATTAGCCTGGACACATCGCTTTAAGCTAATCTTCTATAAAAATTTAATCCCGATAACAGATTTTTTGCTATCAAATTATTCAAAGCACAAACGAGTCATGTCACAAACATCCCCTCATGTTTGAAGATGTAGTAAGAAGACATGCTAATTTGATTATGCTAATTTGATAAAGAGAAAAATAAAGATAAAGGGATTTGTCTATGGAAATTGACGAAGGCAGATATAGAAACTATCAGGTTCTTACTGCTCCCTCCCCAGACAAAAAAGAGCTGTTGATTGCGTTTCTGATGCAAAATACAGAGCCGCTTCTCGGTACCTTACGCTCTTACGTGCAACGCATGGGACTAGCAAAAGGTGAGGAGGTAAAGGCTGTCGCGCTTGATGTTTTGCAAGAAATGGTGGTTGAAGCACTGGGCCATGCTGAACGTTTCGATGCAAATAGCCAACCAAGAGCCTGGCTGTTAGGCATTGCCATCAACATCATCAGACGCAAGAAGACCGAATTCGCCAAGCGTGCACGGCGTGAAATGTCTATCGCCCACCTCTCTACGCAAGAGAATGAAACGTTGAGCGAAGGAGAACTCTTCGATCGGCTCACTTCATGTCCTCTAGCACGACCAGAACAGGATATAGAAGCGAATGAGCAAGCCTTGATGATGCTTTCTCTTGTTTCAACCGATGATCAACATATATTGCGCCTGGCATTTTTACATGATTTTGATCGATCACTACTAGCAAAGCAATTGGGAATTACAGCAATTGCGGCGCGTGCACGGCTTCATCGGGCCTTAAACCGCTTACGCGTTGCATGGTATAAGCAGCAAGAAGGAGAGAGCAATGAATAACCATATGCTCAAACGCGTTCAGACATTGCAACGTTACATGCGCGCTATGGATGACGGCGACATCGAGACTGTTGCGCTTCTGCTAGAGGATGCCGAACAGGATCGGTCATTAGAAAGCATGATCATGGAAGTGAATGCGGGAGATATTACACCAGTACAAGCTAACGACGTAGCGCAAGCCCAACAACTTATTCGCACCATCGTCCGACAAACAACAAGGAGAGATGAGATGGAAAGTCCATTGTTCCAGACTAACGATAACTCAGATCAAACCTCTACAGATGTAACATCCGAACAACGCGCCAGTACCGACCAGACCAGCGTAGGAAGAAAATCGCTCTCGCCAGTGTATCCCACAAAGTTCGTTGAGAGGCAGCCGTGGTACCATACCCCCAAACGTTGGATTGCCGTGGCGGCCGCGATCATTCTGCTCTCTCTGGTTCTCCTACAAACCAACAGTGCCTTTGCCAGTCAATTTCTCTCACTCTTTCGCATTCAGCAATTTAAACCTGTCCAGATCTCAAACACGGATCTGACTGGATCATCAAATTACTCAGCACCTGGCATTGATGATTTAGGAAGTATGACTAGTCAAGCGCAGAGCTTTCAAACGCAAAACAATCTTACTCAGGCTCAGGCCGCCCATGCCATCAACTTCAACATGACCTTGCCGCAGCAATTGCCGCAGAATGTCGGCAACAACCCGATCTTCAGCGTCATTGGCAAAAGCCATACCACGTTCACTTTCAGCTCGGCAAAGGTACACGCTTATCTCACAAAAAATGGGCATAGCAATGTGCAGATCCCATCTAACCTTGATGGATCAACCTTTAGTCTCACAACCACTCCTGGCGTCGTCGCCGAATATGGAATCAAAACAGGAAATCCTCTCATCGTGGCTGAGATACCCAGTCCAGACATTCGAGCCACAGGCAAGGCCTCGCTGCAAGATTTACGCGATTTCATGCTCACGCTGCCTGGATTACCTGCTCCATTCGTACAGGAACTCAAGCAGCTTGATCTCAATAATGGCACTATTCCTTTTCCAGTTCCAGCTGGCATGCAGGCCCGCTCGATCACGGTACACAACGCGCCGGGGCTGCTATTGACCAGCACTCAAAAGACGAAGATTGCAAACATTGCATCTCCTGTTGGTGCTGATATGTTACTCTGGCAAGCTAATGGCATCATTTATGCCATTGGCGGTCTCAGTATCGATGCAAATCAACTTCTGACAGCGGCTAACTCGCTCCAGTAACGAATTTTTGACGCGAGGCATATTGAAATAATATGTCTCGCGTTCTACGCTGTATTAAAGGAGAGATCAGTGCAAACGCCTTCCACATCACAAATACATACGGCCCCATCAAAAAAAACGCCAGAAGGGCGTTCTCTTGTACCCATCGTAGAGGTACAAAACTTGCGTAAGGTCTTTCATCGACGCCTGGCAATTGACGATGTCAGCTTTAGCATGTATCGTGGTGAAGCATTCGGATTTCTTGGCCCCAATGGAGCGGGTAAGAGTACCACAGTGAAAATCATCACCGGTTTAGTCGCTCCGACCAGGGGCACGATACGGGTACTTGAACAACCTCTTGGCAACGTCGAAGTGCGGCGGCGGATTGGGTATCTTCCTGAATTTCCCACCTTTCATCGCTGGCTCAAGGCCAAAGATTTCCTGGAACTACACGGTCGCCTCTATGGTCTGTCAGGAAACGCGCTCAAAAAACGTTCCATTGAGGTACTGGAGATGGTTGGCCTCGCTGGACGCGAGCAACAAAAACTAAAAACCTTTTCCAAGGGCATGCTCCAGCGCATCGGCCTGGCTCAAGCTCTCCTCAATAAGCCAGAACTGCTAATTCTCGATGAATTGGTCTCGGGACTCGATCCAATTGGCCAGCGCGACATGCGTGAACTACTCCTGTATCTCAAGTCCGAGGGGACCAGCATCTTTTTTAACTCTCACCAACTCGCCGACGTAGAAGCTATGTGTGATCGCATTGCCATTATCAATCAGGGCCGCATCCTAAAAACAGGCACACCAGCCGAACTCTTCGGCGATCAACGTATATTAGAAATACGTGTGGATGCGATCAGTGACGAATTATGGCGACAACTGGAATGCATCGCCGTCACCTTACAACGGGATGAAAACGAGCCTGGAGGCCTCCTCGCCGAGATTGATAACGATGAACAGGCAGCAGAGATCGCAGCGACCATCCACGATTGCGGAGCGCGACTCTACTCGATGTCACGACGTCATCGCTCGCTTGAACAGTTGTTTTTCTCCACGATTGATACTCTGAGTTAAATGAAAAGTCACTTTGTCTGAGGAGTTGATAATGGGAATGCTATCCATTGTTCGTTTTACTATACAAGAGGCGTTTCATCGCTGGATTTTGTTCGTGATGATATGTCTCAATCTTTTGCTCATCATTGCATTCGCCTTCTTGCTCAATGAGATCTATCCATCGCTTTCTGCCGATGCATCCACATCCGTTACAACGCAATTGCGATTGCTAGAATTTAACATTGGGATCAGTGGTTTAATCACCTGGCTGGTCTATCTGCTTACAGGTGTTCTCACGATCATTTTGACGATTGGTATGACATCCGGGGAGATTGAATCTGGCACGATTACGATGATCGTTACCAAGCCATTACACCGTATGGAGATTATCTTCGGCAAGTGGTTGGGGAATGGGCTGATCGTATGCATCTATACAGCCATGTTATTCTGTAGTTTTTTAGGTGTCACCTATTGGATTACTGGCTACTGGCCTCAGCAAGCATTTCAGACCCTGGGGATGCTTGAACTCAGTCCACTTGTCTTGCTGGCCCTCACCACAATTGGCAGCGCCTGTGTACCAACTCTGATCAATGGGGCGATTGTGATATTCTTGTTTATTGGAGCACCTCTGGCCAGCTTTATCCAGATTCTTGTCACAGCCACAGGCACACAATCACAAAACGTTGCGACCATCATTAACCTGATCATTCCCACCGATGCACTCTGGCATGGAGCCACATTTTACTTACTTCCTCCCGCCACCTTACTCCTCTCCACTCAGAGTATATCCAACGCATCAAGCCTCTTTGTCGCGCTACAACCGATCGCGCCTGGCCTCCTGCTGTGGGCAATCATATACTGCCTCGTGCTCCCTATTATTGGTGCCATACGCTTTCAACGTCGTGATCTGTAATACTTCATAGGCACATCCTTCGGAGAAGGATTATTCATGGCTGACCCAGGGCTAATATGACTACATGATTAATACACGCAGTAGTAAAGGAATTAAAAATATAGTCATATTAGCTACAATTATACATTCATAAAAATTTAGGGATAAATGCCACGCAATTCTGTTGCTTCAGCCACGCGACTCACTGCCAGGAGATAAGCAGCCATACGCATATTGGTATTTTGCGTGATTGACTCCTCCAGCACAGCGGCAAAGGAGTGTAACATAATCGACTCCAGGCGTTGATTTATCTCTGTCTCAGCCCAGAAAAAATGCTGCAAATCTTGCACCCATTCAAAGTAGCTCACCGTCACGCCACCAGCATTGGCCAGAATATCGGGAACGATCAGCACACCTTTCTCATTCAAAATGCGATCCGCTGCATTGGTGATAGGACCATTTGCAGCTTCAACGATCAAACGAGCGCGGATGCGATCCGCATTTTCTTCTGTGATCTGATTTTCAAGTGCCGCAGGAATAAGAATCACGCACGGTAGCTCAAGTAATTCTGCATTTGTCACAGGCTCGGCACGTGGCAGGCCGCGTAGATTGCCATGCTCGCGGGAGAAACGCATCGCCATCGGCACGTCGATACCGTTTGCATTATAGACACCACCACTCACATCGCTCAGACCAACGACCCGACACCCCATCTCATGCATAAAGCGAGCTGTCGTACCACCGACATTGCCAAACCCTTGGATGACAATCGAAACGTCATCAAGAGAGAGTCCTAGATGCCGCATAGCGGCTTTCGTCACCACCTGGACTCCACGGGCGGTCGCCTCCAGACGCCCTTCACTCCCACCGATTGCCAGCGGCTTCCCTGTGATGACAGCCGGAACCGAATACCCCTGATGCATTGAAAAGGTATCCATCATCCAGGCCATAATCTGCGGATTGGTATTCAGATCAGGTGCAGGAATGTCGCTATCTGGTCCTATCAGAATCGAGATTTCTGTCGCATAGCGGCGGCTGAGGCGTTCTAGCTCTCCACGCGACATGTCATGAGGATCACAGATGACACCACCTTTGGCACCTCCAAAGGGGATGTTCACTACGGCACATTTCCAGGTCATCCACATCGCCAGAGCGCGAACCTCATCGAGGGAGACCTGCGGACTAAAACGAATCCCGCCCTTGGCGGGACCACGGTTGATATTATGTTGGACGCGATAGCCAGTATATACCTGTACATCCCCATTATCCATACGTACGGGAAAATTCACGCTCAACTCACGTTTGGGCATACGTAAAATATTACGCATCGCCTGAGACAATCCCAGGCGATCAGCCGCCTCATCAAATTGTGCGACAGCCACGGCATAGGGACTTACAAGATCAGCAACCATAATAAAGGAACCTCCTCGGACTTGACCATGAAGGCCAAGCTGCTACGCTGCATGAAAAGCTTCTTCGCTCCCCACTCGCCACATGATAAGTTCCACCCCATATTCTCACACAACCACATAACATATCAACGGTAAAAACCCGCCTATTTAAGCGGGCTTATGTCTCATACATATAACTTACAGTATATCATCAATACTCAAAAATGTGCAAGGCAGTAGAAGAACATCATGTCATATTTTAGCGATACATAATGAAATGCTGTGCAAAAAGAACATTTATAATATTATCAACTATGACATTTTGATCGAACTCAGCAATATCATCATGAGAAACTTGTCCCGACAGAGTGGCAATACTGCTGTCAGAGTGATCTAACAAGCATGCAAAAATGAGTAGAGTCATGCAAGTCATAGACAAAATTCCATAGCAGTGCATATAATGAAAAAGAACACCTCTATCGCTTGCGAGCGGGAGGGTTTTATCATATTTCATTCACAAAAAATATCGTCATCCGCTCATTGCTTAAGTAGAGGTGCAGTTTCTATGCGAATCCGTGTTATTGGTGCTCCAATCGATCTGGGTGCAGACCGGCGTGGAGTCGATATTGGGCCACGAGCCATTCGCTATGCCGGGCTCCAAGATCAACTTCTCAAGCTAGGCCATAGCGTCCATGATGTAGGAAATATCGATATTCCTCTGCCCGAAAATCAGCCCACGGGTAATCCGCGCCTGAAATATCTCGAGCCAATCACCAAGTTGGCCGAGGAGCTATCACAGAGCGTAGCGCAGGGGCTTGAAGAGCATGAATTCCCCTTAATTCTAGGTGGTGATCACAGTATGTCTCTCGGCTCGATCAGTGGAGTCGCGCAGGTCCACAAAAACGTTGGAGTTATCTGGGTCGACGCCCACGCGGACTTCAATAGCGAGGATACCACACCTTCAGGGAATATTCACGGCATGATTCTAGCCGCCCTGGCAGGATTCGGCGATGCCAGATTAGTCAACATCGGCGGCTGGGCTCCCAAGGTTGATAAAAATAAAATCGTGATTCTCGGCGCTCGTGATCTGGATGAAGGCGAACAAAAGTTACTCCGCGAGCAGCAGATCCACGTCTTTACCATGTCCGACATCGATCGTCGCGGCATAGCATCGGTAATGCAGCAGGCGATCAGCATCGCAGGCGCCTACAACAGTCCGATCCATCTCAGCCTGGACATGGACTCATTAGACCCTCGCGAGGCTCCTGGCGTCGGTACTCCCGTACGCGGCGGACTCAGCTATCGTGAAGCACATTTCGCCATGGAGATGCTCGCCGAATGCGAGCGGCTGGTCTCAATGGATGTCGTCGAAGTCAACTCCATCCTGGATAGCCAGAACGCCACAGCATTGCTGGCCGTCGAATTAACACTTTCAGCGCTCGGCAAGAAAATCCTCTAAAGATCAGCTTACACTGCTGACAAAAAGAGATCTTGTTTCTAGCACAAGCGTTTATTCGTTATAAAAAATATCCCTGGCACGAGCTTTCGTGCATTATCGATAAATATATTCGTATTCGCAGGCACATTTCTTGGTGCGTGAAGCATCCCACAAATGGAGAAGGAGGAGACGGTAAGCAGTCTCAAAGTCAGCTTATCCACAAACAACAATGGACGCAAAAATACTCTACATGAATGGTGAATACATCCCGGCTGAACGTGGTGTAATCTCGGTACGTACCCATGCATTCGCCTATGGAACAGGCATCTTTGAAGGCATTCGCGGCTACTGGAATGAGGAGAAACGACAAGTTTACCTGTTCCGCTTACGCGAACACTATGAGCGCTTGTTACGTTCCGGCAAAATCATGCGCATCAACCTGCCATATTCAGTCGAGAGCCTGATCGAAAGCAGTATCGAATTGGTGAGGCGCAACGATCAGCATGAGGACGTCTACTTGCGTCCAGTGGGCTACAAAAGCGACGAAATCATCGGCGTACGCTTAAACGATCTCACCGACCATTATCTGCTCACCTCAGAGCCAATGGGAAACTACGTCGCCATTGGTGGCTTACGCTGTGGTGTCTCATCCTGGCGTCGCATCGACGACAACGCCATCCCGGCACGAGCCAAGATCACCGGCAGTTATGCTAACGCAGCCTTTGCAAAAACCGAAGCGCTCCAGAACGGCTTTGACGAAGCCATTATGCTCAACCATGAGGGACACGTCTCGGAAGGCAGCGCAGAAAATATTTTTCTGTTCCAAAACGGCGAATTGATTACGCCGGCACCCTCCGAAAATATCCTGATGGGCATCACACGCGACACCGTGATCCAGCTGGCCAAAGAGGAGCTGGGACTGACAGTGCGCGAGCGCCAGATCGATCGTACCGAGCTCTACACCGCCGACGAAATCTTCCTCTGCGGAACCGGCGCACAGATCGCTCCTGTCGTCGAAGTAGACCATAATCTCGTCGGTACCGGTGAGACTGGTCCGATTGGACAGAAATTGCAAGATCTGTACTTTGACATCGTACGTGGAAACATTCCGAAGTACCTCGACTGGTGTACTCCCGTCTATTCAGAGGTCACAGCTCAGCGCTAACGCCGGTCAAAGCAACGAAAAGAGCCAGCAGCCCACCGATCGGCGGCCTGCTGGCTCTTCTGTTTGGAACACGCAGAATACTGAAGCTTAACGCTTTGTATACTGTGGGGCCTTACGGGCACGTTTCAAACCTGGTTTCTTTCTTTCCTTCATCCGTGGATCGCGGGTGAGATAGCCAGCTTTGCGCAGAGCAAGCTTGTTATCAGGATTCATGCGTACCAGGGCGCGTGCCAGACCGTGGCGGATTGCGCCAGCCTGACCGCTTGAACCGCCGCCTACGACGCGGACGGTCAGTGAATAGGCAGAGCCATTCAGATCGAGCGCACGCAAGGGAGCAGCGACGGCTGCCAGATGTGTATCGCGCTGTCCGAAGTAATTCACGGCAGGTTTGCCATTGATTGTGATGCTACCATCGCCATTGGGGATGAGGCGGACGCGAGCAACAGCCGTCTTACGTCGTCCCATACCGTAGTAGTAGTCATTCCTTGAAATGTCAGCCAAGGTCTGTTCTCCTCTTCTTTACTTTAAGCCTTAGTAGCCTTAGCCTGCTCCAACAACGCCTCGGGGCCTGTCCAGATAACTGGCTGCTGGGCCTCGTGGGGATGCGTCGGGCCGGCGTAGATCTTCAAGCGAGACATAATCTGGGAGCCCAGGCGATTGTGCATGACCATACCACGAATGGCATGTTCAAGGGCGCGCTCTGGATGTTTACCTTCCAATGTCTGACGCAAGGTTGTCTTCTTCAATCCACCGGGGTACTGTGAATGGCGATAATAGACTTTCTGCTCCAGGCGATTGCCTGTGACAGCGATCTTATCGGCGTTGATCACAATCACGAAATCTCCGCTATTGAGATGTGGTGTGAAGGTAGGTTTATGTTTACCACGCAAAATATGCGCAATCTGTGTTGCAAGGCGACCCATGATCTGACCCTCGGCATCAATGACGTACCAATTGGGTTGCAGATCAGCGGCCTTGGCGCTGTATGTCTTTATCATTTGTTCGTTACTCCAAAATTTTCAGGGTAGTCAACCCGTACCAGGCACAGCCCTTGTGGCGGGGCCGCGAAACCAGGATGTACCTTATCTGCACGTTGCAAAATTTCACGGAATTCTGCAAGACTCAGACGCCTCTGCCCCACGAGCAAGAGCGTCCCAACCATTCTACGGACCTGTCCTGTCAGAAAAGAATTCGCAGTAAAATCACAATAGATGAGTTCGTTTGCCTCTGGACGTATGCAACGTGCTGCTAACATCGTACGAACACACGAGTGTGGCCCGGGTTTCAAAGGGTTCGTGTCATTAGGACTATGTCCAAATGCGCTAAAATCATGGCGACCCAGCAGGGCCTGACAAGCTTCATTCATGAGATCTGCATCTAGAGCATGAGAATAATGATAGCTAAATCTGGACCGTAAAGCCGTCGGCGCGGGATCATTCCAGATCGTATAGCGATACTCACGACTCCTGGCGCTAAAGCGAGAGTGAAACCCTTCGGGCATCACCTTCACCCATCGCACCGCCACCGTCTTTGGTAAAAGAGCATTGAGCCCATTCAGCCATACCTCAGGCTCGCGCTGAGCATGCGTGTGAAAATGGATAACCTGCCCACTCGCATGCACGCCAGCATCGGTACGCCCGGCACTGTTCACGACAGAGAAGACATTTCCAGAGACACGCTCAATAGCTCGCTCCAATGCTCCCTGCACCGTCGGCCCTACATTTTCTGATTGCCGTTGAAAGCCACGAAAATCAGTGCCATCATACTCAATACCACAAGCAATGTTCATATCAATTTAAGAGATCCAAGATTGGACGCGCTACATCAAGTTCCGCGTGCAATATCTTCCTAGACCAGGGCAATCTGTGCGATCTCAGCCGCATCACCTTTACGGCGACCCAGCTTTGTGATACGCGTGTAACCACCAGGACGACCCAGATAACGAGGAGCCAATTCTTCAAACAGTTTCTTAACAACCAGCTCATCGGGCAAGGCGCTCAAGATTTGGCGGCGAGCATGCAGCTCAATCACCATCGCAGCGTAGGCAGCGTTCAAGCCTCTCTCAGCATCGCCCTCATTCGAGAAAATGCTCAAGAGCTCTTCGCGGCGAGCCTTCAACTTATCTTCCTGGAATTTGCGTCCTTTATCGGTCAAAGGAGCTTTGAGCAATACAGCGCGATCCTCATTAGAACCAACACTATGATCGAGTGAGAAGCGACCTTTGCGTGCAAAATCCAGCACCTTGGTAGCCTTGTCTTCGTCAGTCACAACTGTTGCCAGATGTTTGCGGGCATCTTCACGCCCCTTTACTGCCACGGAGATCAGCTTTTCTACTTCTCCACGGATCGCACGTGCACGTGCTTCGGTCGTCTGTATACGATCGTATCGGATGAGACCTGCCATCAGATTACGTCGAGCAGACCGACGACGCGGCTCCGGCATACCCATCCGGTTGCCAGCAATTCGGTGTCTCAACTTATTCCTCCATTTCGTGATCGCCGTCTGAATCGGCTCCGACGGTGCTCGTGCGCGGATTTGGCAGGAAGTTACGTACAAGCAGTCGCTCGCGCAACTCTTGCAGGCTCTTCTCACCGAAATTGCGTACGCCCAGCAGATCTTCCTCGTTCATCGAGAGGACCTGACCAACTTTCGTGATATTACTACGCTTCAAGCAATTGTAAGCGCGTACCGAGAGATCAAGTTCTTCAATGGGAGTATCATAGATCTTCTGGGGGATGGGCAAGCTGCTCAGAGGTGGCTTATCAAGCTCTGGTGGCAACTCGGCGCGATAATTGGCGAGCAGAGTCAAATGCCGCACCAGGATATCCGCACCCTGACGTAATGCCTCATCGGGCACAATCGTCCCATCCGTCGTAATTTCAAGCACAATTTTATCAAAGTTTGTCATCTGCCCTACACGCGTATGCTCAACGGTATAACTCACCTTTGGCACAGGCGTATAGATAGCATCAACCGGGATGACCCCGATCGGCTGATCCTCTTTTGAGTCGGCAGGAACGTAGCCCCGACCCGTCTCGACAACCAGTTCCATATCGAGACGTGCATTATCGTTATCGAGTGTGGCGATATGCAGCTCAGGATTCACAATCTCTACCGTGCTGGGAGCGATGATATCTGCTGCTGTCACTTCGCGAGCTCCGCTGACTTCCAGACGCATCGACACAGGATGGTCCGAGAAGGAGCGTAAGCGCAAACGTTTGACATTCAACACGATATCAGTCACATCTTCCATCACGTTAGGGATGTCCTGAAACTCATGCTGTACACCCTCGATGCGAATAGAGGTTACGGCCGCACCAGGCAACGAAGACAGCAATACACGCCGCAACGAATTGCCAAGGGTCATGCCATACCCAGCCTCTAACGGCTCTATATCATAACTCGCATAATTGCCTTGAGTCTTTGTATTTTTTATGCGAGGTAGTACAATATCTAGCAAGGTTCTAACCTGCCTTTCTTTTTCTACCAGGTCCAGTAGCGCTCACAAGACAACTTGATCAGGGAGACAAAACCCAGAACGCTGGTAGTCCAAGAGTTCTTCGCACTGATGCGATCCATCTTCCGAAAGATCAATCAGACACGGACTAAACCCTTCTAACACACAAGCCTGCGACACTTGCCAGGAACTCTTTTGTTGCAATAGCAAAGAGCGCGGGCGTGTGCCATGAAGTCTCCGCCAACTCAAGCGCTTAACGCTGGTAATACTCCACCACCATCTGCTCATCGAAGGGTAGTTCGAGATCCGCTCGTGAGGGTATGGTTATGACGCGACCAGATAATTCGTTGATGTTCAGACCTAACCAGGTAGGAACACCCTTTTGAGCTAGCATCAAAGAGCGGGCCTTGAAATACTCAATTCCCTTACTGCGCTCGCGCACAGCGATCACATCATTTGGCTTGGCGATAAAGGATGGAATATCTGTCTTGCGGCCATTGACTGCGAAGTGACCATGGTTTACCAGCTGACGTGCCTGCGCACGTGAATCGGCAAAGCCAAGGCGATAGACCAGGTTATCCAGGCGCATCTCTAAGATATGTAAGAGATTCTCGCTGGTCTTCCCGGGACGGTTTGCAGCCAGACCAAAATGCTTCACGAACTGGCGCTCTAATACACCGTATGTACGACGTACGCGCTGCTTCTCGCGTAACTGCTTGGCATAACCAGACTCTTTACGAGCGCGGCTGGTACCATGCTGTCCTGGCTTTGTAGGGCGGCGCTCCAGGGTACATTTTGTCATGCACTTGTCGCCCTTTAAGAAAAGTTTTACCCCCTCACGTCTGCACAGTTTGCAAACGGGGCCGGTATAACGTGCCATCTAGTTCTTTCCTCCTCACCGATCAGTCCGGCTATACACGACGACGCTTTGGTGGTCGACAGCCATTGTGCGGAATAGGTGTAACATCTGTAATTGAAGTGACGGCAAGGCCGGCCTGCTGCAATGAGCGGATAGCCGCCTCACGGCCAGAGCCAGGGCCTTTGACAAAGACATCAATCTGTCGTAAGCCATGATCCATCGCCTTGCGCGCTGCTGTCTCAGCAGTCACCTGCGCGGCGTATGGAGTGCTCTTACGTGAGCCTTTGAAGCCCTGACCACCCGCGCTGCCCCATGAAAGAACGTTTCCATTAGGATCGGTGAGGGTCACGATGGTATTATTGAATGTGGCCTGGATGTGCGCCTGCCCACGGGGAACAGATTTACGTTCACGCCGCCTGACTTTGCCCGTTGGTTTCTTCTTGTCTGCCATTTTTAAAACTTCTCTCCTGCGCTACGCTACTTTTTCGCTGCCGCTTTCTTCTTGCCTGCAACTGTACGCTTTGGACCACGGCGCGTACGCGCATTGGTTCGCGTTCGCTGGCCACGTACTGGCAGGTTACGGCGGTGGCGCATACCACGATAGCAGTTAATTTCGATCAGCCGTTTGATATTCATATCAACTTCACGACGCAGATCGCCTTCAACTTTAAATTCACGGTCGATGACTTCACGAAGTCGATTGACCTCTTCCTCGCTCAGGTTCTTCACACGTGTATCCGGGTTAATGCGTGTTCTGTCCAGGATCTTGCGGCTGGTTGTCAGCCCAATTCCGTAGATGTAGCACAGCGAAATCTCCACACGCTTCTCTCGTGGAATATCTACACCGGCAATTCTTGCCATCTTTTCCTCCAGCTTCACGTTTCGGATCTTATTTGCTCTGCTTGTATGCAGGTAATCTAAGATCCGAAACCCCTGATTAGCCTTGTTTTTGTTTATGTTTTGGATCTTTGCTACAAATCACCATCACCACACGATTGCGGCGAATGATTTTGCAGCCATCACAGCGCGGTTTTACCGAGGCGCTTACCTTCATGTCTTGCCTCTCTTCTTGTTTGAGACTCAGAAATTCACAACTATCCCCACAACCACTCAGAAGTTTCAAGGCGCACAGCTCTCTCTACTCACTGACAGCGATGAGGTATGGAACTGCAAACCAGAATCACATGAACGGAACTTACATGCTTCCTCTTATGCAGCCCAACTGACCGAAAAAGTACCGATAGGAGAAAAGGAACAATGATGCTTGTGTGCTCAACCCCAGGGATCAGCACATCAGCAAGCCAGAGGCAACATCATCGCGCGCGCCATGTTATGCGCCCTCGTGTCAGGTCATAGGGGGACAGCACGACCCTCACCTTATCACCTGGCACGATACGTATGAAATTCATACGCATACGCCCTGATAGGACAGCTAAAACCTGATGGTTTTCATCAATCTCTACTTTGAACATGGCATTGGGGAGGGACTCCAGTATCTTGCCCTCAACCTCAATTTCATCCTTTTTTGGCATAACATCCTTTCCCTAGCGGCGGGACCTACGTTCGCTACTACCTGCATATATCTATACCAAACGCGCTTTGTGCGGCAGCCTTCGCATGAGCAATCGCGGATTATATTGCAGTTATCTATGCGCTTGAAAGTATAAAAGGGCAGCAGTAAATACTGCTGCAGCCAACTACGAATTATAGCATACTTTCTCTAGAGTGTCGAGGGGAATTTTCCTTTTTGGAATTTTCCCTCGTGCAGGTACCACTAGTGGTAACGCGCCCCACCGCACAAGCCTTGTGTATACATACTAAACGTTCGCAGATCGACAACAAACTTCTATGCTTATTATCGATCTACTAGCAGACTACGGATTTATCTAAAACTCTGCGCAGCTTCGATCAGGCTCTTGGCCACAAGATCAATGCTACGATTCCCATCAATGGTCTTGAGTTTATTTTGCTGTTTATAATAATCTAACAACAGTATCGTTTCATTAAAGAAAATGTCTAGACGCTTATGAACAGCCGGGCCGGTATCGTCTACTCTTTGATAGAGTTCACTACCATCCTGGTCACAGATTCCCGGGACTTTTGGAGGATTCGTGTCGATATTATACACGTGTTGGTGAGCACGACAAATGTAGCGACCTGTCAGCCGATGAAGTAAGATATCACGCGGAACGTCCAGGTAAACACTGCCATTTATCATCTGATCACGCTGTGCTAACCCTTTGTCAAGTGCCTGCGCCTGCACCGTATTGCGGGGGAAACCGTCGAGCAGAACTCCATCGTGAACAAATTCAGGCTTAGAGATATGCTCCAAGACCATCGTCACGGTTAAGTCATCGGGGACAAGATCTCCGCGATCAAAGTACGTTTGCGCTTTTTTCCCTAACTCAGAACCATCCACAGACGCTTTACGAAAAAGGTCTCCACTTGACACATGATGAATACCAAGAGATCGAGCAAGTAATTTCGCCTGGGTCCCCTTCCCCGATCCCTGTGCACCGAACAGGATTATATTCACGATTTTCCTCCGACGAAGTCTCGGAGAAATGCTACACTGCACTTCTCCGCGAATGAGAGACAGTCAAGGGAACATAGTGGTACAGCCACTGCACAAACCCCTTGTCTAAGAAAGAAAACCCGAATAGTTACGCATGACCATTTGAGATTCCAACTGTCGCACAGTGTCGAGTACAACACCGACTGCAATTAAGAGCGAGGCGGCTCCCAGCATCTGGTTTCCGCCGACACGAGCCACGAATGGTAAGACTGTGATCACGCCCAGAAACAGTGCTCCTGCCAGCGTGATACGATTTAAAATCGTGAACAGATACTTACTCGTCGGCTCACCCGGACGATAGCCTGGGATAAACGCACCCTGCTTTTGCAGGTTCTCCGGAATGTTTTGCTGCTGCCACAACACATACGCATAAAAGTAGGTGAAAGCGACCACAAGCAAAAAGTTAATCACCCAATACCACCAATCGCTGGTATTAATCACGTTCGACGCAATCCACAGTGCTGTATCCTTGACCCATGGCGTGTTATTCGTACTCAGGTACTGCACAATTACCGTTGGGAAGAGCAACATTGAGGATGCGAAGATCAGTGGAATCATACCGGCACTGTTGATCTGCATGGGGATGTAGGTCGTCTGAGCCGAACCTACCAGCATACCACGACCAACACTGCGCTTGGTCGGATATTGAACTGGCACGCGGCGTTGACCCAGATAGATGTAGATAATCCCGATGATGGTGATGACACCAATAATCAGAAATACACCGATGCTCACAATCGCTGTACTACCACCAGATTGTGCAGCCGTTACGCCCTGTGAAACATACTTTGGCAGATTGCTCAGAATGTTGGCAAGGATGATGATTGAGATACCGTTACCGATGCCTTTTTCGGTGATCAATTCACCAAGCCAGACCAGAATCATTGTACCTGCCACCAGTGATGCCAAAATAGCGAACCCCTGCAAGGCATATGCAGGATCAAACAAGTTAAAATTCGTCAATACTTTCTGCTGCTGGAAGAGCGCACATTGTCCCAGAGCCTGTAAGAAAGCCAGTGGAACCGCAATGATACGGGTAATCTGGCTGAAGCGCAGACGACCTGACTCTCCCTGGGTGGACAAGTTCTGCAGCGCTGGAATGATTGGCTGCAAAAGCTGCATCACGATGGTAGCAGTAATATACGGATAGACAGAGAAAGAGACGATTGAAAAGGTCTGCAAAGATCCACCAGAGAACACATCCAGCAGGCCCAACAGCTGACCCAGGCCAGTATTGCCATTGGAGACAATACCTTGCAAAGTCTTCTGCTCATCGGCCGTCAGAGGCACATTGATATGAGCCAGGATGCGGAATACTAACAGCATTCCCAGGGTGAAGAGGATCTTTTTGCGCAGATCGGGGACTGTCCAAATACTACGCAGTTTTTCCCACATGAGAGCCTCCTTTTTACAAAGAACGCCAACACAGAATAACCCTCGGCCGATACAGATAAACAAGAGGCCAAGGAGATAACTCCCTGGCGCTCTTTGCTATTGTTAAGCCTGAACAGGTGTGGCTGTATGCTCGTTCCCGTCTTGACGTCGTTTGGTCTTTTCGTGCACCTTCATTGGAATGATTTCGACGCTACCGCCGGCCGCTTCGATCTTGGCCTTAGCACTCGCTGAAAATTTATGCGCGTGTACGGTCAAAGGATGATCGAGTTCGCCATCACCCAGGATTTTTATCAATCCCCGGCTCTGCGATGCTGTCAGAAGGCCGCGTGTCAACAGATCCTTCGGATGAACCTGTGTGCCCTCATCAAACAATTCAAGGTCTACGATGTTAATAATAGTATAGTCGTCCTGGAAAGGGGTGGTGTTATTACCAAGACCACGAACGAACGGTAAACGCTTGGAGAGACGTGTCTGACCACCGTTAAACGAGCGGTTTACATGTCCACCGGTACGCGCCTTCTGTCCTTTTGTACCACGGCCAGCGGTCTTTCCACGACCAGAGCCGTGACCACGGCCAAGGCGGCGCTCCCTTTTATGGGAGCCGGGGGCTGGCTGTAAATCAGAGAGTTTCACTGACAATCTCCTCTACTTGAACCAGGTGGCTCACCTTGCGGATCATTCCGCGTACAGCAGGCTGATCGTTATGCTCCACCGTGTTCTGAAGTTTGTGCAAGCCGAGAGCCTTAATTGTTTCTTTCTGATCTTTTGGGTAGCCGATAGAGCTTTTGACCCATTTTACACGTAATTTTGCCATGATACTTACTCCCTATCGACGACCGCTACCGCCGCCGCTACGATCTCCGCCGCCACCGCTGCGTCGATCGCCACCACGGTCATTGCCGCCACGTCGATCGCCACCACGATCACCGCGTCGATTGGATACCGCACGGTTCTCACGGAGCTCTTCTTCTCTGGCAGCACGAGCTGCGGCAGCCTGTTCGGCGGCGGCAACTGTAGCAGCAGCGAGCTGGTCAGCACGCTTCTTACCCAGAAGTTCAACAACAGTCTTACCGCGACGTGCAGCTTCGGCATCCGCCGAGCGCAACTCGCGCAATCCCTTAACGGTTGCCTGGACGGTATTGGCCTTGTTCGTGCTACCCAGGGTCTTCGTCAGAATATCACGCACACCAGCGGACTCCATGACCGCACGGACCGCGCCACCGGCGATAACACCAGTACCAGGAGCAGCAGGTTTCAACATCACCTCAGAAGCGCCAAAGCTCGATGTGATGGCAAAGGGGATCGTCGTACCGGTCAGAGGAATCTCTACCAGATTTTTCTTTGCATCCTCTACACCCTTACGAATCGCCTCTGTATACTCACCCGCTTTGCCGAAGCCGAAGCCAACGTGTCCGTTATGATCACCGATCACAACCAGGGCACGAATACTAAACCGTCGGCCGCCTTTGACCACCTTGGAGACACGGCTGACTTCCACCACTGTCTCTTCAAGGTTCAGTTTTGAAGCATCTATTCTTGCCATTATTTCTGTCTTATCTCCTCTAAATTCACGCGTGTTTTGTGTTGGACTGGATGATACCAGGCCAGAACTCAAGCTTGTGTGGCTTTCACAATACATTCATTTCGCGTGTGTCCAGCCACTCTCGTTTCGTCATCACACGCATGAAAGGTTGTCGTGCGGCCTAGAAATCCAGGCCGGTTTCACGAGCGCCTTCAGCTAGCGCAGCGACTCGTCCATGGAAAGCATAACCAGCACGATCAAAGACAACGCGGGTCACGCCCTGCTCTTTCGCACGCTGAGCGACAATCTTGCCAACTTCACGTGCCAGAGCAACCTTACGGTTTGCGGCGATGCCTGCAAGTTGCTCAACAGGAGTCTTCTTTACTTTTTTCTCTGCGACCGGCTGTGCAGCACGAGTCTGCTTTGCTCCCTTGCCTTTGGTGGCAACAGGTGCTTCAGCGGAGACTTCGACAACTTCACGCTCTGACGTTGGCTGTGCTTCCGTGCTCTCGCTTGTGGTTGAGGCAGGTGGCTCATATTTGAAATCGTGCAGACTCTCATCCAGAGATGAGGCTGCCGCCAACGTGCGACCAGTAGTATCGTCGATTACCTGTGCATAGATATGATGTCCACTGCGAAATACATTCAAACGTGGACGTGACGAAGTACCTTCGAGATGGCGACGTATACGCTGGTGCCGCCGCAGCCGCGCCTTATTAGCTTCAAATCTCTTAATCATAATTGCATTACAAAAGATTTTGCCGGTACGATGAGAGGCAATCTTTTGCAATTCCCCTTTCTTTGATACGCGAGCCGAGGAGGTTGAGAGCGACGTGGTCGGCACTACGTCTCTCGTGGAACTTTGTCCTCGTGATTGCCGCGTTTATGACATGGTGTGTCTGACACACCTGAGGTGCTTCCATGTGGTAAAATGCCTGGTTCGTCAAATGAACCCATAGTATAGTACCACACTCTGCCTACAGTCGCGAATTTTGTCACAACTGATAGACAGAAAGTCGCATCCGTGACAATCTATGGCATTAATTACTACGCTAGATTGTATCACGGACACGAAAGAGTGCACTGCTAATTATTTCTTTTTGCCGCCGACTTTACCAGCTTTACCAGCTTTGCGACGAATCTTCTCACCAGCATAGCGGATACCTTTGCCTTTATAAGGCTCAGGCTTACGCACGCGGCGGATCTCCGCTGCCACTGCTCCGACAAGCTGCTTGTCGATACCGCTGACGCTGATCTTTGTGGCCTTGGTGGCTGCATCGATGCCGTCAAAGGAGACGGTGATGCCCTCAGGTGGCTGCACTTCGATCGGATGCGAGAAGCCAACCAGAATCACCAGGTTATTGCCAACTTTGTTCGCACGATAACCGACGCCGTGAATCTCCAATGACTTGGTATATCCAGTCGTGACGCCGACCACCATGTTGTTGATCAGTGAGCGATAGAGGCCGTGCATTGAGCGATGCTCTCGGCTATCTGAAGGACGAGAAACGGTCAGTTCGCCGTTCTCGAGCTTCAATTGCAGATCAGGATTGATCTGCTGTGAGAGTTCGCCCTTTGGGCCTTTGACGGTCACCAGGTTGCCGTCTGTCCATTCCAACTGTACTTTTGGAGGGACAATGATTGGAGCACGTCCAATACGAGACATAGGATACCTCCCTCTACCAAACGTAGCAGATGACTTCGCCGCCAAGACCATGCCTGTAAGCGTTCGAACCGGTCATCAAGCCCTGTGGTGTTGAAAGGATCGCCACGCCCAGTCCACCGCGTACGCGGGGAATGTTAGCTTGCTTCGTATATACGCGCAAACCGGGCTTACTGACGCGCTTCAACTGCGTGACAACAGGTTTCTTGTCTGAGTAACGCAATGTCAGGCGCAGTGTCCCCTGCGGATTATCTTTCAGGATCTCGATGTCCTTGATGTAGCCTTCTTCTTTGAGCACGCGCGCGAGACTCAGCTTCATTTTTGAAGCCGGAACTAAAACGCGAGTATGTCGTGCTGCTGCCGCATTACGAATGCGCGTGAGCATATCCGCAATGGGATCAGTCATATTCATGGATGTTCCTCCACATCATGTAGCAGTCAAAGCCTTCAAGCTTTCTTGCAACATGTCCTTTCATCTTCGCGTTTCTACCAGCTCGATTTTGTGACACCGGGCAGTTCGCCGCGCAACGCACGTTCGCGGAAACAGATACGGCAGAGACCGAATTTGCGCATATACGCGCGTGGTCGGCCGCAGACTTGACAGCGGTTATGCTGCTGCACCTTAAATCGGGGCTTGCGCTGCGACTTTACAATCATTGATGTTTTTGCCATTAATCGCCCTCCAGCGTTACTTCTTAAAGGGCATGCCCAATAAAGCGAGCAGCCGACGCCCTTCCTGGTCCGTTTTCGCGGTCGTTACGATCGTAATCTCCATACCGCGCAGCTTATCGATTTTGTCGTAGTCAATCTCAGGAAAGACCAGTTGCTCACGTAGGCCCAGTGTATAGTTGCCACGTCCATCGAATGCCTCAGGGGAGATGCCCTGGAAGTCACGGATACGTGGTAAGGCTACGTTGATTAACTTGTCCAGGAAGTAGTCCATACGTTGACCGCGCAACGTCACCATACAACCAATTGGCATACCTTCACGTAATTTGAAGGCTGCAACTGACTTCTTGGCGCGTGTCACCACCGGATGCTGACCAGTGATGGTGGCCAGGTCGGCGACTGCGGCATCCATAGCTTTCGCGTTCTGGATGACTTCTCCCATTCCGATGTTTACGACAACTTTGTGGATACCGGGAACCTGCATAGGATTTTCATAATTGAATTCCTTCTGCAAGGCAGGTATAACATCCTGGCGATATCGCTCTTTAAATGCTGTTGCCATACTACTTAACTCCTCGTCCTGTCAGCCACGACCTTCTGGCATTTCTTGCAGATGCGCACAGAACGCAGCTTCTGGTCTTCACCGATAGGACGACGCTCATGACCGACACGAGTGTACTCTCCACACTCTGTGCACTTTAACATGACGTTCGAGACGTGTATCGGCATAGCCTTCTCGATGATACCGCCCTGTCTCGTCTGACCCTGTGGGCGCACATGCTTCTTCACGACGTTCAGGCCTTCAACAATGACTTTGTTGTCCTGAGGCAGCGCACGTGACACAGTGCCCACTTTATCCCGATCCTTACCGGCCAGAATGACGACGGTGTCGCCCTTCTTGATATTTAATTTGGCAAGGTGGAGAGGCTTTTTCTCTTTTAAATTTTTTGCCATCTTTTTCCCCGTTAAAGCACTTCTGGTGCAAGCGAAACGAGTCGTGTAAAGTTCTTTTCACGTAACTCGCGGGCCACAGGGCCAAAGATACGCGTACCACGTGGGTTATTACCGGCGGCAATAATCACGGCAGCGTTCTCATCAAAGCGAATGTGTGAGCCATCGGGGCGCGAGTACTCTTTCGAGACGCGCACGATTACAGCGTTCACAACATCGCCCTTTTTCACCTGTCCATTTGGTGTAGCCTGCTTGACCGAAGCTTTAATTACATCGCCCACGGTGGCATAGCGTTTCGCTGAACCACTCATGACACGAATGCACATGATTTCTTTTGCGCCAGTGTTGTCGGCGACTTTCAGTCGTGATTGTGGCTGAATCATCTGTCAAATCTCCCTATTCTGCTGACTCGTTAGAGTCGCTGTTCAGATCAGGGTCGACTTCAGCTACAACTTGTGCGACAGGCACAATGCCGGAACTGTTCTTTACGATTTGGACCAGACGCCAGCGTTTTAATTTGCTCAGCGGACGGCTTTCTTCGATACGAACCAGATCGCCTACCTGAGAGGTGTTATTCTCATCATGCGCATAAAAGCGTTTTGTCTGCTTGTACGTACGCTTGTAGATGCGATGCTTCTTTAAGGACTCTACGACGACAACAATCGTCTTGTCCGCTTTGTTGCTGACTACTTTCCCGACTTTTTGCTGGCGATGGCTAGTTTTCTTAGCCGCCGCCATGGCTTCTTCGGGAGTGAGCGCAGCATTAGATTGCTGTGTCATCTTGCTCATTCTCCAATATGGTTAAGCGATGCTGCAAGCGCGCAATATCCTTACGCGTCTGTGCAAACACACGGCTATTTTTTACTTCACCGCGCTGCTGCTGCAAGCGGAGTTGGAACAATTTCAAGCGTAATTCCTGAACCTGCTTCTGAACTTCAATCACGTTCAGATCGGCAACTTCTTTACGGCGATCACTAAGCTTCGACACTGCCAGCCTCCCCTCTTGTAATAAAGCGGGTCTTAACAGGGAGTTTGTGACCGGCCAGGCGCACAGCTTCTTTAGCAATCTCTTCGCTGACTCCGCCGATCTCAAAGATGATACGACCTGGTTTGACAACTGCCACCCAGTGATCGACTGCACCTTTACCACTACCCATACGAGTCTCAGCCGGTTTGGCGGAAATAGGCTTGTCAGGGAAAACACGAATCCATACTTTACCACCACGCTTCATGAAGCGGGTGAGCGCAATACGGGCGGACTCGATCTGACGGGCCTCCATCCAACAGGCTTCCAGGGCTTGCAGCCCAAATTCGCCGAACGAGAGGGTGCTGCCGCGTACGGCCTCGCCCCTCATGCGTCCACGATGTTGTCGACGATACTTTGTACGTGATGGTGCCAATAACATGGCTTCGCTCTCCTCTACTCGCTCTGAGTGGCCCCTGTTTCAGGTGCTGGCGCGGGCGTCGGCGTTGTGGTGCTCTCGCTGGCCGGTGCTGCCTGCTCAGGACGTGGCTGACGAGGTGGACGCTGGGGTCTATCACCAGCTGGACGGCTGTCGCCTGCTGGTCGGGGACCACGGTCTCCACCTACTGGACGTGGACTGCGCTCACCTACTGGACGATCTCCCGCTGGGCGTGGCGGACGCTGGGGCCTATCACCAGCTGGGCGGTTGTCGCCTGCTGGACGTGGGCCACGGTCTCCTCCACGAGGACGATCTCCCGGTGCACGTGGGGCACGATCACCACCCGCTTGAGGGCGGTCATTGCGACCACGACGCTGCTCATTACCGCGACGATCATCACGTCCGCCACCGCGAGGGGCGTTGTTCTGATGTGCGGCTGCTTCCACTTGCTGTTCAGCCAATTCACGGCGCTTGCTTGGTAGTATATCACCTTTGTAGATCCACACTTTGATGCCAATGACACCAAATGTTGTGTGGGCCTCGGTCTGACCATAATCGATGTCGGCACGCAGGGTCTGCAACGGAACGCTTCCCTCGACTTCTTTTTCAGTACGAGCGATTTCCGCGCCACCTAAGCGACCGGCACAAATGACTTTGATACCTTTTGCGTTGGCACGCATGGACTTCTGGACGGCCTGTTTCATGGCACGTCGGAAAGATACGCGCTTCTCTAACTGCTCGGCGATGCTGCGACCAACCAGGAGGGCGTCCAGTTCCGGCTGGCGGATCTCGACGATGTCCATGCGCACGCGGCGCTTCTTGGTCTTGTCTTCCAGTAGAGCTCTGAGCTTGTCTACTTTATCGCCGTTCTTGCCAATCACAATACCAGGACGGGCTGTATGAACTTTGACGAGTACCTGATCTGCGGCGGTGCGCTCGATCTCAATTTGTGAGACCGAAGCATTGGCAAGTTCCTTGGTGATAATTCGGCGAATTTTGAAATCTTCGGCCAGAATATCTTTATAATCATGCTCAGCATACCAACGGGATTGCCATCCTCTTACGACGCCGAGCCTGAACCCATTGGGATGCACTTTATGTCCCAAAAGTGTCCTCCTTCTTAACTGTCTCTAACGACGACTACCAGCGTCAGCTGGATCATCTGAGACAATCACTGTGACATGACAAAAGCGTCGTAAAATGCGAGCTGCCCGACCATGAGACCGTGGTTTCACGCGTTTAATTCGGAACGAGTCATCCGCCACAATATTCAATATATACAGTTCATCTGGATTGAGATTGTAGTTATTCTCCGCATTGGCCGCTGCCGAAGCTACCACCTTGCTTACAGGTGTCGCGCCAGCTTGGGGCAAGAACTGGAGAATAGCCAGAGCCTCATTTACCCGAAGCCCTTTCACCGCGTTCGTGACCAGACGCATCTTGCGCGGCGGAATGCCAATATCTTTTGCAATAGCCCTGACTTGCATCTCTACCTCACATTATACCCCGAGGAAGGGGCACCATTTCAAATTTTAAACTTTTGGTCGGCCCCTGGGACAACCTTATATGGTCCCGGCACTCTCCTCGGAGGGCTCATCAATGAAGCCACTTTAACTTACCACTAACGAACGCTAGTAGTTTTTTCGTTTTTGCCACCAGCATGTCCACGATAGTGACGTGTAGGAGCAAATTCACCTAATTTATGGCCCACCATGTTCTCACTGATGAAAACTGGTACATGGGTCTTACCATTATGCACGCCGATGGTCATACCGACCATCTCTGGGAAGATCATCGAAGCTCGTGACCAGGTCTTGATCACGCGGCGATCGCCGGTCTTGCGCATAACCAGGACTTTTTTCCTGAGTGACTCATGAATGTATGGACCTTTTTTTCTTGAGCGCGACATGTGCTATTTCTTCCTCCTGCCTGCATTGCGGCGTCGGACAATGAAGGGATCCGTTCTTTTGTTACGACGGGTCCTGAAGCCCATAGCAGGTTTGCCCCAGGGAGTCTGTGGCTTACCACCAATAGGTGCTCGGCCCTCACCACCACCATGAGGATGGTCGCGCGGGTTCATAACAGATCCACGAACGGTTGGGCGGCGGCCCAGGTGACGCGAACGTCCGGCCTTACCAATGCTCTGATTCTCGTGATCGGTGTTGCCGACCTGACCAATGGTTGCCATGCACGTGATATGCACGCGACGCTGCTCACCTGATGGCAAGCGAACCTGGGCGTAATCGCCCTCTTTCGCCATCAACTGCGCACCGCCACCCGCACCACGCACCATCTGACCACCACGACCTGGCTCCAACTCGATGTTGTGAATCGTGGTACCCGTGGGGATGTTCTTCAATGGCAGGGCGTTACCGATACTGATATCGGCATCGGGACCAGCCTCAACGCGATCTCCCACGTGCAGGCCAACAGGAGCGATGATGTACCGCTTCTCACCATCAAGATAATGCAGGAGTGCAATACGTGAGGTGCGATTTGGATCATACTCAATCGCCGCTACTTTGGCAGGAACGCCCGTCTTATTGCGTTTGAAGTCAATAATACGGTAGGCGCGCTTGGCACCACCGCCATGATGACGAGTGGTGATCTTGCCCTGGTTGTTACGGCCAGCATGCTTCTGCAATTTGACTGTCAGAGACTTCTCCGGGCGAGTCTTTGTGATCTCCTCGAAGGTCGAGACCGACATTCCGCGACGTCCAGGAGATGTGGGTTTATACTGTCTTGTTGGCATCTCTCAAATCTCCCTATGCCTTCAACGCATCGATTGATTCGCCCTCTGCGAGCGTGACAATCGCTTTTTTCCATTCGCGGGCCTCTACCGGTCGAGGAGCAGCACCACGTCGGCGAATCGACTTTGGCTTACCGGGCATGCGCAAAGTATTCACCGAGGTGACTTTTACTTTGAACAGTTGCTCAACCGCCCGACGGATATCAACTTTGGTCGCGGTCAATGCCACTTCAAATGTATACTGATTTCGCTCTTGTAACTTGACTGTTTTTTCAGTCACGATACCTTTGCGCAGTATTTCTGTGATCTCCACAGTATCTCCTCCTCGCCTTACGCTTCGCTCTCAGCTGGCGTGGTGTCATCATCGGCGGCCTCAACAACTGCATCTTCTGCAATCTTGACGCTCGCGTCCTCTGCACTCAGGCCCTCGCCGAAAACTAATTCAATCCAGCGCACGGTTTTGACTGGCATGATGACATAATCATGCTTGAGCAACTCCACAACGTTAATCGAGGAGACATGCTGCACTTTTGCCGTTGGAATATTGCGTGTCGATAAGACCACATTTTCGTCGCGGCTCGGCAACACCACAAGTACTTTTTTGCCTTCGCTGGCAGGCAATTTTCCCAGGATTTCCAACATATCCCTGGTTTTAGGAGTATGGAGGATCAGGTCATTGACCACAATCAAGGTCGAGTTGGCTACTTTGTCCGACAGAGCCGAACGAATCGCCAGACGTCTGACCTTTTTCGGGACATCGTGATGGTAAATATGCGGTCGGGGACCCCAGACAACACCACCATGGCGGAACTGTGGGGCACGCTGACTACCCTGACGAGCGCGGCCTGTACCTTTTTGTCGATACGGCTTTTTACCGCCACCTTTGACTTCTGCGCGAGTCTTGGTTGAGGCGTTACCTTGCCGGCGATTGACCAGTTGTGCTGTCACAACCTGATGGAGAACCGCTACGTTAGGGATAACTCCGAACACCTGCTCGCTCAGTTCGAGCTGTTCTACGGCCTCTCCGGCCTGATTATATACTGTAGTCGAGGGCATTTCGGTTACCTCATCACATGCTTTTTAATCATGACCAAGCTGCCATTAGCACCGGGCACCGAGCCTTTGATCACTAACAGGTTGCGCGTGGGATCAGCTTGTATCACTTGTAATTTCTTCGCCGTCACACGTGCGTTACCCATGTGACCAGCCATTCTGGTTCCCTTCAGTACGCGCCCTGGAGTGGTACCTGAACCAATCGAGCCTGGTGCACGATGGCGGTCCGACTGACCATGAGTCTTCGGTCCACCAGCAAATCCATGTCGTTTGACGCCGCCCTGGAAGCCCTTACCTTTGGTCGTTCCCACGATGTCTACTGACTCACCATCTCGGAACAGGCTGACGTCAATTTTGGCTCCCAGTTCTACGCCCTCGGTGCTCTCATCAAGCCCTACTTCACGCAGGACTTTGAAAGGACCAAGTGCTGGACCCGGGCGGCGTTGACGGTTCGACTGAATCTTCAACAGTTTCTGAATCTGTTTCGTATCTTTTTTCTTCGCGGATTCGGTCTCGGTCTCACCCTCCGCTTTGGCGTCAGCACGTTGCGCTTGCTGATGGGTCTGCAACGACTTCCGCTGTCCTTTGAGCAATGGCAGACTATGTCCGAGATGACCAAGTTCTGGGCGCGAGACATTTTTCAATGTGGCGTCTTCGAAACCGAGTTGGACCGCTTCATATCCATCCTGGGCCACGGTCTTTACCTGCGTGATCACACAAGGGCCAGCCTCGATGATCGTGACGGGAATAGCCGTTCCATTCGGTCCAAATACCTGGGTCATGCCGACCTTCCTGCCCAATAATGCATTCAGCATATTTCTAAACCTCTCTTCAACTCTAGGGGATGTATCAGTGCTTTTCCAGCAGCCCCTACAGTTTTACTTCGATATCCACGCCTGCGGGCAGGTTCAAACGTGTCAGGGCCTCAACTGTCTTGTTCGTCGGATCAATGATATCGATCAAACGCTTGTGAGTACGAATCTCGAACTGTTCGCGTGCATCTTTGTCGATAAACGGTGAACGCATCACGGTATATTTATCGATCTCAGTAGGCAACGGCACTGGGCCTGAGACACGTGCTCCGGTCTGTTGCGCTGTATCCACAATCTGAATCGCCGACTGGTCCAAGATACGATGATCGTATGCCTTAAGGCGAATGCGAATGCGCTGTTTCACTCCTGCGGCCATTTTTCTCTCCTGTACGGATAGGGGTCAGAGGGCAATTGGGCTCATCTCTACGTTTATGCGTCTTCCTTGAGCTCTATCCATAACCCCTGCTAGCAATGCTTAATTAAGCACTTTTGTGCAGATGCCAGCACCAACGGTTCGGCCACCTTCACGGATTGTGAACTTTACGCCCTCTTCCATCGCGACCGGCTGGATCAGTTCCACCGTCATCTCGACGTTATCGCCAGGCATCACCATCTCCACGCCCTCTTTCAACTTGATCGCGCCAGTTACGTCGGTTGTCCGCACGTAGAACTGAGGGCGATAGCCGTTGAAGAATGGGGTGTGACGTCCGCCCTCTTCTTTTGAGAGGACATAGACCTCTGCCAGGAAGTTTTTGTGCGGCTTGATCGATCCGGGCTTCGCCAGGACCTGACCACGCTCGATGTCGGTGCGCTCAATACCACGCAGCAGACAGCCAACGTTGTCACCGGCCTGACCGGAATCCAGGGTCTTCTGGAACATCTCGACGCCGGTAACGACGACGTTGCGGGTCGTCTCTTGCATGCCAACGATCTCGACGTTTTCACCGACTTTGACGACGCCACGCTCGATACGTCCGGTGGCGACGGTGCCGCGACCTTTAATACCGAAGACATCTTCAATAGGCATCATGAACGGCTGATCGGTTGCACGAGGAGGGGTGGGGATGTAGCTGTCTACCTGATCCATCAACTCCCAGATCGGCTTGGCGGCCTCGTCGTTGCGAGACAGATCGCCTTTGCTCTCCAGAGCGGCCAGCGCTGATCCACGTACGACAGGAACATCGTCGCCAGGGAAATCGTATTTGGAGAGCAGTTCGCGTACTTCCAGCTCCACCAATTCGAGTAACTCTTCGTCGTCCATCATGTCGACCTTGTTCAGGAAGACAACCATGGCTGGTACTTCTACCTGACGAGCAAGCAGAACGTGCTCACGCGTCTGTGGCATCGGACCATCAGGGGCGCTCACCACGAGAATAGCGCCGTCCATCTGAGCGGCACCGGTGATCATGTTTTTGATATAGTCAGCGTGACCAGGGCAGTCCACGTGTGCATAGTGACGCTTCTCGGTCTCATACTCCAGGTGAGCAATCGAGATCGTGATACCACGCTCGCGCTCTTCGGGAGCTTTGTCGATCTGGTCAAAAGCCGTATATTTGGCAAGCTGAGCATTCGCCAGCACTTTCGTGATAGCAGCTGTCAGGGTCGTCTTGCCATGGTCAATGTGTCCAATTGTTCCAATGTTCACATGCGGCTTTGTCCGCTCGAACTTTTTCTTCGCCATGTCAATACCTCTTTGTTGTTTCATTCTCCTGCACCCGGCAGGACACGTATTTAAAGATACTTACGCTCGGTCGGCCTATTCCCTGAGTTCGGCACCGAGATAGTAGAGTATTTCAATATCAGCTCTCTTTTTGCAAAGATAGCGCAGCACTTTAGCGCTTCGCATTGGGCTGGTGTGGAAGCTGACCACATTGCTGCTACAATCCGCTCAGCTCCCGCACCAACCCAATCCACCACACGACCACACTCGGACAAGGAGGCATAGAGCCTCAATCACCGATCTCTATTCGCGTAGAGAGTATGCAGCACAAACCAACCAGGACCTTGTCTGTCTACATACAGAGGTTTTGATGACAGGAGGATGTAGGGGGGAAATATCGGCCCCGGATCACCTATCTCAAGCTGAGGGGCATCTTTGCAGATGCCCCAGCATGTATATACTTACCAGTTTAGTGAGTTGTGCGTTTCGCAATAATTTCGTCACCCAGCACTTTTGGCACTGGACTGTAGTGCGAAAATTCCATCGTATAGGCTGCACGCCCACTTGTCATCGAACGGAGGTCGTTCACGTAGCCGAACATTTCGGAAAGAGGAACATGTCCCCGCACCACAATTGTTCCACCGCGGGGTTCCATACCCTGAATGATACCTCGGCGACGGTTGAGGTCACCAATTACATCCCCATAGAACTCATCCGAAGTTGTTATTTCAACTTTCATCATTGGCTCAAGCAGGATCGCTCCAGCCTTCGCTACCGCATTTTTGATACCGATTGATCCAGCGGTCTTAAAGGCCATTTCACTTGAGTCGACATCGTGGAAGGAACCATCATACAGTGTGACTTTGACATCGATCATCGGATAGCCGGCGATAACGCCATTCTCCAATGTCTCTCGGACGCCATTCTCAACTGGTTTGATGTATTCTTTTGGAATTACACCACCAACGATGCCATTGACGAACTCGAAGCCCTTACCCGTTTCGTTGGGCTCGACACGCAACCAGACATCACCATATTGTCCATGACCACCGGTCTGACGAATATGTTTACCCTGAGCTTGCGCTTGCTTCGTAATTGTCTCACGATACGCTACCTGAGGACGTCCAACATTAGCCTCAACCTTGAACTCGCGGAAGAGACGATCGGTAATCACGTCCAGATGCAGCTCGCCCATGCCCTCGATGATCGTCTGACCACTCTCTTCGTCCGTATGGACGCGGAAGGTCGGATCTTCTTCAGCCAGTTTGTTCAGGGCAATGCCCATCTTTTCCTGGTCGGCGCGGGTCTTCGGCTCAACAGCCAGATTGATCACCGGCTCTGGGAAGGTGATCGACTCCAGAATGATCGGGTGTTGTGCGTCACAAAGTGTATCACCAGTGAAGGTATTACGCAAACCGACAGCGGCACAGATATCACCGGCGCGAATCTCATCGATATCTTCGCGGTGATTAGCGTGCATACGCAGTAGACGGCCAATACGCTCGGTTTTACCCTTGGCAGAGTTTTCCATCGAGCCGCCTTTAGCCATTATACCAGAATACACACGGAGATAGGAAAGTCTACCCACAAATGGGTCAGAAACGATCTTAAACACCAGTGCGCTGAAAGGCGCGGAATCCGAAACCTCACGGGTAATCGTCTCGCCGCTATCAGGATCGAGCCCTGTAGGGATCTCAATATCCAGAGGAGAAGGCAAAAAGGCAACCACTGCATCAAGCATAGCCTGCACGCCCTTGTTTTTCAAAGAGCTGCCACACAATACTGGTACCAAGACGTTCGCAATGGTGGCTTTACGTAGAGCTGCGATGATCTCCTCTTTGGAAATCTCTTCACCCTCAAGATACTTCAGCGTCAACTCTTCGTCAGTCTCAGCGACGCGCTCGATCAGCGCCTCGCGATGCTGCTCATAAGAAGCCTGAAGATCATCAGGAATGGCGACTTCCTTCGACGTTGTGCCCAGGTCATCTGTGTAGACAACTGCCTTCTGCTCCAAAAGGTCGACGTAGCCCTTGAAATCGGACTCCATGCCAATCGGAATTTGAATGGGGACAGCGCCCGCGCCGAGTCGCTCTTTGATCATGTCCACACAGCGCCAGAAATCAGCGCCGGTGCGGTCTAGTTTATTCACAAAGCACATGCGTGGAACATCGTACTTGTCTGCCTGACGCCAGACCGTCTCAGATTGTGGCTCAACACCGGCTACTCCGTCGAAGACCACGACGCCACCATCGAGCACGCGCAATGAGCGCTCGACTTCGGCCGTAAAGTCTACGTGGCCTGGAGTATCGATGATATTGATGCGGTGATCCTGCCAGAAACAGGTAGTTGCAGCCGACGTAATCGTAATGCCGCGCTCTTGTTCCTGAGGCATCCAGTCCATCGTCGCGGCCCCTTCATGCACCTCACCGATACGGTGAATCTTCTTGGTGTAGAACAGGATACGCTCCGTTGTCGTCGTCTTACCGGCGTCAATATGAGCAATGATACCAATATTTCGTGTTTTTTCGAGTGGATAATCTCTTGCCATTGTGTGTTTTTACCAGCGATAATGAGCGAAGGCTTTGTTGGACTCCGCCATCTTGTGGGTCTCCTCACGTTTTTTAATGGTTGCACCCTGACCCGCTGCCGCATCCATTAACTCGCTAGCCAGTTTCTCTGACATTGATCTGCCATTGCGTGAACGGGAAGATTTAATCAGCCAGCGCATAGCGAGTGCATTGCCACGATCTTTCCGTACATCGACAGGAACCTGATAGGTAGAGCCACCTACGCGACGAGGTTTGACCTCAATGCTAGGGGTTACATTTCTCAGTGCCTGCTCGAATACCTCCAGTGGAGGACGCTTCTGCTTGATTTCAATCGCTTCAAACGCATCGTAAATGATACGCTCGGAAAGACTGCGCTTCCCGTCAATCATCATTTTGTTGACGAAGCGAGCAACATTTCGGCTCTTATACTTTGCATCCGGCACATCCGGCCTGCGAACTACTTTCTTACGTCTTGGCATGTTCTGCCTCCTCAGTGTGTCATTCAGAATCTGCTATGCTGCTGTTAATCGCTCCCCAATCACAAAGGGGGGTCGGACCTTCTTTGATCTCTGGTTCTCGTGCTTACCGTTACCTGATAGGTCTGATAGAAGTTCTCGTCACATCTTACAAGTTTGAATGACACAATACATATCTCGCTGTGTCTCAAGCCCCGTCCCGTGTTGCGAGTCCCTACTGATACTAATCCCATACACATTCAGAGCGCTGACGCGCCGTTTGGAAGCGTGCCGTAGGCATCATTTCCATCCGAATGTAAGGCAATCTAGCGGACACCAGAAAAGGCGTTGATTCGATCAGGCACATAAGTGCAGCCTGATCTTCGTCGAACGCCTACACGCGGGTGCCTTTCCACATCTCAGATAGTACACGTACTATTCGACCCTTGACTTGTTCTTCTCGTTGCCGGATCGAATTGACTGAACCAGGAGAACACCCGACTATCACCGCTAACTGACGGGTATCATATCATGCTTTATGACCGGATACCCATCAACGATGACGTGTGATTTACCGAATTGTCGCAATATACAAACCCATCAAAATAGTGCTGTGTTCATCGGATGTACTCAACTCTGAACAATGGGCCTGCTCGGGTGGAAGATGTGCGGTATATTTCTCATCTCCCGGACCCGCCTACTGCGTATCCTTGCTTAACGCTTTTTGGTTGGTGCAGCTGCCTGTCCGGGTTTCGGACGCTTAGCTCCATATTTCGAGCGACCACGGCGGCGCTTTGAAACGCCTTCGCTGTCCAACGTGCCACGCACAATATGATAGCGGACACTTGGCAGGTCTTTCACACGACCGCCACGAATGAGCACTACTGAGTGCTCCTGCAAATTATGCCCCTCACCAGGTATGTATGCCGTAACTTCCATCTGGTTTGACAACCTGACACGAGCAATTTTACGCATTGCCGAATTAGGCTTTTTCGGGGTCATCGTACGTACCTGGGTACAGACTCCACGTTTCTGGGGAGACCCACGCAGGCGGGAGGTCCTGTTCTTCAGCGCGTTGTACGAATACAGCAACGCGGGGGCCTTCACCTTTTTCTGTTTGTTTTTGCGGCCCTTACGGACCAACTGATTAATCGTCGGCAAGGAACAATCCTCCCTGTCCTTATAGTTCTAATTTCACGCGGATAGAGGTTCTATCCGCGTTATTTCTATCACACATATGCGATTGCATATATTATCACTCATTACTCCCACTGTCAAGTGTGAGCCCCAGAGGAGCACCGGCTCCGACTGGTGTATTGACGAGAGTGCTACCTATAATCGGAGAAGCTGCTGCCAGGCGGGCTGCGGCCGCTTGTTGTCGTGCGATCTGGTCGCGGCGACGCTGAGCGATACCCGAACCTGCCGGGATGAGCTTACCGATAATAACGTTCTCTTTCAATCCGACCAGATGGTCTGTCTGCGCCTCAATCGCGGCTTCGGTCAAGACACGCGTCGTCTCCTGGAAGGAGGCTGCGGCCAGGAAGCTATCCGTATTCAGAGACGCTTTTGTGACACCCAGCAATACCGTCGAGGCTTTCGCTGGCTCGCCACCTTCAGCCAACACATGAGCGTTGGTATCGGCGTACAAGAAACGATCCACCAGGTCATTCGGGAGCATTTCAGTATCGCCAGGCTCGTCAACTTTCACACGGCGCAACATCTGTCGCACAATGACCTCGATGTGCTTATCATGGATATACACACCAGTGTTACGATACACGCGCTGGACCTCTTTGGTCAAGTACAGCTGCACCGCTTCACGTCCCTGGATGCGCAAGACATCCTGAGGATCTCTCTGGCCCGATGTGATCGGCGTTCCCGCCTGAATCTTCTGGCCATCCTTGACTGCGATGTTGCGTGCCGCTGGAACTGGATACGAGCGCTCGTCCCGCTCTTCAAAGCGGATCGAGATACCGTCTTCGTTCAAGATGACTTCACCATCGGTACGTGCCATGATCGGCTGGGGCTCAGAGCCCTTTTCACCGGCCACGAGAGCAATGATCTGGTCCTTTTGCACATGATCGTGCTCGTTGACCACTATCTTCGCGTTGACATCTTTCGGCAGAGGATACTCATCGAAGAAGATGTTGGTTGAGACAACCCGTACTGTACGAGCATTGGTTACCTCGTCCTTGACGACTTCGACAATACCATCGATCTCACTGATGTCGGCTTTATCCTTTGGAACACGTGCCTCGAAGAGCTCTTCAACACGGGGAAGACCCTGTGTGATGTCACCCTGCGCTCCAGCAATACCTCCAGAGTGGAAGGTACGCATGGTCAGCTGTGTTCCAGGCTCACCGATGGACTGTGCCGCCACAATTCCGACAGCGGCTCCAATTCGAGCCAGGGCGTTCGCTGCCAGGTCACGGCCATAACACTTGCGGCAGATACCGCGACGTGCCAGACAGTTCAAGGCGGAACGTACACGCACCGCGCTTACTCCTGCGGCGACAATCTCATCGACATCCTCATCGGTTAGCTCTTCGCCAGCATCCAGATGTGGCAGCTCTGGTATCTCCTCGGCCAACACACGTCCCAACAGACGGCCACGGGAATTATCCAGTGCCATATCTTTTGAGTCGCGCTCGGTGATCAGGATACCTTCGGTTGTACCACAATCCTCTTCCGTGACGATGACATCCTGCGCCACGTCGATCAAACGACGTGTCAGATAACCAGACTCAGCTGTACGCAGAGCGGTATCTGCCAGACCTTTACGTGCTCCGTGAGTACTGATGAAGTACTCCAACACGGTCAGGCCTTCGCGGAAGTTACCACGTACCGGAATGTCCATAATACGTCCGGATGGATCGGTCATCAGACCACGCATACCTGACAACTGACGAATCTGCTGGAATTTAGCTTTCGTCGCGCCAGACTCAGCGATGGTATAAATGGAACCATATGGATCGAGAACTTCACGCACCATTTTCTGAACGTTATCGGTCGCTTCGTTCCATGCAGAGATCGTCTGCTGATATTTTTCATTCTCAGTGATCAGACCATCATGGAACTGCTCATCCAGTTCAGCGATCTTCGCATCGGCTTTCGCCAGCTCGTTCGCCTTACCAGAAGGAACCTGTACGTCACTGATCGCCACGGTTGCGCCCGCTTTGGTCGCATAGTGGAAACCAAGACGCTTGATTTCGTCAGCCAGGTCGGTCGTCTTTGTACGTCCATACTCTTTGAAACATTCGCCGATAACCTGCTTCAAGTTCTCTTTCTTCATGACATAGTTCTTGAAACGCAGGCGCTCTGGCAGTGCCTCATTGAAGATGATACGTCCGACAGTTGTCCGTACCGGCTTATTCAGTGAATGCAGCGTAACTTTTTCCGGCGGGGGCTGATCGTAGACGTCGATCTCGCCCAGACGGACTTTGATCGGAGCCTGAAGATCGATAACTCCCTGCTGGAACGCCAGCAGAGCCTCACCGGCATCCGTGAAGACGCGTCCCTCGCCCTTTTTGTTCGGACGTTCTTGCGTCAGGTAGAAACAGCCCAGCACCATATCCTGGCTAGCGCCGATCGACGGCTCGCCATGAGCAGGTGAGAGCAAGTTACGGGTCGACATCATGAACTGACGGGCCTCGTCCTGAGCCTTCTCGGAGAGCGGCACGTGGACAGCCATCTGGTCACCGTCGAAGTCAGCGTTGAAGGCTGAACAGACGAGCGGGTGCAACTGAATCGCACTTCCCTCGACCAGCACAGCTTCAAAAGCCTGAATACCCAGTCTATGCAGCGTTGGAGCGCGGTTCAGCAGTACTGGATGGTTTTTGATGACCTCTTCCAATACATCCCAGACCTCTGGCTTCACCCGTTCCACAAAGCGCTTGGCGCTCTTGATGTTATGGGCGAAGTTTTGCTCCACCAATTTACGCATCACAAAGGGCTTGAAGAGCTCCAATGCCATACGCTTGGGCAGACCACATTGGCTCAACTTCAGCTCTGGTCCAACCACAATTACCGAACGACCGGAGTAGTCAACGCGCTTACCGAGCAAGTTCTGACGGAAGCGTCCCTGTTTACCTTTGAGCATATCGGACAGACTCTTTAACTTGTGGTTTCCAGAGCCAGCCACGGCACGTCCACGACGACCATTGTCGATCAACGCATCACAGGCTTCCTGAAGCATGCGCTTTTCGTTACGAATGATGATCTCAGGCGCGCCCAGCTCAAGTAGACGTTTGAGACGATTGTTACGATTGATCACGCGACGATACAAGTCATTGAGGTCAGACGTCGCGAAACGACCGCCATCCAACTGTACCATTGGACGCAGATCCGGTGGCAATACTGGCAGCACAGTCATAATCATCCACTCGGGAGATGTATGTGACTTGCGGAATGCCTCGACCACTTTCAAACGCTTGGTAGCTTTTTTGCGGCGCTGTCCAACCGTACTACCGATCTCACCACGCAGATCGTTGCTGAGTTTCTCCAGATCGATACCGGCGATTAACTCACGTACAGCTTCGGCACCCATGCCTGCGCGGAAGACATCGCTAAAGTTGTCCTTCAACTCGCGATAGCGATTCTCCTGCAACAGATCCATCTTCTTCAGACCTTCCAGATCACGGCGCAACTGCTCAATGCGCTGGCGGGTCTCATTACGCTCACGCTCGAGTTGCGTTTGCACAGAATCGATCTGTCCCTGGAAATCGATCGTCAGGCGATCGGACTCGCGTTTGCCTTCTGACAGAGCACTCTCTAATTCACGACGCGTGCGCTCAGCGATCGCGTTACGCGATGCCTCACCGACGCGCTCCAGAACTTCCAGATGCTTTGGCGTAACTGTATCGCCCGACTTCACGATGGTCTGATCCGTTGGGGAGTACAGAATGTCATCTCCAACCGTCTCGCCCATCGATTCGCGCAACATGGTCAGCACACCGCTCTCGGCGCGGCGCGCCTCTTCCAGATCGCGTTCGCGTTTCTCTTCAAGTTCCTGACGCGTGGTTGGTGAAAAGCGCTCATCGTTATCCTGTAGAGCGATATCACGTTGGGCACGCAGGCTATTGACGCGATCAACGACCTTCTCATCAAGATTCTGCTCAAGGCCGACCATCTCTTCGTCCAGACGCATCAGCTCACGCTTACGAGCCTCTTCATCCACATTTGTCACAACGTACAGTGCAAAGTACAGCACGCGCTCCAGGTTACGTGGAGAGAGATCGAGCAAGAGACCGATACGGCTCGGTGTGCCTTTAAAGTACCAGATATGACTTACCGGTGATGCCAGTTCGATATGGCCCATGCGCTCGCGGCGGACCTTGGAACGCGCCACTTCAACACCACACTTGTCACAAACAATGCCTTTAAAGCGCACCCTTTTATATTTACCGCAATAACACTCCCAGTCCTTGGTCGGTCCAAAGATACGCTCACAGAAGAGACCGTCTTTTTCAGGTTTGAGTGTACGATAATTGATTGTTTCCGGTTTCGTTACCTCACCATAGCTCCAGCCACGGATCTGCTCTGGACTGGCAAGGCTGATACGGATAGCGTTAAAATCATTTACTTCGAGCATGCTACTGCTACCTCTCCTGGGATAGGGGCTAGCGGCAAGTATGAGAACCTGCCGCTACGCGTTTTTACTCTACAGTTTCAAACACAAATCTGCTCAACTGCCCCTATACTATTGGTCTCCCTCGAAACCGGATAGATTAATACCCAGCTCCGGCATCACATCATTCGAGGTATCTTCAACAAATTGGATTTTCTGCTCGTCTTCGTTGAGGACCTCTACATTAATGCCCAGGCTTTGCAATTCTTTGACTAGCACTTTGAAGGACTCTGGAACGCCTGGCTCCATGATGTTTTCACCCTTCACGATCGCTTCGTAGGTTTTGACACGACCCACAACGTCATCCGACTTGACCGTCAGAATCTCTTGCAAGATATGTGCCGCACCGTACGCTTCAAGTGCCCACACTTCCATTTCACCGAAACGCTGACCACCGAACTGTGCTTTACCACCCAGCGGCTGCTGCGTGATCAAGCTGTATGGGCCAGTTGAACGTGCGTGAACTTTATCCTCAACCAGGTGGGCCAGCTTCAGCATATAGTTGTAGCCAACCGTGATTGGATGATCAAATGGTTCACCCGTGCGTCCGTCGTAAAGTTGAACTTTACCCGATTCCGGCAACCCTGCTCGACTCAAGAATTCTTCTATATCTTCTTCAGAAGCGCCATCGAAGACTGGAGTGGCTATTTTAAAGCCCAGCGCCTCGGCGGCCCAACCAAGATGGGTTTCCATAATCTGACCGATATTCATACGGTGAGGTACACCAAGTGGGTTCAGAATGATATCCACTGGAGTGCCATCAGGTAAGAATGGCATGTCTTCGATTGGCAATACGCGTGAGATAACACCCTTATTACCGTGACGTCCAGCCATTTTGTCGCCAGCACCGATCTTACGTTTCTGAGCGATACTGACACGCACCAGCTGGTTGACTCCTGGAGGAAGTTCGTCGCCCGCCTCACGCGAGAAGACTTTTACCTCCACGATCTTACCGCGCTCACCATGTGGAACACGTAAGGAGGTGTCTTTTACCTCACGAGCTTTTTCACCGAAGATAGCACGCAGCAATTTCTCTTCCGCTGTCAGCTCGGTCTCACCTTTCGGTGTAATCTTACCGACCAGAATATCCTGAGGTCCAACCTCAGCACCGACGTAGATGATGCCGCGCTCATCAAGGTTGCGCAGGCCTTCTTCACCGACGTTCGGGATATCACGTGTGATCTCTTCGGGACCCAATTTGGTATCGCGTGCATCGATCTCATACTTCTCAATGTGAATCGAGGTGAAGAGATCTTCGTGCACGATACGCTCGCTGATCAGGATCGCGTCTTCGAAGTTGCCACCCTCCCAGCTCATAAACGCCACCATGATGTTCTGACCAAGAGCCAGTTCACCATCTTGCGTTGAGGTATTATCTGCAATCACCTGACCGGCAGTAACGTAATCGCCTTTTTTCACGATCGGTCGCTGATTGATACAGGTGCCTGCATTCGAGCGCACAAATTTACGCAGTCGATGGCTATAGACTTCACCCTGCTCATCGACGACTTCAATGCGACGAGCGGTGGATGACATCACTTCACCAGATACCCGGCTGATGACGACCTGACCTGAGTCGATCGCTATCTGACGCTCAATACCTGTACCGCAAATGGGCGACTGCGGACGCAGCAGAGGCACTGCCTGTCGCTGCATATTTGCACCCATCAGAGCACGGTTCACGTCGTCATGTTCGAGGAACGGGATCAGTGCGGTCGCAACCGAAACGGTCTGTCGTGGAGAAACGTCCATATAGTCGATACTATCGGAGTTCTCCATAAAGAACACGCCTTGATAACGGGCCATCACACGATCATCCGCAAACTCGCTGTTCTCGGTTAACTTCGTATTCGCCTGCGCGATCCAGAAGTTCTCCTCATCGTCAGCGGTCTGATAATCAACCACCTCAGTGACAAAGGGCTTCACGCGTACTTCGGTCTCGCCCAGAGCCTCCGATAATTTTGCGAAGAGGGCGGCATCGATACGGACACGCTCACGAGCTGGAATCAAGACTTTTCCATTTGCATCCAGGACCTCATCGCGCTCGCGACCATAGACACCACGGAACTCACGTCCGATCAGTCCTGAATCGTTCGCTTTCAAGCGCTTGTACACTTTACGATAGGGGGTCTCAATGAAGCCATACGGATTAATCTGCGCATACGTCGCCAGGTTACCAATCAAACCAATGTTTGGACCTTCAGGCGTTTCAATTGGACAGATACGGCCATAGTGGGATTCGTGAACGTCACGGACATCAAATCCGGCGCGTTCGCGTGAGAGACCACCAGGACCCAGTGCGGAGAGACGACGCTTGTGGCCGATCTCTGCCAGCGCATTTGTCTGGTCCATAAACTGTGATAGCTGACTACCGCCAAAAAACTCTTTCATCGCCGCAACGACTGGACGAATATTGATCAAAGCATTCGGTGTCGCCTGTCCAGGCTCCTGAATACTCATACGCTCTTTGACAACGCGCTCCATACGGAGCAGACCAACGCGGAATTGTGTCTGGATCAACTCACCAACACAACGCACACGACGATTTCCCAGATGGTCAATATCATCTTTGCGTCCACGCCCATTATTCAGGGAGACCAGACGGCGCACGATATTTACCAGATCATCCTGTGTCAGGATACGTGTGCTCTGTGGGATTGATTCATCCAATTTACGATTCAGTTTGTAACGTCCCACGCTGCCCAGATCGTAACGACGTGGATTGAAGAAGAGGTTCTTCACCAATGAACGTGCATTATCCAGTGTGGCAGGATCACCAGGGCGCAACTTTTTGTAGAGTTCGAGGAGGGCCTCGTCCTCGCGTTTGACCGGATCACGATCCAGTGTGGCCTGGATGTAGCGAATGGTCTGATCGTTATCGACGCCGGCAAAAGCATCCAGGATACCCTGATCGGTCGAAAGGTCGAGCTCCTCGGTATGGAACTGATCTTTCGCCAGTGCAGAGATCGCACGCAGCAGGGTCGTCACAGGAATCTTACGTTTCCGGTCGATTTTCACCGTCAACAGATTTTTATTGCTGGTCTCAAATTCTAACCAGGCACCGCGCCCGGGAATCAGCTTCGCAGCAAACATCTTTTTACCAGTGGTCGCATCTTCATCTACTGTATAATAGACTCCAGGGGAACGCACTAGCTGACTGACGACGACGCGCTCGGCACCATTGATGATGAAAGTACCATCAGTTGTCATCAAAGGAAAATCGCCCATGAAGACATCTTTTTCAATGATTTCGCCAGTCTCTTTATTGATCAAGCGAGCTTTCACATTAAGAGGAGCAGCAAACGTGGCATCGCGGTCACGGCACTCATCCTCGGTATATTTTGGCTTGCCAAATGGTTCAGGTGGTACAATAAATTCTAGACTCAGGTTTTTGCCAGTGAAATCTTCAATCGGAGAAATCTCTTGAAAAAGCTCGCGCAAACCTTCTTGCTTAAACCACTCAAAGGAGTCAAGTTGAATCTGAATCAGGCCAGGCATAGGCCGTATGTCTGGAATTCGAGCAAAGGATACACGCTCAGGGAGCGCTACGGCCCTCGTGCTTACTGCCATACTTGGTATTCTCCTCTCACCTAATCGTCCATAGAGGAATTTGAGAGACACGAAAATTCGCACCTCTCAGTGCAACAGAAAACGGAAAAATGACTGATAAATACGTATGAAAATGTGATAATGACTGTTTTGTGAAACGGTTTATGACAAGAAAAGTAACCGCTTGCCTTTGCAATGAGCGGTTACTCCTATACCCCTATCCATATAGATTGTCTGCCAATCGCCCACACAACCGATCCCCTCCAATTTTGGAGATAACAATCCATTTACCAAGACAAAAAGCATCATTTAATTTCCGAAACAGCAAAAAACACCACATTGGAACCTCAACCCATACATTTGCTTGCTTTCTCAACTGTGCTCATGACAAAGGGCTAAAGGTTCAACCTCATGTGGTTTATGATAGTATCCTCACGTTGTTAGGGGAGTGATGTGTCGTTTCGTAATGTGTCTCGTCTCTTGGTCTCTCTCGTTACCTGTGTCATGATCAAGCCAACAACACTCCTGTTATTAGCATACACACACCGGCAAGTGATAATTATACTTTACTCACCTACATCTGTCAATACTTTTTACCAGGGAATAAAGAGACCATCAAAAAGTCATTCAATGTCTCTCCACCTGACTATTTTTGTTCTGCTTCAAGCTGCTACAACTCACGTGTGTTATGCCACACTAACCAGATATTCAGCCGCTTTCAGTGCTTGTGCAATCTCGTCACCCAGGGTTGGACTCCATGCCTGAGAAGCATCCATCCAACGCTTATGGAGTAAGGCCAACAGTTGGCGCTGATCTTCTGCCGAGAGCAGATTCAAATCCACCAACGATTCAGGGCTGCCTGGATAACTAATCGTCAACACAAAATTATCGATGCGCAGCGTTGCCTGTCCATTCAATTGATAGGTCTGTGAGGAGCCTAACTTGCGGCAGAATGAAATGCATCCTACACATCCAATAGCAATAAATGATAATGCAACGATGCTTAAGACAATGCCAGCTACACTCAAAAGCACTGCTAATCCAGTGGTTATTACCATTATAACAGGGTTGGCAATATGTGTCGTCCAACCAATCAAGATTGCCGGTACCAGGCCAATCAGAGCCGCCACAAAGCACCAGAAGGCGCTATTCATGATCCAAAATATACTTTTCATATTCTCCGGCGACAGATCACGCACTTTTACCGTGGCTGGACCTTCGAACGTCAGCATACCTGCGGTATGTCCTCCATGCAGCGCATAGAGAAAACGCACCACCAGCATACTTCCCGTTACCGCCAGAAAAGAGATAAACCATGACAGGGCCACCAGAGCATCCTGCCATTTCAAATACAGAGTAAAATCATGTGAATACGTCCGCCACAAAAGAGCACCACACACGACACCAGCAATTGCGCAAATAATCAGTCCAAGAAGAAATAGCCATCCCAAGCTTCTGATACGTGAGTATTGCAAACGCGCCAAATCGAAGCGATACGTATCTTTCACCATTTGTACCATGAAATTACCCCTGTAATCGAAGAGATCTGCTCCAAACACTGCTCAAACAACGAGCCCGCGGGTCAGATGGTTTTCATACCCAATGTTATAACGATTCAAACTATATCAAGGGTCACAAAAAGCCATCAAATTTTATCATCTTGATCTTCAAGATGATAAAAATGATCCACAGGCGATCAACGAGCGTTAGCGCGGAGATCATCAAACAGGATGGTCTGTAAGTAGCGTTCGGCCGAACTGGGGAAGATGGTCACAATGACTTTGCCGCGATTTTCTTCTTTGCGCGCCTCTTGCAATGCAGCCCAGGCTACGGCACCACTACTGATACCAATCGACAGCCCTTCATCTTTCATGATTTGAATGGCCGTCTCGACAGCGTCGCGATCGGTGACAGGGATGATCCGATCAATCAGATCCACGCGTAAAGTATCGGGGATAAAGCCCGGTCCCAGCCCCTCGATACGATGAGGTCCGGGACGCCCTCCCGAGAGCACTGCACACGATGCGGGCTCAACGGCGACGACTTCAAGCTCGGGCTTATTGGCTCGCAAGCCTTCGGCGACTCCCGTTAAGGTTCCACCAGTGCCAACACCGATCACGACGATATCGACTGTACCAGCTGTCTGCTCCCAGATTTCGAGCGCGGTGCCATCTCGATGGGCACGCGGATTGGCCTGATTAAAAAATTGTTGAGGATACCACGTATGAGGTAAGGTTGTGCGTAATTCGGTGCTCTTGTTGATCGCTCCACGCATGCCGAGAGCAGCCGGTGTTAAAACGATCTCAGCGCCAAAGCGTTGCAGGAGGAGGCGACGTTCCAGACTGATCGTGTCTGGCATCGTCAAAATACATTTATAGCCACGAGCGGCCGCGATGCAGGCGAGCGAGATACCCATATTGCCGCTGGTTGGTTCGATGATCGTGCTCCCAGGACGTAATAAGCCTTGCATTTCGGCCTCAACGACCATCTGGAGAGCCACGCGATCTTTAGAGCTCCCACCCGGATTACACATCTCGAGCTTCGCCAGAACCTTGGCGAAGACATCAGACGGCTCACCGGAAGCAGTTTCATGCACGGAAGCAAAGCGCTTCAACTCAAGAAGAGGAGTATGACCAACTAAACCAGTCACATTTGTTTCCCAATGGACCATAACTACCTGCTAGCCTTCTTTCTGCTGAATCTACCCCTCTGGTAACAAAGCACGGATGATATTTACCAGTTCCTGGATATTGAACGGTTTGCGGAGGAGAATACCAGCCTGTAGCCCCATGCGATGCAGTTCCCAATCATGGCTCCCAGTAATCACAATAATTGGTATATGCTTGGTACTACTATGCCCACGTAGATATTTGTAGAGCGATCCACCATCCAGACTGGGGAGTCCCACATCTAGAAGAACAAGGTCCGCTCCCAGAATAGGCAACTGATCTTTCGCGATTTGTCCATCGGAGAAGATTTCTAACCGCCATTGACCAAAGAATTTCAGCATATCACAGAACATATCAGTCAGGAGCGGGTCATCTTCAACGATAGCAATCAGTTTACGTTCATGCAATGCTCCAGCCACGTGCTACCACTCCCCTCTGCTTGCAGACTCACCACACATCCTTATGGGCCTCCCCCCAGCGCCTCCAGCTCATGAAGCAAAAGGGACACGACTAACATCTCCGTACCTGCATCGTGCCCCCTTCTCAACCGTAAGTAATTGCTCAGACGTCAGCACTATTACGCTCGATTAGATATAGTACATAGTCTCCTCGGTGCTACCAGTCCGATGCTTTTGGGCCAGCTCCTCGATCGTGGTCGTTGTCAGGATCTGTTGCGTCATGATGTCGATCTTTTGCCAGACATCACGCAAGGCACAACCGGGAGAAAGCTTACAAAAATCTGGATTAGGTAGACACTCCATCGGAGGAACATATCCTTCAAGGGCCTGCATCACTTGTGCCATGGTAATCTGGCTTGGCGTTTTCGCCAGCATATGCCCACCCTTCGGGCCGCGGACGCTCTTTACCAATCCCTCTTTACGTAACACCATGAGGATTTGATCGAGATATTGCTCCGGGATATGTTGACGGGTCGCAATATCAGCGCTTTCAATCGGCCCTTGCCCGTAATAAGCGGCCATATCGAGCATGGCTCGGAGACCATAGTCTCCCTTCATTGTTAACTTCATGCCAGGGACCTTTCGTTGGGGCAAAGTGACTGCATCAGGATACCTTTTTACCTAGTGTTTAGAATATATCAGTAGAGAATGCATGTCAATGGTTTAGTGCTTGAATATAGGATAAACTTGACAAACCTTGTTCACTTTCTCTGGTCACGCTCCCTTGCTCGACAGATCTGGAATGACAAACAAAGAGATCATTTCTCAAACAATCAACACAGATATCGTTTCTCATTAGTATACGATAAGTACGCTCTCCTGTTGATTAAATTCTGCTGAGAATGTGAGTAAACAGAAGTATTGGACTTGCAGGTACAGAGAGACATCTCTATAATGAAGGGTAGAAACATAGGCACTCTTGTTCTTTTACAAATGATGCCCGCTTGTGTTTAATGGTAGATCACCAGGGAGAGAAAACTATGCAGCAAGGTGCTACCTGGCAAGCAAACCAGGAGAATCAGCAACCGCAGTTGAAAGTTCTTGTCGTAGATGATGAGGATAATATCATAGAGCTTATTCGCCTTGGCCTTCGCTACGAGGGTTTCCAGGTTGAGGTAGCTTCAGATGGAGAACAGGGCATCGCACTCGCACAACGTATCGACCCGGATTTAGTGATTCTTGACGTGATGATGCCAGGCATCGATGGCCTGGAGGTTTGCCGTCGCCTCCGTAGCAATCCAACGACACGAGATGTCCCCATCCTGATGCTGACTGCGAAGGATGAGGTTGGCGACCGTATTCGAGGCTTGCAGACCGGTGCAGACGATTATTTAACCAAACCTTTTGACTTTTACGAATTGTTAGAGCGTATTAAAGCTATTTTACGCCGTCAAAGCCGCTCCAAATCCTTGCAGGGCGACGCCAATATTAACGATTCTACCCAGGTTCTACAATTTGGGGATCTGCGCATGAATACATCAACGCGCGAAGTAACCCGCAGTGGACACGCCATCGAGTTGACCGCAACAGAATACAATCTTTTACACTTATTCATGAGTCATCCACGACAAGTGCTGGACCGCCAGACGATCCTGAATCGCGTCTGGGGATATGACTTTCTCGGCGAAACTAATATTATTGAAGTATATGTCCGTTATTTACGCGAAAAAATCGAAGACTCCCCCAGTTCGCCACGCTTGATCGTTACGGTTCGAGGCGTTGGCTACGTTTTAAAGGGATAATTACGTAGGATGCTTGTTACGATCATGTGATCATCATCCATTTGTCGAGCGGAGTGTCAACATCATGTCAGAGCAGAAAGCCACAGGACTACGCTATCGGTTAGGCGCTCATTTTTATCAGGCGTATGCTGACCGCCCTCCCGTATGGCGAGGATTGTACCTGCTTGGCCCATCGAAGGCAGGAGGAACGACGCAACCTCTGGATACCCCTTCCCCTTATCCACATATCGGAGGAGGAAATCAGCGTAACGATACCCCTTCATGGCTGCGCCCTTTCTTTAGCTTACGTATCCAATTGACTTTCGCTTATGCCTTGCTACTGATCCTGATGGTCGCTTTTTCGTATCTCCTGCTGTATCAAGAGTCTTCATCGACCTACGTCATGCTCGTCGTCCTGGGACTGGTCGCGGTAGGCTCCGCGCTGGCATACCTGATGACATCATTGTTGTTACGTCCACTCTTTCGTGTCACCGACGCGGCGCAGGCGATCGCCATGGGAGATCTTGAGCAACGCGAGCGGCTCCCACTGCGTTTGCCCCCACAAGATGAGATCGATCGCCTGGCCGGCAGCCTGAATGCAATGGTGACACGCCTGGAAACCGCTGAGGAGAATCAGAGGGCTTCCCAGGATCGCTTCCATCAATTCTTCTCGGACGCCTCCCATCAGTTACGTACACCACTCACCTCGATTCGTGGCTTCACCGATCTCTTATTGCGCGGCGCGATAGATGATCCTGAAACCGCGCAACGACTGCTGAAGCGTATGAAAAATGAGTCAGAACGCATGACTTTGCTGATCAATGATCTGCTCACGCTGGCACGCCTGGACGATACGCATCCGATGAAGATGCAGTATATCGATATGATCGATCTGGCGGTCGAAAATATTGAGCAGACGAAGGCTCGCGCCAATGATGAGCGTCCGATTCGCTTACAATTGGCCGCCAGCGAGAAGCTGGGCGTACAAGCCGATCGAGAACGCATGAAACAACTACTTTTTATTCTGTTGGATAACGCACTAAAATATGGGCGTCCCGCTCCCGATGGTCAGATCACGTTGAAGCTTGATAAGCAAAAAGATCAGGTCACGCTCAGCGTCATCGATAACGGCGATGGCATCCCGGGGGACGACCTGGGGCATATCTTTGAGGCCTTCTATCGGGGTCGTCATCGCGCCTCATCAAACTCGACATCAGTCATTGGTACAGGACTCGGCCTCACTATTGCGTCTTCTATTGTAAGAGCGCATAATGGAGCAATCACTGTTGATAGTGAATCTGGTAACACAGAATTCAAGGTACTTTTGCCCAGCGCCGATTAATCAACAACATCTTCGGAGAAGAGGCGCAATAATGCTTCTTTCCTATACGCATTGACCTTCGCTGCTTTACCATGATACACTGCTGAAAGTAAAAAAAAGGGGATATGGTTGTAGGAGTAACACTTATAGCCAGCCATTCAGATAAAGGTAAGATAGCGCTATGTGGACCTCTACGATGGATCTCGACCAGAAGAAAGTACTGCTGACGCAGATCGTTGGTCGCTTTTATCAAAATATCTATTTTTCTTCTTATTCACCGCTCCAGGTGCAGAATCTGCCACGTCAATCGCTGCCAGACAACAGCTGGGTCCGTGTCCGCAATCGCCTCTCCGGCATCTGTGGTAGCGACCTCCATCTACTTTATCGTGGAGAAAACGATCCACGCATCGCCTCTGCGGCCACTCCCAACCATACACATTTCTACCCCGGGCATGAAGTCGTCGGAGAAGTTATCGAAATTGGCGACGACGTACAACGCATCCACGTCGGAGATCGTGTCGTCCTACAGTGGAAACCAAATTGCCTCACAGCAGGCGTCCAACCACTTTGCCGCGCCTGTGCCACCGGAAATTTCAACCTCTGCGATCATGGAGCGTTTGTCGCTCCGCCAGCGCTCGGAGGTGGCTGGAGCGAAGAGATGTTACTGCATGAACAACAACTCTTTCGTGTCCCCTCAGGACTCACAGACGAGCAAGCAGTAATGCTTGAGCCGGTCGCCGTAGCGGTCCACGCAGTACTGCGCCAGCTCCCACAACCAGAAGATCGCGTCCTAATCATTGGAGCTGGTACCGTCGGACTACTCACACAACAAATCATCCACGCCCTGGTGCCTCAAGCGGAGATCAGTGTCCTGGCTCGCTACGCCTTCCAGGTCGAGCAGGCCACCCGCCTGGGAGCGGCTAATATCATTTATCAGCAGGATACGTATGTGGGCGTCCAACGCGCAACGCAGTCCCGTATGTATAGCGGATTATTAGGTAATCGCACCCTGCAAGGTGGCTATGATATTATCTATGATACCGTTGGTCAAAAGAGAAGTATCTTCCACCACAATACGCTGCATCACGCGCTGCGCTGGGTGCGCACGCAAGGAACTATTGTGCTTGTCGGCTTGAGCCTACATCCCATGAATATCGATATGACCCCCTTGTGGACCCAGGAAATTAATCTACTGGGCAGTCGCGATCATGGCGTGGAATATTGGCCCGCCAACAGCAATCACCAGGCTTCAAGCTTCAAAGTAGCAGCGGAATTGATGTTGCAAGGGAGCATCTCTCCCGAACAGTTGATTACTCACCACTTCGCTGTAAATGACTATAAGCACGCGCTGCTCACCGCCACAAAAAAAGCTGACAGTCGCGCCATCAAAGTCGTCTTTGATTACTCGCTCTTACCGGCATCCGTCGTGCCCAACGTACGCGCCTCCGCACCGCGCATTCGTCGTCAATCGACGATCAACTTTGCCAATGAGTACGATGAGGGCAATCCCTATCGAGAAGAGAGTAATCCCTATCGGGAAGAGCAGCCATCTGCCTATGATGGTGGGATACAGGATGCACAAAATCCGTATTTTGCTCCGAAGACATCCTCCAGACGGAAAGAGATCCCATCTGCTCAGCCACACACAAAAGAGCTGGCTAAAGCTCCGAAGACACCGGCCATCGACGATGAGTTCGATAACGATGATACGGCATCAGCATTACCGGCCATCTCCAAACATATCACAAAAAATCCCCGCCCTTATGTATCGGGGCCACAGCCCCAGATGCCGAGTGTCCCAGACACTCAGATCCCTGCCAATCTTGAGCCACACGTATCTGGAGCCATCCCCATCACACCCCGATATGATGATGATGATTATGCAGGCGAGGATGAGGGCACAGACCACACGCAATTGATATCAAAAACGGGCCTCTTCCCACAGACGGAGACTGATCTCGATCAGGATGATCAAGCCACAACTGCTGTACCCCGTAATGCGTTTCAACCAGCCATGGATAGTAGCTGGGAGAGCGGCGCCACACGGAACAATACCAGAGCCTCTGTAAACGATGAGGAGCCTGCTACGCAGCTCTTTAAGAGGAATGACGTAACTCCTGATCTTACCCCCTCAGAAAGCGCTGTAGAAGAGCTGGCCGACCAATCCACAACTACAGAACCGGAACAAAAGGAGCTTGCAGACAATGAGCCTGAATTAACAGAATCTGCACGTTACGCCCTGGAGTCCGAGCCCGAACCAGAGCCCGAAGATCCGGTCAGCTATGCGGCAGAGCCTGATCTTGAGGAGTATTCCAACTACTCGGTCGAACCTGATCCCGAATTTAGCCATGATATGCCGGATACATTTGAGCCTGATATGGCTTACGAGGAAGAAAAACAGATGGCCGATTCTTTCGACGTTGAAAATGAAGCCTTCGATCCAGAAATACCATATGGGGATGATTCTGCAACTATCGCTTCTGTTGATACGTTTCAGAGGAAAGAAAGATCATCATCCTATGGACAGCAACGCTCCCGCAACCGCAAAAAAGGTCGAGGGGGACGTTAAGAGTAATCAAAGGGATTTGTAGGAGACGGTAAGATAAAAGAAGATTAATTTTTTGCTATCATATGTATTCAAATATTGAGCTATGTAGCCATGGATTACTTTATCGTCTCCTTTCTTTGCATCCATCATAAGGCGGATAGCCTGTGTAAAGCACAAGACATCGGAGTTAAAGTATGAGCAACCAGAAATCTCCATTTGAGCCATCAAAGAATGATACATCAAGAGATTTCGACTTTCAGCAACTGTCAGAACAACAACAGGAACCAGACGTTCCTTTTCATACCCATCACTATCTGGACGAATTTGCACCAACCGATGACAGTTTGGCGCGCATGTCAGCTATCCAACCATTCTTACATCTTCCATCGCGAGCGAAGCCAGATGAGCATGATCAGCAATCAGGATTGAAACAATTCCAGGCATACGATTCTCCCCTGCCACAAGAGCCGATTCAGGATCAACTGCTACCAGTGCTGCCCTCTCTCACGCCGAAAGACCGCAGGTCTCGACGGCGACGCAAGATCAATCCATTGCTGGTAGTGGCCTTTGCCGCCTTAGCACTCCTGATCGCCGCAGGCAGCGTCATAGAGCAACATCCCTGGGCACCGACTGCGCCTCAGCATCAGAGCAGCAACGGAACAAACGTGAGCGGATTTGTCCAGCAGCCACTCGATCCACAACAAATAGACGATCTTAGACACATAGCAGAGCGGATGAACAATCAACAGCTAGCTTATCTCGATGTCCAAAATATGAGCCTGGATGAAGAGATAGGACAGATCATGATGGTGGGTTATGAAGAAAACAGCTATTCGCCCTCACTTGATGCAATGATCCACGATCTTCATGCTGGAGCAGTCATCCTATTCCAACATCAAGTCAATACGCTGGCACAGACCAAAGCAGATACCACTAAGATGCAGCAGCGCGCAGATCTACCGTTATTGATCTCAACCGACGAAGAAGGAGGACAAGTCCAAAGACTCTCTGGCGTCTTTCCTTCTCGCCCATCGGCCTATCAGATTGGACAGACAAGCCCTCAGTTTGCCGCTCAGCAGGGAACACAGATCGCTCAGGATCTACTCTCTTTGGGTATCAATACCAACCTGGCACCCGATGTCGATGTCTCAGCCAGTAACGGCTATATTGGGAGCGAGCAACGTTCGTTTGGAGATACTCCCGACTCTGTGATGGCCTATGCCGGACCTTACGTCAAGGCGATGCAAACAGGTGGAGCGATCGCCACATTAAAACATTTCCCTGGGCTGGGAGGTGCGCCCGCAGCTACCAATCCGCACGAGGTCTTCGTCACCGTCAATCACACGCCGCAGCAGGTCGACACGATAGATCTGGCCCCATTCAAAGAGTTTATCCACGCAACCGATAAGATGGAACAGCCAGGCTTAATCATGGCAACAGACGAGCTGATGCCATCCATTGACTCAACCTATATCGCCGAGCTCTCGCCGACATTTATCACCAAAATCTTGCGCCAGCAACTTGGCTATCAAGGAGTGGCAATTACAGATGATCTAACTATGCTTGGAGTCCAGGTAAAAGGGAAACATCTGACACTGGCACAAGCCGGAGTGATGGCTTTGCAGGCGGGTGAAGATATGTTATTGGGAGTTTATAACGTTGCCGGTATGCAAGCGATGATCCAGGGCATCAAGGATGCTTTGAATAATGGAACACTCACAAAAAGCCGTCTCGATGAAGCAGCCACGCACGTTCTGACACTGAAAATGGAGCGTAACCTTATTCCAACTGCCTCCTCCACAAAGGCCTAAAAAAATCGGGCTACCATCCACCAGCAGGAGGATGGCAGCCCGATTTAGTATTCACGACAACGTACCGCGTTGTAAGCGCTCAATAATATCCTTCAAGCGACGCATCTCCGCAGCATGTTGTTCACGCAACATAACCATCTCTTGAGTTAATTCATCTTGCATCGTCTCCATACGATCTTTCATATGGAGAATAGCCTCTACACCAGCCAGGTTCACGCCAAGATCACGCATCAAGCTGCGAATATGGATCACACGCTCAATATCATAATCCGAATAGAGTCGCGGGCTATGTGCACTAGCACCTTTACGAGCAGGTGAGATCAGTCCCAAACGTTCATAATGACGCAAGGTTTGTTCGTGAACTTCAGCACGTTGAGCAGCAACGCTTATAATATACCAGGCGCCATCACCATTCTCAGACATGATTAATCCACTCTCCTTACTGATCCCCCGCTACAACTGAACCTCGACACCCCGGCTACGTGCAAGTTTCTCGAACAGCGCACGCTCTTCCGCTGAAAGATGCATGGGGAGGACCACTTTTACGTGCGCATAGAGATTTCCACTGCCTTCGCTACGTAGATGGGGCATCCCTTTGCCAGTCAAGCGGAACTGCTTATCGTTCTGAGTTTCTGGAGGAATAGAAAGCAAGAGTCTACGACCATCGGGAGTAGGCACGGTGACCTCGCCACCCAGCATAGCTTTCACAAGCTCAACTTCCACATCGACGTGCAAGTCGTCTCCTTTACGCTCAAACGTGTTATCGGGTCTCACGCTGATCACCAGGAAGAGATCTCCACGAGGGCCACCACCGATACCGGCCTGACCTTCTCCGGCGACACGAATCTTGGCTCCATTATCGACGCCAGCAGGGATCTTCACCTGAATACGCTTACTGCGTGTCACCTGACCCTGTCCGCCGCAGGTAGAGCAGGCTTTCCCAGCCACCTCACCGGTCCCGCGACAGGTAGAACAAATCTCGGGTGACTGAATGTTATAGGTCCTGGAGCCACCAACGTAAGCTTCTTGAAAAGTTACTTCAACTGGTTGCTCAATGTTATCCCCAGTACGACGACGTAAGTCCTCGCGTACACCACCGCTGCTGCTCATACCAGAGGGACGGCTACCACCGGGAGGAGGAGTACCACGACCAAAAAGTGCTTCAAAAAAATCAGAGAAGCCAGTTGCACCACTGGTATCAAAATCAAAAGGAGAACGACCAGTTGCGCCTGCGCCTGCGCCTGTACCTGCATAGTTATAGGCGCGGCGTCCTCCATTCCCAGACATATTGGGGCCAAATTGCTCTTGCCAGTTGGGACCTAACGTATCATACTTCTTACGCTTATCCGTATCGGAGAGCACTTCATAGGCTTCATTAATTTCTTTGAATTTAGCTTCAGCCTTTTTGTCGCCGGGATTTACATCAGGATGATATTTGCGCGCTAATTTACGGAATGACTTTTTAATCTCATCCGCTGTGGCGCCGCGAGCCACACCTAATATTTGATAATAATCTTTATAATCCATGTCCCAGCCCTCTTAATACATGATTGCATATGAGGCATGCTTAACGCCTCTCCTGGATATTATTTGCCGACACTGACTTTGACACGGGCAGGACGCAGCGTCTCTTCACCAAGAGTATATCCTTTGCGCAGTTCCTCCAGAATGACTCCATCAGGTTTATCGCTATCTTCAACCGCTTCAACCGCTTCGTGCAGATAAGGATCAAAGTTCTCTCCCACGGTTGCGACGGCATTGAGTCCTTCACCGCGTAAAACTTCATTCATCTGCCACTGAAGCATATGCAATGTATGCTGTAACTGTGTCTTATCCATCGTATCTTCATAGATCAGCGCACGCTCTACGTTATCAAGCACTTCGAGTAACTTATTAAAGAGCGTCTTCTTCTGATACAGCACGCGATCAGCCACCAGACGCTCCTGACGCTTGCGGAAATTGTCCCAATCTGCACGTACAGCGACGTATTTATTCCAGTTATCAGCGACCTCTTTTTTTGCCTGAGCAAGTTGAGCTTCGAGCTCTGCAACGCGCTGGTCAGTTCCAGTACTCCCTAAATTATGTGTTAGATTGGGAAACGACTGCTGCTCTATATCATCGGCTTGTTCGGCTGAATTGTCACGATTATCTTCCATCAGGTTTGTAACTCTCCTTACCTTGTTCATCTATTTTAGTGCCAGGAATATTTAGTGTTATTGTAATACCAGTATAAAACTTGAGTCAAACACTGTCAAGTTTTAAATAGGTATTAATCATCGACCATCTCTTGCCACGCTTCAGACCAGCGCTGGCCGGGAGAGAGCAGGATAGGTCCCATCGCACTTTCTTGTTCAATATTGATACGCTCCCACTTCCAGAGCTCAAGGATCGCGATAAAGGTAACCACGATGACCAGACGCGAGCTTTCCTGCTCCAGCAGGCTGGAAAGTAAGATAGAGGGTGCTTGCAACAGGCGCTGACGAATCTCGCCGATGCGCTCGCTGACGCGCACGCGAGCCACTGGCATTAATTCAGTTCCCTGATTGGATGCCAGCGCTTGCTCTTTGCGAGCCAGCACACGCTGAAAGGCTGCGGCAAGCATGGGTGCATCAACGCCAACCAGTTCAGGAGGTCGCCACTGCAGATGGGCCTCGATGCCCGCCAATAAACCTGGACGGCTATAGGTTTGTAGTCCCTGCTCCTCACGCTGTCGCAAAAGGGCAGCGATCTCCTTCGCCCATTTATATTCAAGCAGGTGCCTCTGAAGCTCATCAGCCATCGCAGCAGCGTTGTCCAGTTCATTAGAACTGTGCCCGTGGGAAGATTGAGGAAGCAGGCTTTGCGATTTGATACACAGTAGTTGAGCGGCAATGGAGACAAATGCGGCCATGCTTGCAAGTGGAAGCACCTGTTGCTGCTCCCAATGACGCAACTGCTCCAGGTATTGATCAGTAACGTCCACCAGCGAGATCGTTGTGATCTCCATCTGCCTTTTCTCGATCAAGTGGAGCAATAAATCGAGCGGACCTTCAAAGATAGGCAGATGGACTACGTAATATAGCGGCAACTCGGTTGGCGATCGAGCGGGATCAGATTGCTCCGGCATAGTCACGAAACCTCATCAATCAGATACAGTTCTGCCGCCGGACCGTGTGCTTGATGATGGGTCTGAATATAAAGAATTGCCCGTTCCGAAAGTCCTACCGTCGCCGCCAATCTTGCACCTACCTCTGCATGATACCAGGCATAGCTCAAAGCACGACGCCAGGATCTCCCTTGAAACTGATCCATCTTATCCAGCGCAATCAAACTATGCTGCAATAACGCCGGTGCAAAGCGCTTGCCCAGCACGATCGCCGGACGCGTCCAGAAAGGCACGCGCCCCTGAGCCTTCCCTACATCATGCAGAAGAGCAGCGGCTAACAGATCAGGCTCATGACATCCATGCGCCAGCAAACCTCGGCAGACACGCAAGCAATGCTGCTGATCTGCCTGAGACATCGTCTTAAACAGGGGAAGGGCAGAAACTGGCAACCAGCGCTCAACCTCCTCATAATCCTCACGCGATACGGGAGGAACCAGACCTAGTTGTTGGTATACCTGCTTCAAGCGATAGAGAACGAGAACCACCACAGCCTTTACATCCATACATTCCTGCTAGTGCAATACATTGACTCCATAGAAATAGGGGATTTGCAGATTAAAGCCCGCGACCAGCGAACCCAGATAGAGAGACAGGTCACGAATATCGGAGGCTAATTGAAAGAGAAAAAAGCCACTCAATCCTGACAACTGTCCCAGAAAAGGCAAGAAAAAGAAGATAATCAAAATGATAAAGGGACCATACGCAGCCGAGCGCGAAAACTGCACAGCTTGTCGGCTGGGCAAGAGTGTGTAGACGATCTGATATCCATCCAACGGATATAAAGGGATAATATTAAAAATAGCTAAACCGATATTCACGGCCGCAAAAACTGAGACTAACTTCATCACAAAACTGAGCGCGATATTGCTGTCAAAAAACGGAACCAGGAAACGCGTCAGTGCCGCAAATGCCAGCCCGATGAGCAGACTAAAGATCGGACCCACCAGCGCGACTAAAAGGACTCCAGCATTGGCCCCGATACGCATCTTCCACGGGTCCGGCTTGACTGGTTTTCCCCAGCCCAGGCCAGAATACGACAAAAAGGCCAGAATGACAGACATCAATGTCCCTACTGGATCAATATGAGTAGAGAGACCCAACGTTTTACGTTCAGAGGTAGTACCTGTACGATCTCCCAATAAGGAGGCCATCTGAGCATGAGCCCACTCATGCAGGGGTATGGCTAACAGGAACGAGCCTATTATCATGAGAGCTAACAACACGTCCAACTCACTTATCATTCAATTTACTCATCTTTCAAAGCTAACAGATCAATCTCCAGACCTTCATAGGCTGAGCGTGTATGGGAAAAACTCGTCCGAGCCTCCGCTTCCATCCGATCCAACTGATTGTCATCGTAGGTTGGTTCGTGATGGAACAGGACCAGCTCTTTGACACGAGCCAGTCGAGCCACTTCGATTGCCATCGCCACGGTACTATGCCCGTAGCCATGTTTTTCTCGCTCATAGTCATGCGTTGTATACTGCGCATCATGAATTAAAAGATCGGCGCCAGCCACGAAATCCAGAAAAGCCGGCTCGCAGCCATCGCGCCACTCAACATCTGTAGCATACACGACGCTACGGCCCTTATATTCTATACGATAAACAATAGCACCATTTAAAGGATGACTATGCGTAAATCTCGTTAAGACACGCGTTTCCAACGGATAAGCTCTCTTTGCCTCGGCCTCTCTGGCGTAGATGGTTGGATTCTGATCCCCGGCTTGCCAGATGACACATTGTTCGTCGGTCAGAGTATGAAAGGTGCGTTGCGATGGGAGAAGACGGACATCAACGGGAAAATACGGAGGAGACATTAAGGGGGTCATCAGTTCTTCTATGTTCTGACCCGCTAATTGAGGACCAAAAAGATGCAGGTTGACACGAGGATCAAACAGTGGAGAAAAAAAGGGAAAGCCTACAAGATGATCTCCATGCCCATGTGTGATAAAGAGAGAGGCATTCCATGGAGAAGTATGCCCGTTTGCTCGCTGCATTAAAGCAGATCCAAGGCCGATAATGCCACTACCGGCATCAAAAATGAGTGTCTGTTCACCTGCTTGAATCTCAACGCAGGACGTGTTGCCCCCATGACGAAGCGTGTGGGGACCAGGAGTAGGATAACTACCTCGTACACCCCAAAATCGGACCCGGAAATGTGATACCTCAGCATTCACCATGAAACTATTGCTCCTACGCAACCTACTTATTATAATAGATAGTTATGATAGATGGCTCATCCTATTATAGCGTTTCGTGAAAGCCTTGAAAAGGCCGCTTCATCGCTATACGTTAAAATACTTCCCATGAACCTTGCTCGCGTTACGACAAGGACGGAAATTGAAACGACTCCCATAGGCAGAAAAGCGAGGAACGCACTACAATGGGCAAAGATAGACACAATTCACATAACGACTGGCATCCCGAGGATGAAGAGCGCTCTGTTGAGCACCGCTATACGCGTGACGATGACTATGACGACTATGACGAGTACGCAGATCATCATGCTCGACCACAACGCGCCTCCCGGCGTCCTCGTCCCGACGTACCGCGACGTTCACGCTATCCCGAGGACGAGTCCGACTATCGCCGTGTCAGCACACGCCCCCGCGTGATGCGCAAGGTACAACCAACACGTAAACGCCGTGTCTGGCCTGTTTTATTGGCTGGATGTGGTATCGGCTTCGTCCTGGCGCTTGGTGCTCTGGCACTATCAGTCTACCTCGGCATTAACGCCGTCCAGAATGGCGGCCATATCACTGGCATACCCGGCATCCCAAGTAATCATCCATTCAGCCAGACCACGACACAATCAATCGCCTTGACTCAGATCTCAAACGTGCTGATTTGCGACAAGATCGGCAATGTCAGCATGAAAGTAGATCCTACTGCCACCAAGACCACCGTTGACGCCGTCACAACAGTCCAGGCTACCAACGCCACCAACGCCCAGACTATATTCAAAAAAGTATCGATCGAGGTCCAGCCGCCAAATACTATTACGCATCCGCTTAGCTGCGCGTCGCAACAAGCCACCGCCACCGCTACTACGGGCACCACACCCACCTCTACAGCGACGCCGCCCCAGACTACGGACGCAAACACGCTCACAATCAATGTCACACTCCCCCAGATCTCGGATAATCAGGTCGATTTAACCATCACAGTCCCACCAATCTCTATCCAGAGCGACCAGGCGCCACTGGTCGTCAATATCCAGGCACCCAGAGGAAACATCAACATTGCAGGTATCAGCGGCAAGATGTTGCTCCAGGGGAACACCGGCAATATCACTGTCACCAAAGCTGTCCTGACCGACGGCTCAAAGCTACAGACTAACGCCGGGGATATCACATTCAGCGGCTTTCTGTTAATGCCCACAAATAGCAGTACAGCAGCTAGCTATCTTCTCAGTAATGAAACCGGCAACATCAACGTCACGCTGCCAGCCAATACAAACATCACATTGAGCGCTTACACCAATGTAGGAACCATTAATAGCGAATTTCCCATCAAAACAAACAATCAAGGAGGAAGTATCACTTATGATGGTCCACTGAATTCATCCGCCCAAACGCCATCATCGGCAACTCTTATCCTACATTTGAGTAGTGGCAACGTTCATATACAAAAGAGCAATTAAACCTCACGTGCCAGATACCCCATGTCTGAAGGCTGGGATGCCTGTGCGATCGGAGATGATAATTGCTGTCTGCTTGCTACTGTTTGCCTGCCACAGTATAATTGCAGAGAATTAATAGATGTGTTACGTTGAAAAAGTCAAACGTATACCCAAATCAGAATCTTCATTTTTCATAGGCAGGCAGCGTTTCTGATTGTGTCCGAATACTATGCTTACTTATACGAAAGGAGGTCCGTAGCCAACTTCCAGGCACAAGGTTGTCACGCAGGCCAGCTACGTAAGACCATGATTAAGATACGTACAACAACTCATGCGGAACTGTGGCAAGCTCGGAAGCACTACGGCAGATTTTCATGGATGCGGTGAACGAGTCTACTTTATCAGGTTCATTACAGTTTTTAACTGGTCCGATGGCTGGTAAATCCTTTCGCATTACAAAACCTATTACAACAATAGGTCGCGAACCCGGCAATGACATTGTTATTTCTGATGTTTCAGTCTCACGGCACCATGCACAGGTGATGTGGAACGGGAACCTCTGGTCAATTAAAAAGGTGGCCGCGCAAAACACGATGACGTTAAACCAGCGCGAGGTGAACCAATCGCCTTTAAGTGATCGTGATACCATCGGCCTGGGTAAAAGCACCACAGCCCTCTTCCAGATTACCGATGCCAAGGCCGAAACGCCAGCGCCCGAACGGGCCTCGGTTCCAGATCTTGGTCGAGCCACGCCAGTACCACAACATCCTCCGGTTCCGAGCAATGCTGCTATTCCGGTAGCTCCCGTTGTCCCACCGACGCCGGCCGTCCAGCCAACACCGATTGTCAATCGACAGGCAACACCACCTGTATTCAACCAACAAAATGGTCCGCAAGCGCAGGTTTACGCTCCTCAACCATTCAATCCCTATATGCAAAACGATGATCCGCCCACGAGCACAGAATTCGCTCCTGAGGGCAGTTTCCAGGCGAATCCAGTAGGCATACCATCGCTGGAAGTCAGTACCAATACCGACCATGTAAAGCAAACGTATCCGCTCACCACTGATCGTCAATTTTTCGATATTGGACGCGACCCATCGAACACCATTGTCATCCAGCGCCCAACGGTCTCAAGCTTCCACGCCCAGATTATTCGTGAAAATAATCAGCTTGTCCTGATCCACCCGCATCCCAAGCGCGGCCAGACGCTCAACGGCTTGACCTTTCAGGGACAAAATTTCACCGGTCAGCAACAATTTCGCCGCGTACTGACTCGTGGCGATGTGTTCCGTATCAGTGACTCCAATGGAACGTTTGTCACGCTGGCCTACAATGACGGTAGCGGTCAGGTCCAGGATGTAGTTCCTGAATTGCCCCCAATCCAATTGGGCGCGCCAGTGATTACGCTCGGTCGTGCAGCAGACAACATAGTAGTATTGAAACATCCGCAGGTCTCAACGCACCACGCCCGTCTGGAGCAGATACCTGGCGGCTATCGCGTGATCGACCTCAACAGTACCAATCACGTCTATGTCAACACACGCCGTACCACTCATCAGGCGCTGCAAGTCGGCGACATCATTCGCATCGGGCCATTCAAGCTTACCTACACAGGGAACACTCTAACCCAGCAGGATGAAAGTAATGGCATCCGTATCGACGCGCTCAATCTGAGAAAAGAAGGTAGCAAACACGTAGTCATCCTGAACGATATCTCCATTGCCATCCCACCTCGCAAATTCGTCGCTCTGGTTGGCGGCTCGGGAGCTGGTAAATCAACGCTGATGGATGCGCTGAATGGCCTGCGACCAGCGCAACAAGGCGCGGTCCTCTACAATGGGCAGGATTACTATAAGAATCTGGCCGCCTTCAGTACACAGATGGGCTATGTGCCACAGGATGATATTATCCATCGTGAACTGACGGTTGAGCGTGCACTCTACTATGCCGCCAAGCTACGCCTGCCTGAGGACTTTACGGAGAAGCAGATCAAAGAGCGTATCGATGAAGTCCTTGAAGATGTTGAGATGAAGCATCGTCGTGGATTATTGGTCAACAAGCTTTCTGGTGGACAACGTAAGCGCGTTTCGATCGCGCTTGAACTACTCGCCAAGCCAAGCATCTTCTTCCTCGATGAGCCGACCTCAGGACTCGATCCGGGTCTGGATCGTAAGATGATGTTGCTCTTGCGCAAGCTGGCCGATAAGGGACATACGATTGTACTGGTGACGCACGCGACCAATAATATCAACGCCTGCGACTATATCTGTTTCCTCTGTCAGGGAGGAAATCTGGCCTACTTTGGCCCGCCAAACGATGCTAAAGAATATTTTGGCAAGACCGATTTCGCCGAAATCTATAGCGCCCTGGAGCCAACCGACGAGAATCCAAATATTCCAGTCGAGGCAGAACAGAAATTCAGGCAGTCACAGGACTTCATCCGCTACGTCGATAGTCCTATCCGCCAGGGACCTGCCAGCCAGATCAACATGCATGCTCCATCGGCACCGACCAAACCGCCGAAGCGTGGCAATCCCTGGAAGCAATTCTTTTTGCTCTCTATGCGCTATCTGGAGTTGATCCTCAACGACCGTGTCAACCTGGCAATTTTGATCTTGCAGGCACCGATTATTGGACTCATATTGCTCTCGCTGACCGGCAGCAATATCTTCAATACCAATCAGATCGCAACATGCTCTGTAAATACCGTCATAACAGATCCCACCTCTCCACATACCGGCGACTGTCAGGTAGTGGTGAACTTTCTAAAAACGGATCAAGGGAAATTGACCGCCGAACGACAGCATATGACGCCTGATCAGTTCCTGGAGGCGGAAATTTTACCAGGATCGGGCGCAAATGCGCAGAAGATTCTTTTTATCATGTCATTTGCCGCCATTATGTTCGGCTGTATCAATGGCGCTCGTGAGATCGTCAAAGAGTCGGCCATTTATCGGCGTGAACGCACTGTCAACCTGGGCATCATGCCATACCTATTCTCAAAGATTACGGTGCTGGGAGTCTTTAGCCTGATCCAAAGCTTTATTCTTGTGTTATTCGTCCAGCTTAAAGCCCCCTACCAGAATAGTGTCTTGCTTTCTCCTTTTATGGAGATTTATGTTACAATGGCTTTAACAGCACTGGCAGGCTTGATGACAGGTCTACTTATCTCTGCCATTGTACCCAATAATGATCGCGCCATGAGTATTGTCCCCTTGCCTCTCATTCCACAGGTTGTCTTTGCAGGGGTCATCTTCTCATTAGATAGCCCGCCCGTGCTACAGGTATTGGGAGCTTTCTTTAGTACACGCTGGTCGATGGCTGCGATGGGCACCTCCATCGGCCTCCATACAGATAAAGTTGCTTCCGATAAGTTCTCTTATGTGACGACCATTTTTGCATCCGTCAATGGCGATAACCATGCGGCGGCGGTAGGACATCTACTCCTCTGCTGGTTCGCGCTGACTCTCATGATTGTATTACAGGGATTTGCAATTGCCTGGTTCATCAAAAGAAAAGATCATCGTCAGTAAGCAGTGCACCATCATATGCGATTTGGGTAACCATTTAACATATGATGGTACTTCTTGGCACCATCCTTGCCGCTAAACATTTCGATATGCTATTGTAGCAGTGTTCAAGCTCGAATGATTCATGCGGAGAAACGAAGTAGGCTAACTATGTTACTCAATAGGCACATCATCGTAGGTATTTGTGGGGGGGTTGCGTCGTATAAGGCGATTGACCTGGTGAGTAAGCTCCAACAGGCAGGCGCTCTTGTCGATGTGATCATGACTGAGAGTGCGGAAGAATTCATTCGTCCACTCGCTTTTTCTGCCATAAGTCACCGACGCGTCTACACCAATTTGTGGGAACCCTCCGGGGAAGCCGCTGAGTTGCATATCAAGTTAGCCGAAGAGGCCGACCTGCTGGTGATTGTGCCGGCAACGGCGAACACAATCGCCAGGTTAGCCCATGGTCTGACAGATAATATGCTGACAGCGGTGGCACTCACAACCAGAGCACCTCTGGTGATTGCTCCCGCAATGCATGCTCAGATGTATACTCATCCCGCCACGCAGGCCAATCTGACTGTGCTACGCGACCGTGGAGCGTTTATCATTGAGCCAGAAGTCGGTCGCCTGGCTTCGGGAGAGGTCGGCATCGGTCGCCTGCCCGAAACCGCCACCTTGCTTGGAGCCATTCAAAAGGTTTTGGGTCAACACGGAGATCTTGCCGGTCGCCGTATTGTCATCACAGCAGGTGGGACACATGAATCAATCGACCCAGTACGATACATTGGGAACCGCTCATCAGGAAAAATGGGCTATAACCTTGCCATGGATGCTAGAGATCGCGGCGCGCACGTTATATTAGTATCGGGACCCGTGACACTCCCCGCACCCTTTGGTGTGGAGACTCATCTGGTAGAAACCGCGATACAGATGCGCGACGCCGTATACAGCTTTATTACTGATGCTGATGCTCTGATTATGAGTGCCGCAGTGGCGGATTTCCGCCCCGAACAAGCGATGGCACAAAAAATAAAGAAAACGGCCGGCAATGAAGTCACGGGGCAATATGAGAAGAGCGAGTTTATACTGCATCTGGTACATAACCCGGATATTCTTGGTGAACTTGCGACAGAATTCGATGGTCATGGTCATGCCAGCGGGGGAAGCAATGGCAGGCCGTTACCTGATGTGAAAAAACGCTTAATACGTGTCGGCTTCGCAGCCGAGACCGAACATCTGGCTGAGTATGCCCGGCAAAAATTACGCCAGAAACAACTGGATATGCTTATCGCCAACGATGTCTCGCGCATCGATAGCGGTTTCGGAACCGATACGAATAAGGTGCTAATCTTTCATGCGGATGGCGCAATGGAAGACCTGCCAGTAATGCCCAAAACCGGCGTTGCAGCGGCAATTTTAGATCGTGTTGTGCCGCTGCTAAGCCTACGGTCAGGCACATAAGTAGGGAGGACGTGGCGCTTTGATGGGTGAATTTGTTCTAGATTTAATGGGTACGGAAAGTACGCAGGAGGAATCCATGATGGATCGTGCTGCTAGCGCTGGTTTTGAAGGCATCGCGCAGATGCTGCTCGAACAAAAAAAGTTAATGGACGCTTTAGAGGTTGAGAATCGTGAGCTGCGTAGACAGCTCGCCGATCTCCGCCGTGGTATTGGTATTGCGATTGTAATTGAAGGCAAGACGATTCAGCTCGCTAATGATTCTGGATCTGGCAGCCAACCCATTCCATCCCAGGCATCGCTGCAAAGCTTGCAAGGGATGCAAAATACTCCGCCACCTACCTCTGGTAATGGCACCTATGGCAATAATAATGGTCGTTCTACCAATGGTCAATCGCAGGTGAATTTGAACGGCGATAAGCGTGATAATAATACAAATACTCGCAGCCCGCTGGCTGATAGCTTTGTCTTATAAATAATTGCTGAGACGCCTGATGCGCTTTTTTTACACCGATAATGAGAGTTGGGATCGACATCCTGTTCACGAACGGGCTCCCGACTCTCATTTCGTCTCTCTCCCCCTTGTAACTTCCCCAAAACACTGCTATTATCAAACAAATATAGCCGACTCTGGTACATATGTCATGGGCTCGATTGACGAACAGGCGTCGACCTGACATTTCTCCAGTCCCTGATCTTGATCTTTCAAAGGAGGATTTCAATGATCTGTCCTCGTTGCCACAATCCAGTAGCCGACGGTGTGAAATTTTGTGGTTCTTGTGGTGCCCCTGTGAATGCAGGAGCCCCGGTACAAGGGGGAAGCGCTCCCTCTAATCGCTATGGTACGCCACCGCCTCCACAGCAGTCCGGTGCATATGGAGCGCCACCGCCTCCACAGCAATCCGGTGCATATGGAGCTTCATCTCAGGGCAATTACGCTCCACCGAACCAATTTGAAGAATATTCGAATAGCATGTTCGGCAATGCGGTTCCCAAAGCTGAACTTCACAATCCTAAAGGACCACTCCATATTGCAGATATGACCATCTCAATCGATGGTGAGCTGGTACCAGTTGTCGATATTATGCTTGGCAACCAGTTATCCATCTATTTCGAGCATCACATCTTGTTGTGGAAACATCCAGGAGTACAGATTGGCTTCAAATCGTTCAGAGGCATGGCCAAGCGCTTCTTCTCTGGTTTGCAAGTCTTCATCAGCGAAGCGCAGGGACCTGGTAATATCTCCTTCTCACGCGACTCTGTCGGGCAGATCGTAGCCTTACGTCTCCAGCAGGGGCAGACAGTTGAGATTCGAGAGCATCAGTTTCTGGTCGCCACCAGCAACGTTGATTACAATTTCACCTTTGTCCAGGGGGCAACGAATATCCTCTTCAGCCGGACAGGCCTGTTCATCGACCAATTTACAGCAGTCAACGGTGAAGGCATGGTCCTCTTACATGGCTACGGCAACGTCTTCGAAAAAGTGCTCGGCCCGGGCGAAGCGCTCGACGTCGAACCAGGTGCCTGGCTCTGGAAAGATCCATCCGTACAGATGCAAACGACAACCGTTTCTAGCTCTCAGCGTGGTGGGGGCATCCTTGGAGCCATCGGAGGACTGATGGCGGGAGCTTCATTTACACTGAACCGCTTCATTGGTCCAGGACGCATCGGCTTGCAATCGATGACCTATCATCCACCTACCGCTGAAGGAGCCACACAGGCTGGCGGACAAAGCAATCTTGGTGGAATCGGGAATATCGCTAACTTCTTTGATAATTAAGATCAAACCAGGTCGGACGCTCGCATCCGACCTGGTTCAGGCTGCAATACTCAGGCAGAAGTGGTATTGTGATTGGCCTTGTCTTTGCTGATACGCAAGATCTTAAGCATATATTGCTCTGAGTTGAGGTAGTAAGGATTGCGTTTGATGTATTTACCTACTACCGAGATTGGATGAAGCTTCAACATTTCTACAACCAGACTGGGAATCAATTTACTATGGTCGTAGTGCATCAGCGCAATAATTGGTGCATTCTGGAACGTAAAGACAGCATCTGAAGCTGCCTCATACTTCAGAATCTGCTCAGGCGTCGCGATATCCTTCGCCAGCCAGTTCATATCGATAGAGATGCGTACCGCCCGCCAGCCTTCCCGTAACGCTTGCGCGATGAAGGTCTGATGCGAAGAGAGCAAGAAATACGGATCAAAGCGCTTTCCATTCGCCAGAAAGGGATCACGTTCTTCATAGAGAACTAATTGTCCTGAGGCAATCAGCTCGTCTACATCTATCTGCAGCTTCAGTAATTCGTCACGCAGCTCTTTGACCTGAGGCGGGGCAGCCGCAAACAGGCACTTCTCGTGCAACGAGAGCCCGACACGCAACAGATGAGCCGTGACTCCCGGAATCTCGGTCACCTTACTGTAAAGCTGGCAGATATGCGAGCCGGGTGGGATACGCTCTGATTTACCTTCAACACTAAGATCCATACCTACCTCCGCTGGGTTTGCTAATCCTTGCAGAATTTTTGGCCCTTTGTCGTTGTAAAAAACGGGCCGATCGGTTGATCGTAAAGATCACTACACAGGCCATCAAACCAAATAGCACAACTCCAACGACAAAGATGAGGAGGAGTAGTAAAGCAATTTTCTGCAAGGATGCGTTATTGCTGAATAATGCCACAACTGGCAGCGTGCAAACCAAAAGGACTACCGGAAACACGGTGGCCCAGGTGACAATAAGCCTCGCCCCTTGAGCACGCGTCAATACCTCCTCACCAGTATAGGGGAAGATCAGACGACGTGCCAGTTTGAAGCGAGGTTGATGCTCTTGCATACAGCTACTTTTGCCCTTCCTGTTGTCGATATTGCAACCAGCGCTGTAGCATTTCTTCTGCCTGATATAAGATGTTGACTTCGTTCTGATAGGTCAGATGGCGACAGGCTTCATGATAGGGGAACCATTGTACAAGATCGTATTCGTGATCATGCAAAGTAGTGTCACCGCCGACCGCTTCGAGTAAGAAATGCCGTACCTGTTTACGATAACGCACTTGCTCACGTACAAATGCATACGAGATGCTTCCAATATAAGCAATCAATTGTACCTGCAAGCCTGTTTCTTCCTGTGCCTCTCGTAGTGCGACCTGCTCAATAGTCTCGCCTGGCTGAGGTGTTCCCTTGGGCAAGGCCCAGATGCCAGCATAGCTCCGTCCCACCAGCACCACCTCTATCGATACCATCTGATCGAATTCGTGGTGAGCTACATCTGTATTGTTCTGGCCTATCAAGAAGTCTCGGTCAGGAGAGCAAACTGGAGCAAGGCGGAATACAACGCCACCCGCTGAATAGGCCCGCATTGTTTTATATCGGTCCATTACTCGCGATGTACCCTCTCTCATTCCACCAAAGTGCGGCACGCGCTCGCGCGTTGCTCCACAAAAAGTCGAGGACGTATGCATCGTAAACGTATTCACACGTTCCACTCTCATCTGCACTCTCCCCACACCCCAGCGCGATGCACGGTCATCTCTGCTATTCGTTAGATATTACTATACAACATTTCTCCGCCTCTTTGTTATAGAAACGGCTGCTCATTAGCCAGGATGGGGGATTCTTTATCAGGATCAACCAACCACAAAACACACACATCCATTGAGCAAAGGCGCGGCTACAAATGATGTGGAAGTATAGCCAATGCACCAGAGAGTGTCAAGATATAGCACGGCGAATCGCCTCAAGATTCTTGGTTGGCGTTTGAGGAGAGATGGCACAACCAGGAGCTAATAGGAGTCCCTGCTGGTCGGTCTGCTCGAGCACATGGCCAATCTCATCCTGCACCTGAGCTACCGAGCCCTTAAGCAAGGTCTGACGTTCATTGATTCCGCCCATCACAGCCTTTCCTGTCCGTAGATGTCCGTCGCGTAGATCGGGATTGCCTTCCATGTCTTGAGACCAGCTGATGGCATGGACAGGATAGGAAGCCAATAGATCAAAGTAGATATGCGATCCACAATTGTGCAGGATATTGAATTTGCTGCGGCTCTTGATCGCATCCATGATCTCAAGATCATACTGCTCACCGAACTCCCGATACTGATCCTGTGTCAGAGCGCCCGAGCTGGCCCAACCGTTGGTTGCGTAAAAGATACCGCTAGCCCCTTGTTCCAGACACGCGATCGCGTAAGCAACCAGCGTTTCAGTGATCACGCGCAAAGCTGTATGCAAGGCGCGACGATCTTCGCGCATCGTCAGCAGGATAGGTTCGCTCTTGTCGCCTGCCAGATAGCCAGCGACCGCCAGGGGGCAGAAGATGGTCTGCACAAAATAGGCATCATAACCAACTTCATGATTGATCAATTGCAGGGCACGCAGTTGCTCGCCCAGGGCTCCTTGATCGGCTTCTAGAGGCCGAATGCGCTTCCAATCGGAAGCACTTCTGATGGGAGTGTACTCGCAGGTGGGCGGCTGATATTTTTTGCCCGAAGGGCGATATCTGGCCTTCCATTCCTCGGCCAGATAGCTGACACGTGGATTGACCTTCACATAATCCCAATCGTAGCGATTATAATTCTCGGCGGTCGCCTCTGCAAAGGCGCGTACATCCCATTCCCGCTCATAGTCATGTCCCCAGACACTGACGGGAACACGGTCCGCCTTTTCACCACGCAGGACAGCGTCCACGCGTTCCTTTTTGTTCATCGCGATTTTCTCTTTATTCATCGAGCTCCTCCTCAACTATTTGTGGGCATCATCAAGGGCCTTAAAACGATATCCGACTCCGCGCTCGGTCAGGATATATTGTGGATGCGAGGGATCCTTTTCAAGCTTCTGACGTAGATATGTAATATAGAGACGTAAATAATGTGACTCATCGCGATACTCACGTCCCCAGACCTTTGAGAGCAGTGTCTCGTGGGTTAAAAGGCGTCCAGCGTTGCTGACGAGATGATATAACAGACGGTACTCTGTTGGACGTAATACGACCTTCTGACCACGCACGATCACTTCGCGCCGCGCAAAATCGATGGTTAAATCGGCATCCACCACAATCTCGGTTTTACGCGAAGGAGGAGCCATCAAGGAACGGCGCAAGAGGGCGCGGATGCGCGAAAGCAACTCACGGGGACTGAAGGGCTTGGCAATATAATCGTCGGCACCAAGATCGAGGCCATGAATGCGATCCTGCTCATTCTGGCGCACCGTTAACATAATCACCGGAACCGTCGATACTTCGCGGATAGCTTTAAGCGTCTCAAAGCCATCCATCTCCGGCATCATCACATCCAACACGACCAGATCTGGCAGATTGTCGCGTAACTCATCGAGCGCTTCGATGCCATTGCCAGCTTCGAGCACACGATAATGTTCTAACTCCAGGTTCATGCGGACGAAATCACGGATACGTGCCTCATCATCCACAACCAGTATTGTCATATCACGTTGATCAAATGCTTCCTGTTCCATCATCAAAAAACCACCATCGGTAACGACGCTTTCTCCTCGCGCGGTAAACTAAACGAAAATGTTGATCCCTGACGTAACGTGCTCTCCACCCAGATGCGTCCACCATGAGCTTCGATAATCGCCTTACAGATGTAGAGTCCCAGACCTGCCCCCGGATTGGCCTGCGAGAGCGGATCTCCGACACGATGAAAGCGATCAAAGATCTGTTCCTGCTCCCGTAAAGCAATCCCCATGCCAGCATCGCTCACGCTGACAATCACCTCCTCACCGGTCACATAGCACGAGACGGTCAACTCCTGCTGGCGTGGCGAATATTTCACCGCGTTATCCAACAGGTTCTGAAGCACCTCCTCGATGCGCTCTCGATCGGCGATCACCATCGGTAAATGGGGAGGAATTGAGAACGCCACTTCGACATCTGGACTCTTCGCCTGCAAGCGACGAACCATCCGCCGAATCAACTGCTCCAGATCCAGGCTGGCCACATCCATCAACAAACCATGGGCTTGAATACGCGATGCATATAATAAATTCACTACCAGTTTATTTAAACGATCCGCTTCATCCTCAATCGCCAGCAGGCGCGAACGGATAGTCCCCGCGTCAAAGTTCGCATCTGTCCGTGCCAGCGTCGAGGCGTAGCCTTTGATGATCGCGATTGGCGTCTGTAATTCATGCGAGATCACTGAGATAAAAGTCGAACGTTGCTCTTCCTGCTGACGTTCACGGGTCAGATCATGAATGTTCAGAATGCCATTCATTGGCTCCCCGTGCACCGAGCGCACGCAGGAGGCAGTGACGGAGACCGCAAACTGCGACCCATCGCGAGCACAAATGAACATCTCGCGATTCACAACCTCCTCACCGGCAAACGCCTGCAAGATCACCGAGTCCTGTAAACCCAGATCATTGCCCTGACGATCCCTGGGACGCAAGACCTTGAAATAGAACTGACCCAGTACTTCGCTCTCCCGCCAGCCAGTCAGATGCTGCATCGCGGGATTGAAATCGATAATGCGCAACGCATTGTCAACCGTCAGAATACCTTCGGTGCTGTGCTGAAAAATAGCTGCCAGACGACCCTGCTCTTTGACCAGGGCTTGAGAGCGTAAAGCAAAACGTAGGCTGGTTGCGAGTTGAGTCACAAAAAGTTGGAGTGCATTATAAGCTTCATCATCACTATCGGGACGTTCAAAACAAGAACGGAGCGTGGCCAGTCGCAAGAAATGGATCATCCCTAACGGCCCAACCTCGTCATACAAAGCCAACGAGCAACATTCAACGCCGCGCTCCTGCACCACATCCAGAGCCAGACCAAATTGCTGAGCCAACTCAAGTGTCAGCGTCTCCTTAACCAGAGGATGAAGCGAGTTGGGCTGCATTCCTTCTTGCACATATGAGAGGAGCAGTGGCAAGACCGACTTGTTCAGATGATAAAATGTATATTCAGTACTACTTTGTGGATCAAACGCTTCGTTGGAAACCACAAAGACTCCAGATTCACCACGCAGCAACTGTATCGCACTCCCTACCAGGACAGTCATTTGATCATGAGCATCCTCACCTTGCTGCGACTGGGACCAAGACATAAAAGACTCCGCAGTGGATGGTAACAGATCTTTTCGACGACGTGTCTACGTAACCAACATATCCTCAAAAAATCAGGACGGCAAGTGGTTGTCAGTAGACGAGGTACTCATGCGAAAAGTGTAAGTTTTCAAAGCAATAGACTTGCCAGCAAGAGGCAACGGTGTTATTGTAACACATATACGTAAAGGTGAGTAGACGCATGCATTTTGACATTTTCACGCTCTTTCCGGCAATGTTCCAGGGCCCATTCACTGAGAGTATTCTCAAGCGAGCTCAGGATCGCGACCTGCTACACATTGACCTGCACAACATCCGTGATGCCACCACCGATAAGCATCACGTTGTGGATGATTATACCTATGGAGGTGGTGCAGGCATGGTCATGAAGCCCGATCCTATTTTTGCAGCCATTGAAGCGGTTCATCAGGGAGGACCCATCATCTATCTGACACCCCAGGGCCGTCTGTTTAATCAGAAGATCGCGCATGAGTTGGCCCTCGAGCCACGCATCACGCTGCTCTGCGGACACTATGAGGGGATCGATGAACGCATCAATCAGCATCTCGTGACAGATGAAATCTCGATCGGCGATTACGTCCTCACCGGAGGCGAACTGGCGGCCATTATCCTGGTCGACGCAGTCAGCCGACTGGTGCCTGGTGTCCTGACCGAAGGCTCAGCCACCGAAGAATCGCACAGCAACAACCTGCTGGAATATCCTCAATACACGCGCCCGCCCGAATTCAGAGGCTGGAGCGTGCCTGAAGTATTGCTCTCAGGACATCACGCCAACATCGTACGCTGGCGGCGTAAAGAAGCAATCAGAAAAACGCGGCAACGCCGCCCCGATCTCTTCGCCAGACTCGACCTCAGCAGCAAGCAGGACAAAAAAATTCTCCGAGAATTAGATGAAGAAGAGGAGATGAATCATCCTCAGGAATAAACTCTAAAAACAGAGAGGAGAGAAAATCATGCTCGTTACCCGCTACTCCACCGCCGACGAATTTCTGGCTCAGACACAGGATGTACTCCTAAAGAAAGAAGTAAACAATAGCCTGATACTCGGCATCTGCATGGGGATCAAAAACCGACCAGAGCAATTCCCAATGGCGCCTTTTCTCGCCACAGTAGCCGACAAGCAGGGACTTATCATCGCCGCCTGCATGACACCGCCAAATTTTCTCATCCTCTACAGCCATCGTCCCCAGGAGCATCAGGCAGCCCTGCAAGCACTGATAGGACATATCCAAGCGCACAACATCTCCCTACCAGGCTGCGTCGGACCAGCGCAAGTCTCAGAGGATTTTGCTCGCCTCTGGCAAGCGACATCCAGGCAAACATATAACACCTCAACACGTGAAAGAGCCTTTGGACTAACACAGGTCACTCCACCCAAAGAAGCTCCGGGAAAGCTTCGCCTGGCCACCACCAATGACTATGCCACCGTGCTTTCATGGCACCAGGCCCTTGTAAAAGAGGCGAACCTCAGAAATCTTGCGAACCAGGAAAGGCTCATCTCCCGAAAGATCAATAATCAAGAGATGTTCGTATGGGAAGATACATCCAAGCGCATCGTCTCAATGGCAGCGAAGATACGTCCCATCATCAACGTCATCAGCATCGGAGCCGTCTACACACCACCACAGGAACGCGGCAAAGGCTACGCCTCAAACTGTGTCGCCGCACTGAGTCAGCATCTGCTCGACAGCGGCTGGAAGATTTGTAGCCTGTTTACCGACCTCTCCAATCCCACCTCGAACAGCATCTACCAGAAACTGGGCTACCAACCTCTGGAGGACTTCTATGAGATCGTTTTTGAGCCCGCATGATGCAGTGCGTGGCTCAATCCATTGCCGCACGCACACAATATCATACAGGGCTCCCTCGATGCCTGTCTTCCCAACACGGAGAGAATCTCTCTCCCAAACTGGTACAATACCTCTACAATTGTCGCTTCACCCACCTCAATGAGGGAGCCATGCAACTCCTAAATTCACAACTAGCAGGACTGCCTGGAAACATGATGGCGTTCGCGCTTGAGAACACTTAGACCTGTGCTAGGCCTCCATCGACGAACAGTTCGATTCCGTTGACGAAACTGCTATCATCCGAGGCAAGGAACACGACAGCTTTGGCAATTTCGTCAGGATCGGCCATGCGTCCCAATGGAACAGAATTTGCAAAGTACTCAAAGATCCGCTGCCGCTCTTCCTCAGTTTTTACCAGAGCACTACTTCCTGGTGTGACGGTTGGACCAGGGCTTACTGCATTCACACGGATATTGCGGCCCTTAAGATCAAGCGTCCAGGAACGTGCAAAGGAGCGAATGGCCGCGTTGCTCGCGGCATACACACTCATGGCGGGTTCCACTTTGCTCGTGGTCGTCGATGCCGTTAAAATGATCGAGCTCCCTGCGCGCAAGAACGGAAGCGCCTTTTGCACCGTGAAGAGCAGTCCTTTGACATTGACATCGAAGGTTTTGTCAAAGCTAGCTTCGGAAATCTCCCCCAAGGGAGCCATATCTCCAAGACCAGCGTTGGCAAAGACGATATCGATGTGATCATGCTGCTGTTGCACGGTAGTATACAGACGATCAAGGTCTGCAAGGTTTGAAACATCTCCTTGCACCCCAATAACGTTTTTACCAATCTGCTGGACAGCAGCATCCAGTTCTGGCTGGCGGCGACCAGTAATATAGACCAAGGCACCTTCCGCAACGAAACGTTTCGCCGTAGCAAGTCCTATTCCGCTATTGCCACCTGTGATGACGGCAACTTTTCCTTCTAGCTTGGTCATGATGTTTTCTCCTTCTTAATTGTTTTTCCGATATCAAAGTACGGCAACAGAGAGTCTGCTGTCCCCAGATGCACCGAGATGCAAAAGGATAGTCTTTCTCTCTCTGTGACCACTGTAACTCTACCAGTTACAGTGGTCAGCAAAAAAAGAGAGGCAACTCCTTGCCCCAGGAAGCACGAGCTTCAAGTAGCTACCTATCCTCCCCGTGCAAACAGGTGTTGACTCCTTTTGAAGCCGCCTGGGATGAAGGGGTACACGTCTCATCTAACACATCAGCTATGCTCACCTGGGCAAACTGTTGCATCATCGCAGCCTCTGCATCGCTATAGAAGCGTTTCAGTGCTGGTTGAATACCTCTTCCGATAAGGCAACCCTGATTGGGAAGTGTATGATGCAATTCGAAGATCGGGCCTTGCTCGACAGCTTGATAGACTTCCAGCAAAGAGATCTTCTCAGGAGGTCGTGCGAGCGTCCACCCGGCGCTCGTTCCATGTTGAACGTTGACAAGATGGGCTTTGTGAAGCTTTCCCAGAATCCGTCGAATAAAGACGGGATTCGTGTTGACACTCTCGGCAATCTGATCGGAGGTCACGATCTCTACACGTTGTAATGCCAGAGCCATCCAAGTAACGATATGTAGTGCCACGGTGAAATGCGTATTTGCGCTCATAGATTCTACCCTTCTCCTGTAACCAGTATAGTTACAGGAGAGTGAATTTGTCAAGCAGATATGTTCATGTTGATAATCATCACGGGTTCATCCTCACGTGCAGTACAGACAAGCCGGAAGAGCACGAAGCAGTTGAGTTGTACGCAAGCGTACAACTCAACAATTTTTATTGGTCGTCGCTATCGTCGATGGGGGCTCGTGAGCCGGCATTCTGGCCTCGGGATGCCTGATAGCGAGAAGCTTGATTGCGTAAGAAGTCGTTGCGAGCCTGTTCTTCATCCATAATATCGTCGGCAACATCTGACATACTGGTGCTGTCGCCGCCGTGATTGACGTTATCATAGACTTCACGAGCACGTCCACCATCGACTGATTGTCCGATGATGCCGCGCTCCTCGAGCAGATCGATCAAGCGAGCGGCTCGCGAGTAGCCAACTTTCAGTCGACGCTGCAAGAGCGAGATCGATGCTCGACCTTGTTCGCGTACGACATCTTCAGCACGATCGAGTAGATCGTCCTCCAGCTCAAACTCGTCGGCGTGCTCGACTTTGAGCTCCCAACCGGGCTCGACCTGCGGATTGATCTCTGAAGATGGCACTCCCAAAGAGCGTGCATGCTCGATAACTTGTTGCTGCCAATATTCGGCCAGACGTTGGGCTTCATCATCCGTCAAGAACGAGCCCTGAATGCGCTCAGGGCGTCCGGCGTCTGCTGGCAGGTATAACATATCTCCACGTCCTAGCAGGCGCTCAGCGCCGCCCATATCGATGATGGTACGGGAGTCGACAGCGGAGCTGACCATGAACGAGATACGCGTTGGGATGTTCGCTTTGATCAGACCCGTAATGACGTCGACCGATGGACGCTGCGTGGCTACAATCAGATGGATACCTGTCGCACGAGCCAGCTGAGCCAGGCGACAGATCATACCTTCAACTTCATCTGGAGCAGCCATCATCAGATCGGCCAACTCATCGATGATGATCACAATCGCGGGCAGGTTCACCAGCGTAGTATCGCCTTGAGCCAGTTTCTGGGCACGCAGCTTGCGATAGCCATCCAGATTGCGCACGCCCAATTGCGAGAACAGACGATAGCGACGCTCCATTTCAGAGATGCCGTTCTTAAGGAGCGAGACGACTTTCTCGACTTCAACCACGACGGGCGAGAGCAGATGGGGAATGCCATTATACATGTTCAGCTCGACCATTTTCGGGTCGACCATCAAGAGACGAACATCATCCGGCGTCGACTGCATAAGGATACTGGCGATGATCGTGTTGATCATCACACTTTTACCGGCACCTGTCGCACCCGCAATCAGCAAGTGAGGCATTTTGGCCAGATCGCCCACGCGCACCACTCCAGCCACGTCTTTACCCAGACCAATTGTGAGTTTGGATTTGACTTTCGCGGTCTGAAACTCTTTACTCTCCAGAACTTCGCGCAGCGTTACCAGTCGACTATTCTTATTAGGAATCTCGACGCCAACATAGGGGCGTCCAGGAACTGGAGCCTCCATACGAATGGTCTTGGCCTCCATGACCAGGGCCAGATCATTCTGGAGCGCCATAATACGACTGACGCGTGTTCGGGTCTCATATACAATCTGTCCAGCAGAATCGCGAGCTGGGATCGACTTGCCAGTCTTCTCATCCAGAATCATCTGTGGACGTCCGGTCGGACGAATACCGAAACGGATAATCGTCGGTCCAATGCTGATATCCTCTTCACGCACCTCAGCCTCAACGCGAAAGCTGCGCAATGTATCCTGAATCAGTTTAGCGAGAGCAGCAGTATCCTCGTTATACAACTGAAGCTTTGTGCTATCGGGAGCCTGAAGCACTTCCATGCCTGGGAGCTGCCAGCTAGATTGGATATGCGGCATATTAGCGATGGCTGCCGCCTGTGCTGCCCTCCCGGCGATTGCTGGAACCGGTGCTGGTGTGGCAACATTCTCTAGCCGCCTGATCTTTCTCACCGGCTTGGCAGGCGGCGGCGTGGAAGCACGAGATACAATTGGTGCTTCCCCTCCACGAGGAGATGGGCCATTATTGATTAAATCATCTTGATCAATGACAGTTTTATCACTATATTTATCATTAAAGGTCAGTGGTTGTTGTAGAGCACCACGCGTCGCGCCGGTATGATCAGTGATATCCAAAGGCTGTGGATCTCTGGTCCCTCGTGGGACCGCACTAATCTGCTGCTTATGTAGATTGATATCGTTCAACGGATCTTCATCGTCGAAGTAGATATCATCTTCTGCATAGTCCTCCTGAGGATACGCCTCCGACTCAATCGCGATGGTCTTATCGCTATAATCATCGTAACTATGGAAGCCATCATCAAAGTAGATCTCTTCATCGACCATCGCTTCGGGCTCGGGAGCCTGTAACGCAGCGCGTGAGCGTCCCGCTGCTGGCAACTGTGGCTGCGGCTTCTTCTTCTCCGCGCCTCCACGCCCACGGCGAGAAGGAGTCACAGGCACATCCATGTCTGGCTCATCCAGATCCCCAAAATCCTCGCTATCATCGAGGGCGACACGGCCCGCGCTATAGCGACTGAATTGTGGACGCTGACCTAAAAAGCGTGCATGTGTCTCATCGGGAGCATCTTCCTCATCATATTCGGGAGGAGCATCTCCCATCAGGCGTTCAATAAAATGATAGACCATAAGTACATGAGCGAACGTAATACGAAAAGTAAAAATGGTAATAACTAGAATAAGACCTATAACTAAGACATGTCCTACAGCGGGCGGCCAGCCCGAGAATGGCATGGCTAAAAGATCTGCCAGTACTCCAACCGTGAGAGGTCCCATAATCAAACGACTCTCAAGGAGCAAAAGCAAACACAAGACCACCAGACCTAACACCATCGATGAACGCACGATACTTTGCTGACGGATACTCTCATACAAGCGCAGACCAGCATAGGCGACAAAGCCAGCACCCAGCACGTAAGCTGCCCAGCCTAAGAATGTCAGGAAAAATGTACCAATATTGCTCCAGATCGGTGCCGCATGCAAAACTGTTACAGAGCCAAATAAAAACAAAGATAATACAAGTAATAATGAATTAGAAATCCGTTGCTGCTGATTTGGAGACAAACTATTCCATTTATCCAGTATGCGCTGAGGAATCGAGGTACCCCTGGCATGATTGGTCACTGGAGGAGTTCTCACGGGGCGCTGTGAACGAGGGGTCGCATTGTTTCCTCTCGAAGAACTGCCTCTCCCGGAACTTGCACTGGAACCCTGACGACTACGCGATCCCGACGCTGGTTTTGGGGATGCCATACCACCGCTACGCGAGCCCTGTCTGGGCGCAGATGACTTGGAGCGCTGTTCGACCCGTTGTGAACTGATTGATCCCTGTCCCCCAACAGCCCGGCTAGCACGCGAATATCCACGGTCGAGGCTTGGGACAACCCTATCGCCTTTACGCCTCATTTCCGAATTGCGGTCGCTGCCTGCCATGTTGCTGGTTCCCTCCTTTTCTAAGAGTCAGACAAGAGTATGATAGCGCAGATATTCCATAGAAGCAATAGTAAGCAGGTTAAACATTGAGAAACAGAACAATGCAAAATCTATCTATGGTATATAATTCCGTCGCCATTCATCTAAGAAAGTAATGTGTCAACAAGAGAACCTGCATAAAATGTAGTCTCCCTTCTAATATACGTACGAGAGTGTGTCATTCGATGGGTATATTATTCTAGCATATCTTTAAACCACAAATAAAGCACCTCCAACCTTTGTCTTAGGACTGTTATCTGTTACCAATTCGCGCACCATGCAAACAAGTAGCGGCGGTAAGCTTTGACGCCTCGTGCAAGGATTCATCCTGGCTGATTGGACCACGGCGGGATGAGCGTTGATTGAGCACTGCGTGTATAAAAAAGGATGCCCTGCGAAGGACATCCTTTGTGCTCGGTTTTATGTGGCCTGGGAATATGTATTGATCTGCGGACAGATCAATTCTTCGTGTGGTAGAAAAAGCTTGCATAAGCTTGTGCCTATACCTCTACTACCATTGGCAAGATCATCGGGCGACGACGAGTTTGTTCGTAGAGGAACTCGCCGAGCGCATGTTTAATCTTGTCCTTGATAAATGACCAATCGGAGCCGCCACGATCATGCTTCTCAACATGCTCTAACGTCTCAAGCACGCGCTGGCGGGCTTTTTCGAGCAGTTCTTCAGCGTCGCGCATATAAACGAAACCGCGTGAAACGATATCGGGTCCCGCTACCGCCTCGCCGGTCTCTTTGTCGATGGTCAGAACTACCATCAGAATGCCATCTTGCGATAGGACTTTTCGGTCACGTAACACGATCTGACCGACGTCGCCAACGCTTAAGCCATCCACAAAGACGTTTCCGTTGGAGACGTGATCAACCAGTTTGATCGAATCTTCGGTCACATCGATGATATCGCCATCCTCTGCAACGATAATGTTCTGCTCAGGTATGGCTAACGAGTAAGCCAATTTGGCGTGCTGGATCAACTGTCGGTATTCACCATGGACAGGAATAAAGAAGCGAGGACGCAGCAAGCTGAGCATCAACTTGAGTTCTTCCTGTGCGCCATGTCCGGAGACGTGGACGTTTGAGATTCCCTGGTAAAACACTTCTGCACCCTGGCGGAATAAGCTATTGATGGTACGATGCACCATTTTCTCGTTCCCTGGCACCGGGGTTGCCGACAATATCACCGTATCATTGGGCTGAATGCGGATCTGACGATGGTCCTGGTTGGCGATACGCGTCAGAGCAGAGGTTGGCTCGCCCTGACTCCCCGTACACATGATTACCACCTGATCCGGTCTGAACTTGTTGATATCCTCGGGACGAATCGCCATTCCCTTGGGCATATTCAGATAGCCCAGCTCGATTGCCATCTGCACGTTGTTTTGCATGCTACGGCCGACAAAGGCCATAAAACGATCGTAGCGGGCGGCGGTATCAATGACCTGCTGTACGCGTGAGATCAGTGAAGCAAAGGTCGCAATCAAGATGCGGCCCGGCGCGTTCGCGAAGATCTTATCGAACGAGTCGTTGATGACACGCTCCGATGGCGTATATCCGGGCGACTCAACGCGTGTGCTATCACCCATCATGACAAGAACACCATCGTTGCCGATTTTACCCAGCAATCCCAGATCGGCTGGCTTGCCATCAACGGGGGTGTAGTCAAACTTATAGTCACCAGTATGCACCACAGTACCAATAGGGGTGCGGAGCACAATTCCTACCGAATCTGGTATACTATGGTTGACGCGAAAGAAGCCTGCTGAGCAGGAGCCAAGCGGCACTTCATCTCCCGGAGCAATCGTTGTCAACGATACCTTATCAAGCAAGCGATGCTCTTTGAGTTTCACATTGATTAAGCCATGCGTGAGACGCGTTGCGTAAATGGGAGGAAAATCAAGCATCGGCAGAATATAAGGAAGGGCACCAACATGGTCTTCATGGCCGTGTGTGATAAGAATCGCGCGAATACGTTGCTTCTTATCCATCAGGTAGCTTGTGTCTGGAATAACCAGATCGACCCCAAACATCTCTTCATCTGGGAACATCACGCCTACATCAATAATGATGATATCATCGCCATACTCTACCACCATCATATTTTTGCCAACTTCTCCCAGGCCACCGAGCGGGACAAGTCGAACTTTTTCTTTTGTCAAAGTATAAAGAACCTCCGAACTACATCAATACAGATGTAGCTATAACTAAACAACAATGTTATATATATATTTATCTCCACTCCCGCCTCTACCACAGGAGTAAAAGCCAAATTCAAGCGATAATACGCTATTTAAAGTGTATCATACAATGACCTGAGCCTACAAGCCTCTGCCAGGTAGCAGCAAGCGTGCAGCACTCTCTTTTTCTTATTACGTATGACGACACTGTTTCTTCTACCTAAGCTTGCTTAGATTATTTCATGTTCATGAATAATTTGCAACCTTTATTACGAAGCAATATTCTCTCTCTACAGCTAAAAATCTTCCTGCCGCTCACAACGCAAAAACTCATGCTCTGATTTAATGTAAAATGCCGTTGGCACGTAGGATGGCAAAGGCGGCAATCACCAGGATCACAAGCACTGCCACAGCGGCAATCATATAGTAGACGCGCCGCGTACTGGTGTCGATTTTTCCACCCGGCAGAGACTTCTTAATCTGAGCGAGTTGCTGCTCACGGCGTTCTTTTAAGCGCTCCATACGTTTTTTGCGCTGGCCCTGTGCAGATTGCGCACGGTTTTGATCATCTTCGTAGCCCATGCGATTCATACGACGGCGCATATCACGATTGTAGCTATCATATTGCTGCTGCTGCGGGTTGCCAGCTTCAGAGATTACCTTGGGCTGCGTTGATTTGGCTCCTGGCAGAGCCGTCCCCCCAAAGGAACTGCGAGCCCGCTTGCTGCTGCCCCGATGCTGATGTCCTTTCTGCGCTGGGGCAGAAGAGGAAGAAGGCGTTGCGCCATTCACCAGTTGTGCCGTATTCTTCTGAGCAGCGGGAGTCTTTGAGCCCTCTGGCACTCGCGCTGTTCCCGTTGTCTTCTCTTTTGCCATGATAACATCCTCTTTCTTCTCTTCGTTTGGATACGTCAGTTCATGCGCTAAGGCTAATCCTGTGTGTGATCACTCATCAATGTTCTGGCGATACTGATCGCTTGCTCTTTATCGTTGGGAGAGAGTAAGCCATCGATAACTAAGCCGAGTAAGTGATCCTTTAACGGACGTAACCACGGGCCAGGGCCACGCTCAAATAACTCCATCAGCTCGTTGCCATCTAAAGGACTCTTCAACGGGACGCGTTCAGCCTCTTCTCTCAGATGCTGACAACGCTCACCCAGTTCCTGCACGCGTGCCGCTGCCCGATTGACCTTGTCAACGCGGTAGCTGGTAATATCGGCGCGGGAGAGATCCAGCAGATCGGGAAGCGTATCGCCGCTATCCAGCATCAAACGGCGCACAGCCCCATCGGTCCAATCCGAGGTATATGCATTCGCCCGCATATGCAGCTTCACAACTTGTGAGACGTTTTGAATAAACTCACGATCAAAATGCAAGCGCTTCAAAATATCTCGTGCCATATACGCACCGACATCCTCATGCCCAAAGAAATGAATCTTGTTATCCTCCACACTCTGGGTACGCGGCTTCGCAATATCATGCAGGAGAGCGCCCCAGCGTGCCAACTGACGTGGCGACGAGCGTTCGACCACGCGTAGCACATGAGCATAGACATCCTTCGTGGCTTTGAGGGTAGGAGTACGCATACTCACACCACGCAGCTCCATCACCTCAGGAATAATCCATTCCATCAATCCCAGCTCGACCAGGAGATCAATACCCTTGGCTGGATGGGGAGAGAGTAACAGCTTGTTCATTTCGTCACGGATACGCTCACGGCTGATTTTCTGGAGTTTGTGCGCCTGACGCACAATCGCAGAGCGTGTCTGGGTCTCAATTTCAAAGTCGAGCTGCGCGGCAAAACGGATCGCACGTAGTAAACGCAACGGATCTTCATCAAAGCGCTTATCGGGCTCATCGCCCACGGCGCGTAAGATATGATTTTCAAGATCCTGCCGACCATGAAACAGATCAATGATCCGTTCATCTAAAGGATCGCAAGCAAGCGCGTTGATCGTAAAATCGCGACGAGCTAAATCATCTTCCAGGCTATCGCCAAAACACACTTCCGGCTTGCGCGACTCGGGATCATAGCGCTCTGAGCGAAACGTCGTGATTTCAATAATGCTGTTGTCATAGTGGAGACGCACGGTACCAAACCGCTCTCCAACCAGGACAACGGCAGTGGGATGCGTCGGTGCAACAAGGCGTTTAATCTCTTCGGGGCGAGCATCCGTTGCCATATCCCCATCGTTTGCCTCTCCTCGTTGGAGCAATGCATCGCGCACCGTCCCACCAACCATATAAAGTTGTTTCTGCTGGGCATGAAAAGCTTCGGCCAGCATCATGATAATATCAAGCATCTAAAATCTATGTACCCGTTTCGTTGGTAACTGCAAGTACTCGCTTCAGCAACAAGGCATCCTACAGTTGCTAAGCAGGCATGGTAGTCATTCCATCTCACATTTTATTAATGGAGCTATTGTATCATGTTCAGATAGCTTCTTTAAAGTAGGTCCTCATGCCAAATCAGAGCTTTCACCTACGCTTTTGGCGCCACACAGAAGACATAATCAAATTATACTGAAATTTCATCTTACGAACTAGAGGGAATCGCGCTCATCGTCTGATTTGTCTGCTTGCCTTCTTCGTTCAGTTCAAATAATGGATGCTGGAGAAACCATTTCTGGCTATCGAAGAAAGCTTTGCCAGCTTCAGGCTGAACTTCAACATAGGTACCATCGGCACACAGTTCATGCGCATTGGCGTTATCGGCCCAGATCTCATCGAGCATCTGTGATACGATGGCCTTTTTCATACTCACCGATTCAATCGGGAAAAGGACTTCGACACGGTTATCGAGATTGCGCTGCATCATATCGGCGCTCCCCAGATAGATCTCCGGGTTGCCACCATTGCCAAAATAATAAATCCGGCTATGTTCGAGAAAACGTCCCACCAGGCTCCGTACATGGATCGTTTCGCTGACTCCAACGACGCCCGGACGTAGACTACAGACGCCTCGGATAATCAGTTCGATAGCGACCCCAGCCTGCGAGGCTCGATAGAGTGCATTAATCACTTCCGGATCAACCAGAGCATTCATTTTGAAGACGATGTGCCCATTTCCCAGGTCTCTATGCAACTCTATCTCGCGTTCAATACGCTCAACGATACCCCGTCGCAAGCTTACAGGGGCCACTAACAGTTTGCGATACTCCCCTTGTCGTGAATAGCCTGTTAAGGAGTTAAATAATGAAGTGACGTCCATGCCAATATCTTGTCGGCAGGTAAACATGCCCAGGTCTTCATAGATTTTAGCCGTCGAGGCATTATAGTTACCTGTGCCCAGATGAATATAACGGCTCAAACCATCCTCTTCTTTGCGCACAACCATCGCAACTTTTGCATGTGTCTTCAAGCCGACCAGCCCATAGACGACATGCACTCCTGAGCGTTCTAGTTCGCGTGCCCATCCGATATTATTCTCTTCATCAAAGCGCGCCTTCAGCTCGACAAGGACGGCCACCTGCTTGCCATTTTCGACGGCATGCAGGAGCGCTTTGACGACAGGCGAGTTTGATCCGACGCGATAAAGCGTCTGCTTGATCGCCAATACCTGCGGATCTTCAGCCGCGCTGCGAATAAAATCGACGATCGGATTGAAACTATCGTAGGGATGATGGAGCAGGATGTCGTGCTTCTGGATCGCATCAAAGATGTTTTCACTCTTGCGAATAATCGGTGGCACGCGTGGAGTAAAGGGAGTATCTTTAAGATCCGGGCGGGTGACATGCATCAACTCCATCAGATCGCCCATTCCTAACGGCCCATCGATGACGGTCAGATCATCTTCCGTCACCTCCAAATTGTCGAGGAGCAGAGTACGAATACGTTGCGGCATAGAGGGATTGACAGCCAGATCTACCACGACCCCGAAGCGTCGCTCTTTAACCTCTTGCTCAATATATTCTAAGAGATCGCGAGCCTCATCCTCCTGCAACTCGATATCTGCATCACGCAGCACGCGAAAGGGATAAGACTCCCAGATAGCAAATCCAGGAAAAAGCATTTGCAGATTGGCCGCGATCACCTGCTCAAGCCAGACAAAAACAAGCTCTTCTGGCTCATCATCGCCCGCCGGTTTAGTGGAAGGGATCGGCAGGAGACGTGGCAGCGCTGGCGGCACTTTGATACGTGCAAAGAAATCTTCATGCGTCTCATCGGAAGAATCGATGACGACCGCCAGATTTAAACTGCGACTGGAGATATGGGGGAAGGGATGTCCTGTATCAACAGCAAGTGGAGTAAGCACGGGAAAGATTTCAGATTCGAAATAGTGGCGCATAGTTTCGCGTTGCGAGGCGTGGAGCTGTTCATAATCAAGAACATGAATATTTTCACGCGCCAATAAAGGGAGTAATTCTTCACGCCAGTAGCGACGTACTTCCTGAATCAAAGGGGCCAGAGATTCTCGTAAAGCGGCAAATTGCTGTTCGGCTGTGCGCCCATCAGGACTGCGTGGTGCCGTGCGTGAGTCAATCTGATCTTTGAGGCCTGCCAGGCGGATCATAATAAACTCGTCCAGATTGGTCTCAAAAATCGAGATAAATTTGACGCGTTCCAGCAATGGATGGCGATCATCTTTCGCTTCCAGAAAGACACGACGATTAAACTCCAGCCAGCTCAATTCGCGATTGATGTACAGATCTGATCTCTCCATGAATGAGGTCGCTGCTTTGTCCACTATGATATCTTGTTCCATACGATAAATCCCCGCTCTATAGCGCCTGTCCCGGTAATATTTTACTATCCCTATTAAAAAACGTAGCAACCAAGCTTCCTACTCTACTGTATTGTAACTGATCTTATCGTAACGTTTCAGAGACGATCTTGTTGTGATAGCACAAATCTTCCCCAAACATGTGATGCATATGAAAGATTATACACATACTCAGCATGCGAAGAGGGCAGGAATCATGCTCAAAGAGCACGCCTGAAGAGCACTTCGCCAGCGTGTGGCACCAGCAAAATCCCTTCGTCAGTGCGATTCTCCCAGGTATGGGGATCAATGGTACGATAATCGAGATATCCTAAATTGATGCGACGACAGCGCTCTTCAGGAATACTCGTAGCCAGTGTGACACGAATACGTGGTGCTTCAATGCCAGTGGCAAGATCATACGTGCCGGAGCCTTTCACATGTGTGCTATGAGCCAGAATACCGCCTGGGACCGTTTTAAAACGGTCCCACTGCTTCAAGAAGTAGTCGCGCACATGATAGCCAATCTGATCGATCAACTGTCCATGCGTATATGAGACTTCCGTGATATGCGGCGCATAGATAATCACCTCTCCGCCATCAGCCACAGCCGGCTCTGTCTTATACATGGCCTTGGCAGCAGTCCATAGATCATCATACTGCTCTGAAGCCATCGAGAGCACGCGTGTAAAGGGCCTGGGCACATAGACGATATTCAGTTGGCCCGACAGATCCGCCGCTCGATCAAAGGCATCCAGATAGCTACCGGTATAAAGGCCATACAAATCCTGTCCTTGCATCACCAGTGCAAGACAGAGTAAGGGCACAGTAACAAACTCAGCGGCCCGATGAATCACCCGCCGCACATGCGTATCCTTCACACCAATCGTCGCCATGCTGGTCATGCGTGCTCCGAGCCAGTGAGAAAAGTTGATAATATCGGCACCAGCGATACCCGGAAACAAATATTTTGCTCCACCAGAAAAGCCAGCGACCTCATGTGGAAAGACAGGACCGCAGATGATCAGTTGATCATACTCAAAGATCAAGCGGTTCAGTGTCACAGGAACCTCATCGTCCAGCGTCCCATCGGTGAGCCGTCTGGCTTCCTCGGAAGAGATCACACCAATAGTCTTTAACGCCGCAGGATCTTCCCACTGATGATTAAAAATCTGTACATGAGCATATTGCTCTGCTCGCTCGTCGGCAGAGACGCCAACCAGCTCGTCAATAGCTGCATCCGACATCGGCTGATGGGTCCCCAGAGCGATCAAGTAATCCAGTTGAGCCACATGCGGCCCAAGTTGCTCGTAGAGGAGACGAAACATCATAGGAAGTGGAGCCGTACGTGTACCATCCGGGATAATGACCAGAACGCGCTTACCATCCAGCTGCATCGCACTAAAAGTATCCGTAAGTATGTGCTGGACATCTGAAACGGTTAAGGTCTGATTTTTAGAACCATACCCATAAGTCATACTTAAATAGCCTTACACTACTTAACGATAAAGCCTACCGTAGTCGTTATTGTATCACGACAAACAAAACAAATGGGGGTTGAAGAGCAGGGTATCAGTATCCGTTTGACTACCGATGCGGCACAAAGGTATCAAAAAAAGGCCATCTAGGCTACAATATAAAGAATATGCAAGGTCGGTTTCTTACACTCATTTTACATTTATGTGGTTTTTTCTTGATCATTGTAGGCTATCTTATGAATATAGAGCGAGACGAAAGTCAGACTATCATTGATAAGATATAATGTTACGAAGCATCCATATAGTTTAAAGAATAAAGTGTGCAGCTTTTGGGACGTATCACATGCTAGTATGCATTGGAGCATATCAATACATAGAAATGAGCTGTGAGACATCAGGAGGGAACAACCATGTTTCAGGATGAAAATGAAAATTTTACCCCATATAGAAAAGAGTACGATGCATCGGTACCTACCCAGGATGCAGGAACATATACGACCCCAAGCCAGGCGACGGTACGCAATCCCGAGCAGAACAATTATCCAACGGCCCAGAATTCTGGACGCTATCCAGTAGCAAGCCAGCCTGATTACACTCCCTGGGGAAATGGGAACTACCGCGTGCCAGCCCAACAAAACTATGTCTCACCATCTTCACCTCCCACGTATAACAGTTATCCAGCGGCTGGACCGCAAGGCACTCCGCCTTTAACATATGGAAACTATCCCAGTCAGACACAACAGGGCTACGTGCCTCAGCCACCCAGGAAGCAGCGTGGCATGCGTACTGGAGCCATCCTGGGCTTAACCCTGGCCATCATCCTCATATTCGGCATTGGCATCTATGCTGGCTGGCAATATGGAGGAGGTATCAAAATGATAGGCACGAACACGACAAATTCGTCCTCGTCCACAAAAATCACAACCATTCCGGACACCTCAACGATCCAGGGACAGCAAGAGGCGGCCATCGCCTTGATTGAACCCAGCGTGGTCCAGCTCGATGTCACGACGTCTCAGGGCAGCGCCATTGGTTCAGGAGTGATCATTGATAAAAATGGGGATATTATTACCAACAACCACGTTGTCAGTGGCGGACAGTCAATCAAGGTGGTTTTGAGCAATGGTAAGACCGAAACCGGTCAACTGGTCGGAACGTCAGCCGCCAATGACCTGGCCATTGTTCGTATCCAACCATTTACCAACATGTCAGTCGCAACCATTGGCGACTCCTCAAAGCTGGTTGTCGGCCAGGAAGTCCTGGCGGTAGGAAATCCGCTTGGGATCACACAGACAGCCACCCGAGGCATTGTCAGCGCCCTCAACCGTAGCGTCCAGGAATCGTCAGGCAATGGTTCCAATCAAAACGGCGCCACCATTAACGGCGCGATTCAGACCGATGCCCCAATCAATCCAGGTAATAGTGGTGGAGCATTGATCAATCTGCAAGGACAATTGGTCGGCATCCCAACCCTGACAGCCATAAATACCGAAACGAATACCAATGCGAACGGTATAGGTTTTGCCATCCCATCCAGCACCGTCAAGACTGTCATCGCACAGATCCTCAATCAGTAAATTGGCATACATGAGTAGATACGGTATACGAGAAACTGGAAAGTTCCCTCTGTCAGGAACCAGGTCTGTACACATGCAGATCTGGTTCTTTTTATGGGCATGCAGAGAGCAATCACTCACTCGGCCTTCTTGACAAGCAGGCCCAGGCTAGCCGTAAAGCTATGTAAAAAAGCATGATCTCCGACCGGACCAATCTCTCCATTGCAAAAGAGACCGGTCAAGGGCATCTGGCCTAACTCGCGAGCAATCACACTCGCATCGTGATCAGGCACGCCGAACATACCAATCCCGCGACCATTACAGGTGCAGAGGATACCTGCAATTGGCTGACTCGCCCCCAGATCCAGCTTTGCCCGCGCCAACTTCTCATGTAGATCGAGTTCTGCGGAGGCAGCGTCGCGCAAATGAAATTGGACTGTCTGACCGACACGCATCTGTGCCCCTGTCGCCAGCGCCCCGGTCCGACGATCCACGCCAAACAGCTGACGGATCAAAAAGCTGCCGCGCTCATAGCTATCCTGATACTCATTGGCGGCCAACCCAATCATAAGATTGCGCTGAGCTCCACGCTGTACATCAGGGCTAAGCGTTTTCAGCGTCTCCACCAGCATCTGGTGCGCCGAGCGATTAGAGATACCATCGAGCAGACCATTATCCAGCACCTTTGTCACCGTCCACGTCTCTCCAATGGGATCACATCCCTGCGAGACCAGCGGATACACCGTATAGGGACCACCAAAAGCCAATCCGACGGCGCCATCCTCAAAGACCTCATTATTTAAAAAGACGTAGGTATAGCGATCTTCGAGGTCGCCTGAAGCAAGGCCGCCGATCATGGGGATACCGCTATACGCCCGGGAGAGAGTCGCAATCAAGCCCTCGCAATCCAGTTGAAAAGGATCGGCAAAAACAAACCAGGCATTGACATCCTCGGGCTTCAAACCTAGTTGCGTGTGCCATTGCTCATCTTGCCTCGTAGTTTCGATCATCTCCTGTGTGATGCGTACCGGATGCACCTGGGCACCCGGCAAAGAAAGTGCCAGTAAGGAGACAGCTGGTAGATCCTCCAGCTCTTGATCTGTGCCCACGATCCCCTGCGCCGAGCATCCAATCACAATAGGGCTCCCGGTCTCCTGACACACGACACGCAACATATCTTCATAATATGGAGCAAATTCTATATTCGCGAATAAGAAAACCACATCCGCAGTGACATCCTTAATCTGCTCAAGAGCCTGCTCAAGGGCTTGTTCCCACTCTTCATCTATCACTATCGCACTGAGTGCGGTTGGTTTGCGTTCATCCATGGCTACTCCTCTGTCGGTCCACAGAGCAACTCCAATGCAAAGAGAGAGGTGATAAGAAAAAGGCACCCTCGCATAAGAAGGTGCCTTTTCACGAAATCAATTTGCTTAAATATTCACAAGCCACACTTCTAGAGCATTATGAGCAGCCAGAAAGCTCATGAAATATTCGTATCTTTGCACCCCGACATGTATTCCGATTTCTTGATAAAATCGCAACCTTACAGGTAAGATTCTATCAAGAGCAAGTCCGATTATATGTAGTATCGCATACCATGTGATTGAGACGCAATCAATGTTCAGATTTGGTCAGCTTGCAAAATGTATCGATGTCCTTACGGACAATATCCAGGCTGGACGTCCAGAACTCTTCTGCATGCAGATCGATACCAAAGTGGGCCGCCAACGTTGCAGCATCCGCCAGGCCTGCTGACGAGAGTAGATCATCGTAACCCTGCCTGAATTTTTCCGGGTCCTGCTGATAACGCGCATAGAGGCCAAGTCCAAAGAGGAGCCCAAACATATAGGGATAGTTGTAGAACGAGAGCGTGGTGCTATAATAGTGTCCTTTGACAGCCCACATGTAGGGATGCAATGCTTGTTCGTCTAATCCATCACCATAGGTATCGCGCTGAGATTGCAGCATCAACGCGTTCAACTCGTCGATCGAGAGTTCACGCTGTCGGCGTCGCTCGAAGACCTGTTGCTCAAACAGGAAACGGCTCGTAATATCCACCACTACCTGGCAGGAGCCCTGAATAGAGGTCTCTAACAGAGACATAAGCTCTTCGCTCTCAGCATGCTCTTGCACGGCATGATTAATAATCGTTTCACAAAAGATGCTGGCGGTCTCAGCCAGTGTCATCGGCAAGTTGCGCTGCAAGGGCGTGCGTTGGGACAGATTGATGTTGTGATAGCCATGTCCCAATTCGTGAGCCAGCGTCGTGGCGCCATCAAAATTTGGCTTATAGTTGGCGAGGATACGCGACTCATCTTTGCGCAACCACGTACAATAGGCCCCATCGCGCTTGCCTGGCCGTGGTTCGGCATCGATCCAATGCTCTCTAAAGGCACGAGCAGCATAGTTTGACAGGCGAGGAGAGTAAGTGCCAAATTGCTTTACGATAAACTGCTCCGCCTCATCAAACGTCCAGACGCGTTCCGACGCTCCAAGAGGAGCAAAGATATCATACCAGGCCAGTTTGGGAACACCAAGCACATGAGCCTTGGCATGCAGATAACGGCGAAAGTCTGGGAAGGACTTTTTTGCCGCGCTCAACATAGCTTCCAACGTCTGCCGATCAATATTATTAGCAAAGAGAGACTCATCCAGAGCTGACTCCCAATGACGACGGCGCGATAAGGTGTTGACTTCTCCTTTAATGCTGTTGAGAGCAGCAGCCAGAGGAACAGCGACAGTCTTCCAGGATAGCAATTCAGCCTCGTAGGCGCGTCGTCGCTCTTCCCGATCAGGGCTGCCAGCCTGATTACGCACAACACTCATGGGCACCTGTTGGAGTTGTCCATCTAATTCCAGAGCCACAGTCAATTGTGAGGTGACATTTCCATGCAACTTGTCCCAGGCCGAGCCAGCACTGATATTCAGCTCAGCGGCCAGATTCTCCTCAGCCGGAGACATCATATGGGAGGCCGCTTCTTTATCGCGTCGCAAGATATACGCATGCTCCGCAGCAAGAGGTGAAGAGGCAATTAGATACTCTACATCGAGCGAGCCAATCCAGGCGGTCAGCCGCCTATCCAATTGCTCCTGCTCCACCAGATACTTTTCAAGCTCACTTAAGCGAGCCTGAGCAGGCTCGTCACGCGAATCGGTGTTCACAAAGCAGCTAATGTAGGTAACCAGAGTTTCTATGATCTCCAGCACAGCGTTATAGCGCTCGATCACCGTCTCAAAGATCTGCACCAGTTGCTCATCGGAGGGCACAGAAGTTTGTTGCTCGATATGATGCGTATCAAAGAGCTCAGCCAGAGCCTTGATTTCGCGTATGGCACCAGTAAATCCCTGTTCAAACTCAGGCGAGTCCAGGCCGGGATAGATTACACTCATGTCCCAATGAGGTAGGGAAGGGGTTGTAGTCACCAGTCTTTCTCCTTTATTCTATCTAAATAGAGTTAATCCTTAGCATTGTAGCATGCGATTACATCTCATGAAAAACGGCGAAACCAGAAACTGTGCCTTTTGGCCTTCCTCAATCGTAAAGAAAGTTACATATTTTTACGGTCAACTGATCTACTGTCCCACAAAATGGAAAGGTACTCTACAATGGCAACAGACGATACTACACGCACGATGATCACGTTCAACAGAGGAAACCGGGAATTTACGTATCGTGTTGCGGGCGTTGCAATCTCTCAGGGGCGGGTTCTCTGCCAAAGGGCTGCACGGGACCCCAACCATATCTTCTGGTTTTTGCCGGGTGGACGTGCAGAGTTGGGCGAAACCTCGCAGGAAACGCTCCGGCGCGAGATTCAGGAGGAACTGGGTGAGGAAGCTCGGATCGGACGCTTACTCTATTTCGCAGAAAATTTTTTCACTGACCCTGAAAAGAGCATTGAACGCCATGAAATAGGGCTTTATTTTGAGCTGATATTTTCAGAGACATCTTATCTGTACCAGGAACCTGGACCATTCATACGACCTGAGGAGGAGAGCATGCCCATGATTTTTGACTGGCTCCCCATCTCAGATCTCACGACAAATTTACAGCTACAACCTCACTTTTTATGTCAGGCCCTCCAGAAGCTGCCTGAGCAGACACAACATATTATCCAGGCTAAATAAGCAATACCTATCCTCAATCATCATTCAAGCGGAGCGTCATCGCCATCGATGGCCTCGCAACGACGCGTATCATCATACCCAATGCCAGAACGCAGATAGCGATCAACAAGGCTAATCCAATGATGAGCAGCGCCGGAATGATGATTTGTATAGGAGGGATACTCTGAGAGAAGAAAAAGACATCGTTCGACGCTGGCTGCCCCGCTAAACTGGTAAAGAGCAAGGATGGTACCACCATCCAGGAAAGAAATCCTCCGAAAAGCACACCGAGAATAATCGAGGTCGCGTAGACAATTACCTGCTCCCAGGCCAGCGTCTGAGCAATCGTGAGCGGGGCCGCTCCCAAAGCCCGTAACAGGGCAAAATTGGTCAAACGATCTCGTGCGCTCAGCCATGAGGAGACAAGGTTTCCAATCAGGATGAGCAAAAGAGCCACACCTGGTCCCAACAGCAAAACACCCAGGACTTGCAGGTAGAGCGGTTCCTGATGCAGGCTATCGATTAATTGTCGGCGATCAAGCACCTGTGTAGTTTTTGCCGCCAGTGTGGCACGGATCGTTTTTAACGCAGCAGCATCATCGGTTGTGCGCAACCAGACCGTATCAAGCTGAAATGGAATTGGACTGCTCTTCGCATAGACTCTTTGATACGCTGCCGCATAGCTTTTCACATCGACCAGGATACCATCAGGTGTGTCCTGAGTAGGGATCTGCTGCACAATCGCCAGCACCTGGAAGTAGAACGTCTGGGAGGAAACGCTCGTATCTGAGAGAGAGAATTTAGCACCAGGACCCAGATGATAGGTGTTGGCCATCGTGGCATCAATAATCGCTGGCTGCTGCTGCTGGTCAAGAGGATTACTGCGGTCGGTGACCAGTTGCTGCATCAAGCTTGTCAGCGCTTGAGGCGAATTATGCAACGGCCAATCAGCGGTTTGTGCATAGGTTGTAGCATCCACAGCCAGGAGTTTGATCGGTTCCTGCTGATCACCAAGCAATAATGTTGTATGACTACCAGCGGAAGCGGCCAGCACGCCGGGCAGATGCCCATACTGCGTCAGGGTGGCGGAGAGATTGTTGATACCAGTTTTCGCCGACAACGCAGCACTGAAGTCGGCTCCCACAGTATGGGTTGCCACATCTTGAGCTCTTTGAAGCTGGGATGCATAAAAAATCAAGGCAAACATCGAAAAGGCGGTTGCCAGGGAGAGCAACATGGTCATGCGCACCGATTGCCGTGGAGCGCGTGCTAATTGCGCCAGGGAGACCATCGAGGCCGCGCCACTACTACTCCTCGTCGTGAGCCAGGAACCAAAGCGCAGCAGCGTAGGAAAAAATCGCAAGAAAAGCAAGACACCCGCCAGGATAGTAAAAACAGTACGTGCCAGAACAAGAGGAGAGAGCAACAACAAACGTAATCTGGCATCCAGCACATTTGTGCTCAGCAGATAGAACGAAATCAGATAACCCAGGATGGTAATCACCACGGCTATAACATCAAAATTCCAGCGCAGCCAGAGCGGACGCTGGGTGGAGCGACTAGCCTCCCAGCGCATCGCCAGCACATCCATGGCGGTCGTGCGATTGATGGCAATCACCAGAATAAGCAGCATCAGCAAAGCCATCGCGACCACATACCAAATCACCGACAGCATCACCTGTCTACCATGGCGTAATACGATGTCGATCGCGACCTGATCCTGCGTTGAGAGCAAGAGTAAGGACATCCAGCGAGCGACCCCGAGAGAAAGCAAGGGACCAATAAGCAAAGCGAGCAAAACTAAAATGCATCCCTGCAACAGCAACGCGCTAAATACCTGCCAGCGACTGGCTCCACGACTACGCAAAATAGCGATCGCGCCAGCCTGTCGCTCGACCAGTAGATCGGTCATCAAAGAAACGAAATAGAGAAGCAGGCAAAATATCACGAGTATCAGGCCGAACGCAGGGATCTGGGATACTGAGATCTCATCCTGATAGCTCTGCAAAGCGCTAACTGGCACTATCGTCTGAATAGTAGCTAACCCATATTTTTGCGTTAAGGCAGGATTTGACGCACTATCTCCCTGAAACGTTTGCAGGCCCTTGATGAGCGTATCAAGATCAGTGCTCGCAATGGTAGCGGTATTCAAAGAGTAAAACCATGCTGCATGCAAGGAGGGAACCAGGGTAACATCACGACTATCATCGCTACCCGTGCCAGCAGAGGCTTGACCCGGTTCGTATTGCGACGGAATAAACTGTGATACGGTAGAAATAAGTGCGTTGTTTGAAGTCAGGGCATAATAGGTAAAGGCGCTTGTGACCTGCTCAGGATTTTGCTTGACCGGATTAAATAGAGTATGGTGCCAGTAAAGATTGCTGGCGGTCGGTGCCTGGATAATACCAACTATTTTCAAGCTGAGAAAGCCATTTTTTATGAGTTGCTCATTCTGCACAATATCTATCTCGGTCTTGATCGTCGAGTTCACTACCAGATGCAGTCTACTGGCCGTCTGCGGAGTTATAGCGACTTCAATAATGGTATTGGGATCACTATGGCTTTGACTCCTATTTTGAGGCAACCGTCCCTGCACGACACGCAGATGTGGTGCAGCTTGTAGCGTATCCGTGCCATTCAAGACAATATCATCGATAATGGGCTGATTGTTGCTGTCCTTTAAGGTAACAGCACCTGGCTGCTTGGATAGAATGGATAGCAGATCCGTTGACGCTGAAAAGCGCGTTTGTGTGTTATCTAAATAAGGAGATAATCGGGCGTCGGTAAGCGCCCTGATGGTCGTATCAGCCAGCTGCAAGCGCTCAAGAAAAGGTCGATCCACGCTGGCATTCACGCTGATGCTGGCATGATCGGGATATGTTTGCAAGTCTGTATGCAATCCAGCAGTGACCGTAATTTGCGCATAGATAAGCGCCGAACAGACAAAGATCACGGCCGCTAAGACACCAAGTTCCACAATACAGAGCATCCACCTGGTACGGCGCAATTGCCAGAGGGCTAAGGTAAATACGGAAGGCGCGACAATCTTTCGCCTCGAACGCGACATATTAAAGAGTCCTTTCTCCTGAGCGCAAACATATTTTTATCAATCTTCATTGAGGCGTAAGAGAGCAGCCATCGATGGTTTTGACACAATCCGGATCATCATTCCCAGCACCAGCACACAGATAACAACCAGTATCAGCAAACCAATGCCTACCAGAATGGGAACAGCCAATTGGACGGGCGGAATATTCTGCAGCAGATAAAAATCCTCAGTCGTCATGAAGCGTCCAAAAGCGCTGGTAAAGATTAACGAGGGAACCGCAGTGAGAGACAGAAACGTTCCAAAGATCACCCCCATCAGAAGGGCAAGCAGATAGATGATCGCTTGCTCCCAGGCCAGCGTGCGAGCAATATGCCCGGGAGTCGCACCTAATGCACGCAAGAGAGCAAAGTTCAAGAGGCGTTCACGCGCATACATCCAGGCGGAGACAAAGCTTCCGAGCAGCACAAGCAAGAGGGCCACAAATGGTCCGACAAAGAGAAGTCCCATGATCTGTAAATATAACGGTTCCTGACTCAAATTTGCAGCCACTTGATAGCGGTCCATGACCGATGTCAAAAACGAATCGCTACTATTCAACACCGAACGAATTTGTCCCAGAACAATCGGATTGTCGCTCGTCCGCAACCAGACTTGATTGAGAGTGACTGGTCTATCTCCTACGGTATTAATCACGCGATCATAAACCCGCTGATAGGCATGGATATCAACCATCATCCCTCCTGGTGTGCTCTCCATCGGGATGTTATCCACGCGAGCAATGACCTTGCAGTAGATAGAGCTATCAATGCCACTATTATTGATCTTCAAAGCGAAAATGGAGCCAATCTTAAGATGATCAGCTTCCCAGAGAGGCTCATCAACAATCGCTGGCACCACTTCTTGTCCTCCGACCTGCTCGCCGCTCTTGACTAATTCCTGCATCAGAACGGGCAGAGACTGCGCCTGATCCTTGCTTGGAGAAAGAGCTGTGCCAGCGTAGGTCGTTGGATCGACTGCGAGAAAATTGACTGGTAGCTCTTGATCAGAAAGCAACATATTGCTGCTATATCCTATCGACACACTCTTGACTCCCGCAATCTGACGATAGGCTTTTAGCTGCTCATCCATCGTATCAATATCAGGAGAATTAATGATGGTACCAGTAAAATCAGCCCCGACGACCTGGATAGCCAGATCCTGTGCGCGCTGCATCTGGGTCGCGGAGAAGACTAAGGCAAAGAGCGCGAAGGCAGTTGTCAGTGAGAGTAACAGGGCAAGACGCAACGATTGTCGCGGTGAACGAGAGAGTTGTGCCAGCGCCACCATAACTGGCGCTCCCTGGCTTCTCTGTATGGCCCACCAGGAGCCTCCTCTCAAAAGGAAAGGCACCAGACGTAGGAAGATTAAGATAGCAACGCCAATCGTCAGGCAAGCGCGTAGCAGTATCAGCGGCGAGAATAAGAGCGCGTACAATTGCGCATTGAGCACTCCTGCGCTCGTGAGATAAAGTGAAACGCCGTATCCGATGCTCATAACCACTATCACGACATAATCAAGATGAAGGCGCTGCCAGAGAGGTTTACGTGTCATCCGTCCAGTCTCATGTCTCAGCGTCAGCACATTGCTACTCACAGCATGATTCATAGCAATAATCAGTACTAGCAGCACCACCAGAGACGTAAGCAGAGCGTAACCACTCACAGAAAGAATAGCTTGCCATGTATCGTGTAAAACGGTAGTAATCGCAGTATCCTCAGACGGCGTCAACCATAACCGGGCCAATCCAGCTGACGCGAGAAGAGCCAGCAGCGGTCCCAACAGTAAAGCAATCAGGCAGATGGCCATCCCCTGCAACACAAGAGAACCAAAGATCTGCCCACGGCTGGCCCCTCGACTGTTGATCAGAGCCAATGCCGCCGCCTGACGCTCCACGAGCAGAGTAGTCATCAAGGCCACAAAATAGACAAGCAGGCTAAAAATGACTATCACCAGACCATAGGCGCTGGTCTGTGAGACCTGTAACTGGCTCTGATAGTTCGTCAGCGCATCAATTGGAAGAACCATATGCATATTAGCAAGTCCATAAGCCAGTACATCAAAGGCCGAGGGAACCGGCTGAGATTGTAGCGCTTGCAGCGTTGAGAGCAAGGATGTAATCTGATGATTCGAAATACGGCTGGCATCAAACATGTAATACCAGTTAAAACTGAGTGGTCTGGTCAAAGTGATGGTTGGAGTTGGAGCGGGATTACTACTCCTGACATATGGATCATACACACTCGTATCGGGCTCATCAGCGGGCGGGATATAGCGTGCAAAGGTTGAAATAAGAGTTTGATTAGCTACCAACAACTTATATTCCCATGGGCCGCTAGCGGCTCCCTGCGGATTCAGGTTGATTGGAGTCAGGTTATTGCTATGCCAGAAAGGATCACTATCCTCAAGGTAAGGATGCACCTGATTTTGCACAATCCCTACCACCTTTAAAGGGATGGATATATATTGAGACGTTGTCAGGCTATGAGTGGTGAGAGCGATCTGCGTATAGAGGACTGAACCAAGCTCCACCTTCAGTCCAGCAGCGCTATCCTGTGTCAAAGCAACCTCGATCGGGCTCACTGGATCATTATGCTGCTTCACCCGCACCTGTGGTAAACGTCCTCGCAGCAAAGATACATGCTTTCCTTGCGCTATCTGCGCAATATCATTTCCTTGAAGATCAATCTGATTAAAGGACGCTCGCGCTTTCGCTGGAGGCGGAGTCTGATAATAAGATAGTACGCCAGTCTCAACCGTCATATGTTCTTTGCTACTATCCAGATAGGGCTGGAGTGCCTGCATTGAGTAGTTATCAAAGGCTCTAGTCAACTGAGATATACTCTCAAGAGAGGGGGTTGAGTCCTGTCCAATGATAACAAGACTGGAGGTATCTGTCGTAGAGTTGACAGCCTCCTGCAAACCAGCAGTCATAGCAATACTGGTGTAGAGAGGAATCATACAAACAAATAGCACAGCCACCAACACAGCCAGAGTAATCAGCCCTAGCAGTCCAGTTGAGCGTCTTGCTTGCCAGACGGCCAGCGAAAACAAAGATGCAAACGAGAAATCCTTAGACACGAACGCTCCTCTTTGAGTAGAGCGAGGCATACAGGTATCCTTTCCTGCAAAATAGTCACAGTCCTTGCGATAATGACATGAGTAGACATTCATCAGACATGAGCTTGATCCTACGTCCAAAAAAATATAATTCGTGTGAAACCAAGACATGCTCGATAAAATCCTATATAATATATACCGCATAAGTGGGTCAATATGCACGCCTTCATAGGGAATTAGCTTCAGCAGGCAGAAAGTTGTGTCAACTTAGACTTGACGGAACAATCGTAATTCCATACAATCAGGGTGATTATGCCAGGTGGATCACACCTATGACAAAATTTTTTGAAGAGCAATGTTTGAAGCACCTATTTGTCGTCATTCTCATCCTTACATGCTTTAGGAGGTACCGTGGTGACATCACAAACAGGCGAGGAGTGGCTAAGCTTGCGCGAAGCGGCCGAAATGCTCGGTATGCATCCAGCGACAGTGCGTCTATGGGCGGACCGCAATGAGATACCATCACGTCGAACCAGTGGTGGACATCGCCGCTTCCGACGCGCTGATATTGAGACGCGCCTGCGCCAGGATGCTGAACCACGACCAGATCCAGCATCCGTCTTGCTCGTCCAGAGCGTGCTGGGACGCGTTCGCTTCGCTTTTACCGATGGGACGCTCGATGCTTTCCCCTGGTATCAACATTTTGATACGACAGCACGGGATGCCTATCGCCGTTTAGGTCGACGCTTGCTTGATCTGATGCTGCGAGCGTTAAATGGTGGCGCACAGCTCGATGAGTTGAAAAATGAAGCTGTCGAGCTGGGACAGGAATACGGCTCGATTACCTGGACATCGCATGTTCCGCTGGCAGATGCGGTACGCGCATTTCTCTACTTCCGTACATTGATCGATGAAGGGGTGCTGCAACTGGCAGAGGTACGTGGTGGTCGGGATCATGATCTTCTCTGGATTGAAAGTTTTCATCAAATCCAGGCCATCACCAACGAAATCCTACCCGCCATGATAGAGGCTGCACAGGTCAAATAAGCAGCATACGTTGGTTCAACATATCCCCGGATGTTCATGGCTAAGTTCAAGGCTAAGGATATTCACTCATCTCGTCGAAAAGCATAACATGACCGCTTTTTTACGAGTGTGAGCTGTTTTATTATGGCTAGATAAGAGCAAAAGCTGAGGGCCAAGTGGATGGAATATCAACAACCGGACGATCCTACCGATCATCATGAGGAGCAGCCCCTTTCCGAGCACCCGACGTCCATCGTGCCCGACACAGAACCTGATGAAGAGACACAACTCACTTCATTAACCGACACATTAGCCATGTTAGATACATCGGTACTCTCGCGGACAGCGAGCGCTCAGCCAGGTACAGATAAAAAACACCGTTATCAACATAAACTTTTTTTACGTCATATCGCTCGCAGGCATATGCGTACCCATCGTGCTCGAACTCATCGTGCATCTAAAGCTGTCTGGCTCACAGGTTTTAAACTCTTCCTGGTATTAGCAGTTATCCTCCTCTCCGTCGCAAGCGCAGGCGCATATGGGGTCTATCACTTTTACCAGGAAAGCACGACGACGTATCATAAAAAGATTATCTCATTACGCGAGCTCACGATCCATGACAATCTCAAAATCTATGATGCTCATGGCGTGATGCTCTCCCAGCTCACGGATCAAGGTTTTCATACGACGGTCGCGCTAAAGTCTATCGCCCCCCAACTCGTCAACGCCACGGTCGCAACAGAGGACAAGAATTTCTGGAAGAACAGCGGCATCGACATTTTTCGCATCTTGCAAGCGGCCATCGAAGATCTCGAACGTGGGCGAGTAATCGAAGGTGGAAGTACCATCACGCAACAGCTGATCAAAAACCTTGTCGTAGGCAACGAGACCAGCCTGATACGCAAGCTGCAAGAGGTAGTCCTCACACCTGAAATCAACGCGTTGTACGACAAAAAAGATATCATGGAAATGTATCTCAACACAATTTATTATGGACGACAAGCCTATGGCATCAACGCCGCAGCCATGCTGTACTTTAATCTGACAGATCATCCCAATAAGCCAGCGGCGGCCCAACTAGATCTGGCTCAAGCAGCTATGCTCGCCGGTATTCCTAGCTCGCCAGCTATGTATAATCCAACCCTGCACCCGCAGGCAAACTTTGCGCGCTTTGCGACGGTCCTTGGCCTAATGAGTCAGGAGGGATACATCACACAGGCACAGGCACAACAAGCCATGAAAGAAGCACAACAACCCCACTTCTTCAAAAACGCGTCCGATGCGGGCTCCGTGAGCATAAATCGAGCTCCACACTTCTCACAGTATGTACTCAATCAATTGGAGCAACAACTGCATTTGACCCGCTCACAGCTTTCACTATCGGGTCTCAAAGTATATACGACACTCGATATCAGCCTCCAGGACAAGATCCAAAAAATCATGCAGCAACACGTGGCAGAACTTCAGGGCCACCATGTCAGTAACGCCGCCGAGGTGCTCATGGATAATCGCACCGGAGCGATTCGCTCACTCCTCGGCAGTATCGACTATCATAATGAGGCGATCGACGGTCAATTTGATGTCGCGACGATGGGCTATCGACAGCCTGGCTCCTCATTTAAACCGTACGTGTATGCCACCGCGCTGAAGCAGGGATACTCGCCAGCTCAGGCAATCGATGACTCTCCACTAACCATTATGATGCCCAAAGGATATCATCCCGCAACCTACGCGCCGCTCAACTACGACCGCAAGTTTCATGGACAATTGACATTACGCTGTGCCTTACAGAATTCGCTGAATATACCCGCCGTGAAAGCGCTTCAGCACGTCGGCATCAATAATTCTTTACAGACGGCAAAAGCGATGGGGGTCGTACACACAAAAGGCGAGGCCGGCTTTTCAATGGTCCTGGGAGGCCTGGATGTGACGCTGCTAGAACATACAACTGGCTTTGGTACCTTTGCCAACGGCGGTAAAAGGATTGAGCCCTATGTGATCGAAAAGATTGTGTCAACGATTACGCATAAAGTATCCACGCACAAAAGCGTCGCTGGCCCACAAATCATCAGCCCCCAGGTGGATTATATGATGACCGATATTCTGAGCGATAATGATTCGCGCCTCCCTGAATTCTATGATTGTAATCCATTGCAGCTCTATTCAAATTCACAGGCATCTTGCTATGCAGGCGATCGTGGCAGTGTCCGTCCAGCGGCGGCAAAAACTGGCACGACCGATGACTTCCGCGATAATTGGACGATGGGCTATACGACCGATTTCGTAATGGGCGTCTGGGTTGGCAATGACGATAATTCCCCTATGACTAACGTAAATGGAGTTCAGGGGGCCGCTCCGATCTGGCATGACTCAATGCTTGAGGCCGAAATGAAGCATCCCATTCGCAATTTCACCAATCCCGGCGGCCTCCAACGTGGAGAGATCACCTATCCGAACGGTCTACGCACCACCGACTGGTATCTAGCCAATCATCATCCCACGTTCAAAACACTTTCTCCGGCACAGCTCACTTCCTCATCACAGGTCTATAACAGCCATCCTTATTGCAACAATTTCAGCTTCGCCTTTCCCACTCCGCATAGCAATGATCCACATCGTGGCTGGTGGTAGTAGTTTTCACCAGCTTGAAGCATGATTGAGATCCTTTTAAACCCATCAACTCCGTCTACACTCATACGAAGAAGACGCCTGAGCACTATAGCTTCGGCGTCTTCTTCGCATCAACCAAACATCCCGGCATAACCACCACCAGACAGGCAACTTGACATAACTATTTATAGAGCATGATTACCTCAAGCAGCTCTGCCAAATTTCTTTCTTGCTCACATCTTCGAGTTACCATCCCTTCATATACAGCGTTACTATGTACAGATAACTCTTTAGCAAAAGCTCATCTTGTAAGTCTCATCTCTAGTAAAGTGGATATATATCTCACCAGCTCATATTGCACATGGGCTTTGAGATACTATGTGATAGCTGATGCTCAAATAAATACTATATATTTAGCTTGAAAGCAGTTACCTTTCTATTTATAGAAAATATAGATAGTGCTTCATTGCTTTATATATACATAGCGATCAAAGAGTCGCAGATTTATTTACAAGAGTTTTCTCTATTACAGATGTATCTGATTGCATCACAACCATTGCCAGGATACGTAGCGGCTGCTCTGTCAAAGGTCATCGCGCCGATGTGGCATCGGAAATGTATCTCCCAATGGGGTGAGAGGCTCACCGACGTAGCGGCGCGGCTCCGCCGTGCTGTCACTGCACGCACGACACGGTCCCATGTGCTGATGGAAGCAACGCCGACGAGGCAATCCAACGTGGGAAGATATCGCAATGGAACCTCATGTGGAGCGTGGCCGTACGAGTCACAGACAGCACGGCGGAGCCGCGCCGCTACGTCGGCTGGCCTGTCACTCTACGGCTTCACGGATCTGTTTGGGAGACACATCTCCTCTGCGACAGAGGCGTGATGACCTTTGGCGGTGTACTCCTCTGGTCATGAGGGAGGTTGCATTGAGAAGTAGCTTCTTTTTGAGATAGACAGACGCTATGGAGAAGATAAGATTTTCAGAGAGTATATGCTGGTAGAATAGTATATACAGGAATATTCGTACGCAGATGACTAACGTAGCAGGTAAGAGACAAGAAGCATTAAGAAGGTAGAAAGAGGTCCAGGCCATGCAAACCGATCAGAATATCGAGGAGCCCCCTCCATTCTCCGAAGAGACTCCAGCATCCGAGAGCGCGGAAGAAAAAATGCCAGTAAGTACAGCCTCCAGAACGCCGGCCAGATTACCATCACACAGTCCAGCCAACGCGTCTCAAAGGCTCAACGATATTCCTGAACGATCATTTACAGGAGTTAATTACGCTATCCCGCATCAGCTCACACGTGAACCTGGTTGGCGCATCAAGCGTCATATCAAACGTAAAAATTTTCGCCAGACCCTGGGCAGAATCGCAGAGGTTGAGCGTATCGGGACCCATACACTGATTCCCCTTTCAATGACGATACTCTCCATTTTTCTGATCGTTGCAATTATCTTTACCACCATCGCAGGCTTTGTCTCAGCCACCAATCAAAAATTTGGTACCAAAGTCGTCACGCTGGCAGACGTGCTGCCTCAGGACAATACAAAAGTATACGACATGCATGGAGGGCTCATCTATCAAGCCCTGAGCCAGGGCATGCAGACCAGTGTGCCCCTCAGTGACATCTCGCCGCATCTCATCCACGCCGAGATCGCCATCGAAGATCAGAACTTTTACGCCAATCCCGGCTATGACATCACAGGCATCGTGCGGGCAGCTCTCTCCAACCTGAGCAATAAAAAAGTCGTCTCGGGTGGCAGCACCATTACGCAGCAGTTGATTAAGAACGCCATCGTTGGCAATCAAGAAACCATTATCAGAAAACTACAAGAAATCATTCTCGCCCCTGAAATATCGCGTCATTACAGCAAAGATCAGATACTCCAGATGTATCTTAACACCACCTATTATGGTGAACAAGCTTACGGCGCTGAAGCCGCAGCCTTCATCTACTATGGCTTAAAAGCCACGCCCCACCACACCGCAGCCTCGCAATTAGATCTCGCGCAGGCAGCCATGCTGGCAGGAATCCCAAGCTCTCCAATCGCGCGTGATCCCTTATTGCATCCCAAAGCCGCCTCGATACGCATGCAAGAGGTACTTCAACAGATGTACACTCAGGGATATATCACGGCCCAGCAGCGGGCTGTAGCGATCGATGAAGCACAAAGAATAGACTTTTTCAATCCTGGCGTTGTCAATAATCGGCTCGCGCCACATTTTGTCAGCTACACATTGCGCGAGGTCGCCAGAGATCTGCACGTCAAAGTCGCCGACCTCCCTCGCGCCGGACTGCTAATCAATACCACCTTGGATCTTGGACTCCAAAACAGAGTCCTGAAAGCGGCTCAGAAGCACATCGCCGAAATGGCAAAGAGCCATCACATGTCAAACGCCGCCGTCGTGGTACTCGATCACCAAAGCGGAGCGATTCGTACTCTGGTCGGCAATATTGACCCCAACAACCCCAGTAGCGGCGACTTTGACGTCGCCACGCAGGGCTATCGCCAGCCTGGTTCATCGTTTAAACCATACATCTATGCCACCGCCTTCCAGAAAGGGATGAGCCCCGGCCAGACGGTTATGGATGGACCATTGACTATTCATATGTGTTGTGGCTTGCCCAGTTATTCACCCAGCAACTATGATTTGAAATATCATGGTCTAATCACCTATCGCTATGCACTCCAGAATTCATTTAACATTCCAGCGGTGAAGCTGTTGCTGAATACAGGTGTCGATAAAGCATTGAAGACCGCTCAGAATATGGGGATTACTGACTTCCAGGGCGTCCCAAACTATACGATGGTATTGGGATCGCTTAGCATCCACCTGATCGATAACACTGCTGGCTACTCAACCTTTGCCAATGGTGGTATCTATATCGCTCCCCATGCAGTCGATACGATCAAAAATCAAAACGGGGCGCTGATTGTTAAGACCGAGACACACGGCATACGCGCACTGAGTAAGGAGGCAGCATTTATGATCACTGACGTTTTAAGTGATAATAATTCGCGTATCTTCGAATTTGGGAAATGCAGTTCGCTCGTGCTTTACACCAATACCATGAACCAATGTTACGCCGGCAATCCCGGCCCAACGCGTGTCTCGGCAGCCAAGACAGGAACGTCAAACGATTTCCGCGATAACTGGACGATGGGCTATACGACCGATTATACGGTCGGCGTCTGGGCTGGCAATAACGACAATTCTCCGATGATAAATGTGACCGGTGTCGATGGCGCTGGACCTATCTGGCATGACACGATGATGATGGCAGAACAAGGCCATCCCCTCCAAATTTTTCCAGCCGCCCCGGATACGCTGATTAAGAAAACAATCGCTGATACGGGTAAAGTGAGTAACGATTGGACCTACAAAAAATAGCCTCTTCAAAGAGTATAGCTAGCATGAGCGCCACACGATAATTCTATTGTGCGGCGCTTTTTTTACACGCTTGCGGAAGAGCTTGTCACAATTTCGCATACAGATGTCGCCTGGTAAGATTGTAGAAAGATAGCAGAGCAGAGTAAAATGATGATAGACGTTTCAATCGTAGTCGCAATTTCAGAGAAGCTTCGCATAAATTTGTGCTCGACGCAGCTCATATAAGAGGCTTTTTCAAAGGAGAAAATGATGATTCGTATTGCGATATTGAGCTTCTGGCATGTTCACACCCGTGACTACATTCGCCAGACCCTTGAGCATCCAGAGACAGAGCTGGTGGCCGCCTGGGATGATGAACCCGAGCGTGGCCGCGGGCAAGCAGATACTCTCGGGGTACCTTTTTATGAAAATCTAGATGAATTACTGGCCCGGACCGATATTGATGCGGTGATTGTTGAAACTCCCACAAACCTACATCATCAGGTCTTAATTGCCGCTGCCAGAGCCGGAAAACATATCTTTACAGAAAAGGTCATCGCACCCACGTTACACGAGTGCAATGAAATCATGACGGCCGTCGAGCAGGCTGGTGTCAAGCTTATCGTCTCATTACCTCGGCTCTACGCGGGCTACACACTCGCCATCAAAGACATTCTAGCACAGAAACAATTGGGTAAGACAACACAGGTACGTGTCCGCCTTTCGCATAACGGGGCGATCCCGACAGCCGAGAATCCTCATGGCTGGCTACCAGAACGCTTCTTCAATCGGGAACAGTGTGGTGGTGGTGCCATGATCGACCTTGGTTGCCATCCCATGTATCTGACCAAACTCTTTCTGGGTTGGCCGGAAAGCGTCAACGCGAGCTATGGCTATGTCACGGGACATGAAGTCGAAGATAATGCCGTTGTCACGCTCAACTATCCTGATGGAGCCATCGGCATCGTCGAAGCTGGTTTTGTCAATCGCTTCTCGCCTTTCACAATTGAAGCTCATGGCACCGAAGGCAGCCTGCTCTTCGGTACACCCGATAATAAATTACTCCTCTGCAGTGCGCAGACAGGAACACCCGGCGGTGATACGTGGCATGAGATCGCTGAACTCCCCGCCGATCAGCCAATTGCCTTCAAGCAATGGGTAGACCACATCAATCATGGCACCACGGCAACTGAAAATATTCAGATTGCACGGGACCTTACCTCATTAATGGAGGCGGCAAACATTTCTGCCCGCACGCACCAGGTGGTCCGTCTGGATTCGTTACAGAGCTAAAAATTGCGATGCGTACACCGCCAGAGGAGGCACGGTGATGACGGTACCAACCAGTCTGAGCCAATTACATCATCAGACAACGCGCAGGTTTACGGGGCCTTCGCAATTCCAATTGATGCAGGCAGATCCACAGGCGCTTGATCGCCTGGATATTCGTTTCCGCTGGGGAAAGTATGGGATTCAAGTGCTACGTTGTCATCTCACAACATTAGAAGCAGGGAATGTCATCCAATCGCACAAGCACCGCGATTATGAATTTCATTTTATACCCAGTGGAACCGGCTCAGTGATGCTGGAAGATGGCACATATCCGGTGCAAGCTGGAATGTTTTATCTGACGGGTCCCTACGTGCTCCATCAGCAGGAGGCAAGCGCCTGGGAAGCACTCGACGAACTTTGTTTGCACATTGATATCGTGAAGCTTCAGCCGACTGCGGATGATATCTCCTGGGGAGAAACCTGGGAGGTGGCCGAAGCCGATGAGTGTATCCGCCAACTCAACGCCATGCCAGCCTATCCCGCGCTGGACCAGTACGATGCCATGAACTGGTTTCTCACTGCGTACCGGGCCTGGCATGATCGTGAACTTGGTGCCTTTACCACGATCAGGCAAGCTATCATCCAAATTCTCCTGCGGGCTTCACGTGCTCATCATGTCACAGAGATCCAGACAGCGTTGCCATCACGCGACATGAACACCTATCGCTATGGGCTTGCAACTCAATATATTCGCGACAACTACGCTCGCCCCTTAACTCTGGAGGAGGTAGCCACCGAGATTCATATCAGTGGACGCCAACTCCAAAGGATCTTCGACGAGCAGACGACCGAAACGTTTAGTAGCTATCTGGAACATTATCGCTTAGCGCAGGTTTGTATGGCGTTGACATACACCGATCAGACTATCGAGCAGCTTGCCGTGCTGCATGGTTTCTCCAGTGGTAGTTATCTCCACTACGTCTTTAAAAAACGCATCGAGATGACACCACAGCAGTATCGAGAGCAACAGCGCGTCAACCAGTTCGCCACCAACGATCACACAAGTGGACAAAGTACCTCTATCAACGAACGATAGAGCTCTTATCCCAGAGAACCAACATCCAGGAAGGAAAGACAATTATGACTATTTCGATTGGACTCATCGGCTGTGGGGGTATTACTTCTACCCATATTAAAGGCTATTTGAACATTCCAGATCAGGTCAAAGTGACCGCAGTGAGCGATGTCGTGGCAGAAAACGCCCAAAAGCGAGCCGGTGAGGTTGGTGGCGCTGAGATCTATAGCGATTATCACGAGATGATTGCCAATGCCAATATCGATGCCGTCGATATCTGTTTACCCCATCACCTGCATAAGGATGCGATTGTGGCGGCAGCCAGAGCCGGAAAGCATATCCTTTGTGAGAAGCCACTCTGCCTGACAGTCGCAGAAGCCAACGAGGTACAGCAAGCCATCACAGATAGCGGCGTAACATTGATGTGCGCGCATAATCAGCTTACGTTACCACCCGTGGCTAAAGTCAAGCAGATGATCAACGAGGGCATGTTTGGCAAAGTCTACGAAATACGCACCACTGATAGTTTCTATCACACCTTTGATCCCAACAGCATCGGCTGGCGCGGCCATCGGGCCATGATCGGGGGAGGAGAGCTGATCGACACAGGATATCATCCTACCTACCTGCTTCTCTATCTGGCAAGTAGTGAGCCGACTGAGGTCACTGCAATGCTGAGTAAACATCGTCTGGAATTCATGGATGGTGAGGATTCAGCTCAGGTACTGGTACGCTTCAAGGATGGTGCAGTAGGCAATATCGTGACCAGTTGGGCCTATGAACCAGCGGCCATCACAGAAAAGTTCTCCATCGTGGCCGAGAAAGGCTCCGCGTATAGCGATGGCAAAGATCTGCACTATAAGCTACGTGGCAATGAGCCCCAGACGATTGAGCTGCCCGGTGTGGATACTTTTGTTGAGGAGATCAAAGACTTTGTCACCTGCTTGCGGGAAAAAACCCGTCCTGTAAACACAGAGGCAGAGGGCATCAACGTGTTGAAAGTTATCCTTGGTGCTTATACGTCTGTTGATGAAAAGCGGACCGTAACACTGGCAGACCTCTAAGAATCACAGTGTCATCTAGTCTGGATGCGTAGTGATAGGACCACTTATGCTACGCATTCAGTGATGGATATGATGAACAGCTTGCCATTCGTTCTCCAGCATGGCATAAAAACGTGTACTCCACCAGCGTCCCTTCATCCATTCGCTCTCCATCTGAGAACCCTCAAAGCGCATTCCAATCTTTTCGAGCACATGCGCCGAGGCCGTATTTTCTGAGATACAATAGGCCCAGATACGATGAAGATGGAGCTGTTCAAAGCCAAAGGCTAAAAGCGCATGAGAGGCTTCGGTAGCATATCCCTGTCCCCAATAGCGCTGATCTAATTCATAACCAAGATCAGCAATCCCCGACTCCGCATGCGACATACGCAAGCCACAGTTACCAATCAGGCGATTATCCTCTCGCAACACGATTGCTAACTGAAAGCGCTTACGTGGACGCTCATGACTCCAGTTGATAAACATACGAATTAAAGAGCGAGCATCCAACTCAGTACGCCGCGTCCAGGGATTAAAGCGCAAGAACTCAGGATCAGATTGATAGGCTAAAGTAGGCTTCCAATCTTTCTCCTCAAAATCACGCAGCACCAAACGTCGAGTTGTTAATATCATAGACGCATTTCAATTCTACTTATTCGACACCTAAGTCCCAGGCTTGTTGCAAATCCGCACGTGAAAAACATTTGAAGCCCATCAAGGTATGCGTTTGGGTAATCGATGTGAGCTTCAACATATGATCGGTGACAACGGCGGCCAGATCATCATACTGCTGAAAACGGAGCATCGCCACGAGATCGTACTCGCCTGTCACAGAATAGACTTCGGAGACGCCATCTAACTCCAGCAACCGTTCAGCAGTCTCATTGACGGTTCCACGCTGCACATTAATTAAAACAAGTGCGGTCACCATAAGATTTTCCCTTTCATCAAAGCAATCGACACCAAAACCAGGCTTCCTTATTATATCCCATCTAGCTTAGCAACAGGACGCGTCAGGAGACAGGAGAAATCGCTTGAGGATGAGCAAGGAAGGTCTGTATAGTCTGTGTCGCTTGCTCCAGGAGTTCAGCCTCCCCTCTATCGCCAGGGAGCCAGATGATGCGCTGGTCTCGTCGAAACCAGCTTAGCTGGCGGCGTGCAAAGTCGTGAGAGGCATATTTGAGACGTTGTACCATCTCGGCTTCCGAAGGAAACTCTCCACGTAACCAGCGGCTCACAAAGCGATATTCTAATCCCAGAGCGTCCAGACGTTCATGACTGAGTCCATGAGCCAATTGAGTCTGTACTTCCGGGATCAAGCCTTGATGCAACCGTTCATCGATACGGCTATCGATGCGCTGATACAGGATCTCACGCGGCCAGTGAATGCCTAAGAGTAAGTTATGATAAAGTGGCTGGGAAATTCTACGCTGCTGCGAAAACGGCTTTCCGGTCACCAAACAGACCTCCAGAGCACGAATGACGCGACGCGGATTCTTACGGTCGATAGTCTCAATACACTGAGGATCTAAGGCCGCCAATTGCTCCAGGAGCGCACTGAGAGGTTGTGCTTCTAAGCGGGCACGCAGTTCCAGCTGCGGCGGAACGGTAGGGATATCAAAGTGATCAACGACAGTCTGGATGTAGTGAGGCGATCCACCAACCAATAATGGGAGATGGTCACGCTGAAGAATATCACTAATCGCAATTGACGCCGCCTGTTGGAATTGTGAAACACTATAGATCTCAGTTGGCTCCACAATATCCAACAAATGATGTCGCACAAGCGCCTGCTCGGCAGGAGTAACCTTCGCGGTGCCGATATCCAGTCCTCGATAGACCTGACGTGAATCGGCTGAAACTATCTCGCCCTGAAAGCGCTGTGCCAATGCAATTCCTAAGGCGCTTTTCCCCGATGCGGTTGGACCAAGGATCACTAACAGATCCGGTAACATGCGTACAGCATTCACCACAGCAAACCTTTATACATTCTACAGGCGTTTGTACTTCACCAAATAATCCACACGTTCCACCAGGCCCACCATAATGCCTATCGCTAACAGCATACCAGACACTGTAAAGAGGCCAAAGCTGAAACCAAAAGTCAGAAAAACGCCCACGAGACCACCCAACAGGATAGCCAGCACGACCATCATCCAGCGTGACTGCCTGGTTGTCGCCTGGATACTTTTGATGCAGTTTAAAATAGCTTGACTGGGCTGACGATACACTCCTAGCATAGCGCCCACTGCCGCAGCCGCAAGCATGACCACTAATTGAATCCAGGATGGACGAACGTGCTGAGCAGTAAGTTGCCAGATAAACTCCGACAGTCCTAATACCATCACCGAGCTTGTCATACCTGTCAGGGTACGATTCATCATATTAACGCGTCTCAGACCATTACCACGTTGCACGACGAGAGCGCCAAGGGTAGCTGCAGGCACAGCGATAAAGAGCACTAACAAGAATAAAGGATATGGCGTCAAAGGCGGTGGCTGCACATGCTCCAGCCAGATATATCCGAGGCTGGCCGCCATGAATGAACCAAACAGTGTCAGACCCAGCTGTTGCCATCTGCGCAATAGGAGGCTCATCGGATTGAGTTGCCAATCATTCATATAAGGAGTGCCGAACTTGTCGAGATCGTTCCCATGCTTCTGAACCAGAAGTGGTGGTGTCATGGTTAGAGAGCGGCCAAGCATACTCGAATCCACAGCAGGCATCTCTCCCTGACTATCCAGGTCATCATCATCATAATAATCCAGATCCGCGCCGTTTGTACGACCCGGATGGCGCTTGTTACGTACAATGTAGCCCTGGACTTCCGCCTCTACTTTCACAACGATCTCACCACGTGTATTGTCCTCGAGATCGATAATGATCGTTCCACTATAGTGACTATTGCGCGAGAGTTGCAGGCTATTGACACGAACACTGATCTCCGTCTGAGCAGCATCAAACGACGTCTGGCTCAACTGAATCCAGGTATCCGGCGTATGCAGCATGCCGGAGATAGGATAGCCAGAGACATCTCCAATGGTAATCTTCAATGGTGCTGAGATACCAGGATAGACGGTCCCAAAATCGAGGATACGCGGACTGACTGGCACGGGTCCACCACGCTTCGGCGTGAGGCGCAAACGGCTACTAATGCTTGTCAAAGGAGGTGGCGTCTGATGGCGCGTGGTTGGATTACGTACCTGGACATTGCTTACATTGGCGGTACTTGTAGCATTGATGGTGGAGGTATTATTGATATAGCGCGAGACGCTACTCTTATTGGTCAAGATCGCTTCCACAAATTGTTCAACCGCATCAACGGGATCAGCCACCGTCTGCGCCAGATGGCTGGCGATCTCGGAGAACTCATCCTCACCAAGATCAAGCAGCCAGGACTCGATCTCGCCATCCACCAGATACTCGCCCGCCTCCTCTGGATAATGCGCACACAGAGCCGCCAGCTCTTCAGGAGTCGAAGCCACTTCACCAGTCGCAAAGCCAAAGGTTCCCACGCCTAACAACGCGTGACGGAACATCTCCACGCTCTCATAGCGATCGCTGGGCTTAATGCTGGTCGCCTTTTCTAGCGCCCGCGCCACCATAGGAGAGATGCGAGGATTAATCTTGCGCACATTCTCCAGCCCAAAGCCCTCATCGGACAACGTATTCGTCAACAAATGAAAGAGCGTCATAGCCAACGCGTAGATATCGGAGCGCTCATCCGTCTGAGCTTTTCCATACTGTTCGGGAGGCGCATAGCCCGGAGTACCTAATACCTGCGTATCCTGCGCATTTGAGGGTCGGAAGAAACGCGCAATGCCAAAATCGATCAGCTTAATGAGTCCATTGTTGCGCGTCAACATAATATTGCCTGGCTTCATATCACGGAAAATGATGGGAGGGCTATGGCTATGGAGGTATGCCAGGACATCACAAAGTTGCCGCGCCCAATCGAGAACACGCCTCTCAGGGAACGGACCACCATTACGCTCAAGTAACTCTTCGAGCGTAAACCCATCAATATATTCCATCACCAGGAAGTAGCGCTCATCTTGCGCAAAGACGCCTCGCATAGATGGTAAATTGGGATGATGCAACGACCATAACATCTTCGCCTCGGACTTAAAGTTATTGATCGTCTTCTGCTGCTCATGCTGCGGGATCAGGGACACGCTGATTTCTTTAATCGCGTACAGTTGTCCCTGCTCTTTCATATCCTTTGCCAGATATACCGCACCCATACCACCTTGTCCAATAACCCTTTGGACCTGATAGCGCTTATGAAGAAAGGTGCCTCGGTCCAGGTGACCGCTTTGATTTTTCGATCGGCCGCTGATTGTGAGCCCCCCATCTTTTCTCTATTTTTGTTCGGGATACGATATGTGCCCTTCAGTATAACATACCCCTGTCTGGACCTACTACTCACCAGCAAATTCGATTATGCCTCAATGACTCATAGCATGATACAGATCTAACAAGTACACGACTGAGACCCCTCAGAATCGTACACCTATTCTAACGTAATTTATTGTCTACTATATAAAACGCACATACGAGTGTATATAGGTAGTACAAGAGGGGTCCAATGGTACAAATGTTATATGCATCATCGCTCGCCCCAGAAAACCAGTCAAAGGAAAACGATCATTAGCATAAAGGTCCATACCACCTGGAGATTTTTTGTCCCTACCTTAATAGACTGTTTTGACGAGGAAAATTCACTATGTTTGACAAAAAAAGTATCTTTGTGAAAATATTTCCATAGCTCTGATACTATCATCACGAGCAAACGTTTCGTACAAGTTTCAGACGAATAACTCCGGGAGAAAATCAAAAATCACATCATTCATAGCTCCACTACGCGATTTGCAGCGGGGACAGAAATTCATCAAAAAACTAGTTGACAAGATGGGCCTCAGCGGTGTATGATACGTCGCGTAGTCCAAGAGGATATGCCCTCGTGGCGGAATGGTATACGCAGCAGCTTGAGGGGCTGTGCCGAGAGGCGTGGTGGTTCGAGTCCACTCGAGGGCACCTTTATCAGGCATCCGCAAAGAGCAATCGGATCGGGTGCCTTTTCACTGGCTTATAACTTCTGGATATACATCATTTGAGGGCGATTAGCTCAGCTGGTTAGAGCGGTTGCTTTACACGCAATAGGTCTGGGGTTCGAATCCCTAATCGCCCACCTCAATTGACTTCTCAAGACCGTTTATAGCAAGCGTACGTAAAGCTATGAACGGTTTTTTTGTGTCGAAAAATAGGTGCAAGCCTACTGTTTTCTTTAAAGTGGTGCGTCGCTTGTGTGTGATTCATTTTTTGCAACAAGATTAGCTCGTCCGTCTACCCACGACATGAAATACAGGCACATCGGGAGAGCGCCTCACTGCCATCTGAAACGTCTTCTGACTGAAGCATTCACTTCTTATTTAAGTGAACGCACAGACTTACGTTTAATGAGTTCAACCGTCAAATAACTTGTCACGCCAATTGGATTGGGATCAGTAATTCTACTGATCAAGCTTTTCACAGCGATAGCCCCCATGGCTTCTTTGCTTACATTGACCGTTGTCAGTGGAGGAGTGAGATGTTCTGCAATATCAGCGTTATCGAAGCCAATCACGGAGACATCCTCGGGGACGCGAAGACCAAGTTCACGCAGAGCATTGATGGCCTTATCGGCAGTAGGATCGTTGACGCAGAAAAGAGCACTAAAAGGCAATTTGGAATCCACAAGTCGTTGACAGGCAGCGTTGACCTCCTCGGTGCTTAGAATGTAACAATCCTCAATCATGAGTTCCTTATGCAGTGGCAACCCGGCCTCATACAATGCCGCAAGATAGCCGTCCCTACGGCGTTCAAAAGTATAGATCATCTTCTTAGCAGCACGCAGGCTAGAGGTAGTTGATCCACCCAGAAAGGCAATATTTTGATGACCTTCACTAATGAGATAATTGATGGCTTCCTTGGCTCCCACGTAGTTATCAGAAAGTACAGCATCGATAGTCTGGCCTGGAATGTGTACAAAATTATCTACCAATACGAGCGGAAAGTTGGCCCCCTGTATGGCCTGGACAAGTTCCAGACTGGCTGATCCTACTAATAGAAGTCCATCCACATGCATCTCATGAAGTTTACTCAGCAACATATACGGTGGCTGGTTCAGGCCCATCCCATAATAAGTAACGTAAATATTGGACTTCCGAGCTTCAAGTTCTGCTCCATAGAGAATGTGAGACCAAAATGTATCGAGTGGCGCATCCTCAAGATCACTGGATGCCAGAATAAATCCAATAACTTTGATGGCTCGTTTATCATTACGCATGGCAGGCGATTGTTCGGCAGTCTTAAAATATCCTAGCGTGGCCGCTACTTGCAAAACATGCTGGCGCACTTCTTCTTTAATGCTATTTTGATTGTTTAAAGCCCGCGAAACGGTAGCAATAGAAACGTTCGCCTGTTGAGCAATCTCCTTGATGGTGACTGAGTTACCCATTCGTGATTACCTCATAACTGCCTCTTTGAATATATTTAGTGTTGACCTAATTCTATCATGTTTATTGAATCTTTCTGCAATCCTCTAGCAACTTTGGCTACCAAGAAAACGTTCTTTAGGCAAATGAAAATGTCTGATTCTGACAATTTGTTCGGCATACTATGCACATAGATAATTCATCACATCCGCGATAACTATCTACCAGCTTAAGCGCCTCCCACAGACGAGTTAGCATGTCACGTGATGAATACTACTTGCTCCATTGACGACCATTTCATTACTTATTTTAGACAATATTTGTAAATAAGTCAAATATTTTCCGTAAAATTTGTTTGACTTTTACGAAAACATTGGTTATTATTTTCTCAGAGATCAAGAGATCTCATGTTGTTCTGAATTGAGTAGTGGGAAAGGAACACCAAATGAAGTCCAAGGTGGACATGGGCAATGTAGCATTTAGCGGCACAAATATACTGCATTCTCGCACGACGCGACGCGAAGCTTTACGTATGATTACGGCCGCAGCCGGAGTATTGACTGCTGGATCAGTTCTAGACGCTTGTGGAAGCATCGGTACTTCTTCTTCTGGAGGCCCCGTTACTTTACAGTTCTGGGATACATTCACTACGGCGGAAATCAACTTGTTACATCAGATGGGTGCAGAATACACAAAACTCCATCCCAATGTAAAGATTAACTTCTACGAAATTCCATATGATCAACGTCCCACAAAGATCCCTTCGGCAGTCCAAACGAACTCGCTTCCAGACATCATCAGAGCCGACTATCCTTATCAGTGGTATTTGAGCACACAAAATAAACTTGCTTTTCTTGAAGACCATATTAAAACCTGGGATATGCGCACAAACATTTACGATGCTGTTTGGAAACAGGCCACGTATCAGAATCATATCGTGGGTATCCCGCAGGATAAATTCACAGATGTCTTCTGTTATAATGCCGATAAGTTTGCCCGCGATGGCATAAAACAATTTCCAACAACCTGGGAAGAACTACTCGCAGTCAGTCAGCAAATGACTCATGGCGATGAGTATGGCATAGGATTCTATCCCGATACTGGACAGCTATTTAGCGATTATCTCTTAAGTGCTGGCGGAAAACTTGTTGATGAAAAGATGAACCCCACATTTAATCAGGAGCCCGGAGTAGAGGCACTCCAGTATCTGGTGGATCTGGTAAACAAATACAAGGTTACCCCTCCCGGAGTAACTGGTTGGCAATATGCCAACGCGGATGATGCCTTGAGAAGTGGGAAGCTCGGCATGGTTGAATTTGGGTCCTGGATTATTGGAAATTACCAGCAAGCCAAAGTGCCATGGAAATTGGGAATTGGCGCTATGCCAAAGGGTTCTGCGGGCCAGGGACTGGTTTCATCGACGACCTTATATATGGTCCCGAATACATCACCCAACCAGCAAGAAGTAATTAATCTTCTCACATGGCTGGTGAGTCAGGAGAACGCTTTGCGCTGGGCCAAGGCATTGGATCATGAGCCTATCGATAAGAAAACCGCAGCGAATTCCTACTTTACTACTCCACTCTTTCAACCATTTACAGAGTCATTGCCGTTTGCATCTGCCCTTCCAGAGACACCTGCATACAACGCGCTTAATCAGACGATCACGCAAGCTATCCAAAAAGCACTGCTGAAGCAGAAGACGCCAAAGCAGGCCTTAGACGATGCCGCAGCGACCGCGAAGAGCGCGTTACAAGATTAAGGGTAGACTTAGCATGAAAGCTTTAAAAATGAGTTCCCGAGGAGGAGTTTCAAAGCTTAACCGTTCTGGCAGGAACATGACACCATACGTGTTCCTGCTTCCGGCCACCATAGCAATGCTACTCATCTTTTTCTATCCAATGCTCAATGGGCTATACACCAGTCTGACACATTACAATCAGTACACAAACATCACAAGTTTCGTAGGACTACGCAACTATGTCTCAGTATTGCAGAGTAGCGATTTCTGGAACAGCATGCTGCGCTCTTTCTACTGGGTATTTTTTAGCGTTTTGGGTCAATTCGTGCTTGGATTTGGTTTCGCCCTATTACTCAATCAAAAATGGCCAGGCAATCGTATCGTGCGCGGCCTCATCATGATCCCCTGGGTGATGCCAGGAGTCTCGGTAGCACTAACATGGAGCTTGATCTTCAACGGGCAATTGGGATTAATCAATGATGTCTTGCAAAGAATAGGCTTACCACCCCAGCAATGGCTAGCCAGTCCCAATCTGGCCCTGGTAGCCGTTATCCTGGCAAATACCTGGAAGGCGTTTCCTTTTGTGGCAGTAACAATGCTGGCGGCCCTGGCAGTTGTTCCAGACGAACTCTATGAGGCAGCAAAGGTAGATGGTGCCTCTATACTGAGGCGCTTCATCCATGTCACGTTGCCTCACCTGCGTAGTGTGATGTTGATCGTTATCCTTTTACAGGTGGTGTGGACCTTCAACTATTTCGATCTGGTGTATGTCATGACTCAGGGTGGACCAGCGCAAGGGACAGAGATTGCTCCTGTATTGGTAGCACGTTTTGCTTTCCAGCAACTTGATTATGGGTTAGCCGCCTCGGTAGCCATTGTGATGACCATTTTCAACATTCTCTTTGCTGTGCTTTACCTCAGTGTGTTGCGCCGATCGAATGTGTAAAGGATAAAAAGAGATGAAAACAAGCAAATACAGAATATGGAGATGGATCGGCCTATATACATTGGTGGTCATTGGCGTAGCTATCATCCTGATTCCGCTGTTATGGATGCTTACCATTGCACTGCGCCCGGCAAACGAGCTGTATATCACGCCGTTTCCACTCCTGCCACCGACACCTACGCTCAATAACTTTATTAATGTACTGACAAATCGTACGACGATCCCTGCTCATTTAGAACAAGGTGTCGTACGTAGCCTGATCGTTTCTGTGAGCACCACCATTCTTTCAGTCGCGATTGCATCGATTGCCGCTTACGCTCTGGCACGTTTTAATTTTCGCGGCCGGGAAAGTTATAGCGTTTTTATGCTGGTCACCCAGATGATGCCTGCAATTCTTTTTCTAGTCCCGCTTTTTGTGATCTTGCGCAATCTTGGACTGGTTAATACGCTCCCCGGGCTTATTCTGAGCTATCTGACATTTTCATTGCCTTTTTGTATCTGGCTCCTGCGTGGCTATTTCGAAGGAATCTCACCAGATCTTGAAGAAGCAGCCATGACAGATGGATGTACACGACTGCAAGCATTTATTCGCATTACACTACCACTGGCTGCACCCGCGCTCGTAGCTACCGGGTCATTCGCGTTTATCAATGCCTGGAATGAGTTCCTGTTCGCATTCATCCTGGATGGGCAGCAGCCGCTCCTGACTGTGCAGTTGTATGCATTTATAGGTCAATACGGTCCTGACTATGGAGATTTAATGTCCGCCGCGATCTTGATCGCCTTACCACCAGTACTCCTGTTTGTGTTCATGCAACGGTACCTTGTGCGCGGGCTGACAGCGGGGGCCATTAAAGGATAAGGTAGTAAGTACAAGAGCATATCGTCGTGATTCAATGTTTAGTCCGTAGTAAGGAGTTACAGTGAAGCAAGCTGCAATTATTGGAAAAAGAGAAGCTGTCCTCATCGAGCAAGATGAGCCAGCACTACAAGATGGCTGGGCGCTGGTCAAGGCAATGGCCGCCCCGATGTGTGCCGAATATAAGGGTTTTGTGCAAGGAGATGTAAGTTTTTCTCTGGGACACGAGGCAGCGGGGATCGTGGTCAAAACGACCCCTGGAAGTCGCGTTCAAGTAGGCGATCGAGTCGTGGTCATGCCACTTTATTCTTGTGGTGAATGCGAGTTTTGCCGTACGGGTAATTATATCCACTGCGAATGGAGCCTGAAAGTAACCTTACCATCGATGGCTCAGTATATAGCCAAACCATCCTGGTTATTAGCAAAAATTCCTGACAATATCCCTTATGAAAAAGCAGCTCTGGCCTGCTGCGGTTTAGGTCCTTCATTCAGTGCATTGGAGAAAATGAATGTCAATGCATTTAGCACATTGCTGGTGACAGGGCTTGGTCCAGTAGGAATTGGGGCGGTAATCAACGCCAGATTCAGAGGTGCTCGCGTGATTGCTGTGGAGATGAATGAGTACCGACAAAAACTGGCGCGTGAACTGGGCGTTGAGCAGATCATCGATCCGCGAGACGAACAGGCGGTGCAAAAAATCAAAGAGCTTACAACAAATGGACAAGGCCCCGATTATGGTATCGATTGTTCCGGTGTCGTCGCAGCCCATCGGCTGCAGATTGATGCGGTCAAACGTTTAGGAAAGATTGCCTTTGTCGGAGAATGTAATGATGCCACACCGATCTATGTGAGTCCAGATCTTATTCGGAAAGGCATTTCTCTGATTGGTGCCTGGCATTACAATCTCAATGATTTTTCCAAGGTCATACAGGTGGTGGCAGAATCACCACTGGTTGATAAATTGATTACACATACATTCCCATTTAGCCAGATCCAACAAGCTTTTGAAGTCTCAGCAGGCCAGAATTGTGCCAAAGTCATCTTGAATCCATGGGAGGATGATAAAGAGGCGGAATAGCATACCTCGGAAAAGCATACTATATACTTATAACAATGTTAGAGTAATACCCATCTGGAAGGAGATTGCCTGCTCATGTTCACAAGTTTGAATCCTGGAGCAATTGGTTTTTCGGTACCGTTCGCTGAAGCTCTGACGCTAGCCAGTTCCAACGGTTTCGAGGGATTAGATCTGCCGGTACAAGAGCTACATGAATTGACTCAACAGAGCTCGCTACAAGCGATCAAGGATCGCTTTGAGGCTACAAATTTACGTCCCGGAGGCTGGAATCTCCCTGTCGACTTTCATCAAGATGAAGAGACCTATCAGGACGGCCTTGCCAGACTGGTCCCTTACGCCAAAATAGCGCAGGAATTGGGGAGTCCGTGGTGCGCAACCTGGATACTTCCTTTTTCAGATCAATTGGACTATCAGGCTAATATGCGTCTGCATGTCAGTCGATTACGTCCAGTGGCACAAATTCTTGCCGATCATGGATGTCAATTGGGGCTTGAATTTGTAGGACCGCGTACAATGCGTCAGGGCCACCGCTACGAGTTCATCTCTACTATGGCTGAAGCATTAGAACTGGGCAACCAGCTTGGGAGTGGTAATACCGGTCTGCTTCTGGATTGCTGGCACTGGTATACGGCACATGGAACACTGGACGATCTGAAACGCTTAACAGCCGAACAGGTCACCTACGTCCATGTGAATGATGCTCCCCCAGAGCGCTCGATTGATGAACAGATCGATAATCAACGTCTGCTGCCCGGCACGAGTGGGGTAATTGATATAGCGGCATTCTTACAGGCACTTGAGCAAATCAAATATACAGGTCCTGTCGTCGTCGAACCTTTTAACGCCGAGCTGAATACTTTACCATATTCACAACGTGTAAAAGAGACGCGGGCCAGTCTCTCTCACATCTGGTCACTGGCTGGACTATCTAAGTAAATAATTAATCAGGTAACTACTCCACCGCAATGCAATACATTGCGAAAGCATTGTAATGGAGTAGTTATCAAAGGAAACATCATGAAATCAGCATTGCTTGTATGGGGAGGTTGGGACGGACACGAACCAGAAAAAGGGGCGAAGCTCTTTGCACAGTATTTAGAAAGCCAGGGATATCAGACCACTGTTTCTAATACCCTGGATAGCTATCTCGATGAAGCTATGATGAGGCGTATGGATCTCATTGTGCCGATCTGGACGATGAGCACGATCACAGATGAGCAAGAAAAAGGACTGCTGGACGCGGTGCAGGCAGGCACCGGGCTGGCCGGATGGCATGGTTGTATGGCTGATTCATTCCGGCAGAATGTCAATTATCAATTCATGGTTGGCGGTCAATGGGTGGCTCATCCAGGCAATGTTATCGACTATACCGTGAATATTAATAAAACAGATGATCCAATCACAGCTGGACTGTCCGATTTTCACATGCACTCTGAACAGTACTATATGCATGTTGATCCATCAAATGAAGTCCTGGCCACAACCACGTTCTCTGGCGAACATGCCCCATGGACCGCTGGATGCGTCATGCCAGTGGCCTGGAAGAAACGCTGGGGGCAGGGACGTGTCTTCTATTCGTCCCTTGGTCATGTCAGAAGCGACTTTGACGTCCCCGAGGCACTGACAATTATGCAACGTGGCATGCTCTGGGCCAGTCGCTAACCTCAATATTACCAATGTAAGCACTAAATGTTTCAAAAAGCGCTCTCGTACGATTTATTCTAATGTACGAGAGCGCTTTTACAATGCCAAAAATCCCCCGCTCAGGGGATGATGAGCCTCCAATATTTTGCTACACTCCATTCAATAAGATGCCATTGATTTTAGAGCATCATGCCAGATACTCTGCGGGCTGGATACGCCAGTATCTTGTTCAATGTATCAAGCACAAGAGGGGTTTCTTACCAGAGATAAAGGTTGAAATCAGGAGATATCTTTGGAATATATATCGAAAGATGCAAATAAAAGGGATGCCATTGCCTCACTGGATGGCGTGCGCGCTTTTGCCTGCCTGAGTGTTGTCGCTTATCAGATTAATAATTTGACACAACATAATCATGTCTGGAGCACGCAAAGCGTGGGACCATTGATCGCAGCGTTCGCGCTAGCAGGTTCATCTGGTGTGACGCTTTTTTTTGTGCTGTCGGGATTTCTCTTATTTATGCCTTACGCAAAGTCACTGCTTTTCGATATGCCGTGGCCGGAGGCTAAAAGATATTATTTGCGGCGTATTTTTCGTATCTGGCCTGGATACTATATTTCTTTGCTGATACTCATCCTTGTGGAACACCAGGAATATTTGAACCCAGATCACAGGCATCAACTTCTGCTGTTTCTTACTTTCTTGATGGATGCCAGCCCAAAGACATATCAGGCAATTAACGGTCCCCTCTGGACACTGGCCATCGAATGGCAGTTCTATATGCTTCTCCCGATCCTGGCAATTGGATTACGTAGGATTGTCCAGCGTGGCTCATTACAGAGGCGTCTTGGGGCACTGTCGCTTAGTTTATTGGGATTGATTATCTGGGGATTGGCAACGCGCTACTGGGGTCGTTCCTGGCAAATGTATCCGGCACAACCGGGCATCCTTCCCGCACAGCTCCATCACATTGCGATTTTCTTCCTCTATGGTCAAGATGGTAAGTTTTTGGAAGACTTCGCCATCGGGATGCTCACCTGCATGGTCTATATGCTAGCGCAACAACAACCTCAGCATCTTCTCAGCCAGCTATGTGAGAGATATAGTCGATGGATCTGGGCAAGCGGAGTGCTCTGGCTCTTTTTTGCCATCATCTGGCCCTATACATCCTTACAACATCCACTCGCACCCTATCTTGGCGCACATAACTTTCTCTCGGAGATTAGCTATGCGCTTGGTTTTGGATTGTGTATCCTGGCGTTGTTGCTGGCCCCAGCAAATCTCAGAAGAGGGTTTGAATGGGGACCAGTGCGCTGGGTCGGTCAACATTCATATGAAATGTATATCTGGCATCTTCCATTCATCCTCTTTTTTAGCTCATATGTGAGGCCACTATTCTATCCCTGGAATCCTTATCTTCTCTACGGAACATTCTGGCTCTGGGTTCTCTGTACTGCGCTTCCCTTCTGCTATAACTTCTACAACTTAATCGAGAAACCCGGTATCAATCTCGGCAACAAGATCATCAGTTATAGAAGACAAGAGGTCCTTTACACAAATAAGTCTGGCAGGTCAGCCACACTTTGAATGATACGCGTGTGGCGAGATTTCCCCAGCGCCACAGCTGTATGGGCGCCGCTCAAGACGCCAACGACCTCACCACAGCCAGCATTGGAGCCTTCATCCATATCAGATGGAGAATCACCGACCTTCATGACCTGATGCACATCCTGGATATCCAAGCGCTCCATAGCGCGAAAAATCATGTAGGGTGCGGGACGACCTCGCAGCACATCGCTGGAAAAGATAGCCGCGTCGACCAGGTATCCGAGCCAGTTAAGGCGCTCCAGGATAATGCCTCCAACTTCAGCCTCAAAACCTGTATCGAGAGCTACTCTAATACCACGCTCTTTTAAAAAGATAAATGTCTCCTCCGTGCCGGGGATCGAGCTCACATTTTGTGCATACGCAGCTTTCATCAGACGAATAAATGTAGCCAGAGCCTTCTGGGCCAAAGGCTGCGTCTCAGATGAGGTATGAGCAAAACGTCGCGCAACTAACAGTTCAAAGACTTCACGTTTATTCATACCCATCAAAGCGTTGAGCTCCTCAGGTGTTCCTGGCAAATCATGCACGCGGGCAGCCTCGATCAAACAAGCCAACACACGATTGCCAGTATCATCGATCGTCGTCCCAGCCATATCAAAAACAACCAGCTTGATTGGTCCCATCGATACACCTTCCTTATTTCACACTTATATAAGTCATCGGTCAGCCAACCATGCCCGCCAATGCACCGATGAGAATAAACAATTACCTATCAGCTAGACAGCTTCTTGAGCTATTTGTTGCACGAAGGCTGCTTCTTCGGTATCGAGGAGCAGAACCTTGCCAGCTTGTGGATCAAAAGAGACACCAACTGTCTGCCCAACACTGTAGAGTTGAGCATCCTGATGCGTCAGATCGGCAGTCAGCAGCAATTGATCATTAATGCGTATGTGCAGACGAATATAAGCTCCCAGAAAAGTGCGCAACTCAACTGTGCCCGTAAGAGTATTCTGTTGTTGCTCACCTGAGCTGACGCTCTGCACGCGCAGGTTCTCCGGACGAATGATAAGTAAGATGTTATCTCCATCACGACGCTGTGGCTGTGGAGCGACATGAAAGGTATCACTGCCTATCTGACAAATCCCCTGTTTTGCTGAGACGAGTTGTCCACGAAATTGATTGCTGATACCTACAAAAGTAGCCGCAAAGGCGGTCTGTGGAGCTCCATAAATATTTTCTGGCTGATCAAGTTGCTCGATCTTCCCTCTGGCCATCACAGCAATACGATCCGAGATCGAAAGCGCCTCTTCCTGATCATGGGTAACATAGACAGCTGTAATCTGGAGTTGCTGCTGAATACGGCGCAGTTCGGTACGCAATGAGAGTCGAACTTTCGCGTCCAGAGCGGAGAGAGGCTCGTCAAGGAGTAGGACTTTGGGCTGGACCGCTAACGCTCGCGCAATGGCGATACGTTGTTGCTGGCCTCCAGATAATTGATGCGGATAACGATTACCCATCTCGCTCAAACCGACCAGATCCAGAAGTTCAGCACAGCGCTTCTGAATGGCGGACTTAGATTGGCGTCGAATATTCATCCCAAAAGCAATATTTTGCTGCGCAGTCAGATGAGGAAAGAGCGCATACGATTGAAACACCATCCCCATCGAACGTTTACTGGCTGCACGATAAGTAATATCCTCGCCCTCCAACCAGATAGTGCCGGTCGATGGCGTCTCAAATCCAGCAATCATGCGCAGGATAGTTGTCTTGCCACAACCGCTTGGCCCCAACAGAGTCAGAAACTCGCCCGCCTGAATCTTGAGATTCAATGGATTCACAGCATTAAAGCGTCCAAACGACTTCGATATATCGGTCAACTCTAGAAAAGACATCTCGTTCTCCTTAGCACAAAACACGAGGATACTACACGGCACCAGCATCAATCGTGGTCGAAATGTTTGTACGCTTGCCGCTTTTATCACGTACCAGCACAATAATTGCCAGAGTACAGACTATGATGATAAAGAAGCTTACAATAGTCAGCCAGGCAGCTTTGTGTGGATCATTCTGTCCAGTCTGGTTCAAATAAACCGGAAAAGTATAGATACCAGAAAGAGATGCAATGGTAAACTCGCCCATCGCTGTCGTAAAAGTCAGCAGTGCGGCATTGGTAATGCCGGGCAGAATGTTAGGAAGAATGACAGTAAAAAACGTTCTCCACCAATTTGAGCCCAGGCTCGACGCTGCCTCTGAGAGCACGTTGGTATTGATGGCACGCAAGCTATTGTCGATCGGACGATAGGTAAAGGGTAAAGCAATAATGACATAGGCACAGATCAATAGTCCCTCAGTATTCGCAATGGTAAAAGGTGGATTGCTCAGCAGCGGTACCAATCCCAGCGACAGGATATTGATCCAGTTGGGAGCGCTGCCAAATAATTCCAGATAGCCGAGCGAAAGGACAATCGGTGGGACAGCGAACGGCAGAAGCGAGAGGATGTCGAGCAGTGGACGCGCTTGAGGGAGTCGCAATTGGACCCAGTAGGCCGTCGGAGCCACCAGTACCAACGCCAGCAGCGTCGAAGCCACAGCCAGACCCAAAGAAAGCAAAAGCGTGCTCAGAAAATCGCTATCGCTAAAGACATCGGTAATCACACTCAGGCTGATAGAGTTACCAGTAAAAAAAGCAAATACGAAGGTCGCAACTAAGGGAACAAAAAGATAAATCACAACAAGGATCAGGATGAATGTATCCACTCCCCACGATGTCCGCTTAGCTACAGTATTATGTTGTTTCATAGCCATACACCCCTTCTATCTCTTTTGCCAGATGCTGGCACGACGCAACATGAATAAATAGAGGGAGATCGCGATGCAGAGGACCAGTATCATACCAACGGCCAGAGCGTTGCCCAATCCGACATCGATCGTCACATTGCCAGCCACCACAAAGCTGATCAGGATAGTAATCAGATTGATATTTCCCTGTGCTAAAGCATAGGCAGTCGCGTAAGCTCCGAAGGCATTTGCAAAGAGCAGCATGATCGCCGCAATTAAGGATGGTAAGAGAATCGGAAACGCCACCTTGCGCCAATACTGAAATTGCGATGCTCCCAGGCTCGTTGCAGCCTCTTGCCACTCCGGTCGGAGAGCAACCAGGGCCGGAACCGTGATGAGAATCATCAGAGGAAGCTCAAAGTAGACATAAATCAGCACCAGCCCCCAGAAGCTGTAGAGGTTAAAACCCAGATCATAGATCGACAGATGAAAGACATTGTGTAGTAGCACCGTGACAAATCCGGTCACACCAAGTGTCGAGATAAAGGCGTAGGCGAGCGGTACACCGGTGAAGTTGGCCACGACGCTGGAAAAACTGGTCAGAAAATTGCGTATCCAGGGAACGCGCAATCGACTCAGGCCGTATGCAGCAAAGGGACCGATCAAACCGCTGATCACGGCCGTGATCAGCGACAACTCAATACTTGTCTCAAAGGCGTGGATAGTGCTGGATTGTGTCAGTAGGCGTTGGTAATTGTTCAGAGTGAGGGCTTGCTGATCATCAACCAGGCTTCCTTGCAAAATAATTAAGGTTGGCAGAATCTCAAAGAGAAAACAGAAAAGCAAAAACGGGACTAAGCCCAACCAACTGATAGCGGTATATCCCCGTCGCACTCTGCTTTTACGTGGCTCGGCTCGTGTTGGCACCAGATCTGAAGATGATGACTCTAGCGGCTGCGGAACTTGAATATCCATTATCTCTCTTTCTAAAAGATACAAGTGCGTGGATACGAGATCTACCGACAATAGCTCTCGCTCCACACATATAGCCTGTACACAGAAAAATCTAGAGCAATAACGGTAACATCTACTGTCCCAGCACCTGTGATTGCCAGTTATTGGTCAAGGCAGTAGAGGCACTATCCAATTTTTTCAGATCGGTCACAAACTTGACATTGTCATACTCGGTAGCCGCTGGCAACTTGGCAGCCAGATCTGCAGGGACTTTGCCTGTGCTAACCAATTTCTTGTAACGCGCCGGATGAGCATAGCCTTTAAGGAAATTGAGCTGCCCTTCATCAGAGAAGAGATATTCCATCCAGAGGCGAGCAGCGTAAGGATCAGGAGCCGTCTTGTTAATAAGAGAGACATAGGGACCAGCAATCGAGCCATCTGAAGGGATAAGAATCTTCAGGTTCGGCTTACTTCCCAGCTGATCGCGGAAGCCCAGTCCCAGATAATCCCACATAACCGCAATAGCCACTTCGCCCTTTGCAATATTAGCCACATTCGCACGAGCGGCCGTGAAATTGCCCTTTTTCTTCAATTGAGCAAAGAATTCAATTCCCGGCTGGATGCTATCCAGGCTACCAGAGGTAGCCAGAGCAGCTGAATAGACGGCCATAAAAGCATCATTCGCTTCGCGTGGATCGCCATCAATGCCAACCATATTTTTGTAATTGTTACTCAGCAGATCCTTGAAGGAGGTGGGCACCTGCTTTACCAGATCTGTATTGACGACAATGGCTTGAGCTCCCCAATATTCAGTGCACCAATTGCCATCGGGATCTTTTAAATCATCCTCAATATCAGCCCAATTCGCATGCTTGTAGGGCGTAACCAATTTCTGCGCGACAGCCTGAGGACCAAATTTGAAACCGACATCACCAATATCGCCGTGGGCATGGATCTTTGATTTGGTGAATACCTCCAGCTCTTGTGCCGACGAATATTCAGCTTCAGCTTTGTACTGTACTGTTACATACTTGGAGGAGTAATCTGCCAGGATATCTTTATAGTCGGCCCACTCGGGAGGAATACCGATCGCCTCAAGCTTTCCTTCCTTTTTAGCATTGCTAATCAGGGTTTTCATGTCAATAGGCCCGGTCATATTGGTAGCAGGCGTGGTCGAGGCAGCGGTGTTCGATCCACAGGCGGCCAGAAAGGCGGAAAAAGATGCAGCGGTGAGGCCAAGCGCACCTGCGTTTTTCAGAAAGGCGCGACGTCCCAAAGATTCACTAAACTGTGATAAAAATTCCAGATCGCTCATGATGATAAATACCCTCCGATTGCTTTCAAACGAAAACAGATAGCGGACATCATCAGATACGGTAGAACGAAGCGTGGATAAAGATCCATGCGACGCACAACGTGCATCCTTAATGCCTGTTAAAGGAGGAAAAAAAGAGCGCTCGTAGTTAAAGCAGAAGGTACAGAGAAGAGGTCTATTTATGGATATCTAATCGTATCCAAGCCAAGTATAGGGTAGCTGTGAGGAACTCAACAATATATATTTTAACTATACTAGAGATATTTCCTATGGTCGTTTAGGCCACTTTTTAAGCGTACAATGCTACTTTATCATGTTAAGCCAGGAATCATCTAAATTTAACATAGGAGCACAAATCACTTAAAGTGAGCTTAATCTTAATCCTCTATAGTTCTGAGAGCAGAGAGAAAAAGAGAAATATGTAAAGCAGAAGTTAACGCTCAGAAGCAGATCTATTTTAAACGACCATCTATACCTCGTCATGATAACAGTGCCGTTGTCATACGAATGGTTCTCACTTACACCAGGGTGAATCGAACAAATAAAAAGGCAAGGCTGTGAGCGCCTTGCCATGAGAGTTCTTCATTATTTATTTGAGTGATCTATCTGGTTCTATATGCAATTACTTTGCGATCGCCAGGATATCAAGATTTGTCCAGGATGATGTTGGCTCGCCATAGGATATTGGAAGTTGCGCAACTGTATTCATAATGCGAGCAACCATATCAGCAGGTGGCGTAAATTGTTCTAATTGTTCAAACATGGCATCAACATCACTGTCATCAGTAAAATCAATATCGATCAAATCTAAAGCTATGTTATTCATAAGAACTCCCTCTACGTTATTCATCTTCGTTATCTGTTTTTAACACGAATAACCTTAGAAAGAAGTTTCATTTTTTCCAAGCTTTCTCAGAATTCATTAAGAAAGCATCAGATATGCTAAGCATGGGATTCGTTGAGCTCGGGTTTCCAGTGACTTGCCATGGCGGTACGCAGCAACGGACGCGCTCGCTGAAAGTAGGTCTTGGCTGTGGCTTCAGGCATACTCAATGTTTTGCCAATTTCGGAGAAGCTGAGTTGACCGGCATAACGTAACAAGACCACAGAACGAAATTTGGGTGGTAAAGCATCAATCGCGCCACGCAGCGCCTGTTGGAGATCGCTACGCTCAGCCATCTCATCGGGCAAGGGCTGATTATCCGGCATGATGTCGAGTGGGGAGAGATCATCGTCATCGTGATTAGCGTCTAGCTCAGAAAAATGAATCGAGCGTTTGCGGCGCAGCTCATCCAGACAGCGATTGCGTGCAACCTGAAATAACCAGGCTTTCAATGGCTCACCTGTACGTAACGTGGGCATAGAAATGTAGAGCTGTAAGAAAACTTGCTGCGAAACGTCGCAAGCTTGATCATAGTCGCCCAATAGATGACAAATAAAATTAAATAGTGGCGTATTATAGCGTTGCACTAATAATTCAAACGCGCTCTGATCTCCTGACAACGTTCGTGTGACTAACATGCCATCAGTGATTTCACCAGGCTGGGTCTTCTGAACCCGTGTGCGCTCTTTAGTTTGCATAATGAACAACCTCACTTTCTTTTGACTTCTGTAGTATAGATTTTCCTATGCGAAACTGCAAGCATTTTTGAGCTTATAAATCCTATAATTGAACACTCTAAGCATAATTTTAGGAGATTAAAGCTACCTTGGTATTACCTTAAAAATTTCTAAGCTTCGACAATTAGTCTTTTTCTTATCGATTTCTTATCTAATTCTAAGGTTATTGAGGATGTTAGTTGAGGTTTGATAAGAACAAACTTGCTCTTTCTTAGAATACGTATCAAGTCTATGAATCTGATACACCCGACTGATCCACTCCTGCTGCGCTTTAGCCACATGTGGATAACTATGTGGACAAACGTTCTAGAATGTGGATAACTTCCAAAAAGTGAGAGAGGGCAGTTCGCTCATAGGATCAGACAAGCTAACCCCTCTCACCTTCCACGGCAAGGCTTTAATCCATTGGCGTATCCGCATAGAACTGCTGCTGGCCAGTTTTATCTGGCTTATCAGCTCCCGATGGCGGCGTAGCTTTTTTCTTGGCTGGGTCATCTGGATGAAGGTTCTTATTTTGAGCCTGTGGACCATGAGGATCGGGCTTCCCTTCACTATCATATTGCCCCTGTCCATATTGACCTTCGTTTCCCTGTGCGCCATAGATCTCCTCTGGCGAGGGCTGGCGAGGCTTCTCTTGCTGCGTATCTGTCATCTCCAATGACCTCCTTCATAGCTAAACGCATCTATGCTTAACAAGAAGAAATATATCTTCTCTCCATATAAGGCACGCAGCAGTGGACATAAAAGATACAGTGAGAAACGCAATCAGTCTTCGTCAAGGACAAATGAGTGGGGATTTAAGATATTTTGAGGGTCCCATCGTTGTTTCAAACGTCTCATGATATCCAGGCTGGCGGGTCGATAATCCCAACGCTTGAACTGATTCCGGCTCGCCTCAGGTTGCGCCGCGATCACCGCATATCCTCCCAAAGAGCATGCTCCCTGACGCAGTGTCTCTAGCCACATACGCGCTTCTCCGGGACTTACAGATTGACGCATCGCATAAATCAGACCGCTAGCACAATCAATCACATATGAACCAGCACACAGCCATGCCGCATACTGTTCCAGATAAAGAGCAACATCTTTAGCCGGCAGCCCAATACGGACGATAAAAGCATCGGAGTCAATGCTCTCACGGATAGTTTTCAACCATAGCTCAGTACCCGTAAGCTCATCGTTTACCAAAGGAACAGGAGCAGAATAACCTTGCAGCGCCTTCTGAACTTGAGATAGCTCAGCCTCAACATCCTCGCGTATCCCCTCCGCCGTATACGCCAAGAGATAAGGACTGGCATCTAACTCCTCAATCCCGGCAGGTCGGTTAGCCAGTACCACAGCCGATGCGTTCAAAGCCAGGCCCATCATCTCCTGAGCCCAACGCAAGCCGCTATGTAGATCGGTCACGGGAAAGAGTAAGCTCCTCCGTAGGCGAGGTTGAGTAAATACCTTCAGCGAAAGATCGACCATCACTCCCAGTGTCCCATGCGAACCAACAAAGACTTTAGTGAGATCGAAGCCAGCCACATTTTTGACAAGAGGTCTGCCAGTCCGAATGACGCGCCCATCGGCCAGAGCGACGGTGGCACAAAGCACAATATCTCGTACCGATCCATAATGCATCCGCAAAGGAGCATTGATATTTGTAGCGACCAGGCCTCCAATCGAAGTCCCGGGCCACGGCGTGGCTAACGGAAGATACTGGCCGTGCTCGGATAAGAATTGCTGGATCTCTACCAGAGGAGTACCTGCACCAACTGTGATATAAAGATCCTCAGGAGCATACACCTTGATGCCACGCAGTGCGGATGTACTCAGTTGAGAGGAGACCAGCGTAGTTTGTCCAGTTAACGCAGAGCTGGTAATCGTGAGCGACTGACGCGCTTGGGAGAGAGCCTGAAGCTGTTGGGCCGTTTGCTCAGCCGATACTGGTGTATAACCCTCGCTTGTAATCTCGGGCCGGGGAGCAACAAGTTGATTAAGGGGAACATAGCCGCGATACGGAAGTGCTTGATCCTGGTCAGAGGGTGGAAAAATCTTACCGGGATTTAAGATGCCTTGAGGATCAAAGACCTGCTTGATATCCCACATGGCCAGCATTTCGGCTGGATTATGCATCAAGAGCATGAAATCGCGCTTCTCGATACCAACTCCATGCTCACCAGTGATACTGCCTCCCATGGCCACACAACATTTAGCCATCTCGCGAGCACTCGTATGTATGCGTCCCATTAACTCTTGATCATCGGGATCGGGCACCATCAGGTTCGGATGCAAATTTCCATCTCCCGCATGGAAGACATGTCCCATACGGAGGTGATACTCCTGGCCGATACGATTGGCCTCTCCAAGCATCTCAGCAAGACGGCTACGAGGCACGGTGATATCTATCGTATATTGAGCGGGAAATTCACGTGCGATTGCTCCGGCTGCGCTCTTACGTGCGAACCAGATACGAGCCCGCTCATCATCATCACGAGCCACGCGCATCTGCTTGCCACCAAACGCCTGTAAGATATCAATGATCTCATTGACCTGTCCATCCAGGCTCTCCATATAGCCATCGAATTCGACGATCAGGATAGCACCTGCATCCAGAGGCAGGCCAACCTGCGCAAATGGTTCGATCACACGTACGATCTGCTGATCCATCATCTCCATCGTAGCAGGAGTCAATCCGGCCGCAATAGTAGCAGAGACAGCGATCCCAGCTTGCTCAACCGAATCAAATACGGCTAAGAGAGTTCTCAGGGCTGGTGGTCGGCGCAATAAGCGCAAGGAGATAGAGGTGATCAGGCCCAACATCCCCTCGCTGCCGGTCATCAGGCCACAGAAATCGTATTCGGGATAATCAAAGGCCCGACCACCAAGCTTGATACTCTGACCGTTGGCAAACACGACGTCCATCCCGGTCACATAATTCGTAGTGACACCGTATTTGAAGCAGTGCGGGCCACCGGAATTCTCGGCGACATTGCCCCCCATCGTCGACGCACGCTGACTTGAGGGATCAGGAGGAAAATAAAGATTCATCGTCTGTGCACGCTCGTCCAGGCGCAGATTGATCAAAGCGGGTTCGACAACCGCGCTTCGTCCCAGAGCATCGAACTCGCACAGACGATTCATATGCACAAATTCAACGATGATGCCACCACGATCCGCAACTGCACCGCCTGAAAGTCCAGTACCAGAGCCGCGAGCAATCAAGGGCACATCATAGGTTGAAGCCCACTGTATGATGCGCATCACCTCTGCTGCTGTCCGAGGAAAAACCACGCCGACAGGGACACCTCTATCCAGACCAGCATCGACCTCATAAGCGATCAAAGCAGCCCTGTTCGTCAGCACTTGTCCGGGAGACAGAACATTCCTGAGAGCATGTAAAACGTTCTCTTTCAACATGACAGCACCTGAGCCTTTCTATTCTTATGGCTTGAGCAGTTAAAAATACGCGTTGTCTCCGCGAGCCAGAGCCATGAGCATGCGTGGAAAATAAGCGGTAGTTCTGTGGATTGTCTGTTGGCTACGCTCAAAGTATAGCATGGAAAGATTCTCTTCAGCAAAAGAGAGCAGGAGAGGAAAAAGAGAGGAGATACTCTTATTCAATAAATAGGGGAGAACTAAACTTAATGAAATCATTATGAGTCGTACGAATTTGCACATAAGGGTGGATGACACATGGAACAGTGAAACAAAAACAACTGCCTTCTCCTGGAATTCCTTCACTCTCTACCCATATCCGACCACCCATCGCCTCTACAAATTGTTTACTCAGAAAGAGACCCAGACCCGAACCTGGAACCCGACTAGCTTGTTCACGGGGCAGGCGCACAAACTGCTTGAACAGCAATGGAATCTCATCAGCGGAGATACCAGCGCCAAAGTCCTTCACTTTGACGCAGATTTCTGGCGAGGCGTGGAGAGGATGTACGACCATACCAAACAAGGCTGCACTGATAATAATGGGTGTGCTCACAGGGACATATTTAAAAGCGTTGGATAACAGGTTGCGCAAGATCTGACGTAAATATTGAGCATTGGCCTTGACGACCACATAATCCGGGATATCGACATGGATAGGATGCTCTTGCAATGTCTTGGGATCGAAGCGCTCAAGGACTTCAAAGAGGATATCACGTATGGGTATCTGCTCAACAAACAAAGACTCGCGTTCTTTCTCTTTGCTCATCGTATCCAGGACATTATTGACCAGAAGTTGAAGTTCGTCACAACCTTGCATCGCATGCTGCAAAAAAGCGGTACGCATCTCACTCTCCAGCTGGTTGCCATATTCAAGTAACAGTTCAAGATAGCCATAAATAGCAGTCAGGGGAGTACGCAATTCATGATTCACTTTTTGCAGAAACTGATCTTTGATATTACCCGCATTCACCTGCTCCTCATGCGCTTCGGCCAGCTCAACATAGAGCCGATCAGAGAGCACAATGTCAGCCCGCAGCGAATTGACAAACCAACCAACAAATAAGAGCAAACAACCGTTGACACCGACACTGACAAGGGATGGTACTGAGGGTAAAACGCTCTGAAAGAGCGCATAGTAGTTGATCCACGCCACCAGCAGAAAAACACAGATACAGATAAAGAAGCCAAACCAGGAGAACATCCAGGCCGCCAATACGACTGGCACTACTAATAGGATTGGATTATGATTGAACCAGGGTACGTAGAAGACCAAGCACAAGGATATAAGCACCGACACTACTGTCAGGCTTATTTGAACTAAGTACGATGTATTCAGTAGAAAGCGGAATACAGCATTTGGATAGCGCACGCTCTCCTCCACTTCGTTGCGGTAGAGCCAGCCAAAAGCCCACTATATTAAATATATCTATAAATGTTTATGCACGAGATTAAAAAAGTATGTTTTGTTTTACCATCCATAGACTATATTACCATGCCCATATTTAAATTGATACGAATCAATCTTTTTAGGCTATAGATAAATGATCCATAAAGAAAGCCACGATGAATAGGCTTATCCTGGCTTTCTTTATCAATGATCACCCAGGGGCTCCACAATCGATCTGATTAAAAAACCTACTTCTACGCCGCTCTCCCTGATAAGTTACTCGGCACGACGATACGGCACGGTAGCAGTAAAAGTTCCAGCGACTTTAACATCATCACTTTGATCTTTGGCTTGCACTTTTCCTTTAATGTAGCCCTGTCCATCAGCTTCATATTTCTCAGTGATGGTACCAGTACATGTAATAACATCGTCGAGATGAGTCATCCCCTTGAAGCGCACGCCAAATTTGCGTAGCGCTTGTGGGCCAACATAGTCGCTCAACATCTGTCCCACAAAGCCCATGATCAGCATACCATGCGCGATAATGCCGCCAGTGCCAATCTCCTCCCCCACCTTGGGATCTGTATGCAGCGGATTAAAATCACCTGAAGCTCCCGAATAACGCACGAGTTGCTGATGTGTCACGGGGGCTTTCACCAATTGAGGAATCTCTTCACCTACCTGAATATCCTCGAAATAACGCCTGGCTGGGATATGCGCTGATGTTGTCATTTCTTTTCTCCTTTTCTAAGCGTACACTGTTTTCAAATAGAGCGCCAAAGAACAATAGACAGACAACTATTCACGTACCACAAACATCGTCTTCACCCGCAGCACCAGTTGATCATGCTGATTCGTATAACGCGTTTCGGTTGTCACGATATCCATTGAGGGACGGCTCTTGCCATCGATGATAGTCGTCACCCCGGTCAAACGATCATTGGCCGCGATCGGTGCCAGATATTCGTATTCCTCTTCGCCATGCAGAAGACGCTTGACATTAATACCGACACTCACCAGCTCTTCCCACAACTGCGTATTGCCCCAAAATGTAAACATCGTCGGTGCGGTTGGAGGCAGAGGAACATCATCATAACCGGCCTCCCGAGCGGCTGCAAGATCATAATAGATTGGATTCTCATCGCCGATTGCCCGAGCCAACTCGGCGATCTTACAACGCTCAACAGTGATCGCAAAGGCTGGAAAACTGTGTCCCAACTTACTTTTATCAAACATACAACAACTCCTTCATCGGTCTCAAGCAAGACACCAGAAAGGCGACTCGCGCATTTAGTATCAAACCTATCGTCCTGGTTGTCAAGCTAAAAATGTCAGGATCTGATCGCTTACTGCTTGCTTCGAGGAAATTGGGTGTTCCTCAATGTTAAGCGCTTGTGATATAATTTGCATACTGTCCCCCTGACAAGGGCTATAAGTGGGAGGAGCAAGATAAGGCACTCACAAACAGTCGCTTTATCTATACGTATATGTTTCGTAAGATTTTAATTGCTAATCGTGGTGAAATTGCATTACGTATCATTCGCGCATGTCGCGAAATGGGTATACGTAGTGTCATTGCCCACTCTGAAGCTGATCGCGATTCGCTCCCTGTACAAATGGCAGATGAGCGGATCTGTATCGGACCAGGTGCGAGTGGGAAAAGTTATCTTAATATTCCAAACATTATTAGCGCGGCCATTATTTCGAATGCAGAAGCCATTCATCCGGGCTATGGTTTTCTATCAGAGAACACCAGCTTTGCTCAGATCTGCAACGATGTAAATATCACCTTTATCGGTCCATCGGCGGAAGTGATGTCGATCATGGGCGATAAGGTATCAGCACGTCAAGCGATGGTTGAGGCAGGGTTGCCAACCCTTCCCGGCACACCTGTCTTGCGTACACTGGCTGAGGCAAAAGATGCAACCCATGACATTGGGTATCCTCTGATGCTCAAAGCGGTGGCAGGCGGCGGTGGACGAGGCATTCGCTTGATCAATCACCCGGACGAGTTCGATCACACCTTTACGGTAGCTCAGAACGAGGTCCGTGAAGCTTTTCGTGATGACGGCATTTATCTTGAACGTTATCTGCCTAAGGCTCGTCACGTAGAGATTCAAGTCCTCGTGGACAACTTCGGCAACGGGGTCCATCTCGGAGAACGTAACTGTTCTTGTCAGCGCCGTAACCAGAAAGTCATTGAAGAATCACCGACCCCTATTCTGCCACGCTCTTTGTGCGACGAAATGGGTATGCGAGCGATTAAGGCGGTTCAAGCAGTTGGCTATCGCAACGCGGGTACGCTTGAGTTCCTGGTCGATGAGCAAAATCGCTATTATTTCATGGAAATGAATACTCGTTTGCAGGTCGAACATCCTGTGACCGAGATGGTGACAAGCCTGGACCTGGTCAAAGAGCAGCTGCATATCGCTTCGGGCGAACCGATGCGCCTACGCCAGAAGGATATTCAACTTCGAGGACATTCTATCGAGTGTCGCATTACCGCTGAGGATGCCGACAAGGATTTCCGACCTCAGACTGGCGTGGTGGAACGATATCTGCCACCTGGTGGACCGGGTGTGCGCGTCGATAGTCATCTGTACACGGGTTATGAAATACCACCGCACTATGATTCTTTGCTCGCCAAGCTCGTCGTGTGGGCTGAGGATCGTGATCAGGCGATCGCACGTATGCAGCGTGCGCTTGAAGAGTTTGTGATCGAGGGGATTACTACCACGATACCATTCCATCAACGCCTGCTCGCCCACAAACGTTTCATCAGCGGTGATACCTATACGCGCTTTATTCAGGAAGAAGCAGAGTCGCTAGGCATCAAGTAGCAGACATGTCGCACGCCAAGCATAATTACATCGGGCATTTGCGTTAGATGCCTTGTTAGTCAAACGGGAGGTGACTTTATGTCTCGCGTAGTAGTAACCGGATTGGGACTGGTTACCTCGTTGGGCAATGATCTGGTCTCTACATGGGAGGCACTTGTTCAAGGAAAATCGGGGATTGCAGAAATTACGACTTACGACACCAGTAAGCATCGTGTGCACTTTGGCGCTGAGGTCAAGAACTTTGATCCCACTCTCTACATGGATCGTAAAGAAGCGCGTCGCAACGATCCCTACGAACAACTGGCTATTGCAACAACCAGGCAGGCTCTGGCACACGCCAAATTAGACATCACGGACGATATTGCCGACGAGGTCGGTGTCTATATCGGTAGTGGTATCGGCGGATTGACCACGATGCATGAGCAGTTCAAAATCCTGCTTGAAAAGGGACCCGATCGCATCAGCCCGTTCTTTATTAACATGATGATTATCGATGGCGCACCAGGCATTGTCTCGATCTTAACGGGAGCCAAGGGACCTAATTGGGCCGCCGTCTCAGCATGCGCCACCAGCGGCAACACGGTTGGTGAGGCCTGGGAGACCATTCGGCGCGGCGATGCCAAAGTAATGATCGCCGGTGGATCGGAAAAAGGTATCACACCTATCGCGATGGCCGCATTTGACAACATGCATGCACTCGCACGCTATGATGGAGATTGCCGCGAGGCCAGTCGTCCCTTTGACGCTGAGCGCTCAGGTTTCGTCATGGGCGAAGGTTCAGCCATGCTTATCCTGGAAGATCTCGAATTTGCGCAAGCGCGTGGAGCGACGATCCTGGCAGAAATGGTTGGCTACGCCAGCACAGGTGACGCCAGTCATGTCACAGCACCAGCTCCCGGTGGTGAAGGTCTGGTACGTGCGATGCGTCGCGCCTTACAAAAAGCCGGATTACGTCCCGATCAAGTTGATTATATCAACGCTCATGGTACAGGCACTCCATTCAACGACAGCACAGAGACGCAAGCGATCAAAACAACCTTTGGGGAGCATGCCTACCACATGCCTGTCAGCTCCACAAAATCCATGACGGGTCATACATTAGGAGCAGCGGGAGCCGTCGAGGCAGTCATTTCCATTCAGACCATTCTTAACGGGATTATCCCCCCGACGATTAACTTGCGTCATCCAGATCCCGAGTGCGATCTGGACTATGTACCGAATGAAGCTCGTCACGCGACTGTGAATGTGGTGATGTCGAACTCAATGGGCTTTGGTGGTCATAATACAAGCTTGATCTTCAAACGATACGAAAAGTAAGATGAACAATGGATAGAGAAAAACAATTATCGTGGTTGGAACGCATCGAAGAACTCGCCGCCGCACTCGAGGGGAGTACGGTCGGTGAGTTGACTCTGACCGAGGGTGCTACCGAAATCACAATTCGCCGCAGTCCAGGGATGGTAATGACCAGCGTCCCAACACAGGTCACATTTACCGCCGGTCAGCCACCGGTCGCGGGAAGTCGAGCGCCCAAAGCAGCTGATAAATCGCTGGCGATCGTCGCGCCTCTGACAGGTCTCTATTACTCGACGGCATCGCCCAGCACACCAGCCTTTGTGAATATCGGTGACGTTATCCATGTGGGACAGGTAGTGGCGCTGATCGAAGCGATGAAGGTTTTTAACGAGATCACTGCGGAGGTTTCAGGACGCGTGGTCTCTATCGCTCCCACCAATGGAGCCGTCGTCCAAAAAGGCGATGTGCTACTCCGCGTCGAACCCCTCTAGTAGCGTCGTGCCCTTGGGCACGATGTCCCACTCGACGTACGAAACAACTCGATCCCGGCGAGCAACACTGGCGCGCTTGATCGTACGTCGAGTGGGACATCGCTTGATCTCGGCGAGCAACGCTGGCGTGCTTGATCGTACGTCGGGTGGGACATCGTACCCAAGGGTACGACGCTACGTTACTCGAAAGCCTGGGCCTCTTCGACCATATATCCCTCGGCACGCAAGCGACTCAATACGCTCTCGCACTGAGCTCGATTACTGGTTTCCAACGTAATCGTCTCTTCACGTTGCATGATTGGCAAGCGACTGGAGATACGCTGGTGACGCACGTCGATAATGTTGATGCGCATCTCGGAGATGATTGCCAGCATGCGCATCAGCTCACCGGGACGGTCAGTCAGGCGTGTATGAATCACAAAGTAGCGGCCAGCCGTAGCCAGACCATGCTCGATAAAGCGTCCAACCAGGTTGATATCAATATTGCCGCCAGTCAGAGGGACAAGCACTTTTTTGCCGCGCAGATCAACTTTTTCGCTCAGAAGCGCGGCCAGGCCAATCGCGCCAGCGCCTTCAACCATCATTTTGCAGCGCTCCATGAGGAGAAGCACAGCGTTGATAGTAGACTCATCATCCACCAGAACAATGTCATCAACAAGCTTTTGAATGATAGAAAAAGTCAGATCACCTGGGCGCTTGACAGCGATACCATCAGCAATCGTGGTGGCGGCTGGTAAGGTAACAGGCGTGCCCGCATCCAGAGAGGCTCGGCAGCTACCAGCACCCGAGGCCTGGACGCCAATGATAGTAATGTCCGGCTTCAAAGCGCGAGCGGCGATAGCGATCCCGGAGATCAGGCCACCTCCACCAATCGGAACCACAATCGCATCCGCATCAGGCAGATCGGTCAGCATCTCCAGTCCGAGAGTGCCCTGGCCCGCCACAATATAGGGATCATTGAAAGCATGAATAAAGGTGGCTCCGCTCTGCGCTTGCAGCTCCAGGCAGTGCTGATAGGCATCATCGTAGGTAGTCCCATACAACACAACTTTTGCACCGTAGCCCTCGGTTGCAGTTACCTTCGCCAGAGGAGCACTTTCAGGCATCACAATCGTACAGGCCGTGCCATAGAAAGCGGCCGCAATCGCAACTCCCTGAGCGTGATTACCAGCCGAGGCCGCAATCACGCCCGACTGATGCTGCTCAGGCGTCAGGGTTGAGAGCTTATAACTGGCTCCACGGACTTTAAAGGCGCCCGACTTTTGCATATGTTCGCATTTTAAATAGACCTCAGCGCCAGTCATCTCGCTCATCGTGCGCGAGTACGACAGCGGCGTATGATGAATCGTCGGCTTGAGGAATTTATATGCACGCCAGACATCAGCGATCGTGACAGAGTTTACACCCTCAGGGGTAGAATCAGCAGATACATCACTATCTAAAAGATGCATTATGGTAACGACTCCTTCTTGTCCCACAGAGGACACTCCAGCCATCGTGGTTAAGAAATATAAGGCCGCAGCGCCTAAATGTTATGGGAAGGATTATAGCTCAAATCATACCTCGATGACAACCTGCCTTCCGCAAAAAGCATTCCAGGTAAAAAAACAGAACACCAGAATGCTTTAGTACTATATTGTTGTACTATAATATCATCTTTGCTACTATGCTATACAATTGATCAAATCCAAAGGATTTAATAGAGAACTGTATAAGTGTAATGACTATTCCCTAAAGGGATTTATATTTAGGGATTTACCCAAAAAGGAGAGAAAAATGGGTAATAAAGAGAGTAGAGAGAGTGGAGAGAGTAGGAACCCGTTCAGTCGTCGAAATCGAAATCGAAATCGGGATCGAGGCCGAGAAGACAGAGAAGACAGAGGGGGAAGACCAAGAGAACAACGCTCGTTGAATGTACTGCAGGAAGAAAGCTTAGTTATCCGACCAGAGAGCCCATTGACAAGAGCCCAAAGGCGATTAGGAGAATTACATACAAGCGAATTAACAAGCATGAGCGAGCGTCACGCACTGGAACTTGAAAGGGTACAAGATACAACAGCAAGTGAAGTGTTAGCGCGTAACAACTATGAAACGTTAAGGGCTGAACATAGACGCGAAAGAGCGTTCCTAACTAATATACATCGAGAAGAGCGTAGAGATCCACTAACCTATGAGAATCGACAACCAATAATCGCTGAGGAGCGACGAGGATCTAATGCGCCAACCTATGTCACAGGACCTTATCGACGCAGTGAAGATGATCGACCAACTGAACGGCCTTATGATGGAGTAAATCGACAACGAGACTCTAATGCAACAATTGCTCATTCAGATGGTAGACTTTCTATTCTACCGCCCTATGAACAATATCCACGACGACCATCTCTTGCACCAACCTATGCGTCAGATGGTTATCAATTCAGTCAAGACAATCCACGACCAACAACTTCTACTTCAGATGGTTCACACCCGAGTACAGACAATCCACGACGACCATCTCTTGCACCAAGCTCTCCTCTCGTAGAGCGACCATCCAGTCAAGACTACCCACCCCAACGACGACCATCTCTTGCGGTGCCTTATGACACACCACGACGACCATCTCTTGCGACGACTTATGAGGCACCACGATCACCATCTGAAAGATCAGCCCCTTCAGAAAGTACTCAGCCCCGTCGAGGTAGTAGATATAGTGATAATCGGAATAGTGCCCATGAAAGGGGATTTAATGGTGATCGGGGGGGATACTCTTAATTAATTTTTTAGGGTAGACATCCGGCGAGATATATTACTAATCCCTTTCCAAATTGTCACTAGCAAGGCTGCTTACTCTGATTACGTTCGTCAGAAGCAGAGACTATCCTACATGAAAAACGCGCTTCCGAAGCAAATCAAACTTCATCCTGCCATATTCCTGCCTTTTCATCAGCTTAAGGCATGTAATCTGGTCCTCGGTCTGCCACTGATACCAAGGAAGGTCCAAACCGACATGCACAGTAGCATGCCTAAATCCTCTGATAAAACTTCAAAGCTCCAACTTTTAGCAGTCTGTGTCCCCTCTATCCATGACGAAAGCAGAGAGGGACAGTGTTCATTGATCATGTGGTAAAGAAGCTACGATAAAAAGCGGGATGCAGAAATACTGCATCCCCTTTTATAATCAGGCAAGTAGTGGTTGGCTACTTATTAGTCGCGAGCACGAAAGATCTTGACACGGCGTTGCGGCTCCTTACCACGGCTACGGGAGATAAGGTTGTAGCGCGTGGCCATTTGATGCTGCATGCGACGAATGTAGGCATTCGCCGGAGCCAGTTCGGCGGTAGTAAGACCTTTGTTGAGCACTTGATGAATTGCATCTTCCGTCTCAAGCATGGCCTGCTTGGTTGGATCATCAAACTCGCTCTCGCTCTCATTTATTTGACTATGCGGATTTTCTTCTGAATTTTCACTCTCCTCAGATGTCGTCTCAGGAATGTCGAAGATGCGTGCCAGCGCATGCTGCATCTGCGCGATAGTGTTGTTCTTCAGAATGATGATTAATTTGCGTTCTTGCTCGGCCTGCTGTAAACGCTCGGGTTGACGGCGGTAGTAGTTCTTCAGCGTAATCACGGCATCGGCTTCGCGCTCGTTATTGGTGATCAGCACTGGCACACGCAGCTGCCGGGCGGACTCGGAGAGTCGATCCCGGTTGACGCCAAACGGATATACCTTCAACGTTTTCGGCAGTTGAAACTCGTTGGCAGGTTCACGCTCGCTGGCATTGTAGATCCCTTCAGTGATTTCGGACACTGGTCGGGTCTGTGTCAGGACAGCGGCATGCGACTCTCCGTCGTGTGGCGAAGTTCCTGTCGGTGCTAATGCTTGCACGGGCGAGGCGATACGTGCGGTCGTCTGGTTGCGACTGCGCAGGCGCTCTCCTCCTCCGCGTGGATCGATGGCGGGCACGGATGGATTGGTGTTTCCGCGCAACGGGCTCAGGTGATTACGATCTTGCGTATGATTGCGATCGGAGCGCTCAAACATACTGGTCGTGAAACCTGGACCCTGGCGTGGACCAGGACCTCCATAGCTATTGCCCCAACCGGGAACATCAAGTCCACCCGTCGTCACGCGACGAACGGTGACATCACCAGTCTCTTCATCACGCGTGCGCTCTTCTGCTGCAATCGGCTGACCGCGCAGCATACTATCGACCGTTTCGGCTACATCGCGATGAACGACCGCTTCTTCCCAGCTCTGTTGCTCGACGACTACCTCAAAAGTGGGTAGGGATTTACGCTCCTGGATACTTTTCTGCGTGTGACGCCGACGCGCCTCTTCGTCTCCCAGCGTGACAGTCTGGATACCGCCAACAAGATCTGAGAGGGTTGGGTTTACCAGCAAGTTCCCCAGCGAATTACCATGAGCCGTTGCGACCAGCTGCACACCACGTTCCGCAATCGTCCGTGCCGCAGCCGCTTCCAACTCGGTACCAATTTCATCAATCACGATGACCTGTGGCATATGATTTTCCACAGCTTCGATCATCACGGCGTGTTGCTCCGCAGTGCGTGCGACTTGCATACGTCGAGCGCGACCGATGCCAGGATGAGGAATATCCCCATCGCCCGCAATCTCGTTCGACGTATCAACAACCACCACGCGCTTATTGGCCTCATCGGCCAGCACGCGGGCAATCTCGCGCAACAGCGTCGTTTTTCCCACACCGGGACGACCCAGGATCAGGATGGATTGGCCCTGTTCGACAATATCACGGATCAGGGCAATACTGCCAAGCACAGCTCGACCGATACGGCAGGTTAAGCCGACAATTCTCCCTTTACGATTACGCAATGCGCTGATTCGATGGAGTGTCCGCTCAATACCAGCCCGGTTATCGTCGCCGAATTCCCCGATACGTTCAACCACAAACTCCAGATCGGCATGGGTTACCGGTGTCGTACTAAGGATCACTTCCCCCTCTGGGAACCGGCCCTCGGCAACTCGTCCGAGGTCCATTACGATCTCCAGCAGTTCGCTTCGGTTCTCTAGCCGATTGACCGCGTCGTGGATGCCTGGCGGAAGAGTCGCCAGCAGAGCCTCCAGATCGTCAGTGATCACATGTTGCATAGGCAGGTTATCACCTCGTTATTTTTTGGTTTGAATTGACCGTCCCCAGACCCTTCAAACCATAAGCCGCTCGTTGCTCCAGCAGGGGGACTGTGCTCTGCCTCGTGGCGAGTAACGCCACGTGTCGCACAAGCAGTGCCTTTGTCAGGACCTGCTCAAATCCACTATTACGTAGAGCGGTATGAACAAAAGAATCGTACTCACGCACCAGGCAATAGATGCGACGTACGTCAGTCTCCAGAAGACGCTGCATGCCGAACTGAATTAACGGCTCGGCCAGGTCAGTGTGCTCTGGATGCACCATCAAAGAGATGCTGTGCGGTGTCGAGCCGTGACCTCGACTAATCCGCATCCAAGCCCCAATACGCACACCCACGTCACATACATAATTCTCTTTACCCCTGGCAAAAAGGGAAGGAACAGGTTGTAGTGACCCGGCATGGAGTCTGGCATATTCCTCGCTATCCTCGTAGAGCTCGGCCGTCAGCACGCGTTGCGGCGTCGTCGAGCGATACAACTGGTAGAGTCCCCACACATGGTGGCGACGCCAGCGTCGGAGCGAGGGAATGGCAGATACATCTGAAACGTATGTTGACCTGGATTTTTGCTGAGATGGGTCATAGACATACGTCAGTTCACGCGCATAACGCTGAAATCCTGAGCGCTGGAACATATCCACTTCAGGAACATCGTCTTCAATTTTCGCAAAAACACGGAGGATGCCATGAGTTGCAGCCATCTCCACCGCGTATTCAAGGAGCGCAGACAGAATATCGTTGTCCGCGAGATTGATAGCATCGCTGTTGGCCATCGATGCGAGATAAGAGAGATCCCAGGCCATGTGGGATGGTCGTTCACGTACCTGGGCAAAGCCAAGTAAGCGCCAGTGATCTTCACAGATCCAGGTGCGAATCACTGGAGATAAAGGAAGAAGATTCCGCAAAGCTGGAGGCGTAGGATTGACATTCTCTACGGCCTCTAGCCAGCAGACAAAGTTAGCAAAATCGCGCTGATTGCCACGAGCACGGTGGTCAATGGCGTAGATGATTCCCGGTAAATCCACATATAACACCGGCCTTATCATCCACAACTCCCGCGTTGGATAGAAGGCTCATCTCACGACCGCTTCTACCGCTGCACGCTCTGCACTATGCGAAGAAAGTATTGATGAAAACGTGTGTCTCCTGATATCTCAGGATGAAATGCAGTGCCTAATAGGGTTCCTTCTCGGACAGCAACGATGCTTCCATCGTCGAGCGTCGCCAGCACTTCCACCTCCGGACCAACCTGTTCTACCAGAGGTCCACGAATGAAAAATGTATGGAACGGCGCTTCACCTAAAGCGGGCACAGACAGATCAGTCTCAAAGCTTTCCCGCTGACTACCAAACGCATTACGGCGGACGCGAATGTCCATGCTCGCCAGCAGAGGCTGGCCCGCGAGGGCATTGTCCGTCTCCTTCGCTAATAAAATCAGACCTGCGCACGTCCCCCAGGTAGGGACGCCGGCACGAATCTTCTCTTGCAGGATCTCGTGGAGTTCATAGACAACCATAAGCTTACCGATTGTCGTACTCTCGCCACCTGGTATTATTATACCATCTAAATTCTCAAGATGCTTGGGTAGGCGGACAGCAATTGCATCCACACCAAGCTCATGAAGCATCCTGATATGGGCCTCAAAATCACCCTGTAATGCTAATACGCCGATACGTGGGGTAAAGTTGTATTTTTCCATGTTTCATTTTTAACCATTGTGACTACCAACCACGGCGGGCCATTAACTCTTGCTCAGGGATTTTATCCACATTCAGGCCAACCATGGGCTCGCCCAGATTACGTGAGATCTCGGCCAGCATCTCAGCATCCTGGAAATGCGTGGTCGCCTTCACGATCGCCTTGGCGCGAGCCATTGGATCTCCAGATTTGAAGATACCAGAACCAACGAAGACACCTTCCGCACCTAAACGCATCATCAATGCTGCATCGGCAGGAGTCGCTATACCGCCAGCGGAGAAATTCACCACAGGCAACTTGCCAGTGCGCGCAATTTCAACCACGAGATCGTAAGGAGCTCCTAAATTTTTTGCCTCAGCCATCAACTCTTCTTCAGGCAGACTCTGTAGATGACGAATACCATCCATCACAGTACGCATGTGACGTACCGCTTCAATAATATTGCCCGTACCAGCCTCACCTTTGGTACGCAGCATCGCTGCACCTTCGCCGATACGACGCAACGCCTCACCCAGATCGCGTGCTCCACAGACAAAAGGCACCGAGAATTGATGCTTGTTGACATGGAAACGCTCATCGGCTGGCGTCAAAACCTCGGACTCATCAACGCAGTCAACGCCGAGCGCCTGGAGAATCTCAGCCTCGACAAAATGACCGATACGACACTTCGCCATCACCGGAATCGTCACAGCCTCTTTGATCTTGATGATCAGCTCGGGATCGCTCATACGAGAGACACCACCCTGTGCACGAATATCGGCGGGCACGCGCTCCAAAGCCATCACAGCTGACGCGCCAGCCTCCTCTGCGATCCTCGCCTGCTCGGCGTTTACCACATCGCAGATGACTCCGCCCTTCAACATCTCCGGAAAACTACGCTTGACCTGTATGGTCCCTACCTGTTTCTGCATACGTCTTTATCTCTCCTGCTATGTTTGTATCTGCCCAAGCTAAAAATAGCAGCCCAGCAGTGTATTTTAAATAAAGTTTAGCATACAGCGGAGAGCCACCGATACAGCCAATCAGCCAAAAAGAGACCAGCCATCTTGGCAGACACCCCAAATCAAGCTATCTTTTAGAAGAAATAAGTAGTGTATCTAATACCTGCTTGATAACGCATTCAATCTCGTATATCGGACCAAGAATATGTAGCGAGACCAAACTGTACACCAACGAGATTTGTGAATACTGGAGCATATTGGGCTAATATGATTAATAATTCTGACACTGTCTTAGAGGGATTACGAAGATCGCCAGCTTGCTCAATCAAATTCCTCGCCACGATTTCGCTATCAAAAGAGTGAAGACGCATCAGAAAATCGTCAGGCGACTGGGCTTCAATATCAAAGGGCTCAAGACTTTTGGTAGGGAAATCTTTCAGATTCTTAGTGACAATCACTTGAGCACCTACCTTTACAGCCGCAGCCAACACATGTCGATCCTTCTCATGGTTCGTCATAGAGGGAATCAAAGAGCCATAACCATCTACGCATGCTGATGGGAAAGCCCTTTTAATAGCATCTCTCAAAGAAGCGGCTTTAGGTTCATTCATCTTTCCCTTATTAACTAAATTTCTACATACCTCTTCTAAAATCTCATCTGTGAAATGAGCCCTATACAGATTGTTACTTGCTGTTCTCAGAAGAATATCACGCAATGAGCTTGGAAAAAGTACATTAGCGTCTAGGACCGCATTAAAAGAAGACATCACCCAATCCCCTCACATTCTCATCTACAAGAATTAATATTGCTAATCGTATATGCCTTCATCTTCAGCTAGATGAGTAATATTGACAAGCTCTTGACGTCTAATTTTATCTTGATGGTTTTGATACTTTAGAATATCGCTAAAACGAATACGCCTGTGTGAGCCAACTTTTATGTATGGAATTTGATTTTGATCCAGTAATTTAATTAAAAACGGCCGTGAAACATTCAAAAAATCCGCTGCTTCCTGCGAGGTTAACTCTCTATTTACCGGAATAATACTTACAGTTCGTCCTTTTGACAGATGATAAGTAATTTGGCATAATGCTCTAAAGACCGACTCTGGTAACTCTATTTCAAAGCCATCAGGTCCAATGAGTTTCGGAATCCCCTTTTCCTGAGCACTATTAATAACTCCATTTAAGATTTGCAATCTTGGTCTCTCATTATCTTGTGGTGTAACTGGATCAAGCACATCCATCATTTTTCCCTCACCTTATTACTAAGTTTCTATGGCATACACAATTCAGTATACTCCGTATTCAAAATAAACGCAATATCTGCAATATCTGCAATATCTATAATAGTATATCGTATTTTATATTTTTTATAAAATCAAGCAAAAATACAGATAAAATATAATTTTACCTGTATCAAAATAGATGATGTTAATAATAAACTAAAGGTTGAATTACTCAACTCTCATGCAGGTAACAACTGTGTAGGACTAATCTCCTCAATCTCTATAATGACATCGAAAAACTGTGAGAGCGAGAGATCATGATAGCCTCCCCCATCGACATGTTCGGACCCAAAGTTACGAAAGGGATGGTGTTCATTAAGCCACGTACGTGCCTTTCCGTCAGGAGCTGAGCGCAGATCCAAGAGATAAAGCTTTCCAGCCTGCTTTAACGTGTGGTGATAGCTTTCCTGACTGGCTGGCGCGAGTGTATATGCATGACGACCAGCAACAAGCACATTTCCTTCATGATCCCTCAGGATGGCAGTATGTGCACCTTCAAAAAAGCTAAAGCCGATCGTCAGGTAGCGCTCGCGATACCATTGACGCAAATCTAGCCCCATCCAGTTAAAAGGGATAATCTCACCGGATCGACTCGTGTCCCACTCTCCCACCGTTCCAATGTGCCAGTTATGAGCCCAGAGCACTATTTTTGTCCCTGGATCAGCATGTTCAAGAAGCCAGCGCGTATTTTCCGCCATAAAGGTATCGCGTTGCTGGGCCATGTTTTTAATATCTTCTGAGAACGTACCGGCGTCACCATGCCGAATCCGTATCATGGCTTGTTTGGCAACCAGGGCCTCTTGCAAGATATATGTGTAAGCGGATTGTGAGTTGCGGGCGACATACTCAATTTCATGCTCCTTCAAAAGCTCATAAACCTGTGTAGTGGCATCAAGAAAGTGCTGACGAACTGCTGGTTCGGGCAACGCCATAAACGATATTTCAGCCATACCTCGATAGAGATCAGCTACCTGGACACTACGTTGCGGATCGACAGTCTGAATATATTGCACAATCTTGTCCAGGCCAGCAGCGTTGGGTAGTACGCTATCAAAACCGGCAAACTGGACCTTTTGAACATGTTGGGGATCAGCATTGTAAGCACGTATCCACTCGATCAGATCAAGCACTTCCCGGGTATACCAGATTCCATAGGCGTTCTTCCGCAGGAGGTTTTTAGCATCACCCTCTCCTGTAAGAACGTAATCGTTGATCGCTTCGGCCTGCATCCAGCTCATTTCCATGGCAAACATGGTAAAGCTCATCTTTTCCACGAGAAATCTTAGCAAGCGATGTTTCATCACGAAGAACTCGTGCCCTCCGTGGCTGGCTTCTCCCAATCCAACTATAGAAGCATTACCTACAATCTGCTCCAAAGGGGCTAAATCATCTAGAGGGGCCTGAGGATCGAGGGTTGTAAGAGGAAGAGCTTTTTCTTTGATCCAGGATATGACTTCATCGTTCTCCTGCGGCATATCAATACATTCCTTTCCATTCATTTGCATAGTATATTGATAACACAAAATGAGCAAGAAAGGCAATGTATAATTTAAAGAGTAGGTAAAAAAAGAAAGGGTGTATTTAGTCGCGCAGTAGATGGAGGCTGATGCGGATGGCTTGGTCAACGCGCTGCATCTCTTCCGGAGTAATCACGCCGCGTCGCCTGATCAGACGTGACTTCTCAACAGTCATAATCTGTTCGCATTTGACGTCGGTGAAATCGGTTAATCCATTGAGTTGATTGGGGGTGATGCGTATATGGAGCGGCAATTCTCGTTCGGTGCGGCTCATGGAGGCAACGATAGTAAGGGGGTATGATGACGATGCATTCCCTCGATCATTTTGTATAATAAGTGCCGGTCGGGTACCCTGTTGTTCTGCGCCTCGACCCGGTGACCAATTCACGTCCCAAATCTCTCCACGGCGGGGATTCGGAGCATTTGTGCTCAGATCCGGTTGGTGTTTCAGGCTGGGCAAAGATTGCCTCGCCTCATTACTCATGCAAACATACCTTCACAGCACGCACTAAAACAAAATTGGATTTCTTCAAGTGTTTCTGGGAGGGAACCTAGATAGGAGTAGGCTTCGTCGAGAGAGTGGTTGAGAGTGGAGAGTTCGCGTTCACGTTTTTCAATAATGGCCGATTTGACTTGTTGATAATCATCCTGCCGCACTAGATCCATAATAGCTTCTAACACGTCGCCAAGAGAGGAATCAAGTTCCATAGCCAGAGCGTTAAGCTCGGTATGTTGCGTTGAAGGTATCTGAACCGATTTTCTAACGAGGTTCTCGTGACGGTACAGGTCTGTATGCATCACAGCCATAACGGTGCCTCCTGCTAATAATACAATCTCACCTCCTCTTATTGTACAGAGAGGTCTCTCAATTGTCAATGAAGGTATGACTGTTTTATTAGAAAGCTTAGAGATTAGCTCAGAAAAAGCTTAAAAATTCAAGCGAAAGCAAGGTTTCAGGCCACTATTTTTTCGCGTTGTAATACTGGCCTAGCCGCAAGGCAAACAGGATGCCAAATGAAACCGCCAGCAGGACAATTGAAAGCGCAATCGACTGGTCTAGATCCGCTTCAGAGGCCACATACACTGCAATCGGCATCGTCTCCGTCACGCCAGGAAAGTTACCTGCAAAGGTGATCGTGGCCCCAAATTCTCCCAGAGCACGCGCCCACGTCAGTCCAATCCCCGTCAGCAAAGCCGGTCGGATTAAGGGGAGGACAATCCGCCGAAAGGCATAGAGCGGCGAAGCGCGTAAGGTATAGGCCGCTGCTTCATAGCGTCGATCGAGCTGCTCAAGTCCCGCTTTGGTACTATTGATAAAAAAAGGTGCCGCTACAAATACCTGCGCCATCACCACCGCAGCGGTTGTAAAAGGAATTGTGACACCAATAAAATTTAGATATTGTCCCAGCAGACCCAGCCGTCCAAAAGTCAGTAAGAGAGCAACACCCGCGACCACTGGGGGCAGGACGGTAGGAAGAGTTACCAGTGTCTCTAATAATTTACTGCCTGGAAATGGTACACGTACCAGAACATAGGCTACCGGCAGACCAAACACGACGGCAATACCTGTGCTGATACATGTTGTCACCAGACTCAGTTGCAACGCTTGAAAAATACCAGGTTGCTGAAATTCGCTCCAGATCACGCCTGGCGGCTCGCGAAACAAGAGCGCTACCAATGGAACTCCCAAAAAAAGGAAAAAAAGACTGGTGAGGATCGCTACAACGACCCTCACTAACCATGCGGATATGACTACGTGCTCATGGCTTTGAGCTCTCATATTCATAATCTTCACATTAATCCTGTCAGTATCCACGAACGAGAGGCGACAAACCGGTCACCCATCTGATTTATTGGTTAGCACCGATAAATTGATATTTTTCCAGAATACTTTGTCCATCTGTGGAGAGAATGTAGCTCACGAATGCCTGAGCCGCTTGCTGCTGGGTACTCCCGGTCAGGACTGCGACAGGATACGTAGCAACAACGTTATATTGATCATCGATGGGAATAACCGTCACTTTTGAGGATTCGGCAGACGTTACATCGGTACGATACACAATGCCAGCATCAGCATCACCCAATTGTACTTTGGTCACGACAGCTTTGTCATTTTCTTCTTGAGAGACAATATTGGCTTTGACACTCTTTTCATAAGCCGATCCATATTGGGCGGATTTCCCAAGATTGTCGAGCACCTGCAAACCGTACTTTCCCACAGGCACCGCAGGAACTCCGACCACAAGCTTTGTTCCCGCTTTTGAAAGGTCCTTCAATGTCGTAATATGACCTGGATTACTGGCTGGAACGATAACAACCAATTTGTTTTTCGCAAAGATCTGGCTGGTCGTAACGAGCTTGGCAGTCTTAGCCAGTGTCATATGCGAGACGTCAGCGGAAGCAAAAATATCAGCGGGGGCACCATTCGCTAGCTGTTGCTCCAAAGCTTGTGAGCCATTGAAATTGTACGTGATGCTCACATTCGGATGGGCTGCATGATACGCTGTTTTAAGCGCATTGAATGATTCAGTCAAGGACGAGGCAGCATAAATTTTTAAGCTCACTGGAGCTGCCGCTGCGGTTGGGGAGGATGTGGTTGTGTTACTACCTGATGTTGTTCCTCCACAGGCCGCAATGATAACGAGAAGAACAGCCAGCGCGATAGGAAGCATAAAACGCGAAAGTTTCACAGACAAATCTCCTCTAAATGCTACATATTTATTTTAAATACGAGTACTCATAGATTGAGTATATCACACATTCGTAAAGACTTATCTGCATTTATCGTAAAGAATCCAAGGCATATGCAGGAGAATAAAATAAGGACTCATATCCAGGAACGTGAAAAGGGAGGAAACACATTGATGCCAATTTACCACTTTCCAGCGAGATCAAGCTACCATTTGGGCGCGGTCAGAAGCATAGTACGCCAGCAAACTTTATTGCATTCAGAAAAAAAAAAGGGTATACTTGCTTATAATTGAAAAGGCTAAATAAATAAGAGAATTCCTCTATGTAAGTTAGCATAAACTTGAATCATGAGCAAGGTGTGATGTTAAAACAGATCGTCAAAACAGGACAATCTCACCCAAGAAAAATCATGCATATCCTCCCCATCCTTCACGGAAGTATTCTCCGCAGAAAGTATTTCGAGATGAATTACCTCGAAACTACAGATAGTGTCACCACCCAGATTACCCCAAGAAGACTTAGGATCGCTATACCGCAGCAGAACCATTCTTGTTACAACCCATCGAGCAACCAACAAACAAGAGTCAGCAGAAATAAAATGCTACTAACCTTTAAGGTAGAAAGGAAATAATTTTCATGGCTACATCTGAAAAATTCTATCGATCAGACAACTCAAACCGAGGTTCTCAAGTAGAAAAGTATGGCAGCCAAACCGATCTACTAAAAGAGAGTAAAACAAGAGGCGATGCAACTAAAGAAAGTGATACAAGAGGCGATGCAACTAAAGAGAGCACATACCAAAAGATACTCACAAAGATAGAGAAGGGTTACAATAGGATAAAAAACGCCTTTGAAAAATCCATAAACTATCTTAAAGGTAATGGTTATGAAGATAGAGCTACATTGTTACAAAATCGTTTAGATGAAATAACTAAAAAATATCATAGGAGCAGAGATGCTCTGGCTGAGAAGTATGGGCAAACAATAATTCCACATGGAGAAGGCTACAACCCAAATAGGCAAGCTCCACAGCCAGAGATGCGTGGATTGGAAACAGTAGACAGAACGCCTCCTTCTCCAAGATCTTTCGATTCTAATGTACTAAATTGGGCGGATAGAAGAATAGACTACAACAAAACAAACAATAGCAACCCCCGAGATCTAGAGTCAGCAATAACGAGCAAACTTGCTGAGTTTGGTATGGCACGCAGAATAGACAAGGAAGCATATAGAGATGACAAGCATATTTCAGACAGATTAGCTGAAGATAAAGTATTAGTAAAAGATTTAAAAAGGTTAATTAATCAAGAGAAAAAGTGGAAATCAACATCTCTGGAAACAGAAATAATTAAAGCGCAAAGATCAGATCCTGAGATAAACGGATTGGAAAAAGCATACCAGGACTTCGAAGCCGTGGCCAGAGCACAGCAACTAAAGCATGAGGTTAATGGCGATAAAGATGGCGAGATTGGGAAGATAGAAGATCGTTTAAAGACTAGAGAGCAAGGCAAAAACGCAGCAGTGGCTGCTCGAAAGCAGGAGATAGAAACTAGCGTAACAAATAAACACGAAACAGAGGGGAAAATCATACAAAGTCAGCAGGAAGAAACAATAGGTAAGATCAAAGACAATAGAGATATAAACAACAGACCACCAAGTCACGAAGACGGGAAGGACGCAATGATGAACAGTATGTATAGGAGTGAGACTACCCCTAAAAGCGAAGTAAAGAATTGAAAAATTGGTGCATCTTAGCATGATGTGTGTATGTAAACAAGTACAAAAAAGCAAATGGGTATGTCACATTAATTTTGCCTCAATTTCATGTGTTCAGCCGTAAGACAAAGTAGGAAAAGGAACCTAATACATCTTACTATCATCAGCTAAAGTAAAATTTGAGGACATGAAGAGACAAGATGGGATATAATAGTAAGGAGTTCATCGTTAATGAAACCATTCCGTTAGAATGGTAGAATCGGAGAAATCATGAGCGACCAGTTTGAAAAAAAACCACCCATAACAACAACCGACGCTGGTATTCCCGCCACCAGTGATGAATATTCACTTTCGGCAGGTCCAAATGGTCCTTTGTTGCTTCAGGATCACTATGTGATTCAGAAGATGGCTCAATTCAACCGTGAGCGTGTCCCGGAGCGTGTGGTGCATGCAAAAGGTAGCGGAGCGTTTGGATATTTCGAGGTGACAGCGGATGTCTCACAATGGACCAGTGCTGCTTTCCTGAATACAATTGGAAAAAAGACCGAAGTACTGGCACGCTTTTCGACGGTGGCTGGTGAGCTAGGATCAGCAGATACCGCCCGCGACCCTCGTGGCTTTGCACTCAAGTTTTACACAGAGGAAGGGAACTACGACCTGGTTGGCAACAACACTCCCATCTTCTTCATCCGCGACCCTTCAAAATTCTCGGATTTCATCCATTCGCAGAAACGCATGCCAGATACCGATATGCGCAGCAATAATGCACAATGGGATTTCTGGACTCTGTCGCCTGAAGCTCTCCATCAGGTAGCCTTTCTGATGTCCGATCGTGGCACGCCAAAGACCTATCGGCATATGAATGGCTACGGTAGCCATACATTCATGTGGATCAACGCGGAAGGCAAGAAATCCTGGGTCAAATATCATTTCAAGACAGAGCAGGGCGTTGAGAACTTTACCGATGCTGAAGCGACAGCAATGGCCGCCACAGATCCTGATTACCATCGCCGCGATCTGCGAGCCGCGATCGATGAGAAGAACTTCCCCGCCTGGCGCCTTGAGATGCAGATTATGCCCTTCGAGGATGCAGCCAACTATCGCTTCAATCCATTTGATCTGACAAAGGTCTGGCCGCATAGCGATTATCCACCCATTACGGTTGGACGCCTGGTACTTGATCGCAATCCGGAGAACTTCTTCGCTCAGATTGAACAAGCATCCTTCGAGCCCGCCAACATGGTTCCTGGCATCGGACCCAGCCCGGATAAAATGCTGATTGGACGCATGTTCAGCTATCCCGATACCCATCGCTATCGCATTGGACCTAACTACTTGCAGTTGCCGGTCAACCAGCCGAAGAACGAGGTACATAGCTACAATAAAGACGGTGCTATGCGTTACAAGTACGATAGCGGCCATCCTGTCTATGCTCCCAACAGCTACGGCGGTCCAGCAGCGGATACGACCAGAGTCGATCCAAGCTGGGAAACGAGCGGGGAGATTCAGCGTAGCGCGTATGTGCCACATGCAGAAGATAACGACTTTGTGCAGCCTGGTAACTTCTATCGCCACACGCTCTCGCAGACCGATCGTGATCATCTGGTAGCGACGCTGACCGCACATCTTAGCAATCATGTCGAGCGCTTCATCCAGGAGCGGGCCGTCAATCTCTGGTATAAGGTTGATAGCGATCTCGGCACCCGTCTGGCAGAGGGGCTGGGAATACCTGCGACTCTTCTCACTCCTGAGCAAAAGTTAGAGGGTGCTCAAGCTGATTAAATAAAGCTTCAAGGTACTTGTTCTGCCTACAAACGGAACAAAAAAAGGAGTTGGGATTTGATCTCAATTCCTTTTTTTGCGTCTGGATTGTGCTTATTCTCAATGCTATGCTGGATCACGCGACAATAATTGGCGTAAACGATCGATGTCGTGCAACGTATGCTGAATATTGATAGACATATTCAGGCGCTGAAAGACCTCTAAAGCCTTTTCATAACACGCCAGGGCTTTGTGGATGTTCTGCTGGCGATCACCGAGCGTCAGATCTGCATACGCCTGTCCCAAATAGTGCTGATTGACCGCCCATTCAAGCGGTGTCGCCTCACTGTTTTGAATCTGCAACGCCTCCTCAAAACACGCAATCGCTCGTTCCAGATAATCTTGCTCCTGACTGGTAGCAATACTCCAATAAGCATGGCCCAGACTACCCTGAGTCTGAGCCCATTCATCTTGCATATGTTCACGCGCATAGACGAGCAGCGCAGCACGATAACAGGAGATTGCCTGGTGCATGTGAAAGTATCTGTCTCCAGCTTGCAGTTCCTGGTAAGCGTTGCCCAGATTACTCTGCGTTTTCGCCCATTCATAGGGAGTATCTCTGCGACTATAAATCTGTAGCGCCGACTCAAACGAGGCGATCGCTTTTTGAAGGTTATCCTGATGGATAGCTTCATATTCAGCGCGTATCATCATATATGCATGGCCCAGATTATAGTGTACGTTGGCCCAGGCAAGTGGATGTTGCACAAAGGTATAGATCTCTAAGACGGCCTCAAAACAGATAATCGCCTGACGCAATTGCTCTTGTTCATCTCCCGCAGGCATGTCCAGATAGGTCAAGCCAAGCATATTATTGGTCTTGGCCCAGTCAGATGGATAAACATCTCGCACATAGACTTGTAAGGCCATACGGAAGCAGTATACTGCTTGCTCCAGACGCGTTTGTTCATCGCCTATCGACATCAAATTGTAGGTGATACCGAGATTGTTATAGATAGTCGCCCAATCCAGGGGAGCATTTTCACGCGAATACACATGAAGAGCGGCCTGATAGCAATCTACAGCAGCCTGGAGACTGCTATCACTTTCGTCACCAGGCATGTTGCGATAGGCATTGCCCATACTCTGCATCGTACCCGCCCAGAGTTCCGGATGTTCCTCAAAGGTGTTCACCTGCAATGCCGCCCGATAGTGCACAATGGCTCTCTCTAGATTTGTCTGACGTTCTCCACCAGGCAAAAAAGCATAGATGTTCGCCAGACAGTAGTGCGCCTTCGCCCATTCCTCGGCATCATCTTCATAGGTATAGACGCGCAAAGTCGCCTCGTAACAATCAAGCGCTTTACGTAAAGTCGCATAGCGATCGTCGGTAGGCAATAAGCAATAAAGATTGCCCAAAGCATGCAAGGCACATGCCCATGGAAGCGGATAGAGCTCATAAGTGTAGATCTCCAGGCAGGATTGTAAACAGGAGAGCGCCTTGAATAAAGATGAACGCCGACTACTTCCTCCAACTTGAAAGTAGATCAAGGCAAGCTCATATTGGGTCAGAGCCCATTCAGCCTGCGACGTCTCGCGCGTAAATACTTCAAGTGAGATTTGCAGTGAAGTGATTGCTTTACTGATATAGTGTGCATCATTACTTACCAACATCAAACGACGATAGAGTATCCCTAGCTGCTGCTGCGTCCTGGCCCATTCGATTGGCGCTGTACTTAAAGAATAGACATCTAACGCCGCTTGAAAGCACGCCTCCGCCTGTTCCAGATGGGCTAGCTGATCTCCAACCGCAGAGGCTTCAGACTCACGATGAGCTAATCCTAGATTATATTGAGCATCAGCGACTACACGCCGCTCTTTATCTTCATTCATGCAGAAATAATACCCTGTATGTCACCAACCAAAGGAAGGTTTCTTCCCAAGCGCTTTCTATGCATAAAAACTAAAATCTTCTCACATGGATTGTAAGATGTGCTTTGCTGCTTGTCAACCGCATCAATAAGACGTTTCAGTCGCTCCTTTATTAGCAAAATGTGGATACATTCTTAATACTCATAGACAATCAGAAACATGACTCCCGCCGTGAGAAAAGTTCTGCCGTCTCTTTGCCATCAGAATAGTGAGAAATAGAAGAGCTTCATTTTTTAGATGAAAAAAACATGAATTCCCATCCCAAATTATGAACAGATATACATTAAAGAGTATAAAAATATCTATTGTTATGTTTCAATGCAACGCACGTTTTACTATATTGAGAGAGACAAACATGAAGGATGGTTTATCTCTTTCAATCACAGCCATTGCAAGTAATGCTAAGAGAAAAGCTCAAGAGAAAGAAGGCGCATGTGGCGCACGTTGCAAGGGAGGAGGAAGACAGAGATGCTATCAGGACCACATTCCACCGGCGATACTACACAATCCAAAATCACCAGCAGAAGGTCTTTTAGCCAGGAAGGACAGAGCGAATCCATGCCGAAAAATGCCATCTTACGCCATTACGCCTTGGTCATACGAGATCGTCGCATACTGATTCTATGTTTTTTCGTCATCTGTACCAGTGTTACTTATATGCTCAGCCTCTATCTACCTCCTGTTTACCAGGCAACAGCAATGATTAAAATCGGTACAGTCACAGGTAACGATGCTGATCAAACCCAGGCTCTGATAAATAACGGACCGATGCTGGTAACCAGTCCAGAAGTATTGCAAATTGCCGCTCAAAATCTGGCCCCCTTTACTTTCCAACAACTACAACAGGTTGTCAGTAGCTCGATCATTCCCCATACGCAACTCCTGCTAATTCAAAGTCGAGCGATCTCGGCACAACAGGCGATACAGATCGCCAACGCCGTAGCAAAAAGTTACATACAAACCCAACAAACCAGAGAGATAGCAGATTTTCAGACAATCCTGCAGGCGCTAACGGTGCAAATCAAAAGCACCAAGCAAAGTCTGGATAACGCACAACAGAACCTGAACGCGTCGCTGCCGGCATCCAGCCCACCACAGCAGATCTCACAGAAAAAAAGCCTGCTTGATACGTATCAGAAGAGTTACAATCAGCTCCTGACCCAATATAGTCAGGTACAGATCCAAAAAGTACAGGCAGCAGATCTGCTGCATATCGTCCAGCCAGCGACAGCCACAGAGCAACCAATCAGTCCGCAGATCTGGCTCAACACGCTACTCGCAGCCGGAGCCAGTCTGGTCACGATATGCCTGATGGCACTCCTTGTCGATTGGCTGAGTAGCTCTCTTAAAACTGCCGATGACGTAACGGCGCTGCGCGGATTACGATCATTGGGTCAGCTCCCCCTCCAACGTTCACTTCATGATAATAACCAGTTACTTGATTTCTCTGAGCAGAAGTTGGATGCTCTACACGACGCGATTGCAGTGATGGGTATAAACTTTCAAATACTCTATAAGGGTCAGCGTGCCTTGCTTTGTACCAGTCTTCACAGGCAGGCCGGAACAACATTAACGGCATCACAACTGGCGATCATCCTGGCTCGTTCAGGCATGCGTGTCTTGCTCATTGATGCACACCTCGCAGATCCAGCACTGCATGCAACCTTCAATCTACCCAATACCTATGGCCTCACCAACAGTATCAACGATTTTATGGATCAACCTGCCTCTTACACATCCAGCTGGCTAGCCCAATGGAAAACCTACGTGCCAAATTTATGGCTCCTACCAGCTGGACCCATGCACGATCATTATCAGATACAGATTGCCACACCCCACCTGATACAGTTAAAAGAACGGTTACTGGCTCAACCATCACTCAATGTGCACGCGACCTCACCTCAGCTGATCGATATCATCATTTTTGATGCGCCTCCTTTAGAAGAAGGAAGTCTGACACAAAGGCTTACAGCCGTCGCCGATGCAAGCATTCTGGTCATAAAATCCCGGCAAGAGCAGCCCGAAAACCTGATCAAAGCTCATCGCCTATTGCAGCATCTAGAAACTCCAATACTGGGAGTGGTAATAAATAAACACAAAGCTCACTATCGATCGTACTTTTATCGCGCTCAGCAACAATTCATAGAAACAAATAAAGAAAAAGAGCCTGCAATTGCCGCCGTCACGCTCCAGCAGAGCAGCAGCAAGGAGGTAGATACAGCACTCCTGGAGGTTGTAGCAACCACACAAACACCTCAATCGCCAGCACAGCGAGAATTACCTGAGACGCCCCAACCGTGGAGCAAAAATGATCTGTGGGCACAGACAGCTCAGCCCAAATTTTCATTGCCCGTGGCAGCCTCAGAGCAGACACAACGCTTCCGTGCGCTCCTACACCCATCAATCACGGCACCTCACCATACGAATCATGCAGGCCAGCCAGAAAAATTAACACGCCCACTACCGATCGTAAAAACGGAGCACCATGAGGGAGCAGAAGAAGCGTCTAACAATGATCCAATTACATCATTAGAAATACCAAATGTAGGAAATCCATCTACGCAGCAGGGATTGACGCTTCAGAGCAAAAAAGATACATATCAATTCAAGGGACGACACGAACAAGAAAGGTATCGCGAGATCCGTGAACAATTAACATAATATCGCAAAAAGTTATAGCGCCGATGTGGCATTGGCGATGTGTATCCCAATGGGGTGATATGCTCACCGACGTAGCGCCGTGGTCTTGTGCCCGGCGGCCAGTTCACGCACGGAAATGTCCCCATCGACGATGTTTCGTCTCATCTTGCCGCATTGGGTGGCAAAAACGAGCGGATCATACGTCACGTGGCCGCCGGGCGCAAGACCACAATACTTCTCAGTTAAACATGTTTCTTTTCTTCTGTTGTTCACCATTGTGATGGTCAGAAAACGGATCTCATGCGATGACCTCCTGGGGTGGGGAGGGCTTTTTGCTCTTCCACTCCTGTTCACGTGGATCCACCCCCTCTGGTCGCTCCCAGATCTTCACAAAATCGAGGAAGCTTTCTCCTGGAGCAAAGGTCGCATAGGGAGGGACGTCCCGCTTTTTTCGATGCCATTTCTGGTAATACAGCTTGAGCTCCCGTCGGTTCATGCGGACACGCTGTGCGGGCAAGAGCGTGAGCATGGACACGTGTCGGATGAGGCGGTCCAGCAGCCAGCTTTGACACGAGGGATCAGCCAGAAGACTCTCTCTGATTGCTTCTTTGAGTGCATGCTTGGTCTGCGTAAAGCTGATCTGATCCGCATCGACCTGTCGCTGAGCGGCTGCCTCCCATTTCACCGCGCTCACCGCATAGTGAGCCAGGAAAAGGGCGTACACCTCTTGCTTTACCCCCTCAGGCGTTCGTGAGCGCAGCACGTTGATCTGCTCTCGCAAGGACGATTTGATTTCTTTCAACATCGTCTCCACTTCCCAGCGTTCACGGTAGATCTCGATGAGTTCACTGGCAGGGTAAACCTGTTCATCCAGCAGCGTCGTTGCCAGTCGATAGCATCGTCCGGGCGTGCCAAATCTGGCATCTGTCATCACATACTCGATCACACGGATCGTAACGGGGCGTGTCCCCTGATGGTTGCTCGCACGACGATTGGGGGTGACGGTGGTCAGATAACTTCCATCGCTGAGACGTTTCTCGACGCGACGTCCCACGGTGCTGCTCAGTGCACATATCACCTGGGCGTTGAGCGTATCCTGCACGTGTTCAAAAAACCAACTGCTGAAAAAGCCACAATCCCCCAGAATGAGCATGTCGGATCTCACGTGGGGAAAGAGCTTGGGCAAGGCATGGATCTCGGCCTGCGCGTGCGTTCCCAGAACCACATCAAGCACGCAACGACTTCCACATTCTATGAGTGCCACCGCTTGAATTTGGGGATAGGGACCCTCACCATGCTGGTTGGAGGAACGCCCAAACGCTTCGACGTTGGCCGCCGTATCAGGCACATTGAACTTGGTCCCATCAAGAGCTACCAGACGATGCCCTCGATAAAAGGAGGCGGGGTGACGGCTGCAATGGGCTCGCGGGCGACAGCACGCGATCATGACGCGATGGAGGATGTCCGCATCAAAGCGTTCCCGTTGATAGCTGATCGTTCCCGTCGAGAGGGATGGGAAGATCTCTGATGGATGCAGCAAGGCAAAGGGATGGGCCAGTGCATGCCACACCCGGTGCTGAGACTCGTCGGGGCAGAGCCCGTTCATGAGCAGTTGAAGGAAGAACAGGGTTCGAGTAAAGACGCGTGTGCGGCGTTGCTTGGCTGGGAGCAAAGATGCAAAGCACGTATCGAGGATCTCTTGCGGGAAGAAGGACAGCAACAGATGTCCGTTGAGCTGGTCACTCAATTTGTCTTGAGCCTCAATATGGCGTAAACTATACATGAAGAAGTTCCTTTCTGGCGACTGGAATATCGGTATAAAAAGAGTGTGCCAGAAAAGAACTTCTTTTTCTATCTCTCTAGGATATTTTTCTTTGCCTAACTGAGAAGTATTGGGCGCAAGACCACGGCGCTACGTCGGCTGGCCTGTCACCTCACAGCTTCACGGACCTATTTCGGATGTACATCTCCGATACGATATTGGTGTGATGACCTTTGACATAATACTACTTTTGGCGACGATACTCCAACGTCTCAATTCTGAAAAAGCGTGGCCAGACCTTTCACTCTTGTTTCCTGGCCCCAGATGGCCAGCATATCTTCATACAGCGTATAGATCTCGCTACAAGCCAGCTCACTATTAATCGCCTGCGCAGCACGTGTCGCGGCTTCCAGATATACACAGCTCTGAGTCATATTTCCCAGCACCAGCGAGGTATAGGCACGATATCTCAAAAACTCCGCACGCATACGTTCAGGGGGAGCAGGACGCATCTCATCCACCTGGGAAAAAGCCTCCCAGGCGAGGCGAGGCTGTCCCAACCTTAGAAAGACTAATCCCTGATAGAGATAAAGCAATGAGCGATCGCATTGCGCATACGCGATACATGCATCTTCTTCTGGCTTCAGCGGAAAAACGGCCATCGCCAACTTCAACAGTTGCAAAGCCTCCGCCTCGCGTCCCATCGTAGCCTGAATCTCGGCCAGGCCGGCAAAGATCCAGCTATGGAGCGTGGGAGAGATCAGGTCCGTGTTCGTATTGATGCAGTATAATGCATCGTTATAGGCATTCAAGGCTGAGCCAATACGTTTACGTGCGGAAAAGATGCTCGCCATCCGAATCTGAGCTGCGACATACACATTCCAATCCTTAGATAGCTGGCTATAGACGAGCGCCTGCGTGCCATTCGTCTGTGCGGAGACAAAATCGCCTCGTTGCAGATCAAGCAAAGCAATCAGTTGATAAACCTGAGACATCAAGCTGGCGGCCATCTTCTGCTCAGGACCAGGAGTAAGTGTAGGACGAGTCAGGCTCGTAATATATGCAGGCACCAGACGCTCCAGCTCGCGCTGTCCTCCGGACATATACGCCTGCCAGCATGAAGCCAATTCCTTTGACCAAGTGGCAAATGAGGAGATTAGATCTTGTTCCTCAATCTCGGAGAGATCCTCCTCCTCTATCTGCGACTCAGCCTCTGCCGGTTGCGCCATATGGGCGGGATTATGCTGTCCGGCGGTAAAACGCCTCCCGGACACGGCAGCTTCGACCTGAAGCGCAAATCCTAATTCAGGAGCCGACATGCCAAAAGCTTTGCACAGCGCATCAAGAGAGGAGGGGCGCGGTACCTGAGTTCCAGCTTCCCAGCGCATATAGGTATGATAACTGACTCCTATAAGCTCACTCACAAATTGAGCAGTCCAGCTTTTCTCGATGCGAGCAGATTTTAGCATCTCATTTTGTTTTTCCATATTTCCTCGCCCAGCACATATTCCTGCCGTTGTTGCTAGACGTCAACCGATGAGAGAGCAAGCAGAAACTGAGCGCAACTTGCATCCCATCAGATAATTGACCATCTATTATTTACTATAAAAACACACGAAAATACTGCCTTATTTCTCAAGACATCGCGTGACAAGAGAGCTCCAAAAAAGCTCCTATGTATGTGACGGCAAAAACGTCTGATTACAAAATTTTATCCAAATTCTTTACTTTTCTGCATCTGATCTCCTATCGGGAATGGCACGTTTTAGCTCTACATAAAGAGAGTCAGGATTGAAGCATTATCCGCTAACGGGAAGGAGCGGCAAAGATAAGAAATAACGGTGAGTTAAAAGGATTAGAGAGTAAATTATCTTGACATCCAGTGAGCTACTGATGTATTATCCACAAGTGAGGACTAGTGCCTCCTATTTGTAAGGATTAAGGGCGGTTGCTGAAATTGGTAGACAGGGCAGACTTAGGATCTGTTGGTGATGAACCGTAAGAGTTCGAGTCTCTTACCGCCCACTTACCAGATGTATTATAATAAGGTACGAATAAGATACGCAGTTATGCGGGAGTGGCTCAGTGGTAGAGCACTTCCTTGCCAAGGAAGATGTCGCGGGTTCGAATCCCGTCTCCCGCTCCAACTTATCTAGACGCAGAGCACTCGTAAGAGGGTTCTCTAAGGTAAGCGCAATCAGCAACCTGCATCAGACGTAGCTCGCAACGCGTTTGTAATGTATACAGATATGTTGGTCATTGTGGTATATGCAAACTTCTGCTGTGGGGTGGTCTATGGATAGTGGTTGCCTCCCGCGCTTCCCGCAGTCTTATTTCTCAATCCTGCAATTTCTTTGGTTCAGATAGATGAGAGAATGCTTCCGACAACGAAGAGTTCTGGATAAAAGAGAAATGCAGCTTCGCAAAAGATGTCTGTAATGTCGTTAACGGTATTACACATACAATAAAAAAACAACCTGTTGGAGGAAACGTGAAGGTCTCTGTAGAAAAGTTGCCAACGAGTGAAGCCATCCTGAGTGTAGATGTCACCTGGGATGAAATGCAAAAAGCTTCCGATAAGGCATACCGTAAATTAGTCAAAGAAGTAGATATACAGGGCTTCCGCCGTGGGAAGGCACCTCGCGCTATCCTGGAACGCCGCGTGGGAAAAGAATATATCTATCAAGAGGGCCTGGATGAACTGATCTCAGAGGCTTATCGGAATGCTCTGCAAGAAAATGATCTCACCCCCATCTCACAGCCTAAATTGGATGCCCCTGTCTTTGAGATGAATCAAGATTATCATTTCAGTCTCACTGTCCCGGTGGTGACACCTGTGACGTTACCTGATTACAAGTCTCTCCATTTCGACCGTGAAGAGGCAACCGTCTCTTCGGAAGAGGTTGAAGAGGAGCTGGAGAAAGTCCAGAAACAGATCGCTGAATGGGTAACAGTTGAGCGCCCGATCGAGTACGGAGATCGCATTAAAGCCGATCTCAAATTGACTTCGGGTGAGCAGCAGATCTCTGATCTGAAGGACAATACGTTCGAGATTACAGACGATCGCAAGGGCTTGTTTACCGGTCTGGATGAGCAGGTTCTCGGCTTAACAGCTGGCGAAAGCAAATCATTCACCACCACTATTCCTGAAGATTATAGCAACGAGAAGCTCGCCGGTAAAGAAGCGAACTACGAGGTTAAAGTCCTATCAGTAGAAGCCAGACCACTTCCCGCTTTAGATGATGATTTCGCGAAAAAAGTGAGTGATGATCAGTTTGATACGATCGAAGAGGTACGCAAAGCCATCGGTGATAATATCCTGGCGGAGAAGAAGCGCAAGATCGTCGAAGAGCTACGCGATACAGCCCTCAAAGCGGTGATCGAGCAGACCGAGTTCACCATTCATCCGCTCCTGATTGAGGAAGAAGTTCATGAGATGGAACATCAAATGGGCCATATGCTTGAACAGCAGCACCTCAACTTAGAGCAGTATCTGAAGATGACCAATAAAACTCATGAGCAGTATCATGAGGAGCTTCATCCAGAGGCCGAAGAGCGTGTCAAACGCCAGCTGGTGCTAACGCAACTCGCACAGGCCGAGCAGATAGCTGTTGGACCTGAAGAGATTGAAGCGCTCTTTAACGCGTACGAGCAGATGGGACAGGCACTTCCTCAAACAGAAGAGCAGATTCGTGCTCTGATGGCCAGCTATCAACGCGAGAAAACCCTCGCCCGCCTGGTTGAGTTAACGACTGATCCCGATCCCGATGCAGAAGATGATACAATTGATGAGGTAGTCGACGAAGAAGTAGCCATCGCAAATGCCGAGGCTGCTGTCCTTGCCGCTGAAACCGAGTTAGTTGAAAATGAGGCCGAGGTATCTGCAACCGCAACACCTCTACCTGACGACCAAACAGCCGAGACAGTAGAGTAGAAGTGCAACCATTGGGTGCAGTGTTGTACATGCAGGAAAGGTGACCGACGTGGCAAACTCTAAGAATATGCGTACGACATACCGATGCTCTTTTTGTGGCAAAAGCCAGGATCAAGTCCAGCGTTTAATCGCTGGCCCTGGCGGCGTCTACATCTGCGATGAGTGTATCGACCTCTGTCGAGAAATCATCGAAGAAGAGCAGGCCACAGTTGCCAAACCACGCCTTCAGACCGGCAAGCTCCCCACTCCGAAAAAGATATACGAACAACTCAGTCAGTATGTCATCGGACAGGAACGCGCGAAGAAGTCATTAGCTGTAGCGGTCTACAACCACTATAAGCGCGTGGGCGTGGGAATGCAGGTCGATGATGTCGAGCTGGGTAAAAGCAATATTTTGATGATTGGCCCTACGGGTAGTGGTAAGACACTCCTGGCCCAGACACTGGCCAAGGTGCTGGATGTTCCCTTCTGTATCGCTGACGCCACAGCCCTGACTGAGGCTGGCTATGTCGGTGAAGATGTAGAAAACATTCTGCTCCGTTTGATCCAGATGGCCGATTTCGATGTGGCTCGGGCAGAACGTGGCATTGTCTATATCGACGAGATTGACAAAATCTCACGTAAGTCGGATAATCCTTCGATTACACGCGATGTATCCGGCGAAGGTGTACAGCAGGCGCTCTTGAAGATCATTGAGGGCACTGTGGCAAATGTTCCCCCACAAGGTGGACGTAAACATCCTCATCAGGACTTCATCCAGATCAACACCGCAAATATCCTCTTTATCTGTGGCGGCGCCTTTGAGGGTCTGGAAAAGATCGTCGAGCAACGTTTGGGCAGCAACAAATCGATGGGCTTCCGCACAGCAGCCAAAGACGAAAAAGAGAAGAAGGATAGCAAAGAGAAGAAAGAGAAAGTGGAGAAAGTTGATGAGAAGGCCAGCACTGAGACTGTCCTGACACAACTTATCCCTGATGATCTGCTCAAATATGGCCTGATTCCTGAATTCGTTGGACGCTTACCCGTTGAGGTCGCTCTGGATAGTCTGGATAAAGAAGCTCTGATTCGTATCTTGACGGAACCCAAAAACGCTATCGTCAAACAGTATCAGAAGTTCCTGCAACTCGATCGTGTCGAGCTGGTTTTTAGTACCGATGCTTTAGAGGCCGCCGCCGAGAGAGCACTCAAGCAGAAAACTGGAGCTCGCGGCCTGCGCACAATCATTGAAGAAGTCTTGCTGGATATTATGTATGAGATACCTTCTCGTGCCGATGTCAAAAAAGTTGTTATTAATGGAGATGTAATCAGCTCGCATCACAAGCCGCTTCTGGTAACCCGCGGCGAAAGAAATACGGCCTATTCTGAAGATGAGTCTGCTTAATGCAGACTCATCTGCGCTTGTAGAGTAAAATCATCTCTGTGGTTGATCAGTTAGAAGATAGGTGGAAACCAATGAGTGAGCAAGAACGCCCTGATGTGGTACAAGATTTAAACGACGAGTATCCTCTTGTGGCGTTAAAAAGCATCGTTGCGTTTCCTCACAACCGTCAAGCTCTTCCCATCGCTCGTGAGAAAACCATCCGTGCTATCGAAGAAGCCATGATGTCTCCCAAGCACATCCTGGTCGCTGTCACGCAACGCAGCATCGAAATCGATGATCCGCAGCCGAAAGATCTCTATGAGGCGGCCACACTGATCGAGATTGTGACCACGCATCGCCAGCAAGATGGCAGCATGCAGGTACTCATCCGAGGCATCCAGCGCGTCACAATTGATGAGTTCGTGGACTTTGATCCATTTATTCGTGTTCACGTGACTGGCCTGATAGAATCCCAAACCACCGGACCACAAGCCGACGCGCTCGTACGACATACAACAAGCTTGTTTGAGCGTTTCGCACAACTCAACCGACGCTTCTCGGTTGAAGATATCAACTCCATCATCGCCCTCAAAACGCCTCCACTGCTATCGGATACGCTGGCTGCCCATGTCGTTACGGATATGGCGCAACAGCAAGATCTATTAGAAACCCTCGACCCGATGGCGCGTCTGGAAAAGATCTGCGTGATTATGGGCAATGAGATTGAAATCCTGGAGCTAGAATCGACCATCCGCAGTCGTGTGCGCTCACAGGTTGATCGCTCGCAAAAAGAATTTTATCTGCGCGAACAGCTGCGTGCCATCCAGGAAGAACTGGGGATGGAGACTTCCTCAGAGGCGGATGATTTACGCTCCAAGTTAGCTGAAAAGCAGCTCCCTCCGGATATCGCGCTCAGGATACGCAAAGAGATCGATCGCCTGGAACGCACACCAGCACAATCAGCAGAACTAACAGTGATGCGCTCCTATATCGATTGGGTACTGGCTCTCCCCTGGAATGAGCACAGTGAGGATGCCTTTGATATTGAAAGGGCACGTCAGATCCTGGATGAGGATCACTATGGGCTTGAAGGTATCAAAGAGCGTATTCTGGAGTTCCTGGCAGTACGCCAGTTACGCATTCAGGCAGCCAAACGGACAGGAAATCATAAGAACATCAACCAGGGTCAGATTCTTTGCTTGATTGGACCTCCCGGCGTCGGAAAAACTTCTCTGGGGCAATCAATTGCCAAAGCGTTGAACCGCAAATTTGCACGCATCTCGCTGGGAGGCGTCCACGATGAGGCTGAAATCCGTGGTCATCGCCGTACTTACGTCGGTGCGCTGCCAGGACGCATTATCCAGAGCATGAAGACGGTCGGTGTGCGTAATCCGGTCTTCTTATTAGATGAGATCGACAAGCTCTCATCCGAATATCGTGGCGATCCTGCGGCAGCCCTGCTTGAAGTACTTGATCCTGAACAAAATAGTTCTTTTACCGATCACTATCTCGAAATGCCTTTTGATCTTTCAGAAGTGTTTTTCATCTGCACGGGCAACATTAAATATCAGATCCCGCGTCCGCTGGCCGATCGCATGGACATCATCGAGCTCCCAGGCTACATGCAGGAAGAAAAGGTCAATATCGGACTGAGACATTTGATGCCCAAGGTGTTACATGAACACGGGCTCACTCAGGAACAGTTACGTATCCCACCCGGCGTGATGCAGCATATTGTCACCGAGTACACACGCGAAGCCGGTGTACGTAATCTCGAACGCCAGATAGCTAACATTTGCCGCAAAGCAGCACGACGTGTGCTTGAAAAACCTAATACGCACATACGCATCACCGCCCATAATCTAGAGCAGTATTTGGGCGCACCACGCTACAGTAATTCACCTCCTTTGATGCGCACTCAGATCGGGGCTGCGATGGGATTGGCCTGGACCGAAATGGGCGGCATTCTCTTGCCCGTTGAGGTCGTGACAATGGTGGGAAAAGGTGAGTTGATGGTGACTGGTCAATTAGGTGATGTAATGCGCGAATCGGCAATGGCGGCTCTCTCCTACATTCGTACACGTGCTGATGAATTACAGATAGATTCCAGCTTTCAGGACAATGTAGATCTACACATCCACCTACCAGAAAATGCCATTCCTAAAGATGGTCCATCGGCGGGCATTACAATCGCGACCGCGATTGTCTCGGCTCTTACCCATCGACCTGTTCGCAACGATCTGGCCATGACAGGTGAAGTCACTCTCCTGGGTAGTGTGCTGGCTATCGGTGGACTTAAAGAGAAGGTATTAGCCGCGCAACAAGCCAATATTCGCACGATTATCATTCCAGCCGCCAATCAAAAAGATTTACAGGAGATTCCAGCCAAGATTCGTCAACAGATCAATTTTATTCAGGTCGATAATATGGATCAGGTAATTGAGACGGCTCTGCTCGAAACTCCCAACGAGAATGAAAACCCGCGCCAGAACACGCATGGCACCCGACAAGAGGAGCGTGCAGCGGCTCTACCAGACCATCTTTCAGGAACAAAACCGCCTGCCAGCGACGAAAAAAATCCAGAAGATTCAGATACAATAGAACCATCAACATTCATCGTACCGTCACAGGAAAAATCACTGCACAACTTCTATTCCTCCGCGCATAGCAAGCGCGACGATAAAAGCATTGGATAAATGGCTTTCTGCTTCGTTACTATTACTGAAAGCATTTATTTTGAAGAGGTTGGGAAATTATTCCCCCTCTTCATATGCGACAGAAATGATCTTTCAAGTAAAAACACTTGCGCAGTGGCTTGATATTATCCATATTCATCTATTGTTCAGAATGGAGCCTTCGAAAGAAGTAGCAACCAGGCACCTATAGATAAACGTGTATAGAGCAGAGCTATGCGCTTATCAGTGCCAGATTAATAAGCAAAAGATACTACTGGCAAGCGTTTAACAAGAGAGAAGATCAAACAAGTAGTATTCATAACGTAAGAATCATATCTCAATTGAGAGAGGGTGGTATTATGAGCAATCAAGATCCAAATCAATATCCAGGTTCGGGACAATATGGTGGATACAATCCAAACCAGCAGCCTCAGCCAACTGATCCTTATGCTGGTCAACAATATGGTCAAGGCCAGGAAGGCGGCTATCAGCCAACGGAACGCGCAAATCCTGGTGCCAATCCCGGGGGTTATCAGCAACCAGGTGGCTACCAACAGCCAGGAGGTTATCAGCAACCAGGTTACGGTCAGCCTCCGTACGGACAGCAGAATCCCTATAACAACCAATTCAATGTTGGTGGTGGAACTCCTGGTTCAACCATGAACCTCGATCCTAAACTTGCCAGCGGACTAAGCTACCTATTTGGATGGATCTCAGGGCTGATCATCTTCTTGATGGAGAAACAGAACCGCCTGGTACGCTTCAATGCGATGCAATCTATCCTTTATACAGGCGCTTACACAGTAGTAAACATCGTTTTCCAAGTAGCAGAAGCGACGGTTCCTAACGCGTATGGAGCGATCGCTTGCGTATCAGGATTGGTAGGATTGGCCTTTTTTGTTGGCTGGGTCATTTGCCTCGTTAACGGATTTCAGGGTAAATACTTTAAGTTGCCTTACATCGGAGACCTGGCAGAGAAATATGCCAATCAAGGCACAACGACCACAACCACTCCCTACTAGGCTTCAAAATACATCTCTATGGATGCAGCTTACAGCCCACATGATAAGCCTGCATCCATAGAGATAGCTTTATGCATGCAGCGTCCCCATGACCAGTGTCGAGCGAAGCGAGGACACCGTAGCGTTGCGCCCTTGGGCACAATGTTCCACTCGACGCACGAAACTGCAGAATTTAGCCACACCACACCACACTAGCTTGCCGGATCGTACGAGTCACTGGGACATCGCACGCGAGCGTGCGACGCTACACGGTCTTCGCTGCGCTCGACCTCTTATGGGTGATGCTCATGAGTGTGAGAAGGCAATCCATATGTTTCTCCCAGACAGGCACGCAGGCAGTTCGGCCAGATGAGCCGCTTCTGTCCAAAGCCATACCCCACACGTTCGATAGCAATGGCCGGCGTCTCAAAACGAGCCAGCGTGGCAAGAATAGCGGCTCCTGTCGGCGTGACCAGTTCTCCCTCAACGGGAGCTGGTACCCAGGGGGCTTTAACTGAGCTGAGAATCTCCAGAGTTGCAGGCGCTGGCACTGGCATCAATCCATGGGCCATACGCAGATGTCCACGCGTCAAGGGCAGGGGAGAGGCATATAGGTGGGTAATACCCAGAGCTTCAATAGCGATCACATTGCCAACAATGTCTACAATAGCATCGATAGCTCCCACTTCGTGGAAATGAATTTCATCCAGAGTTACGCCATGGACAGCGGCCTCAGCCTCGCCCAGTGTATGAAAAATAGCACTGGCTCTCTCCTTTACAGAGGAGGAGAGTTGGGAAGAGGCAATCAAGATAGTGATATCCGTCAAACTGCGTGCAGGCTGATCCTGCTCGGTCAAGATGACCTCGAAACGAGATCCGGTAATACCCTGATCCTGATAAGCCGAAAGTTTGAGCTCGTATCCTTCAACAGGCAAAGCTCGCAGATCTGCTTGTAGACGTTCAAAGGAGAATCCCGCGTCGAGAAAAGCTCCAAGCAACATATCACCACTTACGCCAGAATGACAATCCAGATACGCTATTTTGTCCGACATGCTACGCCCACTTTTCTCTTTTCTCCTGCGCCATCTACAGAGGCACAAACATGATAAAAGGCTATCTATGAATAAAAAAAGACCTGATACTCAGAACTGAGTAACAGGTCACCACGCTATTGGAATGGAATAATGTTGCTCCGCTTAAAGCTCGCCACCACTTTTTGCTCGTGTATAACGACCATTTAGTTCTGTTTTCGTGCGAGAATAGAGCTCTCGGCCCTGAACCAGAGCCTCTTGTGCACGAGCCCGAATATCATCATTGAAGGAGCCTGTCGGAAGCTGAATACCCTGCTCGCTCAGTTGAGCACGTGTCGCTTCACCCGACTGGGGAGCCAATAGTAAACCCGCTCCAATTCCCAGCGCGAAACCCAGGAATAAGCCTACAAAGAACTTCATAACGCGATACCTCTCTCTTTTTTATAGTATACCGAATAAAAAAACAACTAACAATAATTGCCCCTCTCAAGATACACGTATCAATGCTTTGATATGGCAGATAGTGCATTGAGAAGGATTAAAAATAGCTCTCTTAAAACATACGTATCATATAGAAGATCAGTTTTATGCATGACCCGAATGTGCCAACAATTCCTCTACTTTATCCAGCAGGGCTGTGAGCTCAAAAGGTTTACGTAATAAGTGGACATCGTTATAAAAATCTGGACGGCTCTCGATAGAGCGAGACACTTCTTCAGCCTCAAGAACCGCAGCAGTATATACAATCACAGGAATATCAGCAGTGGTAGAGTCATCTTTTATCAGCTTGAGCACATCTAGCCCCGACATATCCCCTAGTTTCAGATCAAGAATCAGCAAGTCAGGGACCATACTCTTCACGGTCATGAAAGCATCTTTTCCCTCTTGCAAAATCGAAACCTGATACTGCTCATCTTCCAGTACACGACGCATCAGATGAAGCAGCTCATTTCTATCATCGACAACAAGTATGCGTTTTGTCACATGCAATCGGTACCACATATCCGCGCAACTGCCCGGTGGCACCGCCTCCTGTTATTACTGCCACATTATGTTACGTAGCCCCGCCCATGTCGCCTGGATTACGCAACAGCATCTCATTATTAAACCTTACGAATAAGTGTATCACGCTACAGGTTGTCAAAACAAGAACAATAGCATATTTTACCTAGATCGCACAAAGACTGTAGCAGTAGAAAAACTAGCACCTAAATTCCACCGCGAACCCTACATAAAGAACGTCGACAGTGCCTATTCTGATGCAAATAATAGATGGGTACCCACCTGCAAAGATGCAGGATTTCCTCCTGAGGTATAAAAAAAGCTACATCTGAACTTCATAGCACTTGTGACGAAGGCACAAGTACCGACCTGCACTTGAAGTGACACGATAACAGGTCGAAAGCCAGTGTAGCAATCAAGGTGAGCGTGGTGGGGCTCGAACCCACGGCAACCCGATTAAAAGTCGGATACTCTACCACTGAGTTACACGCTCGTATGTGTTTAACGTTGCCTATTATACATGGTTCGTAGAGTGAACGCAAGGGGGTTAGGGCTGAATTTTGGCTTTCCTGGCCCGTTCCCACAAAATGTATCATAACGGACATCTCTTTTTACTTTTTTTATCGAATATTTTGTATCTAAATAAATTCCGCTAAAAATCATATTGACAAGTTTATTCGAGAGTGCTATGATAAGCCACGTTAAAGCAAAGCGCCTGTATGTGCAGGCGAACCGGTGATTCTAGCGTTGAGGCCACACCCGTTCCCATCCCGAACACGGTAGTTAAGCTCTTCAGCCCTGATGATACTACGTGGGCAACTGCGTGGGAAAATAAGACATCGCCGTTTCGCCTGCCCACATAGGCAACGCTTCTGCGGGAGTGGCTCAGTGGTAGAGCACTTCCTTGCCAAGGAAGATGTCGCGGGTTCGAATCCCGTCTCCCGCTCCAGACGCTGTCTATCAGAACAGCGTCTTTTTTTATGCGTTAACGCAGCATAGTAGATATACGTGCTCCTCAGTCTGGCCCACCTCTCAATAACAGGACTTGTGGGTATAGGTCCTGATTACCTGTTTCGCCATTCTGGCTTATACGTCAAGATGTGTCATACCTCCTTATAATTCACCTGGATAATTCATTCTGTGTGAGAAGGCAACTGATATTTCTATATATCAGCTTGTAATATACTTTTATCTATATTATACTTGATCCAGATTTATAGACTATCTACGGCCATAGTTCTTGTCCATTTCTCTGGAACCAAGAACGTGTATAGATCGTGCTACATATATCCAAACATGCAAGGAACCAGGCCGCTGTCCAGATCCACTTCCATAGATTCTGCGTCTACAGCACCACAGAAATCTACTCATGACGATGTGTAAATTATGAAAAAAGATTATAAATCCTATGACAATCTCAATGAGATAAAGGTGGATAGTACCATGAAGACTGGGAGCGAGCAGCTCTGGTATACCTGGTCGACCTGGGGCACCGGGAATCCGGGTTTTCAGGTTCGTGCTGCTTCCCCCGGCCTGCTAGAGGATCAGAATGCGGTCAACAGACAAAGTGATCGCATGCAAGAGCTCCTCCAACATGTCACATACATGCTTCCACAGAACATCAAAGACTCATCGACCCTTCCCTCCCAGAAGGCACCGGTCTCTCTCGCGTATGTGAAAGCCGGGCAGGAATATATTCTCGTCCATAAAAACTATGTCGAACCTGCTGGTGAGAGCAGGCCGGGCGCCTTCTTCACTCACCTCATCGCTGATCTACCAGCCATTTCCACCCTGGGAGGCTCACAACCATTTACGGCTCGTGAGGCGATTACTTTCTGGGAGGCTGGCTACTGGAAAACCTCAGATGAGCTTGAACCTCAGCAGCAACAGCTACCATATGTCCTCTTCCCCTCGCTGCAAGAACCTGACACGCTCAGCAATGATTGCGATAGGATGCGCAATGGATCTCTCAGCCGCGATGATCTCATGCAATTGCCACGAGAGCAGCTAGAGTTTATATTGCGGGCTTTCCTCATGCGCCAGCCTGAACAGCGTATCTATATTGCCGCCGATCCAGAGATTGTTGCCCGACTCATCTGGGGGCTGGCACATAGCCTGCCGCGGACGCTTGATATCTTCAAGGAGATGACGTTCAGTACGTACGAGCGCATTGCAGGAGAGCGTACCGTTCCTCTCTATGGTTATAAAAGGGACGGCAGATACTATCCAACCATCACCGGTACATGCTGGCCCGCCGATCAATCCAGCGAGCTCCCAATTTCTTATTATCAGGATCAAGGAGTGCATGGCTACGCGCTCAATTGTTATACAGGCCGCTCCACGCCACTGATGCCGGAAAACGTCATCTCTCGTTTTGTCCTCTTCGCCACCGATTGCCTGCTCGACGAGAACGATCATAGCTATAGAGAGCTCGCAGAGCTGCTCAGGCAGGCTGAGGCAGAGCAGTGTCGTGATCTGGATCACTTCATGCGCATCTACATATCGCATCAGGAGACGCTCTCGCAGAACGATGTCCAGGAGCTGATACAGATAGTTAAGCTGCGCCTGGATAATATCGTAGACGAAGAGAAGATGCTATTAGCTGATCTCAACAGGCTCAGACGTAATAATGTCCAGCGTTCCATCATGCATTGGATTGCGAAAAATCGGAGCTGGTGGGAATATACCTGTCGGCATGAACTGGCAGCCTTTTTTGCGTGCCTTGAAAAGTATGATAATTATCCACTGCCATTAAATATCCAGCAAGTGATCGATACGCTACAGGAAGTGGTGACAAACCTGGGAACACTGGTCGCTCTGCAAGTCAATGAAGCGATCAGCACCAACCATACAGACTCGATGTATTTCTGGATGGATATGCTCGACCTGACAGCGCCGCTGCGTCAATGTGCTCCTGTCTGGCTCGCTCTGATCAGAGGCTTCAGCGCCGAAGATCTGAACCAGCCTGTATTTCAGCGCTGGTGGCAGGTTAAGGGAGAAAACATCTTCTCCATTATCCATCAAACGCTGCAACTACAAACAAACCACAATCCCACCACGGCTCTTACCCCTTTTGGCAAAAATATCGCCGACAAAATCCACGAAGCCATCCAGAACAACGATCGTTGGGCCATCGACGATTGGCAGGATAAACTCACAAAAGTTGCCTCTCCCAGAGAAGAGCCCAATGCCTGGCTTTATCTATTTCAAAAAATGGTGACCACAACCTATAATCCTCTTTACTGGGAATGGTGGAATGCCTACGGGAAGCCAAAAGCAGAAGAACTCAACATGCTGGGGAAGCAAAACGAGATTATCGCGGAGAGTCTCTATCAAATAGGAGACTTGCTGGTTAAAAATATTGTCACGCTGATCCAGCAAGAAGATACACAAAGAGGCATGCAATCGTCTCCTAACTGGCCAGTCTGGTCGATCTGGAACGAGATGCTCTCGACATTGGTAGCGCTCACAGCAACGCAGATCGGAGCCTGCAAAGTCTGGCTCAATCTGTGGGGACACCTCTGGCCTTATATTTTTACTCTTACCTATGAACAGTGGTGGCAGCGTCAGGGATCAGAAAATTCGCTGATTATCCGCCAGTGTGCTGAGACCTATCCCGATAGCGAGGTAGCTCAGAACGTTGCAGACTTTATTTTTGAATCCATTCTGCCTCTCACATACAGCCAGATCAATGCAATGCTCGATCTGACCGAGGATCAGAATCCACAAGATGCCAGAAATAACCTCTTTCTTTTATTGCGTGTCCTTGTTCACACCGTTCCACAGCCCTATCAAGAGATCGTGTGGATCGATACAAACGGTGGCTTGCTTGAATACCTAACTCAGACGATCCATATCACCACGGTTGATGAGATTTATTCGTGGGAGATCCATCGGACATTGTTGGAAGCATGGGCACAAGTAGAAGCTATCCATACACATAGCTCCATCTATCCCTGGCTCGCCGTCTCCTGGGGCACCATTGGACGCTTGATCACGAACGAGAATCTCCCAGCATTCTGGCATACAATCGCAGTCGAGAATATCTTAATCACGCCAGTAACGATGGAAGCATCACAACTCAAGCAATTGCTGGCGAGTAGTCAGGCATGGAATATATTTGAGGCAGTCCTTCAGAGCTATGTCGAGAACGCTGATACAGCGCAGATCGCGGTACAATTCTTTCACTATTTGATAGAGATCGCCGATCCCCATAAATCTCAGCTCCTGGGTAGCCTATTGCTGGCAGGTCGCCAGCAACCCGAAATTGTACAGGAGCTCTTGCAGCTGGCGCAATTATCATCGGAAGAGATCGCAGCATTCCTTGAAAATGACTGCCTGGAGATGATCCAGCAGCCAGATTGGCCCGAAGCATTCACGCCGTTAATCGAGGTGTATCTCTCCGATTTTGATGCCAGACGCTTGAGCAAGCCAATTACGCAGACCTTCTTACGTCACCTACAAACAAGAAATCAGAATGTCGAGCTCGCGTTGACGGATAATCTGGCTCGCTATGTGGATGCCTGGCTATATGTCGGAGAGCTTGTCCTGGAGCCTCTCACAGGTAAACAGTGGACACGACAAGCCTATACCCATCTACAACATCTGATCGCACTTCAGAGTGAGACACGCATCCGCTTAACCGAACTCATCGTTCCCATACTGCTACCGCACGTCTCCAGCGAGATGGACCTGACACGCTTGCTTGATAATTTAGGTCAGATTTTAACGGGCATCACACAGGATAAGGCCGAAGAGGATATCAACACTGGCTTTTTGCTCAATATCGTCCCTTATATCAATAAATATTATCAGCAACAGCGCCAATTGACCTACCTGATGCCCTATATAAAAATCGCGCTCGAACAGGCTCAAGAGTTGCTACCACCTCATAATGAAGCCTTTTTGGATCGCTTTTTGCAGCAGTTGGTCGCAGATACAGATCAGGATGCGTATAATATAATCTCCAGGCAGACAGAGCTATGGTATCCCATGCTACGCGAACAGTGGGATAGCTTCGTACAGAGGCAACAGGCACTCAATACGACCACGATTTTGAAGCGGTTCAAGCAGGCGCTTAAATCCGGCGATGTCGTTATGATTACGCAAACGTATCAAAATGTGCTCAAAGAAGTGCAATATCCAGGCACACATATCAATCAGCAGGAAAGAGAGATTGCTCTGCTGGCAGGAGATGTCGTAAGTAGCCACGCTCTACAGGACCATGCCGCGTTAAGGCAAGCCCATCAAGAGATCCAGCAATCGGTTTATAAAAATCTGATCAAATATCCAACGGAGATTAAGCAAAGCCTGCTTAATCAACCAAGGATCACTAGACCTGAACAAAATGCGAAGGCCACCCGTCCACTACGTCCTTCACGGGACTCAATCATCCTCTCGAATCGAGCGACCCCTCTCAACGGAGAAGCCAGCAGAGGATTTGAGCAAGCAGTGACAGAAACTAATCCACGCACAAGTATCGGAACGGTACAGGCAAAATCCATCATGCTTGAGCAGCTGAACAAAGTCAACGCATTGAAGAAGCTCTATATTGACTTTCAACTGAGTACCATCGACACAAAAATCAAGAATGCTCCCTGGAACAGCAAAGATAAGATTTACTATAAGAAAAGCAAAAAAGATTGGCAGGATTGGCAGCACCAAACTGATCAATTCTTGCGCCAAAAATCACTTGACGACCTCGTCGATAACGTCTTCATTAATTCCGGCATCGAAGTAAGGATCAAGCAAGGCCAGTGCAGTATCGAGGAGTTTTCGCTGGAACCACGAATACTGGAACAATTTAGCCAGTATCAACCAGAGAAATATCAGGAGATCGTCGAAAAACACGGATTTTCAGAGACCGATATTAAGCAGGCCCTCAGGATCTTTCGACGCCGCGAACGCTTCGCTGAACGTCTGCTCAAGGAGCACCAGGATCTGGATAGCTGGTTAGAAGAGCGCAAAAAGCTGCATAAAGACCAGATAAAAATTGAATTTGGTTGGTAAGCAATGCTTGATTGCTTACCAACCGCTCTCCTCAGCCAGGAAGCGTATCGTGAGCAAGCTACCAGGTGCGCATGACATTACTGCTCAGGATTTCTTTTGGCCAGAGGCAGTTTAAGGACCACGGTCGTTGATTGTTGCGGAACACTGGTGACAGTAAGTGATCCCCCATGAGAGATAGCGATCCCACGCGCAATCGAGAGCCCTAATCCTGTTCCTCCCGCCTCGCGTGACCGAGCCTTATCCACACGATAGAAACGTTCTCCCAGATACGGCAGGTGCTCAGAAGCGATACCGATACCGGTGTCACGCACCTCCAGGATAGCTTGTCCTGCTTCTATCGCCGTACGCACCATGACAGAACCATCAGGCCGATTATATTTGATCGCGTTGTCGAGCAAGACTAAGACCGCCTGATCCAGTAGCTTGGGATCGCCAATGATCGATGCGTCATGCTCGATATTCATCTGTATAGAGACCGACGCCTCATCGGCCAGAGCCTGTACTCTGCGAACACCAGCACGAGCGACCTCTGCCAGGTTGATAACTTCGTGCTCCTGATGAGTATCCATTGTGCTATCCAGGCGAGCAAGCGTCAACAAGTTGCTCGCGATGGTCGTCATATGATTCGCTTCGGCAACGATGTCCTCCAGGAGAAAAGCATCTTCAACATCCATATGTGCACGACCACGCAACAGCACCTCCGCATCGGCACGCAGCAGCGTCAACGGAGTGCGAAGCTCATGAGAGGCATCACCAATAAAGCGCTGCTGGTTGACCCAGGCCAGACGCGCTGGCGCCAGAGCACGATTGGCCAGAAATAAGCCTCCCAAAGCAGAAATAAGCAAGGTGGCTCCGCCCACCGAGAGCAAAAGGGTCAATAACAGAGATATCTCATCCTGTTGGCTCTGAACATTCTCACCAACCAACACGACACCCTTAATCCCGTGTCCCTGGGGATTTTGTACGACTAAGGCGTAGAGATATAGCGTCCCCACAGTGCTTCCCTCGTTGACACAATCGGTAGCCATACCCTGTTGAAGAGCCTTCTGCACCAGATCAGATTTAAGAAAGACTTCTGGAATAGATGCATCCAATCCCTGACGCATGACAGCGCCATATGGATCAAAGCACGCCATCATCATATTATTTTTCATTGTGTAGCCACCACCATTAGCCTCCGGAGGACCCTGGGGATTGCCTTCATCCTGATAACAGCTGGTATACGAGGAGGATTGCCATTGTTTGGCCTGCTCATGCGCACGCATGGATACCTCGTTCTGTGCAGGTATAAGAATATAATGTTGCGCAAAAAAATAGAGAGTCACACCGAAAAACAGCAAAGCGGCTCCCAGGACTCCACAGTACCAGAGGGTTAAGCGGATACGCAATCCCTGGAACAATGCCGCCCCTGGCTCACGAGCGAGAAGGCTCTTCCGACGCTGAAAAGGCCACCAGATAGCTCGCATTTTGTTCATACAGCTCTTCCTCTGTGCCTAGATTTCATATAGTTATGCTTCAATCTTGTAGCCGACACTGCGTACCGTTTTGATCAAGCGCGGCGAGAAACCTTGATCGATCTTGTCGCGCAGATAGTGGATATAGATATCCACGACATTCGAAAGCGCATCAATGTCATAGCGCCAGACAGCATCCACAATCTGCGTACGCGTAAGCACGCGCCCCGGATGACGCATCAGATATTCGAGCAGGGCAAATTCTTTTGCGGTTAACTCGATAAGCTTTCCGGCACGAGAGGCCTCATGCCGATCCAGGTCAAGCGATAAATCGCCAACAATGAGTTGACGCCGTTCGTCAAAGCGGCGGTCACGACGACGGAGCAGAGCTTCAATACGTGCCAGCAGTTCCTCCATCGCAAAGGGCTTGATCAGATAATCATCCGCTCCAACTTTGAGACCTGTCACACGATCCTCGACGGCGCTGCGAGCGGTGAGCATCAGCACGGGCGACACCACACTCGCTTGACGCATCTGCCGACATACCTCAATGCCATCGAGCAACGGAAGCATCACATCAAGAATCACTGTATCGTAGGTATCACTGAGCGCAAGATCCAGACCGGCTTTGCCATCATACGCCAGGTCAACCATGTGACGCTCCTCCAGTAAAACTCGCCGCAACAAAAATGCCAGGCGTTGCTCATCCTCAACTACCAGGATATGCATACTCGCTTCCTTTTATCGTACTAACAAACATTCTGCTCCTACTATGATAGCTCAAATCAGCACAAAAATGATCATCCGCTATTTTGTATACGACTGACAAAGTTCCTATGGGAGAGATTTATCCTCTCCCTTGCTTCAAGACAGGTGCTGGCTGAAGCACACGATTACGCGCACGCACTGCTGTAATGATTCTTACCAGCAGTAAGATGGCTACAATCGCTGTGCCACCCACGTACAGTGCAACAACCCAGGCTGTATGAGCATCAGTTCCAGTGAGTATCACATGGATCAGAATAAAGGCATAGACGAGCAAGGTAAAGTAGTGAATACGACGCCATCCAAGATAGCCAATTTTGGGACGCAGCCAGACACTGGCACTAATAGCCAGCCCCAGATACAATCCAACAATGCCCAACGCCATACCCAGCGGACGATAGCTCGAGGCAAAGGGGATGAAGATCGCAGCCCAGCCAAAGCGCGTAAAAGGATCTATCCAGACGCTCAGGACGTGGATGACGACGAAGATGATCGAGAGCAGACTGAGGAAGTTATGCATTTCGTTATTGATCAAGCGTGGCCACCATCTGGGGGATTGCCACTTGAGGCTGAGCGTCAAACCCACAATTACCCCTAGCGTACCAAGCAGATAAGCTGTCAGACCGCTCGCTCGTGCAGTATCCCAGACAATCGAATACCATACATTCATTATTATCACACTCTCTCTATTAAGAACTTTGAGTGCTCGTGACAGGTGACTGCGAGGAGTTACCTGATCCAAAGCCATAGCCGCTCAACGGTGTACTGGTAGCCGTCGGTGTCGGAGTTGGAGTGCTTGTCGCCGCTGCGGTCGGTGTTGATCCGCTGGTCACTGTCGGAGTCGCAATACTCGTCGCTACCGGTATCGTTACTTTATTTGTAGATTGAGCCGTCGTTGTGGGAGCATGCCTCATGATGACAATACCCATGGTGCCAAAAGAGAGAAATGAAGCTGCCACAACACCTTTCTTCAGACGCGCAATCAGCGTTAACGCTTTTGCTTTAGGCATACGCGGCGGTGCCTTTTGGGCTGGCCGTTTGTCTGGGACATTTTGTGCGGGCAATCCCGGTATTCTAGAGGCCGAGGATGGCTGCCGTTGCACAGATGCAGATGGTACAGGACGCTGCTTATATGGTTCATTGGGCAAGACTATTGGTCTCAGTTTTTGTGGGGGGCGAGATTTTTTATATTGATCAGCTGGATCAGAGTAACTCATATAACATGCTCCTCTTATTTATGGATCATAAGGCTTTTTTTCTCATATATCGGTTTCGCGTAGAGGTTTACCCCCGACATCAATAAAGATAGCACCACTTCATTGCAGAAACATTGGAAGTTTATGAGAAATTCCAATGATCGGAGCAGCAAGAAAAAGGCCGATATGACCTTTCTTCAGTTTTTGTTCAGAGAGATGGATTCCATTGATCATTGGGAACGTTCCCATGTATGATGTAGGTGCAAATAGTGCTATGAAGCTCGAAACAAGTGAACATCCAGAGAAGAGTGTGTTGCTTGTCTGAGGCGTCCGTTTCATGCAAAGACTCAATGAAATCTATGTCTATAAAAGGAGAGCTTTCCTATGATAGAAAAGTTACCTCATCCCAATCGGCGACAAAGATGGTTACTCTTCGCGGTATCACTCGCGATTATAGTCATGACGACCGCACCTGTATTCATCCACCCATCCTACGTAGCAAACGCAGCGGCAGCCGCAACCCAGCCTTATAGCTGGCAGAACGTTGTCACTGGCGGAGGCGGAGGCTTTGTTGACGATATTATCTTCAACCAGAAGCAGAAGGATTTAATCTACGCCAAAACCGATATCGGTGGCGCCTATCGCTGGAATCCCACAACCAGCACCTGGACACAGCTACTCAACTGGGTCAGTCCCGATCAATGGAACATGACAGGCGTGGAGAGCATCGCCACCGACCCGGTTGATCCCAATCGCCTGTACATCGCAGCAGGAACCTACACAAACGCGTGGACAAGTATGAATGGCGTGATCCTACGCTCGACCGATCAAGGTAAAACCTTCCAACAGACGGCTCTTCCCTTTAAGCTTGGCGGCAATATGCCTGGACGTGGCATGGGCGAGCGTCTGGCCATTGATCCCAATAACGATGCCATCATCTATTTTGGCGCACGCAGCGGCAATGGTCTGTGGAAAAGCACCGACTATGGTGTCACCTGGAACAAGGTCACAAACTTCCCCGATACAGGTCCATTCGTCGAAAAAGCTGGTGATGCCTATCAAGGCGATCCGCTGGGAGTCGTCTGGGAGACCTTTGATCCCTCCACTGGCTCAGCCGGAAAAACAACACAGACTATTTATGTTGGCGTCGGCGATAACGCAAGCGGGGCAAACAATATTTATCGCAGCACGAATGGTGGGGCAACCTGGTCCGCAATCCCCGGCGAACCGACATGTAGCGTGAGCGGGACAACGGTGACATGCGCTGGTGGTGCTACCTGGGATACAGGGAGTAATGCCACAACTGGTTATCTGCCACATCAAGGGAAACTGGACTCCAATGGCACCTTATATGTGACCTACAGCGACTGGGATGGCCCATATAACGGCGGACATGGTGATGTCTGGAAATTTGTTCCGAGCACATCAACCTGGACAAAGATCAGTCCTGTGCCTGGTTCCGACGCTTCCAACGACTATTTTGGATATGGAGGGCTTGGAGTTGATACACTCCATCCAGGAACGCTCGTCGTCGCCACGGTGAACTCGTGGTGGCCCGATGCACAACTGTATCGCAGTACTGACGGCGGCGCAACCTGGAAAACGATCTGGGAATTTTCCAGCTATCCCAGCCGTACCCTGCACTACACCATTGACGTCTCAAATGCCCCGTGGCTCAACTTCGGCAACACAAATCCAGTTGATCCCGTCCCGGCCGTCAAGCTCGGCTGGATGATCGAGGGGATGAACATCGATCCGTTCAATTCGGATCGCATGATGTATGGAACAGGCGCGACACTCTATGGGACAAATAATCTGACGGCCTGGGATACAGGTGGGCAAGTCGCGATCAAGAGTACAGCCATGGGCATCGAAGAAGAAGCCGTGAGCGACCTGGTCAGTCCACCAGCCAATGCCCATCTGTACAGCACCGTCGGCGACGTGAGCGGTTGGCGTCACAACGACCTCACCAAGTCACCAGCCGCTATGTACTCGATCCCTTACGCAGGCTCGTACGCATCAATCGATTATGCTGAACTGAATCCAAACTTTATGGTTCGCGCCGGATATGGTGATCCCAGTGCCAGTCCTGCGACCACCAGCACCGCCTTCAGCTATGATGGAGGTGCAACCTGGTTCGCAGGAAATAAAGATATCTCTGGCGTATCCAGCAACGGAGGCACCATTGCAGCAGCAGCGGACGCCAGTAGTGTCCTATGGGCACCAAAAAACGCTCAAATATCCTACTCAACCGACAATGGCAATACCTGGACGACCTCAGCCAGCATCCCGCAAAATTCCGTCGTCGCCTCTGATAGAGTGAATCCAAAGAAGTTCTACGGCTATGGACAAGGTAAGTTCTGGTCCAGCGCCGACGGAGGCAAGACCTTTACCGCATCTACTGCCACAGGACTTCCTCAAGCCGGCGATCCAGTCGATGTGAAAGCGGTCCCCGGACACGAAGGCGATATCTGGATCGCTGGCGGTAGCACTGGCAACGCCTACGGCATCTGGCACTCAACCGATAGTGGCAAAACCTTCACAAAGCTGTCAAGCGTGACGTCCGCCGACTCGATCGGCTTCGGTATGGCTGCTCCCGGACAGAGCTATCATGCGCTCTATGTCATCGGCATCATCGGTGGAGTCCATGGCATATTCCGCTCCGACGACGCCGGTAGCACCTGGGTACAGATCAACGATAGCCAGCACCAGTACGGCAGTACCTGCTGTATCACAGGTGATCCGCGCATCTATGGACGTGTCTACTTTGGTACTAACGGCCTGGGCATCATCTATGGCGACATAGCAGGCACGCAAGCAACGCCGACCGTCACCACCACAGGCACGCCAACGGTAGGAGTCACAGCCACACCGACATCCAGGCCTGCCACGCCAACACCTACGCCTGTGACGACTCCTACGCCTACTCCCACACAAATATCGGCGACTCCCACAGCCACAAGCGGCAACGGAGTTACAAGCACAGGTGTAGTGGTAAGCTCAAGTCAATGGTTCAATGAGGAGCAGGTCAAGTTTAGTAATACATCCTCAATTACAGCCATGACCATCACGATTACCGTCCAAAAGACAGCTGGCATCACCTATAGCAGTATGTTTACCACGTTCGGTGGCATCACCTCAACCCATGTGGATAATGGCAGCACCATTGTCTACACCTTTACCTTAAATTCCGGTCAAACCCTACCACCAGGCTCAAACCTGATCGCCGACGCCCAGTTCGGCGGCAGCGGAACTGTACATGCGACTATCGGCGACTTGTGGTCGATCACTACTACCAGTGGAGGCAAGACTAACACGTCAAGCGGCCACTTTTAAACGTCATTCTCAATTGATACAAGCAATGCAGAGGAGCGGAGTCGCTGGCCAGCGACTCCGCTCCTCTGCATTGCTTGTTCATTAATTCATATCTTCTTTGACCGCAGGTTTTCAACGATCTCTCTGATATCAGAAACGGCTTCCGCTAATTGTTTTTCGCGCATGGGCTCGGAGTATTCAGAGAGGGCTTTTTCTGATCCAGTCAAAGGACTCAGTTTACCAAAATCAGTCTGTTTCCAGCCAGCAGTGGGACGTCCGATGATGGGAATCACCACAGTTCCCTGTGTTTCATGACGTTGCATAGCACGGACAGCTTCGTCATACGTACTTTCTAATGAGACAAAATAAGGGCTAATAAACAGAAGGATCATATCAGCATTATCTAAATGTTTGCGCGACTCAATCTCGGCATCTTCTCCAGGTTGGACCATGTCTCTATACCACACGCTAATCAGGCCATTACGTCTAAGTAGAGACAATTGTTTCTGAAACTGCGTCAGTAGTCCAAGATCTTCATTGGCATAGGCATAGTAGAGGGCCACGGTTTTACTATTCTCAACGGGAGGAGGTACAATTTTCTCAGAGGTAATTACTTTGACAGGTTCGGCTGCTGGTTGGGTTGTTCGGTGTACGTCGAGCTTCGCCAGAACTTCAAAGGCAAATGCGCAAGCGTGACAAGCTGCCAGCCTTCGCATCCCTGCCGTAGAAGAAGCCGGATCTTCTCCAATAATCTCAGAGATGCCCCGAATAACGAGTGCCTCGACTTGCTGGTTCGCATGTGCCGCCTGGAGAAATCCATAGCCTTCGGTATCCATAGCGCACGCATCACTATAGACTGTGTTGATCATGCTCCAAAGATCTGAGGCAGCCGAAATCGACTTCTTTTCGCCCGCCACCATCGGGGCAACAATCACATGAGGAGCCTGGCCATTACCTGATCCATCGATGCGACGCAACCAATCATGTTTGCGCGCCTCCGCTCGTGCGCGTTGCTCCATACGATAAGTCGAACTCCAGAGGATCGGAATGGGCTCAAATTGAGCACGCACCCGTCCAGACTCATAGTTGTAGACTTTGGTAGCGGCAACGACATCGCCAGGTTTTACATCATTGAAACCCTGCGCAATACCAATGAAGAGGATCAGCTCAGGCATAAAATGTCCAATGGCCCTCTCTACCTCAAAGGCAGCGCCAGGATTGCCGGCGGCAATCTCAACAATGACAATATCCCAGGGACCAGTAGGCGTGGCGAATACTCCTAACGTATAGATGGTTCCACGAGGATGAACCTCTTCCTGGATCTGCGTAATATAAGCCTGGACCGCTTCATGCTCTGTCTGAGTGGTCGTGAATATGACCGCCATAGGCGCTCTGCGCTGTGTTGCCAAGATCAACCTCTTTAAATCATAAAAAGTAATCTGCTATACTGTCAGAACCATATCAGCTTTTCTCTATCTCATAGCAAATAAGCCTCATGAAAAACGTTCGCTTCTTATTCTACATGAATTAATGCAAATTTGTAAATACAATAATACTCCTTGCCAAACAGTATCAGATATTTATGGAGAAGTAAAAAATAATCATTTTCGTCTAATTTTCCAGAATAAACCTTACAAAAAAGAATGCCTGAAGAAGGAATAACATTATTTTGCGGACTGACCTCTGGATTTTTACTTTTCATTTTTCCTAAAAGAGGATTTGTCTTAGAGAGAAAATACAGTTCACAAAGGAAACGAAGTACTACAGCCGATGGGATACATGACTGATTTTACTGGAAATTTGACCTTTGCAAGGCCACTTGCAACTCATCATCTCGCTTACCTGCAAGCATATGCCAGCATATCACGCGTTCGTTGGAATGCTGATATGATGAAAAATGAGCCCGATCCTCTCCGTGAGGCAGTAGGATTACCATTTGGAGAGAACGGTTGTTATTTTACTGGACACGGTTTCAAGGACTACTATAGCTATCCACCCTGGATCAATCTGGCAGGGACAGCGAGAGCAAATATCGATCCAGCTTATCTTGGCGGGATATGTCCTGGAGTACCAAATCGCATCTGCCCCTGGGTACCAAGCGATGATGGCACAGAGCTAACAATTTCTAATGATAAGCCATACTCATGGTACAAGTGGCTCCAGTATCTACTCGACCATTTTCTTGTCCCTTGGGACTATGTTCTCAACGGGAAGATGATCTGGCAAGGAGAAGATGAAAGAGATAGAGGAGTTCTCATGGTAGAAAAAAATAGAGCAACAGCTCATCCCTATGAGCCGTTAGGCGCATCACTGCCATGACCTTCAGGGGTAAGAGGCAACAAGACTCCTTACCCCTTCACTGTTGATTCTTCTGAGCTTGTCCACCATTTAATCAGACTGTTCCTCAAAGAAGCTACTTTTTCAGCCGTCTCCCAGCCAATCAAACGAGATTATCAATGGTAGCAGCTATGGGTATTTTTGCATGCTTCAAGTACGCTAGTTAAACTAATTTATTTAAAGCGTATAATTTGTAGTCAAAATACGGGTAGCAACAGATGATTAATACAGAGTGATCAATACAAGTAATTGTGTTATTTATCGCTGCTTCTTCAATTATATGAGTAAAGCTCACCACTTAATGTTGGTACACCTCTCAGCCAGCCACTATATCTCACTACGTCAGGGTAGATATCTGTCAATGTTACCTTTTTCTCTGTCTTGACGACCATATAACGAGATCTCAAAAACATGTGAGGATTGTAATGCAACTACACAGTGATACTACATTTGATGATCTGCGTATGGCAAATATGGCTACGCTATACCACCAATATGCACCGCCGCTCTTTGCCTATTTATATCAACATCTGCCAACAGGAGAAGATGCCGAAGATATTCTAGTTGAGGTTTTTTTGGCGGCTTTAGAGAGTGAATTGTTTCCCTCATTGTCTGAGAAAGCGCAACTGGCGTGGTTATGGCGTGTCGCACGAAACAAAACGGTTGATGCTTATCGGCGTTTGTCACGTCGTAGTAGCGTCACATTGGAATCCATCGCAGAGGGTTTTATTGATAACGACGACATTGGGCCGGAGACCTTCGTTTTGATGCAAGAAGAATATGACAACTTAATGGTCCACATCAAAAGCTTATCTCCCTTGCAGCAGGAAGTGTTACGGCTCCATTTTGGTTTGGATATGCGCTGTTCCGAAATTGCTGTTCATCTGGGCAAGCGTGAGGGCGCAGTAAAAGTTATGATGTCACGGGCTCTCAATCTTCTGAAAAAAATCTACAAGGCATGAAGGGAAGAATATATCGATGAAAGAAAATGATGATTTTTTCAAAGCAGAAGAAGTAGAAGAGCAGGTTAAATTCCTTTCACAGTGGTCGATCAATAGCGAAGAAGAAAACTTGCAAGCAGCACGTGTTATTTATCATTTACGGCAATTTTATGCAAAAAATTCGACGCAATATACCTCTCATTTAGAAAGAGCATGGCAACGTATCGTGGTGGAGCATCCAGTAGCGAAAGAAAATCTTAAAAAGAAAGAAGATGTTATTATGCAAAAAGCCAAAAAAGGACGAATAAATCAGCAATATGTGCCTCAACGTCCATCCATGCGATGGCTTGGTACGTTTATTGCCGTTGCGATAATTGGATTCGTCGCCGTTAGCACTTTTCTAATCCTATCTACTGCATATCACATGCAGAGTACTACGACTACACCAAAGATCTCTTCACACACGGGTAGTGGTAGTGTGCCTTTGCCAAAACCACCCAATCCGATCACAGGTGGAAAATGTACGATTGATACGACCGTCACGTACCCGCAGCAAAGTACACATAATCTGCCAGGGTTATATATCTCTACATCTAGTAGCCAGGGAGATAATATCTTCTATCGCTATGATCCATCAACGAAGAAAGTTGTGTGGAGCAAAAAGTTGTGTGGTACCTTTGAATCAGTTGGTACAGTGGAGCAGAATGGTATTATCTATCTGGCGGGCGTTGATACAACAAATGAGTCAACCAGTGGTATGGTATCTTACCTTTATGCACTGAACGAGACAGATGGTTCAGTGGTCTGGGGTGTAAAGTTTCCGGCAAAAGTGATACCGTTTACCCAAAGTTCTCCGAACAATGGATCTTCCCCACTGGATCTTGGTTGGATAGAATCTCCAACTGTTTCACATGGTATCGTTTATATTATGCAGCGCACCGGCATCGTCTATGCAATAAGTACGGCTAATGGCGGTCAGTTATGGACATTTGACGCCGGAAGAAATGCCTGGGCAACTACCCATGAGGGAAATGGTTCGATTGTTGATCCTTCCAATATCCAGGTTATCGATGGTGTTGCTTATGGTTCAATTGTGGATCGCTTCTTTGCGCTCAATGCAAGTAGTGGCAAACAACTCTGGATGCATAGTTTCAACAACACAGTAAATATTAATCAGTCTCTAACGTTTGCCAATGGCACAATCTATCTCACAGCTTTTGTTCCGGGCTATGGAAGCGTTTCAAATCCCGATACGTATATCTATGCATTTAATGCTCAAACGGGCTCACAGAAATGGATCACGGCAAAGTTACGCGGATATCTCAATGGACCAACCGTGTTAGACAATCAAGTACACGTGATGTCTTATGATGGAATATGGTATACCTTGAATGCGCTCAATGGTTCACTTGAGTCACAGGTAGCGCTGACAGGTTTCGGTCCAAACGCTCCATCTCTTATTCATGGTGTTTTGTATGCCATCACAGATACAAACCTATCAACACTTAATCCCGATGGTTCGATACGGTGGTCAGTAACCATCGCGGCTCAATATCCGTTCATTGACGATGTACAAAACGGAATCATTTATGTCACTGGACGTGGTTCTGGCATTTATGCCTATAGCGCGACGGATGGTTCGCTCCTATGGCATTATGCTGGCTATCTGCCTCAGCCTGATGGGATAGCGTCAGCATCCATTGTATCTTGATTGCGACATTGTAGTAGAAAATGAAGGTTTAAAAGTCAGCATTGAAGCTATGTTAAGTGATGTCTCTCTGTGAGAGGCTGTCTCAAATCGTTGGTTTCTTGCGACAACAAAGAGGTCTTCCAGCCACATCAGGACCTCTTTGTGCCCTTTACACCAAAGAGGAGAAGCGCCACAATCTGCTCAGGGAGGTGATCATCAAGCGGTTGAGCGGTAGCAATCGTTCGAACCAGAATTGGTCCAATCGCAGCTTCCATCAAAAAACGCGAATCAATCTCCTCGGGAAGTTCGCCGCGATCTTTTGCTCGCTGGATAAGCACTTCGGCACTGTTGAAGCTATCTCTCCAATAGACTCGGCGCACCTCTGCTAGCTCCGGTTGCGGATAATGGCCCACCACAATCTGGTCAACGACTTTTCCCATAGGAGTCTGGATGCGTGTGATAACCCCACGAAGCAACTCTAGCAGATCGGTTTGGAAGCTTCCGGTATCTGGAGTGGGCGTCTCGGTAGCGTTGTAGTCTAGCAGTGCCTCAGCCACAATCGCCGCTTTAGTTCCCCATCGGCGAAACAAGGTGGCTTCGTTGACCCCAGCCACCAGGGCGATCTCCTTCGTTGTCATCGCCTCATAGCTGCGCTGACTCAACAGATCAAGCGTGGCCGCAAGTACTGCCACTCGCACGCCATCACCTCGTTTCACGGGTGCCTCGGAACGAGGTGATGGGAGCTTTTCTCCGGCTGATGGTTCATCTCTTCTTTTTTTCATTCCCAGAGTATACCAGGGTTGCCTTAAGAGAGCAAGTGACACTTGCATTCTTAAGGCAACCCTGGTATACTCTGAATGCAAGTGTCACTTGCATTCATCAATGGCATCGCTACTTCGTCTTGCCTCTCTTTCCAAGAGAGCTGAGTTACTTACTACTGGCCTTGATGAGGGCCGCTATATTGAAAGGAAAGCGTCATGAAACAGCAGCAACATCCGATGGAAACGATCGACACTTCGCAGGTCGAGCGTGCTCTCGTTCTTAGCGGCGGTGGTCCGGTTGGATATGCCTGGATGGCAGGTCTGGTCGGGGGTCTGGTAGCTCAGGATATTGACCTTGGTCACGCGGAGCTCATCGTTGGAACTTCCGCAGGTTCCATTGTCGGAGCCCAACTTGCTCTCGGCATGGATGTCGCGGCACTCGTGGCCGAAACGAACCGGCACTCTGAGCTAAACATCTACTCGTCCGCTGGCCCTGGACTCGGAAACCAGCTCGTCGAATGGATCAACGCCGCCCACGCGGCAAACCCCAACGAGGCGCGAGCAGCAATCGGTCGCAAAGCGTTGATGGCAGCGACCATCGATGAAGACACCTTCGTGGCAATGTCAGGCTTCTCCGCACTCGCAGGACGGGAATGGCCGCCAACGTTTCGCGCCACAGCGGTCAGCACGACCACCGGTCAACTGGTCACGTTATCTAAGGACTCTCACGTTGACCTCGCAAGGGCGCTCGCAGCGAGTTCCTCTATCCCAAGACTCACTCCGCCAGTGACACTGAACGGAGACCGCTACATGGACGGAGGAGTGCGCAGTTCGCTAAATGCAGACCTGGCCGCCGGAGCTCGTTCCGTGCTTGTGGTGGCGTGCTTCTCCCTCACGCCACCCGATGGCGTCGACGCGAACCTACGGCAGCGGTATGAAGATTTCTCTCAAGAGCTTAATACCATTAGAGTTGCTGGTGGATCGCTGGAAATCATTGAGCCAGGACCGGAATTCTTACGTCTCAGCGGCAACAGTAGCCGTCTTCTGGACGTCGACTTGATGTCCGAGGCGGTTCAGGTCGGACGACGACAGGCGATAATTGAATCCGCTCGACTCGGATCCTGGACATAAATGGGAGAAGCTAGCAGAGAAAGCCTAGATGCGAGTTTTGATCTGTCAGGTCCATATCATATAGCTGGCAGATCAAGCTTTATAATTTTTCCTATTGCTGCATTTTCTGCTTCAATCGATAAAACAGGTAAATTATTCTACTACATTTTTCCACTGCTATGCGTTTTTTCATCCTGCGGTCCCTTACGTATTTTTTAGCCCTCCTCTTCTATCGCTCCAGACTTAACTCAAATGACCCGAGAGTTAATCCCTCTCGGTTCGCGATCTCTGTTCCCAATATACATAGTGGCTTGCAAGCCTCGGCGATGGCCATTCCACTTTCGGTGAGCGAGTAGACCACCTTCGGGGGGACTTCTTTGAAATCCTGCCGTATCGCGATGTTGTCCGCCACCATCTCTTTCAACTCCTGGATGAGCATCTTCTCGCTGACTCCCCCAACGAGCCTGCGCAACTCGCCGAACCGCTTGGGTCCGCTGGCGAGGTTCCACAGGACGAGAAACTTCCATTTGCCCTCGATCAGTTCGAGGACGACATCCAGACCACAGGTATAGTGCATCTTCTTCATACCAGGTAACTCCTTCTCCCCTCTCAAATAGTGAGAACCTCCACAGAGAACAGCCAGGGGCATCATTCCTTCCTTGGAAGCAACCGCAAAGAGCGGTCCTCACGTACACCTCTCCTTGTCCTCTTTCGAGCAACTCAAGCCTACATGATACTTACCAAAAGGTCAGTACTTGTCATAAGGTAATCCCTCTTCTATACTCTATCATAGTGGTTGAGGAAACACAAAACGCATACCTCTTCACCAAGAGAACACAAAGGACACACTCTAACGGGTGCGGATTTAATGAACGACGGTGGCATCGGCCAGGTTTATGGCACAGATTTCACTGTCAACTGCTTGTCGGAACAGCTACTTGTCGGTACATGGTAAGAGCTGGCATTCGCCCAAGTGATATCCCTGTTACCGACGACTATCAAAGGAGCATTCAATGAGTTATGCAATCATCGGGCTTGGTAATATCGGGACGGCCATCGCCCAGGCGTTCGCCCGCCAGGGGATCGAAGTCGCTGTTACAGGCAGACGGCCCGTGGACGCGCTCGCGGCGCAGATTGGCCCGTCAATCATCCCACAGCGGATAGAGGACGCAGTCAAGGCCGACGTCGTCATCCTGGCCATACCCTTCGCCGCCCACCGAGAGATCGCGCAGGCTGCCGAAAGCTGGCAAGGGAAGGTCGTCATCGATACCACCAATGCCTTTGGCGTTCCACTCGAGGAACTGGGCGGACTGCCCTCAGCCGCCGCCATTGCCAAAGTGCTTTCCGGCGCGAAGGTGGTGAAGGCCTTCAACCATTTGCCAGCAGGCGTCCTGGCCCAAGGATCGACGACCCCTCAGGGAGGCCGGCGAGTCGTGTTTCTCTCCAGCGACGACGACGCGGCAAGCGCCTCGGTGGCAACCCTCGTCAACAGGCTCGGCTTCGCGCCAATCGAGCTGGGGAAGCTCGGCGAGGGTGGGCTGCTCATCCAGGCACGAGGGAACACATGGGGCCAACTCATTTTCCAAGATCTGGCTAAGTTCGACTAATCGAAGTGTCAATCACAAGGAGATTCCTTATGCGTGTAGGATTACATGTACCTGACTTCACCTGGTCAGATGATCAGGGACAACTCGGCGATACGTTCGCGACTATCGCACGGCGTGCTGAGCGAGCTGGTTTCTATAGTCTCTGGGTGATGGATCACTTCTTCCAAATCTCACTCAACGGCCCCGCAGAGCATGAGATGCTGGAAAGTTGGAGCGCACTGGCTTTTGTCGCAGGGGTTACCAATCACATAAAGCTGGGTACGATGGTTACCGGCGTGTCCTATCGTCAACCAGCTGTGCTTGTGAAGACGGCGACTACGCTCGATGTGCTCTCGCATGGGCGGGTCTACTTTGGCATCGGTGCTGGCTGGACTGAAGAGGAGCATCGCGGTCTGGGCCTTCCATTCCCACCCACGGCTGAACGTTTCGAGCGTCTGGAAGAAACGCTACAAATTGCGCGCCAGATGTGGGCAGGTGACGAGAAACCCTATCAGGGGAAATACTATCAACTTGAGCGACCGCTTAACTCACCACAGCCTGTGCAAAAGCCACATCCACCTATCTTGATCGGTGGTACAGGTGAACGCAAGACGCTGCGTTTTGTGGCCCAGTACGGCGATGCCTGCAATATCGTTCGCCCAGGCAAAGACGAATTGCAGCATAAGCTCAATGTGCTGCGCGACCATTGCCAGTCAATCGGTCGCCCTTATACAGAGATTGAGAAAACCACAATGGATCCTCTCTATGTCACCAGAGACGGTCGCAACAACAGCTATACACCAGAGGCTGCCATCGAGTATTTCAGAGGGCTGGCTGCGCTGGGCATTGACCAGGCTATCGTGTATATGCCGAATGTTGCCGATCTGGAGCCGATGGATCTCATGGCAACCAGGATCATTCCAGAGGTGGAAAAAATGGAGGTTGCTGGCCGCTAAACGCGTTACATCATCGCTTTTTTGTCTACTCAAATTTTAACTTTGACTATTTATGTCTACGTATTGAATACTTCCCTCTATCCAGCCGTCAATGTATTTTTCTATCTCCCGCACAGTGTCGGTTTGCGTGAACCCATCGAGGTATGCGGTGAGATAGAAAAAGAAAAAATGATAGCAGTAATACGCCAGCCGTTCCAAACGCAGGGTGTGTCTAATGCCGTTCTGACACAGAGCATTATTAAAAGCGTCTCTTGCCCACTCCCGGCCGCACATGACCCATGCGTCACGTTCCGGAGGCGCGAGGATGGGATTGTCCCAATCCACAATGAAATACCTGTCACCGTTCACAATCAGATTTCCTCCGGCATCGCCGTGAGTGATGAAGAAGTCCGCCGTGTCACCTCGGCACAGCTCGGCAAAGTATTTCAACCTCCTGGCTCTATGCTCCAGCCTGGCACGATTTTTCTCAAGCAGTGAGTGAATCTGTCTGTTATCCAGCACATTCCATTGCTCGAAGAACGTATCGGCGCTTTGGCCCGAAAAATCTTCACGGAGAATGGGAACGCTACAAGACGGAACTGTGTATACCTTCGCCAGCATTTGATATTCCGGGATTTTTGTCGCATCTGTTTCTCTGTTTTCACCGTCAATCCAGTCGAAAACACCGAGTATTGCGCCGTCAAATCGTGTGGACAGGTCGTCGTCTTTTGTCTTTACAATGCGGCTGATGAAGTCAATACCGTGGTCACATAGGTGCTGGATTATAGAAAAGCTACGTTCATAGGCGGCTTTATGCGCGGCAGGGTAAACCAGTTTGAGAAAATAGCTGCTATTCGCAGCGTCCAGCCGCCACGTTTCACCGTAATAGCCACGTTTTGCGGGAGCCAGGACGGCGGCGCTTATTCCATATTCCTGCCTGATGAACTCAAGCAGACAATGTCGATATTCCTCGGAACGGGGGATGTCGCTGTACAATTATTCCTCACTCCTCTCATTTGACATAAAGCTTCCATCATGAAACATATTAAAAATATCCTTTTGCTCTTCAGTATCCATATCTCTCCATTCAAGACAACAAACTCAACACGGATGCATTTGAGCGTTGATGACAAATATAGTACATGTTCCTACATCATAGCTTGGAAGCTAGCCCAAAAGTATGATCTATTTAGGAAGAGTGCTATGCTAGTGTATGACAGATCAATGCTTAATCATAGACGTTCACAGACGGATACGAGGCGATGACGAAATGCTGTGACACTGGATATCTATTCAAACATGCTTCCATTCATGCAAGAGGAAACCATGAATCGTCTGGATACATTGTTGTCGAGGACTATCTAAGTACGTTGCAGTCACGGTTGCTGTCAAGGCAGCCAAATCACAGACATTATTCGCACAGACCAACAAAGAAACCCGCCTGAGCAGCGGGTCGACGATATGGGGCTGGGCGGACTCGAACCGCCGACGCACGGTTTAGGAATTCGAGCCTGCTTGCTTATTCCAGTCTACCAATGTCTATTTCGAGCGTAAAATCGAGTCGGTATATCTGCTGATGTGTATGAAAATCGATGAGTGTAGAGGGCTGTAGCTGTCACATTGCTGTCAAAACAAGGTGGTGGCAGCGACCTATTTCTGGCGCTGACCTTCACATGGAACTATGCCTTACCAACAAATTCATAATTATATAATGTACAGATATACACCTGCATTATTTTTGAATCTTACAAGATTTATCTGTAAATATATATGTATTCAATTTCAAATTTAATAAATTGCTTTCAGGCATATAGAGTATTTCGCTGCAATAAATCGCGTAAGTTACCTCAAACTGAAATGAGATCTCATTACTTTGCTCTGCAATAGCGAATAAGAAGACCAGATTCCTTCGCACATTAAAGCTCGTTGTTAGGTGATTGTTTTTGATCCTCATGTCACTCTACAAGAGGAGTAGATTTTAAATCAAATTCTTTTCCTAGGCTAGGTCTAAAATATGGAAACGAAGATTTTCATCCATCTCACAATTTGTAGTAGACTCCAGAAGTTGGAGAGTTTCCATTTCAATACATGAAATGGTAGACTATCTGGCAAAAGAGGTTTCATATGGGAAAACACAAGCAGTATGATGGGGAATTGAAGAAGAAAATCGTTTTGGAAGCCCTCAAAGATCGGCAGAGCCTGGAGCAGATTTGTCGAGAATACGAGGTAAGTACCGATCTAGTATGCCATTAGCTAGACGTGTCCTTAGAACGAGATCCTCAAATGTTCTCAGATCCGCATACGACAGGGAAGGACTAGGAACAAGTATCCACTCCCACAACCTAGGCTTTCCAGAAGCTATATTTTACAACTTAAAGGAATTTCCCAACAGCATCAAAAACTGGGAAGAGTAGATTTTCCGTGAGCGAAATACCTTATGAGAAATCCTACTCCTCCATGCAAAGAGAATCCGCCAAGAGGTCATTCCCAACCGAAGCCCGAAGTAGATGGAGACCTTCCTAACAAGCTAAAAGTTTTCAAGAAAAAAACGAGCAAGAACCTTTCTACCGGCTAAGATTTCCCATGGGGCATGTGGCCAAGAACAATTAATAAATAGGTAAACTTCCACTGTCTTGGATAGCTTGACTTAAGATACCATAAAAGTCTTCCACAAATTGCTTAATATCGTCAAAAACCTGTTTGACATAGTTGCTCAGACTCTCATTATCAAGTATATCTCGATTGAGCATAAACGTTGTGACAGATTTCCGCTCACCATCATGAAGTAGCTCAAAGACATCATTGCGCTGAACAGTTTGTGCATCACAAATATCTGTCACAGTTCTATGTGTGGTCCTATTTCGAATTTCCTTCATGGACTTTACCCATGTAATCACTCTACTCGCTTTCTCCTCGTATTTAGGATCTTTTTCAGGGTATGAGTTGTAACTATATAGCAATCGAATAGCATCATCAGAAGGATCGACTGCGCTGTCTGATCTGAAAACTTGTTTTAAAACATTCTCAAGACTTACATTTTTCTCCATCATTTCAAGTCCGTAAACCTTATTTAAAACACCAGCGCTGACATCAAAAAGCGAAAAGGTTGTTGCAGCAAACGTCTCAATGAATAAGGCTAATATTAATATATATTCTTCTATATTTGTCATTGTAAATCTACAAAGTTTGTAATATGCCTCAGTTGATTTAACATCTCGAGTTGAGATATCGCGATAGTTTAAAAACAAGGTAAAATGTTCAGCGTTTAACTGCTCAACAAGTCCGGATTGATACCTAGCAACGTTCAATTTGTGTTGGATAGAGTCAACACTTTTTTGTATCTCTACCACTAGTGATCGAGCCTGCCTAGGGTTTGCAACTGCTCTGACACTTTCGAGAAAAGCTTCTTGATTATAAGGAATAAGTATGTTCTCAGGAGGATCGATACCTCGTACTGTAGCCGACACCATTAGTTATCTGTCCTCCTTTTTATATTCTTTTGCAAGTAGCTTGATATCTTTACTAGAGGCAAAATAACCCTGAAGTCTTTGCGTTCCCTCATTGTTGAGAGAAGCAAGCATATCCCCTTGCCCAAATAGATGTTCTGCACCAGATGATTCCAAAATGGTCCGTGAATCGCTTGCCGAGGGCAGGCTAAAGGATATACGACCGGTAATATTTGCTTTAATATTGCCTGTAATAATATCTGTTGTTGGTCTCTGTGTTGCAATGATAAGATGAATACCTACAGAACGACCTTCGGAGGCGAGCTGATGGATTTGATGTTCAAAAACTTCCCGTTCATTTCTTTTTAGTGAGAGAATTATTTGCGCAAACTCATCAACAACGACAACGATTCTAGCCAGTTGTTTTTCTAAGTGATCACTGTTATAATCAATGATGTCCCGATAATCCGTCTCCCGCAAGAGTTGTGTTCTCCGTTCTTTTTCAGGGCCGATTAGCTTATTCAGTACATCAAGGGCTTCATCCAAACCGTAATACACTTTATCTCCCCACAAGTGTGGCAAGAAACGGAATATTCCGAAGTCAGTTTGTTTTGGATCTATAAGGACCAATTCTAAAGAGCTAGCAAGATGATGGAATGCCAAACTGACAATAAGGGTGGATAAAAACGTTGTTTTACCACTATTTGTCGAACCAGCAACTAGAAGATGAGGAATCTGTGCAAGATCGCGTGTGATATCTTCCCCTGCAGGATTCACTCCTAACGGAATTAGTAATTGATTACCTTGCTTGCTAGAAAGTTTTCTAAGTGCTGGTTCAAATGGTACGTTTTGGGGATGAGCACGAGCTAAATCAATGCCAATATAGGGCTCTCCAGGAATGTTATCTATTAATGGAACATGCCTGCTATGCAATTCTCTTGCTAAGTCTACTGCATATTTTTGCACCTCACTTAGGCGCCCTGCAGGTGGCTTGAGTCGAACCCAATAGCGAATGATTTTGGGTCCAATTTGGGTTTTCTCAATGTTAACCTCAGTAATGGCAATATTATAACTCATGAGCTTTTGTCGTAATTCAGCTGCTTGATGCTTGATATCTTCTTGCTCGAATGTACTATCCCCATCGTTGTCGATAGATGAATAAGGATTATTTTCTATAATTGTAGGAACTAATGTTGGTTGTGCTCGACCATGGGAGAGGGGTATTCCGTCAAATGATTCATCAGCGACTATCGAAGTATCCGATAGTGTTTCTGGGACAGACGCCAGCGCTGTTTGTAGAAGCGAACTAGGAAGAATGATAACATCACCTGGATAAGCATCTAGATTCAGCCGTTCTATACTTTGCACTTCAGAAGATCGAAGAGCAACTTTTATACTCCTAACTCGAATTTTTGGCCGATATTGTGAAAAAAGACTATTGATCACTTTTGTCCACTCCGCTTTGTTGTTCGTTCTTTGTATTCTTTGTTCAGAAGTAATGGAAAATGATGATGGCCCAAAGATGACCCTACTCAATACTTCTCGTATTTTTTCGCGTCGCATTGGTCCTGTCAACGACGTGTCTTCATTAGGATCGAATAATCTTTCAAATGTTTTAGCAAATTGTTCTAACCATGCAAGATGTGGCTCATCCTCATACAAGGAAGGGAGTACCGCAGATGCAGATGAGATTGCAAGCATATCAACGTGTATTATCTCTTGCTCAAAGTAACATGCTGCGAAATAATCAATGGTATTTGTCTGAGGCGATTTTTTATCACCAAACCAATCAGCAAAATGATTAAGATCAAGATTAAAAAACACAATTGCTGGATGTTGTTGACGATACCAGTGGAGAGTAGTAACAAGACTAAGTAACTTTTCAACGCTCTGTGGAAGGAGTGCTTGGTGACCTACCTCTCCTTCATCGTCAGGGGGACTGGCAACTGTTGAGAGAAGTCCGTTGGGAAAAATAGCTAGAATATCAATAAGATGTTGTTGTATCACATCAAAGTCTATGGAGACTGAAAGGGACGCAAGATGATCATTAAGATGAAGCTGCCAACGTGTTATATCGCGCGAATAGACAGAAAGAGTTCTTGAGCCTGCAGAAAACCATGCCAATCGTTGGCCAATATTTGATAATTGCAATGTTCCATGAGACCTATCAATGACGATGAGCCATTGACTATGTTCCACCAGTGCTTTGAGATCCTCATCTTTAATAATTTGTTTGCTACCTAAGCCGAATGTTCGCTGCATTAACTCCCCTGTCAACGCAGTTCGCACATTCATATACGCTTCAAATATCCCGCTTGTCGGTGTATGAACAAAACGTACAGCATCACTGATTGGATCATAGGACACTTGCATCGGGATGACGAAAGGGTTTGGTTTCTCCTGAGACATTCGCAATGCTGGCTGGGCAATAGCATTCGAAGGATCACAAAGTATTGTGAGGTGACAATGGTTCTTTTGGATATCTGCACTGATACTTGAGTAATTCGTGTGCAAGAGATCAATTTCAAAAGTCCATCGCGGATTTTGCCGGAACAAGGTCAATGCCTCGTTATCCTCCAGAGTCCAGAGATCATAAGCAATCGCTTGTTCATCTGTTCTATAAACATGAATACGCACACCATGGACTTTGGGTATTTGTTCGTTGAGATATAACGACGAGAGCGACTTAAAAATCGGAAGTAATACAGGAGGATCAATCAGTGTAACAACGAGTCCCAATCGAGAGGCTGGATAGAGTGCCAAAAATTGCTGGATGAGATCTGGTATATATTCCAACCCATCCGTACTGCTTCCTTGTTGCACGATGGGTTCGTAATAAGGAATGCCGATGGCAGATTCATTGCGACTGTTGCTTATTTCTCCAGCAAGCACAAGTCGACTCTGACTTTCTGTAAGATTCCGTTCGGGATAAAACATCTTAGAATTTAAAAGGAATGTATTGAGAATGGTAGGAAGCCGTGCTGATGCTTGAATAATCGCTGTTTGCTCAGTTTGACTCAGTTCTTCCCTGTCTCTTTGTAAAAGATGAGTAAGCTCAGCCCATTTCCAGAGGTGTAAGGGGTGAAGAGATGTTACAATGACAGCTTCTTTGCCAAGCCGATCAATGATAACCGTATCAAGAGCAAGAAAAAGTGCTGTAGCCCGCTCGATTGTATCATGGAAACTTTCTGAAGCCTTCGCATAAATGGCTTGTAATTTATGAGCAAGGTTATCATATGTTTGTAAGTAGCGTTCTACGGATGCAAACAGTTCATCACTTTTATTTGCTAGCATTGGTTCATACAGGAAGAGAATGCGATTACATGCAAGCTCAGAACGTATATGATGTAATTTTTGAAATAGATATTCCAGTTTTTCTTCAGGCGTCTCTGCTATATTAAGAAATGCATCAAGCTTACTGAAAAGACTTGACAGACTTTCGTGTTTATCGAGATTATCTTTATCTTCAAAGGGTGTATTCGGAGTAAATTGCAGCACTTGCGCTTTTGCATCATCGAATATTTGTTGGATACTTGCTTCTGACTCAATAAATGGATCCTTTCCAAGTATCCCTCCCCAATGATTAGTTTGTACCCATTGACGCATGAGATCTTCAAGAGGATGCTTCATTTCTTTTTGCAACGGAAGAGGAAAATCAAAATTTTGTTCCTGATATAAAAGTGGAGTTGATGAAATTTCAGAATCCAATCTATCAGAAAACGCTTCTGTGGAGGAAGGGTCCTCTCGAAATTGAACAATTCGCTGTTGCACAAAATCCTGCAACGCATCTATATCACCTGTATCAAGATCTTGCTCATCAGTAAGAAATTGTTCTACAAGAAATTCATTAATAGTCACCGATGATGTGACACTTGGCCCCGCTTTCCCCTTCTTGACTCCTGGTCTTGTTGGAACCTTGGGTGCTTGAAAGAGAGCTTTTACCTCATCAAGTGTGAGTTTTTCAAGGTTTTCTCTATTGGGATTCTGAGAAAATGCTTGAATGTGAATAAATGTCTGTTGATGCTGAGCTGCTTTATCACTTTCAAATGCGCGTGCGAGTGATCGATACTCTTTTTTCTCAAGCGAAAGAAGATCTTGCACTTGCTTGCGATTTTCTTTCAAGCGTTCTATCAAGCGCTCTGGTGCATCGCTAATATACTCGCTAATACTAGAGTCACGCAACAACCCAAGATGAGGAAGAGCATCCCCTATATTTGTGCTACTAGTTATTGCCTCGTAATACGCGATAACTTGACTAGCAACCAGTGGAATCTGTTTTGTTATTTGAGAGAGCGCGAGCACTTTCCATAGTATTTTTTGATGTACAGTGCCATATTGTTGTCCCAATGAGTAGACATAAAATTTTAAGTCAGCATCCTCAAATGTATGAAACAATTCAAGTGAATGGACCTTTTCTTGTTGATTCTGAGGATTTAAAATAACAATAATAGGAGAGGTAATGTCGGGATCATTTCTCCATGCAATCGCATCTTCAATTCGTGTAACAAGATGTGTGGTGTTCTCTATGGTAAAGTGTGGAAAACCAACCAGAGCTAATCGCAAGTTGTCTTGTATAAGAAATGGTTCAAATTCTCTATACAATATCTGTGGTTCAAATAAGGGAAGGTTGTGAGCAACCACTCCGAAATTTACTGCATGCTCTGTAATGTATATATGTAAAGCTGCTACGATGAGATGTGCTGTAATGTTTTCTCTTTGCATATTATTTATTACTCCCGTACAGAAACAAGTACTATTCCATCAGCATACCGACGTGCATATCCACTCATTTCTAACATATCTTCTAATGCATGTGTATTTGCAAAAAACTCTGAACCATCAACTGCACTAATGCCCCATTCACTCAATTGCTCATTCTCATCCCCAAGTGCTCCAAAAAGGATACCGTAGTTTTTTGCCCAATAGCGAGCAAGGTCGGTAATAGTCCATTGTGTCTGTTTTGGGATAGTTGCTCGTAGAAGCACATCCAGAAGATCAGGTATTGGTTTATAAAGGGTTCTTTGCTTGTACTTGGATAGTAAGCCAATTTTTCGGCCAAGCCCATAAGCGAAACCCCGTGGTGTTGATGATAGGATCTGATCGATCATATCAGCCGCCGCATTAGCAAAAGCTTCTAAGTGTGATTGGTGGGCTGTATCATTAAGATAGCTATGAAAGTATTGAAGACAGTTTGGCCCATAACGCATGCGTCGATCTTCATTTTGGCCGCCCTGACCCCCTTTCTTCCACTCCATCTTTTGAATCAGATATTCAATATCTTGCTGTGTGTCCCATGAACCGTAACGCTTTGTCTTAGCGAGATCATCCACTGTCTTATGAATATGATAGCGAAGAAAATTATCAATAGAACGACCCATCCATTGATGCGATTGGACACTTGCTTCTTGCAAAGTTGAAATGGACGACTCTAGCATGGAAAAAAGGATAGGTAAACGTTTAGTTCGTTCTGTATTTCCACTATTAGTTAGATGAAGATAGATTGCAAAACATCCCCAGATAGCCAAGCGCCGCAAAGTATCAAGTTTTCCTCCAAATTTTCCGTTTGTAGCGTCGTGCAGAGCTAACAAATCGAAACCTTTACGAATAGAATAGAGAAAAGGATCACGAAAATGACCATTTTCATCAACATCAAGACTATTAGGGGATGCCTCATCTATACGGGGTATAAATTCTTTATAAGTGATTTTTCCAGGTTTTGTTAATGGAAGGCTCAGCACAGAAATCTCATCACTGCACTGACGAGTATCTTGAAGTAAGAGTTCGCGTAGTAAATGCAGAGCTGGGCTTGGACCTTCGCCTTCATCATGTGAGAGCACAGCTAAAAGCCATTCACCAGTTTTTCTATCATGATTATCAGTTGTAATATGGCTAGCATGACTTAAAGTGTAGCTTGATGTGTTTGCTGTTTTATAGACAGAACTATCTACTGAGACAAGTGTGTGTAAGACCTCACGGATCTGCTCATCAACATCGTTGACCACTTGATCACCTTTTATATAGATAGTTTGATGCTGATAGGGGGCTTGTGCATACTTACCACATACGGCACGAAACAATCCGTTGGCTAGATGGACAGGCTTAATTTCAATTTTGGGGCTATAGAAAAGCGTTCGATCTATGATTTCATCGAAAAAAACCTTTTCAAAAATCATCGTTTCAGGATTGCTCATTACCGTTTCTCCTGTCCATAACTTAACTGTGCTCTATTCACTCGAACTGTAACCGTTGATCGTGATCGATGATCACTCCATTCAATATTTTCTACATGACGAGGTCCTCCTGCGTCAGGTCCAAGGCTACGGAGGAAAAGATCGAGGCGACGTAAAAAATGAAATGGTTGAACATCAATTGGCGTCCCATTACTGGCCGCAGCGAGTGCTTGATACATTGGCCAATCTATCTTTAATGCTGGGTCTCCTAATTTCCAATCGCGAACTCCTAACAAGACATGATCTTTTTGAATTGGGAGGGCCTTCGCAATAAGAGGATTAGCTTTAGGATAGTACAACATCAATTTATCTGAAGGGATGGACCGCATAGCAAAAAAACCCGGAGTACTTCCAGCTGAATACCGATGACTGTTCCATAAACGGAGCCGGTATGACTGATCGGTGTGCTGGCTCGGACGTACAGGGGCATACAGAAGATTGATCATCTCCACCAATTTTTCCACTTCGCCGGGATCGTCTATTTCACTTTCCAGCAAGGCATTAAAGCCTCGTTCCGTCGATGGAAGCATGCGCTTTAATAGCTCTGACGTAGAATGGTCATGTTCGAAAAAGTAGCGTCTTTTGAGTAGTCTCAGCGTTATCAAATTGTCAGGAGGTACAATAGGAGGATCGAAAATTCTCCAGCTATCTTGGATGGTGCCCATCCACAGAGCCTGATCACTTTCCGGGTCAGAATAATCAGCAGGATCAAAAGTAAGCCGAATAGCATCGAAAAGTCTATTCCTTCCTCGAAACAATAAATTATAATAGGTAAAATCATCAAAAGATGGGGGGATATTCTCAGGCGTCTGTTGCCAACGTACTGCGCAGGATTGATTTCCAGTCAAAATGTAGGAGAAAAGACCGAGGAGATCGCGCATGGTTGCATGAAAACCTCTCCTAGAAACTAAGGTAAAAATTTCTTTGAGATTTTTGAGAATCCCGGATGTGGAAAGCGCTTTAGCATTATATTCAACAGGACAATGTCCCGATGGACAGTCAGTACATGGATTTGCAAGAATCTGTTCACAGAAATTTTGTACAACAGCATCAACAATTGTTTCATTTAGAGTTTCGCGCTGATTCAGATCAACGACAATTGTTTTTTGCAATGCATTGGGTGGTTTTTCATTGTAGTATATAGTTCTATCTATTTCATTATGCATATCAGTCAGATACTCTATTTCAGGGTAATTATGTGCAAGAGTCGCTAAGCTTCTGAGAGGAGCATGGTTAATCGCAATAAGAAAAGGAGAACCTTCTTTTTTTGCCGATTGCCACTGTTCCAAGATTATCTCGACGCTTTTTTGACTTGCATCTTTCTGAATAACGATTTCTGACTGAATTGTCTCTTTTACCATCTGAATGAGATGCGTTTTTCCATCACCTGGATTTCCAGTCAAGATAATATCACGTTTGTCTTGAAGCCATTGTTCAATTTCGCCGTCAAGTGGTGTGGGTATATGCATTTCGCGAAGCGTGATGCTATCCATACGTTCAGCTACTGATTGATAACCATTATAAAAATTAGTGATTCTTGTCAATGAAGATGTACTCATGTCTTTTCCCTCTTATACATTGAAACTAGTTATTTCTTACCCGTAAGGTGCAAGCTATATTAACTGGTTTCGAATCTATACCATGTAGTTGTATGAGAAACCCAATAAATTGCTTCGTCTTAGTATTATGAAATACGGTCGCGCCACAAAAATGCTCTGTTCAACTTTACAATTTCGGTATACATAATTAATAATAAATGCCTATGAGTACTGTGCACATATGTGTAACATGATTCGAAAGAAAAGTAAAGTGCATATGGGAACATCTATTGAAAGATAATGAAAACGACAAATTATCCCCTCTCTCTGATTCACATATCCAATTATATAAGATAGTAGTATCTTCTTTCCAAGTTATTACTTACCCAAGATATTTTTTCTTCTTATCCGTTATACATATCTAAAATACTGATATACATGTCAACATACACGAGGAAAGTAATTTATTCTATAGATGAAAAACTATGGATCGCCATATGTATTCAACAGATTGTAATCCTTCATTAAGGGGATTAACTTACAAACTTTTAAGTTTTTCTCGGTATAGTGCCCTAGAAGATAAATCTATTTCTATAAATTGTCCATCGTGTAATTAAATAATAATGTTGAATTCGACAACATGATCAAGGAGGGTTTTTTATTTACATAATCCTATATAACAAACTTATTTCTCTTCTTTATATATTAACACATCTAAAATTTAAATGTTATAAAAAAGGTAAAATAGACATTTAGCTTCGTGTAACCATTGTTCTCAAGAATGTACTACTTTTTCTGCATTCTGAATAGCAATTTTTCTGCAAAACAGCGTTGCATTTCTTCCATAATTTGCTCTACTATATTCGTCGATATATGATTTGGATAAACAGAAGTAGATAATCTCAAGTATGATTGGCCCTACGGGCAGTAGTAGACTCCCTATAAAGGCCACAGTTTTTCCAAGTCAATCAACCATAGTACCACAACGTTATTATTCATGGCATCACCAGGTTGTTCAGAACCCAAAACGGACGATGTTCAAGATCAAATAATGTATGTACTGCACTGTATATACCACTTTGTGCAAAAATAGCTCGCTTTTCTTCTGGCGTTGGCCGAGATTGGAGAGGATGGATAACCCACAATCCAACGCGTATCCCTGTTTTTTTCTCTTCGAGCATGCAAGAAAAGTGAACTGAGCCGACAGTTTCCCCAGGTGCAATATTCCAGTGAGAGCGGGCAAATTCAGCAAACGACACAACACATTGCTCAACATGGAGGGCATTGAGTTGTGGAATGATACCATGTAGAATGTAGCGCAAGATAACAGCGCCGAGTTCGCGATCCAGTAAAGGATGCAGCATTTGATTGCGATAATCAAACATGCAATGATAACATGCTCCTCCACAGGAGAGGTTTTCGCAGGAATCTCCAAGGGCTAATGCTTTCTGCAAAATTTCCTGCAGATTATGTTCAATAGCATGAGCATATCCCGCACCTCCAGGTACATCGTCATATAAAAAGATCTCTGCATGGACAGTATGTATATCACGTCGTACGGCACGCACTCCAACCTTAAGTTCGCCAGGATCAATTTGGAGAACAAGTGCTGCAGCATTCGCAACCAACGTGCCAAAGGAGTACCAGATAGCTTTGCCTGATGGTTCACGAAAAGGAGCATCCATCATGTGAGGCAAATCAACGCCAAGGAGTATAACCTCTGAAAAAAATTTATAACCCAAGATGACCTGATTGTGAAAGGATGTCGTATTCGGGCAGCGATCGCCTGCACGTGGTCCTCTGCTTTTCCCAGCATGAGGAGGAATGTTTGCTGGATATGTATGTGGTCCTGGTTCTTCCATCTCATCGAGCCATCGTCCACATGTTGGACAAATAAGAAATCCAGGAAAATCAGTATGCGGTCCTTTGTTACAGCTAAATAATTCGCCTGAGCGTACATGCACAAACAACCTAGGGGCAAATGATTCCTGGGAGATACCGGTGCTGAAAGATGTTTGGCCAATGAGTAATTTAGCAGGAAGGGTTGTTCCTGCTCGTTCCCTTCCTCCGCCCTCATAAAGTACTCGGCCAAAATCGGGAAGAGACGCATCAACAGTAAATCCTGCAGGATGTAGGTATGGTAAAGGAGACACACTCCAACTTCCACATTCCTCGCATTGATCTGGAACCAGATCATTCGCATCTAGAAGAGAAACGGATTGACAATCCATACATTCTATGAGCAATCCTGTTGGTGCATAGCTAGGAGATCGATCAAACGGGCTATACACGCCAGCGCTACGGTAAATGTATGTGTTTGGGAACTCACCTCGAATGATCTCTGCTCCCGGCGCGTATTCAGAAAGCGCGATTTTTAAATCACGTTGCATCGCTTCGGAGTCAGAGGACTCCCCTACCCACGGATTTGATTGAAGAGAGGGAATTGAGAGTCCTACAACATCAACTGGAAATGCATACTTGGGAAGGTAGCCACCTTGAATAAGTTGCTCAAGCATATCATCCTTCGGATCTGACCGCTCCACAATAGCATCGATTTCACCAGCTAACGCATTTATCCATTCTGGTAACTTACCCGCAACCTCACTTTGCACAATGGTCGCGCTACGCACGAGCAAGGGAGATCGATGAGTAGCGAGATAGCGTCGAAATGCATCTTGGCCATGAAATCTAATAAAATCGGTAATAGTGCCCCAGGATCCAAAGAGTCCGGAAAGCTGTTTCCCTCTATAGAAATTATGAAAAAATTCTTGAAGCACAAGCGACCGAACATGTCGTCTTGCAATAACACTATTATTGAGATAAAGGGCAGGAACACGAGGTGCCTGACTTACGATTTCTGGTGGTCGATCGAAATAATATTGATCATGGCTACGAAATTGTGCAAAAGTCAATACGGTTGCAATGGCACTTCCTCGACGTCCAGCCCTACCTGCTCTCTGTTGGTAGTTAGCAACTGTCGGAGGCACATTACGTAACCCAACACTGAGTAAACTACCGATATCGATGCCCATTTCCATCGTTGTTGTGACTGATAAAACGTCGATACGAAAATCTGCAGCATTTTGGTTATTGTGAAACAAATCTTGAAACCAGCGTTCTTCATTACGGGCATCATCGCTGGAAATTTGTGCAGTATGCTCTATAGCACGAAGCGGATAAGGATCATCATTTGATGATCCTGGAAGCGCATACAACGCCGATCGCCGATAAAAATTTTTTAACGTGTGCGGAGACCGAGCTCTTGTAGATTGCCCACAACGTAAACAAACATGAAATAGATTATCGCTCATAATATAAGCACATGAAATACATTGTTGTACAATATCACCAACTGGATAAAGTGCAAATGCATCAATTCGAATGCCATACGGTACTTGTGCTCCGATTTTTGCTCCTGCCCATTCGAGAATTTTGAACTTGGTCAGAGCGGTCCATAAGGGCCAGTACAGATCATCCACCCATTTATCAGCTTCGGCTTGATATTTAAAACGCCCTTCTCTTAGAATAGCCCTAGACACAGATCGTACATATCTGCCCAACTTCCTTCTGTTTGTAAGATTATAAGGGATCGCACGACCTTGACGTCTGTGCCCAGGAATAATAACATTCCTCTCATAATCTTTCACAAGTTTCGCCGGCCATTCCCAGGGTTGGAAAGGCTTGGGAGGCAACAAAATCTGTTCAGTAGCCAGAATACGAGCAACACATTGGAGAAAGATCTGTGTTTCCTCCTCAGTAAGTAATGGGAAAGCACCAGTTGTTTCAGGCAATGTCACGCGCCAACTTGCCAATCCTAGTGGTTCTAGGGCAAACTCACTTTGCGATAGTTCGCGCCTGAGACCAAGGTGAAATGCATACTCAGCCTCATCATAGCAAGATTGAATTCCCATCTGCAGTTTATCAAAAAAATCAGTAATCCCTCCATTCGTTGGATTGATGTCTCGTTCAAGCTGTGTATCTATAACACGAGAACGAAGTTCTTGAAAGGTGTATGGTGTTAGCTGCGTACTTCTACCTGACGAATGGCAATCTGGGCATGATACAAGCTCACTACTTATTTCTTCTTGACCAATAACATACATAGCTTTCTGCTTGACTTTTCCAGTGCCATGACATTTTGAGCAAGAACACAGAACTCGATATAACAATTGCCGAAAAATATCATTATGGTGATCGTTACGCAAATCAGCGGCAAGTTGTGCCGCTTCCAATCGAGAGTCGGTGAAAAGAAGCGCTTTTCGACCGTGATTTGGTGGCTCACCATGCGTCATACGAGACTGAACACGAAAACCATCCTCCGCAATAATAGAAAACGCTTTTGTTCCTTTTGTACGTAATGGTTCAATGATTTCACGCCCATTATGCTCGGGAGCACGATAGTTCTGGCATCGTGGACATTGGGTAGGATAAGGACTAATTACCTTATCCTTTTCTTTTGCCGGTTCAATTTCATAAACGGGTCGAGCATATATGTCTTGCGGATGAATCGGCAATGTGGTACGTATAGATCTATGATCCACAGGATATTCTGGATGTGGATGCTCAACACCAAATATGCGGAATTGCGAAAGATCCTGTCGTTCTCCACGCAGGTCGTCACTCCAAGGCCAGAGGCTTCCTTGAATAGTATCTGGTATGCCTCCTAAAAATAAAAGACCACAGTGACGACATGTGAATACCTCTAAAACACATGCTCCACATTCGCACCAAGGACGTGGATCTGTATAGAGTTTGCCAATTGGGCGAGGAAGGATATCCTCACCTCGGAAACGAGGGTCAACTACGCTACATTCAGGATCCATGCATGCCCAAAAGCCTGGAATCCCCCGGAAAAAGCCATGTACCCGCATTGAAAGAAGAGGAGGAGTATCAGGTGATGCCGAAGGGCGTGCAAAGCTTCCCGCAGCAAGCAATCCAGCAGTCGCCCGCTCTCGTTGCCCCGGCGTACCTATCTCTCCCCAACACTCTTGCGATAAGGCGTCCAAAAGGGTTGCATGGCGAGCTGTTCTATGCCGTACCCATAAGATATTTGGGTTGTGTTTGAGCAAAGAATGTAATACGACTAGAGGTTCTTCTGTGTGGTCAACAGTGCCCAAGTCTAAATCCTGAGCGAGTTGGTCAATAGCAGGGAATGGCTGTTGAATGTTAAAGGTATTGTGAAAACATTCAAATGCTTGGAGGGCTGTACGTGTCGGTTGATAATTTGGTATTATGCGTGATTTTGCATCAACACCTATCAATGAAAAGCTGCGTACATCTTCTCCAAAGAGATCCGAAGTAAAGGTAAGAAGTTGGTCTTTTGCTTCAATCGGAACCGATGCAGTGGTGGCAATAGCACGAAATTTCGTTGAGCCGGGGGAGATCCCAAGGCGTTCTTTGAGTCGACGAACAAGGTGTGCAACTTCCGTTCCTTTTGCTCCAGTATAGGTATGCGCTTCATCGAGAACTAGCGTCAATCGTGCCCCTGGCGTAGTTTCAAGCCATTCTCGCGTCCGTTCAAAAATAGGGTGCTCTATCGGACGAATAAGCATATATTCGAGCATAGAATAATTGGTAACGACAATATCTGGAGGAGATGCTTGCATATCCCAGCGGCAGAGCATTTCGGGACTATCTGGCCTAGGCCAGTTTCCTGTATCTCGGAGATCTTCGCGCAATGTATGCCAATCATCCTCGATTTTCTGAAAATATTCACTATACTTTGTTCGTCTCCATTTATCAGTCCAATGTCCTGTTGGGGATGTAAGACCGGTGTACATACCAAAGTGGATAACATTTCCATTGAGATTGAGGCGTTGCCACCCAGGAGATGTTCCGCGTGCAAGAATTCGACGCAGGCGCGAGAGCTGATCATTAACAAGAGCATTCATCGGATATAAAATAATACCTCTGATAGCAGGGGGACGCGTTTCATGACGACGAGAATGCAGCCACATGTTATTTTGCGCATCGTAACGTCCTCGTTGTTGTGGTCCCTTTGTAGGTTGCCAAGTATATGCCTCATTCAATATATCTGCTAATATGGGGAGCAAAAAGCTCTCCGTCTTTCCTGAACCCGTCCCCGTAGCAACTAATAGATTGGGCTGATTACCAAAAGTAGCCAGCAGTGATTGTTCTTGATGAGTATAGAGAGCAAATCGATCAACCGGAACGCCGTGTTGTACCAATTCTGAAAGACCGGAGGGAATAATCTGAGAATAGTGCCGTTCTAGATCAATCAACTTATGGCCTGTCGGAAATGCAGGTGTAGCTTCAATAAAAGGAGCCTGAGCAATGGTTCCCCTTTGACGTAACATTTCCCCACGCTCTTCAAACACAGATTGGTGGGAGATCTTATAGGCCGTTTCGAAGTACTCAGTCACAGATTCTTTGATATGATCAAACGCCTGGCTGGGAGTCAATTGCATATGGTGCTCCAAAATTAGCGCCGATATGGTGCATCAATAGCCATTAGAATAATACAAGTTCTAAAAGTACAAAATGATATCGATGATATTAAATATTTTTTGACTTTCCATTTAAGCAATGAAATTCATTCCATTGTAAAGTATAAAAAAACGGATGTCAATAACAATGATATGAAGGTTCAGAAAAGCTTTTTTCAGGCTTATTAGCCTTGCATTCCTTTTTCACGCTGCATGATAGGATTTCTACAGAAAAGAGGGAAACCTTGCAGCCGACGGAGGCCAGGTTTTCCATTCCACCGGACAAATAGATCACCGTCGCCAAGGAGATGTTCCGCTCCTCTATAGCCGAGAAGTCTATATGACTCTGTAGTTGAAGACAGTTTCCCCACAAGTAGCGACGATAGAGGATGCTGTGCTAAGGCAAGAAAAAGAGGGGCAGTTGGAGTAAGGGTTGCACAAAATAAATGAATACCTACGGCTTGGCCATATGAGTGAATACTTTTAAGTTGTTGGGTTACCTTTAGGAAATGCTCGGAGGAAAGATGTAAGGAGAGGTCAGCCAAATCATAGATAATAAGTAATAAATGGGGCAAGATATTTGTTGGATATCGGCGATTCCACTCAATGTTGTTTGGGCACTGCGAATTACCTAATATATGCCTGCGGTGTTCAAGTTCTTGTTGAATAGTAGAGAAGAGACCCCGTATCTGTTCTTCTATAATTGATGGATCTGTAAGATAAGTAGTATTAGAAAATGAAGCAAAGGGGAATCCCATCATACCTCTTGTGTCTAGAATATAAGGTTTTAGTATACCTGATGTATATTCGCTGGCCGCGCTGCCCACTATATTGCTTAGAATAGTGTATATTTCTTCTTCGAATATGCTTGCGAAGCCAATATGAGGATGTTTGAAAAGATTGAGAGAGACAGGTATGCCTGTACTTTCTTGCCCAATGGGGATCAAAACTTGGTAAGGCTGTTGTACATTATCATGTTCGTTAGTTGGCGGATACAGAAAAGAATCCGATTGGCTTCTCGGAATATCTATACTAACATTTTGCTCTTCACTGTATTGTTGAACGATGGGGATTGCAGGAAGTTGTAATGAGCGTGCAATATCGTAAACGAGCGATTGGATGGTAGAGACCTGCGTTGGTGGAACGGTTGTGGTATGGAACCTTATAAAACGAGGCGTGATGTTGACTTGTGTGAGATCGATTTGTTGAATTTGTACTCCATAATCCAACAAAGTTTGATATAACTGATTAGCTTGTGTTTCTAGCATGAGTTTCGGCACATTACCATCATTTTGAGAAGTAGAGAGGGCGGATTGGTTTTGGATAGAAGAGTACGTTCTGCGAGGCGAATTAGTCTCTATTGCTTCGTTATCCTCCTGGCTTTGTCGGTACTGTATACGCTTACTCGATTGTAGAAAGCGCATTTCTTCATATGAGTAATATTTACCTCCCAAGGGATGTATAACAACTGATTTAAATGGCTCTTGACCCTCCACCCATGCACTTCGCAATCGAATCAGTGGTGTATATGATGAGAAGAGCTCATTAATAACTGTGACCCACTGCATTTTTCCTTCCCAATCTTTATGCACCTCTTGATCGTTTTGCAACCCATCTTGAAGATAAATGGTATTTGTAAGTGCCTTTTTGAAGATATCTTTTTTTATCGTCAGAAGAACCGATTCATTATCATCTGGTTGAAAGAGTTCACTTATTGCCGAGGCAAAAGTTTCTCCTTGGGTGAGGTCATACTGAATCTCTTCCCTGGATGGGCTTGATGTTGTTGAATACATGACGATAATGTCACAATGAAATGTCGTGTGTTGATGCCATAGAACCAACATGCACATAGTTGAAGGCGGGAAAATAGTATGAGAGAGTGGAAACCATTTTTCAAAGAGGGAATTATTCAAAGGTAAAAAAATTGCCTGTGAATGCTTTCGCCTATACCACCTGGCAATTTGTTGGAAACGATGAAAAAGCTGCATCATGTCTTTTTGCTGTATGTCATGGGTTGCATCACATTCTTTGGTAGGGAGATAATCAATGAGACTGAGAATGCCTTGAGGGAAGAACGAACATACATCACTCAGGACCTCTTGTAGGTGCTCTTTACTTTCTTCGAGGAAATGTATATATGATAAAAGGTTACGAGATGTATAGATGGATAATACATGGTGTGTTGTAAGTTGCCTCATAAGGCATACACTTTCAGGTACAATAGGAGGAGTGTACATAGGAGGATCAACAAACACAAGCCATTGTGTATATTGAGTTAGTATTTTTATAGCTTTATCTGGCTGATTTCTTTGATATTCTACCCCTTTTATATTTAGTTCCTGCTCTCGACATAGGGCATTACGCAATAATGTATAGTGACGATCATTTTCATCAAAAGAATAGAATATACATCTTTTAACGTTTTTCACAGGATCGTAAAGTAGACGAAAAGACATTCTCTTAATGGGAGACGCCCCCTCGTTCGGGGAAAGCGTAATCGTCTGTGGCTTTTGCTGAATCGATTGATAAAGTATAGTGAGATGTACGTGTCCTTGTTCCTGAATACATGCACAAATATTTGCATAGGTCATTACAGAATATTCTATATGAAGAGTCCACAAATGATTTGTGCGAAACAGATCTTGTAATTCTCCTTTTTCAAAAAACCACATCTCATTTTTTTCATGAGGCTCTTCTGTATAGTAAATATGAAGATGAAGCCCTTGAAGAGTCATCTGAACGTCACGATTAGGAAAACAGAGTATGGCAAGAGAACGCATAAGTATAGTAATAGACGGAGGATTAATAACAACAAGGATGAGCCCTAAACGGGCAGGTGGAAAGAACGCCAAAAACTTTTGGAAAATAAACACAAGCTGTTCGTTTCCCCCAACAGATCCTCGTTTTCGTGGAGATGAACTGTAGACTTGGATATAACCTCTTAATGAAAGATCGGTGTATTCTTCTGATGCATAGGTACAATCCAGCCATTCACTGTGACTAGAGTTCTGAAACATATATGAATGAAACAGTATAGGATTGACTAAACTAGTCATCAGCTCCAAGTATTCTCGTAATGCATACTGTTTCTTATCATCCATTGTTTCTTCCAAGGATAGTGCTTGTGTTATAGCAAGACGCTGCGTAAGCACACGTGGGTGAAGAGGAGTAAATACGACAGTCTTACATTCAGAATCATCTAGGATAATTGTATCTAAAGCCAGAAAGGAAGCAATCAAATGATCGATGATATCCTCTTGGTTTTGATTTCCAACAATAAAAAATGTGCGATAAAGGTACCGCGAAAATGCCTCGTACGCTTGTAAGTAGTGTTTTATGCGTAATTCAAGCGATAGTGTTAGCTGATGTGAATTCGAAGTAACACTAAATATATCTGGCTCTTGCAGTAGGGAAGCACGAATATTCCATAAAGAGAAAAACGCTTGTATTAATGAGTATTGTTTATATTCCACTGGATAGACAATTTGTTCGACCATTCCAATGAGCGCATCGAAAGAGGGATATTTGGCTGATGAAAAGTTTTGTGGGCATCCTTGCTGACCAAATGCGTAGAATGCAGAAAATTGGTCTGTATTAGGTTCATAACCAGCTATATTATGATGACATTCTTGTCCTTGTATATGTATTATTCCGCCCCATAGATATGGCTGTAACCAAGTCTTCATAATTGTTTCAAATATAACTATTTCTTGCGGTTCTTGATTGTAAATAAATTGTTCTCTGTCTTCTTTTAATACATCTCTAGGGAGGAGATCCGCAACCAAGTTCTGGTAAGCATCTTGAGACGTTTTAGGTACATTGTGAGAATATTGAAAATTTTGAGAGATTTTTAGGCGAGGGACTGGAGATTGGCTCCCAAGTTGAGGGTCTAGGTTTTCTTTATCAGAAGGAGATAACTGGTTAACCTTGCGCGAAGAAACGACAGCCTCGGAAGATAAAAGATACTCAAACAAGCGACAAATATCTTGAAAGGTGAGATTAAAAAAGGTATGTTGCTGAGAGTGATGCAGATATCTCTGTAAGAGATGTAGTGTTTGAATATCCTTATCATATTTTTGTGAGGCTCGAATAAGTGAGTGGCGCTCTTTTTTATCAAGTGAATGTATTTTTTGAACCACATCATAGTTCTCTTTAAGGCGTTTGAATAACATATTATGATCATAAAGTACTGATAACAAGTCGATATCTCTTAAAAGTCCTAGATGTGGTAGAGCTTCTCCATAGGAAGTCCCTTGCTTTATCTTTTCTTGAAAAGATAACAACTGCAGCGCAATAAGGGGGATTGTTTTATTTGTAACATATTTTTTAAGCGTTTCCCAAAATAATCTCGTTGGTAGGTCTGTGCTTTTCATTCCTTGTATACACAAAGCGACACAAAGATGAAAATCCTCAAAAACCTCGAAGAACTCCAAGGAATGCACTTTTTCTTGCGTATTGTATTCTTGTAAGAAGACTATCAACGGTTGCGTTCTAGTTATATCGTTCCGCCAAGATATTGCTTGCTCAATAGTCGTTGCGACTTCCTCATTTGAATCAAAATGAGGAAAACCGACAATAGCCACACTAATTCTTTTTTGAGCAATCATTTTGTGCAAGGCAATAGCAAGAGTGGAAGCGTCAAATGGAGGAACGTTACAAACAATGAGCCCAAATCTGATGCTGCCCTTTTCGATACGTTGGAGAAGCGCAGTCGCAATAGCTTGAGCAGTGAAGACTTCTAATGGCATTAGCAATTTCCTTTCGTAGAAACCATTATGACTCCATCTGAATAATGGCGAATATGGCCGCTCGCAGTGAGTATTTCAATGAGAGATTGGGTATTGTAATGTAAACTTACGCCATCGATCGGGCGAATTCCCCATTGATCTAGCATAGCATTATCTGTCTCAAGAACTCCAAATACCAGTCCATAATGTTCAGCCCAACATGTTGCTAATTGATCAAGCGTCCATTCTGTATCTGGTGGAATTGTGGCAAGAAGGAGAAGTTCTAAGAGTTCTGGCTCTGGTTCATAGGCTTTTTTCATATGTTGCCGTGAAGTTGTCAACAAGCCAATACGAACTCCTAATGCACGAGCAACATCTGCTGGACTCGAGCTAAAGACTAAATCAATCATATCTGTAATGGCTTGAGCAAACGCACTATGTGGGGATGAATAAGAGGGGTCCTTACGATAACACGAATAGAGATACATACACTGTGGCACATAGTAGGCAAGTCGTTCGATATCCTGCTGCATACTATTGTGCTGAGATTTCCAGATCATAGTGTTGATGAATTGTTCCACATTTTCGTCAGTTTCCCATTGATCAGGTTTTTCTCTCGCCAACAGGGTAACTTGTACAGAAAATCTTTTTCGAAAGAAATTATCGATAGAACGAGCAACCCACTGATATGACTGAATACTCGCTTCTTGCAATGGTGCTGAGGAATCTCGGCCAAAAGTACACAATAACGGAAGGCGTTGATCCCCATAAATTCTGCCGCTATTAGCAAGATGAAGATAGATAGAGAAACATCCCCATAAAACGAATCTTCTCAACGTTTCGAGTTTGTTGATATATGTTTGTTTCTTTGCATGCGCAGCAAGTGAATCAAAACCCTTACGCAGCGCCATAACTAAGGGATCATTAAAAGTTCCATACTCATCCATTCCCAAGCTCTCAGGGGAGGTATCAACAATGCGCGAATGAAATAGATGTTGAGAATAATACTTCGGTTGCATCAGAGGGAGTGACAATAAAGATAACTCATCATCCTCTTGTGATAAAAGTGTTCTTAACACATCTCTCGCTAAACCGGGAACACTTCGTTGGTCATGTGTAATAATGGCTGCAAGCCACTCGCCTGTCCTTCGATCATGATTATCGCTTGTGAGATGAGTGATATGACTCGAAGTATAACAAGAATATGATGGTGATCCATAGACTGTATGGTCTATGGCGAAGAGTGAATAAAGCAACCCTGCAATGTCATCGTTTTTCTTTGAAGGGTCATTGTATACCGATCGGAGTGTAGTATGAAAACGTGGTGCGTGAGTATATTGTCTACAGAGCGCTCGAAAAAAACCATTAGCAACATGAACAGGTTTTATTTCTATTTTGGGACTGTAAAAGAGTGTTCTATCGATGAGAGAATCAAAAAAATCACGTTCGAAATTCATCGCCACTTTCTTTTCTTTTCATATTGTTTAGTGACTCTATTTACACGTACAATAGTGGGCGTATGGCGTTGATAGTCATACCACTCAATCGTTTCGATGGGTTGTTGATGCTGTGTATATATTGTAAGATTCATCAGAAAAGTCGCAAGTTTATGCCGAATAGAAAATGGTTGTAGAGGAAAAGGAAGACCATGACATCCAGCTAATAATGCCTGATAGAGAGGCCAATCAACTCGAAGTTGAACCCGAGAGTGATTATCGTGGAATAGACCAAACAAAATATGATCTTGATGTATTTGGAACGCCCCATCAAGATAAGGTACAATATGAGGACGTATAATCTTAAACGCATTTGCAGGAAGTGAATGCATTGCCATTGTACCTAAATGATGTCCAATGGAATATCGATGTGTATGCCATAATCGTAGAGAAGTATGGAGATCCGGAACAAAGTCAAGATGTGGTGAAACATAAAAACAATTTATAAGAAAAATGAGTTCTTCAATAGTACTACCATCGTCTACGGTCCCTTGGATGAACGCATCAAAAAAAAGTGCGCTTGTTGGCAAAAGTTGTTTCAACATGCCTTCGGTAGGGTGGTCATGCTCAAAAAAGTAACGGCGCTTCAAGGCGCGAAATGATTGGAGGTCTGGAGGAGTTACCAATGGGTATGCGGAAATGAGCCAATGAGTTCTGATTTCACCTTCCCATAGGAGAGCATCACTACGCGGATCTGGATAGAGTGCCGGATCAAAAGTTGTGCGAATAGCGTCAAAGAGTTGACCTTCTCCAGTAAATATGAGGTTGTAATAAATATATTCATCAAACTTTGGTTGAGAATTACTTTCCTCTGTATTGTCTTGCCACCGGTGTGTACATGTTATTCCTCCTGTAAGGATATAGGCAACAAAACTCAAAAGATCTCTCATTGTCGCATGAAACCCACGATGAGTAACAAGACTTAACAGCGAGAGCAAATTGTTAACAACTTGCGGATGGGATAGTGCAAGAGCATTATATTCTACAGGACACAATCCTGCCGGGCAAACCGTGCAAGAATTTTTTGTAATAGTAATATTCATTTTTTTAAGCACTTCTGTGAGAAAGGCAGAAGTCAAAATATCACGTTGGCCAAGATCAATTACAACTATGGATGGCTGTAAACTCATTGGTTTATCATATGAGTAAAAAGTATGAACAATATCATCTGCGATATCTGTTAGATAGCACAGTGTTGAATACGCAGGAGCAAGCATGATGGCACGCTGAAGCGGCGCGTGATTGATGGCAATAACACTTACATGTTTTTTTTGTCTTTCCTCATGCCACTTCTGTAGTAGTTGTTCCGTAGAAACCTGACTTGCGTCCTTCTCAACATAGCATCCTTCAAGTTTTCCTTGCTGTTCTAATGTAGAAAGAAGGTGTGTTTTTCCGTCTCCAGAATTTCCCGTGAGAATAATATCAAGACCGTTTCTAATCCATTCACAGAGATATTCCTCAAGAGAAGTTGATATATGAAGAACACTATGTTCGACTATACCCCTTCTTTCCGAGATAGCCAGAGGCCCACGATAAAAGTCCACAATATGATCAAAAGAATTGGAAGGTTTCCTCAGTTTAGGCTTCGAATAAGGCATATTGCTGGATCTCCCTGTCAATGTCTCGGTGCTCACCATAATTTTGTTGTCCAGTAGCTAGTTCATCCATCTCATCAAGCGTAACAATTTCTTGCGATAAGAGGACTGACTCCTTTTTGAAAGAAGCAACTGCATCGAGCATCTGCTCATTATGTATCCTCATCATGAACCATCGTTGCTTCCAAAAGTTGATAATGTAGAAGGTCCCATTGATAACCTGTTCATTAGATGTTGGATCAAAAAAATAGGAAGGATCATTCGTCTCGCTGCGCAAAAACTCGTATGCAGTTGCCCCCAAGGGAATACCATAAATGATGCGTTTGGAGCGATTGTTTAAGAACTCAGAACCATTAGGAATACAGATATCTGAAAGTCCTGACCGAACACGTCTCATTTTTGGATTAACCCCTTCTCCGAAGCGATTATTAATAAATGTTGCTTGGTCCATCGTTGTTTGTAGGTTCGTCAGTGCTTTCATCGTCTGACTCGAAAAATGAATAGATCCATATCCCAGCGTTCTTCCATAATTAATATAGCGAAGATGAGTGGACTTTTGAGGAATGGGAATAGAAATACGGTTATATTGACTACTACCGCTATTATACAGGCTTGTAGTACCTAAAAATACAAGATTTTGATCTCTATAGACTTTACTTCCTTTCATAAGAGAAGCAATATGGCTTTCTTGTTCCGAATACTTATGCTTATAATCCCTGATCACTTGTGGACTTGCTATTAACATGGCAACAAGCTTCCCCCCTAAAAGATAAGTGTATGGAGGAACAGCTCCGCAAATAATAATATCCATCATGTTAATGCCAACTTTTCGCTTCTTATTTTCGCGAACTACATTTTGAATAACTTGTCGACCATCAGCTTTTTGAATGAAAGCGCGCAGACCTTCAACTGATCCCAGATGACTTTTTTCGCGTGCAAGAATTCGACGTGTGCTAAGCAGCGTATATAAAACAGCAGCTCGCTTGGAACGAAAAAGAGATCCTTCTGCATCCAAATCAAATTGCTCGCTACTTTTCTCTTCAATAGTTTCGTCCAATTGAGTAAAAGCCTGCTCATTGCCAAACAACCCTGGCTGGCCGTCTTGCGCATATGATTTCTTCTTCTGCGGCTGAGTCTGGGCTTTTTCTTGGGGTTGCGTGCCCATCTGCTTCTGCTTTTTTTGTAATATAGTTTGTCTTTCCTTGCGAGCATCCTGTATCATGTTTTTTAATTTTGCAAGGGTTTCCTCAGTCGGAAAACGGATTTCATTCTCATCAACTAAATCATCGATGAACACATCACCAATACCTTCTTGAATGGTCGTTTGAATCATATGAACAATAGCTTGAGCCTCTTCTTCCGTGAACGTCTTGGCTTCAATACGTTTGAACATCGCATTCGCCGTCCATCCAATCTCCTCATCTCGCTTCGTCAATTGAACCATGCTACTGCCAAGGCCTGCAATTCCTATTACTGGATGATACGGCCGTGCAGCATCACGCACCAGATAAAACATGTTGCGGCCAGGTGTAGAGTTATATGGAATCGACCACGTATATCGAAAATATCGCCATATCTCATTCAGAAGAAAACCAGTATGATCGCATCTATCGTTTGGGTTCACCAATTGTAGGTATGGTTTTATAACATCTTGGATTGCTTGCATCTGCGCTTGCTTTTCATCAATAGTGAGAATTCTTTTTAGATCCGTTGCAAGAGACTCGCCATCGGCGTAGAGACAACGTATAGATATAGGCTGTTTGTGAAACTCATGAGTTTTTTCCATATATGCAATAAATTGTCGTAATGAGTCTTTATTAAATTGAGCATTACGTTCAATACTTAAAGATTGACGTATAGTTTCTTTTTGTTCTTTGATTTTTGCATCACCATGAACTATTTCTTCCCAATCTGGCGGTGAAAGATATATTTTGTCGAATTCACAATAGCAAGCCCATCCTTGCCGCAAGAGATCCCGGAGGACATGTAAATATGCTTTGATACGCAACACAAATTGAAGATGCTCGGTTTTCTCGCGACCTTCTGGATATCTATGTTCAAAATCAACAATATGATTTTCAATCACTGATTGTGACTCTTTTACGTTAATAACTGTTTTAAGGTTATCATAGAGATTTTTAAGCTCGCTTACAAATGGACCAACTTCATTAGTCCAAAACTCATGTCGTTCAACTGATACCATGGAGAGTCGTATCCTCTTCGCAATTTTTATCGTTTTGCTAAGTAGTAATGTATTAGCGTTAGCTTCTTGACAATGAGTAGGTCATTACCTTCTATACATTGTTATAAAGGCAACTTTAGTAGGTACTATATTTCTTTTGCCATGATTAAATTCCTTAACTTGCCTCCCAATTTATTCACTCCAATAGAAGATGTGATACCTCTTATCTCAATCAAGGGTCTAGCTCTGTGCGTTTCTTATCAAGAACAAACAATATAACAAAGCGTGTTGAGAGTCAAGAGAAATACTAGACACAACGTGTACTGACCCACATGTCCTTGATTTTTAATAGCCAATTCTCTTTCTTGATGGATACACAGGTATCATCTAAAACAACTGTCGGTAAAACCAGAATCGCGACCGTAGAAAAACGAACAAGGAAAGTCAATAAACGTGCCAGCCTTGTTCATCAGAACAGTTACATATGGGTAACATTGTCCTAGCCTAGATAAAAAAGAATGTCTACTTGCACTTAATTAAATAGATTGACCAATAGCAGTTTCTGATCAGAAATAATCGCAGAGGCATTTATGGTGAGGTACCACAATAGAAGACGTCAATCGTTGCGTTCATTGAGTATACAAATGAGCAAGATAAGAAAGAATAAGCTGCTCATTTTTAGCACGCCAATAGATGGCCAGATACATCCACTCTCATTGAAGAATTAAACTAACGTGGCGTAGATACAACTTGTTTTAATATTATCAATTTCCCAAAATATGTCATTTCATCATAAAACCTGGATGTCAGGGTCGGCTAAATAAGAGGTTGAAAATAACGTAGCAAAACTATTTAGAGATATCCTTTGGTGTATCCTCAATCTCTTCAATTAATGAATGTACAGATACACCTAACGCTTTTGCAACTCGCTCAAGAGTTTCAGTACTAACTGGTTTAGTTGGATTTCGCCATAAAGATCGTACAGTATTAAATGCAAGGAAAGTCATATGCGTCAACTGAGTCATACTTACGCCTTTTTCTTCAGCGACTTCTTTTACTCTCAACCGGATCATATATATTCCTCTGTTTTCCTCCGATTGTACCAATAGTACTGAGTACTGAACACGGTTCATCTACAGAAGTTCAATAATCACAGTTACTCTATTGACTGCAACAAAAAGTAATGTTACTATCAATATGTCGGATTAAAAAAAAGATACCTGAGGATAGAAACTAAAAATAGTGAGTATAACATTAAAAAATGGTCCATTTTCCTCATCAAGTAGTTTATCTTGTCTAGATCAGAAATCTAATGTCCCATAGTTAAGAGGACCAATAAAAAAGGGGGTTAATATGATAAAAACATAAACTCTTTAAACTTTTTCATACAACTACCGCATTAATCAAGAATCAAAATGCAACAGAAATAACCCAAAGCCTTTAAGAATAACTACATGATTCATAAGGACAACATGTAGATAGAACGACATTATGTCTTTTACAGTATGTAAGGATGAAAACCATATCACACCAAGAGGGAAACATCATGAAACAACATACCAGTAATGTCGCCCGGTTACTTGATCTTATCAACACTGAATATGACGCAGCCAGACTTGGTCTCTCAGGGACAGCCAGCGGCGTCTCACAACATCAGTTTATTACAGCAAAAATGGAGCGTATGGAGCTACTTCATCAAGAGTTGCGCACTCATGTCGGCGATCAAGCCATGCCACTCATAGTCCAAGCCCTCGACGCTTCGCAAAACAAAGTCCCGAATAGCTCTGGCAATGACGATGACAAGATGCATAAGCAATTGTGATCAATACCATTTCACACAAGAATTTTCCATCATCATCAAACGAATAAGAGTCTTTTTAGAAAGTTGTTTATGAGTCATTTTGATTAACAAGTGAGGATAAGAATAATGCATATCTTTGCATTCTTAACCAGGAAGAAACAGAAATCACTATCCAACAATCATTCACCTCAACGTGAGATCTCATTTATCGAAGGCCGTCGTCACCGAGTCGATGTTCCTTATGCGTTGCCCAAGGATGCACTTGAGGAGGAACGCATCAATTTTCAACACTATGTTCTCTCCAAATTGCTGGGAGGACATTATCACGCTCCAATCGATCACTCAGTGAGTCGGATTCTTGATGTAGGAACGGGGACAGCACAATGGGCTTACGACGTTGCACGCCAATTTCCACATGCTCAGGTGTGCGGATTTGACCTGGAACAACCACAAGGAACCGGCTTTCTGCCACCAGAAAACTATCATTTCGTCGCAGGAAATATCATGGAACCACTGCCTTTTCCCAATGATCATTTTGATTTCGTGCATCAGCGACTGCTCGTTAGTGCCATCCCAGCTACCCAATGGCCTGTAGTGCTACAAGAACTCGTCCGTGTGACGCGGCCAAGAGGATATATCGAACTGGCAGAAGCGGGAAACTGCTATCGACATGTAGGAGCACATACCTATACGTTTCTGCAATGGGGACAGTCAGCCAGTAGAAAGAAAGGAATCGATCTCACATTGGTGAAACATATTGGAAACATGCTAAGCAGCGTCGGATTGGGAGAGATCCATGCTCAAACATTTCGGCTTCCAGTAGGTGCATGGGGCGGGAAAGAAGGAAATTTATACGCGACAGATATGTATGCAGCCTTCCAGGGACTCAAAAACTTTTTCTGTTCAATGGGCGGTGTTGCCCCAGACAACTTTGATACTACCCTTTCGGAACTACCCAATGAATGGGAATCCTACCATACCACGCATGAATTCTATGTTGCGTACGGGCAAAAATAGAAGAAGCCAAAATACGCAATTGTAACGCGACAACCCAGGATACACACCTACGGTGCAGGAGGAATACTGATGATGCAAGAGAATACGCACAAGCAAACACTGGTACAGATCCGACTTCGTAATCCATTTGATCTCCCTATCCTGGCACAACAGGCAGGCCTGGAGACGCAGATCATCTACTATGCCCTCCTGCAAAAGCCGATTTCTCTCTTGGATGCAAAAAAACTGCTAACTGCCCTCTCGCACCATACCAGCCTCCAGCTTTCTTTTGATTCCGTCGATCTGATAACCTAGGATGATCATCTGTGCTTATGGATTATCCGAACAAATAGCACGGATGAAGAGGGGCATGTCATGGATAGCTACCACTTAGTATATGCACGAAACCAGAAACATACAGCCGTCATAGCTTATCCCTGGTGCAGTCACTACCCCCAGGCCACACAATTTCATTTCACTCCCTATCTCGATAGGGTCACACATCGACGGTATTGAGCTTCCTGGCTACCCACTAAGCAAACAGGAAAAGAAGGATTCTGATGAGGAGAAACAGGAGCAGCAGCAGCACTAACCAATAGCCTCGTTACAGATTCGATGCGCCGAAGATCATGGCCAGATAAAAACCTTGAAGAATTTTATTAACAATAGCATATTCAAACGAAGATGAGACAAATCCATCACACATCATAAAGGAGGCTCGCCTTGAATGATAAATTGGCAAACATGCGACATAGGCATGGTCTTACGCAGAAGCACCTTAGTAAAAAGTTGGGTATCAGCCCATTATCCATTGTTCTCTGGGAATATGGTGACCGCAATCCTACAGCCCAACACATCAAACGCCTCTGCCAAGTGTACGGCTGTCAGCCCAAAGAGATTGGGTACAACCAATTGACCTCACCAGAATGCATCGATGATACTCCAATGAAGGAAACGCAACCATCATTCTCACATTCACCCAATTCCTCCCTCATTGAAACGAGACAACGAGCTGGCTATACCCAATGGGAAGTAGCTCAACAGGTTGACGTGCCAGTCATAATGGTCAGTAGCTGGGAAAGTGAAAACGTGAACCCATCCCTCACTCATCTCCGCCTGCTCTGCCAAGTATTCAGATGTCCACCAGAAGAAATTGGATATCCCATCTATTCGCGATATACTGTGCGTTTAGATGATGTGTATCTACAATATACAACCAGCACCAACACTCCACGCCAGATTATCGATCTATCGGATAAGGTGCTATAACGTTTTACCTTCATATATATCATGGCCGCTGTAACATACTGTGCTAGACAACGGCCATATATTATTCAACACCTTATATCTCCTTTGATCGATAAGCCACCCTATTGAAGGCATCTGGCCAGACATTATAAAGCGAGTCACTCACATCCCATGTTTTATCAATCGTGCGCCGATGATTCACATATTCGCGACAAATCTCACGAGCTATTCCCACATTTTTTAGTTGTCGACAAATCTTAAGGCACATTATGAGATCTTGTTGACCATACGGAGGCTGAGGAACAGCCCCAGTCTCAGCAAAGGCTCTTTGACCATGAAATCTTGCTAGAGTACGAGCCACCTCTTTTTTCTTTTTACCAGATTCTAGCCCATCTAGATACTCTCGTTCTCGTTCAATCGCATAAGTTAAAACACTCAACCAACGGTCACGATGAACACAATATTGTTGCTGCACCCAATAAGGCATAGAATCCGCCTGAAGATATTTTGAGAGGAAACCAGCTCCATATATGCGCAAATTCTGCTCACAAGCAATCTGAAGATCCTCAATACTTAAAAAAGAAACGCCCTCCTGTTGAATGTGTACATCACAGATACTTCGATATAATCGGTCAAGCTCTGCAAAAATAGCTATATCACAGGCTAAATTCAGACGCCAAAACGATTTATTTCCCCGGAGTTCAAACTCGATAAGCTCGATTTTCGCTGGAGAAAGATTTTCGTCATTATCCATTGTGTCGAACAAATTTGCGTTCTTTATATAATCACGTACTGACACGTTGATACGACTCCGAAGTACATTAATATTGGAATCATGCTCTACTCCATACAGTGAGGAAATAATCTCTTCTTTCGGCACCCAAACATCTTTTTCACGCGTTGCAAGAAAACTCACAAGAGAAGCTTGAGCTTTGGAAAATTGTAAAGGCTCCTTAACAGAACCAATAATTGAGAGGGTAACACGATCTGTTAACGAAATCAAAAATCTTTGTTCGGATGGACTCTCTCCCACGTCGGGTTCGAGCGTAGCAATTGTCTTAGCCACCCATTCATCATCCAATCCTTCTCTCTCTTTTAGCACATCTAAAAGGAGCTTGGGAGAGGGAGACTCAACTACATTGCTATGAAACCAGAGAGGATACGTGATATGCAGATACTTTCCAATCGCGAATTCACGAAGTTGCGAAGAATCTAATCGTGAAAATGTTCGCAACAATTTCAGCTCTTTAAAAAAGCGTATAGAATGAATTGCAAGCCAGATAGCTATAGAAAGAAACAGCACATAAAACCAAGTTAGTAGAACATAAAAACTCTGCGTTATATTAAGATGCTGGGGATCAAAAAGCGATGTTAATACACGCTCAGTGCTACCGCCCAAATCTTGCCAGAGCTTGATTGGAATATCCTCAAAATCAAAAGAGAAAAACATCAACAACGAAAAAAAAGCATAGCTACTAATAATAAGACACAAAAACACACTATGTAACAAAGGATTTCGTCCATGCTGAGGATTCATACGAACTAACACAGTAAGTGTCGTCGTCTCCTTTGAAATATTTAATGGAATACCTCGTTTTATACGCGTAAAAATTTTCCTTACCAAAGTGACATTCCATTTCCCAAGGTGCATATAACCAGTCTTACCCTCCTGTATTATTAGCATCACAATATTGAGGAATTCTCAGCGACCAAAAACGGAACAAACAACCTGTATATAGGACGAATGAGCTATAACAAAGGTTATAACAAACAGCAAACTTTAAAAAACTCGTGTTTGTCTATGGTCATGTTCACGCTTCATCTGGCAAAATTCCTACAGTGACGCTCACCTGATAGTGATCAACACTAATAACCAGCCAGCAAAAAGAAAAAAGGATTTAGCATTGCCTGATCTTTTCCATTGGAGCAAGATCAAACATTCATAAAAAAATCGCTAATGTATAAGGAGGAAACATATGGAAGATTTGCTCATGAGCAAACTCAACCAGGAAGTAGTCATGATTGACCGCAACTTGAAGGAGCTCGAAGCATACATAGGTCCCATTACGGGTTATGAGGACATTAAGAGTTGGAATATTGTGAAAATAAAAATTTCCCAACGATGGGCCAAACTTCATTCTTTTGCGTTGGAGATGGAAATATTCGAGAAGGTAGCTCCAACACTCTATGCGCTGCAACAACGTTTACTGCAACTGCCCTATGTCCCTAGCATTCGTGATGTGACTCGCGCACAAAGCTTGCTAGCACTTTCTCCACATATTGTTGTTACTGAGAATGTGCAATCTGATGGGAAGGGGTTACCTGAACTTAAACGACTAACTATCATGGAGAACGATGGAACAGTCCTCTTTGATCAAGATTTTCTACCACAATATGCCCAGCAAGGGTCGCTACCAGATTGGAGTACTCCGACAAAATACACGTCACAAGCAACAACGTTGATACCACTCACGAAGGTCTGGAATAATCTTACAAAAGCGCTTTCTGGACACTACATTCTTGCTTATGATCTTGCACAAGTGCAAATGCAGCTAGAGGTAACAGCTGCGCTTTTCCAACTTTCTATTCCAGTTCCGGCTCTGATTGGAGAGTCCATCTTAGATTTGTACCTTGCATACCTTGGGATTAACATCCCCACTTTTGAGAAGTTGGAAGAGGATCCTGAGATCTTGACGACCATCTATGATCAAATCGCAACTCAACTTTTATGGAAAGCTTCTTGCACGACAGTTGAACGTGCACAACGCATTACCCATATCCTTCAGGAAATTGCAAACTGTACGCTTACAGCATCGTCACAGTTCGACTAGTCATGAGGACAAAGGAGAAAAAGAAACCCATGCAAGAGCCATTAGACGCAGCATCCACATCGATGCTTTTAACCATCCCCCAGGTGGCGACATATCTCGGCATCTGCCGAGCTCATGTCTACAAACTCATACATAGCGGCTTGCCCACTATTAATTTGGGACGTTTAGTGCGTATCCACAAAGAAACATTAGATTCCTGGTTAAAAGATCAAGAGAAAGACATTCGCCTCTCATAATATGCATATGTTTGCATTAGGATAAACGCACATCCTGTCATACAGACATGCTACTGTAATACTATTCAAATCGAAAGGATTAATGCAGTGGAAACGAGCATAAATGAAAACTGTATCCCTCTTCTAAAAGAGATTCTTTCCAAACTGAAAAAAGTTCACAAATCATTGCACGGTTGGACTGCTTGCTGTCCTGCACACGATGATCATCATCCCAGTTTGAGTATCTCCATTGGCAAAGAGAATCAAGTGCTACTCTATTGTCATGCGGGCTGCTCAGTTCACGATATTGTCAATGCGCTTGGGATCACCATATCAGATCTAACTTCAAAGCCTTCATCGTCCACCTCTAGACGACAATCACGCCCAGGCATCACGCTACGAGACTTTGCTCAAGATAAAATGCTCTCCTGGCGCTTCCTTATTAACCAGGGAATTACCGAGGAGCCAAATGGAGGTTTGCGCATCCCTTACTACAAAGAAGATGGTACATTTGCCCCACGCCATCGTATCCGTAATGCATTAGTGGCCAAAGAAGGATCATGGTGGACAAAGGGCCCTGGGGAGATCATTCCATATGGATTGGAACAACTAGAGAAGGCGAGGGAAGATGGGTATCTCATTCTTGTCGAGGGCGAGACAGATCATCTCACCTTACTGTTTCAAGGTTACCACTCCTTGGGACTGCCTGGTGCAGAGATGGCCAAGACCACGCTCACATCTTCATACTTCAAAGGGATTACGCAACTCTACATTATCCAAGAACCAGATAAAGCCGGTCAACAGTTTGTTGATGCCATTGTCGAATTGTTACAGTTATGGAACTGGAATGGCTCTGCCGCTGTTGTCTCGCTACCAGATGCCAAAGATCCCAATGAGTTACATAAACATAATTGGAAAGCATTTAAAACGATTTTTCAACAGGCACTTGATCACTCACAAACCGTATACCAAAGACCGGTACCTGATACGATACCAGTCCCTTTATCAGAACAAGACCTCACAGTTCCATTTTCGCTTCAACGATTGCTGGAAATTCCATTTTATCCGATTCATTGGATCATCCCCAATTTGATCCCAGAGGGACTACTTTTACTGGTTGGCAAACCCAAACAAGGCAAAAGTTGGCTCTCCCTTCAGTTAGCGCTTGCAGTTGCCTCAGGAGGGCCTTTATTCCAGTCCTATACAGCAAATCAGAGCGATGTCTTGTACCTGGCTCTGGAAGATACGCCACAACGCTTGCAAGCACGCACCAAACTGTTGCTAGCAACGCTGACAGCAATGCCTACCAGTCTTGAATTTGCAGTACAGCATGCACGCTTAGATTCAGCAGGGCTAGCCGATCTTGAAGCCTACATACAGGCACATCCTAAACTAGGCCTCGTCATCATAGACACATGGTCCAAGTTATCCCCACTCACACCGCCACGTGCACGCACACAATATGAGATGGACTATGCGTCCCTGTCTCCACTTAAACAGCTCGCGGATACCCATCATCTCGCGATTCTGGTGATTCATCACTTACGGAAATCATCAGGGCAGGACATTCTCGACCAGATTACTGGATCAACAGGATTAGCTGGAGTGATGGATGAAATCCTCTTGCTCAAACGTGAGCGAGAACGAGACGAGGCAACTTTGTTCATCACAGGACGAGACATTCAGGAACAAACACTTTCGCTTACCTTTCATTCAACAACCGCACAATGGACAGTTGTAGAACCTAAAAGTGAAGAAGACGAAAGGAAAGAGGTATGACACAACACAACCATTCACGCCTCGATGCGTTTGTCTCATTAGTTTGGTATGACACATTTTTACGTTTTATTACCAATTTTATTGCTAAGACCTCAGAGCTCCTATTGGCGGCTGGACTAGTTGTCAGTAGCGCTAACTTTCTGACCGATGGAACCATTCTCGGAACCACAACACCAGCATCGCAAGCATGGGCATGGGCTCAGGCACTTGCGATAGATTCCAGTCTGGCAATCTCTTTTTATCATGTATTGTTCTGCATCAAGCAGAGAGATTGGATCAAATGTGTACTATATTGTCTGCTCACCAGTCTTCTAGCATTGGTTGCTGGCACGATCACCAATATTGACATCTTTAGCCACGCTATTCATGTACCGATCAATCATGCGATGTCATTAATGGGACTCAATGTCGAACTGCTGAGCAGTTTGCGCTCAATTGCCGTCGTTGGCTTTGTGCTCATGAGTCGTTTGCGCGATGTATCCTTGAAAAATCTCACAACTCCAGAATCGAATGAACACCTTCTACAAGAAGGGTCATCACAGACTAGCCAGCCAGAACAGAACGTACCACAAAAAGAGCAGATGCAGAACACTGGATCGCCTCACTTTACAATTGAAGATGTGACTTTGCTATTGCAGGTCCTAACACATCAGAATAGTACAGCACAGACGCATATCACGATGGAGCTAGATCCCACACAGGCTCATCATACATCTATTAGTGAAGAACCACCTCAACAACTGGATCTCGCACATACACGGAATGGAACAACAGAATTAGCGCCGATGGATCCACTCCAAAACCAGACAGGCTCATCAATACCAGATCCATCCCGCTTGGAGCCAGTGGTACCGCAGAAGCCACCACAGCGCTACGCAACAGTAGCACCAGATCCATTAGAACCACAAGGAGAGAGCCTAGATCCACAGCGCCATCATGCGATAGAGCCACATTCAATGGATCAAAATACAATACCTATGAGCCGAGAAGAACGCCTGGAACTTGCCTATCAGGAACTTGTAGCAGAAGGACAGAAGATTTCAGGGCGAACACTTGCCAGACGTGCACATATGCACCGTTCATACTGCAACAAATGGCTGAGCATACGCCCGCGAGCCCAACCTACTGGTGAAGCAAAAACGCCTACACCGAAAGAACCAGACTATACAAGTTCAAAGCAGGAAAATCAAGAAGAATAAAATTCAGATACGCGCAGTAGAACATCATCTATGCATAAAAAGGTCTGTATCCCCCCGTTTTCTTCCCGATATGCGAAACGGGAGGATACACCTTCCATCGAAGGGCAGCGCCAGCCCCATAACACCTGGAGAAAAGTGCGTCGAGAACCTAGACCAACAGGATAGTACCAGACCCATTCATTTTCTTATCATTAAATGATTTTTCAACTTTTTATGAGATACACATATTATTCACTCTCATTTCAACTGCGTAGGTAGCATACAGAGAAGGAAAGGAACCTAACCTATGAAAAAACAAACAAAACTCAACGATGCATCTGCACGTAAGATGCGTTCAGACAAAGGGCATCCACAGATCACTCAGCGTGATGAAGACACGCTTCGGCTAATAGGTGAGCAGACAGCCTACCGTTTTGATCAATTACAGGGTTTGCTTGCACATCATCCTGAGTCTCAGTCACAAAATCCAGATTGTCTCTCAGAGACACGCACTCGCGACGTCATCGAACGCTGGAAAAAACTAGGTTTAGCAGCATATCAGAAAATCTATTATGACACGCCTGGTTGGATCTATCTGACACGAAAAGGCCTTTATCATTGCAATCTTTCTTTACGTTTTATTGATCCATGCCACTCAGACCTGGATCATATTCTCTGGATCAATGAAACACGAAGCGTCATTGAGGAAATGTATGGATCTCGTCCTGGTTTTCAGTGGGAAAGTGAGCGCCAGTACCATGTTACTCGAGAGCGCTTCAAAGTCCAACAGAAACAAGATCCAAATCTGTGGATTCCACGTGAATATCGAGGGAACCATTTGCCTGATGCAGTACTCAGATACCGTCTGAAAGATGATTTAGAGGCACCAATCGTAACCAGTGCTATTGAAGTGGAGCTCTCTGAAAAATCCTATCACACCTGGGAAAAGATCTTTCTAGAGCTGATCAATTTCTTCACAAGTGCTCATTACTATGTGGATCCGAGCGTCAAATCAACGTTCACAAAGGCCTTGAAAAAATTCCAGAACGAAGATCTCGCCTTTAACGAACTCGAAAAAGAACGAAAACAACACATTTATATCCACGATCTTGAGCAACGCTTATAGCTTGCTCTCATTATCATCAAGACAACATGAGATCTTGTCAACAGATAAAGGAGAAAACACTATGCAACCACGTGTACCTCTGCTTACGAATTGCGCTGCTGCACTAGCATACATAGACCAGGATCATATCCTAAGCAAGCTCACTGATTGGCAAGGAGATTACGAATTCTCCTACCTTGAGCAGATTGAGTACCTCGGTGGCACCGAAGATGAACAAAAATATCGCATTCGTCTTGCTCCTGTACATATTCATATTGGAACCGTGATGCGCATACTGGACCTGACACCACAACAAAGTGAGTCTATGATCCATGTTAAATATGAGCTTTACGAAAATTTTCTTGCTTCACGCAGTATGCTTTTTCCTCATCCGCCTGCTTCGATGAAAAATATGGATGTTATGTATGTTGAACCACTTTGGCAACCTTCAGATAAAAACCTTGTAGCACGTGTTGCTCCAGTTACCTTACATATTGATGGAGCCTTCTCAGAGGCCATTATCCGAGAAGACCAGAGACAATGGGGATACCCAATTCCAGGATTACCCTTGCAGCATAAACCACAGGCAATGCATACCTGTCGGCAAAGAAACCTTCTTGGAGTACTCGAGCCCTTTGATAGAGATGGAAAAAAACGCCTATAAACAATTGTAAATAAGATGAGGAGGAGGAAGGAAGTCAACGAATAATCACCTCAATGATAGTTTTCCTCATCTCCTCCCCACCACGCTTACCAAGCGAGAGGGCAACGTGATACATATGAGTCGAAGAGCAAATGGCGAAGGGACCATCTACCAGCGCAAGGATGGGCGCTGGGTTGCATCTATCTTCTTGGACAACGGAAAACGCAAATCCATCTATTGCAAAACGCAGAAGGACGCCATTCAAGCGGCAAGAAAGGCAAACCAGAATAAAAATCAAGGCGTACTTTTATTAAACGAAAACCAAACGCTTCGTGATTTCCTGCTATCATGGCTACGCGATACTGTCAAGAATGGTGTGAGAGAACGCACTTATAGACGCTATCGAGAGATTGTCATCCTACATATCCTCCCGACACTAGGAAAAGTGAAACTACAGAAACTGAATCCTCAGCAACTACAAATGCTTTACAACCAAAAATTGGAGGAAGGCTATGCCCCACAAACCGTGACGCATATTCATCGCGTTCTCCACAAAGCACTTGGTGATGCTTTAAAATGGCAATTAGTGATGCGCAACATCTGCGATGCAGTCAGAACCCCACGCATTCCCAGAAAAGAGATGCGGATCCTTTCAGGAGAGCAAGCTCAACAATTTTTGGAAGCTGCCAGAGATGATCCATTAGAAGCTCTCTACGTGCTTGCTCTTACTACCGGGATGCGACAAGGTGAGCTCTTAGCACTCAAATGGGAAGATATCGATCTAACAACAGCAACACTCCAGGTGAAACGAACCATAGCACGCCTGGTTGGAAAAGGTTTTACCATATCAGAACCCAAAACAGCAAAGAGCCGCAGGCGCATTCACCTGACCAGGAGAGCCACCGAAGTCTTGAAACAACACCAAATACGCCAACAGGAAACACGACAAGCGGCCGGTCCAATATGGAATGAACAAGAGTGGATCTTTTGCAACACGATTGGAAATCCGATTGATGCCAGCAATATGATTCACCGGTCATTTCGACCAATCCTTATCAAAGCAAACCTACCCATGATTCGCTTTCACGATCTGCGACATAGTACAGCCAGTTTATTGTTGCTCTTGGGTGTTCACGTGAAAGTAGTACAAGAATTGCTTGGACATAGCCAGGTGAGTACAACGCTAGATATCTACTCACACGTGCTTCCATCGCTCCAAAAAGATGCGGTAAGCAGCCTGGATACGCTCCTGTCCGGGTCACGAGAAAGGAGCAGTGCAATTAAAGAGTAGCCATAGCCATTCTTAACATATTCATTGCGATGTAGAGGTGTGTAGTACACCTTCTTTTTCCTATAATACCAATATGGAGACCAGAAAGGCACTATTTCTGCCAGCCTCAAAGAATAAATTTTTATACAGACGCTTCCCGTGACATATTGTTAGGACCATTGTTCTCATATTCTTTGGAAAAGTCCTGTTCTTATCACATTCTAAGCACTGTCGTTTATACTATGGAAGAGGAATAGACAGGAGTTTCTACAATGTTTTATCGAAGAAAAATTTTACTTGCTCTTATCGAGATATTTGGTGGTTCGCTTGCACAAGAAGACTGTACGGCACTCTTACTCCTTTTTTGTCTCCGAAGAGAAAAGAATTTTTATGACTTTTTTCCTGTGAACCATGGAGTATATAGCGTCATCCTCCAATCAGATAAACACCGTTTAACGACGCTTGGATTCCTTGCAGATCTGCCTGGTTTTCACATTAATGAAAATCAAGTGTATATAAATCAGTTGCAAAAAAAAGATCAAATAATGTTGCGGGCATTTCAATCAGAAATCGGCGATGTGCGCAATGAAACATTTCTCCAGTTGATGAACAAAAACATTCCATCACTCGCATCAGGAAGTCTACATTCCTCTGACAACATTCTTTCTGAAGATATTCAGAGGACATGCTCATGGAATGAGAACAACAGTTCCTGCGTATTTACTCTTGGATATGAAGGATTGTCCATTGATGCGTATCTGGACATTCTCTTGAGCCATGACGTGAAGGCAATTATCGACGTCAGAAAAAATCCGATTTCTATGAAACCAGGGTACTCGAAAAAACAATTGGCAGCGGCGGCACAAACGGCTGGACTCACATATATTCATATTCCCGATCTCGGCGTTCCCTCGCGCTTACGAAAAGATTTGACAAATGATGAGGCGTATAACAATTTATTTACCTATTATGCTGCTGAAATTTTACCTGAACATCGTGATGCTCTTGAACATGTAAAGACCCTTTCTCATGATTTTGAGCGTGTAGCTTTGACCTGCTTTGAGGCCAATCCGGCATGTTGTCACCGTCATAAAATTGGAGAATATCTCCAGAATGATCCTCAGTTTAAGTTGCCAATAAAACATCTTGGCGCTCATAGCTCCTCACGACTCTCTTTTCAATCGTTGCCAAGTACACAGGTTTCTCATGGATTTTTTGCGAAAAATGCAGTATATTCATTAGTATAAGATACTGCGTTATGTTTTTCGAGATGATTCATGAGAAGGTGTCCATTGTCATCCTCATCCGAATACGTACCATTGTCTGACGATATGACACGCTTTTTTCTTGCTCAGCGCTGAAGCCATCGTGTCTTCACTCATTCAGACAACGTATCAATCAGGAAGCAGTGGTAACCATCCTCCGCATTACGAGAGGCAATATGCTTTTGACTGATCGTCTCATGATGCAAGTCGAGCATAATGTAACCGCTCATAAAATGACAGTGGTCACAAAAGAGGTCATCGAAGCAAATCGCAAGAATCTCACCATGGAGCTGTGTTAAGAGATGTCTTTCTGTGATAGGCTGTCTCAAAATCGTTCGTTTCTTGAGACTTCTCCGAAAAAAAAGACCAGTGGGTATTTCTTTCCTCTCCTTAATAGATAGATATCGTTCTCTGTATTGAAATGAAGCATCGTAGAAGGTTTATGATGACAACAGATAGCAATCAGGTCAGTGTTTTTCTTTCCTACGCCCATAAAGATGAGGTATGGTTGAAAAAGTTGGTGACCCACCTAAGCTTGCTCCGGCGGCAAGGGGTAATCTCGACATGGTTTGATCGGCAGATTGTTCCTGGCACCAACTGGGCCGGGGTCATTGACCAGCGTCTGGAGCAGGCATCCATCATCCTTCTGCTCGTGAGTGCTGACTTTCTCGCTTCGGATTATTGTTATGAAGTGGAAATGAAACGAGCACTGGAACGGCATGAGGCGGGGCAAGCACGGGTGATTCCGATTGCGGTCCGGCCCGTTGACTGGAAAGGTGCTCCCTTTGCTCATCTGCACGCATTGCCAACCGACGCGAGAGCGATTACGAGCTGGAATGACAGGGACGAGGCGTTGATGGATGTGGTGGCTGGTCTGCGTCGGGCGATTGAAGATCTGTCGTTCACGCCTGCCAGTGTGGTTCGTGCTGGATTGCCCGCCATCTGGAATATTCCGTACTCGCGCAATGTCTTCTTTCTAGGACGGGATGAACTTCTGGTGAAGCTGCATACCCAATTGCTCACGGGACAGACCACAGCACTTTCTCAATCTCCTTATGCCATCAGTGGGCTGGGCGGGATCGGCAAGACGCAGATGGCCACGGAATATGCCTATCGCTACTTCCAAGACTATGAGGCAGTCTTCTGGGCACGCGCGGAGAATCAAGATGAACTTCTTTCCTCCTACCTCACCATTGCCACGCTCCTCAAGTTGCCAGAACGGGAAGCCAAAGAGCAGGAGATCACGATTGAGGCGGTCAAAGTATGGCTGCAAACCCGGCACAAGTGGTTACTCATTCTTGATAATGCCGACGATCTGAATTTGTTGCCTCCGTTTCTGCCACCTGCTCCTGGTGGTCATGTACTGATCACCACCAGAGCCTGGGATATGCAACGGCTCGCAACACGACTGGAGGTGGAAAATCTTTCTGATGAGCAAGGGGCAACGTTGCTCTTACGGCGAGCCGGACTCCTGACTCCTGAAACGGAACGGTCCCCTCTCTCCCCAGAAGATCGCCATTGGGCAAGGCTGTTGACACACGAGTTGGGAGGTCTCCCCCTGGCGTTGGATCAAGCAGGAGCCTATCTGGAAGCGACAGGGATAAGCGTCGAAGAGTATCATAAACTCTATCAGACGCATCGACAGACATTGTTGGAAGAGCGCCGTTCGCTTATTCCCGATCATCCTGAGGCCGTCGCAACCACTTGGTCACTCTCTTTCGAGCGGGTTCAGGAGAAAGATCCTGTGGCGGCGGACCTGCTACGGCTGTGTGCCTATTTTGCCCCGGATGCTATTGCGGAAGAGATCTTGACAGCGGACCCATCGGTATTGGGATCAGTACTTGCTCCTCTGGCCTCAGATGTCTTTCGACGCAATCAAGCCATCGAAGTCTTACGGGCCTATTCGCTGATTCGACGTGATCCTAGAGAGAAGACACTCTTTGTTCATCGGCTCGTCCAAGCGGTGCTCCAGGATGCAATGGAGAAAAAGGAACAGCAGATCTGGGCCGAACGAGCCATGTTGGCGATCAATGCGGCGTTTCCAGATGCGGAACATAGCACCTGGTCACAATGTGAACGGCTCCTGATCCAGGCGCTCAGAGGAACACAGATGATCCAAGAGTACCAGATCACCACATCGGAAGCGGGACGTTTGCTCTCTGCGTCAGCATCCTACCTTCAGGATCGTGCGCGCTATGCCGAAGCCGAACCCTTGTACCGCCGCGCCCTCCACATCTATGAGTTGGCGCTGGGACCCGAGCATCCCTCCACTGGAAGCACCTTGCATCAGCTTGCTGTCCTGGCACAGGCTCAGGGCAAGTATGCCGAGGCCGAACCCTTGTACCGCCGCGCCCTCCACATCAAAGAGTTGGCGCTGGGACCCGAGCATCCCAACACCGGAACCACCTTGCATGCTCTTGCCACGCTGGCACAGGATCAGGGCAAGTATGCCGAGGCCGAACCCTTGTACCGCCGCGCCCTCCACATCAAAGAGTTGGCGCTGGGACCTGAGCATCCCAACACAAAGCAGGCACGAAAAAGCTATGCTCAGCTTTTACGAAGGATGAAGCGTGATGCGGAAGCATTGAAACTGGAAGATGCGTCTGACTCCGTTTAAGCATACACTGTTCCCTCGTTACGGCTCTGCTATATTATCTCAAAAATGGCCGTTTAATGAGACAACTTGGCCTGTTTTTTCAAGCGGCTGCGCACCACTTCCACATATGCAGAATGTTCCTTGACAAATCTCATAACTCATCTCATAATCAGCATCTCAAAAGGCCAGGCCGTTAACGGGAAACCTGAGACATATGGACGAGCTTATAAAGATTGGATGTGTACGCATTTCCAAACAGTAGCAACAAGAGACACTTCAGATAGATGTACGGAAAGAAGCAAGCGATAATAAATGGTTTATAGGCAAAATGACAGGATCAAAAGCTGTGCGAAAAGGACTGGATAAAGTGCTAGTGTATGTGCGGACAAGCGATATGCTCATCGTATGAAAACCAGGCCGCTCGTTGCCCCAGATGATTGATACTTAAAGAGCACAACATTGAGTTCGTGAGCTTGAGTGAGCAAATTGATATGTCAATACCAGACGGCAAACAAATATCTCCCATGATGGGAGCGCTGAGCAGGATCTCATTTGAGAGCGTACCAATGCAGGGTTAGCAGCACCACAAGTCCACGGGCATAGAGGCGAACAGCCAAGAAAACTCAGGACCAATGGAAAAATCGCATTGGCTCGGCAGATATTTGCAAATAGAAGACATTCCTTTCTAGACATGTGTGCAGTTCTTGATATCTACCCGGCGGCCTTGTATCGACAAGTAAAAGAGGTCGAACTGCTCACCTAATCGTCAAAATTCTCATCCAGAATTCCCAAATTTACACGTATCTCTATACTCTTCTCAATTATTGGTAAGCCCACAGGTTTCTCATGGATTTTTGACGAAAAATGTAGTATATTCATAAGTGCAAGATACCGTGTAATATATTTCTCCATGATTCATGAGGAGGTGTCTATTGTCATCCTCGTATGAATACTTGCCTTACGAAATCCCCAATGCTGAAGTATTAATCACTGTCAAAACCTATCCATTGCCATCAAATAAATATGGAGAACTCGTGTGTACAGCCGGCTTTCTCCATGATAGCAAATGGATCCGGATTTATCCCGTTCCTTTTCTGGATCTCCCATATGATAAACAATACAGTAAATATCAATGGATAACGCTCGATCTGGTAAAGAATACCGATGATTTTCGACCTGAGAGTTATCGTCCCCGCCATGGTGCTGAATATATTCAGATAGGGAAACAGATCAGCACTGATAACTATTGGGAGGAACGCAAAAAGTATGTCTTCAAAGAAACGTTCTCCTCAATGAAGGATTTAATCGTGCTCTCAAGAGATAAGCCTCATAAGTCACTTGCTACATTGAAACCACTAAATATTGTAGATTTTGTGATTGAAGAACAACCAGACCGCGAGTGGCCTCCACAATGGCGTAATCATATGCTCCAGGCAAAACTTTTCCAAATAGATGCCCATGATGGGAAGAGCCGTCAGCCTCCAAAGAAACTTCCGTACAAATACTATTATAAGTTTCGCACACAGGGCGACAAAGAGCCTCGACAGCTCATGATAGAAGACTGGGAGATCGGTCGGTTATATTGGAAAATGCTTGAGAAGTATCAGGGAGATGAGCGAGCAGCCAATCAAAAAGTGCAACAAAAGTATTTTTACGAGTTTTGTTCTCCCAAATATGATCTTTATTTTTTCCTGGGGACGACCCAGGAATATCAACGTCGTCGTGCCAACAATCCGTTTATTATTGTTGGTCTTTTTTATCCGCTCAATCCAGATGAACATCAAAAGAATAAAAATCAGAAAAAACGTAATGTCGATTCCGTACATGCATCGCAACTTAAGCTCTTTTAACGAGCAAGTAGTACCATCTAGAAAGGCCACAAAAGAAGGCGAAAACGAGGTATCTCCCTGATTAAAGGAATCAGTATCAATGCGAAACTCTTGGCTCGTGAGCTTGGGATCGTGCATAATGCTTGCGAGATATATCAAATTAAGAAATAGAAACAACCAAATCACTAATCTGATCCTGGCACAATCACAAACAATATCAGGCAAAAGATCAACGAGATTCTGAGGAAAAAAAGGTATAATTCTTGTAGTGCAATTGCGCTATATTTATAATGATCTAAGTACAAATACTACGTAGATTTGATTCACATTCCGGATGATTAATACAGCATGATCATATACCTTCAGCCTATCCAGCTTTACCTCCGCAAGCTACAACATGCACAACCATTTAGTGATATTAGCAATACGATTCGTCAGTTATACCAACCAATCATCATCAAAAGGAAGCTCCTAATTATTCGTTATCACGACCCGCAACACAGTACAGCAAGCATTTTATTACTATTAGGAACCCATGTAAAAATGCACAGAACTGCCCGGAACATCGTCAGATTAGTATCAACATTAGATACCTATTCCCATGTCCTCCCATCCCTAGATCAACTTCCAGGATACACGTCTGTATGGACCGTTCTAGCCAACAATCAGATGCAACCTCCTTCCTTGTATTGGATAAAATGTCCCATTCCATTTCGCACAAATAATTTCAAGCAAGCTACTGCATTTTTAATACATCAAAAAATTACCACAACGACAAACGCAAATATACTAGCGACGATAAACGTTAATGCAGTACCAATGGCCACCATATCAACCACCACTGTTTCCCATACCACACACTGATTGCGTACCGCCAACGATATGAAACCTTGTAGAAAGCCGCAATGATCATAAGAGCTGCGATGAAAAGAACATAACCGGTCGTGTCGAAAGTTGGTAGTGGAGATACAACGTTAGTGGCCTGTGATGGTGGTGATAGTTCAGGAAAATGAATACCCTGGCTAAGAGTCCTGATAAAGAACGTTTTATCGTGGTCGTAAATAGCCTTGGTACATCGATAGTGACCGTTTCCAGCTGGTTCGATAAACCACTTGAGCCACTTCATACGGAGATATCGTTCAACAACTGATGCTCTGTATCCTGTAGATTGAGAGATATCTGCTAGAGTGAATAGTGTATTCGACGCTTCCATGCGTGTAAAGAAATTGTAAGCATTCTCTGCTTTGCGAAGATAAAATGGAACGGGTTGTTGCATTGCTCATCCTCAATTCATTACATGATCTACGCTGCAATTGAAATAGAAGCTTTAGCTCATACAAATCTGAATCAAGAATGCAATGAATTCCAACCGGTGTCAAGGAACATGAGTTCAAATAACACTATTGAAAGCGCAGAAGTTGTAACCGATACTCTTGATCTATCACCATAACTAGCAAGGAATCTTGAGATGCGACAATAGCACCAGGTTTGTATTCTAGTTGCGTCTGAGCGCGTTGATTTGGCAATCGCACATGTTTGACGTGCTGCTGGCGTTTGCACTGCCAGTCAGGGCCAACCCACAATTCCACCTGGATACCGATCTCATTCTCAGCAATCAACCAAAAGGATGAAGTCACAGACTGATCATCGCTCGCGACAGGAATCAGTGTCACACGCTTTGCATGATATTTCAGATCCATCTGTACGCCGAAAGTGTTTGTCACAAGAGGCGACCAGGACCAGAGGCGCCACGTTTCGTCCATGAGATCTACACCGATCACACGCTCACCACATACACACATGCAGAGAGACTCACCAAGGATACATTCTTGCTGCGCCACGATCTGCCCCATGGGATCGAGACAAAAAAGTCCTCCCTGTACTTCTGGCAATGGTTCCTTCGCATACCGAATCTCTCCTCGGGGGTAGCCACGTTCTTTTTCAGGCTGATCACGCAGTTGCAGCGCTGCAATGCAGGTTTTTCCCTGTGTTGGTCCACAGGACGGACCACCAATTACTGACATGGTAGGCCAGAGCCAATCGCCAAGATCATCGGCGACCCAAAGCTTCTCCCAACGTGCTGGATAGGGAACAGGAATGATCTCCTTGAATGTTATCTGTTTGCCATGCACATCAAAGGCAGAGAGAGAAATAGTCCAGGTAGAGGTCTCTTCAGGGCATTCACAAAAAAATAAGACAATGGAGGCATCAAACACAAAGGAGATGCTACGATGTCCACGCCGCAACTCATATGTCGTAAAAGTTTCTGGTGTGCGGGCATGAACTAATTGCACATTGTGTTCCGCTAATCCATCATCATTTACATGACCTTTTACCAACGTGGTGAACATGGGTTTCTGTCCTATATATGTAGCAAACCAGGGTTCCCAATCAACAAAAATACCTTCTACACTGTCATCCTTATCAATACGTCTGTCCAACGTTTGCCTGATCCTTCTCACCAACTCCCATGTTTGGGAAGTGGATACATCGGCGGCGTAAAAATCGAGCAGTTTTTGAAGGATGGGGCCGTCTTTTCTGGCAGCATCGACAACCAGCAGCCAGGTAGATTGTTTTGCATCGTAAACCAAATTGATCGTGTAGAAAGCTTTATACGCGAGTGAGAAATGATGTTCTTCCACGTGAGCATGTTCCACATCGATGACGAGCATCACAAAGGAAAAGTTCGTCATCGATGCCGAAAAATCCCCATAATCTGGCGGCATATGACAGATCACAAAGCCAAGATGACCATCTGGCCCGGAACAAATTGAGCTCGAGGGAATATTTTCAACCCGTGGAAATTTGGGTAAGACAAAGGAAGAAGTATACATGGAGTCAATAGGCATGCAAAACGCTCCTGAGTTCCCGCACATCGACAGGTACTCGTTTAAAATAATGTATTGATGTTTGACGGTAGAGAAAAGGAAAACAACATGTACTTCTCTACACCAACGCTCCAATGGACGACTGTTCTAGAGAGACGCAGGCAATCCCGATCCATCAGTGGCAGTGTCTGACAGAAGGATTTCAATTGCATGGCGTGCTGCCTCGCGAACGCTGGCTGATTCTGGATCATCCAGAAGTCGTTGTAGCTTTTCAATTGTTGGATCAAGGACGTGCGGCGACATCTTGCTCAATCCATAAATAGCCCACAGACGCACTTCCCAATTGGAAGCGTCCAGGGCCTGGTCAAACCATGCAAGAAGAGCTGGATGAAAACCGCTCAGTGCGGCCAGGGCTTCAGCAACCAGGGTTTCTTGCAGTGGCTCCAGCGAGGCCCTACCTGCCCAGAGACAAGCGTTTCTACTAACTCTGTGACCAACGGTGGAAGGAGTTCTGGATGGGTCTCATAGAGGACTGCTGCGACGCTCTGACGTGCTGACCCATCACTCGTGTGCAATGCTGCAAGCAACGGCTTTGCTGGGGCGTGCTTGCCTAATTCGCCGAGGGCCGCCGCTGCAGCCCACACTCGATCGCTTATGCACAGGTTCGCAACGAGGACATCAACCCCTTCCTGGCGTCCTTGTTTGGCGATCAGGCATGCAATCTCGATGTTTTGATCTTCAACGAATGGCAAGAGTCTGTCTACTGGCACACTTGACCCAAAATAGCTCAATACTTCCGCGGCACCTCGGCGTGTCTCCACATCCTCAGCTTCTAGAACAGCCAACACCGGTTCGAGAGGAATGCACTGGCTCAAAGAAATAGACTCTCCAAGCACCGCAAATGCGTGCAACGCTGCCCGGCGCGCCTCAGGCAAGGGATCAGACAGGAAAGCTAGCAGTTCCGCAAATGGTGCCTGCTCACCTAACCGTGCAATCATCCGAGCTGCCATAATTCCTACCGGCCACCACTCATCTTTGAGGAGAGGCAGTAATTCATCAAGAGGAAGATGTCTGGCGAGTCCATCTTCCTCCACATCAATCGATGTCTGTAGCCAGACCAACGTATTCTCACGTGCCCACTCATGATCGGCATGCAGCAAATCCACAATGATAGCAAGAGCTGCAGGGTCACCGACGCTGGCCAGCGCTTTCGTCGCCTCCTGACGAATCGATTGATCAGCGTCATCAAGCAATGCACGTAGCTCGGCTCGTGGCATCCGTTCTCCCAAGCAGACAAGTGCTCTGATGGCGTTCAGACGGACCTTGGTCTCTGTATCATGGAGCGCTTCGATCAATGGCTCAATTGGGATACGCTCACCTCGATTCCCTAAAGAGCGTACTGCTGCGGCACGAATAGAAGTATCCCCCATCTTCAGCATGTTGAGGAGTGGCTCAACAGGAATGTGCTCCCCCATGAGACTGATCAGATACGTTGCGGCTTCGCGCAGATCTTCCTCTAGGGCACCGATCGCTTCCAGCACCAGGGGAATCGGTGCACGCGTTCCAAGCGCATAAAGGATACCTTCACGCATGGCTGGGTCCCGATCAGCAAGATGTGAGAGGATGCTCTCCTGCGAGGCGTATTCCCCAACAGCTGCCAATGTCCATCGGGCTGCAGATCGGACCTGTGCATGTGTATCCTGCATCGTTAGAAGCAATGGCTCGATGGGGACATATTCACGCCATTCACGCAAGATTTGTGCTGCGGCATGACGTAGCGGAAGGGTATCATTCAACATCATGTGGATGAGCACTTCTATCGAGAGTTGCCCTCCTGGTTCTCCAAGCTGGCGAAGCTCCTCTACCGCCTTTCGTCGCCCACTCCGAGAGGAGTAAAGTTGTTGGACAATCTGTTCAATGTGGTTATGTGGCAAAAAATCCTCCATTCAATCGTGTAGTATCAAATTCCACTCAATTGATCTGTAACGTAAGTACCTTTTTTGAAATTTTATGATAGAATTACACAAACTACATAAGTGTAGTTTGTAGATATTATCGCAAACTAATCCTTCAAAAAGATTGGAGATAGACAAACAAATGCCAATCAAAGGCGATTACACAAATTTGCTCACAGGTTTTCATTCTGAAAAGTTTCGGCAACTCTGGCCTGCCCAAGACTATATATTACATCAGTATGCAGACACATTCTTACCTGATCAACAAAACACAACAAATATTGCTACCGATGTTGCCATTGAGCTACCAACTGGAGCAGGGAAAACACTTATTGCATTATTGATAGCAGAGTCTTGGAGACAAGCAGGGAAAAAAGTTGCGATAGTATCGGCAAATAAAACTCTAGCGCGCCAGATGGAAGCAGAAGCTAAACAACTTAATATTCCAGTAGCCCTTATGGAAGGGAAAAGTATAGACATTCCTGCATCTGCCAAACGGGGATATCATCGAGCAACAAAAGTTGCTATTATGAACTACTGGGTTTATTTTAATCAGCATCCTGTTGTCGATCCTGCCGATCTTATTATTATGGATGATGCTCATTTAGCTGAGCTTTGTCTTCATTCACTTTATTCTGTCGAGATAAGTAAATATCAACACCCTATGCTATTCACCGAGATAATTACATTGCTTAACAACCGCTTCCCTGATTACCCCATTTTTGCAGACGCATTAGCCGAAGAAGTAAATATATCTAGCAGACCTTCTACACAGTTACTCTCCTTTATCGATCAGATTGATATAGCACAACGTCTCCAAGAGATAATAGATACATCTCCAACACTTTCTGTCGATACAGATTTATCATATCGCTGGGGTCGTATGAGAGAAAATTTACGTGAGGCGAATATTTATATAAGCACAACATCTATTTGGATACGCCCATATATTTATCCCCTTCTTACAAAGAATCATTATAAAGCAACTCAGCAGCGCCTATATTTTAGTGCCACAATTGGAGATCCACATGACCTAAGTCGTCGACTAGGAACTAAAAAAATACAAAAAATCCCGGTTCCAGCAGAATTTATGGAAAGAACATCAGGCCGCCGATTGGTTCTCATAAGCAAGGAGGGTAGAGAAGAATCCCAAGAACATTTGTTAAACACACTAAACAGTGCATTAGCAATTAAAAATAAAAGTGTCTGGTTATGTTCTTCAAGCGCTGAGGCAACTAAGTATAAAGATACCATTACACTAGAGATGAATAAGACAGACAAAGAATACTCAACGTGGCTTTTAACCCCCCAAGGAAACGAGATAGAGATATTCAAAAAAGCCTCTGAAGGAGGATTATTTGTGGCTGGGCGTTTTGATGGTATGGATTTTAATGGAGATGAGTGCAGAATTGTGGTTATTCCCACAATTCCTCGGGCAATCAATATCCAAGAAGAATTTATCAATCAGAATTTGAGAGATGCAAGTTTCATGCAGATGAGGTTAAATCAGCGCATTATCCAAGCACTTGGTCGATGCAACCGCTCTGCTGAAGACTTCGGTATGTATATACTACTTGATAATCGCTTTGCAAGCTATTTTGGTGTTGATTCAAACAGAGTTGGAATCTCTAGGAACATTATGGCCGAAATTGATATGGCGCAGGATTTAGCAGAAGAAAGAGACGAGATAGTAACCTCGGAAGTCAACTCCTTTTTGCATGGTGACTTTGAGAAATATGACGTACAGTTTGGTGCATATCTAGCAAACGTTCCTCAGAATTCCCTAACATCTGGTGAAGAAACAATAGACATATCAGAAGATGAAATCATTGGTTGGAGTGCACTTTTTGAAAATCATAATTATGAAGTAGCAGCGTCAAAATTTAAAATCTGTTGGGAGAAAGCTCTCTCTACTAATCTACTAGAGATCTGCGCATTTTATGGATATCAATGGGCAAAAGCGTTGTATCTCCAGTCCTTACAAGGTGAACCAGCAGCACGTGAAAAATCATTACAAGTATTAGAGGAGGCCATTAAACGTGGTGGCCAAAGTATGTGGTTCAATCGCCTACGAGCATCATTAAACCGAGCCAGACAATCCTCTATTAGCTTTAATACAAACTCCGATGATTATACTAGCACTGTTATTCACAGTTTTAATGAGCAGTTAGAAGATTTAGGGATCAAAGAACGCAGTTTTAATAAATTATGTGAAAGAATTACTAATAATCTTCAATCGAACAATCATAAACAATTCCAAACGGGACTTGAAGAGTTGGGGAAATTACTCGGTTATAGTGCCTCCGTTCCTAACTACCAAGGAGCAACAGATTGTAAATGGCGTGGTAATTTTGGAAATTCCAGAGAAATAATTACCTTTGAAGCTAAGATTGAACATGAATCATCTAACCTTATTTCACATCATAACATTGGCCAAGTACATAACCAAGTTACCCGAGCAGAACAAGAGTATCCAGGTTATACCATTCGTGGAGTAATTGTTACACATCTGCAAGAAATAGCACCAGAAGCGGAAGCTTCTGCCGGAAGCATAAAAATCATAGAACAAGCGGCTATAATAGAGTTATGGAATCGGGTAAAACAACTTTTAAGTCTCTATAGAGAAGGCTGGTCCCTTTATGATATACCAGCAAGGCACATATCTGCACAAAGAATACAATCACATTTACCAAAAGACAAATGGCTTATCCGCGTACTAGATGAAACCAATAGTCGTATTGTGACAGGAAAAGATCTCTGCAAAGAATGGTCCAGAGACTCTATGGCTTAGAACAGAAAATTTGACATTATCAATATAGTTATTAGCCAAAGTGAAAACACAAATTAAAGATTTTGGTAAATGGTCCTGCCAGCAAAAACGGTAGAACTCAGCGTTCCTTTCCTACTAACGAAACGGATTATACACATGCACGTTTCTCGGCTCATTTACAAGAAGATAATTATCATAATCCAGCATCCTGAAGAGATTTTTCGAGTACATTCTTTACACCAAGTACATCAGCCCAATGCATAAGGTAGAGAAGATTCAGTTTCGTGCCCTGCTGTCTTAATATTCCTACAATATCGTTCCATTGACGAGTAGAAGAACAATTTCCCATATGGAACCATTCTAACCTGGTAAGCACAGCATCTTCTGCGGAAGCAATTCTCAAGGTGCGTGCACCAGTCTCTAAAACTTGAGGTTGAGCATGCTTTTCTTCTTCCTGGTAAAGCACGCTTTTTCAAAGGTATGAGATCAATTTTCATCATTGTATTGAGAAAAATTACGTTATAGGGCAAACTACGTCGCACAGCATCTTGTAGCGCTTGTTACATCGACATAATACTTATGTTGCATCATATGTGTAAGTCGATGAACATGGTGAGACTGAATATCTGCAATCAGATCAATATCTTGAGTTCGCCGAGCAATACCATGGAAAGAGCTAGATACTGAACCACCAATATAATACACAATACCAAGCTGATCCAAAGCATTCACCAGTGGATTCAGCGCTTCAACAATATCATGATATATTGACATGAAGGTATGCTCCATTTTCTAAGAACGTCTCATTTGAACAAAAAAAACAAAGAACACTCAATCTGTTCACGATGAAGCCAATTTTCATCTTCATCCACCTCAAATCATTTTCCCCCAAATCCTTGCCAATAGTTTCGAAAAATTGTTCTCAGATCATCACTGCTCATTGCTTGATCTGCCTCATCAAAAAACTATGATAGCATCACAGACAACAAAAATCTCACCACCAAGAAGTCTCCCATAGCGATTATGAGAAAGCCTTCTATATCGATGGCAGTAAATAGAAACACCATTAGGATGGCTCGCAGCACTGGCTATTTCCAGCTCATCTACCAGTGCATTTATCCTATCTCTATCTTCGATGATCGCTTCATCATCCCAGAATGTCAGCGCGAGTCGTCGACAATTTTTGAGAATCCCTTTGAAACGATGATAAGTAGGATGAAGCATCTGTGCCAGATATTCAATCTCAACCTCAAAGTGAAGATCATTGTCTACTTGATGAAAAGGGGTAAAGCTTCCATCGTGAAACAGATTAAACATGTCTTTTTGCTCTTCAGTGTCCATATTTCTCCATTCGAATACCGATCCCAATACCATTCATTTGAGCATCGAGATCAAATAGCTCATATTCTTGCACAATAAGCCTGGCAACTAGCCTAAAAGGGGTATTCCATCCAATAGATGTGTTATTTATTGTATGCTGGAATCAGCGCTTAACAATAGACATTCGTAGGCGGATATGAGGCGATGAAGAAGTGATGTGAGCAGCTCAAACACGGCATTTCGCCTCATGAACAGGCCCCATAGTTTGTCACTTGTATATATGAAAGGAATACGTGACAATCTTGGGAAAACGAGCCAATCAAGAAGGATCAGTCTACAAACGGAAAGATGGACGATGGGTCGCCTCCATCATCCTAGAAAACAACAAACGCAAGTCTATCTATTGTAAAACACAACAGGAAGCAATCAAAGCCGCTCGTGAGGTGAACCAGCAGAAAGATCAAGGCATACTTCTGCCTGGCGAGGACCAGACATTAAATGACTTCCTGACAACATGGTTACACGATATCGCGAAAAATAACGTCCGGGAACGCACGTATGAACGATATCGAGAGATCATCACACTGCATATCTTGCCTGTGCTGGGAAAGACCAAATTGCAAAAACTGGTTCCACAACACCTGCAATCGCTCTACAACAAAAAACTGGAGGAAGGATATGCTCCACAAACGGTAAAACATATCCATCGTGTCCTGCATAAGGCACTCAACGATGCATTGAAATGGCAACTGGTTATTCGCAACGTGAGTAATGCGGTCAATCCGCCACGTGTCCCAAAGAAAGAGATGCGTATTCTCTCTGGTGAGCAAGCACAACAGTTTCTGGAAGCGTCACAGGGAGATCCCTTTGAAGCACTCTATGTACTTGCTCTCACAACGGGGATGAGACAGGGCGAATTACTTGGTCTCAAGTGGGAAGACATCGACCTGGCTATCGGAATTCTCCAGGTCAAGCGAACCATTACGCGTCTCGTCGGAAAAGGGTTCACCGTTTCCGAACCCAAAACGACAAAAAGCCGTCGCCGCATTCATCTAACGAAGCTGGCAATCGAAGCATTAAAACAGCATCGGATACGCCAGCGAGAAGCCAGATTGGCCGCCGGTCCAGAATGGCAGGATCAGGGATGGGTCTTTTGCAATACGATCGGAGGTCCCGTTGAGGTCGGAAATATGATTCGCCGATCTTTTCGGCCGATCCTGGTGAAGGCAGAGCTTCCGATCATTCGCTTCCACGATTTACGGCATAGCGCGGCAAGTTTACTCTTGATGCTGGGAGTTCACGCAAAAGTCGTGCAAGAATTGCTCGGCCATAGTCAGATCAGTGTGACACTGGATACCTATTCACACGTGCTTCCATCCATGCAAGAGGAAGCCATGAATCGTCTGGATACACTGCTATACAGGACTGTCTAAGGGCGTTGCTGTCACGGTTGCTGTCACGGCAGCCAAATCACAACTATTATCCGCACAGACCAACAAAGAAACCCGCCTGAGCAGCGGGTCGACGATATGGGGCTGGGCGGACTCGAACCGCCGACGCACGGTTTAGGAAACCGACGCTCTATCCACTGAGCTACAGCCCCGTCAGGGCACATGATACCACATCCACTACGCTTATTCAATCCTGTCCCGACACACTCGACGTCGCCGGCTTACTGGATCTGGACTGCTTCTACGTGGATTTCGATCCGCACTTCGTTTCCGATCAGGGCGATGCCTTGTTCGATGCGATTAAATTGCATGCCGAAGTCGCGGCGATCAATGATTGCGAGGGCAAATAATCCGACGCGCCAGGCGTCGGTGAGTGGATCTCGACATTGTCCGGCATAGGCGGATTTGAAGGTGATGGCTTTAGTTACGCCGCGAATTGAGAGTAATCCATCGAGGTCGCTACGCGTCTGGTCGAGGAGGTTGACGTGTGTGCTCTCAAAGGTCATGATGGGATATTGAGTGGCGTTAAAAAAGTCGGCGGAGCGCAGATGGGCATCGCGTCGGCTGGCACCGGTATAGATGCTCTCGGTTCGGACCTGTGCTTTGATCCAGGACTCCGTTGGATACTGTGTATCAAGCTTGATAGTGCCATGTACTTCAGAAAAGCGTCCTCTCACAATGCTTATCATTAAATGTCTGGCTGAAAATTCTATCAGGCTATGTAAAGGATCGAGTTCAAAAATCATGGAGGAGGACTCCTGTCATGGCAAGCATAGAGGTCATCGCTAAAGGATAGCATAATGATGACTTTTCTTCGTTAAGGCTCTTGTTCCTCTAACGAAATCAAATGTGGAAATGCTTCAATATACATGACAGAATCTGATGAATGGCACAAAAAAAGAGGAGCTATTTTTGTAGCTCCTCGCGATTACCTATAAACTATAACATTTTTTGGCTGAAAAATCAAGCCTTTTTCGATGCTATTTCCATTTTGCTGCCAGAATATGAGATTTTGATCAGTCTTTCCAGGCACGCTCTTTTAATGTCTCTTCGGTTACGACTCTCCAGCCATGGGCGACACCTCCACTTTTAAGATGAAGCTCATCGGCTATCTGCTGATCGGTGATACGAGAGTCCTTTTTGAGCAGAGCTATGATTTTCTCGGTGATTGGATGCAATGTATTTGGGGCTCTGGTCTCAGTTATTTCTACAGCGTCTTCGCTCGGTATGTTTAACATATGGCTTGTATTCTCCTATTGACTACGACTATTTCTTACCAGTATCCGCGAGAGATGGTCTGGTTCGCATACCGATTAGCATCGATACACTCATTTAAAGATTCTTTTTAATCACATACAATACAGCAATCTACAGGACTTGTTTACTCTTAGCATCCAGCCAATCCGCGGAGGAAGGACTGATCGCAAACGTTGGCTATGTCAGGCTATTGTTGTTATACAAAGATTTTATGAATAGTCATTCGTTAATTTACAAGATGCTTCAAAAAAAGTCAAGAGACAAAGAGATGCTTCAAGCATATATTATATGTGAATAATGAAGTTGCTCGTTGAAGTGGCCTCATCACCTACGAGGGCAGGCTCAGATAGGTGATAAGGTATCTCACTGAGATGGTTGAGGAATGTAAAAGCAAATGATAATCCAGCCAGACCGATCTCACCTCGCTATCCATTATAGGCTCGCGGAGATGGTGCTTCTGATGCGCTTGATTGGGAATTCTGTTCGTCGTCCATACGCTCAAGCACACTACTTATTTCAAGTACACGCTGCTCGATGACGCGCGTTTTGTGCTGCATAAGATGAAGTTGTCCAGCCAGCTCGTACAGTTGCCGCTTTAGCACTGTGACGTCTCTCTCCGAATACTGGGATGGCTCAAGGGTCCACCGTTCTGACAGGGATGATCCCGGGTGAGTGTCGATGTCAGATACAGTTGTGCCTCTATTGATGTTAATATAGGTAGGAGAAGCGTTGTCCGGGAAATCCAATTGCTCCAGAGACTCCTCCGGCTGGCTACGCTCTGTTGGTTGCTGGCGCTGGAATGATGAGATGGCTGGTCGTTTTTCAGTCTCTGCCAGAAGATGAGCGCTCGGCACCTCAACCTCTGACGCCGATGCAGATGTGCTCGTCTCGATTTTTAGCTGCTCTGGCTCTGGCTCTATCTGTACTTCGGGAGCAGGCTGCACCTTCTGACGACCTCCACGGGCCACAAAAAAAGCGGCCACCAGGGCAAGAATAGCAACTCCAATCAGTACTCCGATGATCAGCAGCATATTGTGCTCCTTCCACACCCTGACTAGATGGAGTCCTCTGAGCCCCTATGCGCAGTGGACGGGACTCCATCTGGTTGGTGATCAAACTAATGCAGGTGAACTTTGACCTCTGCACTCAAGCCCGGGACCAGAGTGGTTCCACTATTGCCTTCCAGGGTGATAACAATGGGGATGCGCTGCGTCACCTTGCTGAAGTTGCCGCTGGTAACATCGTTGGTAGGTAGGAGTGAGAAGGTGCCCGCCGTAGCCGATACAATTGTCTGGATGTGACCTTTGTAAGAAGTTCCTTTATAAGCATCGACAGTGATATCAACATCCTGGCCGACCTTCACATTACTGATCTCGCCCTCATCGATGTATGCAGTGACACTGACATTATCGAGATTCGTTACTTCAGCCAACGTACTACCAACCCCAACTGTCTGACCAGAGACAGTGGCATCCTGTACGATTGTCCCGGCGATCGGACTCGTCACTTTGATGGTCTCAGTCTTACCTGTAAGCGCCGATACGGAAGTTACCGTGCCAACTTGTTGTCCGGCAGTGACTTTGCTACCCAGAGCCACGCTCCAGGTATTCACCTGACCAGCTGCAGGACTGCTCACGTTCAAGACGGTTCCAGTCACTTGAGCATCATCGGTCGAATAATAGAGGTAATTATTGTAAAAGTACAAACCGCCACCAATGAGAATGGCAAACAGGGCCACTACTACCAGGACCGTTACTAAAATGATACGACGCATTGCCTATGATCTCCTTTTTATGCAAGAGAATGAATTTTCAGATAAAATGTTTCTTTTTTATGTGGAAAATCTATCTTATTTTCCTATGTCTCTGAAGCGATAATGTTATACGCTATCTATACAGCCATAGCGGCTTCATCACGTGCTTTCTTCTCTTCGTCGGTTAAACTTTCTTCGGGGATGGGCTGTTTTTTCTTAAAACCACCCACAAAGATAGTGGCAATGACCGCGACACCAGAGAGGATCAATGTAAGCCAGAAGACGTCACTAATGGCTTCCACCGCCGCCTGTCTCTGGACGAGCAGAGAGACTTCATGTACGGCTGCGCCCAATGCCGCCTGTACTGGATATCCTTTTGAGATGAAGGCAGCTTCCAGCAGCGTGACCAGATGTCCCAACGGCGATGTGGGGTTTGCAGTCTCAGCAATGTGGGAATAGTGTAGAGTCGTCTGAGCGCTTACATAGGTCGAAACAACGGAGATAGCGAGCGAGCTAACGACAAAACGTAGCGTTGTGTTCACAGATGATGCCTGCGATAGCAAGCGAGGTTTGATCTCCGAGAGCGCAGAAACGATTAATGGCTGCAAACAAAGACCAATTCCAAAACCGCGAATGCATAGACCTATCTGCATCTGGCCATATGGTTCGTAAGGACTGACGGCAGTCAGCAGGTAGAGCGCCAGGCCCAGAATAAACAGACCTGGAATAACCACAGCGCGTACGCCCAACTTATCAACCAGACGACCACCTAACACGACAGCGATCATCGAACACAGAGATCCAGGCAGGAGTAGCAAGCCTGACTGAAACGCAGACTCACCACGTAAGTTTTGGAGATAAACTGGCACCACAAACAGACCTCCATACAATGCAAAGGTCACGAGTGAAGTAGCAATCTGGCTGGTGGTGAATGTCAGATTCGAGAAGACACGTAAGTCGAGCAGGACAGATTTCTCCTGCTTCACACGCGTCATTTCCAGTATCACAAAAACGATCAATAAGAGCGTCCCGCCTGCGATACAGCCCACCACGGTAGAGGAGCCCCAGCCATCTCCCTCAGCAGACGAAATACCATAGAGCAAAGCCGCCAGGCCAATACTGACAAAGACAAATCCCCAGAAGTCGAACTTGACTGGCTGCGCAGGGCTGTCATGCAGATAGACCATCGCCAGAATCAATCCGACGATACCCACCGGTACATTGACATAAAAAATGAGCGGCCAACCAGTATAGGTGACAAGATATCCACCCAGGGTCGGACCAAGCGCAGGACCAAGTAGAAGCGGGACACCCAGGAAACCAATCGCTGTACCACGCTCTTCGGGAGGAAATTCATTGTAGAGGAGGGTAATAGCAAGTGGTGAGATGAAGGCTCCAAACACGGCTTGTAGGATACGGAAGAGAATCAGCGTTGGCAGACTCCAGGCGAGTCCACATAACGCAGATCCAAGCGTAAAGCCAATCAGCGAAAAAAGATATAAACGTTTGTTGCCGATACGACTGGCCAGGTAGGCAGTCAATGGAGTAGCAACACCTTGCGCCAACGTATATGCAGTAAGAACCCACTGTACGCTGGTAAGATTCACTCCAAAGCTGGTCTCCAATTTCGGAATAGCCGTATTCACGATAGTGCTATCCAGGATAGTCATGAATAGTCCGATAACAATAACAATGGCAACGATCCACTTATACGCAAGTCCCCCCGACTTTTCTTCTGGAGGTGCGACAGCAACTTGCATAATGTGTTACTCCTTAAACGGCATAGAATTTGATTACTTTTAGCGTGTGAAAAAGAAACATGTGGCATATACAATCAGAAACAGAACTTTCTGACTATGTTCCTTTTTTCTGACCATAAAATCTATTTTCTGACCAGTACAGATTCTTTATGACTCACTAGTCATCAATTTACCAAAAAGTCAGCCATGTGTCAAGGGTCGCTGAAGTTCATCGGAGGGGTAATGCGTCTCGATTACCATAAATTGAGGGAGATAGATACGGAAGAAAGCGCTTTTTGCTACTTGAAGCTTAAAAAATCAGCGCGCCGACAAGATCTCGGAGAATTTTTTCCTTATAATCTCGTCGGCGCGCTGACTTCTGTTTGATTTATTATCGCCACCAACTGAGCGTCTTTACCCACGGATACATAAACGCGATCTGCTGCCTGAAGGTCTCCCCATCACATCCATGCGCCATCTGTAGCCAGTCTGGAAGCTGAGTAGACTGCTCCCACAGCAAGTATTCCTCAAAGAGTTGCTTATTGAGAAATATCAATATGATGCTTTTAACCTGTTCATCGGTAAGACGGTTCTCGTAGAGTAGGGACACGTAGTCAACAACTGGATCGTTTTGGAAGGATTGAAAAATCTCTGGTAACAACATTTCTGGTAATAAAGGGACCGTGTTAGCTGCATGATTAGCCAGCCGGATACCTTCATTGATCATAGGTGCGTTGATCAGATCATCGAGAGTCGTTTGCTCTAGCTCATCAGTTGAGATCTTCTGATACACCCAATGGAGAAGATAAATACGTTTCACGTGACATACTTTCTTGAACCATTCTGCGCTGATATCAGGAAAGTTAAATACGCTGGGTGGGGCCGGCGCGGGCGTGGCAACGGCAACCAGCTGCTGTTGCGGCAACTGAAGCTGATATTGTGGTCCAGATTGATGGTGCTGATACGCATGCGATAAGCGTGCAAAATGCTTTTGCTGATACATTTGCTCGATATAACTCATTTCTTGCTCTGTAAAAAGTAAGAAATCACGATGAGGAGAGTTCAGGATGGTCTCAACAACATCTAAGAGCGCATTATTATCTTGAGCCTGCCAGGCATCCATGAAACCACAGGATAATTCAACAATCTCCTGCTCATCCTGCGTTAAACATACAATATCGCGTGCCACCAGATCAGCCGAGGTCACAATTTGTTCCACACGTCGACTAGCGAGAGCCTCACGCAAGAGATGACGTTCACTATCCCGCTGCAAAATCAGTTGGACGCTCTCCACATCGGGTAACGAATCCATGATCTCTACGGCATAAGGTGACATCAAAATCACATTATAGAGATCGATAACGGCCTCGTCATTATTGACACTTACCGCCTGGACCATAGCCTGTTCCAGGCGTATCTGTTCCTGACTCTTTATAACCAATTACATCTCCCGTTCATACGTCGTAACGACTGGATTGACTCATAACTATCCAAACGAACAGTGACCTACCACGCCTCAATCTACCTGATGGCCCTCTAGATGTCAAGTACCTTCCGGATAAAGTAGCGGCGCGGCAATTCGCTTGATCGCGACGTACCGCCGTGCTGTCTGTGACTCGTACGAAACAGCTCGAGCGCAGCTCTCAATGGAGCCCCATGAGGAGCGTTTTCGTGCGTCGAGTGACAGCACGGCGGTACGTCGCGATCAAGCGAATTGCCGCGCCGCTACTACTCTGTCAAAAGTCATCGCGCCGATGCGGTATCGGTGATGTGTGTCCAAAACAGCTCCAGAAGGCGATGGGGTGAGAGGCTCACCGACGTAGCGGCGCGGCTCCGCCGTGCTGTCTGTGACTCGTACGACCACGCTCCCCATAGGGTTCCATTGCGTGATCTTCCCACCGTGGATCGTCTCGTCTGCGTTGCTTTCAGATGCACATGGGACGTGTTCGTGCGGGAAGTGACAGCACGGCGGAGCCGCGCCGCTACGTCGGCGAGCCTGAGTGCCTGGTTCAAGGGGCCATCCTCCATTGCCACGCAACGTCCTTCTGTGTTTTGACAGAGCAGTAAGTACATTCAGAGATCAATCGCGGAATGTACTTACGTCGGTGGGCGTTGACGCCGTGGGCGAAAGGGGTTTTACCCCTCACTTCAGAGTATTGGACACTGAGCGCGTCCCGCGATGATCCTTGCAAAGTAATACAAGACGATGAAAATGCGGAAACCAGATACCGTTGCCGATATCTGGTTATAGATGTTATGCATGGGGTCTTTAAACGTAATTCACTAGCCAGGCCTGTCACTGCTCCTGGCACACTGCCTTCTAAGCAGTATAAGTAGCATTCACTACAGATCAATGAAAGAAACGCCATATCCCAGATGGAACAGCGAATTTGTGACTGAGTGGGGATGCTTTCCCCAATTCAGCGAACTGGCAATCACTGTACCATTGCTCAGGATTTGTTCAACGATCGCCACATGTCCTATTGAGCCCGCTCCTTGCACATTCTGACGCAAAACCAGAATTGAGCCCACCCTCGGAACACTGGATACATGCCACCCAAATTGCAGGGCACGACCGACCCATTCTCCAGCATTCGAATTCATGGTCCAGGGCACAAATACATTGTGCAGTTGATAGTAGCGCTGTGCAGCCCACCATGTACATTGTCCCAATGGATATTCATTGCGCCTGTTCGCTAATTGTCCTATCGGGGCCAGCATGGCCAGGCCCGATCGCCCTGTATACGGGGCTCCAACGAGCGGCGGAGACGCTTTAACAGCTTGAAACGCAGGCGCAGCCGGCCTGACACGTTTCGCTTTCTCCATGAGATCAGTGTGCTTTACGACGACCAGCGGGGCAGCCTCTTTTTCGGGTACCCGGAGCGCCAGCGTCGCGCTATTTATCGTCTCGGACGACATGCTCGGAATACAAATACTCTGATTGATATATGTAGGAGCTGAAACACTCAAACGATTATAAGCCATCAGACGCTGGGTAGTCAGGTCATGACGTGCAGCAATACTCGCAAGGGTTTCCTCTCCAACAACGATGTGGATACGATCAGTATGTGAACAAACAATCAAAGGTTGACCACGTGCGCCCTCCACTTTTGCGCGCGACACGACTCCAAATAAACCAAGTCCACAGGCAAGAATAAAACAAGTACTCACTACAAAACTCACTACGTTGTACCGCTGAATTTTTTTCCAGCTTCGTGGTTGTGTTTGCAATGTATCCTCTCTCGAATATACAACTTGCAGACCCCCGCACACGCCTCATCTCTATCTCTATAGGTCAGCGCTTAAAGCAGCGCATTTGCTCCTGCATTGAAGATCACAGACGTATAGTTTTACTATACATTATCCATAGCTATAACATATCAACATATATAGTATTATATCGTCTACGTTCATCAGTTTCTCTGAAGAAATCCAATGCTTCTTGTACGCACAATTAACTCATAAATGCTAGCGCTTTTTGTCGATGAGATCCTGTAAGAGAGCAGCATAGTTTGATCGGGAGAGCGGAATTTCGACCGGCTGATTGGTATAGCTGGCATAGATAAAAGCGTTGGCCAGTTCAAGCGACATACGCCCCTCTTCAGCGGCCGAGGTGAATGGAGTTCCATGAACAACCGCCATATTAAAAGCACGATAGACGGCACTATGGCTGCCGCTCACGCTGGTATCGATCTCGACGGGAACATCAGAGATAGCAGGAGAGGCCATCGCCTTAGGATGCGTCTCCACAAAATGAGTAATATCGGTATCCAGAACGCGATGGGTCAAGCTATCCCCATTCAACTCAAGCTGTCCACGCGTGCCCACAATTTTGAGATGCTCGGCCTGATCCGCCTCCGCGGTACTGATGTGGAGCGAACCAAGGGCACCATCGGACCATTCCAGAGCGGCCTGAACAGTATCTTCAGTCTCGATAGCATGTAGGATACGCCGCGTCCACGCGAAGACGCGTACCGGCTCACCCATTAAATGACATAATAAATCTAGATGATGGCAAGCCTGATTCATTAAGACGCCACCACCTTCGCCTTTCCAGGTGCCTCGCCAGCCAGCCGACTGATAATAACGTGCGGTACGCGTCCAGACAGCGGTCATCGACACATGTTGTACACGGCCTATCTGCCCGCTCTGAATGAGTTGATGAGCTGCCCTGATCTCTGGCCGAAAGCGATGCTGAAAAACCACGCCAATCATACGCCGGGCACGTTCGGCCGCCTCAATCATCGCATCAGCTTCGCTCACCTGTACAGCCATAGGCTTCTCCACCAGCACGTGGCTACCAGCCTGCAAACTATCGATAGCAATCTGAGCATGGTAAGGGTGAGGAGTCATGACCACGACAACGTCAGGCTTCATTTCGTCTAACAATTGCTTGTGATCGTCATAAAACGGACAGTGGAATTCGTCACCACGTTGGCGCGCTCCCTCTCGATTCACATCTGCGACGGCTACCACATCTATCTCAGATAACTGAAGGGCCGCTCGATGCATCCCGAATACGCCGGCACCGGCACCAATCACAGCATAACGTAGCTGATTTTTCTGCACAAAATCCATGATCAAAACTCCTCCGCGCTCTCTCACGGTCGGTAAGTACCCTGTCAAAGGTCATCGCACTGTGGTGGCATTGGAAATGTGTCTCCCAATGGGTGAGACGCTCACCGACGTAGCGGCGCGGCTCTGCCGTGCTGTCTGTGACTCGTACGACCACGCTCCTCATGAGGTTCCATTGCACGATCTTCCCACCGTGGATCGTCTCGTCTGCGTTGCTTTCAGATGCAGGTGGGACGTTTTCGTGCGGGAAGTGACAGCACGGCAGAGCCGCGCCGCTACGTCGGTGAACATTTCACCCCATTGGGATGTATGTTTCCAATGCTACATCGGCGCGATGACCGTTGACAGAGCGGTAAGAGCGACCTGGTAGAGGAAGCTGTCTCCTCTTTCAGTGTATGCCTCTTATAATTAAGGATACACTGAGACGGAAACCTGGATGCGGTCTGTCTGTGCTACAAACGTTTCTTACGTCTGGTCAAAGTGCTGCGATCAGATGTCATCTGATCAGCACTAACTTGATCTTTCATCGATGCATCGGGCATTGAGCGCAGCGCACTATCTGAACCGGGTTCGCCAGTCTCTTGATTGTAGCCAACTTCGCTCACCTGTTCCGGTCGGAAAGCATTAAATGGATGCATGGCAGGAGGCGGTGGTGTCGAGCGTGGACCAGGTTTGGAGGTCGGCCAGACAGGCCAGGTGGGGCCTGGCACAGCCAGTATACTATCCTGTTCCTGGGAAGCGGCTGGCACTTGCGGCTGGGGTGCCTCAATAGTTCCCTGGGCTGAAGTTTGAGCTGTCTTATTTTTGCTTTTTTGGTCGCGAACCATAATCACTCCTTTATATATTGACATATCGTTATTTACGCTCCTGGAACGAAGCAGAAAGAAATTATGGTCTATCGATGAGAAGATATGTAACTCTATTTATGAATGCTTTAGCATAAAATGCATACGTTGAAGTACATATTTTAGCTTATTTCTCTCAGCTCGGTCATAATTTCAATCGCTTCACCCTATTAATTATTGTACATCTTTACTGCCATATATGCGATGGATGAGCAATGTGGATATGCCATCCAGATAAAGTGATTAATGAAAAAAGGAGAGAGCATATTGCGTATAAAAATTTATATGATCCTGCTTCAGCCAATGTAGAGGAGATAATAAGATGGGAGGAATACGTAATGCAATCGCTCGCTCAAGATCCACAAGAGCCTCTTCATCGTGATCCATGCTGGCATGAATCATACCTTTCCAGAAATAGGCATCCCACTTCTCGGCATCTATGAGGAGCGCCGTATGCAATTCCTGCAATGCCTGCTGCGCTTGCCCGCGCAGGAAAAAAGTGAGAGCTCGACACATATAAGCAGCATAATCGGCGGGCGCTTGCGTAGCGATGTCATCTAAGCGGGCAAGCCAGAGAGCATCTGGCTCCTGCAAACAAGCCTCAATCCATTGCGTCATCCAGCCATGAGCGGCATGCGATGTATCCATCTGCCAGCTATGACGGCAATCATTGCTCGCTTGTTCGAGGTTTCGCAGGTATAAGTAGGCCTCACCGCGATTATGATAGGCACAGGCAAAATCTGGACGCTGCAAAATCACAGCATCGAAATCGTCGATGGCCTGCTGCGGTTGTCCCAGATATAAGTATATGGTGCCACGACAGTACAAAGCCATCGTATCAGAGGGATCATAATCAAGAATTTTATGATAATCAGCCAGCGCTTCTGGATAACGTTTAAGACGACTATAGAGACTGGCACGGTCGTGATAGACATCGATCAATGTAGGATCAAGGTCAAGCACATGGATATAATCTTGTAATGCCTGCTCGCTGAGATTGAGCGCTTCATAGGCCAGACCTCGATTATAGTAGACAATCGCTAATGTCTTATCAATCATCAGAGCACGATCAAAATCAACAATCGCCTCGGCATAGCGATCGAGCAATCTATAGGCCTCACCACGATTATTATAGGTAAAAGCGGCTTCTGGCTGCAAGATCAAAGCCGTATAATAATGCTCGAGTGCAGCCTCGGGCCGACCACTATCCGTATATGCTGCGCCCAAACGGTTCAGCAAGATCACATCATCAGGTTTAAAACATAGTGCTTGATAATAATCCGCAATGGCTTCATCAAAGCGCTGAAGAGCCGCATACGCCTGACCTCTGCTCCCATAAGCTCCCAGGCTACCAGCTAACGATGCATCGTGCGAGATGGCGCGATCCAGATTAATCAGAGCCTGCTCATATTCTTCCATCACAATGTAGACGACGGCCCGCCCAACAAACGATTGCACATCGTGAGGCTGAAGCAGCAGCGCAGTGCTGAAATCATGGATGGCTTGCCGATTGTCACGCAGGAGATAATATGTGATCCCGCGTTGATAATATGCCAGAGCATAGGCAGGTTGAAGCCTCAACACATGATGCAGGTCCATCAGCGCACTGCGATGGTCATGCAAGCTCCGATAGACCAGTGCTCGATTATAGTAGCAGGAGGCTTCTTGTGGTTGAATGAGGATCGCTTGACTGAATTCAGCCAGCGCCTGGTAAAAATCTCCTGACAGAGCGTAGTCAGTGCCACGCTGATTGTATTTAGAAATGTGATCAGAGTTCCTCAAAACTGTCTCCTTTAAAATGCAAAGAGATCTGATTTGCCACTTTTACTCTTTCATAAGCATCGAAGAAGCGCGATATATAGCTACTAATAATGACGTATCGCGAATGCATTTCTATCATTAGATACCCAGGAAATAGTACAGTAGGGTAAAGGTGTGGAGGAACCCTGTTTTCTTTGCTTTCTCCATCTGATCAAATGTACTTTAATACATAGGTACAAAATCAGCCTTTAATAAAGAAATACAATGTCATGGCAAAGCCAACGATAATGACAAACAGGCGCACCCATTTTTGATCGACCTTACGGGCGTAGTATGCTCCACCATAGCCACCAATCGTAGCACCAACAATCATCAAAATAGCTTCGGGCCAGTGGATGATACCCGCCAGAATAAAAGTGATTACGGCGATACCATTGATACAGGAGGCCAGGACCGATTTGAGGCCATTCATCACGTGAATGTTTTCTAAGCCCATGAGAGCCAAAGCTGCCAGCATCAGAATGCCGATCCCTCCACCAAAATAGCCTCCATAGATTGCAATGATAAACTGGGCAATGGAGATCGAGATGAGCTGCCTGGTTCCAATGACAGACTTCTCAATGCGGCGCATGCGCAATTTCTTTGTCACAGCAGGGCTAAATGTAAACAGTAATGTGGCAACCAACAAGAGATACGGGAGCAGCGTCTCAAAAATCGAGGGAGGAGTGATCAAGAGCAAGCGAGCACCAAGGTAGCCACCAATTAAGCTGGTGACGGCCATGACAATCAGAAGACGACGGTCCAACTCAACCAGTTCGCGGCGATAGGCTCCAATACCGGCAACTGAGCCCGGCCAGAGAGAGACTGTGCTGGTGGCGTTCGCCGGAATAGAGGGTATTCCGGTGAAGATCAGCGCAGGAAAAGTGAAAAAGCTTCCGCCACCAGCCACTGAATTTAGCGTCCCTCCCAGAAAAGCGACCAGGAAGAGAAGAACAATATTAAAAAATGACATGAATATACCTCGGAATCACAAAACGGTTAGAAGGTGCGACAATTCGCTTGATCGCGACGTACCAATTATCCTGCAACCAGGCCAAAGATACGCTAAAGACTACCATATACCACTTTACCACCCAGGATCGTGGCATGAACACCATTTTCAGGCATGTGTGCTTGCTCGATGCGCAGCATATCCTCGCGTAAGACGACAGCATCGCCCAGTTTGCCAACGGCCAGGGATCCTTTACGGCTCTCCTCGGCACCCGCATAAGCTGCTCCCAGCGTATAACCTAACAGGGCGCTGCTGATAGAAAGTGCCTGCTCAGGAAGCCACGATGGACGCCGGGTCGCTGGATCACTTCTCATGGTCGCAGCGTAGAGAATATTTAAAGGATCAAAGGTTTCAACAGGAGCATCAGAGCCCAGCGCCAATGGGATACCCAGATCATACATCGTACGATACGCATATGCTCGACGATGACGCTTCCCCCAGTAACGTTCAGCGATATCGCGATCGGCAACGGCATGAAAAGGTTGAATAGAGGCGATAACGCCCAGACGACGCATGCGTCCCAGATCCTCGGGAGTAATCAACTGCACATGCTCCAGACGATAGCGCACATGCTTTGATGGCTGGGACGAAGTAGTCTGGGCCGCCTTGAGAGCACGTTGCGCATATTCAATTGAGTTGAGTGCCACATGCGCTGCGCGATCGCCGATGGCATGGATAGCAATCATCAGATCCTGCTCAGCTGCGGCACGTACCGTCTCCATCATTTCTTGCTCAGGCAGGGCCAGGATACCGCGATTATGCGGATCCCCTTCAAAGCCATCCACCATGGCCGCAGTCTGTGAGCCAAGCGTGCCATCAGCGAAAATCTTAATGCCTCCAATACGCAATAGATCGTTCTCGGCATTATTCACACCCAACGCAGGCAATTGGGGAAGCATCTGCCGAGGCATAATCATCTGCACACGCACTCCAAGTTTCTGCTCATCACGTAGTTGTCGAAAAACATTCAAGGAAAGCTCGCCCTCAATGTCATGAATCGTCGTAATGCCGCTACTCTGCAATTTTGCCAGCTGCTGCTCAAGTAATGTTTTACTGACATGCGGATCAGGAGGGGTAATGACAGCAAAGATCAGACTGGTAGCAGCGGCTTCTTGCAATATCCCGGTTGGCTCTCCACTCCCATCGCGCAGAATAGCGCCGGTGGCAGGCTCAGGAGTGAGGGCGGAAATATGTGCCAGTTCTAAGGCACGCGAGTTGACCCATAAGAGATGTCCATCTTTACTTGACAGGGCAACGGGATGATCGGGAGCAACGGCGTCAAGCGAAGCTTTGGTCGGAAAACGACTGTCCGACCAGAGATTACGATCCCAATGGCTTCCCTGTATCCAGGAGCCGGCGGGAGTATGAGCCACGCGAGCACGCACAAGTTCGGCCACCTCATCCTCATTGGTACACGCAGCCGCATCAATACGCTGAGAGCGATAGGCCGTCTCCAGCAGGTGAATATGCGCATCAATGAAACCAGGCACAACCGTGCGTCCATGTAGATCGATCAGCTCTGCGTGGACTCCTCCGCTACGACGCACCTCGTCGTTGGAACCCAGCGTAAGAATACGTCCGCTCTGTGTATCGATGGCCATAGCTTGCGCGTGAGGCTGATAGGCATCCAGAGTATAGATATTCCCATTGAGATAAAGCACCGTACTCATTAAAGAGCTCACTTTCCATAACCGTTCAATAAAGTGGCTTACTCCTGTAAAAAATGCGTGATCGCTTCCGCCAGGACACGTGGACGCTGCAACTGGATATCATGAGTGGTATCAGGCATCCAGAGCACTTCGCAACGCTGAATCGCACGCGCAACCTGTGCTACAAGCTGACCTTTAGCCGCATAAAAATCATCAGCAACCTCCAGTTTCTCCGGCAGCTTTGTACCGGACAGAGGTTGATCAGCGGCAGGCATCAGCAGTACAGGGCAGCTTACTTTCCCATAATAAGATAATACACGATCTTCCCACAAAGATGCATAGATCTGCGATTGCTGCTCCGGCAGTAAACGCTCCTGGACGCGACCATCTGGCAGCGGCTCAACATAGGTCAGCACAATATTTTCGACTTCTGGCGACCAGAAAGAAAACATGTCGTGCCGCAAAAGCTGTAAATAACTCTCACATGAGTTGTATACACCAGGAGACATTCTTTCACGGATGAAACGATCACGCGTCATGCCAGGCCAGTGACGAGGCTCCAGATGTGGGCAATCCACCAGAATCAGATGGCTGACAAGGGCTGGATGCCGCGCAGCCAGAGCTAAGGCGACGCGAGCCCCCCAACCATGAGCCACAAGCGCCACCTGTCCCAGACCAAGCCTGGCCATAGCATGAATAATATCCTCGGACAGAGCCGCTATCTCATATCCATTCTCTGGCTGCTCGCTCAAGCCATGTCCAGGCATATCAAAGGCGAGCAAATAATGATGGCTAAAGAGATGCTCAGCAGTCAAACGCCAGGTATCAGCAGTCGCACCCAGGCCATGCAGCAAGACAATGGGAATATTATCGCTAGCCTCTCCATTCTCCACCAGAGGCGATTCTCCAGCCAACGGCTTCTGGAGATACTCTACATCCCATTCCAGGTAGTGAAGCCGTAAATCATCCAACTCCACAAAAGAGCTGCGCGGTTCAAGCATACATCATACCTCTCTCAATATATCTTCTCATGACTGTTCATACATCAAGTAGACGCTGGCGATAAGATTGATACCGCCAATACTGGTATAAGGAGAAAGCACTTCATGTTGACAATACCACCATTCAATGACAAGAAGGGCTGAGGTAAGAGCACAATGTAAACAAACATAGTGTAACGTATATAATTGTATCGCATAGAAAAGGCTGCGTGTGTGACAATGTAGAGACAATGCGCCACTATGTATTTTTGTTCGGATGATGGGCGCGTAACACTTTATAACGTGTGTCGCCCGCAATTTCCTGGACATCCCTGAAACACGCGTGCAGCGTCGGCTCATATTTCAGGAAACGATTGGCTACCAGATAGAAACGTCCGGCTGGCTGCAAGATCTGCGCAGATTCACGAATAAAGCGTTCCGCGATAGCCAGCGTCTGAATGCCTCCTTGATGAAAGGGCGGATTGGTGGCGATGACATCAAATTGCTGTGTAAGAACCGCCTGGGCAGCATCGCTGGCCAACACTTGAACGTTTGTCAGATGTTCTCTCTCTACCGCCATACGACTGGCATCGACGGCAGCCAGGCTGGCATCCAGCATTGTCACGTGTCCCTGGGACGCCTGACGTGCCATATATATGCCGATAAAACCAGCGCCACAGCCAATATCCAAGGCGGTATCAGTTTTCTGTATCTCCAGAGCATCCAGCAACATACTGGTACCCGCATCTAATTTATTGTCAGCGAATATACGCAACGACGAGACTGGCAGATCCTCAAGCGCGAAATCAGTGCGCCTGGTCGAGCAGAGGACACGCTGGCCTTTGCTGATAGCTATCGTCTCAACGTTGCCAAACAGCTCCCGCATACGCTTCGCAATGGTCAGGATACCCCTATCCTTGGCGCCCGCCACATAGAGTCGTCCGCCACGCTTTAAGGCAAAAGCCGCCACACTTAAAGCATAAAACATCCAGGCATTGCTTGGCTGATAAAGCAAATTCATAGCAGCAACATCCATAGTGCCAGCGGAATGATGTAATATATAAGTATGAAATGGCAGATAGTGCTGATGAGAAAAATGAGCAGGATCAGATCCAGTCATGGCTGCAACGTTATCTTCGGCAAGATATAAGTTACCATCGACCAGACGTTGTCTGGCAAGTGTCACCAAGGGGTCCATTGCCGAATTCAGTAGCAAAAGATTATCGGTAGCTTGAAACTGTACATACTCACAGAGCAGACGAGATTGGAACATCATAATGGTCCTCAAAAGTAGGCAGATGTATAGAACAATCAGATTGGAGCAGCTTCATGGCCTTCTATGTTGATAGCGCTTACCTTGATGACATTAGAACAGTCATCCATACGGTCCCGGTGGCAGGAGTCACAACGAATCCCACCTTACTTCTAGAGGCTCGCCAACGCGGTCAACGCCTGGAAACACTAGAATTACTCAAGCAAATCCTGCAACATGTCAATGGCACTATTTTTATGCAGCCATCGCTGGCTGACGAAGCGCAGGCCTACCGTGAAATGCTTGACTGTATTAACATAAATCCTGAACGCATCGTTCCTAAAATTCCCATGTCACAGGTGGGTATGCGCCTGGCCAGGCATCTGCACGCTGAAGGATATCATATTGCCTTCACTGCTGTCACCACTGTCGCACAGGCCTACGCTGCGAACGCAGCAGGCGCAACCTACATCATTCCCTACTATAATCGTCTCCGCCGCAACGGCATAGATCCCGGCGAACGTATCTCACAGATGGCTCAGGTACTTGCCAGGCAGACTCATCCAACCCGTATCCTGGCTGCCAGTATCAAATCATCCCTGGAAGCAACTGAAGCATTACTCAGTGGAGTACACGATCTGACACTTCCTCCTACATGCCTGCTTGATATGCTAAAAGATCCTCAAAGTGACGAAGCAATTGCACGTTTTGAACAAGATTTGCAAAAGATGAATAATTTGTAATATAATTGCCAACAATCTTTTCCTGTTTTATGAAATAATGTTCAGCATAAACGTTTATCAATTCATGGCATCGTCATGAGAGCATGGTATAGTACGTAATGTAAACAGAAGAGAAACGGACTCTGGTGGTAGATGGGGTGGCGCTGGTTGGATAGTTGGATAGGGCTACATCGCTCTTGCAATGGTAGATGGGGAACGTAGTGAGGGCAAGCTAGGGTTGGATGATGGGGAGGATACAATACAAAATGTCCTTGCAGTGCAGTTGATCGGAGGGGGAGGAGGGCAAGGACGGAAAGTATCAAAGGCGGATACGGCCAACATTCTTGCATGTTTACTGGTGGATGCAGTCGAGGGGAAAAGGATGATATGGTCATTGGGAGGATCTTTAACCGTTCTCAATGGCGGATAGGTGGATGAAGATGAGGAACGAGAACGCTTTATGGCACCAGAGTAGATTACCTTCTCATCTGGTTATTAAGCTTGACATTCATACACGAGAGTGGTTATGTGGCAAGGGTTTTTAGGTGTCTCGTGTGTATGTTTCTGCGGAGGGAGAACGTGGTGACACGTTGTGGGGGGTAAGCCTGAAGGTATGTATAATACCTATCAGGCTTTTGTGTTTCTCCCTTTTCGCACATTGGAGAGCAATTTTAACCACTACTTGCTCTCCAAAAGTTTTTTTAAATCTCAGCGCCAGCGCTATCTTCAATTTTGCGCGGCATGTACAATCAAAGGCTCAATCGTCTGTTGGGTAGTAGAAGTCCAGGCACCATTACACGTAATCAGATTGAGATAAACTCCACTCATATCCCTGAAAATACGCTCCAGCGGAACGCTATTGGGCAGATAGGTATGCAAGGAAACAACGTAAAAATGCTGTTCACTGCCATCCGGGTTGACTATCAGGATCAAGTCGCCACTATGAAGGTCTCCCAAACGGCTAAAGATAGCGGCCGAACTATCCGGACGGCTCACGTACCCATCAATGGCAGCGCTGCCTCTCTGCCCGGGCCAGGGACCATTTTGATACCAGCCCACACCATCCAATGCATGCAATAATGGCACGTCCATATCGCCATCCTCCTGCGTGCTGACCGTCTCGATCGGCGCATCTATACCAAGCACCGGAATCTGCAAGCGCGATCCTGTATCCAGATGAGTGGTGCGCAGAGCAGGATCAATCGTCGGTGTGGCCGTCAGGGTTAAGGCTTGTTCGGTCACATGTTTTGGGGCCGCCGACGATATAATGAAGCGACTCGATGATGGATCAAAATTCGTGGAGATCTGATCAGCGGTATTATGAACGCCTGGATGTATCACAGGATGCTCCGCAACCGGAGTAAAACTCACGTTTGCATGGAGGAGATAATTCCTGAAAAGAGCAGTACCAGTTATATTTTTCCCTGCCCAGCCAATCATTGTGCCGCCAATCATGAGCAATACAACCAGCGCAAATACCAAACGTTGTCCGGCGGATTGCATAGTAGGAAAGCGCAGTGACTTAAAACATCGCATGGGGTCGTCCTTCTTGTCAGGCGACTAATTTGGTATAGACGACCAGGCGTTGCGAGGTCTGATTTTCAGACGGCACCCAGACGCCAGCACAGGTCACCAGATTAAGAAAAGTGCCATTTTTTTGGCCAAATATTTCTGCGACAGGAGCAGTTTTCGGTGCGTAATTGGCGACTTTCAGCACCTTGAAGTGCAATGTATGCTTCGTCTTATCCTGAACTGACACAATATCACCGGGATGCAATTTACGTAAGTCCCAGAACACTGCTGGCGCGCCCCCCGTACGATCAAGATGACCATCAATGACAGCACTACCGATCTGGCCTGGCTTTGGTCCATTACGATACCAGGCCACCCCCGTCCATTGATTGTGGGTTGGAACATCCATTAAACCTTCAGATGTCTTTCCGACAGTTTCAATCGGAGCATTGACCTTAATCGCAGGAATAAGCAGGCGAGCGCCTGAAGACACATCGAGTCCTTTAGGGACGTTTGGCGTTATGTGTATCCTGGGAGCCTGTTGCACAGATCGCTGCGTTGAATGTTGCATGGAAAGGTTCTCGCTCCATACCCAACCACCAACACCAATACTCAGCAGTACAAACAGAATAGCAGCAATGATCCAATAGCGCTGTTTTATATGCATCGTATACACCCTTTCCATGAGTCTCAATGAAATAAATACTGTAGCCAGATTCTCAAAGAGTCTCGTATCAAACAAAGAAGAACTCGTCATCATCCTGGTCTACCAGAATGATGACGAATTAAAAACTTAATGGTAATCTTCCTTAGTAGACGTTTTAAACGTTACTTGATGGAAGCAAAAGGATCACCACCAGTCAAAGGCAGGCCAGGCATCGCGCCAGAGCCACTTCCATGGCTACTGCTGCTACTGCTGCTGCTACTACTATGGTTGTTGTCGTTGTTGTTGTCATTGTTGTTGTCGTTGTTGTTGTGCTGCTGATGATGATGTGCTTTCTTTACATAGACTGTATACGACGCCGTATTATTATCTGTGTAAATTTCGTTCGGCACACTCACCGTCGCTGTCGATGTCAATGATGGCACAGCATCATGGGTCAAGGTACCAGTGATCGTGATGACTGGCAGAGTTCCACCAGCTAAGAGAGGATCAAAGCCCTCATATTGAGCATCGATAACGGTTGGACTATCGTGATCGCTTGTAGAAACATGCCAGTTCTCACCATGGACATGAATATCATCCAAACCAACAGGGATAACATCCTCAAGTGAGATGGTCGTTGGATCATACACTGGATCAGCAGTTGAAAGGTTCGCCACTGCGACAAAGAAGGTAACCTTGTCACCTACATGATAAGTATCACCGTGGACAGCACTATTAATGACTTGCAGATCAGGCACACAGACGCCTGCAACGGCTGTTCCAACAGGTGTCAGCGCCGTCGCCGTTACCGTTGGAGTAACGCCATCATCCATACCTGGTGTACCAATAGGTGTAGCAACACTGGCCACACATGGGAGTCCAGAAGTTGCAGTTCCTGTACCACCATTATAATAAGTAGGCAGCACTGTGATTGTATCAAAGTTTGTATTCAACGCAGGCGTTGGATCATCCGCTGAATCAATCGTGGCTGTATTGGTAAACGATGGAACAGCATCAAGTGTGAGATTACCTGTGAGAGTGATAGGAGGCAAGCTTGTACCAGCCTCAACAGGATATGTTCCATTGTAGGTCAATGTCACTGTAACCGGGCTTGTAGTGCCAGTCTGAACCACACTCCAGTTCAAACCCGATGCTGTAACATTGGTCAACCCGATCGGAACAGTGTCTACAAGAGTAATCGGCTGACTCTCTGAAGCTGAACCTGGGACATTACTTGACGACAAGATGTAAGTAATTGGCTGACCAATCTGGTAAACGTTTGAGTTGCCTAAATGAGTTTTCGTCAGGTACAGTTGTGGCGCAGTACCAGGAGTAGAAGTCGCTGTTACTGTCGCTGTCGCTGTCGCTGTCGCTGTATCTGTGGCCGTCGCGGTTGCTGTATCCGTCACCGTGGCAGTACCCACTGCGTTTACAGTGAAAGTGAAGACAGAGGTGTCGTTATTGGCATTTGTATCGCCAGGAACAGCAATACTAGCAGTGCTGGTATACGATGTTCCCGCAGACACATCAACCACTCCGGTGACTGTTACTGCCGGCAAGGCAGTGCCAGCGGCAATAGGATATGCCCCAATGTACGAAGCGGTAATTAAGGATGGACTTGAGACTGCCGATGAGTTCACAGTCCAGGTTGTACCACCATCAACGGTCACACCTGTAAGGCCAAGTGGCAGTAAATCGGTGATATCGATTGATGTGCCAGTCGTAATCGGATCGGAGGCTCCCGTCGTCGATACAACAATACTGTATGTCACGGTATCACCAACCGAATACGTTGTATTTGGAGCAGTAATACTCACAGCAGCATCAATGTTCGCTACTGCCGGAGTGATCACAGCTTGCAGTGTCGCTGTATTATCAGCAGGGTTTGCATCAGCTACATCTGTAACTGTTGCGGTCACGGTCGACAAATTGACTGCTGTGTTATCAGGAGTCGTCGTCACAACGATATCAGGCAATGTCGTTGCTGGCGCAATCGGCAATGTGCCGACGTACGTAGCAGTCACGACCTGACCTGTCACAACAAACGTCCAACCACCAACAGGATTAGAAGCCGCTGAAATGGTCCCAAAGCCTGCGGGCAAAGTAACCGTGGCTGTTGGCGCATCAGCTTCACTGGTGGCTGTGGCAGCACTTACAATCGAGGCTGTAAATGTCCCAGGAGTACCAATGGTAAACGAGGCCGGAGCCTGAGCAAGACTGATGCTCAAATCGTCCGCAAAATTCTTTCTTACTCCCTGAGGCTTGGTTGCTCCAACATGCTGGTTGACTTTCCCAGCCTGCTGAGGTGCTTTCCCAATCTGAGGGTGCACTTTCCCGATCTTCAACTGCGCTTTTCCAGGCAGCGAATTCATTGTCGAGATTTTGCCGTGCGCGTCTCGAACCGATATTCCAGTTCCAACATGCGAATGTGTTACCGACCCACCGGCACTTGAATTCGCAGTTGAATGGATAATACCATTTCCATGAGAATAACCAGTGGCTTTAACGCTAGCCATAAAGCCAGCAAACACTGAAAGCTGACTACCGACGAGTAGAAAGCAAAGAAGGAATGCTCGAATATACGAGGATGGTTGTGCTAGAATACCCCTAACACGTTTAGTTTGATGCATCACTAAAAAACCCTTCTTCCACTATATTGATTTCCAAAGAAAGTGATGACTGGCACGATTTCTGCTTTATGCAATTACACTACCTATATATCTGTAAAGCAGATATGCATCATGCCAGGTTCAAATCAAGTATACAGACAACCACCAAAGATTCTTTTTTTAAGACGAATAACATGAAAACATGCATATAAATATGTCACTTTGATCAGGGTACTCTCGTTCGCCCATCTACACAGAGGCGATATTTCATTTGCCCACGCCCCTTGACATCAAGCAGGCCAGGTGCTATATTTGCAGAGGCAGAAAAATGAGAATGATTATCATTATTAGCATAACCTGGTGTGAGGAAAGTGAATATCATGCATGACAAGCTGAATAGAAATGCCAGGGCAGTACTCGATACGGTACGTGCAGCTCACAATCATCCGACAGCCTCGGAGATATATGACATGGTGAAGCAAGTACAGCCGCAGATTGGTCTGGCTAGTGTGTATCGCATTTTACATAGTCTGGTTGAACAGAATTATATTAAAGAGCTCAGGCATGGAGATGATTCGTGTCGTTACGATGGGCATGTGTCTCGCCATGATCACGCGATCTGCACAGAATGCGGGAAGCTGCTCGATATACCCATCAATATTCCACTCACACAGGAGATGCTGGAGACGGCAGCCAGAGCTACAGGTATCGAATTGAGTTCTCACGAACTGCGTTTATACGGACTCTGCCCTGAGTGTAAAGAACAACAAATCCAACCAAGCGTTGTCAATACTCAGGCCAGTATGCAACATTCACTGCGTTCCTCATAGAGAGATGATTACCAGGCGCGCCTGACTAGCGACACAAGGAGACTGTGGCATGGCCCAGGATACAAATAATGTGGATCGACCGGAAATTAAAATAGAGCAAGCAGAGAAAGTAACTGTGCGTGAAGAAGTGACAGCGATCATCAGTGCGCTACGCAATAATGATGATACGTCACATGACTTCTTGCTCCGCGTGGTACAACCAGGACTGGCTGGACTGATGGATGGCTCTGTCTCGACGCTGGCTCCCATTTTCGCGACGGCCTTTGTGACGCATGCGGCCTGGCCTGCTTTTCTGGTTGGGATGGCATCGGCCACGGGCGCAGGGATTAGCATGGCCTTCTCAGAAGGGCTGTCAGACGATGGGACACTGACCGGTCGTGGTAGTCCTATCGTACGTGGAACTATCACAGGTCTCATGACCTTTCTGGGCGGTTCGTTACATACACTGCCGTTCCTGGCACCAGACATCCATATCGCCCTCATATTGGCTTATGTGGTGGTGGCAGTAGAACTTGTTCTGATCGCCGCGATCCGCCATCGCTACTTCAAAACGCAATGGCTCAAATCCATGATCCAGGTAGTCGGCAGCGGCATTCTGGTATTCATTGCGGCCATGATCTTTGGTAATGCTTAAGCACTCACGATCGTAATTGCCTACTTCTGCTAACCTTTGGTAATATCTGATCGCCATCTGGAACACAAATATGATAGCATATGTATAGGGATGTATTTAGCATCCCTATTTTTATTATTCATTTCTCTTCCGCACACAGAACCATTTCGAAACCATTTATAGGGCAAGTTACGTGTTACACTTACATGAGCAGATTGTCATGCCAGCCTTATCGATCAAAGGAGAGCTCTATGGCACAAGGATTTATGAGAGCACGCGTCTCTCTCATCCCCTCCATAATTGGAGCAGTAGCCGGTGGGATTGCCACTATTCCCATGACGCTTTTTATGCTGATAGCTCATAAAGCACTTCCAGGTTGGCAACAAGATGCACTTCCACCAGAGAAAATTACGCACGAGATAGCCGAACGAGCAGATATACATCTGCAAAAGCAGCAGTTACTGGGCGCCAGTCTCGTATCTCATCTTGGCTATGGAGCCAGTATGGGATCACTCTACATGACCTTCGCCAGCAAACTGAAAATCCCATCTCTGCTCAAGGGAAGCCTGTTTGGCATGATTGTCTGGGGAGGCAGCTATCTGGGATGGCTTCCAGTGGCGCGCTTCACGGCTTCAGGTCCAAATGAAACGCCACAACGCAATACGTTGATGATTATCGCTCATCTCATCTGGGGAAGTGTCACTGCGATGATAGCGGCGCAGCTTAGTCATGCGTACTCAGCATCGGCATAAAACGTAGCACTTAACATGTATGTACTGGAAGATAACAATCCAGTCAACCTCTTTTGTCTCGATGGCCTGAGCATCAAAGGAGGAGCGTAGCATCTCGCAGCCTGAAAAGCCAGCAATAATCAAGAAAGAGTGCAAGCAGTTATGACTTTAGACGTGGCAAACAACGCGTTATATCTGACGATCCAATTGCCATACCTCATCGTCATCATCGTCATCATTGTGGTTTTATCGTTACTGAAACGCAAATAAGACGAGATGGGGAGGCAGATCGCTCATCCCGCGTAGCAAAACACAGGCGTCATAAGGACGCTCAGAGTAAAAGATATCCATGTCATCATCAGTGTTGAGGGACAATACATTTATGCTGATGATGAGGTGGTTTTTTTGTGGGTGTTTTCCAGGGCGATGAGCGATACAAGAATTATTTGCTCTGCCAAAACGATATACTATCAGAGGGAAACCAAAAATTGCGTCGCATGCTGGCGTGCGATGTTCCAGTTTCTCGTACGTGACAGCCACGCTGGGGTGCCTGATCGTACGTCGAGTGGGACATCGCACGCCAGCGTGCGACGCAACGGTGTCCTTGCTGCGCTCGACACAGGCTGTGTTGACCATAAGAGAGTGAACCACATACAATACACAGTGATAAGCAACGAATAACATCTGGCCCATCTCTGTGATGGTCCGTGTTTTATAAAAGGAGGATCGATGCGAATTCGGAAAGCAGTATTACCCGTAGCGGGCTTAGGTACACGTGTCCTACCCGCAACCAAAGTTGTCCCCAAAGAACTTTTACCAATTGTTGACAAACCAACCCTACAATATGTGGTAGAAGAAGCGGTGGCCGCAGGCATTGAAGAGATTATTTTTGTGACAAGCCGCAGTAAACGAGCCATCGAAGATCACTTTGATACATTTCCAGAGTTGGAGCTGACACTGGAACAGAAAGGAAAGCACAAGGAACTGGAAGCAGTCCGTGCGATCCAGAAGTTAGCTACTTTCGTCAGTGTACGTCAGGCAGAGCCATTAGGGCTGGGACATGCGATCCTGTGCGCCAGAGATGCTGTGGGCGATGAGCCATTCGTCGTACTGCTCGGCGATGAGATTTATGAGCCTGAGACGCCGTGCCTGACTAAATTAATCGAGATCTATGAAACCTATCAGACATCTGTTCTCTCCCTCTTCTCGACCCCTCAGGAACTCATTCCATCATATGGCATTGCCTCGGTCAAAGAGAAAGAGCCCTATATTTATCAGGTTCAGGATCTTGTCGAGAAGCCCTCGATCGAAGACGCTCCCTCAGATCTGGCAGTAGCCGGTCGCTATGTGATCACACCCGACATTTTCTCGATTCTTGAGCGTACCGCGCCCGGCCGTGGAGGCGAGATCCAGCTGACCGATGCCCTCCTCGAACAGGCGAAAAACGGTCGTTGCCATGGATTGCACTATACTGGTAATCGTTATGACATGGGCACACCGTTGGGACTCTTGACCACCTCAATTGCCTGGGCCTTACGTAATCCGAATATCGCGCCGGCTTTGCGTGACTATATGCAGCAGGTATTACAAAAATAATCAGCGCTGTATCGGATATCAAAGAGAGCCTGGGGGTCCTATACGTTTATCTATAGCAACTCCCAGGCTCTCTTTAGCATTTATTTACGAGAGTACTACACTGTCAATGATCATCGCGCCGATGCGGTATCGGTGATGTGCGTCCACCCCATCTCCGGAAGGCGATGGGGTGTGACGCCCACCGACGTAGCGGCGCGGCTCCGCCGTGCTGTCTGTGACTCGTACGACCACGCTCCCCATGAGGTTCCATTGCGTGATCTTCCCGCGGCAGGTGGGACGTGTTCATGCGTCCAGTGACAGCACGGCGGAGCCGCGCCGCTACGTCGGCTGGCCTGAGCGCCTGTGCAAGGGGCCATCCTTCTTTGCCTGGCAACGTCCTTCTGTATCTTGACAGAGCAGTACATTGGCTTATTGAAAAAATTCCAGTGTGGAACGTACAAGTACTTCAACGGCCACTGGCAAAGCATCCTCGTCCACGTTAAAGCGAGGATGATGGTGCGGATAGCGAGCATCCTTGTCGGGATTATTAGCTCCGACAATAAAGTAGCATCCAGGCACCGCATTGAGAAAATATGCCATATCGTCCGCGCCCGTGGTCAAGATCTGCTCCGCGCCAGTATCGACTCTCTCAAGACCCACCGAGGCCACAGCCGCACGCTGGACAACTTCAGTCATCGCGGGATCGTTGACACATGGTGGACAACTATCATAGATATTGACCTTGCATGAGCCTCCCAGAGCCACAGCGACGCCGTTAGCAACCTCTTCGATACGTCGCACCAGGTATGCGCGATGCTCAGCCGAAAAGGAGCGAATCGTCCCACTCAGTTCCGCCTGCTCAGGGATGATATTCATGGCGGTTCCGGCATGAATCATAGCGATCGTGACGACCGCAGGACTGAAGGGTGAGGTTTCACGGCTGATCAGAGCCTGTAAGGCGGTGATGACGTGTGCAGAGATAAGAATCGGATCGACCGTGGTCTGAGGCATGCCTCCATGGCCGCCCTTGCCATAGATAGTTATATCCAGCTTGTCGGCGGCGGCAAAGACGCCTCCAGCACGCACGCCGACACGTCCCACTGGATAATTGCTGATCAAATGCAAGCCAATGATATTATCAACATCCTGCATCACGCCTGCCGCCACCATCGGCTCAGCACCGCCAACCGTCTCTTCCGCCGGTTGGAATACAAACTTGACGTTCCCTTTGAGCTCTGACTTCTTCCGACTCAAAATATCCGCAACCGTGAGGGCGATCGACGTATGGCCATCGTGGCCGCAGGCATGCATCTTGCCATCCACCTGCGAACGATACTCAATATCATTTAGCTCATAAATGGGGAGAGCATCCATGTCGGCACGGATCGCCAACGTTTTCGCCGCTGGTCCAGCCGCCTCACCGCACAAAAGACCCGTCACGCCTGTCTTAGCAATACCAGTCTGGACCTCAAAGCCGAGCGCTTTTAAACGCTGCGCCACAATACCAGCAGTGCGAACCTCTTCAAATGCGGTCTCTGGATGCTCGTGCAGATCGCGGCGCATCGCAATGAGATCGGGAACACGCTCATCAATCTCTACTTTAAGGGCATCAAATTCAGACACAGACATACAAACCTTCTTTCTGCTGCACGTATTACTCTGTCAACGGTTATAGCACCGTAGTCCGACCGGCCAGGATAACCCGTTGCATCTGGCATCAAGGCCAGCCAACGTAGCGGCGCGGCTCCGCCGTGCTGTCTGTGACTCGTACGACCACGCTCCCCATGAGGTTCCATTGCGTGATCTTCCCGCGGCACGTGGGACGTTGTCGTGCGTCGAGTGACAGCACGGCGGAGCCGCGCCGCTACGTCGGTGGGCGTCTCACCCCATTGGGATGTGAGTCTCCAATGCCGCATCGGTAACGGTAACTGTTGGCGGAGCAGGATGAAAAGTATACTTGAACGAAACATAAGCTCGCTTGTATTTGTCACTATCATCGTACCATAAAGAAAAGATGAAGGGTGAAGCAAAAAGAAGTTGGAGCAAGCAAGAAGGTAACAAGTGAGGAAAGAATGAGAAGGTCATTCAAGGAAACGGGGCTGCGGATGGGTATCAAAGATATCCTGGCGCGAACACCGTCTCCTCTGACAGAAGATTTTCAATTCCGATCATTCCATATAATATAGACATATATGTATATAGGAACTAACGTGGGGTGAAGGTTTTCCCGTCATTGACAAAGAGGAAATCCTGGTTACCAACATGGACAATCAAATTGAGCTTACCCTGTTGGTTTACCACGCTCCCTGTAACGGGGGTGAGGTCCTGGCCTGGGGCAGTGAGGGTTGGGCCATTGAAGATACGCGTTTTCGAGGCATCACCACCGGGGAGTTCGAAAACTTCGATGCGTCCGTGCAGATTGATGAAAAGAAAATGTGTCGGATGAGCGGCGCTGTCGTTATGACCAACCACTGCGTCCATCTGATAAGTGCGCGGATTACCATATGTCATATCTTGCTGAAAGCCCTGCCACCATGAGACCAATGAAGTTAAACCTACTAAAAGCACAACTGCGACAATCACACCAATGATCACATTCGGAATAAACCGCTTGCGAGCATTTTTTCTCGGTCGATTGGCAGCATAGCGTACATCTACCGTTTTAGATGGTCTCACAGCACTGGTAGCAGCACCGCTGGTTTGTCGAGACGGGTAAACGCTCTGAGTTCTGGTGGTAGTTGTTCTACCAACAGTTCCCGTGGCAGTGGCGTTCCCACTCGAACGACGACGTTGTATAGAAGATGTGCTCTGATATGCATTCTGATACTGTAGTATCAGTGGATCATCTATTGTCTCGTATGGCTTATAACGACGGGCGCTACTGGGCATGCGAGTTTGATAGAAGTCATCACGATCCTCAACATCGTAATAGGCAGGCTGCTGGCGGGTATAAGTTGTTCCCATTACGATTCCTCCTTCTAGATAGATTTTTTAGAACATTTATTCTTGTTCTTAGTATAACAGAATAGATAAGCTCGTCAAGTGGTGGGATGTAACTCTGCTGAGAATTCAGTAGAGCAGATATATGTGGTAGATAAACATATATTGACCCAAATGAGGACTATCCTGCCTGCGTAAGCAGGTCTCTATAATAACGCATATTGATAAAATATGCAAATATATCTCCAGAAGTCAAAAACTAATAGTAATGGGTAGGTGCTCCGGAAACAGTCCGCAATGGATGAGGTCGCAGAATACAGGAAAGTGTTCTAAAAGAAGAGGAGAGAGATGTTCCTTAATGGATCCACTATCTTTATTATCCTCGCAAAGCCGTTTTCCCTACTAGAAGAGAAGCAAGAAACATCTCTGTATCCAGTGTAGCATGACATAAAATCGAATAAGCTAAATTCATACGTCATGGCAAAAAACGGGCCAGAGCCATAAAAATGGTCCATGCAGGTGGGCGCTGCACCGCATGGACCATGGATCAACCATTAAAACAATGGTTATCTCTCTCTATCGAACATTCTTAGGCCAGGATAAAGGATACTCCCGGACCTGGATAAAAGTGGAATGTTGTCACGTCCGCATAGTCAGGACCCCAATTCTGACTACTGGCGATCACGGAACCATCCCCCAACACGCTCTCAACCACGCCCACATGGCCTAATCCCCCGGCCCCCTGGACAAACGGTTGAAGATCCATAATCGCTCCCACCGTCGGCTGAGATGAAATGTTCCAATGAAATTCTGCTGCGCGTGCCCCCCATTCCCAGGCATCCGAATTGATCGTCCAGGGAACAAACACGCCGTGCAATTGAAAGTAGCGCTGACTCGCATACCAGGTACATTGCCCGTAAGGAAATGGATTACTCGCGCCACGAATAAAGGCGAGCGTGTTACTCACAGGATTTGATACAGGTTGTGTTTTACTCACGCTCCCATGTTGCAAGATACAAATATGCTGACCTATGAAGATCAGATTGGGATTAGCGAGATGATTGTAATCACTCAAGCCCTGCCACGTTGTCCCGTGATTAGCCGCAATCGAGCCTAAGGTGTCACCGGCGTTCACAACGTAAGTCAGATCACCACTCGCGCATGGAGTTTGAGCCATAGCCCCCAGAAGACTAGGTCCAAGCCAGATCAAGGCTAAGATTGTCATAACGACAACATGACCAGCAATGATGCTCGCAAAACGGTGTTGTTGAAAGTATTTCCAGATAGACTGGCGTTTCTGCGTTATAGTAGAAATCAAGTGAACTACTCCTCCAATACTCATAACACGACAGACACTTTTGCCTGCTACTTAATAAATGGATGTCACTGGAGATATTAGTGTATGAATAGCCAATTCATCAGAAATAACCTGACACATAGGACAAAAGGGATACAGGCGGTTAAGATTGTAAGAATGAGGTTAAAAAATGCCCAAAAAAAGAGGCCAGGCAAATTGCCTGACCTGCATTCTCTTCCTCACATCTCATAGAGGACTAGCTGATCGTGATAAAATAAACGCCCGGTGCGGCAGTAAATGTCGCGTACGAAACTACGCCAACACCACCACCCCAGTTCATCTGGCTCACCTGGACACGTCCATTGCCCAGCAGCTTCTCAACCACGGCCACATGACCAACACCAAAGGCGCCCTCGACACCCGGACTCAACATCATGATCGAGCCCGTCTGCGGCTGGCTGGAAACTTTCCAACGATACTGCAAGGCTCGTTCGCGCCATTGATTGGCGTTCGAATTAGTTATCCAGGGAACATAAACACCGGTCAACTGGTGATAACGTTGATCGGCCCACCATGTGCATTGACCATACGGAAAATTATTGTATGTCCCTTTGATCCCAGTAGAACGACTGGGGGCGACAGGCGTCTTCTTCCCACTTACAGGTTTTTTCTCGACAGTGGCGCCTTTACCAGGTATGCAGATATGCTGATCTACAAAAATAAGATTGGAATTTGCAATTTTGTTATAGGAGACAAGCGCCTGCGCAGTCGTCTGATGACTCGTCGCAATGCGAGAAAGGGTATCCCCGGCATGCACAACGTATGTCGTATCGCTTCCCATACAAGAAGCGGCGAAAACGTTACTCGCATTCGTGAAAAAACCGTTGCCAAGAAGCATTAGTGCAAGTGCAGTAAGCACAACTAATTGTCCCGCGACAATGCTAACAATTCGATGTTGACCCGCAAGCTGCCAGATGCTGTTTCTTTTCGGCATAAACAATGAACCTCCATTCAATTACACACAATCCACAACTCATAACCAATCCCACCACATCGCCTCATCTCCAACGGATCACAAAGCAACGTATTGATCGGCTCAACCCAATCTTAACTCGTACATTCATGAAACTCCATGAAACACAATGAAACATAGCAATAAAGGGCTATACAAATTGAATCAATAGTGTCCTTGACTGCAAAAATAGTTCAACAAATTACATAAAAATATCGATTTATGACAAATAATTATTTATCGAGCACATCAGGTAACACACAACTCATCCAGACGAGCAGGCTCACCCAAAGGCGATCCTGAGAAGTGATCCGGGCGGAACGCTCTCCACTCCCCAAAAAAGCCTCCGAAAAGGGTTGACGAGATATCCTTAACATGCTATATTATCTCCACACGCCAAGATAGCTCAGTCGGTAGAGCATAGCACTGAAAATGCTAGTGTCGTCGGTTCGATTCCGTCTCTTGGCACCTTCTCATTTTTGGAGTCTAAATGAGCCTATGTGACGCAAGGCAAGAAGCGCGTTCACATAGGCTCATTTATTTATATTGACCCTGGCACTGTAGCAACCATGTAGCAACGGGGAAAAATGTACCCAAAAGGCACTCCTCCATAAACCATGTATGCATCATTTCAAAGATGTATATAACGATCACAATTTTATTTCATGTTTGAAAGATTCAATGTAGCAACTAGCCACTGCTTGGGAAAACGCTTTTCTGCGAAATTCTCAGATCTGTCGAGAAGTCCAAACGCAGGCAAAGAGCATAGAAAAACGCCGAGGAGGAAGCGAGAATTGCGAAAACGCACCTCTTTATCGAGAGACGCGTATGTTGTAGGAGATAAGAAAAGGGGTCAGGTAACCTCCTTATAATAAAATATCGTAATATAAATTACGACATATATTAAATATACTATAATATGCTCAAGGTTAAATTTAGTGTTAATTGTTTTGTGTATAAGTTAAAAGAGAGAATGAGTAGCCTTATGAGCTTCCTAACCAATCCACAACATATTGGACCCGACGCTGAAACAACATTACCCGGTCCACTATCCTCCCAAGCCTGGAAGCAAGAGCAGGAAGTAATCGGTCCTGGTCTTCAGTCAGTAGTCCAATGGTCTCAACTAGCATTCCGCACTGGCAGCGGCTCATTTATCACGGATGTTGATAACAATGTTTATGTGGACCTTATGGGGGCAAGTGGAGTTAATAGCATTGGTCACTCTCATCCAAAATTTATTGAAGCATTATCAAAGCAGCTCTCGTCTCTAGTTACCAGCAGTTTCGTATCCCAAGCTCGCCTTGACATGCTGGAAACCTTAAAAAAAATTCTCCCTTTAAGTTTAGATCGAATACAATTGTATTCCAGTGGTACGGAAGCAGTCGAAGCGGCTCTTCGTTTAGCTAAGTCATACACCCAAAAATTCGAGTTCTTAGGATTTTGGAATGCATTCCATGGGAAGACAATGGGAAGTTTAGCTCTTACAGACGGAGCAAGGCAAGGGCTGGGTCCATCCGTACCAGGTTTTTATACCGTTCCTTTTGCATATTGTTACCGTTGCCCATTTCGACTAAAATTTCCCTCTTGTGGTTTTGCCTGTGTTGAGCACGTGCGTGAGACTATTCGGCATCAGACAGCAGGAGCATTGGCAGGGATCGTCGTAGAACCGATCCAAGGACGGGCTGGAAATATTCTTCCTCCACCCGGATATCTTCAAGCAATCTCTTCCGTCGCTCGAGAATTCGACGCACTACTGATTGCAGATGAGAGCATAACAGGCTTTGGGCGAACTGGAGAAATGTTTGCCTCTCAGCAAGATGGCATTATCCCAGATATAATGATCGTTGGTAAGGGAATGGGTTCAGGATTCCCTGTTACAGGAATTATTTCGAAGTCCAATATAATGAAAGCTGCTCCTTACTCTGATCCCAGCGCTAGCTCCTCTAGCTTTGGAGGTTTTCCCATGGCATGTTGTGCTGTTGCTACTACAACACAAGTAATTATCGAAGAGAACTTGGCACAACGGTCAAAGAAGCTCGGCATTGAACTCCTTAAAATGCTGAAGACTACAGAGCGAGAAGTGCAAATCGTAGGAGAAGTGAGAGGCAAAGGTTTAATGATCGGAATAGAGTTGGTCGAGAATAAAAAAAGCAAGCGTCCTATTTCCAAAGATGCGCTGCGGCAAGTGTACTTAGCCTTGTTAAAACGAGGCTTATTGGTGATGGTAGGTGGTAACAGTATTCGGCTCTATCCTCCTCTGTCTATTGAACCTGAAGTAGCCAAACACTCTATCGATATCATTGATAATGTTCTTCGCATGCAGAGCCAAAGTCTTGGTCAGAACTAACTTCTTCTAGTAGAATTGACCTTCAGGTTTATGAGTCCATTACGCTACGTATTGGTAGCCAGATTCCTTCCTGGGCATTCGATTGATATGCCTGTTTAATCACATCTGTAACCATACTTGCTTCACGTAATGGAAGAGGCCTAACTTTCGGCTCTTTTAAATGTCGCTCAAAATCATGAAATAAGTCATGAAACCATACTGAGTGAAAACTATCCTCGAACGCTGAAGGTAACTTGTAATATCTCGCCGGCTTATTAAATTCGGTCAATATTATCACGTCGTCTTCAACTTGAAGTTCCCCGTGGGTTCCGTGAAATAAAAGTGACGACCTTCTAGTAGAAGCAACCCAGGTCAAACTTGCGTGCACAATGGCTTCTCCGAAATCTAGAGAAAAGAAAGCAGTATCTTCCACAAGTTCCTTCTCATGCCGCAAGTTACTTATATGTGCCGATACCCGTTTAGGTGAGCCCCTGAAAAAATGTTGAGCCATATAAATCATGTGGTACCCATGATCAACTATTATACCTCCTCCTGCAATATTACGATTTTTGCGCCAATCAGGTTCCCACTCTGTTACGCCTGTAGCGCAACCCACTCGGAATATCTGAAAGGAACCAAGTAATGGTGTGCCGATACAACCTGTATGTATAAGTTGAGCAGCAAATCTTAGTGATGGTGCAAACGTATAATTATGGCAGGGGTACAAAATTAGTTGGCGCACTAAAGCCAACTGCACCAACGCATCCAGATCATCATTTTGTAATACCAGTGGCTTTTCACACAGAACATGCTTATCTGCAAGAAGTGCTTGCTTAATCTCAACAGCATGAAATACAGGGGGAGAACAAATATCTACAATGTCGATATCCTGTGAAGAATCTTGGAGCAAATCATCTAGCTGTTCATATACTTTAACATTTGGAATGAGGGCAAGAGCGGCATTTCTTCTAGAGGGATGTGGATCAACTACAGCAGCAACTTGAATGTCCGACCGATCACTATAAGTTGGCAAGTGACCATAAGTAGCAACGCCACCAAATCCAACCAGACATACCTTTAGCTCGTGTAATTTATTACTATTAATAATCTTCTTATGCATTTCTACCTTTCTGGAAATTCTTCAACCAACATCGTGAGACAAACTCATGGGGCACTCTGTTAACGGCGTAAGCTAATTGACAAGTGCCCCACGAGTAAAGTTTTTCATGCGTGATATTCAATTTTGCTCGAACTACGACCCTACATCGACCAGAACTAAATAATATGAATTTACGAGAGCAGGTCAACTCTTGTTGCCTACAATCATAGCGACAGGTTCAGAAGTTCGTGGTAATGCAAAGCTCTGCACATCAGAGAATCCTGCCTTAAGCAACCAATCTTTATAAGTAGAAAATGGATAGATTCCCCCTGCCCGAGTCCGCAAGAAAAGGTCTAAGGCATACAATGCTACTTCAAGCGCTTCTTGACCAGATTCGTGAGGTAAGACATCGATTATAGCTATCTGCCCTAAACTGCGCAATGCATTATAGGCTTTGCTTAATAGACGCTGATTATCTTGGGGACCCATAAGATGAGATACATTGCCAAGGATAACCAAATCGAAACATTCAGTTCCCCAATCCAGCTCAAGCATATTACCATAAAGATATGTAAAGCTCTTCTGTAGATTGTAGCGCTCAACTATTTCCTGTGTCGACGTCAACACATCAGCCCAATCAAGTGCCGTTACTGGGCTATTTGGAGCGTTTATTGCCATGGCAATGCTCCAAACAGCAGAACCTGTACCCACATCCAAGATATCAAACACTTGCTTTGTTTGTTCCAAGCATAACTTTTCTGCTACTGCCATGGCAGATTCCAAACTTACCTCAAAAAGAGCCGCCATCCCTTTGCGGTACTTCTCAGCACCTACAGATCTTGTGTCCATTGATAAAACTGGCTCTCCAGTGCGCATCACATTTAAAATTTGGCCCCAATACCACCACATTTGTTTAAAATTATTATAAGGTAATTGTATCTGTCCGCCGTACATCATATCTAAGAGCGAAGACATAATTACTTTATCACCCTGCTTATGAAGCAATCCCAAAGCGCTCAAAGCATCTAGTAATAATGAGGTTTTCTGTTCAGTAATATTACACTGCTCACTAATTTCCCCAACTGTAGATCGCCCACTGGTGATACATTCGTACAAATTCAGTTCCTCAAACGCCAATAACAAGCTAACACTGGCCATAGAAATTTGGATAGCCTTCTCGAACTTAGAGGTTTCGTTTGCAGTTGGTTGATTATAATCCATAGCTCATTTAACCAAATAAATGTTGCTTGAACCAATTCAATGTCAAAATGATAACCCTTTCTTGTTCATGATTTTTACGCAAGCCATGATCACCACCCTCTATGACTTCTAATTGCTTCGGGGCTTCTATCAGTTTTATAGCTCTAATTGATTGTTCAAATGGAACGTCCCTATCTTGATCACCATGAATTATGAGCACAGGGGTCTTAATATTTTTCAGCGAATCATCTAAGCTCATTTGCTGAATGTCATCAATAAAAGGTTTACCTATTCTCGCTGATCCCTCAGTGAGATAGCCTTTTTCAGCTAACTCAGCAAGCTTTTTCTCAGTCAAAAACTCACTAAAAGAGGTTTGCATAAGGTCTGTGGCTGGGAACCACAAAACTAAAGCTTTGTAAATGCTATCATATGCACGAATCGCAACGGCTCCACCGAGGCTCTCTCCGACCAAACCAATTTTCTGATATCCCTGGGCAAGTACAAATTTCAATGCTGCTTGCAAGTCATTTACTTCACCTTGAATTGTGGTATCAACGAAGTCTCCATCACTTTCCCCAGAACCCCTAAAGTCGAATCTAAAACTTGCAATACCTTCTTTAGCCAGCCTTTCTGCCAAAAGAACAAATATATCACTTGGACCTCTTTTGTTACCACCTGGTCCACCATGTGCAAATATAATCATCAATTGAGTAGGTTCAAAAGGTGTAGTGAGAACACCTGAAATTTTTTGAGTTTGATTATGAAAGGTAACGGGGGTTACGTTCATCTTGTGATCTCCTTTAAAATATGCAACTTGTCCAGTAATGACCGAAAAATTCAACTGATAACACTGTAGAGTTTTCTCATAAGAAACTCACTTATTCATTCTACAAAAGAGTTCCAAATATATGCAACCCTAAAAATGAAATATTTCATGCCAATCCTAAAATCTATCAAGAAGATCTAAAAATATCTTTTCTCAATAAGTAATTTCCTAGAACAAGGCAGTCTAGTCCTGTTGAGTAAAAACAGTTAATAGCTTCTTCTGGTGTGTTTACAATTGGTTCACCGCGCACGTTAAAAGAAGTATTGAGTATAAGAGGTGCACCGGTCATTTTTTCAAATTCTTTTAGTAAATGCCAAAATAATTCATTATTTTCTTTTTCAATGGTTTGGACACGAGCAGTACCATCAACATGTACAACTGCTGGAATATACTTATGCATTTCTAATTGTGCTAGAAATGCTAATGTCATAAATGGCGATGGTACGCTGCATTCGAAGTACTGATTTACTGCTTCAAGTAGAACTACAGGAGCATATGGTCTAAACATCTCCCGGAACTTAACCTCAGAATTTAACTTATCTTTCATATTTGGATCCCGTGGATCAGCTAAGATACTCCTATTCCCCAGGGCTCGAGGACCGAATTCTGCTCGTCCCTGGAACCATCCTACAAGATTCCCATCACTTAGCAATTTAGCACCAACCTGAGCTATATTGTCATAAAATTCATATTTCAGTTTTCGTACTTTCAATACTTGAGCAATGTACTCATTACTAAATTCGGGACCTAAATATGTATTTGTCATTACATAAGTTGATCGCTTTCGGCTTTGTGAACGATAATATAAGTAAGTGGCACAACCCAAGGCAGTCCCAGCATCACCAGCAGCTGGCTGAACGAATACTTTTTTGAAAGATGTTTGACTCATTATTTTTCCATTTAATAAGCAATTAAGTGCAACGCCACCAGCCATACATAAATTTTCAAGATTTGTTACTTTATGAAGATATTGAGCTAATCGAATACCTACTTCTTCAACTACCAATTGCAAGCTAGCAGCCAAGTCAGCATGTCTTTCCGATAGTTCTGCACCAGGGAGCCTGGATGGACCCATTATTTTCTTGAACTTTTCGGATACACGCTGAGCCGAGTGATCTAGTAATTGTAAATTCGATTCAAAACGCCATTCGTCGGTAGTCTTTAGCATTTCACGAAACAACTCTGCATAAAGTGGTTTTCCATAAGATGCTAGTCCCATCACCTTACCCTCATCACAATCTACTTTAAAACCGAGATAATCAGTGATGGCATTATAAACTAAGCCAATAGATGAAGGAAATTTAATCCGTCCGATCTCGTGTATTCGCGTCTGGTTACCTACGGCCAACAGAGTAGATGTATCTTCCCCATATCCATCAATAGTCAGAATTGCAGCTCTTTCAAATGGAGACACAAAGAAACAACTGGCCGCATGCGCGTCGTGATGAACAATAAAGTGGATCCTTGGTATTTTCGATGTGCTAAAACCACTTAATCTAGAACGTGCTTTTAGAACCTGGGAAAGTATTTGAAGTTCCCCCAAAAAGAACTTGAACCTAGCTTGAGGGCTATAATAAGGGAACTTGAGCGAGAATGTATGATGCAATGTACTTTTCAATAGTAATAATGGATGATAAGCAATACCTATGGCTTCAATATCTGAAAGTACTATTCCTGCTGTATTCAGGCAATATATGATAGCATTATGTGGAAAGGCGCCTGTATGTTTCTCTCGGTTGAATCTTTCTTCCTCAACAGCAGCAACAATAAAACCATCCTTCAGCAAACATGCTGCCGAATCATGTACGGTACAGCTTATCCCTAAAAAGTACTTTGACAAAGATCTATGACTCCTCTATACTATAAGAGCGACAAGCCTTGCGAAACGAATTTAAAAGGCATGAGTTGAAGACCAAGTGAAAGCAGCCTTCTTTGTACATTTTGCCTTCGGTTAGGATCACTGTAGAAGAGTAGGCACCCTCCCCCTCCGGCACCAATAATTTTCCCCCCGATGGCTCCAGATAATAGTGCTTGTTCGAGTATGTAATTAATTTTGTCGGGGCTAACCAACGGGTGTAAAGACTTCTGATAATGCCAGGCTTCCAAAAGGAGTTCTCCAAAATTATGTAGAGCCCCATTTACTAAAATATCCTCTAAAATAAATGATAATTGTCGCAATCTACGAAGAGCTCTAGTTGTCTTTTGATCTCCTTCTTCATATGAAGTCATGATATGTTTGATAATCTCCCCGGAGATTCTGGATTGTCCCGTGTAACACAAAATAAGTCGTTGCTCTAAAACCTGAAGAATTTCCTGAGAAGGTTCTAATTTTCTGCGAGTGACTTTATGTCCATTAAATGTCATCAAGTGAAATCCTCCGAACGCTGCAGCATATTGGTCCTGTCCTCCTTCATAAATTCCAAAATATTCCGTTTCGAGACAACGGGCTGCTTCTGCTACTCTTTCGGTATCAAGTTCTAGTCCCTGGAAGCTTTGCATTGCAGCCATTAATGATACTGTTATTGCTGCTGAAGATCCTAATCCACAGCCAAAAGGAACATTACAATTAGTGCAAACATTTATTCCTCCATCAGGAAACTCTTTTAGAACTGCATACTTAATCAAATCTAATTTGTCATCATTTCGTAGATGTGATATATTATTGAATTCAATGCCAAGCTCATTTGCTTTTAGTCCAATTTTACCATCTTCTCTTGCTTGTACCTGCGCTTCCGCAAAGTACGAAATAGTACAGTTAATTATGGCTCCCCCTTCCAATAAAGAAAAGGGTCGCACATCTGTAGGACCTCCAGTAAAATCTAAACGCACAGGAGCACGGCATATAACTGACATACTGGCCTCATCTTTTCCACAAAAAATTTAGTCACTCAGAATAACATACTATTAATGAGTTGTTGATCGTTTTCTCCGAACCCGATTCAAAACTAATTTTATGCGTGAAGGAATGCTCTCTCCTTTATTAATAATTTCTTGAGCCTTTCTCATATCATTATCCATTCCCAGCCGCTCGAAAATACTTAGAGCATCCTGAGCACAAATTTTCATGTCTGATACTCTGCCTAAATCCGCATTAAGTCTTGCTTTTGAAAGGCGAAGAGTGGCGACTTGCCTTCTATCACCAAAGTCTAATGCTATTATTAATCCTCGTTCATAATAATCTCTAGCCCTTGCATACTTACCCTCATAGTGAGCTATATTGCCCAGATAACCTAGACCATAGGCTATTGCACGTTGCCAATGAATCTCTTCAGAAGTTGATATTACCTTCTCAAACAACGCCCCTGCTTGCAGATAATCCTTATGTTCAAAAGCAACCATTCCACGCGTTAATAGAGTATCAACATAATTATGCATGTCAGCTGCATGCAGAGCAAGTTCCTCAACCCCTTCCAGTAAATGCATTGCACTTTCATTATCATTTTGACGATAGGCACTTAATGCCAACGTTCTTAGGGCTCGCGAAATTTGTGATTCATCTGAAATTTCACGAGCAACTTGTAAAGCTTCATTTAGTAACTTTTCACCATTACCATATTGTCCTTTTAATACAAGAGTTCCTCCAATAACAGTTAGAAAGTGCGCTTTTCTTTTCATATCACCTGTTTCATCACAAGCTAAAACAGCATCTCTCAAATAGCCAATTCTTTCTTCCCAAAAACCTCGAATCAGTAAATATTCCTCTATATTATATGAAAGCTCAATAAGCAAATGCATCTTCTTTTTATTAAAGCACCAATTCATCAAATATGTGATATTACTAATCTCGATGTCTAATTCTTTTAACTTATCTCCTGGAACATCAGTAGATTTTCTTTGTTTCACATAATCTATATAAAACTCTGCGGATCTAACATGCACTTCATCCAAAAAATTTGGTATTTTGTTGGCTTGTGCAGTTGCGAAAACAAGAGTAAGAGGATGAATACTGTAACGTACGTGTTGCTCCTCGATTTCGTTAACTATATCCACTAATGACATTTCTATCAATTGGCTAAATCCTTTCTCTAAATTAGTGGAGGAAAGGTTGCTAGCTTTTTGAATAGCCATATTTAATACAGAGGAGCGAAAGACGGTGAGAGCCATTAAAATTTGTTTCGCCTGTAGGCTAAGGACGTTCCAGGATCTTTCAAATAATTCTTGAAATATATCTCCTCCAGCAGATTGAATGCTAGTAATTACTTGATCCAATGCCAGACCTCGCTGCTTTATTTGACCTATAGCCCATTCCATTGCCAGCGGTACGCCACCAGTAACACTATAAAGTCTTAATAGGACTTCATCCGAAGCATGTTCCAAAAAGGGCAAATCTCGCCTTTGAGCTTCTAGACGGATAAAAGCTATGCCTTCATTTGGTTGCAAGCCCCTTAGCATTATAACTCTTCCTTTATGAATTTGTTGATAACGAGTGGTGATAATTACTCTACTAGGCGATGGTATGTCAAAAAGAAATCTTAGAAGGCTTTCTGCTTCTTGACCTACGGTTTCAAAATTGTCAATCAAAATGAGAGATTTATATTTCCGCAAAAGCCGTTTGATCTCATATTCCTTTTCATTCAACGCTTTTCTAACAATAAAGGGGAAATCAAGAACAACAGCCAAATTATTTAAAAGATCACTAAGACTAATTTTATTATATTTAGCACTTATCCATATAAAAACCTCAAAATTATCATCTGTGGGCGTATGTAATTGATTACGATCAATCGCTTGTTGGCTCATTCCAAAGTACTCATATGCGACATCTAACATGAGAGATGTTTTGCCCACACCAGCATTTCCAATTATAACAATAACCGAATGACCCGAGTTCAGTTCTCTTCTAAGTTGCAATTTCTCTGCTTCCCGACCGATAAAATCCACTTTAGGAGGCAGATTATTGGCGAGAGATAAAAATCTTCGCGCTTTACTTTTTTTTTCAAGTTTTACAACAGTTCTATTGTTTATATGCTCATTCCACCATTCAATAATTCCTTTCTGCCCGACAACAACTAGGTATATTGAAGCAATAATACCGATAATTGAAGCAATAAGAGGGAATATTTCCATATTTTTCCTCTCAAATCCAGCTTAAAAAATTGCCATGGACCATATAATGGGATAGGCAACTCTTTTAGTGCAAATGCTTCCAGAATTGTTCAGGATTTATTATCGTAAATGGTCTTACAATAAGAGCTTCAACTCAAAATGTAATTACGACTAGTTGCTTATGCTATAGAATAAGAGTAAAGATCCTTTGTTTCACGACAGCTAAGTATAGTATAAGTGAATTAACAAGCTAATTCAAGCCTATTAACTGATCAGAATATTATTCATTTTTTCCAGCACGCCAGAGGTGATAAAATACAAGATACGACGCGATCCTGGAGAGAAGCCACGCTCGGTCCATTGATTAATGTAGTTATCACAAAAAATAGCGCAGGAGAATGATTTTTCCTGCGCAAGTAACATTACGAATCGCTGTACGACAAATTTCACCCGAATACTGGAGCTACTTCGGAATAGGTGGATTTTTCAGAGAAAAGGTAGCGCCATGCGCTGCATACATAGCATCTCCAAAGTAGAAGATCTTGATACTGGCTCCGGTAAGAGAACGCGGAGCATTTCCGCGTACAGTCACTTTGCCGCCGTGGCCCAGAGTAATCAGGCCGGTATAAGAATTCCCTATAGTTATGTTAATCGTTCCGGTGGGAGCCGGCGAACCTGACACGCCTGATACTACCACATACCAGGTAGTCATCTTTCCAGCTTTCAGAGTCGTCGGATTGGTATAGAGCTTGATGCTTGATTGACGATTGCGGCTCACCAGCACACTCAGGCTGAATCCGGCTGAATTGAATGTGCTTGTTCCATTGAAGGTGCAGCGAAGTTGATAGCTACCCGTCACCGATGGCGCTAACGCGGTTACTTGATCGAATTTATTCGGCTTGAGATTTGCCCTGGTAACGCTATGCACTCCCACAAAGGTAATCGTATAGGTCGCATGCTGCCAGTCAACAGGAAAATTCGTGCCATTGAAAGACATAGCGATGGTAAGAGGAGTATTTGGAGCATAGGTATAAGCAAGATTATTGATGGAGCAGGTCAGATTGGGCGTCGTCTTGAGGACTGTGAGCGTTATAGGTGCGCTCTCAGTCGTCTTCATCTGATAGAGATCGTTATACACCGCAACCACAGAATGTCGTCCAACAGACAGAGGAGTCGTCACACCCACTCCTGCCACATAGAGTGAATAAGTAGGTGCGTTGCCGGAGACATATCCATCATAACGAGTGGAATCAATCAGGATGTAGAAGTTGGCATTGTTCGAGATGGGTTCATCGGCAGGTACGGTCAGCTGCGCTTTAATGGATAGAGCAGAGTCACCGTATGTCATAGTTGACATACTTTCCGTTACAGTGAGCTGTGAGTTACTCTCTGCCGCAACCGGAGCCGCCAGAACTGTACTGGGATTAACACTCCCTGCGACCACCCCAAAGAGAAATATGCAGAAGAGCATACATCCCAAACGAAACAAGCGTTTGTTTGTAATCATTACAAGAATCCTCAAAGATAATAGAATCCAATGTTAAATAGTAATATAATATTTTTGCTATAAAATAACCTTGGACAGTATAACAATTGGATTGCTTGTACACAAGTAGTCAGGACTTAAGATGTTACTTCTCTTTACCTGCAGGTGACAATTCGAGTTCATAGAAGCGTGTCTGACTTGCATCAAAGCCCACGCGAACGGTGCCAACGGGACCATTACGATGTTTTGCGATGACAATATCGGCGCTATGCTTCGCCTCAATATTTTCCTGATCGTACATGTCTTCGCGATAGATGAAGAGCACCACATCGGCGTCATTTTCGATAGCGCCAGACTCTCTCAGGTCGGAGAGTTGTGGTACTTTCGATTGACGATTTTCGACGGCACGCGAGAGTTGAGCAAGCGCTAAAACTGGCACATCCAGTTCCTTGGCCAGGCCTTTGAGACCGCGACTGATCTCAGCGATCTCTTGTTCTCGATTTGCGTAGCGTTTCCCTTGCACGGTGGCATGCATCAATTGGAGATAGTCAACGACGACCAGATCGATCTTCTGTTGTGCCTGAAGCCGTCGAGCTTTGCTGCGCAGGGTTGAGAGAGACAGACCACCGCTATCATCGATCCAGATGCATCCTTCGGAGAGAGTTCCCATGGCCGAGACAATCTGTTCCCACTCATGATCATGGACCCATCCCATGCGTAGACGTTGTTGATCGACATGAGATTGCATGGAGATGAGGCGCATTCCGAGCTGCTTTCGGCTCATCTCCAGAGAGAAAAAGGCGACGCGACTCTGATGCTTGTAGACGGCATTGGAGGCAATATTCAAGGCAAGGGCCGTTTTACCAGTGCCTGGCCGGGCTGCCAGTATAATCAGATCCGCCCGTTGCAATCCTCCCAATGCGACATCCAGATGACGAATCCCCGTGGGAACGCCAACAACTTCACCAGAGTGTCTTTGGACAGCACTTAAGTCATCCATGCACTCAGAGAGGATGGTTGACAGGGGAACGGCTTCTGATGACTCTCCACGTTGGGCAAGAGCAAAGATGGCTTGTTCGGCTTGCTCTAACGCATCAGTCTCTTCTGCATAGGCGGCGGCAGCCATCTGGCCAGCAGCCTGGATAAGATGTCGATAGAGCGCTTTTTGCGCCACGAGCCGTCCATAGGCAACGACATTGCCACTGGTAGGAACTCCATTGACCAGCGACATGATGGCAGACGTCCCACCGACATCATCGAGTATTCCTCGCTGCTCTAACTCATCGCAGAGCGTGATAAAATCGGCGGGAAGGTGTCGTTCCTGCAATGCAAGCATGACTTCATAAATTGTGCGATGTGCATCGCGATAAAAATCCTGAGGCGACAACACATCTGCCACCAGGGTCGCCGCATCGGGATCAATCAGCAAGCTACCCAAAACGCCTTCTTCCGCCTCGATGCTTTGGGGAAGTTGAGCAACTGATGTAACTTTTTCCATGCTGCTATCTACCTCCTTGTGCTCGCTGGAGCTGGTAGCGTGCTTCCAGATCCATCAAACTGTTACTCGATATGGGATGGGGGATAGGAGAGCCACGCGAGCCTTGATGATCTCCCGTGCCTGTCGCCTGGACATTCTGGAACTGACGGCGTTGCAGGACGCTCTCCTGTTCACGTTTCAGCCAGCGACGAAAAAAGGCAGGTGTCATACATTGCTTTTCCTTGTTCCGGCGGGGATCATCGATCCACTCTCTGGCGGCATCGGCTTCGCCAACAATTGAGAGCGTCGGATCTGGAAGATATTCAGCAATCAGCCGTGCCAGGGCAGCATTTTGAGGAATTTTGAGGATGTCTGCAACCTGCCGGATAGTATCCGTCATCTTTTGTTGTGAAACAACCGAGACGACGCCGTCGATGGCGGAGAGAAACGTTATTCCGGCCGGAATAATGTTTTCCGGTTCACCTTCGCCTTCTTCTTCTTCTTCTATTTCTATTTCTTCTTCTTCTTCTAGAATCGTTTCCCGAACTTCCCCCAAATTCCCCCAAATTCCCCCAGATTCCCCAGGATTTTCTGGGGGATTTTTTGGCAATGATTTCTGAGGGGGTGCCGGGTACTTTGAGTGAGCTGGTTTGCTTAACGTCTCCCACTCCAGCCAGCGCGTTAACGCATAATAGCGTTGCCGCTCGTCGTGATAGCACTGAAGGAGCTCGCACTGTTCTAAGAGCATTAAACACGCTTCTATCAGATCGACCGGCTTATTAAGCTTACGGGACAGCAAACCAGCATGGGCTAAACCACGTCCATGGTCGTCTGCATTGAGCACCAATCCCATCAGGACAACCTGAGTATCACTACTGAGATCAAAAAAATCAGGATCATCGAAAAGATTTGTGGGTAAACTACGACTTCGTGCCATCGGACACCGACCTCCATCTAATAATAACTAAAAATGTGTAGATATTTTTCTCATTGAGGGGATATATGAGAAGTAGCGGGGATTATCTCAATTTTGTGGAGTCTACAGTGGTTAGGGTTGAGGAGAATGTACTACGTTTTTAACGTAACGTAATTATGTTTATATTATACTCCATAATGTGTATTACGTCGAATTTTTATAACATATGCTTATCATCTCTATTTATTCGTACTAAATTGGAAACATGTATCCTGACGTAGAATGCCCACCTACCCGCTTGCCATTGACTCCAACGCATGCGGGGGATGAGAGATCTTCCGAAATGCCTGTCAGGCATCGGTGGGTTGAGTATGCGCTAAAAAACGTTCTTGTTACCACGGGTGCGCTTCATTTTTGTGCAGCCAAAGGTCAGACAGTGTAGCGTCCTCGCTTCGCTCGACACGGATTCTGGGAACCCTGTTGCTACATGCTCCCTTGACACCAACAAAATATCATGCTAATATAATATCAAATTAAAATTATATGGCGAGTAAGAAGCTCTTGACTGCATGCTTGCATCTACAGGTAAACGGAAAGAGAAGGAGACCCTGATGGAGAATGATCTTGAGTCATCTCAGGCGCGTGCTGTGCTTGACTTTATGCTCTTTTTGAATGATACCTTGAGTCGCATGTCACAGCATTTTGAGCAGGAAACCTTATGTTCTCCTGAAGAAGCAAACATCATTTCTCTTCTCTCAAAGCGTGGGCCACTTATGGTCAAGGAGATCGCTCAGGCGATGGTTGGCATCGACCCGAGTAAACTGACGCGCATCCTTGATAGCCTGGAAAAACAGGGCTATGCGACGCGTACTCTCAATCGTGAAGATCGTCGCAGCTTTCTTATCGCGCCAACGGAGCAAGGAATGAGGCTTCTCGAAGCGTTTACCGGGCAACTTCAGAACCTCGCGCAGGGTATGCTCAGCTCGCTTACTCCGACCGAACGGTTGATCCTTATCGAATTATTCACCAAGATTCAGACCAACGGCATCCAATCTCAGGACGCGTAGCATCCGTGTCGTGACGCTTCCGACAAAAGTGCACGACCACTATCGTTACTTACAAGGTGCTAACATTCTCTTTTTTTGCCTTAATTTATTATCATTTTGGTAATACATCAAAGTGAAATTTGTTTCGTGAAAGGAACATGAACATGAAGCTTGCTATCTTTGGCGCGACCGGTGGCACTGGTCAGCAACTCGTTACTCAGGCTTTAGATGAGGGTCATATCGTGACCGTACTTGTCCGCAACCCCGCCACATTTTCTTTACAGCATCAACATCTCTCTATCGTACAAGGGGATGTACTTGACCAGGCCAGTGTCGAGGCGGTTATAACCGGGCAAGAGGCGGTCTTGAGTGCTTTAGGAACCAATCAACCCGGGACGACGCTCTGCGCTGATGGCATAGAGCACATTCTCACAGCCATGACACACGCTCAGGTGCGTCGTCTCCTCGTCGTCAGTGCCTACGGTGCGGCGGAGAGTCATCATCGCAATCTTTATAATCTTATGCTCTGGGCCAGCCTATCCGAAAAAATGTGGGACAAGGAGCGGATGGAGGATCTCATCAAGCACAGCGATGTGGATTGGACGCTTGTCCGGCCATCTTTTCTGACCAATGGACCACGCACGCAAAAGTATCAGAGTCGTTCTGATCTTCATATGCATATCACTTCGCGCATCTCGCGAGCAGATGTTGCTGCTTTCATGCTACAACATCTGCTTGATACAAACACTTTCCACCAAGCTCTCGCTCTTACCGCCTGAACAAAAAAATTTATCTGCCATGCTTTAACAATAAAACAATAAAAAAGGAAAAAGACTATGATCCACGACAAAATCGCCCTCGTCACTGGTACAAACGCTGGCATCGGAAAAGTCATTGCCACTGAACTTGCCAGGCAGGGCGCTACCGTTGTGATGGTCTCACGGGACCGTCAGAGAGGTGAGGAAGCTATGCGCGAGATCGCGTCCACGACTGGCAGTGCTTCACTCGATCTGCTGGTAGCGGATCTCTCCTCTCAACAGGCCGTTCGTCGACTCGCTGAAGAGTTTCAGCAGCGCTATTCCCACCTGCATATCTTAGTGAACAATGCAGGCGCACATGTTCAACAGCGTCAGCTAAGCGTTGATGGGATAGAAATGAACCTGGCGATCAATCATCTCTCCGCTTTTTTACTCACCAATTTGCTCCTGGATACCATGCGTGCCAGCGCACCTGCACGCATCATCAACCTGGCATCTAACGCAATGACGCCTACTATCAATCTGGATGATCTACAGAGCGAGAAGACCTTTGTTCCCTTTGAAGTCTATGGTCAGGCCAAGCTTGCCATGGTGATGTGTGGTTACTCCTTAGCACGAAGACTCACTGGAACAGGTATTACTATCAATGCCTTGCATCCAGGCATTACAGCCACAAACATCATTGGCAACGTGACCCCGCCAATCATGCGTCCCTTCACCGGTATCATCAAGCTCTTCCTGCAATCGCCCGAACAGGGAGCGCAGACAGCACTTTATCTGGCAACTTCACCAGAGGTGGAAAGCGTCACGGGGAAGTATTTTTTGCGCGGCAAGCCAGGGCAGTCCGTCCCCATTTCCTATGATGAGGCACTGCAGGAGCGTGTCTGGGATGTCAGTACGAAACTGGTGGACCTGGAGCATTGAATGCTCCAACAATCCTGATTCTGATGCCTGCACAAACGTGATCAAAATAAGTCATACCGAGCGTATCAAAAAAGGTCAGGCAGTTTGCAGGTTAGATGCTTCCCGGTAGGAACATGCCAGGAAGCATCTCAAACACGTATCTACAGACATCTATCCGAAAAATAATCAACGTGTTCTCTTTTTGCCATAGATAAGTGTCATCGTGCCATGAGTAATACTCATCAAGCAAACAATAATAGTAACCACAATCATGAGTGCGGATACTTTTCCCTGCGGCATAAATACAAGCAGAACGACTAACATGGCAATCGCAGTTGAGAAAAATACTCCAGCGTATTCTTTCGGATACTTTACATAGTGCCGATTGATGTATGCATGTAACAAATTCTGAGGCGGTTCGTTATCCATTTTACGTCCTTTTTCTTTTTACGATTCGTATATTCTAACATACGATAGTTAGCAATAGAAGGGAAAATGGTTGCATATCATCGATATCTATCAGGCAGCTTTTGTTGAGGATGATAGGGAACAATCTCTGCCAGAGATGTTAGCAAAAGATCATCAGTCTGGTTATCCCGAAAGGTTATATAATTGAGCCACATTATACATCCTCTGGTAACCTTCTGGACCATCATATATAGCCAGAAAACAAGCTATCTGGTTACCGTTTTATGGCGTAAAAAACCTGGCATTGAGGACTATCTGGCAAGCGATAAAGGATACACATTTAGGTTGATGATAGCCACAGATAATGGCGCAAATCGTGCTTAAATCGTGCTCAAAATTGCCCTCAATTGACAACATTCAGACAAGGCGATGTTACCTGTTTCTTCAAGAATGTTGGCAGGATGATAACTCTATTTCCGCCACGATTCTGCCCCAGTGTATTACCACAAAACATGTTAGCTGTGACGAGTATAATAAATAGAAGATGAGCAATATCTGGACTGTTTTTTTGATCCATCATAGGATACTGCAAAATGCATAATTGCAACGAGATCAAGCTGATACATTCATGTAACTCATGCTGAGACGTTTGTTATGAGGAGTCCGTATAATGATGGAGGTAAGGATTTTTTGTAGCCAGGGATGACACCAATTAACTAACGATCTATGTACGACATATTTCGTAGAGAAAAGGTGACAATCATGAACATTAATGCCGAACAAGTGAATCAGGTCCTCAACATGCTTCCCTATCCTCTCAGCAAGGATACCCTTGTCGAACATGCTCGTAAGCATAACCTGCCTGATCAGGCAATCAGTATGCTGGATAAGCTACCAAATAAGACGTTTAATTCCGCAGATGATGTCAAGAGTGCTATGAGTGGTCTCAGCAATGCCGGCGGCATTGGCGGTAAGATCGGCGGACTTTTCAAATAACATTTGCTTTCCGCGTAAGCAAGATAACAATGCTCAGCCAGCCTCTTTCATCCTTTGAAACGGTTGACCGAGCATTGTTATATTACACAGTCAAAGGTCATCGCGCCGATATGACATTGGAGACATACATCCCAATGGGATGAGATGCTCACAGACGTAGTACTCTGTCAAAAGTTATCGCGCCGATGCGGTATTGGTGATGTGTGTCCAAAACAGCTCCAGAAGGCGATGGGGTGAGAGGCTCACCGACGTAGCGGCGCGGCAATTCGCTTGATCGCGACGTACCGCCGTGCTGCCTGTGACTCGTACGACCACGCTCCCCATGGGGTTCCATGCGTGATCTTCCCACCGTGGATCGTCTCGTCTGCGTTGCTTTCAGATGCACATGGGACGTGTTCGTGCGGGAAGTGACAGCACGGGGTACGTCGCGATCAAGCGAATTGCCGCGCCGCTACGTCGGCGAGCCTGAGCGCCTGGTTCAAGGGGCCATCCTCCTTTGCCACGCAACGTCCTTCTGTGTTTTGACAGAGCAGTAGCGTCGCACGCTACGATTCCGTGGCTAGGAGTTCAAAGATGGCAATCTCAGGACGACAATTCAGCCGCACCTGGGGATTGATCATGCCCAGTCCGCGATTGGTATAGTGCTGGAGATTCTGGATCTGATACATACCTGCCTGATATTTACGCGCTAGCTCGGGGAGGTAGACGGAGCCATAAAAGGGGATGCGAATCTGCCCGCCGTGCGAATGGCCGGAGAACTGTAGATCAACACGTCCGGAGGCGGCAGAGACATCAGCAAAATCGGGTTCGTGAACCATCAAAAGAGTTGCCCCTTCTTTTGGCATCCGATGGAGCAATCTATGCAAGCGATCTTCGTGCGCCCAGGCAGATTGAGTTGGCTCATCGGTCCAGAGATCGTCCATGCCAATCAGATGCAACGCAGCTTTTCCTCCCCCACGATCAAAGGTATGTAGCTCATCTTTGAGAACCTGTATCCCGCTCTCCTGTAGCATCGTTGTCACCTGTTGAGGGCCAGCCCAATGGTCATGATTCCCCAGGGTTGCAAAGACGCCATCAGGGGCATGTAGGTGGCGCAATTGGGATAAAGTGGCGGCAGAACTTGCAATCAAGTGTGTGACAAAATCTCCAGTAATCAGGACAAGTTGTGCCCGCACATTATTCACCATCTTCACAACCTGAGCCAGGCGTTCAGCAGTCATAAACGTATCATCGGTATGCAGATCGGTAATGTGCGCCACCCGATAATGATCGAACGCCGGATCTAACCGTGCAAGATGCACCGGAATCTCATGAATATCCAGCCAGGTCGGCTCTACATCGCGTACATAGAGGCTTGATCCTTCGGCAGCCACCAGCGTACCTGCTGTAGTTGCCAACGTCCCCCGCAGAAAATTTCTCCTTCGCACCTAATCCACCCCCAAATATATTCTTCTAGCAGTATGCGTATATTCCTCTTAAACTTATTATACACATCAGGCATAAATGCGTACCGCATTCAAGAATAGTAGGAGCCCAAAAAGCCTAAAAAAGGATCTAAAAAGTTGAGAAAAAATAACCGTTGCAGATTTGATGTAGAAGAGTCTGAGGCGGTCATGAGACACAAGTTGGCAAGGAGGCCGTGAAGTATGTATGAGGATATTGAGGGGGCCATGATCAACTGACGCTTGCTGCAACAAGGCAACGAAAACTATGCTCTTAAGGTCCCCTCTGCTTTGAAGGAGTATGGCTTTTTTCAAGCACATGAAAAGTAGGTAGGTAGTCCATGTGTCAGTACACCATTAAGATAGTGCTTCTTGCGCACCATCCAACGAGAGAATCTCATCAACTTGTTTGAGCAAGCTCTGAGCATTCGTAAAACCATAATTGACGGCATACGTTTTACCACGGGCATCCAGCAAGACGGTCGTGGGCACGGTCAGAACATGATAACGTTGAGTCAACTCAGGCGAGTTCGATGCATCGATATTAATCACCGAAACCACGTCCCCTTTGGCTTCAACCACACGGCGCAAGACAGGAGCTTGCAAGATACGACATTGACGATCATCCTCGTTGCCAAATGCCAGGATGCGTACGCGTGCAGCCGCATGTACACGTTCTGCATCTTCATTTGTAGATACATCAATCCGCATAAAAGGTTCAGCATCTACAATGGAATGCGGGACATGGACATGTGGTCGTCGATATTCACCATAAAAACGGCGAGCGGCGAGCAGAAAAACGAACACAAAGACGGCAATTAACACGAGAATAGCCAGATGCAACACGAGATCAGACATAATAATCACACTCCCCGCCAGAAGAATCCGCCCTCATAGGGTATAAGAAACAATCATCATAAGAGAGATATGTAAATATTGAGCTACAGCCAGCAAGTTGCAACTACCACTCAAGAACAGAAGACTTGAAGGAAACAACGTCAGGCAGACCCAAAACAACGTACAAACACGATCACAAGTCATGGAACAAGCATGCGTGGGGCCTACACCCACACAAACATGAAATCAACTCTCATTTATTCCATCTATTACCATAACGAACACCGCTAGCGCTGGCAACTTACACAGGCGGAAATAGCTGTGCCCGCCTTTCGCGGAGGAATTGGGCAATCTGCTCGGGATTCTCCTTATGAAGCGCAGATGACTTCAATTCGCTCAGGACAGCACTCCATTCTTCTTTATGGGATAGATAACGGCTATCCATGCCGACCAGCTCCTCAAAAATACGTCGTTCTAACTCGTGCCACAGAGAACGATCACGGCCATCGATATCGCCATCGTCCGGCGTATAATCCTGGTCGCTGGTATTATTATCGATACGTACATGCAACGGATCAAAGAAATGACGTACAATCTCATCCATACGCAGCTGATCGAGCGAGCCAGCATCGAAAGCCAGAGTCCCAATCAGATGAACCTGCACCACTGGCTGCATGCCTTGATAAGCAGGACCTTCACGACGACAATAATCTTCAAGGCGTTTATATAAAGCCTCAGGTTCAAGCAGATTATCTACTCGTAAATCATAACGTACAAACGAACGCCTTCGACTCACAAGATGTTGCGCGTGATGAAAACGTTCCTTGCGCTCAACATCAATAATCCGTTCAGGCTCATCGGTATCAATCTCAACATAATAGTAGCCTCGATCCTCCCATTGAGCCTCCTCCGCGCCGCAGGTCTCGGTTGAGCCAGGATTATACATCCAGCCCCCGAACTCGTATGGCTTATGTACATGGCCCAGAGCCAGATAATCTATGTACTGATGCAACGGCTCAAATTGAGCCATCGTGGGCAAGCCCTGGACACGTGGCACAATGCCATCCAGACCGGTATGCATCATCAGCAAGCGATAATCTACTCCCTGTTCGTTCTCCTGCGCGTGAGCAGCCTGGAGAGCCTGAGACATCCCTTCCAGAGTCCGTGCGGTCGCTGCACCTTGCCATGGCAATCCATAGACGCGTAAACGACCATCAAGCAGGTCAACGTAACTCCCCAACATCGTCTGCGCATTCCAGGGAGTCAGCTGCGGAACACCGTTTTGCATAATAGGAGCAAGCAGCCTGATATAATCCTGATAACACAAAAATTGTAACCAGGAGACACCATCCCGATAATAGCTGCGATCGTGATTTCCCTCAATCGCGATCACCGGAATATGCCGATCATGTAGCTTCTTTAATCCCTCAATAGCGTGGATGAGCGTCAAAGCATCGATGGCACGCTTATTAAACAGATCACCGGCGATCACCACAAAGTCAACCTCACGTGCGAGAGCGTCATCGACAATCTCCCAGAACGCCTTGCTGAAATCATTGAAACGCTCACGCACACCATATTGTTCGTAACCCAGATGAGTATCCGCCACGTGAATAAAAGAAGCTCGCATACCAACCCTTATGTTTTCTTACTATATATTGAAGGCAGAAGATGAAGCCGACCCTGCTCATCCCAGAGGATGAGCAGGACCTGTCATCCAGGCACGCACGGCAACGACAGCAATCACCAGAGCACCGATGCTATAAGCCAGCACATCCAGACGTTTATTTTTGCCATTCGTCGTAAAGCTCATCCAGATGAGCGGCAATCCGAGTGCCACGATACCGCCATAGACATAATGCAAATAGTAGTCACCAACGCCACCACCGGGCTTTAAGCCCACAGCAACCATTAAAATGCCTAACAGGCCCTGCAAGAGACCAAAGCCCAGAGAGACAAATAAAGAAATATGCCACGCTTTGCTTGCAGCTAGCTTTCTAAAATATAAGATAAAGCCCCAGATAGCTGCGACAAGTGCACTCAGAAAGACAAGATACACATTAAACGTGTGCAAGGTCAGGATAACATCAATCACAACGATGCCCTTTCAGGTCATTCGATCAGGCCGGACGCCTTATCAGAAACATTCTTTCGACAACCACTCGTATACATTCAAAGACGCTACTTTGTGGCCAGAAATATATAGGAATTTCCTTAGCCCTACTATAGCGTGTATCCAAAAGGATGACAAGGCAAAAGAGCGGCATACCCCGATGCCTGAACGCAGAGATGAGCGCGTCGTCAGTCACGTTTATGACATGTATGTCTGGATGATCTTCATTACATCATCCATCTGAAAGGGCTTGGGCATCGCCTGATCCGCATGCAAAGATTTAGCCTGGAGCAACTGGTCTAAGGCCGACATGATGACTATCACATGCCGGCCTCTAGCAACGGGATTCTCACTCAGCAGGCGGCAGAACTCGTGTCCATCCATCACAGGCATCATCAGATCGAGAAAGATCAGATAGCCAGTCTGCGTGGACGCGGCCTGGACCTTTTTCAGCGCTTCACGTCCATTGCGTGCAACCTCAACTGGATAGCCTTCTAAATCAAGGATATCTACCATCATATCGCGAATAACAGCCTCGTCATCCACAACCAGAATCTTCTTGGGCGATGAACGCTGTACAGGCGATATGTCATTGTCTCGTGCCGGCATAATTAGTCCTATCTCATTCAATGGGGTCAACGGGCGAATCTACATAGGGCAAATAGAAACTAAATGTTGATCCTTCGTTCGCAATACTCTGCTCTAACCAGATCTTACCTCCCATCGCCTCAACGAAGCGGCGACAGATATATAAGCCTAAGCCTGACCCTCGTACAGGAGTCGTCAACGAACGTGGAGCACGCACAAACTTATCAAAGATGCGTTGTTGATCCTGTGGCAAAATGCCTTCACCTTGATCAACCACACGTATCAGGACAACAGGAATGTCTCCCTTATCTATTACTAACGTTGGATCGGCCTGATCATTTGTCAAAAGCGCCACAACGTCTGAAAGTACTTTTTTTGTAGCCCGCACCTGTATCTGCGTCCCTGGAGAGGCGTATTTTGATGCATTCTCCAATAAGTTTGTCAATACCTGCCGCACACTTGGCGCATCACCAAGCATCCAGAGATCGGGTGGCACATCTAGCGCAATCGTATGTTCTGAATTGCGCGTTAACATATTGACTGCGAACTCGATCGCGGCTAACACCTGGATTGGCTCAATATGGAGATCCATCTTACTCTCAGCGGGACCAATCTGTGCCGCCTCCGTAATATTGGCCACCAGATCGCTCAACTGTTGCGCCGCCACGGAAATCTTCGTAGCAAAGCGCAGCACCGTCTGCGGCGTGGCGCGTGCGCTTTGACGCTTCAGCTGGCTTGAATAGCCACTGATCGCCGTCAATGGCGTACGTAGCTCATGAGACGCGGTCACCAGGAACTCATCTTTCAGCTTATCGACGCGTTCCAGCTCGGCATACGCCTCTCCCCGCTGTTCGAAGACGTGCGCGTTCCAGATAGCATTGGCGGCCTGAGCACAGATGGCCAGCACCGTACTGATATCCTTGGGTAAGCGACTCCCGCTGGGTAGATGACTACCGGCGGTCGGCACACGACTCCCAAGCGGAGTAGGCATCGCCAGAAAACCAATAAACTCCGTTTGATAGGTCATCGGCACCATCAACAGATGTTCAATGCCCATCTCGCGCAAGAAAATCATGCCACCCTCATTAGATTTACGCGCCAGATCCTCAATTTTGGGGGGATCAAGAAAGAAGAAACCTTCGTCAACCATATGCTCCAGAAAAGTTCCTTTGAAGGGCAGCTCAATCAGATTGATCAGTTCATCTGGTTCGCCGCGATTACGAGGCGTGATCATCGGCATGCCGCTTCCATCATCGACCATCTGGACACTCGACGGCGCGTAGAGCGCGTGGGCCTTAAGGACATCACGTGCTTCCGTGGGCTCAAAAAAGACGCAGAGGTCAACTTTGGTGATCAAGGCGACCGATTCGACAAGATTGTTCAGCAGCTCGGTGGTATTCAAAACCGAGCTGATCGCTTGCAAGGCGCTATTAATCGCTGCGAGTTGTCCCTCGCGTTGGCGAGCCTCGTGTAAGATCGCACGGTCCCGCTCGTAGAGCTTCGTATTTTCAATACTCACCGTCACGATCTGCGTCATAGCCTCTAAGACCTGGATCTCTTCTGGCTGATAAGCATGAGGCCGTAAGCTACTGATACAGATAGTCCCAATGACTCGATTAAACATTTTCATCGGTAACAAGAGGAACGATTCAGCCCGACGTTGATCTCCCCATACTCCAGTCAGAAGTTCCTGATACTTCTGTGCCTTATCGCTGTCCTGAGCCGGTGAGAAGAGCAGCGTCTGCTTCTCTTGCTGCGTCACTTTCCACCAGACAGGTCGCTCGGTCTTTGTACGTACAGTCGGCTTCTCGCCCAATCCATCAATCCGCATCCCATCGACGATGGCAAAGATATCATATAAGCGATCAAGGTCGCGATCGTAGATCGTCAAGAGCATGCCGGAGACGTCCACCACCCGGGACACAAAGCGATAAATCTGCTCGACGAGATCGGATAGCTTGACAGAGGTGGGAAAGACGGAGCTAATCGTCTGGAGAAGTTGGAGGTATTCACTTGTCCGCCGTTGCTTACGGCGCAAGGTATCGTTCTGAAGATAGATGGCGATCCGCTCGGTATATTGAAGCGAATCGACGCGTTGCTGCTGGAGGTGCTGCTGAAACAGGGGAGATGTAATGCCAACATAATAGAGGACAACCACACCCAGGACGGTCGCGGAGCGTTTATGCCCGCGCATCTCATCCACAAGCGTCGATTCGCGTACAGGTACAACAAGATAATGCGATGGAATGACATCGGCATGGATAGCCAGCGGCTGGGCAGCATGCACCAGCGTCGTATAATCCTCGTGACGCATAGCATACGGCTCATTTTTTTGCCAGGCATAGCCGATCAGATCCTGCCCAAGAGGATATGCCATCCCGACTGAAAAGAGCTCACTCTGATCAGCGGTCACATATTCAATATCATCCGTAGACGCAACAAGAGGACGTGTACGGTTCTTACCTACCAAAGCAGAGATACGCCGCGTTTCATCATCGAGATCCAGCTGCGCGGTGACACGCCGCGTGCTAGATCCACCAGTATCGGCAACCACTAAAGGATCGGGAGCGACAGGCAACGGATTCGCGTTTTTTAAGCGGATATGCACCTGAACTCTCATTTGACCAATGGTCTCATCGTGCAAGGCGATGCACGCTCCTTGAGCACCAAAGCGTAACATCATCTGTTTTAAAAGCGCGGTCAATAAAGTTACAGGATAGGTCTCTTCGGCGAATGAATCAGATTCCTCCCAGGTAGAGACAGGCATCCACAACTCCTCTTCTAGCCAAAGCGCTGCGAAGCGCCGGGAAAAGCTGTCTAGCGGCAGTGGGCATAGGCGTTACGATTTTTTCTAAAGCGTAGCATATCACACACTTCAGCCGTATTCAACATGACAGGTAGAACGGCTGTATGACTAGAAAGTTAATGAGCAATATCAGAACATACCAATACATGCCAGCACTATAATTTTTTCATAACACCACAAAGATGATGCACCCTGACGTAAGCTGAGCTTCCTTGTTCCGGAACAATAGCCTCTATGACACTATATCACGTAGCAGCATAGCAATTTTGTCAGGCACTAGTAATGAAGTACTCCAAAGACTAGACGTTGTGGAACGGGAAATTTTAATTTGACAAATTATCTGTAGTGGGGCTATGATGCTATTACGAAAAAAACGATGCCTGATACCCGCCCGACAGTTTTATGATGCCTGCCATTGAGCACGCATAGCAGGTTGATCACACCTTGCAACCGGAGGATCAAAGATGACAGAAACGACAGCGAACGGAACTGTGTTTCATACTCACACGCTCAGCAATGGCCTACAGATTGTGGGTCAGCCGATGCCTGATTTCGAGTCAGTAGCTGTTTCCTATTATGTACGTACAGGTTCTCGCGACGAATTTGATCCCAGCATTGCAGGTGTCTCGCATTTCCTGGAACACATGGTCTTTAAGGGCACCAAAACGCTGGATTGGCAAGAAATTACGCTGGCCTTTAATAAGATCGGCGCCGAACTAAACGCCTATACATCCCATGAAGCCACCGTCTTCTACGCACGTATCCTGGGAGAATACCTGGACCGCGCCTTTGAGCTGCTGAGCGATATGATGTATCCTCGTCTGGACGAAACAGATTTCACGATGGAAAAAGAGGTCATCATTAATGAGATCGCTCGCTCAGAGGATCAACCTTATAATCTGACCTATCGTCGCATGATGCAAGACTACTTCGTCGACCATCCGCTAGGTCATGATGTCCTGGGATCACGCGAGAGTATTCGCAATCTAAGTATTGATCAGATGCGCGATTACTGGAAGCGTCGCTATGCCGCTAACAATCTGGTCCTCTCCGTTGCCGGCAAGTTTGACTGGGATCATATCGTTGAGCTGGCCGAGCAGCATTGTACCAACTGGCGCGTGGGCGATAGTGGACGCGATGTCTCTCACTACGAACCCAAACAATCCAGCCATCACGTCATGGTGGACAAGAATCTCAAGCAGCAGATTATGATCATCGCCATGCCCGCCGTCGACGTCAAAGATCCCGACTTCTATGCCGCCAACCTCGCCGCCAGCATCCTGGGCGATAGCGATGGCTCGCGCCTGTACTGGAACATCTATCAGCGCGGACTGGCAGAATCGGCCAGCGCTGGCATCTGGGCCATGGAAGGCACGGGCATTTTCATGCTGGAGGCCAACTCGACACCCGAAAACGCACCGCGAGTCCTCAAGATGCTCAATGAGGAGTTGGATAGCTTCCTCAACGATGGTGTCTTCGAGGATGAGCTACAGCGAGCCAAGGATAAGTGGATTAGCAGCATCGTGCTGAGTAGCGAATCGACCTTCTCGCGCATGCGCTCTCTGGCCGCCGACTGGGTTACCGAAGGCCGTCTGATCAGCGTCGAGGAGGAGATCGAGCGCGTCGAGCAGCTGACATCTGAGGACGTGATGCGTGCTCTCAAACGCTTTCCCGTGCGCGAGAAGCAGATCATTACCACGCTTGGCCCTCTCAACGAAGATGAACTGTTCGCCCAGGCCAAGTAGCGTCGCACGCTCGCGTGCGATGTTCCACTCGACGTACGATCAGGCCCCCGGCGTTGTGTGGCAAGATCGGGTTGTCTCGTACGAGTTACTGGAACATCGCACGCGAGCGTGCGACGCTACTGTATAAAGTGGAGTTGAAATTAGATGACGTATCCTGCTGAGCCGATTGTGCTCTCGTATGTGCAAGCGAATCTGTTGCTACAGGCGAGAAAGCAAGCTCAGACAACGCTCGACGTTTCACCAGATCTGGGCCTCACCACAGTGCCAGTCATCCTGACGGAGACTGGCATCTCTTTTGCGCACGGCGATCAGCTCACCTGGGAGCAGGTTGAGAAGATTAAACGATCGGATGTGACATGTTTTCGCCTCGAGGGGGACACGATCTATCCGATTCAATACTTCTCGGAAGCCACAAACCGTATGTGCAGCCTATTGCCAACCCAACGCACTCCAAGTATGCTCATTGCGGGCTTCACCATGCATCGCATTGTCGCTATCGATCCAATGCAGGACACGCTTAAAAAGATCGCCGCGCTTAAACCCATCACCGGACGCGTCCTGGATACTGCAACGGGATTGGGCTATACCGCCATCGAGGCTGCCAGGACAGCAACCGAAGTGGTAACGATCGAACTGGACCCAGGAGCACAGGAGATCGCCCATCAGAATCCCTGGTCACGCGAACTCTTCAGCAATCCCAGGATCAAACAGCTCCTTGGCGACTCCTATGAACTGGTATCAACCTTCGAGGATGAAAGCTTTTCCAGTATCATCCACGATCCGCCGGTCTTCAAGCTGGCCGGCAACCTCTACTCGGGCATCTTCTACCAGGAACTCTACCGCATCCTCAGGCGCGGCGGACGCCTCTTTCACTACATCGGCGACCTCAACAGCAAATCATCTGGCACCGTCACACGAGGAGCCCTCAAACGCTTGCAAGAGGCTGGCTTTAAGCGCGTCGTCAAGCGACCAGAAGCTTTTGGGGTTGTCGCCTACAAATAATATATTTTCATACACCTGTGCTCGCAGCCCTCTGTTCAGATGCGCACATTTTCCTCATAAGCAATTTCTTTATTTGTGAACCAACTCACACACTATTTGCGAACTAGCTCACATACTATTTGTGAAATAGCTCACATACTTTAGCCTACTTACATGATATCTTTTGTTTAAGCCATAAACGCATTAAAGCTTATGTGCTCAATGAAATATTTATCAAAAACGTCTATGAATCTGGGAGAAAAAACACCATGCGTTTGAAAAACTTTGTTCGTGGCCTGAGCCTCACCCTCCTGATCGCTGGAATCCTGGCGGCCTTCGTTTCCACCTATTCGTCAGCGAGTGCTCACGCGCTCAATACATCGACAACTACCAATATAGCACAAAAAAGCTCATCTTCCCCTGTAGTGTCCTTAGGCACAGTTGCTTCCCATCAAGCCGTAGGGAGCACATTTACCGTTCTGACAACCACTGGAGGCTTCACGTTATATATCCATGAGTGGAAAGGGACAAGCGGCTTTACCTGTGATGGCGTATGTGCCCAGACCTGGAAACCCTTGATCTACACGGGAAAGGGCACGCCTACCTCTACCACTAAACTGCCCGGTAAGCTGAGCGTTGGAACCGATGCTCAGGGTAACAAAGTTGTCTTCTACCAGGGCTATCCTCTCTATACCTACGTTGGTGACGTGAATCCTGGCGATTACAATTCGTATGAAGCTGATAACTCTCCCTGGCAGCCGGCCACCCCTAATGTCCCCACTGGCCTGTAAACAGCCAGCCCTTTTCAACAAAAATCAACGAGGCTCCCGGTGGGATATCCCGCCGGGAGCCTCGTTGTTGGATGGCAAAGGACCTCTCATGCTTTGTAGGCCTATCAGGGGCATGGCAAGGATTCCTTCCTGAGACAACCCATCATTGGGAGTGGTCATATCTCTAGCAGGTTTTTTAAGTGCTTCGACCTGGGTTACAAGCGTATCGTATCGCGCCTTCTCGACCACAAGTTGCGTCTTTGCATTTTGAAATGCTGCAATTCCCTACATTTCTCCTCCTGGCTCCCATTGTTAGGAACATCATTATTCCATGTGTCCTGAAGAAAATCTATAGTCTGCTTCTTGCCCTGGACAGTTGCGGCGGCAGTTGCCGGATCGCTATCGGTGGGTAAGAGATTGAGCGTAGAAGCAAGGACCGCAATCTGCCAACATATTCTCTTTTATTTTCTCTTTTCCATTACAACCAACATGTATGAAACATCAATTGAGCATTCAATGATGCTATTTAGCTCTCGGGCAAACCAATTGTTCGGATAATCTCAGAAATCTGTCACATTTATAGGCAAATTCTCGATTACGAAAGTGTGCTCTCCAGACCGATAAAGGTAAGTACGCTCTACTAATCAACCCATATCTATCTAGAAAAGGATTTTTATGATGGGAAATCTAAAGATGGCCTTAAAAGAGGCTGGCTGGACAATCTTGATAAGCCGTATGGTCATCCTGATGTTGACTTATCTGACAGTATCAATCATACCTGTAAATGGATCTCTCTCGGTCTCCAATTGCTTCACAGATCGACGAACTTGTATCCTATCGTGGATGCATTTTGATGTCTTCTCGTATATAGATATTGCGATGAATGGATATGAGACAGAAAAAGCTACTGCCTTTTTCCCTCTCTGGCCTCTGTTTCTCCATCTAGTGGGCGCGCCACTCAATGCATCCGAGCATCTCTACTATCTCATCGGCATCCTGCTAGCAAATATATTATTCTATCTGGCGCTGGTACTACTTTATCTGATAAGTATTGATCTTTTTGATCACAAGGTAGCAAAAAAAGCGCTACTCTATCTAGCATTTGCGCCATTTGCGCTGTTTTTCTTTATTGGTTATACCGAAGCACTTTTCTTAGTACTTTGTCTGGCGACATTTTTCTGTTTGCAACGAGGATTGAAATACGAAGGTGCATTAAACTGGTGGCTCGCCGGCTTGAGCGGTTTTCTGGCAGCATTAACCCGTTCACAGGGATTTCTACTAACCTTACCATTCGCGATTGTGTTCATCCAACGCTATATATTGGCAAAAGAATTTTATCTAAGTGCCTGGCGTAAAAAGATTGCAGCGTTACTTCCCATCGTAATGATTCCCCTGGGAATCATTGTCTATATGGGGTATCTCTGGTACACAAAAGGCGATCCATTGCTCTTCAGCAAGGCCGAAGCTGTCAACTGGACACGCAGTTTTAAACTTCCCTGGATAGGAATAACTGATACACTGAAAGCTCTCTTCGTTCCGGGAACGCTTCAGATTTTAAATGCAATCAACTTGGCCAGTCTTATTGTCTCTTCAATTGTCCTTTGGAGCGGCTGGAAAAGGCTACCGATACACTATAGCCTCTTTGCGCTACTACTGCTCATCTTTCCACTCTGCTATCCACTCGGTACCCACGATCCGCTAACAGCCCTCCCTCGCTACATGTTAATTATCTTTCCGGTCACAATCATCAGCGCCAGCTGGAAACAGCAGAGACTAAGCACACTGTGTCTCGCCTTTACACTGACACTCTTTACGTTCAACTGCATGCTTTTTATGAATCATTACTGGGTAGCGTAATTGGAAGGACATAAACATCCAGCGCAACATTAGATAGCTTGTTGTTCCTCATGATGTTCCACATAGAGAGCGTGATCCTCGATGATCAATTGGAGGATCTGCTCAACTGGACCATAGCGGGCATCAATCGGCCATTGCTCTTTCGCCTCGGTATCACCTTTACGCACAATCTCCAGCCAGACTTGAGCGTGACTGGAATCATCGTTGGCACGCAGATGCAATGTCATAGTAACGATCTGCTCAAAATCGAGCACCTCGACGCGTTTGCTGCTCGGCGATTTATAGTGATGGCATTGAACGACTCCCTCGGGAGTCACAATCAGCAGCGCATGGCGGAAAGCCTGTCGACGTTTATAGGAGATAATCATACAAATAATTGCGCACACGACCGGGAGAATCCAGAAGTAAAGGCTCAGATTCTCTACCAGCGGGAGTAATTGATGATAATCAACTGCCTGAGGCGTGTAGTGAGACTGGTTGGCCACTGGTGAGTTGGCTGTAATTAACCAGCTCAGCACGCTCAGCGGCCCCAGGCAGAGCAATAAGGCGAGCAAAATAATGCAGACAGCCACAAAAGCGGCGATGCCAACAAAAAAAGTCATCCAGAGTGGTTTCCCCACTCCGCGGAAGATACGCCAATTTTCTGGTATAGCTCCATCCAAAGCTCGAGTGATAATTTCGTCAGGATTAATCATTCGGGGCATCCTTTCTTCAGCACGATATATCTACTATCTCTTTCTTCTTTATACTCATGAGATGGATACTCTGGATGCACTTTTTCCCTGTGGCGACTGATATTGCCGTTAACGATCCGCTAGCTGGCAGATTGCCTGCACTCCTCGCAGCAGATCTTCGTCTGAGGCCGCTAAAGAGATCCGCACATACTCGTCAGTGATCGATCCAAAGCCCTGTCCTGGCGTAACAGTGACGTTGTAAGCGCTAATCAGATCCAAAGCGAATTGACGTCCGCCACGCGGCTCTCCATGCCGACTCGCAACGTCGATCAAGAGGAAAAATGCGCCATGGGGCGTATAGGTGTAGCGATCAAACAGCTTGAGCTGCTCAATCACAAGGTCTCGCCTGTGGCGATAGCTCTCACGCATAATGGCAATGCATTCCTGCGGACCCGTGAGTGCCGCCGCCGCAGCTCGCTGAGTCAACAGGTTGATGTTCGTCATGTTTGCATTGATCACATTCACAATCGTTTTGATCATCGGGATACTCGATACCAGATAGCCAATCCGCCAGCCAGTCATCGCATACGATTTAGAGAAAGAATAGATGCCGATAAAGCGTCCCTCAGCCAGCTCCGCGCTGGAAAGCAGAGAGGCCGGGCTGACGTGTTCCCCTTCAAAAACGATCTGGTCGTAGCACTCGTCGGAGAGTAGATACAGGTCATGACGACGTGCAAAGTCCAGAAGATCGCTGATGACCTGACGTGGCATCACAGCGCCCGTCGGATTGCCTGGCGTGTTGATGAGCAACATACGTGTACGTGGAGTCACACGCGTTTCTAATTGAGCGATATCAGGCAACCAGTCGTGGCCTGGATCTAGTGGATAAGCGACTGCATGCGCTCCGGCAACCTGCAACTGAGGCATATAGATGGGCCAGCAAGGATCGGGTAGCAATATTTCATCCCCAGGGCTGATAGTTGCCAGTAAGGATGCTAAGAGGCCGCCCGTGCCACCCATGGTGATCGCGATGTTCTCAGGCTCTACCCTGTAGCCATTCACGCGCTCGATTTTCTCGACCAGGAGTTCACGTAGCCAGGGCCAGCCATGCGAGGGTCCATAAACCTGCTTTTCACGTGTGATGCTTTCAATCGCAGCCTGACGAATATGATCAGGGGTACGAAAATCAGGCTCACCAATCTGTAAACGGACAGGAGGAGGCAATTGTATCCCTTTGGCCTCAGCAGCTCGTTGTAGTTGATCGGCATACTCACCCAGAAATGTAATATCAGGGATAGGAAGCTCAGAAAGTTGTGTTTTACCTGATTTCATAATCGTCGCCCACTTTGATAATAATCACAGATACGCAGTATAACTTCACAGATAAGTGCTATACGGACAGGAATATGCTCTACTTCAATATACTCATCAGGATTATGTGCCAGGCCACCTGTAGCTCCCAGACCATCAACCGTAGGAACACCCATACCCGCAGTATTATTGCCATCAGAGGCTCCACCACTGGAAACATCCTCGATATCCAATCCCAGAGTTAGACCTGCCTCCTTTACGAGCTCAACCAGACGAGCATTCGCTTCTGTACGCTCAAATGGCAGGCTGCGCACTCCTCCCGACAGGATGATGCGCGTGCCTTCCAGCCTGTTTCTGGTAACAACCTGCTGTAAGGCTGTCTCAATCGCAGCTAGCCCCTCTCGATCGCTGACACGTACATCGATATCACAATACGCATAATCTGGCACGACATTTGTACGATCACCGCCGCGAATAACTCCCACGTTCAGCGTGACTCCTGGGATAGTGCCATTGAGTTTCTGTAACGCGATAACTTGATAGGCTAATTCTAAAATCGCGTTGCGTCCCTTCTCAGGTTCAACGCCCGCATGTGCGGAGAGTCCATGCACTTCCACGCGATAGTGAGCGATACCTCGACGCGATGAGACGATCCGATTGAGGACACGTCCAGGCTCAAAAACGAGCACCGCATCGACATCCCTGGCCAGACGCTCGATCGCAATACGACTCACGGGAGAGCCAACCTCCTCATCGCTATTGCACACAAAAGTTACACTTTGATAATGCGCACTTTGTGCCTCGATCAGAAGATGCAGCGCATACATACCCATCAAAACGCCGGATTTCATATCCAGAACGCCGGGACCTTTCATGATAGGTGCACCATCGCGCTCGGACAGCGTATAAGGACGCCGCACAGCCTCGTCAGCCGGGAAAACCGTATCCATATGCCCGATCAAGAGCAGGCGCGGTCCCTGAGGATTGTCTCCAGTATGTACAGCGATAAGATTGTTCCCATACTGCTCCTGGACATCAAAAGATGTTGTAAAGTGAAACTCCTCAAAACGGTGCTGCAAATAGAGTCCAACACTATCAACACCCTCTTTCAAGAACGTTCCTGAATCGATATTCACAATCGCGGCCAGGTCCGTCTCAAAGCGTTCCCTAATCCCCTGTACCCGCTCCACAAACGTATTTTCCGGCATGGAAATAATCCCCTTCGTCTCTCAAGCAACTTTTGTATTATCACCACTGCCAACTATGGCAGATAGATTCCAAGTTATAGCTGTAGAGTAGCAGCCTGATCAAAGCCTTGTCAATGGAGAAAGCGAACACTCCAAAGCCTTCCAATGAGACTAAAAGTAACTATCTTAAACAAAGGCGTAAGATGTAATCATGCTCTGCCAATGATGATTGCCCCTCGCCGAGAAGGAAACAAGTCGGAAACGTGCATCCAAAACAGGTCCGCTACGCCGTCGGGTGAGACGTCCACCGACGTAATGCTCTGTCAAAGGTCATCGCGTCGATGCTGCATAGGAAACATGTCTCCAAATGTGCCCAGGGGCGATGGGGTGTGATGCCGCGCCGCTACTGGTGCCATCATTATCCGTGATACAATCTCCATACGTACTTAAGCATAAACGACCGGCAACATCGAGATGGATGCAGGCATAATGGATGGTTCAACCCTACAAGTTGGTGCCATCGCTGGCCTCGAATTGATTAAAAACCCGATCTCGCTGGCTCGTCTTGTGCTGGAAAGCGAGCATGCCTTCTTGATTGGTAGCGGCGCACAATATTTTGCTCAGGAGGCTGGTATTCCACTATGTAGCCACGAAGATCTGCTGACCGAGCGCCAGTATAACGCCTGGAGAAACAATGAAAGCAGCTCTCTCACATTCTCCGCCAAAGCACTGAGGCAATCGCGCACTTATCGCCTCTTCAGCTAATGAATAAGGAGGGTAGACACGTAATAACCAATTCCAAAGAAGATGGCGAAAAAAACCAATCCGATGAGGATAAGCATTGGCAAGTTGACATGTTTGACCTCTGAACTATTACCGTATGCAGCCTGACGTGCAGATGCCAGATGTCCATTAAGCACCGAATCAAAGGTTGTCGCAGCGCTATTATTCTCGACTGCAACCATGGGGCTATTTACATCGGCCTGCTGCGCATAGTCAGCGTCAGAGCGAGCAAGTACCAAAGGCTGGCTGAGTAAGCCAGAGCGTACGGGCGCAAATTGAGAGAGGCGTGTCTGCGCTTGTGGCTGCGGCTCTGCCTGTGCTTGATAGGCTGGAGCAGGTGTCTGAGCAGGTGCGATAGCAACGGGATAAGGTTGTGCGGGCTCAAGCATATCCGCCAGAGTCTTTAACTCGGAGTGTAAAGCCTCGATAGTGCCAATATATTCAGGGTGCTGAGGAATAAGCGTGCGTGCCACCAACTCACAGACTTCCGGCGGCGTATTGCGGCTGAAGCGCAGGCGTCCATCGGTGGGAGGATCTACCTGACGTGCGTTGGGAGTACGGCCTGATGTCAATAATTGATACATCAACAAGCCAAGCGCACGTGTATCATCGGCGTAGCGTCCTTCGCTCCCCTGTCCCGCCGGTAGCTCTGGATTGGCTAATGATGTACTTTTTCCACCAATCACATTCCAGCTCGCAAAATAATGAGTATCGGAGGGTAGCGCGAAGTTATTGATGTGCACTAATCCTCGCTGGTCACGAATGATGGCCGCTGGCGTGAGATCACCGTGGCAGATCTTACGCGCAGGTGAACTTGCATACATAAGTGCCTGACAAATCTGGACACCGAAATCTACCACGTAGTAGGGCGCAAGCTGTGATTGCAATAAGGTGCCAAAATCATCACCATCTACAAATTCCTGGACAATATATAATGCTTCTGCATCGATAATCAGGTCGTAGATACCGATAATGTTGGGGTGTGTAAATTGCCCGGTCGCACGTATCGCAGCACGGTAGGCGGGCATATGCTCAGCCATCGCAGACTTAAGCGCGATGGTCCGTTGCAATACCTGGTCAAACCCCTGGTAGACAGCACAGGTTGCTCCCTGCTGTACCAAACGCTGTAACAGGTAGCGTCTTTGAATGACCTGGCCTGTTTCCACTGTAAGCCTCTCAAGATTATGCACTTAGACTTCCTTGCATCCAGATAGGTGCCCAAACACCAACCACGAAGATGGCATGCCCTCCCTTCAATTCCTCATCAAACATAGCACAATCATGTCTAAGTTTGTCATCATCCAACAGACGAGATTTATACCGCTCCAGCCCATTAAGCAAGCATCTTGCCATGAGTTAAAGTGGTAAGTCTATCAAGCCTGGATAAGCGGAATTTAGATGGTCCAATACTAAGGATTGAGCATTACTTGGACAACGGGTTTAGTATATCATACAGAATTAGTAACGCAAAGTTCGTTAGGATGCCTGTACCAGTCGGTCACCCGACAAACTTCTTCTAGCGAAATCAAGTATCTACGTTCTTTCATCTATACAATAGATTTGTCTTTAAGTAGCGCAAAAAATAGCCATAGCATTTATATTCTCCAATATAACCCAGAACTGCTATTGATCAGGCTCAATACTATGTCTAGACATGATACAGCCTCGATCAAGATATATCAATGCATTTCAGACATCCTTATCACGCCTGTATGAGCGCCTCAGAAAGGCTACAGCGATTTTGGGAGAGCAAAAACATGATGAGTAGAAACTGGCAAAAGTACTGATTTCCTAGTGCTTCTTCACTTCGAACAGCAGACAAACGAAATCAATGGTTGTAGCAAGAGTAGCTAAAGTAAGCATCTGGGCACGGGTCTCTTCTGAGAGATGCCAATAGTTTGGCGTCATCATCACCAGTTGTGTAATCTCTTCGCGTGACAACTGGAGATCGTAGGTCAAAGCACGCCTGGTCAGAAGCTCGAAATAGGGCATGGACTGCTCAATCACATGCTGCTCTTTATTTTCCTCAATGCCGAGTAGATGAAGTGTCTGACGCAGTTGCCAGATATGAGCGGGACCCGGGATAAGGATCAGGAACAAGCCCGCAGGAGCTAATAGGCGGGCATACTCGGCAAGGTTGCGTGGAGCAAATATATTGAGGATGACATCAAGCACACTGGCGCGTAGAGGCAGCGGGGATTTAAGATCTCCAACCAGAAAAAAGGAGTTTGGATAACGCTTAGAGGCCATTCGTACTGCGTCTTTAGAACTATCGATGCCCAGGCTGACAACGCTCTCACCTTGAGATTGTAGCCGCTCATGGAAGCGTCCACCATAATAACCTTCTCCACATCCAGCATCAAGTACGCATAGTGGTTGCGTGCGTGGCAAGCGAAGCCTCTCAATCAGCAGTTGGTTCAAAAGATCGGAAACAGGCTGATAATAACCTTTGTCAAAGAAGGCTCGTCGAGCCAGCACCATCTCTCTGGTATCACCCAAAACCTTTTTGCGCAGCACATTGACGTAGCCTTCTTTCGCCAGATCAAAGGAGTGAGCATGGCTACAACGCAACATTGAGTGATCCAATAAGAGAGGCTCGCCACACAGCGGACAAATTAACACTTCACCAACAGCAGTAGAATACATGAAACGCTCTCCACATCCATTTTACAATTATAGCGGTCTATCGGGGCTTCATTTTATCATATTGCTGATCCCCGCCACGTACAACACAACGGTGTGCGACAAAGTGAACCATACAAATAGTTATATCTCTATAGCGTGCTTTAGTGGATATGGTAAAATAAGTATAGAATACGATTGTTGAGGAAAATAATCATGGAATACGCGGTGCTCGGCGGTGGAGCTCTGGGATTGATGGCAGCATATCGGCTGACACAGGCTGGTCATTCAGTGATGGTCTTCGAGCGCGAGGGAATGGCTGGTGGCTTAGCATCAGGCTTCCAGATCGATGATGTTTGGCTCGAAAAGTTTTATCATCATATTTTTCGCTCCGACAAAACGGTGATCAACGTAATTGAGGAACTGGATCTCGGTGATCGCCTCGAATGGCAACATCCACGCACAGTCAGCCTGGTCGGCGGCAAGAATTATCAGCTAGATGATCCTATCTCGCTGCTCAAATTTACTCCTTTAAAGATGTATAATCGCTTACGCGTTGGAGCCGTGCTGGCTTTTCTAAAAATTGCCAATCCGAACTGGCTCGAAGGCAAAACCGCCGATCCCTGGCTGGAACGCTGGATGGGCTCATATGCCTATAAGATGATCTTTCAGCAGCTGTTTGTCGGCAAATTTGGCAAGCTCTATGATCAGATCGCACTCCCCTGGTTCTGGGCTCGTATCCACGATCGCACTTCACAGCTCGGCTACTTACGCGGAGGCTTTCAGCTGGTCTATGACCGTCTCCTTGAGCGGATCACACAAAAAGATGGTAAGGTGCTTCTGAATACCAGCGTCGAGAAAGTGTTCCAGAATGAGCAAGGTGGCTGGTCCGTACATACTGATCAGGGACAATGGGACTTTGATCGTGTGATTTCAACTTTACCTACGCGGCTCTCGATGAAGCTGATTCCAGAGCTACCGGAAGAGTATCGCCAGAAGTATGACTGGGGACAGGCGTACGGAGCACATTGTTTGATCCTCGCGCTTGACCGTCAGCTCACCGACAGCTATTGGATCAACCTCTGTGATCCTGGCTATCCTTTCACCGGCATCTTTGAACATACCAACTTCCGCACACCCGCCGAATATGGCGGCCGACATCTCGTCTATTTAGGGAACTATCGCCCCATGGATGATCCACTCTTCAAGAAGAGCAAAGAAGAATTGATTCAAGACTGCATACCCGCCCTGCAAAAGATCGCACCGCAGTTTGAAGCCAGCTGGATTACAGAGAGTTGGAGCTTTTCCGCTCCTTATGCTCAGCCAATCGTCACAACAGACTATCGGCAACACATCCCCTCTCTGCACCCACCGCTGCCCAATCTCTGGATTGCCAATATGTTTCAAATTTATCCACACGACCGCGGACAAACCTATTCTTTAGAGCTGGCGGAAACACTCGTCAAACAGATCAACTAGTAGCGTCGCACGCTCGCGTGCGATGTCCCACTCGACGTACGATCAGGCACGCCAGCGTTGCTCGCCAAAATCTCGCTGTCTCGTACGAGAAACTGGGACATCGCACGCGAGCGTGCGACGCTACGGTGTCTGCGCTTCTCAAAATGAAGAGCATCCACATACGCTGCAAGCCTTGTCAAACGCTTGCAGCATGTGTTATACTGGTCTTGAGCAGAGTAGAATACCTGTATCTATTATCGGGTAAAGATAATATATTCTGTTCATCGGTCAGTCAAGCGTAGACTCAGTCCATGGGTAAGTTCGGCGAGTTTATTGCAGGAATGTCATCGGGGTGTAGCGCAGTCGGTAGCGCGCGGCGTTCGGGACGCCGAGGTCGGAGGTTCGAGTCCTCTCACCCCGACCAGGATGGCACATACTTCCCCTCACAAAAGGGGTCAGGAGCATCACAATCCAATCAGGATCGTTAGTGCGTACAGACAAGAAGTATGTGCCATAATTTTTTTCTCAGGCGGCAAGGAGACTATAGAATGCAGGGATATCAGATCTATGCTACAGCTAGCATCAATAACTGTACGCTGATATCTTTTCATGCCAGCGCATACACCCGGGCGCTGGTCCATCAGAGTAGTCATCTCGTGCCTGTCAGTTCTCCTGGACATGCAATGCTCAGTCCTCAACCTTATCCGCAAAGTCGTCACAGGCGGCGCTAGATCCTGCCGGATGAGACGCAGCGTACACATCGTATGCACCGACTTTCATCCAATTGAGCAGCGATCATCCTTGCTGTCTGTGCGTGTTGTTCACCGGCTTAGACAGAGAGGAAGGAATGCTATTCATGCCTGTTCTTGTATTGAATTCCTCGTTACAGCCTCTCTCGGTCATTCCAGAACGCCGTCTCATCGTGTTACTGTCAAAAAACAAAGTGACATTTGTAGATGAGAATGTGCGTGAATTGATCGAAGAGAGCATTCAACTTCGCCGTCTGGAACTTGAGCGCCCTGTCATTGTACAGCTCCTGGCAAATGTACGGGTTCCTCGAGTTGCTCTACAGCCAACGCGGACAAATATTCTGTTGCGCGATGATGAAACTTGTCAGTATTGTGGCAAACGTAGCCGCGACCTGACGCTCGACCACATTATTCCTCGCTCGCGCGGCGGACAAAGCACGTGGGAAAATCTCGTTGCTTGCTGCAAACATTGCAATGGGAAAAAAGGGAATCGCCTCCTCAAAGAGGTGAATATGCATCTCTCGCGCCAGCCACGGGCGTTGACGCAGGAATATGCCGGCTTTTTCTTACTGCGTTATCCCAAGCTCCGCGAAGCTTATGAGCAATTCATTCTCAGCGCGATAGGTATGCCCAAGACAAGTACTCATCAGGGCATGAGCGCGTAAGATAACTTTTATCGGTTTGTATCTATAATTCTGTACTCATTTTTTCTTAGCTGACTCGATTCAGGGCGTGACCATTTATGGTCGCACAGCTATCATGTTTACGATGGCTCACATGATCAAAGTAGATCAGCACCATAGATACCCATCACGCCCATCCTCATAGCACCGACTCCGCTCCAGGTCACCACATTTTTTATCCAGGACAAAAAACGCTGACGAATGTGAAAAAAGCGTTTACAATAGTATATGTCCAATGCATTGGGCGCATACTATTGTGAACGCTAAGTTATACAAAAGGAGTTTGTGCTATGTTCATAGCCGTTAATAAATTGGCCGGTCCAGGTACACCACACGGAGAGGCAATATTAGAAGGGTTCAAGAAAGCTATTCCCGGGATGAAACAGTTCAAAGGCTTTCGCGGTATGGAGATCTGGACCGCTACCGATGGCTCGGTTAGCGCCATTTCACGCTGGGATTCAGAAGAGGCTCTGGAAGAGTATACATCGAGCCCTTTATTTGGTCAGCATCATGGTGCACCAAGCCAACATGGCCATTCAGGAAGCCAGCATGGTAGCGCAGAGGCAGAAAAGCCCCAGGAGCAGCGCGCACCTGGAGTGCTCTACTACAACGCTGAAGTGCTCGACTAAAAGTCCGGCCAAGTTTCTTATAAGCGAGGCGCTACTGTTCTGTAGCTCGTACGAGACAGCTAGATCTCGGCGGGCTACTCTGTCAAAGATCATCGCATCGATGTCGCATTGGAGACACGCACCCCAATGGGGTGAAACGCTCACCGACGTAGCGGCGCGGCTCCGCCGTGCTGTCTGTAACTCGTACGACCACGCTCCTGATGAGGTTCCATTGCGTGATCTTTCCACGGCGAATCATCTCATTTGCGTTGCTTTCAGATGCAGGTGGGAACGTTTTCGTGCGTCCAGTGACAGCACGGCGGAGCCGCGCCGCTACGTCTGCTGGCCTAGACGCCGTGAGCGAAAGGGGTTTAACCCTATCTTCACAGCATGTCCGTTGGCGTACAACGCTACTAGATATTATTTGTGCTTCCACTGGAGCTCCCACCGTTAGAGTTACCACTTCCAGCTGTGATGGTACCAGTTACATTGCCGTTATTGCTATCGATAGTCAGCTTCATCTGTACTTGAAGCGTGCTGGCATCGGTGCCCGTTAGCTGAGCAGTCACACTCCACTGCTTTGCAGTATCGAGTTGGCTGATGGCACCTTCATAGACTGGCTGTCCAGTGCTCGATAGGAGGGCTACTGTAGAGCTACTGATGGCAACTGTGTCTCCTTCACCTATGGATGTCCCCTGAAGTTCGACCTCCACATTGCCTGTGGGTCCATTGGAGATGTTCATATCTAACTGGATCGTCACAAGGCCGCTTCTACGCGACTCTCGTTGCGTCATCTGGCCCGCCAGGTTGCCCGTAAATGACTGAGGAAATGTCGTTTGCGGAGCTGTGGTCTGGGGCGTGGCCGATGTGCCCGGAGAGAATGGTGAAAAGGGGATCACGTTTCCTCCAGTTGAGCTTGATGAGGTGGAGGTTACACTCTGGCTGCTCGTTGTAGCCGCCCATCCGGCTTGCAATGGACCAAGCACAGCCCAGGCGGTCCCGCCCAGGACTACGCATACGGTGACAAGGGCCAGTAAAGGATGCGCACGACGTCGCTGTGTGCTCACGATCGTACTCCCCACGGCTACAACACCAACTCCTGGCGCTCTGACTACTTCTGAGGCGTCTGCTGGCCGCGAGATGACTTTATTGACGGGTTGTAGCAGTCTCATGACGAGCAAGGTACCGATCAAGAAGATGCTGATCAGATAAATTGCCGTCCCCCACCACGTGCGCGAGTCGCTACCCGAAGCGATGCCATGAACGGCGATCATGATATATATGAAGAGGGTAAGGATATGCAAACGTCTCCACCATTTATAACCAATCAAAGGTCGTACCCATGCGCTGAGTCCGATCGCCAATCCCAGGTAGAGAGAGATGATTCCAAAAGCGGTCCAGATAGGACGATAATGGCTCATAAAGGGGATGAACACCTCGCTCCAACTGAAGCTGGTGAAGGGATCAAGCCAGATCGCCAGAATATGGATGCTCGCAAAGATGAGAGCAAGCAGGGAGAGAAAATTGTGGAGCTCATTGTTAATGATACGTGGCCAACGCGACGATGATTGCCAGTGCGATGATAAGGCTAATCCCATAGCCACAGCGAAAGTTAGCAAGGCAAAAGCGGTAAAACCGCCCGCACGTGCAATATTCCAGGTGATTGTTTCTAATAAACTCATCACTCAACCTCTTTCTGATCCTCAACAGACATTGAGTCTTTAGGCCAGGAACCCACTGTGACATAGGATCCATCCTCTAAAATCAATAGACCCGCCAGGCCATGCAGACGCAAGAAAGCGCTACCCTCTTCAGCTCCCAGCAGAAAGGCTACCTTGGCCGCGATATCAGCCTGTCGACATTGAGCAGCCGCCACGGTCACAGACCAGAGATGAGTATCAGCCGATAATCCTGTACGCGGGTCCAGCAAATGATGTCGGATGTGCGTTCCCTGTTGCCAGTGGCGACGCGCAATACCCGATGTCGCCAGCGCTCCATGATGAAATGGGATCACCCAGGAGGTGGTTTTCCCTTGTATTTTAATCGGCCACTGCTGCTCAATCTGGGGCACCCCCTGCACAACCAGATCGCCACCGGCATTCACGAGCGAGGTCGTGATGCCTGCTTGACGTAGACTTTCCATCGCCGCATCAACGGCCATCCCCTTGGCAATACCGCCAAAATCCAGCTGCACGTCCTCTGGTAGGATCACCAGACGTGCACCAGCAGTCGTTTGGATATCACGCCACTGCCCGCCTGGAGTAATGGGCTGTGCGACCTCTGGTAAGGTCTCCGGAATAGCATCGAAGGTACGATCATAGCCCGCCTGGACAAGCTGCTTGAGTAAAGTAGGATCGTAGAGACCATCCGTCGAGTGAGCAGCCTCCAGTGCACTACTCAGCACCGAAAAAAGCAGACGACTTACCATCACAGGCTTGCCCGCCAGGCGATTGAGTTGTGAAAGTTCGCTTTCAGGTAAGAAACGACTCAACGTCTGCTCCCAATACTCAAAGAGTGCATGGATAATCTCTGCTCCCTGCTCAAACTGTTCCTCGGGGAGGAGAAAAGAGATGGTGGTTCCCATCGCGCGAAAATCTGAATATGTCAATCCTGCTGGAACATACATAACTTCACGACGCCTGTGAGCCAGATACGGATGACGATCCTCCAAAACCTGATCTGTTGTGCTGATTGTTTCCAAAACCATATCCTCCTCCCTGCTGTTGCTGAAAGTAATTGCCACCAGTGGGTGGAGTAGTCGAGTTTGAACCGGAATTCGTGCCCCCATCAGTGCCTGATGGGGATGCTGAAGTTGTCTGGCCGCTGGCAGAGACGCTATGACTCGCGACCAAAGCGCTCAGCAAGCCAAAGGCCACCAGAGATCCAGCAATGACCCATCCTTTTAGCTTCCGAACAACAGTTAAAGCCTCAGCTTTAGGCATTCTGCCCTGTGCAGGTGAGCCCAATTTTTCTGATAAAGACATTCTGAAACGAGAAGAACGCTTTTCGGCTAAAAAAGCCTCAGTTTCAGCATCATCGTCATACTCATACTCATACTCACTGTCTGGCGACTGAGCAAGCGTAGTATCAGCATGCTCCTCAGAGTATGATTGATAAGGCATAGGCCTGTATTCATGATTTTCATCAAAATGGGACATCTCTTCTCTCTCCAGACCATATAGAACATACATCTATAGTAGCAAACCCTAGTAGACATTCTTAAGTATAGTTTGATGCAATGAAATATCTGTCAGATTGTTGTAAATTTTTTTTAAAAAGCTTGTATCTTCGCAATTAGAGAAGTTATAGAGGTAAAATCAACGTGCTATCAGGCCTAAAAATAGAAGTTTTGATAATCGTACAAAATCAACTCAAAAAAGTGTTGACAAAACCGCAAGCATGATGTACTATGTCAATATCAAGAACGCCTGTATGTGCAGGTGAGCTGGTGACGTTAGCGAAGAGGGCACACCCGTTCCCATCCCGAACACGGTAGTTAAGCTCTTCCTCCCCGATGATACTATATGGGCAACTGTATGGGAAAATAGGAAGTCGCCGTCTCACCCGCCCACATGGGCGTTTTTTGATGCCCACTTTCAAGCACTGCACTGCTTCCTTACTTGCAAATAAACCACCTCTGAATTTTTCGCTCATAGAAGGATCAATTATACAAATCTGGCTTGACCCGCTCCCGAAAATCATGTAAGCTTTCTATGCGAGAGCCCTCTTTAGTGATCTATATGCAATCGTAATCAAAAGCAGCGACAGACCCAACAAGGGTTTCTCGCAGATCCATTTCTGCTCATATACTGAACCTATCAACAAGCGATCTGGCAACATCAGCTCTCGCTCTCCTGGAGACAGCGTTATACCAGAAAGGATGCTAAGATGACAGCTACCACAGATACATGGATCGTACAGATATTTGAGACAATCGATGCAATGCAGGCTGATAAGTTCGCTACCTATTTCGCTGAGGAAAGCATCTTCCGCTTTGGAAATTCTGAACCTGCTCATGGACGGCAGGCTATTAAGGATGCGAATACAGCTTTCTTCAACACAATCGCGAAGCTAGAACATCATAGAACAGGCGTATGGTATGGTGAGTGGGAGCATGGCCAGGTATTTTCTGTCGAAGCTGAGGTCATCTACACACGCAAAGACGGAACAAAAACAGAACCGCTTCCTGTGACCAGTACTATTCGAACACAAGCCGGCGAGATCAAAGACTATCGAATTTTCATGGATATCTCGCCCCTTTTTGCATAGAACATATAAATAAGCATAAAAAAAGACCTTACTCGTGCATGAGTAGGGTCTCTCTTCTTAGAAGAATACAACTCGCATAGGATCTGTCCTCAATTTTGCCGAGCCCCGCGTGCGATCAACCGTCGCTGAAGCAGAGAACCCGCATTCAAAGTCCATGATGAAGATACATTGTGAAACAAGCCGCTCGATCATTAGGGCGACTTCGCTGCGTCCGTTACCGGATGTCCACGTGTCGTCTATCTACCAAGTAGTCTGCTTGGGATCTTAAGCATCCGAAAATGCTGGGAGAACTCATCTTGGGTGCGGCTTCGCGCTTAGATGCCTTCAGCGCTTATCCCTTCTTGACATAGCTATCCAGCTGTGGCCTGGGCAGGCCAACTGGCACACCAGCGGTCAAGCCATCTCGGTCCTCTCGTACTGGAGATGACGCCCCTCAATTCTCCTACGCCCACGACGGATAGAGACCGAACTGTCTCGCGACGTTCTGAACCCAGCTCGCGTGCCGCTTTCATGGGCGAACAGCCCAACCCTTGGGACCTACTCCAGCCCCAGGATGCGACGAGCCGACATCGAGGTGCCAAACCTTGCCGTCGATGTGAACTCTTGGGCAAGATAAGCCTGTTATCCCCGGGGTAGCTTTTATCCGTTGAGCCACACTCCTTCCACTCGGGAATGTGGGATCACTAAGCCCGACTTTCGTCCCTGCTCGACCTGTCCGTCTTGCAGTCAAGCTCCCTTCTGCCTTTACACTCTTATGGGTGATGTCCATCCACCCTGAGGGAACCTTTGGGCGCCTCCGTTACCCTTTGGGAGGCGACCGCCCCAGTCAAACTACCCGCCTGACCTTGTCTGCGTCCCGGATCACGGTGACGCATGAGACACAAACTGTATCGAGAGTGGTATTTCACTGCTGTCTCCCCTACCCCCACAAGGATAGGTTCTCCGACTCCCACCTATGCTACGCACGATCCACCTCGTATCCAGATCAAGGTGTAGTAAAGCTCCACGGGGTCTTTTTGTCCTGTCGTGGGTAACCCGTATCTTCACGGGTACTTCAATTTCGCCGAGTCCTCTGTCGAGACAGTGCTCAACTCGTTACTCCTTTCGTGCGGGTCGGAACTTACCCGACAAGGAATTTCGCTACCTTAGGACCGTTATAGTTACGGCCGCCGTTCACCGGGGCTTAGATTCGCAGCTACGATCACCGCTCCTCGTAACCTTCCGGCACTGGGCAGGAGTCAGCCCCTATACTTCCGCTTTCGCGTTCGCAGAGACCTGTGTTTTTGGTAAACAGTCGGTTGAGCCAATTTCTTGCAACCCCCTCACGCCATCTCCGAAAAGACATCGCTACTAGGGCACCCCTTCTTCCGAAGGTACGGGGTCAATTTGCCGAGTTCCTTAACAGAGGGTCGCTCGATCACCTGGGGAGATTTCCCCCTGCCTACCAGTGTCGGTTTGCGGTACGGGCGGAGTAGGCTTCTGGCGAGAGGCTTTTCTTGGCGGCGTAGGGCGCAATGACTTCCGCAGTCTTGCGACCGCTCGCTGCACTGGTCACGCACAGGACTCCGGGATTTTCCTCGGCGTCGCGCTTCCATATACAGACCCATCCTGTCCATTCGATGGGCTCACCTTCCTTACCGCGTCCCCCCATTGCTCGTAACGAAGTACTCCGGTGCAGGAATGTCCAACCTGCTTTCCATCGCCTACGACTATGACGTCCTCGGCTTAGGACCCGACTCACCCTGGGACGATTGACGGTGCCCAGGAACCCTCAGGCATTCGGTGTGTCTGGTTTTCACAGACATGACGCTACTCATTCCGGCATTCTCACTTCTGGACGCTCCACCAGTTCTTTCGATCTGGCTTCTCTGCCTCCAGAACGCTCCCCTACCAACCCTCTTTGACGTAAACGTCAAAGAAAATTCCATAGCTTCGGTAACGCGCTTGAGCCTCGATACGTTGTCGGTGCCACTCCACTCGACCAGTGAGCTATTACGCACTCTTTCAATGATGGCTGCTTCTAAGCCAACATCCTGGCTGTTTGGGCGAAATGACTCCCTTTGACACTAAGCGCATATTTAGAGACCTTAGCTGATGGTCTGGGCTGTTTCCCTTTCGACAATGAAGCTTAGCCCCCACTGTCTCACTTGCATGCAATCTGTCCTGGCATTCGGAGTTTGGTTGGGTTTGGTAACCCGCAAAAGGCCCCTAGCCCATTCAGTGCTCTACCTCCAGGATAGTTCTCAATCATGCAGCTGTACCTCAATACATTTCGGGGAGAACCAGCTATCTCCGTGTTCGATTGGAATTTCTCCCCTATCCACAAGTCATCCCCCAGTTTTGCAACACTGGTGGGTTCGAGCCTCGACGGACTGTCACATCCGCTTCACTCTGCTCATGGATAGCTCACACGGTTTCGGGTCGCATCGCCGCAACGGTCGCCTTGTTCAGACTCGATTGCTCTGTGGCTCCCCAACTTTACCGTTGGTTAACCAGGCTACGACGATGCACTCGCCGGATCATTCTACAAAAGGCACGCCATTAGCCCTTGGTCTCGCAAGAGACAGTGGCCTCTGACTGCTGGTGAGTACGTGGTTTCAGGGTCTCTTTCATCCCCCTCTCGGGGTGCTTTTCACCTTTCCCTCACGGTACTTGTTCGCTATCGGTCGCTGAAGATGTTTAGCCTTGGAGGGTGGTCCCCCCAGCTTCCCACAAGGTTTCACGTGCCTCGTGGTACTCAGGATACCGATCCACGTTGACAAACCGTCCTCTACGGGACTCTCACCCGCTCTGGTGGCGCTTTCCAACGCCTTCGAGTAGTTCATCATTGCTTGATATCGGTCCTACAACCCCGGTTGTTCCGAAGAACCTCCGGTTTGGGCTGTTCCCGGTTCGCTCGCCACTACTACGGGAATCTCGGTTGATTTCTTTTCGTCGGGTTACTGAGATGTTTCAGTTCACCCACTGCCCCCCGTCACTGCCTATGTGTTCAGCAGGCGGTTTCCAGACATCACTCTGGAAGAGTTGCCTCATTCGGAATCTTGGGGCTCATCGCTTGCATGCAGCTCCCCCCAAACGTTTCGCCGGTCTCCGCGTCCTTCTTCGGTCTTCAGCGCCAAGGCATCCACCTCGTACTCTGTGTAGCTTGTTCTCTACATCTTTGTCATGTCTTGAATGCTTGACATTTTATCTGTTGGTGATAAAAACTTTCGATCCTCTGCTTCAGTTTCGGCTGACCACACATTGCGCTCAGCAAAATTGAAGAGATATCCTATGCAGTTGTAAACGTGCAAGATTGGCGCACACCACGAGCCGTAGCTCGTGGGGCGAAACCCCAACCTCTGGAGAGTGGAAACCAGCGCAGATATGCTGGACAGATGTACCATGTCCCTGTGTCGACCTGGAAGTGAGTAAAGGTTAGATCGTCTGTCCCTGTGGGACAAACCCTTTACTGTAGCTCCCTAGAAAGGAGGTGATCCAGCCGCACCTTCCGGTACGGCTACCTTGTTACGACTTCACCCCAATCACTGACCCCACCCTCGACGCTTGCCTCTCCGAAGAGTTAGCCCAGCGGCTTCAAGTGTTGCCAACTTTCGTGGTGTGACGGGCGGTGTGTACAAGACCCGGGAACGTATTCACCGTAGTGTGCTGACCTACGGTTACTAGCAACTCCACCTTCACGGAGGCGAGTTTCAGCCTCCGATCTGAACTGAGGCCAGGTTTGACGAGATTAGCTCCCCCTCGCGGGTTGGCAACTCTTTGTCCTGACCATTGTAGCGTGTGTGTCGCCCAAGGCGTAAGGGCCGTGCTGACTTGACGTCATCCCCGCCTTCCTCCATTTTGAAATGGCAGTTTCGTTAGATCGATTCAACTAACGACAGGGGTTGCGCTCGTTGCGGGACTTAACCCAACATCTCACGACACGAGCTGACGACAGCCATGCAGCACCTGTGGATCCGCTCCGAAGAGACAGCGCATTACCGCTGGTGCAAATCCATGTCAAGCCTTGGTAAGGTTCTTCGCGTTGCATCGAATTAAACCACACGCTCCGCTGCTTGTGCGGGTCCCCGTCAATTCCTTTGAGTTTTAATCTTGCGACCGTACTCCCCAGGCGGACCACTTATCGTGTTAACTGCGACACTGAAGGGGTCGATACCCCCAACGTCTAGTGGTCATCGTTTACGGCTAGGACTACCAGGGTATCTAATCCTGTTCGCTCCCCTAGCTTTCGCACCTGAGCGTCAGGTACTTCCCAGGACACTGCCTTCGCCATTGGTGTTCCTCCGGATATCTACGCATTTCACCACTCCACCCGGAATTCCGTGTCCCTCTGAAGCCCTCAAGTCAGACAGTTTCCAGAACACTTCGTCGGTTAAGCCGACGACTGTCACTCCAGACTGATCTGACCGCCTGCGTGCGCTTTACGCCCAGTAACTCCGGACAACGCTCGCCTCCTACGTATTACCGCGGCTGCTGGCACGTAGTTAGCCGAGGCTGATTCCTCTGGTACCGTCCGTTCTCGTCCCAGAGAAAAGCAGTTTACGATCCGAAAACCTTCTTCCTGCACGCGGCGTTGCTCGTTCAGGGTTGCCCCCATTGACGAAAATTCCTCACTGCTGCCCCCCGTAGGAGTCTGGGCCGTTCTCAATCCCAGTGTGGCTGATCGTCCTCTCAGACCAGCTATCGATCGACGTCTTGGTGAGCCATTACCCCACCAACAAACTAATCGAGCGCAGGCTCATCCCAGGGCGTCTTTGCAGACTTTGCTCTTTGCAGAGCGTATGCGGTATTGTCGGCGATTTCTCGCCGGTATTCCTCACCTCGGGGTAGATTGCCCACGTGTTACTCACCCGTCCGCCACTCTCTGATTACTCAGAGCGTTCGACTTGCATGTGTTAGGCACGCCGCCAGCGTTTATCCTGAGCCAGGATCAAACTCGCCATCAAATGTTTTTATAAAACACCTCATCACAGCGGACGAGATGCGAAAAAGCATATGCGTTAAGTTGCGATCATGACCAAGTTACATTAACATTGGCTATAAATTCGCAGAGATTATGGTCACCGCACATGACATGCGGGACCGAATTGACAGGAACGTGAAACACCTGTGTGTTCCAGTTACTGTTCTGCTTTCCACTCTTCAGTTGTCAAGGTACAATCTACGAAAACGTCTGTTTTCGTGTGGGTCGAGCGTTTCGTTGTTTTGTGTCTCGCTCGTTCCGTAGCTGTAGTATCGCATATCCCTTGTGCTTTGTCAAGCGTTTTCCGAGCAATTTTTGCGCGGTTCCGAAAACTCGTGATTCGTGTCGTTCGGCCTGTCAAGACAGGCCAGAGGACCAGAAAAAAGAGCCGACACACCCTACGGGAGAGTCTCAACCAATGTTGGGAAAGTCCAGCGAGATGAATCTCGGAGAGCCACTTTAGCGTGGCACAACTGATGCGTAAGGACAGGAGCACGTTCTCTTGCAGAAGATTCGGTGATTGTCGCTTTTTGACAGCTTTGTGATTATGCCACAGGTATCCCACTCCTGTCAAGCCCTATGACTATCAGTTTCAAAATCCGGGTAAGGAGATTTGAGGAGAAAAGAAAAAAAGAGATACCGTACCTATCTAAGTCTTGAAGCCCGAAGTAGGTACGGTATCTCTTTAAGAATGCTTAATTATTTCAGTAATTTTTGTACAAATGTTTTTGGTGTTAAACCAAAGACAGTCTCCAGGCTATTCGTAGGGGTAGCATTGCTTGGTACGACAATAGCGTGAGACAAAGGTTGGTTAAAACCACTGAAATTAACGATAGCTACACCCGTCGTCATGCCGGCCAGCGGAATAATGTTCGTAGCACCGGATGTGTTAGCAACAATATTTGCATTAAATTCAGTCTTACGGATATAGAAAGTACTCTCATCAATCCAAACATCAACAATCACAGTAGCCGATCGTGCACTGGTAACCATCTGACTCAGTGTCTGCTGACCAAAAGAATGCTGCAACTTCGAACTCTGCTGAAGCAACTGCGTCAAGGCACTCTTATTAAATGTAACCGTTAAGTGACGCACCGTCGCTCCACTCAGAGTCTCATCGTGATGATCGGTTAATTTCATATCCGCAATACCACTGCGCAAAAGAACTTTATCAATAGTAGCGCCTGTGAGCAGCTGAGAGTATTGGAGTACGGACTGATTTGAGCTCAAATCATACCATTTGCCGTGTTGATTCTGGATATAAAGTTTATTCCCCTGGACAACTTCAGCAACATTCATTCCATGTCCATTGACGTGACTGTTCAAATTGTAATGCTGATTCTGGCCTTCTTGATCGCCAGTACCGGTTGTCGTTACCCCCACAGTCACAGGATCAGAGCCGGATGCGGTTTTGCTCGCCTGGATACTCGCAGTAGAGGTAATAGTCATATGCTGGGTTCTCAAACCTTGCATGGCGCTCAAGCTTTTTGTCAAAACCTGTGATGGGGTAAGGCCATTAGCACCTGCATTTAATGTACATGCACTCATAAGTAGAGCGAGTACTCCCATCAAAAGCATCAAAGATGGGTAATGTTGACGCACTCTCAAAATCAAAGCTCCTTCTTTTGCATATGGATTTACATATTTCACAGCCGTTCCATAGCGCCTATATTTAGTACGCATTTCTATAGTAGCATGTATAAAATCACATTCAGTGGTATAATAGGGACAAAAATAGAGCATAGTAAAATTACTTTACTATAAATACTTCATCTGGTATATTTAAAAGGATTCAAGGTAGCTAAAAATGAAGCGACATTGCTGTGTTCCAGACAATGTCGCTTTAGAATAATGCTTATATCAAGCTGAAATGTATGCCGCTACTCCTATTGACTTACGCCAAAGATGGTGGCAGGATCTGTAGTAGGAGTTGCATTAGCAGGAGCTGTGATTGTCACAGGATCATTAAATTTGCTCAGATTAATTTTTGAGTCAACCGAGGTCATCGCTACTGAAGGCGCCGTCTTGGAGACCTTCGAAGGATCTGCCACAATTTTCAGTTTAAATTCACTCTGATGAACATAATAATCGCTCTCACCAATCCAGACGTCAACTACTGCGGAGAATTCTTTGGCGCTACTGATAATTGAGTCTATCGTTTGTTGGCCCAAAGAGCTCTTTAATTGAGGATCCTGCTGGAGCAATTGCGTTAGAGCGTTTTTATCCAGTGAAGCTGTCAGATGGCGTACAGTGATGCCATTCAGTTTCTCGTCATTATGATCAACCAGCTTGATATCCTGTAAGACACCCAGCAGTGATGTTTGATCAATAGAGACACCTGAGAACAAATTGGAATACTGACCACTTACCTGGCTGGCACTGAGAACATACCATTTGCCTTGCTGATTCTGAATATATACTTTGTCGCCCTTCACTATTTCAGCGAGCTGAACCGATTGCTGTCCGGACTTGGTCGTCAGTTTGAGGCTCTGATCCTTACCCTGCTGATCGCCCGAACCTGTTACTGTTGCAGTTGTGCTCACCGCTGTCGGCGTGGATGATGTATTGCTCGCCTGCGAACTTGTAGTTGCAGCGGCGGCGCTTGTCGTCGATGTAATCTCAAGATGTGATGATTTCAAGTTTTTCATAGCAGTGGCACTCTTCTGGATAATCTGTGCCGGAGTCAGCGTGCTCTTGGTTCCAGTAGTAGTCGTCGTCGATGTACATGCGCTTACAAACAACGCCAATACGATGAGCGAAAAGAACAAAAATGAATATTTTTGATGTGCTCTCACAGTAAGCTCCCTCATTTTATGTATATATACCATTAGATTGTTGCAATGATACTCCATTACTCCTATTTAGATACGTTGGAAGAGTAGCAAATAGTTTCGGCAAAACCAAGGTATCGGGATTTATCCAGCAGGCTTATAAAAAATTGTAGATACTGCGATGACACGTGATACCATATGGAAAGTCGTCTCCTTAAAGTCATATCCTTAGAGAGAGAATAGTATAGTTAGTGAAAGAAATACTTTATCAGAGGATTTTCAGTTATGGCAAAGCAACCTTTTTATCGCAGAATTGATGCTGACCTTGAATTGAAGTTGGTAACCGAACAAGATGCTCCAACTCTTTTTCATTTGATAGATACAAACCGTGTATATCTCAGCCAATGGCTACCCTGGATTGAAGCAACACAGACAGTACAGGACGAGCTCGCCTATATCCGTAGTGCTCAAGCACAATATCAAAGTAATGAAACGATCTCCTGCTCAATCTGGTATCAAGGCCAGATAGTGGGAACGATTGGCTACCATCCTTTTAATTGGATCAGTCGAAGCGTAGAAATCGGCTATTGGCTGGCCGCCCAGTTTCAAGGCAAGGGTATCATGACCAGAGCTTGCCAGACACTGATCTCCTATGCCTTTGATGATCTCCAATTTGATAAAGTAGAAATTCGCTGCGCTCTGGATAACATACGCAGCTGTGCTATCCCACAACGGCTGGGGTTTCACGAGGAAGGTATCATCCATGAAGGCGAATGGCATCATGACCACTACGTTGATTTGCGGCTCTACAGCTTGCAGGTAAGCGCGTGGAAACATCGCAACGCTTCTTAAATGTACGCCTTGCAACCATAGTACCTACAAAACGTATTTTTGCTGTAGAGAGATAGAGTTAATTTAACCATTTTCTATCTCTACAGATAGGAATGGAATAATACATATGCAGCAGATTTATAGCAAAATGATTCGCCACAAACTTTATTATTTATTAGTCGCCACCGGTATACTTTGTGCTTGCCTCGTAGGTAGCCCCACAGCACTGGCCGAAAGTATCCCTGGAGGCAACATCAGCAATGCGACGGTACGTCAGGTCGATATTGCTCAGCCAGCGGTTGTGCGCATTATTACTTCAATCAATGCTCAGCTGGCGGTACACTTCGCCGACAAAAATACCGATGTCACCTTTCCGCAAACGTCCAATGGTAGCTATCAAATCAACCTGTCTGGCACAGGAACATTTGTCACCTCCCAGGGCGATATACTTACCGCTGATCACGTCGTCAGTCCTCCCAAGAGCGATCTCGATAGTATTCTTTATACGCAGGCAGCACAAGATGTCGCCGATTATATGAACAAGAACTCATCCACACAAGTTACCAGCGATCAGGTTGTTCAGCAACTGACCAAAGGACAATTGAAAAACACGCCCACGTATCAGAAACCCAGCAGCACTATCTTCTTAAGCACCGCTTACACCAGCCAGACCAATGCCAGCAACTTCAATACCTTGCCGGCAGGTATTGGTACCAATGTCGATAAGATAAAGATGGAGAGTTCTCCTGATAAGGAGGATACAGCCATCATCCACGTGCCACTGACTGATACTTTAAGCGTCCCGCTGGGTAACTCAAGCCAGGTGAATCCTCAGGATCAGCTCACGATCATCGGCTTTCCGGGCAACGCCGATGTCAGCCAGGAACCTGATGGCCTGCTCACACCATCGTTAAATCAGATCTATGTCAGCTCATTGAAGACAAGTAGCAGTGGTGCTCCTCTGATTCAAGTCGGCGGTAATGTCGAGCACGGAGATAGCGGCGGACCAGCGCTAGATGATCAAGGAAATATCGTCGGCGTGGTCAGCTTTGGCACGACAAATAGTGCTGGTGGACTGAATGGGACCAGCTTTCTCCAGGCCAGCAGTAGCGCTCAGAGTATGTTGCAGAGTTTGAAATTGAACACGACACCCGGGAATCAACAGAAACTTTGGGCGCAAGCCTTCAATGACTATGCATCGACTACAACGGGACATTGGAGCAAAGCCCAGCAAGAATTTGGACAACTGATAAAAAGCTATCCTCTCTTTAAAGCGGCCCAACAATATCAAACATACGCACAGACACAAAGTGGCACTCCTGTAGCAGCCAGTACACCAACCTCTTCAGGAGAAAAGCAACCTACCTCGCCAAAGTCAGCCAGCGCCGTCACCTGGCAAGCGATCACGCTCACAATCGGAGCGATTGCAGTTCTGATCGTACTGGTTGGATTACTTTTTGGAGCAGCGCTACGACAAAAACCCAAGAACAAGGTCATCATCGCAAGGAAAGCAGCATCTATAGGCAAGCCAGCCGAGAGTAGAGCAACTTCAGCACCAGATCAGCAAGCCAGCTCAATATCACAAGCATCGACCCCACCATCCACGAGCCCGGCTCCTGACGCATCCTCGGTCGGACAAAGTACTCTGGCTCTTAAAGTATGGCCTTGTGGACATATGAATCGCTCAAATGCTCGCTTCTGTAGTATCTGTGGGGAACCCGCACCAACATCTGTCTAGCCATAGGCCACACAAACAAAGCGGACACATCAAGAGGAATTTTCTTGATGTATCCGCTCTGCTCTTCAGAAAGTTTTTTATAACAGCGAAATTCTAATGAAGCTTCACAAGTTGCTTGCTTACATTCTCGCCCTTCAGTTCATTATCTGCCTCTAAGAAAACCACGCCTTCATAAAGTCCATACCAGGATATTTATTTCATGCTAGCAAGCAAAGTGAAAAATAATGTTTCACGTGAAACATTATAGCTTGGCGTAAGGAAGAAAAAAAGTGGACACCCATAGTATGGGTGTCCACCAAAAATGTAAGCTTGCTATGCACCCATGATGTTGTAGCCAGCGTCAACAAACATGATCTCGCCCGTAATAGCGCGAGCCAGATTACTACTCAAGAAGAGAGCCGTATCGCCAACCTCGCTCTGCTCGATATTGCGGCGCAGAGGTGAAACGGTAGCAACTTGCTCGCGGAAACCAGTCAGACCAGAGACTCCGCGTGCGGCCAGAGTATTTAAGGGGCCGGCAGAGATAGCGTTCACACGAATATTATGCTCGCCCAACTCGAAGGCCAGATAGCGGACACTGCACTCCAATGCAGCTTTAGCAACAGCCATGACGTTATATTTTGGCATCACGCGCTCGCTGGCCATATAGGTCAGAGCCAGAATGCTACCGCCATGTTCCTTCATCAGAGGCTCAGCACGCTTTGACATAGCGACCAGTGAATAGGCGCTAATATCCAGAGCGGTATGAAATCCCTCACGCGTAGTTTGCAGGAAAGGATTTTCCAGTTCGCTAGCGGGTGCGAAGGCAACACAATGAATCAAAATATCCAGGCGGCCATTAAGCAATTCACCAGCCTTAGCGAAGGCCGCATCGAGTTGAGCGTCATCCTGGACATCACAGGGAATGAGTTCCGTACCTGGAATCTTTGCAGCCAGATCACGAACATATTTTTCCATGCGATCCTGGTATGCCAGAACGATCTGGGCTCCTTCTCGTGCCAACGCTTGAGCAATAGCCCAGGCAATCGAACGATGATTCGCAACACCAAAAATAAAGGCTTTTTTGCCTTCTAATAAGGGCATATTCTATCTCTCCTTAAAAAACAATATGCTAGCGCTCAATGGGATAACCACGATTGGTCCATCCGCTCATGCCGCGGGCAAGATTATACACCTTTGTAAAGCCCAGAAGCGAAGCGATTTCCGAAGCCATCGAGCTACGCTGGCCGGCAGCGCAGACAAAAATCACATCCTCATCGAGAGGAATATTCTCCTGCTGGAGTGCTTTGCCAAAGGTATAGATACCTTCAATAGTCACCAGGGTGGCTTCAGGAATATGTCCATAATTCCACTCGTCGGGTCTGCGCACATCCACAATGCGTGTACCGGCCTCGACCATACGTTTCGCTTCATCCGTCCCAATAGTCGTGTAAGGTAACACCTCATCATCAAAATTAGATGCCATTAGTAGCTTCTCCCGTTTCGTATTGCTCTAGCCAGAGACGGCCTAATAAGGTGGGAGTGATCATATACTCATCACCAACAAAAGCCATTGTAAGATATCCCTGATCTTCCATCTCACGGAAATCATCAGTTATGAGGAAATAGTCGTGCAGGATACGAGAGACATCGCTCTCCGGTAACTGTTTCCAGCTCAGCAAGACGCGTAACACAGCAGCATATTTGGGACTGCCATCGTCGACGGCTCGCATAGACACCTACCTCTTTTCGTCCTACTTATGCTGATCGATTTTAATTCTCACCACAGTGTAACAAATTCGAGGTGAGACAGCAAGGGGAAACAGAACATCCTCGGTACAGGTAAACCTCAGTGACTCGTCGATACTTTATCTTATTTTAGTGCCACGTAAAAAAATGTTTCACGTGAAACATTACGGCGTCTGACTTGATGCCACTGTTTTGATAACAATGTTTCACGTGAAACATCATTAATCTAAAGTGGCAGGTGGATCGTTTCATAAACAGAACATTTAAGGACATAAATCTGTTATGCTTTAGTAAATACAGTATATCCACACGATACTAGAAAAAGACAGTGGAACGTCTATTGTATTCAGTAACAATATCCAAAGGGGGAATATTGAATGACGCGAGTTGCGATTATCGGGAATGCGGGAGGAGGCAAATCAATGCTCTGCTCCCAGCTTGGAAAGTTCTTCAGTCTGCCCGTTTACCCCATCGACAAGATCCAATGGAAACCTGGCTGGATACCGGCCTCGGCGGAAGAGTTTCATCAAAAGCATGAAGAATTGCTGGCTCTGGATCGCTGGATTATCGATGGCTGGGGATCATGGCCAGATATTGAGGCTCGTTTCCAGGCGGCCGACACCATCATCATCATAGATCATCCTCTCATTATTCACTACTGGTGGGCGATCAAACGCCAGATAAAATGTATTTTTCGACCTCGTCCCGATGGTCCAGAAGGTTGTCCGATGCTACCCATGACAGGCAAGCTCATGCGCATGATCTGGGATATTCATCATGAAGGACGTCCACAACTCTTGCAACTTGTAGAAACATTCCGTGGTACCAGACAGATTATTCATATTACTTCACCTCGCCAGCTACAGAATTTTCTTCAAACCTACTCCCCTCAATCAGCAGTCTGAATTTCTGGTCACTGATACAAATATGATAGGAATGTTTCACGTGAAACATTCCTATCATATATTCTCGTCCTCTTCTGATCTCTCATTCAGGGCTTCGCTGCCTCCAGGACAATCTGTCTCTCTCGTCGTGTGTTCACAATAATGACTCCGACGAGAACAAGGATGCCTCCCAGGAGATCTAATAATAATGGCACTTCGCCCAGCCAGAGCCAGGCGATCCCCATAGCAATCAGTGGCACAAGATAAAGAAAGCTAGCGGCAGTTGATCCAGTCAGACGCGAAAGAGCATACGCCCAACTCACATATCCCAGCGCTCCTGGAAAAATGCCTAAATAGATAGCAGCACCGGTCGCGGCAAAGGATGTCTTATGAATTTCGGCCAGCACACCAGGAGAGAAAGGTAACAGAAAAATGGTCCCGATCCAGATAGCATACGCGGTACACTCAAAGGCAGAATAGCGATCCAAAAGAGACTTCTGTCCGATGGAATAGAGGCTTTGAGCCAGAGCTGCACTCAACACAAGTAGAGCCCATCCATCAGCTTGAAAGCCCGTTGTTCGGCTAAGCGTAATGACAGCAATCCCCGTGCAACTCACAGCGATGCCGATCCATCCCCAGAGACGTACACGCTCTCCAAGAAAGAGCATGGCCTCGATAATCATAAAGATAGGAGCAGATGCCACGAGAAAACTCGCCTCTGCCGAAGACACACGAATCTCTCCTCCATTGAGTGCCACATTATAGAAAGCAATCCCAACCAAACCCAATAGCGCAAAGCGCGGGATATCTCGTCGACGCGGAAGGCGCATATGCGTAAACAGCGCATAGATGCCCAGGATGATAGAGGCAATTCCATAACGAAGAAGTACCACGTGAAACATTCCTGATCAATTTCTTTTTAAATGGTAAGAAACGTTATCGGGAATAACTTCTCAGCTAGCCATCATAGCAGAAGTACACTCTATGCTATACTTCTAATCAGAACATTGCCATTAGCACATTGACCGGAGCGCTAGAAAGGTACATCTACCTATGATGAAATCATCCCCACCTACTAAGACAAAGAAGCGTGAAGTGCTCTCGCGCGATGCACGCATACAGGTTATTCTCGAAGCCAGTCAGCGTGTATTTTCGAGTCGTCCCTATGATGAAATTTCAATTGATGACATTGCAATTGAGGCTTCTATGTCAAAGGGCTTACTCTATCACTATTTCTCCAGTAAGCGCGATCTTTATCTGGAGACGTTACGCAGTGTGTTTACGACGCTGAGCCAGATCCCTGAAAATTCTCAGAACCTCCATGATTGCTTAAATGCATTCTTATCTCTCTTCGAGCAATCTCCTGCACTGGCAAGAATGGTTTTTCGTGGAGGCATCGGTTCAGATGCAGAAGCTGAAGCATTGCTGGCAGCCTATCGCCAACATCAATTCACCTTATTTTTCCAGCAAGTAAAAAATAGCGCCACTGATCCTCTGCTACGACTTGGCTTACGTGGTTGGATCAGTTTTTTTCAGGAGATCTGCCTCCAATGGCTGGAGCAACCAGACATCCCAAGAGAGCAAGTTCTTATACTTCTGGAACAAAGTTTACAAGCTATTCTCTCCAACACAGGACAGCACATATAACAGACAACAAAAAATCTGGATACAAATTAAGCGGGAAAAAAAAGTCAGCATCCAATCTTTTTCATCCCTATCGATAGCGCGGCACACAGAAACTATGTTTCACGTGAAACATTAAAAATTTCCTTTGTAAAAAAGAGCACAATAGAGTATTACAAATTGCCGCCCTTGATGCATGTCAGATGCCCCATGTGATTGTTCTCATCTTCATATACATTTACCCATAGGAAGTATGGAAATTTCCTGATAAAAAAGGGTAGAGTTATGAACAAAGAAAATCTGGTTAACACTAATAATGCGAACATAAATAAACCTCATCGTATCGCAGGCATCACACAGATCATCCCTCTGATAGGTCTGCTGCTATTGTCTTTTAACCTATTGCTTTCCGCTTGTGGTAACAGTACTCAGACATCGAGTCCTCCTCAATCCAGGCATACGTATATATACACAATTGCCCGGGATGAGAAGTTCAACAAAATAACCATCTCCAAGTTGGATCAACAGACAAAAAAACTTCTCTGGCAGACGCAGCCACATGTAACAGGTTCAGATAGTGTGATGTCGGATAACACTCTCTCTATCGTCGGAGATCATATCTACATCGAAGTATTCTCACTACCCACAACCGGGCATGGCAAGAACTTCGTCTACGCCTTCAGTACCCAGACGGGGAAAGAGCTCTGGCATACCGAATTTGAGACCTATAACCAACCACCATCAGAGACTGATAGTATAGGAGAAAGCTTTGGGAGGTTAACCGCACCAGTAGCAGATAGCAATAGCGTCTATGTCTCCTCGCAGCTGGGCAAAGTCTATGCTATCAATGCCAACACAGGCTCAATCCGTTGGAACTACGACACAAAAACAAGCGGGATCTTTTGTCCAACCAAAGATGGAAAAGGAAAACAAATCTGCTCTTCATGGTCTCAAACCTATCTACCTATCAATCTCACACTGAAGGATAATATCCTCTATGGTGGCATCAAAAATCGTATCTATGCCCTGGATGCTACAAAAGGCTTGCAGATCTGGTCACACAACCTGCCAAGTAATCAAAAACTTAGCCAATCCATCGCCCTTGCTAAACAGCAAGCTTACGCCGTCATCTGTGACCCACTTGACCAATGCTCTATCAGTGACTATACTGCCACCAAAGGCATTGAGCTCTGGCATGGAGCCAAAACATATCACAGCCTCGGAGACCTCACAATCCAAAACGACAAAATTTACGCCATCTCTCAATCGAGTATGAGTACATATATCGCCGGCGCAGGAGTCTATGCCTGGAACACAACAAATGGGAAACAGATATGGTACAACCAGCCGCCCAAAGATATGCTTAGCTATAGCAGCAAACCTTTGCCTGTCAAGGATAATCAAATTTATGTCGGGCTGGTAGGTGCAGATAGTAACGCACAACATTTTATGTACGAACGGCTGGCACTGAACGCCACTACCGGTAGCATACGCTGGCAGCAACCCAAATCCTATGAAATAGCCGAGGCAAATACCGTCATCGACCAGACTATCTATGCAAGTGCAAATGGAACCTTAATCGCCTACAAGACAACCGATGGGCACAAACTCTGGCAGTATACATTTGAACCTACTTCAAAAACCGATGCAACCTACCTTACAAATATCATCGTGATCACACAACCTTCGTAAATTTTTCTGAGATAGCTACAATGTTTCACGTGAAACATTGATCCTCAAATGACTGCCACCAAATTTTAGTCGCTGAAGATAAGATTGAGAGAATGTTTCACGTGAAACATTCTCTCAATCTTTATAACATCACACTATCTTTTCTCTTGACCTCATTATAGCAAAAAGCATACAATCTGTCTGTAATCTACCATCCTGCTTTTTCAGAACCCACAAACTATACTTACCACACGTCTTCCTTCCCCCAAATACTTCCCATTTTACAGAATCGCGAAAGGATACCACAATGCTAAATTTTTATCAACTGGAGCAAGACATTGATAAAATCATGCGTGATGCATGTATCCCTGGGCTAGCGCTGGCAATTGTCAAAGAGCACAATTTGATCTATGCTAAAGGTTTTGGAGTTACGAGCGTGGAGGATGGAGGCCTATCGGTAACGCCAGAAACGCTGTTTCGCATTGGCTCTGTGACAAAACCTTTGACAGGCACGGCTATCATGCGCCTGGTCGAAGCAGGAAAACTTGATCTGGATACACCAGTCAAAACATATGTTGAGTGGCTACGCTTGCATGATACGAAAGCAACAGAGCATGTCACGTTACGTATGCTTCTCAATCACACATCGGGCCTGCCAACCGATGGACAACATTTTGGGAAGCGCGACCCACAAGCCCTGGAAGCATTTATACGAGAAGAGATACCCGCGTATGGACTGATTGCTCCCTATAACAGCGTCATGTCTTACAGCAATCCAGGTATTATTCTAGCGGGATACATCGCCGAAGTTGTCAGTGGCAAACCATACAAGGAGCTTATGCAGGAGCTGGTCTTTGAGCCTTTACAGATGCGCCGCACCACATTCGATCCGACCGTAGCAATGACTTATCCACTGGCTCACTCGCATGATCTCGACGAAGATGGGACACTCCATGTACAGCACCAATACGCAGACAATGCGGCCCATTATCCCGCCGGCTTTGCTATATCCACAGTCACAGACCTGGCCAACTTTGCTATTATGCATATGCAGCAGGGCAACTTTCAAGACCAACACATTTTGACTCCCGCGTCGCTGCAAGAAATGCATACATCGCAGGCTCCCCTCTACACATTCGAAGAGACAGCCTATGGACTTACTTTCTTTTTAAAGACCTATAGAGGGATGGAATACCTCTGGCACGATGGAGGGATCAGCACCTTCGGCAGCCGCCTGACTCTCCTTCCAGAACACGGGATGGCTGTCATTCTGACTTTTAATCGCTGGTTTGATAAAGGCGAGATGATAACCAACAAGATCTTTGATCAATTACTTCATCTGCCAGAGCAAAAAGCGGAGCTAAAGATTATTGATCCTGATCGTTCACGCTGGCCAGGCTATTGTGGATCGTATCTGGGCTTCTGGCATGGTCTGGCTCAAATTGAGATCGTAGATGATCAGCTCATTTTAAAGAAGAACAATGAGATCATCCCTTTACAACCAATCCGTCAAGACCTCTACATTGGATATCCCGCAAATAAAGAAGTTCCTATCTCGATAGGATTTCCATCCTCCACAAAACCAGCACCGTATATCTATGTAAATTGCTTTATCCACAAACGTACAGAAATCATCACGACACCTGATCCGCAAAGATGGAAAAGCTTCGAAGGGATCTATACACGCAAGGACCATGACACATATACTGTTCGTATCGTTGAGGACGAACTTCGAATTCACTCGCAAGAGGACAAGCTTGAAATTGTCATGGAGCCGATAGATGCCACACGTTTTAGTTCTCGTTGGAGTATCTTCGAATTTGTGACAAATGATAATGATGAAGTATCTGCGGTCTTACAAGGTCCCGATTGGATCTATCAAAAAATCTAAGCTCATCCTGACACAATAAAATGTTTCACGTGAAACATTGATCTTCAGATAGCTGCCACAAATCTTTAATAGTAACTAACAAAAATGGAGAGAATGTTTCACGTGAAACATAAGTACAGAGAAACTCCCCAGTACTATAACGTGTCCTGGGGAGTCAGATCATTTGTTATAAAGCTAGAGCTTACTACATATCAGTGCATCCACCTTCAGGTGCACCCGAAACCATAGTAATTTGATTAGGAGCAGTTACTGTTACAAAACCGCTTGGTGGTTGAAATCCACTTTGATTTATAGTCCCAGACCACGTAAATGTGTAGGTAGCGGTTGTCTGTCCTGCCGCCACATTTACTGAGCCAGTTGTGCCCTCAGCATGAGAGCTGAGCGAGTATTGGAAGCTAATGGTGCCACCTGGACCTCCTGGTGCAACATTGAAAGTTACAGTGTAGGTAGTCTCTATATGGCTACCGCAGCGATGAGCGGTAACTTCTGGAGTCACTACTACCGAGGCACTAGTTACAGTAAAAGGAGCGGAAGGGGCCGGAGTAGGAGTAGGACTAGGTGGAGCGATACACGTACCTGTTGGTGCCAACAATTTGGATATATAAGCATTAGGTGCCGTCACCACAACACCACCAGGACCTGGAACGGTACTGGAGGGATTAAGTGAACCAGACCAGCTGAATTGATACGCCTTCGTCGTTTGTCCAGGATCAACGGTCAGGGTAGCATTTTTGCTAGCGCGGCCATTATTCATAGTATATTCGAATTTCACGGTTCCGCCAGCGTTATGAGTTGGAAAATGAAATGTTGCCGTATACGTCTCTGTTATATTTGTACCACAGGTATATGAACTTGCGGATGGAATACTAAGGCTCATATCTACACTTACTACTTTCAGCGGAACCGTCGATGTCTTGCTAGATGTCGTGCTAGATGTAATGCTAGATGTCGTACTGGTAGAAGCTGAAGCATTAGCCGCGTTTCCACAGCCAGCCAGAAAAAGCAACGATGCCAGTGCAATAAAAGCACTCAAAAATGTGAATGATTGATGTTTTCTCAAAGAGTTTCTCCTATACATATACATTTATGTTTTTGTATGCATATTGTAGAGTAGAAAATAATCTATTCCTATGGGATTTTGCACATTCTAAGAGTAAGTCATTTCACACTCTAAAAGTAATTCATTACACATTTACAACATCCATCAATGCTTTTTGACTATCACTATAAAAAAGCAGATAGCCCGGGACTAATCTTTAAAGAAAACTCTTTTCACGCCAGAAACGTTCTGCTGCCGGATGAAATGGAACGTCTAGAGGAGTCTCTTTCGTATCTTTGCACATCTGCTCCAGTGGTAAAGGTGGCTGATCTAAAGGGCCAATATTCCATTGAATACGTTGCTGGCGGGCTTCGAGCGCGGCACAGAAATTTTTAATGAGTAAGTCAGATGCCTCAATGTGGGTGAAGATAGGCCAGCCACTAAAGTCTACTGTGGGTATGTCCATAGGCAGAGTGGGATAGCGCGATGCCTCGATAGTAGCACGTCTGAATCCTTGTGCTTCTAGCTGTACAAGATGCTCTTCATTAATAGGTAAAAAACGCATCCCAGATTCACTGATAAGGTTGCCCCATACCATGATGCCTTCTTCAAAGATTGCATCCAGTTCGCCGCTACGCACTCGGCCCAGACGTGAAGATGCGTTTGGCATGGGTTGATCATAAGAGATACTTCCTCCCCACGCGATGATATCCTCGAAGCTAAATCCATGAGCCTTCAAAACGACGTTCACAAGCAAGCTGGTCGAGGCATCGAGTGATCCTCGTACCGAGAGGCGTAACGGATAACGTTGCTCACGAATCTGCTCAAGAGAAGTAATGCCAGACGCTTCAGTCACAGCAAAACCAAGTTGGTCATAATGTGGCAGGACCGCAATCGTCGCCACCGATACAGGCTTCTCGAATGCTCCGACGCCGCGGTATGCCATTGTCAATAACGCCGCTGGATTCAGAATAGCGATGTCAAGTTTCCGTTCAGCTATCTTCTGAATCGCATCTGGATGGTTGGCACCATACAAACGGAAAACTCCAGGCTCACCGCCCTGGCTACTCAACTCCACATGCGCCTCACGGTACGGCCAATCGTGAGCCCCCATCATCTCAGAGGCAATTTCGAATATCAACCTGGGTCGTATGGTATCAGGAGTTACTACGGGCATTTTATCAGGATTTGTAGTCATCGATCAAACCTCCAGTGCAACATAGTATCTGCACCATCTACTCAATACTAATTTTGCCTTATCTTTAGCGGGCAATTTCACCACCATTAATCAATAGCACCTATCCAGTTGTAAATGAAGCGATGGGAGAAGCTGGAAACAAGACCGTATTTAGAATATCGTCAGGAATGCCCCAAAGTTTGAGAGAAATATCCTCGACAGCTTGCCGTTTTGTTTTTTCAGATAAGGTCTGAGACCATTCATTATACTTTACCGGCGAGGATAATGTTTCACGTGAAACATTCTCTACTGCCATGATCATTTCCCCAACCTGATCATGGCGTCACGATCAACGAGGAACCAAATCCTGGCTGGACCATTAACTGACTCTGCGCTGGATCTAGAGCCGGATCGATATGCCAGAGGGTCGAACCATTTTCGGCGTCAAAAGCGTAGAGATCATCACGCTGCTCCACATATACATAGAAAACCCCATGTTTCACGTGAAACATTGTTGGACGCAAAGCGATATTTCGCCACCAACGCACCGATCCATCGACGATCGAAAGTGCCAGCAAAGCTCCCTGGTTCCGATCATGAGGCTCGCCATCTGCCAATATCTGTTGATAACTGCTCTGCAAACACAGATAGAGCGTTTCGCCTTCGACGCATGGTTTGAGATAGTTCGTAGTTCCGACAATATGAGTCCAGAGTCGTTTACCATTTACAGCATCCAGAGCATGTACGCCAGTCACACCAACGCAGAAGATACGCTTATCCACAAGTACGGGATGATCAAAGACAGGATCAGGTATCAGATCGGAGCACCAGAGCTGCACTCCAGTTGTAGCCAGAAATGCATAGAGATAGCAGCCTTCAGGGTCTGCGTCGGCGATAGCATACAGGATATTCTCGTAAAGGATATGAGTCAGAAAAAACTGCTGCTGTTGTAGTGCAATCGACCAGCGAGGTTCAGCAATCTGAAGATCCAGGGCTGAGAGCAGATTGGCTTGCGTATAATATACAATGCGCTGAGCGATGGTTAGAGAGAGATTGCCAAGTTGCAGTTCATCAACTAAAGATGTTTCCCAGCTTCTGAGCAACGTCCCTCGCGCCGCATCCAAGGCATAGATGGTTCCCTGGCGCGCAAGAACAAACACTACATCGTCTGAGATAGTAATTGCCATCAGTTCGTTCTTCTGAATATTATTATGGACAAGATAGGGCGCCACACGAGTCGACCAGATCCGAGCCCCTGTGTTTGTTTGAAACGCATAGACATAGCTTTCAAATTGCGACGAATATGCGTAGACAATCTTCCTCTCAACTATCAAAGACGCGCCCAGGCCAGCCACTTCTTTTTTCCACAGTATGCCTTTGCCATTAATATGGATCTTATAAATCAGCGAGCGCCTGGCGATATAGATACCGCTATTTGTCTGCCTGGCACGTTTCTCCAAAAGGCTCGTCATTGGACATCTCTCTGTGCTATAGATCCTCTATATCCCTGCTAGTAAAACGTACGCACATCTTTAAGATAGACAAGCAAACACCTAGGCAAAAAACAGGCATGTAAGCGATAGTCTTTTCACACTAGCGGATAACTTCACCACCGTTGACCAATAACACCTGTCCAGTCATGAACGAGGCAGATGGAGAAGCAAGGAACAGAGCAGTATTCAAGATATCCTCGGGGGTACCCCAACGTTTTAAAGGGATCTCCTGTGCAGCCTGTTGCTTTGTTTGCTCCGGCAGAGTCTGGGACCATTCATTCTCGATTCGTCCGGGCGCGATACAATTGACACGTACTCTAGGAGCAAACTCCATTGCCAGGCAACGCGTCAGTGACATAATTGCCCCCTTGCTCATGGCGTACATCTGATTTGGCAAACCGGGGGCACCATCGAGAGCGCGATCCCAGCCAGTCGTCAAGATACATCCGCCATCGCGCATATAACGCTCTACTTCACGACAGCAACGCCAGGTCCCCATAACATCGGTCCCCATGATGCGCTCAAAGACTTCAATCTCACTCATCCCCCGGGTCTCAGCCGAATTTGCACTGGCGCCAGCATTATTAATCCAGACATCAATTGGTCCAAGCTGCGTATGAGCTTCATGCACCAGACGAGCGACTTCGGACGGCTGACGCAGATCAGCTTGAGCCAGCAAGGCTTTGCCTCCCTGAGACTCGATCTGCTGGACCACCTCCTCGGCTCCTCGGCGCGAATGAGAGTAATGGACCAACACCGTAGCTCCCTGAGCTGCAAAACCCAGGGCTAACGTCTTCCCAATACTGCGACCAGCTCCAGTGACGACAACCGTTTTATTCTGAAATATCAATGTCATCTCCTTACCGACAAGACCAATAACGATAGCGAAAGTATATCCAATTGACACCATTATACTTTGCCGGTGAGAAGAATGTTTCACGTGAAACATTCTCTTTTCCCAGAGAAAGCAAGATCGCACGTTCATGGATTTCTACATTGGTGCAAAAAGCGTTTCATCAACAAGAATCAAGTTATGCCAGGATGTTTCCTAAAATTGTCTCATCATGGGCTTCGGCGAGGAAAAGCATTATATATTTGAAGTATAACATCTTCTTTTATTATTCTACAGGCAAAGCCTCAGAGCGCATTACACCCGTATAGATAGTTTATCCATAACAGCAGAATCACAACTATTTGTCTTGCCTACTAAACTCTCCACATAGACATATTGCTAGTTTCGCCAGCAAGTGTTAATCTTGTAGTACTGAAATAGAGGGTAAGGAAGTGTTTGGGCAGACCTTCTGGGGAAGAGCAATACGTACTGGCCTACTCTCACAAAGTATTTCAAGGTTGAAATGCATCAGTAACATGTCTCGACACACTCTCAAAGCACAAGCAATATACGAAATATAGACGCTAGAGCAGAATATGTGAAGAGGTTATGCGTGATAGAACACAACGGGGTGAGGTATGTATTATGAGACAGGGCAAATAACCTGATCTCTATGGGCACATTGTACACAGGGTTACGACAACATAATAAGGAGAAAAAGCATGGCAACCCGCGTAGGTATCAACGGCTTCGGACGTATCGGACGTCAATCCCTCAAAGCAATTCTCGAAAATCATGCTGGTGAAATCGAGGTTGTCGCCATCAACGACCTCACTGACACAAAAACCAATGCCCATCTATTGAAATACGACTCCACCTATGGACACTTCCCCGGCACAATTGAGACCACAGAAGATACATTGATTGTCAATGGTCACTCCATCAAAGTCATTGCTCAGCGTGACCCTGCCCAGATCCCCTGGAGTGATCTTGGTGTAGATATCGTCATCGAATCCACTGGCTTCTTCACTGACGCATCCAAAGCTGCCGCTCACTTGAAAGGCGGAGCCAAAAAAGTCATCATCTCCGCGCCTGCCAAAGGCGAAGATCTGACGATTGTCCTTGGTGTCAACGAGAATGTCTATGACCCCGCCAAGCATAACATTATTTCGAACGCATCCTGTACAACCAACTGTCTGGCCCCAACCGCCAAAGTCCTCAACGACACCTTTGGTATCGAGCGTGGCATGATGAATACCATTCACTCGTACACCAACGACCAGCGTATTCTCGACCAAGTCCACACCGACCTGCGCCGTGCTCGTGCCGCTGGCAACAGTATCATCCCAACCACGACCGGAGCGGCTCGTGCCCTCTCCCTCGTCATCCCTGAGTTGAAGGGTATCGTCGATGGCATGTCATTGCGCGTCCCGACAATCACCGTCTCAGTGGTAGACTTTGTTATCACAACTAAGAAAGAAGCTTCAGTTGAGGCCGTCAACGACGCTTTCAAAGAGGCGGTCGCAGGCTCTCTCAAAGGCATTATGGATTACACCGACGAGCCTCTGGTCTCCGTTGACTTCCGTGGAGATGCACACTCTTCAATCATTGATGGCCTCTCGACCATGCTCATCGGCAAGAACATGGTCAAAGTATTGGCCTGGTATGACAACGAATGGGGCTATTCCAACCGTGTTGCAGATCTGGCCGCCTTTGTTGGCTCAAAAGGCTTCTAAAATTTTACGGCAAGAAATGATGGCGTACGCTATACAGTAACTGTATAGCTACGCCATTTTATGTCTCAGGAGCTAATCTTGATTGGCTGCTGGGATAGCTACAGGACAAAGCGATGAATAAAAAAACGATACGTGATATCGATGTCGCCGGCAAGCGTGTTCTGGTGCGCGTCGATTTTAATGTTCCCCTGGATGCCAACCTACACATTACGGATGACACTCGCATTGTTGCCGCACTCCCAACCATTGAGTATCTGCTCAACAACGGAGCATCGGCCATTCTCATGTCGCACCTGGGACGCCCCAAGGGAAAAGTCGTCGAGGAGATGCGTCTGGCACCCATAGCGAAACGTTTAAGCGAGCTCTTAAAGCGTCCCGTTGAAACCACTGATGATGCCATTGGTCCGGACGCGACCGCCAAAGCGCAAGCCCTCCAGCCTGGACAAGTCTTACTTTTGGAAAACTTGCGCTTTCATGCCGAAGAAGAAAAGAACGATCCAGAATTCGCGCGACAGCTGGCCTCCTTAGGCGATCTCTATGTCAATGATGCCTTTGGTACAGCCCATCGAGCCCACGCCTCGACAGAGGGCGTCACCCACACTTTGCCAGGAGTCTCAGGCTTTCTGGTTGAGAAAGAACTTAACTTTTTAGGGAGCACCTTAGAGCATCCCGCCCGTGCCTTCGCGGCCGTAGTTGGAGGGGCAAAAGTCTCCGATAAGATAGCTGTCCTTGAGCGTCTGATCACTATCGCCGATATTATTCTGATCGGTGGCGGAATGGCAAATACTTTTTTCAAAGCCCAGGGATTAGAGATCGGCGACTCACTCTATGAGGAATCCAAAGTTGATGTGGCCAAAGTCCTGATTGATCTGGCTCAACGTAAAGGAAAAATGTTTGTTTTGCCCTCTGACGTAGTGATTGCGGACCGCTTTGCAGCTGATGCCAATCATCAGGTTGTAGACGTCCATAACGTGCCTCAGGGCTGGCGCATTCTGGATATTGGACCAGATACCATCAAGAAGTTCAAGCAGGTGCTAGGCAGCGCTCAGACCATTATCTGGAATGGCACCCTGGGCGTCGCTGAAATGCCTGCCTTTGCCAAAGGCACCAATGCAGTGATTGATATCTTGATTGAACGCACCCGCCAGGGAGCAACAACTATTATCGGTGGTGGTGACTCAGCGGCTGCCGTCGAACAAGCGGGAGCAGCGAAAAAGATGACTCACGTCTCTACCGGTGGTGGAGCTTCACTTGAGTTCCTGGAAGGTCGTACGCTTCCTGGCGTTGCCGCTCTACAAGACGCATAAAACGAAAATGATATAATGAGATGCCATTTTCATTTTTGAACAAAAATCAAAGGATGGCCAGGTTTGGCCATCCTTCGTAGTATAGCGCAGCTCAACTCATCAATATCTGTAAAGGAGCACCATATGACCAAATCGCGCACAGCCATTGTTGCGGGCAACTGGAAAATGAACCTAGGACCCAAACAGGCCTCCAGTTTCGCTGTCTCAATCCTGCCTCAGTTAGGACAAATCACACGCCATAACAGTAACATACTGAGCATCCTTTGTCCTCCAGCGATCTCCCTGGCCACAGTTCGTGAAGCATTAGACGCTATGCCTGCCCCAGGTATCGAGTTGGGAGCTCAGAATATGTATTTTGAGGAGCAGGGAGCCTTCACTGGCGAAATCTCGCCCAGCATGGTTAAAGAATTCTGTACGACTGTTATCCTGGGCCATTCTGAGCGCCGCGGATATTTCAACGAAAGTGACGAACTTATCAATAAGAAGACCCTGGCTGCTCTCAAGCACAAGTTACGTCCTATCGTCTGTGTCGGCGAAAATTTAGCGCAATATGAGGCAGGGGAAACCAACGCCTTTATCAAAGCTCAGATCCTGACAAGCCTGGCCTCCCTGAATGAACAACAGGCCAGAGAGATCGTCATTGCCTACGAGCCCATTTGGGCCATCGGGACCGGCAAAGCTGCGACTGCACAAAATGCGAATCAAGTCATCCAATTCATTCGCTCTACCTACGCTGATATCTACGGAGCAGATGCATCTCATAGCATTCGCATTCTTTATGGGGGCAGTGTCACATCAGATAATGTTGGTGAATTTTTTGCGTATCCAGATATTGATGGTGGTCTTATCGGTGGAGCAAGCATTAAATCTGATTTTATCAAGATAGTAGAAACAATCGCTAAAGTAGCCTGACATATTTTTTAAAGCGACATACAATAGAAAAATGGTACATCTCTTATCATCTTTCTATTGTATGACAGAAAAATTTCTAAATCATAGTATGAATAGAGAAAAATCATTATTAGCGGTGAAAAGTTATGGAAATTGTTGCTCGAGTAAAAAAATATCTTGTGTTATTTCAGCTACATTTAACTCAACATTACATCGCCCTGAGAATAGCGAGAAAAGGCTTCTCCATCTCTCCACCCCTTACGATACTCATAGAGAAGATAAAGCCCCCTCCTAACGCGCTCAGAGCTTTCTGAAGCCTTCACATTATTCCAGATCCTCCAAACGATGATGAGGGCACGTAGCAGTGATTTGGATATAGCTGTTCTATTTCAAAGCTGATAGGCGCTAAACAAGTTGCGCCTATCAGCTTTGCACTTACCCTGCCCCTGACCACTATCCTTTTGAGTGCTTTGGGAATGTGTACTTATTACGCAGGCTCTTGACGCACCAGCCCATTGACGTAGAGGATATAGCGGGCCAGATTCACTGTTTGCTTATAAGCCGCTTGTCCCAACTGGTTGGGATGAAAAGAGCCATTGATATCGTTGGGCGTGACTTCATTGATCCACTCGCTGCTCTGATTGCTGGTGCAAGCTTCGTGCCCCTCGAAGGATGGATAGGTAGCATCGTAGGTTAAACCGGCATTCTGTGCGGTCGTTTGCATCACCGTATTAAGCTGCGTTGCCAATGTACGGATCATAGTCATCTCAGCAGCACTGAAGTTAGCTTGTGTCGTTGCATCATGGCAGATAGCCTGAGATGGGTCGGCGAGCAGCAAAGGATAGCCAACAATGATAATATCGGCGGCGGGAGCATAGTTACGCAGCTCCTGATAGACCTGAGCCAGACGGCTCTGCAATGAGGTGATTTTTTGGCTCAGTGCAACCTGGTCCACCGTGCAGTCGGAAACAATGCACTTTGTGAGTTCAGGAGCAAAGCCGAGATCGTTGCCTCCAATGGTCAGGGTAATCAGTGCATTAGTCACACTTTTGCCGCTGGTCATCAACTGCCAGAATTGGTGGCCGGCTAATCCCTGAGAGACTTTGTCCATATTATCTAAGTTCGCTCCTGCGCAGGCGATCATGGTAGGTGATGGAGCTCCAACGCCAAGCTGATAGGCAAAACCGGACTTTGAGATGCCACAGGATGTATCAGAATAGGGAGGATTCCCCTCACCAGAGGAGTACGAGTCGCCCATGGCAAAATAAGAGTCATAGGAGCCGTTAAATCCTTTGGTACGTACATCAAGGTAGGTAGAAGCAGGACCAGCAGTACTTCCGTTCAATGGAATGACGCGGAAACGATACCAATGTCCGACGGCAAGCGATCCTGCGGTAAACGTGTGGGCTGTTTGCGGTGCTGACACGCTGACGGCGTTTGTCGCGAGATCAGTGATCTGAACCTCATAGGCTGTGGCGTCTGATGCGGCATTCCAGCTTAAACAGACCGACTGACTACTTGAAGATGCCGGCTCATTGCCAGGTGTTGCCTGAAAGCCTGTCGGTCGCGCTGGCGTGATGCCAGCGGCAAAGCTATGTAAAATAGGAGACGTTCCAAAACCAATGATGCTTGCGAGAATGGCCACCATGAAGAGGATGGCTTTCTGTAGTAGAGATCGATGAGCCTGCTTTTTTGTCCCACTCATATTCTTTTGAAGAGGTAATACAGGTTGTTCCTGATCTTTGATAGACAAAGTAATGTGCTCCTTTTATTATTGTTATTATTGTGGCTCTCTGTCATTTGACATTCTCGATGTCCAAAATTATTATCGTAACGGTCAATAGCAGTACCGGACAGGATTATGTGTTAACATGAACAACAAATTGCTTGTCAAATCACATGTTAAATATATATAGGCGTGTTTCTCTCTTCAAGCAGTAAAGGGGGACAAAATATTTAAGGCATCCTTGCCATACTCCGATTCCACTCCCCAAAGTTGTCCACAGTGTGGATAACTTCTCCACATTTTTTAAGCGCGTCTATTCATAGCCCTCCTATCCCACACATGCAAGATTTCATGCCTGAATCGGTTATATGCACGCTCTTTAAAGCGCGAAAAGGAGGCGCATAAAAAAAGTGAGCCGCATTTAAACGGCTCACTTAAGACCAATCATACGTGACTGCAATTGAAAGTTATCCACATTCAGCAGAAGTTATGCACATTGTGGAAAATGGATTAATCCAGGTAATCTTTTAACTTACGGCTTCGGCTGGGATGACGTAATTTACGTAACGCCTTCGCCTCAATCTGTCGAATACGCTCGCGTGTCACGTGAAACTCCTTGCCAACCTCTTCCAGTGTGCGACTACGACCATCATCAAGGCCAAAGCGCAACTGCAATACTTTGCGTTCGCGCTCGGTCAGGCTATCCAGGACATCCTCGACCTGCTCTTTGAGCAACTGATGGCTGGCAGCTTCGGCTGGAGCCAGAGCCGTCTGATCCTCGAGGAAGTCACCCAGATGGCTATCATCTTCTTCGCCGATCGGTGTTTCCAGGCTAACGGGCTCCTGGCTCACCTTAATGATCTCGCGTACTTTTTCGGCGCTGATCTCCATCTGCTCGGCAATCTCTTCCGACGTTGGTTCGCGTCCGAGATCCTGTAGCAAACGACGACTGATCCGAATCAGGCGATTAATCGTCTCGACCATATGCACGGGGATGCGGATGGTGCGAGCCTGATCAGCGATAGCACGTGTGATGGCCTGACGAATCCACCAGGTAGCATACGTACTAAACTTGTAGCCTTTGGTATAGTCGAACTTCTCGACGGCACGTATCAAGCCGATATTGCCTTCCTGAATGAGATCAAGCAGGTTCATACCACGGCCGATATATTTTTTTGCGACACTCACAACCAGTCGAAGATTTGCCTCAGTCAAACGACGCTGTGCCTCTTCACCATCTGCAATATACTTGCGCTGTGGTGCCACTTTCAAGTGCTCGGCGCGGATGCGTTCTTGCTTGCCACGCTCCATCAATTGGGCCAGACGTACTTCTTCTTCAGCATTCAGCAGAGGAACACGACCTATCTCGCGCAAGTACATGCGGACAGGATCATCCAGGCTGCTCTCAAGGTCAGCGACGACGATTCCCAGGCCTTCCCCAAGCTCATCCCATTTATGACCGGTCAGGATCTCAGTATCCACTTCTGCAACTTCTTCTGGACCAGGCTCCCAGTCTGCTGGGGGCTCTTTGGTTGGATCCAGGGCATCCATAGGCTCTTCGTCCTGCAACTTAAACGGGTCAAATATCTCGCTTTTATCAACAGGTAGGTCTAGATCCTCTGCTGGTATGTGAGTGTGATGACCGACGGCGTCAATATCAAAGACATCTACCGTGTCACTCAATATGTCATTATTTACATTAAATTGTTCAAGATTAAACGCAGTAGGCAATGGCCCTGTATTTATGGTACTTACATTACCACGGTCGTTCTGTACGCGATCCATCACTTCTTGATCCCGATTCACCATTCTGGCATCCCCCTTCAGAAAACAGGCCTAATATGATAAACGATAAAAGATGATGATAATTCCTGCTCTCTGGTCCGATTTGGTAAAAATGATTTGTTGATTGCCGGTATTGATCTATACGATCACGGCACTTTTTTGTTGTTTCTTAGTATTTCACTACAGTGCGCAGCTTGATTTACCCCTGTAAATGGCTGGCGGTATCCAGCGTACGCAACTGTCTTTGTATCTCCGCCGTCTGTTGCCAAAACTGCCTGCGGGCTATTTTATCACCAGTTGCTTCTGCTTCTTGTAAAAGAAATTTTAGTTCGGTATTTAGTTGTCGCAAGCGTGTTTTTTTGAGACGTGTGGCACATTGAACTGCTTCTTTTACCAATGCGTCTGCATCTCGTGGAGACATCGCTTTTACGCTCTCAAACACTCTTGCGACTGCGGACTTCAGAGCCGAAGGCACAGACTGTTCTAAGGATTGATATGAAGGGGAAGATTCACGTTGATACACAGAGTTGAGTATGTGGTACAACTCCCGCGTGTCTGTCCCAGCGAAGTCACCTTCGTTGATTATAACACAAACATGTGGGTATAAGGCCGGATTTTGTAAGAGTAGCCCAATAAGGTAGTCCTCCCATTTTAACGCACTCTGCTCTGTTCTGTCAAGCCCGACTCTGCGCGAGGCTTTTTTATCGTTATTCTCCTCTTCAACCGCTTTTGTCTGTTGATCCTTGTGCGCCTCTCTCCCTTCACTCGCTTGTTCCCGCTCTCGGGCGAGAATTCTTTCTGCTTCGACAGTCTTACCACTGAAATCTGCCGTTGCGGCCACTGTCCGATGGCCGCGCAGAACCTGTTGCAGTTCGCTATACAAACTGCGCTCATCGATACTGATCATACTTGCCAGCTTGCGTATGTAGGCATCGCGCTTAATACGGTCGCTGATCATTGCGATAACCGGCAATAGCCTCTTAGCAGCTTCGGCTTTGCCTACCGGCTCTCGCAAATTCAAATCTACGGTTTTGACAACAAAGTAGTAGTCGACCAGCGGAAGAGGATGATTGACGGCATAAAACCAGGTTGAAAAGTCGCGACGGATTACTTCATCCGGGTCCTCGCCTGGAGGCAATTGCAGGACGTTAATGTCTGCGTCTACTTGCTCTTCAAGGCGAATGATCCCACGTACCTGCGGCTCTTTCTTCTGGTCTGATTGACCTTTTTTTCCTGCCTGGCGAAAGCTATGCACATTTCCTCCGGCGAGAGGCACCGGAACCATTGTACGATCAAAACCTTTTAAGGCCTCTTTGATACCTTGCTCAGTCGCAGCGCTACCAGCTGCGTCGGGATCTAATGCCAACGTCACCTGACGTGTCAACTTCTTCAATTTCTGAATATGCTTCTCCGTGATGGCACTACCGATGCATGCCACGGTCTGTTTCGTTCCATACTGATGGGCAATCACAGCATCCACATATCCTTCCACGATGATAACCTGACCGGCTTGCTTTATCGCATCTCGTGCCATGTCGAGCGCATAGAGAACAGTATTTTTTTCGAATAGCATGGTTTGAGGTGAGTTTAGATATTTTGGCTTGGTATCTCCTAGAGCTCGTCCGCCAAAGCCAATCACACGTCCACGCTCATCTCGAATTGGGAAAATCAGACGATTGCGGAAATAGTCATAGATGCCGTTACGCTCTCCACCGAGAGTATCACTCTCGCGCCAGCGTGCCAGACCACCCGTCACTATTTCTTCTTCAGTATAGCCCCGACTCAACAAAAATTTTGATAAACCATCCCAACGTTCGCTTGCATAGCCCAGACTAAAAGCCAGGACCGTATCTGAAGACATACCACGGCTCTGAACATATTCCCTGGCACCTTCCGCTTCACGCGAGCGCAAGAGCATTTGATGAAACCAGAGCAATGCATCTTCATTCAGTTTACGCAGACCCTCTCTGGCAGCGCTGGCTTCACGTGCTTCCTCTGGATCCCCTCCCCCTGGCTCTTCTAACGCTACGCCAGCCTTTTCGGCCAGGTACAGTAAAGCTTCATGAAACTCAAAGCTCTGCTGCTTCTGTACAAAGCTAAAGACATCTCCACCTTCGTTGCAACCAAAGCAATGCCATGTTTGTGTTTCACCGAACACGTAAAACGATGGGCTACGCTCATTATGAAAGGGACATAGCCCTTTGAGCGACTTACCCGATTTTTGTAGAGTAACAACGTTGCTGATTTCATCAACGATATCCACTCTGGCCTTGATTGTTTCGATTACTGATGCCATATTTAAATCCTCAGACACAAAGACACGGAGATCCTACGCATTTTGTTATCTATTTAACATAGACGTGGAGAGAAGCTATATGTTAGATATCAAGTATAACCACAAATACCTGAACCAAATCAAAGGGTTATACCTATTGTACTACTTACAACGCTACAGCTAAGTTGACCCTATTGATGATAGGACATCTGGGCATGTCTATACTCTTCTTGCGTTTTTTTTTCGCTCCCCTGGATTGTGCTTTTGCCATCCTCAAAGAAAGTCTATCTCTATTATCCAGCTGTTTTCTCTCCACTTTCATTCCGAACACTATGGGATCTTTGTCTGCTTGTTTGATCAGTTGCGTCTTCCTTTTTTTGAGGCTCAGCAAAAAGTTATCCACAGCTACTACTACGATTACGTAATTACGTATATATAAATATTTTTAAAAAAATATATAAGATAGTAGTAGTAGGGGATGTGGATAAGTGGATAACTTTTTGCCGACCTCGTATATTGCCACACATAAATGTATATAAACTAGCCTCTGGAGCAGCCTGAAGGCCTCTGGACACTTTGGTCCCGACTACTATATACGCACATATCTATGTGGATAAGTGGCCTAAACGGTGGATAACTTGGGGATAACTTTTTCAAGTGATGAAGAATTGTTCATAACTTATCCACATAAAAGCTGTAGTTATCCACATAAAAATCAAAGTTATCCACCGTTTATCCACATCGAAAGTCTCCCTTTTTTGGGTTGTGGATAAGTTTTCCACAATGATTGTGGAAAACTTATCCCACTGTGGAAAAATCCTCACTTTCTGACCATCTATTAAGAAATCTCAGCCAGGATAGATGCTGATCAATGGGTTTTTTACTAAAATATCGCAATTTTCAAACTTTATACAGTTTGCTTGGTACCAAAATGTTCCGAAACACCGTCTACTTGGTACCAAAATGTTCCGAAACGCTGTCTGCTCGGTACCAAAATGTTCCAAAACGCCGTTTGCCTGGTACCAAAATGTTCCGAAACGCCGTCTGCTTGGTACCAAAATGTTCCGAAACGCCGTCTGCTCGGTACCAAAAATGTTCTTAGTAAGCGTACAGGTGGAACCAGTATGTCATGCAAATTTATCTATCCATAAAATGAGCTCATTATTACTGCCTGCTTGAAACATTTTCGGTACCGAGCAGATGGCGTTTCTGTGGAGGGCGTTTGTGTATAAGTGTGGATAATGTGGATAAGTTTTCCACATTATCTGTGGATAAGTCTCGTAATGTGGATAATGTGGATGAATTGATATAGCCAGTGATATAGCTAGCTATGAAAAATGTGGATAATGTGGATAAGTTTTCCACATTATCTGTGGATAAGTCCTAAAACAGAAGGATTTCTACACAGATAAATGCATTTCGCTCTGTTTTGCTATAGCCAGCGATATAGCCAGCTATAGCAATGTGGATAATGTGGAAAACTTATCCACAGATAATGTGGATAACATTTTATTATGTCTAGTTGATAGCAATGCGCTCATAGTTAGTTATATTTTAGTTATATTGAATGATACATTTACTATCAACTAGACATAACGCTTTTTGGGCAATGTGGATAATGTGGAAAACTTATCCACAGGTAAATGTGGAAAACTTGTCTTTTTGCGGAAATCATAGCTGGCTATATCACTGGCTATATTGCCGCAATATTGCTAGCTATATATTTTTTAGCTGGTTATCCACAGATTTTGTTGATAAGTCCGATTTATAGGAAATATCGGTAAAAAAGACCATGAAATCGCTGCAAAATGAATCATTTGTCATTAAATGTATAGTTATATGAGTTTTTATTCATCATATGGCGGTGAAATATGTTTTTATCAACTGCTCTATATTTATGTTGAATTTAACAAAAGTTATCCACAGTAATTGTGGATAACTTTTGAAAAGTGTGCAGAACTTTTTTTGTGCGTGTGTTGTTAGTGTGAGAGTAAACTTTCTGGCTGCTTGATACTCATGCGTCGTAATTGGTCATAGCTACGCAATAATTCCGCTGTGGCCAACAGCGATGAACATTGTGGTCCAACATGCTGAGGACTATCTCCATCAAAGATACCTTCACACATGTTGAGTAGATCGACGTAGAAACGTTTGCCTGGAGCTGCCAGTAACTGCATGCCCAGGCGCCAGAGATGTTCTCGATGCTGATCAGTGTTTTGTTCGATGATTGATCCTTGCTGTTGTGTGAGTAGAGCATCGATATAGGGTCCTATGAGCCAGATCCAGCAACTCCCCTGGTGCAGCGCCTGCTGATAAGCGTCAGGATGCTTGAGGTCAATTTCAATGTGACTATGATAGCCCGCTTCCTGCGCTGCCAGCGTCCTGAGACCATATGTCGTCACCAGTTGATCTGTGATGGTTTTTAAGACACGCTGCTGATACTTTGGCTCTAAGAGCGCGTGCGGCAATGAGAGGGCAAACAGTTGATTTACACGCAGGCTTGGATCATTGCCTGCCGATCCATCGATGACATCGTAGAGACAACCTCGGGTCGCATTCCAGAAGCGCCTCTGGAAGTTATGCTTGCATTGGCTGGCGTGCTGCTGATAGTAGTTACTGCTATATCCTATATAACTGTGCCCCATATAGCTCAGACGTTCTGACCAACCTTGCATCAGACAAAGAGCATGATACCAGAGGGCATTTACTTCTACAGCCTTGCCCGCACGTGGTGTGACTGGTTTGCCATTGTCGTAGATATTCATCCACGTCAGTGCCTTGTTATCTTTCTGAGCCGCAAGTAGACCATCGTTGGGATCACAGTAGATGCCGTTCTGTGTGCCGTGGATGTAATGGTTCATATTTTTGGCCAGCCGTGGAAAAAGCTCTTCCAAAAATTCGTAGTGCCGGGTTGCCTTGAGATAGCAATTGAGTGCGTAGAAGTACCACAGTGTGATGTCCACATTGCTATAGTCATGATCGGTAAGCCTGTTACCTTCTCCAGGTAGACGATCTGGTAATACTCCACCTATAAAATAGTCGGCCAATGTGCTGAGATAGAGTCGTGCATCGTCATACTTTCCTGTTACCAGCAGGAGACCAGGTAGAGCAATCAAGCCATCCCGTGTCCTGTTTTCCATCGTATAATAATCCGCTCGCAATACTAATGCTTGTTGGGATATATGCTCAATGCTATGGTTGAGTGTGTCAATATACGTTTGTGGTTTGACCTCTTTCCATTGCGATGGATTTTGGATGGGGTGTACTAAAAAGTGTTCGCTTGCGTAGAGCAGGTGCTGTAAATAATCGTCGCTATCGATATCTGAAACCATAGAAGGTATTGAAATGCTGACCTCGGTTTCTGAGGTCGTCTCCTCGTCTCCTTTTCCTTTTAGCACTGTCTCTGGATACGACCACTGGGAATGCCGGGGATAGTGTATCCTTTCAATCAAATTTCTCTGATGTTTTCTATTCTCCTCATAAAGTTGGGCGATGCTTTCGGGCTGATAGAGCTGTGGATGTAATCTCTCTGCACTGATAATAATACTCAAGCTTGCATGACTGTCGGAATTTAGCTGCGCACGTATCACTCCTGGTAGATAGAGATCATCGATATGTTCGCGTCCGGCGGCGGCATCACGACGTCTCAAAAAGTTCCAATACCACACACCTGTAGGAATAAAGATAGTTTTACTCTCGGCCTGTCCAACCGCCAGAATGTGATAGGGTCTTTTTGCCGCCGCGGGATAGATGCTCGCTCCCGAAGTCCCTTTGGGAAATTCGGGAAGGGAGTCCAGACTGGCTTTATCGGTATTCTTATCGGCCTCCTCAGTTCCGTAGACTCGTACATAGAAATGTTGGTCGGGATGATATCTTTGTGGGGTATTATATGAACGATAATTGGTCAACGGTAGAAGGGTGAGGGTGAGCGAACGTTTTTCTTGCATCGATGGGATTGGTGTTAAAAGCCCCTGGCTGGCCAGGGTTGGCGGTCTGGATGTGTCGCGCTGATTGCCAGGTTTTTCGCTGATGACTGGAGGTAAAACGCGATATTGAATGTACGTGGTGTTGAAGCCCTGTGCCATCCAGATACGCTTCTCTAATACCAGGCCGTCTATGCCGCCAAGACGATACGTGAAGACTGGAAATCCATCTTCTAGAGCAAAAGATTCTAAGTGTACAAAGCCGGCTGGATTGAATGTCCCATCCCGGTATTCATTGGTGCCTAAATAGTAGGTTCGTTGATCAAATGTGATTTCTTCGTCCATTTTCGCGATCAGAAGCTGCGGGGTATCTGTCTCTGGCAACGTTGCCACAAGTACTCCATGTTGTATCCTTGTAAGCACTCCTGCAACTGTCCCTGCTGCATATCCACCCTGACCATTGGTTATGAGCCATTCGCGAGAGATCGTTTCGTTCAGCTCGCAACAAAGCGTGCGATCAAATCTGATAGTCATAATTGAACCCTCCAAGCCTCTCAATAGGAGTTTGGCGCCTCTACGTGGACTATCGTCTGCTGGCTGATGCCGATGCTGCATCTATCCTGTCTGCTAGTGTATCATATCATATGTTAATCAGCCGCTACTGATACAGTCTCTTATGTATAATTTCTTTCATCAAGCTATGTGAAATACTCGCGCTTTCTCTTTTTGACGCTCTATTCGCTGTCTCTAATACGTTGCGCTGATCGTTTGAGTAAGATGAAAAATGTGCTGTTCGCATTTTGTAAAAGTCAGCGCTGTGATGCGACGCCTTCTTTTAACGTAATTACTGGTAGATATTAATAATGTACGGCGTGTAGAGCAGGTGGTGCACTCGAAATTTGCTACAAGGGAGAGGAGTTTTCGTTTTTGATGGTTTTTCCTTTTTGGAGGGGTAGGCGGCGCTGTGTGTGTCTAAAAGGCTTCCTCACTCTTGGCTTTATCTACTGTTTCCTGACGCTTTCGGCTTGTAATGGTGTTCCGCTTTCAACACAGACGTCAATTTCGGCGTCATCAACTTTCGAGGCCAAAAATTTACCTTTACTGCAGTCACATGTGCTCACAATTGGTAGCTATACCAATTATATGCCTCAAGAATATCTCGATGCTCAGGGAGAACCCGCTGGCTTTGATATTGATCTGATTGATGCTATCTCACACAATCTGTCTTTGCGTCCTGAGGTGGTCTCTGATGACTTCCAATCTTTGATTACCGATCTGGTGGCGAAGCGTTTTGATGTGGTGATTTCTGCTGTGAGTATCACTTCTGAGTTACAACAAGAGGTAGACTTTATTCCTTATTTTCGCGGTGGTGAGTCTCTGCTGGTGGCTTTTGGAAACCCTCTTCATATTCATGCGTTGAGCGATCTATGCGGGAAAGCTGTGGCTGTCAAACAGGATTCTTCAGAGCAGCGTGCTCTGGCGCATGCCAGTGATCTTTGTCGTCAACACAAGCAATCTGCTATTAAGGTAATGGTTATCACGCATTATCTGGACGCTGTTCAGCTGTTCCAGTCAAAGCAGATTGTGGCGGCCTATGAAGATTCTTCTGAAGTGGATTATTACATCCATCTCTATCCAGATCTTTTGGCGCTGGGGGGGGCTGTGATTGCGACAACAGTCGAGGGGATTGTGATACGTAAGAATGATTCTGCCCTGCTGGCTGCAATCAATCTTGCTTTACAGGCTCTGCAAGAGAATGGTACCTATCATACTCTGATTACCAGGTGGGGACTCTATCATGGTGATATTATGTTCCCTGCGAACTACGATACCAGTGCGAATGAGAATCGGCAGTCAGATATGAGGATGTTCTGGCGACAGAGGTAATCTGGGATTTCATACATCCAGCTGGTGATCATCGCTGTCTTGATGCATCAATCATCGGCGGTAAACATACTATAAAATGTTGCCGCATGGAGAGGTTTCGGGTTAAGTGTACATACGTGCTGCGATAAGGTGAAGTCTGGTGTCATATCCAGAATCTGTACAAACGCCTGCAAGATCGTGGGGTCAAAATTTGTTCCAGATCCGGCAAGGAGCCGTTCACGAGCTTCGTCAATGGTGAGTGGCTCTTTGTAGGGGCGTTGTGAAGTCAATACGTCGTACACATCTGCTATGGTGAGTATGCGTGCGCTGAGTGGTATATCTTCTCCCTTTGACTTGGCGGGATATCCCTGACCGTTCCAGGATTCATGATGATGTAACACCGTCTTTACGTAAAAAGGGTGCACTTCGTAACCGACCAGGATATGCGCTCCGATGACTGGATGGCGCTCCATTTTACGTCTCTCTTCGAGCGAGAGCGCGGCGGACTTATTTAAGATATCGTTGCCAATCCAGGTTTTTCCCAGGTCGTGTACCAGGGCCGCTAAGGCCAGATCATGGGCTTCATGCCGGGTCCATCCCAGATAGCGAGCCAATCTTTGGGCATAAAGTGCCACTCGACGCGAATGCTCGTAGGTGACGATATCACGTTCTTGGATGCTTTGAGCTAATGAGAGAAGAACTTTTCTCGTTTCTTTATCTCTCTCTATTTGTGTTAAGTATTTTACTACCACCACTCTGCTCTCCCACGTATTGGATAAAAACACGATAGCTTCTACTAGCTATCAACAATGTATACAAACAATTTATTCTCAGACAAAATTATACTTGCTAACATCTTATTCTTTCGCTTTTGCTAATGTCCATGACCACGAAAGAATAAGTACTTTTGTATTACTTTGGGCACCTCCTTTTATCCCCCAAATAGTCCCTCTTACCATCCTGATTCGTTTTTAATCGTGCACTTTTGTGATAGACTCACCTTTGAGGACGAGCGCCAGCGTCTATGCAATCCTCTGCAGTGATTTATTCTCAAGATTCGTTATAATAGGTACGATAGATGTTGTAATTCTGGCTTGCTCAATACGTATTTCTAGTTGACTACATTTTTTTCTGGCCTTGTCTGCACTCTTTTATTTGTGGTGAAGTAGCTGATTATGGCTGCTAGTTAGCAAGGATGTGGTCCCAATGGGAGATGATCTAGTGAAACATGATCTGGAATCAGATACAGCCCAGGATGAGAATTCGCCACGCGATGGCGTGATTACTGTGGTGCTAACCTCGGATAATCATCTTGGTTATACGGGCTTTGGTCAGCATCCTCGCAAGCGTGAGGAGCGCCAGGAGCGTCTGCGCCATGCTTTTCAGCAAGCTACTGATTTCGCGATTGTGCAGGGAGTTGATTTATTTATTCAGGCCGGCGACCTTTTTGATACGACAACACCAGATGAGCGCGATCGGAGTTTTATTGCTGAACGTCTGGCTCAGTTGAAGCAGGCTGGCGTCCAGACGTTCGCTCTCGGTGGCGTGCATGATACTCCTGCCGCTGGACAATCCCTGCTCGGGAATTCTGCTCCTGCGCCGCAAATGAGTTATGCCCGCCTGGGGGCTTTACAATATCTTTCTCCAACTCATCGTGATGAGGCGCATAAGCTAGAGCCGCGCTTTGCTACTGTGGATGGTACTACAGTCGGTATTTGCGGTCTTGGAGTTTTGCCTGGTCAGGTGGGTGATCCGTTGGCCGATCTGGAGGTCTCGCTAGATATTGAACGGGCAACCATTCCGATCTTGATCTTGCACGCACCTATCGAAGGCTTGACCGTTGGTTCCTCGCTCCTTGATACACGTGCCATGGTGAGCAGGAACAGCATTCGTAAGCAGACAGCCTTCCGCTATATCTTTGCTGGTTATCATCATAACTATAGCCAGACGCGCATTGGTCAGACCGACGTGGTTGTTGCGGGAGCGACTCAATATATTGATTTTAGTACTCCTGATCAGGCACCCGGCTTCGTCTTTTTAGGGCTGGCCGCTGATGGTATCCGCTGGTGCAATCATATCAGCGTTGATTCTCTGGCGATGCGTCGTTTGACGATCCAGACCGCTGATTTGTGGCCCGAGGACTCGGCTGCTTCGCCGACCGAGATAATGCTGGAACGTTTGCGTCCTCTGTGTGATGATAATGCCATGATTCTTTTGTCGTTACAGGGGGAGCTCGCACGTAGTGCGTATCATCTACTGGATTTAAATCAGATCCGTCGCTATGGGGAAGAGCACTGTTTTGCTCTCGCTATCGATGATAGTGCTCTCTCTCTCTTGCATGAATCCCAGGATGAGCAGGTCTCTCCCGAGTTGGATGAGCGGCTCTCTTTACGTGAGGAGCTCTCTCTCATGGCCGATGAGCGGATCGCCTCTGCAACCGATGAAAATGAAAAAACTGCATTGCATTTTACAAAGGAAGAGTTACTGTTAGCAATAGATGAGATAAAAAATAGCTAGTTTTTGTAATATTCTCTGCTAATACCCACTTGATCTCATCCATCTGGCGCTGGCGAACGGAGTAGTCCCATGATAATTTTAAAGCATCTCACAATTGAACGGTTCAGGCTCTTACGCTCAATGAACCTGCACTTCCCCCAGCGAGGTAGTATCTTAATTCAGGGTCCAAATGAAGCGGGGAAGTCTGCACTTATTGAAAGTATTTATTTTGTCTTATATGGTGAAACTCTGGCTGCTCGCCGTGGAAATCGCTCTCTCGACGATTTAATCCTCTATGGTGCCACCAGCGCAGTTGTTTCTCTCACCCTTTCCGCTGGCACGAGTGAATTAACTATCACCCGTACTATCGAGCGTGGTAATGGCCAGACAGCTTCTCTCCTGATTCAGCAGCTTGGCTCACCTGATGAACCTCTGATCACTGATCTGGCCGCTGTTAATCAGCGCATTATTCGTAGCCTGGGCAAGCTCGATGGCACCACTTTGCGCAATTCTGGCCTCATCGAGCAAAAGGGCTTGACTCGCCTGGAAACTATTCCTGAAACCGAGCGCGAGACGACGATTCGTAATCTTCAAGGATTGGATATTGTTAATGAGCTCCTGGAGCGTTTCCAGATCAGTTCTGAAGATGATCAGAAACTGAGCGTGAGCTCTGAACGTCTCATGCTGGCTGAGGTGCAGGCGCATATCCCTCAGGTGCGTACGCAATTGGCTCAGCTTGAGGAGGCTCTCGATGCCGTGCAGGTGCACGATTATCTGATCGGTATTGAGCAGCAAGAGAGTGAGATCAGCGAGTTAGAGCAGGCTCTTGAAGATATTCATTCGAAACGCCTTGAGCTGAAGAGCAGTCAGGGACGTGTCCAGCAATTGAAGAAGGCTGATGCAACGCTCTCCGAGATTATCTCTTCGTACGATGATATTGCTGAAGCTCATCGTGAGCTGCCGATCCTTGAGCAGCAGATTGCCGATCTGGAGCGTCGCGAACGTGAAGAGCTGCCGAAAATTGAAAAACGTGTTAGCGATCTGGCTGAGCTGACGCGCTCGTTTGGGACGCTGCAACGCATGTCCAATGATCTGCTCACAGCTGTTGACTCGATCAAGGAGCTAGAGCAGGATCTGCATGAGCACAACGAGATTAAACAAAACCTGCGCGCGTTAAACGAGCAGATCGCGCAATCTCATAGCCGCCTGCGTAGCACACAAAAATCCTGGCAAGATCTTGATGACCAACGTCGTATCCAACGTCCGCGCCTGGAAGATCGTTTGCAGCGTTTATTATACCTCTCCGAGCGACTGAGCCATCTGGCGCAACTTGAAAAGAATTATACGCACCGTGTCTCCAGTCAGCCGCTGGCCGAAGAAAACGAGCATCAACTGCGCAAGATCATGCGCGATCTGGATGATACTGAGAATGAGCGCGATCTGGTGGAGCTTGAGGCTAAACAGGTGCAGCAGCAAGCCGATGAACTGGAGAAGATCTGGCGGCAGCTGAGCATTCGCCGACAGGTTGAAGAGTGGTCCCGCTTGAAAGGCCTCTCGCAGGGCCTGGCTCAAGCGGAACAGCATTTGTCCCAGGCGCGCCAGCATCAAAGTGTTCTGACGGATCAGGCTGTCCAGGCGCGTCGTATTGCGACACGCTCGATGCTCATTCTCAGTGTCTGTGGTGTTGTGATCTTCTTTGCCTTAATTGGAGCCTGGATTTTTAGTACCGTTGCTATTGGCCTGACTATTGCTTGTTTTATCCTATGTCTTGTGCTTATTATCCCCATCGTTCTTTTATGGAGGGCTTATAGTAAAGCACGCACACAAGAGCTGGCTTTTAAGCAACAGGAGCAAGAGGCACTTAGCCGTGTTGGAATGATGGTTGCCGCCCGCGAAGCTGCAATGCGTATGGCTGGTAGCGAAGATGTGATCAAGCAGGTTGAAAATGAGATTCGCTCTCTGGGTGGAGCAATTCCGCGCTCGCTAGAAGATGCACAGGCTTTCCTCGATCGCACACGTAATCAGGGCGATCTCGGTGATGCCCAGCAGAATATGAAGAGCAAGCTGGACGAAGCGAATGCGGCTCACAACCAGGTCAACGTCACGATGGAAGCCGTGGCAGCTTTACGGAAAGAGCGTACGCGCCTGGAAGAACTGCGTAAGCAGGAGCAATGGGATAACCTTGAGGAGAACCTCCAGAACGATCAGGCTGCGGTAGAGCTGATGCACCAGGAGATTACCCTCCTCGCTGGTCAGGAGAATCTTCCTTTACCCAGTATTAATGCGCGTATTCAGGCCAGTCCTGTACCATCGACGCAAGCCTTTGGCTCTGGCGCGTTGCCTATGATTAATCTGGATGGCGAAGATATGGTCGGGATGCCTGAGCTAGAGGATCTGGTTGAAAGCACAATCAAAGCCACCGAGCATGAAATCTCTTCGCTTGACGGTAAAATGGATATGGCACGGTCTCTGGCAAATCAGGCGCAAGAGCAGCAGGCGCTTTTGGATACGTTGCTGGTACGTCAGAATGCGCTTGAAGACCGCGAGGCTCATTTCCAGATGAATAGCCCTGAGCAGCAAATAGAGCATGCTCGTGAGCAACAGATGGCTCTTCGTGGCGCTCTACAATCGTTGCAGGACTCTCTCCGCCAACGCGTGAAGCCTCTGGGTGTTGCTTTTGGACAGACTGCTGTGGGAACGGCTGAGAATGTCGCTCGTAAGCAGCTTGAGGAACTCCACATCACCCTCGGCAGGAAAGTGATGTTCCAGGAGAGCTACGCACATTATACTGAGCTCCTTAATAATCGACAGGAATCCTTGTCTGAGCATTACAAGCAGCTTGCAAAATTTAGCAATACTTTGGGTAGCTGGATCGTGCCATTGAATCCTTTTGCAGAGGCGTTGACCGCTCTACGCACGCGCTGCCAGAAAGAGTTGCTGGAAGCGAATGAAGAGGGGATTCTACACGAGTTGGAGTTGCTACAAAGTCATGAAGGAGCTTCTCTGGCGAAAATACAACTCTGTCAGCAAGAGATTGTAGGAAGTCAGGAATCGATTTCTGCCATCCTTACTTTACATGGCTGCCCTGAAGTTACCAGTTATGCTCCTGACAGTCTGGTGCAACTCTGGCCCTTGCTTGGAAACTATACGCTTGAAGATCGTGATCACCTGGAAGATGAGTATACAACCTGCCAGCAAAATCTGTATGAGCAAGAGCAGCGCGAGCAATCGCTGAGCCAGAAACTTGGGATTACTGATGAAGTGTTAGATCTTGAACAGACCCGGATGGAGAAAGAACAGGAAGAGCGCTCCTATCAGACCAAGAAACATGGCCGTCTGTTAGTCCAGGAGGCTGAGCAGCGCCTCTTAAGCAAGGTATTGCCACGGACAGAATACTACATGCAACAGATTTTGCCTTTGTTAACTGGAGGTCGTTACAACGATGTTCATTTGACAACTGAGAATGCGGATAATACGAGCAGTAATGGAGCATTTCAAATTCAGGTTTGGGATACGGCCGCCGGTGAATATATACCTACATCGGTCCTTTCGGGAGGAGCGTCAGATCTACTCTCGCTTGCTCTGCGTCTGGCCTTTGCCATTGCTACACTGCCGCGAGATTTACATACCGCCCCTGGCTTTGTGCTGCTTGATGAGCCTCTGAGCTCCTTCGATCGTGGTCGTGCACAGGCGCTGGTCGATGTGGTTACGGGCGATATACTCAGCCAGCATTTTGAGCAGATTATTCTTCTCTCGCACAGCGATGCCTTTGATCCAGCGATGTTCCCCTATCATCTCTATATGGATAACGGTTTGATGGTGGAGAGCAATTTGCCGATTGTCGCAGCGGCGCTCGCTCCGAGTGCTGGAGCTTCGTCTGGCACCGATCAAGCTGCTTTACTTCCTGATGATGATGATTTTGCTGATCTGGATGATTTTGCCGATTTTGATGATGCTCCGGCGGGTGATCACGATCATACTGTCGCCGTGGCTGCGCTTAAATTGCCGTCGAACAATAACTAGAGACAATCAATATTCTAGACGACTGAACGATCATACTAAAAATCCTTCCATGCAGGCGTGGAAGGATTTTTATGTGAGTCATAATATGTTGGTAGCATGCAAAATAGAAATTGATCATGGCTCTCAATCAACGATCGGTCCACTCAAGTGAATAATTTGAAGATAAAAATTTTTGTGCCATATTAGAAGAGTGAATGCATTGAGCGCCATGGTCCCGGTGTTCCTGCCTGGACAGCTGGTACCCAGCCTGGTTCGCCGAATAACAATGTATCTTTCCAATTTGCGTTTTTGCTGTAAAAGCAATAGCGTATCTGCCAGTGTTGCCCCACCCTCTTTCTTTCATAGCAGGCTGTCTCTATTCCCAGGTGAAATGTGATCAATTGGGCATAATAAGGTTGTAGATTATATTCCATTGTATCTGTATCGAGTTCATGTTCCCGGAACGACATTTCTGCATCAAAAGAATACGCATAATCCTTAACTTCAGGATCTCTATCCTCTTCAGGAACCTGACGTATGAGTACAAGCATGCCAAGCATATCGAACTGGCAGTAAGGCTCTTCAGCAAATGCGTCAAGTACGAATGGGGGCAGCGATAAGAGGTCGCGTATCTCCGTAGCGAGTTGCTGCAACGATTTGTCTGTCTTCATGCAGATCTGAAATGACATAGGAGCCTCTCCTTGCAGGTACGGGAGGTTTGTGTAAAAATCTAATCTTCATCTTACCCCTGTTAAGTAGAGGTGTCAAGCCATATAATTGCAATGGAAATGAAATTTCAAGTTTATTTATATAATCTCCTGACTTGCATTTACATTTTCTGCTGGATATACTGTTAGTACGACATCGCTCATCGTCTTTACTGATGCAAGTGAGCTTGAAATCTTATTTTTACTTTGCTCTTAAGCCATCAGAGAAATTTATGTCGATTGGATTTATTATGTCATATAGATTAGGAGTTGTGATGCTTCTTTCCCATCTCTGAGATCAGGGGTACTCGCATCATGAATTGAAAAGATGGCTACTACGGATAGACTCAGGCGTGTCAAATCGACCATGCCTATGCCTCCACCACTTCAAGGTGAGGCTATCATTCACGGAGATCGTCCGCTGCTTGAACGCTGGCTTGAACATTATGGACAGAAGCTCCAACTTCCAGGGCTTGAGCTTAGCCTGTTGGCATTGACTCAGGATCGTCAGGAATATATGCGTTGGACTGGCAAGCGCCTCAATCTAATGGCTTTAGGTTGTTACTGCTACCTCCCTGCTCCCACTGCCAAATCAACTGGAAGGACCTCAAAAGAAGAGGTTTCACGCCATCGTCATCTTATTTTTATTGAACCTGCTATGCAAGCCAGATCGATAGAGGTCACTGTAGCTCATGAACTGATCCATCTTGCGGACCGTGTTCAGGGCAACCCTCGTCGCCATCATCATCATGGTTATGACGCTATTGCGATCGATGAGGCTGCGATCACTGGTTATACCGTAGAGGACTTACGGGCTTTGTTGCATGAGGAGAGTGTTAAGCGGGAGCGCCTCCGACGGGAACGCCGTCCCATCCGTTACATGTATCAATGTGCGAATTGTGGCAAGCTCTATCCGCGTACGCGTAGATACTCCCTGCCCATCTCCTGTAGCAGTTGTGACAAACAGTATAATCCACAATTTCTCCTGCAATTGATGTCATCGTTGCCTGTCGAAGGAGAATCTTCCTCGTGAGGATTTCTTAATCTGCGTCTGTTTCTGGAAGGATCGCTTTGATTTTTTTATCTGAAGGAATGATCTCTGTTTTCAACTCGTGCAACCATTCCAGCAGAGCGCGTGTCTGATAGAGACGGCTGCTGAGCACGACTTGATCAAAAAAGGCGGCATCATCCGTTTGCAATGTCATTGGGCCTTTTTTTGTTTGGAGATGTGTGAGAAACTGTTGACAGGCCTGAATTTGCCCTTCAAGGAGCGATGACATTTGTTCCGCGCTTAGATGTTGAGCAAAATAAAGCTTGATCAGAAAGAGGATGCGGATATCACGTGGTTTTTCAACAGGCTGAGCGATCCATTCGATAAATACGTTGTGTCCTGTCGGCGTCAAATGAAAAATTTTGCGTGGAGGTCGTGGACCTCGAGTCGAAATTTCGGCTTCGATATACTGTAAGCGTTCAAGTTTCTTAAAAAAAGCATACATCTGACTCATTTCCAGATGAATAATTTGTCCTAATGTACCGTTTTCGACGAGTTGAAACATTTCGTAGCCATGCATTGGGTGTGTATCGAGTAATCCCAAAATCATATATTCGGCTGGTTCACTGATTTGCATATTTCTTTCCCCAATCTTCGATCTCTAACAGAACCCATTATAGTAGAATACCTATACTGAAGCAATCCTTGCCAGCGGTAGTGACGTCAAGGGGGAAATTATAGTAAGTAGCGAGGTTCCCATATGAGTACGTATTCGCATGAACGATTATTACCTATCTTGAGCGCATTATTAATCGAGCTTCATGCTCTGCAATCAGCGATCCAGCCAGCAGAGCAGCATCCAACGATCGATGCTGAGGTCATCAACGCGGGATTGTCAGATCTGCAAACGCTGGCCTGTGAGGCTCTTGCGCTTGTACGTTCCTCTATGGAGGATGCATTTATTCCAGCTCTGGAGGGAGTGCCTTTAGCTGAGGCTCTTTCGCGTCTGGTGGAGGATACTGCCGAGACATTGGGATTGGCCAGTCGTATCTCGCTTACCGGCGGCGATGAACACGACCAGTCTTTGAAAGGGACGCTTGCGCCGGAGGCAGAGCGTCTGCTCTATCTGGTGACGCGTGAGGCGCTCTATCAAGTGGCGCAGCATCGAGACGCCCACAGAGTGCGCTTTGCCTTTCATTACCGACAAGATGGCGTGCAGATAAATCTGGAGGATGATGGTAATCCTGGAGAGCCTGATCCCGATCCTTTTCCGGCCCAGGCGGATAGCCAACGCGATGCCTCACCTATTCAATCTGCCCTCAAGGATGCTTTATTGACGCCCGTGATGTACGATCTGCGCTATCGACTGGAGCAGTTCGGGGGCAACCTGGATATTGAAGTCGTAGAGCCACGTGGAGTCCGTCTACGTGCCAGCCTTCCCTATCGTCAGCAGACAGGTGAGCCAGAGCCTTCTATCGCCTCAGGTGCGCCTCCGGTTGTTACAGCCGTAGTGCCTCAGTCTGGCGGCGTACCGGTAGTTGACCATGTGACAATCTTGATTGTGGATAGTATGGCTGTCACGCGTGCTGGTCTGCATCGTTTATTGGAGACCTATCCAGCTCTTTCTGTGATTGGCGAGGCAGTTGATGGACTCCAGGCGGTCAGTGAGTCGCTTGAACTGGGTCCGCAGGTCGTCTTGATGGATGCGCAGCTGCCAAATGGTCAGAGTTTAGAGGCTTTAAAGCAGATCAAGCAACTGAACATGAATATCAAAGTCTTATTACTGGCCACCCATGATCGCGAGGAATATCTCTATGAAACCTTGCGGGCAGGAGCGGACGGCTATGTGCTCAAAGATATTGCTCCGGACGAGTTAGCGCAAGCCGTGCAGGCGGTGGCACGTGGAGAAATATTAGTCCAGCCGCAGCTAGCCAATCGCCTGCTCTCGCGCTTTGGACGCCAGGGACGTGGTAACGGTCGTTTTGACACGTTGACTGCTCGCGAACTGGAGGTTTTGCATCTGCTGGCGCGTGGCCTGCGCAATAAGGAGATTGCTGCCCGCCTCTATGTCAGCGAGCGCACCGTAAACTTTCACCTGGCGAACATCTATCAGAAGCTCAACGTATCCGGCCGCACAGAAGCCCTGAGTAAAGCCCTCGAACAGGGCTTGATCACCCCCTAAGCCCCTATGGAATGTGTCCCCCGAACCAGCCAACGTAGCGTCGGACGCTTGCGTACGATGTCCCACTCGACGTACGATCAGGCCGGCCAGCGTTGCTCGCCGAGATCTTCCTGTCTCGTACGAGTTACAGGGACATCGTACGCAAGCGTCCGACGCTACATTTATTAAACTTCGCCGGCGTGCCAACCATCGATCTCTTGTTTGAGTGACGCGATATAGGCGTTCTCGTCATTATGATCGGCAGTCGGGGCATAAACAGGGATGATTAGATCAACTGTTGTTAAACCTCGCACATTGACATAATAGTTACGAATCAGCGAATACCAGGCGGTGAAGCCATCTTCCCAGCTTGCGTACTTGGCGTAGCCGCCGCGATCCTGATCAACACAGGTGGCACCGTTATAGCAGCGCAAATTTCCCAATGATAGGGTTGTCGTTGCCTCACCTGCTGTACCAAAGCCGCTTTCATGTTGGAAGAAGGCCAATGCAAAGACGGGATCGATACCATACTGCTTGCCCAGATCATATAGGGCCTGACCTTTGCCAGCCGCTGGCGAGCCATGAGCCTGGAGTACTTGATTGATGAAGGCAGCACTGATGGTAGGATTTCCCAGCACTGCATAGGGACCTGTGGCTTTGGGGATAGTCTTTTTGATTGGTTCTGGCTTGGTCTCCTGCCAATCCTTGGATTGCGTCCCGCCTACCTGGATACTATATGACTGTCCGCCATTATAGAAGTTGATGGTGTCGTTACGCTGAAGTATACCGGCACTGATCAATACAAACATAGAGACGGTCGCAAAGATAAAACAGATCAGCCAGGGTCTTAACCAGGGCTTACGATGTTCTATCTGTTGCAATGGTGATGGGACGTCATGCGCGAGGGCTCGATCTATGTTGACTGCCCGAATGGTCTGCGTAACGGGGAGGACACGTGTGGGATTTCCTCCACCTCGGGTCTCGGGAAGTATCGTTGTCGCATAGGTTTGTGCGTCTTCATTCAGCGCTCGCGTTGCATTTTCGGTAAGTGCTCGCGTTGCGTTTTCGCTTAACACGCGGGTTGGCCTGGATATTTTTGTTTCAGGCAGCATCAGCGTATTATTTTCTGCTTGCCTCTGCTTCAGAATACGCGTAGCTGTCTCTGTGGTGTTACTGTTTTTCGTACTATTAGAACTCTTGGACGTTTTGGTGGTAGCAGAAGTTTTGGTGGTAGTGGTACTTTTTTGACGAGTGCCTGTAGTGGTCGTAGATGTTTTGGGAGTCCTTGGGGTCTTGGGACTGGCCGGTGCATTTTCTGTATCCTCAGGACTCGGCATCTGTGTCACATTATTTGTTTTAGGAGCGCGAGGTTTTCTTGTCGTCGTGGAAGTCGTCGTATTTCTGGTACGATTCCTCGGAACATCTACCTTCTCCGTCGTCAAGGGGCGTACAGAGGCGCTATCACGACTGAAGGTGATATTCTCTGCATCGGTGTCATCGGTGTCATCTGTCATATATAGCAGATGCCTGGTAGCACGGGCAGGAATCAATGTGCGATCATCTTTAGGCGTTGATGGCACTGGCTTTTTGGCGTAGTTTCCACTCGCCATGTAGACAACCTCCTTGAATAAAAACGAACCTTTGTTCTAAGTATAACACATTCTCCCCAAATCCCCAACCAATCCGCTCTAAATGTTCCTTGAAGCGTAGAAACACAGCTAGCTACAACCTATCATATCACTCTAAAAGCGGCTAAAGAATAAGAAATTAGTCCTGTATTGAAGAACTAGATTAGAATTTTCCTCGATTCTTCTCCTATTTTGGTTGCTGTTGATGATACAATGCGACGATATATTTTCTTATTAGGAGAGTTTATTCCAGGATGTTGTAAAATTGTGGTAGGACCATTGTTTGAGTAATCGGGTATACTAGGAAAAACATGACAAATATCCCTAAAGGGTTGCATGATTGTGTGCATGTATGGCAAACTTGCCTGGAATATGTTTGCATGTCTGTAACACATAGTCCTAGCCTGTCATCCAGCTACCCTGTGAATCGTTGTACATAACAGTGTAAGTAATTGAAATACAAATACGGGTGCAATACCTTGTGCTTAAAAAATGAGAAAGTAATTTCATCTTCTATTCTGAAAGGGGCATTTGTCCTGTGAACGGGAATTTTATCGTGTTTTCAGCAACCAACCTGAGTCTTACGGCCTCTGCGGACCCGCTGGCTACGCTCCAGAGCCTCTATGGCCCCATTGTTGGTTGTCTTGTGATGTTTTTGGTCATCTTTTCTCTCAGCTTGATTATCTGGACGTTTCGCGACATCCGTTCTCGGACGCAAGATTTTGTGTCACAGATTCTCGCTACGGTGTTGGTCACTCTTTTTAACGTGGGTGGTTTGTTTATCTACCTTATTTTGCGACCTCGCCAGACCTTAGCCGAAATTTATGAGCGTCAGTTAGAGGAAGAGTCTCTGCTGGCTGAGATGACCGAGCGTCAAACGTGTACTAACTGCCATGCCCGTGTGGAGTCTGATTTCCAGGTCTGCCCATCTTGTGGTCAAAAGTTAAAACGTTCCTGCCCCAAGTGCGAGCGCTTGCTTGAGCTGCGCTGGACCTACTGTCCCTATTGTGCCAGCAGTGTCGGCAATGCTCCTATGCCAGGGAACATGCCTGGTAATATGCCTGGGATTTCGATGCAGGGCATGCCCCCCAATGCATCCATGCCAGGTAATCCCAGTATGCCTGTTAGCGGCAATCGTTACTAAGTATGTGACTAAATATGTGACTGCATATGCTTATCATGTGGCTTCAGGATGGTTGAGGTTCTCTTTCTCCTCTTCTTGCATTTTTATGACATGAGTGAGAGCCGCCATCCTGAATTTTTCTTTTTTTCTACATATTTATCTCTTCCTTAAATCTTCTCAATCACATCCAGGCCTATATCAATATAAAACGGCCTGGATAGCTCTTTCAAGAGGCTTGTCCGTTCATCCTACCTGCTTTGTTTGTTGGCTGAAATGTGATATAATAAGGAAACAAAATAAGGCATCCAGTACCACATTTTTGGTATGCTGTGAGAATGTTTTCTATATGAAGGTAAGGATCCACAAAAGAGCTTCGTTGCATGTCTGTATATGTTGATGCATATCATGGATACTGTCGTGTCACCCCATCTGAAGCCAAATTTGTGCTTGATTGCCTGTGTCCCTGTAAAAAAACTTTTCCAGTGCCCGATGATCTGTCGACCCGCTGGTTCAGGCAGGTTGTCCTTTTTCCTAAAAATTCTTTATTGAATAAAAGGCAGACTATGCCATTTCTATTCCATGGCATGCAGATGAAAAGTGCTACCGTGCGCTTCTGAATCTTCATGCGTATGAGTCAGATGAGCTTCGCGCGTATGGGGCTTCTGTCTATCTGTGTATGGCAAGGATGTCTCTGTAATAGTCCCGTTTGTGAAATAGCTTGCGTATCCCGAGGATGCTTTCCTTGATGTCGTGTGGGTTCGGCGTTTCTGACTGACGGGTTTCCATATTGGAGTGTTTTTGATGGCTAAGACGAGAGAATCTATTATGTCAGAGCAACTCCCTGAAGATTATGATGATGCTCTACTCACTGAACAGATAAATTCGAGTGGGAATGGTGATGGCGATGGGAATGGGATCGTGAACGACAATGGCGGCAATGGTGATAATTATAGCGGACAGAATATTCAGATTCTCGAAGGCTTAGAAGCGGTCCGTGTACGTCCTGGGATGTACATTGGCTCGACCGATCAGCGTGGACTGCATCATCTTGTTTATGAGGCTGTCGATAATAGCGTTGACGAGGTGATGGCGGGTTACGCTGATCTTGTCACCGTTGTGATCCATGCGGATGAGTCTGTCACCATCGAAGATAATGGACGTGGTATCCCTGTCGACGAGCATCATCAACGTCCGGGGATGTCGACACTTGAGGTCGTGATGACTGTGCTGCACGCAGGCGGCAAATTTGGTGGTGGTGGTTATCAGATCAGTAGTGGCCTGCATGGCGTCGGTGTTTCTGTCGTCAACGCCCTCTCTGAATGGTGCCAGGTAGATGTCAAACATCATGGTAAAATCTATCGCCAGCGCTACGAGAAAGGCTTCCCGGTGACGCCCCTCGAGATCGTCGGCGAGGCTGAAGGCAGCGGCACGAAAACAACGTTCCTGGCCGACCTCTCGGTCATGGCGACTCGCGACTATAGCTTCGATACGCTGGCGCAGCGCTTCCGTGAAATGGCCTACTTGAACCGTGGCCTGACCATCAGCCTGTCTGACGAGCGCACCGATCGTGAAGCTACCTTCTACTTCGAAGGTGGTCTGATGTCCTTTGTCCGTTATCTCAACAAGAACCGCACCACCTTACAGGCGCGTCCAGTCAGCATCTCGCGTGATATTGATAACGTCAAAGTCGAAGTGGCCCTTCAATACAACGACAGCTGGACACCGACCGAGTACTCCTTTGCGAACGGTATCAATACAGTTGATGGTGGTATGCATATCACCGGCTTCCGTAGTGCTCTTACGCGTACCCTGAACGACTACGCCCGCAAAGCCAACATCCTCAAGGAGAAGGACGCCAACCTGACCGGCGACGATGTACGTCAAGGCTTGACGGCCGTCATCAGCGTCAAAGTGCAGAATCCGCAATTTGAAGCGCAGACGAAATCCAAGCTCAACAACGCCGAAGTGCGCCCAGCTGTAGAGACAGTCACCGCCGAGATCCTCAACCAGTATCTGGAGATGACACCCAGCGAAGCCAAAGCGATCATCGACAAATGTCTGATGTCCGCCAGAGCGCGTGAGGCGGCCCGTGCGGCCCGTGATCTCATCCAACGCAAGAATGCACTGGATAACTCTCTACCGGGCAAACTCGCTGATTGTAGTGAACGTGTGGCGGATCGTTGTGAACTCTATCTCGTCGAGGGTGACTCGGCTGGCGGATCGGCCAAACAGGGACGTGATCGACACTTCCAGGCGATCCTCCCTCTGCGAGGTAAGATCCTCAACGTTGAGCGTGTCGGCCTGGACACCGTCCTGAAGAACGAAGAAGTCAAGAACATCATCACCGCCATCGGAGTTGGCATCGACGAGCACTTCAACATGACGCGCCTGCGTTACGGCCGGGTGGTGATCATGTGCGACGCCGACGTTGACGGTGCTCACATCCGCACCCTGCTCCTGACCTTCTTCTACCGACACATGCAGCAACTGATCGCCGACGGACACCTTTATATTGCCCAGCCACCGCTCTTCCACGTCAAGATCGGCAAGCAGGTGCATTATGTCTACACCGACGAAGAGCGCGACGGCTTGATCAGCGAATACAAATTGTCGCACAACGGCAAAGAGCCCGAAGTTGGTCGCTACAAAGGTCTTGGAGAAATGAATCCCGAGACCCTCTGGGAGACCACCATGGACCCAGCTCGTCGCACGATCCTCAAGGTCAACATCGACGAAGCCGTAGAAGCCGACAACGTCTTTAGTATGCTCATGGGGAGCGAAGTCATGCCGCGCAAACGCTTCATCGAGAGCCACGCCAAGAGTGCCAATCTCGACGTCTAAGCGTTTAGTACCTATCAAACGTAATAAAGGGATGAGGTAGCCAGAGGCCGCCTCATCCCTTTAAATATAATGTTGTACAATTTACTGTTCAAATAAAGAATCATATTCCCTCTCGGACTATATTGTTAGGAGGAGAAACATGGCCAGGAAAGCAAAGCTATCCAAGCAAAAAAAACACCCAAATAACAATCCATCACCAGCTGATCGAATGTACAATGACATCGGCATACAATTACTGGCTGGTGACTATGCTGGTGTCGTTACCAGTTGCGAGCGTTTACTGGATTTTCTCCCATCGACCTCTTCGATGCGCGTCGATGTCCTGGCACACCTTGGAACTGCGTATGGACTGCAACGCAACTTCCCCATGGCCTATGACGCCTTGAGCAAAGCCCTGGAGTTGGCCCCCAATGATGCTGACCTCTGGTTCAATCGCAGCATGTCCAGTCGTTTCACCATGCGTCTGGGCCAATCGTTTCAGGACCTGACGCGTGCGGCCGAACTGAACAAAGATCCTCAGCTCACGCGGAAGATCAACAAAGAACTGAGATTCAGCCAGAGAGTAGCCAATCGAGAGCTGCGGTTACGTGGCCGTGCCTTTACCCTGGAGCAGTTGATCGAACAAGAGGAACACTTCCAGCGAGGTGTGGCACTGATGGGTGCACGCCAGTGGGAGGAAGCGGCACAAGCTTTTCAGGCTTCCATCGACATGGGAGACTGCTTGCCACAGCCCTGGGGTAATATGGGCATCTGCCTGCTGATGCAGGAACGCTACGACGAATCTGAGGCAGCCTTGAAGCACGCGCTCAAAATTAATCGCAGATATAGAATTGCCAGACACAACCTGAAACTACTTGCCGAATGTCGCAAAAATGGACCTCCGGCCATCCTTGGATCTGAAGATCCATTTGCCAAGAAAAAGATTAAGCAACATATTACCTATGTTAAAGAGTTGTGATTAGCTACCACAGATACTCAAGCCGACCAGCTTTAAATCCTCGCGCTTGATAGGAGCTGTCTTTGGTACTTCATTGCTATGCGTATCGGCCTGCTCGCTGATCTCGACGATGCTGGCCGGTAGCTCCTGGACCCCTGCCGCCAACTGTTTATCCAACTCATCCCGCCACTCCTCATCTTCCTGAGCCACTATATATACTAGAAAAGCTGGAACAGAAGAAGAATTCTTGTTATCCATAACCTGCAGCATCTCCATTTCAATCTGTATTACCTCTATTATAAATATTTTTAACCTATAATATAAATCGGAGCGATAAAATAAAATATGCTATTAAAGTAGTTATATGCATTTACAAAAGTACTATCTTATTTTGGATTGATTAGTTTATATGTATAAATATTATGGTGGCTTATTCCACGATGATATTTAGTATTGTCGTGGAAAATGTTTTTTTATCTCTGAAATATTGCAAGGTGTATGTTGAAAAGAAAAGACTCATGGAAAGTGGCGGCGCAAATTTTTGTGCTGAGCCGTATCGCGCTTATACTGATTACCTACATGAGTATCAGTGGCCTGATAAAAAATCCCCCTCATGACTGCTTCCATGAATTGAGATATTGCCTTAATTCATGGAATGTCTTTGACACCACTCATTTTATTGCCATTGCATCGCAAGGATACTCCCATTTAGCATCTTACGAAACGGCTTTCTTTCCCTTATATCCCTGGCTTATTCGCATCTTTGGTTTCGCATTGGGAGGTTCTACCACTGCTTATTATCTTTCCAGCCTATTGATCTCAAATTGCTGTTTTTATTTTGCATCGGTATTCTTCTATGCAATGATCTCAGAGGATTTTGGGGATGAGATTGCTAAAAATAGCCTGTTTCTGCTAGCACTTAATCCTTTTGGCTTTTTCTTTTTTGCGGGCTATACAGAATCGCTGTTTTTGTTGCTATGTCTTGCTGTGTTCTACTTTTTAAAGCGGGGTTCTATTTTAGATTGGTATGTGGCAGGCATCTGTGGTTTTTTGGCCGCTCTAACAAGAGGACCCGGACTGAGTACTGCTTTACTTTTTTTTGTATTTTTCCTTCGTCGTTTCTGGCCCTTGCACCGTATGTTGCGAGAGCATTGGAAGGAGATGATCCTCAGGCTTATTCCGATCTTTTTTATCGCTGGCGGAGTGCTCACCTATATGCTCTATTTGTGGATCTCCAAAGGTGATCCGATAGCCTTCAGCCATGCTGAGGAGCACTGGGGGCGGAGCATGATCTTTCCTGGCCAGGGGATTCTTGTGCTTGTGTACGAGTTCATCTTTGTGCCAAAGGATCGTATTCAACGCAATCTGATCGATTTGATTTTCACTGTGCTTCCCTTACTTGTCTTAATCTATAGTTGGAAGCGGCTTCCACTTGAATATCTCTGCTTTTGTGTTGCGATTATCCTGTTCTCTTTGACCTATAATTATCTGGGACCATCTCCCTTAACCTCCCAGCCACGTTTTCTGGCGCTGATGTTTCCTGTTTACGTAGCGATCGCCATTTCGTGTAAAAATACCTTTGTGCGACAGGTCTGGTCAACTCTTTTTATCGCTTTTTTTGTGATGGGAGCTGCTATGTTTGTGCGACACATCTGGATTGCTTAGCAGCGTGTGAGAAAAAACCTCCACATGCATGTAGATAGGGTTAAGCTACAAAGTTATCTAAGATAGTTTTAACCCTATCTTTATCTTTTTAGAATATCCACCCAATGTTTCACGTGAAACATTATCGACCCACCAATCACCTTCAACGTTATGGCGCTTTTCTATCGCCTTTACCTGGATTTGCTCTTTTTGTTGCTGGAGCTATACACGAAGGTATCGGTAGCATATGGATTATCCTCCTCATCCTCGAGATCATCCTCATCCCAGCCGCCGTCGTAGTAAGGATAGCTATGGCTGCCGCGCTCAGTCTTGCGTTCCAATTTGTGGGGACATGTATTTCTTATATCCACGCCGAGAATTTGTAGCATCTCTTCGATGGGATAGCTTTCGCTTTCTGCGACCGTGATGGGACGTCCATATGTGGAGGCATATTCGTGTCGTTCCTGACTGGTGTGTCCTCGCAGATACTGGAGCAGCTCTTCGGATAGAAATTGTTCGGCTGTGCGATATGGGAGATGGAAATGATAGCTGGCGTTGTCGCTGCTGTAGTGGAAGCCGATCAGGCTGAGCCCTTCTGGATCAAGTTTGCGCCGCTCGCCAGGATTCAATGTGTCCCAGTTGCCGACGTAGCGGCTCCAGGGGATCTCGATCAGATCGGTTGGATACACAAAGAGGTCCATCAAGTCCTGATACGGGATCGGCTGGCGTGATTGGAGTGCTTGATTAATCAATGTTAATAGGCTGTCATGGATGCTTGTCTCTATCAATTCTGTGAGCTGTTGCGTGGCATTTCCCTGCTCGGGCTGAAAGGATTTTCCTGTGATCTGTTGAAAGAGTGCTCGTGCGATGTCATGATCGTCGTTTTCAATCTGAGGGAGATGATTGAGTTCTTCGAAGAGCAACTCGGTTGCTGTGCTGGCGGCGAGATCTGTCGTGAAATTGTGCCTGAAGGCTGGACTCCCGTCCACATAGCTGATCGGTGTAATTGTGCCGTTACCGACTGCTTGCTCGATGATGGCGGCTTTGACGCTGTAGAGCCCCTGCCGATCGTCATAATAAAGCAGATCGGCGGCTTTGGCCCAATGATTAATATGACTGAGATGATGGAGCGTTTTTTCTATCTCCGTTGCCTGACAGAGCCATTTGAGGCGTCCTGGCATGATGCCTCCCGGATCGTTAGGCTGGACTTGATACCTGGGATAGCAACTCATATTCCAGTGCTGAATCGAGTCGTCTGTCGCTTTCCTGCCTGCCTGCTCATGTTGCGTGACAGCATAGAGTTGTTGGATCAGTTGTAATAGCTCGACGCGGAAGCGGATATTATCTCCGGTAGAGCGCAAAACCAGATTGGAGGTGAAGCAGCATGGGATGCGTTCCGTCGTGATGCTCGGAAAGGCGTGCAGCGAGGCGATAATACTGTCGTGGACGAAGTAGCTGAGGGTGTTGAACGTGATATAGGCATATTCTTTATGTGGCGTGTCTGGAAGCAAGACATATGGATGTATCTCCACTTTGCCATCGATGCCCTGACAGTAGTCTCGGCTGACAATGGCCGGCATGCGTTGAATCAGCTCTATAATGGGTCGCATCGCTGTTTCTTTATCGCGATGGTTAATCTGTCTGGCGCTGATTGGTTCGCTGAGGCATTGATATTCGGGATGCGCCAGTACTTCTTTGTAGTGTAGATCCAGCCAGCGGAAGAGCTCACGGGCCTGACGTATATAACTGTTGTCGCTTGCCAGTAGCGCTTTTTCTCCTACCACTGATAGTAGGTTGTCAGTGAAGAGCCTATTTCTCAGTATCCAGGGAGCCTTTTTGTCTGCAATCTCCTCGCGATAGGCTGGATTAGTCGCAAATTCATAACAAAAGGTGCGGATGGTCCCATAATTGACCTCCTCAAAGAAGAAGTCACGGAGATAGTGACTCTCTCCATAGACTTCGCACTCCTTTTCAATACTGGCCAGATCGAAGCAATAGCGTTCAAGTGGTAATATATGTTGTTGCATGAATGTCGTATCAATATTTTTGAGTGTGTTATGTAGCTGTGCACGTAGCTGTTTGATCTGCTTTTTTGTGCTAGCAGGCATCTTCCTATCCTGGAAGGGGCGTTGAAGTTCCAGAATATCCTGCTCGCTGCCTTCTCTTGCTGCCTTTTTAAGCTGCTCCAGAGCAGGCATAAGTTGAACTTTATACGGCTCTTTGAGGGCCTTGAGTAGTAAGTGCATATTGAGTTGCTTTAACGGAAGCGTGTCCAGAGCGACTTTTTCGCTACACCAGAGGATTATTTGATGCTCTCCCACTTCAGCCCCTGTATCCATTTCGGCCATAAATTTGTAGCTCTCGTAGACAATCTTGTACATTTCTATCCGCATGCTATCCTACCCCATTTCCACCTTTCTAACCTGAAGCGTCTCTCTGTGTCTGTGACTCAATCGATTATGAAAATTATGCTACTAAGATAATTACTGATGACAGAGTATTTTCTACTGTTCTGTACCCCACCTGTGATTCACGAATCACGAGCCCCTGATGCATACGCCTGGCTAAATCCTGGGTATAAAGTGCCAGTTCGCGGTCCATCTCATGGATGACGGAACCTTGTTGTATCCGTCGACCTAGATCCTGTGTGTACTCTGTTAGCTCGCGCTTGCAGCTGTGGATAATACTGGTTGAATACTGGCAGATGTTGAGCGCTTCCTGGCGTCTCCCCTGTCCTGCCAACAAGATCAGCAAGCGACAGAGTACATCTTCGTCTTCGGGCGAGACTTGCAGGAAGGCAAACAGTATCTCTTCCGCCTCGCGTAGTCTCTGGCCCTGGATATATAAATCAACGAGGTGATAGAGGACACGATGCCGGGCTCCATCGATCGTTTGTCGGCGACTATGGGTCCAGGGAAATTGTTGCTCATCCTCCAGAAAATCGCCCTTATCCAGCGCATGGGCCGCTTCGAGATAGGGCAGTGGACTGATGCCCTTTTTCTCCTGACGGATCGCCGTGTTTGCCAGTTTGAGCAAGGCATCGGCGTCCACCCAGAGCCACGACTGTGGTGGTAAGAGGAAGAGCGTCTCTTTGTTGATGCGTTGTGTTTGCAGTAAGCTCTGCTCGACATCGGTTTCCGTTGGCACAAACAAAATGTGACGTCGTAGCACCGAGGCGGTTGTATCGAGGGCGTGGCTGGCGTTGATCGCTTTCCGCGTTGGCCAGAGATTCTCGATCAACGTTGTTTTAGTCATCCGACGACGCGGACTGCACAATAAGAGCTTCAGCATCGTTACCGCTGTGCCCCGACTACCAATATCGTCGCAGGGGATCAGGCAGTAGCGTGGACGTCCAGACTGGACCGGGAGGGCACGCATCACTGTAAATTCGCCTAATGTTGTTATCCGGATTAAGGGATATGGTGGCTTTCTCTGTTGCTCAAATGGATCTATTGTCGGCATTGTTCATCCTCTCCTCAACACCACATTTCTATTTGATACTATGGTCGGTATATAGCCCTGGGCAAATAAGATTTTTATGTTTCAAGCATACCATACATGGGATTTTTCCCTGTGAGGATTTCGTGAGGTTTTTGAGCTTGCTATAATCATCCCTATGAATCTTAGGGCCTTAAATTTTTTATCGTTCTGTCAATCTTTTTCAAACCTGACGTTTTCATGACAGCTCTTAGTGTCGAGCGAAGCGAAGACTTGTAGCGTCGGACGCTTGCGTACGATGTCCCAGTAGCTCGTACGATCAGGCCGGCCAGCAGGATTTCGACGAACCCCGCTGACCGGCCTGATCGTACGTGGAGTGGGACATCTCGACCTCTTTCTACTTGCCTCTCTGTATGACGATCTTGATTGGCTTACATCAATTGCTCAGCGATAACGTGACACTTCCTACCTGTGGCATCCACATCTGGGTTTCGGTGCCCAGATTGACCCGCATGTATTGTGTTCCTGCTGGCAATGTACTCACAGCGGAATACGTCGTGGCATAGATATTTGCGATATCGGTTGTGCCAGTCGTATCGGTGCTCTGATCGAATACCTGTGGAACGGGATACGTGTATTGGAGTGCTAATGAGGTCCAATGTTTCCCATCGGAAGATACATCGACATAAAAGCAGTTCACGTCATCGGGATCATCCAGATAGACCCGTGCCTGGAAATTGATGAGATTTTGCTGCTTATAGACAAAATTTTGTGCTTGATTGCTGTAACGTTTGACGCGTGATGTATCGTTCTCAAACCAGGAGTCATGCTTGGTATCGAAAACTATATTTTGAGTGTGACTGATGGTCTTTGACCAATCATTGAGATTATCAACTATGGTGCTTTGTGGCACTGCACCTGTGGTGGATGGTGTTGGTGTCGGAGTGGGCGTATTCGTTGGCGTGAGCGTCACTGTTGGCGTTAATGTCGCTGTATCAGTATCGGTAGCCGTCGGAGTTGATGTCGTTGCCGGAGTTGGTGTAACCTGTGAATGTTGTGTATCTATCGACTCAGGCGTATTGGTAACTGTGGTATCGGCTGTTATCGACGAGTCTCTGGAGGTGATTGTGCTCAGTGATCCGCGAGCTGGAAGGGTTGTCAACAGCATCATGCTATCGGCTGGAATCGTCACATTTGTATCAGAACCCATGGTCATGGAAACTGTTGTTGTTGGTGTGGGAAAGCCATTACTATCTACCGAACGTTGCCCATCCACATAGTTATACTGATCAAATTGTGCGCTCCCGCTTCCAGGCAGATTTAGCGTCACTGTCTCAGAAGAACTATTCTGATTTACGATGGCTACAGTCCACTCAGGGGTAGTGGTAATATTCAATTGTGCTGCGACCATACGTACATTTGGAGTACTTACTGTTGGAGCATAGATCTGAGAGCCGACTCTAAAATAACGTGCGAGCAGGCTCCAGGAATAGAACCAGGGATGCAAGGTACCAGTGACAACATTTCCCAGTCCACACTGCTTGGTTCCAGAATCCACGACAAACAGATTATCGTCAAAGCACCATGCGCTGGCGCCACTTAAGCCTGCCCGAGCGAGCTGTATCCCATAATCTCCCATATCCAGGCCATATTGATAGCTACTTGCCGTCGAGCCACCATCTACGCCATTTTCGCCCATCTCGCCGAGGAAAACGGGCGTTGCTGTTGTCTGCTGCTGATTAATCTTTTTTAGCTGGCTGCTGAGATATTGTTCTACTTGCCCACTACTGATATCTGCATGTGATGCGTAGTGATGCCATTCGTATGCGCTGAGATGAGCCTGCTCAGCTGCCGGAGCGGAGTTATTCCAGTTATCACCACAGGCATCAGGTCCGGCTATATAGACTTCACCTAGCAGATTAGCGCTGATGAGTGCATCATATAAATTATTGGTTGCCGTTTCCCACTGGCCGAGCGTATAATCTGTCCAGGTTTGACCGGCATAATTGCAATCAGCTTCGTTAGGCGTATGATATAACTTGATATTAGTATAGCCTTTGACATTGATCATTTCGTTCAAAAAATCGGCTTCAATCTTAGCAAATTGCGTTGAAGCAAAGGCTACGCCATCCGGAGGGCGCCAGGCACCGATGGCCACTGCCGTGTTGGATGCTTTGAGGCTATCCAGCATGCGATACCATGATTGCATCGCAGGTGCATTCCAATCGTAACTGGGACAGCCGGATGACGTACACATGCCAAAGTTATCCGTTGTCCGTACGAGTCCAGGCTGCATATAATCCTCTTCAGCAGTCAGCTTATTCCACTGGCTATCCGTCAGAGACGTTTCGATATTTCCATATTGTGCTCCAAGCCCTATCCAGGGAGTGCTTAGTACGTTTTGATCGGAGAACGTTGGTTCTGCTGCATGTGCATTCATATTGGTCCGGACAACAAGTAGTACAGATAAGCAGAGGAGCACTACAAGTATCCAGATGACAGATAACTTGATAGGAATTCTTTTCAGCATCTATCGCCCTTCCAGATTGCGTAAATAATTGTATAGATACTGAAAGAATAGCAGGGAATGTTGTATGGTTTCTAGTCGCTGAGAGGGTCAATTCATGCTTGATACTACATGTATTGCTGGAACAGGGCATAATCGACTAATTGCTTGAGCCGTGCCGCATCAGAGATGGTCCAGATGGGCAGCGTGTACCACTGATGGGCAATCCCGATCTTTTTGATGATCACCTCACGCTCACCGACTCCAAAGCTGGCGATCTCTTCCCAGGGGAGATACGTGGTATCGTTATGGATGCTCACGCCGTCCAGGCTGATTGATAATGGTCCAAATGAGATTACCTGACCGGCATCGTAAGCTCTTAGTTGGGATGGCTTATCCTCGCCTGGTACTTGTAGAGCAGGTGCTATTGGTGCTATTGGTGCTACCTGCTGTACTGTGGAGAGCGGTCGAGGAGAGGGGATACGTGCATGCTTGGTGGCATATTCCAGTAGCCCCTTGAAAATCCATACATTTGGGAAATCAGATATATTCAGGGTTACCCATGCCCAGACATCGCCCAGACGATAGATGCTGATCGTTGTCTCGTCGATGCTGACGCGTTCAAATTCGTACCAGGATAGGCGCTGCTGCTCGCGCCGGGCTATGATACCTTGTGCGGTGACGATAAAATTGCCGAACGTGAGCGTTTCTCCGGCGTCGTACGCTGTGATCATTTGTGGGAGGAGATGCCGTGTGATCTCGCGTTCCATAAAGCCGCCCAGACGATCCAGATGTGGCAGATCATTTTCCAGCACAAATGTTTTGCCATCGTCGCGTAAAATAGTGTAGCGACAGAGCAAAGTTGCCCTGGTTCCCAGCGCGATCTCTTTGGATAGCTGAAGAATGCCATCCCAGCGAATCACCTCGTAGCTATGTTTAATGTAGATAAGTCCCTTTGGGCACAGAAAAATACGTATTTGAGATGAGACTACCGGCTCCATCAGCATCCACAGACCGATCCCGAACCAGGCCACCCCGATCCCAACCACCATCCAGCACTGCCAGAGTGGCCAGCTGCTGAAGATCTGCTCATACAGAAATGCGTAGGCTCCAATAATTGTGGCGCTGATGATAAATGCGAATGATGAGAGCACGAGGTACATATGGGAGATATGCTTTGGTTCATAGATGATTCGTGGTACGCCAAGCCGATGGGCATGTGCGCACGCATAGACTTTCTGTGGTATTTGTTTTTCAGATGTCACACGCATGGTTGAGCTCCATCAGCTTTATATTCTGGTATCTCTATAAGTATTATAGCTTAGAAAAGGATATTTCTCTTGTCTGACGTCAAAGAATATTGGGACTTGGACGGAAGTATGAAAAGTCGCTTAATTATGCCTTTATTGTTTATATCGTTCAACGGGTCATTCGTCAATAGGTATCCTGGTCAAAAATGTGTTTCTCATGTATATAGGAAAATTTTATGGCGGAGCCAGCTTGGCGCGGTCAGCTTGATATTATATTAATACACGACGACGCTGGTGTTCCATCCCGTGGCATTATAGAGCCACGCCGCCTGATCGGGCGGCAAATTGACACATCCGTGACTGCCGTTGCCAGAGTCTTGCTGATCTCCTGTCGCGTCATGGTGAGGAAATTCGGTCCCTGGTCCATAGCTTTTGCGCCACCAGCTATCGTGGATGAAATAGCCACCATCGTGAAAGAGCAGGGCATGCTGGATGACGGTATTTGGATACCAGTAGGGCGAGTTGGGGGCGTCGCTCGATTTGAATGTGGTGGGTGAGAGCCGATTGAGGATATTCCAGACTCCGGGTGGCGTTGGTCGTTCGGGGCGTCCGGTTGTGACTAAAAATGCGTGGACTAAATTTCCATCCTGATAGAGCCGTAGTTCCTGTTGACTTAGCGAGATCACAATCACCTGCCCTTGCTCTAAATGATAGTGCTGTAACGCCATGAGATCTGTCTGATGAACTTGATCATATGGTGTGGTATCCTCATAATCTTCCTCCATCAGTTGGTGATTAAATTGGAGCGTTTTGGCGTCGTCGATGGCGTTCTGAAGCCCACTGAGCGTCGTTGCCTGCTGAAGCTGCTTATCTGCATCCGCGCCGAAGTTGTTATCCAGATAGCTGGTATCGATGGCGTAACTATTGCCATCGAATTGATCATCGTAGACGTGGTCATTGCTCCACGCCTTTACATCCTGATGAAACTGATCGATGATTGGCTGTGCTTCGTTCCGTAGTACAATTGCTTGAGCGTCAAAGATATCTGTATCGACCTGCTGCAAAAAATGCTGATCATCGGCCATACTCATGGTCTGAGTTACCAGACTCTGATCGGCTGCCAGTCTGGACTGATAGGGGGTCGCATCAATATTATGGCTGGCAAGCTCCTTGATATGCTTATCCAGCTCATTGAGACGGGCGGAGGCAATGGATGGCATCGCCTGCGCGATATCATTGCTTGCCAGCTGATAATGATGCTTGATTTCTCTATCGAGCTTCTGTAGATCACTGCTACTTGAGAAACCTTGAAAAGCTTGCTGATCGCTCTGGTAGGAGGCCTGAAGCGTCTGCGCTGTTGCCTCTAAATGAGCCTCCCGGGCCAGTGTTAACATGGTTTTCAATCTACTGAGTGAGGCGGCCGTCGTTGCTGATTTGTGTAGCGTGGTTTGCACCTCTTTGAGGCTGGATTGATTCTGAGCATATTCCTCGAAACTTTGCGCTGTCTGAAGCTTGCTGTGTATCTGCTTGAGCAGTGCCGTGATTTGATGCGTGGGGATACCTTTGCTTGTCGCTTGCTTGAGCAACATTTGCGTCTGTTGAAATTGCTGTTCGGCCTGGCTCAAAGCAAGTTTTTTGTCTGTAAACATGACATTTTGTAATTGCGAAGTCAGGAGCACATATTTTTTATCCAGGGAATGATAATACTCATCGATCGGCTGATCGCTGAAGAGGCTGGTTGGTGGTTGCTGCTTGCTCAGTAGAGCCGCTTGCTGTAGGATTGTTTGCAAGGCATGCTCTGAAAATCCAAACTGCTGCGCACTCTGGAGTGTCTGCTGGAAATGTTGCTGACTGGTTACTGCGTGTTGTCGTACCTGTGAGGCACCCGCGCAAGCGCTCGTCGTGAGTGCCGCCGCCATTATCATCACCATCCCCATCGACTTCGCCAGACGTGCGTACCTGAGCACAGGATACGACAAACCCATTGAGCTTACCTTTTTCCGCCGCGTGATTTCTGCTTGCGCTTATCTTTACGAGCGGCCTTTCCAGTTTTCTTGCCGCCGATGGCTTTTGGTGCACTTGGCATCCCTGGGATACCAGTGCCTCCGCCATATTGACGAGCCATCTGCGCGAAGGGACCTTTGCCAGAGCTCATCTGACGGATCATCGTGCGCATCTCGCCAAATTGGTCCAGCAGCTGATTGACTTCCTGTACGGTCGTGCCACTACCGCGAGCGATACGCTTGCGCCGGCTGCCGTTCATGATATCTGGATTGCGTCGCTCTTCCTTGGTCATCGAGAGGATCATTGCCTCAACGTATTTGAGCTGATCGCCTTCCAGTGCCTCTTCCATCTCTGGAGTCGCGGCCAGCTTGTTGAAGCCTGGCAACATCTCCATCACATTGCGCAACGGACCCATACGCTTCAGCTGACGCATCGCGTTCAAGAAATCCTCGAGATCAAACTTGCCTTGCTGAAGTTTCTGCTGTGCTTTGAGTGCCTCTTCTTCATCGATGCTCTCTTGAGCTCGCTCGATCAAGGAGAGTACATCTCCCATTCCTAGTATACGCGAGGCCAGGCGATCTGGATAGAAAGGCTCTAATGCATCTGTCTTTTCGCCCGTACCCATGAATTTGACTGGCACCCCGGTCACTGTGCGGATCGAGAGCGCTGCGCCACCACGAGCATCGCCATCCATTTTTGTCAGGATCATACCCGTAAGCGAGACCGCCTTATTAAAGTCGGTTGCCACATGGACTGCTTCCTGACCGGTCATAGCGTCGGCGACCAGTAATACTTCGCGTGGATGGGTACGCTCACGAATATTGATAACCTCATTCATCATGAGCTCGTCGATATTCAAGCGACCAGCAGTGTCGAGGATCACGACCGTATTGGCCTGCTCGCGAGCAAAGTCCAGCGATCGTACGCAGATCTCGACCGGATTCGCTCCCGTCGGCTCCGAGTAGACTGGAATGGAGAGCTGGCGTCCCAGTGCCTTTAACTGGTTGACGGCGGCTGGACGATACATGTCAGCGGCGACCAGCAGGGGACGCTGTCCTTGCTTGCGCAGATAATTTGCCAGTTTCGCCGCCGATGTTGTTTTACCTGAGCCTTGCAGGCCGACCAGCATGATCACTTGTGGAGGGGTTCCACCCAGATCTAATTTATTATTGCCGTTTGCGCCACCGAGGACCTCTACCAGCTCTTCATTGACAATCGAGAGCACCTGCTGTGCTGGGGAGAGGCTGCCCAGGACATCAGCTCCAATGGCTTTCTCTTTTATCCGATCGGCGAACTGTCGCGCTACCTTTAGATTGACATCAGCTTCAATCAAGGCTAAGCGGACTTCACGTAACGCTGTATTTACATCATCCTCAGTCAGCTTGCCTTGCCCACCGAGATTATTGAATATTCCCTCAAGACGTTTTGATAAGTTCTCAAACATTGCCATAACAGTGCTTCTAATCCTCTCTCCGCCAGGCGAAAAACATGCCAATTTGGCGACTATTATACCACGTTCCGTGCCAGAAATAACGCCGCTTCGAGGTGTAGTATACCATCCTTATCCACATTAGGATAGTATGATAATAGCTTTGCGCATTTTACCCAACAAAGCGGGTGGACATCTCTAAAAGATGCCCACCCGCCTGGAGTTTTAGTCGCTTTGTTTGCTTCGCCCGTTACCTCAGCTTATACTCCTGATTGATCTGTTCAGTGCCTCAACTGGGATATTAGAAGCCAAAGCCACCGGCCCAACCTGTGCCGTTTGATACTGAGATACCCAGTCCAGCACCATAGGCGGAACCACTCTGCGAAGCGTTAAAGGCTCCGCCAGCACCTGCATGGCTACCATAACCACCACCGGTTGAGCTTACTCCACCCCAGCTACCGGTGCTGTAAGGATTAGCGTAAGAACCATTGCTGGATGAGACGGTTCCAAAGCCACCGCCATATCCACCTACAATTGTTTCCAGATCGCTGGCTGTGAGTTCGATAGCGTCTTCTGAGATGTTTGAGATTTGCATGTTCATATTAGTGTTTCCTTTCTAATGTGAGAGAAATCGTGCCTATAAAAATTTTCACGATTGTTATCGTGCACATGTAAGGTGGATACAAACAGAAACAGCAATATAAAAATCCTTTTACAGTGCCTCACCTGACCGTGTTATATTTTCATAACATATATCACATTTCCCCTTACGCTATGTGCATAATTACATTATACTGAAGCGTCAAAACGAGTAGATAGGCTATTTGACAATAAATTAGTGCGGGACATTCCCTGCATGCTTGAAGAGGTTTTTGGCGTTGCTGTCATCGGGATGGTTCTGTGAAATACTCCATGCATAAATGACTCTGTTGGGGAATTTTGTCTGGACAAGAGGACCTCTCTGGGATCATGTTCAACCTTCCAGGGAGCTTGGTCATGTGGCGAAGGAACTGGCGCCGAGAACGTGGCCCCTACCTGTCAAGGAGCCATAAATAACGCATGCTCCGCTGGAGCACCACCATCCATGAAAATTTATTTTCAGGAGAATGGCTTCTACCGTATCAGTGGACAGGTATAAAAGCTACCTTTTATCTTTGAAACGTCTCAAGAAGATTACGTCTCTTCGTCAGAAGAGGCCATTTATGGCCTGTACCCAGGTAGGGGCCACCGTTTACGACGCCCGTTCCCTCCCCATACGGCTCTACCGATTTCGCCAACAGAGTCATGAATGCAGGGTTTTTACGCCTCTCTTTGATAAGTTATAGATGACGTTTGTGGAGGGCTGTGAGGTGAGCTTGACTGGCTCTACCCTTCAGATAGAGCCAGTCAAATATTTGTGGTAATACACTAGGCCTCATTGGTTACAACGGGTACTTCATCTGAGAGCATGAGTTGCTCATGAGGGGGCATATTTGGTTCTGCGACCGGACGAAAAACGAATCTGTTGGTGACGAAAAATTGAAAGAGAAAGCCACAGGCAATTCCCAGGCTGTTCGCAATATATGGATCACTGAAGTGCAAGCCATATTTGATTCCTAACGTGAGCAGTTGGGATGAGAGGCTTGTGACCTGTGCTTTTGCTGCTCGCTTGATCCATTCGGAGCGGCTTGAGAGTTTTTGATCGTGATAGGTAAATGTTTGATTTAACACAAAGTTAATTGTTGTACTGACCTCAAATGCGAACACCACCGAGAGCCATCCCGCCAGTCCCTGGTCGCCAAAAATATGGATAAAGATAGCTAGCGCGATCAGATTGATAGGGATGCCAGCGCCTCCCACTATTCCATAGCGTATAATGCGCACTGAAAAAAACTTTTTAATATATTTCATGCTTCACCTCGGCTCGTTTTATATAATCATTGATTATTCATTATTTCTTTCTTTGGAGAATATGTCAACTCGCCGTGACTTTTTGTTAAGGCTTATGGTCAGCGTATCACAAAGATTGATACATTGGCACTAAAACTTGTTGATAATCATCGCCTCTATGTGGTATAGTGATCGAAAGAGCTAGAAATGCTTAGATAGAGAGTTTGGGAGGCGATGCTATGGATATCGAACGTTTTACTGATAAGGCCCGTGAAGCTATTCATGAGGCTTCAAAAAATGCGCAGGCCTACAACAATAGTCTGGTTGAGCCTGAACATGTGCTGGATGCTTTACTTTCTCAGGATGGTGGGGTGGTTCAGCAGATTATCCTCAAGGCGGGCGGCAACATTGTGCTGGCCAAAAGTGCGATTGAAAATGAAATTGCGCGCCTGCCGCGTGTCCATGTGAGCGCTGAGCCGGGAGTCTCGCCGCGTCTGGCCAAGCTTTTGGAGCAGGCCTGGCAGGAGATGAATAACTTTAAGGATGAGTATTTGAGCGTGGAGCATCTGCTGCTGGCGCTCTTGCAGACCGATGGAGCGGCTCAACGGACCCTGAAGGCTGCTGGTATCGATCGAGAACTTGCCCTGAAGGCCCTGACCGCTATTCGAGGGACGCAGCGCGTGACCGATGCGCATCCCGAAGGCAAGTATCAGGCGCTTGAGAAGTATGGACGCAATCTGACCGAGTTTGCCCGCCGGGGTACATTAGATCCAGTCATTGGACGTGATGAAGAGATCCGTCGTGTGATCCAGGTACTCAGTCGTCGCACCAAGAATAATCCTGTTCTGATCGGTGAGCCGGGCGTCGGCAAGACCGCTATCGTTGAGGGACTTGCTCAGCGTATTGTGCGCGGCGATGTTCCCAAATCCCTGGCGAACAAGCAAGTCATCACGCTCGACCTGGGTGCTCTGGTCGCGGGTGCCAAATTCCGTGGCGAATTTGAGGAGCGCCTCAAGGCTGTCCTCAAGGAGGTCACGGGCTCATCGGGAGGGATTGTTCTTTTCATCGACGAGTTGCATACCCTGGTGGGAGCAGGGGCTGGTGAGGGGGCGATGGATGCCTCCAATATGCTCAAGCCGATGCTGGCGCGTGGCGAATTGCATTGTATTGGAGCCACCACGCTCAACGAATATCGCAAATACATCGAGAAAGACGCGGCCCTGGAACGGCGTTTTCAGCCCGTGATTGTTGAACAACCGACCGTTGAAGATACCATCAGCATCTTGCGCGGCTTGAAATCTCGTTACGAAGTCCATCATGGTGTGCGCATCCAGGATAGTGCTCTGGTGGCGGCGGCTGTACTCTCCAATCGCTACATCACGGACCGCTTCCTGCCGGATAAGGCTATCGATCTGATCGATGAGGCCGCCAGCCTGCGTCGCGTCGAACTGGATAGCACTCCGAGCGAGATGGATGCCCTTGATCGTCGTATCCGTCAGTTGCAGGTGGAGCAGGAGGCGTTGAAGAAAGAAACGGATGTGGCGAGCAAAGAGCGTCGTGCGCGTGTTGAGCGCGAACTGGCTAATCTCAACGAGCAACTTCGTTCTATGCGTCTGACTCTGGAGAGCGAACGTGAGCCGGTTGAGGAGATGCGTAGTCTGAAGCAGCAGCTTGATGAGGCGCAGGTCCAGTACGAGCAGGCCGATCGCGAATATAATTATGGCGAGATGGCGCGTCTTCAGCACAGCGTGATTAAGGATTTAACGCAGCGCATCCAGGATCAAGAGATCAAACTTTCCAATCTTCAGAGTGGTCGGATGCTCAAGGAGGAGGTGGATGCTGAGGAGATCGCTGAGATCGTCTCCAAGTGGACGCACATTCCCGTCTCCAGGATGCTTGAGGCCGAAGTGCAGAAGTTGCTCCAGATGGAGGATCGCCTGCGCGAGCGCGTCGTTGGCCAGGATGCTGCTCTGGCGACCGTCGCGGATGCCATGCGTCGTTCGAGGGCAGGTCTACAAGATCCCAATCGGCCGCTTGCCAGCTTCCTCTTTTTAGGACCCACAGGCGTCGGCAAAACCGAGCTAGCTCGAGCTCTGGCGGAATTTCTCTTTGACAATGAGCAGGCAATGGTACGTATCGATATGTCAGAGTACATGGAGAAGCATAGCGTCTCGCGCCTGATCGGAGCGCCTCCCGGCTACATCGGCTACGACGAAGGTGGACAGCTGACTGAGGCGGTTCGCAGACATCCCTATAGCGTGATACTGCTTGATGAGATTGAAAAAGCCGCCCCCGAAGTATTCAATCTGCTGCTGCAACTGCTCGACGATGGCCGTCTAACCGATGGGCAGGGACGTACAGTCGATTTCCGCAACACCGTTATTATCATGACGAGTAATCTCGGCGATCTCTGGCTGCCCGAATATGCTGGCAGAGATGAGGATGAGGTTCAACGTGTGATCCGTGAGCGTTTACGCTCCGAGGGATTACGTCCAGAATTCATCAATCGCATCGACGAGATCATCATCTTCCACGCGATCGCTCGCGAACAGGTTAAAAATATCGTCGAGATTCAGTTAAATCGGATTCGTCCACGCCTTGAAGAGCGTCATATGCGCCTGACCTTGAGTGAAGCGGCGAAAGATTATCTGGCGGCAGAAGGCTACGATCCACAATTTGGAGCCCGACCATTGAAACGTGTCATTCAACATGAAGTAGAGAATCGCATTGCACGCGCTATCCTGGATGGGTCCATCCACGAAGGATCGGTCATCAATATTGATAGTAAAGATGGAAAATTGGTTTTGCAGGCTACTGCATCCGACGAACAAGATTATCCCGCTGCGTCTGCTCTGCAAGGGGCCTGAGAGGAATAGAGGAGGCTGGATTTTTATATCAATGCGGGATACAAATTTATACACCTATCTACATAATGGTGTATATTGATATAATAGAGAGCGACGGCACATATCCCGGCCTCAATTTTTGTGAAAGTGCTAGTTCACGGACCGCGATAGACTATGGCGTCGATTGGAGAACAGATAGTGAAACTCTACGTAGGAAAGCTGCCCTATCGGACATCTGACCAGGAACTTGGTGATCTTTTTGGTCAATTTGGTGAAGTGATCTCAGCCACAATCATCATTGACCGTGAGACCGGACGCAGTAAAGGGTTTGGCTTTGTGGAGATGAGTAACGATGAAGAGGCTCAAAATGCCATGAGCCAGCTCAACAACTCAACTCTTGATGGCCGCACAATTATCGTCAACGAAGCCCAGGAGAAGCGCGATAATCGTGGTGGTGGTGGCGGCTTTCAACGACGTGATTCACGTGGCGGCGGCGGATATGGCGGCAACAGCGGCGGTGGATATGGTGGCAATGGTGGTGGTGGCGGATATCGTGACCGTCGCTATTAATTAGGAATGTCATTCATTTTTGTCTTGGGAGGCAAGTCGAGCGAAGCAAGGACACCTTAGATACCGTCTACACGGTCTTCGCTTCGCTCGACGTAACCTTTATATGTAATTACGCCGGCTTTTATTGTACGAAACGGCCCCTTACGTCCTCTCTGGAGTATTGCCACCATGAAATCGTCCGAAGTGGCGTGCTGAGAAGAGCCCCATCAGAAGAACGCCCAATCCCAATGCAATAACGTCGCCCAGGGAACGTATATTAAAGTTTCCAACCTGACCGAGTAGAAGATAACCAATCACCAGATTGATAAATCCCCACACTATATTGATGGTCGAAGAAGAAAGTCCCTCACCGGGCGGTTTCGCAAATGGACTTTGAAAAGGGCGTCCCATCATGCCACTCACAAAATGCGGAATTGCATTGGCAAGAAATGCCCCGCCAAGAAAGTAGGATACATAGTAAAGCAAATCTATCATCAGCCATCCTTTTTGCTGTTATTGACCATTTCCCTTAGCGGGAGACCCTCAAATATCGTGACATATATCCATCTGTTGTGTATTTTCTCTATTCAATAGAATATTTCAATATATATATATTGTCAATATGTTGATATTGTCATCAATGTTTCTTCTGCTATGTGAGTCTTATCAATGGGGACATGCATGTCGAGCGAAGCGAGGACATCGTAGCGTCACACGCGAGCGTGTGACGCTACTAGCTGCGATCAAAGAATTCGTCGCGGCTGGAGGGATCGGGCATCTGCTCAAGCTGCATGGCAGATAGATACGGGTCTGAGGCTGCAAGCAGTTGATTGGCCTGATAGGCGAGTGCACGATAGTTGATATGCCCACCCGGGCGGACGCGTTGTGTGGTCAAATACAAAGCTTGCTTGGGATCTCCATGCATCCAGATATCGACCTGATGAGCCAGTGGCAAAAGATTGAGCATAAATGAGTAGTCGAATGTCTCTCCAAGCAGGGCGGATGCATGTTCAAAGAACGCCTGTAGCTGTTGATAATAGTCCAGCAGATCATGTTCGAAGGCTTCCTTATAGGCCGCGAATTCTGGGACTTCCGTGAGATACAATGGCAGACCAAAGCCTCGGGCGAGTATCTGCTTGATGGCATCCTGACCAACCTGACTGCCGAAGACGAGGGGAAGTGGGACAAAGCGTCCCCAGGCACGGTGTCGATTAAAGTCGCGCAACTCGCCCAGATTGCTCTCGATTGCCAGAGTCATCGTTGTTGTACGACTAAAGGCTGGCAGCTCGCTATAATTTGTATGCTGTGCGAATAAGATACTACTGATAGCTTTCTTGACCTCATCGCTCTGTTGATGGACCCAATCCAGGAGCGGCACACGAGCCATGCCTGGCCAGAGTAATAAGATATATTCGGCCACCAGACGCTCGCTGGGACTATATTTGGCGTCGAGCAGGTGTACCTGCTGTGTGACGCGTGCCGGAGCTCCTCGCTTGATTTCCACGGACCGCAGTAGATCAGACTGCTCCACCAGATAGTCTCGCAGGGCGTGCAGATTTGTATTGACGGTGGTGAGTGCTTTTGTATGGCTTATCAGACTGGGAGCCTCTGCCAGATAGCCAAGCATCTTCTCTTCTTCGGGTGTGGGAGCCAGCAACTTCTCAATCTGTGCCGCAACCCTGTGATAATAGCCGATGGGCGCTCCCTTCAGCTCTGAGATGATGCGGGACCAATCGCGGGCCGACGTCTCAAAGGACATCCCGCTCCACTGCCCAAAGAGCAAAAAGTAGCGAACGCAATCGAGCACGCGAGAAGTCAGAGCACTTTTCTGCGCTGTCTGAGTTGTATCCGCCTGGTAATACATCGTAAAAGCTCGCAGTAAACTTTCTCGATGCTGCGTAAATAGTCTCAACGACAGCGTCCCCAGAGCCTGATACTCGGTCTCCAGGGTCTCCAGCGTATTGTCATCGATTGTTGTCGGCAGATAGTTCTTGAGCTGATGCAGGATCGCTTTTCCAAAGCGTGGTTGATAGCGTGTGGATTTCTCCTGCCCCGAATTGAGCGATCCCTCATTGAAAAGGGCCAGACACAGATGCATCGGCACCTTCCCCATATCGACCGCCAGGCGAGCCATATCGCCGACCGAAGCGTGACCGTAGCCGCGAAACATCTCCTCAATCTTCTGATCCGGATCAACGCCCTTCTGACCCATCTCGCTCAGAATCTCCCACGGCATCCCCGCCGCCCGCGACTGACGTGCACCCGCCCACGCCTTATGTGCCGCCGTGCGCAGCTCAGGGTTTGCCACCGTCGTCGTCACCACCGTCCCCGTCTCAAGATCCTCCAGACAGATCAAGCGTAGCCCGGTCACATCGGCCGCGTAAGTAAACCAGCGATACGATCCCGAAACGAATTCCTTCTCTATCTTCAATGCCGATTGTGCATTTAAATCAGTCTGTACCATCGAACCGTCACCTCCCAATGCTCAAAAGAGATCACCATCCATCTCTTCATAAAATATTGTGTTATTGTGTTTCCCCTGGGTGAAGGGGTGAAATCTTCCACCTTATATAGCATTATCACACGTATGTGCAACTACTTACTACTATTCACGCATCTGTTATCACTCATGAAATGATGACAGATCACAAGGTCTTTGCTCTCTTGTCGGCCCCCGTGGGAGGCTGTTTTTATTTGACTTTGTCACCTCCTCTATGCTACGATACGAGATGAGGTAGTGTACATTGGACACCTCTTATCGTGTTCAGATACGTGTATTTTTTATTTGCAATGAAGGGGTTGCGACTATGGGAACAGCACTCCCCGTTTTTTTGTATGTGGCGATTGCTCTCGTTTTCGGCGTGCTTGTGATGGGAGTCACAGCGATTCTCGGGCCTAAAAAGCCTTCGCCGGAGAAGCTAGCGCCTTATGAATGTGGTATTCAAGAGATCACTGCGCCGAAGCGACGCTTCCCTGTCAAGTATCTGTTGACAGGCATGCTATTCATCGCCTTCGACATTGAGATCGTTTCGTTTTATCCTCTCGCCATCCTGATGCGCCAGCTGAAATTATTCGGATTAATCGAGCTTCTGGTCTTCCTGGCAGTTCTGATGGTGGGATACGTTTATGTTTGGCGGAAGGGGGCGTTTACATGGGAATAAAAAATCCATGGGAGCCTGTCCAGACCTATTCAAACACGCAGACTCCTCGTATGCGTCGCGATCTGCCTGTCCACGAGAAGGACGGCGGTTTCGGTGTTTTGACGACACAGGTCAGCAAGGTGCTTGAGTGGGGACGCAGCTCATCTCTCTGGCCTGTTACCTTTGGACTGGCCTGCTGTGCCATCGAGATGATGTCCGCACAGGGTAGCCGCTTTGATATGTCTCGGTTCGGTGCTGAGGTCTTTCGCGCTTCGCCGCGTCAGGCTGATCTGATGATTGTGGCTGGACGCTGCTCTACCAAGATGGCTCCCGTGCTGCGGCAGATCTATGATCAGATGCCGGAGCCCAAGTGGGTGATCTCGATGGGAGCCTGTGCTTCTTGCGGCGGTGTTTTTAATAACTACGCTATCGTACAGGGAGTCGATAAGATCGTTCCAGTCGATGTGTTTGTACCTGGCTGCCCTCCTACTCCTGATATGCTGCTCTTTGGCTTCAATGAGTTACAGCGCAAGATTCGCGATGGGATACCCAATCCACCCGATCCACTTAAGGATAGCGGCTTGAAGCTTTTCGGTCCTGTGCAAGACGAAGCATAGGTTTTTTTCTTTTCTCTCTAACCTACAACTTTGATGTTCGCTTATCCTGGACTCATTACGACTATGTTGTCGGCATACTGGTGTTTTATCACACATTGAAGGAATGCTTAATTAGTTATGGTCATCACAGCAACATCGACGGTCGAGGCGGTGCAACGAACGTTCCCGCAGGCTATCGTAGAAACCATAGAGGTCCGTCAAGAGCAGACGCTGATCCTGAAGCCAGAGCATCTGGTTGAGGTCTGCGCCTATCTCAAGAAGGAGCTCGATTATGCGTTTCTGGAAACAATTACCGCGATCGATTGGCCTGAGCGCGTTCCTCGTTTCGACGTCGTTTATCATCTTCTCTCCTTAACGCATCGATGTTTTATACGCCTCAAGATTCGGGTTGGACAGCGTCGTGAAGAGCATCCAGCGGTGCCATCGCTGACTGGACTCTGGCCGGCTGCCAACTGGTACGAGCGTGAGGTTTTTGATCTCTTCGGGTTGACGTTTACTGATCATCCCGACCTGCGTCGTATCATGATGCCTCCCGAATGGACAACTCATCCCTTGCGTAAAGATTATCCCCTCTCTGGTTTTGACCTGCCTGAACCCCATTGGGGTGGCCAGGTCCCTTATGATATCGATCCGGGAGTGGGCGCTTATTATCAGCAGACGCTGCGCACACCTGAAGGACGTGGCTTGAACGAGGGCCGTGTGCATATTAGCACCGCTCAGGAGCCCGGCACCTTTGCTCCTGAAGAGGACGCGCCCGACTCTGCTTCACGATCCCCACAGGATGGAACGCGTAAAGGATAACTTATGCAGCAGCAAGAGATTGAACATACGTATACCCTTGATGGTGGTCAGCCGCTCGGTGGTGGTCAACACTCCGACACGATGACAATCAATATGGGACCTCAGCATCCGAGCACTCATGGCGTGCTACGCTTGCTGCTCACTATTGAGGGTGAAATAGTCATCAAAGCCGTGCCAGACATCGGCTTCTTACATACTGGCATCGAAAAGACCGCAGAATCCAAGAGCTATCATCAGGCTCTGGTTCTGACCGATCGCATGGATTATGTTGCGCCATTGAGCAACAATCTTGCCTATTCGTTATCGGTTGAAAACCTGCTTGGCATCGAGGACGAGATCAGCGAGAAGGTCAAGTATGCTCGCGTGATCCTGGTGGAGTTGCAGCGTATTGCCAGTCATCTGGTCTGGCTTGGAACGCACGCGCTCGACCTGGGAGCGATGAGCACATTTCTCTACTGTTTCCGTGAGCGCGAACTGATCCTGGATGTCTTTGAGTACGTCTCCGGCGTGCGCATGATGACAAGCTATATCTGTCCCGGAGGACTCCAGGCCGATCTCCCTCCGAAATTTGACGAGAAAGTACGCCTGTTTACCGCCGAATTCCCGGCACGCTTGCAAGAGTATCATGACCTGCTGACCAACAATCAGCTCTGGCTTGAGCGCACCAAAAACATCAGCGTCTTGAGCAAAGAGGATGCGATTGCTTACGGAACAAGTGGTCCTGTGCTACGCGGTAGTGGCGTGCTCTGGGATGTTCGTAAAGCTTTCCCGTATTCGGGCTATGAGCAGTTCGATTTTGATATCCCTGTCGGCTCGAATGGCGATGTCTATGATCGCTATCTCGTGCGTATGTTGGAGATGGAGCAGAGCCTGAAGATCGTTGAGCAAGCACTGGCAGGCTTGCCCACAGGTCCATATCGTGTCAGCAATCCCAAGATTACACCGCCGCCCAAATGGCAGATCACCGGTAGCATGGAAGCCTTGATCCATCACTTCAAACTCTTCACCGAAGGCTATCGACCGCCCAAAGGTGAATCCTTTGTCCGCACGGAATCGCCCAAAGGTGAACTGGGAGTCTATCTGGTCAGTGATGGCAGTGCGCATCCATATCGTATGCACGTCCGCGCCCCATCGTTTGCCAACTTGCAGGCGCTTCCATCCATGATCGAGGGTGGCTATCTGGCCGATGTTGTAGCCGGAATTGGTAGTATTGATATCATTTTAGGGGAGGTGGACCGATGATTTCTGAACAGGCAAAGCAGCGTATGCGGGATCTGGCTTCACGCTATCCCGCAGCGCGCTCTGCGGTGATGCCTTCTCTCCACATTGCACAGCAGGAAGAGGGCTACATCACCAGCGAGGGCTTGCAGGCTGTGGCTGAGGCGATTAATTTGACGGTCGATGATGTTCAGAGTATCGCGACCTTCTATACTATGTATTATCAGCGACCGCAGGGCAAGAAAATTATCCATGTGTGCACAAGTATTTCGTGTTACCTGCGCAACTGCGATGAGCTCGTTGAGCATCTGGAGCAGCGCCTCGGCGTTAAGCGCGGCGAGACGACCGCAGATGGCATGTATTCGTTGAAGACGGCTGAATGCATTGCAGCCTGCAGCTCGGCTCCAGCCTTACAGGTCAACGGAGAGTTCTTCGAAAATATGACCCTGGAAAAGGCCGATGCCCTGATCGATGAGCTTGATCGCGAACTTGGGATTAAGGATCGCGTGTGATCGCAATTATCGTAGCGTCGCACGCTTGCGTGCGATGTCCCACTCGACGTACGAAACGGTCCACCAACGCACATCCCACATAAAGGACTTATATTAATTATGCCAGAACTTGTGATTACCAAAAATCTCTCTGTACCGGGTATCGATAGCTTGGATGTCTATCGCCAGAATGGTGGCTATGAGGCTTTGGGGAAGGCGCTGCGCGATTATGAACCAGATGCTTTGATCGATCTGATTAAGGCTTCTGGTCTGCGTGGTCGCGGTGGTGCTGGCTTTCCAACTGGTCTGAAATGGAGCTTCCTGGCGAAGAACTCTATGCCGCGCTATCTGTGCTGTAACGCCGACGAGAGTGAGCCGGGGACGTGTAAGGATCGCGTGTTAATGGAACGCATCCCACATCGCCTGGTTGAAGGCGTGATCATTACCAGCTACGCTTGTCGTGTCCAGACCGCATTTATCTACATCCGAGGCGAACTGACCCTGGCCGCCAGCAAGGTCGAAGCGGCGGTTGAAGAGGCCTATGCGGCTGGCCTGCTTGGCAAAAACATCCTGGGCAGTGACTTCAGCCTGGATGTGATTGTCCATCGTGGCGCAGGTGCCTACATCTGCGGCGAAGAGAGCGCCTTGATGGAGTCTCTTGAGGGCCGTCGAGGATATCCACGCCTGAAGCCGCCGTTTCCGGCCGTTGTCGGACTCTATGGTGGCCCGACCGTGATCAATAATTGTGAGACCCTGGCGACGATTCCTGAGATTGTAGCTCAGGGCGCCGACTGGTATGCCTCCTTTGGCACCGAGAAGAGTAAGGGGACGCGTATTTTCTGTCTCAGCGGACAGGTCAAGCAACCGGGCAACTATGAGTTGCCGCTTGGTGTTCCGATGCGTACCCTGATCTATGACGAGCAATATGGTGGAGGCATTCTGGGTGATCATGAACTGAAAGCGGTCATCCCGGGCGGCTCCTCGACTTTTATCCTGGCTGCCGATAAGGTTGATACGCTACTTGACTACGAGTCGGTGGCGGCGGTTGGCTCGATGCTTGGCTCAGGCGGAGTGATCGTCATCTCTGACCAGACCTGCATCGTGGGAGCGATTCTGCGCATGAGCGAATTTTATCGCGACGAATCATGCGGCAAATGCACTCCTTGTCGTGAGGGTACTTTCTGGATAGTTGAGATCCTTGAGCGTCTGGAGCATGGTCATGGCCAGATGAAGGATGTTGATCTGCTCATGGATATCTGCGACAATCTGGCAGGAAAATCCTTCTGCCCCCTGGGAGACGCGGCTACAAGCTGTATTACCAGCGGTATTCGTCTATTCCGCGAAGAATTTGAATATCACGTCACACATGGCTGTTGTATGGCTGGTCCTGGAAGCAAGCATTCCACCCACGAGACCGTACAGGCCGCTGGATCACGCTAGAATAGAGGAAATTCTGCTATGCCAGAAGAGAATAAACAAGAATTGGTGCATCTTACCATTGATGATATTCCGGTCGAAGTTCCTCCAGGAACGCTTGTGTGGGCAGCAGCCAAACAGGCCGGGATTGAGATCCCGATCTATTGTTATCATCCCAAGATGCCGCCTCTGGGAGCCTGTCGCATGTGCTTTGTCGAGATCGAGAAAGTACCCAAGCCGCCACAGACATCCTGCACTACTCCGGTTGCCGAGGGTATGGTTGTGCACACCAAGACCGAGAAAGTGCTCAAGGCTCGCCGTGGAACGCTGGAGTTCTTACTGCTCAACCATCCGCTGGACTGTCCCATCTGCGACAAGGCCGGCGAATGTGATCTGCAAGATTTCACCTTACGCCATGGTCCGGGTGCGACACGTTTTGATCTGCACAAACGCCATTATCAGAAGCCGATCCCTGTCAGCTCAGATGTGATGCTGGATCGTGAGCGCTGCATTCTTTGCCAGCGTTGCACGCGCTTCAGCTCTGAGATCTCAATGGATAACGGTCTGGTGATGATCTCACGTGGATTTCGGATGGAGGTCGGAACGGCTCCTGGTCAGGCCTTTGACTCGGTCTTCTCCGGCAATACCACCGAGATCTGTCCCGTCGGAGCGCTGACCGCATTGACCTATCGCTTCAAAGCGCGTCCATGGGAACTCAAGCACACGCCCAGCGTCTGCAATAACTGTAGCGTTGGATGTAATGCGCGTGTCGATAGCCGTGTCGATCGCGTAATGCGCCTGATGTCGCGCACAAATGATGATATCGATGATGGCTGGCTGTGCAATCGTGGACGTTGGGAGTTTGATTATGTCAACAGCCCCAAGCGCCTGCGCACGCCATTGATTCGCCGTGAGGGCACGCTGGTGCCTGCCAGCTGGGATGAAGCTTTATCCTATATCGCTTCTCGCCTGCATGATATTACCATGCGCCACGGTCCTGAGTCGGTTGCCGGTATCGGTTCGACGCGTACCACGAACGAAGAGGCTTATCTCTTCCAGAAGTTGTTGCGCCAGGTGATCGGAACGGCGAACATAGATCATCATCACGGCTATTTCTCAGGTCCGCGTGATCAGCTGACCGGCAAGCCCTGGATGATGACCAATAGCATTGCTGATATCGAAAAGGCTTCCCATATTATCCTGATCGCCTCTGACCCTTACGAGCGCCAACCGATTCTCAACCTGCGCATCAAGAAGGCCCTGGGGAAAGGCGCGAAGATCACCATCATCAACGCGGCCGAGACCGAACTGGATCGTCTGGCTGCCCTGAAATTGACCATTCCTGCGGGAACGACAGGCGTCGCAGCCAAAGTTATGTTGAAGCATCTGGTCTCCAAATCCGATCTGGATCTGGCGGGTCATGAAGATATCCGTTCCGTGATCCAGCGCGAAGATCAGGTGATCCGTGCTGGCGAGGATACCTTTGGTGCCAAAATGACGACTCAATTGCAGAGTCTGGCCGAAGAGCTCCTTAATGAGCGAGCGGCCGTGATCCTTTATGACGAGATGGCGACGCTTGAAGCTGGCAGTGAAGATCTGGCCGCAGACCTGCAAGCCCTGGCTGTCCTGACGAAACAGATCGATCGTCCAGGAGCTGGAGTTGGTCCACTCTTTGAGGATGCTAACTCGTTGGGAGCTCGTGATATGGGACTCCTGCCTGATGCCCTGCCTGGCTATCAGGTGATCGATGAGCCTGGCTTATCCTATAACGAGATTCTGAGTAGCCCACAGATCAAAGCCTTGCTCGTGATGGGAGCTAATCCTGTTCGCCATCTGGAGAATCCACAACTATCGCCCGAGCTTGAATTTGTGGTTGTCCAGGATCTCCTGCTGACCGAGACCGCGCAACAGGCCGATGTTGTTCTCCCGGCTGTCTCCTTTGCGGAGAAAGATGGGAGTATGACCAATGTGGATCATCATGTTCAGGCTATCCGCCAGGCGCTTCGACCGTTACCGGGAGCCAAAGCTGACTGGGAGATCCTGATCGCTCTGGCGCACTACCTGGGAGAAACATGGACCTATGCCAATCCTCGCGATATCCTGCTTGAGATCGCCGATCAGAATCCTTTCTATGCCGGACTCAGCTGGGAAGATCTAGGCCCTCAGGGTGTACGTTCCCTGGAGCAACAGGAGGCGGCTCATGTTTGATTTTATGAATGATCCGACCATCGCCCTCATCGTCGCCACGATCATCAAAGGCGCGATTCTCATCGTCATTCTGCTGACGGCCTTCGCCTATATGACGCTGATTGAGCGCCGTGTGGTTGCCAAGATCCAGGGGCGTCTGGGACCCAATCGTGCCGGCCCCTTTGGTCTGCTTCAGCCGGTCGCCGACGCATTGAAGATGGCTTTTAAAGAGCAACTGGTACCGTCGCAAGCCAAGAAAGGCATCTACATTGTCGCCCCGGTCATCTCGGTAGTTGTCGCGCTCTGTGCCTTCGCGGTTGTCCCGATTGGTAACAATTGGAGCGGCAACAGCCAGGTGCACAGTGTCTGGGATCCTATGATTGGTGATATCAACGTGGGCATCCTGTGGATACTCTCTATCTCATCGCTCGCCGTTTACGGCATCGTGCTGGGAGGCTGGTCATCGGGCAATCGCTATTCGCTACTGGGAGCCCTGCGCAGTGCCGCTCAGATGGTCTCTTATGAGACAAGTCTGGGACTGGCTTTGAGTGGTGCCCTGATGTGGGCGGGCTCTCTCAGTCTGGTGACCATTGTGCAGCAGCAAGTCAACATGGGGATCTGGTTTATCTTCGCGCAGCCGCTGGGTTTTGTGATTTATGTTATCGCCGGCGTTGCCGAAGTGAACCGTGCTCCCTTTGATCTGCCGGAAGCAGAGCAGGAACTGACCGCAGGCTATCTCACCGAATATAGCGGCCTGCGCTGGAGCCTGTATCAGATGGCTGAGTATATCAATATGATCACCGTGAGCGCTGTCGCCTCGACGCTCTTCCTGGGTGGTTGGAGCCTCTTTGGCCTGACTGATCGTATCCCGCTGCTCTCCATCGTTGTCTTTGCGATCAAAGTGGCCTTCTTCCTTTTCTTATTCATCTGGTTGCGAGCGACCTTGCCTCGTATTCGTTATGACCGTTTGATGCGTTTCGGCTGGCAGGTTTTATTGCCATTGGCTGTGTTGAACATTGTGATTACTGCCTGCTCCGTCGCCTTAAATCTCGGCTGGTGGGTTAGTGGTCTGGCTGGACTGATTGTAATTGTGGTGATGCTGCTCATTCTGCGTCGCCAGGGCTTTATCAACGAGACACGCTTTGAGGGATCAGAGAGAATGTCTCATGGTTTGCCATCATCGGTGCATCTGGCTACCTTTGAAGATACGGCGGCTCCTGCCCCTCTTGAGGATGTCCAGGAAGCGTCGGACCCTAAAGCTGTACAGGTATAAGGAGTATAAGATATGTCTTTTGATATCGTAAAAGGTATGGCGACGACCTTAAAAAACATTGGTCGTAAGCCAACGACCATCTCATATCCCGAAGAAGAGCGAGCCTTGCCACCGCGCTTCCGTGGACGCCACGTTCTGCATCGTTACGACAACGATCTGGAGCGCTGTGTTGGTTGCTATCTCTGTGCTGGAGCCTGTCCTGCCGACGCCATCTACATTGAGGCCGACGAGAATACTGAAGAGAACAGGGTCTCGCCAGGTGAGCGCTACGCCAAAGTCTTCGACGTTAACATGCTGCGCTGTATCTTCTGTGGATACTGTCAGGCGGCCTGCCCGACCGGAGCCATCACGCTGGAGGATAACTACAAACTGGCCTCCTATTATCCGGAGGATCTGGTCTATCACAAAGAGAACCTGCTGGAGCCGCATGGACAATCTACTGTCGGCTCAAACGAAGTATGGGCCGATCCTGCGCCTGCCGATGCCGTCCAACCTGTGCCGCAGCAATCTCGTCTCTTCGATGGCTCGCAGGCGAGTGCTGCCGCTGTCGGACTTGGCAATAGCGAGACCGAGCGTCCTAATCTCCTGCAAGATGAAGATCAGGATGCCGATCGGCGTCAACTGTGAAGAGGAAAATAACATGACTTTCGCAATCGTATCATTTGTTGTACTAGCTGTGGCCACGATAGCCACAGCTATCGGTGTGATTGCCTTTAAAAATGCCGTCCATAGCGCATTGAGCTTAATTCTCACGCTCTTGTTTCTGGCATTATTCTATTTGCAGCTCCAGGCGATGTTCATCGCAGTTGTCCAGATACTCATCTACGCGGGTGCTATCATGGTGTTATTCCTCTTTGTTGTCACCATGCTTGCCCCTGATCAGGACGATACGGCATTAGTTAATCATATGCCCTGGCAGCGCATCGTGGGAGGACTCCTTGGATTGGTCCTGGTTGCCGCGCTCAGCTATCTGCTCTTTACGGGAGCGCAGACCACTGGAGCGGTGGCCACACATGCCGAGAGTTTAAAGCAAGCAGTCATAACCTATCAGGGTGACACCCAGGCCTTTGGCATGGCCCTTTTTCACGGCTATCTCTTCCCATTTGAAGTGACCAGCCTCTTGATTATCGTCGCTCTTCTTGGGGCTCTAGTCTTCGGACGGCGTGCCAACTAAAGGAGAAAAACTATGCCATTATCGGCCTATTTGATCGTGAGCGCTGTGCTCTTCACGATTGGCGTCCTGGGAGTCATGCTCCGACGCAATCCATTAATCATTTTTATGTCTATTGAACTGATGTTAAATGCTGTCAATTTATCGTTTGTGGCCTTATCTCATTTTCTCGACTCTGCCGATGGGCAGATGTTCGTTTTTGTGATACTGACGGTTGCCGCCGCTGAGGTGGTGGTTGGTTTAGCGTTAATCGTCTCTATCTTCCGCACGCGCCACAACATCGATGTTGACGAGATGAACGTACTGCGAGGCTAGGTTATGACGAATCTAAGTCTATGGGTGCTTCTGCTACCTCTGCTCGGATTTATCATCCTGGGCCTTGGAGGTAAGTTCATGAAGCGACCTGCGGTCCTGACCATTGGCTGGGGAGCCTGTGGCCTGGCGTTTTTGCTGGCCGCTATCAACTTTTTCATCATGCTGAGGACGACGGGACCGCGTACGAATGATCTGGTGCTCTATCCCTGGATCAGCGCTGGATCGTTCTCGCTCAGCTTTGGAGCTCTGTTAGATCCTCTCTCCATGACGATGTTACTGGTAATTACAGGTGTAGGTCTGTTGATCCACATCTACTCTGCTGGCTACATGGAGGATGATCCAGGCTTCTGGCGCTTCTTTGCTTATCTTAACTTTTTCATCTTCGCCATGGTGCTGTTAGTCATCGCGGACTCATTCCTCTTCCTGCTCGTTGGCTGGGGATTGGTTGGATTGGCTTCCTATCTGCTGATCGGTTTCTGGTATCAGCGACCATCGGCGATTGCGGCTGCGCAGAAAGCCTTCGTCATCAACGTGATCGGTGACTTTGGTCTGATGTTAGCGATCTTCCTGATCGTGCAGGCCTCTGGACGCCTGGATTATACGAGCGTTCTGGCTCATGTCTTCAACGGCAATACGGCGACCGCTATCTGTCTGCTCTTGTTTGTAGCTTGTGCCGCGAAATCGGCTCAACTGCCACTTTACATGTGGTTGCCCGACGCGATGGAAGGCCCGACGCCAGTCAGTGCCCTGATCCATGCCGCCACGATGGTAACCGCTGGTGTCTATCTGGTCGCCAGAGCCTATCCGCTCTTTGAACAGTCCCAGGTCGCGCTGAACGTCATCGCCGGGATTGGTGGCGTGACTGCCCTCTATGCAGCCACCATCGCGCTCGTCCAACTGGATATCAAGCGTGTGCTGGCCTATTCGACGATCAGTCAGCTCGGTTATATGTTCATGGCTGAAGGCGTCCATAACTATGCTGGTGGTATCTTCCATCTTGTTACGCATGCCTTCTTCAAAGCTTTGCTCTTTCTGGGAGCTGGAGCAGTCATCCACGCGCTGGCTGGCGAGCAGGATATGCGTAAAATGGGTGGACTCTGGCCTCGTTTGCGCACCACCGGGATCACCTTTTTGATTGCAGCTCTGGCGATTAGCGGTATTATTCCATTCGCTGGCTTCTGGAGTAAAGATGAGATTCTTGGTTCGGTGTTAGCGCAAGCGACCGCCTCGGGAAACATCTGGTACTACATTCTCTGGGGAATCGGCATCCTGACCGCTGGGCTGACCGCCTTTTACATGTTCCGCCTCTTCTTCGGCATCTTTGCTGGCGATTATCGTGGAGGAACGGCCGTGGTTGAGCCTGATGAGGAACTGGGACATATCGCTCCAGTGACCGGACATCATCACAGTGGAGTTGCAAACTATCATGCCATCCACGAAGTGCCAGGGATTATGTCTACGCCACTCATCATCCTCGCCATCTTATCGGTCATCGGAGGCTTTATTGGCTCACTGGCCCTGATCGGCCTGCCCAACTGGTCTCCCTTGCTTAATTTCCTGCCTGCTGGCCTGCATACCCACGCTGCCGAGGCTTCTCTCGGTCTGGAGTGGACTTCCACAGGCTTGAGCTTGCTGGCTGGCGTGATCGGTATTGGTTTCGCCTGGATGCGTTATGGCAAGGGCTTTAGTTATCGTGAGAGCACCAATCCATTTTATCGTCTGGCCTTCCATAAATATTATGTTGATGAGGCTCTGACTGTCATCTTGATCAGGCCCGTACAGGCGCTTGGACGCGGTTTGTCTCGCTACCTCGAAGGTGATGTGCTCGATGCTGGCAGTCGTGGTATCTCGATTGTCTTCCGTGGCACGAGTACAGCGCTCAGACGTGTCCAGACAGGGTATATGCGTAACTATGCGCTGGGTATTCTCTTTGGTGTCGTTGCGATTATTATCTATTATGCGGTGAGGGGGTAGCGGCTATGTTTTTGCTCTCGGCTGTGATTATCTTCCCATTATTGGGAGGATTGGCGCTACTCTTTTTCCCACGGACGCAAGTCAAAGCGCTCCGTTGGACAGCGTTAGCGCTGGCCTTTGTTGAATTTTTCTTAGTGCTGGCATTGGTGCTGGCGTATCTCCAGAATTTATCCAGCGCGTCGCTCTACGCCAGTTGGTCCTGGATACCCTCGTTAGGGATCAATTATAGTTTGCATCTTGACGGCATCAGCCTTGTGCTCGTAGTGCTGACGGCGCTACTGACAACTGTTTGTGTGGCCGCCTCGTTCCGCATTGATCGTAAGGTCAAGAGCTACATGGCCTTCATGCTCTTGTTTGAGAGCGGTATGCTTGGAGTATTTCTGTCAGCCAACCTCTTCCTCTTTTACATCTTCTGGGAAGTGATGCTGATCCCGGCCTACCTGCTGCTGGGGAGCTGGGGAGGCGAGCGACGCATTTATGCCGCCTTTAAATTTGTCATTTACACCTCGGTCGGTAGCTTCTTGATGCTGATCGGGATTATCGCTTTGGGATATTATCATCAGCAAGCGGCCGGTGGTTCCTGCGGTTACACGCTGGAATTGTCTCAATTGCTGAATACGGCGACAACTTGTCGGGGGATATTGAGCGGCGACACGCAGATGTGGCTCTTGTTAGCCTTTGCGGCGGCCTTTGCGGTCAAAGTTCCGTTAATCCCCTTCCACAGTTGGTTACCGGATGCCTATAGTGAAGCGCCGGCTCCTGTGACTGCTATGCTGGCTGGAGCTATGTCCAAGACTGGTATCTACGGCTTCTTGCGCCTGTGTATTCCATTATTCCCACAGGCAGTACATACACTGGCGCCGTTATTCAACACGCTGGCCGTAGTTGGTATCCTCTATTGTGCAGTACTGGCCCTGACACAGACCGATATCAAGCGCCTGCTGGCCTATTCCAGTATCAGCCATCTGGGAGTTATCATGTTGGGACTCTTCTCGTTCACCGATCAGGGCATTACGGGATCAGTCTTGCAGATGGTCAATCATGGTATTACGACGGCAGCGCTGTTCCTGATCGCTGGCTTCTTGGAGGCTCGGACAGGTACGCGTCGCCTGAGCGACTACGGTGGTCTGGCCAGCCGGATACCGATCCTGGCGGTCGTAATGTTTATCGCGGCGCTCTCATCGCTCGGCTTGCCGGGACTGAATAGCTTCACGGGAGAGTTTCTAGCATTATTGGGAACCTTCCGAGCGAACGTCACGTTAGGCGTGTTGGGTACGCTGGTAGTTGTTCCGGCGGCATGGTATCTCTTGCGCTTCTTTATCAGCACCATGTGGGGGACACAAAATCCCGACAGTGCGGTTGGTATCAGCCTGCGCAAGGGAACATTACGTGATATCAGCCTGGGAGAGTTCTGGTTACTGGCTCCCCTACTTATCTTAATCTTTTACATTGGCATTCAGCCTGTATTCATTACCAGGATCATTGATCCTTCGGTTGCGAACACGATGCAGGTACTGACCAACACCTTTATCAAATAGAGGGGACTTGCTATGACATTTACGTATTCTGTCAGTCCTCAGGATTGGTTGGGGATCGCGCCTCTTGTGGTGCTCGTTGTCATGGCTCTCATCGTTATGCTGGTAGACCTGCTTCTACCACATGACGGTGAACGGTCGAAGCATAGCGGTCCCGCCAACTTTACCGTCCTGCCGCTGGTTGGACTGCTCGGAGTTTTAGGAGCGATCGCCGCTGCCATCGTCCTATTCTTCGTCGAGCATCCAACGCCCGTCTTCAACGGCATGATCGCCGCCGATAGTGGCACACTTTATGCTGATCTAATCATCCTGGTCGCCGGAGGATTCGGAATTCTGCTCTCGCCGGCGTATCTCAAGCGTCTGAGACTTGTCCATCAAGGAGAATATTACGCACTCTTCTTGCTGGCGATGACCGGTATGATGCTGATGGCTGGAGCCGCCAGCTTCTTAATCGTCTTTGTGGGATTGGAAATGTTCTCACTGGCCCTCTACATCCTCTGCGGATTTGTGGACCTGCGTCAGACCTCTCAGGAGGCCGGCATGAAATACTTCCTGCTGAGCTCATTTGCCTCAGCCTTCTTGCTCTATGGTATCGCCTTGATCTATGCCGCCACAGGTCATACCACCTTTGCCGACATCCAGAACTACATTGTAGCCAACAGTCACGGACACGCTCCCGTACTCTTACTGGTCGGCATGGGCTTATTGACCGTTGGCTTTGCCTTCAAGGTCTCGGCGATCCCTTTCCAGACCTGGACACCCGATGTCTATCAGGGAGCGCCTGCGCCAGTCACAGCCTTCATGTCGATCGGAACCAAAGTCGCCGCCTTATTGGCCTTTGTGCGTGTCTTTGGCTTCGTCCTCTCATCGGTCCAGAACGACTGGATGCCGGTCGTCTGGGCGATAGCCGTCCTGACCATCGTCGGAGGTAACGTCATGGCCCTGAGTCAGAGCAACCTCAAGCGCATGCTTGCTTATTCAAGTATCGCGCATGGAGGCTATCTACTCATCGGAGTCGTTGTCAGTGGACAGGCACAGCAGAATCATATTGGAGCATCGGCCATCCTGCTCTACCTATCCTGCTACCTCTTCATGAACATCGGAGCCTTTGGAGTCATCTCACTGCTTGAGCGTCGGGATAACTCCGGTTATGAACTGGCTGATCTGCGTGGATTATGGTATCGCCGTCCCTGGTTATCAGGCTTTCTGGCCTTCTTCCTGATCTCGCTCGCAGGCTTTCCCCCCATGGTCGGCTTCGTAGGTAAATACTACCTGTTCTATGCTGCCCTTGTTGGAGGACATCCAGAGCTGCTAATCATTGGTATCGTAGCCAGCGTCCTGGGCATCTACTACTACCTGCGCTTCATCGCAGTCATGTTCATGGAAGGACGCGAAACCATCCATGGGAGAAGCACCAACGCCGTCACCACGCCAAAGACGCCCTCACGCCGTGTGAGCGCACCTCTCCCGAAAGCACCAACCAGTACCTCGAGAGGTGGTACCGCTGTCGCCGAGAAGCCTGTCAGCACCCGAACCGCAACGCCAGTGACCTCTATCGCATCTTTGGGGCTCGAACCCGAGCCTACCCATGATCTCGAATGGATCTCCTGGCTAGCGCTCAGCCTCGCCGCCATCGGCACACTCGTCGTCGGAGTCATCCTCCCCTTCTGGCTGCCCAACATCCAGCAGGCCGCCCAGCTACTGATGAAGTAAACCTCTCTCGATCGGAGGGACACATTCGTACCCTCCGATCGGGCTGGGACTAGCCAGAATGACCCCTTGCACCAGGCGTCAACGCCAGCCAACGTAGCGGCGCGGCTCCGCCGTGCTGTCACTGGACGTACGAAAACGTCCCACCTGTATCTGGAAGCAACGCCAACGAGACCATCCACAGTGGAAAGATGACGCAATGGAACCTCATGAGGAGCGTGGTCGTACGAGTCACAGACAGCACGGCGGAGCCGCGCCGCTACGTCGGTGGGCGTCTCCTCTCGTAGATGTTTGATGGGCCTTCCCTCTTGCATTGGGTGGGGATGATATAATGTGTACAAGCGTTTTAGACCACAGGGTGCCATAATCAGCTCTTAGCGCGAAGCCTTCATATCTCATGCTACCCAATTACATATTCTGGTTATTATCTGATAGTCTTACAGGATATGTTTTATGGTGCTGTGTGTCTATTTTTACGTCTATCTTATCAAACAATAAGTTTTCATCTGTCGTGTATTGATAGATAATACGTCACTAAATTGTTATGAGAGGCAGGCTATGACTGATAAACAGATCGCACCATATGGTTCCTGGAAGTCTCCTGTGACGACGAATTCGATTGTTGCTGAGACCATTCGCCCTGGCCTGATGGCTCTGGATGGCGATGATATCTATTGGATTGAGGGGCGTCCTGCCGAAGGCGGTCGGAATGTGATTGTGCGTCGTTCTCCTGATGGGGTTTTGACGGATCGAACTCCTGCATCCTTCAATGCACGTACGCGTGTCCACGAATACGGCGGTGGTGATTATGCTGTGCACGCCGGGACTATCTACTTCAGCAATTATGCTGACCAGAGACTCTACTGTCAGCTGCCTGATGGCGAGCCAGTTGAGTTGACTCCTGCGCTTGAGCGGCGCTACGCGGATATGATCGTGGATCAGTCACGCAATCGCCTGCTCTGTATCTGCGAGGATCATACTGATACCGAGCGTGAGGCTGTCAATTCGCTGGTCAGCATCTCTCTTGATAGAGCGGCCAACGTTGGCGAGATACAGATCTTACAGGGCGGCAATGACTTTTATGCCAGTCCTCGCCTCAGTCCTGATGGTACACAGCTTGCCTGGTTGACCTGGAATCATCCGAATATGCCCTGGGATGGTTGCGAGCTCTGGCTGGCTGATCTTGATGAACATGGCTTGATCTGGAATGCTCAATGCATCGCGGGAGGACTCAAAGAATCGATTTTCCAGCCCGCATGGTCGCCGGATGGTGTGCTGTACTTTGTCTCTGATCGCACGAACTGGTGGAACATTTATCGCTATCGAGAACAGAAGATTGAAGCCGTCTGCCTGAAAGAGGCCGAATTTGGCACGCCACAATGGGTATTCAACATGTCCACCTATGCCTTCGTCTCGGCAGATCGTATCCTCTGCACCTATGGTGGACCTAAAGAATCTGGCCTGGCCTTTCTGGACATCTCGACTGGTAAATTGACTCCAGTGGAAAGCCCTTATACCTCCTTTGCCAATATTCGTGCCAATGAGCGACAGTCTGTCTTTCTTGGAGCATCTCCCACCTTAAGTGCGGAGATTGTGCGTCTGGATCTGGCTACCAACAAGCTAGAGGTTCTGCGTCGTTCGCAAAGTATCGATGTCGATCCTGGCTACATTGCGGAGGCCCAGTTGATCGAGTTTCCTACCGAGGGTGGTCTCACAGCCTACGCGTATTACTATCCACCCACGAATGCCGACTTTCAGGCTCCCGAGGGAGAATTGCCGCCTCTGCTGGTGAGTAGCCATGGTGGACCAACCAGCGCGTCGTCCAGTACTTTGAGCCTGAATATCCAGTATTGGACCAGTCGGGGTTTTGCCTACGCCGATGTGAATTACGGTGGCAGTAGTGGCTATGGACGCGAGTATCGAGATCGTTTATTGGGCCTGTGGGGAGTGGTTGATGTTGATGACTGTGTCAATGCCGCCAAATATCTGGTGGAGCGTGGCCTGGCCGATCCCAATCGTTTGACGATCCAGGGAGGCAGTGCTGGTGGATACACGACTCTGTGTGCTCTGACGTTCCGCGATACATTTAAGGCTGGTGCCAGTCACTTTGGCGTGAGTGACCTGAATGTTTTTGTCTATGACACGCATAAGTTTGAGTCGCGCTATCTCTTTGGACTGATTGGACCATATCCAGAGCGTAAAGATCTTTATTATGAGCGCTCGGCGATCAATTTCACGGATCAGCTCTCCTGTCCGGTCATCTTTTTCCAGGGTTTGGAGGATAAGGTTGTTCCGCCCAGTCAGGCCGAGTTGATGGTGAATGCGTTGCGAGCCAAGAAGTTACCAGTGGCTTATCTGGCCTTTGAGGGTGAGCAGCATGGCTTCCGCCGTGCTAAGAATATACAACGTTCGCTGGATGGAGAGCTTTACTTCTACTCCAAAGTGTTTCACTTCGATCTGGCTGAGCTGATTGAACCAGTAGAGATTGAAAATCTCTAATGATGGCTGATCTGCGCTTCTCATGAAATTTCGTTCGTCAGAGTCATCTCTGGCGAACGAAATTCTTTTAGCGCATGGCGCTCCAGATTGTCCAGCGATCTTGTTCTACAATCGTCTGTCCTTCGCCATCGAGACGGCGACGAATATAGAGTATCAAATCGCTCAACTCTTCATCCGTTAATTCATGGAGGATCGAGCGACCCGTTCGGGCTTTCAGTTCGTGAGCCAGAGCGGTAAAGTTGTCATAAAACTGTCTGGTCTCCCAGAGTTGACGCTTCTCTGTCAGGCGAAATCCGGCTTGATGGAGCGCATCCAATACCATCGAGTTGGTAAAGCGGCGCTCGGTCTCCAGTTGCGCTAATCTTGGATAGCGCTCAAAAAAGTAGCCTCGGATATTTGTCTGGCTGCCTGCGAGAAGACAATCTTCAGGTGTGCGGTCCTGAACAATCAGCTTGCCGCCCGGCTTGAGGATACGCAATGCTTCTGCGAAGCAGGCTACTAACTCTTCCTGTTTTACGTGGTGGATTAAGGCACGTTCCAGGACAACATCGAACTGCTGATCTGCTACCGTTGTGTTTAGCGCATCGGCCTGAATATAGGTGATGTTGTGATGCGCTTTGAGCTTACTTTGCGCGTCGCTGAGCATGATTTCAGATGAGTCAATACAGGTAATCTGTGTGGCTCCCATATCTGCCAGTGCTTTGGTATAGATGCCACCACCGCAACCAATATCTGCTGCGGTATGTCCCTGGATGTCGATGATTTTATTGATGAGTGACTTCCAGGTCCCTGTAGCCTGACGTGTTGCGTACGTCTGACGAATCCCTTCAGCATGAAAATTAATTGGCGTAACAATTCTCCTTTTGTATCGCATCGTCCAGATGGATACACGTTCAAATTTTCTTACCTTGATTGTTCAATGTTTGTTTCTATCTGTTTGAGGATTGGAATACTGATGTGTCTCCTCAAAGCGCTATTCTATCACATCTCAAAACGATGAAAGCTATCTATCCAGAGGCATTTTGGACGCATGTTCCGGGAATTTTTTGGCTTCCCACCTTCATTCAGCGCTCATAGATCTTCTGATTACATGACGCTATGTGCGAACACATTGGGGAATAATGGGCTACTCTGTGGTAAAGAAATTATGTGGGGATGGATCTAAAAAGGTCAGGAAACCACGTTTGGGTGATTTCCTGACCGGTTGGGAATTTTGAAGGATTGGGAATTGGACTACATCATGCCCATGCCTGGCATACCGCCGCCCATACCACCCATACCGCCGGCGCCGGCTGGTGCTGGATTCTCTTCTGGGATGTCGCTGATCAGGGTATCGGTTGAGAGTACCATGCTGGCGATGCTGACTGCGTTCTGTAACGCTGAGCGTGTGACTTTCACTGGATCGATGATACCAGCTTTGACCATGTCCACATACTCGTTTGTCAGGGCGTTGAAGCCGAAGCCATGTGGGCTGCTGAGTACGCCTGCCACCACGACTGCTCCATCTTTGCCTGCATTGAATGCGATCTGGCGCAATGGCTCTTCGAGGGCGCGGCGCAGGATGAACACTCCGGTTGCTTCGTCGCCCGCTGTCGCCTGGACGCTGTCGAGGGCTTTGATGGCGTGTACAAGTGCGGAACCACCACCTGGGACGATTCCCTCTTCGATGGCTGCTCGTGTAGCTGAAAGAGCATCTTCAACGCGATGCTTCTTCTCTTTCATCTCGACCTCGGTGGCTGCACCGACGCGGATGACACCTACACCACCGGCCAATTTAGCCAGTCGCTCCTGAAGCTTTTCGCGGTCGTAGTCGCTGGTGGTCTCGTTGATCAACATGCGGATCTGGGATACGCGGGCCTGAATGTTCTGATGCTCTCCGGCGCCGTCGACGATGGTCGTGACGTCTTTGTTGGAGGTGACTGTGCGGGCGCTACCGAGGTCTTCGAGGGTGGCGCTCTCAAGCTTGAGACCTGTCTTCTCGGTGATGACGGTGGCACCTGTCAGGATGGCAATGTCTTCGAGCATGGCGTCGCGGCGATCACCGAATCCAGGAGCTTTGACGCCCAGGACGTTGAATGCTCCGCGCATTTTGTTGACGACCAATGTTGCCAATGCTTCGCCGTCGATGTCCTCTGAGATGATGACCAGGTCTTTGCGGCCCGTCTGGAGTACTGCTTCCAGGATTGGCAGGATGTCGGCGATGGCGCTGATCTTCTTGTCTGTCACAAGGATGTAGGGATCGCTGAGCTCGGCGACTGTGTGCTCCTGGTTGGTTGACATGTAGGGGGAGATGAAACCACGATCGAACTGCATACCTTCGGTATATTCTTTCTCGGTCGTGATGCCGCGGCCCTCTTCAACGGTGATGACTCCGTCTTTGCCGACTTTTTCCATGACTTCGGCGATCAAGGTACCGATCTCGGCGTCTCCGGCTGAGATTGAGGCGACCTGAGCGATCTCTTCCTGCGTCTCGACTGGCTTGGCTTGCGATTTGATCTCGGCGATAACTGCTTCAACGCCTTTTTCCAGGCCACGGCGTAGGATCATTGGATTGGCTCCTGCGGCCAGGTTCTTCAGTCCTTCGTTGACGACTGCGTGTGCCAGCACGGTAGCTGTGGTTGTGCCATCGCCTGCAACGTCGTTTGTCTTTGTGGCTGCTTCTTTCAGCAGTTGGGCACCCATGTTTTCAAATGCATCAGGTAACTCAATTTCGCGAGCGATGCTGACTCCATCGTTCGTGATTGTGGGAGCGCCAAACTTTTTATCTAGCACTACGTTGCGCCCCTTGGGTCCAATGGTCACTCGGACCGCATTCGCCACTGTATCCATTCCCTTTTTCAGAGAGTGGCGGGCCTGTTCATCAAACTGTACTCGTTTTGCCACGAAATTTACTCCTCTGATACAATCTTGTTACTTATCTATTCCACAATACCCATGATGTCGCTCTCGCGCAGGATCAAATACTCCTGGCCGTCGATCTTTACTTCGGTACCGGCATATTTAGCAAATAACACATGTTGTCCGACGGCAACTTCTACTGCGCTACGTTTGCCGTTATCCAGTACTTTTCCAGATCCAACTGCCAGAATCTCACCCTCCTGGGGCTTTTCTTTTGCTGTATCTGGCAGTACAATACCACTACGTGTAACTGCTTCACGGGCAAGGCCCTTGACCACCACGCGGTCGCCCAGGGGCTGAAGTTTGATTGCCATACTCCCATTCCTCCTTGTTCAGTTCTGATTTATGTTCAAGAAGGCAAGGTTTCCTTACCCTCCAGGATCTTTAGCACTCTCTTACTTAGAGTGCGAACCGGCTATATAATACAACATAAGGACCCAATTCGCAAGGGGATAGGCACACAAATTCTCAATTTTCCTGCCCATTTCCTACCTCTTCACTTCTGACTGACTAGATGCTATACTGCTCTTAGTATGTACGTTATGTCAAACCTTTCCTGCTTAATCGGTATAGCCATTTTCTCTCTTTTCTACGTTTAATGCGTCCCTCAATGATAGAATAATCCATAGTAAGAATATGTTACTGTGGGGTCCTTATAGTAAGGCGTTAAGCTGAAGCAGGCGTATGAACGAACAACATGGTTTCATTTCAGAGCGCAAGCGTCCACAAAAAGAAGAGGGGCTTGATCTGCAAAAATTTGGTAATTACGATTTAATCCGGCGCATCGATGTGGGGGGCATGGGCGAGGTCTACCTGGCGCATCAGCGTAGCGCATTTGGACGGGAAGTCGCAGTCAAAATCATCCGGTCCGATCTCGTCAATGACGCACTGGCCCGGCAGCGCTTTTTGCGCGAGGCCGAAGTCGCCTCCTACCTCAAGCACGACCACATCCTGCCCCTGCTCGAATTTGGCGAGGAGCAGGGACGCTTGTTTATTGTGACTCCTTATATTCAAGGAGGCACACTTACCCAGCGTCTCATTCGTGGCGCGCTCCCGATCACCGAGGTACACGAACTTTTTAGTGCTTTATGTCGAGCCGTCTCTTATCTGCACAAGAGAGGTATCGTCCATCGCGATCTCAAGCCCGCCAATATCTTGCTGGACACCGAGGATGATGGAGGTCGTACGTATGTACGCTTGATCGACTTCGGCATCGCTTCGTCGCAGGGTGTGTTGACAAGCGGCCCTTTGAGCGATAATGGACGCGCTCTCGGTACTGCTGATTATATGGCTCCTGAACGCCTCAAAGGCATTGCGGCCGCCAGTAATGACATTTATTCGCTTGGTGTGATCCTCCATGTCATGCTGACAGGCGTCCCACCACGTGCTGAGACTATGCAAAATTTGCCCATCCCGTTGATGAGCGTGATTGATCGCTGTCTGGAGCCGGACCCCGAGGATCGCTTTGGAAGCGTTGATGATTTGTTACTCTCTTTTGAGCATGCTTACAAATCTCTCACTACTTCGCAAAAAACGCGTACTGTTAGTGCCGAACCACCTGTTGCATCGCATCCGTCGCGTCCATTCCTGGATGATGATGCTGAGCCAACGCAGAGCGATCTTGCTCCACCATCGTCAAATCGGGTGACTGGCGCTCATTTTGCGCTGGAGAACCGTGGCACCGAGCCCATGTCCCGCCCATCCCTGCCTGAGAACGGAGCGTCATCGACATCGCGTCCACCGCTTAGAGTGGGTGGATCATCGACGTCGCGTCCACCGGTGAGAAGATCATCCGCTGAGCCTCCTGTTATCGCGCCCGGGACGATGTCCACGCGCCGACAGACGACTTCGGAACAGAAAGCTTTGCAGTCTACGGGATCGGCTGGATCTCTGCAACCAGCACGCAATTCTGCCTCGCCGTCCATGAACCAGGGGACCATCTTGCCAGCGATGGCGCAAAAAGGGGATGGATTCAAGAAGACTGATTATGATGCTCCAACGACCGAGCTCAGTCAATCTTTGATGCCCAAACCCAAACGCAAATCTCTCGTCGCGAATGTCTTGAGCCGTCCGCCAGAGCAGCATCCAGCCCCGGCGCCTGGCATGACCAGGCAGCCAAAAAAGCGTTCAAAGCGTCGCCCACGTGCATTTATCGTTTTTTTAATCATGATTCTTGTGGTGTTGATCGCGATTGGTGGCGTTGGTTATATGATCGTCCAACTATCGACGACGGCAACCGTTACGCTCTCACCGCGTGTCCAGACAGTCAGCAGCGTCTTTACATTTGAGGCCCGGCCCGGCGTGAAGTCCGTCGACGCCAACAAAGGAATTATCCCCGCAAACGTTTATACGAACTCACAACAAGGAAGTACGTCAGGGTTGCCAACCGGGAAGAGTGGTTGTGTCTTACAAATCTTCGAATGTAAGCAAACAGTTTCTCAAAACGATGTCGTGATTCTTTCCGCCAAAATACGACCATCGCTACAAACGCAGATCTCACAGAATCTGCATAAGCAAGCCAGCACTAACGGGACCACATTGGTGGGGGATATCGTCTACTCTGATGGTCAGGTGACACCCACTCCGGCCGTTGGTACTGTCAGTACTTCTATGACTTTGAGCATGACCGAGCAGGGGAGCGTGGAGTACTTCAATCCAAGTGATGTACGTACACTTGCGTTGCAGGTGTTGAAGAAGAAGCTGGCTACGAACTATGTGCTTATCGATTCTATGACCAGGGTGGGCAATCCTGTGGTACGTAACCGTGACACAAATGGCAACGTCACGATCGCTATTGCCGCAGCCGGAGTATCCCGTTATCAGATACCCGACAGCGAATTGCAGGATATCAAAAATCACATCAAGGGAGACAATCTCAAGGCGGCCCGAGCCGTTATCGCGACCCACAAAGATTTAGATCCAACCGTTACCTCTGTACGTTTGTCTTATGGGGATAGCGTACCTACCAATCTTGGACAGATCCATATTAATGTAGTGGACCCGACCAATGTGCCGACAGTTCCGTTGCCGACTGTGAAATGAGCTTAGAAGTCATCATCAGGGTTTTCGTCTTTAAACTCTTGCCAGAGCTGCTGGACGACATGTTTGGTGACTTCGTAGCTAAAACCACGGCGTTGTAAAAATGGCCCAAGCCGCGCACGAAAGGCATTGAAATCAATATCTGGCTGACGTACCAGCGTCACAGCCTTTTTTCGTCCCGCCGTAAGGGCCAGCTCCTCATCCTGCTCACCCGTAACAATCTCATCGATCACCTCGCGCTTCACCCCCTTCATCTTCAACTCGCTGCGCAGAGCCTGAGCACCCTTGGGACGAAAGTGTCCTCGCGACTCCACCCAGAACTCTGCGAACGTCTCATCATTGATCAGATTGAGCTCATTCAGACGCTCCAAGACCGTATCAATCAGCTCGGGAGGCGTCTCCTTCTGCTTCAGATAGCGCTGCACCTCCTGCCGGCTATGTGGACGCGAGGCGAGATAATTCATCGCACGATCCGTCGCCTTCTGTAGCGTCTCTTCCTGCTCCAACTGCTCAATCTGGACCTTTGTCAGCTCCTGCTGCAAGCGCAGCCCCATCTTAAGCACAATCAGCGCGTTCACGCCCATCAGAAAATGATTATCCACAAAGATACTGATGCGATTGGGATCGCTGGCCTGCGTCTGTAACGATGTAATCTTACCCATCTTTTTCTACTTTCTTTTTACGCCCTGACTATATCATTCTTATTATCCTCGGCCAGATAGGAAATTGACAAGTGTCGTACTCTTGTGTGCAATACTCTTCAAAGAGATCAAGCCAGCAGACGTAGCGGCGCGGCTCCGCCGTGCTGTCTGTGACTCGTATGATTCGGCCTGGAAGCGTCTCTCAATGGAACGCCATAGGCAACGTTGCCGTACGAGTCACAGACAGCACGGCGGAGCCGCGCCGCTACGTCGGGGAGCATTGATAGTGCCAGCGAAAGGATTTTTATCCCTTTCTTAACATGAATAAAAAGGCACAAAATATCTTATTTTGTAGAATTTGTTTTATGTGATGATTGGTGAGGAGGGATTGTATACTAACTAACGTTTGTTAGGTTGGGGGTAAGTAGCAATTCATCCATGCCTTGAGGCTGAATGAAGTTGACTACTCGAAGCTTCTAGAAGAGCAATGCTTCAGCTTCGGAGACGATCTGATCTTCGAGTGTGGGCAACATTTCGATCAAAGGAACATCTTTTTTCTCGGTCAAGCGATTTTCATCATCGACGAAAACGATCTGTGGGACAAGGTTACGGATCTCTTCTTCGGTATATTGTGCATAACTGATAATAATAACTATGTCGCCCTCAGCAGTCAGACGCGCTGCGGCACCATTCAAGCAGATTACTCCAGAACCGCGGGCTCCTGCGATGGCATATGTCTCCAGACGTGAACCGTTGTTGATGTTGACAACCTGGACTTTTTCATATGGATAAATGTTTGAAGCATCCAACAGATCCTGGTCGATTGTGATGCTGCCGATGTAATTCAGATTCGCCTGAGTAACGGTGGCACGATGGATCTTCCCTTTACACATGGTACGTTGCATAAGTTTGACGGTTCCTTTCCCGTGATAAAATGATGAATATTTATTGGTGAGATACTTAAAAATGTTTATCCCTTTTGCTCACCTCTTAATAATAAACGATAACAATGCCAAAAAGAAACAACATAGGAACAAGGTAACGGTATTTGTGAAATAGTACCATTTCTGATACCAATGATTAAAACTTCTCAAGTGGAAGACTTTGTATCATCACCACTCTGAATCAGCGCCAGAATACCCCTTGCATAAGCCTCAGAGACGTTTTGGGCGTCGTACATCCCATCCTTGAGCATTAAGCGGTAGTGGCATTTCCAACGCCGTGCTGGCCATACTGCAAGCTTAATTAGCGTATACGTCGTTGTATGCTGTTCAAGCGCCTCACGTAATGCTACCTCATCATACTCGACTATCCCGGAGGAGGCCAATTGTTGCTGCATCTCCTCTGATAATTCAATCGTCATACAGATTCCCTTTTCCAAATTGTTGCTGTTATCTGTATAACGCATGAGAGAACATAAGAGATTAATCTAAGCTTTTGTCACAGTTGAAATGCCTGTGCTGATACCAATCAGACATCCCACAACAGCACCTATAGCGGAGATTGCTGGATTAGAAAAAGAGAAGACGTTGCCAAGATTCGCGATCGCTTCTTTGAATATGCTTGAAGCGTCCTCAGCACTTTGAGCGTCAGAGAACAACTGCATGTAATGCAGGTGCTCTTGAAAGACAAAGAAAAAATTAATGACAAAAATGATAATAATAGTTGAAAAAACCGCTGCCAAACTGCCTCGAATCACGCCATTGATGATTTTTGCGAGTAGACCATAACCATTCCACTGTGATTCAAGAGAGACACGAATATTTATTGGGACTGAGGGATCTTCTAAATTGTGCCGTACAGACTTTCTCTTCGAGAACGCGCTGGCAACTGTTGTTATGATGGTGATACAACCAGTGATGAACCCAATTACCACATTTGCATTGTTCAATAAGTCCATAATCATATGCAGTAATCCTCTCTGATAGAATTCACTATGATCATTCTATTTAGAATAACGCACTGCTATAGAAAAAATGTGGCACGTATTTTTTTGTAGAAAGTTGTACGTATCAAATATAAAATATAGAATCAGAATAATTTATGTGGCTTATTATTATAGTAAGGAGTAGATGAGACAGGCGGATAGAAGGGGTACTGCTATGCTAAAACTTCTAATTTTCAATTGCATCCCGAAGCAGGTATCTTTTGGATACGATCTGCTTCAGGATGCTTTCCTCGTGACATCTTTGCCAGTCAGCAGTTGTATGACGATAGCTTCCTTGCTATCTCAACGGTTGCTGTCTATACACCTGATGTTAGTAGAGTTCGATGCCGCTGATGAAGGGATTGTCAGCGGTACCCTGAGTGAAAGCAATTATGATTTGTCCACTGCCATTGGCTGTGACCGTAAACTGCTTTTGTACTGCCGTCTTATATCCTCCGGTGGCTTCGACATCAAAGTTGCTCAGGACTTGACTGCCGTTAATGGCTACGTTGAATGCGCGTTGGCCAGCTCCATGGAAGGTTAGTTCCGCCCAGTCGAGCTTGAGTGTATAAGATTTTCCAGCAGTGAGTCCGGTAAGGGTGTAGGTAAAAGAGCTATTCCAGCGACAGGTTTGCCAGACTGCCTGTGGAGCGGGATTGCTGATTGTACCGGTGTTGATCGAGGTCGAGGTATCCGAAGCTGTATTGCCCTGGTTATACCCTGTGTCGGCCACGAAGTTGCCCGATGCGCTACCGCCAGCATCGATGGCTTTTACCGGCGTTGCGGGGACTGGAGGGGCTCCAGCTGTCGCTGTCCAGAGTTCGATGCCGTTGATGAAGGGATTATCGGCGCTTCCCTGGGTGAAAGCGATCACGATCTGCCCGCTGCTATTGGCGGTAACGACGAATTGCTTTTGTACCGCTGTCTTATATCCCCCGCTGGCTTCGACATCGAAGTTGCTTAGGACCTGACTGCCGTTGATCGCCACGTTGAACGCCCGCTGTCCTGCTCCCTGGAAGGTCAGTTCTGCCCAGTCCAGCGCTACTGTATAGTTTCCACCCGCCGTCAGGCCTGGAATGGTGTAGGTGAAAGAGCTATTCCAGCGACAGGTCTGCCAGACTCCCTGCGGGACAGAAGTGCTTACTCCACTGGTATTGATCGCAGTCGAGGTATCCGAAGCCGTGTTGCCCTGATTGAAATCTATATCCCCGACAAAGTCGCCCGACGTACTACCACCGGCATCAATCGCCAGTACGCGTGTCCCGGCTGGAGTCGAGACTGGTGTGGAGGTTGGAGTCGGTGTCGGAATAGAGGTTGGAGTTGGAGTTGGAGCCGAGGTTGGCGTTGGGGTGGGATTGGTGGTTGTAGAGCCACAGTGCACATCGCTCCAGCCAGTGTTACCAGTTCCCTGCGTGACAGTAAAGGCGGTTGAGCAATTATATTGTCCGCCCAGCGCTAATCCGGTTGCGGCAACTCCGCTAAATGAGGCTGAACCAGGTGCCTCTTCCTGGATGGCGTAAGCGCCAGCGGTATTGATGGTGTCATTGCTCACGGTTGTATTTGTGATACTGTTTCCACTTGCTCCCAGAAATTGGATTGCTGAGAAGGTACTATCATCAATCTCATTGCCTGTCACATTAATCGGTGCCGGTATACTACTGTCATTAGCAAAGAGCCAGATGGCTCCATCCTCTTTCAATCCCAGCTGTGTATTGCGATCCACAGAGCCAGTGCGTTGCAATGTGTTACGTGCCACGGTTGTCGTACCACTGAGTGCGACTGCTCCATACATATTGCCAATCACTACGCCAGCTCCTGTACTGATCGTATCGGCCCCAACGTTATCGGTGACGCTGTTATTCGATCCACCATAGACGCCAAAGGTATTGGCCAGCATCGGGAGTTGCACGGTGTTAAACGCGAATGTGTTATTTTGATCCGCATTCGATAGCGAGTACATCGCCATGCCATCGTCGCCTGTATTGCGTACCTGCGTTTGTTCGACCGTGGTATGACTCGTACCCGTGTACAGATTAATACCATCGGCAAAGGTGTCACGAATGGTGTCTCCAACAATCAGCAGATCGCTGGCTGGACCATCGGTCCATATTCCTGCCTTGGAGTGCTCCATCCAGAGGTTCTGGACGACCGACCCAATGCCCAGCGTACCTCCGACGCCACTATCTACCGAGCTCTCGTTGCGTACGGTCGTTTGACCTATCACCGATAGATCGTATAGCTGGACGTTCGTCGCTCCCGATGTGCCGTACAGGCCAACGCCGTTGCCCTGCAATGTTGTATACCATGGACCCGCTCCACGCATGGTTACATTGTTCAGTGTGAGATGGCTGGTCACTGTATACGTCCCGGCAGGAATCCACACGCCTTCGCCTGCGGCTTCTGCTGCGTTAATTGCATTCTGGATTGCCTGTGTGGCATCTGCCGTGCCGGTGGGATCGGCATTATATGGTGAGGAGGTCACTGAGATATAGCCTGATGCTGGCTGTGTGTAAGCCGCAGGTACTGCGTAGAAATCAGCCAGATCAATGACATAATATGCCGCCGTATCGGCTGCGTCTATCTGCACGCGCACTTTTGTACCTGCTGCCAGGGTTGAGCCAAGCAGTACATGCGTCTCATCAAAGAAATGATGTGCGCTGCCATCACCAGGTGTGTTGTCGTAAGGATAGCCACCATATACCCAGCTATATTTGGAGGTTAATGAGAGTGCTTTACTGTATGTGCCATTGACATAGAGACTCAAAGCGGCGGTTGAACCTGTCCCGTCAGATGAATCTGGGATGCTATAACGCAGATCGATAGCATTGGCGGCCTGCGTCAGTGTAAATTCAACATATTGTCCCTGTGCGCTTAGCTTGACTGCTTTACGTCCCGATGACTCGGAGGCCGTAGTTAAATAAGTTCGATCGGCTCCGATCGTGGTCCCGTTCGTGGTAGCGTTCTCGGCTTCATATTCGACATAGGGAAGCGTGGCACCACGCGTGACCGGAGCGGTGTCGTTGGGGATACTGACATAATCCAGGCTGATGTTGCCACTATCGCCGCTGCTGTAAATGTATGAGAGCGTATTGATACCTGCGCGCAGCGTCAAATTGACTGTGCTGGCTGCCCACGTATTTCCGTTAGCTGTGGCCGGGAATGAGGCTTGCTGTTGGACGATGCCATTGACCACAATATGCAATGTTTTTGCTGCTCCAGCACTATTTGCATACTGGGTTGCCACAGCGTAGGTTCCATCGGAAGGGATATTAACCGCAAAAATAGCCTTGGCCCCGACTGCGCTATATCCATCCACATAACCGCTACCACTATATCCAGTTGCACCTGTATCTATCTTTGTTCCACTGGTGAGGTAGGCGTTCTCAGCCTCATAGCGTACGGTTGTCAGCACTGCTGTCGTTGTGGTATTGGCGGCCGACGCATTATGAGGAAGCGTTGCCAGGAGTCCCAGGGTACTCATGATCAGAATAAGCACAACAAAAATGATTGGAGTTTTTGTATGCCTGATCTTCTTTGCATCTTGCATAGCATTTAGTCCTTCCATGTATTCATACTGATCCGGTTGGAAATTTGCAATCCAACCAATGAGAAGTAAGTTTAATCACGCACAGAGGGGTAGTTGCTTAAAAACGGCGGTGCTATGATGACATCATGTCTTAGGCATGTTGTGACAACATTGCAAGCTGATGCATGCCCTGACCGTCTCTGCATGATCAGGGGTAGGACAGCAAGAGATGCAATTAAGGGTAACGTTTACCTTTTTTAGAGTAGCATAGAAATACTTGCCTGTCAATGAAGATATATTGGTGATCATGCAGAGCTGTAAAGGGACAAAGATTAGGATTCTACAAGCTGCGTTCTATGAGTATCTATGCATGAGAAGCAGTGGCAATGTATGGGGGAGTGCCGGAGAAATGAGTTATCGTTTACTTGAAATTTGTAAGGAATCTTTATTTATGCTTCCAACATGCAAAGCTCATTTGCATGTTGGAAGACCGCTGTCATGTTAACGTGTGGCGACTGCGAAGATGTGTAAGTGGTTATTGTTCGGTAGTGTGATGCTGGCTATCGGCTCGTTGTACGCTGATAGCGTAAACTCTGTATAGAAGATGTAATTTTTGATTGTTTGTTTGCTCCCTCCATGATTCCAATAGGTCGCTGTGGCGGCTATCTGATTACCATAGGCTGGCTGGAGACTACCACCGCCCAGGGCGCAATCGCTCAGACCTAATTGGATTGTTTGCGTTGTGCCATCGGCGTAGTTGATTGTCGCTGTGCCGCTGGCGTTTCCACTTACTGAACTGCCCAGGAAGGCTAGTGTTGTTGCCCCATAGGCAGAGTTCACTGGGATGGATTGTCCAACCGCATTGTAGTTATTTTGCTGGGCTCCTGTGCCACTAGGCCAAACAAAGTTGATTCCATTGAGGCTAAACATGCTACCGGATGTTAATCCTGCATTTTGGAGTGCTTGCTTTGAATAGCTATACGTACCCGATAAACTTGCTCCCGCTGTATTGCTGTCATCGCTAATGGCCGCATTGTTAAATGAGGTTGTATTGACTGGATCAGCTTTGGTGGCGACTGCGAAGACGTGCATCTGACCACCTGTGGTTGTGCTTGGAAGTTTGACGCTAGCTATTGTCTTGCCTGCTTGCAATCCCACTTCGGTCTCGAATACGAAGGTATTCATAACTTGCTTGCCACCTGGAGTATTACGATAGGGCATTGAGAAAGCTATCCGATCGCTCGCATATGGTGCCAGTGCTGCCGTGCTCAAGGTCCAATCACTGAAACTTAATTGAAATGGCTGCGTTGTACCATCACTGTAAGTGATCGTTGCCGTCCCTTGCGAGAGTCCATTGGTGGCTGAGCCCAGAAGCGCCAATGTCTGTGTATTGCTTACCGGGTTGACGGGAATTGTTTGTCCCTGGACAATATAATTATTGGCTTGACCAGGATCTGCCGCTGGCCAGATGAAGGTAGCATCATAGGCGTTGACCGATGCTCCTGGAATCAGTCCAGCTAGCTGGGCTGCCTGTGCTGAGTAGCTGTTCTTGCCATCGAATTTTCCCGCCGCCATGTTGGTATCATCGCTACTCCCGATATTGTTGTAGGGAGTGGTCGGAGTGGGATTGGTGGTGATTGCTCCCTGCTTGGTCGAGATGGCGAAGATGTGCATGGTGCCACCGGTTGTCGTTTTAGGTAGTGTCACGCTTTTGACCGTTTTACCTGCCTGCATGGCAACATCAGCATAGAACACATAGTTGGTGACAAGTTGGTAGCTTGTTGACGTGTTGCGGTAGAGGAGAGTGGCCAGTTTGCCATTGCCAAAGGAGACCGGAACCTTACCTGCGTTTAGTGTCCAGTCGCTAAATCCCAATGTGAACGTTTGTGTTGAGCCATCGGTATAATTGATGGTTCCTTTCCCATAGGAGAGCCCGCCGGTAGCGGCTCCCAGGAAGCCAAGTATGTTGGCACCTCCCAATGGGGTCACTGCGACGGTTTGTCCCGTTGGCACATAGTTATCTGGAGTTCCCGAGGGGGTATCTGGCCATGTGAAGACCATACCATTATAGAAGGTATTATCTCCCGCATTGATGCCTGCATATGTACGGATCGCGTCGGCTGAGTAGCTATCGTGATAGTTATCCAGATTCCCCAGACCTGGTTGCGTATCATCGGTGATACCGATGTTGTTGTAGCTGGCGGTGGCTGGTGGCGTTGCAGTTGCGGTTGGCGTTACTGATGCAGTTGGCGTCACCGAGGCTGTCGATGTTGCTACAGGCGTTGGTGTTGGCTGCGTTGATCCATTGTTAAGTAGGCCATAGATGCTCAGGCTTAGTGCCGTAGGAACAAATACTTCACCGTTAGCAACGATCGGAGCGGCGAATTTGACATAACTGTCTAAGGCATCGCGCCCTGGAGTCATATTGCTGTTGTAAAGCTCTTTAGAGAGGTCCGTTGCATCATAGGCATGCAGCACGCCTGGTTGTCCGGTTCCCTGCGTATTGTTGGTCCAGACAATGCCTGTACCAGCCTGGGTACCATTGGCGGAAACGATCGCTCCACCACCAGAGAATGCTGAGCTTACCGCTGATTGAGACGTTGGGGTCGTTGATAATTTTCCATTGGTGAATGAGAAGGCTTTGGTGTGATCGTTGGCACCTGTGAAGTAGACATTTCCGTTCCAGTAGGCGGGCGTGGTATAGACACCACCGACGGTGCTGGGTGGAAGTTCCTGTACGACCTGATCGATGTCGGTACGTTTTCTCTCTGTTGAGGTGGCCGCACAACTTAAGTTTGCGTCCTGAGTATATTTACCCAGGTTTGCAGTGCTGAGCACATAGATGCGGCCCTCTTTGCCTGATTGAATAAATTCGTTCGTGCCTGGCACGACTAAGATACCCCCCGAGCCCAGGTCGGCATCCGCTTGCTCCAGACAGAGCTGATTAAATGGTGAGAAGTAGTCGAGCACCTGCAACTGAGGACTGATCTTGACGATGGCATCCGCCGCATTGACTCCGCCTGCGGTGTTCAGGTTGAAGTCACCGTTGCCACTGATAAAGTAGATGTTGCCATCACTATCGGTTACCAGTGGACCACCGGCTGCCCAGATACCACCCTCGAGACCATTTGCAGTGTCATTATAAATGTATGTTTGCTTGAGCGTGCTTGTGCTGTAGCTCATGATCCAGCCGTGATACGGACCGTTATCGCAGAAGGATGCAAACGCAATATACAGGTTGCCATTTTCCATCAAGAGTGCGGCGCGTTGTCGCTCGTATTTGGGATCAAAGACAATCTTGCCATTGGCCGTGCCCGCGCCGGTGCCCGTAACTGAACCACTGAGAACAGTTGGACTACCTGGTCTCTCTTGTCCCGTTGCGATGTCCATGGCGTGAAGACGATAGATCAAGTTGCCGTTTTCTTTGGTGTAGGCGACCAGATACATGGTGTTGGTCGTGTTATCGATGACTGGTGTCCCTGTGATCCCGATACTCGGAACCATATCGTTGCAGTTGACGTCTATGTTGGTGGGAGGCGTGGCTCCGTTTGTCAGAAATGATACCTTCCAGAGTGCCTGTGTTGAGTTTGTCTGGTCGGCGTCAAAGGCGTAGACGCTGTCATTCTCTGTTGCCACAATCACAACATTATGGGTTGCTCCATTGACAGTCAAGTTGGGTATATAGAGAGGCTGCGCATAGATTTGCCCATCAACTGGATAAGATATTTTTTTTCCAAAAGTTGATTTATTGACGTTACTGGTATTTAGAATAGTTTCGTTGGCATCCAGGCCAGTATGTCCATTATTATATTTATAGTTTTCGACGGCTGTATTATCAGGTGCCGCCGCATGGGCAGATTCTGACTGTACAAAGTTGAAGGTGAGAAAGGTTCCTCCAGCTACGCTTAGTAGCGCAATCATACTCACTGCCAGAAAGAGTAAAGGATGCCTGGCGTGGGAATTGCCAGCTGATCTTTGTAGGCGAGAAATAAAGGAATAGTTTTCTCCCGGTGAACTTGAGGGCATCATCCATAATCTCCTTGATAAAAAAATCATTCTTAAGTACGTTTAGTTAGATGCCTGATTCTTTCTATCTAGTTATACTGTTCACAATGGTCCATATTGTGTGGTTGTAGATTTCTAGATATGCCTTGATAGAGAAAATAGTGAATGATTGGAATGGGGTAACATTATTATAATGTAATATATAAATTATATAAAGCATAAATGACAACATTCTGACTGTAAATAGCCACAAAGTACTTTATTTGTCACTTTGTCCGTATATTTTAGTAGGATTTGTTTATGATAGTTGCCATAATTAACAAGGTGATTGCTGATTGTCTAAGCTATTCACATGATATTTACTTTGTTAGCGTTTCTTCGTGCTTTAATGGAGATTATTGGTGAAAAGGGTTAACGCGTGAAGGAAAATAGGAAGAAATTATGAAGAGATCTCTGTTTATAAGCCTTTTTGTTGTTTTGGTAGCTCTGTTTTGTATGTCATGCAGCGATGCCCCTGGACAATCAGCAGCTACTATCCCATCAGCCGTACCATCCACACCGACACCGACACCCACGCCCGTTGTGAGGCCCCAGGCGGCGGTCAAAAGTATTCCCACGGTGGCTGAATATTATCAGGCCGTCAAGGAAAAAAATTATGCTCTGGCGTATTCATTTGTTGCTGCCAATGCCAAAGGTAGCAGTGGACAGGCTTTGACTGAGGCTACTTTTATGCAGATGGCTCAGGCTTCTGATAGTGAAAGCGGGGCGATTGTGAATGTGACGATCGATCCTGCTTCAAATGATTCTACACAGATCTTGTTGACGATCGATCGGAGTTCAAGCCTGCACTATCACGCTCATCTTACGATGAAACTGGAGGGCAAAACCTGGAAGATCATCGCTCTGGATCGTGTCTAGTGAGATAGTTGCAGTGGAATTATTTTTACGAGTAATTCCACTTTGTATGCTTATCAGTACTCTCTTATCAGGCGATGTTTTTTAAGATGCTTCCAGCATCCAGGGGGCTGAGCGTTTCGAAGTCGGTGCGCGTCAGTTTCCGTGGAATAATTGCGAAAGGTCCTGCCCATTGTCTGGCCTGTTCTTCAAGCCAATCAAGCGCTGCAAAGGATTGCTGGCGTGACTCCTCCACCAGAGGGAATTTTTGTGCCGCTCTCTCAAAGACCTCTTGATCCTTTGTATAGACACTATAATCCTCGCGCACCACAACATCTATATAGAGGTCCGTATAAATTAACTCGCGCGTGCTATTCGTATAATCTGAGCGTGGTAAAACCACATCGCAGTAGCCGCTGATACAATTTCCCTCTTCATCGTATCCGGCATGAATCGTAAACCAGGCGTCCGGCCAAAAGTAGCTCAGTTGATGCTTCGTTGCGATCCATGTACCTGGCTTCCAATGCATCTGCGTACCGATTGGGGTCCAAATGACAAAATAGTCTTCGCTGGCTGGTATGTGATAGCCCTGCCAGCTGGCCCACTGATCACCATCTACAAGCATCTTGCGAATCGTTGCCTCAAGTAACATGTTTTTATCCTCTCGGTAAACAACCAGACGAGTTTATCTCTACGAATTATAAACGAAGATCATAGCGCCATACAAGTCAATGGGATGTGGCCCTTCTCCCCGCAGAGGATGGAGCGCGCACGAGCTATGGATGATATAATACCCACAGGTTATGTCATGCTCGAAGAGGAGGTTTTATGTCGAATATGACTCAAGATACACGCGTGGAACGCGACTCTATGGGTGAGATGCAGGTTCCCGTTGAAGCATATTATGGAGCCAGTACGCAACGTGCTGTTTTAAATTTTCCCATCAGCGATCTACGTTTTCCGCGTGAATTTATTCGCGCTTTAGGACAGATTAAGCAGGCGGCCGCACAGGTGAATGCGGAGCTGGGTCACGTTGATACACAGATTGCCGAGGCGATTGTTCAGGCGGCCCAGGAGGTCATCGATGGTGCCCTGGACGAGCATTTTGTGCTCGATATTTTTCAGACCGGTTCAGGCACATCCACCAACATGAATGCCAACGAGGTTATCGCCAACCGTGCCAGCGAACTGCTGGGAGGCTCACGTGGCTCGCGCAAGGTGCATCCCAATGATCACGTTAACTTTGGGCAGTCTTCCAATGATGTGATTCCTAGCGCGATTCATCTCTCGGCATCGATTAGCATTGAGCAGCATTTGATGCCGGCTTTGTTGGGACTCCAACAGGCACTGTCCGCTAAAGCTGAAGAGTTTATGCCAGTCGTGAAGACCGGGCGCACGCATTTACAGGATGCAACTCCCATTCGCCTGGGACAGGAATTTACCGGCTATGCCGGTCAGATTGAACGGGCGATTATTCGTCTGAACCATGCGCAAAGCGAGCTCTCAGAGCTGGCTCTGGGTGGCACCGCCGTCGGTACTGGTGTCAACACTGATCCCGTTTTTGCTGCGCGTGTCTGTGAGCGGCTGACAAATCTGAATGGCATCGAAGTCAAAGAGACAAGTAATCATTTTCAGGCTCAAAGTACGCTGGATAACATTGTGGAAGCCAGTGGTGTTTTGAATACGATTGCCGTTAGCTTGATGAAGATTGCCAACGATATTCGCTGGTTAGGCTCTGGACCACGCGCCGGCATTGGCGAGATCGAGCTTCCTGAGGTACAACCTGGTAGCTCAATTATGCCTGGTAAAGTGAATCCTGTGATTGCCGAGTCCGTCTGTATGGCCTGTGCTCAGGTGATTGGAAATCATGCGACGGTGACTGTAGCCGGTCAGGCTGGTAACTTCGAGATCAATGTCATGATGCCCGTTGCGACCTATAATCTCTTACAATCGATTCGCTTGCTGGCGTCGGTGGCACAGAACTTTACCCAGCAATGCATCAAAGGCCTCAAAGCTACCACGCGTGGACCTGAGATGGTTGAGCGCGGCCTGGCCATCTGTACCTCGCTGGCCCCTGTGATTGGCTATGATGCAGCCGCAGCTATCTCCAAACATGCCCACAAGACCGGTCAATCGGTGCGCGAAGTTGCCCGTGAAAAAACAAGCCTTTCGGAAGAAGAGTTGGATCGTATTCTCGATCCCGAAAGCATGACCCGTCCTGGCCTGGAAGGTGGTCCCAGCGGCGGCTAATACTTGCGGTTAAAAATGCTTGAAAATCTTGTAGAGATAGTGTATAATTATACCTTGTGAGAGCAATCTCACAGGTATGGGCTTGTAGCGCAGTTGGTAGAGCGCCTCCATGGCATGGAGGAGGTCAGGAGTTCGAGTCTCCTCAGGTCCACCCAGTAAAAGAAAGCCGTTCCATCATCTGACGGAACGGCTTTCTCTTTGGTTCTGCCTGGCTATTCGATCGATCAGCTACAGGCGATGCCGTTCAGCATGACCGCGCTCGGGGGCGGGCTGGCGGAGCCGTTAGCATTATAGTTGACGATGACTGAGGCACCTGAGGGTAGTGTACGATTCCAACTTGGAGCGTCTGCCATCCCCATCGTCCCATCCTGCGTAATCGTTGCGTTCCATCCGCTGGTGATCGTTACTCCGGCTGGTAGTGTCCACATAATTGTCCATGGATCGAGTCCCTGGAGGCTGGTGTTTTTCACTGTGATGGCTGCCTGATAGCCGCTTCCCCAGTTGGAGCCGATGGTGACTGTCGCGGTACATGATGCTGGAGGTGTCGGTGTCGGTGTCGGTGTGGGAGTTGGGGTCCCTGTTCCTCCGCCACTTGTGAAGATCACATCGGAACATCCATAGAATGTCTCGGTACTATCCGAGCGCGTCCAGACTGAATAGATGATTTGTCGTCCTGTCAGGCCAGCGGGTATCTGTCCGCTCATGTGATAGGAGCCATTGACTACGGGAGGCTGGACCGCTGTCAGGAAGGGTGTCGCCTGTAAGTTGTCCCATGTCAGCGGTTTGGTGGGATCGTAGGTGCTATTCGTGACGAAAAATGTGAAGGTGCCTGGATGAGGTGCCCAGGCGGCATATGTAAAGTTGTATTGTGCACCAGATTGTAAGGTTGTCGCAGGCCAATCGTTGCGAGCAGCATCATAGGCTGCGTATTTTGTATTGCCGCCACTACAAAGCTGACCATCGGGGATAAAGCCACGCGTCCGGCCTGCGCCATCTGAGCGTAGCACCGCGAACCAGTCATAGAGTGGTTGCGTGCCTCCCAACGCTACTGCCGCTTTGCACGCGGCGGATTGGGGATTTTCTGGCCCTTCTTCGTAGCATTCATATGTTCTGCTGGCGGGCGAAGTCATTGCGCCGTGTGCCAGAGCAGTGCGTACTGGACCAGCAACCGCTGTGATTAGTGTGACAGCTATCACTGTCAGGATCATCACACCCAGCATCCATTTTCGTCGCCTGTGATGAGATATCTTCTCTGCCATAGTAAAGCTCTCCTTGCTATCAATCTGAACTCGTTTTCGGATAAAGCAGACAAGCGATACAAGCCAACACCTCTGTGTATATCGTGTCACAATAAATAAGAGATGGAGAGAGTACAGCGGAGTACTCCTCATTTAAACATAGATGAATACTCCATTCATTGTCAACAAAATATCTCTCATGAAGAAAAACTGGAGAAATACATATATGCACGACTCGGTACCGGTACTTTCCCGAACCGTGCATACTATCCAAGAAACGTGGAGAAGAGCTTATTATCATCTAATCTGTCAGGGCACCAGCCGATGCATATCACGCGGGAATGTCGCCACCAGCTTCACATTTTGCATCCCCAGAAGTTGCATCAGCAGGCGCTCGGAGCCGATGGCGAAGCCACCATGAGGAGGCATCCCATACTTGAAAGCCTCCAGGTAGTAATCAAACGGCTCCGTGGGCAGATGAGCTTTATCCAGCGCTGCGAGATAGTCCTCATAGCGATGCAGCCGTTGTCCGCCAGTTACCAACTCGGTGCCCCTGAAGAGCAGGTCGAACGAGTTTGAGTACTCGGGTCGCAAGGGATCTGGATGCGTATAAAATGGTCGTTTCCGCATTGGATAACCTGTCACAAACAGAAAATCACTGCCAAACTCTTTGAGTGCCCAATCTCCCAGCCAGCGCTCGTCCTGCGGCGACAGATCTGGCTCGCCCCGGACATCCACCTGATGGAGCTTCAGAATAAGTTCCTGCGCGTCGGCAAAGTGTATCGCCGGGATTTCGCTCGGGACAATGGGCATATTCACCTGTAAAAGCTCTAGCTCCGTGCGATAGTCCTGATCAAACTTCTCAAGGATGTGTGCCAGTACATCTCGCAGCAGCGCCATGACCGTAAAATGATCTTTGATGAAACCGAATTCTGCATCCAGACTGACATATTCGTTCAGATGCCGTGTCGTATCGTGAGGCTCTGCTCGAAACACCGGACCAACTTCAAAGACGCGCTCAAAGACACCTACCATGATCTGTTTATAAAACTGTGGACTTTGGGCGAGATAGGCTGGACGACCAAAGTAGTCGATCTGGAAAACGTTAGCTCCGCTTTCGGTGGCGGCGGCCACAATTTTTGGCGTTTGAATCTCCGTAAATGATCTGGATGTCAAGATGTCCCGAAAACTTGCCATGATGCCTGCATGGAGTCGGAAAATTGCGCGTCGCGTCAGATGTCTATTAGTGACAGGGGCATGATCAAGCAATGTAGCTGGTTGCGCATTGAGTTTGCGCTTATTGAGCAAAACTGGCGGCGTTTCTGAGACAGCATTCATGACCTCTATGGAGAGTTCATGGAGTTCTATCCCGCCGGGAGCCTGCTCCGAGCTTTCGACCTCTCCCTCGATCGTCACAATACTCTCGACTCCAACGCCGTCAGCCTGCAATGGGAGCATTTCAGCATCGGTCTCGGCCACAGCCTGGACGATCCCCCAACCATCGCGGATTACCAGGAAATTGATGCCTCCCATGCGTCGCATCGATTGTAGCCAGCCGGATACGCGTATCCGTGTGCCGATATGAGCTGCCATCTCATTTGTGCGTAGACGTTCCATTTGCAGACTCTCCTTTCTGTAAGAGCAAGATACGTAAAAAAAATGCAACAAAAAACCCTCATCCTGCCAGGAGGACGAGGGCGCATTTTTTCGCCTATCGTGGTACCACCACCATTCATTCCACTTTATCACGCTGTCAGTCTGACATCGTATCTGCTCGTAGAGCAGCCAGAGCGACAACATCATGGAACCTTAATCGTCTCGGTCTTATCGGCAGTATATCTCTCAGCTATCCAGATAAAGACGAAGACGTTGCGCGCTAACGGGCGCATCTCCCGAAGACCAGCTACTACTTTATGGTTCACTGGTTGGCTCATAGGGGTCATTAGATGTAGGCAGATCGCCATGTTTTCAGCCGGGACATCGCTCTCTAAAAATCTGCTGGATACTCTAACCTATCCTATTCATAGCCTGTTTAGTATTTTGTTTCTATTCTGCAACTATAACATATAATCCTCTCATCGTCAAATTAATGAGTTTGGGGGCGTCCCATCAAAAAGCTTGACTTTTGAGCCAGAATATGTTATTATGTATAGGTAATCGCGAGGAGCCAGATTCTGGCTCCTCTTTTTTTATCTCTTCTTATACCTCCAGAGTATCTTGCTGTAGCGGAACCTTTTTGCTGAGCCCCAACGCTCGTGCAAAGAAAATGAGACTTGGTGTCAGGATTGCGCTGGTTGTCAGCAAAGCTGCCTGTAGCGAGACAAGTGTCCCGATATATCCCACGGCTGGCCCGCCTGCGATCTGTCCCATGGCGTCGACCTGACCAAACATAGAGATAATTGTGGCTCGCCTGCGTGGATCGCTATGCTGAGTGATCCAGATCATCTGCAAGGGGGCGACCGCACGCCGTCCGATACTGGCGCACCAGAAGGCGATCAAAGCCAGCGAGAAGCTGTTGGAGAGCGCAAAGACGATGATGCTTCCAACTAAGAGTATCTGAGCCGCGAACATTACCCGCACCATCATAGATTGATTATCTGTTTTTACGCTACGTCGCACAATCTCTGTGGCTCCAAGGCAGAGAACAAATGAGCCCGCATTGATGACCCCAAACCAGACCAGCTGGTTAAGATGGATCAACGCTGGGAATGTGAAATCCTGGATGAAGTGATCGGTTCCCAGGCGGTCAAAGCCCTCGCTGGCCATGGCTGAGAAGACTGTGATCCAGAGGATAATCTGGAGCATGCGACTTTGCCTGACAGCTTTTCCTCCATCTATCAGAGTCGTCACCAGAGAGCGCCAGGAGCCACGTTCAGCGCGAGGTGCTGGCTGAAAATGCTGCTCTGGCATATATCTACATAAAAGCAGCGCCAGCAGCACAAACAGTGAGCCTCCCAGCACGATTGGAATATTCAGTCGATAGCTGACAGCCAGCCAGATACTCAATGGGATACTGAGCAGAGAAGCTATCTGCCCAACCTGATTTCCTCGGATAAAAGCCTGCCCGACCTGTTCTTCGCCCATTTCGTCGGCGCACCAGGCCTCTTCTGCGCCATTGACGAAGGTTATGCCGCAACCCCAGAGTATCTGAGCCAACAGGATAGCTAGAAAATGGGGAAAGAAGCCTTCTACCAGGAAGCCGATACCCATCAATAGATAGCCAATCACAACAGAGTTGCGCCGACTATAGGTATCTGCGAGCACGCCAGTAGGTATCTGACTGATAAAGCAGACGGACTCCAGCGTCGTACCGACGAGGACAAGTTGTAGTGGATTAAGCTTGACGGTCTCGATCTGATATAACAAGTTGATCGTCGTAATCAGACTGAAGGCAAAAGAGTTCAGTCCTGAGATCAACATATAGCTTGCAAACGGATGAAGTTTACCCGATCTGAAAGACATAAAGAAGCACTCCTCAAAGTTGTCATAGGGATCGCGTGACAACGAAAACATGAAGGGAAGAGTGCCTACCTGCTAGAAGTCCTTATGGAAGCCGCCATCTGGATTGAAGAAGGATCTATACTCTAAGAAAATAGCTTCTCTGGTTTATCTGAAGGAGCACTCAACCCACATATAAATGCTGGAGATATGGGTAGAAAAAATGATCAGTGCTCTTTGCATCGAAAATACTCCTCAAATAAATCACTATTAATCTCAACTTCTCAAGCGTAACATACAAAGTATTGCTCAGTCAAGCCGAAAGAGGTCGAGCGAAGCGAAGACCATGTAGCGTCGGACGCTTGCGTACGATGTCCCACTCGACGTATGATCAGGCCCGCCAGCGTGGTGTGCCAGGATGCTGCTGTCTCGTACGTCGAGTGGGACATCGTACGCAAGCGTCCGACGCTACTAACGTGTGGGTAAAGGATTTGTTAAGGGACGCTGTGCTGCTTCGTCTGTTTGTCTTGTCTCGATCTGGCCCCTGGCCTGCCTTGGACGCCAGAAGGTTCTCTTCCCGCTGAGTTTCCCTGTCACAAAGAGGAAGAAAATGATCATCAGAATGGTCTCTACGGCGGAAATGATTAAGATCGATGGCAGTGGATAGCCACCAATGTTGATGACTCCTTCGTTGAGATAGGGACCAATCGGGGCTGGTAGTAGCTGGAAGAGGAATGTTCCGTTCCAGATGGCGTGTTGCAGGATTGCATAGAGGCAGCAGCCTATTCCAATCAGAATGCGCCTGTGAGCGACCGATTTGCGATGGGTGATAATGTACCATCCTAATGCGGTCATGCCAGCGCCAAAGCTATGGAGCAATCCCGCCGAGCTGCGTTCAATGGCGATATCTACCCAATCCTTATAGCCCATGCCGATATAGCCCGATGTTTCAATCAAATCAAAGCCGATACCGCACGCCATGCCTAAAATGAAGGCTTCGCCTGCGCTACCGATACGTCCAAGCATTGTGAGGACGGGCAGCGGCTTGACACCTTCTTCGACAAGCGGTGCTAAGATCGATACGACTAAAAAGAGATAGATGATCTCACCTGGCGTGCCTGGCAGGTTTGAGCTTGTCAGCGAGTAGTTATTAATTTGTAGGATTTCTTGTATTGCTGTTCCCAGGAGACCTTCCAGGATCATGGCAAAGAGAATCGCCGCCGTTGCTCCTGATACCAGAGCTACAGAGAGCCTGCGCCAGGTTGTTGACCAATGGATATCGCCAGTTTTGTGTACGCGCCAGATGCCCAGGGCCAGGACAACCAGGGCGGGCAACAATCCTGCCAGTTCAATCATCAGCACCGCCAGCCAGGTCATATTCACGATCTGCACATCGCCGCGGAATAGTAAGCCGATGGCTATGATCCCCACGTAAAGTACCAGGAAGATGACAAACCAGGGAAGATACAATTTTCCTAGCCGCAGCGAGGGAAGCTTGAATTCGAACGATTTCTTTTGTAGTAGCGCCATAATGCTGTGATAAGTGCCGATGATGCCACCACCCAGACCCGCGATCGTGAGTGCTGTAAACAGAGTAATCGAACTAAAGCTGTCTTCAGGTGAGAGTGATTGGCTCGATGCAAACAGGACAAACAACAGAGCAATTGCACAGACCAGGCCGACAATTCCTGAAATGATTGAGCATATAAGCGTAATAATGGCAATTGTTAGCTGATACGCATCGCGCTTGGGGCGTGCAGGCCACCCATAGCCTCCGTAATAGCCGTACGGGGGATAACCGTAGGGGGGAGAGCTATATGGATACGGTGCATAGCCGTTATGACCGGGTGCGTAGCCGTTGTAATAAGGGCCATACGTATTCCCTGGATAAGGTTGTCCTTGATATTGGGGTGCATATCCATTATATGGGCCATGCGATTGAGTTGTGCCATATCCGTAGGGTTGTCCCGAAGGCTGCCCATATGAAGGGTAGTATTGTCCGTTAGGCTGTCCTGGTTGAGCATACGGCTGCCCGGCAGGAGGCCTGGCTTGAGCATATTGAGAACCCTGGGGCTGATAATATGCTGACGCGGGCGGTTGCATCGTTCCCTGTTGCGGCAGCTGAGGCGGATATCCTGGTTGCGGCTGTTGTGGTTGATATGCTGGTCTGGCTGCCGCTACAGGCGGAACTCTCAGATGTCCAGAGACATGCTCTCGATACTTCGGTTCTAGCTCTTCAGCAGGCAGGTTCGCTGTCAGCCGTGACTGATACGGATCATTCTTTTGTTCAGATGAGATTTGCGTTGTGTCAGATTCTGTCTGTTTATCAGAATCTGAGGCTGAGCCCTTATAGTCGAAGCCCACGATTTTATAACCTTTTCTGCTTTTTATAGATCTATCAATCAAATATTATCTATTAACAAGTATACGTGTCAGGAAATACTAAGGTTTCCCTTAGTATAACGACTGGAGAGGGAACCTGTCAAAAACTGTTGAGCATACAAGTAGCGTTGTGCCCTCGGGCACAATGTCCCAGTAGCTCGTACGAGACTGCACGATCTTGGCGAGCCACGCTGGTCTGCCTGATCGTACGTCGCGTGGGACATCGTGCCCGAGGGCGCGACGCTACTTGAGTTGTTATGCGAGCACTTTTGCCTCGACCATCCCTGTTCCTAATTCCTCCTCTAGCCGCTCGACAAGCTCGCTGGAATAGAACATGGTATTATCCTGAGGGGTGAGACGGATCTCCCATTCGCCGTTGGCAACCAGGATTTCGTAGTGATCGCGTCCAGGGCGTTCGCTCAAGTAGCGCTTGATATTCTGAACTTTCATGATATCGTTTGAAACTGAGCGATCGTCGTTGCCGGTCAGTTGTACTTTGAGCCAGACCATATACTGTTTCCGGTTCATCTCTTGCTCGACTGCCTTGAACTCGGTGACGCTATTGCAGAGGATGCCTGGTTCATCGCGTCGTACCTGTACCTCGCCGCGCACTATCACAACTGTATCTTCTACCCACAGCTGTGATGTCTCTTCATAGGCTTTGGGGAAGACGGTGACCGTGATCATCCCGAACATGTCCTCTAACTGTACGATACACATGGTATCGCCTTTTTTGGTCGGGATACGCCGTGCCTCTTTGACCGTGCCACAGATGACGACTTTCTGCTTATCCAGAGCTTCCGTAATATCGGCAGTCGTGTGGGTTGTGCGATCTTTAATGAGATCTGCAATATATGAGAGTGGATGCTTGGAAATATAAATACCAACCAGTTCCTTCTCCCAGGCCAGGAGCTGCTTGCGTGGTACCTCATCTGCGTTTTGATTCAGGGCAAAGCTTAATGAGCTACTGATCTCTTCCATCTCGCCAAACAGACTGATCATACCACGATCCTTCGCGGCGCGTTCGCCTTTGCCGAATTGCATCGCTCGCTCGACGGAAGCCAGCATCTGATGGCGTTTGTTGGCACCCTCAATCGTGTCCAGCGCACCGGATTTGATCAGAGTTTCAATCGCTCCTTTTCCCACCGCTTTAGGATCAACACGCGTGCAGAAGTCTGCCAATGACTTAAAGGGACCTCCCGCATTGCGTGCGCGTACGATCTCATTGATCGGTCCATCGCCAATACCCTTGATTGCCAGCAGGCCAAAGCGTACACAATCCTTTTCGACGGCAAAGCCTCGCTCGGATGCGTTGACGTCGGGACCAAAGACCTCCACCTTCATGCGTTTGCACTCAGCCACTGCGTTGGAGATCTTCGTGGCATCCGCAGCTTCAGCCGTCATCGTAGCGGCCATAAATTCAGCCGTATAATTGGCTTTGAGATAGGCTGTATAGAAGGAGACGACCGCGTAACTGGCTGCGTGAGCTTTATTGAACCCATAGCCACCGAACGGCATGATGAGTGTGAAGAGCTGGTTGGCGACCTCTGCCGAGACATTATTTTTGACGCAACCTTTGACAAAGTCGCTTTTATAGCTCTCGACTTCGTGCATGATTTTTTTACTGAGCGCTTTACGGAACTTGTTGACCTTACCCCATGAGAAACCTGCCAGGTGAACGGCAATCAGTAGCACCTGGTCCTGATAGACGATGACTCCGTAAGACTCGGCCAGCCATTCTTCCAGACGCGGATCAAGATAGGTAATCTTTTTGCGTCCATGTTTTGCATCAACGAAATCGGGAATACTATCCATCGGGCCTGGACGATAGAGTGCGACCATCGCCGTGACATCTTCGATGCAGGTTGGTCCCAGCTGCTTGATGTATTCGCGCATCTTGGCACCTTCTAACTGGAAGATACCGGTCGTCTCTCCAGCGGCCAGAAGCTCAAACGCTTTCGCTCGTTTCTTATTTTGCTCCTCATCATCGGGGACCTCATCGAGCGGTAGCTTCTCGAGGTTAATCTCTTCACCGCGTGATTGCTTGATGAATTTGAGCGCATTATCGATAATCGTCAGGTTGGAGAGGCCCAGGATATCATATTTGATTAATCCTAGCTCTTCCAGATGGGAGTGCTCGTATTGCGTGGAGTAGCGACCTTCACGCGTTTGTAAGGGCACAAATTTATCGAGGGCTTCGTTCGCAACCAGGACACCGGCAGCGTGCACACCTGTGCCGCGCACCGATCCTTCTAACTGCAAAGCCATATCCAATAGCTCTTTGACTTCGCTATCGTTATCGCGCAGATCGCTCAACTCCTTCACGGAATCCAGCGATCCCTGCAGCGTCACTTTTGGACCAGTCGGCAACAGGCGAGCGATGCGATCGCCGAGAGATTGTTTCTCCAGCACGCGAGCTACGTCGCGGATCGCCCCTTTGGCTGCCATCGTCATAAATGTCGCCATTTGTGCCACGCACTCGTGGCCGTACTTGTTTGACAGATAGCTGATCACTTCTTCACGCCGATCGTCTGGGAAGTCCATATCGATATCGGGCATATCGTCGCGCTCAGGATTTAAGAAGCGTTCAAATAGGAGGTGATAACGTAACGGGTCGACGTTGGTGATGCCCAGTGAATACGCCACGACACTTCCGGCGGCTGAACCTCTGGCGAGACAGCGAATACCATTGTCGCGTGCCCATCCGACATAATCAGCTACTACGAGGAAGTAGGGCACAAAGCCCTTTTGGATGATGATACTTAGCTCATAATCGAGCTGGCGTTTGATATTATCGGTCATCTCCCCGTAGCGATAGCGGATGCCAGCTTCGCAGAGCGCGTACAGATATTCTTCAGCATCCCGATACTGTTCCGGAACGTCAACGGCGGGGAGCTGTGCTTTATAGGCGAAGGGATCAACTTCACAGCGCTCGGCCAGGCGTACGGTATTGAGAAGAGCATCCTCTAATTCGGGGAAGAGCTGCTGCATCTGCTCTGGACTGCGCAGAAAAAACTCGTCGCTCTCAAATTTGAAGCGCTTGGGATTATTAATGTTTCCTTGTGTCTGCACGCAGAGCAAAATCTCATGCGCTCGCGAATCTTCGTGATTTACGTAGTGCAGATCATTGGTTGCGAGCAATGGCATCTGGAGCTCTTTGGCCATCTTATAGAGGTACTGGTTCACATTTGCCTGATCTGGATAGCCTCGATGATCCTGGATTTCTAAATAAAAGTTATTTGGTCCTAGCGCATCGCGAAACCAGCGTGCTGTCTTGTAAGCCTCATCTATCTTACCTTCGATCAACAGCTGTGGTATCTCACCACCCAGACAAGAGGAGGTCGCGATAATGCCTTCGCCATATTGTTGTAGCAATGCTTTGTCGATACGAGCGCGGTTCGCATGCATACCTTCGGTGTTGGCGAGAGTCATCAATTTCATCAAATTGCGATAGCCAGTATTGTTTTCCGCTAACAATAGGAGGTGATAATAGCGTTTATCGCCTTGTTTGAATTTTGGCTTGTCTTTGTGCTCAGGGACACAATAGCTTTCGACGCCCAGAACAGGATGCACACCGCCTTTCTGACATGCTTTATAAAATTCGAGAGCGCCATACATCGCACCATGATCGGTAATCGCCAGATGGTTCATGCCGAGATCTTTTGATTGTTTGACTAACTTCTTGATACGACTAAAGCCGTCGAGCAATGAGTATTCTGTATGAACGTGTAAATGTGCAAAATCTGCCCCCATATTAAGATATCCTCCAGCTAAAAGAAATGCATAAGTAGAAAAATTTAGAATATGATCCTTTTAGTATGCAAGGATTTTTGGCAGAGGGCAAGATTTTAGACGAATATCTGTTTTTAGTACCGGTCATAGGAAATGGGTCATGGTGTATCACATGGATGAGCAATTTTATGCTATCTCTGGTAAGATATCTTATAAGTATAAGGACAGTGAGCCGCATTATATCCATCGCGATCCAGGGCTCACGTGCTTCAAGGCCATCTATTGGATAGTTGTACGTGGTGGCGGGGATGGTGACGATCGTGGGGACTTGTCTCTCTTCAAACGTGTGGCGGAGGCTTCTACCTGTTTTGTCTGCTTTATCCGCTTAGCCGTGGTTTGACGATGAATTCTGGGGACGTACATGGCTGATCAGATTTCGTTTTTGATTGTTGGTAATGGCATTGCAGGGATTACTGCCGCTGAGACGTTGCGTAGTGAGGCTCCTGAAGCAACTATTGGCTTGATTTCTGATGATGGACATCCTGTCTACTTTCGGCCCGCCTTGAAAGATTATCTGGCGGGGCGCGTGACTGAGGAGAAGTTACTGGCTCGTCCAGTAAAACATTATCGGAAACAACAGTTTCATCGACTGCCCGAACGTGTGGTTCGCGTCCATGCCGCTGAACATATGGTCTCTCTCAAGGGCGGTGGACAGGTGAAGTATCAGAAGATGCTGCTGGCAAGCGGTGGGCGTCCGATATCTTTGCGTTGTCCCGGTACCGATCTGCGTGGCGTTATGACGTTACGTACAATTGAGGACTATCAGGCGGTGCTTGAGCGCTTACCGAAAGTGCGGCGTGTCGTTGTCTGTGGAAGTGGCACTCTGGCCCTGGAGACGACCGAGACGTTGCGCCATCGCGGTTTAGAGGTGTCGCATCTGATTCGGAAACGTATCCTCTGGTCTGAGGTGTTGGATGCGACCGCTTCCGATCTGGTCTTGCAGGAGGAGCGTCGCTCGGGCGTGGATGTACGCCTGGAGACTGAGATTCAAGAAATCATTGGCTCAAAAGGCACTGTCTCTGCGGTGGTCACAAATGCTGGTGAGCGCATCGCCTGTGAAATGGTCTTGATTGCGATTGGTATCGAGCCAGCGATCGAGTATCTACGCGATAGCACAATTGCTTACCAACGTGGTATCTTAGTCGATGCATATATGCGTACCAATGTTCCGGACATCTATGCTGCCGGTGATGTCGTCGAAACTATTGATGCACAAACCAAACGAGCACGCGTGATTGGACAATGGTATCCAGCGATTCAGCAGGCACGGGCAGCTGCGTATAGCATGCTAGGGATTCTGGATACGACTCAACCTTTTCACGCCGAAACGTTTTATAATGCTACCTTTCTCTACGGTCTGCCTTTTGCTTCAGTGGGGGTTACGAATGCTAAAGGGTACCGTGAGTTGCTTGCTGCTCCTAAGCCGCGTACGTATCGGAAGGTGTTGCTCTGTGATGGGGTGATGGTAGGGATGATGGCTCTGGGTGATCGTAAACATACACTGGCTTTCAAGCGAGCGATTGATCAGAAGGTAAATCTTGACGGAGTAGTCTCTTCCCTCATGAATGAGAGTTTTGATTTGGCTGCGTGCCTGGATAACTGGAATGTGCCCCCTTTAGTCCTGGGTGTTAGGAGGGCAGAAGATGCAGTTACTAACCAGGTTATTGCTGCTCCCATGAAACAGGATCTGGAGCAAGCTGGAGAAGATTCTATGTTGAGTGAACTGGCTTCATCTGAGCATACGGAAGCTTTTCTTGTCCACATTGTTGACAAGCAACTACCGCTACGCGTGGCTGAGAATCTTTTGAGCCGGGATATTGTCCTGACCGTGGGACGTCAACCCGGCGTTAATCTGTTTGTGAACGAGGGATCGGTATCACGTCATCATGCTCAGCTTGACTATCATGATGGACAGTACTTTCTGCTTGATTTGAAAAGCCTCAATGGGACCTTTATTAATGGGAATCGTCTTGAAGCTGAACGCCCTTATCCGTTACAGGTTAATGATATCATTCGCTTTGGTAATATCGTCTCTTTCCGCTTCTTGCTACGTACTCTTGACCTGGGTAAATCTTCTGCCAGGAGTCCCCAGAAGCCTGCGACACCTGTGGTTACGCCGTCTAAAGTCAGTAACCCGATGCTACCTCTAGAGATTGCTCAACCTTTACCTCCTGCTGTCCTGGCTGCTTTGAAGCAAACACCTGCATTAGTTATTCTACCCGTCAATGCCAAAGCCCAGAAACAGCCGCCGCAGGTCTATCTTTTGCAGTCAGAAAAGCCTGTCACGATCGGTCGCGACGTCGGTAATGAGGTCGTTGTGCTGGATATGATTGTTTCACGCCGCCATGCCGAGGTCTTTTCTGCCTCGGAACGCTTTTATATTCGCGATGTGGGTAGTAGTAACGGGGTTGTGGTGAATCGTAGTCCTATTGATCAGCCTTATCTGCTCTCTCATGGAGATAATATTATTGTCGGCAATACGATGATTTTCTTTGTGGATCTACAATCCGGGCAGGAAAATACTACGCGCCATACCAGTGTGCCAAAACCTGTGATACCTCCACCTCAGGCGGCGGCGACCCGTCCATTGTCGCAGATGTCGACAACAGCTACAAGAAGCCTGGAGACGCAAGTCAGAGTTCCGGTCGCGGCGCCTCCCCCGCCTGATGTCGCACCTCCCAGGGAGACGCCCAGGCCCTCGAACCCCACACAGGTGATTGTGTGCTCGCGCTGTGGCGTCGTCAACATGCCGGTCGCACGTTTCTGTGCAGGTTGTAGTGCCTTGTTACACATCTCGTAGATGCATATGTTTCCATGTATTGTTTTTGTAATGCGGCTACCTGGTCCTTGATCGAAAGTGTTATGCAGATAGAAAATCTTCCCAGTACATTTAACGTTGGCATGACGCATCGTACAGACGTGCAGCCTTTGAGTAGCGATGAAGTAAATTTTGAAATCGATATGTGTATTGGTTGTGATCGCTGTATGCGTGCCTGTCCCGTTCCATTATCAGCCCAGATTACTATTGGTGATCTCAATCGAGCGACTATCTCGACTCAGGTCTCAACCAAAGTGGCACGTTTTACCGACGAGTGTGTGATGTGTGGCTCTTGTGTCCCGGTCTGTCCGGTAGATAATCATCGCGACCTTTTGATGCTCTCGCTCAAGCGGCGTCTGGGTGTTCCCTGGGATGGTCAAGTTGATCTCTCGAAGGGCTGGGGAAACCTGCCTGCGGGCTGGAATGTCTCCTTGTTGGTAAAAAGTCTGCGTGCTCAAGCCCTCTTTAAAAACGAGCAACTGGTCCCGGATAACTATCTGCTCCATTTTATTGCGGCCTCTCAACTGCACGTCCTGCCCCCCGGTGCGGAATTGATGCATGAGGGGGAGTTTGGACGGGATATCTACTTTCTGCTCAAAGGTCGTTGTGACGTTTTTTCCTCCGGCACCGATGCAGCCAATCTACCTCAAGCGATCTTGCAGCAGGGAGAGTACGTTGGCGAACAGGGTATGCTCACTGGACAGCCTCGCAATATGACGGTGCGCGCACAAACCGAAGTGATGCTGTTGAAGGTTCCTGAGCAGGTGATGCAACGCTTGATTGAGATTGTTCCTTCTGTTCAAGATTTCTTTGAACAGTTGGGCAATGTACGGGCTGTTGAAAATATTCTGCTGAAGATGGATCTGTTCCAGGGTATCTCCGCTGAGGATATGCATCAACTGGCTAAGGATGCCGCGATCAGACGCTATGATCGCGATGAGAAGCTCTTTGATGAGGATAAAAAAGGGCAACCAAGCCGTGAGACTTTCCATTTGTTGCTCGATGGCTTTGTGAAGGTTGCTCGTAAGACTGGTCGCGAGGAGCCACCAGAGCGTATTGTGGCCTATCGGCAGAGCGGCGATTATTTTGTGGGTGGCCTGGATATGCTTGGCGATCAGCGCGCCGTGACGGTCTCTGCGATTACGCGTGTCTCCGTTGCTGAGATTACACGAACTCAACTCAAAAACCTGCTTATGCGTTATCCAGCCTTCAAGCAACGCATGCAAGATCGCTTACAATTGTATCAAAATACGACCGTGGCAGCATATAGCGCTGTCTTTGAGCCCTTTGATCGAGCTCAATTGCAGCAGGTGGTGGAGAGTACCTACTCAAATGCCGAGGCCCGAGCTGGCTTGCATGCGCTCGTTGGTGATGGAGTAGTTGAGGGGACCGAAGTGCTGGTGATCGATCTGAATAAGTGTATCCATTGCAACGAATGTGAGGATGCGTGCGAACGACGGCATGGACAATCGCGTATGAATCGTGAGGGTATGGTCGTTGGCAATATCAGCGTCGTGAATGCCTGCCGTCAATGTCAGGACCCCGTCTGTATGTTGTGCAGTCGGGCGGGCATCGCACGGAAACCCAGTGGCGAGGTCTATATTACGGAGAGCTGTATCGGTTGTGGTATCTGTGCCGAGCGTTGTCCTTACGATAACATCTCCATTGTCTCGCTGGAAGATGAGACAGAGCCTGTGTCGGCCCAAAGCTGGCAGCGTTTCAGCAATCTCTTCCGCAAGGGAGCAAGCAAACCTTCTGGGAGACGCCCATTACCGATGGCTCAGGCTATTGCGGAACCTGGACCTCTCCAGCCTCCGGTCTACAATCCGCTTGAAACCATGCGCAAAAAGATTGCGATTAAATGTGATCTCTGTGCAGGCTATGGGAACCAGGCCTGTGTGCAGGCTTGTCCCACTGGCGCTGCCATTCGTATTAATCCTGTGAGTTTCTTCGGCTCGACCGAGGATATTCTCGGGCAGCGCTCGCGTTAGGAGTATTGCTATGTCAGTCACTACAAAATCTTCACGTTCTAGTCGACGACGTCTCTGGAACGCGCCCACCTCGCCTGCCCGCTGGATCTGGTTACTGTTAAGTATTGCGCTCTATGGGGGGCTACTTTTCTGGTATTATGCGGCCCTGCGCACACAGATGTATCCCGGGCCATTGAACGATCCTTTGCGTCTCTTTGGCATCATTGCCTTTGTCCTGGTTTTTGTCACAGCCGCCTATTCTCTGCGTCGCCGCTTTATTCGTGCTCTGCCTGGTAAGGTGCAGAATTGGTTGTGGATGCATACATGGTTGGGGATTGCGACGGTTCTGATCGTTTTCTTGCATGAAAATTACGATCATATTACCTATGATTATTGTCAGAATCTGGACTGCCTGACGGATACGTATTGGGCTACCGGAGCCATGTTGGCTTTGATTTTGTTGGTTGTGAGTGGGATTAGCGGTCGCTTGCTGGATTTCTGGCAGACAAAGGTGATTGCGCGTGAGGCCAGTTCCAATGGCTTTGGGATCGAGCGTTCCCTGGAGGAGCGTTTGCAAGCTCTGGAATACATCGTTGAGCGCTATTATGCTGGCAAATCTGATGAGTTCAAGCTGGCTTGCACCAGAGCATTAGAGGCAAAAGGACGTTCCTCCTTCAAAGCTGCTAAATTCCTTCCGCTTGAGCGTTCCGATTGGCAACGCGTTCAGCCAGAGTTGCAGGAACATGCTCGCCTGACACGTTCGCTACGGCGGCAGCAACGCGCACGTGGGATTATTCGTACCTGGCGTACTATTCATGTGGTGCTGGCCTCTCTGGCCATGATCGTGATCTCCTATCATGGTGTCATGGAATTGCTCACCAATGTACTCCATATCATTAAGGTATCAGAGTAGCTATGCTACCACTGCTTTGTCTGTGGCAAGCGTTTTGTATAGCTATCTATTGAGCCCCTGGAGCGATTGAGTCCTGACTGCTCTTGTGGGCAGTACTAATATGGCACAATACTAGCAGAATCGTTTTTGTTTGATGTATGCTATACTATGCTTTGGTGATAGTTGATGAGAAATTTCTCCATGTGAAAAGTAGGATTGTTTTAGAGGAAAGATAAATGATGCTTTGTCCAGAATGTCAGGCTCCTATGGATAGCGGTGCTGTTTTTTGTGGCCATTGTGGTGCTCAACTCTCATCTGGGCAGTTGGGGAAGCTAAATGCTGCCAGTGAAAATTCACAGTTGTCACAGGGAGAGCAGCGGCGTTATGACATGACGGATGATGTTTTATCACAAGATATACATAACTTATCGCCTGTCTCTACAACAGCGTATCCATTCACGCCCATACCTCTTAATGTTGCGCCCATCGCTTCATCCGACCAAAATATGAACCTTGGTTCATCATTAGCACCTCTCCATACCGCTTATCCGCTCAAAGCGCCCCCGCGCTCTGCATCTTCGACCAGTCGCAATCTCGCCTCTGTGGCCATCATTCTTGCCTTATTGGGCGTTGGTATTGTGGCATGTGTCTTTACCTTCTGGCAGAATAAAAGCCTGGCCTACAAGGCGACACCAGCGAAAAGCGTGGTCGTTCCTCAAGTGCAGGGGAAGGTAACTTTTCGTGATGGTGCCAATGGCATGACTAATACGTTGGATATGAGCGTTCAGGGACTCAAACCTCTCTCCGGTAGTGCTCATTATGCGGGTTGGATGATTGATGAGGACGAAGTCCATATTCATTCTCTGGGTACATTGGCTAAGACGGGAACAACCTATGCTCTGACCTTTGTGAATGGCGATACCACTGTGCTCAGTCTGGGAAATAAGGTCCAGGTGACGCTTGAGACTGCTGATACTTCGTTGCCTACGGGACGCGTTGTATTGAGTGCGCAGATTCCCTCTGGCGTCATGGCACATGTCGATTCATTGCTTGTAAGCTATCCCGGTACTCCCCATCAAGTTGCGTTGCTGCCGGGTTTAAAAAGTCAGACACAACTGCTCTACCAGCAATCTCAGCAGTTAGGCATGACCAGAAACCAATCAGCCACCCAGTGTATCGCGCAGAATATCCTGACAGTGCTTGAAGGTCAGCGTCCTACGCATGCAGCCGTCACTTCTCAAACATGTACAGCCTTGCATATTGCGCCCGTTGCTCAGGATCTGGGTTTATTGGGGAGCAATCATGATGGTTATGCCGATATCGTTGGCGTGCGTGCTTCTCTAGCCTCCTCGCAACCTGATGCGACTAACAACCTGCGCTTGTATGCCCAACATATGGTGATTGCCAGTGATAACCTTCAGCAATGGTTCACCACAATTGATCAGGATGCCACAAAATTGCTGAAAAATCCAACCGATGCTGGCATGATACGGGCTATCTCTCAGCTTTCGGCCAACGCTTTAAACGGTGCTGATAGCAATCATGATGGCACCATCAGTCCCACTTCAGGCGAGGCGGGTGTCACGCAAGCTTATCTCTACGGACAATCAATGGTTACTCTCACGCTTACTTCTATCATCCCTAAATAGCATGCATGCCAGCGTTGCCCCAAATTCGCTACCCGTAACGTATAAGAAATAGATATAATATTGAAAATGTTGCATGAAGCATCTTCTTCAGGAAGAAAATCAGGGGGCATTACTAGGGGGAAATGTCAGGCATGGGGACACCCAACATTTTAGTAATACCTCCTAACAATAGTGTACGCTAAAAAATATGATTTTGGTGCCATAATCGGTGATAAATGAGAAGAATGTAGGGAAAACCAGGGCTAAAAGCCTCTTATATGCTTGGCCCTTAGTCGGAGAGTGGCATTGTGGAGAATGATGATATTTCGATTCGCAACACTCTGAATGAGTTGACAGGTGCTGAATGGCTCTATTTTACCAAGAGTATTATCACAACTGCCTACCCATCCGAATACGGGCATTCTTTGCGCAAAGCTCATGGAGCCAACAAGCCGCCGCAGTTGATGAGTCAGCTGATTGAGTTTTTTACCAAGCCTGGCGGTCGTGTGCTTGATCCTTTTGCTGGGGTTGGTGGCACCTTGATTGGAGCCTCGATCTGCAAGAAGCCGCGTCAGGCGCTGGGCATCGAGATTAATCAGAAGTGGGTCGATATTTATCAGCAGATTGTGCTTGAGAGCGAGGGAAAAGTAGCCCCACAGACGTTGATCCAGGGTGACTGCTTGCAGGTCCTGGCGACCCTTGAAACATCCTCCTTTGATTTCGTTCTGACCGATCCTCCTTACAACATCCACCTGACTCAGACCATGGTCAACGAGCGTTATGCCCATACCTATACGAATCGGCGCACCGATTACGACATGCATTCTCCTGATCCTGCTGATGTCGCTAATCTGCCCAGTTATGATGTCTATCTGGATACTATGGAGCGCGTCTTCGCTGCCTGCTTTACTTTATTGAGGCCTCAGAAGTATATGGCCGTGATCATTAGAAACGCCTATCAGCATGGCGAGTATATTTTTACGCATGTCGATCTGGCCAAGCGAGCAAAGTTGCATGGTTTTATACCCAAAGGAGAGATTATCTGGTATCAGGCCGGGACACGCTTACGCCCATATGGATATCCCTTTGCTTACATTCCGAACATCGCGCATCAATATATTGTTATTTTTCAAAAACCAAAGGTTGTGGAAAAGTTGTGAAATTATGCAAAAAGTGAGAGAATAACTCTAACCTTTCCATTGGTAGAGCTAGTGGCGAGCATTCTCGGATGAGAGATACGTGCATTCTCTCATCGTATTGGCGGGCGCGTTATAATAGATGAAAATAAAGATGATGAATGAATGCCTGCCCCGGAGAAGAGGGTTAAATTTATGACACACAAACAGAAGCCTGATGATACATCTCATGATGGAATACAACCATTCAAACATGTTACTCACGATGGATCATCCCCGATTTCGCCCGCAGATGATGAGATACTCACAGATCATAACCAATCTCATACAGCCCTGGCCCCAAATTTTGAACATGGCGAAAAGTATCATGAAGCGGGAAAACGTGATGTTGAGCTTTATATCCGTACGTACAATACCTTATTGCGCAGCTCTGGCGAGGTTAGTCTGAAGGCGCTTGTGCAGGCGCATTACAATATCGACTCCAGTTTGCATCCCGATGCGCGTCAACCATATCCTGATATGTCCGCCTTCATCTACAGTGTCCTGCGTCTCCCCGACGTGATTAATCACTGCGAGCTTGTCCTGCTCGGACAATCGGAACAGGTCTTTCTGCAACAAGGTTTTCATGTCAATAAGTGGCAGGCAGTTACCGCATCGGCTCGTCGTCGCAAGTGGTTCTATAATGGTCACAAGACTCTGGCCGTCTATGTCGCCAGCGTCAGCGATACCGATGATATCGTGCCTATCCTGGTGGCATTCCAGATCGAATGGAACAAGATCAATTATCTCCTGAATCTCGATCCAACCACCATGCAATTATTAGAGACGCAGGTAGAACTGAGCTCGCCTGTCTTTGCCGAAATCAGTAAGGTATTACGGCATCGCTTGCAGATTGCCGCCGACGATTGGCAGCGCCTGGAAGTGATCTGGGGTGACCATCTCTGGGAGAAATTGCACGAAATTGGGACTCAGCGCAAGAGTTTTAATCTGCGCATGCTTGGCGGTTCGCACGTAGGGTACGTGAAAGCCACGCGCAAGTGGTGGGCACCCGTGAGCACTCTGCTGGATACGTTAGGGATGCCTGATCGACCGGTCTACTTTGTGTCCAGTAATGCGCATAGCATGTTGAATGTATTATCCGGCTTTTCGCTACGTCACGAGAAAGAACTGATCGATTTTGCGCTCAATGGAGGTGATCCTTATCTCGCCGAAGAATGCCGCAAGCTGCGGGATGGTATCGTGCCAGGAAACTGGCAGAATTTCCTCTATTATACGAACCGCGAGTGGATTCGTACGCCTGCTGGTAAGGAGGCCGAACGTACACGCATCAAGGAGTCTCAGGAGCGGGGTATCTGGCATGTTGATGCTCGTCATGGATTGGAGATAGATGCACAGCTCTTTGAGTTAAGAAAGTTACGTCCCGGCGATATTGATCCGCGTAGTCGCATGTCTCATCTGGATGCACTGGTTAAAAGTGATGCCATCATCTTGAATATCGACTATCCGCTGGGCATGGCCGCCTACCGGATGATGCGTGAGATTATGGAGAACCTTTCACGTATCTGTGGCATCTATGTCCTGGGCAAGGCAGCCACCTTGAACGGCAGCATTGGCGACGTGATGATCTCGAATGTTGTGATGGACGAGCATAGTCAGAACACCTACTGGTTTGACAATGTATTCCATGCCAACGAAGTCCAGCCCTATCTGACCTACGGCTCCGTGCTGGACAATCAGAAGGCGGTCTCCAGCAAAGGCACCTACTTACAGAATCGTCAATATCTGGATCTCTATTACAATTCCAACTATACCGTCGTCGAAATGGAAAGCGGACCCTATCTCAACGCGATCTATGAAGATCAATATCTGACGCGTTATCCAACCGATGAAAACATCAACCTGCTGAGCTTACCTTATGAGTTAGGTATCCTCCACTACGCATCAGACACACCCTATACGCGTGGCAAAAATCTGGGAGCTGGAAGCCTCTCCTACTTTGGCATGGACTCAACGTACGCCAGCACCATCGCTATCATCAGGCGCATCTTCTCCCGCGAGATCGCCTCAATCCGTAGCCGTCCCCATCCCCATATCGCGCCTGCCGAGCCTGAAAAGACCCCCCAAAAGTAGCATCGCACGCGAGCGTGCGACGCTACTATAGCCAGACGAGGATATCTCCATTGTCTGGGATGCGCTCCACAAGCTCCCTTGGTGCTTGTCGCCACGTACAGCGTACATGCTGTTGAGCTATCAATTGCTGGAGGCATTGATCATATTCTTGCTGCGTGAAATGTCCGAAGTCGCTGAGGATAATCTGCTGGCGTAGCTCTGGCCAGCGTCTGGCTCGCAGTGCTCTGCCCTGCTCTAGTATGGATTGTTGCAGCTTTTGTAGATCTGCTGCTTGATGATGTTGCTCCTGTTGTGCAAACCATTCTTCGCTGAGCACTCCCTGGTAGCTTTGTTGATAGGTTCGACGTCGATAACTACAGAGGGCATCATTCATAATCAGCAGACTTTCCTGCCGTCGTGTCGCGTAAATGAGCGTGTAGGGGATAGTGGTGGTGCTGGCCGCTCCGTTTTGGACTGGCAGGTTGATACGCTGGGGTGGCCATTGAAAATGGCGCTGCATGGAGGCTATAAACAGATCTAAGAAGCCGTTGATGGCCTCATCTCCACTGGAAGGTAGAGTTTTCCAGCGATTACTGCGTAAGAATGCGGTCAACCTGCTCGCTTTTTCTGGCGAGCTATGGGCTGCTTGCAAGCGTGTCTCGATCAGCTTATGTGCCATTACAAAGCAAAGCTCGGTGGGAATGGTTCGCTGGTAGAGTGGAGCCAGATCTTCGTTGCTGAATGGTTGGGGGCTGAGTGGATCTAAAATGAAGAGGGCAGGAGAATGTTCGATCTCTTTGAGCAGCGTCGGTGCGCTCTCCGACCAATGTGTTGGCACGATGCCGCTTTCTTTGGGGATGGTTATGGTTGTGCTTGTAGCTTTCTTGCTCTTATTTTGACGCTTACCGGTGCTCCCGGCGACCAGGAGTAATCCATGAAACGTGATTGGCTGATTCTCCTGGGCGAGTGTCTGAGTAAGCGCTAGCAGTGGTTGGAGCGCTGCCGGTTGTGTGGGAGGACTTTTCTTTGGGCGTTGCTTGCCACTCGCAGCCTGTTTGGGTACAGGGGGGATTTGCAAACTTTTAGCATCGTAGCCGCCAAGATTATCGATCCAGTAGCAGCGTCGAAAGATCCGCGTTGAGCTCAATGTATGGCAATAAGGAATGACATAATCTTGTAACAGCCAGGTACGCAGCAACGACAATAGGGCGCGATCGGTAAGTCGTCGCGTACTGCGTCGTAGGGAGATTGCACCTGGATCGCGTCCGACTTCTGTTGCGCCTGTCAGTGATTGGTCATCGTGCTCTGAATTCGTCCATAGGTTCATCTTGTGCGTATTTTACCACAAAAGGGATTCTTCCTCATGGGGCTTCGCAGTTGACAGTTTTGATTACAGATGGTATCAAAAGTATTTATCAACCAGTGCTTCATTGCAAAGAATGTATAAGGAAAAATAGGGATGACCAACGACCAGCCTGATCCATCAACTATCGATTTTGTTCATCAGTTCATCCCTGCTGAAGTGCAGCAGGCTGGACCGACATTACTGCTGCTGCATGGAACTGGCGGCACAGAAAAAACCTTACTCAAGTTAGGACGCTTGCTCATGCCTGAGGCTGCTCGCTTGAGTCCGCGGGGAAAAGTTTCTGAAGATGGATTGCTGCGCTTTTTTCGTCGCTTCGCCGTGGGAGTCTTTGATCTTGAGGACCTGAGGATACGTACCGATGAGCTGGCAGATTTTGTACTGGCAGCCAGCCACACCTATCAATTTGATGCCTCACAGATTATCGCGGTTGGCTACTCAAATGGAGCCAATATCGCCGCCAGTATGCTACTCCTGCGTCCAGGGATTTTTAAAGCGGCTATCTTGCTACGTCCAATGGTAACTATCATCCCAGAGTCGTTACCTGACCTTCGTGGCACCTCTATTTTTATCAGCGCGGGTCGGACTGATGAGCTAGTCCCTGTAACTCAGACTGAGCGCCTGGCACAGATCTTGCGACTGGCTGGCGCTCAGGTGAGTGAGCATTGGATGAATGGTGGACATAACATAAATCATGAGGATGTGCGTGAAGCTCGGAATTGGCTACAGAGTACATTGCATCCTCTTTAAAGTTTCCACACTTTGGCATTGCTGAAGATCGCAGTGGTGGTCGTATTGGCAGCTGTATCCACCCCCAGATTGTTGCCGGCGGTGGCCATTACGCCAATAGAGCCGGATGTGTAGGGCGCACTGACCTGATCTGTTACCTCGGATATTTTTTGTTTATTGACGAAGAGATCAATAGTATCCTCATTGGCGACTACGGCTAATGTATTTGTGACATTGATGCCTTTCTTAAAAGAAGATATAAGCGGTTTACCTGACCTATAGCCATCCATATAGTTGAGACAATTGAGTTCAGTGCACTTTTGCAGAGTATAGTAGCCACTTCCATAGACTTCAAAATAATAATACTGTTTCAGATCACTGTTGCTACGGAAGATAATCCCGCCGCCGCTATAGCTTTGTCCGATCGCGCTAAACGTGAGGTCTATCTGATAGGTGAAGTTTGTAAAGGTTTGCGTAGTTTGAAAACAGGGCGTGTGTGCTACCGATGGAGCATCAACTTGATATCCCTGATCGGTGACGGCACACTTGCCTGCCGTAAAGCCCGTCGCATCTGGTCCCACCTGCCAGGAGTTTTTGTTGTTTGTCAGTGGATCATCAAACACCAGAGTTCCGCCGTTGCTGGTTAAATAAGGATTCTCCTGGGCAATCGCTGTCTGGGAAGCCTGTAGCGCCAGGGCTGTCTGGCTGGCTTTGGCTGTGCTTGCCTTTGCTGCGCTGGTGGCAGCGATCTTTTGTTGGAGCATAGCCTTCTGGTTATTCGAGAACGCGAAAATTCCAATCCCGCTGGCCACAATGATAAACATGACTAGCAGAATAACGATCATATTGGCAGCCCGAAAATGATTATCCTTATAGATCGGCGTGGCCACCGCCTTTAAGTGGCTCAGCGTTGTCCTTTTGAATTTCTGGCTATTGCTGAGATAAGTATTCTCTGGTGGAGTAAATATCCTGGCTTCCAACGGTGGCATGCTTGTCCATGCTCTCTCCTGCGCATCGGGCATCTGCACTGGTGAAAGTGGTGGGAAATCCAGAAACGGCGTTTTTCCCGTTGCGATGGGATCTGGTGTGATCCTCGCTGGCGATGGTGAGAGCGGTTGAGGGATAAACACTGGTGGCGTAGATTCTGTGGGGAAGGCTGGAACTTTCTTTTGTGAAGGCAGATCCTGGGAAGTGGTTACATACGGCGGCTGTCCCGCCGAGAAGGAGTTGAGCGAGAATGGGGCATTATTGTTGAACGAAAGTTGTTCTGGTTCCCCATCTGGATGCTGCGATTCTTGATTAGTAAATAGAGCATACTTGTCCATAGAATTACGCGATGCTGGTTGCTTTGTGATCGGGAACGGCGGAGTTGCGGGTGGTGGTGTCGTTGGTGCCGCTTTGTTTGCTTGCCACAAAGCCAGGGATGAAGCTTCTGTATTCAATACTGGTTTGGCCGGGTTTTGTTGCGCTGTTGCTGGCTGTAAGTTTTGATTGAGCGATAGATTGAGACTCAGGTTAGAATTTGCTGATGTATTAATATTTTTGTTCGTGGATGAATTTTGTTTCAGTGGTAAATCCAGGGAATATTGTTCTGTGGGCAAGCAGGCCTCTTCCAGGGCTAACGCAAATTCACGCACATTGGGGAAACGTTGTTGAGGATCTTTCTCCAGGGCTCGCATGACCACTTTTTCGACTTCCGCCGATATTCCGGGAGCCTTCTCCTGAAGCGAAGCTGGCTGCGCCAATACCTGTTGACTGGCTATCTCAAAGAATGAGCCTTGAAACGGACAATTTCCGGTGAGCCATTCATAAGCGATTATACCCAGAGCATATTGATCGCTGGCAGGTCGAGGTTTTCCCTGCAATTGCTCAGGAGCCATATAGGCAGCGGTTCCGGCCGTCTCCGTCAGCGAGCGCGAGATAGAATTATATGAAATGAGGGCCAGACCAAAATCGCCGAGGAGAACATCGTCGTTGAGACCCAGCAACATGTTTTCGGGCTTCACATCGCGATGGATAAGTTTTTTATCATGGCCGTATTGTAGTGCGGCGGCTGTCTGTTTTATATATGGAACGAGCGGCGTTTCTGGGAGTGGTGTGCCTTGTAAGAAACGCTGTCGAAAGGTGCCATTAGGAGCGTAATCCATCACGAGAAAGGGAACATTTTCTTGTACGCCAAAGTCTAATACGCGTACAATATATGGATGGACCAGATGTGCGATCGTGCGTGCCTCGTTGAGAAAACTTTGTATATTGCTATCCCCAAGCCGAACCTGGAGTACTTTAATGGCTGCTTGCGTGCGAAGATGGATATGCTCACCGAGATACACATCAGCAAAGCCTCCCTGGCCTACAAGATGTAATAATTTGTAGTTCCCTAGCTGTTGACCTTGACGGTCTTCCATACTCTTCTCCTTCAGCACGTTGGCACGTAGTTGTCATCTCATCCTAGAGTAAAACGATATATGCGTCAAGTAAGGAATGCTCACAGTACGTAAAGGCTATCATTGCGCTGACCGTCTCTTTTTTTTTATCGTTAATAGGTGATATGCAATTTTTGGACAGCCATAGCGTTATGATAATAAAGCTTTGATTTATCTAGAAAAAGATAGTTGACAGTATTCATCTTCTTCCGTACACTTCATGTATTGGGTATCCGCCTTTAACGTGATGTAGGGGGGCAAGCGATCTTTGAACAGAACCTATTGTCCACAATGTTATAGACAGTTACAAGTTTCATCTTCACCTGCTGAGACCTCTCAAGCCTGTGCTTTTTGTGGTGAGCCTTTTGAGGGTCCGCAGAGTCAACTGACCTGGCAAAAAGTTGTGGAGACGCCGAGTCGTCCCATTGCGACCTATCCGCCGCGTCCGCGTCAGCCATTGCAATCATTTCCGGTATTGCGTCACATCCCCTACGGCTGGTTTTCGCTTTCGCGTCTCACCTCTCACCCCAAAGCCATCTTCTGGGCATTTATCGTTGTACTTTTTATCTTCAGTGGCCGTGGAGCCTTTGGTATGGTGGAATCATTGCAGCAGACGCATGCAGCGCTGGCTCCATCGCTCTCGATCCAGCCAGCGGGCGACGTTAACGTAGGACGACAATTGACACTTACGGGCAACGGTTTCACTCCCAATGGTGAGATTGGCCTCTTCCTTGATAGCACGATCCCTATTGTTGACATCAGGGGACATACATCAATAGATGCAGATGATAAAGGCAACCTGAAAGATATGGTGGTGGTACGTGCCGATTGGGGTGGTGGTCATCATATGATTACTGCCGAGGATGCACATACACACCTTTCTCTCTCTGCCACGATTAGTATTATTGGCAACTCTGGCCCTTTGCCGCCGGCTCACTTACAACTGTCGGTGACCTCGCTTGATCTAGGCTCTGGCGATCAGGCGACCAATACGATGCAAAAGGTCACCTTGTCCAATATTGGTGCTGGCCAGATTTCGTGGCAGGTCTCCTCGTCGGCTCCCTGGCTTGTTTTTAGCCCGACGGGGGGCACTCTGACCAGCGATATTCCGGTCGTGGTGATGGTCGCTGTCGACCGTGCCAATATGGTACCAGATGATTATGATGCCACGATCAAGTTCTCGTCAAATGCAGGTAATAGTCAATTGCCTGTACACATGCAGGTGGTGTCCTTACAAGCTGTACACGAAGCCGTGTTACAACTGACACCACCCGTATTGGCGTTTACTGGTGTGGATAATGTCAAGCATGCTGATCCGCAGGTGATCACTGTCAGTAATCCTGGTGGTGGTCCTCTGCATTGGCAGGCCACATCGAGTGCATCCTGGCTGACGCTCTCAGCTACTCAAGGCATGATTAATGCCTCCGGGAGCGATGAGATAAAGGTAGCAATTGATAATACCAGCTTATTGCCAGGAACTTATTATGCCACGATCAGCTTTAGTGGAACGGGCTCTGAAGCCGTCTTACACACACCTCAGCAGATCTTTGTCAGTGTGACGATCACGGCGGGATGTGGATTGCTTATCTCTCCTGGCGAATTGGATTTTACCAGTGCTTATCAACAAATCGTTCCGGCTGCTAAGATTGCGACGATTGGTCAAACGGCGGGATGTTCGGCTCCTATTAGCTGGAGTGCCCGTAGCAATGATTCCTGGTTGACGATTGATCAGAAGGTTGGTTCTACGCCATCATCACCTCTGGTTAGCGTGGATACCACTGGTATGGCACCAGGAGCTTCTAAAAAAGGTTCCATAACTTTTACATACAGCCATGGCACGCAAGTTATCTTAGTCAACGTGACACGCGGCACGCAATTTGATCCAGGATTGAGTATCGATAAGTCTGTTATCTCTTATACCTCTACCGCTAATAGCGGAGTTGCGCTCTCTCAAACTGTAAAGATCACCAATACAGGGGCCAGTACACTGATCTGGAAGATGGCGGCCTCAACTTTTTCAACCGCGCACTGGCTCGCAAGCGAGAAAACCAGCGGCCAGCTTGCTGCACATCAATCGGTTGCCTTAAACGTGATCGCTAATTCGCTATCCACGCTTGCGGCTGGCCAATATACGGGATTACTCACCATTACTGGCACAGATACCGCCGGACATGTAGTTCCTGGCAGCCCACAAAATATACCAGTCAATTTTGTCTTAAATCCGGCGTGTTCTCTTCAGATCTTGCCGAATACTTTGAATTTCTATGGCACCAACGCGACTGCGATCTCTAGTACGCTTCAAAATATTACGCTGACCGCTGGTCCAACCTGTAGTCATAACTTGAATTGGAGTGTCAGCACGGTTACAAAGAGCGCAGGGTCCTGGCTGCAAGCCGTATCGACATCGGGAGTGGTTGCCCCTCATCAATCGGCGACGGCACCTATCGGTGTGAATCTGGCCGGGCTAGTGGCAGGTAGCTATCAAGGAACCGTCACCATTAGCGCTCGGGATAGCAGTACCAATCAAGTTGTCAGCTCGAAAACCATTGCAGTCTCTTTGACTGTCCAGCCTCCCTGTGCCTTGCAGACGGTCTCAAAGTCACTGTTGACCTTTCCGGCATCGTCAACTAGCTCACAGACCTTTACCGTCGGGGCTGTGGGAACGTGTAGTGGTGCTATTACAATCAACGCCACCCCCGTGTTTGGGGCGGGCAAATGGTTTACAGTGCTCCCGGTATCGGCAGTCGTTGCCAGTGGACATGCTGCCACATTTACCGTCACAGCGAATACTACCAGCCTGCCAGCTGGCAACCAGTACAGCGATGCTGTCTCATTATCCGCTTTTGACGCTGGTATGGCGATTATCGGTAGCCCGCAAACCGTTGCCGTCGATGCCAGCATCCCGGGAGTGCCCCAATTGAGTGCCAGCGTGGCGGCGCAAAATACGAATGTCGTAGGGATAATTTCGCAAGCCATACTGATCAGCAACACGGGAAATGCTCCCCTGAATTGGACTGCTAGTGTAGAAGAAGATTTAGGTCCTGGCTTTTCGCTCTCCCAGGCATCAGGAACGCTTTTGCAGGGAGGATCAAGTATGACTATCGCGCTCAATGCCGATAGTAACAGTATCGATGCTGGACTGTATGCGGCGACAGTTCTGATTAAGGCTACCGATTCAACGACGGGAGCCGCAGTAGGCAGTGTTTCTGTCGTGGTAACTTTTAGTGTGAATGCTACACCGACGCCGGCCACTCCAGATGTTCTGCCTACAGCTACCGATTCAGTACTAAGTCCAGTGCCGTCAACTTCGCCCGCTACATCCGAAGTAAATGTGGTGTCGTCTCCTACCGGCACCACATTTCCATGACATACAGGGAATATATGGGTGTGATTCATCTTTTGCAGAAAGACCTCGTAGCGTCGCACGCTTGCGTGCGATGTCCCACTCGACGTACGATCAAGCACCCCAGCGTTGCACGCCGAGAGCCAGCTGTCTCATACGAGTCACAGGGACATCGCACGCGAGCGTGCGACGCTACGGTGTCCTCGCTTCGCTTGACACTCATGTAAGAGTACTCCCGGGGATGATCAGACGGCCTGCCAATTCTTTCGCCTTTGCTATCTGCTGGCTATCGTTATCCCAATCCTCTTTTTCCGACTCATCGAGCTTGATAGGAGTCTCCATTAACACATTTGCGTGATCCAGGCGAGGGTCTTGCAGAAATGTTTGTAATCCTTCTGGACTAATCAGCCCCTCGCCGAGCCGAGCATGGACGTCGCGATGGCTACCCAGGGCCTTCTCTGTATCGTTCAGATGAATAACCTTGACATTTTCTAGTCCCAAAGCCTGGTCTGCTTGCTCTAACACGTGGCGTGTTGTCGGTGCGCTTGAGATATCATATCCTGCTCCCCAGAGGTGTGCCGTGTCCAGGCAGAAACCCACGCGCTGCTGATAGTGTGGAAGCTGTGCACGGATGGAGGCAAGATGGTCGAAGCTATGTCCGAGCGAATTTCCGGCACCGACGTCATTTTCCAGGAGTAGCATTACCGCTTCGGGCGTCTGGGGCAGAATACGTTCGATTCCCTGGACGATGTGTGTGATACCAGCTTCGATGCCTGCTCCTCGATGACTTCCGGTATGGAAAACGACATAACGAGCCCCCAGGAGTGCTCCGCGCTGCAAGGTCCAGGTGAGCAGGGCGATCGATTTTTCCCGATTGGCCTGGTCATCGGATGCCAGATTGATCAGATAGGGGGCGTGTAAGACGACTGGATCAAGCTGGCAGAGAATAGCCGCCGCGGCGAACTCGGCGCATGCTTGAGGATCGTCTGCTGGTGGCCGCCACGCTGTGGGATTGCTGGCAAATATCTGAATTGCCTCACAACCGATCTCCTGTGCTTTGAGGGCGGCTTTGATTGGTTTTGAGTTGGTGGGCATGTGGCGACCGATGCGCATAATGATGTCTTCCTTATTCTTTTGTGTTGAGAGCTACTCCGGGAAGCTCTGCCAGGGTGGTGAGACCAAATTGTTGTAGAAAGTCTGCGGTTGTGGCAAAAAGTGCGGGTCGTCCAATTGTCTGGGCACGACCGATCTCTGTGACCAGACCGTGTTGCAGGAGGCTGGCCAGCGCTCGATCACTATTGACTCCACGGATGGCTTCGATCTGACTACGCGTCATCGGTTGTCGATAGGCAAGCACTGAGAGCGTCTCTAGAGCGGCTGTAGTCAGCTTAGCGGTCATCGGTAGCCCTAGAAACGCTGCGACATACTTAGCGCTCTCTGGGGCCGTTACAAGCTGTATGGAATCCCCCTGACACTGGAGGCGTATGCCTCGCTTCTGCTGTCTGAGATCATTCTCCAGCAACTGGAGCGCTACATCGACCTGCTCTGCGCTGCTGGAAAGCAATTTGCGCAGTTCGTCGCGTTCCAGAGCACGACCCGCCACATATAGTAAGCTCTCAATGGCCATTGCCATGTCCTGCTCTAGCTGCGACGTGTTTGATTGCGGATTCAAACGAGTATCAAGCAACATAGCAATCCCCAATTTTTCTCTATCTTAAACCTGGCCCGTTAAATTGTCAAAGAAATCTGTAACCAATAGACGGTCAACATCTTCAATCGTTATAATACAAAACATTCGAGTGTGTCTATCATAGTTTAGGAGTAATGGCATGGAAGCAAGCGCAGTAGCAGCGCAAAAAGATGACGTGCACGCAACGGCGGATATGACTTTATCTGCACGCCAACTCTATCGACACGACCCATTATTGTTTTTGCTCAAGGAAAGGTTACATCTGAGTAACCTTTGGATTAGTGTGGGCGCGATATTTCCTCCCGGAATTGTTTATCTGCTATGGTGGTTGCTCTGGGGAAATCAATACCCATCGGGTCATAATCCGGGCAATATTTCTAGCATGCTGCTTCAGACGTTTATTCTTTTTCCTCTCCTTTTTTTTGCCTACAATTTGATTCCCGATGCCATTGCAAAAACCTTTAACACACTTTATACCGATGGTGTAATCGGTGAATATCGGCAGAATCCTGCTGATAAAGATGCATATGCACATTTTAAGGAACGCCTGGTCTCCTGGATGGATAGTTATCGGTGGATGGTAGCAATACTAACTGTCATCATTATTTACATCTTCTACAGAGTATTTTTGCGCGAATTACCTGCCGGGCATAATCTGCTCTCATTGGAAGTAAGAGCTGTTGTAGTGATTCTCTATATCCCCTTGATGTTTGCAACGGGTATGAGTGTGATACGGTTGGTCTTAACCTTAATTTTTGTGAACCGTCTCTTCTATCTCTTCAAACTTCAGATTAAGCCCGCCTCTTCCGGCAGCTCTGGTGCACTTGGCAGCCTTGAACGTCTACTCTGGTTATGTGTGAGCCTGATGCTCCTGATGGCACTCCTGTTTGCGGCTCTGATACTTGCGCGTACTGTGGGCGGACTTACGTTCTCAGAAGTATTTTTACTGGCTGCTATTTATATCTTGCTGGTCCCGGCACTCTTCATCGGCTGGCTGATCTTTCCTCATCGTATGATGGTAAGAGCTCGCGGTGAGATGTTGCAACCTTTGGAGCTTGAATATCAGCAGGCACTGATGCTGGCTTTGTCCGCAAAAACGCAAGATGTCGCGGCTGAAACTCTCTACTTGGAGACACTCAAGAAGCGTTATGATCTGGTCTACAATTCATTTACTGTCTGGCCTTTGGAATCGAGCACATTAAGCAGTGCTGCTGTAACTGTGCTTCTACCGATCATTTTGCCACTTATTTTGCCTTACGTTATCTCATTTATTATCGCCGCACTCCAGAGGCTCGGGCTGTAAGATTGGCTCAGGTCAGATCCTGTGGAGTTTCTATGGTATCTACTTTCTAAATTGATTACACTATGAGTACATGAGCATATCTGGCTTTGAGCTTTCGTAGTCCTGTAGTATCACCATAAGGAATAAAGGCAATGGCTTCATTTCGATCTTCGCAGGCTGACATTTTTTCTCATTATGGTTGGTATGAGCAGAGTAATTTGCTCAACCGTATCACGGCTGATCGCTGTGACTATATTGAGTCACGTGTCGATGCCGTCTTTGGCAAGCATGCATTTGGCCAGCAGGAGTTTCTTGAAATTGGATGTGGTGGCGGCTTGATCTGCCACGAATTGGCTCGCCGTGGAGCGGTTGTGATCGGGATCGATCCTGCTGAGAAAGCGCTGCACTCCGCTCGTAACTATATCCAGAAGGCGGCGCTGGGACAGTCTGCCACCTTTGACTGTGGCTATTCCGAGTCTTTGCCGTACGCTACGGGCAGCTTCTCTGTTATTGTGTGCCTGGATGTCCTGGAACATGTGAGCGATCTTGAGGCCACTATGCGCGAGATCGCACGCGTCCTCGCGCCTGGCGGTATCTTTATTTTTGACACCATCAATCGTACACTCCTATCCCATCTGGTTTTGATCTGGATCGGCGAACGCTTCTTTCAAAAGCAAGGCCTTGTGCCAGGACTTCACGACTATCATCGATTTATCAAGCCAGCCGAGATCCGCACATCTCTCGCACAGAACAAGCTTCAGCTTCGGGAACTGACTGGCTTTATGCCCAGGTTTGTTGATGGACGACTAACTCTTGCACCGGGTTGGTTCAAAGGTGTTTCTTATGTTGGTTACGCTACTCGCTCTGCACCGTGAGACGAGCGTGACCTATGGATAACATCGATAAAGTATCTCTATACCATGAAAGGGTGTGCGGTTGCTAGTAACTTTTACTCAGCCCAGAATTCCTTCTCTTCTTTAGTCATCGTGCTACGAGCAATGGCTTCGGCTAAACTTTGTTTTTGTGGACCATGCTGAGCTTTTTGTGTTCCCGGACCTGTCTGGCGGCGATTAAAATTTACGGCGGGCTGGCTGTTGTTGAGCAGGTTGCTAAATTGTTCTATGCTGACCTGAAAGAATTGTGAGAGTCTTTCTAGCTGCTGCTGGCTCAGGCTCACGAACTCAATGGCTCCATTTTCGAACTTATCCCAGACATCCACGCTGAGGCGTAGCCCCTGAGCAGCTTTGAGCTTGCTCAGGCTACGGCTTTTGCGTAATTCTGTCAGTGTAGAGAAGGCGCTTCGGGACTCAAAGGCGCGTTCCAGGACATTTTGAATGGCACGTTGTGTCACTGGAAGGAGACCTTCTTCCTGCTCGACCTCTTCACTACCGCCTGTGGCATGATATCCAGCGATGAACTCAATGAGTTCATCTTGTTGGACTGGATTCTCACGCAGCAGACGTAGTTGAGCCTCTTTGTCGCCGGCCTCTTTTGCGGCGACCCATGCCATCTTCAATGCGCGTAATTCGGGAGTGTTCATTGCAGAACTCCTTCCTTTCCGTTCCCCTTGTGGTTGGTTGGTTGATTACTGCTGGAATGCTGCCGTATGTTGTTCATTGATGACACATTCACGCAGGTAAGCGCGTGCTCGTTCATAGCGTAGCCGCACTGTACGTTCAGTTTTCTTACACACATCCGCGATATCATCCCATTTGTGCCCCTCTATGGCGCGTAAGACCATGATCTTACGGTCAAGAGGATCACGCAAATAGGTCAGAATACGCTGACTTTCATCCTCGGCGTGCAGTTCCTCGTATTGATCTTGCGGATCTGCTACATCTGAGACTGCCTGGCCCTCTTCGTCTACAGCTGTTGTGCGCAGCGGATCAACGAGAGCGCTTGGTACATGCTGCGGGCGTCCCATGGGACGCCCTTCGGCATCGCGTCGATAGCCTAATCCCTCTTGACGAAGGACGCGGTTAAATTCATCGGCGCACAGGCAGCGCAAATAATGGATGAAATTCTGTGTAATAAATATCTCACTGGGATCCTGGGCCTCGCGCAACAGATGCAGACCCATATTCGCGATCGCTTCTTCTCTTAAATCTGGTCGATGGCGTAATCCTTGTGAATGGCGCTGAAACATAGGCCCACAACGCGCAATTAATATCTCACAAAGATAACGTACTCCCGTATGATTACCGGCACTTTGCTGTGTACGGATATTGAGAACAAGCTCACTTTCATTTATTTCGTAGCGTCCCTCAGCTGTCCGACGGTGCAAACGCTCATGAAGCGTGGGATCACTTAAGTCGATCATTCAGTCCCCCAAAAGTAAGTAGTACTACTGTGGTTTGCTTTCGTGGTTCCTACAAACAACATTCTTTTGCCTGATTCAAAAACGGAAGTTTTTTGCCTGCATCTTTTTTTCTTCATTTTCTCGCCACCGTAGCGTCGTGCCCAAGGGCACGATGTCCCACTCGACGTACGGTCAGGCACCCCGGCGTAGCTCGCCGAGATCCTGCTGTTTCGTACGAGCCACTGGGACGTCGTGCCCTTGGGCACGACGCTACGTTTTAGACGTTATCGAAGAGGCTGCTGACCGATTCTCCGTTGTGGTTGCGGCGGATGGTTTCGGCTATCAATGGAGCAAGTGAAAGGACGGTCAGATTGGGTAGAGATTTATCGGGTGGCATTGGGACGGTGTTTGTCGTCACAATCTCCTCGATATCGGTCTGTTGTCGTAGCCGCTCGATGGCTTTGCCGGTAAATAATCCATGGGTACAGGCTACGAAGATGCGTCCGACTCCGCGTGTGCGTACGTGTTGCAAGATCTCGACAACCGTACCGCCGTTGGCGATTTCGTCGTCGAGAATGATCACGTCTTTTCCTGAGACGTCTCCTACAATGCTGTCAATGATGACTTTATCATCGCTGATACGCTTTTTACTGCCGGCTGCCACTGGCAGGTTGAGCAGACGCGAAAAAGCGGTGGCAGATTTGGCGTTGCCCAGGTCGGGAGAGACGACGATGCCGTTTGTCAGATTATAGCGACGGAAATGTTGTGCCAGCACGTTTAGAGCGTTAAGATGGTCGGTTGGGACGCTGAAAAATCCATGTACCTGCGGAGCGTGTAGCGCTACAGTGATGACACGATTCGCTCCGGCCGTCTGTAAAAGATCGGCGACCAGTCGGCCCGCGATCGAAATACGTGGAGCATCCTTTTTATCTGAGCGAGCGTAGGCATAGTAGGGGATGACCGCCGTCAGGCGAGCCGCCGATGCTCCTCGTGCTGCGTCCAACATTAGCAGCAGTTCCATCAAATTTTCCTGGACAGGTGTCACAAGTGGCTGTACTAAGTAGACATCACTCTCCCGGCAGTTCTCATTCATCTGAACATACAGACAATCGTTACTGAAATGCTGGATATGGGTCGGTGAAAGTTGTAAGCCCAGTGAGGCGCTTATTTCCTTGGCTAACTCTATATGAGCGCTGCCACTGAAGATAGTAATGTCACGCATAGATTTATCCTCATACTCCTACTTTTGATTGTGTCGGGTAAGCTTCGCTGGCCGCATGAGCGGCTGATAGCACTGCATAATTATCGTATGTCTGGAAGACCACGAGCCACAAAGATATGAAAGAAAAATAATTTGGAGGTGTTTCTCTTTCTGGATTGTGGTTAAAATATACAGTTTCTATTGTGACACTTGAGTTATTCGAGCGTCAAGAATAGTTGTTATGGAGCCAAAGCTTCCTCGTCTTTATTTTTGCTTAAAGCAGCAACATGGCATCTCCGAAACTGAAGAAACGATAGCGTTCGCGTATCGCTTCCTGATAGGCCTGTTGCATGAGCTCTTTCCCCATAAATGCACTGACAAGTAAGAGCAGGGTCGAGCGCGGTAAGTGGAAATTTGTGATCATGGCGTCAACGACCTGATAGCGGGTACCGGGAGTGATAAAGAGGCTGGTGTCACCTTTATACGCCTGTATCTGTCCATCATAGATACTGGCGACACTCTCAAGCACGCGTACGGAGGTGGTGCCTACGGCGATGATGCGTCCTCCTGCCTGTCTGGTCGCATTGATCAAGTCAGCGGTGGGGCTATCCAGCTCAATCTCCTCGCTGTGCATTTTGTGCTCGTGGACATTTTCATGCTCCACCGGACGAAAGGTGTCCAGCCCCACATGAAGAGTCACGAAGCCAGTCTGGACGCCTTGCTGCCTCAGGCTCTCAAGCAGCTCGGGCGTGAAGTGCAGGCCAGCAGTGGGCGCGGCGGCCGATCCCTGGATGCGTGCATAGACAGTCTGATAGCGCTCTTGATCTTCCAGTGTCTCATGGATATAAGGAGGTAAGGGCATGCGGCCGATCTCATCGATGCGCTGCCGTACTGTCAGTACCTGGTAGGGATCGTTCGTGGCTGGCTGCTCCGGCACCGAGAAAGAGACGATGCGACCACCTGCATCTGTATGCTGTTGGATCTCCGCCAGCAGGCGCGGAGGCTCTCCTGTTGGACCAAAGCTCAATCTGGCTCCGGCGCGTAGACGGCGACCGGGCCGGACCAGCGTTTCCCAGTGGTCTGGTCCCAGATCGGGACGCTCCCTCAAGAGCAATACTTCTGCTGCGCCGCCACTTTCAACGCGTTGTCCAAGCAATCGAGCCGGGATGACACGGCTTTGATTGGCGATCAGTAGGTCTCCCGGACGCAAATAGTCGCCGAGGTCGCGAAAATGTCGGTGTTCAAAAGCGCGTGCCTCACGCTGGACAATCAGAAGTCGTGAGGCATCGCGTGGCTCGATCGGAGTTTGAGCAATCAACTCTAATGGTAGCTCATAATCAAAATCGCTTATTTTAAGGGTGTTATCCACAGGTTCTGTGTACCTTCTCCCGGTAGTGTCATGCCTAGATGTTCATAGGCGGCACGCATGGCGATACGCCCACGTGGCGTGCGTGCAATAAAGCCTAATTGCAACAGATAAGGCTCATAGACATCTTCAATCGTTTCTGAATCTTCGCTGGTGCTGGCCGCCAATGTGTCCAGACCGACCGGACCACCATTGAATTTCTGAATAATCGTCAGCAGCATATTGCGATCAGTCTGATCCAGGCCAATCTCATCGACCTCCATCGCATCCAGTGCCGCTTTAGCCACCTCGCGCGTGATCACTCCATCGGCTCTTACCTGAGCGTAGTCGCGAACACGCTTGAGCAGCCGATTCACAATACGAGGTGTGCCACGAGCGCGGCCAGCAATCTCTTCGATGCCATCCAGGTCTGCCGCCACTTTTAAGATACGGGCTGAGCGAGCCACAATCGATTTTAGTGCGGGTAGATCGTAGTATTCCATGCGGTAGATGGCTCCGAAGCGATCGCGTAGCGGCGCGGTTAGCGAACCGACGCGTGTTGTTGCTCCCACGACAGTGAAGGGTGGGAGGTTGAGGCGTAGCGATCTGGCGCTTGGACCTTTCCCGATCATCACATCGAGAGCGAAGTCCTCCATCGCGGAATAGAGTCGCTCTTCTACCGGACGTGCCAGACGATGGATTTCGTCGATGAAGAGGATCTCTCCCGATTGCAGGGATGTGAGTATGGAGGCGAGATCTCCGGCATGCTCGATCGCAGGTCCAGACGTGGTTCGCAGGTTAACACCCATTTCGGCGGCGATGATATTACACAGCGTCGTTTTTCCCAATCCAGGCGGGCCATAGAGCAGCACGTGATCCACCGATTCGCTGCGGCGGCGTGCTGCTTCCAGTAAAATACTCAGATTATCTTTGATTTTATCTTGACCAACATATTCAGACAGGCGGCGAGGACGTAAACTTCCTTCGATCAACTGTTCCTCTTCGCTGACATTGGGCGAAACGAGGCGGTCCTCCATATCTCTCTCCGGTTTGAAACTATTGTTCTACACTGTATTTTCCCCATTATATCAAAGTTTCCCCCGCACGTCGAGGATCAAACGAGGGGAGATAGCTCTACATGGGCGGACGAGTTCCCTTTAAGTATTCTTTTTGGTATAGCCACCGAGTGTATTTTCTAAGTTCTGATTTTGTTTGGCGACCCGGTTTTTGCGCTTCTCGGCATATGTGCGTAGACGCTCTTTAATCTCAGGCTGCCCAATGGCTAGCTCTTTGGCTGCATGGATGGCTGCGTTGACGGCTCCGGCATCGCCAATCGCCATCACAGCCACGGGAGCCCCCTCAGGCATCTGTACCATCGAGAGCAGTGCATCAACCCCTTTGAGCGGTCCGAGGTCCCGTGGTACGCCTATGACAGGCAGGTCGGCACGCAGATCGGCGATGTTGCCGGGCAGATGTGCGGCTCCTCCGGCGCAGGCAATAATCACTTGTATCGAGGCTGGCAGATTGTCGATGTGCTGCACGACTGTGCGTAGATCGCGATGCACCGAGTTGATCTGTACGAGACAGGGGATGTTGAACTCATAGCGTAGCGTATCTACCGCTTTCATCATCAAAGGCAGATCGGAATCGCTTCCCATTGTGACTAAGACCAGCGGCTCTCCGCTGGCGTCCGAGCCGATGCCTTCCGACGAGACCAGAATTCCATGTTCCTGATTGGCTCCCTGTTGGATGGGTTGTTGTTTGTCTGACATGGTGCTGCTTTATATCGAGAGCGAGGCCCTCGCCTCCTTTGCTTGTTTATAGACGCTGTCCAGATCATCTCCGACCACCGTGATATGTCCCATTTTGCGATCGATCTTTGTCTCGCGTTTCCCATATAGATGTGGAAAGACATATGTATGATCATAGTCGTGAGACCAGTGAATCTCTGTGGGGCCGTTGCGCTCGCCAAGAATATTTTCCATGACCGCCACGGGATAAAGCATTCTGGTTGAGGTCAGGGTGAGATTGGTTACGGCGCGTAACTGCTGCTCAAATTGCGATGTCTGACAGGCTTCAATCGTGTAATGTCCGGAATTGTGTGGACGTGGAGCGATTTCGTTCAACCAGATTTTTCCCTGCTTATCCAGAAACATCTCGACGCCGAAAATGCCGATCCCTTTGAGCGTATCGATCGTATGCAGGGCGATCTCCTGTACTTCCTGTTGCAGGGCTTCAGAGATCGGAGCCGGTGCCAGCACGGTCAAACAGATGTCGCGTGCATGGATCATCTCGACGACCGGAAAGGTTGATGTCTCGCCGCGCTCATTGCGAGCGATCATAATACCCAGTTCTTTATCCAGATCCAGACATTTTTCGATGTACAGCTCGCGCTCACCGAGCCTATCGAGTGCCGCTTTGATGTCCTCTGGACCGTTAATGCGTGCGTTCCCACGTCCGTCGTAGGCATCTTTCTTGGCTTTTAGCACCAATGGATAGCCCCAGGCTTGCACTGCTTGCTCTATGTCTGCCGTTGAAGCAATCGACATATACGGGGCGACCGGGATGTTGTGTCTGCTCAGAAATTCCTTCTGCTCAAATTTATTTTGAATGACGGCGAGTAGCTCTGGCGCTGGATAGATTTTGACGCCCTCATTTTGTAAAACTTGTAAAGCCTCAGTATTAATATGCTCAATTTCGTAGGTTAAAACGTCTGAGCGATCGGCCAGCTGGCGCAAGGCCAGAGGATCTTTTAAGCTTCCTACTATCTGTTCCGCCACGCTGGCCGCCGGACATTGTGGAGTGGGATCAAGGACTGTTACGGCGGCAAATCCTGCTTTGATCGCCGCCTCACTAATCATCAAACCTAACTGGCCTCCACCGATAATCCCAATACGGGTCGTGGCAATAATCTCTGCTTCCTGAATCTCGCGTGCTCTGTTCACAGGTTAAATCTCCTTTGTATTGCTCATTCATTGTAAACGTGAGCTATGAAAAGTGTCAAACAGCAACCTGCTGAGTGTCAGGAAAAATCACCCTACAAAAAGCTTAGAAAAATTTGATTTAAATTTGAGAAATCTCTGTTATCTGTTGGCTATAGTGTAGAGGAAACCTCACCGAGGAAGTTCTAATCAAAGCAGCATAATCATCGATGTTAGATAGATGAATCGATGCCAAATAAAAACAAATGAATGAATTTGTAAGAGGATGATGTCTATGTATAAAACAGCTAATCCTCTTGTAAGGAGAAGTTGAGAAGTTTATGAGGAGCCAAAATATTATTAACGATCTAGATCTACAACTTGTGAAGACTGAGCCGCCTGTAGTGAACCTTCCTGCGAGTGAAGCTATTGTAATTGATCCAACTCTATCCCCTATGATTACCCCATCTTTAAGTGGCTCTATGCAAAAAATTTGGAAACAGTTTGTCTTTCAAGTGTTGCGCTTTTGTCTGGTTGGAGGATTGAATACAGTCTTAGATCTTCTGCTGTTTAACTGCTTGCTGTGGCTATTTCCGACCGACAATTCAGTCAATCTGGTCATGTACAACTCGCTGGCCTATGCCTTTGGTGGTATCAATAGTTTTATCCTGAACAAGTACTGGACATTTAGCCAGCGACAGAAGATCGCTCCCGGAGAAGTGGCACGTTTTATCATCACAACACTGGTTGGGATCTGTGTCAACGATCTACTCATCTGGCTGTGTAGCAATATGATTCACTTACAAAATATTAATCCTACATTGTGGGCCAATGCCTCAAAGATCATTGCCATCTTTGGTACCTTTCTTATTTCTTATACTGGCATGCGCTTATGGGTTTTCTCCAAGCGTTCATAACATATCGTCATCGGGATATTCGTCTGATAGTGATCTCTTGCGACCTCTTGCTATCTCTCATAGAATAGATAGAAGAGATGCTATCGCTATTATTTACAAGAAATAGAAATTGCTTCAGGAGTACATCCCATGGCGACAAAAGAAGAGAAATATGATGCTTTATTGAATGACCTGAATGAACTTGGTGTTTATCTGCATGGTCGTGGGGATAAGACTCGTGCCTTATCCCAACAATTTGCTGAAAATGCCAGGAAAGATGCGGGTAATCGTGACTTCGATCTGAACCAATCGCGCATGCTGGATTATCAGCACCACTTATGGCACGAGATTGGTGGATTGGTTGATAAGATCATCAAGCAATACACATAATCATCGTACTGGTATCGGACGTTGCCTACTTGCCGACATTGAAGCGGAAGTGGGCAATATCGCCATCCTTCACCACATACTCTTTGCCCTCCAGGCGCAGGACACCTTTTTTGGTGGCGGCAGCAAATGATCCGCTTTCTATGAAGTCGTTGAAGTGGACGACTTCAGCGCGAATAAAGCCACGCTCGATGTCAGAGTGGATCTTGCCGGCCGCTTCTGGTGCTTTGGCACCTTGCGTCACAGTCCAGGCGCGCACCTCATCTTCGCCAGCGGTCAGGAAGGTAATCAGATTGAGCAGGCGATAGCCAACCTGGATCACCCGATCGGCTCCCAGCTTAGGCAGTCCCAGCGACTCTAAATACTCCTGGGCATCTTCTTCGGGGAGCTCTGAGAGCTCCGCCTCAAGACTGGCCGAGACGGCTGCTACTTCAGAACCTTCGCTTTTGGCTCGCTGGGCCACTCTGAGAATGCCTTCCAGTTCAGTGCTCAGCTTCGTCTCATCGATCTTCTCATTCGCGTTCACCTTATCCAGCAGATCGTTGGCATCGCCCAGCGTGCTCTCGCTCACGTTCAGCACATACATGCGTGGCTTCATGGTTAACAGGAAGAGCTCTTTGAGCAGGGCCTGTTCTGGTTGCCCCAGTTCAAGATCCTTTACCAGCTTGAACTCCTCAAGCGTCGTCTGGAAGCGGCGCAGGATATCGGTCTCTTGCTGATACTTTTTATCACCAGATTTTCCCGCCCTGATACTCCGCTCCAGACGCTTCTCGACCGAGGCCAGATCGGTAATAATCAGCTCGGCATTCAAGCTTTCCAGGTCACTGAAGGGATCAATCTTATTGTTGATATGTGGTACATTATCGTTGGCGAAGCTACGTAGGACGATCGCTAACGCATCCGCATTGCGGATATGTCCCAGAAACTCAGCGTTCAAGCCCTCTTTTTTCTCTTTAGCTGCCTGCGATGCCTGTCCCATACCAGCCACATCCACGAATTCGACGGTGGTGGGCGTTACTTTTTTTGGCTGGAAGATATCTGCGAGCGGTTGCAGTCGGGCGTCTGGTACCTGGACGACGCCGATGTTTGCCTGGACTGTGCTGGCTGCGTATCCACTGATGGGTGCACCAGCCTTGGTTAAAGCGTTAAACAAGCTGGTCTTACCGCTTTGTGGCAAACCGATAATTCCTATTGTCAGGGCCATCTTTTTTTCATCCTTTATCGTAATAATTCCTTGCGTTCAGATCAGAAATGTGCGGTCGCATATTTCTAGTCAAGAAATTGTGTTTCTGAACGTCTATGGTTTGACTTGACGCAGTCAAAGTCACACACTACAATATCTGTTGATATAACGTGTTCCCCATAGTCAGGTTGGAGGTACTTTTTTATGCCATTGTACGAGTATTATTGCTCCGATTGCAATTCCAAGTTTGAGCTGCTTGTCAGTCACAAGCATTCCAATGATGTCGTGTGTATGAAATGTCATAGCGAGAAAGTGCGTCGCTTGCTGTCCGTGTTTGCGTCTCCCCGTGGCGGCGCTGATGCTTCTTTCGAGGGCTCGTCAGATGATGCCGGGAGCTGCGGTTGTGGCGGTGGCGGCTGTGGTTGCCATTAATCTACTCTCTGTGTCATACCAATATGTTTTCTGCTATTCAATTTTCATAAGGCGAAATCAGGTTTGTCTTTATGCTATTTAATAAAGTGAGTTATCGTCGAGGTATCATCGAAGGCATGATCATTTATGCCTTTGGTCGGCTTGGGGCTTTGATTACTCCTACTTTCTTTCCCGATTGGACTTTTGTGGCCATACCTCTGCTGTTCCTGACCTGTATGTATATTTTACCACCTGTGTGGGCGGCTCGTCGTATGACTTCGACGAAACGGGAGCGTCTCAGTAAGCGTTTCTGGCTGTTAGCGCTGCGCCTGGCGGCGCTCTGCCTGGCTCTGGATATACTGATTAGCCTGATCGGCGGCCTGCCTGTGAGCATGTTTGACGTGCAACATGGACCGGCGATTGCGCGCCTGCTGGCGAGTGGATCTAATCATTTAAGCCTGCTCAGCTTTGTGCTCGACGAACTACGGACAGCAGCCTTCTTATTCGTATTCTACACCATCGCCGTCGTCTGCACGCGCCTGGCGAACGGTGGCTTCCTACGCTTTACCATGCCCGCTGGCGGCAACCGCATCACATTGTAGCGGATTACGGTGTTGTAAAAAACGGCTTGCTACGTGAGGAGACGCCAGCCAACGTAGCGCCGTGGTCTTGTGCCCGGCGGACTCTTGAAGTACGTAACTTTCGATTTTGTCATGCAATATCGAAAGAAGAGAGATATCGCACGAAGAATATCTTCACAACTATCATACTTGATCAAAAAGATAGGCAATTGTGTGTAAGGAATCCCATAATGGGATTTTACGTGCGTGAACTGGCCGCCGGGCACAAGACCACGGCGCTACGTCGGTGAGCGTCTCATCCCATTGGGATACACATCTCCAATGTCACGTCGGTTGGCTTGATCTCTTTAGGGGACACGATTTTCCGGACGTTACTTTTACAGGGTTGTGTCTGGGTGGCAAGTTTGCGGGGTGGGAAAAGTTGCTTCTCTCGGTTACATTTGCTACAATGTCGTTGAAAGCGGAGCTTTATGGTCTTCGTCATGGAAGAGGAAAGGTACGGTAGCAACCTTTGTCAAAAGTGTATGCAATAACGAACCAGAAGGGTGGCGTCGGTGTGCGTCCGTAAGGTGCATTTTGTATCGTTCCTGAGGGAACTGTGGGTAGAGAGAACCCGCATGGTCAACTAGCTTACCGGAGATGGAAACGTCGCAAGGGAACATAGCATGCTAGTAAAGCGGCATATTTGGAGGTCAGCTTACAGATAGTGCTGCAAGGCCACGAGATGGCATGGCTAAAGCTAAACTGCCTTAAACCTAGTTTCTTGGCCCTAACCCACCGGGGTGTACGCAGGCTGAATAATCAAGTACACCGGGGAAGTTTACAGAAGTATTTTCCTACGACTCCTGTACTCTCTAGCATCCCCGCGGCGCACCAGACAGTGCGTGAAAGAAACGAACGGGAGCCTAAACCATCTGCCCTGTACAAAATGAAAGCTAAACGGAGATAACCTAAATCAGGATGCCCATATATAAGGGCTATGAGTCCAGACTCTGAATACCTGACACGGTTACGGAGTCCCCATAGTAGTCTGAGGTAGGTAACGCCTGCTACTTGGCGAAGGGGGACAGATCATTCAATTGAGAGAATGCAGAGGTATGCGTAATGCAGAATGCTGAAGTGATTCTATCAATGCTCAGTCAAAAGTCGACCAAAAGTAGCGCATATGTTTTCGATAGACTGTACAGAAATCTATTTAACCTGGATATGTACATGCTGGCCTATAGCAACATCTACGTAAAAGAAGGAAATCAGGTCCAGGATACAGACGAAGGAACTATGGACGGCTTTAAGCTCAAAGTGCTGCAAGATACGATTGCAGCGCTACGACAAGAAACCTACAATCCTCAATCTGTCCGCCAAAGTTCCCTGCACAAGTCGCATGGAACCTTCAAGACCTCTGATACCCCTCCTTTGCGTGACGAGCTTGTACAAGAAGTGGTGCGGATGCTGTTACAGGCAATTTATGAGCCAATCTTTAAAGATACCTCCCATGGGTTTCGGCCCGGCCGGAGTTGTCATACTGCATTGGTTCAGGTGAAGACAACATGCAAGGGAACGAACTGGGTGATTGAGGGCGCTATCAAAGATTTTTTTGAGCATATTCAATCAGGAAAGCTCCGTGAATTGCTCGCCAGAAGGATCAGCGATGGTCGTTTTCTCAACCTGATCGACAAGTTTCTCGATGCGGGATACATGGAACGAGATCTGCCAGCAACATCGCTCACAGCAATTTCTCAAAGAGGCACTGTGAGTTCTCTGCTGGTAAATATCTATCTTCATGAACTGGACGCGTATATGGAGCAGATCTGCGCCCAATTTGATCAGGATACAATCAAGATCAAATACACGCGGTACGCAGATGATTTTATCGTCATGATCATTGGTAACAAGCATCTGGCGGAACAGATCCGACAAAATATCAAGGATTTTCTTGCGCGAGAGCTCCAGCTTGAGCTCGATATGGAGAAAACTGTGATTACGCATCTGTTAAGTCAGCGGATCAGATTTCTGGGTTATGAGATTACCAGAGCCAGAGCGCATAAACAGCCACTGGCACCTACCCTGGAGATTAAAGATCGTGTAGCTAATGAGACGATTCAGCTCCTCGTGCCGGCAGACGTGATACGCGAGAAACTCAAACCATTTGTCGAGAACGGAAAAGCGATCCATCATAAAGCCCGGATCAATTTACCCTTGCTTGATCTCATCCAGCAATACAACGCTGAGATCAGTAGCCTTTACCATTACTATTGCCTGGCCACAGATGTCAGTACCAAAATCGGGAAGTTCAAGTACTATCACTATACCAGTCTTGTGAAAACAGTTGCTCGCAAGGAAAAAAGTTCGGTTGCCAAAGTCATTCGCAAATATGGCGTGGATGTGAAACGGAAACAAGCTACTGGCACACGGAAAATAGTCGGGATTGCGTATCAAACTCAGACCGGTCCGATGATCCTGACCTATTTTAACGAACCCATTCGGAAGCAAGATCATCCTCAGGATGGGTTATCTGCCTGACATGTTCTGTTTCTATCCGTTCATTTAAGACTGAACAGACCGATCGAGTATGTGCACTTTTGGGAAGACAATGACGATTGAGGAGTGATTGGAGAGCCGGATACGCAGAAATGTGTAAGTCCGGTTCGGCGGGGGGTCCAGTGAAACCTGTTCTGGTGACAGAGCAAGGCGCATCGTTCCTACCCAACAAAACGACCACCGCTATCAATCTTGCTACGTATCTGGCCGCCACCGGGCGCAAGGTACTGCTTGTTGATATGGACCCACAGGCTAACACTTCAAGTGGGATCGGCGTCCTGAAACAGAAGCGGGCGCATACGGTTTACGATCTGCTTGTGCAAGAAAACGATGAAATCTCTATCTTTGATGTTATTGTGCCAACCACCAGACGTGAGTTGGTCGTAGCCCCTTGTACGGTCGATCTGGCGGCAGCCGAGGTCGAATTGGTAGGGGCGCTGGCTCGTGAATATCGCCTGCGTCAGGTGCTCGAGCCTATTCGTGAACGTTGTGATTACGTCATCATTGATTGTCCGCCGTCGCTGGGTCTCCTGACCATCAACGCGCTGGTGGCGGCCGATGGGATTATCATCCCTATTCAGTGCGAATATCTGGCGCTGGAGGGTTTGAGCCAGTTACTCAATACCGTCAATATTGTAAAATCAAAGCTTAATTCGGCTCTCTTTATCGTTGGTGTGGTAATGACGATGTTTGATTCACGTACGCGCCTGGCCGCTGATATTGTCCGTGAAGTCCGAAGCCACTTCCCGAAAGAGATTTTTCAGACCATTATCAACCGCAATGTACGTTTGAGTGAGGCTCCCAGTTTTGGACAATCGATCATTGATTATGATCCTACATCTCCGGGGGGTCTGGCCTATCGTGCTCTGGCTGAGGAGGTGATTGCTCGTGGCTAAACCAAAATCTTTGGGTCGTGGATTGGATTCATTGATATCTGGGGCTTCAGGTATCATGGCGGCCCAACAATCCACAGCAACGGACCCGGCCGCGCTGCCGCTGGTCCTGATTGATAGTATCATTCCCAATCCGCGCCAGCCGCGCCGTATCTTCCGTGAGGATGATCCTTTGCTGTTGGAGCTACGCGATTCGATTCTTGAACATGGCTTGATCCAACCGATCGTGGTGACACGCCTGGATTCTCTGGAGAACGATGAGAAATCCGGGAGCGATTGGTTCGGTGATGGTTTTGCGGGCGCGCCCGTGGCTGGATCTGATGCTCAATCCCCGGTCGTGAAATATCAGATTATTGCGGGTGAGCGCCGCTGGCGTGCCTCCAAGCTTGCCAGGTTGGAGAAGGTTCCCGTCGTTATTAAAGATGTTACTCCCCAGGAGATGTTGGAATTAGCCTTGATCGAAAATATTCAGCGCTCTGATCTCAATGCGATCGAGGAAGCTCTGGCCTATCAGATGCTGATACAGGAGTATGGCCTGACACACGATGGCGTAGCGAAGCAGGTCGGTAAGAGCCGTACCACCATCACAAATACTGTACGCCTGCTCCAACTGCCGCCACAGATCCGCGATATGCTGGTCAATCGGGCGGAGAACTTTTCCGAAGGTCATGCGCGTGCGGTTGCTGGTATCGAGCGTGAAGAAGATCAAATTAAGGCCATGAAGCAGATAGTCGCTTTACGCCTGACAGTACGACAGGCGGAGGAACTGGCTGATCGCATCAAAGGGGCCGAGAATACGGAGAGCGTTGAGACTGCGCTTGAGCATGTGGCTCTGGTGCCCACTCATTCGCCTGAGCGAACTGATCTCGAAGCGCAGTTTCGCGAAGCACTGACCGTCAAAGTTGATCTCAAATATAATGCACGTGGCAAAGGCACACTTGTCCTGCACTTCAATAATCAGGATGAGCTGGATGGACTCTACAAACAATTGGTGAAGCCTCAAGAGGAGCCATAGAAGTATGGCTAGTGGGGAGAGGATGTATGTCGGGGAATGAGGCTCCTTTTGCTATCTTGCGGCGTAAAATGGTCGTGGCTCGCATTGACTTTATGAGTCAGCTAGCTACTTTTCGTCATGAAGATTTGGCGCGTCCACTCACTGAAGATGGTATCTCTCCCCTCCTGGTGACCCATCATCTGCTGGTTACGGACACCGTGGCGCTTCAACACATGCAGCGTATCCAATCGGAAGATAATCCCCAATTTGAGACTTTTATCCAGCAACTCCCCATCGATAAAACTGCGGCGGAGCAGCCTCTCTTGCTAGAGGAGATCCTGACGCAGATGGCTGCACAGCGCGCTGCGCTTTTCAGCTATCTGGCTCACATCCCTTCCAATGGCTGGGAGCGCCCCTTTAGCTCCCCCCTCTGGGGATCACGCAAGTTTTATCAGCTGGTTAACGTGTTACCTCTGCATGACCGCCAGCACTCGCGCCAACTCCTCACCATGCTTCATGATCTGTGACGTTGCACGTTGCTTTTGGCTGCCATAGGTACTGACTCCCTTATTTGTTCAATGGCTATACTGAAAATATGGATACGTATGAAGAAGGTTGATCTGACTTCATGCGATTCTTCATTGAGGCTTGCTGTTATGTATCCGTTGAAGGAGTCTTTCTATGCACTATTCTGATAGAGGTAAGCATCAAATCCACACCAACGTTGTGGCGGAGTCTATGGTTCTGCCTGTTCAAGCGTCGCTGCCCAACGATCCTCTGCATGCGACGACTGGCGCTGCTGATGGCAGAAGTGATATGGCTGTGCTGTCTACTACTGAGATTCGTGTCCTGATCGTTGACGATCATGCTTTGATTCGTGAGGGGTTGAGTCAGCTCTTTTCTCTGGAGGAGGATATCCTGGTGGTGGGGGATGCAACCGATGGTTTTAGTGCTCTGGAACAGATACGTCAACTGCATCCAGATGTGGTGCTGATGGATATCAATCTGCCTGTTGTGGATGGCATTGCGATTACACGCCAGGTGGCGCAGCAGTTTCCGGCAGTTGCTGTGATTATGTTGACCATGCATCGTCAGAACCAGCAGATCGTTGAAGCTATGCGCAGCGGTGCGCGTGGATACCTGCTCAAAAACGTCTCAGCTCGTGATGTTGCTCAAGCTATCCGCACCGTCCATGCCGGAGGCATCGCCATCTCGCCATCCCTGACCGGGGTGCTGGTCAACGAGCTGCGCAGGCAGCCTGAGTCTTCTACTCAGGCGGGCCAGCATGCGGCTCAACTGTCGGAGAAAGAAGTGGAGATCATTCGCTATCTGGCGACCGGCATGAGTAATAAAGAGATTGCGGAGCGCTTAGCGTATTCTGAGAAGACCGTCAAGAATTATCTCTCGATCGTTTTCCAGAAATTGCACCTGCGCGATCGCACTCAGGTCGCTATTTTCGCTCTGCGTCAGGGATTATTGCCTGATGAAGAAGAGTCGTAACTTCTTTATATCCACCCCTGCTTTGTCGCTATGATCGCTGCTTGATCTCGATCTTTTACCTGAAGCTTTTGCATAATATGGCGAATGTGTGTTTTGACACTGTCGTTACTGATTGTTAATTGACGCGCAATCGTGCGATTCGACAGGCCAGCGCTGATAAGACGGAGTATTTCTCTCTCCTGATCGCTGAGTTCAACGGTCAGGTTATCCAGCGGGAAACTGGCTGTGATGCTTGTTCCCTGGCCGGGTTGACTCTGAAACTGCCAACTTCCCCCCGCTTCTTGTACACGCTCCCTCATGGTGCGTAAGCCCATGTGCGGAGCGCCTGTCTCTGAGAGTACAGCATCTTCGTTCGGTGATGGGTAGCTGCAGCGTATTGGTATTCCGCTGCCGTTATCGCTGATTGTAAGTTGTAAGTGACTCATATTGGTGCTTACGTGGATCTGTATTGCTGTCGCCTGAGCATGTTTATAAATATTGGTCAGAGCTTCCTGAAATAAACGAAAGATAGTGATCTCAAGTTGTTCTGGCACATTTTCCAGGGTTTCAATGTTCTGTTCTATACTCATAGACGGATTATTGGCCTGGTACTGCTGGAGCAGATTTGTCAGGGCCTCGCTCAGTGTGTGCTGATCCAGTGGTGTTGGACGGAGGGCATTGATGCTCGTTCGTAGCTCTTGCAGGCTCTCTGCTAAAATAGTAGCGGCGTGCTGCGTCTCCAGAATAGCTTTTTGAGCTTGATCTTGCTCTAGAAGTCGTTGTACATATTCTAGTTTATAGAGAATAAAGGCGATCTGTTGTGCAACGCTATCGTGCAGATCGCGGGCGATGCGGTTGCGCTCCTGCTCGATGATCTGGTTACGTTCGATGTTTTGTTGCCGATGATAATAAAGCAAGCCACCTGCAACATTTCCCATATATGAGAGCAGGAGTCCTCTGGCCTCCAATAACGCGCTATTTTCTGCGATTGTTAGAGCAACCAATCCAAGTAATGTTTTTTGACAATTGAGTGTGACGAGTAAGATGTTTTGTCGCTGGATATGTTTGACGTCCAGGGTAGCTCCCGGCCCCTGGATAGCCAATAGCGCTATCTCTTTCTCATGTATTGAATTAGCCAGGAGCCCGCAGGGTAGCTCTTTTCCCTGATGTGCGATTGGAATAAAGTGTTGTTGCACGTTGTGATAAAGTAGGAGACAGGCACCGGGAGCCTGTATGATCCTGCGCATATGGGTCAGGATGTGTTGATATAATTCTTGCGGGTCGATCTCTTTTCCCATCTGCGCTCCCAATTCGTAGAGCTCTGCCAGGCTGGATAGATTATACATGAACTCAGGCAGTGTACTATCTGGATGCGCTATCGATGAGAATGAGTTATCAGATCTATCTTTGGTCTCCATTATTTGTTTCTCCAGTGAACTGGAATAGCTATAAGCGTTTCTATTTTCATCATACTCTGTCAACAAAGAAACACATCTGTCACCTTACACGGTTTCTGTACGTACATAGATAAAGAGGTATGTAGAGTCGAGAGGCAGGTCCAGCCGCCGGGCGACGTATTCATATTGAGGCAGGATAGCTGAGCAATAATATGAGACAAATAGAAGATTTGAACGCTCTGGGCCGAAAATATTTGACACTGCCCATTGTATGATAGTATGATAGCTTTCGATATCAGTTTTCACAATAAACTGTAATATCTTCCTGTATTAGTGGCAAGAATGCTATGCAGCGAGAGAAAGGATTACTCATGGCGCGCGAAGGTGAACAGCCGGCGTTGAGACGACGATCAAGAGAGGTGACTGGTGGTAGTCGCGATCCTTATTCCTCAAATTACGGCCGACCTACGAACCGGGCCGACACATCGCCCCATACCGATGGGTATCGTTTTGATGAAGGAATGATTGATCCTCCTCGTTCAAGTTCGAGTTCTATTCGTCTCACTAACACACAAACTCAACCACCACGCTATCCCGGTTCGCAACAGACTTCTTCCCGCGTGCCATCACGACGCAATGTGGATATGACGAAAGATTTACCTCCCCAAATGCGTCAATCCGGGCATACGGGACGGCAGCCACGCCTCCCTACGATGCAGCCGCAACCCCCGGCCAACTATGCTCCCAGATCGGCCAGGACGACTACCAGGACGGTCCCTCGCTCGGCTCCCGTGATTAAAGAACAGAAGCCTCGCCATGGTGTGCATTGGCTCTTACCCGCTGGCGTTGGTATGGTTGCTATGCTAGCCTTATGGGTTTTGGGTACCTGGGCTTTAGCCTGGGGGAATCTGCAATATAATAATATTACTTATGGGACGCCACGTACGTATCAGACCGATGCGGTCGTTGGCCACGGTGGAGATAGTACCGTACATCCCAGTCATTTCATTGCGATCAATTATCAGCATCAAGCCGTGATCTATGAGATGATGGCCTCTGATCCCAGCAAATCTATCACGTATGTATTCGACATTGGTGCCAGCAATGATCCGGAGGATCTCGCTCCCGTAACTTTGAGCTTTAAAGATCTCAATGCCGACAAAAAATTGGATATGATTGTCGAGGTCCATGGTGTAGTGAAAACTGAATTTATTAATACAGGCACAAAGTTCCGCCCTGCGACTGCCAATGATAAACTAGCTCTGCCTTGAATCATTCTCATTCATCAAAAAGATCCCCCGACCAATCGCTCATCAGTTTTTCTGATCGAGATGGCGGGGGATTCCTTTTTGGCTCAATAAGCTGCTCTTAAAAAAATTGTAAATGTAATGCACGTTTATTTCTCAAAAATCCTCCCATAGTGTTCTGAAAGTATCTCTTTGGGGAAGAAACGTAGGAGACTTACTCCGACGAGCGCGAACGCAATCCAATCCAATCCCGCATCGACAGGTACTCCCAGGATGGTTCCTACAAATGGTAACACGGTACTCAAAATGATTTCAGGAATAGCATCTGGAAAGAGGAGCACAATGAAAAAGGCCGCAATTGATCCTACGAAGAGTCCTTTGCGGGCAAACGGTATACGTGCATCAGTAATGAGCGCTTTAACCAGCTTCGCCGTCTTAAAGCCATGAAAAAAGATCTCCAAACGTTTTGGATGCGCTAGTTTCTTGGTGAGCTGCTGATTCACGTACGATTGGTTCGCTGAATGTTGTACCATGGTTTCCCTCCTGATAATGGTTCTGTAGGTAATACGAGTAGGAGCGACCTCTGGTTGTGGATCTCCAAAAGTAGTGTCGCACGCTCGCGTGCGATGTCCCACTCGACGTACGATCAGTCGCCGCCGAGAGCCTGTGTTACGTACGAGCTACTGGGACATCGCACGCGAGCGTGCGACGCTACTTTAGTGATGGAGCAGCACTGGTATTAGCAGCTGACCGGCATAGACGAGATGCCAGATGGTCAGCCCGATGGTTGTAAGGACCAGGAGGACGTGAAAGATACGCCAGTAGCGGATCAGTGCTCGATAGAACCCTTCCCGCTGGAATGCTTTCTGGACAACCTGGAGCTCTGCCATTTGATCACTGTAACCAGGCATCAGTGCTTCTGGAGAAGATAAATTACTTCTGCGGTCAGGTACAAAGCGATACTGCTGGTTGTTTCGGCTGATTTCCTGTGGGGTCTCTTCTAAAGAAATATAAGCGATATCCCATGAACTGGGGAGTGATGAGCCGCCTCCCATGCTGAGTGGATTCGAGGCAACCAGGTTGTTTGGCTGTGGTCCTCTTTGTGCCGAGACTACATTTGTTTTAATACCGTGTAGATCCTGGGCATTATATTTGACAATCTCCTGGACGTTACGCGAGATCGTTTCGATCCGATCCTCGCCATATTCTGTGAGTGCCTTACGTGCTTGCCTGGTTATCTGACGAGGCGCGATCCGATCGATCATACGCCCGATGAAGCCGCTGATGATCAGTGCAATAAAGCCATAGAGAGCGTAGGTGCCTGTACGTGGATTCAGGTTGCCAAAAGAGTGCAGGCAGAGCGTGACAATGGCGATTACTCCAAAACAGATATGCCAGTTCAAGGCTCCATTGAGCTGGCCAATTTTACGCTGACGCGAGCGTCGGGTGCGCGTGTAACTAAACGTGGCCAGGAGCATAAAGAAGGTGCCTACAATGGCATATGTATAACCGGCTGGACTATCTGGTGAAATATCTGGGCTGAGACGCCCGTAAACGATAAAAATGATTATACTGATGACAACTATGAGTAACCCTATTAGCCATGTCTTTATCCAGGGACGACCGACCTCCCAAAACATCCAGGGATATCCCTTCTCATCACTCATCTTTCGCATGCATCTCTCCCGCCATTGTGTTTTTTGTTAATCTATCTGCTTACATCTCGTCATTCGCACTTAAAAGTCGGACTTTTAGCCAGAGCATCATTGCATCCCGATGCAGTCCAACGGGGCAGGGAGCGACGCAGGCTCCACATTGATAGCAGGCACGTGCGAAGCGGGCAATCGGTGGAGAGACAGGACCATCGACGGTTTCTCGATTGAGCATATCGATGGTGATCGGTTCCGCCACAGCAGGGCAAGCCAGGATACATTCGTTGCATCCAATGCAGGCCTGAATTTCTTGACCAACTTGCGGTCTGGTTTTATGCAAAATAATTGCATTTGGTTTGAGCATTCTCAGCATTTAGCGTCTTTCCTCTCCACTGATATCTAACACAATCGCTTGTGCTTCGACTGGCTGATTGGCAAACGTCCATAAATTAGAGGTCTGCTGTGGTTGTGGTCTGGGTTCAAAGCGTCTATCTTTTGGCGGCATGGGCGCTTGCATTTGATCCTCGTAAATATATGACGATGCTTGTAATGGTTCTGACATTCTTCTGCTCGGCTCGGGTTGAGCCGGTGTTGGCGCTGGCAAATTGCCTGTGAATGGGTTGATCTCGTCATCATAATAGACGGGTATCTCTGCCATTCCAATCGGTTGCTGATCCAAATATTTCTCTATCGGGACCTGCTGTGAAGCGGCTGGCTGCTGAGGCTGGTTCATCGGCAGCTGACCCGTGCTCGGTAGCCCGTTGCGTGCATAGTTATATGCTGCGGCCGCTGGTGCCTGCTGCGCAGCCGCTCCCGGATTGAGCATCGGCTTCATTTGTTGAGGTACTCCCGAATTGAGCATCGGTAGCTGGTTGGTGAGTAAGTTCTTGGTTGCTCGTGAGCGTTGACTTGAGACATAAGAACGGGCGTCAAATTGACCTTTGAGCAGCGCTTTTACTCCTCGAGTAATCGAGGTTCCTTCGTCGATGATACGTTTGATTGCCAGACTATCTGCCTGCTTGGGGCCAAGTGCCATATAACCTACGAGGCGATCGTCGATCATGGCGAGGCGTCGATAGCCACCCTGACTCGTATCTGTAAGTACGTTGATGTTTGGATCGGTGCTCAGTGGCTCACCAACCGTTAACATTGATAGTTCTCCCAGATGAGTTGCGTGCCAGAAGACTCCAAACGGTTGCTGCGCGAGCTCTTTGTTTCCGACCATGACCGATCCAGCAATCCGTCCCTGTGAGACTGCTGCGTACCATTGAGCGCGCGGCTCATAGTTTCCGGTGAGTGGATTTTTCAAGGCTGCTACATCGCCCGCTGCATAGATATCGCGTACGCTGGTGCGGAGTTTATCGTCAACGACGATGCCATTTTTATGCATCATTGGCACACTGCATTTTTTTGCCAGGGTTGTCGCAGGCTTTGTGCCTGTACAGGTCAGCACAAGCTGGCAGGGGATCATTTCCTGATGATTCGTAATCACTCCGGCGACTGATCCTACCCGTCCTACCACGCCTGCTACCTCTGTCTCCAGATGAACGATCGCTCCTGCATGGCGGATGTTGTTCAAGACGATCTCTGAAGCGATATCATCTAACATGCCACGCATAAATGTTTTGCCACGAATCAACCAGTGTACTTGAATACCCCAATAGAGTAGTCCCATCACGGTTTCAATGGCATGTACACCTCCCCCGATTACAATGGCCTCGCTCACCTCTCCCAGGCGTCGGCGCAGGTCAAGATAATCTTGTAAGCGATGGAGGGTCAGGACACCATCGAAGTTGCGCCCGGGTGTTTGTTCTGGCAGCCCTTGTGGCGAACTTCCGGTCGCAATCAGCAGTGAATCGTAGCCGAAGCCGCGATTGCCACTCAGTGTCACATATTTGCTCTGGGCGTGAATCTCTGCCACCCGTGAATGGACGATATGGAGGCGTTCTGAGCGCTCTGTTCCCGCTGGATAGGCCAGCAATTGTTCACGCGTGAGCTTGGCAACAGCGAACTGCTTGAGCGCGGGCGTGTTAATCGTGGGATGCATCTGGTCTGTTATTATGACGATACGTTTTTCTGGAGCGAGCCTTCGGGCCTCTACTGCGGCAGTAAGACCTGCAATGCCATTGCCGATAATAACTATATCCGCCCGATCAAGAACGGGGCTCCCTGGCGCTTGAAACGGTATCATTTTTTTATTCGGCTCGTTCATCACACTCACATCCTGACAACATATGAAAACGCTTGCTTGCTTACTTTACTCTTCCTTGGATTCATCAAGTAGCGTAAAAGAGTGCCAGCGATACTCCACGTTTTATTTTTAATCTACGTCTACAGCGATCAAAGTGCCGTTGGCGGCACGTATATAATACACATCAGTATGAGCACGCTCATTGATATGCCGTTGTATATGTGGCTCCGAGCTGATACATCGTTCAGTACATTGAAATGATGTAAGCTTCCCATCGGCTGTTTTTAAAACAAAAACCTGTCCGGGTCCCATACTGATGACAGTTCCCGCCAGATGCTCTGTATTTGGCCCACGCGTGATTGAGTAGCCTACAGCATCAGTAATACCAATGATCACGAGGGTGATAAGGCCAATTAATACCACAACCACCACAAGGGCCGAGAAGCGATTAAAGTACATGTGTAACTGTCCCTATCTGCCTTTCAGGAATAGAATATTTGATTGGTGAATACGAATAATCCATTAATGAAAGACAAAGAAGATTCTTTAGCTAAAAGCTCATTTCTTTGTGGTATTGTATATCATGCTGTTCCGGTCCTCGCGCTTTCTGGGGGAAATTAGCCTAAATTTCTTATGGTCAGGTTAATGTTTCTCAATGTGGATGTGGAGATGTGGTTGTGAAGGGCTGCAAAAGAGCTTCTACCATCTGGTACTTGTGCCTGAGTATAGCTTGATCGCGAGGTTCTCAGGCACAACTGTGAAGTCTTGCTACGTTTAGAGGTTACAGTTTGATGAGACCACGTTGTGCGGCCATGACGACCGCCTCGGTTCGGTTTGTGGCGCCGAGCTTGCCCATGATCGAGTTCACATGGAACTTGGCTGTACGCTCGCTAATGATCAATTGAGCCGCGATCTCTTTATTTGGCATGCCCCTGGCCAGTAGACGAAGCACTTCTAATTCCCGGTCGGTGAGTTCCTCAACCTGCGTGATTGTATCTGCAACCGAGGTATTGACAATTTTCTGTTGCCTTCCTACGTGCTGAAGGAGTTTTGAGGCTACCAGCGGCTGGAGCATCGATCCGCCGTCCATCGTGATGCGTATCGCCTTAAAGATCTCGTCGCGTGGAACTTCTTTGAGTAGATAGCCGTCAGCGCCGGCCTGCAAGGCATGAATGATGCGTTCATCGTCATCGAAGGCAGTAAAGATGATCACGCGTGGACGATGCGGTAGCAGATAGAGTTGACGTGTCGTCTCAACTCCATCCATAATCGGCATCTCCAGATCGAGCAACAAAATATCGGGCTGAAGCTGTGACGCCGTACGTAACGCTTCTTCACCATTGGCACATTCCGCGATCACTTCAAAATCTGCCTGCGTTTCTAATAAGGTATGGAGCCCTTCACGTACAATGGGATGGTCATCTGCCAGGACAATACGAATCATTGCTGACGCCTTTCTGTTGTGAAGATCAAGGGAGGATTGCTCGTGTTGCTTGTCTGATGCTATTTAATATGGAACCGATATTTCGATACATGTTCCGATGCCGGTTTCGCTGAGGATGCACATACTCCCTTCTAAAATACGTACCCGTTCGCGCATGCCCGTCAATCCAAAGTGACCTGCATTAGGACCGGCATGCTGCGCTACCGTATCTACCTCAAAGCCAATGCCATCATCCTGAATGATCAGACTGATCCAATGTTCCTCAGCCAGCAACTTTAGCTCGATACGTTGTGCATGAGCATGTTTGCAGGCATTTGTTAGCGCCTCCTGAGCGATACGATACAGGCTTGCCTCTATACGCGCAGGTAAGGCCGGAAAGAGCTGTCCAGGTGAGCACCTGTACTCAATAGCTGTCGAGAATGTTCCAGAGGCTACCAGCGCCGCCAGAGCCTCTGGGAGTGTATGCTCCTGTAAAGGAGCCGAACGCAGATCCATGACGGAGCGGCGGGCCTCTTCAAGATTATTGCGTGTCAGTTGGAGTGCTCGCCGTACCGCTTCATGAGCTCGCTCCGGTCTGGTCTCGACCAGAGCATCAGCTGCCTCCAGTTGAAGCGCTACGGCCGCCAGACCCTGCGCCATCGTATCATGGATCTCTCGTGCCAGGCGATTGCGCTCTTCCGTGGTCGCCAGACGTGCCGCCGCCTGCGTGTGCTCGGCTGAAAGGCGTGCTCGCTGTAAAGCCAGTCCAATCTGATCGCTGATAATATGCAGCAATTGGAGCTCATCGACCCTTAACTCGCGCCAATCTTCGCTGGCCACATTCATAACTCCCAGCAGTGTCGTGCCCGCATAGATGGGGACGCTGGAGTGAAAACGCAGCCCGAGCGCACTGGGATCGCTATCGCGCTCCGCATTTTTGAGGCGGCTGCAACGAAGGACATTGATATTTGATGCTGTCTCCATCGCACCCTCCACGAAGGTATCGAGGCAGACACACGTCCCGCACATACGCTCATGATGGTCGGCCAGATAGGGCGGCAGATGACGCGAAGCGGCCACAACCGGCTCGCCTAGCTCATCGAAGATCCAGACCCAGCCCGTGCGCATCCCGAGCAGATCGGTCACATGAGTTAGCACCTCCTGCAAGGCATCATGGACATCCACCTGCCGATTCAGATAACCCGCGATGGAATAGAGCACCGCTAGCTCACGATTGCCATGCAGAAGTGCCGATGGTTCAGATTTTTCTGGTAGTTGTTGCATGTTTTTATCAATAAAACTTATCTGGTGGTTGATTTTCTACGAGGCGTGTCTATCGATGTTTGACTTTGTCTACCGAGTATACCATATGTTGCGCTACGTCTTTCCATCGAAGGTGTAGGGGGTGCTTCACTTTTTGCAGCAAGGATAATCTTTCTCCGCCTTATCTTGGGAGGCAAGCCGAAAGAGGTCGAGCGAAGCGAGGACCTAGTAGCGTCACACGCTGGCGTGCGATGTTCTGTGACTCGTATGAGACGGCTGGATCTCGGAGCGGATGATTTGGGGGCTAGACTACTCAGCTTCTCTTGAAGAGACGAAAAAAAACTGGTAGAGTTCAGTGTATGAGTTTAACAATCTCAAGCAAGCATGAGGACAATAGAAAAATTGGAACAAGCAACACCACCGGCGAGTGTAACACAAATGCAAATACAGAATGATTCAAAAAAAGTAGGTCTACCTGCTGTTGTATCCCAATCTAGTGAACCACTATCAGCAATTGCCGGCTTCACTGAAGCAGATGTGCGAACATACATTCAGTCACATCCTTTTCCAGGCGTTCCTGTTGTGAATGGTGGATCTCAAACCGTTCAAAAAATTCAATTTATAACGATGCAGGAAGCCAAGGCTATTACAGGTGATCAATCTATATCATCAAACCCTGATGCTGCTGTATGCCTTGTTACAATTTATGGTCCATTTTCACTATCAAATAGTTTGTTACCACCTGGACTACAGAGAAAGGGTTGGACTATTCCATCCTCGGTAGATATTGTGTATGAAATACTGGATGCAAAAACTGGAAATCTTTTGTTGACAAGCATACCAGCTAAATCGATAGCTCCGGATACTAAAAAATAGAAGTTGCAATAGTCGAGGTATAGCTAGCACGAGCGATACCTCGACTATTGCAGCTTACATACTATAGATCTATCTCTTTTTATGGGATGTACATTATAATTTTTCGAGGCGGGCAAAATCCATACTCAGGCGCTTTTTGCCGTGCTTGCCAGGAAATTGGACTTCGACGAATTCTGTTCCCGATTCCATTTCGCTTTTGAGAATGATGCCATCTCCAAAGACGTTGTGACGGACACGGTCACCGGATTTGAAGCGCTGCTCTTTTGATTGAGCTGGCTCCTGTTTTCTGAATCCTCCTGACGATGAGGTGTTGCGCGTGGAGGATTGTGACGCCTGGGTTGAGCCACGACCAAAGACGCGACCTTCACTTTCTCCATAAGGATCTTGATTGAAGTCGTCTTCCCAGCTATGTTGACGCGTGGGACCGCTGGTGCGCGTGCGATTGTTGAAGGTATTGGCACTGTTTTGTTTGTTTTGCGCGGTAAGATTGCCTCCTTTGGGCGCGATGAGTTGCAAAGGGATATCATCCAGGAAGCGTGATGGTTCGGTGTATTGCGTTTCTCCAAAGACGGAGCGGCGGCGGGCGCGGACCAGATAGAGGCGTTGCATGGCTCGGGTGAAGCCAACGTAGGCCAGACGACGTTCCTCTTCGACCTCTTCGGGCTTGCTGACGGAGCGCGAGTGTGGCAGTGATCCCTCATCCATGCCGACGATGAAGACGACTGGATACTCCAATCCTTTGGCGGCGTGCAGGGTGATTAAGGTGACGGCGTCGACGGTCTCTTCTTGCATGATTGTGCCGTCTTCGCTGGATTGTACAGTATCTGCTCCGCCGACGAGGGCGACGTTTTCCAGAAAGAGTTCCAGGGCGGCGCGGGTCTCGATCTCCGAATAGTCTTCAGCCACACGACGCAGTTCCAGTACGTTCCCCCAGCGATCCATACCCTCGTTCTCGGAGGCGGCGCGTAACTCCGGTCCATAGCCGCTGCGTTCCGCAATGCGATCCAATAGTTCTGGCAGATGAAGTTCGTCGATCGCTCCTGTGAGATCGTTGATGAGTTTGTAGAAAGTTTCCAGAGCACTTTTGGCTCCCTTGCCCAGCGTTGGATGACTGGCAATGGTTCCCAGTGCCGTATAGAGTGAGCTACCTCGCTTGATTGCCCATTGTTGCAGTTCTCCTACGGTCTTGGCGCCAATCTTGCGATTAGGGACGTTAATGACGCGTTGCAGGCTCAGATCGTCGTTAGGATTGAATAGGAGGCGCATATAGGCCAGCATATCCTTGATCTCCTTGCGATCGTAGAACTTGCGACTGCCAATAACTTTATAGGGAATATTCATGCGCAGAAATTGCTCTTCGAGAGCTCGCGATTGCGCGTTGGTGCGATACATCACAGCGACGTCGCTACGCTTTTCGAGATCGCCTCGTGCCATCAGACGTACAATCTCTTGTGCCGTGTAGAGACCTTCTTGCTCCTCATTGTAGGCTTCATGAATGATGACTTTCTCGCCTGATCCCTGATCCGTCCAGAGCTTCTTATTTTTGCGCAGCGTATTTCTTTTGACAATGCCTTGAGCCGCATCCAGGATCGTTTGTGTCGAGCGATAGTTCTGTTCCAGCAGGATGATCCTGGTCTCTGGAAAGTCACGTTCGAAGCGCAAAACGGTCTCCGCGCTTGCACCGCGCCAGGTATAGATCATCTGATCATCATCGCCGACAACGCAGACATTTCCGAGTCCTTCGTGACGATCATCTGTGCCGTAGCCGAGCAACCTGATCAGCTTGTATTGCGGCAGGTTACAATCCTGGAATTCATCGACGTGCAGATAGTGCCAGCGGTGCTGATAATGTTGAAGCACATCGGGCTCACGCCGCCAGAGTTGCTCGGTCAGCATGATCAGATCGTCGAAGTCGACGCTATTATTTTTGCGCATCTTTTTTTGATACAATTTGTAGACGCGTGCGGCAACTTCTTCTACATATTTCGTTGCCAATTCGGCCATCTGATCTGGACCATGCATCTCGTTTTTTGCTCGTGAGATCAGGGCCTGAATCGTGTGGGGACGATACTGTTTTTCGTCGAGTTCGAGCTCTTTGATCGCCTGTTTGAGCAACGTATTTTGATCATCAGTATCCAGGATCACAAATGAACGCGTTAAGCCGAGAGGTGCCAGATGATCAGCTTCGGTGCGCAGGACGCGCGCACAAATAGAGTGAAATGTCCCGATCATCATCTCTTTGGATTCATTAATTCCTACCAACTTTTCGAGTCGTTCCCGCATCTCGCGGGCGGCCTTGTTGGTGAAGGTTACGGCCATGATGCGCCATGGAGAAATATGTTCGTGCTGCACCAGGTACGCAATACGATGGGTGATGACACGTGTCTTACCGCTGCCTGGGCCTGCCAGTATTAATAGTGGACCTTTAGTTGTTGTGACTGCCTCTTTTTGTGGTTGATTGAGGCCAGTTAATAAATTATTTTGTTCCAACATCATCATCCTCCCGGCGCAAAATAACAAGTATATCAAAAGCATAGAACAATATATTTGGCAAGAGAAAATCTTTTCTGTTTGTCTATTGTCGCTGTAAACCGAGGCTATTGTACCACAGAATATTCCCAGGAGGCACCCAAAAAGGACCCGTATCTCCTCGTTAATGACGATATATTAATGACAATTTAAGTTGCTTTCTGTGTGCGTCGACATTGCTCTATATGCTATAGTTTTCCTGATAATTTCGCGCTTTTTGTGATGCTCTTTGATTGGGATTGGCTGTGGCTTTTTGTTATATCTTACTGTTATCTTGCTGAGGAACTTTGTATGATTGGAACATTGATTAATTTCACAACTGTCATGATTGGTGGTGTGATTGGTTTGTTGATCGGGACGCGTTTGCCCGAGAGGATTAAAGCGATCGTTATCGCCTCCATTGGTCTGATTACGATTACAATCGGTATCTCTTCCGGTATCTCGACAGAAAACACCTTAATTCCCTTACTCGCGCTGGTAATTGGCTCGGTAATTGGTGAGTTGATCGATATAGATAAAAGAATCAATCAGTTGGGCGATTGGTTGAAGTTACGCTTTAATCGTGGGAATGATACGCAGAACTTTACAACCGCATATGTGATTGCTAGTCTGCAATTTTGTGTCGGCCCTTTAACCATCCTGGGCGCGATCAACGATGGCCTTACTGGAGACTATCGCTTGCTGGCCATCAAGGCTGTTCTGGATGGCATTTCGGCGATTATTTTTGCCAGCACCTTTGGTGTTGGGACCTTATTTGCGGGCGTAACGATCTTAATTGTGCAGGGAGGAATCTCATTGTTAGCCAGCTTATTAAAGCCTCTATTAGTATCCGATCCTCATCTAAGTATGGCGCAGCAGCCACGCGTGATCGAGTTAGCCGCCGTCGGTGGAGTTATCCTGATTGGCCTGGCATTAAATATCCTCGATATCAAACGCATCAAAGTTGCGAATATGCTGCCAGCCCTGATTATTGCCCCTCTGATTGTGGCACTGCTGGACACGTTTAGTATCCCTCTTAACTTCGGATTAGGTGGACATTGAACCTGGGATCTATTTGCTAATCTGGGCGGCCGCTGCTACTTTTGGGTAAAGCGAGCTTGTGATACGATTAAAGAGAAAGAACGCAATCTTTCTCTTAACCTCATCATTTTTCGAGAAGGAGTTTACCTTGGCCCGCCTGCTTATGAATGTCACATTACAGCCAGATTCAGCGATCGATCTGCATATGCATACGACCTACAGCGATGGACGCTGGCCTGCTCAGCAAGTGATAGATTTTCTTGTCAAAGAGGGTTTTGATCTGGTCGCGATCACCGATCATGATCGTGTCGATAAAGTTGCCGAGATCCAGGCATTGGGAGCCGCCCAGCAGTTACCGATCTTATCGGGTGTTGAAATGAGCACCTCATGGAATGGTCCCGTTGGCAATGGACGCATGGGAGATATGCTCTGTTATGGTTTTGATCCAGAGCAGAACGAACTGGCTGCATTGACCGCTAAAACCGTCCGGCTTCAGCTTGAAAATACGCTTCAGGTCAACGAAACGCTGCTACGCAATGGATACCTCTTTCCGCGCCAGGAAGAGCTGCTGGCCGAGAATGGAGGCCAGTTGCGTTTCCCCGCCGATAACGCCAGGTTGTTGCGCGAACATGGATATGTCCAGAGTATGCAGGATGGCATCAGGCAGATGCGCGATGCTGGTTATTATTCCGTGCGCTCCGATATGGCTGAAACTGTCGATGCTGTCCATCGCAGCGGCGGAGTCTGTCTGATTGCGCATCCCGGACGTCGCGAGGGTAGCTTCACCTTCTACGAAACATCATTGTTGGATCAGCTCCGCGCAGAGATTCCCATCGATGGCATTGAAGTGTATCATCCATATCACACCTCCCAACTCGTGGAAGAGTATCTGGCCTATGCGCAACAGCACGACTTGCTCCAGACCACAGGATCAGACTCACATTATATCCCCGGTCGTATGCCAATCAAGCATCGAGCAGAGATCAGCAAGCGCTTTCTAGAACGCCTGGACATCCCCATCAAGTAGCATTTTGCCTTGCTGTCAAGACAGAATGCTACTTGACAGCAAGACAAAATGCTCATTTTGGCTTGACAGGTCCTTTTTTTTGCCTTATTATTCAGTTATACTTAGTAATTGATACTGTATAGATGTGTTGATTTACAAAAGCGGGAGTGATTTTTTATGCCGAAACATTTACCTGAACTCGGGCGCTTCTCCGATCCTTCATTACTGATTCTTTCCAGTCTGGCAGGAGGATCCAAACATGGTTACGCGATGATTGAAGATATCCACCAATTTAGTGGGACACTTTTAGAACCAGGGACACTCTATGGAGCTATTGGACGTCTGGAACAGCGGGGCTGGATCGAGGCATTAGAGAGCGAGGAGCGTCGCCGTCCTTATCGCATTACTGCTAATGGGATCGTGGTGCTGCAAGAGCAGCTTGCTACGATGAGCCGTATTGTTTCAGTTGGCCAGGGTCGTCTTCAGCTGATCTGATGAGAGCTGGACGATATATTGATGAGTACATTAATAACAAAACATGCAAAGGATTGTAGTTATGAGAATTATTATCTGGATACTCTCTCTTTATCCCCATCAATGGCGTGAACGCTACCAGGATGAAATGCTCGCGCTACTCGATCAGCATACCATCACGTGGAAGACGAGCTGTGATTTATTGTTGGGTGCGTTGGATGCTCGCCTCGATCCTGTCTATCGTGGCAAACAGGGATTTTTCTTGCAGCGTTGGCACGACAGACAATTTTTATTGTATTTATATATCAGCGCATTCGCGATATTTTTGATCGCACTAAACTGTTGGATAGTAACAACTATTCTGCTTAATTCTACCTATGGTAATGTCTATACTGTACCAATTAATTTAACAGCTATAATGGGACCAAGACTTGTTGTTTATCTCCTCTTTATTCCTCTCTTGATAAATACGATCTCAAGCTTAAAAAATGGTGTAAGAAAACGTAGTACAAGCATCATACTTTACGCTTTGATATGTCTGGGTTGCTCAATTATGTTTGTGTATCCCGCTACGGCCTTTGGCCAAAATTTTTCAACTATGTTAATAGTAAATACGCTCTTAGGAATGAGTGGATGCATGGCACTCTTTACTATCGGGGTCAAGGGGGTGAAACAGCTAAGGGCTCATCGATACATGCCAGTTTTTTGTGCCTTTGTGATCAATTTTATGATACTGATTGCCTCAACCCTCTACCTGGGTATGTTCGCACAAGATAAATTTCATGCGACCCTAAAGCTGCTTTTGTTGGCACCCGTTGAGTCAGTCCCTTATCTCTCAATTGGTGCCCTTGTACTCATCCTGGCCGATATGAGATTGCATAAACAAGGCTGGCGTGTCGTGCAGGGAATGGGAATTTTGATCGCACTTTACACAGTGATTGTATCTGTGGTGATCGCGATCTGGGGGTATAACTTTTTGATGGCGAGCAGTATGCTAAGTGGTATATTCCAGCACGGCTTAACATTCTCTACTGGCAGCTTGATCATAAATACCCTCGTTCTTATCAGCATGTTAGGACTCATCCTCCTTGTGCTTATACGTACCTTCATCGTAGCACCTCAGCCAGAACGTGAAGCAATGGTCATGGAGCAGATGGTGAAGTACTAGCACAGGTAGCAGCCAGAGAGCCTGGCCGGAAAGGAGTATATGATGCCGAAACAATGTGTGCATCTGGGTCGCTTTAGTGATCCTGCTTTGCTTATCCTCTCTAGTGTTGCCATAGAGCCAAAGCATGGCTACGCATTGATAGAAGATATCCAACAATTTAGTTGGGTATCTCTAGAGCCGGGTACCCTCTACGCAACACTACGACGCCTTGAGCAGTATGGCTGGATTGAGGTGTTGCAATGTGATGGCCCTCGTCGTTTTTATCGTATCACTATGACTGGAATGACGTTTTTACAAGCGCAGTTTGGCACGATGCGCCGTATTGTTTCCATTTTGCGAAGATCATAAGAAGTAATACAAGTAAAAATACTTTGGTTGTTCCTTATTGGTTTTATCTTTGCTGCAATACTTATCGTGTTTATTGCGTCAGAGCAAAGTGGCGTGCAGGCAAAAAATGCAAATACTCAGCTTGTACCAAATTCTCCTCTAAGTCGTCAGCAGATAGCTAAACATAATTCTTCTAACAATGTTGGTCAGCCAGCTATCAACTTAAATCAGCCATCTGTAAATGCGAATGCATCAAATAATATAACATCTCCGCATATTAAAATTACTGATGTGCAGTCATATGTATTAAAACATTCTTTTCCTGGTGGATCAGTTATTTCTGTAGCATCCTTAAAAATACTTTCTATTGACTTAGTTACTAGTAAAGTAGTTTCTGATCGCTTGCATGGTGAAGAAACTGGATTACCAGATACTTCACTTATTTATTATGTTAAATTACAGGGACCTTTCTCTACTGCGATGGTACCAACTGCTCCAAACTCTAAGGTTTTACCACCTTCAAAGTTTGGTGTAGAGGTATTTGATGCTCAAACAGGTAATTTGCTGCTTTGGGTTATATCGATTCCGGATTCGAAGATTAGTTTTTAACATGTAACATATTAATTTCAGATTTATATTTAATAAATCTTTTGAAAATCCTCTGTAGAAATTTATTTCCTAATTTTTATGTAAGTATTTATTATCTCCTATATTCTTTAATGCTTTAGATGTAGCTGTGGCATGTAATATAGGAAGCGGTACTGGTATACTACAGCTTTTACAAGGGTTGGTTTTTTCCTCTTGTCCTGCCAAGTTATTATATTCAGTTTGAGTGATCACTTTGACCGGATTGTCCAAACGTAAAAAGATGTGAGAAGTACTCGGTTTTGATTGTCCTGATGTTGTAATTTGAAAAAAAGCGACTCCAACATATTCACCCACAGGACCATTCCAAGTAATGGCAGGCAAATTATCTTGATTAATGTAAAAGTCTCCACTTAGACTGGATGCTGGATAGAGTTGTTCTAAAGGGCTGAGATGCCAAGAGGGCGTCTTATTTGCGGATATCCCTTGAATAATGATATGTTGACCAACTCGATTTAAGTACGGAATTTGTATAACACCAACTGTAAAATTACCTAACTTTCCTAAATACTGAATCTTCGTAGTTAGCTTTATTGTCTTATTTGGCTGAGAGGGAAGTGTCGAGATGACTTCGATCGATGATATTTCCTCTTGGTTTGAGGAATTGTCAACATAGAAAAAACGAAATCCTTGGGATGAGATATCAATGTTTTTGATTGCAAAAATATCTGCTCCGTTATGCTCAATAGTCTGTGCCTCGTCTAATTTCCACGGTACAGGTGCTGGCCTTGTTATGTTTGTGCTATTCTGGCTGATTCTATGTGGTGATAGCTGTGGTATTAGTATAATAGCAAGTATAGCAATGCAGAACACGGCGGCAAAAAGGCCGATGTACCACACAAGCTGTCTTTTAGGCTTTTTTTTCCGCTCTTGTATCGGTGATAGTTCTTGTATTTTTACAAACTGATCTTGATATCTTTCCTCTTTTACCTCTTCTCTTTGTTTGCTGGCAATTATTGTGAGCGCGGTTTCGGCTAGAGCTGATGAATGGCGAATACGATTTGTATTTGTAACATAATCTCTCGTTTCACCTAAATTTGCCGTAATTTCTTGCATCTTTAACAGAGTGTGTAGTTGAGATATGCTTACAAGCCATTGTTGGCACCCTGTGCAATGAGAAAGATGAAGTTCTACTTGTGCCTTTTCATCCTTTTCAAGCTCATCAGTTGTATAAGCGTCGAGTAAAGATATCAACTCTGTGTGTTCGTTAGCCAACATCTCATCCTTTTTTTTCATTATAAATCTCACCTTTTTCTATATGTGCATAGAAAGAACGTAAATTAATTAATCCTCGTGTAATTCGCTTACGTACGGCTTCTTTGCTTAAATGTAATTTCTCTGCAATTTCTGAGTATTGCTCATCTAGGACAAAGCGGAGAACAATACATATAGCGTCTTCTTCTGAAAGATATCCTAATGCCTGTTGGAGTAGTTCCCGGGTAACATAGCGATCTTCCAGTGTTGCATCACCTGTATATGACATGAAAGTTGTATATTGATGCAAGAGATCTTGATCGTTAGATTCTATCGAAATAGTTCTGTTTTGATTGGAACTTTTCTTAAGAAATGTTAAGGCTTTATTCGTTGCAATTCGATAAAGCCAAGGAGCCAGTGGATGATTCATCACGTCGTTAATATGATATAAGTGGTTAGGCTTTTTCTTTGTGGAGGGAACTGTGGTTTCTGGCGTTTCCCATCGAGGTAGGGCATAATAGGCTGCAACAAAAACCTCTTGAGCAATGTCATGAGCGTTTTCCCAATTATTAACTAAAGCGTACAAATAGTTTAATAGTGATTTTTCATACAAAATGACTAACGAGCAAAATGCATTATGATCACCATGAATAGTTCGTTGTATCAAATCAAGTTCTTCTATTTCTAATGATGCATCCATTTCCAATCTCACTTATGTGATTTGTCGATCAAAAGGCCTTTCAATCTACAAATAGATTTACTTTCACCAATTAATTTCAATGTATTCCATTATCCTTGTGTATTTATCATGCAGAAGATAGTGAAAAGTTATCTCAGTGCTTGCTTTTGATTTGTACCGGAATTCCCCCTCTAAATAGAAGAACTAAAAAAATCATCCAAAGCGGACAAAAGAGAGGTATTTAGCAGATATGGAAGATTACTTATTGCTTGTTTAAATCTGTGTGAGTCTCAAGTACTGCTAAGTATGAATGTGGAAGAGTCATAGAATGTACATATCAAGTCAGCGATTTTGGTGGAGGGTATGAGATAGCTCACAGCATCGTAATACAGATGAATGTAAAGTTTTTGACTTGAAAAACATGATTTAGCATATAAGTATATGCCTTAAGTTTTAAAAATAAGGTAAAAGGAGATAGATAATAAATAACGCAGATATAGCAAAATGGACTTATACTGCTTTGTTATACCTGCGCATATCCCCCTTTATCTGGCGCTACTGATCATGCGTTGCTGTTCGGCGTGACTACGGATGGCTTCTACGACGAGCAGATGCTCTTGTATCTTGAGCTTTTCGTGCAAGGTGTCGGCGGTATCCCCTGGCTCGATGGGTATCTCGGCCCGCCCGATGACAGGGCCGGCATCGACGGCCGGTATGACGTAGTGGACGGTGCTCCCTGTGACTTTGTGGCCTGCTGCAAGAGCTTGTTCGACGACGTTGAGTCCGCGCAGCGCTGGTATGACGGTACCATCGCTGGTGGTGTAGGTCTCTGCTCCGTCGTCGGGTAGGAGGGCGGGATGAAGGTTAATGATGCGCTGTGGAAATTGCGCTGTAAAGCTGGCGCTAAAGATACGCATCCAGCCGGCCAATACGATCAGATCGGCCTGAAAGAGCCGTAGGAGGGCGCTGATCCGCTCTTCCGACTCTTCACGTTGCTTCTTCCATGGGATGTAGATGGCTGGCAGCTTGTGCTTCAGTGCACGCTGTAGTCCCTGCGCGTTCGCTTTGTTACTGATGACCAGCACGATCTCAACGTCTGGTAACTGCTGGCTCTCCACTGCATCGATGATTGCTTGTAAGTTGCTTCCACTGCCTGAAACGAGTACTGCGATGCGCAGTGGTGTTCTCTGCTCTCGTTCTGGCTGGTTGCTGGACTGCCTGGGTTCGATACCACTCATCCCGATTATCCTCTTCATTTGCTGCTTCTGTCGGCTGGATTTATTGACTTTCCAGACCGCGATGGGCTATGTCTTTGCGGTAATGCATACCTTCAAAAGAAATATATTTAACGGCTTCGTAGGCGCGATCCACGGCTTCGCGCAGACTATTCCCACGGGCCACGACGCTCAGAACGCGTCCACCGGCTGTGACGAGCTGATCGTTCTTCAGCGCTGTACCGGCGTGGAATACATGGACCTGATCCAGCTTGTTGGCCTCTTCGATCCCGCTGATGGGTATCCCTGAACGATATTCTCCAGGATAGCCGCCGGAAGCCACGGTCAGGCTGATAGCTGATCCTGGATGCCAGAGCGTATTGGGATCAAGTTGTTTCCCATGTCCAAATTCGAGCACATCCAGGATATCCTCTTTCATGAGCAGCATAAAGGCCTGTGTCTCTGGATCACCGAAGCGTGTGTTGTGCTCGATGACCATCGGACCTTGCTTTGTGAGCATGATATTTGAGTAGAGGATACCAGAGAAATCAATCTCAGCCTCTTTAAGCGCATAGAGCGTCTTGTCGATAATTTGCTTATAGACATGCTCATAGCCTGCCGCGTCGACAAAGGGGAGTGGTGTGAAGACTCCCATGCCTCCGGTGTTGAGTCCCTGATCGTTGTCGAAGGCACGTTTGTGATCCTGCGATAAATAGAGTGGGAGGTAATTGGTCCCGTTACAGATCGCGGTCGCTCCGATCTCGTCTCCCTCAAGATAATCTTCGAGCACCACGACGTCGCCTGCCGGCCCAAAGACACGATCGACCATCATTTGCTTGATTGCATCCTGAGCGGTCTCCATATCGAGCGCTATGATCGCGCCTTTGCCTGCGGCATTGCCATCCGCTTTGATCGCGATCGGAGCTCCGTGCCGCTCCAGATAGGTTTTGGCGAGATTATAGTCACTAAACGTGCGATGTTGCGCCGTAGGAATTCCGGCGCTTGTCATCAACTCTTTGGCGAAAGCCTTACTGCCCTCAAGCATCGCGCCCGCTTTGACTGGACCGAAGACGTTCAGTCCTCGCTCACGGAACAGATCGACGATGCCATCGATCAATGGTGCTTCGGGGCCAATGATAGTCAGATCGATCTGGTTCTGTTCGGCGTAGGAGGCCAACTCGTTGAGCTGGCCTACACCTAAGGGAACTCGTTCGGCGTACGGGGACATCCCTGGATTTCCTGGAGCCGCGAAGATCTTGGTGATACGTGAACTCTGCGCTAGTTTCCAGACGAGCGCATGTTCACGTCCACCTGATCCTATGACCAATACGCGCATAATAGGTGAACCTCCAATTAACTACTTGCCGGGATTACTGTCCCTTTATCGCTGCATGGCGTGGGAAGAATGTGGCATGTTGTGCCGAGTGCTTGGCTTCCGCGATGGGATCAAATGGCCAACCTTGTTTTTCCATACAACCATAGCAAAATTCTTTGTTCAGAAACTCCAGTGCCGTCTCGTCATTGGTACGATGCTGGGGAGTCTCTGCCGTCTGGATTGCGCGTCCCAGGCCTGCCATACTTACATAGCCCAGGCTATCGACGCCAATATAATCAGCGATCTCCTGTACGGTACGTCCGGCGGCGATCAGCTCGTCTTCCTGTGGGATATCGATGCCGAAGTAGCAGGGATGACGCAGCGGCGGAGCGCTTGAGCGCAGGTGGATCTCTTTGACGCCGCGATTGCGTAGCGCTGAGACCAGTCGCTTCATCGTATTGCCACGCACGATCGAGTCATCGACGATCACCAGCCGTGCTCCTTCAACCTTGGGCTGCACGAAATTGAATTTCAGGTCAACTTCCAGTTGTCGCAGGCGTTGGTCCGGTTTGATAAAGGTGCGATCGCTGTAGCGATTCTTGATGATCGCCTGGCTGTAGGGAATGCCCGCTTCGGTTGCATAGCCAAGTGCGGCCGGAATCGATGAGTCGGGTACGGGCACAATCAGATCTGCCTCGACGGGATGCTCTCGGGCGAGCTCGCGTCCCAATGCTTCGCGGACATCATAGATGTAGGCGTCGTTGAGACGGCTGGTGGCATCCGAGAAGTAGATGTGCTCGAAGACGCAGAGAGAGGTCTTCTGAGCTTTGACCAGCAGCTCGGAATGCATCCCATTCTCGTCGAATGTGATAAATTCTCCGGGCTCGACTTCGCGCACATAGGTGGCACCCATGCGATCCAGGGCACAGGATTCAGAGGCGGCGATCCAGCTCTTGCCAATGCGACCGATACAGAGTGGGCGCATGCCCCATGGATCACGCATGGCGTAGAGTTTGCCCTCGGCCAGCATCACCAGACTGTAAGAGCCACGCAATGCTGGGAAGACTTCGATCATACGCTCGCGCAAGGTCTTTCCCTGTGCGTAAAGCAACATGAAGGCGATGATCTCGCTCTCAGTGGTTGAGGTTAAGACTTCGTCGGGAAAGAGGTTACGTAACATATCGCCGTTGACGATATTGCCATTGTGGGCCAGGGCGATCGTCTCATATTGACCGCTGCGCTCACCAACCACAAAGGGTCCTGCATTTTCCACACAGCTGGATCCTGTGGTCGAATAGCGGACATGTCCAATTCCGCAATGTGTTTCGGGCAGGCTGGTCCCTGAATCTTGAAAAACTTCGCGTACTTTTCCCATAGCCGCTCGATGGACGATCTGATTGTTGGCATCATAGACTGCCATGCCCGCGCTCTCTTGCCCTCGATGCTGTAAGGCCGTTAATGCCAGGGTGATGTAACGCCGTACGTCGAGACTATCGTCGTCCTGTGGCATATAGATCCCTACTATTCCGCAAGCGTCGTGTAGTCGCTCCATGCTTAGTTCCTCGTTATTCTGCTCTTAAATAAGATGCTATAACCTGAAAAATTATACCGGTTCGATGTTTTAATTGCTTTCCGCTGGGTGTAGCTTCCCTGTCAGATCGGCCACCAGTGCATAGCGATCGGCAATGCCTTGCAGCGCTTCTGGTGTGACCTCCTGAAGGTTGCGATAGACCTGCTTATCCAGCATACGAGATTTGTCGCCATCGGGCCACAGTCGCCAGCTATCATTGTCGATGACATCGGCCACCAACAGCTGTCCCTGTGGATCGCGTCCAAACTCGATCTTGAGATCTACCAGCGTCACATTGACGCTCGCCCAGGCTCTTTCGAGCACATCGAAGACACGACGCCCTTCTTGAGCCATCCATGCAATCTCGTCCTCTGTGGCCAGACCAAGCTTGATGATATCCTCTGACCAGATCTGTGGATCATGGCGTGCATCATCTTTGAGAAATGTCTCGATCAGCACAGGATCAAAGCGTGTTCCCTCTGCCACTTCGGGATGGCGTTTGAGGTACGATCCGGTGGCGATGCGACGTTGTACTTGCTCGATCGGGAGCATGACGCAGCGCTTCACCAGTAAGGTCGTGTCATCAATTTTTTTTACAAAATGGGTGGCGACGTTGCCTTCATTGAGCAGTCGAAAGACATTCGCTGTCGTGATCGTGCTCAAGCGTGATTTGCCTGCGATTTCATTCCGACGAGCACCATCGCCCGCAGTAATCTGATCTTTGCCTAGCATATAGACCAGGGAATCATCGTCAGGATAGAGATAGATCTGTTTGGTTTTGCCCTCAACCATTAAGGGGCCAAAGAGAACATTACTATTGGTCATAAACGGGAGATCCTTTCTTGAAACCCTGACCTGTTACGATGAAAACATGCATAGATGAAAGAGTCTTATCTTTGGCAGAGAAGCTCTTTCTTGTTAAATAATTCCATGAATGAGAGACGAGTGCGGATGATATAAATGTCACTCGAGTAAGACACCTTCGCCTTTGGTGATCTTGCCGATCGTCTGTAACTCTGGTAGCCGGCTGCGAGCCTCCAGGGCCGCTTTGGGCGCCAGAACGATGATCATGCCGATCCCCATATTAAAGGTGCGATAGAGCTCTTCTTTTTCAATTTTGCCCAAGCGGGCGATTAATTGAAAGAGTGGAGGGACTGTCCAGGATTGTGTGTCGATCAGGGCTTGTGTGCCTGCTGGTAGGATGCGTGAGATGTTTCCTTTGAAGCCTCCACCAGTAATGTGCGCGATCCCTTTGATATAGCGTCCGCGATCCTCAAGGTATTCGTGCAGCAAGCTGACCTCGTACAAGTAACTGCGATGCGGTCGGAGGAGCGCATCGACCAGAGGTTCGCCCAATTCGGGAAAGACTGTATCCAGGGGATAGTCTGCGAAGATGCGTCGTGCCAGCGAATAGCCGTTTGTATGCAGTCCACTGGATGGGATGCCCAGAATGGTATCACCTTCACCGATGGTTGTGCCGTTGAGTGCGTCGTCTTCTTCGACGGCACCGACGATGGTGCCAGCGAGATCAAAGGCTCCCTGTGTGTAGACATCGGGCATTTCAGCCGTCTCGCCACCGAGGAGAGCACAATCGGCCTCTTTACAGGCGTTGGCGACTCCCTGGACAATTGTGGCTGCCTGGACTGGATCTAGCTTGTTGACGGCCAGATAGTCCATAAAGAAGAGTGGTCGAGCTCCCTGGGCCAGCAGATCGTTGATTGAATGGTTGACGATATCGTAGCCGATGGTGTCATAGCGCTTCGCCTGCGAGGCCAGGAGTGTCTTTGTGCCCACTCCATCAGTTGAAGCCACCAGCGCAGGTTTTTTCATCTTCTGGAGCGCTTTGGCCCGAAAGACGCCCGCGAAGGCTCCAATGCCGGCTAGCACGTTTGGACCTTGCGCTGCGCGGACAGCCTCTTTCATCAGACGCACTGCCTTCTCGCCAGCCTCGACGTCGACACCGCTCGCGGCGTACGTGTTCTTCTGGCTCGATGGCTCAGATGCTGATTGATCAAGAGATGCCTGTACATAAGCGTAAGCATTCTGGAAGATCAACAGGCCATCGCCCTGATCGCCGACCAATCCGCGCCGCAGTGGATGCTGCATGGCGTTGAGATAGCGTTCGGGATGAGGCATCAGGCCGAAGACGTTGCCTCGTGCGTTACAGACGCCCGCGACGTTTCCGACCGATCCGTTGGGATTGTCTGGATAGCTGATCGGCTCTTGTGCTTCGGCTGTGTTGCTGGCGTAGACCAGAGGCAATTGACCGCTGGCCTTCAGGTTGGCGATATCTCCGGTAAAGACAAATTGTCCCTCTCCATGAGCCACTGGTATCTCGATCGGTCTGTCGATGCCTTTTGTGAATAGACAGGCACTCTTTTGCGTTGTCAGGGTCGTCCAGCGACATTCAAATTGTGCCGACTCATTCTCGGTCAGAGTAGCGCGTAAAGAATCATCTGACACATTCCCCGGCAGCAATCCGAGACGTACCAGAACCTGAAAACCGTTACATATTCCCAGCACTGGACGCCCCTCGTCGATGAATTGTCTCAGCTGAGAACCCAGATGGAGCTGTATTTTCCTGGCTAAAATGGTGCCAGCTCCCAGATCATCTCCATACGAGAAGCCGCCTGGCAGCACGAGAAAATGATAATCCAGTAGCTCTTCGGGGGCTTTGACAAGCTGATTGATATGGATCAGATCGGTCTCAAAGCCGGCCAGACGACAGGCTTGAGCCGCTTCACGATCACAGTTAATACCTGGCGCACGTAAGACTAAAGCGCGTAATGCAGCCATCAGGCCTGTCCTCCTTTCCATGAGTTTTGCAACTCGTCGACATCCACCTGGAACAATTCTGTTTCACCGTTCTGGATGATGAGTTGCGACGCGTTCGTAACTGTACCAATCCGATAATATTCTTCAAGGGCGTTGGCTTGCAGGTATTTCTCGAAGCTTCCCAACTGCTCGGGAGTTACCTCGACGAGAAAGCGTGTGGCCGATTCGCTGAAGAGTTTGGCGAGGATAATGGCTCCGGTGCTGAGCGTTTCCGCTCCCTGGATGCCAAAGCGACCAATATTAATCGTAGCACCTCGGAGACCTGCCAGAGCCATCTCCGCGCTGGCCACAGCCAGACCACCTTCAGAGAGGTCGTGACAGGAGCGTACCAGACCCCGTTGGATGGCTTCGCCCAATGTCTTCATCGTCTGGAAGGCGTGAGAGACGCGAACCTGAGGCACCGAAGTCTGTGGAAAGAGCTGCTCAAAGGAGACGGTATCGACGACTTCTGCATAGTGCGATCCTGCCAGCTCGTTGCGTGTGGCACCGATCAGATAGAGCAGGTTGCCGGGCGTCTTCAGTGACATATCGATCGTGGGTGTCGTATCCTGGATCACGCTGACCGCCGAGATGATCAGGGTCGGCAGGACAGGTAAGCGACGTCCCTCGGTGCGATATTCATTATTCAAGCTATCTTTGCCGGAGATAAACGGAGTGCCGAAGCCGACCGCTGCATCATGACAACCTTTGACTGCGCGGACCAGCATTCCCAGTTGTTCTGGATCAGTGGGATTTCCCCAGCAGAAGTTATCTAGAATCGCCGTGTGCGTGACATCTCCTCCAACGGCGGTCAGATTGCGCAGAGCCTCGTCGACGGCGTTGACTGCCATGTGATATGGATCAATCTTGCCGTAGAGCGGATTCCCCCCATTTGAGAGGACGACGCCAGCTTTTGAGTCTGGATCATCTTCTATGATCGGTTGTAGGACCGCTGCATCGCCTGGCCCATTGCCAGCCAACCCGACCAGAGGCTTGCGCACGGTCGCGCCCTGTACCTCATGATCGTAGCGGCGTACAACCTCCTCTTTGGAGGCGATCGATGGATGTTTTAAGAGTGCGAGCAAGGTTGGTAACAGTGAGCGCTGCACTGTAGCGGGAATATGAGCATCTGTTTTGGTTGTTTTTTTCACCGCCGGACTGGTTGCTACCTTTGTCCAGACTGCTTCTAACGTTCTGGAGGGGATACCGTTATGGAGAAACTTCATATCCATATCGGCGACGACCTGACCTTCGTATGTCAGCGTGAGCCGACCATTGCCAGTAAACGTCCCAAGGATACTTGCCTCTACCTCTTCGATCTCGCAGATACTGAAAAGCTCGTCGATATGCTGGGGCGGGACGGCCAGAATCATGCGCTCCTGCGCTTCCGAGAGCCAGATCTCCCAGGGAGCCAGTCCCTGATATTTCAGCGGAGCCTTGGTCAGCTCAACGCGAGCGCCAACTTTTTCGCCCATCTCGCCAATCGCCGACGAAAAACCACCGGCTCCACAGTCGGTGATGGCATGATAGAGACGGCGGTCGCGAGCTTGAATGATCACATCGGTCACCTTTTTCTCAGTGATCGGTGCACCAATCTGGACCGCTGTGCCAGCCTGCGTATTAATCTCCAGGCTCATCTCGCCCGAGGAGAAGGTAGCTCCGTGGACGCCATCGCGTCCGGTGCGTCCGCCGAGTGAGACGATCAGATCTCCCGCCTCGACCTCGCGTGGATGACTGCCATGAGGAAGAATCCCCAGACAGCCGCAGAAGACCAGCGGATTGTATGTGTAGCCTGGATGATAGATGATTGCTCCGTTGACGGTTGGAATCCCCATCTTATTGCCGTAGTCACGGATACCGTTGATAACTCCGCTGGCGATTCGTCGCGGTGGCAACACGCCAACGGGAAGCTCGTCGGCCGGTGTATCGAGTGGGCCAAAGCAGAGGATATCTGTATTGGCAATCGGCTGCGCGGAGACGCCAACGACGTCACGAATCACGCCACCGACGCCTGTATTTGCACCACCAAACGGCTCGATTGCCGAGGGATGATTATGTGTCTCGACTTTGAAGGCCACATCCTGTGTCTCGGTGAGGCGGATGATACCGGCATTATCGCTGAACGCCGAGACCAGCCAATCCTGCTTGACCGCGTCTGTAGCGCTGACAATATACTGCTTGAGTAGACCAGAGATGGTTTCGTCTTCAATAGTCGCGCCATTGCTATCTACTTCGCGATACTTCACCGTCGCCTTAAAAGTCTTATGCGAACAATGTTCGGACCACGTCTGAGCGAGCGTCTCTAATTCCACATCGGTAGGTTCGCGCTGCTCTTCTTGATAGTGCTGTTGGATGGCACGCATCTCTTCCAGATTGAGCGAGAGAAGTCCGGAGCGGCTGACCGCGAGCAATTGCTCATCGGTCATCGCTGAAATAAAGATCGTATGTGCCGCATGGACAGCCGAGTCGCAACTGTCATTGTCGACCTGCTTGCCGCTCTCTGGGATACTGATAGGTGGCAACTCATGAGCCGAAGTTGCGCGTTCCCGGGCTGATGTTAACGTATACTGCTGAATAACTGCATTAAATAATAGCGCCCTGGCGATATAATGTGCCTCGGCCTCACTGAAACGACCATCCAAAACGGTACGTCGTCCGGTTTCAACATGCTCCAGCCCGGTGATCCCCACCATCTGCGCACTCTCGATCACGCTCTCCGCCAGCGTATCGGTCACGCCAGCATGAAAAAACACATCGACAATATGTTCTGTCGCTGTGTTTTCCTGGTTGTGCCGATCAGTTATCACCTTTGCCTCCTGCACCACTGGATCAACTAAAAGTTGCTGAATGAGTTGATCAATGTGCTCGGTACTCAGGTTTCCGGTGATGTGGTAGAGCTGTGATGTATGAATGCCTGGCTGTGAGGGTGCGGCGGATATCTCCGCCAGGGATGGAAGATGTTGGCTCGGTAACTGCTGTATTTCATGAACAAGCTTGCGTGCGTGGACATCATAACGCTCCGCAAGTGCTCGCACTTCTATTTGATATAGTGTCACGGTCCTCTGATCCTGGCTGGTTGCCCGGATGTTTGAATGACATACATCCAGGTGACTGCTCGTTATAGAATATCTGGTACGGGTCTCATCCGCTGGGACAAGCCCATTGTAGCACCTTTTTTTCAAATATGGCAAGCCATGCCGCTCAACCCTGCTGAGGTTTACCTTCCCCCAACGCTACTTCAGTTATATTTATGTACGCACATTATGACAATGTGACGAGCATTGGATGATATAAGTGATATTCTCTTATTCATAGGGATACAAATAAAAAAGAATCAGCTACTCTTTTATGAGTAATTGAAAAGATATGATAATCAACTACTCTTTTGTGAGTAATTTGAAAAGGAAGGAAATATAACCTTGACAAATAAATAGGTCAAAAATATACTTTTCTTGATATCGATACTTTTCTATCCTGACATATTTGGAGATGAACAAGCGTTCTTTTCTTGAATCTATCTATGTCTCTTTGTTTTATATGGATATATGCCAGGAGAATGTGCTGGATGGAATGGGGATGGATGGGAAGGATAGTCAAGCAGCGATACCATATTTTGAATAGTTGGAGTTCGCATGCATCATCGTATTTTTCGCATCCTGCCGACGCGAGATGGATCTCGTGGGCGGGGCAAACATTCGTTGCCTTTTTGGATGTCGTTCTTTCTCGTTTTCGTCGTGCTTACCTTATTCGTGAATACTTTTGGAACTGTGATACTCTGATCTGCTGGCATGTCGCACTGCCCAATGGCATCATGGAAGAGTTTGGCTGTACCAATGAATCACGCCAATCCGCCACCGACGCCAATGGGGTCTTTTATCCCTATCGTTGGGATCTCAATCTGATGGTGGATCGCTTCGGCAATTAGATTCGCGTGCATTATCAACAGAATCGCCCCGGCAACGATGTGCGCGATTCGACCATGTCCTTTATTGAATATGATGATCCCACATGTCACAATACCTCGTACGCCAGCAACGCGGTCACCGCTGGCTGTAGCACCTGGAATCCCCAGGTCACGATCGCGCTCAATGCCAAGACCGCGGCCGATCATATTCTGGCGGGTGGGACCGTCTGTGATACCTGGAGTGCCTCAGAGGCCAATCGCTGCAACGTGCCGGAGGATCTCTCGGGATCAGGTGGGTTACCGGCTCCCAAAGCGTTCAATACCTTTGTGCTCAACAATATTATTATCCAGTCGCAGGGTCAGGTTGAGCATCGCTATGAGTTTACCTACAATCAAAAGCCTGCTTATACTGTTCGGGATGCATTGAGTGGCCTCAATGAGAGTGTGGCGGGCTATCTGCTGTTACGCCGCATCGAGGAGTGGGGTACCGATGCAAAGCCATTGAATGCGCCTATCACCAACATGTCCTATATTGCAGAGACCGAGCATTATGAAGCATCCGATTCGGCGCACCCGGCACAACCGGCGACGAATTGTGGTCCGGCCTGGACGCCACACCTGTATGATGGAGGTCCCTGTTGGCTCTGGCAACAAACCTATAACAAATATTTCATCCAAAATCTGGATAATGGTCGAGGATGGAATGAGACGGTGAACTGGGCGGAAGCCCACGGCAATACCCATAATACTGGTAGTGAAGGCGCAGGCAATAATGCGCTCACCTGTAATAATTATCGGACAACAGATATATTGTGTGCCAAGGCTGATGACCGGAGTTGGAGTCGCATGGTGGTCTATAATCGGACTGCCGTCACCAATGGTGTCTCGTCGACCTGGCAATATCAATATTACGTCAGTACATTGACGGCCAAATGGTGTGATGCATGTATCTATGGCTACACCTGGGGCGATGTCAATGATGAAGATTATGCCGATTATTACAACGGACAATTTACCAGCTTTGCCCATGTCCAGGTGACCCTGCCTGATAACTCATCTCAGCAGCACACGTTTTACTCGACCAAGGGATGGGGGCTTGCGAGCAGTAACATTGAGTGTGACTACCAATACGAAACAGAGCCGAAGAATTGTGGCGTTGATCCCTACTGGGACCCAGATCCAGGTTTAGCCGGACGAGAAAAAGAGGTTCTGAACTATGGTATCGATGGGAAACTGCTCTCGGCCCAGACCTCGAATTATCTTACCATGTGTCCCCCACCTGGGGTGGGTCACAGTAGTGGCGCTGGCGGAGCTCCCAATGATGTTGGAACGCAGTATCTGACCAGCCAACTGGATCGCAATAATCCCGTGGTGGTCTGTGATCCTCGCGTCACGCAGACCGATACCTATCAGGTGGATGGCGTGACCGACGAAAATGGCTATCAAAGTAACGCCAATGTGGTGCATAAGACGACGACCTATAGCTATGATGGCGATGATCAGGGAACGAGCCATATCTCGGGCTATCAGTACTTAATGTTGCTAGTGATTTTACTACTATTGGTTTGGCTCCTTTTAGCTTAAGTACAGTGATACGTACAGTACTCGGAGCGGGTGCTATGGGTGTCGTTGGTGGTGCTATATCCCAGGTATTCACCAATATATTCAATCCAACTTCGCCAGATCCAAATCCTAAAATAATTAGTGCTCAGGCAACAAAGATAGCTCAACAGCAAAAGATTATAAATGCCCAGTCAACAACGATAGCAGAAAAACCTGCTACTACACCGGTAAAGGGTTCATCGTTCGAAACAGAAACGATTGCACCAATCAATTATAATCCTGCTTACACTGTCACTACTTTTTCTTACGCATCTAACCCCTCTTTCAATTATAATGTGTATTCTGATGTTGTTAACGATTATTATGTGAGGGTTAATTCTCATAGAATGATTTTGAGTTAGCTACTTAAGAAGGAAAGAGGAGGTAGAAATCCAAGTAAAAAAGTGACATGTTGAGTGTGGTTGGCAGACTCTACGGGCCTTTTTTGACCCGTAGAGTCAAGATTGTTTAGCTTTACCCTACAAGCTAAGTTCTATTGCAAGGATGCTCTTTATTTCAGCATTCTAGAGGTAGTCTGAGAAGCCAAACTAAAAATGTGAATCATAAAGAAGGAAGTTTTAATTTGGGTAATACGATGAAAAAAAAACAACTACATGTGTATAAATGCTTGACCTTTTGTGGGCCAGAGATCAGAGAGCTCATTCAATTATTTCAAACTCACCTTCAGAATGTTGAGATCATCATTGATGGACTCCCCATTACTGATAATGCGCAGCTTGAACGTTTTGAGCAATTTGATCCACCATATCAAGCCACATCTTTAGTGGCACAGGGATATACTTTTGGTACGGTGGAGAATACTTCAGAGCAGAACGATCACGACCTTATCCGATTAGAGATGAATCCTATTTTAGCAACTTTGCTCGTGAATGATCGGGTGAGAGAAGAGAATACTGATTTTTTGACGCAAGTAAAGTCTTTTATAATCAAAAATACGAATTATAATATTCAGTCTTTGACGATATATAAATCTTTATTAACTCTAACTCCATCAGTAACGCTGGTTATAGTATTGGGAGAGCAACTAATAAAAGTTGTTTCCATTCCACAATTTCTTCTTGCAGTAGGCGCAAGTATCTTGTTGTTACCGTTGACGTGGTTTCTTAATATTGTTATCGTCTCCTTTTTGAAAATGGAGACGACCGTTTTTCTGTTTCCTGGGATAATAAAGACCACACGCGTCTATGGTTGGAGAGAAGCGATCGGCAGGGTACTTGTGGCTTTGGTGCTTTGCATTGCTTTCTGTGCCTGCAATTTTTTTGTGATTCGCATGCTCTGGGGATAATACGATGAGTACTTTTCCTTTCACTATGACGAATGGGAAACGGAAGAACGTATGAATGATGCTCTTGATCAACATACGATCGAGAGCATTCTTTATAAAAGGGCGTGATCGAACGATCCAGCGATCTAGTTTACATAACATGCTTGGATGTTATAGACATAGTGGGTACGGATATCACCACAATTATAAAACGCACAAATCTTAGTGATTTGTTTATATAGACGAGGTAGAATAGAGCCGAAAACTCAAGGTGAGTCAATTCACGCCTGCTCAGGAGAAATGACGCTATGACGCAAAAACATGCCATCAATCTCTCAGTTGAGGATGCTCACATCGTTGCCAGCAGCCAACTTGGTGCCCCTTTATCAATCTACAGGTTGAGATCGGGTGTGCTTCGACTCTATCATCGAATGAGCATCTTTTTGTTTTGCGTAAGTATAGCAACCTTGATATTTATCATGCTTGTCAACCTGAAGTTATGGCATGATCGCCTGAATGGATCTCCAGGTTCACTACTGGAGTATGTGCAATTTGTCTTTTCGTGGGATTTTTTTACTTTTGCCACTATCGATGCCTTCTTTGGATGCTTGGAGACTCAGGTAATGGTTTGGATTGTCCGGTTGATTATAATTCCCCGGGTGAGATCTGAGCACATCGTTGTCTGCGAAGGAGGTTTGCTCTATTTCACAAGGAAGATACGAAGGAACTCGGTGCAAATAATCCGCTGGACAGATATTTGGAAAATCGAGAAAAATTGGATTTTTCCTGGCTATGAACTTTTTTATGCTCAGGGGGTGGTTCCAAAAACACTTTCACTTGGTTGGGGGTATAAAGATTTCAATACTCTGGTTATCCAGATCAAGCAAAAAATGGGTGAAAACCCCAAAAAATCCTCAGTTGAGTAGGTGAAGTAAATGAATATATTCATTTTTGAGGAAAGATTTTTCAATTAGCTATTCATCGAGTACTGATTCCTTTCATTTCCCGGTTGGACAGGCTACGTATCCATGTATTATCCCTCTGTTTGCAAATAGATGCATATTTGAGAAGTGGAAAAAGATGCAAAAAACACAGTATTCATATACATGTCTGGAGTTTTTCAAGGAAGACATTCAGAAATTGGTTATACTCTTTCAAACGCATCTCCAGGATGCTGATTGTGTCATTGATGATCAACGCATTCTTAACGATATCCAATTTGAACAATATGTCGTGCAGCTGAAAAGCATCAACCCGAGTTACCAGATAAAATTTCTGGAAGCACAAGGCACTGTTGAGGTGATCCAGGAGGGTACTGACGTGCAACAAAGGGAACATCCACGTCTCAGTTTGAATATAAACAAGACACAGGCAACCTTAATTGTTTGGAAGGATGTTGATGATCTCGAGCCTGGCGTAATTTCTGAACTGAGAGAATTGTTCGCCAGTCGTGTCAATCGGGTTTATCAAACATCAGTTATGTGCTCTTTTATCTTCACTTTTGTAGCCCCGTCTATTTCCATCCTATCCTTTGCGCAACAACATCATCTCAGTTTTTTTAGAGAAATTTTATTAGCTGTGGTAGGAGGTTTTTTATTAGGAATTACAACTTTCACGCTTTTCATTTTCATCTTGCGTTTTTTACGATTGGACACACGTAATTTTCTTCTGCCTACCATTGTAAAACCTGGACAAAGATATTATAGGTGGCGGGAAACAATAAGTACCATCGTTATAGCACTTATTCTCATGGTGCTGATTACTATTATCATCTCTTCTACACTCCGTATCTTGTGGAGATAACCAGCCAGGCAGTACATAAATCAGGCGAAGCACAAAATACTCATTTAAACATCTATAATGAGCAAGCAAGCGATGAGAACAGCCTAATGGGCGAGAGAATGGTGAGAGGGAGTGTCATTCAGTTGAGACGGCCACTTGCAGAAAGATCCCTTGTTGTAGATGGCCTTCTCGCTGCATCTGAGTTATGGTGAAGGAGCAATGATGATGTCCAACTAGAGCATTGGCAGCCTCTTAGGAGCAAACATCATGGTTGCGCACTATTTTCAGCTTATCCATCAAGCTAAATGTAATCGCAACATAATTGTAGAGAGGATATGTTCTAGCAAGTGCTGCGTTCATATCTTCTCCTCTGAAAGAAAGAGTTGGAACGTATGACTGATCAATCAATACTAAAAGGTTGGAAGGTACTGGGAAGAAATACTTCCCTACCTGAACAAATTCCATGGTGGGATAATCCTGTACCTCATCCTTATTTACGGGGGCATTTTGCTTACTCTGATATTGCGTCGGTTTCTCCTACTGAAATGGCAAGTGAGCGTATTCAGGCACTTCTCAAAACAAATGTTGTCAATCCAAGCGCCTTCCAAGCAGAGAAGTTCCCTCTTATTGAAGATTTTGAAGTCATGCTTGCTGATTATATGTATGAAACTCGTACAATTGGATTAGAATACAGGGTTCTCTTTTTTAGTCCTTCTCATGGAATGCTGACATCACTAGATTCTGTTTACAGCGCAGAGGCCTTATGTGAAGAACATTTCCAGATACCCTGTGGAGATTTCACGGTACCTTATTATGATTTTGATCAATCATTTGCCTTGATGATTGTGCAAGAAGGAAACTTTGTCTATATTCTACGAGGAAACGATTCTGAGACGGCTACCATAGGTTATAGAAAATGGTTTAAGGTCAAGCGTGAGCGCTACTTTAGCCAATGGGAACAAGCGATTCAATTGTGTCGCGATTATTGTGCTTCTCGTGGGATGTGACGTTGAGATACATAGGACCCTGCTCGACTTTGAGCTTTTTGAAGGTGGTGTGGTCTTTTATAGGCCTGTTTTTTAAATATAGACCCTATCAGAATGATTAACTATAAAAGTGGATATAGCTTACATTTTTATCACTCTTCAAAGGAATATACACTTATATTATCCATATGTGTATTCTTATTTGATGCGTGATAGTTTCGTTTATAGAGTCGCAGCACTTTTGCTCTGTGATTGTTTTTGAGGAAAGAAAGAAGATGTATGGAAGCAAAGAAACTTATGGCGGCAAAGATCTACTACATTAGCCGACTGACATGGATTTTTACTGGTGGAATGATGTGTCTCGCGCTATTTTGTTTTATCGATTTTATCCTCCTTATACCACAAGTGTTAGCTTTTGAGAATAAATGGTATATGCTTTTTATGCTTTCTGGTTTGTTATTTTTAGGATCATTTATTGCTTATGCAGCTGCATCGTATATAGATGTACCTGCGATTCGACTTGAGCTTTCTGAAGATGGAGTAATTTTTTATGGCAGTGGATATCGCATCTATACTCCGTGGACGAATATCGCCACGATCGGGTGGACGCGTTTTTCACCATCATTTCCTGGATGGATCATGCTCAAAGAGCCTGCGATCATGAACGAGATCTCCTTTGAGGAAGGCAAAAGACGCCGTCAGGCAGTGATTGAGAAACGTCATTGGTGGATGCTTATAGGGCAATTTTTGTCAGGGACGTATGCACAGACGATTCGTATTCCCACTGCCTTGTTTCCAAGGAAAGCTAAAAGAGAAGGAAGCATACAGTATTTTCGCTATTATGTTCCGTATCTGTTTTGTGATCAGGCAGAGATCGATTGAAGCTTCTATCAATCAAAGTATGTGTTTGGTGCCTGATGACGTCGATGGAAGCCATGATAATTTAGCGTGATCTGATCTCCGCTAATCCTCAAAGGCCAGGAGCCGCTCAATTTTGTCGGCAGTTCCAGAGTTGGCAAGTGGAGTGTGAATCAGAAGTCGAAGATCGTAGGTATCAACCGTCTGGAACAAGAGAAACTCGAAGGCCAGTTCTCCTACGAGCGGATGACGTATCGATTTTCGCCCTTCTGGAACGTTGAGCACGTCGTGACGTGCCCATAATTCTCGAAACTCCGGGCTGAAATGGTTCAATTCAGTGATGTGTTTTGCCCACCAGGGATCTTCGATGAAACGGTCATAGCCAGCGCGAAAGTGAGCCAGATACAATCGCGCATGTTCCTCCCACTCTTCGTTGAGAGAAGGTGACGTGAATAATCTCCAGATCAAGTTTCGCTCTTGATCGGACTTTATTTCATAGTCGCCAAAAACGGCGCAAAAGGCTTTATTCCACGCCACGACCGTCAAGCGAGCATCAACGACGCACGCAGGGGTTGTTCCAAGCTGATTGAGAAACTGTTGGAACGTTGGGCTGATCGTCGTTGGTAAAAATATCTCTACTGGAGGAGGTTGTCTGAGTGCCAGCAAAAATAAATGGGTACGTTCGTTTGCGTCCAGTTGTAGCGTTCGCACCAGGCTGTCCAGCAATTGCACTGAGACATTGATATCCCGTCCCTGCTCAAGCCAGGTATACCACTCAAGGCTTATCCCGGCGAGCATAGCCACTTCTCCACGCCGTAAGCCTGGTGTACGCCTTCGGCTCCCTCTGGGTAATCCGACGCCTTCTGGCGATAAGCGAGCGCGCCGACTCCGTAAGAATACTGCTAATTCGTGATGACGATCCAACTCCAGATGGTTCATAGGCATGTCACTTTCTTCGCTCCGTTATGTCACCGCAAACTAGGAGTGCTAGTTCCAGGATAAACACCTTTCTTGTTAAAGCATGTCCCTCATTATACACTCTGGACAAGCGAGGTGAGTAACTCATCAAAGGAGCAAAAGTCACAAAAAGAATCACCATTGATGATAATGAAAAAGTAACGAAGGAACAGGAGAGAATATATGTCAACCATTACTGGAAAAGTTATAGGTATCACAGGTGCAAGCAGCGGTATTGGTGAGGCTACTGCGCTTCTGCTCGCCGAACGCGGTGCACACGTCGTGCTTGGAGCGCGCCGGTTGGATCGCCTTGAGGCTCTGGCGGCTCGCATCAAGCATATGGGCGGTGAAGTTGCCTATGCGCGCACAGACGTGAGACGACGCAACGACTTATCCAATCTCGTCAGTCTGGCATGCGAGCGATACGGTAAGCTTGATGTACTCATCAACAATGCCGGTGTTATGCCGATTTCTCCCCTCGACGATCTGCGTGTCGAGGATTGGGATGAGATGATCGACGTCAACATAAGAGGCGTGCTGTATGGCATCGCGGCAGCGCTGCCTGTCTTCCGCCAGCAAGGTTCCGGACATTTCGTTAACCTCGCTTCGACTGCAGGGCACAAAACGACACCGAACATGGCGATCTATTCCGGCACGAAGTTTGCTGTGCGTGCTATCTCCGAGGGTTTGCGCCAGGAGGCCGGAGACAACCTGCGCGTGACGATCATTTCGCCTGGCTTCACGCGCACGAACGCCACGGACACTATGACAAATCTGGAGGTGAAAGCTCAGATCGCCGCGTCCCTGGACACGTTTGCGATGCCCCCCGCTGCGATTGCCAGTGCTATTGCGTTTGCGATCGGGCAGCCAGCCGATATTGATGTGAACGAGATTATTATCCGCCCCACTGCGCAGGGCTAACGATCAGTGGCTCATTTTATGACTGCGTTAAGACAATATGCGTGTTGCAATGATCGCGCAAATGGTTCTTCGTGTGCACAATTGAAAGTATCACTCGTGTACATTTGGGGATGTTTCTCCAAATTTCCAGGCTTCATAGAGGCGCAGGTTGGCTTCTCCCGTCACCGAGATATTCCCTTGCTGCTCCTGTAAGAACTTCCTGAGATTATCCTCTGTGACAGATAAAGACTGGAGGTTTTTAATTTCATTATCCTCAGGTGTGCGACGTTGGACTTCTGCCAATGTAATGTGCAGGCGTGTGAGGAAGCATAGTTCGCTGTGTGGGGTGGCGAGATCGTAGACGAGTCCGAGACAATATTGCTCGCTGACATCGGATGCTTGAATGCCTGTCTCTTCGCGGATCTCGCGTTGCATGGCCTGGAAAGGATCGGGTAGCTGCTGATCGTTCGTATCGGTGCCACGCTCGAAGAAGCCGGCGATGACGTGATAGCGTCCGTTGTAGACATCCACGCCCTGGCGCTGGTCGAGCAGAATGATGTTGTCGCTGGTCTCGACGACAGAACATACGGCCAGTGGATTGCTTGATGCTGCGCTGTCGCGTGTTAAGACATATTCTTTGTAGCTTGTGTCTCCTAATGTGAGTTGGAGATTTTGAGGGTCGCTCTGTTGGAATTCGAGCAGACGATAGAGGGGAGCATCAAAGAGCAAGCGCTTTTGCTGCCTGGCTTGAAGCAGCTTTGCTTGCCAGACATGATCCATTGCGGCCTGCTGTTCGACGCTGAACGGCAGGATCTGAGCGGGCTGATAGCGAATCTGTAACTGCTCGGGCCGGTAGAGACCCCGAGCCAGTATTTTAAATTCGGGCATGGATGATGACTATTCCCATTCTATGGTGGCCGGTGGCTTTGAGGTGATGTCATAGACGACGCGATTGATTTCGGCGATCTCGTTGACCAGACGGTTCGAGATGCGTCCGAGCAGATCGTTCGGCAACTTGGCCCAGTCGGCGGTCATAAAATCGCCAGATGTTACGGCACGAATGGCAACCAGATTGGCATAAGTGCGCAGGTCTCCCATCACGCCGACGCTCTGGATCGGTGTGAGAACGGCGAAGGCTTGTCCCAACTGGCGATAGATGCCAGCTTTTTGGATCTCTTCGATTACGATCTTGTCGGCGGCGCGTAGGATCTCCAACTGTGGCTCGTCGACGGGTCCGATGATGCGGATCGCCAGTCCTGGTCCGGGAAAGGGATGACGCCAGACCCATTCTTCTGGGAGTCCCAGTGTGGCTCCGAGCTCGCGGACCTCGTCTTTAAAGAGCATGCGTAGCGGCTCGACCAGCTTGAATTTCATCTCGCTTGGTAGCCCGCCGACGTTGTGGTGCGATTTGATGCTTTTGGCTGTCGACGCTGTATCATGACTGGTGCTCTCAATTACGTCTGGATAGAGGGTTCCCTGCGCCAGAAACGAGATGTTGCCCTGGGCTTCGGCCAGACGGAGAGCCTCGTCCTCGAAGACGCGGATAAATTCTTCTCCGATGATCTTGCGTTTCTTTTCGGGATCGATGACATTTGCCAATCGATCTAAGAAGCGCTTACGAGCATCCACCACGACCAGAGGGATATGCATGTGATTGCTAAAGGTCTCCTCGACCTGTTCGCGCTCCCCAGCTCGCAGCAGACCGGTATCGACGAAGATGCAGGTGAGCTGATCCCCGATCGCTTTGTGGATCAAGAGTGCCGCGACCGCCGAATCGACTCCGCCGGAGAGTCCACAGATAACGTGTTCTTTCCCCACCTGCTGTTGTAGCAGCTCAACTGTTTCATCGATCACATGTCCAGGTGTCCAGCTCGGCTCGCAATGACAGACTCTAAATAAGAAGTTGCGAATGATCGCTGTCCCCTGAGGGGTATGCGTGACTTCAGGATGAAATTGGAGTCCGATGTATCCTTTGAGATTGCTGATCGCTGCAACTGGATTGCTCTCGGTGCAGGCCAGCACGCGAAATCCTTCGGGCAGCTGATCAACGCTATCTCCATGACTCATCCATACTGGTAAGCGTAGCTCATTATCGTTGGGAGACTCCAGATTTTCGGTCTGCTGCGGTGATGCCACGATACCCTCAAAAATGCTGAAGTATGCCTGGGTTTCAGCGGTCGCTGGCAACACTTCGATGGTTGCAGGACCATATTCGCGTAGTCCATGTGCCAGGGCGACATGTCCACCCAGCTGTTGTGCCATCAACTGCATCCCGTAGCAGATGCCCAGTACAGGCACGCCACTGTTGAGAATAGCCGGATCGCATGAGGGAGCATCGGTATCATAAACGCTGGAGGGACCACCCGATAGGATAAATCCTTTAATATCCAGATGGGTATTTTTCTTGAGTTGCTCTAAGGTAGTATTGGCCGGCACCAGTTCGCTATAGACATGGCATTCGCGAATGCGTCGGGTAATTAAACGGCTATATTGCGAGCCAAAATCTAGCACAATAATCGCCTCGCGGCGTTCTAATGCGTGCATGAGTTCCTTTCCTAAGGCAGAGCACGAAGCCAGAAAGCGTGCTCTGCATCTCTCGATGTTCGTCTTAAATTATCACAGGCAATGGAAGCCGTCATGCACAGGGGAGAAGTACAAAGGATACCTGTCTGTATTTTTAACAACGTCTCATGCAGCCCGTTACTCACCGTGAACGAGTTCTCATTGCTCTTGCTCTTGCTTTCGATGTTAATTTTAGAGTATATCACATTTCCCCGGCAATTCTGGCTCGCATCCGCATGAGAATAAGTTCGACGCTTGCTCTGCACAGCTGAGCAAGATGTTAGTATCTTGCCGCCTCCATACAACTCACCCCTTGCGGACCCACCTGGGCACTATGACAGATTCCAGCTGGAAGTATCATGCGGTCGCCGGGCAGCAGATCGACATACGTGGACAGTCCGGCCGCATCGAGCTGCGTGGGAAGCGTAAAACGGATCGAGCCTCGCAAGCAATACAGCACCTTTTCATAGCTGTGCGTGTGTGGAGCATAGCTGTCGCCAGGCCCATTCGACCATATGTACGGTCGTAGTCCCTGCTGCTGCATCTGCTTGAGCAGTACCTGTTCTTGTGGTGGATTTGGTTCGGACCAGCGTACTATTTCCATCATCGCTCCTTTTGATGTGGCATACTTAGAATTATCCAGCATTATCTTTTCCTTTTACGGCGTGGGATCTACCTTCAACTCATCATTGTACGTGATGAAGTGAACGTAATCGTGACAACCTATAGTTTATGCTAAATGTAGCATTTGTGAAAAAATGGATGAAAGTTGGCTTAAGTATAGCGGACCTCTGTGAACATTGTGTGAAATGATCGCAAAGAATATGTTAATAAAACGATATTTATGTATAGGTTAACTATTGAAGCCAGGCCGGAAAAACGGTACAATGGAAGACAGACCTTTTTCATTGTATGTTTCATCGTATGCTTTGATAAGGAGGGCTTTAGAATTCATGAATACGACACAGGTTCCTGCTGTTTTGTATCGGTTGCAATTGGTTGATCTGGAGTTGGATCGTGTGGCCGCTGAAAAGCAAACAATCGCTACCTCCTTGCAAGGTAGTTCCAAGCTGCGCAAGCTCCGCGCAGAATATGAGACGGCAAAGCAACAATTGCTCTCAGGCCAGCAAGCTCAAAAAGAGGCTGAGTGGTCGCTCGATGACGTCAATCAGCGCCTGGCTTTGAATGAACGCCGACTCTATAGCGGTCTGATCCAGAATGGAAAGGAATTACAAGTTCTGCAACACGAGCTCCAGAACCTGCGTGCGCAGGTGAATCGCCTGGAGGAACGTTTGCTTGAAGTGATGGATGCCACGGAGGCGTTAGCTGAGACGGAAAAACAGAAATTAGCCGCATTGCAGCAGGCGGAAGAAGAGTGGAAGCAAGAAACGCTTGCTTTTCATGCTCGTCAGGATCAGGCTGAAGTACGCGGATTGGAATTACAAGATAAGCGGCAGCAACTTTCGACCACTCTGGGAGAACCTTTGCTGAAGCGTTATGAGACCATGAGACGCTCCAAACAGGGGCGCGCAGTCTCCAAAGTTGATCAAAACTCGTGTCAATGGTGTCGTGTCATTCTGACTCCCAGCGAACTCCAACTGGTTCGCATCAGTCCTGAATTGCAGACTTGCACAAATTGTGGACGTATCCTCTATTATGAGCGTTAGCTCCCTTCAATCATTGCTCTTCTGAGCGCTTACTACCCATCAGTGTAGAGCGATGTTGCTCTTGTATCTGCGTCAGCGGAGACGTGCTTCTTATCCTTTGGCTGTGCTATGATACTATTTCAGAGAAGATTCTAGACAGCGTATTTTGTGCCGCAGCATGTGTGATGCCTATGGTATCCGCATCCCTCAGCGTAGGCGTCCAATATCAAGAGGGATCTATGTGAACGCAGATTTGTGCCGGCTATGTAACCTGAGGGTATTTTGAAACGTAATTATTGCGTATCATTCAAATTATCGTCCTCCTATAGCGGATAACGGATATGCTATACTGCTTTGTCAAAGAGAGTAGCAACCAGGACAGCTTTGGGAAGCCCTGACTCTGGCTCAGAGGAGTAGACGAAAGATCGTTATGCGTGTAATATGGAGTTAATATAACGTGTTCAATATCCAGACTCTATTAGGAGCGTCCTCTTTGGATGCCTCGACAGACGAAGAAAGCAGGTCTGAACCGATGGATGCTCAGGCTACATATATGTTCCAGAATCCTAATGATCAGGGTTCTCGGGGTTCAAAAAGGCCAGATGGCGGCGGTAACGGTCAGAATTCGGGTGGCCCACGCGAGGGTGGCAATGGCTCCTCAATTTTCTTTCGCGTGATTATTATCGTTGTCGTGATGATTGTTGGGTTTTATCTCTTCCAGATGTTCACCCAGAATAACAGTACCAATAGCGCTGACACCATTGAAGTGCCATATAGCACTATCTACCAGCAGATCAAAGATGGTAATGTGCAGTCGATGACGTTCAAGGGTGATGATGTTACTGGTACCTTCAAAAATTCTATTACGGTGGCTGGCAAACAAGGTGATCATTTTCACTTTGTGAACTTACCCAATGGTGATCCTACGCTAACACAGTTGATTCAGCAGTACAACGTATCGTATTCGGCAGTGCCCGTTCCTGATAACAGTTTTGAGTACTTATTGATCAATTTGTTGCCCTGGATCTTTGTAGTTGGTATCTTTTTGTGGATCATGCGCCGTGCTACTCAAAGCCAGCAAAACATTTTCAGCTTTGGGAAGAGCAAGGCCAAGATGCTCCTCGAAGATCGCCCTTCAACCACTTTTGCCGATGTGGCTGGAGTCGATGAGGCCAAAAGTGATCTCGTGGAAATCGTTGAGTATTTGAAGACTCCATCGAAATTCCAACGTCTGGGTGGCTTGATCCCCCGTGGTGTCTTGCTTGTAGGCCCTCCTGGGACTGGTAAGACTCTACTGGCACGTGCGGTCGCTGGCGAAGCAAGCGTCCCCTTCTTCTCTATGAGCGGCTCTGAATTTGTCGAAGTACTGGTCGGTGTGGGTGCCAGCCGTGTGCGCGACCTCTTCGAGCAAGCAAAAAAAGCCTCACCAAGCATTATCTTTATCGACGAAATTGACGCCGTGGGTCGACAGCGTGGATCAAGCATCAACAGCAATGATGAGCGCGAGCAGACGTTGAATCAGTTGCTGGTTGAGATGGATGGTTTTGATGCTCGTCAAGCCGTCGTTGTCATCGCCGCCACCAACCGTCCCGATGGTCTGGATAAAGCGCTCTTGCGTCCCGGACGTTTCGATCGCCGTGTTACCGTCGATCGTCCTGACTGGAACGGCCGTCTCTCGATCCTCAAAATCCATACGCGTGAAGTGCCTCTGGGCAGCGATGTCGATCTCCTGGCGATCGCTCGCACGACTCCTGGCATGGTAGGTGCCGACCTGGCGAATCTCGTCAACGAAGCCGCCTTGCTGGCCGCACGTCGTAATCTGGATTATGTCACTCAGTCCTGTTTCTTAGATTCATTGGATAAGATTCAGATCGGTGCTGAGCGTCCGTTGATCTTGAGCGATGAGGATCTCAACGTAATCGCGTATCACGAGGGTGGACATGCTCTTACTGGTATTCTGACCGACTGTGTTGATCCAGTCACCAAAGTAACCATCGTGCCACGTGGACAGGCTCTTGGCGTGACGCAGTATACTCCTCTGGATGATCGTTATAACTACGGTCAGGATTTCCTGGAGGCGCAATTAGTCACAGCCCTGGGTGGTCGAGCCAGCGAACAGGTTGCCATCGGTCATATCACCACTGGAGCTGAAAACGACCTCCAGCGTGTCACCGCTATTGCTCGCCAGATGGTGACAAAGTGGGGCATGAGCGATCGTCTGGGTGCGATCTCGTTCAGCGAACGCGAAGATCCATTTGCCGGCACCTCTCTCGCCAGCAATTCACGTGAATATAGCGAAAAGACTGCCGCAGTGATCGATGCAGAGGTCAATCGCATCGTCGGTCGTGCCTATCAGAGAGCGGTAACTATCCTGTCTGAGAACAGAGTCACACTGGATCGTATCGCCCACGCCCTGCGCACGCACGAGATCATCGACGCCAAGATGTTGCGCGAGATCATGATCGAAACGGGAGCCATCGAATCCGCCCCCGCCTCGTATCGCTAGTAGATAATCTCCTATACTCGTACTGGTTAGAAAAATCTGGTTGTTTCACGTGAAACAACCAGATTTTTCTGCCGTGTAAGGGTGAAATGCCCTTTGTTCTCGGTGCAAACGCTCACCGACGTAGCGGCGCGGCAATTCGCTTGATCGCGACGTACCGCCGTGCTGTCTGTGACTCGTACGACTACGCTCCCCATGGGGTTCCATTGCGTGATCTTCCCACCGTGAATCGTCTCGTCTGCGTTGCTTTCAGATGCACATAGGACGTTTTCGTGCGGGAAGTGACAGCACGGCGGTACGTCGCGATCAAGCGAATTGCCGCGCCGCTACGTCGGCTAGCCTGAGCGCTTGGTTCAAAGGGCCATCCTCCTTTGCCACGCAACGTCCTTCTGTGTCTTGACAGAGTACTATATTGTGGCCAGGAGCTCGCTGATGGTTTTAAGGAGTATCTCCTGGGGACAGGGTTTGTGCAGATAGGCTTGTGCTCCCAGCTCATGGGCTCTTTGCCTGTGCTTTTCTGATGTGCGTGAGGTGAGCATGATCGTTTTGACGCGTGCCAGCTCGGGATATTCGCGGATCACTGTGAGGACATCGTAGCCATTAAGATTGGGCATCTCGATATCCAGCAAGAAAATGTCGGGAGTATTTTCTAAGAGCTGCTCGATCGCCTCCATACCATCCTTGGCTTCCATGACCTCATAATGTTCGCGCTGTAACGTCTGCAATACTCTCTGTCTCAGATAGGCTGAGTCATCTGCTAATAGGATCTTTGGCGCTGTCTGAGTCGGCTGCGCCTGAGCTGGTTCTGCCGGGGATTCTTTGCCGCCGGGGATATGGATGTGATGAGCGACTAATTCGGTGATATCGACGAGTAACAAAACGTTGCCCTGACCATCAACTGCTGCCTCGGTAACTCCTGGACGCTGCATGAAGGTTGGCAATGGCTTTAATATCAGCTCTTGCTCGCTGATGATTTCGTCGACGATGACACCGATACTTTGGCGCGTTGTTGGCGCTTGGATCACAAGTAGTGGTCTGGTTGCGCTATCTCTGGTTGTGGTTACGGCCGACGCTGCGAGATCAAGGAGCTCTCGCAACTCATAGCTATGCATAATTTTTTCTTGCGCTTGCTGGTTCACGCGTTGTATCTGACTCATCGGAACGATATATTGTTGCTCTCCCACACGTACCAGCAAGCAAGGAATCATCCCTTGTGAGCGCGGAATCGAGAGGTAAAAACTGACCCAGCCTGATGGGTTACGGCGTGATGTGAGCGATCCATTGAGCTTTTGCAGCGGCTTCTGTAATATTTCGAAGGCCCCTCCCAGCACTGGCATCGAAAAACTTATTTCTATTGTAATGTCGTTGCCGTTCCTGTGCGCATGGAAACCGACCTGACAGGGCTTTGGTTGCTCCAGACCTTCTCTGATGACTGATGTATCTGAGGTACAACTGTCTAACATCGTGAGGAGTGGAGGAGTCAGGGCTTCCAGTGTCTCCTGATCGATCTCTAGATTTTCTCCGCTGACCTCTAGAAGCACTGTATATTGTTGTGCGAGCGCACTGCCATCAATGACTTTTTGTATTTTTGGGATCAGTGTGCTGAGCGGTATCAGGCGCATCAACTGGGTATCGTTGCGCACCAGAATGACGCGTGCCATGTATTCCTGTTGCAACTGCTGTAGCGCTACTGAGGTTGTGTTGACACGCGCGGTGCAGATGGACTGCTGCACAATGGCCTCTCGCAGTGCTCGTAAGAGCAAATCTTTTTCTGAATAGCTTTCCATATTCAGCACATCATCCAATCCCTGCTTTGGTGGCTCTGGCGGCTGCTTGGGACGATTTTTGCTTTTGCGTGCACGTGCTGGTGGTTGCTCGACATTGCTGAGGATACGGGCAATGAGCGACGATGCAGGCTGTTCTGGCTGCGTCTGGGATGGATTTTTCTCAAGCAGTAGATCGGAAAGGGCCTGTTCGAGTTGTTGCAGCCGCGTCTGAGCTGTCTGTTGTTCCTGTAACGCGAGCTTGACGTTTTTTTGTGCGTTTTCTAGTGCGGCATGTAACTCTACGAGATGCTCTGTATGACGTAACAGATTCTCGAAACGTTGCGTTTCTATATGTATAAATGAAGCGACACTACTGGCTTCAGGTTGCGTTTCTGGTATACTCGTTCCTGGATTACTCATTCCCAATGCCGCAGGCGCTTCAGTTTCCTGGACGCGCTCCACGATGGGGAGTGGTCTCGTTGATAAGTCTAGAGGGTTGGTGGTTTTCTCTGGTGCTTTGTTCTCTTCAGGTACATGGGTAGAGGCCGCGGCTGGACTATTTTGATGGATGATCTGAATCCCCAGCTTGCTATAATGAGCCTCTAATTCGGCGAGTAAGTTTGGACTGCTGGGTTCTTGCCCTTCCTCCGATAGCTGTTGATGGCAATATTCTAGCACCGTTACAGCGCTCTCAATCGCCAGAAAGCCGGTTTGAGGAGCTACTTTCGCGGCGAGAATCTGCTCTGCTATGGCCTCGATGTGCTCGGCGGCCAGCGACATGATAGGATAACCAACTGCTGCTGCTGTCCCACGTAACTTATGTCCCGCACGTTGGAAAATGCCAAAACGCGTCGGTGCCAGTTGGGTACTTTGAGCAATCTGGTTACATGCTTGTCGCATTTTACTTATATCTTCTCCGGCCTCTTCGAGAAAGATCATCAGCATCTCAATGACTTCATCTTGCTCTCTTTCGGCTTCTGTCCGATAATAGCGACTACCCGCCGTTGAGTTGGTCGCGAGAGCTGACGTCGTGCTGTCCGCTGGCCAGCTTTCGATGGCTTCGAAAGCTTTGAGAATATCTAAATCTTCGGTTGTCAGTTCGTTTTCATCAAAGGATGAATCGTTTTCATTCATAAGACTTTACTTGCAGTTGCTGCACCAGTGTGGTGAGTAAATTTGGGATATTCAGGATGAGTGCACCTGCGTAGATGCCCTGAATAACTTCAACAAGGGTATGTGTCTTTGTCATCGTGGTGGGATGAAACGGTTGAATGTGCTCTTCTGGAATATTGCTATGCGTTCCTCGTATGGTTACGGCGAGACCAAGGGTGATATTGGCTGTTTGAGCAACGAGAAGTACCCGATCTCGATGTGTCTGGATGCGCTCTTGCGAAAAATATGCGAGCAGATCGATGACGGCCAGAGCTTGTCCACGCCACGCTGTGACTCCCAGCATCCAGAAGGGAGACCTGGGCAGCTGCGCTAGATGCGGTGCCATGGGGATCACTTCCTCCAGGGCTGCTAACGGAATAATAGCACGCTCCGGTGTCAATTCGCATTCCAGATATTCTTCAGTCTTTATCGCTGCAACAAAAGGTGTTTGGGCCAGTCTCTTTGCATGTTCCCAGAATTCTTGATCACTTATCTGCTCAAGAAAGTGTGCCTGGGTACTATTTAAAATCGTAGTGGGTAAAAGACCTGACTTCTGGCTCATGCTACCTGTTTCTCTTCTAATTAAGATGGGATTCGATGACAGCTATAATGTCCTGTGTTTTGAAGGGTTTCGTTAAATAATCTTTTGCTCCTGCCAGGCGACCCTTTAATTTATCAATCATACCATCGCGACGAGAGAGCATAATAATTACTGTATTACTAAATTGTGGTTTGGTCTTGAGACGTCGGGCAACTTCATAACCATCCATCTTAGGTAGCCCAATGTCAAGAATAACCAGATTGGGAATCCGTGCTCCTGGCTCAGTCAGCCAGCGCATAGCTTCGACCCCGTCCGGAAAGCTCTTCACATCGAAGCCCTCGCGCTTCAGACAAGTCTCTACTATTTTGCGCACCGTCGCGGAATCATCAATAACCATAACCAGCTTGCTCATAAATGTGTCCTCTTTCTCTCGTCCCACTACCATCCCATTGTACCTGACATTCTGCTAATACACAAGAGTAAGTACCAGATAATCGACTACAATTCACTGTATCCTTCTACTCAAGAATAAACTCTTAGAAACGTTGCATTTTATATATGGTTGAGAAGTTTGTTTCATATACCATTAAAATATAAAACCCTAATTGTCTAGTATTTATCGTCTTACAGGGGGATGTTCAGCTGTATGAATCGAAATATCGAGTAAACCCATCAATCTCTTTCATTTCATCTCAGAAATATGCCAATTTATGCTCAGGCAAACTGGTACAAGCTTCATAAGAGAGTTGCGTATTGTCTGGCAATGGTACCATAGAGTCGCAGCGTGTCGCAACGTGTTTGCGTAAAAATTATCTTAAGATTCTAATGCACCCTTAGCTTATATATATATTTGTGAAATTCCATATTCACTCGCCTGATTAGGAGTTTAGTACCGGATCCTGGGTCTCCGTAATCGTGGCGACCGGTAGGGTAAAGATAAAGGTGCTCCCCTCTCCAGGGATGCTTTGCGCTGTGATATGCCCTCCGTGAGTCTCTACCACATGGCGAGCGATGGCCAATCCCAGGCCGGTACCTCCGCCGCCTGGTCCGATAAAGCCGGCTTTTGATCTGGCACGGTCGGTTTTGTAGAAGCGCTCAAAGATGCGTGGTAGCTCCTCTGCCTTGATGCCTACTCCTGTATCCTTGACATAGAAGCGTTGGGCCTGCCGATCTGGTTGCAGGTCGCTCCCGATGATAATTTTACCTCCCGATGGAGTAAATTTGATGGCGTTGTGGATGAGGTTGACAAGTACTCTGGTGATCTGTTTACTATCTGCGGCGACTAATGTTTTGCCTTGCTGGATATTGGTGACGAGTTGAACACGATGTCTTTGCGCTAATGGTAACATGCGGGCCATGACCTCACGTATCAACCGCTCAGCCCCGATCGGCTCAATGGCCATAAGCGTCTGTCCCGATTCGAGACGTGAGAGCTCTAGCAGCTCGGAGACCAGTTCGCTGAGATACTGTACCTCGTTTTCAATTTTTTCTACAAACTCCTGCGCTTTATCTGAATCGGTATCTATCGTATCTTCCAATGTCTCAGCCAGCAAGCGTACTGAGGTCAACGGTGTACGCAACTCATGTGATATATTCGCAATGAAGTCGCGTTGGATACGTTCGATATGGCGCATCTCGGTCTGGTCTTCGATGATGACAGCAAAAAAGCGATAGGGAAGTTGTCGCGTTCCTGCTTGATGGGTCAGGGGCGAGATCGAAACTTTCCAGGCCATATCTGAATTTCCCTGCTCATAGTGACCATCCTGGGACGTGTTGGCCGCGATACTGCTCTGGACAAGTTGAATTATCGCTGGATTATGAATAAACGTTGTCAAAGGGAGCCCTGGTGTCCATGGTGTGCCTGGCGAGAGTTGAAGGGCGTGCTGGTTGCTATATAAGACAATGCTGTCGCGATCAACGATGAACGTAGGTAATGGAGTTGCTTCCAGCAAACTTTTAAAAAGCTCATGAATTTCGATTTCTGTTGCTTCGTCGCTCAACGTCTGATCTCCTTCCGCTTGTTCTGATCGTTTGATGTCCGTTCTGTGACCTTTTTTGATCATTCAGCCTTTGCCTGCGAGAGGGCTGGAGCAGATGACCACTGGCATCATATGTTGCCATCTTTGTTGTGGTGAATAATTCATAAAAAATAGGCCACCTGGATAGGTGGCCCATGTGTGGCTCCTTGAATAGGACTCGAACCTATAACCGATCGGTTAACAGCCGATTGCTCTACCATTGAGCTATCAAGGAAGGTCGTTCACTTGGAACACTGATACTATATACTATTGGTCGTGTTTCGTCAAGACTTTTTTTAGAGAAAAATGCCTTTATCCCAGAAATCCGTTGATGAGCGCCAGACTGGTGGTGACAAAGATACTTAAACTGGCGATGGCGATGACCGGATTGAGCAATGGCGCTGCGATCAAGCTCCCCCTCAGACGCAGACGTTGCAAGATGTTTGGCAATGCCAATCCGCAAAGCGACGCAATCAGGAGTGTCACTCCGAATGCTATCCCGACTGCCAGACTAAGAGGCAGCGAGTGATAGAGAAACCAGGATAGTATGCCCACTAAGACGGTGGTTAAGATTCCTCCAATGGTGCCATGGAGGATTTCTCTCCAGAGTGTGCGAAAGAAGTCCGTTCCTCGCGTCCCACGAAGCTTCCAGCCTGCGATGCCGAGCGCCTGCGAACCTGCTGCCATGGCTGTGAGCAAGAGCATGGGGATCAGACAAAGTACCGCGTTGAATGAGAGACGGTCCGGTTGATCTGGCAGCAGGCTACCGGTGGAGGCGAATACAGTCGCTGTCCCCAGAATCGGGCTAAATGTATGTGAAACGATGAGGGCCATAAAGAAACCAATCACTACGTTGAGCACCAGCCAGGATGAGCGGCTGACTATGCTGCGTTGCCATGAATCTTCTTCAGACTCGCCTTCCTCAACGTTGGTGCCTGTGATCTCTGAGACGTCTTCAGCCTGCTCCTCGTGGATCACATCGATAATATCATCGACTGTAATCATGCCCATCAGATGCATCTCATCATCCACGACAGGCACGCCGAGCAGATCATATTTGGCGATCACATAGGCGACTTTTTCCTGATCGTCGTTGATGCGTACATGGATCACATCCTTGTCCATCAGCTCAACCATTTTTGTGCCTGGATCTGCCGTCACGAGTTGACGCAAGGAGACTACTCCAAGTAGATGTCTCTCTTCATCGATGATATAGAGGTAATACACCATATCAAGATGTTCTGAGTGCTGACGTAGATAGACCAACACATCTGCTACTGTGGCATCTTCTGGCTGAGCTAGAATCTCGGTTGTCATCAAGCCGCCAGCCGTCTCTGAGCCATAGCGTAGCAGATCACGGATCGGTTGTGACTCCTCATCCGTCATCAGGCTGAGTAAATGTTCGGCCTCCATGCTTGGAATCTCGGACAGAATATCGGCTGCATCGTCGGGTTGCAAGCGCTCAAGTAGATCCGAAGCCCTTTCTGGCCCCAGCTCGCTTAAGAGCTCAGACTGTAATGGATATTCGACCTCGTTCAAGGCGTCGGCAGCGGTTTCATCATCCAGACGCTCAAGCATCGCTCCGGCATTTTCGAGATCAAGCTGCTCCAGGATATCGGCGATATCGGCTGGATGGAGCTCGGCCAGTTTGTTATGACTGACGTTGAGTTGTACCTGAGGTACGACACCAACGGTCCCTACACTTGCACCGCCGGCTCCTACTGCTGCCATCTGGCTGGTATTCGCTCCGACAACCTGGATTGGCTCGACATAATTCCAGGTCACGGTGCGCTCTGAGAGCTGAAGTGGAGTGACGCGTCCAAGCATATCGAACGCTCGCTGCCAGCCCAGACGGCGCAGCAGTCCGCTGAGGCTGATATCGACGCCGACCAGCCGGGCCGTTTTTTTGATCTGCGCCAGCTTCAGATCATTGACCTTCACAACGCGAAAGCCCTGCGTATCGACAATCTGCTTGTCGAGAATATCCCGTTTGAGCAAGAGCTCCTCGGAACGTGGCTCGTAGTGTGTAATCTGTGTGAGTGTAACCGAGAGCCTGATGGGTGTCTCTTCAATACTTTGGACCTGGGACCAGGGAATAATCAGTCTATTATTGCCAGCTGTTGCGCTTAAAATTAATGCAGTCACCACGGGAAACGTCTCGTGTAGTTCCACGCAGATGTCCCGTAGAGAGCCGACGCGGCGATGGTTGGCGTCGTATACGCTTTTATGGAGTAATGCGCTTAAAAAAATCATAGGTATCACCACCTTCTTGCAAGTAAACAAGGCTACTTTATTCATGCTCCATGCACGTACTACATGGGCATAATTCGTTAACACATGGAACGTGTAGCTTACAGTGCGCATAGCGTAGCGGCGCATGTATTGGTTTTGGTTCCATGGCACAAGATTCGTCCCTCTATGTCACATAGAGTTCCATAGGGCATAAGCGCATGCTCGAAACGCACGGTGATATACGAGTGCGTGTACGATAATACGAGCTTCGAAACATGTTCGCTTGTATGCAGGGGACGCTGCAAAAAGCAGAGAAAGGACTTACTGGCAGGGAAGGATTGTTCTTACTCGACATCTTTCGCATCAATGGGGGCGATGTTGGTTCATCGAGTAAGGGGGGTGATAGATACCCTTAGAGATCAAGCTTGTGGATCAAGATGAAGGGGATGCGTCACTCTACTCGATGAGGTGAAGAACAGTCCGAAAAGCAGGCATGCGAATGTCATCTTTGTGGCACACCTACTATGACTAGGGCCAGCGTCCATGTCCCTCACCTCCTTTGACCGTACAAGTTGCCCGTTACTCCAACATAGCAGCCTTTCGGGTGTCATGCGCAAATTGCTTACTGAAGCACACAGCAGTTGTAGGTATAAACAAACTTTTTCTTCTGACAGTATAACACCTTTATTCGTCATCCGGCAATAGACAGCCTATACATTGCACCTATAAATCCTATAGCTCATGATTGTTTTTATCCTTTCCTGCGTGTAACTATACAGATAGAGCATGATAGCTCCCTGTCTGACGACCCGTTGCCAAAAGGACTCGGAAGCGTTACGATAACAGGGCTGGTGATAGATTTATGGGTAAATAATGGGAGGCTTCTTATGGCAGTGTCGACTGGTACTCTGATCGGGATTATTTTTGTGGCTATTTGTGCCATTGCCTTGATCTGTATTGGTATTGCAACTATTCGGTCTGGTCGTGCGTCTTTAACGCGTGCGCGTATGGCTAATCAAGGGATTGCCTGGCATCGGCAGATTGTATATCTGTTTGGACTCTGCAATCTGGCGTTTGCCAGCCTGCTTATCTTGATCATTCTCTTGATGCTGGTAATTGTACAGATTATCAAAATAATTGTGCTTGTACTGTTAGGTATCGTATTCGTTATAAGTATTATATTGATTGTGCGCTGTGTTCTTGTCGGCCTTCGTCCGGCTCAGCACGTAGCGTCCCCTCCCCAGGATCAAGAAGCGTAGTACGCACGTGCCTGGATGATTGTCGGGCACATCGAAGCAAGTACCATAATGGGTGAGATAGTCGTCTCCATTTGTGGAATGTGATAGGATGCAACTATATATCTGGTGCGATCAAAAGGGAATTGCAAGCTTTTTAGGACAGGAAAAGAAATGGTAACAAATCAAGTATTGCATGTGAATGTACCTACTTCTATTGGACATCTAGAGGGGATTCTGAAACCTGAGGTAGAGGGAGTCGCACCGAAGTTTGTGGGTGTTATCTGTCATCCTCATCCACTTGGTGGTGGAACGATGCATAATAAGGTCGTCTTCAAAGTAGCTCAGGCCCTCCAGATGCAGAATATTCCGTCGCTGCGCTTTAACTTTCGCGGGGTTGGTCACAGCTCTGGCTCCTACGATGATGGGCGCGGCGAGATGGATGATGTCTATTATGCCTTAGAATTTATGAGTCGGCGTTATCCAGGGATACCAGCTATCTTAGCTGGATTCTCCTTTGGCTCCTACGTTGGCCTGCGCGTGGCCTGTGCCGATGATCGCGTGAAAGCAATGATCGGCCTTGGCGTGCCCGTACGCATGTTTGAGGATGGCGAGATCCTCAAAGATTGCTTTAAGCCGAAATTGTTTATTCATGGCACTGCCGATGAAATAGCTCCCTATGATCTGATGGCGCAATGGTTTGAGCTTGTGGCAGCTCCGAAGCGCCTCATTGCCCTGGAGGGGGCCGATCACTTTTTCAAAGATCGCTTGCCTGAAGTTCAGACGCTGGTGACTGATTTCGTGCTTTCACTTGATGATGTGCCAACTCCTGGTGTATAGTGCTAGCTTGATGATGACTGTGTGACGCTCATATGATGCTGCATATAGATTGTTCGATTGCTTTGGATTTTCGCAAAGGAGTAGACAGTTGCAATTACCTATCACGCGCCGAGATGATCTTGTGGAAGATTATCATGGCACACCAGTGGCAGACCCATATCGTTGGCTTGAGGATGCTGCCTCTCCTGAGACGCAGAACTGGGTTGATGCTCAACAGGCGCTTACACGAGCGTATCTGGATAAGATTCCTGCCCTTGAGAGCATCAAAGCGCGTTATATTGAATTGTATGATTATGCCAGATTTTCGGCTCCCCATAAGCATGGAGGACGCTACTTTTTTTCGAAAAATACTGGTTTGCAGAATCAAGCAATTCTCTATATGCAGCCTACTTTGGATGCCGAAGCGACACCTATACTTGATCCTAATACTTTGAGCACTGATGGGACGATCTCTTTGACCAATCAGGCTTTTAGCCATGATGGAACACTGTTAGCCTATGGAACCTCTGCCAGTGGTAGCGATTGGCAGGAGATTCATATCCGTCGCGTTGATACTGGCGAGGATTTTTCTGAGATTATTCATTGGTGTAAATTTAGTGGCATTGCCTGGAAGCATGATAACTCGGGTTTCTTCTATGATCGTTTGCCGGAACCAGGCACTGTGCCTGAAGAGGATCAGAGTAAATATAGTAAGGTTTATTGGCATGCACTGAATACGTCGCAGGCTGATGATGTGCTGATCTTTGAACGACCAGAGGCGAAAGAGCTCAGCTTTAGCCCTGTAATTAGCGATGATGGTCGATATCTGTTTCTCTATGTCTCTGAGGGGACTGATCCACGGAATCGTTTGTATTACCGTGAGGTTGAGAGTACAGGACCTTTTATTCGCCTTCTCGATGAGGCTGATGCCAGTTATAGTTTTGTGGGCAACGATGGAGCGATCTTCTATCTTCAAACGAACTTACTGGCACCGAAGGGACGTCTGATCGCGATCGATAGTGCTCGTCCCGAGCGGGAGTTCTGGCGTGAGCTCATCGCTGAGCAGGATGATGTGATGGCATTTACTGCCATTGTGAAGCAGCAATTTGTGCTGGGATATATGCATGACGCTCATCACCAGATCAAACTGTATCGTAAAGATGGCACCTTTTTACGGTCAGTTGCATTGCCTACGCTTGGCTCGATTATTGATCTCGCGGGTGAACCTGAGGATGATGAATTCTTCATCACATTTACCTCCTTCCTCTATCCATCAACCCCATTCCGCTACGATTTTGAGCAGCATACATTGACACCCGTGCATCAGTTGCAGATGAAGTTTGATCCAACCGACTATGAAACCACCCAGGTCTTTTATCCATCCAAAGACGGTACGCAGATTCCTATGTTCCTGACTCATAAGAAAGGATTGGTTCGTGATGGCAACAATCCAGTTATAATCTATGGTTATGGTGGCTTTGACATCAGCGTTACGCCAGCTTTTGGTATCACTCCGCTTCTGTGGATCGAACATGGGGGCATCTATGCTGTGGCTAATTTGCGTGGCGGCGATGAGTATGGGGAAGAATGGCATCAAGCTGGCATGCTTGAGAAAAAACAAAATGTCTTCGATGATTTCATTGCGGCCGCTGAATGGTTGGTTGAGCAAAAATATACGCGACCAGCTCGTATTGCGACCCTGGGAGGAAGCAATGGTGGTTTACTTGTCGCTGCCACGCTTGTCCAGCGTCCCGACCTCTATGGAGCTGTCATCTGTCGCGTTCCTGTGATCGACATGTTGCGCTATCATCGCTTTACCATCGGTCGCTACTGGATATCTGAATATGGCGACGCTGAGCATAATATTGATCAATTCAAATTCATGTATGCTTATTCGCCTTTACATAATGTGAAACCAGGAGTGTCCTATCCTCCAACTTTGATCATGACCGCTGATACAGATGATCGTGTCGTGCCAGCCCATGCGCGTAAGTTTGCGGCAACGTTACAGGCAGCTCAACAGGGTGACGCACCTATTTTGCTTCGGGTGGCTCTCAAGGCCGGGCACGGCCTGGGAAAACCTACCAATAAGGTGATCGAGGAGGAGGCTGATCTTCTGGCATTTCTTTTTCAGGTTTTTGATGTGCATTAGCATAGTAAGCTGATATACAATCACATGAGGGCAATCGTGTAATCATGATTGCCCTCTTTTTATTTTACTTTGAGTCATAACAGGATCTCTATTAGCCGATGTTTCCCCTCTTCTTGCTCCTCTATTAGCCGATGTGCCATCTGTTCCTCATCGCAAATGTCGTCCTGTGAAAAAATGTCGTATCCAGCAAAGAATATATATAGATTTAAATATGACTATTTGACTATTGCTGTCGCGTTTTTGCTATATTTGGCTTGTCCAAGCGATGCTATATATAGAGTTAGGAAAACTCTGTTATGAAAGTTCATTGATGGGATCAACGTTTCTTTTTTAGTGTTAAAGCTAGTCTATAGCGCTAATGATTGCTTTATTGAAGGAGTCTCTCTTTGAAAAGGATTTTACGTCAAATTTCTGCACGACGATTGCGCGGTCCAGCGGTAATTGTCTTTTTTATGAGCCTGGTGTTGATTTTGGCTTCGGTACTACTTTTTTCTCCTGCGCGCAGGAGCTTTGCACAATCCACAGTCCCTGCAGGGGGGCATATTGATGAGCATACTCAGTCATTGCTCCTAGCTGGGTCGGTTCCGCCAAGCGATGCGCTTTGCCGTTCCCAATATAACATCGATTGTTATAGTCCTCAAGATATGCGCAAGATCTATAATATAGATCCATTGACCAACGCTGGTTATACCGGCAAAGGTCAGACCATCGTGATTATCGACTCCTATGGTAGCCCGACCCTGACACAGGATTTAAAGACCTTTGATGCTGGCTTTGGTATTCCTGATCCTCCGAGCCTGAAGATCCTGGCTCCTCTGGGCACGCATACCTTCGATGACACGGACACGGTGAATCATGACGATGCCTGGGCCGTTGAAACAACGCTGGATGTTGAATGGGCACACGCCATTGCTCCAGATGCTAACATTGTCTTGTTAACCAGTCCTGTTGACGAGACACAGGGTATCCAGGGCCTGCCTGAATTCCTTCAGCTGGAGCAATATGCGCTCAAAAATCATCTCGGGCAGATTTTCTCTCAAAGCTGGGGTACTGCTGAAAATACCTTGTTCACGCCAGCAGACGAGCATATTCTTACCGACTACAACAATTTTTATAAACAAGCGGCTGCTCAACACGTCACCATTTTAGGTACTTCGGGTGACTACGGGACAGCGAACGACGATGTCACTCAGGAGAACGTGTATCCCTATCCCACCGTCTTGTTCCCTGGCTCTTCTCCCTACGTCACAACCGTGGGTGGAACACAAGTGCAGACCGATGCGAATATGAATTATCTCGGAGAGACCGCCTGGGATGTGCCACCCTATGTGGCGACTGGCGGCGGTATTAGCCAATACTATGCCGAGCCTGCGTATCAGACTGCTCATCTGCCTGCCTCAATGCAGACGCAACTGAACGGTAAACGTGGGACTCCCGATATTGCCTATGATGCCTACGCTGGATCATCGGTCTTGCTCTACTTTAGTTTTCGAGGAGCTGATAAGGCTGGCTATTACAATATTGGTGGAACAAGCGCAGGAGCACCTCAATGGGCTGGTATTACCGCCATTGCTAACCAGTATGGTCACTGCTCGCTTGGTTTCTTGAATCCAGCGTTGTATGCACTGGCTGATAGCCCTGCTTATGCTAAAGACTTCCATGATATTACCACTGGAAACAATGCACTTTATGGTGTACCAGGCTATAACGCCGGTCCCGGCTGGGACATGCTGACTGGTTGGGGCTCACCAAACGTGACAAATCTTGTGAAAGATCTGACAAAAAAGCCATAAAGTAACGTTGTAAGCTCGCGTGCGATGTTCCATTGACTCGTATAAGATAGCTCCCCAGCACTTTGTACTGGGATTGAGCGTTGTGTACGTCGAGTGGAACATCGTATGCAAGCTCACCGAGGGTATTTTTCATTTCAAGCGCATATTACCCGTTAAATAACCAAATGTAGCACAGGGGTTTTACGCCCCTGTGAGCTCCCATAGCGTCAAAGCCCCCATTGATCATGTTGCCAGGGAGGCGCTGAGACCGAAAATGTCGTATGGGAGCTCACAGGGGCGTAAAACCCCTGTGCTACATTTGAGGTATATCAAGACATAAGTGCAATTCATGCACGAGAGAAAATGTTGTGATTGCTTATATTCGCACCTATGGGCTTTTATTCCTCTCTTCACAGCATTTAGGGAAAAGGTACTCATCTTGCATTGTCTCGGCGTCTTAACAAAGAAAGCGTTGATATGAAATATTGCAAGGAGTATTTATATGTCCAGATGGCGTTGGTATCATGGGATCGCCTTTTATGTTGTTATCCAGGCACTTACCTTTGGCCTATCGGGATTGGTAAGTATTGCGACTGGTTACAAAGGCAAAAATACACGTGATCTTTTCTTTGGAGATGTCTCCTATTTCCGACGCTTAAAGCAAGCGAAGATTACACCTCCATCCTGGGCCTTTGGTCCCGCCTGGACGATCAATAACTTCTCTGTGATCTATGGAAATTTACGCGTTCTGAATATGCCTGCTGATACTCCCGGACGGACGTCATATCTGGCTTTGCAGGCCGCTACCTGGCTTGATTTCATTGCTTTTAATGCCGCATATTTTATTCTACGCTCTCCTATCAATGCGCTGATCTTAACGTTGCTCTACCTCATTTTGACCATTGCCAGCGTCTTCGTCTCCATTTTTCGGCTCAAGGATACAAAAGTGGCTCTATCATTTGCCACTCTCATGTTATGGCTTCTCATTGCCAGCACTGCGGCTGTCGCGCAGGCTCTCTGGAATAAAGATGACCTCTATCAGGCTGGACCTTTTGTGGAGCCCATCCCTGAGCTGGTCAAAGAGCGTGTGCTTTAGCGCTTTTGAAGATTCATCAGTACGCCATGACGCGGACGCAAGGTCATCAACGGTTGCGGCTCGATTGGATGTCCTGGCACGAGGGAGAGCCGATAGTGCTGTGCGACGGTAGCCAGTATCAAATGAGCTTCGGTCATGGCAAAGACGTTGCCGATACAGATGCGTGGCCCATGGCTGAAGGGCAGATAGGCGTGATGTGGACGTCGAGCCACATTTTCGGCGCTAAAATGCTCTGGATAGAATTCCTCTGGCCGCTCCCAGAAGTCTGGATGGCGATGCAGTGTATAAGTGCTCCAGGCCACGAATGTATTCGCTGGCAGTTGATACTCTCCCAGTGTGTCATCCTGGATGGATTTGCGCATGATGATCCATACCGGTGGATAGAGTCGCATGGATTCTTCAAAGACCATGCGCGTATAGGGAAGCTTTGTCAGATCATCCAGCGTAGGAGTACGTCCAGCCAGGACCTGATCCAGTTCGTTGTGCAGGCGTTGCTCCACGTCGGGATGCTGTGAGATCAGATACCAGGCCCAGGCCAGGGCGTTGGCGACTGTCTCATGGCCTGCTATGAGCAACGTCATGACCTCATCGCGTAGCTGCTGATCGCTCATCCCCTGACCAGTCTCCTCATCGGTCGCCTGCATGAGCATCGAGAGCAGATCACCATTGTCGGCATCACTAGCGCGCCGTTGGCGCAAAATATCATAGACGACGTTGTCGAGCGTCTTGAGATCGCGCTTGAAGCGGCGATTACCAGGTGTCGGGACACTCAAGGGTGGAAATGGGCGGTTGAAATATTGGAGCAAAAACGCGTTGGCATCCTCAAAGGCCGCGCCAAAGGTATTCGCATCCGCATTGATATCCATACTAAAGAGCGTGCGCCCCACGATATCGAGCGTTACATGCATCATCTCCTGCGCCACATCGAGCGGCCTGTGGGATTGAGCGTGATCATCCCAACGTGCGAGCATGGTCTGAGTTGAGTGGGTGATCATCTCTCCCATCGCGGCGGTACGTTGGCGGTGAAACGCGGGCTGCATCAGGCGGCGCTGCTGAAGCCAACTTTCGCCGCCATAGTTGGTGACCAGGCCGTTGCCCAGGATTGGACGGAAGAGGTTAAAGATAGGGACGTTTTTGTTGTAGTTGCGATGGTTTTCTTGCAGGACGTGCTTGATGTAATCTGGATGGTTGATGATGATTACGGGCCAGAAGAAGAGTTTGACCTGAACAATATCTCCAAATTCTTGTGTTAAGGTGGAAAAAAATTGCAGGCGATCGCTCTGAAGTTCGCGTAGACGACTCATCGAATCAAGGGTAGGTATGCGCTTAGAACTGCTGGTATGTGTGGTGCGGGTGGCATTGGACAATGTACATGGTCTCCTTTACCTCAATGAGATGGTTGGGCGGCGACGTGTGATGAATCACCAGCCGTAAAGACGGCTCTCTATGGATGACGCTGAATAACCAGCTGATTGGGTACCTTTTTCGTATAAGTGAAAAGTGGTAATATTTGGAGCGATGAACCTTGGGCGAAAACTAGTCATCTGGCGTATAATAGGGCCAGTGATTATTTCGCATCATCCATATTTTAGAATCTGATTTTTGAGGAGCAATCAATGGTGAGTAATCAGACCACGGTTAAGTGGTCAAGCTTATATAATCTCGATGTGATCGTTCCTAGCGATGGGAAGTCGCTGGGTAAAGTTGAGGATTTCTTTTTCAAGGAAGGCACAAATGCTGTCTATGCATTGTGTGTGCGTACACGTCTGCATGGTAACTTATCCCTGCCTGTAACGGGTATCGTGGCGGTTGAGAAGGATCGGGTGACCATTAAGAATCCCCAGATGTTGGCGAAGGCTCTTCCTCCCCTGGGACGTGGACAGCAATTAGTGTCGCGCAAGGTGATTGGTTCCAAAGGGAGCGAGTTGGGCACGATCAAGGATGTCGTGATCAGCGTTGATCCTCCTGCCGCCATGCACGTGGCTGGTTTTGAAATGCTCCAGGGATCATCCTCTCGTAACTTCAACGCCGCCATTGTGTCCCACTACAACAATGAGGATAACAGCATTGTTATCTACGATCAATCCACAAAGAAAATGCGCTAAGCACGATTTTTTTGCTCTCACAATCATCAACGTCGTCATGCTTCTTTGAGGTATCGAAGTCATTCACGCCATGAGGAACTGCTAACCTGGCTATTCATGTCTGCTGTTCGCAAAATGGATCAAGCTCACTTTCTATCCAAAGTGCGGGAGATCCATTGGAACCCAAAGGTGTCGGCTTCTCAGATAGCTTTGCTCATACGATTGAATAATATGTTATAGAAAGATAAATTACAGTGTTGAGGGAACAATATTGTAAGGACGGGTATTGGTTGTATGTAGGATTGCTCGTTGCTTGTGCTGGTATACTGCGTATCTTTCTCGCCTATAACAACTGGCCTCAATTCAATGCTGATGAGGGAGTTATGGGCATTATGGCCCTCCATATTCAAGCGGGGCAGCGTCCTATATTTTTTTACGGACAAAATTATATGGGAGCATTGGAAGCTTATATCGGTGCTTTTCTCTTTCCTATCTTTGGGCAATCCTCTTTTTCGCTTTGTCTGGGTTTGATTCTGTTATTTCTTTTGTTTCTACTCTCATTTTATGCTCTAACCGCGCTTTTGTATACAAAACGTTTTGCGCTCTGCATGCTTTTGCTTTTCTGTTCTGGTTCAAACGCGGTACTTTCTCGTCAGCTAAATGCTCTTGGGGGATATGATGAGATTCTGCTCTGTGGAACACTCTCTTTTCTGTTGACGTTGTTACTCTCACTCTCGGTAGCCTCTCCGCAGTCTCGTCCCGTATGGAGAAGCGTTGGATACGTTAGTTGGGGGATCGTGGTGGGAGTTGGATTATGGAGCGATTTGCTAATTTTGCCCACCATAATCTGCTCTGCATTGATACTTTTCTTCTTTTGTTGGCAAGATTTGAAGCAAGGACCATTTCTTTTTATTCTCCTGGGACTTGTAGTGGGAGCATTTCCTCTTCTTCTCTACAATATCCATGCTGCTCCTGGTCAAGATTCCCTGTCGGTTCTGATCGGTATGCAAGGATCGCCTGCCTGGTCGATGCATACCGTTGCCCAACAAATTGCTAGAACGATCATCTATAGTATCCCTTCTATCACTGGTAGTCCTCTCTGCCATACAGATGACTTATCCAGCTTAAAAATGTTGGGCTTTGAGCCTGTGCAGCCTATGAACGCAGCCTGTATGACTTTCAATATTGGCTGGTCGTGTACCTATCTTTTGTTGCTTTTTTCTGCACTGACGTTATTGGGGATACAAGTATGGAAGCTTTTTTTGGCCTGGTATAGACGCTCCCTGGATGAAAAAATCTCTGCACCGTTCATTCGATCTTGTGCCGCTTTTGCTATCGTGCTACAAGCGGTTCTTACCCTGCTCTCGTTTACACGTAGCCATGCCTCTCTGGATGGAGCCTCTCTGTATGCTCGCTATCTTATATGCCTCTGGATCGCCACTCCGGTTCTGCTTTGGCCTGTATGGAGGAGAATACCGAATCCATTTGTTTTCGGCTGGTTCAAAAGCCTTTGCTCTTGCCTCGCCATTGCCTTTATGCTTACTATGATGCTATGTCTGATTTATGGCACCTATGAGACGCTGAGCGAGGTACCTCAAGCTCAAGCTGCTTATGCGCAAGAAGAGGGTCTCATCACATCTTTATCGCACCACGGCATCACCCATGTCTATACTGATTACTGGACATGTTATCGCCTGGCCTTCCAGAGCGCTGAGCGTATAACCTGTGGTGTTACCGCAGGAAACTGTTTGCTTCTGCCTGACAAGCATAATAAATACCCACCTTATTATGCTATGACCAGACGTGATTCGCATGCTGCCTACCTGTTACATGGTGACAAAGCCTGTGCACGTGTACTCAAGCAACAAGATGGCTATCAGAGCTTTTCTGTGGCTGGCTATGAAGTTTTATATCTGCATTGACAACCTCAAGCTTCACCACGCAGGCGTGCCACTTCTGCTTCCGCAGCGCGTGCCTCGCGGCGACGATGGAGTTTCTTCAATGCTTCAGCTTTACGCAGCCAGTTGTCGGGATCAACCGGTGCCAACCTGATAGCTTCTTGCGCTGCATCCAGGGCTTCATCATAGCGCTGTAACTGCTTGAGCACCAGCGATTTGTTATGCTGGGCGGTTGCCATGCGTGGATTGATCCGTAACGCGTGCTCATAGGCATCAAGAGCCATACTGAAGTTCTCAAGATGATAATAGGCGTTCCCTTTGCCGTTCCAGGATTGTGGCACGTTCGGATTGATCAGCAGGGCACGATTATACGAATCCAGGGCCTGCTGATAGCGTCCCAGCTGGCAGAGTGCGCTGGCTTTGCCATTCCAGGCGGGTGCATAGCGTTGATCGAGATTGAGGGCCTCATCGTAGGATTCCAGGGCCTTATTGAAATTGCCGAGATCGGACAGTACGATGGCACGCCTCTCCCACGCCTTAACGAAACGCGGATCGGTCTTGAGCGCTTGGTCATAATGATCCAGTGCGCCACGCAGTTTATGTTGGGCGTAGAGGATATCCCCGATGCCACATTTGGTCGGAGCGTAGTGTGCATCCCGGTTCAGAACCTCTCGATACGCCTGCATCGCCTCCGTATAGCGTCCCATCTCGCTCAGCACTAACCCCTTGCCGTTCCAGTAGATGACAGAATTGTTGTCGATAGCCAGCGCCTCGTCGAAGGCGCGCAGTGCCTCTGGATAGCGCTTCAATTGACGCAGGACAAGCCCTTTATTTCCCCAGGCCTGTGCCATATGTGCATCGAAATGTAGAGCGACATCAAAGGCTGTCAGAGCCTGCTCTGGTTGTCCCAGAGCGCTCAAGACTGCTCCTTTGCCGTTCCATGCGATGATATTGTCTTTTTCCAGCAGGATGGCACGATCAAAGATGTCCAGCGCTTCCTGATTGCGGTGGAGCATGTTGAGTGCGGTCCCTTTGCCATTGAGGGCGGTGACCAGATTGGGATCAATCTTGATGGCACGCTCAAACGAAGCCAGCGCATCGCGATGTTGTCCACGCATCGCCTGTGTTAATCCGCGTCCCTGCCAGGCCGTGGCGTTCTGATTATCGACCTGCAATGCGAGATCGTATTGATCCATGGCCTCGCCTAATCTGCGCTGCGTGTAGAGCCGATAGGCCTCTTTAAGATGCTGATTGTTGTTGCGCTGACTGGATGGCGTTGGCGGTACGATGCTGTATGGACGTGTGGTGCTGAGTGTCCCGCTGATGCGTTGCTGATCCACGAAGCGGAGCACGTTAACAACCTCCTGGGCCGATTCAGGACGATTGGCTGCGGTCATGTCAAGCATACGCTGGAGCAGATCTTCGAGCTCCTGTGGCACATTACTATTGAGTTGTCCTGCTGGTCGGAAAAAAAATGGCTGGTCACTAGGATCGACTCCCGTGAGTAAGAAGTGCAGAAGCGCTCCCAGGCTATAGATATCTGAGCGAGGAGTGCTCTGTGCTTTTCCGTACTGTTCAGGAGCGGCGTAGCCTGGCGAACCCAGCGCGACCGTGTCATGAGACTGGCCGGGTTTAAAGACGCGAGCGATGCCGAAGTCGATCAGATAGATATGCCCGTTCTCGCTCATCATGACATTTGATGGCTTGAGGTCGCGGAAAATAATTGGTGGCTGGTGATTGTGCAGATAGCTTAAGACGTCACAGATCTGCTCGCCCCAATTGAGTACTTGTTCCAGGGGAAGTGGACCATTGCCCTCTTTTTCCAGGTATTCTTCGATGGTCTGGCCTTCGATGAAGTCCATCACGAGATACGATCGCTCCTCTTCCGTGAAGTGATCGTAAATGCGGGGCAGGTTCGGATGCAGCAGATCAGCCAGCAGATGCGATTCGCGCTCAAACGCGGCCTCCGCTTCCTGGATGGCTGCCGGCGAGAGCCCTGCTCGGCTCATCTCTTTAATCGCGATAGGTCGATTATTAAAGCGTGTATCCACAGCTTTATAGACCGCTCCCATGCCGCCCTGACCTATGCGTGCCTCTAGTTGATAGCGACTATCGAGCAATGTTTGCTCGGGTAGTTCTCCGGTTGTATGTTGAAATGGGAGCTGTGTGGCGCAGTATTGACAAAAGCGTGCCGTAACGGGATTGGCAGCACCACAGGTCTCACAGAACTGTTCCTGCATTGCCATAGAACTCATATTTTCCTATGTGAAATTCATGCTATGTGTATACATCACAATATTTATTCGTATATATGTGGGTAAAGCATGTACCTTCTTTACTTCTATCTCGATAGCATGCCGAGCATGGATATCGACCTCGCTGCTCTATAATGCCTTGCTGTGTTTCTTATGTGTACTATCATAGCACATGTTGGCTTCCCACGTGCCTGTTGACGAATTTGACTGGATCATTCGTGCTGCTCAGCCGCCGGTGGCTCCTCAATCGCTCGCCATAGGTTGATCCATTCCTCTATACTCAACGTCTCAGCGCGCCTGCTTGCCTCAATCTGCGCTGTTTGCAGCCAGAGGCGGATCTGCTCGTTCTTGTAGTGTAGCCCATGCGTGAGCGAATTATGCAACTGCTTACGTTTCTCTGAGAAGCCAGCTTTCACCACTTTGAAGAAGCGATCGCGTTCGGCCAGTGTCAAAGGAACATGCTCAAAAACATTGACGCGCAAAATAGCGGAATCAACCTTTGGCGCTGGATAAAATGCCCTGGCTGGTACTCTGGCGATGATTTCTGGCTTGCCGTAAAACTGGATACTAATGCCTAAAAGACTGAGATCACCCGGCTCTGCGATGATGCGTTGAGCCACTTCCCACTGCACCATAACGACGAGTAACTGTGGTCGATTGGCACTCTCTAAAAAATGTCTGAAGGTGGGTGCTGTGATATAGTACGGCAGGTTGGCGACCAGCTTATAAGGCGTCTCTCCAAAAAATTCTGTGGGATTAAAAAAGAGCAGGTCACGGGCTACTAGTTCGACATTTTTATACTGGCGGGTCGTGTCGGCTAAAAGCGTAAGCATATCGCGCTCTAACTCGACTGCGACGACGCGTTTCGCTTGTTGAGCCAATTCACGTGTCAGTACGCCCGTACCAGCCCCCACCTCTAGCAGCGTATCTTCAGAGGTAATCTCGGCCGCTTGCACGATACGATTGAGCATCGTGCGATCGATCAAGAAGTTTTGTCCAAAGGCTTTATTGGGACGCATACCATGTGCTACCAGCAGATGGCGTAGCTCGTGTACATTTGTCAGATCTACTGTTAACTCATCCAGCGTCGTAGGCGTATTTTGTATGTTATTATCTGTCAATGTTTGGCTCTCTTGTGATACTTTTTCTCTGTCGTTCCCTGTAACTCTAACAAACCACTTGTCTCTTGTCAAACAAGATGGGCCAGATGCTGGAGATTACCAGCGCCACCAGCGGCTACGCTGCCAGCGCCTCCTAAAGTAGAATAGATAGATGAGCATGAGGCTTGCCACGAGCATCAGCACAAATGCCCCCATTATGAACAAAACAATGAATAGCGCGAATAAGAGCTTGAGCAATACTGGCAACACAAACATTACGATCCCAAGAATCACTAAAATTGCTACCCAGTTTGGGCCTGCACCGCTTCGTGACCGCGTCCCCATGGAGTAGGGTCCATAGGATTGTCTGTTCCCGCCCTGATTTTGAAAGGCGCGCTGTCTTTGTTTCGTGAATGAGTCTTTCATCTGCTGCGCTGTCGAGGAAAACGTTCCTTGCCCGGCGCCTGCTTGTTGCTGCTTTCCATACTGAGGACGTTGTGTCGTTTTGCCCGTTTGATCTGATTGGGCTTGTTGTTGTGATCCAGCAGAATCTTGTGCTCGATAACTATAAGCGGGAATAGAGCCACTATAGTCCGAGGGATGGTCCCGTTTGGGCATATCGCTCGTTCTATACTGGCTGTACGATTGTGTTTGTGGTTCTTCGTTGTCCTGAGATTCAGGAATAAATTCTTGCTGACTCATGCTGATGCCTACCTTACGGGTCTACAAAACCCTCCTGATAAATATACGTCGTCTCCAATTGAGAGTTGCAAAGGAATAGAAGGGTGGGACTCATATGCTCTCTTTTTCTCCGAGCGCAAGATGAAAATCAGAATAGACAAGATTAATTCAGTATAATATAAATGGCATCACGATTATAAAAGTGAAAAATACAAATGTGATGTTTGAGTTACTATGGTATTCTAAAAAGAAATATTTCATGTCTATTTGTATGTTTAAAACGATTTTGTATGCCGCTTGCTATAGCGATCAATGTCGAAATGGATGTCTGGGGAAGGATAAGTGAGGTATGTCTGAGTTATTGGATACGAAAAAATCTCGTCGCCAGACGCTTGTTTTGGAGAAGCGTCGACATATGAATCGTATTATCATGCAGAAGAAACGACATGAACGTAGCACTCATCCAACCATGCCTCGATTAGCCATTGTCGCTCTGGTACTACAGGCTATTTTCATCGTGCTCTCCTCCTGTGGTGGTGGAGCTGCCCTCACCTATTATCACTCCCAACTGCCGTTGCTTGATAGTATCGCGCGACATTCTCTTTTTCAGACCACGCATATTTATGATCGTAATGGCAAATTATTGTATCAGCTCTATGATCATGGCGCGGATACTTCGGGGCATCCACGTGGACGGCGTACGTATGTGAACTTTGGCGATATTCCTACTGTGCTGGTGAATGCTACTGTGGCTGCCGAGGATCATTCTTTCTGGACAAATAGTGGCGTTGATCTTTATGGCATTCTGCGAGCCGTGGTGACCGATTTTCAACATGGTGTGCCGGAGCAGGGTGGCAGTACGGTCACACAACAATTGATCAAAAACCAGTTCTTTTTGAAACAAGATCGTACTTTGCAGATGAAGGGTGCTGAGGCTTTGCTGGCCGTTGGTCTAACTCAGCGTTACTCTAAAGCTCAAATTATGGAAATGTATCTTAATACTGTTTTCTACGGCGATTCGAATTTCGGTATTGAGGCAGCTGCACAGGATTTCTTTGGCCTGGTGCCACAATGCAATAAGCAAGGACAATGCAAGCCAGCGGTCGCTCAGTTGACATTAGGAGAAGCATCACTCCTGGCAGGGCTGCCACAAAGTCCCACCACATATATGCCATTCTACAATCGCCAGGCGGCCTTACAACGCCAGATGCACGTCTTGAATAACATGTTAGCTCTGGATATGATTACTTTGCCGCAGAGCAAAGCGGCGCAAAAAGAGATGAAGGCCTTCAAATTTAAACGGCCTCCCTCCGTCAAGAACGCGCCCCATTTTGTCGATTATATTGTCGATCAAGTACTGATCCCGCTGTTTGGAGCTCAAAATCTGGTGGATGGCGGCTATTCTATTTATACCACGCTTGATCTGAATCTCGAACGAAAAGTCGAAGATATCACTTATAAGCGCATCTATGGCGATACACCGGACATGTATGGCTACACCAACCTCAGAATTGCGCATAATTTGAATAATGCTGCGGTGGTTGTCACTGATCCGCGTACTGGCGAGATTCTGGCGATGGATGGTAGTGTCAGCTACAATGATACTTCTGATGATCCACGCATCCAGGGACAATTCAACTCGGCTGCCGATGCTTTACGACAGCCTGGATCATCATTCAAGCCCGTTGTCTACGCTACTGCCATGGAGATGGGCTGGTATCCGGCCATGAATATCGCTGATGTGCGTACATATTTTCCTGACGGTATCCAGGCATATGTGCCTGGTAACTATGACCACATGTATCATGGCGCGATTGGGATGTCGATGCGCCGAGCGATTGCCAACTCGTTTAATATCCCTGCTGTCGAAGCGTTAGAATTTGCAGGCATTCCCAACGTCCTGACGACTGCTGCCCGCCTTGGTCTCTCCAATGTAGCAAGTACTCCCCGTAGTTATCAGGGAGCGGCCATGGCGCTAGGCACAAGCGTAGAATCGCTCCTCAACATGACGACTGCCTATGCTACCTTTGCTAATCAAGGTACCCGTATGCCCCAAACGACTGTTCTACAAATCAATAATAACGTCGGGAAACCGATCTATAAATTTGATCCGCAAAAGGTGCGGGGAATACGCGTATTAGGTCAGGATGTCGCTTTCCTGATGAGTAGTATTTTGTCAGACACGAAGGCGCGTCACGAAGAATTTGGTCCAGGCAATCCACTGGAATTGGATCGTCCCGTTGCTGCTAAAACTGGCACTACCGATAGCTTTAATGATAACTGGACCCTGGGCTACACTCCCTATCTCACGGTAGGAGTCTGGGCTGGCAATAGTGATAATACGCCAATGAATAATGTGATCGGTATTACTGGAGCTGGCCCTATCTGGCATGACGTGATGGTCTGGGCTAATCAGCATTATCACTTCCCTGTAGCAGACTTTGTACCCCCCTCTAACGTCCATAGAGCGGTTGCCTCAGCCTATACCGGCCTATTGCCACATCTGGGCGAGCCTACTATCAAAGACTGGTTTATTGATGGCACAGTACCAACCATCCAGGGACCATATTATATCCGACCTGTTACACCAAAACCCAAAGTAGTCCATCACGATGCCGATCAGAAAGAGAAAAAAGAAGACAAATAGTGTCCTGTCTGCGCGTACAATACTTCACTTTTTGCTCGATTACCCTATAAATGTTGAGCTGCACGCACCACGATATTCTGTGGTATGGTATGATGCTTTATAGTAGCAAGTTTGTGAGAGATCCTGTGTTTTTGCGTGATGCGGTGGATCTCTCTTTGAGGAGATGTGTGATGGCTGATCTTTCAGAGGACGAAAAAGGGGATATTCAGCAGACGCTCGCACAATCAGGCTTCCGGCCACTCAATCGTACCGAGCGTCGTAATATCTGGATTCATGATTATGAGTCGCAAGATATTGCTTTGCAGGCCTGGGTGCGCCTGGTCGAACATGATGGCCTTGAAGTTGAGATTATGCTTCAGATGCAAGGACTTTTGATCTTCGGTACAATGGTAAGTGTACGGGCTTATGCTCAATTCTACATCGATCTGCACGAGCAGATGTATCGGCAGGAGTCTCCTGAAACCGCCGATTTCTTGCGCGATTATTATGCGGCTCTGGTGCCGCCCGATGAGCCTGCGGACTTTGGACCTGAAGGTCTACCTGTGATATTCCGCTACGCTCATTTGCGCGATGTAACGATTATGAATGCAGGCCATAAGGTCAGTGTTCCTTACTGGCGCGGTAAAGTAAATCAAGTGGACGCCTTTGTGGTTGGTGCCTCCGCTAGCGAATAGATATGTAGTTGGGATAGATGCTTCATTTGTGTTGCCTGTGTAGCCAACATGGTGTGGAAAGCCGGTTTTTAAATCGTTTTGCGCTTTTGGAGTACTATTGGCTAATTTTTTAGTGCACGTTACATTCATCGATCAAGATTCGTCTGACAATGAAGTAGGTCGATTTGACTGCACTCTAGTATATAGAAAATGGAGCATAGTATAAATTTTATGGATCATTCTCTTCATAACTCTCATGTAGATACAATTGATAATCCCTCTCAGGACGTGGTAGATGAACTGGTTGAAATAATTGACCAGGTAGCTCCTGCCTCTCAGTTTGTTCCCAGCTATCGTCCCACGCAATGGACCTTTGTCAATACTACTCTTGATCGCGTCGACATTATCACCAAAGGCCGCGCAGGTTCGTTGGTGAAGTTTGCGACCTTTCTTGTGATTGGTGGCTTTACTTCAGTTATCAATTTAGTAGTTGCTACCGTCGTCTGGCGTCTTCTCGTGCATACGTCTTTTTCGGACACGGTTCAAAATGTCATGGGCACTCTGGTCGGAGTTGAAATTTCCCTCGTCGTAAATTTTATGCTCAATGATAAATTTACTTTTCATGATACCGCAGGTCACGATCGACCGTGGTTGGCACGCTTCTCTCGTTTCCATGTGACTGCCATTGGTGGCGTGGTCTTGACTACCGTGCTTCAGACTTGTTTCGCCGATTTCCTGGATTTGAATAAGACCATTGCCCTGGCTATCTCAATCATTATCGTACTGTTTTATAACTTCACATTTCATCAATTTTTCACCTATCGCCGCCTTAAAGTTATTGAAGAAGTCGAATAAAAATGTCTGCGCAAAAAAATCCTGGAGAAGTTTTAAACTTCTCCAGTTTTTTTTGTGTTGCACTGCTAAACAGCTTATCGGATTTAGAAGAGCGATAGTTGTTGGGGAGGCTCTTCTTCATGCTTCTTCTGTACAATCACTTTTTCTGGTTGTCCTGCTGCCTGACGTTCGGCGGCCAGGCGTTCAGCTTCGGCGATGATTAGAGGAATTTTTTTGAAATCTTGACGAATCACATCTTTCAGGCTGGCCTGATGCAGTCCGGCTGCTGGATGATACATCGCGATGCAGATACGACCATCCTTTTTACGGGCGCGACCATGAATGGTGCTGATCCTCTCGGCACCAAAGAACTTTGTCATTGAGAAGCGACCCAGCGTTACGATGACTTCGGGTTGAAGCGCATCGATCTGGCGATCCAGGTAGCTGTTGCAGGCGACCATCTCGTCGGGCTCTGGATCTCGGTTACTTGGAGGACGACATTTTACGACGTTCGTGATAAAAACGTCTGAACGTTTTAAGTGAATACTTGCCAGGAGTTCATCCAAAAACTGTCCTGCCGGGCCGACAAAGGGGCGAGCTTGCTTATCTTCATGATAGCCCGGACCTTCACCGATAAATAATATCTTTGCTGTGGGACTGCCTTCGCCGGGGACGGATTTTGTACGCGTTTTGCATAATTTGCATTTTGCACAAGTAGAGACTTCTACTGCTACTTCTTGTAGTAGCTCCTCTGACGACATCACACCTTTACCCCTTTTCAAAGATTATGTAAAGATCGAGTTCTTATAAGATAAGGCGACCTCATGGTCGCCTTATCGCTTTTAATTGTGATCGAGAGATTACCAGCGGCGATCAGGCCTTTGCTGACCGTAGTTGTTGTCACGACGAGGAGCAGGATTAGGTCTGCTGCCTCCCTGGCCTCCCATGGGACGGCGCTGGCCGAAGCCACCACCACTACTAGTGCCGCCACCGTTGCGATCGTTGTTATAGCCACCGCGCAGACCGCCATTATCACGATCATTGTTATAGCCACCGCCACCGCCGCTGCGATTGCCACCGCCGTAGCCACCGCCACGATCATTGTTGTAGCCGCCGCCGCGATTGCCGCCGCCGTAGCCACCGCCACGATCATTGTTGTAGCCGCCGCCGCCAGGACCGCGTCCTGGGCCGCCTCGGCTAGGACCGCGATTCCCACGATCCTGATCTAACTCGGCTTGAGTTGGCATTTCGCCACTTAAGGCGGCACGTCGTGAAAGATTGACACGACCTTGCCCATCGACCTCAATCACCATCACAGTGATCTCATCGCCGACGGAAACGACATCCTCTGGGCGAGCAACCTGATAGTCGGCCAGCTGTGATGTACGCACCAGACCTTCTTTTCCTGGCAGAATCTCGACGAAACAACCGAAGTCGACGATGCGACGTACAGTGCCTGTATAGATGTGTCCCAACTCGACCTCTTCGGTCAGAGCACGCACAGCATCCATCGCATGCTGCATGGCTTCGCCCGAGGTGGCAGAGATATTGACGGAACCATCGTCCTCAATATCAAGCTTGGCGCCACTCTCGTCCTGGATCTTGCGAATCGTCTTGCCGCCTGGGCCGATGACTGCACCGATCTTGTCAGGATTAATCTTCAGGGTCTGGATACGCGGCGCGAATCCCGAGAGCTCCTCACGTGGTGCATCGATGGTATCAAGCATCTTCTCCATGATGAACATTCGGCCTTCGCGAGCCTGCTCCAGTGCTGTCGACATAATTTCGTAGGTGATACCCTTGACTTTGATGTCCATTTGCAGTGCGGTCACGCCATCGGCGGTACCTGCAACCTTAAAGTCCATATCGCCAAGCGCATCTTCAATACCCTGAATGTCTGAGAGCACAGCCCATTTACCCGCACGCTCGCCTTCGCCTGTGATTAATCCCATGGCGACGCCAGCAACAGGAGCATGAATCGGCACACCAGCATCCATCAGAGCCAGCGTGGTCCCGCAGACCGAACCCATTGAGGTTGAGCCATTGGATGAAAGGATGTCAGAAACGGCGCGGATCGTGTAAGGGAATTCTCCCTGGGTTGGCAGCACAGCTGAGATAGCACGCTCGGCCAGTGCGCCATGACCAATCTCACGACGGCCAGGACCACGCAAGGCTTTGCTCTCGCCGGTTGAATAGGGAGGGAAGTTGTAGTGGTGCATGAAGCGCTTCTTCTCGCTGATCCCCAGACCATCGAGTGTCTGCTCATCGCCAGGAGAGCCCAGCGTGACAACGCTTAACACCTGTGTTTGTCCACGTGTAAAGATAGCGGACCCATGTGTGCGTGGCAGTAAGCCAACTTCGCAGTTGATCGGACGGATCGTTTTGAGATCGCGGCCATCAGGACGTTGCGAATTATCCAGGATATTTCCACGGACGTATGCTTTGAGCTCCTTTTCGTAGAAGCCAATCACCTCTTTGAGGCGCTCAGGATACTGCTCGGTGAACGTATTGATGAGCTCTTCCTGAACCAGTCCTAGTGCAGCTCCTCGAGCCGCTTTGTCTGGATTGTTGACTGCAGCCTCGAAACGAGGGAGGACAAATTCAGCGACCTTCCCCTGCAATTCTGTATCGACGGGCGTGGGGGTAAATGGTCGTTTGACAGGGCTGACTGCCAGGACTAACTTCTCCTGGATCTTGATGATCTCTTGCAGACTTTCCTGACCAAAGCGTACGGCCTCCAGCATCAACTCTTCTGGGAGCTCTTTCGCGCCAGCCTCAACCATCATCACAGCATCAGCTGTACCCGCGATAGAGAGATCGAGCCGACTCTGCGCCATCTGGGATTCGAGCGGATTGATCACAAAATGATCGTCGATGTAACCAACACGCACAGCCCCAACCGGGCCTGCAAATGGAATATCAGAGACACTTATTGCGGCAGATGCACCAATAATGCCGAGAATATCGTAGTCGTTTTCCTGATCTGAGGAAAGGACGGTGATGACAACCTGTACATCGTTGCGGTAACCCTTGGGGAAAAGAGGTCGGAGTGGGCGATCGGCGAGGCGGCAAGAGAGGATTGCATGTTCCGATGCTCGGCCTTCACGTTTGATAAAACCACCTGGAATCTTACCTGCGGCGTACATACGCTCTTCTACATCAACTGTTAGTGGAAAAAAATCGATACCTTCACGAGGCACGTGGCTACCTACCACTGTTGCCATGATGATAGTATCTCCGTAGCGCAATAACACTGCGCCACTGGCTTGCTCTGCTACCCTGCCGGTCTCTATGCTCATTACCCGACCGCCGATAACAGCTTCTTGACGGTGAATCATATTTCCTCCGATAAATGGCACCCTATTCGTATTACTGGCCTGAAATCCTGGTGGAGGGCCTTTCACATCCCATCTTTTGTTGCCTTACGTTCAGATGAGAAATGTGTGTATGCACATCTCTAATTCGCTTGATCGCGACGTAATTCGCTTGATCGCGACGTAGCAATGGTTATTGTATTGCTGAACGTATATGGGTATTATGTAAAACTGGGTGCAGTTACTCTCTACTTTAAGGGTACAACACGGCGTGCAATCGTCGTCACGCATGCATCTGCTTGTGGTTTTTTCTACCCGTTACTCTTTACTCTATCATCTACCCTGGTTCGTGGGGGAACACCCTGCGTCTTGTTGAATTTCTCGTTCGTCTCGTTTCTTTCGCACAACAGTCGGAATGGCTCAAGCGGAGAAAATGGGAGCAGCGCGGTCGGGCTTCTGTACGGCGCTCGCCATGCTGCGCCGACCGCATCCACAGCAGCCTTTGGATTATCTGCGTGGGCCAAGCTTTACGCGTATACCCAGCTTTGCAACCAATGCGCGATAGCGCTCTGGGCTTTTCTTACTGAGATATGTGAGTAGGCGTCGGCGCTGTCCGACTAGCATCAGCAAGCCTCTCCGTGAATGGAGGTCATGCTTATGAATCTTCAAATGCTCGGTGAGCTGATTGATTCGGCGTGTGAGTATGGAGATCTGGACTTCAGGAGATCCGGTATCGGTCTCATGGACACGCACGTCCTCGATGATCTCAGTTTTTTCTTCAAGAGTCAATGCCACGTTTGTAAATCACCTCCAATGTAATGTGGGTGGGAAAAGATACAGATCCAATCACACAGCTTATATTTTTCTCTCATTAGCAAGCGCCCATTCGTTTGGATCAGGGCGTTTGGTATGATCTGAATGATTTGGACATAGAAGTATACGTTCGCATTATAACATGGATACCCAAAGGGTGCAATCAACGATCACGCCTTGCAGTGCTTTCTAACTCTGCTTTTACCGTCTATAGGCACTGTTTTTGAGCTGCATGATGCTCTCTCAAGCCTGCGTTGCTAACTCCCTCTGAGCGCATAGAGAAAGGCATCTCGCCGTCCGATTGTTATCCTGACAACGAGATGCCTTGCCCTCGTAAAGTTTAACTACTTGATAGTTACTTTCGCGCCAACTTCGGACAGCTTTGCAGCGATCTTGTCGGCATCTTCACGGGAAACACCTTCTTTGACGGCTTTTGGAGCCTCGTCAACGACGGCTTTGGCCTCTTTCAGGCCCAGGCCTGTGATCTCGCGCACAACTTTGATGACGTTGATTTTGTTAGGACCAACTTCGGTCAGAACGGCATCAAACTCGGTCTGCTCTTCAACGGCAGCGGCGGCTGGTGCATCGGATGCGGCAGCTGGTGCTGCGGCGGCGGCGACAGGTGCCGCGCTGACGCCCCATTTTTCCTGCAAGGTTTTTGTCAGCTCGACGAGATCGAGAACGTTCAACTTTTCAATTTCTGCAATGATATCTGCTACAGCCATGATATGTTTCTCCTCTTTATTTACTATTCAGCGGATGTTCCGCTATTTAATTGATCTGCACGTGCTTGTAAAACGTAGGTGAGGTCGCGCAACGGAGCCGTAAATAGTCCGTATGCGGCTGCGAGTGGACCCTGGACGGTTCCAACGACTTCGGCTTTGGCCTGAATCTTACCGCCTTTGATCTTGCTGATGCCTTCAACCTGTGCGGCCGTAATCGAACGACCACCCAGAATACCGGATTTGAGCAGGGCGACTTTTGAGGTCGCGAGGTAATCGTTCACTGCTTTGGCTGTGGCGACTTCATCCTCGTATCCAAAAGCGACAGCTGTCTGGCCGTTGAAAATTTTATGATCAATACCAGTCATCTTGTTGTGCTCAGAAGCGATACGCAACAGCGTGTTCTTTGCTACCTGGAACTCCACTTGTGAGGCACGCATCTTCTGGCGCAGGTCGTTCATATCCTTTACGGATAGGCCTTGCGTTTGAACCAGAATCGTAATGGCGGCTCGGTTCAGCTTATCGGCTAATTCGTCAATTTTATTTGACTTTGCCTCTGTTGGCATAAGGTATTTTCCTCCTTTCCCAGAAATAGATCTCTGTCACGAAGGGCAATAAAAACGCCTCCGGTACACTACCGAAGGCCAGGAGAGAGAACTGCTATTCTATGTCGTATGCCACAACCGCCTCAAACAGCGAGCAGAGCATAGTAAATTGTTGAATAGGTGAAATCCCCTCGGCAAGTCGATCGTTGTCTGCTGATCGCTTAGGTGCCTGCTGGCACGCTTGCTGTCTTCGGTGATGAATAATCATCTGGAAATTGTTTATGTAATCTTTGCCAAGACTATAATACCACAAAGAGTTCGTTTTGTGAACTCTCAATTTTGTAATTGGATGCGTTTTTATGTCAAGACACCGTAGCGTCGTACCCAAGGGTACGATGTCCCACTCGACGTACGATCAGGCCGGTCAGCGTGGTGAGCCGAGAGCCTGCTGAATCGTGCGAGATACTGGGACATCGTACCCAAGGGTACGACGCTACATGGTCTTCGCTTCGCTTGACCTCTTATGAGAGGGGCTTCAGAGCGGTGGCTGCTGCTACGTCCAGGCGTACGCTGGGGGACATGGTCGAGGAAAGGACAACGCTTCTGACGTAGGTACCTTTCGCGCCGGTCGGTCGAGCGCGTACTACTGCATCGATGATGGAAGAGATGTTCTGAATGAGCAGGTCTTCGCTGAATGAGAGCTTGCCAGCCGGGATGTGCAGGAGCGAGGTGCGGTCGACTTTGAATTCGACGCGACCAGCTTTGACGTCGCGGATGGTTTTGGCGAGATCAAAGGTGATGGTGCCAGCTTTTGGACTTGGCATCAGGCCGCGGGGACCAAGCTTTTTACCGAGACGACCGACTTTGCCCATGACATCTGGTGTTGCGATTGCAACATCGAAGCCGAGCCAATCGCTTTCAATCTGCTTGATCACATCGTCAAGACCGACAACGTCAGCGCCAGCGGCCTCAGCCTCGGCGGCTTTTTCGCCCTGGGCGAAGACAAGCACTCTGACTTCTTTACCGGTTCCAGCAGGTAGCATGGCTACTCCGCGAACCATCTGATCAGCGTGGCGTGGATCGACACCAAGCTTCATGTGTACTTCGACGGTTGGGTCGAATTTGGTATAGTTGAGCTTCTTGAGGAGTGTGACAGCTTCTTCTGGCTGGTACAGCTTTTCGGCATCGACGAGCTTTGCCGCTTCAAGATATTTTTTTCCGTGTGTTGTTGTTGCCATTGATTCTTTGCCCTCCTTGAGGCAGTTACCGCAGTGACTTCGGGCAGGATTAGTCGATTGTGACACCCATGCTACGTGCAGTACCTTCGATTGTTTTTTCGGCGGCCTCAATGCTGTTGACGTTGAGGTCTTTGAGTTTTAACTCGGCGATTTCACGCAACTTGGCTCGGTCGATCGAACCGACCTTGGTTTTGTTTGGCGTTGCGGAGCCCGATGTGATGCCCGCCGCTGCCTTGAGCAGATCAGGTACCGGTGGGGTCTTGGTGATAAAGGTAAATGAACGATCTTCAAAAATGGTAATCTCGGCTGGAATGACCATGCCGACTTGTTCCGCCGTACGGGCGTTGTATTCCTTACAGAACATCATTAAGTTGATGCCGTGAGGTCCAAGAGCGGTACCAATTGGGGGAGCTGGTGTGGCTTTCCCGGCTGGAATCTGTAGTTTTACTACCGCTTTAATACGCTTTGCCATAAGTGTTCAAACTCCTCAAAATGGTTCGGTTAACTAGTGATCCGCTCTAGATCTTCTCTACCTGGAGAAAATCCAGTACCACGGGGGTCTCACGACCGAAAAATGAGACGAGCACTGTCACTTTATTACGATCCATATTAATATCGCTCACAGTGCCAATAAATTCGGTAAATGGGCCATCTACCACGCGTACGCTCTGTCCTTTGGTGAAGTTGACCTTCGCTTTGGGCTTCTCGGTCTCGTGGGTGACCTGTTTCAAGATTGTTTTGATTTCGTGCTCATGGAGAGGAACCGGGCGAGTTCCAGATCCCACAAAGCTTGTGACTCCAGGCGTGTTACGGACGACATACCAGGCTTCGTCGCTCATAATCATTTCTACCAGCACATAGCCAGGGAATACCTTGCGTTGTACTGTGCGTCTTTGGCCTTGCTTAATTTCCACCTCTTCCTCCATCGGGACGATGATGCGGAATATTTTGTTACGCATGTCCATCGACGCGATGCGTGCCTCCAGGTGGCTTCTCACTTTGTTTTCATAGCCAGAATACGTGTGTATTGCAAACCAGGCACGTTTCTCCTCGGGCTGTGCTTTCTCGCTGGTACGTTCTGTAACCACGACATTTCCCCTTTAAATTTCCAGGCGACGAAGTTCGTTACCCATTGATAACAAGTAGGAAGAGATGATAAAGCCCGAGATCGATCAAGGATAAGATTCCGCCGAGAACCGCTGAGATGATGAGCACCATGACGGTCATGTTTCTGGCTTCTTCGAATGTCGGCCACGTTACTTTATGTCGGAGCTCATAATACGCTTCGAACAAGAAACGACCGACTCTGTTGTTCCGTAAGCGTGCAAGAGTTGAAGTCCCTCTGGAAGAGCGTTTCGCAGTTGGCTGTTTGCTAACTGCCGCTTTCGGGGCCGATTTAGCTATGGCTGCCGCACGTCGTTCTTCGATTGTCTTCCCTGATGTTGCCTGGGCTTTTTCTTGCGGCTTCACTTCGGTTGCCTGACTTCGGCTGACATTTTTTTTTCTGTCAGTCATGTTCTTTGCCACGTTCTTCAGCCTTTCTGATCAGTAGCGATTGCACTTCTGCTCAACGTACGAGGTTGAAGGGAAGAGAGACAATCCCACTTCCTACTTGGTTTCACGATGCGGTGCAGGCTGGCGACATGTGTTACAAAACTTCCGCAGCTCCATCCGCTCCGGGTTATTCCTTTTGTTTTTCGAGGTCGTATAGTTGCGGCTTTTGCAAACCGTACAAGCTAATGTTACCACGATTCTATTTTCTTTGCCTTTACTTGCCATCTTTTTCTCCGTGTATACTTGGAAACTGGCTGACTGACTGACTGGCGCTGCGCTGCTTCCCTATGCGGGAAGACCAATGGATACACTGTGTTATCTTCATTGTATCCATTGGCCCTTCATGCCATCTTAGTTGAGCACTTTGGTGCAGATGCCAGCGCCAACAGTTCGGCCACCTTCACGAATGGTGAACTTTACGCCCTCTTCCATCGCGACCGGCTGGATCAATTCCACCGTCATCTCGACGTTATCGCCAGGCATCACCATCTCCACGCCCTCTTTCAACTTGATCGCGCCAGTTACGTCGGTTGTCCGCACGTAGAACTGAGGACGATAGCCGTTGAAGAATGGGGTGTGACGTCCGCCCTCTTCTTTTGAGAGGACATAGACCTCTGCCAGGAAGTTTTTGTGCGGCTTGATCGATCCGGGCTTCGCCAGGACCTGACCACGCTCGATGTCGGTGCGCTCAATACCACGCAGCAGACAGCCAACGTTGTCACCGGCCTGACCGGAATCCAGGGTCTTCTGGAACATCTCGACGCCGGTGACGACGACGTTGCGGGTCGTCTCTTGCATGCCAACGATCTCGACGTTCTCACCGACTTTGACGACGCCACGCTCGATACGTCCGGTGGCGACGGTGCCGCGACCTTTAATACCGAAGACATCTTCAATAGGCATCATGAACGGCTGATCGGTTGCACGAGGAGGGGTGGGGATGTAGCTGTCTACCTGATCCATCAACTCCCAGATCGGCTTGGCGGCCTCGTCGTTGCGGGACAGATCGCCTTTGCTCTCCAGAGCGGCCAGCGCTGATCCACGTACGACAGGAACATCGTCGCCAGGGAAATCGTATTTGGAGAGCAGTTCGCGCACTTCCAACTCGACTAATTCGAGTAACTCTTCGTCGTCCATCATGTCGACCTTGTTCAGGAAGACAACCATGGCTGGTACTTCTACCTGACGGGCAAGCAGAACGTGCTCACGCGTCTGTGGCATCGGACCATCAGGGGCGCTCACCACGAGAATAGCGCCGTCCATCTGAGCGGCACCGGTGATCATGTTTTTGATATAGTCAGCGTGACCAGGGCAGTCCACGTGTGCATAGTGACGCTTCTCGGTCTCATACTCCAGGTGAGCAATCGAGATCGTGATACCACGCTCGCGCTCTTCGGGAGCTTTGTCAATCTGGTCAAAAGCCGTATATTTGGCAAGCTGAGCATTCGCCAGCACTTTCGTGATAGCAGCTGTCAGGGTTGTCTTACCATGGTCAATGTGTCCAATTGTTCCAATGTTCACATGCGGCTTTGTGCGCTCGAACTTTTTCTTCGCCATTTCCTACTGTGGCTCCTTCTGCAATCCTACTTACTGATCAGATAGCAATGGATGGGTATAGACATGCAGCAGCCGTCCCCTGGTATCTAATCGTCAAACAATGAGATAAATCTCCCTACGAAACGAGTGGGAAAAGTGACGATCAATCAGAAGACGGCAGCAAGGATCTTGTCTTATTCTTTTATAAGATACTCGCGGAGTTCAGGTTGACGAGTCAGAGCCATGTAGATAACGGCACGTAACTCGTCCAACACATCGAAACCACGGGAGCCCGTGATGGGACTTGAACCCATGACCTCATTCTTACCAAGAATGTGCGCTACCACTGCGCCACGCGGGCTTGATACTTGTACTACCAATAGCTGGAGTCATTGATAGTGGTGGGCAGTGAAGGATTCGAACCTTCGAAGCTCTCGCAATTGATTTACAGTCAATCCCATTTGGCCACTTTGGTAACTGCCCCGATAGCGTCAAACACCCCAGTTCCTCTGGTGATCGGTCTGAGTGATCAACGACCACATTATAGCTGAATCCTCCATAGGTGTCAAGCACTTTTTAAACGGTTTTTCCGCTGCCCCAAAAAACGCCTCCCAGCCTCATCCCAGGTAGCGTCCAAATCACTTCAAAGAGGGCAAAATAACGCTTCGCCCCAGGATACAATTGCTCACCGACGTAGCGGCGCGGCTCTGCCGTGCTGTCTGTGACTCGTACGATAACGTTCCCCATGGGGTTTCCTTGAGACTGCCTTCCCTTGAGAGACGCACCCGAGCAAATCATACGAGCAACTGACAGCACGGCAGAGCCGCGCCGCTACGTCGGCTGGCTTTTGTGCCGCTAGCGAAAGGGGTTTATTCCTTTCATCACAGCATTGTGACGCTACACAGGATTTTGTGAAAGTCATCCTTAAAAGGATTGCTTCTTGCCTAAATTGCTGGTATAATCTCCATCGTTGGAGAAATTCATCATACCTCATGCGGTTTTTCCGTTACCCATGTATGAGTAATCTTTTTGGATTTAGGAATAAGAGGTAGCTTCTATGGCGACGAATCGTGACTTCAGCCGTTCTTCCTTACTTCGTGAGCAGTATCAGCGAGACATGGAGCTCATAGCTATTGCGTTACAAGAGGAAAGTCAGGACGAGCGCAATGAGCGTTTGTCTCTCGTCGCTCAGTCTTGGGCTCTGACATCGGCCTGTTTCCGTTCTCAGCTTGAGACCAGTGACGTGCCATCCTATTCTCCGGTTGCTCTTGTTCACCCTTAGTTAGGTTTTACTGTTGGCTAGTGAAGATGTGTTAGTTTAATTACCATGCCTCATCCTCCTGAAATTGCATCGGAATCTCTCACCTATCTCACGCCTGTGCAGTTCGGCATGGTGTATTGGGTGAACTTCGGTTATCCATCCCTTCCGCCGGGGATCGAAGAGAAACGCATATTGGACTGGCATCCTGCGCTTGTTGTGTCAGGAGAGCCTTTTTGTCGGCACGCGGGTGCCGTCAATGTTGTTGCGCTCACTTCCTACCGTGGCAAACTCCGCCCCTATCATCACCTGTTACTCAAACGAGATTATCCCTTATTAGATACCGATAGCCTGGTAAAGACTGAACTGATGTATCCTATTCTGCGTTCGTTACTGGCTGATCAGTACGCGATCTGTCGCCTCAACGATCCCGATCTGCGTGCCGTGATGGGGAAGGTGGCGAACAGTCTGGCGATTACGATGTTTTATTCTTTGCATTAATGCTAGCAGATGTGGCGAGATGATGTCTTATGACTCTTGAGCACAACCAATTTCGTTTATTGCCATCTGTCGACGAGCTGTTACGAACTCCTCAAGGCGAGGAGCTCGTAGCAGCTTTTTCGCATGTGCTGGTCGTAGCTGCCTTACGTCAGAGCATCTCTCAGGCTCGTGATGATATCCATGCGGGCATGGCCTGTCCTGCTGCTGAGACACTCATTGTCCGTGCCGAGGTATCTTTACAGCAGCAGTTGCGTCCTCAATTACGCTCGCTGATCAACGCGACCGGCGTGATTATCAACACGAATCTCGGACGCGCTCCGCTGAGCCAGGATGCTTTATTAGCGGTTCAGCGTGTCGCCGGTGGCTACTCGAATCTTGAATATGATCTGGATCTGGGCGCACGAGGCTCGCGTCATACGCATATCACCGCTTTGTTGCAGGAACTGACTGGCGCGGAGGCGGCTCTGGTAACCAATAATAATGCTTCTGCTGTCCTCCTGGGATTGAGCGCGCTGGCCGCGGGTCGTGAGGTAGTGATTTCCCGTGGTCAGTTGATCGAGATTGGCGGTGGCTTTCGCATTCCCGATGTGATGCGACAGAGTGGTTGTGAGCTGGTGGAAGTTGGGACCACCAATCGCACGCGCATTGCCGACTATGCCGCAGCGATCACCGAGCGTACAGGCATTCTTTTATCTGTGCATCCGAGTAACTTTCAGGTCATCGGATTTACCGAATCCACTTCTACAGAGGCGCTGGCTGAACTGGCACATGAGCGTGGCCTGCTGGTGATGGATGATCTTGGCAGCGGTTGCCTGCTTCCCTGTGAGCGCTATGGCCTCACGCATGAGCCAACTCCTCAGGAGAGTTTGGCCGCCGGGGCTGATCTGGTCTGCTTCTCTGGTGACAAGCTGTTGGGAGGTCCACAGGCGGGTATTCTGATTGGTAAGCAAGATGTGATCGCTCGCCTGGCGAAGCATCCCTTGATGCGAGCTGTGCGCATCGATAAGATGACTCTGGCTGCGCTGGAAGCCACGTTACGTCACTATCAGCGCGATCAGGCCGAGACGCATATTCCTGTCTGGCAGATGATCTCTGCACGTCCTGAACGTCTGGCACAACGCGTAACTGATTGGATAGCACAGCTTGCTGCACAGGGAATACGTGCACGCAAACAACCAGGAGAATCGACTATCGGAGGTGGATCGTTGCCAGGAGAAACTTTACCGACAACTTTGCTGGCCTTGCACGCATCCGAACAAACTATCTCGCTTGATCTCATCTCTCAACATCTACGTTCCTTACCAACTCCCATCGTTGCCCGCATCTCGCACGATCGCTTGCTGTTCGATCCGAGGACTATCTTGTCAGAGCAGGATGCCCGTATTGTGCCATCCCTTGTCTCTGCTTGCTTACCTTAGTAGAGGCGCAGCGTTCGATGCGATTGCTGACTCAAAGCGGCAAAATAAGCAATCACAAAATCTCGGAACAGGCATTCCGCTCGCGAGAGATAGCTTTCCTGACGCCATGCTATTACCAGCGTGCGCTGAATGCTTGCTCCTTCTACAGGTAAAAGCACCAGGGATGACAGAACGTTTTGCCATGTCACGGCTGGTGCGAATCCGACGCCCAGTCGAGCTTTGATCAGCGCGGGAATCACTGCAGGGTTGTTGACTTCAAAGGCAACGTTGGCTTGAATGTTATTTTTTACCAGGAAGGCCTCAGTGATTTCGCGCAGAATATAGCCAGGTGTCAATGTCACTAATGGCTCATTAGCGATCTCGCTCAATAAGACATGTCCTTTCTGTGCCAATGGATGATCAGTTGGGACGGCTAAGAGTATGTCCTCGGTGATGAGCGGCAAACTACTTATATTTGTATTTTGCCGTGCTAGAGGTAAGCAGGTAAGGCAGAGTTTTGCTTCTCCACGTTCCAATTCGTTCAGTGCATCATGGCCTGTATGCTCTGAGACCTTGAAGCGAATGTGTGGATACTGCTCGCGAAAGGTACTCAAGAGGTCGGGCAATATCTGCGTTCCGGAATGGATCGCCAGTTCAATGACTCCTTGCTCTCCACTTGCCAGATCAGCCAGCTCGCGCTGGGCCTGATCTAGCTCATCAAAGGCTCTTTCTACGCGATATAACAATGCCCTCCCGAAGTGGTTCAGGCGGATCTGTCGGCCGACACGATCAAATAAGTGCACGCCCAGATCCTCCTCTAGCTGGCTGATAGCTTTGCTCAATGAGGGTTGCGCAATCGATAAGACCTCGGCAGCTTGCGTGATATGTTCCAGGCGCGCTACCGTTTGAAAGTATTTTAACTGGAGAAAATTGAGATGCATGCTGTCCTCTTCTCTTCTGTTTGATTGTTTATAACCATTTGGCTATATATCTCATAGTAAATTATGTCTTTGAATTTATGAATCAGCAAGACTATACTTCTCTAAACAGAACTGATAACGACGTTTTTTTTAGTATTGCCGTTGGCTCATATTTTATCTATCAAAAGGTAACAACAACGATGACTGAAAACCATGTACGTCCCTCTAGAAGCGACCAGGAAAGATTTAACCCCGCAGACTTGTTTCAACAAAATGCTGGCGATCCTGTACAAATGCTGGTCACTATCCTTGAAAAGGAGCTTCCCACTCCATCGACAGAATTTGGGCAAGAAGAGACGGTCCGTGTGTCTATGCGTGACGGGATCAACCTTGCGACACTGGTATTTTTTCCGGCAGGTCAGGGTCCCTGGCCTGTGATTCTGACTCGTTATCCCTACCCAATGACTGCGCTGATGAGGGCTCTTGGTAGAGCCTGGGCGCGACGTGGCTATGTCTTTGTGGCGCAGGATTGTCGGGGGACAAATGACTCAGAAGGCGTTTGGGTTCCCTGGGAAAATGAACGCGATGATGGTTTGGATACAGTAGGTTGGCTCACACAACAAGTCTGGTCTAATGGAAATATTGGTATGTGGGGGATGTCCTATCTCTCAGGTGTACAATGGGTCATGGCTGATCAACTTCCACCTGAAGTCAAAGCTCTGGTTCTTTCTGTCAATGGGACAGAGCGCTATCGGCAATTGTACATGAACGGTATGTTCAGGCAGGATGCTTTTACTTCGTGGGCATTTGCTAACTCTGAGGTGAAGACATCACAAGATCCAGGTGAACTCTATCAACAAGCGCTGCATACGCGTCCACCTCTAGATGCGGATGTCAAGTCGCTTGGTCAGGAGCTGCCCTGGTATCGTGAATGGATCAGCAATGTCAGCAGTGAGGACGAGTATTGGCGGCGTGGTGTTTTTAATATGCTCCAGCACATTCCACCGTACGTACACACACCTGTCCTGATGGTTGGTGGCTGGTATGACCACAATTTAGATGGAATGATCCGGTCCTATGAGCAGTTTCCAGAGCAGACAAAGGCTGCAAGTCGCTTTGTGATAGGCCCCTGGATTCATTCACTGGAAAGCAGCGGAGATTTAGCCTATCCCAATAGCGATGTGCTGGGGACGTTTATGATCAAGCAAACGACCGAATGGTTTGATCATCAGCTCAAAGGACAGCCCTATTCATATCGCAAAGGTGGCATAGATGCGTATGTTATCAGAGAAAACCGCTGGGATGTCTGGGATGGAGGACTTCCCCAGGCACGTAAGCAGGTATATTATTTGCGTGCCAATCAGGATGTGTCTCCTGCTTCGGGACAACTGACGTCTGAAGTAGCATCTGCTCAGGATCATATCTCCTATACCTACGATCCAGCTAACCCGGTTCCAACACAGGGAGGAGAATGTTTACTCGCCTGGAGTTTTGGTCCGACGTATCAGGGTGCCGAGCCGTCGAGTGTCAAGCAGGCCGAGCCGGGGAGCCGAGCGGATGTGATCACGTTCCTCTCGGCTCCTCTACAGGAGGATGTTGCGATCCAGGGCCATATCAAGGCACATCTGCGTGTCAGCTCAGACGTCGATGATACAGCTTTTACCGTGAAACTGATGGAGGTCTTTCCCAGTGGTAATGCTTATAACATCCGTGATGGTATTAGTAGCCTCGCTTATCGCAATGATGCCACGCGGCCACGGAATTATGTGGCAGGAGAAGCGGTCGACATTGAGATTGAACTGTGGCCGATCGCATGGACAATCAAGCAAGGATCTCAGATCCGCGTCGACATCTCCTCCTCAAATTTTCCGGCTTATCATGTCCATTCCAACTTTAGCGGACCCTGGGCCGAACAAAGCGAAGTGCGCAGCGCTCAGCAGACGCTCTATGTTGGAGGTACACAATCGTATATCGAACTTCCCGTACAACGTAAGTAATGAGGAGCATCGCTGCGATGTTTAATTATGCCTTGGATTTTAAAAATATTAATTTTCGCGATCATCCGGAGCTTTATCAAATCGGGAAAGGTGAGCAAGGAGTCCTTCTCATTGAACCGTACAAATCTGAGATCCTGCCATACTGGCGCTTTAAAACTCCAGAGATTGCGCGTGTGTCATCCGAAAAGATCTATCAGCTTTTCCTTGACTACAAAGAGCAGCAGGATTTTGTGGGGATGGATATGGCACGTAAGTTCTTGCAGATGGGCTATACCAGAGCACGTCGTTATGCCAACCATAAATCGGGTCAAAAGTACGCCTCCAATCCTCAACAAAAGGAAGATGGAGAAGCTCAGAAGCAAGCAAGAGAGCAAATACTTCCACAAGAGCTTGATTGGAACGAGAGCGAGAAGGCTCAAGCGGCCCGGATATTCTATGATAAGTATATCCGGGCCAAAGACAATCCCGAGTATCGGCGACTCAGCCAGGCGCATAAGCAACGCTATGGTATGTAATTAGCGTTCTTCGCCCGTGAACATACGTGTATAGCTACGATAGCGGCGTTCGTTGATCAGTCCTTCGTCGACGGCCTCGCGCACGGCGCAGCCCTCTTCATCGATGTGAGAGCAATCTGAATACTCGCATGTGCCCAGATACGGACGGAATTCCTTAAAGCAGTTAGCCAGTTCTTCCGGTGGAATATTCCAGGTCGCCAGCGCACGGATGCCAGCGGAGTCCGCGAGCCATCCGCCCTCGGAGAGTGGATAGAGCTGTGAGCCAGTAGTAGTATGTTTTCCCTTACCTGTGACATCGCTCACCAATCCCGTGCGTAGAGCCATGCCGGGCTCAATCGCGTTGACCAGCGAGGATTTGCCGACTCCCGATGGACCTGTGAATAAGGTTATGCGCTCCTTGAGCATTTGGCGTAGCTGGTCAATGCCTTCCTGCGTCTGAATGCTGGTGCGGATGACGATGTAGTCCAGCTGTGTGTAGAGTTCGATCTCTTCATCTACGTAGGGACGATGATCCAGGTCGGCTTTGTTGATGCAGATGACTGGCGCGAGTTGTGCGGACTCGCAGATGGTCAGATAGCGATCCAACAAGCTGAAGTGGGGCTCTGGTTGCGTGGTGGCAAAGACAATCACTACTTGATTGAGATTGGCGAGCAGAGTTTGCTGAATCGATCTTTTGGCGTTTGAGCCGGCGTCAAGGCGAGAAAGTTCGCTTTTGCGTGGCAATATTTCTTCGATTAAACCTGTCGTGTCGTCTAATTTTCGGATGACGACATAATCTCCAACTGAGAGTCGTGTAGGTGGTGCAATCTCGCTACTATCACGTTTCTCTATGCGCTCCAGACGTTCGCTTTGCTGCGCATTCACATATTTGTTAGAACGAACCTGGGTGGACTGGAACTTTCCTGCTGGTTTGGCGGCGTTTGCTTGCGCGAATGCTTTTTTGAGCTTGCCTCGTAGTGTACAGCGTAGAACTCCATCGTCGGTATGCACATCATAGATACCATGTGCGCCGTTAAGGACCATACCGGTCAGTTGTGCCGGATTATTAATCAATGCTGATTTCCCTCCACAGAGAATAAAAAGACACGGTTATTGCGGTCATGTAAGTCGTTTATGTGTAAGCTGCCTACCGTGCTGGAGGGGGAGTGTGCGAACTGTGAGTCGGCTTGGGACTCTCGTCAGGCACTCCGCATCGTCAGGAGATACTGGAAACCTGGCTGAGTAGTGTTCGCCCTCTACCGCCTTGGCGGGTAGACAAGGTGCATGCAGGCACAGTAAGTAGGTAAGTGTGTTTGGCCATAAAACTGCACCTCCTTGACTGGACGAGCCAGAATTTGAAAAAACAGTATTCTAATAAGAAGCATACTAGAATTTCTACACGTTTGTCAATGTGTGAAGAACAAGATTGATGTCCCACCCGACGTACGATCAAGGCAGACCAGTGTGGCGCGCCGAGCTCTAACTGTCTCGTACGAGTCACTGGGACATCGCACGCGAGCGTGCGACGCTACGGTGTCCTCGCTGCGCTCGACACTGGTCATGGGAAAGCAGCATCTCTCACTGCCGTAGCTACTTGACATCTAGCAATGAATGTAGTATTCTATGACAGTCGACGCGGGATAGAGCAGTGGTTAGCTCGTCGGGCTCATAACCCGGAGGTCACAGGTTCGAATCCTGTTCCCGCTACCAGTGCCTCTTGCATTTTTTCTTCCCTTGACGCGGGATAGAGCAGTGGTTAGCTCGTCGGGCTCATAACCCGGAGGTCATAGGTTCGAATCCTATTCCCGCTACCAATGCTTCAGGCACTTTTTTTCCCTTGACGCGGGATAGAGCAGTGGTTAGCTCGTCGGGCTCATAACCCGGAGGTCATAGGTTCGAATCCTGTTCCCGCTACCAGAACCTCTTCTTCACCAGAAAATCTTGAAGAAGAGGTTCTTTTTTTATCCTGAAGCTAGTACTCAATCGGCCCATCCAGGGCATCGCGTAGCGCTGAGCCGATCTGCCCGATGTTCTGAGTGACCTGATCAATATGCCTCTGGATGCCATAGATGCGCTCCATCAAGCGGATGGTGCCATGCTCCTGGCATTGTCGCATCGACTCAATGGCTAAATCAACGCCACTTTGTAGCTCTCCCCCGTGGACTAAAGCCATAGCACGCGCTGTTTTGAGCAATATCTCCCAATGCTTTGTCGGCTCTAGATATTTCTCGGCTTTGTCCAGATAATGCAGTGCTTGCTGCATTTTTCCCAGTTGCGTATAGCTGCGCCCATATTCTTCGTAGACCGTTCCAAGACTATATTGTCCCTGAGTGCTGCTGTGTAGAGGATCAATTTTATACGCTAACTCCTCCGCTTCGGCCATGGATTGTTCAAAAACCTTGTGTTGGTTGCTGCGTAAATAAGCTCTTCCTAGTAACTGGATGCCGTTACCACGGGCGGAGATATCAGCGCGTGGAGTCGTGTCGCGTGCAGCTTTGAGATACTGAATCCCTTTGTTAACCTCTCCTTTACGACAGTAGGTATCGCCTTCATAGGTCAGAGCTATATTCAGTAGGGTATCATCCTGAATGAGACGGGCGACGCGCTCCATCTCTGCGTAATAGTGCAGCGCATAGTTTGCGTCGCTGGAGCGGGTCACAACTGATTTAACGTAACCACCCAGATGGAGAGCCTGCGCCAGTTTGCGCAGCACTTTTGGATCTTCGTGTTCTATCTGCGTTGTTAGATCCTGGATTAATCTGACAATCAACTTATCGGCTTCATAACTGCGAGCCTTATCGATCAGCTGCCAGATATGCAGCAGCGTTGCATCGATCTCCTGACTTGTCAGCACAGATTTTGGTGATTTGACTACTCCCAGCCGCTCTGGATCTAATCCTAATAGCGTTGCAATACGTCTCAGCTCACGCACATCATTGAGAATGGTTTCTCCACTTTCCCAGCGTCGCAGCGTGCGTACATCGATCGAAAGATCGTTGGCGAGTTGCTCTTGCGTCAGCACATATTGCTCTCTATATTCGCGCACTGCCAGGGCCAGAGGAGGCTTGAGGCGGGTTATTTGGGTATGTGATACTGTCATATTTCTCTTTCTACCTGCTACCTATCTACATCTACTGTGACCAATACCTCGAAAAATTGATAGAACGTCATTTTTTTAACCAGAAATATGTATTAAGCGCTCATACTAGTATAGCAAGTTTAATCGTAGTATGACAATACTAGCGTATATTTAGGACTTTTTGCAGATGAAGGTGGCTGATATTGTTTTATCAAGATACTTATGTTTCCAGGCTGATGGCAAAATTCATCCTCTACCCCCTTGCATCCTATTGATAGTCGTGATATTATAGTGCCGTACAACGAAGGGCATTAAAAATCTTCGTTGCAGCAAGGAACCATCAGGTTTGGCGACGTAGCTCAGTCGGTAGAGCAAGGGACTCATAAGCCCTGTGTCACAGGTTCGATTCCTGTCGTCGCTACCAATTTTGGAGGAGCATGAGTGCTCCTCCTTTTTTGTGTATTTCAGGGAATAGTATATGCCTTTCTGAATGAAAAGCTATTTAAAAAGATGGCAGGAAGTGAGCCCTCGCTGCTGGACTGATGCGTCGCTGTACGTCTCTTTGATGCAGGTGGGCATTTCTAAATGTTAAAGTGGTAAGAAGGTGAGAAACACATCATGGATTGGAGTAAATATGCTTCAAGTGTCGATGATTATCTGAATGTCACCGATCGATACAACCTTAAGCTTGAGTATAGTGGCGGGGATATCATCACACAAAGTGGTGCTTCTGTTATCCTGCTGGGACATGTGTCACCCAAAGAGACTGTACCAGATACCGCCCTGATTATGATCAGCGACGTTACACAAAAAGAAGCAGAACAATTAGCCTCATATCTTGCGTCTCTCCGACAAGAGAACCTACCCACATAATCGCCCTGTCAATGGTGTGTATCTTATTGCGAATGCCTTGTGACGTCAACCATATTCCAACCTTAATGTGAGGATTTCTTAACCGCAGGGGTAGTAATTAGTATCATTTGATAGCCTCAGAGGAGCACTCTCAAACAAGGAAAGAAGGTATGGCAAACAAACAAGACACCTGGACACAGGAATATGAAATATACGCCCATCTCTCAGACAAGCGGGGAATGCCTATTGATGCCGGTATCCTTGAAACAGTGGTCGCACTCAATATCACGGGTATTGAAACATCAGCATCCTGTGAGGGCCACCTTGATCATGGCCTGCCCGTGCCCTGGGTGGACATTGAGGCACGTTCCGCGCTTGAGGAAACCAGCGCAGCCATTGAGATGTTTACCTCTGCGAGAAAAGAGGCAGAACGTGCAACCCGCCCACAGGCAGAGATTGACAAGCTTTTTGCACAGGCCCATGCCGAGCAGAACCGGGTGCGGTCGCTGCATCTCTCCCAGCGTGACACGCTTATGCAAGCACTAGGACGCTTCTATGATCGCATGCTCGCTGTGCATCCTCGCGATACGACGGGACGGGCACGGTTAGAGAGTCAGGGGGCAAGTATGCTCACTGAGTATTCGCCAGAGCTACGCCAACAAAAACGTCTGGAGTACCAGGCCGAAATGCAGGCGTTTACCGCATTCTTGAAAGCTGCGTACTTCAATGAAGCTCTTCCCCTTGCAAGGGGATAGCATCCGCAATAAGAAAGAAGCGCTCCGATACACTGGAGACGCTTCTTTTTTTGTGTGTGTTCAAGCCCTAATGGGGAGCTTCTAGTATTTTATGTTTTCCATATCCTGACTGCTCTCACCAAAATTGTATTAGGTTTCAATCCCTGGCGAGCTTTGTGCCGTATGACCCAAACGGTACAGTATTTCAATCCCTGACGGGATGGTTCTGGTATATTGCACCATGCAGTATCTTGTGCAGGTTCCGCTAGGCAGGTTTCAATTCCAACTGGACACCACAAGCATACCTAACCTGTGTAGAGAATTCAACTACAGAATGGTCGCAGGTGAAAATACTTGGCGATGAAGCCGAAGCCAAAAAGAAGAGGAATGAAAAAGGAGAACGCAAGGATGCCAATACGCGTTTTGACGCCTATTTCGCAGCAACGCGCGCCTATCGGCAAATTGCAACTGCACTTGATGGCATGGGACGTAAAGAAGAAGCCGAAAAATTTGCCTATCGCAGCCACATGATGCAGCGGAAAATGCTCTGGTGGAGCATCTGGCAACGGCCAAATTTGATAGATCAGAGCGCATGTTCTGGCAACAACGAGAACCACTAAAACGCACATTCTGGCAAACGGCTGGCAGATGCGCGGGCATGGCTCTTTTCCTGGCTCCTAACGCCGCTCTCAGGTTATGGCTATCGCTTTGGACGCAGCCTCTTATGGTATGTTGGCGTCCTGCTTACCTTTGCATGGCTCTATATGCACATCTCGCAAGGCGTCCCACCGCATTCGAGCATCCAGGATCATCTCCCTTGGTGGGATGCCCTGATCCTGAGTGTCAGTGATATGGTGGGTCGTGGCTTCTTTCGTCAAGATCTGACGTTAAGTGATCCGTATGCGGGATGGTCAGTGCTAGAAGGCCTGATCGGTGTTTTTATGGATGTCTTGCTCATCTCAACCCTGATACAGCGCCCTCTTCAAAAAGTAACATACTCTCCCTTGCAAGGGAGAAGAAGGACATGTGTGTCCTACCTTGTGTGTACGCGTACAAATCTTATCCACAAAAACGTAGATAAGCATGAAATGAGTGGTCAGATCAGGTGGACGAAGAGCGTATCCGGACTCCTTTGTTCAAGGCATGGCGAAGCAGTCTCCACCATGCCACAAGCAATCGCACTACAAGCTACGCAGCGTCATTATCGTCCGGTACACTCTTAGTATGATTTGTGACGAGGGGATTAAGATGAAGTTCTTTGAGAAATGCATCCATCTTGTCGAGATCATCCTGAATGTACTCGGAGATATCAGGCCAGCCGCCCGCGAGATCTGGATACCGATCATAGAACTGCTGCAATGTAAAGGGGTTGGCATCTACGAATTCTACTAGGTAATAAAAGTAGTTAGGATGTTTAACCGCCTTTGCTAGTTCGGACATGGCTCTCTCCTCTTGGTGTCTTAAGACAGTAGTAGTGCGAGAGAGTTCCAAACTATGAGGATGGCGTACCGAGGATTTTTCTACAAGGAGGCAATATAGGATATACGGGCAATTAAAGTATAGAATTTACTAACGTACGAGTCAACGAACTGTCGTTCCAATCATAGCAATAGTGCTATCAGGGGGAAAAATAGCACTTATTTTGGGAACCTATTTCTATTTCTTTACAATCCAAAATACTCCTTGGGATGTAATCCCATTTTGGATATCCACCTGTAACTAAGTTAAGATGTTCTATTGTATCAGTCAGGTCAGAATCTTCCCTTTCTACGCAAGAATAATAGAACGCCCAACCATAAAAAGTCAGACGTTCTTGTTCCAACCCTTGCAAGGGTAAGAGAAGGGCGTGCACTCACCGGGATATCTCTAGCCTTTTTAATGATCCCGAAGAGCTGATATCATCATCGATATCGCGTTTTTTATCGTAGCATAGGAAACAAATGTGGCAAAAATAGTAAACACGATAAAATGAGCACGACTGCAACAAGAACGACGATAGTCACAATCACTCTTCGGGGTAGTGGCGATGTTTGAGCAATAGGTGCTCTCACAAAGATTGTAGGCTCTGACTCCCTGCTCGGCTTCCTACGTGGCACTTGCAACTTTTTGTTATCTCCTGCGAAAGCGATCAAGGTTACTTACCCTCTGCACCTCCTCTTTATTCCCACTATAGAAATCCGCGTATTTATCTGCCCATCGATGTATCCATTGCAGATGGTTTATGTTGGCAAGCGCCTCTTGTGTGGAGATACGGCGTAATTCTAGAGCGTGTATAATACCAGGATCTCGTTGGTGGAACTTATTAACGATAACAGTGGAGTGTTTTTCCTTGTCATCTTTTACTATTTCAGATATGTCCCAATCCTCTTTTTCCTGGAGGTTGCACAACTTGGGTCCGTGCTCCATCAGCGCTGTCTTGAACGAGCGAATAAATACAGGTTTGAGGTTTTCAAGAATGTATTTTTGATCATCGGGGAAAGTGCGATCCCCGAACTCCTCGACTGCCTGATGTGCAGCATAATTTGTGATGTCACTATCTTCAATGTAAATAGGTGAGTTGCCGTACACTTCTCTTATTCTCTCTAAGAGCGTTTGTGCTGTCGAATCCCCTCTCGTTTGCATCTTTTGTACACCCCGACTATCCCTATCTGCATCTACAATAGGGGGATTAATTGAAATAATGTTGTCCTGGGTAATTGGCTCAGTGTCGTCTATTTCTAGTGGTTCGCCTTGCTCATCTCGCACGATAATCACAACCTTTCCTACTCCAGCGGGAACCGTGATGGTGAAGACGACAACAGAGATGAAGGGCTTTGCAGCAGCCAAGGCGGTAGATGCTGCTTGTTGCTGCTCTCTCCGTCTCAAGTATCGTCGCAACCATGCGCGTGTTCCATGCCGTCCGTACCGATTCATTACATTCTACTCAAGAGGAATTAATAGAAGAGATATAAGAGTAAGAGGCTACAGTTACAATACATCCATAAAGATAAGTATACGGGTATTGCATGTCATGTCAACGAACAAGTGTTCGTATAAGGGAAGGAATGAGGCATTGACATATATAATAGAAATATGGCAGAGCTAAAGATTAATAGAAATAAGGAGGTAGAGAGTGAAAAAAGCAAATATACAGTTATCTGGTATTGCTGTACTTGTTATCATGTTGATAATCATCATACGTATGGCGGCAATTAAAGATGATCTTCAGGTAGTTATAGAAGATCCTAATAAAGAAAATAAGCCTGGTGAGATTTTAAAACTTTTCTTTGATCTCAGCGGATTTTATTGAAGTTCATGTGTTTTTCTCTGTGTGCCTACATAAAACGTCTAGCCATGTCTGTCCTGGCTGGGCGTTGCTTTACCTACAATCCTCATCCCCTTGTAAGGGTAGGATATGGCTAAAAACACTTTCTGTATTCGTCTATCCCTATACAATTGGTTTTTGTCTCTATTTTTATATATCTGCATGAGGAAATTTAATGAATAACGACCCAAACCAGAATAATCCTTATTCACAAAATCCAAATCAAGCACCCTATACGCCTAATCAGTTTAATCAAATACCCTATGACTCAAAAAATCCGAATTATACCCCTGTTACCCCGAGCATACCAAATTATCCTCAGTACACGACAAATCCCGGACAACCATTTCAGCCGACGTATCCACCTCTCCCACCGGCATCACAGAACCAACAACAGCCACCCAAGAGGAACGCTTGGTCCTGGTATAAGCGTCAAAACAAGCCTGTTCGAATTAGTGTTGGATGTCTCAGTATATTTGTCGTTCTCATGCTCTGTGCGACCTGTTCTGGTATAGCAAACACAATTGCAGGCACCAACAAAGTGACGCAGACAGCAACTCCAACAAGCCACGTTGTTCAGAACGCTGCACCGACAGCAACTCCAATGCCAAAGCCAACCCCGAAACCTACTGTAAAACCGACGCCAACCCCGAAACCAAAACCGACTCCGACTCCCAAGCCAACAGCATCACCTGCCCAGGTCGAAGCAATATATAAAGCTGGTACAACTGATACAACACCCGGCAATATCGACAAAGATGGCAATGCTGACCAATATAAGAATGTTCACTTTATTTGTACAATCCTTGGTTTTGTAAAAGACGATACAGGAACTACAGCAGGTGCCAATGTCAGTGATCCAAATGATTCATCAATTATTCAAGTAGCGTTCACTCCAGGAACGGATATTTCTCAGCTGAATGAAAACGATACCTTAGAGGTCTGGGGCCTGGATGCAGGCATGTCAACAGGGACCAATGCTTTTGGAGCGACGATACAAGAAGCGGCTGTGCAGGCGTTGTATATGAATGATCAGACGACAGGTTATCAGGCAAATTCATAGCATCTTTTAACATGAATGCCTGACTAGAGTATAAACGGTCGGGCATTCTTTTCTATCCCATACTTTGCTGTATGGTCGATGCTTGCCACTCTTCATTAAGTATGAGCCATATCTCCTGCAAGTGGGTTATGTATGATGTGCGGACCATTCGGGTGTACGCACAAAGACAATTATTGTTTTGCCTTTGTTACCAATAGCACCTGCAAATAATCCAATAGGTCCAAGTAAAAGATTGCCAGCAATCGCTTTGCCTGCACTAAACTTTCCTTTTTGTGCAGATGTTCCTTGCGGTATCCACCCTTGTTGCGCAGCGGCTTCAACCTCTTTCTGCGTTTTTTTTACATCTTTATATTCTTGAACATGCGTGAGTGCACGCGGATTGTGATACCACTGTTTGCCCTGGACTACATGAGATTGGATGTGAGGAAAATGTGCCTCTATTTTGGCAAAGTTTTGTTTAGTAAGCATATCGGCAATATATATCCCACCTGCTACATAAATAGTGACATCAATACTTATTGCGCCTAGTTGTGTCGTAAATGCAGTTGCATCTTGGCAAGCAACGCTCCAAACTGTTTTATTGAAGGGCGCTTGCACGCGCAAGATACCTTCTTCTAATATCTGGAGTTGTCCCTGTTACAGGGGACGCTGACTAGTAGCTTTGACATCATTGTTCATCCTTTCACATCTATCTCTATTAAACGTATGAGTATCAGGCTTTTATGACGCATAAAAATATGATCGTTGCACGTTATACTGACATGAATAGATAGTATATAGAAGCAAGGATATATTTCATGGTTAAGGCATTACGCTGGACCCACAAAATACCTAATTGGGATAAGGACATCTAGGCACATACTCCTCAAAATCTGCACCCACACCTACATCAACAGTGAAACCAGTACAAGGGACATCTCAGTGGTCATATTATGAACCATGTACTTTTGAGGCACTCTATGGTATATTTGTCTTAGAATTCACTTAGAATGTTTGGAATTTTGCGTTCTTCTCTTGTGTAGATATGCCTTCATTCAGATGTTATTTGTGCTTGTTCCCATGCTTGTTCTATCTGAATTGTTGCATTTGCACTCTGCCTCATCTGAGCATATCAGATCGTTAATGTTCGAACCACGAAAGAAGTCACGTCGATGGATGATTATTCATATATCGTCACTAGCACTGCTCTCAACACGTTATATGCGAGTGATGTGCAGCTATCGTCGAAAGAATTCATGCTTGAAATCTGGATCGATGAGGCTTCAACACCCTGGCGGCGTATGTTTACTCTGCGTGAGTGCATGGCAAATATTGAACAGCTGGCTGCGGGAAGCACTTTTCGTATTAGTTGTCATTTTAATCGTCGTCGTATCGGCAATGGCATTTATTGCAAACAGAGTAACGGCATGACTGTCATTGATGAAGAAGGCGTCTTGATCGGGCTTTTTACATCGTTGCTGCAAGTTTCTCCTCCCAACATTCGACATTAGGCTCCTCTATCGTTCTCTGGACGTTGCAAATAGGTCTTCCAGCAAGGATGCTGATGCGCCTGCCCTGTATCTATAACATTTCTTGTATTGGAACGAGAAGCTGTTCTATTCCGTATATAACAGAAGAGGGCAATTATTCAGTTGATCTATCCCTTTTATTTAGTCCTCATGAAGCCCGATGAATGCAGAAATGAAATCATTGTAGCGTTCGACGATGTAATTTTTCTTCTCCATTGATGAAAGAGGTAACGTTATGGTCAAGCCACGGGTAGATGCGGCGGCCCAGGAAGAGATCCTGGATCGAGCTGTATGGCGTAAATGGAATAAATATACCTGGAGTGGGTTGATGGTCGTGGGCATTGGATGCCTCATGATCGTGGTTGGATTGCTACTCAATTCTGGTGCCTATTCGGCTGAGGGATTATTGATCGGCTTTGGGGCGATTGTGATTGTGATTGGTCTGGTCAGGATATCGATCGGGTTTATCAATCCGCTTTCTTCCATCGATATCCATAGATCACGCAGGTTACCAGCTCTGGATCCTCCCCTCGATCAGGAAGATCGCCTCTTAGATGCTCTTGAGGAAGAAGGCTCTATCTAAATTATCCTGCCTACCCGGTGGTTGTCATGTATCTGCCTCGCCTCTTTTTGACTCCCCACGGTTAGCTCTGTTTCGTCTGCACTATTGCTATCTCTACTTGGTAGCATCATTCAGATAGCAATAGTGCAGGTTACCTTTCGCGCTCCGGCCGGGCTTCCTCTTTGACCAGGCCATATAGGAGTATCTGAACGACAATCTCCGCCTGCTCTCTATCTCCTCCATAGCGGTTGATATTCCCGCCGGGATGTTCGGGACGCGCCAGAAATTGCGAGAGCATGTTCATAAATGTATATGCTGCGCTGATGGCATCCAGGCCACCATGTTGGGGTGCTCGGAGGAGTCCTTGCTGAATTCCCTCTGCAAATACCGTTGCGATCGGAGCAATCAGACATGTCTGAAATAAACTGCTCAGCAGCTCTCTTTTTTGAGTATCCAGCTCATATTGGATGTCATGCAACATCATTCCATGGTTCTGTTGCGTTGTGCTAAGCAGATAGCGAACGATTAGCCGTAGTCGTTCCTGAACGCTTTCATTGCGCTTTACAATGCGATCTAGAGCCACATGTGTTTTGTTTGTATTGTCTTTAATTACTTCAACATAAAGTGTTTGCTTATCTGCGAAGTAGTGATAAAGTGCTGGTTGTGTCAGGCCACAAGCATCTGCAATCTGACGTGTCGAGACGGCTCGATAGCCATATTGCATAAATAGCTGTCCCGCCGTACGCAAGATAATATGACTGGTTTCTTCCACATCCTCTTGTGCCGTGACCCCTTTGAGTTTGCGAGGCATACACTGCTGCTCCTGCTTTACGCGATTATTTATTTATCACTTGATAAGTATAAATGGAAAAAACCTGGCTTGTCAATCATGCACATCCCCGCACGCGTTCTGGATGTTTGACAAGAGATAGCTTGTTGTCCATACTAAGAATAGAATGTCACTCGTCGGGAAAGCAAGGTAAGCTAACATGTCTATTATTCCACGCCTGCGCCGCCTCTTTGGTGAAGATGGCAAATGTTTTGATGTCGCGATTGATCATGGTTTCTTTAATGAAAAGACGTTTCTCAATGGGATAGAGGATATTCAGAAAGCCGTTGATATCATTGTCGCGGCCGATCCTGATGCGATCCAATTGAGCCCTGGTCAGGCACCTATCTTACAATCACTGCCTGGCAAAGCCAAGCCCTCGTTAGTTTTACGTACCGATGTGGCTAACGTCTATGGATCAACATTGCCCGGTCATCTCTTTAGCCAACTCATTCAGCAGCCACTGCAGCAAGCTCTTGCATTAGATGCTGCCTGCGTGGTTGTGAACCTGCTGCTGCTGCCTGAGCAGCCAGAGTTGTATCATCAATGCATCCAAAATGTCTGCACGCTCAAACCGCTCTGTGAGCGCTATGGCATGCCTCTGATGGTTGAGCCTCTGGTAATGCGTCCCAATGATCAGCAGGGAGGCTATATGGTCGATGGCGATATCGATAAGATTTTGCCACTGGTGCGTCAGGCCGTCGAACTGGGAGCTGATATTATCAAAGCTGATCCCTGCGAACATATTGAAGAGTATCACCGCGTCGTGCAAGCGGCCTCCTCTAAACCGGTCCTGCCGCGTGGCGGCGGCCGCACCTCTGATGCTGATATTCTCAGGCGCACCTATGCTCTGATGCAGCAGGGTGCATCGGGTATTGTCTATGGGCGTAACGTGGTACAACATGATCAGCCACGGCAGATGACGCAAGCTCTGATGGCGATTGTCCATGCGGATGCGACCCCTGAGCAGGCTTTAACCTTGTTAAGCCAGACTTCGATGGCGAGTGATTAACGTATCATGACACAATGATATTCTCCTGTAAAATCCCCTTTTACAGGAGAATATCCATTTTTATCCTCTCTAGCTGTATTGTTACGCAAAAGTCCTAGCAATGAGGGTCTCGTTGAGAACCATTTGGGTTATTTACAATGCTGAAACACTGTGCTACACTTCTGTTAAAGCTTCAAGCTTGGGGAATTAATGCCATCTGCATAAGATCCGCCTTTTTTCGTATTTTGAACGTGTGGCTCTAAAAAGTTCTTAATATAAATCAAAGTTTGCGTTTTCTCACAAGGAGGTGCTCTATGGCTAGCTGGGAAGATGAATTATCCGTGCTATTGAGCGAGCTAGGTGTAAAGCAAGAAGAACCACAAGCTCACCTGCAACAATCATGCAAACCCAGAGGCAGCGATATTGCTTATAGTAGTGACACTCCTTATGGTGATGGCGATGATTTATGGGCTGATCAGCCGGCTGATGGACCCTGGATTGATGCTGAACGCACTTTTCCTGATGATGATGAGGAGCCCTGGGTCGATGATATCGATATGATGAGGCATGAAGTTGACTCTATTGTGAGTCAGGTCATTTTGTTGATGCAGCGCGGCGAACTGGATGCTACTCTGAAAGAGGATGTGATGGTTGTCTTGCGTGCTTTGCGTCATCGCCTTCCCCAGGTACACCAGCCAGTTGTCAGTGATGAGGCCTATTTGGAGTCTGCTTCCGCTCTCCTGCATTTCTGTCGCCTGGTCCTTCAACTCAGCGATTTTACGCCAGACGATATGTAGTTCAAGCATATTTTCAAAGTTTTCATGGCTGAATAACGATACATGATAACTCCTGTAGGTGCTCTTCTCCGAAGTGCAGGCCGTTCCGTTGCTCTGCTCTATTCTTTCTTCATCATTTCTTTTTCATCATTCTCCTTGACAGCCTTCAATCTAAACTGACATACTAGTGCATAAGCCTTGCAGCGATGGCTGTGTGTAGTTCGCTGCTGCGTGGAGAGATGGGTTGAATTATTTTGATGCATCCCTGCTGGATCAGTGTGTATCCAATGGCATATTGGGAGAGCATTATACATTGGTCTACTTCTGCGTACGTAGCTTTGCTCTGCATAAGGAGGTTCAATGAGTTCGAAATCAAAACTTACCGTCCAAACAACTGGACGCTGGATACGTGTAGGCGTTTTTTCTGCCAGTACTGTGTTGCCGATTGTGAATGCGCTTCTGAATCGGTTGCGTGCGCGACAGGAGGCCGAAGCGGCTATCGCACAGGAAACTACAGCTAAATTTTATAAAGAGAATCTGGCTCATTTTACGAACAATGCCCAATCCGAAGTACAAGAGCGCTTGCAGGCTGTTGGCTCCACGCTCGGCGATGTCCTGACCGAGTTGCGTACGCGCTCAAACAATCAAGATCTCATCAAGCGTACCAACGATCTCCGCGAGGATTTGATAGATCGTAGCAGCAAGCTCTCTCGTGCTATTGTTGAACGAAGTGGAGAGGTCTCTCACGAGTTAGCGAAGAGGAGTAGTGAGGTATCTCACGAGGTGGCGAAACGTGGTCATCAAGCTCAAGTGACGATTGCCGAACAGAAGCGTAGTTTCTGGATTGCTCTGGGTTTTAGCTTCGGTTTGACTGCGGCTGGCATTGTAACCTTTGTTCTGATCCGCCGCCGTTTGCAACAGACAACCGAGGTTGAGGAGCCTTCTATCCAACTGTCGTATGAGATGGCAACTCCCAGAACTGAGGTTCCTCCGACGTCTGAGCCTCGTGGGGGCATCTACGCTGTTCCTTCTTCCAACGGCACTGCCGATGCTGTGATCCCGGCTGTAGATGACCATGCGGCTTCCGGAGATGCTCAAGCCAGTACCGCTCCAGCTGACGCTGCTTTTGTCGGAATTGCGAGCACAAAGCATTACTATCCTGTGGAGACTCCTTTAGATCAGTTGACTGAGACCTCTGAAAAGCCTGTTGATATCATCTACTTTACCTCGGAGACTGAAGCACAGGAGCAGGGTTTTCAAGCGGCTGAGGTGTAGTATCACGTAGCTTTTGTTATGTCGTTGACACATCCGTGCTCTGCGGGCAGATAAAAATATGGGGTAAGCACTTTGCTAAGCAATTTACCAGGCACTTTTGCTAAATTTGCTTCTTGCTGCTGAGCCCCATATTTTTGAGTATGCGATGAATGCTATTCCAATCAAAGCATGAATACATTTTCCTTGCCATGAGTAAACTGACAGGATATGCTTTAGTGTCCCAGGTCATCATTGAACGTTCCACGTTGCACGAGATAGCGCAGAAATTGTAGATGGCGTTCCATATTTGAAGCGGCATCCAGCTTGAGATGTGCTGCGTGTTTTTGTTGCTTGTCCGTTTCAGATAAGGGAAAAATAGTTGATGCTGCGTTTTCACTATTGTTAGGAAGTGCTTGCCGGGTCTGAGAGGTGTCAGTAGCGTCAATAAAGATAGTGTCCATGGGCTGTTCAACGATTATGGAGATACTACCAGGTTGGGGGATTGACTGGTCTATGCCATAGGCCGTGGATCTCCACGATCCTTCAGCTGGGACATTCCAATTGATCTCACGAGCTGGTTGGGGTCCGTTCACATTGGCTAATCGTTTCCGGGACCACCACGCGAACAGTTTGTTCAGCCAACGTTTGAGCGTCTGCATGTTTTGCCCTCGTTGTTCTAGAGATGACTGTCACAGCTTTACGATTATGATTTTACGGTTGCACTACAAAGAACCATCAGGCATCACAAAGAGGAATATAGAAACATAGTAGCATATCAACGTGCACTCGTCTAGAGTTATTTGAACATATTTTTTAGCTTTGAGAGCATTGAGCCTTCTGTTGACTGGCCCTTCTTTTCTCTTGCCAGACGATTTTTCAGTGCTGCATTGTGACAAACCCTATGAGTGTAGAAAAAGCAAAGTAGTCGTCATCTGGCGGAGCCTCTGGATGAGGATCAAAAAGCTCAGGTACTCGTCAAACGTACTTGCAATTTTAGTGTAGGCATGCCATAATCAAATGTGTTAGGCCTTATGGAAAGGCTTTACGAGATGTCTCTGGTAAAAGTTCCAGTAGCGTAAAATGAGACATTTCCTGTTGAAGCCTTTTCTGCTATGCTTCATTCCTTTTGCTTTTTCGATGTTCTTAGAAAGCACGTCCCCTCCTTCCAGTGGTTGCGCTTGTGTGATGGTATGTACAAGCTAGTTCTTCGTTTCAATAGATAGAGGTAAGTAGAGGCGTGCGCCATCCCTTTTTATTGATGATAGGGGTACAATGCTATGCGCATGCGCTATCGGTACGTGGCCTATGGCTCACGCGAGGGTTCACAAAAACAACTGGAGCAGCATTATCGCCAGCTTTTAAACGACGCACTGCGTCAAGGACAGTTGTCGATTCTGCATCAATCCACCACCTGGCGTCCGCTGGCCGATATTCTGGAATCGCCAGAGATGATCAGGGTAAAAATAGAGCTCGCCGGAATGAAAGAAGACGAGATTGATGTTACTCTTTATGAAGATGCATTAATTGTTAGTGGTGAGCGCCGTGATAGTCATGAATATCAAGAAGGGCTCAGTTATCAAGAGGCGCAAATCCGTTATGGCCCATTTCGCGTAGAAGTGTTTCTGCTTGCGCCCCTGGTCCATGACGCTGTTACTGCTCATTATGAAAATGGCATGCTTTCTGTCGATTTACCTAAATTATCTGCACATAAGGTTGAGCAACTACCTATTCAGCGTCCTGTAAAACAAGAGTAAAAAAATTCGCAAAACGTAGAGAAGATTTTATGGAGAAAAATACAAATCACCGCAAGGCAGATCTGCAAGGGGATGAGGCCACACTGCAACAGAAGGATACTGATTCAACAGACGAAACTCTGGACAATCAGCCCAAGGATGATGTGTTAGCCTCTCCTACCGATGAGGGGACGGATTATAATCAAGAGCATCTTCCTGCTTTTGAAGACGCGGCATCTCCGGTATCCTCCTCTGAAGAGAAAGATTCTGCATCCCCTGAAGAGCCTGCCAACTCTTCCGAGTCACCCGCCAGTGCAGATATATCTGAAACTGTGCCTGTGGCTGAGATCTCTGCTGACGTAGAGGAGATACCTGTGGCCGAGTCGAGCGGCTCTGAGGACATCCTTGAGTCTCCCGTTGCTTCAGATGACGAGGAGCGTCTTAATATTCCCGATATTTTACCTATCTTGCCATTAAAAGATACGGTCATCTATCCATTCTCTGTCCAACCATTCTCGGTCGGGCAGGAGCGCTATATTAATCTGATCGATGATGTCATGCGTGGCAACCGTCTCGTGGTGTTGGTGGCGCAGAAGTCGCCAGATATCGATCACGCTGGCCCCGATGATATCTATCGCGTTGGAACAGTTTCACGCGTTGGTCGCATGTTCCGTATGCCTGATGGCACCGTACAGATTGCTGTTCAGGGGCTGGAGCGTGTGAGCATCGATGATTTTACGCAGGAAAAACCCTACCTGTTGGCGCACGTTACCTCGAAGCCTGATACGCAGGAGAGTGATACTGAGACCGAAGCAATTAAACGCAACGTGATCAGTTACTTCCAGCGCCTGGTTGCTCTGGTGCAGAACGTTCCTGAAGGTGTGGCTGCAGCCACGCTGAATCTGGAAGAGCCGCGTCAGGTCGTCTACGTGATCGCCACTTTTGTGCAGATGGAGATGGAACTTCGTCAGAAGCTGCTTGAAATCGATTCTGTACATGAGAAGCTCAATCAACTGAGCGATTTCCTGGCGCATGAGCTTGAGATTCTTGAGTTAGGAAAAAAGATCCAGACGAGTGCCCAGGAAGAGATGGGCAAGATGCAGCGCGAATATCTTCTGCGCGAGCAGCTGAAAGCCATCCAGCGCGAACTGGGCGAGGAGAGCGAGGAGCAGGCGACTGTCAATGAGTTGCGTCGTAAGATTGAAGAGGTCAAGATGCCCGAGGAGGCCTATAAAGAGGCCAATCGCGAGCTCTCACGCCTGGAAAAATTGCCGACCGTCTCTCCTGAATACAGTATTATTCGCACCTACGTCGAACTGCTTGTCTCCTTGCCCTGGAGCAAAGGTACGGCGACCCAGATTGATGTTCCACATGCGCGTCAGGTTCTCGATGAGGATCATTATGATCTACAAAAGATCAAAGAGCGTATTCTGGAATATCTGGCGGTACGCCGCTTGAAAGAGGATCGTCTGGCGGCCGAGGAGGCTCGTGAGCGTGAAGAGGTTCGCATTGAGGATGGGGTAGAGGTGGAGAGCCTTTCGCCGACACAACCTCTGGTGGCTCAGGAGGCTGCTCGTCCCCTGAATCGCGAGCCCATTCTATGCTTTGTTGGCCCTCCTGGAGTTGGTAAGACCTCCCTTGGTCAATCGATTGCCCGCGCCCTTGGCCGCAAGTTTGCTCGCATGTCTCTGGGCGGTATTCGTGATGAAGCCGAGATTCGTGGACATCGCCGCACTTATATTGGTGCCATGCCTGGACGTATTATCCAGACCCTACGCCGTGTTGAGGCCAATGATCCGGTGATCATGCTTGACGAGGTCGATAAGGTTGGTGCAGACTGGCGTGGTGATCCCTCTTCAGCCTTGCTGGAAGTATTAGATCCCGAGCAGAACTATAATTTCCGCGATAATTATCTGGATCTGTCATTTGACCTATCCAAAGTCATGTTTATCGCCACCGCCAACGCTCTGGAGCCAATCCCTGCTCCTCTGCGCGACCGTATGGAGATCCTGGAGCTGTCAGGCTATACCGAAGAGCAGAAACTGCATATTGCGCGGAATTATCTGCTCCCCAAGCAGCGTGAAGCCAACGGATTAAAGGAAGATGAATTGACGATCGACGATGATGCGTTACGCCGTGTGGCCCGCGACTATACGCGGGAAGCTGGCGTGCGTAATCTGGAGCGTCAGATTGGCTCACTCAGTCGGAAAGTTGCCCGCGAGGTGTCCGAGGGCTTGGAGACACCGATCCACGTGGACCCCGCCAAAGTGACCGAGTATCTGGGGCGTCCACGCTTCTTCGACGAGGTCGCCGAGCGTATCGATCGTCCCGGCATCGCCACAGGCCTGGCCTGGACTGCCGTCGGCGGAGAGATTATGTTCATCGAAGTTGCCTCGATGCCCGGGAAGGAAGAACGCCTGATCCTGACCGGTCAGCTCGGCGATGTGATGAAAGAGTCGGCGATGGCGGCACTGAGCTATGTTCGTTCCAATGCAGCCGCACTCGACTTACCTAAGAACGTCTTTGAAGGACAGAATATCCATATCCATGTCCCTGCGGGAGGCATCCCTAAGGATGGGCCTTCGGCTGGCGTAACTATGGTCACCGTCCTGGTCTCTCTGGCCAGGGGGCGCAAAGTTCGCTCCGATCTCGCCATGACCGGAGAGATCACACTCCGTGGCAAAGTGATGCCTATCGGAGGTATCAAAGAGAAGGTCCTGGCAGCCTATCGCTCGGGTATTCGTACCATCATTCTGCCAGAAAAAAACAAAGCCGACCTGCTGGAAGATATCCCCAACGAACTGCGTGAACAGATGTCATTTGTCTATGCCAGTGACATCAGTCAGGTCATCGACGCCGCTCTTGAGCCCGACGATGATGAAAACGTAGCCTCCTCTAGCTCAGAGGGCGATGGGCGTCCACGCAAAAGGAAAAGCGAAAAAAACGAAAAAGGTGAAAAGGCTGTCGTCAAAGCATAAGTAAACTTTTTCGTCATCTGAAAAGAGGGGACTGAGCATGCTAAAAGTCCCTTCTTTTTTGTCTCCTTTTTAGGAGGCGCGATTTATGGGGATATGCCATCAAAGCCCATGTTCCTGTTTAACTTTTGCAATCTTTTTGTCTAGACTTAAGGTAATGTTCCAGTAAGAAAACTTACAAAGTTAATACCTTAAGTCTCAGTATTATCTTCGTATTAACTTAGGAAAGCAGGCTTAAACACCTCTTTGCACCACTCCTGGAAACTCGTTGGTGCGCGTTGTGCGATCGCCGCATCTGCTTTGTAGAATCCCTTGCTTTGAGCGACCGCCATATCAGCCAGACCTTGTGACATGGCGTCACTGGAACCAAATTGCATCATGTTGGCTTTATAGGCTTCGGGGCTGATTTGCTGAAAATGAACGGGCTTTTCAAGCACTGTGGACAGAATTGCAGCCATTTCATTTGGCGTGAGGTTGTCGGGTCCAACCAACGGTACCCGCTCTTGTCCAACCCAGGTTGGATCAAGTAACAATTCTGCGGCTTTCAGCGCAATGTCACGGGTGGCAACATTATGGAGTATCTGGTCTGCGGCATTTGCCCAAAAGAATTTTCCCTGTTCTTTGATAGGAGAGATTTGCCACAGCAGGTTATCCATGAAGGTTCCTGGGCACAGTATACGGGCAGTAACACCAGTCTCTGCAAGCGGTTTGTCGGCGCTAAGTGCAGCTGATAGATGACCTCTGGCTCTGCTCATGTCACTGCCGAGTGTCGATACCCATACAATGCGCTGCACATTCTGCGCTTTAATTGCTTCTGCAGCTACCTGATTGAACTTATAATAGTGGCCATCCACGTCGTTTGTGACTTCATCTGGTGGAACAAGCCAAAAGACAACGTCAGCGCCAGCAAATGCTTTGTTTACTACTTCGACATCGTCAGTTGAACCCTGGATGACTTCTACACGCTCACGAACTTCGGAGGTAAGCCTGGCTGGGTCGCGAACGATAACACGGACTGGCGCTTCAGCCTTTAAAACATTTTGTAGAACTTGCTGTCCAATGGCACCAGTTGGGGTGGTAATGACAATCATGAATATATTCCTTCTATTTGAACTGCCATTCGGTCAAAATGGCGAGGTTCCGTTTTCATTGATAACTGCTTTACTGTGCAGATTATATTGGGAAAAACTTGTGTACCGTATTTGTTGGACGCTATTATTGGCGGCTTAAACAACGTAGCAGATGTTTTTGATGCTTGGATCGGCTTCCACTGAACCCACAATAGCCATACGCTCGGTATCTATGACCCGATTGGAAACAAAGAGTCGCTTCCCATCAGGTGTAAGTTCCATAAATCCGCCCAATGTTGATAGCTCAAGCGGGCGTGATTCTTGCCGTGTCTCTAGATCAATATAGGTGATCGATTCTCCATGTCCCACATAGAGCCGCTTCTCATCTGGCGACATAAGTAAGCGATCTGACAATCCGTTTATCTGAATCTGCTCCACGAGCGTATCATGGATCGAATCGATGACGTGAATCAGTGGTGCCGTTAAATCGCAGATGTAGACCTGGCTTGTGTCAGGCTGAACAGCAATATGCTCGGTGCCATGAGGAACAAGAATCTTACCGACGAGTGTACGGCGTTGAGCGTCGATCACCGAGACATGGAGAGCCTCTTTATTCGCCGTGTAGATTTTTTTGCCCTCATCAAGCAATACAAGCCAATGTGGACCGGGCGCCTCAGTCGGAATGGCATCCAGGACGCGATGGGTATGTACATCCATTACCAGGACACATCCACCTCGCGACTCACAGGTGATATAGAGCAGTCCGCGTTGCGCATCCAGAGCCAGGCCATGTGGCCCAAAATCAGGAGAGAGATCAATGATCTCTGCTACCTTGCGTCTCTCCAGATCAAGTAGAACCAGCTCGTGCCCCTTGCCTCGATTGTGCCCATACCAACCTTCACGATAAGCAATGGATATATAGGCGAGAGTTTTATCAGCAGAGAGACAAATCTCGTGTGGCTGAGGGGGAGTTTTGACCGCCGCCAGGAAACTATAAGTCTCGCCATCCAGGAAAAGGACCTGTGCGGTATGTAGATTTGTTGTCAGGATGAAAGGTCGTCTGCCCATCATAATGTGTTCCCCTTTTCGCAAATTGATGTGCTCCATTATCCGAGAAAAAGGCAACAAAAAAGCCAGACACGCATCTTCTACGGATCGATGGAGACCATCGTATAGTTTTAAGATGCCGGGTCTGACGTTCGGACACACGGCCAACTCTCTAGCAAAACCAGAAGGTTGACATAGTTAATCTTCTATTTGTATGCAATATATCATGCACCTCATCGTTTGTCAATAGGGTGTTTTCGCTTCGCTCGACCTGACCCCACAGCCGGTTCAGACACGCTACACTGTCACCATTGTAATTGCTCTTTGAGACTGATATAGCGCGGATTGCCGATAATGATATGATCAAGTAGATCAATATCCAATAGCTTTGCCGCCTCAGCCAGTTGTTGGGTGACATCAATATCCTCAATATTTACATGGAGAATGTTGACCTCCACTCGAGAATTTGATACACTCAGCAAAATGGTTGAAGAGAGGAGTGGAAAGGGATGTCACTTGAGTTTGTTGTGGAACAGCAGGTCCAGTTCGACATCAGGTACGAACGCAGTAAAATGGTCGCTGTCTCGACCAAATCCCCATTCGTTGATCACTTTTTGCGGAGAGTGAAACTTACCCAATCAGAACAAACCTGGATTGGTTACGCTCATGATTTGAAGGTCTTTTTTCGCATAGTAAATCTCCCACTAGAGCAAATTGATCGCCAAAGTTGCCTTACATTCATGGAATTGCAGGATCGTGCGGGCCTGTCTAACCTCACCATCAATCGCCGCCTAGCAGCGGTTTCTTCCCTCTTTGCCGAGCTACATCTTCTTGATCCGATCACTTTCCCAATCAACCCGGTCTATCCGCTTCAGCGTGAACGAGCAGTTCGGCGTCGAAGCCTCAGTCTGTACCGCAAACAACCAGATCGGGTGCCAGATATCATTGCTGAACAGGATCTCCAGGTGTTTTTCGAGGCTCTTCCTTCTTGGCGTGATCGTACATTGATGCTTCTGATGTGGATCAGTTGCCTTCGCATTAGCGAAGCAATTGCCATTCGCTTTGAGGATATTGAGTGTAGTAATCGGAGTGTCCACATCCGTCGAGGCAAGGGAAACCTAGCCAGAACTGTGTATATGGATCGTTACACCTTTGCTGCTCTCAACAAGTATTTGGATGAGGAACGCCGCAATTTGTTCCCTGATGTTGATGAGATTTTTGTGGCCTTTAAAGGGGTTTCCCGCGGACAAGCGCTTTCTGTCAATGCACTACAACATGCTATTGGCTACTACGCCGAGCAGTGCGGCCTGTCTCTACACGCCCATTTGTTCCGCCATACCGGCATTACTGCTCTTGTCCAGCAAGGAATGTCAGAGCCAGCAATTCGCAAGCTGGTCGGTCATCGGAATGCACAGTCACTTGAACCGTATCTGCACCTCTCTGATCGGTTTGTCGAAACCGAATTTGCTCGGACGCACATAGCCCTGCTTGCGGAAACGTGGTGTGCTTTGCCACTGAGAGGTGCAAACCAATGATTTTGGGACAAGGAACGGCAGAAACTGATGCAGAGATCATTACTGAATATCTTCATTTCTTGGTTGAACGCCATCCATTCCAAAATGCTATGGTGCTCGAACGCACGCGCATGGGACCAGCAGTCATGTGCCAACGAATTGGGAAACCCATTAAGGACTGGACCGATGAGGACATTCTGGCTTTGTATCGAGATAGGGCAAAAGCGACCTGGGCCGTGTACAACGTGTTTCTGACGTTCCTCTTCTTTCGGGGATATCGCCGAGCTAGCTTCCCGCTCTTAGACGCGCTTCAGGCAGATTTAAGTCGCCAGTGGCGGGCCGCCTCGCTTCCCTATCGACAAAAGATCGAGCAAACATGCAAGAATTTAGAGTATTCGGAGTCGGAGACCAGTATCCTTAACTTGTTGTTGTGGATGCTGGCACTCACGCTCAAGCCACTCGAAGAGATCACACGGGACGATTTCAATGCATTTCGTGAAAGCTATCAATCTTGGTATCAAGAACAGAGTAAACGCAGCAGTGGGAAACCGAATACGCGGATTTTTCGGCTGGAACAATATTTGATCCACTGGGGGCTGTTTCCACCTGAGCAGCGCGTCTTTCGCCATGAACAGCATTTTCTCTCACTGCGGCATGAGACCTTTCGCCGGGCCATTCTTCACTATATGCGCTGGTGTGACGTTCGCTATCAACCTTCGACCATTGACAGTGCTCGCGCAGCGTTGCTGGCCTTTTTCTTGTGGTTGCAAGAAGCATATCCGGTGTGTATGCGCCTCGATGAAGTGACCCGAACTGTGGCCTTAGCGTATGGACAGTACTTGAAACAACTGGTAGAAATTGGTCGCTATGGAAACACCTACCAACGGGGTCTCCACACATATATACGCCAGTTTTTTGACTTCATCATCGATGAACGGTTTGACACCTCACCTAGCCGCAACCCGTTCTCCATGCGTGATCTCCCGCGCCAGCCAGATATGCTTCCCCGATACCTCTCTGATCAGGAGCTACGGACCATTCTAAACTACTGTGAGCAGGGAGCTACGCAGTTTGAGCGAACGTTGGTCATTACGCTACTGCATACTGGTATTCGTGCAATGGAATTTGCCCACCTTAAAGCCTCCGATCTTGTTCAGATAGGAGGCGTGTGGAAACTACATATTCACTTGGGGAAGGGGTTGAAAGATCGGCTCATTCCATTAACGCCACAATGTCTTGCCGCCCTTCAGATCTGGCGGGATCAAAAATGGGAACGGATGAGTGACTACCTGTTTACTCACCATGGCCGCCCATGGAAAAGCAGCTCTTCAGTAACTACAGCCGTACATGAACTAGGTCTCAAACTGGGTATCCCTAGCCTTACGGCTCACCGATTTCGCCACTCGTTTGCAGTTGCTCTTTTAAATTATGGAATCCGAGAATCGGCATTACAAAAACTGATGGGACATGCAACGCTTAGCATGACACTGGAGTATGCCCGTATTCTGGACCAAACAGTTGAGCAATCTTTCGCTACAGCTATTGAACAGATGGCCGAGGGGCCACACAGTTGGGTGCCCAATTTCTTTGCTCAGGAAGATTACACCATGTTTGTGGAAGGGGACGCAGTAAGTTGGATACGTCTTCCTCTCGGCTTTTGTCGCCGCAATCCGAAGCTACATTGTGAGAGTGATGTAAAATGTCTGCTTTGTGATCGTTTTGCTGTTGGAAAAGAAGACCTGCCTCGGCTTCAGCAAATGTATGATCGCTTCATGAAGCTTGGCCTCAAAGTAAAAGCAGATGTTGTCGCTTCGCAGATACAACAGATAGAGTTACTTCCAAGAGAGGGGAATTTCATCCCTGTCAAATCCCTCACTGTTTCTTCGAAACGGCCATAATTTTGCTTTCCTACGGACGTGCTTAGCTATGCTGGCTGAGCACGTTCTGGAACTCCAGCATTTGTCGAAACCCAATAGGTTACACTTCCATAAAAACAGAGAAACCAAAGGCTTTCTTCTGGACGTGCAGAAAAACAAGCACACATACATCGAAAAACCTCTCCGTCACCAACATTGATGATGGGTGCTCCTAGTTGCAAGAGAACTTGGACTGTATCTTCAAAAGGCTTAATATTGCCTTGGATCTTCCCAACCTGAAATGTCGTGTTCTGAAGAAGTTTTCTCCCATAGGCACATTGGTACAGTCCGCGAACCATCATGCTAAAAACCTCATTTATCCGTTTCCCCGGGAGTTGAAGCTCATATGCCCATTTCTTAAAAACGCCAGAAGGTGTAGTGAGTCCTACAAGTTGTCTCTTATGAAAAGACTCTACTATTTCACGAGACTGGTTGCGTTGGACGGATCGTTCAAATTTATCCCAGAGCTGCTGTACAACCGGATTTGAAGAGGTAGTATTCGTATCTGCGAAAAGAAGATCTCTGAGGTACGTATCATTCCTAGATTTAACGATATGGTTGCATTCTTCACAAGCAAATGCTGTAGGAGTATCATTAGGACATTTGCCAACAAAAAGGCACTGAGGAATGATGTGATCTTCGGTTAGCATTTTGATTCTTCCGCAGTAAATACAAATGCCTTCTTTTTTTTGTCGTTTTGTTTTTAACCTTTTGGACATTCTTCTCTCCCGGTGTTAAATGTAACCCCCTCTATATTAACAGAAGGGCTTACTCCTGACAAATTTTTCTCCATGTAACATGACTTGGTGTGGGATCGCCGCTCGGATGGTTATGGCTGACAATAATTCTCGGACAGTTCCGTATGATGGCTGGTCGCATGATCTCTGCGATCCTCAGGACCGAGCTATTGACAGTTCCTTTGTAGCGCTTTATACAATCTACTACTTGATTTCTTGTGTCAAGTAAAATTATGTGCATTTCTTCATGGTCCAAGTACATAAGTTCCAGACGCACCAGCCGAGCTGCATCATCTGCCGATGTAATCTGAGTGCGCTTCTCCGTTGGTAGCATACTCAGGCGTTTCCCAATCTCCAGCGATGCTTTTAACTGGGCGGCTTTGGCTGGTCCAATCCCGTGCATTGTGCCGATCTCATGTACGTCAGCACTCATTAAGCCAGAGAGATTTCCATATTTATTAAGTAACTTCGCTGCTAATTCCATTACATTGTCGCGTGGTGTCCCTGTACGTAGAATAACTGCCAGCAGATCAGACGTAGTTAACGTCTCCGCACCGAACTTCAGGAGTCGTTCACGCGGACGATCATCGATCGGGATGTCATGGACCGTCGCATGGTATTCTGTTTCCGTAACGGGCTCCATTGGTGACACGTCTGAGAGCATCTCTGGTGTGAGCACAAGCGCGAGTTGATTCTCCAACTCGTCGGAGGAGGGAAAAATGTTCAGCATAGACGAGACTCTGCTCCTTATAATCCTCTACCCTACAACATACACATCGGTATACTGACAATACCGTGATTTGCGCACGTTGTAAATAGGCAAAATAGGAAGCAGACAAAGATTGCTATTCTAGAGCGTTGATATTATATTGTAGATTTTTTGATATCATTATACTAATAAATATCTATTTGTCAGGGAATCTGGTTGAAAATTCTATCTAGCGATTTTGTTACTTTCCCAAACAAGGCGAGCTTTAAGATCATTGCAATGCTGATGAGGTAATCGTCCTTCATGTTGAAGCCGTCCAACTACAATGCCTGGGGCAATCCTTATTTCACTTGCAAACTTTCTTATACGTGCTTTGGAATAACGAACCTTGGGAGCAACAAATTTTTTCCACTGAGCTTTATCAATTAAGATATTTCGAGAGAAATCGTTCGCTTCTTTTTCTTGTGCTTCAACTTCACTGCTAGCTTTATCTCTTTCGAGAAAGATTTGTCGTTTTCCATGCAATAGGATATGTCCAACTTCATGAAAAAATGTAAACCAAAGATGGTCGTCCGTTTTATAGCGCAGGCTAAGCTGAATTAATGCTTTGTTTGCGTTAATCCATTGAGTTGCACCACTAAATCCTGTATTGGGTAATTCTGGCACAAATACTACAGCAACCCCAGCATTCGCACATAAATGTACTAATTCAGATTGGAATGAGCTAACTGGCTTTACTGTTAAAGCAAGGATATTTTTTAGTGTTTCTTCGAATGTTTTCGCATTGTAGGGGAGGCATTCAATTTCTTGTGCTTCGATCTCGCCCTGGCACAACCAGGCTGCTTTTTTAAGCCTTACAGGAGAAGCAGATAAAAAAGATCCCAACGGCACTAAAGCCGTTGGGATCTTTTTTGCTATCGTTTACGAATATATTTTGGAACTTCTTCGGGAATACCTAGTCGTTGGTATAGCCAAGCATTGCGGTGCCGCCGTGCTTGATGTTATCCGAGAGGAAGTAGTAGACGCGCTCCGCGACGATTTTGCCATCCAGTCCCTGTACTGTGAGGGAGACGTTGTTCGCTCCACTCACCGGATAGGCGGTGGCGAGTGGCACGACGAATTGGTTGATACTGACTGTGGTGCGACTATGAGCTCCTAGTGCGATGGTCTTTTGGATAATGGTTCCATCTGCATAGATGGTGAGTGCCGCATGGACTATCGCCGCTGAAGGATTCTGTAACGTCAGGAATTCGGTATTGTTGCCTGCCGTATAGCCCTCTGCGAAGGAATAGGTTGAATGACCGCCGGTGCTTTCGTCACCGATGGTGTCCGATACGCCGGGCATCGATTTGGTTACACCGTTGGCTGTCGATGTGAATGTAAAGAATATCTGGCGTTCAGCTACAATTGCTCCATCATTGTCATGAACGGCGATGGAGAGCGATGTTGTGCGCTGACTGAACTGTGCCGCAATGCTGTTGATGTCAAGAATCGATTGGCTATAAGCTTTGACAAGCTGGGAGACTGTCTGCACTTGTCCATTGGTGTAATCGATGTTGATCTGTGCAGTTGTATCCGTAGCTGTAAAGTTCGCCAGCACCAGGTTTTCCTGGTCGCCTGCGTGGATGCTACCTTCTGCGAAGAGCCAATCTGTGCCCAGGCTGGTTGCTCCGACAGTGGTGGCAGCCCCGGAAATTTTACCACCAGCATTAGGAATATTATCCTGGAAGTAGAGCGGTCGCTCAGCGACAATACCAATGTCTGATGTGATCTTCATTGCGATCTGCTTGTTGGCTGGTGGTGTAAGTGTTCCACGCTGCATGGGTGCTAATGCTTTTGTCTGGGTCGCAATGACTTGTCCATTGGCATAATAGGTCGCTGTAATGTTCGCGGTAGTTGTCGGGCTGGGATTGAGCATGGTGATAAATGTGTTATAGATCTGGGCCGTTCCATTGACACGGGTATCACCCAATGGGAAGTAGAAACTGGTCTGGCTTGCATCTGTTGCACCCATCACATCGGTACCGCTGTAGATGCGATTGCCAAAGTTGAAGTACATGGGACGTTCAGCTACGATCGGTACCGTTACCCCATTGCTGTTAGCTATCGACTGCACTATCACAGAGATCGAGGCATAGGCTTTTCCTGTGTCGGGCAGATTGAGGTCCGACATCGTGGAGACCGTACCACGCGTGCTGGCTGCGACTGTGTGCTGAATCGTGACTGGAGTTCTTCCATCGGAAAAGAGATAGGTCACATTTAATGTTGCTGACTGTGTGATGCTCGGATTCAAGATTGAAATGAATTCCTGATATCCATTGCCTACATCACCTTCTGCAAAGTACCAGGTCGTTGTCGCTGGCGTGTTACGTTGTCCTGTCAGACTGCCGGCCAGGTTTGCTAGATCGGTGAAGAGCGTGCTGCTGGCAGGAGTTCCCAGGCCGGTCGTCATATCATATCCGCTGGCGGCTGCGTACTGAGTGCCACCAAAGATATTATTGTTGCCGGTGGTGATGTCATGGAAATCGCCGGGATTACTCTGGTTCAGGCTGTAGAGAGTGGGATTTAAGAAACCGAGATTGTAATAACCTTTACTCAGTGAATACTGGTTGGCCAGTGCAATCAAGGATGCATACATAGGTGCTGCCGTTGATGTGCCACCGTAGAGATACCAGGTTGGACTCTGGCAAACTCCCGCTTTTGTGCAGTCGACTGTGTAGATAGGATATCCCGAGTTCGGATCAGCATCAAATGAGACATCTGGAACCTCGCGGCAATAACCGGATGATGCTCCACAAGGTGCGCCAGAACTTGATGCGTTCGCGATATTTTGTTGGTAGGATGGCATTGGCCATTGGCTACTGATACCACCACCGCCTCCGATACTCTCAGGCCCATATGAAGGATCGTACGTTTGGGTACTATTCCATGTTACCTCACTACTGTAGGCGCCGCTTGTTGTGGTCTTTAATGTCGTGCCTCCAACGGCTGTGACATATGGCTGTGAGGCTGGATCATCAGTGCTAATTGATTTGTTGTTAGGATCTGCACCCTGACAATCAGTGCTACCGTAGTCGCCTGTGGCGGCGAGGATGCTTTGACCCTGTGCTGCGGCGATGGCGAATAAGGCGTTCTCCTGATTAAGTGTCGCAGTCGTGCTGGCAGCCTCGCATTGGCCCCAACTTGTGCTTACAACAGGAATAGCGTCACTTATGATCTGGCTCCACATGAGCAAGTTGCCTTGATCACTATTCGGTGCCTCATAAACGCTCAAGCCACCCAATTGGGGAGCCGTGCTTAAGATAAGCTCCATATCGAGCTCTGCTTCGGAGGTGCCATCATTTATTTTCGCACCCCCACTAATTGCGACACGTGTTGTCGGAACAGATGCTCCTCCGTAACATTTCGTGTAGGCCGCAATATCAGCAGGTTTGTAGTCGGAAAACTCTACTAGAGCCATCGTTTGACCATTGCCCTTATAGGTTTTTTGCAAGGTGCTCAAATTATAGGCAGTGGTGACCTGGCCTGGAGTGTAATATGTTGGATAGGCTCCACTGGGGCCGTTTGACACACAACTCACTGCTGCCGGTGTTACTGCTGCCGCTGAGAGTGTCTTGTTGGTCCTTTGGGTTGTGATTGGACTATGGGTATAATGTGTAACGTTGTCCAGACCCTCAATCGTTGTGATGTATGGCGCGATCGTGGCCGGAACTTTTGGGTCGGTTGAAGGTGCATAAAATTTTTGACCGGTATTGTCTGTATAGTAATTTTCGGAGATATTAAAGGCTTGCTCTGCTTGTCCGATGGTTCCTGTGAAACTTACTACCAGGCGATGGTCGAAGGTAGCCGCAGTGGTAAAACCATATTGGTGCATATAATCGATTACCGCTTGCTGCTCGACCGGATAAGGACTAAAATCCTGAATGATTTGTGCCTGTGTCAGTATGCGTTTTTGTTTGTTTTGTAAACCACTTGTGTCCTTCACATACTGTTCAAGATCTGCCTGGTTGTGAATGTGTAGGCCGATGGCGATTGTCACAGGTGTCCCTGGGTCAACTCCGTCCCCCATTTGACTGTTTTTGGTGAGTGCTGGTTTGATTCCTGCGAGTGGTGTAATCCCGCTTGCAGCTGCGTTACCGATGGGATTAAATCCTGAGAAGTAACTGACAAGCACTACCAGGGCTAATGTAAGTCCGATGATGGGGACAAATGCTACGGGGCGCTTGATAAATAATCCACGTGTCTGCTGATTATTTTTCCCTGGCATCATTGATTCCATAACGATTTTGCCTCTTTAAAAGGGAGATGATAAGCCAAAATCAATAAAAAAGAAGAGATAAGTGTAGATATAGCGCATATTTTCCTGCACTGATTGCCATGCGATAGCGCGATTTTTAATAAAAATGAAGTAAACCCAATACATCAGTGTCAGGCCATATTTTATCTCAGCCTTATATTTATACATCAGTATATATTAATATAAATAGCCTATGGTACTAATATCTTATATTGAGACAAATCAAGCTATATTGATAAATCTTCGAGTTTGGGCTTAGACCATTTCCGTATTAATAGAAATGCTTACACCTCTACAACAGTTTCTATTAGATGTATTAGCTCAAAGGAATGACGCTCTGCTATCAGGCAAATAAACAGAAGCATCAGTAGTTGAAATAGCTGATGCTTCTGTTTATCAGAATACTACTCTGCTTAATTGATAGAGGTTGTACCGGTAAGCATTAAGCTATCAGCGGCCGCACAAGGAATAATTGCATTTGGACCCATGCTGGCGGCACTGATGTTCAGATCGTTGCCGAGGGCATTGCCTATCTGTGCGTTGAGTGATTGCTGGATCTGTTGATTATAGTTATCAGCTGAGAAGGTGAAGATCAGAACGCTCAAGGTGGTTTTGCTGACGTGGAGCACAAGTTTGCCGTTGGCCGCTTGTGGCTCGATGATAGTGGTGGCTGTGCCAAGTTTGAGTACGGGAGAGCCGAAGACCAGACTGATGATATCTGCTGTCACGACAAGTTGTCCATTCTGCACTGCCAGCTTAATATTTTTTGCTTCCAGACTACTATTAATTTGCAAGGTGCCGATGCCTGAGGCTAGCGTGGTCAAGGAGCTGAATGGTACTTCCACGTAGGCTGGAACGGCTTGAGCTGCCTCTTGTTGCTGGTGCGCTTGCTGATGAGATGTCTCCAGACTCAGCAGCGATGTTTTTGCTGTCTGCTGCTTGAAGCTGGCCTGATAGGTATTGCTGGTAGTTTTCCCCTGAGTACTGGCCAGTGGGATCTGCAAGCCCAGTTCAAGGTTGGCTGCCCCGCAGGTTGGGGTGGTCTGGATGTTGGTTAAGGTTCCCATGGGGACCTGGATAGTTGTCAGTGGGCCTGTGATCAATGGTTGACTGCCTGGCAGGGCCTGGCTGCTTACCTGGATTGTGTTGGCGTTGAGGATGCTAAATGTAACGAGCATGTGCGAGAGGGTTGGCTTGGGATCGCCAGCGTAAAGGCTGAGTTTTATGCCTGCATTGAGTCCATTGCTCTGAGGCGTGAGGTCGGTCAGGGTGGCGGATGGCTGTACAAGTGCATGCGCTATCTGTCCAATCCATCCTTGCTCATCGGATGGGGAGCCGTTTACCATGCCCTGGATGGTCTTATCCGTGATTTGTGGCAGTTGCTGGTTGATACTGTTCTGGAAGAGCTGCTCCATGACGTCATGAGTGAGATAGATTTTTGCATTCAGCGTGCTGCCTGCATGCATGGCTTTTAGTGTCTCTGGGTTCATGGGGGCAGCAATCACTGGTGTGATCGTGCCTAGTAGCAGGAACGCTATCACCAGCCCCCAGCATATATAGATGGAGCGCTTAAAGAGTCGTTGCATATCCTCTATCCTCTTGCTCAAGTGTTTTTTATTTCGCAGCGTACGCGCAGCGAGTGTTTATTTTGGCAATAAATTATTCAGATCAAGAGTGTCGTTAAAGCAGATTGGCGATGGGAGCGATTGAGCCGAGACACCGTCAATGGTTGTCGCCCGTATCTGTAATACGAACGTCTCTGCCCCTTTGCCACATACGACGCTTTTGCTGGTATGCACTCCAATGATTTGGACGCCTTTGAGTTGCTGGTGAATACTGGGCATGACCTCCGCGAGGAGCATCTGGTTGAGCGCACCTTGCATGCTTTTGGCATTGACTGCCCCTGCGTCGACGCCATCCCGTTTGAGATGCTGGATATTCAATTGCATATTCTGTTGTTTATCTAGATACATTGTACTATCAAGTTCAACTGGCAGGGTCCTCTGGATGGTCCCAAATTGAATTGGCACGTTAAATGTGATCGTTAATCCATCGTTTGCGACCGGCGTGACGGTTAGATTTTTTATGAAAGCTTGCTGTTTGCCGAGTTGTGTTGCAAACACCGAGGTCAGTGCGGTTTTGCTGAGCGAGAGATCAATATTTCGTGCCGCATTTGCATCCGCGACTGTTGTCGTTTGTTTGGTTGTCAGATCGATGCCAACCAGATAAGCAGCCATGCATGTGCCGATGATTAATAGGATGGCTAAGATGAGTGTGGTGAGATTGCGGCGTGGGGCGCGATAACTCGGATGCGCAATCATCGTTTGCACGGCTTCTCTGGATGTGGGAGTCGTGGGGAGATCGTGGATATCTCCATCCAGTGCCGCTTCCGGGGCGGCGCGCCCCCAGAGGAAGATCGCTGGCACGATGGCGATCAGGCAGAAGATGGCCGAGATGAAGAAGACGGTGCAATAGACTGTATGGGCTGACTCAATAGCGTAGTTGGCATATCCCGTAAGTGGATTGCCGCTACTGGCCGCGCTCGATTTTGGATAGGCGATTAAGAGTTCTTGAAAGTAGGCCAATGCCCATGAAGTTAGAGCTGCCAATCCCAGAATCATACCGATCATGCGCAAAGCGGTAATAATCGCGGTACTCATACCAACCTGAGTTGCACGCACGGCGTTGATGGCGCTGGTGCCAATCGGAGCGATCACCAGCCCAAAGCCAAAGCCTGCTGTAAGCGTTGCCACTGTCATCTGGTACCAATCGACGTGTTGAGGCCAGCGACTCATCAGATAAAATCCGACAGCTGTAAAAAGTAAGCCGATGATTGCGGTGAGGCGACTGCTAATACGCGAACTGAGCCAGCCTCCAAGGATAGCTCCGATGGGGATCATCACGGTGAGGCGTAGTAGCGCCAGGCCACTGTCGAGTACCGTGCCTTGCAGGACTGTATCCACAAAAATGGGAATATTGGTCATCGCGATGATCAGGGCTGCTCCAACAAGCAGACTGACCAGAGCTGAGGCGCTAAAGGTGAAGCGCTTGAAGAGTTGTAGATCGACAACCGGCCAGCGCACCTGACGTTCTACCAGAATAAATGCCAGTAAGAAGACAACGGCGAGTACCAGTGCCAGTGGATTGTTTTGCGGCGTTGATGTATTGGCCGCTGACGGTCCTAATGAGGTGCCCTGTTGTGCCAATCCCAGACTCAGACAGGTTAGAGAGAGTGCCAGAAAGATTGCTCCCAGCCAATCTATCCCTTCGTGTAAGCGCTTGCCCTTAGGAATAAAAACACAGGCGGCAATGAATAGCACTATGACCAGCGGTACATTGAGGTAGAAGATGTATTGCCATCCCCACCGTTCGACGACCAGTGCTCCATAGAGAGGTCCTATCGCCCCTCCGGCTTCTGTAACTGCCCCTATGATGCCCAGGGCCAGTGCGCGTTTCTTCAGACTATAGACATCGCTGGAGATTGCCATAGCTACGGGGACAACTGCACCTCCACCGATGGCCTGTATCACGCGTGCGCTAATCAGCCAGATCAATCCTGGAGACGAGGTATCGATATGGAGTGGAGTCAGAACGGTGAGAGGAATTCTTTGTCCCAGGATAGGGGCGATACCGCAAAGGATTGAGCCGACTCCGAAGATGATCAGGCAGAGAAGAAAGATACGGCGGCGTCCATAGATATCGGAGACGCGGCCCATCAGAGGCATGGCAACGACAAAGCCTAGCAGATAGGCGCTGATAATCCAGGCGGCATGATCGAGCTGCGTGATCGGGATATGCAGATCGGTGATCACTTGGGGTAAGGCCGTGACGACCACTGTTTGATCCAGTGCCGTTAAAAAAACGCCGACACAGGCGATAATCATCGCCGCCCGAGCGACTCCAGGCGTATAGGCAGGAGGTGTTGGCTCCGTTGGGACAACAGGATAGCTGATGACGTCAGCGGGTAAGGTAGCTGTATTATGATGATCGTCAGGGAGAGTGTCCCCGGACTGTTGATCGTCCAGAGGCAATTGTCCTGATTGTTTGGCTGCATTGTACAACGAACGCTTATAACGAGAGGATGTTTCATGATCATCTTCAAACGTATACATCGTGCCCCCATCAAAGAGAGAAGGATAAGATCAAAAGGGTTGATACACGTTACTGTATCTTTTCAATAAACGCTTGCCGCTCCTGCTTTTGGGGCTGTAGGACTTTTTTCTCAATCTTACTACGCCAACGATTGCCTAATATGATCCCAGGTCGCTCGACAAACGCGAAATAAAGCACGCATAAGGGAACGATTACTACGAGTGCCCAGATCCAGTAGAGTCCGTAAACGGTGTATTTGTCGAGAGACGGGAAGAATGGCTGTACTACATGCGTCTGGAAAAACACAATCAATGGTAGATGCCAGATGTACAGACTGAAAGAGATGGCTCCGATCCAGCGCAACGGCTGCCAGGTGAATGGTCGTTGTAGCTGCGGTGGACCAAACAGTATGGCCATGATGCATGCACCGTAGCCAAAGGCCAGGACTATCTCATTGAACAATTGGAAAGCAGGTATGAGTGTATTTATTGGTGGCCAGATGGGAGCTGATACATCAAAGTTCCACATAGCGCAGAAAACCAGAAGCAATATACCACATCCCCAGAGCCAGAGACTGGAGCGTTGTAATGTTTGCACAAAACGATGATCCCGTGGCATATTCTGGGCATAGACATAACATAGGCTGGCTAACATACCAACAGCGAAATCCTCAATATACTTGCCTGTGATGCCAAAAGAGAAGAAGAGGATTACGTCAAGCACATTACGTGGTACTAGAAAGGTAACAGTTGGATTTTCTTGACAATAGAGACCAAAACCACGTATGCATAAAGCTATGGTAATGATGCCAGTCAGGCAGAAAATAACCGCTTGTAATCGATATTTTATTGCGATGCGTTTAACGACGAGAAGTATCCCTAATGCCAGTAGAGGCATAATCAGATAAAATTGCCACTCAGTGGCTAATGTCCAATAAGGACCATTTAATTGTCGGAATGTGGCTCTTGATGAATCCATGAATAACGTCAGGAAGAGTCCTAGCTCACTAAAATGCGAGGGCTGCAAGTATTGAGGTGCACTTAGTAAGATGAGTAAGAATAGAGAGATATAATACCCGGGCATGATACGCAATGCTCGGCGCAGATAGAACGTTCTGGCGAGCGGCCAACGTTTGGCGAAGAGTAATGATCTGGCATAAGGCAAGAATAGCAAGAAGCCCGAGAGGACAAAAAATAATGTCACCCCAGATCCGCCCGCAGTTGATATCGCCGAGGCTAAAGGATTGTCCAACCAAACCCAGAGGTTATAATGGGTTGTTCTGTTGATATGAAAGATAATAACAAAGAGAATTGCGCAAGCTCTAATACCATCAAGTGCAATAACCGTGTTTTTTTGAATATCGTTTGTATGCCCTTCAAACATATTATTTAGCCAATAGAGAATATGTCGGAAGATATATTTCATAATGAAAACTTTCTTTAATCTCTCTTCATAATGTCCTTTCTATAGTATACTGTTGAAATTAATATAATAAAATGAAGGCAAAACTTTTCTAAAGCCATATGGTTGAGGGAGAGAAGTTATTTCCTGTAAGATAACTGCTGTATGAGCTAGTTTTTATCTGGTTCGTCCAAATGCACTAGCCCGCAGAAATTCTTTGGTCTCAAGACGTAACAAATCTGAGCTTGAAGCAATGGTATCCTGACCTGAGGTTTGAGTGAAATATCAAACGGAGCCGTCATATGACGACTCCGCATTATTATTTAAAAGGGAACTAGTATACAGTTAATCTTGGAAACCATAGTTGGGATGCAAAGCTGCCCAACCACTCCATGATACTCCTGCTGTGGTTTGCCAGATATGCCAAAGGTTAGTATCGCTTCCAATAGCGAAAACTTCAATGCGCCCATCTGCATCAAGACCTGCTGATGGTGTCCCTTGAAAACCAAAATTGTTTTGTAATGCTACCCATGAACTAAACCAGACAGTTCCTGCTGTAGTCTGCCAAATGTGCCAGACATTGTTGTCTGTACCACGTGCATAAACTTCAAGACGCCCATCTGCATTAATACTGAAAGATGGATTACCAGAGAAGCCTACTCCTGTGACAAAAGCTGTCCATGTACCCCATGATGCTCCTGCCACTGTTTGACGGATGTGCCAGATGTTACCATCACTACCACGAGCAGCCACTTCTAATCGCCCATCGGCGTTTGATGTAACAGCAGGAGTGCCTTGAAATCCAAGGCCTGTCTGCAGGGCTCCCCAGCCGCTCCATGCACTCACGCTTGTTTGCCAAACGTGCCAGATATTATTATCGCTGCCACGGGCAAACAGCTCTAGCAATCCATTTGAATTTTTTCCAACCACCGGGCTACTTGAGAATGTTCCAGCAGCTTGTATAACCCCCCAGCCGCTCCAGCCAGAGCTTTGTTCTACATCACGCCAGATATTATTATCTGCTCCACGAGCAAATAATTCTATTTGCCCATTCGAATCTTTCGCTGCTGTAGGCGTACCCTGAAATCCGAAACCAGCTTGTATGGTATTCCAGGTTCCCCAAGAAGTTCCCACTGCCGCTTGTGAGATATGCCAGATATTGCCATCGCTACCACGAGCAAAAACTTCTAAACGTCCACTTGAGTTCGTAACAACAGTTGGATCTCCACTAAAACCTAAACCGGCTTGTAGAGGAGCCCAACTTCCCCAGGCAGTAGTACTTGTTTGAGCGATATGCCAAATATTATCATCACTACCACGGGCGAATACTTCAAGAAGTCCATTTGAGCTCTTACCAACATATGTCCCAGAATCATTACTATTTAAATCTGGTACTGGTGTAACTGGGGTAGTTGTAGGGTCATGAAGCCAGCCAAGAAGAGTACCATATCCTTCTGTGTTTAAAACCCAACCACTTACAGGGTAAGTAAAGGTTCCATTGGATGAGGCATTCTCTTCAATTGTTGTTATAGTACCTGTTCCATTGCTATCCAAGTTTACTGCAGAAACTAAGGAGGTATGACCGGCAGTGCTACTATTGTTCCAGCTTAGAATATCACCAGCGCTTAGATTAGAATTGATAGAATTACCACTACCACTCTCTTTGAGAAGCGTTGAACCTGAATATGCAGAAACTACCTGATTCCCATTAGCGCCATAAGGATTGATATTATCTGCAAGATACATGTAACGCATAACGAGTTCAACACATTCAAATTCAAGTACCCCCCATGCACCTGGAAAAAATTGAACCGATAGATCATTGTAAGGAGCAGTTGTCTCGTAAGCAGGTCGTGGACCACAAGCAGGAACTCCTCGATAGCTAGCCGTACCTAGTTGATATGCATTTGGGTGATTGTATGTATCACATAGGGTACCATTCCAGACACTGGGATAAGATAAATTGCCTGGTACTACTGCAGGTGATATATTTGCCTTTGCTGTTGCGTGAGAATGTGCTTGTAAACTCGTGCCTCTATTAAGAGTGGTACTCGTGAGTATGGTGCCTTGAAGATTATGTAATAAATTATTTGCTGAGGAAGAAGTATCTTCTTGCATAACTCGAACAATCCAAACACGTGATCCTGCTTCACCAATCCATTCTGTGATAAGAGTAGGTTTAGGAGTAAGTGAGTCAAGTGGCATTTGAACATGATAAAGCGTTCCAACAATGTTTATCCCAAAAAGATTGATTGCCGGAAAAACCTGTGGCGCTTGTGTTTGAGATTGCCACGCAGTACGTAACTGGCTGCGATATGTTGAAGCAATCCCTGCCTGTGCTGTCGGGAGATGTTCATCATCGCTTGTTCCATAAGGTATGGCAGTTACTGATACCATTATATAAGGGTTTGTACCAGTCACTAGCGCTCGCTGAATAAAATCTCCCGTTTGGGTTGATTGGAAATGTGTGTTGGGTAAAATATGGCTCTGGAGATTAACTGTAACGTTATCAACAGTGAATATTGCTTTTTTCCCAAGATCACTGGAGGAAGCGTGCACAATATTAACTGTGAAGCCAATGCCAGTAAATAGCAAATATAGAAGAAGCGTAAAGAGGCAAGTAAAATATTGCCATGCATGTCCATGTGAATGACTTAGTAGATGTTTTTTTGAGGAGAGAATTGGGAGATGAACGTGCATTGCTCGCTCAGTTTTCTGAAACCAGATGCGTTGCATACAAAGAACTCCATTTCCTTGCGGTAAATATTTCTATTCGTGGAAGAAAACATGGTAGAGTGTGCATCTTTGCTGACACTAAAATGTCTTTCTCCTTGTGGTACAAATTAGATAAAGAAATGCATACTTATAAGAAAAGCGTAATTCTTTTAGACTTTCACCTTATTTAAGCTTTGTACTTTCTATACTTATTTAGATGAATTTGTCAATCAACCTATACTAAATACGTAGTTACTAGTAATTACTATCTTCTCTCAAAAGTAATTTGCTTACTGATAGCATATCTTAAACTAGATAAGCACCAATATTCATTTAAACTAATTTGAATCCATGAATATAAACGAGGAATTTTATATTTAGTAACGTGATTTTTAACCATTTTATATAAAATAAAATTAAATAATACTCTATGGATTACTATGGATTACTATGAATCGTTTTGACATAAATATGTTTATTTTTCCAAAAAATAAAGGAGATCCAAAAAACTGTTATATAGATATTAGTCTGTCATACTAATTTATGATTTTTGGCACGGCAGATTAATATCTATTATTATTTGACTAAGGGAGGAAGGTTAGGGGCAAGAGAAGTTATAATAAGTGGACCAGTTTATACTGGCCCACATTAATCGATAATTACCCTATCAGAAAGATGCAGCAATTGTCAAATAGTCATGCCAAGTACCTGTGTAATACGCAGAACCTCGGAGCCGAGTTGTGTATTTTTCTCAGCCAGAGCTTGTTTGGCAGATTGCTTGAGCAATTGGATGACTTCTGGCGTATTGAGATCGGTCTCCATGGCTGCCAGAAAGCGATTATGTAACATTGTATCCTCGCCTGTGAGCTTAGTGCCTACCAGGGTTCGGACCTGCTGGAGGATCTGGACGGTCTCAGCTGCGATCTTGAGGTCCTCGGGAAAGCACTCCCAGGGATAGCGATAGTGATGGCTCTGGAGGACAACTCGGACGGCGTTGGCATCGTATTCTTTGAGGAGATTTCTTACCAGGGTCAGGTTGCCTAGCGACTTACTCATCTTCTCGCCATCCTGATAAACCATCCCGACATGCATCCAGGTGCCCACAAATGGCGCCTTCCCACTGTAGTGTTCCGATTGCGCGATCTCGCAGGTATGATGAGGAAACGCCAGATCAGCTCCACCACCGTGGATGTCGACCTGCTGGCCCAGATAATACATGGACATGCTGCTGCACTCCACGTGCCATCCTGGTCGTCCGGGACCCCAGGGGCTCTCCCAGGCGGGCTCGTCGGGAGCCTGCGCTTGCCAGAGGACAAAATCTAATGGCGCTCGCTTACGCTTATCGTCGGGGAAATTTCCGCGCTCGTTGGCGATCGTGAGCATAGATTGATAGTCATTCAGTCCGATGGCTCGAGCCATGGCACCGAATTCTGGATCTTTCTCCACACTGAAAAAGACACATCCCTCGCTGACATAAGCAAATCCACGCTCGACCAGCGTCTGGGCTAGCTCAATGATACGCTCGATCTCGTCGGTTGCGCGTGCATATACATCGGGACGGCGTACATTGAGGGAGTCCATATCACCAAGGAAGCGTTCGATTTCGCGATTCCCCAGATCATCCCAGCGCATTCCTATCTCTCGTGCCTTACGAATCACATCGTCGTCGACATCTGTGACGTTCTGGACGTATTTGACTGTCAGTCCTTTGTATTCCAGATAGCGGATCAGTGTGTCGAAGGTGACGTACGTAAAGGCGTGTCCGAGGTGCGTGGTGTCATAGGGGGTTACCCCACAAACGTAGATGCTCACTGGATCCTTGAGAGGGATGAACTCCTGCAAGGATTGCGTGAGCGTGTTGAATAGTTTCATGCTTGCTTTTCTCCTAGACCGAACAAACGGATAGCGTTTGCTGTGGTAACCTGAGAAATTTCTTCGAGGGATATGCCGCGTATCTCCGCTAGCTTTTCTGCCGTGTGTTTGACAAAGAGTGGCTCGTTGCGTCTGACTTTCAGGGGCTTGGGTACCAGATATGGGCTATCCGTTTCGACGAGGATACGGTCGATGGGGGCCATACGAGCTACATCAGGAAGGGCATTTCCCTGCTTTGTAAGTGGACCTGCAAAGGAGAGCATGAAACCTTCAAAGTCCAGACATGCCTCTGCCTGCGCTACATCTCCCGAGAAACAGTGGAAGACTCCGCGTAAGCCCTGACCATGAGCATGTAGCAGTTCCATGACATCATCATGGGCGTCACGTACGTGGATGATGCATGGCAGCTGGCACTCACGAGCCAGTTTCAAATGGGCGCAGAAGACCTCTCGTTGGATTTCGCGTGGCGAGAGCATACGGAAATAATCGAGACCAAACTCACCAATGGCCACCACTTCTGGCTCGCGTGCCATCGCGCGTAACTGGGCCTCAACCTCCTCTGTATAGGTTGTGGCTTCGTGCGGATGAACCCCCACTCCTGCAAAGATGATGCCGGGATAGGCCCTGGCTAACGCGAGTGCTGCCTGGCTGGAGACCAGATCGCATCCTGGATCAACCATACGAGTGACTCCACCCGCTACCGCTGCCTGAATGACTGTGTCACGATCATGCTGGAAGCGGTCGGTATCTACATGTGTGTGGCTATCGATGAGCACTCTCTATGATCCTTTCTTTCCGATTGGAAAGCAAAAGAAAGGGAGAGTTCCAGCTGAAACTGGCTTTCTCTCTCCCAGGTTACTTTATGTTATGTACCTGTAGTATAGATGAAGATTCGGAAATGTGTCAAATTAAAGTAGGGTTTCCCCGAAGCTGCCAAAGGCCATCGTACCGATGTCGCATTGGAGATGTGCATCCCAATGGGGTGGGACGCTCACCGACGTAGCGGCGCGGCTCCGCCGTGCTGTCTGTGACTCGTCCGAACACGCTCCTCATGAGGTTCCATTGCACGATCTTCCCACCATGGATCGTCTTGTCTGTGACTCGTCCGAACACGCTCCTCATGAGGTTCCATTGCACGATCTTCCCACCGTGGATCGTCTCGTCTGCGTTGCTTCCAAATGCAGGTGGGACGTTTTCGTGCGGGATGTGACAGCACGGCGGAGCCGCGCCGCTACGTCGGCTGCCCTGGACGCTTGATGCGATTGTCCTATGATGTAAAAAAGTGGGCACCTCATAGCGAGGTGCCCACATGTTATCGAGGGTCTTCAGGGTAGGGTGATGAGGTTCGTGGGGATCTTTGGTAGCGCTGGAATGATGGCCGCTAGAATCAGCCCGATAATTAATAAGATGGTAAAAAGCGTATAGTTTTTGAGTGTCTGACGCATCACGCCATGAAAGCCAGCTGAGATCTCTGTCCGCATCGCGCCTGTGATTGCCACGACCAGGCCGGGCAAGGTCCATAACGCTATCAGGATAAAGTGTGGATGCGCATGTGGTACACCCAGGGCGATGACAACCAGATAGGCGGCGATCATCAAGATGCTGTAGGCGATTCGACTGAAGGAGAGTCCCAGCATTGTCGCCAGTGTGCGTTTGCCAACGTGACTATCGCCTTCAATGTCGCGCATGTTATTGGCATAGATAGTTGCTGCGGCGAGAAAACCCAACGGTAAACTATAGTAGAAGACCTGAGGGGTTAGCTGCCCATGGGTCTGGATCATATAAGCTCCCATCGTAGGAAGCAATCCAAAGGCGACAAAGCCGATCAACTCGCCCAGACCAAGCGAAGAGAGCGCTTTTTTTGTGGCACTGAAAAAGTATGCGCAGAGGACGATAATTAAGCCGAAGAGGCATGCCAGGAGTCCTCCTCTTAATGCTGCGGCTAGCCCGGTTGCTGCTCCCAGCGCGAGGAGGACCAATCCGATGGCCAGTAGACGTGTTGGCTTGATCATCCCTTGCTGAAGTAAGCCTCCGGGGCCGAGTGCATTACTTGTGTCGATGCCTCTCTGATAGTCATAGTAGTCGTTGATCAGATGAGCACCTGTTTGTAATATGATGGCTGTCACGAGTGCCAGCACAAAATAAACAACATCAAAATGTCCCAGGAGCCTTTTATTGCTGATTGTTTGTGTCCAGGCCAGCGCACTTCCGAGCAGAATTGGCATCAGAGATAAGGGTAAGTAACCTGGACGTATGCCATCTTGCCAGATCTCCAGCCATTCACCCAATCCGCGTCGATATTCTGAGGACTGTGCTACCAATGGCGCTGGCATACTCACAGCGCGCATAGAGGCAACGGAATGTACTGACACCTCTGGCTCGAGTGTGCTAATCGTCTGTAATGAGCCAATAGGAATAGTTGGAACTTCTTCCGCTTGCACGGAGTCAGCTGTGACTATCTGAGTAGCTTGCTTTTTTTTGCCTGGTTTTATTTTTGCCAGAAACTTTTCTGTATTATGTTTTAAATTTTTTGAGTTAAAACTCACGGTTGGGATATCTTCTTCGGCTTGAGGAGTTTGATCTGCTTCAACAATCTGAGAAGATAACGTTTGAGTCTGCATATCTGGCAGAGCATCGACAACCTGAGAGGATAACGTTTGAGTCTGCATGTCTGGTAGAGTATCGATAACCTGATCGGTATGTGTTTGCGCTTCTATCCTCGGCTGAGTCTCGGCCATTTGGGAGGCTTGGGGTTGAGCATCCTTTTCCTCTGGTGTATCGACAATCTGGGAAGTAGGAGGTTGAGCATCCTTTTCCTCTGGTGTATCGACAATCTGGGAAGTAGGAGGTTGAGCATCCTTTTCCTCTGGTGTATCGACAATCTGGGAAGTAGGAGGTTGCATATCTTTGTCCGGTAGCGCGTCGACAATCTGGGAGGTAGGAGGCTGCGTATCCTTGTCCGGTAGCGCGTCGACAATCTGGGGAGTAGAGGACTGTGCGTCCTTGTCCGGCAGTGAGTCGACAATCTGGGAGGTAGAAGGCTGTGTATCCTTGTCCGGTAGAGTATCGACAATCTGAGCAGGCTGAGTATCTGTATCTGTATCTGTTTGAGCATCCACAATCGGGGAGGCTGGAGATTCGCTCTCCATTTTCTGATCGCTATCCGCTGTTGGGAAAGAGTATGGTTTAACATCCGGCTCAGCGTTTGCTCCCTGATCGGCATCCACGAGTTGGGAAGCATGAGATTCAGCATGTTCGTTAGTGCCCTGGTCGGCATCGACAACCTGGGTAGCTTGTAACGTCCTGGCTGGCAGCTCAGCGTTTGGCTTTTTCTCTTGAATAATGTCCTGATCCGTCATAATTTTTTCTTCGTTTTCCATACGCCCCCCTCTTGGCGTAGTGATCAACAATAATGTTATGAGTGCATCTATGCATCTTCGTAAGGGCGCCTGATTGCTATCAATATAGATGGGTTGCTGGTTGGGATCTGCTTTTGTTTCTACACTCACGCGCTTTTTTTGCTGAATAAAGATTACGCGTGCCATGAGTCAGTGATGATTATCTATTGGGATCGTCTGTTAGCTTACTTTGGTTAGTATACAAAGTCAAGGAAGTGGGCCTCTTTTTGTATATAACTCCTATTTCCTATTGATCGGCAGGTAAGTGCTGATGTAAAGTTTCTTGTAACTCAAGCATGGCTCGTTGCAATGGCAATTGGATCGCTGCGGCTGTCAAATCTCCACGTGTCTTCTCCAGAATACCACGCGCAGCATCCGTTGTGCGGCGTAATCCACTGGTAATAGCATCTGGGAAATCCACTGTGATCAACACCGAATAAATATCATCCATATACGCCAGAAACACCTCACCATTTTCAATATTACTATGTCGTAATTGATCAAGCACATAGCGGCGCAGTTCACCAATAGCTTCGGCGATGCCGTTGAGATAGGCAGCGTGCCCTATTGAGAGCTCTGTGGGCGTTGGCAGAGGATGATGTTGTGTGAGGGCTGCAAATGTCGCTGCCTCTGCAAATTCCTTTTGAGCATCCTGGACAAAACCTGCATTATAGATGTCCTGATGATCCCGCAGATCGGCTTCCATCTCTGTCAGCAACGAGGCTGCCTGCTTGATAAGCGCTTCAGCAGCAGCCATCTCATGGCGATGAGTCGCGCGGATACTATTGGCACAATACCTGATCGCCGTACGCGACTTGGGCAGCGCACGCTCGCGGGCAGCATGTTTGAGCGTAAAATAAGCGATAGCTTCACGCCCAATGGCGTCGATGTGCTCAGGCATAAATATTCTCCCTTTCTCTGGTCTCTCTAGTGTAACATCCCACAGGGCTTTAGACGAGTGGTAGTCACCTCAGATAGCACGTTTGCCATGCCCAATCAGACTAGTAATAGTAGAATTGTACCCTGAACAGAGCGTTTTATTCAACGATTTTTGTCATGTGGCCTTGCCAGACGTAGCGTCGTACGCTTGCGTACGATGTCCCACTTTGCCGTACGATCAGGCAGGCCAGCGTCGCTCGCCGAGATCTTGCTGTCTCGTACGAGCTACTGGGACATCGTACGCAAGCGTACGACGCTACGTCTGGCAAGGAAGGCCATTGGTGGCATTTATCCTGCCGACCTTTTTCTTTCGATGCGGCTCTCGGCCTGGACGAGGATGGGCCATACTTCGATTTCCGGCGGGAAGCGATGATTTTGTGTGTTGCCGGCCCAGAAAAGTTGTTTCATCATTTCGGCGGTGGCATATAAGAGGTGTTGGAGTGTGGTGTCCCGACCCTGTTCGTAGGCGTCGCTGCCCTCGTAGGCGGATAACCTGCTGAAGCTGTCATTGAGGGGAGTCTGGTTACTTAAACGGACGAGATAAATATCCATTTTCACATCTCCCGTATCGACCGGGATCATGATACGTAGCTCAGGTCGTTGATCGATCAGATCGAGACGGTAAAAGACGCCGTAATGGTCACGCGAGGTCTGGAAGATGGAAACTTCTGGAATTGAATCGCTGTTGTATGGTTTCTGATCCTCTGGACGTTCCATTTCTACTCCTAACTCAGCCAGAAAATGGTCAAATTGTTCATCAATATTCATGCTTTACCCCCTGCTTACAAATCCCCTGGTAGTTGTAACGCCAGTATTTTTTTCCCTTATCTATATTATTCCTTTTGGAGCCTGCGAAAGCGGAAAAAAATTTGCGTTGGATTTATAAATCTGCTTGAGTGGCCTAAAAATAGATGATATGTGTTGTGAAGAAGATGAGTTATAGTAGTAAGGGGAGGGTCGGAGCGGCTGCGTGCCAGGATTATCAGCCGCCAGCGCGTTTGACTTTATAACCCAGTGCGGTCAGTTTTTCCTGGATTTTTGTGCAGTGATCGCCCTGAATTTCTATGTTTCCTTCTTTTACTGTTCCTCCTGTGCCACAGAGCTTTTTGAGTTGCTGCGCCAGAGTGGCAAGTTCGCTCTCAGTGCCTGTGATACCAGTGATTACTGTTACTGTTTTCCCACCACGCTGCTTGCGATCACGCATGATGCGTACAATCCCATCACTTTTTTTCTTTGTTCCTGCTGGTTGGTCACAGCGACAGGAACGGTAAGGTTGTCCACAGGTAGGGCAGGTTGAAATGCGACCATTATCGGTGGAATAGACGACACGATCTGACATAAGAAATCCTCTCAATTGGGGCGTTATTATCTGTATGATTATGTAATGACCTGCCTCTATTTTATCATACAGGTCTTGCTCATGAATATCATTTTTGGTTGCCAATGTCTGGCATGCAGAGGACATTGGAGTACTGATCTTTATTCGCCTCTCGTCTGTTAACTTCATCAAGAAGCTGGATATTTGTTCAGGCAATAGGAAAAATGACTCTATTATCACATCCTGAGACTAATCATTCTATACAGTCGTGTAGGTATATATATGGCTGCGACGTAGGTCAGCTAGTACATCTTGCTATAAGGATTGTCTCAGATATTTAAATTTGGAAATATGGGGATCGTAATGCAGCAGCTAGAACAAGTAACGATGGGACGTTATCAGATCCTGCGGCGGCTAGCCCGTGGGGGGATGGCGGATATCTATCTTGCACGCGACATTGAGACCGAGAGGACTGTCGCTGTAAAGCTCGTAAATACCGGAGCGGGTGACTACTACGAGCGTTTTCGCGATGAGGTGAAGGCACAGGCTGGATTATCCCATGAACATATCCTTCCTGTCCTGGATCACGGCGAATTTGAGTCATGGTGTTATCTCGTGACTCCGTATATCGAGCATGGTACATTAGATGCTCGTCTTCTGCAAGGACCTCTCTCGCTGGAGGAGATTGATCATGTATTTGGGCAATTGTGCCAGGCATTGCAATATGCCCATGATAAAGGCATTATCCATCGCGATATCAAGCCCTCCAATGTGCTGATGCGGGATGGTACTCATGTCTATCTGGCTGATTTTGGTCTGGTTAAACGCGTTGGCGTGAATAATGGTCTCACACTGACTGGCTACTTGATTGGTACGCCAGAGTACATGGCTCCTGAGCTGGCGGAAAAAGAGGCGGCTCCCGCAAGCGATGTTTATGCACTGGGCGTGTTGCTCTATCAGATGCTGTGCGGACGTGTACCCTTTAAGGCGACTACACCTATAGGTGTTTATGTCATGCATATTCGTGATCTTCCCGAACTACCCTCGACCTATAATCCGAGGATTCCAGTAGAGGTCGAACACGTGGTTATGCGTGCCCTGGAGAAAAATCCGGAAGAGCGCTTCTCCTCTCCCCAGGAATTGTATCTGGCCTATGCGCAGGCAATGAAGGCTGCTGGTGAGAGGCGTTATACCCGCACTTTGATGACGACTCAGATGGCATATCTCTCGCTGGAGAAACCTCATATAACTATCGTGCCGCAGAAGCACAGGATGCTACGTGGCCGCTTCCTCTTTTTATTGTTGCTTGCACCTCTGCTTTTGGTAACCTTGCCCTCAATGAGGCATGTGAGCTTTGGCTGGCAGGGCTTGCAGTTTTCAATGGCTGGTGCTGATGCTGTTTCTCCGATTGAAAAGCAGATTACCCCGGCTGCTAATGGTAAGAGCAGTAAGCCTACCGCTACGGCTACCGTAATTCAGCCGTCTCCAACTCCGACACCTATGCCAACGGTGGCTCCAAAGAATACCAGTCCACAGGGTCCAACGGTGGCTCCAAAGAATATCACCGGCCCACAGGGTCCAACAGGAGCTCCCCAGCCCGCCAGCCCGCCTGTACCATCCGTGGATAAAAGCGTCAAACCATCATTGCCGGATAGCACCTCGATAGATAACATTATAAAGAAAATTAAAACGCTACCACCACCCACGCCGAAGAAAGGGAAGCCTCATGGCCCTCATGGAAAGGGATAAAAAATCGTTTATGTGTTCTAAATCTGCATAAAGCATATATTTTTACTCTATTCATGTGTATCTTGCATCTATATATTTAGTTGTTGCGTGTTATAAATAATGAATCCTTATGGTGTCGCCCAGCTATGTATGGGTTGTGTCGCTAATTGCAGAAATAAAAAATAGTATGTCGGGATTAGAGGGAACTGTCCTCAAAACGTATCATATTGAGCGCTTGCTGGGTAGTGGAGGTATGTCAGATGTCTATCTGGCCTATGATGACGCGACGCAGCAAGATGTGGCAATTAAGGTCATGACAGGCTATTCGGCCAGCTATCTTGAGCGCTTTCGCCGTGAGGCTGAAGCGATCGATAAGCTCCAACATGCCCATATTTTGCCTGCCTTCGATTATGATGAGCATGAGCCATGGTATTATCTGGTGATGCAGTATGCTTCAGCGGGGACATTACGTGATCTGTTGGATGATGGTCCTCTCTCTCTGGAAGAGGCCGGTCAATTATTGAATCAGATCGCCAGTGCTGTTCAATATGCTCATGACCATGGGATCCTGCATCGAGATATCAAACCCTCAAATATCCTGCTGCGTGATGAAAGTCATCATGCATATCTGGCTGACTTTGGGCTGGCGAAGATTGTTGAGGATTCCAATGCCTTGACCCGTACCGGCATTTTGATGGGCACGCCTGAATATATGGCTCCTGATCTGGCTGATGGTCCCGCCACTGTCAGTACCGATATCTATTCGCTGGGCGTATTGCTCTATCAGATGCTAACCGCTCGTGTACCTTTTGAGGGCGAGACTCCTGTATCTGTCTTCTGGAAACAACTGCGCGATCAACCAGTTGCTCCTTCTACTTATAATCCGTTGATCCCGCGTGCGATTGACCTGGTTGTCCTGCATGCGCTGGAGAAAGATCCACGGTATCGCTATCGTTCAGCCACCACCCTCGCCGAAGCCTATCAACATGCGCTATTGCACAGCGAGCTGAGCACAGAACAAGCCTATGGGACTCCAGCGACCAGTGAGGCTACTCAGGGATACGCGACACTGGCGACTCCCGATGAACTTGTGGCGTTGGCGGATCATGCTGACATGCCTGAGCGGCTGGTGCTGGATAATGATAATGATGTGGCTGTTGCGGTTAGACCGGTTCCGCGGCGACGTCACTTTACCTCGCATGCACGAGATTTTATCACCTCGCATTCTGTGCTCGGTATACCTAGACGGCGCGGAGGGGCCAATGGCTACCGTCAAACCACCGACGATGCTGATGCTTATCATGCTGCTCCGTTACCTGTGCAGAGGCGTGCTGCCGTGAAAGGGAGGCCCAATGCTGTCCACCAGAAAGAGGTATCGGACGAACAAGATCTGATTAGACCTGTGGCGATGCGTCGTCATCGCCGTGTATCCTCTCGTCAAAAGCAGCGCAGAGTAGTCACTCGGATTGTTAGTATCGGAATTGCGCTCATTATCGTCATCCCGCTGGCTATCGTATACTTCTTATATGCCACTCGATCCTCCACCCCCCTGGTAATCGGTGCTGGCGCGCAATCGTCTGCGAGCGTGGTTGCCCAGACAACACCAGCCACGACGGGTGCACATGCAAATACTGTCACCCTGGTCGATAGCCTGGCGAACAACCATAGTAATCGCTGGTCTGAAGCACCTGGTAACTGTACTTTTATGGATCAATCCTATCGCGTGAGCAGTAGCTTGAAGAGCCCTGCACTGCCTTGTGCTCTGATTTCTCCCTTAGTTAGCAATGCTACCGTACAGGTTGATGTCTCTTTATTGTCCGGTAGTACTGCCGGGATGCTGCTGAGACTGCAAGGCGATCAGTTTTACGCTTTTGAGATTAGCTCTGCTGGACAGTTTTCTTTCCTCCGTCACGATGCTGGCGCTAGTAGCGCTACCTATACGACGTTGCTTAAAGCAGCAACCAGTAACGCGCTTATCTCGGGTAGTGGCAAAAATACCTTGCAAGTTATCGCACAGGGTAGCGACTTCAAGCTCTTCATCAACACTATTTTTGTGGGCGAAGCGCATGACACTTCGTATCAGAGTGGGCAGATCGCTTTCGCCAGCCATACCCTCTCTTCCTCGGCTATTGCAACAGCCAGCTTTACTAACTTTAAACTTTCGCAGGTATCCTGACCAGGGTCGAGCGCAGCGAGGACACCGTAGCGTCGCACGCTCGCGTGCGATGTCCCACTCGACGTACGAGCAGGCCCGCTAGCGTAGTGCGCCGGAATTGGGCTGTCTCGTGCGACGCTACAAGGTCTCAACGGTAGGGTTTTTTGTAATATAGAAAATTCTCAAAATATGCAGAGTAAACTGAAAAGATATGCAGATTTTTGTAGATTTGTGGTTGCAAAAATAACCTGAATCGCGCTATTATATGTATGAACAATGCCCTATTTCAGTATCCTCATCGCCATCTTCTCATGCGGATCGACATCTGGTTGTTCACGCGTTGAAGGATTGTGGATGGCAAAGTCGAACAGATTAAGTTTTTTGCCATAGGGATGCGATTCTATAGTAAGGAATCTTTATGCAACACAATACAGTATCTTCTGTTCCTCCAACGGAGCACGATGCTCCACATACGGGTGTTGCACGCTTTCTCGCTGCGTGCCGGCATCTGCAACCGGATGCAACTCCGATCTGGTTTATGCGACAGGCTGGTCGTAGCTCTCAGGGCTATCAGGAGCTACGTGAAAAATATGATGTGCTGACTCTCACCAAAACGCCTGAGCTCTGTGCTCAAATGACGTTGATGCCTGTGCAGAGCTTCAACGTTGATGCGGCTGTCCTCTATGCCGACATTATGTTGCCGCTTGAGGGCATGGGCATCAATTTTGAGTTGCGTACTGAGGGACCTGTGATTCACAATCCGATCCGTTCCGAGCGCGACATTGAGGCGTTACGGGTGATGGATATCGAGGAGTCTGTTCCCTATATTCTTGCGGCTATGCGACTGGTCCGCCGTGAGTTGGAGGGGAAGCAGGCGGTGATAGGCGTCTCGGGAGGACCTTTTACGCTGGCTTGCTACATGATTGAGGGAAAGCCGTCACGTGATTATGCGACGGCCAAGGCTTTGATGTATAGTCAGCCTGAGCTCTGGCATCGTCTAATGGACAAAATTACGACGGTGGTGACGAATTATCTGCTGGCCGAGATTGCCGCAGGGGCGCATGTGGTGCAGATTTTTGAGAGTTGGATCGGGACACTGAGTCCGAGTACGTATCGACGTTTCGTTTTGCCGTATACGCAGCGTATCTTTGCCGCAGTCAAGCAGACTGGCGCTCCGGCGATCCACTTTGGTACGGGGGCTGCCGCTTTGCTGGATGTTATGGTGGAAGCCGGTGGCGATGTGCTGAGTGTTGATTGGCGCGTGGATCTTGATACTGCCTGGGAGCAGATTGGTTTTGAGCATGGTATTCAGGGGAATCTTGATCCAACTTTGCTCCTTACCTCCTGGCCAGTCCTTGAAGCAGGTATGCACGATGTGTTACGCCGGGCGGACAACCGTGCCGGACATATCTTTAATCTGGGACATGGTATCCCGGCGGCAACTGATCCTGATATGTTGCGCCGTCTGGTGGATGCAGTTCATGAAACAACGAAGAGATAAGGGAAGAAAAAGATGACAAATACACATGTTGGTGTCATGTTGATGACATATGGTTCGCCAGCTACTCTGGATGATATCCCTGCCTATATTAAAAATGTCTATGGTGGTCGCGAGCCAGATGAAGAGATCCTGACCGAATTTCGTCGTCGTTATGCTTTGATTGGTGGCTCGCCGCTGATTAAGATCACACGTGAACAGGCTCAGGCTCTGGAGCAAGAGTTGAATGCGAGCAGCACAGATGGGACAACGTATCATACGACCGTGGGTATGCGCTTCTCGCCGCCCTTTGTCGCTGATATGGTCCCAGAAACGGCGGCTGGTGCTCAGGCGTTAGTGGGCATGATTATGTCTCCACAATATTCTCCTATTATCATGAGTGGGTACATTAAAACGCTCCAGCAGGCCTTTACCGAACTGCATCGAGACGATATCCAGCTTAAGATCTCCACTGATTGGCATCTACAACCACTTTTTCTTCAGGCAGTTGCCGACCGCATTAGCGAAGCCCTGGCACGCTTTCCTGTCGCTGTGCGTGATACTGTTCCAGTGCTACTGACTGCTCACAGTATGCCAAAGCGCGTGATTGAGAACGAGCCTGATTATATTAATCACCTCAAAGAGACTGCTGCTGAGATTGCTAAGCGCGTTGGATTGGCTGATGAGCGCTGGATGTTCTGTTATCAGAGCGCCGGACATACTCCAGAGGAGTGGCTGAAGCCCGACTTCGCCGATGTAATGCCCGAACTGAAAGCCGCTGGCAAAGAGCATGTTTTGATTGCTCCAGTGCAGTTCCTGGCCGATCATCTGGAAATTCTTTATGATATTGAGGTGGGAGCTCGTGAACAGGCCGAAGAGCACGGTATTCAATTTGCTCGGATTGAGTCGTTGAATACAAGCCCACTGTTTATTAAAGCATTGGCAGCCGTTGTCAAAGATACTCTTGCCCGATAGGAATGCCTGGAGGTGACACTGTCACGGTGTCACCTCCAGGGTTGCTTTATTATAGATGTATATGAATGTATAGATGCACAAAATGATTGGCAGGTTATCTGGAAATATGATGCTATATTAGGATTTAGTTAATAAATATATTCTGCCTGATTGTTGATACATGAATTTTATATGGTTGCTGCGTTCTTTAGAGAAGTAGTAGTTTTAAGGGTCCGTCGTGCGTAATTAGCTGCTATGAGGGCATGATACTTTTCCTCTTTCTCCACAGAAATATTTATGTTATCAGAAAGAATTGTGACATTATGGCGAAACAGTACACTTTTTTTGCTTTGAGATCGATTATAATAGATAGTGGAGATGTGAAGGACATACAATGTCTTCATATTTGCTACCCTGGATACGCGCTGTGATTGTTCGGATTGTGGGGTGAGGAAGATGATCTCATGCAGATACATGCCTGTAGTTGTATCTATGCTTCACGAAAGACCTTCACCGCTCTAGACGAAAAATGTCATGTCCCGGAGTAGAGATAGGTATTTCCGTATACCTGTTTCTATGGCTTTTATAATACCAATAATGACTCCTGTGTCAGGGAGACGCCTGCTGAGAAAGGATGTGGTGTATGGTGCGTCAATGTGCTTGGTGCTTGCATTTAATCAACAATGCCGGGGACCGTCTATCCCCCTTACCGTTGCCCAAGCTCTATGAGGCAAGCCATGGGATTTGTGGTATCTGTGGCGTGCAATGGATGGAGCAGGTCATTGAAGCAGAGGAACCAATGGGGGCTCTCCGGCGGCAAGAGGTTGATGCTACGCATGGAGTTGCCCTGGAGATAGAGCGCGTCGAGTCTATCACGCAGATGGTCCTGCAACTTCAGGAGCAGCCATCTGACGTTCCTGTCAGGCTCCGGCGTGCAACAAAGGTACGTAGCGTGTGAGTCTCTTCAGTTGGCCTTGCCACGTGATCAAAGAAGTTTCTTTTTGCTGACCTACTCAAAGAAGCACGAAAGAAACTTCTCAGTGGCGCTACAGATACGTTGCTGCTAGCAAATCTCTACCTATATTTGCTAGCGAGCTAAAAATTCTTTTAGAAAGGTATTGACCAGCTCCGGCTTTTCCTGCTGAACCCAATGCCCACTATCGGGAATGCGCTTGATGAGAAGATTGGGTACCCATTGTTCTAATCCTGTTGTCAGTGCAATATCCAGAGCTATATCTTGCTCACCCCAGATCAGTAGCGTCTGAACTGTTATCTGGGTATTTGCTCTTTTATTACCTGATGGTCTGAGGCGATCACGGTAAAGAGCTCGATAATAGCTGATACTCGCATGTAAAGAACCTGGTTTACTTATCGCGACGCGATAATGCTCCAGCACCTCGGATGGAAAAGCCTCCTTCTGGAAGGCTGCTTGATAGATCAACTGACCAATTTGAGCTGCGTGATTGCGCCCAAGGAAATATTCTGGTAACCACGGTACCTGAAGCGCGAAGATATACCAGCTTTTACGTAACTGCTTCCAGGTTTTGAGTTCGCGCTGCATCGCATTGGGATGAGGAGCATTCATCACGATCAGTTGCTCGGTTAATTGTGGATACTTGAGGGCAAAGGCCCAGGATAGTACTCCTCCCCAATCATGTCCCACAATCGCCGCTTTCTCATATCCCAGGCCTTTGATCAAACCCACGATGTCGAGTAACAACGTCGCAATATCATAGCCCCTGGCAGGCTTATCTGTATCGTTATATCCACGTAGATCTGGTGCCACTACCGTATAACCGAGCTCGGCCAGAAAAGGGATCTGAAGATGCCAGGAATACCAGTACTCTGGGAAACCATGCAGCAAAACTATCAGGGGACCGCTGCCCTGCGTCACATAATGCATGCGGATGCCGTTGGTGATGATGTCTCTATGGTGCCACGTCTCGATTGCCTGATTCATAGAACAATTTCTCTCACTTTATTTTATGTTGTTTGGAATGTCCCCATTATACGTCAATCGAGAGTTACGCAACCATCCAATACTGTGTTGTCTAAGCGGTCAGGATAACTCCTGGCACGAGGCGTCAATGCTCACCGACGTAGCGGCGCGGCTCCGCCGTGCTGTCTGTGACTCGTATGATTCGGCTTGGGAGCGTCTCGCAATGGAACGCGATGGGCAACGTGATCGTGCGTGCAGTGACAGCACGGCGGAGCCGCGCCGCTACGTCGGCTGGCCTGTTACCCGACGGCTTTACGGATCTGTTTTGGGGACACATCTCCTCTGCAACAGAGACGTAATGGCCTTTGACAATGTACTTACGTCGGTGAACATTGACGCCGTGAGCGGATTCCTATCTTGGGGGTTGCGTACGATGCATGGATACATCGTACGCAAGCGTGTGATGCTGCTAAGCGTCTTCGGGGCCGCCGTAGACGATGGCGCGTTTGACCTGTTCGATCAGGTCGGTGACAGGGATACCACGCGGACAAGCGTCGGCGCAGTTGAAGATGGTGCGGCAGCGCCAGACGCCATCTTTCTGGCTGAGGACGCCGAGTCGCTCGTTGCCGCCCTGGTCGCGACTATCAAAGATGAAGCGATGGGCGTTGACGATCGAGGCGGGTCCGACCCAGTCGGGATTGCCCCAGATGGAGGGACATGATCCCGTGCAGGCTCCGCACAGGATACATTTTGTTCCTTCGTCGTAGCGTGCCCGCTCGGCTGGCGATTGCAGTCGCTCGGTGCCTGGTTCGTTGTCGTGCGTGATCAAATACGGCTTGACGGAGCGATATTTGTCAAAGAAGCGATCCATGTCGACGACCAGATCTTTGATGACTGCATATCCCAGCATCGGCTCGATGGTGACCTTCTTGCCGACGTCGCGCATCAGGACTTTGCAGGCCAGTCGATTGCGTCCGTTGATGCGCATAGCGTCTGAGCCACAGACTCCATGGGCGCACGAGCGACGATATGTCAGCGTGCCATCCATTGTCCATTTGATGGTGTTAAGCGTGTCTAGCAGACGATCGATGGGATCGACCTCGACGCGAAATTCATCCCAATAGGGTTTGGCATCGCGCTCCGAGTCGTAGCGCTTAATACGTATCAGTACGTTCATGGAAAACTCCTCTAGTATTTGCGTTCCTTGGGCTTGAAAATTGGATCTTCGATGAGTACAACATCTTTGTAGTCAAGGCGTACATCGTGAGCGTTGGTACCCTGATACGCTAACGTGTGTTTGAGCCAATTGACATCATCGCGCTTCTCATAATCGAGACGGAAATGTGCGCCACGGCTCTCGGTACGTGCCAGTGCTCCGTGGATCGTCGCTTCTGAACAATCGAGCAGGAAGCCAAGTTCGATGGCCTCAGACAACTCGGTATTAAAGCGTTTGCCTTTATCCTGAAGCTGTACGTTCTTATAGGACTCTTGAAGATTCGCAATCACGTCGAGCGCGTGGCGCAGTCCCTCATCGGTACGCTCCACAAACACATTATCGATCATCTCATTTTGCAGATCCGTACGGATCTGGGCCGCCGATTGACCACCACTTGAGCTGTAGAGATGTTCAACATATTCACGTGAATAGTCTTCATGATGCTCAGGCAAGGGCGTAAAATCATTTTCTTGAATAAACTTCGCCATATGCTTACCGGCACGGCGTCCAAACACGATCAGGTCAACCAGCGAATTTGTTCCCAGGCGATTTGCTCCATGCACGGAGACGCAGGCGACTTCTCCGGCTGCATAGAAGCCGGGGAGTGGTGTCCACTGAGGGTCCATAACGACGCGAGCGTCGACGTCGGTAGGGATGCCACCCATGGCGTAGTGGGCCGTTGGCTGGATCGGCACTGGCTCTGTGATTGGTTCGACACCCAGATAATTGCGGGCGAAGTCGGTGATATCGGGTAATTTTTCTGTGATTACCTTTTCGCCCAGATGTCGAACATCGAGATAGACATAATCTTTGCCATCGACGCCATTGCCATTTTTGATCTCCTGGACAATACAGCGCGATACGATGTCACGGGGCGCCAGATCCTTCAACGTGGGCATATATCGCTCCATGAAGTACTCGCCCTTGCCGTTGAGGAGTTTTCCTCCTTCGCCACGCGCTGCCTCGCTGAGCAGGACTCCTACGCGATAGATGCCGGTGGGATGAAATTGATACATCTCCATATCCTGGAGCGGGATACCACGTCGATAGGCGATCGACATACCATCGCCCATGCAGGCAAAGGCGTTGCTGGTGACGCGCCAGGCTCGACCATAGCCTCCTGTCGCGAAGAGGATCGTTTTTGCGTGGAAGGTATGAATCTCGCCGGTACGAATCTCCAGAGCAACGACGCCGCAAGCCTGTCCTTCGTTGAGGAGCAGATCGAGTACGAGGAACTCGTTAAAGAAGCGCACTTCGTTTTTGATGGCACTCTGATACATCGTCTGGAGGATCATGTGTCCTGTGCGGTCTGCCGCGTAACAGGAGCGCTTGACGGGACCTTCACCGTAGTTACGGGTATGTCCACCGAAGCGACGCTGATCGATTCGTCCATCTTCTGTGCGGTTAAAGGGAAGCCCTCGATGCTCTAATTCGTAGACCGCATCGATCGCTTCGCGGGTCAAGATCTCGGCCGCAGGTTGATCGACCAGATAGTCTCCACCTTTGACCGTATCGTACATGTGCCATTTCCAGTGATCCTCTTCCTGGTTGCCCAGCGCGGCAGCTACTCCGCCCTGCGCCGCTCCAGTATGGGAGCGCGTGGGATAGACTTTAGTCAGAACCGCAACGCTGGCATTGGGTAATTGCATTGCGGCCATCAAGCCGGCTCCGCCAGAACCAACGATCACCACATCAAATTTTTGATACATGATTTATCCTTAGTCTTACTTGTTAACGCACCCGCTTATTCCAAGTACGCTGGGCGCAGCAGGAAATATGATTAGTGCAATTGTTCCGAGCATAAAAAAGACCACCAATAAGACGGCCGTTATCGTCATCAGCCACATTCTGGTTCCCGGCTTGTGGACATAGTCGTCGATCACGACGCGCAATCCGTTGACGCCATGGGTCAATGCCAGTGTCAGCAAGCACCAGTCAAAGACACGCCAGAATATGTTACTATAACGCATGGCTACAAACGCGTAGGTTGTGCAGGCCACGTCATTGGAGACGTGCATGATGTAAAGATGCACAAGGACCATGATAAGTAATATGGCACCAGAAGCGCGAAAATAATACCATGAAAAGGTTTCGAACCCCCCACTTGTAGGGCGAGGTCCACGTCCATTTGAAATATGCAGCATAAAGACCTTTCTCTTTCTATTGCTATTTCTACTCAGATGAGAAATGTATCGCAAGACATTCCTCGCAACCAACGTTGCGTCTCTACATGCATATGGGTATGAGTATGTTTCAAAGCACCGCAGTGTTTTTACCCATCATATGCAAAGCAGGCCATTAATGACCAGTTGAGGCTTGTGGTGGTTGTATTAACCAATGGAGGGTTGGCAACATGACTTTGTAAGCCACCGGTATGAATACAATGATGGTTAATGCCAGCACTATCCCAAACATGACGCGCTGATAACGTGCTCCCTTACGCCAGAAATCGATCGCCATAATACGGACGCCGTTGAAGGCGTGGTAGAGTACAGCTGCAATCAATGAGAGGGATAATAAGCGTACTACCCAATAATCAAACAGGAGCACGCTCTGGTTATAGACATTGGGGCCAAAACTGAGCATAGAGACATCAACGATGTGGATAAACAGAAAGAGTAAGATACCCAGTCCTGAGATGCGATGAAAAAGCCAGGACCACATTCCTGATTGACCTTTATACATTTCTTCCTCAATTCTGGAGGCAGGAGAGGGGGCTAACCAAAAATCTTTATACCACAAATCCAAGCGTTCTAAACGCCTGGAGTATCTATCGTCAAAAAATAATTCTTGTCTGGATCTTTAGTTCTACCAACTTTTGCCCAGTAACCTCTTCGTACCTCTCTGGGATTTGACGGTATTATTCATATTATACGTCAGTGTGCCGGTCGGCGCTACCGGCAAGTTGCCACTTTTATGGGGTAAATGCGGTACTATCTAGCTATTTCGTAGACAAATGATGGGAAAAAACCTCAACCTGTCACTCATAAGGAGATATATTACTATGAAGAGAAGACGACTTTTGATTGTAGTCGTGGGTATTGGTTTGCTGGTGCTGGTGACAACGATTGGGACTTCGCTGGAATCATTTTTGCCGCATCCATCGACATCCGCCGTCCAGATAGCGAAGGTGGACCCCTACCAGATTACCCTGGATATTACTCCCAATCCACCCGGGACCACACACCCTGCCACCCTCTCTTTTCAGATTGTCCAGATTTCTACTCAACAACTCGTCAGCGATGCCCATGTCGTGCTGGCTATCTCTATGCTTACGATGGATATGGGCACCGAGGCGTTGACGGCACAGGAAAAATCTCCCGGCATCTATGAGGTGCAGGCTCAGTTCTCGATGAGCGGTACATGGGAGGTCCATGTATCCGTCAGCAAGACGGGAGCCAAAACCGTATCTACATCATTTGATATTGGCTCCTAACTTATGAGTGTCGACGTAAGCAATCATAGGGCTTCTTCACACAGACCCATGAGAGTTCTTTGTTCTCGTCATTAATGCTAGCCGACGTAGGCGGCCAGTTCACGCACGAAAATGTTCCTTGTCGCTTTGCGGCATGGATAACAAAAATGAACGGATCGTACGTCACGAGGCCGCCGGGCACAAGACCACGGCGCTACGTCGGTTGGCTTGCCCTCTTCAGTGGGAGAGGTCTGATGCCCAGAGAGACCTACCCATATCAATTTGATCACTATTCATAATTTGTCCTAGATGGCGGTTACCGTAATGGTGTGATAGCCAGATGACCCATCCGGAATGGGCTGAGCGATTGAGGGATCTTGCACATTCCCCTGGAGGTCGACGGCGTGAACAACTATCTGTTGATGTCCGGCTTTTGGCTGCCATGGAAGCTCCCAGAGTACCCAGGTCAGCGCTGAAAGTGGACGCTTCAAGGTTGCTATTTGCCAGTTTTTTCCACCGTCGACGCTGACCTCTACCTGGCTGATGCCTAGATTGCCAGAGAAGGCGACGCCAGCTATATAGGTGGGCTTATCCGCGCTGACCTGCGTGCCGTCTATGGGAGTGTCGATGCGCGAGGTCATTTTGATGGGTGCGGGATCGCTCCAGCCGTTCTGCTGCCAGTAGCCCTGGAAATCTGTGTTGACAACTTGAATGTGGGTGATCCATTTGACGTGCTTCATGCCATATATTCCTGGCACCAGAAGACGCGCTGGATAACCGTGCTCCGAGGGAAGCATCACATCGTTCATCTTCAAGGCCATCAGCGTTGTATCTTCGAGCGCTTTAGAGAGGTGGATGCTGTCACTATAGTTGTCTGACGCGTACAGGACGACTTTGGTTGATCCCGGTGTAATCGTTCCTGCGCGTTGCAGGAGTTCTTTCAGGCGTATCCCTTCCCATTTGGCGCTGCTCATATATTCGCCACCCACTTCGTTGCTGATACACATCATGCTTTCATATTGGGTCTGGGTGGGAAAGGTGGCGAGATCTTTATACGTAATCGTGTAGGGCTTTGTGACGAGCCCATCGACAGTCAGTTTCCAGGTTGTGCCGTCGACTTTGGGGTCTGAGAGGAAGTTCTTTGAGACTTTGTAATAGATGCTGTTTGGTGTGACTTCCTTTGAAAGACCTTGTATTTCTGGGAAGGTGCCGTAGTTGGGAGTTGGCGGCGGTGTGATCTTCTTCTGATACTGTTGGAGCAGGCTGGATTGTAGCGCTGGATCGGCTGTCGATGAGCCTCCCGTTCCCACAATGAAGCGCCAGGCGGCGATGCCGAGCGTTCCCAGGCCAATCACGATCAGGCCACTACGAATGAATGAACGCCGCTCGTTCTGCTTTGTCTCCAGGATTGCTGCCGTCTGCGTTCCGTTTGTGGTGATGCGCTTCAATGCTCGCCAGGCCAGCCAGTTGTGCAGCAAAATAAAGATCAGCCCATATGCGAGGCCTGTCACCGCTAGATTAATCATCGTAGTGAGTGCGCCTGTGACAAGTGTGGCACCAAAAATGCCGGAACCTGTAAGTGGAAGAAAGATAAATCCGCTGAAGAGCCAGAGTACAAATGCGAGTCCGACGCCGACGCGATAGGGAAGATCTCCCTGTTCATCGCGCAGATGGCTATAGCCGAAGTGAAGACGATCGATCAGCAGATTGCAGAGTCCGCCGAAGAGGGCGAAAATCAGACATTGTCCGATCAGGATGATGTAGAAAAGGTATTCTTTGGCATCGCCCCCTAAATGTTCGTGCAGGTAGTTGAAGATCGGCAATGGTAACGCCTGGGCGATGTCTGATCCTAATGCTTCGGGGAGTGAGATGCCTCCGGTAATCAGGCTGAGGAGTAACATGATGCCCGAGGCCAGTATACCTGCAAGCAGGCCGGCAATAAAGCCGCGTGTGAACCGCTCTCTGCGGGTCGTTGATGGAAATCCCATTGAAGAGCCTCTTTATATTGATAATCAGGTAAGTATCTTACATTTTTCTTCTTCCTATGAAGTACCTACTGAAGCTTACCTACATACGATATAACTTGTCAGCGGAAGACGTCAAAAATGTTCCATTGGATGGCCTATCGACATGAAAGGAGATCGACTGGCAAGTTATATCTATGATAGTTAGCACGTTCAAGCTAGGTAATTTTTACCACTCAGTAAATATCGAGAGGATTAAACGTTGACGGTTGTGTTCCCCTCGCTATTACTGGTCGGTAAAAAGCCTTCGCCGGGTTTGTAGTCCGGCGATTGATGGCGGAAGTAGGTGTTATAGAGCTCGGCATAATGACCTCCTCGCGCTACAAGTTCATCATGTGTGCCCTCTTCGACGATGCGTCCCTGTCCCAGCACAACGATGCGGTCAGCGTGCTTGATCGTTGAGAGTCGATGCGCTATCACGATGGAGGTACGCGTCTGCAAGATTACATCCAGACCCTCCTGGATCTGGGCCTCAGTCAGAGGATCGATGCTGGCCGTGGCTTCGTCCATGATGATGATTGCCGGGTCCTGGAGCAGTACACGGGCCAGGGCGACGAGCTGACGTTGTCCCATCGAGAGTGCCTTGCCTGACTCTCCCACCAGTGTCTCCAGGCCAGCGGGCAGAGCATCGATCCAATCGCCGTTACCGATACGCTGAGCCACCAGCGCAACCTCATCGTTGGTCGCCTCGGGTCGAGCATAGCGAATGTTGTCGGCGATGGTTCCCGAAAATAAAAATGGAGCTTGCGGGACGATGCCGAGTTGTGTGTGATAGTCATGCAGATCAAAGGTACGAATATCCTGGTCATCGATCAGAATCTGACCGCCCTGGAATTCGTAGAAGCGCGAGATAAGTTTTCCGATGCTGGATTTTCCGGCTCCCGTATGTCCGACGAAGGCAATATTTTCTCCCGCTTTGATCGTGAGGTTGAAATCCTTGAGGACCATCTGGCGCTGGTCATAGCTAAAGAAGACATCCTTAAAAGTGATCTTGCCTTTCAAGCGCTCGACAGCGTTCTCCTCGGTCTGATGGACGCGTGGCTCAGCATCCAGCAGCGCAAAGACGCGCTCGCTGGCAGCCAATCCCAGTTGAAACTGACTCCAGAATGAGGCGATACTGGTCAATGGCTGCCAGAGCAAGCCCAGGCTCTGGATGAAGAGATACCATTCACCCGCTGAGATCGCATTATCGACCACTCTGAGCCCACCAAAGTAGATCACCAGCACGGTTCCGATGTTGGCCAGGAAGATCAGTACTGGAAAGATGCCGTTATACAAAAATCCGGATCGCAAGTTGACGTAATATGATTGCGCATTGACCTTTTTGAACTCATCATACATCGCCTGTTCCTGGCGAAAGTTTTTGGCAATCGTGATCCCGCTGACGATCTCCTGCACGTTTGCATTGACACGCGCCAGTGAGCGTTGCGATTTTTGTGTGTAACGTCTGGCAACAATGCGAAAGCCGATTGCGACTGCGATGATCGCTGGCATAATGGCCAGCGTAAGCAGTGCTAATTGTGCGTTGCGAAAGAACAGCACGACGACGATCAGGATGTAGAGCAGTACCTGACTCAGCAGGTTGAGTGTCAGTGTTACGACAGTGGCGAAGCTCTCGGTATCGGAGGTGACGCGGCTGACAATCTTGCCCGACGAGAACTCGTCAAAGAAAGACATATCGCGTGACATGACGGCGTTAAAAGCATCGGAGCGCAGCTTGAGCACGACATCGCCGACCGCACGAGCGGTATAGCTTTGTCGGAACATATTGCTGACCCACGAGAGCACGCCCGAAACCAGGATGAAGGCTACAAGCCAGAGGACTGTTTGCAAGCTATGTGCACCATTCAAAGTGTCGAGGCTGTTGGAGATCAAGATCGGAAATATGGTATCCAGACCGGCATTGAGCACCACGAGAATGGTGATAGTAATCATCAATGGCACTTTGGGTTTGAAGTATTGCACGATACGTTTGATCAATTGACCATCGGTATACGTTCGATCGTATGCCTCGGCATCAAGCCCATCCATAATAAAGCCCACGGCCTAAAACTCCTTCTGCGCGAGCGCATGCGCTACGCCGACTGCCGGTGCTGGAATGGCAGCATCGTAATGTGAGAAGATGCGACGATATGTATCGCAGCGTCCCAATAATTCTTCGTGTGTGCCCTGATCGATCACTTCGCCCTTTTGCAGGACCAGAATGCTATCAGCCCAGCGGATCTGTGAGAGGCGATGTGTGATCAATAGCGTGGTTCTTCCTTGTAGCAGACGACGGATCGCCTTCTGGATCTCATCTTCGGTGGCGCTGTCGATCGCGCTCGTTGAGTCATCCAGGATCAGAATGCGCGGATTGGTGAGCAGCGCACGGGCGATCGCCAGACGTTGTCTCTGTCCACCTGAGAGCGTGACGCCGCGCTCGCCAATCTCGGTGTCATAGCCTTGTGGGAAGCTCTGGATAAATTCGTGAGCCTGTGCATCTTTTGCCGCCGTCTCGATTGTATCCCGGTCCGCCTTTATGCCCTGGCCGTAGCCAATGTTCTCCGCAATTGTGCGCGAGAACAGAAAAACATCCTGCTCAATCGTCGAGATCTGAGAGCGTAGAGCATCCAGGTCCCAACTGCGCACATCGATCCCATCAATGAGCACTTGGCCCGCATCGACATCATAGATGCGATTGACCAACTTGGTCAGCGTACTTTTACCCGTTCCGGTCTGTCCGACAATAGCCACTGTCTGGCCCTCTTTGGCCCGGAATGAGATGTCTTTCAGGACAGGTGTGGCTCCGTAACTGAAGGTGACATGATCAAAGATGATCTCTCCATGCATCTCAGCGTGATGCCCTCCGGCATTTTCATCCAACTCGGTCTCCTCTTTGACCAGCGCAACGATACGACGTGCTCCGGCAATACCGATCTGTGTCAGGCCGAAACTCCAGGGCGAGACGCTCGTCACATAACGGAAGTTGAGCATCAGGCCGATGAAGGCGATCAGCGCCCCGATCGTGATTTGCTGCTGCGAGAGGAGATAGAGTCCATGCAGAAAGCCGAGCGCGAGTGCGATGCTCAGTAGCAGATTGGGTATATAGCGACCCTGAATCGTGCCGTTCTGCACATAAAAATCACGATAGCGACTCGCTCGCGTCATGAACTTGCCAATCTCTTGCTTTTCTTGCGCTGTGGCCTTGACCACTTCTATCCCTGTTACCGACTCGTTCAGGACAGCGTTCGTCTGGCCAAATTCATCGCGCATCTTTGCCGAGACAGGATTGAGCTGACGTGTGAAGTAGCGAATCGAGATCAAGAAGATAATGCAGTAGATGAACGGTACCAGTAACAATTGCACGTTGACAAAGCCAATAAAAATCAGGCTAATGATCAGGCTAGCGAAAGAATCTGTCAGCGTATCAAGGCCGGGACAGATCATAAAGCCAATCTGACTCATGTCGTTTGAGGCGCGAGCCATGATATCACCGACGCGCTGCCGATTATGAAAAGTCTGACTTTTACCCAGCAGGCTGGTATAGAGCTCCTCACGTGCATCACGCGTGGTGCGATTACTCAGTATCTCGGACAGCAGGCGTGCTCCGATATCGCAAAATCCCTGGAGGACAATGATCCCCAGAATGGAGAGTGCGATCAAGAGTAATTGTGCCTGCGCTGTATTCCTGGCGAGCACAGCATTAAATGCCTCTCCTGATAGGAGAGAGACGACCGACACAAAAATATTATTTCCGATGCATGCGATGAGATAGAAGAGTAAGTGGAATTTATAGCGTAAGATGTGTGATGCAATCCAACGTATCGGGCCTGACAAGTTATAGCGATACTCATCTGCGACTGTGAACTCGCGTTTGGCTAACAATGGATACCTCCCGGAGGCGTGTTGGTAAGACGCATTACGAAAAGATGATGGTTGAAGCATGAAATATCTCTGCGTGCACTATTTATGGCAAAATAGCACAGTCTTTTCTTGCTATTCTTTCTGAACAGTTCCTAAACGGTTACTTTCAGTCTTGAAGGATAGAACTGGTGTTCCGATGCTAGAAGATGAGTGTTGACATAATTTGGCTTGTTTCTCTGCCCATTGTCGAATAATTGTCGATGAGGCAAGTTGATATAGGGGATTGGTTATCTATCCCAGGACGCATTGATGAAAATCTTTTACATACATTCTGATTTGTCTACTCAGCATACCATATGTCCACGTTCTTTTGTAAGAGGGTACCGTGTCAAGCGAAGCGACGACACGGTAGCGTTGGACGCTTGCGTACGATGTCCCAGTAACTCGTACGAGACAGCCCGATCTTGGCGCGCAACACAGGTTGGCCTGATCGTACGTCTTCGCTTCGCTCGACCTTTTTCGGGGGCGAGATTTGACGTGTCGGGGGAGAGGGGTTATAATGGCACGATAACAACTATCATTTTGTAAGAAGGCCGTTAATCAGCCCTCTCTGTGTCCCCCCTCGTTTTCAGGACTGTTTTTTCAAGGACTGTTTTTAAGGAATATGAACCAATGCCAAAAATGTATGGATGGGTGCGTGAGGTAGTGCCCGAGAGTCCTGCTGACCATGCGGGATTACAATCAGGGGATCTCATTCGCTCTATCAATGGAAATATGATCCGAGATCTGGTCGATTACCGCTTCTACGTCGCCGACGAGGAGCTGGTGCTTGGCGTGGATCGTCAGCAGGATCAACTTGAGATGCGCATCAAAAAAGGCATTGATGAGAACCTCGGTGTCCTCTTTGGTGAGGAACCAACCCCCTATATCCGCCAGTGCGCCAACAAATGTGTCTTCTGCTTCATTAAAGGATTGCCTGAGCGCTTCGCTCCTACCGGCGGGATGGATCATGGTATGCGTTCGTCTCTCTACATTAAAGACGATGACTACCGTTACTCGTTCCTTTTCGGCAATTTCATTACGCTGACGAATCTGAAAGAGATGGATTGGCAGCGCCTGGATGAGCAAAAACTGACCCCTCTCTATGTTTCGGTCCACGTGACCGATCCCGATATGCGCCGCAAGATGGTTGATGGTCCGCGTGCGGGCGATATCCTGGGACATATTGAGCGTCTGGGTTCGATGAATATCAATTGTCACACACAGATGGTTTTGTGTCCGGACTTCAACGATGGAGAGTATCTGGATCGCAGTATTCGTGATCTGCTGGCGTTACGTCCGATCGTAGAATCGATCTCGGCTGTGCCCGTTGGTCTGACAAAATATAACAACATGTTGCAGTTTGACAACTTGCCGCCTCTGCGTCGCTACACGCGCGAAGAGGCTGATGTGATTGTCGAGCAAGTTGAAGTCTATCAGCGCGAACTGGCCGCCAGCGATCCTGATGGGAATCCCTTTGTGTACCTGTCGGATGAATGGTACTTCATCACGGGACGCGAGTTCCCACCTGCTCGCCACTACGGTCTCTATGCACAGATCGAGAATGGCGTCGGCATGACTCGCTTCTTGATCGATCAGTGGGCACGTACAAAGCGCCGCCTGCCGCTTCAGATACCTCAGCCGAGCAATGTCACTATCGTCACGAGTACGATGGCCGAACCAGTGATTGAGAAATTTGTTGAGGATTTGAGCAAGATCGACAATCTCAATGTCGAGTTGCTGCCCGTGGTGAATAAGTTTTTCGGCGATGGTATTACTGTTGCTGGACTGCTTTGCGGGCAGGACGTTCTCGATGCTCTGTTTGAGAGTAGCCAGCGGGCCGATCTGATCCTGCTGCCACGCGTGATGCTCGATAATGATGGGGTACGCTTCCTCGATGATATGACGGTCGAGGATTTCAAAGAAAAGTTGGCACCGGCTCGTGTCGAGTTCGTACGCAACGCTCCTGAGACGATCGATGCTATCCGTGCCCTGGCTGGCATTGTAAAAGGTGGCGAACGCAAACTGGTACGTGTTCAGTCTCGCTTGTAGTCCATCGGACATGCTAAAACTTTTTCTCTCGCAAGTGGACCTGCCAGGGCAGGTCCACTTTTTATTATCTCGAAATCAGCTATCTTTCACCACGAAAGAGTTTCTGATAGCGATTAGCGAGGCAATTGGCTCTCTGGCTTTAAGCGGCGTACGATCTGCCAGGCAACTGGCATCAGGATAGCCGCAACGATCACTTTGATCAGATCACCAGGGATAAATGGTAGCATACCCGCGCTAAATGCCTGCCACAGATTGAGATGAGCAACAACTGCCAACCAGGAGACACCAATCGCATAAATGATGCAAGTACCGGGTAGCATCACGAGTAGAGACGTAACAAAGCGCCGATCCAAATTACGCTCACAAAGATATCCCACTACAAATGCCGCAAATGGATACGACCATAGATAACCGGCCGATGGCGCAAATATAAGATAAAGGATTCCGCCTCCACCTGCAAACACTGGTAGACCGGTCGCGCCCTCGGCGAGATAAAGCAGCATCGCGAGCGCTCCACGACGGCTTCCCAGCGTGGCACCAGTTAACATCACAACCAGCGTTTGCAACGTGATTGGCACGGGGGTAAATGGAAGATAAAGACTTGCTCGTGCTGCAAGAATCATCAAGAGACTTGCTCCAACGACTAATATTCCATCTTTTAAGAGAGACGTACTGGACGTCGTTGGCTTAGATCCAATATGATCAGCCAGCGTCGTCCCGGGGGCAATAGCCATAAAAGACTCCTTCCTGAAGTACCTGATACTCATAGGTCTAGGAGTATTATACACTCAAATCCATCGACATTTGGGGCGACTGATGGCTATTGAACTGCGATGAAGCAGATTGGAATCTTTTGAAACGAGTAATCCAGTGCTCAAGCGATTAAATCTGCCTGATCATAGCGTGTATCATTGACACGTCGCGAGACCGGACGAGCTTGCATTTGATCGGCAGGATATGCGGTCAGCAGATGCGCCAGAGCTTGATTATCCTGCTGAGCAGTATCGAGCCACTCCGCCCGAGCATCTGGTGCCAGAATAACCGGCATCCTGGTATGGATCGATGCCATCAGTTCGTTTGGCTCCGTAGTAATAATCGTGCAGGTACGGAGCTGTGTGCCGTCTGGACGTTTCCAGCTATCCCACAGGCCAGCAAAAGCAAAAGGCTCATCGTTCTTAAGATTGATATACATCGGCGTCTTCAACTTTGAACCGGTCTCCTGCATCCACTCATAGAAGCCATCGGCGACGATCAGACAACGCCGGCCATGCAGCAAATGCTTAAAGCTTGGCTTCTCAGCCAACGTCTCCGCACGAGCATTAATCATCCGACTCCCGATACTCTCCTCCTTCGCCCACGACGGAATAAGTCCCCAGCGCACCGTCGCAAGTTGATCAGGATGATCGCTTGTGATCGCCACCACATCTTGCGTCGGCGCAACATTATAACGTGCTGATGTCTGCATTGATGCCGGCACTTCTACCTGAAATGTTTTTCCGATATCCTGGATTGAATGAAAAAGTGTGAAGCGACCACACATATTGATCCTCCTTCTAACATACATGGTTACTATCCACAAATAGTATTCTTTTTTTATACGTCAGAAGTGGTCAAGTGGCGTCGCACGCTTGTGCCCGATGCTGTGAAAAGAAGAAAAAAACTTTTTGCCCACTGCGTTGGTTGGCTGGTTTGATCTCTTTGGAGGAAATTATTGGTTGTTTGGCTCACCTGATCCTATTATACCTTACAATGAGTAATACTGTGTATAAATTAAACAACTTCACGCCTAAAGTGAAACCCCTGGTATGTGCATACCAGGGGGCTCTTCTCTGGGGCCAGATTTAGATTTTTATATCCCAGATGGACTCGCCTGTCGCTGTAAGGTCAGGGTCAAAGGAGAATATATAGTTTTTCTCAGTGGTTGGCACATCATAGGTAAACGTGCCGCGTGCAGGAGCACCTGGCTCAACTTTGCCGTCTGGAGGATTAGGAACGTCGGTTCCTGAAAAAGTTTCGGTATACGAAATGCCTGTTGAGTCCCGAAGCTTGAAATAGAGCAAGCTCGATATGGCTTGTTCTGTGCTGGATGTGTTGACGACTGAAACATCCAGCAGTAAGAATTGTCCTTTTGTTGGTTTAATATAGTCTGATCCGCTGCTGGTCTTAACACTGTTGACTGTCACTTGCCAGGTGCCAACTTTCACAACATCTCCGACTTTAAAATGAGTGGACGTGGCGGGTGCTTGTGTAGGCTGCGAATTGTTCTTGGTCGGATTAGCCGCCGTCTTAGTGATGATGGTACCTGTATTTGTCGTTTTCGATGCACTGTTGGTGATCATTGTCATGATGCCGCAAAGAGCTATCAATATGACAAGCACGAGACAACCAATACCGAGGTTGCGCTTGGTGTGTTTGACCTTTGGTGGAGGTGCAAATCCCTGTGGCGGGTAGGGCTGTTGATAGGGTTGAGCTGGATTGTATGGCGGTGGATATGCATGATTTGGGGTATAAGGTGATTGATTGGGTTGAATCGGTTGATCAGGCTGATTTGGATTTTGTTGATTTGGATCGTTATACATTATTTTTCTCATTTCATGATATAAATACATACATTTGCATTTATATCAACGTGTGATTGAGGAAAAATTAGCCACAGCTTTACAAGAGGCGTGAATTTCAAAGAGGATCATTTCGCTTACGTGGTTATGGCACAATAATTCTGAGGGGTAAAAAGTAGTGGGTGTTGCGTTAATCAAGTGGAAGAGAGAAGAGAGAAGAGAGAGCCGAAGGACAGGATTGAACTGTCGACCGACGGTTTACAAAACCGTTGCTCTACCACTGAGCTACTTCGGCTAATTCGTAGTCGTGGATGACTACAAAAAGCAGTATACACGCTCTTCCACAGCTTGTCAAGCGTTTTTGATGGCATTTTTTTGATAAAGTTTTTTAGCGCCAATATATGAAGCGCAAGCCTTTTACTCAGTAAAAATTAATCCAATTTGGCCTTTTTGGCGAAACCAGGCTTGCTGCTGACCCGTATCTACTTGTAGTCGAGTACAATTATGTGTGTGTTGTTTTTATTGAGGGGGAGAGGATGATGCAGCAATTGAACAATCAAACCTTTATGGGTCACTATACATTAGATAATACGATACTGGTGGTTGAGGATGATGATAGCATTGGCTCCGTATTGGTTGATGCTCTTTCCATGGAAACTTCTTATGATGCTTTGTGGGTCAGCGATGGCTTTCAAGCCTTGAATGTGATGCGTTCTATGAAACCACTCCTGGTGATCACTGATTACCGGCTGCCTCATATGGATGGTCTGGAATTGTATGATCATATTCATGCCAAAGCTGAGACAGCCGATGTTCCTGCGATCATTATGAGTGCTTATATGCCCGATGATGAGGTGCGTAAGCGTGATCTCTATAGCTTACATAAGCCTTTTGAGCTAGATGATCTTCTCAATCTGATTCATAGGCTGCTGGAAGATCATAAAAAAGCTTGTTCTTAATGACGCCCGCTTAAGGGCGTCTTTTTTCTTTATCGTGTGCATCTCCACTAACGTGCTTCTCGTATGTGCTGTACTGCTTTAATCCGCGACCCTGTGCTCCAGATAAATCTCATCCAATTTTCGTAAAGTTTTCAAGAGACGTTGTGTTACCAGTGGTGTGATATTGTCCCAGGTTAATAAGAAGTAGAGGCTGCGTAACATGTTTTTTGCGTTAGTGATACGTGTCCAGGAGACGACATCTGGCTCGCGTTCAACACTGCACATATCGATCCATTTTTCAATAAATTCGTCGCTGGCCTGATGTCCTAAGAGGATGTGATATGGAATAGTGGCCAGGCGCATATCTTCTTCATTGTATAGGGGTTCTGGCAGAGGTGCTAATTCGCTGACCGCTATGAGGATCTCTTGCCGATCTTTACTGCTCATGCTAGGATGTTGCGCACATTCGTCCAATGCTTCGGCGAGATGGGCCATGGCTTGCGCCCAGCCTTTTCCTTCGACGTAACCACGCCAATCTTTTTCTGCGGCTGCGTAGTGTAGAAGCTTCTCTTTGGTCATCTGGATGCTCGATCCCGCAAATTGGGGAGTGCGTGCATCGCTGAAAAGTATTGCTGCAATGATCAGATTTGAAAAGCTACGCATAAAGACTGAATCTGTTCCGCGTTCGCCAATATGATAGAACAAGTGATTTTCATCCAGGGCTGTGGTTAATAATGTTTCTAATTGTTGCTGATCCAGCTTTTTTTTGTCGATAATGCCACTGGCCAGCGTAATATAGCTGAGCTCTTCGCGTAATTCCGCGTCCGTGGAGGCTAAATTTTCTAAAAGGGCCTGCGCGAACGCAAACGGTTCAATTTCATCAGGTATCTCATAATTATCTTTGGCGATCGCCAGTAAAAACTCTTTGTTTGCAGCTTGTTCTTTACTATTTGGCATGCGTGCTCCTTATTACTACCTTGCTACCTTGCTATCATATTACATACGATGGATGAGTAGTAGAAGGTGACAAGTTTGACTCTGCTCCTAAAAAATAACGACGATGTATGAATATCAGGCATCAAGCAGGTTGTTCTTTTTATAGATGAGAAGTGCTAATCTACTTTGCTGCGGCCGAATGCATCCATCTTTCCCCAGCGGCCGGGGATATTAAATAATTTGAGCCAGCCGAACCATTCCGGTAGATGAGGATCAATGATTAGATGGTTGCCAATGGGTTCAAGACCAAGCATGGCACGTAGTAGGAGCAAGGGAGCTCCTGAGGCCCAGGCCTGGGGACTACATGCGGTCGGATATTCCACTGGATACTCTGTCATTGAGCGATCGTAGCCCGCGAAGGCTTCCGGCAGACGATTGTTGAAGTATGTTGCCGCCTGCAAGATCCCTGAGGCGATCCGCGCCGCCTCGCGATGGTAATTATTCTGCGCTAACCCTAGCGCAATAATTGAGTTGTCATGGGGCCAGATCGTCCCGTTATGATAACCGATGGGATTATAACCCCCTTCTCCTTCCGCCATGGTGCGGATACCCCAGCCGGAGAAGAGTCGATCACTCATTAGATGTTGAACACAGGCATCTTTTTTATCATCATCGATAATACCGCTCCACAATAGATGACCGATATTCGAGGTCAATGCATCTACTTTTCGACCATCACCATCGATGGCTAGCGCAAAGTAGCCCTTTTCAGCTAGCCAGAAATCTCGATTGAAGCGCCGCTTTAAATCGATAGCCTCCTGCTCCAGACGTACGGCCATCTCAGGATCATTCCAAACCTCGCGAGCCAGGCGGGCACAACGCCTTTTCGCGTCGTAGACGTAACCTTGTATCTCACAGAGCGTACGTGGCAGACGTGAGTTGCTCCCATCCGCGAACAGGATCGAGTTCCAGGAGTCCTTCCAGCCCTGATTCTCCAGCCCTGTTTTTGTGTTCCGGCGATTGTATTCGACATAGCCGTCGTGGTTGCGATCGCCATAGATATCGATCCATTCGATTGCGGCACGAGCATTCCATTCTAGATCTTTGACCAACTTTGTATTGCCCGTCCAGCGTTCCACCTCATCGAGTAAAATCAGAAACAAAGGTGTTGCGTCAGCCGATCCGTAGTAAGGAGAATGAGGACGCTCCTCAAAAGCCGTTAATTCTCCAAAGCGTGATTCATGGATGATCTTTCCGGGTTCCTCATCGCGGAAATCATCGATGCAGTGCCCCTGGCGATTGGCCAGAGCATACAGCGTCGTTATCGCTAGCTCGGGAGTGAATGGGAGGGCTTGAAAGCTGGTAATCAAGCTGTCGCGGCCGAAGACCGACATAAACCAGGGTAATCCTGCGGCTGGCAACGCTTCGCCGGGACGCGATTTGAGAAAGAGGCGCAGTGATGCTAGATCGATCAGGCTGCGTCGATAGATGTGTTCCAGTTCCGGATGCTCGCTTGAGAGCTGTGGTGCCGCCTCAATCCACGCATCAAGTTGACGCTGCAACTTGATCTTTTCATCGCCCTTATAAGGAATCGGATGTTTCTTCGTGGTTGTATTTGCCACCATGATATCCAGTTCCGTAAATGATTTTCCATGCGGCCCAATATGGATGGGCAGACTGAGTCGATCAGGCTCAATGCTCACCTTTGACGAGCACTCAATCCATGTTTCTCGTCTAAAGCGCTCCCTTTGGTACTGGAGTACGAGCCGCCGCTCGTCGATCCGATGGAAATAGTGACCCTTTTTTTGCAAGGCGTCTTTAATCTCAAAGATATCGGCAAAGTCTGCACCAACCTCAATTTGCACATCGAGATCGACCTCCTGATCGCTGTGATTAAGGAAGCAGAGCTGTTCGTGGAAGCCCTCTCCGATCGTGCGCGTGCGTATGAGTGAGAGGCTCGCATCGATATAGACAGTTCCCGTGGTCGGGACCAGAAAAAACTGCATGGAGTGATATTGCAAATCGTCGGTTGCTAAAATGGTTGGCGTGATACCATCGATTGTCAATTTCCAGCGCGAAAGATGACGCGTATCCCAGCTAAACAATCCCTGCGTATTGACCGGATTGGCATCGATATTGCCTCGCAGATCACTGACGACAAATGTATCGCCATTGAGCATGCTGACTGTTGGATTGGGAATCGCTTGCGACTGGTTGGTGTTTTTTCGCTTGCTTGATGAAGGGAGCGTTGTTTGTTTCGGATGTGGAGTTTGCTTACTCTCTATCAGGCATGGGCAGGGGAAAAGTCGCTGTATTGGGAAAATCAAGGCCAACCTACCTGCACAATTGATTCTCCCCTGTAGATACGTGGTAAGTAGGTTACGCTTCTCGCTGATGAGCAGATCAAAATCTTTAATATCTCCACTGATGACGAGATCAGCGGCTGCGGTACTCTCTTGCACCGTAATCTTTCCATCATCCAGTGTGATATAACGGCTCTCTAATCCTGTAATATCGAAGCGACATGTTCCTTCTACACCACGTATCCACCTGTTGCTACTGAGGGTTGCGAGCTCCTGGAAAAATGTGAAGGTGCTATGCGAAGTCGTCTGAGTCAAAATGTTCTCCTTGTGCGAAAACTCTCTCATCATACCCACTTCTCACCTTGCAGTATTTGAAAAAGTATTGGCTGCACCCTCGCAACACGAATGCTGAGAAACAAAAGTTACACCCTGGCAGGTATTTCTCGACGATGCCAATCAGTAAGTTGCTGATAAGCATGGGCAATACGTAGTACGGTTGTCTCTTCGAAAGGTCGACCCGCAATCTGTAGCCCAATCGGGAGTCCTTCAGAGTTGAAGCCGCAGGGACATGAGACCGTCGGTAAGCCAGTGAGATTAAATGGCATGGTTAGTCGTAGATACGCTGTCGTAGAGCTTTCTGTTACGCCATCAATCTCGATATCCGTCCCTGCCAGCTCACTACGTATGGCAGGAATCGGGAGCGTGGGAAGCACAAAGGCGTCTACGCGTTGCATGATGGTGCGCAGGCTACTGGCAAAGATACGGCGGTCGTTGAGGGCGTCGAGGTAATCAACGGCAGCTATCTGCTCTCCTTCGGCGAGACGTGTGCGTACAAGCTCGCTATAGAGCTCGCTACGCTGTGGATACCATTGCTTTTGTCTATGCGCCAGACTGGCTTCAGGCTTCTGGATGGTGCGATAGAGATCCATTGTTGGTCGCGGAAGCTCTACTTCAATAGTCTCGACGCCTTCTTCTTCAAGCACGCGCAGCGCTGTCTGCCATGCTCGCCGTACCTCTGGATCAAGAGGAGCCACAAATGATTCCTGTGGAATCCCGACTTTGAGTCCCTGCAACGAGAGTGGATCGCGTCCGCTTGTGCCGCTGTTGAGGGTTGTGGTGTTGCGATTGAGCGATGTTGGAGGGCCTGAGACGCTGTTGGGATCGCGTGGATCATATTTCGCAATGGCATCAAACATGATGGCACAGTCTTCGGCGCTGCGTCCCATTGGTCCAACGTGATCGAGCGACCAGCTAAGAGGAATAACACCATAGCAACTGACACGTCCATAGGTAGGCTTGAGTCCTGTCAGGCCACAGCAGGAGGATGGAATGCGAATCGATCCACCTGTGTCTGTGCCGATAGCTCCTGTAACCATTCCGGCCGCCACCGCCGCTGCTGATCCTCCACTGGAGCCGCCCGTGGTGCGTGTGAGATCCCAGGGATTACAGGTTGGTGGTGCGTAAGGTCCGTAAGCGAACTCAAACGTATTGGTCTTGCCTATGATGATCGCGCCGGCTTTGCGGAGCTGCTCGACAACCATGGCGTCTTCAGCTGAAATGTGGTCTGATAAGACCTTCGAACTGCCTGTTGTGCGTACTCCCTGGACAGCGATCAGATCTTTGATGGCGATCGGAATACCGTGTAGCTGGCTGCGATAGAGACCTGTGCGCAACTCTCGCTCAGCTTGTTCAGCGGCTTGCAAAGCCTCATCGCGCATAACTGTGATGAAAGCCTGGATCTCTCCATCCTGCTCATCGATGGATTCCAGAGTCTCCAGCACCAGTTCCGTCGGCGTGATCAGCCCCGAATGGATCTCCTCGGCTGCTTCACGTATGGACATGTAGGACATAAGCGAATATTCTCCTCGTCAAAATTAATCTCCAGCCCTCATTATATCCTAGATTTTGGACAGAGTACTGTGATTATGGATGAACGGTCCCATCTGGCATGGTTGCGCCTTTAAGCGTCTTGACTGAGCTTATTTGCGTCGAGGTCAGTCCGACCACATCGCGCAGATTGGCCCCTGCGAGATTGGCTCCCGTGATGTTCGTATTGTGCATATCGCAGGCGTGCAGATCGGCTTTTGCCAGGTTGGCGTGGGAGAGATTGGTAAATATCAGGATTGTATTGTTAAGCGTTGCTCCATGCAGATCAGCTCCACTCAAGTTGGCCCCGAGTAGATCGGTGTCCGCCAAGGTGATATTGGCCATCTGCCCCTGACTGATATCGACATCCTGCATGTTGAGGGAGACGCTATCATTGCTGATGAGCTTGGTCTGATACAAGAAACTCATCAATTGAGCTTTCCGCGTGGGATCTAAACCGCTCAGCGTCGCACGTGTGAGGGCATCTGCGGCGATCTTTGCCGGATCAGCAGCCGTATGTTTTTTCAAGAGTTGATTCTGGATCATAAAATCGCTGATGTTTTTCATATAGTTTTGTAGGCGGGTCTCTTGTTGCTGCTCATTGGATATGCGTAGCTGTGTAATTTGCTCCTGCTGGCTGATCAAGAGAGCATCTTGATGCCCCTGAATATTGGTCCAGAGAAATCCTGCCCCAATGATCATGATCAGTAGCAGGATCAGCATCCAATTTCCGAAGGAGTAGCGTGGTTGAAGTGGTGGGGGTGCTGAAAACTCCTCCTCGGGTTGATCTTCTTGCTGGCTCAGGGTTATCTCTTCCATGATGCTTTATCCTTTCATATGCCTGGAGCGCTGGGCGCCTGCTAAGGAGGCGATCATTGCACCACCCGATGATGGGTTCTTTCCCTCAATGTATATCATAACTTGATACGAAAAGAAAAGCGCCAATGTAGAAATCTGAATGGTCAGGGGTGATATTGCTAAAGTTGCCTCCACATGAATGTCATGATACTATTTAAAGTGAATTACTATGGATTTTTCTTATAATATGTGAGGTGGGGATTTGTACTTGAATGTGTTCTTCTTTCAATCTTTTCGTGTATACAGGATGTTCTCTATAAAATATTGGCAATTTGTTTTGTTCACGCAATTATTATGTTTTTTTATCTCCTGGTCTCATAAATGAGCTCTAGCGAATGCAATGTGTGGAAAGTTGGAATGGGTCTCTTTTGAGCATGGAGGGAATGCAACTTATGGAGCCAGGGGCAATGGTGGGACAGAGGTTAGGACACTATTATATTACTGGATTGATTGGTCGCGGAGGTATGGCAACGGTTTTTCTGGCCAGGGATACATATCTGAATCGTGAGGTGGCGCTGAAGGTATTCCGTCCCAGATCTGATGCCCAGGATTCCTTTTTGCGGCGCTTTGAACGTGAGGCACAGGTCGTTGCGCGCCTTGAACATCCCAACATTTTGTTGGTGTATGAGTATGGTCGCTACGAGGGAAAGGCGTATTTTGCCATGCCCTATCTCTCGTATGGATCGTTACGTAGTCGCCTACAAGCTCAGCGGAAACTGTCGGCACGCGCTGCGGTCGAATTGTTGGTCCCGATTCTGCGAGCTTTACAATATGCTCATGATCGAGGTTTGATTCATCGAGATATCAAGCCTGATAATCTCCTCTTCAAGGCTGATCATTCGCTGGTGCTCTCGGATTTTGGGCTGGTAAAGGTCTTGACCGACGAATATGATACGGCGGCGCTGGCTAGCTTTGTGACGCATACGACCAGTATCATGGGCACCCCACAATATATGTCTCCCGAACAGATCCAGGGCAGAGCTGTACCAGCGAGCGACATTTATAGCCTCGGTGTTGTGCTGTACGAATTGCTGACAGGCACGGTCCCTTTTGTGGCAGAGACAGCTATCCATGTGATGACGATGCATCTCTATGAGCATGCGCGCCCTTTACGCGATCTCAATCCGGCCATCTCGCAGGAATTAGAAGATGTGGTGCTGAAGTCGTTGGAGAAGGATGCTCATCGTCGCTATCAAAGTCCGCAGGATTTTTTACAGGCTCTCCTGGAGGTTGTACGCATTGATCCTGCCGTTGCCTCAAATGAGTTGCCAGGAGGACGTAGCATTGTTAGTCCAACGAGCAGGTTAGTGGCCGATCCACTGCTGCTCCCTGACGAGTTTGAGGAGACTCGTGCAGGAGGCAATTATGTCGTTGATAATCATAGTCTGGCTTCGTTGAATGTTCCTACACCAGCGCGTAAGCAGACACAGTTGAGCACATCGGTCTTACCAGCCACGATCGCTCGCTATGCAACCAGGAGACATCCCCAACAGCCATCGTCGGCATCGCGTTTTGTCTCGTTGGTGTTTCTGATCGGCTTACTCGCATTAGTTCCGCTTGGCATTCTCTGGAGCCTACCGATCTTGCTGCCAGTAACTGATCCTGCACGATCGATCTCTAGCCGCTGTCCTGCGACAGGTCAGGCACGTAGCGCGGTACTGACGCCACAAGTGGTTGATCCACAGACCGCACATCCAGCGGTTGTATATGTGAAGGAGACACGGGGTTCTGCTGGCTTTGCTGATGCTCTGGTGCGCTATGATGCTGTGACGGGGCAAGCCAGGACGCTTAAGATCTTGCCTGATGTCCGCGTTTCGTCGGCGCAGATCTCTCCCGATGGGCAGTGGATTGTGTTTGTAGCAAGCTCCGCGCAACAGAGCCAGCTCCAATTATTGCGTACTGACGGTTTATTGCTCCAGACATTATACTGTGCACCCACATCGAGCCGTACAGACCCATCGATCCAGGCTATTCATTGGTCGCCGTACAGCTATCGAGACTCTGCGCGACTTCTCTTTACTGCCACATCTGACACACAGATCTATCAGCTCTTTTTACATGATGGAACACTCCATCGTGAGCTCACTCTGCCTCCAGATAACCAGATCGTCGGCTGGCAAGACGCCCATCATATCTATCTGCGCAAAGACACCAAAAGTAGTGCCCTCTATCAGATAACAGTCTCAGACGAGAATACGACTGTCACAAGTGGCCTCCAGATAGTTGTACCTACTGGCAGTTCATCCTGTGATCTCTACGCAGTGAGAGCGCGAGCAGAAGTACCAGCAGTGACATATATTAGCCGCTGCACCGGCAGCGTTAGCATACTTGGTGCCGAACAACCCTTTTTTGTTGATCAGAGTATGGTCTTATCACAGCTCTGCCCGGCAGATGATATCCTCTTAGCTATATCTGATGCCGACCATCCAAACACCAACCTTCCTAATGGATTATGGTCCATCGACACCAAAAAGACGCTTCAGAGGCCAAAGCTGCTGGCACAAATTGACAGAAACCAGTACGACCCGATCCTTAATACATCCTCGCAGGACAGCTGGGCCAACGTCTCGCGCAATGGACGCTTCTATGCTCTCAAACTGCAACCTGTCAACGACACAGACAACACAATCCTTATGCTCGGATCAATGGTGGGTGGAACATCCAGGCAGATCGCCACCATGCCTGCAAATGCGCAAGTATCCCTTGTCGGCTGGATCACGTCGTAGCGTCTGACGTTACGGCATGCAAATTCGTGCGGGTGGCGTTTGTTTTGGGATGGTGGGGGCCATATATGTGTTCTCGGATGGTCAACGCTCGTTGATAAAGGGCTGCTGCCATTTGAGAGGTACCCTGTCCTGCATGGAGCTGGGCAAAACCATGCAACGTTCGGGCCAGATCTGGATGGTTCGGTGCCAACATTTGTTCTTGAATAGCCAATGCGCGTGCAAAGAGTAACTCAGCCTGCTCATACTCATGCCTTATCCAGTATAGCTTCGCCAAGCTCTCAAGGGTTCTGGCGGTCTCAGGATGCTGTGCTCCCAGGTGCTCTTCCTGGATCACTAATGCTTGCTGATAACAGGACTCCGCCTGTTCATATTTCCCTTGCTCGTAGTAAAGAAGTCCCAGATTATGTACAACTTCGGCGGTCTCAGGATGTTGTGCTCCTAATTGCTCTTCCAGGATGGTCAATGCTTGCTGACAATAAGGCTCCGCTCGTTCATATTCCCCTTGTTCATAATAAAGCAGGCTCAAGTTACTCATGGTCATTCCGGTCTCAGGATGCTGTACTCCTAACAACTCTTCACGCAGATGCAATGCTCGCTGATAATAATTTTCTGCTCGCTCATATTTCCCCTGCTTGGAGTACAGAAGTCCCAGGTTATTCAGGGTCCTGGCAGACTCAGGATGCCGTGCTTCTAAATACTCTTCCTGGATTACTAATGCTTGCTGATAATAGATTTCTGCCTGTTCGTACTTCCCCAGTCTGGAATAAAGAAAGCCCAGGTGATTCAGCGTCTCGGCTACATTGGGATGATGCATTCCCAACAGTTCCTCGCGTAGATGCAGTGCTCGTTGATAATAATTTTCTGCTTGTTCATATTTGCCCCGATAATAGTAAAGAATGCCCAGATTATGGAGAGTCTCGGCCATCTCCGTATGCTGTGCTTCTGGATGCTCTTCGCCAATATCCAATGCTCGCTGATAGAACGCTTCAACCTGTTCGTACTTCCCTTGTAACCAGTAAAGAATGCCCAGATTATTCAGGATCTTCGCTGTTTCAAGGTGATGTGCTCCCAGAAGCCCTTCACAAATACGTAGCGCTCGCTGATAAAATGTTTCGGCCAGGGAATAGGAGGCGTGAATGCGTAGATAGGTTCCAGCTCGATCCAGTAGATCTACGGCCTCAGAAAGCTGGAGCTCATGCCGTTCAATGAGCATGCTGCAAGCTTGTACTTGCTCAAGATAGCGCAGACACTGTGGCCAGGAACTGATAGCTTCTCCTGGCTGAAGAGGAAATAGGTGGTTGACAGCACGTACCAGACGTTCTGCCCACTGGCGTTGTTCCTCAGGTATAATTCTTTCTAGCTGGACGACTTGTACGAGACGATGGAGACTGAGTAAATGGTCTTCTGTCAGGCGCTTGACCAGGGAAAATTTAAGCAGGGCTTCAATCATCTGATTAAACGCGAACGGGTTTCCGACCGCTTGTTGGAGTAATGCCGGCCAGTATGGAGCTCCTTCACTTAAGAGTTCTTCAGGAATATGATCGGGGGATACAAACGCACACAATTGCAACAATTGGGCGGCGGCCGGATTGGCTTGTTCAACTTTTTGAAAGGTGAGCGACCAGGTTGTGGCGACTGATGCCGCATAGTTGGTGGATTGCGCACCACGTCTGGCCAGCAAAACACTACAGTGTGTTTGATAAAGGCGGAGATATGTACGAAATGTGCATCCAGTTTCTTCGATATACGCGCCAGCTTGTTCAAGGGCAAGCGGGAAATGATCGAGGGATGTTACCAGATCTCCCATTGCATTAACCTCATCATCGGGCAGTTCTTGCAAGCGTCGAGCTCGACGCAGAAGCAAGGTTGATCCTTCCGTGAAGCCCATCTTTTCCACTTCGATGGCTACAGCCAACGAGCCAACGGCATGCGCTCGCGTGGTAAACAGAAGGTTGCCATTTCCATAACGAGGTAGATAGTGCTGGATCGAGGAAAGTTCATCGGCGTTGTCAAAGATTAAGAGCCAACGCTGTGAGCAATTCTCCAGCCACAACTTGATCGCGTCTACAAGCTTCTGCAGATCCGTCTCATTGGTCGCTGAATATGCAGGGAGCAGAGTGGCCAGCGAGATAAAACTCTTCAAGATGGCTTCCTCGCTCGTCGCATTGATCCAGAAAATATGTGCATATGTGCCCTGCTCATGCATACGATAGGCATATTCGACGGCAAGCTGTGTCTTGCCAATTCCTCCCAGCCCGGTCAGCGCCAATGGTTGAGTCAACGTGGTCCTGTGCGCCATAGTGATCGTTTCCAGTGTCGCCGTCATGAAATGTTTATCAAGGTGACAAAAAAGGTCATCACGCCCGGTAAAAAAGGGATTGCGCAGATAAGGAACCGTCCAGAGTGAAGAAGGATCTGTTGGCATAGGCATGATTTCCCTCTCGTTTGCGACCTCAAACCGGGAGGAAGTTGCAGGCAGTTCCTGAACTTTTTGTAGCCCTAACATTTCTTCACTCTTGCCAAAGAGAGCTGTCAGCTTCAAACGAAAGTAGGGACTTGGAACAGTTATCTGACGTTCCCATCGTTTCACCGTGATAACTGTCGCTCCAACGCGCTCTGCCAGCTCGCGTTGGGACCAATGACGTTGTAATCGTGCGGAGCGTAAAGGGTGATTGTTCCTATGCTTGTTTGATAACGGCATCAAAAACATCCTTTTCTCAATGGTATGTTCAAAAGAAAGTTATTGTTTGATCGTCTGGATCACAACAGCCGTGTGCGACAATTTACCACCAGGCGAGCAGTAGCGATCTGATTCTATCATACTCATTAATAGCTTATGATTAATGCACATCAGACAAATCTAAATGGAGAGGTACAACATCGACAAGATGATACCTTCCACAAAAATGATACCCGAAAATGATACCAAATGATCTTTTTTCTTTTCTCGATACTGGGGTAAGCTCTTACTGGTAAACCTGAAATACCTGTAAACCTAAAATACCTGTCAAGGAGATTTATATATGAGCGATGATTTTGCTCCTGGTAGTTCTTTCGATGCAAAAACGGTCAACGATAATAATAAACTGGTTATTGAGGAGTTCCGTGCTAATGGTGGCAAACTTGGTGGTCCATTTGAGGGCCATAATGCGCTCTTGCTGCACACCCGTGGGGCCAAGAGTAATCAGCCGCGCGTCAATCCCCTGGGATATCTGAAAGATGGTGACAACTTCGTGATTGTAGCCTCCAAAGGTGGTGAACCAACCAATCCTGATTGGTACTACAATATCAAAGCGCATCCAGAAGTCTCGATTGAGGTGGGCACCGAGACGATCAACGTCCGTGCGACGATTCCAGAGCGCGAGGAACGTGATCGTCTCTTTGCCAACGCTGTGCAGGAAGAGCCTGGTTTTGGTCTCTATCAACAAAACACTTCTCGTATTCTCCCGGTAGTTGTTTTAACAAGAATCTAAGCACATAGAAAAGTAATCAGGATACTTATACCTCGGCGCGTGTGCGCTGTTGTTGCCACATGCGCCAATAGAGTCCTTCGGCTTCCAGAAGGGCGGTGTGGGTGCCACGTTCGACGATCTGGCCTTCTTGTAGGAACAAGATTTCGTCGGCCATCTCCATCTCGATGAGTCGATGCGTGACCATAAAGGTAGTGCGCTGCTGACGTAACGTATTGATTGCCTCCAGGATAGCTCGTTCGGTGATAGCATCCAGGTTGACGGTCGGCTCATCCAGGATGAGGATGGGAGCATCTTTGAGGAAGGCGCGGGCGATAGCAACACGCTGGCGTTCGCCTCCGCTCAGGCGCAGACCTTGCTCGCCGACCTGTGTATCATAGCCACGAGGCAGCGTCAGGATGAAGTCATGCAACTGAGCCTGTCTGGACGCTTCAATCATCTGCTCTTCCGTGACGTTTGAGCGTGCGATCATGAGGTTGTCACGTATCGAGGTGTTAAAAAGGTGCGTGTCCTGCTCAACGACGCTCACAAGTTTGTAGAGATCATCCAACTGGTACTCTGGCAGTGGATGGCCACCAAGCTCAATCTTCCCCTCGTGATAGTCCCAGAAGCGCAACAACAGATGGGCGAGCGTTGATTTTCCCGATCCGCTTGGTCCAACGACGATCAGACATTTACCCTGCTGCACGGTGAAGTTGATATCGTGCAGGACATACGGCTCGCTTGCGTCATAGCGGAAGTTCAGGTGTTCAGCCTGGATTGTCTGGTTCTCAGCGCCTGGCGATGGTGCCGTCGGATTAATGACCGCCGGTTTGGCATCTACGATCTCAAAGAGACGCCGTGCTGCTTCCAGGCTGCCTCCTAACTGCTGAAATGAGCCTGCAAGCGGCATGACTCCTTCGAAGCTGGCGAGCGCTCCCATGACCAGGACGGCTAGCAGGACGCCGCTGAGCTGTCCACGATAGACGTATGGGATGGCGGTGAAGAGCATTACCCACGCCGATAGATTGATCAGCAGATTGGTCAATGTTCCCTGCATCCCGCTGATATAGGCGTTGGTCATCTGTAACTTGCGCAGGCGCTTGTTCAGATCCTGGATATGCCGGGCTTCGTGTTCCTCCTGACCAAAGGCGATCAGGTCGGCGATACCCTGGACGCTGTCTACGAGATGTGTCTCCAGATCGGCTTGTGTGCTGACCAGTTCACGGTTCACGCGTTGGCCTAGTAAATGTGCTAAGGTGGGAATCACGATGCTGGTAATGAGGTAGAAGGCGATGAAGATCAGTCCAAAGATTGCGCCAAAGAAACCAAAGAAGATCCACATGACGATGCCGATGATGACTGCAACCAGTGGCGGAGCCAGAATACGCAGATAAAAGTTCTGGAGCGTATCGATATCTGACACCGCACGTCGGAGGATATCGCCACTGCGTAGCTCATGTGCCTGACCTTCTCTTTGTTCGAGCAGGCGTGCAGGAATCAAGGGCTCCAGCGCTGTATAAAACCAGACACGCAGCTTGGCGAGCAGGCCAAATGTGGCTTTGTGCGAGACGAGGCGCTCCAGATAGCGGAAGATGCCTCGGGAAATGCCGAAGAAGCGTACTCCCACAATTGCTACCTGAAGCAGGGCGACCGATGGATGTAGTGCCGCTTCCGAGATCAGATAGCCAGAAGTGGTTAGCAATCCGATGCCACTCATGACAGTAAAGCTACCGAGCAGAGCCGCAAGAAGCATCCAATTCCTGATAGGCCACGCCAGTTGGATCAGGCGTTTCAACGTGCTATTCATACTGTTGCCTCCTCTGCTTCATACGCTTTGATGAGTTCTTGATAGAGCGGCGATCGAGCCAGTAATTCCTGATGCGTTCCACTATCCGCGACCTGTCCATCATTGAGAACCACAATACGATCCGCGCTACTGATAGTATTTAGTCTATGGGCAATTATCAAGATAAAATGCTCTGCGGCGATCTGATCAATGGTCTTTAAGATCTGCGTTTCGCTCTCGCCATCGAGCGTCGAGGTTGCCTCGTCCAGTAAGAAGAGAGGGCTGTTTTTAAGGAGCGCACGCGCCAGACTTAAGCGTTGCAGCTGTCCACCACTCAGACGCGTTCCGCGCTCGCCAATCGATGTCTCATAGCCCTGTGGTAGGGCCTGTATAACCTCGTCGAGATGTGCCTGTCTGGCGGCCGCTATGACCTCTTCCATGCTGGCATCAGGCTTCCCCAGACGAATGTTTTCAGCCACCGTCGTGTTGAAGAGATAGGGACGCTGGGGCTGCCAGGCAACCTGTGTTCGCCATGATTGTGCCGAGAAATTTCTAATATCGGTACCGTCGGCAGAGATTGTTCCTTGCTCTGTCTCAATGAAGCGCAGTAGCAGACTGGCAAGCGTGCTCTTACCTGCGCCACTCTTGCCCACCAGGGCGACTTTTTGTCCGCGCTCGATGCAGAATGAGATACCTTTGAGCGCCTCATGCGGGCTTTCATCTTTGTCTGTGCCTGGATAGGCGTAGTGGATGTCTGTCAGTGTCAGCGTGTGCTCTAGTGAAGCGTCTGTGGCTGTCTCGTTCGTTGATGGTATCTGCGCTGGCGTTTCGAGGATATCGAAGATGCGTTGCGCACCTGCCGCGCTGTTCATGCTGGCATGGAACTGTGTCCCCAGATTGCGCAATGGCTGGTAGAATTCAGGTGTCAGGAGCAGTACAAAGAAAGCTGGCTCAAATGGGATGCTTCCGTAGACGAGTCGCAATCCAATTTCAACGGCAATGATGGCGTTGCTGATCGTTGATCCCAGCTCCATCACGAACGAGGATAGAAATGCAACGCGTAGCACTCCCATCGTGGTCGCGCCGTAGCGCTCGCTGACACGCTGGATCGTCTGTTGTTGCAGCTTGTTGCGACCGAAGAGCTTGAGCGTCGTCATCCCCTGCAACACATCGAGGAAGTGTGCGCTGAGCAGACTCATCTGCTGCCAGCGCTTTGCCGTGATGGCGTTGGCCTGGAGTCCGATCAGGATCATAAAGACGGGCAACACGGGCCAGGTCACAAGCAGAACCACTCCTGAAAGTGGATCGGTGCGGAAGACCACGATTAAAATTGTGAGTGGGATAATTACGGTTGCACATACTTGTGGAAAAAAGAGATTGAAATAAGCATCCAGAGCCTCTACAGCTTCTGTTGTTGTATTGGCGATCTCTCCACTGCGCTCGCCGCGCACATACATCGGTCCCAGCTTGAGAATATGTTTGAAGAGGCGCAAACGCAGATCACTCTTGACCGTTCCCGCCACAAAATTCGTTGCGATCTCGTTGCACCACACAATCAGAGCGCGACCGACCAGGACTCCCAGGAGAATGAGCAGGGCCAGCGACAGTTGCGCCAATGAGCGCCTGTTGAGAAATGAGTCGTTAATAATCTGGGCAATGTAATGAGATTGTAGTACGAGTGCGATCGCCGTAAAAAAACTGAGTAGCCCCACAATTACTATATAGATACGCATCGTCTTGACGTATTGAAGTAGACGTTTATTTATATTCATGACACCGTTCCTGATTGCGTCGACAAACTATCGGACCATGTACACTGTAGCGTCGCACGCTCGCGTGCGATGTCCCACTCGACGTACGATCAGGCAGGCCAGTGTGGCGCGCCGAGCTCCAACTGTCTCGTACGAGTCACTGGGACATCGCACGCGAGCGTGCGACGCTACAAGGTCTTCGCTGCGCTCGACCTCTTTTTGCTTGCCTTATAGTATTGTAGCACCATCAGTTCTTGAGGCAACCCCGTAGCGTCGGCGAGCTTCGGTTTTAATAATGTCCGATGTGATTGGGCTGGATGCGTTGTCGGAATATATAATAGTTCCAGGCTTGATACAGTAGGACGATCGGTACAATTGTCAGACCGATCCAGCTCAAGACGGTGAGCGTGTAGGGGCTGGACGATGCGTTATAGATGGTCAGATTCCAGGCCGGATTGAGGCTTGAGACCATGACATTCGGGACAGAGCCCAGTCCAATGATGACTCCAGATAGGACGATGATTACCGATGTCATGGTGAAGGCCCAACCACTATGATGACGCCTTACAAGCAAGGGGATTGAGACCAGTGCTGCCAGCAGGGCATAACCAAACGGTAACAATCGGACATTCAGAATGAGTTGCTGAAAGACGCTTGAACTACTATATCCAAAGCCGACGAGCGCCACGAGTAGGATGACGACTGGTAACCAGAGGCGTTTGGCGGCTCTTTCTGCGCGCTCTAGCAGTGTTCCTTCCAGACGAAGAGTCAGGAAGATAGCTCCATGTAGGGCGAATAGAGCGACCACCGTCAGGCCACACAGCAGGGCAAAGGGATTAAATGGTGTCAGGAGCGTGCCGACATATTTCATCTTCGCGTCGACCGGCACTCCATGGATCAGATTCGCGATAACCACTCCCCAGAGAAAACCTGGCAGGAGGCTACCGACAAAGAATAATGTGTCCCAGATGCCTTTCCAGCGCAGTCCTATAAGCAGGCTGCGGAACTCGATGGAGACTCCACGGACGATGAGAGCTAATAATATCAGGAACATCTCTAAATAGAAACCACTGAATAATGTTGCATACCAATCTGGAAAAGCGGCAAACATTGCGCCGCCAGCAGTAATGATCCAGACCTCATTGCCATCCCAAAACGGGCCGATCGCGTTGATAACCATGCGACGCTCGTTGTTGTCCCTCCCCAGAAATGGAGAGAGGATACCAACGCCATAGTCGAAGCCTTCTAGCACGAAGAAACCTGTGAAGAGGATGACAATTAAAGTGCCCCATAATATGTGTAAATTCATAAATCCCTCTTCCGCCGACGGAGCTCTATGAGAGCTCCGCTAATATACAGCTACTAACTCCTCTTCCTTACTCTCGAGGTGTTCCTCAACGGCCTCGGCTCCCAGACGACCGAACTTGAAGAGCAGGAATGCATCGACAACTGCCAGTATCCCGTAGACAACGATGAAGGTGATCAGCGAGATCAAGATCATGATTGGACTTACCGATGTTGATACGCCCGCAGAAGTCTTTAATAATCCGGTCACGAGCCACGGCTGCCGACCAATCTCCGCCAGCACCCAGCCAGCCGTATTGGCGATATATGGCAAGGCAATCGATCCAACCAGTAACCAGAGAAACCATCTCTTTTCCTCAAGACGCTTTTTCCACAAGAGGTAGATGCCTCCCAGTGCAATCAACGCCAGCAGCGTACCCGTAGCAAACATGAAGCGGAAGCTCCAGTAGGTCACGAAGACCGGCGGGATGTAGTTGCCAGGACCATATTCCCTGACGTACTGAGCCTGCAAGTCTTTGATGCCTTCGACCTTCCCTGTTAAGGTGTCGTTAGACAGGAAGCTGAGCAGGTAGGGAACCTTGATGGCGACGACGTCTTTCATGTTTTGCTGATCGCCGATCGAGAACAGCGAGAACGAGGCAGGACTCTCCGTATCCCAGAGATCCTCAGCCGCCGCCATCTTCATCGGCTGTTGCGCCACCACATACTGACCACTCAAGTGTCCTGTGATCGCCGTAGCCATACTTCCCACCAGCGCGATGATCAGACCGATACGCATCGAGCGCTGAAAGAAATCATGATCCTTTGATTTCTTGAGGAAGTGATAGGCCGAGATACCGACGACGAAGAAGGCTCCAGTTGTAACTGCTCCAAAGAAGACGTGTGGGAACTGTGCCCATAGCATCGGATTCTTCAGGAGGGCAAAGAAGTCTGTCATCTCTGCGCGACCGTTGCGGATCACATAGCCGACCGGCTGTTGCATAAAGGCATTGGCGACCATAATCCAAAATGCCGACAGCGTTGAAGCGATCGCCACCAGCCAGATAGCTGTCAGGTGGAGTTTCCTGGAAAGCTTCTCCCATCCAAAGATCCATATTCCTAAGAATGTGGATTCTAGAAAGAAGGCTAATAAGGCTTCAATCGCTAGTGGAGCCCCAAAGACGTCGCCTACAAAGCGTGAATATTCTGACCAGTTCATACCGAACTGGAATTCTTGCACAATACCGGTCACCACTCCAAGTGAGAAGTTGATGATGAAAAGCTTACCCCAGAATTGGGCCATACGCTTATAGGTATCATTTCCGCTCCGCACATACATGCTTTCCATGATGGCGATCATGAGCGAAAGCCCCATTGTTAACGGAACAAAGAGGAAATGGTAGATAATCGTGCTACCAAATTGAATTCGTGAGAGTGTTAATGCATCCACAGATGCGCTCCTTAATAGAATGTGCCATCCAATAGTTGCTTCATTGCTTTTTCTTTTTCGTACAAGCATAGTATGCCACTCGCGGTCCCCAGCGGACATCAGATGTTTACCCGATTACTGACCTGATTATTGGAAGCGTTGAATCAGCACAATTAAGGTAGATGTCGCTCTTGTCCATAACAGCGATCAGCTATTGACCTATCCCAGGGGCTTTAGAGGAGTGTTTTAAAAATGTAATAATATCGAAAGATGTATATAACAGACATTTCGGGCTTGGATCAGCCAGCCATCCAGGCCGATCTATCACACCTTAGTGTATCTGATACAATAACCTTAGATGATCGTATCCTGCGGGTGATACCTTAGGGCGTCATCGCCCTTCCCTGAGGAGAGCCGGCCAGTCGATGCTGAGGAGATTATGATTGGGGAGAGGTGGTGGTGACGATCTGAGCGTCTGTAAGTTTGAGCAGGTCATCGACATTGAGTTGCAGGTTGATGCCACGCTGTCCTCCGCTGATGGCGATCTCTTGAAAGTTGGAGGCGCTTGCATCTAGATACATGTCGAAGGGACGGTTGAGCAGGGCGAGGGCCGAGATGCCGCCAACTTTGAGTCCAGTCAACTTTTCGGCCTGATCATGTCTGGCCATGCGGACGGCTTTGACTCCTATCTGTTGTGCGAGGTGTCGTAGGTCGAGCTCCCGATTGGCAGGGACCATGACGAGCAGCGGGTGGGCGTTGATCTGATCCTCACGGATCACGACGAGGGTTTTAAAGACCTGCGCAGCTGGCAGGCCGATCTGCGCGGCTACCTCTTCGGCGTTGTGGATCGTGTCAGGAAACTGATGGACGCTATACTGTATCTTCTGAGCGTCGAGGACGCGCATTGCCAGCGTGCGTATTTTCTTGGCCATGCGAGTTTCCCTCCTTTACGTGCGCAATCTCTGTTTCCATGCTGATAGTATATCTCATGATCAAAGTTATGTGAAATTCGTGCACAAAGTGTTACTTTATTTTCATTTTATGAGTATCATATGAGTATGTTTTATATCCTGAAGAGGTCGCTGATTTTATGGACAAGACTTTTGAGACATCATCATCTTCGTTTTTGGATGCTGATACAACTCGAGCATGCTTACTTCAGGCCATGATAGAAAATATGCGGGCATGGGTTATACATGCCATTCTCCTTAGTGGAGGAGATGTGCAGTATCGTGACGATGTTGTCTGGGCTTATTCGCCACGCTTGCATTATGATGGGCTGATCCTCTTTCCTCGGTTTGACGCCTCGTCTGCCGATGAGCGTATTGAGTCGATGCTGGCATATTATCGTCAACATCAGCCCTTCAAGGATGTGCTCTGCTGGTCGCTTTATCCGCCGGAGCCGCTCGATCTGGAGAGCCGCTTGCTGGCGCGTGGCTTTGAGTCGAATTGGCTTCCCCACTGGATGTGGCTGGATTTTCGTTCCCTGGCTGCTTCTTTTCCAGTCTTGCCTTCTGTCACATTGGAGATCCTTACTGAGCTTCCGAGCTATCCCGTGACTGATCTACCTTATTATGATCAGCAAACAGTTAATACCAGCCCACGCCATCAGGACACGTCTACTTGTCTGGTGCGCTATGTTGTGGCCTGGTTGGATGGCAAGTTGGTCGGACATTGTGCTCTCAATCTGACACTGGGACCCCTGGGTGTCGCCGGTATCTTTGATGTTGGGGTTGTCCCGGAGGCACGCAATCAGGGGATTGGAAAAGCTCTGACGTTTACAGCCTGTCATTTTGCTCGGCAAATGGGATGTCATCACGCAGTTCTCAATGCGACCTCTCTGGGAGAGCCGACCTATCGGCGTCTCGGCTTTCGCTCAGCCGGCTATGGGCGCACCTGGATTCTCCGTGTCAATACCTTGATGGCACCTGAGCCTGCTCCTATTCTGCTGACCCACGCTGAAGCGGTTGGACGTGGCGATATTTCGCTCCTGACCACGTTGAGCGCACAGTCTCATGCTCATGTCTTGAACGAACGTCTGCCGAGTGGCCTTTCATTATTGCAGATCGCCGTACAATGTCGACAGCCTGCGACCGCTGAATGGCTTTTTCAGCATGGAGCCGACCTCGATGTGCTTTCGGCCTGGGATCTTGGTTGGAAAGAACGCGTTCATGCTCTCCTTCAGACCGCTCCTGAGCAGGCGAATGTGCGTCTGGGGATCATGCAGCTTACTCCCTTGCATGTCGCGGTTGAGCGCAACGATGATGAACTAGCCCAACTCCTTTTGTCCGCGCATCCAGACCTGAGTCTGGTCGACGCACGATTTCAATCAACTGCCCTGGGATGGGCACAACATCTTCAGCATCACGAAATCGCGGACCTGATCAGAAAGACGATGGATATGTAAATCGTAAGAGAAGCCAGAATGCGGAATTTTCATACTCCGCCAGGTGCAGGCTCTAGTCCATTAGTCATTATTGCTGGCTTTGTAAGCGTAATCGTGCTAGCCTTGGCAAAAATCCAATTTCATGGTTCCTTGAGTCTCAGTAAAAAAAAGAGAATAGAATACTGAATGAATTAGATGATTTTGCACTAGGCATTTGTATCACGTCTCTGATAAAATTTCTTATAACGAACATACCGTTTTTTGCAAAAACGGTTGTTATTATGATACCGCAGTCTGCCCTCCGCATCTAAAGAGATGCAAACTATGGAGGTTATCGATGAGACATGATCCTTGTGAGGAATATGAGGAGAAATATACATGATTGCTCCCCAGAGAGATGAAGTATCGCAGGCTTTTGCACAGCCTGTCTACTCTATCATAGCTCCAGTCTTTAATGAGGAGGAGACTCTTCCACAATTTTACTCACGGATGATCCAGGTCATGGAGGGCCTGGGTGAGCCGTTTGAGTTGATTCTTGTAAACGATGGCAGTAAAGATGGATCTTTCAATGTAATGAAAGATTTGCATGAGAGAGATGCACGTGTGCATATCCTGGACTTTTCGCGTAACTTTGGGCATCAGATTGCCATCTCCGCGGGACTTGACTATGCAAGTGGAAAAGCTGTCGTTGTGATTGATTCCGATCTGCAAGATCCTCCTGAAGTGATTCCTAATCTGATTGCACGTTGGAAAGAGGGAGCCGAGGTTGTCTACGCACAACGTACCTCGCGTGTCGGAGAGACAAAGTTTAAACTGGTCACGGCCTCGATTTTTTATCGCTTGATTGATCGTATCACCTCTATTCATATTCCGCGTAACGTGGGTGACTTTCGCCTGATGGATCGTACTGTTGTGAATACGTTGATTACCTTGCGAGAGCATCATCGCTTTATGCGCGGATTGTCTTCCTGGGTGGGTTTTCGTCAGGAAGCAGTTTTGTATGATCGCCATGAGCGTTATGCAGGCGCGTCCAAATATCCGTTGCGCAAGATGGTTAGTTTCTCGCTGGATGCTATCACGAGTTTTAGTCATCTACCTCTACAACTTGCGACCACCCTGGGCTTCATCCTTGCGGGCATCAGCCTGCTGGGAATAGTGGTTGCTGCATTCTTACGACTGGTGACCGATGCCATCGTTGGACAAGCCTCGACCTTAATTCTGGTGCTCTTCCTGGGTGGTATCCAACTTATTTTTCTGGGTATCATTGGTGAGTATCTTGGTCGTATCTATGACGAAGTACGCGCACGCCCACTCTATATCGTCCATCACGAACTGGGCTTTTCTAAAGATGATGAAGAGATCAGTCCTCGTCGGGTTGAACATTGACTGAACAATAGAGATATAAACACAGGGGACAGTTCCAATATATGGATCTGTCCCCTGCATTTTTATCTGGAGATGCTTCAATGTAAACATCTCTGGAACTCTGAGCTAGTTTATCTCATCGAACCAATCTGCTTGCTATATTGCGCACCGATGGTCAAGAGTGAGATCAAAGGTACAAACTTCGACACGATGGGAGAGCCCCAACCGGTTGTGGCATCCCAACCTTTTTGAGCATTGTAGCCCGGGAAGGTCTGGGGATTCCCTGCTGCATCCTCAAGCGTGATACCGTTGGTGCCGGTCGTAATATCGTGGAATGTCGATGTATAGATTGGTTTGCTTAATCCAAAGGCCAGGTACAGGTAGGGATTGATCAAGCCTAAGCGCTTGTGTCCCAGCTGATTGGCAAGGGCAGCAATACCGGCCCACTGTGGAGAGCCTGAACTGGTGCCACCGGAGATTAAGACTGCATTGGCTCCATAACCACTGTCAGAAGTGACGGTCAATACGCCACCGTTGATGGCTGCGTTGTAAGCCACATCAGGCTCGCCGCGGCCAGTACCAACGATGTTTTTGTTCCCATACTGGTAGAATGGTTTGGGATAGACATGGCTATAACCACCACCAGTACCAACTTCGTATGTAGGCTCGTTCCAGGTGGTCTCGCTTTGATAGGCACCAGTTGTCGCGTCTGCAACCAACTGTGTACCACCAACGCCTGTGACCAGAGGATCAGTAGCAGGAGACGATGCGACTTGCTCGTATGCTGTACCAGCACAATTTACCTGTGCTGCACCATCATCACCAGCGGATGCAAACAGGGTGATGCCTTTTTTGGTGGCGGCAGCAAAGGCTGAATGCCAGGCGGCATTTGTAGCAGCATCCAGGCAGTTCTCGTCTTCGCCGAAGCTCATCGAGACGACATCGCCCAGATTCTTGCTGATGGCGTAGTTGAGGGAAGCGACCAGATCAGAATCGTTGCTGGTTTTTGAGATGACCAGATCAATGGTGGCATCTGGAGCAACGACATGGGACCATTCAACGTCCAATGCGATCTCACCAGCCCAGCCCTGATCCAGTGGATCATTTGGATCCCAGGTGGGGAGAGAGCCCTGGCCAGGTATGATGTTGAGGATGGGATCTTTCAATCCAAAGGTCTGATCAAATGTATGGAGGTCACTTTTAATATTGGGTGCTCCATACGCATCAAGGATAACTATTGTGGTTCCTTTGCCTGTGATGCCTTTGTTGAGCAGTGGCTGGATGCTGTAGGCGTTACGGATCTGTGATGGTCCATAGCAGCGTACGGCGGCCGTGTTCGACTGACATTTGTAGGTCGTGGCCTCAGTATTACCGACAAAAATATGATGGGGCTTGACAGAAACAGAGTGAGGGCTGACATGGCTGGCCGGAGTGGCTGCCGCATTCTGCGCATACAGACCTTCTAATAGTGCAACTAGTAGAAGTGCGCAAGCGAGAGTAACATAAGATATACGAGAAGATATCATACGTTCTTGCATTACAAATAATCCCCCTAGATAAAAAGAGACTGTTGTAGAAGGTTCATATTAGGAACCTGATAATTATTATAGAAGATTTAGAATGAATTTACTAGTCTTTTATTCCATTGATAAAATAGTTGACAATTATCGGTACAGATACGTACTTTTATGGATATTTTATACAGACAGGTAATGTAGCCTGAAGTAGTAACTAGGGCGTATAGCACCAAAAATAAGCTGAACCATTGCGCCGCTAATAGCAAGATTTCCGATAAGCATACATGTACTTTTAGAGAGCATTCGCTGGCGCTTAACGTCTATATGGAGAGTCCATGTAAGAGAGGAGTGAAAGATGAAATTACCTATAATCTCTGCAATTATAATAGAATGTTTTAGCTCTAAATGTTATATAGGACTAATGGGCTGTATAATCTTCGCTCCTATCGTTGGATCAAACAAATGACCTACGTATAAGGTGATAAAATTGCCTCATATCTGGCCCTATGCTATACTTTTGCTGGAATTGTGCGAGTATTAGAAGTAAGCTTGCAAAGAAGGGAAGTGAGAATTATGGCTGAGGATACAGTAGAATTACAGAATCCCTTTGTGGTTGGGGAGCGTCTGTATTTACGACCTTTGGAGCCCTCTCAAGATAATCATCATTATTCGACGTGGATGAATGATGCTGACATTCGTCGCTATTTTTCAGTCTATCCTACCAGCGATTCGCGTGGTAAGGAGCGGCTAGAAACTTTTTATAAGGATACACGCCATATTTTGTTTGGAGTGGCGATGAAGGCGGATAATCGCCTGATCGGCCTGGTGGGACTCAAAGACATCAATCTGTTGAACCAGAGTGCCGAATTTTATGTGATTATCGGTGATCGTACGATCCACGGCAAAGGCTTTGGGACGGAAGCGACCAGGTTGATGCTGCAATATGGGTATCAAGAGTTGAACCTGAACCGCATTCAAACGCAGGATATGGAAGAGAATATTGGTGGCTGGCGGGCCGATGAGAAGGCCGGCTTCAAATACGAGGGCACTCTCCGTGAAGTGATCCCCCGATTTGGCAAGTACCACAATGTGCGCGTTTATAGTCTGCTACGGAGCGAGTATTTAGAAACGTTGTAGTGCACATGAGTATCACGATCCAGGAAATCAATGATCGGGAGCTGTGGAACAACTTTTTGTTGCATCAGTCCCATGGACATTTTCTACAGTCTTATGAGTGGAGCGAGTTCAGTCAGGAGTTGGGTGAGCGTGTCTATCGCCTCGGCATCCTCGACGATGGCCGCCTGATCGGCACCATGTTACTGATTGTCTCCTCCGTGTCGTTACCGTTGCCGAAATTACGTCCTACGTGGCTGTATTGCGTGCGTGGACCAGTTCTTGAGCGTCTTGATGCAAGCATCCTTACGCGCCTGCTCAAGCATATTGATGGTATTGCACAGCGCGAGCATGCGATTGTTTTACGCGTTGAACCCAATATTGCCGACGATGATCCCGATCTGGATATCTGGCTCGCTGCTTATTATAAGGCTGGCTTTCAGAGCAATCCCAATTCGGTCCATGGGCGACGTTCCTGGGTCCTTGATATTCGTCCCACGAGAGATCAGCTTTTTGCTGACTTTCAACTCATGTGGCAGCAATCTATCCGGAATGCCGAGCGGCAAGGCGTCACTGTCTATGAGGCACGCAGTGAGAGCGACTTCCACACCTATTATATGTTGCTCTCACATGCGAGTGAGCGTGATGGCGTGTTTGTGCACAGTCGAGATTATCATTGGCGTCTGTGGCGGACCTTTGCTGCCAGCAATGATGCGACTATCCTGCTGGCCGAGCGCGAGGGACGTGTGATCGCCGCCAAGTTGCTCCTGCGCTTTGGCGATTGGTGTTGGGATATGTTTACTGGCTATGCGGATGACTTATGGCCGCAGCCTCTCACCTATCAACTGCAATACTCGGCCGTACAATGGGCGCAGATGCGGGGATGTCGTTTCTTTGACTTTCGCTCTATTCCTGACGTGCTGGTCCCCGGCGAGGATCAATGGGATGCCTACGAGTATAAAAGAGGCTTTGGTGGCTTCTCGCGTCTGACGATGCCCACACAGGATTATATTTATCAGCCACTGATCTACAAGCCCTGGCGTAAGTTGACCGAGATGGGTCGAGAGCAGAGGCATAAAGAACGACAGAATATCGATATTGAGCGTCCACTGCTATCAGGGGTACCAGAAGTTGTGTTCGATGCCGATTGAGATATCTGTATCACCTTAAGAGGTAAAGCAGAGATAGGTCGAGCAACGCGAAGACCTTGTAGCGTCGCACGCTCGCGTGCGATGTCCCAGTGGCTCGTACGAGGCAGCCCGCTCTTGACGCGCAACGCTGTCGCACCTGATCATACGTCGAGTGGGACATCGCACGCGAGCGTGCGACGCTACGGTGTCCTCGCTTCGCTTGACACACTGAGGAGAAGGTTGTATGGAAGGTCAAATTATCACAGATCGTCAACGCTGGAACGACTTTGTACTGTCATCCGTTTGTTGCAATATCACACAGACGTATGAGTGGGCAGAATTCGGCTCGTATCTGGGAGCCGATGAGACGTTGCGGGTTGGCGTGGTGGATGATACTGGCTCGTTGTGTGCTGCGATGTTGATCATTGTGTCGCGTGTCCCCGTGCTCAAGCAGACCTATTTCTATGCACCGCGTGGACCAGTTGTAAACGATCCTGCCTCACCCGCCTTGACCGTCCTGCTCAATTATGTCAAAGTAGAGGCGCGACGGCGCAACGCTTTCATGCTAAAAGTTGAGCCCGGTGTACCCGATGATAACAGTTACTGGTTATCAGCATTGAAACGTCGCGGCTTTCAAATCAATCCTTACTATGTCCATATCCGCAACGAATGGGTCCTCGATATCCGTCCCGACGCGAAGACGCTGCTGGCTGGCATGAAAGATAAGTGGCGCTATAATATTCGACTGGCGGGCCGTAAAGGCGTTGTTGTGCGTCGTGGCGCTGGACAGGATGATATCGATGCCTTCTATCGCGTCTATGAAACTACCAGCGCTCGCGACAAGTTTTTCATCAATGATAAATCTCTCTACGCTGATATGCTGCGCATCCTGGGCGAGCAGGAGCGGGCCGCACTCTTTCTGGCCGAATATGAAGGCCAAGTGATCGCTGGCATCATCATGCTCCTGGCAGGTCCCTGGGCCTACTACATGTATGGTGCCTCCTCCAACGAGCATCGCGAAAAGATGCCGAATCATCTCCTGCAATGGACAGCTATCCAGTGGGCTCAAACACAGGGCTGTCAATATTACAACTTCCGTGGCATCCCCGTCATCCTCGAAGAAGGCCAGGAGATGTGGGGCGTCTACCTCTTCAAACGTGGCTTCGGCGGACATGCTCTCTTGTCCTTGCCCACACATGACCTTGCCTATCGGCCGCTAACCTATAGCCTCTATCGCACTATGCTGGATATGAAGCATAAGATGGATTCACGTCGTGAAATTCGTCAGGCCACACACGCAGTCAATTCAGCAGTACTTGATCCCACGAAGGCTCAAAAGCAGTCTCTTCCACCTTTGGAAAGAGCGTAGTATTGGACGCTACTGCTTAACCGTCTCGAGCCACGCTCTTTGAATACTTAAAATGCGTGTGGCTACATCCTCCAAGCATCGGTACAGATCAATATATTCCTCATAGTCTTCCTTGTCGGACACGAATGGCGTGGCGTGCCGTTTTTTCTCAAGTCAATCCCCAATTTCCTAACTTTATCTGTGAGTGAAGTCTTCGCATAAATTTTCGCCCTGAAGCTGTCAAATATGGATAAGCTCTGCCGTTAATATCTGCTACATAAAATAAACTCATCTATTGTTGAGTCAAATCTATGAATTGCTTGTAAAGTCATTAAAAGGGAATTGAGCTCAATCGAGCCCAATCACTCCTGCCTCATCAGTATGTAAAAACTACTCTATTTTGAGTATCTTTTGATTTATGATGAAAATTGTCACTTTATTCGATAGATATCCATTGACTTCTTTTTATTTGCTTGTGTATACTCTGTAATGCTAGAGAATGGAATACCTACTGGTCAGCGATTGTTTAAATTGCTCTAATTGATGTTGGAAATCAGCCATCATGCATTTGTTTCTATGCCTCTCTATATGCGGATGTCAGCTTTTCATCTGTGAATCCGAATATATCTAGTATGTATGGATACCCATGTTTGTTTTTGACACACAGGTATTCACGTTTTCAAGCGTCTATTTTTTTGTTTCTTGTACACAGAAATGGATTTCTTCTTTATGATGACCCAATCATCCTCTCAAGATGACGATGCCTCGTCACAGTCACTTCATTCGACATCTCAGGAGAGGAAGCGACGGCCTGCCTCTGGACACGTTGCGGGATCCGTGCTTCGTCTGGCGCTGGTGACCACGCTTGTCACGACCGGCTTCTTTCTGAGCTTTCTGGGCATGGCATCCCATGCCCACGCGGCAGTCGCGACGACAAACTCGCAGGCTCAGCACACGGTATCATCGACGACGCATGTGACCACCTCGACGCAGACTGGCATTCAGAAACTCGATCAACTGCTTCTGACATTGGCTGCAACCTACACATCTGCACCGCAGACCCAGGCACGGACAGTCACCCCAAAGACCGTAACGCCAATGACCGCCTCGGCCTTTACCTATGATGGTCTGGGAGATCTGCCCTTCTACAGCTATGTAGATCAAAAGAAACTCACCGATCAGGTGGCGATGAAAGTCAACGTCGCCAACGGCAACGTGTTGCTAAGTACCTCTGAACTGCATGTCGCCGGCACCGGCGTCAGCGTCTCGGTCGGTAGCGACTACAACAGCGAGTAAAATCCCTCGGCGCTGCTCGATGATGGCAATCTGTGGTTCTTCAGCACCGGTCGTGGCATCACGGTCGACCTGAGCAACGTGGCGAGCGGGATCACTTTGCATGGACCCAGTGGCTATTCGACCTTCTTCGCTGCCGATAGTGCCAAGCCAAATGGCTTCGACGATGCTCCCGGACTCAATGCCTCAATCAAGGCCGCAGGCAGCGGTACCTATCGCGTCACCTTCCATAACACGGGTGCGTACTGGGGCTTTAATCAATATGGCTCGTTCCTGGTCGAAGGCGATAAGAATGGCAATGCCGTCCAATACAGCTACGGTGGGAATGGGGATCTCAACACGATCACCGATACGCAGGGACGCACCATCACGTTCAATCATGGGACCGATGGGGCCAACAATCTGCATCAGGTGACGTCCTACACCATCACGACCACCGATGGCACCAGCAAGACAATCAGCCATGGCTATACCGCCTTTGCCTTGACGTCATTGACCAATGCTGATCTCAAGACGACCAGCTTCCAGTACGATAGTGTCGGTCGCATCAAGAAGATCACCGATCCGCTCAACCAGAGCACATCGTACGCCTACAACACGGCCGGACAGATCGCCACGATCACCGACGCAAAAATGGGCACGACAACGTTTGCGTATCATGTCAGCAGCGATAGCGCCTGTAGCAACGTCATCACCGGGCAAACCTTGCCGTGCACGGTCGTCACCGATCCAAATGGGCATAGTACCACGTATGCCTATGACAGCAGTACCTTACAGGTAGCCGGTGTCAAAGATGCTCTGGGACATACCTCGTCGCAGAAATTTGACAGCACGGGTTATAATGTGGCAACGTCGACCGACGCGCTCACGCAGGTGACGAGCTTCGGGTATAATAGTAATAACAGCCTGACGACCTCCACGGATGCGAGCGGAGCAAAATCATCGGCAACCTACAATGCGCCCAATCAAACGTATTATCCTGATACGCAAACGGACCCACAGGGTAATGTGACCAACTTCACCTACGACGCAAATGGGAATATGTTGACGCAGAAAGACAACACCAGTAGCAATACATTGACGTATGTCTATAATGCTGATGGCACGGTGGCCTCGCAAAGCGATCCCGATCGCAACGCCGCTGGCACCAATGGACATCAGACGACGTACGGCTACGATGCGCATGGCAATCTGACCACGGTCACGCCAACGGCTCCTCTGGGAGCGACGACGATGACCTACGATCAACTGAGTCGTCTCAAGACAGAGACCGATGGCAACGGGCACACGACCACCTTTACCTATGACAAAGAGGATCGTGTCTCCACTGTTGTCTACAGTGGTACGCCTACGCCCTCGGTGAGCTACACGTACGACGCGAATGGGAATGTGCTGACCGAGATCGATAGCACGGGCACCACAACGTTCACCTATGACGCCCTCAATCGAGAACTGACCAAGACGCTGCCCTCGACGACGGTGATCACGAACGTCTATGATGGCGTCGGCAACCTGACCAGTCTCAACGACGGCACCGGCACCACGACCTATACCTACAATGCAGCGAACTTGATGGATACCTTAACGGCCCCTGGCGGTGGCGTCTCGCGTTATGGATACACGAATACGAATGAGCGCAACTGCATCATCTATCCCAACGGTACCGGCATGCTCCTGACCTTTGATCCCGCAGGTCGTGAGAAGACCAATATCGGTGGCACGATGAGTAGTACCAGTACGGCCTGTACTTCATCTGCAAGTGTGAGTACCCCGATGACTGGCTATAGTTACACCTATGGGACCTCGCCGGCCTTCAAAGATGTGGTGCAGACGGCCACCATCCATGCAGCTGGCAACTATTCGACGGTTGTGACGAGCACCTACAGCTATGATAGTCAGAACCGTCTGACCAAGGTCGTCAATCCGAATCAAACGTGGACGGTGGGCTATGATCCCAATGGCAATATGACCTCCAAGACGTATGCTGGAGCTTCAACCTTCAATGCTTCGTATACCTATAACAACGCCAACGAACTGACGTCGGCGAGTGCGACCGGGACCAATGCAGGCAGTGCGACCTATGCGTACGATGGTAATGGGAATCAGACCAGTGTCACCAACGGCACCTCGGGTCCAGGACCATTAAGCCTGGCGCAGACGCACACCTACAACACAACCAATCAGGATACCAGTGGCACTGGGACGGCAACGGGCTCATCGAGCAGCTATGCCTATGGCTATAGTGGCACCAGTCAGACCGATCGCGTGAGTAACAACACGAACGCCACGGTGTACACGAGCCTGGGCCTGAGTACAGAGAAAACGTCAGCGACCAACACGAACGAGTATGTCCGCTGTAGTTGTGGCATGCTCAACAGCGAACGGACCTCGGCGGGAAGTGTCTACTACTATCTCTTCGATGGCTTAGGTTCCATCGTGGGCATGACCAATAGCAGCGGAGCGTTGGTGGCAACCTATGGCTATGATCCCTTCGGCAACGTCGGTGGGGGAACGGTACAGAGTGGGCTGGTCAATCCGTGGGGCTACGTCGGTGGCTATACCGACAAAACCACCGGCTTGATCAAGTTCGGCATCAGGTACTATGACGCACGCATCGGACGCTGGACGCAGGCGACACCGATTGGGGGCAGTTTGCAGGAGGTCACCAAGGCCAATCCTTACGTCTATGCTGATAATGATCCTATCAATGAAAATGACCCCAATGGCAATACACCAAGTTTTTGGGCTTGTGCGTCTGCCGGAGCAGTCGCTTTTTTTACAGCACTAGGTATAACTGGAGGCTCTAGCAATCTTGCAGCCGCACTTACTACTACTGCCAAAGCGGTGCCAGGTCTTATTAGTGCTTTGGCTGATATTGGTATTAATGTTGCAGAAAAATTTGTTCCTGTCATAGGGTGGATCGTATTAGGGGTTCAACTTGCATTTGGACTTGCATCTGCAGGTGTAGCCATGCATGTACTCGGCTGTTTTTAAGTATTCGTACATATAACATCAAAGGGATATACACAATCTGCCTTAAGAATTTATCGATAGATGACCTAAAGTAGCTATTGGTATCTTCTTTAGGATAAAGAGAGCCAGAGCAATAAAAAAACTTTAGCTCTCTTTTTAAAACAACATTATAATGTGTATCTCCTTACAATCAGGAACTCATCAAACAAGCTTGAGGAAAAACCATAAGGATGAGTATTCACATAAAAGGGACATAAAGCCATGCAAAAATTAAGTTCTAAACGTGGCCTGTTGGTTGGATCAATCATTGGTATGATAATCTGGACTATTCTGACTCTCAGCTTGCTCTACTCGCTTCTTACTAATCAATTTCCGATACTTATCGGAAGGATGATTACCATCATTTTTATTATTGTTAGTATCTTCTTCCTCATAAGTAATGTACGATTCTACTGGAAAAATAGAAATAAAAAGAACTCTTAGATGAAGCTTTTAGTGGGTATGCCAATCAGGCTGAAATAGATTCTCGCTGACCGCTTACCAACAAGTATGTGCTCTGTAGCTGGTAGCCTACTCAATAGCAAATGGGCTCCTGCCAGTAACTCTTACTACTATCTCTTCGATGGGCTCGGTTCCATTGTTGGGATGACTGATAGCAGCGGAGCATTAGTAGCGGGCTATGGGTATAACCCCTTTGGCGGTCTGGGAGGCGGAACGGTACAAAGCGGACTGATCAATCCCTCGGGCTACGCCGGTGGCTATACCGACAAAACCACCGGGTTGATCAAGTTCGGAATACGTTTCTATGACGCGCACATTGGACGCTGGACGTAGGCAACACCAGTCAGTGGCAGTTTGTAGGAGGCTATCAAGGCCAATCCGTACGTCTATGCTGATAATGATCCCACTAATAACGTTGATCCACATGGAACGTCAACTATTTCTGGAGGTTGGAATGCATTTGCATGGACAATTACAAATAATTCTGATGGCTCTACAACAGTTTCAATTTGCTACAGAAGGCTTAGAGGGCGGTCTTGCGATCATAGGAGCTCTGGCTGGTGCACTTATCGGTGCTTTTCTAGATGGGCCAGTTGGTGCTGTTTTAGGGGGATTAGTTAGTGCTGTTCCGGCAGCAGTTATCGTATTTATGAATGCTATGAGGATAAGTATGAGTAGATTATATTTTACAGTTGTACTATCTATATTTTGTATTGCTGGATTTGTTGGTTTGAATTTTATTACATTTTTACGGAGAAAAAATAGCGCAAGACACTTTTTCTTAGAGCTGTTGTGTGTTGGGATTATTATCGTTTTGCCAATAATTATGCTAGAGATTGAGTCCTTTTTATCTACACTGAGAATTTTGTTAGGTATTTTTGGTTTGCTCCTTTGTTTGAATGGTCTATTCGACGTATTTAATAGTTTCAAAAATAACTACGCAACTGATTACCTTATCAATGTAAGTAATATGATGGGTATTTTATTATTAGCACAAGGTACCGTTTCATTTTTTATGTCAGTACTACCTTTCCATTTTGATTCATATTGGCTTATGTTTATAATATTGGCAATTATTATATTTGTTTACAGTACTTTACTTATTGATTGGCGTAGAAAATATCCAAAAAGAGAGAATAATAAATCTATTGATGAGGAGTAGCGATGAAGAGTCCTTGGATTAAATTGAGTGTTTTTTGCATTGGTTTTTTTTGTTATGCATGCTTAGAAACAGTTATCACTCATTTGCCTATTATCGATATGCTTTGTATCGGTTTAGTTTTTTCAATAGGTTTCACATCTCTTACCAATGTTTTGTTCAATCAATATAGGAAAATTAAAAGGCATAAGTAAGAGGACTATAGTTAATGATGACAGAGATACAGCTCTACTGATCACAACTTCTGGAGGGTGCGGCATAAGTAAAAATCTACACAGACGAATGAGCTTTTCCCTGGTCAATTTCCTCTTCTATTGAGGTTTTCATTTGTGCCAGGTGCAGCCATACGGCCATTTCACTGAGAATGATAAAGGAGTTGAGTCCATGGCCTAATGCTGAAAGGAATAGCCATGCTAATTGAGATCCCACCTTTCCAGAACGCGTTGACACAGTATAGGTAAGCAGAGTTTTTTCTTGCTGAGCCTGGAAGGTCAGAAGATGATCCTGGAAAGAAGAACGACGTCTCTGCTTGAAGGCGAAAGATGTAGGAGCAACCGAATTTTTGATGATGATCGAGCCTGAAGTCATTGTTTTCCAGTCTGGAAATTCAGGGAAAGTCTCAGGAAAGTTCCCGGGGAAGCCCTTTGGTAATGTTTTCGAGCGGCGTCTAATTCTCATAATATATTGAAATGTTGTGCCGGCTTGCAAGGTTGGTGTTGAAAGATTTTGTATCTCAATGCTTGTTTCGGACTGTTCCCATAAAGGAGGTCTGGCATCATGTTTTTCGGGACCTTCGTTCCCATACTTTTTAAAGCGTTCGGGGATATTTTCCGGTGGCATGGCTTTTTTTGTGGGATCTAGTGTGATTAATTGAACGATATGTTGTGGTTGAAATAACCAGAGGAAGACGTCTTCAAGTGGGCGTTCAATGACAATATGATCTGTATACTTCATCTTGACCTCTCATTGGGATTTTGCGTTGAAGCTGTTCTAAATGGGAAGCTATTTTTATCTCTGAAGAGTATTGGTCTCTTATGCTGGGTAAAAAATAAATTCTCAATATATAAACGCTGAGATCTCATAGAAGTAAAGTGGAGGCGAGCAAGATGATGGATTAATGGGGCTTGACATCGATCAAGCCCCATTGTTGTGTGATTAGCGTGTGCGGAGTTCTTGCAGGGTGGCGAGACGTTCGCGGGCGATTGAGCTCCCGGGTTGCACTTTTGCCAGGTTGCGATAGACGCGGCTGGCTTGTTCGTATTCTCCTACTGATTGATAGGTTTGTCCGAGCATGTCATAGGCGTCGAAGTTCGAGCGGTCGATTGTGATGAGCTGCTGAAGTGCAGCAACTGCTTCTTTGACCTGTTGAGATTCGAAGTAGTTGCGTGCGATCATCTCTTGATAGCGGACCGCATCCTGTGTGCGACCGAGTTGTAGACAGAAGCCGACGACTTCGCGTAGCAGATCCATTGAGTTGGGATTGAGTTCGGCGGCTCTGAACAGGCTGGTCAGGGCTTCCTCGATGTCTCCCATGTCTGAATAGATGTTTCCGATACGTCTGACAGTTTCTCCAGCCTGCTCCAACTTGCCCTGGCGTAGATAGATATCAGCTAATAGGCGGAGTTCCGCTGTTCCTTCATCTAGCAGGCCACGGCTGACATAGATGTCTGCCAACTCGTCATGAGCACGTGTATCCTGTGGTGCCATGCGTACCATTTCGTTGAGCACGTTAATGGCATTGTCGATCTGGCGATTGTTGCGATAGTGTTGGACCAGATCGGTGTACTCTTGCAATGTGCTATTGATATCTCCGTTCTGGTGCTCTGAGATATCGGTCAGGCTGGATGCAACTTCGTCCTGATCGGGCTTGCCGCGCTTGATCTGCCGTAGGATGGCTTGCATCTGTTCCTGTTGACCTGTACGCCCGTAGGCTTTGGCAAGCTGCGATGAGATCTCGACTTCGGGAGCTCGATGCTCTTCACCGTCTTCGCGTGGGCGTGCGGCCCAGGTGGCTGGATCAATTGCTTGCGGGTTGAGGCGTACATTTTGTAGAGCCTGCTCTAATTGCTTGATGGCGGCCTCTGGTCTGCCTTGAGATAAGAGCGCCTGTGCGGCACTGGCTCGTGCAAAGACCTCAATGTGACTGTCGCGTACCGCTTGTGAATACTCTTCGACGGCGCGATCATAATATCCGCATTGATGATAGATTTGACCCAGGGCATAGTGGACGTCGGAGTTGTTTGGATAGATCTCGGTACTCTGTGTATATTCACGTATCACGGCGCGTGCATGCTTTTGTCCTTCGCCGCGCAGCTGCCAGCGAATCCGCGAGAGAACCTCCAGCGACGTGGCGCGTGGCGTGCCCATGGTTGTGATCATTGAGGTGTGCCAGCGTACGAGAGCTGTGATGTTGCGTGGATCGATCTGAAGCACACGCTGATATTCGGCAACCGCTTGCTGTGAGCGTCCCAGTTTTTGTAAGGCCAGCGCGTAGTTCAGACGTGTCGGAACGCTGGTTGGACTCTCCTGGAGTGCCTGCTCCAATTCTGTCATCGCTCGATCCATATAGCCCAGGCGCAAATATGCCTCTGCAGCCAGCGTACGCTCACGTAGGAGATCCTCTTTGTGTCCATGCGACGCCAGCAGATTGATCAGGCGCATTCGATAGGTGATGTTGTTGGGCTCTAATTGGAGAATACGTCGATATGTAGCGATGGCATCATCGATGCGTCCATTCACGACATAGGTATCGACGAGAATCCCATATTTGGAGACCGCCTGCTCAACGCTGCCCTGGCGTACATAAATCTCGCATAAGACCTGGTGTACGTCCAGATATTGAGGTGCAATATCGATGACGCGTAAGCATTCCTCAGTTGCGCGAGCCAGTAAGCCATGATTGATATATTTCTGAATATCCTGCATCGAGTTCACGACTTGCATGCGGATACTTTCAGGTAAGTTGGCTGTGCTGCTGAGGACCGCGTCGGCAACCTGTCCCATTCCATTGGCCTGCGTGCCTGCCATCTGATTGAGTAAGTCTTCAAAGCCTGGCCTTTGTTCCTGTACGGGTCGCAATGGTGCGCTTGGCACCATCAATTGTGGCTCCTCGAACGAGATGGGGAATGGCGATAGCTCTGGTGCCGGTGGCTGCGCCTGCGGTCGTGGCTGTGGCACAGGAGCAGGTGTCTGCCACGCAATCTGGTCAGGTTGCGCTAAAGGTGCCGATGCCGTTGGCAATGGCTGCGATGGCGCTTGCTGCTGAACTGGCGGTGGCGCGACTGGTGCTGGTGGCGTTTGCTGGACTGGCGGCGGAGCGGCCGGTGGTACTACCTCTTCTGGCAGCACACGTGTCGCATTAGGTTTGGCCTCATCCGTGAGCCAGGATGGAATGGATGCCGGGCCTCCAGAGTCCGCCTGGGATGTTGGTGCTGGTACGGTGGACTCTGGTGCTAGCGGCGATCGATAGTCATGATCGGTGTTTGGTGCCGCCTGTGCCGCTGGTTGTGGCTGTGCTGGTCGCTGTACATTTTGCGACTTGTCGTCATTTAGAATGCCAGTCAACCAATCGGGCAACTCGCCGGCTGCTGCGCCATTCTGTGAGGGAGCCGCCTGCGCATTATTGATGATGTTTGCCTGGATCTCCATCGTTGGTGCTTCTGGTACGTTGTTGGCGCTCGATGGAGGCATGGGGGCCTGTGTCTGCATTCCCATTGGGGGTGGCGTCGAGGAGCGAACAGGCGCGGCAGGGGCAGCGCCCTGCGCAGAAGCATTTTGCGCTTGCTGCAACATATATTCAACCTGTGCCACTTTTTCGCTCCAGCCGCGACTGCGCAAGAAGCCAAGCAGAGCGTTATAGACTGTCAGTGCCTGCTCTTGCTCTCCCAGGAGACGATGAGCTTCTGCCGCTTCCTGACACAGCTGGACCAATTGATCTGATTCTTCAGCTGTCAAGGCATCTAAGTTGACCCGGTCGACGGCCTCGTCAAAATGGACGGTGGCGGTGCGCAGGTCACCACGTGCTCGATAGCATTGGCCTAATGCATAGTAGCACGAGAGTGCATAGTCAGGATCGTTGAGAAGATTCTGAAATTGTTGAATCGCTTCATCCCAGCGCTGCTGCTCCTGATAAAGCCATCCTAAAAAGTATCGTGCATCCGGTCGATCAAAGCCGCTCTCCAGGATCTGCTCACAGAGGTCAATAGCATCATTGAAACGGCCCTGGTTCTGAAATGTTTGCGCCTGCTGTAAAGCCCCTGTGACCTGATTGGCAGTGATCCTTTTTCGTGAGCCAGCATTCATTCCGTTCCCATTGGCCGTTGGTGAAACAGAATTGTTAGCTCCGCCGTAGTTACCCGCGCTACCCATATTACCCATGATGCCAGTATTCCCTCCGCTTGTATTTCCCGATGTTACTGATCCGGTGAATGATTGATTTTGTTCTGCTTGGTCGTTCGCCGGATTCCCAGCATTGGGGTCTGAACGAACTGATGCGTTGTTTGCTCCTGAACTTTCAGAAGCGCTGCTTGTCTGTATCTGAGCCAGGAGCTGTTGCGCTTGCACGTTTGTGGCATCGGCGCGTAAGACTTCCTCACAATGGACACGTGCGGGGCCAGGTTCATTTCGAAGCAGATATCCCTGAGCGGCTGCCAGTCGCTCGGCTAACATCTGGGAGATGTCTTTCTTCTCGAAATAATAGCTTGCAAGCCGCTCGTGTGGCTCCGGATTGCCTGGGGATAATTGGACTGCTTTTTGCCAGGCTGCTTCCGCTCGCGCACCCTGACCAGCCTGTGCGTACAGGTCGGCTAAATGCACGTATGCATGATAGGCATCCTCACGCCGATTCAAAATGCCGTAGAGCTCGGCGGTCTTACTCAATGCAATGACGTTGCTGGGATCGCGCTGTAAAATATACTCGTATTCCTGAAGCGCCAGCGGCCATTGCTTCATTTGCATATTGCAAAACCCTAGACCACTACGAGCTGTAGCATCATCTGGGAACTCGGTGAGCGCTATCTGGTATTCTTGTAATGCGTCCGACCAGCGACTATCCCATCGATGCCGATCGGCTGTATTAATAGCCGTACTATAGGCTTGTCTGTTCCCAGGCATGAAAGGTTCACTTTCTCGAATGGGCGCACAATTGAGCAACTCTTCAGTGCTCGCACCATTGGTGAATGGCACCGAATTCTGTTGGTCTAGTCAGAGACTAGGGTACAACAATTCGGAGGCATGGACACTTTTTCTGGGACCTTAGTACTAAGATTTCTGGTACTCGATGTCCATGCCTCCGTCACTAACTACGATAGTTAATAAAATCCAACGGGATGGGATAATCTCTCTGTTTGAGCAGAGCTATGACCGCCTGGAGCTCATCACGGCTTTTTGCGGTCACGCGTACCGCATCACCCTGAATCTGTGTGCGAATTTTGGGATGCTCTTCGCGAATAATTTTACTAATTTCCTTCGCTTGCTCTTGTGTGATGCCTTGCTGTAGCTCAATCACCTGTCGGACACGGCTACCAGCGGCGTCTTCTTCTTTCCCCGGCTTAAAAATCTTCAGCGATAACTTGCGGCGCAGGGCCTTCGATTCAAGAATATCGCGCACATTTTTCAGTGAAAGAGCGCTATCGGTCGTAATCGTAATCGAATCTTTACTTTGAACAATATCGGTTTTAGTATCTTTCAGATCATAGCGTGTCTGCACGTCGCGTCGCGTCTGATCGAGCGTATTGACGAGTTCTTGCTCATCAAATTGCGATACTATATCGAATGAACAGTCGCCTGCCATGAAAATCCCTCTCTTTAACTCATAAATGGTACAAAATGGCTAGCAGAGGAATGCGCTACGTGTTTAGCTACCTGGCTTAGTCTATACCTTCTCTGCATTGTAGCGCATTTCGCCTCTTGTTTCCACTTTATCCCCCAAGTGGCACAATTTTAAAACCAACGAAGGGCGATGACACCTTATAGTACACTGAAATGGAGTGAGATCACAATATCTCTGTATTCTCTGTTCACTATACTCTTCTGCCGGATTGCTACCGATCTCTTTGTATAAGGATAGATTTTTTTAGCGGGGTGGTCAATATTCATACATGCTATCTCATAGATGTAATACGAGGGAGATCTGTACATGGTGCTCAGTATGCGCTCCGGCACGCTCCAGGATGAGGCGGATATGGAGCTTGTCACGATTTCTACGCTAGTATTGCCGCGTGTGGTCCATTCATCCAACACTATCGAACAAGGCTGCACCTTCGAACTGGTTCGCCTGGCCTTTTTCGCCCTCAAACTGCACAAACTCCAGCAGAGCCACGTCCTTGATCCTGTCAGTATCGATGCATCTGGATACAAATTCCAATGCAGCCTTTTGCAGCACGCCATCTTCCAACAGGTCCTGGTCCTGACAAAGCTAGGAGCACGTCAGCAAGCCCTCCAACTCATCCAGGCCAGCCAAAAGTAGCGTCCAATACTGTAAAGAAAGGCAATGGGGTGAAACGCTCACCGACGTAGCGGCGCGGCTCCGCCGTGCTGTCTGTGACTCGTATGAAAAGGCTTGGATGCGTCTCTCAATTGAACCCCATGGCAACAGTGTCGTACGAGTCACAGACAGCACGGCGAAGCCGCGCCGCTACGTCTGTTGGGGAGATGCTTCTTAAAAGTATTCGTCGGGATCGTTGTAGCCAGACGATTTTGAGCCTGCGGGCGCGATGAAGTGCGACATGACTCCTTCTTTTTCCAGGGCTGTGCGGATGGCTGGTACGTTGATGGAGCCGTTAAACTTTTGTGGGATGGCTAGCAGACAGGGAGCCAGTTGACGGATGCCCATTTTCACCAGTGAAGGTTGTTTCATGACTTGCTGTGCTACTTCTTCGCTGGGAAGTTCTAGCAGGACTGCCTGGGAAATGGAGGCTTGTTTGTATTGCTTGCCCCAGTCCTGTAGCGTGTAGACGATGTTTTGTGGCAATTCCTTTTGACTGAGCTTTTTCAAGGTCGCGATGACGTCCTCTGTACGTAAGCCGTTCTGGATGGCTCGAATCAGTGCCGATTGGGTAAGTGTCAATGTGCTTACCAGGTTGATCTGTTTGACCTGTGTGAAGGGCAGGATGTGGTATAAGGTTGGCATGTCTGGTTGCATGAGGAGTATTTCATAGTTGGGCTGTACGATCAGTAGCTTCTGGGGAGTCTGATTTGTATTTTTAGATACCTTTTTGTCTTCGTTCAGGACATCGGCACCGAACTCGGTGAGCCGAAACATGCACGTGCTGAAAAGCACTTGATGCTCATCCTCTATTCTGGAATGTCCAATTTCGACGATGCCTAACTCAAGCAGCGAGGAGAAGAACATATTGACAAAGACTGGCGCGGCGCTTTGAGCCCAGGTTCTGTACTTCTCTTCCGATGAATTGACACTGGCTTTGCGATAATACGCCTGAGGTCGCATGCTGATCTGCGAAATGCGTACCGGATTCTCCTCCCAGACCTGTCGGACAATCGCCTCCATTGAATACCAGGGTCCCGTCGCGCAGTGACTGATCTCTTCAAGCAGCATGCGCCGGTATTCGAGGAGGTAGTTTCCAAAAATATGGAGCCCGCGATTAAAGTCGTCATTGGAAAACATGTTGACGTCCAACCAATTATGATTATTTTTCCATTGGTTGAGTAGTTTACGCGTTTGATGGAAAGCGTTTTCACTGCTCCAGGTGGCAAAGGCGGGGCCAGGAGCCAGGTAAGGTTTAGTGTCTTCAAAAGGTGGATAGGTGTAGGTGACGATTTTGAGTGCTCTCAGTACGTTGATTAGCATATCGATGTACATCTCAGAATCGTCGTAATAGTAGCGCACTTTGGCTTTGAGTGCGGGCCTGAGCTTTTTTGTGATGCGCTTTGGGATGCGACCTTCTTTGGTTGGTTCTATGGTAGTCTGATAAATATTATTGATGAGTGTGGCTATGTCATAGAGGATCGTTGTTTCCGTTGGAATGACAACTTCTGGCGCAATGGTGGTTTCTTTCAGCATTTTTCCCCTCTACCTCTATTGTACTTCTATACTTCAGTGGGATATTTTTCCAGATAGCGAATAACCTCGCGCGTGAGCTGACTGGGGGTAGAGGCTCCGGCTGTCACTGCAATACGTTTTTTCCCCACCAGCCACTCGGGTTTCAATTGTGAGAGATCCTCAATACGTACTGCTGGCACGCCGGCCAGCTCCTCGGAGACCTGTACCAGGCGATTGGTGTTATTGCTGCGGGGATCGCCAACCACGACTGTGAGATCAGCTCCTTTGGCCTGAGCGGCGACCGCTTCCTGGCGCGTCTGCGTCGCGGCACAGATATCCACATGCACCTCAGCCTGTGGATAGCGCTCTTTAATATAGCGAATCACGCGCCGCGTATCCCATTGTGAAAGCGTTGTCTGAGTAGAGACGGCGATTTTCTCTTGTTGGATCGGAGTTAATTGCAGCGCGTCAACATCGGCCTCAACCTCTACCAGACTCACATGTCCGGGGATCTCGCCCATAACGCCCTCGGGCTCGGGATGCCCCTTTTTCCCCACATAGAGAATATAATAGCCCTTGTTTACCAGATCTTTTACCAGATCGTGTGTCTTCGTGACATCAGGACAGGTCGCATCAATGCATGTCAAACCGCGCTCCTGAGCTCGTTTTTTGACTTCAGGAGAGACTCCATGGGCCGTAAAAATGACTGTCCCGGCCGTGATCTGTTCCAGAATAGTCACGCGATCGGGGCCATCAAGCGTCACAATACCCATCCCCGTCAACTCATCAATGGCGTGCTGATTGTGTATGATTTGCCCGACAATATGTATCGGGCGTGGTAGTGTTGTATCCTTCGCCGCATTTCGTGAGATCGTTAACGCATCGACTACACCATAACAGTAGCCACGGGGCGAGATTTTGATGACTTCCATTTATCTTTTCCCAAATCGCTTTTATTTTTGTCTATATCCCTCTGTAAAAGGGCTATTCTGATTTCTCATTATACTGTTTAATGCAATATCGCGCTAGTAGTGCTCAATCAGAAGTCATCGCAACGTTGCCTGGACAAGAATGATGATCCCTCGCACCAGGCGTCCAGGCTCACCGATGTAGCGGCGCGGCTCCGCCGTGCTGTCACTACCCGCACGATCACGTTGCCCATAGCGTTCCATTGCGAGACGCTCCCAGGCCGAGTCGTACGAGTCACAGACAGCACGGCGGAGCCGCGCCGCTACGTTGGTGAGCATCTCACCCCACTGGGATGCATATCTCCAATGCAACATCGGCCCGATGGCCGTTGACAGAGCAGTAGCGTTGTGATTGTTCAACAGGCTTTCATGGTGGCTTGATTCTTCAGGGCAGCCTTATCGAGAATACTATGTATATCATTTGGGGTATAGAGGCAGACGGCGGGTAAGAGTCCAGCCAATTCCTCGACGGCTGTGGTGGGAGCGAGATCAAAGATAAGCAGCGGCGTGCGTCTGCCATCGCATCCCTGAGCGATACTCGCGGCAGTGATCTGCGGTACGACGATTCCACCGTCCGGCGTTCGCGTGAGGGCGGGCATGTAGATGAGTAACTGCACGTATGGGAGAATAGATGGCAGTCTGGCGGGCGTGTCTTCCTGATAGATATGTTTCATGCGTGCCTGTCGAAGCAGCTTGAGATAGGTTGAGCGCAGTTCTTCAGGTCCTATGAGCAACGCCGAGCGTCCTGGTAATCCACCAAGGCAGGCGTCAGCCATTGACACCACATCTGCTGCTATGTCTTGCATCGACTATTCTCCTCTGACATTGATTATAAATAATTGCTTGCTTAAAATAGATGCTCTTTAGATACTACCGCAAATACTCTGTACTTGGCATCAGGCGCACCCTGTATTTTCTTCTACGGTGTATCCCTGGTCGCGGTTAGAAATTTTGTCGCTTCATACGTCGTTTCGTTATGCGCTGAGCGTAGGAGCGCGTAGGTTAGCCCTGACTTTCGATTGCTGAGTTATAAGCATGTATGATATCCTCAGGTAGTACACTTACTATTTTGCGTGTAGCGAACAAGGTTAAGCTGATCTTCGCTGCTGCTATGACAAGGATAAAAATCATCATGCCCCACGATATGGGTGAATACTATAAGCGCGTTGAGGATTATGACCTGGAATATCAAAGCCAATCTGTGCAAGATCTGCCATTCTGGCGCGAACTGGTCATGCGTTACACGCCGACGCGCCTGCTCGAACTGGCCTGCGGCAGCGGGCGTATCGGTTTAGATCTGCTCCACAATCCCGGCGCTTTTTTGATGGATGGTCTGGATATCGATCACGGTATGCTGCAAGCGTATCGGCGTAAACTGGAGCGCGAATCTGTCGAGATCCAGCAGCGTGTGACCTTGCACGAAGGCGATATGAGTGCTTATCAACTGCCACATAAAGGTGAATATGATCTGATTCTGCTCCCTTTTAATTCTATCAGCCATCTGCACGAGATTGAGGAACAACTGGATACCTTTCACGCTACCTATGAGCATCTGGCTCCCGGCGGACGCTTCGTTGTCGATACCTTTCTGCCCGATATCGATTATCTCAGCGATGCTCTCAATCGCCCCTCGACCGTCTACCTGGAGGATGAGGTAGAATCTCCTGACAACGATTTCACTATGATGCTGTATACGACCAGAAGCTACGATACTATCGAACAGACTCAGCATATTACATATGTGCACGAGAAATTCCTGTCCACTGGAGAGAATGAGCGCTACCTCTCGAAGCTCGATATGCATGTTTTCTTCCCCCGTGAGCTCCAGATGCTCTTTCTGGCCACCGGCTTTCGTGTTGAGGCTATCTATGGAGATTATGCCTGGAAGCCATTTGGACACGGAACGCGTCAGATTGTGGTCGGATACAAGCCAAAAGATGCCCTATCGTCTTAAATAATGGCAGTTGACGCTCTCCCTTCCCAGGTGCTAGAATATATCCTAGTGAATAGGTCGGATTAATTTGTAATCATACCAGACGATGTGCTCAGAAGGGAGAAACCATGATGTTACGTGTATCTACAAAAGGTGAGTATGGTGTACGGATCATGGTGGATCTTGCCCGTCATTACGGTAGCCGCCCACGGTCCCTCACAGATATTTCTCTGTCAGAGACGTTACCGTTAGCTTACTTAGAGCAACTTGTAAAGCTTCTCCGCGAAGCCGATCCTCCGTTAGTTGTGAGTACGCGTGGTGCTCATGGTGGCTATAAATTAAGCCGCGACCCAAATGATATCTCCATGGGAGAGATTGTGCGTGTGCTAGAGGGTCCAATTGCTCCGATGATTTGCGCGACAGAAGGCGAGATGACTCAGGTTTGTAATTTTCTTGACGCCTGTAAAACGAAATATCTCTGGACGAAAGTTCGAGATGCTGTTGCTCAGACGCTGGACTCGATGACATTGGCCGAGTTGGCGTCGATGTCTCAGGATGAGCCTGTTGGTGCCAGCGCAACTGCACAGTTTATTGCGCTCTCTGATGTGCGAGTGAATTGAGCTCACAAGGGCTTTGTTTTCCTTCTACCTGTCAAGGATGGCGAAACTTCGTTTTCGTCCTTTAACATAATCAGTTTTCGTCCTTTATCTAAAAGGAAGGTTTTTTGAGGATATGGCATCTGAACTTGTAATTAAAAATCTCCATGCCAACATTGAAGGCAAGCCGATTTTGCGCGGCGTTGATCTGACCGTCCGTCAGGGTGAAATACATGCTCTGATGGGACCAAATGGTTCTGGTAAAAGCACATTGTCCAATGTCATCATGGGCAATCCAAAATATGAAGTCACCGATGGTGAGATCTGGTTTAAGGGTGAGAACATCCTGGAATATTCGCCGGATCGTCGCGCTCGTATGCGCCTCTTCCTGGCATTCCAGTATCCCATGTCGATCCCTGGTGTGAGCGTCGCAAACTTCTTGCGCCGTTCTCTTGAAGCCGTACGCGAAGGCAACAAGCCACTCGAAGAGGGTGAGAATCCTACCGGCAAAATTGGCAAGCGTAAGACCGTTCCCCCGGGAGAGTTCCGCAAACTGCTGCAGGCCAAGATGAAGTTGCTGCGTGTGGATAATAGCTTTATCAATCGCTCGATCAATGATGGCTTCTCTGGTGGTGAGAAGAAGCGTGCCGAGATCTTGCAGATGGCTTTGCTTGAGCCTGAGATCGCTTTGATGGATGAGACCGATTCTGGTCTGGACATCGATGCACTCCGTATCGTCTCCGAGAGCGTTAACGCGTTGACAGGTCCTGATCTGGGTATCCTGCTGATCACCCACTATCAGAGAATGTTGAATTATATCAAGCCGGACTTTGTCCATGTGATGTTCAACGGTCGTATCATCAAATCTGGCGGCAAGGAATTGGCCTTCGAGCTTGAAGAGAAGGGCTACGAATGGCTGCGTCCTGCTGAGACTGCCAGCGAGGTAACTGCCGATGCTTAATACGTTAGCTCCAGGGTTTTCCCGTGCGGCGATTGAAGAGTTGTCGCGCTACAAAGGGGAGCCTGAGTGGATGCTACAGTTGCGTCTCCAGGCCTGGGAAACTTATGAAAATACGGAGGCCCCCCTTGGTCGACGTGGTGATCTCGGTACGTTGAGGACGATGGCCGGTTTTGATTTTCAACAACTGCGTCCATTTACTCCGGCCGAGAAGGGCGACGTTTTGCCGGATGCTGTGCAGCGTTCGTTGCAGGCGTCTCTGGTAAACGAGCGCTCTGGCTTGATTGTGCAGGTCGATTCGACCGTGATCCATACCGAGCTGAACGCTGAATTAGCGCAGCAAGGGGTTATCCTGACTGATCTGGATACCGCTGTGCGTGAGCATGCTGATCTGGTGCGCGAGTATTTCATGACCAGTTGTGTGCCCGTCGCGACCAGTAAGTATACCGCACTGCATGCGGCCTTCTGGACCGGTGGCTTCTTTCTCTACATTCCAAAGGGTGTAGAGATCGATGCTCCTATTCTGTCGCAAGTCTGGGTTGATCATGACCTTGCTTCAATCTTCTCACATACATTGATTATTGCGGAAGAGCAGAGCAGTGTACGCTTTGTCGAAGAATACAACTCGACCACCCCTCATGAGGCTCCTGCTTTGTTGAGTGATGTGGTTGAAGTGTTCTCGAAGCGTGAAGGACGCGTTGAGTTTAGCAATCTTCAGGATCTGGCTCAGAACGTCTGGAACATCACCGACAAGAATGCTGTCTACGACAACGATGCCAGCGTCACGTTTGTCCTTGCCGATCTTGGCAGTAAAGTCAACGTGGAAACGATCGGTGCCGGCCTGAAGGGGAATGGGAGCGCGGGAGAGCTTGTGGGAGTCTTCTTTGCCGACCATGAGCAGCGTTATATCATCAATACCCTCTCGGATCACATCGGTCTCTCGACCAATGCTGAGACGTTGGTGAAGGGCGTTCTGACAGATCGCTCACGCGTCGAGTTCGATGGTATGATTCGCGTGCGTCCAAACGCGCAGCAGACAACATCATTCTTGTCGGCTCACGGCCTGCTCTTGAGCAAGGGGGCACGTGGCGAGTTCATTCCAGGTCTGGAGATCGCCGCCAACGATGTGAGCGCCAGCCACGGCGCGACTACGGGTCAGATCGATGAAGAGCAGCTCTTCTACTTGATGGTACGCGGTATTTCACGTCCCGAGGCCGAGCGCATCATTGTGCAAGGTTTCTTCGAGCCTGTCTTGCAGCGTATCCCGGTTGAAAACCTGCGCTTCCGCCTGCGTCGTAGCATTATTAGCCGCATGAGTGGTGCGTTTGAGAGCGAGGCCGATACGTGGGTCGATGCTCAAGAGCGCTGGGAGATCGAAGGCGTTGATGAGGTCGCTATCAGTCTGGATAGTCGATCAAGCGATGAAGAGATCCAGCTCGCGGAATACTAATTTTGTCGATATGCTGGTTGAGGGGCGATCACACATTGGTGGCTGAAGGTGACCTGTTTGTGTGCCACCTTGAGAGGAAGTATGAAGGCCAGAACGTCTGTTTTGAGATACGTTCTGTCTGGACATACCTCCTCTCCCGACCACCCTTGCTGATTACTTATCCTCTTCTTTAGCGAAGCAGTAAGGGTTGTGTATACCATGGTTTTATCTAATCAAAGCACACGCGCATCAGATGAGTCGTTTTCTTTTGCTGGTCGTAGCGTAGCAGATATTCGTAACGACTTCCCCATTCTCAAGCGCAAGATCCACGACGACAAACCTTTCATATTTCTCGATAGCGCTGCCAGCTCTCAGAAGCCCACGGCGGTCATCGAAGCGATGAGCCACTACTACCAGACGTATCACGCGAACGTACATCGTGGTGTCTATCAGGTGAGCGAAGAGGCTACAGCCGCGATGGAAAAGGCGCGTGTCAAAATCGCTCGTTTCATCAACGCTCGTCAGAGCAAGCAGGTCATCTTTACCCGCAACACCACGGAAAGCATCAATCTTGTGGCTTATAGCTGGGGTGGCGCTAATATTCACGCCGGTGACCTGATCATCTTGACCGAGATGGAGCATCATAGCAATCTCGTGCCCTGGCAATTGCTGGCTCAGCGTACGGGAGCACGGCTGGAATTCATTCCTGTGACTGATAATGGTCTGCTCGATCTGGATGTCTATGCTCAATTGCTCCAGCAGGGACCAAAATTGATTGCTTTTACCCATATGTCGAACGTGCTCGGAACGATCAATCCAGCTCAAGCAATGATTGCGCAGGCGCATGCCGCAGGCGCTATCGTGGTGCTGGATGCCGCTCAGAGTGCTCCCCATCTTCCGCTGGATGTGCAGGCTCTCGATGCGGACTTTGTCTGCTTTAGCGGCCACAAGATGCTTGGTCCCACAGGGATCGGTGCTCTTTACGGTAAGAAAGCCCTTCTGGAAGCCATGCCTCCCTTTATGGGCGGCGGCGATATGATCCGTACCGTGAAGCTGCGCGAGTCGACCTGGAATGATCTCCCCTGGAAATTCGAGGCTGGTACTCCTGCGATTGCCGAAGCGATCGGTTTTGGAGCTGCGATCGACTATTTGCAGGCGCTCGATATGCAGGCGGTCCAGGCACATGAGCAGGCGATCACCGCGTACGCGCTAGAGAAGCTGCAAGAGGTCCCCGACATTACTATTTATGGACCGTCTGCGCAACAGCGCGGTGGAGTGATCTCCTTCAACGTCAAAGATGTCCATCCCCACGATCTGGCCTCCATTATCGATCAAGAAGTCGGAGTCGCCATTCGGGCGGGACATCATTGCGCTCAGCCCTTGATGGATCACTATGACCTCGCGGCCACGGCACGTGCCAGCTTTTATATCTACACACTGCCAGAGGAAGTTGATATACTTATACAGGGCTTAATGAAAGCGCAGCAGATTTTTCACTTTTAATCGTTGTAAGAAAGTATGCTGGCCTCTCGCGCAGAGAGGCCCATTGCGGAATGCAAGTATCCGTACTCAGTAAATGAAGGGAGTGGATGTCGATGTCAATGGATATGTACCGGGAATATATCCTGGACCATTACAAAGATCCACGCAATTATGGCAAATTAGATGAGCCTGATGTCCATTGCGAGGATTCAAATCCTCTGTGCGGCGATCAATTAGGGATGGATCTTCAGGTTGAAGATAATCTTGTGACTGCCGTGCGCTTTCAAGGACGCGGCTGTGCGATCAGTCAGGCATCGGCGTCAATGCTCTCTGAGATGATTGAGGGTAAGACTGTCGACGAGGTGATCGCTCTGGGAAAAGATGATGTCCTCGATGCGTTGGGGATTCCGATCAGTCCTGCTCGCACAAAATGTGCATTTTTATCGCTGCGTGTCCTGCATCGCGGTCTGGCTATCGCTGGCCTGGAGAAGCCTCAGGGCGATGATGACGACGAATAAATTTTAATGAAGTAGAAGAATATTGTATCTATGGCTGATGAATTTTATAAGGTAGCCGATGTCAGTGAATTGCAGGAAGGCAAGCTGTACGCACGTGAGGTCGATGGTGAACCGGTCTGCGTGGTGAAGCTAGAGGATGCCATTTATGCATTCACTGATAATTGTACCCATATCAGTGGTCCCCTCAATCAAGGTGATTTTGATGGCTGTGCCATCACCTGTCCATGGCACGGCGCACGCTTCGATGTCCGCACTGGCAAAGTGTTGCGTGGTCCCGCCCGCCAGGATCTATACACGTATCCCGTCAAAGTGGACGGCGATACCGTCTTGATTGCCCTCCCGCCCGCTTTTGAATAGTCTGTTGACAGTTTGGGCAGAGCACCATACAATCATCTCTGATGTAATCACGGCAATTGAAAGGATTCCACATGCAGGGTCGCTCTCATCTCCTGATTGGATTGGCGGCGGGCGTCGTCGCGGATAGCCTGTTCCATTTTAGTGGTGCTCCCTTGACGGGTGCTCATCAAGTTTCACTTAACCTCCTGGTCGATAAAGGGGTCTATTATTGTGCCGTGGCGCTTGGTGCGCTCTTGCCCGATATCGATAATGCTCGCAGTACCCTGGGACATAAGCTAGGTTTTATTAGTAAAGAGATTCAGCGACTTGCGGGACATCGCACGTTCTTTCATAGCCTGTTGGGATTGGTTTTTGGCTCTGTGCTCGCCATCGCATTTGAAAATGTTGTGAGCTCCTTGCTCGCGTTGCGTGGGTACACAATTCCGGCCCATTTTGTGACAAGCTCGCATGTTTTTTTCTTTGGCGTATTATTTGGCTGTATCTTTCATATTGCGGCCGATGGTCTGACTCTGGGCGGTGTGCCGTTGCTCTGGCCTTACAAGAAACGCTTCGGCTTTCCACCCAATTATCACTGGCGCTTTCGCACCGGGAGCTGGCCCGAGTTTGTGATCGTCTGGGCAGTGATGATTCTTGTGGCTGTGGGTATCTACAATGCTGTGATTGTCATATAGAACTATTGTTGGTTGAGAAATGTTTGCCTGTCGCCATTTCTCAATGTATTTTATAGAGAATAACATGATAAAACGTTTTCGCTCGGGCGTCTCCTTTTCGCTCTCGTTACAAAAACGTATCGCCTGGCTGCTACTGATCGTTTTCATTGTAGTGTATGCCGTTGTGTTATGCGAGCAATCTATTTTGCGCTACACAACCTATGGGGCGACCGCTTTTGATCTGGGCAACATGGACCAGGCGACCTGGAACACGCTCCACGGTCATTTCCTTGAGTTCACTAATCGCTCGGATAACTGGTTTGGAGCTCCTATTCGCCTGGCGCAGCACGTTGAACCGATATTTTTGCTGTTTGCCCCGCTCTATCTCTTTTTTGCTGATCCACGCACGCTGCTGATTTTTCAGACGCTGGCTATTGCCGCTGGAGCGATCCCTGTATTTATCCTGGCGCGCAAATCTTTGCCTACCCTGCCGCTCTTCGCGCCCGTGATGGTGCTGGGATATTTTCTGGCTCCGGCGACACTCGGTGAGAATATCTTTGATTTTCATCCCGTGACGCTGGTAACTCCTCTTCTGCTCTATGCTGTGCTTGCCCTGACCTATCGACGGCATGTCTGGTTTGTGATCCTTTGTATCCTGGTCGCTGCCTGTAAAGAGGAGATGGGAGCGGTGGTTGCTCTGCTGGCCTTGCTGGCAATCTGGAAGTATCAGATACCACGCCTGGGCACTGCTGTCTTTATTGGCGGCATCGTCTGGAGCGCTATCGCCTTTCTGATTATTATTCCTCATTTCAATGTCGGAGCGCAGTCGAATAATTTCTGGTACCGCTATGAGGCGCTGGGGGTGACGCCAACTGCTGCCATCTTTAATATCTTGCGTCGCCCGTGGCTGCTCTTTGGTGTACTGATTACTACTGATCGTCTCTATTATATCGCCAGCCTTTTGCGCAGTACCGGTTTTATTGCTCTGCTCGCTCCAGAATGGCTCCTGCCGACGCTGCCATCGCTGGCGATTAACCTGTTAGCATCGGCATCGTATCAGCACAACGGTATCTATCATTACCACGCTGCCATTATTCCTTTTGTTGTCATTGCCGCGATCCAGGGTTTCAGGCGTGTGTATGGCTTCTGGTATGGTGCACGCGATGAGACTACTGAGCAAGAGCTTTTACGTGAAGAGGTCGTATTGGGTCGTACTACATATGCGGCGGGGAAACCTGTTCCGGGTATTAGCGCTGTGCTTATGCTTATCTGGACGTTTGTTGTACGTGTCTGGTCCTGGATTGTCAGAGCCGTGAGTACTCTGGTGCAGCGCTTACGTCTCTCGACGCTACTATCTGCCGTTCGCAGGCGTTTACAACTGTTTCGTGAACGTATAGTAGATCTGGCTCGCTGGCTACCAGTCTCCTGGTTGCAAACGGTCTTTGCTGTCTGGGTGGTGGCGATGATTGTACTCAACATTACCGTGAGCTGGCCTCTGCTCAATAGCTTTCTGGCGACGCACAGTCCCGGCGCACGTGAGCAGCATATTCAGCAATTGCTGGATATGATTCCTCCCGATGCGGTTGTATCAGCGGGAGGTAATATCAATCCACATTTGACTGAGAGACGCTATGTGACGGTTTTTCCTGTCTTGACTGTCCGTACGCTTACTCCTGGACAGGATAAGCTGGTTGATTATGTGATCGTCGATTTAGATAACGCTTCTCCTGAGAATAAGGCTTATTCGGATAACTTCTTGGATGTATTGAATCAGCTAGAGCGTACAGGAGAATTTCGTCCTATTGCACAGGCTGATGGAGTTATACTTTTAGTAAGGGTAAAATCATAGCATTCCGATAGAAAAGAATGTTATAATTCTGACAAGATCGGCATGCGCTGTTCTTACCTGTTTACGCGAGCTTGTCTACTTTCACTTTCATATGAGAGGGTTGCAGGATGCGCAATAATCCATATCCCGACGAACCGAATCGTGTACCGCCATCAGCTGAGGTATTGCCTCCGCGTCGCATGGATGATCTACCTCCGCGGCTGGCGCCGATCGTGGCACCAGCATCGATTGAAACTGAGTCTGTGGTTGAAAGTGCTGAAACACGCCAGGAAGAGGCTCGAACGGTGCGCTATGCAATTGGCAAACTGAACGATTTTCTGCAATGGTTTTTGGTTGTGTTGGAGGTGACTTTAACTATCCGCTTTTTTCTGAAGCTGATAGGCGCACTTCAGATAAACTTATTTGTTGGCTTTCTTTATGCATTAACCGATATTGTTTTGTTTCCATTTTCCAACATCGTCAACTCGTTAGTCCTGCGCTCAGGTCAAGTATTTGAGTGGTCAACGCTGATCGCGATCCTCATCTACTGGCTTATCTTCTGGGCCATACGCCGTTTCTTGCGGATACTTATTTCGACACCTGAAGAGCCAACCACTTAAGCCGGTATTATCATCCAACGCGAATAGCGCTTCGAGAGCATCTTTACTCTCGAAGCGCTATTTTGTATGCAAAGAACTTTATGATTGACTCTCAGCTACTACTGCTGGCGTTTCATGTTCAACCACATCTGGGGTACTTTCAGGATCTCGTTGAGTACTCTCTGAATCCCGTTGTTTTCTTGTCCAGGGAGTTCCAAGCAGTGGCAGCAAGAAGTAGTCGAGGCCAAAATAGCCAGCCGTCCTCCAGGCGAGCACGAGAAGCAATGCCGATATGGCTAACGTTGGATTAACGCTGATCGAACCAGAAAATAAATAATTAAGGTTCATAAACATCCCAAAGAATGCTGCTATACCCGTGAAGGCTCCAAATATCAAACCGAGCCCGACGAGTATTTCACCAAACGTGACCATGTAAGAGAAGAGAGTTGCATTGGGCAGAACAGCGCTATGTAAGAAAGCAGCATACCATCCCTGTACACTGGCGTTTGGTCCGACTGCTTTTGCGAGAGCGGCGTTGGCAAATGATTGGATGGCTTTACCACTGTGAGCATTAAATATCCAGGAGCCTCCTTTGGCCGGAGCACCAAACGAGTCAAAAGCGAAAGAATAACCTGTTAGCTTATCCAGACCTGCCGTCAACCACTCATAACCAACGTAGCAACGAAGTAGCAACCAGAGCCAGGAAACACGTGTATCGGTAAAAAGCAGCCTGGCAAGCGGAGCAGGCGGAAGTGAGGCTGAGTTGTAGGGAAATCGTAAGATCGCGGCTTTCATTAAAAGCAAATCCTCCATGCGACTACAGTTATATCCTCTCAGTAAGAGAGATTAGCGTTACCAGGTGATCACCTCTCCCCAAAATTTGGTTTCTTGTGAATATTAGCATGTACTAATACCTTAGTAACTTACTAGGATATTAGCATGTACTAACACTTTGCGTCAAGGGCTGTGGCGACTGAAATTTTGCTTTAATGGATCTGGCTACCAGATATGGTGAGATATTTTTGCTATAGCGGAGAGAATAGCTCTGTTATCTTCATCGTTTTTGCGTTATCTCATACTGGTAGTGTTATGCTCTATTTTTTGTGATTTGATGTGTATTATGATGCAGAAAGATGCTATTCAATGTGTTATATGAAATTGTGCCGACACAGATTATTCTCTGTTGGCGTTCGCTTGTTCTTCGTGCTGCTGTTTTTCGCTGGCGGTGAAGTATTTTTTCAGATCCATATTTCGCTTGCGTATGCGGCACGAAATATATCTGTGAGCTCTAATGACCTGCCAGCAGGCTGTGTCGATGACGGAAATACCGATTATCCTGGTGCGATAGATTGTATCGTGAGTCCTAAGAAATATGATTGTAATCTTGTTCCTGATAAGGCACCCTGTACTTATGAGGATGCTCATCGACCGGGCGATTATCCGCTTGATTATGTGGTTATCCATGATATTGAAGGCACAGCCAGCAGAGCTATCAGTACCTTTCACAATGTCCGTAGTCTGGTGAGCATCCACTATATCGTGGATAGTGATGGCACGGTATACCAATTACTCCATGATACGGACATTGCCTATCACGCTGGCAACTACTGGTATAACCAGCGAGCTCTGGGTATTGAGAATGTTGGCTACGCGGCTACTGGCTATCGTTGGTATAATGCGACACAATATCAGGCCGAGGCGCGCTTAACTGCCTATCTATTGAGTAAATATCATATCCCGCTGGATCGTGGTCATGTGATTGGACATGGTAATATTCCGTCGCCGTCGCTGGCTTTGATGCCGAACCATGTTGATCCGGGACCATACTGGTTGTGGGATTATTATTTATCCCTCGTCAATCGCTACGGGATTCCCTATACGCCTGGATCATGGAATGCCAACGTGATTGCTGTCCATCCTGCGACCGATCTGCTGCCATTGGGTACTGGCGGACAAGAATTGCCGCAAAACTATAATTTTTTTCCTCTTTACAGCGGTCCTAGCACGACCTCCGGACAGATTCCTCGGGCTGGCGGCGATGCCAGGACAGATGAAACTGGCAATGTTGAGCCTGGTAGTAGCTATGTTGCTATTAATCAGGTGCTTGATCCCGCAGGCAGTGGCGCTATGATGTATCAAATCTGGTATGGCGTAGAGACACATCAGAAAAATCGTAATCATTTCGCGGTGGCTCGTCTGGTGTGGCTGGCCGTCCCGCGTGGGTATGTGACGCATGGAGTCGGCATGGGTATCACACTAAGAGCGCGCACGAAAATATATGCCAAGCCTATCCTGGATAATAGCGCTCAGATCGGAGAAGCGCCTGCTGGTGCCGTCTTTGCTGCGATTGGGATTGTCCAGGATGATAAAGCTGGCATCTGGTACGCGATCAACTTCAATCATCGGCAGGCCTGGCTTCTGGCGAGCTCTACTATTTTTTAGCAGAAAAGCTCTACCGTGAGAACGTGCACTTCACCATAACTTGCAAGCAATGTGATATACTTTTTGCTACCAGGAGGTGCATATTGGACGATTTGAGTGTCTTCAGCGGGAACGCAAACCGTTCGCTGGCAGCTGCTATCTGCCGCCATCTGCGCATTCCACTTGGAGATGCAGATGTCTTTCAATTTAGCAATGAGAACATTTTCGTCAAAATCAACGAAAACGTACGAGGCCGGGATGTCTTTGTCATCCAGCCATTTAGTACGCCCGTCAATCGCTCGATCATGGAGTTGTTGATCATGCTCGACGCTTTGAAAAGGGCATCTGCGGCACGCATCACGGCCGTGATCCCTTATTATGCCTATGGGCGCACAGACAAGAAGGATCAGCCTCGCGTGCCGATCACGGCCCGCCTGATTGCCGATTGCATTACGGTGGCGGGTGCCGATCGGGTCCTGACAATGGATATGCATGCGGGCCAGATTCAGGGCTTTTTTAATATCCCCGTAGATGAGTTGACCGCCCAACTGACGCAGGCGCAGTATTTTGCCAATAAGAATATCCAAAATTTTACGGTTGTTTCGACGGATGAAGGTTTCGCCAAAAAGGCTCGTACGCTTGCCGATCGTCTGGATGCCCCTCTTGCCATTGTTGAAAAGAGACGCCTGGGTAATAACGGTATCACCGAGGCCATGGGGATTATCGGAAATGTGGATCAGCGCAATGTGCTGATCGTTGATGATGAAATCGATACGGCTGGCTCTCTGACTCAAGCGGTACAGGTGGTGCGCGAGCATGGTGCTCTCGATGTTTATTGCTGTGCAACCCATGGTATTTTCTCTGGTTCAGCGCTTGAACGGCTTCAAAAGGCTCCTCTCAAAGAGATTATTATCACCGATTCTATCCCACCCCCTGCGATTGAACAACTATCCAACCTGACAGTCCTCTCTGTCGCGGAACTGTTTGCTGGAACCATTAGTCGTATCCATGACGGCCGTTCCGTCTCCGAATTATTCTGGTAACGTCGTATGACGTCCCCTTAAGGCGGTAGATCGGACATTATTTGGAATGAGGAAAGCTCTGGCGAAAATCTCATTATTGGCGGAATATATGCTATAATACCCACCAATTGTATGTACAACTGAGGATTTTTCAGCACCAGGAAAAGGTGGAGGGGCGCATTTTATGAAGCCGCTAGTTGCCGTTGTGGGAAGACCGAATGTCGGTAAATCCACGTTCTTTAATCGTATGATCGGCGAACGGATCGCCATTGTTGAAGATATGCCGGGTACGACCCGCGATCGCCTGTATGGCGATACTGATTGGAATGGGCGTGTGTTCACGCTGATTGATACTGGCGGCCTCGAATTAGGTTCTGGTATTCCTGTGGGACAGGTGGGCTTGCATGGTCAACCCGGCGATCTGATGAACCATGTGATGTCTCAAGCTCAGCTTGCTATCGATGAAGCTGATGTGATCGTTTTTATGGTCGATGCTCGTTCGGGCATCACGACAGCCGACGAAGATGTTGCTCAGAAACTCCGCTTTACCAAAAAGCCGGTGATTGTGGCCGCGAATAAGGCCGATAACAAAGATCGTCGCATGGATGCTGTCGAGTTCTACAGCCTGGGATTAGGCGAGCCGATTGTGATTTCATCGATCCAGGGTGTCGGCACTGGCGATCTCCTGGACCGCATTGTCGAAGAACTGCCTCCGCTGAGCGAGACGGACGATGATGATGAGGAAGATGTCATCCGTATCGCGATCGTAGGGCGTCCAAATGTGGGAAAATCCTCGCTCCTGAACGCTATCATCGGATCAGATCGCTCCATCGTTAGCGCTGTACCAGGGACGACGCGTGACGCGATCGATATCGCCTTCGAGTTTCAGGGACATAAAATGCGTCTGGTGGATACCGCTGGTATTCGTCGTCGTGGTCGGGTCGGTCCAGGCGTTGAAAAGTATAGCGTCCTGCGCTCCGAGCGTGCGCTTGAGCGTAGTGATGTCTCTATTATCCTGGTCGATGCGACTGAGGGTCTGGCGGCCCAGGATACACATATCGCGGGGGAAATCCATGATAAAGCCAAGGGCGTCATCGTCGTTGTGAATAAGTGGGACCTCGCTCAACAGCAGCGTAAGGACGAGCGCGAAGGTGTCTTTGCCCATCCTGATGATGAGATTCAGAGTGCTGAAGAGTATCGTGAGATCTTAGCCGAAGGCTTAAAGTTCATTCCATACGCGCCAATTCTGTTTGCCTCAGCCAAGACCGGCTATCATGTGCAATCGATTCTGGAAACCGCCGTAAAGATCGCCGAAATGCGTTTCCTGCGTGTCTCGACATCGAAGTTAAACGAGGTGGTCCAGGAAGCTATCCGCCGTCATAGTCCGACCGTGATCAAGCAGAAGCCCTTGAAAATCTTTTATGCGACTCAGGCGCGTGTCAATCCACCAACGTTTATCTTTTTTGTCAACGATACTGAAGGCGTCCATTTTTCGTATGAGCGTTATCTGGAGAATCGTCTGCGCGAGGCTTTTGGTTTCAAAGGTACTGCCATTCGTATCCAGTTCAGGGCACGTTCGACGAGAGATAACGATAAATAGAGCCTGCGCGTGCGTGGCTCTTTTGACAAGGTTCAAGGCTGCCAGAATAGCGTTATCAGGTAGCTACATCGATGCGGAAGGTCAAAGGGATGTTTGAGCGACAAGGATGCTACAACTACCAGGCTTTTCGCTGCGTATAATTGATGTGTACCATCGAAATATATTCCATATACATTCGATACTTTGCAATACTTATAGAATTATGTGATTTGGTATGCTGCAATTGTCACGATTACTACTATATGCTATAGTGGACATGTAACGGACTGAGGAGTCTCCTGCTTGGGTGAGGTAATTTACTATGCATTTAAAACTGACTGCTGCTGATAAAACTGATGTTGGGAAGCAACGTGATCAAAATGAGGATTCTGCTTATAAACGCGTAGAATCGTCGGATGATGGAGATCGCGGCCTTTTTATTGTGGCTGACGGCATGGGGGGATATAAGGCAGGAGAGGTGGCGAGCAAGCTGGCTGTCGAGACGATGAGTAAGGCTTTGGATTTTTTCTTTAAACCTGTACATGATCAGCCCACCATTCAATTGGATAAAGCAGACCTGGACCCGGAAAAAACCATCAAATTGAAATCTACCCCTGCAAATGCACCCGCGCAACAAAAGACCCAGAAGTTGCCCGAAACACAAGCGGTCTCTTTCATCGGAGATCAGCTTGAGTTAGCCATACAGCAGGCCAACAAAGCAATCGTGGCGTATGGAGAGAAGAAATCATCGGCGCGAGGCCTTGGCAGCACGGTCACCGCAATGCTGATTCAGAATGATCAAGCCTATATTGCCAACGTTGGCGACAGTCGTACGTATCTATTACGTGGAAGCACATTTGCTCCTGTCACGCGGGACCATTCTCTTGTTGCTCGACTGGTAGAGTCGAAGCAGATTGAGCCGGAAGACGTCTATACGCATCCGCAGCGCAACTTAATCTATCGTTCGCTGGGAGCGGGTCATCGACAAGTTGAGGTTGATATCTTCCACGAGGTCCTTCAACCAGGGGATAAGTTGTTATTGTGCTCAGATGGATTGTGGGAAATGATACGTTATCAGGATCTACTCAGTGCGCTCACTGAGCAAGATAGTCCGCAAGCGATTTGCAACAAGCTCATTGACCTGGCAAATGCTAATGGCGGAGAAGACAACATATCAGCGATTGTTGTGCATGTGAGCCCTCAATAAGCATCCTGAGCGCATTTGGAGAAACGTTGTATGGCTCTCCCAATAGGTACTATCCTTGACGGAAAATTTAAGATTGTGCAGATTCTTGGCGAAGGCGGTATGGGCACCGTTTATAAAGTTGAACAGATCGGAACCCCACCGGGTACTCCTCCTTACTACTACGCCGTCAAAGAACTGCTGATAAGTCCTAATACCAGTGAAGAAGACCGCAGATCGGCTATTGATCGCTTCAATAAAGAAATTGCTTTGCTGCGGGGTCTAAAACATCCGCGTATTGCTGCCCTGATGCTTCCTTTCCAGGAGCGAGGTAACTATTACTTTGTGATGGAATTTGTTCCCGGACGCAGTCTGGAGAAGATTCTTGAAACCACGAAAGGACCGTTGCCAGAAGATCAGGTGCTTAAGTGGATGATTCAAGTCTGTGAAGCGTTGGCTTATATTCATACGAGGAATCCACCGATCATCCTGCGCGATTTAAAGCCTGGCAACATCATGGTGTCGGTCGATGATGAAGTGCAACTGATCGATTTTGGTATTGCTCGTCGCTTCGACCCCAATAAACGCACCAATACAGAGAATCTCGGAACCATCTCCTACGCCTCACCTGAGCATCTGGGCTCGGTCACTATGCCGGGTCAGCGCCGCACCGCACAAAATCCAGGCAAACTGGTGCAGACAGATGCACGCTCCGATATCTATTCTCTGGGTGCCACCATGTATCATTTGCTGACAAATTACGAGCCTGATCCAATTCAGACGCCGGCGCAAGGAAGTATTGTCGCGAAAAATCCTCGTCTGCGGACAGTACAGTTGGGAAATAAACGGGTCTGTCCGGTCGAACAGGTAATTATCAAGGCCATGCAGCAAGATCCCGCCCAGCGCTTTCAGAGTGCTGAAGCGATGCGTGTGGCCCTGTCTCAATGCTTGCCAAATGGAGCCGCTCCTACGACGATTCAAATTCCGGCGATGAGCGCCAATTCGACGATTATCGTGTCGACGGCGAGTAATACCTCTCCTGCGCCTAATGGTGGTGGAGTGATTTGCCCGAAGTGCGGTTTTCACAATCGAGCAGGTGCCAAGTTTTGCAAACGTGATGGTCAACCGCTAGTGCAAGGAGTGTCGATCGCGCCGCCCCAGATCCGCGCTCAGGCGGCGCGTGTACCCATTCGTGCCAGACCAGTGCAACAGCCTATTCAAGCTCGTCCGTCGCAATCTCAATCGATCAAGGCGCAACCAGCATCAACTCCCGGGCGTAACAATAGTATGACATCTGCATCTGCGCGGGTAGCTCAACCCATCCTTGCACGTCCGGTAACGACATCGAACGACCCTATGGTGGCTTATCGTGCTGGCTTACAGGCCCTGGCAGGCAAACGCTTTGTCGAGGCGATTAACCAATTCAAGAATGCGCAGAAGCAGGGGGTTGCCGCGTACGATGCGTTGTACAACCTTGGGCGTGTGTATCGTCAGTATGGACAGTCGGTTCGTGGTACGGACCAGCATCTCTTTACTGAGAATATGAAGCAGGCTGCTGAGTATTTTAAAGAGGCACTCGCTCTGAAGTCAGATGCGCTGGATGCACAATTCCAATTGGGGATGTGCTATCGAGATCTGGCACTGTATCCTCTTGCGCAGGGGGCGTTCAAGCAAGCGCTGGCGCTGGCTCCTGACGACTCGGCCGTCTACTATCAACTGGGATTGGTGGCGATCGAGCAGGGACAAAAAAGCGAAGCGGTCACGTACTTTACGCGTGGACTGGATATTAATCCTGATCATGCGTTGATCTTAGTGGCACTGGGACGTGTCTTGCTTGAGACGAAGAACCAACTGGCGGCTGCGATTGCATCTTTCCAACATGCGACTCGTATTGATCCAGATTTATGGGAGGCCTGGTATGAGCTGGGACGTGCCCATATCAAGGAAAAAGAGTGGAATTATGCTCTAAGTGCGCTGAGACGCGCACAACAGGTTCATTCCAGTTCCGCAGCCGTTTATAGCGCGATGGCGACCTGTTTTTTCAATTTAAAAAAGAAGTCGGATGCTCGGCAGATGGTAAATGAGGCTTTACAGCGTGATCCAAAGAATGCTGAGGCGATTCGCTTACAAAAACAACTGTAATACTCATGAACATTTAGAACTGCAACCTGCGTTGCCTGAAAGATGCTCGCGCGTCTTTCTTCTCTAAGTGCAAGGAATTTATAATAAGGAGGGCAGGAATGCTCTGTCCGTTGTGTCATACACAAAATCGTGATAATGCTAAATTCTGTAAGGGTTGTGGGCAGCTTTTAGCTGTCGAAGTGGTGGCTGCTGGACAACCAGAATCAGCGGAGCAGTATGGATCAGCTGCACAGAATCAGACACAGGGAAAGCAGCCATCCTCGCCATTACCTGAAGATGCTGCATCTGCCGCAGTGCCTGAGGAGACCAGCACAGCGCATGCGCCATCTGAGGGGGCATCGTCGTCTGAAGTGACTCAGGGAAGTGTATCCGCCAATGGACAAAGTACATTTCCATCCGAGGATGCGGCGCAGGTGTATTCGTTGCATCATGAGCAGATTGATGCCACCCAACCAGCTCAGGTAGATACTGCTTCAGATGCATATGGGGGGCTGGATGTCAGCCAGATGCCGACGCAGATCTTGACGCAAGAACAGATGCTGGCTTTTCATGCACGCCGCTGGCAGCAAGAGAGTACTCATGAGTCGGAGGAGCAGACGCAGTATGATAATATCTCTGATGCTCCAACCATCCTGACGACACCTGAGTCTTTGGGCTCAGAGCCAACGGTCTATGCTCCACATGAGGCATCTGGTTATACTATTGATGATGCTCCGACCATCTATAACTCATCTGCGTACGAGGAGAGTGCTTCCGCACCAGCCGATGAGCAACAGACGGCTCGGGATGCTGCTGGCACCTCTCAGGCTGTCCCATCAACAGAGACAGCGGCGACCCCAAAGAGTACTGAAACGCAAGCAAGTGTAGATGACGCAGGTGCTTCTTCCCAGGCGGATGATGCTACTGCTGTCCCCTTAAAGGAGAATAATTTGGAGCAGTCGACAAATACCAGTGAGAGCGCGGAGACAACTGAGGCTACTGAGAAGCAGACCGATGAGCAAGCGGCTCCCGAGAGCAACTCAGAGCAGTCCTTTCCTACGTTAGAGGTGGGCACTGTGGTTGGTGGGCGCTACGAGGTAACGCAAGTTGCTTCTGAGGGTGAGAGCGAGCATGTCTATATCGTCACGGATCACCAGGGATATCAGCATTGCTGGAACTGCGCCTCCGAACAGAATGCGGAAGGCGATGAGTTCTGTATCGATTGCGGCGCAGAACTTTTGAATGCAGCCTACATTCTTCACGCCTATCCCGCCACCGCTCAGAAGTCGGACGATGCTCAGGTCTTGCAAGGAACGATTATCAATACCTTCGTTGATCAAGGCACGACGTATGTCGTAGAGCAACCACAGGCGACCCAGACCGCCTTTCCGAATGGGGCACACTTGATTGCCGCTTGCGACTCTGACGCGGGCACTGTCAGGCGTACCGAACCAAATGAGGATAGTACACTGGTGCTCTCTATGCAAAGGGTCCATGAATCGATCTCGTCTCCTGGAGGACTGTTCGTCGTTGCTGATGGCATGGGAGGACATGCGAATGGACAGGGAGCAAGTCGTTTGACGATTGCTCTGCTGGCCGAGCGTGTGACCCGCGAACTGTTACTGGCTCCCTTGCAGGCCGAAAAAGCTGGCGAGTCGTCTCCTGCCTTCGACGATGAGAGCTTCAAAGAACTGTTACGTGGAGCTATCGAAGAAGCCAACACTGCACTCTGTCAGGTCAACCAGAAAGAGAAGTCAGATATGGGCTCGACCCTGACTGGCTTTATGGTTGTTGGCGACTATGCGTATATATTCAACGTGGGCGATAGTCGTACGTATATGTTACGTGATGAAAAACTTTATCAATTGACCAACGACCATTCGCTGGTGGGACAGCTGGTAGCTGGCGGTCTGATCGAGCCGGACGATGTCTATACACATCCACAGCGCAATCAGATTTTCCGCAGTATTGGCGATAAACAGAATGTACAGGTTGATCTTTTTACGCAACAGGTCCATCCAGGTGATGTGCTCTTAAGTTGTTCTGATGGGCTGTGGGAGATGGTGCGCAATCCACAAATCACTGAGATTCTTAACCAGGCCCCCGACCCACAGACTGCCTGTACCCGTTTAATCGATGCCGCGAATGCCAATGGTGGAGAAGATAATGTTAGTGCCGTCGTTGTTTATGTCCGCTAACCATCCTATGCAGGTCGAGAGAGGCCATTCACGCACGAGCCTGCCGTGGTTAATCGTGGATTATGATATACTGAGGGGCCAGCCGAGTGCGAAAGGAGCAAAAGTATTATGCCTGGAGAGGTAACTCTGGTACACCAATTGGGTAAGGATTATATGCCCGTTACTGGTGGTAGCCAGCTTGCATATCTGCTATTAGAAGCAAAACCGACGGCTTTAATGGCGCAGGTGCGCCTGCCATTGAATTTTGCCCTGGTAATCGATCATTCCGGCTCGATGAAGGGTGCGAAGTTGCGTAATGTCCGCGAAGCGGTGAAACTGGTGATTGATCGTCTGGAGCCGAAGGATTACATTTCCGTGATCATCTTTGATGATAGCGCGCAAGTGATTATCCCATCTATGCCTGCCAATGATAAGCCTGGCATGAAGGCCGCCATCGATCGCATCCAGGATGCCGGGGGGACAACTATGTCCCTGGGCATGATTCAAGGTCTGGGTGAGTTACGGCGTTGGAATATCCCCAATGCTATCAATCGGATGATTCTCCTGACGGATGGCGTCACCTATGGTGATACCGATCGCTGCCGCCAATTGGCTCGCGATGCGGCCGCCAGTGGCATTTCGATCTATCCCCTGGGTATTGGCTCCGACTGGGACGAGGGTTTGCTAGATGATATTGGTCAGCTGAGCGGCGGTATGCCGGCCGAGTTTATCAAATCACCTGAAGACGCGATGTCTCTGTTCGAGCAACAGGTTCAGAGCGCGGTCGCGGTTGCTGTACGTAATGCCACGGTGACTCTGCGCTTGCCAGCAGGCGTGAGCCCACGTAAGGCAGTGAAGGTTCTCCCGTTGATTCGGGATGTTGATGCCTCTTCTTTATCGGATCGTCAGGTAGTCATTAGTCTGGGTGATCTCGAAAAGGATACTGCACAGTCGATTCTGGTCGAGCTGATGATTGATCCTCGTCCTGCGGGACTCTTCCGCATCGCTCAGGCCGAGTTGACGTATGACGTTCCGGTGGTTGGTCTGACGAGCGAGAAGTTGCGCGAAGATATTAAAGTGACCTTTAGCGATGATACGAATCTTACATCTCAGGTCAATGCTCTGGTTATGAACTTCGCCGAAAAATCGAATGCACAGCGTTTGGTGACGCGTATTCTGGATGAGTATAAGCGTACCGGTAAGGCGACGACGAAGATCGCTCCCAATGTGACACGCGTGCTTGATGCCGAGACGCTTTCTGCCATTGAACAAATTAATCAAGGTCAACAAATTTCTCAAGAGCAGGTAAAATCTATCGGTAATAAGACTCGTAAATTAACGCAGCGTTTAGACGATCTGCTTCCGTAAAGATACATTATGTTGATATTCATTGGAAGCTGTAAACTATACATAGATGTTTCCATGTGATTCCCTATTCAGCATACGTAGATAAAAAATAAGGCAGAGGAAGGATATATTCTTATGTCAGTAAAGTGTTCATTAGGTCATGATAATCCCGATGGATCGGCATTCTGTGATGAATGTGGCGAACCATTGAATAGTGCTGCTCCTGCTCCTGACGCGGGGGCTCAGGCTCCGGTAGCGCAGGCAGCACCCGCGCAGACATCCACAGGAGAACAGACGTGCCCATCGTGCGGCGCTGAAAATCCTGCTGGCGAAGCTTTCTGCTCCAATTGTGGCGTGAGCCTGTTAGGAGCTCCTGCTCCCACCGCAGCGCCTGTGGCTCAAGCCTCTCCTGCGCCGATCGATGATACGCCTCAAGTGGCCTCTGCACCAGCGGCTGCCCCGGCAGCCTTGCAGGCTCGCCTGATCGTTGAGGCGGACAATCAGGAGTTTGACCTGAGCGGAAAAGATGTAATCACTATCGGTCGTGAAGATGCTGTGAGCAACATCTATCCTGATGTTGACATGACTCCTCATGGTGGTGAAGAGGGTGGTGTCTCGCGCCTGCATGCACGCATCTTTGTTGAAAATGGTCAGTACCTGTTAGAGGATGAGAACAGCACGAACTTCACATTTCTGAATCGTCAAAGATTGGCTGGCAAAACGCCTACTCCCTTACACGATAATGACGAAGTTCGTTTTGGCCGTGTCCTCTTGCGCTTTAAAACCCCGTAGTCATTGTTTAACTAGCTATGTCTGAAATCCATCTCGCACCTGAAGTAACGTGAGGTGGATAGGCATTGCACTCTGCATATATGTGTACGAGTTTCCGGTGCGGTTTGGTCCTGATTAGGCGGTCGTGAACAGCACTTAACACTGAGTGTATTGGTGTATGAGAGCCCCTCATAGGCGGGAGCTCATACACCAATACACTCACAACATATGTCGCCGACAGCCGACTGTAGTAAACCGGAAATGCTCTGGTACATCTACCGTAGAATTGACAGTAGGTATGATACTCGCTATAATCTACGGGATATCTTGATGTGGAGGCTAAGAAAGGTTCCTTATGAAACGTACCTGGCAACCAAAGCGTATTCCACGCTTACGCGAACATGGTTTTATGAAACGGATGTCTACCCGCAATGGACGTCGCGTGCTCAAAGCGCGTCGTGCTAAAGGCCGCTGGAGCTTGACTGTCTAGCAGTACTGGACAACATTGTGGCACTCAACCGTACGTTACGCTTATGTAAAAATAGCGATTTCCAACGAGTAAGGCAGCAGGGAGGTAGTATATCATCCCGGCTGCTTATCCTCGCTTGGACACCAAATGATCACGGCACATTGCGTGTTGGATTTGTCGTTAGTAAGCGCATCTCGAAACGCGCTGTCCAACGCAACTATGTAAAGCGATTACTCTCGGAGGCGGTTCGACTGTTTGTTGCGGATATTCCTCCAGGATGGGACTTAGTGTTTAGTGCTCGTACACAGATCGTCGGAGTACATCTGTCGGCACTGATCCGGGATATATCTACGTTGTTACGTCGAGCGCAGCTCCTTGAGAACTCTCTAAAATTGGGGACCAAGAGTTGAAGACACGCGAGGGTTTTTAACGTGAAATATATCGCACTCGTATTAATTCGTATCTATCAACGCACGTTGTCGGTGGTAATGCCCTCATCGTGTCGATTTACTCCCTCATGTTCTCAATATGGATATGAGGCCATTCAACGTTTTGGATTTTTCCGTGGCGGTTGGATGACAGCGAAGCGTATCGGCCGTTGCCATCCCTTTTATCACGGTGACCTCTATGATCCGGTTCCAGAGCATCTGGGTCACTAGATCGAGGAAGGCAGGAGAGTTCTTGTGGGTCAAATAGGCTATTTCTTCAATACAATTTTAACATTTCCCATTTTTAATGGACTTGTCGTCCTTGATCGCCTTTTTGGCGATTTCGGTCTCGCAATTTTAGTTCTGACACTGATTATTAAACTGATCTTATTCCCTCTAACGTTACAGCAGCTTAAATCCACCAAGGCGACGCAGGCACTCCAACCGCAGATGGCGGAGATTCGTAAGAAATATGCCAACGACCAGCAAGCTCAGGCGGCCGCACTCCAGACGCTTTACAAAGAGTATGGTGTCAATCCACTCGCCGGTTGTCTTCCCTTGTTTATTCAGCTGCCGGTCCTGTATGGTCTCTACTTTGCGCTTAGAACTGGTCTTAACTCGACAAGTAAATTGAGTGATTTGAACGCACTCCTTTATCCTTTTGTACCTCATTTCACTTCTTACCCGAACGTGTCCTTCGATTGGTTCACCTGGCTGTCATTCTTGAATCCGATTTTGCATCTGGATTGGACCTGGGCTTTCTCTTTGAACAATCCCGATCCTTCGCATGCTCTGCCAATTATCGCTGGTCTGGCGACCTTCGTTCAATTGCGTATGTCGCTGGCCAAGAGTAACCCCACTACGAATAACAAGCCTGCGGCTGTCGATCCCACGCAGCAATCGATGAAGATGATGCAGTACATTATGCCTATCTTCACCATCTTTATTGCCTGGAATGTCCCTTCTGGTCTGGCTTTGTATTGGACAATCTCCTCGATCTTCCAGGCCGTGCAGCAGTACTTTGTCACTGGTTGGGGCGGATTGAGCACGTTGTCAATTTCAAGAAAAGAGATGAGCAGCGGTACGAGCAGCCCAACAACTACGACGCGTCTCTCGCAGCGATCTACAACCACCACATCACGTAAGACAAACGTGGTTGAAAGTTCATTGGCAGATAGCGGTGAGCCTCGTATTGCCAGCGCCAGTGCTGGTACGGGTAGCACTGGGAGTACAGCGACAACTCCTAAGGTAAATGGGAATGGTTCATCTTCCAGTGGTTCACAATATACGCGTCGGCAGCGTGGTGGAAGCGCATCGGCCCGTAGGCGTAGTGGAGCACAACGCGCCCGTTGACGAGCGCTGCCTGATATGAATTTCGATCATCTGTGAAGTACGAGGATGATCGTTGACATAGATAAATTTTACAGGGAGGCACACAAAAAGTGGAAAGCATAGAGGCTAGTGGCAAAAGTGTTGATGAGGCGATTGCTCAAGCGCTTGTCCGCCTGGGAAAACGCCGTGATGAGGTGGAGATCGCCATTCTACAAGAACCTAGTCGAGGAACATTCGGTCTGGGCAGTCGCGATGCTCGTGTGCTGGTGACTGTTCGTGCCAATGTGGCTAATTCTGGTGTGGCGAGTGCCGTGATTACTCCCGAACTGGCTGATGCTATCCTGGGCTCAGTCGAGATTGAAATTCCTCTCCCCGAAGATGAAGAGGACCTCTACGAAGATGAAGAGGATGAGGAAGAGGTATACGAAGAGCTAGATGAAGGTGATATAACGTCTCCTTTCGCTGCCTCCTCGGAGTCTGAGTTACAGCCTCTGATCGAGGCTGCTGAGGCTACGGTTACCAGCGCCAGCGGTGAGATTCAGAACGTCGAACATCCTTCGCGTGAGGATGTCGAGATTACGGTTGATGTGTTACAAAATATTTTACGCTTCATGAGTATTCATGCCACCGTCCAAGTACGTTCAACCAATCCTCTCACGCTCAATATTCGAGGCATTAATGAGAACCTCGGCCTGCTGATTGGTCGTCGCGGAGAGACGCTGGCAGCTTTACAGTTGCTTGTCAATCTGATCGTCAGTCATCGGACCAAGCATCGCATGCGTATCATCGTGGATGCTGAAAACTATCGCGAGCGTCGTGAGGAGAACCTGCGTTCCCTGGCCTTGCGCGTCGCCCAGCAAGTACGAAATTATCGTCGCTCTATTGCTTTAGAAGCGATGCCTCCTCATGAACGGCGTATCGTCCATATCGCGCTCGCCGAGAGCAAAGACATCAGCACTGAGAGTATCGGCGAAGGGGAAGAGCGCCGTGTAGTTATCTCGTTAAAGCGCTCAGTGCGCTAATGTCTATACCAGAGCAGTGTCCCGAATTTGTCGCCCTTGGACATATCACCCGTGATATCCTGGCTGATGGCTCGTTCGCTCTTGGCGGAACGGTGACATTTGCTGCCCTGACGGCCTATCACCTGGGATTAACGGCCGGGATTGTCACCAGCGCGGATGCTGAATTAGCTGCCGGGCTGGCGGCAGCTTTGCCCACAATTGCTTTGCATGTCAGTCCATCGTCTGAAAGCACCACCTTTGCCAATCGCTATCATGAGGGATTTCGGACTCAATATCTTTATGCGCGGGGAACTGATCTCTCCGAGCAGGATATCCCTCCCACCTGGCGCGATCAAGCAGGGATTATTTTATTTGGCCCTCTGGTGCAGGAGATGAATCCCGATATCCTCAGTCATTTCCCACGTCGTGCCGGCAGACTGCTGGCGGCAACTCCCCAGGGCTGGCTGCGACGTTGGGATGCCGATGGACGAGTCTGGCCTACTCCCTGGAAAGATGCTGAGCGCGTCTTGCCGGCTCTCGATGCGCTAATTCTCAGCCATGATGATCTCCTTCCATTCGCCAATGGGAGGCGTGTGGATGCTGATGCGTTGTTGACCGAGTGGAGTATGCTGGTCCCTCTTCTGATTGCCACCGACGGACGTCATGGGGCAACCCTCTTTCAGCATGGAAAGATGACCCATTTTCCAGCCTACGCCGCCAATGAGATCGATCCTACGGGAGCGGGCGATGTCTTTGCCGCCGCTTTCCTCACCTCATTGTATCGTCACAATGATCCGGCCGCCGCGGTCGATTTCGCTAACTGCGTGGCAGCCTTCTCTATCGAGCAAGTGGGCATCCAGGGGATTCCGACGCTGGCTCAGGTTGAGGCACGTCTCGCGTGATGCGGCGGCGCTAGATTGGGTATGGTATCTTTTCTTTTTAGGTATACTATTGCATAATACTTGTGAGTGGATGTGTGGTGATAGGAAAGGGAGGCTTGATGCAAGTACGTGTTTTTCTTCTGTACTGGATCAAATGTGTTGTAGTTGGTTTGTTTTTGTTGAGTTCCTTGATTGTTTTCTGCTCCTTCCAATTTTTTAACCCTCGATATGATGACTCGCTCGTTCCCGCTATCCCCGCTCGCCAACGTAGCGCCGTGGTCTTGTGCCCGGCGGCCAGTTCACGTACGGAAACGTCCCCTATCGCCGATCTTTCGTCTCATCTTGCCGCATTGCGTGGCAAAAACGAACGGATCATACGTCACGAGGCCGCCGGGCACAAGACCACGGCGCTACGTTGGCTGACGTGTATGCCTGGTGCAAGGGGTCATCCTTCTGGTCTGGGCGACGTCGCGATGACCATTGACAGAGCAGTAGCGGAGCAGCCTTTGAACAGTATTGGTCAAGATGCGCGTAGTGGGTCGGCAACGATGAAGCCTGCCATGCATTATCGCGCTATTGGCAATATGCAGCAGAAGTCCTTTTCCTGCCAGTCAAACGCTTCTCCCAGGAAGTGCTATGGTGTCCAGCAGATACAGAATGCCTATAGTGTGACGCCGCTACTGAAAAAAGGGATTACTGGTAAGGGGCGGTCGATTGTGATTATCGATGCCTATCAAGCTCCGCATCTGCGTTACGATCTGGCCCTCTTTAATGAGTATTTTCATCTCCCTGCTTTTCCCCTGAGTATTGTAGCTCCTGATGGTGTGGTGGCGTGGAAGCCATCGAGTGCGCTTCAGGCTTCCTGGTCTGGTGAGATTTCGCTGGATGTTGAGTGGGCTCATGCGATTGCTCCTGAGGCCAGTATTGTGCTGGTAGAAGCGCGCTCTGAAGATGATAGCGCTTTGATCAGTGCGCTAAATTACGCCATCGATAAAAATCTGGGCGATATTATCTCAATGAGCTTTGGCGAAGGCGAAAATTGTGTGAAATCTACGTTGATAGCACCATGGCATGATGCTTTTGTGGCGGCTTTTCAAAAAAATATTACCTTGCTGGCCTCTTCTGGTGATAGTGGTGTGGCGCAGCAAAGCTGTGATGGCGATTCATGGGATAAGGTTGTTTCTGCTCCAGCCTCAGATCCTCTGGTGACTGGCGTTGGCGGCACTATCCTGGATGCAGATGCTCAAACCGGTCGCTATGCGGGCGAGGTTGGCTGGGAAGAACCGGCCAAGAAGGGAGCTACAGGGGGTGGGTTTAGCAATCTTCTCCCGCGTCCTTACTATCAGGCCAGAGCTTCCATGGGTATTTTTAAGCGTGGCGTCCCTGATGTCGCATACAATGCTTCTGTGATTCATGGAGTGATCTCTATCTGGTCCGATGGCCCCAAAGGATTGAATGGCGTGTACAGTGTCGGCGGAACAAGTGCCAGTACTCCCCAGTGGGCCGGGATTATTGCTCTTGTGGATCAATGCAGCCAGCGGCGTGTGGGATTTATCAATCCTGCGCTGTATCAGATTGGGAAAACTCCCTTGCTCTATCATTCTTCTTTTCATGATATTGTCTCAGGGGCAAATACGATTACATTGTCCACCGTGCGAGATGTTTCAAATCTCTATCGCGGCTACAGCGCGCAGACAAATTGGGATCCTGTAACAGGTCTGGGCTCACCGATCGTCTCTAAACTGGTCCCGTTGCTATCAGTCCTGACCATTCCTACAGGCAAAGCCTTGTGGGGCGACAAGCAGAGTTAGTAAGCAAGTCGTGTGTCTGCTGCGTGACATTGTATGACACTCATCATTGATTGTGGTCATCTGTAAAATCTGATATAGTAATTGTGTACAATTTTAGTTCCTACTTTTCCTTGATGGACTGCTTGAGTCGTGAACGAAGAGTAGATGCTGTCTGTTGAATTATACTGGAGTATTTGGCATGACGACAAATGACGGTGCCATCTCGCAATTAAAACGAACCCCTCTTTATGAGCAGCATCGTGCATTGGGCGCTCGCCTGGTTGAGTTCGGTGGTTGGGAGATGCCGGTACAATATAGTGGCATTTCGGCCGAGCATCAGGCCGTGCGCAACAGGGCTGGCCTGTTCGATGTCTCTCATATGGGCGAGTTTAAGGTTGGGGGAGAGGATGCACTGGCTTTTTTACAATATTTGGTCCCCAATGATGTCTCTCGACTGGCTATCCATCAGGCTCTCTACACGCAGTTGTGCTTGCCCGATGGCAATGTGATTGATGATCTGCTGATTTATTATCTGGCAGAGCATGAATACATGTTGGTCGTCAATGCCGCCAATATTGCAAAGGATTTTGCCTGGGTACAGGAGCAGTCTCGGCGCTTCCCGCAGGTGTCGCTTATCGATCAATCGGCTACCACTGCTTTGATTGCGTTGCAGGGACCGTTGGCACAAGAGATCTTGCAGCCTCTCACCGAAACTGATCTGTCCGCGGTACGCTTTTATCACTTTGCGCCCGGCGAGGTCGCTGGCGTGCATTGTATTATTTCTCGGACTGGCTATACGGGCGAGGATGGCTTTGAGCTCTATTGTTCCTCCGCTGATGTCTCCGCTCTCTGGGATGATGTGCTGGCTGCCGGTAAGCCCGCTGGACTCTTACCCGCTGGCCTGGGGGCACGCGATACTCTACGCCTGGAGGCAGGTCTCTGTCTCTATGGGCATGAGTTGGATGAGCATACGAATCCTCTGGAGGCCCGTCTTGGCTGGACGGTCAAGCTGGCTAAAGAGGCCTTTATTGGGCAGGATGCCTTAAAGCAAGTGAAAGCACAGGGACCTCAACGTCTGCTGGTCGGTGTTGAATTGTTGGAGCGTGGTGTGCCACGTGGCGGTTACGCTCTTTACTCCGGTGATAGACAGATTGGAAGTTTGACCAGCGGAGCACCCGGCCTGTCTGTGCCAAAAAATATTGGTATCGGATACGTCGAGACCGCTCAAGCGCAGATTGGCAATCAGATTCTGGTTGATATTCGTGGAAAGCACGTGGCTGCTCAGATTGTGGCCCTCCCTTTTTATAAGCGGAAATAGGGTCAGTCACAGGCAGATCACTACTAGTATGAAGCGTCGTTCCTGGTGAAGGGAGAAATAAAACTATGGCTAGCTTGAATCATCCGGGCAACTTAAAATACAGCAAAACCGACGAGTGGGTACGCGTGGAGGGTGATGAGGCGGTGATCGGTATCACCGACTATGCTCAGGATCAACTTGGAGACATCGTCTATGTCGAGCTGCCCTGGGATGGCAGTCAGGAGATCGCCTTCGACGGAAAATTTGGAGATATCGAGTCGGTCAAAGCCACATCTGAACTGGTCTCTCCGATTGCAGGTGAGATTATCAGCGCCAATGCAGAGCTCAAAGAGCATCCCGAGTACATCAATGACTATCCTTACGAGCAGGGCTGGATGCTACGCGTTAAGCTTTCTGATCCCTCTCTGCTGGATGCTCTATTAGATGTTGATCAGTATCTGGATTATCTGCAAGGTCGCTAAGCATGCTTTTTCGGAGGTGCGTGTCTGGATAGATGGCTGTCCACATGGCACCTCTGCCTGTTTTTGATATGTAACTTGTGTATGCGCTATAATGAAGTGTCATCATTATAGAACATCTATGAAGTGTTCGTGGGCTGCGTGCTTTTGCGCTGTCGATGTGTCGCGATGCCTGACTATGTGGAAGCTAGCACTCGCCTGAGTGCCGCTTATGTCATTACTTGTGTTATCTTCCTCACAATTTTGGTCTACAGGTATACCGCAAGAACTATTCAAAATTCATTATTATGGTAAAGCATGCTGCCCTGCATAGAAACCACTGACAAAGGTGTCAATACCCATTCAAATGACCCGGGTGGTTGCCGAAAAGTAAATCAATTGGGAGAGTTAGTATACCTATGGGAGTGTTCGCTACATGAGCTATGTGCCAAATACCCAAGAAGATCAGCAGGCGATGTTAGAGCGTCTGGGCCTCTCGACGCTTGAAGATCTGCTGACGCCGGTTCCTGCTGAGGTCCGCCTGAATGAGCCGCTAGATCTGCCTCCAGCTCTGGCTGAGCCAGATCTGAAGCGTCTGATGAGCCGGATGGCCGCTAAAAACAAAGATCTGGATACGACAATCTCTTTTCTGGGAGCGGGAACCTATGACCACGCAATTCCAAGCGTGGTGCCTCATTTACAGAAACGTTCTGAATTTGTCACCTCTTATACCCCCTATCAGCCCGAAGTAAGTCAGGGCATGCTGCAAGTGATCTACGAATTCCAAACGATGGTCTGTCAGGTAACGGGGATGGATATCGCTAATGCCTCCCTCTATGATGGCTCGACCGCTCTGGTTGAGGCGGCCTTGATGGCGCTTGGTCCCGGTGGTCGTAGCGAGATAGTCATCTCAGCGGCGGTTGATCCACAGTATCGACGCGTCTTGCAGACCTACGCCTTCGCTCGTGGCTTTACGATCAAAGAAGTTGCGATCAAGGATGGTGTGACCTCTTTGGAAGATCTTCAGACGGCGGTCAGTAAGGAGACGGCGGCAGTCGTGATTCAGCAGCCGAACTTCTTTGGTTGTGTTGAGGATGTGCAGGCGATTGAGCCACTGGCTCATCAAGGAAAATCCCTGTTTGTCACCGTCATCACCGAGCCTGCTTCGCTGGGTATCCTGACTCCTCCCGGAGCCTATAATGCGGATATCGCCGTTGGCGAGCTGATGAGTCTGGGCAATAGTATGAGCTATGGAGCCCCTGCCCTTGGCTTTATGGCGACAAAACAGAAGTTTATGCGCCTGTTACCAGGTCGTCTGGTTGGTCAGACAGTCGAAGAGGCTGGCGAAAAGCAGACAGGGTATGTCTTGACGCTGCAAACACGCGAGCAGCATATTCGTCGTGAACGAGCCACATCAAATATTTGTACCAATCAATCATTATTGGCGGTGGGTGCGACTATCTTCCTCGCGGCCTTAGGTAAGCAAGGCTTCCGCGAATTGGGCGAACTGTGCTTGCAGAAAGCGCACTATGCATTTCGACAGATTACCGCTCTACCAGGCTATGAAGCGGCCTTCAGTGGTCCTTTCTTTGATGAGTTTGTGATCAAATGTCCGGTTTCGATCCAGAAGTTGGAAGAGGCATTTCTGCGTGCGGATCTGCTTGGAGGCTATCCTCTGAGCGAAAGCTATTCTGGCATGGATACTTTTATGCTCTTCTGTGTTACTGAGACGCGCACAAAAGAAGATATCGATACGCTGATCGCTGTGTTGAAAGAGGTGCAGGCATGAGTGTAGAGTCGTTGATTTTTGAGAAGGGAGCTCCTGGACGTCGGGCGGCGACGCTGACACAGATGGATGTTCCTACAGAACCTATCGAGAGCCTGATCCCTTCAAGCTTGTTGCGTTCCGAACCTGCTGCATTGCCAGAGGTGAGCGAGATCGAGGTCGTGCGTCATTATACCCACCTCTCGCAGCGAAACTTTGGCGTGGATACGGGATTTTATCCTCTGGGCTCCTGCACGATGAAGTACAATCCCAAGGTAAATGAGGATATGGCCTCCTTACCCGGCTTTGCACATATTCATCCTTTGCAGCCAACCAGTACCGTGCAGGGAGCGATCCAGCTCATTTATGAATTGGAGCACTATCTGGCGGAGATCTCAAGCATGGCTCGTGTGACCCTTCAGCCTTCGGCCGGTGCGCATGGCGAACTGACTGGATTGATGCTCATCAAAGCATATCATCAGAGTCAGGGTCAGGGACAACGCAATCTGGTCTTGATCCCCGACAATGCTCATGGCACCAATCCCGCCAGTGCTACTCTGGCCGACTATAAAGCGGTCGAGATCAAGAGCGATGATAAGACTGGTGGCATCGATATCGAGAGCCTGAAGGCGCTGTTGGATACTCATGGCGAGCAGGTGGCGGCGATTATGCTGACCAATCCCAACACTCTGGGACTTTTTGATGAGAATATCGCTGAGATTGGACGTCTGATCCATGCCGTCGGCGGGCAGTTGTATTACGATGGCGCGAATGCCAATGCTGTATTAGGTATCACGCGTCCCGGCGATATGGGATTTGATGTGGTGCATTTCAATCTTCATAAGACATGTAGTACTCCTCATGGAGGAGGTGGCCCAGGAGCAGGTCCCATCGGCGTGAAAGCGCATTTAATCCCCTTCCTGCCAGGTCCCTTACCGGCTAAAAACGCGCAGGGCTACTACTGGGAGGATGCCGGACCGTTGTCGATTGGCAAGGTACGAGCCAATCTGGGCAACTTTGGCGTACTGGTACGTGCTTATACCTACATTCGCTTTAACGGCCCTGATGGCTTGCGTCATGTCTCTGAGAGCGCTATCCTCAATGCAAACTACCTCAAGCATGAGCTCTCCTCAGATTATGAGATTGCGTATCCGCAGACATGCCAGCATGAGTTTGTCGCCACCGCTCGCAGACAAAAAGAGGAGCATGGCGTGACCGCTACCGATATCGCCAAGCGTTTGCTCGATTTTGGGATGTATGCTCCTACCGTCTACTTCCCACTGATTGTTCCTGAGGCGATGATGATTGAGCCGACCGAGACCGAGACACGCGAGTCTCTAGATGAGTTTATACAGGTGATGCATCAGATTGCGGAGGAAGCGCGGACAAATCCTGAACTGGTGAAGACAGCGCCACATACGACTGTGATTGGTCGTCTGGATCAGGCTTTAGCGGCGCGTAAACCAAATCTGCGCTGGAAATCCGGACAAGCTGTAACGCATTGATCTGCCCAAACGTAGTACTCTGTCAAAAGTTATCGCGCCGATGCGGTATTGGTGATGTGTGTCCAAAACAGCTCCAGAAGGCGATGGGGTGAGAGGCTCACCGACGTAGCGGCGCGGCTCTGCCGTGCTGTCTGTGACTCGTCCGACCACGCTCCCCATGGGGTTCCATTGCGTGATCTTCCCACTGTGGATCGTCTCGTCTGCGTTGCTTTCAGATGCACATGGGACGTGTTCGTGCGGGAAGTGACAGCACGGCGGAGCCGCGCCGCTACGTCGGCGAGCCTGAGCGCCTGGTTCAAGGGGCCATCCTCCTTTGCCACGCAACGTCCTTCTGTGTTTTGACAGAGCAGTAGCGTCGCACGCTCGCGTGCGATGTCCCAGTGGCTCGTACGAGACAGCCCAATCTTGGCGCGTCACACTGGGGTGCCTGATCGTACGTCGAGTGGGACATCACACGCGAGCGTGCGACGCTACGTTAGTTGTTGTGATGAGGCAAGATGTTTTGCTACAATATCGATCAACTTATCGACATCGAAAGGCTTTTCCAGAAAATCGTCAGCTCCTCCGGCATCGGCAACCTTGCTGGCATCGGAATGTGCGGAGAGCATGATAACCGGGATATGCCTGGTCGCTGCATCGCTCTTGAGAGACCTGCAAATATCGCGGCCATCATCACCAGATAAAAGCACATCCAATAAGATGAGGTCTGGGAGATCATGCGCTAGATCGTGGAGGCCATCCCCGTTTGTTGCGGTGCGGACTGTATATCCTTCGCCTTCCAATACGATCTGTATGACCTCCACAATGCCCTCATCGTCATCAACAACCAGGATGTGATGTCCCATGTGTCAGTCTGCCTTTCAAAACGAGGTAGTATAAGATTAATTATGCCTGTTAGTCATAGATAGGCTTCAGCAGCCTTACGATCTATCTGTACCAGGCATGCCTATCGTTGCAAGCCTCTGGCACTTTACGCTGGAGGCGTTGACTCTGTGGCAATATGATATCTCAGTATATCATACTGTTGGAGCTCATAAGCTCTGCATTGTTTTACGTAGGATAATTGCTATGATTTGGCTGTAACTTCCCATGGGAGCGCTTCCCAACGGTTGATTTGTGCAAAGCCAAAGCCAGCTTCGACGACTGTTCCTTTGAAACCTGCGGGAATTGTCTCAAAGCGAGCGGCCAGCGTACGTGGAAAGATACCCAGATCAAAGACCCATGGGTCTCCTGCTGCTTCTGAAATCACTCGCCATGCCAGATTCTCCTGCCACTCGTCCGTGAAGTAGGCACCTATTTCGGTGAATGTGCGTGCAAGCCCCTGCAAGATCTGCCAGATAGTATATCCTACGGCTGGTGCAAAGCTTGTAGTAGCGTCAGTGCCGAACTCATCGAGATCGAGTAGTAAATTAAAGCCGATCCAGGAAGGCAACTCCTCCAGGCTGGGCACAGCTGGCTGTGTATAAAGCGAGATCTCAATGCCTGAGAATGCCAGTCCGGCGGTGCCAGGAGGAACGATCCGCACAGGAGCGGCATAGATATCCCCAAAGCTATCGTCGTCGGATGCGGGCCAGGAGATGGTTGTGATCCAGTCGAGGACCTGCTGATCCGTGCAGCCCAGGTGTATGAGCGCGGTGCGATAGCGTCGGAGCGCTTCAGGAAATGTCTCTTGCGAGCATGAGACATACGTTTGTATTTGTGCTTGTGACATAGTTCTTCTTCTTCACTTCTACTTTAGAAAAGGAAATGTTTATTATGTTGGAGGCGGTTCCCAACTATCGTCTGCTTGCTCCCGCTTAAATGGCTATCTATGAATAGCTCTCTAGTTCTCCCTTGGGATCACGTAGCATGAGTTCTGGCACGGCTTTGTGGGGATCGAGTCCCTCGAAGAGCACCATGTAGAGCTGATGCGTGATTGGCATCTCAATCTGATAGCGTTCCGCTAATTTTAGCGCTGCCTGAGTGGTGGTGACTCCTTCTGCAACACTCCGAGTTGATTGTAGAATCTCAGAAAGTTTTTCGCCAGTGGCCAGACGGCGTCCTAACTGCTGATTTCTGCTCAGTGGACTGGCACAGGTGGCAACGAGATCTCCCATGCCTGCCAGTCCAGCAAAGGTGAGTGGATTGGCTCCCGCAGCCACTCCAAGCCGCGAGATCTCCGCCAGACCACGCGTAATAATGGCGGCTTTGGCATTTTCTCCATAGCCCAATCCATCATTGAAGCCTGCACCAATGGCGATAATGTTCTTGAGCGCTCCCCCTAATTCGACCCCAATTACGTCGTTCGAGGTGTAGACGCGAAAGGTGTTGCTGGTAATAATGTTGCGTGCCTCGATGGCGATGGCCTGATCGATGGCAGCAACGACGGCAGCTGTAGGTTTCTCCTCAGCAATCTCACGCGAGAGATTGGGGCCGCTAATGGTCGCGATACGTTCGCGTGACTGTGGGAGCTCTTCCGCAATTATTTCTGTCATACGTTGCAGCGTGGCAATCTCGATGCCTTTGCTGGCGTTGACAATAATGGTCGTAGGTGAGAGGTGAGGTGCGAGAAAACGTACGTTTTCGCGTAACCTTTGTGAGGGAGTCACCAGCAAAAGTAGATCTTTCTGCTGGACGGCTTCTGCTACGTCTGAGGTGACCCGCAAGGCTGTGGGGAAACTGATAGCTGGAAGAAACAATCTATTTTCACGTTTTGTCTGCATTTCAACGGCTCGGTCCGCTTGATGATCCCATATCGTGGTTGAAATGCCCTTTCTGGCGAGCAGTATCGCAAGGGTTGTTCCCCATGCCCCGCTGCCAATGACACCAACTGATACCATCACAATTCGCTCCTCTGTCTGATATTCGTGCCTGTTAGGCTTGCCTGGTTCGTTTTTTCAGCCAGAACAACGTCATTGTAACATAGATGAGATAGATATGGATCATCATACGTGCCCCACTTATTCGTTTTCTGCTTTGCTTTTATGTTGTGTGGCCGGACTGACGGTTTCTGCGTAGATGGCTGGCTTGAGGATGCCTATATATGGTAGATTTCGATATAGTTGGGCGTAGTCGAGTCCGTAACCAACCACAAATTTATCTGGAATGCTGAAACCATGATAGTCGACAGGAACATTTTGCACGCGCTGGCGATCTTTGTTGAGGAGCGAACAGACTTTTAAGCTGAGCGGATTGCGCCGATTGAGCAGATCGATGAGATAATGTAAGGTGAGACCACTGTCTATGATGTCTTCAATGATCAAAATATGCTTCTGATCGATTGGACCTTCCAGGTCTTTCGTGATACGCACGATACCACTGGATTGAGTGCTGTTGCCGTAGCTGGCGACGGCCATATAGTCTATCTCCAGTGGAAGCTCAATGGCACGGGCGAGGTCGGCGATAAAGGGCACGGCTCCCTTAAGTGTGCCCAGTAAGAGCAGGTTCTTGCCCGTATAGTCGCGTGTGATTGTCTGACCTAATGCGATGATCTTGGCGTGGAGCTCTTCCTCCGAAATAAGAATCTCTTCAATATCTTGATGCATATATTCCTCATTTATGATAGGTTGATGGCTTCAATCTGACTTCTGACTGATGGATAAGCGTAGAATGTTGCGCGTTTTACTGTGCAGCCTTACACGATGGTCGATCTGGATGCCTCCAAGCCAGATGCAATGCCCTTCTGAGAAGAAGAGGGGCAATTGGGTACGGATAGTACGTGGTACATGTCGATCAATCAGTATATCCTTGATCTTCTTCTCTCGGCTCATGCCGAGTGGTTGCATGCGATCCCCATCCCGACGTGTCCTCACAAGTAGTGGCTTGAGTACGCCAGTATCCTCCTGTAATGGCAGCGTCGCCGCATCGATATGCACTACATAGGGCGTTGAGGGTAAGAGTTGCCAGACAGTTGGCCAATCTTCAGCTTGCAGTGCTGTCTGTACCAACTGCATCTTTTCTTCTGCTATCCACTCAACGCTAACTGTCCATGGTGTATCCACTAATGTGGCGCTTCCTGGCAAGTAGAGTATGATCTCTGTGGCAGATGGCTGACTGATTGGGTTTTGTGCCTGTCCCAAGACGCGTTTGATGCTTAGTATATCACCTTGACGAACGGCATGGAGATGATTGGGTAGATGAAGTGTCAGGTCCTGGCTGGTGGTTTGCCGTTGTTGCAACTGCTCTAGAAGAACGTAGTGGCGTAGCTCTAATGGGGATTGCCCATCACACAATCTTGCACTGACACGGCGTACTAGATGGCGTTGTAGGCTCAATGGGAGCCTGCGTTGCTCGGTGATGGAGAGTTGAATCATCTCTGGTTGCTCGTGGAGGACGATCGTTGGCCAGTGGCTATCGATCTGGTCGTTGATCCAGGAAAAATCGACCTGCGCGATTTCAGCGTTGCGCAGAAGCGTGTTGTGAAAGCCGGGATTAATAGCCTCCAGATCAGGTAAAAGCTCGTGGCGAATACGGTTACGCAGGAAACGTGTATCGTTATTGCTGGAGTCCTCGCTAGGGATGATCTGATGACGCCGACAATACTCCACTGTATCCGCATGCCGAACGGAGAGCAGGGGACGAATTATATCTTGCTGTCGTGGTTGTAGTCCAACCATGCTGGCGATGCCTCCACCGCGTAACCAGTGCAATAATAATGTTTCTACCTGATCATCCTGATGATGAGCTACTGCTATCGGACTTCCCTGAGCCACGTCGCGTAAAAAGCGATAACGTGCCAGACGAGCCGCTTCTTCCAGCGAACGGTGCTCCTGAGTGGCCAGGGTGTGAACATCGATCGTTGCGCTGACGAGCGGGAGTTGCCAGTCATGTGCAATTTTGGCTACTGCATCGGCGTCCCGCGTGCTCTCAGCGCCGCGCAGTAGATGGTTGAGATGCGCTACCTGGAGCTGTAGATGTGGGTAGCGTTTGCCTGGTCCGCACAAGCGATTGAGTATGTGAAGCAGGCAGAGCGAGTCAGCGCCTCCCGAAACTGCTACAACGACTGTTCCATGCTCTGGAAGTAAGTGATGCTCTTCGATAGCCACCACGATGAGCTCCAACATATTGCGCTTCACCTCTCTTGTATGATACGATTACAGCAATTATAACACTCGTGTTTTGATCGCTAGTTAGCGTGCTGTGTAGGGGTATAGAAAAGTATGGGCATTCGGAAAATTATTACTACTGAGAATCCAATTTTACGTCAGAAGGCCAAGAAGATTCATCATTTTGATTCATCGCTACAGAAGTTAGTTGATGATATGTTTGAGACAATGCGTGAAGCGAATGGCGTAGGGTTGGCCGCCCCACAAATTGCCCAGTCAATTCGTGTGTTCGTGGCCGAGTATGAAGATCGAAAAGTGGCAGTCTTTAATCCTGAAATTGTGAAAGCCGAGGGCGAGGAACTTGGTCAGGAGGGCTGCTTAAGTATTCCTGGTTATATTGGTGAGAATATTCGTCGAGCCACAAAAATAGTTGTCAAAGGTCAGGATGTACGTGGTAAAGCTATTCGGGTGAATGCCGAGGGCTGGTTTGCACGTATCCTGCAACATGAAATCGATCATTTGGATGGCGTTCTTTTTATTGATCGTCTCGATGATGCCAAAGATCTCCACGAGCTAACTGAGAGTGATCTCGAAGAAGGAGAAATCGTCCTGGCTGAATAGGGTAACACCTTGTATTGCCGTGGACAAGAATAAGCGGGCTCCGATCTTACTGTAGATCGGAGCCCGCTTATTCTTATTTGCCAGGGATGATCCTAGAGTTTCTGTTGCTTGCGTAACATGAATATACGTTGATGCCCTAAATTGTTTTCGCACTGAGGGCAGACATAAAAACCCTCTTCGCGATAATGAAGCTCACTGGTGTAGTGATAGATGTAGCAAAGGCCACAACGTGTTGCATCTGATTGACTGGCTACCTGTCGATCTTGTTCAAAAAGCTCTCGTAATGAAAGCACCATCTGTTCAAAATCGAATGAGCCGGGGGGGGAACTACGCTCAATACCGAGGGTTCCCAGAGAAGGCAGCGCCCCAGTAATATTGTCGGCGCGTGCTTCACGTCGACTGATCGCGGAACTCCCATTGTTCGATGCTCCACCTTCGGGTCTGGATGTATAGTTATTGCTCAAAGCAAAAATCTCCCAACGCATCGTAAGGGATAGCATTTTAGGTATTATACCCTTTAGGTATTGGATAAATCAAGCTATATGTGATGCGTACAAAGCTTGAGCGAGTCCTTCTGGCTGCTAATAGGGAGTATACTGGGGGGCGGCCGGCTTGATGGAAAGAGTATAGAGAGAAAAAATCTTATCCTCGCTCATCCCCCCAGGCGAAGATACACACATGAATAATCATATCAATTGTGGCGCAAGCAGAAAAATTGATCAAATGATGAACGGCATCGAGCACATCATCGTCAAGTAGGTAGTTACAGCGCCATAGCAGCTGGCGCATGAATTCCTGATCTGTTGCATAAATGTATCAATAGAGATACATTATTGAATATTACTGTCCCCAAGAACTCTGTCGAGGGTTTCGCGCTTGATACGATAGACTTGGCGGGAATGTACATGTGGTAAAACGACAGCTTCTAATACTCCCTGTTTGACCCATCGTCGCACTGTAGCGTCATCAACACGTAGAATACGAGCTACTTCCGAAACCGTGAGCAGATTGTTATCCATTTCATTGTCTCCTAACTCATAGTTAACCTTTTCCAAGTAATCATGTTGAAAAAGATGTATGAGAATCTTCATTCAAGAACATTGTATCAATATTGTATAATATTGATGATGACTTGTAAAGTATTATAAAAAGGGATTTTGGAAAAGTTTTGACATTCATACACTTTTTTTTATGTGTAGATCACGATAGACGGTGTAGCCAAAAAAACGGCGGTTGGCATGCTATCTTTAAATATAAAATTCACCTTCTTTAAACGCCCTCTGATGAATCGTCCTTTTGGTGGATGACAGTTTCCTCATCAGTCCGCTACACTTCTGAATAAGATAGATATATGCATACGAATGTTTACTTTGATGCGTTCGTTTGTATGTTCGCTCAGGGGATAGATGAGATGGTAGCTGTATACGAGGCTGCTGTACGTTCATTCGGTCCTCAGGTATAACTCATGGCAGGATCAAGATGAGCGTTGTGCTTGTATCGTATGGTAGAAAGGGTCTCTTTATGCAGAAGCGAGAATATATGCCTTCGCAGTGGTTAGAGTTCTCGGATGGTGTCCTGGCCCGTGAAGTCCTGGCTGGGAATCAGGTGGCCTTTGAGGCGCTGGTTGAGCGCTATCATACGATGCTCTATCGCTTTATTTATCATCACCTGGGAGAATACGACCAGGCATGTGATGTTCTCCAGCAAGTATTTTTGAAGTTATATATTGCTCTGCCTACCCTGCCAACTGGCGATCAATTGAAGCCATGGCTGTTCCGGGTGGCCCAGAACTGTTGTCGCGATGAGTTGCGGAAGCGTAGACGACGACGCGTGACCCTGTTCTCGGCGATGGAATGGCAGGCCGAGGAAGATGAGATGCCACCGCTCTTCGCTATTCCGGATACTCATCCTCTGCCAGAGGATATTGCTGAATATCATGACCTGCAATATACTTTGCAGCAGGCCATCCAGGCGTTACCGATAAAATTTCGTTCGGTAGTCCTCCTGCGCTATCTTTATCAGTTTAGCTTTTCGGAGATTGGTCAGATTCTGGAGATGCCTATGACGACAGCTAAAACTTATTACTATCGCGCCTGCACCAAGCTGCGTGTCTCGTTAAAATCGCGCTAGCCGTGCATTGATAAGAAGTGCGATGGCGAAGGATTCTGCTCGCTGTCAGCAAGTTGCGCTAGTATCAAACAAAGAAGGGCGCCTGATTAGATACCCTTCTTTGTTTGATTCCTGTCTTGCCTCTGCCTATGCAGGTAACGCAGGCTGATTAAGTAACGTATCGATGGTGCTACGACGCACGCGATACGCCTGGCGCTTTCCCACGTGTGGCAGCGAGACAGCTTCCAGTGTTCCATGTTTGATCCAACGTCGTACAGTTGTATCATCCACACGCAAGCGGCGTGCGACTTCTCGCACGGTTAAGAGTTCATCTGTTTGTTCCATGGTAATATATCCTCCTCGTAAGTAAACGTAATCATCGAATAAATCTCTTGCGAGATACTTTAGGAAATGACTTAGTATTATCCATTACTTTGCATAGCCGATTCAATTCAAGCTTAGGTTGAGTCTGGCTGCATGACAGGAAGACATGCTTTCCTTGATGAAAGATCTTTTCGCTAAAAAACCTTACTTGTTCTGTCCATTCCTTTCTCTTGTGGTTGCATGTGCAAATAATCTTTCTCACTATGCTTCGCTCACAGACAATGCTGTTACAGTATTAGTATAGTGAGGACGTGAAAGTGTGTCTTCCACCATATGGTGGAGAAAAAGGTAGGACTCACACATATACGTCTGTCATGCTAGCGGAAGGTCTTTGCAACATTATTTAATCCCTGGGAATAACAACTATCTGTATGTAGCTGTATGATCCTGAGACACCCTAATGCCTTGCCTTTTTACGTGGGCATTTTTAGATTATACTTTTGGTAAAATATGGATATCATGCTCACTTCAAGGGCAAGAATGCTAAAGCATTCCACTCCTTTATTGTTATTATAATGATGAAATAAAGAGTAAAGTATTGATATGAATTTGCTCCTAATAAATCATACGTTTTTGCATTGGAAGGTGTTTATATATGGATAAAGATTATCAATTATTGTATAATGATGATTGTCTGTTTGATTGATATGATGAGCCATGGCTGGCAGGGATGCTGTTGGATGAAGGAGGATGGCGATGGTAAGTGCCTGGGATGATCAACTGTTGCTGGCAACAAAGCTCACGATACCCCCCACTTATACACAGACGATTGTTCCCCGCAGCCGTCTCTATCGGATTTTAGAGCGTGGTCGGCAACATCCACTGCTTCTGCTCACATCGCCGGCAGGTTTTGGTAAGACTACGCTGCTTAGTGCATGGGCGCAGGATTGTACCGCCCAGGTGATCTGGGTCTCTTTAGAAAAAAGTGATGATGACAGTGTGCGTTTCTGGCGCTATTGTCTCACCGCTTTTGCACAGATCAATCATGATTTAAGTACATGCCTTCAACCTTTTATTCAATCCGGGCTCTCACTTCCGCTAGAAAATATGCTAACAGTTCTGATTAACACTCTGGCGATTGATCCAAAATTGGATATTTTGTTTATTCTAGATGATTACCATACGATTAATTCATCTGAGATACATCAATCGTTGACATTTTTACTAGAACATTTACCATCACATGTGCATATGGTTATCAGTACACGCATAGATCCACCTTTTCCTCTGGCCCGCTTACGCGTACATGGACAACTGATTGAATTACGAGCAGATGATCTACGTTTTAATCTTGAGGAGACCGTTGAATTTCTGATGCATACGATGCAAATTGTTTTAACGCGAGAGAAAACAGTAGCTTTATTGCATAGTACGGAAGGGTGGGTAGTGGGCTTACAACTGGCGGCACTCGCTCTGCAAATCTGTCCAGATTGTGAGTCACAGGCGCAATTTATCGCCTCTTTTGCCGGCGTAAATCGCTCGATTGATCACTATCTGAGCGCTGAAGTGCTGGAAATCCTTCCTATAGAGATGCAGGATTTCTTGATAATGACTTCAATCCTCCCACAGATGAATGGAGAGCTTTGTCGTGCCGTGACTGAGTCCGAGCAGAGTGATAGCATGCTTGAATGGCTAAAGAGGGCGGATCTGCTGAGTACTGTGGTGGATGACTATGGTACCTGGTACCGTTATCAGCATATTTTGCTGGAGCTCTTATGTCAACGCCTCACACAACGTCATGCGTGTGAATTGATTGCAACTCTTCATATGCGTGCAAGTTGCTGGTACGAGCGGTGTCATATGCTAAATGAGGCGGTCCAGCATGCTTTACATGGAAATGCTTTTGAGCGTGCTGCCGATCTGATTGAACGTGATGTGTGGCCCTTCTGGCTCCAGGGAAAAACTCCCGATATTTTTCGCTGGCTAATGATCCTGCGCGAGCGAATCAGCATAGAAAATAGGCCCATTATTGCCTACCTGTCCTCATTTCTCTTCCTGCATGAGGAACGGCTAGAAGAATATCAGCATGCATTGCATATTGCTCTAGATACCTGGGAGGTCGCTCACGCTACTGAAATGTTGAGTAGTATCTTTGACTTGCAGGCGTATTATGCTCTGTATCATCGCAATGGGATAGAAGCATTGGCGTATACGCAGAAGGCATTGGAGCTCAATCGCTATCAGCCTGTCCATGCATGTAGCTCACATGTTTTGCGTGGGGCAGCCTGTCTATACGGTGGAGATATCCAGCAGGCACAGCTAGAGTTGTTGTCAGGACAGCGGACAGGTCTCCAAACGAAACGTGCTATGGCTGTGGTCAGCTCACTGCTATATCAAGGAAGCCTGTACTCCATGCAGGGACAATTGCATGCTGCTTTGAGTTATTATTTGCAATGTATCAATGAGGCAGGAGAATGTGTCATCTGGTTTCAAGTGCTGGCTCATCTACATGCTGGATATGTCTATTGGGAATGGAATGATCTTGTGCATGCAGAGGAACGTCTCGGGACAGCCAGACGATTGTGCATGCATTTCTGGTCGGATCAGGCCAGTATCGATGAGGAGATACTGGCTGCGCGTCTGGCCTGGGCTGCTGGCAAGGCGGATCAGGCCCAAAATATTTTGGAGCGTGCTGAGATAGTTGCTCAGCACCCGGATAAGTGTCATTTTGATCTGGCGCAGATTGGTGTCTTGCGTGTCCAATACTGGTTGTCTGATCGGAAAATTGCTCGCGCACAGGCCTGGATAGAACAGATGTATCCTTCCGCTGCTCATCAGATGGGTATACTGGAACTTGAACTGTGGTGTCAGATCCGTGCTCGTCTGCTTCTGGCTCAAAAGCGACCAGAAGCAGCTATCCAGATCTTGCAGCGCTGCCTACTACGCATAAAAGAGCAGGGTAGAGTTGCACAGGAGATACAGATTCAACTCCTCCTGGTCCAGGCGTATCATGCTCTGGGCGAGAGCCGTCGCGTGAAACAACTCCTTGAGTATCTCTTGATGTTGGCTGAGCCGGGAGGATATCGACGGCTCTTCCTGGATGAAGGACAGGTGATGATCGGATTGTTGTCCGATTTGTATCATCGTCAGCAAAAGCGTTATTCAGGAGATCTTCAACCGCATATTCTTGGCTACGTGCAGACGCTCCTGACTGCCTGCGGATATGAGGTTGAACCACGCGATTGGCGCTCCTGGCAGAAAAGAGCTCAACAGGCACAAGTGTCACTGGCGCAACTGAGCGAACGCGAACTGGAGGTGTTGCAACTGATTGCCGCAGGCCATTCGAATCAGCAGATGGCTTGCACCCTTGTCGTCGCCGAGAGCACCATCAAGACACATCTCAATAGTATCTACAGTAAATTGAGCGTCAAATCACGCTTGCAGGCTCTTATGAAAGCCCACGCCCTTGGCCTCCTAAAGTAGCCCATTCATAGCTACCTTCTTTCGGTGGATTGGAACTGGGCTGGTGACTCGGTGTCAATTTCATTGCGGCGTAATACGCCGATGTCGTATGCACGAGTAACTGCTTGCAGGCGTGTATGGACGTGGAGCTTGGCATAGAGGTTGTTCAAGTGCGTTTTGATCGTACTGACGGTAACAACGAGTTTTTGAGCAATCTCCTGGTTGGATAGTCCTTCCGCGATGAGTCCCAGGACCATGTATTCACGCTCACTCAGGCGGTCGACAAGCAACTCTTCGCTGTTATGCGAGACGAGCCAGAGCGGTGGTTGTGCTTCGGTTCCAAAGGATGCGAGTAATGTGTAGATATAGCTCAATGAGATGTTGGATGTCTCTGCTGCTGAACGTCTTTGATAGCGGCTATAAAGTTCTGTCAACAGTGTCGCCATAATCTTGCCTTCATCAATGAAAATACGCATATAACCTCCAGGCTCGGCCAGAAGTAAGGCATGCTCCAATGTTTGGAGGGTGGCCTGAGTGTTTCCTTCTCGATGATAGGCCTGGGTGAGCAATACAAGCAACGCGATCTCACTTTCGATGCGTCCTTGCTCGGCGGCACTACGCTCGGCCGCTTTCAGGAGCGGAATGGCCTCTTTGCTCTGGTTTTGATGAATGTATAACTGTGCTTGTGCTTTGATGTAGCTCTCTTTTTCGGCGTCGGACATGTTATCTGTGGATAGAGATGCATAGTGTGTCTGCCACTGATGCGAAGCCATGTGATCATGCTGGGCTAACAGGAAACGTATGCGTATCTCTGCAATCTGCGTCAGGAAGCTGTAATGAGGGCCGAAGCGTTGTGAGCTGTGTTCGGCCTGATCGAGATACATGAAAGCTTGCTCGATCTCATCCTGTAGCCACGCCAGCTGAGCCATAATCAGGTAGCGTTGTGGGCTGATAAAACCTTCATGCTGTACTTGCTGTGCCAACTTTTGTGCCTGCTCAATCTGCTCCAGGGCGCTGGAGAGGTTATTCCATTCGCGATAGATGTCTGCTACCTGTATAAATGCTGTGATGTGGTACCAGATGGCGTGTTGACTGGTTTCAGCTGTGACTTGTTGTAATATTTGGAGCGCCGTACGTAAATTGCCCTGTACTTTCTGTAGCTTGCTGAGATGAATGAGTGCATCAAGAGCTACTCTATCATAGCCATATTTTTGTCCTAAGCGAGATCCTTCGGAGAGATAGAGATCAGCCTCTGAGAGCTCTCCACGTGAGAGATGGGTGGCTCCAAGTAGGACCAGCGTATGACTATATAAGAGGGGCGCCTCTGCTTCAGAGAGAGCAGAAAGTATTTGTCTGGCATAGATAAGTGCATCAGCGCTCTGTCCGGTATATACGGCTACCCGGGTGCGCAACTCGGCTGCAGCACCCAGCATCAAATGATTCTGCTCCTGTTGCCAGAGCTGTTCGGCTTGCGTTAACGCCTGTTCAAACGTATCCATACGCGCATGGAAGAATGATGCGTAGGCCTGTAAGTAGGAGAGTATCGGGCGCGTCGCAAAAACGATCTCTGGCAGATCGATAAACCAGGCGTTGATCTGTACCTCTTCTTCGTCCTGGATAAAACTCCAGACGTTTTGTTCGATTAAGCAAGCTGCACGTTCCATGTCTGCGGCCGCAATTGCGTGTGTGATGGCATCTACACGCATGTCCTGTTGTTCGTACCAGAGACTCGCACGACGATGGAGCTCGCTACTCTGATCAGGAGTGGTGGTATGCTTCAAATGATGGCGCAGTAATTCGACAAAAAGTTGATCGTAGCGATACCAGTGCTGTTGATTGTCCAATGCATTGAGGAAAAGATTATGCTGATCAAGCCATTCCAGCATCGCTGTGGCGTTGTTTTGTCCAGTGACTGCGTCACAAAGCGAGGCGTCAAGGCGCTCCAGAATTGAGGTCGTGAGCAGAAAGTTTTGTACTTCCTCCGGTTGATGGATCAGCACTTCTTCGGTTAGATAGTTGAGGATGTTTCTATCGATGGCTGTGAATGTTTTGATGAAATGGCTGATCCGCACGTTGTCTTCCAGGTTTTGTAACGAGAGGGCGGCCAGTTGCAAACCTGCGATCCAGCCTTCAGTATGTCTTCTGAGCTCGTATGCCTCTTCAGGAGCTATATCGATGTTCATTGTGTGCGTCAAGAAAGAAAGCGTCTCATGTTCGGTGAAGCGTAGATCATTCGTGCACAGCTCTGTAAGTCTCCCCTGAACGCGCATCCGCGCCAGTGGCAGTGGTGGATCATGTTGCGTGATGATGATCAGATGGAGTTGGGGCGGAAGGTGTTCAAGTAAAAAGGAGAGTCCTTGATGGATGGGCGAAGTGGTGATGGTGTGATAGTCGTCGAGAACCAAAACGATATCTTGAGTTAAATTCATCGATGTATTAATCAGTTGTGTGAGCATCGCTTCGACCTGGAGGTTGTGGGTCGCTGTTTCCCAACTGGTGAGCAGTTCCGCAAGCGCTGGATGGAGTTGGTGCAGTGCTGTCAGAATATAGCTCCAGAAAAGCAACTCATCATTATCGGCAGGCTCAAGCGAGATCCAGGCGGCAACGATCTGCTTCTGACGTATCCACTCGCTAACCAGTGTGGTCTTGCCAAATCCGGCGGCGGCCTTGATGATTGTCAGGGGACGCTGTAAACCGGCATTCATCTGCGCATAGATCTGGGTGCGCTGGACGATTGCCTTGAGATAATGAGGCGGAATGGCTAATTTTGTTGTAATCAGAAATGGATCATGCTTGACTGGTTCCATAAGAGACTCCTTTTTCGTATGCTCACCCAGGAATAGCTCTGCCCTGGCTGTTCCTGATTGTGTGCTCTTCCACTTCTTTACAATCGGCGAGATACGGAGCATAGAACAATGCTTAGCCATTATCTTACTCAGTTGCTCTGTATAAGGATCTCTGCGTTGAGAATGCTATCTCCTGACTTGCAATCATCTATCGTGGGCCATTTCTGCGCCCCCATATTCTCATTTGTGTGAAGGTAGGGCGAATTGAGAAGGTTGTTGCTTCTCCACGCTGATGCTTTTCGGTGCCAGAGGAAGTGTGAACATAATATGTGTCCCCTGTCCAAGTTTACTCTCGGCCCAGACCTGTCCTCCGTGAGCGGTGATAATCGCTTTCACAATCGCCAGGCCAAGCCCGCTGCCGCCAGTGATGGCGGCGCGTGAGCGATCCGCACGATAGAAGCGTTCGAAGATGTGTGGCAGATCCTTGGGATCGATACCTACTCCGGTGTCCGCGACCGTGATACAGATCATATCTTTTTTATCTTTTGGCTGTGTGGCCCAGATGCCAATTTTTCCGCCACTGTTTGTGTGTCGACGTGCGTTGTCGAGCAGGTTGAGGAGTACTTGCGTCAGGCGATCACTATCAGCCTGTACGTGAGGGACGTTGGCTGAGATGCCATTTTTGATCACAATCCCGGTGGCTTCACATTCTGGTTCTATGACCAGGACCGTCTCATCGACGAGAGAGTTCAGATCTAAAGGGGCCAGATCAAGTTTGATCTGTCCAGCCTCCATCATCGTCATCTGGCGCACATCGGCTACCAGACGGCGTAAGCGCTGCACTTCGCGTCCGATACGCTGAGCGGTCTCCTGTCGCGCCGTAGGACCCTGGATAACATCGTCGGCCAAAGCCTCGCTCAGTCCCTGGATCGCGGTTAATGGTGTCGCCAGATCATGGGCGATGTTGGCAATCATCTCGCGGCGCATCTGATCCTGACGATGCAACTCGTTGACGTCGGTCTCAATTGTATCTGCCATCTCGTTGAAGGTGAGAGCCAGGCGTCCTATCTCATCCTGGGAGCCGATCTGCGTGACACGCTGGGTGTAGCTGCCCTGCTTCATCTGCTCAGCTGCGATGGTCAAAGCTTCTAATGGGCGGATGAAGCGCCGCACAAATAAATAGCTGCATAGTGCCGCCACAATTGCCACGCCGAGCCCCGCTAGAAAAATGTACCAGTTGATCTGCTGCATAACTTGAAGACCACTATTGATGCCGAACGGGGCTCCCATATTATCTTGTGCGGCCATATAAGAAGCTCCGACTACCTGGTTGTTTACAATAATAGGAGTGCTGGCATAGATATATGAATGTGAGTTATTATTGCTGCTGAGGGTAACACTTCCTGTTGCTGTTGATGAATCGCTGGCTTGTAAGGTGTTTTTTAGCTGCTGTGTAATGTTATCATCGTTGCAATTTTGCGCAGAAAATTGATTGCTCCCAAGTTGACCATTTCCCGATGGGTTATTTCTGGGCGGGTTATTTCCGAACTGATTATCCAGCACAAATTGGTTAGGACTGCAATACATCTGATTGCCCTTGGCATCGATTACAACAAATAAACGTGTAGGATCAGTCCACTGGTATTCTACTAAAGTATCGAAGCTTCCTCCATTTTGTGCGTAGATCGTTATGATTCTGTTATTGGTACTGCGAAACCCGTTATATCCTGTGAGCAGATTCGTAATTTCCGTATCATAGTTATACTTTTGAACGGCCAGGGAAACGGCAAAAGTTAATACTATGACGGTGCCAAGAATGACAATGAGGTAGCTCAGTACCAACTTTGATTTAAGACTGAAGCCCGAAATTTTACGAATTGCGCTCATGCGATTTCTCTCTCCCTGTGACTACAACTGTGCAGTTTGTGAGGAGGCTGTCGATGTGGCAGGCGCTGGCGCTGGCACGAACTTATAACCGACTCCCCAGACGGTTTGGATGTGATGAGGCATGCCTGGAGCCGCTTCCATTTTTTTACGCAGGGTTCCGATATGGACGTCGACAGTACGACCGTCGCCAAGATAGCTGTATCCCCAGACCTGGTTGAGTAGCGATTCACGGGTGAAGACGCGATCCGGTGCCGATGCAAGTGCTACCAAAAGATCAAATTCTTTGACGGTCAGGGTGATCTGCTTTCCCTGCGCCATGACCCGACGCGAGGGCAGGTTGATGATGAGCGAGTTGAATTTTAGCTCTTCATGCGGCGCAGGCGTGCTTGGAGCCTCTTCTTTAGTCGCTGATGGGCCGTTGACGACGTTACTATTGCTATTTGTACGACGTAAGATGGCTTTGACACGACTTACCAGCTCTCGAGGGCTAAATGGTTTTAAGAGATAGTCATCGGCACCTGCTTCGAGTCCCGCGATGCGATCGTCCTCTTCTTGACGCGCTGTCAGCATGAGGATGGGGGTTCCCGCCCAGGCTCGAATGCGCCGACAGACTTCCATGCCGTCCAGGATTGGGAGCATAAGGTCGAGGACCACGATATCCGGCTGTTCGCGTGCATGGAGCTCCAGGCCGGCGATGCCGTCGCTGGCTGTGATGACCGTATAATCGGCCTGCTCCAGATAAATGCGGATGACTTCTGTGATGTTGGCTTCATCTTCTATGACAAGAATCTTCATACCCATATTTTACCTGCGACTCATCAAAAAAATACCAGGAAATTGTAAGATTTTTGTATTCTTTCGGCTTTTTGTCAACTTAACAGACCTTATTGGCTAATCTAAATTCGTGCCATTTCCGATCTAAACTATAGATAGGATCTCTACTTCATTCTAATCTATAGTGTACTCTTTAAAAATTTGTTTGCAAGTAACCAAGGCGCTCTAAGGCCATATATGCTGCCGCGATCTGCCCCTGGACGGAGAAATTTCCTTCGTGGATAAGCTTAAGAAGTTCCTGTGGCGTCACAAGCATATTCTCAATTACTTCAACCGGATCAACCTTTTGTTGACCCGTTTTCTGAATATCGCGTGCCAGATACCACCAGATACGTGTACGAGCTCCAGTCGGATTGGCATACATGTGAGCCAACATTTCTAGTTGTCCAGGTTCTACACTGTAGCCAGTCTCCTCCATTAATTCTCGATGCGCCGCCAGTATGGGTTCCTCGGTCTCGTGCGGATCAATACCCCCGGCCGGAAATTCTATCACCTCCTGACCAATCCCGTGCTTGTATTGGCGGTTGAGGAGAAATCGACCATCAGCGGTCACGGGCACAATGCCAACCCAGCCAAAGTTCTCAATAATGTAGTAATCATCGAGCGTCGGACCGTCAGGGATGGCTACACGCTCGCGGCGTACACGTAGATGTGGAGAATCGAGTACTTGCGTGTAAGATAACACTGTCCAGGGTTTCTGTTGAGCCAATCTGCCTTCTCGCTTTCTCTGCTATCGGTTGTTATGCTATCTGTATCATACAACATAGCCTGCCAACCAAAAGTAGCGTCGTACGCTCGCGTACGATGTTCCACTCGACGTACGTAACATTCGATCCTGGCACACGGTGCTGGGGAGCGATATCGTACGAGTTACGTTGGCTGGCGGAAGCGTAGCAGAAAGAGAAATTCGTGGTTGCCGTCGCGTCCAAGGATGGGGGAAGCGATCTCTCCATCGACTTGCAGGCTGGTATTTTCGGCGATCCAGGTGCGCAGTTCGCGCAGGACGCGTTGATGGACTTCTGGATCTCTGATGACTCCGCTGCCGCGATCAACTTCGGCCTTGCCAGCCTCAAATTGTGGCTTGACCAGGGCGGCGATCCAGGTATCCGGAGTTGCGGCCAGGAGCGGGATGAGAGGCGGCAGGACGAGGCGCAGGGAGATGAATGAGACGTCGATGACGGCGCATTGCATGACTTCCGGTAAGGTTGTCAGATGGCGAATGTTGGTGCGTTCCATGACGACGACACGCGGATCGTTGCGGAGCGTCCAGGCGAGCTGGCCATGTCCGACGTCGATGGCGTAGACTTTTTTTGCGCCACGCTCAAGCAGGCACTCGGTGAAGCCTCCAGTCGAGGAGCCGACGTCGATGGCGACCAATCCTGAGGGATCAAGTTGAAAGGTGTCGAGCGCTTTCTCCAGCTTTAATCCCCCTCGGCTGACGTATTTGAGTTCGGGTGAGACTTCTGCAACACGACAGGGGGCGTCGAGTGGTACCAGCGTACCGGGCTTATCCACCAGGCGCTCTCCAATAAAAACCTGACCCTCCATGATGATGGCTCGCGCTCGCTCACGGCTGGGAGCCAATCCCAGCCGTACCAATGCTACATCCAGACGCTCTTTTTTTGCTGCCATGTATTTTTTTAATCTCTCCTGTGCAAAAACCACTTAATTTTTTTGGTTCACCTCTATAAAATCACTCATTGCTGGGATGAACCAGGATGTTGATCCGCTTGAGGAATTGAAACAATTGAAGCAGAGGCACTGTTGTAGTAGATCAGTGCTCCGGCTCCGACCAGACCAACATCTGATCCCAATTCGGCCAGTACAATCTCGGCGGCCTCGCGTGGCACAAGCATGGCTCTCTCCTGGACAATGCGTTTGGCTGGTTGCAGGAGCGCTTCACCGATCTGAATCACGCCTCCGCCGAGGACAATCCGCTCGGGGTTGAAAATATGGATCACGTTGACGAGCCCGACTCCAATGCCTTCGGCGGCGGCGGCGATGATCTCTTTGGCGGCCGTTATGTCAGCCTGGGCCGCCTGGGCGACCATGAGGGCGTTGATGTAGACGGGTCCTTGCCTGGAGCGGCTGAGATCTGAGGGCGTATCGGCCCCGGCTCCATGTTCCTCATGCGTCAGAGCAAATTGTAAGAGCTCTTCACCCTGCCCGAGAGCAATGATTTCGTGGGCTCGGCGTGCAATGGCTGTTCCCGATGAGATACTTTCCCAGCAGCCAATATTGCCACAGTTACAGCGCGATCCGCGCCAGTCAATAGACATGTGCCCGAGCTCGAGAGCGGTACCAGAGATGCCTTCTACGATTCGACCATCGGAGATGACACCACCTCCAATGCCTGTACTGATTGTAATGTAGACAATCTCTTTGCTCCCTCGACCGGCTCCAAACATATACTCTCCGAGCGCGGCCGCGTTGGCGTCGTTTTCCACAAAAACGGGCACCCCAAAATTTTCTACAAAGAGCGCACGCAAGGGAACGTTGGTCCAGCCGGGCAGATTGGGGGGCGAAAAGACCACTCCTGTACGATTGTTGAGGGGTCCTGGAGCACCAATACCGATCCCGGCAATCTCATCGATCGTCACATGCGCTTCTTCGAGTGCTTGATGGATTGATTGGTACATACGTGGGATAACACGATCAGGTGAGGGATTTTCTCCTGTTAGCATGCCCACCCGGGATAGCAATCTGGCTCCTCGTAAGACCGCTGTACGGATCTGAGTGCCTCCCAGATCCAGACCTATCACCAGCGGCAACTGCTCTGGATCGTTCCATTGGTGAGATGGATGCTGTGCTTTTGTGTCGTCATTCATGCCTTTGTCGCTCCGAGTAATTTCTTACCTAGATGATACTGCATTTCAAGTCACTGAACAAGAGATCTTTATAGATAAGCTGGGCCGTGCAAAATTTGCTGTCCCAATAATGGATGCCTCGGACGTTCAATGTGCAAGATACCATTTTATTGATCTTCTGGTAACTATAATTTTAGCTTGTACAATAATTGCTCCCAGATTTCATTCTGGAGTGTTGTATAGCAAGGAGTGAAAGCATGACACCTGAGCAGACACGTCAATTAGAAGCCGCATTGGCTGTATATGCTTCAATCGCTGGAATCATTGGTTTGATTACGATCGTATTCGCTATCATCATCTGGTGGAGAATCTTTTCTAAGGCTGGTTATAGCGGCGCGATGTCTTTATGGATGCTGATTCCAATTGCTAATCTCGTCGTGATCATCATTTTAGCCTTTGGCGAATGGCCTGTCTTGCGCGAACTCAACATGCTACGTCAGCAAGTGGGTGCACAACAACGCTCTCAATATCCCCAGGGTCCTCAATTCTCCTCGGGACCTAATTATCAATCGGGACCTAACTATCCACGCCAGTAAATAGCCCAGAGTCAGGCATCACGCGTGCTCAAGCTCTTCTTGCTGTGATGAATACGGCTGGTAGAAGTTATCAAAAGATACGGCGGCTGAAATGTGATGGAGTCGCCGTGTTCTTTTGCTGATGAGATAGATACAGCTATGTACTATGATTGAGAAGTATCACTTCTATAAATGAGCACAATGCAACAGAGGCCCAGAAAAAAAAGGACAACTGAGATCCAACCAGTAATCTGCCTGCCTGAGAATGTATCTCCGGTGGCAACATCGCTAAAGGCTATTCCTAGTTGATAAATACTCATGGCTAAGAAGAAGAGTGTAATCAGAGAGCTCATAATGAGCATACGAATCTTCCTGCTCATCATCCGGCCTTTCAAGGATAATGTTTCGCCTGACATGGTTCACTCCTATGTGGATGCATCTTTTGGTATGGATTATATGTGAGCATGTATCGATGTTATTTTGTGTATAACTGTAAGACGTTTTACCTGATGAGAAGGTATACTCTACTCGGCGTCTAAATAGATAACGCGGGAATGAGTACTTTTTATTGCAGTGAGGAGATGGCCCTGGCAAGATAATGTGCCAGGGTTGCCAGCCCCCCACAGATTGCTAATCCACCGATGACATAAGGGATGATCACTGTGGCTACGGCTTTTCCACGACTGATCGCATGTACTCCCATGACGGCGAATATGTTGAGGTAGACACCATAGACGAAAAAGGCCATGCTGATGACGGGGGCAAAGAAGAGTGAGAAGAAGTGCAAAATGACAAAGACGGCGATGATGATACTCCCAGTCAGGGTGAGAGGAACTTGATAGAGCTGCATGGAGAAGCCATGTTCAACGTAGCGACCTCTGCCGCCAAAGGCACGAGCGAGAGCATATTGGAGGAGGACTCCAATAAAGAAAAGGATTGGCAGGAAGATAACTTTGAGGATCGTCGCCCCGGTGGTGGCTCCGACGGTAATAGCATCCAGCAGGCCGAAAATGACGTTTGAGGTAGTATTTACTCCCGTCGAGCGATCTCGGAAGATATTGCGGATCAGGCCGAGGATGATGGGAATGAGTATTAAAATTCCGAGCTGCAACCAGACAAGGCTCCAGCGTGCATATTCACTTTCGCGTGCAAAGCTACGCACGGATGGACGAAAAATGGTCCTGGCATAGAAACCTGGAAGTAAATAGAGCGGCGTCCGTGTTGGTCTCGGCTCATATATATTTTCTGATCGAGTGTGTGATTTCGCCATCTTTCCCCCTTACCATGTGTATGCCTTCAATGGATGTGTTGGTAGCATACGAATATACCTGACAAACTATCCATCTACTATTTTCTCATGCATTCACGCAAGTAGTCGTGAGATAACGGTACTATCATAACGAAATTTACAGAAATGTGCAAACACAGATATTCATTATTGATGAGTGATAAGCTTGTCGGGGCGTAATTTTTCTGATAGAAGAGATAATGGTGATTTTTATATGTCTTTGCGTGCCAGTTGCTCGCTATCTAACCAGATAGTTACCGGGCCGTCGTTGGTAAGAGTTACTTCCATGTGTGCACCAAATACTCCGCCCGCGACTGTAAGGCCCTGGGCAGCAATGGCCGCTTTGAAGCTTTCGACGAGTGGTTCGGCGATGCTTGGAGGGGCCGCAGCGATGAAACTGGGTCGGCGGCCTTTGCGCACATCTGCATAGAGGGTAAACTGCGAAACGACCAGCGCCTCTCCCCGTAGATCAAGCAGGGAGAGGTTCATCTTGCCGGCTTCGTCTTCGAAGATGCGCAGATTGACGATCTTATCGGTCAGGATCTTGATCTGTGCTTCGTTGTCTTTTGAGCCGATGCCCAGCAGTATCAGTAATCCAGAAGCTATTTTCCCGACTGTCTGTCCATCGACTGTGACGCTGGCGCTGCTGACGCGTTGTATCAGTGCTCTCATGTGTTAGCTGATTCAGGAGGAGACTGCTCGGAATCGGCTACTGTGCTTGATGGGGTGACCTGGATGGCGACGGCGATGGCAATGGAGAGTTGAGCCAGGTCGGCGATACTGACATCGAAGGCGTTGAGGCCAAGATACTCGGCGCGCCTCTTCGCGTTGCCGTGGAGGCGTACAGAGGGCCGTCCGCTATACAACTGGACAACTTCCATCTCACGCCAGGCCACACCGTGTAGTCCTGTCCCTAGCGCTTTGCTGATGGCTTCTTTGACGGCGAAGCGTCCGGCCAGACGCGCAACCTTGCCCCGGCATTGCACGATCTCCAGGTCGGTAAAGACGCGCTTCAAAAAGCGTTCTCCGTGTCGCTCGTAAACCTTGCGGATACGGTCGACTTCGATGATATCAACGCCGACGGCTACATTGACGCCTTGCGTTGGATGCAATGAAGCAGGAAGACCTGCAACCCCAGCTGGCCCGAAGAGCCAATCAGGCATGGGTGTAGTTGCCTGGCGTACAAGGGGAGTAAAAAGAAGTGGCTGGTCCTCTTGATTCATCTAAATAACTCCAAAGGTTAGCTCTCGCTGGTGATTAAGGTTTCCTGTACGAAGTCGTCTTCGAGTCTGGTGCTTGTGTCGCCGGCGGGCAGGATTGATCCTGTAGGATTGGTGGCTCTACCCATGCCGCGATAGAAGAAGCCGTAGCGATTCATTTCGGCTGGATCATAAATGTTACGCCCATCGATCAGGATTGGACGGCGCATGGAGTCATAAATCTTCTGCATGTTCAGATTTTTAAATTCGTTCCATTCCGTGACGATAACCAGGGCATCAGCCTCTTTTGTGACGTCATAGGCCGTTTTGCAAAAGGTGATCTCTTCCATATTGACGCCCTCACGCCGCAGGGCTTCGCGACCTGTCTCGGTGGCAATTGGATCGTAGACTTGCACTTTTGCTCCCTGACTGGTGACCCAATGGATGATGTCAACGGCTGGTGCTTCACGCATGTCATCTGTGTTTGGCTTGAAGGCCAGTCCCAAAATGCCGACGGTTGTGCCACGTAGCGAACCAAGCAGATTGGTGAGTTTCGAGACGACGAGACGGCGCTGATCGTGGTTGATGTCCATGACTGCACGCAGCATCTGAGGATGGAGTCCGGCTTCGTCAGCCATGTGTGCCAGCGCTCGTACATCTTTGGGGAAGCAACTTCCGCCATAGCCCAGGCCGGCATTGAGGAAGGCGTGACCGATGCGCTTGTCATAGCCCATACCTACGGCAACCTGATTGACGTCGGCACCCAGGCGCTCACAGATCTGCGCGATCTCGTTGATGAATGAGATCTTGGTGGCCAGAAAGGCGTTTGAGGCGTATTTGATCATTTCTGCCGTGTAGAGATCTGTGATGACGAAGGGGGCGCGTAACTGCATGTAGAGATGAGCCACTTTATGAGCGGCCTCAGGCTCCGATGAGCCTAAGACGATGCGGTCCGGATTCTGGAAATCCTGGAGCGCTGCGCCTTCGCGTAGGAATTCTGGATTGGAGACGACGGAGAAGGAGGCTTCAGAAGATTTGAGATTATTGCTGATGACGCGTGAGACGACGTCGCCGCTGCCAACCGGTACCGTACTTTTATTAATTACAATTGCATAGTGATCGAGATTTTCCGCGATACTGCGTGCCGCACTTTCAACAAAGCGCATATCGGCCCCACCCTGCGTATTGCCAGTAGGTGTATTGACGGCAATAAAGATAAATTCGCTGTTCTCTAAGCCTTCACGATAGTCGGTCGAGAAACGGAGGCGATCAGCATGGACGTTGCGCTCTACCATCTCTTCGAGGCCGGGCTCATAAATGGGAAGAATTCCCTGTTTCAGGCGATTAATTTTTTCTTCCACAATATCAATACAGGTGACCGTATTTCCAAGATCGGCGAGGCACGTGCCTGTTACCAAGCCGACATAGCCTGTTCCAATTACACAGATAACTGACACAACATTACTCCTCTGCAATTACGAATGGATTTTCGTTCTTCTCTTCTATTATAGTTGTCGGTTGCCCGTGACCCGGAAAGACGACCAGTTCATCTTCAAGGGTATATAACTTACTTCGGATCGATTGCTCAATCTGTTCATAGTTTCCTCCTGGCAAATCTGTTCGCCCGATACTGCGCTGAAAGAGGGTATCCCCACTAAAGACACAATATGGCGGGCTGATGAAGCAGACTCCACCAGGAGTATGACCAGGGGTAGCAATCACATCCAATGTCAGGGTACCGAAAGAAATGTGATCCCCTTCTTGCAATAAGATGTCCGGTTTTCTCTTGACTAATGGGGCCGTTAGTCCATATTCTTGTGCCACACGTTCATCTGTATAAAGAGGGACATCTGCTGGGTGGATGGCCAGTGGCACCGGATAGATGGCGCTGACCTCGTCAATGGCGCAGATATGATCGATATGTCCATGCGTGTTCAAGATATATTTAGGAATCAGGCGTAACTCCTGAATGGTTTCAAGAATCTTCGCTGGCTCATCACCCGGATCGATAATGACTGCTTCACGTGTCTCCGGACAAGCATAGAGATAGCAGTTTTCTTCAAATAGACCAACCGTGATACAGGCGACGATGGGCATCATCGTTATATCTTTATCATTAACGGACATGCCGTTCCTCCTAGACTTCAGGCGAAATAACACTGCACACTATTATAGCATAGCTTGCTATCAATCAGGAGATATCTGACTTTGGTGGGTATCATTCATTTTTTGTGCCAAGTATCTCCCACTCGACGTACGATCAGGATGGCCCGTGTGGCGCGCCGAGTTCCAACTGTCTCATACGAGTCACTGGAACATCGCACGCGAGCGTGCGACGCTACGGTGTCCTCGCTTCGCTTGACACTTGTCATTCATGTAAAGCATATTTCCTCTTGATTGCTGCTGAAAAAGAATAGATGTGTAGGGATGTCTGGTCAAGGCCGCTGTGGCACTCTCATAATCAAGATAGCTGATAGCAAAAACGGCATGGCTCGCGCTGATAGATGTGTAGGAATGTGGACGAAACGACAGATGTAATGTAGAATGTGTAGTATAAAGAACTTGCTTCATTATCCTGTGTCTTGGTGCCGCATGAGCGCCCTAATTGGCGACTGTCAACTCAGGAGGAGTAGAGGAAAGCATGTCGAAGGATCACCTGGAACGACGAATGTACCGTAAAAGCCCCGGACGCCAGTATGGTTATGATTATGATCCATTGCGTAGTCAAAGCGGGAGCGAACCCAAATCTTCTAGTGGCTCAGCAGCGAGTAGATCTGGTACGCTGCTCGCCCATCGGCCGGACCCGCGCCGAACACGACAACTCATGCGTCAAAGTATTATCGCCAGTAAGCGCCCCAATGAGGATGAGTCGGAGCAGCTAAGCTTTTCCGATCAGGATGTCTATGAGGCGGACGAAGAGTTGGTTGGATCACGAGCCGGGAGACGTCGTGTCTTACAGCGGGAAAGGTATCCATCGCACGAATATCCGTCTTCAGCCTCGCGTAGCCATCATCCATCCCGTGCCGAGCGCGGTAGAAGCATAGATTTGCCTCCCACGAGTGCGCTGCTTCTTTCCGATGTGGATGCGGATGATGATATCTATGGCGCCGACCATTGGCGTGATCTGGCGGCAGCTGAGCAGGAGCTCGGTGGCGTTGAGCCACTCGCTCAGCGTGTGCGCTATCGACACGATTATGATGATGACTATGACGAGGATGATGAGCCTTCTGTGCATCCATCACGCTCGGTCGCGCTGCGTCAGCCCGAGCCAAAATATACACAACGCCTGGAGCCCGAGCCCAAGTATACACAGCGTCTGGAGCCGGAGCGCCTTTATCCTGACGAGGATGACAAATACGACTACGATTATGAGCATGATGGCGATCGCTTGTCGGTACGGCGACCGAAGAGTAGTAAACCTAAAAAGAAGCTGACGCGTCGGCGTCTCTTGCTGGGAGCTGGCGTGGTTGCCGTGGCTGGCGTTGGGGTGGCCGCAGTTGAGTTACCAAAGGTGACCCCTCAGGTTGTCAATAATGTTGGCACCAATGTGGCACATCAGGTTGAAGATGCCTTTAATCGTGGTGTGACGCAGGGAATGGATCAGGCCCGCAAAGAGTTTGTCTCCTCTCTGGAGAGCCTCGAAGGCTTCACTCTGGATGGAGCGATCACGGCGGCTCGTCTGACACGTGTGGCTTACGATGTGTTTGTCTCTCCTATCGTCAAATTTGGCGCGGATATTGCTGGCAATGTATTGACAGGTATGTTGAACGCATTCAAGACGGCTCGCCAATTGCTGGCGGGCATCTATCAGGACAATGCGACCCTGATTGCGATTCAGAAAGTGCTTGAGTCGTGGGTGAGTCAGGTCAATATCATGCCGATGCAGTTGGATGCGATTACGCAGTCGGATCTGGATGGCGCTCAGGCTTATCTGAATGCGCTGCAAAAAAAGGTGGCCGCTGAAAAAGCGCAGTTGAACGCAACACCTACGCCTGCTGCCACGCCTACGAAGACCGCTCCAAAAAAGTAAGCGCACCAAAAAACCATCAATTGTGCGTCGCGGCAAATTGATGGTTTTCATCTCTTGACGGGAATCGGCCAGTATGCTATTATCTCTGTGCTGGACGGAATGTACACGGGCGACTAGCTCAATGGTAGAGCAAGCGACTCTTAATCGCTAGGTTCAGGGTTCGAGTCCCTGGTCGCCCACCTGAAAATACCTTCGATTACCCGTTTCTTTTTAAGAAGCCTCCTTCTTCCATAAAAGAAGGAGGCTTTTTATTACTCTATCGATACTTGATACTCATTTAACAAAGTATTACATTCTTTTAATTCGAAAACTTAATGTAGCTATGGTAGTGTAGAAGTGAGACCTGAAACTTGTAGCGCGCCTTGGATGCCGTTGCAAACCAGGAGAGGATAAAGAATCAGCAAACGTGTCCGATCCAGGCGAGGGTCGGAGCAGAAAAGGAATGAGATGACTACGATCCAGCGCAATCGAGGGCAGATGAAGCTTGAACATGGAGCACCTGGTACTGAGTTGTTGAAGAAGCGTAGCCGGATGACTGCGGAACAGGCAATGTATGCAGGAAAACATGGCAAGGCCGATTTGCATATGCATAGTACGTATAGCGATGGATGCGGCACGATCGAAGAGATCCTGGCGCATGTGCAGAACAATACCGATCTGAATGTGATTGCTATCACCGATCATGACGTCATTGAAGGATCGTTGCGTGCTCGTGATCTCTGGTCAAAGGGCTCATATCGCTTTGATTTTGTGGTAGGTGAAGAGGTCACGACCACAGAAGGTCATTTGCTGGGACTTTTCCTTGAAAAAAGGATTCCTCAGGGCTTAAGTATGGAGCGTAGTATCGATCTGATCCATGAGCAGAATGGTCTGGCTGTGGTTGCCCATCCTTTGCATCGTTTCTTTCGCCATAGCTGCCAGCGCGCCGTGATGGATCGCATTCATGCATCGACCGATGTCTGGTTGGATGGCATGGAGAGCTGGAACGCTAGCTTCTGCGGTTTCTATGCGAACTATATCGCCATGGGAACGAACCGTGAGATCTACCATCTGCCAGAGCTGGGGAACAGTGATGCTCATACCATCAACGCGATAGGCAGTGGTGTGACCTGGTTTGAAGGTCAGAGCGCAGCGGATATCCGTCGGACGATTGAAACTGGTACAGGTGCTCCTGGAGGCAAAATGTGGGAGCTACAAACATATTATCATTGGGCTCGCTACTCCCTCAATAAAGAGCAAAAGGAAGCACGTCGTCCTGTGCTGGCATAATTGTCTCTTGTTACTCAATCAAGCGCGTGAGTGTTATTCTGTCGGCCAAAGATGATGAATAACGCTCGCTTTTTTATATGCGAGCAATGGTCGGAGATTTTTTTAAGAAGCAAGCTTCTAGCCGCTTGAGAACGACAAAGAAAGCTCTTTCTACTCAAGGGTTTCTGTACTAGAATACACGAAGCAAGCGGAGTATGGCAAATCTATAGCGACAAACTACTAGTCCAAGGGAACATAAGTGTGGTACAATAAGAGTGTGTTTAGCAAGCGCGTATAGTAACTGGCCGGAAAAATTAGCGTAGTTATAGGACTGCCGCTGGCTCGGTTTGATGGAAATCCCAACAGGTTGACCGGTACATGGTGACTGCTCAGTGTCGTTATCGCACTGGTAATAGCCGCGAGGATATCAGTTCAATGTTGGGTCACTGATGCGGCTCGCAAACAAACATTTTTGACATACTTATGACGTAATGGCCCGTGTTCGTAATGCTGCCACAAACTCTGGCGCGTTCTTGACTCGATGCCTGACCGTTACGCAGAGAACATGATACTGTTTGGGTTGCTTAGATTTATGCGTTGCAGCATCCAGGCCTTAAAAATTCACTTTGGCCTGCTCCGCATAAGCAAAACTGGATGGTGATGTTCATTTACTTCGCCTGTTGGCTCACTCATGGTCAGCTCTACCAAGGCTCGTGCTAAGGATTGGGTACTGAGTGTAAAAACAAAGGCACTGGCTCGTCTAGAGTATGTCAGTCTGGTGGCAGTTGGACTTTTAACTCGCATCGGTACCTGGGCATTCGCCTTATTGAGTGGTCGCGTAATTTGCTTGATCGCGAATAGACATACCGACTACGGTGGAACGCATCATCGCCGTGTGGCGTCGCACACGTCAACCGCTTGAAATGCGTGACCAAAGAAATCCCTTCTCGTATGGTACCGATGAAGATAATTGCCATGTGCCAATACCGTTCACGTCCAACGAGGCAGACGCTTCCGACGTTCGTTCTGTACGTATTAACGTTTCGCCGTTCAATGGTAGCGTACAGCAAGATTCATAAGCAACGGCATCGACAATGGTAAGACCAGACCGGGATCGTGTAGAAGAAGCGCAGCGTGAAAAGACAGCCGAGGATAATGATAGCAATACATCGGCATTGAGTTGGTTAAGATTTGAAAACACATGTTCGCTCCAACTGTCTTCAGTCAAACAGTATTCTACCAGAGTAACCTGCGCCCCGGTTTGTAGCGACTGAGACTGGAGATCTTAGTGACAACGCAACATACACATCATGAGCATGGCGAGTTTGATGCACATGACGTGGAGAATTCGTCTGTCCCCACAGATGAAACGACGAACTCTCCCGCTGCATCAGAGGCTGATACATCTATTGATGCTGCCTCCTCTTCCTCTGAGGAACCTGCCACTTCTGCTGAGAAGCCGGAGCATGCTTTATCAGAGGCTTCGTTCGATGCGCCACCATTCGTGGAAACATCGACGGATATAGAGATTCCTGTTGAAGTTTCAGCTAACCACGAGGCTACCGTCGCCTCGGAAACAATTTTAGCAGCAGATGCGAATGCTGCTCCTGTGTCTGCTGAAGAGGCTCCGGTTGCATTGCCTTCAGCACAACAAGAGGAGCTGCCAGGAGACACTAAGTCGGAGAGGGACGATCTTTCTCCACTTGAGGTTCCTCATACTGATGAGGTAGCTACTGCTCAAGAACAGACACCTGAGGCTGTGTCTCTATCTGCGCCATTGCATGAGGATAATGCCCCGACTGAGGCGCCAGAGCCCGTTGCTGAGCAAGCAGCTCCAACGACACACACGCATGATATTCACGCTATTCAGGCGAATGAAACACACGAAGACATCGAACCTTCTCATTCCGTGCCGGCTGAAAGCCCAATCGTAGCTCAGCCTGTACAGGAAGAGCTGTCCGAGGTTACCTCATCGACACCAGAAGCTCCTGCCACTCAAGAAGCAGAGCAGCCAGCGGTGGCATCAGAAGAGGGACCCGACAGCCCAACGATTACCTTCCCTTACGCAGAGGGAGCAGCCCTTATCGATGCGAGGGCTGAAGAGGTACGGCCTTTTACCGAGTTTATTGCTGAATTCCGCCAGGCGGAAGCCTCATTGCAGGCGACGTTGCGCGATTCGCAAACTGATGCATTTACACTTCTGACATCGGTAGCCGCTAACCTTGCTAGTTCAGAAAATCAGGAGACACCTGAGTTGATTGAGTCCACCGAGACAGCTTTCTCTGAAAAGAATGATCATACCGCGCACAACGTGCCGTCAGATACAGAGGCAGCAGAAAATACCACAGCCGCGAAGAGTGAAGAAGAAGAGGCCAAGCCTACTGTGCGACCTGTTTCTCCACTTTTACGTCCGGCTTCACGTTTACGTTTACCACGCCATGGCTTAGGCCGCCACGAGCGTGAAGAAGCTCCTCAGCACGTGGCTGAAGAGCCAGAAATTCCTGCTGCTCCAGCGGCGGAAGTCCAGCCAGAAATTGCGGCGGTTGCCGAAGAGCCTGTGGCTCCGCGTCCCGCCCGTCGCTATCGTTTTGATCGACCGGCCACAGGAGTAAATGGCTCAGCCAGTACAACGGCAGCTGCCAAGACGACTGGCCGTCATACTCAGTCAACTATCCACCACAAGACGGGAGAGAAGATTGAGAAAATAGAAAAGCTGAGCGGGGCTGCAGAAGCCAAGGTTGTCAGCGAGCCAGTTGCCGCAGTCAATACGCCAGCGCTTCCAGAGCCTCCGGTTCAATCCGTTAATAAGAAGCATACAACAGCTCCGGAGCCAGAGGTAGTGACGCCAGCTCCAACTGTCGAGCACGGTCGTCGTCGGCATACACAAAAAGAGCAGCCAGTTGTCGCTCCTGTGCAGGAGACTGTACCTGTGGCAGAGCCGTTAACCCCGGCTGTAGATCTGTCGGCTGCACGTAAAGAAGATGTCGCGCCCGAAGATCTGCCTCCATTGGAGTACTCCGAGTTGCAGAAAGCCAGCTCGCGTCGACGTCGACGTCACCGCTCAGGCTCAAGTAGCACCACAACGCATATTGTGCAGAACGCTTCCAGCATTCAGGAGCCCCCGCTTGTAACGCCCGCGCCAATCGTGCCACCGGCTCCGATCCCGGCGCCCGCGCCAATGCCTGCGCAGTCATCGCGTTTACCCGCAGCATCGGCCAATGAGCAAGCGAGCCAACTCTATAACATAGTTTCCGGCTATACTGTTAGCCAGATGAATCAAGGAAATGAAGTGACTGGACCATTCATGGGGCCGGAGCCCTCACCTGCACGTGGAAGTATTATGTCACGAGATGGTCGTAACACTCGTGCCGAAGCTCGTTCAACGCCTCCACCTGCACTCTATTCGGGAGCACGCTCGCCAGAGGGTGGAATCTCTACTGCGGCGATGACTCAATTTGCTAATATTGTTGGACAGGCACTACAAACACAAACCGATCGTATGGTGACTGAATTCCGTCGTGTGAATCAATCGCCAACCAGTGTTTCTGTGTCCCTGCCACCATTTCCTTCGACGGAACGCGTCGGGGTCTTTGTGGACGTTGCCAATCTACTCTATTCGGCTCGTACTTTACGTATGGCTGTAGACTTCGGTAAGTTGCTTGACTTCCTGCGAGGTAACCGCCGTCTGGTACGTGCACATGCCTATTGTCCGACCAGTCCACAGGCTGGCGATGAGCAGATGTTCTTGCAGGCCGTCAAAGGTCTGGGCTATCGTATCACTACGAAGAATTATAAAACGTTCTCCAGTGGCGCGAAGAAGGCTGATCTGGACCTGGATCTGTGCATGGACGTGGTACGTCTGGTTGATGGCGGTTCGGTGGATTGTGTGGTGTTGGTGAGTGGTGATAGCGATTTTATGCCGATGCTTGACTACTGCTCTGATCATGGTGTCCGCGTTGAGGTTGCTGCCTTTGATGAGGCTATGTCGGCTACACTGCGCCAGAGTTGTGATCTGTTTATTAATCTGTCAATGCTTGAAGAGATCCGCGCGTAGCATTTCCTGTATGGCATGACTTAGACCTTATCCGAAAACCAGTGATACAATAGAAACAAAAAGAAATGAGGTGGAAAAGAGTAATGACACGAACACGACCTTGGGAAGTGAGCGATGAATTGTGGGAGCGTGTTCGCCCCTTGATTCCGCAACGGCCTCCTCACCCCAAAGGAGGCCGTCCAACGGCTGATGATCGACAAATGTTTGCAGCCATCATCTACGTGTTGCGCACGGGCATTCAATGGAATGCGTTGCCCCGCGAATTGGGAGCATCAAGTACCGTCTATGACCGCTTTCGTTTCTGGGAAGCGCAGGGCTTCTTCCAGCGCTTGTGGCAAGCCGAGTTGCAGCACTATGACGAACTGCTCGGCATCGCTTGGGACTGGCAAAGCGTGGATAGTTCGACAGTCAAGGCCCCTTTCGCCAAAGCCGCCGTCGGTCCCGCTCCCACCGATCGCGGCAAACAGGGGACCAAACGGAGCCTGCTGTGTGATCGGCGCGGACTTCCACTGGCTCTCTGTATTGAGGGAGCGAATCGCCACGATAGTAAACTGCTTTTTCCAACCCTTGACGCGTTGTGTCTTGATCGTCCAGAGCCAACCGTCGACGATCCGCAGAACCTGTGCTTGGATGCTGCCTACGATCATGATCCCATTTATGGGGAGTTGTATGAGCGTGGCTATGAGCCACACGTACGGCTCAATCCTCAGTACCACAAGTGGTATCAGCCTGCAGAGGAAGAGGTCAACAGTTTGGAACCGGGCAAAACACCTCGACGATGGGTCGTTGAGCGGCTTTTCTCCTGGCTCAATCGTTGGCGTCGCCTTTTGGTGCGCTTCGAGAAGCTTGGTGAGACGCATCAGGCTTTTTTGCAGTTGGCGTGTGGGCTCATCTGTTTTCAGTACACTTCTCATTTCTAGGTTTTCGGATAAGGTCTTATATAAGATTTTCAATTATCGAGACCCGCTTGCACTGGCAAGCGGGTCTTTGATGTCGCGATCTTTTTTCATCTAGAGGGCTTTGGTGCCAATTTCTGCGATGAGTCCAGCCAGCAATCCGGCACGTGGCGCAATACTGTCTTTCTCCATGTATTCGTTTGGACTATGATCCAGGCCGCCAACTGGCCCCAGGCCGTCGAGGGCGGGATAGCCAAAGCCTGATGCGTAGTTGGCATCCGAGATGCCTCCAGTGGGTGCATGGTTGACTTCAAAGCCCAGCTCGTGCGCGATCTCGTTGGCCCACTGAGCCATGTAAAGATTCTCTGGCGTACAGGTCATGGGATCGCGATCGTCGGGATCGGTGGTGAGCACGAGTTCAACTCCTGGTACGCATTTGTTGAGGAGGAGTTTATGCCATTGTTGCTCAAAGGCGATACGATCATCGAGGTGTGCAAAGCGGACGTCAAAGAAGACTTCTGCATGATCGGGGACGACGTTGGTGGCTGTGCCTCCTTTGATCCGGCCCGCATTGATGGTGAAACCTTCGCGCCAGCCGTGGAGCTCGTGCAGTTGTAAGATCTGATGCGCAAGTTCCAGAATGGCGTTTGAGCCTTTCTCGGGCTCGACGCCGGCATGAGCCGAATGTCCATATGCGTTCAGTCTGTACCAGGCTCCACCTTTCCTCGCACTGACGAGGTCCCCATTCTCACGCGCCGCTTCCAGTACGAGCGCAGCATGACTACCCTCGCAGACACGTCTGATGATCTCTTTGCTATGGCGATCGCTGATTTCTTCGTCCGAGACGCAGAGGAAACGAATTTCGGCGAAATCCTCATAATTGATCGTTTTGAGTGCCTCAATGGCATAAATAGCGAGCAGGATGCAGCCTTTCATGTCGATGACGCCAGGCCCGTAAATTTTGTTTCCTTCGACACGTACCGGTCGTGCGGCCGCTGTTCCCACAGGATAGACGGTATCCATATGACCGAGAAGGACTATAATGCCTTTGCCTGTTCCACGTAAAACTCCATAGACATCATTACCCCAGATATCATTTTCAATGAGTGTGACGTCCATGCCCAGGCCGCGCATACGCCCGGCTACGTAAAGGGATACTTCGTCGAGACCTGGTTTATAATATGATCCCGAATCGATGGCGCATAGATCGGTTAATTCCTGGAGGTATTGTGGCATATGTGCTTCCATATAGAGGGCAACTTTTTGTGCAGGCGTTTCATCATCCAGAATGATGTGTTTTGACGCCGGAGAGTGTGTACGTATACTCATGATAACTCCTACTCATAAAGAAATCTTCGGATAACTTCCGTCAGTGACGGGAGCTCCGGGATCAACAGTGATGCGATGTGATCCCGGCCAGATCTTCTGGCAACGCTGTCCTAGATGTCTGCCAGGGTCGAACCCAAACTTCCACTTTTCCCACTTGTCTGGCCCGATTTACGATGCTGTGGCTGTGAACTACTGCACCATAATGCGCATCATCATTGATACCACTTGAGTGGAGTGCGTGACTGTTCTGCTGGGAGTGTGATTTCAAACTCAACAAAAAATGGATAATACCAGGATACAAAGTCACTTTAGTCACATTTGACGATAAAGTCAGAGCCAGCTTATCACTATAAAAAAAAAAGAAAAAACGGAACGCTGGATGCGTTCCGCTTTTAGTATATATCTGATTTACAGTGCGAAACGTACCCTCTTCAAGAAAAACTTACAATGCTCCAAACGAAATTGGAGCTGCATCGTAAGAAGAGTTATAAACTTCTGGGCGTGCTTCGCGTTCATTTGTTGTCCTAAATGCGGTGATTAATTCAATGTAACTATACTTACGTTATACTTTTATCGTACGTATCCTGTCAAGTGATTCAAACTATTGTATGACTTTCTTCTCTTAGTTGAGGACAATCATTAGCTTGATGGACCAAAAAACATTTGCCACCATTCATTCCAATATCCCCCCTGTTGAGAAGGATGCGGGATGGCTGGTTTTTTTGTTTGCCCTTCTGAATTGGTGCCAGTAATCACAACTGGCTGCTCACCGCTATGGATGTATCCCAGCTGTTGGCGTGCCTCGCTCTCGATGACTGCCGGATCTTGATAGTGTTGCGCCTCTTTTTGGAGCTGATCATGCTGCGCTTGAATTTGATTCAGCGCTTGCTGCTCCTTGTTAACCTGTGCCATGAAATTATTATTGGACCAGGCTTGCGCAAATGTTCCCAGTAAGAAGGCGGCGCAGACCAGTCCTGTAATCCACAGCATTGAGCGCGTAAAAAGCGAGGTGCGGCGGGCACGCGAACGACCAACTGTTTCTTCCATACCGATAGCAGAAGTTACATTTGCAGAACTTCCCCCCCGGCGCAACGAAAATTGTGGTCTTCTTGGACGGCTTTGCACATAATCCCCTTTCCAGTAATATACGTATTAACTACTGTATTAGTATCACTGTTTCCATTTTACCATGATTTATGGGCAGGGGCTAAAATGCTACTCTCTGCACGATGGTACATATTGCTTGGTTACCACATCCTCAGGACAAGAGGGGGTAACGCCTGGCACCAGGCGTCCGAGCTGCGCCGCTACTACTTTGTCAAAGGTCATCGCACCGATGTCGCATGGGAGACGCGCATCCCAATGGGGTGAGACGCTCACCGACGTAGCGGCGCGGCTCCGCCGTGCTGTCTGTGACTCGTACGACCACGCTCCTTATGAAGTTCCATTGCGTGATCTTTCCACTGCGGATCGTCTCGTTTGCGTTGCTTTTAGATACAGGTGGGACATTCTCGTGCGTCCAGTGACAGCACGGCGGAGCCGCGCCGCTACGTCGGCTGGCCTGTCACCCCACTGCTTCACGGATCTGTTTTGGAGACAGGTCTCCTCTGCGGCCGAGGCGTAGTGACATTTGGCTGAGTAGTACTTCGGCTGGCTGCCAATAGAGTGCTTTCTAGAAGGAGATATGTGGAGGGTATAGGCGATGGGACTGGATTGATTTACTCATGCGGCTTAATGAGCTCTCAATACCAGTAATCCCATCAGATCGAAACCAATCATCAATAACATCAATGCCAGGCAGCCATACACAATGCGTCGCGACCAGGTGTCGGCGTCTGGTGAGGGGTATGCCAGCGGTTCTGTGCTGATGCCTGGTCGGCTCTGTGAAAGAGCATCAGTGGTATACGCTGGCGTCTGTAGGCTACTGCGGCTGTTCCAGTGATTATGTAGTGCCAGAACGCGATCGCTGAGTGCGGCATCGAATGAGTCGTGTAAGATGTTTTCATCGATGGCGGTTGGCTGTTTGGGCAGGACGATTTTTAATGGGGCGGTGGCATAACTATCTTCTATTTGTATCACTGGACAGTGAATTGCCAGATCGGTTTCCATCTCACTACAAAATATTGCGTTCATGATTGCTCCCTCCTTACTTACTTACTTATTCTCTATACACTCAAGAATAATGGAAATCAGACAGATTGTATATGGGTCAGATGACCCGTTTGTGCTTGAGTTGGAGCGGTTAAGCTAAATCTAATCTGATCACAAGCAGGAATTAATCTTCTGGCAACCTTCCCGAGAGAATAGCATGGCTATGGTAAAGGTAAACATCTCTCTCCCTGCTATCTCTTATCATCGGTATCGATCTACAAAACTAAAGGGCTCTCATAAACCTTCCAGTCCTGTTGGTATACTGATGGTGCGAGGCAATTTGATACCTGTTTGTGGGCTGAACCGGGTGGATGGGGAAAGGGCAGGTGTCTTTCTGTAGAAGGAGTTCCTCAATGCTCTCTCCTGTAATGATGAATGAACATACTTTTGATAGGATGCCGGTTGATAGATCTGATCTGTCTGCCTATCTACGTTGGATCTGGCAGACGTATTTTGCTGATAGCGCTTGCGTGAATAACCTGACGATCGAATATTGCTATCCCTGGAAAACGCGCCTGGGGTTGATTCGCCTCTCGCTGGATGCTACTCTGACTTTTATTGGGGTCAATACACTGTTGTATATGCAGCAGGTGCCGGAGTGTGTTCTGATCACGACGATTGCTCATGAGGTGGTGCATTATATGCATGGCTTCGGTTCACCGCTTGTGCCACGTTATCAACATCCGCATGCCAATCGGGTTGTCGAGCGCGAGTTAGAGCGGCGCGGGCTGGCAGAATCCTTACGCTGTTGCAACGAATGGATTGACAAGTATTGGTATTCATTCTATGATATGCAACGGGCAACTGGTTGGGCTGGTGTTCAGGGAGTGAAGCGCCCGATGCATCGCGCTGGTAAATAGTATATATGTATATACCACTGCAAGAGACGTGTTTCAGACTTCGTATAAGCGAAGAAGATGCAATTGATACACTTGACATCTCTTGGTGTCTATGGTATATTCTAGCTAGCTCCAGGGATACGTACTACGCCAAACAACTTGCCCACAGGTTATCACTCGTGGCAAGGTGTGTTGTATAGCGTCTTTGGTATATGGCTGGCACCTCATAACAACCATCACAGCCACTTGAAATTCAAGTCTTTCAAACAGGATATTATTTCAACGTGACCCGATATGAAAAATCCCACCATTGATTATCCTGGTTCAACCTCAGAAAGGAGAAAGGGCGTTTCCCTCAAGATTCTGCTGCGCCCTTACACAACGTGAACATAGCTGAGTTAGAAACAAAAACCATTACAGAGTTACGCGACATTGCTCGCGACCTCGAACTCTCTGGTTACAGCACCCTCAAGAAACAAGACCTCGTCTTTCGACTTCTCCAGGCCAATACCGAACAGCAAGGAAATATCTTTAGCGCTGGCGTTTTGGAGATAGTTGAGGATGGATTTGGCTTCCTACGTCAGGAACGCTTCCTGCCGGGCAATATGGATGTCTATGTTTCGCAGTCTCAAATCCGTCGATTTGGTCTACGCACAGGCGATATGGTCTCTGGTCAGGTTCGCCCCCCGAAAGATAATGAGAAATACTACGGACTTCTGCGCGTTGAGGCCATCAATGGAGTAGATCCAGAAATCGCGAAAAGACGCCCACACTTCGATAACCTGACCCCAATTTTCCCGCGTGAGATGTTCAACCTGGAGACCGGGCCTTCAAACATCTCTGGCCGCCTGGTAAATCTGGTGGCCCCGATTGGACGCGGACAACGTGGATTAATTGTTTCACCCCCCAAAGCTGGCAAAACCCTCCTCCTCAAGTCAATTGCTAATTCCATCACCGAAAATTATAGCGATACTCATCTGATGATTGCCCTGATCGGTGAGCGTCCTGAAGAAGTTACTGATATGAAGCGCTCGGTGCGTGCTGAAGTTATCAGTTCGACCTTCGATGAGCCAACTGAGGCGCATACACGCGTGGCTGAGATGGTGCTGGAACGCGCTAAGCGTCTGGTTGAAGGCGGTCGTGACGTCGTGGTGCTATTGGATAGCATTACACGTTTGAGCCGTGCCTATAATCTCGCTGTACAGCCCAGTGGCCGTACCCTCTCCGGTGGACTCGATCCCAGTGCCTTGATTCCGCCCAAGCGTTTCTTTGGTGCCGCCCGTAAGATCGAAGAAGGTGGTAGCTTAACGATTATCGCCACAGCTCTTGTCGATACCGGAAGTCGTATGGATGATGTCATCTACGAAGAATTTAAAGGTACCGGCAATATGGAGCTCCTATTAGATCGTAAATTGGCCGAGCGCCGCGTCTTTCCCGCTATCGATATTGCCCGCTCCAGTACCCGCCGTGAAGAACTCCTCCTCGACGACAAGACGCTCCGCTCCATTGTCGTGATGCGCCGTATGTTCTCGACGCTCGCAGATCAGCAGAGTGGCAAGAGCAGTCTTGAAGCCACTGAGGCGCTCCTCCAGCATATGTCTAAGACCAGCAATAATACTGAGTTCTTAGCTACCCTGACCAAGAGCATTTTTTAGCTTTATACCCTGACTCTTCATACCTTTGAGAGTGTTGATGATTGCTGATATGTCATAGCGTATCAGCAATCATCAACACTCTCTTTTTATTAAGGTAAGAGTCTGTGCATTGCATGATTTGCCTTGCGTTGCTACAATACACACAGAAAATTGGTTACTTTTTGGGAGAGCTTTGATATGGCATCATCTTCAGTCGCGCAGGAACAGGTATTTGTTGGACCCGGTTTGAGCCTGTTTAAACGCGTTGTGACAATTATTGGACTGATTGGGATCGTGGCACTCATTTTGTGGATCGCGTTCTATCAGCATACGGAGCGCAATGATGTTTCGGTTGTTGGCAGCACGATTGCTGCTATCCTCTTTGTGGCTGGCTTTGCCTGGTATCTCCGCATGGTGGCTCCAGCCTCCTTTACGATCACGATTACACCAGCGGCGCTGATTCGTAAGACCAGCCGTGGCGAGATCATCGAATTGGGTTGGGAGGATGTTCCGCGTATTAAAGAGGAATTTTTCCCGAATGGCAAGCTGATTAGCGTCAATGTGTATCGTCGCGTAACCGATCCGAGCCAGAAAGCTAAAGCCTGGGCCGTCTATCGGGATGAAATCAAAGATCTAAATGCGCTCTCTGCTGCGTTGCAAGAGGCCATTCCTGAGTCATGTACGTGGGAAAAAGAGATGGTGCACGAATAAATGGAGCATATCTCAAAAGCCTTTTTACTCGCCGACGATCAAAAGATTAAAGATCCGTCCATTGTCAGCCAACTCCGTCGTTGGCCGCTTTATTGGCAGGTTATCTATAGATAGGCGTTGGCTTCTGAGGCCTTAAAGGTGGCAAAGATCGTCTGTCCCTCTCGGATGTTCATGCGTGTGGCTGAGGCTTCGGTGATCTCAGCGGTTAGTGGGGCCTCGTTCTGGTTAATCAAAATGCTCACCCGCACCTGCTTATCATGATTGCCTGTCGAGCTGCCGAGGGGGAGCACCTGAGAGACTTCTCCCCGGAAAACGTTGCGCGCTGATCCTTCAGGGATGCTCTGGTGCAGGGTGACGCTGCGTGGATCTATGATCACACAGGCTTCCTGTCCCTGGCTAGATTGAAATGCTGCCTGCTCGCCTGGCTCTTCGATCAGCGCGACTATCACCGTGGGCTGTTCATCGATGCTTTGTGTGGGGAGGCGAATAGTACACGTGGTTGTATCCTCGCTGCTCTTAATCTGGCCGCGAAAGAAATTTACTCCGACCAGTTCTGCGATATATGGCGAGCGTGGACGCTCATGCAGTTCGCGCTGTGCTCCCTGCTGGATGAGTTTTCCCTGATCAAGGACCAGAATTTGATCTCCAAAGAGGACGGCGTCCAGGTATTGGTGGGTGACGAGAAGGGTGGTAATGCCAATATCGCGCAGGATATGCCGTAATTCTTGTCTTACTTCGCGTCTGGTCTGGACATCGAGGGCGGCCAGAGGCTCATCGAGGAGAAGTAGCTGAGGCCGAAGCGCGAGTGCGCGAGCGATGGCGACCCGTTGCTGCTGTCCTCCAGAGATCTGTGATGGCAGTCGTTCTGCATATTCGGTCAGATTAATTCGTTCCAATGCATCGATGACTTGTTGTTGAATAATTTGACGTGGTAGATGTTGTGCTCGCAATCCAAAGGCGACGTTTTCATAGACCGTGAGATGTGGAAAGAGTACATAGTCCTGGAAGACATAGCCGAAAGGACGCCTTTGTGGGGGGATTGCAATATGCTGTATACTATCGAAATAGGTTGTGTTGTCGAGTATAATGTGTCCTTTGTGTGGTGTTTGCAAACCTGCTAGCAACCGTAAGACTGTACTCTTTCCAGCTCCACTTTCGCCGAGCAGCACTGTTGTCTGCCCCGATTGAGCTTGAAAGTTCAGGTTCAATTGGAAGGTCTCGAAGTGAGTTTCGAGTGCAACATCTAGCATACTATCCATACCCCCAATGTTTTGTATTTTGTTCTCTTCTATCGTAGCGTGTAGAGGCAGTATTTGGCAAATAAGGTTGCGCGTTAGAATGCTTACTTTTTATACGTAACATTTCTTGCCTTAGAGCTGAAAGCATGGTATACTAAACAATACACCAAAGGATCGGATTCGATACTGGTTTTATATCTCTATTTTGGATGCTTGCGCGGGCAAGAAGACAGAATAGGAAATGGTAGGCTGAGCCTTATGACCACAAAACCGACACAACAAATACCATCGCCATCATCGCTAGCTCAAGCCTGTCCTCGTTATGAACATGCCGTTCAGGTGATTTGTAAACGTTGGACGGGATTATTGCTGAACGCTCTTATGGATGGTCCACGACGCTTTTGCGAATTAACCACGCTTGTCGAAGGTCTATCTGATCGCGTTTTGAGCGACCGTCTACGTGAATTGGAAACAGAAGGCATAGTCCGACGAGTGGTCTATCCCCAGATTCCCGTGCGTGTTGAGTACCAGCTGACAGAAAAGGGCTATGCCCTGAAACCTGTGACAGATGCAATCCACACCTGGTCTGACACCTGGATTGAACCCCGAAAGTAGCGTTGTGCGCTTGCATACGACATTACGGGATGATAAAGGTTTTATATTCTTATGGAAAATTTATGGGCTCCCTGGCGCATGGCATTCATCGACCCCAAAGATCCTCCTCCGCCAGGCTGCATCTTTTGCACGCAACCGGCTGCTCAGGAGGATGAGAAATATCATATCTTGCATCGAGGCACGTATTGTTTTATGATGCTGAACCTGTATCCTTACAACAATGGACATCTGATGGTCGCGCCCTTTGAACATGTCGGGGCGCTTGATCTCTTGAGTCCAGAGACGCTGGCGGATATGATGGCTCAAGCTCAGTGGGCTCTTAGAGCTCTACGCGTGGCGATGAAGCCTGATGGCTTTAATATGGGTATCAATATGGGGAAAGTCGCTGGTGCGGGTTTTGCCGAACATATCCATTATCACATAGTGCCACGTTGGAATGGTGACACGAATTTTATGCCTGTGATTGGAGATGTCAAAGTGATGCCAGAACATCTTGATGCTGTCTATGCTAGATTAGTGCAGGCCCTCGCCGAGACCAAAGTGGCTGAATGATGCGAAAAAGCACGCCTTATGTTGTCTAAGCGTGCTTTTGTTCTCCTCTAAAGACATAGCCTACCCCACGGACTGTCTGAAGCAACTTGGGATTGGCTGGATCTTCCTCCAACTTTTCGCGCAGCCAGCGCACATGGACATCGATTGTCCGCGTATCGCCCACGTAGTCGTAGCCCCAGACGTGTTGTAGAAGCTGATCACGCGTCAGGACGGTCCCTCGATTATGCACAAAATAGGTCAATAGATCGAATTGCTTGGGCTGGAGCTCTATGTATTTCCCTTGAATGCTTACCTGCCTGCCCGCCTCATCGATGCGGAGTGCCCCTGCTACCAGCTCATGATGCCTGAGAACCTGCTGGCTTTCGTTACGATGCGTGCCGCTATAATTGTCCTGACGCTGTTCATCGCTGGTAGGATAGTCGGCACGTCTCAGGAGCGCCCGGACGCGTGCGAGTAACTCACTACGCCCAAAGGGCTTGGTGATATAGTCATCGGCTCCGACCTCCAGTCCCACTACCTTATCGATCTCATCGCCGCGTGCCGTTAACATAATAATTGGAGTCGTTGCTGTTGCGTCATTGCGCCGTAGGCGGCGGCAAACTTCCAGACCGTCAATACCTGGAAGCATGATATCCAATATCACCAGGTCGGGAGTATCCTGCCTGGCGGCATCCAGCGCATCGATGCCATTGGATGCTATCGTCACTTGATAGCCAGATTGCTCTAAATTGTAGGCAATGGTATCCGATAAAACTACCTCATCATCCACAACCAGTATTTTCCGTGCCACTGAAATCTCCTCAACGTCTACTTATTTTCTATCACTCAACCAAAACGGCCGCTGATGTAATCCTCGGTCTCTTGACTGCGTGGGCGCTCAAAGAGCGTGGTGGTTGGTGCATATTCGATTAATTTCCCACTCAAGAAAAAACCTGTAAAGTGTGAGACACGCGCTGCCTGCTGCATGTTGTGTGTCACTATGATGATAGTATACTCTTTGACGAGTTCTGTGATCATCTCTTCAATTTTTAGCGTCGCGATCGGATCGAGTGCCGAACATGGCTCATCCATTAAAACCACGTCGGGTTTGACTGCCAGTGCTCGCGCAATACAGAGGCGCTGCTGTTGACCGCCCGAGAGCCCCATGGCACTGGTATGTAAGCGATCTTTGACTTCATCCCAGAGAGCCGCGCCTTTAAGACTATCCTCCACGCGCTCCTGAATATATTTTTTCGATTGACCCTGTACGCGTAGTCCGTATGCGACGTTGTCAAAGATGGATTTTGGAAATGGATTAGCTCGCTGGAAAACCATACCGATGCGCTGGCGCAAAAGCACCGGATCGGTCTTCTTGTCGTAGATATTTATGCCCTCAAAGATAGCCTGTCCTTCTGTACGCGTGCCAGGGATCAAATCATTCATACGGTTCAGCGTGCGCAAAAATGTCGATTTTCCGCAGCCGGACGGTCCTATCAGCGCGGTCACTTGCCGATCGCGTAAAGGTAGCGATATATCATATAATGCTTGCTTCGATCCATAAAAGAAATTGGCGTTTTGGACATCAATTTTGGGCTGAGATTGGATATTTAACGTCTGTGTTGGGTCAAAATGTCCCATGTGCTCGGATTTCTCCTCAGAGAGTTTATTGAGAGCGGATATATCGGTATCCTGAGCATAATCTTTCTCTGGCTGTGGTAGTGTCTGTGAATGATGTGACTCCATCATATCTCCTTAACGCGATGCGCTTTGCTGATGATGATTGTTATGGCAAGTCTGTCGCTGTCCGAAAAATTTATGTATGAGTCAATTCATATCACTCTATAATTAACGTTGCTTTATGAATATGTTAACAGAATGTTAAATACTATCTAAAGGGATAGGTGCTGTGCAGCCAGATAACTTGATTTTGCTGCTCTTCATGTTGCTGCAGATGCCCAATGAGGTTGGATGATTGGCTCAAGTTTGTTCTCCATTTTGCTGGATCAGCTTGTGGCGTTGAGCCAATCTGAGGTGTCTGAATATATTTATAGTTAGTCGTTGGTAGATGCCTCAAGTGCCTCGACACTCTGGGTTGCTTCGTCTTGATCGGCTTCTGTATCCGTCGCCGCTTGAGGTGCGATCGGCGTGGCCGACAAATGCTCAACAGGTGGATGGGCGTCGGGACGATCCTCGTAGTTGGAGGCTCCATTGCTCGACAGGATGTTCTTTACTTCGTCTTCTCGTCCATCTGGACGAATCGATACCACGACTCCGCCAGACTGATAGGCTGCGTCATAGTAGCTGGCCTGTTCCTGTGGCACACCCAGGTTGGTGAGATCGGCCTGCAGGTCTGGTGTGGCATTGCTGGAGCTGCTGATCGCGACTCCTACTTGATCGTAACGAAAGCCAGCACTACGGATAGCATCTACAGCGTGTTTGGCCTGTATCTCATTTTGGAAAATGCCAACGACAATGGGTGTCTGATATATTGCCATCGCTCAATACCCTTTCAAACTAACCATCCTGAAACATCTTTCGCCACTTTATAGAATATAGCAACGTGTATCTTGATATTTCAGGAAATCCTCCCAGAATACGCATACTCATCTGTTCGACACTTTTTACTACGTTTGATGAGGAAAAATAGATACAAAAAATGGAATAGAGGCCCGTTTGGATATGAGGAGTGTACATATTATTGCCTTCTTATCAAGAGCCTGCAATGCGGGCCAAATCTGACCGCTTTTCATGAGATACTCTCAAGAGAGAATTTGACGTTGCAAGCAGATAAAAGGAGATTTCCATTGATGGGACAGCCTTCAGCGCTAGGAGGAGCGACGACTGACAAACTTCGGGTGATGCTCGAAATCGGCCCAAAAGGCAAGCGTGTGGTGGCAGTGGCACCGGATTGGCCCGGTCTCGAGCGTGGTGCGAAGACCGAGGAGGCCGCAATTGCACGGTTACAATCCTATCTTCCACGCTATGCCCAGGTGGCGAAGCTAGCTGGGATGAGTGCAGCGTTTGCAGCTCTCACCACAGTTGATATAGTCGAGCACTATCCAGGTGTGGGCTCAACCGACTTCTGGGGCATTTCATTCGCGTTCTCAAGCATCGATAGGCAAGATATGTCAAGCACAGAATTGGAACGTGAACTGACCCTGATGCAGGCATGCTGGGCGTTTTTCGATGTTGTACATCCGCGTGTATCGGCGGAGCTACGGAAGGGTCCGCGCGGGGGCGGGCGGGATCGGGACCGCATTGTCAGGCATACATTGGGCACGGAGCAGGACTGGGCTACGAAGCTTGGGGTGCATACTCCTGAAGGCATACTGCTGACCGACGAGGGCCTGAGTGCGTATCGCGACGCCTATTGTACTGCCATTCGGGAGTTCCATGCCCAGGGCAAAGCGGCTCGCACCTGGCCGCTACGATATCTGATTCGGCATACTGCCTATCACACGCTGGATCACGCGTGGGAAATGGAAGACAAGGACCTGACAACAGCCAACCGCACGTGAGTAGGGGAGGTCTCATGCGAGTGATTGGATATCATGCCTCATTGGGGATTGTGACCAGAGATGGATGGTTTTTTTGCTGGCTGAGACAAGTCGCCGACTATCTGGTGACCAGGCGAGGGTGCGTATCCAGGAGGTGTGTTGATTGGAGACTGAGGCGATGGGCTGTCCGTTGTGAGCGGACCAGATATGTAGTGTATGGTCGTTGCCTCCGGTGGCGATATATGCTCCGCTTGGCGACCAGCTCATGGCTTTGATTGGCTGGGTGTGCCGGCTATAGATGTATTTAAGCTGACCTGTTGTGGCATCCCAGACGTGAGCTCGGCCTTCGTGTCCTGCGGAGGCGATGCTCGTGCCATCGGGCGACCAGCAAACGCTATAAACAGGTGCGCTGTGTCCGTCGTACTGGAGTTGTAGTTGACCTGTGTGTGGGTCCCAGATCTGCACTTTGCTATCAAAGCTACCCGAGGCGATGCGTGCTCCCTGTGGTGACCAGGGTGCGGCAAAGATGCGATATTGATTGCTATGTTTGTAGTGGATCTGGCCGGTGAATGGATTCCAGATTTGGGTACTACTGTCGCCGTATTCTGCCCCCGATGCTAATAGGAGTCCATCAGGAGACCAGGAGACACTACGTACGAAGCGTACATGACCTCGATAGTCAGTTATCACTTCGCCTGTCTGGACGGCCCAGATATAGACGATACCGCTGGTACAGCCGGTGGCCAGATATTTTCCATCAGGAGACCAGGCAAGCGCCAGGATACAGGTGGGATGCCGACGAAAGGTGAGAAGTGTCTGCCCGGTCACTGGATTCCAGATCTGGACAGTGGTATCTCGTCCGCCGGAGGCGATCAGTGAGCCATCAGGAGACCAGGCAAGCGCAAAGACGTTGTCGCTATGGCCTGCGTAGACTTTACCGTTGTCTCCCTGTGGGCTCGTGTTGTCCTCTTCCATCTCTGCTGGCGTCCTTTGGTGTGCTCTGGGGCCTGCGGTCAGTGTTCTTTTGGTCCTTCGGTGAGCAGGTTGATAGCGTGAGGTAGGACATCGATGATGTATGTCAGGCATTCTTCGACCGCTTTGGGGCTGCCTGGCAGGTTGATGATAAGCGTACTTCCTCGGACGCCTGCGAGTCCACGTGAAAGCATAGCCATCGGCGTATATTGCAAACTGTTTGAGCGTAGTGCTTCAGCAATTCCTGGAGCCTCACGTTCAATCACTGCTCGGGTGGCTTCGGGCGTGACATCGCGTGGTGCCAATCCCGTGCCGCCAGTTGTCAGGATGAGGTTGAGGCGCTGATGATCACTCCAGTCGAGGAGCGTCGCTATGATCTGCTCTTTTTCGTCTGGAATGATGGTCTGGGCGCTGATCTGGGCATCCGGCAGGAGAGTGATGAGCTGGCGCATGCGCTCACCGCTCACGTCTTGCCGTGTGCCATGAGCTGCGCCATCACTGATCGTAATAATTCCTACTGTTATCATAGTCCTACCTTGTGGCCAATTCGCGCATCAACGCGCCGACCTGGCGACGTGCTCCATAGATCCAGACGGTGTATTCATCGGGCAGATCTTCGACCTCGATGCAACATCCCATCTCGCTCGCCAGCTTACGTGCGATATCATGAAACTGTCCGCGCTCTGCCTCATTGCGACTCTGCGTATTCAAGGCCAGGCGTCCCAGGCGATCTTCCTGCGACAATACAGCGTTCATCAGTTCGCCGAGCTGCTCAATGCCAAAGATGACTTTGAGTGGAGGCATATTCTGGGCTTCGTTTGTTGAGAGAGAAACGACTTGTCCACCATTGTTTCCACTGGTTTCTCCCACTTGATCGTCTTGCTGCTCCCGGATCTTCGTCGCATCCAGATAGACATCGCGTAACTTCTCAAGGATCATCAGGCGTGCATCCTCGGGAGCGTCTGCTCGTGGATGTACATAGGCAAGCACATTATACGCGGGATCTGAATAGACAAATGGCATTGAGATGGTTGCTCTTCTGTTACAGATGGGACAGGTGGCAACGTTGATTAATCCGGCCAGCACAACGTAACGCAGATGGGGTTCATCGGCGACGTTGACGTATTCGTAGGCCTGACCGTTAAAGACCTGTCCGCAGGGACAGGTGAATGTGTGTGTTGTCGAACGTGACATATGGCTTATTCTTCGCTTAATTTCTAGTGAACTGTGTTTCTGGATGAATATCTATTCGTATGAGATCGATACTCTATCAAGTATAACATATATTTGTGCTGGATTTAAAAGCGATGTCCCTGTGACTCGTATGAGACAGCACGATCTCGGTGCACCACGCAGGCGAGCCTGATCGTACGTGGAGTGGGACATCGTGCCAGAGGGCACGACGCTACGGTGTCCTTGCTGCTAGCGACGCCTGTTTTTGCTGAGCGATTTGGTTGAGTAGGTGAATTGGACTCCTTGATGTTCCATGAAAGCCTGGAAGTGTCCATAGAATGCGGCGCGGTCTTGCATGGTGATGACGGAAACGGCATCAGCAGTCTCGATGGCGTAGGGATAGCCGTTGCCGGCAATAATCTCGGCGCGTACGACATCCAATACCGGTTCGAGGATACCATCCTCAAGCATCCAGCGTGGAAACTCCAGGCGCGTCGGCGGACGCGTGGCCGTGGTCTGGAGATAGCTGAAGGCGACGCTGTTATGATACGGTCCGTAGCTTTCGAGCACATCGTTGCGAGCGCAGATCATGGCTGGAGTGCGGTCTCCCCAGCGCAGATGTCCTCTCCAGAGCAAGGCGTCATGAATCTTCTTGGTATCCTGGAGGACTGGCCTGGGTAAGTTAGCATCCAGGCGTCTGAGCATAGTGATGGTATCGCGAGCGTAACTCGTGTCGATGTAGCCGATCAATGGGACACGCAGCTCCTCTGAGGTCTTGAGTAGCGAGACGGCGGCGTCGATGTAGCGCTGCCGGTAGGGATTGGGCATGGTGAGCGCAAAGGAGACAACAAGTGAGCCGTCAAAGAAGACCATTGGGCTGTGCAGCGGATCGTCGGTGCGTCGAGCCGCAGCATGTTGCTGCATCAGATTGCAGATGGTTTCCACTTCCAGCAGGTAGCGGCGCTGTGTCACCTGCATTTCGGAGTAGGGATAGCTATCAGGATCATCTAGCTCATTGCCATTCTCCTCCATCAGCTCTTCGGGTGTGAGCACTTCTATGCGGACGTCTTTGGTGTAGGTCTGTCCGCGTGCGTGAGGATTGACAAAGAAGCCAACCTGTACTAATCCAACGGGGATAGATGCGTCTCGCCAGGGCATGAGCTGGCTGCCATCGACTGCGATGGTGGTGATGCCCTCAATACACTCGGCCCACAGTCGTGATTGTTCGTGGCTGGAGAATTCTCGCCCAAAGGGAAAAACAGGACCATGATAGGTCTGCTCGGCTGCCGTGGTGAGCCAGTGATCGAATTCCATGGTCGGACGCGCACCGGCTGGCGGCATTCCAGGATCATCGGGTGGCAGCACGCTGTCGAGTTGGCTGCTGGATGCATAGGTCTTATGTAGTCCTTCGAGCGCCTGCTGATACATGGTTATCTGATCATGAAAGGTGCTGTCAAAGAGCGAGAATTGTCCTTGCTTGGCATTGAGTGCGGCTTGCAGTTTGCCTTTATGCAGCATGTTCTCTCCTCCGTCTAATTGGTTGGCTGGAGTTGGGGCTGATGATCCTGCCCATCATTGTGCCAGACGCCTCCAAAATTGGATTGTGGGAGCATTCCATCATCGTCGAGCACGCGTGTCTCGCCGTTGACCTTGTTGAGGCGGACAAGACTATCTAATCCTTGTTCGAAGGTGTCGTCGTGGCTGATCACGATCAATTGATCGAAGCCACGGACACGACGAATCTGCTCGGCAAGATTCATACGTCGTAGCTCATCCATATTTTGTGTTGGCTCATCGAAAAAGGCGATATTGAGCGTCGAGAGCTTCTTGAGGAGCGCCAGACGGACGGCGAGGGCCGCACTCATCTGTTCGCCACCGCTCAATTGCGCAAACGTGCGATCAACTCCTTGCTGGCGCAGAATGATTTCGTAGTCGTTGCGCCAGGACAACTGCGCTCGACGATCTCCCATAACCTCTCCAAAGATGCGATTGGCTTCTGCTGAAATATCTGCCAGCATCGCTTTTAATACGTGAGGAGCGGCATCTTTAATCATCTCGCGGAACTGCTTGGTCATCTTATACAGATCGTCGAGCGTCTGATGCTCCACTTCAGCCGCTGCTAGCTCTACGCGTAAAGCTTCGGCGACCGCGATTTTCTGCTCCAGTTCAGCTATCTCGCGCTGCAGCTCTTTGATGTTTCCTCCCAGCTCTATCAGCTCTGTGCGCAGCCTCTCGATCTTGATGCGTAACTCGTCCAACTCATGCTGCTGGAAGGAGGCTTGCGCCTCGTTAAATGCAAGCTGGATCACCTGCAAGTGTTGCGTAGCATTCAGTGTGTCCTGTTGCTGTTGCTGGAAAGCTTTTTCCCTGTCTGGGAGCGTCTGCGCTGCGTTCTGATGATTTAAGTAACGGCGATATCCCGCCTCGCTTTGCTGTACACGTATCTCCTGATAAGCGATGTCTTTATCAAGCGAGGTATAGATCGCGAGTTGCGCTTCCATGGCCTGCAGTTGCATTTCGATTTCGTGTAGACGTGCCAACTCGCTCTGTAACTGCTGCTGATATTGCGCTTCTCTGGCGATTGTCTCTTGCTTGGCTCTGCTTTCTGAACGAGGATCATTGAGCGCGTGCAGTTCGCTGGTGAACTGTTCGAGCCTGGCACCGCTGTTTTGTAGTGGAGCCGCTTCCTGTCGCAGCGTCTGAATTTCAAGCTCAGATTGCGCTATCTGTTTTTGTAGCTGCTCGCTGTGGCGATAGAGGCCATCGAGTTCGCGCACACGTGTATCGGCCTGTCGGCTCTCTTGCAGATCCTTCTCGGCCTGCTTGAGCTGGGAAACGACCTGATCAATCACGCTAATCTCTTGCTGAAGCGTCTGCTGATCCAGCTCTAAGCGTGTAATCTCTTGCTCCAGTCTCTGGGAAGCCTCAAGGAGGCTGTCGCGTTTGTCGATGTAGAGTGCGCTTCGATCCAGGGCCTCAGCATACTTCTTGATCTGATCTTTGCGGGTTGCAATTTTTTCCTGTTCAGCCGTGATAACTGCAATACTTTGCTTTTCTTTGGTCAGCAGATTTTCAAAATAGGCTTCCAGGCTGACGATCCCGTGCTGGCGGATGTTCAGGCAGCTTTCATTCAGGAGTGGACATTGTCCTCCAGCCGATTGCGCCCGCGATAGCGTGTAGCCTTCAATGTTTCCTTGCAGGTGATGTTTCTGTCCTATGAGCTGTTGCAGTTTTTCTTCTATCACAGGCATCTCTTCGGCCTCGTGACGATGCTCTTCTATCACCTTGAGATTATTTTCTGCTCGGCGCAGTTTATCGGCGAGCGGTTCTCTCTCGGCCAGCTTTTCTTTGAGACGGACCTCCTTCTCTTGGAGTTGGCGCTGTTTTTCCTTGCGTGTGCTGCTCTGGATGCGTAAATCATTGAAGGCTTCGGTGCGCGTCTCCAGCAGTTGTGCAACGGGTACGAGTGGCTCGATAGCTGTGATTTTTAGCTGCGTTTGCGCTTGCTCTTTCTGTAAGTTGCTGATTGTCTCGCCGAGCCGTTTGCCGGACGTGTAGATATCTTCATAGCGCTGCTTCTGATGCCTGGCTTCGTCGCGCAGCCGCTCTAGCTCACTTTGGTGATCCACCAGAGGTGCCAGATCAGCGATACGTCGTCGAGCCGTTTCAACCTCCTCGAGCTGGCCCTGATAGGTTTTGATGCGCTCATCACTCTGAATTCGCGTGTGGTGGAGGCTATTTTGCGTTTGACGTAAAGCATCACGCTGCTGGATCTCCTGACGCAGTTGGCGAAGCGCTGCGGTTGCCTGCTCGTTGAGTTGATAGTCATCGAAACTTTCTGTGACAACTCTTTGCGCCTCTAGTGCCTCTTGATGGGCGGCGCTGCGTTCGCGCAGGAGCGATTGTGCGTAGTTATGGCTGGATTGTGCCTGATCATATTGGACGCCTAGATCCCTGACGCGCTCGGCCTGCTGATCAAGCTTAACTTTGCGTACCTCGCTTTGGATGAGGTGTTCACCGAGTTGTATATTTCTGTCCTGCTGCTCTTGATTGTGCTGGAGCTTTTCCTTGAGCGTGTCATTCCACTCATCCAGATGCTGTGTTTTGTATTGTAGCAATTCGACGAGTCGCAACTGCTCTTGCATCTGATCTTTATAAACGCGTTGTGTCTCAAGCAGGTTATCGGCAGCAGTTTTGAAGTCCTCAATCTGGAGAAGCGCGTCGAAGGTCTGTTTGCGTTTGGAGGCTGTTTCAAGGAAGATAGAGGTGAAGGTTCCCTGAGGAACGCCGAGTGCGTCGCGGAAAAGAGCGTCGAGCGAACGTTCGCGCTCAATGCCGAAGAGATCATGGAGTTTATCCTGGACATCGGCACGCTGCTCCAGACGGATATCCGCTTCTTCATCATACACGATCCAGCGTGCGCCCGCGCCGCAGCGTCTCTCGACGGAATAGGGACGATCATCGCTGCCGACCAGATAAATCACAACCTTGCCGGTCTTCTCTCCCTCACGCACAAATTTATCATGATTATAGGGTAAGTAGCCGAAGAGCGCGAAGCCTACCGCCTCGACTAATGTCGTCTTTCCCGCCCCATTTGATCCACTGATCGCGGTGGTACCACGTCGAAAATCTACGCTAATCTGCCGATAACTTTTAATATTCTCTAACTCAATACGCGTGATGAGCATAATACAGTGGCCAGCCTTCCCTGCACGCAAATGCGAAATAATGATATGTACTTCAAACATTCTATTTCGAGATACCAAAAGTGGAAACTTCAGGGCATTATAACACGACCGGAAATCCCAATGTCGTCCAAGATATGTCCTCCCAAAGAGATCATGCCAAAGTAGCGTCGTGCCCTCAGGCACGATGTTCCAGTAGCTCGTACGAGACAGCAGGCTTGCGGTGAGCGACGCTGGCGTGCCTGATCGTACGTCAAGTGGGACATCGTGCCCGAGGGCACGACGCTACTTTAAATGGGTTCCTCCTCGGAGGTTGTTGTTGTGGTTACGGGTTGATTGTCCTGTGGGACCTCCTCTTTTTCGGGCTCGTCGTCGCTTGATGTTTCTGCGACGGTTTCAGGGAGGGTGTGCAGGTTTTCGGTAATCGCCTTTGGTTCGAGGGGATGTTCGGGTTTTTCTGGTTGTGGGATGCCATATGTGGCGGCTACCTCTCCGTCTGGGACTGGTTTCGAGTTGCGCAAGACCCAGTATGTCAGGGGGAGGAGCAGGATAAAGACGATGATTGATGTCCATTGGGCCTGCTTCAGGCCCGGGTTGAGGCCGAGGAAGCTGACAATGTCGTTGGCGCGTGTAAAGAAGATTAAGAACTGTGAGATGGCGTAGCTGAACAGGTAGATGAGCATTAAGATGCCTGGCCGTCTGAGTCTATAGGATAGGTAGAGCATGGTGCTCAATACGATCAGGTTGATGATGAGCTCATATCCTGCGGCGGGCTGGACCGGGACATTACACGTTCCGGCTGCCAGATTCAAGCAGGCCCAACTGTTGGGGTTCACATAAACGGTTGACCATGGCAGGGTGCTTGGATATCCAATGATGTCGCCGTTAATCAGGTTGCCGATACGCCCAAAGATCTGTCCGGCGGCGGCAAATAGCACTCCAGCGTCGATCAACACAAGTGGGTTGACGTGTTCACGCCTCGCTCGCCAGATGAGTGTGGGGATGACGAGGAAGATGGCTCCATAAAAGGCCATGCCTCCCTCCCATGTTGCCAGGATATGCTGCGGCTGGAGAAGATAGCCGCTGACAAAGTCGGGCTGCTGGATCACAAAATAAAGACGTCCGCCAAGTAAGCCTGCGACAATACACCACCAGAGCACACGATAGACCATATCCTGATCGATGCCTTTGCGCGTTGTGTATCCTTTGATGATCCATAGGCCCATCATGATGCCGACAACATACATTAAGCCATACCAACGAACTGCCAGTGGTCCCAGGTGGACAAGCACCGGATCAATATCGATATAGAGATAAGGCGGCCCAATGTGTAGCCAGCCTCCGCCGCTCAACAAAGCGGCGAATGGAAGATTATTCATGTGTAACTCCAAATATAAAAACTTCTTTAGCGCTTAAACTGTATGATAGTATGCATTGCTTAGACATGCAAGCCTGAGACTTGCTCATGTTTTTGCGCCCTGATGACAATTGTAGCTGGAAAGGTGTCATGGGGCAAATGACCCATCGACGAATTATCCCTTTCTTGATAAGATAGCCTCTACTGGTTCTATTTTCTTTTGAGCACTTTATTTGAGTATCCAGGCCAGTGAATAGCATCTAAGAAAGGCAAATAGGCGATGACTGTCGTAGATCATGGAGATGATACGTCCTCTTTCTCAGAGGACTCTGAGCCTCGAGCGACAAAATTACATTGGGGACGCATCATCTCGATCAGTGTTTTCTGGTTTGCTCTGAATTTCCATTGGGCGGCCATCGGCACTATTATCTTACCAAGTCAGGTTTTCAAGCTCGTGGGACCATTGCATCAGGGTGAGGCCTTAGCCACGATCCTGGTGCCCGGAGCCTTTGTGGCCTTACTTACGAATCCTCTCTGGGGTATGGTGAGCGATAGGACGCGTGGTCGTCTGGCACGTTGGGGACGTCGGCGTCCATATATTTTTATTGGCACACTTATCAATGTGGCTGGTCTGGTCTGGATGGCTTTCGCTCCAGATATTTTTTCACTTGTGCTCGCCTATATGGTGATTCAACTCTCCAGTAACATGGCTCAGGCTCCTTTCCATGCTCTGCTGCCTGATCTGGTTCCAACAGAGCAACGTGGTACGGCCTCCGGTATCATGGGATTTCTGTTGATTGCTGGCAATGTGGGTGGCGTATTGTCTGCTGGCCTGTTGGTCGATGCTTCCAAGCCCCTGGCACAGTATCAGAGGGATCTCTGGCTGATCTATGCAATTATCATTATTGTGCTCGTTGCCTTTATGCTTATCACCATCCTCGTCGTACACGAGCATCCTGCTGAAGAGAGAGAACTGCCTGATCGCTCGGATCAGAAGGGTTGGCGGCCAGATTGGCTGACGCGTTCCCTAGTTGTAACGGTGGTTGGTACTCTGGTGGCGGCCCTGATTGTCTGGGGCCTGACGCAACTCTGGAACTTTTTCCGCCCTGGAGGTTTCCAGATTAGCAACGATGTGATACAGGTTCTGATCGAGTTGGTGGCAACGGTTGGCATCCTCCGCTTGTTCGATTTTCACCCCCGGCGCAATCCAGATTTTGCCTGGGTCCTCTTTACACGCTTGCTCATGATGATGGGCATCTACACGATTCAGACATTCTTGCAATATTATATGCGCGATGTCGTCAAGGTCGCGCATCCCGAGGTCCAGACCAGTAATTTTTCGATTGTCGTTGCGGTGACGAGTCTGGTCAGTGCCGTAGTTGTTGGCTGGCTCTCTGATCGTTATGGGCGTAAGCGTATGGTCTATTTCTCAGGTGGCTTTATGGCGGTCGTGGGAGTAGTTTTTGTTATCTCCCACTCTTTAACAGTTGTGCTGATCTCTGGAGCCGTCTTTGGACTGGGTTATGGAGCCTATCAGAGCGTGGACTGGGCTCTCGTGGCGGATGTCTTGCCTTCACGTCTGAATTATGCTCGCGATATGGGTGTCTGGAACATCTCTCTCTCGGTCCCTCAGATCGTCGCGCCGGTACTCGGAGGTCCATTGCTGGATACCTTTGCCCAGCACGGTCAAACAGTACTTGGCTATCAAGTGCTTTTTATGATGGCCATTATCTATTGCGTGCTGGGTACCGTTACCGTACGCTATATCCGCCTCAAAAAGTAGCGTCGTACGCTCGCGTACGATGTTCCACTCGACGTACGAAACATCCGATCTCGCATGCGGCGCTGGGGAACAATATCGTACGAGTTACTGGAACATCGTACGCGAGTGTACGACGCTACTTTAGGCGTGGACGGCTTCTTCGAGGAGGTTGTGAATGCTGTTGAGAGGGGCTCCTGTGGCTCTTTTTTGCAGCATCATGATCTCGGCGGCGATGCTTAGGGCGATTTCGTCGGGTGTTTCTGCTCCTAGATCCAGCCCGATGGGGGCGTGGACCTGCTTGAGGCGTTCGCTGGAAAACCCTTCATTCATGAGCTCGCGGAAGATCCGTTTGACTTTGCTGGGGCTGCCGATCATACCGATATAGCCGGCTTTGCTTTCCAGGGCGGTGCGCAGTGCTTCTTTGTCCAGATTATGTCCACGGGTGACAATCACGATCCAGGAGACATCATCGGGCTCAAGCGTGCGTAGCGTTTGGGGGATGTCGCCAAAGGTGAGTTGGATCTGCGAGTTGAAGGCTTGCGGATCGGCCAGGTCGCGTCGATCGTCTACGACGATAATGCGGAAGTCGAGCGTGGAGACCAGACGCGAGAGCGCCTGCGCAACATAACCCGCGCCTGCTATAATCAAGCGCTGCTCCGGTCGTAACAGCTCAAAGAAAACTTCGAGTGTTGCTCCGCAACTTCCTACGGCTTCGCCTTGATCGGCGTCTAAATGGATATGGGTCGTCGTTGGATGTCCTTCACGTACCACCTTGAGCGCTTCCTGTACCACCTTACTATCCGTGTCAGGACCAGCAAAGCTGCCATGCATCGTGCCATCCAGATGAATGAGGGCCTTACTTCCGATTGGACAGGGGGCAGCCCCCATCGTTTTGATCACTGTGGCAATGATGACCTTTTCTCCATGTGCCAATGCTGTCTGCATCTCATTATAAATGCCAATGGTACTCATAGTTGTCCCTTTGTCTAGCAGCGGATGCTCAATCATTGAGTATGGTTATGCTCTAGATTATACATTACTTTGGCGTGCTTTGGTGTTTTCTCATGGATATTTATCAACATTGCCTCCTTGCTTTTTTGTTTCCTACCACTTTCTGCTACCCAAAAAAGAATGTTCTTGTGTATGACACTTTATGATACAACTTGATGCTTGACAAAACATGTCTCAAGTTCTAAAATAGTAGAACATAAATTCTAAAAGGAGCTAAAAGGAGCCGTAACATGATTGATCAAACTAAGAGGCCGGTTCAGGAAGAGCAGCCATTAAGTCGTGTGTTTAACCCCAATGAGCATCTAATACAGATTCGTAGTGGCCAAACTTCAAAAGATTACCTGCCGGTTCAATGGCGGCTCGTTTGGTTCCGCTCAATCTTTCCGCAAGGCGAGATCGAGACACAGATGCTCCAGTTGGATCTGGATCGCGACACTGAAGAAGAGGCTTTCGTTTGGAACAACGAACGTCGCCGTAGCGAGAAAGTCATCAAACAGGCCAAGGGCTTTTGCGTATTTCATGCAGTAGTCAAAGACGGTGTTGGTGGCATGGCGACGGGGACAAAGTCGGAGAAGGCAGCCAGCTTTCCAGATTTCATCGAAAAGGCTGAGACTGGTGCGATTGGTCGTGCTCTGGCAGCCCTCGGTTATGGCACGCAATTTACCGGCGACGAGTGGGAAGAAGCCCATCGTATTGTCGATGCTCCGGTCGATCGCCAGACGAATGGGAATGGCTCGAATGGCGCAGGCTCAAGTGCTACCTTTACGCCACTTCGACCTGCTTCCTCAACTACCAATGGATCGAACGGTTCGAATAATGGATCAAATGGCAACGGTCATAGTGGCCCGAACGCTACCGCGCATCGTCCCGCCGCCACTGATGCTCCAGTGACCGCTACCGAGCAGCAGCTGTCGGGGATTCGCAAGCTCTGTGACCATCTGGGCAAGCCGGCCCCCGAGGATAATGCCAATCTCAGTTTCGTCGACGCCAGTAAGTTACTTCAACAGTTGACCGCAGAATATAGGGAGTCGAAACAGCAAAATAAGGCTTCCTGAAGGAAAAGTACCATGAGCCCGGCTGAGCTAGAACATTCTCGTCAATCTATGCAGCAGCGATGGTACGAGTTGGTACAGGCAGAACAACGCGGCGTGTCGTCACAGGAGCTCGAACGTATGTATGATCTTTATCTACATGCGGTCGAGAAGTACAATCGCAGTGCGGAAGCCTATCAGCTTCATCATCGGGAGCCAGAAGCAGGGATGTCAGGAAGCTCGCAAGAACAATCCTCTTCTACGAGGACAGATGCCTCCAGGCGGGGAGGACGTAAACGTAAAGCATCATAAGTAGGACACCGTAGCGTCGTACCCTTGGGTACGATGTCCCACTCGACGTACGATCAAGCACGCCAGCGGGGTGCACCGAGAGCCTGCTGGCTCGTACGAGTTGCTGGGACATCGCACGCGAGCGTGCGACGCTACGGTGTCCTCGCTTCGCTCGACGGGAGCACACACTCAATCTTCGCCCCAGCGCGATGATTGGTAGGGGCGTTGTGGTGTTTTGGGGGGTGGGTTGAGATGTTCATTGAGTCGTTGCAGCAGGCGTGGAACCCATTGAGACAGATACTGTTGTGCTTCTCCAGACGATTGTTTGCCTCCATAGCGTTCCTGGACATAGGCATCCGTCAGCGTGGTAAGGATTGCTCGGTCGGATGGAATATCCGCAGCCTGCGTCTGGGGCGGGAGTTTTATTTCTGCCATGGTCAGCAGGCGTCTCTGATATTCAACCGGAGTTTCGTTATAGTGGCGCTCGATCTGCTCACCTTTTTCTGCCATCGCTTGCAAGAGGGATCGATACTGTATCTGAACGGAGTTAGAGGCCAGAACGTCGATCGGTTCCGCTTGATGATTTCTTTGGCGTTCGCGACGACGGTCCCGCCGGATTTGTAGGGCATCGAGCCCCTCTCGTACTTCTTCCTCTTCCGCGAGCGTCTCTTCCAGTGGATCTTTCTGGCGGCTCTTGATAAACCAGGCAATGCCAAAGATGGCAATGATAACACAGGCTATCAGGATGATTTGCAGGATAGGTGAGCTCTTGCCGAGCGCAGGCTGTGCCTCTGGTGGCTTTATGACTGGGATCGGAGGCTTTTTGAATGCTTGTATGGCGGGAAATAAGTAAGCTACCAGATCCAGTAGCAGCACATAGAAAAAGAATACTCCATAGGTGATCCATCCCAGGACGGTGAATATGATTTGAAGGATCAGTCCAATCAGCCACCATACTGGACTGAGTAGGACAATCAGAGCCGCTACTGGAAGGAGCTCCGAGGCGATGCTGAGCACAACGAGCAGTATCCAGGCGGCACTCAGGGCTATGATCCATGTATTGGTTCCTGCTTGACGTGTCGTCTGATGCTGGCGCTCCTGCTCCTTTTTAATGGCTGCGATACGCGTGAGTGAGAGTGCCAGAAAGCCGGCCAGAAAAAAGATCGGTAGGTTACTTAGCAGCTCATCTGCAACGGTATTGGCATGTGTGAAACCATCGAGTAGCGAGAAACATATGACCACAAGTAATATCCCAAACCCAACCTTGAACCAGAGGATCAGCTGGCTTTCATCGAGTCCTGCTTGTACACGCCGCACGCCACGTTGCCAGCCCCAGACAATAACTATGGTCGCGAGGATGGGTGTGATACCATCATCCAGCACGAATAGGTGTGTCAGTCCAAATGCTAGTAATGCCAACGCTATCCCCAGGATGTCATGCTTGCTGATTGAGATACGGGTGGAAGCGTCGTCCTCGATACCGCGTTGTGTACGTCTGGATTTTCCCCATAAAGCCCACCAGTTGAAAAAAAGTAGGATAAAGAGAATACTGCCAGCATCCATATTATCGGTGGTCATGAAAAAGTGTGATAGCAGCAGTTGTAGCCCAAGCAGAATTGGCTGTGTCTCCATCAACGCTGCGGCGACAGGGAGCGCAATCAGCTCAATCCAGTTGGAGGCTATGCGAGCTGGTACCGATCTCTCCATGTGTTTCGTCTTCGACGGTCTGAATAAGTTCATGCCATTTCTCCTTTCCGCCGATATGATAGCTTGGGATGCCTGCTGTATCCGGTTGTGACTTCTCTGGGGCCAGATCACCTGCTAACACGATATTGACCGCGTTGCCACGCCTGCGGTGCATATAGAGTCCCTCAATGGTGTTCTCGCTTAGCGTATTGATCGGGCTGACAGCTATGATAGTTGTTCCCGGCTGAAACATGTCGTTTTCTAGCTCAATGAGCCGCTCAATTGGTGTATTGTAGGTGGGCAGCATGGTTGCGAGTAACGTTAAAATCTGTTCATATTGCGTATAGTCGCGAGCGAAAGGAAGGCTGACTCCCGGCGGTGAGATGGTCGTGCTGGCAGATTTATCAGTGCCGATATTATCCTTCTCTTGATCAGTGCCAACCATGACGCTCAGAGGATGGTTCGCCGTGATGGTTGAACAATTGGCGAGTATACCAACCATATATCCCTCGTCGAGTCCCCAGGTAGCCAGAGAGGCTGTGATCGAGATACAAAACTCCTGTAGTTCTTCGTCCATGCCGTTTTTTTCATTGGTCCAGGTCCAGGTATCAAGCAGAATGAGCAGACGACGCTCAGTTGTTGACTCATAAATCTTGCTGCGTAACGCTCCACTGCGCGCCGTGGCCTTCCAGTCGATGCGGCGTGGATCGTCTCCGAGCTGATATTCACGGTTGCCCGCAAACCAGAGTGGATCTTCGAGCAGGTGACGCGCTCCTACAGTGTCTCCCATCGGAAAGACACCTGGGAGTCCAAAACTTTCGAGCGGCGCGATCAGCGGATAGACTAATAATGTCTCGTAGGCAGGCAGCCGGATGTCGTGCTCAAGCCAGCCGAGAGGATCACTGCTGTGCAGGTGAATAGGTCCAAAGAGGTGAAAGCCTCGTGCGTGACAGTGCATGTGGTAGCGCCGTGTGACGCGTTGATAGGACCAGAGTAACCAGGTGCTGATTAAGGTATCCCGTTGTGTGGTCTTGAATCTGTTCGCCTCTACCTGTGATACAGTCAACGGCGGCGAAATAGTATCCTCGATCTGTAAGCCAGGCAAGGGAAGCAGCTTACGATTCTCGATCGTAATCGAGAGCGTCACCTGCTCTCCAAAGAAGAGATGCTGATGATCGATCTGCTGACGTATAGAGAGATGCTTTAAGGCGAAACGAAACCAGAGTTCTGGTATAAGCCCTATCATACCTGTGAATGTAGCGGCCAGCATCAAGAAAGGTTGCCTGGTGAGAGCGCTCAACAGCAAGAGCGCCAGTGCCAGATAATACCAGGGACGTCTCTTTTTGAGTAACAGATAATGCTCGTCATTGAAGGTTGGATCTGTTCTCATGTCTGTTACCTTGTCGCTGATGGTGGAACAAGTCTCTCAACTGGAACTGGGGTTGCCTGGATGATCTCAGCGATAATGTCGAGCGTCCGCTTACCACGCATCCGATTACGGCTGGTGGTTAGCAAGCGATGTCCCAGGACAAATGGTGCTAAATATTTAATGTCGTCCGGCTGCACAAAATCTCTGCCCTGGATAGCGGCATATGCTTCACAGGCTCGATAGAGGGCCAGCGTTCCGCGTGGACTGACTCCCAACTGGATCGCGTCGTGATGGCGGGTCGCACGCACGATTGCCAGGAGATAACGCTCGGTTTCTGGTTGCCACTGGACCTGCCGGATGACGTTTTGTAGCTCAACGAATTCTGCGGCGCTCACGACAGGCTCCAACGTGTCAAATGGCTCGGCCTGTTTGAAGCGATGTAGGATTGCTTGCTCTTCTTCTTCTTCGGGATAGCCCATCTGTACGCGCAACAAAAAGCGATCAAGTTGCGCCTCCGGGAGTGGGAAGGTACCTTCAAGCTCGACCGGATTCTGGGTTGCCAGGACAAGAAATGGTCGTGGCAGGAGTTTGCTTTCTCGCTCGACTGTGACCTGATGCTCTGCCATGGCTTCTAATAATGCTGATTGGGTGCGCGGGGTGGTGCGGTTAATCTCGTCGACCAGCAGGATCTGCGCAAAGAGCGGACCCTCGCGAAAGATAAATTCGTTCTGCTTTTGATCGAAGTAGCTCACGCCAATGATGTCGGTGGGCAGCAGATCAGGAGTCCCTTGCACGCGCTGAAAGGTTGCTCCCAGTGAACGCGCCAGCGATTTTGCCAGCACGGTCTTGCCCGTACCAGGCACATCTTCTAGCAACACATGCCCATCGCTGAGCAAGGCAACGAGCAAAAGATCGATAACATCAAGTTTGCCGATGATGACGCGTCCGACATTGGCGCGAATATGTTCCGCATACTGCTGAACCCTGGCAAACTGCGGAACATTGGATGCATTTCCCATATAATTACAAAACTCCAGTCAATCTCTATGCATATCTTGTTGCCCCCTTACTATATCACCATCGTCCACTACTACTCTTTTCTCTGAGTATGAAGGGTGCGCAGAGCTTTCAGGTAGGCCGTCGTGTCATCTTGCAACTCGCGCAGCTGGGCGTTGCGATATGGATTGACGGTAGGTTGATCGTGTTCATCACTCGTGTTCGTGGTTGGTAAGCGCAGCAGCTTCTGGATGCTTCGCAGGGTTTGCATGCGTAAGCTTCTGCTGGCGAGATAGGCCCAGAATAGCATAATGAGGCACCAGGATATGAGAAGATAGTATAACCTGTGATTGAATAGTTGGTAGCTGATTAATCCCAGCACGACTGTGTCGAGGGCAAAAAGAATCTGCTTGCCGATGGGGATCAGGCGCGTGGAGGATAATGGTGCTTTTTTTACTCTGCTATATGGTTGTCTGGGCACTGTTTGCACCATCGATTGGCGCAGCTTGCTTATTTGTGATTGCTCGATCTCGTGCTCGGTCGAATGTGTAGATTGAAAAAGTTTATCTGTATGTACTGGTTTTTGCTGCATAAAATTATCCATCATCGGGTGATAGGCTGGTTGATCTACATGGGCGGAAATGCCGAGGATGGCTTTGATTTGTTGACCCTTCAGGCGAAGATCGCTAACTCTATGGAGTGATCTTTTTAAATGCATGTGAGAACAATCCCCTCTACTACATCTCCTCAATAATACTTTTATTGTTCTCTATTATTATACCTATTTATAGGGGATGATGCAAGAATCACACTCTTCTCAGTGATTGCATTGTTCATAGATGTCTGAATGTATCATAAAAAATGCTCCTTAAACCTGAGATGTGTGCTATCTGTACTCCTACTATGCGGTTGTCTTATAAATCTACAGGCGCAGCAACATTTCATATTGTGAGAAGAACTCTGTGAAACCAATCTCCCTGTAACGTGGGATGAATGGACTCTCCTCAGGCTCATTGAAGATATGGATTTTTGTTGCATCTCCAACCATTGAGCCAAGTAGGCCTGCAAATGCGCTATTGGTCAGTTCTGGCTGGAGATGAATAGTACGTATGCGGATAACGTCGTCTTTACGATTGGTGATGAAGGTGTTCGTCTGACCATCAGGACCTGCTACGGCAAGCATCTCGGAGTGTTGGGTAAGGATGCTGGGTAGCTCAAAGCCCCAATACGGTTGTACCTTGTTCTTTTCTTCTGAGTTTAAAAGGTCGACGAGTGCGATCTGTTTTGGTGTCGGTGTCGATGTTGGTGTGTTGATCGGGGGAAGCGCATGCGTGGCGATCTCCAAACCCAAAAGACGGCGTTGTTTGACAAAGCCTACTCTTTCGTAGGTTTTGATCGCTTTGGTATTCTGGCTGAGTACTTCTAGTTGGAGTTGGGTGAGTCCACTCGTTCGTGCGACCTGTACCATTTGCGTGGCGAGCAATTTGCTAACACCAAGGCCGCGAAATGCGGGCGCGATACCGAAGCCTCCACACCAGCCGTGTGTGCCACGTGATCCCATACGAGCCATGCCGACAAATTCGCCGTGCTCGTCGTGCATGATCACGCAGCGGGTAGCATCGATCTGATTGATACGCCAGAAATCAGCCACCTGCGTTGCTGTCATTTGGGAGGGGAGAAAATAGCCACTGAAGCTGCTGGTATGCATCTCAGCTAATTGTTGAAAGGAATGATTTACAGCATCGGAAAAATGGTATTCAGTCATGTTCCTTGCCTTTCAATGAGGGAGAAGGCGTGTCAGAAAAAGATCACCCCTCATGTTTGCCGGCGGGAATGAGGAGTGATTCTGTAATATATTCTGCGGCCCGGTTAGATGCCTTTGATGAATTCTGTAAGCGCGTCGGCAACCGCTGCTGGAGCATCAAAGAGCGAGAAGTGGCCAGCATCGGGCAGGATGACCAGTTGTGAGTTTGGGATGTCACGGTGCAGGCGATCGGCGTCTTTGACTGGATTCTGCTCATCTTTTCCGCCCCAGACGATCAGGGTCGGTTTGTTGAGGACGCGCAGGTCACTGGAAACCGCGTTGAGATAGTAGGGAACGAGATTGCGTATCTGCTGGAAGAGCAGTTCTTTGCCGTGCTCATTATTCCAGGGCTCGACATAATCCTTGATGACGTCGGCGAAGCCTTGCGCGTTTGTGGTAGCGGCAGGTAAGGTGGCGCGTAGGTCGCTGATCAGGTCATCCAGCTCGGTGTTCTGAGGAGCATCGAAGTCGCGGCGCTTCTCCATATCGGTCAGAGGCCAGTTGTCGGCAAAGGTGTGCAGGTAGCTGACTGAGTCGACGAGCACAAGCGCGGCAGTCTGTTGACGGATCAGGCGGGTGGCAAGCACCTGTGCTACACCTCCACCGAGTCCATGGCCCACAAGGATAATGTTGGTGAGTTTGAGGTCGCGAATGAGGTAGGATAAGACGTCGGCCTGCCCCCAGATGGAGGTATCGGCGGGCCAGGGGCGCTCAGATTGACCGAAGCCAAGCATATCAAAGGCATAGACGGCGCGATTGAGTCCTCCAATCTGCCCCATAATGCTTTCCCAGGTAAAGGCTCCGCCCAGAATATCATGTAGCAGAACAATGGCACCATCCGTACCGTACTCTGCTCCCTGGACCAGGTAGCTGATGTTATAGTGAACAGAACGTCCGGTACGTCGTTCGCGTGCGCTTGTACTCAGGACGTCAGATGTGTTGCTTGCCATAAACCCTCTCTTTAGTTGAGTTTAACTCGAGTGCAGATGTTGTCTGCATATCTCCTAATAATATAGCGCATCTGAAGCCCAGAGTACAGAGCAATTTTTATGCTTGTTTGTAGAGGCTAGGGACGTTGTAGAACGCGCCGAAGCCAGCATAGCGAGCTGTCTCGGCTCCCAGTTCATCTTCGATGACAAGCAGGCGATTGTATTTGGCGACGCGCTCACTGCGCGATGGTGCTCCAGTTTTGATCTGTCCGGCGTTGGTGGCGACGACGAGATCGGCGATGGTAGTATCCTCGGTTTCGCCGGAGCGGTGCGAGACGACGGCGGTGAATTGCGCTCGCTTGGCCATCTCGATCGAGTCCAATGTTTCGGACAGGCTACCGATCTGGTTGAGCTTGACAAGGATGGAGTTGGCCGATTGCTCACTGATGCCACGTTTCAAGCGCTCGGTATTGGTTACGAAGAGATCGTCTCCCACCAGCTGGATGCGATTGCCGATGCGCTTGTTCAGGAGAGACCATCCTTCCCAATCGTCCTCGGCCAGGCCGTCTTCGATACTGATCAGAGGATATTCACCAGCCCATTGCGCGTAGAGATCGATGAGTTCTGCGGAACTGAGTGTGCGACCTTCGCGGGCCAGGACATATTTTCCATTTTCAAACAGCTCGGTGGCGGCTGCGTCCATGCCCAGGAAGATGTCTTTGCCGGGCTTGTAACCTGCCGATTCGATGGCGGCGACCAGGAGCTCTAAGGCGGCACGATTTGTGGCTACAGCGGGAGCGAAGCCGCCTTCGTCGCCGACGTTCGTGTTTAGCTTTTTGTCGTGGAGTACTTTTTTCAGCGCGTGATAGACTTCGGCTCCCATGCGTAGTGCTTCATGGAACGATGAAGCTCCAACTGGCAGAACCATGTATTCCTGGAAGTCGGTGGAATCGTCTGCGTGCTTGCCGCCGTTGAGGATGTTCATCATCGGGACGGGGAGCGTGCGTGCAGAGACGCCTCCCAGATATCTATAGAGTGGCTGCTGATGCGCGGCTGCGGCTGCTTTGGCGACTGCGAGCGAGACTCCCAGGATCGCATTAGCACCCAGCTTGGCTTTATTCTCAGTACCGTCCAGAGCAATCATGACCTCATCGATCATGGCCTGATCTGTAGCATCCAAGCCAACCAGAGCATCTCCAATGGTATCCTGAACGTTGGCGACTGCTTTGAGTACACCTTTGCCACCATAGCGACTCTTGTCGCCATCGCGTAGCTCTACGGCCTCATGGGCTCCCGTTGATGCGCCGGATGGCACTGATGCCGTACCCTGGGCGCCGCCCATTAAAAGCACTTCCACTTGCACTGTTGGATTGCCACGCGAATCAAGAATTTCGCGTGCTGCGACGGCTTCTATCGTCGTAAGATCACTTGTATTGTATGGCATAAATAGAAACTCCTCTACGAAACCGTGTATGTGCATAATACGCATTGGTTGCGATGACGTTGATTGGTTATAGGGCACTGGTCCAGTATTTTTCGCGCAACTTTGCGGTGCTATTGTACATCTTGTCAGGCTCATGAGCAAGGGTAAAAAAGGACACATCAAGACGCAGAAAGATAGATACTATTATCCATGCTTTCTGCGTCTTGATGTGTCCCGTGGGGATTATCTATGCCTCTGCCTTGATCTGGTCCAGTGCATGAGCAATGAGATCGGTATGTTCTGGACGTCCGACCGTCAGGCGTACGAAGTTGCTCAAGTAGGGGTGATTAAAGAAACGCAACATCACGCCTCGCGCTTCGACCGCTTGCCGGATGCGTTCTAATTTAACCTCTTCTATATCCACTTCGGTCAATATAAAGTTGCCCTGTGATGGTAGGGGGTGAAGATATGGATGGCTTTCAAGCATTGTGAAGAGCCGCTCACGTTCTTCTACCAGCAGGCGCACTTTATCGAGCGTATAATCCAGGTGTTTGAGTGTTTCAATGGCAGCAATATGGCCCGCCAGATTTACCTCGAATGGACATTGAGCACGGCGCATGTAGGAAACGATCCATTCAGGAAAGATGCCGTAGCCGACGCGCAATCCTGCCAGACCAGCCCACTTGCTAAACGTGCGCATGACGATTAGATTGCGGTGATGTGGCACAAGATGGGCGAATCCCTGAGGTTGATCTGAGAACTCGACATACGCTTCGTCGACCATCACGATCCGTCCGGTATCCAGGAGTGCCAGGATATCCTGCTCGCTGACCGGATTGCCGGTAGGATTATTGGGCGAACACAATACGATCATCTTGGTTTCAGGCATGAGCGCTTTGATAATACCTTCGACATCGATCTCGTTATCGCTCAGGCGTGGGACCTCAAGCACGTAGGCGCCACAGAACGTCGTGATGAATGTGTATAGGGAAAAAGTCGGTGGACAACAAATAATATTGTCACCCACCGAGAGGAAGATGTGCCAGAGCAGATTGATGAGCTCATTGCTCCCATGGCTCACCACAATATGGCGTTGATCAACTCCGGTGTACACAGAGAGCGCCTGTTTGAGCTCTTGCGAGTCGGTATCGGGATAATGATTATAATTAGAATATTGGCCCAAAGCGGTCATCACCTGGGGCGCTGGTCCATATGGGCTTTCGTTGGCATTTAATTTAATGATTTGATTGACTGGTATTCCTGTACGTGCGCTGAATGATTCCTGCGACTCACCAGGTATATATTCAGCCATTCGGTCCAATTCTGGGCGCACGTGAACAGGACGAGGGGAATACGTATACATGGTTTGTCCTATTTTTTAGAGTCGGCGTCCACAAAAATTTGTGTCGGTCGACGAATGAGTGTGCTCCGAGGAGAAGTTCCTCCCGATGGGCTATTAAAGAGTGAACCACTGTTTTGGCCTCCAAACCTGCCATTTTGCTGAAGGTTTGGCTGCCCCATAGGTGTATCTGAAAGGCGTGCATTTGGTTGTTGTACCATATCTAAACCACGTCGTAACGTCATCATATCTCGCATAAAGCAGGCCACAGCAGATGCCGCAGACCCTTTCTCCTTAGACGTTTCATAGCGGCGAGAAGTTGCTTCACCAGCTGACTGCGCAGCTTCAGCCATAGGATCTGAAGTCTTTGCTGCATAGGCATCCTGGAAGATATCGTCCCAATTGCCGTAGCGTCCACGCAGTGGTTTCCAACCAAGCTGGCTATCGCTGATCGTTCGCCATTTTTCTTCCGTAAATTGGACCCAATCTTCTAACAGGCGATTTAAGGCAGCTACCTGTTGACGTAACTGTTCTTCTTCCTGTGAGGGGCGCTGTGGAAAGTTCTGTGGGAGCCCGTCAGTGCTCTGCGTGCTGACAAATTCGTTGTTAAAGGTGTTATTGCCAGCCGGTTGATAATTCATGGCTGGCTGACCATAGCCATTCGGTGCGAAATCCCCAGCTCCGGGAAAGAAACCAGAGCCGTTATATGGTTGCATGCCATCGCCGGGCATCTGTCCGCCTGGCATCCCAAGCATGGGCAATTCAGTACCAGCCGGGAGCTCTCCAATGACATGGATACCGTTGGCTCCGAGCAATGGGCTCATAATCGTCGTCCCATCCTGAAGCATAATGCTGTCGCTGAGGCCAGAGTTGCCACCGATGACAATCTCCTCATGACCGACGGCATCTAAGATACGCCAGGCAAGGTTGGGATGTTTTATTGACCACCAGATTCGGCGGCTCAGAAAGACGGCTGCGAATGTAAAATTTACGACCAGCCAGACAATACCACGCACCGCTAACCAATTGATGAGCGCAATAATGATAATGAGATACCAGGGGTTGTTCTGATTCGCCTCTTCAATGAATGTTAATACGGCTGCCACGGTGAGGCTGGGATCGCGCAACGGATTGATAAAATCCAGGATACGCTTAGGCCATTTCCTACCGGTCTTCTCTTCCAATGTGCGCTCCTCTCAATAGTCCCGCAGGTTAGATTACACATGTATTTCTCTCTGCATCTAGCAGGGCAATTCTAGCATGATGCCCCAGGTAACCGCAAAGTTTTGCTGTATTGATAGTAGTTATGGGTTATGCCTACAGGGTACCAAATAAATAGATACCAGTAAATAAGTATACCTCATAGAATTAGCGATAAATAAGCTGTATAAGCTCAGCAATATGCTTCCTGCCAGGCTACAGGCCGGCTCCAAAGCACTCTCTGCTAACAAAAACGAGTGCTTTGGCATGTCTTGATGCAAATGGGACTATTGTCTCACTCGCTTGTCGCAATTTAGCACTGTATGGAAGAGCAAAGCAATTATTTATGGGAGAAATACGTCTATGTTTATAGGGGTTGTAAATGGGAATGAATACTATGTACAAGTTATGGATTTGTGCGGCTGGTTTTTTGTTTATCTGGTAGCGCATGACGAGATAGATAAGTGCCTGGCATGCAGAACTTGTACTGAGAGTATCTACTATTTAAAACGCCGTCATGTTTACTGTGACTCGCCCTGTGTTGTGTGAGTGATGCGCATTGCCTGCGTGATAGCATTGGGAGGATCGCCTGACGAGGTATTGAGGACAGTACACTGACATGTTGTGTGCAAGAGGATGTGTTTGTTCAGCCGTTGCGGTTTATGTGCACAAGGCCAGGGTAAATTGTCTTCGCTACTATTCTAAAGTGAGTCGCTAGGACTGCTCTTATACGTGTCACCAATAAGTAAACTACCTCTACGATGACTTAGAAACGATCCAATTTGCTTACTTGCACAAGAAACTATTTCAGGTGTTGTGCTGAACTGCTCGCGGTGCGGTACTAACTCGAGGAAAGTCTAGGCATTCTCCTTCGTTGTATGGTAACATTACTATTGGGGGCTTGCATAACTCCGTCCTGCATAATTAGGTTTGTTAGTAGGTCAACGTGTGTCAGAGAGAATGAACAGCCAAAGAAGCCATAAACTCTTAGCTGTTTGTGTCTGTCAGCACGAAGAGGCCGAGGGCAAGAACAGTAAGCACCTGTTAGAAAGGATACATCCATGCCCACGCGGAAGACGACAAAGGTCCCTCCTCCGCAATTAGCGCATGCGCACCGTCTGATTATTGCTTCCAACCGAGGTCCTGTAGAATTTCAGTTAAAGCAAGATAAGACGCTTAAGGCGCGGCGCGGTGCTGGCGGTATGGTGACAGCATTGATTGATGCTGGCAACCGTATGGAGGTCTCGTGGGTTGCAATGACCATGACAGATGGGGATCGCCTGGCGGTGAAGAATGCGGAAAAAGAGAATGGTGGCCTTCTTCAATCACCTATCCCGGGTCAAAAAATGCAACTGCGTTACGTGTCTGTCTCGAAAGATGCATATCGCAAACACTACGAAAAGATTAGCAACGAATTGCTCTGGTTCCTACAACACTACATGTATGATCCCACGCAGGAATCTGCTTCGGCCGATCAACTCCAGGATGCCTGGGAAAATGGCTATACGGTCGCCAACCAAGCGATTGCCGATGCTATCTGTATTGAGATTGAGCGTGAGACTTCTGTGCCAGTGGTGATGTTGCAAGACTATCACCTCTATCTGGTACCATTAATGATTCGTAAGCGTCATCCGACCATTTTGATGCAACAGTTTATACACATCCCATGGCCGGACATCCGTTGCTGGCACTTTTTGCCCAGCAATATTGCTCAGGCCATCTACAGTGGTCTGGTGGGCAATGACATTATCGGGTTCCAGACCGAGCGTGATGCGCGTAACTTCTTAGAAGGTGCTCGCACACTTCTGGATGATGCGGTCGTCGATTTTGAGGAAGGGGCTATCTGGTGGCAGGGGCACCGGACTCAGACGAGGGCCTATCCAATCTCTATCTCTGTCGCGGAAGAACGGCGTGTTGTCAACAGTGCAGCTGGACGTCGGGCGGCGGAGCAAATGAAAAAACTCACCTGTGAATACACGATTATGCGTGTTGATCGTGTTGAGCCAACAAAAAATATCGTGCGTGGCTTTCAAGCCTATGCCGATGTGCTTGAGAAGCATCCCGAACTGCATGGCAAGGTAACATTTCTGGCCTTTCTCGTTCCATCTCGTCAGACCTTGCCCACCTATCGGCGCTTTGACGGTGATGTCCGTGCGCTGATTGAAGAGATCAACAATAAGTATGGTACCGATGAGTGGACACCTATACAGGCTTTCTTTGGCAACGATCGCGTACGTGCTCTGGCCGCGATGCAGTATTATGATGTACTGTTGGTCAACCCGATCATCGATGGTATGAACCTGGTAGCTAAAGAAGGTCCGGCGGTCAATCAGAATGATGGTGTTCTTGTCCTCTCGCGTACCGCTGGTGCGTTCCAGCAATTAGCAAAAGGATCTATCCCGACCTCTCCTACAGATGTTGTGGAGACCTCACAGGCTTTGTACAAAGCTTTGTCATTGTCGCCAGAGGAACGACGTACAAAAGCAACCTTAGCTCGTCAGGCGGTTGAGCGTAGCGATTTGAATGTCTGGATGGCTCGTCAGATTGCTGATATCAATGAACTGCTTGAGCGTACATTTGCCAGCCAAACCGTAACCCATCATGATATACCATCCGGTAGTGACCCTCACACGGATACATCGATTGTGGCTCATATGGCATAATGTGCACTTTGGCAGCGCTTGTGCGATGAGTGAAGACGCTGCAATTGTAGAGGTACCTTTGGGTACCCCTACCCTTGCTTCGTCTAGGGCTTCTGCCGAACGTGTGTGAGCTCCTCGGTCATCTCTGCCAGCAACTGGACCATCCCTTCTACTCCCTGGACAATCGTATCTCCGTGTTCAAGCAAAGCTTGAGGAGTGTCATCGTGCTGTACTACAATCGAGTGAGCCGCATATCCATCCTGGCGGAGGCGCTCCGTCTCCAGGATCGCGTGCAGGTCCGTGCGATCGTCTCCTGCAAAGATGACGCCGCGTAATGCAAATTGATCGACAAAGCGTCGTAGCGCTTTCCCTTTGTCGATGGTCACAGGAGCAAGTATCTCTACTGCACGTTTGCCCTCATCTATCTTCATGTTGAGCCTGGCTGCAGGCTCTTTGAGCGTTGCTAAAATGAGCTCACGCGCTTGCTCGGGATCGGGCACCTGCCGATAGTGTAATGTGCCCCCGATACTTTTACGCTGGACGATGAGCTGTGGAAGTTGAGGACCGAGTTGGTGCTCCGCGAGATCCATCAATTGCTTGCCGGGCTCGATGTAAGGGGTAGCCTCTGTGAGCAATTCTATCGGATGGGCGGCTGGAAGACCTTCGCTCCATTCCAATCCATGCGTACCTACATAGGTTAAACCTTCAATATTCACAATCCGTGCCCCATCTTCGACCGCTCTGCCCGTCAAAATACCAATATGAGCGAACTGTTTTATCCTCTCCAGATAGTTGGCTACTCCTGCGTAGAGATGTGCCTCACCGGGCGTCGGAGCGATAGAACTTAAGGTGCCATCAATGTCAAATACAAGTCCCAATGGATATTGCCTGAGTATAGTGGATATTTCCTCTGATATCATCACACCTTCTCTCTTTAGCTGCTGCTTGTACGTACGTATCATTGTTCTTACTATGTCTGATGGCGTCTGATCTTGTCAATGGACCTTTATGGATGAGTGTGTCTATGAGATGATGCGGATGTCTACCTGATTGTCGGGACAGATAGTGACTTCGGTATGTGCTCCTTGACGCGTGAAGCGTAGATGGACGCGATGCGCTCCAACAAAGAGTTCGTTGAGTTCCAGTGTGTTGAGCCAGGTAGGTAAGGTGGGCTGATGAAGTGTCAGGCGATTCTCGCTGGCGTTGGGTGTCAGACCGAGCAGGGATATGAGAAGGATTTGCGGGGCTCCAGCCGACCAGGCCTGTGGCGAGCAGGAGACGGGATAGCGTGTCGGTCCATAGCCGCTACGGCGTGTAAAGCCACAATAGAGCTCTGGCAGACGAGTGTCTGCGAAATGTCGGCTGGCGTCAAATAGACTCTTTAACAACTGGCTGGCGGCTTCTTTCTCTCCGTACAAAGCAAAACCTGAGCCGATCAGAGCGGTGTCGTGCGGCCAGATAGATCCGTTGTGATAGCTGAGGGGATTATAACGTGCCGCTTCGCTGGAGAGCGTGCGGATGCCCCAACCGCTGAACATATCGGGACGCATCATGCGCTCGATAATCTGATGGGCCTTGTCGTCCGGTAGGATGCCTGTCCAGAGGCACTGGCCCGCGTTGGAGGCAACGACGTCGCATGGCTCCTTGTTGACCGCCAGGGCGAGATAGACGCTCTGTTCTTCTTCCCACCAGTAGCGTTGCAGGAAGTTTTGCTGGATCTCCTCCGATTTCTGAGCCCAATGCTGCGCGTCGTCGTGGCGGCCCAGTTTTTGGGCCAGGTAGCTGGTTGCTCGGTAGGCGGCGTAGGCGTAGCCCTGGACTTCGCTGAGCGCTAGCGGCGTGCGTGCTATACGTCCATCGCTGTGAGACATGCTATCCCAGGCGTCTTTCCAGCCCTGATTATCGAGCCCCTTCCCGGAGGCACGATGATATTCGAGGAAAGTATCTCCATCTTTGTCGCCGTAGTTGACCATCCATTGGACGGCTGCCTCAATGTGCGGCCAGAATTGCTCCAGGAAAAGCTGATCATCGGTCCAGCGCATATAAGCTTCAAAGACAATCAGGAAGAGGGGCGTGGCGTCGACGGTGCCATAGTAGGGGATGTAGGGGACTTCGCGACAGGCAGCCATCTCGCCAGTCCTGAATTCGTGAAGTATCTTTCCAGGCTCTTCATCGGTGAAATCGTCTACCTTTGTGCCCTGGTAGGAGGCAAGAAAGGCTAACGTCCCACGTGCGATCTGTGGATAGAAAGGGAGGAATTCAAGCGCTGCTATCAGGCCATCGCGTCCAAAGGGACAGTTAAACCAGGGGATGCCAGCATAGGGATAGTATCCATAGGCGGTCATGGTGCTGAGCATCATAATGTCGTGGATGCCTCGATCTAACAACTGGTTGAGAAAAGGCTCGTCCGTAATCAGCGAGGATGGACGGCTCTCTTGCCAGAGAGGCTCGGCCGGTGCCGTCACAAGTTTGCTGCTACTCGATTCGTCCAGTCCGAATGAGATGCTGATCTGGATTGGCTTTCCTCGCTGTAGAGCGAGTTGCCAGTCGATGCGGTCAGCCTGGACGTTGTTCGCCGGAGTGTCTATATAGAGGGTGGTGCGACGCTCGACCTGATCAAGTCCCAGATAACTCAAGCGAACCCCTGTCTCATCGGTCTGAGGCGCTTGCTGGCTTCCATGCCGGGTACGATTAAACCCACGAATCTCAAAGAGATCACAGAAATCTGCTCCCAGCGTCAGACTCAGCGTGAGCGCGACATCGGCCGTATGGAAGTTGGTGATGGTGAACGTCTGTACCAGCGTGTTTTGCGCTAATTCCACAAAGCGATCGATGTGAATGACTCCTTGCTCGATGCTGGTCTCCGGCCCCAATTGCAATGGGACGTTAGTCAGGTCGATATGGCAGGCTTCACTCATACGCGACGTTTGATGCGAGAGCGAGACGCATTTGTAACCTTCTAAGAAGAGATTGCATACATTGAGGAAACGTGTCCCTTGCCGGAAGAGTCCCATTGCCTGACGTGACAAAAGGAGATCTCCACAGACATCCATGATCAAAAAACTGTCCCCACTTTTGAGCGTAATCGCCGTCTCGTTTACCAGCGTTTTTTCTTCTATAATCGATGTTTCATGCAATACAATTGGCTTCTCTTTGACTGTAGGAAGCGAGGGCGCATATTTTTTCTTGTCTGTCATGATAGTTTTTAGAATCCTTATGATGTCGCTATTGGAGTACGTTCGGTGCCTTTCATATCTTATGTGACGTACCATACTGCATATGGTCATTGTGCGACTGGACTCTAGGACATTTAGCAAAAAAAGTAGCGTCGCACGCTCGCGTGCGATGTCCCAGTTTCTCGTACGAGACAGTTTGATCTCGGCGAGCCACGTTGGCCTGCCTGATCATACGTCGAGTGGGACATCGCACGCGAGCGTGCGACGCTACTACTCTGTCAAAAGTCATCACGCCGATGCGGTATCGGTGATGTGTGTCCAAAACAGCTCCGGAAGGCGATGGGGTGAGAGGCTCACCGACGTAGCGGCGCGGCTCCGCCGTGCTGTCTGTGACTCGTACGATCACGCTCCCCATGGGGTTCCATTGCGTGATCTTCCCACCGTGGATCGTCTCGTCTGCGTTGCTTTCAGAGGCACATGGGACGTTATCGTGCGTGCAGTGACAGCACGGCGGAGCCGCGCCGCTACGTCGGCGAGCCTGAGCGCCTGGTTCAAGGAGCCATCCTCCTTTGCCACGCAACGTCCTTATGTGTCTTGGCAGAGTACTACTTTGGTTACCAGCGATTCTGCACTTGAGCACGGATCTTTGCATCATAGATGGCTTGAATACGCTGCATGGTTGCATCGCTCAGTGGAGGCAGTTGCGATGCATGAGCGTTGTCGCTGGCTTGCTGGGGATTCTTGGCACCTGGAATGATGGTCGATACTTCTGGGAACATCAAGATCCAGCGTAGCGCGAATTGTGCCAGCGTGATTCCTTCAGGAACCAGTGAGCGCAGTTCTTCGACGGCTTCCAATCCAGTATCGTAATCGACGCCGGAGAATGTTTCTCCCTGGTCGAAGGACTGTCCATAGCGATTAAAGTTGCGATGGTCGGTGCTGCTGAACTGTGTGTCGGCTTTGAATTTGCCGGTCAGCAGGCCGCTGGCGAGCGGGACGCGGACGATGATGCCGACGTTGCGCGCTTTGGCGGCAGCGAAAAACGCTTCGGAGGGCTTGAGTCGGAAGATGTTGAAGATGATCTGGACGCTTTTGACGTTCGGATATTGGATGGCTTTCATGGCCTCTTCAACTTTTTCGACGCTGACACCATAGTTGCGCACTTTGCCTTGCTGTACGAGCGTGTCGAGGATCGCGAAGACCTCGGGATTGTCATATACTTCGGAGGGCGGACAGTGTAGCTGTAAGAGGTCAAGCGTCTCGACGTTAAGGTTGCGCAGGCTGCGCTCGACAAAGCCGGTCAGGTTTTGGGCGTTATTGTAGCCCTCGGCGGTGTGCGGATTGAGGCGGCGTCCCGCTTTGGTGGCGATGAAGATATTCTCACTGCGCGCTTTGCTGACCTGTGCCACAAGTTGCTCTGAATGCCCATCGCCGTAGACGTCGGCGGTATCGATAAAATTGACACCTTCATCGATAGCTTTATTTAAAGCTGCAATCGAAGCAGCGTCATCCGTCTGTCCCCAGGCGTCTCCGCCGATACCCCAGCTGCCAAAGCCAATCTCTGAGACGTCCCAACCGGTCCGTCCAAATGTACGATAATGCATGATACATTGATCCTTTCTCTGTCCATGCGACCTCTGTACTATCAGGGGTAGCACCGATAGCTTACCTCAGAAATGGGATACATATCAAATCACCATCTTTTGCAAGAGCGCTCTGATGGCTTTCTCAGGATCTTCACAGATGCCCGAGTGGACCGGCGATGTCTGGATGGTTGTGTTGCGCGGAGAGACGATCCAGTGGAAGCGTTCCGACTGTGAGAGTTGTCCGATTGGTCCGCTCTCCTGCTTGCCGGCACTGACTATTTGTAGATAATTGAGCTGCTTCCAGAGAGTCGCGGTGTCGATATCGGGAGCGAAGGCGGTCAGGCGTGCCTGATCAAACTCCACCAGAGCTTGCAGAAAGCGCCTGGTGCGGCAGAAGAGGATAATCCCCACATTTATATACTCACCTCGTTCCACACATGGCACGACGCGAATCACGGCGTAATCATAGGAGCTGATCGCGGGCACGTAAGGCCTCCTCTACAAAGATATCGGAATGTGCCAGACGATCCAGCAGATAGTCAAAATAGGCCTGTCGATGAAGCTCGGTAGTCTCGAAGGAGTCACCATCCAACCAACTATTGGGAATCAGTTGAACGATCTGTTGCAAAATGGCTGGCGTCAGACGCGCCTTCAGACGCTGATCCGCTTCCCGCAGCTCGCTGGCTCGGGAGAGCAGGACGTGGCTTTTGATCGTGGTGAAAGGCGTGCGACTGCGCTCCATGTAGCCGGTGTCGATGTGATGAAAATAGAGCGAGGCTCCATGATCGATAAGCATGAGTCTGTGGTGCCACCAGAGCATGTTGGTATTGCGGGCCGTGCGATCGACGTTCGTCACAAATGAGTCGAACCAGACAATCTCCGAAGCCAGAGCGGCATCGAAGGTGCGCGTATCCAGAGCATCAAAGGCAAACGCACCCGGCAAAAAGTCGAGCGCGATATTTAGTCCTGCACTCGCTTTGACTAGCTCCTGGATCTCGAAATCTGGCTCCGAGCGTCCCAGCACCGGATCAAGCTCCATAAAGACAATTTCAGGCACCGGCAAGCCCAGCGCTCGAGCGATCTCGCCCGCTACCAGCTCGGCGATCAGCGCCTTGGGACCCTGTCCAGCACCGCGAAACTTGAGCACGTAGAGGCCATCATCGTTCGCCTCCACCAGAGCTGGTAGCGATCCTCCCTCGCGAAATGGAACCACGTAACGCGTGGCAACAGTTGTTCTCAGCATAGAGCTATTCTAGCATAAATTTTCTCTTTATACCTACTGAAAATTATTTTGAACGAGGGCGCCTAAAAATTATATACAGTAAGTAGATAAATGATCCCAACCAGATAATGCCGCCACAGTTTTTTAGCAAAAGAGAATGACTTAAGAATATGATGGCGATACCGATAAGCATCCCGATACAACTCACTGCACTAGCAACGCGATTACTCACCCTGTTCCTCCACAAATAGAATCGATATTAAAATGCGGCTCTTTGTTATAGGTATACGTGGCATTGAAGGTAGAGGCTCCAGCGTACGTCTTGGAAGTGATATACCCATTGCCATCATAGGAAGGATTCTCTCGCGATCATTATGCTAAAATAAGCGAGGAAGTAACATACTTCTGTAGAGTAATTGAGGGGCTTGAAAGAGCTATAGATTATAGGATGCTAAATGAGCCAGAAAACGAAGGAACGTCTTGTATTTACATTTTATTTCGCTGGTGCTGCGCTTGGTGCGTATTACCTGGCGATGGCAGTACAAGGAAGTGTCACTGCTCTCATAAAAATGATTGTGATTTTTGCGATACTCATCCTGGTATTTCTATTTTTCCTGTTACGTAATGCTCAAATTATACATATCAAAGAGCAAAGGCCAAAGAAGGAGATGTGAAAATCAGTAATATGTAGCTTTATTGCTACATATTATTCGTTGGATCAGGAGTCGCGCGTATCAATTGGGCGTGTGCTCTCGCGGACGACCAGACTGGGCACGAGGATGCGCTGATGTGGTTTCATCTCGGGAGTATTGAGGATCTCGATCAGATATTTGATGGCGGTTGTATCCTGCTGACTGAAGTCGAAGTCGACGGTTGTCAATGGAGGCTCTGTGAAGGTTGACAGCTCGGAGTTGTCGAAGCTCACGATTGAGATGTCCTCTGGGATGCGTAGTCCATGATTTCTGATGGCACGCATGGCGCCCAGGGCGATGGTGTCGGCTCCGACCAGGACGGCCGTAAAGTGCTGTCCACTTGTCAGAAGCTGGTTCATGGCTTCATAGCCTCCTTTGAAGGAGTACGCTGAAGCGCACATCGGTCCGGGCTCTAGATTGTGTTTCAGGAGGGTCTCACGCCATGTCTGGTGACGCCACCGTCCATTGATGTGATCCAGTGCGGGTGGGATGGTGGCTATCTGACGATGTCCCAGCTCCAGTAAGTGCTCAACGGCTATACTGGTGGCGTAGCGTTGGTCGAAGCCGACCCAGGCCAGTCGCGATTCCTTGACATAATCGCGACGTACCAGGGGCATGCCGGAACAGAGTTCGAGCAGCTTTTCGTCTGTGATGTGCAGAGCGGGTGCGTACATCACGACTCCATCTACGAGGCGAGCAGCGGCGTCATCGAGGGTGACGCCGAGATTTTCCAGGTCGGTCATGGTCACGAGGAGGTTGTAGCCAGCGTCTCGGGCGGCCAGGGCCATGTTTTGGATCGAGTCGGCGAAGCGTCCGCCGTGCTTGATGTCGACGATGATCAGCTCCAAGGTGTGCGAGCGATTGGTGCTGAGCATCTGTGCAATCTTGCTGGGGATGAAGTCAAGGGCCTCGATCGCCTGCAAGACACGCTTTCTCGTCTCCTCGGCGACGCTGCTGTTGCGGTTCAGGACGCGCGAGACGGTCTGATAGGAGACTCCTGCTTCTCGGGCGACATCGTGGATCGTATTTTTTTTCTTCCTGTTTGCCATCTTGCTACGTTCTCAACTTATCCCGCATGTGATTATGTGCCTGATACTGTCCAGCTGAAGGAATCGTTTCACCCTCAGAGATCAAGCACACCGACGTCGTGCTCTATCAAAGGTCATCGCGCCGTAGTCCAATCAGCCAAGATGATCCCTTGTACTAGGCGTCAACGCTCACCGACGTAGCGGCGCGGCTCCGCCGTGCTGTCAGTGGCTCGTCGGATTCGGCTGGGATGCGTCTCGCAATGGAACGCCATGGGCAACGTGGTCGTACGAGCCACTGACAGCACGGCGGAGCCGCGCCGCTACGTTGACTGGCATTGTCCCCCACAGATTCACAGATTTGTTTTGGATACACATCTCCGATGCGACAAGCATACGACGCTACTATAGCGGCTAGTCTATGCTCGTGTCAATGATAGAATGAACATATCATTATTTTGTCTCAGGATTTCGGCAGAGCTTGAATTGTACACTCTATCAGTGCATATAATATATGTGATCGGTCACAATGATGTAAAGAGAGAAATGAGGATTATGCATGCCTTTAGCACGAGAAGATCGCTATTTTGCTCCCGATCCGGCTCAAAAGCAGCTGGCGCGAGCGTTTTATGCGCAGGTTAAAGATCTGGCTCTTATTTGTCCGCATGGACATGTGGACCCGCGCTTATTGTCGACTTCACTGTATGAATGGGGCTCGCCCGTTGATATGTTGATTATCCCGGATCATTATATCTTCCGTATGCTTTATTCGCAGGGTATCTCGCTTGAGTCGCTGGGCATTCCACGCAAGGATGGCTCTCCTGTGGAAAGAGATCATCGTAAGATCTGGCAGACGGTCTGTGATCATTGGTATCTGTTTCGCGGCACCCCATCTGATCTCTGGATGCGCGATGGCTTACAGACGATCTTTGGGCTCGATGAGAAGATCAATTCAGCTAACGCACAACATCTGTATGATGCCATCGACGCTCAGTTACAGCGTCCGGATTTTCAGCCACGTAGCCTGTTTGAGCGCTTCAATATTGAGGTACTGGCGACAACCGATGCGGCGGTCTCGACGCTCACTGAGCATCAACGGTTGCGCGACTCTGGTTGGTCAGGGCGTGTGGTCCCGACGTTGCGTCCCGATGTTGTCATCAACATCCAGGCCGATTATGCCGCACAGATCGAGCTGCTGAGCGACGTCTCTGGCGTGACGGTCAGCGATTATCGCTCATATATTACGGCTCTGGAGCAACGTCGTCGCTTCTTTAAGAGTATGGGCGCGACGGCCACCGATCATGCTGCTCTGTCAGCTTATACGGAACGTCTCAGCGAGCGAGCTGCCGACGATATTTTTCAACGCGCTCTGCATGGTACGGCCTCTCCTGAAGATGTTCGTCGCTTTACGGGCCATATGCTGATTGAGATGGCTCGCATGAGTGTCGAGGATGGGCTGGTGATGCAGTTGCATGTTGGCTCATTCCGCGATCATAACGCGGAGCTGTTCGAGCGCTTCGGACGCGATATGGGGGCGGATATCCCTACGGCCAGCGAGTTCACGCACAATCTGAAGCCGTTACTCAATCTCTATGGACGCGATCCCAACCTGACCCTGATCCTGTTTAATCTCGATGAGACGACCTATAGCCGCGAGCTTGCTCCGCTGGCGGGACATTATCCAGTGCTACGTCTGGGACCTCCCTGGTGGTTCTTTGATAGTGTCCTGGGGATGCAGCGCTTCTTTGATGCTGTGGTGGAGACGGCTGGCATCTATAATACGGCCGGCTTTAATGATGATACCCGAGCGTATCCATCTATCCCCGTGCGTCACGATGTCTGGCGGCGTGTGAGCGCGGATTGGCTGGCTGGTCAGGTGGTGCGGGGCATCATTGATGAAGATGATGCGCATGAAATGATTGTTGATCTGGCTTATCGCCTGGCGAAGCAGACCTATAAATTGGAGGGATAATTATGTCTCAGGAATTTCCTTTTGCTGTCATTGAAGCATCTGTGGTCACACACGATGAAACGAGCTATGCTCTGGTACAGGCTGAGCAATCTGGAGATTATCAATTGGTCGTGGCAGGCGATCAGACTGGTCTGAGCGGCGAGATTGGCGCGGATGGTATCCTGCATGCTCCTCTCAATGCTGCTAATGCTCGTGTGTTACGTCAGAAGCTTGGCTGGTTGCAGCCAGCGGTCCTGGGATTGCAAACCTCAGCGGGCTTTGGCGATCGCCTGGGGATTGCTACTCCTGGACATGTCTGGGCCGTACGTGGAACTGGTGTGGCACCTATCTTCGCGCAGCAGTCGGTGCGAGAAAATACGCGTACCGGACGCTCTCCGCAGCAGGTCCTCGACGATGCGATGTGGGGCGTGTTTCAGACTGGATGGCGCGAGCCCTGGGGCGCGGATGCCGATCATCTGAAAACCGTCGATGATATCGTGCCTTTCGTCACCGCTGGCTATTCTTTCTATACGGTTGATCCCGGTGATTACGTCGATGATAGCGCCGAGACCGATGATGTGGAGGTGTTATTACTCAAATGCGCTGACTTACCCTGGTCCGATCTCCAGACCTCGCTTCAGGAGAGTAAAGAGCGCTATCTGAAAAGCTTTGATCTCGGCGAGGTGACGCTGACTTTTGATGAGCATGCACTCTATAAAGCTCTGGCGAAATATGGCGGTGCCGTGGCCCATACTGCCCGCATGACGCGGCGACTTCAGAAACTGTCAGGCAGCCATCCATTTGAGATGGAGATGTCGGTCGATGAGACTGGAACGACGACTACTCTACTTGAACATTTTTATATTGCGAGCGAACTGAAACGTCTGCACGTGCCTTTTGTGAGCCTGGCCCCGCGCTTCGTCGGACGTTTTGAGAAGGGTGTGGGCTATGTTGGCGATCTCCAGGAACTGGATCAGAATATCGCAGGCCATGCCAGTATCATGCGTTACTTTGAGTCTAGCTATAAGCTGAGCTTACACACTGGCTCGGATAAGTTTGAAGTCTATCCAATTGCGATGAAGCATACGCATGGACATGTTCATCTGAAGACGGCCGGAACCAGTTATCTCGAAGCGCTGCACTTACTGGCTTCGATTGACATCCCTTTGTTCCGCGAGATCTGGGACTTTTCACGTAGTCATTACGAAGAAGATCGTAGGACGTATCACGTCTCGGCCAGGCTTGAGCAGACGGCGCCATCCGCCGCACTGAGCGATGAGCAGTTGCCCTATCTGTTCAATCAATTTGCCGCACGTCAGGTGCTACATGTTACTTTCGGATCGGTTCTCGATACCTTTGGGACACAACTTCAGCATATCTTACGAGATAACCTGGAAGCGTATCAGACCTACATCAAAAAGCACTTCGACAGGCATCTGGAGCCGTTTCAGACCAGTCATAATGAAAAAGTAAGGTGAACGGTTATCCATTCATCAACATGTGATCTTTTTCCGTCACCTTATCCGTCATATATGCGTGTTAGTACTGCACAGGTATGCAATTATTAAGCAACGCTATGATATGTGATTTTTTTATGGGAAGAGGTCTTTAAATTAGATGGGGAAATCATTGCAGGGAAAAGTAGCCCTGATTACTGGTGCCTTGTCAGGCATCGGTGAAGCTTCGGCTCTGGCACTGGCAGCGGAGGGCGCTAATGTGGTGGCTGTGGGGCGCTATGCGGATAAGTTACAGAGCTTGATCAAACAGATTCGTGGGCGCGATGGCAAGGCGTTTCCTGCTGTGGCCGATATGGCTGATGAGAAGCAGGTCCAGAATCTGGTAAAGCATGTCGTCACTAAATTTGGATATATCGATATTTTGGTAAATAATGCCGGTGTGGTGCTTCAGGATCATCCGGTCGATGGCGTGCATACCGACGAGTGGCGTCGTCTGGTTGCGATCAATGTGATGGGATTGATGTACGTCACGCATGCAGTTTTACCGATCATGAAACAGCAGAATCGTGGCCATATTGTCAACATATCATCGGTCGCTGGACGCACCACTCAGGCTGATAGCGGTGTCTATAACGTCACCAAATGGGGAGTCGTGGCCTTCTCCGAGGCATTGCGCCAGGAGAGCTATCAGCACAACATACGTGTCACCGTGATCGAACCTGGATCGGTCACCAACGACTCCAAAGGCCAGCCGGCAGACGACGACGATCACAAGCAGCAGAGCGAGTGGATGCAAGGCCTTTCTCCTCTGGAGAGCGAGGATATCGCATCCGCTATCGTCTATGCCGTCACGCAGCCAGAGCGCGTCAACGTCAACGAGATACTCATCCGTCCCACAGCATCCTGACACCAGGTTTTTATCTACTGATTGGTATTGGTTTTATAATATAGATAGAGGTAATAATAATAATCCTGGTGCTTTGCATGTGGCTGTTTTCGTGGAGGTGGAGCTCTCTCCTCTACCGGAAGCGTTTACTGATCTCCAGTTGCAAGATCGTTTTGACGTCCGCCGGACTGATGATGGCTATGTCTCCGGCAATGCCTCGTTTGAGTGCAGCGAGCGCGTTTCCAAATTCGAGTGGTGAGAGTCCGGTCGTTCCGCGATTGTCTGCCAGTTCCTGATACAGGGGCTGTGCGAGATACGCGTGGAGATAGCCAGCATCAAAGGCATCGCCGGAGCCAAAGCGTCCATTGCTGGTGGTCGGGAAGCTGGGGGCGTGGTCGTAGTTGCCATGGTCAAGATGCGCTGATCCTTTGCTGCCGAGGGTCAGAACCAGCTTTTTGTCGCTGCCGAAGCGCTGAGCCATCATCCTGAGAACCGACTCCGCATCGCCACTAAATTCCCACAACTCGGCGGCATCGGCGTAGGCGCAGAAGAGGATACTGGCTTGTCGGCAGGCATCCTCGACATGTTGAGCAGCTTCTTCAGGCGTCCAGAGCTTGGCGCGATAGTTGACGTCGAAGGAGAGCGGGATCTGCTTATGCTGCGCTCGTGTGAGGAAGCGCTGGAAGACGTCGCGTGTCTGCTCGCTGAGTGCCGGTGTGATGCCGGTGAGATGCAGGATACGGGCCTCATCTATGCTGGCGTAATTGACGCGCTCGGGATCGATCAAGGCGCAGGCCGAGTTGGCGCGATCGTAATAGACCTGGAGTCCGATCGGCTCGGGCGCGTTTTCCGCATAGAATGTCCCCAGACGGCTGGCTGGCGTATCCCAGACCACCTGACTGGTGTCGATGCCGTGGGAGCGCAGTTCGCTCTCGACGTGTTTTCCCAACGGATTGTCAGGCAGCGCCGAGAGCCAGGAGACTTTGCAGCCGAGGCGAGATAGGGCAGCCAGCGTATTTGACTCAGTTCCTCCCACGTAAATGGTGAAGGCTGATGCGTTCTCGATCCGGGTATTATCAGGAGCGGTCAAACGGAGCATCGTCTCTCCAAAACTAACGACATCGACGGCCATATTCTTTTTCCTTCCGTTGCTTGTGGTGCACAAAGTCAAGACCTAAGCTATGAGTTATGTCTGGTTGTGTTGGCAGGCCGCATCTTGATGGATGGTAGCCGCTTTGCTACATGATATACTGAGATTGCCCGTACGACAACTTAGTTATCCATGGGAAGGAGCATAAAGAAGCATGCAACAACGAAGTGTCGATATTTTGCAACCACGGATGCCGGTCGCGATTGTGCGTTTGGATAATCTTGACGGCGCCCTCGATATCAGTGCTGCTCTGCTGGCGGGAGGCATCACGACGGTCGAGTTTACACTGACAAACGCGAAGGCAAATGAAGTGATTACTCAGGTGCGTCGTGAGTTTGGGGCGCGTATGATTATCGGGGCGGGAACCGTCCTGGATAGTGCCAATGCACGCGCTTCTATCGCCGCTGGCGCTCAATTTCTGGTGACTCCTATTCTGGCCCTCGACGTCATTGCTACGGGCAAAGAATTGAATGTTCCAGTTGTGTGTGGAGCGTATACTCCGACCGAGATCTGGACTGCCTGGCAGGCCGGAGCTACTCTGGTCAAAGTATTTCCAGCCAGCGGACTTGGTCCAACCTACTTCAAGGATGTGCTGGCACCTCTGCCCGATCTGCGACTTGTCCCGACTGGCGGCGTGAACCTGGAGACGTGCGGAGCCTATCTGGCAGCGGGAGCGTATACTGTAGCTATTGGGAGTAATCTGGTCAATAAGGCCAGGATCGCGGCACAGGACTGGGCTGGCCTGACAGCCTTATCGCGTCAATATGTTGAGGCATGTTTATAGTGACTATCTTTACAACAATCGAGACAAGCAGACTGCGTCTGCGACACTTTATGGATACTGATCTGCTCCCATTTATGGCCTATCGCAACGATCCCGAGGTTGCCCGCTATCAGAGCTGGGAGGGTATCAATGAGCGTGAAGCTCGTACGTTTATCGACAAGCAAAAGTCGGTGCAGCCGGGCGGACGCGGTCAGGGTATCCAGATTGCGATCGAGCTCAAGGAGACTGGACAGCTGATCGGCGACTGCTACTTTATGATCAGTGAAAACGACGAGCGTCAGGCCGAGATAGGATTTACTCTGGCACGTGCGTATCAGCGCCAGGGCTTCGCGACGGAAGCCGTCTCAAGCCTGCTCACATATATTTTCAACACGTTCAAACTGCATCGTATCATCGCTATCGCCGATTGTGAAAATACAGCCTCGGTTGCCCTGCTTGAACGTCTGGGGATGCGCCGAGAAGGACATTTTATCCAGAACATCTGGTTTAAGGGCAAGTGGGGCGATGAATATCAATATGCCATCCTCCGCGATGAATGGTTACAGTAATTAAGTATGTTTTTTGGAGGGAATTGTTATGTTACCATGGTCTGCTCCGCTCAGCGGACGCTTCGACGAAGTAGTCTTTGAGAGCACTGTCCTGAAAGATAATCCTCTGCACGATCCGGCGCAGCGCCCGCTGTGGATCTATCTGCCTCCCGGCTATGATGATCATCCCGAGCGGCGTTATCCATCCGTCTACATGATTCAGGGCCTGACCGGACAGCTCGATATGTGGCGCAATCGCTCCGCCTTTCGACAGAACTTTCCCGAACTGGCTGATGCTCTGTTCGCCCGCAATGAAGCACCTCCCTGCATCATCGTGTGGGTCGATTGCTGGACATCTTATGGTGGCAGTCAATTTGTCGATTCGCCCGCCACGGGACAGTATCATACGTACCTGTGCGACGAGATTGTTCCCTGGGTCGACGCCCACTATCGTACCCTGCCCGCACGGGATCATCGTGGAATCGCAGGCAAATCGAGTGGAGGTTACGGCGCTATGATCACGCCGATGCTGCGTCCAGATCTATGGGGCGGCCTGGCAACACATGCAGGCGACTCTCTTTTTGAAACTTGTTATCTTCCAGATTTCCGCGCCTCCATCCGTACGCTCCGCGACCGCTATCAGGGATCATTTGAGCAGTTCTGGCAAGCCTTTCGCACGCGGCCAGCCTTCTCACAGGCCGGTGATGAGGCTCCCATGAACGATTGGTGTATGGCCGCTTGCTATTCTGCTGATCCCGATGGCACGGTGCGCCTCCCCTACGATGTCGAGACTGGCGAACTGATCCCTGCCGTCTGGGAGCGTTGGCTCGCCTGGGACCCCGTGCGTATGGCTCCCAAGCACGCCGAAGCGCTGCGCAGCATGAAAGCCATCTACATCGACGCCGGCAATCACGATCAATATTATCTGGACCTTGGAGCCGCTGCCTTCTACAAAGAGCTCAAGCAGATCGGCGTTAACGATGTCCACTTTGAACTCTTTGACGGAACGCACTCAGCCATCGAATATCGCTATCCTATCAGCCTTAAATACCTGACTGAGCGCCTGACACCATAACCTTAATACTTTTCAGGGAGACTGTTGAAGGATATAGGTAGTTGGAAATTAAATGTTGTAAGGGAATACTACTTAACCAATTTCCTGAGAAATTCTTTGTTTGACTGCGGGAAAGCCTATTTTCAAAATAGGCAAAAGAACTAAAAGAGATAGGCTTAGGGTTATCATCGAGATAATGTAGATCATTTTTGTCTGGATGAAAGTAGAGAGGATAAGAGAGATTACAATACCTCCATTTTGTATCATCCAGAAAAATGAAGTCAAATACTCTAAGTTCTTTTTAGTTGTAACATCTCCGACTAATGCAAGCGTTATTGGGTAGATGATTGAGTAATAGGCAGAAATCAATATAATGCCCATAAGCAGAAAAAGAGCTATTGAAGAAAAGTATAGGGAGATTAATCCTAGGAAACAAATCAGGAATGCAACGCCTAAAATAGCTTTTCGACCTTTTATGTCTGAAAGTCTTCCTGATACATAAGAAAGTAGGACTGGCATAATGTAGAGCAACGAAGATAGCCCTCCGATGTAAGATACGCCTAACGTATTTTTAATCTCAATAGGAATTAAGCCAATCGCTAACCCAAACACGAAGTACAACGAGAACCAGATCATTGAGAGTTGCCATGCAGTTTTACTTGTCAGAACTTTGCGCAAAAGTTGGAAGTGATTTGCTGATTTTTCTGGTGGTAAGTCCCTCAAGCGTAATATGAATATGACACCAATAAGAGTTAAAAATGCAGCGCTTAAAAATGCTGATTGATAGGAAAATATAGATGTAAGAAGGCCCAACACAATAACACCCACAACCGCTCCGAAAAATAGCAAAGTGCCAAAAAAGCCTGCATTTGCGCCACGATTATCATCAGTTGTAGCTCTTACCAAATAGCTATTCTGTCCCGTCCATAGGAAAGCTCCAGAGAAGCCAAGAAGAGCGGATGCAAGGTAAATAAAAACAAGAAACTTTGTCATGAGTGCAAATAGAAAGAGCGCATAAAAGAAGAGAGCTATTGTCATTGATTTTTTTGCGCCGTATTTAGAAATAATGACGGCAGACAAAGGTTCTGCCAATGTAGAGAAAAGATAAATGAGAATAAGTACTTGAAATCCACTTCGAGGCAATCCAATTTGAGAAAAAAAAGCTGTAATATATTGTTGAGCTCCATCATACCCTGCAAACGCAAAGAAAAAGGCAAAACTTAGTAATCTTATCTCTTTCGTAACAGGAAATCTTACCATTTTAAAAAGCATACTCTCTTTACCTCATCTCAAAAAAGAAATTACCTTCATCATTTAAGGCAATCTCCATTTATTAACACATGTATTCAATCCAGTATAAGATATTATCTGGGCAAGAACATGTTTACCTACTATTTCTATTTTTTCTCTCTTTTTTTTGATCTTGTTGCTCATCGCGAGGGCGCACGACAACTATCTGCATTGGACTCCATTGAGTGGTCTTCCCGTGTAGATTGTTTTGTTTGATGTGGGTGGGTGTTTGCACTGTGAGAGAAAGGGCCTTTTTAACCTATCTGAGAGGTCTTGGACCCTTTGACCTGCTAGCTCTCCGGTTCAGTGCGTTGGCAGTAGGCATATGCGCGCCATTTGGGGTATCCGACTTTGGAGTAGAAGTCGGTGAGGGTGACCCAGTCAATGAAGCAGTTCTGGACGCCGCGCTGTTTTTGGATCTCGGAGGCGGCTGCGACAAGGGCGATGCCTATGCCACGTCCGCGTGCTTGAGCGTCGACCCCGACGGCTCCGATGGCTCCGGCGTTTTCGCCGAGAAGCTCCTGCCAGATGAGGTCGGTGCGCTCGGAATGGGAGTTCTGTGAGTACATGATGAGCGTCCCGATTACACGTCCATCCGCCTCGCGAGCGGTCAAGATGTCGCGATAATCGCCGAGATCGGCGCAACGCTCATAGAGAGCCAGCCAGCCAGAAAATTCTTTGGCTTCGAAGGCCAGGGCGTCTGTGACGTTCTGGCTGGTGGCGATGGCGATGCTGATCTGCTCTTGTTCTACACGTTTAACGATGTTTTCCGGGGTCTGATACGTACTGAGGTCCTGCACAAGATCATAGACAGTCTCAGATGGATTCCAACCTCTGGCTTTGAAGAAGGCGAGGGCTGGCTGGGATTGTGTCGGGATGCCGGGCCAAAAGCGTGGGACTATGCTACCCAGCTGGATTACGCTGGCTCCTGTACCCTGAAGATAGGCGAGGGCTGTATTATGCAAGGCTGTACCGATGCCCTGTCGTTGCATCTCTGGATGAACCAGGAGCGCTGCCAACTGCCCAATCTTTTTACCATCTTTGGAGCTCTGGAGGGTCGCGGCAAAGCCTACGATGCGTCCATTGATACGAGCTACAAAGTGCCGGGGCTCTGGGCCGTTCAGCACTTTTGTCAGGCGCTCTTGATTGATTGGCCAACTGGTGGCAAAGACTTCCTGCCATAGCGTATAGATGCTGGATGCATCGTGGTCGGCATCGTAGGGCTGGATATGTTCGGTCGTGACTTGCATTCTATTGTCCTAATCTAGCTAGTGATGATACAGTGTGCCCGCTGCTATTGGGTGAGTGGATACAATTCTGGTAAGCTGACCGGGAGCTTTCCTTGTGCTGGAATCTCACCAAACAGTACACGCACTGCTGCTGTTAAGGCCGGGGCCGTATACTCGTAGGTGACGATGTAGCTGCCGAGCTCGGGAAACGCTAACAGGTCATATGGATTATAAACCGCCAGCCCGATGGTTGGCTTCCCTCGCTTGAGCACATGTTGGACAAACTCTGCTTGAGCGTGATCTAGATTTGCATTCACTGTCACAATCATAATCATAGCAGCATTATCGACCGCCTCGTCAATCCCCGACAAAACATCCATAACTTTTTTAGGGATGATGGATATTTCCTCTACCTGTGCGTGTCGTTGGCGTATCTGCTCTATCAAGACGCCTGATTCTTCGGATGCATCGGCGGCGGCGGTGTACGTCTCCGGCTGGATTGTTAGCACCAGGATCTTTTGCGCGTCTGTCAATCGGAGCGGTAACAGTCCTTGCTGGTCGCGGACCACTGTCGTCGAGAGCTCGTAGGCGCTATCGCGTAGCTGCTGATGGCTGGCCGTGCTGATAACGCTGAGCTGCTCTTCGGTAGGGAGATCTTCCCAGGAGAGCATGCGGGCTTTCAATTGGAGGACACGCTCGCTGGCATCCTGGATGGTTTGGATATCGAGTTGCCCGCTCTTGATTGCTTGTTTGACAGCTAGAAGACTGCCCTTCTGCCGCTCATACGTATGAGAAACCAGCACTAAATCATTGCCTGCCTGTAGTGCCATCACTGCGCCATTCTCAACACCAATTGTCTTGGAAACTGCATTCATCTCCAGGCAGTCGGTGATGACGACTCCCGTGTAGCCGAGTCTGGTGCGCAGGAGATCGTGCACGATGTGGGATGAGACGGTGGCTGGCAATGTGGTATCGGCGGGCATCAGTGCTGGTAGATAAATATGTGCGGTCATGATGCTATCCGCTCCCGCTTCGATGCCGCGCTGGAAGGGGATCAGTTCGAGTTGTTCGAGCCGTTCCAGCTCATAGGGGATGCTGGGGAGGGCCAGATGCGAGTCGACAGCGGTATCACCATGGCCTGGGAAGTGCTTCAGACAGGTAATAATGCCGGCTTCTCGATACCCCTTCAGCATGGCTGTGAGGAGTTGCGCGACCTGTTGTGGATCTTCTCCAAATGAGCGGATGCCAATGACTGGATTGGCCGGGTTGTTGTTGACATCGGCTACAGGGGCCAGGTTCATGTTGATGCCCAGTGCTTTTAATTCTCTGCCGGTTGCCTGAGCTACGTCGTGTGTCAGTTGTGGAGATGCAATTGCACCCAGAGTCATGTTGCCAGGAAAGATCGTTGCGCTATCACCGAAGCGACGCACCATCCCGTTTTCCTGGTCGATACTGATCAGTAGCGGATAACGGTGTCCAGCTTTTTGCGCGATCATTTGCAAATCGTGCGTGAGCTGGCGAATCTGCTTGATGTCCTGAAGATTGCGCTTGAAGAGCACGATGCCGCCAACGTGATAGTTCTGGATCAGGTCAACGATTTCTGGCGTCACAGTTGGTCCAGGAAAACCTACGACAAACAATTGGCCGATCAATTCTTCCTGACTCATGTCTGAGGTGGAGGATTGCATAGAGTTTTCTCCTTGTGTGATTTTTAGATGCGGAACCAATCTTTGAAGTCTGCGGCGTGGATGACGCTGCGTGCGGCACTCAAAGCTGGCTGTTCTACATGCACAATCAGGTCTATCGCTTGCTGCTGCCGGAGTTGCTCTAAGAAGCGGGTCTGAAAACGGATCTCATTTAAGAGCAGTCCACCGCCCAGAGCGAGGGGAAGTGGTTGTTGCGCTGAGAAACCGAGTTTGGTTCCAACTGCGCGTACCACGAGCACCAATTCGTCGAGATTGTTCTGGACGATCTCATGGGCCACGGCATCTCCAAGCTGTTCGGCCTGGAAGACACAATTGGAGAGACGCGCAATTTTGGCTTTGTCATCCGCGCCATAGACCTCACCGATGATATCATCGGCTTGTTGAAGTTGCCACGCTTGCATAATGCTCTTCAGGAGCAGCGTCTGCGGCCCACGACCATCTGCAGCTCGGACTGCCGCTCGTAACGCCTGGTGTCCCAGTGCATAGCCGCTACCTTCATCGCCGAGAATATGTCCCCAGCCACCAGAGCGGGTGGTCTGACCTTGCGCATTACGTCCCAATGAGATAGATCCTGTGCCCGCGATCAGTACCACTCCGACGGTGGCTGGGAGCGCACTCAATGCGAGTTCGGCGTCATTTGTGACGTAGACGGTGGTGGCCAGAGATTGCACGTGGGCTTCAAGCATCTGCTGGTCCGCCTGACGATCAATGCCTGCGATACCTAACCAGGCTTTCTGGATCGGCTCCTGCTCATCCAATCCTTGACGCGCTTGCGCGACCGCCTCATGGATATGCTCGAGCGCTCGCGTGAGTCCGACGCCGGTATGATTCGAACTACCGGCTTGTCCGCGTCCAATCTCGGTGCCCAGTTCATCGACAATAATGGCCAGCGTCTTGCTGCCGCCGCCATCGATACCTAGATAATAGCTGTGCCTGGATTGGCTTTCTAAGTGGTCTGGTTGTGGGTTGCTCATTTTTGTATGGCTTCTAGCGTTGTACGCAAAATAGATTGATGTGTCGCCAGATGCTTTCTGGCCGCCTCCGACGATACGTTGGTAAGTCCAACGACAATCGCTGTTTTGGTCTCCCCATCGACACTTCTTAGCAAGCTAGCAGCCTCATCTTTAGATAATCCAGTGGCAGTCTGTACAATCTTCGTTGCCCGTTGCTCAAGCTTATAATTCGTCGCCACCACATCCACCATCAGATTGCCGAAGGTCTTGCCCAAAAGAATCATCGTGCCCGTGCTGAGCATATTGAGGACCATTTTCTGAGCTGTGCCGGATTTTAAGCGCGTCGAGCCTGTCAGCGCCTCTGGTCCCACGATTGGAGCAATCATAATGGCGACAGCCTGCTCAAGCGGTGTGCTGGCGTTACAAGCGATCCCAATCGTCAGGGCGCCTTGCGCTGTGGCATAGTCGATCGCTCCCAGTACATACGGTGTGCGTCCGCTGGCCGCGATGCCTACTACCGTATCGAGAGCTCCGACGTGCAACTGCTCCAGTTCGGCCTGTCCGGCGGCTGGATTATCTTCCGCATCTTCGACGGCGTTGGCGGTCGCAATAGGACCGCCTGCGATCAGTCCCACAATCTGCTCTGGGGAGGTGCCAAAGGTGGGTGGACACTCCGAAGCGTCCAGAATGCCCAGACGACCCGACGTGCCAGCTCCGATATAGATCAAACGTCCACCCTGGCGCATGCGGGCAGCGATCTGCTCAATTGCCTGAGCAATCGCGGGCAAGACGCGCTCCACTGCCAGCGCGACTTTGGCGTCCTCGGCGTTGATGGCCTGTACAATCCCTAATGGACTCAGGCGATCGATCTCTGTCGTGGCCGGATTAATGCCTTCTGTCGCGAGTGCTCCAATGTTGCTCGCTTCATCAGGATGCGATGCGCTAGACATAAGTTCTCCTTCATTGTCGACGCTACGGCATTAATTGTTCGCGTTTCAGATTCGTGTAGTAGATATATTTGTTGCCACAGTACATTGAGGTGGCGTACTCGATGGGTTGGTCTCGCTCGGTATAGGTGATGCGACGTGTGAAGAGGGCTGCACTGTTGGCTGGCACATGGAGCAATTGAGCTGCTTTCTCATCGAAGAGACCCGCTTCAATTTCCTGTTCAGCCTCCATAAGTGGGAGGCCATATTTTGTCTCCAGGATGCGATAGAGCGAATTATGCTCTAGATCTTCCTCAAGTAACTTCTCGCAGCCCATAAAGCTGAGATGAGAGATTTCGACCGCCAGTGGCTCATCATCGGCCAGGCGCAGGCGTTGCAGGCGAAAGATGGGTTGTCCTGGCTTGATGCGCAGGCGCTCGGCGGTTTTTTCGTCGGCCGGACACATGGCAGCGTCCAAAACCTTGGTGCCGGGTCGTTGACCACGTGTCTTGATATCCTCGGTAAAGCCGGTTAAGTGGATAAGTTGTTGTGTGATCTTGTGTCGACTGACGAAGGTCCCCTTGCCTTGCTCGCGGTAAAAGAGTCCTTCGTTGACCAACTCGGTGATGGCCTGACGCGCCGTCATGCGACTGATCCCGTATTGCTCTCCAAGCTCACGTTCAGAAGGGATAAGATCTCCAGGTTTCCATTCACCCAGACGAATTTTTTCTCGCATAATCTCTTTTAACTGATAGTAACGAGGTAAGGGACCTTTGCGAAAAACTGTACTCATATAGTTTCAACCTAATCCTTTTCAGCTCGTATAACGATAATCTGCCCCCAATGATCCAATCCCAATGAACGTCTACAAGGTAGCGTTTTTGCATATCACTGCAGGCTGGTATAATTGGTATATCGTCTATACCACGCCGTATCTTTAAATAATCACAGATATTAGACGAAACGTCAAGGCTTCTGGTTGCAAGCTCATATTTTGTAGCTCATGCGTATCGGGTGTCAATAGCTTTTGACGAGGCAAGCCCTTTATGAGTGCAGAAACTGGAGAGTTTATAATCAGGACCAGATAACGCTGAAATTGTTGCGCCGAAAAGTATTCTATCACTGATGATAGTCACGAGATGATGAGCAGGATCTTATTCTCTACGGCAAAAAAAATATAGTTAGATACTACATGTGTAAATCCTTGTGCATGGCTGATCTATCCATTTCTCTTTTGGGCGGGAGAAGCCAATAGTAATTTCTAAGGCTTTACCACTGTAGGGATTAGATACATAGTGGTACAATTGGCATATTGTATAGACCACTACTGTACAGGAAGATTGTCAAGTGCTGGAAAGAAAATCTGTGAAAGAGGAAAACTCAATGCGGTTTACATTAAGTGGTGCTCGTCTGGTGGATGCGAACATGGATGTGGAGCGGGGGGATGTGGCGATTGAGGGTGAGCACATTCAAACTATCGGACAGAGCGGTGATCAATCCGGGCTGGTGATCGATGCCGCAGATAGCATTGTCATGCCGGGATTTATAGAGGTCCATACGCATGGTGGTGGCGGCTTCAACTTACATACAACCGATGCAGAGGAGATTCATGCCTATCGACACTGGGTGGCGTCCACGGGTGTGACCTCATTTCTCATCGCCGTGGTAGGAACTCCGAACGCGCTACCCGAGGCGCAGCTCTTTACGGCAGTAGAAGCTATTGAGCAAGCAAAAAAAGCAGCCCATGGAGGTGATGCCGAGCCCGTGGGTATTCATCTTGAAGGTCCCTATATCAGTGAGGACAGGCGTGGAGCTCATCCGCCCATCTGGTTGCGTAAGCCTGATCCTGAAGAGACCGAGCTGATTTTGGATCTGACGCGAGGGCACCTCCAGCTCATCACACTTGCCCCCGAACTACCAGGCGCTCACGCTATGATCAAGCGCTTAGTCGAGGCTGGTGTCACGGTGAGCATTGGGCATACCGATACCGATTATTATCAGGCGAGCGAGGCGATTCGGCTAGGGATTACGCATGCGACGCATTGCTTTAATGCTATGCGACAATTAGAGCATCGCAATCCTGGACCATTGGCCGCCATTGTACAGTCCGAGCAGGTGCTGGGTGAGTTGATCGCCGATGGTGTTCACGTACATCCCGCCATGATGGATATGCTCATCAGAATGTTAGGCCCCAAACGGACCATCGTGATTACCGATGCCCAGGCCGGAGCCGGTATTCCAAATGCAGTCTTTGAGTTTGCTGGTCAGGAGGCACACGTTATTTGTGGGGCTGCTCGTTTACTGGATGGCACTTTGACCGGTAGTGTTCTGACATTGGATCATGCCTTACGTAACATGCTTGAATATACTCATGTCACCTTGTCTGAAGCCTCCGGGATGCTTTCATTCAATCCCGCTCGCTCCGCCCACGTTGCGGAGCGCAAAGGTCTCCTGACGCCCGGCTATGAGGCTGACCTGGCTATTTTCGATCGCTCTTTCCAACTGCAAGCCACGATCTGTCGTGGTCAAGTGGGCTTTGCGAATGAGGACTGGCAGCAGCGTTTAAAGGATTTATAGGCTCGGGCGTCTTCGTAAATGGTGGGTGGTGTTCCAGCGGAGCGATACCTCCACCATTTTGCCGTCAAGTTAGATTTTAGTGGTCTAGATGACTTGACAATTAGTGTAAATCCGTGTAATGTTCTCATAGACGTTCCAATTATGACACGCGAGCAGGGATGCTCCAGGCAATCATTGCGTTTTTATCACGTTGAATGAGACCCAGAAGGAAAGAGCGGACATTCAACTTGTAGTGCGTCCTTGTACCACGGAGTAGATAGTTGTATGTGCATGTTTGCTAATATCTATCTGGATAATGGTGAACATACATGTATCTTGATGAAAACGGTTCCCGTTTTTCGCGCACTGGTCTAGTTGTCTATATTAATTATAGGCGTATGAAGGATGGCGAATGGCGCGTAGGTTGAACAGAGGCTACGCTCTATTTTGCATATATCTGGACTTATGATGACTGTATTCCCATGGCACGGTGTTTTTTTATCTTTTAGGAGGTTGGGCGTGACTCTAAATCTCTTTTCACCGGTTGACAGCAAGAGATCCAGGGCTGGTATGATCTTGCTCTCGTCATTGATGATCATGGCATTTGTCCTCGCAGCCTGTGGTGGGAGTTCCACCGGCAGCACAAGCAGCAAAAAAAGTGTGTTACACATTGGAGCCCACGTTGGCGGCGATTTCACCAAGGCTCTTAGCCCCTATAATCCGACTCAGGTCAATGAGGGCATTCTGGGTATGGTCTATGAGCCTCTATTATTTTATAACGTGAACGATGGCTCAGTTCAGAACATGTTGGCCTCAAGCTACAAGTGGAGCAGCGACGAAAAGCAAGCCACCTTCACTATTCGTGATGGAGTTAAGTGGTCGGATGGCAAGCCTTTCACCGCCAGTGACGTGGCTTTCACATTCAATATGCTCAAGAAATATCCAGCAGCCGATGTGAATGGCGTCTGGACGTATCTCAGTGATGTGAGTGCCCCGGATGCAAGCACCGTTGTCTTTACCTTCAAATCTCCAAATCCCCCGACGCTCTGGTACATCGCAGGCAAAACATTTATTGTTCCTGAGCATATTTTTAGTGGTGTCGACCCCACAAAATTTGCCAATACAGATCCAATTGGAACTGGCCCCTTCAAGCTGAGCAAATTTTCGGCGCAATTATTGGTTTACACAAAGAATCCCAGCTACTGGCAAGCCAGTCAGGTAAAGGTTGACGAACTGGATTATCCAGCGGTTAAAGACAATCAGACATTGCAGTTGCAATTGATGAAAGGTCAAATCGACTGGGGAAGCTTCTACGCTCCTAATCTGGATCAGACATATGTCGCCAAAGATAAAGAGCACAACCATTATTGGATGTCCCCAACTGATATGGTGACCCTATATGTCAATCTAACCAAGGCACCATTTAACGATGTCGCCGTACGTCAGGCGATGAGCGCTGCATTTGATCGAGGGCAGATGGCCAAGCAAGCTGAGAGCGGCTATGTTTCTCCTGCGAGCACAACTGGCTTGATCTTACCCAATTCCAATGCCTACCTCGACCCCGCCTACAAGGACCAGCCCACAACGGCTAATGTCGCCAAGGCGACACAACTCCTGGAGAGTGCCGGTTATGTGAAGGGGAGTGATGGCATCTATGCCAAGGGTGGCAAGAAGTTGTCTTTCACTGTAAAGGTTGTGAATGGTTGGACCGACTGGGAAACAATGGCAGCGATCGTTACGCAGAACTTAAAAGATATTGGTATTAATGCGACCGTCGATGATATTCAGGATACTGCATATTTCGATGCTCGTAATAATGGCAACTTTGACGCGTTGATCGGTGGTCTCTTTGGTGGACCAACGCCATTCTACCTGTACAATACCGACCTGAATACAGCTAACCTTTCTCCCAAAGGCTATAACTGGGGCAAATGGAGCGATAGCACAACAGATCAATTGTTGAAACAGTATGCTTCGACGATTGATCCTGCCAAGCAAAAGACAGCCATCGCGGGACTCGAGAAGATCTTCGCTGAAAAGCTGCCCAACATTCCTCTGGTAAATGCAGCTTCCTGGTACGAATACAGCACAAAGAACTTTACCGGCTGGCCGTCGCAGGACAATCCATATGCGGTCGGAGCGGCTTACACCTCACCTGATAATGAAGTAGTCATCCTTCATTTGAAGCCTGTTAGCTAGGCAGTATGTCAGATCGTCTCATTAGCATAAGAGATGAGCGTACTCATACCGCACAGACAGTCAGATGAGTCAGGGGATGGTTGCGCAACCATCCCCTGACTCATACCCGGAGAATACTGTGAAGATAGGGAGCGTTCCCCTTTCACCTACAGTGCAAACGCTCACCAACGTAGCGGCGCGGCTCCGCCGTGCTGTCTGTGACTCGTACGAAAAGGTTGGTGTACGTCGCTCAAGGGTAGGCTTTCTCAATGGAGCCCCATGAGGAGCATGGTCGTGCGGGACGTGACAGCACGGCGGAGCCGCGCCGCTACGTTGGTGAGCTTGATCTCTTTGGGGAACACAATTTTTCTGCCGCTACTTTGTTTTGTAGTAGGACTGCAAAGGAGTACTAGAATGCGCCATATGTTTCGTCGCATTTTGTTCTATCTGGTGGCGATCTGGATATCAATCACCTTGAATTTTTTTATCCCGCGTCTGGCTCCAGGAAATCCCGCCCAAGCTCTCCTGGCGCGTCTTGAGCGCCTGGGACCGATCAGCCCCTCCACCCAACACGCTCTAGAGGCTGCCTTTGGCGTTAACACCACCGACTCTCTCTGGACACAATATATTCAATATCTCGGCAACCTCTTGCATGGGAATCTTGGCGTCTCATTTATTCAATATCCTATTCCCGTCGCTTCGGTGATTGGTCAAAACATCTTCTGGACACTTATCCTGGGGGCTGTCTCTGTTGTTATCAGCTTCATTGTCGGATGCTTGATTGGAATTATCATGGCCTGGCGCCGTGGCACATTTTTGGATACTTTCCTCTCGCCCGCTATGACTTTTCTTTCGGCAATTCCCTATTTCTGGTTGGCACTGATTATCCTCTATTTCTTTGGCTACACGCTGAGCTGGTTCCCATTCTCTGATGGTTTTGATACTCAATTAGATATTGGTTGGAATACTGATTTTATTATGAGTGCGCTCTACCATGCTATTTTGCCTGCTTTCACGATTGTGATCTCCTCGATCGCTGGCTGGATGCTGGTGATGCGTAACTCGATGATTACGACGCTGTCGGAGGATTATGTCTTGATGGCCGATGCCAAAGGATTGACGAGGGCTCGCGTGATGTTTATCTATGCGGCTCGCAATGCGATTCTGCCCAATATTGCTGGTTTCGCGCTCTCCATTGGCACCATTGTTGGCGGCCAATTATTGACTGAAATTGTCTTCTCGTATCCCGGGATTGGTTTTTCGCTGTTGCAGGCGGTGCAGGGACAAGATTATCCCCTGTTGCAGGGTATCTTCCTTGTGATCGCGTTGGCAGTACTTGGGGCCAATTTTCTGGCAGATCTCGTCTATGTCTTACTTGATCCTCGCGTACGTCAGGAGAGGAGTGCCTGAGTTATGAATACATTTTCATCCCCGTCTTCAAACGATGCTGTCTCCCAGAGCAGCAGGAAGCCAGTGGACTCTACGCTGCTGCGTACGGTGCGACCTCCATGGTATAAGCGCGCTGGACAAAGTTTGCAACGCTTCTGGTTTTATCTATCCGGGAATAGGAAAGTTGCGATTGGAACCTATATCGTAATTTTCTTTATCCTGGTGGCTATTTTCGGGCCACTCTTTATTCATACCGATCCTAATCGCTTATCGCAGGATGCGCAGGCGGCTCCTTCATCTGTCCATCTGCTGGGCACGACGGCTTTGGGGCAGGATATCTTCAGCCAGCTGGTGGTTGGAACGCGCTCCTCGATCTTCTGGGGCTTTATCACTGGTATTGCCGTCACGCTGCTTTCTGTCCTGGTAGGATTGATCGGTGGCTATGTCGGCGGTGTGGTCGATGAGTTTCTCTCATTGTTAACCAATGTCTTTCTGGTCTTGCCGGCACTCCCGCTGGCGATTGTGCTGGCCTCTTACTTCCCACGTGGACCTCAGACGGTGGCGATCGTGATTACTCTCACCAGTTGGTCGTGGGGGGCACGCGTCCTACGCTCGCAGACACTCTCTATGCGCAGTCGCGAGTTTGTTTCTGCGGCCCGCTCAAATGGCGAGACGACATTCCGCATTATCTTCAGAGAAATCTTCCCAAATGAGATCTCGATCGTGGCAGCCAATTTTGTAAGCACGACACTTTATGTTATACTAGCATCTGCTTCCCTAGAATTTTTAGGCTTAGGCGATCCCAATGGTATTAGCTGGGGCGATATGTTTTATTGGGCTCAAAAAGATAACGCCTTGATTTCCGGATTGTGGTGGTGGTTTATTCCACCAGGCATCTGTATTGCTGTGTTGGGAGCAGGCCTATCCCTGATTAATTTCGGTATTGACGAAATCGCTGATCCACGTTTGCGCCAGGACAAGAAGCCCCGGTTGCTGAAAGAGAAAAAGGTGATAGCTTAATGGCAACAAGTGTTGGAACCAAGACACTCTTAGAGGTCAATAATCTGAGTGTTGATTATTTGGCGGCGAATGGAGCAGTCCATGCCGCGCGCAATGTCAGCTTTAGTCTGGCACGCGGAGAGATCTTAGGGTTGGCAGGTGAGAGCGGATGCGGTAAATCGACCATGGCCTATGCAATTGCACGCCTGCTGCGTCCACCGGCCTACATTACTGGCGGCGAAATCCTTTACTATGCCAACGAAGAAGATGAGGTGATACGACGTCTCCCGAAGAAAAGCCGTCAGACGGACGATCAGGGGGCTATCGACGTGCTGAAGTTGTCTCCGCGAGAGCTCCGCGCATTTCGCTGGAACGAGCTGTCAATTGTCTTCCAGAGTGCCATGAATGCTCTGAATCCTGTGCTGACTGTGGGTGATCAAATTATAGATGTGTTGGTCACGCATCGTCCCGAGATGAAAGCGGATGCCAGGAAGCGTCGAGCCGCCGAATTATTTGAGATGGTTGGTATCGCTTCGGATCGTTTGAAAAGCTATCCCCACGAGCTGAGCGGTGGTATGCGCCAACGCGCCGTCATTGCGATTGCTTTAGCGCTCCAGCCCGAACTCATCATCATGGACGAGCCAACGACCGCTCTGGATGTGGTTGTCCAACGCGAGATTCTCCAACTCATCAGTAGCCTCTGCAAAGAGCTATCCACCGCACTCATCTTCATCACCCATGACCTGTCGCTCTTGATCGAATTAGCCGACAATATTGCGATTATGTATGCCGGCAAAATGATTGAGAAGGGACAGAGTAAAGATCTCTATCTGCACCCACGCCATCCCTATAGCTATGGACTGCTCAACTCTTTCCCCACTCTGCACGGACCACGGCGCATGATGGTTGGTATCCCAGGCTCCCCACCAGATCTACGCGCTTTGCCTCCCGGATGCCCTTTCCAGGAGCGCTGCCCGATGGCCTTTGATGCCTGTTCTCATGTGACTCCAACGTTGCTTCCTTCCAGTAAGGAGAGTCCTGATCAGGTTGTTGCGTGTCATTATTATGATCCAGCTCTCAGCTCTCATATCCCTACCACGGCGGAGTTAGCAGCCGGATACGAAAAGCTGGCTGAGAGAAGTATCGGAGGAAGAGCCTGATGAATACACTTGACCAGTCAAATGGTAGCGCCGCTGTGCCAGATGGAGAAGCTCCAGTATTGGAGGCTCAACACTTACGGAAAGAGTTTCCGATCAACGACTTTAAATTATTTCAGCCGCGTCGCGTTGTGCACGCTGTCGACGATGCCTCCTTTGCTCTCTATCCCGGACAGGCTACTGCTCTGGTGGGCGAAAGCGGAAGTGGCAAGACGACCGTCGCACGTATGCTGGCACGTCTGTACGATCCCACGTCTGGGACCATCCGCTTTCGCGGCGAGCCAATCCGCCTGCATGGAGGCACCTCTGTCCTGAGAAAATATCGCCGACATGTGCAATTAATCTTCCAGGACCCCTTTGCTTCGCTGAATCCGGTTCACAACGTACGTTATCATCTCAGTCGTCCGCTTCGATTATTCGGACACGCCCGCACGGAGGATGAGGTAACCGAGCAAGTTCTGGCGTTGCTCAGACGCGTGAGCTTGAGCCCTGCCGAGCAATTTATTCAGAAATTTCCGCATCAATTGAGTGGTGGACAACGACAGCGTATCGCGATTGCGCGTGCCCTGGCGGTCCAACCCGAAGTGTTGCTGGCCGACGAGCCGGTCTCGATGCTGGATGTGTCTATTCGCCTGGATATCTTAAATCTGTTGCTGCGGCTAAAGAACGAAGAGAAACTGGCTTTATTGTTTATCACGCACGATATTGCGAGTGCTCGCTATTTTGCTGAGAACACGCTGGTGATGTACGCCGGACAGATGGTGGAAGGCGGACCCAGTGATAGCGTTATCCAGGAGCCAAAGCATCCGTACACGCAACTGTTGTTGGCAGCAGCGCCTGATCCTGATCGTATCAAAGCGCAGGCGCACGGCCTGGCCGAAGAGGTGCATGCACGCGGTGAGATTCCCAGTTTGATTAATCCTCCAGAAGGATGTCGTTTCCATCCACGCTGCCCCCACGCGATGCCGGTCTGTAAGCAGAGTTTCCCGGCCCGGACCGATCTGGGGAATGGTCATTGGACAAACTGCTTCCTGTATACAAAAGAGACAGTCCAGGCGTCAGAGGCGCAGGTAGGAAGCAATCCGTAAGTGGAGCTTTCTTTGGACCTATTATGAACGATGATGAGCTCTATCTGTCTGGCAGATAGAGCTCATACTGTAGATTGTGGTAAGTTCCGACGGTTCTCTGGCAGGGCCTGATGGGTTGGTTATGCTATCTTTCCAGTAACCAGAATCTAAAAGCTACTGGTTTGCGCTACGACGTAGTCAACGACGTCTTTAAAATCTCCGGTCTGCTGAAAGATGTTGAGTTGCTGACGCGCTCCATTGCCTTGTTGCAAGATGCGACGCACACCTTTTTCAACACGTTCCCAATCGCCTTCAGCTTCAAGGGCGGGACGTAAAAATGTTAGCATATTTTCAATACATTGATGAGCTGGCACAATACAATTTTTCAGTGTATCGAACAGGTTTGCATCCAGGCCATAGCGTGCTGCACGCCAGTGCATAGCACGTAACTGATCAGCAGTTATCTCTGGATAGGGAATGCCTCGTACGACCTGTTCGTAGCATGTGCGCACAAGTGCTCGCGTGAGGCCAGTGATGACGACAGCTTCGTCAACGGTCAGACTGACATCCATCACACGAAACTCCAGGGTTGGGAAGCGCTCTGAAGGACGCAGATCCCAATATATTTTAGTGGCATCGTCGATGCTCTCGGTCTCAATCAGATTGTTAATCGTCTTTCTGTACTCATGATGCGAAGCGAAATAGGGAGGCGGACCAGCCAGTGGAACGGTCCACCAGAGTCCTGTCCGATAATCCTGATAGCCAGTATCCTCACCGAGCCAGTAGGGAGAATTGGCCGTCAACGCAATCAGTGGAGCGAGCCAGACACGCGCATGATTCAAGATCATGATGGCATTTTCTGGATCGGGCACTCCAATATGAACGTGACATCCAAAGATGACCTGTTCGCGGATAAGTTGTTGATATGTTTCTATAAGCTCGACATAGCGTTCTCGGGGTGTCACCTCTTGCTCATTCCATGGTGAGAAAGGATGCGTACCGGCTGCCGCGATCTTTAATCCGCGTTGATCGGCAGCAGTAATAATGCCCTTACGTAAACGAGTGAGCTCTCTGCGTACATCATCGAGTGTCTGGCAAATTGGAGTGGCAATCTCAATTTGGGAGAGAATCATTTCATACTGAACAGCGTCTCCTAACGTTTCTTGCGCATTGGGCAAGATAAGATGGGCGGCTTGACTTAATTCACGCGTGTGAGGATCAATGATTTGATACTCTTCTTCGACGCCTATCGTAAAACCATTTGATTGCAGGGACATGTATTCTCGCCTCCTTACAACTGCCAGAGTTCAAACTTACTACATACAAACCTGCTCAACTAGTATACAGTATGAAGCACGTATCGTCTGTGGACATAGTAGCCAGATAAATTCCGAATTCTTCCGACAATTCTTCAGTATTAGCTCCTGATGCGACAGGTAGAGTGTACATTTTCTCTATAGCGGCTGTAGAGATTGGAATAAATATTCTTATGACAAGTGTTAGATTAAGTTAGGGACACTATCTACCGTACCTCTTTTTTGCGCTGTTGCAGAGAAAAAAACTTCTAAGATGTTTGTACGACCGTCCTGGGTTGGGTGGTGGCTACACATACGTTGTCTTGATTTATTTTATGTGCAGGGGAAAATAGGGATGACCAAACAAGCAAAAATTCTTATCACCGTCGGATTAATGCTCGGCATGTCGTTAGCGGCGTTAGATACAACCATCGTCGGGACCGCTTTACCGAGTATCGTTGGGAAACTAGGAGGCATTACACTTTACTCATGGGTGTTTTCGATCTACCTGTTGACCTCTACAACCACCGTCCCCATCTACGGAAAACTCGCCGATCTGTATGGACGTAAACCGCTCTTTCTCTTTGGAGCCTCTCTTTTCTTGATCGGCTCAGCGGCCTCCGGAGCTGCGCAGTCGATGGAGCAGTTGATTATCTTCCGAGCCATCCAGGGTTTAGGAGCCGGAGCTGTGCTCCCAATCGTTCTGACCATCATCGGGGACATCTTCGCCCTGGAAGAGCGAGCCAGAGTCCAGGGATTATTTAGTGGTGTCTGGGGAATCTCCAGCGTGGTTGGACCACTGGCCGGTGGATTGATCGTTGACAATCTTTCGTGGCGCTGGGTCTTCTTTATCAATATTCCCTTTGGCCTGGTCTCAATGTTCCTATTGATCGTGTTCTTTAAAGAGTCCATTGTGCGCACCAAGCATCGCCTCGACTATCTGGGCACGCTGACACTGACTGGAAGCATTGTATCTCTGCTCTTTGCGCTGCTACAGGGAGGTACATCATGGTCCTGGCTCTCGGTCCCAAGCATTGGACTCTTTGTGGGAAGCGTAGTGCTCTTTGGACTCTTCATCTTTATTGAGCAGCGTGCCGCCGAGCCAATCCTCCCGCTCGAGCTCTTTAAGAGCCGTATCATCACGATCTCAAGCATCGGTGGTGTCATCCTTGGCGTACTGATGTTCGGTATCACAACCTACGTTCCGCTCTTTGTACAGGGCGTTAATGGGGGGACCGCCACAAGTGCTGGCTTTACACTGGGTCCTTTGCTGCTGGCCTGGCCTATCGCTGCCGCCATTAGTGGAAAAATTGCAATCAAGTATGGCTACCGCTTTACCGCTGTTATAGGAATGCTGGCTGCGGCCATTGGTGTCGGCATGACGACTCTCTTTACAATACAGACGGGCTTGCCCTTCATCATTGTCGCCATGGTCTTTATCGGTACAGGACTTGGCTTTGCCAGCTCTGTCTTTATCCTCTCCGTACAAAACGCCGTTCCCTGGAACCTGCGTGGAGTCGCAACTGCGACCACACAATTCTTTCGCACTATGGGTGGTACCGTTGGAGTAGCTATCATGGGGACAATCCTCAACGCGCAGATGGCCCAACGCTTTGCGCCTATCTACGCGCAGTTCGCAGCCGACGCCAGCCGCTTGCCCAAGAACATCGCGCCTGCCAACGTCCTGCTGACTCCTGGATTGCGCTCTTCGTTGCCGCTGGATTTCCTGGCGCAACTGCGGGATGCTCTCTCCCATAGCCTGTTCTGGGTCTATGCCTTGATGCTCGTACTTGCCATCATAGGCTTTGGCGTCATGTTTCTACTGCCAGGCGGCCGCGCCGACAAATATGCCTACCAGCCTACCGAGGAGGAGGTCGCTCTGATGCCGGAGGCGTCTACGGATGCTCTGGCACATATCGGGTAGTGGTCTGGATCGTTGCATGCCGATGGATAAATAAAATTCTCCATCTGGCTTTATGCCGAGATAAAACGCTGGGATTGTTTCTCATTTCAACAGAAACAATCCCAGCGTTTGTTACAAACTTTGGTGCATAACCCTAAGTTATCCTTTGCTACCTTTAGTTAAGCAAACGTAAATATGACGGACAAACAAAAGATAACATGTTTTTATTGTCTATCATGAATAAGAGGAGTTGGATAACAGGTTAGCCTATGATTCTGATGAGGAGATATCTGTAAGGGAGCGGCTATAGCCGATAACCAGCACTCCGGTGACGGGGCTGAAATCACGCTCGGGGACGCGCACGAAGCCCATGCGTTCATACATACGTACAGCGGCCTGCATGACCTCCATCGTATGTAATCCTAATGCCCTGGCTCCTGCGAGTTGTGCTCGTCGCATACATTCGTTCATGAGTGCCTTGCCGATCCCTTTCCCACGCGCTGACGGATGGACGGCCAAAAAGCGTACCTCTGGCTCCTGAAGGCTGATGGCGATATTGCGATAGGCGTCGGCAGTTGCAGGATAGAGTAGAACGCTTCCTATGATAACTCCATTTTGTTCGGCGACGATACGCTCGATTGAGTTACTGTTGTCGCTCAATGTTTCCAGGAGAAGTTGGCGGTACACGCTCCAGAAAGATGGAGGCATCAATGCTCCATACTCTTCATAGGCGGACAAAGTAACTTCTCGTATGCTATCTCGTTCGCTGGTTTCTGCATCGCGGATGGTGATTAGTTGCTGCTCCATTATTTTAGATATCCTTCTGCGCTGTGTGTCGTTGTCGATAGGCATTTGCTTTGAGGCGACTTCCGCAACTGGCCATTGAGCACCATACTCCTGAATGATTCTTTGAGCTATCGTAGAACGCCTTCCGACAGCGATCATTGCGACAAGTTTTGAGCCTTGTCCAGGTTCCCTCGGTCATACTCGTGAATACCATACCGACGAGACGAGCTATTGCTCCATCCACGCCATTGACGTCTGGTTGGAGGATCGATGATCCATCCGGCTCAAAATGAACTGTCAGAGGGGCGTTGTTGGCAAGATGATTGAGTGTTTCAAGCTGTGGGAGCGGTGAAGAACTCTCATTATTGGCGCGTAAGAGCTCGCGGAATGTTTCGCGCAATTGTATCATACGACGAAAATCTTCCTCGGTGACTGGCATCTCATCTTCCAGGAGATGATGCTGCACGAGCCAGGCATGAAGATGCTCTGGACGCGTCAGTTCTGCATGGAGGCGCTTTTCCTTGCCATATTGTGTATTGACAAAAGCTTGAATCAATGACAGAGCCTCTGGCGTCTCTTTACTTTTCTCTTCAGCTGTTGTGTTTATCAATTTTTTCCTTTTTAGAATATGTCACCAGTATACCATATATGCTGGTGACATGATAGGCGTTTTAGCGTGCACATCACCGGCATAATATATTGAATGGTCAACATGGTTTGAGGATATGAGTTGTCGACGATACGAAATTATGCCAGAAGATAGCATGTCAAACTCTCGCATCGTCCATGTATCGATGAGTAAAAAGGAGAAATTTAAGCTTTACATACCAGCGTCCTGTATAATCTCGCGAGCGGCACGGGCGCCTTCTTTGGCTGCCCCTTCCATGAAGCCTTGAAAGTCGATCGAGCAATGTTCTCCGGCAAAGTGAATAGATCCCTGGCGCATGCCCTCGTAGCCGCTAAATTGGGTATACTGTCCGATGCCCCAGCAGGAGTAGCTGCCCAGAAGATGGGGATCTCCGGTGGAGTAGCTCAACGCTGCTTTGCCTGTATAGTGGGCGCTGATTCCAGGGAAGACATGCTCCAATTGTTGTAGACAGTCCATGGCATAGGGCTGGATGTTTGTCGAGGCGTCGGAGGTGGTATACGCTGTCGATGGCGTGTAGGCGGCTCCTCGATGTCCACTCGTATAATTCACAAGCAAGCCATTTGGTCCTTTTTGACCGAGGGAAGTATCCCAAAGTGTCTGGATCTCCAGATCGGTGATGGTAAAGCCGTTGTGAGGCTGAGGCCAGGAACCATTATCGTACCAATAAGGCCTGTCAAATTCTAAGATGAGTTTGGAGATCGTGCCGTAGCCCAGCTCTTTGATGGCCGTTTGCTTCAATTGATCAAATCCGGCTCGTTGGTAATCGACGTGACGTAAGGTGCTGAAGGGGAGAGCCAGTAGCGCGTAGTCGCAATCCACCTTCTGCAAGCCAGCGGCAGTGGTAAACGTTAAGGTGAGTGAAGAGTCGCTCTGGCGCTCGATGGCTACCAGTTGATGCTCCAGATGGATACAATTTTCGGGTAAGCTACGAGCAATCGCCAGTGGAAGCTGTTGGTTGCCACCTGCGATTTTACTGCTCCCTTGTAGCGCACCAGAAGTGATCGAGCCCTTCGAGAGGTCACGTGTACCAAACATGTAGACTAGATTGAGAGAACTTTGCTGATCTGAATCCATGCCGTAGAACGCGGTGCAGGAGGCGTCAAGTAGACGACCCAGTGCCGTATTATGTCCACCGTTGACGTATTGCTCAATCCAATCATACACACTCAGATGATCGAGTCTGAACCCTTCCTGGGTGAAGTTGGTGTGAGTTGTAGGGAAACCTGCCGCTTGCAGCTGCTGGTGTAGGAGAGGTGCCAGTGCCTCGAAATCCTCAGTCATCTCTTCCTCGGTGTAATAGCGATTGAAGAGATACAAGACACTTTTGGACTGCTCGTCTTGTTCCTGTTGCAGGTCAGTGATATGGAGTCCAAAGCGCTTGGCAAGCCGGCGTATGGTCTCGTGATTGCTGTCGATGAATTCACCGCACCATTCGCTCACCATACCATTGTCCCAACTGCTGGCATCGGAGTGCATGCGACCGCCGATGCGGTTGGATGCTTCGTAAATGTTGCATGAGAGTTCGGCGTCCTGCAAGGTGAGTGCTGCATTGAGTCCTGCAATTCCTGCGCCCACGATGGCGATTCGAGGCATTGTTTTCCTCCTATTCGAGTCACTTGTTTCAGATGTACATAATTTACCACATAGACAGAGGCTTTCCCTTTCAACCTGTATACCTGATAAAAGCGCTGCCATCGATACAGATTTTACCATTGTAAAGGGACATCGTCCTGGGGCTGGAGCACAGGTACATTTACATGCACTGTATCTGGATATTTTATACCAGCTCCTGTATTTAGTAAAACAATCCTCTCACCTGATTTGAGCCAGTTCGCTTCACGTAGTTTTTGAGCAGCCGCAAGCGTTGCAGCACCCTCTGGACAGATAAACAGTCCCTCGCTGCTGGCCAGCAGCGCTTGAGCTTGTAGTAGTTCATCATCGCTCACAGAGATAGCACAGCCACCGGTATTTCTCACGGCCTCCAGGACCATGAAATCGCCGAGCGCCTTGGGAACATTAATGCCAAAGGCAATCGTGTTGGAATTTTGCTTGAATTCTGACTCTGACCTTCCTGCTCGCCAGGCCTGTACAATGGGATCACATCCATTGGCTTGAACGGCAACAAGACGTGGTAGACGCTCTCCAATCCAGCCAAGTTGCTGCAACTCACGTAACGCCTTGTAAATACCAATGATACCAACACCTCCGCCCGTTGGATAGAGGATCACATCCGGCACATCCCACTGAAATTGTTCAGCAATCTCATAGCCCATTGTTTTCTTACCCTCGATGCGGTAGGGCTCTTTTAAGGTCGATGCATCATACCAGGCATGCGCCTTAATCGCTCGACCGACAATCGCACCAGCATCGCTGATCAGTCCATGTACTAAAAACAGCTTCGCACCGGAAATCGCACATTCATTACGCGTAATGAGTGGAGCCCCCTCTGGCATAATTACTACCGACTCAATACCCGCACGCGCCCCGTATGTAGCCCAGGCTCCACCTGCATTCCCATTCGTTGGCAGTGCAAGTACTGTCGCTCCCAGTTCTTTTGCCCGTGACACTCCAACAGCCGCTCCACGAGCCTTAAAGCTTCCTGTAGGAATTATCCCTTCGTCTTTTACAAAAAGATGCTTCATTCCCAGCTTAGCGCCAACACGCGACAGAGGCAGCAAAGGAGTCATACCCTCTCCAAGTGTTACTACGTTGTCCGCAGAGCGTACTGGTAACAATTCGTGATACCGCTATAATGATGGTTCACGCAAGCGTATCGTATCTGTACTCAGCTGTGCCCGTACAGCATCAAGGTCATAACGCGCCAGCAATGGAGACCCACATGTACACAGATGAGCTGGCATGTCTGCATCGTAATGAGTATGACAGCGTGCACATTCGAGATGCGTCAAAAAGCTAAAGGTCATCTATCGAACTCCTGTATAAGTAGTAGGAAATATACATTGTAACATGTGTTACAAAAAATCTGCAGAAAGGGCATCCCCTATGATGTGATTAGCCGGGAAGACTATTGCAAAAGTTTTTTTATTGCTACGGACGCTATTGATCTTGTATTTCTAATATGCTAGTATTGCGATGCTAGCATATCGATAATAGATGTTTGGGAAACGTCGTTAGTGAGGATGCAATTTTATATAATTTAAATGAAATGATGATTTTATAAAAGTAAATCATCATTTTGGGAGTTTCATATTAGATGTGTATCTTCTGAAAGAAGTATTGCATCTTTGCGTTGTTTATAGACATTTTTGTGTATATAATTCAAGCAGAAGAAAGGGAGCTATGTCATTAGTCGAGGTACTGGACGTACTCCAATATAGTCAATCTCCACATTATCTGAAAACAAAGGATACTCACGAGCCAGGAAGCGTGGCCCTTTTTTGCGCTGCTTATCATGCGGGCGTAGATGGTATTTATGTCTTTCAATCAGAGAGCAAAAAAGATGCACCCTTCTCCGTACAGCCAGCTGTCTATGTGGCGGAAGCACAAACTCTGGTAGAAGCACAAACAATTCGTCGTCAGGTGTGGAATCTTGGACAGGCTCCATTTCTCATCATCAAACTTCCCACTGATATCCAGGTCTATAGCGGCATTGAGTACTCAAAAAAAGATGTACAAGTGGGTCTGCTTGAAGCACATGTGACGCTTGATAAAGACACTCTGCTGGCACGTCTGGCAGACTTTTGTGCTGCGTCGATTGATAATGGACAATTATGGCGTCGTCGCTCTCATGCTCTCAAAACGGATCAACGCGTTGATCAGCGTCTACTCAGAAATCTGAGCAGATTGGGACAATTGTTGAGAGAACAGATGAAGCTTTCTTCTGCTCTCTCGCACGCCTTGATTGGTAAATATCTCTCTATTCGTGCTTTGCGCGACCGAGATATCCTTTCAGATCAGTGGCTGAGACAGCATGAGATCGAGATCGATACTGTTCTTGGTCGTCATGCGACTGTTGATGGCTTACGTCAACTTGACGAGCTTCTGGCTGATCGCTTCAATGGCGCTATTTTCCCGCTGGATGTTGCAGGTGATGAAACAATTAGAGATGAGCATGTTGAATTGGTTGCTTCACTCTTCAAGGGTGGCGGCCCTCTACCTGGAAGATGGCGTCAGGCAGGCCTGGATGATTTCCAGATTTACGATTTTGCCCTCATACCTGTTGAGATGCTTGCCGCTGTCTATGATCAATTTCTACACGCCGAAGGCAATGGGAAAAAAGTGGGTGCATATTATACCCCTGCCTATCTTGCAAAATATCTCATTGCGGAAATGGACTCGGTGAGGCCACTGCATGCTGGAATGAAGATCCTTGATCCTGCCTGCGGGTCTGGAGTTTTTCTCGCGCTTATCTATACACGTTTGATTGAGCTACGTCTGGCTCGTTCAGATGCTAAAACGCTGTCACTGTCAGAATTATTAGAGCTCTTAGAGTCTATCTATGGGATTGAGCGAGAGGATGATGCCAGTCACTTTGCGGAGTTTAGCCTTCTTTTGACGTTATTAGATTATGTCGATGTATCCGATCCTTTACATGATGAGCATTTTAAACTTCCATCTTTACATAACACTCAGATTTTTCAGCACGATTTCTTTGATGCAACTGTACCTGTCTTGATGCAAGAGATTTCGTTTGATTGGATTGTAAGTAATCCTCCCTGGATTGTATCTGATCGTAGGGATGAAGCTCCAGTGAATGAGTGGATACGCACACATAGTACGCGTCGATCGATTGATAATAATAGTGTAGCAGAAGCCTTTAGCTGGCATGCACTTGACTGGCTGACACAAAACGGTGCTAGCGGACTTATTTTGCCGACGTCACTTCTATACAATCTTGAAGGATGGAAGTATCGACAGTCCTTCTTTAGAGATTGTGACGTGCATCGCATCACGAATTTTGCTAACCTGTATGGAGACCTCTTTGAAGGAAAAGTTACTGGCTCGGCCTTTACGGTAGTTTATCAGCAGGCACAGCAAGATCAGACAAAGCCATTGATTGATCATTATGGTCCCTTAGCCATTAACCAGCTTGTAAAGGCTGGTAACAAGCTCTTAGCGGTCACTGTAAATAAGGACGAAATTCACAGTGTTTCTTCGGATGAAGCAGCGCGTGGAGAGATCGCTACCTGGAAATTTGCTTTGTGGGGAACGTTACGAGATAAACAAACAATCGCTCACTTCAGAGAAATTTTCCCCAAAACTCTAGCCCAACTCTGTAGGGAGCAGCATAAATGGTATCTGTTGGAAGGTCCGCAATTACGCCATCAGGGTAAGGTTGGGGACAACAAAAGTGTCGAGCACATTCCGTCTCTGACAGGAAAGAAGCAACTTAACACAGATACTCTGAATACATCTGGATATCTTTTCTCTCTACCTGAACATGCGCTCGAAGATATCTCTGCCGCCGAAAGTTACATGCGTAAGCAGGGAGGACGTAAGGCTCTGCTCGTATCAGAGCCACCCCATGTAATTATGAACGACGCATGGAAGTACAGTATCTATAGCGATGCCTATGTGGTGATTAAACCCTGGCAGATAGGCTTATCTGCTCCTCCGTCTGATGCGGATCATTTACGAGCGCTCTCAGTTTTTCTTAGTTCTGGCTTTGTAAAATACTACTTTTTTTTTCACGCACCCAGATGGGGAATTGATCGTGATGTGGTGACGCTGAATATGGTTAAGACGATTCCCGTTCCCGAATTGACCCTGACGCAGATAGAAGCGCTAGCCGAGCTACAAAAAAAGCTTGTCATACTAGAAATCGGGCAGGATAGCAAATCTGCTCAAGCCTATCGGGATGAGCAGATCGTGCGGATTCTCCAGGTGCCAGCAAGTATCGCCACGCGCGTGACCGAATTTTTGCACATGCGCTCGAAGTTGGCCGGAGGGGATACAAAGAAGCTGCATTCAGGCTATGAACGGGGTTGATGAGATGATTGCTTCAAATCTCTCATCTTAACTTCTCCTCATCTTGCTTGAAATACTCGGTAACAAGATAGGCAACATTATCCCACGCGTTGTGGATACCTATAAAGATGAGTAGAGCCGTAGCTGCTCCAACGATAAATAATGTAAATGCTGGATTGCTCATGAGTAGAAACGCTGAGATAGCCAATGCTATGTATGAAGCAAATGGAAAGATGGTATGCCATAGCCAGTCTTCCAGTACCGGCTGATAAACAGTTTGACGACGCGTCCGTTGAAACACAACAATGACGTATATCGATCCTCCTAAACCAGTTATACCAAGTAGAATGCCGGCATTCCACAACTGCGGCCAGGGAGCACTGAGAATCATAGCTATAAGGAGGGCGACACAAAAATGCACAACGGTCGGAGTACTAAATGCCTCGATCACTCCATTTGAAGCCCTTTGTACTCTGATGCCTGTGATAAGAGTGATGACTACAAACATTAATCCAGTGAGTGCCGCAGCGGCGGAGCCGATAATGACATAAAAGTTTTCCCAACTTGCGAGCAGCGCTATCGCAGTCTCTTGCATAACGGGATCTTCCCTTTCGATATACATGCAAACCTTTGAAACCTCGGGGTGTCCCATACTTCTCAGAAAAGATAGCTATGAGACAAGACTGGATTGATTAAACCAAATCTTGTCCTCCACGTCAACTTCAGACGCGGCGACGACCAATCTTTAGAATAGATCCAGCCCCGCCAATACTGAGGATACTTCCCACGCTGCCAATACTCAAGATGCTTCCCGTGCTCCCAATACTGAGGATACTTCCGCTGCTCCCGATGCTGAGAATGCTTCCCGCACTAAAGAGACTCACCAGGCAAAAAATACTCCCAATGCTGAGGACGCTCTTGTAGGACCATTGCGATTGTGCTTTCATTGATTTCTCCTTTTTCTTCTATATTACCATTGACAAGAAGATCTACCATTCTGCAGTTGGTAAATATGATTTACTAACGAAGTACAATTTCACTTTTCGTGCTAATCCATTGAGTGAAGAGCACAACGAATAAAGAATATCTTGGATCAATTTTGGTATGACATTATTTATTCGTTGTTTACAGGTTATAGAAATTTTATTCGCGGTTGGAAGACGTCAATAAATTTTAACATAGTTTCCAAAGCCCAGTTTTTTAACATATCTAACTTATCAGGCGAGTCTGTTATCTTTCCCGGGTGGGCAATTGAAATACGGCAAGCTTTTTTACCATCTAGCCGACTCCAATCGAGGACCATGTGCAATTGATTCTCGATTTCCGGTTTCTGTTGAAATAATTTATCAAATAAATTTTTACTGTCTCCTGCCTCAATATATAATTCTACCCTAAGATTATCTATTCCGAATGCCCATCCAAAATTAAAACCAGAACGTCCCCCACTGAATGACCAGTAAGTTTCAGGTTGTGTCTTTGTTGCGTTAGTGATTCCTGGCTTGGCAATTTTCAAGCGATCTAACATCTCTACAAAGAACATTTGCCATAAAACTGTATTTGTTCGATATAAGATTACTTGCTGATTGTTGATGCTAACATCTCCAACACGCCATCCAGCCTTAAGCCATATTAAAGATTGAGGATTATCGATATAATCATTTGACCACCAACTCTCGTGTTGATATGCAGCAGAAGGAAGAGGATTTTGCAGTAGTGTTTCCATATCTACAAAATTTACTTGAATATTATTCTTTTTATCCCCTTCTACTTGTTTTAGAAATTCTATGAGTTTTTGTCCACTGGATGGATGAGGTTGAGAAACATTAATAGGTAATTTAGGACGTGTAGATATCCAGTAGCGTGCGTGTTCCAGCGAATTTCGCTGTGCTGCATCAAGGCGTATTCTAAAATGAGCTAATTTATTACGTATGTCGTTTATGTTACTCATTGTCTCTTTGAAAAGATCCTTAGGGGCTAAGTACTTTTCAAAGAATTCCCAATTTTTTTCATTCACTACCAGTCGGATTTGCTGGTTAAAGTTAAGTTTATCAAACTTGATATCAGATTTGAACTCTCGATAGATAGCGGCGTCTCTCACATTTCCCTCGGGCAAAATTGTTTCAATATAATTACGTATTGTTACCTCAATGTCTTCTATCTGAATAAGTCCCCCTGTTACCTCACGAAAAAAATGCGTTATATCATAATCAGTCAAAACACCAACTGGTTTTTTTTCATTAACAATTATGACTACAGAAACAATTTCTAAAAGTTCAAGTACTTTAAAGACCTCTTCAGTGTGGGGTAAAGTAGTTGGTTGAGATTGACAGTGATCTACAGTGAGATCTAAAAGTGGAACTTTTCCATTGAGAAAATGATATTTTTGTATAATGGTTCGCTCAGAAACAATGCCTACTAAATCCCCTTTTGTATTAACAACAGGAAGTTGGCTATAGTTGTTTTGAGTCATGATATTTAACGCTTCTCGTACCGTTTGATGCGTGCCAATACAAATCAGCTGTTGTGTTTCAAGTAATTTGCTCAAAGGAAATTGCATTGACTTTTCTGACCTCCTAATATCCCTCAAAGTTTGAGCGTTTAGATGTATAAGAACGGATTATTGTTCAAATAATACTTCTTCTTCGTTCGAATACAAGATTTATATATTTTTCAAAATATTACCATAAATTCTGTTTAGATACAGCATTATTGTATATGATTTTTGTGATGAATTGGGTTATAAATGCCATGAATGCCATGAATATAAATGATAATTATCATGTTAAAGGAGAAATGCCTATGAGTGCTGAAGCAGTGTAGAGATGCTAATATTGTAATGATAAGTATGACCACGTTCTATCGATTTAATAGAACGTGGTCATACTTATATGTTGTATAGAAAAAGCTATGGTAAGAAGTAGTTATTCCACCGTCACCGACTTTGCCAGATTGCGTGGCTGATCCACATCGCAGCCCCGTGCGACGGCGATATGGTAGGCAAAGAGTTGCAGCGGGACGGAAGCGAGCAGTGGACTAAACATCTCCAAGGTAGCGGGTACATACATGATGTCGTGGGCGTGCTGCTTGATGTTCTGATCGCCTTCGGTGGCGACGACGATGATATGTGCGTCGCGTGCGCGCACCTCCTGGATGTTGCTGACGACTTTCTCATAGACATGCGAGGCTGTGGCGATGCCGACGAGCGGCGTCTCTGGATCGAGCAGGGCGATGGAGCCGTGCTTGAGTTCACCAGCGGGAAAGCCTTCGGCGTGTATATAGGAGATCTCTTTGAGTTTGAGTGCGCCTTCGAGTGCGGTGGGATAGCCGACGCCGCGTCCGATGAACATGATGCTTTTCAGATTGGCCATGCGTTTGGCGAGTGGTTCGATGATGTCGTGTTCGCTGTTGGCGTGGTTGAGGATCTGTTGGATCTGTTCGGGGAGGATGTCGAGGGCGGTCAGGAACTCCTGCATCTGTTCGTCATTGATGCGTTTGCGTTGCTGTCCGAGGTAGAGTCCGAGCAGGTAGAGGACAGCAACGGAGCTGACGAAGGTTTTGGTGGCGACGACTCCTATCTCGGGTCCGGCCTGGAGGTAGAGGACGGCGTCCGAGAGTCTGGTGATGGCGCTGGAGACGATGTTGGTGACGGCTATGACTGGTGCTCCACGCTCGCGTGCCTGGCGGATTCCGACGAGTGTGTCGGCGGTCTCGCCCGATTGCGTGACGGCGATGCAGAGCGTTTCGGGTCCGACGATTGGATCGCTGTAGCGGAATTCGGCGGCGGTGACTGTCTCGACGGGTATGCGAGCCCATTTCTCGATGGCGTATTTGGCGATCATGCCGGCGTGGTGGGATGTTCCGCAGGCGACGACGATGATGCGCTGGATGTTGTTGAGCAGTCCGGCATGCTCGATGCGTTCCATTTCGGGGAGGTGTAGTTGTCCGTCGCGGATGCGTCCTGTGAGGGAGCGGCGCAGGGCTTCGGGCTGTTCATTGATCTCTTTGATGACGAAGTGGGGATAGCCAGCTTTTTCGGCGGCTTCGGCGTCCCAGTCGATGGTGATGGCTTCACGCTCGATGGGTGTGCCATAGATGGTCATCAATTCGACTCCCGTGGGACGCAGGACAGCCATCTCTCCTTCCTCCAGGATGAGGATGCGATGGGTGTGGGTGAGGATGGCCGGGATGTCTGAGGCTAAAAATTGTTCGTTCTCTCCCAGTCCGACGACGAGTGGTCCGGCGCAGCGGGCTCCGACGAGCAGGTCTGGATGCTCCTGGCTGACGACTCCGATCGAGTATGATCCGGTGACGCGTTGCAGGGCTGTTCTGACGGCCAGGACAAGATCATGATCAGCGGGTCCGAAGTAGGCTTGTTCGATCAGGTGGGCCAGCACTTCGCTGTCGGTCTCCGACTTGAAGCTATGTCCGGCCGCTTGCAGCTCGAGGCGTAGTTCGGCGTAGTTCTCGATGATACCGTTGTGGACAACTGTCAGGCTGCCTGTGCAGTCTGGATGCGGATGGGCGTTGATGTCGTTTGGTCGTCCATGCGTGGCCCAGCGTGTATGTCCGATGCCGAGCGTGCTGTTGCCGGGTCGCTCTCCGTTGGAGACGCTGGCTACGAGGTTGGCGATCTTGCCTGCCTGTCGATGAAGGTCGATGGTGCCTGTGGAGTTTAAGACGGCGATTCCTGCGGAGTCATATCCGCGATACTCAAGTTTAGCCAGGCCAGCAAGCAATATGGAAGTAACATCGGTCTCTTTTGAGCCGACGTATCCTATGATACCGCACATGTGTCGGGTACCTTTCTGTATTGTAATAAAACAGTCAATATGTTGTTTTACTACCTCACTGAGAGCGTTTTGTCCTGATCGTTACCAGACAGGCATTGTGTACTCTCTTCTTAGGAACGTGATCATCCCTGGAGGCTCCCCGCTGATTGTTCCGAACGGCCTCCACCTCGTCAACCGTAGTTTCCTCCTACGAACCCGGTCCATGCGCTACTAGACACGACTATGTATATCTTACTGCTCAATTGTAACACGCCTGATGGGTTGTTGTGGTAGACATCTGGTTAAATTTGCGTGTTGATAGGAAGAATAGACTATCTATTATCTACACAGTAGACGTTGACCCCTCTTATTTTCGATCTATCATTCCTGTCTATTTTGACAGGATTAAAACCCGTCCTCTTAGACAGTGTGTTCAAGCAACGCTTCATCTATACTTCATAATGGAGTACATATTGCTCTGTCAAAAGTCATCGTATCTCTGTCGTATCGGAGACGTGCATCCCAAATAGGTCAGTGAAGCCGTGGGGTGAGCGTGGATACCTGGCACGTCGCGATCAATTTGCTTGATCGCGACGTAAGCGAATTGCAAAGGATCATCACTGCCGGGAATCCTGATGGGGGTGGGATGGTACAATATATGTAATTTACGGATAGAGGAGTGAATAAAGCGTATGGGTTTTCGGAGTATGGGCGGTGGCATGTCTTCCTATTTAGAGGAGCAGAAGCTACGTGGACGTCAGACAGACTCTCGTACAATACGTCGAGTTGTGTCTGCATTCAAGCCATATAAACTACAGGTGTTTCTTGTCTTATTCGCAATTATCTTGACGACTCTCTTGGGATTGGTCAATCCTTTGTTGATCGAGCGCGTGTTCGATGACGCGATTGACAAAAGAAATCTTCAATTGCTTATCATCTATGTCGGTATTATGATCATCACGCCGATTGTCTCGGGCCTGATCGGTGTCTGGCAGTCCTACCTGAATAATACGGTGGGACAAAATGTGATGCGTGATTTCCGCAATCAGCTGTATCAGCATGTGCAGAGGATGTCGCTGCGCTTTTTCACGGCCACCAAGACTGGAGAGATTCAGTCGCGCTTATCGAACGATGTGAATGGCGTCGAGTCGGTCGTCACGAATACCGCGACCACTATCGTCTCAAATATCTCGACGGTCTTAAGCACAATCATCGCCATGCTGATCATCAGTCCCACGCTGACAGCCATCTCTCTCTGCATGCTACCGCTTTTCCTCTTTATCACGGTCAAGGTGGGCAATATTCGCCGGAAGACGAGTAAAGAGACGCAGCAGTCGCTGGCGTCTCTGACTGTGATGACTCAGGAGACACTCTCGGTAAGTGGTATCCTGCTGATGAAGACCTTTGGCCGTCAGGACTATGCTCGTAAGCTTTATGAGAATGAGAATCAGAAACTTACAGACCTTGAAGTGCGTCAGCAGCTAATTGGTCGCTGGTTCTTCATGACCATCAGTATCTTTTTTTCCATCGTGCCTGCGGTTGTCTATCTGGTCGCCGGCATACAAATCATCGATCATAGCGATCCATTTATGACGCTCGGTAAAGTCGTGGCTTTTACGACTCTCCAGAGTCGTATCTATGGTCCTATTGGACAGCTATTGTCTGTGCAAGTGGAGATCCAGGGGACGCTGGCTCTGTTTGATCGCATATTTGAGTATCTGGACATCCCGATCGAGATTATGGATAAAGCCGATGCTCTCAAGTTGACTCCTGCCGAGTCACGTGGACAGGTGAGCTTCAAAAATGTCTCCTTTGTCTACAAGAGCGATGTGCCGGAAGTTCTACTCCCCCCACCAGCCAGATCGAAGGGCGGTGCGAGACGCCCAGGCATGATGGGAGCTCGTCCCATGGAAAATTCGCTCTCTGACGAGGTCGCAGAGCAAAAGGTTGAGCTTCCAGGCGAGCCACGGCGCCAGACGCTTTCTAACGTCTCCTTTGACATCGCTCCGGGACAGCTGGCGGCCTTAGTGGGTCCCAGTGGTGCCGGGAAGACGACGATGACGTATATGGTGCCGAGGCTTTACGATGTCGATAGCGGTGCGGTTGAGATCGATGGGCATGATGTGAAAGACATCGCCCTGACCTCCCTGGGAGATTTGGTGGGCATGGTGACGCAGGAGACCTATCTTCTGCATGCCAGCGTGCGTGAAAATCTGCTCTATGCTCGACCGGAAGCCACCGATGAGGAGCTGATTGCTGCGACAACGGCTGCGGCTATCCACGAGCGCATCATGGAACTTGATGAGGGCTATGATACCATCGTGGGTGAGCGAGGATATCGCTTATCGGGAGGCGAGAAGCAGCGTATCGCCATTGCGCGTGTGATTCTCAAGAATCCGCGTATCCTGATCCTCGATGAAGCCACCAGTGCCCTGGATACCCATTCGGAGCGCTTAATCCAGGCCGCTCTTGTGCCTTTAATGCAGGGTCGTACGACCTTCGCGATTGCTCACCGCCTCTCGACTATTCTTGCGGCCGATGTCATTCTGGTTGTAGATAAAGGCGAAATCGTTGAGCGTGGCACGCATGAGGAACTCCTGGAACGTAATGGGCTCTATGCTCGATTGTACAACGAGCAATTTAGCAGTACTGCTCTGGAGGCACAAGAAATAAGCGCATAATATCCAACTTTCGCAACCTCAAGGCGTATACATTGTGGAAGAGATTGTCATCGTCTCTCAAATGATGTTTTACATCAATGACTATAAATATAAATTTATTGGAGGATAGCGCTATGGATGCTCGTTTTTATAATGTGAAAGATCAGCAAATCGATATTGAAAGTGTAGCAAATCAATTCGTGAGCGCCTATCGATCTCAAGGATATGCCGCTCAGTATGTTGGCAATAAAGAGAATGGTCTGATTCAGTTGAAAAAGGGCGGCGATTTTGAAGCCGTACTCGGTATGCAGGCTGCTCTTTCGCTCTCGTTGCAGCGTACGGATGGCGGAGTCGTCGTGACAGCCGGGCAGCAAAAATGGATCGATAAAGTGACGCTGGGAGCGGCAAGCTTTTTGATCCCTGTCCTGGCGCCGCTGGTGATCACGGCTGGCCTGGGAGCTGTGCGTCAGATGAATCTGGCAGGACAGGCCTTTTCTATGCTCGATGGCTTGATTCGTCAGCGCTATCCGGAGGTTCAGATTAATCCAACGACGCATGGGGCGGGTTTTGCTGGCTTCTAAATCTGCTCTCAACCCCTTTCTAACTCTGGTCAGTTACAAACGTAGATAGAAGTAAGCGAAAATGCTTATGCAGTATGCACTCGTTAGGGATAAGAGATTCTCATATTAGAAATTCAGCATAAGGAACAACCTTCCTTATGCTATTATGTACTTATAAAGAGTGATGAAAAAGCTACGTTGGAGGATAATGGATGGATGCCCGCTTTTACAACTCAGATGATATAGATGTGGAACGACTGGCTAATGATGTCGCGAATGCCTATCTGGCTCAAGGTTATCAAGCCCAGCAAATCGGTCACAGAGATCAGGTGCTTGTGCAGCTGAAGAAAGGTGGCGATTTTGAGGCGATTCTCGGGATGCAAGCGGCTGTCTCACTTACAATTCAACGAACCACTGGCGGTGTGTTGGCGATAATTGGTCAACAACGCTGGTTGGATAAGGCTGCCATTGGAGCAGTTGGTCTGGTGGCTTTTCCGATTCTCTGGCCGCTTACTTTGACGGCCGGAGCAGGAGCATTACGTCAGGCCAGTTTAGGTAATCAGGTACTCAACGTTGTGGATGGACTGGTACGCCAGCAGCGCCCAAATATCCTGCCGGGACCAATTCCACTGCAATTGATGCCGCACGTTCAGCAGCAGTGGGGACAGCCTACACCGCAGCAACAACAGACGCCTTACTATATCCCGTCCGGCACAGTTGTTGATGGATCTTCTCGTCCGATGATGCCAACGCCGATGGCTCCAGTCTCAACAGGATTAGCCTGCTCATTCTGTAATACGCCCTATGGACCTGGCGACACTTTTTGTTCGGGGTGTGGTCGGCCTTTAACGGCGCCAAAATCATATTGTCCCAATTGCAACTCCGAATTGAAATCGGGCCTGGCTTTCTGTCCCAAATGCGGTGCTTCTACCTATCAGCCTGGTTCATCTTCTTCGATTCCAAAGCCGGGACCAGCTCCGCAACCAATATCCTATGCAGCATCTGCACCGGCTCCGCAGGCGCCTGTGTATCAGCCGCCGGCTCCACCTATTCCAACCTATACACCGCCGACTCCGGCTCCACAGGCACCGGTCTATCAGCCGCCAACCTATACACCACCAGCGGCACCAACCCCACCGCCGGCCCCGGCTTATGTGCCGCCAACGCCACAATCGCCGCCCGTGGTACCACAGCCGCAGGTCTTTTATGTGCCATCTAACCAGCAGCCAACGGTGGAGGAGAAGCCAAAGGCACCTGAACAATATTATGTGCCTCCGGTGACGCAAGAGCCACTATCACAGCCGCAGCCGAAAGTGACGATCGTACCGGCTACGCCAACTCATGAGACGCCACCGCCGCCGAAGGCACATCCGCAGAAGCAGTACTATGTCCCATCACATCCTGAAGCTCAGCAGACATTGCAGGATATCGCTGGACAACCAACTGTACAGCATCAGGTGAATCCATCAGATGCCACACTGGCTGCGCAGCCAACTGTTGTCCATGCGCCATCTGGAGAGCAGGAAACGACCCTGGCTGATAATCCGCCAGCCAAACCCTGGGGAACACTGACGTTTAGCAATGGACAAACGATTCAGCTTACTGGCGAGAGTGCCGTCGTGGGTCGCTATGATCATGATCTGGGTGGGATTGAGCCAGAGGTTGATCTCAGCAAGACGGATGGTTCGGATACTGTCTCGCGTATCCATGCGAGCTTTGAACGCACTGGAAGCACCTATACGCTGACCGATCTGAACAGCACCAATGCGACCAAGATCAATAATAAGCGTCTGACTCCGGATACTCCGACTACTATCCAGGATGGCGATACGCTGCAATTTGGCAAGATAACCTGTACATTTAAAACCTTATAATGTCAGGGCTTGACATTTGTATGCATACTCGATAGACTAAAGCGAACAAGAATTTATACTGGCTGGGATCAGGAGGAGTAGCTGCGTCTGCCGTGTAGAGAAGGAAGATCAAGAGGCTGAAAGTCTTCCTCGGAACGTGCACAGCGAAGGTCGCCTGTGAGCCTGGAAAATCTCTTTGATAGAGGACTTTCCACGGGTATGCCCGATACAGCATTGGCTGAGGATCAATCTTAGGATACAGCGGTCTGTTGTGTCGTGTGTTTGATCGAAACAAGGTGGTACCACGAGTCACGTCCTTTCTCGTCCTTGACGGGAAGGGATTTTTTTATGTGTTATTGAGAGGTAAATAATGATCGAGCAGCAAAATACAAATGAGATAACGCCGATCACGGATGTGGCGTCATTGCCCAAGGCCTATGAGCCACAGGCTGTAGAGGCACGCTGGTACCGTTTCTGGGAAGAGGGGGGATACTTCAAGCCACGCCCCAATCCTGCACGCAAACCGTTTGTGATCGCTATGCCTCCCCCTAACGTGACGGGTGCTCTGCATCTGGGACATGCGATCACTGCGACGCTGGAAGATATTATGATCCGCTATCATCGTATGCAAGGCGATGAGACGCTCTGGGTGCCTGGTGAGGATCATGCCGGGATCGCCACGCAGACGGTGGTTGAACGCTTGCTGGAGCGTGAGGGGACGGATCGTCATAAGGTTGGCCGTGAGGCTTTCGTCGAGCGTGTCTGGGAGTGGGTCGCTCAGTATAAAAGTCGGATTCAAAATCAACATCGTCGTTTAGGAGCATCCTGCGATTGGTCACGCGAGCGTTTCACGCTCGATGAAGGTTTGTCCAAGGCTGTGCGCGAAGTCTTTGTGCGTATGTACGAAGAGGGCCTTGTTTATCATGGCGAAGGCATCATCAACTGGTGTCCATTCTGTATGAGCGCCATCTCAGATCTTGAGGTAAACCATGTTGACACGCCAGGGAAACTGACCTATGTGCGCTATCCCCTCAAGCCGCTGGCGGGACAGACCGTGGCCGATGTTGAGTATATTAGCGTGGCGACCACTCGTCCTGAGACGATTCTGGGAGATACGGGTATTGCTGTCAATCCCAACGATCCGCGTTATGCCAATATGATAGGTCGGCTGGCGATTGTGCCAGTCGTTGGGCGTGAGATCCCGATTATTGCCGATGAGGCCGTCGAGACGGCGTTTGGTACTGGTGCCGTCAAGGTGACTCCTGCTCATGATCCGGTCGACTTTGAGATCGGTCAGCGCCATCAACTGCCACGCGTCCAGGTGATCGGCTTCGATGGGATGATGACTGCTGAGGCTGGTCCTTATGCCGGTCAGGATCGCTTTGAGGCACGGAAAAATCTGGTCGCCGATCTGGAGAAGCTGGATCTTATCACGAAGATCGAAGATTATACGGTGCCGCTGGGTCGTTGTCAGCGCAGTGACACGATCATTGAGCCATTGATCTCAAAACAATGGTTCGTCAGGATGAAATCGCTGGCCACGCCAGCTATTAATGCTGTGCGCTATGGACAGATTAAGATTGTTCCGGAGCGCTTTAATAAGATCTACTTTGATTGGCTGGAGAATATTCACGATTGGTGTATCTCGCGTCAGCTATGGTGGGGACATCGTATCCCTGTCTGGTATTGTGATGCCTGTGGCGAGGTGATCCCAAGCCGTGAGGATGTGACAAGCTGTCCACGTTGTGAGAGCGCGGAACTGCGTCAGGATGAGGATGTGCTCGATACCTGGTTTAGCTCATGGCTGTGGCCGTTCAGCACACTGGGCTGGCCGGATAACACTCCTGATCTTCAGCGCTACTATCCGAACGCAGTTATGGAGACCGGCTACGATATTATCTTTTTCTGGGTGGCTCGTATGGTCATGTCAGGCATCCATTTCATGGGGAACGCACCGTTCTCGACCATTTATCTGCATGGTCTGGTGCGCGATGCCAAGGGCGAGAAGATGAGTAAGTCTAAAGCCAACGTGATTGATCCTTTGGAGGTGATGGATAAGTTTGGGACCGATGCTCTGCGCTTTACTCTGGCGACCAGTAGTACTCCGGGTAATGATATGAAGCTGATCGATGAGCGGATTGTTGGCAATCGCAATTTCGCCAATAAGATCTGGAATGCTTCGCGCTTTGTGCTGATGACCACGGATGCTATTGGTGGTGGCGTGCCTGCCATCGAGGATTTACAGCCGCGTACGCTGGCCGATCGTTGGATTCTTCAGCGCTTTGAGCAGGTGACAAAGTCGGCGACACGCCTGATTGATGAGTTTCAGTTTGGTGAGGCTGGTCGGCAGATTAATGATTTCTTCTGGTCGGATTATTGCGACTGGTATGTTGAGATTGCGAAAATACAGATGCAGGGCGATGAGCAAGCGCGTCAAAGTACCGCAGGTATCCTGCGTGCGGTCCTGGATCAAAGCCTGCGACTGTTGCATCCCTTCATGCCATTTGTGACTGAGGAGGTGTGGCAGTATCTGTATCATTTCAGCCAACCTGACACAGCATCCTGGCCCGCCTCGGCCTTGATCGTGGCGCAGTGGCCGCAGTATCATGCTGCTTTTGCCGATGAGAAGGCTGAGGAGCAGTTTGGTCTCGTACAGGAGGTGATTACACGTATCCGCGATGCTCGTAATCAGATGAATGTAGAGCCATCCCGGCGCGTGCCTGCGATTATGGCGTGCGGCTCTGATGAGACTCTGGCGATGTTTACAGAGCAAGTGCCTCTGATTGAGGTTCTCGCTCGCACAGAGGCTCCGCAATTGTCTGTGGTGCTCGCACAGAAGCCGGAACAGGCTATGAGCTTGCTCGCTGGCCCTGTAGAGATCTATCTGCCGTTGGCAGGTCTATTGGATATCGGGAAAGAGCTTGAACGCCTGGATAAGGAGATTACTCAGGCCCAGCAGGAGATCCTTCGCGTCCAGACGAAGCTGGCAAATCAAAATTTCGTCTCACGGGCAAAGCCGGAGGTGGTCGAAAAAGAGCGCGAGAAATTAGTAGTTCAGGAAGAACGCATCAACAAGCTACAGTCCAGACGCGTAGAGTTATCGAACATTCAGTGACGCTACGCTAGACTATGATGATGCGCATCTGCATTTTTCATGCCTTCTCCGGCAAAATGTGGATGTGCTGGCCAGGACAAAAAGAAGCGGTCGAGTTAATACCCTCCAGAAGTATTAACTCGACCGCTTCTCGTAGACACAAGCACGAACAGAGGAGACACAAGCATGAACCGGGGGGTGTTTGCAATGGTTCAGATAGCTTTCTTTGCTCGACTCTTCTTTCTTACTTATCTCCTTGAGACAGTGGCAATGACGTTCTCACACATATGAAATAGGCTTTATCTGGTCGGAATATATTATTACATCACTCCCGCCATTAAATAAACTTATTCCTTTTTCATAGCTTTTTTGGCTATCGCTGTATTTCTGCTCTGACCAAAGCATAATCTATAACCCCCCTTGTTGTCAAGAGTTTCATGACTAAATTGACAAACTAAGTCAACATATCAGAAAAATTGCTTCAACAAATGGGTAGGAGAGGGTTTAGCTGAGTTTCATATACTTTAGCCATATATATCTCATTTGATAGATAGGTAAAGTACCCGATGTATGAATTATCTCTTTTCTTTATAATACTAAAGACGTTTGATAGAATGTGCCTATTATAACTGAGTGCCATACATTGCTATACCCACATTTTGCTTATACTGCATCTATAGAAATGATACGGGCATGTCATAAAGCCTCCTTTTTAAGGTATACTTGACAAAGAAATTTGAGTGCCAGATTATGTATGGCTAAACTGTTGGCGAGATGAGGAGGAATTTATCATGCTTTATGAGATGCTCAAGATGTGCGTAAGCATTTCTTTCAATGTGTTGAACATGCTATTTAGTGGCAAGTTGCCTCCGTTAGGAAGCGCGGCCGTGATCGTGAACGAAGAGGATCGCTATCTGGTGATAGAATTGCCGCGTGGGCGTATCGCTTTGCCGGGAGGTTTTATGCACTGGCGTGAAACTCCTGAGCAGGCGGCTGTGCGTGAAGGTAAGGAAGAAACTGGCCTGGACTTAAAGGTAGATGGTCTGATTGGCTTCTATTCCTGTGCTAGCTCAAGTTGGCTGAATATGAGCAATTTGAGCTTTGTTTATCAAGCACATGTTGTTGGCGGTCAGTTGTGCAAGAATATCGAAGGGCGTCCGTTTTGGATGACTGAAGAGGAGTTACGTCATCGGTTGGATAAACATACTTTGAGTATCCTTGATGATTTCGTGAGCTATCTTCAACGGCAAAAAGATTCTTGTGCTGCATGATTTCTTTCTTTATCACGAGTATGCCTATAATCTGGCTCAGATATGGTAGCAAGCAGTTCCATCGTATTGACGAATGTTACCATAGAAGCTATGCTATATATAGTATGACAGCATAAATTGAATATAACAGCGCAAATACTATGTATTGGTGGTAGAAAGAAATATGGAAACATCCTGGCGTGAGCTTCTGAAAAAAATGATCAACGATCCACATGAGCAGCAAAGAATTTTAGAGGCGTTGAATATTAGCTCGATGACGCTACGGCGTTGGGTCAACGGAGAAACGAATCCTCGCCCACAAAATTTGCGGCTCCTTTTGAATGCGATGCCACAGCAACGTAAACAAATGATGGCTCTCCTCGTCGCTGAATTTCCTTCGATTGCGGAAGGTGGTGAGGTAAGAGAAGAAAATTTTCTTATGTCAGCTGAATTTTATGCTCAAGTGATTAATACCTATGTTAGTGCCTCCCAGTATTTAAGATCTGTAACGATAAGTAATCTGCTTTTGCAGCACATGTTGAAACATATGGACCCCTATAACGACGGCATGTTTATCTGTGTCGCCCAATGTGTGCCACCGACCGAGGGTCAGAAAGTACGTAGTGTACGCATTGTGGCGGGTCGTGGGACGCCTCCCTGGAGCACGTATATTGAACATTATCCACAATTGATGGGCATAGAATCAATGGTGGGATATGCCATCTCTTCAGGACATTTGACATCCGTGCATAGCCGTTCTGAAGGTTTACATTCCTTCGCTTTGGAGCAGATCAGCGGCGTGGAAAGCGCCGTGGCGGTTCCTATTGTCCTGGCTAATCAAACTGCTGGTGGAATCTATATTGGAAGTACACAGCTAGATCATTTTACTCAAAAACATCTTTCCTTGATTCAAAAGTATGCTGAGCTCATGTGTCTTGGTTTTGAAAAAGAGGATTTTTATCTCTTGTCTGATATTGCCTTAGGCGTTATGCCAACGCGTGAGCAACAGGGGCCATATCTGGTCACATTTCAGAAGCGTGTTACCCAGCAGATGGTCAAGTCAGTGAACAAGAAGTATCCTATTACACGGCCTCAGGCGGAAAGAATGGTGTGGCAACAACTTGAAGATGAACTGCTTCATCTGATTGAGCAATGATGTTAAGTTGTTTGTGAAAAAGGGGTCAGATCTACCGCATAAATCAGTACATCTGACTCCCATAACGAAATCCTTGAGTTCTCCTTACAGTCAGGCATCTTGCCGGAGACAGAAACTTTCTAGCAAGAGGAAGTTTCTGGCGTTGAGTGTTCTATACTTGTTTGCCACCACTATCCTATCTATCTTTTCTCCTGCTATCTTTTCACACCCACATCCCTACGCGCCACACCAGATAGTTCAGATGAGATAGATATATGATCTTTCCCCACATCCACCACAAGTATAATTTTAGCTCTTATCAAAAGAAGAGACAGGAAAAGCAGAGTTACTCCCCACTCAACTCTCTTTTAGAGTATAGCATGTTATGTGTGTAAAAGCTACATTTTTTATTCTTTCATATAGGGATGATCTTAATATTCTAAAAGTTGTAATAATGATTTTATAGTCGGATCGGCTGATTATAAATCTTGCCGGGATGATAAAGATGATGTTGTCTGAGTCCCTTGCGGGTGGATTTCATTCCAGTTTTTCTCCTGGTCATCTACATAGTGCAAGCTCCACATGGTTAAGAGTATGTAGAAAAGGCATGTGATGATCAGTGCGCTGGTGCCAAAAATCTCTGAAGCTATAAGTACGAAGAGAAGCATGATAACCAGTGCGAGGAGTATTTGTCCGACTCCCCAGACAAGATTGAGACGATACATCGTCTGCCGATATGCCTCATTTGTTTGCCAGTAGCCACGATAGAGTTCTGGACTCTCGGATGACTGAGCACGACAGTAGCGTTCTACATAAAAAGCCAGTGGTCTGGCTGTTAAACGCGTGCATATGGTTGCCAGACCGAGGATCCCAATCGGAAGGATAAAGGTAAATAGCGCTGGTATGATGGCCAGGTTACTTTGTACGATGGCATTGATGAAGATCCAGAAGATGACATAGAGGGCAATAATCCCTATCAGGTCAAGGATATGAAATGCTAGCTCAATGCGTATAATATTAACAATTGGGATTATTGCCGCCAGCGCAAATGCTATAAATAGAGAGACGTGGCTGACAAGAAGCTGATACAGCATATATGGAAAAACGATGTCAATCAAGATGGTTTGTAAGATACCGCTAGGCACAACTCCTGAGAAATCGAGTCGTCGTCGCGATGGTGGTGTATTACTATCCATACAATATTTCTCTCCTTCAAGCATCTTATTTTCTTTGTAGTATGACACGATCGCAGAAAACGAGCAACTTTCTTTTCCTCTTCTCGCAATCAGTATCAATGCAGGCTCTCTTGTTTCCGACTGACACGATTCTCTATTCTCATGCATCACAGAAAGATGTGAAGGAAGATGCTTTATGACAAAAGATCAGATAAGGCAAGTAGTCAATGTTGTGGCGACGATCGTCACACTTATTTTTAATCTCTTCAGCAACACTATCTTTGGACATAGTGTCGGTGAGATATCAAGTCACTACCCGACTCTCATCACGCCCTCAGGCTATGCTTTTGCTATCTGGGGACTTATTTATATAGGATTAATTGCTTTTGCTATCTATCAAGCGCTGCCATCACAGCGCAGCAATCCGCGTCTCAGGCGCATCGGTTACTACTATGTCGTGAGCTGTATGGGGAATGTTGGCTGGGAGTATGTCTGGTTGCATGAACAGATTGTACTTAGTCTGGTGATGATGCTTGTCATTTTTGGAGCGTTGCTGATGCTCTATCTTCGTGGCCATATCAATCGCGAAAGGATCTCGCCCACCGAAAGCTGGTGCGTGAATGTGCCTTTCAGTTTGTATCTTGGCTGGATTAGCGTAGCAAGCATTGTTAATGTCTCCGTTGTGTTGGCATATCTTGGCTGGGACGGCTTTGGCATCGATGCTGTGACCTGGACAGTGGTGCTTTTATGTGTCGCACTGCTGATTGGTCTGTTCGTTGGTCTATGTTGTTGGGATATGGTCTATCTAGCGGTACTGGCCTGGTCATTTATCGCCATTCTGGTGAAGAATGTGGGCAGGCCGGCGATCACTGTCGCTGCTGGTAGTCTGGCGGTGCTTGCCTGCCTTGCCATTGTCGTAATTGTCCGGCGACGCAAAGATCTATTAAGGATTGATGCGCCAGACACTTTTTCATAATGGCAGTGGCAATTTACTAGAGCGAGAGGGCAGAAAAATACCCTCTCGCTTTTTTATTGTGTATTTTTACACAGCTCCAGAAATATCTTCACAATTTTTGTACCGGATATTATTTTTTTTGTTGAAACATATCCTGTAAAAATGCAAATGATTGTACTGGTGAAGACATATCTTTATCTTCCCTGTGCTGGCTCCTTTATAGAAACGGCAGAAGTATCCGTATAGCAGGCTGTATATTATGTCTTTGGCATGGTTATTGCACATAAAGAATAGTGTCAGTGGAAAGCTTGAAAATAACATGCGACATGAGACACTGGCAGGAAAATTTTCTTTGAATGTAATGCATGTAACATAATGCATATGGGTATTGAGAAGAAGGAGTCGGTGGTATGACGGCAAGAACAATCAAAGCAGCGAACGCAGGAACGTCCACGGTTACAAAAAAAACAGATAAGACACGTTGGACGAAAGAGGTCGCCTTTGATGAGTCCCCGTTAGATGATGAGCGGAATCTCTATGATGAATGCGACGAAGAAGTGCATGATGTAGAGGAAGATCAACGTATGGCCGTTGATGATGCGGTAAAGCAATACTTAAAAGAAATTGGTATGTATCCTCTTCTTACCCCCGAGCAGGAATTATCATTGGCTAAGCGCGTATCGCAGGGTGATCAGCGCGCTCGGCAGCACTTGATTGAGGCCAATCTGCGCTTAGTGGTAAGTATCGCCAAGCGTTACTCAAATCAAGGCCTGCCCCTATTAGATCTGATCCAGGAGGGCAATATTGGCTTGATGCGGGCCACGCAGAAGTTTGATTATCAGCGTGGTTTTCGCTTTAGTACCTATGCGACGTGGTGGATTCGACAAGCGATCAGTCGTACTATTGCCGAGCATTCGCGCAGCATTCATATTCCTGTGCATGTGGTCGAACTCATTTATAAAATCAAGCGCATCGCCCGTCGCATGTATCAGGAACAAGGTATCGAGCCCCTGCCCGAGCAGATTGCCGCTGAGATGGGGCTGCCGCGGGAGCGTATCGTTGAGCTATTGCATGCATCTGAACAACCTATTTCGCTTGATGCTCCGATGGTTGATGATGAAGAATATCATCTAGCCGATTCGATAGAGAATATGAATACCGTTGTACCGGTCAACCAGACCACTAATCTGCTCCTGCAAGCTCAGATAGAGCAGGCCCTGACCGTTCTGAGTCCACGCGAGCGAACAATTATCGAAATGCGCTATGGATTGAAGGAGGGTCATTCGTTGTCATTGGACGAGGTGGGCGTTATTTTTCGACTGACACGCGAGCGTATCCGCCAGATTGAGGTGAAGGCTTTGCGTAAATTGCGTTATCCCGAGCGCTATGAGGGGATTCGAGAGCTTGCACGAGCCTGATTAACGTCGTATGCAAGCGCCCAGGAATCATCACCCACAAAGAGATCAGTAGCGGCGCGGCTCCGCCGTGCTGTCTGTGACTCGTACGGCAAGGTTGCCCATGGCGCTCCATTGAGAGACGCTCCAGACCGAAGCATACGAGTCACAGACAGCACGGCGGAGCCGCGCCGCTACGTTGGTGCGCGTTGACGCCGTGGGCGAGAGGGTTTTATTCCCTATCTTCACAGTATTGTACGCTTGATCATGGGGCGTGCTAAGTTTACGGTGTTACTTAATAGATTGAAGAGGGATCATACGTTGTATCAAGTATTTCGTTACTTCATGGATGCTCTGTGTTTCATTGTAGATGGCGATCTGGCGATCAGCTCCTGTGCCATACGGCTGCTCTAATAACGTACGCAAATACTGTATCTCTCGCTGGATGCCTAATTCTTCTACCACATCTGCGATAAAGTCGAGTGTCTCATAGAGAGATTCACGCATTGTTAAGCGTCGATTGCGTGGGAAGTCTACGATCATTGCGTCGAGCCCATAGCGAGACGCCTTCCATTTGTTTTCTTCAATGTAGTGGGCTGGCAACACAGGTGAGCTCATACCGTGTTCGTAGAGCCAGGTAAGTTTGCATACCAGAGCCTGACAGAGCGCGGCGATCGCCATCGTATCCTCGAACGTTGCGGGCATGTCGCAGACGCGAAACTCGATGGTGCTAAAGAATGGATGCGGTCGAATGTCCCACCAGATCTTCTTGGCGTTATCGATTTCTCCATTGCGCATCAAATCGGCCACATACGTATCGAACTCCGCAGTTGAGGCAAAGACCGGTGGGATGCCAGAACGGGGAAAGCGTTTCCAGACGATGGAGCGATATGATTTGATGCCGGTGTAGTGACTGATCCAGAAGGGGGAGTTGGAAGAAAGGGCGAGTAAGTGAGGAAGCCAGGTACGGAGTTGGTTCATCAGTGGTAGCGCCATCTCGTGAGAGTCGATACCGACATGGACGTGAAGACCACAAATGAGAATCGAACGTGCCACATCCTGTAACTCCTCTTCAATCTCTTCATAGCGCGGATTGGGAGTGCTACGCTGATCTCGCCAATGGGCTTCCGGATGAGTGCCCGCACTGATCAGTGCGAGTCCCTCTTCCTCAAGGATCTTGCTCAGCTGCTCACGCTTACAGGACAAATCCTGGCGTAGCTCCTGGACATCCGAGCAAACTCCAGTAATAATTTCCACCACAGATTGGAGCATTTCAGGTTTAATGAACTCGCCAAAGATCGGTATTCCTTTATCCAAAATAGTCTGGACATGAGACGCCAATTGCCCAGTGTCTCTCTCAACCATTTGAAATTCTTCTTCGACGCCAAGTGTAAAACGTGATGACATCGTTTTCCCCTTTCGGATAGTGTCAGAGCGTGGGTGTGAAAGATATACGATTGCGGCCAGCTACAGGAGGAGAAGAATGTAATAACAAAAGACGGGTACCATACGAGGCGTGAGAGGAATGAAAGGCGATTGCTATCAAGATCAGGTTCTATTGTAACCGACAGCAATCGTGCGCTATTGCGCAAGATCGGCATAAGGCACCTCTGGGTTAATGTATATGTGTGAGAGTCAAGCTAGAGTAGAGCACTATAGTAGAAAAGTATTAGGACTTATAGCGTACACAAGGGCTTTACATATGTCAAGGGGTAAGCAGAGAGAAGATAAAAAATCATAGCCTAAATGCAAATGGTAGGAGGTCGGACACCAAAAAATCACGGCTACAGCCGTCGATATAGAGTATGGCGGTGGGAGCTAAATCTGCCATCCACTGACGGCAAGCGCCGCAGGGCATACGTTCGCTTTCGGATGCATCTTCGCCGGCGTCGATACAGGCGATGGCGATATGCGTAATCGGACCTGCCTGCGCTGTCAGTGCGGCCGCAAGCGCTGACCTCTCGGCACAGAGCGTCAGACCATAGCTGGAAATCTCGATATTCACTCCTACAAATATCGTCTCTCCGGCTACCAATGCGGCTCCTACTCTGAAATGTGAATAAGGAGCATGCGCTCTTTGAGCGGTCTCGCGAGCCAGGGCTAATAAATCCTCACGTTGTGGCATAAAAAATCCTTTCATCACCATGATCAAAATCTCATCCTTTTCAAGCTTCTCGTCCAGTGTAGCTCTAATAATATCATTGCATGTCAAAGTACATCATGGCTATCTATTCTGTTGCCAGTAAAAAAAAGAAACGAAAACCGTTATAAAAATAGGCACCAATGACATATTGCGTTACCAGTCGAAAAAAGTGCTGTCAACAAAGGTAACCGAGTAAAGAAATCAAGAAGATGTCTAGCGATAGCCCATTTTGTGTCATGGTGTTACTGCACTTTAGAACGTCCCGTTACAACAAATGTAAGCCGTCCTGAAATTATGTACTTTGGTGAAAATCGGTACATTTTAGTATTGTAATGTAGGACAGGTAGGAGGCCGTGAATTGAAGATCCTGGTGGCGGATGATGACCGCGATATGGTAGACATGTTGAGCTACTGGCTCAAAGGCCATGGCTACGATGTCGTGCGTGCATTTGATGGAGAACAGGCGATTAAACGATGGCGGGAGACGTTACCTGATCTGGTAATTTTGGATATTCAAATGCCTAAACTTGATGGATTTGAGGTCTGTCGCCAGATGCGCATGGAAACAAATTCCATGATAATGATTTTGACCGCTCATGATCGCGAGGACGATGAAGTTCGAGGTTTGGAGATGGGAGCGGACGACTATTTGCGTAAGCCTTTTAGTCCACGTCAACTGCTGGCACGCATTAAAGCTGTGATGCGTCGCTCTTCCAGCTCCCGAGGAACATCCAGTTCGTCAGCTATCACGGTTGGTCCCGTGACTCATGATGCTATGCGCCATGAGGTGACGAGAGATGGTGTAAAAGTACGCCTGACACCAACTGAAAGTCGCTTGCTTCACCTTTTAATTTCTCATACGGGGCAGGTGCTGACGACCGATATGATTATAGAACGGGTCTGGGGATACGATGAAGCTGGAGATTCGGGTTTGGTCAAAACTCATATCCGACATATTCGGCAGAAAGTAGAACCTGATCCAAATTCGCCTCAGTATATTACGACTGTGCCAGGTGTTGGCTATACCTTTTCCGTTCCTATTACAGTTGAGTCGTAATGCTGAAGTGTATTGTGCATAAAAGTATATTTATAGATCTTTAAAAGTGCAAGACGTATCTATAGCTATCCAGGTGAATAGCCTGTACCTACAGGTTTATTCATCTGGATAGCTATCTGACTCTACGTTACTTCGCAAGCTAGTGGATAGGAAGAAAAGGTATCCTGCTAGCTATCTTGTTTATTATTGTATACACTGTTGAGCACGGTCAAATAGCGAGAAGCATTGTGAACCAGAAGCAACAGAAACAGAAAAGTATGTCATCAAAAATATCTCCACTCGCATCCCAGCTGAAGAAACATTCGGCTCCAACATCCGTCAGAAATGAACTATGCACCTGCTTTCCACTGACTCAAACCTTTTCCTCCGATAAGAAAGAGTCAGCAGATAAGTATCCGGGCAGTGAGCATACCGTACTTGTATCGCAAGAGTTGCGCAATAAAATGTATGCTCTGGTGCAGGAATTTATGCCACGTCTGGAGCCGATCAGCCTACTCGTATTGCACATGGTTCAGAGAGATGTCTCCTCGTCGCGCTTCTCCCAAAAGAGAAGGAGGCGTCATGCCACATATGAGTTATTCCAACAGGTACTAGTTTATGTACGACGTGCTATCCGTATCGATGATGATATGATACTATATGGGGAAGCAGGAGTGGCTATCGTTTTTCCTGCGGTAGACCAATCGGGCATGAAAATTATCGCAGAGCGTATTTATCGAAGTATTTGCTTATTACAGGCGGAGACTCTCGTTCCGCCACTGAAACGTGAAACAACCATCGTTCTGGGTATAGGAACGTATCCAGATCCTGCTCCGACCATCGATGGAATGTATCAGCATGCGGCACAGATCGCTCATACTTTGATATTGCGCCCCGCTATTATGCATCAACTCAGAGGACATAGTCCCCTACCAGTCATGGAAGTGACGACGGAGCAGCTACATTATTGGAAGAGCTCTATTCTGGCGGGCGTGAAGGGATCAATTGTGCCATATATGGAGCTGCCTCGCGCCTTATCAAAGCGGCTGACACAATTGATTCCATATCAGGTTGCCTGTGAGCTCCAATGTGCTCCTGTTGGTCGTGATCATCAGTGCTTGACTGTAGCTATGCTTGAGCCTTCTAATCATGAGGCAATTGCACGCTTACATGAGATCACAGGACTGACGATCTTTCCCGTCTCCTGCGAGGAGAACGAGTTAAACGCTTTATTAACAAGCCGTTGGTAAGAAAATGTCGCCCGTCTTCTATAGATAAAGAAATAGCAAAAAGACAATATAGTTCACGTTGATACGAGATGATATTCTCTCATGAGAGCCTTTTGCCGGTCAAATAGGCGAATTCTGGTCAGTAGAGACCTGCTGGTAGTGAAGATAGAACCAGATAGTTCTTAAAATTAACCAGATCGCAACTATTCCTTAACGCGAAAGCGTATCAACATTGGTTAATATAACATGCAATGAGACAATATTAATGATCATCTTTTAATGTTTTTTCACTACATTGTTAGTGTCAAACGCACTTATTTATCTGGTTTTATTTCAAGGAGAGAGTTCATGGTCGTACAGATGCTTCAGGAAGATGTTCTGCTGACGTTCAAGGAAGCGATGAGTTACCTGCGTGTTAGTCGCTCCACTCTTTATCGCCTGATGTGGTCAGGGCAGCTGACAGGTCATAAAGTGGGTAGCACGTGGCGCTTTTATCGCGAAGATCTCCGTGCCTGTGTCGGACGAGAAGTCCCGGTCGCAGTCGTTGCTAATGCTGTAAATTAAATTTTATGTAACTTTTTCATTTTATATGTGTTATATTAGTGAATATCGATCTTGTTCATAGAGAACTTCAAAAAAGTAATCAAAGAGAAGAGGAACAACCTGCATGGCTGTTCCTCTTCTCTTTGATTACAGAAATGATTGCTTTGTGATGATGCGATTATCTCTAGAGGTGGTCGTAGTTTGAGATTTTCCACTGATCATTGATTTTTGTCAGTTGGAGCTGCGTTGTATAGGATTGCTTGTTGCGTGCTATATCAACTTTGAGCGTAAAGGTTGTAATCGTATTGCCATCGTAGTTACTTAAGTCGGGTTGCGACGGGGTGTAGCGTAATACTGGACCATAAAGGCTGTCTTGCTTTTGGGCCTGGGCAGTAAATTCTGCCAGCGTGATATTTTTTAGCGCCCCTTGTGTGCTGAGATCGCTATAAGCCTGGGCATATTGTTTGTTTTGTAGTGCCGTGTAGTAGTCACTGACAACCGGGAGGCCATTCACTTCGACATTGTAGGCCTGGCTGTAGACCTGTTGAAAAATTGGGACGCCAACCCATGCGCATAAGCCGCAACTGAGTAATACGACCGCTATCAGCACCACCAGAATTGTGATGGTCCATTTCCGTGGCCTTTTTGTAGATGGTGGAGCGGCTACGAAGGGAGGGGCTTGTATTCCTGTATAGTTCTGCCCTTGAGGATAGCTTGGATAGCCTGCACGTGGAGCTTGTTGGTTGGGCGGAGGGGCTGTTTGCCAGGAATTTGGTTGTCCACTGTTGCGATATTCCGTAGTACTGTAGCTGGGTTGAAACGGTTGAGCTGGTACCGGTCGCGGACGTACTTGATTTGCCACCATGGCGGGCTCTGGTATTTCCTCATAGAAATCCGGCGGCGGTGGATAGATGAGTCCACGCCGAATTGCTTCATTTTGCGCTTTCTTGTCCGCCTTTGGAGCGATTTCTTGACGCTCTAAGGATTCTGGCTCTATGCCGGACGAAGAAGACGTTTCCTGTGTCTGATCAGTAACATTGGCTGCTTCAGATGACTGATCTCCAAGCGGTTGATTTTCTTCAGATGATTGATCGGACGTTTGCATAATTTTTACTCTATTCAGAAACTGGTACATGATGTGAATGATTCAGTTCAGGGATATCGTTTCCCTGCTGTATGAGCATTGTATGTGCTATTTCCTCGAACTCCAACTCGATTTCTCGCTGTACATTAAATTCGGCCTCCCGGCGTGAAGTGTTGTGCTCATGGGCGTACGTAATGATACGGTTTAAATAATTCTCTGCAAGCTCTTTCCGTTGCCATTTGATAGGAGGCATTGGTCTTAAATGTAAGAGATCAGAGGAGTGAAATTCGTGATCACTTAATGCTACACCCATCAGTAAGGCATATTCTGCGACCAGTTGGCAAGCGATTGGGTTTTTAAAGAAATCTGGTTGGTTGCTAGAAACAACGAGTACTCCCGCCAGAAGATTTCCATGTAGTACAGGGACTGCATATGAGCTACGTTCGTAACAGTCGATATCTACCAGAGAGCGGCTGTTATCAGTATCGTTCCAATCGCGAGCACGTTGCAAAACTGCGGCGGAGCCAACGAGCGTGGTGCCTCCAAGAAAGGCTTTTCCGTCAATTGAGTCCGCCCAGGGAGCATGGCCGCGCATTTTTATTTCACGTAAGGAATGGATACCATCTTTATGTGGAGGCATGAGTTTTGCATAAGTAATGGCCAGGCCATAATGATTGGGGTCTAGCTGATTGAGGGCCTCATTAAATATAATTTCGGAAACATGCCAGAAACGCATCTCGGAGTCTGGACTGCTGGTCATGACCGTTTCCAGTACCTGCTGGTAGACCTGTTTGCTTACTTCCCTGTTGTCTGATGATGGGGCACCGATGACTTCACCAAAAGTCTGACGGATGGCAATGATAAGTTGCGTACGATATTCCGGTAAGATCTCTATCAGGCGTTTTAAGTAGGTGTAACGCGGGTCCGATACATTGCTCATCCAGCGATAGATAGTATTTTCTGTGACCAATAACTCTCTGGCAATGCGCGTGATTTCGGAGTGGTTATGGCGCAGGATCTTTTGTAATAAAGAGCTAAATTCTGTCATCTGCTCTTTGTTACTCACATGATCTTCAATAGTTGTCGTCTGCGTGACGGATTCTATGGGCAATATATATGCAGCATTGGTCTTGCTCTGTTGCCGGGCTTTTTTTTGTTTGGCCTGCGTTGATGTTACTCTTTTGGTAGAGCCTGGAGGGCGACCACGTTTTTTTGTGTGTGGTCCATTGGGGGACGGTCCACTGTTCATATTATATTCCTTATGGCTATTGAAGGCATGAGAACATCTATAAAAAGCATGATTACTATTATACCATAGGCGCTGTATAAAGGGTTACACAAATCTGAGAATCACTCTCCTATTACTTATGTATTATTATTAATAATTTTTAATATAGTTAAGCATAAAAGCTTATATATTACAATGTGTAAACGTAAGTGGCACAATGTTAATAAACTATTGCTTTTTTATAATACAACATGTATATTAATTACTATCATGAGGAGCGATATATATACTAAATACACTTGATGGCTGGAGGAGTAAGGGTGAAAATGGCAGTTAACAATGTTGTGTACATTAATGAATGTGGGCTCCCACTAAATGCAGTTGATTGGTTAGCGAAGCATCATCAGAGCAAGTTGCCGGAACGTTATCAGATGATTCAGGATCTACAACTTGCGCCTGGGAGCTTTGTGGTGGATGCGGGGTGTGGCCCAGGTTTGTGGACTCCCCTCTTGGCTCAAATGATTGGAAGTGAAGGTCGTATTCTTGGGATCGATATTTCAATGGAGGCTCTGGTTATTGCGCAACGTATCTGTACAAATGTTTGGTATCGTCACAATGTGCAGTACAAACGTGCCAGCTTAGAGCAGTTGCCGATTGAATATGGCTGTGTTGATCACATTTTTAGCGCGAATGTTAGTCAATATCTCCCAGATCCTGTGGCAACGTTTGCGGCTATGGGTCCCTATTTGAAGCCCGGGGGACGTCTGGTCGTGAAAGATATTGACTTTGGAACGATGCATTTTCATACGGTTGAACCTACGCTACAGGCACGTGTATTACAGGCGCGTCAATATTGGGAGGCGGAACGTGTGCGGCATGATTATGCCTTTGAAGATAGCTGGGTAGGCTCGAAGCTTGCTGGTTACTTGCATGAGGCGGGTTATACCGATATTGAGGAGAAGGCGTATCGGATTGTGCGTCAGTATCCTTTAGCCAATGATTTTCGCTTCTACTTGCAAGGAATTGCGGAATGGTTTGTTTGTGAAGGAGCTCCCTATCTTTCACCTGATGAAGTGACAAGTTGGCTACAATGTTTTGCCGATGGTGAAAAGAATGTGCTGGATCAGCCAGATTTTATGAGCGAAGAGACCGAGTTCGTGGTATCCGGTACCTGGAATGCGACGCACGCGCGTTTTTAGTACGCGATAACCGTAGGCCGAGCATTGAATATGTTTGACTTACGGCAGCACATCAGATCCATTTATGAAAAATTTGTCATAATTGAAGGTTGTATTTCAGCTTCTGTCTTGATGTTTTCTCCTGCAGTAGACACATTGAAAATATTGAGACAGAATAATTGAATCACACGAATAGTGTAATAGCGTATACAAAAAGGATATCCGCCCACGAATACCCTTTTCCCTTTTCCCGTATAGTGTTACCTGTGTGTATATACGTAGAATGTGCCATGAGGCAGCTTAGATCGTATTTGAATTTATTTAGCATAGGCATATGTGCTAAATACCAATTTGCGCCTGGTTAAATGCAATCTACTCTGAGATGTTTAAGAATGAATGGTATTTAAGCGGTCGGCGATCATCGCGATGGCAACATCACCGACAATTGTTTGTAACTGAGTATGGAGCTGGCCCATATTTTCCATGCGAGCAGTAATGAATTCATGTTGTGACATACCATACGAAAGACCAGTGAGTCCGCGTTGAGCTGCTTCATACTCATCGCTAATCTGTGATAATAAGCGGGCTACTTCACTGCGTTGTTCATGTGCTCCAAGCATATTTTCCCGTTCCTTCCTAACCGCATAGGTCATCTATCCCAATTCTATGCTACGTCCAACAGACTTACGCTCGATGTAAATACATTGTACATCGTTTGTAAGAACAACATTAACAATGCACATCATTAGTATGCAACACGATGCACGTTCTTGTCTAGTGGTAAAATATGATTTAATACATAAAATATAATAATCTTCATGAAATCTTTATGCTGATGCAATCTCTTATTGTCAACATGTGTACAGTTATTTGTATCACAAGCTCTATCTAATGAACCCTCATAAAAATAAATCGATCTGCGATTGCAATTCCTTTTGTAAATGTACCCACCGATTATTTAGTACTTTTGGTGAGTTGTGGCTATATTTGCCTCCCAATAGGAGTTGATCTCCTGTATCGCCCCTGTCTTTTCTTAATAAAAATTTTATATGCACTGTAATTACATAGACTGCGATATTTGCAAAGCTTAAAAAAATACATGTTAGTAGAAGAATAAACAAGAAAACACAAAATTATATTTGTAACCTTCACTTCCACCGGGAGATATGGTATACTCATGCTTAGCACTTACGAAACGCGAGGCTTATTTCTCGTTGGTTGCGTACGGTGTGAAGAAGCCACATTGACTCCCCTCTGATATGTTACAGAGGCAATGTTGGCACTAAGCGATAGCTTCCATTAATGAAGTGAAGAATAGCAGGAATGGCCCTGCTATAGAAGCGAAAAGGAGTCAGCCTTCATGGCACAAGTACGTTTTGATCACGTCTACAAAACCTTCAACAAAGTTGAAGTTGTCCACGACATCAGCATTGACGTAAAAGACAAAGAATTCCTCGTTCTGGTTGGACCATCCGGTTGTGGTAAGAGCACCTGCCTGCGTATGATCGCTGGCCTGGAAGAGCCGACCGATGGCGAGATCTATATTGGCGATCGCGTCGTTAACGGTGTTGACCCCAAGGATCGGGATATCGCGATGGTTTTCCAAAACTATGCGTTGTATCCTCATATGACTGTCTTTGACAACATGGCCTTTGGTCTGAAATTGCGCCACTTCAACAAAAATGATATTAAGAAGCGTGTTGAAGATGCGGCTGAGATTCTGGGTTTGCAAGAATTACTAAAACGTAAACCTAAAGAGCTGTCTGGTGGACAACGCCAGCGTGTTGCTCTGGGCCGTGCTATTGTGCGTGAAGCACAAGTCTTCTTGATGGACGAGCCACTGTCTAACCTGGATGCAAAATTGCGTGTTGCCACGCGTGCAGAGATCATCAAACTGCATCAGCGTATCCAGACAACCATGGTCTATGTTACGCACGACCAGGTTGAAGCCATGACCATGGGTGATCGCATCGCTGTCCTCAACGGAGGCGTCATCCAGCAACTGGGTGCTCCACAAGAGCTGTATGATCATCCCGCCAATATCTTTGTAGCGGGCTTCATTGGTTCCCCTGCGATGAACTTCCTCCCCGGAGCAAAAATCTCCACTGAAGGAGAGCATACAGCGGTAGTGCTTGAAGGCGTTGGTCAAGTGATCGTTCCTCAGATCTATGTTGAGCGTGCTCGTGCCGCGGCTGAGCGTAACCTTACCTTTGGTATTCGCCCGGTTCACCTTGAGGATGCTAATCTGATTAGTGTCGAGCGTAGCGAATTGTTGTCATCCATTGATGCATCTGTCGATGTGGTTGAGAACCTGGGTAACGAATTGCAGGTCTATCTGACAACTGGCGGTAAAAATATCGTCGCAACGCTTGATCCACGTTCGCATGTCACAGCAGGAAACAAAGTAAAGCTGTTTGTTGATAGCGATCAGATTCATCTGTTTGACACCGATACCGGCGAAGCTATTTTCTAAACCTGAGATAGTTGTAGCTCAAAAAAGAGCCAGGGACCCGATCACAGCGCTGATTGAGTCCCTGGCTCTTTGGCTTTTAACCTCAATGCCCTTTAATTGCGTAGAGGCTTTCCCGATTGGAGAATCGATTGCATCCGATCTTGCGTCTTCTCCATGCCTGAGAGGCTTAAGAAAGCTTCTCGTTCCAGATCAAGGACGTATTGCTCGCTGACTGGCGTGACGGGCGAGCAATCCCCTCCAGTCAGGACGCGTGCGAGTTGGCTTCCGATGATGGCGTCATGTTCACTGACTTTGCCAGTAAGCGCCATGCCTTCAATCTGCTGCTCAAGTACCAGACGAGCACCTGCTCCTGGTAAGAGTAACATCTGTGGTTGTAGTTGCTGCCATGCGCCAGACTCTTTTGCCTCGGCCAGTCTAATGGCATCAGCTTTGGCATCGCGCAGGAGTAGATCCCGATTGACGGTGATGGTATCGGTCTTACGCAAGAAGCGTAGCTCCTGAGCCTCGACGGCGCTGGTAGAGACGGTTGCTACCGCGATTGCCTCGAAGGCCCGCCTGGAGGCGTTAAATGGTCCGCCGGATTTTCCTGACTTCTGACTCTCGACGCTCGCGCCATGACGTAGGAGCAGTTCTTTACATCCTCCACCTGCAGGCACCAGTCCAACGCCCACTTCGACCAATCCTATATAGGATTCGGCCAGGGCACGCGTGTGATGGCAGTGCAGGATGATTTCACAACCCCCACCTAACGCTCTCCCAGTAGGAGCCGCAACGATCGGGATAGGGCTATATTTCAAGATCTGATGGGCTTGCTGAAGTCCTGAAATGGCTCCTTCAAGCATATCCCAGGCACCCTGACGCGCTCCCATCAACACGAGGAACAGGTTGGCTCCGGCCGAAAAGTCGGGAGCTTCGTTGCCGAGCACCAGGGCTCGGAACTGCTTTGATCCCTCTTCCACAGCGTAGCGCAGCATCTCGATGATGCCCTCGTCGATGGAATTCATCTTGGTATGGAACTCAAGGCAGGCGATACCGTCGCCGAGATCGATCAATGCTGCTGAGCCGTTATCTTTGATGACTCCCTGGCCATGATACGCTTCAGGAGTGGCTTTGATCTCGCTCAGAGAGATGGCTCCTTCAACGACTGGCACCGGACGATAGCTATCGGTGAGGAAGTCAAAGAATTGCTTCTGGCCGTTGCTGGTGATATAGAATGTGCCCTGTCCCCTGGTCTGCACGCGCTGAACGAGCTCGGGTAACTCTTGTCCCTGAAAGACTTTCTCCAGCAGAACTGGATCTTTCAGGATCACATCCCATAACTCGAAGCTGCCCAGATCAAAGTTAAAGCCCCAGCATAAGGCGTGATCAATATCGACGATGCTCTCGGCAATTTCCTGAGCGCGAAACGCTGCATAGATTAATGAGTCGGCGGTTGTCTCGCGTGCCAGTTGACTCGCTCGATCGTCACCTTTGAGTACAGTGCTGATCTTCTGGACAGGCGTTTCGAGGTTACGCGCTTTGCCGATCGAGTCGAAGCGATGTTTGGGCTGCGGTTCATACTCCAGCGTTTTTAAATTGAGCTCCAGAATACTTGATGCTCCATCCGGGCCTTTGACGCGTTTATAGAAGCCCTGTCCGCTCTTTTCGCCCAGCCATTTACGATCGATAACCTGCTGGACCTCTGAGGGAATATGGAATGCTTCCCTCTGCTCATCGCCGGGGGCGTTCTGATAGAGATTATTGGCAACGTGCATGAGCGTGTCGAGGCCAGAGAGGTCGGCCGTGCGAAAGACGGCCGATTTTGGACGCCCCATGTTTGTTCCCAGAATGGTGTCGACTTCGCTGACCGTATAGTTCTCTGCCAGTGCGCGATGAATCGTAGATAAAAAGCCATAGACACCGAGCCGGTTGGCGATAAAGTTCGGCGTGTCTTTGCAGAGTACAACGCCTTTACCGAGCTTTTCTGTGCCAAATTGTTGCATGAATTGTAGCAATTCTGGATCGGTATCTGGCGTTGGAACCAGTTCGAGTAGGCGCATGTAACGCACTGGATTAAAAAAATGGGTGATCATGAAGTGACGACGAAAATTTTCTGAGCGTCCTTCGGCCAGCAGATGCGCTGGCAGTCCAGAGGTATTGGAGCTGATAATCGTATTGGGTTGCAGCACACGCTCGATCTTGCTGTAGAGCGCTTGTTTGATGTCTGGACGCTCGATAATCGCTTCGATGATCCAGTCGACATCGGCCAGGGCATCCAGATCGTCCTCAATGTTGCCAATGGAGATCAGTTGAGCGCCACGTTTGCTGTAAAACGAGGCCGGTCGGGATTTCAAGATGTTGGCCAGACCTGTCCGAGCGATCTGGTCACGATCGCTGGCGTTGGCCGGTACCACATCGAGTAAGAGACTGGGTATGCCGACGTTCGCCAGATGAGCCGCGATTGCGGCTCCCATGACACCAGCGCCGATGACGGCTGCTTTGCGAATAGCGTATGCCATGACTACGATATCCTCTCTATCAGGGTAGCCAGACCCTGACCACCACCGATGCAGAGCGTGGCGACACCAAAAGTCTTATCCTTCTCCTGCAAATCGTTGATGAGTGCTCCGACCAGACGAGCTCCACTGCATCCCAGTGGATGTCCAATGGCGATGGCTCCTCCGTGTGGGTTGAGCTTATTCTCATCAATACCCAGCGTGCGTACAACGGCCAGGCTCTGGGCCGCAAAGGCTTCGTTGAGTTCGAAGATGTCGATGTCACTGATCTGCATATTGGCACGCTTCAGCAGCTTCTGCACGGCTGGGATTGGTCCAACGCCCATCACATCCGGTCGGACGCCGGCCACTGCCATGGTATGTACACGCGCTAATGGGGTAATACCCAGATCGCGAGCACGTTCAGCCGACATCAGCACGAGTGCGGCTGCGCCGTCGTTGAGTGGGCTTGAATTACCCGCTGTGACCGTGCCTCCTTTGATAAAGACTGGCTCCAGACTGGCGAGCTTTTCCAGCGTTGTATCGCGCCGTGGACCCTCATCGATCTCCAACGTATCGCCGTTGGGTAGTGGAACGGAAATGATTTCATTGCGGAATGCCCCGCTATCGATGGCCGCAATGGCGCGTTGATGACTGCGTAACGCGAAAGCATCCTGATCCTGGCGGCTGATATGGTAGTCACGAGCCACGTTTTCGGCCGTCAAACCCATCGGGATGTAGCTTGCACGTGCATACTCCAACTCGCAAGGTGGATAAGGCGAGCTCTGAAGTCTTTGCCGCTCTTTATCGTCTCGTGGCTCTACCAGGCGAGGATTGAAGCTGGGATTAAAGCCTCCCATCGGGACGCGTGACATGCTTTCGACGCCGCCCGCGATAATTACATCGCCCAGCCCCAGCATGATGCTCTGGGCTGCCATGTTGACTGCCTGCAAACTGGAGGCACAAAAACGATTCACCGTCACGCCGCCCGTTGTCTCTGGCAGTCCGGCCAGTGCTCCAACCAGGCGAGCGAGATTCATGCCCTGTTCACCTTCAGGAAAAGCGCATCCTAAGATAACATCTTCGATCAGGGATCGGTCAAGTAAGGGGACACGCTCAACCGCAGCTCTGACCGCCAGGGCGGCCAGATCATCAGGTCGTACATCTTTCAAGCGACCTTTGTTGGCGCGTCCTATGGGAGTGCGTACCGCACTGACAATGACAGCTTCTGTCATAGTTAATTGCTCCTTCGCATACTAGTTCTGTACAACATTTCATGCTCTGTTCTGTTGTGTGACATATCAAATCCCGCTGGAGTGCGCGTGATATTTCTCGCAATGAACTTTGCGTATTCGCTTGAATATGACGTTATTGATGGTTAGTTAAGTCCAACACACATCGGGCGTGGCTTACGGATAGCTCCTGCCGTATGGCCGCGTAAGACAATCTCGCCATTCTGATTATGGCAAAGGATTGCGGCGCCGATATTAAGTTGCTCACCAGATTTTTCGGCTTGTGTCACTGTGACCAGGCAATGAACTGTGTCGCCGACAAAAACTGGTCGGATGAACTCGTATGTAAGATTATGCGCGAGAAAGTTCATGTCTGCGGCAATCTTTGTTGGTAGAGTAGCTGTTAAGAGATCGTGTACCATCACACGTCCTTGTTCATCGGGGAAGATATGATGTGCTCCCATTGCTTTGGATACCTTTCCAAAGAGGCGTACATCTTCGTCGGTGAAGCGACGTTCCCAATGTTGTGTATCACCAATCTGCATTGTTTAACTCCCGCCTGGGTAAGGTCGTGCTATAGAAACTCTCCCTGCTCAACGCGATCGACGTTGAGCAGGAGACTTCTGCAAGGGACCGGGCATGACTACAGGGGATAGCCTTGTTTTTCGACAACAAGGGCGGCAATTTCGCGCTGGACCTGCACGGCGTTGAGCATGTAATCACCAACATAGGCGCGTACACGGCTGAGTACTTTCGCGGCACGCTTTTCATCGACGTAAGTCTGGATCAACTGATCAAGATTGCTGCGCAGACGTGTCAACGCTGTCCAGGTTGCCAGTTGCGCGAGCTTGATATGCACACTGCTATTTTCAGCTCCCTGCGCGGTAACTTTGATGGCGCGTGCCAGAGCGCTATCGGCTGCATAGAGATCGATCATCAGGTTTGCCAGATACTCAATAAACTCCTGCTCCTCGCTGAGAGCCTGGGGATTTTGCATGTACTTGAGTGCGATCTGCATGGTGGCATAAATCGTAGCATCTTTGGCTCGTTCCAGTGTATCGACCGCATCGCGTAGCTCTGCCGGGACATCCTCACCGACACCAGCTGGTAGCTGATCAGCTTTCATACGTGCCTCGACCTCGCCATATTTGGTCATGAGGTCGAGCTTGCCGGCGATGACACGGCGGAAAAGGGTGCTGGCTGCGACGAGTCGGTTGATCTCGTTGGTGCCTTCGAAGATGCGTTGGATACGTGCGTCGCGGTAGGCTTTCTCGATCGGATATTCGTGCATAAATCCATAGCCACCGAAGATCTGGACACCTTCGTCAACGACGAGGGCCAGGACTTCACTGCCATGGACTTTGGCGATCGAGGCTTCAATCGCATATTCTTCGATGGATTTGAAGACCGTCTCTGTATCGGCTCCCGCGCTTTTCTGTGCCTGGGCAATATTGCCAGCGGTACGGAACACCTCGCTCTCAGCGGCATACGTCTCGGCAGCCATACGGGCCAATTTCTTCTTAATCATTCCGAAATTGTGCAGGAATTGTCCAAATGCTTTGCGCTCGGTGGTATAGGTCGCCGCCAGATCGAGTGCGGAACGCGATCCTCCCACGCTCCCGGCTCCCAATTTCAAGCGACCGATATTGAGAATATTAAAGGCGATCTTGTATCCTTTATGAATCTCGCCGAGCAGATTTTCGGCTGGCACCTTAACGTCTTCCAGGATCACCTGGCGTGTTGAGGAACCTTTGATACCCATTTTGTTTTCTTCGGGTCCGGTTGAGACGCCCTTCCAGTCAGCCTCCACGATAAATGCAGAAGGTCTCTGATCGCCGATCCTCGCAAAAACGACAAAGAGGTTGGCAAAACCAGCATTGGAGATCCATTGCTTGGTGCCATTGAGGATATAGTATTTGCCATCATCGGATACTGTTGCTCGCGTGTTTAGTCCCATCGCATCCGAGCCAACGCCAGGCTCAGTCAACGCATATGCGGAGATCCATTCGCCGGAGGCCAATCTGGGCAGATACGATTGTTTCTGAGCCTCGGTGCCGTAATAGACAATCGGGAGTGTACCAATGGTGGTGTGGGCTCCAAATGCGACGCTAAAGGATGCTTCCCGCAGCTGTGAGGCGACGAGTGCGCTGGTCAGTAAGCCAAGTTCCGCTCCACCATATTGTTCGGGAACATCAATCATCAACAGTCCCTGCTCACCAGCCTGCTTGACTAAGGCAGGCATGACGCCGGGCTCCTGACGATCGATGGCCTCTACCTTGGGCAGGACTTCACGCGTGACAAATGTATTGGCTGACTCTTCGATCCAGCGCTGTTCATCGTCGCGATCCTCAAGAATGAAGATGTTTTTCGCACTCTCGTTGACCGGGGTCGTGAGAAACGCTGTTCCTGGCTCCGTGGATTTTATCGTAGCTGACATGATTGTTCTTCTCCTTCGAAAATTAATCTTTCCATAATCCTGGCTTCTCGCTTGATTGCGAGCACTACGAAGGTGGACGTAACTTTCTGCGCAGGACTTTGCCTACCAGCGATTTTGGCAAGTCATCGCGAAATTCCAATTTTTTGGGTACTTTATACGCAGCAAGTTGATCTTTACAGAATACCACAATCTCCTGTTCTAACTCGGGTGACGGTTTGAACTCAGGTTTGAGAACAATGAATGCGGCGACGGTTTCGCCACGATATTCATCCGGAACGCCGGTGACGGCGGCTTCTAACACTGCTGGATGATTGAAAAGGACCTCTTCGACTTCTCGTGGATAGACATTGAAACCACCAGCGATGATCATATCTTTGGCGCGTTCTACCACGTAGAAAAAGCCATCAGCATCCATACGGCCAATATCGCCAGTGCGCATCCAGCCGTCGACGAACATCTCGCGCGTCTCTTGCTCACGATGCCAGTAGCCCTTCATGATATTTGGTCCTTTGACGACAATTTCACCAACCTCACCCGCGGGGAGTTGCTGATTGGTTGTCCTGTCGATGATGGCTGCTACCACGCCGGGCAGAGGAAGGCCAATGCTTCCATTGCGACATTCGTCCGTAAGCGGATTGCCGTGCGTGACTGGTGAGGCTTCGCTGAGACCATAGCCTTCGACGAGCTTTCCACCAGTGATGGCTTCGAAATCTGCCTGGACTTTAGCTGGTAAAGGCGATGCTCCACTGACGCAATATTTGATCGATTGCAAATACTCGGGATGGTTTTTTGTCTCTCTCATGATGGCAATATACATGGTCGGAATACCAGGGAACACGCTGGGATGATAACGCCGAATGGCTTTAACTACCTCTTTCACTTTAAATTGAGGGAGTAAAATCATCGTGGAGGCGGCGAAAATCGATGAATTCATGCCGGCACTTAATCCATAGGCATGAAAAAATGGTGCCACACAGAGTGCCCTCTCCGTGCTATCCTTGATGCCGGGCACCCAATAGCGTGTTTGGAGCGCATTTGCCAGCAAATTGCGATGCGTTAACATCGCCCCTTTTGATAATCCAGTGGTGCCACCGGTATATTGCAGCACTGCCATATCATCGCTCTGAATACTCGTCGGAAAATTGATGAGCTCGATGGCACCTTTGATGTGCGGTCTGAGTAGCGCTTGCATCGTATGCAAGGTTTTATCTTCTTTGAGTTCTTGTTCAGAGAGAGGAAGTTGCTTTGGCAATTTCTTTTGCTTACTCAAAGGATACAGCTTTTGGAGCACTAAAGGCAGAAAATCTGCCGGACTTGTGACGATGACATGCTCTAAAGCTGTCTGATCTCGAACTGCACGGATGATTGGATAATACATGGAAAGTACGACAAGAACTTTTGCTCCGGAGTCTGCAAGCTGATGTTGCATCTCGTGCTCGGTGTAGAGCGGGTTCGTAGGAACTGCGATGGCACCAAGACGGAGCGTGGCAAAAAAAGCAATCGGAAATTGAGGAATGTTGGGTAATGCAATCGCGACACGATCGCCTTTTTTCACTCCCAGACGTTGCAATTCGATGGCAAAGCGATTCGTCAAATCGGAGAACTGTGCGTAGGTGATCTTCTTTCCATAGTAGATGAAGGCGACCTGATGAGGATGGTTCTGGGCTGCTACATCTACGAGCCAGGAGAGAGATTTTTCCGGTATGGTTAACTGCTTTGGCACACCATGCTGATAATGCTGTATCCAGGGATACGAAGGCGTACCCACTACGGCATGCTCTTGCTCTGCCGAGTCTACTTCGCTATGTGTGTTGTGTATTAACGACGGATCAGACATGCGGTAATAGCTCCTCTCCATAGGGAATATCCATGATTAGGATATTTGGCGACAACCTCGTCGCTACCTGCTAAGCAACAACCCACTTATCATAATTATATGGTACTTTCGACCTGTTGAACATGTTGCCAGCTAACAATTTTTGCGGCATAATGTGCAGATAGCTAACGTAATCTCACTGTTGAGGATATTTAGATGCTTGATAACTCACGAGAAATTTCGACGTTTTCGCAGCTAGTGACTCAGTTTCGGCGTCGGAGGGCAATTTCACAGGGGCAGCTGGCTCAGGCAACGCAGCTGTCGCGTACCTATGTGTATCACCTGGAGACAGGGCAGAGAGCGAATCCTTCTCCACAGGTAGTGCAAAACATCGCCCGTGTCCTTGAGCTTTCCACGGCCGATCGCGTGCGCTTCTTCGAGGCCTATCATCGGCAGACAGGGCAGTTTGTGGATGCAGAACAGCTGGAGAGCACTCTGTTGGATATGGGGGAATTAGCCCGTTTACTGGTTCATAATACATCGTATCCAGCACACTCACTCGATAATTTGTGGTTTCTGCACTCCTGGAATGATGCTTCGACGTATCTCTTTGGCGTGCAAAGTATGGTGGAGCGCAATGAGCATATGCATCTGTTAGAGCTGGTCTTTGATCCTGATATGCGCAAGCGCTTTCAGGGTTGGGAGAATCTGGCTCGACGTCTGGTCAGCGACTTTTTGTATAATACCCGCACACTGACTCATCTGGCTGAATACAAAACCTTAGTCAAGACGTTACGCGATTACCCCGAGTATCGACGCCTGGCTTCATCGGTCTACACGCGCAGCAAGCCATCGCCATCGTTCGTCTTTCAGATTCAGCATGAGGAGCTGGGCCGCGTCACGTTGCGTACTGCGACCACCGTATTTACCAATCTTTCAAGTTATTCGATGGTCAGCTATGTCCCGGGCGATCAACAAACTCTGGATGTCTATCGCGCACGCCATTGGCAACCCGACGAATATGTGTGATCGCATGAGCATGCATGCCTGAGATTGGCGCTATTTCTTACGAGTGACTGGAACATCGGAAGCAAGTGCCCAATATTGTTAAGATAGGGATAAAAGCACCTTTTGCCTACGGCGTCAACGCTCACCGGCGTAGCGGCGCGGCTCCGCCGTGCTGTCAGCAGCTCGTACGATAGCTTTCCCCATGGTGTTCCATTGAGATATCTTCTCGTTGTGGAGCGTTTTGTGTGGCGTACGTGAGAGAGACGCACCCGAGCCGAATCATACGAGTCACAGACAGCACGGCGGAGCCGCGCCGCTACGTCTACTGGCTTGCTCTCTGGCGGAGATGCGTCATTCTGGATGCAAGCTACTGTGATGGGATTTCGGCCTGGCGCTGCTCCAGGCGTGCGATGGCGTTTTCGGTGACTTCCAGGCCGGCTTTCAATACCGCTTCTTTGTATTCGCGGACGAGGAGCTGGTATTCTAAGAGATGGGGACGCTTAACTGGTCGGTTACCGTATTCGCGCAGTGCCCATTCCATGTGTTCGAGCTGTTTTAGCAAGCTTGCGTGATGATCGCGCAGGTGGATGAGCGCGACGTCATCGGTCGTCTCGCCACAGAAAAAAAGCTTGGTCAAAAACTCGTCTTTGGTGAAGCGCTCAGGTACCTTTTCTTGTAACCAACGCATGATTTCTTGCTCGCCCATGGCTGTCAAACGATAGACTTTCCGGTTTGGACGGCTGGTCTGGACGATGATCTCGGCTTCGATCAGGCCCGCTCTGTGCAGGTTCTTGAGTGTGGTGTAGATCTGACTGTTGCCGGCGTTCCAGTAGCTGGCGATTGCTCGCTCAAAGGTGCGTTTGATATCATAGCCACTCAATGGACGGGTCCAGAGTAGGCCAAGCATGATGTAGCGTAACGTGTTACGTGAAGGGCCTTCGGTCTCATTGCCTTCGATAAATATGTCTGATTGTTCGTGCATGGACTACTTCTCTCATCTGTTAACCTGAATGAAATTGTTGTGGCGTATTATAGCACCTTCCCGTGGAATAGTCATGCATAGTGGATTGCTGGTTCTCCTCCTGCGAACGCTGGTTCGCCGTGGGTTTTCTGGAATATGTTGATTCTGCCACTACAAAGATAGTATCTGGCATACACAATGAGTTAAAATAGCTTTGGTGGATAGGATTTATATGAATCGTAAATGGTGGATGCAAGGTTGCTGATCTGTATCGCATTTGTCTCTGTATCTCGCTCTGACAAACGTGTATAAGATAGAGAAACTGAAAATTTAACGAGGAAAGAAATTTATTATGGCTGAAGCAGAACAGACTGTGGTTGTCGGTATTTTTGAAGACCGTAAAGCGGTGGTGGGAACCTTTGATGCGTTACTGAAAGCTGGCTTTCAGGAAGAGCAATTGGGTTTTGTGGCACGTACTCATGAGGAACATATTGCCAATGCTCAGCATCACATCAAGCATGGATACGGCGTACGTGCGGTGACACGCGGCATTCTGGGAGGTATCTTGGGGGCTGCTGATATCTTGTTGGTGCCGTTTATTGGCCCGACTGATGCCTCTAACGTTTTTGCGACTGCGCTTCCCGTGACGGAAGAGGCGCTGGACCGTCTGCCATTCCCTGGTTCGCGTGACGAGAAGGAGCCCCTGGCTCGTCCTGACGATGCTTTGCGCTCAGGAGAACATGCTCCATTGACCGATGATACTGTATCTCAAGCCGATGATGCAATTGATGAGGAAGATGAGTCTGAAAGTGTTGTGGAAAAACGCATCTTGCATGAAGAGCGGGAAAGCGCGGCCGCTGGTGGTGTGGTCGGTGGCGCGTTGGGAGCAGCGGCGGCCGCGTTAATGTTGCCCGGGGTTGGCTTTGTCGTGGCTGGTGGTATTATTGCTGCGGCACTTGGAGGTGGCGCTATTGGTAGTGTGGCCGGCAGTTTTCTTGGGACGCTAACGGAAATGGGTGTTCCTCATGAAGATGCTCGACGCTATGAACATGAGGTGAAGGCTGGTCGTACGGTTGTAACGGTGCGAGATGCCTCCAGGCAGCAGGAGGCTGCGGATATCTTGCGGCAGCAGGGAGCTGTCGACGTTCAGGTACATTAAGTTTGTGTCCATTGTCACGCTTTTGGGTGCGGGATTCTCTTTGTTGCTGTGATATGTGGCAAAGAGAATCCCGCTTTAGAGGAATATCTCTGTTAGAATTTCTTTATCATATGAGGGGCGTTAAAAAGTATATACTATATAGAATTGTTCAGCAGAAATGACCCCCACAAGTCCCATTTATTTGCTCGTCATGATACAAGATGATATGATTAACCTCGAAAGTAACTTCCAAAAGAGGGTGGTACATATGCCATGCAAGGAAGGAGCGAGCCGCAATCATGCTAAATTTTACGACCTGGTTCCACGTAGATTGTTATGGAGGTATCGCGTGTTGTTTATTAGCGATGTCCCTCACAATCTGTGTGAAAATGGTGCGTCATCATAAAGGGATTGGCTATCACTTCGCTGTTACGATGGTACTCTGCTTATTATCTGCGCTATTATTAACGCCAGCTATACTCTGGTTTCATGTCGGTTCTTACAGCACGCAAGTGCAAAAAGTGTCTGCCGTTGTGACCTGGGGTGCGCTGGTGTATGTCTTTGTCTGTGGTTGGCTGATACCTCTGACTGCAATGAGCGTCTATTTTTTTTCCACCCGCTCTCGCTCGGCCAATACTCCTTCATCTGGACAGCCACCAGAATCTACGCTTCATCCGCCTCGCTATCAAGCTGGACAGGTTCTTCCCTATGTATTTGCCGACGATATACCATGGGGCTGGCTTGAATATAAAAATGGGAATTTCCAGGGACAGCGTCTGGCTCTAAAGCGTGTCGTGGCAACACTCGGTCGCGAGGAGAGTTGTGATATCTGGCTGGATGATGATCTGGCCTCACGCTTTCATGCCGAGCTGGCCTGGTATGAGGGGAAGTGCTGTTTGACAGATTGTGGCAGCATGAACGGGGTGATACTGAACGGCCAACGTATTTATGGTTCGGTCTTTGTCGAAGCCGATAACCTGATCGAGATTGGTGCACAACAGTTCAGCTTTTTGCCTGCAACGAAAGAAGATGTCTTAAAGGATCAATATGATCCTCTCGTGCATCACACCTGGCGCTCATCACTTGATCTTCAGAGCAATGTCTGGCCTGCCGCCGTTGATCCTCTCTCAAGCCCATATGCGACTCCTCACCTCTCAGTGGAAACCGATCAGGTCTTTCAGATTCATGGTTCCGAGCAGGACTATGGCTATCTTGTCGTGCAGCAGGGCGAAAATATAGGGCAGCGTTGGACGTTGGATGCTCCCGTGATGACTGTTGGATCCGGCGAAGCGTGTGCGATTGTCCTGCATGACGCATCTGTGGCCCCGGTTCATGTACAAATACTGCGGCGTCCTGAGGGATTATTTGTGCAGGATGTGGCTGGCACATATGGAACTTTCATCAACGGAGAGGCGATGACAGCTCCTCAATCGCTAAAGGTGGGCGATGTATTGGGCCTGGGCAATGTTCTGCTGGCATATGGTCAGATCGCACAGTTGCCGAATACGACTATGCCTCCTATCCCAATTGCTAAATCGATGAATGGTCCAATGCCCTTACGCTTGCCGAGCAAGATGAAGCCGTACTAAATAAGTTGCTACGGATGGATTTACCATTCAACGTCAACGTTGTTGAGGGGATGTAGCGCTAGAATCGGTCGTCCATGGCCGGGATATAAATAGTGGACCTGTAAACTGCGCAGCACACGTAATGTCTCTTCTAATTGTGCACGATTGCTACTGCCTCGCAACAACGGCGCTCCTCCCTGAATTGTAATCACGGAGTCTCCACATAAAAGTTCTTGAGTAAATGGATTATATAAGCAGAGGCTCTCGGGTGTGTGTCCGGGACTGGCGATAACGCGCCAGTTTGGATGCCCTGGTAATCCCTTTACGTCTTCTAACCAGATATCTACCATTTTATATTGGCGCTCATAGATGGGTGGAAAAAGATCAACATGTTGCAATGGACCCGTTAAAAAATGTTCAGCCAGATGCGCAAAGCTAGGAGCGCTTCTCCTCTCGCGCATATCTTCATGTGCCAGATAACGCACGATGGCTGAGGCGGCGACGGGGGCGGTACAAATCTTGCGTAGCGCCTCGACACCGGCTGTATGATCAGGATGCAGATGCGTCAGGACGATCAGGTCAATATGTGAGAGCGGTCGTTGGAGTATTTTTTGCAGATAGAATTGAATCTGGCGGACGTTTAGTTCTGTTCCCGGGTCGACAATGATAATGCTCTCTTCATTAAGTAGATAGGTATTGGCCATAGAAAAGCGATCAGTAATAGTATGAACCTGACGTAATTGAAGTGTAGATGTTTCACCTTGTGACTGATCAGCATAATCAGAGTTCAAGTTATTCCTCCGGTAATCGCATTAAGAATGTACCTATATCCTAGCATTGAGGTCAAGAAGGTAATGCAATTTTGGAACGAATATGGTACAATGAGATGAGTGGTTCAGGAAAAAATCCAGTTTGGTATGGAAAATCCAGCCCCCGGCTTCCGTTCCGTCTTCCGGTCGCCCAGGAAATCATAGCCCAACAACCACCAGGAGATGTATGACTATTATACACTTGGATCCCTGAACGAATATATCTCTTGTCTATCACCACTGTTTAGTCGTTTGTAGAGCTCAGATGGAACGTGTTAACTCAAGAAGAGGAAAGTAGACCCATGATGTTTAATGAGGGGTATCGAGATCGTGTACTTGTTTGCCGCGATTGTGGAAATGAATTTACTTTTACAGCCGGTGAACAAGAATTTTATGCCAGCAAAGGTTTGACAAACTCTCCATCTCGATGCTCAAGCTGTCGTGCAGCACGTCGCGGCGGCCAGCAAAATGCTCAACGTTCTCCACGTGAGCAGCACGAGGCCGTTTGCGCTAACTGCGGTCGCGCAACCACCGTTCCCTTTATCCCACGAGAAGATCGTCCCGTGTATTGCAGCGATTGTTTCCAGAGCCAGCGTGCCTCCAATCCTCGTCGTGATGATTCCCGTAGCTATGGCAACAGCAGTGGTTATGGCAATAGCTATGGCAACAACAATGCTTATGGCAATAACAGTGGTTATAATGACAATTACAGTGGTGGTCGAGATCGACGGGAACGTCGAGATCGTTGGTAATTTTTCATAACCCAAAAGTAAAACAGTAAAACATTCTGAGACAGTAGCAAGGATCAGTGTCGGTGTATGTATCTATACGATGTCTGGTCCTTGCTTTTGTGTGTCATAAGTTGTAATGGTTTTCTCCATCAGGGAAGACGATATGATATACTTATGGGGAAATTATACTCTTTGGTTTGTCCTCATACTGGAGGTTTTGGATTCGATGACGTTTACCAATTCTGGCTCGCAGCCAAATTACTCATTTGTGATTCCCCATATTTATACAAAAGCACAGGTGCGACTGACTGGCCTGGGTACATATGTGCCGAAAGGCGTGATTACGAATGAGTTTTTCGCCTATATTTCTACACGACTTGGCAGCCCGCGCAACTCGGAAGACCTGGAACGCGTCACAGGTCTGGAGACGCGACATGTGCGTGCCAGCACTCTGGCTCATTGTCGCGCAATGGCTGGAGCGGATGCTCCTGGCTTGATTGATGATCCAACGGCTCCACGCGAGGAGTCTCTGGTCGATATGGCTGTGATTGCGGCCCAACGTGCTCTGGCCAGCGCAGGATTGCAGGCGTCGGATATTGATACAGTTATCGGTGTATCTTCATCAGATAATGATGCGTTTCCCACAATTGCTGGTATGGTCACGCTGCGTTTGGGCTTAGGTCCTTTGCGCTCCACGATGCTTAAGGGAGCCTGTGCCTGTCAGACGGAAGGTTTTCAGGTTGCGGCTGAAGTGCTGGCAGCCAGTACCGCTCAACGCGTTCTGCTGGTGGCAACCGAGGCTCTGTTACCCAATATTATGCATGTGCTGGATTGGAAAACAAGCTCGCTCTTTGGCGAGGGCGCGGCAGCTTTTGTGATCGAACGCGGCGATGAGGATACCTATGTGATTAATGGGTCCGATGCGCGCCAAGCACAGGCTCTCATGTATCAGTCTCCATTGCGTAAAGATGCTGTCGATATGGCTGAGATAGATTTAAAGATCCATCAATTATATAAAGAGGGCCTGGGACAGGAATTGAGTCAGCTGCTCTCACAATATATGGTCGGCTATACTAAGATGAATGGCAAAGAGGTCTATCGTGAGGCTCCCCGAGCGATGGCTGAATGTATCGATGCTCTTTGTCGTCAAGCTGATCTTGATCCCAATGAATTGAGCTATATAATTCCCCATCAGGCCAATTCACGTATCACGCGGCGCATGGGCGAATTGCTGGTGCGCGACTTTGGTTGGCCCGCGTCGACAATGGAGAAGCTGGTAGATAATTTCCGCTATTATGGAAATCTCTCTAATGCCAGTATTGCTCTGGCGTTGGTGGAACTCCTGCGACAGGATCGTTTACAGCCCGGACAATGGATCGCTTTACCCGCAGTCGGCGGCGGCCTGAATTATGGTTGCTGGCTGTTGCGCTACCACGGCCTGAAGAATCCCGATGCTGTTCTTAATCCCGCTTAATTAACGGCCGTTTTTAATGGGTGTGTGCTTGCGTGCGATGTCCCACTCGACGTACGATCTGGCAGGCCAGTGTGGGCGCGCCGAGTGCCAACTGTCTCGTACGAGTCACTGGGACATCGCACGCAAGCGTGCGACGCTACGAGGTCTTCGCTTCGCTCGACCTTTTTCTGCTTGCCTTTCAGGGCAAAATAGGTGGCAATTTGCCTCCATAAAATATCCTGACATTCAAACAAGTCCTCGCTCATAGACGTAGTGAAGTTCGCTGCCAGCTTTGTATTCTGCACTGTCAAAAGCGTCACGCACCAGCAGCGTATTTGGGGCATAGACACGTATATTGTCTAAACCTGTCTGTGTAAGGTGGCGGCGTAGCTCATATGCTATCAAGCTGAACGCTTCACTGGCTGTGCCATCGATATAGCCAACCGAAAAATGTTCTCCCATACCATAGTGGATCTCCTCGGTGATGGCCAGACCATCCAGACGATCCCAGCGACGCAGGAGATATATCTGCTTCTGCGCAATTTTGTGCTCTAAAAATGAAGAGGTGATAGGCTTCCCTGCAAAGCGCATAAAGTAGAGGCCACCAACCAGAGGGAAGATATTTGATGTATTGAGGTAATCAATGATGGCGTCTAGGTCTTCTGCGGTGGCTGGTTCAAGCGTTTGTTGTGCGTGGTGCCGGGAATCCGTAGCATAAGGGGTTGCGGTATAGAGTGAGAAATCTCCAACACGCTGCATGTGGATGCTTTCGGCCAGAGACATTGAGGCTGTGTTGTTAGAAGCGACCGCCAGACGAACTGTAGTAGCTCCACGCTGCATGGCGGCTCCCATCGCGGCCTCGCTGAGTTTCCTTCCAATCCCTTGCTGACGATATGCTGGATTGACGCGTAGTCCCTCTAACCATGCTTCCGTCGCATCAAGCATCTCCATATGCACAACACCAACTTGCTCCTGATTGATGATGGCCACGAGAAGTTGCCCCTGCGGATCAATCAACCATTCCTCCCAGGTGCGGTCAATATAATCTCCCCATTCCCACGTTTGCGTGCAGAAGGCAAGGATGGTTTCTCGATCGCTGGCCTGCGCTTGTCGAATCTCTATCTGTGGCATCGGAACTCCTTCTTGAAAACACCTTATACACATCTATTTTATGACGGAAGAGTACATAGTACAATAGACGAACAAGCATTTTAAAATGCTTGTTCGTCCAAATAGCGCTGGTGAAGTACTTGAGGTTTTCTGTGTACTAGTTGTGATCGGTTTCGCTTGTTGGTTCAGGCGTGCTTTGCTCTGATGAGGTGGATGCATCATCCCGGGCTGCCTCTTCATCAAGGGCTTTGGCTCTGGCTACAGCTTCGTGCAACTCTTCCTCTGCTTTGGCTCTGGCTACAGCCTCGTGCAGCTCTTCTTCAGCTTTAGCTCTGGCTGTCTGATCGACGCGAGCTTCTTCAAGCACTGCTTCGACCACTTCTTCAGCGTCGGCTTCCGTGAGCGTTTCATCAGATACTGCTTCAGCGACCTCTTCTATAAGTGCCTCATCGGCGGTGGCTTCAGCGACTCCCTCAGCCACGGCCTCGTCGGTTGTCGCGTCGTCAAGCTCATCGCTGATGGCTTCGACGAGTTCCTCTTCGGAGGTCTCTTCTGCCACAGCATCTTCAATGTCAGCTTCAGCTATCTCTTCAGAGACTTCATCATCGGGATCGTCATCGAGGTTCAGGCTCTCATCAGTAGTATCGCTAACAAGGTCCTCGGCGAGTTCTTCATCAGCAAGCTCCTCGTTAATAGCTTCTTCGATCAGGGCCTCTTCGGTTGTCTCTTCGGTAAGGTCCTCGGTGAATTCAATGTCTGCCAGTTCCTCGGCGAGCTCTTCATCTTCGCGTGCCTCTTCCTCAATCTCGTCGGCGACCTCTTCGAGCAGAGCTTCATCAGTTATGTCGTCGGTAGTCTCTGTGGGGGTGGTTTCCGTAGCTGGATTGTCGGTGGGTTCTGTGGAGGCAGTTTCCGTGGCAGCAATGTTGGCGATCTCTTCTTGTAATGCTTCTTCGGCCACGGCTTGTTCAATTAACTCGTCAGCAACTTCTTCGAGCAAGGCTTCAGCAGCTACTTCATCAGCAAAAGCGGCATCTTCTAGAGCCTCGGCTACTTCATCGGCAAGCGCTTCTTCTTCTAGAGCCTCGGCGATATCATCAATAAGAGCGTCTTCCGCCACAGCCTCAGCGATTTCCTCGGCGAGCGCTTCTTCGGCGACTTCCTCGGCGATGGCTTCTTCAATAATAGCTTCAGTGACTTCCTCGATAATGGTTTCGGCGAGCGCTTCTTCAGCTATCTCTTCGGCAATGGATTCCGCAATTACCTCTTCAATAATAGCTTCAGCCGTCTCTTCATCACTGGCCTCAGCTGCTTCCTGCTCTTTTTTTCGGGCTTTGCGCAGAGACTTTTTGCTGGCAGACTTTTTATCACTTGTCGCCGTTTCTGATGCCTTTTGTGCAGGCGTTTGAAGTTCAGAGAGATTATTTTCAAGTTCCTGGAGCTGGTCGTTTTGTGCTTTTAAATTATTTTGAGCCTCCTGGATGCGTTGCTCGGCTTTTTGAATCTCTCTTTTGGCCTGCTCAACTTTGAGCATGAGCTTGGCTTCTTTTTTGGCAGATTTTTTGCGCTTTTTTAAGTTGTCTTCTTGCGCTGAGGATTCTTTATCCTGGGGAGATGTTTTTGTCATGGCTTCTTCCTTATATGACTATGTCGTAGAAGATAGGATCTATACCTTATACGACACGAACAGAATCGTTGTTCCGTCTCACTTTTATCCAGAATGTATGTATGTTTGGATAATAGCATCTACGCAATACAATTTTGAGTGGTAGTGGGTAAGCATTAATATGTACTTATTATACATTATTGATGAGTTGTGATGCGATACGAATCTATGTGATAAACTCAAGAAAACCTATTTTATACTTGCAGTGGAGAGGATGTTCTTCGATTCTATGGAAGTTAATGATACAACTGATTATCAGCGCTGTTTTGCTTGCGGCCAACAAAATCCCTTCGGCTTGAAGATGATTTTTCAGGCGGATAATGATACGATTGTGGCCGATTTTGTTCCAGGTGAGCAACATCAGGGTTTTCCCGGTGTGATTCATGGTGGGATTATCGCTACTGCTTTAGATGAGGCTCTCAATCGCACATCTATGCTCTCTGATAGTCCTGCCTGGACTATGACTGGACGCCTGGAGATACGCTATCGACGTGCGGTTCCTTATGGTCCTGTGTTGCGTGTCCGAGCTTTTTTACAATCCCAGCGGGGAAGGATGCTCCAGGCCACTGGCAAGCTTACTCTGGCTGAGGATGAAACAGTTGTCTTTGCGGAAGCGCAAGGAACATTTATGGCCCTCGCTCCAGAACTTCTGGATACTGTCATGAAGGATTATCCCGCTATGCGGTCCTTCTTCGAAAATGTCCAAAAGTAGCGTCGTACGCTTGCGTACGATGTTCCAGTAATGCGTATGATATGGCTCCCCAGCGTCGGGTGACGAGATTGAGCGTTTCGTACGTCGAGTGGAACATCGTACGCAAGCGTACGACGCTACAATTATTGTGTCTCTGTCGGTGCGACAGGACTCGTCGGAGGCGGCGGCACCAGTGCGGCAACCGCTTGTCGAGCTGATTCTAGTTGATACGGTGCGATGGGAGCACCGGTCTCTTCCATGATTGAATGTAAGCGTTTGATATCGATGGTTTCGTAACGGCGTAGATCCTGAGCTATACGTTCCAGGGTTGGTCGATAGGTTGTCAGTAGGTTAACCGCCTCTTCATATCCTGTACGGACAATGCGATTGACTTCTTCATCGATCAATTCGGCGGTCTCTTCACTATAGTCGGAAGGGGCTCCAGTGTCGCCACCGCCCGAAAATGGATTTTCTCGCTCGCTAAACGAAATCGTGCCGATGCGCTCACTCATACCCCAGCGCGTCACCATCTGACGTGCGATCTGAGTCACGCGCTGTAGATCGTTTTCAGCACCAGTCGTAATGCGATCAAAGATCACTTTCTCGGCGGCTCGTCCACCCAGTGCTGTCACAATCCGAGCCAACAAGTATTCTTTCGAATAGTTGTAGCGATCATCCAATGGCGTGTACATAGTCACACCAAGTGCTTGACCACGAGGTACAATTGTGACTTTGGTGACTGGATCAGTTCCTTCAAGCAGGAGACCTGTCAGAGCGTGCCCACCTTCATGATAGGCAGTCACATTGAGATCGCTATCGCTTAAGACCAGCGGACGCTCGGCTCCCAAGAGAATCTTATCCAATGCCTCGTCGAAGCAGCGCTGATCGACGTCGTCACGATTACGGCGGGCTGCCAGCAAGGCTGCCTCGTTGACGAGATTGGCCAGATCAGCTCCCACCATGCCAGTGGTTGAGCGGGCAACTGCGACCAGATTGATATCTTTGGCCAGAGGCACTTTACGCGAGTGGATCTTGAGAATCGCCAGACGACCGTTCCAGTCAGGACGATCAACGGTGACGCGACGATCAAAACGCCCTGGACGTAACAGCGCTTGGTCCAATCCGTCGGGACGGTTCGTGGCCGCTATGACGACGACCGCTTGCCGATTATCAAAGCCGTCCATTTCGACCAGTAGCTGATTTAAGGTCTGCTCGCGCTCGTCATTGGTGTTAATACTGGAACCTCGCTGACGACCGACGGCATCGATTTCGTCGATGAAGATGATACTTGGTGAGGCCTTTTTGGCCTGATCAAATAGATCTCGTACACGACTGGCTCCCACACCGACAAGTACTTCGACGAACTCGGAACCTGACATGGAGAAGAAGGGGACGCCCGCCTCTCCCGCGACTGCACGTGCTAAGAGCGTTTTACCTGTTCCTGGAGGGCCTACAAGTAAGACACCACGGGGGATTTTTCCGCCCAGGCGCTGGAACTTGGCTGGCGTCTTCAAAAATTCGACTACTTCTTGTAGCTCGTATTTGGATTCATCAACACCAGCAACATCCGCGAACGTCGTGCTGGGACGATCTTCCAGGATCAGCTTGGCTCGGCTTTTTCCAAAGCTGAAGATGCCTTGCTGCCCCTGCGATGAGCGGCGCGTGAGGAAAAGGAAAAGTCCAATCACGAATATCAGCGGCGCAAAATCAATGAGCAACGTGAGCCAGATAGAATTATCAGGGGGTTGCTGATAGCCGAACGCGACATTATGTGCATACAGTAAGTCGGTCAGCTTTGTATCGCCGTTCGGTAACTGGTTGACCGTAAACTGTGACTGATTCTTGACTGGCTGTATGAATGTTCCTGTAATTGTGCTCGTGCCGTTGATGGTGACGTTTTTGACGTTATTCGCATTTACTTGTGCGTAAAAGTCGCTGTATGACAGCTGCTGTGGTTGAGTCCCACTGTTGCTGCCAAAATTATTGCTGAAGATAGTGTATATGTAGACGACAAGCATGACACCAACAAGCACCAGTAACCATCTATTGATACTGTTCGATGGGCGTTGTGGTGGAGTTTGTCCATTCGGCCGACCTGTAGGGCCAGGACGCGTTGGCTGTCTATCGTTGCCGTTCTGTAGCCTGTATACATTCTCCGGCGGTTTTTCCATTGCAAATTACCTGCTTTCTTGGCCCTTGACATGCATTACCATTGTATTTTGTATGCATACGGAAAATACGCTAGGCCGTCTTATGGTAACACCTTATATTATATCTCACTGATGGCGGAAATGCATCACATATGTTAAGGAGATGATGCTTTTATCAGTGATCTGTCCTCACTGATGACGTTTGCACCTGAGTACGAGACTCTTGCTGCTTTTTTGCAGATGACCCTTTTTCACTTTGCTGTGAGAGGTCATCCCAGGCACCACCAGACCAACATTCCTCTACCCAACAGATGAAGCTACTATTCTTGTCTATATTACGCTGATTATATATCCTGCGTTGCATTCTTCTCAGCTTTGAGTACTGACATTCTCACGATCATGATCCAGCACGCCATTTGCTACCCAGCCAGAAGCCAAAGGTGCGGGTATGTGTGTGTCTGCCGGGAGGTGAGGCGCTGTGATGGCCCCGAGTTCTGCCTATCTGATCCATGCTTTCCTGCCAGATGGTGACTCGTAATCCCAGCGCCGGCTGCATGCGCTTGAGTGCGATGCGTGCCAGCCGGCCGATAGGCGAGCGTAATACTGGTCGACATCTCCGATAGAGCTGATATTGCGCCGCTTGAGAACCTAATTGCAGCCAAGCTGTAATCCAGCCGATGATCTCGGTTGGCGTCAGCGTTTTGAGCGCCAGCGCATAAATACGCGGATAATATCTGGGCATCTGGAGCACGATGCGTGTGTAATCAAGCCAGCCAATACGATCTTTGAAAAAGTCGTTAGTGACTTGAGGACCGAGATCCTGGAGGACATGACAAACGACGTTCAGAGTCTCGTTGACTTGCCATCCTGGCTCTTGCTGAGTCGGTTGGGCAATCATAAATTTGCTGAAGGCTCTGGCGACGGCTGGGACTGCTTCCGAAGCTCGAATGTGATTAAGATCTTCTGCCCGCAAGCAATTGCTCTCCAGCGCCTGAGCCAGCAGCGTGGTGATGCGCTGGACGTTGCGTACATAGGAGCCAAAGCCACAAAAGGTCAATGGCGACTGAAAGGCGGCTGCGTCTCCCAGCGAGAGAACCCGATCGTAGGCAAGCACTTTCTGTTCCGCTTGCCAGGGGAGCGTGATGTTATATCCCGCCGGAATAAAACCATAGACGGGTTTGAGAATCTCGACCTCGCTGGTATCTTTATAGCCGGGTAGCAGGGCGAAGAAATCATCAAACAGGGCCAGTAGATCGATCTTACTCCCAGCCTCTGCATAGTAGAAAAGGTAGATCGCGACTTGATCGTCGCGACCCGGAAAGGCTTCCCAGATCAATTGGCGACCGTTGCGACTGTCTTCCGTGGTGACCAGCACCTCACCGCTGTTGGGATCGATCGCATCTGTCGTTGATCCTTGCTTGTAGCGATGCGCCACGGTGCCTACGGTCGGACATACGAGCGAGAATGGGCGTCCACAATTGAGCTGACAAGCGATCGGTGATGTTGAGCCCATGCCATCAATAAGTAAGCGGGCTCTATAACTATGATGCGTCCCGGTGGCGTCGCTGACGTCAATTGTGACACTCGCCTGAGGCTGGACGGCACATTGGATAAAGGTTGTGTTGTGAAGTATGACGTTGGCTCCGCCTGTCTTCGGCTGATGCTGCTGGATCTTTTCTACACAGAGCGCTGTGAGTTTATCGGCGTCAATGGCGATATTCAGGACATCCTGGAGATGCAAAGCGGCGGCTGGCTCGTGGATATTTTCTGCATGAAACCTGATAATGCCATCCTGATACTCGCGTTGGATGACTGTTTCAAGCTCGGCTGGTGTTAATAATCCCACATCGAGCAACTCCTGAATCTCGTCCCGTGAAATATTCCACTCGCGATGTACCGCTCCAACCGTGAAACGATCAAAGATCAGCACGCGCAAACCATAGCGTCGGGTCATGATCGCTGCGTTGAGGAGATTGAGTCCGCCTCCTGCATAGATAATGTCAAACGTATCGTCTGGAGGAATCATAGGACGCTCTTCAGTCACAACCACTTCTCGATAGCTGCGCTTGTCGCCAGCCAGAAGCAGATGTTGCCAACTCCGATTGAGATCCTGAAGGCGCTTGAGATGGATTTCACCTTGCGGGATGCGGGCGAACGCTTGCGCAAGGTGTGGATATTGGTTGGCGAGTTGCTCGATGGATGTTTGCATGAATTACTTTTCTCTTAGAAATGTCCGAACAGCAGTTATATAATCATGATATTGTTCACGACGAACGTTGTGTCCCGCACCTGCGAGATGGACCAGGGTACCATCTCGCCAGCTTGCGATGGCCTGTTGCGCGACCTCCTCGGTAACGATCGATCCCCGCGCTGGATCACCTGTCAGGAGCAGCGTTGGCCTTGTCAGGGATGTGACGATGGCTTGCCAGCTATTTGTTACCTGAGCGATGTGATCCGAGAAAATTTCGATATGAAACTGCGCCTGTGCTTCAGCCCATGGAATTGCCTCCTCCCGAGACCAGAGAGGATGAAACTCGATGGCTTCCTCGATGCGTTCATCGGATGACAATTTTTGAAATTCTCGTAATTGGCCTTCCCACAATTGCATCCCTCTATCCTCCTCATCGGATACTGGTGGCGCACTGATGCCCATCCAGGGAGGATCTTCAAGCACGAGGCTACGCACAATGTCAGGATGGCTCTCTGTCAGGCGAGCGGCGACATGTGCGCCCATTGAATGTCCCAACAATGAGACTTGTCCTAAAGCCAGCGATTGTATCACCTCGAATACATCTGAGACCAACAAATCTGTAGTAAAACCGGTGACTGGAGCGTCAGAGCGTCCATGTCCACGGGCATCAATCATCGTAATGTCATAATCAGACTCCAGCACTTGAGCCGTAGGAGTCCAACATAATCCACTATCAGTAAAACCATGTAGCAGCACGAGTGCAGGCTTGTCTCCACCAGTCCGATAATAACGTAGATTGACTCCGTTGGCAAAGACAGATCCTTCAGACCATTGTGACATGTTTCTATTCTCTCCTGAAAAATTTATTATGTGCCTGTGTGATTCTATCATCTTTGTTCCGGTCTCATTCGGAGATGGATGAGATCGTTTCAGGAGCAGGCTTTTCTCCTATGGTAATAAACGCGTGCCAGCGCCGGCTTTGGATCTGTTGTGAGCGGCGGCTCAAACCAAACTGCTCTAAAGGAATGAGATTCCCAAATGGCATACCGGGTAACTCTCTGGTAGTAAATACTGTTGAGCTATCTGCATTGCTCCCTGTCCCAGATGCCTGGTTGGTTGTGGATGTTGTCTGATCGCGTGCAAAGGTGGCTGAACCGTAAACCAGCCATTGAATCAGGAGCAGGCATCTTTGCAGTGGACTGGTCGGTTGTAGATGTGCGCCTTCGATGATGATGACTCTGCCACCAGGTCGTAGCACGCGCTCAATTTCTGAGATGGTATCAGCATCATGAATGTAGTCGGAAGGGAACGTACTCACGACTGTGTCGAAGGTATGGGATGAGAAAGGGAGCTTTTGAGCTGATCCCTGGATGACCCAGGATGGCACTCCAACGTGGCGACGTTTCAGGGTCGCACGTGCAGCGGCAACCATCTGAGGAGATTGCTCGACCGCTCGACACATATAACCAGCCTCTAACATATCCGCCAGCAGATCTCCTAGCCCGCACCCCAGTTCCAGCACATCGTGTCCATGGAGGCGAGAAAAGATCAGGCTCTGCCAGACACGCCACTGGCCCGCGAATGGGACGGTGCTGGCGAAGCGATAGAGATAACGATTTTTATAGAGTGTCTCAAAGAATAGCTTGCGTAGATGTGGTGTCATAATGACTTGTACTCCTACAAATAGCATCTGTGTTGGTATGGAGAGATCGCTGTGACAATGAGGAGTCAGAAAAAAGCCAGGTTGTTTGTCTCTAAGCGCCCGGATGGGATTAGAGAGACAAACAACCTGGCCTTCTTTACTCACTTCTCCCTTGTGGACAGGTATGCGATGAAGCATGGCGTCCACAAGGGAGAGATGCTTTATTCTTCCTTGGTGTTGGAGAGGATATCATCAACCAGACCATATTCTACAGCCTGCTGAGCGGCGAGGTAGTAGTTACGGTCTGAGTCCTGCAAGATGCGCTCGGTCGTTTGGCCTGTATGATGGGCAAGGATCTCATAAAGGCTACGGCGTAAGCGTAGAATCTCACGGGCGGTGATTTCGATATCGGCGGCTTGACCTTCGGCACCACCCAAAGGCTGGTGAATCAGCATCGTGGCGTTAGGTAAGCAGTAACGCTTATCTTTGGCACCACCGGCCAGTAGGACCGCACCCATGCTCATAGCCATGCCCATGCACACAGTAGAGACGTCGGGGCGTACCCACTGCATGGTGTCATAGATCGCCAGGCCAGCGTAGATGCTTCCTCCTGGGGAATTAACATACATACTAATATCTTTGGTTGCATCCTCACTCTGGAGATACAGCAACTGTCCGACGACGCTGTTAGCGACCATATCATCGATTGGTGTACCGACAAAGATGATGCGCTCTTTTAACAGGCGCGAGAAAAGATCCGAACCGTATGTGCCACGAGGCGTGGTCTCGACGACGTTAGGAATAATGCCTAAAGGCTCCAAATGGTCGCGAGATTCTCTAATCCATTTAGGATCGCGCGGATCGAATTTGGTCATGTTCGCTCCTTACTTATCTATAACGATCAATTCCTGGCTGGACCAGAAATGGACCGTTGTTTAAAATGAGTGTGCAGAGGAAACCCACGAATGGGGGACGTTTACCGTTATGATAGCACTTACGAGATGCGAGTGCAAGAAAGGATGTCCTTAACCGCATTTCTTGAAGAATGTTCGGTAATGAGTGCTGATAAGGCCTGTCATCTACCCAACATTCTGCAAGAACTTCAGGGGCATCTTAAGCGCGGCGGCTTAGCGTCTTCTGACCTTTTGAGGGCGGAAATCGCGGACGCGGTCCATGTTTACATTTTGGACGAGTCCGCAGTCATTTAAGCGCGAGCGAATACGCTCATCGATCCCCTGCATCCCTTTGGGGTTCGCGGTGACCACAGTGGGCATGCTCATGTTATAGCGATAGTTCAGGAGCTGAAACAGCTTCTCATTCGCCCAGGAGGAGCTCTGCTGGGCTCCCAGATCATCTAATACCAGCAGTTCGGCCTCGCGCATTTTTGAGAAGAGCTGATCATAGACTTCGTTGGCTGTAGGTGCAAAGGCAGCGCGTAAGTGATCCAGGAGGTCAGGAACGGCTTCAAAGAGCACGACCGCACCTCTATCGAGGCTCTGATTGGCGATTGCCGCTGCCAGATGTGTTTTGCCACAGCCATTGGGACCAATCAGCACCAGCCAGCCCTCAGGATCATCTGAGAAGTACCTGGCCGCATCATACGCCTCCTGCACACCGGCAGAATGTAAATCGAAGGTGCGGAACGTTTGCGCTCGGAAAGCATCCATGTTTGACATATCGCGCAGCTGTTGACGCCTCTTTTCTTTGCGTTCGTTCTCCTTGCATTCGCAAGCAATCGGTTTGCCAAAGTTGGGATGACCAAAGATGACGTTGGATCTCAGGTAGCCAGCACCTTTGCAGATCGGACAGACCTCTTTGGTTGGTACAACCTCTTTAACTACTGGTTGCTCCGGGGTTGTAATTGGGTCTTCGCTTGGAAGCGCGGCAGAAGTATCGGGGCGTGTAAATCTGGCTGCATACGCGAGAGAACCACGATCGTGAGCCAGTTCAGCGATGCTATTAGGATTCAATGGCTGTGTGACGCGTTGCTGTGTTGTCAGAGCAGCAAGCTTGCGCGTGCCTTGTAGATTGCGTGTGTTGCGTCCCTGTGCCTCTGGCTCTACTTTGACACGTGGACGACTTCCCCGATCTTGCGGGGCAGAATATGTTGCAGCTACGTCGAAGGCCTCAGTATCTTCATCTTCGAAGTAGTAGTTGTCGCCATCTTTTTCCCAATCTCCGTAGCCCATACCATCCTGTTCCCACTCCTCGATGGCATCGGCACGCAGGCTGGGCAGATTCGCCGTGTAGGCATCCGGCGGACGCTGCGGGTAATATTCGTTGTTGCTGGTTGGATGCGGCTGCAAGGGCTGAATCGGTGGTTGATCCCGATGCGGTTGAGGCATCGCCTGGTACGAAGAATTAGTTTCTTCAACCGTTCTCCTGGCTGGCGCGGGCGTGTACGTGGATCGGCTATCCCGTGAGATAGGTGTCGTGTAGGGTGCACGATGCTCTGGATTCGTGGCTCCCGTGTCTTCGCCGGGACGACGCTGCTGAAAACGTGTGCGTGATAAAGGAGATGAGTTCGGTTGATATGATGGTGGTGCCGAGCTCGCTGGATATGGTGACGGCGCAGCATCGGGATTATTTTTGTTTCTCATGCGCATTTGATTGTTGGCGGCAGCACGGCGCAGCGCCGGGTCTTGCGACTGTGGCGCTCGTGTGCGTGCTCGTTGCTCGGAAAGAGGTTGTTGCCGCCCACTTCGGTCAAATATTTCATTGAGGCGCTCCATTAGTGCCTGCCTTCCGTTTCCCAGCGCCTGAGTATGGCGCGAATATAACTCCATTTACGTTTGTTTTGCTCGACAGCTTCACGAAAAGCTGCCTCAATCCATTCCTGGGGATAGTGATCGGCTGCGTCTTTTAACTCATCCGCGATCATTGGTGATAATAAGCCAATATTTTGCTCATATAGTACAAAAACATTTGGACGTTCTATCTCAATGTGCATAGGGTGAATAGTATTGTTGTAGCCTATAGAACTAGCATACACACCCGCTGCAACGACCAGTTGATTTGTCTGCTCGACTGGCTGCTCGTCGCGTGCCAGCTGGGTGGCCGGAATCATCTCACCTCCTTGTAATTCTGCTACGACTTTGCGGCTGCGGGAAGTATTAAAAAAATACCAACCAATAAGTTCTTCTCCCCCTTCACCCGCCAGACGTAGATGCACCTTCAAGAGTGTTCCACGGGCCAGCGCCTGTTCAAGTCCAAGCCGTAGGCGCTCCTCCGGCGGACGCGGATCACCTCGACGCTTCAAGCTACGCAATAGGATATGATCATTCGTGAGATCATGTTCACTCACGCAACGAGGGTTACCTCGCTGCTTGGCTAAGAGATAGAAGAGATGGAGCGTTACTTTGAGCTCCGCACTATCTTCTATCTCTGGTAATAGTTGTGTAAAAAAGACTTCTGGGATAGGCACAAACGGATTTTTTCCGGCTGGAAAGCCTGGAAAGCCAGCAGTCTCAGCAAAAGTTGTCATCAAAAAGTCACCCCCAATTTATTCGTCTGCTGGTGGTGAAACTTCCAGATCGCGAAAGCGCGTCTGGTTGGCCTGGAAATAAAGACTGACTTCGCCGACAGGTCCGTTACGATGTTTGGCGACGATAATGTCGGCAATATTTTTGCGTTCAGATTCGGGATTATATACATCATCTCTATAAATAAACATAACAACGTCCGCATCTTGCTCAATTGAGTTGTGAACTATAATATTATTGGCGACAAAGTTATGATGATCTTCAACTGTCAGATCGTATACTTCTTCCTCACCATCTGGCTCGACAGAGATAATCTCATCCCAGTACACATCGCTGATGGCGAGCCTGGCTAATTCATCACAATTTGTCACCTGCGCTACGCGGGCGGCTCTCTCTCGGCCTAAACCATTTTTGTATAAATTTGTGCCACAATACGAGCCGCCGAGAGCTGCTTGCATCTGACGTGTCGCCATATTTGAGTTAATCATTGCTGGGACAACTAATTGTCTCCAAGCAAGGGATGGAATAATATCACGATTTGTGTTGGCTTTTCGTCCATTCAAGTGAGCACTGATCAAATTTAGTATCGCCTGCTTACGTTTTCCTGCTATGCCAACCAGCGTAATAAATTGTTCTTGATCGGGTTTCCCACTGATATCAACGTGATATTGAGTTCTTCCCTTTTGTCCCTGAGACACTTTGATCACACGAGCATTTATGCCAAGGCGTAGTAAAAGTGCTTGTACGTCATTGGCAAGTCTGATGCTACTACTTGCATAGTATATTTTGGGTATCAGACGATCAGGTGTCAGGCTTGCACAACCGTCTGTTGACCATAAGTGGTTTAAGAAGATTGCGATATATTCGATAGGTTGAGCGAAAATACAGGCAGGCACATATTTTTCATAAGACCGGAGCCCATATATTCCCATTTTACTTAACCATTCGGTTACAGGATTATGCACACCTTGAGCTAACTTTTGTGAAGATGAAAGATACACTTGATACCATCCACCAGATCGCTCTTGTGGACTTTCCCATTGGATACGTGGAGTGATTTTCTCTTCAAATATATTTGTAGTCAGTTGTGCGACTTTAAGAGCAAGATCCTCATCGATGGTGGTATATTGAATCGCATGTCGTGGCAATGTACATCCATCACCAATTAGATGTCCAAGTAGTGCCAACTCATCCTGAGTCATAGTAGGGACTTGTGGCCCGGACAGAGTTCGGGGCAGGGCCAGATATGTTCCTACCTCTAATTCATCTAATCGATGCCAACCATTAAACGCTAAAAATTTGTGATTAGCGGTAGCACGAATGGTTCGCCCCAATCTGGTTGTTAATTTGAAAACTGGCTTATGACCAGTTGGAAACGCACGTGTCACCATTTTTGGTTCAAGTTTCCAGCTTTGAGGATCTAAGGCAAGAACTTTAAAGTCAGATCGGTTTATTAATGCATCAATACGCTGGTATTCCCCTGATTCTGGAAGGTAAACCAATGTCTCACCAGTTAAACAGCCAGATTCGCGCAGGTCAGATAGTTGTGGAACCTTCGATTGACGGCTCTCAACGGCACGTGAGAGCTGTGCCAGTGCCATGACAGGTACGTTTAGCTCACGGGCCAGACCTTTCAGGTTCCGGCTGATCTCTGAGATCTCCTGGACGCGATTCTCGTTGCGCTTGCCTCCGGCGGAGGATTGCATTAACTGGAGATAGTCCACGATGATCAGATCGACTCCATGCTCGGCTTGTAACCTGCGGGCCTTACTGCGCATCTCCATGGTCGAGATACCTGCTGTATCGTCGAGCCAGATGCTGGTCTCTGTCAGAGTGCCCATCGCGAACACAATGCGCTCCCACTCGTCATCCTCAATCCAGCCGGTACGGAGGCGTTGCTGATCGATACCTGCATCCATAGAAAGCAAACGTTGGACGAGTTGTTCTTTGCTCATTTCCAGGCTGAAGATGGCGATCGATTTTTTGAACTTGATGGCGGCGTTATGGGCCAGGCTCAAGCAGAGGCTGGTCTTTCCCACGGCGGGACGAGCGGCCAGGATAATCAGGTCAGATTTTTGGAGGCCACCGGTCAGGCGATCGAGGTCGGTGAAGCCGGTCGGGACGCCAACAACGGTCCCACGACGCTCATGGAGCTGATCGAGTTTTGTCATATAGTCGCTCAGCAACTCACCCAGGGAAGAGAAGTCCGCGTGGGCGTGGCGCTGGCTAATCCCAAAAATGAGTTTTTCAGCTTTATCCAGAGCAACTACGGCATCCACCTCTTCGTAGGCGGTGGCGGCGATCTCGCCAGCAGCATGAATGAGTCGGCGCAGGATCGAGGTGCGCTCGACGATGCGTCCGTAGTACTCGATGTTGGCGCTGGTTGGTACCTGATTGATCAAGGATGTGATATAACTTGCGCCCCCTACCTCTTCCAATTTATTTTTACGATCAAGCTCATCGCAGATAGTAATAAAGTCGGCAGCTTCGCGCTGATCGAATAGTTGCATAATAGTTTCATAGATAGTGCGATGAGCATCGCGATAGAAATCTTCGGCCATCAGAAAATCGGCTACCTGTACGATAGCTTCCGGGTCGATAATGATACTTCCGAGGACACCGCCCTCGGCTTCCACATTCTGTGGCAACAGTTTTTCCACGTCAGCAACTCCAGCATCTACTTTTTTCAGATTTATAACGCCGCCAGGCGAGTGGCGAGAGAAGAAGCGCGATAGCAACAAGCATTATAGCATAAATACGAACATTTGATCGATAGATAAACTCATGTTTTCGCTCGGGTCGAGACGGTACGGTTGGGCACCTGACAGGCGTTTGAGCCGATAGTAAGGCACGGTCTAAATAATGATCTTTGTGCCCTTACTCCCACGGTACCATGTATCTACAAACATCTTTTTGCGTACCCATTGTGAGCTACGGGACAACGGTCTGGGGCAGGAGTTACTACTGATGTTTATCTTGGTCCTCAAAGTGTAACGAATATTTTGTCCGAAATCAAATAGGTAGGCATGGGTATGCCATATGGCTACGTGGCCTTTTTTTGCCAGGATCGCTGTAGAAAAGCCGTCAATATTCACATATTCCTTACTTATCCACAGGATATCCGGACTTATCCACAGAAAAGACGGAGTTTTCCGCACTTATCCACACAGTTATCCACCGAAAATTAGTCAAGATGTGGATAAGTTCACAGCAAAAGTCGCTACGTATTGGGGGGAAGCATGGGCTAGCAGGTTTAGTTCGAGCCGATAGGGATCAGTATGGTGAGACATAGACATGTCGGCTTGTCTGGCTTGATAATGGTGTCGCTTATAGCCAAACTGTTATAATAAAGAAGTGGCCAATCAGAGGCATCTTCTCTTTTGTTTTTCGTCTCTCAGGCTATCATGCGGATTTATCAGAGAGCAGGTCTTGACCATAAAATGGAGTAAGGTTATTATAAGCCAACATATATACGAGTGTGTGTTGGTCATGTAATAAAGAAGGAGCATTGAAAAACATTCTATGCCAAAAACATCGAAACGTGCAGAAAGCAAATATGCTGCAAAGATATCTAGAGCACATTCGACAGAGCTACCAAAGCCGGAAGCCAGTAATAAAGACCAACGTCGACGGCCTCCTGGTGTGAAGCCTCCCGCTCGGGGGATTGCCCGTTATCCCTGGGCAACAACTATTTTGGTTCTCGTGATCCTCGTCTGTGGCGGTTTAATGTTATATACCAATCATTGGGGGCCTTTCGCACCTCCTCCTGTGAAGGCCAGTGTGACCCCGAAGGCAACCGCAACTACCGCTGCCAAGCCACAATCGACCACAGCGGCGGCAACTGCGACCGCAGTTGCTAATAGCACTGGTTCGACTGCTTCGCCGTGCTTAAGCAAAAGCATCATCAACGCGGTAACTGACACGAATGCTCCTCTGACGAAGGATCAGATCTCAAAAATTAAGCATACATATAGTGGAGCTCAGAACGTTACTGATACGAACAAGGTATATTGCGCCGGTATCAATACGAATAAGGGTTTGATTGTGGTGGAGCTTGATCCCAAATTGGCTCCTAAAACCGTCAACAACTTTGTATTTTTAGCTCAGAATCATTTCTATGATGGTCTTACATTTCATCGTGTCATCGCAGACACGATCATTCAAGGCGGCGATCCGCTCGGTACTGGTAGTGGCGGTCCTGGCTATAAATTTAACGATGAGGCTGTGCAGGGAAATTATACAGCCGGTACCATCGCGATGGCGAACTCGGGCGCCAATACCAACGGAAGCCAGTTCTTTATTAATCTGGCAGATAATTCCAGTAAGTTTGCGAAGTCATATAACCTCTTTGGTCATGTTGTGCAGGGTCTCGATGTGGCAAAGAAGTTGACGGTGACTGAAAATGGTAGCGCGACGCCTGACGTGATGCAGTATGTGGTAGTAAAAGCGGCCTCGTAATCCCAGTCTCGATATTGTGAAGCGGTGAGTATAAGATCGCAATTTAATGCTGGATACTTGCTGGCTTTTCTTGACACAGTACAATAGAATGATAAGGGCTTCCTCTATAATGGTAGGAAGCCCTTAAAATGTCATAGCGGACTCCTTGAGAGCTTGCTTTCTCATAGCGGAAGGAGAAATATCCTTGGCTAAGCAATACAGTGCTCCACCAAAAGAGCAGATTGATCCTAACAAAAAATATACAGCCATTTTCCATACAGACAAAGGTGATATCACCGTTGATCTGTTTGCGGCTCAGGCTCCGATTACCGTAAGCAACTTTGTGTTCCTGGCTCGTGATGGTTTTTACAATAACACGACATTCCATCGTGTTATTGGAGGCTTCATGGCTCAGGGTGGCGATCCTGAGGGCTCTGGACGTGGTGGCCCTGGCTATCGCTTCGATGATGAAAAAGGAGCTTTGGCTTTGCGTCATGATGGTCCTGGCGTGCTCTCAATGGCGAATGCAGGTCCAAATACCAATGGTTCTCAGTTCTTCATCACCTATGAAGCAACTCCCCATCTGAATGGCAAGCATGGTGTCTTTGGGAAGGTTTCTAAGGGACTGGATGTATTGAGATCTCTGCGCGAGCGCGATCCACAACGTGATCGCCAACCAGGAGATGTGATTCACTTTATCGAAATCGTTGAGGAATAGGTGTAGCATTTGCTGCGTATCTTCCCACTATCCACTTTCTGGATAGTGGGAATTTTTATGCACGCGATTGAGCTTTACTCTTCTACAACTTCCATTTCTTCCTGTTCCTGCCTGGCCAGGTAATAGGGATGCTTGCGTGTCGCGACAAATGTTCCCCATAAGCTGATCAATGCTCCAATCAGCATCCAGACAACAGCCGTGATGAGTAGTACGAGCAACCCTCCCGAGACTGAAGACGTTCCCGTGGCGCTGTTCGCTCGACCCGGATAGTTGGGAATATATCCGACCAGGACGCTTCCGATGTAGGCAATGCCTCCAGTGAGGAGTCCTGCATAGAAACCGTAGAGGCGGCGCACCGACTGCTTGCCGACGAAATAACCATCAAAAAAGGCGATCACCAGCGCCACGATGTAGATAGCGCAGGTGAGACCAAGGATCAGTTGAGCTGTGCCGAGCGAGATGTTATCCCCCTGGCTTGCCGCTGCCTGAAACGCTGATGAGTTGGCGAGGGTGGTCGCGACTGTAATGATCACGATAAGTATGCCACCCAGTGCACCAAGGCCGAGCGCGATTGGTAGTGCACGAGGCGGGATATAGACATGTTCGAGTGATCCCTCTTCGATAAAGAGATCCTGGTCACGTCGGTCGAAGTCTGAGCGCGTATGATGATAACGGTTCTCCGGGTCTTGCATTATACTCTATTCTCTCTTACTTTTTTGTGGTGATGCCGTTGTAGACATCTGAGTAGGTGCCGATAAAATGAAAATTCGTTAACGGCCAGAAGACCAGAGCGGCTTTACCAATAATATAGTCCTTCGGTACAAAGCCCCAGTAGCGTGAGTCATCACTTTGAGGGCGGTTGTCTCCCAGGACAAAGTATTGATCTTTAGGAACCGTCCAGGTCTTCCCTTCTAGATTATACGGCGTACTGATATAGGGCTCAGTAAGAACTTTTCCGTTGACAGTCACGTGAGTGCGATCAGTCGTAATCGTATCGCCCGGTACGCCAATCACGCGTTTAATAAAGTCCTGTGAAACATCTTTCGGATAATGAAAGATAATCACATCGCCACGCTCAGGACCGTGGAAGAGATAGGTCACTTTATTTACCATCACATATTGACCGTTGGCAAGTCCTGGCTGCATGCTTACGCCCTGTACATAGTAACTCTGGACAACAAAGCGCACAACGAGAAAGATCAGTAGTGTGAGTGCTAATATCTCGACAATTTCACGCGCTAATTGTGAACGTTTCAACTCAAAACCTCTCTATATTTTCTGAATGGCCTGGGTAATACGACCGGTAGCCAAATAAATGCCACTTAGCCCCGTTTTTATAGCCCCCTCATTATAGCTGATTACTGATGCAGTATTCACTTCTGCGTAGCCCAATTTGATGAGTTCTCGCCTCATTTTATCGCTGCTCGCTGCGAAATGACTACCGGACGTAATTACTATCAGGGATACGCTCGGAGATAAATGGTATGCGTTGTCAGTTATCGATGAGACTTCTCCGTGTTGTTTTGCAAGACTTTTGTGTCAGACCTCGTTATCAAATTCATTTATCTGTATATATAAATGTGTTTGTATGACATATGGTAGGTAGATACGCATGAGATAGTACTAATTTGTGGGCGTAATCACAATTTTTCACCTGATTTGGCTAGCAGCGTTTGATAATTCTCGGCTAAATGGCGTACATACATCCTCCATCCGGGCTGATAATTTAAATTGGTCGCTTCTTGAGGCGTGTGTTGATACGATCTTTGGGTCGCTTTCAGGAGCGCTTGAACGAGTGCTGTTTGACTGGCTGCTGTATACACGATTCCTGCATGTGGTGGTAAGAGTCCATGCAGGCGGGGTAGATTGGGTGAAATAATCATTCGTTCGTATGAGTAGAAGAGCATTGTCATTTCAGGGATGCCGGCTTTCTCCGTGACATTATAGGGCATCACAATGGCATTGCTTGCGCCGATGTAGAGCGAGATATCATGAGCGTGGTAGGTGAGGAAGAGATGAATGGCCGAGTTGAAGGCGGCTCGCTTCATGACTTTTGTGGATAGTTTTTTATCTCTTGGCATGCCAACCAGGAGCAGTTGTGGCTCCGATGAGAGGATGTTTGGCTCTTGCGAGAGGTAGTCACGCATTTCGGCGAATGCGCTGATGCAGCGGATTATCTCTCGCTCGGTGTGCAGATGGGCAAAGCAGAGGAAGATGTGGCCGGCATTGAGCGGAATTCCCAGTTGACGTCGCGCATCGGCCTCTTCGGGGAGAACTGCGATGGTGCCACGTAGTCCGGGATGACTCAGAAAATGAGTTCGTTTCCGCCAGCGCTGCTCACGATAAAAGCGTTCAGGTTGGCGCGTAAATGTATATATTTTGTGGCTGCATGCAAAGATCTGGCGCTCAAAAGTGCAGCGAATGGTGGATTGAATGTTGTGAACGTTATGCCACCAGCCACCGGCATCTGTGCTGATGGTGCGTAAGCCGAGGCGACGTGCCAGCCAGAGCTTGAAGAGGAGCAGCAGGCGCTGAGGGATGCTTAAATTAAAGGCTCCTGGTTGATAAAAATGAATCACCCCGATCGTTTTATCGCTATAGGCGCGGTGACGCCAGATCCATGAGAAGGGGATACTGGCAATACTGGTTGTGCAATAGATGCCGTGTTGCATCAGTGCTCTTGCCTGCCATATGGCGGCCTGTGTGTGCGCCTGTACGAGCAGGACAAATGGAGTCTGGAGCGTCGCTGGGGCATGGTTGCTCAACATGAACTGCTGCTGGATACGTCCCCAACTTCTTGCTTGCTCCATTGCTGCATTGATGCGCTCGCTCATGGGCTTACGTGCCAGATAGAGGAGACAACGATGTAGCAAGATTATTTCTAACATCACCCGTAGCTCTGGTAGGATCGAGTGTACGGTCTGAAAAAAAGAATCGCCTGTTGCATCATTGTATTGCTCTATGTTGGCGTATTGAGCGAGAATCTCCGAACGCCCATGCCAGTAGGCTCGTCCAACCAGAAATGGGCGCTTGAGACGTTCTGGCGCTACACGATGGATGACAAGTGCGTTCGGTTCATACCAGATGGTGCATTTCTGCTCGCGTAAGCGCCGACACAGATCGGCTATCTCAGCGTTGAGTGGTGTATTGAGGCGCTTGGTCAGAAAGGCTGAAAAGCCTCCAATCCGATTGAGTGCCTCTCGCTTGATGGAGAAGCAACTACTCCCCAAACTTAATGCCTCTGGTAGACTGGTCCGCGTGCGAAATGGCATGTAATAGCCATAGAATTCTAGCATGTCATGTGTGAGCCAATATGGCTTGTTGGCTTCCCATTGGATCTCTACGCTCCCACCGATTGCATCCGCATGCGTTTCTTCATAAGCTGTATGGAGTTGGCTTAGAAAATGTTGATCAATAATCACATCATCGTCAAGGAAGACCATAATATCTCCGCTGGCAGTCTCCACCGCCGTGTTACGGGCGTATGCTAATCCATTACGGCTCTCAAGCAGGCATTGTGCCCTCCACTGCTCATCGCCAGGCCTCTGATGCAGCGCATCGCGGCTCAGATAGGTCTGGATAGCTGTCAGCGTGCCATCGCTTGATCCATTGTCGACCACAACCACTTCAAAATACTTGAATGGAAGTGTCTGTTTGCGCAGGCTTTCCAGTGCGCTTAACACCATCGTGCGTCGATTGTAGGTGCAAATAATCACACTGAAGCGCGGCCTGGCAGTATGCTTGTCCGTCTGATTAAGTTCTTTCGTGCCTGTACGGAATGCTCCAGTCGAGCGCGTACGTATCAGGATACGGGCGTGATGTCCGGATGTGGGCTGGATAGTCATACTCCCTCCTCATGGGTTAGGATAAGTTGTGTGGCCGCATCAGTAGTGTTTTGCAGAGCAAAATAGAGATAAGGGCAGAGGCAATCTGAGCGATGGCGCTCGCCAGAGCCGCTCCTGTAATCCCCCATAGGATGATCATGGGAATGGCAAGCATAATTTTCAGGCACGCTACTCCTGCCGTGAGATGGTGCTGGATACGTTGTAGATGGCGTTTGTCATAGCGTTGATCATTGGAGATATGCGTCAAGCTCACGGTGGCGATGCTCCCAAAAACTGCCGCCATCAGTAAAATCCGCAGCGGCCTGACGACCGGCAGGTAGTTGGCTCCTAGCGTAAGGACCAGTAGATAGGGACAAAACATGATCAGTCCCAGCGAGATGGGTACCGCAAGAAAAATGATATAGCAGGATGTTTTTACGAAGGCATCGTATTGATTTGAGAAGCGAAACTTTGGGTAGTAGTGCATGATCAGCGGGAAAATCCATTGGGTAAAGAGCGATGGAGCAATGCTGATAACTTTTGCGCTGATAATTGAGCTGAGTGCATAAAAACCTAGTTCTCTGGTGTTATGCCAACATGCCAGTACGAGTAACTCACTTTGTTGCCAGATCACTGCATCAAATGTCGCGTGTAATTTGTAGTACTGCATGTGCAGAATGAGGCGCTCTTTAAGAAAGATACCTGGCGCTATCGCTTGCCTTAAAGGTAGCAGGCTGATGATGCACACGATGGCTAGCATCAGCGTGAGCGTGTTTGAGAGCGCGAAGGCGAAAATAAAGATGGCTACCGATTGACATTTGATCTGCGTGGCAATGATGATAAACAATAGAGTCAGGAGATTGCCAAAGATATGTAGCATGGTCAGCAGATCTGAGCGGCGTAGGCTGCGTAGTGTGGTGCCCGCGATGCTGCTTAACAATAAAGGCAGAGTAGCCAGACTGGAAAAGAGTAGGATGCCTGGCGTGTAGTCATGAAAAATCTTTGTCAGCGCGAAGGATAGACAAAGATAAACAAGACAATAGACTAAGATATTGCGCAGTTGACGGTACCACAAGAAATAAAAAATGCCAGCGATCAGCTGTGGCGTTTCCTGACTCTGGGTGACTGCTACCTGACGGCTTGCCAACGTCGACATGCCCGTACCGATCACCGGAATCGTAACGGTGACGAGCCATTGAGCAAAAAGATAGCTTCCAAATAGATGCGTGCTCAATGTATGGGTAATGATGATATAAATACTGATATGGATCAGGGTCGAGCTTACTAAGACGATGTTTTGCCAGAGTCGAGATTGAGTTAAACTGGTGATATTAAGATGTCGTTCAAGGAAAGTCTGCGAGAATAAAATATCCCTTCCACCCACCGTTTTCTCCCTACTGTTCAGACTGATTAACTATATATAGCTCCTGTTATGTGCAAGTTCGATCGTTAAAGCTACTCACTATCCAGTGGATGGGGATGTTCCGTCAAATTATGCTCCTCCTCTTGCAAAAAGCTCATAAAGGATGGATCAAGCCCTGCCAGCGTGTCTTCTACCGGACTAAATGTATGTTCAGCCTCAACCGGTGGCTGGACCTCTTCCGGCAGTAGCACCTGGATCTTTTTTGAGCGCTTCCATTTTTTGCCTTTACCTGTCTTACCATGGAGCGAAGAAGGCTGCCGGGCTGATTGTTCTTGTGTGATTGATGCACTGTGATGCAATGATTGCTGGAAAACGGTCGCGTCAGGGATCATCAGAGGATCAGGTATCAGCGATGCTTGCCAACGCATCATCCATTTTTTCTTTTTCATTTTTGACCTTTCCAATAAAAAATCTCTTGGGCTACTTTTAATTGTATCATAATGTTTTATGATATGTTGTGATCACATAAGCATTATTGTAGAGGATTGATTATATAGAATTATCTGAGGCTTTTCTTTTTAACGCCTCAGTGCCTTTCGTTCTTCACAATATGTTTTATTGACATAATAGGCTGCTTATAGCAACGGGCAATGAAAATCATCATATATCTGAAAAAAGGAAAAATCATGTGTGGATGGATGCGTGGGCTTGCATTATTTGGCTACTTGCTTGTGGGGTTTTCTGTTTGGGAGGGGAGGCAGTGCACGGCAATGCGTAAATAGTCTCTCTATCTATGATGATCTATGTGCCAATGAACTGCCTTGATATTGTTCGATCGAATAAGCATAAACATTAATCGTCATGCGATCGCTGGCACAAATTCTGTATCAGCAAATAGCAGCGCCTCTTCTTCGTTCGCGGAATGTAAAGTCCGACGCAGATTGGTCAGGGCGGCCTGAATACGCTTTTTCAGGGTATTCTCTGATGTTTGTAACGTGTGTGCCATCTCTGGAAGCGTCATACCATTGTAGTAGTGAAGCACTATCACGACCCGCTGCTTTAATGGTAGGCTCTCGATGGCCCTGGCCAGATCCCAATCACGTTCCATACGTCCCTTGTGATCGTCTGCGGCCTGCGCGATCAGATCGGTTTCCTGCTCTGATAAAGCTTGACGCATAAACGCACTGGTACGAGCCAGACGGCGCTTAAAGCTAATACACTGGTTGACCACAATCCTCATTAGCCATGGACGTAGAGCGCCAGCCTTGCGCAGATCTGATAGATGATGCCAGGCCTGAATAAGAGCATCCTGAACCACATCCTCTGCAATATCGCGATCGCCAACAATCATCGACGCCGTACGCAGCATCAGCGTACTATACTGATCAACGATCTCGCCGAAGGCCTCTTGATCTCCCTGGATCGCTCGGATCACTAACTCTTCTAGCTCGATGTACTCTTGAGCCGCCACAAGATCATTATTTTCCGCGGTTTTTATATCTTTATCTACAGCCGGAGGTGTCATGCCTTCCTCTGAGATAGTTGTCGTCTCTTGAGCCTGGGCTGTGGCTGTAACCATGAGATTTATCCTTCTGCTAGCGCTTACTGTACAAACCATATACAGAAATATAACATACGGTATACATGCGAACAAGGTGTGCATACTCATGAATTTTGTGCAGCAGAATTTTACCAAAGGAGATGCCTCTGAAGGTAGTCATCGCTGTCATCGCAAAGAGGGGGATCTGGTAGTTATTAAGGGAGGCTATCGTGTCTATCGTGTCAGGAGAGTTTTTGTCCAGGCGTAGATCGAGGGAAACGAACTGTGATGCAATTATTGGGATGTAGCTACATGATGGAAAATAACGCAAAAAAAGAGAAGTAGCTTGCTACTTCTCCAGGCTGGGGTACAGGGATTCGAACCCCAATTAACTGATCCAGAATCAGCCGTCCTACCGTTGAACGATACCCCAATGTCCTTTGACGTTGCTATAATACTCCATCCATTGATGTATGTCAAGCACTTTTTTGGGGTTTTGTTGGAAGCTTAAAAAATTCCCCGGATGATTGCTATTCCAGCCCTGTTATGCATACAATAACGGCGGGACGCTGCGGACCTCTACGTTTTCGAGGTTTGAGCGTGCTGACATTTAATGACACATAAACTACAAAGATGAAGCACGGATAAATGAAAGGATACATCAATGCGTAGTAAAATCACTGTAGTCGGGGCTGGATTTGTGGGGAGCACGCTGGTGCAGCGAATTGCGGAGCGCGATTATGCTGATGTGGTGATGTTTGATATTGTTCCCAATATGCCACAGGGTAAAGCGCTGGATATGCTCCAGGCGGGTCCGGTACTCGGTTATGATACGCTAATCACTGGAACGAACGATTATGCCGATACGGCGAATTCCGATGTGGTTGTGATCACATCTGGCTTCCCGCGCAAGCCTGGTATGAGTCGAGATGATCTTTTGAAGAAAAATCAAGAGATTGTGACGCAGGTTGTTGAGCAGATAGTCAAATATTCTCCCGATAGTATTTTGATTGTTGTGACCAATCCCCTGGACGCTATGGCACAGGTTGCCTTGAAGGCCAGTGGATTCCCTCGTGAGCGCGTGCTTGGTATGGCGGGTGTGCTGGATACATCCAGGTTCCGTACCTTTATTGCTCAGGAGCTGGATGTGTCGGTGCGTGATGTGCAGGCATATGTACTGGGTGGTCATGGCGATACGATGGTGCCTCTGGCGCGCTTATGCACGGTTGCAGGTGTGCCGATCTCTGAGCTCATTCCGGCCGAACGCATCGAGCAGATCGTGCAGCGTACCCGCGATGGTGGTGCTGAGATAGTGAATCTGTTGGGCAATGGTAGTGCCTATTTTGCTCCTTCGGCTTCTGTCTTGCAGATGGTCGATTCGATTGTGCTGGATAAGAAGATGATTATGCCTTGTGCGATTTATTTGCAGGGTGAATTCGGCATCCAGAATCTGTTTGTCGGTGTGCCCGCTAAATTGGGCGCGAAAGGTCTGGAGCAGGTGATTGAGGTTGAGCTCTCCGAAGATGAGCGCGCTCTGGTCCAGAAATCCGCTGACGCTGTCAAAGAACTTGTGACTGTGCTTGGCTTGTAGTCACTGAGTTATTGCTCTCTTTCCTGCGTGCAAGCTAGCAAGCCCAGGAAAGAGAGCAATAACTTATACTTTTTAGTCTTCGGCTTCGTTTTCTACTTCGTCGTCGTCCTCCTCATCGTCGCGAGCTACTTTCGCCTCTTTCTCTTTGCCGTTGTTGCCACTAATGATGACGATATACTCTCCTTTTAATTTTGTTTGCTCCGAGAGGGGAGCCAGTAGGGAGGAGATGGTACCACGCTCTACTTTTTCAAACATCTTGGTCAGGTCGTTAGCGATGGCCGCTGGACGGTCGCCAAAGACCTCTAAGGCGTCTTTGAGGAAGTTGACGAGCCGATAAGGGCTCTCGTAGTAGATGAGCGTGTGTGGAGCTTCGCTATCCACGGCAAAGAATTTGCGGCGTCCGACCGGCTTGCGGGGAGGAAAGCCGCGAAAAGTAAAGCTGTGGATGGGCAAGCCTGAGAGGACTAAAGCCATTACGAAAGCTGTCGGACCAGGTATCATGGTGAACTCTATCTCTTCCTGGATGGCGCGACGTACGAGCGTGAAACCAGGATCAGAGATGCCTGGCGTGCCCGCGTCTGTCACGACGGCCACAGAGAGTCCTTGCTTCAATGCGGATATGATACGGTCGCCGCCACGCTGTTCATTATGCTCATGGAAAGGCAATTGACGTTTCTGTATCTCGAAATGTTTCAGAAGCAATCCAGTTTTGCGCGTATCCTCGCTGGCAACGATATCCACCGAGCGCAGAATCTCCAGCGCACGTAGTGTGATATCTCCCAGGTTGCCGATGGGCGTTGCTACTAAGTAGAGCATGTGTCCCTTTCTCTTCTCCCTATCCTCGCGCTCCCGTCGCGCTTTATGCCTGCCCTTTTAACTGTGGCAGCTTGTTTAAAACATCTTGCCGTTTCACCTTCAGCGTCAGTGTACGTGGGAAGTCCTCTTCGTGCCAGATCGTAAAGCCTTTGATTTGTTGATGCGGGACGAGGAGTTTATTGGCACGCTGAACAATAGCTTTCGCCTGTTTCGCATCATCGAGTAGTAAGATCGCATGGACACTGGGTCCCTGGTTCTCGGCGCTCAGGCCGAAGACGACCGCATCTTTGATCTCAGGCTGCGTCTGCAAAGCGTTCTCGACATCCTCGGGATAGACGTTCATGCCGTTCGCAAGCACAATCAAATTTTTCTTGCGACCTTTAATGTACAGGTTATTCCGTCTGTCAAGATAGCCAAGATCGCCGGTCGCATACCAACCATTTTGGAACGCGGCCGCAGTCGCCTCTGGCTGTTGCCAGTAGCCCTGGGCCACATTTGGACCTTTGACCATGATTTCGTCGTCATCGTTGATCCGCACCTCGACGCCTGGTAATGGCCGTCCCACCGATTCGATGGTGTGATCGTGGAAGGGATTGGCTGAAATGACGGGAGAACATTCGGTGGCTCCGTAGCCTTGCAGGATGCGGATACCCATATGTTCCCAACGATATCCTAACTGAGGTGGGAGGTAGGCTCCTCCGCATACGAAGAGGCGGAAATGTCCACCGAATCTTTTATGGACAGATCCAAAGAGCACGCGACGCCACTGAAAGGGGAGGCGGGATGCGATTTTATGTAAAGTTTCCCATTGGCTCTCTTTTTTCTGCCGTCGTACTTCTCTATCTATACCATTCATGAAGAGTTGTAACGCCTGTGGAACTAACACTATACACGTTATTTTTTGTGTAGCGAGTAACCTAAATAATGTATCTGGTGCAAGCGAGCGTGCATATAAAATACTGCCACCCGCATGAATTATCGCCATCTCAATAGTTAATTCCAACATATGAGAGAGAGGTAAAATCGAAAGTACTCGATCCTTAGATGTAATTTCGACTACTTTTAACGAAGCCTGGGCGTTAGAAACAATGTTGAAATGAGATAATATAACCCCCTTTGGTTGTCCCATTGTACCGGACGTAAAAACGATCTCAGCAATATCATTTTCATCGATTGACGGTAGTTGTAATTTATCTAATGGAGCCTCTGGCAATGCTTCAATATCGATGAATGGGAGAGTGTGATCTTCCAGACTTGTATAGTTTTTCTGTGTGGTGATCAAAAAGGCGCTCTCAGTAATTTTGGCCAGACTTTGTAGAAAATTTTCTGAAGTATGGACATCCAGTGGCACGACAACCAGTCCTGCCATCAGCGATCCGAAGTAGGCTACGAGCCAGTTTGAGCAACTTGCTGACCAGATCATGACGCGCTGTCCTTTGCGCACCTGCTGCTGTTGTAGATAGCCTGCAAACTGCCAGACGCGCTCCTGGAGCTCCTGATACGTCAATGTGTTAATGGAGCCATCAGCCAGAGGCTCACTCAGCGCTGGATAGGTGGCGAAGCGTTCGACAGAGCGTTCAAATAAAAGAGGAATGGTACTCATCTTTGAGTTTCTACTTCCTTTCTCGGAGACTAGTAGGAAACAACATCTAAACGGGAAAAGTCTGTGCTCATGATAGTAACGAATGAAAATCATTTTTGCTACTACCAAAACAGAATCACCGCTATTCTCAAGCTATTCTGCTCTACCAGGGTCTTTGATGGCTCAATGCAGATAGTTTTATGCATAAGAGCTGAACATTTACGATTGAATAAGCAAACAGGCTATCAAACTTCAGAAAAGATAACTCACTTCTTGTGCATTATAATGTAGCCCGGATGTTTTTGCTAGAGGTGTTAAAAGTCTTATAATAGCACGTTGGAGTAGTGGTAGAGAGCTCTACATCACATCATGTTCTTATAGTTATGTAATAGAGTGCGACTATTCGTTATTTATCGATTGCTTGCTATCGCTTGCAAGTGTTGCTGGCTGCTTTGATATGTTTTTATAGCTTAGCAAATTCTCTGTAGGAGAGACATGAGAAGAATAATATGAATTCAAACCATTATGGTTTTTTGTTGAAACAATATTTGAAGCGTTCATGCTTCATTGATGTGAAGGATTATATAATAAAGCGATGAAAAAAGTACAATATGGGTTGACTAGAATCGTAGTGTATGATAGACTACGAAATATGAAGTAACATCTAGCTATTTTCCTCATTTAAGCATTAAGAATGCTTAGAACACTCTCTTATTTCCGAGAGTTATACACGAAGGTCACTCAAATGAAATGCCAAAAGTATGTGTGTGGATTGTGTGAAGGGGAAAGGGCTAGTCCATTAAGAAATTTGAAACTTCTCGACTAGAGTGTAATAATACTATTCATTGAAAGGAACTGTTCCATGCCATCCCTTGAAACAGCAAATGTAGGGAAGGCTGTTGCCGCAAGAGTCGGTACGAATATTCGCGAGGTTCGTACGAAATTGGGCATGACTCAAGCTCAACTGGCCGCCCCCGAATTTTCGATCTCCTACATTTCGGCCATCGAGCGCGGCAAAATACGTCCCTCTTTGAAGGCCCTCTCTATACTAGCTCGAAGGCTGGATGTGCCACTGACGTTCCTCCTTGAGGGTTCTCCCTCTGGCGCTGCCGAAGCGCGTGCGGTTGGATATTCGCCGGCCGATTCCGGGCCGGATCAGCATGTCGATGTTGATCTCTTACAGGCAAGTGTTTTCGTTCAGCAGGGCGATTATGCACAGGCCAAAACTCTGCTTGCCCCGATCCAACCCGAGCGTGTCACCACAGATCAAGTTTATCGCCTCTATTTGTTGCAAGGTCAGATTCATCTCGGCTCTGGCGAATACCAGGAAGCCGTCGTTGATCTGAGAAACGCAGTTGCGCAAGGAGAGGCGCTCAACGATAGTGAATATATTGAACGTGCGCGTAACCTGTTAGGGAAAGCGTACTTTCTTCTTTATAACTATACTCTGGCAGTAGAACATCACCTGCATTGCTTTGCCGCAATTGAAAATAGCCAGATTACTGACCCTGTCTTTTCCTTAGAAGTCTTCAGTAATCTCGCCAATGACTATTTCCGGTTAGGTGATTTAGAGAAAGCTATCATCTACTACAATCGTGCCCTTGAGACTCTCGATGCCATGAATCGCGATAGCAAGAGCTTCGCGAAGAAATATATGGACATCAGCCAGCATTACAAATCCGTTGGCAAGCTGGCGATGGCTCGTGAATATGCCCTGCAAAGTCTGGCTATTTACGAGATGCGCGATGAGCAGCGCCTGGTCGGCATGACTCATCAGCGTCTGGGTAAGGCATTGGAGAAGCAGCACGATCTGGATGGAGCTGAGAACGAGTATCGTCAGGCAATCGCGATTGAAAGCGAATTGAACGACGAGATCTCCGCATCGGTCTGTCATACCGGACTGGCCGAACTCCTCCTCAAGCGAGAGCACACCCAGGAAGCGGAAAAAGAGGCCCAGGAGGCTTTGAAGTATGCTCAGGCTGGCGGCGATTCCCAAACGCAAGGCCAGGCTTTGATCGTATTGGCACAGATCAGTCACCAGCTCGGTGAGTATGCTGCTGCCGATCAATACTTCACCCAGGCTCTGGAACTTCTCGATGCTTCCAATGCACACGAAATTGCCGCCGATGCTTACTTCCGCTACGCAAATCTTCTGGAAGAGCGGGGAGATGTTAAGCGCAGCTTATCGATTATCAAAAAGGCGTACGAACATCAGCGCCTGGGCAAACGTGGTGATATCGAATAATAGAGAGTGAAGTGTCGTGCTCATCATGAGATGAGTCGTAATATCTCTCATATTGTGCAAGCTATACGTATGGACTGCGCTCCTACGAGGACAAAATGATACGTTTCATTCCTCCTCGTAGGAGCGCAGTTTGTTGCGTCTTGTACGTCTTCAATATACAATGTACAAGAAAACCAAAATTCATAATTTGTCACAGTTGTCATGCCATACGTATGTGGGTACTTCCGTTGAGACAACGGGGATGGTACGCATCTACTTATTTCTAAGATTGGCACCTCGGAGGAATATCCCGCAATGCCATTTACAGCCAATGATTTGAGATATCGAGCAGAGACGAGTTATCCGTTGCTGTATGCCTATCTGCACAGGAACGCACAACGCTTTTTGGGTGCGTTAAAATACGATGCATTCGAAGTTGATACTGTGATTGGGCATGTCGTTGAACAACTTGTCCGTCTCGGTCTCCTGGGAGGGGAAGATAAAACTCCTCTGAACGCTTTAGATCAGCTCACCGACGCTCAGTTTTATGCCTTTTTAAGTCGCAGCGTGCGCAACAAAGCCATCGATCGGCTACGCAAGCGACGTCTCCAGGTCAATTCGACCGCCGAATTAGAGAATGCCGACGATATTGATGGCGATGCAAGTCCTCTGGTCGATGCCGTCGAGTCTATTTGGGGAGAGACTCCGTTTTCGACGCCTGAAGAGATTACGCTGCATATCGCCTCCCAACTGGAGCTGCGTAGTATATTGAAGCATTGCATTACAGCTTTGAAAGCGGCTCCCAATCAGCTACAAGCGGTGATGCAAGAAATGTATGAGATTGGTGCCGACGAATTTATCGGTATTCTGGCCGATGAAATGCACTTTTCGTTCGATGCTGAACGCAATCCACATCTAAGTCAGCACAAAGATCATGCCCATAAAAAGTTACGCCATTGTTTGCAACAACAAAGCTCCCATTTGACCGTGGCTGTTGCTTTGCGTCTAACCATGTATACAACGAAACATGCGACAGAAAAAGCTCTCTACGAAGTAGCTGTTCTGGTACTAGCACAGGATGATTTGAGTATTCAAGATGTGCAGAAAGGCTTGCGCGGATTGGTTATCGAGGGTCTTATCGATTGGCAAGGTGAGGAGACCGTACAATTAACCACTGCTCAAATGAAGCGTCTCGCACGTTTTTATAGAGAAGAATAGAGTCAGGCGTCCGGCAACCAGCGTTGAAGGAGAAATTTACAATGAATGATGAGACGGTTTCGGGAGGGACATCCGAGCTCCAGGGGGATTACCGGAAGCTAGGACAATGGTTGCTGCATGTATTGCAAGCGCCTACCCAGGAGACAGATGCGATGCTTCCGATGGAAAATGAAAATGATGCGCCATTAGAACTGAAGTTTGTGGGTGACTATCATATTGCTTTTTATCAACAGTTGCCTGATTTTATTATGGCGCTGCTAAAGAGCGATCTACAGGCGCCTGTGCGCTACTCTTCTTTACTTTTCCATCTGGCGGCATGCCGAGAATGTCATCATGCCTATCTGGATTTGTACGATTCGATGCAAGTTGCTATCCGGCCGACCGTAACGCGACCGCTGTTGGGACAGGGAACGCGCACACTCGCAGCTACTCCCCATCGTATGCTGAGCCATCTCTGCCAATCATTAGTCAGCCAGGCGGAGGCTATTCTACTTCAGGCCCGTCACGAGCGTCTCGATCAAGATGAAGCAGCACGTTCATTGTTACAATTGGCCTTGCGTGTCAGTGCTCATATTCATCAGAGTACTCTACGGCGTCAGGCATTGCAGGATCTGGTACGTGTAGCCACGCTTTTTGGTAGCTTTGATGCGACACGTCCATCTGATCCCGACGTGCATGCCTATTCACCTGTGATGGCCGGCAATAGTGGAACACGCCGCGGTGTCGCAGCACCACGTGCAGATAGTAATCTCCGTGCGCATCCGGCCGATAATGCTGTGATTCATCTGCAATCGCACTCGCTTTCAGGAAGCGTTGTGCAGCAGGGTGATATGCTTGAACTGCATCTGCATAATCTGGAAGCCTCGCTACATAGCCAGTATGTCAGCATCTCAATCCTGCTCGGCTCTCTGTTGGAACCTGTACGCTGGCAAGGAGGAAATCCCTGGGCAATCCAGAGCACGGTTCCGGTAGATGAACATGGAAACCTGATCATGGCACTGGGGAGAACAGATTTGCGCCTGGCCAATCCCGAAGAGCGGAACCTGCTCGAAGCCATGTTTATGCTACTTGAAGTACGTAAAAGAGATTAAGTGGGCTGGAATTTCACTGTTCCACTCTTTCCACCACTTTTCTCTGCAATATAAAACTGTTCCAGTGTAATCGTCGTATCCACACCTTTACACATGTCGTAAATTGTCAGAGCGGCCACCGTGACAGCTGTTAACGCCTCGACATCGACGCCAGTTTTATAGTTTGTGCGTGTACGCCCCTCAATAAAGATGTATCCGGTCGTGCCATCAAAGCGAAATTGAAGATCAATATGGGTCATGGGTAGCGGATGGCAGAGCGGGATGAGTTGGGGAGTCTGTTTTGCAGCCATAATCCCAGCTATCTTGGCAACTTCCAAGACGCTCCCTTTCGAGATCTGATTCGTTTCAATTAAGCGTACTGTCGCTGGCAACATACGCACGCGTCCATGCGCAATGGCTTCTCGCATTGTCTCTGGCTGCTGAGTTACATCCACCATCTGAATGTTGCCGTGCTCGTCAAGATGAGTTAAGTGTGCGATGTTTTCTGGCTGGTCATTTGATGCTGTTGTTGACATATGCTGTGCCCCTTTCCGAGCACAGTATAGCATGAACACCGACAGTCAGGTAGATATCAAACATAGATGCCATTGTAGAAATGCTGCGATGCCCACCTGGTTGTCAATATATCACTGGCCGATGCTATTTTCCTAACATCTGGCGACTCTGAAAGGCACGTCTGAAATGTGTAAAAGCTTCGCGCTCGTCACCGATCTCTTCTAGCAGCTCGGCATAGCGGACCGATTCATTGGCGAGTTCTTCATGGCTCCCCAGGCGCTCGAGTATATCCAGTCCTGCGACAAGATGTTTTCCACCCGCCTCATATTCCTTTTTCGCATATTCAATGCGTCCAAGCACAATCAATGTATCGGCTGTAATGATCGTATCCCCAAATGCTTGAGCCAGCTCATTGGCTTGATGCGCGAATTGCTCCGCCTCTGTCAGCTCGTGCTGGGTGAAATACCATTCTGCATTGCGTGAGAGCAGACTGGCATGTGTCAACGGATCTGGAAAGCTGCCCTCGCGAGCCTTCATCGCATTATCCAGGTAGCTGCGTGCTTGTTGTAGGTCCGTTTGCATTATGGCATGACCCATATAGTGGTTCAGTTCGCTTTTTAGTCGCTTCATTACATCCGTATTGTGCAACTGAATACTTTTATAGGCATACAATTTTGCCAGCTCAGTCTCTTTGGCTCGTGCATAATATTGACTCAAATTTGAATAGGATGCTTGTATGCTTTGTGTGGTAGAAAATTCTTCTGTAATTGCAAGCGCTTTATGAAACATCTCTAGTGCTTGTTCAAACTCTTCTGAACGCGTATAGTGTTGCCCCATCTGGATATAGATTTGCGCAGCAAAAAAAGGATCATGGGTAATGAAGTCTTTCATTTGATGTAAGCAGCGTTGCAGTGCAAGAAAGGCTTGAGCATAGTTGCGCATCGCGCTATAAGTTAATGCCAACTGATAAAGAATATGTACATGAATGTATTGGGCATTCATATCTTTTGCAACTTGTATTGCTTCTGAAAGGATATATTCGCTCTCCTGATAGCGTGCTAGCTTATAATACGCCCATCCTAAGAGGTAGCGCTGGCGCAGTTGAGCCATGGGCTTCAAGCGCTTATTGGCGAGTTCTTCTAATAATGTGACTGCAGGTGTAGCTTCTCCTTGTATAATTAGAATTTGACTATCCAATAAATCCAATTCTATCTCGTCTTCTTCACGTTCACTCATGGCGGCGGCGGCGCTGGCACGCTCTTCTTGCTGCGATTTATTTGGAAGGAGTTGCGTTGAGCTCAACCCCAGGCGCGAAGCCAGAATCTCCAGGGCGCGTAATGATGGATGAATCTGACCACGCTCAATGGCTGAGATGTAACTCACAGAGAAATCTGGAGCAGCAAGTTGACTCTGTGTATAGTGTTGAGTAATACGGGCTGCTCGCAATTTTTCCCCTACTGATTTTCCTATTTTGCTGGGTGGTTGCTCAGGGGACATGTTGACCTCCTCATTGTCAATGTTCTTAGGATAGAGAGTCAATAAATACACAAAATCCTGGTCAAATGTATTGTAAAATACACTTATGTATGGTGTCAATATCTTAGTGCAATCTGCATTCGAAAGATACTATTGAAAATTCGCTTGTGTTACAAGTAAATTTCTCGATTTACGCTCATAAAACCGGCATGATTAGTACATACTATAATCATTCAGTATGTCTTTAATGAGCAAAAAACTAGTATTTTCAACTCAAGCTATCATGCAAGTAGCTTAATTTCACTGTACTCTGTAGCAGGACCTTTTGCCCATTTTTTTAGTGCAATGATGAAATGAATACTTGTACAGGACATTGATTGCCTTGTGAAAATCAGTAATAGTTGTATCATCTTTCGATTAAACTGCTTGCTTATTTACACAAGTTATGGTTATGGCTAACTTATCTTTCTACTGTTTTTCTTCGTATGGTTGCATGTATGCAACGCAATCTTAGCGTTATATATAGAGGCATACAATGTCTCTACCGCTTTTAGTAGATTGATGTTACTAGAAAAACGCAGCGACAGGACTTTTTTTTGACGTTTTGTTGTGATTATTACTTTTCGTGTGAATATTGGTGGCTAAACAATTGATTGTGGGCGAATTTGTTGGGAACTGATGCTCTCTGTTGTACAATTGAGGATGTTATTGAGAGATTGATTATCCGTCATTCAAAAGAAAAGGCATGTTTGAAGAGGGTGGATGCAGATGTTTGTGGTCCGGTTGCATGATGCCTTCTATCTGATGCATAAAATCCCCGGATGTATTGAGGAGTTCGCGTTATGTTTCGTTTTTTGACGGCAGGAGAGTCACATGGTCCCTGCTTAACTATGATTGTTGAAGGTCTGCCCGCTGGCTTAGCGGTCGAAAAGGCCGTCGTTGATGCCGATCTCCATCGGCGCCAGGGTGGCTACGGGCGCGGTGGTCGTATGAAAATTGAGAAGGATGCAATTCGTTTCCTCTCAGGTGTGCGTCATGGTAAGACGCTGGGCTCTCCTGTCACGATGCAGGTGGAAAATCTTGATTGGGTGAATTGGGAAGAGCGTATGAATCCAGCTCCGGTCGAGACAGAAATCGAGGCGGTGACACGTGTGCGTGCCGGACATGCAGATTTTACCGGCTCCATAAAATATGGGCATACCGATGTGCGCAATTCTATTGAGCGTTCAAGCTCACGTGAAACAGCATCCAGGGTTGCGGTTGGTGGCTTGTGCCGGCAATTTCTCTCTCAATTTGGCATCGCTGTGCATAGTCATGTGCTCTCGGTGGCTAACGTTGGCTATGCAGAAGCGCGAGGGATGACTCCCGAAGATTATCCTGAAGATATGTGGAGCGCGGTGGAAGCCTCTCCAATGCGTTGTGCCGATGCTGCTTTGACTGAAAAGATGATCGCACGTATCCTGGAAGCCAAGCGCTCTGGCGATACCTGTGGCGGTGTCTTTGAAGTCGTGGCTTTTGGCGTGCCGATTGGACTGGGAACGTTTAGCCAGTGGGATCGTCGTTTGAGTGCTCGCCTGGGTATGGCGATGATGAGTATCCCCTCTGTTAAGGCGATGGAGATTGGCGCTGGCTTCGAGACGACACGTACTACTGGTTCCCATGTACATGATGTTCTACGCCATGCGGAAGACGGCCATTGGTTTCATCTTACGAACAATGCTGGCGGCATGGAGGGCGGTATTTCTAATGGTGAGCCGATTGTGGCTCGTGTGGGTGTCAAGCCAATTCCAACGCTGGCGCATCCATTGCCATCGGTTGATCTGGCTACTGGAGAAAATACCGATCAGAGCCGCTACGAGCGTAGCGATGTCTCCGTTGTGCCTGCTGCTGGTGTAGTCGGTGAGGCTATGATGGCCATTGTATTAACAGAAGCTCTGCTCGAAAAATTTGGCGGTGATAACATCGAGGAGACGTTGCGTAATTATCAGTCATATCTGAAGCAGTAGGTATTTTATGAATTGCTTACGTACATCATTTGTGTAACAAACATATTGGCGCTGGCAATAATGATATGAATAAGATTATCTTCCCCCGTAGTGGCAAATGAATACGGGGGAAGAGCGCGTTTGTTCGCTCCAAACATGTACAATGAAACGAAAAAGATATATAGTCAGCAGCTATCGTGTCAACCGATCAGGTGGAATGTGTGGTAAGGGGGTGTCTCCAATGAAAATTAACCGATCCATTCGTCATATTGCGGGTGTATTTGTGTTCCTCTTTCTCGTTTTAAGCGCTGACCTCGTGTACTGGCAGGTTCTGATGGCCTCGGCGATTCTCTCTAATCCCCACAATGGGCGCAGGTGCCTCTCTCAAATTACGCCGGAGCGTGGTCGGATTTTTGATCGTAATGGTGTGATCCTTGCCGAGACGATACCCGATAAAAGTGCCATTTGTGGCTTTGTGCGCCATTATAGTGAACCGTCGCTGGCTGGTTTGCTTGGCTACTATGTGCCGGGTTATGGGATGATCGATGGGGTCGAGAAGCAATATTCTTCCCTCCTGGATGGTGCAGGAAGTCAGACCGAATTGGATACCATGATACATCAAATTTTGCATCGCGCTACGCGGGGAGATGATATCTACTTGACGATAGATATTCGTATTCAGAGATTGGTGAGCCATTATTTTGCACGTTATCACCCGCAGAGCGATCCACTCTATCAGCGGCCGTTCTTTCGCCAGCAGGCTTTTGTATCGAATCGTGGAGCAGTCATCGTAGCGAATCCGCACACTGGCGAGATCCTGGCGATGGTCAGTGCTCCCGGTTATGATCCCAATCGCATGGTGCAGACGCTAGCGCATGGCGATGTATCTTACTTTAATCGTATCAATGCCGATCGGGATCAGCCTCTCTTGATGCGACCTCTCAAAGCACGCTATGCTCCTGGTTCGACTTTCAAGACCCTGACGCTGATGGCAGCTTTAGATACAGGAACAACGACACTTGCGCATCCCTGGTTTCAGCGTGAAGCCATGGGGCCATTGGTCTATTCGGGACGGCGCATTATGGGGGATAATCTTGCTTATGGCGAGTATACGTTTCATTTTCCGATTACGACGGCGTATGCCTATGCTAATTCCGACAATATTGTGTTTGCTCAACTTGGAGTGGAGACTGGTCGTGCTCAATGGTTGGAATACGCTCAACGCTTGACGGTCGATCGTCCAGCGACCTTTGATCTACCCGTCACGATGAGTAGCGTACAGAATAGCGACGATCAACCGTTGTCGACGTTGCAACTGGCAAGCGGCGCCTTTGGACAGGGGGTCGACAATGTGACGCCGTTTCAAATGTCTCTGATCGATAATGCGGTGGCGAATAATGGAGTCTTGATGCGTCCGATGTTACTACTAAAAATTGTCGATGCGCAGCATCGACTTATTCAGGAGGCCAGTCCGCAACAGTTGAGTGTGGTAACGAGTAAAGAGACTGCGTATCAGGTGCGCTGGGCGATGAATGGCGTGACGACTTGTGGTAGTGCCTGGCGTATCAATACCGCCTTTAATGATCCCGTATCGATAATTGGTAAGACCGGGACGGCTGAAGTTGGGCGTGGCTGGAAGGCTCATAGCTGGATGATGACACAGGCTCCTTTTTGGCTCGATGATCCCGATCAGATGCCGGCGGTGACGATTGTTGCTATGCGTGAGAATGCCGGGGAAGGCGCTTATGCTGTCGGGCCAGCGATCTGGCAGATGTATCACGATATCTTTCGTAAAGGATATATCAAAGCTCATATCCCGCTGGTAAATAATCCTGGTCTCTTTTGTCCTGCTCAGGCTCTATGGCAACGACGCTAGTTATCTTTATCCTGACTCTGTACCGCTTCTTGCTGCACTATCTGCCAACAATCATTACAATAGCCAGCTGCCACTAACTCTAACGTGAGGTTGTGAAAATGATACTGTTTTTGCAGTTGCTCATTGAGATCTCCTAACAAGGTTTCATCGAGATGAACGGTGGCATGGCAACGACGGCAGATCAGGTGGTGATGAGCATGGCCTTCCGCTATTTCATAGGTTGGTTGTTCCCCATGGAGATGGCTTTCACGGATCAAGTCGACGTTTTTGAATAGTTCCAGTGTACGGTAGATCGTGGAAAGGTTGACGCAAGGATTTGCCTGTTGAACGCGTTCCATGATCTGCTCAATGTTGAGATGCGTGTCGGCTTCCTGGATTGCACGTAAAATCATATGTCGTTGTGGCGTTAAACGGTAGCCCCGCTGGCGTAATATCGCGTCGCTTGACTGGAGAAATGACTGCATCTCACACCTTTCTATTCGTGTTAGACAGAAGCTTTTTGTGTTATCCTAACACTCGTTGCGTGGATCGTCAACGCGCTTGTTTTCTGACAATCTGTCTGCTACTACCCACTGGAAAAACTATGATACACTAGGATGATAGTGAGCGTATCTCAAGCTGTGTTTGCATGAATGGGGGGATTCGTATGACTGTTTCGGGTTTCTGGCGTTCTCCTCTAGATCCTCAGCGGGTCATGGAAGTGAATGTGGTACGTTGGCAGGATGATACTGCCGCTTCCAATGAAGAGCATCTTACAATTGAAGAGCCCTTCGAGGTTCGTCTCGGTCATCAGAGTCTGGCAGTTATCATGCGTACGCCAGGACACGATGTCGAGCTGGCTCTGGGCTTTTTGTTGACGGAAGGTATTATTCACTCTGCCCATGATGTGCTCTCTGTACAAAATGATTATGATGCCGATGGCTTGCCACTTGAAAATGTTTTGAATGTGACTCTGGCTCATCCAGCGCAAGAGGCGGCGATGCAATCTCATCCGCCGACATTTGAGCGACATTTTGCTGTCTCCGCCAGTTGTGGCCTGTGTGGAAAGAATAGCATTGCTGATCTCATGCTGTCTGTTCCTCCTTTGGAGTCAGATACGCTACGCATATCGGCGGCGATTTTCTATCAGCTTGCGGATCGACTACGTATGCAGCAGTCGGTATTTCGCTATACTGGCGGTCTGCATGCTGCTGGCCTGTTTACGCGTGAGGGGGAGTTGCTCTCGTTGCGCGAGGATATCGGACGCCATAATGCCGTCGATAAGCTGGTTGGATATGGTTTGCAGGCAGGGATCTTTCCCTACCGTGAGCATATTTTAATGGTGAGCGGGCGCACATCTTTTGAGATCATCCAGAAGGCACTGCTGGCCCGTATTCCTTATGTGGCTGCTATCTCTGCGCCATCGAGCATGGCGGTTGAGCTAGCCGATAAGGGAGGCATTACATTGGTCGGTTTCTTGCGCGATCGTTCGATGAACGTTTACACGCATCCAGAACGCGTTGAAAAATAATCCTTTGACTTGAAGACAAATGGATGGCTTGCAGAAGCTTTTCCCTATTTTGAAGATAATTGGTCTATGCATAACGATACAATTGCTGCAATCGCGACTCCTCCTGGCGTCGGTGGCGTCGGGATTATTCGTGTGAGTGGGAGCGATGCTTTTCAACTGGTTGCGCCTCTTTTTAAGCGTCCGGGAGCTCCTACCTCATTGCCTCCTTCACATCAGTTGACATATGGACATATCATTGATCCGGCTACCGGGGAGATCCTTGATGAGGTGTTGGTTGCTTTTATGTATGCTCCACATACCTACACTCGCGAACCTGTTGTCGAGATTCAGGGTCATGGTGGTCCTCTTATTCTCAGGCGCATCTTGCGAGCCGTGTTAGCGCAAGGCGCACGCCTGGCAGATCCTGGTGAATTCACTATGCGCGCCTTCCTCAATGGCCGTCTCGATCTGGCTCAGGCGGAGGCTGTGATGGATCTGATTGAGTCTGAGACTGAGGCTGGACAACGTCTGGCTATGCAGCAGTTTCGCGGACAACTCTCAGAACAGGTTCAAAAAGCACGTACAGCGATCCTTGGAGCTGTTGCTCGCATCGAAGCCAGTATCGATTTCCCTGAAGACGATATTCCTATTCCACAGATTCATGAGTTGTTGCCATTTATTGTTGATGCTCAGAAGCTGGTGGCCTTGCTGCTGGCTGGCTCTGATCAAGGTCGGCTCTATCGTCAGGGATTGCGCACCGCGATTATCGGTCGTCCGAATGTTGGGAAATCCAGCCTGTTAAATGCATTGCTACGCACGGAGCGGGCGATCGTTACTCCCATCGCCGGCACGACCCGTGATACTGTCGAGGAGGTGGCCAATCTGCATGGGATGCCTCTGCATCTGATCGATACGGCCGGCATTACCCCTAGCGATGATCCCGTTGAGCAGATAGGTGTTCAACGGAGCCGCATGGCTGCTGAGAGTGCCGATGTCGTTCTGCTGGTCTTTGACGCTTCCGAACCGCTACAGGAGCAAGACCGCTTCATCTCTGCTGAGGTGCAGGCGATGGGGTTTGGTCTACAAACAGGGGAAAATATTGAAACCTCTCATCGTCGGCCTGTCCTGTTGGTCTTGAATAAATCTGATCGAGAGCCACAGCTCTCTCAGGCTGATCTGCAACTCCTCTGGCCTCATGGAGTATTTATCTCTACCTCAACCCTGGCCGAGACAGGTTTGAAGGAGCTAGAAGACACTCTGGCCGATATGGTGCTGGCCGGTCGCCGGTTGTACAGTGAGAGTGTGCTTGTTACCAGTACGCGCCACCAGGAGGCTCTCCGACGTGCTGCTGAGCATTTGCAGGCAGCGTCTGCTTCTCTGGAAAAACGCTTGCCACAAGATTTCGTCTCCATCGATCTACGCGCTGCTTACGATGCTCTCGGTGAGGTGACTGGCGAGACTGCTGATGAGGATCTGTTGGATAAGATCTTCCATGAATTTTGTATTGGGAAATAAATAATGGCTGTATTTGACTAGCCCCTTTATCTATGTGCGGATGCTTTTCGGCTGGGGGCGAGTATCGATGCTACAATATGAAATGTTGCATCGTTTTATACATGTATCATTCCTCATATTTCTATTAGAATAGAGATTATGAAAAATAGAGGTAGTTAGCGACGTGAATGTACCCAACAAATTTTTAAATGTATTAAAAAAACCTGCCGGTGTGGTGCTGGTGGTCGTAGTACTTGTGGCTATCGTACTGGCTCTGCTCTCATATCGACTTGTGACTTCATCGCCAGTGCAAACAGCAGTAGTCGCAACTCCGACGCAGCAGCCCGTTACTCCTACTCCCATACCGACGACGCCTGTTGTCAAAGTTTCTCCCACACCTGCGCCACTGATTTTACCTGTGGTCGATCGCTCGAAAATTCTTGGCATTGCGGGAGGCCCCGGAATAAATTATACGGGTATTCCCTGGATTCGCTTGAGTTCTCCTACCTGTGGCTGGGGATCGCTACGCGGCAATCTCTTGAAAAGTACTATTCAGACTTACCACAAACAAGGTATCCGTATCTTGTTCTCTATTTGCCAGCATAATGGCGCAAATCTGGTGGATACAGCTACGTTTAATGATGCCGCTCAGGCGTATCCCGATGCCGTTCAATGTGGCAATGAAGAGATGAAGCAGGATGCGTCCGTATCGTTTCTCTATGTTGCTCCGGCGCAATTTGCCAGATTTTATGATGCCTGTGCCAGTGCGATCCATAAAGTACGGGCCAGCACCCCGGTCATCCTGGGCTCTCTCGATCCCCATGTCGCTGGTCCTGATATTCAATTGATGGAGAATCAGGTCAGTTACTTAAATCAAATGCAAACGACTATGAACTCAAGTGTCCATCCTGGTGGTAACTGGAGTTGGCGTCAGCAGATTGTTGGCTTGATTGACAGTTGGCATAATGGCTGGGATGGCGCGGATAATCTTGCTGGCATGTTCAATTTCTGGTCACAACAATTTCAACTCGATATAGGACAATTGGGAAACCACTTTTGGGTGATTGAAGGTACTGGTTGTTTCAAGGGCTGTGGCATTAATGTCGATAGTTCCTATGACGTTGCTGTCTCGCATATTCTTACTCTGATCACTGACGTACAGGAGGCCAGACAGTATCATGTGCCTTTCTTCTATTTTAGTGGTCAGGATTTTAATAGCGATGGCATTAATTGGCCCATTGGTATTCTGGATCTCAAGGGACACGCTAAACCTATTCGCCAGGATCAGCAGATGGGCGTGACGAAGTTGACACTCACCTGTGGAAGTAAAAAGGTTACTGTTCAGGACCAGTTGCAGCTCTTAAGCAGGCTCTATAATGGTTGTGCGCTGCCAGGTAATTATCTCAATGTGATTACCAGCTGATGAGACATTTAGCCGATCATTAAAAAGCCTTGACAAATATCCGATTAGCAGGTACACTAACTGAGTTGGCATTTGAAGTATTGCACATGATGTGTGGCAAGATTTCCTCAGTAATACCAGCCTCCTCAGTTAGTGGATATGTTTGATCGAGACATGATTTGTCTTCGGGATTGAGTGTTGAAGCCAACCGTCGAAAATGGAAATATTCGGGACGAGTAAATTTCCTCGGAAAAGTACTTGACAAACCACCATGAGTATGCGATACTAATTAAGCCGAAGTGAGCGACGCAAAAACAACATCATCGCTTACGACGATACGAAACAGGCGTTTCGTGGATTGTACCTTGACAACTGAAGAGTGGAAAGCAGAACAGTAACTGGAACACACAGGTGTTTCACGTTCCTGTCAATTCGGTCCCGCATGTCATGTGCGGTGACCATTAATCTCTGCGAATTTATAGCCAATGTTAATGTAACTTGGTCATGATCGCAACTTAACGCATATGCTTTTTCGCATCTCGTCCGCTGTGATGGGGTGTTTTATAAAAACATTTGATGGCGAGTTTGATCCTGGCTCAGGATAAACGCTGGCGGCGTGCCTAACACATGCAAGTCGAACGCTCTGAGTAATCAGAGAGTGGCGGACGGGTGAGTAACACGTGGGCAATCTACCCCGAGGTGAGGAATACCGGCGAGAAATCGCCGACAATACCGCATACGCTCTGCAAAGAGCAAAGTCTGCAAAGACGCCCTGGGATGAGCCTGCGCTCGATTAGCTAGTTGGTGGGGTAATGGCTCACCAAGGCTTCGATCGATAGCTGGTCTGAGAGGACGATCAGCCACACTGGGATTGAGAACGGCCCAGACTCCTACGGGGGGCAGCAGTGAGGAATTTTCGTCAATGGGGGCAACCCTGAACGAGCAACGCCGCGTGCAGGAAGAAGGTTTTCGGATCGTAAACTGCTTTTCTCTGGGACGAGAACGGACGGTACCAGAGGAATCAGCCTCGGCTAACTACGTGCCAGCAGCCGCGGTAATACGTAGGAGGCGAGCGTTGTCCGGAGTTACTGGGCGTAAAGCGCACGCAGGCGGTCAGATCAGTCTGGAGTGACAGTCGTCGGCTTAACCGACGAAGTGTTCTGGAAACTGTCTGACTTGAGGGCTTCAGAGGGACACGGAATTCCGGGTGGAGTGGTGAAATGCGTAGATATCCGGAGGAACACCAATGGCGAAGGCAGTGTCCTGGGAAGTACCTGACGCTCAGGTGCGAAAGCTAGGGGAGCGAACAGGATTAGATACCCTGGTAGTCCTAGCCGTAAACGATGACCACTAGACGTTGGGGGTATCGACCCCTTCAGTGTCGCAGTTAACACGATAAGTGGTCCGCCTGGGGAGTACGGTCGCAAGATTAAAACTCAAAGGAATTGACGGGGACCCGCACAAGCAGCGGAGCGTGTGGTTTAATTCGATGCAACGCGAAGAACCTTACCAAGGCTTGACATGGATTTGCACCAGCGGTAATGCGCTGTCTCTTCGGAGCGGATCCACAGGTGCTGCATGGCTGTCGTCAGCTCGTGTCGTGAGATGTTGGGTTAAGTCCCGCAACGAGCGCAACCCCTGTCGTTAGTTGAATCGATCTAACGAAACTGCCATTTCAAAATGGAGGAAGGCGGGGATGACGTCAAGTCAGCACGGCCCTTACGCCTTGGGCGACACACACGCTACAATGGTCAGGACAAAGAGTTGCCAACCCGCGAGGGGGAGCTAATCTCGTCAAACCTGGCCTCAGTTCAGATCGGAGGCTGAAACTCGCCTCCGTGAAGGTGGAGTTGCTAGTAACCGTAGGTCAGCACACTACGGTGAATACGTTCCCGGGTCTTGTACACACCGCCCGTCACACCACGAAAGTTGGCAACACTTGAAGCCGCTGGGCTAACTCTTCGGAGAGGCAAGCGTCGAGGGTGGGGTCAGTGATTGGGGTGAAGTCGTAACAAGGTAGCCGTACCGGAAGGTGCGGCTGGATCACCTCCTTTCTAGGGAGCTACCGTCACTGTCCTTCAAAGAAGGACGCATCTAAGGTGACGCACTTCCAGGTCGACACAGGACATGGTACATCTGTCCAGCAATCTGCGCTGGTTTCCACTCTCCAGAGGTTGGGGTTTCGCCCCACGGGCTACGGCTCGTGGTGTGCGCCAATCTTGCACGTTTACAACTGCATAGGATATCTCTTCAATTTTGCTGAGCACAATGTGTGGTCAGCCGAAACTGAAGCAGAGGATCGAAAGTTTTTATCACCAAAAGATAAAATGTCAAGCATTCAAGACATGACAAAGATGTAGAGAACAAGCTACACAGAGTACGAGGTGGATGCCTTGGCGCTGAAGACCGAAGAAGGACGCGGAGACCGGCGAAACGTTTGGGGGGAGCTGCATGCAAGCGATGAGCCCCAAGATTCCGAATGAGGCAACTCTTCCAGAGTGATGTCTGGAAACCGCCTGCTGAACACATAGGCAGTGACGGGGGGCAGTGGGTGAACTGAAACATCTCAGTAACCCGACGAAAAGAAATCAACCGAGATTCCCGTAGTAGTGGCGAGCGAACCGGGAGCAGCCCAAACCGGAGGTTCTTCGGAACAACCGGGGTTGTAGGACCGATATCAAGCAATGATGAACTACTCGAAGGCGTTGGAAAGCGCCACCAGAGCGGGTGAGAGTCCCGTAGAGGACGGTTTGTCAACGTGGATCGGTATCCTGAGTACCACGAGGCACGTGAAACCTTGTGGGAAGCTGGGGGGACCACCCTCCAAGGCTAAACATCTTCAGCGACCGATAGCGAACAAGTACCGTGAGGGAAAGGTGAAAAGCACCCCGAGAGGGGGATGAAAGAGACCCTGAAACCACGTACTCACCAGCAGTCAGAGGCCACTGTCTCTTGCGAGACCAAGGGCTAATGGCGTGCCTTTTGTAGAATGATCCGGCGAGTGCATCGTCGTAGCAGGTTAACCAACGGTATAGTTGGGGAGCCACAGAGCAATCGAGTCTGAACAAGGCGACCGTTGCGGCGATGCGACCCGAAACCGTGTGAGCTATCCATGAGCAGAGTGAAGCGGATGTGACAGTCCGTCGAGGCTCGAACCCACCAGTGTTGCAAAACTGGGGGATGACTTGTGGATAGGGGAGAAATTCCAATCGAACACGGAGATAGCTGGTTCTCCCCGAAATGTATTGAGGTACAGCTGCATGATTGAGAACTATCCTGGAGGTAGAGCACTGAATGGGCTAGGGGCCTTTTGCGGGTTACCAAACCCAACCAAACTCCGAATGCCAGGACAGATTGCATGCAAGTGAGACAGTGGGGGCTAAGCTTCATTGTCGAAAGGGAAACAGCCCAGACCATCAGCTAAGGTCTCTAAATATGCGCTTAGTGTCAAAGGGAGTCATTTCGCCCAAACAGCCAGGATGTTGGCTTAGAAGCAGCCATCATTGAAAGAGTGCGTAATAGCTCACTGGTCGAGTGGAGTGGCACCGACAACGTATCGAGGCTCAAGCGCGTTACCGAAGCTATGGAATTTTCTTCGACGTTTACGTCAAAGAGGGTTGGTAGGGGAGCGTTCTGCGGGCAGAGAAGCCAGATCGAAAGAACTGGTGGAGCGCGCAGAAGTGAGAATGCCGGAATGAGTAGCGTCATGTCTGTGAAAACCAGACACACCGAATGCCTGAGGGTTCCTGGGCACCGTCAATCGTCCCAGGGTGAGTCGGGTCCTAAGCCGAGGACGTCATAGTCGTAGGCGATGGAAAGCAGGTTGGACATTCCTGCACCGGAGTACTTCGTTACGAGCAATGGGGGGACGCGGTAAGGAAGGTGAGCCCATCGAATGGACAGGATGGGTCTGTATATGGAAGCGCGACGCCGAGGAAAATCCCGGAGTCCTGTGCGTGACCAGTGCAGCGAGCGGTCGCAAGACTGCGGAAGTCATTGAGCCCTACGCCGCCAAGAAAAGCCTCTCGCCAGAAGCCTACTCCGCCCGTACCGCAAACCGACACTGGTAGGCAGGGGGAAATCTCCCCAGGTGATCGAGCGACCCTCTGTTAAGGAACTCGGCAAATTGACCCCGTACCTTCGGAAGAAGGGGTGCCCTAGTAGCGATGTCTTTTCGGAGATGGCGTGAGGGGGTTGCAAGAAATTGGCTCAACCGACTGTTTACCAAAAACACAGGTCTCTGCGAACGCGAAAGCGGAAGTATAGGGGCTGACTCCTGCCCAGTGCCGGAAGGTTACGAGGAGCGGTGATCGTAGCTGCGAATCTAAGCCCCGGTGAACGGCGGCCGTAACTATAACGGTCCTAAGGTAGCGAAATTCCTTGTCGGGTAAGTTCCGACCCGCACGAAAGGAGTAACGAGTTGAGCACTGTCTCGACAGAGGACTCGGCGAAATTGAAGTACCCGTGAAGATACGGGTTACCCACGACAGGACAAAAAGACCCCGTGGAGCTTTACTACACCTTGATCTGGATACGAGGTGGATCGTGCGTAGCATAGGTGGGAGTCGGAGAACCTATCCTTGTGGGGGTAGGGGAGACAACAGTGAAATACCACTCTCGATACAGTTTGTGTCTCATGCGTCACCGTGATCCGGGACGCAGACAAGGTCAGGCGGGTAGTTTGACTGGGGCGGTCGCCTCCCAAAGGGTAACGGAGGCGCCCAAAGGTTCCCTCAGGGTGGATGGACATCACCCACAAGAGTGTAAAGGCAGAAGGGAGCTTGACTGCAAGACGGACAGGTCGAGCAGGGACGAAAGTCGGGCTTAGTGATCCCACATTCCCGAGTGGAAGGAGTGTGGCTCAACGGATAAAAGCTACCCCGGGGATAACAGGCTTATCTTGCCCAAGAGTTCACATCGACGGCAAGGTTTGGCACCTCGATGTCGGCTCGTCGCATCCTGGGGCTGGAGTAGGTCCCAAGGGTTGGGCTGTTCGCCCATGAAAGCGGCACGCGAGCTGGGTTCAGAACGTCGCGAGACAGTTCGGTCTCTATCCGTCGTGGGCGTAGGAGAATTGAGGGGCGTCATCTCCAGTACGAGAGGACCGAGATGGCTTGACCGCTGGTGTGCCAGTTGGCCTGCCCAGGCCACAGCTGGATAGCTATGTCAAGAAGGGATAAGCGCTGAAGGCATCTAAGCGCGAAGCCGCACCCAAGATGAGTTCTCCCAGCATTTTCGGATGCTTAAGATCCCAAGCAGACTACTTGGTAGATAGACGACACGTGGACATCCGGTAACGGACGCAGCGAAGTCGCCCTAATGATCGAGCGGCTTGTTTCACAATTGTATCTTCATCATGGACTTTGAATGCGGGTTCTCTGCTTCAGCAATTGGCTGACAGCACGGTGCTCGGCAAAATTGAGGACAGATCCTATGCAGTATGTACTCTTTCGAGAAGAGAGGCTTTACTCACACGAGTAAGGTCTTTTTTTGTATCTAAAGAAATTGTAAGCCGCGCTTTGGGGATAATATTCTATTTCTCGTCTGAGATACTACTCTTACAAGGAGCTGTTCTGATGCTCATTGATTTTCATACCCATATCTTTCCGCCAGATATCTGTCAACGGCGTGCCGATTATTGTGCTCGAGATCCCTGGTTTGGGGAACTCTATGCCAATCCGCGTGCCCGTCTGGCGTGTGTGGAAGATCTGATTGCAGAGATGGACTCTTCGGGTGTTGACGCATCAGTGACTTTCTCCTTTGGCTGGACTGATCCTGGCCTGATCGAGGAGACGAATAGCTATGTGCTTGATGCTATGAGGCGTTTCCCGGGACGTATCTATGGTATGGCTGTGATACAACCCCTGGCTGGCCTACGCGCTCTCAAAGAGCTTGAGCGCTGTGCGCAAGCTGGTATGATCGGCCTGGGTGAGTTGATGCCTCATGGACAGGGCTATACATTGAGCGATATTCCTTTACTTGCTCCACTCATAGAGATCGTGCGACATTATCAACTGCTTGTACTTTCCCATTGTAGCGAACCCGTGGGACATCTCTATCCTGGCAAGGGTAATGTTACGGTGCAGGATCTCGTGACCTTCTTGACGGCTTTTCCCGATATTCGTTTTATTGCTGCCCATTGGGGTGGCGGATTGCCTTTCTATACCTTGATGCCAGAGATTCAGCGTATCTGCTCACAGGTGTGGTATGATACGGCAGCAACACCATATCTCTACCGGCAAGATATTTTTCCGTCCGTAGCGCGGCTCGTTGGCGCGGAGCGCATTCTTTTTGCCAGCGATTATGGGCTGCTGCGGCAGAAGCGTGTTATCTCTCATATTCGGGATGCCGGATTAGATGCTGCATCGCTAGATTTGATTTTGGGAGGAAATGCTCGACAACTATTGAGTTTATAGCTCCCTTTCTCTGCCTGCAATGAGTTTTATGCTTCTTTTTTTATTTTGCTATTCTGCGAGGTGCCTGTCACATGCGAGTTGTTTCACTTGGTAGTGGAAGCAGTGGAAATGCGTACTTTGTTGAGGCTGGTCCTCAAGGGCGCACAAAGCTATTGCTCGATGCTGGCCTTAGTGCTCGCACCTTGATAACTCGTTTAACCTCAATTGGTGTCTCTCTCTCTGCTATTCAAGCGATCCTTGTTACCCATGAACATAGCGATCACGTGCAGAGTATTCCAACGCTGGTGAATCGCTACTCCTTACCTGTTATGGCCGATCCTCGTACGTTAACGGCTATTCGAGAGGGCTTGAAGACTGGTGTATGGCGCTCAGACTCAGGGAAAGTAGTCCCAACACGCATAATGGCTCCTTCAACGTCTGCCTCCAGCGAGTTGCTGCCGCATGTGACCGTGCCTGTGACTGCTATTGCCGCTTCTGAGCAGATGATCTCCGCAACCGATGATCAGAAGCTTCCAGGACTGTCTTCACTGGCGACGCTAGATCTGCCTGTTGGATCTCGGCGTACCATTGGAGATATTGTCGTGACCTCATTCCCAGTTTCTCATGATGCGATTGCTCCCTGTGGTTATCTGCTGGAGGCCGGCGGATGCCGTGTCTGTCTGGTGACAGATGCCGGTGAAGTCACGATTACTATGCTTAATCATATCCAGCATGCTGACCTGCTGATTCTAGAATCAAATCATGACCGAGAAAGCCTGCGCCGTGGACCATATCCCTGGATGCTCAAGCAACGCATTCTCAGTCCAACAGGACATCTCTCCAATGATCAAACTGCTGAAGCTGTGCTGCGTATCTGGCGTGAGCGTGATCGACGCTGGCTCTGGCTGGCTCATCTCAGCCGTACTAATAATACACCTGCTCTTGCTCTGGAGAGCATGCGTACCTACCTGCAATCTTATCATGCGGATCTGCGCTATATTAATATCGTTGCTCTGCCTCCAACTATGGGACCAACCTGGGACTCAAAACTGTTATGGCTCTAATGATGGTTCCTGTTTAGTTCAAGTGCGCAATTGTTTCGAGTGTCTGACGCACACGTTTAAGCAACGGCCTGGCGCGGAGAAATGCATAGTAGCCTGCTGCTTGCTCTAAATAATAGCGCGTTAAATCCAGCTCATTTTGGTATGTTTTCATCTCTCCATGCTTATCGGCTCTGGCTTGATGCAGCAAGCCTAGCTGATAAAGACTATGAGCGTTTTCCCAGGGAAGATCGAGAGTCTCACAATAACGATGTGAGAGTAACAGATCCTTTTCCGCCTCATCCCACCTACCTTTTTGGATCAGGAATCTTCCACGAGCTCGGAGTGCTGCGGCCAGACTTTTATCAGCTCCAGCCTCTTCGCACAACGTGACTGCTCGATCAAATAAATCCTCGTGTTGATCTGCCTGGTTGTTGATGACTAATAATTCCACGTAGGTGCTTAATATTTCAGGATTAGGAAATGGTTCACTGCGCAGAAATTTAGCACGATAATTATCCAGTGCACGCGCCCAGTCTTCCTGGGCTAGATGGATTGCGTGCAACTTGGTTTCCAGGTTCGGAATAGCTTCAGCTGGTAGCGCTTCACTTTCCTGATCGAGTAGCCGCTTATATTGCTGGGCATATTTATCGCCTTCTTCCTGATTGCCTCGATGATAGGCGATTGTGGCCAGTGTTTCTATTGCCCAGCGCTGACGTTGTTCATCCTGCTGATATTTTTCGATGAATTGTAGAATCTCCAGTGCTAATTTCTGTGCCTCGTCCCAACGGTTCCAGAGATACCATGTCGTCATCCGTGCGGTCATGCTACTAAGTACCATGGGTGGGCTCTCCATTTTGAGTGCGTTACTCCAGGCCTGACCAAAATAGGTCAGGGCGGCTGCATACTCTGAGGTGAGCATATAGGCGTATCCTTGCGATACATAGAGATCATATAGTTCTTCGCGGCTGGTGATAAATTGTTCAAGTTGTAATCGTCGCTCTTGAATCTCCAGGGCCTTTTTGTAGCGACCATACACTACTACATAGATGAAGCTCATCGCATCTAGCGTAGGTGAAAGCGTGCGTGGATTATTTAACGCTTCAGCTATATGCAGTGCTTGCTCGCCGCTCTGCAAAGCTTGCTCCGCGAACTCATTTTTTTTGTCGCTGCTAATCTCTCCTAATTGATCAATATACCAGAAGACGAGATAAGTAAGGAATGCTACATGCTCTTCGCTCTGACTTCTTCCCTGGATGAGATTGAGTCCTTTGTCGATATATGTCCGCACCTCTTGTTGATCAGGTGGGGCATCAAATAGAGATGACCAACGGGTGGCGAAAAGTGCGAGCAGGTTATAGAGCTTGAGCAGATAGGCTGGATCGATCGTTTCTTCGACAGGCAGCACTAACTGTAATGCTCGGCGTATGGCTTTCCAGGCCGAATCGAGATTGCCGCGCTGAGCATGGGCTTCGCCAATTTTCGTGAGCATCTTGCTGCGCGTTAGTGTATCCGTGTGGCTGTTATCCAGCAGATCGAGTGCATCTGTATAAGCGCGTAAAGCTCGCAGGCTGTAGTAGTTATCTAAAGCCTGATCTCCTGTCAGCATCAAAAATTTTACCGCTCGCTCGCGTAGATCGTTGCGCGCCAGGCGGATTGTGGGCATCGTTGTATGAGACGTCTGTTTTATCTCAATGATATCGATTGTTGCATTTGTCGACCATGTGCTTAAGGCTCTTTGAAGGTGATACGCAATCATTTCGACAAAACTGGATTGCTGATTGGAGATTTTGTCTTCCAACCAGAGCGCTAGATGGGTATGCTCTTGTGCCCGTCGTTGGCGCGGGATGTTATTATAGACGACATCTCGGATTAAGATATGTGTGAAGGCGAAGGCTCTATCTGGTGTAATCGGGCTGGTTGTCCTCATGTTGATTTCGATGATAAAGTCGTGATGAAATAGGGAGACCAGGGAGTTTTCAACTGTTTCAGGGGTCAGATCGCTGGTCAATTCTTGTAACGCTGACAGCCAAAAGATCCGCCCAATGATAGAGCCATGCTGCAAAATCCGTTTATCGGTTGGATTGAGCAGGTCGACGCGAGCTGCCAGCACACCTTGAATCGTATCTGGCACATACGGCAACGGGATCAGATAGGGGTCAACCAATCTTTCATCTTCATCTGGCTCATCGGTAATAAAATCCACTGATTGAAGCGATTGACTAAAATTTCCCAGGACATTGTAGTTGGTATGATCGACGCGCCAGAAGTTTTGACCTCGTTCACGGTTCTCTCCCTGTACGAGGATGCCTTGATCGATAAACATGCGCACGATCTCTTCGATAAAGAATGGATTTCCCTCCGAACGCGTGAGAATGGTATAACGTAACGCCTCGGGTAGCTCGCTGGTATTCAAGAGTGAATTGATCAGGTCACTACTTTCATCCTGAGTCAGCGCTTCCAACTCGATTGCAGTGAAGTTCCTATGACCGCCACCCCAATCACGATGCTGTTCCAGAAAATCGGGACGCGCTGGACAGATGAAGAAGACTGGTACTGCCGTAATACGATCCGTCAGATACTCAAAGAGATCCAGTAAGGCTTCGTCTGCCCATTGGAGATCATCTACCACGATGATCAGTGGCTGAAGTTCCCCTAGAGCCTCTAGCAGGATGCGCCACGCCCTTAAGAGCGTACCCTGTGCATTACTTTGCTGTGTGGCGGCGGAGCGGAGCGCTATGGATGCTTCTGCTCGGTTAAGCTCTGTCTGATGGGATGCCTGAGGAGGAGTCTGGCTAATTAAGCTATTTCCAATGCTGCGCCATAGCGTCTCTGCAACTTCTATGTCTGATGCATTCACTCCAGCCTTGATAAAGGTATCATGCAAAAAGTCGGTAAAGCGTTGTTTGACAGTTTCATAGATGTCATCGTATTGTACACGCAAAAGGGTGCGCATGATCTCGATCAGCGGCCAGTATGTAAGACCTTCTCCATACGGAGGGCAGCGTCCCTGGAGGACAAGAGGCGATAGTAATCCGCCGGTGGCTGACGCGCTTTTGATCAATTCATGTTCTCGTGCGATAAACTCCCGTACCAAACGGGATTTCCCAATGCCTGGAGCTCCTAGAATAGTGATGAGATGGGGTCGTCTTTCAGTCTGAACACGGGCGTAGCTTGCATGGAGCAGCGTGAGTTCAAGGTTGCGCCCAACAATTTGTGCGCTCCCACTTCTTAAGCTTCTTGGCGCTGTAATGGATGTTGCTGCCTGGCGCGATCCCAGGATCATATAGGCGACAATTGGCTCTGTCTTCCCTTTGACCTGTAGTGGTGCAATGGCTTGAAACCTGAACATCTCAGGATCACGGCTGGAGAGATAGGTGCGCTCTCCCACCAGAATTGTATCGGGAGTGGCCATCTGTTGTAGACGTGCCGCGATGTTGACTGCGTCTCCTGTGATCAGGAAGTCGTAAAATTGTGTTGTGGTCGCGCTTGGAGCTGCTACCTCTCCTGTATTGATCCCAATGCGCATCTGTAAGCGCGTCGCCTCCGGATCGCGGGCCAGACGCCGATCATTAAATAGCTTCAGTGCGGTTTGCATATCAAGAGCCGCTCGCATCGCCCGATCTGGATCATCCTCATGAGTAATAGGAGTCCCAAATACAGCCATCACGGCATCGCCGATATATTTTTCTACTGTTCCATCGTGTTTGCGTATCTGTTCCGTCATCAAGTTGAAATAGCCGCTGAGAATGGCACGCATATCTTCAGGATCAAGGCGGTCTGCCAGCGGGGTCGAGCCTGTGATATCGGCGAACATGATCGTTACGATGCGTCTCTCTTCTATCGATGACGAGGAGATCAGCGCGGGCGGAAATATTGCTCTGGCGGGCGTGGGTGGCACTTGGATCTGGGCCTTTTTGGTGGCGTGAGCAGGCTCATAGCCGTTTGATGGTGGCGATGTGGCGGGTTGGGGAGATAGAGCTGTTCCACATTCCATACAGAATTTGGCCCCCGATGGATTGATTGTACCGCAATTGGGACAGCCACCGAGACGATTTCCACATTCGAGGCAAAATTTGGCGGCCTGTGGATTTAATGTGTGACACTTAGAACAACGCATACACGTTTCGTTTTCCTGTTGCTTTATAACCTGGATAGAGCTTCTCTTGAACGCCTTTTATTATACACCATTGCCTGGCTGTGTCGAGCGAAGCGAGGACACCATAGCGTCGCACGCTCGCGTGCGATGTTCCTGCGACTCGTATGAGCCAGCAAGCCCTCGGCGCACCACGCTGGCGGGCCTGATCGTACGACAAGTGGAACATGGTCTTCGCTTCGCTCTACCTCTTTCTGCCTGGCGGGTCGTTTATCTTTAGTAGGATGGAAGGATTAAGTGTTCAAATGTGTTCTCTATTATAAGATGCATCTCATTGTGCACCTTTAACTTGACGTTTTGTCCTTTGTTCCGTACTATGGATGTTGTTGAAGGGAGAATGTAATGCAGCGAGATTTTATTGTGGAGAGCCGTAGTTTTGATCAACTGTTACGTGGATCATGGCGGGCATATAATATACCTGCTGATCTCCAACTTGGCGACGATCAAGCCTCATCCGCTCTCGATGATTGTAGACGTTTGTGGCTGCCTGCTGGTACACCTATGAATTGGGCATCGGGAACGCGGAACTTACGGAGCAATTGCGTACAGTTTTACTGGCCTGAGCGCTGGTATACGCTCAGTGCTTTCTATAATGAAGATGTGCTTATTCATACCTATGCCAATATTATTCAACCTGTCACGTTGGGGATTGATCGTCTTACCTACGTTGATTTGGATTTAAGTACGTTAGTGAAACCAGATTTGAGCTATGAGGTGCTTACCCAGGCTGAGTTTGAGCATATGGCCGAACTGCTTCATTATGATGAGGCTACACGTGTCAGTGCATTAATGGCTTTACAAACAGTTACAAGCGTTATTCAGCGCAGTATTGGTCTTTTCGCCGTAGTACCGCATCATTTAAATATATCCAATCTGCCTACTGCGAGCCATCATCTGTAATTTCCAGCACCTTATGTGCTGATGCAGAGCAGGAGAGAAAAGTATGTCCAGGCGTCTCGATCATGTGGCTATTCTGGTACGCGATCTGGAGCAGGCTCTGGCCTTTTATCGTGATATCCTGGGGATTATCCCCAGCGAGATCAAAGATGTACCCACTGAACAGGTACGCATTGCCTTTCTACCTTGTGGAGGCCCACAGGACAGTCAAATTGAATTGATTGAGCCGACTCTACAAAATACTGGCTTGCAGAAGTTTTTGGAAAAACGTGGTGAAGGATTGCATCATATCTGTCTCGAAGTCGACGATATCGATGAAGCCTTACAGGACCTTAAAGCCAAAGGTGCCGCCGTCCTTGACCAGCAGCCACGTGTCGCGGCTGAAGGTCGAGCCATCTTCATCCATCCCAAAAGCACCAATGGCGTGCTCCTGGAGATGCTCGAAAAGGAATCCTAGCGGTTGTTAAGACATCCGGTTAGTGGTATTTCGAGTTTGCTCTGTCGATCCTGGTGTACAATATTGATAGAATAAGATTAAATAGCCGTTTGATAGTCAGCAAAGAGAGAATTGTGATAAACGAGCCTTCGATAAGCCAGGAAAAAATTATTGCGGAGAATATTGCCAGTGTGCGTGCCTTGATCGCGCAGGCGGCACTACGTGCCGGGCGTACCCCTGAGGACGTGACGCTGGTGGCTGTCTCTAAAACCAAGCCGCTCGAATTTGTGAAGATAGCATATAATCTAGGAATGAGAGATTTTGGCGAGAATCGGGTCCAGGAAGCTGTAGAGAAACAGGCAGCCTTCGCGGCTCCAGACCTCCACTGGCATATGATTGGGCACGTACAGACAAATAAAGCCAATAAGATCGCCGGACATTTTTCCTATATTCATAGCATTGATAGTTTTCATGTGGCTCAGGCACTGCAACGCTCTCTGGAAAAGCAGCAGGTAGATGATGAGGCTATGCGGCAGGCGATTTTCTTGCAGGTGAATGTGTCTGGCGAGGCGAGTAAGGAGGGGATGGCTCCTGAGGAGGCTGTAACGGTGGCACGTCAGATCATGTCTCTCTCTCTCCTGGAGGTGCGTGGCTTGATGACGGTAGCTCCTCTGGTTGAGGATGCAGAGCAGGTTCGCCCGGTTTTTCGAGCTCTGCGCGCTCTGCGTGATCAACTGCGCCAGGAACTGCCCGATGGCCATTGGGAGCATCTTTCGATGGGGATGACCGATGATTATCAGGTAGCCATTGAAGAGGGTGCGACGATTGTGCGCGTCGGGCGTGCGATCTTTGGTGAACGCATCAAACAACCTCTCAGCTTGTGAGTGGCTGGAGTTCTATACGATTTATTAGCATGGGTGCTGTCCATTGATGATGTGAAAGGAATATCTTCATGAAAGTCGATGAATTATTGTTTAGCCGCCGTACGCGACAGAATCATGCGCTTGAGCATGCTACCTTTACTGTCTTAGCCAGAATGGACCCTGATTTAAGCCTGAGCGCTCGCTCCAATCATAATGGTTTTACTATCTTCGGCGATGTTGATTTAGGATTGCTCAGACGCGCCCTGGATGAGGCTCTGACCCGTTTGCTTGCTGGAGAGGCAGAATTAGCCATCCATCCCAATTGTGGCACGAATTTGGCTGTAGGCGTCTCTATGGTGACGATTGGGACGATGCTGGGAATGGCATCCAATAACAATCGTACCAGAGTAGCATCAGCTGCCGCATCGGGTGTTGCTGGCTGGATGTCTGCGCGTCCTCTTGGAGAATATGTGCAGAAGCACTTTACTACCTTGCCTGAGCTGGAAGGTGTCCATGTGACTGACATTACGCGTCGTAAGCTCTTTGGCTTTACTTATATTGACGTTCGTACTGTTCAGGAGTAAATATGTATACGCCACCACCATTGTTGCCTATACCTATTCTTTTTTACCTGATCCAGTATGGCCTCAGTTTCTTGATTCTGGCCATGCTGGTGCGAGGAATTGCTTCCTTTTTTCCCAACGCTGAACGTTTTGCGTTCATTCGTTTTCTGGCTTATCTGACTGATCCTTTTATTATGCCCATGCGGCGTATCATCGGTCAGATCGGCATCCTGGATCTCTCCTTTATTGTGGCCTGGTTTATGCTCACTATCCTAAAAATTGTGTTGATTCAGGCTTTGCCAGCGGGATGGTAAGAGATGTTGATCTCTCTGCGGGTTATTCCACGCAGTGGCAGAAATACGTTGGAGTGGGATGGAGATGGATTGAAGGCCCATCTGACAGCTTCTCCTGTCGATGGAGCTGCGAATAAAGCACTGATAGCGCTGCTGGCTGATCAATTGTCTGTACCTAAACGCACGCTTAGTATTGTGCGCGGCGCTACCAGTCGTCAAAAAGTTATCGCGATTGAAAATCTAACGCTTGAAACTCTGGAAATAAGATTTCCAAAAGCCTAAACCAGACTACAGTACCAGTATTTCTCCTGTAGTCTGGTGAGTTTTATACGATGGAACAATACTTTCTGGAGATATTATCCTGCCAACAAAGTCCCCGCTCCCAGCTTGTTTGCCATATGAATATGGTTGTTACTATCAACCGATAAGATCACGACTGCTTTATTCACTGGATCTCTATCGCTTCCCATTGTGATATTTCCGCTGACGCCTTGCAGATTTTTAAGCTGTGCCAATGCTGCTTGTAGCGCATCAGGTTTCATTGTTGTGGTGCCACCCAGAGCAGTTTGGGAACTGGTTAGTAGCGCCAACATGGCGTCATAGGAAAGCATCACGTTACCAGAGGCTCGGGTGAAGCCATAAACCGATGCTGGATGCGCTCCTGCATACGTTGCGGCATAGTCGCTAAAGAAAGCCGGCTTCTTGCTGGACTCTCCCAGGACATCCCACTCGTCAGGATAAGCAAACGCTGTAAATTGGAGCCTGTAGAGATTGAGGCGTGCCTGAGTTGAATAGCCTCCTAGCTCGTAGAGAGCATCTCCTCCCAGGATGCGCGTGTTTGCCAGTGGCGCATAGTTAGGGATTTTTATGAGTAGTGTATCCATATCACTGGCATAGCCTGAGAAGTAGATCAGGCCGGGATCGGCCTTGATGCTTGCCAAACCATCAGTGATTGATTGAGCATCGCCCATTTTGTAATTGATTACCTGGGTGATTGTGCCCTTAAATGCTCCCTGGAAGTCATTGCCCAAGCCGTTGCTGTATGAGTCAGATGCATCTTGAAAAACGACAGCTTTTTGGGTCTTGAGTGTGTTTTGTGCGTACGTTGCGCCGACTTCAGCCTCCATTTTGTTGGATGGTGCTACCCGGAAGAAGTAGGGTGAGAAACCTGTTAGCTCATCACTGGAAGCAGTGGCTGATATCAGTGGGATATGGGCTTTTGCCAGGGTCCCTACCGCGTTGATCGTGTAGCTGCTGAAGGACCAGCCCATCACTCCGACAATGGTGTGATCTTTGGCGGCTGCCTGGGCTATCTGATCAGCTACGGCGTTGGCGTTGCTTGAGTTGCTGCCCGCATTGGCGATGACCAGCAGCACTTTTGCCTGTCCTAACTTATTCTGACTATTCCATTCGCTTTGCGCGATATATGCTCCCTGTAAATCGTCCGCTCCTACGCTGGCGTTCGCGCCGCTGAGGATGGTTCCAATGACATATGTAATATGGGGACTGCCAGAGGCGAGGACGCGTGCATCTTCTTGATAAATATGGGCTTCGGCGTCGCTGGAGTCTCCTGTCGTTGAATTGCCGTTGCTTGCATTGCCCCAGAGCGTTGCCGCCTGGCTGGGATTTTGAAAGGCTGCCGCAGCATCTTTCTTGATTGCTGCATTTCTACGGCTGGTATCGAAGGCGAAGTTCCCTTCGCTGAGTCCAATTGGCTCATTATTCACTGTTTTGACGCTGATCGGATTGGTGTAGGTGACCGTTGGCGTCACTGCTTTGCTGGTGCCGGTACTGCTAATTGGATATGACGAGTTCGATTTTGTGAGCAGGGGGACGACAAAGATGAATAATGCTATGATAATGACCACTATAATGAGTATGATGAAACTTCGGGCAATATGATTGTCCTTTTTCTGTGGAATGGCACCTGGAAAAGGAGCATAGTTTTGCTGTTGATTGTTTGCCCGTTGCCCACTTTGTCGGTTCTGATTGCTGGGAAAAGGACTGATCGGATTTGGTTGTGCTTGCCTGTTTTGATTGGAGTTCCCCTGGTTATAGCCGCTCTGATACGATGGGGGCCTGGATGGCTGAGGTGTAGGCGTTGCCGCTGTTGCCGCTATACCTGCTGATGAATTCAACAGATAACTGCTGCTTTTGTTGGTGGTATTAAAGCGTGTACTTAGCAGCTCATCGATATCATTTTTCATGGTGGCCGCGTTCTGATAACGTTTATTGCTATCGATCATCAGCGCGTGTTCGAGAATGCCTTCTAACTCAGGCGTGATCTTACTATTCAGGCTCCGCGCAGGCGGATAGCTGAATGGTGGAAAGTTACGTGGATCTCTGTTGGTTACCAGATGGTGTAGCGTCGCTGCCAGAGCATACAGATCAGAGCGTCCGTCCGCGTTGCCTTGATATTGTTCAGGTGGCGCGTAGCCAGGTGTACCCAGGGCTGTCGTCTGCTTGTGTTTGGCATTTTTGGCTTCATCTGCTCTGGCGATACCGAAGTCTACCAACCGGGCGCGTTTGTCGCGACTACTGATGATGATGTTGGCTGGCTTGATGTCTCGATGGACAATCGGTGGTTTCTGTTCGCCCAGATATTGGAGAATATCCAGGACTTGCGAGATGTAGGTCAGTGCCTCATTTTCGGGCATTGGCTTATTAAACCGCTCCATGTAGTCTTCAAGATTTTCGCCTGGCGCATATTCCTGCACCATATAGTAGCGTAAACCTTCTTTAAAGCTATCGGTGACCGTTGGGATGAGGGGATGGTCGAGGTTCGCCAGCGTCTCTACCTCACGCTCAAAGTTGCGCTCATCCTCCAGACGCTGCGTGGGATCGCTTTCGTCTGAGATTAACTCTTTGATGACGACGCGTTTATTTGAGACACGTGTGTCTTTTGCCAGCACAGCTGCGCCCATGCCACCCTGGCCCAGGATCTTTTCGACCACATAACGGCCGTTCTGTAACTGGCTGTTTGGTGTCAGGGTGATTGAATTCCCTTTCGATCTACCACCAGTTGTTGTTGCGCCAATGCTTCCACTGCTGCTGTTTGATACCTGGGTAGGACCAGTCATCTGAGGATTGACCTGTCCCACGACTGTTTGACCATTGGCTGCTGTATCCAGATATCCCCCACAGTTGGAACAAAAGGTTTCATCTGCCGGATTAACCGTGCCACAAAAAGGACATTTCATAGTGTGCCTGTAATTCCAATCTCGTAGCTATTTACTATCTAGAGATAGTCAAAGACCATCCCTATTTTAAAAAGCGACCCAGAACCGTTGGTTCCATATGGATGCGCCCTAGCTGATCGACATAAAGAACGACAATTGCTTTATTGATTGGATCTCCATTCGATCCAAAGGCAATCTGTCCTCCGACTCCTTGAATTGCTTTGCTGCCATTGATGGCATGTAAAGCCTGGTTCTCATCTTCGGGCGTAGGATTTTTCTTTCCGCTACCCAATGCATTATTGTACGCAGTTAGCAAGGCAACGGTTGCATCATAAGAGAGCATAACATCATTATCTGTACGCGTAAAGCCATAAGCGCCTCCCGGATGCTGGCCGTTGGGATTAAATGCGGCGCTATATTCATTGAAGAATGATGGCTTTTGCGTTGTATATCCAAGCATCTCCCACTCGTCAGGATAGGCAAAGGCAGTGAAGCGTAGATGGCTAAAGTTAGCCCGAGCGCTGCTCTGATATCCTCCCAATTCATAGAGGGCATCGCCTCCCATCACGGGTAGATTACCCGCTGGCAGGTTAGATAACACTGTGCTTACGTCGCTGGCGTACCCTGAGAAGTAGATCAAGTCAATGCCTTGCGTCAAAACTTTTTTGACTCCACTGGCGATGGTTGCGGCATCTCCAATCTTATAATTTTCCTCAATAATCTGATTTTTATCCTTTACTCCAAACTGCTCGCGAAAATCCTGAGCGAGGCTTTCACTATATGTATCCTGATTATCATAGAAAAGAGCTACCTTCCTGGCATGCAAGGTCTGTTCTGCATACTTCGCTCCCTGGACGCCCTGTACCGTATTGGCTGGCACGACGCGCAGAAAGTATGGTGAGGCAGAGGTCAACGCGTCGCTGGATGATGTTGATGATACCATGGGAATATGCGCCTGACTCAATCCTTTAATCGCTGCTTGCGTGCGCCCACTGAAAGGCCAACCCATAACGCCGACGAATGTCGTATCCGACTGCTGAAGTTGTACGATCTGCTGCACAATTCTGCCTACATTACTGATGGCTGTACTTGCCTGGCTACCCGTATTAGCAATGAGCAGGCGAACCTGTACGCCACCTTGTAATTTGGCTGCATCGTTGTACTCCTTCTGTGCTACATAGGCACCCTGTAGATTATCTCTCCCTACCTGAACCTGCTCGCCACTGAGCATTGTCGCTACCACCAGTGTGACATAGGGAGTCCCAGAATTGATTACACGAATATCCTCTTGATAGATGAGTGCTTCGGCGTCGTTGGAGTTTTGTTGGATGGCCTGATTTAACAGTGAGATCGTCGCATTGGTGTTGTTTTGTTTGAGCTGCTGGGCGGCCTGCGTTTTCAGGACACCATCGGCTAATGTCGTATCGAAAGCCGTGGTGCCATCGCTGATCCCAATCGGCTCCCCATTGATCATCGTGACGCTGATGGCTGTTACCTTTGTGCCCGATGTTACCAGCAGATAGATTCCAGACAAACCTATAATTAGCAGCAAGATGAGTCCCAGCAGCAAGCCTACAAGGAGCTTTCTTTTCGATTTCTTTGGCGCTTGCTGTACAGGCGGATTCTGTGGCGTGAGCAGCGTGGGATATCCAGCCGCTGGCGTTTGGCCTGCATAGACGTTTGGCAATGGCGTAATCGGCCCGATGCCCGGTAATGTGATGGGGGCCGCCTTCATGGGTAGCCCTGGTGGCGTTGATGTTTGCAGCTGGGTTGGCTGTTGCGTGATAGAAAATGTTGATGATGCAGATGCGGATAGCGCATTCATCTGTCCTGATGTGCCCAGCTTATAGTTATCGATATTGCCTGATAGTCCAAATTGTTGCTGTAATATGTGGTCGATCTCTTGTTTCATCTCCAGTGCGCTCTGTGGACGCTGATTGATGTTATTGTTCAGCGCTTGTGTCAGGATAGTCTCGGTCTCTGCCGTGATGGCCGGATTCAAGGTGCGTAGCGCCGGATAGCTAAATGGTGCATAGGTTCTTGGATCATGATTGGTGAGCACGTGATGGAGGGTAGCCGCCAGTGCATACAAATCTGAGCGTGGATCGGCTTTCCCTTGATACTGTTCAGGTGGAGCGTAACCAGGTGTTCCCAGCGCCGCTGTCTGCTTGCGTGCTTCCTCAGCGCGTGCAATGCCAAAATCTACCAGATGAGCTCGCCTGTCTTTTGTGCCGATGATGATGTTGGCTGGCTTGATATCTCGATGCACAATTGGAGGTACCTGTTGACTCAGATAATCCAGCACGTCGAGAATCTCTGACGCGCAGATCAGTGCTTCGCGCTCCGATAGTGGTTGGTTCAGGCGGTTGAGATACTCCTCGAGATTTTCGCCAGCGATATATTCCTGGACCATGAAGTAGCGCGTGCCCTCTTGAAAATGATCTGTGACGCCTGGCACCAATGGATGATCAATATGTGCCAGCGTTGCCACTTCACGCTTAAAGTTGCGCACGTCCTCCAGGCGATGAGTCTGATCTGTGCTATCGGAGATCAGCTCTTTAATCACCACCTGCTTATTGTCCAGGCGGATATCCGTTGCCAGGAGCGCTGCTCCCATACCTCCCTGACCCAGAATTCTTTTGACAATATAGCGGCCGCCCTGCAATTGCGAGCCGCTGTTCAGCGAACTTGACAGCGTCAAATCACTATTTGAAGGCGCAGATGGCAATGGCGAACTTACCTGATGACCACAATTTCCGCAAAAGCGAACGTTATCACGAAGTTCTTTACCGCAGTAAGGACACTTCATCTTCCGACCTGCCTTCTAAGACGTGAATGTCGCTTCGCGTCTTTTAATGGTTTGTGCTCTGTTACGTAAAAATTACTCTTTTAAAAGCTGTCGTGAGGGTACAAAATAAATCTCTTTCGAAATATCTATCCTCCTATTACATACGCAATCTCCCATGAAAAGTTAAAATCGCAGTGGAAGTTAGCACAGGAGATAGTCTTTAACGTAGATCAGCCAGGAACGTACGGTCAGCTCTTTTTTTGCACAGCAAAAGACCCTGCTCAGGATCATATCCGGCAGGGTCTGAAAGTCAGGGGCCAAAGAAAGGAGCTCTTTCTCTGCAGGCCTCTTAACGCTCTACTGGAGAGCGTACAAGGCTGCCCCATTCGGTCCATGAACCGTCGTAGTTGCGTACATTGGGATAGCCAAGCAAGCGAGTAAGTACAAACCATGTATGCGCTGAGCGCTCACCGATACGGCAGTAGGAGATGACATCTTTATCAGGTGTGACATCCTTTGCGGTGTAGATCTCTTGCAGCTCATCGGCTGACTTGAAGGTGCCATCCGCGTTAGCTGTGACGGCCCAGGGGATGTTCTTGGCATGAGGGATATGTCCGGCACGCTGTGCACCCTCTTGCGGGTAGTTGACCATGTGCAGCAGTTCGCCGCTGTACTCCTGAGGAGAACGGACGTCAACGAGGCGCAGGTTCGCGTCGTTCAAACTGGCCAGCACTTGATCGCGGAAGGCGCGAATCGACTCATCTGCGGGCTGTGCATGATAGGTGGTCGCTTCGTAGTGAGGCACATCTTTAGTATATGGACGGCCTTCGGCTTCCCATTTAGTGCGTCCGCCATTGAGAACTTTGAGGTTTTTGTGTCCATAGCCGCTGAACAGCCAGTATGAATAAGCTGCATACCAGTTGTTGCGATCGCCATAGAGCACAATCGTGGTGTCGTTTGAGATACCCCATTTAGAGAAGAGCTTTTCAAGACCTTCCTGATCAATGAAATCGCGGCTCAGAGGATCTTGCACGTCGACATGCCAGTCGAGTTTGACTGCTCCGGGAATATGTCCAACTTCATATAACAGTACATCTTCGTCGGCTTCAATCAAGCGGACATTCGCATCATTAAGATGATCTGCGACCCAACTTGAGTCGACGAGTGCTTCTGGATGTGCATACTCAGCCATAGTATCTGGCCTCCTTATTTATTAACCACCATTGTTGACTTAGTGGATCAACATTTGAAACTTCTACTGTAGTATAGAAGCTAGAGATGGCTGATGTCAAGGGAGATTTGTACAGGTTTTGTCTTTTTCTGTGTGAATCATGTCTGTTTATTAGAAGGTGAAGCTGGTCGGAGACACTGCTTTGCTCGTTCGTCGCTCTATGATGAGTGTAGAGCCCGAAAAATAAATTTATGTATCTGGTATACTTTAGAATGGTTACGTTGTTGTCTTCTTGATGTCCTATGCCTGCATGTTTGCTTCGCTGGAGTGCGTACTCTGTATCTCTGTCAAATCTTTAGCTATTGTTTCTTTTTCATCGATCTTGCGAGATAGGAGTTACGCATGCCTGCTGCACGTTCGTCTGTACAAGCTGAGAAACCTGAAGAAACTTTTAAATTTTCTCAGATCTTTATTGCCTTTGCGAGTATGCCACGTGTTATTCGTCTGGTCTGGTCGGCCAATGCTCCCATGACGATTGCCATGGGAGCTATCAGTATTGTGCGCGGTCTGGTGCCACTGGTCACAGTGATCATTTCTCAGATGGTGATCGATAATGTTGTCTATAGTATTCGTACCCATTCGATCGCCACAATCTGGCTTCCCGTTATCTTACAGCTTGTCGTGAGTCTGTGTGATCGTCTCTTACAGAGCCTGAATAGTATCGTCCAACAACTTTTGCAGGATCGTGTCTCCGATCATATTCAGCTCATCATTTTGCGCAAGGCCAATACACTGGATCTCTCGTTTTTTGAGGATACAGAGTTTTATGATAAGTTACGTCACGCGACACAAGAGGCAAACTACAAGCCAGTGATCCTGATCTCACAAACATTTGAAATGATACGAACCCTGATCACACTGACCTCGATGTTGATCTTGTTGTTTCAATTAGCCTGGTGGTTGGTTCTGATTGCCTTTGTCGTTCCGCTGCCATCCTTTTTTGCCAACAGTCGCTATAGCTGGCGAGCCTATCGGCGTATGCGCTCCGAAGCGCCCGAGCGTCGCATGATGTGGTATCTGACCCATGTCATGACGATCGATGATTATAACAAAGAAGTGAAGCTATTCAATCTTGGGGATTTCTTCATTGGACGCTTTGTCGCGCTGATGGAAGAGTTTTATGCGGAGAACAAGAAGCTGGTCATTCCACGTTATCTGAGCGGTTTTATCTGGTCCGCGATTACAGTGATTGCCAATTCAGCTATTTATCTCTATGTGGCCCTCCAGGCGGTGCAGGGGAGGATTACATTGGGTGGACTGACGAAATTTACGCAGGCATCGATCCAGGCAGGCGCGAGTTTTCAGCTATTGCTGGATGGACTCACGACAATCTATGAGAATGTGCTGTTTGTGAATACGCTCTTTGAGTTTCTTGAGTACGAGCCGATTATTCTTTCGCCTGCGCAACCTTTGCCGATCCCGGTCCCGATGACTTCTCTGGGCATGGAGGTCGAGTTTAGAGACGTCAGCTTTACCTATCCGGGAAAAACCACACAGGCCCTGAGTCATGTGAGCTTTACTATTCATGCTGGCGAGTCGATGGCGCTGGTGGGCCGCAATGGGGCCGGTAAAACCACATTGATTAAGTTGCTCACGCGCTTGTATGATCCCGATGAGGGCGAGATTCTGGTGGGTGGACAAAATATTCGTATGTATGATCTGGTGTCCTTACGCCGTCAGGTTGGAGTCATTTTTCAGGATTTTGTGAGATATCATTTGACGGCGAGCGAGAATATTGGCGTTGGTCGGATTGACGATATCGAGGATCTTGAGAATATCAAGTTCTCGGCCACCAAAAGTGGAGCCCATCCTGTAATCGAGGATCTGAGCAATGGATACGAGACGATCCTTGGACGCTGGTTCAAAGAGGGCGTTCAGTTGAGTGGAGGCGAATGGCAGAAGGTTGCTCTGGCACGTGCTTTTATGCGCGATGCGCAGATCCTGGTTCTGGATGAGCCAACCAGCGCCTTAGATCCTCAATCCGAATATGAGATCTTTAAACGCTTTCGACAGCTTACAGAGGGGAAAACCGCTCTTTTTATCAGCCATCGTTTCAGCACGGTGCGCCTGGCGGATCGAATTGTGGTGATTGAGAATGGCTGTCTGCTCGAATGTGGATCTCATCAGGATCTGATGTCCTTAAACGGTCGCTATGCTGAACTTTTTAGTCTCCAGGCTGAGGCGTATCGTTGACCTTTGTTGTGTTTTTGCTGTAGATGCTGTGCAGGGAGTGGTAAGATGATTATTGATTCTACTACTCTCTGCACGTTTGAGGAGCATTAGATGATTATGTTGTCAGGATGTTCTATTATCTATTTCCGTGTAATACCCAGCCCTCTCTCAATCTGAGAGAGATCATAGATCCCACCTCTTTGCTCATAGCCACCCTTGAATGGATCTTCTGTCAGGAGCATGGGGCTATCAAGATCGATAAACAGAAAGCCACCCAGCCCGGCTGCCAGATGAGCTGATGCACTGATTGCCAGGCGCGACTCGATCATGGCTCCTATCATCAGCTGTTTGTTCGAGGCGCGACAGAGGGCTGCGATATCCATCGCTTCTAAGATTCCAGTTTTCATTAACTTAATGTTGATAACATTGGCAGCGTTTTCTGAGATGATACGTGCGACCGCTGTCAGGCTGGAGGCGCTTTCATCGACCGCTATCGGGACCGTTGTATGTTGCATGATATAGCGCAGCCCCTGGAGATCATCTTTGTGCACGGGCTCTTCGAGGAGTAGCGGGCGGATATCACGATCGTCGAGTGCCTCCAGACAGAGCAAGGCTTCATTGGGGGTATAGCCCTGATTGGCATCCAGCGTAATCGCCAGCTGTGGGGCACCGCTGCGGATAGCTTCGACGCGATTGACATCGTCGCGCAGGTCACCACCAACCTTGACCTTCAGGGTTTTAATGCCACGTTTCGCTGTCTCCTCTGCTAACTCAAAACCACGTTCTGGTGTCACCATCGGGATACTCATATCCGTCTCGATGAATGAATGCGCCCCACCAAAGAAGCTGTAGAGTGGAATGCCGTAGGAGTGCGTCAAGGCATCGAGAATAGCCATCTCGATACCAGCGCACACGGTTTTTTGTGCATAATAAAAACCATGGACCAGCTGCGAGAGCAGACGCCATTGTGAGGTATCGCGTCCCACCAGAAGATCGATGCAACCTCTGGCTGCGGCCAGGGCGGTCTCCTGTGACTCTCCTGTACTGGGTGGAAATGGTGCGCACTCGCCATAGCCCACACTGCCATCCTCGAGTGTGAGCGTGATAAGTACGTTGCGTGCCGCTGTGACGCTGCCGGTCGCAATCGCAAACGGTTCGCGTAATGGAATATTCAATGCTTCAACGGTCATTGAACGAATAGTTGTACGTGCCATATTCGCTCCTTTCCCATAATCGCCATAGTGCAAAACGCTTTGACCTTTTCAGCGTTCCCGTCCTACTGTACTTTTTCTACTGTACTTTGCGCTGATTATATCATGGTTAACCACTGTCATGCCGATGATTTTTTGACGCCACACGCCGTCTGAAAGCAAGGCGGGGAGTTTCCGCGCGAGAGAAAAATCCTCTTTTTGAGGAATTGAGTGCATGGAAGTATATATGGATGGCAATTTTCAAAAGTGGCGGAAAAAAAGCCAGAAAGTAGTAGCATTTCGTATCATTGTGTGGTATAATCTCAAGACACTGTACACACGTAGTTGCTTTCAATGGCTGATCCGTGAAAGTTGTGCCGTACAGGAGAAGAGCTATATGGGAAATTTAGACCCAAGAATTGAGAAGCATTTATGTCATTCACAGACCAGACGTTGATTTGCCGCGACTGCAATCAGGAATTTACTTTTACCGCTGGCGAGCAAGAATTTTATGCGAGCCGTGGACTAACCAACAATCCTTCACGTTGCCCATCATGCCGTGCAGCTCGTAAGAGCCACATGGGAGACCGCTCACGTTCCTCACGTGGTGGTAATGATGGTGGCTACCGCGAGCCACGCCAGATGTATACCGCGACCTGCGCAAGTTGTGGTAACGAGGCTCAGGTACCATTCCAGCCCCGCGAAGATCGCCCAGTTTATTGCAGCGATTGCTATCAGCCTCGCACCGCGAGCCGTGGTGGCAGTGGCGGCGGCGGCGGTGATCGCCGATCCTCTCGCTGGTAGACTCTATGAGCGAAATTGTGATTCAAGCCGGTGAATCGTTTGAACTTGCGCTTAAACGATTTAATCGTAAAGTACAAAACGCGGGTATTCTTGCCGAAGCTCGTCGTCGAAGATATTACGAGAGCCCACAGTCGCGTCGCAAACGGAAAGCTGAAGCCGCTCGTCGCAAACAGCGTCGGTCACGCTTCTAAGAATTTCTGAGCGTACGGCCCAGCAGTCACGGACTACAACGTCAATGGAGAGTACATCTGATAGAAACAGTCTATCAGGAGTACTCTCTATTTTTATGTTCAATCTCTGCTAATTAATTATTAGTTTCTTGACAAAAGAAAGTGAGTATGATAACCTACTGCTAATGTTAGTGATGTAACTAACTTTTGCACAGTTTATTTTCTCTTGGAGGATTATTTACATGGCTTGGACAATTGATACATCTCATTCTCATGTCGGTTTTAATGTTCGCCACATGGTTGTGAGCACAGTTCGTGGAGGATTCAGCAAATTCACTGGTACACTAAACTTTGATGAGGCAAATCCTGCTAGTTCTTCGGTAGAGGCCGTAGTGGAGACTGCCAGCATCGATACTCGTGATGCCAACCGTGATAATCATCTTCGTTCGGCTGATTTCTTTGACGCTGAAAAGTATCCAACCATAACTTTCAAGAGTACCAGCATCGAAAAAGATGGTGACGATTATAAAGTTACTGGCGATCTCAACTTGCACGGTGTCACCAAACCGGTTACTTTTACCGTAGAGTATTCCAGTACGGTTAAAGATCCCTATGGCTTGCAGCGTGCCGGCTTCTCAGCCCGAGCAAAAATCAATCGTAAAGACTATGGACTGACCTGGAACAACCTGCTCGAGACCGGTGGTGCTGTCGTCAGTGACGAAGTCAAAATCGAATTGGATGTCGAAGCTACCCAACAGTAGTTTGGGTTTCATAGAAACTATACCTGAAGCAATCAGCGGCCTGGAACCATTTTATGCGCTAGAATAGTTCCAGGCCGCTGATTGCTTTTGTTATGAGTATTTTTTCTTATATTTTCTTTATTTCGCACGCTGGAAAATCACTATCTACTCAGCCACAACATGATGTATATAATAGTAGAATACGGGATGTATCTGACGTGCTTGATTGTGGATATGTACAGTAATTTGATTGAGGAGTATTAAGCTATGCAAGCTGTTGTAATTACGCGTTTTGGTGGTCCAGAGGTCTTGGAAATTCAGACGGTGGAGACGCCAGAACCTGTTGGGGATTGGGTTCGTGTGCGTGTGCGTGCGGCGGGTCTTAATCGTGCTGATCTGTCTCAGCGCGCCGGTTTTTATCCTGCGCCGGAGGGATCTCCTCAGGACATACCTGGTATGGAGTTTGCTGGTGAGGTGGATGCTGTCGGACCGTTTGTGACCAGATGGAAGATTGGACAACGTGTCATGGGGCTTCTGGGAGGTGGTGGGCAGGCCGAGTATGTGATTGTGCATGAGGGCTTGCTGATTGAAATTCCTGAAAATTTGGATTTCGTGCAGGCGGCGGCGATACCAGAGGTGTTTATCACTGCTCATGATGCTCTATTCACGCAGGCTCATTTGAAGATGGGCGAACGGTTACTTGTACACGCTGCCGGAAGTGGAGTTGCCACTGCTGCGATTCAATTGGCGCGGGCGGTTGGTGCGACTGTCTATGGAACTTCACGTACAGCCAGCAAACTCGAGTCGGCCAAGAAGCTAGGCCTTGAAGTTGGTCTATCTGAGACCAATTTTGCGGCTGAGATTAAGCAGTTGACCAATGATGAAGGTGTCCATGTGGTGCTTGACTTTGTTGGGGCCACTTATATGCAGCAAAATTTAGATGCTCTGGCTCCATGGGGGCGTCTGGTTTTTCTGGCCACGCTGGGAGGTTCACAAGCCGATGTGGATCTACGCTTGGTGATGGCTAAACGCCTGCAAATTCGTGGATGTACGCTCCGCTCGCGGACCTTGGACGAGAAATTACAGGTGACACGTCTCTTTACGGAGCAGGCGATCCCTCTGTTCGCGAATGCTACATTGCTACCTATCGTCGAAGAAGTTTTTCCCTGGCAGGATATCGCTAGAGCTCATACTGTTATGGCGGAAAATCGCAACTTTGGAAAATTAATCTTGCGCGTTGAATAGATTGACCCTTTGTCCTGGCTAGCGAACGTATATGCGACTATCTCGATAATGATCTTTTGCTTAGAAATCCTGGTACCGATAGCGGCACCGACATTTCATGTGGCTGATGTATCAACGCGTCTGCGATGGTGCGAACAATCAGATTTGTTCTGTCTTCACCTTCTGGTAGCGATGATGAGATGATGCGAATGATTTCATAGACGTTTAATTCGTTTGCTTCATGGCGTAGCTCGTTGGCGTAATGATCTACTCTTCTATTCGCGGCGCGTGCCTGCGAGACTATCAGATGCTGTGAGACGCTGGTTGCGACGTTGGCAATCGTCATGACAATTTTGATGCTCTGAGGGACAAAAAAGGTGTTACTGAAGAGAAAAAAAAGTAGCACTGTTCCTAAAATGAACATAGTACCGATAATCGCAACAATGAGGCTGATGAAAAACCAGCATTGCGCTTCAAAGAGACTTTGTTGATACATCTGCTCTAAAGCCATCATGTCTTCTGGAGAGGATGTTTTGCGTGATTTTTGCTTGAAATATGATTTTTTGCGACTACTTTTGCGCATTTTTCCATATCCTCACTCTTGATCATCCTGGACATTTTATAAATATTGCCATTTTATCTCGGATAGGTTAGAGGGCACTTTCTTGCAATGGTCCTGTCTGTTGCCGTTTTGTTCCCTCTGACAGCGCTGCTATCCCTAGCGACGAGGAGATCAGAGCCTTTTGCAGAGAGTTTTTTTGCGTCTCGCTCATTTGAATGTGCGTGATAATGTGCGTTAGAGCTGAGAAGTTACGAATCTCTGTCAGGCTGTTCAGATAATGATCAACTTGTTTATTGGCTAATTGCGTTTGGCGGAAGATCCAGATGGCCACACATGCGTTCATGATATTGGTGCATATGACGAAGCTGATTACCGGAATGGCTTGTTTCTCTAGCTGTAATGAGTATAAGAGGAAGGGAATACAGATCGAGAGCGTAATCAGGATTGCTTCCAGAATTGCGGTAAAGACGCTACAGCGAAACCAGTTTAACGCTCCTTGATGGCCCTCTTCGTAGAGTCTTTCAAGCAGCTCAAAATTTTTCTGAACCGCTTCTACGATCCGTTGATAGGCTTTTTCCTGCGGGATGCGTAATACGCGCTTTTGATGACTTACATCGGTTATGTCTCCTCGATTGATACACGGTGTCTCAACGATCACTGTTCCCATCGCATCGACCTCAATCTTCATATCCTCAGGAGTAAATACGTTATCGCTGATGATGGCGTTGCGAGCAACTTCGCTTAGCGTTGCTTGCTCATCTGTGATGGAAGGATCATTTGCGTTAAAATATAACTTTACCAATGGTTGTCTTACACGTGAAGTCACTATTTTTTCCTTTCTATACTCCACTATACATAAATTTCTATAAATCCCTTTAATTATTTTTTCCTTATATCACATATGCGTGACAGTGATTAATTTATAACATTTTAAACTGTATTTGTCAAATTATATACATTTATATATAACAATGTATTTTTTGTGCTTTTGCCTATGAAGTTGATGTATGAAATATGTTGTTTGAAAGAGGATGCCGTGAGGACGAGGATTGATGAATCTTGATTGTATCAATGTCGTCCTCTTATGAAGTGGATGTTTGAGCTTAGTTTTTTGTGGGTACAGGTTCGAGAATCCATAGCTTCGTCTCAGCTTCACGACCTGTCACTTGTCCAATACTCGTGCTGCTACTATTTTGGAGGCATATATCGATGTCCGCGGCTAATCCTGCCTGTATCACGTGCTGGATCGAATGGCTGGATGCGATTAATTTAGGAGGCGTATAAAATTGGTACAGGGTGCTCGCTGCAAGCACGCTTTCGTGGCATTGGATATCTGGCTGTTGACGCTGAATCTCCTGTGCGAGATAACCAGCACAAACAGTATCATCAAGTGCAAACGCACCACTCTCGGCTGCACATATGATAGCGATATTACTCTCGCGTGTGTGAGCCTGTGCAAGCGCATAGGCTGTGACTGCAGCTGCATTATAAAAGCATCCAGCCAGGCGAACACTCTGCTCAGGACAGGCGAAGAATGCTCGCGTGCCATTGGTCGTGGTAAGTATCAACTCCTGATTACTGAGTCGAGTTCGTGCAAACTCTGCGGGAGAATTGCCAAAATCAAAATCGGGCAAAGGTTTCGCCTCACGCTCTCCACATAACAATCTGCCAGGAATCAGCCTTGCGGCCTTGCGAGCCTGCTCAACAGTATCAGCGAGCAGTATCCGTTTTGCTCCACTATCAAAGATCGTGGCAATCGAAGTCGTCGCACGAATTACATCGATCACAATATAAATATCTTCAGCCATAAGTCGTGTTGCCAGAGCGGCAGCAGGACTCATATGAATCTGTAATTTCATTGTTTATCTCTCTTGAATATATCTGCTCTGCATATAAAACAACTGTGTTGACATGATTGTATCCCAAACCCAAAGTAACGTCGTACGCTACTACTCTGTTAAGAAACATAGGAACGTTGCCAGGCAAAGAAGGATGATCCCTTGCACCAAGCGCTCAGGACAGCCAACGTAGCGGCGCGGCTCCGCCGTGCTGTCACTGGACGCACGAACACGTCCCACCGTGGGAAGAGGTTTCAATGGAACCCCATATGGAGCGTGGTCAGACGAGTCACAGACAGCACGGCGGAGCCGCGCCGCTACGTCGGTGAACGTCTCACCTCATCGCTTTCCGGAGATGTTTTGGACGCACATCACCGATACCGCATCGGAGCTATGAGCACTACTTTAAGGTAAGAGCGGCCTTCAATTGTTCCGCGCGTATATCTTCATTCGGGCCGGCCAGCGGCAGCGCCAGTTGTATTTGATTGATTTTGTGGTCCGGCGTCATGAGCAGGCCGCGCCCAGGAACGCCTTCATAGAGCAGGTGTGTTTTGCCAAAGAGCTCATTGCGTTGTTGCTCGTTGATCTCAAGTCCGATTCTAGTTGTGCACTTGCCCAGGATATCTGTCGGTATAGAGTGTGAGCCGCTGTCGGTTGAGGTAATAATCAGATAAACGCCCATGGCACGGGCCTCGATCACCGTTTGTACGAGCTTTTTGAGTGAGGTTGCGGCCGAGAGGCGTTTGGCAAAGAGTTGATAATTACTGATTATCAGTAGAATTTGTGGGATGGTTTTTCCCTGTGCCCAGAGCTGTGGCAGGGTTTGTGTGTTCCAGTGCTGATCGGGAAAGGCGGTCCGACGGCGTTGTATTTGCGCGGTCAGTTGTTGTATGAAGCGGTTTAACTGTTCATCGGAGCTTGCATCGGTCCAGAGTAGGTCGCCATGGCTGGATCGCATATGTGGCAGCATCTGAAAACTATCGAGTTCTGCGCGTGGATCTATGATCGCGCAATGGAGTTGGGCTGGTAGAAAGCGCGTCGTGAGCCAGAATAAGATGGTCTGGAGTGCGGTCGCCTTGCCGCTATGCTGTGCTCCTACAATCAGTAATGGACCTCCCAGGAGTTCTCCTTTTGTGCCATGTAGATCAACCAGTAATGATTCGCGTTGCTGCTGCTCTGGTTTATCGATCAGGCCGATCGGTATCTGCATGGAAGGCTTCATATTTTCATGGCTGCGACGTTCTAAAACTTCGCGTCGTGTCATAGGAATGACGGCCAGATACTCATAATCTTTTGTCTGTCTGGCCTGATTTTCATCGCTCTCCTCAAGCGCAAACAGGATCAACGGATCGGGCTGATCAGGTGTGGGAGTAGGAAGTGGTTTGGGCCAATAGTGAATATCTTCTCTGCCCACCGGTGCCTGCGCGTAGGCCGTGCTGATACTTTCGATGGCTGCCTCATACAATGTCCTTGGTCGGATGGCAGTCATGGGACGTGTTTCTTGCTCATCGAGTGGTTGAGACATGCTTTATTTTCCTCTGAATGGTAGTAATAGGAGTGCATTTAGCTGTGATTGGGCTGTGGCCAGTTGCTGCTCTTGCACGATAGGAATGGTGACGCGTGCTGCCTGGAAGAGATCTAACTGGTTATCTCCATGCAAGAGATAGCCACGTCCGGGGATACTCACTGGCAGATTTGCTGCATCGGGACGGTGCAGAATTTCATTGCTCTCGTCGAGCGAGGTACAGCGCAGACATAAGCGATATTGAATGTGATCGCGCACCTTACGCCCGATTAAGCCATCCAACTGCTGGCTTACCAACAGAAGATGGATTCCAATCTCAAGCCCTACCTGTGTAATTGCAAATAGTTCGTCGATCATCGATTCAGCGTATTGCGTCATATCCATAACATTATCGATGACAATTAGCAGCCGTGGCGGGAACTTGCCGGCTTTGTGAAGTATCGCACGCCTGCTTACCTCGGCTCGCAGCAGCGTAAGAAAGCGCTGGATAGGAGCCGCCGAGGTGATATGTGCTTCGAATGCGATTGTATGCGGGAGTTGGCTAAACGACTCCAGTGATCGTCCTGTTTTGCTATCCAGCAGGAGAAAATTGATTTCTGAGGGTCGATAGGCGAGTGCCAGCGATAAGAGGATGGTTTGTAGTAATTCGCTTTTCCCAGAACCGCTTTGTCCGACCAACAATCCATGTGGACCATCTTTGACGAGGTCAAGGTATTGGACTTCGTCTCCGATTTTTAATCCTATTGGGATGCGTAATAACGGCTGTGGTGTGCGAAAAAGGGAGTCGCTCCAGAGTATGAGGGGATCGTAGCCAGTCAGATTGAGCGGAGGATCAAAGAGGGTGCGTAGATCTACCTGCGTGCGCAGATCCATACTACTGGCCGTCGCTGCGCGTAACGATTGTATGCGCAGAGCCAGGGATTGTAAATCATCGAGCGAGGCGTTATCAATCTGCGAGATTGTGGTCGCGGGCTTGTGGTGATCTATGAGACTACGTACGATGGCCTGGGGCGGCCTCTGAATGATTGTTTCTTCGATCTTTGACTTTTTACTTTTCTGCTGTTTCTGCTGGGAAGAAATCTCTTCTGCCTCTAGCTGTAGGATGCGTGGTGGGAGCTCTTCTTGCGATAGATCGATCAGGAGTTGGCACGTCGCCGGCAATGATGTGAGGCTGCTATTGGCACTGAGCACCGAGATGCCTAGATGCCCTCCCTGGCTGAGCGCCAGAGCCAGCTCGGGTCGCTTGAGCGGAGAAACCGAGAGCCGTGGTCGGCGATAAAGCGTTGGCTGTGAGGATTGCGTGCTTGGCGTTGGTAATGTCTGGAGAGGTTGATCAAGATCGCCAGGCGCGTTAAACTCGTCCACAATTATCAGTAAATGTGGTGTGAGCGCAGTCTTTGGTTGCTGTTGTACATCCTCAAATAACATTTTGCGACGCCCCACTTCGCGAGAAATCAGTGGGAGCTGATCTATAATTGCTCCCGTACCGATCGCACATGCGTGGGCCAGGTTGGCATCTTCTATCTGCCCACTTGATTGGCGTGGATCATAGAGAATGGTATGAGGAAGTAGCGTTGTCCATTGCCAGGCTGTTTCTTGTGAGCGTGGAGCGAGTATGATGAGGCGTATGTCCTCTGGCGAGTGATGGTAGACAATCTGGCTGATAATGGCATGCATTAAGCCACGGGCGTCTGAAAGCCTGTTCCCCGGACCAACAATGCCAATGGGACTCTGTCGAGCTATATCTATTAATGATGGGGCATAGACCTGTGCGTAATTGGTCGCTAGCTCTTGAGCATATGCCAGCAACTCGGCTTTCATTTTCTGTGCATAACTCTTATATGACGTGTTGGAATTTTGGGGCTTTTCGTGGATATTGAGATCTATTCCCTCTACCTTTTTGTCTTCAGACTGCTTGTTCTCGATCTGATAGGTTGTTGCATGTTGTGCGATGCCGATCCGTACCTGTAAAAAGTCATCATCCTCGGGATGACGTGCCCAGAGGCTTAAATTTTGCTCATCGAAGGTATGTTGCAGCAACGGCTTGATATCAAGGAGTTCATAGATGACCGATTTAAAGTCATATTGAGCCAGCGGGGGATTGAGCTCCATAAAGGCTTTACGCTCTTGCCACTGAGATACTTTTAACTGAACTTCGGTCTCCTGTAATTGTTTTTGATACTGCTTTAATGCCTGCCTGGCATCGCTCTGAGCGCGGATGCGCTGTCCTGTTAATATGATCAGCGTGCTCAGTGCCATACATCCGCTAACCACCATCAGAGGAATGCTATAAGCATTTGTGTTGCCTGTATTGAGGTGAAGGAACACAAATTCAATCATTGTGATCGTAGTCAGGCTTAAAAAAATAGCCAGAAGTACAGATGCTTGGGGAGGATCTACTAGTCCCGGAGGTATTGGTAGCGTAATCTTCCTGGCAGTAAGTTCAGGCCTGATGCGAGCTTTACGCCTGATGATGGTATATGGCGATTGATAAGACATCACAACCCCCTTCTCAACGTATCTTTCCCACATGCTTATTTTTGGATGAAAGGCTCTATATAATTTTTAATCATAAAAAGAGCTTCTCTGTATAGTAACATACAGCAGGATATCAAGCAAATGCCTGGATATTTTGTCTTAGATGAGCAGTAATTTGACTTTATCTTATGGCCTGTTCTGCCGATGGAGTTTCTAAAGAGGGGGACTTTTATAATGGAAGAGCGACCGAGAAACTTTTTCAAACGCCATCTCAAATTTTTGTTACGCCTTGGATGTACCTTACTGATACTCATCTTTTTATTGAAGTCAATTTCCTGGAAGATTTTGATCGATCAGATCATTCATCTGGACCCTGGTGCTTTGCTGATCTGCGTGGCACTCGGCTTCTATGGAGTGGTGATCAGCTCATATCAATGGCAATGCCTGCTGGATGGAGAGCATATTCATGTCGATCTCAGGAGATTGATCAATCTCTATCAGGTAGGCATCTCTTTTAATCACTTTTTGCCCACTGGTATGGGGGGTGATGTGATCAAAGCCTATTATATAGGCAAAGAAGGAAAAAATGCGGCTGGTTCTGCCAGCGCGGTCGTGATGAGTCGTGTGACTGGCTTCTTTGGTATGGTACTGATCTCTTCACCTGCTTTGCTTTTCTGGCAGACTCATCTAACTCGTCAGATCAAAGTTGGCTATGTTTTATCCTGTGTGCTCATGTTCAGTGTGTTTGTACTGGCCTTTGTTGGAGTCGCGCTGCTGCCGCGTTTTTTACGCTTTAATTGGATTACCAAACGAATCCTACCTCCATTATTGAAACTGGGAACGGCTCTCAAAGAAAGTATTCGGCGTCCACGGACGTTATGGGCGGCCACTATCTTTGGCATGTTATATCATGTTGGATATATCCTCAATTACTACGCGTATGGACTCCTGCTACATATTAATGTACCTGTACCTTTTTATCTGGTAGCCATCCCTTTTGTCTCTCTAATAGCTTTCTTGCCCTTTTCTATCAATGGCTACGGTTTGCGTGAGGGAGCCTTTGTCCTGATGTTTTCGACTGTCCACGTGGCGGTACCGACTGCTATGCTCTTAGTTTTGCTTATGGATCTACAGGTGCTCCTGTTTGGATTGATTGGTGGTGGTATCTATCTGCTTTCTGGAACGCGTAAGGAGAAGGTGATGACATCTGTCATGACGAATACCTGATACACAGAAATGTGGCTCATTCTGTGCTGGAGGCTATATCTTTTATCGCCTCTACCATAGAATGGGCCATTTCAATGTGACTATTTTGTGCTGGCTTTTTTGACGATGGCTGCTTCTAATTTCTGTATAGCTTCCGGATGTTTTTGGATGTAGGCTGAGATTGTATTGGCTTGTGTTTGTTTCAACGTGCCAGCACTCACTGCTTGCTTGAGAACAGTGTTCGCTGTATTTTTCACTAGTGTTTGCAGTGCGCTGGTCGAGACGTTCTGAGCTTTGGCGATATCAGCCAGAGTCTTGCCTGCTTTGAATTGCGCGGTAAGCTGACTTGCGTTCAAATGCAGTCCTTGAGCCAGCAGCGTAATCACATTTTGAGCATACTTGTTGAGCCAGGCATGCTGGATGGTGTGTTTATGCGTGAGCTGGCCGGGGCATACATTGCCCGTACCTTGATTGATCTTCTTGATCATGGCATCTGCTTTTGCCTGGGTCAATTTGCCAGCTTTTACTTTCTGATTAATGACGGCGATCAGCGTCGCTTTATTGTCCTGTGTAAGTGTGCTGACTGAGATGTTGAGTTTTTGTGCGAGTGCTTGTTCATATTGAGTACAGTAGTTCACTTTGGTTGTTGCTGTTGGTGTGCTGGTTGGTGTGGCCGTTGCCTGCCTGGCCGAAGCTATTGTGGGTACGACCAGGAATACGCTTATGACTGCTATCAGAGTCAATAGTGAGCCACCGATACTGGCCAGGATAATTTTGTGTCTCTTGAGGAATGCTTTCATGATCTTATCTCCTGATGGTGCTTATAAATGGTAGACACATGGCTGTTACCTATGCTGTGTCTGTAAATTGTCTTGTAAAGCCTACAAGACGGTAGGCTTACCACTTTTGTGGGGACGCTTTTTATCTTAGCTGACAGAAGTGAAGATCTTCTCTGACTACATTCAAGATTTCCTCAAGATTTAGCGACCAGGCGCAAAGTTCATACTTTTTCGTGTCTTCTTATGCTACTATGACATTGAAATGATCTCTCGCTTTCAGGAGTTCTATAAGATGTCTCAAAAAATTCTTGTAATTGAAGATGAAGAAGGCATTGTGCACTTGATCCAGTTGTATCTGAAGGATGCTGGATATCAGGTGGTGATTGCCAGGGATGGCGCTGATGGCCTGGCTCTGCATGCGCGAGAGTCTCCTGATCTGGTGCTACTGGATATTATGTTGCCAGCCATTGATGGCTTTGAGGTGTGTCGTCGTATTCGGGCCTGGTCTCAGACTCCTATTTTGATGTTGACCGCTCGTGGTGACGAGGATGATCGCATTACCGGGCTGGAGATTGGTGCGGATGATTATCTGGTGAAGCCATTTAGTCCTCGGGAACTGGTGAGCCGTGTGCGTGCTATCTTGCGACGTGTCGGCAGTCATGAGGCATCTCAGGATCAGTCTACCAGCTCAAACACATCCGAACAGCGTGGAAAAGGGGATATCTTACGCTTTCCCGATCTGACGATTGACTTACTGGCTCGCCGCGTCGAGGTGCAGGGGTATGAGGTGGCTCTGACTCCCACGGAGTTCGATCTGCTGTCCTTATTAGCACGCTCTCCTGATCGTGTCTTTACGCGTGAAGTGTTGATGAATACTGTGTGGGGATATGATTATCTTGGCGATGGGCATACGATCGATGTCCATATGAGTGCTCTGCGCAAGAAGATTGATGTTGATCCCAATCAGCGCTATATTAAAACGGTCTGGCGTGTTGGCTACCGTTTTGAAGTAAAAGTGCACTCATCAACATAAGGATGATTATTATGCGTATACGTTGGCGTTTGGCGTTAGGTTCGATGCTTGTGGCTCTACTTGCGGCTGGCTTATTAGCCCTGACTGCCATCCTGGTAATTAACTACTATTATGGGAATGAGCAGGAAGCGAGTCTGAGGTTATTGGCGCACGCGAAGGCGCAAAATGTGAGTATTATCTATATTCACAAGCAAGAACTTCTTACTACAGGCGGTGCATCGGGGACGAGTGGACCAAGCACCGTCGTTTCCGCTACGACCCTATTGCAGTCGGTGCGTGAAGCTATGAATCCTCCAACCGCAAGCAATGAAGCGGACCCGGATCATCTCTATATATTTTTCAATCTACAGAAGAAGATGATCTATCCGCGTTCGATTGGTCATGGAAGCGCCTTTGTGGCTATCAATTCGGTTTTAAATCTCTCAGGTTCGGCCCACATCAATAATAATAGTCAGGGACAGGCTGATTTGAGGCTTGCGCTGAACAATGCTTTAAAAGGACAGGCGAGTGGTGGTCTGCTTGCCAAGCAGACACCAGTTACGACTGCGTTGCCGTTTCTCGTGGAACCTATCATCATACGGGGACATAATGGTAGCGCCGATCAGGTGATTGGCGCTGTGCTTGTGACACCTTTCTCGACCAGTATTCCGGCATTTGTAACCACGGTCGGATTGGCGGTTCTGATCGCGACTCCAATTATTGCCTTGTTGGTTGCTGCTGCTGCCAGCGTCTATTCTCTGACCATCACACGTCCGCTGGCCAAACTCACCCATGCCTCGCGCAAACTTGCCTCGGGAAACTATGACACTCAGGTCAGCGTAACTGGCCCCGGAGAACTGGGCGAATTGGCTCATACCTTTAATGAGATGGCCGCACAGCTGAAAAGCGATGTGAACGAGTTGCGGCGGCAGGAGATCTGGCGGCGCGAATTAATTATGAATGTGACGCATGACCTGGCTACTCCTCTGACGGCCATTGCGGGATTGGGCGAAGCTCTGGCCGATGGGATCAATCAGAGCTATGAAGATTATGAGGCCACTGGACGCATTATCGTACGCGAGACGCTACGCTTACGTCGTCTGGTCCAGGATCTCCACGTGATGGCAAAGGTTGAAGCGCGAGCCCTACTGCCTCAACTGAAATCCTTGCGTCTGGCGGCACTCGTCGATGAAACCTTTGCGGCGCTCGCCACCGAATTTGAGCGTTATCAGATCGAACCGGTGAACTCCGTTTCCTATAGTTTTCCTCCTGTGCAGGCCGATGCGGATATGCTGACCCGTGTTTTTTCCAATCTCTTTAATAACGCGCTGCACTACACGCCGGCTGGAGGACAGATCATCGTTGATGCTCATGTGGCAGAAAAGAATATCGTGGTGTCGATTACCGATACGGGGAGCGGTATTCCCGAGGAATCGCTTCCGCGTATCTTTGATCGTTTCTATCGAGCTGACGACGCTCGTCAATCCAGTAGCGGTGGGAGCGGTCTTGGCTTAGCCATTGTGCAAGCTATCATCGATGTCCATGGTGGCACCGTCTGGGCCGAAAATGTCCCCGATATTGGAGCGCGTATCTCTTTTACGCTCCCTCTCCAGGCTGATGAAGCGTCTCTGACGACGCAACCTTTAGTACAAAGCCACTCCTGACAGGTTATAGGTGATACGTTCCTGCTTATGCCGTCATAACATCAGGGATGTATCACCACTGCCTCCTCCATAGCCCATACGCGTAGTTCGCTCGACTCACTTTATGCATCAATGATATAATTTGAAGCAACTCATGGGAGCGATTTTACTTTTTATGTTGAGATGAAAACTATGGAATATGATTCATCTCTAATTGTGTGTGGCAGCCGTATATTTTATATAATATTTGGATATCTGATCTTTATATGGATGAAGAAGCAAAAGAGAATGTAGATGAATGCGAATATTCCAGCCCTGGGCTCTATCTGGGAAGCGAGCTCTGATGGTGTTGCTTTAGTCAATGATGAGCGGAAATTTATCGAGGCGAATACTGCTTTCGGTCATATTTTTGGCTTGACTCCATTGCAGCTCATGGGCCGCTCCTGTGCTGATATCTTTGGCTGTCAGACACGCGAACGTCCCATAAGTTGCCAGCATAGCTGTATGATTGAGCAGGCGTTCGCGCAGGGAGAGTCGCTGCCCTACACGGAGATGGATGTCTCTATTCAGGAGACTGCTCATGTGTTAGGTTTGAGTGTTTCTCCCGTTGCTGTGAAGAATGAAGCTGTCTGTCTGCTGGTGGCGCGTGATATGACGTCTATTCGTGATGCGACGCGCAGTCGAGCGAAATTTTTGTCGATGATTACTCATGAGCTTCGTTCACCTTTAAATGCGATCAATGGTTATCTGGATCTTGCTTTGTTAGGAGTCGGAGGCGAACTGGCTCCACAGCATCGTGAGTTTGTGCAGCGAGCACGCGCTGGCAGTGAACATCTTTATGCACTACTCGAGGACTTGCTCCTGATCTCGCGTGCCGACTCTGGACAGATACAGTTGAATCGAGAGATTATTACTCTCTCTGAGGTTATTGAAAACGCTGTTGAAGAATTAGAATTGACGGCCGCCGATAATGGTATTCAGATCCATGTGACTATTGCTTCAGACCTTCCTCGCTTATATGCGGATGCTTTACGTTTACAACAGGTACTACGTAATCTTATCAACAATGCTCTTCAGTTTACACCTTCCGGTGGGGAGGTGAATATTACTGCGGTTGCGGGTGGCCGTAAATCCAATTCCTCTTCCGCTATGGCATCTGCTCTTGAGCCCGACGAGGACGAAGAGCAGCGTATGATTACTTTGCAAGTGCGGGATACTGGCTGTGGTATTGAACCAGAGTTTCAGGAGCGCATCTTTGAACGCTTCTTTCAGGTGCAAAATGAGCATGCCAGACACGCTGGAGGACAGGGTTTAGGTCTGGCCATTGTCAAGATGATTGTGGAACTACACGGTGGTACTGTGACGCTTGAAAGCGCTCCAGGCCAGGGAAGCACCTTTACGTGTCTTCTTCCATGCTTGCTACATTAAGAAAACTGGTTTTTCCTGCCAAATTCCCATCGCGTAAGCAGGGCCGTCACGTGGAGTATTTCTCTTTGCTTCTTGCCTTACCCTTGACGTGCCTATGATTGCGTGCTATGCTCAATTTATTCCAATATGTTCCTTGTTGTTGAGAAGCCAGGAATAAGCTCGGTAGTAGAAGCTTGCGCAATCAAGCTTTTGTACATGGGAAGGAGACAGACTGTGGGTATGCTACGAGTCATGTCACGTCGCGGCGATGATCGGATCACCTGGGATTCCCAGAAGGTTGAAACTCACGATCCGGATGCTGAAGCGGCTGTTCGAGAGGCTGAGCGTATTTTTACCGACGAACGTCGCAAGGGAGCCACAGCCTTCAGAGTAGAGGATGGTAAAACTGTAGAGCGTATCGACAAGTTTGATCGTAATGCCGAGCAAATTGTCCTCGTGCCTCGCGTTGTCGGTGGTGAGGAGTAGAACTGGCTTATGTTAGAGACGCTAAGTTTGTTCCTCGGTATCTGGTTGCTGTTTCTTCTGCTCGCGATTTACTACCTCTCGCAATCACCTGATGGGAGCGTTGGCCGTTTACGCGAGTCCGTTAGCGAGCATCTCTCGGCCGAAAGTAGAGCCAAAGCCCTGATGCGCGAGATGCTTTCCGAGCACCAATATCAGCAATTGATCAAGTTTGGCTACCTTGAAGTCCCCAGCCCCACGATGGATAGCCGTATCTATCGCATACCGGGCGGCGGCGGACTGGTTAAGGTCTACGAGCGTGGTTGTGCTGTCATGGAACTCTGTCTACAGCCAGCCGAGCCGCTGCCAGATGGCGATGTGGTCGTCATGCACAAGTTGATGATTGAGGCCAACGAACAGGAATACTTGCAGAAAGCGAATCATTTCGCGCCAGGCATCATCTCATTGCGTTGCCAGCATCTCTAAACCGGCTCTCAGATAAGGATATCCATTGTTTGGGCTGCATTGAGGTATGATTTTATCTATCATCTTGTGCAGTCTATTCATTGTTTTCTATCTTGTCTCGATAAACCATCTTTTTGGAGGGGTTCATCCAGTTGATCAAAGTAAGATAATCAACTGGATGAGCCCTTCTGCTATTTTCCCGCTATGTTATGATTGGGTTGTGAATGCTGCTCTTAACCGATCTATGAATATCACTCTGTCAAAGGTCATTCGCACCGATGTAGCATTGGAGACATACATCCCAATGGGCTGAGATGCCCACTGACGTATACGAACACGCTCCCCATGGGGTTCCATTGAGACATCTTCCTGCGGTGGATCGTTTCGTTTGTGTTGCTTCCAGCGGCACGTGGGACGTTTTCGTGCGAGACGTGACAGCACGGCGGAGCCGCGCCGCTACGTCGGCTGGCTCGGATGCCTGGTGCCAAGGAGCATTCTGGTCTGGTGCGATGACCGTTGATCGTTGATCGTGTAATATCACTAAAAGGCGTATACGTAAAAATCGATGGAGATAGTTGATATGACTACTGGTGAACGAAGTCCACAGGAAACTTCCAATGTGAAGGGAACGCAAGAGAAAATTGCTGAACTTCATAGCTTGCAAGCAGATGCGCTACGTGGTGGCGGCGAGAAGCGTATTGAGGCTCAGCACAAGAAGGGGAAATTGTCGGCGCGTGAGCGTCTGGATCTGTTGCTTGATCCCGGGAGCTTCAATGAACTGGATATGTTTGTGACCCATCGTACGAGCGATTTTGGTCTGGCGGATCAGAAGATCCTGGGCGATGGCGTTGTGACCGGCTATGGTAAGGTTGATGGCCGTCTGGTCTACGTGTTTTCGCAGGATTTTACTGTCTTTGGAGGCTCACTCTCTGAAGCACATGCCGAAAAGATCTGCAAGGTGATCGATATGGCTATGAAGATGGGAGCTCCTATTCTGGGCTTGAACGATTCTGGTGGTGCGCGTATCCAGGAGGGCGTGGTCAGCTTAGGTGCCTATGCCGATATATTTCTTCGTAATACCCTGGCCTCTGGCGTTGTGCCGCAGATCTCCGCGATTATGGGACCCTGTGCCGGTGGAGCAGTTTATTCGCCAGCGATCACCGATTTTATTTTTATGGTGGAAGAGGCCAGTTATATGTTTGTGACTGGCCCGAACGTGCTCAAGGCTGTGACGCACGAGGATGTCTCTTTTGAGGAGTTGGGTGGTGCCGCTGTACATAATAATACCAGTGGTGTGGCTCACTTTGCCTGCCCCAGCGAGCCTGACTGTATTCGTATGATTCGTCGACTCCTGAGTTTTCTCCCGTCCAATAATCTGGATGATCCTCCTCTGCTGACGCCCAATGATGTCCCCAATCGCCTGCTTGAGCCCCTTAATCAGATCATCCCGGATAATCCTGGCAAGCCCTACGATATGAAAGAAGTGTTGTCTCAGGTTGTCGATGATGGGGATTTCTTTGAGGTGCAGGAGCTCTTTGCCCAGAATATTATTGTTGGCTTCGCTCGCCTTAATGGACGCTCAATCGGTATTGTGGCGCAGCAACCTCGTATTCTTGCGGGCGTGCTTGATATCAATGCCTCCGATAAAGCTGCACGTTTCGTACGCTTTTGCGATTGTTTTAATGTCCCTCTGATTACCTTTGTGGATGTCCCTGGCTTCCTGCCGGGGGTGGGACAGGAACATGCGGGCATTATTCGCCATGGAGCCAAGCTTCTTTACGCCTATTGCGAGGCTACGGTTCCCAAGATTACCGTTATCACCCGGAAAGCCTATGGCGGTGCCTATGATGTTATGAGTAGTAAGCATATTCGTGGCGATCTTAATTATGCCTGGCCGACGGCTGAGATTGCTGTGATGGGGGCTGATGGCGCAGTGAATATTCTCTTTAAAGATGAGATTGCTCGTGCTGCTGATCCCGAACTGCGACGGCAGGAGCTGATTGCTGAATACAATATGAAATTTACCAATCCTTATATTGCTGCCAGCCGTGGTTATATCGATGAAGTGATTGAACCAGCTTATACGCGTATCAAGCTGATCAATGCCCTGGAGATGCTTAAAAATAAACGCGATACGAATCCTCCTAAGAAGCACGGGAACATTCCCCTCTGATTTTCATCAGCAGGTGCTGGCCAGAAAGTGGCTATTCTTGCTAGCACTCTGCTGCGTTCAAGCTGTATGTCGCCGCTGGTGACTCTCTCAGGCCGCCAGAGACATGATCACCACAAAGCGTCCTGTTTTGCCATGTTCTTTACGATGTGAGAAGAACTGTTCTGTATGGCAACTGGTACAGATGTGCATGACTTCAATGTGTTCGGGCAGGAGCCCGGCTGCCAAGAGCTGATTACGATTGGTTTCCTGTAGATCAACTCTCAGGCTGGGTCCAGTCTCCAACTGAAGCGTTGAGAAGACCGCTGAACTCGCTATCTGCTCCTGATATTCCGGCCGCGTAGGCATCGTCTCGAAGGCTTGTCGACCCAGAAAGATATCCTCTACTTCCTGAGAAACTTCGTAGCAGCAAGGTCCAATCGCGGGAGCTATTCCAGCATAGATATGCTCCGGCTGGCTGCCAAAACGTGCTTGCATTTCCGCAACGGTTGCCAGCACGATACCTCGTGCAGTCCCACGCCAGCCGCCGTGTGCAATCCCGAAGACTTGTTTCATAGGATCATAAAAAGTTATCGGTACACAGTCGGCAAACGAGAGGGCTAACGCTGTCTCTCGTTCTTGACTGATCAGCGCGTCGCCCTGACGTATCGTGGCGGGGCTCCAGGGACGTTCATAGTAAGAGGTGTTAGCCCAGTCGGTACGCCATTCGTCGTGACTATCAAATATCTGAACATTGGCTCCATGGACCTGCCATAAGGTTACGTTGGGTCGGTCGGAGAGTTCAAGTGCCTGGAGTGCCAGTTGACGGTTGCGAATGACGTTTGGAATGCTATCTCCGCCGCCCCAGGGCGGCGTTGATGTGTTCAGGCTTTTATATGGCTCTTCGCTGTAGCCACCATGGCGCGTGAAGATACCATGAATGAGTTCTGGGAAGGCGCTGTAGTGGCTAAACTGTAGATAATGGACGTTTTCGTATTGTTGTTCGATCAACATGACTCCTTTTTGTTGATAGATCAAGAAAGCTTTTCCATTATTGTAGCATACAGCATGCTAGCCACTTGTATGACAGCTTTGTGTATCTCCCAGCCCGAAGATTTTATTAATCACAGGTTGGATGTTGACACAATTGGGCTGGACAATATCTTGCTCGGCCCCGATCGATGTATCATAGACGGTCGTGAGGTCTCCATAATCCTCGCTGCCTGAACCGACTCCTAACGTGATATGCTGGATCGGATTATTGAGCAATGTACGCCCATAGTTAGCAAATGCGAGCATCTCCTGTTCATTCAGATCTGTATAAATATTCCCCGACAGATCGCTGAGCAATTGCGAAAAGTTTTCAATAATGGTTGTGACGTTGAGTTTCAATTTAAGCGCCTCAAGCACTTGTTGCTGACGTTGTGTGCGTCCGATATCTCCAACCAGATCTGAGTGGCGTGAGCGTACATATTCAAGTGCTTCTTGTCCATTCAGATGCTGGGGGCCAGCGGCTATATAGATGCGTTTGTATGCAAAAGTGTCCCCGGCATTGCTTCCCTGTCCGACATCATTGGGATAGTTATCGTCTACAATTGGATGCTCAACATCCACATCGACACCTCCCAATGTGTCAATGACCTTTGAAAAGCCATCCAATCCCACCCAGGCATAGCGATCGATCGTAATGCCGTAGTCGGCCTCAACCGTTTCTCGCGCTACACGAACGCCATCTTCAAACTTTCCGCTTTGTTGTTCCCCCAGAAAGAACGCCTGATCAATCTTATGGAAGCCGAATCCTGGCACAGATACCCAGGAGTCGCGGGGAATTGAGACCATGGTGACCGTATTTTTGACGGTATCAACGTGGACGACCATCATCACTTGAGTCAGCACGCCTGGGAATGTGTATTTGCTATCATTGTCGCTGCCCAGCAACAGGATATTCCAGGATCTTCCCTTGATGACATCATAGACTGGGGCTGATGTGGCCGTCGCTTTGGGTGTGCTTTCCGACTTTGAGCGCGTCACGGGCCGATATATCTGGGCCAGCGGTTTTTGGATGTTGGTTTTGTAGTAGTAATAGCCAGTGCCTGCTGCAACTGCACCCAAAAATAATAATATTGCGAGCACGCTCAATAAAACTTTTGTCAATCGTGACAGAGGCTTCCTGGTTTTTTTTGCACTTGCTTGCTTGTTTGCTGTTTGATTAGTTACAGTTTGATCTATCTCATCTATTGTATCAGAAGATTTCGGCTCTTCAGAGATAATTACATTGTCTTCTTTTGAGGCGAGATCCGTCGTTTTTGTGGCTTTCTCGTCGTTGTTGATCTCAGTGTCTTCAGCGATCACCTCTTGATTTCTGGTTTCTGCTGCCTGATCCACTGTCGCATTATCTGGCTTGGGCTGGGTGATCTCCGAGATAGGGAATGTTTTTTGCTCATGCTTGACCGGTGATGGTCGCCGGGTACGTAATGGTTTTCTTGTGCGCACAAAAGAATCTTTTTTAGTAGTGCTAGAGTTTTTTAATTGTTTATTCATAGCGGCTATAGATAATTTGGTCTGCGTCGTAGTAGTAGATATCCAGGGCTGTGTGGCTTGATTAGATGATTCTGACTGATTTATAGGCAAAGTGATAGTATTGTCCGCTGCATCTGTCGTTGTTTCTGACTGCGGCATCTGTGCTACTTGATCCGACGAGGTGTCCTGCTCTTGATGCATAGATGTATCAAGAGCGTTCTGTTTCTCATCTTCCTGGTACGCTTTTTGCTTGCTGGTTGGTTCCTCTGAAGATGCAGGTGTATCGGAGCTCTTTGATTCTTCCCAGTTATTCTCATTGGGGGGAGATGGTGCCATCTTTTATATAACTCTTTTCGTTCTGTAATAGTATTCCGAATTAGAAAAATGAATTGTGAAATGAGTTGCCTGGATGTATTTGCTCTGCCAAATATAACAATGAACATCACTGATCATGCTGCTTTAAACGATTCCGAAGAAAATAGCTCCCTCTTTTATCTCGTACATCTGGTTCAAATGTCACAAATGATCTCTCTGACCAATTGCTGAAGAACGATTGAGAGCTTGCTGTACTTTATATACTCATGAAGCGATGACAAGGTAACACTGTTTGATGAGTTAAGATAAGCGAGTATGGTGCGAGTAGATCAGGATAGCTATTATCTGCAAGTGTGCTCTATCCCACCTAAATAAATAATGCATTAGCTTTTAGAATCGTCGCGCCTGGCGCCAGGATGGCTATTGTCCTCTGTGATAAGGTGATATAGTGGAGCCGAAAGAAGTTATCGTCTTAGTATATCTTGCGTCTGGAGGTTGTTTTATGACTATTGAGCGTATCCAACAGGTGTTGCGCGAGGCTGACCTGGATGGCTGGCTTTTCTATGATTTTCGCAAATCAAATCCTATCGCCTATCAGATTCTCGCTTTACCTATCGATACGATGTATACGCGACGCTGGTTCTATTATGTGCCCGCTGAAGGGACTCCGGTTGCGATTATTAGTGCAGTTGAACCTCATGTTTTAAGTTCGTTACCGGGAGAGCGGATGCTCTTTCAGAACTGGCAAGGAATGCATTCTCAATTGCAAGCATTACTCCCTGTTGCGGGACGCGTTGCAATGGAATACTCTCCTTTGAACGCCATCCCCTATGTTTCTCGGGTCGATGCTGGTACTGTCGAGCTTATCCGCTCGTTTGGGGTAGAGGTCGTGACTTCCGCCAATCTTGCTCAGTACTTTATCTCACAACTCAGCGTGGAACAGATTTATACTCATCGGGAAGCTGGACGTCGCCTGATCGCAGCCAAGGATGTACTTTTTGCACAGCTTGGTGCCGATCTGGCTGCGGGATTAGAACTGAATGAGTATGCCGTGCAGCAGCGTTTTGTGGCATTGATTCAGGAAGCTGGATTGGATATCCCTGATGATGAGTTTCCTATTGTGGCTGTCAATGGAAATGCCAGCAATCCACATTATGAGCCAACCGCTTTGACATATAGCCCTATCCAACGCGGAGACCTGATCCTGTTTGACTTCTGGGCCAAACTATCTGAGCCTGGCGCTGTCTTTGGCGATTATACCTGGGTCGCCTTTGCGGGCACGCGGGATGAGATTCCCGCTCGCCAGCAGGAGGTGTTTGAGGTAGTGAGAGACGCACGCGATAGCGCGATTGCGTTTGCACGCGAGAGTCTGGCTGCAGGACGTCCGGTGCGGGGCTGTGACGTTGATGATGTGGCACGTACCGTGATCACGAAAGCTGGCTATGCTGACTATTTTGTGCATCGTACTGGCCATAGTATCGGCACTGTTTTGCATGGAAACGGTGCCAATGTCGATAACTTCGAGACACAGGACGTACGTACCCTGCTTCCGAATACGCTCAATTCGATTGAGCCCGGTATCTATCTGCCGGAGTTTGGTATTCGTAGCGAAGTTGATCTGCTGGTGTTTGAGCAGGATGTTGAGGTCACTGGCGTACCTGTTCAGAATGAAATTTTTCCTCTTCTCTCATGATCTTGTGATGGACATCCCTGACGTGTAAGCTTGCCAGAGATGTCCATCAAAAAATTGGATAGCACTTACAACTCTCATATCCGTCTGGCGTAGATACTAGTGACATAAACATTTGTGATAGTCTTGCAAAGATGTATAACATCTTATTCTCTTTAAATTTCCTCTTGAGAGCCAGGGAGGCGTATATATGGGTAACCAATGGGATCAAGATCCTGATCCGACAAGGGGTCCATCCAGCCAGGATGAGATCGACAAACAACTGAAAGAAATAACGCGTGTCGTCAAGCAGGGAGCCAGTGAAGCACAGTTGCGCTTTAAGCGTGTGATTGACAAAGCTGGTGGCTATTGGCAGCAGGTACAGAGTCCTCCAACGCCTCATCGAGCCTCCGACACTGAAGAGCAGCGCCTGCGCCAACTGATCAATAATTGGAGCAGCGAGAACTGGCGTGTCACGCGTGATCTCGGCAACTACATGGATATCGTCTCTGTCACCACCGATGAGATATGGGAGATCTCTCTGGAAACACGTTGGGAGACGCGTTCATTAGAGATTATGAGTGAGCCTTACGCAGGTCGTAGCGCGGGTCGTCCCCAGCCGCTCCTGCCCGTCTGGGACTACGAGCTACCCGATGTGACAGGACTCAAGGCCCTGCCGACGCGTACGCGTCTTGAGGGTCTGGATGAAATTGTCTCCTGTACCAGTTGTAACAGCACTGGACATGTCCTTTGCTCGGGTTGTAACGGTCGAGGCTGGATCGTGTGTCCAGAATGTAAAGGTCGCACCAAGAAGCGCTGCACCACCTGTCGCGGACGTGGCTACGTGCCCGATTGGACGGCGGGACAGAAGAAGCCTTTTTTCAAGAAGCAGGCAGAAAATGTCGCTTCGAGTGTCACCAATAAATTCTCTGATGTCGTGGAAAACATTCGCCAGCAGGGAGTGCCAATTGCCAATCCGATTGATACCGATCCAGCCAGTAAGGGGCCGACCGTGCCCTGCCCGGATTGCGTCAATGGTGAGGTTGATTGCTCGTGTGGGAATGGAAAACGCGTCTGTACCACCTGTCAGGGAGCAAAAATGTCCCTCTGTTCCAACTGTGGCGGTACCGGAAAAGTCGTGCGACATCGTGAAGTAGCGCGTCGCTTTGATCTGCGCTCTCAGACACGCTTCCTGGGTGAGACTGTGATCCCAACCCAGCAGCTCGGCAAAGTTGAGGGAGATCTGGTCTACAGCTCTGAGACCAATGAAACGTTATATATGGATGCACCGCCCAATCTTGTACCGCTTGATGTCTGGCGGACCGCCGTTGATCTTGTAGAGTCCGAGCGTAAGGTGACCGAGAAACCTGGACTTGATGCTCAAGCTTCCCCGCGCCCAACCTTACAGGTAATCGAGCTCTTACGTATCCCATACACGATAGTTCGCTATCGTTATGCCGATCAAGATTATGTATTATATATCTATGATACCGAAGGCAATGAGAAAATTTACTCTGATCGTATGCCTGCTCGTTGGGATCGTGTAGAGCGTCTGGTGAAAGCGATCACGACAGATCTCCGTACTCCAGCCGCCCCTGAGAATGGCAAGGAAAGCAACTCTTCCACGAACCAGGGCTATAGCGGAGGCTATCGCGTCCCGGTAGAAGTTCCTCCCGTTGTTGTGGTTGAAGAGGACGATGAGGAGACTCCTCCTTATACGAACTAAACGTAACGTTGTACGCTCACTTACGTAGCGGCGCGGCTCCGCCGTGCTGTCAGTGGATCGTATGATTCTGCCTGGGTGCGTCTCGCAATGGAACGCTATGGGCAACGTAGTCGTACGAGTCACAGACAGCACGGCGGAGCCGCGCCGCTACGTAAGCTGGCTTGATCTTTTTGGGGAATACTATTTCTTCTTTGAAATGTATTGGATGCTGAGTGTATGGTGTGATCAAACAGGTTACGGTGCATCCTTAATGCTGTTGGAGGTAGGCGAGGAGTTCCTCGCGCTTGACCTGGATCTGTTTATTCTCAGTCTTCTCCTGGCCGATCTGCATCTGCTTGACTGAGACGGTTCCGTTTGCCAGTTCGTCGTCGCCAATGATCAGCGAGAATGTTGATCCCGATGAGTTGGCTTGCTTCATCTGGGATTTATTGCTCCGCTCTCCATAGCTGGTAGACGCTTTGATACCTGCCTGACGAAGTTCGGCTGTGAGCTTTATCGCAGCATCCTTCAAGGTTTGTGTCTTCCCAAAGTAGACGACGAAGGCTAGCGGCTTGGGCTCCGCTGGCGGAACTATCTCCTGGCGCTTGAGCTCCAGTATGACTCGTTCGATACCCACACCAAAGCCAATGGCAGGAGTGTGTGCTCCGCCAAAGATCTCTGCCATTCCATCATAGCGTCCACCGCCGTTCAAGGCCACGTTGTCGCGTTCAGAAGTAAACTCGAAGACCGTACGTGTATAGTAATCCAGGCCACGAACGATCAGTTTGTCGATCGTGAACGGGACCTCATAGAAGTTCAGGTAGCGCTGGACAGCATCAAAGTGTTGCTGGCAGGGCTCACAAAGGTTATCAGTGATGCGTGGTGCGCCTGCAATCTTGGCCTGATCCTGAGGCTTCTTACAGTCGAGCAACCTGAGTGGATTTTTGTGAAAACGAATCTGACAGTCATCACAACAATGCTCCAGCAGCGGTGCGTAGTATGCTTTCAGCTTCTCGATGTACTGTGGACGACAATTCTGATCCCCGATGCTGTTGATGTTGATGCGGATATTTTTTAAGCCGATACGTGTATAGATCTGATGCAGCATCCCGATTAATTCAGCATCAATCGCTGGATCTTCTTCGCCAAGTGCCTCGCAGCCAAATTGATGATGTTCGCGTAGGCGTCCAGCCTGTGGTCGCTCGCGCCGGAAGATGGGCAAGCTGAGATAAAAGAGTTTCACTGGCTGAGCCAATGTAAACATCCCGTGCTCCAGATACGCACGGACAACGCTTGCGGTCCCCTCAGGGCGTAGCGAAATGTTTTGTCGACGCCCCTCTTTATCGGCCCGATCATCGAAACTATACATCTCGTGCTCAACGATATCGGTCCCCTCGCCGGCCGTGCGGCGAAAGACCGAGGTCTCTTCAAGCAAGGGTGTCTCGATGCGCTGATAGCCATAAAGGCTTGCCACCTCAGAGGCGACGTTTTCGATCAAGCGCCAATAGGGTTGTTCATCTGGTAAAATGTCTTTAAAGCCCTGTAAGGCTCTGTACTGTTCTGGCATAGTGCCTTATTAATCCTCCACGCACATACAAGTTCCCGTTATTATAGCAGATAGAGCCAACTTCGTACTCCTGGCATGGAGAGCTTGTGTTGCCGTAGAATAATTAGTATCTATGGTTGTTCTCAACCTTTGATAGTGACCGTGTTATGTATAGTTCGTCGTTATGTAACGAACCTATTTTCTTTGCAATTACGCATCATAGAAGGATATTTGTTAATGGCACAGGCGAGCGAAAAACCCTGGCAAAGGGATACAGCAACGGCTGCGCAGGATGGCGGGCAGATAGATGACTCATCGCTCATGCACCGTATCTCTTTCTTTATCTCGCACCATCCCTGGATCGTCTGCCTGCTCTTGATCGGTGTGGCACTACTGCTGAATCTCTACGAGCTTGGCAAGCCCGGCATCTGGTTTGATGAGGCATTCTCTGTCGAATTGGCGCGTCAGCCATTTCCCCTACTCTGGCGTACCATTTTTGGTCCCGAGCCGAATATGGAACTGTATTATATCTTTCTCCACTTCTGGTTGCTGCTGACTGCCGCATTCGGACTCCATCCCGTTGAATGGGTCGTACGTTTGCCTTCGGCGCTGTGTGCGGCACTCAGTACAGGAGTGATCTTCTGGTTTGGACGACGCTATCTGGGAACAATGATTGCGGCACTGGCCGCGCTATTATATGCCAGTAATTATTTGCAGCTGATCTATGCACAGCAGACGCGCTCATATGCTCTCCAGTTATTGCTTCTCTGTCTGGCCTGGCTGGCTTTGCTGTCTGCTTTGCAGGATGCCCATGGACAGAAGCGCTGGTGGTCTCTGTATGTCGTGATGACGGTACTGGCGATATACGCTCATCTGTTTAGTATACTGATCTTATTTGCGCAATGCGTGGCGATCGCCGGCCTATTTGTGTTGTCACCTCAGTGGAGAGCACGCATCAGTCGCCGTGCGCTGGTTTTTGTGGGCTGTCTGCTATTGATTGGCATCTTGAGTGTGCCTATGCTTATTGAGAGCCTGCATGGACCCAAGACCGGTTGGCTTCCAGTGCCTCGTGTGCAAGAACTATTCTCTCTCGTGACGATCATCAGCGGAGATAATATTCGCTATCTGTCGGTGATGAGCATCGGCATCCTCTGCGCTGTGGTGTTAATTGGATGCGCGGTGTTGATCCGACGCGTGGCTCGCTTAGCTCGCTGGTCGGATACACATCCTCGCATTTCCCGTAACCTTGAGCCTCTCTACGATCTGTGGCCGTTTGTCTGGATGATGTTGTGCTGGCTAATTCTGCCCGTTGTGGTAAGCTACCTCGTTTCGCAGGGCTCCGTGCGGCTCTTTTCGACGCGCTATCTCGTCGTGATTGTGCCCTCCTTTTGCTTGCTGGCGGCACTGGTCGTGATAGTATTCCGTCAGGTAGCTGTACGCATTATACTGAGCTGTATCTTGCTTGGATCTGCTCTCTTAGTGGTGCCTCATTACTATCAGAATGCGCAGGTGGAGGACTGGAATAGCACGGTCCATTGGATGTTGGCACGCTATCAGTCAGGGGATGGTCTGGTCTGTTATGATAATACAGTAACACAAGGATGCCAGATTGCTGTAGAATATTATCTAGATGCATATCCGCAACAGGGAGCCTCTTTTTCTGCTGATACGCCAGGAGCTTTCTCCTGGGAGAAATTTAGCACCAATACGCCCCAGGAAAATCCAGAGTTAGCCTTGCAGCCGGCGGCATTGTCTGCTTTTGCTCGTCAGCACACGCGACTTTTTATGATTACTGGACGTGTAGCTACTGGCGCTGATGCTGTCCATGTGAAGCAGACACAACAATGGTTGGATCAGCACTACCATTTTGAGACACAGATTAGCACGTCGACTGTCGTGATTCGTTTGTATATGACTCACTAGTACCTGTTTTCTGTGCGCTGATTGAATGTATGATACTATTAAGAATACGTCTACTATAATTGTTTGTCAGATGACCTATGATGAGGTTTTCTGGTACGTCAAACATAGGTGGAGCTGAAGATGCCCGGTTCATTTAATGACATGTATAGCAATTTACCTAACGCTGTTTTTCTTGAGAAGGCCCGCAAACAATTGGAGCAAGGGGTTGATGGTCTGGCTTGTGCCGATGCATATGCCGATCAGGGTAAACCCGACTTTACGTTAGCTCATCTCCTTTTGGCGGATGCTCCTGATGAGTTGAAGCGGGATATTCTGGCTCGGTCCTATGAGCGACGTGCAGAAATCACTGACGAGAGATCTGATGCCTTCGCGCAGCAATTTCATCGTCCTTTCCCCTTAGTGAGGCTTGAAGCCCAAAAAGATCGTATGTCTGCCCAACAGGTTCGGCAAGGGAAACGTGTACGTAGAGGTACAAAGTCGCTCTCGATGAACTGATACTGATGTCTTCTGTCTGGATACTCGCGAGTTGAAGGATTAGTCTTGTAGGAGATCGTAGTTCTTGTTAGAAAATGCTCTAGAAAATGTCGACGCACCTCTAGCAACGAACAGCGTGCATGATCAGCAGAGAACGTTAGCTTCTTTGTGGCCTCTGTTATGCTGTGCAGGTGTGTTTCTGCTATGTATCTTATTAAATATCTCTGTTTTTTATACCGTTGGTGGAATCCAAACGCATTTCGTGCTCAGTAACATGCTGAAATGGTTTGGTCGCTGGCTTCCTACTGATATCTATAGCGGTGCGCCAAGCCGTTTGATGATACATAAAACTATCTTTCTGGAATGGATGATTTTACTGGTCGGTATGTTTCTTGCCTATGGACTGGGAGCATTGTATATCCACCGCCAGGAGAAGAATGGCTCATTTAAATACGTGCTGGGAATCATCTGGCTGGGAGCCCTGGTGGCGAGTTTTCTCTTTCTCTTCACTCCGGCTATGATGACCACAGATGTCTACTCTTATGCTAGCTATGGTCGTTTGTTGACTCTGTATGCTGCGAATCCATATTTTGTACCACCTTCTGCTTTTCCTCATGATATTGCTTACCAATGGGTATACTGGAAGGATGTTGTTTCTATCTATGGACCCATCTGGATGTTTCTGTGCGGGCTGTTATCCTGGGTGGCTGGCCCGTCGCAATTAGGTATTATGCTGGTGTTTCGCGGATTTGCTCTGGCATGCCATTTTGCCAATATCCTTCTGATCATGGCGATATTGCGTACGATGAAGCGCTCGCGACGCGTGGTGCTGTTAGGAGCTTTTCTCTATGGCTGGAATCCCCTGGTCTTGATGGAGACTGGCTTAAGCGGGCATAACGATGTGTTGATGATTTCGTTCCTGCTGTTGGGTCTGTATTTTTGTGCTCGTGCCGAGAGTAAAGGGACCTTTTTGCAATGGCGCGGCTATCTTCCTCCAGTGCTGGCCTTTACCGCTTCTACCCTGATCAAATTTAGTGCGGCTCCTGTACTGGTTATCCTCGTACTCGCGCTCTTTTTCGCGACTGTACAGGCTGATAGCCAGGGGAAAAAGTTTGTGTGGCGACGTGCCCTGACCTCGGTCGTGATTGCCAGTTGCGTTTGTGGTGTGATAGCTATTGCTTTGTATGTGCCATTTTGGATTGGACATAGCGTCTCCCAAATTCTCAATGCTTTTACCTCGCTCCCCTCGGCGACACAGTCTATGAGTTCGGTGCTGGCAACCATTGCCAATCTGAACGATGCGCATCAATTGCCACACATACTTACTATCCTCAAGAGCCGTAAGCTGTGGAATATCTTCAACCTGCTGGGAACTATCGTACCTATCGTTGCGGGCGCTTTCTATCTGTGGCGTGCACCAACGACGAGAACGATTGTACTTGTCACCATTGCCTCCTTTGCGGGTTTTCTCCTCTTTTCACCCTGGTTTTTCTCCTGGTACCTGGTCTGGCTCGTCGGACTGGTTCCTTTCTGCCTGCCAGTCAAAGGGGATCGTTTGGCGCGAGCGCTGTTAGCCTTCTCGCTGGCCTTCTCGGCGACCTGCTTTTTCTCTTACTATACGACCCTGGTTGGTTGGATGCTGGTCGATTTGAAGCCCCCACAGGCTTCCTGGGGTATCCTACAAAACATTGGCATGCTTGGTATCCCTCTGCTCGCATTTTTCATCGCCTGGTTCTATAAGCCAATCGCCCTGAAGCCATCATTACGGCGTGCTCCCATCGTAGAGCCTTCATTAGTAAGTTCAACTTCTAAGGGATAGTTCATAGCAGTTGTTTGTGCCTTAGTAAGGCAAGGTTGCATAAGTGTCGAGCGAAGCGAAGATAACGTAGCGTCGGACGCTTGCGTACGATGTCCCAGTTTCTCGTACGAGCCAGCAGGCTTGCAGTGCACCACGCAGGCGGGCCTAATCGTACGTCGAGTGGGACATCGTAGACGCCACAGAAAGCGAGCGGGCCTCGGAAGATTACTCCTCCGAGGCCCGCTCGCTTTTCATAGTGTTGTGACTGTCAGATAGATTTATTCCTGATCGTCTAGATCTTGCTCATCAGAGCTTGAAGCGGACCGATCGTCATCGTCATCGTCATCCTGCTTTTCAACTGTGACTTCGAATGGAACGCTGACTGGAACGCCCTCTTCTCCCAGTTCCTCTGAGCTCTGGATGTTCTCCTCATCGTCATCCTGCTCTTCAGTCTTTTTGCCATTGGTGGTTGCTACAGCAACAATCGAATCGCGCTTATTCATGTGCATCAGGATAACACCTTGCGTTGCGCGTCCACTCACCTTGATGGCGCTGACCTCTGTGCGCAGAACTACTCCACTGGCCGAGATGATCATGAGGTCGCTGTCAAGCTCTGTGACGATACGGGCCGTTGCGACCAGGCCTGTCTTATCCGAGATCCTTGAGGTGATGACTCCGCTACCACCACGGTTGTGGCGAGGATAATCATCGATCGGTGTCCGCTTGCCATAGCCATACTCTGTCACGATCAGCAGCTCGCTCTCGGCTTCTGCGAGGTTGAGCGATACGACCGTGTCATCTGCGTCCAGACGGATGCCACGGACACCTCCACTGGTACGTGAGGCCAGACGTAGATCGTCAACGCCGAAGCGGATGGCCTGTCCCTTGGATGTAATGATCAGCACATCGTCGCCGGTACGTGCCATTTTCGCGCCGATCAGCTCATCATCCTCCTCAAGATTCATTGCAATCAGACCCTGACGGCGGACAACTTCAAACTCGCTCATTGCGGTCTTTTTGACTTCGCCTTTTTTCGTCGTGACGATCAACACGTCGTGGCTGACGCCTTTGGGGACGGAGACGATGGCGGTGACCCGTTCGCGCTGCTCGATTGCGATCAGATTGATCATATGCTCGCCCTTGGCCGTACGACTGACATCGGGCAATTCATAGACTCTGAGCTGGAAAACGCGTCCACGATCGGTGAAGAAGAGCAAGCTATCGTGCGTATGGGTGACCAGCAGATGGCGTACTGCATCGTCTTCGCGGGTCGCCATACCTGTGACGCCGCGTCCACCGCGTCGCTGTGCGCGATAGGTGTTTGAGGGCAGGCGCTTGATATAGCCTTTCTCGGTCAGTGTGACAACCGTCTCCTCATTGGGGATCAGATCCTCATACTTGAAGTCGCCGATTTCGGCTTCAATAATCTCGGTACGGCGTGGATCGCCATATTTCTCTTTGAGTTCATTGAGGTCGGCTTTGATCACCGCACGAATCTCGTTGATGTCGCCGAGCAGCATATGGTAGTATTCGATACGCTGGAGGACATCGTTGAGCTCATCTTCGATCTTCTGACGTTCCATCGAGGCCAGACGTGCCAGACGCATATCCAGGATTGCTCGACCCTGCTCGTCTGAGAAGCCGAATTGCTCGCGCAACTGGACCAGGCCATCGTCATACGCCGAGCGTGACGATCTGATGATACTGATGATCGCATCCAGATTGTCCAGAGCAATCTTCAAGCCATCCAGGATATGGCGGCGTGCTTCTGCTTTTGCCAGCTCATACTGTGTACGGCGTGTCAGGACAACTTCACGATGGCGAATATAGTGAAAGAGGAACTTCTTCAGTGTGAGTGTCTGAGGTTGCTGCTCGACCAGCGTCAACATGTTTGTGTTGAATGCTGTCTGCATGGCGGTGTATTTGTAGAGCGAGTTCAGGACGCTGTCCATATTGGCGTCGCGCTTGAGCGTAATCACCATGCGCATACCTGAACGATCAGACTCGTCGTTTACTTCGGAGATACCATCAATTTTTTTGTCGCGTGACAGCTCGGCGATCTTTTTGACCAGATCTGCCTTGTTGACCTGATAGGGCAATTCAGTCACAATAATACTGATGCGACCGCGCTCGGTCTCTTCGGCATGGGTACGTGCGCGAATCACGATGCGTCCCCGGCCATTGGCGTAGGTATTGCGAATACCCTCGCGACCCTGGATAATCCCACCAGTAGGGAAGTCTGGACCCTTGACGATGCGAGCCAACTCTTCAGTCGATGCCTCAGGATCGTCGATCAGGTAGATAATGCCATCACAGACCTCGTTGAGATTGTGGGGAGGAATATTGGTGGCCATACCTACGGCGATACCCGTTGAACCATTGAGTAGCAGATTCGGGAGGCGTGCCGGAAAGACGACCGGTTCGGTTGTCTGATTGTCATAGTTGGGGACAAAATCGACGGTATCTTTATCTATATCTTGCAGCAATTCGTCAGCGATTGCAGCCATTTTGGCCTCAGTATAACGCATTGCGGCAGCTGGATCATCATCTTGTGAACCAAAATTTCCCTGTCCCAGAATCAGGGGATAGCGCATCGCCCAGGGTTGAGCCATACGAACCAGGGAATCATAAACGGCTTTATCGCCGTGTGGGTGATAACTTTTTAGCACTTCGCCGACAGTACCCGCACATTTACGAAATGCTCGGTTTGATTGGAGACCCATCTGGTCCATTGCATAGAGTACACGTCGATGGACAGGTTTCAGGCCGTCTCGGACGTCAGGGAGCGCACGGCTCACAATGACGCTCATTGAATAGTCGAGATAGGCTCCTGTCATCTCTGTAGCGATATTGACTGGCTTTACATTGCCCGGTTCCATATAAAACATCCTCACCAAAAGAAAGACATAGCCTGAAGGGCGATATCGAGTTGAAGCATTGATATAAGCTGCTTGGAGGGGTCTTAAAAAGAGTATCCTACGTCTCTCTATTATACCACATTAAGCCGCTCTTGACGAACTTTTGGGACTCATTTTGGAGCACTATCCTGACCCATTTTGCCGCTGGATAGAGGCATAATATCTGCTACCTGAAGCAAGGGTCTACTACAGGAGGCAAAATGAGGGGCTTGGAGCTACAAACTCTATATTTTATAAATGACCTGTGGTATGATTAAATGCAGGAGCTGAATCAAGGGTGGGTTTTTGAGCAGCGACTTTTTCTGATTGTGTAACGTGGATGTTAGAAGGGTAGGGGAGATCTGGACACATGTCATTACCTTTCACCGGGCAACAATGTTTTTTTGCCGCGATTTTCGTTTTTATCGTGCTTGGATTTCAACGGGGATGGCGACGCGAATTGATGTCACTGGTATTTATTTTATTAGCATCGTTCATTGTACGCCCAAATACGAGTGATGCTGTGGGAAGCTTTTTGATGCGGCTGCCTGGTGTACTGGGAGGTGGAAGTGCTTCCTCAGCTAGCAGTCATCAATCGGTGGCGCAGATGACTGGTTTCCTGGGGGGACCGTTCTGGTCTCTGGTCATTTTTGTCGGTCTGGTGATATTGGGCTATTACGTAGGCAATAGAGCGTTCCCTCAACCAACGACGCCGCACGAACGTTTTATTGGTATTGTACCGGCTGTGCTTTCTGGAGCCTTTGTGCTCGGATATTTAAGTAGCTACTTCAAGGCGACCGCTGGAAGTTCGTCGTTGAAGGTGGATATGCAATCGCCTGATCCACTAAACTATCTTGCAGTCATTTGTATGATTGTGGTTGTGGCAGTGGTGATTGCTTTGATTGCCTCACGACATAAAACGGTCAAAAAATAGTGGGACTATTCTGATCTTGTGCTGACCATTGAGGTAACCGAATGGCTGAAAAACCTAAGCAAATTTCCCAGAGAATTCCACGTAATCCCTGGCGCTCGGTGCGCCAGCGCTTCAGGGGGTCGGATCTGCGACGCGGCCCCAATCATGTCTGGCAATTTCCGGGCCAACAGGCAGGCGAAAACGTCTTGCGGGTTGTACGTAAGCATTGGTGGTTCTTAATCCAGCCTGCGTGGCCTGTCGTGCTCTCTGTGACGGCATTGATCGTGATCGCCATTGTCGCCGTCGCTCTGCCTGCAATGGCAACGGCCTGGATTATCCTGGAGATCATCTCCTTCTTTGCCGTGGTACTGACGGGAGCCTGGTTTGCCTATAAGCATCTTGTCGTCTGGTGGTATGAAACGTATATCATCACGGATAAGCGTATCATCAATGCTCGTGGCCTCTTGGAGCCGACGCGCCAGGAGACACCGATTGGCAGTGTGCAACAAGTTGGGATTGGGGTTGACTCTATCTTAGGTTTGTTGTTGAACTTTGGCACTGTCCATGTCTATCTCACCGGTGGCGATTTATATATACCTAACGTTCCCAATCCAAAGGCCGTTCGTGATGCTATTCAGGGTATCTCGAACATCGTGAAGGCTAAAAAGCCTGCGCCCCCGCCTCCGACTTTGCCCAAAGATCCTGAGCTGGCGGAGGTGTTGAAAACTCTGGCGACCGGCAAAACTATTCCCAGCCTACCTGATGCGGATGCGGATCTTCCTCCCATTCGTGGCGGCGATGGACGCCTTTTAGGCCCTCGACGTACTTTTGGGGGGATCTTACGGGTACCCTGCGATGTGCGCTATGTCTCGGGAGAGTATACCGTCAAGTATATTCAGCGTTCTTCATACGTGCTCTGGCGTAACCTGTCGGTACCTCTGATCGCCCTGTTGGTGCTGGCACCAATTACGCTATTCGCACCAGGTGTGGGAATAATTCCCTATGCCATCTGGCAATACTGGTGGGCGTTTATGGGCTTTGTACTGCTGGCCTTGTTGGGGATAAGCTTTTTAATCTATACAAATTTTGTAGATGATGTTTATATTCTAACTAATCGACGTATTATTGATATTGAACGTAAATTTGCCTTCTTCTTCGAGACGCGTCTGGAGACCGAATATAAAAATATTCGCGATATTCGCGTGCAGATTCCTGGCGTGACGGCACGTTTCTTTGATGTGGGTCATGTCTATGTTGAAACTCCTGGTAGCAATCCTGATGTCGTCATCTCTTATGTTGATCATCCCTTTATCTTACAAGATGAAATATTGGGAATTAAATCGCATAAGGATAAGGCTGATGCGGCTGCCAAAGAGAATAAAGAAAAGCAGAATTTGTATAACTGGTTTGGTACCGTGGTAGCGAAGCTTGAGGATACCAATAAAGGTATCGGGACACCCGACCTGAGAAACCTTGATCTGATGGAGGCGATGGGTTGTGCTCAGGAATATGGTCTGGATGTCACGGTCTGGGGCGAGGCGGTTGATAGCCCTAACGTTCCTCCTGGCCTGGTGATTAAGCAGAGTCCTCCGCCCGGTACGGTGATGGAGCGCGGCAGTAAGATCGAGATTGTCTTGAGCAAACGCTCCACTCTGGTAGATTCTGTCTAGTTCATCCCGGCTGATCGATGAATTTTTGAGCCGTTGGATAGGGAAGAGCGTGCTGAAACTTTATTTCTGCAAAGTTTCAGCACGCTCTTCTTCATGTAGTGGCCTTGAAATGCTTTAGCGATTGCCAACGCGCATTAACAAAGCGACACTTTCAATATGATAGGTCTGTGGGAACATGTCAACTGGTTGTGCGGAAACCAGGCGATAGCGTCCTCCTGAGCAGAGCGTGGCGATGTCACGAGCCAGTGTGCTGGGATCGCAGGAGACATAGCAGATAGCTCGTGGGGCTATGGTTTGTAACGCCTGAAGCGCTTTAGGATGGCAACCGGCACGTGGAGGATCAACCAGGGCGATATCAATCCGTTCATGTTTGTAATGTAACTGATTGAGGATGCGTTCCAGTGTGCCTTCCCAGGCGGTAATGTTGTTTTGATTGTTCAGTGCGCAACCGGCTCGTGCGTCCATGACGGCGCTAGGCTGTGACTCAACCGCGATTACACGCGAACATTCGGAGGCGAGGAAGGTTGAGAAGAGTCCCACACCGCTATAGCCATCGAGTACCGCTTCATGGCGTTGTGGCGCGATCGCTTCTATCGCCTGCTTGACAAGGACCGACGTTTGAATCGGATTGACTTGAAAGAAAGAGTCAGCCGAAATACGAAAACGCCTGGCTAAGACGACGTCCGTGAGAAATTCTTGTCCCACAAAGACGCGTCCATAGCGTCCTCCGACTCGTTCGATAATCACACCAACAATGCCAGGGGCGATCGTCATGAGTTCCTGCGCCAGCTGATGAGGATTCTCGATCAATGAACCGGGTCTCGCGTTGAGAATGAGAAGTGTAGGTACTGCCTTGACTGCGTTGGGAGCAATGCCCGTGGCCGCATTACTGACGGCACCGATCGCTCCACGGATCGTGACACTTTGTAGCATCTGACCGAGAGTATCGCCAAAATAATCGATCAATTTTCTGCGTACAAGCTGATAAACCTGATCCAGCGCGGGATGGAGCAAACCACATTCCTCTAAATCCTGGACATCATGGCTTTCCGTTAGCTTAAAGCCAATTTCGCCAGAGGTTCCCACCGTGAAGACGGCGTAGTTGCGATAGTGCCAGGGAGGAATATTGGCTGGCATGCCAATTGTGGGATGAACGAGGGCATCGGGCTGCTTCCCAATACGTACCAGGAGTTGTCGCACGATGTGTGCCTTCCAGGTCAATTGGGCAGGATAGGAGATATGTTGCCATTGACAACCACTATCCGTCAACTGTGGATAAGCTGGTTCAACGCGCTCGGGAGCGGGTCGGAGAATCTCCAACAACTCAGCGCGTGCGTGACCGCGACGTTCCTCTACAATCTCTACCTGTACCCGTTCGCCAGGGATCCCTCCAGGGACAAATAAAACGCGTCCCTCGTAGCGACCTACAGCGTCACCTCCGTAGGCAAGGTCTGTCAATTCAACATCAATGCTCATGTTCACCTCGGCGGCACCTGACGACAACATATATCGTTGGTGTCCGTCCCATCTTTCCAGCTTTTATTGTATCGTTCAATTCTTACTACATTGCCCCAAATTATTCTCTTGCATCTGAGATGGCCCATCGCACATGTCTGAGCTCCCCGCTCAGGCCCACAAATAGAGCAGTCTATATATTTGAGATAGTTACCAGATAGATAACAGCTTTACCAGGGAAGTGGTTGTTTCGGCTGGCTATAGAGCCGTGTGCCGAAACGACTCAAGAAGACTGCCCCGATACCTAATACACCTACTCCGATATTAACCAACCAACCGAGATAAGGAAGTGATCCCAACAGCGACAGGATGATCAGACCTACGCACACCTGCATGAGATGTGTATTCATCTGAGGCGCAAACCTGTGTAGAATCATATCACCAATAATCCAACTGATAGCCACCATGCCAAGCGCCCAGGCGGCGAACAGCCCAACGACGACTAAAATTGCCAGCGGGATAGGGATAATCAGTGCAAGCAATACGATCAGAATAGTTGGTGCGAGTAGAATGCTTAAAAGCCCAAGGGCGAGGCTACGCCGCAATTTGCTTTTAACGGTTGTCCGGACCATCATCACATGTTCCGGCAACAAAGTGGTAAGTAACATCCCCAATACGACCCATGTCACAATATACCAGAAATGAAACTCTATCCCTGCATCACTTCCAAGCATATCGATAATACCAGTTGGGCAGTCAATGAAACTGCCATGCATCTTAAGTGCTGTGTTTTGGACCGGTTGACCTCCACAAACATGAATATCCCCATTGACATAGGCGCTGGGGTGAGAAATGAGCGTCCCTCCGTATAAAGTCACGTTCCCAATGACTTTACCTTCGATATCTGCATTTCCTCCGATGACCACCACATCACCTCTAACCTCCCCTACAATAAACACATTGCCCCAGAACGAGGTTACATTGCCGCACATCACATCACTACTGCTCACTACCACATTATCTCTAAAGCCAGGCTTGCTCTGTTTTTCAGTGCAGGCGGCTTCGGGCGAGCTGCTTGCCGGGAGGTCAACCTCTCCGGATGCTCGTGCCGATGCCGTTGGAAGGCCTATGAGAAATGCTTCTACCCCACCGCCTATTAAAAACGCTACGACGAGCATGAAGCCCGGTAACGTGAGCATGAAACGTTGTCTTTGAGAGACCTTTTGCATACTAGAACTCCCTATCACGGCCGCCACATAACATGACCTGCGTCATTACACCTCTTGTGGAGAGCGCATTAAGCGAAGCCACATCCCCATCATGACGACTACCGCAAAGGCCAGTCCTGATAAGAGCCAGTTATCGCGCGTAACGAGGGTCAGTCCGGTTTGTACGTATTGACCAAGCACAATTCCACCATCAATGACGCCATTAAAGAGTGAAAGTGCCTTGAGGGCAAGATCGGTTTGAAGGAATGCTATAACGAGAAACAGGAGTGGAATGCTGCTTAATGTGAGGAAACCTAAGGCAGCACTCACCGTTCCAACTTTACGCATACGTGCTACACGTAACAGTTGCTGTTGTCGTAGATCCTCAAGCTGACAGGTAATATGTTTTTGTTGTTGGATCGCTTGCATGATCTGATTGGTTGAAATGCTGGCCGGACGTACCAATGGGGTGTCAACCATACTTTTCTGATCACTCACAGAAGCAATCATGGTATCGATGCGCCGTTGCTCATCAGCCAGGGCACGACAGGAGGCGCAATGGGTAAGATGCTCCTGAAGTGCTTTGGCTTGTGACGGCTCAAGATCAGCATCACGCTGAGCGCTCAGCCAATTTTTAGCGTCGCGACAGCGCATTGGTTGATCCCTCCTCATTGGAAGTTTTTTGTTGCATATAGCGTGCCAGCAACTCACGGGCACGGTGCAAGCGAGCTTTCACCAGGGCTGGAGTAAGTTTCAGCGCATTGGAGATCTCTTCATAGGAGAAATCATACCAATAGCGTAGCACGATCACTGCCCGATACTTGCTGGGCAGACGTTGCAGGTAGGTTTGGATTTCGTCCTGCTGCTCACCTTGTAAGGCAAACTGTTCCGGGCTGGCACCCACGTCGACGATCCATTCTAAGAACGGGACATCATCAAGGGGCAGTGCCAGGAAGCGCCTTCTTCTCAATTGGTCGATTGCCAGGTGAGAGGCGATTGAAAGCAACCAGGTACTGAATTTATGGACAGGTTTATAGGTGGCAAGTTGTGTATAAGAACGTACAAATGTCTCTTGTGTCACATCTTCTGCCTCGGTTACATTGCCGAGCATCCGATATGCGAGATTTTGTACCGCGTCTTTATAGCGTTCAACGAGTACTGAGAAGATGTCATGTTCTCCACCGAGAACAAGCTCGACGAGCGCGGCATCACTCATCGATTCCACGATCGCACCAGTTTTTGTGCTCATCGTGCTCGTGCTGGCAATATCCTGTACACCCGCTACACCTGTTATCGTCCCACTGTTCTGGTTAGTACGTGACTTACGAACTGGCTTTTTTAGTGCCCCAGTTCCAATCCCCCGCAGCACATCGGAAGCGTTTACAGTTGATTCTAGCATTTATCACCGCTCATTTATTCTTTTAACTCGATGCATAGTATAAGAGGACGATATCAAGCGTCTTCTATAGCCATATACGAGCAGTGGCAAGGAAAGTTGTAACCCTTGACGAAAGTGTAGCATGAGTGCGATATGCTGGCAAGAGCAGATCATTGCCGCTATCTGTCCTCTTGCTGTCAGTCACAACCTCAACTTTTTGATACACTACTGCATCATCTCTCAACTGCATCGACGTAGACAATATCATTCTTTACTCTCTATATCGTATAGACGTACGAAATCGTTTCGATCAAATATGATAACAAATACACGACCGAGAATATTGCATCGTGAGCTGTCCGCAGCAGCTTTTTACACACACGTTGCTTGCCTGCTAGCTTATCTATTGTCGATAGAAATATCTCCGCTGACCGTGTTCAGATTCACCTCTGCTGCCTGTCCTTGTCCAGAGTCAGGCGTGTCATATTCGTTGTCGACATTGCCAGTTAAGGAAGATGCCGTAAAATGAACGGGAGGCGTAGGATCAGTCGCTACATTGATATCTCCACTCAACGTTGTGAAGGAATATGTCCCCTTGGGATCAAATCCCGCTGCCAGATCTATAGAACCGACGAGTGTCTTTACTTGCGATGGCGCGAAAAGTGTTCGTGCCTCGAGTCTTACCGAAGCTTCTCGCGTCGATATATTTACTGTTCCGTCGATGCCCTCTACCACAATATTACCATCAGATGAATCAATCTGTAGATCGACTCTCTGGGGCACCGTAATATTGATATCGGCATTGTCGTCATTTGGAGAGGTATCTGTCACCTGGAGCGTATTGCCATTAAGTTTTGATGTCATGCCAGGCGCATCGCCGGCGTTTATAATCACCTCATTCGTATTACGCTCATCTCCGACATGGATCTCTACCTGGCTGTGGAGCGTGTGGATAACCAGCTTAGGAGCGGTCCCAACTTTATACGTGGTCTGGGCTATTTGGGGAATATGTCTTCCAACAGGATTTACCATAGCACGCTTGAGACTTATGATACTACCTGTAAACAATACTGCTATGACGATCAAGCAGATCAATAAATAGATCAACGGTTTGAATTGTGCCCTTTTTTTCCTCGTGCGAGGTCGAGGTACCAACTTCTCTCCCCGCATCGAAGCGCTGTAGTAATCTGTCGCAGGCGCCTGTCCCATATAGCCCGACTGATAGCCCTCCTGGGGCGGCTCCTGCCAGTATGTCTGTGACACATTATCATCATCGTCGTCTACGCGCCGCCGAAAAGATTGTTCCTCTGTATATGGCCGAGATGTACGTTTCGCAGCTCGATTTTCCTCAAACTGTGACTGTCCTTGTCCCATGATCTCTATCTCCATGTATAAAAATATGTGCTGTAGACAAACAAAATATTATCAATAGGGAAGGGTACATTCATTATACGGCCTAAAGGCTAGAGTGGATAGTATCCTCGAGGGACGTAATTATTTACTTTTTTGATTTTATCTTATCTCATTTATCTATGTAGCCAGATATTGCATAGGTAAAAAGGAATCAGTGCGAGAATTTTGTATGATTTCTTAGATAGAATACATATGCAAAAATGAATATGCTGACAAGCAGCGGTATAAGTGTTAAAAATGATAATGTATCGTTTTTGGGGAGCAGGTTCTTTGATGTGAGGAGTTGGAATAAGGCACTCGAAGGTATACAGAAAAAGAATAACCCAATACTTGTAATAATCTGTGGATGTTTGAACCAGTGCTCTTGGACTCCTTGAGAGCGTTGCTTGTGCAAGTCTTTCAATCCAAGCGTAAACACAATAGATGAGCAACCAATGCCAAACAGAGCCCCTACGATTATTAGGACAGGGAAGATAGTGTCCATGATTAAAGTCCTTTTATTTTTATATCACGGACCAAGGCAATTCAAAGTTGCAAATTGATGTGATCGATTTAGAGGTAACTATGCTTATGGGAAAAACAATAGCAGGATTTTGTTGAGTATTCTAGGAGTGGTTTGAGAAGAAAGTGGGGCGAGGGGGAGTCGAACCCCCACGCCATTGCTGGCAGGAGATTTTAAGTCTCCGGCGTCTACCATTCCGCCATCGCCCCGTATTTAGCAATGATACTACCATGCTTCAGCCATTCCGTCAATCACTTTTGGGGTTAAATTTTGGAGCAGCTTAAAAAATTCTCCGGGTCTAACTCTTTGGCGCTTTCCTATTTGTGCTGGCGATGATTTCTACCTGTTCGCCGCTATGGAGCTTGTCAGCCTTTATTTTGTCGCTCATCGCTTGAGATACTAGTTTCGCTCTGGAAATATTGACGGAGGTAGGTATCTAAGGCATAATACGAAGCGTGCGGGAGTGAAAATTTGTTCATCATATTGTTCATCATAATAGAGGAATCAACCAGGTAATAAGAGCTATGAGTAACGGCACAGAGAGCAAGAATCTATCCCCGGAGCAGCTTTTGCGGGGCGTATACGATGTGATTGTCGTGGGAGCTGGTCATGCAGGTTGTGAGGCGGCCTTAGCGAGTGCGCGTATGGGTCGTAAGACGCTGCTGCTGACGATGAATCTGGATAGTGTGGCCTTGATGCCCTGCAATCCATCGATGGGTGGTCCGGCCAAGGGGCATTTGATCAAGGAGATTGATGCCTTAGGCGGCGAGATTGGCCGTAATACTGATCGCACATTTATACAGATACGCTTATTAAACACCAGCAAAGGTCCGGCGGTTCAGGCGCTCCGTGCTCAATGCGACAAGCAAGCCTATCGTCTCGCAATGAAGTTTGTGCTGGAGAGCCAGGAGAATCTGGAGCTGAAGCAGGCGACGATTTCGCAGTTGCTCAGTTCAATCGGCAGTGATGGACGTCCGGTGCTGTCGGGCGTGGTGACAAATAATGGTTGGCGCTACGATGCTCCTGCGATTATCTTGACGACTGGCACATTTATCAACGGCCGCCTGGTGGTAGGTGAGAAGACTCAGCCGGGTGGACGTGCTGGTGAAGGTCCGGCGCTTGGTATCTCGGAGTCTCTGAAGGCTCTTGGCCTGGAGGTGCGTCGCTTTAAGACAGGTACTCCTCCCCGCATCGATGCGCGAACGGTGGACTATAGTAAGACTGAGTTGCAGCCAGGTAGTCGTGTTCCTCTGTATTTTTCACAGGATAAGGCGGCTCGTGCAGATGTACAGCTTCCGGGCGGCAAGCCGAATCCAGTCTATCCTGTGACTGATGAGGATCTGCATGGCTGGCGTGCTCAACTGCCCTGTTATCTTGTACGCACGACCGAGCGCACGCATCAGATCATTCGCGATAACTTGCATCGTTCACCGCTCTATACGGGTGTGATTGAAGGAATTGGTCCACGCTACTGCCCTTCGATCGAGGATAAGATTGTACGCTTTGCTGATAAGGTCTCGCATCAGATTTTTCTGGAGCCTGAGGGCTGGCGTACCGGCGAGATTTATGTCCAGGGGCTGAACACCAGTCTGCCTGAAGATGTCCAGCTTGAGATGCTGCACTCTATCCCGGGCTTAGAGCATGCTGAGATGATGCGTGTCGGGTATGCGGTTGAATATGACTATGTTCCGCCGGAGCAGTTGTTGCCAACGATGCAGACAAAGCCTGCGGTCGGTCTCTTCCTGGCTGGACAAATTAATGGGACATCAGGATATGAGGAGGCGGCCGCTCAGGGTATCATGGCGGGCATCAACGCGGCTCTCTATGCGCGTGGTGAGGAAGCCTTTGTGCTTGGACGTCATGAGGCTTATATTGGTGTCCTGATCGATGATCTGGTGACGCGTCCGATGAGTGAGCCCTACCGCCTGCATACCTCGCGTGCTGAGCATCGACTGCTCCTGCGTCCCGATAGCGCGGATCTGCGTCTGAGCGATCACGCCTATCGTCTGGGACTGATTGACGAGGCACGTTACTTCCAGGTTGTGCAGAAGCGAGCGGCGATTGAGCAAGCGATCACGCGACTTGAACATGTCACCTTTACTACATCGCGCATTGTAGAGTCTTGCGCTCAAGAGGTGGGTATTGCTCCTCTCGGACAAATGCTGACCGGGCGCGAGCTACTCCGTCGTCCCGAGGTACATTATCAGCAGGTAGCGCAACTGGCCCAACGTGTCGAGCACGAACGAGCGGCCCAGGCAGAATTCTCCTCCTCTGAGATTGGTCCAGATCTTCCTGCCCTGGCGGACGATGCCGCCGAAGAAGTTGATCTCCAGATAAAATACGAAGCCTATATTCGTAAGCAGGAGCAATTGGTCCATCGCACCAAGCGCCTGGAGGATAAGCGTATCCCGGAGAATCTGGACTATCAGGCTATCCCTCACCTGCGGACAGAGGCGCGTCAAAAATTGATACGCACATTACCGCGTACCGTTGGTCAGGCTTCGCGTGTCGAAGGTGTCACGCCTGCGGATACCGCTATTCTTATGATTCACCTGGAGAAATTACGCGTGTCAAAAGTTTCATCTTGACACTACCTGCACTGAACGTGTACCATACACACATATTACTCATTTATAATATATCGATATGCACAAGAGCCAGAGACATACGTTTCCCCCCTACATACGTCAATAGCTCTTGTGTGCACATAGACTGTTTAATCCAGGTGCCAGCGTAGGTACTTGATATATTGGGGAGACCCTGGAGAACCCGTAGCTCGCTTTTATGGGCAGCTACAGAGGGTGCGCAGCAAACTGAGGTATCGAGAAGAGGGGAAGACTGTGTACATTCTTGTCGTTGATGACGATCGGTTTGCAAATATGCTCGTACAATTCGTACTCAGCAAAGAGGGTTACGAGGTTGAAACAGCTGATAACCCGCGTGGCGCTATGCAGATGATTCAGAAGCGTGAACCGGATTTGCTGATACTGGATGTGGCTATGCCATATATAAATGGTTTTGAGTTCTCGCAGAAATTACGCTTAGAGGGTTATGAGATCCCACTTATCTTTATGACGGCTCAAGATACAATTGAGGCGAAATTACAGGGATTCAATATCGGTGCTGATGATTACATTTGTAAGCCATATAATCATCAAGAATTGGTTGCGCGTGTGCAGGCGGTGCTGAGGCGGATCAAAAAGAATGGGAAGGTTGGCAATCAAAGTATCCGCAGCGGCCAGATTGAGCTTTTTCCAGGCGAGCTGAAGGTCATCGTTGGAAATCGTGCCTCGATTACGCTCACGCCGACCGAAATGCAAGTATTACGAGCATTAATGAATAGTTCTAATCAAGTAGTAAATAGGGATCAATTGTTAGCTGAAGTGTGGAATGACAATGAAAATAATAGTAACATTGTAGATGTCTATGTACGTCGCTTACGTATGAAGTTAGAGGTCGATCCCGATCGGCCTCGTTATATCGTCTCTGTACGAGGCATAGGATACAAGTTCGTCGTCAAATAGGTCAGGTGGAAAGGTTGGGGTCAGGTGCGGAAGCGTGTTCAAAAACAAATACAGACTGAAGAACAAAGTCCTATCTTATTGCCGGGAGTGTCAGTATCTTCCTCAGGAGAAGATTCCACTACTGCGGCTGAGCTTTCTGCGATCGAATGGCATAAACAATTTGTTGACGCCACACTTATTAACGCTACAGATGCTATCATCGCTCTCAATCAAAATTTTCATATTGTCTATCTCAATCCAGCCGCTAATGCTCTACTGAACGCCCCCACCGCGGAAGCCATGGGGAAGCATTGCATGGATGTCTTGCGGTGCAAGAATCTGAACCAGATGGTGTTATGCGGAACATCGAGCTGTCCCCTGGTACGAGCCGTTGAGCAAAACAATCCCTTGCCGAACGAAGAGCTGATTATGGGTACCGATCCTACCCATATAAGCGAGGTGTCAGCGAGTGTCAATCCCGTCAACATTGCAGGCACCTGCACTGTTATCTTTACTGCTCGTGATATGTCTGCCCTCAAAGTTGCCAGTCGCGTGCGTTCTAATTTTGTCTCCATGGTTTCACACGAGTTGAGGACGCCACTCAACTCTGTGCATGGCTTTATTGATCTCTTATTGCAAGGGCATATGGGGGACCTGTCTGAAGAACAGCGCATGTATCTGGGATATACCCAGGAAGGCGTGCAGCAACTGATCTCCATTGTGGAAGACATTCTGTTTATGACGCGCTCTGACCTGGGACAGTTTGAGGTGAAGCAGGAGGAGGTGCATATCATCGGTTTGATTCGACAAGTGATCCGTACCTTGCAGCCTCAAGCCATCAAAGCGGAGGTTGCGCTCACTCAGAATATCGCCGTTGATGTACCTGCGCTCTTCATTGATCCTCACCGCATCAAGCAAGTCATGAACAATCTTGTGGCCAACGCCATCAAATTCACTCCTCCGGGCGGCATGGTGACGATCAGCGCGCAACGCTATGATGATCACTTCGAGATGATCTCGGTGGCAGATAGTGGCTATGGTATCCCCTTAGAAGATCGTCAGCACGTTTTTGAGCGCTTCTACCAATCGAATCACAGCCAGCAATCCAAGATGGGCGGTTATGGTCTTGGTCTCCCGATTGCCAAACTGATTGTGGAGCAGCATGGCGGCACGATTGGTTTTGACACGGTGATCGATAAAGGGACGACCTTTTACTTTACCCTGCCACTGTATGTGCCGCCACTTGAAAACTGAGATATATTTAGCTAACCTGGAAGATCGGTACTCACCACAGTTTTAATTGTTCTCCTTGCTCATCGGCAGGCTCTTCCCAGCTATTATCTTTTGAGAGCTTGTCTGCCTGGCGGGTTGGCTCTGGTAACTTATAACCCTTGCTACAGGCGAGTACGTAGTGAATGCTTGTCTCCAGGCTGATCAGATGTCCCGCTGAGATAAACATTGGATTAACTTTGGTGCGCGTGCGTACGACTGCTCCAATAGTGGTATTTTTGCTGATCAGAGGGACCCATGATCCAGCCTCTTCACCCAGCTCATCTTGCTTATAGGTGCCGGTGAGCAGAGATTTGGCACAGCCGATCGTGGGAATATCCAGCCAGAGTCCCAGATGTGAGGCGATTCCCAGGCGCCTGGGATGAGCAATGCCCTGGCCATCTGCCATGATCAGGTCTGGTTTCTGACGGAGCTGATCGACGGCTCCCAGGACCGCTGGCGCTTCGCGGAAGGAAAGGAGTCCAGGGATGTAAGGCATGCGTAGTGGTTCTTCATAGATATGGCGCTCAACGATTTCCATATCTGGATAGCTCAGTAGCACAACGGCGGCACGTACCGCTTCGTGTTCTTCATTGATCGCCATATCGACTCCGGCGACGTAATGGACCTCTCCGACGCGATCTTCCAGGATGACGCGTTTGGCTAATTCTTTTTGTAGAGCGATAGCCGTTGGTACATCTAATTTCCACTCATGTAAAGGAACACGTGGCATCTTACCATCCTTCTCTCTCTGCCGCTATTTCGCTTCGGCAATAAAAATCATGCGAGGGCTCTCGGTGTGATATGGACCCAGATCGTGATCTCCATAGACCGCTTTAACCACAAAACCAGCTTGCTCCAGGAGCAACTCCATTTCGCTCCGCTCAAACAGGTAGAGCTGCGTGACAGCGATCGTCCGTTGGACGCTGCCTCCCTGCTCGTGACGCTCGTAAAAATGGGTCAGCTCTAGCATATGCTGTGTGGTCGATGAGGCGGGACTCACGAAATGTGTGAAGTAGATACCATCATCATCCTGCCAGCTCCCCTGATGCAGAACCTGTCCACTCAAATCTTCCATATAGCGTGCATCGGAGTTACTGATATCGATGATAAAGGTGCCTCCATGGCTCATATGGGCGCGAACGGTTGCCAGCGCCTGTTGCTGATCGAGACGATCCGTAATATGCGCAAAAGATCCGAGAGCGATGATCACCATGCGGAATTTCTGATCAATGTGAAACGTGCAGAGATCCTGTTCCAGTAGTGTACAAAGATCGGTCACATCGGCCTCTGCGAAGGTCTCGCGAGCCAGTTCAAGCATTTTGGCAGAATTATCGATTCCGGTGACCTCGTATCCCTGCTCCGCGAGATAGAGCATGACGCGACCGCTACCGCAGGCCAGTTCGAGTATTTTTCCACCGCATAGCTCTGCGAAATTATGATACATATCGAGATCTTCGGCGAAATGAGCATGCTCAATATCGTAAAAAGGAGCAATCAGATCGTATTCGTGGTTCATATGTTCCTCTTCCATCCCTCAGGCAATAATAACCATATTTTATCATCAAGAGGCAATATAGATGCGCTACTTTCTGACACTGTGACACTGTAACACTGCGACGCGAGCCAGCGTTGTGCGAGCCAGCTTGTCGTGATCTTATCTCCTCACCCTTGCGTCGGTATGTCTGTGTAAAACGTGGTAGAAGTGTCATTATGGCATTTGTTATCATGTAGGATTTTCAATCGCTACGCGGTAGCTGGATTGTAGAAATAGAGTAGAGAGGAGTAGTGAGACCGGTCAGCTATCCCATTTAATAGGACTTATAGGATATTGTTTTACAATATGTCCGGTTATCACGACAGCATATATGCAGTTGACACAGCGTAGAAAAGCAGTTCTCATCTTAGCCATCGTATTATTGATCTTATTGGTGATTGGCGTTTTAATCTATAACCATAACACGGCCTCGAACGATCCCTTTGTCTCGACCGATGGCACTCCTGTAAGCCAGGATAAAAGCTTCCAGGTCGGTGATCAGCCATTTATCGCCATCAAGGGTCACGCCAGCGATGTGAACGTTCAGACTGGCAATACTGGTACCATCATAGTGAAAGTGTTTCAGCATCAGAGCAATCAGGCTCTTGACACCTCCAACACGCACATTTTATATAATCAGAGCACAGATGCTCAGGGACACAATCATCTCAGCATATCCAACGATCCTGTCTTCAAGGATGTCGATTACGATGTGACCGTTCCTGCCAGCGCACACGTCGATGTTGAGGTGAATAGTGGATCAGTGGCCGTCGCTGGGACGAGTGAAGCGACTATAAATACGGGAAGCGGTAGCGTGGATGTTGAGGATATCCATGGACCAGTGAATGCCGCGACCGATAGTGGTGATATCACGTTGCACAACGTCAATGGTCAGACGATACTCAATGGTCAGAGTGGCTCGCTACGTATCACCGGCGTGACCGGACAAGTGAAAGCGGTCACCCATAGCGGCGATGTCGTGGTACGCGATGCCAAATTAAGTGGACAATCAGCACTCAAGACCGATAATGGATCGGTGCGCTTCAATGGCTCACTGGATACGGCAGGAACGTATCTCGCCTCGACCAACAGCGGCGATATCAATCTGACCTTGCCTGCGAACGCAGCCTTTCAACTCTCAGCCAGTACCGGATCGGGGAATGTCAATAACGCATTCGGAAACAACATCGTCGGGAGTGGTCCACAGGCGCATATCACAGCCACCATTAATAATGGCTCAGTCACCATCGATAAAGCCGTATAACACGCAAAGTAGCGTCGCACGCTCGCGTGCGATGTCCCTGTTACTCGTACGAGACAGCGAGATCTCGGCGAGCAACGCTGGCGTGCCTGATCGTACGTCGAGTGGGACATCGCACGCGAGCGTGCGACGCTACTTTGGGTTGCCAGACCTACTTTACATAGGTCTGGCAACATTTCCTAGCGATCTTTCTCTGAACGTGCGAGTGAGGCCTGAGCCGCAGCCAGACGTGCAACGGGAACGCGGAACGGTGAGCAGCTTACGTAGTCGAGACCGACTTCGTTGCAGAACTCGATGCTATCGGGATCTCCACCGTGCTCGCCGCAGATACCCAGCTCGATGCCAGGATTGGCTTTGCGGCCCTTCTCGGCTGCCATGGCGACTAACTGACCGACGCCATCGCGATCCAGGGTCTGGAACGGATTGAGAGGCAAGATTTTGACCTTATCCTTCAGGCCGGGGACTTCGAGTCCTTCGACGTATTTGAGCAAGAATTTGCCCTCAGCGTCGTCGCGGCTGAAGCCAAAAGTTGTCTGAGTCAGGTCATTGGTACCGAAGCTGAAGAAGTCGGCGACGGGAGCGATCTGATCGGCTGTCAGAGCGGCGCGAGGCAACTCGATCATGGTGCCGAACTTGTAATCGATCGTCTTGCCAGCCTCTTGCGAGATCTCGCTGGCGACCGCTTCCAACTGGCGACGGACTTCTTTGAGCTCGTTGACATGTCCGACGAGAGGGATCATGATCTTTGGATGCAGCTTCTTGCCAGCTTTTTCCAGCTCTGCTGCGGCTCCAAGGATGGCGCGTGTCTGCATGACATTGATCTCAGGGAAGAGCAAGCCCAGACGACAACCGCGTAGACCCAGCATGGGATTCATCTCACGCATGGCGCCAACGGCCTCAAGCATTTCGCGCTTCTCAGCCAGCTCTTTTTCGTGACCACCCTGAGTCTCCAGGCGGGTGACGTCAACCAGGAGCTCCTCATAGGAAGGCAGAAACTCGTGCAGAGGTGGATCAATCAAGCGGATAACAACTGGATATCCTTCGTTGGTCTCTGGATCAACCATGGCCTCGAAGATACCTTTGAAGTCGCTCTGCTGGAATGGCAGCAACTGATCGAGAGCTGCTTCGCGCTCGGCTTTGGTTTTTGACAGGATCATTTTCTGCACGATTGGCAGGCGCTCCTGCTCCATGAACATATGCTCTGTGCGGCAGAGGCCAATACCCTGAGCTCCGAAGGTGATGGCGCGTTGGGCATCGCGTGGATAGTCTGCGTTTGCCCAGACGCCCAGTTTGCGATAACTATCGGCCCAACCGAGCAATTTCTTCAGATCGGTCTCTTTTTCGAAATCGGCATCCATCGTTTTGATGATTCCGGCATAGACCTCGCCGGTTGCGCCGTCGATAGAGATGTCGTCGCCCTCTTTGATGACGAGGTCAGAGCCGACTACACGGAAGAGATGCTGCTCTTCGCTGACACGAATGCCTTCGCAGCCAGCGACGCAGGGGAGACCCAGGCCACGAGCCACGACTGCTGCGTGACTGGTAGCACCACCGCGAGCGGTCAGAATACCCTTGGCTACGAGCATGCCATGGACATCATCTGGACTGGTCTCAGGACGAACCAGCACAACAGGTGTGCCCGCTTTACCCAGTTCTTCGGCGCGATCAGCGGAGAATATCGCTTTACCGAAAGCGGCACCTGGGGAAGCATTTAATCCTTTGGCCAGCAGACGGCCTTCCTGCTCGGCGCGTTTCTTCTCGGCATCATCGAAGCGAGGCAGCAGCAATTGGTAGACCTGCGATGGCTCAACGCGTTTGACGGCCTCTTCTGTGTCGATCAAGCCCTCTTCCACCATATTGACAGCAACCTTGACGGCTGCGCCCGCGTTACGTTTGGCTGAACGCGTCTGGAGCATATATAATTTGCCCTGCTCAACGGTGAACTCGAGGTCTTGCATATCGCGATAATGTTTTTCGAGGCGCTCAGCGATCTCCTGGAACTGCTGGAAGACTGCTGGCAGATCCTGCTCCAGCTTGCTGATCGGGGATGGTGTGCGGATACCTGCGACGACATCTTCACCCTGAGCGTTGAGGAGGTATTCGCCGTAGAGCTTTTTCTCTCCGGTACTAGGATTACGGGTGAAGGCCACGCCTGTACCACTCTCGCCACCCATGTTGCCGAAGACCATGCTCTGGACATTGACGCCTGTCCCCAGGGTATGGGGGATCTTGTTGAAGTTGCGATAATCGATAGCGCGTTTGTTATTCCAGGAAGAGAAGACGGCCTCGATCGCTTTGTGGAGTTGCAGATACACATCGGTTGGGAAAGGCTCACCCGAAGCGCGTTCGGCAATCTCTTTGAATTCTCCGACCAGCTTTTTCAGCGCATCGGCAGGAATCTCTGCATCCGTCTTCACGCCGGCCTCTTCTTTGTAGCGCTCCAGAACGGCTTCAAAGTCCTGAGGATTGGTGTCAAGCACGATCTTGCTGAACATCTGGATAAAGCGACGATAGGCATCATACGCGAAGCGCTCATCGCCGGTCAGAGCGACCAGTCCCTGTACGGTCTCGTCGTTGATACCCAGGTTGAGGACGGTATCCATCATACCAGGCATCGAGAATTTCGCACCCGAACGTACCGAGACGAGCAGGGGATTTTCTTTGGAGCCGAATCCTTTGCCGGTCTGCTTTTCGACGATGCGCAAAGCCGCTTTGGCCTGTTCCCAGGTGCCATCGGGGAATTGCTGATTATTGTCATAGTAGCCGTTACAGGCTTCGGTCGTGATCGTGAATCCTGGAGGGACCGGGAGACCGGCATTTGTCATTTCAGAGACGCCGGCGCCTTTGCCTCCGAGCAACTCGCGCATGCTGGCATTGCCTTCGCTGAAAAGGTAGACCCATTTGCGAGGAGAATGCTTAACTGCCTCATCCAACTCTGAATGAGTAATCTGTTGTGCCATGAAAACTTCCTCCAACTGTGTTGTGGTGAGTTGACGAACGGGTAAGGAGGTGCAAATTACCTGCTATACCGTAGAAATAAGGATTGCACAATATCAGCATTATCCGTTGAGCACGAGATTTCTGGCCCAACGTAAGACGTTGCGTGCACTTTGTATATAGCTGCTAGCTTGCTCTGCATTGATGACTTCGTCTGCTTCCTCTGGAGGCGTGTCGATGTAGAAAGTTTCAGGATGAAATGGAGTTAAACGTTCCAGATCGTCTAAAATCTCGCCAGGGGCACCAACGTGAGATCCGAGTGCACGTAAATCATGGTCGTAGCTTGTGCGACGACCAAAGCGTAACAGGCTGACAGCTTGTGCTGCCTTTTCCGCGGCCTGATTACAAAAGTCAACGCAGGCAAAATGTCGCCCAAGACTTAATTCAACCGTAGCGGTTGCCATATCCTGAGCTGCCTCTGCGAAGAGTCCTAACGAGCCTTGAACATCACTACTCAAGTGAGTTGCCTGTTTCTCTTCATCTTGTGCTAGCCGGGATAAATCATCATGGGTCTCTGACGTATACGACGCAGGTTCACTCAGAGAAAGGCCATGTAAGAGCTGTTGCTCAATATCTTCCTCCGTATAATCATCAGACAGTCCATGGCTGTTATCCTGTATCTGTGACATGATGGTTCGATCCTTTTGCATACTGTGATGGGAAATAGGCCAAATACACTACATACTGCTTAGCGCTAATCAGCTATCCTGCACATAGTATTCCTAACTGCCTTGTTGTGTCAATCCTTTTTTTATGTGGAGACTATCTATCATCCGGGCTGGGAACGCTCTGGTACAGGGATTTTACCCCCCGCGACTTTTTTTGTAGCTCATTGGTAAAGGAGAGTCTATCTCTCTCTGCTTTGTCCTTTTTTGGCTATCTATGAAGAATATAGATGTGATTAGCATATTTTGAAAATTGTGCTGCTCTTCTGCGTGTGTATTGATGAAAGTGATCTTTATTTCAGGTAAGGGGGTGGCATCTTACATGTTTAATTCCGTGGCGTTTGCTGGTATACTACTGCTACAAGATATGGATAATGTTCCATCAATAGAGGCTCAAAAACGAGAGAGAGTATATCCCAGCATGACACTGGATAAATCGACTGGTCAGCAGAAAGCTGATCCTGTGACAGATGATGCTGCGTTGATACGTTTATATGAGCAGTTTCGTCGCCCAATACATTCATATGTTTATCGCTTGCTTGGAAGCCAGGAAGATGCGGATGATGTGACACAAGAAGTGTTCGTGCGCGTGTTTCTGTCCTGGAGCAGTTTATATGAGCGCGATAACCTTTCATCGTGGATGTATCGTATTGCGACGAATTTATGTGTAGATATGCTACGTAAGCGCAAACGTATTTCATGGTGGCCTTTGCGCATGCGTTCGCATCAGGACGATTATGCGGGCGATTCTGCCGTGCAGGAAGACTATATGTCTTTGCTGTCTGATAATGGTGGTATTCCGGAAATTGCTGAGCGTGAATTGATTCGTCTGGCATTGGCAAATATGCCCGAGGAATATGCTGTTGTGTTGGTCTTAAGTGCTGCTCAGGGGATACCATATCAAGAGATTGCGCATATTTTGGATATTTCGCCCAACGCCGCTGCTACCCGTATTTCTCGAGCCAAGAAGTTGTTCGCAAAGCAGTATCAGCATGTCTGTAAAGATGGTGTTGGCAAATAGGAGTAAATGGAGAATATGAGCAGCACCAATGATCGCAATAACTTAAGTACACTGAATAGTGCGCTTTATGAGCGTCTACCGCCTCTTCCGTCGCCTGGAGCTGTCGGTCCTGATGTCTGTGCCACTATGCGTTTATATCTGGCTGTCTGGTCAGATCTGCCGCCGACGCAGAAGCGTATTGTCCAGCAACATGTAAATTCATGTGTATCGTGTATGAATGAACAAAGGGTGTACGCGCACTCCGAGCAGTTAATACAGAGTCTGCCTGCTAGTGGTCCATCTGTGCAGGTAGATCGTGCCGTATTGGCTGCTATCGTCGCTCGCAACACCTCTCATCGGAGTCTGGGGGCGCTTGGCGCAACACCTTTCAAGTCCGCGCCACGCAAGCGTACGCAATCCTTGTGGGTTGTGGGATCGTTGGCGGCAGCGGCAGTGATCCTGGTCGGATTTGCTCTTATGTATACTTCCTTTATGAGACCGACGACAGAGGCCTTTGCCCTCCCTGCCAATCTATCCTGGAATAACTATGTGCTTTTTCATAAGCAGGTCAATACAAATGCCCAGGGGCAGCAGGTGGAAGTCATGTCCTACCATAATATGAGCAAGGATGTAGTGAATGTCGAGACGATGGTCCAGGGTAAAAAGGATGTGGTTGTCGTGGCCGATGAGAAGCAGTCTCTGGGATTGGATATGATGAATCATGTGGCACAGTGGGATGTCAAAAGTCCCTCTACGGATGCTACATACTTTGACCTGGATACTTTACGTCGGGATTTACAGACAGGAAGTGCTGTCTATCAGGGCACTGAAACGTTCCAGGGGCAGACAGTCTATCGTATTCGCTATTCAGATGGCCATGTGCTCCTTCTGAATAAGAATTACTTACCTGTCAACATTCTACCGCAAGATACAACTACCGCAACACCTCTCTACACCACAGTTCAATGGTTACGTCCAACTCAGGTCGCAGACTCAATGTGGGATATGAATGTGCCGGCCGGTTTCAGCATGGGACATGTCTCGCTCGCCTCTTAAGACATGTCTCATCGGCTGCTTGATGGAACTCCATTTTTATAGACCATAGACGTGATACAATACAAATTAAGTAGATGTATTCTCTTGTCACCTCTGTCTTTCAGCGTATGCAACTGAGTAACGTTTGCAGCTATATATGTTCGCCTGCAACTTTACTCTCTGCATCACGTGATTTCCTGCTTGTCTCATGGTTCGTCACAGCCGATAGTTGGTCTATATCATCAGAGTTGATGATTGGTCTATAAAGGAGAAGAAGCGATGTCTGAACGTATTCCTGTGCTGGTTGGGGCGGCGAGAACGCCAACTGGAAAATTTCTCGGTGCGCTGGCCAGTTTTTCGGCTCCCCAACTGGGCGCTATTGCGATAAAAGAGGCAGTGCGTCGCTCCGCCATTGAGGCCGATGCTATTGATGAAGTCATTATGGGGAATGTCGTTTCCGCTGGAGTTGGGCAAGCCCCTGCCCGTCAGGCCGCGCTGCATGCGGGCCTCCCCGATGATATCCCCGCTTTCACTGTGAATAAGGTCTGTGGATCAGGACTTAAGGCTGTGATGCTTGCTGCGCAGGCCATTCGCGCCGGAGACGCTCAAGCTTTTGTGGCCGGCGGCATGGAGAGTATGAGTAATGCGCCTTATTTATTAGCCGAGGCTCGCACGGGCTTTCGTATGGGTGATAAGAAGATTGTTGATAGCGTTGTCCATGACGGCCTCTGGTGCGCCTTTGAAGATATCCATATGGGCAACGAGGCCGAGATTATCGCGGAGAAATTTGGCGTGACGCGTGAGGAGCAGGATAACTTCTCGTTGCAAAGTCATCAATATGCTGCGGCTGCGACGTCGGCTGGTCGCTTTAAGGATGAGATTGTGCCAGTTGAGGTGAAGCAGAAGCAGGGCTCGTTCCTGGTTGAGGTCGATGAGCCTATTCGCGGCGATGCTTCGCTTGCTGCGCTTACAAAGTTGAAGCCTGCTTTTCTGGCAGGTGGGACGGTGACGGCCGGTAATGCTCCCGGCTTAAGCGATGGGGCGTCTGCGATGGTGGTGGTGGAGCAAACTTTTGCGCGTGAGCGTCAGCTGGAAGTGCTGGCACGGATTACTGGTTATGCGTCGGCTGCGATTACGCCACGCTATATCTTTGGGGCTCCCACCCGTGCCGTGAGGCGCTTACTTGAGCAGACTGGCTTACATCTGCAAGATTTCGATCTGATTGAGGTAAATGAGGCCTTTGCGGCTCAAACTCTGGCTAACGGCAAAGAGTTGGAGTGGGATTGGAAGCGTGTCAATGTCAACGGTGGAGCTATTGCCCTGGGGCATCCGATTGGTTCAAGCGGCTCACGCGTGCTGACAACTTTGATTTATGAACTGCGCCGTCGTGGCGGTGGACGTGGATTGGCTACTCTTTGCCTGGGTGGTGGTGGCGCGGTCGCTATGTCTGTAGAAGTGTGACTATCTGCTTGAAATGGAGCTAATGATGTCGCTAGAGCAATTGCAGGGGCTGGTCAAGAAACGTACTTTGACGGCTCCCGAGGTGACGATGATTCAGCAGTTGGCTAATGTATGTGAGCGCTACGAGCAATTGCATATGCGTATCGATTCGATGATGTTGCAATATCGTTCTGGCTCTGTCACCAACGATTTTTTGTACTATGAAAATGATTTGCTGGTTGGCTATCTGGCGGTCGATGATCGCGGCTCTGTCCAGAACGAACTGGTTGGCATGGTGCATCCAGATTATCGGAGGCGAGGTATCTTCCGCATGCTGTTAGATGCTGCTATCGAGGAAGGTCGTGCGCGGAACGCGCAGCAGTTTGTCTTAGTCAACGAGCAGTCATCGCGCTCGGGATACGCTTTTTTGCACTCGGTTGGCGCTGTGTTAAGCGAAGCCGAGCATGAGATGTTTTTGACACGCATGCCACGCCGTGAGTCCTTTGATGAGCGCTTGATCGTACATAAAGCAGATGAGCAGGATATCGATGATCTTGTCAAAGTGCAGTCCCAGAGTTTTAACGATCCCGAGGACTCAACCAGAGAGCGCATCGTGCAGTGCATGCAGCATCCTGACCAGACCTACTTTCTGGCCGTCTTTGGAGACTCATCGGTTGGCTGTCATGAGCCTGTAGGGAGTTTCCGCCTGGACAGCACTGACACATTTGTTGGTATCTACGCCTTTGGTGTACGTCCTGATTATCAGGGTCGCGGTTATGGGCGTCAGATTTTGGAAGACGCTATTCATATTATTCGAGCGCGTAGTCAAAAAGCGATTATGCTAGATGTCGATGTTGAAAATAATCGTGCCATCCATTTATATCGCTCCTGTGGCTTTGAATTTCGGACAACCTACAATTATTATGTGCTCGAATTATAAAACGGCCTGGAGCGTAGCCCTGAGGCTTCTCACCTGGAAGTCGGACGATTACTCGCCCTTGACGTGCGGATTTTTCTTGCGTAATGTAATCAGTGTACACAGTTTGTAAAGAGAACAGGCAGTGGAAGGTTTTAATCAATCATGCCTAACATTTTTCATCTTCTAGCAGAAGAAGACAAGTTTACGGATGAGCTGTTTGCCTTTATTACTGATGCAAATGCCGATGATCGCAACGAACGTGCGATTGTCAGTGTCCTGCATGAGGTTGCCCCGCAGATTGTCTCGGTGGCAGAATGTATGATCATCGACGGCGTTGATGAGCGGCATTACGTGGCTGATTATGTTCACGCTGTGCTGACTGGTGAAGGTCTGGACAACGAAAATCGCTAATGTGGTTTCTACACGCATTGGAGAGCAAAAAGTATCCCCAAAAAGGGTAAGCTCACCGACGTAGCGGCGCGGCTCCGCCGTGCTGTCACTGGGCGCACGAACACGTCCCACCTGCATCTAAGAGCAACGCAGACGAGACGATCCACAGTGGGAAGATCTCGCAATGGAACCCCATGAGGAGCGTTGTCGTACGAGTCACAGACAGCACGGCGGAGCCGCGCCGCTACGTCGGTGAGCGTGTCACCCCATTGGGATGCATGTCTCCAATGCCACATCAGCGCGATGAATTTTGACAGAGTAGTAGCGTCGGTGAGCTTTTGCGGCGCAGGCGAAAAGATACTACGCGTTTTCCAGAGTGTACATAACGTTGGCCACGCTTACCAGCGCAGCTGTCTCGGCACGTAAGATGCGTTTTCCCAATGTGACGCTTTTGACGCCATGGCTTTGAGCCAGCGTTACTTCCTCGGGCGTCAGACCCCCCTCGGGACCAATAAAGATAATCACGGTAAGTGACTCCTGCCTGTCGGCCATTGAGCGTTCCTGACGTACTGCTTGCAGCGTATCATACAGGCTCACCCCATGTTCTTCTTCCCAGGGCATGATGGCCAGTGCGCCGTCTGGTATGGTCTTGAGTATCTGCTTGAGTGGCTGGATTGTCTGGAGGGTCGGGATACGTGTTCCACCACATTGCTCAGTTGCTTCCTGGATGATGCGTTCCCAGCGTTGCATTTTCTTTGGACTTGTCTCTTCCAGGCCAGCCATGGAGCGATGACAGAGGGTTGGGATAAAGACGCTTACCCCTAACTCTGTTCCCTTCTCCAAGATCAGTTCAAAGCGTGCTGACTTCAGCAATCCCTGACACAGGATAATCTGTACTTCCGCCTCTTTTTGACCTGCACGCTTTTCCTGGATCTCTACATCGACGCTGACGCGGCTACTTTGGATGACACGGCACACATATTCCGTGCCACTCTGATCAAAGAGCAGCAGTTGTTTGCCAGGATTGAAATGCAGAACGTCGTGGACTTGATGTACCAGACTTTTTGGGAGTGCCAGTGTTTGACCAGGCTCCAATAAATCAGGTCTGGCATCATCCAGAAAAAAACGATGCATTGGTCTATACTCGCTTTCGATAGGTAAGGGCTAACCAGTCATCGATTTTTAGTTCATCAATCAGCTCCAGGCCGGCCGCCAGAAGTGGAACTTCCGCATCGGGTCGGCGTGCCTCGATGATGCCGCTGGCTACCAGGATGCCTTGTGGGGCGAGGACCTGCGCGAGCTGGGGTGCGATCCCACCAATGATGTGGGCAAAGATGTTTACCAGTACCAGATCGTATTGACCCTCTGTTCGCTGCGCTTCGGCGTTATCGAGCACGCCGAGTACCACAGTGATCTGATCTTCTAGCTCGTTGAGCTCTGCGTTGGCCTGCGAGCTCTCTACGGCGACGCTGCTATTATCGATCGCCACGATATGGGCTGCTCCCAACTTCGCCGCGGCCAGTGCCAGAATACCTGAGCCGGTACCGACATCCAGGACACGCATGCCGGGTTGTACCAGTTTCTCCACGCGTTCCAGGCACAGGCGCGTTGTCGGATGGACACCTGTTCCGAAGGCCATACCAGGATCAAGTGTCAGGACCACCTCATCGTTCTTCGCCGTATACTCGCGCCAGGAGGGGCGTATCACGAGGCGTTTTCCAATATGAGTGACATGATAATAATCTTTCCATGCATTGGCCCAATCCTCTTCATCGACCTCACGCGTCTGCAATTCGCCCACAAAATGCGCCCCTATACTGGCGAAATGCCAGAGACCTTGCTCGATCTGCTTTTGTTTCTCTTGTTCTGTTCCATCCAATGGCAGATAGGCATGGATTTGTACAGGCTGTCCTACCAGAATATGATAGTCTTGTCCATCCTCGCTTAGCTCATACGGTTCTTCAATCACCACTCCGTCTCGGGAGTAGCTGCTTAATAATTCACTGACCGACTCGACCGCTTCTGGATGGGTCTGGATCGTTAATTCTAACCATCGCATAAAAAAGCTATCTACCTTTCGCACCATCCACGCTTACTCTTTATTGCGCAGCGTGGAGTGATTCTTCGCAAATAGGGAATGACGTATCGTTTCTATAATAGAGAGGCGTTGTGCTTCTCTGCTACGTAGGATATCACAGAGGAGGAGGACGTAAAAGGGAATTTTTGTTTACGACTATCTCTGCATGTGCCTCTATTTGACCTACTCTGTGACAGTTTGATAAATATTGACCTGAACAGATACTCCGTGCTATCATTGCCGGACATACGAGTTCAGATTAGATTTTTTGAGTACATTGCCTTGATGGAAAACGTGGTACCTGGCGCTTTGCAGCGTCTACGAGCTGCCGATATTATCCGTATGGCAGGCTTGAATTCGGCTTCCCTGGGACAAGAGTATAATCGCACTGCTACGATATGGGATACGCAAAGGCAGGGTATGCGCTTACGCGGTAAAGTTGATGTCGCTCAAGCTGATCCTTTGACTGCTTTGGATGATCATGATGCGACTCCATCCGATGATGCGACTGCCGCTATTCACTCTTTTTCGGTTGAAGTTGAGATTATTAATTCGGAAGCCTGGGTGAGTTCCTGCTCATATGATGGACAGGGCTCTTTGTTATGTGCTCATGGGGCTGCACTTCTCTATCATTGGTTAGCTCAACCGACCACTTTTACCTCCCTGCTTGTTCCCGATGAGCAAGACACTATCAATGATACTTTCTTGCCTGCTGCTGTGCCTGCTCGACGTGCACCGGCACCGGTACGTGAAGTGAGCAAGCCTGAGAGCGTACTACCAGCACAACATCGCACGTTGTCAGTCAGTACGGCGACTGTTCGCTATAGTCCTGATCTTCTCACCATCTTAGGACAACTCAGCTTGAGCGAGTTACGAGGTATCGCTCGCGAATACAATCTATCGACCAATGGCGTTTCGAAGCCACAACTGGCGGAGACGATCCTGGAGTCGATCAAGCAGCCGGATAGCGTGCGTCGTATCGCTACAACGCTTGAGAAAGCGCAGCGCCAGCTTCTGGCCGCTCTCTCTCTGGCCGGAGGGATTATTAGCGATGATGATGTTCATGGTTTGTTTGAGCGCTTTGGGCTCGGACAACCTCCGCAACTGCAACAGGCGCTGTTAGCGCTACAAAGAAAGGCGCTCCTCTTCCATATTAATGCTCCAGCCGCTGAGGTTCCGCTCCGTGTGACGCATACGAGCAACCTTGCGCATGTCGATTGGTTTGTGCCTGCAGAGGTGCGCAGTGCTCTACGCGTGTCGGTGCCAGTAACTCCTTTTGACGTGTCTCAAGAAGATGAAAAATATGGGATGTCACAGGTGCAGCCGGTGCAGAGTTATCGTATCCTCTCTGATCTGTTGCAGGTGGCACGCGCTCTGGATGGGGTTGAGCTTGAGATGTCTGATCCATGGGCCTCCATCCACATGGTCGAGACACCTTTTCCTGGGAGCATCGCTGGATCATCATCTACTGTGGGCACCTCGCGTCTCCTGACCTCCATCAATCTGCCCTCGGAGGCCTTGCTTGATACTGTGCAAAAGAAAGTGCCGTTTACGCGCCCCTTTGCTCGCTTTGCTGTCTCTGTTCTGGTCCTGGCTGGTATCGTACAAAAACCGGAACGCGAGATTACTACCTTACGTACTCTACCTAATGTTGCCCATTTGCTTCTCGGGTCTGTACATGCCGATGTGCTCTCTGATCTCTTTCAGCTCTGGCTCCAACATGCTTCTACCGCTGAGCTGTTTGCTCTGCTTGAAGAGGGGGTCCAGATACGTTATCGGATGAGCTCTCAGAATGTGCCGATGGTACGTTCTGGCGAAATTGGCGAGGAAAATAAAGAGGCGCGTCAGATATTGATCACGTTACTGGCGCAGGCTCCTACCCAACAATGGATGAGTTTCGCTGCCTTTGCCCGATTTGTCTTTCGCCTGAATCCTTTATTTTTACAGAGGCGTCAGCGTCTCTTGCCCACCCCTCATTGGTGGTTGGAGGCGGAGGCGACTAAAGTGCTCAGGCCGCATCATCTCGGCGATTGGCAACGTGCGGAGCAAATCTATCTGGCGCAATTTATTACTGGTCCGTTGCATTGGTGGGGACTGTGCGAGGTCGCGCTTTCTGCACAAGGACGCTTGTTAGCGTTCAAACTAACCGATCTGGCCGCCTGGCTGTTGCATACTGGATCAGTCGATGCCCCCACCTCTAGCTATCCTGAGAAGGTAGCCGAGGCGCCGCTGCAAGTCGTAGATAATGAGCATGTGCTTGTGGCCTGTGCGGCGCAGTTCTGGCCAACAATCGAGCTGCTGGAGACGTTTGCCGAGGTAGCCGGTGTCGCGGAAGGACGTTTGCATTATCATTTTACTCCGCAGGCGTTGAGCGATGCGCTGCGACGTGGACAGCGTCCCGATCGCTTGCTTGAGATTCTGCGCTCGCTAGCTGAGGCGGAAACGCAAGAGCATGGCCCCTGTGAGCAACTCCTGGCGCAGTTGAAGCGCTGGATCGCTAGCTACGGACGCGTGCGTCTCTATACAGGGGTGACGTTGCTGGAGGTGGCTGATACGACGGTGATGCGTGAGCTTTCTGCTACCACAACGCTTGATGAATATGTGATACGACAACTCCATCCCACCTTGCTGGTGGTGCATAAAGAGGCTGTCGGGCGCATAACTGAGGATCTCAAACGGCGGGGACAGTCTCCGCTTATTCATGACGAGGAGCTGTATGGATCAGAATGACCTCGAATTATTGCAGACTGTGCCTCTTTATCATCTGCAAGTGATCGCGAAAGCGCGACGCGTTCCGCAATCCGCCCGTATTTTTAGCCTTGGGGCGGTGCCTGTAGATCTTTCTGCGACAGCTTCTACTCCAGTATTGTTGGAAATCGCGCAGTATATTTTGAATACCGACTCGATTGGCGAGGTCCTTCAGGAACTGAACGAGCTTGAAGTCTTGCTACTGCGTGAATTGGTCGCCTGCGGAGGGCGTACAAATAGTCGCGATCTGGCCCTTTACGCGCAATGTGCTGGCCTGTTGGAGCTCGATAAAAAAGATATTGCCGTTCCCGATGATACTATCTCCTTTGGTGAGGCCGCGCTCAGATATCAAGCTGGAACTGCACTCCAATCGCCTCACTATCCGGTGCCGCATCCACATGGACCTTTTGAACACGCCCTGCGGCAACTGCTCGTGCAGGGATACGTATTTTGGGGGAAGCAGACGCATTTCGTGGGACGAGAATATGCCAGCGGGATGCATGATGGTGTCTTAATTGTCCCCCAGACTACTTTATCGGTCATCCGCCGCAAATGGCCTTCAGAGGCTCTTACACCTGTCCATGAGCCTGAGGAGATTGCGGATACATTAGATGTGCATCTGCAAGCATTTCAGCGCACACTCTATCTCTACTGGTCCTTCGTGGCGGCCACGCGTGGTGGACTCGCGCTGGTCAATAACGGTCTGCTCTCGCGGACCAGTTTGCGTCAGGTGGTTGAACTGATGCACGCTCAGGATGAGGTTGAACAATTACGTCTGGAGAGCGATTATCCACGCTTACTCTTTATGCGCTTATTGTTGCTGCAATTGGGATTGTTCTCGGTTCGTCAAAATATGCTTTGTGTACAGCCTGCCGAACATTTCTTTTCGCTTCCGCTGGCGCAACGTGCCAGAGAATGCTTTCGCGCCTATATGGATACGCATTTCTGGAACGAAATGCTTTATCTCTCCGAGATCAACATCCGGCCGGCTCCTGATCCTTTGATACCCGCGCACGAAGAAGTGATCCACGCACGGCGTCAGGCGTTGGAGCGCCTCATCGTAGAAACGGTCCAGGAGTGGCATGATCAGTCGGCCTTCATAGCTCGCACTAAATTGTACGTTCCTTACCTGCTCTTTCCCCGTCAATATGGACCTCGGGCCGAGCGCTATTCGCAAGGGAGCAATCCCTATGGATGGGATTTCCGCTTGCGGCGTGGCTGGTTGACGCATCGTGAGGGATGGCACATGGTCGAGGGTGGTTTTATCCGGGCGATGATCACCGGGCCTCTGAACTGGATGGGTCTGGTACAACTTAATCAAGAGAAGCTCTCCTCAGACTTTCAATATTCGGTTGCCAGCGCCTTCATTATGGGCGACACAGCTTTTAAAGATGCTCCTGCATTCAGCGGCCGCCTGATTATCCAGCCCAACTTTGATCTTGTTGTTTTAGCGCCCATTGTCGAAGGGCTATTGGTAAAGCTGGACACCTTTGCCGAACGCATCAGCCTGGAACATGTAGCTCAATATCGTTTGACAAAAGCCAGCGTCACGCAGGCGATTCAGCGGGATATCCATGTCGATGCCATGTTGGCCGTGCTAGAGAGCGCCGTTGAAACTGATATCCCACAGAATGTGCGCTATTCTCTTGAGGAATGGGAACGTCAGGCACGTCGGATTGAAGTCTGGCCGACGGCCACTCTCCTTGAAGTTGAGGATAGCTCGTTGTTGGATCGTTTCCTGGCTGATCCTGAGCTTCGGACGCTCTTTAGAAGACGCCTGACTCCGCAGCTCGTCGAAGTGGTACCAGCGCAGCTGCTTGCGGTCCAGCAACTGCTCTGGCATGAGAACTACTTGCCGGCCCATTCTGTCGTGCCAGAGCATGCTCTGACACCGACGCAAGCTGCTACCGCTTATGAGCCGCAGTGGAAGCTACATGAGGATGGTTTACTGGCGCCTTTTTATGCCGTCCTTGATTTTTATCTCATTGCCGAGGCCCTGCTCTTCTGCGAACGTGACCCCTCAACTGGATGGCTGCGCATCACTGCTGCATCCTTACAGCGTGCCCTTGATGATGAGGTTACACTGGATCAGATTATTGCTTTCTTACAGCATTATTGCATTGATGGTATTCCGGGCTCTTTTTTGATCCGCTTCAAACTCTGGGGTGGGGGATATGTCAGAAGCAAACGTATCTATGTTGAGCAGGCTCCGCTCCTGCGTCTCTCCGCCGATGTGTTACACGACCTGCAAGCAGATAAAGAGGTTGCTGCCTTACTTGGTTCTGAGGTTCAAGCCGAGCAACGCCTGGTACATGTCCCGGCCGAAAATCTGGCTGCTATCCTTGCTCTTTTGCAGCAGCGGGGATTTTTACCTGAGTAAAACTGTTGACAAATTAGGTGCTGTATGATATCTTATCCCTACAAACGTGATGCACTTCTTACTTACAGAAATGCAGATGCGGGAGTGGCTCAGTGGTAGAGCACTTCCTTGCCAAGGAAGATGTCGCGGGTTCGAATCCCGTCTCCCGCTCCCCTTTTTTAGGCGACGTAGCCAAGTGGTAAGGCACGGCTCTGCAAAAGCTGCACCAGCGGTTCAAGTCCGCTCGTCGCCTCCAAACGAGACGTGGCATTTTGCCACGTCTCTCTTTTTTGTATCTCACCTGGATATCCACTATGCGCGAACAACGTAGTTATTCCACAGACGCTATCATTATCAAACACGCTGATCTGGGCGAAGCTGATCGCGTGTTGACGATTTTTACCCCTTATAAAGGAAAGATGCGCTCGCTGGCCAAGGGCTCTCGCCGACCAGGGAGTAAAAAAGCTGGCCATCTTGAACTGCTGTGTGAAAGTCAGTTGCAGCTGGCGGTTGGTCGTACCTTTGATATCATCACACAAGCGCAAGCCAAAGAGAATTTTTCTCATGTACGCAATGAGCTCTGGCATATGACGTGTGGTTTTTATCTGGCTGAGCTGATCGATCGCTTTGTGGAAGATAATGTGCAGCAGCAGAATGTCTACACCCTGTTCTTGCGTACACTGCGGGCTCTGGATGCCGATGCTCTGGATCTACAGAAACGTCGTGCCGAAGGCATTGAGCCATCACTACGTGATCGCGATCGTACAAATTTGCTGCTACGCTATTTTGAAATATCGTTGCTTTCCTATATAGGCTACGAGCCTGTACTGCGCAACTGCGCTCACTGTGGGAATGAGCTGAAGCCGGAGGAAAATGGTTTCACCCCTACACTTGGTGGAGCGCTCTGTCCTGAATGCGCGCACCTCTGGTCGCAGTCGCTCTCGATGAACGGACTCAAGGTGTTGCGCTTGCTCCAGCGTACGGAGTGGAATAACGTTCCGCATTTCCATCTTGATACCCGCATCCAGGTGGAGATTGAAGCCGCCATGCACAGCTTAATCCGCTATCACCTGGAGCGCGATCTGAAGTCCTGGGGCTTTATGGACATGCTCAACATGTCGAGATAGATGCTTGTTGTCAGCCAAGGACTTTATGTGTGTAGACCAAAGTGCCATCCTGATCATATAACTCTGCCTCGATAGGGAGATCAACTGGTTGATGCGTTAAGAAGAGGACCATGCCATCCTCAACCGTATCCTCAAGCGTCGTACCGCATTTTGCAATTAATTTGACCCTTGTCACTCCCTGGCCATGGTCGGCCACAAAACCACCTGCATAAAAGTGATTGGGCATGCCTCCACCGCTGAGATTAGCCCAGGCTCGCTCGACTACTGGCCCTGGATTACTTCCCATAATCCCATCCCCGGATGCCCCACGGAATTGCCAGTGGCCCTGAGCATTTTGCTCAACGTAGCATGTGAAATGCATCTCCTGGCCCTGTCCGTTTTCGAAGACGACGATATGAACCTGGCGGCCCTCGATAGAGCGTGCCTTGAGAAAGCGCAGGGTCTTATATTTGGCCCCCTGACTACCGTCATTCTGTGTTCCGGCCGGAACTTTGCTGATGTTTGAAACAAGTAAGCGTGTTAATCGATTGACTATCTCCTGTTTTGGGTCTTGGTGTGCCATAGATATCCTCATCTTCACTACTCAAAGGGTTTTGGCAATCATAACATAGTTTGCGTAGAGAAACCTAGCTATTGCACAGTTTTTCTCCCAACTTGCCAGGATTACGTACATGTTTGCTATCGCTCTCAGGCGATGTGTAGGGGTAAGCGGGGGCCTGGACAATAATCCTGCTTGTCGCGTATGATGATACAGGATGACCATTCAAGCTGGTATATCCATTATTTTGCGTCTGTTTGGTCCTTTTTGGTCAAGTGGATGAAAGGAAGAAGTATATTTTATGATTCATGTGTACAAACTGGCTGATCTGGACACAGCGCAGCGTGCGCGCCTGATGCGCCGAGCTGAAGTTGCGATTGATGATCTCCTTGAATATGTACGCCCGATTGTGCATGCCGTGCGTGATCGAGGCGATGCTGCACTTCTCGAATATATGGAGCGTTTTGATCATGTTCATCTGACCGCTGACCGTCTGCGTGTGACGCGTGCGGAGATTGATCGAGCCTATGATCTTCTCGATAAAGATGTTCTGGAAGCGATGACACTGGCGATCCGTAATGTGCGCACCTTCCATGAGCGTCAGCTGCCTCAGGAGCAGTGGTTTACGCAGGTTGCTCCTGGCGTGATGGCCGGCGAAAAGATTACCCCTATTACCAGCATTGGCTTGTATGTCCCACGTGGGAAGGGAGCTTTTCCTTCTGTCATGTATATGTTGGCCACCCCTGCCAGTATTGCCGGTGTGCCTCGCATCGTAGTCTGTACGCCACCGGCACCTGATGGCGAGATTGATGCTGCTTCCCTGGTTGCTGCTGATATGTGTGGTGTGCATGAGATTTATCGTGCTGGTGGCGCTCAGGCCATTGCCGCACTGGCCTATGGAACTGAGACCATTCCCCGTGTCCGTAAGATCACTGGGCCTGGTAGTCCCTATGTATCTGCCGCCAAGCGCCTGCTCTACGGCACGCTTGATGTCGGCCTACCTGCTGGACCAAGCGAGTCGGCCCTGCTTGCCGATCGCTATGCAGATCCAGAATTGGTCGCGCTCGATCTGATGGTTGAGGCTGAGCATGGCCCCGACTCTTCGAGCCTGCTGGTTACCGATAGCCGGGCTTTGCTTGAAGCTGTCCAGGAGCTTTTGCCGGCTAAAATTGCCGCGCTGCCTGAGCCGCGTCAGAGTTTCTGTCGTACCGGCTTTGAAGGGGAGAAAGGGACTGGTGGACTGGTTTTAGCCAGCAATCTGCAAGAAGCTATTGACTTTGTGAATGAATACGCGCCGGAACATCTGCTGGTACACACGCAGGAACCCTTTGCTATCCTGCCTGAACTGAAGAATGCGGGCGAGATATTATTAGGCTCGCGGACCTCTGGTCCTCTGGCTAACTATGCTCTGGGCACGAATGCTATTCTACCCACAGGCGGCTTTGCCCACACCTTCTCCAGCACATCTGTCTATGACTTCTTGAAGCGTACCACTGTGGGCTATGTTACCGCTGAAGGCTATGGTCCTTTGAGCGCAGCTACCCGTCGCCTGGCCGATTTTGAGGGTTTTCCCTCCCATGCGCTCGCTGTCACTGATCGTCCAGAATCTCGTTGATGAGTGCTGCTGCGATTGTTAAAGAAAGTGTTGCGTTAAAAATCGTGCTTTAGCTCGTATTCCTTAGTAAAGGATAAGCGATTGTGTTAGTGATTGGCTTCGGGCTGCTCTGAAGCCAATTGCTACCATGACTTATAGGGATAGTTTAGGGCGTCGCTGTAGGACTCTGGAAGCATCCACTGCTCACTTAAGGAAAGATGTGTTATAATGCCCCCTAGAAAAGCCGAAATTGAAGGTATGGAGCGCATATATATTTGAACCCCATGAAGTGGCATCTGTCACAGGAATGACAAGGAGTTCAATTAGTTTTCGCGGTGTAAAATACGTATGTCAAATAATTATTCATCGAATGCTGAAACCGACAACGAACTACCAGGAAATGGCTCGACGCCAGTTCCACCGCGGCCACCAAGTGATGTGCCGGCTAATGAACACACACCTTTTACACCGCCATCTTCTGATGCTGCCCTTCCTGCAACGGGCGAGAGTGGACCTCGGAAGGGGTTGGCAGCGGGTACTGTTCTTTCTGGGGGGCGTTATACTCTGGAAAGACCGATTGCCTCTGGCGGTATGGGTGCTGTGTATAAAGCCATCGATGGTCGTTTTAAGCGTCCGTGTGCGGTAAAAGAGCTACTGGATAAGTTTCATAACGATAGTGAGCGCGCACAGGCGATTGAGTGGTTTGAGCGTGAAGCAACGATGTTGCTGGAGCTGAATCACCCTTGTATTCCGCGTGTGCGTGACTTCTTTGCTGAGAATGGCCGCCATTACCTGGTGATGGATTTTATCGATGGCTTTACACTGGCTGAGATGTTGGAGCGTGAGGCCAATGTGGCTGGCGTGCAGGGAGCACGTGGCATTACCGAGTTGCGTGCCCGCAGCTGGATGCGTCAGGTGAGTAGTGTGCTTGGCTATCTCCATGCGCAGACGCCACCGATTATTTTTCGTGACTTGAAGCCATCCAATGTGATGGTCACAGGACGTGACGAAATTAAATTAATCGATTTTGGTATCGCTCGCACCTTTCAGTCACAACTCCAGGCCACCGTCATTATGACTGTTGGCTATGCTCCTCCTGAGCAGTTATATGGTCAGCCCGAGCCTCGTAGTGATATCTATGCGCTGGGAGCAACGATTTATCGCTTGCTCACGCGGCATGATGCCAGTAATAATAAGCCGACACTTTTCTCGTTTCAACCCATCCGCGCATTGCGACCTGATGTGTCGCCGGCCTTTGAGCGCGTCTTGATGAAAGCTCTGGCTCCTGAACTGGGACAGCGCTGGGCGAGTGCCGCAGAATTGGAACGTGCATTATTGGCTTTGCCACCAGTGACTGTTGTGCCATCAATGGTCGCGGTGAAACCAGAAGCCATCGCGGCAACAGAGAGAGCCTTTCCTGCTGGCTCCAAGCCAGAAGGCGCTTCCGGCTCCGGACAAAATTCTCTTGTTGGAGCTAATCCCACGCCTGTGAGGCCCGTATCGGGATCGCTGACTGGTGGGCCTGCCGGTTCATATATTACAACTTCGCTGGCTCATCTAACGTCAAAGAGGATTGACGCTGCGTACGAAGCCATCCAACTGGCGCACACCCTGGAGCCAAACAATGCTCTGGTCCATCAAATCTTTGGGCAGGTTTTTGCACGTCGCACGCCCCCGCAAGTGGATCTGGCGCTCCAGGCGTATAATCGCTCACTTGCACTCAACAATGGTATGGCTAGCACGCATAAGTTGATCGGAGATGTCTGGCTCTTTTTACGGCAATCGCCGGCTCAGGCTATCCAGCCATATACGCAAGCTTTGCGAATTAATCCACAGGATTTTGAATCCCATGACCGTCTGGCGCAGTGTTATGAGAAGACGAATCAGGTAGAGCCTGCTCTGCGTGAGTATCAGCAGGCGTTATCGATGGTTCCTCAGCAGCCGGAAATTTTGCGTTTGCGCTTATACTTTTCGTTGGGTCAGGTTGCCATGCGTGTAAACCAATGGTCGGTTGCCGAGCACGCGTTCGTACAGATCCTGATGTTGAATGCTGCGGATACCCAGGCTCGCTATTTGCTGAGTCAGGTGTATGAGCGCGAAGGGAAATTAGAAGATGCCTTCCGCGAATGTGGCTATGTTATCAACGGGCCGCTGGGAGGCAATCCAGCTGTCCAACAACTCTTCTTTAGTTTGAAAAATCGTTTAGGACGGTAAGAGGCAATCTTTTATGCACTGTCTATCTGGCATGAAGGGAAAGTGTCAATGAGTACGCATCGTCTCAACTCCCGGAGATCAGTGAGCTTTCAACTGCCATTTTTTTTCTTATGTATCTGGCTCATCATCGCCCTGCAAGTTGGGTTCTCTTCTCCTGCCTTTGCTGTTGCCCGACAGACGCCAACGCCGCTTCCTTCTCAGGATGTGACGCGTGCTGGCGTCTCTGTTATTCGCCTGCTTGTCTCGTATACAAGTACGGAAGATGCTACGAATACGGGATCTGCTGCGAACTCTACTATTATGTGTACTGGTTTGGGCGTTTTTGTCTTGAGTCAACTTACCTCCGGTAGTGTTAGCCGCTATGAAAACTGGGTACTCACCGACGGATCGTTAGTGAATACAGGAAACAAAGCTACCTGTTTGCCGTCTGAACCGGCTGCAAAGCTCACAAGTATTATTATTTATACCAGTACTGGCTATAATTCTCAGCAGGCTATCAAATTTACTGTTAATGCTGCTGATATTTCTGTGCATTGTGTGTCTAAGGATAGTGCCTGCTCTGATAGTCCTGCTTTATTCTCTTTTACAAGTGGGGTTGATGAGCCGCAGCCATTTCTTGATCTCGCTCCTGGGCAGACGAATGGGACTTCCACGAGTGATGGAGGAAAAGCGCTTTCGCTGACTCAGAGTGATGCGACGCTGAATGGCCTGCAAACGTCGAATATCAGCTCAGCGTTATCGACTACGTATGAGAATCAATTGACTTTATATCGTACACCAGCGATTATGACGCAGCAGAATGTCACCACTGAAGTGGGTACGCCGCTGGTGAATAGTACTGGTGAGCTCGTTGGGATGCATGTAGGGACAAACGCGTCTGCGACAGTACCTGCTACAGCGCTGGTTCCATTCCTGGGTGCAGTCTTGCCCAAGAGAGCGAGCACCTCTGCGCTGAGTCCCGTCTATCAAAATTGGAAAAATGGCATGGATGCTTATTATAATCAAGCGACTGCTACAGCTCATACCTCCTTCCAGAAAGCGTATACAGCCAATGCCAGCTTTCAAGCCGCGCAACATTTTGCCAGCCTCACTACGCTTGAGAGTGGTCGAGCGGCCCAGAGCACTGGTGAGCAGCAGCGAACATTATCTGCGACCCCTGGAAGCGTCACAGTGAACGGAGTGCAAATTCCCTATTGGCAACTGGCGCTGTTTTTAGCTCTTCTGATTGCATTAGTGCTTTTTGTGATCTTTATCAACTGGCGTGCCCGCTTGAAGCGACGCAAACGTGCTCTGGAAGCAGAGTTGGCGGATGCCGAGCAGCATGCGACAATCGATGCCCAGCGCATTCGTCTGGCGGAGCTGGAAGCCTCTCAGAATCAGAGCCAGGGCCAGATGGTCGGATCGTCATCTCCCCTGCCTGCTGTTGTGAAGACTGGTTCTTTAGGAATGGTGGCCCATTTTTGCCCTCGCTGCAACAAGACTGTAAATGCAGATACTCGTTCCTGTCCCAATTGCCAGCAGCAGCTGATTCCGGTTGATACAAGTGCCCAGCAGCGTGGCTATACACCCCTCCCTGCTGTCTATAGTCAGGCAAATGGAGTTGGTTCTGCGGCACCGGCTCGTCCTCCTATCACCAGCTCCAGTTCTATTGCGGAGCAGCCCACGGTTGTACCGGCGGGAGCCATCGCGGAGCAGCCGACGATTGTACCAGGACGCTCTATTGCGGAGCAGCCTACGGTCGATATTATGGATAATAAGTCAGAGGAAGATGAATATCATGATCCCGAAAAGACTATTCCATATGCCATGCGCCATTTAAGTGGACAGCGTTTGGGTTTTGTCGTTGGTGCGCGTTCCGATCCCGGCATTAAGCGCAAGTATAAGCCAAATGAAGATAGCTTGTTTGTGGCGCAAGGAGTCGTCAAGGGTTCAGCACGACCCCCTATGTTTGGCTTGTTTGTGGTGGCTGACGGTATGGGCGGCCATGCCAATGGTGAGGATGCCAGTCGCCTGGCGATCCAGACGGTAATTAATTATGTCTTGCCGAAAATTGTCGGCCAGGGATTGCGTCAGGGCGATGTCTATACCCGCCTCCTGGTTGAAGGGGTGCAAGAGGCAAACGTGGCAGTGCATCAAAACAACGTGCAGCAAAATTGCGATATGGGAACAACTGTCACTGCCACGCTGTTTGTGGATGGTGTTGGCTACGTAGCCAATGTGGGCGATAGTCGAACCTATCTCTACCGTCCGGGGACGGGACTGAAGAAGGTAACGATGGATCACTCGGTGGTTGCCAGCCTGGTAGAGGCCGGCATCATCAAGCCTGATGACATCTACACGCATCCGAAGCGCAACCAGATCTATCGCAGCCTGGGAGAAAAACCCATGGTTGAAGTTGATTCGTTTATGGTGCAATTACAGCCAGGTGATAAGCTTATCCTCTGTTCTGACGGTTTATGGGATATGGTACGTGATCCGAAAATCGAAGCGGTCATCAAAGAATTTGATGGACATCCGGCCGATATCGGTGATGGACTGATCCAGGCTGCTCTGGATGGCGGTGGAGAAGACAATGTAAGCGTCATTGTGGTGCATATGACCGAATCGGTTGATATGTCTGGTTTCCCGGCCATTCAGCTGATCGCCAAACCAGACTCGGTCGAGATGCCGACGTTACAGTAAAATTGTCGCCCTCCCATCTCTGTGCTATAATCTATTCAGCATTTTCTTGACCTCCGCTGCTATTGGCGGAGGTATTTATTGGGAGGAAAAGCGTGTCTAATATTGGATATTTATATGCAGGTATCCTGCTCGCAGCTGGCTTCGTTTTTGTGATCGTCGCCACGACGGCTGGAAATCTGCTTGCTCCACATAAAGCGACAAAAGAAAAACTGCAAACGTACGAATCTGGAGAAGCTCCCATTGGCTCTGCCTGGATACAATATCCACTCGGATTTTACATCTATGCTCTGCTCTTCGTTGCCTTTGATGTAGATATCGTTTTTGTTATCTCCTGGGCTATCATCTTCAAACAATTGGGCATTTTCGGCTTTTGCGAAATCGTCTTCTTTATTGTGGTCCTTGCTCTCGGATTGTTGTATGCCTGGCGTAAGGGAGTCACACGATGGATCTAGTACCTCGTTCAAAAAATATTCCCAGTGCTACTACTGGCTATCGGGATCAGAACGCCGCTCTGGCTCGTGATCTGGCTCCGCTGGCACAAATCACTGGGAAGCCAGTTGTTCCGCAAGTCCAGAAGGGAGACTATCTCGGCCTGGAGGTTGAGCGCGAACATCTGCTTTCAGTCGCACGCTTCTTGCGTGATCAGCTGGGTTTTGATCTGCTTAGCTGTATTTCAGGGACCGATATGCTAGACCATTTAGAGACTGTCTATCATGCACGTTCAACCGTGCGTGGACAGTTGCTTCAGGTCAAAGTTCGTATCGACAATGTCTCACCCGAAGTCGATAGCGTTGTCTCAGTCTGGCCGACCGCCAATTGGCTGGAGCGTGAGACCTATGATATGTACGGCATTCGTTTTGCTGGCCATCCAGACCTGCGCCGCATGTTGCTCGATGATGATTTCGAAGGTTATCCTCTCCTGAAGACTTTCCATCAGGTTCCTATGACTGTGAAACCTCGTGCCACTACCCAGATTGATCCAAACATGGCCGTTTCCGGACAATATCAGCAGCAAAATGTTGAGCACGTGGTGCAAAAGAAATTGGGACAAGGTCAGGAAGAGAGATTACATCCTGGTACACCTACCTTTGTGCATACGCAGGAATCGGTGCAGAAAGATGCGAATCTGCAAGGAACGTCGCAGGCTGGTGAGTCCGTGCCGGGTACCGGACCGTCTAGTAAGTAATTAGTTCTACGTGGTTGATGGGTGACCCGGACGGAAGGCATAGATATCATGCCGCAGCTCAAAAAGCGCAAAAAAAAACAACGTATCATCACTAGTATTGCTCAGCCTGTGCTGCCTGATCAAGTCTATCGCCAGCGACCAGCCCCACAAACATCTGCTGGGGTTCGCCCGTTAGTGATTGGGGCTGTGGTGGCGCTGGGATGTTGGATCATCGCTTATTCCTTCTTTGTACAAAGTAGTCCCAACCGCTACGTTTTTGCTGGCATGATGGCAATGATTGCTTTACTGTGGTCGGTTAGTTTCGGCGTTCGTTTACTAAAGTGGCAACGAAGAAGACACACAAACTAGAGGAAGCTTATGGCTACGAATCAAGATACTGATCTTCAGTACGAACTGACGGGCACGTCAGAGGGTCTGAAGACGCAGGAAATGTTGCTAAATATGGGGCCGCAGCACCCCAGTACTCACGGTGTGTTGCGTCTGATCATCACCCTGGAAGGCGAAACTGTCACAAATTGCACCCCAGTGATTGGCTATCTCCACCGTGGTATTGAGAAGATTTTAGAGAATCGTCCTGTTATGGGCGGCATCCGCTATATGGACAATGCGGATTATCTCTCCCCGATGCTCAATGAGACTGCCTATGCGGGTGCTGTTGAGCAATTGATGAATATTGAAGCGCCCAGACGTGCACAATATATTCGTTTGCTTACCAATGAATTGCAGCGTATCGCGAGCCATCTGGTAGGTATCGGTACCTATGGACTGGATCTGGGTGCGACGACTCCTGTTTTGTGGGCGTTCCGCGATCGTGAAGGTATTCTCTCGCTGTTTGAGGCTCTGGCCGGGAGTCGTTTTAACGTCAACTATCTGCGTGTTGGCGGCGTGCTGCACGATTTCCCCAAAGGATGGCTGGCAGAATGTGAAGCTTTCCTGGATACCTTAGAAAAAAATATGGTTGAGATGGATGGTCTGTTGAGTGGTAATGAAATCTTTATGTCGCGCACACAAGGCGTGGGATATATTGATCCTCAACAGGCTCTTGCTTATGGTCTGACGGGTCCGATGCTACGCGCCAGCGGCGTCAACTGGGATCTACGCGTCAATCGCCCTTACATGGCGTATCGTGAGGTTCCTGTGAACGTCTGTGTACGTCAGGAAGGCGACTGCTTTGCCCGCTATTCGGTGCGCATGCAGGAGATTACAGAGAGTATTCGTCTGTGTCGGGTAGCCATCGATAAAATGCCCGGTGGTCCGATTGGCACGCGTACTCCCATTGCCTTGCGTGTACCTCGTGGCGAGACCTATTTCGCTCTTGAGAGTAGCAAAGGCGAGCTGGGTGTGTATCTGATCGGCGACGGAAGTGAATATCCCTGGCGCGCCAAACTGCGCGGTCCATCGTTTGTCAATTTGCAGATCGTCCCTGAACTGCTACGTGGACATAAGATCAGTGACACGATTGCTATTCTCGGTAGCACTGATATCGTGCTTGGTGAGGTCGATCGATAAGCGTGTCTGTGAAGTAGTGAATAACTCATTTTTATGTTTGCTGCTTTTCCTTGGAGTTATCAAATGTTAGCAATAGTTATGACTGATACCCCATGGTATTTATGGTTGCAGCAATTGTGGACAGGAATTATTTCCTGGTCTTTCCTACAATTTGTCGTAGCCTTTCTTACCATCTTTGGTTTTGTGCTGACCAGCGCGACGATTCTGGTGCTATTTGAGCGGAAGATTATCGCCTGGATGCAGGACCGCTATGGACCTCTCCATACAGGCCCCTGGGGCATGCTCCAGTCGGTTGCCGATGTCGGTAAGCTGTTACTCAAAGAAGATATTCATGTGGCCAATTCAGATAAAGCGATGTTGATCTTCGCGCCATCTGTCTTCCTGGCACCGGTAATCGCAGCATTTGCCATCATGCCTTTTTCGCCCTACATTCAGATGCCTGGTGTCTCGATCGCAACTGGCCTGGTATTTTATGTCGCGATGAGCTCTATCGATGTGATTGGCGTGATCATGGCAGGCTGGGGCTCGAATAACAAATATTCGTTGATCGGTGGCCTGCGTTCAGCCTCGCAGATGATCTCGTATGAGCTGCCACTCGTGCTGGCTTTTATCAGCGTCATCATGCTGACCAGCGTCCTGGCGGGCTCACCGGGCTTCCCGAGCTACTCTGGACAGAGCGGCGTCGGCACGATTGTCCCTTACGAAATCATGCTCTTCCAGAACGCGGCCTGGCATCATACCGGCATCGGCATTCTGGATTTCCTCTTCCAGGGCTTCACTCCCTGGTCCTGGTTCTTTCTCTTCCAGCCACTGATGCTCATCATCTACTACATCTGCGGTCTGGCTGAGACGAACCGCGCTCCCTTTGACTTGCCTGAAGCCGAGTCCGAGCTGGTTGCGGGTTATATGACTGAATATAGCGGTATGCGCTGGGCTATGTTCTTTCTGGGTGAGTATGGCAATATGACAATTGTGTCTGCGATTGCTACTTACTTGTTCCTGGGAGGCTTTTCTGGTCCTGGAGTGAGCTTCTTAGTTGGCCAAAACTCCCTGCTCTGGGGCTTCGTGGGCAACATCATGGCGCTCGTCTACTTCGTTATCAAGATTTATGCCTTGTGCGCAGTCTTCATCTGGATTCGTGCCACGCTCCCACGGTTGCGTGCCGATCAGTTGATGCAATTCGCCTGGTTGATTTTGATGCCTGTCACGCTGGCGAATATTCTGGTTACTGGCCTTCTGTACTTCGCTACCGAGAGTCTGCCTACCTGGGTCTTCTTGGTCGCCTTAGCCTGTGTCAACTGGGCCAGTGTCTTTGGCTTCATCTGGCTGGTACGACGTGTGACAGTATCGTCCACGCGTCACGCCCAGGCACCTGCCATTCGGGCTCAATTGCGTGCCAGACCTGCCACGCCAACTCCTGCCTTGCGCGACGGCATACCGACGCGTGTGGCTCTCCCTGCTGGGGCTAGCTCTGCCACTCCGGAGTAGTCAGAATACAAACTACATATCGTGCGCAGACGATTTGCAGTGCAAGCAGATGGATCAACCACAAGCGTTGATCCATCTGCTTCTTTTTAATGAGGTGATATTTTGAGGACGTTAGCTGTGCTGGTCTGTGCCGCGCTCTCCGCCAGGCAGATCCAGGACTTTGTCGCGCTGGCTCAGCAGGACTCCTGGGATGTCTGGATCATTGCGACTCCCAATGCGCGTGCATTTATCGATGAAGCACTTCTAACGCAGCAAACGCATCATCCGGTCACCATCATGCAACCACTCGATCCGCTTCCCTCTTTCGACGCCGCAGTCGTGGTCCCAGCCACCTTTAACACCCTGCGCAAATGGGCGGCTGGCATCACCGATACCTATCTCCTCTCGCTTCTATGTACATGGACTCAGCAGCCTCACTTTCCCATCTCCGTATTCCCCCGAGCTAGCGCCGAGCTCGCTCAGGAGCCTGATTTCGCTCCTGCTTTATCCTGGTTACTGCAACACGGCATCCAGGTGTTTTATCAACCAGATCGCTATCCTCCCAATAATGCCATCCCCTGGACTGAGATAATTGCTTTGATATGATTTTAGGTGTCGAATGAATCTCTTATATGAGTGAGTGCTAGATATATTTAAGATAGTAGAAAATTGCTTGCCTCTTTAAATATGTCCTATATTGTTACATGATAGCTAATACCTAGTATAAATAATATATGATCTGGAACCAAAAAAACATAATTTACTCTTGTGCATATTTATATTTTATGCTATATTTAATATTATTGAAGTGTAAAAATATTAATAGGGGGATATGATATACCATAATAGTGTTGTGTGCTTAAGGTAAATATCGGAATGGAAATAATAACCGAAGATCGGGACGTTTCTCACTAATATTTACTTTATTTGCATTGATATCTCCTTAAGATATTGCTTTTAAAGAGAAAGGATATCTCTGTGAAAAGAACACTTGTACGTTTCGTTTTACCTGTCATGTTTGTAGCAGTACTATTTTCTGTATGTATAAGTCAAGCTTATGCTTATATCTTGTTAGGTGGGAGATGGTCAGGTCAACCCAGTGGTGGATGTTGTTTAAGGTTGGGAATTATTCTGGAAGGGCCTATGAATTCCTATGATCAGACTGGTTGGCAAAATGGAATTAATAGCTGGAACGCGAGTGCTGCAAATGTTTACTATACGACTGTCGGATATGGTCAAAGCACCATTGGTGCAACCGATACCTCGAATTCATCCGTTGGATGGGATGGCCTCACTTCACTGTCTCCTGGGTCGAGTGGACCAACGTATACAAGTGCTACAATGTATTTAAATGCCTATTATACACATTCCTATAATGCTGGAACCATTCAGTCGGTGTCGGCACACGAATTAGGGCATTTGAATGGCCTGGCACATGTAAGTGCTTGCGTATTATTAAACCCATACACTTCTGGATCTTCTGGACGATATACGGCCAGTTGTGGCTATATTAATACACCCAAGAGTGATGACATTAATGGAGTGAATGCACAGTATTAGTTTTTTAGATGCAAAGGATAAGATCATGATGAGAAAGCATTCCGTTCGCTCTTTTCTATTTGTCATCGCTATACTCTTTTCAGGAGGGCTAATGCTGTTCATGGTTGGCTGTCAAAGTTCTTCCGCAAATAATGCCTTAAATAATGAGGTTACAAAGACTGTTCATATGGATGCCAGTTGGTCCTCTGGATATGCTGATATTAAGAGTGCAAAGTACGCATCAGATGCGGTTGTTTACGGGCATGTCTCAGGTGTAAAAAGTACAGAAAAAGACTCTAAGGGTCTTGTTTATACGGATTACATTTTGAGTATAAATAAAGCTGCATGGGATCCACAGGGTAAAGCAAGCACGCAGACAATTATTATCCACCAGACTGGTGGGATTCTGGCTAATACCCGCTACGAAGTTGATGACGATCCTCTCTATACCGTGGGTGAGCAAGTAGTTTTATTCTTGCATGTCTATCAACCTGGCTATGCTTTTGTGAATGGGGGGCCAACTGGACGCTTTCAAGTTCGTAACGGCATTGTCTCCCCGCGCATAAGCCAGGCAGGTATGCAAGCATATGCATCTCAGTCTTTAGCCTTAGATACGTTTTTAAAGAATATCGAAGATGCATGAGGATGATCTTTAGAGAGTCGTATAAGCGTGATTTGTGACATCAAAGTCATCCTTCTTTTATGAGAAGGATGACATTTTCCTTTTGAAGTATCAATGTGATCTGTTCAGTACGGTGCTTAAAAACCTCGTATTTTTAGTAGCACCCATGAGAGGGCGACGCCTACGATTGATCCTGCGATGACCTGACTGAGGGTGTGACGATGCAGTTTGACTCGCGACCAACTGACCAGGATGACGAGTAAATAGGCAGGTAGGACGATAAGTCCATAGACGAAGGTAAGGGCGGTTACGGCGGCTGAGAGCGCTGAGGCGTGCATGCTGATCTTCCACCAGAAGGTGATAAACATCATGATGATGCCGCTAACAGATATCAGGAGCAGTAACGTTTCAAGATTTTTTTGTCCGTTGGTGAGACTGAGGACGATATACCCGATCAAGGTTGAGGCGATCCCAAACAGAAAAGGTCCGGTGCGTTGCGAGCGCATACTCACATCGAGATCGGTGAATTTTCCCGTGACGACTCCGATAAAGATATAGGTCATGGGACCGATGCAGAGAAAGAAAATGGTAATGAGGACGGAAAGAAAAATGTTTTGATTTTGGTTGGATAAGGCCATCAATATGATGAATGGTAAGGCTACTACCGCAGGCGATAAAACCGTCGATATGAAGCGTGCGAATGGCATCGAGCTATTTTTCGCTGTGTTTGGTGGCGTATCGCTGTCTTGTAGAGCCATATTATCAAGCATCGTGAATAATCTCCTTTAAATTCCTTCGCATCGTTGAGCGGACAAATTGTATCTCATGATGGTGTATGAGAGGCTTGTACGGTATATCCTAACACCGCACTTGCAACCTGACTGAAATCTTGAGAATCACCACTGCACCAGATGCGTATTGTACCATCTTCTTGCTCGCTCTCTGGATAAAGTAGCCTTTCTGCCTTGAGGATAGTATGAGTTCGGCGAGCAATGGCGGCTCCACTATCAATTACTTGAACGTCTTTTCCCACCACTTTTTCAATTGCTGGTCGCAAGGCAGGAAAGTGTGTGCAGCCCAGGACGATGACGTCAACTCCTTTTTCGGTCAAAGGTTGTAGCGCATGTTGTAAGGTCTCCTCAACCACCGGACCATCCAACATGCCATGTTCCACCAGTGTTACCAACTCAGAGCATCCGACGGCGTAGGCCTGGACATCTGAGGCGAAGTCCTCGATCAGGTGGTGTAGATATGCTGATTGGGCGGCCTGGTTCGTGGCAGTGATGCCGATGCGCCCATTTCTGGTGAGTCGTGCGGCTGGTTTTACGGCTGGTACGACGCCAACAATCGGAAGATTATAGGTGGCGCGTAGCGCACTGAGCGCCGCTTGTGAGGCCGTGTTGCATGCGACCACCAGCAGTTTAATTCCTTGATCGATCAGAAATTGACAGGCTTGCAGCGAGAAGGCGATGATTTCTTCTTCGCTTCGTACACCATAAGGACAATTGGCGGTGTCGCCAAAGTAGACGAAATGTTCATAAGGGAGTTCTTTACGTAAGTCTGCCAGGATGGTCAGGCCACCCGCACCTGAGTCAAAGACTCCAATTTTTCTACGCTCAATCTTCATACATTGTCTCAATTATACTCTATAACTAGCTGTAGAAAGCATACCATGCTAATCTATACTATGGAATTCTTCCTGCTCACCGAATATCCGGCGCAGGGTATCGCTAATCTCTCCAAGTGTCGCATAGGCTTCGACGGCTGAGATAATCAGCGGCATTAGATTCGTTGTTCCGGAAGCTGCTTGCTCAAGGGCTTGCAATTTCTGTCCAACTACTTCATTATCGCGCCGCTGCCTTAAAATAGCCAGTCTGGCAATCTGGCGTGCTCCAATCGCTGGATCGATGGATTGCGTCGGAGGACGTTTGAGCTCCTCTGTTTTGAAGCGGTTGACGCCTACCACAATTTCTTGTTCCTGATCCAGGGCGCGCTGATAGCTGTAAGCGGATTCCTCGATCTGAGCCTGCATATATCCGTGCTCGATGGCGCGGACGCTACCTCCCAGAGCATCTATCTGCTGAATATATTCCCAGGCGCGTTGTTCCAGCCCGTCTGTCAGAGACTCTATAAAGTAGGAGCCGGCCAGGGGATCAACCACATCGGCAACACCTGTTTCGTATCCCAGAATCTGCTGGGTGCGTAACGCGACCCGAGCGGTCTCCTCTGTTGGCAACGAGAGGGCTTCATCTTTCGCGTTCGTGTGGAGCGATTGTGTTCCGCCCAGGACCGCTGCCAGTGCCTGATAAGCTGTGCGTACGATATTATTATCAGGCTGCTGCGCCGTGAGCGTTGAGCCGGCTGTCTGTGTGTGGAAGCGAAGCATCATGGAGCGCGGATCTTGCGCCTGGAAGCGTTCACTCATGATGTGTGCCCACATGCGGCGTGCGGCGCGAAACTTGGCGACCTCTTCAAACAGGTTGTTGTGACTGTTGAAGAAGAAGGAAAGCTGTCCGGCGAATGTATCCACATTGAGTCCTGCATCGATGGCCGCCTGGACGTAGGCGATCGCATTGGCAAGCGTAAAGGCTATCTCCTGAGCTGCGGTGGCTCCTGCTTCTCGGATGTGGTAACCACTGATACTGATCGTATTCCAGCGCGGGAGTTCTTCAGAGCAATAGCGAAAGATGTCCGTGATGATGCGCATCGAGGCTTGTGGCGGATAGATATACGTTCCGCGCGCAATGTATTCTTTGAGCACATCGTTCTGGATCGTGCCTGAAAGCTTGCGTATATCCATGCCTTGCTTTTTCGCGACTGCGATGTAGAAGGCAAGCAGGATACTGGCCGTGGCGTTGATGGTCATCGAGGTGCTGATGTTTTCGAGTGGCAGATCATGTAGTAAGGTCTCCATATCTTCCAGGCTGGAGATAGACACTCCAACTTTTCCCACCTCGCCCTCAGCAAAAGAATGATCGGCATCGTAGCCCATCTGGGTTGGCAGATCGAAGGCCACCGATAGTCCAGTTGTTCCCTGTCCCAGGAGATAGTGATAGCGCTTATTCGATTCTTCGGCACTGGCAAAGCCGGCATATTGACGCATGGTCCATAGGCGTGCGCGATACATGCTCGGACGTATGCCACGCGTGAAGGGAAACTCGCCTGGATAGCCGAGCTGTTGGTGGATATCACTGCCGGCGAGATCTTCCTCGGTTGCCAGGTCAGGAATGGGGATACCTGAACTGGTGGTGACGCTTTTTTTTCGCTCGGCTGATTTTTTACTACTCTGTTGTGCTACCGAATGACGCCACTCGTCAACGTTTTTACTCGTATGCGGATTCATGACGCACTGCTCCTCTTACTGAATGCCAGGAAAATTATAGCATAGATTACTAGGAGGTTTGTTCTGCTTCGATAATCATCAGTAGTTGTCCCTGATCGACCGTCTGACCCGTGCTGACTTTGACTTCCTTGACGGTACCTGCGATGGGTGCGGTAATATCATTCTCCATCTTCATGGCGACCAGGATGAGTATGGTTTGTCCTGCACTGACTCTATCACCGGGAGCGACGACTGTCTTCATCACCAGCCCTGACATCGGTGCCTGGACCCTGGCTGTGCCGCTATGCGTGTTAGCACGAGCCGCACCTGCCAGCAGTTGTGTACGCTCATCGCTCACCTCCACAATAAAATAGTGCCCGGCGATTTGGATTTCATAGCTTTGTGCATCCGTCTCATTGGACTGGGAGAGAGGTCGTGCGAATATCTCGTACGATTTTCCCCCTATAATCAAGCTATATCCCCCACCAGTCTCTCCATGAGATGCAGTGGCGAGCGTCATAATTTGATGATAGTCGAGCGTATGAGAAGAACCGTTGAGCGTGATCGTCGTCTGATTATCTGGTTTGGGCTTCACAATCCCGATTGTGTATGGGCGATTTTTGATGGTTGAAATATATGGCATTGCCGACTCCCTTCCCCTATGAATGCTTGGACGCGTGCATGCCTGCTCATTGTACCATACGCCTTCGGTAACATATGCTTGCATCCCATGCTGCCAAAGTTAAGGAGAAGCGTCCTTTCTGAGATTCAATGTAAAAATGGATAAAAGCGCTATTTCGAGAAGTATCCTACGCATTCTAACGTTCCTCTAACACTATTCCTATGCGCTTCTAACACTTAGTGTGGCATACTCGTAAGCAGAGAAAAGAATAAAGTCGCATCTGAGATACTCAAACGTACAAAGATACAGGATCTTGCAACAGGCATTTTTCAAGATGTTAAGTTGTCGGTCTATACTATCTTTGTATGTAGTGGAAAGAGCGTGGTGCGAAAAGTTGCAATAACGCAGGAAGCGTCAGGTATTTTTCTTCTGAGAAATATTCCCGTAGCTAAAGTGACGTTTCAAGGGGGGCTGCAACAAAAGGTACTACCATGAAGAGACAAGAGGATTTCGAAGGTTTCAATGATTTCTCTTATCAAGAAAGCGAGCGCGGACAGGGCGATCTAGCTGATACCGTTCGGAAGGACGTTCAGAGGCCGCCACGTTGCGCAAATTGCGATATCGATATTCTTTGGCCTCCAACGGTGGTACGCGAAAAGACCTTCTGTTGCGTCGGATGTGCCGCTGGCGGCCCATGTTGTTGTGACTATTCGCAATATCGCTCTATGAACATAGAGGGTGTTATTCATTACGGTTTAGACGAAGAGGCACCCCATCAATCTTCTGACCGATAAGTTTCATTGACGAAAGGAAGTATATACCGTGGCAACAATTCGTCCGATTGGTGATCGCGTGGTGGTAAAGCCCGCAGCCAAAGAAGAAGTAACCAAAAGCGGTATTGTTATCCCTGATACTGCCAAAGAGAAGCCCCAGGAAGGGGTCGTTATTGCGGTTGGTAATGGTCGCTTGTTAGACAATGGCGACCGTGCTGTCATAGATGTCCATGAGGGTGATCGCGTGTTGTTCGCAAAATATGGCGGCACCGAGTTCAAATTGGATGGCGAAGAGTACCTGGTACTCAAAGAAAATGACATTCTCGCGATTGTTGGCTAGCAATTCCCGGCATTGGGTGCACTCATAGATTGCATAGTGATGCGATCTCGGTCTGTATGAAGATGCTGTAAGGGGAAGGATTACAATTATGGCTAAACAGCTTGTATTTGATGAAGAAGCTCGTCGATCACTCAAACGTGGTATCGATATTCTGGCTGGTGCGGTAAAGACCACACTTGGACCTAAGGGTCGTAACGTTGCTCTGGACAAAAAGTTCGGTGCTCCTAACGTCACGCATGATGGCGTAACCGTGGCAAAAGAGATCCAGCTCGAAGATCCCTTCGAGAACATGGGCGCTCAGTTGTTGAAAGAAGCCGCTACCAAGACCAATGATATTGCTGGTGACGGAACAACAACCGCAACCGTGTTGGCACAGGCCATTGTCAACGAAGGCTTGAAGAACCTGGCCGCTGGTGCGAATCCTATGCAATTGAAGCAAGGTATCGATAAAGGTACCGAAGCGATCGTTGCTTACATTCGCGAACTGGCAGTTCCAGTTGAAGGTAAGAAAGACATCGCTCAGGTGGCATCGATCTCCGCTGCTGATGAGCAGATCGGTGAGTTGATCGCTGAAGTTATGGACCGCGTCGGCAAAGACGGTGTGATCACCGTTGAAGAGTCCCGTGGTATCAACTTCGAGACCGAGTATGTCGAAGGTATGCAGATCGACAAAGGATATATTTCTCCTTACTTCGTTACGAACTCGGAGAAGATGGAAGCCTCACTCGAGAACCCATACATCCTGATCACCGACAAAAAGATCAGCGCCGTTCAGGACATCCTGCCCGTGATCGAAAAGATCGTCCAGCAGGGCCGTCGTGAAGTCGTCATCATCGCAGAGGATGTCGATGGTGAGGCTCTGGCAACCCTGGTTGTCAATAAACTGCGTGGTATCCTCAATGTTCTGGCTATCAAAGCCCCAGGCTTCGGCGATCGCCGTAAAGAGATGTTACGCGACATCGCTGTCCTGACCGGTGGCGAAGTGATTAGCGAGGACATGGGCCGTCGTCTGGACAGCGCAACCCTTGATGATCTCGGTTCCGCTCGTTTGGTCTCCTCGCATCGTGAGGACACAACCATTATCGAGGGCCATGGAGATACCGAAGAGATTCAGGCTCGCGTCCGCCAGATCAAAGCACAGATCGACGATACCACAAGCGATTATGACCGTGAGAAGCTGCAAGAGCGTCTTGCCAAGCTCTCAGGTGGAGTTGCCATCATCAAAGTCGGAGCAGGAACCGAAGTTGAGCTGAAGTATCGTCAGACACGCGTCGAAGATGCTCTCTCAGCCACCCGCGCCGGTGTTGAAGAAGGCATCGTAGCTGGTGGTGGAGTTGCTCTGCTGACAGCGATCGAAGCTTTGGACTCACTCAACCTGACCGGAGATGCCGCCACAGGAGTAAACATCCTACGTCGTGCCCTCGAAGAGCCAATCCGTCAGCTGGCCGCCAACGGTGGTCGTGATGGTTCAGTCATCGTCGAAGGTATCCGCCGCGCTCAGAAAGAGCAGAACAACAAGCACATCGGTTACAACGTCCTGACCGATACCTATGGCGACATGTTCACCTTCGGTATCGCTGATCCTGCCAAAGTGACACGCTCAGCCTTGCAGAATGCTGCCAGCATTGCCGCAATGATCCTGACCACCGAGGCCTTGATCACCGATCTTCCCGAGAAGAACCAGCCTGCCGCTCCGGCCATGCCTGAGTACTAAGCTCAAACTAGCAGACCAAAGAAAAGCGTCCTTCGTAGCAATACGGAGGGCGCTTTTTATTTTCAGTTTACAAGACCTATTTTCAATTGAGAAAGGAGCGCTTTTTCGTCATGTCTTGCATAAAGCCTTTTTTCATTGACGAGAGACGAACAATTATCGTAAAGTAGAGGTCTATGCTCAGCTTAGAAATCCATACTACTTAATGATCCTTCGATATTCTGCAATCGCTGAGTAAAAAGAGAGGCCTTCTGAAATGTATCGTCTGCTTGCGATAGACCTGGATGACACATTATTAACCCCCAGGCATACCATTACCCGTTATACTTTAGAGATGCTTCACAAAGCTATAGATGCTGGTATGACACTTGTTATTGCTACTGGTCGTGTCCCCTATATGTTACCTTCTGCCGTCAGAGATTTACCATTGCACGGACTGCAAATTACGAGCAATGGAGCAATGATTTTAGATCTACAAACGAATGACATTTTATCTGCATTATTTCTTCCCATTGATCGAGTCAAAGTTGTCATGGATGAAATACGCCGTCTTGATTTATCTTATTGTTATTATGCACAGAATCGTATGTATGTAGAGCCGCTCCTCTTTGATAGTTTTGGACATCGAGGTAGAGGCCAGCGCCCAGAAGTGCAGAGAGGTGATGCGCTTGACGTACAAACTCATCCTTGCCTCAAAATAGCGGCCTATGGTGATGCGTCAAGCATGAAGGTAAAGCGTCAGGAATTGGAAGGTCTTTTTAAGGGAGAAATATATATCACTCAGACAGCCCCAAACTGTTTAGAGTTTCTTCATCCGGAGGTCTCCAAAGCCAATGCTCTCAAGATAGTGATGCACTCATTGGATATCAAAGCTGAAGAAGCGATAGCCTTTGGCGATAGCGATAATGATCTTGAGATGTTGCGTCTGGCTGGTTTCAGTGTAGCTATGGCGAATGCCACGCCTGAAGTGAAAGCGGTAGCAAACTATGTCACATCAAGCAATGCTGAAGATGGAGTTGCCACCGCTCTCAAAAAAATCCTCTTTTCGCAGAGCAATTAAAGCATCTGGAGGCAGACGGATTATGGATACCGTGAGCTAGTAACTGGCCTGTACCACGAAGGGATTCGTGGATGTAAACTCTTGCCGGCGCTGTTCAAGTATCTCTGCGGTTGGTACGGCGGCAGTGCCGGTCAGAGCGGTTGTTGACAGGCTACCACAGATATTTCCACATTGTAAGATATCATCCAGGGAGTATCCTTTGAGCCAACCGTATATCATGCCGCCATCGAATGCATCGCCGGCTCCCGTTGTATCCATGACCTTTTCAACTGGATACGCTGGACTATACGTGATTTCGTCACCCTGGCAGGCGATTGCTCCTTCTGGCCCCACCTTGACAATGGCTGTCTGAGCCCAGGTGGCTAGCAAGCGAGCAGCATCTTCTGCGCTTTCTTTTTTCGTGATATATTGTGCTTCTCTTAAATTAAGAGATATCATTTTTGCATGTTTGATAACATCGATGGTTTTTTCGTCCTCTAGATTTGAAATTTCACCACCTGGATCAAGAAAGAACGGAATATTGTACTCCGCCAGTGCATTGAGGAGGGGAAAAGATCTTGCTTGAGCGGACATAAATACCGCATCGAAGTCGTATTTATTGAGTAATTGATGGAGTTGTGGCGGTAGTATCGTTGTAGCTTCTCCCTGCACGTCCTGGTCTGCCTGATGAGTGGATAGGATATCAAGCATATGCGTTAATGTTGCATCGTGAGTATCTTCGTAATAGACGATTCCCCGTTCTCCTTGATGAGCCAGACAAATACTGACAGCTTTCACCGGAGCATCGTCGATAATTACCAGCTCACGCGAGATTCCAACGCGTTCAAGCTCAGCTAAAATAAAGCGTCCTAAGAAGTCATCGTTCAATTTTGTCAGGAGACCTACACGTAAGCCAAGGCGACTTAAAGTTGCCGCTGTATTGAATATTGCTCCACAACTAATGGCAAAATGACTTCCTCCTATCTCAGCACCCGCTATTGGCCATTGAGAAATACCACCAATAACAATATCAACACTAACTGTACCAATAACTAATACATCAAAATGTTCACGCTCTATCACAAATGGAGACCTTCCTTAGTCTTGATAATAAGCTGTAAAAAACTATCGTCAACGTCGCGCTCAGGCGGCTTTACTCAGACGATTGAATGGCATGATATCGCTATGCACATAAAGTTACTATCAAGTGCAACAATGTAGCTTAACTTCATTTGACTCTCTTGATCGTCTAAGCCTCGTACAAAAAGTACATGCCTGAATATAGACCGTTTCGGTCCAAAATGTAGATCGAGTCGATGAAGTTACTTGTTATAGTGTAATAGTGTGAAGGTGGAGTGTATAGTAAAATATAAGGACAATTTTAAGCGTTATTCGACGAGATGGCAATCGAAGCGTACGATACCACTTTTACGCTCAGTAATGACTTTGATGACTTCTAATTTGATGTGTTCTCCGATGGCAATGGGAATATCGGCCTGATCCAGGACGCGACATTCAAATTGGCGCTCGGGATTTGTGACGTCAGCGATCACGGCCCGCACGTAGGGATGATCGGTGCCCTGAAAGCTCGTGGTTAAGCCAGCCTCTTTGAGGATCAGTGTACCTTCTCGTATCATGGCGGATATCCTTTCATCGGTTGTTGCTTACTGCCATATCTGGATGGTGCCATCTGTGAGTGCGACGATCAAGTGGTCTTCGGTAAAGTTGAGGGCGCTGATCTGCCAGGGATGATAGAATTTTTGCACGATCTGTCCGGTTGCTATTGACCATAGATCGATGACGCCTTCATTGATCTCGCTATCCTCACGCGCCACGGCGAGCCATTGTCCGTCTGGTGAGATCGATAGGCGTGAACTGCCGCCCATGGTGCCGCTCGCAAATTCGCTATAGGTGCCGTTGAAGGTGTCGCAGACGCGAATCTTGTTGCCCTGATAGACGAAGGCGAGCAGAGATGCATCAGGTGTGGCTATATATGGTGGAGAGCAGTCTTCGCAGCGACCCATGAGGATCGACGCTTCGATTTGAGGCGCTTTATTGCCTGGACGTCCTCTAGGAGCCACATTCCAGCGACGAATGATGACCATCTGTTGCTGCTCGTTGGGGATCTGCGCGCATGAGAGCGTGACCAGCCGTCGAGCGTCCTGTGAAAGTGCACGCATGCGGATCGCCCAGAAACTCCTCTTTTCGTTCCCTTCTTCGGGACAGATAGTGGTATCTGACAACGCACGATCGGCCGTACCCATCTCGTGACTTGAGACGTCTGTGCTCTTGACGCCCCAGGAACGCGGCGAGCGTTCCTCCTCATTGAAGTGTGGTAAAGCCATATAGGCGATACGTTTTCCTTCAGGTGTTACATGCAGGCTCATATCCAGCGAATAATGCGCTGAGACGGCCCGCTCGGTTAGAGGATAGCTCCAGAGTCGTACGCCCGTAAAGGCATCCCAGACGTGGAGGGCCAGACGATTCCAGCCCGCAAGCAGGGTCCCTGCTTGCGAAAAGCGTAGTTCACGCAGGGCCTCAATGGTGGAGGCTGGATCGCTGGCAAAGCTCGCAGTCTCTTTGATCTCTCCATTAGCGAGATGCCAGATCGTGCCATTGCCATCGAAAGAGCCGGCCGCCAATCGTATGCCGTCGGTAGTTCGCTGGCTATAGATCGCTCCGGGTATACCAGAAGTTGTCTTAACCACTGATCCGGCGCGGAATGGTCCTCTGGTACTAAATGTATGCAGTCCCGAAAATTCAACGTCGGCGGGATCGTCAGGAACGTGTGGACGCGAGTGCGGACGCAATATCGGTCGACGTGTATCGACGATACCACTTAACACCGTATCATAATTCCCACGCTTCTCTGAATCACTGAGTACCGCGTATGCCCGATTGATACGCTTCATTTCCACTGCCCCATCTGGACCGGCCAGGTCGGGATGGAAGCGGCGAGCCAGTTGACGATAAGCTCTTTTGACAGTATCGCTATCCGCATTGACCGGGACACCTAAGACGGCATAATAGTTTTCTGGTGTATCCATATATTTCTTATCGTAGCATCAATAATCAGGAAAGCCCACACCTTTCCTTACATCCTCCGATTTTATCACATTCCCTCCACTATGCTGGCTCAAAATTGGCCTTGTGCGCTGACATATATCAGCTTAATCGGAGGAAGCTCACATGGCGAAAAATGTATAAAATCACAAATTTTAACAAATTTAATTACAAAAAATTATTTAACCCTATAAAAATGAGAAACATTGTGCTATATTTATGTATTAGAGGATCGATTTCTTCTCTAGAATGTACAAAGTCTTATCACGAGAAATGTGTTTAGCTAGTAATCATCTAAAGCCTTGGATTACTTATGGGTTATTTCATAACGATATTAGTAGGGATTGGTGTAGGATTGTTTTGATTGGTAGGGGGAATTTAATGCAAAAAATTGTAGATTCAACGCCCGACTGGAAAAACTTACGGCAAGAGAGGCTGTATTTACAACGTACCGGGCAGCGTATATCATATATCGCTTGTGTTTTCATACATCTGGCACTAGGATTGTTTCTCATCGTGTTTTTATACGTTGACCAACTTCCTTTTAATACAACTGAGAAATTTGCTTTACGGATTGGCCTGATCCTGGGTGCGATGATCTGTCTGGTTTGTGCCTGGGCGTATAGTATCCTCGTCGGTCGTCGTTTTAAACATGTCATGGTGCGTTGGTCGCAGATGGAAGAGGCCTATCGGCAGCAAGAGCATCTCAATCAATTAAAGGATCAATTTATCTCGCACGTGGGACATGAATTGCGCACTCCACTGACAGAGTTGTGTGGCTTCCTTGACCTGATTGAGCAGCATAACGATCTCGATTCCTTTATGCGGGCGACCTTTCTGGAATATGCGCGTGATGGCTGTAATCAGGTAATCTTCATTGTGAACAATATCCTGGATGCAATGAATGCCAGAAAATATATCGATGATCATAATGTAAAAAGTCTTGTGCTTGACGCTCTGGTGCATGAGGTTCTGGCAACTTTTTCGCCGCAAGAAATCAGTCACTATCCTATTGTTATGAACATTGACCCAAAACTTCATCTGCTGATCAATGAGCCTGCGATAAGGCAGGTACTGCGAAATCTGATCTTAAATGCCATCACGTATTGTCCTCACGGCACCACGATTACCCTCGAAGCGCAAAAGGTCGGGGGAGCATTGATGACATCTCCATCACGTGTGTGTCTGTGTATCGGTGATAGGGGTCCCGGCATCCCTCTTGATGAACAACCATTGCTCTTTCAGCGCTTCGTGCGCCTGCGGCGCGATCTGACAGGATCAATTCGTGGTATCGGATTAGGACTCTTTGTCTGTAAGCAGTTAGTTGATGATATGGATGGACAGATATGGGTCGAAAGCTCGGGGATTCCAGGAGAAGGGAGTCGTTTTTATATCTTACTTCCTGATACACCTGGCCGTGCTACCATGCATACAGCCAGGTTAAAGAATCTGTTCCACAAAAGATAAAACCAATGGTTTGGTATTCATTATAATAAACAAAATAATAAACAAAAGTGTATTTCCACTTTCCTCTTCTGAAGAGAGTTTAAAGAGGAATTTGGAATACCCTGGTCAGGGTTGTGGAATGTCATGTCAGGATTGATTGTCTCTGCTGGACAAATGTTCTTCATCCTTCTATACTACAGCACACATAACCGATGGAATGTTTAAAGGAAAGAAGAGAAGAACTATGTCAATGCAGACTCCTTTTGCTGATGTTGTCGCAGCTGCTACGGCCTACCTGAGTGGCATTGACCCTGTGATGCGCGAGACGATAGAGCGTGTGGGTCCATGCACGCTACAGCCCGATCCCAATATCTTCGACGCTCTCGTTGACGCCATCATCTCGCAGCAAATATCTGTCAAGGCAGCCGACGCTATCATGGCTCGTGTACGAGCGGCTCTGCCTGATGGAAAAGTCACACCTGAGCATCTCCAGCCGCTTGACTTTGATCACTTGCGGACACTGGGACTCTCCACACCGAAGGCGCGTTATATTGGGAATCTCGTCGAACACGTCACCAGTGGTCAACTCCAGTTGGACGCTCTGGCGGAGCTGCCCGATGAAGAGGTGATTGCGCAGTTGACCGCCGTCAAGGGGATTGGTCAGTGGACGGCGGAAATGTGTCTTATCTTCACGCTTGGAAGGCCCGATGTGCTGCCTGTTGACGATCTTGGCTTTGTAGAGGGGATGCGTGTGGCCTATCAGCTACCTGCCCGTCCCTCGAAGCAGGAGGCGCGTGAACGGGGTGAACTCTGGCGACCCTATCGGACCTTTGCCACCTGGTATATGTGGTCTGTCCGACGCCTGGCCCTCAAAAATGAGCGACCTCGTACACGCATCGTCTCCTTATAACTTTCTTCACTCCTCAATGTCCGCGATCGATGTCTGCACGCCTGAACTGGATCATGCCTGTAAGAAAGAGCATGAGCGTGATGGCAAGCATGATCGCATCCGCATTCCACTGCCAGCCGTTGAGCATGGGATTGTTATAGGCATGGAAGATGGAGAGCGAGATGATCCATGTAGGGAGCTGAAGAAATGGATGGAGAAACTCTAACGCATAGGCCAGCGTCAGGTAGAGTGCTGTGATTGAGAGTATGATGCTGGCGCTCACGCGTGCCGTACAGGCGTAGACGAAGCTTACAATCACCAGCTCCAGAGGGAGCATCCCAAAGGAGGCCGCCGCGCTGTTTCCTATATCCACGCTGATACCAAAGATGGATGCGCTACAGATGGTCGCCAACCAGACAAGGAGTGCCGTTACTACTATGGTCACGAAGACGATGATGCTGTGTTCACACAGCAGACGCAACCTTGAGAGTGGGGTGCTTACTATGAGTTCCATGCGTCCGGAGTCGAGATCTCTGGCCCACTGAAGCGCCAATGTGAAGCTGAAGATGACGAGCAAAAGAGGCACAAATGAGAAGATGGAGTAACCTATAAAGCCTGCGTTTGTGGCTACGTCTTTTCCACTGAAGAGTTGAGACAGAGTCGGATTCTGAGAGACAAGATCACGCGTTGTTTTGAGGAAACTGGGGGTTAGCGAGACGATCCAGATAACATAGAGAAGCGTGCTGATGATCCAGCTACTCGCGGCGATGGCTTGCGCATTGCATGTGCGTAGGCCGAATGAGCGCAAAAACAGATTATGTTGCGCTTTGGTGATGGACTTGCTTCTGTCTTGCTGTGGACGCTCACTGCTCGTTTGCCGATAGATGATTCCGGCACCCAGATCGCGTTGTACAAAGAGCCATCCGCTCAGGACACTTATCAGGAGAGTGCTTCCCAGTAGTAGCAGTGTGGCTCCTGGATGTGTGTCGTACGTCGTTATCAGCGGCTTGTTGATACCATAGTAGTAGCTTGGCGATAGATACTGAAGCCAGCTAAATTGGGTCACGGTACGAGCTGTGCCATCCAGCATGATTGAAAGGGTCAGGATGGCAAATGCCCATCCCTGGGCCGCCCCACGTGCGGAGAAAAGCTGAGTCAGGAGGAGCGCGAGCGCAGCAAAAAAGAAGCAGAAGAGGCTGATATTCAGACCTGTCAGGATAGCTCGTAGTATCTCTACCTGCACGCCCGCGCTCTGCTGTCCCAGCAAGATCCCCAGGGCGATCAGGAGTCCGATCGCCAGGAGAGCACTACAGAGCGCCAGCAGCTTTTCGACAAAGATGCGTGTGCGCGATAGCGAGGTTGCCAGCAGAAGTTCGGCTGACAGGCGTTCCTCTTCTCTGCGTATTAAGTTAGTGCTTGCCAGAATTGCCCAGATGCCCAGTGCCACGGGCACGAATAGATCGAATAGTCTCCAGGTGATGAGTCCAGCGGCTGTATTCAAGGCGACCGGATCACCAATAAAACTGAAGGATTGGTATAGTTGGGTGATTGCGGTGGATGATTGGGTAGCGATTGAATTTAGTGCACTATAGGTGGCGAATAACAGGAATGCTAAGCCACATCCCCAACTCAGGAGTGGTATGCGAAAATCGCGCAGTGTCTTGCTCCATACGGTGCGAAACATGATCTATGTCCCTCTCAGATCCATATATCGATCTGGATTATAACATTCATTGCGTAACGACATCCAATGCGCTTGCGGGCTGGTAGAGGCGTAAAAAGATCTCTTCTAGATTTGGTTCGCGTGAGGTAACACTAATCGCCTGATGCTGCGCGGCGATCTGAATAATCTTGCGTTGATCTCCGCGCACGGTAATTTTTAGCTGCGTCGGATTCAGTTCTTGCTCGGCACTGACAACTTCGGGGAGGTCGGTAAACCAGGCAGGTGAGGCGTTCTCCGTGAAGTGAATGATCACATCGCTCTGCTTAAGGTCCTTGAGATGATCCACTGTATCAACCTGGATCAGTTGCCCGGCTCTGATTATGCCTACACGTGTGCAAGTGTGCTCAACTTCGGGCAGGATATGCGATGATAAGAAGATTGTGCGGCCGTCGGCGTGGACCTCTTTAACCATGCGATAAAACTCTTGCTGGTTTAACGGATCAAGGCCACCAGTGGGCTCATCCAGAATTAAAAGGCGTGGCTTATGCATAAACGCCTGTACCAGACCAATTTTTTGTTTATTTCCACGCGAATAGGTCTGAAAGCGTCTGCCGGGATCAAAATCCAGACGCTCAATTAGCTGCTTCACATAAGACTGATCTATCCCGCCACGCAGGTTGCCAAGATAGGTAATGATCTGGGCTCCCGTGAGATTTGGATCAAAGGAGAATTCGCCTGGCAGATATCCTACCTGGCGCTTGACCTCGCTGGATTGGGTCCAACAGTTAAAGTTCCCGATCAGTGCTTGTCCGCTGGTGGGCTTGAGAAAACCCATCAATGTTCTGATTGTTGTCGTTTTGCCCGCGCCGTTGGGACCAAGAAAGCCAAAGACTTCTCCTTCTGCGATGGTCAGAGTTACATTACTCACACCACGCTGCTTCCCATACATTTTTGTAAGATCGTTGATCTGTATCAGATCATCCATCTCCTGTCTCCTTCTTTAGAAATTCTTGTGTGAGATCCATGATATTTTGCATATGAGTCGAGTTTGCCTGTCGTTCATCTTGAGTTGGGGGACGTATTGCAAAGATACGTCTGACGGTATCGGCTGCTAAATTTGCTCGTTCTTCATCTCCAAGCTGATATTCTTCTGGTAAGATTTGATTTGTGACGAGAAAACCCATGGTAATTGCTTCGATCGTATGTACCTGAGCTTGAATCGAGATATCTTTGCGCATTAAGCCTTGCTCGCGCTGATAGCTGATATAGGCATCGAAGGCGTCAAGCTGTGGGCGTATATCTACCAGTTCGGCATTCTCACGCAACAGCTCGCCCAGTAGATCGATATCGCGGACGACGATGGCTTTGATTAATGGATTCCGTTGAGCTGAAAGCATCCCATATTTGACCATGTTATAGATGGTCATCCCATCGGGCTCTTGCTCAATCTCTTTTTGCATCCTTTCACCCTCGGTGATCTTCTCACGCATGATTAAGGCCATGAAAAGATCTTGCTTGGTCTGCCAGTGCAGATAGATTGTCCCTTTGGCTACACCTGCCTGTCTGGCAATATCATCGATCGTCGTTTTCTTATATCCCCAGCGCTGAAGCAGCTCGGATGCTGCATCCAAGATGCGGTTTGCTCGCTCGGGATTTTTTATCTGATCGCTCTCGGTTGTGGCTCGGGCTTGTTTCTTTTGACTGCTTTCTACCATGTTTCTCTTTCTTGATGTGGTTACGTCTGCCTACGACTATGTGACCATATGACTGGAAGAGCAGTATTGGTCATAGAGTTCTACCAGTAAGTATACTGATGTGTTGTCAGAAGTCAAGTGGAAAAAATGCAGCGCCCCCTTTTTTCTTTTTGAGTACATGTCGTACAATAATCGAGTTACAATTGTGTTGGGTAGGACACAGGAGTAGGTTTTTTATGAGTGAGAAACAGAGTTCTGATACGCATACAAATCGCCTCATTAACGAGACGAGTCCATATCTTTTACAGCACGCGCATAATCCAGTTGACTGGTATCCCTGGGGGGAAGAGGCTTTGCAGCGGGCCAGACAGGAGGATAAGCCAATCCTCTTAAGCATTGGCTATTCGGCCTGTCACTGGTGCCACGTGATGGAGCGTGAGTCGTTTGAGAATGAGCGGATTGCTGCTTTAATGAATCAGCATTTTGTCTCGATTAAAGTCGATCGTGAAGAGCGTCCTGATATCGATAGTATCTATATGCAGGCTGTGCAGGCCATGACCGGTCAGGGTGGCTGGCCAATGACGATGTTCCTGACTCCCGATGGGCGTCCCTTTTATGGTGGCACGTATTTTCCACCGCAGGATCGCCGCTATGGTGAGCAGATCATGCCAGGTTTTCCGCGTATTTTGCAGAGTCTGGCCGAGGCGTTTACCGAGCATCGTGCCGAGATTGATGAACAGGCGGCCGAGATTGCGGATCATTTGAATCGCCGTGGCAATGTGCTCTCCCACGTGGAGCCCGCGACTGGGTCAGCATTGCTTTCAACTTTGCTGGTTGCTGAGACGAATCTACTTGACGATTCTGATGAGCGCAATGGTGGTTTTGGTCGAGCGCCCAAGTTTCCGAATACGATGGCGCTGGAGTTTTTGTTGCGCCTCCATAATCATCGTCAGGCGCACGAGCTGCCCGCCGCCGATCCAGAGCGCTCGGGACCTGGCACTCTGGAGGTTGTCAATCTCTCGCTTCAGCGCATGGCCTATGGCGGTATCTATGATCAGCTCGGAGGTGGCTTCCATCGCTATTCTGTCGATGAGCGTTGGCTAGTGCCTCACTTTGAGAAGATGCTTTATGATAATGCCTTGCTTAGTCGTGTATACCTGCATGCCTATCTGGTCACGGAGAATAGTCTGTATCGGCGGGTGACCGAGGAGACGCTCGATTATGTAGTGCGCGAGATGACATCCCCCGAGGGGGGCTTCTATTCGACTCAGGATGCTGATAGCGAGGGCGAGGAGGGTAAGTTCTTTATCTGGACCCCCGCTGAGGTTACGACCGTACTCGATGCTCAGGATGCTGCTGTGTTTATGCGCTACTACGATGTGACCGCCGCAGGCAATTTTGAGGGCAAAAATATCCTGCATATCCAGGCCGATGCCCAAACCTTTGCCGAACAGGAGCAGATCAGCGTCGAGGCATTGCAGGAACTGCTTCAGCGGAGCCGTGCTGCTCTATTTGAGGCCCGTGAGCGACGCATCAAACCTGGTCGAGATGAAAAGATCCTTACCTCCTGGAACGGTCTGATGTTGCGGAGCTTTGCGGAAGCGGCTCGCTATCTCAAGCGATCGGACTATCTGCATGTTGCGATCCAGAATGCGACGTTCTTGTTAGAGACGCTTCAAAAAGATGGTCGCTTGCTCCGCACCTATAAGGATGGTCGGGCTCGCTTGAATGGCTATCTTGAGGATTATGCTTTTCTGGCGGATGGCTTGCTGGCTTTGTATGAGGCTAGCTTTGATATACGCTGGTTTATGGCCGCACGCATGTTGATGGATCAGGCTATTGCTCTCTTCGCCGATGAGCAACAGGGAGGCTTCTTTGATACCGGTTCGGATCATGAGGCGCTGATCAGTCGTCCCAAAGATATCATGGATAATGCCACTCCTGCTGGTAGCAGCGTAGCGGTCGACGTCCTATTGAGGCTCTCAGCCTTTACGGGTGAGTTCTCCTATCGGGAGCGTGCGGATAAGTACATACAGCCACTGATTGATATTATGGTGCAGCATCCACAGGCGTTTGGACATGTGCTGGGTGCAGTTGATTTTGCTCTCTCGTCTGTCAAAGAGTTTGCCATACTTGACAATGGATCTCGTCATGAGACGCAAGCCTTGCTTGATATCATCAATGCACATTACTTGCCCAACAGCGTGGTAGCCTCTGCTATTCCCGCCGATAACGCAGCCAGTACGGCTGTGGCCTTGTTGGCTGATCGTCCTCTGAAGGATCAGAGAGCGACCGCCTATGTCTGTCAGAACTTCACCTGTCAGGCTCCTGTGACCGAGCCTGAGGCTCTCGTAAGCTTACTATAGTAGCGTCGCACGCGAGCGTGCGATGTTCCACTCGACGTATGATCAGGCAGGCCAACGTGGCTCGCCGAGATCATACTGTCTCGTACGAGAAACTGGGACATCGCACGCGAGCGTGCGACGCTACTTTTGGTTTAATCGTTGATATAGCGTGTCTGGCCCTGAATATCGCGGCGGAAGAGATAGCCCTGCTCCGCCAGCTTTTCCAGGGCCAACGTGGCTGCCTCCAGTTCTTTCTGTGCATTTTGATGCTTGCCTGTTAGCGGAAAGAGTTTGATGACTGTTTCTGGGGTGAGGACAATCAATGAGCTTGTGTGGGTGTTAAGATAGCTTCTGGCGGCTTGTTCATACCATGCGACCAGATTCTGGCTGGTGAGCGGGCGAGGGGGAGGCACGATCATCACGGGACAGGCAGCCGCTTGCAAAATTTGATGCGAGATGCTTCCTAATATGATGCGTCGTAGGCGTTGCCGCCAATTATCGCCTCGACTTCCGATCACTATGACATTGACGTGCCGCTCTCGTGCAAGCTTGACAATCTCATCTGCTGGCGAACCAACGCGTGTGATGAGCTCAATCTGATGATGATCAAATCCCTGTTTCTGTAACGCTGTACTGGCTTTTGTCAGGACCTCTTCCGCCAGCTTGCGCTGATCTGCCGTTGGCGCCGTGAGCTCATAATGGTCTATGAAATGATGAGGATACTCTGTGGTGATGTGGATGTGCGGGATAATATGAAGAAGCAACACAGAGAAAGAAGAGGCATCTTGCTCAAAAAGATCGACTATAGTCTGTATTGCATATTGGGTTGCAGCAGAATAATTTGCATCTATACCCAGCAAAATGCGCTTATTCATAGGAACGCCACCACCTTTTTGTGTGACAGTTCACAGTTTTATTGTTGAGTACGACCTTGAGAGAATATGTACTTAACTATATGCTTGGTACATACATCCTATTATAACCGCTTTGGGCAGTAGTGGCAAGAAAATAGCAAATGGGACATATGACAGGTCACATGTAGCTTAACTACCACCTATACTGACATATAGAAGTTACTCTATTGTTCAATGTTTTATTATGTGTCTCTAAAATTGCTTCATAATGCCCTGCACAATATGAAATGAATTCTTCTTTTTGTGTGTGTCTTTGTTTTTAGCATAAATTATTCTATAATAAAAGCAATAATCTTTAGGGCAAGAAAATCAGTTTTACATCTTGAAGAAAGCATTTGATTAGTGGTGATCCTTTACGTCTACTATTGTTGTGGAGAGCAAAAAGATATGACGTATTCCAGCTAGAGCTAGAGGGGAAGTAGGACAGAACCATGAATACTGAGACCGAGAAGCCTCTTGAGGAGATGAGCCTGGTAGCCCTGACAGAATGTAGCATGCGTGAAATGGGTCGCTATCGCCGCAAGGAATCGAGCGATGATCGCTATTGCCTGGAGATTTTGAAACGGGCTGTGATGCAGCATAATAACGATGCCTGGGTCGTTTTACAACGACAGTTTAGTGATAATGTGCGCTTGTGGTTGGGGGGTCATTCCCATCGCGATCTGGCCTTGCGCTACGAGGGCGAGCAGACCTATATCGATGACACGTTTCGACGCTTCTGGCAAGCCGTGAGCGATCAATCCTTGTCTTTCTCTACCATTGCAAGCGCTCTGAGCTACCTGAAATTGTGCCTGCACTGCGCCATTATGGATACTTTACGTGCCTTTGCACGTGTGAACGTCGAGCGTATGCCAGACTATGGTCATCCTGATGAGCCTCAATTTGAGGATCATTATCATGAAAACGAACTCTGGGAGACGATTAAAAGTATCCTGCCGGGTGAACGTGAGCAGCGTGTCGCTTATTTACATTTTCATTGTAATCTCAAGCCACGAGAAATTATCCGCTACTGTCCAGGCGAGTTTCAGAACGAAGAAGAAATCTATCGTCTGAAACGTAATATTATGGAGCGTATATTACGTAATGTAGATAAGATACGTTGGAGACTGGATGGAAGCTTGCTTGTTTAGCTCATCGCTAAACAAGCATCTATGATTGGTTGGCTGAAAAAGTATCTGTACAGGCGTTTTTATAAAGTGAAAAGTGTTTCACTTTGATCAGATTAGCTCAACTACATATGATACGAAGGACCATTAATGATGAATTGTCTGTGCGTGGTTGCTCCTACAGATGAGGACCTTTTACGTTATGCACTCGATGGAGAGATTTTGCCAACGGAGGCAGAAGAGCATTTAGGACATTGTTTCATCTGTCAGCAACGACTTGCCAGATATGTGTCTACCAATAGCTTTTTGACGCAAAATTTATATCGTAGCCAGTGTCCAGACACCATAACACTGCTTCAGTATTGTCATGGCCTGCTCGCGGATCATACTACGCAGGCGATTACCGCACATATCAATATCTGCCCATTATGTACTTCAGATGTGCTGGAGACACGGCAACTGATGAGTTCATCGGCTCAGTCGCCCGATACGAATCCTTTTTTCCCCGTGAAATCCCCTGTAGAAAGTATCTCAGCTGTCCCCTATTGGAACATGCGAGAAGCAACGCTCCCTGAGAGAAGCGTATCCGAAGGAGAACATGGAGCCGAAGCTTCTATCTGGCCAGTGAAATATCAAGCCAACACCACAGAGCTCCTACTCCAGGTCAGCTATAACAACCATGGTGGCATCGCGCTGGCGGGGAGGCTGCTCAGTCTCTATCCAGATGAGACAAGCGGAACTGCTCCCACATTTCTTGGTGTGAAAGCAGAACTCTATGGCTCGATGGCGCTGACCGAGTTAGAAGAATGTCCCGCCTGCAAGAGTGATCATCCGCTCGAATATCCAGAAGACCCTCTTTATACCGCTCTGGTCGATGAACCAGGTACGCTCAAATTTCCCTCTGTCCCCCCAGGCAAGTATCTGCTGATTGTACACCTACCCGATACCGCCATGGTGATCGAGGAGCTGTGTATTATTGGGCGAGGTCAAACACGATCAGATTATCACACAGGCGATTGAGCTCGCGGCCGGCAACCACGTGTGCTGGATGGGCCAGATAGGTGTTCAGTTCATCGGCACTTTGAAAGTGCGCCACTAATCCATAGGTATAGCCCTGGTGATGATCTCCAATACTTTTCCCTACCTGTATATCTTGAATCTCAGGAATGATGGTTTTGAGTGCCAGCAGTTGATCAATTACCGTCTGAAACTCATCTGGGGATATGTCTTCTTTCGGCTTGCCCAGGACAATGTGTGTAAGCATATTTATCTTCTCCTCCATAGTTTATTGTTCTGTCGCACTGACGAGTGCTAACGTTACTGATACGTTTCATCCGGCCTGTTTTTGGACAAAAGATAGTCAGGATCGCTGATTTCCTTGTGCTCATCAAAGAAAGGTGCCCCTGTTTCCTACTATCATCTGCTGCGACCTCCGGCGAATAGTTGAAGGATAGCTACAAAGATGGCGGCTCCAATAAATGAGATGAAGATACTGCCGCAGAAGTGAAAGGTGCCCAGATCCAGAGCGCTGGCCAGAACGGCTCCGATCACTGATCCGACAAGCCCTACGACAATATTGCCAATACATCCAAAGCCTCGTCCGCGTACGATGATACCTGCCAATGCGCCGGCGATCAGGCCGACAATCAGCCAGGCGATAATATTGCCGGGTTGTAGGATGTCTGATAGATGGACGCTATGGACCACAATATTCATATATTTCCTCCTGCGGTTTTGTATCTAATTTGCTATAAATTATAGACGTAATGGCCGAGCTAAATTCCAATCGAGCGAGGATGAGTCATGCCGCCTGATTTTTTAGAGCTGGACGTAATGGCCGAGCTAAATTCCAATCGAGCGAGGATGAGTCATGCCGCCTGATTTTTTAGAGCTGGACGTAATGGCCGAGCTAAATTCCAATCGAGCGAGGATGAGTCATGCCGCCCGAGTTTTTTCTAGTGAATCTGGAACTTCATCCTGTCCATTAGACTAGTGCTTTATTATGAGCGTGTGTATTAATATATGGGTACACATCTATTTATTCAGGAGTAAATGTATAATGTCTTTGGTGTCCGATCCCTCCGAGTCAGGGAAGCAGGATGGTAATCCTGTTCGAAAGCAACCATTTTTATCGTCTCTATTGCATCTGCCGAGGAACGTCTATCTTTTACTGCTATTCACCACTGGTAAGGGATTTCAGCTCAGCATTGCTGCCTTGACGATCAATTATTATCTCCACAGCCTGGGATATCGTCCAGATTTTATCGGTCTGTTCACAGCCACATCGGCCATTGGTGCCCTGATTGCGGCCGTCCCGACCGGGATGCTGGCTGATCGGATTGGGCGCAAACCTGTACTCCTGATGACTGCTATCTTCTCGCCACTTTTTCTGGTCGCGATCGGATTGGTCACCACAGCTCCTCTCTTACTCATTCTGGGACTCCTGCAGGGGCTGACCTCGACCGCCTACTGGGTCACAAATCTGCCGCTTCTGACCGAGAGCTCAACCAAAGAGCAGCGCATCGGCGTGCTGGCCATGAATAGTTTTCTGCTACTGGGAGTCGGTTCACTGGGTAATCTCCTGGGTGGAGCTATCCCCGAGTTTGCCGCTGGCCTGCTCCACGTTTCCGCCGCCGCCACCGAACCATTGCGTTGGGGAGTCCTGGTTGCAGCCTCATTCACCTTTGTCTTTGGCCTGCCATTATGGTTTTTGCGTGAGCCGCAGCGCAGCCAGGCGCCAGATCCCGTTGCGAAAGTCATCGATGCAGAGATACCTGTACAAGCAGTGCTTACGAAGGAACCTCGACCAATTGGTCTCCTCATGCAGCTCCTGGTACCCGACCTTTTCTTTACCATGGGTGAAGGAGCCGTGGTGGCACTCATGCAGGTCTACTTCGTGCTGCGCTTCAATCTATTGCCTGGTCCTTTAGGGATTATATTTACCATCAGCGGACTCGCCGGAGGAGTCTTCTCGCTCACTGCCCCACTCTTTGTCAAGCGCTGGAGCAAGCTGCGCCTGATCACCTCCGTGCAATATCTCAGCGCCCCCTTGATGGTACTGATTGGTTTTGCTCCCACGCTCCCGCTTGCCATCACAGGCGAATACGCTCGCTCGTTGATGCGTACACTGATCGAGCCAGTCTATGCCGCCTTCGCCATGGAACAGGTCTCTGATCGCCAGCGTGCTACGCTCGCAGGCTTGTACTCCGTCACCTGGAGCATCGGATACAGCGCTGGACCAGCCATTGCTGGCTGGTTGCAAACGACGATTAGCCTATCGGCCTCCTTTGTCTACGGAGCGGGCTGCTTACTGATAGCTCCTAGCCTGCTGCTGCTCTTTTTTGGCAAAAAACGCAAGGTGGCTTAGACGTTCTCCTTTCAGCAGACTAATGCCCTCATTTCTTAGGTCTTGGTTCGGATCTATAGAGGACATAGCCATCGAGATAGTGAGGCACAAAATAGTTACCGCCTGAAGCGTTGATCATTCTGACCCATGCTTGTAATGCCGGCAGGCAATTATAATTTTGGGTTGTGAGATTAAGATCTGTTGCGCACATCCAGGGAGGTCTTTTTGAGTTATCGACCTCTTTTTCGATGGCTTTGATACGGTTATGCCTGTTACTAAGCTGAGATTGAGCGTCGGCCAGGGTTTGATACGTATAGGTCTTGCCTGGTATCTGATCGCCGCCAATTACTGCACAGAGAATCGGATGCTTTGTATCCATCGTTGCCACGATCAGACTATAGCAGGTCCAGTAGTCTGTGAAGAGATAAGAGACATGTAAAGCATCCAACTGATCAATGAGATGCTGGCGTCGAGCACTGGCCGCCTGCGCTCGAGGTACCTCGATGAAGGCGATACATGTTCCACCAATCAGAATAGCTGCCAGCAGCACGAGAACAATGCGGCTGCCATAGAAGCGCGTCCTGGCCCATGTGAGTTCTGGCCTGAAACGACGGGCTGCTCCATAGAGTGGAGCCAGAATCACCGGCGTGATCACGATCAGGCTCATAATATAGCGTGCGTGATAACCCGGCTGGTCAACCGGGCCGGCACTGGTAATATAGACGACCAAAATCAGGATAGCTGCGCCAAGCATACACAGGCGAGCTACATAGATCGCCTGTGTTTTCCGGTATGCTGGCCGATCCAGATCTTGCTGTTTTCTCAGCTGTTTGAGGACTACTATCGTAATAGCTATGGATGCGATAATCAGCAGGACGTAACCAATGCTCCAACTGGATTGAATAATGCCGCAGGCAAGTGATCTGCGTGTGTTGTCGCCCATAAAGGGATATTCAATCACCGGGCAGAAAGGAGAACTGGTGGCCGTTGGGAGGCTAACCTGGAAGGTTTCGACAATCTTGTGCCAGAGACTTAATTGTTCTGGAGTAGCTGTCGTGGGTACACTTTCGGCCTTACCAAACAAATCCCCGATTGGGCTTTTCCCGTTTTGTATGGCATAGATGATCGTTGGTAGCAGGCCAATGGCTCCTCCCAGGAGGCCGATCAACCACCCTCCCCAGATAAAGATCTCTCGCCAGCAGAGGATCAGTAGCAGAAGTGTTGCCATAGTATACAATGGAAGTCCGACCATATCGCTCCAGATACCCAGCCCGACAATTATGCCAAAGAGCAGATAACCCGACAGACGCCGGAGTCTGGTACGTGTGGAGGCATCAGGATCATATGAATACGCCAGATGGGTTGCTACCAGGAATGCGAGGGTGCCAAATAATAAAGTCTCAGCAGAGCCTCCAGTCGCCAGGATCAGGCGTCCCAGATAGGGAATAGAACCAACGCTCAGGAATGCCAGCGTCAAGAGAGCGATCTTTGGAGAATAGAGCAAACTGGCGAGGCGATACATGGCCACAAAGAAGAGTCCGACCAACAAAATAACGCCCAGCCTGATCGCCGTAATTGATGGGCCTCCAAAGATATGAAAGAAGAGAGCCCCTAAATAAGCTTCGGTGATCCCCATATAATCCTGACCATAAAACATGAGGGGCCATTTTCCATGATAAGCGATATCGTTGGCGATAATTACCATGATGCTCTCATCGCTGTTGGTCGGAGGCCAGTGTAATAGAGCCAGAAGAAGGCGTAGACTTATGGCAAATAGGATAATCGCTGCCGCGATCAGCGTGTGTTTATTAATCTTTCGATGTACTATCCACATACCTGACAATTGTACCTCTCTAAATACTTTTGCAGCTTCAAAAAAATATCACGTGCTTGCTAATAGCTTACAACCTATCACTGTCCTTGTGTGGTAAGAAGAGCAAACCATACACGTTCCTTCGGCCTTAACGGTATAATATGATAGAGCAGCCTGAGAATTGCTTTGCTAACACCACGAAAACAGAGGCAGGCTAAAAATCTCAAAGGTCATTCATCCAGGCGTGTGAGGAGAATTTCAATGAAATTACAAGTAAAAAATCTTGGTATTATACGGAACGCGACCATAGACCTGAAACCAATGACTATTTTTGTGGGTCCAAATAATTCAGGCAAGACTCTGCTGGCTTATCCTCTTATGTCCTCTTAGCTATCTTTGGGCAAATTGGCCTTGATAGATATAAAAACGTTTTGACGAAAGATATAATCTCTCATTTGTATTCACCTCTAAGTGATAGTATATTAAAAAAACCTTGGATGACACCTTTGGAAAGGGTAATTATGGTATCCGATCCGATCGAGATTTGGGGAATTTCCTGAGAAATGGACACTAATGAATGGAAAAGAGCAACCGTGCATCGTCTCTCTCTACGCCAGCAGTTACGCGCTTGATTCTTGTCAGGCACGGAGAAACGCTGGCTAATCGTGAGTTTCGTTATATTGGGGCGCGTGATGACGCTCTCTCGGAGCATGGAGTTGAGCAGGCTCAACAGTTGGGAGAGGCATTGATCTCGTTCCCGCTGGCGGCTGTCTATAGTAGTCCGCTGCAACGGACGTATCAGACGGCACGCTCGATTGCTTCTCAGCATCAGCTTACGGTACAGCCGCTTGAGGATCTGGTTGAGGAGCGTTTTGGGCTCTGGGAGGGCCTGAGCCGTTCGGAGGTGCTGGCACGCAGTGCCCAGGATCGGGAGCAGTTGTTGGCATGGGAGCAGGATGCGACGATTGCTCCGCCGCAAGGTGAGAGTTTGGCTCAGGTGCAGGCGCGTGTGCGCCAGGCTGTGGATCGCCTGGCGGCGCAGCACGTTGGTCAGACGATTGTGCTGGTTTCGCATGTGGGGCCGATCAAAGTTTTGCTCTGTCAGGCGTTAGATGCTCCTCTAAGCTCCATGCGTCACATCTTTCTCGATCCTGCTACGATCAGCGTTGTCGATTGGAGTGAGCATGCCTTTGTTCGTCTGATGAATAGTCATGCACATCTTGGCTGGACGCAGGCGCGTTGGCTGTAGCGTGTCGCGCTCTCGTTTATTTCTGTTGATCCCTTCTGTTGCTTCCAGGCGTCTACCTGATAGGAGCCCCTTTCGTCAGGATGTTTTAATGCGTATCAAGCATTGCATGAATATTTGGTCCTACCTGTGAAGTAGTATACTGTTTTTATGGGACGTTCATTGTATACTCATAGTCTGACGATGGTCACATGCATAGGTTACGTCGCTGTATAGAGGAGTATTTGATGCGTTCGAGTCTGATGGATAAGCGTATACTGGACGAACATGAATCGAAGCAACGGAAACAACCTGGCTACACGCCATCCTTCCAACCTGCACCTTCATCCGAGCAAACTCAATCATTACGTTTCACTCGACTGGGTCGTGATTTCGACCAGGCTTTCACCTTTCGGCCCCATGAAGGCTGGCTTCCACTCGTCCTATTGGCTATTGCGCTGTATAGCGTGGTGATAGTCATTGTGCAGGCGAATTGGGTGAATCATAGTGAGTTTTTCTATATATTTCCCATTGTTGGGTTACTGGTAGGTTTCCTGGTTGCCAAAATCCCCGTAGTGCCCCAGGTCTTGTTACACATTCTGGCCTGCTTTATCGGCTACATGCTGGCCGAGGGTAGCAGTATGCTGGCATTTCATACATCCTGGACGGTAGTGGTCGGCGGCCTCAAAGCTGCTTTTACGGGACAGATGGGGATGGAGTCGGCCTCTCTTAGCGAGATCGTCTTCTTCTTTTATCTCTCCTTTTTATGTTTCTTCCTGGGATATTTTGGGAGTTGGCTGATCTATCGAGCTCGTTTGCCGTGGTTGGTGGCCTTAGTCTACGGCTCGATCATGCTGGTCAACCTCAACTATGTCAAAAGTGCATTCAATTTTCTCTTGCTGGTGATGTTAGGAGCGTTAATCCTCTTAATCGCCAGAATACAATTGTCGTCTCAACTGCTCCAATGGGCAAGCGAGGGTTTGTATACTGATAAAACCTGGTTGCGAAAGATTACCTGGCGTTGTATGCAGTTTGCCTGTATTATCACGTTGATTGCCGTTCTTTTTAGCTGGCTACTGCCAGTTCAGGAGCAGCCCGCCAGCGGTAAGGAACTGTGGAATAATATTAATACTGCCTGGACGAGTGCCGTCACGGGGAAAATTCCATGGGCCAGCGGAAATTATGCAGGTTCCTCGTCAGGCAATACGACGAACTACTTTGGGGATCAATTGACCATCTCTAATAGTATTCATTTGCCAGCAGGTGAAGTTTTGTATTATAAAAGTTCAGATAGTAAGTCTCACTATCTGGAGAATGCCACCTTTGACACTTTTAATGGCACGAACTGGGTGGCTTCAGATACAGATGTTACCTCCGGCGATTTTGTGGCCAATGCGGCTTTGCCTGCCGATGCGGAGAATGACTCTGACGCAAAAATAGTGACACGTGTGACCATGGAACAATCGCTTCAGGGTTCAAAGAGTTATATTTTTGCGCCACCTCAACCAATCCTCTTTAGCGTGCCGACACGGGTGTCCCGTAATGGAAATTCGCAAGCCTCGACGGCCACTTCCTGGGCGCAAACAATGCCGCTCCTGGCAGGCTCGGCGTATTCTGTTTCTTCTGACCTGGCCTCAACGACCTCTCTCTCGAATATGCCTTTGCCCGCTGATAATCTCGATGATTGGATGAGTGATCCCTACTTTAGCACCGTGCGTCGTTCATATCTGCAACTGCCACACGATCTCACTCCCAATGTGCAACAGACAGTTCGGTCCTGGACCGGTAACGATACGGATACCTATAATGCCTTGAAAAGTATCGAGTCCCATTTTACCAGCAGTGGAGAATTTAAATACTCCGTTGATAATGAGCCTATTCCAGCCAATACCGATGTGGTTGATTGGTTGTTGAAGACGCGTGTTGGTTACTGCACGTATTATGCCACGGCTATGGTCGTTATGGGACGCCTCTTACAGATTCCAATGCGCCTGGTGACTGGTTTTAGCGCGGGCAAATACGATGCCACAAGAAATGTCTGGTCGGTTCAGGGCAGTGATGCTCACAGTTGGGCACAGGCCTATTTCCCCAATCATGGCTGGATCGATTTTGACCCAACTCCTGGATATTCAACTGCTTCATTGGGAGCTACAGATCAGGCACTCACACCTGTGCCCAGCCCAGGTGCTCAAGCGACAGCAACTCCCAAGGTCCAGCCCACAACTCCGGCCCATACTCAACCTACTCCTGTGAACCCTCAGCAGCAAGGACAGTCTTCAGATGCGGGTTCTAATTCTCTCGGTATCTGGCTCGCCCTGGGCTTGCTATTTTTGTCTCTGAGCTTCTTTATCGTGGCGCTTGTCCTTCGGCAACGCCAACGTTTCCTTGCCTCACGCTCGATGATTGTGGGTATGTACTGGCAAGCCTGCCGCGTTGCTGCCTGGGTAGGGTTAGGTCCCAGGTCGTGGCAGACTCCCTATGAATATACCCGTGTGCTGAGTCGCCACTGGCCCGCCGAAGATGCAACGCTCTGGCGCTTAACCGATCTCTATGTACGTGAACGTTGGGGCGGAGCATCTTCTCTTCAAGAGCACGAGATGACGTCATTGCAACACAGCTGGCCTTCACTCCCCAGCCTCTTCTGGCATTTCTTACTGCGCAAGAAAAAGAAATAGTCTAGAGAGAAATATAAGTATACACGGATGCATCAATGATGGTTACTATCATTTATGCATCTCGTTTTCTATTATGTATGGTATAACTTTTCAGTCTTCTCACTAGCGGCTGTGTTGCTCACTCTCTTATGGGCCAGTGATAGAGGTGAATGGTGCTGAGCAGCAAAAGAGGAGGCTAAAGCGTGACACGGTGAGCAAGGTTGTCTGTCGGGTTGTTGGGGAGAAGATGCGCGTGATATGTGGTGAGCCGATTGTGGAATGTGTGTATGGATGGGCGAATGTGCTACGACTGTATCCTGACCATCTAGAGATTCAGGGTGAAATCTATGCCTTAAGCGATTTGACGAATTTTAAACCTGCTTATCGTCGCGTTTTTGGTATCTCTTCCATGCGTTTAGAGTTGCAGTTTGTGGCCGGTACGATTGTGATACGTGGCATATCCGATGTTGGATTAGCTTTAAAGCTTATTAACTATCTCAATACCTGGAATGATGCTACAGTCGCCTTGACACGTAAAGAACTCTATGAGGCCAGCCAACTTTCCTTTCCTGAAGCTCAACGATCTCAGCCGCTTGTGTTGTCGGGTTCGAAACAGGAAAGCTTCTGGGAATACGATGCTCATGATCACTCTACGCAGCTAGTCAATGTATCCGAACCATCTGGACCCTCTACTACCGTGCCTGTCATGCATGGATTATCTTTACCTTTGTCTCTTCCTTCGATTACGCAGCCTTTATCCTCTCTACCCTGGACCGATGAACGTTATCGCCAGCACGATCAACGCCTTCAGCGCTTGCAGGCGGAGCGTGAGATCCGCTTTTATGGTTTTGATGCTGCCGCTCTGGCCAAGCGTTTGCGTGATGAGACGCTTGAACCTATCCAGGTTGCTGTTTCGCTCCATGCGGACGAGTTGGCTTATTATCGTACCGAGGTTTGGCTCTTCGATGAATTTTCTGACGATAAGAAACATACGAGATCGAAGGCGAAGGATCAAGGAACACTGATTCTTACGAATCAACGCCTGATCTATCGGGGACAGAAGCGTCATATTATGCTTGGCTATGAACACCTATCGCAGGTCGAGCAAGTTAAAGGAGCTCTTGCTCTCTCGACCGAATATTGGCAGAGAAAACAATACTTCTGTATGCGGCATCCTCTAGAATGTGCGATGTATCTGGAGCACGCCCTGCACAGCTTTCAACAGATCCTTCCATCGGAGTCGGCACAAACGCAAGCGTTTGCTCTGCCAGCCCAGGCATCTTTTCTGATCGCATCTAACTCGCTTGAAGAGTCCAATGCTTCCAATTAATGACAATGTATAGTGTGGCTTTATACTATTTTACAGGAGACTTTATGTTTATTGATACTTTAATGGTCTTATGGAACCGCTTCTGGTATGGCAAATTGAAAAGGATCTTCTTGACCTGCTTTCTGTTTGGTATTGGATTGGTACTGCTGCTGATTATGATTGGAGTGCCTCTTCTGTCGCGCGCGCAACCCACGACCAGACATGCCATTCCATCTGTTGATACTGCCAATCAAAGAGAGTATGCATTTACTCAGCAGCCGCATCTGGATGGCTTAAGTACACTCCCGCTTTCTCCAACGACCATTCCGATCATGCCTACACAGATTGCGACGCCAGCGCCACCAACTATGCCTGTGGATCAGCATCGCCAGGCGGACCAGGCCGATGAAGGATTGATGCCTGCTGTGACGATCAACATATCCAAACGTGCTCCTGTTGCTGAGTCCTCTCGACCAACTGTGAAGCATCGAACTGGCATGGTTGTCAAGAAAGGTCGTATCGCCACCTCTACGGCTGTTCCACAATCAGCTCCAACCAATGTGAGCACGACTATTGTGGCTGCTACACCGATGCCAGAACTGCTTCCGATTCCTACTCCCATTATGACATCAACCCCGATGGGAAATATCACTCCAACACCTGAAGCTTCTCCCATCCCGGAGATAGTGGGAACCGTACCGGCTTCTCCTATTCTTTTCCCGGAAATAACTGCGACACCCACCAGCGCCGTCTCCTGGTGGAATTTTAATGATAGATAAGCAGCGTTTTTGTAGAAGGAGTTTTATTATGCAAGCGTCGATTCCCAGTATGATCGACAAGTATGATCGCAGTACCTGTTTTGAGTGGTATTATCGGATTTTTGCCCCTCCACTAGCTCCTGCTGATGCGAGTCTGCTCAAGCGTGAGTTATCGCGCAGAGGACGACTTAGTAGCGTGGTTCTTATTCTGGGCCTATGTATGGCGGTGATTGCGCTACCAATTACATCTGGACTTAATAACAGGGTGCTCCCCATCCTTTTGATAGGATTGGTGTTAATCGCGTCTTCTATCTGGATTAATAAGAAAGGACATACGACCGCTGCTGGTATCCTCTGTGTACTCAGCACTGAAACGTGTCTGCTCTTAACGATCGGTACCGCCCCGACAGGTTTAACCTTGTTTGCCATCTCTCTCTTCGACGTGCTGATTATTCCTGAGGTGATAGCGGTGTCTCTCCTTATCCCCTGGAGCGTCTTTATTGTCGCTGCTATCAATAGTCTGGCGTTTATTGGCTTCTTTGTGTTTATGCCTCATGATGCCGTTCTCAATGAGCTCGTTAAAATTCAGGGGTATGACATACTTTTGCGCCCGATTACCCTGCAAATTGTGGTTGCCATCGTTACCTGCTTATGGGTCAGGAGTGCCAATCGAGCGATTCGGAAAGCAGATCGTGCCGAAGTTATCGCGCTGCTCCAATCCAACCTGTTGAGTGAGCAGAGTGAGAATCAGCGTCGCAGGCAGGAACTCGATCGTGTGATTGCGGTCCTCGAAGATGTGCAGCATCGTATTGCGAGTGGTGATCTATCGGTACGTGTGCCTTTAGAAGGCGAGATTTTAGTCTCTATTGGAGGTAAATTCAACAATCTGATTAATCGTTTCCAGCGTGCACTCAAGTCTGAGAACGATCTGTTGTATCTCCAGCAAGCTATCAACTACATCGTGAGCGAGGTGGATATGGCGCGGAAACGTGGTGGACCGTTCCAATTGCGCCGTACTGGCACACCGCTTGATAGTTTGTTACTGGCATTTCTCGTCTTGCAACAGCATCAGGAGACCACGACAAATCCGACCGCTACCCGGAATCCGCATACTGTAGCCTATCATCCCCTCACTAGCGATCCGAGGGCTTACAATCCAAATACGCCCATCATATAGGACGTGTTCAGGGATACGATCGGCTCGTTCTTTGTATAAATCTGTTTGATGGCAGTACGATCCCATCATGTTGAAGCGCAGGGATGCATATGACGAAGATTTTGTGGGGATTGAATGTGGCTGCTTGGGCGGAGGAGGAGGGATTCGAACCCTCGAAGGCTTGCACCTTACACGATTTCCAGTCGTGCTCACTAGACCACTATGAGACTCCTCCGGAAGCGGAGAGAGAGGGATTCGAACCCTCGAAGGCTATTAACCTTACCGCTTTTCGAGAGCGGCACATTCGACCACTCTGACATCTCTCCGCGAACTAATATAACACATCTCTGTGGCTGTGGCAAGCATTAATTTCTGCTGTTTGCGCGCCAGTTGACCTTTGAGCCTAATCGTGGGTGTGTTCATCGAAAAACTCGATCGCGACATAGACCTGTTCGACGGCTGGTTGCCTGCGTATGAGTTGTGCCAGTCTCATGATAGCGTAGATTGCTTGACGTCTTAAGCCATATTTGCTCTGGAGAGCCCCTCTGGCCTTGTATGTTTCGGCGACGGCTGTAATGACATGGGCATGCGCTTCTACGGCTTCTCCTGTCTCTCTCCCGCGTGCTGTGCAGGGGGCGATGGTGACGTGAGGATTGTTCTCGATACGTTTGATCTTGCCTGAGTTTGCTGCGGTGGAGAAGTAGATGATGCCATCATGCTCGGCACATGTGACGGGCGTTGAGACCGGCGCACCGCTCTTGCGAAAGGTTGTCAGATTGTTGTTGCTGGCGCTAAAGATGGCTTTGATCGCGGGTGTGATTGGATAATTAGGATAATGGATATGTGCTGTCATAAAGGCCATTTATCTCCTGATGATATTTTTTTGCTCCATTCTAGCATAGACAAAGATTCAGCTATCCGATGATTGTGGCGTTGCGAAGAGTCCGAATAGTTCGCTGACAGGCGAAAAGCTGCGGCGATGATGGGGTGTGGCTCCATGTTCTCGCAGAGCGCTCAGATGAGCGGGTGTGCCGTAGCCTTTGTGCTGATGAAAGCCGTAAGCGGGATACTCCTGATGCAATTCTACCATCATGCGGTCGCGGGTCACTTTGGCGATAATCGAGGCGGCGGCGATTGAGAGGCAACGAGCGTCACCTTTGATAATCGAACGTTGTGGCAGAGCGATTTTTGGTAGATAGATGGCATCCAGCAAGAGCGCGTTAGGAGCGGGTGAGAGTTGCTTGAGCGCCAATCCCATGGCGTATTTAGTGGCTTGTAGGATGTTGCGCTCATCGATGATGGCCACGGAACCGATGCCGATGCCGATCGCCAGGGCATGTTGCATGATGAGATCGTAGAGGCGCTCACGCGTGGCTGCGGAGAGTTGTTTGGAGTCGTTAACGCCGGCAAAGAGCTCCAGCGTATTTTCGGCGCGAGGTAAGATCACAGCGCCAGCCACTACCGGACCAGCCAGGCAGCCTCGTCCCACCTCATCGAGTCCGGCGACAAAGGAATAGCCCTGTTGAAACAGGGCCATCTCTTCTTCTAACGTGGGGCTTTGCTTGTTAGGCTTAGGCTTTTGCATTCTTTGCTGCTTCTTTGGCTGCTTCTTTCGCCGCCACCTGCTTGGCACTCAGAGGGCGAATCTCCTTCAAGCGTGCAGCTTTACCGGTCAGGCCGCGTAGATAATAGAGCTGTTTGCGGCGTACTTTCGCGTGGCGAAGTACTTCGATCTTCTCGATACGTGGAGAATTGACCAAAAATGTACGTTCGACACCTACACCATTGGTGATACGGCGGACTGTGAAGTTGCGATTGACCTTGCTACCGCGGAGGCGCATGATCACGCCCTCGAACGGCTGTAAACGTTCGCGGCTTCCCTCAACAACTTTGACTTGTAAGCGGACGGTATCGCCCGATTTCATCTCGGGTATATCTTTCCGTAACTGAGCACTTTCTACAGCGGTAAGTAATGCCCGCCCTGCTGGCTTTGTTACGACGTGGTTGTCGGCCATCCCTAGAACCTCCTATGCGCCAGTGCTCAACATGAATATATGGGTGGCAGAGCATTGGGCGAAATTTATTTACTTTTCGGCATTAATGGCATTGAGCTGCTTCATCAGGCGTGATTTGCGGCGGGCTGCATTATTTCTGTGAATAACACCTTTTTTGGCGGCCTTATCCAACTCGCTGACGGCCAGGCGTACAGCCTCGGCACTTACTGCTACGTCGTCGGTTGGATGCTGAATTGCCTGACGAGCTTTGGTCACATGATTTTTAACAATCGATTTTGTGCTGCGATTGAATGAGCGGCGCCTCTGTTCCTGACGCATGCGCTTTTCAGCAGCGGCATTATTGGGCATATGGAATCAATCCTCTCCGGAAAACATCTATCTCTTAACGCGGACTTCATCACCATAAAAAGACCGACATGATTGTCGGACTGAGTGCCCGTAGATTATAACAGAACTCTCTTCTTACTGTCAAACCAAGAGCCGATTGGCATCGAGCCTCTTTTCGGGCAGCGCTTCTCGCGCATCCTCAACCGCGGGAAGCGAATCCAGGGCCTGTTGCAGATCAAGCAGAATATCTTCTATATCCTCGATGCCGACCGAGAGGCGTAGCAACGTATCTGTTAGCCCACGGGCCTCGCGGATCTCGCAGGGGATAGAGCCGTGTGTCATGCTGGCTGGATGGCAAATCAGTGACTCGATGCCTCCCAGGCTTTCTGCGAATGTGATCACTTTCAGGCGCCGCAGGATCTGGTCAACGTCATCCCTTGTCCCTTTGAACTGGAATGAGACCATGCCGCCGAAACCCTTCATCTGTCGCTTGGCAAGCTCATGATCGGGATGGGAAGGTAGACCCGGATAGATGACTCTCTCTACGCGTGGATGCTCACTTAAGAATTTCGCTACAGCGTGAGCATTTGCCTCGTGCTGGCGCATGCGGACAGCAAGGGTTTTAATACCTCGTAACGTGAGCCAGGAATCAAATGGTCCTGGTATGCTACCTGCTGCGTTTTGATAGAATTTAATCTGTGTATATAATTCCTGATCGTTTAAGGCAACGGCTCCGCCAACCACGTCGCTATGTCCATTGATGTACTTGGTGGTGCTGTGCACCACGATGTCTGCTCCGAGCTCCAGAGGCTGCTGAAAGTAGGGGCTGCAAAAGGTGTTGTCCACGACGAGCAGGATATTATGACTATGGGCTATCTGTGCCACTGCCTGGATGTCAACCAGGCGTAATAGTGGATTGGTTGGCGTTTCCAGCCATATCAATTTGGTATTTGGTCGCAGCGCCTTTTCGTAATCTTCAACTGAGGCGGCGGATACGTAGGTGGTCTCGATCTGATAGCGTCCTAAAACCTGCTCGAAGAGACGATAACTGCCTCCATAGAGGTCATCGCAAGAAACTATATGATCGCCAGTTTTCAGCAGACTCAATATTCCCTGCTCCGCCGCCAGACCAGAAGCGAATGCCAGACCGTATCTGGCGTTTTCCAATGAGGCGATGCATGTCTCCAGTGCTGTGCGTGTCGGATTGCCTGAACGTGAATATTCATATCCTTTATTATCACCCAGACCTGCCTGGGCGTAGGTTGATGTTTGAAAGATTGGAGTCATGATCGCGCCTGTCGTTGGATCAGGCTCCTGTCCCGCATGAATAGCTCGCGTTGAAAATTTCATATAAGTACTCTCCCCTAACAGCCTCCCGCATACATGTGTTTATAGTGAGAGGATTGCCGAATAAACTTGATCAACTATATCATCAAAGGAATAAAAACACAATCGACAGCGGTCGAAATAGGTCATTTGAACTGCTCTCTGCCGGCTTGATTGGAATGGATTGTCATGGCTAAACAAAAGAGGCACCCGGCCTTGAAATTACACCAGGTGCTCATTAATGATTACATTGTGTATGACGAAATTATTCCCTGAAACTAGCATGATCGTACAATCGTCCTATTGATGAGTATTATAGAGAGCACTTTTGGAGTACCAGGGATTTGTAACACTTTCATCTTATTTATTCTCATGCGTCAAACGTGTATAGCGTTATCTTCAGGAGAGGAGTGAGATCACTGTGGACATTGCTGGAAGTAAATCCCATCCGAGTACGGCTCGTGGTTCGGTTGGCGTTTTGTTAGTGCATGGCCTCAATGGTGACCGTGGGGATATGGAAGAATTACGGATTAAATTGTCTGCACAGGGCTTTGTGACTGATAATCTTTTGTTGCCGGGCCATGAAGCCGATTCGCATACGATGCTCTCTTTCGGTTGGACGGATTGGGCTGAGGCGGTGCGCTCTGCGCTGCTTTCACTGCGAGCTCGCTGTACGCGGGTATTCCTGGTGGGACATTCGCTTGGTGGTGCGCTTTGTCTGCATGTGGCTGCATCAACGCCAGTGGATGGTATTGTAACTATGTGTGCGCCGATTATGATGCATCCAGCTATGTTATTGGGAGTGCAACTGGTGCGACGTTTTACGCCGTTTTTGTGGCTACCAAGTTTGCGCGAGGATATCAGCGATCCCATGGCACGTCGTACGCATGGTCGCAAGGTTTATCGCCATACACCTATGGCACCTGTGGAAAGTATGTTACAATACCTACCATTGCTGAGAGCCGAATTGCCTCGTGTGACGGCCCCCATTCTCATCATGATTGCCATCCACGACCATGTGGTGCCGGCACGTGATGGGCGTATCATTTATCGCCTGATTGGCTCACGGGATAAGTCGCTGGTCGCCTTTCACCACTCGTATCACGTGATTACGAAAGACCACGAACGTGCTGAGGTAATGGCGCGTACTCTCACATTTATTCAGCAACATCTGCCCGCGCTGGATGATTCTGCTGCAAAAGCGTGAAATAGCCTGAATATACGACAACGAAGCAATATTGCTATAGTGGAGTGATAGATTACTTTGAAACAGCACGTTACTAATTCACCAGAGACAGAGGACGGACGCCGACGCCTACCACTGTCTAAAGGTGGTGTGATCATTTTTCTGCTTATTATTTGTTTGATCTTTGCCGTGGTCGGTCGTCAGATCATACGTTCCTGGCCCAGGACTGGTGCTGCATCAGCCACAACGAACTCTTCTTCGGCCGCCGCACCGCTTCAACTTCCTGGTGGCACTGGCTTATCTGCCTTGACTTTATCTGGTAACCATACCGTGATTTATCAGGAGCAGAGTCATATTTATACTGTGACGGTGCCCGACGGAGCGTCACACGTGCTTAATACTCCAGGTTATCTTTACAATCGAGCCGTGCCAGCGCTTGTTACTGCCACGAAGGAACTGATCTATAGTGGCAGCGGTATCTGGGCTTTGAGCTTGCCTGATGGACAGGCCAGGCAGATAGCTACACTGCCAGCCGATCAGGTGATTACATCTCTGGTTGTCAGTCAGAACGGGAGCTCTCTGGCCTGGAGCAGTGCTCCTGCGAATGGAAGCGGTACGACGCGTCTCTATGCTGGAAGTCTTGAGCATACCACTCAGATCTATCAGCAACCGGCCTCGCAATGTCCATGTTATCGAGCCTTTTCATTTCTGAATCAAAGCAGCAGCACGCTCTTGCTCACCAACGATCGCGGTGATCATCGCAGCGCTCATTATGGGCTCTGGACCTTTGATCTGAGCCAGGAAAGTGCTGCCAGGCCGCAGCAGGTCCTCAATGATGCTGACCAGCAGGGTCCATTGGCGCTCACTGGACAGGGAGATAAGCTCCTCTATGCTTCTTTTCTGGGCTATGTACCCTGGCCAACGATCGGTGCTCCTGCTGATATCACGTCGCTCGCTTACGCGAATAGCCTTTCTCTGGCGTCTATTGATGGAACGCAGCATACGTTAGGCAAATCGCAAGTAATTCTGCCGGATCAAGGCGATCTGGCTAACACGCAGAGCTATCACTGGGTTGACACGCCGGAATTTGCACCTGACAGTCAGACACTGGCTTACGTAGAGTTTTCCTCTTCCAGCCAGAAAGATTTTCCGCGTCAATTTGCGCTCTATACCTATGATCTGCATGGGAAGAGCGGGATAGAGCCTCAGTTACTGGCGACCGCAACGGCTAAATATGTCGAGCTGGGGAGCTGGCTGAGTGATACTGTTGTGACCTTCTATGCTGATAATGTTCTCTATGCTCTGGATGTACAGCAGCACTCTGTTGCGACGCTGATTGCTACTGGAGCTTATGCACATATCGTATCTGTCATAGAATAGAGGCCAGACTTCATGCGTATCCATCAGCGCACATCATCGCGTATCCAGGCCAGTCTGAGCAGTTTATTTGTCGTACTGGCCGGATTATTCTGTTTTTGTTATCCCTTTGCCGTCATCGGGGTTGCCTTTGATGTTAAACCGCCTTTCTCGCTCGATTGGGCTGGCAGCTTCCTGCTTTTTATCGAAGGTAGCCTGCTGCTGGTGGCGGCCCTGCTCTCCTATGGATATGTGCGTGGATCATTGGCGGGCCTCTGCATTCTTGTCTTCTCGTATGCTGTCGAGGCGCTGGGCGCAAATACAGGCTTTCCTTTTGGCAGCTATCACTACACCGCGATTCTGGTCCCGCACCTGCCCGGCTACGTGCCGCTGCCGGTCATGTTTGCCTGGCTGCTGATTGTCCTGGGAAGCTATGGGGCGGTGAAACGTTCGACATCTGGCAAGCGTGGGATGATTGTAGGGACAGCATTTACGAGTGCCTTGTTGGCGATGCTCCTGGATTTAGCGATTGAGCCGGTGGCGGCGCATGTGGTGTTCTATTGGGATTGGCAGGCTCAGAGGACGCTAAATTATTATGGAGTACCGTTGACCAATTTTGTGGCATGGTTCGGTGTGGCGTTTGTGTTGTTATTACTGGCTGATTGGTTGTTGCGGGGAAGGAATACGCAAGCGATTCCGCAATACAAACAGGAAATCTGGAGGCATGGGCAGAACGTTGGGTGGATTGAGTACTTGCTCATGCTTGTCCCTCGTCTTCTTTTTCTCTGTAGTCTTTTCATGTTTGGCCTCGTTGACCTCACGCATGGCTACCTCTGGGGATCGTTCTGGGCCTTGTGTGCCGGCGCGCTCATCCTCCTGCTCTGGCGACGTTCTTCATCCTTCTCAGAGCAGCTCTAACTGCTCTGAGGATTCGCATAATATCTTCCCTTCCATTCCGTTCCCGTTTTGCGATAGTGCCAGCGGATCGAATTCAACAAGATCAGACATTCCAGGGCTATCGAGATTGGATGTACCAGACTGAGCAGGATCATCAAGGGACGTTGTGTGCGGGTAAAGCGATAGGCTATGAGCGCACGCATACAGACCGAGAGCAGATAGCAGCCCAATGCCAACTGGAAGATCGTCGCGGGCACTATCCACACCAGTGCGCTGATGAGTAATAGTACGGGCGCGACAAAGAGAAGGAGATTTATCAGGATGGCACCGAGCGCAAAGGGAAGTGCGTAGTTGTAAAGAGCGTACAGGTTTTTTGAGAAGCCGCTCCAGACCTCTCGAAACGAGTGATACATACGGCATTGGATCATTTCTAAGGCATCGACGTATACCATGCGCTGGCCTGTGGCCTTGACTTTGTGTGCCAGTAATACATCTTCCAGGATATGATCTTTGACGGAAACATGTCCGCCGATTTCATTATAGAGAGTACGTTCAAAGCACAGAAGCTGTCCATTTCCGATCGACAGGCTGGGCTCTGGACGTCGATATATCAACGCGATTGGCAGGAGGGTGAGGACGGTAAAGTTGAGGAGGGGAACGGTCAAGCGTTCCCCCAGACTCTGTGTGATCTGTTCGGGCTGTGCCGTCAGCAGCTTTACCTTGAGATCCTGCATGTGCTGGATCACAGCCGGGAGCATGCTGGCTTGATGAATAGTATCGGCGTCAGTGAATAATAGATAGTCACCTTGAGCTGATTGGGAAAGTTGATGGCAGGCATAATTTTTCCCAACCCAGCCAGCAGGCAGCGTTGCTCCTGTGATGAGTTGTACGCGTGTCTTATCTCTGCTGGAAGTTGATAATTCCTGGATGATCTCTTGTACAATAAGAGCAGTGTTGTCAGTACTTTGATCATCAAGCACAAGGATCTCGAAGGAGCTGTAATCTTGTGCGATGAGAGAACGTAAGCACCTGGCGATCTTGTCTTGTTCGTTGCGAGCGGGTATAAGTATAGAAACGAATGGTTCGAACTCTCGCGTTTGTACATCGGAGCTGCGTAAGCGCTTAAATGTGCTCAGGTTGTATAAAAGAATACCTAGATTCACGCTCAGGATGAGCAGGAGGATACTGAGTAGCGCGATGGTTGCATATATCATAAAGTTGAATGTCGTTCCATTTCTCACGTAAATGTCAAAAAATATCATTGGCGGCTGATTTGTTTGCGCAGCAGGATAGCATCAAACAATCTATTGACAGACGCTTTCCCATTCAGGATTGGGGCAAAGCCTGTTAACTGTCCGGCTATGACATCAGCTCTCAGTTGATCGAGTTCGGCAGTGACACGAGCTTCCAGAAGTTTCGTATAGTTTTTTAGGAAGCCAGGCGTTTGCAGCTCCTTTTCGCCAATCAGCAAGGGATCACCTATGCTGATGTAGAGATCGGGATGTTGCTCGGCTATATATTCGATGCGTGTGGCGACCGGATAGAGTAATGCCGGAGCTGCCAATTTGGCAAGATGGGCTGCTCCGCTGAAGAATACGAGCGGTCGTCGATCGTTAGGAGCAATCTCTCCCTGTGGAAAGAGCCAGACGAAGCGTCCGGGATGGCCTTTCAACAAGGCGGCGGCATATTGGATCGTCTTGACCGCTGAGCGTGCGTTGTGGCGATCAACTGAAAAGCATCCGACCCAACGAAAGAAGAAATATCGTTTCAGTTGAGCCTCTTCCATCATCAGATAGGCATCGAGCTTCAAATGACGCTCAATCAGAGCTGCCACATAGCCATCCCACCAGTTCGAATGGTTAGCGCAAAAGATAATTGGTAAGCGGCGTTGGGCGTCTGTCATAGGGGTGGCGCTGCGAACATAGATACGATCAAAATGTTTTCGCAACGATGAATAGATCATCCATCGTACCAATGCTCCACCCAGGGGAAATTTTTGTGCAGGTAGCATTATGACTGTACTCTCCTTACCCGGTCATTAACTGTGATAACATCTTAGTTGTCAATATTATAACGAGGTGTGAAGATGTCTGTGCCAAAGAATATTTTGCTGGTTGGAGCCGGTATCGGTGGGCTCTCGGCTGCTATCCATCTAGCGCATCAGGGACATGCAGTCCATATGCTTGAAAGTCAGCCGCAGGTGGGTGGTAAGCTCAATCACTTGACGCTGGATGGCTTTAGTTTTGATACGGGGCCTTCTCTGATTACGATGCCGTATGTCCTGAGTGAACTATTTCAGTCAGTCGATCGTCGTCTTGAGGACTATCTAGATCTGCGCCCGCTGGATCTCACGTGTCGCTATTTTTATCGCGATGGCTCTATCCTGAACGCCTGGCGTGATCGTCAGAAGATGGCGCGTGAGATCGCACGCTTTAGTCTCCATGATGGTATGGCCTTTATGCGCTTTATCGAGCAGTCGCGTGCGATCTTTGAAGCGGCGGCAGATCCCTTCCTCTACCATAGCCTGGGCAGCCCTCTGGATGTACTGGAAACCTTTATACGCTATGTCTGGCGTGGAGAGCCGTCAGTAGCAGGTACGGCACCATCTAGCCATCAGAGCACGCTCTCAGAACGTTTGAGTGCAGTCTCGACTGCGCTTTCAACGCAGACGTTAGATCAACATATTCGCAGCATTTTTGAGGACGAACATATTCGTCAATTGTTTGATCGCTATGCCACCTATAATGGATCATCGCCGTATCAAGTCGCCTCAGTCTACAGCATCATCCCCTACGTTGAGCTGGCTGACGGCGGTTGGTATCCTCATGGAGGCATCTATGCTCTGGCGCAGGCGTTGCTGCGACTGGCTCGTGAGCTTGGTGTGCGTGTCGAGACCCAGCAGCACGTCCGCCGCATTCTGGTTGAACACGGACGCGCCTGTGGAGTGGTGCTCGCTGACGGACGCGTCTTGCGGAGCGATCTGGTCGTGACCAATAGTGATGTTGTGACCACATATCGAGAAATGCTATCGCCAGCCGTGCAGAATCAACAATACGTGAAGCGTTTGGAGCGTCTTGAACCCTCCTGCTCGGGCTTTGTGCTGCTTTTGGGAACGAAGAAGCAGTATCCCCAACTATCACATCACAACATCTTTTTCTCCAACAACTACCGCGCCGAATTTGACGACCTATTTGAGCATCACATCCCGCAACGCCATCCGACCATTTATGTGTGCGCCACCACGCGTACTGATCCCAGTCAGGCGCCGGAAGGTCACGAAAACCTGTTTGTTCTCGTCAATGCTCCCTATCTCAATCCCAAAGTAGATTGGCAGCGGGATGCACCAGCCTATCGCGATCGTATTCTCGACGTGCTCGCCAGCTACAAGCAGATCGATCTGAGTGACATTCGTGAGCATATCGTCTGTGAAGCGATTCTGACGCCCGAGGATTTCCAACGCAACTATGGCGCCAACGCAGGATCGATCTATGGACTCTCATCCAATCATCGTATGGCCCCTTTTACTCGTCCGAGCAATCGAGCCAAAGATATCCGTGGACTCTATTTTGTAGGAGGTAGTACGCATCCAGGTGGTGGCGTGCCCCTGGTGATCTTATCGGGAAAGATCGTGGCAGATCTGATTGCGGAAGATATTGCCAGCTAGAAGGGGAATCGTCATGGCATGCGTGTTATAAAAAGCCATCGTCAATGCTGTGCTCAAACGATTGAGTGGCATAATATAATGGAGGCAGTGTTGTTTGGCCAGTTGTTGATGAATTGGCAAGACGCTGCATATCTATAGGACAAGAGAGAGGAGCTTCCTCATGGCTAATAGCTCAAGTAATGTGAAATGGTATCTGGCGGAACTGGTTGAGGAAATTAGAATTGATGACGAGGATGAAAATATTGTGCACAATAACCTCGTTTTGATCCATGCGAACTCGCCCGAAGAGGCCTATAAAAAAGCGCTGGCCCGAGGATCAGCGATGAACGATACATATGAAATGTCTCCAGGAAAAAAGGTTGTCTCCACATTTCGCGGCCTGAGCGACCTGAATCCTATCCTTGACGAGCTAGAAGATGGAGCCACCATTGCCTATGAGGAATTGACCGGCCTGACCGAAGATGAAATCACTGAAATGGTCCCCGAGAAGGACTTGCTCGGCGCTTTCCAAACAGATGATGACGAAAACGAATCCAATAGCGCTGCCCTTGAGGAAGCCATGAGAATCATTCGCAACTCAGAGAAAGACCTGTAAAACCCCATAGGTAGCGTTGCACGCTCGTGTGTGACGTCCACTCGACGTATGATCAGGCTCGCTTGTGTCCTTCCCAGGTATCTATGATCACCTGTAAAGAACCGTGGCGTACAGCGAGCCGGCATATTCAGTTTCTATTCACAGTCGAAAATTCGTTGACAATATAGTTTTATCTGGACATAATTGCAATGAGGTACATAGATATGTCTGGAATGCAAGTATCAATTCTTAGTTAGTGATGCTTTGCTACGCTATAAAAATGCCTGTATGTCTTCCAATGGAAAAACTTAACAAAAAGTGGAAAAAATGTATAGGCAGAGATTGCGGAGACAACATGGTGCCATGGGTGCATACTGGGGTGCTGTCCAGACAGCGGGATGTTTTATCGTCCTGCTGTCATACAGTACGGTTTTGTAACAAGGAGGTTAAGCGATGGCTAAAAAAAGGATAGTCGCATCATTTATAATGATCACGATAGTCCTGAGCGCGATCAGTGGATTTTTTGTCAATACGCAGGTGACGCATGCCGCTTCATACTGTCAGGTGACCTATACAGTGACGAATCAGTGGCCTGGTGGTTTTGGTGGCAATATTGTCATCCAGAATACCGGTACCACAGCCTGGACAAGTTGGAAGCTGGCATTTACATTTCCTGCGACTGGTCAATCTGTGACGCAGGGATGGACCGGTGCATTTGCTCAGTCAGGTCAAAATGTGACGGTTACTAATTTAAGTTATAATGCGAACGTTGCTGTGAATGGTTCTGTGAATCCAGGTTTCAATGGTGCCTGGACCACAAGCAATCCGGTGCCGACCAGCTTTACCGTCAATGGCAATGCCTGTAACGGCTCAACGACCTCGCCAACTCCAACCCCGGGTACGACTCCGACCCCAGGTACGACTCCGACCCCGAGTACGCCCACGGCTACTCCGACCCCGAGTACGCCCACGGCTACCCCGACGCCTGGTACTCATGTCGATAACCCCTATGCCGGAGCCAAGGGTTATGTGAATCCTCAGTGGGCTGCTGAAGCCAATGCTGACGGTGGTAGTGCGATCTCCAAGATTTCTACTGGGATCTGGCTGGATCGTATCGCGACGATTGCCCCGACCGATGGCACTATGGGCGTGGCCGCTCACCTGGATGCTGCCCTTGTCCAGGCTGCCGGACAGCCTCTGACGATTGAGTTTGTTATCTATGATCTGCCAAATCGTGACTGTTCCGCATTGGCCTCCAATGGTGAGTTGCTGGTCGCTAATGATGGTCTGAATAAGTACAAGACGCAGTACATTGATCCGATCGCCGCTATTATGGCGAATTCCAAGTACAGCAGCCTGCGTATTGTCACCATCATTGAGCCTGACTCCTTGCCGAACCTCCTTACCAATCTGAGCAAACCATTGTGCGCGGAAGCTCAGTCGAGTGGAGCTTATGTTCAGGGTGTGCAGTACGCTTTGAACAAATTGCACGCTATTCCCAATGTCTACACCTATATCGATGCAGCTCACTCTGGCTGGCTCGGATGGGATACCAATTTCCAGCCGGCTGTCAATCTTTGGGCTTCGACCATCAAAGGGACAACTGCAGGCGTCAACAGCGTTGATGGTTTCATCTCGAACACCGCCAACTATACTCCTGTGACGGAACCGTACCTCCCTAATCCAAACTTGACCGTTGGTGGTAACCAGATCCGCTCGGCCAACTTCTATCAGTGGAATCCCTACTTCGACGAGCAATCTTACGATAACGCTCTGTATAGCGCTCTCGTCGCGGCAGGCTTCCCATCTAACATCGGTATGCTTATCGACACCTCCCGCAATGGTTGGGGTGGCACGGGTCGGCCAACCGCTGTGAGTACCTCAACCGATCTCAATACCTACGTCGATCAATCTCGTATTGACAAGCGTCCAGGGCGCGGCGACTGGTGTAATCAGAGTGGAGCGGGTCTGGGAATTCGCCCGGTGGCCAGTCCAGCAGCGCACTTTGATGCGTATGTATGGGTCAAGCCTCCCGGAGAATCTGACGGCTCTAGCTCGTTGATCTCCAATAATCAGGGCAAAGGTTTCGATCAGATGTGTGATCCAACCTATGGTGGTAATTCTCTTAATAACAATCAGCCCAGCGGAGCTCTGCCAAATGCACCGATCTCCGGCGCATGGTTCTCTGCTCAGTTCCATCAACTTATGCAGAACGCGTATCCTCCACTGTCATAATCGTATCATCACCTCCCGGTGAGAGCAGTGCCGTCGTCCGTGCTGTAATCTATAGTAGATTGCAGAGTGGACGACGGCGTTTTCATGACAATATACTGGTGTTGCTTGACATTTTACGATATTTATCTGGTTAAAAAGATATTGCTTTATAGAAATAGAGGATCTTGACCGTCTATCTGTTGGTGAAAAGAATTGCTGTGACATGGAAAAGTACTAGATCCGATGTGATTGTGTTGCATTTTTAGTTCTCTGACGATGTGTCTGACGAGATCTCAAAAAAACTCTAGAGGACGCAATGGACGACTATGTGTTAAAACAATCATCTTATGATGAACTTTATACAGAACTTTATCAACGTTATGCGTTGATACTCTTTGCCTATGCGCATCAACGGCTTTCCTCGCGTGAGGATGCAGAAGATATTGTGCTTGAAGTATTTCTCTCTGTGCTGAAGAATCCACGCTTTCCTGACTTCGATGAGAAAAAGCAGGAGGCGTGGCTCTGGACTATTCTACGTAACAAACTGGTTGACCATTTTCGGCATGTGAATCGACGACAACAGGTCTCCATTGAATGGCTGGAGGAGGTGCTCCATGCCAATGAGGAAGATAGCCCGGAGGAGGTTAGCCTGCAACGTGATGAATATGCACGGCTTGCCAGTACTGTGCAAAAGCTGCCGCAGCTTCAACAGGATGTGTTGAAGCTGCGCTTTGTTTATGGCTTGAAATGTGATGAAATATCGCTGATTCTTGAAAAAAGTGGGTCAGCCGTGAGAATGTTGCTAACTCGAACCTTACGACAGTTGCGTAGTCTCTACAAAGATCAGGCGGAAGGTGGTCAATGATGAAAGAACCGAAGGATAGCTTACAAGCAGACATAATAGATCAGGTGATCGATGGCGATGGGCTGACACCTCCTGATCGCCTGACATCTCGCATGATCCAGCAGTTACACCAGGGTTCTCAAGAGGCTGCCCGTGAGAATGAGTACTCGCTCGATCGTATCTGGGAGCGTCTGGCTCAAAGTCGGGAGCATCCCATCATCCTACCAACGCAACGGACAATGCCTGATGAAAAGCGCAACGTGAAAAAGGTAAAATCATCATTAAGAACTACGCCGTCGATCAACTTCTCCGGGAGAAAATATCCTTCATCTTCCATGGCGCCGTCCAAAAAAAAACGTTCACTGCTGGGTGTGATAGGTATCAGTCTGGTGGCTGCGGTGGCCGTCATAACCATGATGAGTCTGGCGATCTTCTCGCACCTGCCGCATTCCGTCTCTTTAACTACGAACAACAAAATGGTGACGGCCAGTGCGAGCCAGACTCAACCAGTGATAAGCAAGGGGAAGCTGGTATGCAGTGCTCCTTTGAATAAGCTGCTGAGTTCAGATCGGCCATCTGGTGCACCTTTTCTAAACTGGTCGAAGCAGGGAAGTATCGATGTGGTAACCGCCTCGGATTTTGCAGCCTTTTCTGCACAGAGTTGTGAAGCTACCCCCTCTCCTGTGCCCTCTACCTTGACTGAGCCCTCGACATCGATACAGAGTTCGTTCTCTGCCTGGTCGTCTGATGGTCAGGAATTGGCGCTGGTCGATACACAAAATAGTATCCTGGACGTGCTGAATTATCAGGAAAACAAAGTAGTGCGGTTTCCTTTCGAGGATCTAGGAGCATACTCTCTCGGTCCAGTGCATTGGTCATCTGATAACCAGCAGCTTACATTTGTCTCCCTTGGCAAGAGCAAGCAAACGATGATTATGAGCGTCGACGTCGTCAGCCAGGCCAAACCTACGATTTTGATGACTCTTCCCTACACGAGCATCCAGGACATTACCTTTTCGTCCGATAGCAAGAGGATCGCACTTACGAGGTTGAATGAGCAGCAGCAGCAAGATGAGCTAGAAATCTGGAATATCGAGAGCGGAAAGATGCTCACGGATCTCTTATTTCCTTTGCAGAGCGTCTATACTCAGGTCTTCTCACCCGATGCCTCTCTGCTTGCCGTGGGAACGATCGCAGCAAGCAACCAGATACAGATTTATTCCACTACGACTGGCGGGCTTGTGAGCTCGTTTGAGGATCGCTCTGAGACCCTACAAGCCAAGAAGATCCTGAGTATAGAGGATGATGGGGTAGACCTTCCTGCGCAGAACGGTAAAAATCTTGTCTGGTCACCCGATGGTCGCTATCTTGCCGAGGGCACAACAGCTATCCAAATTTATGCTATGAGTACTCACAGTATCGTCACGACATTTGGCAAAGTAGACGATGCATCCTGGATTAACTCCTTAGCCTGGGATACCAAGAGCAAAGGATTGGTCTCTGCGACCGCTCGTCTGGGTGATAGGTCTTCTGTGGAAACTGTAAGCGTGTGGCTGCTCAATTGAAGCAGCCACACATTTTGAACGAAAGCAGAACACTATCTTTAGATGAAGCTTGCAGTGATATCTGGCATTATGACAAGATAAGCAAGATAGCGTCTTTCTCTCGTCGGATGCTCTCTCCTTTAACGTATTGACAGGAAGGTTTGTCTCTATGCAACAGGCAAGCAGTGCATCACAGAAGCATGGTCTGATGTCATTTCGGGATCGCTTTAACCATTTGACTGATCGTCTGAGTAGTTTTCTTGTACGTTATCTGTGCCTCATGTTCACTATTCTTATGGGAACTATTTTGCTTGTAGCAATTCTAGACCCAATCCTTTCCTATCTCGGATTGGATCGTATAGCCAAGGTCATCTTTTTTTGCATGCATGTGCTTTGCGCTCAGACACCGTCGCATTCTTTTTATATTTTTGGTCATCAGTGTTGCTTATGTGCACGATGCTGCGCTATCTATGGCTCAATTACGCTCTATGGCTCTCTTTTCGTACTCACAAAGAAAAAATTGCCTGCGCTTCCCTGGTGGGGCTGGGTCCTCCTCAGCTTGCCGATGGCATACGATGGACTGACGCAGATGTTTGGTTGGCGCGAAAGTACCTGGGAACTGCGTCTGATCACCGGGGCGCTTTTTGGCTTCTCAGCCTGCTGGTTTCTACTCCCACGTCTGCAAAAAGCGCTGGATGTGGATGTAAATTCTTAAGCAGAAATATTCACATATTATGCAGTCCTGTTAGATATTGAGAAAAGATCTCAGATCCTCTATGGCTATTTATATTCTCCAGACAGCCAGGCAAATTTTGCTACCCATGCTCGTTGCTCTTCTGTCTCTGGTACTGAACATCCTCTCGCCTGGCTTAAAAGCTCGAACGCTCGCTCTGGCGAGAGACCGCTTAGTACGAGCAGGCTAGCGGCCATTAGGATCGATCGGCCAAGTCCCTGACGGCAATGTAACCCAATATGCTTTCCATTGGAAAGATGCATGTGTGCTTGCGTCAGGAAGTTGTAGGTTTGGTTTGAAGCTGATGGCACACTGCGATCTATGATTGGGAACGAAAGGTAAGTTATCCCCTGGCTTGTACAATATATAGCCTCTTCTGTGAGATTCAGCTCTGCTTCTTCCTCGGCCGTCAGGCAAGATATGATAACGTCAACACCAGCCTCACGAATAGCCTGCATTTCATCAAGCAGCCAATCGCCACCTCGTGGGCGGGCCAGGATGCTGATCTTTCCATCAGAAAGTCCTTGAATAGAATATAATGTGGCACGCATGCTTCTAGCTCCTTCTTAGATTGTTTGTCTATTTGAGATGTAGATGGGGATATGTGAAGTGTATGTGGAGATGATAAGAGGTCTGGGTTTAGTTTAGCACGTATTTTTTGTGTATACAAGCATAAAATCTTCGAAAAGTTGAGATGAAGAGATTTGTCGTAAGGTTTGAAGTGAAGGGAGTCAGGCGGGGGGGTAAAGGGCATGGATAGGAACACCTTGGGTTTGTGCCGTGGTGATAGCAACGGTACGTTGCAAGGGATCAGTGTGACTTCGTCTGGTATGCAGTCTGGTCACAGCGAGATTACAAGCCGGACTCCCTACTTTTAGTGTAATCAATAAAGCAAGAAGCAAGCGGTGGCAATACCGCTTGCTTCTTGCTTTATTAAAGTTCATCTGCACCTTTAGACGACCCTTTTTCTACGTGATGAGCGAGGAATCAGTAAAAAGGATATGATCATGCCTGCAACGAGCCCGCCTATATGTGCCCAGAGGGCTATATTTGAGCCGGGGGCCAATCCGAAGAGCAGGTTAAGCACGAGCCAGAAGATCCACTGGCTGATCGCGCCTGTACCGTAGGCACCGAGGGCGCGTCGATTGATAATGTAGAAGACGCCCAGGGCTCCGAAGACGCCGAAAATGGCTCCAGAAGCTCCGACAGCTGCCTGATTGGGATCTAAGAACAGGAATGTGACTCCACCGAGAATACCTGACACCAGATAGATTACCAGATAGCGCCATTTTCCATAAAAAATCTCGACGCCTCGCCCGACAAAGTAGAGGGAAAACATATTCAGTGCAATGTGATAGATGTTGTCTGGATCATGTAAGAACATGGCGGTAAAGAGACGCCAATATTCTCCATTGTGCAGAATGGCAAAATTATCTTGTTCGCCAAAAGCGAACACCGCTGGATCAAGTTTCATCCAGATGTAGACCAGGATATTGATGGCGATCAGGATTGTTGTGAGCAGGCTCGGATATTGGCTTAAGACAAAGCGTGTTCGTATTACCTGTCGGCGCATCTGATTTGGTGGTGTCCAGTTTGGCCCTGCATCGCGCTCGGACTTTGGTGGGCTGCCCGCACTTTTGACTTCTGCTTGTTCCTGCGGCTGATCGCTGGGGGCCGCTTGCAGGATTGGGCTCTCAGGCGCTTTCAAGGGAGGAAAACAGTTTTCAAAGCGGCCTCCATAGGAGAGACGTGTTGCACGTGCGCGTGCCAGATTGGCATCATAATCCTGTCCCGTTGCGCGCAGCAAATAGGAGCGCAGTGCATGCAGGTAGCCGATGGTTGGATCGATTTCAATGGCTTTGTCGACGCTTTTGAGCGCGCGCTCATAACGCTTCTCCAGCAACTCCAGGAGTGCTTGTGCTGTCCAGCCTTCTATGCCCCCTTCGGGCTGTAATTCTTGTACGCGTCGACAGGCCATCTGCACGACTTCATTGTTGCCGAGCGCCAGGTTGGCTTCGGCCAGGCCTATATGGACCTGTGGATTATCAGGTTCAAGTTGGGCTCCATGCGCGTAGGCGATGGCCGCTTCTCTGCCTTGCCCTTGAGAGAGTGCCGTTTTTCCCTGCTCCAGGTAATTCTGGACTTCCATTTGAGCTTCCAAGAGGTTTCCTCCCCATATTGCGACCGTCGGTCTAAGCATATCTCGCGTGCCGACGATTAGTGTCCTAAATATACAGCTAAACTAGCAAGTAGTAGTGTACCTAACATTGTCAAGAGTGCCAAGGGCCAACGATATGCCAGCCCATGCATATCAACCAGTTTATTTTCTGCCGTGATCTGATAACGGGGAGCGAACTCCCAACCGAGTAGTAGACCGCTCATCAGCCCACCAATGTGTGCATAATTGTCGACATCGGTGATCACCAGCCCCGCTCCCAGATTGATGCCTATGATAAAGATCAGCCAGAGTAATACGAATAATCCGCCATACGGGAATGCGCGTCGATGAGTCAAGACAAAAATGCAGTAGATTCCTATCAGTCCAAAGATAGCTCCTGATGCTCCGACGCTGATAACCTCTGGAGCAAAAATAAAGCTGGCAATCACGCTAATTATTCCAGTGATCAGGTAGATTAAAAGAAAACGCATATGTCCGACGATGCGTTCAATGTATATCCCCACAAAGATGAGATTAAACATGTTGAGTCCGACATGAAGCAGGTTGACGTGCAAAAAGATTGGCATTACGAAGCGCCAGTATTGTCCTTGCTCGATCAAGCCATTCTCTTTGGCACCATAGCGCAGCAGGATGGTCGCAAGTGCGTTGTCGCTGGCCGGTTGCGTTGAGATTGCGTTGTTGAGTACGTGTGCGATGATCGCCGATGCACTCTGTGCTCCCGTGCCCCGGGCCACTTGATAGGCTGTAAAGCACCAGAAAAGTGTTGTCCCACTGACAATAATCCAGGTTCCCCAGGAGATACGAGCCAGGCGAGAAGCGACGCGATCCCTTGACAGGGCGGCTTGATAACTCAATTTCGCGCTCGATATACGGGACGCTGCGCGATCCTGGCCGGGAAAATTTTGCACTATTGCCTCGCTCTTAAACATACCGTTTTTATCGAAACTTTGCATCTACTCCTTTGTATCAGTATAAAATACCTCTGGTGATCTTTCACTGTTGGACTTCTTTGTATTTATTACGTTTGACTCTGGCGAAGGTGGCAAGGTCTGCTCTTTTTGAGCACTGAAGCGCGTAGGTAGGTTCTTCATTGCCTGCGTCGCTTATTTGATAAATCCGTTTGTATGAATGAATGTCGCAATGCCATTGAGTATGAATTGAATGGCAAGTGCCGCTAACAATATTCCTAATATGCGTGAGAGCACGAGAATGCCTGTTTTTCCTACATATTTGAGGAGCCAGGTTGCGCTACGCATTGCCAGCCAGGCGAGTAGTAACGCTCCTGTGATAGCGATAGCGACGGCGATTAAGTCAATGGGATGAACTGCCGCTTGCCCAACATACAGTATGGTCGTTGCAATCGTTCCGGGACCTGCGATCATAGGAATGGCCAATGGGAAGACGCTGATATCTTCACGTGTCATTGCCTCTTCTTCTTCCGCTTTCGTCTCGCGCGTTCCCGAGGGGCGTCCGAAGAGCATATCGACGGCGACGAGAAACAGCAATGCTCCGCCAGCGATATTAAAAGCATAGAGAGCAATCCCAAGACGGTCGAGCAAGAATCTGCCCACGACGGCGAAGAAGAGGATGATGCCACCACTGATTAAGCTGGCACGAGCTACAATTTCGTTGCGCTGCTCATTTGTGAAATGAGAGGTCAGTCCCAGAACGACGGGAGCGAGTCCGACCGGATCAATCACTGTCAAAAAGGTCACAAAAGTGCTGAGAGTAAAAGTGAAAATGATATCCAAAATGAAGCCTCAATACTGTGGAACAGAGTAGAATAGTCTCAGTATATCACACCGCAGAGAAGTCGAGGATTTTGCGCGTTTTGTCTGTTCTGCCTGGCGTTCTGAGCAGCGCAGATAGGATATTAGTTCTATTCGGGCAGAGCCTAATGGCTCGATTTTTCTAGCTCTGCTATATATAGTACGTAAGAACTGGTAGAATGTAATATCTTGAAGTACAAATTTCGTTACAGGTATGCAAATCAATTTTTTATCATCCTAATTTCATAGATTTTGTCGTCTTATCAGGCGACCTCTACGTATTAAAAAAGTAAGGGCACTTTCTCGCTCTCCTCTGCTTGGATAATAATGGGTTTCATCAACGATTGTGCTGTGATTGTGATTGTCCAACAAGACCTATAAGTGTCAGTATTCATGCCTATGAGTTATAATGAAACTGCAATAATAACAGAATTGTATTGGGAGGCATTTTATGCAAAAGGCGAAGCGATTTGCCATTATCGTCGGGATAATTGTCGGGCTGATTATTGTCCTTGGCATTGGCCTGGCGGCATTTTTTGGTAGGTTACCTGAATTACTCTATAGCTGTTTGATCATATTGGCACTGTTATTAGTTGCTGGTACTGTCTATCAGCTCTATTCCGTCTATAAAGTTGTGCGTGCGATTAAGACTGTACAAGCTGAAATGAAGCCATTACTCAGTTCTGTCAATGAGACATTGGTAATTGTCAAAAATACAGCTCAGACGGCCGGGAATACCGTCTCAACCATTAGCAATGCAACCAAATTGACTTCGGAGGTTGTGCTTGCTCCTGGTATTCGCGCAGTCGCATCGGTGGTAGCGGTGCAGGAGATGGCTCGTGTCTTCGTTGGGAAGGGACATGCCAAAAGTCGCGCCGATGTGCGTCGTAAACAGCAAATGGAGGCCATGTCAGCCGCGCAGGCGGCTTCTACTGATGGAGGTGGGAGATGATGGCTGCTCTCGTCCTGGCAGTGAGTCCTTTGCTGGCTGGTGCTGGTCAGATTGCTGCGATTGTGATCTGCCTGTTTGCCTTTCCTTTTGTGGTGATCGTGGTAGGTTACCATCTCGCCATGAGCTTTTTAACCTCCTTGCTCAATGAAAAAGCCGAGCTGATTAAGATATTTCGCCCATATGTGGAGAGTGTCAATACCTCAAGCTCGGAGGCTGAGAAGGGAATTATGCCTGCATCCAATGAGCAGCCAGTAGTACGAATTGCGGCTCAGATTCCTCTACGTGTCAACGCGGCTGATAAGAAGGTTGAGCAGGTCTCTGATAACGTTGTGAGCAAAGTGATCGAAGTCCGTGCTCGCTCGCTTCAGGTCAAGCAGGTGGCAAAAGCCTTTTTCCTGCCAGGTCTGACGCGCAGAGCCGCAGCGTCGGCGTCTGCACTTGATGATGGAAAGCAATTTGCGAGTCCCGGCTATCAAGCGTTAATGAATGAGCGTCCTGGTGTTGTGCCCGGACCCGATCCGAAGCCTTCACGTCGGACTCCTGAGTCACCACGAGAACAGGTCATGCGTAGTCAAGGGTAGCAAATTGTCTCTCTTCCAATACTCTCTGCAACAATTCGGGCGTTTCAGACGAAACGCCCGCTTATATTTGATCAGCAATGCCTTAAGCGGCGTCACATTGGGGATTATCCAGATCCTGTATAATCTTTATCTGGTCGCGCTGGGCTATCATACAGATTTTATCGGCCAGATCCTGTTTGTTGGGACGTTAGGAGCTGGCCTGGCGATCTTTCCGGCGGGTATCTGCATTGATCGCTTTGGCGGTAAGAGCGTGCTTATCTGGTCCAGTATCCTGATCGGTATCGCGGGCGCGGGACAGATCCTGTTTCATACACCGCTTCCTCTGCTGATTAGTTCGTTTATTGTCGGCATCGGCGGCGCTTTCGTACTGGTGCTGAACATTCCTTTTCTGGCACTGAATAGTAGTGAGGAAGAGCGCCCACAGCTCTTTAGTTTAAACATCGTGCTCTCATTGATTGCTATCGTCATTGGCGAGGCGGTTGGAGGTGTTCTACCGATCTGGTTTCGTGCCCTACCGTGGCTGATGGCTCCGCTGCCAGCCTGGGCAAGTTGGATACTGGTCTCATCATCTCTGGCGCGATCATATCAGCTAGCGCTCCTCCTGGCGGGCGTGATCGCAGCTCCGAGCTTTATCCCGCTTTTTCTGATGCAGAATGATCGCCCTCAGCAGCCAGAACAGACAGCACCTATCTCTTCTTTACGGATCTCATTACAGAAGATGCTAGCCCGTGTCTCCACATGGAGACGTATCCCGGCTCGCACGCTCCTTTTTAGTCCCCTGTCAATCATGGTATATGTGCAGATGCTGATCGGGACAGGTGCAGGTCTCTTGCTCCCCTACTTCAATGTTTATTTTGTCCAGCATCTAGGAGCGTCCTCGGCGCTATTTGGGGCCATTGATGCTGCGGCTAATATATTGAACGCCATCCTGACACTCCTGGCTCCCTGGCTCGTGCTACGCCTGGGAAAGGTGACTGCATTGATCCTACCTCGACTGCTGAGCTTGCCGATTATGCTTTTGATCGGTCTGACTGGTTCACTCCCTTTTGCGGCGACCCTTTATCCCTTACGGCAGGGCTTAATGGATATGACTCAAGGGATTCTACAAGTCTTCTCGATGGAGGTTGTGCCTCAGCAGCGTCGTGGCTTAGCCAATAGTAGTTATCAGGCCGCCTATCAGGTCATGTGGGCGATCGGAGCTTCGGTGGGAGGTGTGCTGATTGCCTGGGCAGGTTATATACCCGTCTTTGTTGGTACAACCACCCTCTATACGCTTGCCCTCGTCCTCTTATGGAGCAAATTTAGACCGACGTAGCGTCACTGATGTGGCATTGGAGCCGCGCATCCCAATAGGATGAGATGCACACCAACGTAGCGGCGCGGCTCCGCCGTGCTGTCAATGGCTCGTATGATTCGGCCTGGGGGCGTCTCGCAATGGAACGCCATGGGCAACGTGATCGTACGAGTTACAGACAGCACGGCGGAGCCGCGCCGCTACGTTTGCTGACTTTTCCCTTTGAGGGACACGATTCATTTTTTAGGCAACTTCTTCTTCGGGTGCTTTTTTGACGACGAAGTGGATCAAGATGATGCTGAATTCATACAGGATCGATAGTGATACACCGATGAAGACCGGACTGTACAGGTCTGCCCCTGGAGTCAGTACGGTCGATGCTGCCCACATGGCGACATGGGCGACGGCTCGTTTGGACTTGAGGAAATCCTCAGTCACAATATGAATCAAGGCGAGAAATGTGAGCACCAAAGGCAATTCAAAGATAGCTCCAAAGACCAGCAAGAAGTACGTGATAAACGTGAAGTAACTATCTGCTGAGATTAATTCGTTGAAACTAGACTCTCCAAATTGAACCAGAAAGCTGACTGGAAATTGTAGAATAAAGTAGCCAAGTGTTAGTCCCACTGCAAAGAGCAGGATACCCAGAACAATAAACGGTACAGCATGCTTTTTCTCTCTATCATACAATCCAGGAGCGACAAAGGCCCATGTTTCGTAAAGGATCACTGGCAGTGAAGCGATAAGCCCAAAGGCAAGTGAGAGCTTGATTGCTACTGTGAACCCTTCACCCAGACCCATCACTGTTAAACCATGCGGTAGTGCTGCGAAGATCCCACCGGATTGCTTATTTGGTAATGGTGCAGTGAGAAATGCTATGAGTTGTGTTCTGAATATGAAGGCAACCACAGTGAAGATTGCCACAAAGATCAGGCAGACAAAGATGCGTTTGCGCAACTCTTCCAGGTGATCTACCAATGACATCGCTGATTCATCGTTGTCATCATTATCATCGGAGCTCGTGAATCGGTCGTACAGGCTCTGCTGTTCGACATCGCTGGTAGCCATGAACTTCCTCTCTACTAGTTCAGCCATTGATGTTACTCAGTAGCTGAAGAGGTCCTGACCTCGGCCTGAGCAGCCTCTTGCGCGGCGAGGGCGGCTTTCTTGGCGGCTAGTTCACGCTCGATGACTTCCAGCTCTAAACGTGCTGATTCTGCTGCTGACTGCTTGGCCTGTGTCTCATGATCATCATCTTTTGGCTTGGTGAGTTCGCTCATACCATTCTTGAATTCTTTGATACTTTTACCAATGGCTGAGCCCATTTCTGGCAGTCGCTTGGGACCAAACACTAACAGCGCGATTACTATAACGACGATAAATTCGAAGCCGTGTCCACCGAGTAAACCCATGATGTTATATCCTTTTCAACTTTGTGCTTACAGCTATGTCGCACGTGAGAGATAAATAGATGTTTCTGGCCGTGTGCCAGGGTCACAGAATCTATGTGGCGCTCGTTTGAGTGCCATCGTCGCTACATTAGGACGAATAAGCTGGTTGTGATCCATCCTGGTTTGTCAGGAGTGTCTGGACGCCGCTAATGCTTGCGCTCAGTAGACCAAGACCCGCGGAACTGATTGCTACTAGTTGGATGGCTCGCCGACGGCTGATGCGTTGTTCGCTCAGACGTGTGGCGAATGCCTGCTGCTGTTTTTTCTCTCTGACTTGCTGCTGGACAGAGGCGTATAGACGGTTTTCTAATGCCTCTGGTGTTGGACTATTCTTTCCATAATGGCGTAAGAGCAAAGTCTCGATTGAGTCGTTATGCATAGCCACTCCATATCGATGGTGCCTGGGTCGCCAAAGATAAACGTTGATGCCTTTCGGACTGTTGTTTTTCAGATTGCTTTTGCTCGCGTTCCTGGCCTCCATGGTGGGCCTGTGAGTCTTGCGACTGTGAATGTATCAACTCCTCACCGGCATCCTGCGTATAGATCTCCTGGAACTGTTTACGAGCCCTGGCCAGACGTTGCCGTATGGCTGCTTCTTTCACATCCAGCGTGCGTGCGATCTCTGCTGTCGAGAGCCCGCCAATGATCGATAGCAAGAGACAAACGCGTAAGTTTTCCGGTAACTTCGCCATTGTCCGTTGGACCGCATCCTGTTCGGCTACCAGTTCAGCAGGATCATCTGTTCCCGCTGTTCCATAGCCAGTAGGTTGCACCGGCATCGCCTGCTCATGCAGTGCATCTTCATCTGGTTTTGTCTCATGCTTTCCCTCTGCCTGCGTACGCTCGTGCATACTAGAGAAAGGAATGAAACTGAAAAGAGCTCGTCGTCTCCTCTGCATGCGCACTGTATTCAGCGCGATACGGAGCAGCCAGGCCTTCGCCTGGAAGTGACTTCCACTACTGGCCCGCGCAGCATCAATACCCTTTAAGGCTTGATGAAAGGTATCCTGAGTCAGGTCCTGGCTCTCCTCCCAATTATTGGTCAGACCATAAATGGTATGGAACACCAGTTTGTAGTATTCATGAATAAGGATTTCGACAGTCTCTGCCGCAGGCATCGTGTTCACACAATAACTCTTTTCATGTTGTCGCCGTGGACTTCAAGCAGAGAATCCCGACTACAATAACAAAGATGCATGACAGTAAGGATTTGTGACATTACCAAGATCGCATAAAAATATTCGTTTCTTCCAGTGATCTTACCACGCCGAGTTGATGATCTGACAATCTGCCATTAGTGTAAACACGGCGTTGAAGATTGCTTTTTACAGCCTTCTGTAATAAAAAAAAGACGCTTGTTGCATAAAGTATATCAATATGAACAAGCGTCTGAGATGATGAAATAGAATTAGCCGCGCGAATGCTCTTCGATGTAATCCTCTGCCTCCTGGACAGTGGTGATCTTTTCGGCGTCTTCATCAGAGATCTGTAATTTGAATTCCTCTTCGAGGGACATGATAAGTTCTACCAGATCGAGTGAGTCGGCGTTGAGATCTTCAACGAATGATGCACTTGGGACGACTTCGCTTTCATCAACGCCTAGTTGATCAACGATGATCTTCTTCAGGCGATCAGGTGTTGGGGAAGATGTGGACATTAGTTCACCTCGCTTTCCTCTTTAGGAGTGGGCTGTTGTTGGGCCCGATTAAATATTGTACCGAGGACGCCATTGACGAAACGGCTGGACGTTTCACTTCCGTAGGTCTTGGAAAGTTCGACCGCCTCGTTAATAGCTGCCTTGGCTGGTACATTATTATTAAACAGAATCTCGTAGATTGCAAGTCTAAGAATATTTTTATCAATACGCGCCATCTGTTGTAGCGGCCATTCGCGTGCCGCGCTCTGGATGTGAGCATCGATATCTGCGAGTTGGTTGTACGTTCCCAGAACCAGCTCGCTAGCGTATTCTACTACCTTGGGGGGCAGATTGCGCTCTTCGGCGTGACGCTGCAAGACCTCTTCTGGGACGTGATCGGCTATATCATATTCGTAGAGTGTTTGCAGTGCGATCATTCGCGCTTGTCTGCGTATCCCTGGCATAGTATCCTCAAATGCTGACTCGCTGGTGTCTGGTGGGCTCTCAGAGGCTTCTCTTTAGCTTCTCTGATGCCGCCGGACGTTTGTTTCGACTTATTATATACGTTGCTATGCAACGTCCTGGATGTAGACATTGACGTTCTGAACTTGCATGCCGATCATATTTTCTATGGCGCTTGCAACTTCTTCTTGCACGGCAGTTCCTACCTCCACTATGTTACTGCCTGACTCTACGATCAGGTAAAGGTCGGCAGAGACAGTGTTATCTTTGATCGTCAGGTTGATGCCCTGTTGGGGGACATCACGTCCTAACAGACGCGTCCATTGATCACTGGTGTGGGCCATACGGACAACACCACGGATTTGCAGGGCTGTACTCCGCACAATGGTTGTGAGCACTGGTCGTGCGACACGTACCACTCCAGTCGGTTGTGATTCGATAGCCATAGTGCTTGATCTCCTCTGACTACAGTGATAAGGATCACTAACTTTTAGATGCTTGCTCGCAGGCTTGCTCGAAATGGCTCTTCTTGAGATTGGCAGCTGCTCTTTGGTGATACGACCTTATTTTAAGGCTTTTCTCATCATTCTGCATTGCTGCTTTACTGCAAAGATAGGCTCTTTTTAGCTTTGTGTCAAGTACATTATGCCACTCATCTGGCTGGAAATGTGCTATAAGCTCTTGATGGTTCTGAAAAAAATTGCCTATCTGCACGAAATATTACGCTAATAAATCTAGCTCTTGTATTTTTGCTTGTGCTTTTTCGATCTCGGCCATGCTGCCAATATTAATGATCGTGGCCCCTTTGACGATGCGTTTGATCATGCCTGCCAGCGCCTGTCCAGGACCAATCTCGAAAAAGGTGTTGACACCCTGACTGGCGAGGTATTCGATTATGCCGATCCATTGCACCGATTCCGCGACTTGTTGTGACAATTCTTTACGCAGTTCGCTGGCATCAGTCAGGGGCAGCGCTGTGATGTTACTGATGATGGGATAGGCTGCGTTTTGTAAATGGATTTTTTCAAGTGCCTGATTTAATTTTGCCACGGCGGGCTGCATAACTGGCGAATGAAAGGCTCCACTGACTGTTAGCGGGATCACACGTTTGGCACCGCGCTCTTTAGCCAGTTGACTGGCGAGGGCTAAGGCCTGTTCCTCTCCTGAAATGACCATCTGACCCGGTGCATTGTAGTTCGCCAATACTACCTGTCCTGTGCCAGCGTGTCGTGCTGTGCCTGTCTGGTGTGCTTGAGATTGCTGTGTCGCTTCCAGACAGATCTGTTGCACGTCATTGATCTCCAGGCCAATCACTGCAGCCATACCGCCGGGACAAGCCTCTTCTTCTTCGTGCATCACACGACCACGCTCACGCACCAGATACGCTAGCTCGGATAGGCTCAATGAGCCGGTTGCGAACAGCGAGGTGCATTCGCCGACACTATGTCCCGCAGTATAAGCAGGGATCAGTGGTGCTGGTTGGGCTGAATTCTGGGGGGCGATGGCTTCCTGGAAGGCTGCTAGATAGGCAAGACTGACTGCCACGATGGCGGGTTGGGCATTGATGGTTGAGCGTAGTGTCTCTTCTGGTCCTTGAAAGCAGAGGTCGCTAAGTGAGAATCCTAGAGCATCATCGAAGGCTGCGAAGACCTGTCTGGCGGCCGCAGAGGCTGCGAAGGCATCGGCTCCCATGCCAACTTTCTGGCTTCCTTGTCCCGGGAATAAAAAGGCAACTTGTGTCGTCATTGTTGTTCACTTCGTCTATGAGGTTGAATAGCGAAGCAGCTCTCTATAAAATGAAATATGCGGGAATGTGAAAGACAACTGAACATTCTTACGAGAGAAGTGCACGCAGTCCGTATACTCATATGTGGCGGATACCGTTGTATCCTGCACTTGCTAACTCTGACCATACGGTTTGGCGTGCATGCATCCATTTTAAAAGAGCTGATCGCTCTCGATTATTTGTTGGTCTTTGGCAAGAATACTTGACGACCACGATAGTAGCCACAGTTGGGGCAAGCATGATGCGATAAGCGTGGGCGCTTGCACTGAGGACATGCCACTAACTGAGGCAATGTAAGACTGTGATGGGCTCGTCGCTCTCCTTGACGGGCATGCGATATACGTTGTTTTGGTAAGGCTCCCATGACGTTTTCTCCTCTTCCACCAGCATTATGCCTGAGCGTTTCTCGGCTCAGGCATGGCTATGCGTGTTGCTAGTGTGGTTATGATAGTTGTTCGTTTTTCAACAATTGTTTTAGTACATCCAGGCGACTATCAATCTCAACGGGCTGACAGGCACATTGGCCAAGATTGAGATCCTGACCACACTGTGGACAGAGGCCCGCGCAATCTTCTTGACATAGAGGTACCAACGGGACCGCGAGCAACACGGCTTGACGGATTGCTTCGGTGAGATCAACCTGATGGTGTTCATCGATGGCAAAGATGTCATCTTCTTCAACAGGAGGAAGAGGTGCACCTGTCATCACATCCACTGTTGGATAGAAGCGCTCTGTAAACGTAACGTGCGTCGGCTGCTCAATTGCTTTCAAGCAGCGGGCACATTCCAGGCCCAGGACGAGATCAACCCACCCATCGATCAGGAGGCCTTGATTGACCCGGCGCATGCGAACATGGCCATTGATTGGTCCAATCAGCTTGAGATCGTCATCGAGCTGGACCTTTTCTTCATGAATATCTGCTTCATTTGAGGCCCCAGAGCCAACTGGTTCCTTCATTAACTGCGCCACATTAAAGATCATGGAATATTTTCCTTCCCCTCGAAACTCCAAAAAGAGTACAAAATTATTGCCGATAAAATACATTTTTGGCGCAAGGCGGTATTATCCCCTACTCTTCTCTGGCGCCTGCTCATTATAGACAAGGCATGAGAGGGTGTCAAGTCCCAGTGTGAAAGCGTCGGAGGAATCTCTGCGTCATTTCTGAACGATCGTTGTTTGGTTGTAGTGGAACCGTGCTAGGCTGGATAATTTGGTCCGCCCATTGTATCGGCCGCCAGCGAGGCTCGCCGTGGCAGAATGTGGGAATGAGGTGTGGCTTCATCATCATCGTCGTCTAGCGTAGATAGATTTGCAGGTGTCTCATCATCGGGACGTCCTTCCAGGCTATCCAGGCCGCGTTCAATACTCATTACGGTGCGCTCGATCTCCATCTCCACATTCAGGAGATGCTCGCGGAGATTGCGTAACGTCTCAGAGGCATAAGTATCCGCCTCAACTTGCATCTGTTCCGTATGTGTTTCCGCTCGCCTGACGATCCCTTGTGCCTGATCAGTGGCGCGGCGCAGCATATCTTGCGAACGCTCCTCCGCCACCTGGAGCAGACCCTCATGCGTCATCACGCGCTCTGTCTCTTCGCGGCTGCGAGCCAGTATCATCGAAGCATCGGACTGCGCCTGAGCCAGAATGCGGTCTTTTTCCTGGATAATCCGTCGAGCCTGCTTGATCTCTCCAGGAATCGAGGAGCGCATCTGCTCGATAATCGCCAGGAGGTCGGCCTCCTTGAGGATAATCTGGTTGACCAGAGGCATCCGCTTACTATTGGAGACAAGGTTCTCCAGTCGATCTACAAGATAGAGAATATCCATCGTATGCCTTGCCTCCTTCCCCGTGATGCCTCCACCGGTTACCGTCTTGTTATTCCAGGCAGTAGAGAGAAGATCGTAATAGAGTTAGTATTGTAATATACGTTGAGAAGGCCATCTGTGTTGCATCTCTGCCAATGATTATTTAGACTGCCCTTGTTTTAAACGCAGGGCGCGCTCGACAGAGGCCGGGAGCATATCAGTCACATCGCCGCCCAGGCCCGCGACTTCTTTGATCAGGGATGAGCTGACAAATAATTGCTCCAGATTGGTAAACAGGCAGACTGTTTCGATCTGAGGTGCAAGCTTATGATTCATCAAACCTTGCTGAAACTCTGCTTCAAAATCATTGGAAGAGCGTAGCCCCTTGATAATTGCCTGTGCCCCGGATTGGCGCACATACTCAATCGTCAAACCTGTATATGTTTCAGCCCGTACGTTATGTAAGCCCTCATCTGCAATCACCTCTTGCCACAGCGCCACCCGCTCATCTGCCGAAAAAAGTACATTCTTCTGCGGGAAGGCATATACCGCGACGACCACCGTATCAAAGAGTTTGGCCCCACGCCGCACAATATCTAGATGCCCATTCGTGAGTGGGTCGAAACTGCCTGGATAGGCAGCTAGACGGTGAAACGATTCCTGCTGGCTCACAAAAGCTCCTTTGCTAACGTCTTGCAGAATAAACATTGCCAGTAGCAATGTTTGGAAAAAGATATGCACATTAAAACACATTCATCACCGTTCGGCAATAGCCGCATAATGGATCATCCATGCGGCTCCCGACACGGCAAGAGAGACCTGTTCTCCAGGCTGATAAGATGCGGAGAACAGGTCTCTCTTTTAGGCAAGCTTATTCTGGCGCTTGTAGCGGGCGGAGATTGCTTCTCCGATGCCGATAACGCTCAGGCCAAGCAGGAGGTGGATGATCTGAATGACGATGTGTGCGTTACCCAATGAGAGCCAGTTGAGTTGTCCCAGTCCAACGATCGGTAGGAGCAGGCCCAGGACAAAAGCTCCAATGGCTAATCCCAGGCTACGTCCTTTAGGAGCTGTCCCGATGCCAAAAGCGAGCAGCCATAAAGCTATCACGGCGAGCAGACCAATGGTCATATGGGCCATCACGCCCCAATCTGGAATGGCGTTGACCCAGAGTAAAATACCAAAGATAAGTGCAAGTAGTACGCAGAGGCGTAGTGCCATAATACCAATACGAACAATCACGATGTTTCTCCTTCATAGACATGAAAATAGTGTATGCTTTGTAGCCGTTGCTTATCACATACTACTATATAATACATCGTGGGGAATGAAAAAAACACGCCGTTCTCGGCCAGTCATAACGCACAGGAGCCAAAAGTGTGAGCTACTCCATAGTAATTTTATGGGGATTCTTCTAACATAAAAAGTATGATGGAAGCATATGTTCAATTTTGGCATGTGAACATATGCATGCGTGGCCCAGATCGACTAAATAGTTGAGAATATATATAGGTATATGGTGTATAATTGTCATTATATATATCGTTGCATGTCTAAGGAGCTTGGCTATGGAGAATGATGCAGGCTTATTTTGTGTCCAGTGTGGATGTGCTAATCCATTGCACGCCAGGTTTTGTCGCTTCTGTGGCCATCCTGTGCAGGCGGCGTCAGATGATGTATCGTTATCCGCACAAAAATCCTCACCAGATATGAGCTCATCAGCACGTATGCCCGCCGTTGCTCCATCAGCACCTGTGCCAGTGCCTACCACCTCGTCTCATCCAGCCCAGGCTGGTCGCTTACTGAAGCAGCGCTATCGTATTGTGAAGCAGGTGGGAGCAGGTGGCTATGGCAAGGTATATCGCGCCGTCGATACCGAGTTTATGGATCGTCGGGTGGCGGTAAAAGAGATGATCCAGCAGGGATTAAGTTCCTCAGAATTGGCCGATGCTTCGGAAAGTTTCAAGCGTGAGGCTGTCTTGCTGGCTACATTGACGCATCCCAATTTGCCGAGCATTTATGATTATTTTTCTGAGAACGGTAATTGGTATCTGGTGATGAGTTTTATTGAAGGGGAGACCCTTAATAGTTATATGCGCCAGCGTGGGCCAGTGCTGCCAGTCGAGAAGGTCTTGCCGATAGCCATCCAACTGGCAACCGTGCTGAGCTTTCTTCATACGCGTAAGCCCATGATTATTTTTCGCGATCTCAAGCCGACCAATGTGATGCGTACTCCAGAAGGCCAATTGTATTTGATCGATTTTGGTATCGCTCGCCATTTCAAATGGGGGCAGGTAAAAGATACCATGGTTTTAGGCTCACCGGGTTATGCGGCCCCTGAACAATATGGACGTGCCCAGACGACTCCTCAGACGGATGTCTATAGCCTGGGTGTCTTGCTGCATCAGTTACTGACGGGATTGGACCCGGCGCTCTCTCCCTTTCGACATCCGAAAATTGACCTGCCACACTATCCCCAACTGAGTATCCTGATCCATTGCATGCTTGAACTGGATGCTAAAAAGCGTCCGGCCAGTATGGGCAACATCCAGCGTGAACTACAGCGTATCTTGACTGGACACTCAAATCATACGCATTCCACACATCATCAAGCGCAAGTGCAAAAACGTTTTTTTCATGCCAGCCCGCTTCATTCTCCTCAGATCGTCGTTGCCAGTCCACCTCCTGCTATCGCAGTTCCGGCCTGGAATGTTTATCAATCGCATGGTGTACATGCTGAACCAGTCGCTGCATTGCCGTTTGGGCCAATTGTTGCGCCCACCTTTGCCGATGCCCAGGTGCCAGGACCCAAAATCTGGACAAAGCTTAATGCTATGGGGACGATGTTGACTCAGGCTATCAAATTGCGTTAGCTGGTTCGCGTCGTTGCATCACTGATAGAGAACATCGACTCTCTTTTTCGTGATAGAATAAAGAGAATAGTCTTGTCGCTTCATATATATGGTAGACCTTTCTCTACTTAAAAAGAGGAGTTTTTTATGCCCAAAGCAACCTGGAATGGTGTAACGCTCGCCGAAAGCGATAAATGTATCGTGATTGAGGGAAATCAGTACTTTCCACCGGATGCTGTGCAACGCGATTACTTCCAGGCAAGTGATACTCACACAACCTGCCCCTGGAAAGGGCTTGCCAGTTACTATAGCGTTGAAGTTGATGGTAAGGTCAATAAAGATGCTGCCTGGTATTATCCTGCGCCCAAAGATGCGGCCAAGGAGATCAAAGACTACATCGCTTTTTGGCATGGTGTGACGGTAGAGGTTTAACCGCTCAGTTACGAACGTCTCATCACAACTGAGAAAAGTCAGGCCGACAGTTAAAAGAGATTCAAACTGTCGACCTGACTTTTTTGTGTATGCGTGATTGTGTCTTATGCCCCAACCAGTTCTTCATCTCCGGGCTGCTGGAGCGGCTTGGCAACTTCTGGAGCCTTCCCTTTTAAGGGATGCAGCCAGGCTTTGACGCGTAGATAGAGTGCCATAATGCCGCTGAACCAGAGTCCGCCATAGATGTAGCCGGCCGCAACGTCGCTGGGCCAGTGGGCACCGAGGTAGACCCGCGATGGTCCGATGCAGGCGATCAAACCGGCGAATATGCTGATGAGAGAATTACGAATACGCCCTGAGCGCCAGTTGGTGGCCAGGAGATAGATCAGTAATCCGTAAAAGTTCGTATAGTACATGACATGTCCGCTGGGGAAGCTGGGCTCGTTGATCACTTTGACGACCGTTACCAGCTCGGTCGTTGGACGCGGCCTCTTGATGACGCGCTTGACGATCGCGTTGAGCAGCGTGGCTGATGATGTTAATAAGATGAAGATAGCTTCCAGACGGAAACGTAGCGCCCAGAAGATGCCAGCAGCTCCCAGTGTTTGCGGGATCGCGTAGGGAGCGAAGCCGATCTCTGATAATCCGAAGAAGAAGCGTCTGAGCCAGGGCTGTTTATGCTTTTGGAGGTTTTCGGTGATCGACACATCTCCAGGGAAAAATTGTGTGCGGCGGGCGATGATGGAAAGGATCACAGCACCCGAAAGCATCCAGAGGTAGAATGCCATAAACATGGTGCCACGCGAGACGGCTCGGCGTCCCGAGACCGATGTTTCGGCGGCGACGCGCTGTACTTCGTTCACGACGGGGGCTACTTCTGGTATGATGGGCAGTGTTGGTGTGACGTTATTATTAGCATCAAGATGAATAGGACTACTGGTAGATCCATTGGTTGGCTTACGTTTAAACATTCACAGGGCCTTTCTCTGGTTGTTCTGCGCGGGTGGCTTTTTGATAGATCGTCCTTTTTTTGCGCTCCGGGGTTGTGATATTCGGTCCTTGCGCCAATTTTTTCGGTACTCTAACCTTCAACACTCCGGGCAGGACGGTAATTGTGGCCGGCGTAAAGCCTTGCGCGACTCCGTCGGCGTGCAACTCTACTGGATGCTCAGACTCAATACGAATCGTTTTGACTTTTCGGCGACTGATCCGAGGGGCCAGATCTCGTCGCCCCTTACTGATCGAGAGGGCGTGCCGAAAATAATCAAATTTACTAAATTTGCGATAAATGAGTACATTGAGCAATCCATCGTCCATCATTGCTGAGGGTGCAAATTGCAGCCGTGCCCCATAATAAGGAGAGTTACACACACTAATCTGGATAGCTTTTACATGACGAGGCTTCTTACCGTCAAATGTGACGGTAAATTGAGTGGCTGTGAAGGAGATAATGGTTCGTAATCCATGTGCAACACCATTGAATGTTGACCAGATGCCCTTACTTTTTACCTCTTCTGCTGCCGGGAAAAGGGCGGCCTCCAGACCAGCTCCGGCTACCTCCAGAAAGATAGTGTCGTTCAATTTCCCGACGTCAATCTGACTTGTCTCGCCTGTGGCGATAATCGCGCACGCGCTCTCAATATCCTCCGGGATTTTCAGGCTGCGTGCGATATTGTTCATTGTGCCCATTGGCAGAATGCCGAGTGCACTATTTGTATTGATCACGCCACTTGCTACCGCATGGAGTGTCCCATCACCGCCAGCGGCAATAATAATCTCAGCCCCATCTCGAGCAGCCTGCTGAGCCATCTCTGTACCGGGATCTTCAATTGTTGTATAGAGAACGGTTGGCTCTATATTATGAGCACGCAGGGCAGCAAGAATCAGTTCCTCGTTTGAGCCGGTCTCACTGTGAGTCGTTGCCAGGGCCGACTCCCCAGAGGTTGGATTAAGAATGAGTACGGTGCGCATCAGCATGGTTCTCCTGATTATGTGTGGCTTTGGTGGACATCCTTGTGTCTGTCGCTCTCACGAGATCTTCCAGGGCACGTCCACATGCGTAGATCGCTAAAAAGGGATTAGAGTCGGTCTTGCTTGATCGCTGGCTGTTAGCTCCAGCTGTTTTGTCACACTATACTACACGTGCAAACTGTCGAGTTAGCCTCAAAGAGAGCCTGATTGTCTGTTGACTCTCTCTCTTCCTTGATTGATACTCGTCTTAGCTATGGTAGAAACTTTTTGCGCAAAAGAAGCGTACGAAAAAGAGTAGGCAAGCCGCATTTTTATTGAAATCGCTGGTTGTTGACGATGATAAATGTTGCCACTGTATATATATACGAAGCAGTATGTATAAAACAAGAAGAGGGAGTCGTATGCTCAGTAGTGACGCGTCTTTGCAACAAGATCATTCATTTGAGAATCCATTCCATATCGACGATTTGAGCGTCTTTGATCCTGAGGCTATCCATAGCATGCTTGCCTATGACCATACGTCATTGACGATGTCCTTGCTGGCAGACAGTATGCATGATGTTTCGCCCGCGTTGAGGACACGTATCTATCAAAGCTTATCTGTCGAACAGCAGTCATACTTTCGGCAAGAACTTCAGCGCTCACTTTCTTCAGAGGAGATTGTTGAGGCTCAGCAGCGTGTGCTAAATGATCTCTTTTGGGAGCTGATCTATTGGAAGAGACCCGAGTCGTATGAGATGTTAACTGAAGGCGAGCATTTACATCAAGGAATTTTTAGGGCGATCGAAGCGGATCTGCGCGATAAAGCCGTGCTGGACGCTGGCGCTGGCAGCGGTCGTGCTACCTTTGATTGTCTCCGTTTTGGTGTCGCTCACATCTATGCAGTTGAGCCTTCACCCGGTTTGTTACGCCTGTTGCAGCGCAAAATTATGGCACGTGATGAGCAACAACGCATTATTCCTGCTGCTGGTCGCTTTGATGCCTTGCCTTTGCCCGATCGTTGTGTCGATACCGCCGTGTCTTGTTCAGCTTTTACTGCCCTCGATGATCAGGGGGGAGAGCCGGGACTGGCGGAGTTGAAGCGTGTGACCAGGCCGGGAGGTAAGATTATTATTATCTGGCCTCGCACCGATGATCATGACTGGTTTGTGGCACATGGTTTTCACTATGTCTCATTGCCATGCACAGATGAAATGTCAGTTCATTTCCGCTCCATGGACGCTGCTCTGGCATGCGCGCGTCTCTTCTATGCACATAATCCTGCCGTTGAGCAGTACTTACAGCGTACGCGCCAGCCACACATTCCCTTTTCTGTGATTGGCCTGAATCCACCTCGCGATTATTTCTGGCTTACTAACGTGTAAAGCGTATATAGTGTATATGACTCACGCGCTACAAACCGCGTTGCAATGCGTGAGGAAAAAGGAAGGAATTGAAACATTATGGCTTCAGAGACGCTCTCGACGAACTTACCAACCACGAGTTGGATGGACACACCGCCACGTTCACCTCTACTGCGCCATTATAGCGCCGGGCTGATTGCTAAAATGCCCTGGCTGGATACGATTTCTTCATCGCTACAAAAAGTCAGTCATGATGTATTTGGCGAACCGAAAGATTTCTCTTATCGTATCAAAGACTTTCTGGCGGGCGTCTGGGCGGGTCATCCAATTCATCCTGCGCTGGTCACTATACCGCTTGGATCGTGGTCGGCATCACTGATCCTTGATCTGGCCTGGCTGGCTAATGAGGATGATGGGGTTGCTCGGAGCTCGGATCTGCTGATGCTGGTCGGATTGCTTGGAGCAGCTGGCTCTGCGGCAACTGGTCTGGCCAATTGGGTCGATACCGATGGACAGGATCAACGTACCGGTATCTTGCACGCCATGATTAATAGCGGCGCTACCGTTTTAAATTTATCATCTCTGCTGTTGCGTGTTGCGGGACAGCGGCGTACGGCCATTGCTTTCGCCGGTACCGCATTCACGCTGTCGCTCTATGCGGCTTATATCGGCGGCGACCTCGCGTATGCCGATGGTGTGGGCTTTAATCGTGTGATTCCAGAGGGTGGATCAGATGATTTTGTGCCTGTTATCGCCGAGCAAGATCTGGTTCCAGGGAAACTAACACGGGTTGATGCGGCTGGTATTGCGGCTGTACTGCTCAAAGATAAATCAACTATTCATGCAATCGCTGCCACATGCTCCCATCTTGGTGGTCCGCTGGATGAGGGAACGTACGAAGATGGCGTGGTTTATTGTCCCTGGCATAACTCGGGATTTCGCATGTGTGATGGTAGTGTCGCAAATAGTCCCGCTGTGTATGCTCAGCCTACCTTCGCTGTGCGTGTCCGCAATGGGCAAGTGGAATTGCGCCGTCTTGAACACGCTTAAACTCGAAATATTCCAGATACATCTTTTTATGACAGCATAATCCTTCACAATCCATCTTTGCCTCCGATAATTCAGGTTGCTGGTTACATGGTAAGTTGTATAATCTGGCGCTGTACAGCTTACCACGTATCAGCAAACCTTTCCTCCACGAGAAAAAATTGTGCGAATTGCAATGAGTGCGATTTCTTATGCTCAAAAAAACCTGCTGAAATATGATTAAAAATAGAATTGTTGCGCTTGTTTTCATCATACTGCTATTGTAATTACTGTCAAGAATGTATATGCTAGTAACTATAAAAATAAATAAATGGTAAGATCGTGATTCTATTCATAGATGAAGAGGTTACCCGTGCAAACTCAAAAAACAATGAATGATCCAGCGTCAGAGCAACCGGATGGTTTGCTTGCTCAGATTGTTTTGGATGGCGATCAGAGTGCTTTTGAGCTGCTCGTACAACGCTATCAGACTCCCCTCTTTAACTTTGTTTGCCACTTTCTGGGCGATTATGATCTGGCTTGCGATGTTTTACAGCAGGTGTTCTTGCGCTTTTATACCTCGCTCCCAAAGCTGAGCACCACTGAACCTTTTAAAGCCTGGCTATTTCAGGTGGCTCGCAATTGTTGCGTCGATGAGCTACGTCGCAGGCATCGTTACGCGATCCATTTTTCTCAATTAGAAGTGGAAAACGGCGATGGCGAGCTCTCTGTGCTGGGCGATATTCCTGATCCTGGACCGTTGCCCGAAGAGTTATTTGAGCGGCGGGATCTGCAAATCCATCTCTGTCAGGCTATCGAGTCGTTACCTCCCAAGTTTCGTGCCGTTGTCGTACTGCGCTATGCATCGCAACTGAGCTTCTCCGAGATCGGCAGAACTTTATCTATGCCGGAGGCCACCGCAAAGACCTATTTTCATCGAGCAAAGGTGCTACTGCGGAAGATTTTGAATGCTCAAGCACAGGCATCCTACTCGTAAGCATCTTTTTGTGACACGAATCAGTGATAGAAGTGGAGTGCTATCAGTACTTCGTCGGCTTTTTATAGCTGAGAATTATGTGATGTAGAAAAGAGGAGTGTTATGAGGCATGATCTGGCAATAAAAGGTGTCATCTTTGATGTGGATGGGACTTTAGTGGATAGCAATGATGCCCATACCCATGCCTGGATAGAGGCGATGCAGGCGTTTGGTCATACTGTTCCATTTGAGAGGGTTCGACCTTTGATTGGCATGGGTGGAGATAAGGTGTTGCCTGAGGTGCTGGATATTTCAAAAGATAGCGAGCAAGGGAAGCAGATCAGTCAGCGGCGGAAAGAGGTTTTTAAGCAAAAGTATCTGTCGACTTTGAAAGCTTTTCCACAGACAAAACAACTGCTTGAACGTATCCATGGACAGGGCCTAAAGATGGTGATTGCGACATCGGCCGAGCCTGAAGAGTTAGAGGCTCTCTTGAAGATTATTGGTCCTGGAGTCGATCAGCTCTTTGAGGGTGTCACCACGGCGCAAGACGCTCCACAATCCAAGCCTGACGCTGATATTATGCATGCCGCCATCAAGAAAGCACAGCTAGATTCTCATGAATTGGTGATGCTGGGTGATACGCCTTATGATATTGAGGCAGCCACTCAGGCGGCGATCGGTACTATCGCTTTTCGCTCTGGCGGCTGGGAAGATAAAGATCTGAGTAAGGCGATTGCGATCTATGATGGACCAGCAGACCTGCTGGCTCACTATGATCAATCTCCGCTGGTGATGAGCCTGAGCAGGTCATGAGTAGGTCCATCATCGGAGTGTGAGCAACAAACAGGAGGCCGAACTTGTCCAGCCTCCTGTTTGTTGCTCGTCAATTTGAGGATGCGTTACCATCTCGTGTCAGTCTCTGGGAAGTTAGAGCCCAAAATATGAGCGATACTGCTCCCACTGAGCTGCGATACGAGCACGTACTTCTGCACCTGTCAGTGGAGTCAAGAGCAATGCAGCTACAACGCCTGCGACGATTCCAACGCGGAATAATGTTCTGGCACGTTTGCGCTTGTTCTGATAGTGTTCGTATTGTTCCTGAACGCTTGCGCTGGCTTGCTGTAAGTTCTTGTTGACCTGTTTTGCCTTTTTGTTCAGGCTATCCTGTGTCGAGACCAGTGTTGAACCGACATTGCTTTGTACGTCGTGCTGCAAGTGACTCAGCTGTTTCTGAGCCTTTTTCAGTTTTTTCTGAGCCTGGCGACTATTTACCTTGTAGGCATCCTGTGCCTCTGCCTGTAAGGCGCTCAGCTGTTTCTGCGCTTTCTCCAGCTTCTTGTTACTGCTTTTCTGACCCTGCTGGAGGAGTACTGCGGCTGTGCCTGCTCCCGCCACCAATGCGCCCTGCGTCTTTGTGACACCGGACTTTACACCATGCTGGACGTTGTCATACGTAGACTGAGCAACATCTTTGGTTGTCTCCAATGTTGATTTGGCAGCGTCCTTGGTTGTCTCCAATGTTGACTTGGCAGCGTCCTTGGTCGTTGCGTAAGTCGATTGTGCAGCATCTTTTGTGGCCTCATAGGCAGATTGAGCGGCGTCCTTGACATTTTCATAGGCGGACTGGCTAGCATCTTGAGCCTGCTTATATTTGGCTTGTGATGAAATGCGATCTAATAGTTTTGGCATTACACCCTCCTTCTTTAGCAATTTATTTTGAATATAGTGTATTAATAATGGTTACTGCTCACTATATTCACGCTTGAACAACTCAGGTAGTTTCATTTATGTGCCATGTAAGTACCAAAGTAGCGTCGGACGCTTGCGTACGCTGTCCCGGTGACGCGTATGACACACTCGATCCCGGCACTCTACGATTTCCTTACGAGGCTAGCTATGGTATACGATGGACTGGAACAGCGTACGCAAGCGTCCGACGCTACTTTTGGATAAGCTGCCAGCATTCTCTGGCAATCTCCCAATCTTCCTCTGTATGAACTACCAGGACACGCACTGAGGAGTCGGGCGTTGCGATATCCTGATCGATTGGCCTGGCGTTATTGGCCTGCTGATCCAGTGCGAGATTAAGAAATCCAAAGTTCTCACAGACTCTGGCACGTATGATGGCATCATTTTCGCCGATCCCGCCGGTAAATGTCAGGACATCGACGCCGCCCAGGGTTGCCAGCATTGCTCCTATAAAGTAGCGCAGGCGATAGATAAAGATATCCAGCGCCAATTGAGCTCGCTCGTTGCCCTCCTCGATTGCTTTGTGGATGGAGCGCACATCGCCAGAGATCCCTGAGATACCTTTTAAGCCTGACTCTTTGTTAAGCACCTGATCCAATTTATCTGCGGTGTATCCCTTTTCGCGTTCGAGATAAAGCAGGATGCTTGGATCGATCGAGCCAGAGCGTGTGCCCATCATCAAACCTTCGAGAGGTGTAAAGCCCATCGTAGTGTCGATGCTATATCCGTTGTGAATGGCCGCCAGTGAGCAGCCGTTGCCGAGATGACAATTGATCAGGCGGATCTCGCCTGGATCTTTGTCGAGCAGTTGGGCGCTCCTGCGTGTGCAGTATTGATGACTGATGCCATGGAAGCCATAGCGCCGTATGCCTTGCTCATACCATGCGTAGGGCGCCGGATAGATCTGGACTTCACGCGGTAAGTGGCTATGAAAGGCAGTATCAAAGACGGCGATCTGTGGGATATCTCTATTCATCTGTTCAATAGCTTTGATGCCCGCAAGATTGGCTGGATTATGTAAAGGTGCAAAATCGCTGAGTTTGTCGATTGTATCTTGAACATGCTGATCTATGCGAACACTTCTGCTAAAATCTGCGCCTCCGTGCACGACGCGATGTCCAACGACGGCGATATCGGTCAGATCGTTGATGACCTTTGTCTCGCCGGTCCAGAGCGTTTGTAGCATCTGGTGAATGACTTCGGCGCGATCGTCGGTTGCCAGTTCACGTGTGATCGTTTGTCCATTGGCCTGAATCTTCAGGGATGTTTTCCCTTGCTGCTGCGACCAATCGGCTTGTGCATCCCATAGGGGCTCCGGTGGCGCATCGTGTAGCGGATTGGCCACGTCGTATAAGTTACTTTTATGACTACTTGATCCAGCATTGAAGACCAGTATTTTCATGAAACGAATCCTTTCCTACCAGGTAAGCATCCTTATCATGAACTTTGTGAGCAAGAACACCTACGCTATTTATACTATATAGAGTACATCACAATTTTGCCACGCCATGTCCATTGTGTCCATCAATCACCTCACAAAAACGATTTTACCTGTCAGCGCAAACGCTCACCGACGTAGCGGCGTCGGCTTGCTTGACCTCTTCGGTGGATACGTATTTCTCTTTGAATGTATGGGATCAATGTGGCTAGTGTGCCATATAGTTGTACCAGAAAAGATGCATCCGTTCTCGTAATGCTGCATGGGCGGGTTGAAGCAGATAAGGATCACTCTGCCAGAGACGTTCCGCAGCTCGTCGGGTCTGCTCGATTAACTTTGTATCGCTCAAATTGGCGATGCGCAGCTCGGGCATACCGCTCTGGCGCACACCAATAAAATCGCCTGGGCCGCGCAGGCGGAGATCTTCTTCCGAGAGTTTGAAGCCATCATCGGTATCCTGAAAGACGCCTAGACGATCCTGGGCCTGGATACTCGCTTCCGCGCTCAAGACATAGCAGTAGGATTGATATTTGCCACGTCCGACGCGTCCGCGAAATTGATGCAGTTGTGAGAGTCCGAAGCGGTCGGCGTCCTCGATGACCATCACGGTGGCGTTGGGGATATCGATGCCGACCTCGATGACGGAGGTCGCTACCAGGATATCCAGTTCATGATCGCGGAAGCTATGCATCACCTGATCTTTGTCCGCAGGTTTCATCGCGCCGTGCAGGAGACCGATCCGTAAGTGTGGAAAGACCTCGCGCTGTAAGCGCTCATACTCGCTGGTGGCAGCCTTGGCTGTCAGTGTCTCTGACTCCTCGATCAGAGGGCAGATGATGAATGCCTGACGCCCTTCTGCGACCTGTTGCTCGATCATAGTGTTCGATTCGCTGCGCCGTGCGCCTGTGCGCCAGCGCGTGATGATTTTCTGACGTCCCGGTGGTAGCTGGTCGATCACTGAAACATCAAGGTCTCCATAGAGCGTCAGAGCCAGCGTACGAGGAATAGGAGTCGCTGTCATGACCAGCATATGAGGATGCAATCCTTTTTTTCGTAAGGCATCACGCTGCTCGACGCCGAAGCGATGCTGCTCATCGACGATCACCAGTCCCAAGCTGTGGAATTTGACATCGTCCTGGATTAAGGCGTGAGTTCCAATTGCTATCGCCGCCTGACCGCTTTCCAGTGCCTGACGAGCGGCGGTGCGTTCGCGCTGTTTTTGACTGCCTGTCAGAAGCACTGCCTTGATGCCAAAGGGGTCGAGCATCGCGCCGATACTGCGTGCGTGCTGCTCGGCTAACAGTTCTGTGGGAGCCATAATCGCTCCCTGATAGCCGTTGAGCGTGGCAAGCAGGAGGGCAGCGGCCGCGACAGCAGTCTTACCTGCACCGACATCACCCTGGAGGAGCCGGCTCATGGGCCTGCTACGCGCTAGATCCGCAAAGATCTCATGGATCACTCGCCGCTGCGCATCGGTAAATGAATAGGGAAGTGTCGCCTCAAATGAATCATCGGTGGCGATCACGGACCAGAGCGTTGCTCCGAGTGCCGGTGTGGCCTGTGGTTTGAGACTGTTGCTAACTTTGCCATTGGTGCCTGGATCGACGAATATCCGATGATCATAACGTGTAAAGGCATTACCATCCTTGGCCTCTTGCTGCCAGCGCGAACGCCGTTCCTGCATGCCGAGTTGAAGGATGAAGAGTTCGTCGAAGGCGAGGCGATGATGCGCTGTGGCTCGTAGCTCCTCATTATCGGGATAATGGATCTGCTCGATGGCCTTCGAAAGCATCATCAACTGTCCCTCCGCGAGTACCGAGAGCGGAAGATGATCCGGGAGCATTTTTGCGTAGCGATCGATCACGTACTTGGTGAAGCGGCGCAGGACCTTGGCGCTCAAGCCCTCCGTCAAGGGATAGATTGGTACCATGCGTCCCGTGTTGAGGAGATCGCCCTGTTCTGGTAGCTCATGGCTGCGCACTGAAAACTCAACTTTATTGCCGAAGCGCTGCTTGATGCCGGTCACAACGATATAGTTGTTCTGGGCCGCCTGGAGCTGCTTTTGCAGGTATGGCTGATTGAACCAGGATATATAGAGCTTTCCCGTCTCATCTGAGATCGTCGCGATGGTACGCGTGCGCTTGTTGGCCGTGTGGACAGTTTTGACATCCCAGATCATACCCATGGTGGTCGTGATCTCGTTGAATGGGATCTGCGCAATCTTTTCCAGCTTGCTATAGTCGCGATGCTCGCGTGGAAAATAGAAGAGTAGATCTCTGACCGTGCGGATGCTCAGCGTGTTGAGGCGCGTCGCGGCCGTTGGACCAACACCCGGAACAGCCGTGATGTCGGCACTGAGCAAGGTCAATGCGCTATGCCCCTGAGACATCCCAGCCTCCAGGCGGATCGGATCAGGCTTCTCCTGGACCACACTGGCAGGCTTTACCTGCCTGGGAGCCTTGACTGGCTCGGGAGCAGGAAGATCCTGCTGGAGCCTGGATCTTGTCGCATTGTCTCTCTCATTTACGCTTTCTTTTTGAACGATTGTTTTGCTTGCATCGCTCCCCTGACTGGCTGTTTTTGTCGCAACTGATGAGCTTTCTCCTTTATCGAAGGCTTCCAACTCGTTGAGGGTCGAGAGCGCTGCCCGCAGGCTGGCCGCTCGTTGTACCGGATCTTGTTGATGATAGCTGTTGAGGTTTGTGACGAAGCGCTGGAGAAGATTAACATCCTCTTCAGGTGCTCGATAAACCGCGCTGGCATCGGCGTACCAGCGTGTGATAAACGCCTCCACACCACCAGGCTTGATCGCTTGATCTTGATGATTTAGACGCTGCTCATAGAGGAGCACTTTTCGTGCACGTTCCACATAAGTTGTAAGCGTTATTGTCTGATTATTTGCCATAAATACGTTTTGTTACTCACTACTATGATGTCCGACATCCAGTGTCCATCATAGAAGGTATATGGAACAGGTGTCAAGTAGCAGAGATACTCTCTTGCAATCCTCTCGATCCTTGCGTAGCGCCTTCCAGGCACCTCATTGCTTGCTCATACAATTTTTTGCATACCCCGGTAGATACATAAAGATGTATCAGGCTTTCTTTTTGTCCAGTGGCGTATACAGAAGCTCGATCTTCTGATAAGCTCTGCCGTTAAAGCTCACTGCTTTCATAAAGCTAGCACCTATCCGACGGCTGTCACGAGCATCTATAGTTATGATAGTCAGAAATGTTTGATCAAGGTGGTCAATCCGAATTAAACGTGGACGCTGGGTTATGGTGCCAATGGCAATATTACCTTCAAGATGTATGCTGGAGCTTCCACCTTCAATGCTTCGTATACCTATACATAGTTGCCTTTACGGCATTTCGCTTGAAGTTGAACGAGGATTTCTCATTGGCACAAATGTCTCAGCCAGGATATGTAACTGGTCTCTCTTTTTTATTACAGTAGTAAAAGACTGATTATAGTACAAAAGGAATTATTGATAGTTGTAGCATCAAAAATTAAATAAATCATTCAAGAAAAAGGTAATATTATGAATCAGCTACTTGGAAACGTTAAGAAGCTATCAAGAGTTGCATATACAATTTGGTTTGGAACGTTATTGGCATATGTAATATACGGTCATGCAAGCCCTGATCGTGCGTTGAATGCGGGACTTTTCGATGTACTGTTAATCTCTGGTTTTATCGGAGCACTTTTAATTGTGTTCAAAAATTCAAGGATCTCGAATCGTCCACAGAAATTAAAATGTACTGTTGCAGATGGCCTCATCTCAGTGATTCTGTTGGCATTAATCTATACTATACCCGATGTAATTGGATTAATAAAAGCTGCAATCATTCTCATTGTGATGTGTATTTATTTCGTTATTTACTATCGCTTATGCGATAAAACTATCTTTGAAGATTGACTTTGAGCAGACCTGAATAGTTACAAATTCTCTTCTTATGGGAAACATAACAAACTTGCAACAAATAATATGCTTTTGCTTGGAGAATTAAAATATGCGATGTTATTGATATAGATAACTTGAGATGGCTTCAGCAAATAAAAAAGGAGATTCATGGAAAAGATTTCTTCTCGACAACTTGTTATATGTGTGCTATTTCTCATTGTTGCTTTATTATGCGGAAATCTGGTTGCCTTTGCTAACCTGGCACACATTCTGAATGTAGCGCTAGAAATTGTTGGTGTTGTCAGCTTTGTGATGGCTATTTTTCTTTTGATACGTAATGGTCTTTTTTATGGGCGACAAAGGCAATGAAATCCCACTGTTGATAACACCTTGCTTTCTATTATTTATTTGTTGTAAAAAACGCAATTGGCGAAAATAGAATGCCTCTATATAAGCGTCATGAGAGTATATGATGGAGAAATAAGTATGGGAAATTCAATTATTTCGCTTGAAAGAAAACCAACCTATTCAGATTATTTGCGCTCTTACAAGATTTTTATTGATGGTAAGCAAGTGGGTGATATTCTTCATGGAGAGAAGTGCTCGTTTGCGGTCGATCCAGGATATCATGACATTTTTGTAGCTGTTGGCTGGTATTCTAGCCAGCATTTATCTCTCAAATGTATCAGTGGGGAAAATTTAAGATTAATTTGTCAGGGAAGCAATTTTCTGTTTACTCCCTACTATAGTATTACTGGTTCTGATCGCTATATTAAGTTGTACCGTGCCCCTTGGATGCTGCAGGGAGATACTTGAAAAAGTAGGGAGTAAGGATGCTCAAAGGAATTTTAAAACGAAAAGATCGGGGTCACACTTTCCGCGTCACAAACGTGGCTTGGGCTCCCGATAATCTTCATCTGGCGACAGCAAGTGGGGATCAAACTCTCCCGGTCTGGAAAAAACCTTGAAGCATGCGCTGGTAATGGTATGATTGAGGGCTTAATCATAAATGAAAGTTGATCAAACGTAGTTCGTATGGACAAGCGGATATCCCACTGCTTTAACGTCGTAGGCGGTTGGAGCGTATGACCGGAATGCCCGCCCTTTTCAAGAAAAGTAAAGCAATGTCCGTATTTCTTTATCATTACGAAAGGGCAACATACAATGGACACAATTGCTTTTGCCTGGAGGCGCATCGATGCCTGGTTTGAGACCTTCGCACCTTCACATGTGCATGATCTCCTTCCGGGCGCTACGGAAAAAGAGTTGGCAGAGGCCGAAGCGATCCTTGGCATCGCTTTGCCGGCAGATGTGAAAGCTAGCTATCGGATTCACAATGGGGTTTCAACCTTGAACGAGGGCTTCCTGTATGGCAAAAATTTTTATCGGTTGGAGGGGATGATCGGAGTGTGGAAAATGCTGCAAGATCTCTGCAAGAGCGATCCAGCGTGGCCACGCCGTGTGCCTATCTGGGTGAGGGAGAGCATCTACTCATCCCAGCCAGTCCAACCTGTCTGGTGGCATCAGGCATGGTTGCCCTTTCTGGGCTATTCTGGCAACTACTGGTGTCTTGACCTGGCCCCTACCTCGGCTGGTCAGCTCGGCCAAATTTTGGAGTGGGACCATGAAGTGGGTCCCTGGGAGGTCCACTTTCCCAGTATTGAAGTATTTCTATCGACCTTTGCCGATCAGTTAGAAGCGGGCCTTTATGTCCAGAATGGCTCCCCGCTCATTGCCCTGGAAGAGATTACTTATCTCAAGGATCGGCAGGCAGCGTTCCAACAGCGATCGCCAGCCAAGCCGGCGCTTGAGCAAGCCATCAAAATCGCCTGGAATTTACATTTAGAGAATGAATCCAGTATCACTGCCTACGACCCGACCTTTCAGGAAAAGCCTTCTTTCTACGAGAAGGATTTAAACGACTGTGGCGCTCTCTACAGAGGGGTATTGCAGATGCCCGAAGCAACTTCAGACGACCACTTCTTCGCCTATTATGGGCTTATCTCTCTCATAGAGAGTGAGATAAGTTTTTTCTATGATTCAACCTCATCGCTTTTTGAGCAGTGGGAAGTTGAAGCATCGAACATGCCCACTGCCCATTGGGTCCATAAGGAAGTTGCCTTATGGAAGAAAGAGCTAATAAAGGGATTGTCTATATCATTGATACCTATCCTGCTGCTGTCTTACGCGGATTTATCCGTCTGCGTGACCGGCGCTGTGAAATGAATCTCCAGGGAATTATTGACGAATTTGGCCACGGTCGCTTCCTGATTTGCCAGTAGCGCTGGTAGAGAGATGTCGCGCTTGAAGTTCCCAATTTCAACCACCATCTCATCGCCTTTTTTGCTCATGCTGACTTTATTCATTTCGACGTGCGGCAGGGGTAAGCGTAGGATGTAGATATCTCCTTCGTGTATAATCTCCTGCACAGGACCTCTATGGAAGACCTGCGTTGGATCTGTTTCGCCAAAGATGGTATTGGCGAGTTGCCCAAGTGCGTCGATGCCCAGTATCTCGCGTGAGTTATATGGAGCTTCCCAGACTGGCAGGGGAGCGAAGGTTTGATGGATGTTCTTACGGAGTTTTTCCTGCGTACGATAGATATCCTGCATGAAGGCGTCTTGATAATCTCCTGGCTGGATTACTCTGTTGCAGACCACAGCATCAATGGGATAGCCAAAGAGTGCCAGATAGGTCTCTGCGCGTAGGGCTTCTTTGATTACCATGCGCTCGGGATTGAGAACCGGGCGATATGAGCTTACTTCAGGATCGCTGAGTACTTCTCGTAAGGCTTTGACGCGCTCACTCAAGGTTTTCATCGCTTCGAGTGCCTGCGTGGTCGAGACTGGCAGGAAGGCTTTGAGCAGCGGACGGGCCAGATTAAAGCCTGCTCCCGATTGCATACTCATGAGGCGACTGGCGTACCATTGGAAGGTATCCGGCATGCTCAGGAGGCGCACCGTTTCGCCGGTTGGAGCGGCATCAATGATCACAGTGTCGAAGTTTCCATCGCGGGCGTTGCGATAGATGTTGATCAGGCTGACGATCTCATCCATGCCTGGGATCAAAGCGAGTTCGTCGGCCATGACTGCGTTTATCCCTTGCTTGCGCAGTGTCTTTTTCATCGATTCCTGGACTTTTCCCCAGCCTTGCCGCATTTCGTCCAGGGCGTTGATCTCCTGCGCCCAGAGGTTGGAGGCCAATTCCTGTGGCTCCGATGTGAGATTGGTCTGTAAGCAATCCGCGAGGCTGTGAGCAAGATCCGTACTTACCACGAGCGTACGTTTTCCATCCATGGCGGCCCGCACCGCTGTCGCTGCCGAAATGGTGGTTTTGCCCACGCCACCTTTACCGAGATAAAGAATAATACGCATAGAATTCCTTGTTCTAATTTCTTTCGTTCTGTGAGGCTTTGACTGTATTTACAGTCTATCACTTACGCGTTCTTCAGTAGTATGTACGTAAACTCTATCCTCTAGGTTTTATGCTGCGTTCTGACAACCACATCCACCAGATGTTACCCATTTCTATCAAGAACTTGCATCTATGTTATTGATATCATCGCTTTAAGAATCGTGCCATCGCTCATTTGAGGTATGGCACAAATACTGGACAGTAGGTGTATCTGTGATTGTAATCCTGGATGTGTTATGCAGGTGATATTCTTTATTTTTACCTATTGACAGGACATATTCTCTATTTGTTTATCTTCGCCGTTGAAGGTACGTATCCGATGAAAAAATGAACAGGAGATATATACATGCGTCAGGTACCGCAGGTGACAGATGCTTATGAATACTGTCGTCAAGTGACGCAACGAGCATCTAAAACCTTTTATTGGGGCTCGGTCTTTTTGCCGTCGGCGAAAAGACAGGCTATCTGGGCGGTTTATGCCTTTTGCCGTAAGGTCGATGACCTGGTTGATGAGGCTCCCCAGCAGGATGCTTTGCGCATTGGACATCTACAAGGATCATATTCGCCTGCGCAGGCCATTGATAGTTGGCGTGAGTCGTTGACGCGTTTGTATGATAAGGGCGTTGCCGGCAGCGATCCTATCCTTGTGGCCTGGGAACATATGTTGCAGGAGTATGCTGTTCCTCTGGCACCAGCGCTGGAACTCCTTAACGGTGTGGAGATGGATCTGACTCAGACCCGCTATCAGAATTTTGATGAGCTTCGCCTCTATTGCTATCGCGTTGCTGGTACAGTCGGACTTTTGACGTCGGCCATCTTTGGCTATGAGCATGAGGAAGCGCTTGATTATGCCGTCGATCTGGGGATTGCTCTCCAACTGACCAATATTTTACGCGATGTGGGAGAGGATGCTCGTAACGGTCGTATCTATCTTCCCCTGGATGAGATGGAGCAGTTTGGCTATAGCGAGGCTGATCTGATGGATGGGGTGGTCAATGATGCTTTTTGCTCTCTGCTCGCTTTTCAGATGCAGCGTGCCGATGAGTATTATCGCCGTAGTTTGCCTGGCATCGATCTTCTGAATGCCGATTGTCGCCTGGCCATTCGCTTAAGTAGCACGCTCTATCGGCGTATCCTGGATCGTATCTGCGCCAACCATTTCGATGTCTTTACGACGCGCGCCAGCGTGCCTCTGCCTACCAAGTTGATGACTGCTTCATCTCATTGGCTGATGCAGCAATTTGAAGTTTGCACGAAAGGATTTCATAGCTCGCGCAGTCAGAGTATTGTCACGACGCCTCGCTAACAGTAGAAGAGACATGGGATGGGATGTGTAGAACAAGAAAGCCTGATACAGGTGATAGTATCAGGCTTTCTTGTGTTTAAATAGAGCTTCAACACATAAATAAAAGGTTTTTGGAGACGCCGAGGCGGCTTGAAAATTAAAGATCTACTTTGCCATTCACTACTAACAATTTCAAAAATTCGAAATGGCGTAATACTTCTACGCGATCACTGCCGCCGTGTTGGTACCACTGCCGAAGCCAGAGGAGCGAAATAATCTCATCCGGGTTAAAACCACGCTGAGCTAGAACATCTGTCTCGGTTTCTGTACTATTCAGGCCATTTATCATCTCTAGAGGTTGTGTATTCATGATCGTATCCTTCCACCAACGCCAATTATAGGCTCTCACCGCTGCCTTGTTCCGCTTCTATCAAGGTTTCCATTGTCTACAACTAAGAAGATAAACCTAACCTTCATATGGTAAACGTCAGATATGGGTCTTTTTTAAATACTGGTTTCCTTCTATACATGTACTTTGAATGTACCTTTTAGCAATCCCTACTATCTTTATTCCCATCTGACCTAGTATAAGCGGAAAAAGTCTCTCTTACTATCTATATTTTGACATTCAGAGTGTGAAATAGCTCACATTGGTAGGTTTTTTCTCATCCATTCTGCCTCTGCTATGGTCGAGGTGTCTAGATGATCTATCTGCCCTATATACGTTCGACATCTTGGAAAGGTTCCACATACTCTGTCCTGTACCCTTCAATCCTATCCCTGCTGACCAACAAATAAAAATCCTTTGCGTATGTGGGATTGTGCCGATGTTCTACTTCTTATACGTGTAGACGTTACACGCTAAAAAAGAGGGGCATTACAGAAAATATGTGCCTGATTATTCTGATTATCAGGCACATATTTTACACGAATGGGGAGCTCTATTTTTTCTTGATTTACGGCTTTCTGGCGAGCAGAGCAACGAAAGCCTGCTCTAGAATTTGTTGCGGCTCGGATAGCATGGTCTTCGCACGGTAAGCTACAAAACCGTCTGGTCGAACCAGCAAGGCGCCAGCGGGATCAATGCCCGCGAGCTCCGTCCAGCGTTGTTCTGGATCGCTGAATTCGCTATCGGGAGCGATGCGATAGGCTTGCAACTCAATGTGCAGCTTCATAGCTGCTGCACGCGCAGCAGTACACCAGGCATCACCGTTGGGACCGGCTAGCAGAACCAAACTGCCGCTGGCTAGATCGATGGTTGAGAGACGTTCTCCCTTGTGAGAGAGCCACAGATGAGGGACACGGGTACCAGGCTGTCCATTGATGTTTACGTTTTCAGCATCGATAGCTTGTTCGGCTAGAATTGACTGAGAGGTATATTTGTAACCAAAACCACTTACCAGTTGTGCACCTAACCCCGACAGCATGGTTATAGCGTATTCTGAAGGTCGCTCAAAGCGTACCCTGCTAGCTAAGCCATCTTCAGCGGTCTGGGAGTAAGCGAATGTGACGGCTGCTCTACCTGCAGGTTGGCGCTCACCGTTATACGTATCGAGCAGTGCAGGACCTGCTATACCCTTAAGGACTGCGGCTAGCTTCCAGGCTAGATTGTGCACATCGGCAATACCAGTATTGGCCCCGAGACCGCTCCAGGGTGTCACCTGATGGGCGGCGTCTCCAGCCAGAAAGATACGGCCCTGTTGAAGGCTATCCGCAATACACGCTCTGGCAGTCCAGGGGAGTATGCTTTTGACCTTGACTTCAATATTGGGCAGCCCGATAGCTTGCGTGATAAGAGCCTCGCAGCGCTCATAAGGAAAGTCCTTCGGTCGCTCCCCACGCTCGGGATGGTAGGAGAGTTGCAAGGTCCAGCGATCGCTGTTATTGACTGAGAGCAGCACTCCGACCATTTCCGGGCGCTCAATCAGGCATTGACTGAACTCTCTGCCTTCCACAAAACTGCGCAGATCTGCATGAAAAAGGATGTTAAGCAGAGTACCAAATTCTTTGCTTTCACTTGATGCAATGCCAAGGGTGCGTAAAACAAGGCTATTGGCTCCATCCGCGCCGATCATATACTCAGCGCGGATCATCCTTTCTTCTCCACTTACCCGATCGCGCACGTGCGCGATTACTCCTTGCTCATCTTGCTCAAAGGAGAACAACTCAGTCGAGAAGGAGACAACGCCTCCACGCTCACGCGCCTCTTGTAGTAGGAACGGCTCGACGAGATCCTGTGTGCCACGGCTTGATTTGAATGGTGAAACATCCAGACGCATGAACAGACGCGCCATCTGCTCATCTTCCTGGTGCTTTTTGCCTTTCTGCTGGTTTTGGAGAGGATCAGCTCCTTCCAAAGCCTCACGCAGGGTTGCCCCTTTAAAAATTCCTATCGCAGGTTGCAGGTCTTTGCCAATCTCGCGTATCTTTTCTTCTAATCCCAGGCCTCGATAGATCTCCATTGTGCGTGCATTGACGCCGCGTCCGCGTGGGTGAATCGAAGTGCCAGCATGGCGCTCAATCAATAGTGAGCTGACGCCGTACTGGGAAAGGAGGATAGAGGCAGAGAGACCGACGATTCCTCCTCCAACAATTAGAACAGGGGTTGTAGCTTGTAGCATGTTTTTATTTACTCTTTCTATCTTGATAAAATTTCATATCATTCTCCTGAGCAGGGGATGATGTAGCTCTTGCTCCGTTACGGCCTGCTTGAGTGCTACAAAATTAGTATGGTCCAGATCAGCCTGTATTCCCTCATCCATGTGGATAATTGTTGAGGACGATAGAGGCTCTGGGTCAATCTGTTGGGGAATAAATGTTAGAGGAGCTTGATCTGACGTGCGAGCTCGCTCGCCTCGACGCGGTTCTTGACATTAAGCTTCTGGTAGATACTGCGTACCTGTGCTCTTACTGTATTAACTGAGACGACCAGTTCGTCGGCGATCTCTTGATTACTCTGGCCAGTAGACAGCCTTTGTAGTACACGCTGCTCCTGTCGGGAGAGCGGTTCAATCAGTACTGTCTGACCAGGCACGCCTTCCACTGCTCGTTCCTGAGCGAAGGCCCGCAGGATCTGACGAAGATAAGTTACCTGTGTTTCTTCACGCAAGGTAGGAGCAAGGGCCTGGAGCAGTGTCTGCATGGGCTCGCCTTCGTCCAGAAAAAGGCGCATATACCCCTCAGAACAGGCTTGCGCTATGACCAGATGCAGGTGCTTTCTGGCCTCTGGAAGACGCTTGGTAGAGGCGTTAGCCAACGCAAGGAGAAGATGCGCTTGCAAGGCAACGCGCCGACGACCGCCAGCGTTGGCTGATGCTGCCACACGCTCGCTTATCTCCCGTGCGCCCTCAGGCTTCTCCTGCGTTAGCAACAGGCGTGCTAGTAGTAAGTTATCCCTCTCGTTCTGTGCTAACCATCCGTGTGCAGGTTGACTCTGACTCGCCCATTGCTCAATGGCAGAGAGATTCCCGCTCTTGAGCCAGAGCCAGACCAGAGTTGCCTGGATCTCCAGGTATAGACGATGGCGGAGTGAGAGACTAGATGAGGAGGGAGGATACGTGGTCAATAACGTTCGGCAGAGTTGCTGTGCTTGCGCATGCTGGCCCTGGACCAGCTTGAGGCGTGCCAGGACTAACATGGCCTGGACATGCATCTCCTCATTGGCCAGACGCTGGCCCATCTCAGAGGCTTCCAATGCCTGTTGCTCGGCGTCCTCCAGATGGTTTCTCTCGTAGGAGATCTGAGCCAGACCCAGCTGCGCGTCGCCGATATCATCAAAGTCCTGTTCCTGTCTGGCCGATGGCAGTATCTGTCGAAAATACTCGGCAGATTGGTAGACTTCTCCATGCTCAAAATAAGCTCGGCCCAGCAGAACAGAATTTGAGCGCATAATCGGTGTGCTGCCCAGTTGCTCATAGAGCCCATGCGCCTCCAAAAAGATCTGGATAGCCTTTTCAACCTGACCTGTTAGCAGTTCTTCGGTTCCCAATACATGCAGGTGTAAACCGAAACTGCTTATTGATGCCGAGTCCGATCCTAGTTGTCTGACATAGTCAGCAGCCTGCGTAATGTTGCCGGCGTTACGCTCAACAATGGCACGCGTAAAGAGAATCTCCCTGAGCAAGGTTTCATCCTCTTGAGGGCGAAGACCATCTTCAGCCAGACGTAACATCTCCTCTATTTGAGCTTTGTGCTGTGGCGAAATCGGTTGTTGCTCCAAAATAGAGGTGGAGAGCAATCCTTTTGCTCGATTCAATGCGAGCAATGGGTGATGACGTATAAGATCAGGCGGGAGCGCTTCCAGCCAACGCTGAAGGAGATACGCCTTCTGAAGAGACCAGATGGCACTCTGAGCATGTTGGATCTGGATACTTTGTTCGATCAATGCTACTGCTCGCGAGCTGTCTCCAACCATGAGCGTCGTTTCAATCGCGTCTGGAAGCAAGCCGTGTTGTACATACCATCTACTAGCCTGCTCTGCCCCGATACTCAGGCGCTGCCCACCGAAGCGTTGCAGCGCAATGTGCAGTAGCGCTTCAGCAAAGAGAGGATGGTAATGATACCACTGTTGTATCCCCTGAGATGGCTGAAGCTCGAGAGGTCCATCAAACTGGTCCAGATAAAGGTGAGAGCGTTCCAAGGTATGGAGATGGCTCGCACTCTCGCTTCCCCCGAGCAGAGCATCGCACAGGGCGCTATTTAGACTCCCGAGTAGACACGTCTGCAGTAGGAAGTCTTGCAGCGGTGGTGGCTGGAGCAGAAAGACTTCTGAGACAAAATATTCCAGGAAAGGATGGCGCCTGCCATCCAGCAGAGTAAGTAATGACTCTCTATCCTGTGGCTTCTCAGATCCCTGAAACATTGATGAGAGCAGGCGTAATCCAGCAGCCCACCCCTGAAGGCGAGCTTCGAGGTCGTATAGTAGTCGTTCCGAAAGAGGCCATGGGATGACATGTTGCAAAAAGGTTAACGTCTCCTCCCGCGAGAAACGTAGCTCTGTTTCGGTCACCTCGCACAGCCTGCCGCTGGCACGCAATTGCGCCAACGGCAAGGATGGCTCGTTGCGCGTCAGGAGAATAAGATGGAACGATGCTGGTAAATGAGCGAGAAAAAAGGTCATACTCTCGTAGATCTGTGGCGAGCTAATGGCTTGATAGTTCTCCAATACCAGGACGGCCTCTCCCGGTAGGCGAGCCAGCGTGTTCAGAAAAGTGGTTAGCACATCCTCCAGGGTAGTTGGCTGGATGCATTGCCGGGTATCTCCGAGCAACTGCGCAAAAGCTTCCTGGTGGCTCTGACCGAATTGGCAGGCGGTCAACACGTAATTCCAGAAGCGTACAAGCTCATTATCTGCCGCTTCCAATGAGACCCAGGCCACTGGTGGAAATTGGCCGCTCGACTGAGTGGCACGTTCTTGTATCCATTGACGTACTAACGTTGTTTTGCCAGAGCCAGGAGATGCCACAAGTAGTGTTAAAGAAGACTGGCGTGTAGTATCGAGGAGGGTTAGTAGTCGCTCACGTTGAACAAGAAAAGCAGGCAAAGGAGGTGGCTGAAGCTTTGGTAAAAGAAAAGATACAGGTGGCTCATGCCTGCCAGAGTCTGGCGCAGTTTCTGTGGTGAATCTTTCCGCAAGTGCTTCCAGGCGCTCTATGGTAAGGGTAGCGCTGCGACCCGCATATTTTTTTGTCGGGCGTTTCCCCTGAGAGCGATAGGCATACCAATATCCCTCTTCGCCACGCAAGCGGGCTTCTTTAAGTAGATTGAGGTGTCCATGTTGTCCCTGAAAAGAGAAAGAACGATGAGTGCTGAGCCAGCGAAGCCACGCATCAGTATCTTGATACCAGAGTGGATTATCTATCTCTTCATCGTGCTGCCAGAAATAGGTATTATCCTCTCCTGACCAGATCAGTGCAGGAGGCGCCTGTCTTTTCATGTTTCCCTTCGTAATGGCATATTCCCCAACACGTTTTAGCAAGTAGTATACGCCTGAGGATGGGAAAAGACAAACATTCCCCAACAGGGGACAATGTGGAACAGAATATATACTACCTGGATAAGTAAAGTGAAATCACTAAACATCTGAGAAGCTACCAGAGCTTCCAGATGTTTAGTGATTTGAAAAATGAAGGATTTGACTATCTCTCAAGCAGCAATCAGGCTGGGCGAATGACGATATTAACCAGACGCCCTGGCACATAGATGACTTTTACTACTTTGGAGTTACCGATAAATGATTGGACGCGCTCATTGCTCAGTGCCAGCTGACGTACTTCCTCTTCGCTGATATCGGCAACCACCTCGATGCGTTCACGGACCTTGCCGTTGATCTGCACGACCAGTGTAAAGGCCTCATCCTGGATCATCTCCTCGCTATACGTGGGCCAGTCCGTCGTATGGATGCTTGCTGCGTGATTGCTTTGCTGCCATAGCTCTTCTGTGATATGCGGCGCAAAGGGTGCCAGCAGCTGGAGCAATGTCTCCAGAGCTTGCTGATACGTGATGCTGTGAGCGACATCGCTGTGTTGCTGTTTGATCAGAGCATTATTAAATTCCATCAAAGCTGCCAGAGCAGTATTGAAATGGAAGTTATTCAGATCGTCCGTGACGCGCTTGATCGTTTTATGGCGCAGGCGCTCAATCGCTTTCGTCTCTGCTGTATCCTGTGCGATGGCATGATCCGTCGCGGTATCGTTGATCAAGCTCCACACGCGATTCTGAAAGCGCCAGATGCCTTCCAGATTGTCAGCTCGGAAGAGTCCGCCGGCTTCGAAGGGACCGATGAACATCATATAGCAGCGGACCGTATCAGCTCCATATTTTTCAACATATTTATCTGGAGCCTCAACATTGCCGCGTGATTTCGACATCTTCTGGCCATCGGAGCCCAGGACCATCCCTTGATGGAACAGACGCTGGAAAGGCTCGTCGAAATTGATGTGTCCCATGTCGTGCAGCGCCTTGGTGAAGAAGCGCGAGTAGAGCAGATGCAGGATAGCATGCTCGACTCCACCGATGTACTGATTCACGGGCAGCCATTCCTGGATCTTTTCAGTGCTCCAGGCCTCTTCGCTATTCTTCGGATCGGCGTAGCGCAGATAATACCAGGACGAATCGATAAAGGTATCCATCGTATCGGCTTCCCGCGTGGCCGGACCGCCGCATATAGGACAGGTTGTATTGACAAAGTCAGGCTCGTAGCGCAGTGGCGATTCGCCCGTGGCTTTGAATTGGACATTGTCAGGTAACCTGACAGGCAGCTGATCCTCTGGCACCGGCACGGTACCGTGCTCTGGACAGTAAACAATCGGAATTGGAGCGCCCCAGTAGCGTTGTCGACTGATCAGCCAGTCGCGCAGACGATAGTTGATCGTACGCTTGCCAATGCCTTTTTCTTCGATCAAGTCGATCACACGTGCCTTTGACTCCTCACCAGGAGTGCCATCCAGAGGACCAGAGTTGACCAGCAGGCCCAGAGCTTCTTTGGCCTCTTTCCAGGTGGCAGGATCGCTTGGCTTGTCGCCTTCCGCACGGATCACTTCGCGTATGTTGATGCCAAATTTGCGCGCAAAGGCGAAGTCACGCTGATCATGAGCAGGCACGCCCATGATAGCTCCCGAGCCATAGCTCATCAGCACATAATCGGCGACCCAGACAGGAATCTTTTCTCCACTGACAGGATTGACAACATAGCTGCCTGTGAAGACGCCTGATTTTTCTTTGTCGCTACTCATGCGTTCAATTTCAGTCATACGACGCGCCTGGTCCACATAGGCTGTGACCTCGGCCCGTTGCTCTGGAGTCGTGATCTTGTCGACCCAGGGATGCTCTGGTGCCAGCACAAAGAAGGTTACGCCGTAGATGGTATCTGGACGTGTCGTAAAGACAGGAATCTCTTCCTGCTTGCCATCGATAGTAGCCGCGAAACGAATCTCGGCACCCTCGCTGCGACCGATCCAGTTGCGCTGCATCGTGATCGTCTTCTCGGGCCAATCAGTCACCTCAGAGAAGTCCAGCAGGCGCTCAGCATAAGAAGAGATCTTTAAGAGCCACTGATCGATCTCCTTACGAGCTACCGTGCTTCCACAACGCTCACAGGTGCCATCGGCCAGTACCTGCTCGTTTGCCAGCGTCGTATTGCAGCCTGGACACCAGTTAGCGGGCGCTTTGGTGCGATAGGCCAATCCCTTTTTATAGAATTGCAGGAACAGCCATTGAGTCCACTTGTAGTAGTCAGGCAGACAGGTGATCACCTCTCGTGACCAATCCCACTGTGCGCCCATTGCACGTAGTTGTCCGCGCATATTCTCGATATTCGCCAGCGTCCACGTGCGAGCCTGAATGCCACGCTTGATCGCAGCATTTTCAGCGGGCAGTCCAAAGGCATCGAAGCCGATCGGCTGCATGACATTGTAGCCCTGCATGCGCTTAAAGCGTCCATAGGCGTCAAACGGGGAATAGTTATACCAGTGGCCCATGTGTAGATCGCCAGAGGGGTATGGGAACATGACGAGATGATAGAAATTTGGTTTGGTTGACTCGTCGGATGTGTGATAGAGATGATCCGCTTCCCATTGCTGCTGCCATTTGTGCTCGATAGCTTTGGGATCGTATTTGGTGCGCGTAATCATTGGGCCTCCCCCGGGTTTATGAGCGATAATGTTTAGTGTACAAAACAGAAAAAATGAAACTGTGATCTATCATCAGAGAACAGAAAAAAACCTTCCATCCCAAGGGACGAAAGGTTTTTCCGTGGTACCACCCTGATTTTCGATCGCTGGCGGTGCTTGGTGGACCTGAGGAGACTCGAACTCCTGACCTCCTCCATGCCATGGAGGCGCTCTACCAACTGCGCTACAAGCCCATATCACAAAAGCGTATTGGGTTATGCAACCGACCAGCATCTACTCTTAAGTATACGCGATAACGGACGCTCCGACAAGTGCTACTGATCTGCTTCACACTTATTGCTCACAGGCGAGTTCAGTCTTCCATTGCAGCCTCACACCAACCGGCTACTCTCTGAGGTAAGATGACTTACTACTCCTGCTCAAAGCTTTCTTCTCTTGATAAATTAAACGTTGGCAACAACGATATTTGACTATCCAGATGCCATGTTTAAGTGGAGACGAGGGGGCTCGAACCCCTGACCTCGACAGTGCGATTGTCGCGCTCTACCAGCTGAGCTACGTCCCCATGTGAGGTAAATAATAGCATACTTCATCTGTGTTGTAAAGCCCCTTGTAGCGTCGCACGCTCGCATGCGATGTCCCACTCGACGTACGATCAGGCAGGCTACCGTGGCACGCCGAGATCCAACTTTCTCGTACGAGTCACAGGGACATCGCACGCGAGTGTGCGACGCTACGTCTTCGCTTCGCTCGACCTTTTTCGGCGGGAGCGCGTCCATATTACCTAACATATATGTATGTGCTATACTACGCTGCGTAGAGCTTGTTAGGTAATATGCATATATCTCTCAGGGCGAGGAGGCACATGTCCAGGCACGCAACCTATATGCTGAGATGGTCAGAGGAGCAGCAGGGCTATCAGATGATGGGGGGATCTGATGAAGAGATTCCGCAACCGGTCAGTCAGGAATGGTTGAACTGGCTGAATAATCTGAGCTCATTCGCGTTTGTCTGTCGCTCGGGAACATACTATACAGCACGAAAAGAGAAACTACGACGTGGCGGAGTATATTGGTATAGCTATCGCTCGCATCGAGGCAAGACCCTCAAGTACTATATTGGCAAACCTACCGATATTTCGCTCGGCCGTCTGGAAGAGGTCGCAGATCGTTTGACGCGTGAGCATCTACTCTCATCTTCAGAGGCGCTCCTGCATGCACCAATAACTAACGGCGCAACAGAGAGCAAGGCACTGGAGACCAGACAGCCTACGACACTCGCACAATGGGACAACGATGATGCACCTGAGTCGTTTGCAGTGCCGATAATGCCACTCCTGATCTCGAAGCTGCATCCGCCACATCTTCCATCGCCCCTGATCACGCGCCCAGATGTCTTTGCCCGACTCGATACAGGGATGGCGTACAAGCTTACTCTACTCTCAACCCCGGCCGGCTTCGGCAAAACGACTGCTGTCAACCATTGGTTGACTGAGCGTGCAACACATAGTGCCTCAACCGTGGTTGAAGAGACGAGCCATGCTATCACTACGCATACCTGGGTGACGCTGGATAGAGGAGATAACGATCCTACACGTTTCTGGCGCTATCTCATCGCAGCTTGCCAGCGCTTGCATTCTGATATTGGACATCGTACCCTGTCCCTGCTGCTCTCTGCTCTTCAGCCGCCTTTTATGCTTCCTTCGCAGGAGATGATGCTGACTTTTCTGCTCAACGACATCGCTCACTATGTCAGCAATGGATTGCTCATCCTTGACGACTATCACGTCATCACAGAACCAGGTATTCACCATATGATGACCTTTTTCCTCGATCATCTGCCCACCTCGCTACACATACTTATCCTGACACGCAGTGAACCTCCATTACCGCTGGTCCGTTGGCGCGCCAACGGCGAATTGTACGCTATCCAGACCGCTGACCTACGCTTCTCACCTGAAGAAACGGCTTCTTTCTTGCACATGGCCCTCTCGCCTGTACAGGCCCGGACACTTTCAGATGAAGCGATCAGATATATAACCAGAGGTATGGAAGGTTGGGCCGCTGGCCTGCGCCTACTGTTGCTCACGATGCCAGGACAGGCGGAACGTGGCGAGATTAAGCAGAATCAAGCAATCTTTTTGCGTAGTCCCGAGCACCTCAATGAGAATCCATCCCCTCATCCTCAACGCGTCATTGTGGAGTATTTTATTACGGAAGTGCTCAACGCTCAGTCTCAGCCTCTCCAATATTTCCTGCTTCAGACCAGCATCCTCGGCCGTCTCACTGGTTCGCTCTGCGATACTCTGACTGGGCAACAGAATGGTGCCGAGCTTCTCAGGATGGTGGAACGGGCCGGGCTCTTTCTTGAAGCTCTAGATGGTGCCGAGCAAGGATTGCAGTGGTATCGCTATCATAACTTCTTTGCCGAAGCAATGTATCGTGAAGCTCTCGTACGTCTGGGTGAAGCGCAGTTGCGTCTCCTGGCGCAGTCAGCCAGCCACTGGTATGAGCACCATGATATGTTAACGGAAGCAGTAGATTCAGCCTTGAGTGCTCAGGATTTTAACCGTGCTGCCGTTCTGATTGAGCGTATTTATGAGACAACAAATTTCTATGAAATGCAAACGCTCTTGCATTGGATAGAACGCATCCCAGAAACAGCCCGGTCCCAGCATCCTGATCTCTACTTTTACGAGGCATTGTCGCTTCTCTTTACTCATGCCGATAATGAAGCCATTCCTCTTAACCCAAGCCGCATAAATGAGCGGCTTCAATTGGCCGAGGATGGCTGGCAAGCCAGCAGAAATCAGGCCAAATTTGGGGAGGCCTTTGCCTTTCGGGCTCTGCTCCTGTGGTGGCAAGGGGAGGCCGGTCAAGCCATAACATATGCAAAGCGGGCGCTTGACTTGCTGTATGACGTACCCTTATTGTTACAAGAACGCGTCGTACAGCGGGCGCAACTAGAGAAGATGATGTGGCGCAGTATCTGTCTGGCTCATATTGGCATGGAGATAGTAGGAGGAGGTGGCAGCCTGGATGAGGCTCGCCAGATGCTTCAAGAGGCTCGCATGTATAGCGATCATTCAGGTAATAGGAATTTCACTCGTGCGGTAACTCTTATGTTTTCTTCAATCCTCCTACTCCAGGGTGAATTATCCCTCGCAGCTCAATATAGCCAGCAGGTGCTCTCTGAGGCCAGAGCAACGCAAGATTGGGGCGATAGTATCAATGCGTTACATAAATTAATGGGTATCGCATATGAATGGAATGATCTGACGACATTGGAGCAGCAAGCAAACGAGATAGAAGAGCTAAGCATGCATCCAATCAAGGAAGTATGGCGTAAAGTGACACAGATCTACTTCGCACTGTTGCACCATCTACGTGGTGAGACGAAAGAAGCTCTACAGCAGTTAACAACCTTGCAGGCGCAAGCAGACTTAATCCCTTCATCTACTGTGTTGCCACTCCTGTTCAATGTATACAGTTGGCAGATTCGACTCTATCTTCTGCTTGATGATCTGCCAGCAGCACAGCGCAGCCTGCAAGCACTGAGCCGTCACGAATCTCTCTTTTCCACGCTCTACCATGAGCAATGGCAGTTATTACAGGTTCGTCTCTTATTGGCGCGGGGAGAGACACTAGATGCCCTTGCGCAGCTTGAGTCCTTGCTAACTATTACACGCAACAGGCAACGTATACGTGAGTCGTTGGAGATCCAGGTGCAAATGGTGCTGGCCTATGCCGCCTGTAAGCGTGGACATGAAGCTCGACAAATGCTTCGTCAGACACTGAAGCAAGCTCAGAGCGAGAATTATATACGCCTCTTCCTTGATGAGGGGAGGCCATTGATGGTTGTGCTGCGCTCACTGCTCCCTACAATACAGGAAAAAGGGTTGCATGCCTATGCACAGCATCTTCTTACGGCAGCGGAGACCTCGCTACAGAGCACTCAGACAGCTCTTCCTGATGAACTGCTTTCCATACAGGAGCGGCGAGTATTACGGCTCCTGGCCGCTGGACAGACTAATCCTCAGATGGCGAATGAACTGGTCGTCTCGGTGAATACAATCAAGGATCACATTAAGAACCTGTATCGTAAGCTTGAAGTAAACAATCGCCTGGAAGCGAGCGAGGCAGCTCGCCGCCTGAAACTCTCCTGATCTTCTTACTTGCCTTTCCAAAAACCACCCGTTACAACCACCTGCATGGATGGTGCCTCATACGCCACTTACCTTCTATACTTATGCCAGATCAATAAAAAGGTGCAATGAGAATAATATAAACCTTTTGTAAGAGCCTGGTGGGCGGTTACGCCTACGATTTTTCACAGTTACTACAAGAATTCTAAGAGTATGAATTCTATCTTTTTCGGCGGAGAGCATAACGCTTACTCTGGTAAGTGTGGTAGCGCTTGCTTGAACCGTCTGCATTTTAGGGAGAAAACAATCATGATGACAACGAATAAAAACCCTCGTATCGCTATCATTGGTGGAGGCCCTGGAGGCTTGACGCTTGCACGTGTACTTCAGACACGCCATATGAGCGCCACTGTTTTTGAACGAGAGAAACACCCTGATGAGAGACCACAAGGTGGAAGCCTAGATCTACACCCCGATTCTGGTCTTCTCGCTGTCCATCTAGCCGGACTGGATGAGCAGTTCCGTTCCATTGCACGCTACGAAGATCAGGGATTTCGTATCATCAGCAAAGAGGGAACGATTCTTTTCAATGAAGAACAAAATGAGGAGCCGGGAGACCGTCCTGAGGTGGATCGTACTGCCTTGCGCAAGATGCTGTTAGACTCATTAGCTCCAGGAGTAGTGCGCTGGGGACAGAACCTCCGCTCTATTCATCAAACCGATGATGGAACGTATGAGTTGCTCTTTGAGAATGGTTTGAGCGAAACATTCGATCTGGTCGTCGGCGCGGATGGTGCCTGGTCACGAGTGCGTCCACTCGTATCGAGTGCTACACCTTACTATGCGGGCGTGACGTTTATTGAGGTCGGACTAGATGATGTAGATAACAAGCATCTCGAACTGTCTCGACTTGTCGGCCATGGCATCATGTTTGCGCTGGGCGATCAGAAAGGCATGATTGCCCAACGCAATGGGCATGGACACATTAGAGTCTATGCAACCCTACTTATTCCTGAAAATGAGGGGGCCATCACAGGTTTTGATGCCAACAATTCCCAGATGGCACGTACCTGGCTGCTTGACCAATTCTCTGGTTGGGATTCTAGTCTGCTGGATTTGATTAAAGATGGAAACGATCATTTTATCCGCAGGGGTGTGTACATGCTTCCTATTGGGCACCGTTGGGATTTTCGCTCTGGAGTGACTCTGCTCGGCGATGCAGCTCATTTAATGTCCCCATTTGCCGCCGAAGGCGTTAACTTGGCTATGTTAGATGCCGCCAATCTTGCCTGTGCACTCAGTGACTCTCAAAACTTTGACGATGCGGTGCGTAGCTATGAGCAAACAATGTTCCCACGTGCAGAAAAGGCAGCAAAAGATGCTGATGATGGCCTTAAGCTAGTCACTTCTCCAAGCGCAGCCACAGATATGACCGCTGTCTTTAGTCAAATGTCCTCTTTCGAGCCTGCTTCATAACATAAAAAAAGATTATACCGAAGGTGAATTACATGAATACTAATGCTTCTTCCGCCACAACGCGAAGAGAATCTTTTACTAATGATTTAACCGTACGTATCGACGAGCAAGGGAACGGTCGCCCCATAATTATCCTGCACGGTGCTGCCGGTCCACAAAGTGTGTCCAGTCTGGCCGAAGCCATGGCGAAAAACGCTCACGTGCTTACAATCACCCATCCAGGCTTCGCGGGAGAGCCGCGCCCGGAATGGTTCACTGGCGTTGACGATCTTGCAATTACCTATCTCAACCTGCTTGAACGTCTCGACCTGCGAGATGTTATCGTCATCGGTTTATCCTTTGGAGGCTGGATTGCCTCTGAGCTAGCTGTTCTAAGTGAGCGCCTGAGTGGTCTTATCCTCATTGATGCAGCAGGTATCCAGGTCGAGGGGATCGAGATCCAGATGCCTACCAGAGCTCCTGGCTCCCCCTCGGCCCCCGATGTTTCTCAGCCAGGTCCCGATTCTGCTCCTCGTAATCCTGGGCAGGATGCGCCACGACCCGCAGGTCGCCCGGCAATGGCGGTATATACGCAAAATGGCCTGATTAATCCGAAGTTACAGCGCCGTCTGGCCAGTGTAAAAATACCAGCCCTTGTTGTCTGGGGAGAGAATGACCCTATTCTGCCTTCAGACTATGGACGTGCCTATGCCAATGCATTTCCCCACGCACATTTTGTCCTCATCCCAGAAGCTGGACACTTTCCCCAACGTGAGCAACCTGAACGCCTCCAGGCTATCGTACAAGAGTTCATCAACGGTATCGAGGCCTCACCGATCGTAAAATAATTCCTGGTGCGATTCATACACAGTAAGGTCGAGCGAAGCAAAGGCACCGTAGCGTCGCTCGACCTCTTTCTGCCTTCTGTGCCAATTTAAAAGTCCTATGAGTGAAACATCTTTCTATGCATCGACGTAATATTGTTTGTGTACATCCGAAAAAGTATCGGGCCTCGCGTATAGTGAATGTATACAACAAAGATAAGTTTGATGTGGCAATTTTTTTAAGCCTGGGGCGTTTAGATATTCAGAGGGAGGTAGGAAAAATGATGCTTTATCGTATCGCATTTTGTATTGAGCAGGTACAAACTCCGGTTTCACATAAAGAGCAGAATACTGGTAACTGTCAGGCGTTGACCCAACAAGTATTTTGGATCTGGCGCTCGACGATACTGATGTCGCCGCATGCACTCTTGACCTTGCTGCGTGCGTACCGCTATGTGCCGCATAATCAGATCCGCATATTTTTTGCCTCCTCGGAGTCTGAGATGGATGAGATGCTGGTTCGTCAGAATTCGGGACAGATCTCTACGTCGGTGACGGCAGATCAATTTCTCACCGGCAAGTATATTAACACGATCGAGGTACGACGACTGCGCTGCGAGTTGAGCCTGGGAGACGATCATGATGAACCTTATGTCTTTGAGTTGCCGCCATCCAGTGCTTTACGCCTTGCCTGGACAAATCTGCTGGCACGCAGACAACGAGGCGAATTAGAAAGCTAAAATAGCCCTGCCATTTCCGCCTCGAACTCTGTGATGGTTTCACTTCCCTGCACGCGGATGCGCTTGAGATCAAATGGCTCTGTATTTGTCTGTTGCGTCGTGTTGATGACTGGATCATTGCTTGCTCCAACATAGCCAGTGGCGTTGAGGAGCTGAAAGACGTTTTGTACTTCGATCTGTGTCGTGATCAACGCTGTGTTTTTGTTGAGTGGATCACCGGATGGATAGCAGAATTGTTGGATGATGGTGTGCAGATGATTTTCAAGCGTCTGTTTTGATTGTGTGAGTTCATGTTGCGCGTCTGCTGGTGATGATTCCCAGACGTCACCAAGTGCTCGGTGATCGATAGTATGGGAGCCTATCTGCATGCCGTTCGCGAGCATTTCTCGTAGCTGTGTCCAGTCTGCCTGCCCTTGCCACCCCACTTTTCCTGTAATGATATAAAACATGCCCGTGAATTTGTGTGCCTTCAAAATTGGATAGGCATGGGTATAAGCATCGACGTAGCCATCATCGAAGGTGAATATGATAGGTTTTGTGGGGAGGGGGCCATGATAGTAAAGTGCGTCAAAGAGCTGATTGAATGTGATGCTGTGATATCCCAGTGATTGAAAATAGTCCATTTGCTGTGAGAAGACGGTAGGTGTGACTGAGAGGCCCGGCCTGTAACTGTAAGGATTGTCTTTGTCGGCGGCTGGCACTTCTGAAATGTAATGATACATCAGAATTGGCACATCAACTGTTTGGACGGCCGGGGCGGTTGGTGGTAGGATGGGTGCCTCCAGATCAGCTGGTCCTCCGCTCAGAATGAGCCATTGCAGGCTTTTATCCGGTCCGATCCCGATAGAGGTTTGTTGCACGATAAAGGGCACATTGCGATACAGCCTGCTGGCATGCTGGCTGGCCTCCGAGATAGACTCTGCTCCATTCCCGTTTTTCGGCGTTAGTTGTAAGGAGATGGGAAGCTGGAGCACTTGATGATACTGTTTCATTGTTTCTGGATTTGTCCAGGATGATTGTGTCGTGCTGTTGCCGAGCGAGAAGCCTTTGAGCGAGAAATCATTGAAGCGATTGTGCCAGTATGTGACAAAGGCTGCTTCGTTGGGCCACATGTTCTGGACATCAGGATGCAGCATTGACCACATGTTGTCGTAGTGTTTGCTGATCAAGGCTGTCATGTAGCGTTGTGCCAGGGGAACTGCGGCTGATTGAGAGACAGTAAGCGGCTTTTTGTGCTTGTCGTGAGGTGCGGCATCTACTTTTGTCGTGCTTGATGGCGGCTGATTTAATCCAAATAACGAGTAAGATCCGCTTGCGCTGGTCATGATCAGCAAGATGAGCGCTCCCCACATCACTATACGTGTGCTCCAGAGGCGTATCTGCGTGGAGTTTTTTGTCCTGACAACACTCATCATTTCCTCCTGAAATAGAATCCTTCCGTGCTTTTGTCTATGAAAATCATACTATAATCACATCCATATATTCCATTTTATGTACATTCCTTGGCTAAATATCCTATTGCGATCAAGCACATGTGCAGTATTTTAGTAAATCCATCTGTGATCAGGCGCGTAAGCTTTATCTTTGACATATGTCATATATACAAAAAAGCTGTATGGCACTTTTTTAAGATACCATACAGCTTGATAGACGTATTGATGATTACTATAGATAGTTGCCAGCGTTCAACCAGCACTATATCTTTAGACGTGTTACTGCTTACGACTTAGCGTGCGCGTGCGGCGACTTTCTGTTTTGGGGGAATGTGGATGGGATGCCCTTCAGCTGCCAGCACGGCTTCACGCAGTCCTTCGCTGAGCGTTGGATGCGGATGGATGGTCTCAGTGAGCTCATCGACAGTTAACTCGCCGCGCATGGCCAGCGAATATTCTGTGATCAGATTCGTGGCGTCGGGACCAATGATATGTGCTCCCAGGAATTCTCCGTATTTGCCGATGATGACTTTGGTAAAGCCCTCGGTCTCGCCCATCGCGACCGCTTTGCCGATGGCGGCCCAGGGGAAGCGCTCAACGCGTACCTCTGGATATTTTTCGCGTGCCGCTGCTTCTGTCAGGCCAACGAAGGCGATTTCTGGAAAGGTATAAATTGGATTAGGGATGACATCATAGTTCATCTTGAGCGTATGACCGGTAGCGTTATCGGCTGCAATTTCGCCTTCGGTTGAGGCAACATGAGCCAGTCCCGCGCCATGGATCAGATCGCCAATGGCATAGATGCCAGGAAGATTCGTCTCCATGTGATCATTCACCAACACGCGTCCACGATCGGTATTCAGTCCCTGCTCCATCAGCTGTTCGAGACCACCTGTGCTCGCACGACGGCTGACCGCGATCAAGACGTATTCAGCGTTGAAGTTTTCCTGACCTTTGGCGGTCGTTGTGATGACCTTTTTCTGGCCATTCTCTTCTTCAATACCTTCGACTTTAGCGTTGGTAACGATGTTGATGCCGCGTTTGCCCAGGATACGGACGAGGAGTTTGCGTACTTCTTCGTCGACGGGAGCCAGGACGTTCGGGAGCATTTCCAGGACGGTTACTTTTGTACCCAGTGCGCTAAACATGCAGGCAAGTTCAATTCCAATCACACCACCGCCGACGCAGATCAGGCTTTCCGGTGTTTTTGGCAGGTTCCAGCACGTATCGCTATTCATGACCTTGTCGCCATCGATCCCCGGCATCGCTGGGATGAATGGGACCGAGCCTGTAGCCAGGATGATTTTGTCGGCGCTGAATTTCTGTTGCTGACCATCTTTTGTCACTGTGACATTTTTGGATGCATCAACACTGCCAAAGCCATCGAACACATCGACATTATTGCCCTTCATCAGGAGGCCGACGCCGCCGGTCATCCTCTTCACCACTTTATCTTTAAAGGCGACCGCTTTCGGCATGCTAAAGACTGGAGCTTGCGGTAGCGTGATACCTAGCTCTTCGATGCTGTGGGACATTTGATAGAGTGTTTCGGCTACGTGGAGCATGGCTTTGGATGGAATACATCCCACATTCAAGCATGTGCCACCAAGGTATTGCTTTTCAACAATCGCAACTTTTGCACCTCGTTGGGCTGCTCGAATGGCAGCTACGTAGCCGCCAGGACCAGAACCAATGATCGCAACGTCATAATGAGTACTCGTCATGAATTTCTCCTCTAATTCGTATGTTCTCATTCATCTTGCAGCAGGTAGGACCTACGTAGAAGCAGAAAATTTGTCACCCTCTGATGGAAGGTGTGCCTTCGCTCATTACATTGTATGCATATGCGAAGCAATACTGTGCGTGGAATGCACATCTCTTCTGTAAATGAATGGGTACAGATGATTGTGTTGTTATTCGTCTTTATTTATATCCAGGATAAAGAATATGTTTCGTTATCCCTTGAATACATTGTCAGGTTCTTCGTCAGTATATCACTTTTCTCTCTATCTCGATATAAGCGCCCGACGGCGTGCAAACGCTATCACCTTTTTGGCCTATTGCAATGACGTAAAAGAAAATGGAACGTATGAATAATTGCAGGGAAAATTTCTTCTTTTTCTGCTTACGTTCGATTCACATTGACTGTCTGGGAAGAGAGCAGGCATATATACTGGTTGACGAATGCCTGGATGGGTGGAAGTGAATACATTTCATACGGAATTATATGACCGGGGGTTGTACGATGGCAACAACAGGTGAATTGCGTGCAATTATTGAGGATTTAGAGTTGGTTGATGTTGGTGATGCGGCGATCTATTTGGGCGAGGACGCTCTCGACGAAGATGGAGAACCCGATATGACTGCGTTAACTCTAGCCAGCTGTTTAAGCTATATTGCATCAAATGATGAGAGCGTTTTTTAATTTTTTTAGTGCATGTTCAGCTATCATTTTCTTTTTATAAAATTTATGCTGAGTTATGATGACCGGAGCCTGCTTCCATCCAGTGAAGTAGTTCCGGTCATTGCTGTATACATCCTACTCAACAAAGCATCAATATTTAGCCGATGTCAGAATTTTGATACGCCTATCTGCTGTTGGCATCTCATACTGTCTAATCTGTTTGACGACCGCTTTGATATCATAAGGGATGCGGCGATGTTCAACCTGCCAATTGTTGTTCTGCCAGCTCAGGATAGCATACGAGGCACGTATATCGCCATCTCGGGGCAGACCACAACTTCCGACATCCACCAGTAACAACTTTCGCCATTGTCGCACATAGGCCACATGATAATGTCCAAATGCCAATGTACTAATGGTTGGAGGCAACTCCTGGCACATCTCTTCGATTCTGCTATCGGTAGTGGTGGGAAAGATGGCTTCATCCTGGTTGAGTGGATTGGCATGCACTACCAATAGATCCTTTCCCTGCGGGTTTGAGACAAGATGGTAAAAGGGTAATGATGCCAGATAATCAATGCCATCAACGCCGATCTGCTCGCGTGTCCAGACGATCACGCTCTGCTTTTTGGGACCCTTTTTGGACGTCTGATTGACGATATCCAGATCAGTGTTTCCCTGAATCACGGGACAGCGCAGGCTTTGGAGCGTTTCTAAAACTTCTTTGGGACGGGGACCATTCAGGCAGAGATCCCCGGCGATAACGATCTGATCAATCGATGCTTGTTGGGTGAGGTCTTCAAGGACGGCATCGAGTGCAATCTGATTGCCGTGTATATCAGATAGGATTGCAATACGCATGTGATATCCTGATTTGAGACATTATTTTAAATGCCTCTCCTCTCTAAATTGGTGTAACTCATTAAATTGGTACAACTCATCCAGTCAAGGTCTTCAATGCTCTGAGTGAAGCGGCTATGATTCAGCTTTAGCTTAGGATTAATCTAGATTGGCCGACGTGGATAGATACCATCTCTAATATATCTCAAAATGCTGGAGGAAACAAAGATGCAACATCGAATCGGAGTCATATCGGATACCCATCTGCCCAGATTCAAAAGCATCCCGGAGGCTGTCTGGGAGCATTTTGCCGACGTCGAGCTGATTATCCATGCAGGAGACTTATCTGTTCTCTCAGTCGTGACCCAACTGGAGACTCTCGCGCCGGTCGTAGCCGTCCAGGGCAACGTCGAGCAAGATGAAGTGATCGCCACGCTACCGATCAAGAAAGAGATACAGGTCGGCGGCTGTAGAATCGGCATTGTCCATATTCTCGGCGAAGCTCGTCATTATCCTCAGACCGCACGACGCGAATTTCCCACGGCGCGCATCGTGATCTTTGGTCACAGCCACAATCCTTACAATCAGGAGCATGATGGACAACTCCTCTTCAATCCTGGCAGCGCCACCGATCGCCGACGGCAGCCCACATGCAGCATTGGATGCCTTGTCATCGACGACGAAGAGCAGTCTGTACAAGGAGAGATTATACCTTTGTGAAAAAGGGGATATTTCTTTAATATCCCCTTTTTGGGACAAGGTTATATGGCTGAAAATTACGCACCCTTAATTAAGCGCTGGACCTCTTGTTCTGACCACGGAGTAAACTTTGAGGCTTGGAGGGGATATTTGTCTTTCAATTCATATTTATTGTCTAGCACATTTCTTCCCACATAAATGTTTCGGCGCTGAAAAGGTGCCAATGCTTGCATATCGGGCTGGTTAGCGGCAGAAGGAAGAATCCAGGGCTCTTTGAGGAAGTAGACGTCCTGATTGACCCATTTCGGACAAGGGAATGATGTTCGGATGCATAATTCCTCTACAGTTGCAGCACAGAATGCAGCCCATCGCGGCTGCATTTGGATGTCATGCTCCGTAGGAGGCTCCGTGATCAACTCGTGCCGATGATCTTTTGCATAACTCCACCAATCGTGTAAAAAGTTCCCAATTGCAATCCATGGATCATCATTATTATCCTGGCTGATACTTTCTAAAACTTGTTTAATGGGATGAATGTTATAAGGAAGTGGCGATTTCATGGCGTTCTCCATGCATATGAACATCTTCTCCTACTATTATACTTTAAAACAGTACTCAATTGCATTTTTCATACGCAGACGTGCTGACTGATCTTGTAAATGTTGTGGTATATAAGAGTTTACAACCTTCCAGCATTGCTGTTGAGTCGACAATTTTAGGATCGGTGCCAGGGCCTGGATGTCTCTATAATCCTGAGCTCTGCCGGAGAAAACCTTTAACGCCATCATATAATTCAAATCTGGCACATATATTGTGAGATGGGAAAGTTGTAACCATGGCTTTAACTGTCGAGGTCGCCCTACTTGATCAGTAATAATGCTAACATCATCATTGAGCCATTGATTTGGTAAGCTCTTTTCTTTCGCTGTCGCTGCGATTGCGTTGAGAACTGACGAATATATCTTAGAGTTTGATGCAATGATTGACACATCAATGTCCTCAGTAGCATCTCGATTTCTTACCTGAGTAACCATAAGTGCACCTCCCAGCAGAAGCAGTTGGCCATGAATATTTTTCCTCTTTTAGCTTCTCATTAAGGAAACCCAGGTTTTGTGTGATCTGTTGGCTGTCCATCGTTGACTCCTTTTCACTGACATAAAAAAGGAAGCGGGAATATATTTAGTGCAGAAACGAGAGGGTGTGCTGGCTCGATCACAATCATAACCGAGCCAGCTGGCATACTAACGACCAATATATTCCTGTCCGCCCATAAATGGACGCAGGGCTTCGGGGATGCGAATGCTGCCGTCGGCTTGCTGATGCGTTTCCAATAGCGGAATCAAGATGCGTGGCGAGGCGATGGCGGTGTTGTTGAGTGTGTGGACAAATTTGACTTTGCCATCTTCGTCGCGGTAGCGAATATTGGCGCGTCGAGCCTGCCAATCGTGCAGGTACGAGCACGAATGGGTTTCGCGATAGCGATTCTCGCCGGGGACCCAACATTCGATATCATACATCCCGACCTTGCCGTCGCCCATGTCGCCTGTGCAGACGTTGACGACTCGATAGGGGAGCTCGAGTGCCTGGATCAGTTCTTCGGCGTTCTGCAAGAGTTGCTCGAACCAGTAGACCGACTCGTCGTGGTCGGCTTTGCTGATGATATACTGCTCGACTTTGCTGAATTGATGGATACGGAAGACGCCACGTGTATCCTTGCCATACGTGCCAGCCTCCTGGCGGAACGCGGGACTATAGCCAACGAACTTCATCGGCAGCTCGCTGGCTTTGAGGATCTCATCCTTGTACATACCGGTGATCGAGACTTCGGCTGTGCCGACCAGAAACAGATCCTGATCCTTGATTTCGTAGACTTGATCGCGACCTTTGGGAAACTGTCCATTGCCGACGAAGCAGAAGTCGCGAGCCATAGCGGGAACGATCAACGGTGTAAAGCCTTTGCGTGCCATTTTGTCCATGGCGAAATTGACCAGAGCCAGCTCCATGCGTGCGGCATCGCCGCGCAGGATATAGCTTCTCGATCCAGCGACTTTGACGGCGCGTTCGATGTCTACCAGATTATGCTTGAGCATCAGGTCGTAGTGATCGAGAGCCTCGAAGTCGAATTTGGGTTTGTCGCCCCAATACTTAAACGGCACGTTCTCGCTGTCGTCTTTGCCGATCGGAGCGCTTGGATCGGGGATGTTCGGTACGAGTAAGAGCAGTTGATAACGTTCTTCGATCAACTGATTGAGTGCTGGCTCCTTGGCTTTAATCTCGTCGGCCATCTTTTTGCCTTCGGCGATGAGATTGGTGCGCAGCTCGACATTCTTTTCTTTGGCGGCCTGCTGGATGCCTTTCGAGAGCTGATTCTGTCTGGCGCGTGTCTCCTCCACCTCGTGCTGTAGCGCAACGACCTGCTGATCCAGAGCCAGTAGGGCATCGATATCGATCGAGTTATTTTTTACGCGTGCGGCCTCTTTGACCACGCCTGGATTATTGCGAATAAATGCCAGATCAAGCATGTGTTTTTTCTCCTCTTCTTTTTTTCTGTGTCTTCCTGCTGGGATTGAAAAAAACTCTTTATGCCATAAAAAAACGCCGTGTCCTTCATTCAAGGACGACGACGCAGGATGCGTGGAATCGTGGTACCACCTTACTTTTTCCAATACTTTTCTCTACGAGAGCAGCTTGGAACTCTTTATACCCGCTAACGGAGGCAACCGTTGACGCTTCACGCGTAGGCTCCAGGGTGGATTTCTCTCTTGCGCGTACTGCGTTGCACCGTCCCGCAGCTCTCTGTACGCTGATGACAAGAGATACTTATCCCATTCATAGCCAGGCTATATTCTATCTGATCTGTATTTCAGCATAACAGTGCCTCTAGCATTTGTCAATCCCTGAAGTAGCTGGCTTTCAAAAATCGGGTAAAGGCTTGCATTTCTTCCTGGTACTCAATAAGCTTTTGAGCCTTCACTGATGAAAACTCTTGATAGTCAGCCCCTTGGCTTTGGAGCAAGATACGGCCTGTCCACAGTCGATTATCTAGCACAAGATGACGATCATAGACCATCGAGTGCGCCTGATAAAATCGCTCAAGAAGCGCAAACAGATCTGGAACATAGGATTGATGAAGGCGCTTGCAATCATTTGTAATGCTATCGGCTTCTTTCATCAATGCACGATAGTGATCTGGCGAATGTTGCGCCTCATGTAATTTTGCATTTGCCTGGCTTTCAAGCATAGCCGCATCTGGAGATGAAATCTGGACCCAGGGATATGCATGCCCATGATCAAGATGCCCCTCACATGACGATGACGTAGGGATGCCCAAGGCGTTGAGCACAATAACCGTTTCCAGGATACCCTCGTCGATAGTACGCCCAACTTTATCCACAACACGTGAAAATTGCGTTATTAATTCTTGCCAGGATTGTTCTTTTGATGTCTTTAGCATATACTTTAAAAAGGGAGATGGAGTCGTGCCATTGCATGTTGAATATCCATGTGTATCACCTCTCTCATGCCGTTTCTTTTTACTATACCTGATATACAGGTAATTTTCAATATGTATCGATAATAAAAAGTCTAAAAGAAGTCTATCTCTTACAAGGGATAGACTTCTTTTATGCTTGTCAGTTGGAATGTTCGACATGACTGACATTTTTAGTGAACCGGAAAGGATGACATTTCAATGAATGTTGACCTTCCTGAATGACTTTTTAGCGGACCTGCTTTATCGGAGTTTCCATACCTGCACATTCGCGAATGTGGCGTCGATCGGTGTATTGTTATCAATGACGCCAACTCCTATCTGACCTGCTGTTAATGTGCTATCGCCGATGGCTCCGAGATAGGTACTGTTGACGAGGATCGTGATAGTTGTCTGGTCGGCCATCACCATCAGCTGATTCATCTGATTGACTCCGACGTTGATCGCTGCGCTTCTCCCCTGAAGGAGCGTGGAGGCTTGATTCGCTCCGTTATAGAGATCGAGTGCATATGAGCCATCAGTGCCTACGTGAAAAAAATAATAGTTTGTTGCACCATTCCCAACGCGGAAAAGCAGTCCGGCTTGTCCCTCGTCGCCCTTGAGGATGGTCACATTGGCCTGATAGGCAAAATTGGAGACATTGGTAGCCTGCGCGATGCACGGTTGGAAATACGTCTGCTGTTCTTCCAGCGCATGATACATACTGTTAGTGAATGCGCAGCCTGTATGTGTATCGGCGCCGCCGGTATCCCAGCGATTGGTGCTGGTGTTGTCTGTGAGAGGATCGTCGATGCTCGGAGTATTAGTGGTCAGGGCCTGATATTGCGATGTGCTGGCCTGGGCCGTGGCTGTGGCGTCGTTAATGGATTGCGTGGCCTGAGCCGTTTGCATGGCTTGCGTGGTGGCTGTGGCTTCGATCTGGCCTTGCGCTTTGTTGATGTATTGAGCTGTTCCTTGTACCTGTGCCTGTCCTGTATTCTGTACGCTGATCGTTTGCTGGACCTGTGCTGTAGCTACGTGACGGATCGATGAGCGATAATTCGTTGTCGTCTTGATGAGCAAGAGGCTAATCGCTCCCAGTACAAGTACGATCGCCAGGATTGCTGCCAGGATCAGGCTGGTTGTTTTAATGGCCGAGCGACGTTTTCTCGGACGCGGAGGAGGAGGCCAGGATGGTCGAGTTGAACTGGCTGCTATCTGTTTTATCGTGGCCTCTTTGGCTAACTGTTCAGTTGGAGCGTCAGCTAGCGTATCCACTGCCAACTTCTCGGTTGGAGCGTCAGCCAGGAGATCTGCGTTTATCTGCTCGGTTGGAGCGTCAGCCAGGAGATCTGCATTTACCTGCTCGGTCGGAGCATCGGCCAGAGTATCTACTTCTAACTGTTCAGTTGGAGCATCAGCCAGAGTATCCTTATTTGATTGGGTGTAATTTAACTCTTTTTTGACCATATTATTTTCTGTCTCCCGCAAGAACTTTTAAATCAGTAGATAGAATAACATAAAAATGCCCGGCTTGCAGATAAAGCGACAAATGGCGAAATTATTTAGGACCCTGCTGGCAGAGATTCCTGCTGGGGAGGTCTATGAAGTCTGGATTATAACTTCCAGACGCGCAGATTGTTGAAGGCGACGTCGGTATGATTTTTTCTGTCGACGGCCATGATGCCAATTGAGCCAGCGCTATAGGTGTTATCGCTAGCACTGCCTACATAGTGCTTATTCATGTAGAGATAAAAGATATTATCACGGGCAATAATCGTCACAATATTTGTCTGACCGGTGCCTGTTTTGATCAGGTTGCTTTGATCGTATATCAGCGGAGTTGTATGCCCATCGCTTTGGGTCAGGATCAAGCCATAGGTGCCGTCGCTGCGGATGCGAAAGCTATAGAAGTTCTGATCGTGAGCACTGGCGCGGAAGATAATTCCGCCTTCATCGCCTTTAATGATCTTCATATTTATCTCCAGCGCAAAATTGTGGAAGCGTGTGGCGTGCGCGATGCAGGGAGAGTAGTAATTGGTCTGATAGGCTCGACTGTGAAGCGCGTTTTCATTAAATGCGCAGCCGCCTCCGTCTTTGGTTGGATAGATATCCCATTTGGCACCGGTGTTGTAGTACAGAGATGTGTCCAGGATAGGATGTCCGCTGGTGCTGCGTGTGTAAAGGTTCTGGAGGATGGTTGATGTTGCTTGTGCTTGTGCTGTATTCTTTTGTGACTGTGCTGTGCTCTGTGCAGCAGCTTGTGTTGTCGCCTTGCTCTGTGTCAGAGCTGACCGTGTGCTATTGATCCGAGCAACGGCTGTATTATGGGTATTGGCTCTCTGCATCATGTATGCTGTGGTAGTTGATTGGGCTCGCGACTGCGTAGGATGTGAAATCTCTGTATAGTAGAACATCCCTGCCATACTGATCAGCAGCAGGAGCGTTAAAACCAGGATCGCTATGATGATAATCGATGACCAGATCTTGTGTCGTTTGAGCACTCTTGCGTGAGCCGGCGTCGCTGTCGCAATCATAAGGGAGCGTTTCAGCGTAGGTTGTGTGCCTGCGTTCGTAAGATTTCTCGTAATGCGCCTATAGGCGGGTATCTGTGTCGAGCCAGTGGCGGAGGTCTGATAGCTAGGATGTGTCTCCAGAATCGGAGGAATGCTTTGTCCACAACTGGGACAGACCGTCATGCCTGGTGAAAGCTGTCTTCCACAATGTTTGCAAGGTTGCATCTCCGACTCCTCTTACCACTTGTCGCCACTATCACATCATCAGCTTATAGCTTCCATATTTTGGCATGCGTGTAGGTAACTTCTGTTGAGCTCTTATAGTTATTGGCAAGCAGGCCAATCTGTCCTGTAGTCATTGTGGCATCGGCGATGCTCGTGACGTATTTTTGGTTGATATAAAAATCGAGTGAGCTACCACTGGCCAGCACTCCGAGCGTATTTACATGGTTGTAGCCTGTTTTGATCAGGTCGCTATAGCCATCTGTCAGAGGCTGAGCAGCTTTCTGTGCGTTGCCCGAATAGTAATAGAGGCTGTAACTACTATCCTGTCCCACCACAAAGATGTAAGACTGTGTGTTCTTCTGACTGGCTCGTACAATGATCCCACCGGCGTCGCCGCTCAGGATATCCATATCCACCTGATAGACAAAGTTGTTGACGTGAATACCTTTCGCCAGACAAGGCAAGAAGAAGCCCTTCTCGCGCACGCTCGCTGTATAAGTGGAATGTGTAAATGAGCAACCGGAACCGGTCTCCCAATTGTTCGTATCGGGAGCGTGAAGTTCGTCGCTGATCGTGGGAGTAGTTTTAGTCATTTCATTGTAGCTATGCTGAAGATGCGCGACTATCGTGGCCGTTGCATGTGTCTGGAACGTCATTGTCGCCACCACCTGAGCTGTTTGTGTCACTTTCACCAGAGCCGTTTTTTCTATTTGAGCATCTCTAGCGATCGTGCGCTCCAGGCTCTGCGCATATGGTTGATAAAATCTGCTGTAGCCGATACTGCCGCCAGCCACAATCAAGATGAGGAGCACTATCAGTATGCTTGCCAGGCGCACCGTCATACGTGGCCTGTTCCGTTTTTTGTGGCGAGAGCTTGTTATTTGAGCTCTCGCGTTATCGTCGTCCTGAACTTCCATCATCAACCTCCTACCGATATTGTACCGCTAGCACATAATTCGGGTAGAAGATCGATGCAGTAAAGTAGCGTCGTATGCTACTTTACATCATACCCAGTTCCCATTTTGCATCTTCGGTCATGCGGTCGGCGGACCAGGGGGGATCAAAGGTCAGATCAACTTTGCAACTCTTTACGTTTTCGACTTGTCCAACGCGCATCTCAACCTCTGAGATGACCTCGCCTGCCATCGGGCAACCCAACGCAGTCAGGGTCATCGAGACGTCGACGTGATTGGTCTCATTATTAATATCCAGATTATAGACCAGGCCCAGGTCAACAATGTTCACCGGGATTTCTGGATCGTAACACTCACGAAGTGCATCCATGAGTTCTGCTTCATTTATTTCTGCCATTGCGTGCGGCTGCCTTTCAACTTGTGGTAGATCGCTTATCTCCCCACATGCTCTTACATATTCAAGAGGCGTTGCAAGCTCTTTTTCTGTTCACTATTAATCCGAGTAAATTAGTAGGATTACCTTTAAATGTAATATATCCCATCGCTGATAACTTGTCAAAGCCCCCTGACGTATCCGGATCATCCGTGCGCCACATGTACTTGATTTGTTGATGGGAACGCTTTTTTTGCCGCTTTCACTGGCTATCTGTGCCATTGTATAAGTAGGATGATGCTTGTGATGCTGGCATGTGTGCTGTGCTGTCCGGAGATAAAGAAAGAGGAAAAGCAATGTTCTATCAAGACGCAGGTCTAACCACGCGTGAACGCGAGTTAGTAATCTTAATCGCGCAGGGAATGGTTGTCAAAGAGATAGCTCCCATGCTCAAAGTCACTGAAAAGACTGTCCGGAACCATCTTCGTAACATTTATCGTAAGCTAGCCGTATATGATCGCTCGCAGATAGTCATCTACGCCTTAAAGAAAGGTCTGGTTGATCTCCAGTCGCTTTGAATACTGATTGTGAGCTTAGCTACTAATGTATGCTGGTTGTCATGGCCGTGTTGGTTTCTGCTACAAGCAATGTCTGCATGCTACGACAGTATTTGATCAGCCGATCAAATGTGGGTAGAGGTTCCAGTGCAGCGACGCATCCAACCAGGATGAGTTTGCGCTGGGCTCGGGTGAGCGCAACATTGAGGCGATTGGGATTGATCAGAAATTCGCGGCGTGGACTCTCCGCTTCCGGCTCGGAGGTGGTGGCGAAGGAGATGATCATGATCAGGCGTTCGCCGCCCTGAAAGCGATCAACGGTATCAACGCTGAGTGGTGTTTCAGCCGGGAGAGCCTGCCAGTTGCTGTCGGGATCGCTGGCAAAGAGATGGCGGCGGATGTTGGCCACCTGAGCGCGATAGGGAGCGATGATACCGATCTCCTGCTGTTGAATGCCACGTGCGAGCAATTCCGCCACGATCGCACGTACTGCGCGAGCCTCGGCGTTACTCTGTTTGGTGCCAGTCAATTCCTGTGGATCTTTGATATCCAGAAACACCAGCGGAAATTTGGGATCAAGCGCAGTATGGATGTTGCTGGTGAGCGCAGATGATGGAGCCTGGAGCACTGGTTTTCGTGTGTACTCGACGCGTCGATTAGCAACGGATGCGTGAGCCAGGAGTTTCTGGTCGTAGAATACCGTCGATGAAAAGTTGGAGATCCATTTGTTCATGCGATATTGCGTGCGCAGTGGCACGCTGGCGCTGATCTCCAGGGGATAGCGTTGATGATGTGTTTCGTCAGCTTCTTTGAGCAGACTAAAAAGCGAGTCTGATAGGCCATCGGCGGCCGCCTCTTTGCTCAATACCAGAGGAGGTAGCTGCTTCTCGTCGCCAACCAGTATGAAGCGTTTTGCGAAGCGCAGCGCACCGAGAATTGCCGGTACTGTCAACTGTCCGGCTTCATCGATAATCGCAACGTCGAAGATAAAGCCGTTATTATCGACCGCCTGCGAGCCGGGAAGGGCCGTGTGGGGAGCATATTTATCCGAAGACCAGGTAGCGGTCGTAGAGGCCACGACGGGCGTTGTATACAGAATCTCAAACACGTGATCCTGGTAGGATTTATCCTGATGATAGGGATCGGGACGCAAGGGGATGATTGGATGCTGCTTGTCTAATTCCAGTCGGCGTGCAATCAGCTCTTTCAGGAGCCACGGCCTGACCGCCTCATCGACACTTCTCTCGCTCCCCAATCGCAGATAATTGTTGAAGCCTTCTTTGGAGAGTCGCTTAAGCATGTTGTCGACCGCTTGATTGGTAAAGGCGGCCAGCATCACATGCTGTCCCTGATCCGTCAGGCGTTTCACAATCTCGGCGATCACGCTTGTCTTGCCGGTGCCTGGAGGTCCCTGAATGAGTAGATAATCTCTCATCTGCACTGCGCGGGTGAGCGCTAGATTCTGTTCGGCATTAAAATCTGCGCGTGGCACGACGGCCTCGCCGATAAAGCGTGGGCGGATTTTGCTCTCGACCAGATCCTGTATGTGCGCGGGCGCGTGATACCAGCGTAAGAGATTTTGGAGCGTGCGTACGTGGACCAGATCGTTATCATAGCGATCGATCAACTGTGGCTGAGCAATCAACTCTCTGGTCCAGACGGTCATGTATTTTGAGCTAATGACCGTGATTGTCCCGCTGACAACTTCTCCTGTGATTGGACTGCTATCGCTGAGCAGGATCTCATCGCCCTCACGTAGCTCTGAGGTGTTGGTGCAGCGAAAGGTCAGAGACCAGCCCTCATTCTGGATTGTCGGCTCGCCTTCCAGCTCAAGTCCTCGCAGAGCGCTTCCACGCTCGATGCGTTCCGTTACAGGAGTATTCCAGAGTTGCGCCTGTTGCTGCTCGCCAGCTCGTCCCTCGATTTGCAGTAAGCGATAATATCTGGCGAAAAAGGTCTCATGCTGCTCGGAAGAGGCTTGAGATACTTGCTGCTCTGGAGTCTCAGACTCATCTGTGTCATCAGGCTCTGCGGACGCGACAGGCGCAGGCTGTATGGATGCTTTCGTGAGTTGTTCTGTCGTTGCTGGCGGCTGCCATTGTAGTAAAGACGAAATGGTCTGACAATGGGTCAGCATCGAGCATTTGTTGCAGCGCGAGGGTCCTGGAGGTGCTGATGGGATGCCCGTGACGCGGTTCAGCACGAGGATACTGCGTGTTTCGTTGACACGTTGAATATCGCGAATGGAGGCGCGAATGCCAAAGGCTTGAGCCTGTCCCGGGGTGCCACTGTAGAGTAGCGTGGCAAAGGCTCGCTTCATTTTCGATTGACGCCGCACCGCCAGCAGCGCATGATAACCCATGACTTGCCAGCGATGATCTCGTTTGGGGAGCTCGCCGCTAGCGCCGCCTGTTTTCAACTCCAGCAAACGCTGCTGACCTGTTTGTTGCCAGAACAGATCGAGACGTCCCCGTAATCCAATCTCGGGAGCCAGTAAAAACGTTTCTGCGCGTACCTGATTGCCATCGGACCCCGCTTGATCATCGTCCCTGACCCCGGGCAAGGTCCAGAGCGTATTGCTTTCGCTCTGATACCAGCGTGCCAGACTCTCCAGATGGGGCATGACTTTTTCCCGCATCTCCTCCAACGAGACATCGGCCAGAGCGATATCGATCGCGTTGAGCTCCATGGCCTGCTCCAGATGATATTGCATCGCCTTCAATGGCGCTGCTTGCTCTCCTGCTGCTCCTGAGAACTTTCCGCGATCATGCTCTTTCAGCAATTCTTTGAAGCAATGATGGACAATGTTTCCGCGTATCGTGGCTTCGGAGGCCGATGACGGCACTAATCGATTGAGCAGATATTGACGCGTGCAATATTCGGCCTGATTGAGATCAGTAATGTTGAGCAGAATATCCGGTTCCAGCACGGCCATCGTATAGGCATTGCCCTGATAGCGTAAACGTGTCTGAGTTTTGTACTCGATACTGACCGGCTCCGTGGGCAGATGATAGATGCGCATCGTCAGATGATGCTGGCTGAGAACTTCGCTTCTGGCACTGATCTCTTTGATCAGGCTGCGGTAATAAGAGTTCTCAAGCTGGATCTCGACACGCCCGCTGGCGGTGTCAATGATGATTATGGGGATGCGCTCGCCATTGTGCTGACGTTCCAGTGCTGCCACCAGACGCCCCTCAAGTTGCGCGGTATGGCACGGAGGTTTGGGATCGAGTGTACAGAGAAAACATTCGTGTAGCCTGGGCGTTTGTTGCCCCTGAGAAGCAGGATCATTTACGTTTGCTTGCATAGTTATAGCTGTACACCCCCACAATTTACTTGGCTGTGTCAAAGTGTACGGTAAGGGGAAAACATTCGTCAAGAGATTGTTGATTTATAGCGCATTTGGTTAGCCATTTGCCCCAGACCTCTTGCCTGCTTGTAGATGTTATAATGCTCGTTAATAAGCGCGTTTCTATTGCTCTGTCAAAGGTCATTGAGCTGTGGATTTTCTGAAAATAAATGAAGCGAGGAATACATATGTCATTGCCCACCGTCCGTACCCTGACATTGGGTTTATCTGATCTCCATCCGCTTTCTGGCAAAGCGATTGAGCAGGCGCAGCAGCTATTGCAACAGGCGGCCAGGCGCTACGAGGATGCTGGCTATACGCTTCAAACGTTGCGGCTTTCGACGCGCCCCATCCTCGATGATCTTGCTGATTGGTCTCCCGCGGCGCTGATGGCATATATATTGGAGCTACAACGCATCCTGGACGATGTTGGGCTGGAATATTGTTCTCTGGGCACTGTTTTTGCAGCTCGATCAGATTTTGCTCTTGAGCGCGTACAACTGCTTGCGGATGCTTTGATTGCTACCACTCATCTGAGTGCGACCGTGAGTCTGGCTGATGCGCAACATGGTTTGCGTTTTGAAGCAGCTTTGCCGATTGCTCAGCTTATATTGCGTCTGGCGCATGAAACTGCTGAAGGATTTGGCAACTTCCGTTTTGCTATGCTAGCTTGTGTCGAGCCGGGAGGACCATTCTTTCCGGCCGCGTATCATGCTGGTCCGACCAGCCTATCCTGTGGCTTGCAGGGAGTCTCACTGGTGACAGAGGCACTTCAGCGGCTCGACGCCGATGGCAAGCATGCCTTAGATCTCAATCAAGTTACCAATCAGGTGCGTGCTCTATTGCAGGAGCAGGGCAGGCCAGTCGTCGCGTTGGGACAGAGTATCGCCGACGAGCATGCGATTCTGTTTGGCGGCATCGATCTCTCTCCGGCTCCCATGGGAGAGGCGAGTATTGTCCAGGCGCTGGAACTCTGTGGCTACGGATTGTTGGGCTCGGCCGGGACGCTGGCAGTGGCTGCTGCGCTGACCTCTGCCCTGAAAAGCACTTCTCTGCCCACCTGTGGCTATAATGGTCTGATGCTGCCTGTGCTGGAAGATAGTGTGTTAGGACAGCGTTGGGAAGAGGGAAGAGTCAATGCTCACCAATTGCTGCTATATTCGGCAGTCTGTGGCACTGGACTTGATACTATTCCTCTGCCAGGAGATAGCTCTCCTGAAAGTATAGCTCACCTCTTGCTTGACGTTGCAACTCTGGCTGTGCGTTATCAGAAGCCACTCTCGGCCCGCCTCTTCCCCGTACCGCACCGACAAGCAGGAGAGCATACCCAATTCACATCACCGTATCTGACGAATACACGTATCTAGCGCTCAGAGGATACGCTATGGATGGTCCATGCCTTCTTCTGAGGCGGGTGGATGTCCTGTGTGGGGTGTATAAAATGTCATACTCTGACGCCACAAAAAGAGCTGAAGCGTAGGATCATTTTTAGAGGCCCCAGAAGGCATTCATGACCCCATGATATGTACTTTTCATACTCTCATAGAGGCGTGCGTTTTCAATTGCCAGAGCTGCCAGGCTGGCCAGCACAGACATAAACTGAATATCATCCTCCATGAATTCTGTCAACGTTTTGGTGTAGACGCGCAATACGCCAATGGCCTTACCGTGCACTTCGAGGGGGACACATAATACGGAGACGAGCCCTTCATGGCGGGCGGCATCTTTATATTGGAAGCGGGGATCGACGCGTACGTCGGCAATGTAAATAGAGCTTCCTTTCATCACCTCGCTGTCAATATGGCTATTGACGAGGTTAATCGGCCCTTTGGCCAGATATTCTTGACTTAATCCGTGGACAGCACTCAAACGCAGTTGACCAGATTCTTCATCCAGTAGTCGCAACGCACAAGCTGCTACCTGCATCGCTTCTGTGGTGCTGGTGACCACGCTTTGGAGGACTTGATCCAGCTCAAGGCTTGACGAAATCGTCAACGCGGTCTGATAGAGTGCCTGATAATAATCTCTCTGAGGAAGTTCTGCTTGCTTCTGGACAATCGAGTCACCTGTCATCATAATCTCCTCCCATAAACTAAACATCGTCATGAGGCTTCGCTATGAACAACTGTCAGCTACACTTAGTAATACGTATGTGCGGGGCGATATGTAGCAGTTCCCGCAGGGAAAAGTCCGCATGTTTGTGCGTTCAGATGGCTTCTCCCTGTACCTGTTTGACTGACAATCGAGAAATTATGATGAAGAGAAACTTCTTGTTACATCTACATTAATTGTTGAATGGATACCACTAACGTGTACTTGGCACGGGGACTGGAACCGGATCTTGCACCAGCCAGACTCGACAAGTGGAGTTGGCTAAGACGTAAGAAACGGTCTTATTTAATTCGCTCTGGCTCTTGTTACTATTGCGTACCAGGCCAATCAATAATAATGCGCAATTATGGTCCCTTGCCTCATCGACAATCGCAGTCCCCGCATCGCGTGCCTGTACAACCTCAGCTACGGCGTCGCAACCCACGCGTTCCGCAATACCGATGGCCGTGTTCAACATTTGATCAGCGCGCTCAGATTCCTGCGTGAGGACGGCTTTGAGTGGCAATGCACGAGGCACTTCAATCACATGAACAAGATGGACCTTACGTTTGGCTCCTTTTGCCATCTGGCAACCAAGATAGACCAGGTTGGTATCAAGTTTTTCACCAGAAATGACGACCGCGATATCCCCAGCGGCACATTCTCCTAAAGCTGATTTACTTATTTCAGCATCCTCTTTGGTCTTGGAACCCCATAAGTGAACCATGATTTCTCCCCTCCTGATGGAGCGTGATAAACAGTATCTGGCACCTTCAGTTTATAGTGTCAGGTAGTCACAACGAACGCCTAAAAGCTGACATCCGAGCGATTTTTTGAATTCTATCCTCTTGGATCAGCGGCGTCAATAGCGCAAGTATACATAAAGATTACAGCACTACCAGGACGTTACTTACATAACCACACTATTACTCTCAGATTTTTCTCTATATATATGGTGGATGCTTGCACTTTAATCCGCTGTTATATTTCTACTAGTAATACGAACGACATGTACCAACGGTTATGGAACAGCCAAGTCTTTTCTGCGGGCATTTTTCCTTGCCCATATAAAATGAGGAAGCGACTCAATTGCCGCTTCCTCATTATTCTGGTTCAATCGTTGCCGTTAGATGGTAACTTAACAAACGTTCCTGGTAATATTCCGCTACTTCTTTGGGGCAAACCGCCACAATGGCTCGCCCGGTCGAATGGGCTGTCAGCATGATAAGTTCTGCTTCCTGCATGGTCAGCGTATTGACCGCTTGGACCAGGGCAAAGACAACATAATTCATTTCGTTGTAGTCATCATCATGCACAATAACCTTATAAGGCGGAAGTAGCTTGGTTCGATCGAGCACGACCTTGTCTGGTTTTACCTGGAACCGTGTGAAAGTCCATAATTCCTTGGACATGGATGTTTTCTCCGTTAGTGTAACAGTTTGGTTATGCCCTAAAGCGTTTTCCCAAAACTATTGTAACCAAGAGTTACGTATTTTACCAGTGTTCTAGCAAAGATTTCTAAAAATAACAAAATTTGAGACAAAAAATACGCCGTTTCAACGAAATGGCGTATTTTTTGTCTCTATTCTGTTGCTAATTGGTGTCCTGTCGACTGACACTGCGGTCGATCCTACCTTGATTGTTCAGGAGAATAGCTCGTGCGCGTGATTTGCGACTCACGTTTTCTGGATCTTCGAAACGCAGCGCAATGATATTGCGTGTCTCGCGTACATTTTTGCTGCTGGTGGCTGGTGGCGCTTTGGCTTGATTTTGCCCAATTGCTCCACGTACGCGACCACGTCTCAGAAGTCCCAGGATGACACCAAGTATCAGGCCGATCGCAGCACCAATCAAGAGCGTGGTTGGCTCAGGGAGATGTGGTACTGCAAAAGTGGCGGCAAAGGTCAGTCCTGTTACTATCAGACATCCGATGATGGCAAACAACAGAATCAGGATTGGTCGTGGACCCGAACGTTGTGTCTGTAGGAAAAAATCTCTGCGAGCCTGATTGGGTCCATGTTCGCGGAATTGTCCAGTGCCCACACTGCCAGTATGAAGTTGATGTATCTCTTCCTCGTTGAAGCCAGCTTTCTTCAGCTTGTTTGAAGCCTCTTCGGCCTTAGCTTCATCGGGGAAGACCGCCAGAAGATCGTAACTGACGGGTTGTTGTTTCTGCATACGAAGTCGCTCCTAAGTACGTAAGGGTACATCGATTACTCGTTCTTAATTATCTATCTATCGACGTGTCGTATCTGCTACGATTGTTTTTGTGCTTATATTATACAATCTATCTCTGGGACGCTGTCGGCGTCAAGAGTAGGGATGGCTTTGTAACGACGCCAGCACAGCTGCAATCTCCTGTCGTACTTGATCGTTGTTGCCAATCTCGGCATGCACCTTTTCCGCCCCATGCATAATCGTCGTATGATCGCGTCCACCCAGAGCTGCTCCAATTTGCAGCAAGGAGGCGGTTGTCTCTTCGCGCATCAGATACATCGCCACCTGGCGCGGCCAGACGATGTCGCGGTCGCGCTGTTTGCCGCGTAAGAGGTCAGGATTGACGTCATAGTAGCGTGACACACAGTCCAGCACATCGGCGATTGTCAGATTGGATGGCGATGATGATACTGGCGGCTTGTTATCGTAAATATTTTCCAGTGCCTTGGCCGCTATTGTGGCTGTCAGAGGCGCGTCATGGAGCGTGGCATAGGCGATGACGCGATTCAACGCCCCTTCAAGTTCGCGGACGCTACTACACGTTGGCTGGGCGATATATTCTACTACCCCGGTCGGGACCGTGAAACGTAACGAATCGCACTTCGAGCGCAAAATAGCCAGGCGATGCTCATATTCTGGTGGTTGGACATCTGCCTGGAGCCCCCATTCAAAGCGAGAGCGTAAGCGATCTTGCAATCTGCTGATCGCCTTTGGAGGACGGTCACTGGTGACCACAATCTGCTTATTCTCGTTGTGGAGCGCATTGAAGGTATGAAAAAATTCTTCTTCAGTCGACTCTTTGCCAGCGATGAACTGGATATCGTCCACCAACAGGATATCTATCTGGCGATATTTGGAGTGGAATTCTTCCGTCTTCTTGTAACGGATCGCATTGACGATCTCGTTCGTGAACTTTTCCGATGTCGTATAGAGGACATTGAGTCCCGCCTCTTCACCTGCATGACCAATGGCATGGAGCAGATGCGTTTTGCCCAATCCTACTCCACCATAAAGAAAGAGCGGATTATAGATCCGTCCAGGACTCTCAGCTACGGCCAGCGAGGTCGCATGAGCGAGCTTATTTGATTTCCCTACAATGAACGAGCTGAAGCGGTAGCGTTGATTGAGTACGCCTTCCACATTTGAATGGACTGGACTGTATTCTTTGCTCTGTTGCATGGGCCTGGAATTATAGTCAGACGACTTGTTTGGCTCATAGGCCGTCTCAGGTTCATACTGTACTGCCTCATCGGTGGCACCATCCTGTGTTGGATAGGTGGGGTATGCCTGCGCCGCTCGGGATGCCTCTTTGGTATAGGAGGCCGGCCGGCGTGGTATCTCATACTCTTCTTGTTCTCGGCTATAGGTTTTCTCTGGCGGCAGGATCGTCGGCTGTGCATTCTTCGCTGCGGCTGTGGCATCAGAGGAGTTGCGCTTGCCACGTAACGGCCCCGCTAGCCGTTCTTTTGAGAGGCGATAGGTGCGCCTTGGTGAACGGAGCGTTCGTGGATTTTCTTGCGTGTCATCGGAGTGTGCCAGCTGCTCTTTTGTTACTTCGAATTGCACCTCAACCGGGCCACCGATAATGTCCGTGAGTGTGGAGCGGATCATTTCCAGGAAGCGGGTCTCTAGCTGGGCTTTTACAAATGTGGATGGGACGCTTACTATAAATACGCCATCCTGGAAGGAGAGCGCCGAGGTTCCCTGGAACCAGCTGATAAAAACGCTCGCATTCACTTTTTGTCTAAATCGTTCAATTGCAGTTTGCCAGATTTGTTTTGCATTCACGCGCAGCACCCCTTTGGGGATTGGTTTATTTGGAGCTAGTGTTTCAAAGTGCTCTTTCGTACACTCTCCGCACGTCATTACTTGTAGAACAGGTGTTTTTTGACAAAAAATATGTTCTTGATTGTAATCTAGTGACAGCAGGATGTTATGGTAGCATTAAATCAAAACACTGTAAAGCCCTTCTTTGGTACCATGCGAGACCATTTTTTAACTGCATTTCATGCCTTTCCTGACGCCTATATCGCTAGCCAGGAGCAAGCTATGTTTGTCCACTGCCTCAGGAACCTACGAGTATAGTTTCTTTGGTACCAGAATGAGAACTAACTCATAGATTTCGTACGTTTAGTGAAATATAATCAACCCGACATGGGGCTTTATTTAATCTGCCTGAAATAGTATCATTGAAATGTAAAAATAGGCTTGCTCTCAATATGTGTCTGTATGAATCTTATAAATAAGGTTTTCTGTGGGGGGGATTGAGGTGGTGCCGCAGGAATGTAACATGAAATGTTCAATCTTTGGTAAGGAGTTTTTAATGTCTCAATGGTGTGAGATATGGCGACAGCGGATACTATGTCGTGCTGCAAGTATATATCCGAAAAAGCAATCTACTCTCTCTCTTGTTTGTATGCTTATTCTTTTGAGTATTGCGCTGGCCGCTTGTTCTAGTAGTATTTCGAATAATACGAATGTAAAGGGAACTGCCAGCGTCACTGCTGTTGCAACGGCGACTCCAACTCCGAGCCCGGTTACTCTGACGCAATTGTCCTGGTGTGGGAAGCCTCAGATGGTCTTTCGTGATCAGGCTTCTTCGAGCGTGAAGAGTACCAGCGGGCAGACCGGCTTAGGCGCGGCCGATAATACTCCTAAGACGCTGACAGATTGGAAGGTGGTGAAAGCAAATCTTGGTTTCACACTCTATCTGCCGCAGACGCTTCCGGCTGGCACCTGCCTGTTGAGCGTCTCAAGCTCGCTGCGTGATCCGGTTTTTGGCAGCAACTTTACGATCGATTATGTGCTCCCTGGTGGGGATGCTCTGAGTTTCTCTCAGGCCCCGCTTCGGAACCAGAAAGCACAAGCTTTTCAGTGTAGTGTGTCGCAGCAGGGTGAATCTTCAAAGGCTGCAACTGGCACGGCTACGGCACAGGCGACTCCAAGTGCCACGCCGGTACCGGTTCAGTTATGCAGTGGTACGCTGGATCAAACAAGTATTGTCTTTTCCGGTCGTGGCGCAACGAGTACATTGCAGAAGTTCTTTCAAGCTTTGAAACCTGATCTTGATTGGCAACCGGCTAAGTAGCCTGGACCGTATACGATAATAGAGCGAAAAATGGTTATATATAGAGAGCTTCAGCGATGCCTGCTCTTTAGCGGCTAACACTCGACGCTCAACTTGCACTTCTGCTATAATGGACAGAAGTTTTATGTGTATGCAGAATGCCATATTGATGCGTGCATACAAATGGGAGGAACTTTTATCATGGATAAGTGTCCCTATTGTGGGGCTGATACTCGGCCAGGTGACAACTTCTGTTTGAATTGTGGCAATCGCCTGCTTCCAGCAACTCCCTCACCCTCGGATCAGCAGGCAGGGATCGGTGAAGCGACCGTGGCTACACCAGAAGATTGGAATGCATCTGGATCGAATAACGCGCCCGCCAGTGGTCCATCGTGGGGAGTTGATCATGCAGCCCCAACCGCTGCATCTTCAGCGGCTGAGCCGCCGACCGTACTCGATCCTGCTCCTGCTGTGGCCACCGCTCAGGCTACATTGGAGAAGATTGAAGATCCTGGCTATCTGGTTCTACGCTCTGATAGCGGGGAAGTACTTCAGGAGTATCCTTTAGATAAAGCTGAAGTTGTGATTGGGCGTGCTCCAAACAGTGAAATATTATTATCAAAAGATAAATTGACTTCGCGTCGTCATGCAATCGTCTCTTATGAGAATGGTCAGTACCTGTTGCAGGATGAGCATAGCGCTAACGGTACATTTGTCAACGCTCAGCAGTTGGAAGAAGGTACGCCCTATCTGCTTCAGGATGGCGATCATGTAGGTATCGGTGAGCACGAACTGGTATTTCGTGCCGCAGGTGTGAAGAGTGCTGACGTTGAGGATCTGCCTACCGTGGCTGTCCCTTATAACTCTGCTCAGCCTGAGACTTCCTACGGTGGACAAAGTGGTACTGCCAACGATGAGTATAGCACCTTTGCGGCTGATCAGGATGAGCCTGTGGCTGATGAGGAGCCTGTGGCAGCTCAACCGGCTGAGCCGGTCGCTGAAATGGCTCCGGTTGCTGACTACGCGCCAGTATCGACATCCACGCCCGAGGAGCCTGTGGCAGCAGGGACATCTGATGCCGCGCCGGCTGCACTATCGTATTCGTCCGCTCCCTCAAGCAGTGAGCCGGCCGACGCGGAGGAAGCCGAGGATGATGCTGCTCCGGATGATGGGACCGTTACATTTAGTCGCTTCTCAGCAATTGCAGTGCCGCCTCTCCCAGATATGAGCTCTTTGATGGCGGCTCTTTCATCTCTGGATGGGCAGATCATGTCGCTGCAAGGTCAGTTCAATGCGACTCAGGATGCCCTCAAGCGCCACGATACTGAGATTGTGCAGACAGCCAGTGATTTGCGTGGTGGCATTAGTCGTATCTCTGATCGTCTGGAAAGCACGATTGCAGATGTGGCTCGCAGCCGTGAGGCTCTGGCCTGGGCTGAATTGTTGCAATTGATGGAAGATGTTATGAACAATCCGCGTGATATCGAATACGTGACAAAGTTGGCGCGCAAAGCACGCGAATTGAACAAAGTTTTCCAGATCCATCAAAATGTTTTGAACACGATGGCCGAATGTAACAATCAGTTACGCAGTTTGCTTGGTGATGAAAAGTAGGGATAGCCAGTCCTACCTTTTAATAGTACCTGTGAGGGCGACTATTGTGGCCGCCCTTCTCTCTCCTTCTGGTTGCTCTGCCCTGCAACGGTCTCGCTCACTCATCGCATTCTTCCAGCGCATTTTCTCTTGGTGCCGCCTGCTTGAAGGATATGATGATGTATGCCGATCGTTGGTATCATCAACCTGACTAGCTTACCGGAAAATTCATGTACGAACAAGCAGTTACGCATGTTGAGAGTGTCGCAGATGGCGCGCAGGCAGCGTCCAGTCCACGACAGATCGATGCTATTGTCATTGGAGCTGGCCTGGGAGGCCTGCTGAGCGCCGCGCAACTCTTACAGCGCGGGAAACATGTTATTGTACTAGAGCGCTTGCCCCATAGCGGGGGACGTTTTACTGCCAAAGATTTTCATGGCGTGCAGGTAAGCACCGGTGCAGTCCATATGGTTCCATTTGGAAGTAGTGGCGTTCTGGCGCATATGTTGCAGCGCTTGCATATTCCCCATCGTCTCTACGATGCAGATGTCTTTGGATCATTTCATGTGCATGGAAAGCAATACCTCTCTCCGGGTCTGTTAGGCGTGGCAAAATTTCTGGGGCCGCGCCAGTTCGGAAACTTTTTGCGCCTTGGCCGTCTCATGTTCTTTCGTCCTTTGCCCCAGGAAGAACTACATCTGCCTTTTGATCTCTGGCTGGAGCGCCATATCGATGTGAAGCGTAATGTACAATTGGTGGCTTTTTTTGCCAGTATTTCGCGCTTCGCCTTGAGTCTTGAACTGCATCAGGTCCAGACGGCCGAAGTTGTGCGTACGACGAAGAATATGTTTCGCTATGGCGCGCCAGCGATTGTTCGTGGAGGCTGTGCCGAGATTACTAATCAATTAGAGCAATGCGTGCGTCGGTACGATGGCGAGATATTTCTTTCCTGTGAGGTATTGGAGATTCTGCAAGAGGATGGTCGGGTATGTGGTGTGCGCATCAAGCATAAACGTACCGGTGAGGAGCAGACCCTCCACGCGTCGTTAGTTGTGAGCGATATCGGACCACGCGCCACCGACGGATTGTTGCAGAATCGCCTCGTGAAACAATCGGATGTGCTGAAGCCCGCTGCTAAAGATCAAGCAGCCGACTATGCTCTCCCGGATACCTTGCCAGAGGCGATTGGCTTAAAGGTCCATATTCTCAGCGATGTGTCATTGATTCCTCATAAAGGGATTATGTATTGTCTGGATACGCAACGGATCGCTGGTATGGTGCAGCCGACCAATAGCGAGCCAGCACTGGCACCTCCGGGCAAGCATTTACTGATCAGCCATCAGGTGATTCAGAGTAATAATGTTGAAGAGGAGCGGACTCTGGCTCTGGCGGATCTGCGCTTCATGTTTGGCGAGACGTTCGATAAACATTGTCAGATTTTAACCATGGGCACCTATCGCGGAGAATGGCCTGTGAATCGTATGGCTCAGGGCGAGGATGTTGCTCCACAGCTAGATGTACGTGGTTTGTATCTGGTTGGTGATGCTGTTAAGCCATCCGGTTATCTCATGGTTGAGGGTGTGGCTCAAAGCGTGAACAGTTTCCTGGACCTTTTAGATAACTTAGATAACTTTGGTACCTTGGATAGCGGGGATAATTTGGGTCAAAAACAGGAGCGGGCAGGGAAGGCGGATCGGCGTATTCGTCGCAACGTCATGTCACCTCCATCCCGTCTCAACGCGCTGCGCTGGTTATGGGAAGCGCCCGGAAATGCAAAACATTCTTAGTGTGTGCATTTTGCAGTATCCTGCGCCGGATCGGAAAGGAAACAGTCCAGGCACTGCCCCTTCTGTCCATTGTACTCGTGACACCTAACGCGTTATGTAGTAAATACATCAGGAAGGTTTGTTTTTCGTGAGTGAGCAAAAAGATCAGTTTACCCCTCATTATTTAGTTACCGGGGGACAGCCTCTGTATGGAGAAGTGACGCTCAGCGGGGCCAAAAATGCTGTCACCAAGATGTTAATCTCGTCTCTGATGACGACTGATACCTGTGTGTTACGCAATATACCGATTTTGGGCGATATGGAACTCACGGTCAAGTTGTGTGAGGATCTGGGCTCGCAGGTAGAGGTCAATCGTGAAGAGCATACCCTGACGATCCAGACGCCCGAGATTACGAACTGCAATGTCTCGAGTACCGTGGGAGGACTCAATCGCATCTGTGTGATGACGATTGGACCATTGCTCCATCGCTGCGGCGAGGCGGTGATTCCGTTGCCGGGTGGAGATCGGATTGGTCCTCGCCCCATCAATTATCATATCCAGGGCTTGCAGCAGATGGGGGCCAGGATCGTCGAAAAAGATGGCTACTATCATTGTTATGCTCCCCAACGGCTGCATGGAACGACCATCTCGCTTCCTTTCCCCAGCGTCATGGCGACCGAGAATCTCTTGATCACGGCCTCTCTGGCAAAGGGTGTGACGACGATTGAAAATGCCGCGGCTGAGCCGGAGATTGTCGATCTGATCAAACTGTTGCAGAAGATGGGCGCCATTATTGAGTATAAGGTTGATCGACGCATCGTCATCGAAGGAGTTGAATCCCTGAATGGTGCCAGGCATACCCTGTTGAGCGATCGTAATGAGGCCGTCTCTCTGGCGGTCGCCACCTATCTTACCAAAGGCGATGTGTATCTACGAAAGGCTCAACAGGATACGCTCCTCTCTTTTCTCAATACGCTCTTGAAGATGGGCCTGCGCTTTGAGGTCGATGATGAGGGGATACGCTTTATTGGGGATAGTAAAACCCCACCTGCTATCGCTCTGGAGACCGATGTGCATCCGGGTTTTATGACCGATTGGCAGCAGCCATTTACTGTCCTGCTGACTCAATCCAATGGCCTCTCGGTGGTGCATGAGACGATCTATGAGGATCGGTTTGGCTACACCAATACCTTAAATCGGATGGGGGCACATATTGGTTTGTATCCCAAATGCCTGGGTGAAGTTCCCTGTCGTTTCCGTGAGAAGCAGCACACGCACAGTTGTGTCGTCAGCGGCCCAACGCCGCTGGTGGGCACACGCCTGGATATCCCTGATATTCGGGCTGGCTGCTCGTATATTTTGGCCGCTTTATGCGCTGAGGGGACTTCTGAGGTCTATGGAATTGAGCATATTGAACGTGGCTATGAGTATCTGGATGTGAAACTTCGCGCCTTAGGGGCGCAGATCGAAAAGATTTCGGTGCCAGAGGTGTCTCAGGCGCTGTAAGAGAAGAGGATTGGCGTCCTTGCCTCGAGCGATGCACATGTTTTTGTGATTTCACCGTTGATCACAAAAACATGTGCATCGCTAGCTCTGTAGGCTGGAGCGTGCTTCACGTAGCTGCTCGGTTGTCAGAATTCTAAATACAATCAATAGATTTTCGAGATCATATTCAAGTCCAATGGCATATAGCTCTTGACGGATACGCCCCAGTGCACTGATCTGTGTGGTTGTGATCAGTCCATAACTCACAAGGCTTGCCGCTAATAATTGATCGGGCGTTAACAACTTAAACATAAGTAATATTTCACCAAGCTGATAATTTAAATCCACGCCACGTAACATCCGCTGAATATTCTGCGCCACATCCAGACGATCCTGAGGTACCAGATGACCATCGAGCAAAACTTTGTTGAGCGAGCGCGTTGCCCTTCCATTTAAGGCTTGTGCTTGGATGGATGATTGTGGCTGTGGCTGCTGTTCTCCGAGTGCAGGCATCGGTGGCAGACTTTGGACAATATCGAGCAGAACGGCGTTATTCGTCGTCATGCTCTCTGCAAGTTCTTCGGGGAGCTGGATCTGCTCCACCGGTTTTTCCTCTTCATAGGCGACCGTTTTTGCGTTGGCCTTTTCTTTTCCATTTACTTTGCTGTCTGTCTCTTCCTCCTGAGCGGGCTCGTACTGGCTCTCCGGCTGCTTCGACTCTTCTATGACTGGCTCTGCTGCTGGAGTCGATGCTGGTGCCATCGTCCCTTTGTTCGTGGGTGTAGGAGGCATCGGCGTGGCGATCGAGGCCAACTGACTGGTCCCTGCTGGTTGTGATGGCATCCCTATTTGCTGTCCATAGTTGGAACGCGAGAGAACATCTGGACGTTTAGGCTGCTCTGGAACGGCAGGTCCCGAAATGGTGCGCTCGAGGGGCAGGTCCTGAATCGGAGAGGCTCGCAATGGTTGCGCCCCGATTTTTTCATCTTGAGATGTGCGAGCGGTCGGAATGACAAACGTCGAATAGGTATGAGGCTGATTCTGCTGACCATTTGTCTGGTTACGTTCTGCCTCTCGTACAGGCTCAACTGTGGGTTGCTGTGGCTGTGCGCTTGGATTGATTGTCGACCATGGTGTGGCTGATGCTGGCGACGCTGACCATTGGGTCGCTGACTGCTGTTGTGATGGTATAGACGCCGGTTGCCATTGAGGGGCCGGTTGCTGCTGTGGAGTCGGTTGCCATTGGGGCATCGATTGCTGCGATGGCGTAGCAGGCGGCTGCCATTGGGGGGTGGATGATTGTTGTTGTGGCTGCCATTGAGGCATCGACTGCTGCGATGGCGTAGCAGGCGGCTGCCATGATGTTGCTGGCTGCTGTGGTGCCGGCGGAGTGTACGATGTCGTCTCCTCTTTCATCGGTGTAGCGGAGCGGAAGCCCTGGACAAGACGCGATAGCTGAGCCAGTCCAGATTCGTTCTGTGGATTCTCGGTATGCGGAAGTTGTCCGCTGGCAAGTCTCTGCAGCATCGGTGCATCGTTATTTGTATTGTTGGGCTGAAGCGGTGGCATTGCGTGCAACGCGGCATTGGTGGCTTCTCTCACCTCAAAATTTGTCGCAGAATTTTCTTCATCCTGCACATTCCAGGTGCGTTGATTGGGATAGAGCACCGCTCGTATCTTTTCACTGTATGATGGCTGGCTGGAGCCAGAGAGCCCTGTCGCGGGCGATGGCTGCGGATTGAGTCCCGCTGGCTGCGCTTGCCCGACTGGCGTGCCAACCGGTGTCTGTGGCAAAAAAGGTGAGCCTGAACGAGGCATAGCCTGTCTCATACCTGTGTCTGAGGGAACCTGTATCGGGAATGTGCCCGTATTGCTATTCAGTGGCATCTGCGCCGCTGGCTGGGGGACGGTGGGCATTTGTTGCGAGGCGAAGCGTCGCATACGTGGTTGAGTACTGGTATCGATCACTGCGCTTGGCACACGCGTGCGCACGGCATCTACCAGGCTCATCAAGCCCAGCATGCCATCGATCTCCATATCGATATTGGTGTTTTGAATATGATCGTCTGGATCACGTGGTCCATAGCCTGCCAGATTGGTGCACACAAACGTCAGCACCTGCACTTTGCGATCGCGGCGCTGAGAGTCCAGGGCGACCCAGAATTCGCGGCGTGCAGCGGCGGCCTGTGCCAGATCCACCAGGACCAGTCGAATTGGATAGCGCGAGATGGCATCAAAGACTTCGACGGCGGTGCGAGCTATATGATTTGTGTAGCCTGCTAATTGCAATTCACTCGTAAGCAATGTTGCAAATTGTTGGTCGCGCTCGAAAAGAAGGAGGTGTGGTCCACCTGTACTTGTATTAATATTCATCTTCTTTCAATCGCACGGATACCCCTGTCTTCAGACCTGGGGAGGGGTGCGCCTCCATTTCCTTCATCTTCTTTCAATCGCACGGATACCCCTGTCTTCAGACCTGGGGAGGAGTGCGCCTCCATTTCCTTCATCTTCTTTCAATCGCACGGATACCCCTACCCACAGGCACAATGGAGACACGTTTCAGTCTGAGGAGGTACAATGCACGGTATCCAGACATTTGGTAGTAGTGTTTTGTTGCTATCCATCTGTCTATGGAATAATAGTGGCAATGAGAGCCCTGCTGCCCTGATTTTGTGCTCTGTCCGTGTCTGTATTCGGGGCTAGTATAGCATACATCTTTTATAATGTCATAGTTATCGCGCGGGGGATGTGACTTATGACGCATCACCTGTTTACGTATTGTGTGTCTTATACTTGAGTATAAGCCATCGTGCCCTTTTCTGTTTGGAGAAAGGACTATAGTACCGTGTCTGATCTGATTTCTCGTCCTTCGTCGGCAGTGATCGCTTTGCTGACCGATTTTGGTCTGGTGGATAGTTTTGTGGGGGTGATGAAAGGAGTTATCTCTACGATTGCTCCCGGGATTCCTATCATCGATATCACGCACGATATCGCGCCGCAAGATATCTTGGCCGGCTCTCTGGCGCTGGGGAGCAGCTATCAATATTTTCCGCCCGGGACCATATTTGAGTGCGTGGTTGATCCCGGCGTTGGCAGCCAGAGGGCTCCGATTGCTCTCCATGCCGGGGAGTGGTATTTTGTGGGTCCAGATAATGGCCTGTTCCAGCGTATCCTGGAGCAGCAGACTGTCCATGAGGCGGTGCGGTTGACGAATGCCAGCTATCATCTTTCCACTGTGAGTTCAACGTTCCAGGGGCGGGATCTCTTTGCTCCGGTGGCGGCCCATCTGGCCAGAGGTGTGGCTCTGAAAGAGCTGGGAGAGCCCATCGCTGTGGCTGAGCTTTGTCGTCTGGATATCGCTCAACCGCTCTATAAGGATGATCAGATTGAGGCCCAGATTCTTTCTATCGACCATTTTGGCAACCTGATCACCAATATCCCGCTAACACTCATCCCAGACTTCTTTGAACGTCCCGCTGTGCGCCTAGAGATCCCTGAAAGGGGCGTGCTGATTACGGAGCGACGGCGCTTTTTTGCCGAAAGTACTAGTCAAAAAGAGCCCTTCTTATTGGTAGATAGTTCTGGTACGATAGCTATCGCAATCTTTAATGGTTCGGCGGCGCGGCAATTAAATGTGCAATGCGGCGCGGCAGTGACTTTATTTTTAGCACCCACTACACTTCATCGCGCTGCTTCTTTCTAGTGTATTACCGCGAAACGTGTCGGGTAGACGAGTATAATGAATAGAGGGGGCAATGTCTGGACCGTGTCTTTTTCGATCCGTTGATTAGGATACTGTAAGGTTGATAGGATACTGTAAGATTACCATGTTCCAGATATCCTAGAAGAATTGTTTCATAGAAAGAAATATGCTATAATGAGGATATACCCATATAAGATAATGGGAACTCGTGGCGGTAGCGGCAACGTAGCTGGGAAAAACAACATCCATCGTAGATATCGTTCATCTCTTGCTTGATCCAAAAGGAGTAAGAAAGGACCGATTGAAGCATCTCAGGAGCATCGCTATGATGCAACTCTTAGGTTTATCCCAAAATAATCGATTTAAAGATTGGATACAGAGTATCACACATCTACATTTAAATAACATCCTCAGAAAAGTAGAAAGGGCTGGTTTTCTCGCTACGAACGTCGGGCAAGAATCCGGTCCTTTTGGTCTTAGCGGGCCAATCCATTGGTCGAGGATCACGCTTATATGTGGAATATACTCTCAAACAGCTCACTTCTTCTCTTGATATTTCCCGATCACGTAGTGCGTTTTCTGGTTCGTACACCGTAGCAGCAGTAATAAGCGTAGTGTAGGAAGCGACCCAGGAAGGGTAGGGACTTTTTTCTTCATACACTATTAGTCATAGACAGAGAGGATGAACTATGGATCTGGTAAAGCGGTTAGAAGAATACCGGGACCGTGAGCGCGAGCTCATGTGGGAAGGGACCTTCGCGGAGTACTTCGAGATAGCCTGTAAAAAACCAGCGGTAGCTCGACTTTCTCATGAGCGCATTTATCACATGATTATGGATGGTGGTATAGAGACCAATCGGAATGGAGAGCCTCACTACAAGTTTTTCAGTGACGAGATCTTCGGCATTGAGAAACCGCTCCAACAGATTGTCGACTACTTCCACTCGGCCGCTCAACGTCTCGAAGTGAGAAAGCGCGTGCTTCTCCTGATGGGACCTGTCGGCGGTGGTAAGTCCACGATTGTGCATCTGATAAAACGTGGCTTGGAGTCTTATAGTCGTACCCCCGAAGGTGCCATCTATGCCATTACAGATTGTCCCATGCATGAAGAGCCGCTCCATTTGATTCCTTATGAACTCCGAGGCGATGTAGAAAAAGAATTTGGCATTTACGTCGAAGGTGATCTGTGCCCTCATTGCCGCTATATGGTTGACAATCAGTTCCGTGGACGGATTGAAGAAGTTCCGATCAAACGTATCAGCTTCAGCGAGAAGTATCGCGTGGGCGTAGGAACCTTTACCCCCTCGGACCCCAAGAGTCAGGATATCAGCGAACTGGTTGGTGGCATCGACCTTTCCACCATCGGTGAAGTGGGAGTCGAGAGTGATCCCCGTGCGTATCGGTTTGATGGTGAACTCAATATCGCTAACCGTGGCGTGATGGAGTTCGTGGAAATGCTCAAAACAGACGAGAAATTTTTATATGTCTTGCTGACTTTGAGCCAGGAACAGAATATTAAGACCGGACGCTTTAGCATGATCTATGCTGATGAAGTGGTGATTAGTCATACCAATGAGCATGAGTATTCTTCATTTGTTGGTAATAAAAAGTCGGAAGCGTTGCAGGACCGCATCATTCTTGCCAAGGTACCATACAACCTGCGTGTCTCCGATGAAGTCAAGATTTACGAGAAACTGCTTAAGCAGAGCGCGTTACAGAATGTACATATCGCTCCTTATACACTGCGCATCGCCAGCATCTTCGCCATTCTGACCCGTTTAGAGGCGTCCAAGAAGGCCGGTATGAGCTTGATGAAGAAGCTCAAACTCTATGACGGCGAGGATATGGAGGACTTCAAGCAGAAAGATGTGCGCGAGGTACAGGAAGAGGCCGTGCGCGAGGGGATGGATGGTATCTCACCCCGTTATGTTATCAATCGTTTATCAAATGCTCTTATCAAGAACAATGTTACCTACATCAGCCCTATCGATGCCTTACGCGCCCTGCGTGATGGCCTGGACCAGCATACCAGCATTACCCGCGAAGAGCGTGAGCGCTATCTGAATTTCATCAATGATGCTCGTAAAGAGTATGATGAGATCGCCAAAAAAGAAGTGCAGCGGGCGTTTGTCTACTCCTATGAAGAGTCAGCACATACGATGCTCAACAACTACCTCGATAATGTTGAAGCATATTGCAATAAGACGAAGTTACGTGATCCGATTACCGACGAGGAATTGGAGCCTGATGAGCATCTCATGCGCTCAATTGAAGAGCAGATTGGGATCTCAGAAAATGCCAAGCGCTCATTCCGTGAAGAGATCCTTATTCGTATCTCCTCGCTGGCACGTAAAGGTCTGACCTTCGACTACACCAGCCACGAGCGCTTAAAAGAAGCGATTGAAAAGAAGTTGTTTGCCGACCTGCGCGATGTTGTGAAAATTACGACATCGACTCGTACTCCTGATAAAGAGCAGTTGCGCAAGATTAACGAAGTCGTTGAGCGTCTGGTTGCTGAGCAGGGATATACCTACGAAAGTGCGAACGAGCTTCTTCGCTATACAGGTAGCCTCTTAAATCGCTAGTTCGCATCAGAAGCAGGATGATCGATCCGTGTAGAAAGTGTGGCCCCGTTGGCGGTTCAGTGGCGAACTTCCAACGGACATTCTCCTCTCTACCATGTGGTCTCATTGGATATTGCCTTCCATTCAGATAAGAAAGAGGCGTTGTACCTTTCTCGCAATGCACGTTGCGCTTCTGAATGCTGATGGGTTTAGTAAGGAGCATCATCCATGTCTGTCTCCCAACATGATTGGTCATTGCACCGCAAAGGTCAGGGTGACCAGGAACGCCACAAAGAAAAGATCCGCGAAGCCGTCAAAAAAAATCTGGGCGAGATCGTGAGCGAAGAGAGCATCATTCTTTCCGATGGTCAAAAAACGGTGCGCATCCCTATTCGCTCGCTCGAAGAATATAATTTTCGTTATGATCATGGCCGCCAGCAGCACGCCGGACAGGGTAATGGGAAAAGTAAAGTCGGGGATGTAGTTGCGCAGGAGCCGAAGCCTGGCAAAGGCAAAAAGGGCGAGGCCGGCAAGGAGGCCGGATATGATTATTATGAGGCTGAGGTCTCGATGGAGGAGCTTGCCGCGTTAATCTTTGAAGATCTGGGTCTGCCCAATCTTGAGCAGAAGCGCCAGCAAGAGATGGAGACCGAGTCTGTCGTCTTTACCGATGTGCGTAAAAAAGGGGCGATGGCGAACCTCGACAAAAAGCGCACGATCATGGAAAACATCAAGCGTAACGCCTCCAAGGGCGAGGCCGCCTTTAAGGATATCAAGTCGGATGACTTGCGCTTTAAAGTGTGGGAACCGACGATCAAGTTTCAGTCCAACGCCGTGGTCATCGCGATGATGGACGTCTCGGGATCGATGGGCGAGTTCGAGAAATATATCGCTCGTAGCTTCTACTTTTGGATGGTACGTTTCCTCCGTACCAAATATAATAACGTCAAGATCGTGTTTATCAGCCATCACACCGAAGCCAAAGAGGTGACTGAAGAAGAGTTCTTCCATAAAGGCGAGAGCGGTGGCACGCAGGTCTCATCGGCTTATGAATTGGCACTCCAGATTATCCAGGAGCGTTACAATCCCAACGATTGGAATATCTATCCATTCCACTTTTCTGACGGCGATAATCTCCCCTGGGATAATGATCGCTGCGTACAACTGGTCACCAAAATGATGGAGCAATGTAACATCTTTGGCTATGGCGAGATCCGCGAGGGACACTATCGCTCTCCCAGCACATTGATGTCGGCCTACAACAAGATTAGCGATAAGAAGTTCATTCCCGTGACCATTTCAGATAAAAAAGAGGTCTATCCCGCGCTGCGTAAATTCTTTGCTCAGCGTGATCCTGTGGCAGGCAGGTAGAGTCAGGAGTTCCTTCATGATTGATAATGTTGCTAGCAGTGACATTGAACGCCTGCGCGATGGCATAGATGCAGCCTGGGAAGAGGCTCGCAAGTTTGGACTTGATCCTTTTCCCACTCATTTTGAGCTTGTGCCTGCATCTATCATGTATGAATTCGCATCATACAGCCTACCGGGGCGCTTCAGTCACTGGACGCATGGAAAAGCGTATTATCGTCAAAAGATGCAGTATGACCTGGGCTTGAGCAAAATCTATGAAATGGTAGTCAATACCAATCCCAGCTATGCCTTCCTGATGGACATGAACAATTTGTTGCAGAATACCTTTGTAGCTGCGCATGTCTTTGGCCATACCGACTTCTTTAAAAATAATGCCTACTTCCAGAACACGTCGCGCCGTATGATCGATAAAGCGAGTATCCATGCCGAACGCATTGCGAAGTACGAATTTGATCATGGCAAGGATGAGGTTGAGCATTTTCTGGATGCTGTTCTCTCAATTCAGGAACACATTGACTATAACCTGCTGCTGAACAGCGACAATACGAAGCCTGATGAGGAAGCCAAGCCAGTCAGTACCGCCTACGACGACCTATGGGGTCTGGATGATAAGGCGCGTAAGGCTGAGGAGGAGCGTGATCGTCGTCCTGGCAAGACAGCCAAGTTCCCCGAAAAGCCGGAGAAGGATCTCCTCTTATTCCTGACGCGCCATGCGCCGTTGCTGGAGCCGTGGCAGCGCGATATTCTGGAAATCGTCCGCACCGAGATGCTGTACTTTATCCCGCAGATGCAGACAAAGGTTATGAACGAAGGCTGGGCCTGTCTGGTGGGTTCAAGCCTGGTGCTGACCGAGCGTGGTTTCTTGCGCTATGATGCTTTGCATCACCATCTTGCTCAGGGCGAGACCATTCTGGCTGCAAGCGGCAACGGTGTGCAGGACAAGATCAGTGATCGTCATATTCGTCGCAACGCGGCGACAATCCGCCTGCGAACGCGTCGCGGTCTCGTGCTGGAGGGCGCGGAAGAGCATAAATTGAACATTGGACCAGATCAATGGCTGGCACTTAAAGATGTAAAAGTTGGGCAGCGTGTACCATTAAGCGTGGGTGATAACATCTGGTCTACACATCTCGTTCCTGTTGCCACACCTGCTCGACGTGTTTCGTCTACCGTGTCCGACGTGGCAGAGGCGGCTGGTGTAAGTGTCAAGACTGTTTATCGCTCTATGAGTGGCAAAACCTCTTATGCACAGGATCAGATCTCCGCTGCTATGCAAACAGTGAATTATACCTTTGGCAATGCGGGTAAACCTGTTTACGCCTCTCGCTTTCCACTGAGTGCACCCACACATCTGACGGAGCCTTTCGCCGAGTTTCTGGGCTACCTGATTGGTGATGGCAACATCCACGTCTCAAAACAAGCCGTGGGTTTTACCTCGGGTGATATTGAGTGCAGAGATCGGTATGCGCAGCTGGTTTTAGAACTGTTTGCCATCGAGCCTGCTGTCTTCTGGGATGATAAGACTGTCAGCGGCGAGGGTGGTCGCTGGCGCGTGGTTTTTTACTCTGCGAATGTGCTTGATCTTTTACAGACTCTTGGCATTGATTTGAGTGCCAGGGCTGCGCAAAAGTGCATTCCAGATGCTATTCTGCAATCACCAAAATCTGTTGTCAGTGCGTTCTTGCGTGCATACTTTGATTGCGATGGGTGTGCTTCTGCTAAAGAAGGAGTGATTCTCTCTACTTTTAGTGATGAGATTGCGCAAACGCTGCAGGTGTTGCTGCTTAACTATGGCATCTTGTCGCGTCGCTATGGAGTCAATATTCGTATCAAGGGTGCTTCTGCAAAACTTTATGCTGACGAGATTGGCTTTGGCTTACCTCGTAAGCAGCAAAAGTTAGATGAATATGTGCAGGCGCATCTCTGGTTCCTCAAAGAAGATACGTCTGATGAGGTTGTGAGCGTAGAACTGTCGGTCGCCGATGTCTATGATATAACCGTGGAGGACTCGCATCGCTATATTGCGAATGGGATGCTCCATCATAATAGCATCTGGCACTCGCGTATCATGCGCGAGATGGGCGATAAGGGATTGATCTCCGACTCCGAGACGGTTGAGTTCGCCCAACTGCATTCGGGAGTACTCACCCCATCGCGTACCTCCCTGAATCCCTACTATATTGGCTTTAAGATCTTCGAGGACGTCGAGCGCCGTTGGGATAATCCCTCGCGCGAGGAGCAGGATCGGCTGGGCCGCAAGCCTGGCTTAGGTCGTCAGAAGATCTTTGAGGTGCGTGAGCTCGATAACGATGTCTCCTTCTTGCGCAACTACCTGACCGAAGATCTCATCAAGGATCTGGATCTGTACCTCTACAAAAAAGAGGGCGATGATTGGGTGATTGCCGAAAAGAATTGGGAGAAGGTGCGCGATACGATTGTCGGCAATATGACCAACTTTGGACATCCCTACCTGGTGGTCGACAACGGCGATTATAAGGGCAATCGAGAGCTCTACCTCATGCATCTCTTTGAGGGACAGGAACTCGATCTCAACTATGCTGAAAAGACGTTGCAGCATGTCTACATCCTCTGGGGACGCCCAGTCCATCTGGAGACCGTCTTTGAAGGGAAGCGTATCCTCTTGACCTATGACGGAGAGCGTAATAGTAAGAGCTCTCTAGAAAAATAAGTGCCTTGTAAAAGAGTATCCAAACAGGCTTGCAGTCCGGAAAGGTTCGGTTGCAAGCCTGGGAACTTGTTTACCAGTAGCGCTCTTCTTTCCAGGGATTGGCGCGATTATGATAGCCACGTTTTTCCCAGAAGCCAGGATTATCCTCCTCCATAAACTCCAGGTTATCAAACCACTTGGCGCTCTTATAGGCATAGAGCTTGGGCACCAGTAGCCGGACTGGACCACCATGCTCGATCGCGAGATCCTCGCCATCATGCTTGATCACAATGAGAACATCATCGTCATCCAGATCAGTCAGCGGGAGATTGGTCGTATAGCCTGTCCAGGAATGGGCCATCACAAATTTAGCGGTTGGTAACGGCCTAGCACGCTGTAGAATCTCTCGGATATGTACACCTTCCCAGGTGTTATCGTAGCGACTCCAGGAGGTGACGCAATGGAAATCAGTCGTCATGGTTGTACGAGGGAGCGCCAAGAATTCGTCCCAGGATAGCTCGAAGGGCTGTTCGACCAGTCCCGTTATTCTGAGTTTCCAACCGGCTGGCAGCGCCTTGGGCTCACGCTCATAAGTTAAGACGGGCCATTTTTTTGTCAGATACTGCCCTGGCGGCAGGCGATCCAGGCCATCTGGACGCTTCTCGATTTCTCCAGAACGGGATTTCTTACCGAATAAAGCCATAAGAGCATACTCCTTTTGTATAAGAGGATATCGAATAATTCTTCATTTGATAGCGATAATTTCATAGGTGAAAACGGAATTGTGCGTCTATTCTATTCCATCCTATGAAAAAACAATGCTGAACTCTCAGAGAGCGAAACGTTTCCCCCGAAGAGAGAAAGCAAGCAAACGTAGCGGCGCGGCTCCGCCGTGCTGTCAGTGACTCGTATGATTCGACCTGGATGCGTCTCTCAATGGAACGCGATGGACAACGTTGTCGTACGAGTCACTGACAGCACGGCGGAGCCGCGCCGCTACGTGGGTGAGCGTTTGCACTGTGAGCGAAAGGATCTTCCTCCCTGTCTGAGACAGTATTGCCCATGCTGATAGCATTGAATGGCATGATACAATTCTATCGGGCTGGATTGTGCACTTTTTTGATTGTTTGAGGCTAGAAATCACCGGTACTTCATTTGCATGCAGTTAGTTAGGAATTATGCATGACTACGTTTCAGGAAGCATTGTTGGTAGGTGCGCAGATATTGGCGCAGGCGGAGATCTCAGGCGTACGCGTTGAGGCGCGGAAATTATTAGGAGCGGCTGCCGGCGTGGATCGAGGGTATATTCTGGCACATCCTGAACGAGAGCTAACTCCTGAGCAGGAGCAGCGCTATGAGACCTGGCTACAGCAACGCGTTCAACACGAGCCGTTGGCCTACATCCTGGGTGAACAGTCATTTTACGGTCTGGATTTTAGCGTGAATCGACACGTCTTGATCCCGCGTCCAGAGACGGAGCTTCTGGTTGAGGTGGCTCTAGCGGAGATAGAGACACGCATCTCTCAGGGGATAAATCCTGTTGTGGCCGACGTGGGAACCGGTAGTGGAGCTATTCCAATTGCAATTGCTGTGACAGAGCCTCTCCTTTCATCTATCTACGCTTGTGACATCTCTTCCGAGGCACTTGAAGTTGCGCGGAGAAATTGTGAACGGCATCATGTAAGCGATCGTGTACGTTTGTTAAAGGGAGATCTGATAGCTCCTCTGCCGGAACCTGTGGATGTGTTACTGGCAAATCTGCCCTATGTCGGCCTGGATGAGATGAGTGAGATGAGTCAGGATGTGCTGGCGTATGAACCCCATCTGGCGCTATTTAGTGGCCCACTTGGGCTAGATCTCTTGTTCCGTTTATGCAAAGAGGTACACTCTTCTGGTACTCTTAGGGAAGGTGGGGTGATGCTGTTGGAGATAGGTTATCGGCAATGTGAGCCATTGACTCACGTGCTCCATACGCTCTGGCCGCACGCCCGTGTGAATTGTCATAAAGATTATGCGGGCTGGGATCGATTGGTGCAAGTCTCTCTCTAAATATTTTTTATGATGAGGTTATGTCTGAATAAATGTTGTGCGCACGTTTATTTAAGCGCACTGTATATGTGGAGCGTGTGCGTAGAATGCTGTCGATAAGGTATGCATACGTTCTGTTTCTCCGTTAATGCTTATCGGTTTGAGGGGGCACATTTATGGTAATGGAGGGTCTGTTTCACAGCCAGCCGCTATCTTCCTTATTCTCTATGCATCTATCGAGCCTGGATCATCCAGATACAAGCTTTTATTTACTGCTAGCTGGCGGGATCTGTGCATTCATTGTTTCATATTTGTTGCTGTTTGCGGTCGCCTTTCTAACGCGTAAATTCAATTTAGTCCGCCGGGCTGAACCTGGACGTAAGCAAGACAACGTGCCACGTCTGGGAGGCGTCGCTATTTTCATCGCCTTTGTCATCTCCTCCCTGATATTTTATATCCACAACGAAGACCTGCAACTGAAGGAAAAAATTATCTACTGGCTGTTTCTGGCTGCGGCAGTAGTGATTGTGGCGGTCCACGCCTATGACGATGTGAAGCCTTTACGTCCGTTGCCGAAGTTGTTGGCACAGACGGTTGCCGTCATTATCGTGCTAGGACCTTTTTTAAATGGGAAATTCAATGGAGTACTTTTATTTGGCTTTGGTAATCCATTTCAATCATTGACGGTCCCATTTTATCATGGCACGACAGTTGATATATTTATCCATAGCACCGATATTCGTCTCCTGGCCATTCCGGCTGTGCTGGTCACGTGGTTCTGGATGATTGGCATGATGAATACCGTCAATCTGATCGATGGCGTAGATGGCCTGGCCGCTGGAGTGGTAGCGATCACTGCCATATTTATCACGATCACCAGCTGGCTACTTGGTCAGTACACCATCGCCGTGCTATCGGCGATCTTTGCGGGAGCCGTCTTAGGCTTCTTGCCACACAACTGGAATCCAGCACGCATTTTTATGGGGGATAGCGGCTCCCAGTTTCTCGGATTGGGATTGGCGGTGCTCTCGATCATGGGAGGGGCGAAGATTGCTCTGGCTTTGATGGTGTTAGGCGTTCCCATCATGGATGTGGCGATTGTGGTAATCAATCGCATCCGACGTGGACAACATCCCTTGCATTACGACCGCACGCACCTGCATTATCGCCTGCAAGCGACCGGACTCACTGTCAGGCAGATCTGCTACATCTTCTACGGATTAACGATCCTGTTTGGATGTCTGGCCCTGGGCTTTGGACATTTCTTCAAGCTGATCGGGATCGCTCTCGTAATGATCACGATGGCTGCCCTGATCACCTGGATCGATGCTCGTCAGCGTCGCCGAGGCGTGCCGATGAAGCTCGACAAGAACGATCCTGGCGCAAGCGGTCAACTCCCGGTGGTCGAGAATCCGTCTGCCGCAATCGAGAGCAACAATGCTCCCGAGGACGCAGAGATTGAAGACAACGAAGAAGGAAACGTGCCCCTGAAAAAAGCAAGCTCACCGACGTAGCGTTGTCGGCGAGCTTGCCCAATACCTTTCCACCGCAGAGGTCAAGCTCGCCGACGTAGCGCCGTGGTCTTGTGCCCGGCGGACTCGTGACGTACGTAACGTTTGCTTTTGTTGCTCAATGCAGAAAGAAAAGAACGATCATGCGATGAAGATCATTCTGCCTGGTATTCTTGATTGAAAAGACAGGCAATTGTGCATACAGAGCCTGATATTGAACGTTTGCGTACGTGAACTGGTCGCCGGGCACAAGACCACGGCGCTACGTCGGTGAGCGTTAACGCCGTGGGCGAAAGAGTATTGCTTCCTATCTGAGATAGTATGTTGGATTCACGTGTACGTACGGCTATATCGAGACGGTACTTAAGATACGTTTCGATTTGTTCTCGACCTCTTCCTGGAGCATGCGCTTCAAAAAGTGTCCGGTATACGAGACCGGATTATCAGCCACCTCTTCTGGTGTGCCCTCGGCGATGACCTGACCGCCGCGATCTCCTCCGTCGGGACCGAGATCGACGAGCCAGTCGGCGCTCTTAATCACGTCCAGATTATGCTCGATGACGACGATAGTGTTGCCTGCATCGACTAATCTTTGCAGGACATCCAGAAGTCGTTCGACATCGGCGAAATGTAAGCCAGTTGTTGGCTCATCCAGAATATACATCGTGCGACCGGTGGAGCGTCTTGAGAGTTCGGTAGCCAGCTTGACGCGCTGCGCTTCTCCTCCGGAGAGTGTCGTCGCAGGCTGTCCCAGGCGCATGTAGCCAAGTCCGACGTCGTTGAGTGTCTTCATCTTGTTCTGGATCGATGGCACGTTGGAAAAGAAATCGGTAGCTTCTTCCACGGTCATATTCAGGACATCGGCGATCGTTTTGCCTTTGTAGTGAATCTCCAGTGCTTCACGGTTGTAGCGCTTGCCCTGACAAACTTCACATGGGACATAGACATCCGGCAAGAAATTCATCTCGATCTTCACGATGCCCTCGCCCTTACAGGCTTCACAGCGTCCGCCTTTGACGTTGAACGAGAAGCGTCCGGCCTGATAGCCACGGATGCGCGATTCGGGGACCTGCGCGAATAGTTCGCGGATACTGGTGAAGGCGTTCGTATAGGTCGCCGGATTTGAGCGCGGTGTGCGTCCAATTGGTGACTGATCGATATCGATGACTTTGTCCAGATGTTGTAGTCCCTCAATCGTATCATGATGTCCGGGCTTATCATGAGCGCGGAAGAAGAATTGAGAAAGTTTCTTATAGAGAATGTCCGTGATCAGAGTACTTTTTCCGGAGCCGGAGACGCCCGTGATGGCGACAAATTTGCCTAACGGGATATCCACGTCGACGTTTTTCAAGTTGTTTTCGCGGGCACCCTTGATGGTGAGCTTGTTCCCATTACCTGGACGCCTGTTGGCAGGCACTTCAATGCGGCGTCGATGTGAGAGGTAGTTACCGGTCATAGAGTTGGTATTATCAAGGAGCTCTTGATAAGTTCCAGCGGCCACAACGTGTCCGCCATGTTCGCCTGCGCCCGGACCAATATCGATAATATAGTCGGCGGCTCGCATCGTATCTTCATCGTGTTCAACCACGATCAGCGTGTTACCCAGATTGCGTAGTCGTTCTAAGGTATGAATCAAGCGCTCGTTGTCGCGCTGATGCAGTCCAATGCTTGGCTCATCCAGAATATAGAGCACGCCCATCAGGCCGGAGCCGATCTGCGTTGCAAGCCGGATACGCTGTGCTTCGCCACCTGAGAGACTGGCGGCTGCGCGATCCAACGTCAGATAATCCAGACCCACATCGAGCAGAAACTGGATGCGAGCTCGGATCTCTTTGAGAACCTGCCGAGCGATAAAGCGTTCGCGATCACTCAAGGAACTCATCAGCAATGGACCTTCAAACGGAATGGGGGCGAGCGGATCACCTAACAGCGAGCCATTACCGGTCGCTTTTTTGCTTCCTTTGCCCTTGCCCTTACCGGTTGCCACCACATGTGTGATGGGTGGAACAACCTGCGATGAACCCTCTTCTAAATCGTTGAAGAAGCTCTGCGTGCGAGCAATCGCCAGCCGTGTCACCTGAACGATATTGCGTCCGCCTACCGTTACGGCCAGTGCTTCGGGTTTGAGGCGTGCCCCATGACAATCAGGACACACACGCGATGACATATAGCTTTCGATATCTTCGCGTACCCCTTCGCTCTCGGTCTGTTTATAGCGGCGATCCAGATTGGGGAGAATACCCTCAAAGTGTGTCGTATAGGTACGTGTATTGCCATGTTGTGGTGTATAGCGAATCGTCAGTGCCTCTTCGACACCGTGCAACAGCAACTGCTGGAGATCAGAGCTGAGATCCTTCCAGGGCGTGTTGAGATCAAAGGAATAGCGTGCTGATAGTGCTTCCAAAGTTGCGGCATGCCATTGGCTGCCATTGATAACTTTGTTCCAGGGAGCGATCGCTCCTTGTAGAATACTCAGATCGGGATTGGTGACGACCAGCTCGGGATCAACTTCAAGCTGTGTGCCCAGACCAGTACAGGTGGGACACGCTCCATGTGGACTGTTGAAGCTGAAGGTACGGGGAGCAATCTCCGGCAGGCTGATACCGCAGTAGACGCATGCCGCTTTTTCTGAGAAGAGAATCTCTTCGCCATCGACGACTGAGACCAGTACGACGCCGCTACCGAGTTTGAGAGTTGTCTCTAGCGAATCGGCGATCCGTTGTCGGAACGATGGATCGATCTCCTCATGGAGGATCGCTGGGATATCTGGTTCTGCAATCCCATCCTCGTCGATATGAGTCTGTTTGGCCGCGTTGACTTCGTAGAGCGCTGCTGGCTCGGCTACTCGTTTGACCGGTGTGCTTCCATTGCTCTGCTCAGTCTCTTGTGGTTTATTTTTGCGAATGACCAGACGATCGACGACCACCTCGATGGTATGTTTCTTCTGTTTGTCGAGATCGATCTCATCGCTGAGGTCCAGGATCTTGCCATCCACACGCACACGTACATAGCCGGAACGGCGCATCTCCTCAAAGATATTTTTGTATTCGCCCTTACGTCCCTGGACCAGGGGGGCTAGTAGGAGGAGGCGTGTACCATCTGGCAGGCTGAGTACCGCATCGACGATCTGCTGGAGCGTCTGTTGGCTGACCTCACGTCCGCATTGCGGACAGTGTTGATGACCAATGCGTGCATAGAGCAGACGCAGATAGTCATAGATCTCTGTGACCGTTCCTACCGTCGAGCGTGGATTGTGCGTGGCACCTTTCTGGTCGATGGAGATTGCTGGAGAGAGTCCGTCAATGTGGTCGACATCGGGCTTATCCATTTTGTCGAGAAATTGACGCGCATAGGCAGAGAGCGATTCCACATAGCGGCGCTGTCCCTCTGCGAAAATGGTATCAAAAGCCAGACTACTCTTGCCTGACCCTGAGAGACCTGTAATCACGACAAGCTGATCCCTGGGGATGGTTACGTCGATATTTTTTAAGTTGTGCTCACGGGCACCGCGAACTATAATTTTATCCTGGGGCATACTCTCAATCCACCCATACTTTCTCAAATACATACAAAGACGAACGTATCCCGTAGAGGCATAGGCAGGGGGATATCCGCTCCTACGGTCTGCTTCTGAGTGATTTTTTACTGGGATATAGTATGTGTATTGACCGTCGATACAAACAAACGTTCCACTAACACTACTATACTTCTTCTCTTGACGTCAAGGGGTCATAGGACAGGTCATAACTTGAGGAAGGTCATCTTGTCTATACCCTTGAAAACAATCTTTGCCCCTCTTCTTATTCCATTTCGAGTGAAGCAAAATGGTAAAATGGAACAAAGATACATGTTTGTTGTCTGGCCGCTGGTCATTCCATGCGCTACCTTTATGGTAGGTATGTCTCTACTTTCGCGTCATAAGTGCTATCAGCGTGAATATCTGGCCGACTAATCGTGGATGTAGGTAGAGTCGCAATGGCGTATATGCAGGAATCTGCTTATACATGTTGAAATTGTCCACTCTTCCCTTGTAACATGAGAGGCTTTAAATCGTATACTTATACAAGTATCGGGTTTAACGTAGCGTCCGACGCTCGCGTCCGATGTCCTGTGGCTCGTACGAGACAGCTGGATCTCGGCGGGCTGATCATACGTCGAGTGGACATCGTGCCCGAGGGCACGACGCTACCAGGGATCGGGCAGGGAGCAGCCCACTTTCAGCATTATTTTTGTAATGGTTACGGAAACATATATAATAGATAGGGATACTATCCGCTTCTGCTGCCTCTGTCGGGTGATGCACCGGCTCTGGTGGCTGCCTTGATAAGATACTTGTTTAATTTACGCTATGCTAGCACAGGGGAATAGTTTGAATAAAGAAGAACAAATTCCGAAAGAACAACTTTCGCATAAGAAGCAATCTCGTCTCATCCGGGAGATCATCGAGACGGTGGTCTTAACGGCTCTGATGTTTGTTGTGATTAATCTGGCGGTACAAAACTATGACGTTGATGGCCCCAGTATGGAGCCGAGCCTGCATAATCAGGAACGGATTATGGTTGATAAAGTGTCATATCATTTTCGTAGTCCGTCGCGCGGGGATGTGATAGTCTTCGTGGCTCCTCCTGATCCCTCGCTTAATTATGTAAAACGTATTATTGCGCTGCCTGGTGATACGATTACAATTCAAAATACTAATGTCCAGATAAATGGTATCTCTTTAAATGAAAAATATGTGGATCCAAGTGATCAAGGGAACCCATATCCTAAAATTGTGAATTTGCATGTGCCTGCGAACGATTATTTTGTGATGGGTGATGATCGTAAGAATAGCTCCGATTCTCGCGAGTGGGGATTTGTGCCGCGTCAGAATATTATTGGGCGAGCTGCGCTGGTCTACTGGCCACTGGGACAGTCGAATAGTGGCTTTTTGCCCGATGTCTCTTCTGTGTTTGCGCACGTGCCTACGACAATGGTCCAGCCGTCTCGTAGCCCGCTCACAAACAGTTCATCTGGGAGTGGAGATATGCTTTTTTTTGCCATGCCTGGATTTTTCCTGGTATGTTCACGCTATCGTCGGAAATGCTGACATTGCATCATGCATGGTTGGAAATGAGCACCTCTTTGATCATAACTAGCCATGCGTATTGGTCAGATCGAACATTGTGGTTGATCGAACCAAGGGTTCAGAGGAAAATCTGGTGGATTTAGAGTTTGATTTTGAAAAGCGTTATCGTCTCGTCCGCGAAATTATCGAGACACTTGTGCTCACAGTATTGATGTTTTTGATTATTCGACTGGCGGTTCAGAATTTTAATATCGATGGTATGAGTATGGAGCCGAGCCTGCATAATCAGGAGTTAGTCATTGTAGACAAGTGGTCTTTTATGTTCAATAAGCCCTCTCGTGGAGATGTGATTGTCTTTGTAGCCCCTCCTAATCCCACTCAGGACTACATTAAGCGCGTGATTGGTCTGCCTGGAGACATTATCACGATCCATAACACGCAGGTCACAGTCAACGGTAAAACGCTTAGTGAAGCCTATGTTGCCCCTACGCGTCAAGGAAATCCCTTTGCTCCCATCACCAATATGCGCATTCCGCAAGGAACATATTTTGTCCTAGGCGATAATCGAGCCGGAAGCTCTGATTCACGTGATTGGGGATGTGTGCCGCAAGCCAACATCATAGGGCGTGCCGCGCTCGTCTACTGGCCCTTGAATCAGGATAATTTAGGCTTACTTCCTGGCGTTGTCTCCACGTATACAAGTATCACCGCGCCACCGTCATCGCTCACAGCCACATCTGTCTGTCCGTTACGCCATGTACAACCGGCCACCTCCACTGGCGCGAACACTGCTCTGGCTGCCGGGCAGATGAATCCATTGAGTGCGGCATCGACCCTCATCTTGCCTTGTGCCGCAATTGGAGTGAGTCGCCGTAGACGGCGTTCCTCCAGCGAGGTCACCAGGAAAGGGACACGTTGATCCGCTTGAACATTGTGGTTAATCGCAGCAAGGATGCAGAGGCAAACCTGTGAATGAAGATGTGAATTTTGAAAAGCATTATCGTCTCGTGCGCGAGATCATCGAGACGCTTGTCTTGACTGTATTGATGTTTTTGATTATCCGCCTGGCGGTTCAGAATTTCAATATCGATGGTATGAGTATGGAACCAAGCTTGCATGATCAGGAGTTAGTCATTGTAGACAAGTGGTCTTATATGTTCAATACTCCAGCGCGTGGCGATGTGATTGTCTTTGTGGCTCCTCCCACACCTTCTCAGGACTATATCAAGCGTGTGGTTGGTCTACCGGGAGATATTATCACAGTCCACAATACCCAGGTTATTGTCAATGGGAAGACGCTCAGTGAAGCCTATGTAGATCCGAATCGCCAGGGAAACCAATTTGCAGCAATTACAAACATGCGTGTTCCACAGGGAACGTATTTTGTCTTGGGAGATAATCGCGCTGGCAGTTTTGATTCGCGAGGCTGGGGTTGCCTACCTCAAGAAAATATTATCGGACGAGCAACGCTGGTCTATTGGCCCTTTGGTCAGAATAACTCAGGCCTGTTGCCGGGAGTCTCTTCTACCTATGCTGGTATCACAACACCACCTAAATCGTTAACCTCCAGTAGCGTCTGTCCGATTGAGCACGTGAAGCCAGCCACCTCAACAGGAGCAAGTACCGCTCTGACTACCGGGCAGATGAATCCCTTAAGCTCCGTATTCGTGCTCATTCTACCCGGTGTCGCCATTGGCGTGAGAAGGCGCAAACGCTTAACCTAATGTGAGCTGGATCTGCTGATCTTTGAGTTCAACTTTGCGGATGGTCTTTCCTAATTTATTTTGCGCGTCGGCGAAATGTTTATTGAGTAGCGTGGTCATTTCATCCGAGGACATGATGAAACCAAGTACGCCGTCGACGCTCACATTGTCCGCGACCAGCTGTCCTCTGCCGTTGAGTTTGGGAAGCAGGCTGATGGAACTGGGATATCCATAAAGCTCGAAGCTGAGCTGGACGCGCTTCGTCGTGATGGTTGTGACTGGCTTTTGCACCGGGTCTGCTGGAGCTAAATTCAGGACAATCAGGTTGTTAATGGAATCCTGATTAATCGGGAGTACCGTCCCCGATGGAATGAGCGTTGAAATGTCGGGCGGTATCTGGTTGACGCCTGAGGTGAGCGCTTGATCGAGTTGGGCTTCGGCCATGTTGTGGAGGTAGGGACGCAGCAGAAAAACCCAGCCCGCACCCAGGATAAGCACTAAGAGCAGCAGCGCTGTCAGACAACCCAGGGCACAGCCACCCTTGCTGCGCTTGCGACGTCCGGTGGTGTTTCTAGATGACCCTGCGTTAATAACCGTTGGAAGCATTTGTGACCCTTTCGTCGTTGTATTTAATTTGTAGTATAGTAACGATCCGGGGGCTTGCAGTAGTGACAGTTTTTTCGGCGGATCTTTTACTTCGTGTTCACCAGGCTCTATCGGCTCCATGAGTTCTGGATGTATGATGGTTTTAAGTGGAACAGGTTGGGTCTTTATCAGGAGTTCGTCCTGCTGCTCCGGCTGTGTAGGCGACTCCACAGGTTGCGGAGCGGGGACGCTATTATACATATGCAGTATATTTAAATCAGTCTCTGTGGCCGGCTGATCGGAAAGAAATAATTTCTCTTGCGTGGATGTTTCGGCTTGTGCCGTTGCTGGCTCTTCCTCATTCGCATCTAACTCTTCTGGCTGTGTGCTCACCAGCGTGCCACAGTGTGGACAGAATTGCGCTTCCTGATCCAGTGGAGCATCACAATGCTTACAATTCATTTCTCAATTTCGCTCCATATCAGATTCTGTTTTTGAGTATATGCCGAATAATGAGCCTTGTCTATAGTGATGATAGCGCTTTGGATAAATGGGCCATAAAAATGTCATACAGTATTCTCTGCTCATACCTATTATTGTCCAGAGTAGAGTATACATAATTTTTGTTGTCCGCATCGATTTTGTCTACTATACAGTTTTTGCCGTCCCGATAAAATCGATACGGACACATCTCTACCATTCTCGTTTAAGAATCTCGTCCATAGTCGTGATGATTTGGGCTTTGCGAGCAGGATCTTGCTCTAATTGATTGCTGATCTGCTCGATCATATACTCTTCTTGTTCTGCCGGCAATTTGTAGCCATATAACTGATGGACCGCTGTCGCCGCTGTACGTCGCACCTTTTCCTCATCGCTCAATTGAGGCGGTGGAAGGCGCTCGGCATTGTATTGATCGGTTGTTCCCGGAGGGCTGTCTCCCTGAAGTGGGGTGACGCCGTCGGCGGCGAATGGAATGTTACTATCTATCAAGTGTGCTGAGTATGGCGTGGTACGCTCTATATGGACTGTCGCGGTTTGTGCTGCTGTATCGAGTGAGACGATGCTTCCTTCCAGGTAGATGACCTCGGGGGCACCCCAGAAGACACGTTCTCCTACGTGCAAAATCATGATCTGGCACTCCTATCCTTTTTTGCTTGTATAACGTTCACCTGTAACTTTCCACCAGTGCAGTATCCTACCAACGGATTGGAAAAGAAACAGTCCAGAACATTGCCCCCCTTCTATTTATTCTACTCATGACACCGCACACGTTTTGTTGTAATACACTAGGATATACGGAAGAATGAGGAGATAGGTTCCAATCGGGGTGGGATAGAGAAGGAAGGTTATTCGCTGCAACCTTCCTTGCTTTTTTCTGTCGATCTGATTGTTTCAATCAGTCTGGTTTGGTCAGGCCATGACAGCGGGCTCGCCCAGGGGATCTTCTACTGTCTTTTGCTTACCTTTTTTAGCGGTGAGCAGGAAAACGATGATCAGAATAAGCGGAATAAATCCGATCAACCAGCCAAGCCAGAATGGAATAGCTGGAGGTGCAGTCGCTACGATCGGTATATTGACCGTTCCCTGACCCAGTGGACCGTGGGCTACAATGTTGAGTGACCAATTACCTTTGACTGTAATCTCTGCTGTTCCCTGTATGCCATGCGTCTGAGCGTCTGGGACAAGGTTGGCTCTGACCGGCGTTGCATTGACACCTTTAGCGGGGATCGTATTGACAACAAAGCTGACTTTTTCTGCATCCGTTGTATCTGGCACTATGGCAAACGGGAGAGCATATCCTGCATTGGCCGGATAGGTATAAAAGTTGACGGTGAGGGGATATGGACCTGCCTGCGTTTTGATCGTGCGAGCTGGCGTCGATCCGTGGGTCGTGGCGGCAATTGAGATTGCCAGCTCAGCGATCAGCACCACGAGCGCCAGGACGCCAACGATCAGCAATAGGCGTTGTAAAATCATTTTCATCTTATGTCAATCGCCTTGTCGTAGTAGTTTACCGGTACGTTCTCCTAAAATTGTGCCGCCGTAGCTTGCCAGCAGGCCGATCAAGAGGCTCAGGCATACTCCTACGATACCGATTTTACTGGTGAGTTTTGGGAGTGCTGTCGGATTCAAGATGAAGAGCGGGATGCCTGCTAATGAGGTCAGGATTGCGTAGGTCCAGATACGTTTCTGCGCAGACCAACGACTCTGTTGTAGCTTTCGGGCTACAAGATCGTAGAGAGGAGCAATCAATACCGGTAGCAGCGCCCACACGCTGACTGCGACAATTGAAAGATAGGCGTAGGCGTCCAGTGAGCGTCGATATTGTAGTTGCTCCTGGCTTACCAGTTGATTGGTGGCTGGTGGCACAAAGGCCGTAAAGATCAGGGCAAACACAACGTAGCAGATAATCACCGTTGTGGCGCTCCAACGTCTACCTGTAGCTATACGTGCGGTGGCGAAGATGAAGGCAGTCAAAAATCCTGCCAGCAGAGGATAAGATGTTAGTTGTGTGATGCCCAGCGGGATTAAATTGCCAGTACTGAGGGCTGCGGATAGGAACATCGTAAAAAAGCTGAGGGTCAAGCTCAAGGCGGTCAGAGTGGCGAAAGTACTTAGTTTTCCCGCCAGCTGTCGCTGCACAATCTGCATCAGATTGTGAGCCGAATAGAGCATAGAAGCTGCTCCCAACGCCATAATACCCAGGCTGCTGCCAATCATGACGTGAAATGGTGCCCAGAGCGAGACATCGATGCCATAAAGCGAATGCCAGTAGCTGTCGAGTGGAAACGCAATCCCGGCGTCTAAGGCCGCAAAGCCAGCGATATACGCTCCGAGAGATCCATAGAACATTCCAGCAAATTGTGTGCTATACTGTGTAAGTTGTGGTTTGCGCCGAACCCAGGCTGTTTCTACACAGACCGCTGCCAATGACAGGAGACCACTGAGTACTATGCCTGTAAGCATCATAATATGGGGAGGGATGAGTGTACGATCACGTCCAACCAAGGTATGCCATTGAATATCCCAACTTACACCTGCTAACGAGACGAGCGCACTGAGTATGATACCCAGGCCAACGATGAGACGGAGTGTTCCCAGGGCCTGGATAGATGGTTCATGCGTCGTAGATGGGCTGCTAAGCCGTATGCTATCGATTGCTTTCGCCATGGCGTTCTCTTCCTTCAATGAATAAGACTTGCTTTGCAGCCATGCTGCCGTTACTACATGCTGTGCTGCGCCACGTGAGTAAAAATATATGTGTTAGTTTAACGATGAACAGCGTCCAAAATACTTTTTGCACTACTGTCTTTACGTTCGAATATGCAAAACGTTCCACGACTGTTCCAGATGTTATAGAGGCCATTTGTATGTGTCTCTGAGACAGCTCATCTTTTCCATCCTGCGAGATCACGGGCATAACCCTTTTCGCTTTCTGTCTCAGATGATTTGTTGTAGAAACAGATGCGCTGCGTGTTGACGCAGGCAGATGTAAAGGATTCAAGACGAGACTATGCACGAGAAAAGTATACACACGCTAGAGTATCCTAAGATACTCGCGAAAGTGGCGCACGAGGCAGCATTTTCAGCCAGCAAGGATCTGGTATTGGCACTCGAACCCACATCTGATATCGACGAGGCCCGCCGCCGCCTGGCTTTCACATCCGAAGCGACTCGTTTGATCGATTTAAACTCTGATATTAGTGTCGGAGGAGCTCATGATATCCGCTCCCTGCTGGCTCGTGCGGCCCGCGATGGGGTTCTGATGGCTGGCGATCTGGTTGAGGTACTGGTCACAACGCGCAGTACGCTCCTCGTGGCGCGAGCTCTGGTCAAGCTGGATAGTGATGTTTTCCCCCTGTTGCATGCGCTTGGAGCGGATATCCCTCAGCGCCCGCAGATTGTGCGTCGCATTGAGGAGACGGTGAGTGAGGATGGCGAGGTGCTCGATACTGCCAGTCCTACGCTGCGTAAGCTCCGTTTTGATGTCCATAGCGCGAACCAGCGTCTTCAGGATCGCTTGCGTACGCTGGTGCGTGAGTTTGGTCCTGCTCTGCAAGAATCAATTATCACGACGCGTAACGATCGCTATGTTGTGCCTGTAAAGGCAGATTACCGGGGACAGGTCCGTGGTATCGTTCATGATCAATCCTCGAGTGGTGCCACGGTCTTCGTCGAGCCGATAGTAATTGTTGAGCTCAATAATCGTCTGCGCGAATTGCAGGTCGAGGAGCGTCAGGAAGTTGAGCGCATTCTGCGGGTCATTTCCTCTGATCTGGGGAAAGAGGCCGAGGCTCTGGATGTCGCCGTTGAGCTATTGGCCAACTTTGACCTGCACATGGCGAAGGCTCGTTACGGGCGCATGACGCGTAGCTCGGCTCCCAAACTCAACGATCAAGGCATGATTAACTTGCGCAACGCTCGTCATCCTTTGCTGACCGGAAAAGTGGTGCCGACGAATTTTTATATCGGACGCGATTTTTCTATGGTTGTGATCACCGGCCCAAACACCGGTGGTAAGACCGTCGCCTTGAAAACCGTTGGCTTGCTGTCCCTGATGGCTCAGGCTGGCCTGCACATTCCTGCCGACGACGATTCTGAGGTGACGATTTTTCAGGATGTCTTTGCCGATATCGGCGATGAGCAGAGTATCGAGCAGAATCTCAGCACCTTCTCATCCCATCTCAGCCGAATCATCGAGATTCTGCGTTCTATCGAGGAGATGCGTAAACGCAACCGGCCAGAGATCCGTGGCAAGATGGCTGAAGAGTTAGTACGTCGTCAGGCACGACCTGTGAACGTATTAGTTCTCTTCGATGAATTGGGGGCAGGGACAGATCCAAGCGAAGGCTCAGCGCTGGCGCGAGCTATCCTGACGTTCTTGCTGGATCGCCATGTGACGACCGTAGCTACCACTCACTATACCGAGCTGAAAGCTTTTGCGCATGAGCAAAAGGACGTGACAAATGCCTCGGTCGAGTTTGATCTTGAGACTCTTTCTCCCACCTACAAGTTGAGTATTGGATTGCCTGGCCGTAGTAATGCTCTGGCGATTGCTCAGCGCCTGGGTCTGGATCAGCGCATTGTACGTGGTGCCAGACGCTTTCTGGGTAGCGCTGGCGTACGTATGGAGAGCTTGCTTGAAGACCTCCAGGGTGAGCGCAAGGGAGCTGAAGACGAGCGTTTCCAGTTGAATATGGAGCGCGTTGAGGCTGAATATCAGCGCAAGAAACTGGAAGAGGAGCGGCATGCTCTGGAAGAGGAGCGGATCAGGATTTTAAATGAGGCTCGTGCTCAGGCGCGTCGTGAGCTTGATGCTGTTTTAGTCGAGTTGGCGAAAGTACGTACCGAGGTTGATCGTGGACATATCTCTCGTGAGCGTCTCAATGAGACTCGACAGCGTACACGTGCCCTTGAAGAAAAAGTAGCCCCTGTGCCAGAGCCACGCCGTCAACGCCATGTAGAGCCTTCTGAGAAGTTGGAGGGGCCACTCCAGATTGGTGATACTGTGCGGGTGCTGAGTTTTGGTCAGAATGCGGAATTGGTGGGCCTTTCAGCCGATCATAATGATGCCGAGGTACAGATGGGAGCGTTACGTGTGCGCGTCAATGTCGACAACATCGAGCGTATCAGTAAACGCAAAGCAGCCAGTGAAGAGCGACAGAGCGTGGGCACCCGACAGAGTGTCGTACGACAGGATCTGGAGGAGCGTCCCACCATTGGCTTGCAACTTGATATTCGCGGTTGGCGCGTCGAAGATGCGCTGGCGGAACTGGATACCTATCTGGATGATGCTGTGCTGAGCAATATGTCCTCAGTGCGTATCATTCATGGCAAGGGCACAGGAGCACTGCGATCGGCTGTACGTGAAGCTCTCATGCATCATCCGCTCGTCAAATCGTTTGCTCTAGCGTCCCCTCAAGAAGGCGGCGATGGAGCAACGATTGTCAAGTTAAGTTCCTGATCAAATTTTCCATAAAAATTCACCATTTAGAGACCTGTCTTCTATTGCTTGTCAGCGGACAATGGAAGCCAGGTCATGTTTTTGTGTATTTTCCTGTTCCAGAGTATCCATCCTGAGTGGCTATATGGTCCTGTATACAAGACTAATATTTGACCTGAGCAGAGGAATTTACTAAGCTAGTGTTGAGTGTGTAACAAGTGCCATGGTTTTAATTGTGACGCGCACTAAATAAATCGAAGGTGGTTAGAGTAGAGAGATGTCTCAATTTCAACCTTTGCGATCAATCAAAAAAGACGCACCGGTAAATCGAAGTGGTCGCCCTTTGTTTGTGACGCCTACTCCTAATATAACGCGTACGTTACCAGTGGAACCGGAGACGGCTCCAGTGAATGCTGCTACGCAGAGCACGAGCCTGGGGAGGCCATCGACGCAAGGTCTGCCATGGCTGCAAAAAGCGCCCCACACGCCTTTGCCGCCGACCTTTCCAACCTCTCCACTGGTCCCAGGTGAAGTACAAAACAACCAACGTTATTTACCCGTTCCTGTGAACAATGCCAACGTTCCAATGCGTCAGACGCAGACGCAGGGATGGTCAAATGATCGGTATGTATCAATATCTTTCCCAATGAGTAATAATCCCGTTTCCTTTGTGCCTGGGAGCGGGTTAACGGCGCAGAATCCGAGTCGGTCGTTGGTCATTCCTGGTGCCAGGAAGCGCGTCGTTGCGACCGATGAGTTGAGTCCGAATGGTGGACATCTGCGCTCGCATTTTCGACATTTACTGGTCATAGTGGCCACGATCGGCACCTTTCTCTTCATCATGTTGTCCCTGACGCCGCTGGAGCAGACGAACGGATCACTTTTGCTCGGCATTATTCAACCTAGAGATGTTTCTCAAAATAGCGTGCATGTGCTCTCCAGAAACGGCAGTGTCTCGGACACGAATGGTACATTCTCATCAGGTGGTGGTGGTATCGACTACGGCTATACTACGGATCAATATATCGCCATGGCGCGTGCTGACGCTGCGAAATATGGCATCAGCCCTGACCTGTATCAGAGGCAGATTCAGCAGGAAAGTCATTTTGATCCCAACGCTGTCTCGTGGGTAGGAGCGATTGGTATTGCTCAATTTATGCCAGCCACGGCGGCCTCAATGGGGTTTGATCCAAGTGATCCCGTTGCAGCCCTCGATGGCGGCGCACGCTTTATGGGCAGTCTCAGCAATTCCTTTGGAGGAGATTACGCAAAGGCGTTGGCTGCTTACAATGCGGGCTCAGGAGCTGTCGACATAGCTGTCAGCAATTGTGGAGCGGCGTGGTTATCTTGCATGGACCCGCAAGCAGAATCCTACGTGTATATCATCATGGGGTAAGTCACGTCGGACGCTGGCGTCCGACGTGCTCCCGGCTTTAGGAGTCGCTGACCAGGCCGTGCTCATAGAGCCATTTCACAAAGTGCATTCGATAATCCTCAGTCACGCGCTGGCGCATCTCAACATTCTCATAGAGATGCTCACGCAAATGCATCAGAGTCACTGCCTCATCCCATTGAAAGCCATTATCCAGCAGATAATCTAACATAAGTTGTTCGGTTGCTGTTCCTGAAGCATAATGCTTCGCCTCTATCTTATGAGCCACATATCTGGACGAGTCGAAAAATCCTTCAGATGATGGTATATCTCCCACAGCGTGTCTCCTCTTTCGTGAGTCCACATTCAGGTAGGGCTTGCTCATACTGCTCTGAATCGGCTCCCTGTTATTTTTTCTTCTATCTTAGTGTATCGGTTCAGCAATGGTCAAAATATACCTCTACGACTTCAGGACTCTTGTTTCATGATCAGGGGACCTCTATCAATATTAAGAAAGCTTGCTTGCGCGCTACACTCTAGTCAACAGTGGGAGGGGAATGTGTGGCAAAGGCTGTCTATGCAAAAAGGGGTGTCGTATGGGTACAGATGTGCCAGTAGAAGTAGAAATGCTTTGGGCAAAGTATGTCGCGCAGCGAACGTTCGAACTTCGCAATGAAATCATCACACTTTATTCTCCTCTCGTCCGCTTCGTGGTAGGGCGCCTGGGAATACCTCCAACGGGATTATTGGATGCCGAAGACCTTGTCAGCTATGGTATGATTGGCCTGATTAGTGCAATTGATCGCTACGATCCGACCCGTGGAGTTCGTTTCGAAGCGTTCGCTTCTGTGCGCATTCGCGGCGCGGTGATTGACCAGCTCCGTTCGTTGAACTGGCTACCCCGCTCAGCGATCTCGCGTGTGCGTCAGGTTGAGAGTGCATTAGCCGTACTTGAGCAGCGCCTGGGACGACCGGCAAAAGAGCATGAGGTTGCGGAGGAGATTGGAGTGTCGACAGAACGCTATCGTCAGATGCTTCTGGAAATGAATGCCACTGTGCTCTCTTTGGATGCTCCTCTTGGATCTCTTCTCCAGGATGATGAGGTAACTTCTCTCTCAGAGTTGCTAGAGGATCAAAGCTCTCCCGGCCCTGTTGAACAGACAGAGCACCAGGAGTTAACTGATACATTAGGAGTGGCCATCGATCACTTACCTGAGCGTGAGAAGTTGTTGCTCACCCTGTATTATCAAGAAGAACTAACCATGAAGGAGATCAGCAAAGTCTTAAGTGTGTCGGAATCGCGGGTCTGTCAACTGCATATTCAGGCCATCATGCGCCTGCGCAGTGCCCTCCATACGTACCGTTACGGCGAGAAAGGGCCAGCAGAAGTGCTTGAGGCGGGTCCTGCCAATAAGAAGAGAGCCAATAGTAGTAAAGAGAATCATCAGCAGAAAGCTGCTGTGCTCTCTCAAAACTATCCCGCACAGGAGACAAGAAAATTGAATGCCCTCTCTGGAAATGGAACACGCGGTCGCCGAAAAATTTCCTGAAGCCTCTCCAGATCTCCCTTAACGAAGCTCTCTTGAACGTATTGAGTGGGCCGATACTATGCTGTATGATGGTCAATGTGGAAGAGATTGGTGGAAACGATGGAACATCTGACTACAATGCGACGTATGTTCATAAAGGGGATTTCTTTTCTATGAAAGTTGAGCGTGTGGGTTCACATCTCTACCTGATCGGTACGTTAGCAGAGCCGTAGTACCAATCGACGCACCGGCAGGACAGCGCAGTCATTGTTCTGGGCAGATCAGGTGATGCGCCTGATGTATCTGGCTGTAATCAGATAGCCAGGTATTATGAAACAATTTATGCCAAAAAAATGCTCTGTCAGGGTTGAGGAATTACGAGCACAGATTCAAATTGGCTCATATGGTATTGATAGTATTACTCTAGTGAGGTGTATACTAGTAAATGAAACTCATTTTTAACGACGCACCCGGAGTGATCGTATTCGTTAGCCAGATTCGCTCTACCCACTGTGTTATCCCTTTGCGTCTTGTCAAAGTGGCATGTCGACCCAAAGTCGCTACTTGATCTTCTGATGCGGTCACGCTGAAAGAGCGCCCTTGCTAATGTTAGTCGCGGCGCAGGGACGCTTAGGCTATGCTTCTTATGAAGGGAGCTTTACATGCTTGTTTTGCGACGAAAAGTTGGTGAAAGTATTGTGTTGGCTGGGGTTATTAATGTCTCGGTGTTGGCCGTCGAAGGCGAGCGCGTAAAAATAGGAATTAGCGCTCCTCCTGACGTTACCATTGTACGCGAAGAGCTCTTACGTACGAACGAGACGGCTCCTGAGGCCAGCTCAAACCCGACTTCAAATTCAAATACGCCGACGCCACCCATACCGCCAGTACAGCCGCAGCCTCGCTAGCTTTTGCTGAACTCATACCATGCACTTCAGGATGTAATTCTCTTTCTGGGTCAGGGCCAGTCTCTCACAGGGAAAGTGGAATGATCTGAATTGATCGATGATGCTATGCTGCGGATGCCGTCTGGATGGCCTGGACTCGTTGTGCTGATTCTGATCTATCAGTTGCTGCGAAGATGTTTCTATTCGTACCCACCGCAGTGTGGGTACGAAATTTTGTTATGCTTAAATTAATCTATGGCGTTTGAGGATTGCTCTCCGTCGACCTGTTCTTGAGCTGTATCCGTGCTCTCAGCTGTTGGCTCTGTCGCGGCTTTCTGCTGAATAAAGGCTTCGGTCGCCTCTCGTGCCACGTCGTCATGATACTGTACCGGTGGCGATTTCATCAGATACGCACTTGGACCTTCAAGTGTCCCACTGATACCGCGATCTAGACCGAGTTTGACCAGTCGTACCGCATCGATCACCACGCCGGCCGAATTCGGAGAGTCCCATACTTCGAGTTTTAATTCCGCATTCAATGGCACATCCCCAAAGGTACGGCCCTCCAGACGAATATAAGCCCACTTACGGTCCTCTAGCCATGGCACATAGTCGGAGGGACCAATATGGACGTTGTCCGCTCCAATCTCGTAATCAAGCTGACTGGTGACGGCGTTGGTTTTGCTGATCTTCTTCGATTCCAGGCGATCGCGGTCCAACATATTATAGAAGTCGGTATTGCCTCCGACGTTGAGCTGCATGGTGCGCTCTAGCTTTACGCCACGCTCGCGAAAGAGCCGCGTGAGCATGCGATGAACGATAGTTGCTCCCACCTGGCTCTTGATGTCATCGCCAATCATCGGCAGTCCTGCCTCTTTGAAGCGCTCCTGCCAGTAGTTCTCGCGGGCGATAAAGACTGGAACGCAGTTCACCAGACCGACACCAGCTTTCAGGATCTGCTCCACATACCACTTGGTGGCGGTCTCTGAGCCGACCGGTAAATAATTGATCACGACATCTGTTCTGGTCTCTTTGAGAATTTTGACGATCTCATCCGTCTGCCCGGGCGCTTTGGTGATAATTTTTGACAGATATTTCCCCAGGCCATCGTGTGTCATGCCGCGATAGACTTTTGCATTCTGATAGGGGACATCGGCAAAGCGATACGTGTTATTGGGTTTCGTATAGATCGCTTCGCTTAAATCCTTGCCGACCTTGTTCTTATCTATATCGAAAGCGGCCGTGAACTCAATATCATGAATATGATAGCCGCCGAGATTGACATGCATCAAGCCCGGCACAAAGTCCTCGGGTTTGGCATCGCGATAATAATGAACCCCCTGGACGAGCGAACTGGCGCAGTTCCCTACGCCAATAATTGCTACCCGTACCTTTTTAGTACTAGCCACTACTGAAACTCCTCTACCATAAAAAAATTATAACTGTCTAATACTATACCCTCAGTGAGCATCAAATTGCTAGCTTAATTTTTTACCTCACTGTAGTAGAGTATGCCGAATGGGAAGGTGCTAACTTCAGAAAAGAAAATCGATTTTTTGTGTACATCTGCATCTCTTTTTCATACATATACTGATCTGGAGTCGAGAGCTGTTCTGACCATGAGTGCCTGTAACTATGATAACCAGGCTGCATGATAACGATAATTTATGTATATGTATATACGATGCTAAATATCTTTTGACAGCTTTAATTCCTTGAAAATATAGGCAGAATACCTATAAGGCTTGCGACTAGAGTTGCTATTTTGCATGACAAATAGACGACTCTGGACAAAATATAGTATTTAAATGCAACCGATGTTACAATATACAGAAATCAAGGCTCTTTTTGATGGATAAGACAGCTGGTATAAGCGGTACAGGAGAAATAATTTTATGGCGAACGCCGGTTTCACGATCTGGTTTACTGGATTATCTGGTTCTGGAAAAAGTACTCTGTCTGAGATTATCGAGCAGCGCTTGCTGGCTCGCGGACGCAATGTGGAAATTCTTGATGGTGATGTGGTACGCACACATTTAAGTAAAGGTCTGGGTTTTAGCAAAGAGGATCGCGACACAAACATCAAACGTATCGCTTTTGTGTGTAGCCTGCTGACCCGCAATGGAGTTGTCTGTATCTCAGCTGCCATCGCACCCTATCGTGATGCCCGCGCCTGGGCGCGTCAGGAGATTGGTAACTTTGTGGAAGTATATGTCAGCTGTCCGCTTGAGGTATGTCGTCAGCGCGACGTTAAAGGCTTATACAAGCTTGTAGACGAAGGAAAAATGAAGAATTTTACCGGCGTCGATGACCCCTATGAGGCCCCGGAGAATCCTGAGCTGGTGATTGAGACAGATAAAGAGACTATTGAAGAGAGTGTGACACGTATTCTCTCCAAACTGGAAGAGCTGGGCTATCTGGAGCCCGCAAGTGTTACGGCATAGCATGGGAAGGCATCATTTGCGGATACTTTGCCTGTGTCCGGACATCTATCGTCGTCCGTGACGGTTTGAAATCGCTGTAACACTTGTTACGGCGAGGATGAAAAGGGAATATTTACAGTATGTCGAATGGATTAATTGCCCCTCATGGTGGAGAGCTTGTCATTACTCTTGTAGCCGAAAGTGAGCGTGCTGCCCTCGTCGAACGTGCTCAAGCTTTCACACGTATCACGATTGGCTCGCGCCAGCTGGCCGATCTCGAAATGTTAGCGGTTGGTGCATACAGTCCTCTCAACGGTTTCATGACACGAGCGGATTATCTTAGCGTCGTCAATACCATGCACTTAAGCAATGGACTCCCCTGGTCCATCCCGATTACTCTGGCCATCTCTGGCGAGCAGGCGGAGCAAGTATCGGAGGGCTCTGAAGTTGCGCTGGTTAATGCTGAGAATGAGGTACAGGCTATCCTGACCGTGCAGGAAAAGTATAGCTATGATAAATCCCTCGAAGCCAGATTAGTTTATCGCACGGAAGATGCTGCCCATCCTGGCGTCAAAGTCGTCTACGAGCAGGGAGATGTACTGCTGGGAGGGCCTGTCCGTGTGGTAGCCCTACAGCATCAGGCCTTCGCTGAATATCGCTACACGCCTACCCAATCGCGAGCCTTATTTGCCGAGCGTGGCTGGAAACGTATTGTCGCTTTCCAGACCCGCAATCCAGTGCATCGAGCGCACGAATACATTCAGAAATGCGCGATGGAGACCGTCGATGGCCTTTATCTGCATCCTCTGGTCGGCGACACCAAGGGCGATGATATCCCTGCCGATGTGCGCATGCGCTGCTACGAAGTGCTCCTCAAGGATTACTATCCCCAGGATCGCGTTGCTTTAGGTGTCTTGCCTGCGGCCATGCACTATGCCGGCCCACGCGAAGCCATCTTCCACGCGTTGCTGCGCAAGAACTATGGTTGCTCCCATTTCATCGTCGGACGTGATCACGCTGGCGTCGGTAACTATTATGGCACATACGATGCTCAGCATATCTTTGCTGAATTCGATGCCGCCAGCCTGGGTATCACACCGATGTTCTTCGATCACACCTTTTTCTGCAAAGTCTGTGAAGGTATGGCATCTCTGAAGACCTGCCCTCATGGCAGCGAAAATCATATCATCCTCAGCGGCACCAAAGTGCGCCAGATGCTGCAAGCGGGCCAGATTCCCCCTCGTGAGTTCTCACGCCCCGAAGTTGCTCAGGTATTGATTGATGCTATGCGCCAACCAATCACCCAGGGATAAAAGATCCAGGATTGAAGGCTTGTCCCATCGAGATGAGCCTTCAATGCGGAGACATAGGCTCACCTCATATGTAAAAACGCTCATTTATGCACGAAGAAGTAGATTGTCAGTGCGATGCCGATGATAATGATACAGAGCCGTATCCATTTTTGATCGATCTTGCGAGCGTAGTACGCGCCCGCATAACCGCCGATGATGGCTCCGACGATCATGATAAATGAGACCTGCCAGTCGATGATACCGTTCAAGGCGAAGATGATGACGGCTACGCTACTGATACAGGCGCTGAGCAGCGATTTGAGCCCGTTGACGACGTGGATATTATCCAGGCCAATCAATGCCAGCAATGCTACCATCATGATGCTGCCGCCGCCTCCGAAGTAGCCACAGTAGATCGCTATGACTAATTGCGCCAATGTGATAAAAAGCAGTTTTTGGCGTGTCAGCGGCGCTTTATCAATCGCTTTGCGGCGTGAGCGTGTGGCGAGGAGATCGCTCAATGCAAACAGACAGGTGGCGAATAAGATCAGGTAGGGCAGCAAAAAGACAAAGGTTGCTTGCGATGTCTTGAGCAGCAAGATGGCTCCAAAGACGCTTCCGATCAGGCTGATCATGATCAAAAAAATGAGGACAGTTTTGTTCACAAATGCGATTTCGCGTCGATAGGCTACCGCGCTCGCAATCGATCCTGGCCAGAGCGCGACCGTGCTGGTGGCATTGGCGATAGTGGGAGCAACTCCCGTGAAGATAAGTGCTGGAACAGTGAAAAAACTTCCTCCTCCGGCTATCGCATTGCTGGCACTCGCAACCATAGATATGAAGAATAGAAAAAGTAAGTGTAAGAACGTCATCAATCTCTTTCCTTGCAGGGAAAAGTTAGCTACCTGCTAACTGTTGGCGGAGCTGCCAGCACTGATTGCTGGTGCCGCCATAGGTGGACCTCTAAGACTATTGGCATGAGCATATAAGGATACTCGTAGAAATGAGGAGGTCGCCGTGTTATCAAGATGGATTTCCGTGCGGAATCATCATGTTTTCTATTATAGCAGCTAAACATCCAATCCTGTTCAGAGAACGAAGCGTTTTCCCCGAAAAGATCAAGCAAGCCGCGCCGCTACTACACTGTCAAAGGTCATCATGTCTCTATCGCATGGGAGGCATGTTTCCAAAACAGGTCCGAAAGGCGATGGGGTTGAAACGCTCACCGACGTAGTACTCTGTCAAAAGTCATCACGCCGATGCGGTATCGGTGATGTGTGTCCAAAACAGCTCCAGAAGGCGATGGGGTGAGAGGCTCACCGACGTAGCGGCGCGGCTCCGCCGTGCTGTCTGTGACTCGTCCGACCACGCTCCCCATGGGGTTCCATTGCGTGATCTTCCCACCGTGGATCGTCTCGTCTGCGTTGCTTTCAGATGCGCATGGGACGTTTTCGTGCGTCGAGTGACAGCACGGCGGAGCCGCGCCGCTACGTCGGCGAGCCTGAGCGCCTGGTTCAAGGGGCCATCCTCCTTTGCCACGCAACGTCCTTATGTGTCTTGGCAGAGTAGTAGCGGCGCGGCTCCGCCGTGCTGTCTGTGACTCGTCCGATCACGCTCCTCATGAGGTTCCATTGCATGATCTTTACACTGCGTAGCGTCTCGTGTGCGTTGCTTTCAGATACAGGTGGAACGTTTTACGTGCGTCCAGTGACAGCACGGCGGAGCCGCGCCGCGTTGATACTGTGGGCGAAATTATGGACGAAAGTAGTCCAGAGTGGCTTTGGCACCTTCTTCAAACGTGACGGCTGGCTTCCAGGAGAGGATGCGTTCTGCCTTATCAGAGTTGAAGAATGTTTTGTAGATATCTCCTGGACGCTTCGCTGCTCGTGTGATGGGTGCTTCAAAGGCTGTCAAATTGACCATGGTGCGATAAATTTCATTGACGGATACCGCACGGCCAGTGCCGATACAGAAGCTTTCGTTGTCGCCTCGATTGAGCGCCTGGACGTTGGCCTGTGCCACGTCACCGACATAGACATAATCCTTACTCTGTTCGCCATCCCAGTCGATACGTACCCCTTCATGCGCCAGGAAACGTCGCGCAAAGATCGCTACGACACCCGCCTCTCCGTTAGGATCTTGACGTGGTCCGTAGACGTTTCCATAGCGCATGGCGGTAAATTTCAGTCCGAGGGTGTTGCTCCAGTAGCGTAAGTAGTATTCGCCGACCAGCTTGCTGATGCCGTAGGGGGACTCTGGTCGTTGGGAGGTGTCTTCGTCGATGGGAAGGCGTACCGGTGTGCCATAGGTGGCTCCCGATGACGCAAAGATAATTTTCTTTGCTTCGATCCGCTTGGTCTGAGTCAGGACGTTGATGAGGCCAATCACGTTAACCTGTGCGTCAAGCTTGGGATTGGCCGTTGATACGGCGACGCTGTGCTGCGCGGCATGGTGGTTGACCACTTCGGGCTTAAATTCGTCAAAAGCGCGTCTCAAGGAATCTTCGTCGGTGATATCCACCTGATAAAGGCGGGCAGCAGCGGGGATATTTGTCGTTTTGCCACCGCCTTCACCCCATAAATTATCCGCGATCGCGACTTCGTGACCGAGAGCGATATACTGGTCCGCAATATGTGATCCAATGAAGCCTGCTCCACCAGTGATAAGGATTCTCATAGTAATGCCTTTCGCATGCAATTCTGTCTGCCTGGGAGATACATTCGCTGCGAGATACGCAGTTTCTGTGGATAGTATAGCAAAGATCGCAATGCGCTGGCCGTTTCTTCAGACAAATTGTTCCAGGGCTGTCTGTAATTCTTGTGGGGCGACGACGACGGGGAAGATGTGTAGACCGGTCTCCTGTTCTAAACGCGTCAATGCTTGCTCGTCGCGTGGATCAGACATGGCAACGGTCAGAGTATCGCGTGCTCGCCCGACAGGATAACAGCGTAGCTCCTGGGCCAGTTCTGGCCGTACTGTCTGGAGGATGTGTGGAGATAATCTGCGTGGAAGGAGTGAGAGGTAGGGGATGCCTAACTGGCGTGCGAGTGTATACGCTTCGTTGTCTTTGTTCTGAACTGGTGGTTCTGGCTGGACCTCGAAGCGGAGCTGTATCTCTTCCGCGGAGCGGATGCAGCCTGCAATATCTGTGCTGGGTGTGGGATAAGCGCTCCGTCCAATACTCATGAACGAGGGCTGGAGCATGTTCTGCTCGCCAGCATTATGGATACGCCAGAGCATGGCCTCCCAGAGCCGGTTTTGGACGAGCTCTGCTCCTGCCAAATGTGCTTTGGGGAGTAAAATATAGATGGTACTCTCCTCGATGAGTATGATCTGGTCGGTTTTTCTAATGAAGCGTCGGAGATGCTCTTGATAGTAGGCGATGCTCTGCTCGATCTGAGTTGCTGCCTGTGCGTGGGATGCGGCGTTGAAGCGGAGTGTAAGGATGATCAAGGCCATCTGCTCCGCTCCATTGGCGCTAAGACGGTTCATTGAAGTCACGACGGATTGTGGGTCTTCGCTCTGCATATGAGCATGTATGCATGTCAATGCAGGAAGTGATAATGCCTTCTCGCGCATAGAGCAGCTCCTTACATAATATATGGTTATATATTGCTAGTAATCATACTTTGCGCCTGGCTGGAAAATGGCGTGATTGTGGTTATGATTGTGTTAAGACACCGCTCCTCTGGTTAAGATCACTGCAATTGCCCATCTTGATTATCCTGTTGTATTAGTACACGAACCGCTTCCAGCAAGGTATCTAGATAGGATAAAAGTAAGTCTGTATATTGCATCAGGTTGAGTAATATGGCTGCCACTGCCTCATCATCTCCGCGTGCCACTGTGTGGAATTCTGGCAGGATGGTGCCAAAGAGGGTAGCAATACTCTTGCGGGCTTCGTTCATGGCGCTATCGATATGTTCCTGTGCGGGATGAATGCTGTTCTGAGTGCTGAGCAGCGTGGTAAAAACTGGATAGGTTTGATGCTGTTCTTGCCAGTTATTGATCCGGGCTGTCAGGGATCTCAATGCCTGCATCCACTGATAATAGGTTGTTGCGGGAATCTGTGCCACTTCAATGGCGGCAAAGATCTCGGTGCACTCTTCGTCCTCGCCCTCTCGTTGCAGACGTTTTTTGATCTGGGCCGTTCCATAGATGCTGCAACTTCTATCGAGTGCCTCAAGGGCGGTTAATGTCGTTGTGATCAGCAACTGGCTCAGTGCCTCCAGACGCTCTAAGACTGCTTCAATATCCTGGAGCACACTCTTGATCCAATAGTGGGGAGTCGTCTCATAGGCAGCGGCTGAGGGTGTATTTGAGGCGATAATATGCAGGGTGGATTGTGTCATTTCTGGCAGCAGGACGCTGTAGAGGATATCGGCGTTTTCAAAGATATGCCTCAGGCTCATATCAAGGATTTCTCTATCGCCTGCCTCAATCCGACCAAGTAGGCAATGTTGTAAGCGTTCCAGGACAATATCAAGCTCAGATGAGCTTGCTGGCTCTGCACGCAGGCGGGAGGTGGTTGGCGCTGCGAGTTTCGCGTTGCTTGCCGGGTACTCGGGAGTGCGTGCCGATTGTTTCCTCTCCGTGATATGATCAGCACGTTGTAGTGCTATCTTGTGTGTATGCTGGTTTTTCATTCACATCTCTTCCACTTTTATGCGGACATTTCCTACTAGCATTGTACTTTTTGTGCATATAAGTGAGCATGGATGTTTGAATGATTTGTTCTGCCTCCGGACGGTACGCAGAACCCGACGAGGCCGCCTTATAACAGGATCTATCCCTTTTTGGTCCGCTCAAAGAATATGCAACAGAAAAGGCCCGCTCACGTAGTATAAGTGAATGGTATAATAGGGTAGACACATCTATTTGATCACATATTGGATAGAGTATCCAATCAAAGAGACTTATAACAGTATCGATGCTGGTCTGTAGGAGAACACGCGCGTATGCAATTGCTAGGAAAAATCCTGGGCGACCCCAATAAAAAAGAATTAAAAGCTATCCAGCCTCTTATTGACACAATTGAAGAGTTTGGCCCTAAGTTTGAAAAGTTGAGCGATGAGGAACTGGCTGCCAAGACGGTCGAGTTTCGTTCACAGCTTGTGCTTTATCAAAAAGGCGGCATGGTACTGGAAAATGAACTCGTCAAACTGTTTCAGGAGGTCCTGGAAAAAGTAGAGCCATTGGCTGCTCAATGCAGCGAAGAGCAACTACATCAGGCGGCCAACGAACCGCGTCAGAAAATTGATCGCAACGATCCAGAAGGCTCGCTGAAAGATCATTTGCAGAACACACTCTCTGAATTCTTTGAGAAAGCCTACGAAAAACTGTCGGGTATTCTCAACCCACTGCGCTCCGCCGAGGCACTCAAGCTGGTTGAACAGCGGAAGCAGCGTCCCGATAAGGCAACCGACCCCAAAACTGCGATCATTGCTCTCCTTACAGATGTAGAACCTGTGCTGAAAGATGTTGATGAAGATGAAGCTTCCGAGATCTTTGATGAGCTCTGGTCTCAGTTTGAGTCTGTAACGAGCTCGATGAGTGATGACGCTGATGTGCTGCAACAGCTGTCGCGCCTCTTTACCGAATTTTATCGTCGCCTCCAGCCTGAGATTGTCGCTCTGAAAGCCAATCAGATCGATAAACTGCTCCCGGCTATCGTGAAGCGCTATCATAAGCAAGGGAAGACGCTGGATGACCTGCTTCCAGAAGCGTTTGCGGTGGTACGTGAAGCGAGTTGGCGGCGCATTAAGATGCGTCATTACACAGTTCAGCTGATCGGTGGCATCGTGCTGCACCAGGGTAAGATCGCTGAGATGCGTACCGGTGAAGGTAAGACATTAGTGGAGACCTTGCCTATCTATTTGAACGCTTTGACTGGCAAGGGTGTGCATCTGGTCACTGTGAATGACTATCTGGTCCGTCGTGATGCGGAATGGATGGGCCAGATTTATAATTTTCTGGGATTAAGCGTGGGCGTGGTCGTGAATGGTGTGGACCCTCAATCGGCAGAGCGTCACGCGGCGTATCTGGCGGATATCACCTATGGCACGAATAATGAGTTCGGATTTGATTATCTCCGCGACAATATGGTGACCTCCCTGGATCAAATGGTCCAGCGAGAACTGTACTTTGCTATCGTCGACGAGGTTGATAATGTCTTGATTGACGAGGCGCGTACACCGCTGATTATCTCGGGACAGGGACAGGAATCCACAGATACGTATGCGCAGTTTGCACGCTGGGCCAAGCGCCTGGATGGCGAAAACGACTATACCGTTGAGGAGAAGACGCGCGCCGTCATGCTGACTGAGTCCGGTATCGATAAGATTGAGAAACTGGCGGGCGTGACCAATATCTACGAGGAAGAGAATATCGACCTCACGCGCTATATGGAAAATGCCATCAAAGCGCAAGTTATCTTCAAGCGTGATAAAGACTACATTGTCAAAGATGGCGAAGTGGTAATTGTGGATGAATTCACTGGCCGCCAGATGCCGGGACGGCGCTACAGCGAAGGTCTCCATCAGGCGATTGAAGCCAAAGAAGGCGTCAAAGTGCAGCGCGAGAATCACACGCTGGCTACCATCACCTTCCAGAATTTCTTTCGCCTCTATGATAAGCTGGCTGGTATGACCGGTACCGCTTTGACCGAGGCCGAAGAGTTTATCAAGATCTATGAGCTCGATGTGGTTGTTATTCCGACCAATAAGCCGACACAGCGGCAGGATATGCCTGATCTGATCTATCGAACCCAGGAAGCAAAATATAATGCGGTCGTCGAAGAGATCAAGGAACGCTACGAAATTGGTCAGCCGGTACTTGTCGGCACGACCTCTGTCGAGACCTCTGAGATGCTGGCGCAACTGTTGGAGCGACAAGGTGTCCCACACAACGTCTTGAACGCGAAATATCACGAACGCGAGGCGCAGGTTGTGGCGCAGGCGGGCCGTAGCGGCTCGGTGACGATTGCGACCAACATGGCTGGTCGTGGTACTGACATCGTGTTAGGAGGCAATCCTACAGGTTACTTTGAGAGCATCCTGCGCAAACACGCCGAGCAGGTCGATTATATCCGCGAGATGCCCTACAAGACCGATGAAGATCGCCTGGACCGAGAAGAGGCGATTCAACAATACATCGCTGGCATGACAGAGCCTGAGAAGGAAGAGCTCTTGCAGGCGAAAATTAAAGAATGTGATGAAGATCATGATCACGTTGTCGAAGTTGGCGGCTTACATATCATTGGCACCGAGCGTCACGAGTCACGGCGTATCGACAATCAGCTACGCGGTCGTTCCGGTCGTCAAGGAGATCCTGGGAGCTCCCGCTTCTTCCTCGCTCTCGACGATGAACTGATGCGTCGTTTCGCCGCTGATCGCGTGGCAGGTATCATGGAGCGCGTCGGCATGGATGACGAGACTCCTCTGGAAAGCAAATTTGTCTCTCGCTTCATCGAGAGTGCTCAGACGCGTGTTGAAGGCTACAATTTTGATATGCGTAAAAATGTCGTGGAATATGACGATGTGATTGCGAAGCAGCGTGAAGTTATCTACGCTGATCGTCGTAGCGTCCTTGAACACGGCGATATGCATGACCGCATCATCACCATGATTCGCAACGAGGTAGGACGTCTGGTGAATGCTGCAATCCCGGGTCCTGTGCTGACCGAGGAAGAGCAGCTCGATACTCTGTTCAAGACGCTGGAAGTCTATGTGGATATTCCGGATGATGTGTTGCCGGAAAATATTCACGCTGTGCGTCGCGACCAGATGAAGCAAGAACTGACGGATCTTGTCTTGAACCATTATGAAGAGCGTGCGGCCAGTATGCGTAAGCAGGCTATTGCTCAGGGAGCGGATACCTTTGATCCTATTCGCGAGTTTGAGCGCACATATCTGCTGCAAGTCGTCGATCGTCTGTGGATGGATCATATCGATGCTCTCGATGTCATGCGTGCGGGTATCGGCTTCCGTTCGGTTGCCCAGCGTGATCCGCTGGTGGAATTTAAAAACGAAGCCTTCCGCATGTTTGATGACCTCAAGCTGGCGATTCAGCATTATACTGTGGACTCCTTGCTCAAACTGCTGCGTAGCGATGTCACCATCACCTTACAGCGTCCAGAACCGCAGCATAAGATGCCTACCAATGTACGCACCAATGTTGATGCCCTGGCGGAAGCCAGTGGTCAGGCAAAAAGTGATGAGCCTGAAGTTCAGCAGCCGAAAGCTGGCCAGAATCGTAAGAATGGCTCAAAATCTCAATCCTCGAATGGAAGAGTGCAGTCTAACCAGTCTGGCGGAGCTCGCAGCGCAACGCATCAGAGCGGCAGCAGCGTTGGTGTTGCCACCCCCATGACAAAGGTGGGACGTAATGATCCATGTCCTTGCGGTAGTGGCAAGAAGTTCAAAAAATGTCATGGCGCTTAAGCCAAGCGTCAGTTTTGGAGCATCGCCCTGGTATCTTGATGATGCCAGGGCGATGTTTTGTTTGATGTGAGACAATGAACTTGAACATATGCTTATGAGTCTTCTTTGTTTTGAAAGGACAGCTGAGATGACAGACCAACATCATTCGGTAGAGGGCGTGGAGATCCATGCGCCAGTGACTCCAGAGTTTGCTGAGATTTTGACGCCGGAGGCACTGAGCTTTCTCGCTGTACTCTCTCGTGCTTTTGAGGGTCGCCGTAGAGAATTATTGCACAGACGCGAAGAGCGGCAGCACGAACTCGATGCTGGACAGTTGCCACATTTTTTGCCGGAGACTGCCAGCATCCGTGAGGATACATGGACGATCGCTCCACTGCCTGCTGACCTCTCTGATCGTCGCGTCGAGATCACCGGTCCGGTAGAGCGCAAGATGGTCATTAACGCCTTGAACTCGGGAGCCAAAGTCTTCATGGCCGATTTCGAAGATGCTCATGCTCCTACCTGGGAGACCACGATCCAGGGGCAAATCAATGTGCGCGATGCCAATCGACGTACGATCTCGTTTAGCAGTCCAGAGGGGAAGCAGTATCAGCTCAAGCCTCAGATCGCGGTACTGTTTGTGCGCCCGCGTGGGTGGCATCTGGACGAAAAGCATGTCCTGATCGATGGTCAGCCGATCTCCGGTAGCCTCTTTGATTTCGGACTCTATTTCTTCCACAATGTACGACAGTTGTTAGCGAATGGCTCTGGCCCTTATTTTTATCTGCCCAAGCTAGAGAGTCATCTCGAAGCGCGTCTGTGGAACGACGTCTTTGTCCTGGCGCAAAAAGAGCTGGATATTCCGCAGGGAACGATCAAAGCAACTGTGCTGATCGAGACGATCCTGGCGACCTTTGAGATGGATGAGATTCTCTATGAGTTGCGTGAACATTCTGCAGGCTTGAACTGCGGACGTTGGGACTACATTTTTAGTGTGATCAAAAAGTTGCACGCGAATCCCACTTTTATGCTGCCGGATCGTGCTCAGGTGACCATGACCACCCACTTTATGCGCTCCTACTCGCTGCTCACGATCAAGACCTGCCATCGACGTCATGCACCGGCTATTGGTGGTATGGCGGCGCAGATACCGATCAAGAACGATCCTGTGGCCAACGAAGAGGCGCTTGGACGCGTCCGTGCCGATAAGCATCGCGAGGCCACCGATGGGCATGATGGCACCTGGGTTGCGCATCCGGGCCTGGTACCTATCGCGCTCGAAGAGTTCAACGCCGCCATGAAAACTTCCAACCAGATCGAGCGTCAGCGGCCAGATGTTGAGGTCAGTGAAGCCGATTTGTTGCAGATGCCCGAGGGGACGATTACCGAGGCTGGCCTGCGCAATAATATCAGCGTCAGTTTGCAGTATCTCGAATCCTGGTTGCGCGGCAACGGCTGCGTGCCTATCAACAATCTGATGGAAGACGCCGCCACCGTCGAGATCTCGCGTGCCCAGATCTGGCAATGGATTCGTCATCCACAGGGAATTCTCGACGATGGTCGTAAGGTCACTCTTGATCTTTTTCATCAGTTTATGAGTGAAGAACTTGAACGCATTAAAGCTCAAGTTGGCGAGTCTGCCTATGCTAAACGTCGATTCTCTGATGCAGCTCAAATTCTGGATGAGATTATCGGTAGTGATACCTTTATCGAGTTCTTGACCTTACCGGCCTACAAATATCTTGATTAGAGGGTATAGTCATTATCTTTTTATTATCTATACAGGCATTTCTTAGGAATCATGTGATGTAAGGTAATAAAAAGATAATTAATCTTCATGGGGGATGCTCGCCGTGGATATAGAATTATCTGAATACTTGATGAAATCTTCTAGAAAGCGCACAATGACCTGCAATTCATAGCCTTGATACCTATCTAGAAATTGCAGGCTTTGTTCTTTCAGTTCTTGATGTAACTGTTGATGGACGAGAAAAAGCTCTCTTCCCTCAGGTGTCAGGCGAAAATAGACCTCTTTTTTATTGGTGGGATAGGTCTCTCTTAGTAGTAGCCGTTTCTCTAAAAGCTTCCTGGTAATTTTTGTTACTCCGCCTTTTGTGATCGCTAATTGTTTGGCAACTGTAATTCCATTCACTGGTTCGTATTGCCCAATTATATCCAGTACGTGTAACATAGTTACCGTCATCCCCTCCCAGACAGTCGCTGACACCTTCGTCGCTCTCTCTTTCATTTGAGCATGACGCTCTTCATCGGCTGTTTCTATCTCATGCATAAGTTTGATAAAAAGAGGAAAAATCTGCTCCTGGGCGGCGATAACTTCTGGTCTGTTTACTTCCCTTTGCTCTTGTGTCATTACCATTGCGTCTTTCTTACACTTCTTTAGTTTCTTGCATAGTATATCAAAAAGCTTTCTCCATAATTATAAAGGTTTCCTGGAAACTATATTGCTATATTGCTAAAAGTGTGTTAGGATACAGATAGTTTCCAGGAAACCATATTGTCTGACTAAATCAAAGGAGAAATCTGTATGACTTCAACATCATCCTCACAAGGGAAACAGCTACTTGAGATAGTATTTCAGCAATTTATGGAAAGTGGTACCTTTCCCGTTGAGCGTTGTTTTGCTCCCGAATATAAGCAGTGGTCAGATGGAGCTTTTCTCGACTACGATGCTTTTGTACAACATTCGCAAGCTTTACTCAAACGCAAGGAGCAAGGATATTCTGTCGACAGCTTTACTCTTCATGAAACTGTCGAAGAAGGAAACACCATCGTCTCACGACATAGTTTAGCTTGCCGAACGCCTGATGACCAGCCCTTTACTATAAATGTGCTCGCTCTTTTCGAAATCAAGGATAATCGTTTTGTGCGCTGTTGGGAACTTTCTCATGCGGACTCAGCAAATGAGAGTGATCAATCATTGGCGTCTATTCGTTAACAGAAAGCGTCCTGGAGATCTTCTCTACTCAGTTAGCAAGGCCCCATCGTCAGGAATCAGGCGTGAGTCAGTCCCCATCGTCAGGAATCAGGCGTGAGTCAGTCCATGTCCAATGTAGATTCTCTGATGCCTCGCACATTCTAGATGAAATTATCAGTAGCGACACCTTTATCGAGTTCCTGACCTTACCCGCCTATAAATATCTCACATAGTCAATGAGAGTTATGAAGCTGTAATACCTACGCTGATCTTCTTGCAGAATGGTCGGCGTGGGGTTTACTTATAGATTTAAACTTTCTGTCAAACGATCTCTAAACGACGCATAACGATCTATCAAAATGATCTACTTATGCCCTATACTTTTCCTATGAATCTTTTTTTTACAAGGTATTATATTTATTATCTAATACGGAACGATAAACGTAACATCTACGGATGTTGTTTTCATTCCACGAAGTACTTACTCAGATAATCTCTGAAGGAAAATTTTTGTGGTTTCGTAGAAAGGGACCTCTCTTTTATGTCACAGTATCCTCGTGGGTCGCGTAGGGATAGTAGTTCTGCGCCACTAGAAGAAGTGGATTCTTCACCACATAAACGCAGCACTTTTAATGTAATTAAAGATTGCTTGCGCTGCGCTTCTAATAATTCAAGCGGTGATGGATATAATCAGGGTCATGGTGAAAGACATGCCCTGTCGACAAGAGGAGGCGTTACTGCGGAACTGAGACGCCATCAGCCTATGGAAACAGGTGAAAGGCATGAATTGCCCACAAGCAGAGTTATCGATGCTTTTATTGCCGAGAAAAAAATTAGAAGTTTAACTCCACAGCAAATTCTCTGGAAAAATCACCATTTTGATACACGTTATATGCATGTGATCACTGATAAGGGAAATAATATTTACGATGTCGATGTATATTTAAAGGGAACAAAAGTTGATAATGAAAAAATACCTCTTTATAGTAATTCTATCGATTTAGATAAAAAAGAGATTATTGGTGGATATAATTTTCCATCCCATGGTGACGGAAATGTTAGGGGCCACTCTGATGATCTTACGAAGCGTATGAGTCTTTCCGATATCAAAGGTCAGGCTTTGCGTCTAGTAATTGATCATGTGAATGGTGTTGACCAGAGTACATCCGACCAGAGTACATCCAGGCACCAATCTTTGAATATCAAAGACTTTCAACCCAGGTTGCTTGCGGATAAGGATGTTGAGGAAGGAGAAATGTTCTCTGCTATAAAACAATTAGTAGAATCTAGAGATGAAAATGCTTTTACTATCCATAGAGGTACAGAAGAATTTGATAAGCTAATGATGACTCCACTAGGTAAAAGTGCCATCTTCTTAACTGAAAATTATTTTTCCGGACGCCAGATTTCCCATCTAGAGATTCAAAGAGGTTTTCAAAAAGGGTGTATCGCGTCGGTGGAGTATCATCTCACGCCTGTTACCATTTCCAATGCTTTTGTGTCTGCTACTTCACGTGTAAGAAAAGTCACTCTAGATTTATAGATGGCCATAGTCCCACTCGACGTACGATCAGGCCCGCCAGCGAGGTGTGCCGGGATGCTGCTGTCTCATACGTCGAGTGGGACATCGCACGCAAGCGTGCGACGCTACACGGTCTTCGCTGCGCTTGACCTTTGGCTGCAAAAGATGAAGCACCTTTAGATGGCTCTTTGGAGGTGCTTCATCGTATGTTTTGATTATATGCAGAACAATGGAAACAAGAATCTACAATTCCATGCTTTTCGTCGTTGCGATATCGGAGACGCGCTTGATCAACTCCGTGACCGGAATCGATTTCAGGTCCACGTTTGTGCGCAGGCGAACCGAGACCGCATCGGCAGCAGCTTCTTTATCGCCCACAACGAGCATATAAGGGATCTTCTGCAACTGTGCGTCACGGATCTTGAGATTCATGCGCTCGCTGCGGATATCAACTTCGGAGCGGATACCGGCGGCTTTGAGTTGCTCAAGCACTTTGTTGGCATACTCTTGATGACGATCCGCGATCGGAATGATCATCGCCTGCACTGGCGAGAGCCAGACAGGGAAAGCACCAGCAAAATGTTCGATCAACATCGCCATGAAACGCTCCGTCGAGCCTGTCACAGCGCGATGGATCATGACTGGACGATGGGGCTGACCATCTTCACCGATATACTCAAGCTCAAAGTTCATTGGCTGGATAAAGTCGAGCTGAACCGTGGCGCACTGCCATTCGCGACCGAGGGCGTCACGGACCATGAAGTCAACTTTGGGGCCATAGAAAGCGGCCTCGCCGATGCCTTCTTCGTACTTGATGTTCTTGCTCTCGACCGCGCCACGCAGAGCTGATTCGGCTTCGTTCCAAACCTCATCGCTGCCGACGTAATCTTCTTTTTTCTGCGGATCGCGCAACGAGAGACGTACCCAATAGTCTTGCAAGCCGTATGTCTCGAAGACTTCCTGTGTTAGATTGACGGCGTTATTGAACTCTTGCTGCACCTGATCGGGACGCAAGAAGACGTGAGCATCGTCCTGTGTCACGCTGCGAACGCGTGCCAGACCTGTCAGCGTGCCAGCTTTCTCATAGCGATAGAGCGTGGCGAACTCGGCATAGCGGACTGGTAGCTCGCGATAGCTATGCATCTGCGACTTGAAGAGCAGAATGTGATGCGGACAGTTCATGGGCTTGAGAATATAGGCATCGTCCTCAGATAGTTCCTGATCGCCCTTCATGACCGGGAACATATTCTCGCGATACGTGTACCAGTGCTTCGATGTTTTATACAGGCGCACCTTGCCGATATTTGATGTCCACACATGCTGATAGCCATAGCGCTCCTGCGTCTCGCGGACATATCCTTCCATCAGATGGCGCAGCATCTCTCCTCGTGGATAGAAGAGTGGGACTCCCGGGCTGACATCTTCGCTGAGCGTAAAGAGCTTCAGTTCACGTCCGAGTTTGCGGTGATCGCGCTTCTGAGCCTCTTCCAGACGCCACAGATACTGATCAAGCTCCTCCTGTGTGAACCAGGCTGTCCCATAGATGCGCTGCAACATAGGACGATGCTCGTCACCGCGCCAGTAAGCTCCGGCGACGCGCATCAGCTTGATCGGACCAATCTCGCCTGTGTTGTTGACGTGAGGTCCACGACACAGATCCAGAAATGTATCCTGCTGATAGATGCCAACTTCCGCGTCGGAGAGATTCTCAATGATCTCAACCTTATATGTTTGCCCTTTATCGCGGAAGTACTCTAAAGCTTTCTCGCGGGGCCAGCTATCGTGGATGAATGGGAAATTTCCCGCAATAATTCGTCGCATACGCTGCTCGATATCCGGTAGATCCTCGGGTGTCAACGAGCGTGGCAGATCGAGATCGTAATAGAAGCCATCTTCGATGGCGGGGCCGATGGCAAGCTTGGCGTCCGGAAAGATTTCCAGGATCGCTTCGGCCATGACGTGTGCCGCTGAGTGGCGCATACGTTGAATCGGTGTATAGTGTACCGATTCCTGGAGTTCTACTTCAACTGACATGCTTCTAGTCTCCTTTGTGAACAAGGAATTTTTTATCGACATTGCATCCAGGGATGAGCGCTATTTTTTTGTAGAGATGTTTTTATAGACAACAAAAAACCTCCTCATCCCTCACTGGGACGAAAAGGTTGTAATACTTCTCGTGGTTCCACCCTGCTTCCACGTTTCTTGACTTTTTGGATAGCATCAAGCTAGCCGCGCTATCCGTGCAAGAAAAACGTGCTCGTGCACCTTTAACGCAGGTGAGACGTGTACTTTACTGACTCAGTACCGGCTAGCGAGGGGTATCTGCTTCTGTCTGGCGATGGGAGCACTCTCAGCCGCTGATGCTTCCTCTCTGTTAACCTTTTGAGAAGGGACATGTCTCGCGTAAAAGCCATGTTCTCTTTTGTATCTATTACTTGCAATCATAACATAGTGCCTGCAACCTGTAAAGAGGCATGCACCTTTGATAAAAAAAGATACATGTAACCATAAAGTACTACATAATACACAAGAATTCTGTAGCGCCGAGGCGGAGAAGTGCTATAATACAAGAGTTATTCAAGTATGTCAGCACCTTTTTTTCAGCTATGGTTTTCTCATAGTCATGCATCAGGAGCACATAGGCTTTGATGAGCTCTACCTTCACTCATAAACCACATATTTCCACCTATCGGGTCGCTGCCATTCAATATGCGCCAACGCTCGGTGAGAAAGAGAAGAATGTTCGGGATCTTCTTCGCCTGGTGGAAAATGCTGCCTCGCATGATGCGCGGCTGATCGTTTTACCCGAAATGGCGACGACTGGCTATTGTTGGGTTTCTAGCGAGGAGATCGCACCTTATACGGAGTCGATCCCTGGCCCAACCACAGAGCGTTTTCAAGTTGTAGCAAGCAGATATAATTGTTTCATCGCTTTCGGCCTGCCGGAGGTGGATCTGGAAACTGGTATCTATTACAATAGCATGGTTTTGCTCGGGCCGGATGGCGTGATTGGTACGTGTCGCAAACTACATATGGATCTTGGCGATCAACGCTGGGCGCGTGATGGAGACCTTGGTATCCCTGTCTGGGATACTCCGATCGGACGTATCAGTGCGCTTATCGGTGGGGATGCCAGGTATTTTGAGGTTGCCCGCATCGCTGCTTTACATGAGGCCGATCTTCTTCTGGCTCCTGTGAACTGGACCGATGAGACAAGTCCCAGCTGCTGGTGGATGACGCGTGCCCTCGAAAATAAACTCACTGTTGTGGCTGCCAATCGCTATGGTCGAGAACGTGGTGTCTTATTTCGGGGTGGGAGTTGGATACTGAATCCTGATGGATCAATTCAGTCTTTCCTTGAGGAAGGTGAAGGCATTGTTTATGGAGAAGTCGATGTGCAGCAGAGCCGCGATAAGCGCTGGATACAGCACAATACTGTGATTGGTTATCCTCTGGCAGATCGGCAGCCGGGAGAATATCGAGCAGTCGTGCAAAACAGCTACTTGTGGGAACCGTTGCGCTATCATAACCTGTATGATCTGGGCGAGCTTCCTCCTGGACAACTTTCTTGTGCTGGTGTACTCCAGATGGATCTGTCCTCGTTTATTCAGTCATCTGAGCACACAGCTGGCGAGCGTATCGAGCGCTTACTGCATTGGATTCAAGCCTTGATGCGCGATAATGCTCCTGCTGTGCCCGATGTGATGGTCCTGCCTGAACTTTTACTCCCTGGCCCTGTTCCTCCTCGGATAGTCAATCGTGGAGATCCTGCTGAGCTCGTGGCTCATTTCCGCAGTGGCGCTATCCAGGTGCCTGGACCGGAAACTGAGGCTCTTGTCTCTCTTGCGAGTGCCTTGCAGATTAGCCTGGTGCTGGGGGTCGCTGAGCGCGTCGGGGATACATATTACAATACTGTGTTGCTGATGGACCCGGAAGGGGTCTATGGTATCTATCGCAAAATCCACCTGAGCCAGCAGGATCGCTTGTGGGCTACTCCGGGTGATCTGGGTTTTCCTACCTTTGATACTCCCGCCGGCCGTATTGGTCTGGCAACAGGCTATGATGTCCTTTTTCCTGAGACGATGCGTGTCCTGGCAAGTAAAGGAACCGATCTGGTTTGTGCTCCGGCATGGCTTGATTTTCCCACGCCCGTTGGTCCGACTGTCTCCAATCCAGCGGCGAACCTGTGGGGAAATACTGACAATGAGAATCCTTATCATTTCTTGCTCTGGCGTACACGCGCCGCTGAGCAGAACGTTTATCTGGTCCTGGCGAACTGGTTTGGGTCTCATCAGGGGATGCAGGCGAATGGGTTTAGCGGTATCTTTTCGCCGGGTGGGAGCAATTACGTGTTGCCTGAGGTTGTGGCGGATGAGGATGAAGAGGGTCTGTTGATGATGACTATCGATACTCGTGAGCAACGGACTGGTCGTCGCACGACACGCATGCTGGAGTACAGTCCTGGCGATATGGCCGGATCATTGACCGGAGAATTAGCCTACAATATTCTTGATTCTATTCCTGGCAATCTCGTACGTAGTAAGCCAATGTTACGAAAACGTCAGCCATTCTGGTATATGGACCTTGTGCGCACTCATGTCTCAAAAGGATAGCGGGGTTGCGGAAAGCTTGACCCCGGGCTGCTGGTCGAGACCTGTGAGGCGAATTGTGCTGTAGTCAGGACATGAACAGGAATGGTGTATCCGCGCAGCTTATGTATGTGGGTGTAGGTACACTTTTGAAAACTCTTGCCTTAGATAATGTCAATGCAAAATTTATCCGCTATGTGCATCGCTACAAAGTGGTAGCGACACTTTTTGCTGGCATTTTTTTTCTCAGCCTGCTGGGCTGGATGTTTTGTATTAGCTCTTATCATAATATTCCTCTGGCTTTTGCTACGCTGGCAGTTTCCTCTCTGGTGAGCTCGATTGGAGCCTGGCAGGGATGGTATTGGGCACGTTATGGCCCTGTCGAATTCAGGATGCGTCAACATATCGCGGGTTTTATTATTGGCATGAGCTTGCTGCTCTTCTGCCTGCGCTTCATGTATGTCTATGACCTTGGCTTTACCTACACACAGTATGAGACCTTTCCACTTAAATATGGCCTGCTGGTGCTTTTTTTTCCTCTCTTGTTAAGTATTGGCCTCTTTTGTCTCTCTGAGACTGCACATATACGGACCAGTGCCATTGTTGACATCGTGATTACCACCTGCTGCCTGATTGGTCTCTGCTGGTATTTTGTGACGAATTATCCTACCTTTGTCCATTTGCCAGAGAGTGTCGAAGATATCTGGTTATCGCACTTACGCGTCGCGCTGCTATACGTCTCGGGCGATATCTTCTTACTGCTCTTTGTGCTGCTACTCGTAAAGTATGGCCTGGGGAAAACGACTTCTAAAGCGGTTTGGTTGCTGCTGATCGGTGTGCTGGTCTATCTACTGATTGATGTAATGTGTGGCTGGATGAATATCTTTCATGGGATTTTCTCTTATACCGGCTTACAGATAACGCTCTGTGGATGGATTGCGGGTCTCCTCTTGATTGGTCTCTATCCAATTTATCATTATGCTGCCGTGTTACGTGACCATGTACAAAATGATGTCTTTAATCTCTCCGAGCCGCTGCAAGCCACGGCGCATCAGCAGGAGCGTATCTATAAGCGTTGGCGTATTCAGACGTTATATGTGCCTCTGGCTTTGATTCTGGGTGGGATGACTCTGTTCAATGCACTCCGTCTACACGATGTCAATAATGCCTCGGTTGCCGGTCTCTTTATGATTAGCGCTGTCGTGGGGATGCTGATCGTTATGCGCCATTTCTTTGCCACACGCGAAAATGAGGCACTTCTGCGTGAACGCGATCAGCTTTTTAAGGAAGCTGAGCAGGTTCGCGAGTTGGTTAATCGGTTGGCCGATATCCCAGACCTGGATCTTTTGCGCGAGCGCATTATGGATATTGTGATTTCTCAATTTGGCTTTACGTCTGCTATGTTGTTGCTGGTCGATGAGTACGATGTGCCTCTCGACGTGACTTCTCATATCTGGATTAGTACGGCCTCGCGTCTGGTGTCGTCATTGAAGTGGAGGGTGACCGGCGATACGATGCTCTATCGTATGGTGGCTGCCGGCAAAGAGTGCGAATTATACTGGTCCTATTATGCGGAAGAGGAGATGCCAGTTGAGGTGTATCGTTGGCAGGAACGGCAACATGTGCCATCGATGACTTTCTTCCCGATTATTTATCGTGGGAAGATTCTGGGAAGTTTAGGCGTGGCACGCCATGCCCTCTCACGTGTGGATTCATTGACGCTCTCGATCGTTCGTAACTATGTCAATCAGCTCTCAGCTCTGCTGGAGCATGCCTATCTCTATCAGGAAGCTCATGGGCGCGAGATGTTTGCACGCGCTATGATCAACATATCAACACGTTTAAATTCAGCGGTTGTTGAGCCCGTTGAGATTAGTCAGCTGATTTGTTCTGAAGGGGCAAGCGCTTTAGATGCTGATTATGTTGTCTTCTATAGCCGTAAAGATGAGGGGCTACTGGAGCCGTTGGCGGCCTCAATCGCAGATTCACAACAAATGGGGCCGCTGGATGATTGGCCGCTACTGCGTCTGGCTGATTATGAAGCCTATGGGACTCAACCTTATTTACTGAAAGTCAGTCCTTATGGTAAGCAGCCGAAGATCCCTGAACAGCCGTCGAGCGAAGCAGCGGTGCAGGAACATAATCCTGGCTTGCATCAATTTGCCTTACGAGCGAAACTGATTCGTCATCATATCTATACTGCGATTGTTGCCCCCCTGGTCACGGGAGGCCAGATCAATGGATTGCTGATGCTGGCTCGTTCGGTCCCGTTAGGGAGTAATAGCGACCCTTCGTTTGATGACTCTGATCTGGAGAACGCTCAAGATTTTGTCGAGCAGGCGAACGTGGCCTTTACGAATGCGCAGCTTTATCAGCGTTTAAGCTCTGCTAACGAGCAGTTGAAAGAGCTGGATCAATTAAAAGATCAGTTTATGATCACGGCATCGCATGAGTTGCGTACTCCCCTGACTGCCGTTCAGGGCTACATTGAGCTGATTGTCCAGTACGATGATACTCTACCGCCTGATCAGCGACGTGAGTTTTTGCGCAAAGCTCAACTGGGCTGTGAGGAACTGACGATCCTGCTGCGCAATGTGATGGATGCCAGTCGCCTGGAAGCGGAAGCGGCTCTCAAGCCAGCCTTAATCAGTCATGTCGTTGTCAAAGACATACTCGATAAAGTGAGCATGATGATTGAGCCACAGGTCACCGTTGGTCAAAGAAAGGTCTTTTTCGATGTTCCAGAGCAGCTTGTGGTACTGGCTGATCCACTACGACTCCATCAAGTATTGATGAATGTCAGCACCAACGCCTTAAAATATTCGCTTGAAGGAACACCGATTACTTTCTCTGCCGCACCCTCCACTGAGAGTGAGAAGTCAGTGGTGATCAGTATTCGTGATCAGGGCAAGGGGATCTCCCCACAGGATCAGGGAAAGCTCTTTCAGCGTTTTTATCGACTGGAAAGTGATATGAACAGTCCAGTGCGCGGCTCGGGATTGGGCTTGTATATTTCACGGCGCCTGGTTGAAGCCATGGGGGGAAAGATCTGGATTGAGAGTAGAGGGATTCCAGGTGAGGGGTCTACTTTCCATATACTGCTACCCATGGCTTAGCTGGCTAACTTCACTTGTTGCTGTTGGCACTTGCGGCTGCCTCGGCTTGTTTTTTGACAAGTAATGGGGCATGCTGTTCACAAAAACGGAAGCTGCGTCCGCCTGCTAACAATTGTGCATAGGCTGCTGGTTCGCTGCACGTATCGCAGCGCCCAACATGAGTTTTTACTGCTTTCATCGCGAAGAGAATCTCCTCAAATCGTCTACTATGCAGAGCCGAGTATGACCAGGCTCTGTGGGATCTATCTACGCTTATCATACCACAAAAAGCGTGCCTGATGATGCCTCGACGAGTTTTTACGTCATCACTAAGACATATTTGTCTTCTCTAAGACTTCTATGGATTTTCTTCTCTAGCGATGGATTTTCTTGTGGCTGCAAAAATGATAAAACGGCTTGCGAAGCGATTCGAGGCTGGTAATTGGTTGCAAAGGATCGCCAAAGGATATGCACAGCAGGTCTGTGTATACTGATTATAGTTGTGAGGGGTGATCGTTGGGGTGCCAGTCCAGTTTGTTGAGCAGAGTTCCGGCTTTAGTGAAACGGATACAGCACTGAGCTGTATGTGCCAGGCTCCAAGTGTCCTGTATCGCTTGAGAGTCCGTTGCGGAGCCGTAGTAGCTTTGTTCCGAACAGCTTCGATCACAACTCACAGAAGACCATCTCCTGATGTCTTGCCCACCAACAGCAGAAGGGCAGTCGCTTTCAACTATCTGAAGGTGACTGACCTTCTGTTTATTGTATTGCTCTGTCAAAGGTCATCGCGTCGATGCTGCATAGGAAACATGTCTCCAAATGTGCCCAGGGGCGATGGGGTGTGATGCCCACCGACGTAGCGGCGCGGCTCCGCCGTGCTGTCTGTGACTCGTACGACCACGCTCCCCATGGGGTTCCATTGCATGATCTTCCCACCGTGGATCGTCTCGTCTGCGTTGCATTCAGATGCACATGGGACGTATTCGTGCGGGAAGTGACAGCACGGCGGAGCCGCGCCGCTACGTCGGCGAGCCTGAGCGCCTGGTTCAAGGGGCCATTCTCCTTTGCCACGCAACGTCCTTCTGTGTTTTGACAGAGCAGAGGCAGACAAGTGGCAATGCTCATCTCCCGCCTGTTTTTGCATCGATGAGATACATTGCTGTGGTGCCGCTCTCGCTTTGTCTCTAGGATTGGGCATCCCAGTTGGCTCGATCACCAGAGAAGATGAGTTTTTTCTCCTCGAACGGTTGGTGTTCAATGCTACGTCAGAGACGACTGATCCCTATACCACATTCGCTGCTCAATATCCAGTATGAATGTGGCGGTGTTCTCAGAATAGCTCATTACCCCGTCTGAGAGGGTGGCGATCTTGCCTCCCATAACCCGAATCTCATGGCTCCCAGATTGCATTGCCCGGTGATCATGAATCCAGCCAGGTGGACTGCCAGTGGTTTCCAGGCGCTCTATCTGGAAGGTATGGGTACCAAGCCGATAGACCGGCGTCTCTCCATAGTGCCTTTTGCCTGCATATCCTAATGACCCGATCAGGTAGATCGAGCTACCAATCAGGGTCGCCGAATGAAAATCAGTCGGTGGAAATACTGCCTCTGGATAGCCATAGATATGGATGGTTCCGTCAGGATCATGGACAAACACATCGTTGTAGATGCAAAAATCTGGATCATAATAATCCTCATGCTCACCTGCGACTTGGACAATGCGGTCATCAGGTAACAAGGTCAGCGACTGCCCAAAGCGTTCAGCACACCAGGTTGGCTGTCCACGGCCCCACGAACTGAAGTTAAACCTCTTTCCCGCCTGATACGCATTTATTCCTGAGCGGATCATGGCTTCCCAGAAAGGAGTATTCATCTGCTCTGGATTATGCGCCCCAAAGCGAGCTGAACGGTCTTTGAAGAAGTCCTCTTGAGAGACATCGAAGAGCTTCTCATCTGGGTCCTCAGGATATCCCAGGAGCATCCGTTGCGCCTGGAAAGTGAATTCACGCGGGTGCGCCCCAGCTTTCAAAAGGATCTCAATGCACTCTTTATTGCGGCACTCACACGCAGCCACCAGGGGGGTGCGGTCAAAATCGTCCGTCTGCTCAAGAGGGGTCCCGATTTCAAGCAGCCATTGAAGCATGGGTTCATGGCCATATTCGATGGCGTAAAACAAGGAAGACTTGCCATCAGAACCTCGTGCGTTCCCATCGGCACCATGCTCCAGAAGAAGCCTGGCCTTGGCTATGTCGCCGATTTGAGTAGCAAGAAGCCACGCCGTTCTTTCCCAATAGTCGCGCTCCTCAAAATCGATGCCACCCTTGATGAGCGCTTCAACATCAGCAAAGGAACCAAAGGCAACAGCCTCAAAAAGGGGCGTGAAATTCGCATCGTGTGCATTGGCTCCGTGCTGAAGAAGCAGGTGCGCCAGTGCGAGATCGCCTTCTGTTGCATAGACCAGAGGAGGTAGCCCCTTCTCATCGTGCTCATTGACATCAATGCCTGAACGTTCTGAACTCAGAAGCTCGCGAACGTGACGCAGATCTCCCTTTTCGACGGCTTGATGAAGTTCATATTGGGTCATGAGGTCCCTTCTTCCCTTCTCGGTACACGGCAAAGTAGCGATGGCTTGCCAGAAAGAGTGAGGAGTCCCTTTTCGTGGTTGTGGCCACGATGTTTCATGAGGTCTTCCTTCTGTCACGAAATACTCGGATTTCTTCGATGATAACTCATATGGCTTGCTCTTGTAAAGGGGACACTGATTGGGACTGAGCTTGACCCACTTTTTAGCACAGCTAGTAATGTGATTGGAGAGGCTAGGAGGACATTCTGGCGAATCGAATATTCTAGAAGCGTTAAATTGTTTTCTATGGCGGCTCTGAACATACCTTCTATGGTTGATGTATCCAATGAAAACTTACATCAAATTTATCTGTAGTTCTATTCTGATAAATTTATTCTTCTAACCAATCGCTCCTATCCTAGAAGAGTTGACATGTATATAGCAATCAAGATATTTATAATTAATAGAGGCTATCCGTCTGCCCCACATCTAAATCATCCAGGACATAATGTCTGGCCGTGACTTCAATCGACTTATGTCCCAGGGCTTTCTGTGCTTTCCTGATATCGATCTTCGCCAGTTCTGTCCCGACGAAGCGCCTGAAGTCGTGCGGCTTGATATTTTCTATCTCACACTGCTGCGCATATTTTTGCACCACTAACCAGACGCCAGCTTCAGAAATAGGTTTTGTGGTTGGAATGGCGGCTCGCGTGGTGAAGCTGGTGAAAATATAGCTACTCGTAATGGGACGTGTCGCCAGCCAGATATCGATCAGCTCTTTTGCCTCGATCGAGATATTGGCATCTCTGTACTCGATATCAGTTTTTCCACGGACGCGCAGAATATAGCCTCGACCTCTTCTCTCTATCTGCCTGATCGTCAGTGTTGCCAGTTCGGACGCTCGCATGCCGGAGGAGGCCAGGGTGGCAAGTAATGCTCGATCTCTGGTGCCGATCACGGTATCCCCGGGAGGCGAGCTACAGAGTCGTCGCATATCTTCTCGGCTGATGCGCGTGCGGGAGTTCTTTTTGAGCTTGTCTTTCATTGCCTTCAGCTTGACGCCAGGCACATCATTAAATTGCATGCGCAGCGCGGGATCGATCAGGTTTCTGATGGATGCCTCTTTGACGACGCGCTTTACCGCACTCAGCATCCTGTTGATCGTATTGGGAGATTTATCGCCGGCAAGAGCCATCTCATCGCGCCAGAGCGCCAGCGTCTGGGAGCTCAAAGGTTGATGTCCATGAGCGTCGCAGAAAGCTTGATAGGCGTTGACATCGCGTTTATACATCGCAATCGATGAGGCTCCTAATTGCCCGGCTAGCATGCGCTCAATATTGAAGTCTTGCTCACCAATCTTGAATACAGTGCCTTGATCCTGAGAAGGGACTAAGTCCATAGCTATCTTCATCCTTATAATCATCCGAATAAAAGGTAAATTAAATCGTCATTTAATCAAGCTTTATAAAAGTGATTATATCAGAGCCTATCAAGTCTTCAAACAACAGTTACTTTTGGCATATGTCCCGATTGTGTCTTTTTATACTTCCTCCTTCCTGGCTTGTGATCCTATACTGTACTCAATCCTGAATATAAGACTGCTATTGATATAAGGAGTTATTCAATCGTGTCAGAATCGTCCTCGGAAACGACGCAGACAACAAAAACCGGCTCCATCCATCCGCCTGAAGATGGTCGTGCCGTTGAAGTTGATGTACAGAATCTGGTAAAAACCTTTGGAAAATATGAGGCGGTGAAAGATCTCTCATTTACTATCGGCAAAGGTGAAATCTTTGGACTGCTTGGTCCGAATGGAGCCGGGAAAAGCACCACAATCAATATGATGTGTGGCTATCTCGCAGCGACCTTTGGTGACACGCTTATTGCCGGACAATCAATCACCAGGCATCCTCGTCAGGTGAAGCGCATGATCGGAGTTGTGCCGCAGGAGATCGCACTCTATCAGGATCTGACCGCACTGGAGAATCTGGAGTTCTTTGGCGAGATCTATGGCCTCTCCTCGCGAGAGCGCAAGGAGCGAGCACCCTTACTCCTGCACTTTGTTGGACTCTATGGACGCCGCAAAGAAGCCGTCAAAAAATTCTCTGGCGGCATGCAGCGTCGTGTCAACATGGCTGTCGCGCTGATGCATCAGCCGACTTTTCTGATGATGGATGAGCCAACCGTTGGTGTTGATCCACAATCTCGCGAGCACATCTTTAGCATGATTGAGCAACTGCGTGATCAGGGAATAACTATCCTCTATACGACTCATTATATGGAGGAGGCCGAGCGATTGTGTGATCGCATTGCTATCATGGACGAGGGAGAGATCATTGCTTCCGGTACGCTGGAACAATTATTGGAACTACGTGACCAGAAACGCGAAGTGCAACGACCTCATGGGTTGCAAGAACTATTCATCCAACTGACTGGAAAAACATTGCGTGACTGATAGCTCGAAATGGCAGAGTATATAAAGATATATAACAATAAGGCGATAAAAGAGGAGATTATGAAGACACTCTGGTATATCACTAAAAAAGATTTATTGCAGCTAACGAAAGATAAAAGTGGACTGATATTCATGTTGATTGTGCCCTTGATCCTCATCTCGGTTGTCGGCTTTGCCTTTGGCAGTCTCTATGGGGATGGAAGCAGTCAGATCCAGATCAGGGTTGCTTTAGCCAATCAGGAGACCGCGCCCGATGCTTTTATCGGTAAGACTATCGCCAGTGCGCTCAAGTTGAATACGAAGCAGTACGCTATCACTATCGATGAGTATCATACTTCAGAGCAAGTGACTGAGCAGGTATCAGCGCCCAACAATGCGGCCAATGTTGGAATTGTGATCCCGCCAGGAGCCAGCCAGACACTGACCAACGATCTGCAACACAACATTACTCCCAGGCATCTGGTACAGCTTTACACATTGCCATCTAATAATGACTTGCGTATTACTGTGGTACAAACGATTGTGAATCATGTTGTACAGGCGCAGTTGGCTGGCAGTGCAGCTGTTGGTCAGGTCTCTCTCATCTGTCAGCAGACGGGTAATCACTGTGCTCCAAACACCATTGATACTACTGCTATCAGTGCCTCTGTGGCCAAAGCTGATGTTGAGGCTGATCAGGCGATTGAGTCAGTGACTGCGGGGAGTGTGATCAATATTGGTCCATTTGATCAGGTGCTTCCTGGTTATGCTATCTTCTTCTCTCTCTTTGGGCTTAATGCGGTCGCGGCGACAATCTTGCAAGAGAAGGAAAACGGAACCTTCCGACGCTTATTGATCACGCCCATTCAGAAATATTCTTTGCTGGGCGGCAAAATGCTGGCACAATTTATCGTAACAATGGCGCAGCTCTCCATCATTTTTCTCATTGGCTACTTTGTCTTCAAAGTGCATATTCACGATTGGCTGGCGGTGAGCCTGCTGTTGATTGGTACCAGTTTCGCGGCGACCGGTCTGGGTATGCTGCTGGTTTCAGTGGTCCAGACACGTGCCCAGATTAATCCGATCGTGAGTCTGGTTGTGCTTATCACCTCAGCGATAGGGGGGGCGTGGTGGCCGCTCTTCCTTGAGCCAACCTGGTTGCAGCAACTGGCTAAAATCGGCATCACCGCCTGGGCCATGGAAGGTCTTAATGGCTCAATGATTCTGGGGAAAGGCTTTATGGATGTCCTGCCCGATATTCTGGGCTTACTGGCCTATGGCTTGATCTGTCTGCTGCTGGCGTTACGGCTCTTCCGCTTCCAGCAAAAGACAGCAGTTGTGAAGTAATCGTCGGGTATCCTGCATCGCTGTAATGTTGTGCGGGATACCTGGTGGCTTGTTGAACGAGCGTCGTTGACAGAGCTTATCTTATCCAGCCATAATGGAACATATGAGCATATTTTAGTGTAGGGAGAAGCATATTCATGACCGACTTCATTCGTATTCTGCTCTGTGAGGATCAGACCCTTATGCGTCAGGGATTGCATACCATCCTTGAACTTGAGCCGGGTCTGCAAGTTGTTGGCGAGGCTGCCGATGGCATAGAGGCGGTGAACCAGTACCATAAACTTCGTGAGCAGGGTGATGGTCCTGATGTTGTGCTCATGGATATTCAAATGCCGCATATGAGCGGTGTACAAGCTACGGCTGTGCTTACAACCAGCGACGCTGCTGCTCGTGTGATTATCCTCACCACCTTCGACTACGAGGATTATGTCTTTGATGCTATCAAGGCTGGAGCTATGGGATATCTGCTCAAAGATGTACCTGCTGAAGAACTGGTGGCGACTATTCGTCAGGTCTATGCGGGTGAGCCATCTATTCAACCCAGGATTGCTAACAAGCTGCTGCTCGAATTTGGGAGGAAGGGTCGTTCTCCAGGCGATGTATCTCGTTCTTCACAACAAGAGGACCTGAGCCCTCGAGAGATTGAGATCCTCAGATTGCTTAGCGAAGGAGCAAGTAATCGCAAGATTGCTGAGAAGCTTGTGCTGGCTGAGGGGACGGTCAAAAATCACGTCTCGAACATCTTGAGCAAACTTCATACCAAGAATCGCACTCAGGCAGTCTATCTGGCTCGTGAGCGCAAACTGCTTTAAAAGGGGGAAGCCATGTCCGTACCTTTTGATATCGAGAAAGATAATGCTCGCTTTTTTCGTATCGCTCGCAATATGAACACGATGATGGCGATCCTTCTATCTGTCTACCTGACTGTATCGACCTACTCCATCCTGATAGATAATCCCTCCTATATGCATGATTGGCGCGGTGGAACCTGTATTTTTCTGACTGTTTTAGCCTGCCTGATCTATCTTGCTCAGTTTCGTGTGAACTGGAAGAAGCCTTGGCCGCCTCGTTTGCGTGATGCCATCGTCCTATGGAGTAGCTTATATCTTGTTGTACTTCTTCTTACGCTTATCAATAGTGCCTTTTTCTGGGATTTATATGCGGTATATGCGATCAGCTTTAGTCTATTTGGGGGCGTGCGCCTATTGCTTGCCGTGAGCACTATGCTTCTTACATTACTGGCCTTTCAGGGGCTGCTGGTCTGGCCGCTAGCCGCTGATAGACTGGTGAGTATTGTCAGTCAAGCTTTGACGCTCTTGAGCATCACAGGCTCTAATATGCTCTTTCAGCATCTGATCAGTGAGCGATTTGAGCGCAATCGGCTTTTTAATCATCTGGCTCAGGCGAATGACGAGCTAGAGGCTGCTCATCGCCAACTGGCGCAATCGGTGGTTCAGGAACAGGAGCTCGCCGTCCTACGGGAGCGTACCCGGCTGGCACGCGAGATGCATGATACTATCGGTCATGCCCTTGTGCTGATCTCGGTCAAGCTCGAAGCGGCACAGCGGCTGCGCGAACGCGATCCTGAACGCTGTGATCACGAACTGGATGCTACCAAGCAGATTGCACGCGAAACCATGACCTCCTTACGAGCCTCCATTGCCAATTTGCGTTCTCCAACGCTGGAGCACGAACATATCAATCAGGCGCTCAGCCGCTCCGCCAAAGAACTGGCTCAGCGTACCAAATTAGCTGTCACCTACACTCTTCAAGCAGATATTGACTTTCTCCCTGAAGCCGTCGAAGAAACATTATGGAAAGTAAGTCAGGAGGCGTTTACCAATATTGAAAAGCATGCGCATGCCAGTCGGGTACAGGTCTGTACCAGTCGCAAGGGTGGGACATTGTTGATGCGTATCCAGGATGATGGTATTGGATTACCCGCAGCATTGCAACAGCTCGATAAAGATGGCTGCCCGATATATATCAGCCCTGATGGTCATTATGGATTGAGCGGCATGTTTGAACGCATAGAAGCTATTGGAGGTCATCTGACACTACAATCCGACAAAGGGCAGGGAACATCGATTGAAGTCGAGCTACCGCTTGCACACAACACGCAATAGTTATCCTTGACTAATCATTCCAGCATGATGTATACTGATGGAAGTAGAGGAGGCAGATAAGCATACTATGGCAGGCAAGAAAGCATTTATTCCAGAACTGGCTTTGGATAAGGCGATGAATTTGTTTTGGGAACGTGGATATGAGGGATCGTCGATTGAAGATCTCGTACAGTGTACTGGCGTGGGGCGCGGCAGCCTGTACGATACCTTTGGTGATAAACATGCCTTGTATCTGGCGGCCCTTGATCGCTATCGAGAGAAGTCGGTGCGGACTATGACAGCGTTTCGGCAGCAAGAAGGATCTCTGGTGGAGGTTTTGGAGCAACTCTTTCAGACCTATATTGAGATCCTGGTCAGCGATCCTGCCCATCGTGGATGCTTTCTGGTGAATGCAAATGTTGAAATGGCTTCTCATGACGTGGATGTCTCCCAGAGAGTTCAGTCTGGCTATAATAGTCTGGAGGAAGTGTTTTATTTTCTGCTGATCAAGGCACAGGCCACTGGGGAGTTCGCCTGGACGCGTGATCCTCATCAGTTTGCCCATTTTTTGCTGGGAACTCTGATCAGTATTCGCGTGTTGGCCCGTGCTAACACTGATCGTGAAACGCTCCAGAATATTGTAAAAACAGCCTTGCTGGTCTTCCAATAATTTTTTTGCTTTGATGTTGGAATAATCATTCAAACATCAGTGTTTACTATGGAAATGTGAAAATTTTTGTACATACCACATTTCTCTGGCGTTGTTGGATAGAGAGATCTCAAATTCAGATTTCTCATGAAAGGATAATTTGCGATGAATATCAATGGATCAATCGTACTCGTTACAGGCGGCAATCGTGGACTTGGTAAGGCCTTTGTACAGGCTCTGCTCGCTGCGGGAGCACAGAAAATCTATGTAGGTGCTCGTCGGCTCACAGAGACCAGTGATCCCCGCCTGCATCCTTTGAAGCTGGATATCACTAATGAGAGAGATATCGCTGCGGCCGTTGAGACGTGTCAGGATGTTAATATTCTGATCAATAACGCTGGCATCTTTTTCAATACTCCTTTGCTTGGAGCAGCATCAATTGATAATGCTCGTCAGGAGATGGAGACGAATTATTTGGGAACGCTGGCAATGGCTCGGGCCTTTGCTCCTATTCTTAAAAAGAATGGTGGTGGAGCACTGGTGAATATGTTATCGGGTCTGAGCTGGTTTGTTAATCCGGGAATGGGCTCCTACAGTGTCTCAAAGGCGGCTGCCTGGGCGATGACCAACGGCATACGTATAGAGCTTCGTGCTCAAGGGACGCTGGTCTCGGGCGTCTTCGCGGGCTTCATCGATACCGATATGATTGCTGCTATCGATGCTCCGAAGAGTCGTCCGGAAGATATCGCTGCAAGAGCTATTGAGGGTATTGCGGCTGGTCAAGAGGAGATCCTGACTGACCAATTTAGCCGGGATGTCAAAGCTGGTCTTGCTGCTGACTCACAAGCTTTCTATCGGCAGGTACAGGAGCAGTGGGATAGTCGCTTGCAGCATGCATAGCAGCCTGATTATCATCTCGATTGTAGTCACGCTGATTTTTAAGACAAGTCTCTGATGAAAGGAAGATTTCTATGGATATTCAAGGATCGGTTGCATTTGTGACCGGTGGAAACCGTGGTCTTGGTAAAGCCTTTGTACAGTCATTGCTGGATGCGGGAGCACAGAAAATCTATGTAGGTGCTCGTCAGCTCACAGAAACCGGTGATCCTCGGCTTCAACCCGTGAAACTTGATATTACAAATGAGCAAGATATTGCTGCCGCCGTTGAGAAGTGTCAGGATGTTAGTATCTTGATCAACAATGCTGGCGTCTATGACGGCGCTCCCTTGATCGGAGCACTATCCATCGATGCTGCCCGTGGAGATATAGAAACGAACTATCTGGGGACGCTGGCGATGTCTCGAGCCTTTGCCCCAATCCTTCAAAAGAACGGTGGCGGAGCGCTGGTGAATATGCTGTCGGTTGTGAGCTGGTTTATCAATCCACCATCTGGTTCCTATGGGGTCTCAAAGGCTGCGGAATGGAGTATGACTAACGGTATACGCATCGAACTGCGATCGCAAGGAACGCTGGTCGTGGGAGTGCATGCCGGGTATATCGATACCGATATGGCGGCTAGTATAGATGGTCCAAAGAGTCGCCCTGAAGATATCGCGACACGCACAATTGAGGGCATTATTGCCGGCCAAGAGGAGGTTTTAGCTGATCAGAGAAGTCACGAGATCAAGGCTGCACTTGCAGCTGATCCACAGTCTCTCAACCGGCAAATGCAGCAGATCTGGGATAATCGCAAGGTGCAAGTATAGCCGCCCAAGACTTATGACCGATGGGCAGATATCTTACTTTATCATTTGAAATCGGATATCTGTCCTGTCGGATGTTTCTAGTACCGGTACTTTTTTGAGCTTGCGGAGTTCTATCAGGCTGATCGGTGTGACTTTAACTGGGAACTTCTACATATACATTGCCATTTTCAATTTTTGTATTCAGACTGGGTAAGGGGGGGAGCGTATATTTGTAGTTGGTGATGAGCTGTGCTCCTTGAGTGCCAAAGAGTGCTCCATGACAGGGACAAGCGAAGTTACGCTCTGTATTTTTCCATTGAACCAGGCAGCCCATATGTGTGCAGGCGGCTGACAGAGCAATAACATTATCTGTGCTCTGGCTTGTATCTGAGGCGTTGGCAGGTGCTCGCAGAACGTAGCCAACGATTGTGTCCGTCGTAAAGCGTACAGCTTCATTTCCCAGATCTGCGAGTGCCGTCACAAAGTGCCAGGTGGTGGCCGCACCTGCGATTATGTGCAAGCGTTGGCTGTTGGCTGGCGGTGATGGATATTTTAGCTCAGGCTTATCTGCCACGCGGGCATTTTCACTCTTTTGTTCCTCATATCCCACCCCTGCCCCGACGACCAGTGAAGCGGCAGCAATGGCTCCGCCTGTCAGGAGACCCCGACGTGAGAAGAAGCGCACCCGTTTGGCGTTGCTTTTCCCTGGAGTCGTTGCTCTCTCGGGTTCGGAGTTGATCTCTAACTGAGTATTGGTAGGTACGGAGGATGGTTTCTCAACTATGAGGTTGGGTTTGGGTTGTGTCACTGGCGCTTGTACGCTTGTTTCAAGTAGTTGAGCTTTCAAGCGCTCGACAAACTCTGGATCTGGTTCCGCATTGTCATCTGTTCCAGCACGAAAGAGAGCCGCCATTTGATAGACACGCGCCTGTTCTGGTGTGATATTTGTTGGAGGATGAGCCACTTTCCCTGCTTGTAAGGCCTCGATATAGTTTGCTAGCTCTACGTAATCCTCAAACCGCTCCTGGTCTTCGTCAGGCATGGTTGCTCTCCACTGCAATGATTAGAAACTACTGTCACTTGTTGATGATCGGCTCAAGCTCGGCTGCACGTTTAAGTGCGCGAAATTGCGTCACTTTGACGTTCGCTTCTGTGATGTTCATGCGCAAGGCCGTCTCTTTAATTGAGAGACGTAACAAGAAACGGCATGTTAATACTTCTTGTTGCTGTTCGGACAAGAGATGCAGGATGGCCTGCACTTTTTCTGTGGGCGTCTGACTTACTGGACGGGCTTCCTCCTCGACTGGACCTTCCCAACCGGCATCTAAGAGTTCTTCCAGAGAGCGTACATCTGTACGGTAATATTGACGCCAATAATCGGTCACGGTCGTGCTGGCAACTCGAAAAAGCCACGCTTGCATACTCTGCTGTCCGCGTTCCATATCGACACCACGGACAGCCTTCATAAATATTTGAGTCGTGAGATCCTCAGACTCTTCGCGGTTACCCACCTTGCTATAGACATAACGATATATCATACCAAGATGTTCCTGGTAAAATGTTTGAAACGCCTGCTGCTCTTGTCCTGATGGGTCGCCTGATGTCTTCAAAAGGTTTCCTCGATCTCTCATGAGCGAATTTGGTCTCCCTAAAAGGGAATACGCATGCAGGTTACAGCCAGGAACAATTAGATGGAGGAAAAATCAGATATCCAGGATTTTGCCTGGATATCTGGATTGCAAAGCTACTCATGGCTGGCGGGATGCCGACTTTTGGAAGAGATTTCTGCCGTACTTATAGATATAGTGTTGCGTATCAAATTTGCGCTTCATGCCATCGGCCGACATATAGCGTATCATGCCGAAGATGGATCGCTCTTTCCAGGGCCTGTCATGAAGACCTCCAATGGCCCAGCCGATGCCCACATAGCCACCGGCATCGCGACCATCCAGCTCATATTTGTCATTCAGGTAGACAGAAGTAGTGAAGGCCTCTTCAGGAGTCTGGCTCCATTCCAGAATCTTCTTTCCCCAGTACATTCTCATATAGCCATGCATCCGACCGGTGTGCACCATTTCAAGCTGACAGGCATTCCATAGCTCATCATGAGTGCGTGCCTCCTCCAACTCCTGCTGTGTATAAACCCAATCCCTTGGATCATTGGCATGCTTCTGAAGCGTTTTTCTGCCCCAGTCAGGACAGCCCTCTAAAGAATCATATTTGGGATTATAATAGGCAAAATTGATAGCGAGCTCTCGGCGGACAATCATCTCTTCAAGATAGGCGGCTTTTCCGCCGCTGATATCGATATGAGGACTACCACTTCCGGCATTTTCCGGTTGATACTGATTAACATCCCAGGCTAATTGCTGCGCTGATATCTGTCCAAAGTGCAGATAAGCCGACAACTCACTTGTCCCGACCAACACTGGATCATTACGCTGCTCGCCATAGCCCTGTAAACGATCTTGCAGCAGCGTCTTAACGCGCTTTTGTCCTTCTGTATATCCTCCATGCGCTATGCTTGATGGCGTGACACTTGTATCAATCTGCAAGCTCTCCAGATAGCGCAATGGTTGCTGGATCTCTCCTTGATCGCATGGGGCCTCTTTGAGTGGATACGCGGTTTCAATATCGACCATTGGCTGTAAGTAGGTAGGGAGCAGTTTTTGTATCTTTGGACGTATGGTGCGGGCCGCATATTCCTGATGGGGAATACATGTCATTGGTACGACAGTATCAGTGTCTACACAAAGAAAAGGGATCTGCAAATGCTGCTTGAGATCCTCACGCCATTGCCGTGGCACTCTGAGCTCACACATATCGCTGACAACCGCCGCCGCCTGCAACTCCTCGCTGAGACCGGCTATTGTACTGGCAGTATTTCCCTTCCTGATCACAAAGGGTATACCTCGCGTTTGTAACTGCCTGGCTGTATCCTCTAAACCCTCTAGCATAAAGGTATAGTGGCGTATGTTGGCTGCTGGATATGCGGTGACAACAAAGATGCTTATGACGGGTAGATGTAACGCGTTTCCCAGTATAATGGCGGTATTTAAGGCGTGATTGTCTTTTCCTCTTTGTGCACGCTGCATCCAATAGATAACGCATCTGGCGTTCTCTTTGCAGGCTCCTGCACGGTATACATGGATGCGCTGCTGGCCTGCTTGTCCCTTAACAAACGTATCAATATCAATCATCTAAGATACTCCCTTTCCACTTGGATATATCTTAGATGTTTCGTTGCTCTTAAATGGGTAATAGGTGCATGAGCTAACGGGCTTCTATTTCTACGTCAACGGGAACGGCGACCTTTTCGGCTGGCTCGCGGATATCGATCTGGAGCTTGCCATCGAGGGCGCTGACATGCACCTCGCCATTTTGTGGGATGTTGGCCAGCAGGATGCGTAAGCTTAATGGGACAGTCAACAGGCGCTCGATGATACGACGTAGAGGACGAGCTCCTTGTGTCTGGCTAAAGCCTTCTTTACAGAGCAGGTCGATGGCGCTCTCATCCGTATGCAGGATCAAGCCCTGCTCCAGCAGGCGCGAGGCCAGATCGTTGATCTGCAAGCGTGTAATCTCGTGTGTCTGGTCAGGCGTGAGCGGATGAAAGATCACGACGTCGTCGATACGGTTGAGAAATTCGGGACGGAAGGTCTGCCGTAGGCGATCCATCAAGCGGTCGCGCTGCATCTCCTCCTCGACTCCCTTGATGCTGGCGCGGAAGCCGCTGGGCATAGAGCGTCCAAGCATCTCGGTGCCGACATTTGAAGTCATAATCCAGATGGCATGTTGCGCATCGACGGTATGACCCTGAGCATCGGTCAGGCGACCGGCATCAAAGACCTGTAGGAATAGATCAAAGACCTCTGGATGCGCTTTCTCCAACTCATCGAGCAGAACGACGCTGTGGGGACGTCGTCGCAGCTTGCCAGTCAATTGTCCCTCTTGATCATAGCCGACGTAGCCGGGAGGCGCTCCGATCATGCGCGAAATCGAATGTTTCTCCATATACTCAGACATATCGACGCGAATCAAGTGGTCATCTGAACCAAAGACCTCTGCGGCCAGAGCTCGTGCCAGCTCGGTCTTGCCGACACCGGTTGGTCCTAAAAACATGAAGACGCCTGCGGGTCGATTGTGTGGCTTGAGCCCTGCTCGCGAGACCTGGATCGCCTGTGCGACGCGGGTGATAGCCTCGTTTTGTCCAATGACACGGGATTTCAGGCGTGCATCCAGACTGAGTAAGCGATCGCGCTCCTCGCGTCCGGGTGCGCGTACAGGAATACCTGTGCGTGCTGAGACAACTTCTGCGATCATGCCTGCCGTGATTACTGGCGACGCGCCAATCTCATCAAGATCATCCTGTTCCTGCGAGTCGTCCTCAATCGAGAAGACGCGAGCCTGTGAGCAGGCCTCATCCAGGACGCTACAGGCTTTATCGGGCAGGCGCAGGTTGGGCAGGTATTGGACGGAAAGATTGACGGCCGCTTGCAGGGCTTCGTCGGTGATTTTTGCGTGATGATGGTCTTCATAGAGGTCGCGCATGCCTTTGAGAATGACAAGGGCATCTTCTGGCGATGGCTCTTCGATCATGATTGGACGTAAGCGCCGCTCCATGGCCGCGTCTTTCTCGATCAAGCGATACTCTTGTGGAGTGGTGGCTCCGATGCAGCGTAAGCGACCTCCAGCCAGCGCGGGCTTCAGGATGCCTGCGGCGTCGATACTGCCATCTGCGGCGCGCCCGGTACCGATCAGCAGATGCATCTCGTCGATAAAGAGGATCACATTGCCGCTCGTCTCGGCCTCTTCCAGCACCTTGAGCAAGCGCTCTTCAAATTCTCCGCGATACTTTGTGCCTGCCACGAGCGAGCTGGCGGATAACTCGATGACGCGTTTGCCACGTAACTCCGGTGGAACTTTACCGTCGACGATACGTTGGGCCAATCCGGCCACGATCGTGGTTTTGCCGACGCCGGAGTCGCCAATCAGAATTGGATTATTGCGATCTTTCAGCATCAAGGTCTGCATCAATTGACGGATCTCTTTTTCCCGTCCAATCAAAGGTGTGAGCTGTTTATTGGTGGCCTGTTTCGTGAGATCGCGTCCTAACTTCTCGAGGGCGGAATTGTTGCCCTTGGAGATGATGTCAGGATTGATTGGACCTCCAATATCATCGGGGACCGCCTCTGGACTGGTGGTGGCCGATGGTACAAGCTCCAGTAAGGCGTGTGCGTTACTGGTCAGGATCATTTCGGTGAGCTGGTTTGGGTTGATGCCTAATTTGGTGAGCAGCTCATGTGTCACGCCATCACCTTCGCTCAAGACGGCCTGCGCGATGGCTCGCTCGTCGACAGAGCTTGAGCCAGCGTTGACTGCATTGCGCTCAGCGGTCTGCAAGATTTCTTTACAGCGTCGCGTTGGTAAAATAGGCGTATCGCTGGTAGCTTTACCTGATCCAAGGGCCAGGCGAATGACGTCGCGTACCTGCTTGGATGAAAATCCCAGATTGCGTAGAGCGTCCTGTGTACAGCCGCCATCGAGCTTGGTCAGAGCGATAAAGAGGTGGGGGGTTCCCAGATAATCCTTATGCATCCGACGTGCCTCGCCGAGCGCGAACTCCAGCACCGCCTTCATGAAGCGGCGATCCGGCGCGTTGGCAGAGGAGAGCAAGGGCGACATTAATTGACTGTCATCGAACGGGTCAATGTGTTCAAACTGGCGTTCCTTGTTCGTGAGCGAGCTGACGACCAGGCGTTGCGTGGGATCTCCGTAAAGGATGAATGAGAGGCAGGAGGTGTCATCAAGATAATGTTGTGCCATCGATAAGCGTGCGCGGCGTAATGCCTCGCCTAACGCCACTCCATCGGCGATATCCTGATAGAAGAGAGTCATGAATTCGCGGGCGCGAGCGGCCTGGATTGGCCAGCGTTGGATGATGACTGAGCCTGCTCCGGCTGCGAGTATTGAGCCTGCGAGCTTCTCCATCTGCTCATCGCGTTCCTGTGCCGCAGGCAGCAAATTGTTGGTCGAGCGGGTTGGACGGTCGTCTTCGTGATAGCTCAGAAAGACGAGCGGATGTTTGGGAAGTCCCTGTAAAAGCTGCTCAAAGGCGGTTGTATCCAGTCGGGAATTGCCTGCCAGCGCGAGAGCCGACTCATTATCATTGGTGAACGCTGGCATGGGACCAGCATAATGGAGCACATGAGGAGCATCGGTGCTGATCCGTACGCGCATCTCAAGTTGATTGGCTTGCTGACGATACAAAATAATTCTTGTGACAGACTCGGGGAGGCTGGTACAGAGCGATGCCACTTCTTCTTCCGCACCTGGTCGCTCGCCAGTTGGATTGACTAAAAAGAGGACTGACAGTCCTTGCGTCTCACGTTTCGTGGCTTTGTTGCGGGTGACACGGTCCAGGTTAGATGTGCGTGCGGAGGCTTCACGATCCTGTAGCAGAATGCGACCGATACTGAGTCCCTGACAGAGGAAACGCCTGGTTTTGGAACTATTATCAAACATCAGTTCCCAGGGGATATCTGGCGTATTCGTGCTGAAAAGCAGGGCAGAATCGAGTCGACGTACCGTTTCCTGAAGTGGAATTGGAAGTAAGGAGTCGAAAAGAAAACGTCCTAGTGTTAGAATGGCATCACTGGTCGGTCCGGCCTTGGTGATCTGGCGTCTGGTCTCGCCCAGTTGACCTGTCATGCCGATTGCTTGTAACATGCGGCGGAGGCGATCGCGGTTCTCGTTGGTTAGATCCGTGCTATACTCCTGGCCGACAGGGCCATCGGGAAGATCAAGGCGAAACCGATAATTTGTGTCTGTACGTATGATGCTTAATAGGGCTGGTTGTTCCATGAATAACTTCTCTTCCACAATCTTCCCGGCGATCGTAATATCTACGACTGCTACAAAAACACACACGAGTTCTCGGCAAAAGCAGTATACGTGTCTTAACCTCTATGTGTCAATAGTTCGGATTCTAAGAGATTGTTTTTGCTTCTATCGATATTGGACAGGGCGAGGAAACGTCTACTTGTCCGGTTTCCATTATACCACCACCGCAGACGTTTTCGGACTCTATTTTTTGTATCTTCTTTTTTCCTATTGGAGTGTAAAAGAGGAAGAATACGTTGCCAGCTATGGTAGAAAGGCTATCTTGTTATGAGCGCAGATCTTTTATGGAAAGTCGCTGAAGGCGATACGGTAAAACTCAGTAAATATGATCCAGATTATACCCATCCACACATCAAGCGCGTAGAGGCCGATGCTGAATTGGCGCAACTCACGCAGAAGCTCTCTGATTTGCAGGAGCTGTTGTACGCGGCACAGCATCAGAGCGTGCTGATTATTGTGCAGGGGATGGATACCAGTGGCAAAGATGGCACCATCAGACATGTATTTGGGACCTTGAATCCGCAGGGATGTGTCGTGCATTCATTCAAAGTACCGACCGCTGAAGAGGCGTCGCATGATTTCCTCTGGCGTATCCACAATGCGGCTCCTCCCAAAGGAGTGCTGGGCATTTTCAATCGCTCGCACTATGAAGATGTTCTGGTCGTGCGCGTCCACGATCTGATCCCGGAGGATGAGTGGAGCAAGCGCTACAAAGCCATTAATCACTTCGAAAAATTACTGACACAGAACAGCACAATCGTGCTCAAGTTCTTCCTGCACATCAGCAAGGATGAGCAGACCGAGCGGCTACAGGCTCGTGTGCAGGATAAAAAGAAATCCTGGAAGATATCGAGCGGAGATTTCGCCGAGCGACGCTATTGGGATGCCTATCAGCATGCCTACGAGGACGCCCTGAGCAAGTGTAGTACAGATGATGCTCCCTGGTACATCGTGCCCGCGAATCATAAGTGGTACCGCAACATAGCGATCGCCCAGACAGTGGTTGATACCCTCCAACGCTACAAAGATGAATGGAATTCCGATCTCGAAGCTCGCGGCCGCAAAGCCTTAGAGGAGCTTCAACAGATGCGCGACCGCAACGAGCTCCAAGATCTGTAACGTTGGCCGCTTGCGTCCAACACGCTAAAGTTAAGGAGACATCACCCCAAAGAGATCAAGCAAGCAGACGTAGCGGCGCGGCTCCGCCGTGCTGTCTGTGGCTCGTACGGTAACGTTGCCCATGGCGCTCCATTGAGAGACGCTCCCAGGCCGAATCATACGAGCCACAGACAGCACGGCGGAGCCGCGCCGCTACGTCTGTGAGCGTTGACGCCGTAGGCGAACGGTTTTTTATTCTTATCTTAACCGTATTGGATGCAAGCGTCCGACGTTATTGGCTTGGTTGGAGTTTGCGCGTGGGGCGGCCTCGCGAGCGAGCTGGCGGCGGATAATAGCTGGTTGGTGCGGTTGTGATGATATCTCCGATGCGGAGCTGTACCTGGAGGTAGCGCGTGCCTGCACGATGATAATGTGCGAAGAGCATCAAGCTGTGATGGGAGATAATATCGGTTTCATCGGTATGTCGATCGAGCAGCATCTGTCCGCCGATCGTCTCCTCGGCCGCCGTCACCGCCATCTCTTCGCCGTCATCGTTCATGATCAGCTTGCGCGTGTCGCGATGGATACGATTGGGCCAGAGGATCAAGGCGATGGATTGTCCCTTGAGTCTCTGCTCCTGGAGGCGATCACCCAGGTACTCCGATAACTTATTCAGAGCGCTACACGTCTCGTCGGCGTCGGCTTGATGGTTGAAGCGTACGCGAGCGTTCTGACTCAATGGAGGCGCATCGGGGATGACCAGACTATCGTCATCGCCGCTAGCTACGCGATAGAGCCAGCCTCCCAGATATCCCAGGCGGCGGATAAGCCCCTCTTCTGAGAGCGCTGCGACCTGCGCGAATGTGCTGATGCCAAAGTCGCGCAGATGAGCAATCATCTCAGCCACAGCGACCGCATCGATCTGCTCACTTCTGCCCTCAATTACGGGAGCATGCGAGTTTTGACTCTCGTTCCGCTCAGCGAGCTCTGGGATAGAGCCAGGCTGTCCGGTCCCGGCCGCACGCAGCTTCAGCAGGAGCGAGAGCGGCAAGGTCTGCACAAATGAGGCCTCTCGTCCATGTGGAATGTAGAGTACTCCCTGACGATTATCTTTGCGACTCATCAAGGCGGCCAGCTCGGCCGTCGACTTGCCGTTGGCAACGCCGATTAACGCATCGAGTCCTAATTCTGCGATCTCTGCGCACAGCCGTTCGGCCAGCGTGACGGGAGAATTGAATTGTAACTCGCATCCGCGCAGATCGATAAAGGCATCTGAGATGGGGATCGACTCAATGATGCGCGAGTAAGTGCGATAGCGCTCCTTCAACTGCTGGATGATTGGCTGATAGCTATCATAGGATGCTGGCAAGAAGCGCGTCCGTGGAGCGATGCGATGCGCTCGTCGCAAAGGCATGCCGGGAACCAGACCCAGACGAGCGGCGGCGGGAGAGACGTCGATCACGCGTCCGGGCTCATTGGGACGGCCGGTACCTGTGCCAACCAGGAAGCTTTGTCCGCGCAGCGATGGATCAAGTTGCTCTTCCAGCGTGCAATAGAAATGGTCGATGCGCACGTGCATGATGCCCTGACGTAAGCGGGCTCGTTCCGCTGCGTGGGCGGCCTCATTCATCTCGCTGTTGGGACGAATTGGACGCTGCTCGTCCGCTATCTGCGCCGAGCCTTGTAAGAGATGTCGGGATGGTCGGGATGGTGACGATTTGTGAAATTGTTGCATAGCATTCTTCTACAATATATAAGCTGGCGAGTGCGAACGACGAAAAGGATATTACTATTTCTACTATATAATACACAGTCTGGAATTTTTTTTGCCTACGTGGGTTTTACGCTGTTCTATCTTGCTTGTATGTTTCTCTATTATAGCATCAAACATCATGAAGAGATAGATAGAAGTGGTTTTGTTCGTGACACTCTCAACGCTCTAATGTCGGCTGGGAGTGCCATACTTGATAGGTGGAATATTAATTGCTCAGTACAGAGAGATTGGAGAAGGCCGCTTCTGATTTTGTCTGGCTGACTCCCATACCAAGGCCCCCTCCAGAGAAGGAAGTATCTTTGACTGTTCCAACCTTTGTTCCATTTACGCTAAAGGTAAAGATGCCATTTTTGTCAGAGATACTATATACATTCTTTTGAGAGCGACCTTTGAATTCGTGAAATGTGCCTTTACCATTAATACCAGCATCATTATCTGTACTGGGAAATAGTTGCTTCCAGGGGCTGTCATTGTCAGCATGGCGATCATCATATTTATCAAATTCATAGGTGACATTGGTGCCGTTGTTGACTCTGAAAACATAGAATGTAGAATTTTTGTTGTTATTATAACTTTGATAATTAAAAACCATGCCGTAGAAACTGAGGTTGCTTGTGTTATCCTGGTCATAATGGATGTTCTGCATGGTCAAATTATATGTGTAACCCTTGGGTGCTTCAAAGCCAGGTATGAGGGCATAGCCGAAGTACTTACCATCTTGTCGAATATGATAAGCTCCATTTGCAAATGCGAAATTAATGTCATTTTGTTCTCCTCGTGCCCAGTCGCGATCAGCATAAGCCAGAGATTCAGAGACTATCAGGGAGGCGTTAGTGACAGCTGTTGCAGTGGCATTCACGGCTGCGGTTGCAGCTGGATTGTTTGTTTGTCCCTTATTGGAGGTGTTGGCAGGGTTTGTGGTTTTCTGAGGTGTGGAAGCGGTTGTATGCAATAGATAGTAACCGCCTGTAGTTACTACTATGAGGAAGATCAGAGCAATCAGCAAGATCATCTTGTGATTGAGTTTTGTTTTGCTGGCGAAGGGGCTATTAGGCGTTTGTGGTGGTGGTAGGGCTCCTGTAGGTGATTGGGGGAGGATTGGCAGAATGCCTGTTTTGAATTCACCGGGCCTGCCCGGAACCGGCATACGTACGACCTTCACATTTTGATTCAGTGTGAGCATACCGGTATCGCTTCTATAGTCTCCCAACTGTCCTGTTGGAGAACCGAGCTGCGCTGTCGAATAACCTCCCAACTGTCCCGTTGGAGTACGTGGAGCGTCAAATTGCCCATTTCCTGGATTCCCTGATTCCTGATCAGTCCAGCTGGTTTGATCGTGGGGCGTTTGGAAAGCATTGACTGGTGCAAATGGTTGCGGGATCTCTTGCGTTTTGTCATTGGAGTTATCAGGATTGAAGTTGTCCATGGGGGAGATGGTATGCGCCGGCGTTTGAGCCGGATTATTCCAGGCATCTTCGCTGGCTATCGAGCTCGTTAAAGGATTACGGTTGCCAAAGAAGTTCTTTTTTGGTGGAGTTGATCCTGGTTGGCTGCCATCTTCTGAAAATGGTATTTGATTAGTGGACATAAATAATAGCTTCCTTGCTTGTTCATCGCATAAATAGAATGTGTTTTTGTTTGCTTATCCCCTAAAATCCCCCACCGGTCCTACGTGCCCTTGATATAGTAACTGCTTTCAATATTCTTGCCAAGCATATCAGGCCAATGGATGACTAAAATCTCATAATTATCGATGAACTAAACAAGGAAGCTAGCTACGAGCCACTGATGCTGATCAAGGTCACTTTGTAACTGAATTGGCGAGCTCTCTAACCAATGGATCAATCTGCTCGGCGGCTAAAATATCCTGTGCCCGTAAATAGAAAAGAAAGTTTTGGAAGGCCAGACGCAGCGCGGTATACATCTCGGCGTTGGGGACTACATCTCCCTCCCACCACCAGTTAAGGATATTCCAGGTTGTGCCGATCAGGCGTGAGTCGAGGCGAGCGACAAAGCGATCTCCATAGAAGACCGGGAGCACGTAGTAGCCCCAGCGACGTTGTGCGAGCGGCTTATAGACTTCCCACAGATACTGAAAGTCAAAGATCTGCTGGAGCGCCTTGCGATCCCATAACAGACTATCCAGAGGACCAAAAAAGGTGATGTGCGGTGGCGGCAATGGTGCATCGAGTGAGGAGAGTAAGTTGCTGGGCATGTAGTAGAGCGACTTTTTTGCTCCGACATAGACAGGTGTTAGCGTTCCGGCCTCCACCAATTGAGCAATGGCTGCCTTGCGCTGTGCAGTATCGCCGCAGGCGCTCCAGATGGCGGCTTCGGCATTTGGACGGAGCAATCCGACGGCTTGAAAGCGACGTGCAATGATCCAGCGATGATAGGTGTCGGCATCGCTGATCTGCTGCGTGTAGTACTGTGCGGGAATGACGCGCTCAGGCCGATCGTAGTAATGGCGACCGTTTTTGCGATGATGCGTGACAAGGATGCCACTGACCCATAAGGCTCTCAGGACACGCTTGATATCCGTTTGACCGGCCCAGGAATGTGGCTCACCGCCTACGCGTACACGATCTTCGAACTCCAGCGAGGAGAGTGGTCCGCGCTCGTCGATGGCAGCCATGATGCGAGGAGCTGTCTCAGGTTTCGCCTGTAAAATCTCACGATCGTGATAGGGACGATACATCTCACGCGTATATGTGCGCATCCCCCAGTCCTCGGAGGGAATCAAGCAGGCTTGTTTATCCCAGGCGTCGTATATCAAACGATCGCTATAAGCCGCCTGCTGCCAGTCATCGACGCGATAACCGGGGATGCGTGCCTGTAGGACCAGATCCGGGTTTCTCCCCACAGGATTCAGCGGATCATATTGGACCGTCCCGAGGCGTGCGAAGACGCCTGGGAGGTCGGTGAGCGCTAGATGATAGTTGGCAAGAAAGCGTCGAGCCTGTTCCTGCGAAATGTCGATACTCATAATTTCTCAGTTCCGCCAGTACTTTTCTTACTGTTGCTTAGCAAGCCATCGCTGGATAATTTGTGTGTGTTCCTCGAAATGCTCGGTGGTGTCGACGAGGATTTTTTCCCAGATTGCATGTTTCTCATTTCTGGGCAGAGGATGATTAATTTGAGCTTCTGTAAGCTCTTGTATACTGGCAAGCACTTGTTGGTTGACTGTGCGGAGTTCGGATTGGACATCTTCAAGCGTGCGTTCCCGATTGGCTTGATAAAATTGTTCGTTGATTTCATCATCATCCATACCTGGAGTAGGATTCACATACGTAGTATTGTCACGTACCGTATGTAAAATATCCACTGTGCGTTTCTGCCAGGCACTCAGATGGGCGATATTATCTTTTATCGACCACTTCCCATTTACACCGGGCGTTGTTAATTGATCACGATCCAGTGTAGCTATCAATGAGGAGAAAGCTGTGTAACCATCCTGTACTTTTTGCAGGAGAACATCTTTTTTCATATATTCGGTCATGATAAAAACTCCTTGCATCACTATTTTTTAGCTCAAAATACTTGCTGTTGGCTGCACTCTTATCACGGCTTTATCCGAGGAGAAGCCGTTGAGCGTATAGTTATAGAACTCGATAATTTGAGCTTCATTTAGGAGGCTATTATCTTCAGTCAGATGGGCATCGCTAGCCAGAACTACCGAATAGCCAAAGGTGGTTGCACGTCGGACGCTTGTATCGACACAGTATTCTGTCTGAGCACCAGCCACAATCAGATCTGTAGCCCCATAGCTATCTAGAATCTCTTTGAGCGTCGTATTGTAGAAAGCGTCGGAGGCGTCCTTGTTCACGACCGGCTCCCCCTGCTGAGGTGCAATGGCGGGATGGATCGGCCATCCATCTGCCCCAGCCTCTATGCTATCTCCCTTCCGACCGTTGTGCTGGACATAGACGACCGGGATGCCAGCGGCACGCGCTCTGCTCAAGAGCGTATTGATGTTTTCCAGGGTCTGGATATGATGGCTGTTGTTTTCATCGATCAGACCAATCTGAACGTCAATGATCACAAGTGCTGTTTTGTTGCTCATTATTTCTCCTCATCAGACATATGTCTGGCGTATTCAAAACGAAATAGCTGCCTTTGGTGCTACCTGTCTTGAGTTTACCAGTCAAAGAGGATAAAATGTGTCCTGATTGAACAAATTTTCGGATACTTCAAAAAATTCGCTCTGTGAGGGGATGGCATTATGTATTTTCCTACTACACGCGTGCTGACTGTACTGGAATTATTGCAATCGCGTCAGAGGATGAGCGGACAGGAGTTGGCTGAGCGCTTAGAAGTTGATCCTCGCACCGTCAGACGCTATATTGTAATGCTACAAGATTTAGGCATTCCTGTCGAGGGCACGCGGGGACGTTATGGATCATATTTTTTGCGACCAGGCTATAAGTTGCCTCCCTTGATGTTCAATAATGAGGAGGCGCTGGCTTTGACGCTCAGTCTGCTGATAGGACGCAAGCTGGGCTTGAATCTGACCACGCCAGCCACGGAAGGCGCGCTGGCAAAAATCGAGCGTGTCTTGCCGCAGGAATTGCTTAAAGGTATCCAGGCGGTGCAAGAGACCCTGATTGTCGACGTTATTCCTGCCAAAACCTCGCCCCGGAGCGAAGTCGTCGTCTCCTTGAGCGAAGCCACCTTACATCATCGTCGAGTCAACATGCGTTACCGTGCCTATGAGGGGCAGGAGACCGCTCGCGAATTTGATCCCTATGGACTGGTCTATCGCTCGGGCTTCTGGTATGTCGTTGGTTATTGTCATCTGCGCCAGGATATGCGTACTTTTCGCTTAGATCGTATTGTTGAAGTCACGATCGGAACAGACTCTTTTCTGCCTCCTGCTGTCTTTGATTGCCTGGACTTTGTCATACAATCGATTGCGCGTACACCTGGCACCTGGCTGGTCGATGTGCTGCTGGAGACGACTTTGGCCGAGGCCCAAAGGAGGCTTCCTCGTACGATGGCGACTCTGGTGCAAGGTGCCAATGGTGTTGAGCTCAAGTGCAACGTTGAGAGTTTAGAATGGCTGGCGTCCCTCCTGGTCGATCTTCGATGTCCATTTATTGTGCGCCAGCCAGCCGAATTACGGACGGTGTTACGGGAATTGGCACAGCATATCGCTGCGCAGGCCGAACGTATGGAAGAATGTTTATGATAACTCTTCGAGGAGTTCGCGCAGGAAGAGTTCGACATCGGTGACCAGTCCGGCGGCTTGAAAGCTGCCGCGATCGGCCAGTTTGGTGACGACCGATTGGTTGATGTCTACGACGACGGTGCGCACATGCGCTGGTAAGAGATTGCCTGTGGCGATAGCATGCAACATCGAGGCGACCATGATAGCCATCTCTACGCCATTTTGAACTTCTTCGCGCATCAGAGCCTGAGCTTCTTGCATATCGGAGATCACGCCAGGCATAGGACCATCATCGCGCACCGAGCCAGCAAGGATCATTGGAATGTGGCGCGTATGCGCTTCATACGTGATCCCTTCGCGTAGCAGACCGACCTCAATGGCTTTATCGATCGAGCCGACTGTCCGCACCGCATTGATCGCGCGTAAGTGATTACGATGTCCACCTTCCATCTGTTCTCCGCTTGCCAGATTGACTCCCAGCGAGGTGCCAAATAAAGCGGATTCAACGTCATGTGTGATCACGGCGTTGCCGCCAAAGATCACCTGAATGTATCCTTTGCGTATCAATTCTGCCACATAGCGTCCCGCGCCTGTGTGAATCACGGCTGGTCCGAGCACGAAGAGGATTTTGCCGTTGCGCGCTCTGACTTCTTTCATCTCTTTGGCGATGTTGTGGATGGTGCGTACCTTGGCTTTTTCGGATGAGACATCGCTTTGCATAAAGGCAAAGGTGTCGCGCTCACGGTCGCGTTCGTAAGGCTGGACGCGAATGCCATCATGCCCAATTACAACCTCATCGCCTTGTTTTACCTCGTGCATCGGACGGCAGAAGGCGCGTCCATTTTTGCGATCCAGCACGACTGCCACATCCATCTCGATCCGCTCGACCGTGATCCACTGTCCATGCAGGCGCACCTGCGTTGGCAGATTTGTCGTCGAATAGAACTTCTCAGGCAGTACACCATCCTGCTCAACGCTGGTGGTGTGAGCATCATCCGCGTGTAGCAAGACGGCTCCAGATTGTTGCAACTCTGAAATAATCTGCTCTAATACTTCGTCATTGGGAGCTGAGATCTTGAGTCGCACATAACTGGTATCATCTTTTGTGTGACCGACGTGCATCTCTTCAACGTCAAAATTGCCTCCGCGATCCATAATGGTATCCCAGGCACGTGGAAGCGTCCAGGAATCGATAATGTGGCCGCTCATCTCAATTACTTCATGTACTGTCTGCATCTATTACGCTCTCTTTTCTTTAAAAAGGTACAAATTTGAGCCGTGTGATTGTTGCTGCTTAGTGTATGTGGATGTCCCTTGAATGTCAATGTGTATGGCGGGCGTAGATGCTCTCTGTTCTCGTGGGAATGACGCCTGGATGGAAAAGGAGATTTTTATCTATCGAACGAGAAAGAGAATATCCAACCATCAGACAGAAAAGGAAAATATCTATCTATAGTACTGTAAAGATGTTATAATGATTATAGCTATGAGGTGATAAATAATCAATTTTTATTTACTCACTTATATAATAAAGGGAGGTTTCAATGCTGAAATATGTAACCCGTAGTACGTGAGCAATCCTTGTTTGCTATACGTAAATATATTGTTTGGATGCAATTATTCGGTATAGCTACATAGCAGTTTAATGCGACTGCCAGATAAGCAGGTGCTCTTCATAGGCGCAATAAAGATGCCATTGAAGAGATACTATTTAAGACGCTATTGGGGAGCGTTATATGTATAATTTTAGCCTCGAAACATTACTGCATTTTGCTAAGATCCGTCAGTTAAAAGGTATGTTTCGTTCATCTGCTTTTAATGGTTTTGGGGATTATCATGATCCCTGTGTTGTAATGATTACCGTACAATCTGGCGCGATGCTTTCTTGTACTATTTATAATCGTTACTCGCAAGTTTTGGAAATGAATAAAGCTACGATGAACGTGTTGCAGCATACTATCGTCGAGTGGACATTCGAGGGTGCCACGCATGAACCTCCACATGGACATGCATCATCCTTTCATTCGCCATCATCACCATCATCGCCACCCTTACCAAATCTTAATCGACCCTTATCAGATCCCGGTTTACAGCCGGGAAACCCACAATATCAATGGACACCACCTACCAACGGCATCAGAAATCCGCAATATTCAGATCCCGGGCGAACTTACCCATCTTCTTATGAGACGACCATCAAAAACCCGAGCGGGCCATTCCCGTTTGTTTCCGAACCTCAATATGCTATGCCTCCTCATAATAATGGGTCAATGCTCGATCGTTTTTCCCATCTTATCCCGTTGCGTTTAAAAGCTGTCCCGAGGTCTGAGGTGCTCCAGTGGAAAGGAAACGTCAAAAGTATCTATATGCGTACCAACGGTATTAATACTATTTCTCAAATCGCCACCATGCTCTCTCTTCCTATTTCAGATGTACTACAAATCCTGGTGCAGCTGGAGCAAGATGGCTTGATATCGTTGGGGCGCTAGGTAAGACCAAGAGTGAAAATTCACATGTTTCTTTATAGTATTTACTAGTATATTTTTAGGAGTTCTTATTTATGACTGCGACCCCCAAAAAGAAGTTTCGCTGGTCATCAACCTCGATCGTTGTGACATTTGCATTTGTTCTCGCGATTATTATTCCCTTCATTGCTATACTCAGCTTTACTTATGCCTATTCACGACCTGCCTTGATTACTGATTCGGAGCAGCGTTTACAAAATGATGCAGAGACGCGTGTGCAATTAATTGATGCCTATATTAATGAGCGTGTCCTTGATATCAAGACATTGGCTCAGGTTCCCAGCGTCCAGACCTTTATGGTTGAGCCTCCACAACCAACTCCCGCTTACAAAAATGATGCTACCCATGCGACGTATTCGTTGGCCGCCGGTATTTTTCGCGATAAAAATTATCAGACCTGGACGCTATTTGATACCAAAGGGCAGGTGATTCTCTCTTATCCCTCGTCACCGACGATACGTGGTAATGCCCTGATTCCCATTGAGGTTCAAAGTGTCATGAGTGGTCAGACAGTGATCTCGCCTGTTTACTATAACCCGACAACAAAGGTGGCAAGTATTGATCTCTACTCCCCTATTAACGCGCTCACAGCTCAACCGACGAAGCCGGGACCGATCATTGGGTGCATTCGGGCGACATTGAGCTTAAATTATATTTGGAAAGAGATTATTCAGCCCGATAATGGTAGCAATGGTACAGGCAGTACCGCTTTTATGTTAGATGAGAATGGCGTGCGTATTGGGGATGCCAGTCAACAAGATTTATTTACGACGGTCAAATTGCTTGATGGTACACTGTCCAACACGATTGCTCAAGAGCGACGCTATGGGACAAATAATCCGCCAGATGTCCAGTCTAATGTCGATATTGCTCGTATGCTCAATGCTCAATCCTCATCGCTGGCGGTACAAACACAGCCCACCGGGAAAAATGAGCCTTATCAGGTGGTTGGGCAGAGAACAAAAAATTTATTTGTCCACTGGTATTATTTCGTGCTCAGTCCGGTCAGTACCGTGACAGTGGTAGCTAATCAGCAATTGCAGGCAACGATTGGCATTGCACTGTTGGAGGCGTTCGTCGTTGGTATTATTGCCATCTTCGCCCGCCAGAGTCTTGTGCGTCCGATTCTGAGCGCCGTTGATCGTTTGCGCAGTAACAGTACCATGCTGAGTTCACTGGCGGAAAGGCAGCAACAGGCAGCCGAAGAGCAGATGTTTGTGATTGATTCCTCTCAGGGGAAACTTCAATCCGTTCAGTATTATACCGATGCGACCAGAGCTGCCTTGCAACGCTTGAATAACATTTCCACCCAGCTGGCTGCAAACTGGAGCCAATATGATGAGCGGACTATGGAGAACGTTATTCAGCAGTTATATGCAATTATTAACTACCTGGAAGACGCCTCCGCCTATCAAGATACCAGTAATCGCCGACTATCAGAGGTGCTCAATTCCGCCACCCTTACCAACGAGATATTGCATTCAGGCTCCATCTCCGCCACAGATGCCGTTGAACAGGCACGCCTGATTGTGATGCAACTGCTCTCTATTATTGGTAAGACAAGCTGATCTCTTTGGGAGAGATGGTCTCTTAACTTAACGGCAACATTATTTATTTCCCCTGTCCCACGGGGCAGATCGGCTGGTAGATGCAGGCGCGACACTTCGCCGGCTTCTGCTTTTTGAGAGCGGGAGGTTGTTGAGCGGTGCAGAGATCCATCTCTTTAACAAGGCGAATGACTTTTTTGCGCAGCGCGGGCGTATATTCGACGGTAAATTCGCGGTCGAGGTAGCGTATAATGCCGTGTGTGGGAGGCTGTTCGGCGTATTCTTCGAGGATGAGGCAGTAGGTGATCAGTTGCAGGACATGATGAGGTGCGGGCGTCATGGCATTTTGCTCGACTGGCTTGAGGTCGATAGGGAATAGGAGACCATTGAGAAGCTTGACAACATATGATGGTTTGCCAGTCAGTGGATAGATGTCTGAGGTGATTGGTTCGCCGAGGCCGTCGGTGTTCTCATAGACGAGTTCGCCTGGTGGAAGTCCCAGGGCTTGATGGCGTTCTTCGACCAGACGCTCGCGCTGCATGCGGCGTTCGTTGAAGAGGAGCAGGAAACAGGCAACCGAAAACAGCAGCAGGCCGATACCGCCAGCAAACAGAACATTCTCAATTAATTTTGCTGATCCCTCAACAAATGTCCACATAGTCTCCCCTATTTAATGATGAATACTGTGAGTGCGGATAATAGCACCAGGAGGATGCCCGATCCAAGTGTGAAGAGGGCCAGACGTAGCAGGCGGCGTACTTTGGGAAGTCGCTCAACGGTCTCGGCATCATCTTCATCGCTAGAGCCAGCATACTCGTTCTCTTCGGAGAGATTTTGGGACTCGCGGAAATCCTCCTCGAAGGCTCCACGACGCACGAGAATTTGCTCGATAACCTGATAATCAGGAATATCGGGTGCCTGCGATCCATATTCGTGCTCCAACGCAACAAGTTGGGCAAAGAGTTTGTCGCTATCAGCCAGAACGGCTGGATCATATTGTTCGTGCCACCAGACAAGTGGGCAATATTCGTATTGCGAGATTTCTTTGGCTGTGTAGTTGCGTTGAAATGCACCCGGAATCTGATTGTTACGTTGTTGCATTACGTCTCTTGCTTCTACCTACTCCTGGATCGCAGCTTCTTGTATCTCCGCGGAGGGACCAGCGAGGCCGAGTGTGTCGGCGATGGTTGTCATAGCCTGAATCACAAACGTAATATGATCATTGAGATCCACACCCAGTTCTTGAGCGCCATTGACGAGATCATCCCGATTGACTCCAGCGGCAAAGCCTTTGGTTTTCATCTTCTTGCGTACAGAGGATGCCTGGAGCCCCTGAATCTTATCGGGCCTGACCAGTGCCGTAGCTGTCACCATGCCTGTCACCTCATCGCAGGCGTAGAGCCCTTTGGAGAGTAGATCGGTGCGTGGATGGGTTGCCAGATTGAGATCATTATGGGCCAGAATGGCGTAGATAATCCTCTCATCGTAGCCGCCGTCGCGGAGCCACTGAGCCGCCACCTGAGTATGTTCGTGCAGGTCGGGGTACTCTTCATAATCGCTATCGTGGAGTAAACCTGTGATGGCCCAGATCTCTTCATCCTCGCCGAACTTACGAGCGTACGCCCGCATCGCGGCCTCAACGGAAAGCATATGTTTTTGCAAGCTTTCATTTTTTACATGATCTGTCATCAATGCATAAGCATCATTACGTGTTGGCATTCTTTCCCTCTTACTACATACAAGTGTGGCGAAAATTTGCCGCCGTTAGCTTTATTATAGCATAGGTTGCTCAGAATGCGGAACAGAGTAGGACAGTCGTGGATCGGCCTGGGCGTGTTGTTTAACCGCAGATCGGCCAACTTTTTGTTGTGTCATTGTGTTTCAGAATGCCCTGCGGACTTTGCCGTACATGTTATGATGATGTGGAGTTCCAAAATGGGAACGATGATACAAATATGCTTTAAGTAAAGGATCTGTCTTATGCTCCATATCGATGCGAAACCGATAGATTTACAGCTGACGACTCCCTTTAGAATTTCGCGCAGTGTGCAGAATACGGCGTCTAATGTCGTTGTGCAGGTGCGTCATAACGATTTTGTTGGCTATGGGGAAGCTGCTCCCAGCAACTATTATGGCGAGAGCGCTGAGACGGTGATGGCCTGTATCGCCATGTTTGCGGGCAACCTCGGCGACGATCCATTTTTGATTGAAGACATTATGCAGCGCCTCACCAATGTGATCCGTTTGCATCCAGCGGCCAAAGCGGCAGTGGACATGGCTATCTATGATATTGTGGGCCAGGCGCTTGGGGTGCCACTCTATACATTGCTGGGATTGAATCCGGCCCATACGCCGCGTACCTCGTTTACGATTGGCATTGATACTCCCGCCGTGATGGTGCAGAAGGTGCTGCTGGCTCAGGAGTATCCTATTTTGAAGATCAAGGTTGGCACAAAGCACGATGTCGAGATTCTGAAAGCTATTCGCGATGTTTCGTCGGCGGTGATTCGTGTCGATGCCAATGCTGCTTGGACTCCTAAAGAAGCGATTAAGCACATCAATGCGCTGGCTCCCTATGGACTTGAGTTTGTGGAACAGCCTGTGGACGCTCATGATCTGGCTGGTCTAAAACTGGTGCGTGACAATGTCTCTCTGCCGATTATTGCAGATGAGAGCTGTGTGACGATTGAGGATATTCCGCGCTTGAGTGAGTGTGTGGATGGGATCAATTTTAAGCTGATGAAAAATGGCGGCATCTATAATGTCTGGAAGATGATTCATGTAGCGCGTGCGTATAACCTGCGTACTATGCTGGGCTGCATGATTGAGAGCTCGTTGGCGATTACTGCGGCGGCTCATCTGACTCCTCTGGTCGACTATGCCGATCTGGATGGGCATCTCTTGATCCGTGATGATCCTTTTGTTGGCGTCACCGTTGAACACGGTAAGCTCATCTTACCGCAGAAGGCTGGTCTGGGTGTAAGCGTGCGTCCAGAGACTAAATGATTGGGAATATATGTATCAGAAATCGGTAAAGATAGAGCAGAAGATTCGACCTCCGCGTTTGCCTAAAAAGATGCTGGCGAAGGATATTCCAGGTGGCTCGGTGAAATATCATGAGCGTTATACGTCGTTGGCTTTAACGGGAACCGATCTGACTGGTCAGATGGCGATCCGTCCGGCTTTTGAGGAGACGTCTCTCACACAGGTGCGCCTGACTGCCTCCGAATTTGAGGAGCTGCAATTCGATGATGTACGTCTGGTCGGCTGTGATCTGGCGACTGCCAGCTGGTACAAAACGACCTGGCATCGTGTGGAGCTGGTCGGCTGTCATATGACTGGCTTTCTGGCTGGAGAGGCGCTACTCCAGGATGTTTTGTTTAAGGATTGTTTGATCGATCTGGCCCAGTTTCGCTTTGCGACGCTGAAAGCGGTGCGCTTCGAACATTGCGATCTGCATGAGGCCGACTTTTTAGAAGCGGATCTGTCCTCTGTGAGCTTCGTTGATTGTAATCTGCGCCAGGCAGAGCTATCCGGCACGCATCTGACCGGCATGGATCTCAGTACTTGTTCAATTGATGGAGCACATGTAAGCGTGAAAGAGCTGCAAGGTGCAACTCTGAATATTACGCAGGCCATGGCGCTGATTGAAGCCATGGGTATTACGATCACATCTGCTCAGGGCTCCTGAGTAGACCATTTAACGCAATTGTGACTAATATTACGATCACTATAGACATACTGTTATGCCTATAGATGATTTATCTGATGATAATATCTATCAATTATATATAGGTGCGGGCCGAATTTCCTCTAGTCTTTCCTTACAATCTGGTGCTGTGGGGAATGTCCTGAAGGGATATTTTGCCTCCATCTGATGGTGAATTTTGTTTTACCTTGAAAATAGAGAGGCAACTTGTGATTATCTCTTTATCTCGTTACAAGTTGCTTCTTGTTATAGAGCTCAACCATATTTTTTTTAGCTACAAATCCTCAAAAAAACCGTGCATATTGCCTATAAACACTGATGCTATTAAGCGTAATTTCTCTTTTATCCGGGCTATAGCTGCCATTTTCTTGTCAGGAGGATGCTTTTACTATAGTTATTTTGTACAGAATTGAAGCAAATAGCATCAAGAAAGTATCAAAGAAGTGGTCGCCATTCTCAAAAAAACCTTAAGTTTTTGTCACGTATAGATAAAAATGTATTAAATATTTGGTTGTTTTGTACATAATGCACAAAACAACCATACGTATTTGTGTTATATTAGCTCTATAAGTTGGGCTGTGTAATTTCCTATAATCTATATAGAACGAGATCGTACAAATTAAATACATCAATGATGATATGTCTAATCCTCAGTTAGAAAATCGATGTTGTTCGATTGCCTATCTTTTGCTCACCGATGAGAATTTGTCGCCTTCCTGATGTCTGAGATACGTGTTAATCCTATTTCGGTTGAAAGGACTAATCGCCTTATGACGACTATTCTTAGTGAAACCTGGAAGCGTCTTCGCACAAATTTCAAAGATCCTCTGTTGCGGAAGAACGTGGCGCTGTACATGGGTGGCAAGTTGCTTGGCCTGGCACTTGTACTCCTGGTTATGATCTGGGTGATTCCAACTGCCGTTCATGCCGCAACGCATGCTGATGGTCCCACTCCGACGATGAATGCGGTCAATACCGTTTGGACGTTGGTTGCTGCTTTCCTCGTATTCTGTATGCAAGTCGGATTTGTGATGCTAGAAGCGGGCTTTGCTCGTTCGCGTGAGTCTGTCAATATCCTGGTAGAAGGTATTGCGGATACCTGCATCTGCGGCATTTTATTCTGGGCATGGGGCTTTGCTTTCATGTTCGAATCTGGCACACCTATTATCGGTACTCATGGTTTCTTTTTAAGTGGTCTCGCTGACACCTATGGAACGACTGGTATTCCGCTGCTGGCTTTCTGGGTTTTCCAGTTCGCCTTTGCTGATACCGCTTCCACTATCACATCCGGCGCCATGATTGGACGTTGTGGCTTCTGGGGCGATATCGTTTATAGTATTGGGGTGACTGGTTTTATTTATCCGATTATTGGTCACTGGTCCTGGGGACCTGACGGCTGGTTAGCGCTGCAAGGTTTCCATGACTTTGCTGGTTCGACCGTCGTACATAGCATCGGTGGAGCTATCTCCCTGGCTGGTGCTCTGGCTCTTGGCCCTCGGTTGGGACGTATCTTCAAACGGGACGGTGGTGGCCCTCCTCCTCCCCACGATCTCATCATCGGCGCAGTCGGAGGTCTGATCCTCTGGTTCGGCTGGTATGGGTTCAATCCTGGTAGCACACTCTCGGCACTGGATATGATTGGCATTGGTCGTGTCTCATTTAACACGACGCTCGCCGCCTGTTCTGGTGGTCTGGCAGCCCTGTTCTACTCATATGCCCGTACTAAGAAGTGGGATCTGGGACTGACAGTGAATGGCTTCCTCGGTGGACTCGTTGCTATCACCTGTCCATGTTACTGGGTAGATCCGACAGGCGCATTCTTCATCGGTATCGTCGCAGCCTTCGTGGTAATCGGCGGACTGGAATTGCTGGAATACTTACGCATCGACGATCCAATCGGCGCGGTACCTGTCCATCTGTTTGGTGGTATCTGGGGAACGTTGTCGCTGGGTCTATTCGCAACGGGCACGTTCGGTTTGCCGACGCCAACAGGTGCTGACACAACCACAGTTGTTAGCGGTCTGTTCTACGGCGGCGGTGTCAACCAACTTGGCTTGCAGGCACTTGGATCATTCTCAACTGTGGCTGCGACCCTGGTCGTCTCCTTGCTGATGATGTACGGGCTAAAAGCTGTCGGCATCCTGCGTATCTCCAAGGCGGGTGAGCTTGAAGGGATGGATCTGTCTGAGCATGGAGCCGTGGCTTATCCAGAGTATGCTCTGGCTGGACTGGCTGAATCGCTCGTCGGCCCTGAGGGACATGTGGCGGTAGCTACAGCGTCCTCTATGGCTGATACAACAGTGGGTGACGATTAGGGACAGACTTTTTCTCTGCTTCTGATACCTCTGTACAGAGAAATATCCCTCGCACTATTACCTATGTGTAGTGTGGGGGATATTTCTTTTTGTCCTGCTTTGGACAAACTTTGCTAGCTGAGATGTTTCTCCAGTGCATCCATGAGGGGGCCGACGCCGTAACGGAATGGATCGGTGACTGGTAGCCCGGTCTCTTGCTCGATCTGTTTGATCGTGGCTTGTGCATCCTGATCACTGAGATGGTTGGTGATCAGGGCGATGCCCACAATCTTGCTGGCACGCTCAGGATTGGGCCAGCTGCTCGCGTCTTCATTGAGGGCAATTAAGCGTTTCAGTGATGGTAATGGGCAGTTTTCATAGCCCTCGATGGTTGTTTGTCCCGCGATATGACAGAGGATCATCGCATCGGGCATTGAGCCATGTATCAGGCTGAGCGTGACCGGGGAGTAGCCTGGATGGTTCAGCGCCCCCTGACCTTCTACAAAGACCCAGTCGTGCTCCTGGGTAAATTGAAGAACTTGTTCCTCCATAAGACCAGCCGCGAAGTCGCAGATGAGGCGATCGACTGGCAGACCCTTATTGGAGATCATAATGCCTGTTTGACCGGTCGCAAGAAAGGCACTCTTCAAATGGCGTTTCTGCGCTTCCACGTTGAGATCCAGCGCGGTTGACATCTTGCCGGACGCGCAATCTGAGCCGACAAGCAACACTGTATGGCTGCCGGCGCGATGGGGGGTAAAATCGGCGACGCGTGTTCTCTCTGGTGGGCGACGGACATCCCAGATTGTGACTCCTTGTTTGGCAGCGGCGCTCCGTAATTCTTCATCGTCTCCGAGAAAGGAATGGAGTCCGCTGACGATATTGAGCTTGTGCTCGATGGCCGTCAGTAATTGCCAGCGCCAACTGGCTGGTAGTGCGCCACCGCGTGGAGCGATGCCTATTAAAAGCGTATCGGGCTCAAATTGGAGCGCAGCATTGATATCAGTGACCACTGGAATCCCCTGCCCAAGCGGACCGCCAAGCGCTTGCGAGACATCCTGTCCAGCTTTCGTGCTGTCTATGACTGCCAATACAGTATCTTCGCTATAGCGGATGACACCGACAGCTGTTTTAGCGTCATGCCACTCAAATGCGCCTTCGGCCAGGATAACTATTCTACTCATATGTGTACTCTACCTTTGCTGGTTTAATCATGATGGCGAAAAGAAAATAGATAAGATATTCTCTATACGTATAGGTTAAGCAAACTATAGACTATTAATCGTGGTTCTGCCAGTTCTTTCTGGGGAGTTTTGATGCTTTATGCATCTCACTTCTGCGTGAAGATATAAGATATTCTGATTCCGAAGATTTCATCTCACTTCTGTGTGAAGATGCAGCGTGTCCCGAAGGTTTCATGTGGGGCAATCATTAATGTGTTGGGGCCGCCTGCATCCATCACATATTCAATGCCGCGTTGCTTGAGGAAGGCGCAGGATTGTTTGAGATTATTGACCGCGAAAAAGACTTCAAAGACACCATCTCCCAGTGCAGCCATCTCTGTTCGCAGGAGTCCTTTTTTTTGTGGCGTGATCAGGTCGATGAGTGAGTTGCCAATTTTGAATGTTGCTCGATCGGCATCCAGACGTGCCAATGTATCTCTCTGCTGGAGTTTGAGTCCGAGGTTACGCTGATAGAGGTTGATAGTATCTGAAAATTTATGGACTCCTACTGATACACGTACGATCTCTGTGACACCATTTCTGTGCGCTTGCAGATGGTCCCTTATTGGACGTTGGGCGTCGGGTGTCTCCCACTGATAAAGAAATGGCCACGGACGTCGCCAGGGAAAGCCTCCAGGCATGAACACCTGGATATTTAATGGTGGGCCACTTGCTAGCTCACTCTTTATCATATAAGGTGGCGTGACAACCAGATCGGTACCAGCTAATTGCTTAATATCATCTTCCATATTCGTTGTGGTGAGCGCAAACCCTACCATGGCACCATCGCGCTGATCCAGGATATTTAATACGATCTCTATACCAGGAATGACACGCATGGTGCGTACTGGATTAAAGGTTGATATGAGTTCAATGTACGTAAGGCCTAGATGAATAATGGCGTTGTGTGTCCCTAATGCTTCATGGGTGCCCCCGGCAGTCACGGAAAAGCCTAGACGCTGATAATGGTCAATCGCTGTGTCCAGGTCACGAACTGCTATCATGACGTGATCAAGTCTGGTAATCATGTTGTATTCCCCCCGATCTGAAGAAAGAAATATCCAAAATTGGATACTTTCGTTTTTCTCAACTCCCACAAGGTAAATAATTATCTTAATACAAGACTAAATGTTATCAGGACGTATTGTCAACAGAAAAGTAAGGACATTTTGTAGCTATGATGATTTTATACATAGGCAGAAAAGAAATATCCGCACGTATCTTGAATAAAAACTCTACCGTATGATATCGTATTCTACTGGTACTCTGTTTGTACGTTCAATGAATGACTCATGCATTCTGTGCACCACAGTTGAGAAATCTGTTCACCGTCTACTACAGTATGAGTAATGAATGAATTGCTTTAGAATCTAACTTGAGAAGAAAAAAGCTTTATCTCGTCTATTTCTACTGGCGCAAAAGGGTCTTGAGGCATACAATGGAATCAGTGTCTCTTGACACGCTTGGTACTGCTGTAAGGTGACAAGTTTTGCAGTGATGACGATAACCCTTGATTTTTAAGTCTAAATATGTTATTTTCAATTCAATGAAACTGTGTCTGTTTCATTGAATTGAAATGGCAAAGTTTTGTTTTAACCGTTTTTTATTTGATCGTTACGTTAATGTCTGCGGTCATAGTAGAAAAGAGTCTCTTTTCCGCTTGATGAAATAGTTCTCGGTCATAAAAAATGGGGAAGGAATGTTGGATGTGGAAAGCTCAGTAACAGTAAAGGATGTGGCACGCATCGCTGATGTCTCGGTCGGGACAGTCTCTCGTGTTTTTAATAATCATAGTAACGTTACAGATGAAATTCGGCAGCGTGTCCTCAAAGCTGCTGCTGAACTGGGATATGCTCGTTTGGTGAGCTCAGAAGTTGGCCGTACGAGCTATCGGATGATCAAAGAGGTTGGATATCTGTATTGCTCCAGCCTGGATATGTCAGCCTTTACCAGTAACCCGTTCTGGTCATATATTCTCAACGGTGTTGAGAGCGAGGCGCGTAAGTCGAATCTCAAGGTTACCTATCGTGCGGTCGGAGAACTGGTGCAGTCACCACAATTATTACTCTCAACTGTGCAAGAGATGAAGTTGGGTGGCATCTTACTGGTAGGTCCAACCGAGCCCGAAACGGTACAGTTATTCAAAAGCCTGCAAACTCCCCTGGTTCTGGTTGATAACTATGTTCGCGGTCTGGCGGTCGACTCTGTCCTGAGTGACAATTTCGAAGGAGCCAGAATCGCTGTTGAGTACCTGATTGAGCAAGGACATCGGGAGATCGCTTTTATTGGTGGACCGATCGTACACAAGTCCAAAACACATCTTGTGAACCAGATTTATACCTTTGAGCGTCGTGCGTCCGGGTATCGTACAGCTTTGCTGGATGGTGATCTGCCGATCAATTATGAGCTATTTGAGTCCTGTAATCTGTCTACTGAAGGTGGATACGAGGCATGTAAGCGGCTGATTGAGCACGGGCATACCTTTACGGCCATCTTTTGCGCCAACGATAGTATCGCCATTGGGGCTGTTAAAGCTCTACATGAGGCTGGGCTCGGCGTTCCTGACGATGTTTCTCTGGTTGGCTTTGATGATATCGATGTAGTAAAGCATTTAACCCCCTCTCTCTCTACCGTGAGGGTGAATAAGGAGGCGATTGGCGCTGTCGCAATTCGTAGCCTGCTATCGCGCGTCGCTGATCCTGAGAGCACCAGTGTCACCAGCATCATCGATGTTGAACTTATCATACGTGCTTCGGTAGGCTCGCCTCGCCGTTGAGGCTTTCATCCCTACCGTTCGGGCGTAGATCGAATTTATTGTATTTTTAAGTACCGAACAGTTGAGACATAGACTGGATCGGTGACTGGCACCGGTCTTTACACAAAGGAGTGAATAGCATGGATTTGTCAATGACGCGGCGCAGTTTTCTGGCACAGAGTGGTAAGGCTGCGCTTGCCGCAGGTGTTGGTGGTACTTTATTGGAAGCGTGTGGTGGGGGATCGTCATCATCTTCTGGCCCGACAACTATTTCATTGGGATGGTGGAGCAATACTCCTGCGAAAGATAATGCGATGAAGGCCTGGGTGCAGACTTTTGAGAAGGCTCATCCTACCATCAAAGTCAAATTTGAGATTATCAGTTGGGCAAACTACTGGGATAAATTGAAAACGACCACGGCTGGTGGCAATGCGTATGATGTGATTGGTCTGGCCAGTAGTATGGCGGGCGCTTACTATAATGAAGGGGCTCTGACTGATCTGAGCACGTTCCCTGATTATACGACGGCTTCAGGTATTGTGTCGCCAGCCTCTCTCGAATTGGGCAAGTGGAGTGGCAAGACCTACTCGCTTCCCATTGGCACATCTGTTTCACTCCTTGGTTACAACAAAAAACTCTTGAAAGACGCTGGCGTTGACTATCCTTCCGCTACTGTACCGATGACCTTTGATCAATTCAAGGCGCTGGCCAGCAAGTTGAGCGTGAAGAAGAATGGTCAATATTCTCAGTACGCGATTAATCCCCTGGATATCCTGACCTATGATGCGTTTGCTCGTATGAATGGTGGTTCGACCTATGATAATCCAGTGAATCCGACCAAAATCACCATTAACAATGCGGCTGGTATTCAAGGCTTGACCGATTATATGAGCTTATTTAGCGAGAATCTTGCCCCTGCTTATGATACTTTGACGACTGGTCCCTGGTCGTTTGACCTGGGGGCTCTGCAAACCGGGAAAATTGCCTTCGCTCGTGTAGGTGCGTGGCTCTTCTCTGATATGGCGTCCGACGCTGATTACGCGGTGGCACCACTTTTCAAAAAGCAGAACTTTGTGACGATCGGTACCGTCAACAGCCTGGCCATCTATAAAGGGAGTAAGAATCAGGATCAGGCCTGGACGTTCCTTAAATGGGCCACACAAACGCAGCCAGAGATCAGTTTTGCTAAATTTAGTGATGTCCCTTCAAATAAGGAGGCGTTCTCACAACTGAACACGTATATCACTCCTGCATCGTATATTCCGGCTCTCCAGACGGCCTTTCCGTCTTTCCAGCCAGACCTTATTAGCGCGAAATCTGATCAGGTGACGGCGGCACTTGGCGATGTGATTACGGATATGACTGGCGGAAAACTGACACCTGCTCAGGCGGCCGCCAAAATGGAATCGCAAGGTAATGCCATTTTGTCCAGCGCCTCCTAGCATGCCACGTTCTCTTCTATTGAATTCATAGTGATGTATGTATTCATTGAAACAGAGCTGTGTTCATCGATACTGGCGGGGGACAAGCAGCAATTCTGCTCTTGTCTCCTCTCCTATACGCTTAATTATGACGTATCTGCATGTTCGCGCGTTTAAGTTGCTGATAAGAAAGAGGAATAGTATGATTTCTTCCTCACGATCAGGGTCCGTCAAGATAGAAAATATTACCAGTAATCGGGGCCGTATGCCACAACTGTGGCAACGTATCCGGCGTAGCGAAGCCGCGAAGGGCTACCTGTTTATCGCTCCCTGGCTGATTGGATTTCTTTTCTTTGCCCTATGGCCATTGCTCAATGTCATTTACGATAGTTTTTCAACCTATAATCTTTTCACCTCTCCAACCTGGATTGGCTTGAAAAACTATCAGAATATTTTTCTGCATGATCCCATCTTCTGGTCCATGCTGCTCAATATGTTGATCTATGTGCCTTCTGCAACCCTGATTACTATTGTGGGTGGCTTATTGCTGGCTCTGGCACTCAATCGTAAGTTTCCAGGCAGCCACTTCTTCAGGACGCTTTTTTATGTACCGAGTTTAATGGTCGGTGTTGCCATTGGCAAGCTCTTTAAGCAAATTTTTGCCAGTGGTCAGAATGGATTAGCGAACGAGTTCCTTGCGCTCTTTCATATTCCACCATTGAACTGGTTAGGTGATCTGAACCATCCTCAACTGGCTTTGTTGGCGCTCGTGCTTGTGAACTTATGGTTTATGGGCAATACGATGTTGATTTTTATTGCGGGACTGAAAGGTATCTCCGGGACGTATTATGAGGCTGCTCATATCGATGGTGCTGGCCGTTGGGAGACGTTCTGGCGTATTACCTTGCCTTTGTTATCGCCAACTATCGTGTTCAATCTCATCTGGGCCTTGATCAGTAATCTGCAAGTGTTTGATACACCGCTCGTTTTTGCCGTTGCTCAAGGATCAGTGAGTGGCGGCGGTAGTAATCCGCTTGGCCATAATAATATTCTGGCTGTCTTCCTGACCTATATCTATGAGAAAGCTTTTATCGAGCTGGATTTTGGATATGGTGCTGCGTTAGCAGTTATTCTGTTTGTTCTTGCTGTGCTTCTTATCTGTCTGGTGTTTTTTGCGAGCCGCTTTACCTATGCTGGCGATCAAGAAAGTAGCAACTAATTGATACCGAAACATCAGCAGAAAGCAACGCAGTCAATGAGTATGGATGGTAGGATGCTTTGTCTACTGCTATACTCGTACGATAGAATGAAAGAAGGACAAGATTTATGCGTATTATGAATCAACAGCAAGAGCTCTCACCGCAGATGTTGGCCTCCGCACGTCGTCCTTCCAATAATAAGGGAGATCGCTATCAACGTGGCCTCCTGTTGAAGCGTTTGAGCCTCTGGTGGACCTATGCTCTTTTGATTGTAGTTGGATTGATCTTCGTTTTTCCCTTTTTATGGCTGCTGACCTCCTCGTTGAAGAACGAGTTTCAGTACTACGCCATTCCTATTCAATGGATTCCCAATCCGGTACAGTGGACGAACTATGTGCAGGTGTTTGTCGATTATAATTTTGCGCACTACGTTGTAAATAGTGTCTGGCTGGCGGCCTATTGTGTGGTTGCCGCAACGTTGAGTTCTTCGATTGTGGCCTATGGCTTTGCACGTTTTCGTTTTCCTGGGCGTGGAGTTCTGTTTGTCATTCTCATTTCGACCATGATCCTGCCTGTACAAATTCTTACGATCTCGTTATATACTATGTTTCGAAGCTGGGGATGGATCGATACATTCTTACCGATCATGGTGCCCAGGCTCTTTGGCGATGCTTTTAGCATCTTTCTCTTTCGGCAGTTTTTTATTGGTTTACCCCGAGAGATTGATGAAGCAGCTCGTATTGATGGCTGTGGAAGTTTTCGCATCTTTTGGAATATTGTCTTACCACAGTCCAAACCGGTTATTATTGTTGTTGCGATCTTTGCGTTTCTGAGCAGTTGGCGTGATGCATGGAATCCTCTCATTTACTTGAGCAGCGATGCCAATCGTACTGTGCCACTTGGTCTGTTTTACTTTACGAATCCATTCCAATCGGTCGATCCGCAACTGATGGCGGCGACTCTGGTCGCACTGGCAGTTCCTGTTGCGCTCTATGCGCTGGGACAACGGTATATGGATAGTGGGGTTTCGATCGCCGAAATAAAGTAGAAAAATCTAGTTTGTGTTTTTTTGCTCTTACAACTGACGAGATAAAGCCAAAAACACAAATTTGAAGCATTAGAAAGATGTCCCATGTCACACAATGAGGCTCCTGCCGAAGTCGTTCTTTTTCATGATGATACCTATCCGTTGGCTTGTTCTCAGGTAATATTAGATCAGTTTCTGCGGGACGTGTGTGAGGGGCTTCCGGTTCGGGTAGTCCGCGCCACCGAATTGGCTGCTCGCTTAGATAAACCATGTGCTCTGTTTATCTCGTTGCATGGAGCCTATTTCCCGAAGCAGGCGTGGTCTGCAATTGAACGGTATCTTATCCGAGGTGGTAAGCAGGCTATTTTGGGAGGCATGCCCTTTACTCGTCCGGTTCGTGAGGATGGAACTATCGAACCGGAGCAGCAGACATATACCGATCGTCTGTGTCTGGGTCCCTTCTTTGAACTCGATCTTCCAGCTGAACACTTGTGTATGACGGCATCTCGTGATGCTGCGTTCCTGAGCGGGAGCGGCTTCTTGCTATCCCAAGAGCAACAAGGAACGTTCTGGTCTTTTTATCCTAAATGTACGCAGGTAGATGATCATCCTGAGGATATGGGTTCGTCTGGTCCCCTTGATACGGTGATCACGCCGTTACTTTTTGCCGATGCTCACGCTTCTAGCGCCAGCGAAGGTTTTCATCTGGCAACGCCTGTGGTTCTGCTGGATCAGCAGTCCGGACTTTTTAAGGGCGGACGTTGGTTGCTCGTGCCCTGGCAACCAGCGTCCGAGCACATTTGGATTGAACAAGCTGCCCTATTACGTCAGCTCCTCTATCTGGCGAGTGAAGAGAGTATTATTTTTGATGTCCATCCCTTGCAGGCTTGCTACCAGCCAGGAGAGGCTCCGACTCTTGTGCTTTCGGCTCGTACGGGGACACTCATTACCACGCACATTCGTGTCTATACGCCAGCTGGTGAGCAACTCACTGCCTTTGAACATCTATTTGAACCCGGGGCTGTGCGGCAGGAGATGCGTCTACAGTTGCCTCCACAGATAGATCCTGGACTCTATAAAGTTGAAGTATCTTATCAGCAAACCGTGGCGCTCTTTCAGGAAACAGGCTTCTGGATCTGGAATCCTGCTCTGGTAGCTCAGACAGCTGGCAAGCGCTTGACGGCTGGGCGTGACTATTTTTATCAGGGCGAACATCCGTTTTTGCTGTTCGGCACAACGTATATGGATAGCCGTGTCCAGCGCAAATTTCTCGACGTGCCCAATCCGGCTCGTTGGGATGCTGATTTCGCCGAGATGAGTCGCTCAGGTGTGAATGTGTTGCGTACAGGTATCTGGTCTGGCTGGCGTAACATCATGCCCATGGTTGGAGTCGCCAACGAAGGAGCACTCAGAGCTCTGGATGCCTTTGTGATGACTGCTTGTACCTATAACTTGCAGCTCATCTTCACTTTTTTCTCCTTCTCACCCCCGCTCTTTGAGGGGATAAATCCCTGGCTTGACCCGCGTTCGCTGGAGGGACAGCAGGATTTCGTGGACGCGATTGTACGTCGCTATGCCGACGTCGAGTTGGTGAGCTGGGATCTGATTAATGAGCCGAGCTTTGGTAATCCCAAAACTATTTTTAGTCAACGTCCATTTCCCAATTATGACCGCTTCGAGCTGAAAGCCTTTCAGGACTGGCTGGCTGAGCACTATACGACTATTGAGGAGCTACAACTACGCTGGCGTCAGTCTCCAAGCGATTTTTCATCCTGGAATCAGGTCCCGCTGCCGCTTGTGGCTGATTATGATACCTACGTGCGTAACAACACTTCTCGTGCGCTGTTTCAGGTGATGGATTATACACGTTTCTCCCAGGATATGTTTAACGCCTGGGCTACCACGATGCGTCAGACCATCCATGCTGCTGGCAGCTTGAGCCTGGTCGGAGTAGGTCAGGACGAAGCTGGAGCACGTATCGCGCCCCAATTTTATGCGGAAGCAGTTGACTATACTACCACCCATCCCTGGTGGAATAACGATGATCTGCTCTGGGATATGGTCATGGATAAGACATTGGAGACGCCCAATATTATCCAGGAGATTGGCATCATGCTGACACGCGACAGCGATATGCGTCCCTGGCGTACCGAGTGGGAGTCTGCAGATCTGTTGGAGCGTAAATTGATCACTGGTCTGGCCGCACGCGGAGCTGGATTGATCCAATGGCTCTGGCACCTCAATGCCGGTATGACAAGCGATAACGAGAACAGCATTGGCCTGCTGCGGCCAGATGGAAGTATCAAGCCCGAGCTGATGACCATGTTGGAGATCGGCCGACTGGTACGTGAACTTGGTCCATCCATCGTCGAGACCGATACTGTCCCCAACGTTTGGCTTATCGCCCCATATTCGCAGTGGTTTCAGCGACCAGATCCAGCCATCGCCGCCACACGACAAGCCATCCGCGTCCTTGGATATGATCTTGGTATCGTCCCACAAGTCATCAACGAATACCATCTTTCCGAGATCGATAGACAACACCATCAACCACGCTATATTATCCTGCCCGCTGTCCAGGTATTATCCCTGGCTGCCTGGCAAGCGTTGCTGAACTTTGTCGCTGCGGGAGCGACTCTGTTGGTCAGCGGTGCTCTCTCGCATGATCAGCATAACCTGTTCACTCATTTTCAATTTAGCGATGATGATACAACTACCGAAGTAGTTAAGACCGTTCCCGTCAGCCGCTTTGAACGCTTGCAGGTGCTCGAAGATCTCAGCAGCCAGTTGATCTTTGATCATGATAAGATTGGTCATATCAGGAAAGCTCATAATCAGCTCATGAGCTATAGCAGAGGTGCAGGGAAAATCTTCTGGTCCGGCCTACCGCTAGAGCTATCAGAAAATTCGCAGGCCACACGACAGGTCTATCAGCATGTCTTGCAAGTGCCATATCAGCATGATAACTGTGAAGATAGCTCACTCTTAATTGTCAAACACGCTCTGGTGGATGCCGAAGTGACCTTCTTCGTGTCTGAAAGTTCAGCGAGTCGTCAGGTGCAGTTGAATGAGCAGGTAGTGATAACTGTGGCTCCCAATCGTGCTGGAGCTGTCATTGTTCGACATGATGGCACACGCAAGCTCTTTGGTGGCGTCATATAATCCCCTCAATTTATGATGCACGCTTGAAGCCACTCACGTTTGTGGTTAAAAAACACGAACGTGAGTGGCTGCTTGGTATCAGGTGGCACGATATCTATCAAGCCTTAATTGCGATATGTTTGAGTGATAGCTTTGCCCAGAGGTGTAAGAATGATAATTTGAGTCGTAGCTTTGTCGCTTGCGAAGAGGGTGATGGCAGGTTGTCCTTGTTCAGTCTGAGTATGTATAATACCGAAGGCTTGATTGCCAGACATTTTTGCTGTATATTGCCACTGAAGCTTTCCTGTTCTGGCATCTAATGTAACTATTTTGTTTCCCTCTCCTAATGAGACACTCACAGTTTTGCCATCGACGGATAGTATACCTACCACAAATTCAGTAAAAGCTTTTTGCCAGATTTCTTTGCCAGATTTTGTGTCGTATGCGTGGACGGTGGTTGGTCCATCTGTATCATGCTCAACATAATAGATGACATCGTTGCTGGCGATGAAAACTGGAATTGGTGATTTGAATAATGGCGTTTGCCCAATTTTTACCCCGGTCATCGCATTTAATGCCAGAATAGATTGTTCTGTTGCTTGTTGGTTGGGCAGGTTTTTGATATACAGGGTATTATCATTAATGTAGACTGCTAATGCTATTCCCGAGTCAACGCTAGCCTTTTCAACGATCGGTTGTGTCCAGAGAAGTTGTTGATTATCCAACTGGATTGCTTCCACTTTAGAAGCATTCCAGACGTAAAGTATGCTGTTGGCCACAGTAAAGTATGAGTTATCTAGAGGGATAGTGTAGGATTGTGCAAGCTTGCCGTTTGAGAGTACGTAGGCGTTAACTTTATGCGTCATACCATCTGCAATATAGAATCTGTCATCGACTATGATTGGGCGTTGCTGTAACGCTGTATTTGTATAGCGTTTTGACCATCGTAAGGAACCATTCGTGTTATTAATAGCGTATTCAGTTGTATTATTTACGATATAAACGGTGTCTCCTTTGATGATGAATGGTATACCCAGAACAGGTTGGTCTGAACCTAACTTGATAGTATACGTCCAGCGAATAACTCCACTTTTGACATCTACACGGACGAGATGTCCATTTATAAATGAATAATAGTCTGGAGACGGAGCTGGAGGGGTTGAATGGCTTGTAGGTACTCTGTTTGCGATGAGTATTGTGAAGACGCTCCCTATAACCAGAGCTGCGACGAGTCCTGAAAGCAGTTGAACCATACGTCGTTTTACGGGTTGTTTCTTTTCTGCATGCTCCAGGAATGGTGCCAGTTGATGCGGAGTCTCTTGCTGCGGCTGTGTGATAACCTCACTTTCTGCAAAGGTATGCGCAAGACGTGTCCTAATCTCTGCCAGGAGCTGTGTGTCATTACGTGTCAGCGTCTGTAAATCATGAATAAGTTGCGTGTCTGTTGCGTCCAGCGTCTCGGCGGTTTGGGATTGAGGGCTGCTTGCTTTGTTCATGAGCAGATCAGTTTGTTCGTCGATCGTTTCGGCTGAGAAGCGTTCTTCGGATGATCTCATTGCTGTTTTCCTTTCGGCTGGAGATAGATTTGGCGTAGATGGTTGAGGGCGCGTGAAAGTAAGACACGCACCACATCATCGCTTTTGTGGAGCCGCAGGGCGATCTCTTTTGAGCGTAAGTCGTATCCAAAGCGCAGGCGTATTATTTCTTGCTGAAGCTCGGATAGATTGGAGAGATTTTCACGCAACTGCGCATGTTCTTCGTGGAGCATGACGATATTTTCTGGCGTTTTTTGCTCGTCTTCGTGGAACAGGTGTGAGATGTTTTCCAGCGATATCGCTGGACGACGAATGCTGCGTCGATAATGATCGACTCCTTTGTTACGTGCAATCCGGCGTAGCCAGGCCACTTGTTCTTGCTCGTTCCAGGTGTTCCAGATTTGATTCTCTAATGCCGCCATAAATACTTCCAGCACCAGATCGCGAGCATCCTCTTGCGAATGGGTGTAGCTGGATACAGCGTTCAAAATGATATGGGCATAGCGATCGTAAAGAAGTGCGAGCGGTGAGTCATCAAATGACATTTTATTCTCTTTGTTATACATACATTATCCTTAACGAAGCCTGCTTCCTGCTATTTATTTATCTGTTTCTTTATCGTTGAGGAGGTGATAAATGTGAATGGCTATGGTAGTATTTCTGTAGAAAGTGAGGTGCTTTTATGTCTTCGATTGATTTAACCTCTATTCCTGTGGTTGATAATCATTGCCATAGTCTCTATCGTATCCAGGGGCCACAAGATATCGGCTCGTGGCGCAAGCACTTGACCGAAGCTCAGGGACTGTCTATGCGGCGAGAGCATGTAGCGACGACTTTATTGTATCGCCGTGTCATGCGTGCGATGGCAGACTTTTTCTCCTGTGCATCAACGGATGAAGCGATTCTGGCCGCACGTAATCAGCAGGATGATCATACGTTGATACAAAATTATTGGCGCGAGGCCAATATCGATGTTTTGTGTCTGGATAAAGGTCATCCACCTCTGGATGAAGTTTTGTCCGAGGCTGATCATGCGCTGCTTGGCAACTGTCGCGTTGCTCCCATGCTGCGTGTGGAGCTGATTATGCAGGCGCTGATCGCTGCTCAGCCAACGCTGGTGGCTGTGATAGAGGGGTTGCGTGCGGCCCTTCAGGATATTCGTGCTCAAGGCTATGTTGCTCTCAAAAGTATTGTGGCATATCGTACGGGTCTGGATATTGCACTGTGGTCGGCGGGCGATGTGCAGGCAGCTTTCGTTGAGGCTCGTCAGGAGGCTAGCGCTAAGGGTTCGGTACGCCTGGGCTATAAGCCTCTACTGGATACTATGTTGCACGTTGTCTTTGAGGAAGCAGCTCGTCAGGAAGTGCCGATCCAATTTCATACCGGCTATGGCGATGAAGATGCAGATATGTTGCTGGCCAATCCTTTGCATCTGCGTGCTGTGCTGCGTGAAAAGAAGTATCAGACGATGCCGGTCGTGCTGCTACACGAGGCGTATCCCTATACGCGGCAGGCGGCCTATCTGGCAGCTATCTATGATAATGTCTATCTGGACCTCTCCTATGGTATCCCGTTTCTCGGCTACAACGAAATGCTTGAGTTTACACGCGCCGCTTTTGACGTGGCGCCATCATCTAAACTCCTCTATAGCTCAGATGGTATTGGCATTCCCGAACTGCACTGGATTAGCGCCCGCGATGGACGTCGTGTGATTGGACAGGTGTTGGGTGAACGTGTTGCCAGTGGTGAATTATCCCAGCCTGAGGCTGAGCAGGTCGGTGTGGCTGTTTTGCGACAGAATGCTTTGCGCCTCTATCAAATCTAGCTATTCTTCTGTCTGAAAAGTGGCTTGTTGGCTGTACTTTTGTGGTTTGCGATGGGCAGTCAGATTTTTGGGAATGCATTTTTGCACAGTCAAAACTACCAGCCACTTGATTCTGCTTTCTCCTCTCAAGTGCTACTTTGGCCAAGGTAGACGACGCACCGAACTGAATTTTTTCACATAATAGATGTAAAATCTACCAGATAGTCACGCTTTTCTTGTCTTTGGTAAAAATGCTTGCTTAGAAACGTGAAAAGAACATGACAAGCATTGATGGTTCGGCGAAGCGTTTCCTCTCCTGGGTGTCTGATTGAAAGATAGATGACCTGTGGCAAACGTTGCTCCAGCAGCGTGTAGGGTATATGCTATCGCGTCTCCTTTGCCACTATTGCTCCAGCAGTGAGTGCAAAGGATAGAAGCTTCGTTCCCATGCAATGTTTCTGTTTAGACACAAGCAGATGGCGCGGACCATCGGTCTGGTTGGCCATATTCGGAGGAGGGTTATGATGCTAACTACTGGTCTGCTACCGTACTCACTTTGTCTTGAATGATGCCCAGAATCACCAGCGAAGTGTCCATAGTTCTTTGTGCTCTATGACACGTTGTTTTTGTGCTACAAATGCGGTGAATTATGCGGGAAACTGTTCCTTTGGATGGATACTTGAAAAGATGAAGTTTGAGTCTTTTTTAGAGCGCTACTACTTCGAGAAGTATCTTCTCGACGTGTGTATTGCCACGATTGAACAAGGTGGCGTCACCTCAAAACTGGATACCTATCAGTTTTTGTCGCCGATTGACGCGTGGGCTGTTCCTAAATATCCGGATAAGACTGTGATACTTTCATCGTGCGCTGATCTGCAACAGGAAATTGCGTCCTTCATTCTCGAGAATGAGGCGTACTTGCGTTATCCTGATTGTTGGCTGGGCACCTGGATTGAGCCCGTGACGCGTAATTGTTATCTCGATATTGCTACGCTGTACTTTTGCCTTGATGATGCAGTACAAGAGGCTCAGGCCTTAAGTAGCCGGGGGCAACGCAAGATTGTTGCTCTCTACGATTTTAAGCGTGGACAGGCGATCTACTTGTGAGTTGTGAAGGAGAAGTTGACGATTGAATAAAGTGTCTATAAGTGCACCCTCGATTGCATTAGTTATTCCCGCCTGGAATGAGGAAGATGCGTTACGTCAGCTCTTGCCAGAGATTCCAGCCGATTTTGTGCGCTGGATTGTGGTGGTTGATAATAATAGTACGGATGCGACGGCTCAGGTTGCCCGGGCGGCAGGAGCGCAGGTTGTCAGCGAGCCGCTACGCGGATATGGTCGGGCATGCCGACGTGGCTTTCAGACGGCTTGCGAGCTGGGAGCAGAGATCGTTGTCTTTATGGATGGTGATGGCAGTGATAATCCTCTCGATTTGCTGGCGATGCTTGATCCTATTCTTGCTGGTACAACCGATTTTGTGATGGGATCACGCGTGGGTGAGCATGCCGAAGCTGGCTCAGTACCTCCACAGGCACGTCTTGGCAACTGGTTGATTAGTCGTCTGGTAAGTCGGATGTACGACGTACGCTTGCATGATATTGGATCGTTCCGGGCTGTGCGTACATCTCTGTTGATGTCTCTGAATATGCAGGAGATGACTTTTGGCTGGCCGGTAGAGATGTTGGTCAAGGCCGGTCGCGCTCGCCATGCCATCGTGGAGGTTCCATTACATTATCGCCGCCGGAGTCATGGGCATTCCAAGGTCTCTGGCACGCTCTGGGGCAGTATCCGCGCTGCCTATTCGATGCTGAGTACGATGGCTCGCTATGCTTGGAAAAGAGATCTGAAGTATGTCTGATGCCGCATTGGTGATTATGGCACGCTATCCCGAACTGGGAAAGGTCAAGACGCGCCTGGCGCAATCTCTTGGTGCCGATAGAACGTTACGAGTGTACCAATCATTCTTGCGTGATCTCGCCGAGCGCTTTGCGGACGGCCATTACGCTCTCCATTGGGCCTATACGCCTGTGGATTGTGACTTCGCTGCCTTTGCTCGCACCCTGGTACCTGAGCGTGAGGTTGCGATGCATGCCTTTCCGCAGCGTGGTCCCGATCTGGGAGATCGTCTCTATCATGCCTTCCAGGAGACGAAGCAGGGTCATTTTGAGCGTACGATTCTGATCAGCTCGGACTCGCCGCAGGTGAGCCGTGAGATTATCTCGCAAGCAGATCAGGCTCTGTCCTCTGCCGATGTGGTCCTGGGGCCAGCCGAAGATGGCGGGTACTATCTGATCGCTATGCGTGAGCCTCATGAGGTCTTCCTCGATATTCCCATGAGTACTGAATATGTGCTTGAAATGACCATTGAGAAAGCTCGGCGCCAGGGTTTACAGGTGGCCTTGCTGGAAACGCTATTCGATATTGATACGCAGTCGGATCTGATGCGCCTGATGGCGTTATTGGACCAAGATGTGACTCTGGCACCGTATACTGCGTCTTGCCTGAGTGAATTGATGAAACGAGGAGTTATCGCATGACGACCGCTATTTCGACCTTACCACGCTCGATTTATCTAGAGCCTACCAGTCGCTGCAACGAATTTTGCCAGCAGTGCCCACGGACGTTGTTGACGCGTGAGGATGATCGTGATCTTACCTATGAGAATTTTCTGACGATCGTGGAGCAATTTCCTGTATTGGATCGTGTGGTCTTGCATGGTCTGGGCGAGCCTCTTCTCAACAAAGAATTGCCACGTATGGTACGTTATCTCAAAGATCGTGGCACATATGTGTTGTTCAACTCCAATGGTATTGCACTGACTGAGTCCCGTGGCCAACAGTTGATCGATGCTGGCCTGGATGAGTATCGCCTTTCGATGGATGGTTCGACACGCGAAACCTATGCTCATGTGCGTGGTGTTGATGCCTTCGATAAAATCTGGCGTAATATCAGCGCCTTTGTGAAGCTGCAACAGGCGCAAGATGCCAGTAAGCCAGCCGTCTCCCTCTGGTTTACGGCGATGCATGAGAATCTCCCAGAGCTTCCAGGATTGGCTGAGAAAGCGGCCGAAAATGGTGTGCGTGAGATTTATTTGCAGCGCCTCGTCTATTTTGAGGAAGGTCTGGCCTCCTCTAATCAGGCGCTCTTTCATCGCTCATCGGCCGAGGAGCTGGCGATTATCCGCCGGACGCATGAGCGCTGCAAGGAGCTTGGCATTAGCTTTAAGGCAGCAGGAGCGGCCTCCCCGCTTGAGAGCGTCGTGCGTGACTTTGGAGAACGTCCCTGGTCTGGATGTCGACGACCATATGAATTGACATATATCACCTCCAGCGGCAATGTCCTCTCCTGCTGCTTCGCCCCATTTGGACATAGGAGCGCGAAAGAGTATCAGGAAGAGCGCGTGCTGGGTAACGTCTTTAAGGAGCCGATTGAGCAGATCTGGAATGGTAATCGCTATCATGGTTTCCGCGATGCTTTTGAGAGCGATCATCCCGCCCGTCATTGTGCACAATGTGGTGTTAATTGGAGCTATTAGAGGTTAATGCAAAACATGTCAACTTTGGAAGTAGCTACATCTGTTCAGCAGGCCCTTGCTGTTCGCCGCCCCGAACAGAGATGGCGTTTCCCGGTCCTTTGTGGCTGTTTGCTCGTGGCGATCGGGTATAACGTCTTTCTGGCTTTTGTCTCACCACCGCCGGATCTGCGAGCGCAATCTGTCATGTTTGTGTGGCTCTGGTTGATAAGTTTTGTTCCGTATCTGGTAGCCAGTATCCTGATCGTGGCTACCAGAGGACCCGTTGGGCGCAAACGTTGGCTTGAGTTGGCCGTTATTCTGGCCGGTGCGCTTGTCTTGCGTGGGCAATTGGTGTTTCTTCAACCAAGCCTCTCGCACGATTCCTGGCGCTATTTGTGGGATGCACGTGTGACTTTGAACGGTTATAGTCCCTACGTGTATCCACCGGGTAGCCCTGCTCTCAAGCATCTTGTCAATATACTCTATCAAAATAGTCGTTTTCGCAATGTTCCGACTATCTATCCTCCAGGAGCGCAGGCGTTCTACCTGATGAGTTATCTGCTGGCCCCGGATAATCTGGTGTTTCTTAAAGGTATCTTTATTGTCTGTGAATTGATTACTATTGCTGGTTTGGCTGTTCTACTGGCCAGAAAAGGACTTGATCCGGCTCGCTGTATTCTTTATGCCTGGTGCCCTCTGCCCATCGTGGAGTTTGCGATCCAGGGACATGTCGATGCTCTGGTCGTGATGTTTATGGTGCTAACGCTTGTCAGTGCTCAGAGCCAACGGCGTGGCGCACGTGTTCTGACTGGTTTCTTTCTTGCTATGGCGACGCTAACCAAGTTATATCCCATTCTCATGTTAGCTGTGGTCTGGCGGCGACGCGATTGGGCTATGGTCGGCACTTGCCTGATTACTATTGCGCTTTCTTATCTTCCTTACATAATTCTGGGAAATGGACAGATTTTTGGCTTCTTCGCTTCCTATGCGAGTGAGCAGAATGCTACCAATGCTGGTTCGGTGACGATGTTAATGTCTTGGCTGAGCTCGTTGTTTGGTTTGCCCCTGTTTGTAACATATCTAGTAGATGTTTTATTCGTTGGGGGTGGCACACTGTTAGTCTGGTTCTGGCGTCAACGTGAACGCATCTCGATGGAAGCGGGGATGCTGGTTTTGATCGGATTGGTATTTCTTGTTTCAACGCATATCTTCCCGTGGTATACGACTGCTCTACTGCCATGGGTTGCCCTGCTGATTGGATCACCTGTATCCGCAGGCTTTACCTGGCACGGACGACCACTGGTGGCGATCATGATATGGTATTTTGTCTGTCTTTCGATTGTGTCTTATCTGGCTGATCTTTTAAATATGTGGGGCTTGTATTATGAAATTGTTTATGATGTAACCTTGCTAGGTCTGGCGTGCGCATGTGTTGTGAATTGGCTCCCTAAGATAGAGATTGTGAGGAGCATAAGTTATGTCAGGAGAAAAAATCGTGCAGAGTAGAGCTGTGGTACCGCCTCCACCCTCATCAGAAGACGAAGACCGTTCCTCTTCTTCCTTTTCTCGTACACGTACAGTGTTGATTTCGATCCCGTTAGCGCTTTTAGCGGGATTGATCGCAGGACTCTGTTCTGTGCTGGTGATGGTGCTGTTACGCTTGTGGGCGGGCATTCCAACGCCGATGGAGCTCTTTGGTGATTACTATCTACAGCAGATTAATGTGAGTACGTTTATCCATTTGTTGATGACTTTCGGGGCGCATGCGAAGACGGAACCGCTTGGTCTGGCTCTTCTGGCCATGCTTGGTATTGGTACTGCACTGGGTATACTTTATGCTGTGCTGGTACGCCTTAAGCTACCCACACAGGGCTATCGCTTAAGGCGTCGTGAGTGGCTGACCGTGCTCGTTTTTGCTCTTGCGATGACGCTGATGGCTGTCATTCTGTTTTGGGAGCAGATTCGTCAGAACAATCTGGGCTTTCCTGTCGATACCTCACGCATTCTTACCATACTGGGATTATTGCTTAGTTTTGGTGTCTATAGCGTGTCACTGGGGCTTATCTATCGTGCCTGGTTGCCCAAATCTTTTCGCGCCCATGCTGATGTCTCTGTGGCGCGGAGAAGGCTGTTGCTGGCTCGCAGTGGTTCGATGGTGTTAGGTCTTGGGGCTGGCCTGGGAGCAGTATCCGCTATCAATGAATTTTTGAAGAATTCTACTGTATATGATGGCATGAAAACGTCATTTCAGAATCATATTATCCATCCTATTACCCCCAACAATGAGCACTATGTTGTCACGCAAAATGTCGTTGATCCTGCTCCCGATATCGATCTCTGGCGCCTGGAGATCACTGGATTGGTGAATAAGCCTGGTAGTTATACGTATGCGGAATTGCAGCAACTCCCATCGACCTCGCGTGCGATCACATTAGAATGCATCGCAAATGGTCTGTCAGATCATCTGATTGGGAACTCTATCTGGCATGGCGTATCATTTAGCTCCCTGCTGGCCCTCCACGGTGGAGCGCAATCGACGGCTCAATATGTAGCTTTCTATAGCATCGATGGCTATACAGTCAGCCAGCCCCTGAAAGATGTCCTTGAGGCTGATACCTTACTGGCATATCGTATGAATGGCGCTGAAATCCCTCATCGCCATGGCTATCCCTTACGTGTCCTGATCCCTGGTCGCTTCGGAGAAGAGAATCCAAAGTGGCTCACACGTATCGCGCTCACGAACGACTTTGTTGGTGGACTCTATGCTAATCAAGGCTGGTACCACGGCCCGCTGCATACAATCAGCCGCATCGATCAGCCGTACCAAACGAGCGTGATCACCGTTGGAGAGACGGTACCTCTGGGCGGGATCGCCTTCGCTGGCAATCGAGGTATCCAAAAAGTTGAAGTGAGCGTCGATGGAGGAACATCCTGGCGCCCGACAACGCTCGATCCAGCGGCTTCCAAAGATAGCTGGGTCTTCTGGAAAGCCACCTGGCGTCCGACGTCCGCAGGTGCTTATACGCTGAAGTGTCGTGCCGTGGATGGGACCGGTACGCCTCAGATCTCGCAAAAGCAAGGAACTGTCCCCAATGGAGCCACTGGATACGATGAAGTGACTGTGGTGGTTAAATAACAATTTTGAGTGCAACAGTGTCAAGCGTAGCGAAGACACCGTAGCGTCGGACGCTTGCGTACGATGTCCCTGTGGCTCGTATGAGACGGCAGGATCTCGGCACACCACGCCGGCGGGCCTGATCATACGTCGAGTGGGACATCGCACGCGAGCGTCCGACGCTACGGTGTCCAAATATGAATCACATCCCCCTGGTGGCGCTTCATTGCTTATCTTGATACGAAATGATATACTAAGACATTATCCCATGCTGTTTATGCGAAATAAGTTATTCCATACGATGTAATTTGTGACGGTGCGCGATGCGGATCATTGTTGGATCGCTGAATGCACAACTAGCACTGTAGGTAGTAATTTGGCACGATGCATTTCCCTCTGGAATGAAGGAGAACAGCGATGGTTGAACATTCGGCCTCAGTTATTGTCAAAGCGCCTCTACATCAAGTTTATGAGCTTTTTACGCACTTCAATGATTTCCCCAAATTTATGGGTTTCGTGGAGGAAGTTACGTATCACGACGAACTGCGCAGCCATTGGGTTGTAAAAGTACTTGGCCGCTATGAGTGGGATGCCGTCAATGAGGATTGGATCCCTGATCAGCAAGTTGGTTGGCGTTCGACACGTGGCCTACAGAATTCTGGTAGGGTCAAGTTTCATCCTCTCGGACCCGGGCGTACTAACGTAGCAGTCTACATTCGCTATACGCCTCCGACCGGTGTGCTGGGCGAGTTGGGACAACATTTTGGAGGAAATGCTTACTTCGATGAGGTCCTCCATAAAGATCTACAACATTTTGCACGTATGGTTGAGGAAGCTCCAATGGGTGCTCTTGATCCGATGTCCTCGCATTATCTTTTCCATGAAGAGAGTGCCACCATGAAGGGCGAGATTACTCCCAGGCAAAAAGCTGTTATGGCTCGCGATCCGATGATGAGCCCGCAGGCGATGGCTGAGCGCAATCAGAGGATTGCCCGGGAAGCGGAAATGAAACAGCGTATCACGGCTGAACAAGCAGCCATTCGTCAGCAGAAGATAGCCCAAGAGCGTCAATTGCATCAAGAGCAGGATGCCATTCTGGCAGAGGAGACGAAAAAGCGTCAGCAGGAACGCCTTGAGCGTGAACTGGCTCAAAGCAAAGCCGACGCGATCCCGTTAGATCCTCGTCATAGCTATGCCGCACGCGCGCGTGGCCTGGGAGATAAGGATGGTTTACGCGCTCGCTTCCCCAATTTCGCGATGGACCCCATGACATCGCGACGTCCCCGTAGGCCATCGACCGGTGTACCGCCTGCACTGAACGTAGCGGCGAAGCCTCGTACTGATGAGTAAATAATCTCTAAACCGTTTTGTCTTCTCTTACGTATCAATATATACAAGAGACCTTGAGATCGTATCGCGCCAGCAGGGCCAGGCGTACCCGTGGATAGGCTCGCTCCAGGCTGATTAACAGTTGAGAGCGAGCCTATCTACTCGAGCGTATCCAGCACCGACTCGCCTGCGATTAAGAGAGAATATCCTCTTGTCATGTGGTTATAGGAGGAGACAGGAATATGTCAGAACATCATGAAACAGTCACGGTTGAGGCTCCGGCCCAGCAAGTATACAAATTTTTCACCCATTTCAACGATTTCCCGAAATTTATGACTTTCGTTAAGGAGGTCACATATATCGATGATCAGAGGAGCCACTGGGTGGCCCAGATCGCTGGTACCCAGGAATGGGATGCCGTCAATGAAAACTGGGAGCAGGATCAGCAGGTCGGTTGGCGCTCGACAGATGGATTGGAGAATAATGGGATTGTCCACTTTACTCCGCTGGATGCCGATAGAACGCGCATCGACGTCTACATCTCCTACACACCGCCAGCGGGCCTACTCGGACAGGCCATCGATAAGCTGAGCACCGAGCATCGCTTCTCCGATGTCTTGCAGCGGGATCTCAACAACTTTGCGAAAATGGTAGAAGCTGCCCCTCCAGGAGCCCTTGATCCTATGCAATCGCATTACCTCTTTCACGAGGACAGCGCAGCCGCGCAAAGCAAATTGACTGCTCAGCAGACAGAGTCGATGCAATCTGATCCCATGATGAGCGAAGAAGCCCTTCAGCGACGTTCAGGAACGCTCCAGAGCCAGCAACAGCAGCAGGAACAAGATCGTCAGCAGCAAGCAGCCACGCTTGAGCAAGAGCGTCAACGTCAGGAGAATGCGGCTCAACAACAGGATCAGGCTCTACGCCGCCAGGCTGAATTAGATGTTGCGCGGCGCTCTGAGGAGATGCAGCAAGAGGTTGCAGAGCCAGTGAGAGAGCTCCATCCAGTCTATGATACTATTGGCGGGCGCAACGCCTCAATGGATCGCACAGCCATTGGAGATCAAGACGGTCGTACCGAACGCTTTCCGGAGCATCATCAAGATCCAATGACCTCGCGAGCTCCCAAAAAAGCCACTCAGGAAGACGAGGAAGCCGTCGAATCCCCCTGGCGAGCCAGCATCCTGGGCACAGATAGCAGTTCTGATGAATCCTCTCACTCTTGACCAGAAGATTTTAATCTGCTATCTCTGATTTTCTCGCTGTTCGTTTCTAACCATCTGCTAACTAGCACAAGCTGGCAGAGCGTGCCAGGAAAAACATGTTCTTATACTATTCGTATGAAATGCTTTTCCTGGATTTTTCATGCCTTAGATGGAGTGATGAATGTATTATTTTGTTGACTGTATTAAACGTTTACACAACTATTGTATATATTCTATAATGTATACAATAAAGTAATCAATATTTAACATTTTTTAAATATTTCAAAAATGAATTTAACATTGTTTTGCTTGACAATTTATATTTATTCTGTTATACACATTCATATAATGTTGTTTGGATTTCGTATAATCCTTCGTTTTTTCTCTCTTTAATGCCAGAAAGAAAGGAAACGGCTTCATGACGGGTAGCGAAGACTTTCATTCTACTCAGACGTTAACCCATGAGGATGCTATTAGTCGTGTGAAGATACTCGCACCAACTATTGGTGAAAGAGCAGCCAACGCTGAAAAACTTCGTCGTCAGCCTGATGAAACTATTGCAGATATTGCAGAAGCAGGTCTGTTACGTATTCTTCTCCCCAAACATTGGGGGGGCTCAGAGCTTGCTTTTGATACCCTTATTGATACGACGATCGAGATAGCTAAATACGATGCATCAGCTGGATGGTGTTATTCTTTTCTAGCCTCTCAACCCTGGTTGCTCTCCTATTTTCCAGCGCCAGCTCAGAAAGATGTCTGGGAGAATACTCCCGATGTAGCCTTAGCGGCAGCAGTCTTTCCTGCTGGGCGTTTTACCCGCGTAGAAAACGGTTTTCAACTGAGTGGTAACTGGCCTTGGATCAGCGGCATCGATTATTGTCAATGGATTATGTTAATGGCAATGCCTGCTGAAATGGATTCTCCTCCGCTTTTATTTTTGCTCCCCAAAGCAGATATTAAAGTTATCGATACCTGGTTTGTTTCAGGATTGAAGGCTAGTGGCAGTAAAAACGCTGTCGTCGAACAAATTTTTATTCCAGCCCATCGCGCTGTGCCCTTTCCTGCTATTCTTGCTGGCAAAACTCCAGGTGGAGCTCTTAATACAGGCCCTAACTACCAGCTTCCCATGATTGCTGCTTTTCCTCTTGGCCTTGTCGGCCCTATTTTAGGCGCAACTATGGGTGCATTTGAACTCTGGAAAGATATGAGCCGGAGTGCGGTTACGGGGCTGACGCGCGAGCAAGTTGCGACAAAAACTCAGCAACAGATTCTTATATCTGCACTTGCAAGTCAGATTGATATGGCTGAACTGCTTTTACGTCGCTGCCTTAACGATATACGCCAGCCTGTTTCTGTAGATGTGCTTGTGCGTCTCCGACGCGACTATGCGACGATTTCCAAGACTTGTGTCGAGGTGATTGAGCAGATTTATCTCCATAGTGGGGGAAAAATCAATTACGAATCTCATCCTTTACAACGTTACTGGCGTGATATTCATGCTATGGCAGCCCATGCTGCGCTTAATTTTGATACTACAAGTGAGTCATACGGTCGTTTCCAGTTACATCTTCAGAGTAACCCGAATGACAGTGTACGTTTCTAATTCTTACATATAATGAGTCCTTATGAGCGTCTAAATTAGAAAGCTTATCTGAGGTTTTATCCTGAAAGTACTACCTTAGCAGAGAACCCTCTATATCTGTTTAGACGCTCTCTATGCCACTCTACTGCGCGTTTTTTCTTTGTAGAGTTTTTTTACCTTTTTGTACATGTATACTAGGAATAAAAAAGAATAGAATAACACGTTAAGCAGTTTCTTTCAATATTTTCACGTATTTTTCAATTGATACGCTTTTTATGTTGAAAAATGCTGTTTGCTATTGCAATACTATCTATCAAATGTTTATGAAATTTAATTTATAGTTGACAATACCTATGGGGTGTGGTATTTTGTAATCATCTAAAGGACGGTCCTTTTGATAGGGTATTGTGTATTAAACATCACTTGCCTCTTGAAAAAGCTTTCTCACAACTTAATCTAGGCGGTGGTTCAAAAAATGGAACAAAAATACACCACCACGCTGAAAATTGTTGAAACTATTCTATCCTCTCACCGTCTGAGCGGTGAACTCGTCACACAAGTAAATAATATTCCTACGCTGAGTGGGGTGTGTGACGTGAAAATCACTGTTGAAAAAGGAAATATAGTTTTTTGCAGTATTCATAATAGTACGAGCTATATATCCGGCCAAGATGCTTTGAAGTTCATCTACTCAAAAGGGAAGCTTGATTGGACGTTAACATCTGTTTTTTCTGCGCCAGCAGAGAAACCAGATGCTGGTCGCATTAGTCCGCAAACGGATCCTGAACAACCTTCTTATTTAAATCCCATTAGATCCGTGCCTCATCCGCGCCAATATTCTAAAGGGAATAGTAGTCCACTACAGTCATACTATAATGAGAATAGTCGCCTTGCGAACCAATACACGCCTGATCCACAGCAGCACTACAATGAGAATGGTCGCCCTGTGAATCAATTTACGCCTCCACCACAGCAATATCATAACGGAAATGGTGGTAGCCCTCCTAATTCGTTTACACCTAACCCCGAACAAGCTCCTTTCTATCAAAAAGGGAATGGTAGTTTGCCTGACCAACAACCTCCGGCTCAAACTCATATTTCCTCATTTCTTAATGAATTGCTTTCTAATGATCAGTTTACAGGAGCCCAGACCGATCCTCATGCGGCCATACCTCCACTTTCGGCACATTCATTTGTTATTTATGAGACAACGATTATTCAAAAAAACCCTTTGCAACAGCCTCATCAAAATGTAATGCAATCCTGGCCTCACTGGCAACGTCAGATTTTTCTTATGCTTGATGGTAAAAGAACCATTCAACAAGTTATTGGCCTTGTTGCCAAAAATCAACCTGAGCGTGCTATTCAAGCTATAAAGGAGATGCTTTCATATGGATACATTACTATTTTATGAATGATATCTGTTTGCGATCTGTTTTGTGTGTAGCATAAAATTTTTATCGAATGAAGAAAAGGACCTGATATGCAGCAAGATTCTTCAAGTGAATTTTTAGCAAATCTGATCGAAGAAGAAGGAACTAAGCGTGGGCCTCTTGAGTGGTGGTACAGGTTGGCAGCAGTACCTGATGTCTCGTTGAATGCTAAACTCGATGCCCGCGAAAAAATGCGCCGCTCTCGTTTAACGGCAACTATTCTTTTTAGCGTGCTTTGTATCGTAACTATCACTTTTTTTGTCGGTATTGTAATCCACAACTATCTTATTTCAGCTATCATGATTGGGGGAGTACTTTCTACTATTTTTTGCTCTTTCCTTAATCATAAAGGGTTTAATATCATTGCCGGCACATTGCTTATTTTACAGGTAGATGGGGGTCAATTGATGGCTTTTACCCATTTGCCTGGCGGCCTGGATCTTGCTCACATGCTTTTACTTGATATGCTCTTTGTGATTGGCGAGATTGCAGCCATCTCCTTCTTTCCTTCGGCAGCGATATTTATCTGGGCTCTCTTTAACTGTGTTGTTTTGACACTTGTTTTACGCTTTGGTCCTACTACCCCCGAGCTCTTTCACATTGCTACAACCTCTGCGGGTGTTCAATATTATATGGACGCAGTTCTTGTACAAGGTCTGGTAGCTATTATCTCTTTTCTCTGGGTAAGAAGTATCAATCAAGCTATTGAACGTGCGGATCGTGCGCATGTGATTGCCGCTTTGGAACATCAAATTGCCACGCAACTACAACGTATCGGCGAGGAAAAGCAAGTGCTTGAAGAGAGTATTCAAAGTATTCTGGATACCCATGTGCGTTTTGCTAATGGGGATTTGAATGCGCGTGTTCCTCTGTCCGAAGATAATATTTTGTGGCCTCTGGCTGGCTCTTTGAATATGTTGTTGACACGTTATAAGCATAATCACCAGCTTTCTCAGAATTTGCAGCAATTGCAAGCGCAGTCTCAGGATTATCAACAAGTTCGTAAAGAGGTGCAGACATTAACTCAGTCAATCCAATATGCGAAGCGTAACTCCGTTCCTATTCCATGGGTTAAACATAGCGCTGCGCTGGACCCATTATTTCTTGAACTTAATGGTAATGTACTTGTGTCTTATAAAGGTGGATCTGCCTCTCCTGGTAAAGCTCCGCTCCAATCTACTGGACCGATCTCCTATCCTACCGCGAATCCAAATAGCTTTAGCGGCATTGGACAGGGACCAGCGAACCCAAATAGCTTCAGCGGCATTGGGCAGGGACCAGCGAATCCGAATAGCTTCAGCGGCATTGGGCAGGGACCAGCGAATCCGAATAGCTTCAGCGGCATTGGGCAGGGACCAGCGAATCCGAATAGCTTTAGCGGCATTGGACAAGGACCAGCGAATCCGAATAGCTTCAGCGGCATTGGACGGGGACCAGCGAATCCAAATAGCTTTAGCGGCATAGAACAAGTTCCCACAAATCCCAATAATGGATTGGGAGAGATGCCCATTCGTTCGAACTCCGCATCTGATAGAGTATCTCGTAGATCTAATTATGATCCTGGCCTGCCAGGTCAATCTGGTATGCCTGATGAACGGGCGGAGCAGGATGATTTCGAGATTCTATTAGCCAAATTTAAAGCTGAAAAACGATTTCCACTGAAATAATTGTGTATGTGTTTAAGGAGGTTTACTATGCAGCAGCATACTTCAGAAGCTCAGAAGCCACCTCTTCCCAACATAATTCTTGATCTTAACTATGCGTTCTCTAAAACTGCACTCCTGATCGCAGCGGTACGCCTTCATCTATTTACCCATCTTAATCAGAAGGTCCTCACCGTGTCTCAGATAGCGCCTCTTATTGGGGCTCAAATAGAGCCGACAGAGCGTTTTCTTGTCGGTCTGACATCTATTGGGATGCTGGAACATGAGAGCGATACTTACACGCTAACACCTCTCGCGGCACATTTTCTGGTTGAAGATAAGCCTTCTTATCTGGGGGGTGATACTCTGGGTATGGTGGATTATATACCTGCCTGGCTGGCGCTGGATCAAGTTTTGACGACCTCCCAGCCATATCGGGATCTTGGAGATGCAGCTGACTCTGAAGCCTTTTTTGCACCACGTGTCCATGATCTTTTTCCACTTGTCTATCCTGTTGCTCAACGTACGCTCGAACGGTTAGCATTGGATGTAACACCTGATATTCCTTTGCGTATCCTTGATGTTGCAGCTGGAAGTGTTCCATGGAGTGCTCCATTTGCGCAGCGGTATCCACAGTCGCAGATTACGGCCGTCGATCTTCCCGCCGTAGTTGAACAAGGTAAGCAACAAGTGGCAAAACTTGGTCTACAAGATCGCTATACATGGATGGCACAGGATATCGAAACTGTTGATTTCCTTGAGGAGCACTACGATCTGGTCCTCATCGGTCATTTATTTCGCTTTATCGGGCCGGAACGTGCGCGTGCGCTCCTGTCTCAATTAAAACCCACCTTGTCAACACAGAGCGTAATGATTATTTCAGATGTCTTTCAAAATGATGATCGTTCTGGGCCTCCGGCTGCGGTCAATCTTAATCTATCCATGCTTGTGAATTCGGCTCATGGCTTTGTTCCGACATGCCAGGAAGTCACGCAATGGCTTACCGACAGTGGTTTTTCTAATGTTCAACGTCTTACTGGCGTTGGTCCTTTTCCCGTGCTGGTTGCACGTGCCTTTCAACCTTAGCTAAACAATCCTCTGTTTCCTTAAACAGTTTACATATATTTTTACTGGACATGAGTGTCAGGAGGTATTGCATATATAGTTCTGCTTTATGAGCACAACTAATTTGTGTTTTGTCAATTAATTGTTTATCAATGTATAGTTTGATTTTTCAATGGTATTCTTTCAACATATCAGGAGGAACATAGAGTTATGGAAGACGTAACTATTCAAGGGATTCAGCAGCAAAGTGGTACGCTCGCTAGCGTGACTCAGATTGTGCAGGACCATGTTGGCGATGAGGTCGCTGTTACACCGCAGACCTCTTTACATAACGACCTTGCAATCGATTCTATTGAAATGGTTGAAATAGGCCTTCGCCTTGAAAAAAGTGCCGGGGTAATCATCCCTAATGATGCTTTACGCGAGTGTTCAACGGTCTCTGACTTAGCCGATCTGGTTACGCGAGCCAAGCGCTAGAAAGCTGAAGGCTATTTATGAGTATTCATCATTGGCCCGCTCAGACTCTTTACGAGGTTGCCGATGGTATTACGACTATTGTTCATGGTCAAGGAGAGGTTGGAGTATCAAATTCAACCATTATCGTTGAGGGTAAACGGGCCTTTGTGATTGACACTATGACGTTTCCTGAGATGGCTTCAGGTATTATGCGCGAAGTGAAGCGGCGCAATGCCGATGTCCAGACAGTAATCAATACCCATCATCATATTGACCACACTGGCGGGAATATCGTCTTTGCTGATAACGCACAGTTGATTGCACATTCGGGTACTATTGCCACACTCCAAAAGCTGGGTCTGCCGGCGAAAATCTATGACAATTTGATGCCACAATTTCGTGGCCACTTTTCACAACTAGAACTCGTTATTCCCGAAGCGTTACCCGAATCACTAACGCTTCCCTTCGGTGGTGAGCTCAAGGTTTTTACGCCTGCTCATACCGCCGCAGATACGACTCTCTGGTTCCCTGAGTCTCATGTGCTTATCGCAGGCGATATCGGTTTCATTGGTGTAACCCCGCTAGCCGTGAATGGCCTTCTTTCTGGTTGGATTGAGGCTCTTGATACCCTGATTGATCTACAGCCGGGGGTAGTTGTTCCTGGCCATGGATCGGTTGGTACGTTGCAAGATCTTCTTCTTTTGAGAAAGTATTTAACACAGGTCCTTTCTCTGGGCAACTATGCTGTTGCTAATCATCTTGAACAACGTGATGCCCTGGCGCTTTTTGATGCTTCTCCTTTTGCGCATTGGCTGGAACCGCATCGTACTGCGATTAATCTGGAGCGAGCTATGCAAGAAGCTCGTGGTGAGATTAGTCGGCAGGATCTTTCAGCTATGCCGAAAAGAGCTTTACAGGACCAGGGTCAGTAATCAAAATACAAGAAAGAAACACACTATCATGCCTCAAGCCATTGCATCTATCACAATTAAAGGTGATATTGACCAGATTTTTGCTGTCTCTAATGATATCGCACGTTGGCCCGAACTCTTTGCAGAGTATAGTGAAGCCAAAATTCTCTCTTTTGAGCGCTTTGAGCGCTTTGCCCGGATCGATTTTCAATTGACCAACGCCCAGGGAGAATCCTGGCGCTCCTGGCGCATCCTTGATTACAAAGAACATGTTGCAATTGCTCAACGCGGTGCTCCAATGTTCCCTTTTGCGTATATGCATTTGACATGGACCTATCAAGCGAATGAAGAAGGGGTTGTGATGACCTGGATTCAGGACTTTGATGTCGATCCTAAGGCACCTTTGACTGCCGAGCAGGTTCTCGCAAACATGACCAATCATATGCAAAAGAATCAGGTACGCTTCAAAGATATATTGGAGCAATTAGCCCAAGCGTAATTTTCACCTCTACCTGGACATATTTCAAAGGGACAAGCTAAGAGTTTTTGTTGCCAGAATTCTCTGTTTTGTTGTTTGAAGCTTCTTGCTAGATGGATGAGTTTAGAGAGGGAAATGTGTGGGATATCTCTTTTCTGATGCTTTCCCTCTCTCAGGTATAAATTCATAGGATGAAGTGGTATTATGACTGATATCTTTGCACATGATCTGCGACCTCATACAGTGATGGAATGGTTATTCTCTACACTGGTTTTTCCTATTTATGACATTAGCCGTGCTACGGGCATACTTAACATGCTTCGTGAGCAGCAGGTGTCGCCGCAAGAATTGGCTAAACAGCTTGAGTTAAGTGAACGAGGTGTACTGTGCGTGCTTAATTGTCTGGTGGCGGCTCGGATACTCTCACCTGCTTCCGAGGGATATAAACTACTTACAGAGGGTGTTCCAGCTGATTTTTCGCGCGTGCAAGACGCTCTTGAGGTGCTCCTCGACCTGATCGATTCAGGGGTTCTCAATCGCATCCAGGATGATGGTGTTTTACCTGCATCAACTCCAGAGATTTTGACTACCCTGGGGATTACAGAGATGGCTGGTACGCAACAAGTTCTTAATGTGGCTGGTCGGCATTATTTTACTCCTGGTCTGGATACATATCTGGGGAGCTATCTCTTCTATGCGCATCGTTTATTTCAGGAGCTTATCCCTCATCTACCTATGGTCGTGAAAACGGGCCTACCTGCACTGCGTGCAGAGAAAAATCCCGCCTTTTTCGCTCCCCTGGTAGAAGTTCTTTTCCCTGTCAACTTTGAAGCGGCATCTCAGATTGCTGATTATGTGGCTGCGTTGCCAGACGTACGTACTGTCTTAGATGTAGGCGCTGGGTCGGGTGTCTGGAGTATTGCTCTGGCAAAAAAGGCACCGCGCATACAAGCATATGCCCTTGATCTTCCTCCAGTGCTTGATACAACCCAGGCTTTTACCAGACGCTATGGTGTTCATCATCAGTTTCGTTTCTTGCCGGGAGATCTCTTACAGGAAGATGCCTGGGGCGATATGCTTTATGACACTATCTATATCTGCTATATTTGTACCGGCTTTACAGAGCAAGAATGTCAGCAAATCTTTACTTTAGCTGCTCGCCATTTACGTCCCGGCGGAAGCTTGATCTCTTATGATTATTTGCCGGCCGCAGAGCGAACCGGTCCAATTTTAGACGTTTTCTTTGCTGTCCTTATGCTTGGGGTAACAGATTTTGGCACAAGCTATCCAGCCTCCTTCTATGAGAACTGGTGTAAAAATGCGGGACTGCAAGAGCTCGAGTGGATTACGGTTCCCGCCTCCAGTGTTCCTCTACTTAGTGCCAAACAACCTGCTCAAGTAGCGGATTCCTCTGTGTTGCCACAGGAAAAGAAAGCGGCGTCAGGGGCCATTCCCTTTGTACCTCCAACGGCCATTATCGAAGCCACCTTCGCCTTTGCTCAAAGTTGTATGCTTCTGGCGGCTGTTGAGCTTCAAGTTTTCACTGCGATTTCAAGAGGCGCTCATACCCTGACAGAGATAGCTCAGGTAACGGAGTCGGATCCTTCGGCTTTAGAGAGATTGTTAGGAGGCTTGCACGCCTTAGGTTTTGTCCTTCAGGCGGGTCCCCGATATGAGTTGACGCCGATCAGTACGCGCTATCTTGTACTTGATCAACCATCTTATATTGGCGATGTCCCACGGCAGATACGTCAGGAATGGGATGCCTGGATTCATCTGACAGATGTTATCCGTACAGGCAAATCGGTGCGTGCTATCGATAAAGAACCTCTGGGTGGCACCTTCTTTGCTCCACTCTCAGAACATCTCTTTCCACTGCTTTATCCACTAATGCAGCAAATTTGTAAAAGACTTGAGATTGGCGTAAGCACGCATGGGGCTCGTGTCCTTGATCTTGGGGCTGGTACTGCCCCCGGGGCTATTGCGGTCCTGGAAAAAGATCCAACGGCTCAGGCTGTGGTGGTTGATTTTGCTAATGTGCTGGAACATGCTAAAGCGCATGCGCTAGAACATCAAGTACATGCGCGTATTGATTATATGTCGCTTGACCTTGAAGATCTTGTAGTTGAGCCAGCACAATTTGATCTCGTTATCGCTAGCCATGTCTTTCGTATTATCGGCGCACGTTTGACACAGCGTTTGATTGAACAATCCTTTGCTACCTTGCGTCCAGGTGGGCGCTTTGTGATTATTGAAACCTATCAAGAACCTGAGCGAAACTGGAAATTATTTCCTCACACCGTCTCGGTTAATATGTTGGTGAATAGCAGCGAAGGAGTTACTTTTACAACACAGCAAATGCGTGGATGGTTGATTTCTGCAGGATTTTCTGTGGAGGATTGGCCCAACGTTGGTCCTGACCTCATCCTGGTGGCAACACGCACGTGAGTAGTAATTTGAGCAAAAAGTAGATAAAAGCAATATATTGTTTTATTGCTTACTGTTGCGATTCTTTTAAATAATTCATGTACGCGTTAAAATGCAGGTCTCCAGTGACCTGCTATGCACACGGTAATCATTTGTTGATAAGGAAGGTTGCGATGCGTAGAGTTGTAATTACAGGCTTAGGAGTGGTCTCACCCGTTGGCATAGGTAAAGACGCTTTCTGGCAAAATTTGTCAGATGGAGTATCGGGGGCGACGGCTCTGGAAGATGCTACATGTTGTAATTTGTTCGGTCACCATCAATTTGGTGCGCAGGTCGTTTGTGAAGCTTCTGACTTTGACCCAGCTACTCATCATGTACCGTCAGGTTATCATACGGCCGACCGCTCAATTCAATTTGCCTTTGCAGCGGCGCATCAGGCATTTCAAGATGCTCAGCTTGATCAATCAAGCTGGGAGGCTCCACGCTTTGGAGTTACTCTTGCGACAGCGATTTGTGGAACACAGACGCTTGATCTCGAATTTACAAAAACGACGAATTGGGGACAAGAGCCTTTCAAGGCAGAGAATGTTTCGCCTCAACTTTATCTGGCTGCTATGGGGAATTCGGCCGCACTGGCTGTTGGCGCCCATTATGGGTTACAGGGCGAGTGCATGACTCTTTCTACAGGTTGTATTGGTGGCCTGGATGCTATAAGTTATGCCTATGAAAGCATTGTCTATGGTGAGCATGATCTGATGCTCGCTGGATCAAGCGAGGCTCCGATTACGCCGATTACTATCGCTGCATTTGACATTATTAATTGTTTATCTCACCACACTGAGCCTAAGTCAGCCTCGCGTCCTTTTAGTTATGATCGCAATGGCTTTGTTCTTTCTGAAGGATGCGGTTTCGTCATTTTGGAGGAACTTGAACATGCGCTTAAGCGTCATGTGCCTATTTATGCTGAGATCACCGGGTGCGATGTGACTGAGCATGCTGTTCATATGACGGATATGTCCCCCGAGGGACGAGATTTGGCGCGTGCAGTCAGGAATGCGCTTAATAATGCTCATCTGACACCTGCTGATATCGATTTTGTGAATGCCCATGGCACTTCAACCCCACAAAATGACCATTTTGAAACGCTCGCGTTAAAGCAATCTCTTCAACAGAGAGCGTACGAAATCCCGATTAATTCGACCAAGTCAATGGTTGGGCATGCATTGGCAGCGGCAAGTGCAGTCGAAGTAGTCGCTTGCGCCTTAAGTATGCAAGCTCAGCATGTTCACCCAACGATTAACCTTAAGACGCCTGATCCAAATTGTGATCTGGATTATGTTCCCTTACAGGGTCGTGATCACACAATGCAGCGTTTACTTACAACCGCCAGTGGCTTCTCTGGTTTGCACGGGGCCATTGTGATGGAAAGTTGTCTACCAGGGAGCACAAAATAAGCATGGATACAAAAATTGTGATTACTGGTCTTGGTGTGCTCTCCCCCTATGGCTTTGGTCCGGATGTGTTATGGGAGCATCTTCTGGCAGGCCATAATGCTGTCACGCCAATTGAACACTTTGATACTTCTCATATTCATTGCCGCGTTGGTGGACAACTGCTGGATTTCCGTGCGGAAAAGTTTCTTCCTCCTCGCACTGCTCGTAAGATCGATCGTTTTACTCAGTTCGCTCTGATTACAGCCGAGGCGGCTTTACAACAAGCCGGTCTGCTTAATGATGCTCGCAAGCCAGTCTGGATGCAACAAGAGAATGCCGGTCATCGCGTTGGTCTTTGTGTGGGAAATAATCTGGGAGGCTGGGAATTCGCAGAACGTGAGTTACGTAATCTTTGGAAACTGGGTCCACGCGATGTGAGCCCTTATATGGCGACTGCCTGGTTCCCAGCTGCTGTCCAAGGGAGCTTATCGATCCAGTTTGGAGTGAAAGGAGTTGGTCGTACGTTTCTCTCAGATCGTGCCAGTTCTGCACTGGCAATGATTCATGCTGCTGAAAGTCTCATAAGAGGCAAGGCTGATATTATGATCGCTGGGGGGACGGAGGCGCCATTTTCTCCTTACGCAGCTCTTTGCTATGAAACGTCTGGCCTGATGTCTCAGCAGGCTGAGACTAAAACGCCATATGCTTATCGACCATTTGATAGAGATCATGATGGGTTGGTCACTGCTGAAGGGGCTGCCTTCTTTGTGCTAGAAAGAGCTGATGATGCTATTAAACGTGGGGCTCCTATTTTGGCTGAGTTGGCCGGTTGGGGATCAACCTATGATGGCTACGATGTGGTGAAGGCCGCTCCTAATGGCGAGCGCTATGCGGCAGCTCTGCAAAAAGCTTTACAGCGAGCCAACAAAAATCCTGATAATGTTGATTGTGTCTTTGCAGCAGGCTCTTCTGTGCCCGACGAGGATGTTTCTGAAACAAGTGCGATCCGTCAGGTATTTACAACCTTTGCCGATAAGGTGCCAGTAAGTACTCCCAAGTCCGCCTTTGGCAATTTGTTTGGTGCCGCGACTGCTCTCGACACTGTGATTGCTTTGCAAGCCTTCGAGCATCATATCATTCCGGCTACGCTCAATCTGGAGCACCCCGCTCCTGCATGTGACTTGGACTATGTTCCATTGAAACCTCGCTCAGTCGATCGCTTTAAGACTTGCTTAATTAATGCTCGAGGGATGGGTGGTACCAATGCTGCCCTTGTCTTGCAAAGCTGGTAATCACAGACATCATTTTTTTGCTATTGATAAGAAGCTTGAGGGCTTGTAGATAAGTGGGTTGTTCTATTGTAGAAAGAAAGCATCCTTTTTCTGATTAGAAAGAGGATGCTTTCTTTCTACATAAACGTTATCTGAGGGATTGGTTGCAGGGGACGGCTGTGAGGGGGAGGGAGAACCAGAAGGTTGAGCCCTGCCCCATGCTGCTCTCGACGCCGACGTGCCCGTTATGACGCTCGACGATCGTGCGACAGATATGTAATCCTAATCCAAGTCCGACACCAGAGCCGCTCTGGACGACAATGCCTGGGACACGATAGAAGCGTTCCCAGAGTTTTTCCTGTTCTTCGAGTGGGAGTCCTGGCCCCTGGTCACGTACAGAGACCCGAGCGCTGTCGCTGTCGGCCTGGATACGAACTTCGACCGGTAGATGGGGGGCTGAGTATTTGAGGGCGTTGGTGAGGAAGTTGGTGATTACCTGAGCGATGCGGTCGGCATCGGCGACAATGGGGATGTGCAGGTTCTCTGGAATATCGCTCGATAGGATGATGCGTTCTCCAGAGGATGAGCGCTGGTCTTCAATCACTTCACGAACAATGACCGCCAGATCGGAGCTATTCATGTTCAGGTCCAGGCGGTTGGCCTGGATGCGTGAGACGTCTAGCAGATCGCCGACCATGCGGTTCTGCACGCGTACCTGGCGTTCGGCTCGATTGAGCAATTCTTCGATTAATGAGATTTTTTCGATGATGTTCGGAGGCGCTTGCAGCGATATCGGCAAGGCTTTGACACGTCTTTTGGCGAGCTGGATGTTGCCGTTGATGGTGGTTAATGGTGTGCGTAGTTCGTGGCTGGCGATGCTTAAAAACTCATCCATGCGGTGATTGGACTCTCGTAGCGCGAGCTCTTTGGCTTGTGAGGCTGCACGCTCTTGGAGCAATCTCTCACGCTCCAGGACGAGTACGACTAACCGAGATATTGCTGCTGTCAGGACTACTTCGTCCGATGATAACTTATGCTCATGGGGACCGTAATCTAACGATAGGATTCCGATGAGTTGTGTTCCAGCGAGCATTGGGACAAGTAGATAGGTATGCTCTTTTGCTGCGCTGTCAGGTTGTCTATCAACGATCCTGGTCACTTGACCGTTGCGGAGAGCGTTGACCATCATTTGATCGGGTAGCATCTGTTCCAATATGATTCCTGCCAGCTCAGATTGCCACTTATGCATCTCAGTGCTTGATGCATCAAGGATCGTAATGGGATACATGGAGGCTGTTGCTGTATCGAGTAAGATAATGCCAGCACCTTCACAATGGAGGATACGTTGTCCTAGTTGGAGTAAGCGTTGAAGAATAGGCTCAAATAGCGATGAACGTTCGTCGCTGGAGGATTGATCGCTGCCCTGGACAAGCACTTCGGCCATCTCAAGGAGAGTGTTGAGCACTTCGTTGGTGCGTCGCTCAATGATAGTGCGCTGCGTGATATCGTGAAAGACGATGACGGCTCCCACAATGTCTCCTGCTTTGTTGTGGATTGGAGCTCCACTGATTGCGGTCTGTACTGCGCGTTTATCTGGTGTCAGAAAATTGGCGTCCGTTGGCTGAGCGTGATCGATGATCTCGCCACCAAGTACACGTGTGGCGGGCCAATGTGTTTGAGGTAAATGGTGACCACTGCTATCCGTCACACGTAACAGTTGACCGCGCTCATGCAGTGAACGGGAGCTAAAATCGCTTTGCGGATCTATATCGAAGAGCTGAAAGAATGCTGCGTTGGCTCGGATTATATCTCCTGATTGGTCATAAACGACTATGCCATCGGTGATTGCTTCAAAGATTGCTTCCAGGGAGACCATCTGTTCTTCAAGGCTGGGATCTGCCCCTGCCGTGTGACCTGTTGGGGGAGAGAGATCCTTCAATCGATTCTGGACTGTGTCGGCGGTACTTTCATTCTCGTGAGCTCGTGTTTGTTGGCGCATATTGGCCAGTGTTTGCTCTAGATCTGCCACCTTTGAGCGTAATGTGCTGAGCTCTCTCAAGATTTCTTGTTCCGTGTGCGTTGAAGCTTCCAAAAAACTCTCCTCCAGAGACATACCTTTAGATGGCATAATAAGGATTATAGTCTTAAAGTACCCTCATTATACATCAAGTCACGCCTATTTTGTACGACACATACACATATGGACTATCGGCCATATCAATTATTAAGGAGATTGTTATGACAACAACAGAAACCATGCATCGTCAGCCCGTTCGGATCGCTCTTATTGGTTATGGACTGGCGGGCTCCGTTTTTCATGCTCCCCTCATCCATGCGACCCCGGGAATGGTCGTCGCCGGGATTGTGACAAGCAATCCTGAGCGTCAGAATCAGGCTCGTCAAAGCTATCCCCAGGCCAGTATCCTGAGCAGCGTAGAGGAATTGTGGCAAGACGCTGCTCACTATGATCTGGTGGTCGTAGCAACTGCAAATAACGTACATACCGCGCAAGGTATCGCTGCTATGCAAGCTGGATTGCCTGTCGTGATCGACAAGCCGATGGCTGCAAACGTTGCCGACGCTCAGCGGTTGATCGAGACCAGTCGCGAGACGCATCGGCCTCTGACCATCTTTCAGAATAGACGCTGGGACAACGACTTTCGGACCGTTCAGAAACTTTTAGCTGCTGATCTGCTTGGACCTATCATCAGCTTTGAGTCCCGCTTTGAGCGTTATCGACCGGAGCCGAGGGCGGGCGTCTGGCGTGAGGATGCCGATCCGCAGAGAGCTGGAGGACTGCTTTATGATCTTGGAAGTCACCTGATCGATCAGGCGCTCGTGCTCTTCGGAGATGTCAGCAGCGTCTACGCTGAAATGTCGCAGCGACGGCCGGGAGCCAGAGTCGATGATGATAGCTTCGTGGCTCTGCGCTTCTCCAATGGGGTCACTGCTCACCTCTGGATGAGTCAGATCACACGCATCGCCGGACAGCGTATGCGCCTGAGCGGCCTGCGGGGTGCCTACGAAAAATGGGGATTGGACCCTCAAGAAGATGCTTTGCGTGCTGGCAAACGTCCCGGCGATGCCGGTTGGGGGATTGAGCCTCAGGAGTTGTGGGGACGACTTTCTACGGATCTGAACGGCCTTCACATCGATGGACCGATCGAGACGCAGCCAGGGGCCTATGAGCAATATTATGCTCAGGTAAGAGATGCGCTCACCACCGGGAGTCCGCTGCCGGTCGATCCGAGCTCAGTGCTGAAAGTCATGCAGGTGATTGAAGCCGCGCAACTCAGTGCGCGTGAAAAGCGTCTTATCCTCCTCTAGCTGAACTGGCTTGAACAGTAGCACGAGATAAGTGGAATGTGTTATAAATGGTATATATGAGTATGCATCAATAGGAAGTACCGTACCATTTATAGCACCCACTCACACCCGTGGCCGTCTGGAGGATTCTTGTGAAGAAAACAGTGCTCATTACCGGGGCAGAAGGCGTCTTAGGATCGATCTTATGCCAGGAACTAGCACCGGAATATACGCTTCGTGCACTCTCTCGTTACCCTATTCCCGCTCGCGATTCGATTGCCGCTGATATTAACGATCTTGATGCGCTCATCTCTGCTTTCAGAGGTGTTGATAGTGTGATCCATCTGGCCGCTGAAGGTTCACCTCATGCCTCCTGGGAGAAAGTTCTTCACTCGAATATCACAGGAGTATATACAGTCTTTGAAGCTGCTGTGCAAGCTGGTGTCAAGCAGATCATTGTTGCCAGTTCAAATCACGCTGTAGGCACGTATGATCTTGAGCAGGCACCGGATATTTATCGTACTGGTGAGCCGCTCATTGATCACCGCGTGCCGGAGCGTCCAGACAGCCTGTATGGAGTCAGCAAATGCTTTGGCGAGACGTTGGGACGCTTTTATGCCGATACAAAGGATCTGCACATTATTTGTTTACGCATTGGCTGGGTCAATCGCACAGATTACATTCCCAGGCACATCACTTCCAATCAGGATCTTGATAAAGATTTCGGCGAATCTCCTGAACGTTTAGCTGCTCTCTGGCTTAGCCAACGTGACTTTGTCCAGCTTATCCAGAAGAGCCTTCAGGCTGACCACGTCGTTTTTGATATCTTCTACGGAATCTCAAATAACGTTCCGCACTATTACGACATCGAGCATGCTCGTGAGATCCTGGGCTATCAGCCACAGGATGGCGCGCACGTGAGCGAAGTGTTCGTATAGATCGACACAAAGGTATCATTTGATACGGCATGGGATGAGGTTTTCGTGTATAATGGGACAGTATATTACCGATACTCATGCGGCTGGCTTTCTGGGCCTGCCGCATTTCTACCATGCACTGATAATGGAGCTTCCCGATGACGATATCCCCTCCGCCGATAAGGCTGATTGCTATTGATATTGATGGTACCCTGTTGACACCTCAGAAGTCTATTTCACCGCGCACGCAGATGGCGATCCAGGCTGCACAAGCGGCCGGTATTGTTGTGACGCTGGCGACGGCGCGGCGCTATGAGAATAGTAAGCATTTTGCCGATCAGCTGGGGATTCAGATTCCTATCATCACGTGCGATGGTGCATTGATTATCCAGCATCCGAGTGGGAAAGTCATCCACACGCAACTGCTGGACGCCGAGCTGGCACAGGAGGCGGCCAATCTGCTGGTCGAATATCAGATCCAGCCTGTGATTCATCACTTACATGGTGAGGTCGAAGAGACATGGAGTGGTCCTGCTGAGTATGATAATCCGGAGCTTGCCAGATATTTTCAGGAGTTTCCACGCGTGCAACGTATGTCTCATCATATGCTTTGTAGCGGACAACCGCATCACATTCGTGTTGTCTGCTTTGCCTCGGAGGAAGCGATCGAGCGTGTGGCTCCGGCGATTGCTCAGTTGCCCTGCTCCTGGAATAGGATTAAGCGCGGCAATTATGACTGTGCGGAGATTGTGGTGATGCATCCTGGCTGCTCGAAAGCGAGTGGCGTGGAGATGCTTGCCGCTCATTTGCAGATCCCCATGGCTCAGGTGATGGCGCTGGGAGACAATCATAACGATTTTGAGATGCTTGCCGCGGCTGGCTGGGGAGTGGCGATGGGACAAGCTCCAGAGCGTGTCAAAGCCATCGCCAATGCAGTTACCAGCAGCAATCAGGATGATGGCGTAGCTGTAGCGATCGAGCGCTATGCTTTGCCTTCACGCGTCTGAAACGCCGTTTCAAAATCTTTCAGCCGCTCCACCTGCCGATGATTGGGAGCCGCTTGCCAGCGTTTGGCCTGGACCAGATGAAGGGCATCGCTGGCATTCATGCCACCGTAGACGAGTGTGGCGCAGGTTAAGAGGACGCTGCGTCCGATGCCATGTTCGCAATGAATTAAGACGCGTCCGCCATGACTGATCTGCTCATTGGCCCACTTGGCGCCCTCCATCAACTGCTCAACTGTTAGCGGATAGGTATCAGGAGTTGGCAGATAGAGTAGATCGATATGCTCTTGCGCGAGCGCTTCCTTATCATCGCAAAACTCTGAGCGTGTATCCACCACAGAGGTGATGCCGACCCGGCTGACCGCCTTGATGTCTTCTGGACGAATGCGTCCGCCCACCGCCAAATGATCTGTGACCCAGCTCATATTTAACGTATCGGGCAACGGAATATGCATTTTTTGAGCCAGGTCGGCCGCTCGTGAGTTCTCTGGAAAGAGCACCACAGCTATACGTGTCCACCTGCGATAGAGCAGGCGAAGAACCCCCATCGTGGCCCAGTGGATAAACGAAAAGTGTAACTGCGGAGCTTCAGCCGCCGCAGTGGGAGGAGGTGTTCCTCCAGGCTTGCTCTCCTCTACCTGAGGAGACGCAATTGGATCTGACGACATATTTCTTTTCCTCTTCTTCGTGACAAGACAATGTAACCAGGATGACCCATTGGCTCCCGGCGTCAACGCTCACCGACGTAGCGGCGCGGCTCCGCCGTGCTGTCTGTGGCTCGTCTGATTCGGCCTGGGGGCGTCTCTCAATGCAACGCCATGGGCAACGTTGCCGTACGAGCCACAGACAGCACGGCGGAGCCGCGCCGCTACGTCGGTGAGCCTATCACCCCACAGATCCGCAAACCTGTTTTGGATGTACGTCTCCGATGCTACATCGGCGCGGTTTACGGGTCAGGCATTGGCGGCGAGCGGTGCTGACGTCTCATCTTTCTCGACGCTGGCAGGCGACTCTTCTTCGGCGTCTCTGGCCATGACGCATTCTAACGAAGCGATAGCACACTCGATCATGCTATCATCGGGCTCACGCGTCGTAAGACCTTGCAGGGCCAATCCGGGAGCCATCAGCCAGCGGACGATCCGAAAGCGATAATTTGCGGCTCCCAGACGCATAATCTCATAAGCGATCCCTGCCACAACCGGGATCAGGACGATGCGCGAGATGATCTTGATCGGCAACGATGGCGCTCCCACCAGGGCAAAGACCACGATCGATACGACCATCACCAGCAGGAGGAAGCCTGTTCCGCAGCGTGTGTGGACCCGCGAAGCCTGACGCACATGTGCCACATCCAGCGGATATCCCTGCTCCATGGTGTTGATCGCCTTATGCTCCGCTCCATGATAGCCAAAGACGCGTTGGATGTCGGCTAGCCGACCGATCAGGATCAGATAGATGAGCAATAATGCCAGACGAATAAGTCCTTCAACCAGTACATTGAGCCAGCCCGTGCCGATCTGATTATGAAGCAGACTGGTGAGCAGCAGAGGTAGTACAAAGAATATCGCTACAGCAAAACCCAGTGGGATAACCATCGCCAATGCTAATGCCGCTCCACCGAGGGCGGCAGGTTTCTCCTCATCCTGAGCCTCGCTCGCAGTGGGAGTCGTAGCGGCTTGAGGTTGCTTATCCTGAGTGTTCTCGGCCGCTAGGGTGGCAGGATCAACGGCACCTGTTGCAATATTAGCAGAAAAAGTCATCAAGCGCGTCCCAAGTACCAACATTTCCCATAAGAGTACGATGCCACGTAGGAAAGGTAGGCGTAAGTATTTGTTCTGATAAATCTTTGGCTCAAGAGCCTCTTTATGCAGATAGATATCGCCTTCTGGACGCCTGATCGCTACGGCTACCGATTTGCGGCCGCGCATCATGACGCCTTCGATCATTGCCTGACCGCCATAATAAAATTTTGCCATAACAGCAGATCCTTTCGCTTCCTCAGATCCAGTCGATGATCTTACGTAATGATGGCTTTGGCAATTGCTCAGGCCCCTCCGTAGAGATATCGCGTGTCTTGGAGAAGAGACGTGCAACCGAGCGCTTCGCACTGACTTTCGGTATGCGGGTTTTTAACGTGATTGCTCTGGGTATCTGGTTGTGCGAGCGGCGTAGACGGATCGCTGATTGTAACCGTCCAGACATGCGCTGCCGCACAATCTGGGAGCCCCGCGATTGCCAGATGCTGGGTTTACCAGGCTCCGGCAAGAACTTGATGATGTGATGGGCGATGTCAAATGATGATGACGGTCGACTGAGCTTGCGTGCGTTGGCCAGCCGACGTCGCAACTCGGGCGAGCCTGGTTTGATCAAGCGACGCAACTCATCGACCAGCGTCACAGCATCCATCGCCAGCACGCCAACATCATTATGGACGACGTAATCGATATTGCCCTCTTCCTGACCGGGAACATAGCCGCTCAAGATGATGGGTAGATTACAGGCCAGAGCCTCGCAGATCGTGCCTGGACCAGCCTTGGTGATAATCACATCGGATGCATGCATCAGTTCGGGCATATTGTTGACAAAGCCTAGAATACGTGCGGGTACATGTAAACGCGCACGGGTCCTTTGTAACTGGGCGTATAATTTTTTATTACGTCCGGTCACCACCAGGAGTTGCACGGGCAGATGAGCCTGTGAAATTGCGCGTACCGCTGCATGGAGTCCGCCGGCCCCATCGCCGCCGCCCACCAGTAATACCACGGGCAGATCATTTTGGAGACTGAATTTGCGTCGCAGATCGGCCTTTGATTCTACTTCGAGCGTGTATTTGGGATCGATGGGCATGCCAAGCATCTGGACACGTTTCGGATCAAGCTTTCGCTTGAGATAGAGTTGTTTGGCCTGCTCTGTGGGGACAATATATTCATCTGCGCCGGGCGCAAACCAGGAGAAATGCAAGCTGACGAGATCCGTGACGACCGTAATGAATGGAATACGTAGATCAAGTTGGCGCAAGGCACGGATCGTGACAAAATTAATGATGGGATGAATAGAGACAATGACATCAGGTTGGATTGTAGTGAAGAGTCGTAGTAAGCCATTCAAAATAAGTGGGCTGGCGAGGGAAGACATCGTCATTACTGAGCCTTCGCGATTACTGCGACGAAATACCTCTCCATAGAGCTTGGGGTTGTAACGAATCGCCGGGCCGTAGAGCTTGACGGCTTCGCGTAATGGGAAGCGGCTATACTCTTCAAAGACGTCAACAATCTCGACGCGATACGTCGAGGGTGGTGGATCGTTTTTTGTTGTTTGTGAGTCGTCCTGGTCTGAAGCAGCGCCATCCACTAACGAGTCCCCTTGATGACGTGCGAGCCAGTCCTCCTGCTCTTGTTGCGCAATCAGACGGATGGCGTTATTGATCGCATTAGCCGCACTACGATGTCCAGCACCAGTATCGGCAATCAGGAAAAGAATTGTTCTTTGGGTTGGATCGCTCAGTTGACTCACCCCCTATAGTGAATTCGAACGTTCTACAAAGCGAAATAGGGATAAAGGTGTCCATAAATACACCTTTATCCCTATAAACTTACCGCCCACGTGTCGATTATTCATCCTGCAAATTGAAACGCTTGCGGAAACGATCAACACGACCAGCAGAGTCAAGAATACGTTGCTGACCTGTGAAGAATGGATGGCACTTCGAGCACACATCGACCTTCAGAACAGGCTTCGTACTCATTGTCTTGAAGCTGTTGCCACAAGCACATTGTACTGTGGACTCGATATAATTTGGATGGATCGCTGCTTTCATCATATCTCCCGATTTATTACCTATGGCTGCGCTGCGTGGAAGGACCAACCCTATCATGTTCCTTATAGAGCGCTCTTCCCCACCTCGTCTACCTTACCAAATGCTTATAGCAATGCAAGCATGATTGTACATGGAAGGCACCTCTTAGTCAAGGTGCATTCTCGTATCAACATCCTATGCCTCACTAGAGATCGGCTATTCTTGCTGAGAACAGACTCCAGTGATACTGATCGCAATTGTCTTTACGTTATTCTATCATATATAACACCGATGGTCTCTAGTTTATGCCCTCAAGATTTCCTTCCTCAAAAGTCGTCAATCGCGCTCAACAGATCCGGCTTCTTTGAAAGGATACGCTCATCAGGAAGACGAGAGGAGCATATTTCGCTTGTGTGATACACTACAACAGGACAACACAGCTGAGATTTTACAGAGGTTTTTATGATTTGTGTGAGCGCTCCAAGTAGCTTGCCGCTGATTATCTCTAGAGATCAGGCACATTTGCAGTTAGCACATTGAGGGATTTAGCTTTTTATGATTGAACGATATTCACGACCAGAAATGGCAGCCATCTGGTCATCCAAGCACAAAACGGACAAGTGGCTGGAAGTTGAACTGTTGGCCTGTGAGGGATGGGCTCGCGAAGGAGTGATTCCCCAGGATGCCATTGAGAAGATTCGTCAGGCACAATACAACGCCGAGCGCATGCAAGCGATCGAAGAAGAGACGCATCACGACGTGATCTCCTTTCTGCGCTCCATTCAGGAGCAGCTCGGACCCGAAGGACGCTTCATCCATCTGGGCCTGACCTCTTCGGACGTTCTCGATACTGGCCTGGCCGCCCAGCTCAAAGAAGCCGGAGCGCTCCTGACGCAGGGACTCGTCGAGCTGACCGATGCTGTAGCCAGGCAGGCTGTCGAGCACAAATACACTTTGATCACAGGACGCTCACATGGTATCCATGCGGAACCAATGACTTTTGGACTCAAATTGGCTCTCTGGGTCGATGAACTGCGCCGTCATCAGACGCGTCTGGCCGCCGCCATCGAACAAGTCTCTGTGGGCCAGATCTCAGGACCGGTTGGCACGCACGCCTCTGTTCCACCTCAGATCGAGGAGTTCGTCTGCGAGCAGATGGGACTGGGCGTCGCTCCGATCTCTAATCAGATCATCCAGCGCGACCGCCACGCCCACTTTATGACAGAGCTGGCTCTGCTTGGCAGCTCACTTGAGAAGATGGCTCAAGAGATCCGTCACCTGCAACGTACGGAGCTCAGCGAAGCCTTCGAGCCGTTCAGTGCTGGACAGCAAGGCTCCTCCTCGATGCCTCATAAGCGCAATCCCGAACTCTGTGAGCGTATCTGCGGACTGGCTCGCCTGCTGCGTGGATACTCTATTACCGCTATGGAGAACGTCGCCCTCTGGCATGAGAGAGACATCAGCCACTCATCGACCGAGCGTATCATCATCCCGGATGCCTGTACCTTGCTCGACTACATGTTGCACATCTTCACCCGCGTCATCAGTGGACTCCAGGTCGATCCCGAACGCATGCTTGCCAACCTGAACATGACCGGTGGGCTTGTCTTCTCGCAGCGTATCCTGCTTGCCCTCATCGACAAGGGTGTAGGACGCCAGGAAGCTTACAAGATCGTCCAGCGCAACGCCAAGAAAGTCTGGGCGCAGACCAGTCAGGGAGCCATCAAAGGGGCCGCATTGGTCGACGCACTCAGCGAAGATCAAGAAGTTGCCGGATATCTCACACGCCCGGAGCTTGAAGAGCTCACCAACACCGATTATTACACCAAATACATCGATGTCTCTTTTAAACGCATTAATTTGTAAGTAGCAAAAAATTGTGCTTCGCCTGCTTGCTTGACTCTCCCACCGAAGAGATCAAGCAAGCAAACGTAGCGGCGCGGCTCCGCCGTGCTGTCACGTCCCGTACGATAACGTTTCCTATGATGTTCCATTGAGATCGCCTTCCTTGAGAGACGCAGCGAACCGTTTCGTACGAGTCACAGACAGCACGGCGGAGCCGCGCCGCTACGTCGGCGGGCTTTCGTTCCGTGGGGTGAAAGGTATCTCGTGTGCCTGAAGTGAGGGAATCTACATACGTAAAACTCCCTCGCCGCGTTCCTGACTACTCTTTATGGCAGTTTCGTGCGTCACATTACTGAGAGATAGAGAAAGGATCGTTAATCAATTATGGCGAACGAAGTCACGCAGCGCAAGATTGAGCATGTCAACATCGCTCTGGAACGCGACGTATCGGCTCCACAGCGAGCGAACTGGAACGATGTTACCTTTGTGCATCAGGCTCTGCCGGAGGTTGATCTGGATCGCATTGATCTAAGCACACGTTTTCTGGGACATACATTACGTTATCCCATCTTCATGTCCTCGCTTACTGGAGGGCATCCCGACGTCAAAAACATCAACCGCAACCTCGCACGTGCGGCCGAGCACTATGGATTAGCACTCGGTGTGGGCAGTCAACGCGCCGCTATTCTCAATCCCGAGCTTGCCGATAGCTATGTCGTGACGCGTGAAAATGCTCCCAACGCCTTTCTGATCGCCAATATTGGAGCGCCTCAACTCATCCCTCAGACAGGACATCATCCCTTCACCACCGAGCAGGTGCGGCAAGCGATCCAGATGATCGGAGCGAACGCTCTGGCTGTCCATATGAATAGCTTGCAGGAGGCTGCGCAACCGGAGGGAGATCATAACGCCTTCGGTGAGGCGGCTGCGCTCAAAAGACTCACTCAGGAGATTGAGCTGTCTGTGATCGCCAAAGAGACGGGGGCCGGAGTGAGTCGAGAGCAAGCGTTCCTGCTCCGCTCCTGTGGAGTCTCGGCGATCGACGTCGGCGGTGCTGGCGGGAGTAGTATGTCGGCGCTGGAGGCGGCTCGCTCACAGGCGCGAGGCGATGAGCAGACGATGACGACTGGCTTGCTCTTCAAGGATTGGGGGATTGCTACACCTATCGCCATCGTTGAAGCCGGGACCGCTCGCCTACCGCTCATCTCCACGGGAGGTGTCCGCAACGGACTCGATGCCGCTCGTGCGCTCTCTTTAGGGGCCTCCTTAGTTGGCATCGGCTTCCCGTTCCTGAAAGCCGCCAGCCAGAGTTATGAATGTGTCTGCGAGGTGATTGAGAGCACTATCAAGCAGATGAGAGTTGCGATGCAACTCAGTGGAGCAGCCAATCTTGACCAGCTACAGGAGGTCGATGTTGTGGTGACTGGCGCTACGCGTGAATGGCTCTCTTTGCGCGGCTTCGATGAGGAGCTCAAAGCGATGGCGCAACGACGCTGGCGACGTATGCAACAAGAGACAGCAATATTTATCCCCGAAGCGCCAAAACTTGTCGAATAGGGCATGGTCATGCCCTGACCGTTTTTTCTCTCCTTCCTGAGAAGAGATCTCCAGATTGCATTTTTTATATGCATGTAAGGATTTATCGGGAAGGATATCCATGAACATATCTGATATTACCAGTACTATCACTGTCGAAGCCAGGATTATCGGGCAACGCTCCTCACTCCAGCCTGCCTGGCAGATTGAATTACCCGCCGCCATTCCCTCACAACCATCCACAGCAGCTAGCTCCCTTTTTCGACTACGTGACCTGATTGCTTATATCGTGCAGAGCGAGGTCAACGCTTTTCGTCAGCGGCAACAAGTGCATCGCCTGCTCAGAGTACTGAGCCCGCAGCAGATTGCTGATGGTGCCTCCAGGGGCAAGATTACGCCCGGAGGACCACCAGATCTGGTCTCGACACGTCCTGAGCATCTGATAGATAAGCAGGAAGCTATTGTGACTGCCTGGCAAGCCTTTGATGATGGCCTCTACTTTGTCTTTTTCAATGGTCTGCAACAGCGCTCACTTGACGACGAGGTCCTGATTAAGCCCGGGAGTACTGTTACTTTTATTCGCCTTGTCGCTCTCATCGGTGGCTAGAAAGAGATTTTATCTATGCTTACGCGCCAAGAGGCCAGGCAATATCTGCAAGATGAGCAAACCCCGCATTGGTTACAAAGTTGCCTTGATGCTATTCGCGCCGCACTCCCTGCTGATCTACAGCCCATCGCCTACGCGTTGCTGGATCATGATGAACATGGCAAACCTTATGTATATCTGGGTAATAAAGAAAAAACCATTCAATATCAGCAATCTATCGATCATAACTTTCATTTACTGCATAAGCTTGCTGCGAAAAGTCGCCTGGCTATCTTCTCATCGATCGTGCCCGGGACCGCAGTCGCATTAGAAGCTGCCTGGCAGTTATTGGGGCAGCGCAATTATCAGGCTGGCCATCTTTTTCGCGCTCCCGGCGACAACGATGCGGTCTTTCATAGACGTGTCACCTGGCTTAAATCTATGCTGAGTTTTCTTCCTTTGTATCGCGATAAAGACTTTCAGTGGTTGGCCGACAACTCTCATTATTTTACTGATCAACGCAATATCGGTATCCTTTTTGCCGCTATTATCGATACAGAAGCATCGGCAGAGGCTACATTCTTTGATACCCTGTTAGCTATAGCTCATGGCAAGCATGCAACGAGCGTAATCAACAGAGCGATCACCATTGCGCTACTCACAGCCTCACGTCCAGAGGGCTGGTCTTGCATTGAGCAATTGCTGCTCGCGGCTCAGCGCGAGGAGGGTCTGCGACTCATGATCCTGGAGAGTGCAGATAATGCACATCCTCAAGCGTTTCGCCGTCTGCTCCAATTGATTTTAGAGCATAATTTATTGCGTTTTAGTGCGGTTGTGCATATTCTCAATGCCTGGTTGGGGATGCGTTGGGAGGCCACGGAGGGTAACGCTATCCGTGATAGTCTTATAGTCATTCTGAAGCTGTTTGATGATGCTGAATTGCGTCAGGAATTTTTAGCACTGGGAGATCCTCAACAGCTCTATTTTGCTCTCTGGGTGAGCGCTTTTGAAAATGCTACCACGGCTGTCACGATTGCATCGCCACTTCTCTCTGATCCGCTGGCTGTGCGTCGTTGTGTCGCGACGTATGTGCTGAATGCATTGGCACTGCCCGCCACTCTGAATCTCCTCGCATCACAGTTGGCCGATCCAGATTTGCGTGTGAGCTTATTGGCAGTTCGTGGTATCGCCCACCTTCTCCGAGCACGAAATATGCCCGCTTCCTCAGCCAATGACGATCATACTTCTGCCTCGTTTATTCCCCCGGACCTCTTTGAGCGATTGGAACTGCTGCTGCCACGTCTGAAGGCCAATGCTAAAACTATCGCCAGTGGTATCTGGCCATGGTTGCGTATCCAGTCGGACCCGGCAACTGTTCTCTCACTGATGTGTACCGTGCTTGGCGATCGCTCCCCCCGGCGACTGATTCCTTATTTTTCGCGCATGGATGAGCACTGTCGCCTCTCTACCGCCTACTTGCTGGCTGCATTATCTGTATGGGATGATGCTGTCCTTAGCATACTTTATCGTCATGTTGGGAATCGCACGACCTGGGTGAGATCGCACATCCTCGATATTGTTTCTGAGCGTCCACTTGTACCTGCGGCGATCATGATTTTAGAGGATCTGCTCACGCGCAAGAGTAGTGATGTACGTCAGGACGTGATTAAATTGCTCAGCAAAGCGACCGATGATCAGGTGTTGGCCAGTGCTGATCGTTTGCTTGCCTCCTCGCACGCGCTACAACGACTCGCTGGCCTGGATTTGCTGCATACGATTAGTCATGCGGGACGCGCTATCCGGGCTTGCCAGGAGCGTGTCCGGACCTATCAACAGAGCCGGGAGATCCTTTCTCCTGAAGAGACTCCTCTGGTTGGCGCGCTGCTCATGCTTGCTGGATCTCAGGAAGTGCCAATCCGTACCCGCGAGAATGTCTTAGGCCTTATCTCTCTGGCTGATTGCTCGCCACGTATTGCGCCCCAGAAGCCTACTTTTGAGCTCCGGACTGCTGCGGCTCTGGCTTGCTTGAGCGCACTCGATGCTCTGGTTGAAGAGCATCAGGCGACCCCTTTGGTGATTCATAATTGGCAAGGTCGCCATGAGGTGCTTTTGGGCAATTCGCCTCATGAATTTAATGGTATTGTCTATGAAGCACAACGATCTGAAGACCCTTGTGCCAACTTCCCATTAGCTCATGTATGGCAGCGATGGGAGAGTACTCGCCCTGCTGATCAGCGAGATAGTGATGGTTTAGAGTTGCTACGAGGCTCACTATATGCGCATCAACAAATCATAGTAAATTTCTTTATGCCGTGGTTTCAGAATCTGCCAGGAGAGGAACGTATTGCTATAGAGCCAACTCTGGATTCGCAATATATTCAGATCGTGAGTGCTCTGCTCGAATGGCTGCTTCACCTGCGTGGTATATCGGGCGCCATGCTAGACTTTTTGCTTGATGTTGCAGAAACCCGCATGGCTGCTATTTCTCCTGAAGGCCTGAAGTTAGAGTTGATACGTCAGGAAGAGAAGGTTGAATTTCCGAGTGCCTATCTCCGTAGCGAACGTCGTAAAGTGGTGGAGAGCGAAGCAAGTCTGGCTATCCTCAAGCGTTATATGAGTTTGTACGCGGGCGTCTGGACTCCTTCCCATTATCAGCGTTACTGGCGTCTTCTTCATTGGCTCGACCAACCCTTAGATGGTTTGGAACGCCAGCGTCCTCATCTGGAGGTTGTGCTAGCGGCCTATCATGTTGGAGCGGCTACCGAGGCTGATCTCCTCGAGCAGTTAAGCTACTCCTCCGTAGGAACTCATAATGTGTGTAGTCCAGATCTGATACAACTCTCGCAGCGTCCTCCCGATCCTCTTTTAGAGACGTATCCCATCTTGCAAAAGTTGCTTCCCATTATCAGCACCCGTATTTTGGAGGTGGAGCTAGAACGTGGTGAGCTACCAACCGCAGCGACAGATCTGGCGTTATCATTGCGCTCTATTTATGGAGCGGCTTTCTTTGTGCGTATCCTTTCGTTGCTCTCTCCTGCTGAATTTTCTCGTAACAACCTTGATTCTGATAACGGTAAGGGTGTAGTCTTCAATCGTTTGTTGCGTATCTCTTATCCCACATCCGAAGATACTCCTGCTGAATTTGCTCGTCTCATCAAGGCTATGAATATCGATATTGAGCGTTTGATTGCTGTTGCTGTCTACGTTCCCCAATGGGCAAGTTTGATCGAAGCATTTCTGAACTGGCCCTGTTTTGAAGATGCTGTCTGGTGGATCTTGGCTCATACTAGAGATAGTTATTGGAGTATTGATGAGCAAGAGATACAAGCGGCTCGGCAGGCACAAATTGCTCAGCGTACATCTTTGACAGCACAAGAGTTAGGGGATGGGGCTGCCGATGTAGATTGGTTCTGGCGTTGTTATACCGCTCTGGGGGAAGCTCGCTGGGAGCGGCTCTATGCTGCGGCTAAATATGCATCCGAGGGATCAGGATATGGGCGTGCACGTCTCTTTGCCGATGCTATGCTTGGGAAGCTCATAGAGAGTGAGATCCTTCAGAGACTCAATGTGAAGCGCATGCAGGATGCTGCTCGTGCTCTCGGACTATTGCCTTTACCGGATGATGATACACGTCAGGCTACTATCCAGGCCCGCTATACGGCACTGCAAGAGTTCTTGCGTGGCAGCCGTAAGTTTGGAGTGCAGCGCCGTGAGAATGAGAAGATTGCTGTGACGATTGGACTGGAGCATCTGGCGCGTACAGCAGGCTATCCTGATCTTATTCGCCTGCAATGGGCTATGGAGACGCTGGTCGGGGGCGAATTGCGCTCAGATTCTCATCGTGTAGTCGTTGATGATATACAGGTGACCCTGACACTCGATCAGATCACAGCAGAGCCCTCTCTGAACATTATCAAAGGGGCGTCCAGATTGCTTAAATTGTTGCCGACCGCGCTCAAGAAGCGGCCTGAGATCGTGACGCTGTTGGAACACAAGAGCGAGATTGAGCGTCAGATCTCGCGTATGCGCTCAGGATTGGAAGCTGCGATGTGCCGTGGAGATCTCTTCACTGCCTCTGAGATGCTGAAGCTGTTGGAGCATCCCGTTCTCTCTCGCCTGCTGCGTAGCCTTGTTTTTCTGCGCGCTACCAGTAAAGATATCCTTGGTTACCCTCGGCTTCTGGAGGGATCAGCAGGTCCAGAGCTCTCTTTTGTTTCGCACGATGGAAGTCTGAGACAGATCGATCAGCTCGCCACAGATCTGCGTCTGGCGCATCCAACCGATCTGTTTGAAAGCTCTACCTGGTCTGACTGGCAGCATGAATGCTTTACGGCCAGGCGGACACAACCCTTTAAGCAGATCTTTCGTGAGCTTTATCTCTATACGGCCAACGAGGTCCGTAATGGTGATGATGCTTGTTCCTGGCGGTATAGTGGCCATCAGGTCCAGCCCAGGCAAGCGCAGGCGCTGCTGGGACAGCGTGGATGGATCTCCTCTTATGATTCCTGTGATGCCAATCGTACTTTCCAGCGTGAAGGCGTGACAGTCTGCGTCGTTTCTCAATCCGATTTTTTCTCTGCTGACGGGACGGGGGAGGCTCTGGATTATGTTTACTTTACAAAACGCTCTGGTGGACAAAATATTCCGTTGGTACAGGTGCCACCACGCATCTTTAGCGAGGTGATGCGCGATCTGGATCTGGTTGTCAGCGTGGCAGCGAGCTCGGGTGTTGATCCTGAGAGCAGCGCCTCGACCGTTGAAATGCGTACCACGCTTGTGCGTGAGATGTGCCTGTTGCTGGGACTGCAAAATGTCACCCTTCAAAGCGCTCACGCTCTGATTAAGGGAACGATGGGCAATTATAGTGTGCATCTGAGCAGTGGAACTGTCCACCGGCAGCCGGGTGGAGCGCTCTGTATCATCCCTGTCCACACGCAACATCGAGGCCGTCTCTTCCTGCCATTCGCCGATGATGATCCTAAAACGGCCGAAGTGGTCACCAAAATTGTCACGCTGGCTCGTGATCAGGAGATCAAAGATCCAACAATCCTGGAGCAGCTACGCTGAGAGGTCACGCAGGCTATTAAAATAGGGTGGAGAATTCTTCCGGCGTGTTGATGAGGACAAAGGAGCGCAGTTGAGGATCGATGAGTCTCAATTGCGCTTCATCGATATGATGGACATGGGGAGCCATCTGTAGTAATGAGCGAGGATCACGTCGTCCTTCGGCGAGGCGTGCCTCGATCAGAGGAAGCAGGCTGCGTGGATAGATGGCAAGCAGGACCTGGGGCGTGTTGGCGATGATGGGGACAACAATAGTGTCGTCAGCGCTTTGTGAGAGCATATATTCAAGCAGGGCCGGCTGGAGCAGTGGCATGTCGACGGCGATGACGAAGGCTTGCGCCGTGTGAGTAGCAGCCAGACCGCTATAGAGACCCATCAGCGGCCCTATATCAGGGATCTGGTCGGTGACGATGCGGACCGTATCTGGAATCTGGGGGATATAGCTGGCAGCTTGATTGGCATCGCGGGCGACGAGAATAACGTCCTGACAGGTATTGTGGAGCTGTATGGCTAGCTGGGAGACAAATGTGGTGGATTGCATACCGGTCAGGGGCAGAAGTGCTTTATCGCGTCCCATGCGGGAACTCTGCCCCCCGGCGAGTATGATGCCTGTTACATGCGTGTTTTGCATAAGGTACTCTATGGTATGTCACAGTGAGTACTGTTGGTTAGCGGGATGCTGTACGTAATTTACGTTTATTGCCTTTGCGAATGTATTGTTGTCGTCTCTGATAGGCTTCAAATTCTGCTCGCTCGGCTGGATACTTGCGTATGGCATAGACAAGCCAGACGACGGCCCAGACGACCAGTGCCAATAACCAGAGATAACGCCAGGCACGCCAGGCAAAAAAGTAGTCATTGAGGGCGACACGGGCACCAATCAAGGGTAAGCCGATAAAGCAAATCACGGCAAACCAGCCTAAATAACGATCCAACATATATTTGATCAGTGGCCGATTTTTGACGAAGCGTTTGCGACCTTCGACCGAATAATAGAAGGTGATCAGTAACCCGGCCAGACAAAATATAAGCCAGGGCCACAGATAGTGAAAGGTTTCCGCTCCCGAAAGTCCTGCGTTTGATCCCGCTGTTACAGGATCAGTAAAGAGCCACTGAAACAAGTTAGTGCTCATAAAGCACAACTCCCTTCTTCAGGTAATCCACACAGTATGATTGAACACCATGATAGCATGGATACGTGCTAGCGTCTAGAGTAAGTGACACTGCCAGACGCGACGATCAAAGTTCCTTTTTGATTGCATAAGAAGAGTCATTTGGTCCAGACCAGACCTCAGAGCGCTCATTCCACTGCCAACCAGCATATGCCATATCCAATGGCGATTTTTTGTGCTTGCTCTTTAAGAGCAGGCGAGGCCAACCAGCAGCGATCCGCTCGAGTGTTTCAGGCCAGCTCTTGATCGCACTCACCGCATCGGCGGCTTCGACGCTACAGGCTCCCACCGCGCAGGCTGCTGAAAGCGTTGCCACGGGAGTCATTCCGCGCATCAGACCGAGCAGGAAGCCCGCAATCGTTGCATCACCAGCACCGGTTGTGCCGACAACCTGGGTGGTAAAGCAAGGAGCCCAGAGCTCACGCTCAGCCCATGTGCGCAACTGCGTTGGTTGAGCGCGTCCCATATGTTCCAACTTCTCGACTGTGGTCGTACGGAGATATAAGCCACGATGTCCAGCCTTCAGGCCAACCACCTTTGTCCCCATATCCAGTAGCGTCTTACCCATCTCAGAGATTATCTCGGGCGTTACCAGATCGAGCAGACCAGTGCTACCCCCCTTACTCGAAAGCTTATCGAATAAGGGACGCTGCAATACCTGTAACATTTCTTCTACACCAGGCAAAAATACATCGACATATGGAAGGGTCGCACTCAAAATCTGACGCCAATCAACACGACTGGCCTCACTATCAGGATCAGGTAGAGAGAAATCCAGCGAAGTCGTCACACCGCAGGCTTTGGCACGTCTAAAGAGATCCACCAGCTCTGCTCCCGCGTCCTGATACATATGGGCCATCAAAGGAGGATAGCCAAAGTGAAAAAGACCAGAAGTCTCCAGAAAATCGTAGCGTATATCATCGGCTCCGAAGGTATCATTGCTGTTGGGAGCGTGAATGATGATACGATCAGTTTTGGGCAGATTGATAATCACCGAATACGAGCTTGCTTCGCCAGGAGCAATCACCATCCCCGAAGCCAGACCGTGTCCAAACGACTCAATTACCTCAAGTGTCGCCTGTCCAAACAGATCATCGCCCACCTTGCCCATCAAGCGCGTACCAATACCAAGCTTATGTAATGCCAGGCCGGTATTCGAGACTGGACCACCGGTCGCGAGAATGGCCTTTCCTGCTTCGATCAAGCGTCCAGGAGCAAAAGATATATCATCACCTCTGAGCGTAGGAATAATATCCAGGCAGATATGCCCGGCCACAACTGCCTCCACCTCCTCCGCCGCCTCCAGTGGCTGCTGCGTCAACTCTATCTTACCCGCATCATCAGAGTTCTGCTCTAAATCGTCCATGCTCGATTGCCCTCAATGTACTTTCATTTGAGCTTCAGCGTATTGTACAAATCTCCTTAAAGGATAGGCAGATTGTACCACAACGCCGTAGAGCAATGACAAAAGTCCTATATCTAGCATACACCATCGCCCCTATCCTGATCCGCATCACATACCGCCACAGTATAATCCCCTCCAAAGGCAAGCAGAGTACAGATCGGGGCTTACTGCATCATCTCGGGATACTGAACCTGCATCCCCTCCTGGGGATTAAGATGATCCTGATAAGGCATTGCTGGCTCGTCCCCTCGATATGATGATCCTCCCGGCCTCTGCGGCTGATAACCCTCCTGATAGCCAGCCGCTTGACTGAACGGCCTCACTGGCTCCTCCTGAGCTTGCTTGGGGGCAGCTCATGTATTGCCAAAGGTGAATATAGGGGTGCTCAGGTTGTACAGAAATAAGAGGATGTCATCAATCTTGATAAAGAGCGCAGCTGAGACTAAAAAGCTCAACACAAATGGAAGTGGTGTGTTAAAGAACCCGCTGATGGCCATGCCCGCAAACCAGACAACACTGTGGAGACCACCATAGATGGCGTTCGGTTTTAATCTGGCCCATGTCACGCACAAAGTAAATAAAGCCAGACTTATACAGCCTATTAATAGAGTAGAAAAAGATAATTCGCCTATGAGGCCTATAAATAGGCAAAAGAAACTAAATGTAATGCCAAATACCGCCGCTCGGATGGCCTGTAAGCGATTGTACATATTTTGCACTCCTCTTGATATTAGAAGGATTTTTTGGGTTTTTAGTGATGCTTGACAAAAAAGTTGATATATCTGTATATAGATTACGTCTTGTGCATGGATTTGTTGCATCGTATCCAAAAAGTCCCGCTCATCTCGATGATGATTATCTCCAAAGCTCGCTATTTGGAAATCGTAACCTCAAATTAACGCAGAGATACCTGTTTAATTAATAAATAACCTAAATGTAGCACAGGGGTTTTACGCCCCTGTGAGCTTCCATTGCGTTAAAGTCCCTCCATTGATCATATTGCCAGGAAGGCGCTGGGAGCCGAACATGGTACATGAGTGGCACGGGTAACTCACAGGGGCGTAAAACCCCTGTGCTACATTTAGGTTATTTACGATTTTAAAATTAATAAATTTAGAAGGTATTTATTTTTGAGGAGGAAAGGGGATATGCCCACACGAATCATATTTGCATACATGTTTTTCTACTTTTTGCTTATTCTTTATCTCAGCTTTATGAGGATTATTTAGCATGTAGGCTCGTTGGGCATATAGATCCTTTTCATGGCGGATGACGTGATCATAGAAGCGTTTTTGCCATATCTTGCCTGGATAATTTTCTCCGGTTGCTTTGAGGTGTTTTAACCATGCCTTGATTACTAATGATTTATAATCACCCATGATGTTGATGATACTCTGGATATTTTCTACCTGATAATTATTCCAGATGATACAGTGCAAATGGTCTGGCATTATGACAAATGTATCTAATGTGACGCTTGCAAAACGTTGGGGGAGTTGTTCCCATTCCTGTGTGAGAATGGCATTCAACGCTGGTACATGCAAAATTTCCAGGTAGCGATCCAACGCACAAATGGTGATAGCGTATGCTCCCGTAGATCGATAGTCATAATTGGCAAGGCGTATGGATTGATAGGGCTTAAATGTTGGCTGTTTGTGGTTGTTTGGCAATGTGTTTTGTTCCTCTCTTTGATATGACTAATGGCTACATATTATTTCTATAGCCCCATTGTGAGAGGAAAGCGGAAAGGTCAAAGACTAATCATGTTTGGCATAAATGAGAGAAGCAAATTGTCGTTCAATCACATCTTTGATTTCTTTCGTTATTTGAAGATAAGCGTGATCGGCACGCCCCCAATGTTTATCCGTTATTGGTAATCCATTACGAGGCAATGCTTGAATTGCACCCAATGGCGTATCTTGCCAAAGAATAGGGCGGAGAATAATTGGAATAACGCAGGCTTCACCTCGCTTGTGCCTTTCAATTGCTCGCTGCATTTCGATCTCATAACAGAACTGTGAAGCTATGAAGTCTGAGCTGATAAGAAGTAAGATGATATTAGCTGTATTGAGATGAAGGGCAATTTCATTTTGCCAATCTGCTCCCGGATCAATTTTACCATCAAACCAGCTATTGATTTCATATACCCTTTTGAGGCTGCTTAAGTGGTTATCTAATTCTTTTTGAAATTTTTTATCTTTGCGAGCGTAACAGTAGATAACTTTAAGTGACTTCTCGGGGGAATGTGTCTCTCTGTTTTGATCGGGAGTGTTTGTTGTATTTGCAATCTTCGATGTATTCTGCTCTACTGTGTTCGTTTCCTCTGTCTGAGAGATTGTTCCTGCTGGGCTAACCCGTTGTAAAACAAAATGAGCTGGTTGTGAGCCTGTATAACTGACATAACGAAAACGTCCCTCGTATTTAAATCCGTACTGTTCATACTCATTTTTATGTTTACGATAAAATACAAGAATTTCAACGCCATTTTTTTCATGCTCAATGATAATCTTATCTTTAAGTCCTTTGGTTTGCCCATCCCAGAAAAGAATATCTCCTTCAAGAAGATCAGTATATTGAGTTTTATCGTTTGTCTTTTCTTCAGTTATAAAGAGTAAAATAGCATGATAATGTGGCAAAGGGAATATTCCTGTATTTATTGTTGCATCCTGGGTCTCAAATATTTTACCTATATCTCTTCGACTATAAATATTGCCTTCACATAACTTTTCTGATGAGAACATAGATATTTGTCCCTTATAAATGTTGTACTTAATAATAGCTAGCCATTTATGCTTGATTTGTGGCTTTATTTTACTATACATTTATCTGATTTTCTATAGGTTTTTTTAATCTTTCAGGTAATCAAGCATGGAATTTTTATCTATTTAAAAAATACTTGGGTGACATAGAGAGAGAAAGAAGTAGAAAATTGCTTCTATCACCAAGTTCTGTTCGAAGCGGGGTAACAGATGCTAATACATTGTGTTCTACTATGGGAGTGCTGTTCAAGCGCTCTTCTTGTTCTTTCTACTCTGATGTAGCTCTCTATTTATACAATTTCAATTGAATATTTTTAGATTGTGGCTTTTTTCCTGAAATGGTAATAGGTACCAAAGTAAGCCATCTGTTGAGTTATTCCTATTTTCTTTCGCTTCTGTGATTATTCGTGTATACTTTTCCTATCTAAAATTGCCCAATGTGCAGGAAGATGAGAAAATGGGGGGGCTTTTTCTTCTCATGGATGAGATAGGTTTGGGATAGGATATCCCGGATAGGTTGTGATATTAGTCTGTGAGCCACTTAATAACATGTGCCAGCGGGGGAATGAGGATCTGATAATTGCGTGATCGAAAGACCTATTTTCTGGATCTGTCAACGTTGCTGACATATCTCTGTGATCAATCGTGTGAGTTGACCACTGAATTAAATGTGTCTGGAAAGGTAGCCAGAGGGTCTATTGTGCTTAAATACGGCAAGATTGTGCAGTGTGTGCTTCTTCTTCCAGATGGCGTCCAAATGACGGGGGAAACGGCGTTTCGACGGATTGAGGCCTGTAATCAATGGCAGGTGGCACTGGAACCGCATGAGGACAAATATAATCTGTCCTCTCCAACACAATTTTCGCCAAGATCCGCGCCATATATTTCTATGTCGCCATCTTTTGCGGGCAGCGCCTGGTATGCAGCTCCGCTGCGACAGAAGAGACCACTCGATACGTCCCTTTTGCAAAATGTTCCGTTAAAGGAGCGTTTACTTCTCCGCTCTGTATTCACGATGATCAATGGGCGGCGTAGTAGCGAGGATATCAAAGTGCAGTTGCGCCTGTCTCCCAAAGAGATCAATGACGCTTTGGCTCGTTTACGTGAGCTCGATTTGATTGAATAAGAGTCTCTTGAGAAAGGAAAATGTAATGAAAAGTCTTCTTGGATGGTGGTATCGTGTTTCTCTTCCCACGCGTCTACCGTCAGATGCACCGGCTGCCCGCGAGCAGGAGCGCTATGCTCAGCTGACGGCGCGTCTGCTTTTGCTGATTATTTGTATCTTTATACCGCTCGCGCCACTCATGATATTTTTTTCGACGAAGAGTCCTTCAGCGCGACCCGATGGCATCAGCGTGATCATTTTGCTCATTATTTCCTGGTTTATGGGCCGTGCGGGACGGCAGAGACTTTCCGCCGCTTGTATTATTGCTATTACTTTTCTGGTCGTCGCTGGCCCATTGATTACCAGCCCACTCAACTCAGAGCTTGTTCCGCTCTTTAGCGTTTTTACCATCTCGATTATTCTAGCAGGAGCTTTAATGCCACCTGTTGCCGCACTCATTGCTGGTTTGTGTAGTAGCCTGTTTATTATTGCCATTGGTACACTCAACCTGAATACCAAGACCTATTATAGTACCGGGGGGCAGATCCAATATCAGACCATGAATACCGTCGCCATCGCGATCGTGCTGCCAATTATTATCCAGATCATGGTTGCCGTGATTGTCTATGCTATCGTGCGTAATCTGCTGACGGCCATCCGCCGCGCTGACCGTGCCGAAGAGATTGTCGCTCTGCAAACAGAAATTGCGGACCATGAGCAAGAGCGTCTACTGCAACAAAGTCAGTTAGAAGATGGCCTGGAGCGTATCGCCGAAGCGCATGCACGCGTTGCCAATGGGGATTATACCGCCCGTGTCTCATTGAATGAGGGTGATGTACTCTGGTCGATTGCCATCCCGCTCAACAATCTGCTCAATCGACTACAATCCTGGAAAAACGATTCGGATAACCTGCGTATCACGCATCAAGCAGCCGCTTATATTGCGGAGCGTATCCGTTCGGCTGCTCAGACGGGACAAAACCGGGATCTGCCACTGACAAAGACCGCCGTGGATCCAATCGTAGTAGAAATCAACAAAATTATCTCAAGTAGCCAGCCCATACCCACGCGTACCACCACTACGACCACCAGACCTAACTAAACCACTTCTCAATGGAGAGATGAATAGCAGCGCAGTATCTTTCATCTCTCCATCGAAAACATCCAGGTTCTTCTACGAAAGTGCCCTTCTCGTAAATTCCTCAATCAGGCGATATCAATCCAATAGCGTAGCTTTTTGACCGGAGAGCCTTCGACATAAACAGCGTTCTCAAATTGCCCTCCATTGTATTCGATGACTTTTTTTGAGCCAATATTTGTTTCGTCGCAGGTGACAAGAGCGCGTGTAATTCCTATCTCCCGTGCTTTCTGGAGTCCCAGCGCCAGGATCTGCTTCCCATATCCCTGACATCTCCATGAGGGGCGAATCTGGTAGCCGATATGTCCGGCGACCTTGAGCAAGAAGTCGTTGAGCTCGTGGCGTACAGTGAGGTTGCCAACATAAATCCCTGTCTGCGGATCACCTTCGATGAGCCAATAACGCGTGGCGGGGACGTAATCTGGAGGCTGTATGGAACGATCGTATGATCGGTTCAGGCTCCTGACATAGCTATCAAAATCGGCTGTGACATAACGCAGAGAATACTGCACAAATTCGCCATCCTGTTGAAACTCATGCAACGCTTCCAGGAAACTAGCTTTATACTGAGTAGTTGGCTTTGTCAGAAACATCATCAAATCCTCTCGATTTGCCTACAGAGACCCATCATCTGAGATCAAAAAAGCTCTACATGCCATCGCGCCTGTATCTGCATACCTTGATAGCTACGCGCTGAGATATGTCTACGCAGTAGTAATGATACACTTTCCACAAGATAAATCAATTGTTAATTTAGTACACCGCGAGGTAGATATTTTAGCATGAGTAGCATTACTTTATTGGGTACAGGGACGTGTCAGATTGAGCATGAGCGACGAGCCTCCAGTGTGCTCATACAGTTGGAGACGACTGCAATCCTCTTTGATTGCGGTCATGGCGTCGCGCAGAGACTTCTGGAGGCAGGTATCCAGCATCATCAACTCAACCACATCGTCGTCTCGCACTTTCATCCTGATCATATCTCCGACCTGATTGCGATCCTGCAAGCGGGAGCCTGGTCGCAGCGAAATCCGCGTCAGAGCGATCTGCACATCTACGGGCCGCTCGGAGTCCAAAAGCTGCTGGGCGGTCTCATGGATATCTTTGGCGCTGCAAGCTTCCAGCAATCACATTATCGTGTGCGGCTCTTGGACACATTCGGTGTGCCGGTCGGCTTGGCTTTGTGATATACTAGCAGTAGTTCTCATCATTTGAGTCATCTGGAGGCGTTTCCATCGATCTTTCCTTTGTTTTTGCATTTCCTTCAACAGTGAGCCTTGAGACCATCGAGATCCAGAATCAGACCATCATTGTCCATCTTTCTGCAACTTCGCCAACAGCTCTTTGCCCACGATGTGGAACGCCCGGCTTTCGGGTTCATAGTCGCTATGTGCGCACCATTGGCGATGTCGCGTTTGGCGGGCGAAGCCTCATGCTCAAGTTACGGGTGCGCAAGTGGATCTGCCGTGAGGTCTCCTGTTCCCAAAGGATCTTTGCCGAGCGCTTCCCAGAGGTGGTCCAGCGCTATGCTCGGATGACCGATCGGCTCATCGAGGCTCTTCAATCGCTAGGAGTGACCACTAATGGAGCCGATGCTGCGCGGATCGCCTCGTCCTTTGGAATACCCACGACCGCCAAAACCATCATCCGTCGCGTCTTGCAGCTTCCCCTACCCAGCGAAAGCTCGGTGCACAAGGTCGGTATCGATGAGTGGGCGTGGAAGAAAGGCCATACGTACGGAACGATCCTCGTGGACCTGGAAAAGAGACGAGTCGTGCAGTTGTTAGCAGACCGTTCGGTGGAAACGAGTAAAACGTGGTTGCGCACGCACCCCGAAATTGATCTGGTCTCACGCGATCGCGGTAAAATCTTCCGTGACGCTGCCACTGAGGGCGCTCCTCAGGCCAAACAGGTGACCGATCGTTTTCACTTGCAAAAGAACTTTGCTGAAGCTTTGGAGAAGTTCTTTCGCAAGCAGGAAAGTGTGCTCAAAAAGGCGACGCAACGCAGCACAGGAAAGGCACGTCCTGCTGAAAGGGTTGTGGTGCCGGAAAAAGTCGCACAAGAGCGCCGTGCTCGTCATCGCCAGCAAGTGAGTCTTCATAAGCGGATCTGGAAATTGTATCGAGAAGGATATCACCAAGAGCAGATTGCCCACGCAGTTGGAGTCAGTTCGAGCACGGTCTATCGCGCTCTTGAACAAGAAACACCTCCACCTCCGCGACGACGATCTCGCTCTGCTTCCATTGTTGACCCTTACCTTTCTTACCTGACTTCACGATGGAACCAGGGATGCCATAACGTCTCCCAGTTGTACAAGGAAATTGTCGATCAGGGATATACAGGGACACAGAGAACCCTTCAGATGCGGTTGCTCCCCTTTCGTCCCAAAGGAGCACACCCTGTCTCGAAACAGACCATCATCTGGGACAAGCCTCCATCGTCTAGAGGGGTTGCACTAATGATGGTGAGACCCACACAAAGCCGCACGAGGGAACAAACGGCCTATCTGGATCAGCTCATCCACAGCAATGAGACCATCGCTGTCGTGTTCAAGCTTGCGCAGGACTTTGGCCGCCTGCTCCGAAAACGTGAGGGGCAGGTGCGACTGGAGCAATGGAAAGCCGCCGTGCGGGCCAGCGGGATTGTTGAACTGATTGCATTTGTCGATGGGCTCGCCGATGACGCAGAGGCCGTTGCTAATGGATGCAATCTGGTCTGGAGCAATGGGATGGTTGAGGGGTTCGTCAATAAAGTAAAATGGATCAAACGTAGTTCGTATGGGCAAGCTGGATTTCCACTGCTGCAACGGCGTGTGCTGCTTCATCCAACGCAGAAGCATGTATTCCGTTCAAAAACAACGGCGGAAGTGGCCTGAGAAGATACCATCTATGAGGGACGCACCCTCAAAACGACATGGAGTGCTTCACGAACGCTTCCCCATGCGCACTCATCACTCAGGCCAGTGGCCTCTGCTTCACCAATGATGGATTGATCATTCTAATCGCAGGAGAAGAGGGAACCTGGTCCCTTCCTGGTGGTCATCCAGAGCGAGGAGAGACCATTGAGCAAACATTGGTGCGCGAAGTACGAGAAGAGGCTTGTGCCATTGTCGAGCATCTTGCCTATCTGGGTGCACAGCAAGTTGACGATCCTTCAGCCCCCTCTGGGCTGACTCGATATTATCAGACGCGCTTCTGGGCACGGGTCCATCTGGAACCGTTTCATCCCCAGTTTGAAACACTTCGTCGAACACTCGCCACCCCAAAAGACTTTTTGTCACTGTTATCGTGGGGACAGACGAAAATAGCGCAATCACTGTTCAACATCGCGACTGAGCAAGAACGCTCGTTCTCTTCTGCTCTCTCACGGTAACTGTTCTGTCTTCCCAAGAAAAAGGTCGAAAGGCACACCGAATATGTCCCAGAACCTCGTGTGCTTGTCCACGAGATCACTGAAGAGCGGATCGTCATCGCAGGATTCCCCTTCGAGTTTCTCAGCCTGCCACCTGCTGGCAATCATGGATTACGCTTTGACTGGCATGGCAAGACGTATGCGATCACCGGCGACTCTTATTTTCATCAGGAGGAGATCGACTTCTTACGTCATGTTGATCTTGGCATCATCGATGCTGGCCACATCAGCGATCAAGAGATCGTTGAGCTCGCGTGTGCCACGCAGGCGCAGCGGCTCATCTGCTCTCATCTTTATCGAGATATCGATCAGGATCAGATACAGGAGCAGGCCCGGCGTGCAGGATATACTGGCACCTTGCACGTCGGATATGATCTGCTCTCGTTCCTGCTATAAATAATGTTTATTTGAATGTCTGGAGCGTTTTTCTATGCCGTGGGAGGGTTTTCGGAGAGCGTACCGTCCTGGATCTGGAGCAGACGATCGGCGGCGCTGAAGACGACTGGATCATGGGTGGCGATGAGCAGGCCGATGCTGCTTTGATGCGAGATGGTGCGTAACAGTGCTGTTATATCGCGACCTGTGAGCGAGTCGAGGTTGCCGGTTGGCTCGTCGGCGATGATGAAGCGTGGCTGATGGACCAGGGCTCGTGCCAGCGCGACTCGTTGCTGCTCGCCTCCTGACAGTTCCATGCCACGGTGTTTGCCTCGCTTGGCCAGACCCACTTTTTCGAGTGCGTCGAGTGCTTGCCGATTGCGCTGAGCGGACGGCATACGTGACAGGCGCAAGGGGATCTCAACGTTCTCCAGAGCGGTCAACGAGGGGAAAAGATGAGCGTTTTGGAACATCATACCGACGCTCTCGCGGCGTAAGCGAGCGCGTTCCGTTTCGTTCATAGAGGCCAGATCATGACCGAGGACGAGCACTTTGCCTGTGGTTGGGCTATCCAGGCCGATCAGGATGTTGAGCAGCGTGGTCTTCCCGGAGCCTGAGCGACCGCGTAAGGCGACAAATTCTCCAGAGCGGATCAGTAGATCGATACCGCGCAGGGCGCGGACGATACCTTCTCCCGATGGATAATCTCGTGTGATATTATGCGCTTCGACGATGGTTTCGGTGGCAACTACTGGATGCATCTCGCTTACTCCTCGCTGGAACTCTCAGCATATGTGGTTGGATCGGATTTCGTGATCTGTGTCGCTGTACCATTCCCATTGATACCGTTTCCGTTTCCCCCATTCTGAGTGGGCCACAGCTCGATATGATCGGCCAGCACGCGTACTTCTGCGCGGCCATGAAAAGAGAGCGTCTCAATGGCATCTTTGGGGAGCTGCAAGCGGCCCGCACGATCGATCAGGACCGACTCACGATGAGTCATGCTCGATAGTCCGATCACGGCGCTCCCGCTGGACATGTGAGCCTCAAGCTTTTCCAATGTCGTATCGCGGCGCACCGTTTCAGTACTGGTGCGTCCATCACGGATCGCGATGGTGCGATCCACTGCAGCTGCGATAGCGGCATCATGGGTCACAGTGATAATTGTCAGGCCCAGTTCCTGATTGAGACGACGAAAGAGCGCAAAAATCTCTCCTGACGTGACCGAATCCAGCTCGCCGGTTGGTTCATCTGCCAGCAAGATCCTGGGATTGTTCGCGAGCGCTACGGCGATCGCCGTGCGCTGCTGCTCGCCACCCGAGAGTTGTCCAGGCATCTTTTTTGCCTTCTCTGCCAGTCCCACCAGATCTAAGAGCTCCCGAGCGCGTCGTGTCCGTTGACGGGAACTCACGCCGCTCAGCATCTGAGGAAGCTCAATATTCGCCAGCGCACTCAACTCTGGTAGCAGATTACGACCGCTCTGCTGCCAGAGTTGTCCAACCACGTGACGACGATAATTGATGCGTTGTCCCTGTCCAATATGGGTCAGATCATTGCCATCGACGAAGCAGCCGCCAGCGCTTGGAGAATCCAGGCCACTCAAAATATTGAGCAACGTACTCTTGCCCGAGCCCGATGCTCCCACGATCGCCAGCACCTCACCGGGTGCCACCTCCAGATCAAGTCCCTGCAACGCCACCACCTCCAGATCGGCAACTTTGTAGATTTTTACCAGATTATCGCATACCACGATAGGATCCTGCATACTTATACTCACTCCTTATGTCTCGCCCAAAAGCCAGATAAAATAATCTTATATGATAATGAATGATACCCCGTCAAGAATCATTGCACTGGAGATGATGTAGCGGCGCGGCTCCGCCGTGCTGTCTGTGACACGTATGATTCGGCCTGGGGGTGTCTCTCAATGGAACCCCATGGGCAATGTGGTCGTACGAGCTACAGACAGCACGGCGGAGCCGCGCCGCTACGTCGGTGAGCGTTGACGCCGGGGCGAAAGGGGGTTTCTCCCTATCTCTATAATATTTCGTGCCAAGCGTACGATGTTACTGATGCAGAGAAGTATCTATCGTTGGATGGCCATTATCATTACCTCTGAGAATCAGAATCGGTTTGTCGATGGCATTTCCATTGCTATCGAAGTGGATGGTACCGCTTACTCCCTGGACGGTAATCTGTCGTAACATCGTCTGCATATTGCGTGCCGTTAGTGCTTGCTTGCCTTCTTTCTGTAGCTGTTCGCTGGCCTGAATCAGTACCGATGTGGCGTCATAACCCAGAATAACATCGGCGTCGGTGGCGTTATAGCCGTACGATTCTGCGCGATACTGGCCCAAGGGGTCAAAGGCTTTGCTATAGTCGGCAAAAAACTGCTGATGGAGAGGTTGGGCTTGCTGTTCGGATGCGAAGGCTGTAAAGCGTAGACGACCATAATTTTTAAATGCATCGAGCGAATAATCTCCCTGGACATCGAGGGCATCTCCGCCAAGGACCAGGAGGCATTGTGCCTGGGTTTGACATGGTGGGAGATGGGTGAGTACTGAACTGGCTTCGTTGACATAGCCAGCGAAGTAGATCAGGTCGGGCTTTTGTTGGAGGACGAACTCCATCTGATCCGCGATGCTGCTGGGCATGCCAATGATGTAAATAAATGGGGCGTGGATAATCTGATGTGTGCTATCCTGATAGTGCTTTATAAAAGCTTGAGCCAGGCTATTGCTGTACGAATCCTCCGGATCGGTGAAGATCACGACGCGTTTAGCTTTAATGACCTCTTTGGCGTATTGGGCCGCCAGTGCCGCCTGCCGTGTATCGGTTGGAGCTACGCGGAAGAAGTCGTTTGAGATGCCTGTAAGCTTATCGCTTGAGGCGGTCGGAGAGACCATGGGGATGCCTGCGGCTTGCAGTATCTTTAATGCGGCTATTGCGCTTGAGCTGGTTGACCATCCCATCACTCCCACGATTGAGGGATCTTTATGCGCCGCCTGTACCACCTGTTGCGCGACGATCTGCGGGCTTGCTGGATCAATATCGGTTGCGGCAACCATCAAGCGTAGCAGTGTTTGTCCGGACTTTAATGCCTGATCATTGTATTCTTTTTGTGCGACGTAGGCTCCTTGAAGCACATCGCGGGCACCGCCGATGTGTTGTTGCGAAAATATAGTGCCTACAACCAGGATGTATGAGGGGCGATGGGTTTGAGTTACTGACAGGTTTTCGCGATAGATTAAAAGCTCAGCGTCGCTGCTATCGAGCGTAAGGGCTTGCTTCCAGAGCGCTTGAGCACCTTTGATATCGCCTGTTGTCATTTTGCTGGCGGATTCGCGTTTAATATCACCGTCGGGTCGACTGGTGTCAAATACCTTACTGCCATTGATGCTGATGCCGATCGGGGCTCCGGTTGGATCATTGCCTCCAAGCGGTGCGCTGGATGTGTTTGGAGGGAGCAGCCAGCTGAGGGTGACAATACAGATGATTAATAGTAAACAGAGGGTGGCGATCCAGACCCAGCGATCGCGCCAGCTCAGTCGACGCGGGCGCTTCTGATAGCGCTGGGGTTTGGAGGTAAGCATATCAGGAGTCATGGCCGCCATGGGTAATGAGAGTTCGCGCCAGGAGAGGACGGATTGATTGTCGATGCTGTTTGAGGATGTTGCTTGCCAATACTCCTGTGTGGCGCTGCGCAAGCGATAATGGTGATTCAGTGTGCCACACAGGATGAGTGTAAATGCCAGGATCAGGAGCAATATCGCTACTGGCATCAGATGGATCTCAAGCTCGGTTGCAAAAATATCGCCGCTGAGAAGCAGAAGCAGAATTGCCAGACCCGATCCCTGCAAGATCAAAGATAAGCCACGAGCCAGAGCCTGCGTAACTTGTCCTGAGAGCTTTTGGAGTCTCTCCCAGAAAGAGTAGAAGCGTCCTCTCACCCGCAGGCCGGCCGGAAGCCGTGGGGCTTTGGCTGTGATTGGCATATTTTCAGCCAGCAAGAAGCCATAGAAATAGCTATCCACCACGCGATACTGCTTTACCAGTTGCTGACAGCGCGGACAAGAGCGCAGATGATACTCAAAGGAGCTCCGATCATCTGTTGAGAGATGCTCTACCCGTGTCAACGCCAACGTGTCCGCCCATCGATCACACATCATATGCATAAATGCATCCTCCTGCGGATCATGCTCTGCTTCGTTTTGACGTGACATGGCTTCGCTCCTCCTCCTCTGAAGAATACAGACCCTCGCGCAGCTTGACCCGCGCCTTACTGATATATGCTTTTACCGTATCAGCCCCCAACTGTAAACGGATAGCAACTTCTGGCATTGTCAGGTTCTCCATATAATACAAATACAGACACTCGCGCTGCTTCGCAGGCATCGCGTCCCACATTTCGCGGATATGCATTTCTGCCAGCACGAGGCTCTCCACCTGAGGAGCCCCATCGGCCAGGTCAAAATCAGGATCGAGTGGCGTGGGAAGCTTATGGCGTTTGAGCTTCCGCAGATAATCGAAGGCGACGTTACGAGCAATCGTATACAACCAACTCTCGAAGCGCAAGCAATCCTGTAACGTCGACAGCTTGCGCCACGCTTTCTCAAATGTATCCTGGACCAGTTCTTCAGCCATCTCCACACTTACGTGCAGATCTCGCAGGAAGAAATGACAAATCTTGCGATAAAATAAGCAAAACAATTGATCGGCCGCCTGTTGATTTCCACGACGAGCCTCACTCACCAACCACTCAAGAGGGATATCATCAGGAAGATGCGGATACATTGCCGGACTCCCTTCACTGTACAGAAACAGAGCGATGATCAACACATGCATCATCTACGATAGATGAGCGGTCCTGATGCTATCAAACGTCTCTTTTTTGTGAGTATTTCAACATTTATATATAAACATACATAGCGTGATCCAAAATTCCAAATCCCCACACTCCCAGCAATAGAAAGTTATCATTGTACCTGATTTTCTAAGACGTAAACACAGGCATAAAATGAATACCATCTTCACCAAAATATATACTCCCTTATAAAAGACGTCCTATCATGCTTGAATTCTCCTATCCATCCTCTGCCATCAGCGCTCTTTTGCCTGCTGCTGAAGATGACTCATCGATGAGAATGACAATTATCTACAAATATTTGTGAATATTCGCCATTTATATGTTGATTTTTGCGGATAGTTATGGTAACATGATGTCTATAGAGAAAAATGTGCTGGATGGTATGGCAAATTTTGTTCGTAGGTTATTGCGGATATGGAATTTTTAAGTCAATGATTACAGGAGAAGAATGCATATGCATCCATTAATCACCCGAGATCCCGTAAGCGGAGAAGAGCTTATCGTGACGCGCCTGGAATGTCCGGCGAGCGGGATCAAGATTGAGGGCAGCTTTAGTCTTGGTTGGATTGGTCGCTTGACACGTGAGCAGCTGGATTTTGTAGAGCAGCTGGTGAAATATCGTGGCAATATCCAGAAACTGGCTGCCGAGCGCAACGTGGCCTATAACACGGCGCGGAGTCGTCTCGATGATATTGTGACGGCTCTGGGCGGCACGCCCGAGTTTGATGGGCGCGTCGATCGACGCGTGGTGCTTGATAAGCTGGCTGCAAAAGAGATCAGCGTTGAAGAGGCAATGAAATTATTGAAAGGCTAGCTGTATGTCGCTATCTAAAGAGGAGCGCGATCGCATCTTATACTTGATAGAGGCTGGACAGGTGAGCGCAAGCGAAGCTTCTCAACTCTTTGATGCGCTCGATGTGGCTCCAGATCGACCATCTGAACCTGTACGTGAACGTACACTGCGTATTCGAGCCACCAGTCTGCATACCGACCAGCAGAAAAAAAATGTGATCGCCAGCATGCCGATACATCTACTTAAATTGAGCGTCCGTCTTGGAAGTTATCTGCTGCCGCAGTTGAACGCTGGCACGATCCAGGATGTATTACGCGCCGTTGAAGAGGGAAGTACCGGACGTCTCTTAGACATACAAGATATGGAACAAGGTGAGCGCTTAGAAGTCTTTGTAGAATAAATATACCGAAAACTCTATCTATTAATGAGGAGAAATATCAATGAGACAGACATTTGACGCTGGCGCGGTGCAACGTATCCAGATTAGTAACCTCGACGGCGAACTCCAGATTCATGGCTGGGATCAGCCCACGATAGAGCTCACTAGCTCCGACGAGATTGAGCAGCTTCAGCCACGGGACAACATTTTATTCATCGATGATTGTGATGAGGATCTGGTTATCAAGGTGCCCTACTCCACGATCATCAGCGCCTCAGACCTCAAAGAGAGCGTCGGGATTGATCATGTGCAGCAAGTTGAGATTCATAACGTCCATGACGATCTCGTGCTCAGAACCATTCAAGGCGACGTCACCATCGATCATATCAAAGGCGATGCTAATCTGAGCAATATTCAGGGGACTGTCTCTATTAACGATGTTGATGGAGATCTGAGCGCGAACGATATTGCCGTCATGCAGGGAGGAAACAATTTGCGCGGAGATACCTCACTGACGGCAATTGGAACTGTTGATCTTCTCTCTGTTGGCCATGATCTCCAATTGAAGAATATTGAGCAGGCCACGCTTGGTAGTGTCGGAAACGACCTTAATGTTCAGGACATTAACACGCTGAAATGTGACAACGTCGGAGATGATTGTCAGATCGCCGGACTGCGTGAGAGTGTAATTGTGCTGAGTAACGTCGGCAAAGACCTGTTAGTGCGTTCCGTTAGCCAACTGACTGTCCGGCATGTCGGTCATGACTTCCGTGTCACGAATAGCGAGCAGGCGGAGATAGCCATCAGGAGCGTGGGAAAAGACCTGACCATCCAGGGAGCTACCAAAGTCGCTGTTGAGCACGTTGGTAGCGATGCCAACATCCGAGCGATCCAGGAAAGTGTCCGCATCGAAACCGTTGGTAGCGATCTCGTTCTGACAGATATTGGTGGCGAGGTTCGCTTTAGTACTGTCGGAGGCGATGCTGTCCTTAAAAATGTGCGCGGACAAGTGGATGCCGGTAAGATCGGAGGCGATGTGCACTTGCAGGCAGAATTTGCTCCTGACAGTGTCTCACATCTCAATGTAGGTGGAGATGCCAGCATCATCCTGCCCTCGGAGCCCAACCTGACCATCCAGGCCTTTGTCGGAGGAGACATCAGTGGACGGGCCATCGTCTCCAGCCAGCTGGGCAATCGCGCCACTCTGACTTATGGCGAGGGAGTTGCTCGTCTGGAACTGATCGTCGGAGGCGATCTCGTCCTGCGTAGCGACAAAGGACCAAAGAACAGCAGCAATAGCAACATCTGGTGGGATGATTTCGGTCGCGAGATGGCCGAGTTTGGACGCGAAATGAGCAATATGGGACGCGATCTCGGCTCTGAATTGAGTGCCGCCTTCAGTGACGTGGCATCATCTATTCATATCAATCCCGACTATTACGCCGGAGATGAGCAATCGCGCAAGGCCAGAGAGAAAGCTGAGAAGCAGCGTCACAAAGCAGAAGAGCAGGCGCGTCATGCCGAAGAGAAAGCTCGACGAGCTCAAGATAAACATATGCGTCTCAATATTCGCATGAACGACCGTGAATGGCGTATGGACCCGGAACGCATCAATCGTATCGTCGAAGAAGCCCAGCGAGCCGCCACTGAGGGTGTCCAGGGAGCCATGGAAGCCGTCGAGCAAGCGCTGAAGAACATCAACTTGAATCGCCCTCCCATGCCGCCGACGACGCCGACACCGCCGACACCACCTACGTCACCGGTTCCGCCGATGCCGCCGACGCCACCCACATTTCCAGTTGATCCCTCGGACATTTATGCGAAACCATTTGACGAACGTTCACAGCCCGAAGTACCAGCTGCACCAGAAGAAGCTGCAGAGGATGTCCCATCAGAACCTGTCAACATCGAACAAGAACGAGAAGCCATCCTGCGCATGATCGCCGAAGGCCGCATCAGCCCCGAAGAAGGAGACATGCTCCTGGAGGCCCTTGGAAGCTGAGCGTAATATTGTAGCGGCGCGGCTCCGCCGTGCTGTCTGCGACTCGTATGACACTGTTGCCCATGGGGTTCCCTTGAGAGACGCACCCAGGCCGAATCATACGTGTCACAGACAGCACGGCGGAGCCGCGCCGCTACGTCGGTGAGCGTTGATGCCGTGGGCGAAAGGATTTTCTCTCTCTGTTCACGGTATTGTACGTAAATGTACGATATTACTTGAGGGCGTTAATCAGGTGTTCGATTTCGCTGAGCGTGTTGTAATGAGCGAGTCCAACGCGTACGACGCCGCCATGCTCATCGAGCCCGAGCCGCTCGATGGCTTCCAGGGCGTAGAAGTTGCCGTTCCAGACGTTGATGCGCTGTCGGGCCAGTCTGGCGGCGACCTGTTGTGGAGATGATCCTTCCAGCGTAAAGGCGTAGGTGGCGACGCGTGATGCGAGGTGCTGGGGATCTGTGATGCCGAAGATGTGTAATCCCGGAATGGATTGGAGCCCCTGCAGGAGTGCCAGGCTGAGCTGTTGTTCATATTCTCCGAGGACGCGCATGCCTTCTTTGAGTGCTTTGGCGCGTCCGGTGCTGTCTGAATTGTTGCTCACTCCGAAGGTGGTGCCTATCCAGCTAAGGTAGTCGAGGATTCCGACTATGCCGGCGATGGATTCGAAGCTCTGGGTGCCTGTTTCGAATTTGTCGGGTGTATGGTTACCGGAGGGACGTACTTTGTAGGCGGTAAGCTTTTCGAGCAGGTCATATTTGCCGTAGAGGATGCCTGTATGCGGCCCAAAGAATTTGTAGGCGGAACAGGCGAGGAAGTCGCAGCCGAGAGCCTGGACGTCGATACTTTTATGCGGTGCGTATTGGACGGCGTCGATGAAACAGAGAGCTCCAACGTTGTGGGCGAGCTGCACGGCCAGGCTGACGTCGTTGATGGTGCCGACCGCGTTCGAGGCGTAGCCAACTGCAACCAGTTTGGTGCGTGCTGTGATAGCTTGTGCGAGAGCCTGCATATCCAGTGTACAATCCTCGGGATGGAAATCGACCCAGCGTATCTGACATCCTCGATCTTCCGCGATCCAGAGCCAGGGAGCGATGTTTGCATCATGATCGAGGCGCGTAACGACCAGTTCGTCGCCGGGCTCCAGCAGGCGGGCGATGCTACGACTGATGTGGAAGGTTAAGGAGGTCATGTTCTGTCCAAAGATGATTTCTTCGGGGCGAGCCGCATGTAAAAAATCAGCCATGCCCTTGCGTGCCTCCAGAACAATGGCATCTGATTCCTGGCTGGTACGGAATTCGCCTCCATGATTGGCGTTCGTGTGCAGAAAATAATGTTGCATGCGCTCGATGACTTCCTGAGCCACCTGCGTGCCTCCGGGATTGTCAAAGAACACCTCACCTGAAGCAAGCGCCGGAAAATGGGTCCGAACCGTCTCGATATTGAGCATGCGAGGAGCCTCCTGGATATGCTATCTGACCAGTATTATGTTCTCTGTGTTGTGGGATAGCTCATTATATCACAAGCTCATTCACCGGATGCTTGCTTCAAGCAAAGATCTCATGACACGTTGGATTATCCTTTCACTGCCCCTGCCGTCAGTCCAGATACGATGCGCCTCTGGAAGATGAGCACCAGGATGACGAGCGGTACGGTGACTATGATGGCTGCCGCCGCCAGCTGTCCATAGTTGATGCTGTATTGACCATTGAAGAGCGAGATAGCAACTGTGACTGGTTGTGCATTTGTGTCGGTTGCCAGGTTTAAGCCGAAGAGGAAGTCGTTCCAGACGGCGATAAATGATAAGATGGCGGCCGCGAAGACGCCAGGAGCGGTCAGAGGTAGTACGACGTACCAGAGTGCTCCCAGGCGTGAGCAACCGTCAATGCGTGCAGATTCCTCCAGATCTGGCGGGAGATCTCTGAAGAACGAGGTGAGTAGCCAGACTGTGAGAGGCAAGCTCAGTACGATATCAGGAATGACGAGCGCCGTATACGTATTGTAGATGTAGAGTGGTCCGGTAAAGAGTACGAAGAGAGGGCCGACGATGGCGATGAACGGGAAGACGTTGACCGATAAAACTGTGGCGAGAATCAGGGTCTTGCCATGGAACTTGATGCGAGCAATCGCATAAGCACAGAGCGAACCAAAGATCAGGCAGAGCACGGTGGTGATGACCGCAATAATCACGCTATTGCGTAGATCAAGCACAAAGAAAGGCGAACTTGTAATATCCTGTATATAGTTGTCGAGCGTGAATGAATGTGGAAACAGGGTTGGTGGCGAGGCCGTTGCTTCGGTCGGACTCTTGATTGATGTCACGAAGGTCCAGTATAACGGTGCCAGCGCAATCACTACGATAACGACAATCGCAATAATACGCGCAATCTGTGCCCATTGTTCGCGCCGCCTGGCTGCAATCTGTCGAGCCTGATAGGCTTGCCTTGTTGTGGCTGTCAGGGCTTGAGGTTGTGCCTGGATGTCCATTTTGATCCTCCTCTACTAATCGTTATCCTGGAATACGCCACGCATCATGGAGATAAAGACGATGCTGATCAAGATGCCTATGACGAAGATGATCACCGCCTCCGCTACGCCGGGCGCAAAGTCGGCATTGGTTCCGGCGAACATATTGAAGTCGGATTGGGAGGCCATCGATGGGACCGAGCGCTTCCCAAAGGCATAAAACAGATCGAAGACACGGATCGCATCCAGCGAGCGGAACAGGAGCGCAATCAAGAGCGTATTGCGCACCATGGGGATGGTCACTTGCCAGAATTGTTGCCAGCGATTACTGCCATCGACGCGTGCAGCTTCGTACAGGTCGGCAGGGATAACCTGTAGGCCCGCCAGGATCAAGAGGGCCATAAATGGAGTTGTCTTCCAGACGTCGGTGACAATAGCAGCAATAATTACGCCCGAGGTCGTTTGAATCAGCGAACTTCCTGGGGCAAGCAGGTGCATCTGCTGCAGAAGATAGGAGATGATGCCTGTTTGATCGTTATACATCAAGAGCCACATGTAGGCCGAGACGATGGTGGGAAAGGCCCAGGGGACCAGAATCGCTGCTCGCACCAGCCCTCTGCCAGGAAATGTTTTATTGATCAACAGAGCGATCGCCATGCCAAAGAGCGTCTCCAGGGCAACGCTGACGACACTAAAGATCAGGGTGCCTGCAATGGAGCCACGAAAGGCGCTATCCTGCCACGCTGCTACATAGTTATCAAAGCCTGTGAATGTTCCGCCGGATGCCGCCAGAGGATTATTCAAAAAACTGAGGTAGATCGAATAGAGAATAGGATAGACGGCTACGGCGAGGATGAGTATAAAGGTTGGTAGTACCAGCATATAGGGCAAGAAGCCGCTCTCGGTTCTAAAGCGCTCAAAGATGGATGGGGCTTTTTCCGTCTTGACGCTCTTGTCAATTACTGATGTTGCCATGATCCAGCTCTCCTTTGTGTTTCTCGCGTGCACAAATAGAATAGACGAGGCGTTTTCTATCTGCGATCAAATGTTGCTGCACTTTGCACTGGCCAGACGCTGTGATTATCCCGACAGCAAGAACCAGTTATCCACGCTGATAGATAGTTCTCGCTGTCGCCAGGATCTGGATTATGAAACAAGGCCTTTTAGATCAGAGGTGAGCGCCGTGAGTGCTGCTGTCGGTGTGACTTGCTTCTTCAACGCTGCAAAAAGATGGAGTTGGATAGCGTTGGAGACGTCAGGATAACGTGGTGAGACCGGTCGTGGTTTGGCATTTTGCAGCACCGGTTTAAGTTTGGTGAAAAGCGGCTGAGCTTTCAAGACATCTGCATCGTCATAGATACTTTGCAGGCAGCCAGTTAGCGAGGCTTTGACAGCGAGCGTCTTCTGGGCATCTGCGCTCAGGAGATACTTGATAAACTCCCATGAGGCATCGCTATTGGATGAATAGGCATTGGTGGCCAGATTCCATCCTCCTGTACACGAGTGTCCGGTGGTATTGCTGCCGCTCGCTGGCATTGTGGTGACATCAAATTTATTATCGATCGCCACACCTGCGGTGTTCCCGAGCGCGTATGCATACGGCCAGTTGCGCATGAAGGCGGAGTTTCCATTCTGCCAGACCAGACGACCATCGTCCTCTTGATAGGTGGTGACTGCCGCAGGAGAGATGCCACCAACCCAACTGACCATCTCAGTCAGAGCGGCCTGCGCCTCAGGGCTATTGACCGTGACTGTTTTGGCGTTGTTGGGATCAAGGATGGTGCCGCCGTAGCCATAGAGGACCTCGACGAAGTTGCAGACAAGACCTTCATACTGTGCACCTTGCCAGACATATCCATACTTCGTTTTTGACATCGCGTTTTTCCCCATTGTCGTCAGCTCCTCCCAGGTGGTGGGCGGCGTTGGAATGAGGTCTTTGCGATAGTAGAGGAGTCCGATGTCGGTACGGAGTGGGGCGGCGACAAGCTGTCCCTGATAAGTACAGCTCTCGATCGGACCTGAGAGGTATTTTGCACGCTCGCTTGCTGGCCATTGGCTATCCTTAATTGCCTGCGTCCAGCTGTTGGCCGCAAATTCGGCTGGATAGACAACGTCGATCGACATCACATCGATGGCGTGGTTACGTGCGCGTAGCATATTCACATACTTGGTCAGTAAGTCGTTGGTGCTGGCTGGCCCCTGGTTCCAGGTGACGTGAATGCCTTTCTGTTTGCCAATGGAGTTGTTAAATGTCGTTGTAAGGGTTTGATAGATCGAGGGGTTGGTCGAGTCTTTCTCACTTTGCCAGACGAGATTGACGGAAGCTCCATTGCCTCCATTGCTATTCGATGAACCACCGCAGGCCTCTAATAATGAGATTGCTGCCGTACTCGATAGTCCGACCGTGACAGCCCGTTCGAGAAAGGTTCGGCGTGTGATACGCCCCGAACGGATTTTGACAATAATCTCATCCAATACATCACGTTTCTCCGGGGTCATACGAGTCCTCCTTTAGACATGGACCAATAATTTCATCATCGTAGATAAAAAATCTTGCAATGCCGTTGAATAGACCTGGTATCGCACTGTGCGCGTTCATGGAAACGTTTCTATATGAACAATTAACAATAACATACGAATGCCTGAGTTGTAAAGGATTGCTGCGGGAATTATTAATGTAGAGGATGATCAATGCGTTCGATTAGGGATGGATTGATCCAGTTGTACGACGCTCTATCAAGCGTGTGGGGAGACGTACCAGAGTAGGTGTACTGCGGGGATCATTTATCTGTTCAAGCAGCGCTGCGACTCCGAGTTCACCCATCTGCTGGATCGGCTGCTGGACTGTGCTCAAGCCAAGGACCTCACTCAATTCTATCCCATCAAAGCCCATTACTGAGAGTTTTTCTGGTATCGCAATTTGCAGGAGTCGTGCCGTTTCCAGGACTCCGCTTGCTTGCACATCGGAGGCCGCAAAGATGGCTGTAGGTGGATTATCACGCTGAAGCAAGAGTCGCGCCGCTTTTTGAGCCTCCTGACGATTCCAGGCTGTTGCTATCAGCAGATCAGGATCAAAGACGACCTTCGCTTCACTCATGGCGCGATGGAAGCCGATCAGGCGATCGTTGGCCTGATTAAAAGTGAAATTATCATCACGGATGCCATTGATAAATCCAATCCGTCGATGGCCTTGCGCGATCAAAAATTTTACCGCATGATAAGAACCATCCATATTATCGACCACCAACGAGCTTATCTGTGGATGATACGCGTCCACCAGCACCGTGGGCAGATGGTTCTCGCGCCAGCGTCGTAGAAATGTCTCTGTGGGAGTCAGGGAGACAATCAGTAAGCCATCCACTTTTTGATGCATTGGCACCTCTGAGAAGTAATGATCGCGCTGCGTGGGCGTCTCGACATTGTATAAGATCAGCTCTTTTTCGGCACGAGTCAGCGCGATCTGGATACTCTGGAGCACTTCGATTTGAAATGGATGCGTAAAAAATGGCACAATTATTCCAATCGCTCCGGTACGCTTTGAGATCATACTGCGAGCAATCGGGTTCGGCTTGTAGTGCAATTGAGCAACTACATTCATGACACGTGTTCGCATCTCCGGGCTGACGCCGGGATGGTTGTTGATGACACGCGATACGGTTCCCACTCCGACGCCAGCGACGCGTGCCACATCCTTGATTGTTGACATAACAGGCGATCTCTCTTCCTCTGGCTGCATAGGTATTTTTTACCTCATGGAAACGTTCCCAGGCTCCAGTGGCATCAGCATAGCACAATTTTTTGAACGATGTAAAGTAGCGGCAAGCTCAAGTAAAGACTGTCTCGTGATGGCTGAGTGATACGTATCATAAGAAAGAAGTGTATATAATTACCATGGAGATAGATGAAAGGGGACCTTATGCAGACGCGCCAATTTGGAAAAACAGATATGCAGATTACGCCCATTGGGATCGGAGCCTGGGCCATCGGAGGTGGTAACGGATCATTTGGCTGGGGCGATCAGGATGATAAGCAGTCTATTGAGACGATTAAGCGTGGTTTAGGGCTGGGCATTAATTGGATCGATACTGCTGCCGTTTATGGTCTTGGTCATTCTGAAGAGGTGGTTGGAGAGGCGATTAGAGGTCGTGAGAAGCCGTATATTTTCACCAAATGCTCGATGGTTTGGGATGAGAAGCGCAAAGTAGGCAATTCGCTCAAAGCGGACTCAATCGAGCGCGAGTGCGAAGCGAGCCTGAAACGACTTGGTATCGACACGATTGACCTGTATCAGATCCACTGGCCTAATCCCGATCCCGACATTGAAGAGGGATGGGAAGCTTTAACGAAACTGAAAAAAGCTGGAAAAGTTCGTCATATTGGAGTCTCCAACTTCAACGTTGAGCAGCTCAAGCGAGCCGAAAAGATTGCTCCCGTCGAGACGTTGCAACCACCCTACTCGCTTATCAACTCGGACGTCCAGAAAGAGATCCTCCCTTACTGCGAGCAGCAGAACATTGGGGTGATCGTCTATTCGCCGATGGCCTCCGGCCTGCTTACCGGTCGCATGACCAAAGAGCGTATCGCCGCGATGCCCGATAACGACTGGCGTAAAGAGAGTTCAGCTTTTAAAGAGCCAGCTGTCGATCGCAACCTGAAATTAGCCGAGCTGCTGGGAGAGATTGCCTTCCCGCATAACCTCACCGCAGGAGCTGTTGCCATTGCCTGGACCCTACAGAATCCCGCTGTCACTGCCGCCATCGTCGGATCGCGCAGCCCCGAGCAGATCCAGGAGTTGCTGGCTGCCGCCGAGTTCCGTCTCACCGAGACAGAGCAGGAGCAGATCAATAGCTTTATGTCTAAGAACTTCTAGTGCAGTATCCTACGGTGGAGAGGATGACATTCATTGTAGAGTGTCATCCTCTCTTTTTGTGCCATGGTCAGACGTTTTGTCGCGCTGAGTACAATCAAAGAGAAATCCTATTTGTTCCATCATCTTCCCAGAGCATTTGTAAAAAGAAGAATCAGCATAAAGAGGAGTTATCAGATGCAAATCAGTGCACGTAATCAGCTCAAAGGAATTGTACAATCGGTCAAACTTGGCAGTGTGATGGCCGAAATCATTGTCACGCTCACCGATGGTCAGGAATTGGTCTCCGCCATCACACGCACTTCTGCCGAATCGCTTAAGCTGAAGCAAGGAGATCACATCGTCGCTGTCATCAAATCCACCGAAGTCATGCTTGGACGAGAATAGCTTTTTACCACCAAACTATTTTTTCGTCGCGTAAGTCATAGAGCGGTTTTCCTGTACGTGCTACTATGATCTGCTGGATGGCGGCCAGATCAGCAAGATATTTGTCGTAAGGCACGTTGGGCTTGAGCATCGTCAACCGGGTTAATATCTTGCGGGGAGGGCCAAGTTGAAACCATCGTGCCACTCCATGATCGCTGGTGACTTCGAACTGGATCGTTGAAAAGCGTTTGGCATTGCCCCACATGGCAAAACTATGAACTTCATTCCAGGGGATCTGTGTCGTCTTTCGATAAAACGTTGTTGTGATGCCTTGCTCATCGAGTGTAACTTCTTGAGCAAAGAGGGGTCGCATAATGAGCATGACAAAGAAGTCCACCAGAAATGTAAAGAACAAAAAGGCGACTACGATTCCGAGAATGATCGGAATGGTTGTCGTGTGTATATCTTGTGTTGGCGCATGTCCGTTTGTGGTGGTCTGTAGAGCGACGAACAATCCGATGAATGAGATAATTGCCAATGAAACGCAAAAGATACCGTTAAATTCAAGCATATACTTGATGCTGACATGTAATCCAGCTTGTGCAGGCAATGGTGCTGCTTGAGCATCTGGCACTGGTTGGGGCTGAGCCAGAAATGCTGGATCACCCGATGATGCTCGTTGACGTCGTTCCTCTGTCCGTTGATGCTTGCGCTTAAAGGCAAAGAAAGCCAGAATGAGAAGGATACCGAAGAAGATCAGATATCCCAGTAGAAAGTAGTTGGGTCTGCCTGCTACCATCGTCAAAATCACTTGTAACAGCAATGAAAGAAAAACAATACCTTCGCAAATGAAGAAAACCCAATAGACGCGTCGCATGGGGTCATTCTTATGCATATTATGTCCTTTCACTCTATAATAGAGAATACGATTATAGAACTTATCATTACGCTAATAAATTAATGTCTATTTATGTTACGTGAAAGGGCATGTACTGGATTCTAAAAGAGATATATATAACTGGAATTTTTCTTTATCGCGGTTGTATTAATATATGTATGCGTAACCTGGCACTCTGCTGGTCGTATATGGATTGAAGGAGGATAGAAATTTGGCTTGCTGTCTCAATCCACGTGGACGACATGATAATCCGGACGGAACCATCTGTTGTCGGGACTGTGCTTTCCTGGTGCAGGGGGCGCAGATTGGTATCTATGAAGTGATCAGTTTTATCGGGGCTGGTAGCTTTGGACAGGTTTATAAGGTCCGCGAACCCAATCCGCTTAGCCGGATTCTGGCGCTCAAGGTGCTGCGCATGGATCAATCGAATCCGAAGTCGCAGGCCAGTTTTTTTCAAGAAGCGCGTCGCATTGCCACCATGCAGCATCCCAACATTCTCCCGATCTACAACTTTGGTCAGATCGCCGATAGCAAACAGCCGTACTTTGTGATGGAGTATGCTCCGCGCACGATTCGTGACCTTTTTCGTACGAGCAATGGTCAGCAGCGTCAGACGTTTGTGGAAGATCTGGTTCCGTATGTCGATCAGATTGCGGCGGCACTCAAGTACGTACATGATAATGGATTGGTCCATCAAGATGTGAAGCCGGGCAATCTGCTGGTCGGGCATAGTGGACAGATCTTGTTGGCCGATTTCGGGACGGCTTATTATCTGGGCACGCAGACGCATGCCTCGCTTGGTGAGATCACGGGGACAGCCGCATACATGCCTCCCGAACAATGGCGTGGTGCTCCACGTCGCGACTCCGACCAGTATGCGCTGGCGATCTGTTGCTATGAGCTGTTGACTGGTCGGACTCCTTTTGTGCATGCTCAATTGGAGCAGATGTGGAAGGCTCAACTCAATGAGCTCCCACCACCTCCGCAGCGCTGGAACGCTCGCGTGCCAGTTGAAGTCTCTGCCGTGCTCCAGCGAGCGCTCTCCAAAGATTATCGTCAGCGCTACGGGAGTATTATCGAGTTCGCCGAACAGTATAGTCAGGCCGTACATGTGGCGCAACAGCGCTATCTCTGTCAGCGCTGCGGACAGCAGAATCGGACGGGTGCTCAGCGCTGCGCTTTCTGTGGGGCCGAGCATGATGATCGCTATTGCCAATATTGTGACGCTCCCGTGCGCTTTGGACAGCGTTGCTGCTCACGCTGTGGACGCCTGACGCTCTCTCCCGAAACTCTGCATGCCAGTCCATTGATTGGTATCACTGTACACCAGAACCGCTATACCATCACGCGCATCCTGAAGCAGACTGAGGCGACTGGCATCATGACCGCCGTGGCGCGAGATGCCCAACAGAATGGAGCATTTGTCGTGCTCAAGCGCTGGGAATGTGCTGATTATCCGCTCGCGCAGCGTGCTAAGGAGGTGGCTTATTATGATCGAGCGACAGAACCTCTGGCCCGCCTGCGTCATCCGCTGCTACCGCGCATCATCGATCGTTTCGCCGAAGGGAAGCATTACTACGCCGTCATGAATTATATCGATAGCGAAAGCCTCGAAGAGCGTATTGCCAAACTTCTGCGTCCGCTCGCCGAGCGAGAAATCATCAGCTATCTTAACAGCCTGCTCAATATCCTGATCGCCCTTGAGCAGCAGCCAGTGCCCATCCGTCATGATGACATCTCGCCGGCCAACATCCTCATCGAAGCGCAGCGCCAGCGTGTCTTTCTAACAGGCTTTCAGATCCAGCCGCCACCGTCGTCCAACGAGCCCAATACGCAACGACGCGGGAAGAGAACGACGCGCAAGCTTGCTATCTCGCCTTATCTACCGATCAAGGATCAGATCTATGATCAACGTACCAGCATCTATGCGCTGGCTGCCAGTATGTATCATGCGCTGAGCAACGTCGCGCCGCCGCATTATCCCGCCTATCCTCCTATCCGCCTGCTCAATCCAGCCATATCGCCCGCACTGGAAAGAATCCTGGCGCGAGCGCTCGATGAAGATGCCGGAGGACGCTATCGCGGCTACAAAGAGATGCAGCAGGATGTGCAGCGCTTGCTTTGATCTTCTGAGAAGAGTGCGGCACCTGACGACGTATATCATTCAAGATGCTCGTGGAGACAAGGACACCGTAGCGTCGCACGCTCGCGTGCGATGTCCCACTCGACGTATGATCTAGCTGACCAGCGTGGTGCGCCGAGATCCTGCTGGCTCGTACGAGAAACTGGGGCATCGCACGCGAGCGTGCGACGCTACAGGGTCTTCGCTGCGCTCGACCTTGTTCCCTATGAAGCACACCTGTAGATGAATGGAGTATGGTCGAGGACTGAAAAATATGTTACACTGACGCAAATAGCGATAAGTGAGGCCCTCTCTAAATGAATAAGCTTGCACGCGACGATGAGGAGAATCTCATTGCCCGTAGCCAGCATGATGATGTTGAAGCCTTCAACCTACTCATAGAGCAGTATCAACGCATTGTGTACAGTACGGTGTTTCGTCTGTTGGGTGATCCCGATGTGGCGGCCGATGTGACTCAGGATGCGTTTATTGCCGCTTTCAGGGCTATTCGCACCTATCGTGGAGGCTCATCATTTCGTGCATGGCTCTTACGCATTGGCTCCAACCTTGCCTGTGACCATTGGAGGCGTGTACAGCGTCGTCCGGCCACCTCACTTGAAGCGCTCACCAACGAAGATGACCTCCATGCCTATAGTCCTCTTGACACCCTGGCGATGGTCGGTCCAGAAAGCAATCCCGAGGAACGCATGCTGGCGCTCGAGCTTCATGATCTGATCCAACGCGGTCTTGAGCAACTCCCACTTGAACAACGGACAGCGATTATTCTCTGTGATGTTCAGGGATTATCTTACGAGGAGGCTGCACAGGTGGCAGAGACGAATCTGGGCACTATTCGTTCGCGTATCTCGCGTGGGAGGGCACGTCTACGCACTTATTTGCAGGCCCACAAGGAACTTTTACCGCATACGTATCGTCTCTCCAATAAGGACGATAAATAATATACAATGGAGTCTACCCGTGTCACCACTTGATCGGCATCTGACAACTGAACAGCTTTCGGCGTTGCTCGACAATCAGCTCTTGCCCGAGGAATCGGAGGAGAGCTATCAAGCACATCTGCAAACCTGTGAGCAGTGTCAACAAGAGCTGACCGAGTTACATCAAACGGTACTCCTCCTGCAGGAATTGCCACAACCACCATTGCCGCGCTCATTCACCTTACCGGCTACCTTCTCTTTGACATCGGCAGCATCCGACGCGACAACACAAGAAGAGCCAGATGCAGAGCCTGTGGATCAGACGCTTCCCAAACCCATTCTCCCGATCAGTAGCAGGAATCCCAGGCAATTTACGATGGTGTCGACGCGTCGCAGACCACTTCGCACGGCTATGCGTCTGGTTAGTGGCCTGGTTGCCGTGATTGGCATCTGTTTCGTGCTCACTGCCCTTCTAGGAGCTCTGGCGCTATCATCATCTCATATCAGTAGCACAGCAACGTCTTCTGCGCCTTCAACCAGTACTCCTACCTCTGTGCAGGGATTTAACGGCCCACATGAAGTCATGACTCCTCATGTAAATAAGGTTCCTACGACCACGCCGTCTATTCAATCCGCTCCGTCTCTTGATAAACATGACGAGACTCCATCCGTAATTGTGTCAACATTCTTATTCTTTGATATAAGCACTGGTGTTGGGCAATTCAGGCTAGGTATTTTGTTGGTGGTGCTGGGTGTGATTGGCTCCTTCTTCTTTAAGAAGCGTAAAACGCGCTACGGGCGGCAAGTAGTATCTTCTGATCAAAAGTAGATGGTCTCTAAATGGCGCATGCGGATGTCTCAACATTTCGTTTGTGCTATATTCTGTATTGGATACTTTGGATGGGATACAGTAATCTGTCCTATCGCAAGCTAATTGATATCAGACAATTGATGAGGGAAGACCTTCCATTCAGAAAACGAGACGATGGTGAACACAACGTTATTGCTGCTCCCGCCTTTGATCAATGTACTGGTCACCGGGATATTTGCATTTGTCATCCTGCGACAATATATTCGCCGACGACGTAGCTACCAACTCTACTGGTCGATTGCGCTATGTATGGCTTTTATTGCCACACTGGCCTATATGAGCATGATTATCGTCGGACCAACAACGACTCCGGGCACGTATCTCTTCCGCCTCTACTATGCCTTTGGCGGAACGATTATGCCATCCTGGCTGGGGTTGGGGAGCGTGGGACTCCTTGGCAAGCCACGTCTGACCCGTATTTGTGCTGGCTTTTTAATGCTGTTGAGCACTGTGGCGGCTATATTTGTGCTGGATGCCGCTATCGATATGCTGAAGCTGAGTCAGATCGCTGGAGAACCTGGAACAGGCACGCTTCTGACTGGTCCCTGGCTGCTCATGACCATTCTGCTCAATACTCTGGGTGTAGTGGCTGTGGCGGGAGTGGCGCTCTTCTCAGGTATACAACTCCTGCGCCGCCAGACGAGTATGGGAGGCATCAAGACTGGCCGCGTGCTCTGGGCAAATATATTTATCTTTGCCGGAGCAATCCTCAACGCTGCCGCTGGAAGTATGGCCCGTTTCCTGGGCATCGATAACATCTTCTGGCTGATCATGGCAATCGGCTGGATTGTTCTTTTCGGAGGAGTTGTGCTGGCTGGTCGTCGCTCAAGCATCGCGCCGCTCCAGTCTCCTATTGTCAGGCCGGTTCGAGAGAAAGGGACTCTGCGTCCACCGATGCTCTGGGCGAATATCTGTATCCTCTCTGGAGCAGTTCTGAATGCCGGAGCAGGCAGCATCGCGCACTTTTCTGGCGCTGATGTCCTCTTCTGGCTGCTGCTCATCTTTGGCTGGATTATCCTGCTGGTGGGGGTAGGGCTGGCCAATCGCCGTATCAGTCCCAGCCAGACTGGTGCCAGATCAGGCGTCCCATTGCCTTCAGCCGATCAGCATGTGGATCGGGAGACCGAAGAAGCTAATAGTAAGTAGGCACCACAAGAAAGGACGCCTCTTGACGAGACGCCCTTTCCTGGTCAGGTAAAGGTTTACGAGAAGGTATTGCTTAAACCCTTAACTCCCTGATGATAATTCACCGAGTGTGGCCTGTACGCTGATTTGCTTTGCTCCTCGATAGACCTGTACGGTGACAGTCTGACCAGGATTGTCTGCAAACAGCACATTTTGGAGATCTGGGAGATCAGTGATCTGAGAATTGTCAATCTGGACAATCACATCGCCAGCTTGTAAGCCCGCTTTTTGTGCGGCTCCGCCGTTGACGAGCTTTTCGATCAGGACACCATGATCGACTGATAGCGTATCTTGCCTCTGCACCTGGGCAGTTACAGAAATTGGCTGGATACCGATGGCGGCGCGGCCTGTATGTGTGACTTTGCCATCTTTAATCAATTGCGTTGCAATCAAGGATACTTGTTTGGATGGAATTGCAAAGCCAACGCCATTGGCAGGTGCATTGAATTCTGGATCGACAGCGGTCAGCGTGGGGATGCCGACAAGATTCCCATCCAGATCAACCAGCGCTCCACCGCTGTTACCAGGATTAATCGGTGCATCGGTTTGAATCGCGTTGGGGATAGTGACACCATTATCCTCGCTGACGTTTCTTCCCAGTGCACTCACGATGCCGTTGGTGACCGTCTGGGTATTGCCAAGCGGATTCCCAATGGCCAGCACGTTCTGCCCTACGACCAGTTTGGTTGAGTCTGCCAGGGGGATGACGGCCATGTTCTTTGGTGGTGTGATCTTGACCAGAGCCAGATCGTCGGCAGGATCAGTGCCAATAACCTGCACGTTTTTGTAGGTTGTTCCATCGGCGAGCGCGACTGTGATGGTGGTTGCTCCGGTTACGACGTGGTTATTGGTGATAATGTACCCACGCGTATCGATGATTACGCCCGAACCAAGCGCTTCACCGCTCGACGTTTCTACCGTGATCTGGACGACCGCTGGTCGTGTCTTTGCCACAACGGCTTCCTGTACTGCCTGGAGGTTTGTTCCAGTCAGCTTGGGAATGGTGACCTGTGAACTCGATCCTGTCTGTAATGTGCCGTTATTGGCAACCGACGAGTTTGTCGCTGCTGTGGGGGCATGTCCAAACTGCCAGCCAGCAAATAGTCCTACACCCAGGACGACCAGTAATACCAGGGTCAGTGCTGTGATCGCAAGCGCACGTGAGCCGCCGCCTCTGCCTGTACGCTGCGGCTGCGGCGCGAGCGGTCCACCATTGCCTGCGTAGGGAACATAGCCTCCCTGAGCGTAGCTTTGTCCTGTGCTATTGCTTGTCCCACTCACCGTTTGATCGTCGGGTTTGGGTTGGGCTTGCGCTGTGTAAGCGGATGGCTGATAGCTGTTGCTCTGTGGACGCGATGGTGATGATGCATAAGGACTTGGCTGATACGCTTGAGGTTCCATATACTCGCGATAATATTGTCCATTTTGAGCGCCGCCACCCTGTTGAGGAGGATAACTCCTATTCTGGGCCGGTGGCGCATATGGATGTGGTTGCTCCTCTTCAGGTCGAGCCGATTGTGGAGCGGGTTGATACGGTTCGGTTTTATCATCCTGATAATAACCGGAAGTATGATTATCTGAATTTTCCATGTGCGATACCCTCCTCGGTACCAATTAAAATCCCCCCACTGCCTATCACATGCCGTAGCATAATCTTTTATAGTAACATGTGAGCCATCCCATGGCACAATATGGAATGCTTATAAACTTATCTTGTCTATACTGTATCTTACTACCATAAAAAATCTTTGCTAGATTTGTAAAAAAATTGTATGGAAACCTTCCTCTCTAATAGATATCATTTATTAACCCAGCAAGCAAGTTTTTCCATCGGTATCCTACTATTATATTAACAACAGCCATTTTATTCAAAGGGGTTGCTCATAGGTGCCGATAATGAGATAATGGGAAAATAAATCGTGTAGGAGATGGAGTGGACTGAAATTGGACGAGTCTAAGATACATGAGAGGGGACAGGATGTAGCATCCCTTTCTTCGCAACAAACAAAAACTACTATACAGCAAGAGGTCGTAGAGCAGAGTGATCAAACCTCTGATCGCGGGCAGACTCGTCATTGTGCCTTGATGTATGTGCAGGCGAAAGATTGGGGACAGGCTTTTCCGTTACTGATGGAAATGGCTCGTGTCGACGATCAGGATAGCGAAGTCTTGCTTGCTCTGGCAATCACATTGGACGCGCTCAATCAATTCGAACTCCTCTACGACGTTGCCCTGCGGATTATCTCGCTTGAGCCCAATTCAGCGTATGGATTGGCCTATAAAGCTCGGGCTCTGCAAAAACTGAACCGTATCTCAGAGGCCAAAATCGCCAACGATCAAGCGCTCCTCCTCAACACCAATCTGGGACTGGCCTGGATCAATCGCTGCGGACTTCAATTGCTACAAGAGAAATTCTCAGATGCCTTACGCAGCTCTCAGAGAGCTATCGAGCTCGCCTCAGATGATGCCCGCGCCTGGGCTAATTATGGTGTTGCGCTCCTTAACTTCAATCGCCTGGCTGAAGCCCTCGATGCTTTTGATAGAAGCCTTGAACTGGATTCATATCAACTCTTTGCTCTCCAAATGAAAGGTGACATCCTGTGCCGCATCGGACGCATGCGTGAACTGATTCCTTTGCTGAACCGAGCCAGGAAAATCCAGCCACGAGATATCAGAACACTCACGCTGGGTCTCCATGCGTTTCGCGCCCTGGAGATGTTTGAAGAACTCAAAGATTGGTCCTTCTGTCTGATCGAAATCACCCCTGAGAATCCTCTGGCCTGGGAAAACTACATGCGTAGCCTGCGCAGCCTGGGACAGTTCTCAGAGGCCAATGATGCTGTTGATCATCTGATTGCTTTAGATCTCTCCAATGTCCGCTTCGTGACTATTAAAGCGGACACCCTTTATCGCCTGGAGCGCTATCGCGAAGCCGTCACGATCGCCGAACGAGCCATGCGCCTCAATCAGGATTATCCTCCGGCGCGACGCATCTACGAGAAATCCCTGCGCATGATGTATCAGCGCAAAGAGAAGAAAAAGGTCTAGGGTTTAGCTATCAAGATAGGAATACAGATGCAGTGGAAGTGTCTCATCTCCTTGATGATCAGACCAATCCCTCGAGCAGACGCAGCAGGACGTCGCCCGCATGCTCGCGCACACTTGTCCGGACACGCTCCGTGGTCAGCACGCGTATGCGTCGTTGATGGCGTTCGTAGCGTGCCAGATCATCGGATTGCAGGCCGGTGACCTCAACCCACTTCATCAGAGGCTTCATCCCAATCGGTGGATGCTCGAAAGCTACCCAGACATCCATCTCCCACCGCTCAGGCCGAGGGATATCAAAGAGCACCTCATAATCAGTAATCTCCAGATTGAGGGCCAGAGCCAACTCGGCTGCCAACTTCTGCTCGATATGTCGACGCCGCATCGGGTCCCAGAACAGCGCCTCAAGCCTGCGGAATAGACTCCCAGCCGGAGGACTGATCTCTAACGCTACCTTATAGGGTCGGCGTAACTCAAGGTCCAGCGCCAGCCTCTGAGAACTTTCGGGCATCGTGTCAGAAGCCAGTAGTGTTAGCAGGCCAGCATCTGTCAGACCCATCAAGCGTTCAGCCGTCAGAGCCTGAGCTGTCAAAGCATCGAAGACCGCTCGCACCAGCATCATCTGAAACGCTCGACTCGTATGATGCCAGTAAATATTGTCAAACATCTCCTGGCGCGCATGTAACAGCGAATGCAGGGGACTGATCCCCTTATTCGTCACAACCATACAGCGCTCGCCGTGCACGTCACTGTACGTCCGCAGAGAGCCAAGCAGCCTCGACACGTCCACGCCACCATACGGCACATTGCAGGCACGAGCATCCCGGGGTAGATAATCCAACTTATCGATATCCAACGCCCCACTCAGCAGATGTCGCAACAACTCATCATCAGGTGGCAGCGGCCGCGACGTCGGCGGATCGATAAAATCGGCCACTCGCTCAGGCGATAGATGATAATCTCGCTCAATGATCGTCGCCAGCTCACTTTTTTCAATGATTGAGCGCCCGACCCGCTCGTGGTGGATAATCGAGTAGCCAAGATCCTCGATCGTATGCGAAAAAGGATAATGTCCAATATCATGCAGCAAAGCAGCCACCACCAGCGTCTGAATGCTACTGATCGAAATTCCATCCAGCCCACCATGCGTTCCGCATTGTAGTAGCGATCTTAAGGCTCGTACCGCCAGATGATAACAGCCAAGACTGTGCTCGTAGCGCGAATGAGTGGCACCCGGCCAGATCCTGTACACAAAACCCAACTGCTTCACCTGCTGCAAACGCAGAAACTCCTGCGTATTGATCAGCTTTAGTTCACGCGGACCCAACGGAATCAAATCGTAGAGACTATCACGTACTGTCCCCACTGGCTGCTCGTCTGGTAGCAACGGATAGCCTCCCGTGTCTGCCGACTTGATCGTATGTAGATAGATGGCTCTATCTGCTAAAGGGTCCTCAATCACAGGATCTACGTTGCCTTGTAAATAATCTTCTTGATCTTCTTGCATACACCCATTCTATCAAACCCCCACCAACAATGTCTATGATAGATAGTTAATCAGGCTTTAAGACTTACTGCATGCGCCCATTTCATTCCAATGGTTGCTCACGAGCTTTTTTTAAATCTTCTAACATCACTACTATTTTATCTTGAACTTGCCGCTTTATCAGAATAATCTTCTCTTCTTCTGGAACATCCTTTTGTTGTTCCGATAATTGGCCTGATGCTCTTTGAAAAATTCTTGTAACTAATGGGTGAAATTCTTTCCTGCGTTCTGCTGTATTTTTAATGTCTAAAATATTATGTAACTCCTGCATATCAATATTTGAAGTAATGAGTTTGTCTATATCTGCAGCTTTATTTCTTTCTATCGTGGCAACTACATCTGCTTCAAGCCTCTTTGTCTTTACGGACTTAAATTTGTCCATGGGGAGTCCAACCGCGTGCGCATCAGGTGAGATGGGCTGAAAATGACCCGACCAATTGTCCCATTCAACAAGCTTTTTATCTGCATCAATTATGATATTACCAGCATACAACACCTCCTCGCCGGGTCTAACCAACGAAGTATGGCCCTTGCTACTGTCGGAGTTGACTTTACGGAGAAGTAAGAGGTCTGGATTGTTCACGGGTACGACAAATTCATATGTCCCTTTATCTAACTCCGTAGGCTGGTCTTTGCTCATTGCTTCAATCTTTACCTTAAATATCTTATTCTGATTTTCAAGCCGCTGGCTGTCACCGATAGCTTCATACGTTCGTGAATAAGATCCGAGAACTCTTTCCGAGATTGATGGACTCGCGTTGTTCTTTTTTTCCTGTAGCGAGCGTATGTGCTGGTCCAACGAAGGGCGCCCTTTGCGGTGAGACATTCTTTGATGAGACATTCCTTCTATTGACGTTATGCTTTCTGTACTCGGCATCGTACCTTGAAGATGTGGATGACGTGCTTTACCGCCAGGTATGGGTATAGGTTCAGACTGCTGCATAGGTATAGGTTCTGTCCGTTGTTGCGTCGGTTCAGGCAGCGTGTTTCTTTCTAGTTCTGAAAGGATTTCTCTTCGACCGTCTGTGGTTCTTTGACCACCTTGTTTGCGAGTTGGATTTTCACGAGGAGTAGATGAAGATGCTTCTTGGGGAGCAATTATTGAGATTCTTCTTCTTTTAGCTCTATTTGTTGAATTGGATGTTTCTGGTTGGCCGGCTGGACTTTCACGAGGAGCGGATGAAGGCAGTGCTTGATCATTTTTGTTGCTGTTTTTCCTTTTAGCGCGATCGGCTGAATTGGATGTTTCTGCGAGGCCACGTTTCGGTTGAGGCTCTCTAAAAGGAGACCATGTGGTGCTTGGAACCTGTCTTTTACGTACCATAAACTCCATGATTTCATGTTTGTCACCAAAGTGCATAATCATCCCCTCATGTATTATTAACTACAGCGTTATTATTATAGCGGAAATTTCTAAGGATTTTTAGGAGGATAGAGGGAATGTTTCTCTATAGGGGAAGGAGCTATTTACCGGGCAAGAGACTGAAAAGAGAGAATGACATGGCTGTGATTATCAGGCGTTGAAATCCACCACATGTATACATATTATCTCAGCACAGAGGAAACCTGCGCTGAGATAATGCATCTGGATGCACTACTGCGGTAGTGTTTTTTGCTCTGTTGTCAAAATTTTTTGCATCAGTACAAAGCTAGAGTTTTGATGGCTCGTTGACAAACCACGGGTCTGGAACGGTATTTCTCCGCTTTCGATGTGAGAAAAGCCACTTTCCTTCAGGTGAATCGGGAGATTTTGGATGTTAAATTCCCCTTCTCCGGGCCGTCCGTGAGCAGCTTGATGTCCTTCCGAGGGCTTGAAGTCGACCACCAGTAAACGCCCCTCCGGTTTGAGTACGCGGATAATTTCGAGTAGTCCTTGATGCTTCAGATCATCTGGTATATGGTGCAGCATAAAGGTACTTAATACAGCATCAAACGATTGATCGGGAAAGGGGATCTGTTCAATCCCTCCCAACTGGAATTCAATGGCCAGACGCGCCCGCGCCCCTTTGCGCCGCGCCCCAGACAGCAAGCTCGCCGAGGGATCGACTCCACAGACGCGACCCGTCTTTCCAACACGCCTTTTGGCAAGGAGTGCCAGCGTTCCCGTACCACATCCCACATCCAACACAGCCTCGCCCGGCTGCAATCGAGCCAGATCGAGCATCATTTGTCGGGACGCTCTTTCTTTGCCACGGTAGGCAAACCAGACCATCAGGTCATAGCGCCAGGCAGGCATATTGGTGAAGGCCTCTTGCGCCTGATGTGCAGCATGCTCGTCCTGACTCCCATGATTATGCTTAAACGAATGCATAAAACTTGCTCCTTTCAAAGAAACAGACTATTCTGTAATAGAGACAGTGCTCGGTATCTATTAAAAGGGAGTGGTTCCTTCCGGTCAAGCATCAATCTGAGCAAAATACTCACTACCGCACACATGACTGAAATTGTACAGGAAAGAGAGGGTTTTCTGTGAAACAGGACAAGCAAGATCGTCGTTCCCTGCGTACGCGTCACCTGATACATTCTGCGTTCATGGATCTTCTGGTCGAGAAACGCTATGAGTCGATCACGGTGCGCGATATTTTGGAACGGGCCAATATTGGTAGTTCAACATTTTACGCCCATTATTATGATAAGGATGATGTACATGCAGATTTGATTGCATATCTCGTCGAGCACCTATTGACATCGATGTCTACGAAAACTCATGAGGAGGGAATTATTCCGAGCCTGGCGCTCTTTCAACATATTCAGGAGCATTCCCAGCATGTCCAATTTCAAGCACTTGTGCGCGGCCATGCAGAAGAGAAAGTCTGGGAGATGCTACAGAGTACCTTATGTAGTATCATTGAGCAGAAGCTCACGCGTGCCTATGCAGAAAAACATCCGCCTGCAATCCCTCTGACAGTCGTAGCCCAGTATCTGGCTGGAGCCTTCCTCAATCTGCTCAAATGGTGGATCGCATCTGACATGCCCTATGCACCAGAACGCATGAATGAGATCTTTCAAACACTATCTTTACCTGGCTTGCAAACAGCTCTTTCATCGACCGCAGCATCGAATAATTGACAAATAGCAGAAAGGCAAAATTATGCCCCTTTATAAAAAAGTTATGCTATTAATTGGTGTCTCAATCATTGGAATTATACTAATAACGGCGTCAAATGTATTCTTTGGTTTTTCATTGCGAAACGCTTTTTATGATGCAGTGATACAAATACTTTCTGCTATTATAGCTACTGTTTTCGTACTCTTTGTTCTTAGTTTTGTGAAAAGAAAAAAAAAGCATAAACAACAGAGTACGAAGCCCAACTGATGCAAAAATAATTCACATAATGCTACATCTAAGTATAGACTGTTTTTGTCAGGTAATATCAGGATATCTTCATGGATGAGGTAGAAATATGGAACCACGACATAGATATGCCTATAAGGATGCCTCCCTCACGACTCTTTCCTATGGACAAAGGGAGAATAGGCGTAGTCCTCATAAAGGATTGTACATTTTAAACGGCATCTTTCAGATCATTCTCATCGCCCTATCGATGCTCTATTTTTTGAGCGCCCTCAATACCTGGGCTTACAGTTTACTCATTAATGCTGTATTTCTTAACCTTTTTATGTTTATTATGCTGTGGATACTACCCCGAAAATTGATAACTGGACGAAGAGTGATTTATAGCATCTCTGTTTTTATCACTATCTTCCTTGCATTTTATATATCGCTCATATTGTTGACATCGAATGCACCAGGAGCACTTTTAATTGTCTGGGTTGTCGTTATAGCATTCGATGCAGCCCTTTATTTGCTTGCCAGAATAATTCCTTCCATAACTCTTGAGGAGAGTCGGGCACAGAATAATCGTATAAATCTCTGAGTACATCGATCGTCGTTCGGATCAACAATCTATATGGTGGTTATCTGTGTGGATTTGCTCTAATTGCTCACTTGAGCGCAAAAATTTCATTTGTGCACGGAACTGCTCTTCCATGGTGCATTTCTCCTCAGTAGGTATGAAACTGTGACGTATTCCATTGAGGAGAATGTCGTCGATGACGTCGAGCGAGAAGTCGAAGGAGTCGTAGAGCGTCGAGATGTTATCTATAAGTGTTGTGTGGAACAGGGCCGGATCGTCTGAATTGACCGAAAATGGGACGCCCGCAGCGTAGAAATGCGGCAGGGGGTGTTCAGCCATACTGCCATAGACTCCCAGGCAAATGTTGCTATGGGGGCAGATCTCTAAAGGAATCTGCTGCTGGGCAAGATGGGCGACGAGACTCTCATCTTCAATTGAGCGTACGCCGTGACCGATGCGTTCCGCTCCCAGGGTATGTATTGCTTCCCACACACTGGATGGACCAACTGTCTCGCCCGCGTGTGGAGTGCTATGCAGGCCCTCGGAGCGTGCTTTGTCAAACCAGGGGGCGAACTGTTCGGCTGGATAATTTACTTCGAAGCCTCCTAATCCCAGTGCTACGACACCGTCAGACATACCCTCTAATGCTACCGCGGTTGTATAGTCCGCTCGTTGCTTACGCATGTTTGGATCTTTGATATCGCGTACAATGTCGAAGACCCAGCGTATTACGACACCAAAGTCGGCTTGAGCGCGTACGCGTCCTGCGTTGAGACCTCTGAAGTAGACGTCATGTGGCACGCCCAGCGAATATCCGTGCATGCTGGGGGAGAATGTTACCTCGGCATAGCGCACATTCTGACGTGCCATCTCGGCGCCAAACTCGTAGGCGATCAATTCATAGTCCTCGTCTGTCTTGAGGCAACGCGCAATTGTCGAGAATATCTCGACGAAGTGGGGAAAATCACGGTAAATAAACCATTGACGCGCTTCTTCGACGGTCGTGACCGGCAAGGTGACCCTATTGCGTTGTGCCAGTGTTATAACGGTCTCTGGACGAATGGCACCCTCCAGATGAACATGTAGTTCAGCCTTAGGCGCTCGTTGTAAATAAGATCTGATGTGTTGTTGTGTGAGTTCCATCTCTACTTCCTTCTAACTCATCCAATCGACGAAACATAATGAGAAAGGACTGCATAATGCCCGACTTCCTCAAAAGGAGAGGTATGATTTTTCATAAACGCGTGAAGATTATCCTGTTCTGATTTATGTATCTTCTCTGTTTCGCGATGATTACAATGATAGCCTTCTATCGTATACAAATATACCACGTTCTTAATGTAGAGATAATTGAGACATAAGGGAGAAATTATCTATTTGGGCAGTACATGATCGGTGTTGATGTTGGTTTGCCGAAAAGGGAGTATGATATGAATACAAAGAAAAAGGTGTTATGTGAAAATGCAAAAAAAAGTATCAAAATATGGTGATGTTTTGCTGAGACATTTTCGAAATATTGCTGTGAGATGGGGACAAGGACAATATGAATAAACCACGTATTTCCGACAATTATGAATACACAACTGATTCCTCCCTCTTTAAGATCGATGTTCGCAAATGTGAAACTTTCTTAGATCCAGAAATTGTTTTTCTCCACCTCTTTGGAGATGAGCCCTATGCATTTTGGCTTGACAGTAGTATGGTAGAAGAAGGTTTATCACGTTTTTCCTTTATGGGAACAAACACTGGATGCTTTAGCAAAGTACTGAAATATGATACAGAGGCAAGAATTTTGGAGGTTATCAGTAAGAATAGTGTAGAAAAACAAAATATAAGCATATTTGATTATATGGAGCGAGAATTAGCGTATAAACTTGCCTCAGTTCCAGGCCTGCCTTTTGATTTTCAGTGTGGGTTTGTCGGTTATTTTGGTTATGAGTTAAAAGCAGAGTGTCAAGCGTCTTCTGTTCATCAATCTTCTCTCCCTGATGCGATGCTCTTTTTTGCTGATCGAATCATTGCTTTTGACCATAGTGAGAAGACTATGTACTTTCTTTGCCTCTCTTCCCTGCAAGATACACAAATAGCCGAAGATTGGTTTAATTCTATCGAGTCACGACTGGAAACTCTCACTTCCACATCCTCAAGGAAGCCAATGATCTCTCGTCATGAGAATATTCCGCTGCAATTTCATCTAACGAGATCCTTTCAGACTTATTTGAATGATATAGAAACATGTAAAGCTCATCTAATAAATGGAGATACATATGAAGTATGTTTAACAAATAGCCTGGAGACCATTCCACTCACTGATCCTTTGACTTGCTATTGCCATCTGCGTTCTTTAAATCCAGCTCCATATGCGGCCTTCCTCCGATTTAACGATGTGACTATTTTATCATCTTCGCCTGAATGCTTCCTGCAAATTGACCAGGAACGAAGAGTAACTTCTAAGCCGATTAAGGGAACAAGTCCGCGTGGACAAATACCTGAAGACGATGCGTTTCTACGAGAAAATCTCTCCCGAAGCGAAAAAAATCGGGCAGAGAATCTCATGATTGTGGACTTGCTGCGTAATGATCTTGGCCGTGTCTGTGAAATTGGAAGTATCTGTGTCCCTGAATTAATGCATGTGGAAACATATAGTACTGTCCATCAACTTGTATCTACTATTCAAGGAATGCTGCGAGATGATATTAGTCCTATTGAGTGTTTTCGTGCGGCATTTCCTGGCGGATCAATGACTGGTGCTCCGAAGTTGCGCACAATGCAAATTATCGATGCATTAGAAACACAGGCCCGGGGAGTGTATTCTGGCGCAATAGGTTTTTTTGGCCTCAATCAAACGGCTGATTTAAGCGTCGTTATCAGAACTTTAGTTAGCACAACCGAAAAATCCTCAATTGGTGTTGGAGGCGCAATTGTAATCCAGTCCGATCCAGAAGAAGAGTTTGATGAAATGCTCCTCAAGGCGTATGCCCTTATTAAGGCGATTCTGCATGCAGAAAAAGGAGAACAATCTCCTGATCAGTACGTTGTTTTTGGTAATCGCCCTGCCTGGGAAAAGGACACAGTGAAATGAGAAATGACAGGGACAATCCATATAGCCTTCAACCTTTTAATAAGCAAGGTGAGCATGCTGTAAAAGCTCATGTTTTGGCAGAGCAAGCTTCTGAAGTTGTTCTTCTGGAAGCGATATTATGGGATCAGGCATATTGCGATTTTGATAAACATATAGAACGTATGAACAATTCTGCCAGATACTTTGGCTATCCTTTTGATAGAAAGTGTATTGAAGATGCGCTGGGCTACCTTGATAAAAATCTTATTCAGGGATGTATGTATAAAGTCAGGCTGAAACTTACAGCTACCGGAAAAGTAGAATGTGAAGCTATACAGCTGCAACCAGAAGCTATTACTACTGCTCCCTCGATGGTTGCCTTGAGCCCAATACGAACTCACACCTGCAATCGCATGTTGTATCACAAAACCACTGATCGCGCACTCTATGATCAAGCCAGTCGTTTTGCAAACGAAAATGGATACAGCGATGTGATTTTTTTGAACGAAAGAGAAGAAGTGACAGAAGGAGCAATAAGCAATATCTTTATACAAAAATCGAACTATCTATTTACCCCTCCTGTTAGTTGTGGTTTGTTAAATGGTATTTATCGACAGCGATTGCTTGAGAGGCACATAGAGGCAAAGGAAAAAGTTCTTTTTGTCAAAGATTTAATAGAGGCGGATAAAATTTTCATTTGTAACGCGATACGAGGTTTGCGACAGGTGCATCTGAATATACAGGAAATGCAATTTTAAAAGGAGTTGCACACGCCTCTCTTTTTTATTTGTCATAGAGGGAGGACGGACTTGTGTAGGTCACAATAAAAGAGGTGGTGCGCCCAGCTGGGATCGAACCAGCGACCAACCGCTTAGAAGGCGGTTGCTTACTAAATCAATGAACGCTTGCTATAAAAGCGCTTCAGAAGACAATTCATACAATCAAACGAAATGGTACGCTCAAATGAGGCAGATGGTTATATATATCTGCCTCATTTTAAATCCTTAAAAGGCTGTTGTTTAGTGCTAGTGATGAAAGTATATCACTGAAAATGAGATTTTGCATATAGCTATCAAATACCTATTGGAAATAACCATATAGAAAAATTCCTTATCAAAGGCTTATAAATTAATAGCTATTCTTGAATAAGTGATCATAAACATACCACGGGTTTATCTTCCAATGTTTTACCTGCTTGAAATTTATCTATTTGTTAGCTAGAATTAGTTATCATACCTTTGGACGAAAAACATTTTGTAAATGGCAGATGACTAGATATCGAAACGAGATGTAAATGTCAAATATAAAGGATGCAGTGTTAAGAGAATTGGGAGATGAGGGAGCCGATACTTTTGCAAGGTACTATGCTCAAATTGAATATTCAGCTTATTGGTGTATAAGAATGCTTCTCCATTCTGAAAAGATTATAAATGTAGTACCTGAAACTTATGATGATTTGGTTATAATTCGTCAAAATTTTTATGAATTACATCAGGTTAAAACAAGAATGGAGCAAGTGGGCCCTTGGACGTTCACTGAAATTCTGCCTATCGTTTGTCGTCAATATAGTATGCGGAATAAAATTGACGCCGATTGTCATTTTCATTTTATTTCTAATCATGTCTCTGATGAAAAACCAAATAAGGTTTTTGGTGGTTCCCTGTGCCATTTGAAACTTTTACTCGATATCAAGCATGCAGGACAGAATTATACCCTTAAAGAGCAAGAAGAAATGAGCCTTTTTGAGGAAACCTTATCTGCAAAAATACAGGAAATTATGAACAAAAAATTCCATGAGGACATAGACAAAAAAACTGCCATATGCTTACTTCATAATACATATATAGAAACTGATTCTAGGCTAATTTATACACCTAATAATATAGAAGAGTTAGGAAATGCTTTTGAACATATTTATCCTGGGCAGCCATCTCATACAGTTACTCAACTTAGAGAAATATGTGAAAGTATTTTGTTTGTCATAATAAAAAAATTAATTGACAGATCTCCCTCTAATGACCGTTCTATTGGCCGTGATGAAATTTTAAATTGCCGTAGTAAAATGATTAATATACCAAGTGCATTAGATTTAGATAAATTACCAGGAAGAACTATTTTAGACAAAAAAGTGCTACGTGGCGGATTCCACATTACTGAATTACCACGTTTCCATAGGCAAAAGGCTTTGGCTGAATATTTCAAACGTACATATTCGGAGATTAGTAGTAATAAAGAGATTGAAAAATTTATAGACGAATTATTAGAACTTCAAGGAGAATGCCGAGACGATGTATGCCGTATTCAAAAGGTACTAGAAAATTCAGGCCCGCAAATACTTGCAATGCTAAAACCAAAGTTAGATAGTATCATACATACGAAAACCTTTCCTGGTCAAGAAGTAGACAGGTTACTATGTTTGGGATTGCTCTGGAGTGAAACACAAAACTGTAATGCATACTGGCACGAACTGGCATGAAAGGTCTTAAAGTATGTCATCTTCATTAATCGCGGAAAACATTGCATATCATGCGAGCCGGCTGCTTTTATTGATTTCACTTTGTGGCAAAAGTGAAAAAACTACCGAGAAGTTACCGGGTATTGAAGGACGTACATTGTTAGCTAAATTAGATTTCTTTTTGCGCTATCCATTTTATTTAAGATGTGCAGCTAAAATTTTAAACAAAGATATTTCAGACGCAGATTTAGGTTTAACAACTTTAGGCGAGGAAAATTCGATTGAAGCTCAAATGGTCCGTTTTCTTTATGGACCTTGGGATCATGTATATTATTTAGCACTAGCATATCTGGTTGGAAAAGAACTAATTATTATTGAGAAAAGTCAGATACGTGATACTGAAATATTCAGAATTACTCAAAAGGGTCAGCATATTGGAGATGAGATTATCAATGACCCCAATTATGTCGATTTAGCAGCAAGAGCAAAAACTACTCACTTCTTGTTTAATAAGTACAATGGTAATCGTTTAAAAATTTTTATTTATGATAACTTCCCTGAAGTAGTTAGTAGAAAGATCGGCGAGCATATTTAAGGAGAGCAACATGTCTTCACCGTACCTGTTTATATCCAGATTAGTGGTAGAGGGAGAGTTACATTGTGATATACCCTTTAAGCGTGGTTTAAATGTTATTCAAGCATATTCTGATGATCCAAGAGCAACAAATAATGCTGGGAAGTCCACTTTGGTAGAGCTTATTCAACATGGTTTAGGAAAACAGCAAGGGCCAAAAGCTACTTGGTACCTAAACACTATTATAGATCAAGTAAATACTCTTTATCTCGAAATAGGTGCAAATAATAAAACTTATACTATTGAAAGATCTTTGCGTAATCTTACAGCCGCAGTTACTATTAGAGAGGCTCCTTATAGTAAAGAGATAAAAAAGATTAGAGGAGACAAAGTAACAATTGGTAACTTATCTGATTGGTTTTTAAATACTCTTAATATCCCTGAAGTCTCTGTATCAACAGCTAAAGGGAAGTTAGAAAAACTTAGCTTTCCCACTCTCATGAGAGCATTCGTATTAAACCAAAATTTAAGTTTTGCTACAATATTAAATAAAGTTCTTCCTGAGACAAGAATTCCAGATATCATAGGATTTTTAACAGGCATTATTCCTTTGATACGCTATAATTTAGAGGAAAGATTAGCCATAGCCAAAAGTGAAGAACAAAGATTAGACGCTTACTACAAATCAATAAATAAGTTTTTAAGCGAAAATAGTGAAATATCTGTTGAAAATTTAGAAGAGCAAATGAGTATTTCCAGAGATAAGTTGATATTTGTACGAGAAGAACAACTAACGATCCAACGTAATATTGGTGAAAATATCCATAATCAAATAAATGAGCAACAATCGGGAAGGATAGATAATTTAAGAGATCAATTGCTTAGAATCAAACAAGAAATTGCTGAAAAAGAAAGATACTTGGCAGGAGTTAAACAAGAACAAAATCGTCTTAATGAGCTTTTAAATTCACTTAGAACAGATCGTAAAAAAGTATTACGCCTAAAAACCTCTAGCTTTATCCTCAATAGTGTAGATTTTGGAGCTTGTCCGCGTTGTTTACAACCTGTTACTTCTGAAATGCTTACCAAAGAGGATTATGGACGCTGTTGTTTATGTAGTAGACCTCTTACAAATACCTCAGATTCCATCCCCCTGACAGCTCCCAGAGTAGAAGATATTGATTTACAAATTGATGAAGTGGAAACTGTACTTCTTGATGGCTCTAAGGAAGAAGAAAGTTTACGAACAAATTTAAATATACTCTATAAATATGAAGCTGAGATAGGAATTAACCTTGATGCTGAAACCAAAGTCTTTGTTTCTCCAACAGTAGATCTTTTATTAAATTATACTTATAAGGTTGCTCATTCTGAAGCTGAGCTAGCAAAAATTCAAACTTTTTATGATCAAGTTCAGGCAATGAATAATATCCATGTAGAATTAGAGAATGCTCATATAGAAAGAAAGGCTGTTGAGCATGAACTTAAACAGATTCGTAAAGAGAATAATGAAGAACGCCTAGAAGTATTTCGGCAAATTTTTGAAGATATTTTAAATGATGTAGATTTTCCGGACCTACGTACTTGTAATATCGATCCACAAAAATTTATGCCGACAATTAATAACAGTTTTTATAAAAATTTTGGAGGGGCATATACTAGCTTGGCCGTCGTTTGTTATCATTTAGCCATGTTAGAATTAGCTCGCAGAGTAGACACCTTTTTTCCATCGTTACTTGTTATCGATTCACCAAATGTTAACGATATGAATGAAACTACTGAAAATAATTTATTGCGCTATTTCGTGGATCTCGCTAATGAATATAATAGTGATAAATCTGAAAATTGGCAAATTATACTTACAACTAGAAATATGGTTGAAGAATTGGTTCCATTTGTAAGAGCAAAAATAAGCAGACAAGGTGATCATATGTTGCTTCATAGAAGTTAAATATGAATAATTGAAGGTGTTTTTCTTTAATATTTCTTCAGTAATATTATATCCTTTACTCATCATAACGTTTTATTGGCTGAGCAAAGCAGTGGGTACTTGATCAGAAGCAAAGTTGGAGTAGGGTGCAAGTTTATCAGCCTTACATCTTAGACTTATTGTTACAATCATCGGTAAATGCCATGGAGTCATCCATACGAACTAAGGCTTCTTCCAAGTTGTATTGTACCCGCTTTTTATGAACATCCTGCGAAAAATTCCGTTTCTTTTCTTGGAGATAGGTTTGAACAGCTGAATAGATAAAGTGAACAGTTAGTGAGATATCTGGCTCAGTATTATCACTGCCTTGCTTCCGCCAAGCTTCTGTAGTGATCAGACACCCAGCAATTTGTGCCACCATCCGACGCATGTTCACTTCTCGCTTGCGGCTACGCACATAAGGCACTATGTCAGTTGGAGCAGGCAGAATAGGTTGCTCAACAATTGAAGAGATTGAAGTTGTTGAGAGATCAATCTTATCTAGGTCAGATTGAAGCGCCGGCAATTGCCCATAGACCGACACATAGGCGTCCAGGTCAATGCAATATTTCTTCTCGTTCCTGCTGTTTTCGCTCATAATTCGACGCTTCCAGAGGCTCAGGAACAAACGCCGCTTGAATCACTTCCGAATCTGGATGCACCGGCCAGCGTGAACGGTTCGTATCCTCGACTGGAATAATATAGCGCAGCCACCCATCAGGCAAACCATCCAGACCACCACCAATATGACCAACGGCATAGGACCAGAGGCCAGGAAGGTGAGACTCTAGATCATAGGCATCATCAATGCCGTGAAAGTTTTCCTCTTGTTTCATCTCACTCAATGCTGAACGCTTGAAACGTATTTCAATGCGTTAGACCTTGACATGAGGTAGCAGACAAAAGCCTTGTTTTTCGGCCTCTTGTTCCCAGATCTCCCACATCCATGACTTCTCAGGAGACTTATATTTAATCTCATGCGTCTTGTCATAGATTAAGGCTGAGACGGCAGCTATCCGAGCACCAAAGGGCAGGCCAGTCAGACGCCCCACCGTTGCTTTATTGCGTCAGGACCGTCAAGCGTCAATTTGCCAACATCGGCAGGCATCTGGCCCGTGAGTTGCGCACGCGTGACAAAGTGTTGCTTCACATCATGAATAGAATCAAGATCCACTTAAAGCCCTCGCCACCTTTTTGTGTCATCTTGAGATTGGAGCCACCGAATACAAAATGCGATGGATCGGTCGTTTTTGATCTTGTGAGATTTTCTTTATTTGTTCCAATTCAGTTTTCAGAACAGCAGGAAGGTCATGACGTTCTATTTGATATTTTCCATTCGTTGGATAGACATTTAAGATCAATGTATAGCGCGGACGCTTAGAAGCTTGATATCACTTTTTATAGACCTCCACTTTCTCGTAATAGATGCATGTGATTTTATTCATCACTATTCGTTTTTCTTTAATAATAACCGAAGAGAGGATAAACAGAATATGGCAGACCAGCAACAAATAGAAAAAATTCAAGCTGGGGTGAATGGCTGGAATACTTGGAGAGATCAACAACCAAAAGAGGCAATTAACTTTAGTGGTGCTGACTTCAGCTTTGTCGATCTCAGCTTTGTCGATCTCAGCAGTGCCGATCTCCGCGGTACCGACTTCGGAGATGCCAACCTTAGTAATGCCAACCTTAGTAATGCCAATCTTGGAAATGCCTATTTTTGTGTAGCCAACCTTAGCAATGCCAACCTCAGTAATGCCAACCTTGGAGATGCTAACCTTGGAGATGCTAACCTCAGTAATGCCAACCTCAGTAATGCCAACCTTAGCGGTGCTCGTCTCATCTATGCCAACCTTAGCAATGCCGATTTCAGCAATGCTGACCTTAGTGGTGCCAACCTCAACGATACCAACCTCAACAATACCAACCTCAGCAATGCCTTCATGGGGGGGACTGATCTTGGAGGGATTGACTTGCGTCGCGTGAAAGGTCTGGAAACCATTCAACACCTTGGGCCATCGAATCTGAGTATCAATACTATCTATCAGTCGGAAGGCAGCATTCCAGAAATCTTTGTACGAGGAACTGGAGTACCTGATACATTCATTGAATATATGCATGCCTTGGCACAAAATCCTATCCAATACTACACGTGCTTCATTAGTTATTCAAACAGGGATCAGGACTTTGCTGAACGGTTGTATAACGACCTGCAAGGAAATGGAATTCGCTGTTGGTTTGACAAAAAGGATGTGAAACCAGGAGACTTTTATCATGATCTGATTGACGAATCGATCAAAAAGTCTGAAAAGGTATTGCTGATCCTCTCCAAACACTCTGTAAAAAGCAAATGGGTAGAGATGGAAGTCGAACGTGCATGGGAACGAGAAGTACAGCCAACAGAACAAGGCAGACCGTGGGTGATTTTCCCGATCCGACTGGACGACACTGTGATGCAAACAAAAACAAAATGGGCCAGTCAACTTCGCTACTTACGTCACATTAGCAATTTTACTGATTGGAAAGACCACAATATTTATCAGAAATGCTTCCAACAATTGTTGCATGATTTGAAGAAATAACAGCCATAGATCAAATATTAAAAAGTGGCATTTGTATCACAACATTACTTTTAAAAAGACCTACAGTTATTCGTGGTAGAGCAGGACTCATCGCGCAGAGAGCCGAAGCGTATTATGGTTTAGGGTTTATCGACATCTCTATAGCTAATGCTGAAGAAGCGCTAGCCCTGGCAAGGTCAGTAGGATCAAGCAAAACTATTACTCGTATTATAAATTTGTATAATACTTTGAAGCAATCACCCTGGAGAAAGGAACGTAGTGTTGCCCATCTAGGAGCAATGCTTTCAATATAGTAATGCGTAAAAACATAGTAAAAACTGTCGGCATCAGCATTATTGCGTTGATGCCGATCACCATATGGCTCATACTGTTTATTAAAGGCAAACAATTTGCATTAAGAGATCGCCTTAAAAAAGCAGATGCAATTATTGTTCTTGCAGGCACCAGAGGAAACATTAAATTCCTTGACGGCAAAATCCATGTTGGAGTACAGCTTTATAAAAAAGGATGGGCTCCACATCTGATTGCGTCAGGAAAGTTTAGCGTAAAAATCACAGATACACCTTTACTTATCCCTCTCGCTGAGTTGGAAGAAGCAGCTGACAATGGACGGATAGGATATAAAGATGTAGCAGGAGCGGCAGAAAAATGGGATGTTGGCCTGGGGGCAATATATATACGTGACCAGGCGATCTGCCAAGGAGTGCCAGCCGAAGCTATTTTGCTAGAAGATCAATCGTTACATACAAGAGAAAGCGCCGAGTATGTTCTGGAGATCTTGAAACAAAATAACTTCCGACGGGTCATACTTGTTACATCACCATTTCATCAGCTGAGAGCCTATCTCACATTTGCTAAAGTGTTTCTGCCTTATGGTATTGAAACCATCAACTATTATGCTGATACAGGTGAATGGCATCCTGCGACCTGGTTCCTCTCAAAAGAACACCGCCAGTTAGTAAAAAGTGAACGCGACCGTATCAAGATCTATAGGGAGAAGGGCGACCTTCTGTAAAATTAATAGACAGAACTGAAGCATAGTGTTGTTGAAGGAGTTGGATATGCCTCGATCTTCGAATAAAAGGAAATCTGCAAAGAACTCAGATGATACGAAACTTATGCCTGATGATCGCCAGCCAGCCCAACAGCCTCCTCGGAAAGAAATTTTACGAGTTGCAGAGGAAATGATTAAAAAGTATCATGCTGATCTAGAGTATCTAAAAGATAAATAATGTTCAAAAATTTGATGGAGAGATGATACAAAGTTTATCATCTCTCTTTTTTATTCGTTATAGAGGGAGGATGGACTTGTGTAGGCCACAATAAAAGAGGTGGTGCGCCCAGCTGGGATCGAACCAGCGACCAACCGCTTAGAAGGCGGTTGCTCTATCCACTGAGCTATGAGCGCATGGGTACGGGATCGGGTAGATCCTACGTTGCCCTGATAATAACAGGATTTATTGTTGGTTGTCAAGGCAAAAATGCTCGGAATCGAGGACATTTCCTTTCAATTTGTGTGATCTTCGGGCTGTGCGAGTGCGAGTCGGATAATTTCTCGCTGTGAACGCATCATGCCGTTTGGTAGTTCGTCGACAGGGAAGAAGCGAGCCTCCATGACTTCGCGATTATCGAGCTGTTCCTGTCCGCCGAGGAAGCGTCCGCGATAGCTGGCCTCGAGTCGCAGTCGGTAGCCGCTAACGATGCGGATCAAAGAGGTGGCCTGTATCATATAGCCAGTCTCCTCGCGTACTTCGCGGCAGAGAGTATCCTCGAGGCGCTCGCGACTATTGGCGTAGCCGCCCGGAAGTCCCCAGACGCCCTGCATCCAGAAGCGATGGCGCAGCAGTAGGATGCGTCCCTGATCGTCGAAGATAACGCCGGAGACGCCGACGATAAATTTGTTGTGCATAAACCAGAGCAGATACCATTGAGGCTTTCCCCGAATGAGCCTCCACAGGCGGAGCAGTAGCCGATTGACCATAGGTGAGTAAGCTTCCTACTATTCTTTTGTCTGAGCTGGCGGATGAGAATCATCTACCTGAACAATTCCAATTGAAGTCTCTGCCATCTATTGTCACACAACTTTGGAGGTCTTGCAAAGGGTGGCGAAGCAAGCGCGCATGTAGCTATCAAGATAGAGTATACCGAATTGGAGCTCGGTGCTGCTTGTGGATGAAAGAGCAGAAAAAAGGATATTTTCTCTCTTTTTTATGTATTGTAGTGCTTGCTATACTGTGAACAATCTGGTTAAGATAGAGCAGAAGATTGTATATTTGTGTTTGTTTCGCGTGTTTTTTGGGGGAATTGAAAGAAGGATAAACATATGAGTGTAAAAAATGTGGTTTTAGTCCATGGTGCATGGGCAGATGGCTCCAGCTGGAGTAGCGTGATCGCACGGTTGCAAAAAGCGGACTACACTGTTACGGCTGTACAAATCCCTTTGACAACGCTTCCTGAGGATGTGACCACGGTTCGTAATGTCTTGAGTGCTCAAACAGTTCCCACGCTTCTGGTTGCGCATTCCTTTGGTGGTGCTGTTATCACTTCACTTGGTACGGACGCTCCGAACGTTGTGGGATTGGTTTATGTGTCGGCGTTCGTTCCAGATGAGGGTGATACGATGAAGGCATTGGTTACCGCTGAACCGCAGCCCGCTGGAGCTGTCGCGGCTCGTCCTGATGCACAGGGCTTTTTCTGGTTGGATCGTGAAGGATTTGTGAAGTACTTTGCCCCCGATGTAGATCCTGTCCAGGCACGCGTGCTGGCGGCGGCACAGAAGCCTCTGGCTGGCGGTAGCTTTCTAAGCGAGGTACCTTTTGGTGTTCCGGCCTGGAAAGCGTTGCCATCCTGGTATCTGGTTACCGAGCAGGATCAGATGATTCCTCCCGTTGCCCAGCATTTTATGGCGCAGCGTGCCGGTGCCACGGTTTCCTCAGTTGCCTCAAGCCATGTATCGATGATTTCTCACCCTGATGTTGTCACCGATCTTATCGTTAAGGCGGCTGAAGAGGTAAACTAGTGCTTCTCTCTTGCTGATGTTTTCGTCACGGCAGTCTGCACCCGATGATACAGGCTACCATGGCGAATTTATGCTGCTGGAATTCCATAAGATGTTTGTTGTATGATAAGGAGAAAAGTGCATACGGATCATATAAGTATCAAAGCAAGGAAAGCTTCATGGCATACCTTTTTAGAGATACTAATACGGCAGCGCGCAGACTTCAAATTCTGGCTGATGTCTTTGCTGTATCAAGTCGCGCCTTTCTACAAGACGTCGTCAGGGTAGCGCCGCAGCTGGCTGTTGATCTGGGTTGTGGACCGGGCTACACAACGCACCTTATCGCAGATACCACGCATTGCCTGCGAGCCATTGGTCTTGATAGCTCTAAGCATTTTATCTCCCTGGCTGCAAGTAGTGCCAATGAGCGTGTTTCGTTTGTTCTTCATGACGTCATCCAGACCCCTTTTCCCACAGGGCAGAGTGATCTCATCTCCTGCCGTATGCTTTTAACACACCTCCAGGGTCCCCAATCTGCGATCGAACGCTGGGGAACACAACTTCTTCCCCAGGGGCTGCTGCTCCTGGAGGAAATTGAATGGATCAGGACAGATCACACTCTTTTTCAAAGCCATCTGTCTATCGTTGCCGCGATGCTGGAGCAGCAGGCGAATCAACTTTACATTGGACCACTGCTGGATAAACAGCAGCCACCACATGGATTGAGACGCAGCCTGAGCCGTGTTTATCGTCTGCCTGTCAGGACATCGCAAGCTGCCGCTATGTTTTCATTAAACATCCCAGCCTGGAAAAATCTGCCCTTTATCCAGAAGCATTATTCGGCCAGCGTGATCGATCAAATGGAGCGTGATCTGCATACATTGGCAGAAACTTCTCGGGGTGAAGGCGAAATCGAGTGGGGCATGCGTCAGATTGTATATGAGCGCATCTAGCGTCGAGTATGCGATAAGTACTCCCTGCCATGGATGTGATCAAGTTTCTCTGTTTTTCCTTGACAAGTCGTGCGTAATCTTCTATACTCAAATTACGATAGTTGGTAAACGTTCACTAACTATATTGGAGACATAAAAACTATTGGGATCTTCTCATGAAGGACGGATGCGCGGGAGCGAGCGCCGAGCATTGATTCTGTCGCAAGCAAAAAAGGTCTTTGCTCATCAGGGATACACTCTGGCAAGTATGGGAGAGCTGGCTCGCGCCAGCAATGTAACTGAGGCGATGCTTTATAAACATTTTGAGAGCAAAAAGCAGTTGTATCTCACCGTATTGAGCGAGGTGAAGAAACATTTTTTGTCCGTTTTTTTTGAACGTGTCCGAGAGAAAGCCAGACATGATCTCATGGAGACCTTATCCACAGTGGTTTTAGAGTATCGTGCTGTTGCTCTCTCTGATCCTGACAGCCTCCAATTGCTGCTGATGGCCGCTGGCGAGTCCGATGATCCACTAGTAATCGAGATGGCGCAGGAGTATAGCTCTCAAACTTCGACGTTGATCTACGAACTGTTAAAAGAGGCTCAAGCACAAATGCTCTTGCCGCTTCATCTTGATCTGGCGGCCGCATCCTGGGGATATCTCAGCTTTTTGTTTGGTATTCAGCAGCGGGCGAAACTCCACATGATTGATCAGATCAGCGAGCAGACGCTGCGTGAAATGAATCGTCTCTGGCTTGTTGCTTTACAGAATGGGTGATAGGCTCTTTTTTTGTGTAAATAAGTAAGTGGTCGTTTACTTACCAATGTGCTAATGTTTGACATGTTGTTAGCAAGGAGAAAATTAAGCATGAAAATTATGTTTCAAGATCCAACTTTTTCTTTCGAATTTCTGCGTATGTTAAGTGCAGCCACCAATGGTGGATCTGATATCAACGAATGCTTTTTAACCGCTTCACGAATCACGGAGGGGGATTTTGAGAGCTGGTATCAGGAGTGGTATCGTACTGCTGAACGCATTCATCGTATCGCTGATGATTGCTCATCCGCTGGTCATGACATCAGTGCTCGCGAAGCGTATTTGCGAGCTTCTAATTATTATCGTTGTGCAGAATTTTTTCTGCATATAGATATTGGGAAGAACGATCCACGAGCGCTTAGCACCTATGAAAAGAGTATTCACTGTTTTCTTCAGGCGATACAGCGTTTCTCGTTTCCTTGTGAGGAGGTGCGCATCCCCTATGAAGGAACCTCTCTGCCAGGCTACTTTTATCGCGTCGATGATTCTGCTACGCCGCGTCCGACCCTGCTGCTGCATGGTGGTTACGACTCGACCGGCGAGGAACTCTACTTTGGGACAGTACCTGCTGCGCTGCAACGAGGATACAATTGCCTCATTTTTGAAGGTCCAGGACAGGGAGGTGTGATTCGCTTACAGCACCTGCCATTCCGTCCAGATTGGGAAAATGTCGTCACGCCAGTTGTCGAGTATGCGCTTACGCGTCCGGAGATTGATCCCGATTGTCTTATCCTGGAAGGCTGGAGCCTGGGAGGCTATCTTGCTCCACGAGCGGCTGCCTTCGAGCACCGTCTGGCGGCCTGTATTGCCATTGATGGCCTGTTCTCCTTTGGTCCATCGGTGTCCTATTCGGCATCATTTCAAGAAATGGGTTCTTTTCTATCGTCTCATCCGACGGAAGAAGAAATGACCCGGCAATTGACAGTAGCTATCCAGAACAATACAGGCATGAAGTGGGCTCTTGGCCAGGGCATGTGGACTATGCAGGCAGCTTCTTTGCTTGATTTATCGCAAAAGATGGCTTTATATACGATGGAGGGGATTGCCGACAAGGTTACTTGTCCGACCCTGGTCTGCAATGCGGAAAGCGATCACTTTTTTGCCGGCCAGCCGCAGATGCTCTATGATGCGCTGACATGTTCAAAGACATATCTTTCTTTCAGCGCTGAGGATGCTGCCGAGGAGCATTGCCACGAGGGTGCCACTTTTTTACTGAACCAGCGTGTCTTTGACTGGCTGGATGAGACGCTGCGCTAGATGATTACTCTGTCAAAGACCATTGTGCCGTGGTCCGACCGGTCAGGATGACGCTTTGCAATTCGCTTGATCGCGACGTGCCAGATGTCAAGGTCAGCCGACGTAGCGGCGCGGCTCCGCCGTGCTGTCACTGGACGTACGACACCGTCCCACCTGCATCTAGAAGCAACGCCGACGAGAGATCCACCTAGAGAAGAAGTCTCAATGGCACGCCATGACCGTTGACAGAGTAGGATGGATGAGCGGAGCCTTCTGAGCTTATCGATATTGACAGAATACGCACGTGAGAGTATACTGTCAGTAAATCCGAGTCACCAAGTCAGGATTACCATGTAGAAAGCATGCGGCTTCCTACGACCTCAGATAGCATCAGCCAGCCATTGGAGTGAAGATGAGTCAAGCATTTGAATTGGAACAGGGTAACTACAGTGCTGGGTTCCATGTAAAAGAAAATTACACATATAAATCCGAGCGGGGTCTGACCCGAAAAGTCGTTGAGCAGATTTCCGAGATGAAGGGCGAGCCCAGCTGGATGCGGGATTTCCGTCTGAAAAGTCTCGATCTCTATGAGAAGCGTCCGATGCCAACCTGGGGTGCTGATCTGTCGGGTATCGACTTTAACAACATTTTCTATTACATCAAGCCAGTGGCCCAGCAGGGTAAGAGCTGGAATGATATTCCGCTAGAAATTAAGGACACCTTTGATCGTCTGGGTATTCCACAGGCCGAGCAGAAATATCTGGCTGGTGTGACCGCTCAGTACGAGAGTGAGGCCGTCTACCACAAGATGCGCGAGGATCTTGAGAAGTTGGGTGTTATCTTTACTGATATGGATACCGCTTTGCGTGAGTATCCCGACATCATCAAAGAGCACTTCGGCTCGATCATCCCGCCATCGGATAATAAATTCGCCTCGCTGAACAGCGCGGTCTGGAGTGGTGGTAGCTTTGTGTATGTCCCACGCAACGTGCGTGTCGAAGTACCTCTGCAAGCCTACTTCCGTATCAATGCCCAGAATATGGGACAGTTCGAGCGTACACTGATTATCGCCGAGCCTGGATCATATGTCCATTACGTCGAAGGCTGTACCGCTCCCAGCTATTCCAGCGATAGCTTGCACAGCGCCGTGGTAGAGATCAAAGCCATGGAAGGTGCGCGTGTACGCTACACGACCATCCAGAACTGGTCCAAGAACGTCTACAACCTGGTCACCAAGCGTGCCGCAGCGTATCGAGACGCCACCATGGAGTGGGTCGATGGCAATCTCGGTTCGAAAGTCACCATGAAGTATCCGGCCGTCCTGTTGATGGAGCCCGGTGCTCGTGGCGATGTCTTGTCGGTTGCCTTCGCGAACGACGGCATGCATCAGGATGCGGGAGCCAAGATCACCCATCTGGCGCCACACACCACATCACAGATCCTCTCGAAATCCGTTTCGAAGGGAACCGGGCGAGCATCCTATCGAGGACTGGTACGTATCAATCCAGGAGCGCATCACACCAAATCCAGCGTTCGCTGTGACGCTCTCTTGCTCGACGAGTTTGCCCGTACTGACACCTATCCGACCATCCGCGTCGAAGAGAATCAGACTGAGATTGGTCACGAAGCCACCGTCTCCAAAGTCGGTGACGACCAGCTCTTCTATCTCATGAGCCGTGGATTGGACGAGACCGAGGCGTATTCGTTGATCGTAAACGGTTTCATCGAGCCCATCACCAAAGAGCTCCCGATGGAATACGCTGTCGAGCTCAACCGCCTGATCCAATTGGAGATGTCCGGTAGCGTGGGCTAGTCTGCGCACGCTTCGATCATCACAAGAAATAAGAGGATGTCTCACATCATGTGGGGCATCCTCTTTGCTGTGGAAATGAGACTGGATCGAGATAGATGCTTTCGTTAGACAGTTCCACGATTGCTCATTCTCATGGCGGGTTTCCAGCGCGAGGTGGTACGATCGATCAGGTCCACGATGGCATTCAGGATCGCAGAGATGATGGTCAGAACCAGTAAGGCGGCGAAGACGCCTGCCGTATTGAAGTTCGCGGCAGAGTCATTGATCAGGTAGCCGAGGCCGTGGTTGGATGCGACCAGTTCGCCGATCACAGCTCCAATGAGCGCGTAGGGGATAGCGATACGCAAACCTACCAATACATAGCTGGAAGCCGAGGGAATAATCACCTTGAACAGAATATCTCGTCCTTTGCCGCCCATCAGACGTACGGCGTCGACAAGATCCTGATCGACATTGCGTACTCCGGCCAGCGTGTTGAAGAAGACCAGAAAGAAGACCGTCACGGCGGCCAGAATGACTTTCATGGGCATATCGATGCCGAGCCAGATGATGAAGACAGGTGCCAGTGCGACTTTAGGAATACTGTTGAAGGCGATCAAGAAAGGATCGATGATTTTTCCGATGATGTCCAGCTGACCGATGATAATGCCGCAGATGATACCTGTTGTCGCTCCAAAGAAGAGTCCCAGCAAGGTCTCCTCCAGCGTAATCGCTGTATTATCCCAGAGCGTGCCATCAAGTATCCATGCATGCGCCTGATCCCAGATCGCTGCTGGATTGCTGAAAAAGAGGGGATTGAGCAGTTTGCCCGATTCAAATTGCCAGATACCTAGAAATAAAATGAGGAACAGCAGTCGTCCTCCGTTGACGATCCATCCTTGTCGGCGCTTGTGGTTCTTTGCTTGCACGCTGGCAGATGTATGCAGAAGGACTGCCGGCTTCTGTTTCGAGGTCTTTTCCTGAAATGTTGTCATGCTTACACGTTCACTTTCTGCTGTGTACGAGCGTCCATTAAAGCATCCCATAAACGATAGTGAATTTGCGCAAACTCGGGACGAAAACGTATTTTGATGGCATCACGTGGGCGGGGAAGCTGAATGTATTCGTCGAGGACGATACGACCTCCCAGGCCGAGGACGATCACGCGGTCTCCCAGCACGATGGCCTCTTCGATGTCATGCGTGACAAAAATGACCGTCTTGCCGCTTCCCGACCAGAGGTTGAGCAATTCGTTTTGCAGCTCGACACGTAGCTGTGCATCCAGGGCTCCAAATGGCTCATCCATCAGCATGGTTTCAGGATCGGCTGCCAGCATACGTGCCAGGCTGGCGCGACGTAGCATTCCTCCTGATAGTTCACGCGGATAGTGTTTCTCGAAGCCCTTTAGCCCCACGCGGTTGATGATTTCGCTGGCTGTGTTCTGGATGCGCTCTTTCTTGGCCCCTCGGATCTCCAGTGGCATCTCGATGTTACGGGTAATGCTGCGCCAGGGCATCAAGGTATCTTTTTGGGTCAGATATCCCACTTCGAGGCGCGGATTGACCATCTGGCTACCTTTATAGTAGGCCTTTCCGGAGGTTGCGGGTAATAATCCGGCAATGATACTCAGTAGCGTCGATTTTCCACAGCCACTCGGTCCTACGATCGTGACAAAACTGCCCTGTTCAATATCTAAACTCGTAGCGTTCAGGACTGTGATTTCCTGATCACTGCGCACAAACGATTTGCTGAGCTTTTCGGTACGAATAATTGCAGTCATTGCATTACTTCTCCCTTACTGCCATCATCTTAAAGATTGGCATATCGTACGTGTCATGCACTGCGTTCTGTCCTACCACGCAGTCCCGACATGATGACGTTTTTTGGTGTGCAATTGCAACTTCGCTGTGCGTTATTTGTTTCATCTCGAAGTTACTCATAATACATTCCTTCTATCCGGAAGATGGTACAAATAAAAGGTTCCGACTTTCAATGCAGTAATACCAATCATCACATACAGAGAAATTGTGTGGATCATTTGCCAACAACGTTACATTTTTTCTGTAAGGAGAATCCTTTAAAAATGTACAACAATATTGTCTACAATCCATACTGCGCAACCAAAATACATTCGCACATTACCATACTGCAAATCATAATGTCAAACGTTTTTGATATTCTTCCTACCTTTGCTCTTTTTCTCTTACGAGTGCAGTTTATTTTCTCTAGTGGAGAATGACTAGAAAATTTGCAATAGTACCTTATCGTTCTTTTTAGCAAGAGAGTGTCATTTTTTAGCTTCTAGTGATAGACTTTTAAATACAGCATGAATTGGGCTTTACTCTTTAATGAAAAAACAAGTTAGCTATGTCGTTTGGCATATCTTTATATAATCCTTATTGACTACTACTTGACTATGCGTAAAAAATTTCTTTATAATAGAAACACTTTATTCTAGTAAAGTAACACTTACGAGTAAATAGTAGTGTGTGTATTACAACTGAGGTTGGCGGGTCGGGATGATCCAGGTAAAATTTGTAATACTTGAAGCGCAGAATTGCGTCCAGGACAGATAAAAGCTTCTATGAAAATTCTTGCCAATCTTTGCATTGGTTGAAGGCATGTGGGTCTCCACGCTGCTTTTGGGTACAGAAGTGCACTGAGGGGGGAATGAATACTCACGACTGTCTGGCCAAAAAACCAACCAGCCTCGTGCCTGTAGAGCCTAATCAATAGAGTTCTTACAAATCCATTGAGATAGGATGAACCCTGATCAATGTACACGCTCGATTTTGAAACAATGAAGCAAGTGATGCAAGAGCATCGGATGACCGGTTCCTTGACCGCTGAAGCTGCGACAGGGGTAATTGGATTGCATGAGCCCTGCCGCATTGAGATCAGCATTAAAGAAGGAGCCATTATTTCTGCTGCCATTATTGGTAGCACTAGTGGACGTAGCTTGACTGGAAAAGATGTGACCAAAGCGCTTTCTCGCCTTGGTCGTATACGCTGGGACTTCGCGGCTCAGCAGGCCAAACCAACTCAACCATTGTCTCCTGTTGCGTTTGTACCAGTGGAGAAAGTCTTTGTTCCTCAGCGTACTGTCATGTTGGATCAAAGGCAGATGCAATCCTGGCCGCGCATCCACCGCGTTGTTTTTGCCATGGCTGATGGGACTAAGAGCACTGTGAAAATTGCGTCTCTTCTTTCAACATCGCAACCGATCGTCGATAAGGTGTTGAGTGAGTTGCAGGCTATTGGTGTGATTACTATCTCACAGCATGACAAAAAGAATTTTCAGTAGCTACGTATGAGCTGTCTCCTCTTCGCTGCTATGTGTGACTTTATTTAAAGAGTGAGGTAGTTCAGTGTAATCGGACATTGTATTTTTTATGATTGGACATTGTCTTTGGCATGTGTGTCTCCGGCTATTTACGCGCTAGAGAGCCATGTGGCGCTGACAGTTAGTATTGGATATTGATGGGAAGACGTTGTTCGCATCTGCGTGCAGATGTGATAATCTGCTTTCTCGGTACACTGTAATATTGAAAGAGATTCACGCATGAATGAACTTTCTGCTAATTCAGCTGATCTTTCACATGATGGACAGCAAGGACCCTCATATTTAAATCGGCCACGTCAGCAAGAAAACAAAATTTTCTACTGGTGGTATCGTCTCGCCTCCCCCGTGAAACCAGAACCACTTGCCCCTTTTGAGGATCAAGAGAGGTTTCGGCGTGGGAGAACGGGCAGCCAAATCATCCTGGCGCTCTATCTTCTGCTTGGCGCCATTGGCTTATCTATCGTGACCGGCAGTGCAGGACCAAATTCTGAGAACCTGAGCGCCTTGCTCATTTATGCTCTGGTTTTGTTGGTTGTTGCCACTGTACTCAATCGCCTCGGCAAGGTTACTATTGCGGGTGCCCTCGTGGTGGTCACTTTTATCGCGGTGCCTGTTTTGAACATCATCACCACACCTGGCGGTCTGGGTATGATGGTCCTGCCAATTTATGGCCTTCTGATCCTACCTTTGGTCTGTGCGGTAAGCTTTCTCCCATCCTGGTGGGTCTTTATTGTTGCACTGGTTAATTGTATTTTTACCTTCTGGTCGTTGAGCTATATGCCTACCACTGCTGAGCTGAGCGTTATCCTTTTCGGCTATAGTGATGGGAGTCTTAAAGGCTCGTTGTATGCCATTCTCATTCCGATTATCATCAGCCAGATCATTGTCTCGATCGTAGCCTACATCTGGGTACAAGGTACCTCGAAAGCTCTGGTACGTGCTGATAATGCTGAGGAATTGGTCAAACTTGAACATGACCTTGCTGTGCAGGCCAGAATCGCCACGCAGGAGAAGCAGCAGTTGGAATCAAGTATCCAGAAAATTATTGACACGCATATGCGCGTTGCTAATGGCGACTTCGATGCTCGTGTTCCTTTGACCGAAGATAATTCGCTCTGGCAAATTTCTGGTTCTCTGAACAACCTGCTCTCTCGTACACAGCGTCTACGGCAGGAGGCGGCTCGCCTTCAGCAGGTGGAGCGATCCTTGATGCAGGCTCGTGAGGAGAATAGACGTTTACTACAACGTATAGAGGGGCGCTAGCTTGCCTGATGTTTTCTCAAAAAAGGAAGGTTTACCATCTCCAGGTAAACCTTCCTTTTTTATCTGTACCTCCTGGTAGGCTATTTTGAAACGTAGAAGCCGACCATTCCTCCCATCATATGTTCCGTAACGTGGCAATGATAGAGCCATGTCCCTGGATTATCCTCGACATAATCAAACGTTAAGGTCGTAGAGGGACCGAAGACAAGAGAGTCATCGTAGCGGCCGTTAAACTGCCAGCGGTGTCCATGCAGATGGAAGACGTGGAAATCTGTCCCTAGCACCATGATGCGCCAGCGTACGCGCTCTCCGACGCGTGCCTCAAAGGTGGGCGTATTTCCCAGGAAGGCAAAGCCATTGAAGCAATCGAAGTCCTGGCTGAGCTGTGGCACATCGGTCTCATAGAGATCGTGGAAGCAGAGGATGAATTCTCGATCCACTTTTGGTGTCTGAGCATCGGTGATCGCAATCATTCCGAACAGGCCTAACTCCGCTCCCAATTCCATGATGCCACTCGATGCGTTCATCTCGCTATCGCTGGAACCCGTGCTGCCTGGAATAAAGGCTGGCTTGGAATGATCATGATAGGGCCAGCTCCCAACCGAGCTGGCAACCGCCTTCCACTCGTAGGTAAAGGTATCGCCGACCATCAGTGCCGTTCCTGGTTGATCTCCATTTTTGGCGATCCAGGTGCCATCGTTGGCGGGAGTATAGAGCAGGCCGTGAGGATGCATGCTGTGAGCAAATTTATAATGTGTATCATTATTACGAAAGTGAATACGAATGGTGTCTCCGACCTCTGCGCGTAGTGTTGGCCCAGGGATACCCGTGTTAGGTCCAATATTGTCGTCGCCGTGCAGGAGCGTTTCCCAATTGGAGCTATAGGCTCGATATCCAACTGCCCAATAGGAGGTTTGATTGGCCATGTAACTTGTATTCGTCATTGCATCCATCCCCGTAGGCATCAGATTATGGAAGAAGGAATCGGCCTGAATCCAATATTCTCGCAGCTTCCCGCTTGACGGAGCAGTCGTGATGAGTTGATTATCAACCATAGCTTGCGTTTCTTGCGCACTGGAGGCGGCCGCCAGCACAGCTGCTCCACTGCTCAAGAAAGCAATCGTACCTGTTGCCACTGCCGTTCTGTTGAACAGGCGCCGGCGCGTGAAACCTCTTTTTGTGCGTCGTGGTCTCGATGGTGTTGGTGTGTCGTGCGCGTCCATAGACTAATTTGACCTTTCTGGCGAGGTATTGCTCTGTCAACGTCCATACCTCCTAATGTAGCGTCGCACGCTTGCGTGCGATGTCCCTGTTTTTCGTACGAGATAGTGGGGTCTCGGCGAGCAACGCTGGTCTGCCTGATCGTACGTCGAGTGGACATCGCACGCAAGCGTGCGACGCTACTATTAGTAAAAAAGTACAAGCTTATGCGAAGCAACCGCATAAGCCTGTACCATGTCGGGACGAGACGGTGAAACGGATAGAAGCGATTTTATTTTTTTGTTGGCTCGCCCGTACTTGGATTCAGATAGAGATGGGTATCTCCTTGCCTGAAATTGAGCATATTAGTGATGCTACCGGCACGCGCATCCAATGATTGATCGCCGATCTTTCCCAGGCTCCAGTTATCTTCGATGAAGCGTAAGATGGAGGTTTGATCGGTGGTGGTGTGATCAACAAAATTCTTCTTAGCAAATGGCGAGATGATCAGGAGTGGAAGTCGTGGACCATAGCCGCAACGAGCCTGATACGCGCCAGCCTGTGAGGTGCCACAGAGTCCAGTGCCAGTCAAGGCGTCGACGGCGCTGGCCGATTGGCTTTCGATCGGAGGCATGACATGATCATACCAACCATCGGAGTCATCATACGCGATGACGATCGCGGTGCTGTTCCATTCGGAACTCTTCTGCAGCGTATTGATCGTGTTGACCAGGAAGTTCTGCTCGTCGAGTGGATCAGAATAGCCAGCGTGACCATCCTCATAGGCAGGAGCTTTCAAGAAGCTCACAGCGGGCATATTCTTAGTCTGTACCGACGTCCAGAAATCGGACAGATCGTACTGATGATTGGCCTGATCAGTTTTCCCAATCATCCTGGCCGACGTGGGTGCCAGATGATGAGGATTGGCTGTGGATTGATAATATTGAAAGGGCTCATGATGCTGAGAATAGTCTGTGACGCTGACGCCGGCAATATTCTTGTGGGCTGAGCCACAGACAGCCTTGCCATTTGTCGTCGCGGTCGGCTTAAATCCGCCCTCGAACCAGCCCCAGGTAACATTCTTCGCATTTAACAGATCGCCTACATTCTTGCCAGACATAGAAGCTGTGTTGCCATTTGTGGTTGAGCAATCGTCATAGGTGGGATCAGAGTCACCAATCAACGTACCATCGGTGATCTGTGCGAGTGCTGAACCCGAGGTTGCGCCGTGCGTCTGTCCAGAGATAAGATTCAGTGCGCCTGGTGTCGATGGCCCAAAGGTTGTGTCAAAGGAATTATCATTCATGGCATAATTTTGTGCATAGTTCCACATTGCTGTCACCGTATTGCCATCATAGTAATCCATGACCGTTGTTTTATCGGTGCAGCTACCGCCGCTGCTGTATTGAACGAACTTATCGACCAGACCACTATCATAAGCTTTTTGCTCATCTGTATAGCCATGGTCCTGGTCGCAGGTAACCGCCTGCGAGCGATCCAGTCGCTGCGGATTGGCCGTGTTGGGATTATTGGTGAGGAGACCAGCACTCAATCCATTCACCGATGGCGTATTGGCGCTGGCATGAAATGCCGGTTCGCCAGCTGCATTGGTCGCATTTGGATAGGTCGCAAAATAGTGATCAAATGAGACGTTTTCCTGGAAAATTACGACAACGTGCTTGATCGGAGTCGTTGTATTGGATGCCGATGTCTCTATATGTTGTACCGCTCCGACCGATGTTCCAGACGATGTTAAGAAAAGTTGTACACTTAAGAGCACGACACCTAATGCAAAGATTGACGAAGCAATGATACGCCAATTTTTTTTCATACGTTTATCAATCCTCTTTTTAACAAGTAGCTAGAGATAGCCAGTCACACTTCTGGATTCTTCATTATTATACCCTTTTTATATTAAATTTGTACTAAATCCAAGTTAAAGTTGATAAGTCTATTTATACTTGTGCTTATAGCATCGTGCTTGCTTGCTCTCATTGCCACTGCTTGTCAAATCAAGGCTGATGCTCGATACTATTACCGCTTTGCTCTCGTTCTTAGAGAATAGATGAGTATAAGTTGGTTGGTTGTTTATTGTACTTAGTAGTAATGAAGGGATTTGTATGCAGATAAATATTCCAGGCGATTGGCACACGCATCTGGCACATGAGTTTGAAAAGCCTTATTTTGAGAAGCTCACAAAGTTTGTCGATGATGAACGCCAACGTGCCACTGTCTTCCCGCCTGAGGATGAGGTCTTTGCGGCATTGCAGCATGCTCCGTATGAGCGTGTGAATGTTTTCTTGCTCGGTCAGGATCCGTACCATGATCATAATCAGGCACATGGATTGTGTTTCTCGGTGCAACCAGGCATCAAGCCGCCGCCGTCGCTGGTCAACATCTACAAAGAATTGCGCGAAGATCAGGGCTGTCGCATCCCTAATCATGGCTATCTGATCCCGTGGGCCGATCAAGGTATCCTGATGCTCAACGCTGTGTTAACTGTGAGAGCTCATGAGCCGAACTCGCATAAAAATCGTGGCTGGGAGACTTTTACCGACGAGATTATCCGCGTGGTCAATGCGAAAGAGTCTCCAGTGATCTTTGTGTTGTGGGGCGGCTATGCGCAAAAGAAGAAGGCCCTGATTAATACTTCGCGACATACAATTATTGAGTCTGCTCATCCATCTCCATTATCCGCTCGCAATGGCTTCTTTGGCAGCCAACCGTTCTCCAAAATCAACGCCGCGCTCCTCCAGGCGGGCAAGCCTGCCATCGATTGGCAACTGCCCGACCTTTAGTCGAATCCGCATTCCTCTTGCTTTGAGATATGCTTTGTGCCAAAGTATACTTACATAGAATTGTGTACTTTACTGAATAGATAAGTGGAAGCTTTGTTTGAAGTTTCCACTCTTTTCATGGCGCAGAAAGTTGATGATGTATGACTCTTAAAAGTAGAGGTTCCTGGATACTTCTGGCGACGATTCTGGGATCAAGCATGGCCTTTATTGACTCCAGTGTTGTCAATGTTGCCCTGCCGCGTATCCAGGTTGATCTAAACGCTTCAGCTGCGACCGTTCAATGGGTGGTGGAGGCGTATGCATTGCTTCTTGGCTCGTTGATTCTGGTTGGTGGGTCGTTGGGCGATGTCTATGGACGTAAGCGGATTTTTGCTCTGGGTGTGATTATTTTTGGGTTTGCATCACTCTGGTGTGGCTTGACCGGCGACATTGCTCAACTGGTAGCTGCGCGGGCGGTACAGGGGATCGGGGGCGCTCTCCTGACTCCCGGAAGTCTGGCGATTATTCGCGCCAATTTCGCTGAGGACCAACGTGGGAAGGCAATTGGCTTATGGTCAGCATTTTCTGCGATTACATCTGCACTTGGTCCAGTAATCGGTGGCTGGCTGGTCCAATACGCGTCGTGGCGTTGGGTCTTTTTTATCAATTTGCCAATCGCGGTGCTTGTCCTGATCGTGGCGCTGGTCTTCGTGCCAGAGAGTCGCAGCGAGGAGAATAATCGGCATCTCGATATCGCTGGCGCTTGCCTGGCCACTCTTGGTCTGGGTGTGCTGGTCTTTGGATTTGTCGAAGCGAACACATTGAGTATCTTTGATCCTATTGTGCTGGTTTGTATTCTCGTCGGTGCGCTGACGCTGATCGGTTTTGTGTTTGTGGAGTGGCGGAGTCCTGCTCCTATGATGCCTCTTCATCTCTTCAAATCGCGGACCTTTAGCGGTACTAATCTGCTGACGTTTTTCCTCTATGGAGCTCTGGGTGCCACGCTCTATTTCTTGCCCTTTAATCTGATTCGTGTGCAGGGATATTCTCCTACGGCTGCTGGCTCAGCGCTGCTGCCCTTTACCCTGCTGATGTTTGCCCTGTCACGCTTTTCCGGCGGCCTGGTTACGCGCTATGGTGCACGTTTGCCGCTGGTGGTAGGTCCATTGATTGTGGGTGTGGGCTATCTCCTGTTTGCGCTGCCCGGGATCGGTGGTAGTTACTGGACGACATATTTTCCGGCGATTGTGACGGTCGGATTAGGCATGGCTGTGACGGTGGCTCCCCTGACGACAACTGTCATGGGAGCAGTCAGTGATCAATATGCGGGCACGGCATCTGGCATTAATAATGCTGTGGCGCGTGTGGCAAACCTGTTGGCGATTGCTATCTTTGGTCTTGTAGTTTTAAGTGTATTTAATCTGGCTCTGGATCAGCAGTTGTTGTCCCAGCACATCACGCCGGAGGTACGAGCGTTGCTGGACCCACAGCGAGCAAAATTGGCTAACGCGACCGTGCCTGCGAGCGTTGCTCCTGATATGAGGCTGCTGCTACAAGGTGATATTGCGGCCTCTTTTATCAGTGGCTTCCGTCTTGCGATGGTGATGGGGGCGGTTCTGGCATTTGTGAGCGCTATCTGTGCCGGACTGACAGTGCCATCACATCGTATCGTTGTGTCCACGGAAAAGCATGAGCAACAATGTGCAGATAATGCGTGTACACTAATGTATGCGCGCAGTCACCGTGAGATTGCAGGAGAGCAAGTTGCTGAGAAAGTGCGGGATGCTTGACAATGTTGTTATTTGAGTCGTGTGGAAGGTAGCTACTATGACTGATACGAAATCACCTTATATATTATCCCTGGATGTTGGTACGTCATCGACGCGAGCGCTCCTCTTTGACGCGGCTGGAAGGGCTGTGCCAGATATGATCTCGCAAAAAACCTATCAACTGACGACATCAGTTGAGGGAGAGGCGTCGGTTGATGCTGATAAACTCGTCGAGATTGTCACTCAGACCATTGATGAAGTGATCCAGAAGGCCGGGACGCTGGCCACGCAGATCAGAGCGGTGGCCATCGATACCTTCTGGCATAGTCTACTTGGCCTCGATGGTGAGGGACATCCTGTGACTCCTGTGATCACCTGGGAAGACACGCGGGCTTATGGCACGGCTCGTGCTCTGCGCCAGGAATTTGATGAGAAAGCTGTCCATGATCGTGTGGGGGTGCGCTTTCATGCCAGCTATTGGCCTGCGAAGTTGCGTTGGCTGGCGCAGAATCAGCCTCAGATCTTCAAGAGTGTCAGGCAATGGATCTCATTTGGAGAATATCTGCATCGCACGCTGCTCGGACGATCTGTCTGTAGCCTTTCGATGGCTTCGGCGACCGGCATGATGACAACAAAGACGCGCCAGTGGGACCCGGAACTGATGCGGGCGCTTGATGTCCGTCGGGATCAGCTCTCCGATATCGGCGATTTCCAGGATGCGATTACCGGCCTGCAAGGCAAGTACGCATCCAGTTGGCCTACGTTGAAAGACATCCCCTGGTATCCAGCCATCGGCGATGGAGCATCCGCGTGTGCCGGCACTGGATGCGTGACACTGCAGAACTGGTCGCTCACCATGGGAACGTCTAGTGCTGTGCGGGTTGTGATCGAACCGGGACAAATCGCAGAGCCTCCACTTGGTCTCTGGCTCTACTTTCTCGACGGTCGACATGCTATCCTGGGAGGAGCACTCAGCGAGGGAGGAAATCTTCTGGCCTGGCTCAAAGATACGCTTAAAATGTCCTCCTTGCAAGATGTAGAGCCCGAGGTGGCGGCTCTCGTGCCGGATAGCCATGGACTTACCATTCTGCCATTTATCTCGGGCGAGCGTAGCATTGGCTGGCACGCAGAAGCTCGTATGACCGTCTCTGGCATCTCGACTCATACCGCTCCGGTAGAACTTCTCCGCGCTGGCATGGAATCCCTTGCCTATCGTTTGGGCGCTATCTGCACCTCACTGCGTAGCGCACTTAACATGAGTCCTTCGGACTATCGACTCATGGCAAGTGGAGGGGTCTTATTCCACTCGTCAATTCTGCGCCAGATCATTGCCGACACACTTGATAGCGCCATTCATCCCTCGCAAGAGCAGGAAGCCTCCGCACGTGGAAACGCCCTCATGGCTCTTGAGGCTCTGGGTATCATCCCAGACCTCGAAAAGCTCCCATCCAGCAACCTGCCTCCGACGCAACCTGACCAGAAGAATGGCACCATCTATCGCAAAGCTGCCGCGCGGCAGGATGACCTTTATCAAAGGCTCCTGCCCGATTGAGAATGCTACTTGGCCCAGGATTCATCACCCCATTTGTTGTTGGTGATGTTCCTGTCCGCCGCCTGCTTCCAGGATGTGTCTAGCGCTTGCTCCGTCTGGCTAATGCTGTTTTTACCGAGCAGGAGCCCTTGCATGATTTGTGGGAACTCCTGTCCGGCTTGATTATCCAGGCCGGTGAGGGCGTAGCCGTTCGATTTTGGCGTTTTACCCCAGTCTCCTCCCGCGAAGCCGGCGACGCTGGATGGCGCTTGCACTCCGTTGATGGATGGGATACTGGTGGTGGCCGTGGTCCATGGTTGGTTATACTTTGGTGCGGTCATAAATTGTAGGAAGTCTATCGCCCATTTGAGTTGATCTCCTTTGATGGTTGAGGGGATCATATAGCTTGATCCGCCGGGTTGGACTCCAAAAGATGCCGGTTCGTTGGTTGAGAGTGGTGTGGTCGCAGTTGTGATAGTGGCAAAGCCCATGCTCCCAAATTTGAACTTTACGTCTGTCAGCGCCGAGACGCCGAAGTTTACTCCCCAGGCCATGGCGGCTTTGCCGGAGATGAAGTCTTGCAGGTTGACGCCTGCTCCTGACGAGTTACTGATACCTGACCAGTTGGGGGTGGCATTCCGTTGATAAAGCTGTTGGGCAAGGGTGAGGGCTTCGGTTACCTGTGGCGAGGTCGCGCTCAACTTGCCCGTTTTGATGGCGCGGGTGAGATCTTTGACGGTCAGGTAAGAATTTGTGCCAGCTTTTCCGAGACCGTCGAAGTAGTTAAACTGATCGTAGTTGTTGGCAAACATCTGGTTGAAGATGGAGCCAGTTGGAAAGTCGATGCCGATTGTTGAGCTATCCATTGCCATCGGCGTATAGCCAGCGGCCTTAATCTTTTTGGTCGCTGTTTCCCAATCGGCGTAGGTCTTGATAGGGAAGGGGATATCAAGCTTCTTGAAGATATCCAGATTGACAAAGAGTCCGACGCCTACCAGATTGAAGGGCACCCAGTAGAGATGTCCGTCGGCGTTGAGCGACTGGGGATTGCTAAAGCTGTAGGCGGTCGAATTGAATGAGTCGATCCATTTTGCCTGCCCGGAGACGTAGGGATTAGGCTTGTTGAGATAACTGTCCAGCTGTGTGACCATAAACGGTTTGTAGGTTGCCTGATTAAAGACGATATCTGAACCGGTTCCTGCGGCCAGCTCGGTCGAGATGGTCTGATTGAAACTGCTGAGCGGGAGCGCGTTGATCTTGACTGTGACGTTAGGATGCAATTTCTCGTACTGATTGATGGCTGTTGTCCAGGCTGGACCAAAGTCGGTACTGCTTGATGTGAACTGGTTAGGTGCGGAAAGTGTGATGGTTATCTTTCCGTCCGACGATGTGGATGAATTAGAGCAGGCAGAAATGAACAGTATGCACAATACAAGTAATCCTGAAACCATCGGCCTGACGGTTTTTTGCCATGAAGTAGCATATCCCATTAATTATCTCCTTTGAATAAATAAATGGCCTCAAAACGCATGTGTTTGGAGCTGTCATTGCTCAATATATAGTGGATCTGACGCAAGTACTCTTGTATGCCTGCTGGCAGGCTACGTCTTCGTCATTGTGACTGCCTGGACAGGATTGTGATGCATGTTGCTGCTACACGACGACCTCCCCTCCCGAGCTGCTGCCCTGGATGCCTGCGATAAAGTATTTTGAGGCGAAAACGAAGAATATGAGCAAAGGCAGGCTGGCGAGGAAATATCCAGCGAAGAGCGGTCCCCAGTCCGTCGTATATTGTCCCTGAAAGAATGACACTCCGATCGTGGCTGTACGCAGATTGTTATCCGTGATAGTCAGGAGCGGCCAGAAATAGTCGTTCCAGACATTAATCAAGGTAACCATGGCGATCGTGCCCATGATCGGACCTGAGAGCGGCATCACCAGAAAAAGATAGATCTGTGCCCCATTGGCCCCATCGATCTTCGCGGCTCCAAACAACTCCTCAGGAATCTGCTCAATGAAAGTGCGCATCAGAAAGGTACAGAGGACAACTCCGCTACTCACATACGGGATAATCAGTACCCAGTAGGTGTTGAGCAGATGGATGTCGCGCATTAAAATGAAGAGAGGGATCAAGCTGGCGATGAAGGGAACCATCAGGAGCAACATCACCAGTCCATAGAGAACATTTCTTCCCGGCAACTCACGTCGCGACAAGACAAAGGCGGTTACCGATCCAATAATGACCACTCCTGCAATCGAGACTACAGCGATAAAGATGGAGTTAAAGAGATAGATGCGTACCTGGTTCCAGGCGGTGATGTAGTTTTCCAGATGCAAGGGAAAGACTGGTGCCCAGTAACTTTGTACAAATTGTGCGTTATTCTTAAATGATGTAATGATCATGAACAGGTAAGGGAAGAGTCCCAGAAAGCTCAAGATGCTTAATAGCGTTGCCGCAATAATGTTGGCACGTTTGGTACGCGACAGGCTTTTATTGACACGCCTGGCATGCTTATAGGGCAAGACAATTTTCCCGGATGCCTGATCGAGACTCGTATCAGCGAGCTTGATAGCCATATGGCCCTCCTCCATTGGGACAGGAAATGATATAACGCAAGAAAAGATGTCATCTATACAACGCGGATCAAGCGCCACCCAGGGCGCAGTTATGAAGAGCTCAGTCTACTACAATCGAAGGTTTTTGCCGCGACAGGCGTTGTATGAGCAGGCTCAGGATAAACATGATGAGGAAGAGCACTGCCGAGAGTGCGGCTGCATATCCCCAGTCTGAATTGACGAAGGCTGCTTGAATCAGATAAAGGACTGGCATGATGGTTGAGTAAGCGGGTCCTCCATTGGTCAGCAAGGCCACGGGCACTGCAAATTGGAGGAGTTGAATCACGGCCAGCACAAGTAACAGGCGAAACTGTGGGAGCATCAACGGAATATCGATAGAGAAGCAGCGCCGCAAGCGACCGGCTCCATCGATCATTGAGGCGTCAAAGATCTCTTGCGGGATGGCCTGGAGCCGTGCCAGAAAAATCAAGAATGGGATACTGGCGATCCAGGGAGCATTCATAAACATCAATGAGTAGAGGGCCGTATTAGGGTCACCCAGCCAATTGTGTGCCAGAGTTCCTAATCCCATGGCCTGCAATAGCGTATTGAAGACGCCGACGTTTGGATCGTAGAGGAAGCCCCATAGCAACACCTGGACTGCGACCGGAAAGGCAAAGGGAACAATCAAGAGCGAACGAAAAAAGAAGCGCCAGCGTTCGCTTGAAAGAGTCATCACGAGCTCGGCGGCGAAGATCGGGAGCGCCCAGGCGATCGTGACGCCAAATATGAAGAATTGTCCAATATTCTTGAACGATTGCCAGAAGAGCGTATCGTGCAGCATCTTAGCGAAATTATCCAGACCGATGAAGTTGGCATAAAATCCTGGCTCCCACTCGAAGAAGGCGTGATAGAAGCCGTTGATCGCTGGATAGTAGCCAAAGATTCCAAGCAACAGGACGGTTGGAAGCAGGGCGACGTAGTAAGGCCATGCCTTGATGGCACGTCGATACCAGGTGGCGTTGGCATGTCCGGGACGATAGTGATGTTTTAGATTTCCAGCAGGAGATTTCATTGGTTGCAGCGTTGTCACGTATTATCTCCTCACATCAGAAGTGTAAATTACAAATCAAATGTAAACGGCGGCGTTGCCAATAGCACGAATAGTGGCACTCCCAGAGCATCTCAGAAAAAAGATCAGGTGGTTACTTACTCGTGTTACTTTTCAGAAACATACCATACCAACTCTTTATTTGTCAATCCCTCACTGGCAATCAATTTGGAGTGAATCATATGACTTTAGGTGAAAAACAGGCACGTTGACATTCTTCTTTGCGGTATATATACTGATCATATATGTTCGTTTAGGTGTGCTGACCGCAAAAGGGATTTACTCGTGTTAGCACGCATACAGCTGTGCATAAATGGGGAAAAGCATGAAAGATACTCAGCCCTCACGTAAGTTATCGGCCAGACGCCCAACCAGTGAAGATGTGGCTCGTCTGGCGGGCGTTTCCCGTGCGACCGTTTCGTTTGTGATGAATGATGTGCAATCCGCCAGCATCTCGAAAGAGACACAGGCGCGCGTCTGGGAGGCCATTGCCCAGCTTGATTATCATCCCCACGAAGCTGCGCGCAACCTGCGCAGCCAATCATCGCGTATTCTTGCCACCGCCATACCCGACGCCAATAATCCTCATTACCTGCAACTGTTCTCAGGCGTTGAAGCGTACGCCAAAGAGAAAGGCTATAGCGTCTTTCTTTCCACGACCAATTTCAAGGCTGAGGAGGAGAAGCGCTGCTTTGATTGGCTCAAGCAAAAGCGCAGCGATGCCTTGATCATGATCTCAGAGATGGAACGCACGCTTTTGGAAGAGCTACGTACCATTCATCAGCATAAATACATCGTCACCTCGGTCGGCTCGACCATCGTCAACAAGCTCAATCTCGACATCGACAGCATTATCACAACGCCACGGCTAGGAGAGCAATTAATCCTGAAGCATCTGGCGGAGCTGGGGCATCGGCGTATTGGATACATTTATGGTGTGGCGAACATCAATACCCTGGGAGATCGCCTCACAACCTGTCTGGAGATCCAACAGGCGCTGGGTATTCCGGTAGTTGAGCAATGGATTCGTTCGTGTGATCCATCGCAGGAGGGAGCCTATCAGGCTACCCGCTTGCTGCTGGATACATTTTCTCCCGCTGAACGTCCTACCGCGCTGATCGTGGTTAATGATCTGCTGGCCACGGCCGTACTGGCAGCACTGGCAGCCTCCCATGTGGCCGTCCCTGAGCAGATGAGTGTGGTTGGCTTTGATAATATTGCACCATCCGCCTACACTATTCCTCCTCTGACAACGATCGATAACGATGGCTTTCATCTGGGATGGGAGGCCGCTCGTATGACCATCGAACGCCTTACCGTCCCTGACCGGCCATCGGTACGGCTGGAGCTAGCACCGAAACTCATCGTACGTCAGTCGACAGGACCGGTGTCGAGCGCAGCGAAGACCTTACTTGTGTTACCTTGACAACAAAATTTAATCTAAGTATACTCGATTGATATAGCACTTACTCGTGTTACCTCGATGCTTTATTTCTTACGTATCTGACAGAGACAAAGGAGTCGGCTTGATGACGGTTGTATTAACTCCCACGCGCTTGCGCTGCGAATATCTGACGAATCCACTGGCGATAGACACGACTCATCCACGATTGAGCTGGATACTACAGAGCGAGCAACCAGAGAAGCGTTCACAGTATCAGAGCGCATATGAGATCCTGGTGGCCAGTACGCAGGATTTGCTTGCTGCCGATCAGGGAGATTTATGGGATAGCGGACGCGTAGCCTCCTCGATATCGGCCCATCTACCTTATGCAGGCCAGGAGCTTGTATCCAGCCAACGCTGCTGGTGGAAGGTACGCATCTGGGATCAAGATGGTCAGCCATCAGCCTACAGCGAGCCAGGCTCCTGGACGATGGGGCTTCTGACGCCCGATGAGTGGCAGGCCCGGTGGATTGGTCTGGAGCGCTCAGCCCTGAGGATCGCTGAGATTGATCCGCCGCTGGAAGGTCTGGTTGCAAGTCCCTATTTGCGCAAAGCATTTCATCTCTCCAAAACCGTCACCGCTGCCAGGCTGTATGTGACCTCTCGAGGAGTCTACGAATTATCCATGAATGGAGAGCGCGTCGGCGAAAGCTTATTTTCTCCCGGCTGGACCGATTATCACAAGCGTCTCCAATATCAAGCGTACGATGTTCAGCCGCTCCTGGCCACCGGAGAAAACATCATTGGAGCTATGCTTGGCCCCGGCTGGTACAGCGGCTACATTGGATATGCGGGACAACATAGTATCTATGGCTCTGCTATGCAACTGCTCCTTCAATTGCAGATCAGCTACAGCGACGGTACGAGTCAGACTATTATTTCAGATGAAAGTTGGAAAGGGTCGACAGGACCAATCGTCTTTTCCGATATGCTGATGGGCGAAACCTATGATGCTCGGCGCGAACTGTCTGGATGGCTTGAGCCCGACTTTGACGAGAGCTCCTGGCAATCTGTCACTACCGAGGAACGAGATCAGACGGCTCTTGTCTGTGATAAAGCGGAGCCTGTACAGATCACTCAGGAGGTTGCTGCGCAAGCCGTGACTATCCTTGCATCCGGCCATGCTATCGTTGACCTGGGACAGAACATGTTAGGCTGGATGCGTTTCAGTGTGCGTGGAGAGTCTGGCTCTCAAGTACAGTTACGCTTTGCCGAAGTCCTTAATCCAGATGGAACGATTTATACCGAGAACTTGCGCGCCGCTCGCTCGATAGATACCTACATTCTGAAAGGCGATGGCCTGGAGAGCTTTGAGCCGCACTTTACCTTTCATGGTTTTCGCTACGTCGAAGTGAGCGGTTATCCGGGAGTGCTCGACAAAGAAGCCTTTACGGGTCAGGTCATCCATTCCGCGACTCCCAGATCAGGCACTTTTGAATGTTCAGATGCGATGGTGAATCAGCTCCAGCAGAACATTGTCTGGGGACAGCGCAGCAACTTTCTGAGCGTGCCCACCGATTGTCCGCAGCGCGATGAGCGTCTGGGGTGGATGGGCGATGCGCAGATCTTTGTGCGTACGGCCGCTTATAATATGGATGTTGCGGGATTCTTCACAAAGTGGATGTTCGATGTGGCCGATGCTCAATCGCCTGCTGGAGCTTTCTCTGACGTGGCTCCCCGCGTAGTTGATGAGAATGATGGCGCACCAGCCTGGGGTGATGCTGGCATCATCGTCCCGTGGACGATTTATCAGATGTATGCCGATGTGAGCATCCTTGAGCAGCATTATGAGGGGATGACGCGTTGGATTGAGTATATTCAGCAAGCCAATCCTGATCTACTCTGGAGCAGGCAGTTGAATAACAACTTCGGAGATTGGCTCTCTATCGAAGCGGACACGCCTCGTGAGGTTCTCGCCACGGCCTACTTCGCCTATGATGTCCAGCTGCTTTCAAAGATTGCCAGCGTACTCGGTCGTCAGGATGATGCTCAAAGGTATCGAGAGCTCTGGCAGAGGATCAAAAGCGCCTTTAATGCGGCCTATGTGGACTCCGACGGCCGGATTCAGGGCGATACACAGACGTGCTATGTGCTGGCGCTCCTGATGGATCTCCTCCCGACAGACCTGAGATCGCGGGCTGCTCAGCATCTTGTCGACGACATCGAGCAGCGTAACTGGCACCTCTCGACGGGCTTCGTCGGAGTCGGATATCTTTGTCCCGTCCTGAGCGAAACTGGACACAATGACGTTGCCTATCGCCTGCTCCTCAACGACAGTTATCCATCGTGGGGATACTCTATCAAGCACGGAGCCACCACCATCTGGGAACGCTGGGATGGCTGGACCAGCGAGCATGGCTTTCAGACTCCCGAGATGAACTCTTTCAATCACTACTCTCTTGGTTCCGTCGGACAATGGCTCTATCAATACGTTGCAGGTATCGACATTGACCAAGAGCATCCAGGATATCAACACATCAACATACATCCCTATCCCGACAGCCGACTCACCTACGCCCATGCCGAATATGACTCATTACACGGACCCATTGGCAGCCACTGGTCGCAAGATAATGGCTTACTAACGTTGCGTATCAGCATTCCGGCCAACACAACCGCTACCGTCAGTATTCCCATCTCTGAAGGGCATCATATTTATGAAGGAGACTTGCCAGCCGACCAGGCCATAGGCGTCACGTATGCCGGTAGCGATGGCCGCCGCCGCCTGTACACAATCAAGTCGGGACAATATACCTTTTTCGAAAAGTAGCGTTGTATGCTTTCTTCCGTGACTCGTGGCATGCCACGTTCCATCACGAGACGCAAGAAGGTATGATTGAAGAAGTCTTTTTCTGCCCATACTGCTATAGTATTGCCATGAATGAGAGTGAATCTGGTAAAGGAGAGCAGAATTGTTTAAAGACATCCCAGCATTTTCTGGTTTTTCGACCGATGATGTGCAAAAGGCTAAAGAGTTTTATGGTCAGGTACTTGGGCTAGATATTTCTGAAACGCATGGCATGCTTCAGCTTCATCTTGCAGGAGAGAATACCGTCCTGATATATCCAAAGGCTAACCATACGCCGGCAACGTTTACTATCCTTAATTTTCCTGTGGATAATGTTGAGCAGGCTGTGGACGAACTGATCAGTCGAGGAGTGCATTTTGAGTCCTACAATGAGAGCAAGTTGGTAACAGACAGCAAAGGAATTTCTCATGGGGGAGGCCCAAAGATTGCCTGGTTTAAAGATCCTGCGGGCAATATCTTATCGGTGCTCGAAAAAGATGCATGATCTTTCGTGAGCTCTGCTGAGTTAGGAAGGATGTTGCGCATTTTTTGCTGTTGGGGGACACTTGTTTTTTGCTACCCAGCGTTCTATAATCATCCATGATGATTGTTGGGGATCAAAAGGCAAGGATGGTGTGTGATGCCAAAGCGTGCGCAATATCGAGTTGTCTGGTCGCCGGAACGGGCAACCTATTTTCTCTGTCAAGCTGGGAGCCTGGAAGATTTTTCTCTCTCCGAAGGTAGCGAGGACTGGTTGCGCTGGCTGGAGGAGCATTCTGCGTTTGCCTTTGATGGTCGCGATGGGCATCTTAATGTGCTGAAAGAGAAGCGTCGACGTGGAGCCGATGGCTACTGGTATGCATATCTGCGTCGCGATGGGCAGATGATCAAGCGTTACGTGGGTCGCAGCGAGCAGGTGAGTATGGAGCTTTTGGAGGAGGTTGTGACTCTGCTATCAAAGCTTGCCAGCGAGGGGCCGACGAGCTCGTCACCGGCAGACACCTATCAAATGCCCCCTCAACCAGCTCTTCTGCCCACCATCCAATTCGAGCCGCTGCTGATGTCCAAATTACAGGTGCCTCATTTGCAGAGATCGTTGCTGGCGCGAGAGAACCTGCTGGAGCGTCTCGACAAGGCTCTGGAGCGCAAGCTGACGGTGGTGGCTGGTCCGGCTGGCTATGGTAAGACGACGCTGATTGGTCAATGGATTGCTTCTCGAGCTGTGCATGTGAATGCTTTTCGGGTCGCTTATGTGACTCTGGACGAGAAGGATAACGATCCAATCCGTTTCTGGCGCTATCTTATTGCTGCCTGTCAGACCTTTCAGCCAGATTTTGGTAAAGAGGCGCTTGCCTTATTGCTCGCGCATCGGCTACCTCCCTTTAAGTCGCTGGAAATGATGGTGACGGTGTTCCTGAATGAATTGAGCCAACTTGAAATTCCAGGCGTTCTGGTGCTGGATGATTTCCATGTACTTGAGCGATCGGCGGTCACAGAAACGCTGAGCTTCGCTCTTGAGCATCTGCCGAGCTCTTTTCATTTAGTCATCCTTATTCGTGGAGACCCTCCGTTCTCGCTGACGCGCCTACGTGCGAGCAATGAATTGCTCGACATCTATCCTCCATATCTTGCGTTCACGCCGGAAGAGACGCGCACCTTTTTGGAACAAGAGCTTGGTTTTACGCTGACCCCAAATGCTCTGCGTCAGATTTATGAACGTATTGTCGGTTGGCCGACCGGTTTACGCTTGCTCATCAAAGCGGTTAACGAGCCGGGTTATCCACATAAGGATATTGAGTCGCTGCTGGGGAATTTTGCCGGAAGCCATTGGAGTATCCAGGATTATTTTCTCAACGAAGTGCTGCACACACTACCGCCGCCGCTGCAAGAATTTTTGTTGCAGACCAGTGCATTACCTCTGCTTTCTGCTTCCCTTTGTGATGTCATTCTGGAACGTACTGATAGCGCACAATTGCTGAGCACACTCAGTGGAGGCGATCTTTTCCTCATACGGCTCAATGGGATTAGTGAGTGGTCATTTTATCAATCACCCTTTGCTGTAGCCATGCAGCAGGAGGCTCATCGGCGTCTGGGAGAGAGCTGGTTATGTCAGCTTGCCGCACGGGCAAGTATCTGGTACGAGCAGTATGGATTTCTGGCGGAGGCTATCGAGACGGCGCTCAATAGCACTGACTGGAAGCGTTCGTCCAGACTAATCAAGCAACTTCTGCATGATCAGCAGCAGAGTAAGATTCCCACGGTGCCCGAATGGTATTCCTTGAATCGCTGGATGGGACGCTTGCCGGAGGATGAGCTGAGACATCATCCTGATATTTGTTTGCAGTATGCGATGTCGTTACTCTTTATCCAGATGGAGAGTGATCGTAGTTTAACAGGGAAAGAACGCATTTATCAGTTGCTCCAGGTTGCGGAGCAAGCATGGCGGGATGCGAATGATATGGAGAAACTGGCGGAGGTCTTTGCCTTTCGGGCACTGCTGGAGCGTCAGGAGGGAAGAATGCTCCAGGCAGTTACCTGGGCTAATCAGTCCCTGGCCTGGCTTCCCAGGGATAATCTTACCTGGCGCAATCTTAGCCTGACTGTGGTTGGCATCGGCGAGTTACTGGATGGTGATCTTAATCTTGCTCAGAGCCTGCTGCTAGAAGCGCTGGCGATCAGCGAACGGCAGGGGAATACTCTTTACGCGCGTGCTACCAGAGGGATGCTCACCGGGCTGCGTTTTGAGCGTGGAGAGCTGCGCCGTCCCTCCGAGCAGTTTCGTCAGATGCAAGCTGAGGCGAGAGAACAAGAAGATCGCGACGATATCGCTCATACTCAGATAGGGTTGGCGCTGATCGAATATGAGTGGAATCATATCGTGGAGGCAGAACTGGCCGCACGTGAGGCATTGACGATCGGTGAGCACATGCATGTTGAAGAGTTTCGGGCTCGCTCGTTGACGCTTCTGGCTCGGATTGAGTATGCGCTTGGTCATACAGAACAGGCACAACATCTCTTGATCGCCTGGTTGGCACATGTACAAAGTCCTCCCAACCCTCACATCAATCAGCTGATGCGCGAGGTAGCGTTTACATTGGCACGTATCCAACTTGCAAGTGGCGACCTCATCTCAGTGGAGCGCTGGTGGGATAGCATCAATTACGATGAGAAGAACGTACCTCTGCTGCAATTGCAACGTGAACAACTATTGCATCTGCGCTTCCTGTTGTCTCAATCGCAAGGAGAGATATCTACGGTGATCGAGGAACTGCAAGGTTTGCAGGCAGTGGCTCTAAAGACAGGGCATGGGTACCTGGGATTAGAAGTGCAGGTTGTCTTGACGCTGGCATATGCTCGGCAAGGATCAGATGCCAGAGCGCGTGTGCAACTGCATGAGCTATTGAATGCGACACGCAATGAAGGTTATCTGCGTTTTTTTCTCGACGAAGGTGAACAATTATTCAGTATATTGCGTGGACTTCTTCTGCATCTGCGTGAGAGTGCGCTGATAGCCTATGTGCAGCATCTTATCAGTCTCTTTGCCCTGGAATGCGGTATGCAGATGAAGGATAGCAAACCTGAGGTAATGCTTTTGCCAGAGCCATTGAGTCCACAGGAACAGAAGGTTTTGCGCTTACTGATGGCAGGCAACTCCAATGCGGAGATCGCACGAGAGCTCATTGTCTCCGTTAATACCGTGCGTACTCAGGTTCAGAGTATCTATCGTAAACTGGGCGTCAAGAATCGTGTGGAAGCGAGTGCTGTTGCCAATCAGCTTGGCTCGCTGGCTTGAGAGATCAAAAAGAGCCGCATTAAAAATCATCCAGCGGATCATGCATAGTGGTGATGACGACTCATCCCTCTGAGAATTATAGTTGGGACAGTTATGAACTGAACAACTATCAGATTGGAGGGTATTACTTTGAACACATCTGATATCACAACATCTCAAGTGGAAACGCCCGATGAGAAACGATCCGCTCCGAGCCGGAAAGCCATCATCTTTCTTTTAATCGTTGCGTTTTTGAACACCATGGGGATGACCATTATTGCCCCCGTTATCCCATTTATGACATTGCAGCATTTGAGCGATCCCAGAGACCTCGCCATCGTGGTTGCCTGGATGACCTCGATCTATGGCATCTGCCAGCTGATCGCCTCGCCGGGACTGGGCCTGCTCAGCGATCGCTTTGGACGTCGTCCCGTACTCTTTGTGTGCCTGTTGGGATCAGTGATTGGCTATCTGCTCTTCGGATTGGGCGGCTCGCTCTGGATTCTTTTTCTGGGTCGCATCATCGATGGCTTAACTGGAGGCAATTATGGCGTTATCTTTGCCTATATGGCCGATATTACCGAACCAGAGGAGCGCGGCAAATACTTTGGGATCGTGGGAGGCATTTCAGGTGCGGGTTTTATTGCGGGGCCAGCCATCGGTGGACTATTGGCAACTATCAGCTATAGTGCTCCCTTTATTGCAGCCGCAGCGGTCATTTTACTCAACCTTATCTGGGGCTTTTTCTTCTTGCCTGAGAGCTTGCGTAAAGAACATCGTGTCGCTGCGATCCAGTTGCGCGACCTGAATCCTATCAAGCAGTTGCGCGATGTCTTTATGACTGGTAAGTTGCGCTGGCTACTGATCGCCAGTTTTCTTTACTTTCTTCCCTTCTCAATCTTGATTTCGAATCTGACCATCTTGTTGAAGGATAGCCTGGGATGGGATGCTACGCAGGCGGGCCTCCTCTCATCTGTTGTCGGTATCGCCGATATCTTTGTACAGGGAATACTGGTCGGTCAATTGTTAAAGATCCTTGGCGATGTGAAATTAAGTATTGGATCTCTGCTTCTGGTTGCAATCAGCTACCTCCTGATTGGAGCCATCACAATCATCGCCTCACCGATCCTCTTGCTTGTCGGCGTGATCCTCTTCGCAGGATCGGGTGGTCTGGTCGAGAACGCTCTGCGTGGTATGACTTCTCGGTTGGCTGGATCTGAGCAGCAAGGAATTGTTAGCGGCGCCAGTCAATCGATGGCGTCATTGGCGATGATCGTTGGTCCTTTGCTTGGTGGATTGCTCTATGTGCAGCTTGGACATGCCATCCCCTATTGGACAGGCACACTGATTATTATTCTGGCCATCTTCGCTGTTGTTCTGACCATCCCTCCACAGCCAAAAGCTCATCAAGAGTAAAAGCAGGCCATCTGGATTACCTATGGCTGTGATCCAGATGCTTCCCGGAATTTGTACTGCTCCTGGGATCTCCCGTGCCATATTGTATCGCTCTATCAAGGAGTCAGGAGCAATCACGTAATTCGTAAATTTTTGCCCATATCATTCTATAAAATGCGCATACAGTTAGAAAGGAAAACTAGATGTCTACGAAAGAGGAAAACCAGATGTTAACAGAGATGGACTACGATGTGCTCGTGGTAGGGGCCGGTCCTGTTGGCTTGATGCTTGCTACAGAACTACAGTTGGCGGGAGTCCGGGTGATAGTCGTCGAGCGGCGGACGGAGCTCGATACCGCGACCAAGGCAGGGGGGATCAATACCGCTACTGCCGAGATCTTCGAACGGCGTGGCCTGCTTCCCGCATTGGAGGCAGTAGGAGGGCCGCGTGGGGAGCAGAGAAGAGCGCCTTCTGTGGGGCACTTTGGTGGAATTCAGGTTCCAGCAGATCCCGTCGATGAGGAGGATCCTGGCCTGCGCGGCCATGGTCCAGCCTGGTATATGATAGTTCCGCAGATCGAGTTGGAGCGGATTCTTGGTGAGCGTGCGGTGGAGCTGGGCGTCGAGGTACGGCGTGGGGTGGAGGTGCGTGGATTCGATGCGGAAGAGGCCGGCGTCACTGTTCATCTACAAGATGGAGACGACTTGCGTGTGGCGTGGCTTGTTGGCTGTGACGGAGGCCGCAGCCTGGTCCGCCACCAGGCGGGCTTCGATTTTCCTGGCACAGACCCGGTGATCACGGGCCGACAGGCGGTGGCTACTATTGAGGGGGTGGAGCTCCTGGGGCAAGGCTGGCAGCATACTCCTACCGGCGTCTACGTCTATGGGCCGAGGCCAGGTTGGATTCGCACCGTTGAGTTGAATGGCCCTCCGGCGGACCGGGAGGCACCAGTCACTGCGGCCGAGATGGAAGCCAGTCTACGGCTTGTCAGCGGCGTCGATGTGCGCGTGACCGATGTTATCAGCGGCTCGCGCTACACAGACAATGCGCGACAGGCATCGACTTATCGGAGCGGTCGTGTATTACTCTGCGGCGACGCTGCCCACGTACACTCGCCGTTCAGCGGCCAGGGACTGAATCTGGGGATAGGCGATGCGGTCAACCTGGGCTGGAAGCTCGCTGCCACCGTGCAGGGATGGGCACCCGATGGACTGCTTGACACCTATACCAGCGAGCGGCACCCGATTGGTGCCTGGGTACTTGATTGGACGCGTGCGCAGGTGGCTGTGATGCGCGGCGATGCCTACAGTTGTGCCCTCAGGGATGTGGTCACTGATTTTCTCGGCACGCGGGATGGAGCAACTTACTACGTGAAGCGGATTTCTGGTCTGTGGCAGCGCTACGACCTGGGGAACGATCATCCGCTGGTCGGTGCGACGATGCCCAAACTCCAGCTGGACGACGGCACACGGCTCTCCGACTACACTCATGAGGGTCGGTTCTTGCTCGTCGATCTTGCCGGGGACGACCGGCTGGCAACTCTAGTTATGTCCTACGCGGGACGTTTGGAGTTGGTGCAGGGGCATTCGGACGGCGCCGAAGTGAGCGGTTTGCTGGTGCGTCCTGATGGGTTCGTGGCGTGGGCGTCGGACGACAGTGTTAGTGACTTTTCTGGCCTGGAAGCCGCCCTGACGCGCTGGTTAGGAGACGATACGGGTCGCTCTAACTAATCCATTATTGAGTACGCTTCATCCGAAAATATGTCGACTCTTTGCAATTGCGTAGTTCTTACTTATCATCTGCACCCATACAAAGGCTCGCGAAGAGTAACAGCAAGGCATCTGAATTACTGCCATAGATAATTTAGATGCCTTCTGCGTTTTTTGTTGTCGCTACAATGGTGACTTTATTGGATGCCCCAGGCGAAATCTGTGGCATTGGCGATCAGATCTTTTCCTATCGATGTGCCTATGGTGTATACCTGGATACTTTTTGTGCTTCCATTGTCTGCGGCAAACGATGTTCCATTGGCGTTCCAGGATATGTGGTTTGGATCTTTTATCGCATAAGTTTGCATACTCGCTGGATTGTTTACGCTACTGGTATAGAGTGTGGTGTAGCTTTCAAGCAGGATATGTTGGCTGTCGGTGGACCACAAAAGTGTTACATCCCCGCTATCAACTTTCTCTGTAGAAGGTACTTGCGTAAAGATTGGTGTTGTTGTGTTCCCCTTTTTGAGATCGACCAGTATCAGTTTACCCTGGGGATGCTCTACATCCGTAGTATCTATGGCTGAGGTAATAAGATGAGCCCCATCGGGTGAGATATCCCACGATAGATTGATGATTGGACCATTTTGCTGACCTAATTGGCAGGCAATCTCACTTCCAGCGTCGAATATCTTTGTGAATACCTTTACGCTGGAGACATTTCCGTTAGAAAGAGGATAGCTATAGAGCATAAGGTGTGATTTGCCGGCACTATCAGGCGTTGATATGATTCCGTAATACAACTGTCCATTTCTCACTGATAGAGAGAAGATGTTCTGATTGTAGGTTGGCAGTTTTGATTGTGGAATCAATTGTGTGGCAGTTTGAGTTGTGAAATCATATTGGTAAATACCATTAGAGTACCAGGCTAACAGATGGGTGTCATCCTGCACAGCTATATCTGCCCACAGGCCATCTAAGGGTATTGCTTGCGATAGGCCTGGACCTTTGAGGGTCGCAGCTGTAGTTTTCATGGTGGTAGTATCGATCACAAAAAGTTGTCCCATGAGTGGCAGACGTAAGCAGTAGTTGCCTCCGCGTGCACTGTTTTCCACTGTGAAGGCGATGTAGCGATCCTGATCAAACCAGAACAGTTTGCCCCAGGTAGTAGATGATTGGCCTCCCGTAAAATTTGTGGCTTGTGTTGGTGTTTGTCCATTGAGTGCGACCCATACTTGATTATCACGTACAAAGGCGTAGTCTTTGCCCGTGCCTGCCGTTTGATTGTTGTTACCTGTTTGGGTTGGAGTTGTACCGGTGGTTGCTACAATGGTTGGACTTGGTGTTGCTGTGGGTGTTGTAGTCGTTGAAGCTTGAGTGGTGGTCCCGCCAGATCCACACGCTCCCAGAAAAAGACACACCAGCATCAATAATGTTCCTAATGTGAAAGTATTTCTGTCAATCAGTTTTTTCATAACAGTACCTCATTGAGCATATATATTCAAAATATAATTTATATACATATAATAATATGCTGGCTGATTCGCTGTCCATGATATTATTGTGATCCATTTCACTTCCATTTTGTGACCTACTCCATATTCGTCGCTCTCAATCTGCTTGAGAGCGACGAATATGGATCGAGCGCGATATGTGTTCAGCGTTCAGTACCTTTCAGAGAAAGTGAGAAATCTTTCCGTCCCAGAAGCATATGCCCGCTGACGTAGTGGCGTTAGCTTAACCATATCATCTCCAAGATGGGACGTTTCTGGTAGGAGAATATGCTCTGACAATCCGGCTCGGAAAGTCGAGAGTCGGCTCTGTTAGCTCATCGAGCCGGGCAACGTGTGCGGGTGCAAGTTGTACATCGAGTGCAGCCAGATTCTCTTCAAGTTGCTTGAGTGTACGAGCTCCAATGATGGTTGAGGTGACACCAGGACGCCCTTGCACCCATGCCAGAGCTACTGCCGCACTCGTTGTATCTAATTCGTGAGCAATTTCGCCTAAGGCCTCGATGAGCTCATAGTCTTTCTGTGTCAGAGTGGGCATTCCTACATTGCGATCTCCTTTGACCGTCCCGGCGTTTTCGCGTGTGTATTTTCCTGTCAATACTCCGTTATTCAAGGGACTCCACGGAGTCACTGCCAGGCCAAATTCTTGAGCCATTGGAATCAGTTCACCCTCAACGGTTCGTTGTCGCAAAGAGTATTCGAGCTGCATGGCAACAAGCGGTGTCCATCCCCGAAAGTGTGCGATGGTTTGAGCCTGCGCGACTTTCCAGGCAGGGACGTCGGAGAAACCGATAGAGCGGATTTTTCCTGCGGTCACAAGATCATTAAGGGTGCGCATTGTCTCTTCGATAGGAGTCAATTGATCCCAATTATGGAGCCAGTACAGGTCGATATAGTCGGTCTGTAAGCGCCTGAGCGACTGTTCGCACTGCTCGATGATGGCTTTGCGGCTTGCTCCTCCACCATTTGGATCTTCCCGATAGAGGTTGAAGAAGAATTTGGTCGCCACAACGAGACGATCTCGGCGTACGTGATTCTTGGTGATGAAGTCACCAATGATCTTTTCTGAATGACCATCGGTATAGATGTTTGCGGTATCGATGAAATTGCCGCCAAGTTCAAGATAGCGGGCAAGAATAGCCTCGGCATCGGCCACGCTGCTTCCCCAACCCCAATCTTCTCCAAACGTCATCGTTCCAAGGGCAAACGGGCTTACGCGCAAGCCAGATGTTTTGAATGTAACATATGTGTCTAAAGGCATTGAAAGCTCCTCTTCTGATTGCTTTAAATGATTGCTTCAAGGCATCAACTTTTTAGGGAGCAGGAGCAAGCTCACAAGAGAGACTTTTCGCCAGGAAGAACCTCACAAAGATTGTTGCCACCGTTCCCATGCTCTACTTGTATGATACGAGAGGAGTAATTGGAGAGTCTTTCACTTTCTTGCGTCAATTTTTGTCGAAAAATGGGGAAAGGAGATACTTTTTCCGTGGATTTGTCGATATCTGAGTGGCGTTTCTCCCAGGCGTTCTTTGAAGGCGTGGGTAAAGTGACTCTGGCTCTGAAAGCCAACTGAGAATGCTATCTGCGAGAGGGGCCAATCAGTCTCTTTGAGGAACTGTTGGGCGGTCTCAAGTCGTGTGCGTATTACAAATTGATGGGGCGTCTCGCCTGTGCTTTTGCGAAAGAGATGGGCAAAATGATACGCGCTCAGACCCACCTCTTGAGCTAATGTTTCCAGCGCGAGCGAAGTATGAAGGTGCGCCAGGATATAGTCGGTGAGTTGCGTGATTTGCCGACGAGTCAGGCCCTGTGTGCTATCCTGGATCTGAAGAGGTGCCCTGGCCGCCAGATAATGACTGAGAAGATGAGCCGTAAGCATCTGAGCCGCAGAATCGGCATAGAGTCGTCCAGTGGGTGCGGCCTGTTCCAGTGCTCGAGGGAGAGCAAGGGCGATCTGTGTCAAGAGCGGGTCCCGGAAACCAGAAAGGGCCGGAAGTTTCAGATGGGCCTGATCATCCTGCATCATTTGTGCAGTGGTTCGTGCGAATAGCTCCGCATTCAGGTGCACTTGCAGCGACTGAATCGGTTCGGTGGAGAGGTTATGCCAGGAGACATCATAGGAGACGGAGCTACCAGGAGTCAAGAACAGGTCACCTGGGCGGGCATGTACTTTCTCCAGCATGCCATCTGCATCTCTGCTTTCCAGGTACAGAGTTCCTTGTTCGACCAGCACCAGATGAATGTCTGGGATCGTGGGCATATTCGCTTGCCCATGCTCGAAAGGCAGAAAGTCGGTGCTTACCGCTATATTTTCCCACCCGGCTTCTATACTGGATAGGATCGGCGGGTTATTGCTAGCTTGCTCCAGGTGATGCATTGACGCAATCTGGGGAACCATGGGTCCTTCGGTAGTCATGTTTTTATTATCCAATCAGTCTCCTTTACTTCAAGTATAGCATAGTAGGAGGTTTACCGTGCAAGCAGAAAGAGGCCAAGTGAAGTGGGGATACTGATTATGAGGATGCTGCATTTAGAAGCTACGGGAAACCTCCTCGAGTATCAGACGATGAGGGCACCGCCGTCAACGGGTAGGACGATGCCTGTGACGAACGATGATTCATCGGAGACGAGATAAAGAACGCCATTGGCATAATCCTGTGTGCTGCCATGCCCGAGGGGGATGTGGCGCTGGATCGGTTCGACGCCGCTTTTGGCCCAGGCCAGCTGCTGCTCTTCGACGTTGGCGTTGATGGCGGTCGGTGCGCCGAGCGGTGCCAGGGCGTTGACGCGTATATGATGGGGAGCCAGCGAGACAGCTAATGCTCTGGTCAGGGCGTCGACGCCACCTTTGGAGGCGATGTAGTGGATCTGATGGGGACTACAGACTTGCGTTGAAACGGTTGATATGTTGACGATGACTCCTTTGTTCTGCTTGATCATGATGGGAGCAACCGCTCTGGCAAGATAAAACATGCCGGTGAGGTTGATGCTGATGGTTCTGTTCCAGATTTCGTCGGTGATGGAGAGCAGGTCTCGGAATGGACAGATACCGGCGTTGTTGACAAGGATATTGATCCGTCCATATTTTGTTGCGACCTCCTCTACCGCTTTGTTGACTTCGGTAGAGGAGGAGACGTCGGCAGTGATCGCCTCGACCTGCACTCCTTGTGCTCTGGCAGCTGTGATTACTATCTCGACGTCGTCCATATTCTGATCCAGGATCACTACGTCAGAGCCGTGTTCAGCCAGCACCTGGACAATGTTGGCTCCAATGCCTCGAGCACCACCTGTCACAATTGCCACTCGGCCCTCCAGTTTGCGCATATAGCACCTCTTTACGCCAGAATATCATAGTTGATGTGAATACCTAATCCAGGTTGCTCGCTGGGTCGCAGGCGACCATGTTCAGGATCGGGAACTCCCAGCACGGAGGCCGCCGGACGACCTTTCGCTCGATCCCAGGTGCGCACCCATTCGGCGAATGGACAGTTGACCTGGCTCTTGATCAGATGTTGACCTGCTGCTTGCAGTCCTCCGGCGTGCGGGACGACGATGATGCCCCAGGCCGAGGCCATGGCGCAGATGCGCCGAGCTTCTGTGATCCCACCAACCCAGGCCACATCGGGCTGGAGGACTGAGATAGCTCCTGTACTGATCAATTCACGATGTCCCCAACGCGTGTATTCATGTTCACCGGTTGCCAGTGCAACTGGTCCCGTATAATTGGCGAGCTTTTCGTAGCCGCGAATGTTGTCTGGTGGCAGGGCCTCTTCGATCCAGCGGACACCGTACGGCTCGACGGCGTCGATCATGCGGATGGTAAACTCGACGTCCCAGGCCATGTAGCAGTCCAACATGATATCTCGCGTGTTGCCGATGCGCTCTCGACATTCCTTCACGAGATCACGATTCTTGAAGACGCCTGCGCGACCATCTGCCGGCCCATAAGGCATTGCCAGCTTTACCCCGAAGAACTCATTTTCATCCCAATCGGCACGATCATTTGTCGTCTCGTAGACAGGCACATCATCTTTGGTTGCCCCGCCCAATAGGCGATAGACCGGTTGCTTCAATGCCTTGCCCAGGATATCCCACAGGGCGCAATCGACACCGCTGATCGCCATGGTCGACAGACCTTTGCGATCATAGGGGGACGCTGAGCGAAACATCTGATCCCATAGACGCTCGATGTCAAAGGGATCTTCTCCAACCAGGAGATGAGCGAAATGCTCTTCGACGATCGTCTTGACGGCGTAACCACCATCTGCCACTGCGATCCCCTGGATGTCTTCGTCGGTGTCGATGATGACCGCCAGTGCCGGGAATCTGGCCGACCACAGTGAGCGTTTCGCGGCGTACTTTGGATAGATCGACATCGGATTGGCAATCACCGTCTCCGATAACCATGAAGGCTGCGAAATAACCTCTTCTTTGAGGATCAAAGGTTTACAACGCACTTGCGTGATTTTCATTGTTATATTCCTTATGAAAGAGCCCGATGTTTGCTGTTTAACTAACACGTAATAGTAGTTTTGGGAAGAGGGCGGGACCATCGATCTGTTCGTCGAAAGCCTGCTTGCCCGTCGCGAGAGGACGGATATCCAGCCAGGATTCATCCGGGACGATACGTCTGTTTTCGAGGAGATGCTGTGCTCGTTGGAAGTCTTGATCGGTATAGCAGAACGAGCCAACGATCTCTATCTCCTGGCGCACAATCACGTTGCCAGGGATCGCTGTCTCATCGAGATGGAGTCCAATGAAGACTACGCGTCCGCCGGCTCTGACAGAAGCAATGCCATCCTGACGCGTCTTTGGCAGCCCAACGGCATCGATGACCCGATCGACTCCGTCTGGACACCATTTCTGGATCTGCTCTTTCACGTCGTCGTGCAGCGGATTGAGCGTATCAGTGGCCCCCCAGAGATGTGATTTCTCCAGACGAGCATCGTTTGTGTCCACAATGATGCAGCGGGATGCACCTAGCTCTTTGGCGACTCGTAGAGCCATCAGACCAATAATGCCCGCACCCATCACCAACACTACATCATCGAGCTGCGTTTGTGCCTGCACGTTGGCTCGCACAGCGCACGCCAGCGGCTCGACCAGTGCTCCCTGGAGCTCGCTCTCGATCGGATAACAAGCGCCTGCTGGCACCGCCACATATTCTGAGTATCCGCCTGGCCGATGGATGCCCACAATGGATTTGCTCGGACAAAGCTGTCTCAGCCCTCTCAGACAATAGTGGCAATGTCCACAGGAGAGCAGCGGATTAACCGTTACCAACTGACCAATCTCCCAACCTTTTACATCATCGGCTGCATCTGCGATTGTCCCACTAAACTCATGTCCCATGATCAGAGGAGGGATGCGCAAGCTATTCTGTCCCAGATAGCCAGAGAGCTCCGATCCACAGATGCCTGCGATAGCAACCTTGATCAATACTTCTCCAGCCGCCGGCACCGGCTTCTGATCCTCCTGGATCTCCAACTGACGTGGCCCCGTCCAAATAAGACTTTTCACCTTTTCATAACCTCCCAGGCATCATTGCCAACGTGACTCAGAGGAAACTACTTACACGTTTTAGTAAAAGTATAAGGACGTCCGGCTCGATTGTCAAGGCCAAAAGTAGCGTCGCACGCTCGCGTGCGATGTCCCAGTAACTCGTATGAGACAGCAGGAGCTTGGCGTATCACGCTGACCAGTCTGATTGTACGTCGAGTGGAACATCGCACGCGAGCGTGCGACGCTACTACTCTGTCAATGGTCATCGTGACGTTGCCCGGACAAGAAGGATGACCCCTTGAACCAGGCATCCACGTTTGCCGACGTAGCGCCGTGGTCTTGTAATTCGCTTGATCGCGACGTACCCGGCGGCCTCGTGACGTACGTACTGTTCAATTTTGTCACGCAATAGTGAAAGAAAAGAAATGCAATTGTGCATGTGGGGGCTGATATTCAGCAGTTTCGCACGTGAACTGGCCGCCGGGTACGTCGCGATCAAGCGAATTACAAGACCACGGCGCCACGTCGGCGAGCCTCTCACCTCATTGGGATCGCGTTTTCAATGCGACATCGGCGCGGCTCCGCCGTGCTGTCTGTGACTCGTCCGACCACGCTCCCTATGGGGTTCCATTGCGGGATCTTCCCACCGTGGATCGTCTCGTCTGCGTTGCTTTCAGATGCACATGGGACGTGTTCGTGCGGGAAGTGACAGCACGGCGGTACGTCGCGATCAAGCGAATTGCCGCGCCGCTACGTCGGCTAGCCTGAGCGCCTGGTTCAAGGAGCCATCCTCCTTTGCCACGCAACGTCCTTCTGTGTTTTGACAGAGCACTACGAGACGCGTTTATTGCGTTGTTGCTGTTGCAGGCGGCTCTGCCAGACGACAACGATCAGCAGGAAGATGCCGCGAATAACATTTTGCCAGAATGAATTGAGATAGAGTCCACCGCCATTATCCAGCGTATAATTGTTTTCGAGTTGGAGAATCTCCACGATCATGCCTAATAGCAGCGTTCCGACGAATGTCCCAAAGACCGACCCGACGCCTCCGCTCAGGAGTGTTCCTCCGACGACGACGGCGGCGATGGCGATCAATTCCCAGCCATTGCCTTCTGTCGCTGAGCCGCCGTTCAAGTTGATACTTAAAAGCACTCCTACCAGTCCTGCGAGGGCTCCGCTGAGTGTGTAGACAAAAAAGATTGTCCGTCTGACCGGGAGACCCATCAATTGAGCGGCTTCAGCATTGCCTCCAATGGCCAGCACATAGCGTCCGAAGCGTGTATAGCGCAGGACCAGCATCCCGATCAAGAAAGCTATGATCAGTAGTGGAACGGTAAAAGGAATACCATTGCCAAAGGTGGTCCCGGCGACTGTCGTATAGTCACTCTTCTGATCAAGATTGATGCTGGCGGCGTCGTTGATCAGTCTCAGGGCGATGCCGCGTACGATATAGAGCGTTGCGAGCGTGGCGACAAATGGTGGGACGCGCATCCAGGCAACGACGACTCCATTGACGATCCCGACCAGGGTGCCTGTGATGATTGCTGTGATCAGTGCGTAGAAGAAGCCGTGAGGACTGCTGAGCGCCGCGATTACGCTGGCGATTGCAGCCGTTCCTCCGACTGAGAGATCGATGCCGCCGGTCATAATCACAAATGTCATTCCCAGTGCGATCAGTCCAAATTGCGCGTTAAAGCTCAGGACGCTATAGATGGTAAATGTATCGAAGTTGTCATAACGGATGAAGCTGAAGATGACGACGATGATAAGTGCGATCAGAGCACCTTGCTGGCGTAGCCTTTGTGTGGCCTGCGGAAGGTATGCTTTGATCTGGCTGAAGCGCGCGGTTGTTTCAGGCGCATCTGCCAGCGTCTCAGTATCTGACTGTGGTGAAACCTTTGACATACGTAGAGCCTCCAAACTCGTTAAGCTGCTTTGCGCTGACGCTGGAGAAAGACTGCCAGGACGATGAGTATACCGATGATGACGCTTGCAATATCATCTGGCACGTTGAGCGAGACGACTGTTTGACGGATAAGTTGGATAAAGATTGCACCAATCACTGTTCCCATGATCTTGGCGCGTCCGCCGGTCAGAGGCGTGCCACCCACGGCGACGGCCGCAATCGCATCGAGCTCTTTGCCCAGACCGTCGGTGACCGGATTGGCGGCGGAATCAAAGGCGATATAGGTTAAGCCAGCTATTCCGGCCAGCAGTCCGCTGATCGCGTAGACAATGATCAGGATACGGGTCACAGGTACGCCAGCCAGGCGGGCCGCCGATTGATTGCCTCCCGCCGATAAGAGATAACGACTGAATGAGGTGGCACGCATCAGCCAGGCAAAGATAGCGACGATCACAGCCATCAGAATCACCTGCTTGGGTAGAAAGCCAAAGACATTGCCACTCAACCAGCTCACGATGGGGGCGCTTAAAAAGGCAAACTGGAAGCCGTTGACGGTAACTTCTGCGACCCCACGAATGGTGATCAGGGTGATCAGGGTGGCTACGATGGGCTGTACTTTGAAGCGTGTCACAAGTAGTCCATTGAAGGCTCCTATCAACGTCGCCACGGCCAGGACGATTGGGATCGCTACGGCGGTACCCAGCACGATATTGTGGATTCCAAACAGCTTGCCACTGAAAATGAGATAGGTTAAGATGCCGGTCAGCCCCATGATCGAGCCGACGGAGATATCGATACCGCCGGTTGCGATTACCAATGTCATGCCGACGCTCAGGATCAGCGTAGGAGTCACGTGTACCAGGAGATCGGTGATCGAGATGACCGATTTGAACTGATTGGTAAAGAAGAGATTAAAGATGATAAGTACGACAAGTGCAATCAATGCTCCGTAGTCTTGTCCAAGCGTGCGCCACTGCTGTGGGACAAGATTACCTGACTTGAGAGCGGTCAAACGTTGGTCTAAGCGAATCATGCATCTTCTCCCGTGCCAGCATGTACCTGGCCGTGTGCCATTGCCGTCAAGATAGCATCTTGTGTGAGACCTTCACGCGAAAGCTCGGCTACCGTGATACCGTCGCGCAATACAACCACGTGATCACTCCCTTCGACGATCTCTTCGAGCTCCGAGGAGATGAGTAAGATACCCATTCCGGCCACAGCAGCCTCTTCGACCAGCTTCTGAATCTCGCTTTTGGCTCCCACATCGATCCCACGCGTCGGTTCATCGAGGAGCAACAGGCGTGGATTCAGGCAGAGCCAACGCGCCAGCAACACTTTTTGTTGATTGCCTCCCGAGAGTTCGCGGATCTTTTGCTCTGGTCCGGCGGTCTTGATGCCCAGACGCTGGATAAAGCGCTCGACTATTTCGGCTTGCTGCTTGCGATCGACGATGCCATAGCGCGTCAATGTTGGCAGCACCGCCAGTGTGAGATTTTCGCGTACGGAGAGATCTGGGATGATGCCGTCGATCTTGCGATCCTCGGAGCAGAAGCCGATGCCGGCTCGGATTGCATCCTCGGGCGTGCGGAAGTGAACCGCTTTGCCGTCGATTGTGATTGTGCCGCCATCAATCGTATCAGCGGCAAAGATAGCGCGAGCCACCTCGCTGCGTCCCGAGCCCAGTAATCCAGCCAGACCGACAATCTCGCCTGCATGGACTGTGAGGTTGGCATCCTGGAGCTTGCGTCCTTCACGTAGACCTGTAACATTCAGTAGTGATTCCTGTCCCACATTATGACGCGTGACATCAAAGCTTGTCTGACCGCTGCGTTGCACTATCCCGATCTCTTTGCCGAGCATCTTTGCGACCAATTCGAGCTTGCTGATCGTGTTGATGGGTCTCTCGTCGACCGTCGCGCCATCGCGTAAGATGGTGATGCCGTCACAGATTGAGTAGAGTTCGTCGAGGCGATGGCTGACGAAGATTGTCGCGACCCCTTCTGCTTTCAACTGGCGGATGACGTTGAAGAGAGTTGTCACTTCGTCGTCGTTGAGTGAAGATGTTGCCTCGTCCATAATGACGAGCTTACTCTTGAAGGAGATTGCTCGCGCAATTGCCACCATCTGTTGCGTGGCGATATTGTATGTATTGAGTGGCTTTGTGACATCAATCGAGATATGGAGTTGCTTCAGTAACGTGTTGGCTTCAAGATGCATCTTCCGCCAATCGAGCAGCCCCCAATGGAAGATCTCACGACCCAAAAGAATATTTTCAGCCACGCTACGATAAGGGACAAGATTGATCTCTTGATAGATAGTGCTGATCCCTTCACGCTGTGCTTGTTGGGGGGATTGAAATGTGCGGGTGCGTCCATCAAAGCGAATCGTGCCCTCATCAGCACGATAGACACCTGTTAGAACTTTGATCAGCGTTGATTTCCCCGCACCATTCTCGCCAATGAGGGCGTGAACTTCGCCTGGAGCTACATGGATCGAAGCATTGGAAAGTGCAACCGATCCGGTGAAGCGCTTGGTAATATGTTCCATATCCAGGAGGAAATTATTTTCTTGCATAAATGTACCTTTTTTGATCGTTGCTTCTCACCCTTTTGACCATTTCGAGGTTGCTCTACGCCATCGAAGTGACGTAGAGCAACCTGCTATGTGGACTCTGTGAGGTATCGATGCAAATGCCTGGATAAAGACTAGAATGCGTCTGGAAGATAGGCCTGTGCCGAGCCATCGGCCTTTTTGAAGACTTTATCTGGTTGAACAACCCAGGCGGGTAGATCTTCACCCTTGATGTACTTGCCGAGGCTCTGGAAGACTAACGGGCCAAGGCGTGGATTCGATTGGACGACGGCGTACTCTTCACCGGAGAGGACAAGATTCGTGGCGTCTTTTGTGCCATCGATAGAGACAACCTTGATATCCGTCCCTGGCTTTTTGCCCGCCGCTTTGAGCGCTGTGATAGCACCGATCGCCATCTCGTCATTGTGTGCGAAGACTCCCTTGATAGTGGGAAATTGTGAAATCAGGGTCGACATGACTTGCTGACCCGTGGAACGATCAAAATTGGCGGTCTGCTCGGCGACGATTTTAATGCCGGGAGCTTTCGAGGTCAGTTCTCCGTCAAAGCCACCACCGCGCAAGATGGCGGGTGATGATCCAGTTGTGCCGGTAAGCTCGACGATGGTTGCCTTGGTGCTTGGCCCACCTAATGATTCGATCAGTGCATCGGCGGCCAGTGCGCCCTGTTTTTGGAAGTCCGAACCAACAAACGTGGCGAAATCGCGACCCGGTGTGGCCAGACTCTCGTTGACATCACGGTCGACAACGATAACCGGAATGCATGCTTTACGGGCGTCGGTGACTGCTTTCGCTTCAGCATCTTCGGTATGTGGATCGACAAGCAGGACATCAGGTTTGTCATTGATCAGATTCTGGATATCCTGCACCTGTTGGACATCTGAATTATTCGCGTTTGTCTTCAACAGCGTGTATCCCGCAGCTTTGGCCGATGACTCGATGCTGGCTTCTTCGGCAAAGCGCCAGGCACCATCGAGTGCATTTTGTGACCAGGCTACCTTGTGGGCGCTTGTCAACTGGACTAACTTGGTATTGCTACCAGGAGTACAGTTCGGATGGATACTGGTGCTACTGGTATTACTGCTGTTCCCACACGCCATGAGTGTCATACTCATAACTGTGATCGCAGCAATATTCATTACCACAGACTGTTTAAAACGAGGCCAAGGAAAATGCATCATAGAATTAACCTTTCAATTAGTCAAAATAAAAAATGACGTGACAACTGTGTCTGGCGACCCTCGCTCTGTATGATTGAGGGTCCCTGGCGATGGTTCCTCCTGATGAAGCTACAGCGTTAATTGCAGTACAGTGATCGAAAAAGGAAGAAAGTTATTATGAAACGAGGAACTCCGGGTACTCAATTGATGGGTGACCGGAAAGATCTTCGTAGGAGTAGTCAAGGGGTTAGATGTCTCGCTGCTGGATTGTTCGCCATTGATCATCATGCTCTCCTTATAGATCATCGCGCTAACTCATAGAGACATCACAACTTTATGATGTTCGCCAGGGATGAGATCGCCTGCTTACGTCGCTTGTAGCCACAAGGAACGTTTCGCGTAGAGAGAAAAACAGCCCGGGAAAATGAGAATGTAGAGCCAATTTAGCTGCTAGATTGTGCGCTATTGTGTTGATCAGAGCAGATTATAACGGGAATATGCATAGGTATTCAGAAATATCAGAGTAGTCTCGAAATTTCATCCAGAGCATACCATATAGAGAGGTAAATCAGCTATCATAAATATAAAGCACGACTTGATAGTTTATAAATAGCCAGTCAGGATCAATCTTCATTTAGTATTGCTATTGTACATGTAAAATAATTAAATGTCAAGGATAAATTTGATAGAATCGCGCAAAAAATATGCGTGAACACGCACACTTATTGCGCGATACCCAGATACAATGGGCTTCGGTTAGCTTATAAGAACTCTTTTGCGCGTTCGTGCGATCTTGCGAAGAAATATCCGCTGCTTTTTTTCCTCTTTTCTGTTTGTTGAAACGGCAAGTATCAAAAGGCTGTGCTGTAATGGATGTGCTATTCTACACATGAATTACAGCATCACTACAAAATTTAGCTAAAGAGAAATAGATCCCTAAGGTGGCGCTCAATGTTGTTAATGGAAGATCCATGAAAGATGCCCATAATATAGTGATCAGGTCGCAGTAGGAGTAAGACATCGTGCCTGTTGCGGAGGAGTTGATGCAGTACGCCTTCGCTATCTATAATCGTTGTTGTAGTGGAGTGTGGCTCTAAATTTGAAGTTTGATCTGGTAGAATCGTAATGAACTGTGTATCCAGATGAGACCATATGCTCGCTTGTGGTGGAGTCCATGGTGGTGCCGATCTTTCATATAGTTTGAGTAAGGCGAAGCGTTGCCCAAGGACCTGATCGAGGCGTAGCTGTTCTCCCTGGTTTGTCTGGATATACGGCTGTGGGAGCAATTTCCCTGTCTGCGCGGACAAGGTGGTCAATCGGTGTGGGAGGAGCAACTGGCTGCGCTGATACTTTGGTTGCGGTTTGACATTCATCTCTGTGAGTTGTGTGCGCAGAGGTGCAATCCTGGTGAGGCTGTGGATGGTAAGATCTCGTATCTGTGCCAGCGCATGTTGTGTTGGCATGATCAGCGTGCCCAGAATCGATGAGAAGAAGATCATTTGTGTGACGTGAGGAAGCCTTTCTTGCTGATACGTGGCAAGCAGTTGCTGATGCATATTTTTTTGCAGCCTTAATTGGAGCTTCCAGCATAGATTATATGCGTCGCGCAGACCACTATTCATCCCCTGACCTCCGAAAGGAGGCATCAAGTGTGCGGCATCGCCGAGGAAGAAGATGCGTCCACTGGAGAACGTCTCCGCAACGGTTGCATGGAATGTGTAGATGGCTTTGCGCGTGATGGGTGCCAGATAAGCATGCTCTAATGATCGGTTGCCCTCGGGCAAGCTCGCGCTCGTTCGCTTGATCAGCAAAGCGATCGTGTCATCATGGAGCAACTGTGCTGCCCGCTCGCGTGGTTTGAGTAAGAATTCCCAGCGTCTGCGACCCTCTGGAGCGGGTACCGAGACGGCAGGTCGCATGGGATTGCAGAAAAAGATGATTGGTGCGCTGTGAGCATGTCCGTCAACGCTATCGACGACGAGCCAGCGCTGTGTGTGTTCAGTGCGTGGTTTGTGGTTATGAGTTGCATGCGTCCGCTTTGGCATAGGAAGCAGATTGCGCGCAGCGGGCGCTTTGAGCTCGATGCCACTCAGACGGCGCAGCGTGCTGCGACCACCGTCACAGGCCAGAACGTATGTGCAACTGAGCGATTGCCGCTCCTGCTCTGCTGTGAGCAGATCGATTGTAACGCTTTCTTCTTCTTGCTTGATAGCTACGACTGTGTATCCAAAGCGGGCTGTCACGCAGGGGAAGCGTGCCAATCCCTGATAGAGGATACGTTCGAACTCTGGCTGATAGAAGGTTGAAATCTGTGGGTAACCATAACCCTGTTGCGCTGGCGCGACTTTCACCAGATACTTCCTTTGCGAGACGTAATGCGCCTCTACCGCCAGCCGCATGTGTGCCAGGATCTCAGTGCTTAGCCCGAGCGCCTGACAGATACGTAGCCCCTCATCGTCGATGGTGATCGCTTTGGGATCGTTACTCAGACCGACGTGACGCTCGATCAATACCGTCTCGATACCGGCCTGCCCCAGCAGATTCGCCGCGACGAGTCCTGTTGGACCTGCTCCTATAACTGCAACGCGCACTTTATTCTACCTTCTTGAGTGCCAGCACACTATTGATTCCTCCCGTGGCGCGACCTGCTACCAGGGCGACCTGTGAGCCCGGTCCGTTGGCATTTATCTGATGGGATGTGTCTTGCACCAGTTGTATTTGATAGTCAGGATCAAGCTTTTCACAATTGATTGTGGGTGGAATGATGCCATGTTTGAGCGCGAGCAACGCCGTAATTGTGTCGATCGCGCCTGCCGCTGCATAGCTATGACCAAACATTGTACGTGGAACGCTGATCGGGATGTCCTGAAGATGCGTTCCGAACGCTAGCTGTAACGCGTTCACCTCGCCTTGATCGCTCTGTGGCAGAGCACGACCATCCAGGCTCATATAGGCAATATCTTGCACACTGATCTTCCCCTGCTGGAGTGTCTGGCAGATGGCTTTCGCATAGCGCGTGCCATTGGATGAAGGAGCGATCAGGCCATGAGCGTCATTGGTCTGCCCATAGCCGACAATCTCGCCGTAGATCGGAGCGTTGCGGCGCCTGGCATGCTCGTATTCTTCTACGACGCAGATACCTGCTCCCTCAGCCAGGATCAGTCCACTGGCGCGCCTATCGAATGGTCGATAGGCATGGATATCGTCTGTGGTGACGTATTGGCCTTGCCTTGAGAGAATCATCAGAATGAAGGGATGCAAAAAGGCTTCGCAGCCGCCGGTGAGCAGGACATCCGCTGCGCCACGCTGAATGGCTGTATAAGCCATCCCGAGCGCATCGAGTCCACCGGTGGTATCGTTGATGGGTGTTTTACAGTAGCCCTGGATGCCATAGCGGATCGCTGTCTGCCCGATATTGGAAACATGGAGCCAGGCGATGGCTGTATAGGCGCTCATGAAGCGAGGTCCGCGCGCATAGAGATTCTGGAGTTGTTGTAGCACGTAGTTGACACCACCCATGGTGTTGGCGATCACGGCTCCGACGCGTTGTGGATCTTCTTGGGTTAGTTCGAGTTGAGCATCAAAGAGTGCCTCCTGGAGAGCGGCGAGGGCGAAATGTGTCATACGGTCGGTACGCTGGATGAGTTTGCGTTCCAGATGCTCTATCTCGACGAAGTTGCGTACGATACCCGCTACCCGGATTGGTTTACTTTCCTCCTCGAAATCAAGCGGTGTAATACCCACTTGCCCTGTACTGATCGCATTCCAGAACGCCTTCTGTCCGATCCCGTTAGGGGCGACCACGCCAAGTCCAGTAATCACAACGCGCCGTGATGGCATCTTATTCATCCTCCTTCTTCCAATCTGCTCGCGCGAGGAGTAGAGCACTGTTCACGCCCCCAAAGCCGCTGGAATGGGTTAAGGCGATATTGACTGTGGCAGAGCGAGCGCTATTTGCTACATAATCCAGGTCGCAAAGCGGATCGTTTTGATCCTGATTAATCGTGGGCGGAATCTGCTGCTTATCAAGGACCAGAGCGGTCACCACAGCTTCGATCGCGCTGGCTGCTCCCTGGCTATGTCCGATTAATGATTTCGTGGCGCTGATCGGAATCCTGTACGCTTGCTCACCGAAGACCGCCTTATAGGCTGCGGTCTCAGCGCTCTCGTTGGGACGCGTTGAGCTGCCATGTGAATTGATATAATCGATCTGTTGTAGCGATATCTCTGCCTCATTAAGCGTCTGTGTCAGCAGATGTTGTAATGGGAGGCCATCGGGCGGCAGTGATGTCATGTGATAGGCGTTGCTGTTGGAGGCGAAGACGAGGATTTCTGCATAGATATGGGCTCCTCTGGCGAGGGCATGTTCGCGCTCTTCCAGTACCAGTACGCCAGCGCCTTCTGACATCACGAAGCCGTCACGTGCCTGATCATAGGGGCGCGAGGCGCGTGCTGGCTCATCGTTATAGCGTGTGCTGAGCGCTCCGATCACGCAAAAAGCATCCATGACCCCATAACTGATAGCGGCATCGGTGCCACCGGCCAGCATCAGATCGGCCCGCTCCTCCTGGATCGCCCAAAATGCCTGGCCGATGGCATCTGCACCAGCCGAGCAGCCAGTGGCGACAACCAGGCTGGGTCCATGGAGTTGGTGATGGGCCGCGATCGCGCTGGCTGCCGTATGAGACATCAAGAGTGTGGTGGGAAGTTGTTCTTGCGCCGAGAATTGTGGCGGATGCGTTCCCTGATCGGTCATCATGGCCCAATGTCGTTCGCCTTCCTCCAGGCAGGCCAGGGCCAGACCTATCATTACACCGGTCAGTTCGCGATCGCTCTCATCGAAGCTATTCAGGAGTTGAGCGTCATCCAGGGCTTGATTGGCTGCCGCTAGCGCGAATTGTGCGGCCCGATCCATGTGTGTGACTTCTTCTGTCGTGAGCCCTGCGGTGAGCGGATCAAAATTGGAAATCTCACCAGCTACCTGAGCTGGCAGGGGACTGGCATCGAAACGGGTAATCCGTTGTAGTCCAGAGTGACCTGCCAGGCACGCTTGCCAGAAAGATTCTTTCCCAATGCCATTAGGAGCTACTACTCCCAGGCCAGTAATCACCACACGGCGCCATGCTTGAACGTGGATTGCAGCCATTGGCATCTCCCTTTTGTTTACGGTTGGAACTGTGTCATCGAATCTCTTCCTGTGTTCTTGGCGACAAGAAAGGCTTCAATTAAAGGGGTGACTGTTTCAGCGCGTGAGTACATGAAAAATCGTTCCCTACCAGAAACGACGTGATAGCCAGCACAATAAGGTAAATTTTTTGCCAACCAACGCGTTTTTGCTTCCGGCGAGAGAGCATCATCGGTACGATTAATCAAAAGGATGGGCATCGTGAGCTCCTTGAGGCGCTTACTGATGTCGAAATTATGGATGATCGGTAGAATGGAGCATTTATAGACAAAGGTCCATTGCTTAATCTTGCAGAATTGTTCTTCGATCAAGTGACGCGGCAGAGAGGGTATGGTGTGATTATCCAGTGCATGCGCCAGAATATAGTTGATCACGTTTGTGCGCAGGAGCGAGGCAGGAAGGACATATTCGAATGGGAGTCGGTAGAGCAGTTCGTGTAGGAGCCAGATAAGTGGATGTGGTTGGATACGATAGTCAGCCCCCTGCGCGATAATGGTCAGGGATTTGCAACGCTGTGGATAGCGTAATGCAAAGTCGAATAGGACCATCGCAGCATCGCCATGCGCGATAAAATCGACGGACTCCAGGCCGAGCCCATCCAGCACCTGGCTCAGTTCCTGAGCGCGATCATTGGGACCCCATGGAGTTCTGCGCATCTCCTGTCGCCGATACAGGATCACACGCCGCGAGCGACTTAAATCGCGGATCTGGCGTGCATAGACGAATTCAAGATGCTCAAGAATGGGCACAAAGACGAGAGGCTCACCTTGCCCAATATCGATGATTGGTAGCTCGATCGTCCCCAACGATCGCTGTTGCCAGAGTGATTCTATATACTGAACATCTGCGTGAAATACTGCATCATCGATCCAACGTTCTATGTGAGTGGTCAATGCTAGCCTCCCCATGCAAAATAGCGTACGATGCTACGATATACTCTCTCTATTAGTATATGAACAAGTAGATCTCAGTCATAAGATCAAAAAATACGCCTGAGTGTCTGCATAAAGTGTATCACTCAGGCGTATTGTATGCTTTATTTCGTGCTTGGATCGATTACTTTTTGTCTTTTTTTAGCTTTTTGATGGCGTCCTGCATTTCCTGACGCGCTTGTTCTGGCGTGATTTTTTCGATACCATCAAGCTCATCGGAACTTCCGCTTGGTTTCTTTACCTTTGCCACCTTTGCTGCGGCTTGCTTGAGTTCTTGCTTCTCCTCTTTCGCCTGCTCGCGAGAGATCGGCTCCGCAACTACTTTTTTGACCTTCGCTTTATCACCCGCCATAATTATCTCCTTTAGCATAGAAAATCCTGATAGAAGAGACAAAAGCAGCATGTGCTCCGAAGCGCCAGTCAGGAAAGAAGCCAGCGCTTTGTACTGACACGTTGATTTGTCGTGTCAGGTTACAGACAAGGCAGGTGTCTGGACAAACACCTGTTCGCTGGTCGCTATGAGATGTCTCAGGTATTGAGAACGTATTGTATGATAAAATTGCAAGAGGGGGAAATTGATATGTCTTTAGAATCGCCCGTGAACCGGTGGATTGCGGCCTTTAACGCTCATGATGTGGCAATGATTGTCTCGCTCTATCATGATGATGCCGAGCTCGATGATGCTGGTATGAAGCATCCTCGCCATGGCAGGCAGGCTATCGAGGAGTGGTTCACAAAACGCTTTCAGACGATGCCATCGATTAGTTATATGCCACGTGAATATGTCTGCCAGACCGAGACCCGCGGCGTCGTGACCTGGACCACGCGTTCAAAGAGTCCTGTTCCGGGAGGGCGACCCTGGCTAGCCTGGTTATCGAGATCCTTCGCAGTCGATGGAGTCAGCGTTTTTGTGCTCCAGGATGGCTTAATTGTCAAGCAGCGCGGATATTATGATCATCTTGCCGTTATCCAGCAGATTCTACCTCCCCTTAAATATTTGTTACCTGTACGCTTCTAGCGAGTTTACGCAAAGAAGGTCGCTATCGTATGCCTGATGTAGTGCCGTCTTCCATCTCGATAATTTATCCTGAAGAAGAACTGATGCTTCTTTCTGCATTTACGAGGAGCTGTAACGTCGAATATCCTTGTATCAGGCGTTACAGCATATTGTTTAAGAAGAGGCTTCTTCTGTTGTGTCAGCTGTGCTTTTTTTACTCTTTTTCCTGGCTGGAGCCTCTTTCTCCTCAGATTGAGGAGGAGTATCCTGAGCGACTTCTGCCGCTTCAGACGTTTGTGTTTGCAGCTCTTGCAGGCGTGTCTGATATTTTTCTAGTTTGGCTTGTGCCTTGTCATGCCTGGCTTGTGCTTCTTGTAACTGCTCCTGAATCTCCTGAATCTTGTTTGTTGCTTTGGCTATTTGCCTGGTGTTCCTTTTCGTTTGCTTACGGATCTTGGCAAGGTGAGCCGCTGAATTTGGATTTTTAATTGTCTGAGCCATAATGCACCTTTCTTTTGCTTCACATTTGGTTTATTCTATCTTGACATATTTTGAGGATAGCGTCTACTGTTGAGTATAGTTTACTCCCCTGGTAAAGAGAATATGGTTTATTATAAACCTTGTGACTTGCCATGTGTATAAGCGAAGTGTTCTAATCTGCTACAGATGGATGTCTGTGAGGTATGTGTGAGCTGTTCCATAATTGTTACATTGTCTTTTAGTAGACAGTTTGCCATATTTTGTTCGGTAAATCATATCAGGCCGTTATAGCTTGATTGTTCCCTTTTGTTTCTGCTATGATACAGCTATCAAAATCGCTAGACATCGCGTTCAGTACTGATGATCGTGTCAATAAGTAACACTCTTGTTTATGCATACCGAAGGAGCTTTTTTATGGCCACAGAATCTCAACCAAAATCGCCGCGTCAAACTGGAAGAATCGGGCAAAGATTGCAGCATTTCTTTACGCAAGGTCACACCTCTCTCTACCGCCTGACGGGAGGGAAAGTTGGCGCTGGAAAATCCACCCTTATCCTCACCACAACGGGCCGCAAGAGCGGTGTAGAGCGCTCGACGCCGCTCTTTTTCTTTGCCGATGAAGGACGATTCATTATCATCGCCTCCAATGGGGGAGCGGCAAAACATCCTACCTGGTGGCTCAATCTGCAAAGCAATCCGCATGCAAAAATCCAGATTCGATCACGCGTCATTCCTGTGATTGCCAGTCAGGCTGATGTAGTGGAACGTAAGCGCCTATGGGCTATCATCTCCGAAAAATATACCCAATTCGTCGACTATCAGCAACGTACGCCACGAGAAATCCCTGTTATTATCCTCACGCCCGAAGCATAAATGGTGCGATCGGGCAAAATTGGTCTCTAGAACCAGATCGTTGTTACTTGCAACGAGAAATAGGTTCCGGAAGCCATCAAAAAAGTGCAGCGCTTTTATTCCCTCAATTTGTTTTCTTCCAAGGTCGGCAAGTTTACTTGAGTGGATTATCTATCAGACTGAAGAAAGTATTCAGTTTTTCTTCAGTCTGATAGATAATCCACTCAGGTACGCGATTTTACATTGACACGCTATTGCTCTCTGGACATAATTGCACTAGTGGTGAGATATCCTTGTGGTAAAGGCGATCTTTAGCCTGTGATTCAAGGATAGAATGGAATGCAAGTTGGTCGCAATGAGGGGCCAATGAAAGTGAGACTGCTCTCTTTTTACCCTTAGTTTGATATGTCTGGCTGCATGGGAAGAGGAGATGCCGCTACCTTTCGCGGTTGCCTTTCGTCGCCTTTCAAGGAAGGAAAGAGACCATGTGGTCATTATCGAAACACACTCTGCGCAAGCCAGGACGTTGGATTGCCATCATAACGGCAGCGTTGCTTGTGGTTTGTAGCTTATCGGCGTATGCCGTACCAGGTATTGCCAGCTCTGTCATGCCCAAAGCCGCGAATGCTGGTACGGGAGCCTTTAATTACGGCGAAGCCTTGCAGAAATCCATCTATTTTTACGAAGAGCAATCCTCGGGACCGAAACCGTCCTGGAACCGTGTCCCCTGGATTGGCGACTCCGCGACGACCGATGGCTCGGATGTGGGATTGGACTTAACGGGTGGCTGGTATGATGCTGGTGACCACGTCAAATTCGGTTTGCCCATGGCCTACTCTGCGACTATGCTGGCCTGGGGAGTCATCGCCAATCGGCAGGCCTATGCCAATGATGGCCAATTGACGTACATGCTCAATAATTTAAAGTATGTCAATGATTACTTTATTAAGGCGCATCCGTCGCCCAATGTGCTCTATGGACAGGTTGGCGATGGGAGTTCAGATCACGCTTTTTGGGGACCTGCCGAGGTGATGGGTCAGGTTTTGACGCGACCATCCTATAAGATCGATGCCAGTTGTCCCGGCTCAGATCTGGCTGGCGAGACGGCGGCGGCGATGGCGGCCTCCTCGATCGTTTTTCAGGCGACCGACCCGACGTATGCCGCAACTCTGCTGACCAATGCCAAACAACTTTACTCGTTCGCTGATACCTATCGTGGCAAGTATGATGCCTGTATTACGGCGGCCAGCGGTTATTATACTTCATATAGTGGTTATAACGATGAACTGGTCTGGGGCGCAGCCTGGCTCTATCAGGCGACTCAGGATACATCTTATCTTACCAAAGCCGAAACCTACTATGCTAACCTCAGTAACCAGAGCCAGACGACAACCCATTCCTATGAGTGGACGATGAGTTGGGATGATGTCTCTTATGGTTGTTATGTCTTGCTTGCCGAGATCACGGGTCAGCAGCAGTACAAAGATGATGCGCAGCGCTTCCTGGATTGGTGGACGGTAGGGGTGAACGGCTCCAAAGTGACCTATTCGCCGGGTGGCGAAGCCTGGCTGGATCAATGGGGATCGCTACGCTATGCTGCCAATACCTCATTTTTGGCGTTAAGCTACGCTGATTATCTGGGCTCATCTAACACTTTATACTCGCGTTATCACGATTTTGCGGTAAAGCAGACCAACTATATTCTGGGCGCGAATCCGCGCAATTGTAGTTATATGGTAGGATTCGGCACCTGCTATCCACAGACGCCGCACAGTCGCGAAGCCCACGATTCCTGGACCAATGATCTCTCGAATCCGACGTACAATCGCCATATTATTTACGGTGCGGTCGTCGGAGGACCCTCAACGGCTGATGATTCGTTCACTGATAGTCGTCAAAACTACACCTCGAACGAGCCCGCCGACGATTACAATGCTGCCTTGACTGGCGTGCTGGCACGTTTGTATAACGAGTACGGAGGGAGTCCAGCCAGCTCGCTGCCCGATAAAGCCAAGGATGATGATGAGATCTATGCAGAAGGTGGTATCAATGCCTCGGGTACCAACTTTACCGAGGTCAAAGCACAATTCATTAACAAGACTGGCTGGCCCGCTCGTGTCACCAGCAATCTCTCCATACGCTACTACTTCACGCTAGAGGCTGGCGTGACGCCTGCAATGCTCACCTTGACGATGAATTATTCTGAGTGTGGAAACCATCTGACTGGACCGACCCAATACTCGGGCAGTATCTATTACGTTACTGTTAGCTGTGCTGGTACACCGATCTATCCTGGTGGACAGAGCGCCTATCACAAGGAAGTACAATTTCGCATTGCCAGCTCGGGAGCCTGGGACCCCACGAACGACTGGTCATATCAGGGGATCGCTGCGAACGGCGCAACTCCTGTCAAGATGACCAATATTCCTGTCTATGATGGTACTACGCTTGTCTGGGGTAGTACACCTGGCGCGAGCACAGCCACTCCCACACCTGTACCGACCACTACTCCGACATCTACACCGACGCCAGGAACGACTCCCACACCGGGAACGACTCCGACCGTTGTGCCAACGGCCACGCCAACACCAGGAGTAACTCCAACTGTAGTACCAACATCCACAGCTACCCCGACTCCTGGAGCCGCTTGTAAGATCGCTTACACGATTCAAAACCAGTGGACAACAGGTTTTACTGCCAATATTACGCTGACCAATAGCGGTACCACTGCTATGACTGGCTGGACACTGGTCTTTACCTTCCCTGGAAATCAACTGGTTAGTCAGGGATGGGGTGGAACATTTACCCAGCAGAGTAGCAAAGTAACTGTCACAAATCTCAGCTACAATGGAGCATTGTCATCTGGAGCGAGCATTTCATTTGGCTTTAACGGCTCCTACAGTGGCAGCAACGTCTCACCGACCTCATTTACCGTCAATGGATCAAAATGCATGTAGCGTCGAACGCTTGCGTGCGATGTCCCACTCGACGTACGAGAGAGCTGGTTCTCGGTGCACCACGCTGGCGGGCCTGATCGTACGAGCTTCTGGGACATCGCACGCAAGCGTTCGACGCTACGGTGTCCCTCGCTTCGCTGGACACTGGTCATGGGAACGCCGCATCCAGTAGCGTACTCCTTCATTGACTATTCAATTGAAGATATTGTATATTTGCCAATAGTTGATCTAGTATAGCTCTGTGTCTAGTTGATCTAGTATAGCTCTGTGTCAATACCTTTTTTCCTTATTTAACCATTGAGAAAGAGACCTATTATGGCGGCTGATCAGCCTGTGCCTTTGACGTCGGATACGACATCGAAGTCGCGTCATTCTGCATTTTCTATCAACTGGCGTTCTCCCTTTATCGCGCTGTTTATTGCACTTATTTTGATTGTCGGTGGAGGGCTGATTGCTAACATTGCGCAGACCGATGGCGGCGATGTTGCTGTTCGAGATGTGACCTTTGCGGGTACGAACGGCACCATAATGAGCGGTCTGCTCTACATCCCCAACACTGCCACCACGAAGACACCTGCCTGTGGTGTTGTGGCGATTCACGGATATATCAATTCGAGAGATACCATGGATGGCTTTGCGATTGAAATGTCTCGACGAGGCTGTGTGGTTCTCGCTGTCGATCAGACAGGTCATGGCTATTCTGATCCACCGGCCTTCGGAAACAGCTTTGGTGGTCCGGATGCGCTGGCGTATCTCAATTCGCTTGCTATTGTGAAGAAGGGCGATATTGGTCTGATCGGACACTCGATGGGAGGCTGGGCCTCCGTGCTAGCCGCTGCAGCTCATCCAGATGCCTATCGCTCGCTGGTGCTGGTCAGCTCCTCCACGAGCACGCCGGGCGTCGAGCCAATTCCAGGCACGGCTACTTTCCCTAAAAATGTCATGGTTGATGAGGCCCAGGACTCCGAGTTTTCAGTTTTAATGTGGGTCGAAACGACAGGGAGTCAATTTATACACTCAGCGCGCATGCAGGCACTCTTCGGCATCTCTGACACTATTCAAGTTGGGCATACCTACGGCTCCATTGATGAAGGGACGGCTCGTCAGTTGCAACTTGTCAACACCACCCATCCAGGCATAACTTTCACCAACGCAGGAGTTGGCAATGCGGTCTCCTGGATGCAACAGACGTTGACCGGTGTTAGTCCGCTTCCGACCTCCGATCAGATCTGGCTCTGGGACGAGATTGGAACGTTTCTGGCCTTATTGGGAGTTGTTCTTTGTATCTTCCCGGTTGGCTTTATCCTGCTGGGTACAGGCTTTTTCTCAGAGCTCAAGCAAGCGCTTCCAACTTCTAAAGCTGCCACTGGGATTGGCTGGTGGATCGGCGCAGTCATTCTCGTTCTGGTTGGTGTGTTGACCTTCTTCACCTTCCAGAATTTTGGTAACACTCTCCTGCCGGCCAGTGCCCTCTTCCCCCAGACTATCACGACCGGGATTATGGTCTGGGCCTTCCTTGGAGGTATCATTGCACTTGTCCTGCTGACCCTGTGGCACTTTGTGTTTAATCGCAAGGAGCCGGGTGCTCGACTGGCAAATTATGGTATCACCGACGAGTCAAATCATTTCGAATGGCGTAAGATTGGAAAAGCTCTCCTGCTGGCATTGGCAACGCTTGCCGCTCCGTATATCGCAGTAACCTTCCTCAACTGGGCATTTCAGACCGATGCGCGTATCTGGGTCTTCAACATCAAAATGATTACCCCATATCACGTGCCGATCATCCTTGCCTACCTGATCCCATTTGCCTTCTACTATCTCATCTTGAGCGTCGTGCTGCATGGACAACTCCGCTCGGCACGCTATTCATTGGTGAGCGAGATGGGAAAAAACATCATCATACTGGCGGGGGGATTTGTACTCTTTCTGTTGGTAGAATATATCCCGCTTCTGGCGGGCGGCACACTTTTTTCAGCGGATCAACCATTGCTCTCGATTGTCGCCTTCCAATTTGTGCCCGTCTATATCATCGTAGCGGCCGTCTCGACCTACTTCTTCTATCGAACCGGAAGAATCTACACCGGAGCATTTATCAACGCCATTTTTATTGTCACCATCATCGTCACCAGCACCGCAACTCAATATCCTGTGCTGCTCCGCTAATCTATGCTACGGGAGGTTTTTTTGATACCAGGTCAGAGCTTCTCCTACGTTGACGACTGCGCCGATAATTGTCAGGGCGGGTGCCGATAGACCGGCTTGTATGGCTTGCTCGGCGATAGTTGCGACGTTGCCTTTAACCATACGCTGTTCGGCGGTGGTGCCATTCTGGATGATAGCGGCTGGCGTGGCTGGATCTAATCCTGCGGCGATCAGGCGGCGAGTAAATTTGGGGAGTGCTGTGACTCCCATCAGGACGATCAGCGTGCCTCCCAACGCGGCCAATGCTTCCCAGTTGACTGTAGGTGAGGCTGAGCTCCCTTCGTGCCCCGTGACGACGGTAAATGAGGTTGTGTAGTCGCGATGCGTGACCGGGATGCCAGCGTAGGCTGGAACGGCAATCGCTGAGGTGATGCCGGGTATGATCTCGAAAGGGATGTTGGCCTCTGCCAGTGCAAGTGCTTCTTCGCCGCCGCGTCCAAAGACAAATGGATCTCCACCTTTGAGGCGTACAACCGTATGGCCCTGACGTGCGTAGTGGGTGAGTGAGGCGTTGATCTGTTCCTGAGGCATAATATGGTGGCCTGGATCTTTACCAACATAGACTAATGTGGCGCCTGGGCGTGCCTCTTGCAGTAGCTCCTGGCTGATCAGTCGATCGTAGAGGATCACGTCGGCGAGGCGCAGGCAGCGTAGTCCTTTGACTGTGATGAGCTCTGGATCACCTGGTCCGGCACCGATGAGATAGACTTTGCCTACTTGTTGCGTGGTTAGATCTCTTTCAGAAGTATCTGGCTCTGAGAGCGGGGTATTTAATTCAGAGGCATGATCGTTTGGTGTGCCGAAAACGGTCATGATGTCTCCTTTTCTGCATCATTCATATCATGAATGATGGTTGAGACCGAGATATCGACATCATAGCGACGCAACAGGCGAACTGTGCTGGCCAGAGCTTCTACATCATCATGTTCTGTCAGCATTGTCAGGATATCCGAAGCAAAAAAGTCGCCAAAGAATAGATCTCGTTGATTATAGGAAAGTCCCGCTGCACGCATATATTTACGTGCAATCGTGGCCAAACGCATATAGCCTTCATAAGCCGAGGGAAAAATATCCTCAAGCTGCTGGCGGATGCGCTTGGCAAGGCTGGGACTGGTCCCTTCGGTGGATACAGCGATGGTTAATGACCCTCGCCGTAAAATAGATGGGATGATGAAGTTACATCGTGCTGGAACGTCGACGATATTGACGAGCTGCCCATTCTGCTGACCATCATTCCAGATGGCTTCAGCTAATTCTGGCTCATACGTTGCCGCAGCTACCACAATAAACGCTCCTGCTAGATCGCTGGCTTCGTAGGCTTTATAGCGCAAAGTGATGTCCTGACTTTGTGCCATCTCCTGTATCTCCTCACAGAAATCGGGGCTCAAGATCGTGACGCGTGCTCCGGCGGCATGGAGGGCCGCAGCTTTTTCGGCTGCGACCGTGTTGCCTCCAATAACAAGCGCGGGCTTGTTGCGGACGTCCAACATGATGGGATAGTAGCTCGGCATAATCTCCTTTATCCTACACTGACGTGTGCCGTCACTCTTTCTTGTAGTTGATCGATGCCGATACGATGGCAGAAATCCCCGAATGCCTCATTGGGCTCGCGTGCATCGCGCCAGAAGATAAAGAGTGACTGTAACTTGGCTGGTATCTCATTGATGTTGATGCTCTGCGCATAGAGCGTATTGAGTCGGGTGTAGCCCTGGTCTCCTCCAAGGTGGATGTTATAGAGATCTTTGGAGCGACCGACAAAGCCGATGTCGCCGACATAAGGACGGGCACAACCATTGGGACAGCCAGTCATACGTATTCCTATTTTCTCCTCTCCCAATCCCAGAGCGTGAAGGTTAGCTTCGAGGATTTTGACCAGATCAGGCAAGGCGCGTTCGGCTTCTGCGACCGCCAGGCCGCAGGTCGGCAGGGCTGGACAAGCCATGGCGAAGCGATACGCTCCCGCTGCGTTGGGATCAGTGGAGATGCCGTATCCCTGGAGACTGGCTTCGAAGGCGGCACGTTGTCCTTCGTCAATGTCCAGCAGGAGGATATTCTGCTGAGCCGTCAGGCGGATATTCGGCGAGAATTGCTCAATGACGGCGCGTAGACCACTTTTCAGGCGCACGGCTTCAGTATCTTTCAGGCGGCCATTCTCGACATGCAATCCCAGGAACCAGCGTCCATCGGCCTGCTGATGCCATCCCAGATGATCATCGATACCGTGAAAGTGTACCTCGTCGGGATCGCTGAGCGTGTAGCCCAGACGCTCTTCAACTTGATGACGGAACCATGCGATCCCGCGCTCCTCGACCAGATATTTCATGCGTGCATGACGGCGATTGGTGCGATCACCATAGTCTCGCTGCACGCTCACAATCGTCTCGGCGACCGGGATGACCTGATCGATCGTAATGTTGGCGAAAGGGACCGCTACAACTGGATGGGTCTCTTTTTTGCCGTGTGTCGCGCCCATACCTCCGCCAATAATCACTGTAAAGCCGATCAGTGCATCATCTTCGACACGAGCGATCAAGCCGATGTCCTGTGTGAAAACGTCGATGCAGTTATCGCCGGGATAGGCAACCCCAATCTTGAACTTGCGTGGAAGATAGGTCGGTCCATAGATCGGCTCGAAATCCTTATCCTCTTCGGGTTCTTCGCTAGAATGAACCTTCTCGCCATCGATCCAGATCTCATGATAGGCTTTGCTCTTGGGGGCCAGATGCATGGCGAGCTTATAGGCAATCTCCTGAAGATGTGCCTGTGCCCGATTGGTGATGGGAGCAGGACAAGCCATGACGTTGCGGTTGACATCTCCACAGGCGGAGAGGGTTGAGAGAAGCGAGGCGTTGATCTCGTGGATAGTGCTATGAATATCACCCTTGAGGATGCCATGCAGCTGGAAGCTCTGGCGCGTCGTGATACGCATCGTATGGTTACCGTATTGCTCGGATAAGCCATCCTGTACGAGATACTGCTCGGCGGTCAGCGATCCACCAGGGATACGTGAGCGGATCATGAACTGATAGGCTTTTTCGCTGCCAGCAGCCCGGCGAGCCTGGCGAGCGTCACGATCTTCCTGCTGATACATGCCGTGAAATTTTATGAGTTGCACCTGATCCTCGGAGAAACGTGCTGTATCCTGACTCAGCTCTTCTACAATCTGTCCACGCAGATAATCACTGCTAATCTTGATGTGCTCGACCTTGCTACCTTCACCAGGGCCTAGTTGTAAAATGGTGGTTTCTGGTATATTCTTATCCTGGTCGGGTGTGCTCATGGTATCTCCTTTGAGATCTGCGACTATCACAGGATTGATAATGGTGCAACTACGAACGTCCGAGTTGTTAAAAAAGTTTCCCTCGCCATTATAGTCGCTTTGTACTGGTAATTATGGTCCTTTTGTCTCTTGCACTTTATGTCGTTTTGTTGATATAGTAGATCAACAAACTATATGGTCACTCTAACTATAAGACCACTGGTCTGCTCTGTCAACCTTTTTGCGGTCATTGGACACTGGTTTTCACTGAAATATGTAAGGATTAAACACATGAATTTCCTCCTGAGTTGCATCTCTACCCGACATTCTATGTTGAAGAACCATTGGGCTGAAACCAAGCAGTCCCAGCAGGAGCAGCTTGAGTGTCCGGTGACGGCCCTGGGCAGCATGGAAAAGCCAAAGGAAGATCAAGGTGGTCAGCTCTGTATCCTGAACGAGCAAGGCGAAGTGCAATCCAGCCTTGCCCTCTCTATGCCCGCTGGTATGGTTCTGACCGATGATCATATATTGGTTGCCACCAATTTTGCCATTCACCACGTTGCACGTGATCTTTCATCGATTCGCCAGGAAACAATTAGCCTGCCATCTTTCAACCTCTTGCATTCGCTCTCGCGTAGCCGTCGAGGATATCTGGTGGCTAGCACAGGACTGGATGTGATCATAGAATTTTCGGAGAGCGGAGAAGTTATCTGGGAATGGTGGGCTACCGAGCATGGTTTTGAGCTGACGCCGACCGGCGAGCCGCGCTATATCAACAAAGAGGAAGACTATCGAGGCGTAAAATTTGGCACTCTGACACAGACCACGCACGTCAATTCAGTCTCCGAACTACCGAATGGCACAATTCTGGCGACGCTCTTTCATCAAGGAACGGTGATCGCTATCGATCGCGCCACCGGAAACTGGCAGATTGTGCTGGATGGTCTGGATCATCCTCATTCGGTACGTATCCTGAACGAAGAATACGTCACGATTGCCGACACTGCTCATGGACGCGGCCTGCTGGTCCAGATCAAAGATCTGAAAAGTGAGATTAAGGCCGAAGTCGATGCTCAGACGAATTGGCTTCAGGATTGTTCCTATGATCCTCGTAACGATCTCTGGGTGCTCGTCGATGGCAAAAAGACGCGCCTGATCCTGCGTTCAGGACCCTCCGGCGAGAAGCTTCATAGCGTCATTGATTTAGATCCAGAATGGCGCCTCTACGAAGCCTTGTTACTCTCGTAGTGCTCTGCCAAAAAGTCATCACGCCTCTGTTGCAGAGAAAATGTGTTTCCACATAGATCCGTGAAGCTGTCGGGTGACAGGCCAGCCGACGTAGCGGCGCGGCTCCGCCGTGCTGTCTGTAACTCGTACGACCACTTTGTTTATGGCGTTGCATTGAGAGACGCCCCCAAGCCGAATCATACGAGCCACAGACAGCACGGCGGAGCCGCGCCGCTACTTTTAGTCTGTACAATCCCTTGACTAGGAGTGACATAATAATCTTTAGGCATAGTAATGAAACTTTATCTATTCACTATTCTAGAGAGAAGCTATTATGACACTACGGATTATTCAGGTTGGACTTGGTAACTGGGGCCAGAGTTGGTCTCGAAACGTGGTCGCAAAAAATAAAGATATTGAAACGGTCGCGTGGGTTGAAATAGATCCGCTATCTCTGGAAGCCGCTCGCGAGCATTTATCGCTACCAGCCGAGCGCTGTTTTACTTCTTTCGATGAAGCTCTGGCTACAGTGGAGGCGGAGGCTGTGCTGATAACTGCCAGTCTGCCCGGACATATTCCCAGTGCCCGTACGGCTCTGCTCGCAGATAAGCATGTACTGATGGAGAAGCCTTTTGCGCCCACGGTGGCGGAGGCTCATGAATTGATCGATCTGGCTGCCAAGCACAAGCGTATCCTGATGATCAGTCAAAATTACCGCTTCTTTCCGGCGGCGCGAGCGGTTGCAGATCTGGTCAAGCAGCAGGCCATCGGACGGCTGGGCACGATCAACATCGATTTTCGGCGCTACGATAATTCTTTGCCAGTGGAGGAGCACCGACATTATCATATCTGGGAGCCTCTGCTGGTCGACATGACGATCCATCATTTTGACCTGATGCGCCTGGTGACGGGACAGGAGCCGGTACAGGTGTTTTGTAAGACCTGGAATTCTCCCTGGAGCAAGTATGATGAGCCGGCGGAGGGCACGATGACGATTACTTTCGATGGCGGAGCAATCGTAAATTATCGTGGAAGCTGGGTTAGTACCGCACCTAAAACTGCCTGGGGCGGCGAATGGCACATGGAAGGCGAGCAGGGAGAAATTGTCTGGACCAGCCGTGGTGATCTGGCAAATGCCGATGATGACGTGGTCAAGCTCCGCCTTCAAAATCGAAAAACTCCTAAAAAGATTGCATTATCCGACATTGGCCCGCTCGATCGTTCAGGAAGCCTCGCCGCCTTTGTGCAGGCCGTCGCCACCAACACGGTGCCTGAAACGTCTGGACAAGATAACCTCAAAACTCTGGCTTTGATGTTTGCTGCCGTCGAATCCGCCAAAACAGGCCTGCCCATCAATCTCAAATAGCATCTGTGGTGCTGAAATGGTTCGCGACACAATTTGAGCCAGGTGTGTCCTATACAGAAAAGCAGGTCAACGAGATCGTTCAGCGGCACCACGAAGATGCTTCCTCGATACGCCGTGAGATGATCGGTGAACAGTTGCTTCAGCGTGCCAATGGCAGCTATTGGTTGGTGTCGCACTAGTTGGCGAGCTGGTTGAGCAGGCTTTTAGTGCCTGAAAAGGCGTTGAAATCCACGTAGATAGCAGAGGTCAAAAATTTCTATGAAGAAGACTACTGTACCACGTGTTGTGAAAATATATTCGGAAAACAACGATTTTCAATATGCGGAAACATTGCGTCGTAAGCGCGAGAAGCGACTACGGCAGCGAGAATTTTTTGTTGAAGGCGTCCGTCCCATCAATCAAGCGTTACGCTACAACTGGCATATCCGTGCCTTCTTATATTCACGCGATAAGCCGCTCTCGGATTGGGCGGAGAACATTTTACGGACATCGAGTGCCGAGGTCCATTACGAGATGCCCTGGCATCTGCACACGAAACTCAGTAGTAAGGCCGAGCCATCCGAGTTAGTCGCGCTGGTGACGATGCCTGATGATGATCTAAGCCGTATCCCTGTGAAAGAGGATCTGCTGGTCGTCGTGTTCGATCGTCCAGCCAGCCCGGGCAATCTGGGAACGATTATCCGCTCATGCGACGCTTTGCGGGTCGATGGCATTGTGATTACTGGTCACAGCGTTGACCTCTATGATCCAGAGACGATCAGCGCCACCACCGGCTCATTTTTTGCCGTTCCGCAGGTCCGACTGCCCTCCCAGAAGGAGTTGCTCCCCTGGATTGATCTGCTCCGACAGCAAGTGGGTGGCGTACATATCGTCGGCAGCGATGAGGATGGCGATTGCGAACTGACTGAGTATGATTTTACGCAGCCAACTTTGCTGGTCATCGGGAACGAGACGTGGGGGATGAGTGCCGCATATCGCGAATTGTGCGATACCGTCGTGAGTATCCCTATTGAAGGCTCAGCCTCATCGCTCAACGTGGCCTGTGCCACCTCGATCTTATTGTATGAGATCAACCGTCAGCGTCGCTCCCAGAGCCGCTAGTACTTAGAAGAAAAAAATTATGAGATATTCACTGAAGGAACGTGCGCACATTTGCTAAAAGAAGGAAAAACATTTCCCTTGGATACCTGCCGATGCGTTCTATAGACGAAACAACATCTCTTATTTGTGGTTTGCGTTAGCAAATGTGCGTACATTTTACTGGTGAGTTAGCGATGAAGCCAGCTCAGTATAGTGCGCGTCACCAAATCGGCTGCATCCCGTTGAACAGCATGGCCAGCTCCGGGGATAGTCAGCAAAGTCCAATCGTTTTCAAGCCACTTCCATGTATTGTTCAAACCATCTGCCAGCAAAGCTTTATCATCCAGGCCATGAATCTGGAGAACTGAAGCCTGGACTTTTGTTACCGGATCTGGCGCCTCCTCGTACGGTGGGCGAGGATAATTCTGCTTGTAATAGTGTAACATCCCCTCAAAGCTCGATCGTCGCAAAGCCTCGATATAATGCGCTCGCGCAACAGGGTCCTTTACCTTCAACCACTCATCAGTAAGCATCTCTGCTGATAGCTGCTTGTGCGCTCCCTCTTCCTGAAATTGGCGAGCATAAGCACTATTTGCACGCTGCTGTGCATTATTGGCTAATGTATGTGTTCTCCCCTTCTGGTGGGGCATATTAAGAATAATCAATCGTTCCGTAAGAGCAGGCAAGTTTGTAGCAAACTGCCAGGAGATTGCGCCACCCCAATCGTGACCGACAAGAATAGCCTTATCGTGTCCCGTGTGGTGAATTACCGACTGAACGTCACCGATCAGATAGCGCATTGAATACTGCTCACCTGCGGTTGGCTTATCGCTTAGATTATAGCCACGCAAATCAAGTGCAGCTACCTGGAAATGCGGAGCCAACGCCACCATCTGATGACGCCAGGTATACCAGAAATCGGGAAAACCGTGGACCATAACAACCAATGGTCCCTCACCAATGCTTGCATAATGGATCTTCACGCCATTACTATCAGCATACTCATGCTTCACATATTTATCGATATCATTAGGAGCAATAGAAGGGATAGCGTTCTGCATCTTTTCAATTCTCTCTTTCCATTTCCTTGGCACAGTAGCATAAGGGTATGATATAGGGAAAGAGACAAGCATATCTTTCACATTCTTGCGTATTTGTGTCAAAACCTGCTTAGATCTCCGCAACGTTTCGATAGGATCGGGGCGTGAGGCCAAGACGTCGTTTGAAGACCCTGCTGAGATGACTCTGGCTGGCGAAGCCGCTCTGCAGTGCCACTTGAGCTAGCGGCGTGTCTGTCTCAGTAAGTAACTGTCGGGCACACTCAATTCGTCGCCCCAAGACAAATTGGTGCGGACTCTCTCCCGTCGTCTGGCGAAAAAGGCGGGAAAAGTGATAGGGGCTCAAGCTAGCCTGCTGAGCCAGATGCTCTAAAGAGAGAGCTTGATCGAGATGTACTTGGATGAAGTCGGTTACGTGCCGCATCTGTTGGCGCGTCAACGTCTGACCGTTTTTCGCTGCTGGAGAGCTATCCCGTAGGAGGTGAACGGCGAGTAGCTGAGCAATAGATTGCAAATAGAGTTTTTCAGCAGGAGCCTGCCGCTTGAGGTCGTGCCAGAGGGTGAGACAGATCTGCATTAGCAACGGGTCCTGAAAACCGATGTTCTCTGTGACTGTTACTTGCTTCATCGTAGCACCTGCCAGTTCCTCAATAGTGTGAGAAACAAGATCTGTGTGCAGCTGGAGAAGTAAAGTCTGGACTGGCTGGGAAGAGATTGCATGCCATCGTAGCTCATAAGGTGCTCTCCCAGCAGGTCTCAAAAAGAGATCACCCTGGCGCAAATACTGACCTTTCCAGGGACCGTTGAGTTCTCGTTGTTCCTTATACATTGTTCCACTCATGAGCAATCCCAATGTGAGGGTGGGGACCAGAGGCATGGTTAATTGCTCGATCTCCCCTGGTTCACGGTAAACATGTACCTCCAACCCATCCCAGGCGTTCTCTTTACTTGAGTGCACGAGAAGGGGAGAGGCCGGTTCATGTCTGGATTTCTCCATCCATGGTGATGATGGCAATTTTTTTGTCATATGGATACCTCGTTTTTGTTAAAATGATCTCGCAACTTGTGGGTGAAGGTAGCTCACTGGATCGTTCCCACGTAGCGACACAAACTTGTAACACTAAAGGGATTAGCAAGAACAAAAAGCCCGGTACTCCTGAAAATGTATCACATGAAATGAAGAGGATGCTTGAGTGGCGACCTATGGTTATGATCTCTTTTGTTGCTTGGTATTCAAAGCATCCTTGTAGACCTGCATTTTTCCCTCGATGCGTACGAGATGGTGTTCCAACTCGTCGATACGAGCATGAACCCGCTGATGATGCTGTTCTAGCAGAAGCAGGCGTTCAGACGCAGATGTGTCTCCCTGACGCCGTAAGTTAACAAACGTACACATCTGCTGGATGGACATACCTGATCCACGTAAACATTGAAGGAAGTCGATCAATGCTAGATGCTCGGCTGTATAACGGCGATGACCATTTGTATGTCTGCTGACAGAATCAAGTAATCCTATATCTTCGTAATAGCGCAAAGTATAGACGGTCAGACCAGTCCGGGCTGCTACCTCTTGAATCGTGAATTCTTTTTCCATAGAGATAGTATAGTAGTTCGAGTGCGCTCGAAGTCAATAGGAGATCGGCACAGGTGTGAATGTAAGGATTCATGATGCACTTACATTCGCACCTGGGAATTACCAGGCGATGGGACCCTTATCGTGGAAGAAGCCGCCGGAAGGACCATCCTCCCCGAGGGTTGCCAGCTGGATTGCCACTACTGCTCCCTGTTCGGGTGTGCGGACTCCAGCGAAGTTATTGAGATCAGTAGCGACGAAGCCCGGGGCTCCGGCGTTGACCTTGATGGGAGTGTCAGCTAGCTCTCTGGCATAGTGGACCGTGATGGCGTTGAGAGCTGTCTTGGAGGTTGAGTACGGCATCGATGGTTGACCAACGAAAGCCCCCTCATCTCCGAGCGAGCCGCGCAGACTCGAGATGTTGACGATCCGGCCTGCCCGGGCTTTGCGCAGGAGCGGTAGCATTGCGTGGATGACTGTCACGACGGCAAAGACATTTGTCTCGTATACTTCCCGAAGCTCGGCGGCGGTTGTCTCGCTCGGCTTTTGACGTATGGCTGCATGTCCTGCGCTGCCCGCATTGTTTATCAGTACATCGAGCCTGCCAAAACGTTCGTCGATTGCTCGCGCCGCTGCCTGTACCGATTCACTATCGGTGACGTTGAGCGCCTGAAAGATGACTGTTCCCGCAGCCTGTAGCTCTGCTGCGGCCTTCTCGCCTCGCTCCCGATCGCGTGCACCAAGCAGCACAATCATCCCCTCTTGAGCCAGTCCTCGAGCAATCGCCTTGCCAATCCCCTTGTTTGCTCCTGTTACCAGCGCAATACGTGTCGTATCGGTCATGTGATTAAACCTCCATAAGCTATCTGTGCATCATGATTTGCGGCACTTGAACCGTAAAATCTTTTCAAAAACTTCTATTATTAAGAGCAGTCTAACAGCTCGAGTGCACTGGAAGTCAAGGAGGAAATCAATCACATAACGTTTTTTAATTCACTATTGTGGTAAACTGTCGCCCGGGAAACTTCGGCACGCATAGATTTCATAAATAAATACTCCAGCTTTTACGCCTGGATCTTCATCCATGATCTTGTGGGCTTCTTCCACTGAAACATTGAGGATGCCAAATCCTCTTACATCGCTTCCATTCATGACTGGACACACAATCGGTAATAATCCATCGGCACGTAACTCAAAATTCCTGCGCCCATGTTCCCAGACGATCTTTTCGGTGCCGGCCTCATTTATTTTAGGTCCAGCCTTTAGAATAACGATGCTATAGGTCCTGGTCTGCGTTAGCATGTGCTGCATAAACTCATCAGTGATTGTTGCCATTGAGAATTATCCTCCAGAGATGTTTTATTTCTGGCTTGTTATTCTTGTTTCTAGCGTGATTTCCGGTGATGATTAGCTGGATAAGGCTCCTGTGGCTGTTCACTTGATGGAGCTTCTCTTTGTTCTAGATAATCTCCATGTCGTCGAGGGTGGGTGCCGGTGGGTAAGGATTGTGTGGCTCGCTTTGATACCAATAGGCGACGGAGGCGATATCGTCCTGGAGTGCCAGATAGCGTCCGCGACTGCGCCAGCCGAGTGCCTGGATGGTGACACGTAGATTTTCTTCGAAGCGAATCGGGTCCATGACGTGCCAGCGATACATGCCGAAGCGCTGCTGACTGCTATAGAGTCCATCGGGCTTGATGACTTGTGGGAGCCCAAGATAAGCTGTCGAGTAGACGCCATATTGTCCCTGTGGATGTTCAAAGTTCCATGCGCCGCCGAAATAATCCTCGGTGCCGGTGCCGCAGATGGTTGGATACTCCTGATCGCCGTCGAGATAGAATTTGATCTCGCCTTCGCCCCACCAGCCTTTGTTGTTGACTTGCCAGGCCAGATAGGTTCCGACGTAGTGACCTTGTCCCGTGACGTTTTCGAGTAGGGTATGGACCTCTTGGGCGACCAGTGGATTGCTTCGTCGCCAGTGGGCATGGAAATAGGCGGCATCGGCCGGGACGCTGGTGAGGGTGTAGGTGATCTGGTAGTAGATGACGACTTCGACGTCGCTGAGATTTTCGATGGTGATGCGTGCGCTCTGTCTGAAGGGCATCTCCCAGTAAGAGTTCATGCCGCCAGCAGGGTTGACAACGATGGGCGATGAGTTGATATTGCAACGTTCGCCCCAGCCATTGGCGAAGAAGTCTCCATAAGGACATTCGATCGATGGTTGATCCTCATCATCCCAGTAGGCGCGTAAGAGCAGTTGCCGCCAGTGATCAGGATAGGTTGTCATCCATATGTGCTGGATGGCTCCCGCTTCCTGGATCTCGGCCAATGTGATGAGGCTATGAGGCGCGATTTTGAGCGATGGCGACACTTTCCATCCCTGACCGAGGTCGCGGGCGTGAAACGCGCCCGTCCCCTCGGTTGCCATTCCTCCTCTACCCTTTTCGCCGCGTATGTTTTCCGCGCTAATCGAACGCGTCCTGGCGTGGGAGAGGCGGGAAAGGTTTCCCAATCCCATCCCCAGCCCATTGAAAGTATCGCCTTGCTCTGTCATGATCTCATCCTCGCTGCTAGCAGGTCAGGATACTACAAAACAACTTGTTCTTTTTCCTGTCCTTTGACAGGAGCTGGCTTGGAGTCCGCTTTTAGTTGGAAGGCATGGAATGGACCACTATGGTTCTCGGGAATATGTCCACGCAGATGCGTTCCACCTTCTTCATACTCTTCGCTCTCGATGGTTCCAAATTGATGGAACTGAGCCACCAGTTCACCATGCTCATAAGGGATTAAGACGTCCATGGTGACGAATTGGGCGATCAATGCCTCGCTAATACAGTGCAGAAGCTCATCGATCCCGGTGCCCTGTACCGCTGAGACTTTCACGGCTGGGAGCGTCGCTGCAACTCCTTGCAACTCTGACTGGGGCTCTTCCGTATCAGCGATCAGATCAGCTTTGTTCTGCGCCAGGACCATCGAGAGTCCTCCCGCGCCGATGTCTTCCAGGACATGCTCGACCGCTTCAATCTGATGCTGTACGTTAGGATGTGAGGCATCTACGACGTGCACCAGCAGATCGGCTTCCGCTACCTCTTCCAGCGTGGCGCGGAAAGCCGCGACCAGCGTGGTTGGCAGGCGTTGGACGAATCCCACGGTATCAGAGAAGAGAATCTCCTGTCCGCCTGGGAGGCGTACACGTCGCGTCGTCGTATCGAGCGTCGCGAAAAGCTTGTCTTCGGCCAGGGTATCCGATCCAGCCAGACGGTTAAGCAGGGTGGATTTGCCCGCGTTGGTATATCCAACCAGTGCCACGACTGGTGAGCCGGCATATTTGCGTCGTTCGCGATGCAGTTGGCGCTGGCTACGTACCAGTTCTAACTCTTCTTCCAACTGATCCTTCTGACGACGCAGCATACGGCGGTCAACTTCAATCTGTTTTTCACCTTCGCCACGCTGATTGGTGCCGCCACCGCTCTGTCTGGATAAGTGAGACCACTGCCGTGTCAACCGTGGCAGATCGTATTCGACCTGAGCCAGTTCGACCTGCAAGCGACCCTCACGGGTGCGTGCTCTCTGCCCAAAGATGATCAAGATCAGCGCAGTGCGATCGAGCACCTGGAGATCAAGTTCACGTTCGAGATTGCGGTGCTGATTTGGTCTCAATTCAAGATCAAAAATCACCGCATCGCAGTCCTGTGCATGTGCCAGATCGGCCAGCTCTTTGACTTTGCCCGATCCCAGCAACGTGCCCGGATGCGGATGATCCATGCGCTGAACCACACGATCAACGCTGACGACTCCAGCGGTCGCGGCTAATTGTTCTAGCTCATCCAATGACTCATCGATCGGCCAATCGGTCTCGGTTGCATCGATGCTCACCAGAATGGCACGCAAGGGAGCATCGGCCAGCAGACCGCGCATCGGTTTTTGCTCATTAAGATCGGTATTTTTTTTTGCCTGAGGAATATTTTGTTCGGGCAATTCTGACTCCTTAGTACTCCAAAGCGGCTGTGTGACAGCTCTGCTGTTGGTAGCTATATATGTTATCTATCGGTTCTGATGTGGGATACTAAAATCCCTTCGTTAGCGCTGGTCTGCCAGTTGGTTTGCCGGTTTGAGTCGAGTGCAGGATATCAGAAGCGACCGATGGTGCAAACGGTGTGTGATGAAGCGTGGATATCAGGATAGTTCCAATGCGTAGGGGAAAGATGCTGATTGTGGGATATGTTCACGAGAAAAAGGCTTCATCACCAGGTACCGCCGCACCTTGCATCCAGCGCCTCGAATGGTCCCCAAATGGTACCTCAAAGCAGCAGCGACAAGTGCTAAACAGTTGATCCATAGTTAGTTGAAGCTTATCACGCGTTATTTCTCCTGTTAATAATGTAAGTACCTACAATTATACCCGAAAATAGTCCAAAAATCAAGGATGGCAGAAAGAGGTCGAGCGCAGCGAAGACCGTGTAGCGTCGCACGCTCGCGTGCGATGTCCCACTCGACGTACGAGACAGCAGCATCTCGGCACACCACGCTGGGGCCTGATCGTACGAGTTACAGGAACATCGCACGCGAGCGTGCGACTGCAAAAAAAGAAGCATATACTATTCTGTAATGAATATACCTGAGTGGCTGTATTTACATATGTACATTGACAATGTTACAATCTTTTTTGTAAAAATGGAGCATGGAAGGATTCAATGTTTTTAATGATTCATAATACAAGGTATGTACCTCTGATTTTGTCAAGGATTGCGATCTTTTCGTCGGTTATAGTAATTTTTGTTTTTTCATCCTTTAACGTGGCACAAGCCGCAGGAAAAACTACTCCGTCCCAGACAACTGCACCTGATTGTTCAGTTCTACAAGTCCAACTACATGGTTCACAACCAGCCACTACTACCTGTTTACAGATCGGAAAGGTAGTAAAACAGGTAGGGATACTACAGCCACTTACATATACGACCGAGTGTTCAATTGCTGCTCTTGAACTCACCGTAGATATCAATGCCGGGGGATTTACTCTATGTTTTCTTGGCACTGGTTTTGTCAATATGACTGATTATTGTGGCCCTGCGCCATTCTGCTGGTCGTTTAACTGGAATGATCAAGCCAGTCATTTTTTAGCAGGATGTTCTGATGGCTATTTTTATAAAGATATAAATGGTAATGGTGTTAGCCAGCATTTTAATCCTCATACTTCTGCTAATTTTCCATATGGAGCAATTCCTAACGATGCTCTCTCTTCAATTCGACTACTTGATGACTGTACAACGGCTAGCCTCTAAATGCTGGAATTGGCTTTCCCTGACGCAGGTTGTGTTAAGGTAGAAGTACGGAAGGTGAGTCAGTGCTTTGGCAATTTTACGCAATGCAACCTGTAAAATAGGCGACTGAATGGAGGTGTTTATGTATTTTCAGGAAAATCATTTTGAGCATCAAGTAGATCAGAGAGAAAAACTGACATCCGGTGTTTCATTGAGAAAACAAAAGTTAAAGAAGCGCATTTTTTTAACTATTATTATTGTTATATCTTTGATGATTGGTGTATGGTGGAGTCTGCTGCTCTATGATTTTGATGGTCAAGAGAAAGGTTTTATTGGTGCTCTACTGACATTTATTTGTTTATTGTCTTTTGATTTCCTCGTGGGATGGATACTTTTCCTGCGTCCAAAGGAGACCCGCATCTATAGATTTCATTTAAGGTTGATTGTTGCAGCAGTTAGTGCGGTGATTGCTATACCCTTTTTGTATTCGATGTGGGCTGCACTTAGCGCACTTGGGAATGTATTAATTGTCATTGCTACTTTTCTGTGTATAAATCTTATCTTAAACGTGATCCTTAACCGCAGAAGAAATATTCCAACCTATCAGCAGCGGAACAGACTATACTGATCTGCGTATCTAAGTGACGATATAGATAATAGATGGCTCAGGTTATTTTTTTTTGATGAGGAACTCGTTCGTGGTCAGATTAGCATTCAGCAGTGTATTTCCCGTTTGACGGCTCCAGACTTTGATGTCCAGCGGGGCGGCCGGATCATTGGCGATGACGAGGAGCGTTTGACCTGATTGTAGATCTTTGAGGGCGTCGGCGATATTTTCCAGTAAACGACTGCATCCTTCGGTCCCTAAATCGAGAATCTTATCTACTCGTGTGGTGGGATTTGAAACATCCATATTGTATTGAAGCCTTTCGCAAGAAATGGTGCTGATGCTCGATGCTGTGCCTGAAATAATCATAGTATGATGAGCTTGCCATTATTGTAACATACCTTAGCCCTGACTAATATGTATATTTATGACAATCTTGATCAATGAGCTATAGATAAATCTTGTCACCTCTGGATCTTGACAAAAAGAACGTTTATGCTACACTTTACATAGATAGTTTCTTCTCAACCATTGAAATATCTGCTGGAATATCCAGACTCCACATATTGTTTTAGTAGATGTATAGCCACATTCATAAGGAGTAGACATATTTTGCGACAACTACAGCCAGCCTCTTTCTCTACAATGCATGTCATGCGCTGCTGGATGCCAGGGTCTCTCATGATGATGACCATGGTATGTCGCCAAATGTCTTTGTCCTCCTTCTGCCCGGGCTGTGAAACGCTGAAACGGTAAACCCGACGGAAAATTATATACGAGGAGTACAGATGACATTCTGTACTCCTCTTTTTTTATGCATTTGCTTGCTGATTGCTGATAGATAGGAGTTTGCTTTATGACGATTGAGCACGTTGATGAGCATGTTAGTGATCCCGCTTCCCAACGCTACTACGTCACCACGGCCATCGATTATCCCAACGGAGCGCCGCATATCGGCCATGCGCTTGAGAAAGTCGCGGCTGATATCGTTGCGCGGTATCATCGTTTGCGTGGACACGATACGTTTTTTAGTATGGGCGTGGATGAGAATAGTTTACACGTTCTGGAGGCGGCCAATGCACGCGATATTGATCCGCATGCCTGGGTGAATATGCTCGACAAGACGTTTCGACGCGCCTGGAAAGCGCTTGATGTCTCCTTCGATTATTGGATGCGTACCACTGAAGAGCGTCATACGCGTGCCTCGCAGGAGATGTTCCGACGAGCGCAGGCGCGAGGGGACATCTATAAGGACGTTTATTCTGGCTGGTACTGTCCCAACTGTAACACTTTTTATGCTACCGAGGAATTGATCGAGGGACGCTGTCCTAATCATCCGACGGTCTCGCCCGAATGGCTGCACGAAGAGAACTACTTTTTTGCGCTCTCCAAATACGGTCAACGACTCTTAGAGCATATCGAGTCGCATCCGGATTTTATCGTGCCGGCCTCGCGCAAAGCCGAGGTGATCGGACTCATTCATCAGGGACTGCGTGACTTTTCGGTCTCGCGTCTGGTGCGTCCGGGTATCGAAGGCTGGGGGATTCCCGTGCCTGATGATCCTCAGCACGTGATCTATGTCTGGTTCGACGCTTTGACGAATTACCTGACAGCCGTTGGTTTTCCCGATGATCAGCAAAAGTTCGAGCGCTATTGGCCTGCGGATGCGCATGTGATCGGCAAGGATATTACCCGTTTCCACTGTCTCTACTGGCCGGCCATGCTGCTCTCCGCTGACCTGCCTCTGCCCAGACAGATCGCCGTCCATGGTTTTCTCTCCATTGAAAGTCAGCGCATTTCAAAGACGCTGGGCAATGTGATTGATCCTATCGCGCTGGTCGACAAAGTTGGCGTAGACGCGGTGCGTTACTATCTGGCGCGTCAACTCTCGTTTGCGTCCGATGGCGATTTTTCTCGTACAGGCTTGCTGCGCTTCTATAATGATGAGCTTGGCAACGATTTAGGAAATTTATTGAATCGTGTTGTTTCTATGATCAAGCGCTATCGGCAGGGGAGTGTGCCTGTCAGTGGCCCAGCAGGTGCCTGGGAATTAGAGGTGCAGGAATTGACGGCGGTAACGCGTCAACGGGCTGAGCAGGCGCTCGATAAATGGGAGATTGCTCAGGCTCAGAACACGATCTGGATACTTGTCCGCCGGATCAACCAATATATCGAGCAGAATGCGCCCTGGAAATTGGCCAAAGATCCCGAGCAAGCACAGCAATTGGATACCGTTTTATATCATGCTGCCGAAGCAACGCGCATTATTGCCATCCTGCTGGCACCATTTATTCCAACCTCCAGCAATCGTATTCTGGAGCAGCTAGGTTTAGTTCCCGTGCAAGCCGGTGCCTGGGAGTATGACACGCAGTGGGGGAGTGTGTCGCTGACACAAATAGTGCCGGGGGCGTTATTATTCCCGCGTATCGACGCAGAGATCGCTGCCAGCCTGTAAATTTTGTGGGTGCCTTATACTATTCTCATAATAGTGGTGCAGAGAGCAGTGGCCACGTCTCGTACTGTATGTAGAAAGAGGTAGATTAAAAGCATCAGGAAGACAAAGTGATTGTGTAGAGACATTCGTTCCAATTACGCTGACACAGCTTTGATTATAAAACATTTTCTACGTCTATATCTACGTAACAATCAAAATGCACAGTTGGAGGTTGTACTCCAGAAGAAGGCAAGGGACACCATGGTTGCATTTCTCGTGACATTTATCATCGTACTTGCCGTTTTGCTTAGTGCTGTATTAGTAAATTTAGCCTTGATCTGGCGCACCGCCCAGAAGGATTGGCCGCGCCGCAGTTCTGATTATTCTCAACTGGATGACATCCTCTTTGAATAAGTATTGTAGTATACGTGTAGATGTTCTAGTCGTGAAAATGCAAGGGTTCCAAATACCTGGCTCCACGTCGCATCCATAAAAACACTCTACCTGCCTTCATCGTTTTTATGAAGTTGGAGTCTTATCCCCCCGAGTGTCTCGTTGGATGAGAAGGAGATAAAGAGATCCGTTAGCTTGTTTGGCCGGATGTCGTCATCTCCTTCGCATCCAATTTTTATTTTTGGCCTTCACTGGTAGACTGATAGTGTAATACCTGGCGAATACTACTCCATTGTTTCAATGCGTCACTGCTTTGATGCGACATGAACGACGTTTCATTGATGGAAGGGACCGTGGGGCGATGATGATCATCAGTTGGGAGAGAGGTTTTCATGCGATGAGACGACAACATAAAGTTGCTGAAATGCATTCGACACATGTTGAGACATTTTCAGTACAGCCAAGCGCGCCAATGTCAGAACCGAGCTTAAGACCCACCATACCATATAGTATCTCTGTTGTGCTGCCGGCCTATAACGAAGAGGCGATCATCCAAAAAACAGTCATCATGGTCGCGCGGGCTCTCAAAAATTGGACCGACGATTTCGAGATCATCGTGGTCAATGATGGCAGTAAGGATCGCACCCAGGATATTGTAGAGCTTCTAACGCATAGTGATACTCATATCCGTCTCCTGAACCATGCTGCCAACAAAGGCTATGGATCTGCATTAGTCAGCGGTTTTAGTGCCATCCAGAAAGATCTGGTCTTCTTCATGGACTCAGATGGGCAATTTGATATCAGCGACCTTGCAAACTTTTTCCCCCTGATCGAGCAATATGATGCCGTCTTCGGCTATCGCAATCCGCGCCGGGACCCCTGGCCACGCAAAGTCAACGCCTGGGGCTGGAAGCAACTAATCCATATCGTGCTCAACGTCCGTTTACGTGACATCGACTGCGCCTTTAAACTCTATCACGCCGACTTTTTTCAGACGCTCAATCTGGAGACCCATGGCGCAATGATTAATACCGAAATCCTGTATAAGTTTATGCGTGCCGGCCATACCTATACCGAGGTAGGTGTCCAGCATCTCCCGCGCCGCGAAGGACAGGCTACTGGAGCCCATCCTCGTGTTATCCTGCGAGCCATCGGCGAATTAATCAGATTTGCTCTCAAACCCAAGTAGCGTCGCACGCTCACGTGCGATGTCCCAGTAACTCGTACGAAACGCTCGATGTCGGCATGCAACGTAGATGTGCTTGATCGTACGTCAAGTGGGACATCGCACGCGAGCGTGCGACGCTACTTAGGATTTGAAGCCCCAGCGGTTGGCGCGGCGGCGGGCCTTCTGGGCTTCCTGGTTATTGCCGAGCGACTCAAAGACTTCGGCTTTGAGGAGCCAGGCGCGTGAATAATTTTTATCCATTTCGGTCGCCTCACTGAGTGCGTCGAGGGCGGCCTTATTGTGTCCCAGATGGATCAGCGCTTCCGCTTTATTGCACCAGGCCACGGCACTGCGTGGATTAATCATCAAGGCGCGGGTATAGGCGTCGACGGCTCCATTGAAGTCGTGCAGGCATGAGCGAGCATTCCCGAGGCCGTTCCAGGCGTGGAAACTACGGGCATCGATTTTGAGTGCTTTTTCATAGGACTCCCAGGCTTCTTCTGGAAGATTCATATCTAATTGGGTGTCAGCTTTCCCGTTCCAGGCGGCGACGTAGGTGGGGTCGATTCCCAGGGCGCGTTCGAAGTGCACGAGCGCTTGCTGATAGCGCAGGAGCCGATTCAAGACTAATCCGGCGCTGACCCAGACAACGGCGTTGTTAGGTTCTATTTCGGTGGCACGTTGATATGATTCAAGAGCTTTGCGATAATTTTGTTGATTATAGAGTGCAGTCCCTTTTCCGTTCCAGGCATAAAAATTAAATTGGTCCATACGCAAGGCATCTTCGTATGCCTGTAGAGCCTGTGAGTAGAGCTGCTGCTTCAGATATTGATCTCCTTCGCGACACTTTTCACGAATGCTGCCAGTGCTAAAATTAACTCTTGCTTGATATGGTTGTTGTTCAGGTTGCGAATTATATGAACTACTGGGATGGACTTGACCTTTATTGGTACTTCTATTAGTGCTCCTATTGATACTTCTGGGTAGATTTCGATTCGTATTTCGGCTTCTGACGATAGATGCATTCGCCTGACCGGGATGGGTCAGGTTGCGCGGTAGCGCGATCGCTGGCTCGGCCATACCGGAATTGGAGAGCGAATTACGCACTCTGGGCGCGGGACGATAGGCCGCATCGAAAGCGTGCATAAAATCCAGCATATCGACGTAGCGATCCTCGGGCCGTGGTGCGAGGGCACGTTGCAGGACAGCATCAAGTTGTGGTGGCAGTTCGGGATTGAGCGAGGTCACGGCTGGAATGGCACCTCCACGTGGGTCGAGGGGATGATAGCCTGTGAGCATCTCGTAGAGCACGACTGCACAGCCATATTGATCACTGCGCGGGTCGATGATGCCGCTACTTTGCTCAGGAGCCATGTAGCCGACCGTGCCACGGACAGTGATCGTTTTGCCAACGCTGGTCCCCGGTTCCAGGGAACGAGCGATGCCAAAATCAGTAATCATCAAGCGGTAATCCTCTTGATGGATCAAAATGTTTTCTGGTTTTATATCCCGATGGATGATCGGGCGTTGACGGGTATGAGCGTAATACAGCACATGAGCCAGCTGATGGAAATCACTGATCACTTCCTGGATCGGTAATGGTCCATTCACCTCAGCCAACCGGGTACGTAAAGAGCCATCTGTATACAAGGGCATGACCAGAAAGACGCTAGAGCCATCCTTCCCATAATCGAGTATGGGGGCAATGTTTGGATGATCGAGCGTTGCAGCGATCCGTGCTTCACGCAAGAAATGATCGCGTTCATTCGGCGTAGTTTTACTGGGTAGCAGCACTTTGATGGCAATGTGGCGAGATAGATTCTGGTCTATGCCGCGGAATACTGCTGCATAGCCACCCTTGCTCAACAACTCTTCCACCAAATACCGACCGGCCAAAGCAGTTTCTAATAACGGCAATCCACATGCTCTACAAAAAAGCTCGCTGTCCCGGTTGTCATATCCGCAGTCAACCTCATCGGCGCAGCGTCGCAGTCGCATTCCTCCTCCGTATATGCGTGACACCCATGAGTGAGCGGGTGTCGGGTGTTCTTCTAGACTTAAATTTCCTGCTTCTGTTTGGCTTGTTGATCGAGAGAACGTGCCCATTCCTGACACGAGACGGCTTCTGGCTTGCGACCTATCTTTTCGAGCACGACTGCCTTATTATACCAGGCGTCGGGTTCGTCGGGCGCAAAGGAGGTTGCTTGATCTAACGCTGCCAATGCTTCATCGAGCCGTCCAAGCGCAAAGAGAGAGAGCCCCTTATTGTTCCAGGCGGCAATATAGTGCACGTCGAGTGCTAAGGCGCGGTCGAAGGCGGCCAGCGCTTCTTGATGTCGTTGTAATTCATGTAATAAGCTCCCTTTATTATACCAGGCAGAAATCAGGCCGTCATCGTTTTGCAAGGCATGATCATATGAATCCAACGCATCCTCATACATTCGTAGTGCTGCTAATACATTCCCTCGATTATACCACGCGCCAGCCAAAGTTGGGTCGAGTCCCAATGCCTGGTCGTAATCTACCAACGCTTCTCCATAGCGACGCAGGTCGCGTAGATCATTGGCCTTATCGAACCAGATCGTTGCATTGGTTGGATCAAGCTTGGCCGCCTGCTCATGCAGTGCCAGCGCTTGATCGGTTTGTCGCAGGCGACGTAAGATATTTCCCCGCGTATCCCACAGCGAGGATTGACTATCGTCGAGGGCAAAGGCGCGATCGATTGCGATCAGTGCCTCGTCGTAGCGATGCAGGCTATAGAGTGTATCGCCCATGGCCTGCCAGATCGTGCTCTGCTGAGGATCAAGCAGCAGGGCGCGATCGAACGCTACCAGAGCCTCTTCAGGCTGTCCCTGTTCCGCCAGAGCCATCCCGCGTCCGCTCCAGGCATAGACATAATCGGGATCGAAGGTCAGTGCCTGATCGTAACAATACATCTCCTCATCGGTGCGTTGAAGATCGTGCAGGACATTCGCACGCGATGTCCATAATTCTGGATCGCGTGAGCTGAGGGCGAGTGCCTGATCATAGGCCTGCAATGCTTCTTCCGCCTGACCTAGATGCAATAATGTTGTGCCTTTGCCGCTCCAGGCCTCAATCGAGGAAGCATCTTGTTGGGTGGCCATCTTATACGCAATCAGTGCCTGCTCATAATTGCTCTGCTCGTATGCCTGATGGCCTTCCTGTAACCAATTACGGCTTTCGGGCCTGGGTGTATGTGCTGGCTGAGCAACCGGCGCGCTCATCGGGACCGCGATGCGTAGCTGTGTCGCATCCTCATCGCCACTGGCCATCTGTGCGGACGTGGATGGAAAAAGGTCACTAGATATACGATTAACAATGCGTGACAGAGTTGCTACCGGCGATGTCGTTACAGGTGTTGTCGTGATGGCAGGATGCGGCATCGTTTTCACCATAAAGACGACAGGACCATCCTGTCCATAATCAAGCACGCGGATGCTGCCAGGATCACTCACATTTGCGGAGAGCGAAACGGCTAATTCGGCATCCTGTAAAAAATCTTCACGCTCTTGCGCACTGGTATCTTTAGGTATGAGTGCTCTTACCGTTACAGGTTGTTGTGTATGTTGATCCATTGCCTGGAGGGTAGCCGTTCCACGATCTTTGCCAATCAAGGATTGAATCTGGTAGCGTCCTTGCAACACCGTATCTCGGGTCGGAATGCCACAATGTGAACAGAAACGTGCCTCATTTCGATTGTCAAACCCGCAACTTTTGAAGTCCAAGCACTTCCCCATAACCGTCCGTCCTCCCTGTCCTACGCAAAAATTGTGTGCATAGAATGTATCGTTTCTCTACTATCTCGAAAGTATTACTGCTTTGCTGGTATTTGCACATAGTGTACCACTGTTCTGCAACTTAAAGCGGACTCTTTATAGGCATATATTTCAATTTTCTATTGCATTATCTGCTATCGTTCAGATGCCAAAAATATCTTCTTGATGAATAAACGCTTACTGATGAGCTTTTACGCTATTTTTGCTCAGAATCTTCCCTCTTTTTGGCGCGTGGATGGGTTGTTGCGAGTGATCCTCTCTCACTATGGTTAACGGAAGAGTCTATGATTTTGGTTTCAGTACTAGTACCTCTGCCTTCTCGACATCCGAGAGAAAGAAACAAGTATTTGTTCTGCCGGTCCTACCTGTTTTTAAGGTGCTGCTAGTGCTCACAAAGGACTTTTGTATGCTATATAATAAGGATGGGTATGTTTGCTCTTTGATTTTGTAGGTCTGGCTCGCGCACACGTTGGTGCAGCACCTGTCTCCCTACACAAAAATACTTCTAAAAGGATTGGCTTATGAATTTGTACAAAGATGTATTTGGTGCTCGTGCAACATTGGATGGTGGAACCGATACGATCCATTACTATCGCCTGGCAGCACTAGCGGAGCGTGGTGTGGGGGGTCTTGACCGCCTTCCATTTACAATTAAAATTATTCTCGAAAACTTGTTACGTCATGCCGGTGGCGAGCTGGTGACCGAAGAGGATGTTCTCTCTCTCGCTGCCTGGACACCAGGTAAAGCAGCATCCAACGAGGCCGAATATCCATTTCTGCCGGGACGCGTGCTGTTGCAGGATTTTACTGGCGTGCCTGCCGTGGCCGATCTTGCCGCCATGCGTTCGGCGGTAGCGCGTCTCAACGGGGACCCGCAAAAAATTAATCCGCTGGTGCCCGCCGATCTCGTGATCGACCATTCGGTGCAGGTCGATTCTTATGGCTCTACTCTGGCTTTTGAGCATAACGTTGAGCGCGAGTATGAGCGTAACAGCGAGCGCTATGCTTTGCTGCGCTGGGGGCAACAAGCCTTTAGTGATTTCCGCGTTGTTCCACCGGGAACCGGCATCTGTCATCAGGTGAACCTGGAATATCTCGCATCGGTCGTCATGACGAAAGATGATGCCGGAGAGACCGTGGCTTATCCAGACTCACTGGTCGGTACAGACTCACATACGACCATGATCAATGGCCTGGGAGTCCTGGGCTGGGGCGTTGGAGGCATCGAAGCCGAGGCGGTCTTACTGGGACAACCGCTCTACTTATTGACGCCTGAAGTGATTGGTATGCGTCTGACGGGTAGTCTCTCGGAAGGGACGACCGCCACCGATCTGGTCCTGACCGTCACACAGATGCTGCGCAAGCGTGGAGTCGTCGCGAAGTTTGTCGAGTTTACTGGACCTGGATTGAGTCAATTGGGATTGGCTGATCGCGCCACCATCTCGAACATGTCGCCCGAATTTGGAGCCACCGCGACGCTTTTCCCTGTAGACGCCATCACGCTGCGCTATCTGCGCGACACTGGCCGCGATTCTAAACTGGTCGATCTGGTGGAGCGCTATACCAAAGCCCAGGGACTTTTCCGCACCGACGATACTCCCGAGCCTCAGTTTGATGATCTCCTCGAACTCGATCTGGGTACGATTGTTCCCAGTCTGGCAGGACCACGTCGTCCCCAGGATCGCGTGCCGATGAGTGCCTTATCGCAGGCTTTCCGTAGCGCGTATGCCGATCGTTTCAATGGATCGAGCAGCGGCGGCGGTGCAGCCACAGCAGTGGCCGAGAAGCCTATCATGATCGATCTGGGCGGTGTACAGACGCACTTACGCAATGGCTCAGTCGCGATTGCAGCCATCACAAGCTGTACCAATACCTCCAACCCTTCGGTTATGATTGCCGCTGGCCTGGTTGCCAAGCGTGCGGTTGAGCGAGGACTTTCCGTGAATCCAGCGGTGAAGACCAGTCTGGCTCCGGGATCGCGTGCGGTTATGGATTATCTGGAGAATGCCAATCTTGTCTCCTATCTGGAGGCGCTACGTTTCCATCTGGTCGGATTTGGCTGCACCACGTGTATCGGAAACAGTGGTTTATTGTCCGAGCCGGTCGCCGAAGCGGTGCAGGATAACGATCTGATTGTGGCGGCTGTTCTGAGTGGCAATCGTAACTTTGAGGGACGTATTCATCCTCAGGTGCGAGCGAGCTTTTTGGCTTCGCCTCCCCTCGTCGTAGCCTACGCGCTGGCAGGCACCGTCGATATCGACCTGACCACCGATCCCATCGGCGTCGATGCCAATGGAGATAAAGTATATCTGCGGGACATCTGGCCCTCTCAGGAAGAGGTGCGAGAAGCAGTCGCGCAAGCCGTGACGCCCGAAGTCTTCTCGAAGAACTACGCGCATGTCTTCGATGGCGATGAGCATTGGCAGGCACTTACGAACGCCACTGGTCCTCTCTTCAACTGGGACCCGGCCTCAACGTATGTGCAGGAGCCACCATTCTTTCAGGATATCAAACCCGAACCGGCTCCCATCCAGGACATCCATGCAGCGCGTGTACTCATCATGGTCGATGACTCCATCACCACTGACCATATCTCGCCAGCAGGCAGCTTCCCCGAGAAGAGTCCGGCGGGAAAGTATCTCATCGAACAAGGCGTTGTGCGTCGAGATTTCAATACCTATGGTGCACGGCGCGGGAATCATGAAGTAATGGTACGTGGCACCTTTGGAAATATCCGCCTGCGTAACAAACTGGTGGGTGGAAAAGAAGGCTTTTATACGCTGCACCTTCCCGATGGAGAAGAGAAAACCATCTATGATGCCTCAGTACAGTATCAGCAGGATGGCGTCCCGTTGATCATCATCGCAGGCAAAGAATATGGTTCCGGCAGCTCGCGTGACTGGGCCGCCAAAGGTCCATTGCTGCTAGGAGTACGTGCCGCGATCGCCGAAAGCTTCGAGCGTATCCATCGCAGCAACCTTGTTGGCATGGGAATTCTCCCGCTCCAGTTTCTCCCCGGAGAAAGTAAAGAATCCCTGGGCCTGACTGGACACGAGACCTATAGCATTGAGGGGATTGCCCAGAACCTCAAGCCGCGCCAGCAGATCACGGTCAGCGCCACCCGACCCGATGGCTCAACCTTCACCTTCCAGACCATCGCACGCCTGGATAGCGCCATCGACGTCACCTATTATCAAAACGGAGGCATCCTGCCCACCGTATTAAGACGCTTATTGCAGGAATAGTAACGTTTAGAGAGTGATACGCACCCCCGAAGAGGGCAAACAAGCAGACATAGCGGCGCGGCTCCGCCGTGCTGTCTGTGACTCGTACGACACCGTTGCCCATGGGGTTCCCTTGAGAGACGCCCCCAGGCCGAATCATACGAGTTGCTGACAGCACGGCGGAGCCGCGCCGCTACGTGGGCGAGCGTTTGCGCTGGGGGCGAAGGGCATTTTATGTGTCATGTACTGGAGAATATTGTATGTCTACGTATATCTCGCCTTATGTTTTGCGGAGAATGAAGCGTATCCAGAGCTTGCTTGATCGTTTGCATCCGGATGAGGCTCCGCAGGCATTGAGCGTTTCCGCTCGTCATGAGCCGCGTGATGCGGTCATTGTTTTTACGGGTTCATTTAATCCTCCGACAATTGCTCATCTGGCGCTACTGAAGCAAGCTCGCAAGTATGCTAAGGCGCATGCATCTATGCATCTCTACGCGGCCTTTAGCAAGCAGACGGTTGATAAGGAGCATGTTGAGCGTCCGCTGGTGCTTGATCGTGTAGAATTATTGCAAACGGTGCTTGAGCAGCGCCTGCCGGATGTGAATATCCTGCTTTTCAATCGAGGACTCTATCTGGAGCAGGCGCAGGCGTTGCGAGCATCGTTTCCGCAGGTGCGTCGGATCTTTTTTTTGATGGGTTTCGATAAGATTGTCCAGATTTTTGATCCGCGCTATTATGAGGATCGGGATGCGGCTCTGGAGGCGTTATTTCAGCAGGCGCAGTTGTTGGTGGTGCCACGAGGTGGCTCTGGTGCCAATGATTTAACTGAGCTACTCCAGCGACCAGAGAATGTACGCTTTGCTCGTTATGTCCACGCGCAGCCATTTGCTGCGACCTATCGAGATATCTCAGCGACCCAGGTACGACAGGGAGGATCGCTCCACGAGCATGATATCCCCTGGGCGGTGCGGCGCTTCATGCGTGAGACACGAGCCTATGCGCCTCCCATCAGACGTCCTGACGGTATTGAGGTAGACCTTTATGGCGAACGTATTGCTTACTTACGTCGTCATCTTGGTCCGGTCTCCTGACGCTCTGGGCTTTTTCTCCGCACGATGCGTGCCGCTACTGGACAGGGAGAGCTGGTTTTCTGCGCTTTAAATATGCGAAGAACGAAATGTGAATGTCGTGTTGCCGATCTGGATCTGATCACCTTCTTTTAATGAGCTGCGTGTAATCGGGTTCCCATTGATAAAGGTGCCGGTGGCGGAATGGTTGTCGACGATTTCGTATTGACCATGGGATATCTCGTGGATGGTGGCATGATGGCGACTGACGCTGAGGTCTTCGAGAAATATATCGCATTCGCGACTGCGTCCAATGATCATGCCAGGCAGCAACTCGATGCTGCGCACGCTGCTGATGGGATTTGTCAGGTGCAGGCGGGCAATGATGGTTGTATTGGGATCGGGCGTTTTTGCGAGCTGTGATTCGCGGCCACGCGATGATGGTAACTGAAATGGCCGTGTCCCCTCATTCGCAAAAAAAGTAATATGGGTATTGCCAAATTGCAACTCATCGCCACTATTGAGTAGCTGCTCCTGAACGATCTGCCCATTGACAAAACTATCACCGCTACCATGATCGTCGCGTAGGATGTAGCCATAATTCGTGAGCACGATGCGAGCTTGCTTGCGATGAACGGTTACATCTTCCAGGAAAATATCACTATCGCGGCTTCTGCCGATAGTTGTGCAATCTTTCCATAATTCGATACGTTTACCTACCAGTGAGCCCTTTTGCAGGACAAGGTATGCTCCTGGTGTTGATTCTTGCGGCATATGGCTCCACTCTATTTGCACGCGATTTTGCAAGGTTTTAGAGACGGATCATCAGGCTTCCGTCATTGGACTGAGTATAACGAATGAGGTCAACGCATGTCAAGAATCTGGGTTCATCATCGCCAGTCATCATCAATCTTTGCCGCTTTCTGTGCGCCAATTTTGTGGCTGAACGCCAGCAGCTTTTACTTGTACGTTGTATTATAAGCATGTTTGCTGTAACTACGGTAGTGTCAAGTAAGCTTAGCAAAAAGGAAGAAAAAAGTTATGTCATCTCAAGCGGGTCAGCAAGTCACTGTGGATTTTGATGTGTCTGCCACTATGCGTGATGGGGTCGTTTTGCGTGCCAATGTGTATCGACCGGTTGGCGATGGACGTTGGCCGGTGCTCCTGACGCGGCTACCTTATGGGAAGGATCTCCCTGGAGCAGGTGGTGTGATAGATCCTCTTGGTGCGGCGCGACGTGGCTATGTCGTCATTATTCAGGATACGCGTGGTCGCTTTGCTTCTGAGGGTGATTGGGACCCTATGCGTCGCGAAGCTCTCGATGGTGTGGATACGATCGCCTGGGCAGCCGAGTTGCCGTATAGCAATGGTGAGGTGGGGATGTTTGGAGCTTCTTATTTTGGCTTTACGCAATGGTCTGCGGCTGTACATAATCCGCCAGCGCTCAAGGTCATGGTACCGTATATTACCTGGAATGATCCTCTCAATGGAGTGATGTTCCGGGGTGGCGCTCTTGAGCTAGGCACATCGGCCTCGTGGCAATTAATGATGGGTGCGGATGTCTTGCTACGCCGACATCGAGCAGATACAGATCCCTCTCACTTGGGCATGGATCTCTATGGTTGGGTACAATCCCTCGATACCCTGGGTCCGCAGGGCTATTGGTCATTACCTCTTAAAGAGTATCTTCCACTGACTTTTAAGAATATCGCGCCAGCCTTTTTTGATGCGATCAACCATCCAATGGATCGCGAACTTCTGGAGCCTATGACTATTCTGGGCAAGCATGAACAAGTGACTGTCCCTACATTCAATATTGGTGGCTGGTACGATGTCTTTCTGCATGATACGCTGGACAATTTTCAGATCATGCGTGAACATGGAAGTACGCCAGAGGCGCGTCAGACCAAGCTCTTAATTGGTCCATGGGTTCATGGAGGCAGTACCAATCCCATCGGTGAAAAGAACTTTGGCTTTGCCTCAACGCCGGCTCTGATCAACTTGCAAGGCGATATCATTAGCATGCAGTTGCGCTGGTTTGATCATTTTCTGAAAGATATTGATACTGGTGTGCTCTCAGAAGCGCCGATCAAGCTCTTTATCATGGGAGCAAATCGCTGGCGTGATGAGCAGGAGTGGCCACTCGCTCGGGCTACTGAGGTTCGCTATTATCTACATAGTGCTGGTCAGGCCAATACCCTCGAAGGCGATGGAAGTCTCAGCCCGACCGCCCCGGCAGATGAGTCTCCTGATCATTATGACTACGATCCAGCGCAGCCAGTTATCACCCGTGGTGGTGCTCTGCTCATGACGCCTGAATATCGTCCGGGCGTTGTTGACCAACGACCGACTGAGCAGCGCCCCGATGTTCTGGTGTATACAACCCCCGTTCTTGAACAAGATGTAGAGGTTACGGGACCCATCTTTGTTCATCTCTGGGCTACATCGAGCGCTCTCGATACAGATTTTGTGGCGCGGCTCGTCGATGTTTATCCCGATGGCTATGCTCAGAATCTAACCGATGGCATCATTCGAGCTCGCTATCGAGACTTCTCCAGAGGAGCTGAGCCATCCTTGCTTGAGCCGCATAAGCCGTATGAGTACGATATCGATCTCTGGTCCACAAGCAATCTCTTCCTGAAAGGACATCGCATTCGTCTGGACATCACTAGTAGCAACTTCCCGCGCTGGGATCGTAATCCAAACACGGGACACGAGTTTGGCACCGATGGTCCACAAGACCTTGTGATTGCTCTGCAAACAATCTTGCATGACGCCGAACACGCATCATACATCACCCTACCCATAATCCCCCAATAAGTAGCGTTGTGCCCTCGGGCACGATGTCCCACTCGACGTACGATCAGGCAGGCCAGCGTGGCTCGCCAAGATCGTGCAGTCTCGTACGAGCTACTGGGACATTGTGCCCGAGGGCACAACGCTACGTTGGCTTGCTCTCTGAATACGATGGTGAGAGATGTCATCGCCCGTGAAATACGAAAAGGATGATGGCGAGCACGCTCACTGCTACCAGTAATAAAAAGACCAGTGCCAGTAGTATGAAAGATAAAATAGGTGAGATGCGTACGAAGTTTAATGGTATCGTCTTTTGCAACTCAGTGAAGGTTGGAATAGCTGAAAATAAGCTGTGATGATCAGTGATAGCTCTCCCTTTGGCGTTGGGAGCCAGATTGCGCACTGGCTGTTCGGTTTCCTCTAACACAGCAACTTGAACGCTGCCTCTTTGGGGCTCCATGTCCTGTCTTGCGGGATGCTGTGTGGCCTTGTGCTGCGTTCTCAATGGTGCAGCTTCACGTGCCTTGATGGTAGTCCTTTGTTCCTTCGCGCTTTCGCGTTGGATCGTGGCCGGACGGCTGGTACTATGATGGTTCTGTCGGCTGTGTAAGGCCGATTGTAAGGCGGTATCATAGGCCTGCGCGAAGGCGAGTATCCCGGGATAGCGTTGTTCAGGTTTTTTGGCCAGAGCTCGAAAGAAGACTTCATTCAGTTCCTGCGGGATCGTGGGATTGAGATTACTTGGTGGCTCTGGCGGCGTGTGATGATGATGGTGTAGGAGCTGAGCAGCTGTCCCTTCAAATACGGCGCGTCCAGTCATCAGCTGATACATCATGACGGCCAGCGCGTACTGATCAGAGGAGGGTCCCACGTGCACTGACGATGCCAGTGATGGATCATCGAATTGCTCGGGGGCCATGTAGAGCGGCGTCCCTACAGAGCGATGCAGCGATCGGCCCGCACGATAGAATGAGGCCAGGCCAAAATCAGCTAACAATAAATGGGGCCTGCCATGCGGAAAGATATCAGCCAGATAAGCATATTGACCATCTTTAAGCGGTCCGCGTTCAACGCGAATTAAAAAATTTGTTGGTTTGATGTCACGATGAATAATACCATGATCATGGGCGTATTGGAGCGCCGCCGCTGCCTGTAATAAATAATATCCTGCCTCTTCGGCCGAGATCGGCCAACCAAAGCCAAATTGTTGTGTCCGCTGCTGCAACCAGTTCCACAGCGAACCTTCAGTTATGTACGGCATGACAAGATACGTAATTGGTCCAACACTCGTGTCCAGATCTTCTTCGCCAAAGTGATAGAGAGGCAAAATATGTTCATGTTCCAATTCGGCCACGGCACGTGCTTCACGCTCAAAGCGTTGTGCTGCTTGTTTTCCCTCGGGTGTGTTTGGAACCGAGCGTAGATCGCCACATACCACTTTGATGGCTACTCTTCTGCCTATACGTGTATGTTGAGCTAAGTAGATATCGCCCATACCACCACTCTCGATGAGCCGTTGTAAACGATACCCTCCGAGATGTTTCCCCACCAGCATATTCATTCAAAATTCCTCGTGATTGTAAGGCGGTGAGAGTATAAATCGCACAGAAAGAGAGCTACTCTCGACCATTTTATATTCTTCCTTATTTTTAGTATACAGGAGGACTATAAAAGTTTTAGAGTTGAATGAGACAATAGTGCTACGTCTTCCCGATCTTTCAACCTCTTGCGCACTTTATCTGCATCTTTGTCGCAACCTTTTACTGGCTCTTACCGCTTCAAAATTGCCTCGTCAGATTCATTCTAAAAAAGACGAACGAGAAAAAATTGGTCGTCTCATGTGTATCTAAACCACTAGATGAGTCGTGTTGTTAATAGTAGTGGAGAGAAGATTCCCACGAAACCTTCTATAGGTACCAGGGAGAATGCATGTCGGGCGGGGAACATAGAGCCATCTAGACTCTTCCGCCTGAATAATTTAAGAGTGGCAATCATACTGCTCTTAGGAGGAGAAAGATAATGCAGACACAAAAAGGTCGGGGTCGGGGCTTCGCTTCTATGACCTCAGAGAAAAAACGCGAAATTGCCAGCAAGGGCGGAAAAGCTGCTCATGCTTTAGGTACCGCCCACAAATGGACCAGCGAAGAGGCCCAGGCTGCAGGACGTAAAGGAGGCTCTATCAGCCGCCGACGTTCCAAATATAATGTCCAGGCATAGAGTTAACTCTTGTCCAAGCAGAAAGAAAAGGTTTATCTCTTTGAGAGCCTTTTCTTTCTGCTTGTTAGGATTGTTTTCTTTATGAGCTACTAAGCGTCGAGTGAGTAGAGAGTACATTTCATTGAGGGATGCTTCAGTGCCAGTAGATGAGAGTCCTGTGAATTAGTAGTAGTGTGCGCCTGTTTTTCAGTTTGGGACTTTTTGACCTGTAACTCAGTGACAAATATCTCTACTGATGCAGAAAAAATTGAGTTATGCTTTCCATGTAAGTCGAGAGAGGTCGGGGTGGGTTGGAAGATGGGCAATGGAATGGGTTTGGATAGTAGTAATTGGTTGTTCGGAGTGTGAGCATCCTCGCATCTCCTCTCGTCTTGCACTGGATCAAGATCCTGAAGCGTCTGTGAGTGACGTAGTAATAAGAAAGAATAGTATGGTTAGAGGCTGTCAATGATAAATAGACACAAATTGCACGTTGATCTGCTTGAGCATCCAACTGCAACTGGCACTTCGAGTAGTTCATATACAGCGGCAGAAAACGCGCTCTCCTCACACGTTCACGTCCGAGCACAGATCGAGAGTGAGGCTCGTAACGCTTTTGTGGATAGTCTTAAAGTCCAGATTGAGACGGAAGATTATTGGATTAATAGCCAAACTCTCGCCTACTGTCTACAAAAAGCTCCGCTGACAAACGCTTTGCTGCACTTAAATGTTGATAAAGCTACCAATAGATTTGATGAACCTCTGCTCACATAAATTACGCTCTGTACTGTTTGCCCTCTCTATTCCAGGTTGAGATGAAGCGTGAAGGTCTTTTTTTCCAGTTCTCTCAGACCTGGAATTGTTTTGTACCAGAACAATTCGTTTCAGTCAGTTGCAACTGGCAGCGCGAATCGCATAATTACAAAAATATTTATGGACAATCTGTCATTTTATGATATAGTTTTTAATGAACAGAATCTCTCTAAGAGAAGACACTGCCAGTGTTTTTTTATGCAAGCGTTGTCCACTTACGTTGTGTATAGACCAAATTTTATGGAGGCTGTATGCATGAACCCAGAGAAGGAGCATATCCCCACAGTTGAAGATGCATCATTAGCGGATCTTGCTCCGATTAAAGATGATGTTATCATTCGCACTGTCAAACTGAACAAGTACTTCGGCGATAAGCACGTCCTGAAAGACATTGATTTTGAGGTCAGGAGACAGGAAGTCGTTGCCTTGATTGGTCCGAGTGGCTCGGGTAAGAGTACACTGATCCGGTGCTTAAATGGCCTGGAGAAATCCACCACTGGCGATGTTTTTATTCAAGGAGATCGTCTTGATCCACGCTTGACGATCAAACAGCTTAGCCCTATCCGCCGCGAATTAGGGATGGTCTTCCAAAATTTTAATCTTTTCCCGCATATGAGCGTGCTGCAAAACGTGATTGAGGCCCCCTTATTGGTGCGTAAGATGCCAAAAGAGCAGGCAGTAGTCCTTGGCGAGAGCGTCCTGGACAAGGTTGGCCTGCTTGAGAAAAGGGATGTCTATCCGAGCCGTCTATCCGGCGGACAGAAGCAGCGCGTCGCAATCGCACGTGCACTGGCGATGCAGCCACGTGCCTTGCTCTTCGATGAGCCAACCTCGGCGTTAGATCCTGAACTTGTGGGTGAAGTGCTCAAGGTCATGAAAGATCTGGCCTATGAAGGGAGCACGATGGTCGTCGTAACCCACGAGATGCAATTTGCTCGTGATGTTTCTGACCGTGTGGTCTTTATGTCTGATGGATCCATTGTTGAAGAGGGGGACCCTGAAGAATTATTCCGCCAACCCAAAGAGGCGCGTACAAAGTTGTTTCTTGAGCGCGTGTTATCAGTTTTGCCATAAACAAGAGCAACGTCACTTTTATGCTTATTCATTGCTGTCCTACATATTCAATTTTAGTGTAGTGAACTGGTGTGTTCCTAAGAAAGGCATACTTAATGACTCATGATGTCAATAGACGCGTCTTTTTGCAGCGTGTTGGTCAGGCGAGTGGATTGGTCCTTGGTGGGAGCGTCATTGAATCCGCCCTGGCTGCTTGTGGCGGAAATATCTCTACTGGTACATCTACTGGCGGTAGCGGCACCAAAACTGCCCAGGTGGCAAATCAAGGATTGAAGCTCTCAGGCGTGTTTCAGTGGGGAGCTACTTCCGATAACGGAGCTCCTTACGTTTATCATGATCCTAAAACCAGTAAATTGATCGGGTTTGAGATAGATATTGCCAATGCGCTGGCTGCCGTGATGGGAGTCACACAAAAGGAGATTGAGACCGACTATACTCAACTTGATCAATCTTTGCAGGCTGGTGCCTTTGACGTCATCATGAATGGCTGGGAAATTACCGACGATAGGAAAAAGACCGAACTTTTTACTGATCCTTATTATCTCAATGGACAACAGATCGTGGTGCGAGCCAATGATTCCCGTTTCGCGAGTAAGACGATTAACGATACGCTCTCGTTAAAAGATCTGGAAGGCTATAAAGTTGGTACTGGTGCTGGTTATAAAGCCGAGGAACTGTTGGGCGAAGACAAGAAGATCACTTTGAAATCATACGATCCCGATCTCCCTTTCAATGATCTGGCGCTGGGTCGCATCGACGCTGTCTTGATTGACTACGCGATTGTCATCTATTACGTGCTGGGCATTGGCTCAGGTAGCGTTGCCAATCAGGCTTTGAAGTTGATCGGCAAGGCCTTCGATGCTAACGGCTATGTGATTGCAGTCAACAAAAATAGTTCCAGTGGAGCTACTCTGCAAAAAGAGCTCAATCAAGCTTTGAATATTTTGAAAGGGAATGGGACGCTGAAGAAGATCTATCAAAACTGGGGTCTTTGGAACGATCAGCAAGCGCAGATTGGTGTTAAGTAGTTCAGGTTGTCTGGAGTAACGATATGGATGTAATCTGGCCCGCCCTGCCCGCTTTTCTGATCGGTGCGCGCAATACCGTCTTTTACTGCCTGGCTTCTTTTCCACTGGCGCTGGTCTTCGGAATGCTGCTGGCTGTCATGGATGGTTCTCGTATTGCCTGGTTGCATGGTCCAGCCCGCATTTTTATTGAAATCGTACGTGGAACCCCCATAGTCGCTCAGATTTTTATTGTCTATTATGGATTGGGCGCACTTTTCGCGCTGCTGAATCCTGCCTGGGCGCTCTGGATCAATGATTGGACCGCAGGGATCGGAACACTTGCTTTGAATTATGCCGCTTATGAGGCGGAAGTCTATCGCGCTGGTTTTCTATCGGTTGAGAAGGGGCAAGCTGAGGCAGCCCTTTCTCTAGGACTGTCATCCGGCCAGAATTTTTTTCGCATTCAATTGCCACAAGCCATCCCCCTGATGATCCCGCCATTTGTGAACGATTTCATCTATATGCTCAAGGACTCGGCCGTCGTGAGTCTGATTGCAGGCTCAGATTTGACGTCGGTTTTGAACTCTTTTCTGCGCCGCAACGGGAGTAATCCGATGCCCTTCTTTTTACTGGCGGTCGTGCTCTATCTCGTACTGAGCCTGCCTGTTTCTTTGCTGGCAAAAGGTCTGGAGCGTCGTTTGCGCGCTGCCTTATAGTGGTACAGTTGCATGAATAAGGAGTACTATGGTTTCTGGATTCCTCAAGCAGCGAGATAAGCCACCTGATGTGCAGGGTAATCTCTGGCCACGCAATCGCATGGTGGGAGCCGACTATCTGTACTATCTGCTGCTAGCCGTGGCCGTTGGCGATTTTGGTTATTATCTCTACATCTATCGAGGACTCTCGCTGCTGTATCTGCCTGCGCTGCTGGGAGGTACATTGGCGACACTGATCGTCTCGCTTGTGAGTGCCATCTTTGCCATTATCTTTGGCTGGATCGGTGCCCAGGGCCGCCTCTCCAGATTCTGGCCCTTACGCTGGCTGGCCACTGCTTATGTCGAGTTGATACGCGGCACGCCATTGCTGGTCCAACTTTTCTTATGGTATTTTGGTGTCCGACTCGTGCTGTCGAACATTGGCTTTGATCCTCACACCATTTTCTTTAATGCTATGACCACGCTGCAAAGCAACAGCCTGGTCCCCGATGGCTTTGATTCCTACTTCTACGGCATTCTGGGACTCAGCTTTAACTATGGAGCATACTTAACCGAAGTTTTCCGAACCGGTATTCTCTCGGTCGATAAAGGACAATCCGAAGCCGCCATGAGTCTGGGACTGGACGCTCGCCAGACCATGCGTCATATCGTTGTCCCGCAGGCGATTCGTGTCGTCATTCCACCATTGACAAACAACTTTATCACACTGATTCAGGATAGTGCTTTTCTCTCTGCCATCGCTGTGATCGAGTTGGAGTATGTCACCTACGGTCTGGCTCTGCCGCAGACTATACCCAATCAAAAAATGTATGTCTTTATCCTGGGAGGATTGCTCTATCTCGCCATGTGTTATCCCCTCTCCGTGGTGGCCCGCATGATGGAGCGTCGTCTCTCCTCCGATCGCCTCTAGCCTGGATATTGATGGAGCTGTGTATCAAATTACATGGTTCCATCAGACCTCATCTAATAGATGGGAAAATAAGGTATTAACTTCTGTCCTCGCATCGCTCGACCTTCTTTTTGAGGATCTTCCGAGTTGCACCTGTGGTCTGCTTTTCAGCAGCGGAACTCGGAAGGACCTCAAACCTGTTGGGGGAACTTGTGTGCAATCCCTCAGATGTGGCTCTCTCATATGCTATGGGAAGACTGCGGTTTCTCTATTCTCGACTTCTTATCGTGGTGTACTTGGAGCCCTGACCACTCTTAGGAGGATCACCTTGCTTTTTGTTTGGCGTATCCCGTGGGGCCACAAGATCTCGGAATATCACACCCTCTTGGGCGGCTGATACCCTTATCTTTGTAAATGAGTTGGCTGTATCTGATCGTCTGGCGCTTTGCTGCTTTTGCTGCTTATCTCCTTGGTTAGCTGTGGTGGGCAGTACGTTCTCTGCGGGTGAGGAGGCACCATCTAGAGCAGATGGGGAAATTTTATTTCTGAGGAAGTCAGTAGCACCATTTAATCGTTGGGTTCGCCGCAGAGTTCGCTCTGGCTTGACTTCCTGGCTTGCTGTGATCGGTTGTTGTACAATCTCTCCGGATGAGGAGGTTGATGGCAGATTTAGGTCTGGTCTATTTCCTCTGATCGTTGAATCATTCCCATTAGAGGATACTGGGGTATCTGGCAGAGTTCGCTGCCGTATCAATCTGAACTCTTCTCTGGAGGAGGGAGCGTTCTCTACAGTTGATGATGAGGGTGGGGAGGGGAGATCGCGCTCTCGCCAGCCTATTGGCAATCTTGTATTGGGTGATAAAACTTCGCCTGGGCTTTCTACCAAAGGACCATGACTGTTTTGTGTGAGTGCAGTGTTTATTCTCAAGTCTTGAGTGCCAGTGCTGCCCTGAGGATCTAATGTTTGAAAACGTGGAGGTGGATCGCTCTCAGTAAAACCTCTATTTACGATTATTCTAGAATAGCCTGGTAATGCATCTATAGTACCTCCGCTTCCTCTAGTGCTTTCTCTTCTTATACGGCTAGCCTCTCTGACTAAATCTAGTCCTTGAGATGTTGTTGCTGCTCTATCCTGTGTGGACTCCAATATAGCGTTTCCTGGTATTCCTGTACCTTCTCTGCTTTCTTGGTTAGCGGGGAGAGGCGGTAGCTCCTGATATAATTCTCGAGGGGTTCTCCCCTGTGAAGTAGAAGGTGCACCGGTATTATCTTGCCGATGCTCTATTGCCCGTGCACGATGAACATCTGGATGTAATTGCTGTGAAATTCTATCCAGAGCTTTATCCGCATCAAAACTAGAATCACTATATTGTGTCGTCTTCCTTGAAAATCGCATTATTTCTCCTATATTATTAAATTTTTAGTAAATGTCAGCAATGCACTTCTGTTGTTCTTTCCTGAGTAAAATCCCGTGTTCAATCAATGAAGATTAATACATATCTATATTCATATAGCTGTATATATGGTTAATTCTTTCCAGGCTTTCGTCGAGAAGATCACTCTTTTTCACTAAATATCCCTATTGTAACATAAGAAATTAGTCTTTTATAGGTATTAGAGGGAATATTTGCCATGTTGTATTGAAAAGGTTGAGGAGGGAAAAACTGTTAAGTAATCTGACTTTGTTTTTAAACTGGGAGGAGAGGACAATAATAAGCTTGGTATTGCCCTCTCTTATGTGAGGAGAAATGCTCGCGACTCTATTTGACGATGATGACGATGGGCAATGGCGATATGGAATCAAGGCTCACCTGTTGGTTGCCTGACTTAAAGTAGAGTCCAGTTGAGGAGCCGCCGTCGAGGTTTAGAGCTATTTTGAGCTGGAGATCCGATTGCTGGAGTAGATCTGCCATCTCATCGAGCGAGAAGGCCGCAGACGGGCTTACAATGAACAGGAGCCGGCCCTGTGTGTCCATTGCAATGATGCTGCGTGGGCTGGTATCGGCTGTCTCCTCAAATTGTGTACGCTTACCATTCTCGATCAGCATCGGTCGACACTGTACGGCCTGCTCCAATTGCTGTGTATTGGGATCATAAGGCTGCTCTGCCAACGATTGAATTGAGTCCTGTCCCTGAGAGTCTACAGAGAACATGCCACAGCAGTTCTGGTAGGAATTTCCGTACGCCTGACCGTTTGAGATGAGGAGCGCGGTGGCCTGGTTCTGCGAGTTAAAGAAGCTCCCATTGATGACCGCTATCGCATTGCTCTGTTTCATCCAGGCCTTGAGCGTCAAAGGGTCATCTGGCTGATAGCCGACATTGACCTGGACTTTTCTGGGATCAAAGCGGGTAATCGTGATGGTATCAGAATTCCCGCTTGGTCCTTTCCAGTTCTCTCGTCGGATATCTACTCCTGATTTGGTCGTCGTCCAGACGTTCAATGTCGACGATCCTCCGTCCTGTTGTTGGGGAGTGACCGGAGTTCCATTCAGTGAGACACTGGGCAACGCATCGCAAGCCAGCAATGAACAGACCAGTAAGGCAATCAGCAACGTCATTTTCAGGGCATGTTTTGCTGGCATGACAAAATCTTTCTTATTCTGCTGCTAAACCCTGGAAGTTAACGCTTCCAGGCGGTTGCTTCAATTGCTGACATGGTGCCTTTAAACTCCATTGCCAGCTTTAAAGCGGCTGCATGAGCAGCATTTTCTGTACTATCGTCTAACGGGACCAACTTGATTGCTTTTCCGTAGTGATGTTCAAGGGCACGCTGGATCAGCAGGTCGGTGAGCCAGGGATTCTTCGGGAGCACTGGGCCATGGGTGTAGGTTCCAAAGGCGTTTTTATAGATAGCACCTTCTCCGCTATCTTTGCCATTGTTGCCCCAACCTGCCAGTACTTTACCAATCGGCTGAGCTTTCGGACCGAGATACGTCCTTCCGCTATGGTTTTCATATCCAACCAGCACTTTTGTCCCTGTCTCTTCAAACTTACATTCGAGAGCCATATGAGTCATATAACGTGTCTGACTACCTTCAGTATACAAATCGAAGAGACCGACCCCCTTTAGTTCGGGTCCCTCAAACGGTTTGTAGTAGTGACCAAGTAATTGATAGCCCGCGCAAACGCTCAAAAAGACGGTGTTCGACTCGGCTGCCTCCAGCAACGAGGATGCCTTGTGCTGGATGTCTTTTGAAGCCACCCCCATCTCGCGGTCGGCGGCCCCGTGGATCAGAATCAGATCATATTTAGTAAAGTCGGGTGTCTGTTTGACATAGATCGGCTCGACTTCAACTCTGATGCCGCGCCATTTGCTGCGGCGCTCGATCGAGTAGAGATTCCCTCGGTCCGCTGCGACGCTCATGAGCGTCGGATAGAGGTGTCCGATCCTGATTACCATGCCTGTATCTGCTTGTTTCTCGCTCATCTCTTACTCCTCCCAGAAGTGCTTGACCCAGCCGCGCTTCTGCATAATTCGACGTAACTCCTGGGTGGGAGTGTAGCCACTCATAATGTAGAGTGTGCCGCCCGGCTCAACTTTTTGCATCGCGGCATCTAAGGCAGATTCACGATCTTCGATTAAGGTGATATTTTTAGTTGGCATCTCGGCATACTTGAGGCGTAAAGCCAATTCTTCCGTTTTGTTTCCACTACAGACAGCATCAAGAATATCGGGCGCGATATCTTCGATCTCAACATCCCACAGCCAGGCGAAGTCCTGCCCATCCACGACCGTATGGCTCATCGCCAGCAGCAGATGCTTTTTTCCTGGATGCTGAGCGATCAGGCGAAGCATCAGGTTAAACGAGGTTGGATTTTTGACGAATGACAGGAAAATGGTTTTATCTCCCGCCTGAATCTTTTCCATGCGACCAAACGCTGTGCGGATGTTGCTCAGCGCTGTCTGGACAGAGTCCATGGGGAAGCCAAGTGCCAGCGCAACTCCGATGGCTGCCGTGGCGTTATAGATGTTGTGGAGTCCAGGCAAAGGAATCTCCAATTTCATCTCGCCAACGGGCGTGCGCAGTTTGATGTGGCTGGGTCCCTCACCGTTTTCTGCCAATGATGCCGATGTGACGGATATATCGAGAGGTGGCAATGTATAACCGCATTCGGGACAGCGATACAAACCGAGATGCGAGAGATAGGCAACCTCGTAGACAAAGTCGCTATGGCAGCGAATACAACGGATAATATCAGCTGACTGCTCCGGTACTGGTGTCCCGACTTCTTTTGTTTCTAAGCCGAAGAAGAGTCGTTTGGCTTTGGTGTTGGCACCAAAGCTTGCCACCTGTGGATCGTTGCCATTGAGCAAGATTGTCGCGCTCTCAGGCAAGCTTTCAAGCATCTTATCTAAGGCATTCGCTACAGAATACATTTCTCCATAACGATCGAGCTGGTCGCGAAAAATATTGGTAATCACGACAACATCTGGTTGGATCTCTGGTACTGCGAGCGGAATCGTGGCCTCATCGATCTCGAACAAGAGCACATCGCTATCGAGTCGACCAAAGAGGTCGGCAAAATTGACGGCGACCGATGTAATGCCCTGGATGAGATTTGAGCCTGTGCGGTTCTGCGAGACGCGATGGCCTGCGGCATCGGCCAGCGCCGCTGTCATACGTGCAGTGGTGGTCTTCCCATTACTGCCGGTAATCACAATCTTCTTGGCTTTACTGGCCCCGACAACCGATTTAAGTACATTGGGATCGATGCGGCGAGCAATCATACCTGGGAGACTGGTGCCGCCACCGATGTGAAATAAACGCCCCGATGCACCGGCAATCTTGCCTGCGGATATCGCGAAAGCCAGGCGTGCTTTGTGTAATCCATTTGGCGTTGCGCCGTCATTGCTTGAATTATCTGTTTGCATAAACCCATACCCTGACTAATTAATGCTGCAAGGCGTACCGATGGGAAATTCCCGGTAGATCACGCCACCTAAAACCCATAAACGTTCAAATACACAAATTTTGTGGCCAGACATGTGCTGCGGCACATTGCTGCTTTGAACGCCAGGCACTATAAACGAAAATGAGCGCCATACCCTGCTATCTGGTAGAGGGCATGTATGTAGGGGGTACTTCACTTTGATACCGGTTCCTACAGGTACGCCGTTTGAAGTATAACAAACATGAGTATAGCGAGCAAGAGATTTAGGCACATGGTCAGGTTGTGTTGATAGCCTGTGCCGTACATATTATTGCTCTTACTTCATGGTAACGTTATGCAACGAGTAAAAGATAGAGAAAAAGTGCCTTTTTCTGACAGGTTTAAGTTGTCTTACATTGTTTGGTCTTTTGATCGCATTGAATCGTGGCTTTTTGGAAGCGTTGATTGAGTAACGTGCTATTGGTGATGGTCGCTGGACCGATCGGATATCCAAACTTTGTCAGTCCCTTATTTTTGTCAAAGTACGCCATGATCGCTCCTGAGATCTCATATTCCGTAAAAATGTAGAACCGTCCCTGATCGCCTGTGGGAAGGGTACGCTCACGCTTATCGCTCTGAAAGTAGGTCCATTCGTTGGCATAGGGAATGGCGTATTGATTGGCATTAATTTCACGTGGCGAGATCCAGGTAAATGTACTGAAGCCATAATTCATCAGATCGCGCATGTCGGTCCACCAATCGTCCGTATGCATGACCACGCCGACCAGTAACTGATTGTTGTGCTTACACAAAACAACCTGCAAGAAGTTTGCACCACCATCCCAGCCGGTCTTGCCTGCCATCACACCTGGATACCAGAACATGAATTGGTTTTCGTTTTGCATATTGTGCTCGGCATGATGGCTTGTCTTGGGAATATCATATACCCTGGTATCGCTGATCTGCTGTACAGCTTTATTTGTCAGACTGGCTGCTCCTAATACAGCCAGGTCATGGGCGCTGGAGTAGTGTCCATCTTCCATCAGGCCATGAGGATTCATGAAATGGGTATTCGCCATGCCTAATTGCTTGGCTCTCTGATTCATCTCATCTGCGAACTTGGGCACACTACCGGCGACGGTGTCGGCGATCGCAATCGCCGCGTCATTGCCGGAGAGCAGCATCAGCCCATAGAGCAGCTCACGCTCGGTATAGCTTTCGCCTGGCTTGATCCCCATCAATGCGCTGTCGGCGGAGAGATCATTGTGCATATCCGTTGTGATGGTGCCACTGATGGAGACGGTTCGATCGAGATTACCGTGTTCGGCTGCTAGAAGAGCCGTCATCAACTTGGTAGTACTCATGGGTGGGAGGCGCAGAAAAGGATTTTTCGCGTAGAGTGTTGCTCCCGTTGTGGCGTCTATCACATAGCCTGATGTGGCGAGCAGTGGCGGCGCTGGATGATTATTGGCGGGCGGCGTGATGACCAGGCTCTGCCCATTTGTCTGTATGACCCTGGTTGGTTGTGGTTGCGAGCCGATCGTGTTGTCGGTGACGAGTTGTGTGTTTGTCGTTGGATGCGAAAAGAGATTGATGCTTAAGGGAATGAGCACAACGATAATCAATATGGAGACGACCGTGATTGAGAGTGGACGATTATTGAGCAGCATCTGCCATTGATCCAGGAGCATTTGCTGCGAACGACGTGTGCGTCGGTTGACGCGTTCGCGTGATGCTTGCACCGTTGGAAGATTATAGACAAAGGCATAGCGTTTTTGCTCTTCGGGCGGATCTTCAATATAGACTTTGGGGCGACGTGGTGCGGCCGCTCTACTCTGTGGAGCATCATCAAACTCATCATCGATGGCAACTCTGGGACGGCGCGGCGATGGTGTGCGCGTCGCTGACTCATCGTCAATATACACTCTGGGACGGCGCGGCGACGTTGCTCTACTCAATGTTTCATCATCGATGGCATTTCTGGGACGGCGTGGGGACGATGGTTCGCTGAGCGTTTCGTCGATGGCGACCCTGGGACGACGTACTGCCCGGGGGGCAGCATCGGATTCCTCGCCGCTGATAGATGGAAGACGGCGTGTGGCTTTGTTGCCGGCATTTGCTTGCGTGCCAGGCCGCTTGCGTGGCGTTGGCTCTTCCGGAGGGTCCTCGATGTAGACTTTGGGACGGCGTCGTGTTGGGGGCGGAGCCAGTTCCTCATTATTTAGATCCTGAGGAAGGCGTCGTGTCGCCTGATTTTTGCGCGACGTCTGTGCGCGCGCTTCGGGGCTGCGTCGCGTGGATTGAGTCTCGACAGAGCGTGCTTGTGTACGAGGCTTATCCAGACGAGGACTCCTACCGGTTTGCGTTGCTGGAGCAGCATCGGGATCAGGATTACGGGATGCTCGCTTTATTCTTGGTTTTTCTGGATGCTCTTCATGGTATTCATCATCGAGAGCATTCATTTTTTGTTGACGTTTATTACTATATCTCTGTGTATGATTTGTCTGATACACATCATCATCATCATCAAAATAGTCGTCTTTAGATGTATGTGGTGGCGTTCCGCGCATCCGCCAATCCTCTCCGTTTCATCCCAGTCGCTAAACCTGGATTATTTTCCCAACGAAATTATATCTAAATCTAATGCTTTATTGTTTGCTTGGCTCCGTAATTACTGTCATCTATCTTACTCAGCCGCACCCGAAATTGTCAACTTGGGATGACTATTTTTGTATGCAAAAAGAATTTACAATTCTTTCAAACTTTCCTCATTGTTTTCTGTTAGAGTAGAATTTAAGAGAATATTGTATGATCATGCCATAGGTATTATACAATATTGGAAGTATTTCTATCATTCTATGCGTCACTTTTGGCTCTATTATACTGCTCAAGCTCATTTTATCCGTCCTTCTTGTCTGCTATAAGGGATTGATCTTTATACAAACGAGATATGCATGACACCTCAGTTTTGATGAAGGTATTCTTTAAGTATAATCAAAGATTGAGATGAATGAGTCCAGATAAAAGCATTATAATGAATGATAGAACAACATGTAACTAAGAATGTGATAAATATATAGAGAGAAACAGGGTATTTTGCCATGCTTTTACTGAATGATACTACGGCTGTTGCGCCGGTCTACTCTGACAACGCACTTATTGTGCAGACACTTTCTGGCGATGAGCATGCTTTTACGCTACTCGTGCAACGTTATCATCTCCCTTTGTCCCATTTCGTCCAGCGCTCTCTCAAAGAGCCTGAGTGGACAAGCGATGTGGTGCAATTTGTATTTATGCAACTCTATCTTTCTCTGCCCAAACTCCAGCATACGCTCTACTCGTCACGCACAGAGATGCCATTAAAATCCTGGCTTTTCCAGGTGGCCTGGAATCGTTGTATCGATGAGCTACGCAAGCAGCGTTCCTTGCCGTTTTCCGAGTTGGAAGCCAGTTGCGACGACGAGGATTTCTCGCTCGTTAATATCATTCCCGATCATGATCCGTTACCCGACGTCATTGCCGAGCAGCATGAATTGGAGACAACACTTCGTCAGGCCATCCGCCGACTCCCACCGCAATTTCGCTCGATCGTCTTACTGCGCTATACGCGAGAACTAAGCTTTGGCGAGATTGGACGCGTCCTGAACATTCCTGAGAACACTGCCAAAACGTATTTTCAGCGGGCACGCCCCTTGCTGCGCGAGTCTCTTTTGCAACGCATATAGACAGGCCTATATAGGAATAGAACTGCTCCCATACTCTCTATTCGTATATCTATGCCGTAGTTCTGGACAGGTCTGGAATACTGCCAACTGGCATTTCGAATGGCTGTCTGTTGCTTGCTTCTTCTGTGAATGCTTAAATACGTCGTGGTGATTTCCTTTCTACAGATACTGTCTTGTTTTAGCTGTTTCTATCTGCTATGCTGCAATTTATGGTAGCATAGAGAGAGATATGACCAGCAGCGGATGGCATATTTCTGCTGAAGAAAGGTAAAATTGCAATGAATCTAGCCGAGGTGAAAAGGATCATCGAGGAAGGACAAGTTGAATACGTTAAAGTCGGGGTGCCCGATATCGAGGGTGTTTTTCGTGGCAAACGTGTCACGGCACCATTCTTCTTAACCTCCTTAGAAGACGGAATTGCACAGTCTGACGTGATCCTTGGATGGGATATCCAGGAGAATGTGCTTCCCAACCTCAAAGTGAGCAATATCGATCGTGGTTTCGGGGATTTTATTATGCGACCTGACCTGGCCACGTTTACGCTTGTCCCCTGGGAAGATCGTGTGGCGACGTGTGTTTGTGACCTCTGGACCGAAGATGGAGAGCCGATTACTGTTTCTCCACGCTACGTCCTGAAGTCGCTGATTGAACGCGCTGGCTCGCTCGGATTGGCGCCCATGGCCGCCTCAGAGCTAGAGATGCGCTTCTTTCGTGAAGATCAGGTCTCCTTACGCGATAAAGATTTTGGTTCTCATCTGACGCCATTGAATCCAGGCACCAACTGCTACGTGATCAGCCACGCCACCGCCGACGATTATTTGATCGGTCAGGTTGTTCGTCAGATGCGTGCTTATGGTATCGAGATTGAGGGCTACAATCGCGAACATGGTCCTGGCATGTACGAGATCAATATGCACTATAGCGATCTGCTCACTGCCGCCGACCGCACTATGCTTTTCAAGACCGGCGTCAAAGAGATCTGCCATCAAAATAATTTCACTGCGACCTTCATGGCAAAGTGGAATGATCTGGAAGATGGCAGTAGCGGTCATACTCACATGAGCCTGTGGGATCGTGATTTCGAGCGCAACGCTTTTTGGGACGATGCTGCCGAGCACCATATGTCTGAGACCATGCGCTATTTCCTGGCGGGAGTCTTACAGAAGCTGCCCGATTTTATGGCGCTCTATGCACCTGTGATTAACTCGTACAAGCGCTACATCGAGGGTACCTGGACCCCGCTCAACACCTTCTGGGGGATCGACAACCGCACCTGTGCTGTACGTGCTATTACCAGCGGACGCAACTCGATGCGCCTGGAGAATCGGGTTCCCGGGGCCGACGCCAACTTTTATCTGGTCTTTGCTGGCATGCTTGCCAGCGGCCTCTATGGCATCGAGCACAAGCTGGATCTGCCTCCGCGCCAGGAGGGGAACGCCTATAGTCCCGCCAAAATAGAGCAGGCCATCGCCCGTGGCGAGGTCTATCCGCTGGCTCGCAACCTGACTGCCGCTATCGACATCTTTGAGAAAAGTGAGGTCGCCCGCGAATATCTGGGGGCCGATTTCGTTGAGCACTTCGTCACGACCCGTCGCTGGGAAGTCCAGGAGTATGAGAAGGCCGTCACCAATTGGGAACGTCGCCGTTATCTCGAACTCATTTAAATATCAGCGCCTGGGTTCTTCGATCCAGCCATGCTCTTGTTGAAAAGGTAGCCCTTGCTCGGTGGCCTCTTCCTCTGTAAGGTAGGGGAGTAGATGTCCGATCAAGGGTTGATGCGCCTTGTAGCGCTTGAGATTATCGGTGGCGCATTGTTGCATCAACTGTACGGCCTGGAATGGATCATGGAGCGCTGTCTCAAGCTTGTGTTGGGCTTCACTGGCGAGCAGTGTTTCTGTGGCGGTGATGCGTTGCTTCCTATAGTACAGCGCGGCAAGATGGAGTTCGTCGGCGTCGAGTAATCCCAGGTGTTCGCCTTGCAACAGTAAGCGGAAACCGTAAGCCAATCTTTGATCCAGCGTGGCAACGTTGAGCTCGGTGTCGTCGTGCATGCCACGATTATTCAGATTGGCGGAGCCAACGGTCATCCAGGTATCATCGATGATTGCCACTTTTGAGTGCACATAGATGGGACGGTAGTGCGATAAGCCATCGCTCTGCTGATAGTGTGAGGTTGCAAGTGTGAAGGCCTGGACTCTGCCCGCCCGTGTCTCGTCCGGTGTCTCAGCCCTGATGCTGCTCAGAACTGCGTCACTGAAGGCGCGTCCGACGTTTGGATGATCCGGCAGGATAATGCTCAGTGTAGCTCCTCTCTGTATGGCAGCAATGATCTGACGGATGTGATGTTTCATCTCTGCGCTATCTCGGCCGGCGATGGAGATATCAACCCCATAGTAGGCCCGCAGCCAGAAATATTGGTTTTCGAGGTAGATGACATGCTGTGCCTGTTTAAAGGCGTTGCCGTAGAGTTGGGTGATCCCTAGAATCGCATCTTTACTAAACGAATAGGTGTGTTTAGGGACGGTGCGCGCAATCTGGACGATGCTCTCGCTCTCGACTGGAGCAGGTAGGGGTGCCTCAGGAATGTAAAGGTGTGCCTCCAGATGCTGATACTTCACGACATCATTCCAGCGTTGGCGAAAATTCAATTCGACATCGGCGACGGCTGGACCTTCGATCAGGGCGTGGGTGTCGTGCCAGGGATGAGGGGTCGTGCCTTTTTGCGTGCGCCGGAGCGGATTGGCGAAGGCATGTTCAGATGTGTCCCAGCGATCGAAATCCTGCTCTTTTTCGACTAATGGATCGATGCCCCCTACGAAGGCGTAGGCGTGATCTACGACGGTGACTTTTTGATGCAGTGATTCTATCTGATGATGCAGTAAGCCCTCCGCACTCTCATCGAGGATGCATGTCACGCCTACCGCTGTGAGTTTCTCATGTGCGGCCTGCGGATCATAGACCGCCAGCGCTTTTTTTGCCTTCCAGAGCAGTACTTTGACTTCAATCCCTTTATGTACCAGATATCCAAGTACCTCTTTGACCGACAGGTCATGATTGAGCCAGAAGGAGATATCCTCCTCTTGCAGCCCTTCGGCGCGTAGCCGCTCGCTAAAGGCAGAGCGAGCTTCGGGATCATCGCTTTCTGGATAGCTCTCGGCTCCGCGCACCAGGAACATATCTGGTTCCATGCCCCAATTGGCGAGATAGATAGCTTGTCGCGCTTTGAAAAAGTGGAGACACATCTCTAACAGCACTGTATGCCCATCGGCAAAATATGTAACACGTGACTGTCTCCGTACTGGAGTATCGCCGGTAGCCCACCAATCTGTCATGGGGGCTTCGTTTTTCTCGCCCTGCATACCCAAAATAAATCGGCCTCCTTTGGACTAAATTTTCTGACGCACTTGCATCCAGCGCAGCGAAGACCATGTAGCGTCGCACGCGAGCGTGCGATGTCCCTGTGACTCGTACGAGCCAGCCCGGCTCTCGGTGCACCACGCGAGCGGTCCTGATCGTACGTCGAGTGGGACATCGCACGCGAGCGTGCGATGCTACATGGTCTTTGCTGCGCTCGACCTCTTTCTGCTGGACAATTACACGACCAGAGGTGTTACCTCATTAGAGAAATGGCAGGCGGCGAAGTGTTCATGCCCCTCTTTGGCCTCAAATTCTGGCTCGACTTCGCGACAGATGGCCTGGGCCATGGGACAGCGGGTATGAAAGCGGCAGCCTGTGGGGATATTAATTGGGCTGGGAAGATCTCCCGTCAGAATGATGCGTTGTCGCTTCTTTTCTATCGTTGGATCGGGAATCGGTACAGCTGAGAGCAGAGCTTTTGTGTAGGGATGCTTGGGCGCGAGATACAGCTCTTCGCGATCAGCCAGTTCCACGATTTTTCCCAGATACATCACGGCTACGCGATCTGCTACGTGCCGTACGACGCTCAGATCATGCGAGACAAACAGGTAGGTCAGATTAAATTGTTGTTGCAAGCGTTGCATCAGATTCAGTACCTGTGCACGAATTGAAACGTCAAGCGCTGAGACCGGTTCATCTGCGATGACTAGTTTGGGATTAATCGAGAGGGCTCGTGCGATCGCGATACGTTGACGCTGGCCGCCACTGAACTCGTGGGGATAGCGGTCGATGAACTCGGGACGCAGGCCCACGACGTTCAAAAGATCTTCAGCACGTTCCCGGATCTCCTTACTATTTCCCAACTTGTAGATGCGCATTGGTTCTGCGATCAATGATCCGATTGTGAAGCGCGGATTCAGAGAGGCGAAGGGGTCCTGGAACACCATCTGTGCGCTCTGGCGCATCTGTCGTAAGGGTTCTCCATTCAGAGTTGCGAGATCCTCATTTTCGAACAGGATCTGGCCCGCGGTCGGTTTATATAACCGAATAATGGTGCGACCAATCGTCGTCTTGCCCGATCCGCTCTCACCCACCAGACCGAGCGTCTTGCCGCGCTCGATGGTGAAGCTAATCCCATCAACCGCGCGTACCTGTCCCACCACATGCTGAAAGATAATGCCCTGCGTCACCGGAAAATGCATCTTCAAATCGCGAATGTCGAGCAGGGTCTCGCTTTTCACCAGTGTCTCTACCATAATATTAAAATCCTTTAAGATGTTAGTAGTGTATTGGTTGCGGCCTCAAGTGCAGCCACTTGCGCTTCTTTTCGAGCTTGTCGACGACGTTCGGCGTATGCCTGCTCCTCCGGGTCTGTCACGTCAACCCAGCAAGCCTTCGTATGTGCGGCTTTTCCAGGGACTATCTCCAATGGAGGCATCGTACGACAGGCGTTGCGGGCAAAGAAGCAGCGTGGCATAAAAGGGCATCCCGTGGGTGGATTCAAGAGATCGGGTGGCGCTCCATCGATCGTTTTGAGTTCGCTATGGCGTTCTTCATCGAGGCGTGGCACCGAATCGAGCAGGCCTAGTGTATATGGATGGCGGGGATTGATAAACAGCTCATCGGTTGTCCCTTCCTCGATCACTTTTCCTGCATACATAACGACGACACGGTCCGCCAGCCCCGCCACGACTCCCAGATCGTGGGTGATAATAATCAGCGCGGTATTAAACTCTGCGCAGACGCCACTGATTAATTCAAGGATCTGAGCCTGGACTGTCACATCCAGAGCGGTTGTGGGCTCATCGGCAATGAGCAACTTCGGGTTACAGGCCAGCGCGATAGCGATCATGACGCGCTGCCGCATGCCACCACTGAACTGATGTGGATAGGCATTGATACGTTCGGCTGGCGCTGGAATCCCGACTTGCTCCAGCAGAGAAATGGCTCGTTTCTTTGCCTCCTCCTTACTTAATTTGAGATGTAGGCGCAATCCTTCAGCAATCTGCTTGCCAATCGTCATGGTTGGATTGAGGCATGCCATGGGATCTTGAAAGATCATCCCGATCTGTCCACCACGTATCTTTTGCATCTCTTTCTCGGACAATTCGAGCAGATCTCTATCCTCAAAGACCAAAGAGCCGCCTGCATATACTCCTGGAGGCTGAGCGACCAGACGCATAATAGATAATGCCGTTACGCTTTTCCCGCAACCGCTCTCTCCAACGATGGCAACCTTCTCACCCGGCTTGACCGCAAAGCTGACGCCATCGACGGCGTGCACGAAACCAGCCTTCGCTTTAAAATGCACTTTGAGATCAGTAACTTCTAACAGGTAGTCATTCAACGTGTTTTCTCCTTATTATCCTGTGCTTAACGTTCAGTCATATACGGATCAAGCGCATCACGCAAGCCATCACCAACCAGATTAAAGCTGAGCACAGTGAGGAAAATTAACAAGGCTGGGATAAGCACGAGCAGAGGATCAGAATCAAAAAAGCCTTCGCCATAGTTAATCATATTGCCCCAACTGGCAAAAGGAGGCTGAATACCGAAACCGAAAAAGCTCAAGACCGATTCGAGAATAATGTTATTGCCGATTAACAATGTGGCGTTCACAATGATCGCTCCGGCGGCGTTAGGCAAGATATGCCTGAACATCAGACTGAAATTTGTAGCTCCAATCGTTCGAGCAGCCATCACATACTCGCGCTCACGCAAGGTGATAAATTCACCGCGCACCAGACGAGCGGCCGTTGTCCAACCAAAGACGGAGATCAAAAACACTACGCTGGCGGGCGAGTGATCTGTCAGGGCCGAGGAGACCACAAAGAGCAAGAGATACAAGGGTACAGCTAAGACAACATCGGTAATACGCATCAGGATATTATCAATGATGCCTCCGTAGTAGCCTGCAAATGCGCCGACGCTGATGCCTACAAGCACTGAAACCAGCATCGATAGGAGACCAACCTCCAGTGAGACCTGTCCACCGGACATGGCACGGGCGAACTGGTCACGACCAACGTCATCAGTGCCAAAGGGATACTGCCACGAGGAGGGCGCAAACGTTCCCACGCCGCCAGTTAAGTTCAATTGGTCTGGTTGGTTATGCCCTGTTAATAGTGGTCCCAGAAAGCATAGGATAATCAGCAAAATGAGAAACGTGGCTCCGATTAAAGCCGGACGATTTTTAATAAAACGATCAAAGATGATACGTCCCTGACTGCGTCGCTTTTGGGTCAGGGCAGGTGTAACCTCAATCGTTGGCTCTAGCTCATCCGCCACAGTCGTCCCCATTTGATCAGGTAGTTCCATGGATATCTCCTTCTATGCAAGACTATGAATAGCGAATGCGAGGATCCATTAATGCATACAATATATCAGCAATCAGGTTAGCAGCAATCACAAACACCGCTCCAAGTACGAGCATCGCCAGGAGTACTGGATAATCTCTGGTTCCAAGCGAGTTGATAAAGAGCTGTCCCATGCCAGGCCAGGAAAAGACGCTCTCTGTAATCGCCGCACCACCTGCAATGGCTCCGAAGTCAATTGCAACGATAGTAATCAAAGGAATTAGAGCGTTTCTGAGTGCATGCTGTATTAGCACCGTGGGCATACTCAGCCCTTTTGCGCGTGCTGTTCGTATATAGTCTTGCTTTCTTACATCAATCATACTGGAACGCATATAGCGACTCCATCCTGAGAGAAACGTGATGGCCAGTACGAGCATTGGCAAGAACAAATGGTTGAGAAAATCCCAGAAGGCATTGAAGGGATCGTAGACGACGCCGGCGGTTGCTATGCCTGATGTGGGTAATACATGCAGCCAGACGCCAAAAATGCCTTGTGCTAACAGTCCGATTAGAAACACTGGCATCGAAAATCCGAAGTAGGCCAGGGTAGTGAGTGTGTAATCTGTGGCTGTTCCCTGGCGTACTGCCGAGATGGTTCCAATCACAATAGCTACGACCAATGCGATGAGTAGAGCCGTAGAAAATAGCTCCAATGTTGGGGGGAAATGTTCAGATAGAACGTCTGTGACAGGTTGGTTCGTTGCGAAAGAAAAGCCAAAATCACCGGTGAAGGCATTGAGTATCCATTTGAAATACTGTACCGGAAGCGGTTGATCAAGGCCGAAACGTGCGTTTAGTGCTGCACGTCCCGCTACACTCAAGTGCGGGTTCAAAAAGACCCCCACCGGTCCTCCGGGTAAAAGGTGTATAAGCCCAAACATGGCGATAGAGACAAGCAGGAGCAACGGGATGGCTTGCAAGATTCTTCTGATGATATATCTTCCCATATGGTTTCTCCACGATTAAAATTTCTTAGGCGAAAAGTGTAATCAATTTTCTTTTCGCTTGTCTTGGATGTAACTGGCTCACCTGTATTCTATCTCATGTAGATAGAAACGAACCTCTGGGCAGTAAAAGTTTGAGTGCTTTCACTACCTCAGAGGTTCCGGCATTAGCGTTGGGAGACGTCAATCAAAGTAATCTCTCTCATGCTTATGCAAGTAGCGCAACGTTAGCATTTGCCGCCTGTGCACCACCAGTTCCAGACATTCACCGTCTCGGATGCACCCTGATCAGCGATGATGTAGTTGTGCCCGACACTTTTGACAATGCCAGGGTTCTGTGGCGCGTACAGGGTAATGAATGGGAAGTCGGTCAGGTAGATGGCGTGGAGCTTGTTAAAGGCCTCCTGGCGCACTGCCGGATCAGCCGATGACTGCTCCTGTTTGAATAATGGATCGAGCGCATGATTACAGTAGAATGAGAAGTTCTCACCGCCATAACCATTAGCTTTGGTTGGAATCTGATCACAGGCCATTGATGCAGAGTCATCTGCGTCATAGGTGTAGGTCTGTGTGAATTCTCCCAGGTCATATTTTCCGACTACTCCTTGTGGTAAGAAGGTGCCGAAAAATGTGCTGGCAGGATAGTTGGTGATATTCAGCTTGATGCCAATGGTCTTTAATTCGCTTTGCAGGATGTCCTCATCCTCTGCACGCCACTGGTTGTTCGATGTCGAGGAATACTGGAATTCCAGTCTCTTGCCATTTTTGGCGAAGACGCCGTCAGAACCAAGTGTGTAGCCGGCATTGGTTAAGATGGCTTTTGCGGCAGTTGGATCGAATTTAGGACAAGGGGCATCTGGCTGGTAACCAGGTTTAAACGCGCTTGGGGTATCTGTGCATAACGGCGCAGCCTGACCCTGGCGAGCTGTTTTGATCAATTGGGATGTGTCAATGGCCTGTGAAATGGCCTGTCGAACTTTGACGTCTTGCAATACAGGATTCTTCAGGTTAAAGAAGATCGCTTCATAACCAGCCGCAGCAGGAGCTTTGGTGAGTGTGTAATTGGAAAGCGTTTTATAGGTTGAGGTTTTCGTGACGTCAAGATCCCAGGCAGAATCTACTGCCCCAGACTGAACATCTTTCAAGATGGTGTTCTGGTCGTTGGTGACACGGAAAACGATCTTATCAAGGTAAGGGAGTCCTTGTGCCGCCTGATAGTAATTCGGGTTGCGGGAGGCGGTATATGATGTCCCGGCTTTAACATCAGTCATCGTGAATGGTCCGCTGCTGACCGAAGGCTTGAGGTTTTCTGGAGACTTGAGGATATCTCCAGGGCTCATTTTGCTAAAGACGTGCTCTGGCAAAGGAGCTAATAATCCATCGGTCCACGTGGTGAGGAAGGGCTCATATCCTGATGAGAGGTGGAATGTGATTGAAAGGCCATCGCTTGAAACGTCGGCTGATTTAATCAAATTCAGACCACTGGTGGATTTGGCACCAAAGGCAGGATTATTCCATAGCTTCCAGGTGTAATCGATGTCTTTTGCTGTTAAAGGCTGCCCATCAGACCATTTCAGATTGGGTTTCAATTTGAAGGTCCAGGTTTTGAGATCTGCCGATATATCACCGTTGGACGATGTAGGTAACTCTGAGGCCAGCGCAGGTTTGATCGTCCCATCAGGACTGCCAACAAAGACTGGTGTCCAGATTGTTTGATCGACAATGTCTGAAAATGTTTCTACTGAGCCATTGGGGATAAGTGAATCTGGCTCTTCATACAAGTCATCGATCCATGTCCCGCCCTTGACTGGTTTCGTATTTGTGGTTGTGGTTGCCGGTGTTCCCGCTGGACCACAAGCTGTGAACAATAAAGCCAGCACTCCTATAAAGGAAACTGCTAACATTAGTGTTCTGACAGGTCTCTTATGCATGAAATCCTCCAAAAATAATACCTGTTGCATACATAGTATCTGGTCGTGTGTAACCCTCTCTGCAACGGGCTACGACTTTTCATTGATAATGGTCATCATTTTTGCAAAGTAGGTCGCGATCCCGCGAGTTATAACGCAATGATGAATTATCTAGTGTAGATGGGGAATGCCAGTGCGATAATCAACTTCGATATACTGACTAGACGTAGCTACATATGATACTACGTCAACTCTTAGATACTTCTCACATAATTTAATAAAAATTTTGCAAAAAATCGTCATGCTATCTATGATGACGCTTAAAACTCATTGCCATAGTGCCTCTTCCTCCAAAATTCAGCATATTCTGCTTACTATGCTTATGATAAAAATGTATGCTTGCCAGCGAATATAGAGTTCTTCCCGCTTGTTGTATAATGCAATGTATGCTCTACCTGAGCTCTGGCTATGCACAATCTGAGAACCTGATTTGCTCGACTATAGCGTGTCGCTATCCCGTAACGCGCATGCCGCTCTTTTTCAAGCGGGTGTGCTCCATTTTTCACGTGTCTGTGAGGGTGGATGGGTAATATAACTATGTGGCGGGCCTACATGAAGATTGGAGAGGAGAGGTCTATGGATGATCGCTTTGATCGCTTTGATGAACAGGCAAAGCGAATTTTGTCGTTGGCTCAGGAAGAGGCCATGCGTTTCAAACATGCTTTTATTGGCCCTGAACATTTTTTACTCGGTGTGGTTCGCGTTCCTGACTGCGCCGCTTGCCAGGTGCTGACTCAGATGAATGTTGATCTTCATGGTATGTATCATACGGTTGAGCAGACGATGCATTCTGATAATCAAGCTCAGGGCGGCGATATCAGGTTGGCTCCTCGCGGCAAGAAGGTAATGGAGTTGGCTGTGGATGAAGCTCGTTTGATGCAACATCACGTGATTGGCACCGAACATATCTTACTGGGCATTATTCGCGAGGGAGCAGCTGACGGCACTGCTATCTGCTCCCAACTGTCTATCGACTTGCAGGAGGCACGTATACAGACACAGAAAATCTTAGCCGCTCACAGCAACAATGATGAAGATGAATCTACTATCGCTAAAAGTTCAGTATTTATCTATCCAACTGATGCTACCCAATCAAGTCGATTAGTGCCCAAAGGAATGCCTGCTGTGATCTGTTCGCATTGTCAGGCTCGCTGTCCCGATTATTTCCACTACTGCTTTCACTGTGGACAGCGCCTGGCTGTCCATGAGTAGTATGCTCTCTATGCATTTCAGTCATCCAGGAGGTATCAGAAAGACACTTGCGCTTTCTTTCATTATGCGGTTCCCTGGATGGCTGGAAAGGCTTGCTGGATCAGGTTTGCAGCGCTCTCAAATGAGAATAGGCCTGTGTTGATGAGTAGATGATAGAAGTTGGGCTGACGGCCATCGGCACCATAGTAGTGGCGTTGATAGCTATCCTGCTCATTATCGCGCTGTTCAATCAATTCCTTTGCCTCATTGGGGCCGAGATGATACTGTTTCATGACATAATCGATCCTTTTTTCCAGGGGGGCGAAGATGTAGATGTGGAGCGTGCGCGGATTGTTGTGGAGCAGGAATTGCGAGCCTCGACCGATGATGATGGCGTTGCCTTGCGTGGCGAGCTCTAAGATGACACGTTGCGTGAGATGAAAGTACGAGAGCTCCTGCGATTGTTCCTGGGCTTTGTTGCTGGAGAGCATATAGTGGACGTTGAATGGATTGCTGGAGCGTAAGGCTTCCAGGATGTTACTGGCCATGCCACTGGCTTGTTCATCCTGACGCGTGGCATAGTTGAGATCGACTCCCAGGCGATTCGCTACCTCGGCAATGATTTGCTGGTCGATATAGTTGAGTCCCAATGCCTGCGCGACAAGATGAGCGATGTCTGTGCCACCACTGCCAAATTGACGCGTGATGGTAATTACCGCTGAGCCCTCGGCAGGGATACCTGTTGGCAACGGATCTGCTGCCAGGGCCGTTTCTGGCAGTATGCGTGTTTCTGTCTGCTTTTTATTTTTCTGTGCCTTCTCTGCTTTTGGATCGAGTGTATCCTGCATCAATTTGGTCCTTTGTGGAAAGAATCAGATCTATATTCTACTGTTTGTATCCTACAACGTAGAGGTTACGAGATGCAAAAAATAGTATGATACTCTATAAATATACTTTGCTATGCAGCTCCCTCTCTATAGAGATACGCGATGGGAGTATCGATCTGTTACATTCCTATCAGATCGGCTTTCTGGATGTTGTTTTTGACGCTTCTTATAATGGCTGCGTCGACCATCTTGCCCTCGAAGGCGATCGCTCCTCGACCTTGCTCTAGCGCCTCTGTATAGGCCGCGTCGAGGCGACGGGCATACTTGACTTCCTCGATTGTTGGTGAAAAGATCTGATTGGCGATATCGAGTTGTGTGGGATGAATGGCCCATTTTCCCGCAAAGCCAAGTGTTTTGGCGCGGAGGCATTCGCGCTGATAGCCAGTTTTATTTTTAAAGTCGGGATACGCTCCATCGATTGCGTCGATGCCCGCTGCGCGTGCTGCGATAACTATCTTGTTGCGTGCATAGTGCCAGAGATCGCCAGGATAGCCATCCAGATTGCCATCAATACCGCGACTATCGATCCCCTGGGAGGCGCTGTAGTCTCCTGGACCAAAAATCAGCGCTTCCAGCCGTGGACTTGCCTGCGCGATCTCTTCCACATGGAGCATCGCCTCGACCTCTTCTATCAGTACTTCGAGGCCGATGCGTCGCGTGAATCTCTTGTGCATCTCAATCTGATTGAGTAGCGTATCCACCCACCAGACGTCACGAGCAGATTTGATTTTGGGGACGATGAGTATGTCGATAGATTCTCCAGCCTCTTCTACGATCGTGATGATATCCTGATAGGCGTATTCTGTTTGCAGATCATTGATGCGTACGGCACGCGTCTTTTTGCTCCAATTGAGGGTGCGCAGACTGGTGATCACTTTCTGGCGTGACGCAACTTTTTCATTGGGAGCGACTGCATCTTCCAGATCAAGCAAGACCAGATCGGCCGTGCTGGCAACTGCCTTTTCCATCATATGGCTATCGCTACCGGGAGTCGAGAGTTCAGAGCGTCGAAGGCGCATGGCAAATATTCTCCTTTTAAATGAAGTTTATCATAACTCAGCGCCCTCTCGTGTGTTTCATTAAGAGGCAGTAGCATTGGACGCCCAATGGAGTTTTTGCTTTAACCAATGACTTGTTGATAAAGATCAGTAATAGTGCTTGTGGCCTCTTGCTCTCCTACCTGTTGCGTGAGCTGTTGATAATATCCATCGACATGTCGCATACGGGCATCGATAAAAGAATGACGGGCTGTGCCGCTGGCAACGCCAGATAAACCACGTTTCATAGCTTCATATTCATTGAGAATGCTCTTTTTAAGCTGCGCAACTTCACTCTGACCCACGGATAGCTCCTTATTCATATAATAGCAGAAGATGGTAGTTGTATTTAAGGTGGCATTACGGTCTGGCACTACTGATTTTTGCTGCTTCATGTGAAGTAAACGCGGAATATGGCGGGGTTGGTGGAGAAATTCGCGTATTTTTTTGCTTTTCTTAACCTGATGAACGTTATTGGTCACGCAAATGTGTCTGATAGGATAGCTCTGGCGCGACGCTCATAGATGCGTCGCGCCAGAGCTTGTGATTTTCTTGCGATTTGGACTACTGGAGATTTTCTCTCATAAAGGAGACGAGGCGGGGCCAGGCATCGGCTGCCGCTTCGGCATTACCCATCCCATGGGTGGGATTGATAAAAGCATGACCTGCATCATACTCTTTAAGTGTAAAGTCCTTATTGGCATCTTTATAGAGGCCTGCAATCTTTTGCCGCTGCCCTGCTGGAACGCTCTCATCCTGTGTTCCATAGAAAGCTAGCACTGGTGCCGTGACTTTCGCCACCTCCTCAGGTGACGGATCGTAGCCAGCTCCATAGAAAGGCGCAACCGCTCCGAGATAGTCATAGCGAGACGCTACTGTGTAGGCTAACATACCACCCAGGCAGAAGCCAATCAAGCCAACTTTTTTGGGATTAACAGACTCTGAGTTGCGAATAGTCTCTAGTGCCCCGATGATTTTCTGGGATGCGATGTCGATGTTGCTACGAATTAACATCGCCAAACGCATCGCATCATTGGGCTCGGTTGCTACTTTGTTATTATATAAATCTGGTACGGCTACCACAAAGCCATCGGTCGCAAGCTTCTGAGCCAGATCTATCACGTGAGGCTCGATGCCCCACCATTCCTGGATCAGCACTATGCCTGGATGTGTCTGGTCATCGTCAGGCTGAGCAACGTAAGCATATGCTCCACTGCCATTGACTTGTAGGTCTACATTCGCAGTACGTATGACTGCCATAAGTAAGCTCCTTTACCGTGTATGAAATACAGCCTATCCAAACGCGACACTGCTTTTAGATAGTTATATTATAGTCACGCAAAGATGCCCACAGGCGATACAGTAGCGTCGGACGCTTGCGTACGATGTCCCACTCGACGTACGAAACCACCCGATTGCGCGCGTTATCATACGAGTTACTGGGACATCGTACGCAAGCGTCCGACGCTACTTGTTATCAGGCGCGTTCCAGCATGTCGTCATACTTCTCGTCGTAGGGGACCAGACGCCCTTCTGGCATCAGCAACATGGTTGTGGGCTTGAGCAGGCGTACGAACTCGACATCATGGGTGACGGTCATGATCGTGCCGTGATAATCTCCTAGTGCCGCTCCAATGATCTCTTTAGAAATCATATCAAGGTGGGATGTCGGCTCGTCGAGTACCAACACATTAGGACCTTCGAGGACCATTTTGGCCAGAGCCAGGCGGGTCTTTTCGCCACCACTCAGGGTGCTGATCTTCTGGAAGACGCGATCGCCGGTAAACATAAAGCGACCAAGCACGCCACGGACGCGTTTGGCATCGGTGGGGAGGACTTCATTTGCCTCATTGATGACGGTGTTGTCGTAGTCGAGACCTTCGCTCTCCTGGGCGTAGTAACCGATATGGACGCGGTCACCTAAAGTGACTTTGCCCGAAGTTAAGGGGACCAGACTTAAGACTGTACGCATCAATGTTGTTTTACCGACACCATTCAGTCCAATGATCACCATGCGTTCTGAGCGATCTACCTCGAAGCTAATGTCGCTGAAGATCTCTTTAGGCCCATAGCTTTTGTAGAGATTTTCGGCCTTGACGACAAGTTGGCCACTCTGCTGCCGCACCGGGAATTCGATCTTCATACGCTTACTCGCCTGGGCTATCTGTGGCTTGCTTTCTTCCAGCGTTGCAACACGTTTATCCATCGCGATACGCTGCTTCACACGTGTCGCGCCGAAACCACGCAGGCGCTCGGATGTCTTTTTCAAGCGGGCGATCTCACGATCCTGTTGACGCTTGGTGCGCTCAGCCAATGCCTGCTCGTCACCGATCGTATTCAGGTACGTTGTATAGGAACCTTTGTACTCTTCGAGCTTATGCGTGAACTCATTGAGGCGCAAGACTTTATTGATGCTACGATCAAGCAGATCCAGATCGTGGGAGATGATCAGTAAGGCACCCTTATACGTCTCCAGGAACTCCATCAGCCACATAGTAGCTTCAACGTCCAGGAAGTTGGTCGGCTCGTCGAGCAAGAGCAGTTCGGGTGATTGGAAGAGCAGGCGTACCAGTGCCAGCTTGGTCTTTTGACCACCACTGAGCGAACTGACGTCGCGCTCCAGATCCACACCACCGATGTTCAGGCCGCTGATCAACTGCTCGCAGCGAGCATCGGCATCGTAGTAGCCAAGGACCTCAAGGGCATTCTGAGCCTCCTCGAAGCGCTGCAAGGCTGCATCAAGATCGTCATTTTCTGGATCAGCGATCTCCATCGAAAGTTTCTCGTAGGTTGTAATCGCTGTATCCAGACCTGTACCACTGAAAATGAAATTGCGGACCGTATTACCGGCATCTATCGGCGTCTCGTGCGCGACATCCTGCGAGAGATATCCATACGTCTTCGAGCGCTTGATATTTCCGCGATCGGCTTCCTGATACCCGCCGATGATTTTGAGTAGCGAGCTTTTTCCCGCTCCATTGATACCAATCAGGCCGGCTTTTTCGCCCGGTGCGACGGTGAATGAGATGTCGTCGAGAATGACTCTTGGACCATATGAGAGTTTAATGTGATTGACCTGTAACATACCTGCTTGTTTCTCCCTGTGTGCTTCTGTATGTAGTTGCTAGCTTTTCGCGTGCGTATTATTTGGATGCTAAATGCAGTTGTAGGTGGACAAAAACGGCGCTGCATCATGATAATACGAGCACTCTCGTATCTCAATGCAAACGGGAAGCACACTGTGCCGCAGACATCAGTCACGAGAGGATCGTGCTGAGCGACACACGCACATTCACAAGGTGGGCGATATAGTGAGTACCCGTTCAGGAAGGAAAAGGACGAAGAGGATGCAAAGGGCATACTTTTCTATGTACTCACACGTAGACACAGGGTGAGTAAGCATCAAGAAGCGCCAATTCCTGCCGCAAAGCCCAGGCGTGGTCGCTCATGCGGCGTGATAAACCGTTAGTAAAAAAGCCCTTTTCATTAATATCCTTAAAAAAATGTTCCATCAAAACCGAGTTATAGAAGTCCAAGACAAATCGTACCATCATATACAACAGATGTCAAGTGCGTACCAAACTGATTTAACATGCTTTTAACACTATTTCGTACATCGATACCTGCCTACTTTGCATAACTCCTACTTGAGCCAGCCAGGCATCTCGTGATGATCGATCCCAAAGTGATGTGCGACCTCATGCAGCACCGTCGCCCGGACCTGCTGTCGAATGCGGTCAGGATCTCCCTGGCAGTACGCTTCGATGGCCTTTTGAAAGATCGTAATCCGCTCTGGCAGTGCACTGTAGTGATAGCCTATGCTGGTAATGGGCGTCCCATGGTAGAGTCCGAGCAGTTGGCGACCATCTGGAACGCCAGCCGAGCGTAATGTCTCAGCATCCGGCTCGTTCTCGACAATGATAGCGAGATTATTCATATAAGGTTGAAAGTTATCAGGAATCGAGATCAAGGCTTCCTGGACCAGTTGCTCAAAATAATCGATCGGGATCTCTGGTTCGGATTGAGTATCGTCGCTTGTCGGTGTGCGATCCTCTTCATTGGCTGCATCTTTAGATGATAGATCTGTCTCTGTGTATGACGTTGCGGGTTTAGGCGTAGTGAGCCAGATAGCAATTATTCCGGCCGCCAGGAGGAATGCATAGAGAAATAACTTGCTCGCATCGCTGAGCGGCAGCTGGATAATCACAATTGCAAAAATGCAGAATGCCAGAAAGAAGCTTGCCACACGAAACAAGCATGATCCACCCTTTGGATGTTCTATACTGGATGGTTGCTCTGATGTTTGATTGAACATTATTTTCTCCATCGTGAACTTCTCTATAATCACATTATACGTTAAAACGCATATCCACAGCGTCGTAAATGCTCATTGCAGCGATGTCACATCAGAGACTTACATCCCAAAAGAGGTACAATCATCGTAAAAACAAGGGATAAAGAAATCGGGTTGGTTTGCCGAGCGCATCAACCCGATTTCTTTATCCCTTCACGCTTCAGAAGGCTTACCTGTCTATTGTGACGTCACTGGATATTTTAAAAGCGAGAGCTTCAGTCAACCCCCAGGCATCGAGTACAGTCTTTTGAAGCTGTGCTTTTGCAACGTTCAAGGATGCTAACCCCAGGTCGCTACCAGCGGTCGTTCGGAGGGGACGCGTCCCTCGTGGTTGTGCAATGAGATCGGCAACCACATCGGCAACGATTTGTGGGTCTGGTGCATCAGGGCTGTTGTTCGCTGCTTCGCTAGCCTGCAATGTTTGTGCCACGATGTCATTGATCGCTCCATATTCGCTCAAGCGTTCCTGATCATGCGGGGCCTGGTTGCTCGACATTAGCTCTGTTGGAAACAGTGAAGGCTCTACAAGGATCGATTCAATACCCAGGGGGGCAAGTTCATAATGATAGCTCTCTGCCAGTGCTTCAAGCGCCGCTTTGCTGGCACTGTATAGAGCTACAAAAGGGAAAACTAAGCCACCGGCAAGGGAGGATATATGGATCAGTAACCCATTGCGTTGCTGACGCATGTATGGAAGGACTGTGCGATCCACGTGAACGGGTCCGAAGAAGTTCACCTCCATCAGCGCTCGAACCTGATCGAGCGTATATCCCTCGGTGATTCCACCATACGAGACACCTGCATTGTTCACGACCACATCAATGTGTCCGGCTTGATCAACCACTGCCTTAACTGCTTGATTGACTGAGGCTTCGTTCGTTACGTCAAGTTCAAGGACGGAAAGAGCAAGTTGTTCGCGTTGCGCAAAGTCGCTTAATTCTTTTGCATATAAAGCGTTACGTCCATTGATATCACGCATAGAAGCAAACACTCTATGGCCTTGCCGTGCCAGTGTTTCAACAATATCGCGACCGAACCCACTTTTGCTTCCTGTTACAAGGACAACCTGTTGATAACTCATGCTATAGACTCCTTTTGTTTGAAAAGAAAAATTAATCGTCCATCAAAGCTTTGCGTGTCAGAGCAAAGTCACATTCATCGGTGTGCTAGAATTATGCAATGAGAATGAAACCAGGACCAGGATCAAAATTATTCTGGTATAAAAACTAATTGGATAAGGAAGATGATGATAAATAAACAAGAGCGACAATCAGAATTAGCCCTGTTTCTGCGGATGCGTCGTGAGCGCATCTCTCCCGGCCAGGTTGGTTTGCCTGTGGGAAAACGCCGCCGAACACCAGGGCTGCGCCGAGAAGAACTGGCACAACTCGCGGGGGTGGGAGCAACATGGTATACCTGGCTCGAACAAGGAAGAGACATTACCGTCTCGACTCAAGCTCTGGAAAGTCTGGCTCGTGCCTTACAACTCGACGCAGATGAGCAAACACATCTCTTTATTCTGGCGCGTGGGCTGCTTCCTGTCACTCCATTTCCGGCGGAGTATAATGTTGATCCTGCCCTTCAATTCATTCTTGATACGATGGGCGTTTATCCTGCCTATGTGGTCTGCTCTAGCTGGCATATCGTTGCCTGGAATCAGGCCGCTTGCCAGGTATATACAGATTTTAGTACGATGTCTCTCCACGAACGCAATTTTCTCTGGGTACTCTTTACAGATCAACGACAACGCACACTGTTCGTCGATTGGGAGGAAGAAGCGCAACGTGCTCTGGCCGTTTTTCGCATCAGCACGCAGCGCTATATTGGAGAAGCATGGCTGAAAAAAATGGTTGCAGACCTCAAAGAGGCGAGTCCAGAGTTTCGCGAATGGTGGCCGCGTTACGATGTGCAAGGATGCAACACGAGCGAGAGGAGTCTTAATCATCCTCGCGTTGGGTTGTTGACCTTACAGACAACGACCTTCCAGCTTGCAGGTCATCCCGGTTTACACATGACCGTGGACACTCCCGTCTCTGGAACAGACACGCAGGCGAAATTGCTCGATCTTTCAAAGTCTGAATCAAGACTTCAATTGCTTGGAGCTATGTAGAAAAGTTTTTTCTCTTCGGTGTCCTCGCTTCACTCGACACAGATCATAGAGATTTTGTCCATAGGAGAGGAAACTTTGTTGTAGATAATATAAACTCTCGCGCCACTGGCCAAAATTGCCTGGAGTTGCCATTGACAATGCGCTGAGTGCATGTTATAACTTCCACAAGACATCAAACAACCGCATAGCAAAAAGCTTTGACAGGACAAGTAGCGATTATCCGTTACGGACAGAGAGTAGACAGATGTTGAGAAGTCTACACGTCAACCAATCGCGAAGAAGACCCTGGAGCTGCAAGAAGAAATCGCTCGCGCGAAATTAGAACTTGCCGGTGGCCGCCGTAATCGGGTGAGAGTATGTATGAAAATACATACTTGCTGAGGTCGATATCGTGAGATATTGGCGAATGCAGGTGGCAACACGAGAGTAGAACGCTCTTCGTCCTGAGTAGTAGGATGAGGGGCTTTTTTGTTGGCCTTTTTGACTCTCTCTAAGGGGAGAGGCGTACTTATACAAAGAGAATAGCGGCGTTGTAGGGACAAGTAACGGACCCCTGGTACATCTAGAGAGCGAGCGGCTGGTGGAAAGCTCGTATGTCCATTCCGTGAAAAAGACCCTGAAGCTACAAGAAGAAATCGCTCTGGCGAGAGTAAAACTTTGTCGACTGATCCTCGTTAGCGGATCGGTGCAGTATCAGGTGATGACTGGTTCTGTGCACTGAGGCTCATACCGCAATGTATGAGTGAATAAGGGTGGTACCACGGAAGCTATTTTACAAGCTTTTCGTCCTTGCAAAGGATGAAGAGTTTTTTTATACCGAAAAATTGAGCTGTAAGAACTGTGATTTTAGATAAGAGAGGAAATTACGAAAATGGCTGCACAATGTCCAGAGTGTGAAGCGAATGTAGAGGTCCAGGGATTGATCGTTGGGGAGATAACATTTTGCCCCGATTGTAACGCGGAACTTGAAGTTATCAATGTAGAGCAACCTGAAGTAGCCCTGGCCCCTGAGGTCGAGGAAGATTGGGGAGAATAACCCTATGCGCCTGGCTATCCTGACATCGCGCGTTCGCGTGGAAGAGAAATTGTTGGTGGAAGCGTTGCGACAGCGCTCGATCGATTTCGACCTGATTGATGATGGCGAACTTCTTTTCGATCTAGCACAGCCGCAGGAGCGCTGGCAAGCGTATGATGCCGTGCTCTGCCGTAGCGTGAGTCAGTCCCGTGGCCTGGCCGTTCTCCACGTTCTGGAGCATTGGGGCATCCCGGTGTTCAACTCGGCGGCCGTGACCGCTCTTTGTAACGACAAATTGTTGACGTCGCTGGCGCTGATCCGCGCTGGTGTGCCGGTCCCGCGCACAATGCTGGCTTTCGATGCTCCACGAGCGATTGAAGCTATCGAGACGCTCGGCTATCCAGCCGTCCTGAAACCGATCAGCGGTTCCTGGGGACGCCTGCTGGCACGCGTCAACGATCGCGACGCCGCAGAGGCGGTTCTTGAGCACGCTGAGACCCTGGGTTCGGTTCAACATCACATTCATTATATTCAGGAGCATGTTGAGAAACCCAATCGTGATATCCGCGCCTTTGTCGTTGGTGGTCGCACCATCTGCGCCATCTATCGCAGCAGCCAACACTGGGTCACAAACACCGCTCGCGGAGCCATCACCGAGAATTGTCCCGTGACCCCCGAGCTGGATAGCCTGTGTCTCCGCGCCGCACGCGCTGTTGGCGGTGGCATCCTGGCGGTCGATGTGTTTGAAGATCCCGAGCAGGGTCTGCTGGTCAATGAGATCAACGCGACGATGGAATTTCGGAATAGTATCGCTCCTACCGGTGTCAATATTCCGCAGGAGATGATCGATTATATCTTCAGTCAGGTGCGCGAGGGAGTGGCGTTATGAGTCGAATACGCGTCGCCATCGTTGGAGGCTCCGGCTACACCGGTGGTGAACTGATCCGCCTGCTGCTCTTCCATCCTATGGTCGAGATCTCGCAGATCGCTTCAGGCAGTCAGGCTGGACACTTTGTGCATAGTGCTCATCCAAACCTGCGCAAGATTACAACGCTGCGTTTCTGTCATCCCGATGATCTGACAGCGGCGGACGTGATCTTTCTCTGCCTGCCTCATGGAGTCTCGTCGGGCGAGATTGAGCGCTATCGCGGGCTGGCACCTCGCGTGGTTGATCTTTCTGGAGATTTCCGTCTGCGCTCACCAGAACTCTATCAGCGCTGGTATGGACACGAGCATAAAGCTCCGGCACTCTTGTCGGAGGCGGTCTACGGACTGCCCGAGCTGCATCGAGCAGAGTTGGCTGATGCTGCCCTCGTGAGCGGAACTGGCTGTATGGCGACGACCTCGATCCTGGGACTGGCTCCTCTGTATCGCGCAGGAGTGGTGAATCAAGCGCTTCCCCTGGTGGTCGAGGCGAAGGTTGGATCATCTGCGGCGGGTGCCAAAGCTGGACCATCAAGTCATCATCCGGATCGCAGCGGGGCTGTGAGATCCTTTCAGCCGACCGGTCATCGTCACAGCGCGGAACTGATCCAGGAACTGGGACAGTTTGGCGGTGGCGATCTGGGTCAAACGGTTGCCTTCTCGGCCACCGCTATCGAGCTTGTGCGAGGTATCCTGATCACCGCTCACGTGTTTTTGAGCGAAGATCTGGAAGAGCGTGCGCTCTGGCGCATCTTCCGCGAGGCCTATCAGCAAGAGCCATTTATCCGTCTGGTGAAAGAGCGCAACGGAGTCTATCGCTATCCCGAGCCCAAGATTCTGGCGGGAAGCAACTTCTGCGACGTTGGCTTCGAGTTGGATCGCGGTCAGCGGCGGGTGGTGGTGATGGCGGCCCTGGATAATCTGATGAAGGGCGCGGCTGGCAATGGAGTACAGGCATTGAATTGTATGTTTGGCTGGGATGAGTCGTTGGGATTGACGTTCCCTGGTTTACATCCCGCATAGTTTGCAGCTAATGATCCTGAATGAGTCGTTCTGGGATAGCAAGACGATAGCAGATATCACGAAGAGAAACGGAGCTTGTCATGACAATTGTGGTAAAGATCGGTGGAGGCGCGGGCGTCGCCACAGCACAGATCATCGAAGAGGTTGCTCAGTATGTCGCTGAAGGACAGCGCGTTGTTCTGGTGCATGGTGGTTCTGATCTCACCAACACATTGTCCGAGCAGCTTGGCCATCCAATGCGGATGATCACATCGCCCAGCGGCATGACGAGCCGCTATACTGATCGCGAGACCTTGGAGATCTTCGCCATGGCGGTCGCCGGACAGATCAATACCGATCTGGTAGCGCAATTGCAGCAGCGTGGCGTCAACGCCTTTGGCATGGCTGGCGTCGATGGACGTCTCCTGGTGGCGCGTCGCAAAGCGGTTGTACGTTCGGTCAGTCCCGAGGGTCGCACGCAGATTTTACGCGATGACTATACCGGACAGATCGAACAGGTGAATAGCGGCCTGCTGGAATATTTATTGGATGCAGGGTATACGCCGGTGATTGCTCCGCTGGCACTGAGTCATCAGGGCGAGCGACTCAACGTGGATGGCGATCGCGCAGCTGCGGCTGTCGCCTCGGCCCTGCACGCCGAGTCGCTGGTGATCATGACCAATGTTGCTGGCCTGCTGGCCGATCCGCATGACGCTGCGACTTTGATCCGTACGATCCCAACCGATCAGCTGGATCGCTATATGGACTATGCTAAAGGACGCATGCGCAAGAAATTGCTGGGAGCACAGGAAGCGCTCCAGGGGGGAGTGGCTCGCGTGTGTATCGGGAGCGCCTCTCTGCATGACGTGGTAGCAGGAGTCGGAACAACGATCTCTCAGATAGCCAATCCCGGTGTCCGCGAGGCAGAGATAATCTATCGACAAGCAGAGCAGGCACCCATCCGCGAAATGGTGTCACTCAGTTAACCAGCGCAAGCATGAGGAAGGAGGTCCAGGATGAGCACAACTTTTATGGATAATACGGCAACAACCGACGATACGACGATTGTGGAGCGCGAAAACATGTACACGAGTGGTGTATATGGGAAGCGTCCAGTTGCGATCGTGCGTGGACAGGGCGCCGTGCTGTGGGATGAAGATGGGCGCTCGTATATCGATTGCATGGCGGGCCATGGCGTTGCCAATATCGGACATGGACGGCCTGAAATCGCCTCTGCCCTCGCGGCTCAAGCGCAACGATTGATCACCTGTCCCGAGGTTGTCTATAACGACGTACGTGCTCGCCTGCTGGAGCGTCTGGCACAGATCACTCCTGAGGGACTCTCACATTTCTTCCTTTGTAACAGCGGAACGGAAGCGGTCGAGGGAGCATTTAAATTTGCGCGTCTGGCGACCGGCCGGACGGGGATTGTGGCGACGCTACGCGGTTTTCATGGTCGAACGATGGGATCTCTCTCGGCGACCTGGGAGAAACATTATCGAGAGCCTTTCGCGCCTCTTATCCCCGGCGTCTCGCACATGCGCTACAACGATCTTGCAGCGGCCGAGGCCGCGATTACTGAAGAGACCGCTGCCGTCATCATCGAACTGGTGCAGGCAGAAGGCGGAGTCCACGTTGCACAGAGAGAGTATATTCAGGGTCTGGCGACACTCTGTCGCGAGCGTGGAGCGCTACTGATCATCGATGAAATCCAGACTGGATTTGGACGCACCGGAACCCTCTTCGCCTGTGAGCAATATGGAGTCAAACCTGACATTCTCTGTCTGGCCAAATCCATTGCAGGCGGTATCCCGATGGGAGCTGTCTGTCTGGGAGCTCAGGTGATGGAGAGCGGACGGATTACCAGAGGAGCTCATGGGAGCACATTTGGAGGTAATCCACTCGCTTGCGCCGCCGCGCTGGCAACCATGGACGTGATTGAACAGGAGGAGTTGCCCACCCGAGCCGCCGCACTTGGCGCTCATGCCCTGGAACGCCTTCGCGCTGTGGAATCACCGCTTATTCGCGAGGTGCGAGGACTTGGTCTGCTGATCGGCATCGAGTTAAAGAAGAAGGTTCAGCCCTATCTGGAAGCGCTCTGCGATCGAGGTATCCTGGCCCTGCCCGCCGGACCAAATGTCCTGCGCCTCCTGCCACCCCTGGTGATCACCGCAGAGCAACTTGATCAGGCTTTGGATATCGTCATCGATGTCCTGGCCGGCAATCCGGCTCCACGCCGCAGCGAGAGCGATACAAGCGTCGAGAATGTCTCCACCGATGACGAAGTGGCTCTGCTGCAACGCATGGTGACCATCCCCAGCCTATCTCGTCAGGAGAGCACACTGGCACATGCGATGGTTGAGCAAGCCAATCAGCTTGGCTTGCATGCCTATGTTGATGAGGTGGGGAATCTGATTGCCAGTACGCATCCCGAGGGTAGCGATCAGACTCCGGTGGTGCTGCTTGGACACATGGATACGGTTCCCGGCAATATCCCCGTGCGTTTGGAGGATGGCGTTCTCTACGGACGTGGAACTGTCGATGCCAAAGGACCCCTGGCCGCTTTTATTTGTGCCGCAGCGCGGATTGCCCGCAAGGGAGTAGCCACGCAACCCATCATCGTGGTGGGAGCGGTTGAGGAGGAGGCAGCGACCTCGCGCGGTGCGCGTGGAGTCGTGGAGCGCTATCGACCATCCGCCTGCATTATTGGAGAGCCAAGTGGTAGTCAAGCTGTCACGATCGGCTACAAGGGGCGGCTGTTGATCAATGGCTGTGTGACGCACCAATCGAGTCATAGTGCTGGACCTTTGCAGAGTAGCAATGAGGTAGCAGCGTCGTTCTGGAGTCGTATTCGTCTCCATGCTGATGAATGGAATCAAAACTATGCTGGAAAATCGGCCTTTGCCGCGCTTATGCCATCCCTACGTTCGATCAATAGCGAGCAAGATGGCCTGGAAGAGCGGACCCGCTTCATGATCGGCTATCGCTTGCCACCCAATCTTGATATCGCGGAGCTGCGCGTCCAACTGCAATGTTGGGCCGATGAAGATGATATACAACTGACCTTTTCGGGTGAAGAGGTTGCTTATCAGACTACACGCACTATCCCCCTGGCCCGATCCTTTATCTCAGCTATTCGAGCCACCGGAGAAAAGCCTACATTTAAGCATAAAACAGGAACGTCAGATATGAATGTCGTAGCGCCAATCTGGGGACAAAACATCGTGGCATATGGTCCTGGAGACTCAAGTCTCGATCACACGCCCAACGAACATATCCGTATCGCGGAATACACGCATGCCATCGATGTGCTCGAATTCGTACTGCAAGATATTGCATCGCAAAGGGAAACAGCATTATGAGACCACTGGCTATACTAGATAGCACCCTGCGCGAAGGGGAACAGTTTATCAAAACCTTTTTCACTCTGGAGCAGCGTGTAGCGATTGCACGCCTCCTGGATCAGATAGGTGTAACATTTATTGAGGTCCCTTCGCCCATCGCATCGCCTGAGACACGGGACTCCGTTCAGGCCATCTGCGAACTGAACCTGAAATCACGTATCGTCGCTCACGTGCGTTGCGCCGAAGCCGACGTCCAGGCCGCCCTGGATACCGGTGTGCATGGCTTAAATCTCTTCTTTGGGACCTCTACTGAGCTGCGCTCGTTCAGCCATGGGCGCGGCATTGAGCAGATCGCCAGAGAAGCGGTACCATTGATCCGTCACATTCGTGACTCAGGTCGCTATGTGCGCTTCTCGGCCGAGGATGCCTTCCGCAGTGATCTTGTTGATCTGCTGACGGTCTTCGATGCGGTCGTGGATGCGGGTGTCGATCGTATTGGCCTCCCTGATACGGTCGGTATAGCAACCCCACGTCAGGTTGACCGGTTGGTGACACTCATCGCGCAACGTTATCCAAATGTTGGTATCGAGTTTCACGGCCATAACGATACCGGATGCGCGATTGCCAATACGATTGCAGCCTTTGAGGCCGGAGCCGATTGTCTGGATGTGACCGTAATGGGGATCGGCGAGCGTAACGGTATCGCATCACTGAGCGGAATTATCTCGCAGCTTTACACACATTATCCAGATCTGCTGGCAACCTACGATCTGACACGACTGCTTGAGCTTGATCAGTTTGTGGCCGATGCCTTGCAGATAACTATTCCATATAACATGCCCATCACTGCTCCCAATGCCTTCACGCATCGGGCTGGAGTGCATACCAAAGCAGTGCTGCGCAATCCGCACGCCTATGAAATTCTCAATCCCGATGATTTCGGTCTGGTGCGTCATGTCGATATTGGCTCGCGCTTTACCGGACGCTATGCGGTCGGACATCGCGCCGTCTCATTGGGACTACAACTAACCTCAGATGAAGTATCTAGTTTGACACAGGCGCTGAAAGAGCGAGCCGAGGGCGGCTCTCTGGCTGACGAAGAGGTCAATACTTTTATTCGTGCCTGGTATGAAGAGAAAGAAGGAACACTGGTATGGGAACGCTAGCAGAAGAAATTTTTAGTTACAAATTGGGACGTCCTGTACATGCGGGCGAGACTGTGGTCGTCGATGTTGATCACGTCATGAGCCACGATACAACGACTCCTTTAGCGATCAAAGCCTTTGCTAAATTGACTGGGCAGACGACAGGCAAAGTATTTAACAAGCAGCGTTCACATATCGTCTTCGACCACATCATCCCGGCCGCCACGATTGCCGCTGCTACCCTGCATCGCGAAGTAAGAAACTTTGCCAAAGAGCAAGATATTCCGATTCTCCAGGAGGGCATCTGCCATCAAGTCTTGCCGGAGAAAGGCTTTGTCGTACCGGGCAGTATCATCGTCGGAGCTGACAGCCACTCCTGCACCTATGGAGCTTTCGGAGCCTTCGGGACTGGCATGGGATCAACCGATATCGGCGTAGCTTACGCGACGGGTCGCAGCTGGTTCCGTGTCCCTGAAACGATCAACGTCAACATCACCGGCACCCTGCCACACGGTATCTTTGCCAAAGACATCTCGCTGGAGATCGTGCGCCGTCTGGGCGTCGATGGAGCAAACTATCGAGCGATCGAATACACCGGCTCGGTGATCGAGAACTTCTCGATGAGTGAGCGTATGACCTTCTCGAATATGGCGATCGAGATGGGTGGCAAGGCTGGCTTGATTGCCGCCGATGAGACGACACGTGCCTGGCTGCATGGACGTACTGAGCAGGAATATCCGCTGCTACGTGCGGTGAATCCTCAGTACGAGCGCGTCATCGAGATCGATGTCACCAACATGGTGCCATTAGTTGCTTGTCCTCCGGATGTCAACATCGTCCATCCCGCTGAAGACGTCACCAACATTACGCTGGATGAGGTTTTCCTGGGCACCTGCACCAATGGTCGTCTGGACGATCTGGAGATCGCTGCCAATATCCTGCGCGGCAAAAAGATCAGCCCCGACCTGCGTATGGTGATCATCCCCGCTTCGCGTGAGATCTATCTTGAAGCGATGCGCCGTGGCTATCTGGAGATCTTCTCCGAGGCCGGAGCATCTGTAGGAACTCCCGGCTGTGGACCCTGTATCGGTCGCCACTTTGGCGTACTGGCTCCAGGCGAGCGAGCACTGACCACCATGAACCGTAACTTCACTGGTCGTATGGGCGATGCGACCGCAGAAATTTATCTGGGAAGTCCCGCCACTGTCGCCGCGAGTGCGCTGACCGGTCACATCACCGATCCCCGTGCGATCCTGACAGAGCTAGGTTCTGCTGTATTGGAAGAGAGTAGAGTATAGGCTGCGAGCAGCCTGAGACGAAAGGATACGTAATCACTATGGGGCGCATTTGGAAACTCGGCGACAACATCAATACCGACCTGATCATCCCTGGACGCTATAATGTCACAACCGATCACGCACAACTGGCGAAATATTGTCTCTTTGAAGCCTATCCAGAATTTTCGCAGAACGTCAAAGCCGGCGATATCCTCATCGGAGGACATAACTTCGGCTGTGGCTCTTCTCGCGAGCATGCACCGACCTCGATCCTGGCCAACAAAGTCAAAGTCGTCATCGCACGCAGCTTCGCACGCATCTTCTATCGTAACGCCGTCAACATCGGCCTGCCGATCATGGTCTGTGAAGAGGCGGTCCTCAACAGCGAAGACGGTCAGGAGCTTGAGGTGAATCTGGAGACTGGTGCGATCAACAATCTGACCACCGGACAGACCTTCCAGGCGGAGCCGTTAGATCCATTTGTGGCGCGGATCGTGGCTGCCGGTGGGATCATCAACTACATTGAGATGGAAGGGACCCTGCGATGACTGCCCGCCAATTTCAGTCACCGCCCACCGTCTGCGTCATAGCAGGCGACGACGCTGCACCGGAGGTCATGCGACCAACGGTGCGCATCCTGCGTCAGCTCGCGCCCGACATTCGCTTCGTCGAGGTGCCCTGCGGACGCGAGGCGCAGGCGCAGCTCGACACGCCCTTTCCCGATGTCACGCGTGAGGCGATTGATAACGCGGATTGTACCTTATTCGGTGCCAGCGGCGGACCCAGTCGCCCAATCCTCTGGTATCTGCGCTGGAACAAAGAGACCTTTATTAACGTGCGCCCCGTGCGCTGGATACCCGGATATAACAGTCCCATGCGGCATCCCGAGCTCATCGACTACGTCATCGCTCGCGACAACCTGGAGGGTATGTATCCTCCTCGTGAAGGCGATGTCTCCGAACTCGCCACGCTCAGCAGCAGCAGCAACTGGTGGATGGCTCCGCCAGTTGACAAAGTCGGGGCCTACTCGATCAAGGTCAGCACCGATGAGCAGATGTACCGCGTTGCCAACTATGCCTGTAAGCTCGCTTTAGAGCGTCAGGCCGCTGGCTATCCTGGTAACGTCACGCTGGGAGCCAAATACTCGATCCAGCCGCGCACCGATGGTCGCTTTCGGACCATTGTCAAGGAGACCGTCAGCCAGCACGCCAGCCTGACCTATCAGGAATTTCTCGTCGACGATATGGCGCGACGGCTGGTCGCATCGCCTGAAGCACTCGATGTGGTAGTTTTGGGCAACGAGCACGGTGATATCCTCGCCGACGTCTCCAGCGGCACCATCGGCGGCCTCGGACTGTCACCCAGCGCCTGCTACGGCGAGAATTATGCCTACTTCGAACCTGTCCACGGATCGGCCCCCGATCTGGCCGGCAAAGGGATCATCAATCCGACCGCCATGCTCCTCTCGGGCGCGCAGATGCTTTATTATCTGGGATACATCGAGCAGGCCCGTGCCCTGGAGTCCGCTATCGAGCAGACTTACGGCGATGGCTCGTTGCTACCAATCGATCAGGGTGGACAGGCTGGCACGGAGGAATTTGTTCAGGCGATCATTGATCGCTTGCCTGGCTAATTGGATGAAATTGTAGTAGTTATGCAAAAAATAAGGTGATACTTTTTAGCCTTGAATCTTTTGGATTTAAGGCTTTTATTGTGCCAATTTAAAATCATGAGGATTTTTCAACATCCATTGCCGCTTGTTCTTTTTCACAAGCTTACCTTTAATACTGACTAATTTATTGTCTCGATGGGCATTACAGGCCACTTGATAATCTTCAAAATTGAGAAAAACAATAACTTTTCCATATATGCTGGACGATATCGTAACTCTCTTATGTTTCTCATCTTCCGCATTTAATAATGTAACTTCTCCGTCGATAATCTTTTCTGCCTCGTTGATATCAAAAGACTGAGAAGCTTCTTCTAATACGCGTGCTGCTTCCTCTAAATAGTAAGATATATTTCTATTTAAACGGATAGGCGGCATTTCAACTAGATCTTGTGATGGCTGTAATTGTAATGACCATGATACTGAAATTTCAACATCCCAATTGCCTATATCTTTAAACATCTCAACTAAAGAAGTACACATGTTCGCGTTTAAGCCCGTTCCAAAATTTTGAGTAATTTCAAATGGATTTTGTGTCGCTTCGGCTTTATGAGCATCTAAGAAGCCCCTCGTAATGCGTTCCACAACTTTTCTTTCTAATGGAGTAGCAGCAATATCTGTTGGATCAAGCATTGGCACTTCAAGGGTGGATTCTAGTACCAATCCAAAGCTTCCGTAGAATGTATGGCCGAATTGGAAATGTTGTGCTTGTTGCTTGCCCTCTTTAAATGGATGAGCAAAATAGCGTTTTTGATCTCTTTCCATGCACGCTGCATAGATGACCAAGTTTCGCCAACTCTGAACAAGATGAGATGCGAGGTCAAGGGATGGAAGTATTGTTGGGGGGAGTAACATTCTCATATTTATTGTATCTCTACTTATGGCATGTATTTTCTTAAGAATATCTTGTAGATCAACTTGTTCAAGTGCTGCTATTATATTGAGTGCTATAGCTACTTGTGTTTGCTCACCTTGAGAAGCTTGGGTTAGAGGAAGTAGAATCCTGATAAGTTTTCCGGTGTCATCTGTCATTCCATTGGACATGGATATTTGATTGGTTGGATAACTAATTTGCTTCCAACCGATGAGATGCAAATAAGCTACTATATCTTCAATTTTTATGTCTTGTATTATTTGTTTGTCAAGCATAATCATAACAAAATTCCTTTATCCATCTTTTCAAATAAATTGTCAAGCGCATCAGGAGTAAAACGCTGACTTCGTGGAATATATACTTTTTTTGATGACGTATTGGGAGTTGGTACTACCTCTTTCCATAGTATCCAGTAACAACATTTGCGAAGTATAAGATATTCTTCACTAATCTCAATCCAGTCGTTAGAATCTTTAGGGAGATGTAGTACTAACAAGAGCAATGGAACTTTGGTAACTTGTTTTATCGTCACCAAACGGTTATATGCATCAGCTGTGATAGAGTAAATAAGCCCATCATCTCTAAGAGCGCATTTTGTAGATGCTTTAAGCTGATATTGTATTATGCGTCCATTCTCTATTCTTTTTCCTCCTATTATATACACTCCATGAAACGATCCATCAATCCCGTAATCATGATTAGGCTTTGCCACAATTGCGCCTGCCCTTGCTGCAATCGTGTAAATATATGCTTCGCTTAAAGACTCTTCTTTGTGCTGTTCAGTCATACCTGAAACAGATGATGTGTTGATGGCAGTAACTCCTAAAAAACCTAGCGAGGAATAATTACATACGTAATATAAGACGATCTGTGTTGGTTTTATTAAAATGTTTTTGGCGATTTGATATGTAAGTAATGCTCTGTGCTATAAAAAACTTATTCGCGGTAGCCCTTTTTGAACAGATAAGGCAGATAAGGAATGCTGAATTCTATGTGACTGTTAGAATAAAAGCGTCGATATTGATTATGAACTGAATACTAACTGCCAATTTTACCGAGTAAAATATTTGACGCACACAAATATTTGTGTTACTATAATTTTGAAATGAAAAATATAGGATTACGACAACACAAAAAGGCGCAGATGCGCCAACATATTGCTGATACCGCGGCGCGCCTGTTCGCTGTCCACGGTTATGATCAGGTCTCAATTGCCGACGTCGCACAGGCAGTAGAAGTCTCAGATCAAACGGTCTATAACTATTTTCCGTCAAAGCAAGATCTTGTGCTTGATCGGGCTGAAGAGATCCGTAAGCGTTACCAACAGGTTATTCTCAATCGGCCAGACGGAACAAGCCCTGCTACAGTTCTGCATACCCTGGCACGCGAGGATATCGAGCGGTACCGTCACGCTGATCTTGATGAAGTACGCGGCCAGTACCCCGTGCTGTGCATTACAAGCTCCAGTATTCGTAGGTTTGCTTTAGAGGCTCGCGATCAGCAGGTTGCAACCGTTGCTGCCGCCATCACTGAAACGTGCCCTACTATTCATCCGGCTGTTATATGCGCTCATGCGTCTGCGCTCATCTCGGTCTTTCAAATGATTAGTGACTGTATTGGCCAGAGCGTAGTAGCCAATACGTCCCCTATAACCGTTGCCGACGAACTGACACTCGCTGCCGAGGCCGTCTTCAGTGATCTGGATAGCCATTTCCGCGCACTTATGGATCTAGCAGTTCGCAACCCCTATAAAAAGTCAAATCTTTAATTTAAAAGGAATACAGCACATGGATCAAAATGCAGTAAGCCAAAAAAGTAACCAATTAAAAAATACGAGAGTTCTCATTTCTGGTGCCAGCATTGCTGGTCCCGCGCTAGCATTTTGGCTGCATAAATACGGTTTCGATGTGACAATCGTTGAAAAGGCGCATGAAGTGCGTGCTGGTGGCCAGGCCATCGATTTCAAAGGCGAGACCCATCTGACAGTACTAAGCCGGATGGGCATACTTGATGATGTCCGACAAAGACGAGTCGTCGGAGGGGGCGATGGGGTCGTTGTCAATGCTGATGGTCGTCAGATCGCTGTTGTACCGGGTGAATTTAGTGGCGGAGAGATTGAGATTGTTCGCGGCGATCTGGCTCACTTGCTTTATGAACGCACCGCCGCGACCTGCGAATACATATTCGGCGACTCAATTACTTCGCTTACCGAGACCAGCAGTGGTGTTGAAGTAACCTTCCAGCATGCGGCATCGCGTGTGTTCGACCTGGTGATAGGTGCCGACGGTATCCATTCAAACGTCCGCAGCCAGGCTTTCGGACCCGAGTCGGATTATGTTCAGTATTTGGGTCATTATTACGCCCTGGCGGATACCAACAGCGAAGTCAGTCGTGAAGATTTGATGTACAACGAGCCAGGCCGTATGGCAGCGGTCGGTGGCCTGAAAGCCCCGGCGTTTTTCGTATTCGCATCTGAGCCACTCAATTACGAGCGTGCTGATGTCGAGCAGCAAAAGAGGCTACTGATAGATGCCTATCGCGATGGCGGCTGGAAAATCCCGGAGTTACTGGAACAGATTCCAAGCGCGAAAGAATTTTATCTCGACTCGATCAGCCGTGTGACAATTGACCACTACGCCAACGGACGCGTCGCCCTTTTAGGAGATGCTGCTTATGGAAATGCTCTGGGTGGATTCGGTACCGGGCTTGCCATTGTCGGTGCCTACGTACTTGCTGGTGAACTACTCTGGGCCAACGGCGATTACAAAAAGGCGTATGCACAATACGAGGCTAAGTTCCGCAATTACGCGAAGGTCGCCCGCAAGGTAAACGCTGGCCGCTTATTGGCTCCATCAACCCGCCTGGGACTCTACCTACGAAATCGAATGTTCTCGGTAGCGATTCTGTTTAAAGGCCTGATGAAGTTGATGGATCACTTTGCTACAGACATCAAATTGGAGAACTACACTCAGGAGCATCAAACCTCCCGAGAAACCTCTGAAGTCCATTCTTGATGATACATTAGAGCCTACTGAGATGCTGCCCTCAGTAGATGCTTGAGTACGAGATATAATGGGCAGGCAGGTAAAGAGGAGTTTGTCCAAGCGATCATAGAGCGTTTACCTGGCTAAGTAGCTTGTCTTAAAAACTATATCGACGCTTCTTAGGGGCCTTAAGTCATCCAGCCGACTTGGGGTCTTTTGTGATGCTGTATGAGATATGTAATGGGTATATATTAAGAGTTTGATGAGTACTTGATGGCTATCTCTTGCACATCTCATCTGAAATTATTTAATAAAATAAAATATTAATATTAATATTAGAAGTAGCAAGGAATTTGATCAAATTATTTCTTGAGCGTTATCTTTATTAGAGCTGGTAAGATAGCTTTGAAAGGCGAATAACATAATGAGAAAACTTGCTATTCTCGCAGAAGGATGCTTCCAAGTAGATGCTAGTAAAACAGCAACAGGAGTGCTTCGTTATAGTAGCGATGAAGTAGTTGCAGTTATCGATAGCAAAAGAGCAGGTCAGGATGTCGCTCATGCGCTTGGAGTAGATCTTGGCAAAGGTATTCCAGTCGTGAGTAACATTAATGAAGCTCTCGATCATCAACCAGATACTCTTCTTATTGGAGCTGCTCCTAGAGGTGGTAGTCTTCCACATAAATGGCGTTGGCAAATTTTAACTGCTATTGAAAATAAGCTAGATATTATTAATGGTCTGCATACTTTTTTTTCTGAAGATGAGGAATTACAAATGGCAGCCCAAAAACAAGGTGTTACGCTTTGGGATGTACGGCTTTCCCATAATCACAAAGCTGTTTCTAGCTATGCTCCTCATCGATCTGGTAGCCATGTCGTTCTTTCAGTTGGCTCTGATTGTTCAACAGGAAAAATGACTACTATGCTAGAAATTAATCGGGAAGTACAGCGACAAGGTTTCAATAGTGAATTTGTCGCAACAGGTCAGACTGGCATCATGATTTCAGGGAATGGCTTGCCTGTAGATCATATTATTAGTGACTTTGTTGCTGGAATGGTTGAGGCAATAGTGCTTGATTTCACTTTCAAACATGATTGGGTTTTTGTGGAAGGGCAAGGCGCACTTAATCATCCTGGCTATTCTTCTGTCACCCTTGGTCTGATGCATGGCGCACTTCCAGATGCAATGATTTTTTGTTATAAGGCTGCTACTACTACTATTAAAGGATATGATAATTGTCCATTTCCTATACTTTCTCGTATGATTGCTATGAACGAAGAGGCAGTGAACTGGCTTCACCCACAGCATAATAGTAAAGTTGTTGGTATCTCACTCTTAACATATCATCTGTCAGAGGGTGAGGCTCTTCGTGAAGTAAAAAAAATAGAGGATGAAACTGGTTTGCCTACGACAGATATACTGCGGTTTGGACCGGGGAAGTTAATTAAAGCGCTGAATCAGCATTTTGGTTCTTCTGTTATCGTTTCTGAGTGCGACAGTTGATGAGTGGTAACAACATTTTTTGTAGCTTATGAATAGGTTACAAAAAATGTTGTTACTATATTAAAACCTCTGAAGTACAAAAAAGAAATGCTTGGAGCATTCGCAGGAGGTATGTTATGACAAATAGGCAATCAGAAAATAAATCAATAGAATTGTACCGTAAGCTCCTTTTTCTCATCCTGCTGAGCCTCTTTTTTATTTTCAGTGCCGTAGTTCTGGTTATTTATATAGTTGGAGGAGGTGATTCATACACATGGTTAGGAAAAGGAGAGCAGTTTTTATTAAATATCTATCCTAATATTTTGCCTGTCCCTGTTACATTGCTCTTTGGCTATTTTTTCTTTGGGCCAATCCATCAGGCAGACCAGGATGCAAATGAGGAGCGATTATTAAAAAAAATGAAGATATCCCTTCTACCTGATTTTGAAAATATACTCGCTGAACATATAAAAGAAATTCCTGGTTCTATAGAGCAATCTACCCTAAAAAGCATATTACAAGATGCTGTTACTATCCAGGATATGGGAATAATGGCTGTTGTACCGCATCTTAATTATGGAGAACTACGAAATCGCATCGCTAGGAGCAAAGAGCGTGTCTATATCTCTGATACCACGATTTTTTATCAACTTAGAGAGTTTGAAAAAGCATTCGAACAGGCCAATTTACATAGAATTCCTTTGCGCATTCTTTTGCTTGATCCAAAATCACCTGTAGCAAAACAGCGATTAATAGATCTTCATCAAGAGAGAGAACAATTAGGTCATACCTCTAAGCTGACCTCTACAATTATTGCAAAACCTTTTAAAACATTATCTTTAGAAAATCTTGAATTAAGGCTTCACTCTACAATGCCAGCAATGCAAATCTTTATCTGTGACAATCAAGCCACTGTGGGCTTTTATTTCCATGGACAAGATTCTCAGATCCTTCCACAATTAGAAGTGCTTATCAAGAATGCTAAAGGTGAGTATACGCCCTTTGGAAAACTGATTGAAAATGATTTTGAAAAGAGGTGGAGCGTAGCAACGCTTGCCCCATTCTAATTAAAGATGCAAATGTGATTAATGTCAAGCTTATTCAGGCATATAGAGACTGTTTGGCGTGGATGCTTGATTCCCTGAGGTATAATTAACAGACATGTGTTCAGACTGTCTATGCCATTGAATAGACCTGCAATCTCTCTTCTAGTAATTTATGCCCTTTTGTGAAGACTACTGTGTGCTAAACTGCTAAAATGGGCATCAAGATATAAAGTAATCATGCCTCTGGCTCTGAGTGAGTCTGTCAGGTGGGGTAGATGTTCAGTATCTATCGATATACATTGCCGCGGTATCGCTCTGATGACGCGAACGTATAATTTGGAGACATTTGAAATATGAAAGCTGATTGGGTTACAAAGGTCGCTGATCGTGTGGAAGCGAGTGTGCGGCAACGTAAGGGTGCGGACGCTACTATTGTGTGTGCGTCGGGCATTAGTCCATCGGGACCGATTCATCTGGGCAATCTGCGCGAGCCGATGACGGTCCATCTGGTGGCCGAAGAGTTGCGTGGACGTGGCTGGAAGGTTGACCATATCCATTCCTGGGACGATTATGATCGCTTGCGCAAGGTTCCGGCTGGTATTCCGGCCGAGTTTGCCAACTATATTGGGATGCCCTATGCTGATATCCCTGATCCCTTTGGCGAGTACGATTCGTATGCGACGCGCTATATGACCGATTTTATTGCTGGTCTGGCTCGACTGGGTATCCATCCGCGCTATGTGCGTCAATCAGAGGCCTATCGCCGTGGCGACTATCTTGAACAGATCAAAGTGGCGATGCGACAACGCGCCGACATTTTTGATATTCTTGCCGAGTATCAGAACCTTGAAGGCCAGAAAGATACTATTGAAGAGCGCCGCGCCGCATATTATCCCTTCAAGGTCTATTGCGAAAATTGTCACAAGGATATGACGCGTGTGACCTCTTATCGCGATGAGGATGTCTTCCTGACCTATACTTGCGATAATTGTGGACATGAGGGTGGCTACAGCCTGAACGATAAGATCGATGGCAAGCTGGTCTGGAAGGTTGACTGGCCGATGCGCTGGAGCTATGAGCAGGTCGACTTTGAGCCCGGTGGCGAGGATCATTCATCGCCAGGGAGCAGCTATACGGTCGGACAGCGTATCGTCCAGAAGCTTTTCAACTGGACAGCGCCGCAGTTCATCGGCTACGCCTTCGTGGGCATGGGAGGACGTTCAAAGATCTCCAGCTCGGTTGGCACGAACGCAACGGTTGCCTCGGCACTCGAGATCATTGAACCAGCTATCTTACGCTGGCTCTATGCACGCCGTGCCAACAATCAGGCGTTTGAGATCGATTACGGTCAGGGACTCCTGCGACTCTATGAAGAATGGGATGCTCTGGTGCGTCAGATTAACAAAGGGGCTGCCAGCGAGGTCAGTCAGAAGTTGTTTGAGCGTGCCACGAAGACGACAAGCGAAGAGATTATCTACACGCATAAGGCCGTTCCATTTCCATTGCTGACCTCCGTGATCGACGTCACGCAGGCCAACGAGGAGCAAGTGCTACGTATTATCTCGCAGACGCTGCCCGATGTTGGTTCAGAAGACTCATCCACGCTGCGTGCCGAGCTTGAGCCGCGCTTTACCTGTGCCCTGAATTGGGTCAACAACTATCTACCCGATGACGAGCGTACCCAGATCGGCACCAGCTTTGATCAGATCGCCTTTGAGCAGTTTTCGCCTATGGATCAAGCTGGAGTACGTCTGCTCGCCAGTCAATTGGATAGCTCCTGGAATCTCAGTGCACTCTCCTCGTTGATGTATAGCATTCCCAAGATTGTGCGCGGCCTGGATGTCGATACTCCTCCCAATGATGAGCTAAAACAGGCGCAACGCTCATTCTTTGTCGCACTCTATACACTCATTTGTGGCAAAGACACGGGACCACGTATCCCCACGCTACTGCTCTCCATTGGCCTGGAGAGAGCCAGGCAGTTGTTGACCCCTTCTGCCGACGACGAGAGCGAAAAGAAAGATCATCAACTGGCAACAAAGTAAGCCTCTCGGGCACGATGTCCTACTCGACGTATGATCAGGCACCCTGGCGTGGTTCGCCGAAATCCTGCAGTCTTGTACGAGTTACTGGGACATCGTGCCCGAGGGCACGACGCTACTACTCTGCCAAAGATCATCACGCCTCTGTCTCAGAGGAGATATGTTCCCAAAACAGATCCGTGAAGTCGTGGGGTGAGACGCCCACCGACGTAGCGGCGCGGCTCCGCCGTGCTGTCACTTCCCGCACGACACCGTCCCACGTGCCGATGGAAGCAACGCCAACAAGACGCTCCACGGTGGGAAGATTGTGCAATGGAACCTCATGAGGAGCATGGTCGGACGAGTCACAGACAGCACGGCGGAGCCGCGCCGCTACGTCGGTGGGCGTCTCACCCCATGAGGTGCATATCTCAGATGAGAGATCGGTACGATGACCGTTGACAGAGTACTACGTATCTATTATGCGACCTCATGCAGGCGCCCGCTATGGACATCGTAGATGAAGCCTTTAATCTCGATACTTTCAGGTATCAACGGTGATGTTTTTAGAAATGTAATATCATCGCGCACTGACTGCTCAAGATCGTTGAATGGCAGGAATGCGATATGATCGGCATCAGCGTGCAGTTCCTGCTTGATCTTCTGATGAATATCCTCATTGGTGAAGGTGAGCATTCCACAGTCCGTATGATGGATGATCACAATTGTTTTGGTTCCCAGTAGTTGCTCGGAAATAACCAGAGAACGAAGCGCGTCGGCTGCTCGCCCGCCAGCGTTGCGGATGACATGAGCGTCACCTTCTTCCAATCCCAGTATGCGAGCGGGATCAAGGCGAGCGTCCATACAAGCCAGTACCGCGACGTGACGTCCAGGTGGCAATGGAAGATCACCTTTATGGAAGTTAGCGGCATACGTATTGTTCGCTTGTACAAATTCATCAATTACTGACATTCCGATTCTCCTTACTCAATACTATAACGTTGGAACTTTAACATATGATGGTTCTTCGCATAACAACAATTATCCCTAATCTGTTATTCCTGCTGCTTATCATATTCATAACCCAGTCATATGTATGCATGTTTCCTTGCGATTTTATGACAATCTCTTCATCTTCTCTTCATATTTGGATGGCATACTGATAATGAGAGGGTGTTATCTCTGTCAAAAACGTTCGAAGATAGGGGAGATTCTATGGATGTGCGTGATGATGTGTTGCCAATGCACGATTATTTTATCTATGTTCCAGTCACGCGTGAAGATGCACATATTTTTGATGAGCAGCCATCAGGACCAAGTGTGTGGCGGCCTGCTGTGTTGCCTGTGCCAGAGCTTGATCTGTCCTGGACCAGAATTGCTCTGGCCGATAGCCTCGCCGTCTACGCCCGCTTCTAGAGCCGACGAGATCTCTTTTTCTTGTGAGAAGTTACCTTGGTCTATTCTGGATGGCGTCATACCTATAGAAGCATACCAGAATCTTTGATCGACGTTGTCTGTGCTTCAAGAAGGAGATCATTGCCATGGATACGAATAAACACGGGTATTCTATGGGGGGCGTCACGGCTGTGCGTGGAAAAGTATACAGTACATCTGAGACGGCCTTTGGATTTCTGGCAATTTTTGGTGCAGTCCTGGCTGTTGCCTGGGGGATGAGTAATCTTCCAGGTGGAAAAGCTTAGCTGTAAGTTACTACGTCCTGGTTGGGATCACATGAGTTCGGAGACATCAAAAAAGGAAGTCCATCATGCAGACAAAGCTGATGGACTTCCTTTTTGTGGGTTGGAGGCTGCTGCTTCTGGAAGGCTTAGATCGACAATTGGTTGCCGGTCTTTTTTTGTGTAAGCTTTTTGCTTGCAAAGGCGACTACTATTAGCGGGTTTTCCTATGGCTAGTCATTGCTTTGAACAATTTGAGGCGCATTGGGAGTTTTGCGGATGACCGCGAAACGTTCCATCCTGTTGTCTGGGATAGTCTAAAGGTCAATCATAATAGAAAGGTATCTCTATGTCTCTTGTACGCCGTGTGTTTTCTTCCAACATCGGGCAATTAGTGCTTGAAATTATTCTGGTTCTGGTACCAGTACTTGTGTTGACTAATCTATTGAGTCTTCTGCCCACCTCATTTCAGGAGAGTGCTGGAGGCGATCTTGTTCTCAACACGCTGGCGGCTATCGTTATCGTGGTTGTGTTTACGCTGGAGATGCATAAGCTCGAACATCGTTCTCTCGACGATGTGGGATTTGGTCGTCGACAGTGGTTGCGCCAGACGGTGCTCGGTTTCACACTTGGTGGTGCTTTGATGACATTTGTCATTCTCGTACTGGCGATTACTGGCTCCTACCACATTACTGGTGCAGATGGATTTGCCATCTTTGAATGTATCTTCCTTACCATTGCGCTGGTCCTGCTCACACTGCTCTTTGCACGTAGCCCCAAGATTGGCTTCTTCCACTATGTGCTTTTTGTGTTGTTGATTGTCGGCTTTATTTCTACCTCCGTCACGATGCTGATCATGATTGGTGGTGCGATCCAGGAGGAACTGATCTTTCGTGGTCTGATCTTTCGCAGGCTGGAGCGCTCCTTTGGTTCCTGGATAGCTCTGGGAGTCAGCGCGGCCTTGTTTGGATTTGCCCACCTACTTAATCCTAATGGCTCGGTGATAGGTGCTCTGGGGATCGCGATTACAGGCGGTGTTCTCTCCGCCATCATCTATATTATGACGCGTAGTCTATGGTGGGCTATCGGTGTACACCTGGGTTGGAACTACTTTGAAGGGCCGTTCTTCGGTGCGCAAGTCTCAGGACATAATGGCCTGCCCGGCATCTTCTCTTCCACCCTCACTGGCCCGGCTGCGTGGTCTGGCGGCACTTTTGGTCCCGAAGCTGGTCTGGCCAGCATTATTCTCATTAGTGCGTTTGGCTTTTACCTGTGTTATCGCGCCTCGCGCCGGAATCTCATGCTTCCACGCAAGCAGCCGCAGCCTCAGCCATCAGGTATCCCAGAAGATTCGCGCTCAGAGAGCGTCGATGTCTGATCTGTGCAAGAGGTAACGAACGTGGCAACCATGCCTGAAGTGACAGGCATGGTTGCCACGTTCGTCCTGCGTTTTCTGCTACTTTACAACTGGTAATAGCAATCTTAACGCGATCCCTATCTATGGCGTATGGAAGCAGGTGATGATTGGATTTTATTCCGTAATTGCACCTTCAGAGGCTGATGCGACAAGCTTCGCATATTTGGCCAGCACGCCTCCTCGGTGGTACTGAGGTGTTGGTGCCTGCCAGGCGCGTAAGCGTGTCGCGATTTCATCGTCGCTGAGATCGATGGAGAGGAGATTCTTCTCAGCATCAATCGTAATCATATCGCCGTTTTGCACGATGGCGATCGGGCCACCGACCTGAGCCTCAGGGGAGATATGTCCGACGACCATACCATGTGTGCCGCCTGAGAAACGACCATCGGTGATCAGGCCAACCGTTTCGCCATAGCCCTGACCGACGAGTGCCGAAGTCACAGCCAGCATCTCGCGCATACCAGGACCTCCCTTTGGACCTTCATAACGGATCACTACCACATCACCATGCGTGATCTTATGATTCATGATTGCGTCAAAGGTTTCATCCTCAGAATTGAAGACCTTTGCCTGTCCACGATGAACAAAGGTCTTGAGGCCGGCGATTTTGCAGACGGCTCCTTCTGGTGCCAGATTGCCTCGTAGGATGACGAGTGGACCAGAGGGATGGAGTGGCTTGTCGAAGGAGACAACGATTTTCTGTCCTTCTGACAAATCTGGGAGATCTGCAAGATTCTCTGCCAGCGTTTTGCCGGTGACTGTGAGCGCGTCGCCCTGGAGCAAACCTTCTTTGAGCAGGAGGCGCATGACAGCTGGCACGCCGCCGACGCGATCCAGATCGGACATCGCGTAGCGACCACCAGGCTTGAGGTCTGCCAGATGGGGTACGTGCTCACCGATGCGCGTGAAGTCGTCGATGGTCAGAGGAACATCGATCTGCCGTGCGATCGCGATCAGATGGAGGACCGCGTTGGTCGAGCCGCCCAGTGCCATGACGAGGGTGATGGCGTTTTCAAAGGCTTTTTTGGTTAAAATATGCTTGGGCGTGATACCTTTTTCGATCAGCTGGATCAGTGCCTGACCAGCTTTATAGCAATCCTCGCTCTTGCGTGCTGTCACTGCTGGCATCGACGAACTGCCTGGTAGGCTCATACCCAGGGCTTCAATCGCAGAAGCCATCGTATTCGCTGTATACATGCCACCGCAGGAGCCTGCTCCTGGAATAGCGCTGGCCTCCACTTTGCGTAGTTGCTCCTGATCAATCTTACCCGAACTATATTGCCCGACAGCCTCGAAGACGCTGACGATATCGACGTCCTGACCGTTGCAGACGCCTGGCATAATTGTTCCGCCGTAGACAAAGATGCTGGGAATATCCAGACGAGCCAGAGCCATCAAACAGCCAGGCATATTTTTGTCACAGCCACCAAGCGCGATGACGCCGTCGAAGCGCTGTGCGTTTGAGACTAACTCGATCGAGTCGGCGATCACCTCACGGCTCGGCAAAGAGAACTTCATTCCCTCAGTCCCCATCGAGATACCGTCACTGACTGTGATGGTGCCAAAAATCTGTGGCATCCCACCGCTCTCGCGTACACCCTCTTTCACCTTTTCCGCCAGGCGATTGATATGAGAGTTGCAGGGAGTAATCTCGGCCCAGGTACTGGCGACACCGATCAACGGCTTATCGAAGTCTTCATCAGTCATCCCGACAGCACGCAGCATCGCGCGATTGGGGCTGCGCACCTCCCCTTCAGTAATCATACTGCTGCGGCTGTTTAACTTCGTTTTCTCACTAATTTTTGCCATAGCTACAATGCGATCCTTTCCATACGAACACATCTGTTCTCGATCGAGCTGCACGTCAAAAGCATTTTTTAGTTTTTTGAGCGTGACTCTCACACTTGCGAATGGGAGCTATCTGGTTACAATGACAGTGGTATCCGACAAGTATAGTATCGAATGCATCGAATGTCTAGTTGCTCAATTAGATATGTGTATACAGATGGTACACTGATAAATAACGAGATTTCTGGCATAAAGATAGCATGACTTTCTTATAGTTTTTTGATTTGTCTCGATGTAGCAACAGGAGAATATACTGATGGGTACTTTGTCTGGACAGGTTGCTCTGGTCACAGGAGCTGGCGTGGGTATTGGTCAGGAGATCGCTATCGAGCTGGCGCGTCAGGGAGCGAAAGTAGCTCTCCATTATGCTAACAGTGCTGCGGGAGCTCATGAGGCGCGAGGAACCATCGAACAGTTTGCCGGTGAAGCGATTGTCGTTGCCGGTAATCTGGGGATCGTCGACGACTGCCGACGCCTTGTCGATAAAGTTATTTATCACTTTGGAGGTATCGATATCCTCGTGAACAACGCAGGCGTCACACATACGAATGCCTTTGAGAATGTGACTGAGGAGGATTTTGATGCTATCTTTGCTTTGAATATCCGGGGATATTTTTTCTGTGCTCAGCAGGCGATAAAATCGATGGAAGAGCGCGGGAGTGGATCGATTATCAATATCACATCGACGCATGGTCGAGCAGGCTTCTCTCGGCACTCGGTCTATGCCTCCACTAAAGGAGCCATCGACGCTTTTACACGCGAGCTGGCGATTGAACTGGCTCCTCGACATATCCGCGTCAACGCTGTTGGCCCTGGTCTGATCGAAGTACCGCGCTATCATGAGATTCCCAACTATACCACCGCCATGGGCAATACTATGGTGCCGCTGGGACGCGTCGGTAGGCCCAAAGACGTGGCTCCCATGGTCGCCTTTCTGGCCTCCGACGCCGCCTCTTTTATCACCGGACAGATTATCTATGTCGATGGTGGCACCGTGGCAAAGATGGCTCTCGATTGGGATCAAGGTGAGCAGCCTCTTTAAAATGATTGGGTGCTATCCTCGAGGATTTTGATTAAACCACATATTCCAACGTCTATAATCTTAATAGCGCTTCATACAGGTGCAACATTGATTTATCTGTATGCTTTTACCTCTTTGGCGTTGGGAAATGTGCTATGACAACTTCGTCATCCTTGAATAATCTAGTAACTGCGCTGGAATTAAGGAAGAAGCAATTCGATGCAACAAGCTATAATCTTCTTTTAACTTCAGCGATTTCATTGACTAATGATGTTATTAAGCGGATCTGTGCAATCAATAGTTGGAAAAAGTTTAGTCGCTATCTTGGAGATATAGGGCTTGCTTCTGATGATTGCTTCAATCTACTTACTGAATATGTAGGTATGCAGAATAACTATGAAGGATATTGGGCACTTGCTCATCTTGTCAAAGAAGGTTATTTCTCAACTATTCTTACGACAAATATCGATTCAACACTCGAGGATATTCTGTTTGAAATGGGGTTAGCCTTTCGGGTGCTCATTGTTGGCCGTGACCAGGACGGGTATATAGCAAGAAGCCTCAATGATTCTTCTCGCGCTGTGCAGATTGTAAAATTGCATGGTAGCCTCAAAGAGAGAGTCCTTCCAAGGCAGTTTCTGGATGCGGTTGATTATCCTTTGCGGCTACGTGCGAGTCTAGGACATTATCTCAATGATGATATTATTGTCGTGGGCTCTGTTGAACGCGATAGAGATATTGTAAGGATTATTCACGCCGGCCAAAAGAGCCGTGTTTTTTATGTGATTCCTCATATCTCTTCCCGTGATTATGTGATCAGGTTGATTACTGCACGTGGAAATATTCCTGCTTCGTCGTTAATTTCAGGCCCTGCAGGCGTTTTCTCAACTTTTTTCAAAATGCTTGAATTCAGGCTGTTGCCTGATGCACCACTTCAATTAGAAAGAGCAACTCTACTTCGTGAGGATGCAGAAAAAATTTGGGAAAAGCCTGAGTATGATAAAGAAAAGTTAGTTGCAGATGTATTGTTAGTCACCGTTACGGAAATTGAGGCCATGGCTGTACTGAATGAGTTTATACCACATCGGCTATGTTTTATCGGTGCGAGAGCTTATTATGATCTTGGCGTTGTGGGTGGTGCCAGAATATTTATGGTGCAGTCTGAAATGGGTTCGGATGGGCTTGGAGGCTCTCGTTTTACTGTGGATGAAGGTATCACCGCGCTCTCCCCCAGGGCTGTAATCGCAGTTGGTATTGCCTTTGGCACCGATAAAACAAAGCAAAAACTAGGGGATATCCTGGTCTCGCGTCAATTAGCTCCGTATGATTTCCAACGTATTGGAAGTGATAGCGCTGGAGCACCAGCCGTCTTCATACGAGGAGATCGTGTTTCTGCTCCCATCTGGCTGCTGGAGAGATTTAAAGCTGGCCTTAAAACATGGCCTTCTGTACCATTTGTGCATCTGGGGCTTATGCTCTCAGGTGGTAAGCTCATTGATAATCAAAGTTATCGTGATCAGTTATTGCGCAGTGTGGGAGAGGCTATCGGCGGTGAAATGGAAGGAACTGGCTTTTATGAATCTGCTCAACGTCATAATGTGTGCTGGCTTATTGTTAAAGCTATTAGCGATTGGGCGGATGGACATAAAGGTGAAAGCGGATCTCAAAAAGAGGCTGCTCAAAATGCAGCACGTTTCACATATCATGTAATTCAGCAAGGAGGTTTTCGTTAAGCTGAAGATTTTTTGTTTACTCTTTATCTAAAGCAAGTAAGCTTACCTTCTTGTGAAAGAGAAGAGTGAAAGATAATTTTGCTATGTAACATTCCATCTTGCTAAAAATTAGATGTATAGTTATACTTAATGATAGATGAACATAGAATAAAAGTATCCTTGATGGAAAGCAAATAGTATATGCCTGGGAAAATAGTAAAAAGAACGATCACGGATTTAGCGGAAGTGCTGAAGATATATGGCAAAAATAATCAAGGCATGGTGCTTTTCCTGGGCTCCCGTGCGGGCGACTTGTTTCGAAGTGCCACTTTTTATAACATAATGGAGCAATATAGCCCCCGAAATTTTAGCCTTCTATCCCGTGACGACCAATTTGCCGAATGTTATCGTATCTTGCAAACAGGTCGTTTCGATGCTAGTACCCTCGACAGTATCTTAAAGTTAGCGCTAAGCGATACTGTGACTATTGAAGCAAGTATCTGCTTGGCTGAATTTATCAAACAAGACTTATTTGACATTATTGTATCGACAAATATCGATGCATTTTTAGAAGAGGCACTTAAAGAGATCGGCGTGAAGGAGCATCATTTCGACGTTTTTATCCCTGAGAGTATGGCATTGGATGAACTTATGTTTTCTGGCAAAAGGCTTACAACGCGGATAATTAAGGGATTTGGAGATTTGTCATCAAGAGTGTATAATATAACAAAGCGTGATTTCTATCTTGACCATGTTCCTGAGCTAAAAAGCTACTTGGAGAGTACCTTGACGCGTGACGTGCTTATCGTTGGTTTTGATCCTGTGTGGGATGCGGAGATGCTACGTGCATTTCCTCCTGAGGGGAAAACTTGCTGGCTTATTTCTGAGGAAGAAGTTTCTACTAAGCATCCTCTGGTACTTCAGGCTAGAAATGGACGTGAGATTGAATGTATTACCGGAAAAGTGGGAAGTTATGGGCAAGCTCTCAAAGCTCTCTACTGGCATTTGTCAGAAGGGATGCCCAATAACTATCAACTTGTACGTGATACCCTGACGGAATTAAGATATATACATAACAACATCAGTTTGCTGCGAGAAATATCTGATGAGGTTCGTGCAGCCCATAAAAAGATCTCATACTTACATAGTCAATTTATACAGCATAATGATGGAGGAGAGACTATTTAAAATAATGGATACTTTTGTAAATAGAGAGGTAGCTCTGGATTATATCGACGGAGCATTTGATGCCTTGCTTGATAAGAAGCGTCTTTTACGTACTCCAATTATTGACTTTTATGGTGTCGGGGGAATTGGAAAGACCTTTTTTTTAAAAAAGGTGCAGCAACGGTGCTTGGATGAGAATCTGCGCTGTGTCTGGATTGATGCAAGCCAAAAGATCTCTACTATTTCCCGCGAGATTATACGTCAGGTACAGATTGGTGGCATGGCGCCATTGTTTGAAGAGAGTGATATAGATGTCCTCGATAGGTCTATTTTCGCTGTTAATCTCTTACTTAAACGAGAGGCCGTGGCTATCTTATTTGATGATGTTGATACAAGCAATCTCAAAGAGCAGCGCTGGCTTGAGACATTGCTAAGAGCGTTAAGTGATGCTGCCAATATTCTTCTCGTTCTGACGAGTAAAAGAAGGCTTTCTTTTGAACATGAGCGTTCATTGGCAAATAAACTTGCTTCTCTTCCTTTAGAGCCATTTGACCTTTCTGGTTGTGAAGCCTATTTAAATGCTGTCGGTAATCACAGTGAGCCAGAGGTTCGTCGTCTGCTCTTCATCTGGTCGCGTGGCTATCCTATCGTATTGGATGTTATGGTCCAGGCGCTGAATAGTGGCTTAGATCTTCTCAATGAACAAGATCAAAAAGCTATTATGTCCAGGATTACTGATCAGGTCTTGGTGCAACATATCCTGATGAAAGTGGATCCTACAGAATATTACTGGTATCAGGCTCTATTATCACTGCTCTCGGTCCCAAGGCATTTTAATCTTGTAATCATGCAGGATCTGATCGAAAAATTTACCCCCGAACAACGTCTTGCCAATAGCCTGGAGTATTTTGGGCTTCCCCGACAAATCATTCAAACCACTGAAGTCCTCAATTGGAGTGTGGCCGGGGCTGGTTATTCTGTTAGTCCCCCTGTGCGTACGCTCTTTTTATTGAAGTTTCAGATTGAACAACCAGATAGGTATTATGCTGCGCATAATTTTCTGGCCCAAATTTACTGGCATTGGGCTCGCGATGAATCGGGAGCGGATAGAATACGTTATCTCTGCGAATATCTTTATCATGGTGCTAGTGGTGAGAAGGCAACACTGTTGGAGCAGTTCCTGTTTACTGCCATTCAGGATACTGCTGAGGCGTACCCTGAATCATTTGCGCAGTTTGCCAATGAAGTTGAACGAGATAAGGATCTTACAGAATTGTTTGCCGGTAGTGTAAGTCACATAAAGTCGTTGATGCATCAACATCTGGTTCACATTTATAAAAATCAGGCTGTAGTATCATCGGGAGTAGAGCGTGTTAAAAACCTGCGGTTGATGTTTGAGCATATGTTGAGCGACTCAGAGATGAACGATCTCTCGTCCATCTTAAAACAGACTATCCAGCAGATCATGCAGCAAGAATCGGCAGATATTACCTCCAAATTATATCAGGGGCTGGCGGCCGATGAGCGCTTTAGGGTGGCCCTTGGAGAGGACTTCGAGGAACTTTCCTTACTTATTCGTACTGATTATAAGCCAGAAGGGTAGGGGCACATGAGAAATTTACAGGTGTCCGAGCATTTTATTGGTCGCACGTCCGAGCAGAAGATTTTTGCACAATGGTTAGATGATCCTCATGCCCCACATATCCTTTATTTTTATGATGCTCTCGAGGCGCCAGAAAAAAAAGGTGGTGTCGGAAAGACGCTCCTTTTAAGAAAATGCCAGGAGATGGCTCGGCTCCAACATCCAGATATGGCGCTTGCTTTTATTGATTTCTTTAATGTTGGAGACCGTAATGGCGTGGTTGTGGCAGAGCGTATCGTTGAAGCATTACGGGAAGCGTTTCCACTCTGGATTCCGGGTTTTTTTCTGGAAGCTATTGCTGAATACCGCGATGTGAATAAGCCAGAGGATGCTGAGGCGACTGAATCTCGTGGTGCACTCTTTAAGGCTTTTACGCTTGATCTGCAACAATTAGATCGACAACTTGCTCAAGATCAGAAAGCGCTACTGGTGTTTTATGATACCTATGAGTTGATAGAACAAAATCCTATCGTTGCGGCCCTTCGCTTTTCTCAACGCTTTCCTGATTCCTACCACTTTCAACATATGTATGCGGTTATTGCCGGCCGGAACGCAATAGATTGGGATCATCCTAACTGGAGAGGGCGTGAACAAGAGGTGAGAACTGTTGCTCTTTCACCTTTTAGCCAGACAGAGATGATTGAATATATTGCGGCTGAATCGGTCTATGATATAGATACATATGGTACTCAAACCGGTGCCCTGTATGAACGAACGCAGGGGCGGCCAATCTTGATAGGTCTGATGACCGATGTGGTGAATAAACATGTTGCGACCTTAGATGAGTTGGCGAGGGTCCCGCAACCTGATTTTGAACCCCATCTCGTAATGCAGATCAATAATCTGGAACACCCATTAAACTGGATTGTTCTGTTTATGGCACACGCCTATCATCGCTTTAATCAGGATATCCTGAACTGGATCTTGCGGGAAGCACACCTGAGACAGCTGGTTCAAGATGGGCAATTTGACGCTATGGTCTCCAGCTTACCTACATTATCTTTTGTGCGCCGTCCTGGATCAGGCAACGATTTTGTGTTACACGATGAGATGAGACGTCTGGTGAATCGTTACTGCTGGCCTCTTCATGATAACGATATGCGCTATCGTGCTGCCATTAGCCGTAAAGTCATTGAGTATTATAACTATCGTATGCGTATTGAACCGTCTCAACAAATGCAGCAAAATTATCGTTTGGAAGTCTTGTTTCATCGTTTGTTTCTCGATGTGGCTGATGGCCTTGATTATTTCGAGGAGCACTTTAATCGTGCCATCTATCGCTGGCAAAGCCCTTTTGCACGCATCTTTCTCCAACAAGCTCAGCAATTTGACGATAGGATGTCTGTAGATCAGCGTAATCTCTTGCGTATGTATTATGGCACACTCTTGCAGGCGGAAGATAATCCTGCTGAAGCATTGAGTATCTATCAGGAATTGGAGCGAGACGCCGATGCTCAATGGAATCATGAGAACCGTTTGAAAATTTTGGATGGAAAAGGTAGCTGCTATCTTGCTTTGAGCCTTTTTTTGGAGGCTATCAACTATTTTGAGGCATGTCTGAAAATTGAACAAGCACAACAAGATGAGTCAGCTATTGCTACTCGCCTGGGTCGTCTCGGTTACGTATACCGACGCCGTGGACAATTTGATACAGCCGTGCGCTATTACGAAGAGAGTATTGCGATTCACAAGCGCAACGAGAATCATCGTGAGACCGCGAATATGCTGAATAATAGTGGCTATGTCTATAGGCTCCAGGGTAAACTGGACGAGGCTTTGCTACGATGCAAAATTGCCTTGCGTATCCGACACGATTTGTATAGAACTGGAACGATTGGAGAAGTTCCCGTCGGCCTGACCTATAGCACGATTGGTCAGATTTATCTTGATATGGATAATATTGAGGAAGCTGAAGAAGCGTTTAAACGTGCATCTGACATTTATACCCGTGCACGGGATAGAAAATCTATCGCTTCGACGATGAATCGTTTTGGTCAGGTGGCCATGGCAAGAAGAGATTGGCAAGAAGCACAACAGTGGTTTGAGCGAGCTCAGGAGGCTTCTATTACTATTAATGCTGAGGCTCATATTAATAGTTTGAATAAACAAGGGCGTATTCTTGCTATACAAGGACACTATGCTGAGGCGATTCCTTTTTTTGAGCAAGCTGTCACTCTTGCCAGGCAGGTTCATGATGATTATCAACGCGTAGAGAGTTTAGTCGATCTTGCGGAATCGTTGACATCGATACAGCAAGCGTCGCGAGCACAAGTACTTTTACAAGAGGCGGACGATATTTCTCAGCAGTGGAATTACTTTCACTTATTGGGCCATGCGGCAGAGTTCCAGGCAGATAGAGATTATGCTGCTGGATGCTATGAGGATGCTTTTGCTCATTATAAGAAATATTGTTATTCCATGTCACAGCGTAATGCTCTGGAGTATAGTAAGGCACGGCGTAAATTGACTGACCAGCTTGTCGGCGTGCCAACAGAGCATCTTCATTCGATAATTACCTCACTGATTGCTTACTGGCGCGAACAGAATATGGTTGAGGCGTATCCAGATTTTGTCCGTGCATGTCAAGAGGTGGCTGATTCCCTCTAAAAATTTTACTGCTTGAAGAAAGTTGCCAGGTCCGATAAAGCGGCCGGGTCACAATCATAATATTGCTTTCTGTGAAGCTTTTTGTCTCTTGGGCAAAAAGGGCTTCATAGCATGTCTCTGCATGGGGATTTCAGTCACTGTAATGCTTGTTGGTGAAATATAGAGGACTTTATCCAGAGAATGTTCAATGTAGCACTGTGTCTCATTCCTAAGGTAATAATCATGAAAATTTGGTTTGATTGTGACTCTTCCTCTCAATCTGCCTACAGCAATGATTGTAGTAGGTATGTGTTTGATAAAGATAACTTGTTGTCTCAGCGAGGAAGTAATTTACAAGCTATCCATATGTACACATTGCGACAGGTTCCAGAGCTTTATTTTCAAGCTTGCGATGACACACACTGGCTTGTTTGTCATGCTATTGGTAGTGGCATGGCTGTTGTGGTAGACATCCAGGCACGCATGCTGCTGGATCTTTTTCGGGAGCCACAAACTATCGATGAAGCGCTGCAGTATATCGATACGTCTTCAACTGCTGCGGTCGAAGGTGCTGTGGCGCTTTTTTTTCAGCTAGGACTGCTTGAAGATATTAAACAGCCTCTTCTCTTGCCTGTTGCGGATCAAGAAGAGGCGTTATCTGCCTGGTTGCATATCACGAATGATTGCACCTTGCGCTGTCCTTATTGTTATCTGGGTAAAACGTCTGAACATATGGCTGACGATACGACTCGTCGTGCTATCGATGCTATCTTCCGTTCAGCTAGGAGGCATGGCTTCAAGCATGTGCAACTCAAGTACTCAGGCGGCGAGGCCAGTTTACAACTGCCTGCTGTGCTGGCTGCGCATGATTATGCCACGCGGCTGGCCCTACAACATGATATCCTTTTGTATGCTTATATCATGAGCAACGGTGTTGTCCTGCCACAGAAATCGATTGACCAGCTTAAGCAGCGTCACATTGGCATGATGATCTCTCTGGATGGCATTGGCGCATCTCATGATAAGCAGCGTCCCTTTATGAGTGGCAGAGGCTCATTTGAATATGTCGACCGTACGATTGCACGCTTGCTGGCCAGTGACCTACGTCCTCATATCAATGTGACTGTCTCGCAGCGTAATCTGGATGGTTTGCGCGACCTGACACACTATCTATTGGAGCGTGATCTCTCTTTTACTTTTAGCTATTACAGAGATAATGAGTGTTCGACTCATCTACACGATTTGCAATTTGCAGAGTTGCAGATGATTGAGGCGATGCGGCAAGCCTTTCAGGTGATTGAGCAGCATCTTCCTCAGAGACGCCTCATAGATTCGCTTATCGATAAAGCCAGTATGCGTGGTCCGTCTCAACATACATGCGGTGTCGGGCGCAACTATATGGTGATTGATCAGCATGGACAGGTGGCGAAGTGTCATGCTGATATTAAACGCACAGTTACCACTATTGATGTGCCTGATCCTTTGCAAGTTATTCGCGCCGATAAAAATGGTGTTCAGGCTTTATCAGTTGAGCAGAAAGAGGGCTGTCGCTCCTGTGAATGGCGTCATTGGTGCACTGGCGGTTGTCCACTTTTAACTTATCGCATGACTGGTCGCAATGATGTCAAGTCGCCGAACTGTGGTATTTATAAAGCACTCTTCCCTGAGGCGCTGCGTTTAGAAGCGTTACGCTTGCTCCGATATGCAACACCTGTTGTCTGGTAGTGATAAATATCCAGATATATACATATTTGTGACCTGCCAGGATGCATTGTCATGTATGGTAAATGTTATGACGATGCATCCTGTGATGGCTATTGCATGCGTAGAGCGCCATCCAGCCGAATCACCTCGCCATTGAGCATCTCGTTTTCCAGAATATGTTTGGCGAGTGCCGCAAACTCATCTGGACGTCCCATACGCTGAGGGAATGGTATCTTTTGAGCCAGCTCGGCCTTGGCGGAGGCAGGCATCATGCCCAGAATTGGCGTATCGAACATGCCGGGAGCGATGGCGACGACGCGGATACCGTAGCGGCCAAATTCGCGTGCGATTGGAAGAGTCATCCCCACCACACCTCCCTTAGAGGCCGAATAGGCGGCCTGCCCCATCTGCCCATCGAAGGCCGCGATGGACGCGGTATTGATAATCACGCCGCGCTCGCCGCTCTCGGACGCTTCGTTTTTGCTAATGACTTCGCTGGCCAGGCGGATGACGTTGAAGGTGCCGATCAGGTTGATGTTGATGACGCGCGTAAACGATTCCAGGCTGGCGGGACCGCTTTTCCTGAGTACTTTCTCGGCGATGCCAATACCGGCGCAATTCAGCACGCCATGCAGTCCGTTGAAGCGCTCAAGAGTGCTCTTGATGGCTTGTTGCACGCTGGCTTCGCTGGTGACGTCTGTCTGGGCGAAAAGTGCCCGGTTGGAGAGTTCTTGTGCCAGGGCTGAGCCAGTCTCGCTATTAACATCGGCGATGACCACGTTGGCACCCGTTTGAGCCAGGAGTCGTGCGCTTGCGGCTCCTAATCCTGATGCTCCACCTGTAATCAGAAACGTTTTGTTCGCTATCTGCATGTGACGTTACCTTTCTGCGTTGATGTGGTGTGATATAGCATCATCGCTACCACATGATTACTGGTACAAATGTCTGAGTTCTAACCATCTTGTGCTTTAGACGTATAAAATAACGGGGATGGCATGAATTAACCTGATATTATTCACAGCTATGGGTGGGGATTCTGCTCTGATAGCTTATACGCCTGTCCTTCTGCTTCACACTCTTCTGTGATTTTATCACATACGCAGGCCAGTGATGCTCGATCGGTGAGCCGTCCCTTGTCGCAATGATTGCGACGTGCTAGACTCTCGTGTGTAGCATGCTAAAGATTGCCAAAGGATTAACTTGTATCGTGAATAATAAGCAAGAACGTATTCAGTTGTTGGAGGCGCAGATAGCCCGCCTCCAGCGACGTATAGATGCTCAGACGCCGCGCAGTAATACCTATTCATGGTCGCGTGTGGCGATCTTTTTCGTGGGGATTGCGCTCGCGATGATCTTTGCCGTCCTGATTGTCTGGTGGATTGGGTTGATCGTCTTTGTGCTCTCGATGATCTGTTTTGGGATCGTGGCGCACTTTCATGGTCAGATTGATCGGAGCATCGCTCGACACACACTCTGGATGCATATCAAGTCAGCCCATGTCGCCCGTATGAAATTGGATTGGGATCATATCCCGGAGGTCTTCTCTTCATCGTCGGTCATAGATCATCCTTTTGAAGTGGATCTAGATATCACGGGACCACGCTCTCTTCATCGTCTGGTGAATACCGGTATCTCGCGGGAGGGGAGTGTGCGTTTGCGCGACTGGCTGCTCCAGACCGCGCCCGATCTGGACATCATCCAGCAGCGGCAGGCACTGGTGCGCGAGTTGGAACCTCTGACACGTTTTCGTGATCGACTGATTCTGAATTCTCTCCTGGCATCTGGAGGCAAATCTGAGCAGTTAGAGGGAGAGCGCTTGCTGAACTGGTTGGGGAAACAAGATCCTCCTTCCACGCTACGCCCTTTACTCTGGGTCTCGGCCGGTTTAAACTTGCTGACTATCCTCTTATTTGTGGCCTCGTTATTTATTGCTATGCCCATGCTGTGGATTTATACGCTCGCCGCCGGTGTCCTGCTCTTCTTTGGCACGGGCAATAGGCGTGGCGATATCTTTGAGGATGCGACCTATCTACGCTATGGCTTTGGCACATTAAGTCATATCTTTTCCTACATCGAGACCTATCCGTATCGTACGCATTCAAAGCTTGAGGCTTTGTGCGCTCCTTTTTATCAGCAGCAAAAGAGTGGTCCAACCGCCTTGTTAAAAGGGACGGCTCGTATCTCCTCAGCAGCTACCCTCAAGAACAACGGTATCGCCTGGCTGCTTGTCAACGCCTTTGTACCCTGGGATCTTTATTGTGCGGACAAATTATTATCCTACAAAGCGCAGCTTCAGGAACGCCTCCCTATCTGGCTGGATACCTGGTTTGAGCTTGAAGCACTCTGCTCATTGGCCTCTTTTGCCTATTTGAATCCCGAATACATCATGCCGCAGATTGAATTCGCGCAGGAAGCAGAAGTAGCGATGCCAGTCATTTTTCAAGCGCAAGAGCTTGGTCATCCACTGATCCCCATGGATAAGAAAGTCACTAATAGCTTTGGCCTGAATGAGCTGGGAGAGGTAGTGATCGTTACGGGCTCGAATATGGCAGGCAAGAGTACCTTCCTTCGTACGCTGGGAGTGAATCTCTGTCTGGCCTATGCGGGAGGTCCCGTGAATGCCCTGAGCTTCGAGACATCTCTCTTCCGTCTCTTCACCTGCCTACGCGTTACCGACTCCGTCACCGACGGTTACTCATACTTTTATGCTGAAGTCAGACGTCTGCATGCGTTATTGGATGCTGTCAAGCAGCCCGATCAACTGCCACTCTTTTTTCTGGTGGATGAGATCTTCAAAGGCACCAATAACCGTGAGCGCCTGATCGGGAGTCGCTCCTTCGTCAAAGCGCTGGTTGGACGCAACTGTGTTGGCCTGATCTCCACCCACGACCTGGAACTTGTCAACCTGGCTGATACTGTCCCGCAAGTCAGCAACAAACACTTCAGGGAAGAAGTTATCGAAGGGCACATGGCCTTTGATTATGTCCTGCGCGATGGGCCATGTCCCACCACCAACGCTCTGAAAATCATGGCTTTGGAGGGTCTACCTATCGATGGCTGAGCGACGGCGTTAGTTGAGTTGAGCGATAGTCTGCTTGAGACCTTTGATATGTTTGCGGATCTCATAGCGATCGCTCGCTTCGGGATTGAGCTCAAGATAGGCCTGGAGGTCTTTGATGGCTTTACCGTAATGCTTGAGCTCAAGATGGAGAAAGCCGCGATCTCTCTGTTCAATGCTGGCGTGGGGGAGGATAAGGATGATGAGATCACTGACGGCCAGTGCGTGCTCAAAGTCGCTTTTGTTGATATAGATGCCTTTGAGGTTATTGAGCATCCGTATCAGGATCTGCTTATGCGTGACTGGCTCTAGCCAGCGTGGATGCAAAGGCGCGTGATGACGGGTGATGATCTGCAACCGATCCATGCATTCTTGTTCGTTCAAGATGAGTCCATCAGAGAATGGGTCGATGTAGATGTTGCCCTCGGACCAGTGATAGCGTACCATGAAATGATAAGGAAATCCCATACCATCTATCTGTACTCCGATACGCTTGCCAATCTCCATGTAGAGTACTGAGAGGCTGATGGGAAGTCCCGTATGCTCCTCCAGAACTTTGTTCAGATAACTGTTTTTGGGATTATTATAATCCTCTTTGTTGCCGTGGAAGTGTTCTTCTGTGAAGAGTACCTGGTTGATGGCTGCGATGACTGTCAGGGGAGAGAGTGAGTTTTCAGCCTCCATAAGGTCTGCAAGCTTATCATCCTCCGAAAGTGAGAGCACTTCCCTGACTCGCCGCGCAAGCGCGTCGAGTTGAGTCAGCGATGGAGTGGGATCTAAGTCTGGATACGCTATGCTGGCAATCAAAAGGGCGGCCTGTGCCAGATCTATCTTGTTTTCGTCATCCATCATCAGCGCGGTAAATGCCTGATATGTGCGTTGTTGTGCTGCTTTTTGTGAATATTTATCTGTCATGCTGCTGGCATTTAACCATATTCCGCCTGCAATAAGCAAGTCTCGCCATCCATTTCACCACCTTTATCCTGTATCAGTCGATAGCTGTCAGGCTATCTGTACGTGTTATTGCCAATCGTCGCGGATACCACGAGACTTTTGTAACAGGGGCGATTCACTTGGTAAGTCATCGCCGGAGGCCGGGTTGAGATAATGATCCATGGCCAGCCAGATACTGCGGCTAGGGCGGTAGAGTATCAGAGGGAGCAACACGACGAAAGGGCCTCCGATTAACATTACGTTCAAGGCTGGAATGGTTAAATTGGCGGCCAGTGGCAAGACGATGGCTGCCGCGATGAGTTCGCTGACGACCAGATCAATCGCCATCGCGCTTGTGAAGTAGCCGGCCTCACGTTCGAATTTAAAGCCACAGACGGCGCACTTCTCATTCATCTTAAATACGCCACGAAAGAGTTTTCCCTGACCACATACAGGACAACGCTGACCTAAGCCACGTGCCAAAAGCGTAAAAAATCTCGACATTGTTTTTCTCTCTATCTCTCCTGATGTCAATGCGTGGTCAATTATGGGATATCAAGTGTCTCTTGTTATCTACATGAACACGTATATCTCATATTGTAACAGATGAGAGCTACCTGTGACGCTATTGGTTATGCTGGGATAAGATCTTTTGTACGAAGCTCCATTTCTCGGTTTCCTGGAAATCGCTGCCGCCCTCGTGCTGGTTATAGGGATAGATTTTGAGCGTCTTGGTACAGGTGAGATGGTTATAGACGGCAAAGCCCGTCGATGGTGGACAGATCGTATCCAGCAGAGCAACTGAGAGTAAAGTGGGGCAGGTGATACGTGGTGCCAGGTTCATACCGTCAAAGTAACTCAACGTCTGATAGCCCTGTTCGACATCGTAGGGATTTTTCTGCCAGAAGTTAACGAGTTCTGCGTATGGCCCTTCGCTGAACAGCTCGACCGCACGTCTGAAATGACAGAGATAGGGAACGTCGGGCATCGCTGCCACAATGCCTTTATCTTGCGCCAGAGCCGCCACTGCCAGCGTTAAGCCTCCGCCCTGACTGGCTCCCGTTAAGATAATTGCGCCAACCTCTGGCTTGCTGCGTATGAAATCGACTGCCCGTACGCAATCCATATAGGCGTAGCGATAAAAATATGAGCGTGGATGTGCAATCCCTTTGGTCATCCAGCCAAGCACGCTGCCGCTCTCGTAGATATGATTATCCGGAGTCTCACCACTCTGGCCTCGCGTATCGACTGCCAGGACACAATAGCCCTGTAGCGCCCATCCCATGTATTTGATCGGTAGCCCTTTAGAGCCGCTATACCCATGGTAGTGGATGATCGCTGGCGTCTTGCCATCAACCTGTAAACGATAGGATTCATTGGGAACGATATACCATCCGGCGATGCGTGTATGCTCTCCAAAGCCATCGTAGCGCACGCGATAGACCGTCACACGATCGCTTGGGAATGGATAGACTTCTGTGACTGCATTGAGCGGCTGACTGGTACTCTCCGCCAGGGTAGAGTCCCAGAACGCATCGAAATCGCTGGCGCGTGTTAAGGCTGGTTGATAATGTTCTAGCTCGGCAAGTGGTTTGTCGACAATCATTCTTTATTTCTTTCTACTGAGAGAACGAAAATAAGGGTATGTTGATAATGATAAGTATAGGCATCAGCACTGTCAAGCTTTTCACTGCCTGCTTGTCTGGTAGATTTTGGCGCAGTGCTCTGTTTGTTCCTGAATATGAGATATACTGTTCATAGGAATAGATAGGATGTTTTCTATCAAATAGTTGGTTTACCAGGGCGAACATACTGCACCGTTTTGATGAAAGGCAGCATGACACATGGACAATCCATTTGGCGAAGAACAGCCTCTCTGGTCGCCATCCGCAGAGGATCAGCGCACTGCAAATGTGACTCGGTATATGCATTGGTTGGCAAGGGAGCGGGGGCTGACTTTTCAGAGTCGAGAAGAGCTCTGGTGCTGGTCGGTGGAAGAGATCGAAGACTTTTGGGCCTCTCTCTGGAGCTATTTTGAGGTGCAGGCATCTCAAACATACACAACTGTCCTGGCGGATCGTAAGATGCCTGGTGCGTCCTGGTTTCCTGGTGCACACCTGAACTACGCCGAGCACGTCTTTCGTCATGCCACAGAGGAGCAGATTGCGCTCCTTTTTCGCTCGGAGCGCCAGGAGCTAACCGAGATCTCATGGAGTGAATTACGGCAGACTGTTGGCGCACTGGCAGATTCATTGCGGCGCTTAGGGGTGCAAGCGGGAGACCGTATCGTTGCCTATATGCCCAATATTCCTCAGACGTTGATCGCCTTTCTGGCCTGTGCCAGTCTGGGAGCTATCTGGTCAAGTTGCTCACCAGACTTTGGCACCAGCAGCGTCATTGATCGCTTTGCACAGATCGAACCAACCATTCTGTTGGCGGTTGACGGCTATCAATACGGTGGAAAAGTCTTTGAGCGCCTGACGACGATCCGAGAACTGCAACAAGCATTGCCGACGCTCAAGCAGACAATCATCGTCCCCTATCTGCATCCAGAAGTTTCCCCGGTTGATCTGAGTGGTAGCCTGCTCTGGCAAGATCTCATCAGCCGGCCGGCCGAGTTGATCTTTGCGCAAGTTCCTTTTGAGCATCCATTGTGGGTTCTCTACTCGTCGGGCACGACTGGATTGCCTAAGGCGATTGTTCAGGGGCATGGTGGTATCCTACTTGAGCATTTGAAGGCGTTGACCTTCGATGTGAATCTGAAGCCAGGGGATCGCTTTTTCTGGTTTACGACGACTGGTTGGATGATGTGGAATTTTTTGATTAGTGGGCTGTTAGTCAACTCGATCATCATCTTATACGATGGCAGTCCAGCTTATCCTGATCTCACCGCGCTCTGGCAGTTGGCACAGGATAGTCGGATGACCTGTTTTGGCATCAGCGCTGGTTATATCACGTCCTGTATGAAGGCTGGCATCGAGCCGGGTCAAATCTTTGACCTGAGTGCGTTACGCTGTGTTGGTTCGACAGGCTCTCCATTGCCTCCAGAAGGCTTCCACTGGCTCTATGAGCATGTGAAAGAGAATCTATGGATCGCCTCTGTCAGTGGTGGTACCGATATCTGCTCGGCCTTTGTTACAGGATCAATTGTCTTACCTGTCTATGCAGGAGAATTGCAGTGTCGCTCGCTCGGAGCCGCGGTGCAATCCTTTGATGAGCAGGGGCGCTCGTTGGTTGATGAGGTGGGCGAACTGGTAGTGACGCAGCCATTGCCATCGATGCCCTTATATTTCTGGAACGACCCGGACAATCAACGCTATCAAGAGAGCTACTTTGCGCAATATCCGGGCATCTGGCGACATGGAGACTGGATCAGCATCACCAGCCGTGGTAGCGCCGTCATCTATGGGCGCTCAGACTCAACCATCAACCGTATGGGCATTCGCATGGGGAGCAGTGAGATCTATCGTGTCGTCGAGGGATTGCCTGAAATCCTTGACAGCCTGATCATAGGAATAGAGCTACCACATGGAAAATATTATCTCCCACTCTTTGTGGTCCTGGGACCTGGAGTTACACTGGATGAGTCACTTACACAGAGGATTAAAAGTGCCTTACGGACAAACGTCTCACCTCATCACGTACCCGACGAAATCCTTGTCATAGCAGAGGTGCCGCGCACATTGAGTGGCAAGAAGCTTGAAGTCCCTATAAAGCGGATCTTTATGGGCGTTCCGGCCGAAAAGGCCGTCAGCCTTGATGCGTTGAGCAATCCACAAACGCTTACCTACTTTATAGAAGTAGCCCAACGCATCTTTCCAACGTAGTACTCTGTCAAAAGTCATCGCGCCGATGCGGTATTGGTGATGTGTGTCCAAAACAGCTCCAGAAGGCGATGGGGTGAGAGGCTCACCGACGTAGCGGCGCGGCTCCGCCGTGCTGTCTGTGACTCGTCCGACCACGCTCCCCATGGGGTTCCATTGCGTGATCTTCCCACCGTGGATCGTCTCGTCTGCGTTGCTTTCAGATGCGCATGGGACGTGTTCGTGTGGGGCGTGACAGCACGGCGGAGCCGCGCCGCTACTACTCTGTCAATGGTCATCGCGACGTTGCCCGGACAAGAGGGATGACCCCTTGAACGAGGCATCCACGTTTGCCGACGTAGCGCCGTGGTCTTGTAATTCGCTTGATCGCGACGTACCCGGCGGCCTCGTGACGTACGTACTGTTCAATTTTGTCACGCAATAGTGAAAGAAGAGAAAAATCATGCGACGAAGATCGTTCTGCCTGTTATTCTTGCTCGAAAAGAAATGCAATTGTGCATGTGGGGGCTGATATTCAGCAGTTTCGCACGTGAACTGGCCGCCGGGCACAAGACCACAATACTTCTCAGTTAGGCAAAGAAAAATATCCTAGAGAGATAGAAAAAGAAGTTCTTTTCTGGCACACTCTTTTTATACCGATATTCCAGTCGCCAGAAAGGAACTTCTTCATGTATAGTTTACGCCATATTGAGGCTCAAGACAAATTGAGTGACCAGCTCAACGGACATCTGTTGCTGTCCTTCTTCCCGCAAGAGATCCTCGATACGTGCTTTGCATCTTTGCTCCCAGCCAAGCAACGCCGCACACGCGTCTTTACTCGAACCCTGTTCTTCCTTCAACTGCTCATGAACGGGCTCTGCCCCGACGAGTCTCAGCACCGGGTGTGGCATGCACTGGCCCATCCCTTTGCCTTGCTGCATCCATCAGAGATCTTCCCATCCCTCTCGACGGGAACGATCAGCTATCAACGGGAACGCTTTGATGCGGACATCCTCCATCGCGTCATGATCGCGTGCTGTCGCCCGCGAGCCCATTGCAGCCGTCACCCCGCCTCCTTTTATCGAGGGCATCGTCTGGTAGCTCTTGATGGGACCAAGTTCAATGTGCCTGATACGGCGGCCAACGTCGAAGCGTTTGGGCGTTCCTCCAACCAGCATGGTGAGGGTCCCTATCCCCAAATTCAAGCGGTGGCACTCATAGAATGTGGAAGTCGTTGCGTGCTTGATGTGGTTCTGGGAACGCACGCGCAGGCCGAGATCCATGCCTTGCCCAAGCTCTTTCCCCACGTGAGATCCGACATGCTCATTCTGGGGGATTGTGGCTTTTTCAGCAGTTGGTTTTTTGAACACGTGCAGGATACGCTCAACGCCCAGGTGATATGTGCACTGAGCAGCACCGTGGGACGTCGCGTCGAGAAACGTCTCAGCGATGGAAGTTATCTGACCACCGTCACCCCCAATCGTCGTGCGAGCAACCATCAGGGGACACGCCCCGTTACGATCCGTGTGATCGAGTATGTGATGACAGATGCCAGATTTGGCACGCCCGGACGATGCTATCGACTGGCAACGACGCTGCTGGATGAACAGGTTTACCCTGCCAGTGAACTCATCGAGATCTACCGTGAACGCTGGGAAGTGGAGACGATGTTGAAAGAAATCAAATCGTCCTTGCGAGAGCAGATCAACGTGCTGCGCTCACGAACGCCTGAGGGGGTAAAGCAAGAGGTGTACGCCCTTTTCCTGGCTCACTATGCGGTGAGCGCGGTGAAATGGGAGGCAGCCGCTCAGCGACAGGTCGATGCGGATCAGATCAGCTTTACGCAGACCAAGCATGCACTCAAAGAAGCAATCAGAGAGAGTCTTCTGGCTGATCCCTCGTGTCAAAGCTGGCTGCTGGACCGCCTCATCCGACACGTGTCCATGCTCACGCTCTTGCCCGCACAGCGTGTCCGCATGAACCGACGGGAGCTCAAGCTGTATTACCAGAAATGGCATCGAAAAAAGCGGGACGTCCCTCCCTATGCGACCTTTGCTCCAGGAGAAAGCTTCCTCGATTTTGTGAAGATCTGGGAGCGACCAGAGGGGGTGGATCCACGTGAACAGGAGTGGAAGAGCAAAAAGCCCTCCCCACCCCAGGAGGTCATCGCATGAGATCCGTTTTCTGACCATCACAATGGTGAACAACAGAAGAAAAGAAACATGTTTAACTGAGAAGTATTGGGCACAAGACCACGGCGCTACGTCGGCGAGCCTCTCACCTCATTGGGATCGCGTTTTCAATGCGACATCGGCGCGATGACCTTTTACAGAGTAGTAGCGTCGCACGCTGGCGTGCGATGTCCCACTCGACGTACGATCAGGCACCCCAGCGTTGTGCGCCAAGATCGGGCTGTCTCATACGAGCTACTGGGACATCGCACGCCAGCGTGCGACGCTACGGCTGGGGAGTGTGTCAGGCTGCTGCTATGAGCTTGCGGCGATAGCGATGCTGGTTGGCTACCCAGAAGGCGATGAAGAGCAATGGAGAGGCTCCAATCGTCCATGCAATCCAGGGAGGCATGGCGCCGGGAGCTCCTACAGTGACCGGGATGCTGGCATTGCCCGTTCCGCGTGGACCATCCAGCGCAACGGCGATATTCCAGGCTCCGCGTACGGGGATCTGGACCGTTGCCTGAAGTGAACCAGTTTTATCTCCGACAGCCTTGAGGTTGGTTGGAATGTTGATGCCATCGGTGCCTGATCCAGGCTCCATGATGACTTTTCCGGTGAGCTTCAGCGATGTGTCATGGGGGACGACGTTGACTGTAAAGGGCTCGCTCGTGTATGGTGGGTTTTTTGAGACGTTGATGGTGACAATGTAGCTGCCGGCAGAAACTGTCTGTGAGAGTGCCGGCTTACTATCTGCATTGGCAATACCCGTCGTCACGATCAAGAAGAGGACACCGGTCAAGCCGAGGCTTGTGATCATGCGCAGAATTGCTTTCATAGAAAAACCTCTTTTATATTTCATGGCGTGGCATGCGGAAACGCTCACGATCGTGACGACGGGTCCGCATGCATATATATTGTGAGCAAGCACATTGAGTCATTAGCTGTGCTTGCATCTGTTGCTAGTGCTTGCTCCAGCGCCAGACATCGCCAAAATCTTCGCCCAGCCACGCGCCAAAGGCACCCATGCCGAGCATGACTACGCTTGCGGCGATCACTATGATGATCATTGATCCTGCTTCGATCGGGATGCCTTGCTCCGGCAGGATAATCGGCGCGTATTGCGTGTACGATAACAATACAAAGGGCGTGATAACTATGATAGGGATGGCGCTAATAATGCCTAGAATGAGATTCTTCTTCATTGGAAGGTTGATATCTCCTGTGCGTTGCTTCTGCCTGTATGCGACAAAGTCAATGAGGAGTGCTGATACAATGAAGGCGATCGGTAAGAAGGCGTACGCCAGACTAAATGATGGCGTGACGTTGGGATCGCGATATGGGATGCCTTGCTGTGCCACTGAGAAGCGGATGGCCCAGGGGACAAAGAGTTCGACGACGATTGTATGAGCGATCAGGAGTATGGCGACCAGTGTCGCTGTCCCTGCTCTCTGCGTGGTGCGATTTGCTGCGATCATGAACATGATACAGCCGGTAATCAATGGTAATGGATACGTCGAGATCTGGATGGTTCCAATGGAGATCAGTGGAAACTGCAAGAAGCCTGTAAGTACATAATTGAGTACGCTGGCCATTGTCATCACGATGCCGATTTCAAGTAATGTCAGCCCAAGATAGCGCCTGGGAGTCTGCTTACTCTGACGCTCTATTGCTGCTTCGGAGGCGAAAACGTAGACCATACCCAGCATCCCAATCAGGCCGCCTGTAACACCCATCATGTGAAATGGAGCCCACAATGCAATGTCGATGCCATAAAGCTCATGCCAGTAATTGTCCAGTGGAGCCGAAATCAGAGCCAGCAGTGCCCCAAAGCCAAGGACGCTGAAGCCCAGGGGAGCATGAAAGAAGCGAAATATCGGTACGGTCGATGTATCGTTGACATCGGGCACATGGTGACGATAGCGATACGTTTCCCAGAGGACAACGATTAAAGCAACGATGCCTGCTCCTGCGACACAGGTGTAAATAAGCGTATGAGGCGGTGTCCAGAATTGATCTCGACCGACGTACGCATGCCATTCGCGATCCCAGACAGCTCCCAATTCACCTTGTAATAAAAAGAAAAGCAGCAGCCATGCACTTGTGCGGCGTAAGATCCGTTCATTGACATGGGTGTTCGCACCTGTCAGAGTGCTGGATGTAACCGATGCGTTTGAATGGACTTCTGACTGAGCCATAACAGCAGTCTCCTATCCAATGTAGTCATTAACGATAGACGTGTATTTTCCCAACCTTTTGTTGTTCATAGTAACATATGTTTTTTTAATCTGCTATGTTTCGATCACTACTTTCATCCAAGGCGAAAATATTGTGATAAATGCGACCATTTGCCTGTATGAAACTCTACGCGTTTTGCGCTGGTAGAGCAGAGATAATCTCTTGTGGATTAGCTTGTAGATGAAGTATAAGAAGATGATAAGGCTATGCTGGTAGATATGAGTTGTTATACCATATTTATTAAGATGAGCAACCAGACAGTAAAAAGTACCTTTTGGTTAAACTTGTCCCTATATTTGCTTAATTGTTTGCTAAGATGATACTATAAAGTTCAGCTACCTGGTATTGGCATCAGTTGTTTGTGGGGTAAGTGTGCGGTAGGTAGTATGTATGTCTGGGGCCTGTTTAACCAGGACACCCCAAGGTGTCTTTTACTTGTATTTGTTCCTCAAATGAGACGGACTTATTAACAATATATTGCGTTAATTTTCAGTGCTACTTGCCCCCTCCGATGACCAGATTATCGAGTGTAAGTTTGCTTCGCATTGGGTCAGGGAAAGCAGGCTGAATGGTTACAATCTTTATCACACATAGCGGCTCTATCTGTGACTCAAGATGAGATATAGCTTATTGGCTACCGCACGGAATGATTTGTGTGTGAAAATGGGGGTGCGAACATGGTGACTACGCCCAAAGTTCTTGTTATTGATGATAGTAATACACAGTGTTTGTTTATGCGGCAAGCTCTACAGAGTGCTGGTTATCAGGTGCTAGTTGCTAATGATGGACAAGAGGGGCTACGTATAATGAAGTTAGAGTCCCCTCAATGTCTGGTATTGGATATAGTGTTGCCGGGCATGAGTGGCTTTGAATTGTGCCGTTATATTCGTGCTCAAGATGCATGGCATAATCTACCAGTTATTATGGTGAGCACCAAAAACTCATCATCAGATCGCTTCTGGGCTATGCGCCAGGGAGCTACACAGTATCTGCCGAAGCCCTTTAAAAAAGAAGAATTAATCAAAGTTGTGATGGAAGTTCTCTTAGAGCCTGCTCCTGATGGACTACCTCCTTTGAGACCGCCTACCCCGACTCCAGGCAGGAACTCGGCTGCCCCACAGCCAACACCAGGTCGTAGATTCTCTTCCACAACCGCAGACAATATTGAGAGTGTTCGCCCTGTTTCTGGTATGACCGGACCTCGTCATATCGTGAATGCGGGTAACCCTGGTCCTGTACCTGGTTCCAATTGGCATGCGTCAGCGAATGGCAATGTGCAATTTCCGCAGTCGAATGCGCCAGTCAATGGCAATGTGCAGTTTTCGCAGTCGAATGCTCAAATGAATACGCCTTTGAATGCTCAGATGAATACGCCGATAAATGCTCCGACAAATACTCCACGTAGTACGGCTCCGGGACCTGGCAACGGTCTGCCATCACGTCCACAGCCGCAGCCGAACAACCTACCGCGATCGTATGTCGAGGCGGGACCAGCGCGTCCGATAAATCAGCAGTCTTTATATGCATTATCAAAGTTTATTCCGCGGCGGATCGATGCTCCGGAATTGCTCTGGTCAAATAGCCCTGAAGTGCTGGCGATCCTCGATCGTCGAGCTCGACAATTCTATATGGCAATCGACGGACAGAAAAACGTTGAGGCTCTGACAACCATCACTCAGATGAATAGAGATGAGATTGTTCATTCATTACGCTTGTTGTTGAATGAGCGACGTATTCAGTTGTATGAACCGGGAGGTCGTCTTTTTGATAACTCTCTTTTTGATAGCTTATTGATATGATCATCGCTTGATCTTGTACATGCATGGGAGCCGATATGTATCGGCTCTGTTGCTGCTGAAATGCTTGTGAGTCATCATTATTGTCATGCCTGCATCCATACAGTTGATATCCTCGCCTCCCATCCTCTCGGCGCGCTGCGCAGTTCTCGCGGATAAGTCGTATCATATAATTTTCATTTTTTTGATCACAAGGTGATCTCAGCACTTGACAAGCTTTTATCTTTTGGTAGCATTTGTGGATAGGTAGTTGGGGTTGGATGATTATTCTGTTGTGATAGGGAGTACACTGAATTTGTTGCATATAGATCAATCTCTTAAGCAGTACTTTGGCTATGATTCTTTTCGCTCAGGGCAGGCAGAGATTGTTGAGGCGGTATTGGCCCAGCGTGATCTGTTAGTGCTGATGCCCACTGGTGGCGGTAAATCTCTCACGTATCAGCTCCCCGCACTCCTCTTGCCGGGACTCACCATCGTTGTTTCTCCTCTGATCGCTTTAATGCAAGATCAGGTCAGTCGCTTACAAGCGGACGGTATTGACGCAACCTTTATCAATAGCTCGCTCTCCTACGCTGAGGTGACACGTCGCGAGCAAGCAGCCATGAGGGGAGAGTTGAAATTGCTCTATGTGGCCCCCGAACGTCTGGTCAAACCTAGCTTTCTTAGTTTTCTCGATCATATCCAAAAAACCGTTGGCCTGTCGTTACTCGCCGTAGATGAAGCTCATTGTGTGAGTGAATGGGGACATGACTTCCGTCCAGAATATCGGCAGTTAGGTGCTGTCCGTCGGCGTTATCCTGATCTGCCTGTACTTGCGCTGACTGCCACCGCTACCGAGCGCGTGCGAGAGGATATTCTTCAGCAGCTTGATCTACACGATCCTATCGTGCATATTGCCAGCTTTAATCGTGCCAATCTTTCGTATGAAGTGCGTAAGAAGGACAAAAGTGCCTATGGAGAGTTGCTTGATCTGTTACGAGGCATGCGTGGAGAGTCTGTGATCATCTATTGTCTGAGCCGGTCGGGGGTCGAGAAACTCAGCGCGGATCTCTCTCTGGATGGCATCTCTAATCTGCCCTATCACGCTGGTCTATCCAATGATGTGCGTTCTCAGCATCAGGAGCGCTTTATTCGTGATGATGTCCCTGTCCTGGTGGCGACCATCGCTTTTGGGATGGGAATCGCCAAGCCCGATGTGCGTGCGGTTATCCATTATGATCTGCCGAAGAATCTGGAAGGTTATTATCAGGAGTCTGGGCGTGCCGGACGTGATGGACAACCTGCGAAATGTGTCCTGTTTTTTAGCTATGGTGATCGCATGCGCGTAGAATTTGTCATCGGGCAAAAGTCAGATGAGAAACAGCAAGCCATCGCACTGCGTCAATTGCAGCAAGTCATCACATACTGTGATAGCAATCAATGCCGACGACATTTATTGCTCAGCTACTTTGGCGAAGACTTGCCCGCCGAGAATTGTCACAACTGCGATAACTGTCTGATGACGACCGTAGAAGAAGATCGTACCGTCGAAGCACAGAAATTATTGTCCTGTGTACGCCAGACACGTGAGCGCTTTGGATTGCGACAAATTGTAGATGTCTTACGGGGTGCCAATACACAAAAAGTGCGTGATTTTCGACATAATCTTTTGCCGATCTATGGCAAAGGCAGTGATTTGAGCGTGGATGAATGGACAACGATCGGACGGGCTTTGTTGCGCGAAGGCTGTTTAAGTGAACGGAAAGAGAATTATTCGACTCTGTACTTAAATGCTCGCTCGCAGCAGATCCTGAATGGCGATGCACCATTTTATATGCGACAGGCCGAGAAACCCAGGGTTGCTGCCACAAGATCCTCTACTCCTGGCGTGGCTGAGAGCGCCGCAGACAACGATCCACTGGCCGTTGCATTGTTCCAGCAGTTGCGGACGTTGCGTAAGAGGCTGGCCGATGATATGGGTGTGCCGCCCTATGTCATCTTTCCGGATGCGACCTTATGGGCAATGGTACATACGCTACCCGTTAATCAGAGCGACTTTTTGCGCCTACCGGGAGTTGGTCAACAGAAGCTCGCTGCCTACTCTGCACCTTTTATTGTGGAGATCCAGAGTTTTCAGCAGCAGCATCCAGAGATTGGAGCGGTCCAGATTCCACGTAACACGGTAACGGAAAGAAAATCAGCGACTGTGCTGAATGGAGTGCGTCGTCATGCTTTAGAGCTTGCCAAACAAGGCTTTGATCTGAAGGAGATTGCAGGTGCCTGTAGTCGTCAGCCGTCGACCATCATCGAGTATCTGGTAGAAGCGTTTGAAAGTGGAGAACAGCTTGATATCATGCGTTTTGTGGCACCTGATCACTATGCGCCAATCTTTGCGGCCTTGCAGCAGAGCGAAGACGGAAAGCTTCGTCCGATCAAAGATCAACTGGGAGAGGCCTACTCATACGATGAGATTCGTCTGGTACGAGCTCAAATAAATGCCCAGGCCCGCCCCCAGTAGCATCGCACGCGAGCGTGCGATGTCCCACTCGACGTACGATCAAGCACGCCAGGATTGGGCTGTTTCGTACGTCGAGTGGGACATCGTGCCCGAGGGCACGACGCTACTAGTGGAGGCCGAGGATGTGTTCGATGGCGAGTTGGTCAAGCTTCTCGTATTGATAGCCGCGCTGACCAAGGGCTGTGGCGTCGAATTCAATGGATTTCAATTGGTTGGCCAGTTCTTTGCTATAGCCGCCATGGATATCCTTGAGCAACGAGATATGGTCAGCATTGCCACCATTGATCGTTGCCAGAAGCTCCTGGACGGCTGGATCGGCATCGAAATGACGCGCCTTCTCACGCAGGATATTGTAGGTCCGCATACAACCGGCTGCGAAGTCCCAGACGCCTTGCTCATCCTCAGTGCGATAGGCATGGGCGTCGAAGTGGCGAGGACCATCATAGCCAGCATTTTCCAGCAGGCGCACCAGGAAGAACATACTCTTGATGCTCTCACTGCCGAAGCGTAGATCCTGGTCAAAGCGAGGACCTTTTTGGTCATTGAGGTCGATGTGGAAAAGTTTACCCGCTTCGAGTGCCTGTGCTACGCCATGGACAAAGTTGAGTCCTGACATATGCTCGTGAGCTACTTCCGGATTTACTCCAGTGAGTTCAGGATGGTCTAACGTGTAAATAAATGCCAGCATATGTCCGATGCTTGGGAAGTAGGTATCGGAGCGTGGCTCATTGGGTTTGGGTTCCAGTGCGATGCGTAGATCGTAACCATTATCGATAATGTATTCGGTTAAGAAGTTGATGGCATCGCGCATGCGCTTGAGTGCATCGATAGGATTCTTACTGGCTTCGCTATCGACACCTTCGCGTCCACCCCAGAAGACATAGGTTTTTGCGCCGAGCTCGACACCTAAGTCGATTGCTCGCATCGTCTTTTGTAATGCGAAGGCGCGCACGCTTGGATCGACGGCTGTGAATGCACCGTCTTTGAAGGCAGGATGAAAAAAGAGATTGGTGGTTGCCATAGGTACAACCATGTCATAATCTTTGAGAGCCTGCTTGAAATCGCGCACAATCTGATCTCTCTGGGCTGGCGTGGCATCAAAAGGAACCAGATCATTATCATGGAAGTTTACTCCCCAGGCTCCTAGTTCAGAGAGTTTTTGTACACTCTTGACTGGATTGAGGGGCGGGCGGACGACATCACCGAATGGATCGCGACCCTGGTTAGCCACTGTCCAGAGTCCAAACGTGAATTTATCCGTTTTTTTGGGGGCAAATTGATCACTCAGACTTTCCTTTGTCAACTGAGTTGGTGTTGTCATGGTTGGTCTCCCTTTATCTTTGAATAGTTTCGTAGATGCTATTCATTATAGACTTTCCGCTGTAGCATTGCAAAATTTGTGGTTGATTTATGGTCGAGTCACAGGATTGTGATGCGTGCATAGAGGCGCTCTCCGCTGTGTATGTGAAGGGTGGGAAAATGGTTTCTGGCCTGAATCTCTGGAGGGCAGTTGTGCTGTGACCGTTGCCTATCACCGATAGGCAACGGTTACAATACAACTACATGTACAAACAGGTCATAGCTATAACGCATCAAGCAATGCGATTATGACGATGCATTAGTTAGCGAAATCTGTGATCTTTCCGCTTTTAAATAACCAGCGCATAAACTCGAGACGGCGATGATCCATCCGGTTCTGATCCATCTCGCTGAAACGAAACTTCTGACGAAACCTGGTAATCCGATCAATCTCTCCATGTTTGAAGCCCGCTTTACGTAACATCTCAACTGCTTCTTTGTGATCCAGATAGTGATACATATACGTCTCCTGACTCAGACTTCGGCTGCACAACGTGAAAGGATATGTACTTTCAATACGATTCCTGGCACAAACTGGATGTATCTCCTGGAAGAAGCGTCTAACCTTTCTCGTATCAGGGCGTAATATATGATAGATATGTTTTTCTTTTCTTTATGGCACGGAGGAATGCTCTCATGAGTACCAATCCTAATCAGAATCAGCAACCTGATCCAGCGCAGCCTCTTGGAGGCTATGGTGGATATAGTGGCTATAATCCATCGAGTCCAGCGGAAGACCCCTATAACGCTGGTGGACAACAGCAGCAACAGGCGAGCACTCCACGGAGTGATCCCAATTACGTCTATGGCCAGGGGGGAGGCCAGCAATATAGTGGTGGGCAGCAACAACAGCAGCAATACGCTACCGGACAGCAACAATCGAACACCTATGTGCCGCCCAGCAGTGTCAGAGGTAGTTATAGTAGCCAGGGTCAGGGACAGACTGGCTTCGCTGTGACCAAAAGCGCCCGACGCGCAGCCTTGATCAGCTATCTAGGGCTCTGCTTTACAGGTATCGGCATCTTCATCTTTGGTCGTAAAAATCGTTTTGTGCAATTTCACGCAGCCCAATCCATCGTGGTTTTTACTCCTCTGGTAATCGCCTACATCGTACTGGGGATATTGGGAGGCCTCTTTGGGCACCTCTTACTCATCGGCGGCTTGATTTCGGGTCTTTTTGGATGCATCACCGGTCTCATTGTTACCGTAGGTTTTGTACTCTGGGTCGTATTGATGGTCCAGGCGTATCGTGGTGTCATGTTCAAGCTCCCCGTTGTGGGAGATTATGCGGAGGCTCTGGTCGCTCGCTTCTCGAAGAGAACTACCCCAACCATTTAAACCCATAGTGTCTATGCGGCAAACAGGTTTTGTTGAGCTTGAGATCTCTTCCGCCAAAGAGATCAAGCTCACTGCCGCTATGTCGGCTTACATTGGTGCCTGGAGTGGCAGGGTATTTCTTCTCTCTCGAGTGAAATATATAGCCATGCAAATTGCTCTTGTGATATGATAGCGGATGGTTTAGACATTTGAAATTGACGATAGGTATAGAAATTGGTAGCTAGCTAACAGTATTTTCTACCTACCAGGGGACCAAGTATCTCTTTTAGCATGGAAAACTTTTCAATACGTGCTACAATTATCTTGGATATGTCGGTAAAGAGATATATCCATGTGGGATATATTTGTTAACAATTGCAAGATGTAGGTCCCTGTTCCAGGCGAGTCAGTAATATCCTGGATAAACGAACAATCTCCAACCCCAGCAACTAGTAAAAAAAGAAAATCAGGAGACATCATGAGTACTGAGCAGCAAAAGCGACCGGATGGACGCGATGCCACCACTACAGATAAGCCTCGTGTCGTCACGCTGCCTGAGGACGAAACTCGAGAGACATTGGTTAACTACTATCATCAGATGTTACTTGTGCGCCGCTTTGAAGAAAAATCGGATGAGATGTATAAGATGGCTCGCATTGGCGGATATTGCCATCTGAATTTGGGTGAAGAGGCCACCGTGGTTGGCTTTTGTGCAGGCCTGGGTCCAAAGGATTACCTCTACACAAATTATCGCGAGCACGGCTACGCAATTGGCCGTGGCATTACCCCCGATGTGGTTATGGCAGAACTATTTGGGAAAGAAACCGGTTGTTCACATGGTCGCGGTGGTTCTATGCATATGTTTAGTCTGGAACATCGCTTGATGGGTGGATATGGTATTGTGGGCGGACAGGTCCCTCTGGCTGTAGGCGCGGCCTTCGCTGTGGCCTATCGTGGTTCCGATGAGGTTGTCGCGGTGCAGATGGGCGATGGAGCCACCAATGGTGGCCCTTTCTATGAATCATTAAATCTGGCCAAAATTTATAAACTGCCAGTGATATTTTTTGTGGTCAATAACCTGTATGGCATGGGATTGAAGGTCGAAGAGGGTTCAGCCGTCTCTGATCTGTATCGTAAGGGGTGCGCCTTTGATGTCAAGGGTGAACGCGTCGATGGCAATGATGTGATCGCGGTGCGCGATGCGGTGCGCAGAGCCGCCAAAGTGGCGCGTGAAGAGCATGAGCCTTATATTGTAGAGGCCGTCAGCTTCCGTCATCGTGGACATTCTGTGATTGATCCTGATCGCTATCGGGATGAAGACGTTGTCAAGCGCGGTCGTGCCCTTGATCCTGTTCCTGCATTTGCCAGGCGTCTGCTCGATGCCCACTACATCGATGAGCAAGGCTTGAGTGACTTAGAAGATCAGGTAGAGCAGACGGTAGCAGCTGCCGTCCAATTCGCCGAGGAGAGCCCCTTCCCGGCCGTTGAGACCCTCTTTGACCATATCTATGCGGCTGAGGATCAGCTAGAGGAGAGTAAGTAATCATGGCTGAGATCAGCTTTCGACAGGCGCTCAATGATACATTGCGCGAGGAATTGACGCGCGATGAGAATGTCTTTTTGATGGGCGAAGAGATCGGCGTCTTTGAAGGATCATATAAAATCACCGCTGGTCTGTTAAAGGAATTTGGCGCGAAGCGTGTCGTGGATACTCCGATCGCCGAAAATGGTTTTGTTGGGATGGCGGTTGGCGCGGCTATGCTGGGACTGCGTCCCGTTGTCGAGATCATGACCTTTAACTTTATCGCTCTGGCTATGGACGAGATCCTGAACCACGCGGCGAAGATCTACTACATGTTTGGCGGACAGACGCCAGTCCCCATGGTTATCCGCACACCAGGTGGTGGTGGACAACAATTATCGGCGACCCACTCGCAAAATCTGGAAGCGTGGTTTGCGCACATTCCAGGACTCTACGTCGTCGCCCCCTCGAATCCGGCCGATGCCAAAGGCATGTTGAAGACCGCCATTCGCAGCAACAATCCAGTTATTTTTATCGAGCATCTGAGCCTCTATAACACCAAGGGTGATGTCCCGGAAGAAGACTTCATTGTTCCCTTCGGGAAAGCGCGGATCTCGAAAGAGGGTACAGACCTGACCATTATCAGCTACTCGCGCATGGCGTCTCTGGCCCTGGATGTGGCAAAGCGCATGGAGCAGGAAAACAAATGGAGCATCGAAGTGGTTGATCTTCGTTCGCTGCGTCCTCTGGATACAGAGACGATTGTGAACTCGGTCAAGAAGACGGGACGTGCGATCATTTTTGAAGAGGATTGGCGCTCGTATGGTATCGGTGCTGAGATTGCCGCAACCGTCCAGGAAGAGGCGTTCGATTATCTGGATGCTCCGGTCAAGCGCGTGGCAAATGTTGAAGTTCCTCTCCCGTATGCCAAACCATTAGAACTGGCCGCAATCAATGGTAGCAAACAGCTAGTAGATGCCATTAACGAACTGGCCCCCCGCCGGAGGAGATAAGTATGCCCGAAATAAACATGCCCCGACTCAGCGATACGATGCAGGAAGGTACGATCACGCATTGGCTGAAGAAGCCGGGCGATGAGGTCAAAAAGGGCGAGATTGTCGCTGAGGTTGAGACTGACAAGGCGAATATGGAGATTGAATCTTTTAGCTCCGGTGTCCTTGAACAGATTCTGGTGAACGAAGGTGACGTCGCTCCGATTGGTCAGCCGATTGCTATCCTGGGTACAGGTGCACAGGCTCAGAATAAGGCCAAAGCCCCTGAAGCCAAAGCAGCTCCTGTCCAGAAGCAGCAGGCCGCAAGCGGCTCTGCCAAAGCCGAGGTCGAAATTCAAGCACCTGTTAGTGCGCAAAATGGACAGGTAAAAGGAGAAGGCGTCAAATCGTCTCCTCTGGCTCGCCGCATGGCGGAAGAGCACAGCATCGACCTGACTCAACTCAAAGGAACAGGTCCGGGTGGACGCATCGTGCGCGATGATATCGAGGATTATCTTGAGCAGCAGCGCTCGGCAACCCCAGCGAGCAACGGCTCTACCTCTGCCAGTAACGGAACCGCGCCAGCCATCCAGTCAGTTGCCCAGGTGACTGAGGATGATGAGGTTGTGAAGCTGACCTCGATGCAGAAAACGATTGCTCGTCGCCTGACCGAATCGAAACTGACTGTTCCGCATTTCTATGTCAGCAACGATATTGATCTGACCGATGCCCTGGAGATACGTCAGAAGCTCAACGCCAATCTCGGCGAAGGTGGAGTTAAGATCAGCGTCAACGACCTGATCGTCAAAGCCTGCGCTCTGGCATTGGAGAAGTTTCCAGAAGTCAATGGATCTTATAACGATGGACAATTTATCCTGCACAAGCACATCAACGTCGGTATCGCCGTTGACGTCTCGGCAGGTCTATTAGTGCCCGTTATTCGAGATGCTAACGTCAAGGGCCTGCGTACCATCGCTAAAGAGTCCAAGGCGCTGGGAGCCAAAGCTCAGGCTGGCAAGCTCACGACGACCGATCTCGATGGAGGGACCTTCTCGATCTCCAATCTGGGTATGATGGATGTTACTGAGTTCTCGGCTGTTATCAATCCACCACAATCGGCCATCCTGGCTGTAGGAGCCAGCCGCAAAACCTACATCCCAATCAACGATCAGCCTGTTGCCCGTGACATCATGCGTGTCACCCTCTCGGCTGATCATCGCATTCTTTACGGAGCGACTGTCGCACGCTTCCTGCAAGAGGTCAAACGCTTGTTGCAGAACGTCTATCTGCTCCTGGGTTAAACTACCTATAGCTAATAGGAGAGAGCTTCTGGGTCTAATACTCTTAGGAGCTCTCTTTTTTTTATAGGCGCCTTTTCTTGTCTATCCTCAACTGTTTTATACTCATTAAGAGATATGCAAATATTGATGGAGGTAGGATTAGATCTATGGGAAAAAATAGCGAAAGATCACGTCGGCCTATAGAGACGGTTTCACCACAGACAGGCCAATCATCTTCTGAGCGTAATATTTTGCGCACAATCTCAAACGAGAGAAGACATCCTACTCGTTTACAGGTAGATGACATCTATCGTATTGGAGAGCAAGGTCTTCCAACATCCGACAATAGCCAACGCCCCACGCGCGAACAAGCTGATGAAATACATGCTGTTGGAAAATTGGCACATCCCTGGTTGAACCGTTATTTACTTCAAGATGCAGAAGTCAAAGCGCATCCCCAGGCAGAAGAAATGCTGATCAAAATTAATCAAGAATTTGATCGTCAAGCCAGACAATATCCGCGGCAGCATGTATCTACATTAATAGCCGATAGTATCATGAATGTGAGAGAAAATATCTCTAACCCAAAAGTCCAAGAGATAAGGACTTTTCAAGACGCTCTTACTCATCAAGAACAAATTGAAAAAAAAGAGCCAAATCTTCAAGCTATAGAGTATATAGAAAGACGCGTGCGTGATATATGGTCAGGGAAAGAGCTTAAATTAAAGGAAAAAGAATTGGCGGTGGATCGTAAGTATGCAGAAAAGCTTGATAAGGAGATAAATGCTCTTCGGGCTACAATGCAAGAGTCGAATGCTAATAAGTCTGGAATTGCGACTAAGATGGATATATATGATGGGCTTCAGAAGCAGCGGCAAATTTTAGCAAAAAGAGAAGAAGCTCTTTTGCCGAATATAAAAAGATTAAAAGATGCAGGGAACATTCCACCCCCTGAAGATCTTCCTTCTTATAAAGATGCCTTGAATGATAATACTCCTCCTTATTCTGAATAGTTCAGCCTTAAAAACGTTACTTTCCTCATCATGTGAAGCGAAAAGCTGTGCCGAGACATATTATTAGTAGTCGAAACTGTTTGCGTTATGATTTTGGAAAGAGAATAAGTATGAATACAATGTCTATCGGCCATGCTGAGCTTTATATCCACCCTGAGAAGGTAGAGGCGCACGATCGGATCGTTTCGCCGCAGCGTATCGATGTGGCGAATACCCAGGAGTTGCTTGAGGTGCTGATTGCGATGCCTGCTGAGACGAGTTTTAGTGTATTGCTGGTAATGAATGATTGTGTGGTGGGGAATGGGAAGTATTTTATGACGCACGAGACGGTGACAATTTTGCATGAATTCGGTGCTTGTGCGGGTTTCCTCATCAAGCCACTGGCGCTGTTACGCGAGGCGCGTGTGGCGCATCAGCAACGCCATCGCGAGGAGCAGACGCAAGAATAGCCGTTGTTGTCAACGGCTATTTTCTTCAACTTGAAGTAGCATTAGTCGCGCAGATTACGATTACTTCTCTCTGTTCAGAATGGTAGCATCCGCGTTCAGGATGACTTTGAAGCCTGCCTCATCGTAAATGATCAGGCAACTGATCGACTGATGCTGTTTTGAGTTCTCCCGCACGTTTGAAGGTAGCAATCATCACTCCAGATGGAGAAGCTTGCGATTCAACCAGGGTAAAAGAAGCGGGAAGTGTCCCTTGCTCAAACAAGCGTTTTCCCTTCCCGACTGTCACAGGAAAGATTTTGAGCCAGAATTCATCGACCAGATCATGCGCGAGTAACGTCTGGATGAAATTACCACTCCCATGTACTTGTAAGTCAGGACCATCTTGTTGTTTAAGTGCGCGTATTTCATCCACCACGTTGCCATTGAAAAAGGCCGACTTCCTCCACTCATGTGTCGTCAGCGTATTCGAAGCAACATACTTTGTTGCCTCATTGATGGGGTTTTTCCCACCGTCAGCATGTGGCCAATAGGTAGCAAATATCTCAAATGTTTTTCTCCCGAGTAAGAGGTCAAATGGCTTACTCATTTGCTCTTCCATGATCTTGCCAACTGCATCATCAAAGTAGGGAACTACCCATCCACCATGCGTAAAGTTCCCACTGGTATCTTCTGTTGGCCCACCGGGTCCCTGCATGACGCCGTCAAGTGTGATAAAAGAGAGGATGATAATTTTTCTCATGGTATTCTCCTTTTATTGTCAAGTAGTAGCACATGAACTATAAATCTGCGTAAAGGTGCTGTCTTGCGCAAAAACGATTTCTCAATGGCTTACGGTACGAGGGAGAAACGTGCTAGCACTTTCACCTGTATATCAGTTCTTTCAGCGTATCTATAAATGTGGTAATGAAGTGGACGGATGGGTAAAAATTGGACAACTCCGCTCATTTCTCCCCTTGTTGACTGGAAAGAGGGAACGGAGCAAGCCGAGCAGACGCAGGAATAGCCGTTGACAACAACGGCTATTCTCTTCAATCTGAGGTAGGGATGTAGCGAAGATTGCGTTTACTTCTTGCCGCGATCATACTGCTTCGGCCATTCAATATCCTGGGATAGTTCGCGAACTGCACGTTGGGGCCAGCGAGGATTGCGGAGGAACTCACGAGCCATGATGATCAAATCCGCCTGATCCTCCTCCAATATCGCGTTGGCCTGAGTCGGCTCGGTGATCATCCCGACGGCGCCGGTTGGGATCTGCGCTTGATGATGGATAGCTTCAGAGAGCGGGACTTGATAGCCAGGTCCAACTGGGATGTTGGCTTGCTTGACGTTGCCGCCGCTGGAGACATCGATCAAATCTACGCCATGCTGCTTTAGCTCGCGAGCCACCTCAACGCTCTCCTCAAGGGATAATCCACCCTCTTCGAGCCAGTCGGTTGCGGAGACGCGTACCAGCAGTGGGAAGTTATCGGGAATCACCTGACGCACCGCATCGGTGACCTCTAGCAGGAAGCGCATGCGGTTCTGAAGCGAGCCGCCATATTCGTCAGCGCGCTTGTTGGAGTAAGGTGAGAGAAATTGATGGAGCAGATAACCATGAGCGGCGTGGAGCTCGATGACCTCGAAGCCAGCTTTGAGAGCTCTGCTGGCAGCGCTAGCGAAGCTCTGGACTATCTCTGCGATCTCGCTTTTTTTGAGCGCGACTGGCACGGGATAGGTATCCGAGAAGGCAATGGCGCTGGGAGCGACGGTCTGCCAGCCACCGTTTTCGGGTGTGACTTCTCCCTCAGGAGTTTTCCAGGGACTATTGGTGCTTCCTTTTCTACCAGCATGTGCGAGTTGGATGCCAGCATGAGCTCCTTGTGAGCGGATGAACGCTGTGATGCGGGAAAGCTCCTGTATATGTTCATCATGATAGATTCCCATATCATCAGGAGAAATGCGTCCACGTGCCTCGACCGCCGTCGCTTCCTGGATCACGAGTGCTGCTCCCCCGACTGCGAAAGAGCCAAGATGGACAAGATGCCAGTCGTTCGCAAAACCGTCGACCGATGAGTACTGACACATAGGAGCTACGACAATCCTGTTGCGCAGCGTCAGGCCGCGTAATGTATATGGTTGAAATAATTTTACTGTATCTTTCGCTGTATCTGTCTGGGCGTTCTTTTCATTCCCTATTGCTTGAGTTGTCATGAATGCGGGCTCCTTGCCACTTTTATGGGTGATGTATGTTTGCTCATAGATATCTTATCTATTTCATCTATCTAAACAAGTCTCTTTAGTGAAATTATTCCACGCGAAGCTTATCTGTAATGAGCGCATTGCCGAATTTTATCCACGGCTGCTCAATCACGTTATGGAAGAGATAGCAGAATGGGATGAGCGCGATAATCATAAAAGACCAGTAGGCTCCATATATAAGGGGATGGCTCCAATGCAGCAGATAGGGCAAGATGAGCGCTTCAAATATCAGGATGAAGGGGAGGTGCCAGATATACATGCCATAGGAGAGTTGACCGATCCAACGTACTGGCCGCCACTCAAAAAAGATTTTGAGATCTGGCGGACCAAACAATAACGCAAGCACACAGAGTCCAAAGCCGCAGGCAAACGGAAGCTCTGAGAGCCATGCATGGGCTCCAATGTATGGAAGTAGTGGACTGTATAAGGATGTGTAAGGCCAGATGATGGCGAAAAAGAGGCAGGCGACTCCAAGTGCCCAGATCAGGCGGCTATATTTCTTACAGGCCACGCTCAGGCTATGGAAGGGCAGTTGTTGCGCCAGTGTATAGAGCATACAGATAAACATACCGATCGCGAAGTCTTCCAGATACTTACCATTCTGACCGTAGATGAAGAAGTTCAGGATACGATGCAGCAGAGTAGGAAGAAGTCCTGGCTGAGATGGAGTATGCTGCCAGGAAAATCCCCAATAGCGTGTGCCAACGCCCCAGATGATAATAAAAAATAAACTCAGCGACAAGCTGAGCAGGCGCCTCTGTAATGAGCCACGTTTAATAATCCAGCTCAATCCCAGTGCCAGGATGGGTAAAATCATGTAGAACTGCCACTCTACCGCCAGCGTCCAAAACGGTCCATTGATAGCTTGATACGTGCTGTGAGCTGAATCCATGAAGAAGGTCAAAAAAAGCAGGCTTTGTTTCCAGTGATCAAGATGCAGATATTCTGGATGGGAAAAGAGAACAAGCAAGGCTAAAGAGATATAGTAGCCAGGCAAAATGCGAAAAATACGTCGGATGTAGTAGCGCTTGGCTGATGGCCAGTGGGCATCAAAGAGCAGTGATTTGGCATAGGGCATAAATAAGAGGAAGCCCGATAAGATAAAAAAGAGTGTGACACCATATGCACCGCTCAGCGATAGACCCGATAAGAATGGTCCCACCTGGTGATACGACCAGAAACGTTTCCCATTGGTGATGTAATTAATATGGTAAGCAATCACACAGACGCATGCAAAGGCACGCACGCCGTCCAATACTGCGATCGTATTTTTCTGCTTGCCCTCTTTTGAAAAGGGTTTCAATGAATTCACCTGTTTCGTTTCTGTTGCTACTGTTATGTTCATATGATTTTCAACCAGCGCTATATAAAAAGAGGTACTAAGAAGCCATATGTACCGGTATGTGTAAGTATGCATTTGCATGCATGTATGTCACAAAGAAATAAGTCCAGCTTTTGGACCTATGTATGGTAGTAAAATGGTCGTAGTTCTGTCAATAGTATGGGACTTGGGTAATCTGAGCCAATAGGATGTTGTGATAATGATGCTGTTTGCTTTTCAGGCTTGCTGCTTTGTCAACGTTGCCGTACTGTGAGCAGTAGACAACGTTGATAGCATCTGTTGGCTGGCTTTATCCCGCGACTGCGGTTTTGACGATGCTTATGAGCTTGAACCAGGAGGGTGCTTTCTCAAAGTAGGTCAGCTTTTTGAAAAGTGGCAGTGCGATCTTCGTCTGGCTGACAAACCAGGGAGGCGTTAAGGGACTCCTGAACGGTGCACGCATGACACTTTTCTGTGCTTTGGAGAACATCAGGCTGTTATGGACGATGTCATTGCCGGATTGAATATTATACATAGAATTACCAGGGAAGGCTCCCCAGGGAATACAGGCCAGAGCATAACACGTCCCGGCCCAATAATTGACTCCGATGGTGCCGTAGCGCAGGTTGGAGATCGCTTGCTCGATCGCTGCGGCGATGGCTGGATCTTTAAGGGAGGCTGGATGGACGATTAAGGTGATGTTGAGTGTGCCCCAGAGATGTTCGTTGGCAAATGTGACGGCTCGCTCGATATAATCCACCACACTATCAGCCTCTAGAGCCGTCTCCGCGCTGAGACTACAGAAGGCTTCCGTGGTGAAGCAAATATCTTCAGTATGCGTTGCATCGATATCGGGAATAAATGTCCAGGGGAGATCTCCCTCGGCCGGCTTGCCGAGGAGCTCCGCTTCTGGATGCGCGTCCAGAAATGCCTGCTGACGATCTCTGGCTCCTGGATAGTAGGCTGCACGTGTCGGTAGATTGGAAAAGATCTGCCTCATGCTTTGGAGCAGCGCTGGTCGTTGTGACCAGCCTTTGTGCTGGATAATCACCCGCGTCGCGTTACAATTAAAGCCGGCATTATTCGCCAACGACGAGACAAGCTGTTCGGCTTGAAAATCGATATCCTTCTGACTCCATGGTCCAGGCACGACAATCACCGGGCTGACGTTCCCCAATTCGCCAGTGAGACGTTTCGTTAATAGTGGTTGTTGTGCTGCCTTGCGCTCTAATCCCTGCGGTCCCGGACCAAAGAGGATGCTATCAAAGGTCTTGTCAGAGCCGGTAATATGGATCTCGTCGATCCCTGGATGCTGACAGAGATAGGCTCCTTCCTCCGCTCCTCCGTAGACGATGCGCAGATAGCCGGGAGTGATCAAGGCTTGAAAGCCCTCCTCGATTAGAGGGCCAAGGTATGCATTGACCATGTTGGGCTTGAGTAATACCACTTGATTGTTCACAAATAATTTGTAGAGGAGATCCATCGGGCCGATACTGCCAATATTGCCAGCTCCCAACACGAGCGTCACTTTGCCCTCCTGATGTTGGGATTGATAACTTATTGCCTGCGTGGAGGGGAGATTTTCGGCAGTGACACCAGGTTGCATCCAGACGTCGGCCGTCACACCGCTAAAGAGCAGACGATCATAGATCCTGAATGGGAAGACTTGAGCCGTTACCTGGCCGTCTGGACGCGTGTGAATGGGTCCTGGAATATGAGGATGGCCATCCTTTTCGATATCGCTGAGGACTTTTCTTAATTGACGCAGGTTGAGCAAGATGGCCCATGCTGAATTGGCCCACTCCTCACTGACAAGTGGCGAATTGACGTCGAGTCCTTTTGCTTGTGCACCAGCCGCCACCCAGCGTGGAGCAACCGCAAGAAAATCAGCGATCAGTGCATCTATGATCGTGATGCGTGCTGCCACTGACACGTTTGTCCATGCCTGTTTCTGCTCTGTCAACACTTGGATCGCAGCGTCCATGCTCGCGCGCGAGGAAGGCACAATCTTTCCATCCGTGGTGGGAAACTGTGGCGCCCCGTGATGTGAAGTTGTTGTCATCGTGGTTTCTCCATTGATACGTGACGATATCATGTATTCATGATATTCTATTTTATTATATAGGGTGCCATAAATGTTTGCGCTTATACGTTTAGTGTAGACAAGAAATCGTTCTTTCCCTGTCGCAAAGAAACGCTCAGGTGCGTAGCTCTCATCATCTGTGTCTCTGCCTCAGCGCCTTTAGACGATTTCTGTGCGCTGTGCTACAATGTCTTTCATTAAAAAGATGCCATAACAGGTGCTACCCATTCTATTTTGTTGCTAGTGGCTGTGTACATCTCGCCTTCACGTACACTCAGGTAAGGAGTAAGTATGCCATCACAGGGTTACGTACGTTTTCCCAACATTTTTCAAGATCGTATCGTCTTTGTGTCTGAGGACGATCTCTGGCTTGTCTCCAGCGAGGGCGGACGAGCCGAGCGTTTGACCGCTGGTGTCGGTGAGGTGAAATTTCCTCACTTTTCGCCAGATGGAGAATTATTAGCCTTTGTTGGACGTGAAGAGGGTCCGAGCGAAGTGTATGTGATGCCTGCTTTAGGTGGTACGGCGCAGCGTCTGACTTTCCAGGCTGGTAGCTGCCGTGTGCTTGGCTGGTCTCCTGATGGGACAGAGATCCTTTATTCGAGCAATGTAGGACAATTTGCCAGTCGTTTCGAAGCTATCTATGCCATCAAGCCCACTGGTGGAGAATCGCGGCGCTTGCCTTTTGGGATGGCCAATGCGATTTCTTATAGTTCTAATGGCGGGGTGGTGATCGGGCGGAATATCAATATACGTGAGTTTTCGCACTGGAAGCGTTATCGTGGAGGAACGGCGGGACATCTGTGGTGCGATCAGGAAGGCGACGGCAATTTTAAGCGCTTATTGCAGCTGAGCGGAAATGTGGCTGATCCCTGCTGGATTGGTGATCGGATCTACTTCCTATCTGACTATGAGGGCGTTGGTAACATTTACTCCTGCTTACCTACTGGCGATGATCTGCGCAAACATACACAGCATACAGATTTCTATGCACGGCACCTCTCGACCGATGGGAAATTGCTTGTCTATCATTCCGGGGCAGATCTGTATCTGTTTGATCCGGAGAGCGAAGAACTGCGCCATCTGGAGATCACTATCCCCAGCCTGCGCACGCAGCGGAGCCGTAAATTTGTGCAGGCTCCCAGCTATCTGGATACCTATGCTCTGCATCCGCAGGGACATATGGTGGCGTTGACAACGCGGGGAAAAGCTTTTGCCTTTGGCAATTGGGAAGGGCCGGTGCTGCAATACGGCGAGCCTGATGGTGTACGCTATCGCTTTCTTGAGTGGCTCAATGATGGCAAACGCCTGGTGGCTATCCACGATGGTTCTGGTCGCGAAGAATTGATCGTCTTTACGCCTGAGTCCGCCGATGCGCCCCAGACCTTTTCAGAGATCGAGTTTGGTCGAGTTACAAATTTTGTGGTCTCGCCGACCGATGATGTGATTGCGCTCTCCAATCATCGCAATGAGCTTGTGCTGGTGAATCTGGAGAGTGGCACTGCGAAGATCCTGGATCACAGTGACTTTGGTGGCATCGAAGGGATTGCCTGGTCGCCTGATGGAGCCTGGATCGCTTATGGTTTTGCCATCACCTCAGCGAAAGTCGCCATTAAACTGTGCAACCTTGCATCCAGTGAAACATATCAGATCACCAATCCTATTCTGCAAGATAGATCGCCGGCATTTGATCCAGACGGGAAATACTTGTATTTCCTGGGACAGCGTGTCTTTAATCCCGTGCACGATAGTTTGCATTTTGATCTGGGCTTTCCGCGTGGTGTCAAACCGTACTTGATCACGTTACGCAATGATTTACGCTCTCCCTTTATTCCTGAATCCAAAGCTCCTGATGAGAAAGAGAAGGAAAAGGAGAAGGAAGATTCCAGCGAGAAGAAGGCGCAGTCCGAGACAGAGAGTACAGATGAGACTTCTGCAGAGGATAAGGATAAAAAAGATGAGGGGACAAAAAAGGTCCCACCTATCACGATCGATCTGGATGGTATCGTCGATCGTGTGCTTCCGTTCCCAGTTTCGGAAGCTCGTTATCGTCGTATCAGAGGCGTCAAAGGCAAAGTCCTGTTTCTTTCCTTTCCGGTTGAAGGGGTCTTGCAAAACTCTTCACACGGCAAAGGTGTTCTGGAATGCTACGACTTTGAGACCTATAAAACAGATCGCTTGAGCGATGCTGTTGGCAACTTTGGCCTTTCACGCGATAACAAATGGCTTATCTATAGTCTGAATCATCGTCTGCGTATCGTCAAGGCCGGTGAAAAGCCAAAGGGAGATAATGGGAGCGATCGTCCGACACGCGATAGCGGTTGGATCGATTTGCAGCGCGTTAAAGTCTCTGTCCAGCCATCGGCCGAGTGGAAGCAGATGTTCGCCGAGGCCTGGCGCTTGCAGCGCGAGCAGTTCTGGAATGAGAATATGTCCGGTATCGACTGGGAGGCCATTTATAAGCAATATGCGCCACTGGTTGAACGTATCAGCTCCCGTTCAGAACTATCTGACCTGCTCTGGGAACTACAAGGCGAGTTGGGCACTTCCCACGCTTATGAGATGGGAGGCGATCTGCGCCACGGACCACATTATCGTCAGGGCTTCCTGGGTGTGGATTGGACCTATGATCAGGAGAATGAGCGCTATCGTCTCGCACGTATTGTCAAAGGAGATCCTTCGGAGAGCTCATCAACCTCGCCACTCACCGGTCCTGGGCTGAATATCAAAGTGGGTGATGCGATCCTGGCGATCAATGGGCAACGTGTCAGCCCGACCAGAGGTCCCCAGGAGCTACTTGTCAATCAGGCCGGGAACGAGGTCCAGCTGCTCGTAGAGTCGGCTGAGACCAAAGAGACGCGGGTGATTGTCGTCAAGGCTCTCAGTGGCGAAATGTCCGCTCGCTATCGTGAATGGGTAGAGAACAACCGCCGTACGGTACATGAAGCCTCTAACAATCGCGTCGGCTACATTCACATTCCAGATATGGGTGGGAATGGCTATGCGGAATTCCATCGCGGCTTCCTCTCGGAGTTTGATTATCCTGCCTTGCTTATCGACGTGCGTTGGAATGGCGGCGGCAATGTCTCAGGACTGTTGCTGGAAAAGTTGGCGCGTCGCCGGATTGGCTATGATTTCCCGCGCTGGGCACAGCCTGAGCCTTATCCATCTGAGTCGCCGCGTGGCCCGATGGTCGCTCTGACCAATGAGCATGCTGGCTCCGATGGCGATATCTTTAGCCATAGCTTCAAGCTGATGGGATTAGGACCATTGATCGGTAAGCGTACCTGGGGTGGTGTGATCGGGATTAATCCCAAGCATCGCTTAGTCGATGGCACCGTGACAACGCAACCAGAGTATTCGTTCTGGTTCAAGGATGTCGGGTGGAATATCGAGAACTATGGCACTGATCCAGACATCGAAGTTGATATTGCCCCTCAAGACTTTGTCAAGGGGACCGATCCCCAACTGGAGCGTGCTCTCGCTGAGGCCCTGCGCTTGAGCGATGAGTATCCGACTCTTGAGCCGAAACCCGGTGAGCGTCCGCACCTCGGACGTTTGTAGCCCACGTTGTTTGTGCCTTCCTCTCCTTATGTGAGAGGAAGGTGTCAAAAGATCTGACCCCTCCGCAAGACATCCTGATAATTCCGGGACTTTTGTCTCTTGGCGCAACAGTCCTTTGGTGAGATAGTTAATGCGTTTCCCTCTGTATGTGTTTACCTGGTATGAAATGTGTCTTCTGAAGAGCTCATGAGGTTGAATGGCGGTGCAAGGCTGACCTATATAATGACCTTAATGGCCTTTGTGGCGGATGATATGTGATTATCTCCCCATATGCGTTTAGCTCTACTGTCGTAGGCGGTTGATCTGGATGCCGGGAAATATACGTAATAGTTGTTATTTACGTACTCTTTGATTGTGATGTGTGGTAGAAAGGTTGTGGGTAGTGCGTGATTCATTGAAATTTATTTCGCAAGTGTCTACGAATGCGCTCACGTTTTTGTTGGTGATATGTTGTTGTGCGGCTTCTTTGATCAGTATTGCGCCGTACCAGCATGCTCATGCGGGGACGCAAGGGCGCTTATTTGGTGGGAGACATGTCACACGCTGGTTGTCAGCATCTCCTCCGACCGATGCTGGCTGTCGCCTGACAAAAAAGCAGCAGTGTTATAGTCCGCAAGAGATACGCAATGCTTATGGAGTGACTCCCATTCTCAAGGCTGGCTTTACCGGTGCTGGACAGACGATCGTCATCATTGATTCGTTCGGCAGTCCAAATCCGGCCGCAGACCTGCATCAATTTGATATCGATTATGGATTACCTGATCCCCCATCGTTTAAAGTGCTCAGCCCTTTAGGGACAGTTCCGTTTGACCCGGCTAATGACGATCAGGCGGGCTGGGCGCAGGAGACGAATCTCGATATCCAGTGGGCTCATGCCATGGCTCCAGGCGCGGGTATCGTCCTGCTGACCAGTCCAGTCTCTGAGACGCAGGGTGTGCAGGGCGTGCCAGAGTTCTTGAAATTAGAACAGTATGCGGTGAACAATCATTTGGGGAAAATTATCTCCCAAAGCTGGGGCACAACTGAAGAGACATTGTTTACTCCAGATGGTAAAAAATTACTTGATACCTTTAATGCCTTTTTCAAGGATGCGACACGCCAAAACATTACCTTTTTTGCGGCTTCAGGCGACGCTGGTACGGCTAATCCAGACGTCAACAACCACAACTACTCATTTCCGACGGTTGGTTTCCCGGCTGATTCGCCATGGGTGACGGCTGTAGGAGGCACAAGTCTCTACGCGGATCTGGATGGTCATTATCAGTCAGAGGTGACCTGGAATAAAGGTTCGGGCAGTGCATCTGGTGGAGGGTACAGCAAGTACTTTAAGATACCTGATTATCAGCAGAAGTATCTCGCACCCAGTTTTGCCAACGCATCTCATGGATATCGTGGCTTACCTGATGTCGCTTTTAATGCTGATCCAGAGACGAGCGTGCCAGTCTACCTGAGCTTTATGCCTGATCCCGGCTATTATCTCTTTGGCGGCACCAGCGCAGGAGCTCCTCAATGGTCTGGTTTGATCGCCGATGCCAATCAGATGGCCGGTCACCCGCTAGGATTTATTAATCCATCGCTGTATAAGATCGGACATAATCCAGTGCTATATGCGCAGACCTTCCATGATATTGTTGTAGGTAACAATAAGCAAGGTGCAGTGGCGGGATTTAACGCGACTAGCGGTTGGGATCTGACTACTGGTTGGGGATCGCCGAAGGCGGAATACTTGCTTCCCTTGCTGGTCAATCCTCCTAAGTAGTGATCGTGTGCGACGTTTTTGATCCACTTTCTCGTGTGAAAGGATATGTATCAAGAGCTAATGGATATTTTTCCTGGTTGTTTTCAATCCAGGAAAAATATCCATTTTCTGTGCCAGGATAGCCCACTCACTCACTCTTGATGTTCCAGACCTGTACCGATCCATTTCCGTTGGCTGAGACGACGTGCTTGCTGTCTGAGAGCCAGGTGATGGCATAGGCCGATGAGGTTCGTACATGGTGCAGCGAGATATTGCTGGCGGTTTCTGTATCCCAGATATGGACTTTTTGATCCTTGCTGGCGGAAGCGATCCAGGCTCCATCGGGAGACCAGAGCATTGTACCTACCCAATCATCGTGTCCATGGTATTCTGTGATCAGATGACCCTTGTTGAGTGGCTCCCAGATCTGGACGTTGTTTTCTTCGCCAGCTGAGGCAATCCGGGTCCCATTGGGAGACCAATCGATGGCTCGTATCCAGCTTGGATGTCCACGATAGCTAAAGAGCTTTCTTCCCTGCATACAATCCCAGATGTGAATCTCGTGCCAGGCTCCGGATGCGATCGCTTTGCCGTTGGGAGACCAGGCAATCGTGCGCACCCATTGGCCATGTCCCTTATAGGCGATCTGAATTTGTGCACTGGCGGCGCTCCAGACATGGATTGTGTTATCCGTTCCGTTGCTGGTGGAGGCGATATATTTGTTATCTGGCGACCAGTCGAGCGCGGAAACGATGCCGTTATGGCCGGTGTAGATCGCTTTGGTCTCGCCGCTACTCGCGTTCCAGATGTGGATGGTGCGATCCAGGCTGGCTGAGGCAATCGATTGCCCATCGGGAGACCAGGCGATCATCGTGACGCTCCTACTGTGCTCTTGATAGGAGAGTGTGCTGTCACCAGTTGTGGCTCCTCGTACTTGAATTGTCCGACCGCGTCCACCGTAAGCGATACGCCTTTTGTCGGGCGACCAGGCGACGGTATAGATGGCGTCGGCGCTCGACTTGATCGGATCTGCTGCGCTGGGAGCGGTGATCTGGATTGGTGGTGCCGGATCTTCATAGTATTTTGCCAATGATGAGGGGGCCAGCGTGATGCCCAATCCCGCGAGATAGGTCTCTTCCAGGGTGCGAGCAAAATCCTGGACCGTGCTGAAACGCAGATGTGGATCTTTCTCCAGCGCTCGCAAAATAATCGCGTCCAGGGCTGGCGTGATCAAGGGGATCGCTTCGCTCAGCGATGGTGGCCGGTTGAAGGCGTGTTGGACCATGATCTCTTCGTAGGTTCCATGAAAGGGACGCTTTCCGCTTAACCATTCATACGCGAGCAGTGCCAGTGCGTATTGATCGCTTGCGGCTTGCGGCTTCCCACGTGCCTGTTCCGGGGCCATATAGGCGATCGTCCCCGAAACGTCCTGGATCTGCTGCTGCGAAGAATTTTGGCTGACAATTGCCAGACCAAAGTCGCTGAGCAAGATTTCGTTATTGCGTCCCAGAAGAATGTTTTCGGGCTTGACGTCCCGATGGATGACTTTGGCCTGATGTGCATAGTATAACGCGCTGGCAATCTGTTTCACGAACGCGATCACCGTCTCCAGCGCGAGAGGGATGCCAGGTGTATACCTCTGGCGTAGCGAGCCGTTAGGAGCATAACTCATGACCAAAAACGGGATATCGTCCTCGACACCGAAATCGAGTACGTGCACGATGTGAGGATGCTCTAATTGCGCGATAATCCGCGCCTCCTGCCGGAAATGCTCAATTTCGGTGGCCGAGAGATGCGTGTCAAGTATTTTGATGGCGGCACAGGTCCCAAGATAGATATGCTCGCCCATATAGACATCTGCAAAGCCTCCATGCCCGAGCAAGCGAACAAGGCGATAATGACCAATCTGTTGACCGATGCGGTCGGACATACATACACTTTCCAGGGGGCAAGGCCCCCATTTTCTTTAGAGAAAGATTGTGACCTGTTCTCTTCGATTCTAGATGCGCAATTACTAACTGTCAAGTACATACCTGAGAAAGCTGAGAAAATTTTTAGAGAATGCTTAACCTTTTGCCAGAAAGCGGCAGAAATGTATCCACTCTCATAAAGGGAAGCGTATATAACCTATAAGGGTGAGAAACAACAAAGCTCCCCAGATTGAATCATTTGTTCCTAATAATACATTTCTACGGAAATTTTGATAGCTTTGATAAAGGAGAATACATTATGATAGCTTTTGCAGATGTAAGCGCGAGTGGTCTCGTTTGGTGGTTGATCGTTGGACTGATTGCTGGTGCACTGGCAAGTATGGTTATGCGTGGCGGCGGTTATGGCATTGTCGGTGATATTATTGTTGGCCTCGTCGGTGCATTGGTCGGTGGTTTCCTCGCTGGCTTGCTCGGATTAGGTTCGAGCAGTTTGATTGGATCAATCATTATCGCTTTCATCGGAGCCTGTGTCTTTATCGCTATCCTGCGAGCGATCGCTGGTGGAAGTGGTCGCAGACGCGCCCTCTAAGCGGACCTGATCTGTATCAGGTATAGAGAAGTAAAAAGGAGCGTCCTTACTCGTGAAAAGAGTGAGGACGCTCCTTTTTTGTATATGGTATAGTAGCGTGTGGAAAGTTCTGAAGAATTGTAGTAAAGAATAGCGAAGGTTTTCATTGTATCCAACTGATCGAGCGTCTCTAGAGCGGGATTGTGATCTTGAGTTTTTTATTGGCAGCGGACCTGGCGGGCAACATCGCAATAAAGTAGAATCGGGAGTGCGGTTGCTGCATCGTCCCACGGGCATCGTTGTGACCGCGACCGAGCGTCGTTCGCAGCACACGAATCGTGACATTGCCTACGAGCGTATGGCCGAGCGTCTGGAGGAGTTACAGCGTCCTCGCATTCGCCGTAAGGCGACCCGTCCAACGCTGGCCAGCAAGGAGCGACGTCTTACGGCCAAGCGTGTGCAGGGACAGCGTAAGCAGAGGCGTTCAATTTCTAGCGATGACTAGTTTAGCTGAAAGGCTCTGATCAAGTATCTGCATATCGCCAGGATGAGATATTGATATTTGTGTATCATGTAAGGAGTGTTGACTGAATGGTTTTTATCACAAGGTTGTTCTCGGTGGCGGATAGACTTTTCAACTTCCAACAAGCTCGGATAGCCTCCCCCCAGCGGACTTATTATCTCCGTTTCTGCATGCTCTGTCTCGTATCTACCATCGTACTGGCTGGTTGTGGTAGTGGAGGAACAACTGGTCAGCAAGGTGGGACAACTACCACTCCTACCACATCGATATCCAGGGAGGCGCAAGCGTCAACGACCCATGGTTGGGATGATTGGTTGGCCTATCATCATGATGGAACGCATAATGGATATTTACCTGCCAGCCCTGATCCCCAGCATCTGACGAATGCCTGGCAGACAAGCCTTGATGGCGCCGTCTATGCGGAGCCTCTGATGGTGAAAGGGCATGTGATTGTGGCTACCGAAGGCGATACACTTTATTCGCTTGATCCGCAATCAGGGAAAGTGATCTGGCAGACAAACGTGGGAACGCCTGTCCCGCACTCCTCGTTGCCTTGCGGGGATATCAATCCGTTGGGTATCACCGGGACACCTGTCTATGATCCGGCCACCGGGCTCGTTTTTGCGGTTGCTGAGATTACTGGACCAGAGCATATTCTGGTTGGCATTGATGCCAACACTGGCAAGGTCAAGGTGCGGCGCTCGGCGGATGTTGCGGGCATGTACAATGCTGCTCATCAGCAGCGGGCGGCTTTGGTGCTTTCTCAGGGGATGATCTATGTCGCGTACGGCGGATTGGCTGGCGATTGTTCTGATTATCGTGGGACGGTTGTGGCTGAGTCTACCAGTGGGCAAGGTACCATCTATTCTTTTCGTGTGCCGACTCCTCGTGAGGGAGGTATCTGGGGGCCATCGGGTCCGATCGTTGATAGCGCTGGGAATGTCTATGTTTCGGTCGGCAATGGTGAGGAAACACATGGCGCCTGGGATCATAGCGATTCGGTCCTGCGCTTGTCGCCTCAGCTCAAGCTTGAAGACGGCTTTGCCCCGGCTAACTGGCAAGCAGAAAATAGTAGCGATGCTGATCTGGGATCCATTGGTCCCGTGCTTCTGCCCAATGGTCTTGTTTTTGTGGCCGGTAAAGATGGGAAAGGCTATGTGTTACATGCGAACGCCCTTGGCGGAGTTGGAGGACAGATGGCAGTGAAGCAGATCTGTAATGGTCTGGCGATGGGAGGAGCGTCATTGGTGGGCTCGCAGGTGCTGGTGCCGTGTACCGATGGTGCACGTCTGGTGACTGTCCAGTCCAATGGCCAGATGTCGATCGTCTGGCATACCTCAAGTCTGACGCTACCGGTGATTGTCGGGGGACATACCGTCTATGGTTTGAATACAAGTGGTATGCTGTTTGCCGCTGATCTCAGTAACGGGCAGGTGCGTATCAACCTTAATACGGAAGTGCAGGTGCCATCATTCTCGACGCCTACCCTTTCGGGAAGAAGTTTATTCTTTGGTACAGTGAACGGTGTGGCTGCTGCCACTTTCTCGTAACTTGAAGCGTGGGCCACTTTCATGTGTCCTGAAGAGTAAGCATCGATACTTTCAGTGCTTGAAGGAACTGTTTGAATTTTGATATACTTCTGCGGAAAGTTGTCATTCATGGAGGAAGAAATATATGCCGATTGCAGAGATCAATCAGACCCAGCTATTTTATACAAGGACAGGAACAGGTATACCTTGTCTGGCGATGCATGGTGGTCTGGGCTTAGATCACACCAGTTTACAAGGTTTAAACGGACTTAGTGACATCTTTGACTTCATCTATTATGACCATCGCTCTAATGGGCGTTCTGGTCGGCCCCCATTGGAAAGCCTGAGTCATGACCAATTTTCTAAAGATGCTGAGGGTCTGCGACAATATCTCAATCTAGGAAAAGTTGCGATATTAGGCCATTCCTATGGAGGTTTCCTGGCTCTGGAATATGCTCTCCGTTATCCAGATAATGTTTCCCATCTAATCCTGCTAGATACCGCACCCGCATTTGCCTACGGTGAAGAGATCGTAAAAAATGCTCTTGCCAAAGAAGCAACTCCCGCCATGCTCGAAGCATTGTCGGCCACTCCTACTGACGCTGAAAATATGAAAAGTTTGTTAAAGTCCATTTTTTCGCTGTATTTTCACCACTACAAACCCGAATATGAAGCCATCCTGGAAGAGACTGTTTTCTCAGTATTAGGCACAAAACAAGAGGAGATGCTTTCCACATACAATGTGACTCCTCGATTGCATGAGATTAGCTGTCCAACCCTTATTATCGTGGGCCGTGATGATTTTATTTGTCCCCCCTCTCAGGCACAAATCATCCATGAGCACATCCGGCAATCATCTTTAGAGATATTCGAGGATAGTGGTCATCTTCCATGGATTGAAGAACCTGAACTTTTCGACCAGAAGGTCAGAGCATGGCTAGCCAAAAATTAATCCATCTTTGGCGTAGATGCTCTTTTTTGGCTTAATTCGTTGAGGGGCTACTGCAATTACTCAGATTTTCGCCCTCATCCTGCGTAAGGCGCAGCGATAGGGCACCCAGTAGCCCGTGTGTCTGCTCAACTGATGTCGCGCTGGCAATCGGTGCCGTGATGCCAGGACGCCCAATGATCCAGGCTAAAGCCACCTGCGCCGGCGTTGCATCGTGCGCCTGCGCGATCTTTTCGACCTCGGCCAGCACAGCAAATCCATGCTCATTCATATATTTGCTCTGCACATTCTGAGCGCGTGCGCTTGCTGGTAGTTTCTGTCCCGAGCGATATTTCCCTGTCAGGAAGCCGCTGGCAAGCGAGGAGTACGTGATCACGCCGATCTCTTGCTCGAGGCAGAGGGCTTCCAGCGATGCTTCGTAGGTGGCTCGGTTGAGGAGATGATATGGTGGCTGGAGCGATTCATAACGGGCGTAGCCATGTTGCAAACTGACTGCGAGGGCCTCCGTCAGACGTTCGGAGGTATAATTGGAGGCACCAATTGCTCGCACTTTGCCCGCTTTGATCAAATCATTGAACGTCTCCAACGTCTCTTCGAGCGGGACATCTGGATCGTCGCGATGCGCCTGGTAGAGATCAATATAGTCAGTCTGAAGGCGCTTCAGTGAGTCTTCAACGCTTTTGATAATGTGCTGGCGTGATAGTCCTTTCTCCCCATTGCCCATCTGCATACCAACTTTGGTGGCAATAATGACTTGCTCGCGATTTTTGCGCCTGGCCAGCCAGTTGCCTATCACCGTTTCGGACTCGCCTCCGCTGTGACCCGGTGCCCATGCTGAATAAACATCGGCGGTATCAATAAAGTTGCCGCCTCCGGCCACGAAAGTATCCAGCACCGTAAACGACGTTGCTTCATCGCATGTCCAGCCAAAAACATTTCCTCCCAGGCAGAGAGCAGAAACTTGCAGGTCGGTACGTCCGACTTTACGCATAAGCATATATATACTCCTTTTATCTATCATGGATTCATTGCTGAACCACTATCCGAACTCTTTGTATTATAAGACATAGTTTGCTTCATTCCCGTGACCAGTGTCCTCGCTTCGCTTGACCTCTTTCCACTTGACTTCAAAGACGATAATGAATAAGGTAATCACTCGTTTTGATGTGAAGAAAGGAAGTATTTTATGGCATCATTTACAGCCGCAAGTCGAGCATTTATTTCGAATGGTACACGTACGGGCAAGCTGGCGACTGTGCGTGCCGATGGTCGTCCACACGTTGTGCCGATCTGGTTCGTTCTGGATGGCGATACGCTGGTTTTTAATACGGGCAATGCGACGGTAAAGGGGCAGAATCTGCGCCGGACCGGACAGGCTTGTATCAGTGTCGATGATGAGGCTCCCCCGTATGCCTTTGCGATGATCGAGGGGACCGTTACGCTCTCGGAAGAACTGGATGAGATGAAATATTGGGCGACAAAAATTGCGGCTCGCTATATGGGGGACGCTCTGGCTGAAGCCTATGGAACGCGCAATGCTGTGCCAGGAGAATTATTGGTGCGTCTCACGCCAACAAATGTCATCTATATGCACGATATGACCAGCTAAACGTCACTTTTACAGAACCTGTGGGAGGTCATCTATGCTCTTGAGTAGGTGACCTCCTGACTTATTTTTACCGCTCGTATTTGACGGATTTAATCTCTTTTGGTGTCATAAGGCAGAGTTTGCTGAACTCATCGTGTCTCTAAAGTAATGACGTTGTGGCTCTGTGCGCTGGATAGTTGAGCAGCGAAGTATCTATCAGGATGGTATTATTAGTACGTAAAGATAATAGTGATAGATTGGAGCATGTCTTATGCAAGCGACAGAGATACTGGAGAATAGCCACTTGTATGTTATTCAGACGGTTGATGACCTGCCAGAACCAATGTGGGATCTGCCTGGTGTCAGCGGAGAATGGTCTGCTAAAGACGTCCTTGCTCATCTCGTATCGTATGAACTCTTACTGACTGATGCGCTGGAAACCGTCCATGGGGAGCAGCCGTCGCCGTATCTGCTCAGATGGCGAGCCTCCGCCAGGGAATTCTCACAGGAGGCGGTTGCGGCACGTCGTTATCACACCGCACAACAGGTGATCAATGAATATCAGGATGTGATGCTGCAATCGACAGCTCTGGTGGCAGAACTTCCTGAGGAGTTGATCCAAAAGCAAGGGACGCTCTCCTGGCTTCCAGATGGCAAGACCAGCGTTGCTGACATGATCAATCTGGTGACTGGACATGTGCAGCAACACTGTGAAGAGATTATCCATTTTCGCCAGGAAAACAAGGCGCTGGAGTGATCTGAGCACTTATGCGGGATGTCCTTTGGGCATATCGCGACCGCTATCGGCAGCCTCAGCCACCTCCTGAAGAGAACTTCCCGCTGAGGCTTCAACGGCGGCCAGAATAGCTCCTTCAACCAGCGGGGCGGCACTGATGAGGGTGCGTGTACGTGCGCTGGCATCAAGCGTCTCGAGAGCCATCTCTGTAATCATGACGGCGCTTCCCAGATCAAGTAGGACGAGTGTGCCATCGGGATTAGCCGCTGTTTGCAAGGCAGCGGTTACTTTGGCGATCGAGGTGCCGATAGTGCCATCATCGGTACCTCCTGCCGCCGCAATCGTCACCTCACCCATTGACATCTGTCTCGCCAGCTCGGCCACACCCTCAGCCAGGCGAGCGCTATGCGAGACAATTACAATACTTACAGACATATCAGGTCCCCTTTTCTAGCGTCTCAGCCAGAGCCTGTAAAAGTAGCCAGCACGATGTCGCTCCCGGGTCCTGATGTCCCACGCTACGCTCGCCTAGATAGCTGGCACGACCCTTGGTGGCTCGCATGGCTATAGTTGACTGCATACCCGCTTTAGCACCATCTGCCATGCGTTGTACGACCGCTGTCAGGGATGCCTGTTCCGCTTGAGCCTGTTGTCCAGCCTCAATGGCTGGCGTCAGAGCATCAAGCATCGTCTTCTCGCCAGTTTGTGCCTTGCCACGGGCTTTGATGCCAGTTAGGGCCGCCTCAAACATCGCGATTACATCAGAAGCGTCCAACGTCTCCTTGCTGGCGGTCGCCGTGCCGGCTCGCAAAAACGCCGTCCCATAGAGAGGTCCACTGGCTCCTCCGACGGTTGACACAAGCGTACTTCCCACCGTTTTAAGGATGGTGCTGATATCAGCATTTTCCATCCCTGGAAGCTTGGCGGCGACGGCCTGAAAGCCGCGATCCATATTAATGCCGTGATCGGCATCACCAATTGCTGAATCGAGTTGAGTCAGTAACGCACTGTTCTCATGCAGCACCAGTACCGAACGTTCCAGCCAATGAAGTATATCCGTATGTGTGACAGGCATCGTCTCCTCCAAAATTTCTCAACGGCCCCAACGCAATGCCGGTGTATGGACAGGCGCATCCCAATATTTGATGAGCTCATCATCGAGGCGCAGCAGGGTGATCGAGCAGCCAGCCATATCCAACGAAGTAATATAGTTGCCGACAAACGAGCGGGCGAGCGTAATATTTTTCCCTTTGAGAATGCGTTGGACGGTATCAAAGACGATGTAAAGCTCGATTAAAGGAGTGCCTCCCATGCCATTGACGAAGGCAAGTACCTGTTCGCCGGATTTGAGTCCCAGATCTTCGATGATTGGGTTGAGGAGCATTTCGGTGAGCTCCGCCGCATTTGCCAGTGGGATGCGATGACGTCCAGGTTCGCCATGAATGCCGATACCAATCTCTACCTCGTTCTCGCCTAACTCGAAGGTTGGTTTGCCGGCCGCCGGTACCGTGCAGGATGTGAGTGCGAGTCCCATGCTGCGACCATGATCATTTACTTTGCGTGCCAGGGCCGCCACCTGCTCAAGTGGAGCTCCTGTTTCTGCCAGTCCTCCAACGATCTTCTCGACGAGTACTGTGACGCCTACTCCTCGACGCCCGGCTGTATAGAGGCTATCTGTCACTGCAACATCGTCGTTAGTGATCACGCTCTCCACTTTGATGCCATCGGCATCGGCCAATTCCGCGGCCATCTCGAAGTTCATCACGTCGCCAGTGTAGTTTTTGACGATGTGCAGGACACCATGTCCGCCGTTGACGGCACGTGTAGCGGCTATCATCTGATCGGGTACCGGCGAGGTAAAGACAGCTCCAGGACAGGCTGCATCAAGCATCCCATAGCCAACATAGCCGCCGTGCATCGGCTCATGTCCGCTGCCACCACCGGAGATGATACCGACTTTGTTATTGAATGGCGCTCCTTTGCGCACGATGATTTGTTGCTCAAGATCTACGCTGATGAGATCGGCATGCGCTGCTGCCATGCCAGCCATCGATTCTTTGACCACGTCTTCGGGTTTATTTATGAGCTTTTTCATTTTGTTTCCTCTGGAGTCTTTGGCTCGGAAAGTGATCCTTTAACTACACAAGTTTTATCACGTGCACTGAAAAGATAAATGCGTCTGCCGGCACTGATGATAGTTAAGAAGAGACGAAAGTTTGCAGGTAAGTTCTTTCTTTGCTTGCAGACCTTCGTCCATTCATCTGATGGTACTGAGATGAGACCGCAAGGTTAATCGCCAGCGGGCTCACGTACCGATTCTCCCATCGTGATTGTATCGCCAGAGGCTTCCATCTTACGGGCGTCAATCACTCTCCCAACGGTGAAATCGTAGATGTAGCCACCCGCGATTCCTCCCAGGATAGGAGCAACAATCGGGAGCCAGGTATAGTAATTGAGACTACGTCCGCCGTCGACGATCGCGATCCAGAGGCGCGGACCAAAGTCACGGGCTGGATTGATCGCATATCCGGTGTTGAGTCCAAATGATAAGCCAATGGCGACCACCAGGAATCCGATGATCAAGGGATTCAAGTTGGCCTGTACTGGCTGATTGCGGGCGTCGGTGATAGCAAAGATGAGTCCTACGAGCAGAGCTGTACCGACAAATTCATCACAAAAGGCCCCAAACATGCCAACGAAGGGCTTCGGGCTGGTATAGAATACTCCACCTGCTGTACTGGTGACGGTGCTACCAGCTCCGGCCAGGCTGACGGCATGATCGATGGCGCCTTTGTAAACGAAGTAGATGATCGCAGCCGCAAGAAACGCACCGATTACTTGTGCGGCGATGTAGGGAAGTACTTTTGACCAGGCGAATTTTCTGCGAGCAGCCAGCGCCATCGTGACAGCTGGATTGAGATGGGCTCCGCTGACTGCACCGGCGACGTAAATGCCGAGCATGACAGCCAGACCCCAGCCCAGCCCGATGACAATCCATTCGTTCGCAAAAGATGTGGCGGCATTATTGGGGCCAATATTATTGTAAAGTGCGAATGTAGCTACACAGCCATCTCCAAAGAGGAGAAGCACGAAGGTGCCGAAGAATTCTGCGACGCATTCACCAAAGGTACCAGCGAGTGCCGAACGGCCAACAACTGGATTTTCCATGAGATTTTCTCTCCCATTCTTAATGGTAAGTCCATACCGACAACCTTATGTATGGTTTAGTCTACGTTGCTACATGACTATAGCGCGATGTGCTATCGGTATGGGCACGGACACACGGAAAAGATGAAATTGTTCTTGTGCTGGATAGCTTCTAATCTTTGGCCCAACCCAGTGATCTCTGGACGGCCTTTTTCCAATGCTCATAGAGGTCTTGACGTTGATCCTCACCCATCTTTGGTTCGAAGGTGCGATCAACCGCCCAGAGTTTACTCAACTCTTGCTGACTCTGCCAGAAGCCAACAGCCAGACCTGCCAGATAGGCCGCTCCTAAGGCAGTGGTTTCAGCGACTTCTGGTCTTTGAACCGCTACTCCTAGAATATCTGCCTGGAATTGCATCAGCAGATTGTTGACGACTGCTCCACCATCGACGCGTAGCGTCTTCGTCTGGATGCCACTATCGGCGGTCATGGCCTCAAGCACTTCGCGTGTCTGATAGCACATGGACTCAAGTGTGGCGCGAGCGATATGCCCCATCGTTGTGCCGCGTGACAGTCCTACGATCGTCCCACGGGCGTAAGGGTCCCAATACGGAGCTCCCAGACCGACGAAGGCAGGCACGAGAAAGACGCCACCATTATCCGTTTCTGTCTGGGCCAGGCCTTCCACTTCGACGCTTGATTTGATAGCTCGTAGACCATCACGGAGCCACTGGACCGCAGCGCCAGTCACAAAGATACTCCCCTCGAGCGCATACGTGATCTGAGGTTTCTCCTTCGTGCCTAATCCCCACGCGATCGTGGTCAGCAATCCGTTCTTCGATGGGATACCTTCGTTGCCGGTATTCATGAGCATAAAACAGCCTGTGCCATAGGTGTTTTTTGCCATTCCTTTTTCATAGCAGACCTGTCCGAAGGTAGCGGCCTGTTGATCACCGGCGATGCCCGCGATACGAATCGGGCGACCAAAGAACTCAGCATCCGCCTCGCCGTAGACGGCGCTTGAGGGGAGGACGGTTGGCAGCATGGAATGTGGAATCCCTAGCTCTTTAAGGATGACATCATCCCATTTCTTCTCGTAGATGTTAAAAATGAGGGTACGGCAGGCATTGGTATAGTCAGTCACATGCACACGTCCCTTGGTCAGGCGCCAGATCAGGAAAGTATCGATCGTGCCAAATAGCAATTCGCCACGGTCAGCTTTTGCGCGTGCTCCTTCTACATTATCGAGAATCCATTTGACCTTCGTGCCTGCGAAATAGGCATCGGTAACCAACCCGGTACGCTCGCGAATCTCCTTGTCAAATCCCTTAGCCGTCAGGGCGTCGCAGATGGGAACGGTCAGGCGGCTTTGCCACACAATAGCGTTGAAGACGGGACGGCCTGTACTCTTTTCCCATACCACAGCGGTCTCACGTTGGTTGGTGATACCGATCGCAGCAATATCCGCGGTGGAGACGCCAGCCTTCTTGATGGCTTCTTGTGCGACGTGGATCTGGGAAGACCAGATGTCTTCAGGATTATGTTCGACCAATCCAGGTGCTGGATAGATCTGGGGGAATTCCTGCTGCGCCAGACTAACAATATTACCATCGTGGTTAAAGAGGATCGCTCGGGAACTGGTTGTGCCTTGATCCAGGCTTAATATATAACGAGCCATTAAAAAAACTCCTCCTCGTAAGACGTTATACAACTTTGTCAACGTCTGCTTGCTTCATCAACATTCGGTAACACGAACTACTGATCGCAGATGTTCCATATTACGATTACATTGTTTGAAATCGACTGCCAGCTATGGCTCCATGAGGGGGTCATGAGGGAGCTTTTAAACGTGAATACGACGCGCCTTTCTTGTGGGTGTATCCTCCTTTAATGATCTGGTATGCTAGAGATTATCTCATTGCATGTATGGACAGAGAAGCGTAAATACTGTCTGATTGAGTCATTTACCACGATATTATATCATTTTGGTAAGAGCGTTTTGCTTTATTTCCTGCTGAGTCCGTTGGGTTGTGTGGCGTTCGACAATGTTATAATGACTGACAATACGCTGTAACAAAAATATGTCTGCAATCATGATGGGAGTATTTGGAAGCATGTCTAGTTCTGCTCGCCGTGTTGAAACCTTTGGGACAACTATTTTTACTGAAGTAAATGTATTGGCTCAACAATATAATGCCTTGAATCTGGGTCAGGGGAAGCCCGATTTTGATACCCCTGCCAATATTGTCGCTGAGCTTGTGAAAGCGGCTCAATCCGGATATCAGAATCAGTACGCGCCTGGTCCTGGTACGGTCTCATTGCGTCAGGCTGTGGCTCGCCATGCGGCTCGCTTCTACGGGTTGGACATTGATCCCAATCAGGGCGTGATCGTGACAGCTGGTGCTACAGAAGGCATCCTCTCGTGCGTGCTGGGACTGATTGATCCGGGGGATGAAGTGGTTGTGATTGAGCCTTTTTATGATTCTTATGTGCCGAATATTTTGATGGCTGGTGCTACGCCAGTCTTTGTGCCGCTCCATCCTCCCACCTGGACGTTTGATCCTGATGAGCTACGGGCCGCTTTTACACCCAAGACACGGGCGATTATCCTCAACTCGCCGCACAATCCAACGGGACGCGTCTTCAGTCGCGAAGAATTAACTATGATTGCCGAATTATGCATCGAGCATGATGTAATCGTAATCAGCGATGAGGTCTATGAGCATCTGACACTGGGCGCCTCGACTTATATTCCTATGGCCACGTTGCCGGGGATGTTTGAGCGCACTGTGACTGTGAGTAGCGGTGGCAAGTCTTTTAGCTCGACTGGCTGGAAGATCGGCTGGGTCTATGGACATCCTGATATATTGGACGGTGTGGCGCGAGCACATCAGTTTACCGTCTTTGCCGTAAACCATCCCGGGCAGGAGGCCATTGCTTACGCGCTCAATCAGCCCGATAGTTATTATACGGATTTTAAGGCGTTGTACGATGCCAAATTGCAACTTTTGATGTCATCGCTGGAGGGCAGTGGCTTGAAGTATCGTGCACCAGAGGGGACGTATTTCATTATGACCGATTTCTCGGATGTCTTCGATGGGATGCCTCTGGAGTTTACGCATCATTTAATCAAAGAGATCGGCGTGGCCTGCATTCCGCCCGAGACGATGTATAGTAAAGGGCATGTGCATATTGGCAAGCACTATGTCCGTTTCTCTTTCTGTAAAAGTGATGAGGCGTTGCTGCAAGCCAAAAGCCTGCTCGCCAAACTGAAGTAAGCGTCGCACGCTCGCGTGCGATGTCCCAGTAGCGCGTATGAGACGGCAGGCGCACGACGCTGGCCTGCCTGATCGTACGTCGAGTGGGACATCGTGCCCGAGGGCACGACGCTACGATTGGTAAAAGGCGCTGATGCTTTGGACGAGTTGCTTCTGATATGGATGAAGATAAAAGTGTCCTCCTGGGAAGGTCTGGAGGCTGAAGGTGCTACGGGTTTGTGAGCGCCAACCTTCCAGATCTTCGACAGGGATATCCTCATCCTTGAGTCCCCCAAAGGCCGCGATTGGATAATCGAATGGTCCCTCTGGTTTGTAGTTGTAGTCTTCGCAGAGAGTGAAATCGGCGCGCAGGATGGGCAGGAAGAGCTCCATCAGCTCCTGGTTGTTCAGGATGGCTTCCGGTGTGCCTCCGAGCTTTTTGAGTGATTCCTTGAATTCATCGTCTGGCTGCATATAAATGGGCTCCTGACGGCGTGGTAGCTGGGGAGAACGATGGGCCGACACAAAGAGTTGTGTCGGCTGCGGAAGCTCTTGACGGCGTAGTTGTCGTGCTAATTCAAAACTAATCAGAGCTCCCATACTGTGTCCAAAGAACTGGAAAGGGACATTTAAGTATGGGCGAATATGCTTGCTCAATTCTGCGACGAGGTCCTCTACCTGGGTGTAAGCGGGATCATTAAATCTGGCCTCGCGGCCTGGCAGCAGTATAGGACAGACCTCTACCTCTGGTGGTAGTTCTTGCTGCCAGGTGCGATAGATGGCTGCTGCCCCTCCGCCTGCATAGGGGAAGCAGAAGAGCCTGGATGCTGGATATGCTTGACGGGATAGAATCCATGGTGACTGTGGCATGAGTGTATCCTACCTGATAGTGCAAATGATCTCAGCTAAAAGTAGTAAACGGCACAACCAACCTGAAGGCCAGAACCAACATTGATAATCAATCCGATATCGCCCTTGTGAGCCTTCTGATGATCATATGTATATTGCAACGCATAGGCCAGAGAAGACGTAAAGAGATCATGTTGAGCCTGAACGTCGACAACTTTGTCTCGTTTCACCTCAAGAGCATTGCTCAATTGCGTGATAAAGTTGCTTGAGATCTGTGGTGGCAAGATGACTTGGATCTGGGAAAGCTTCAGGTTCTCGCGTTTGAGCGTCTCAGCAACTGTCTCCTGGATACAGTGAATGTAATGCTGCTCCAGTTGTGGATGGCTCTTGAAATTCATCAACGTTTTACCATTGCGTATCTCTGAGTTGGCATGGACATCCTGTAGATATGCGGGAAAGGTCTGGAAGACAAAATTGCCGAAGCCAGTCTTGCCATCAGGACTCTCATCGAGCAGGAGCGCCGACCCGGTCTCTTCAATGCCAACCAGTTCTGTCGGTGCAAATTCTCGATTGTTTTCAACCTCCGAGGCGACGATCAATGCCGCGTGTGCTCTCTGCGCTTTGATCAGGCCGATAGCGGCGTAACAGGCATCGAGTGTGCCCAGTCCCCCATTCATGATATCCAGAGCAAAGGTCTTCTTATCCTCCTGCGTCTCAATATCGTCATTGATACCGAGCTGTCCTTCTACCAGAGCGGCTACGGCTGGTTCACACAAGAATTCGTCCCGATAGACCCCTGAATAGATCAGGAGATCAATCGTGCTTTTGTTGTAGGGATAGGCCGCCAGACATGGATCGGCGGCGGCTTGAATCAATTCCAGTGTCTTCTTCTCGACTTGCTGATCCCTGGAGGGCGTGCCAACGCTGGCGATACGGATACGTTGGGTCGTCGAGAGGCGTGGGATGAAGGTCTCATCGCTCACAACTTTCGTCGGCGTATACGTGCCTGCCTCGCGCTGACGAATCCGATCGGGAAGATCATCGAAGGTATAGAGTGCCGTTCCGATGGTGGCGCCGGAGCCAGTGATACCAAAGACGGCGTTGTTGCCAGTGTTGATGCGATTCGAGCGGATATTATCCATCAGAGCGATCATGTGGGTGGTTGTCGCCGTGTTCCCACGCTCCTCAATGTTGTTGATCACGCTGCCATCCTGACAGATCTCCTCGCCAAAGAACTTGTTGATTTCTCGTGGCACGTCGTTGATGGTTGTCTTGGATGTCTGATGCACGATGATGTGCTGGAAGGCTTCTTTGGGCCAGCGTGAGCGCTCCATAATCATCCCGGCGTGCGAGACCGCCTGTTTTAAGTTCACCGATGAGACGGTGACGGCGTCAGTGTACATGATGGCACCACCATGCTCACGATCCGTAGCCTTGCCGATACAAGCTTCGCTATAGTGTCCTAGAGTATACATCTCGAACTCGTGGAAGCCAACCTGATTATTGGGAGCTTGCTCAAGAATCAGAGCCGCTCCACCATCACCGACCGTGAGGCAGGCCAGACGCGAGTCCATAAAGTTTTCGATCTCTTTTTGTGCCGTCAGCGCGAGATGGCTGATGTATTCTCCGCTGACTGCCATGCCGCGTCGAATCAGACCTGTTTTGAGAAAAGCATCGATGACGTAGGCCGCCGTAAATAATCCTGTGCAGGCGTTGGAGACATCCAGCACGATGGCGTTGGTAAAGCCGAAATGCTCTTTGATGCGGACCGCTGTGCTGGGCTCGAAGGTGAATTGAAAGCCTGGAGCGTCGCAGCGCGAGATGTTGCCGCAAACGATCATGTCGATATCGCCTGGATTGTATCTGGAGTTTGCCAGACATTGCGCGACCGCCTGTTGGGCGATGTCGATCGAGAACTCTGTCTCTCCCGCCATGCGGCGTGTCTTGATTCCCGTCAGCTTGGCGAGAGGGAACTTAATTGGTTTGGCGCATCCGGCTAGAATCTCCTCGCTGGTGACTACCCTGGGCGGTAGATATGTGCCAAGGCTTTCGATGAGCGTATTGTTCATCTTTGTCTTTTCGACGATGGGAGCTTCTTCCTTTGGGCTCCTGGCGAGCGGCGTCTGTAAAGAAGAGGTCGCTTCTTCCAGGACAACCGCTTTTTCAGAGCTCTTTGCATCTATCGCCGTGGCTAGCTCGGCAATCGTCTGGAATTCAAAGAGCATCTCCAGGACCATGGGAAGTCCGGCATCGTTGGCTTTGGAGACCACTTCCAGGCTCTGAATCGAGGCCCCTCCCAGATCAAAGTAGTTGTCGTTGACTCCGATACGTGTCAGGCTGAGCACTTCAATCCAGATCTCGGTGAGGATGGCCTCTGTGGATGTGCGTGGCGCCACATAAGCAACCTGGAGTTCGGGGCGTTCAGTATCTGGCTCAGGCAGAGCTGTACGCAACACTTTGCCATTGAGCGCCAGTGGCAGGGCATCCATGAAGACAAAGATGGCTGGCAGCATGTAATCTGGCAATTGCGTTTTGAGGAAGTTGCGCAGGTCTTCAATCGCTGGTTGTGTCCCTGCCCGGGTTGGAACGAGATAGGCGACCAGGCGTTTGTTCCCAGGAGTATCTTCACGCGCAATGACGACGCATTCCTGAATCATGGGATGTTGATTGAGCATCGTTTCGATCTCGCCCAGCTCAATGCGGAAGCCACGAATCTTGACCTGGAAGTCGATGCGTCCCAGGAATTCGATGGCTCCATCAGCGCGATAACGAGCCAGATCTCCTGTCTTAAATAATCTGGCGTCGGGTTGCGTGCTGAAGGGATCTTTGATAAAGCGTTCAGCCGTGAGTTCTGGACGATGATAGTAACCGCGAGCGAGTCCAATGCCGCCGATATGCAGTTCTCCGGCCACGTTGATCGGCATCGGCTGCATGGCTGCGTTCAGGATATAGATCTGTGTGTTGGCGATTGGATGTCCAATCGGCACGCTCTGGACTGGCGCGTTACGCTGGCATTCCCAGTAGGTGACATCAATGGCGGCCTCGGTTGGGCCATAGAGGTTGTGCAATTTCGCTGGCACCGCGAAGCGTGAATAGAATCTCTCCTGGAGCTCAGGTGCAAGCGCCTCGCCGCTACAGATCACGTGGCGGATATGCTGACAGTCGGTGAGATCAGGCTCCGATAGAAATGCTTGTAGCATCGATGGCACAAAATGGAGCGTGGTCACATGCTGCTCGGCGATCAGTCGAGCCAGATAGGTGGGATCTTGATGGCCGCCCGGACGTGCGATGACCAGTCCAGCTCCACTCAGCAGCGGCCAGAAGAATTCCCAGACGGAGACATCGAAGCTGAAAGGTGTCTTTTGGAGGACGCGATCATACTTGTTGAGTTGATAGGTCTGCTGCATCCAGAGCAGTCGATTGCAGATCCCTTGATGCGTATTCATGACCCCTTTGGGTTTGCCGGTCGAGCCAGAAGTGTAGATCATATAGGCAAGCTGATCCGGCCTTGTTCGATTGACTGGATTGGCGATTGGCTCGGTTTGAGCACTATTCCATCCGGGCTCAAGACAGATGATCTGTGCCTGCGTCTCGGGCAGGCGGCTGATCAGATGCGACTGGGTTAGCAGTACGGGCACCTGAGCGTCGATGAGCATGTACGAGAGCCGCTCGCTTGGATAGGTTGGATCAAGCGGAACATAGGCGCCTCCGGCTTTGAGTATCGCCAGGAGCGCGACAACCATCTCAAACGAGCGCTCCATGCTCACGCCGACTAACACGTCTGGACCGACTCCAAGCTCTTGCAGGCGATAGGCCAGATGGTTGGCGGCGTAGTTCAGCTCGCGATAGGTTTTGAGGTTTCCTTCGAAGATCAAAGCGATCTCGTTCGGGGTGCGCTCGACCTGATCCTCGATGAGCTGCTGGAGCGTGCTCTCGACTTCGACTGGATACGCTTGCTGCGTGGAGTTCCAATCTATCAGCATCTGCTGATATTGCTGCTCCGTCAGGAGTGGTAGCTCCTGGAGGCGCTGTGTGGGCTGTGCGATGATACCTGCTAATAAAACCTGAAATTGTTGCGCTATGCGCTCAATTGTGGCCGGCTCGAAGAGATCTGTATTATAACGGAAATCAGCGCTCAGAGCTCCCTCGATCTCAAAGACTGTTAAGGTCAGATCGAGGGGAGCGCCTTGCTGTCCATAAGCGAAAGGCTCAAAGGAGAGATTGGCTTGTGCCAGTTGATGAGCGGTGCCATTTTGTCCCAGGCGTGCGAGATCCTGGACGGTGCGCGTGCGTGGTCGATCCCAGATAAATAGTGTCTGATAGAGCGGCGAATAGCTTGGATCACGTTTGGGCTGAAGTCGCTCGACAAGCAGCGGCAGGGGGAAATCCTGATGCTCCAGACCGTCGAAGACTCCCTGTCTGGTGTGGCTCAGCAGCTCTTTGAAGGTAGGATTATTGGATAGGTCGGCGCGTACCAGAATCGGATTGGCCAGGTAATCAACGACGCGCTCCCATTCGGATTTTGTGCGCCCTAGCGCTGGCGTGCCGACGATGATGTCTTCCTGGTTTGTATAGCGATAGAGGAGCGTTTGATAGGCTGTGAGCATCAAGGTGAAAAGCGTGACTTTTTCCTCTTTGGCCAGGGCACGTAACTGTCGATTGAGATCCGCGTTCAATGTGAAGCCGTGAGATGCTCCCTTGTATGTCTGTACCGGAGGACGTGGTCGATCCAGGGGCAGGTTAAGGACTGGTAGCTCACCCTGCAAGGCCTCCTGCCAGTAAAGCCAATGACGTTCGCCTTCATCGCCAGCCAGCATCTCATCCTGCCATTTGACGTATTCGGCATGCTGTGCTCCCGGAGCCGGGAGCGTGGCCTGGATACCTATCTGCTCGGCTGCATAGAGCAGGAAGAGCTCGTCCACGAAGATATCAAGTGCCCAGAAATCGATGGCGATATGATGCACTATCATGGCCAATACATAGTCGTCGGCCGAGCGCCGATAGAGCTTGATGCGTAGCACTGGACCAGTCTCTAATGACACTGGAAGATTGCTCTCACGTTGCAGCTCTTGCTGGAGGGAGTCGAGCGACCAGGCTGTAGCGTCGATCTCCTCAACCGTCAGGCTCCGGCTGGCGATCAGATGTTGCATCGGGAGCCCATCGTGCATCTCATAGGTGGCGGTTAGAATCGGATAGCGTTGCACCAGTTTGAGCAATGCGGCGTTGAGCGCCTGGTGATTGATCTGCGTGTTGATGCGGGCTGCGTACAAAAGATTATAGGCGGCACTATTGGGAGCCAGACGCGAGAGAAACCAGAGTGCTTTCTGATTTTGTGAGATCGGTACCCAACTCTCCTGAGCGCGAATCTTGTCGCGCAAAAGTTTTGCCAATAAGGCACGTTTGGCGTCGGCTGAAAGATTAGAAAGCTGTTTTGAGCTATCGTTCATCGATTCAAATCCTCTTTCCGTGCAATTTCATTGAGCAATGAATCTACCTGCTCGTCAGAGAGTTGGTCGATATGTGCCAATAGCAGTGTAGGATCCTGGGTAGAAAGCTCTACAGAAGCCTCGGCGTGTCCATTTGGTGGCTGTTCAGGTTCCTCAGGCATCATTTGAGCCAGGAGGGCATCGACATCTTGATCCGAGAGTTGATCTAATTGCGCTAAGAGCTGTTCCGTGTCCTGAGGAGGCGGGGCAGCGGTTGGATATGAGACGGCGAGCGTTGGTGCAGGCGGGGCTTCGTTGGCAATGATGGTCTCTGCCAGTTGCTGATGAAGCTGCTGCGCAAACTGTATGATACTGGGTCCTTGCAAAAATGTGACGATCGGGATACGAAGTGCCAGTTCGCCTTCCAGACGGTTCTTGAGCTCAATCGCCATCAAGGAGTCCAGTCCAAAGGCTGTCAAAGGCTGCTCGTTATCCAGTTGATCCTCGGAGATACGCAGGACGCTTCCTACCTGTGCTCGTAAATAGTCTGCCAGGATAGGCGTCCACTGTTCCGCTTTGGCGCTGCGAATAGTCTCCAGAATCGAGCTTGTCTGTGCTCCGCTGGCTGGTGTGTCCTCGTAGCTCTTGCTGACAAGATGGCGTACCAAGGGAAGGCTGGCAATCTGAGTATAAAATTGTTCAAGTAGCCGCCAATCAAGTTTAATCACACCAATTCTGGCGACACCTTGCGGGATAAGCAATTCGAGCGTATCCAGGACCTGTCTGGGATTGATGCGCTGAATGCCACGCGACTCCCAGTATTCATGGACGCGTAGCCCTTCGGCTGTACTGCCAAAGCCGATCTCGGAGATGGCCCCCCAGTCGATGCTAAGCGCGGACTGTCCATGAGCACGCTGATAATGTGCCAGAATGTCCATAAATTCGCCAGCCGCCGCGTAGTTGCCCTGCGCAGCAGAGCCAAAGAGTGAGGCTCCTGATGAGAAGGACACGAAAAAGTCCAGCGGAGCCGACCTCGTCAAGGTATAGAGTAGCCAGCTGCCGATTACTTTGGGACGAAAGACGGTCGTCAGAGCTTCTGGCTGTGTCTGGACCAGGGGACGTACCAGCGATTGTCCATGAGCATCCTGCCAGACCGAGGCGGCATGGATGACTCCGCGTAACGGGGGATGTCCCTTCTGGTTGTAGTTGGTCAGGAAGGCTGCTAATTGAGCCTCATCAGCGACATCGACAGTTGCGTAATGGACCTGGGCTCCCAGCCGCTCCAGTGAGCGGATGCCGGCTGCCTGGATGGCTTGACGGCTTCCGGCGGGTAGAGTATCCCAGGTTGAGCGTGGCGGAAGTGTGCTGCGTCCCAGCAGGATGAGATGTCCAGCGCCTTTCTCGGCGAAGCGATGTGCGACCTCCAATCCCAGACCCCATAATCCGCCAGTGATGAGATAGCTCGCGTCTTTGTGATAGGTTAGCTGTTTTGTCGCGCTGGCCTGACTCCGAACCATGCGTGCTACATAGCCATGCCGCTCTCGAAAGGCGATCTGGTCTTCTGTGGCATAGCTGCTGACTCCACTTAAAAGCTGGCTGGCTGCATGTCGTGTCGTCTCCTCGGGGTCCAGATCGATTAAGCCGCCCCAAAATTCTGGATGTTCCATGGCGCAGGTCTTACCTAGCCCCCAGAGAGGAGCCTGGGTGAGCTCAAGTTGCTCATTCTCCTGCGTGACCGCTTGCGCTCCTCGTGTCACCAGCCAGAGATGTGGTTGCACCGCGCTGTTACGCTGTGCCAGCGCCTGGATCAGGTGCAGGACATGCTGGGTGCTGATGAGTTGATCATCTTCCAGTGACGCGACGCTGGTGGCTGCCACCGGCGTGGTGTCAAGGCTCCACAAGTGGATGATGCCTTTCACGTCCTGTGTGCGTGCGGCCTCCTGGATAATACGTTGCGTATCTTCTGCTTGCGTTGGATCGATCTGATATTGTCCGGGTGCCAGTTCTCGATAGTGATTGCCGGCGATGACACGGAGACTGTGTGCTCCATACTTATCTAACTGCTCGATCAATCGTTGTCCCACGCCACTCTTGTCTGTAAAGATAATCCAGCTGCCTGTCAGGAGAGCGGGATCGGGCTCTTTGAGGGTGGAAGATTCCCATTGTAGCTCATAGAGCCATTGCTCAAACCCTGTGATGGTCTGAGCCGTCGTCGATTGAGGTGTGTTCGTGGCGATAGATGTATGCTGCAATTGGAGCCCGAGCGCCTCTACGAGTAGCAGTCCCTGATCGTTGAAGATGCGTACGTCGCCTTCGATCACTGCGCTGCTTGCCGTTGCTGCGGTTGTCAGTTGGGAATGGCTCCAGACGACGTTGCTCAAGGGCTGATGCATCTGGAAGCTGCGGATACCTGTGGGTAGATAGAGATCGCTGGCGCTGGCTAACAAGTTGTGTGGTAAGGCGGCGATCAGAACCTGAAGTGAGGCATCCAGCAGGGTCGGATGAATAGTGTAGGCTTTGGCGTCCTGGATGAGCTCGCTGGAGAGCTTGATCTGGCCCAGCGCTTCTTTATTGCCCTGCCAGAGATGCTTGATGCCCTGGAAGCTGTCGGCAAGCTGGACTCCATGCTGTCCCAACATCTGATAGAAATCGGTCAGGTCAACCTGTTGCTGGCAGCGTTGACGCAGCGTTCCCAGTGAAAAATCTATGGCGGGTGAGGGCATGGACCTTTCACTGCTATGCGCCGGGCTTTCTGGCTTATGACCGTTGGTGCGTTGATGCGTGGCGCCGACCAGGATATGTTCTCGTTCATAGACTGGTTGCTGCTGTAGTCGAGCATTGGCCTCATCTTTGAGTTGATTGAGATAAGGCATACTCTCCATTACGAGATCGGTGCTGACGCCAAAATCCATCTGACAGGCGATCTCGGTAACGCCAGCGGCTCTGATCTGGAGGACCTGCTCCAGACAGTCTTCTGGCGTTCCGATCAGGACGCGCTGCGTGGAAATGAGTCTGTCGGTGACAAAGTGGAGATAGTCCTCAAGATCCTGCTCTGAGAGCGTGTTCAGATCGACATTCTGCCCACGGCTGTAGGCGATGGCATTGACCAGATAGGAGGCTGATTTGAGATATTCACTAAATGGCCCCTGGATCTGCTGCCGGACGGTCTCTTTGTCTTTGCCAATAAAGGTGTGTAGCAGGGCCGATACTTGACCCGTGTCTGGATCATAGCCGTGTTCTGCGCGTGCGTTACGGTAAATGTTAATCTTTTCCGTGAGCTCCGGGACGCTTTGATTGTACAGATGTGTCAACAGGTTAGCTCCAATCGCTCCCGCTCTGGCAAAGGTGTTGGGATTGCCAGCGGCAGTGATCCAGAAAGGCAACTCGGCCTGGATCGGGCTGGGATAGGTTTGCAGTTCTACCTGTTTTCCATTACCACCTGTCATCTGAATCTTTTCACCGCGCCACAGGCGTTGGACTGTTTCGATTCCCTTGAACATGATCTCCTGGCGCTGCTCATAATTATCAGGAGCCAGCGCGAAGTCGTTTGGATGCCAGCCGGAGGCAAAGGCAACGCCCACTCGTCCCCCTGATAAATTATCGACCATCGACCATTCTTCGGCGACGCGCAAGGGATTATGCAATGGTAGGACAACGCTACCTGCTCGCAGCTTGATCTGCCGCGTCTCCCGGGCGAGGGCGGCGTGCAGGACGGCTGGATTGGGATAGAGCCAGCCATCTTTGGTGAAATGTCGCTCTGGAATCCAGATCGATGAAAAATCGTGTTGATCTGCGAATTTTGCGCTCTCGATGAGCAGGCGATACTTGTTGTCTTGTGATGATGCTTCACTGCTCGAAAAAAATATAAGTCCAAAATTGATCTGCTGATTATTTCGGGCAGCCAATAATGATGCCACAATATCCTCCAGACTAGTAACCCACATTCCTCATAAAGTTTGGATCTTGCCGGTTGCATACAGGGTCCAGAGGTTGTGTGGTTGATCTGGTACACCAACAGCATGACTATAAATAAAAAATATTGTTTGATTGCTGGTGTCGGAAGAAAGAACAACTTGAACCTTCTGGGAACCTTTCTCAGGTAAGAGCAGAAGTTTTTTCAGCTCAATCTCTTTCAGACGATACGTGCCTGTTCCCAATGCTTCTTTGATGGCTGCCTGAGCCATTTCGATATAGACAGACATCGGAAGCGCTGCGGCACCCTGGATGCGATGATCCCGTAGATAGGGTAAGTATTGGGTATCCAGAGTGCTTTCCCAGATGTGTGTGTTGACTGGATAGGTCAGCGCCATATAGGTGTCGAGAAGCGGATGCCGCTCGGCAAGTCTGGTTTTGTGTACAGGCTCCTGGATACTCGTTTCGTTTTTAACTGCTGTCTGGCTTGTCTGATTTTTCCTCTCTTCAAACCAGCAACGCTGACGCTCGAATGGATAGGTCGGTAAGGACAGGCGGTTACGGCGATAATCCTGTTCGAATGCTGACCAGTTGATATCTATGCCCAGGCTGTAAAGCCTCCCGACACTCTCCAGAAGCGTCTGCCAGTTGCCATGGTCCTTTTGCAGGGATGGTAACCATTGGACGCTTGCTTCAGGGATGCATCGTTTTCCCATGTTGAGTAAGGTTGTGGCTGGACCGATTTCAATGAAGGTATTATATCCTTGTTCTGCAAGAGTGGATATGCTGGCTTCAAATTGAACTGCGCTCTGCGTTTGTGTGCGCCAATAATGTGCATCGACAGTTTCCCCTATCGTCAGTATTTCTCCTGAGATATTGCTGACGAGAGGAATACGCAAGGGAGCAAATGTGATTTCGCTTGCTGCCTGCTCGAATGCATCCAGCATTGGAGCCATCAAAGGTGAGTGGAAGCCGTGTGAGACCACCATCGCATGCGTGGTTATGTGCTCCGCTTCCAATTGCGCGATAATCGTTTGTAACGCGGTTGGATCGCCTGAGATTACGGTGTTTTTGGGGCCGTTGATGGCTGCAATTGAAACTAGCTGTTTAACTGGTTCGATGAATGGCTTGAGTTGCTCGGGTTCGGCGAATACGACCACCATCGTGCCAGACTCTGGAAGCGCCTGCATAAGTCGTCCACGCGCCGAGATTAGCTTGAGACCATCCTCCAGACTAAACATACCAGCGACACAGGCGGCAACGTATTCGCCAACACTATGTCCCATTACGATGTCAGGGATGATACCCCAGGATTTCCAGAGCTCGGCTAACGCGTATTCGAGTGCGAAGAGGGCTGGCTGCGTGTAGGCGGTCTCATCCAGTGATGGATTCTCAAGCGCTGGATAGAGAATTGAGATCAGTGGCTGGTCCAGGTGTTCCTGGAGGATCTGATCACAGTGATCGAGTATGCGCTTGAATGTGGGCTGCGTGTCGTAGAGTTGCTTTGCCATGTTGATATATTGCGATCCCTGACCCGTGAAGAGAAAGGCTATCCTGCGCGCTGCCGTGAGTTGTTTGCGCCCAATCTGCATGGTCGGTGCGGGCTTCCCCTGGATAAAGGTGGCTAGCTGTCCGCGTAAGCGGTCAGTGGTCGTCGTGGTGATGGCAAGCCGGGATGCGAAATGTGCGCGACCTGTGTTGGCTGTGAAGGCCAGATCCGCTACCGTTGTGGCTGGATACTCTTTTAAGTATGTCTGATAGTTTTTTGCGATCTGCACGAGAGCCTCGTCACTCTGCGCCGAGAGCGTGACGATCTGGTGTGTCCGCTCCATCGCGTTTTTGAGCGGTTGGATGGCTGGCCCCGCTTCAAGGATGACGTGAGCGTTGGTGCCACCAAACCCAAAGGCGCTGACTCCCGCGATGCGCTCTTCGGTCGGCCAGGGTTGAGGCTGCGTGGGGATGGCAAAGGTTGTGTTCTCAAACGAGATATGGCTATTGAGTTGCTCGAAGTGCAGATTAGGCACGATCTCGCCTTTTTGCAGGATCAGGACCGTCTTAATCAATCCCGCGATCCCGGCAGCCGATTCTAGATGACCGATGTTTGTCTTGACTGCTCCAAGGATACATGGTTGCTCCGCTGTACGCTCCTGCATCAATACGTTTTTGAGGGCGGCTACCTCAATCGGATCGCCTAATGGCGTGCTGGAACCGTGCGTCTCGACGTAGCTGATCTGTTGCGGCTGCACTTTCGCGTTCTTGAGTGCCTGCCTGATGACTGCTTCTTGCGAAGGTCCATTGGGAGCAGTTATGCCGTTGCTGCGACCATCCTGGTTGACGGCCGAGCCTCTGATGACTGCCAGAATGGTATCACCATCGCGTTGCGCCTCGGAGACCGCTTTGAGCAGAACCAGACCGCAGCCTTCACCACGTACATAGCCATCAGCGGATTCGTCGAAGGTATGGCAATGTCCCACGGAAGACATCATGCGTGCCTGCGAGAAAGTGATTGTCAGTTCTGGCGTGAGCACGAGATTAACTCCACCGGCCAGGGCCGCTGTGCACTCATGGTTGCGTATGCTCTGGCAGGCTTGATGGATGGCTACCAGGGATGATGAACAGGCGGTATCCATTGCGATGCTGGGACCGCGTAGATCGAGTACATAAGAGATGCGATTGGCGGCAATACTATGGGCGTTGCCCGTGCCGGCATACGCGTCGATCTCACGTGGATCTTTGAATTGTAAGCGTGAATAGTCGTCGCTGCTAATACCGACAAAAACGCCGGTCTGGCTCCCGACCATCTTTTCTGGTGCTATCCCCGCGTTTTCCAGCGTCTCCCAGGCAACCTCCAGCAGCAGACGCTGTTGTGGGTCCATACCATCCGCTTCGCGTGGCGAGATGCCAAAGAACTTTGGATCAAATTGGTCGATGTCTGGCAGGAAACCACCCCAGCGGGTATTCATCTTACCAGGAGTGGCGGCGTTTTGATCATAATATGCCTGTTTGTTCCAACGATCGGTGGGAACTTCACTGATGCCATCGACTCCATCGTGGAGGAGCTGCCAGAATTCGTCGGGATTATTGGCGCCAGGAAAGCGGCAGCCGAGACCCACAATTGCGATCGCATCTTCGTCAAATTTGCGTTGCTCAAGATGCTCATCGTGCTGCTCGGAGATTTGCTCTTCATTTGTCAGATAGCGCGCCAGCGCCTCGATGTTGGGATAGTCATAGGCGAGTGTGGGAGATAGCGAACGTTGCAGGAGATCTTCCAGGTCCGCTGACAAGCTGACCGCCTGAGCAGAGTCCATGCCATAATAGGCGAACGGTGTGCTGACGTTAATGGCGTTGGTTTTGACCTTCAGGGCTGTGGCAACGTGTTCGATCAGCCAGTTACGCAGCGTCGGAAGATCGGGTGCCGTCGGCGCTAGAGCGCTCTCCGTTGCCTGTGTTGCTGGTAGCTCTGTCTCTGTCTGTGCTGCTGGTGACTCTGCCTCTTCCACTGCGGCAGTGGGAACCGTCTCAGGCGTTTCGGATGTTTCTTCTGCTTGATCCAGTTTCCAGGCACGCACGATATCAAGCGTTCCCTCAAGGAAGCTTGCTTTTGTGCCGTTGCGCTGCACTTTGCCACTCGATGTTTTAGGTAGGCTGGCAGGTTTGATCAGGTTGATGGCGTATATCTGGATCTCGTGCTGTTGTGCGATGGCTTGTCGTATGTCTGCAATGACCAGATCCAGGTTCTGATGTGAAGATATCGCCGTGCGTTCAATTTCGCTGACAACTACCAGACGCTCCTCGCCGTCTACATCAATGGAGAAGGCCGCTCCACCATTGAGCCGCAGTGCTGGATGGCAGCTCTCTACAGTCTTTTCGATATCCTGAGGATAGTGATTGCTACCACGAATGATGATCAGATCTTTTAAGCGTCCCGTAAGGAAAAGCTCATCGTGATCCATGAAACCTAAATCGCCCGTGCGTAAGAATGGTCCTGAGCCGTCGGCGAGTTGGGCCTGGAATGTTTCCTTTGATTCGATGGGACGTTGCCAGTAGCCTTGCGCAACGCTGGGACCTGATACCCAGACCTCCCCTACGCGGTTGGAGGGACAGGCAGTCTGGGTCTCTGGATCAACCACGAGCACCGTTTGATCGGCATGGCTCTTCCCGCTACTGACGAGCGTTCGAGCGTCGATAGCCTGCTCATCGGTCTCAAGGGCAATATCTTTTTTGAGCGCGTCGCCCTGGAACGATTTGCAGGTTGGATAGACTCCCTTGGTGCCGGCACTGACGACAAGCGTAGCTTCCGCCAGGCCATAGCAGGGATAAAAATAATTGTGGCGGAAACCTGTCGAGGCAAAGGCAGCGGCGAAGCGCTCCATCGTATCTTTACGCACCGGCTCGGCACCGTTCGCGACGATCTCCCAATGGCTGAGATCTAATGTTTTCTTCTGCTCTTCTGTGATCTTCTGGACACAGAGATCATAGGCAAAATTAGGACCACCACTGATAGTTGCTTGCGTACTTGTTAGCGCTTGTAACCAGCGATATGGACGTTGCAAGAAGGTTGTGGGCGCCATGATGGTGGATTCGTATCCCGCATAAAGTGGCTGGAGTACACCACCAATAAGACCAAGATCGTGATAAAGAGGAAGCCACATCACGCTATGGGCGTTGTCAGGATGCTGGCAGTAGCGCTCAACCAGTGACATATTGTGCAATAAATTCCCATGAGTAATCATCACGCCCTTGGGAACTCCGGTTGACCCTGATGTGTATTGTAGAAATGCTAAAGTCTCGCTCTGGATATCTGGCATGGTCCACTGCTCCGCGAGGGTGGATGGGAGCGTATCGGTCACCAGTACAGGTGCTTCTTGAAGTTCTGGCGTTTGCGTGAGCAGCCCTGCCACTTTGGATGAGAGAGTTGTTGACGTGAGAACGACATGAGGCTCAACGTTTTGCACAATGGCACGAAATTTGGTTAATGTGCGGTCCGAGCGTACTGTTGATGGCGGATAGACAGGGACTGCAATGATTCCACTGTATAAGCAACCAAAGAATGCAGCAATAAAATCTAACCCTGAGGGATAGATGAGTAGAGCTCGTCCTCCACGAGGCACACGCTCCTGCAATGAAGCTGCAATTTTTCTGGCTTGGTGATCAAGCTCCGTGAATGTGAGGGCATCTTTTTTTGTTTCTCCGTCAGTCAGAAAAGTGTAGATGCGCTGTTCAGGCTGTTGAGCTGTCCTCCAACGAAGGAGATTGACCAGTGTAGAAAACTTAAGCGAGGGTGGCGATATACGTGTTTCCAATTTTACTATTCCTGGTCGGAAAATATCGAGTACAATTTGCTAGTATATAAGCAAAAATTGCTCGAGTAACATATTTATTTATGCGTCTAATATTGATGATACCTTCAAGTTATGTGACTGTCAACCGTTTTGCTGTACATGGTCCAGGCTTGGTGCGCGTGAAGTGATGCCAGAAAAATCGCAACGACATAGCTTGGCTGTCCTTGCCCTCTGCCTCCTGTGAGGAGATTGTGAGTGGGCAGCTTGTATCGGTATTATGACATTATAGCAGAGTTGCATGGTCTTTGGTATGGAATAACGCCCGATCTACATGACCATGAAGCATAAATATCCTTTCTTGCTAGATAGCTAAATTCTCTGGTGGAGACGGTGTGGGAATTATTTGGTGCCAGCGCTTGTTTTTCGTCTATAATATATTGACGTAGTGAATCGCGCTCACAAGCCTATCTGATTGTAACTTTGCTTGGAGGGGCGAGTGCCGGGGAGCCTCTGGACATGGAGATAGTCTGTGGAGATTGCTGGGTGAACGTAGCCAAAGCCACTTTGGAAGAACATCTAATATAACTCTGTACTTGAACAACTTGAACAATTTGAGTCTGCGTACGCCTCTATCGATTATTCTTATAAGTGGCTTTGCTTGTGCTGCCTGGGACTGTATCTATTCAGCTGTCGTTGGGAATGCAGCATCGCCTAGTACACGATTGAGGGTGTCGCGCTTGATACGATAAGCCTGACGCTCGTTTACGTGGGGAAGAATGACAGCTTCCAATGCACCTTGTTTGACCCAACGTCTGACTGTAGTGTCATCGACACGCAAAATTTCTGCAACTTCTGATACTGTTAATAGCTCGCTCATGGTATTGATCTCCTTTTATATTTTTACATTCCTGTGTATCTATCTATGGCATTGTTTGAGACATCCTGGCCTATAATGTTGGCCAGTAGCCAGAGCCAAGGCCACCGCGTGATAGATATACACAAGACATTGTAAGAGCATTGTACAACAATGTGGTATGCAAGTAAAGTAGATACAACTTTTGGTATGTCTGAGGTGAACATGTATAGGTCAATGGTATGAACGTCATTCATCGGTGATGACTTTAGCATCCAAGTTTTTGAAAATGGATAGGTGAAACTTCTGTTTTCTTACCTGCGCAAAGTCTACAAGACTATCAATAGTTTGGGTAAGTTACATGCTATAACTATGAAAGCCACAATATTAGATAGATGCGTATCTTGTAGATACTACAGGTAGGGGGATCTCTATTGAGCGACGACTGTAAGATCTACGGTTGTTACCTGTTTAAACGAAAAATGTTTTCAGTCCGATACAATGTCTACCGTGGAGTAGAGCAAAGGAGCTATGATAACTCCATCTTTTTTTATGATTTGCAGGCATTCCGCAGTATAAGTGGGTGCAGGTCGTTTTTTGGAGTTGAAAAAAGCGTTCAGTTTTGGTACAGTAACAAGTGAAAAATACCTCTTTGCGTCCTATTCTTCTCTCTTTAAATATACGTTGTTGCTAGGGAGGTTTTGTTTTATGTCTATCGATACACAGAAAGAGACACTTGGCTTTCAGGCGGAAGTCAAACAGTTACTGGATCTAATGATCCACTCGCTATACAGTAACAAAGAAATATTTCTCCGCGAGATAATCTCAAACGCGTCTGACGCCATCGATCGTTTGCGCTTTGATGCTCTTTCAGATGCGTCATTATACGAGCACGACACGGACTTCAAGATCAGTGTCTCGTATGATAAAGAGGCTCGCACGATCACTATCGCTGATAACGGTATTGGTATGGATCGCACTGATGTCGTGGAGAATTTGGGTACGATCGCAAAATCTGGCACACGCGAGTTTTTCCAGGCTTTGACCGGCGATCAACAGAAAGATGCCAATCTGATTGGTCAGTTTGGTGTAGGTTTCTATTCCTCATTTGTGGTCGCGGATAAGGTTACATTCCTGACGCGGCGTGCTGGACTCGCACCAGAGCATGGCGTGCTATGGGAGTCCGCCGGACAGGGTGAATATTCGATTGAGACCGTTGAAAAGCAGACGCGTGGCAGTGAAGTTACTTTGCATCTGCGCGAGGATGAGGATGAGTTGCTTAGCGGTTTCCGTCTGCGTGAGATTATCCGTAAATATTCTGACCATGTGACGCTTCCGATCGTGATGAAGTCAGAAGATAAGGATAAAGAGGACGAATGGGAGGTCGTGAATACGGCTTCCGCTCTGTGGACACGTTCACGCAGCGAGATCAGCGAGGAAGAATATAACGAATTCTATAAGCACATCTCACACGACTATAGCGATCCTATGGCGTACGTGCACAGCCGCATGGAAGGTACGCAGGAATATACCTTGCTGCTCTACGTTCCAGGCCAGGCTCCTTTTGATCTCTTCACGCGAGAGGTCCATCATGGCGTCAAGCTGTATGTACGCCGCGTCTTCATCATGGATGATGCCGAGAAACTGATGCCGCGCTATCTGCGTTTCATTCGTGGTATCATCGACTCGAATGATCTGCCCCTGAATGTCTCGCGTGAAATCTTGCAGCAGAATCGCATGATCGACGCGATCCGTTCAAATTCGACCAAAAAAGTTCTGGGACTCTTTACCGATCTGATGAAAAATGAGCCTGAGAAGTATGAGAAGTTCTGGAGCGAGTTTGGTCGCGTCGTCAAAGAAGGTCTGCTGGAGGACCAGTCCAACCGGGATACGCTGGCCAAGCTCCTGCGCTTTGCCACCAGCACCTCGGGGAGCGATCAGCAGACCGTCACGCTTACTGACTATGTTGAGCACATGAAAGAAGGCCAGGATAAGATCTACTATATCGTGGCTGATAGCTATGCCGCTGCCAAAGATAGTCCTTTGCTCGAAATCTTTAAGAAGAAAGGCATCGAAGTTCTCTTACTTTCCGATCCAGTTGACCATCTTGCCATCCCCGAGCTCCGCGAGTTCGAAGGCAGACAACTTCAATCGGTCTCCAAAGGCGAGGTAGATCTCAGCAATCTGGAGGACGAGGAGGAGAAGGAAGAGCAGCAGAAAAATGCCGATGAGGCCAAAGATCTCTTAGCGCGCCTCAAAAGCGTGCTGGGAGAAGAGGTCAAGGATGTACGTGTCACAAGTCGTCTCACGACATCGCCAGCCTGTCTGGTCGTCGACGAATATGGCATTGATCCCAGCCTGAAACGCCTCCTGCAATCGGCTGGTCAGCAGATACCTAACGACAAACCGATTCTTGAGATCAATCCACAGCATGCCATCGTGCAGCGCATCAAGAGCGAAGCCGATGACAAACTCTTTGTCGACTGGGCACACGTCCTCTTTGACCAGTCAGTTCTGAGCAGCGGCGAGCAACTCGATAATCCGGTCACCTTCGTCAATCGCCTGAACAGCTTACTGGGACAACTCTAACCAGCAGCCCGTTTTCCAAAAGGACCGTATCCATACAAGATGGATACGGTCTTTTACTGTCAAGTGAAGGAGAAATCCTCTTTCATTCGAGGTCGCCAAAGCTCGCCAACGTAGCGCCGTGGTCTTGTGCCCAATACTTCTCAGTTAGGCAAAGAAAAATATCCTAGAGAGATAGAAAAAGAAGTTCTTTTCTGGCACACTCTTTTTATACCGATATTCCAGTCGCCAGAAAGGAACTTCTTCATGTATAGTTTACGCCATATTGAGGCTCAAGACAAATTGAGTGACCAGCTCAACGGACATCTGTTGCTGTCCTTCTTCCCGCAAGAGATCCTCGATACGTGCTTTGCATCTTTGCTCCCAGCCAAGCAACGCCGCACACGCGTCTTTACTCGAACCCTGTTCTTCCTTCAACTGCTCATGAACGGGCTCTGCCCCGACGAGTCTCAGCACCGGGTGTGGCATGCACTGGCCCATCCCTTTGCCTTGCTGCATCCATCAGAGATCTTCCCATCCCTCTCGACGGGAACGATCAGCTATCAACGGGAACGCTTTGATGCGGACATCCTCCATCGCGTCATGATCGCGTGCTGTCGCCCGCGAGCCCATTGCAGCCGTCACCCCGCCTCCTTTTATCGAGGGCATCGTCTGGTAGCTCTTGATGGGACCAAGTTCAATGTGCCTGATACGGCGGCCAACGTCGAAGCGTTTGGGCGTTCCTCCAACCAGCATGGTGAGGGTCCCTATCCCCAAATTCAAGCGGTGGCACTCATAGAATGTGGAAGTCGTTGCGTGCTTGATGTGGTTCTGGGAACGCACGCGCAGGCCGAGATCCATGCCTTGCCCAAGCTCTTTCCCCACGTGAGATCCGACATGCTCATTCTGGGGGATTGTGGCTTTTTCAGCAGTTGGTTTTTTGAACACGTGCAGGATACGCTCAACGCCCAGGTGATATGTGCACTGAGCAGCACCGTGGGACGTCGCGTCGAGAAACGTCTCAGCGATGGAAGTTATCTGACCACCGTCACCCCCAATCGTCGTGCGAGCAACCATCAGGGGACACGCCCCGTTACGATCCGTGTGATCGAGTATGTGATGACAGATGCCAGATTTGGCACGCCCGGACGATGCTATCGACTGGCAACGACGCTGCTGGATGAACAGGTTTACCCTGCCAGTGAACTCATCGAGATCTACCGTGAACGCTGGGAAGTGGAGACGATGTTGAAAGAAATCAAATCGTCCTTGCGAGAGCAGATCAACGTGCTGCGCTCACGAACGCCTGAGGGGGTAAAGCAAGAGGTGTACGCCCTTTTCCTGGCTCACTATGCGGTGAGCGCGGTGAAATGGGAGGCAGCCGCTCAGCGACAGGTCGATGCGGATCAGATCAGCTTTACGCAGACCAAGCATGCACTCAAAGAAGCAATCAGAGAGAGTCTTCTGGCTGATCCCTCGTGTCAAAGCTGGCTGCTGGACCGCCTCATCCGACACGTGTCCATGCTCACGCTCTTGCCCGCACAGCGTGTCCGCATGAACCGACGGGAGCTCAAGCTGTATTACCAGAAATGGCATCGAAAAAAGCGGGACGTCCCTCCCTATGCGACCTTTGCTCCAGGAGAAAGCTTCCTCGATTTTGTGAAGATCTGGGAGCGACCAGAGGGGGTGGATCCACGTGAACAGGAGTGGAAGAGCAAAAAGCCCTCCCCACCCCAGGAGGTCATCGCATGAGATCCGTTTTCTGACCATCACAATGGTGAACAACAGAAGAAAAGAAACATGTTTAACTGAGAAGTATTGTGGTCTTGTGCCCGGCGGACTCGTGACGTACGAAACGATCATTTTTGTCACTCAATGATGCAAAATGATGAGGAACATTTTCATACGTGAACTGGCCGCCGGGCACAAGACCACGGCGCTACGTTGGAGCACATTCACGCTTGAGCGAACAGGATCTCTTGGCGTTATTGAGAAGGATGGGACATCCTCTGCCATTAATTTTGGCAATGTGCACATAAAAATATATGGATTAATTTGTGCATATTGCACAAATGTGTTGTGAGAAGGTGTCATCAAGATAGTCCAATGTGGATGTATATGGGCTCTGGCGAGTGTACTGTAGATAGATGTGCATAAAGATTTTTTAGCTGTTTTTTTTTGGTCATTTTTTGGCCCCCAAACGGGATTTTATGCCGTATTATATATATGTAAGCGAAAGCGAAACGCAAACAAAGATAAAAAGGCCACTGAGGATAGTAGCTTCAATATTGAGCTTTTCCCTCAGTCATGCGCAAATGAGAGTAGTTAGTATCTAAAGGGAAACCTCAAGGAGGAGTGAAGATGAACTCACAGCATAATCATAAAGATCACATGAAAATTGGCCGCTACCAATCCTGGTTAGAAGATGGTCATCTGAAAATGTACTACCATGAATTTGGCAATCCCAGTGGCACCTACTGCAACTTGAACGCAGAGGAGACCAAGGGCCTGCTTGAGTTGTTGAGCCGTAATACAGACGGCATCAACGAAGCCATCTATCTCCATGAGAAAGAAGATCACAAGCAGAATCATGTCTCGCGCTTTCAATAGAGGCTGAAATAAAAAAAGAGCGAGGATATTGTCCAGGACAGTATCCTCGCTCTTTTTTGTCTCTGGTGCAGTGCCGGGCCATTAGACGAATAATGGCTGCATGCCTAGACGAGAGACCATCTGTGCCATCTCTTCGTCCGGAGTGGCTGTTTCGAAGCGACTGGCGGCATCGAGTACTTTGGGGAGCAGATGAATGTCTCCGACGGTGTTGAGGAAGATGTTGGGATGACCGAGTACCCAGTTGACGGAGCGATCGATATCATCCTGCTCTTCTAAGGGAGCGTACCAGACGGAACGATTCTTCGGCTCGTTCATCCAGGGCTTATAGGCGATCGACTTGATGGTCTGTACCGCTATATTTCTTTTCTGACAGGTTTCAAGTAGAGCATTGAAGTTTTCGGCATAGTAGGGACTCTGGAGCGTGACGTAGTTGCATGGCAGCAAGACGGAGTCAAAATCAAAACGCTCCAGACTGCGGCGATGGGTGGCTGCGATCTGTGCTCCGTGGCCGGTGATGCCGATGGCTCGAATCAGTCCTTGCTTCTTCGCTTCAATGGCGGCTTCGATTACTCCACCTGTACTGAGTGCGATATCCCATTCGATAGGATCGGCAAGATTATGAAACTGCCAGAGATCGATGTGATCGACTCCCATACGCTCAAGTGAACGCTGGAGCTCTTCCATCGCCTTTTTTGAGGTACGTTCACCGGTCTTTGTCGCCAGGAAAAACTGCTCGCGATGCTGCTTGAACCAGGGGGCGATGCGTAGCTCTGCATCTCCATAACTGGCGGCCACATCGATGTGGTTTACTCCATACTTCAGCAGGACTTCAAGCGTCTCATCGGCTTCAGCCTGTGTGACCGAAGCTAATGCGGCCGCTCCGAAGAGTGTGCGCGTGCTCATATGTCCTGTACGCCCGAACGGTAGCTTTGCAATTGCCATAAATAGGGTTCTCCTCAGTTATGTGTGGGCCGGTATCCATCCGATACGATGATTGTTGTGTTGCCACATTGCATCACAGCCCATTCTACAACAAATGACATCGATGAGCGCAAGCTGTGACATTGCCAGGATCCTGTTAACGATACGTACCAATGGCGTTTTTCGTTTTGTTTTATCTATCCGGAGTCGCATAATTCTAACTCTAATTTAAATGTGAGATACTATAGGTGTTGGCAGAAAATTCTGGCCTCCAATTAGTTAAGAAGAGGGTTCGAGGAGTAAAATATGGCGCTTTCATCAGAGCAGTTGGACCGCATTCGCCGGGATGCTACGGCACGGATTGAGGATGTTGTTGAGCTTACGCAACGTATTTGTGCTGTCCCGGCTCCTACTGGCGCTGAGCGCGAGCGAGCCGAGTTTGTGGCTGGCCTCTGGCGCGATCGTGGCTATACCCCGGAAATCGATGCGGTTAGCAATGTATATGTGCGGCGTGGCAAGAAATCGGATCGGCCTACCCTGATGCTACTGGCTCATATCGACACGGTATTTCCCGCCTCGACACCTATCAACATTCGCCGCGAAGGCGATCTTCTTTATGGACCGGGGATTGGCGATAACAGTGCCAGTGTGGCGGCGATGATTACGACTCTGGATATGCTGGATGCCTATGGTTGGGAGACCGATGCCGATCTGCTGGCTGTGGCCAATGTGGGTGAGGAGGGATTAGGGAATCTTTTGGGAGCCAGGACCGCCGTGCTGCGCTATCAAGATGAGCTTGGCGCCGTGCTAGTAGTGGATGGCGGTCTGGGCTGTATCGTAAATACCGGAGTGGGCTCAAAGCGGCTTAAGGTGACCGTCACCGGTCCTGGAGGTCATTCGTTTGGCTCCTTTGGCACGCCGAGCGCGATCCATGGGTTAGGCAATATTATTGCCGGTCTTGCCAGCATGAAGGTTCCTGCAGACCCAAAGACGACTTTCAATGTGGGGATGATTGAAGGTGGCACATCGGTTAACACCATTGCAGCCTCTGCCAGTGCTTTAGTTGATCTGCGCTCGGTTGATTCCCACGTGCTTGATCAACTAACGGAGCAGGCGCAGACCATTATTACTCATCAGGCGGGAATTGGCTTGCAGACAACCGTCGAAGTGCTGGGAGATCGTCCGGCAGGCAAGCGTAGTGAGCAAGATCCTTTGATTCAACTGGCGATGCAGGCAGTGCGCTGGATTGGGCTGGAGCCAAGATTCGTAGCTTCCAGCACTGATGCAAATATTCCTATCAGTCTGGATATCCCTTCTGTCTGTATTGGCATCACGCGGGGTGTACACGCGCACACCTTAGATGAGCATTTGTATATTTCACCTATCGGCGATGGCCTGGCACAACTTGTGAGGCTCTCCCTGGAGGCAAGCTCGTTTGCAGCACATAGGTAATCAAGCTTGCAGCCATCGCTAAGCACCATCACTAGCTTAAGGAGTATAGATGAGCTTCCTGTCGTATCCAACTACCAAAGAACAATCTCAATTACTGACTACCACTGGCAAACTGGCCGATATCTTTGCGCAACGCGCTTTAGAGTATGATTGGATTGGGCATTTCCCTCGCGAGAACTTTAAAGATCTCCATGCAGCTGGCTATTTAGCTTTGAGCATTCCTCGTTCCCTGGGCGGTCGTGAGGGCTCAATTGAAGATCTCGTACATGCGCAGTATCGTCTTGCTCAAGGGGACGCTTCAACTGCTCTGGTGGCTGGTATGCATCTGATTCATCTGTCTCGCCTGCTGGATGGATATAGCGAGCATCCGGAAGTAGTGAGGCGGCTGTGTAGCGATGTGATTGAGAATGGTGCCATGATTAACAGTGCAGTGAGCGAGCCCGTTACGGGGAGTCCTAGCCGTGGAGGGCGTCCGCAGACCACTGCACGCCGTCAGGCCGATGGGTCCTGGCGTATCACTGGTAGGAAGACGTTCACGACGGGGAGCCATGCACTGAGCTACTTTATTGTCGGCTGTAGTATTGTCGATGAGGCCGGCGCGGATGCTCCCTTAGCTGCTCTGGAGGCCGAGCGAGGTAATTTCCTGATTTCACACAGCGCCGCTGGCGTGAGTATTGAGGATACCTGGCATACCGTGGCTATGCGCGAGTCAGGTAGTAATGATCTTGTACTAGAAAATGTCCATGTTGGTCCGGAAGCCTATCTGGATATCCTGCTTCCCACCTCTCCGGAGCTCCAGCTCAGACAAGGCGCTCTGGGATTGATCGTCGCTGCCGTTTATCTGGGCATCGCGCATGCCGCTCGGAATGAAGCCATTCGCTTTGCACGCACGCGACGCCCAAACTCCTTAAAGCAGTCGATTGCCAGTGTGCCACATATTCAAGACAAAGTTGGCAGGATTGAGGCACTCCTGTTTGAAAGCCAGGCTGCTCTCTTTGGCCTAGCCGAACAATACAGCCAGGATCGCGAGAGCGTTGATATTGCCCTGGTAGGAGCCGCCAAGTACCTGGCAACTAACAATGCAGTTGAGATTATTGATCTTGCCATGCGCGTCGTCGGAGCCGCAAGTCTCGCGCTCTCCTCACCCCTGCAACGCTATTATCGCGACATTCGCGCCGGCCTGCATAATCCTCCTATGGACGATGTTGCCCTTACTGCCCTCGCCAAACGTGTCCTTGAAGCCCCCACAGATCTCAAGTAGCTTCAAAAAGGAGAACATGAGATGTTTCGTATTGGCGAGTTTTCGCGAATTGCTCAAGTCTCAGGCCGGCTGTTACGATATTATGATGAGATTGGCTTGCTCAGCCCTGAATTTACCGATCCGCAGACCGGATATCGTTATTACAGCGCCTATCAACTATCTCGCTTGAATAGCATCTTGGTTTTGAAGGAGTTGGGCTTGTCGCTTGAACAAGTTGCTCATCTACTGGAACAGGATACCTCGACCGTAGAAATGCGGGCGATGTTGACTCTACGCAAGGCTCAAGTTGAGCGTACGCTGCAAGAAGAAAGGAATCGTTTGCATGCTATTGAGGTTCGGCTTCAGCAGTTGGAGATGCAGGGACATATGGCAGAGCGAGATGTCGTACTGAAATCGGTTCCAGCCTGGAATTATCTGGCTCTGCGCGAAATCATGCCCGGCATGATGGCGATACGACAACTCGTTGGGAACATCGTTGATATGGTCCCACCAGCTGTAGGCAAAAACGCTCTCAGTACTCTGGCCATTGTGAGACATTCACCTATGTATGAGCCAGAAGCTCTTGATGTTGAAGTGGGATATCTGCTTAGCGGAAACGTACCTGAGCGTGTCACATTGTCGGAGGAACGGGTCCTGACCAAGTGCCAACTGCCAGCTGTCGATTTAATGGCGACGCTAATCCACGTTGGCCCTCTCATTGAAAGCCACGGGAGTTACACTATAATTGCCAATTGGCTGGAGGCAAACGAGTATCTGATCGCCGGGGCGGGACGCGAGATCCTGATACAGCCGCCTCTGGGGGGGAAAGAAATGGAGGCTGTGACAGAACTTCAATTGCCTGTGACTAAATTGGACTATCGGACGCGTTTTATTTAAGCTGCTATCTCCTGTTGGACATTGCTGCAATCGAGACTTGACTTTAACGTTACGTCAAACCGTACACTTGGATTGTGAGCGATTGAGTGAGCGTAAGGGCACAGAAATTGACCGTGCCTACGAAAAACTATCTATACAGGAGAATTGCTATGACCACTATTGATAATCTGATGAAACGTAATGCAGATTTCGTTGCGCATCGCTTTGTGAATCTGCCCCTGACCGTGAAAACAATCATCGTTAGCTGTGCCGATCCGCGTGTCGATCCGGCTCAGTTGCTGGGCTTAGAGCCCGGCGAGGCCGTCATAGTACGTAACATTGGCGGACGCGTCACGCCGGGAACGATACAGAACCTGATTATGCTCAGTCAGGTCGCCCAGGCCATCGGTGTGAAACCTGAGAGCGAATTCAACCTCATCGTTCTGCAACACACCGACTGTGGAATCAATATTCTCAATCAAGGTAACTCCGACATGCTGGCTGACTATTTTGTGCTTGACCAGGAGGAACTCAAGACCAAAGCGATCACAGATCCGCGTGCCGCCGTCGCCGTTGACGTTGCCACTCTCAATGTGCATCCCGAGCTCCCCGACTGGTGGCGTGTTTCCGGGCTCGTTTATGATGTAACGACCGGCCTCGTCGACGTCATCGTTCCCCCAACTCCGCTTCGCACCAGGTAGCGCTATATGCGGGCGTACGATGATCCGCTTGATCGCGATATGCCCTGTCCCTGTGGGAACGGAGATATGTATTTAAAATTCCTGGTGCAGGTAGGGTTGCATGGGTGGGAACATCGTTTGCATCATCGTCTGGATTTCCAGGGATGGATTACCCCAGGAGCGGAACTCGAATGTGCTAGGCTCGTGCGTGCCGTAGATAAGGGACGTGAGCGCTTCAATACTTAGTTCACAATCGGCATGTGATCCTTCGCTGATGTGCAGCCCGCCATCGCGGCTCTCAAATTGATAGATACCCTCATTCCAGGGGCAATATTCATCGCGTATACGGGCCGTAAAGCGTCCTGGACCCGTTTGCAAGCCAGCGAGCCTGTTGATGTTAATGATACGTCCAAGTGGTGGCTCAATCGCCTTTACATTGATCTGTAAGTCGGGCCACCATGTCTCTGGATGCTCAAATGGTGGGAGTGTGAGTTCAATTGCTTCAATCTGATCGATGTGGCGAGCGAACCATTCGAGCAAGAGATACTTGCCCTGAGCATCATCATACCAGAAGCGCTCTACTTTCATATCCTGTCCATACTCAATGATTTTGTAGAGCATCGCCCCTTTAATCTCACCTTGCACGCGCGCCAGCGCTACCCAATAGGCGTTTTTTGTTTGCAGTGATGCTTCTATCAATGGCGTGAAGCGCGCCAGTCCATGGATTTTATGCTGCTGTTTTTGCAAGAAGGCTTGATAGGCTTCAAAGCCATCTGCGATCTCCAGCAGCTCAATTTCACCACCGAGATCCTTCTTCAGTAGCTGTTGAAGTGCTGCCGGCGCGAAGCGCACTGTCTTTGGCTGGATAAAGATAGTGTAGCCTAGCCGTGCGTAAAACGATTCGCGAAATGGATACAGTAGTGAGACGGCATGGCCTTGTTCATTGTGATGCTTGAAGAGCTCAATGAGCATCTTTCTGGCATAGCCTTTACGCCTCCCGGACGGATGGGTAGAGACACCTGCGACGCCTCCAGCCGGATAGAGTTGCCCACGAATATTTTGCGTTAAAGGATATATGGCCGCGCCAGCAACAGCTTTCTCATCTTCAAAAACGGCGAAGCAGGCCACTTCATGGAGATGTCCACGCTCGTTTTGCCACGTCTCGGCGTTTGGAAATGGAGGTGTGGACCCGAAGGCATAGGCTGACAGGGGGCGTATAATATTGACGGTTTCGTCGTTGTGCAATTGGCGAATGACAACGTTGCTCATAAAAAATAATCCTTCCAATAAAGTAGTATGATACTCTTCCAATTAATGGAAAACTGAAGCTGTTGAAGAACAAGATCTACTCTATATTAGCACAGCTTATCCTTCACATCCTCTGGATGTTTTAGTTCGTACCAGGTTCAACGAATGAAGAGCTTTTCGTTTTTTTCTCACTCCTTCATTGCCTCATTTCGCCCCAGAGATAGAGACCCTGTTTGTGTACCAGGTTTATAGCAAGAAATTATTATATAAGTGGTATAAAATTAAAAATGTGTGGATTACCCTGGTTAATAGTAACTTTATCTCTAGTATTACATGTATTGACAAGAAGGATCATCTATGTTATTACGGATTAAATAGAGTCTTTAGGGATATATACTCTCTACTGGGGTGGATGCAGATTACACAGTATTAGAGACAAATTATATCCATAATCTTATCCGTCAGGAAGCCTCTGGTTTCCAAACCAAAGGGCTTGTGAAGAATGATCTCTCCTACTTTGGATAAAATTAGGAGACCAGATATTGCTGTAAGGATGCCTTTTATTAAGCAAGGTGTGTTTAGAAAGGAAGTAATAGATATGCCACGAGGGAGTAGAGTTAGCAGGAGTGGGGGAGAGCGTGTAATCAGCCAAGTCGACGGAATTGATAATTATAGCGTAGGCAGTAGTAGTCGTAGAAATAGAGATATACTTCAACATCATAGTGAATTTGTCTCTACAGGCCGGGAAATTATGATCGATCGACAGGGGCATATGGTGGTAGCACCAGCGCGGGATATCCAGAAATCCTTTAAGCGCGAGGCAAAAGAACTGAGGAGGGAGTATGATGGTCAAGTGAAATGGGAGAAGGAACAGTTTGAGCGTGTAGAAAAGGATCTGGATCGTCGCATAGCTACCCATACTGAAGATTATCGTAGATTTTGTGAAAGTAACGTACCTACAGAAGAAAAAAGGAAACAATTCACTGAACAGTACGTTACTCTTCAGACCTGGAAAGAGTCGGCACTTAAACAGCTTGAAAAAAATTTGAGCGCCCTTGAACATAATTATAATTATAAAAAGGAAGCTTTGGATGGAAGAGTGCAGGCTCTCGAACCTATAAATAGGATTGCACGGCAAGGAGGATTCCCTGCACCTGAGGAGGGTGACTACGATAATACGCTTTCAATTACGCCTTCACCTACAGGTTCCTACTACGGAGATAAATAGTGAGGAAAGGTTTTGATCGAGCTGACAATGACGGTTACCTTATTTGTTTCGGGACTCTACGCTCTCAAATTGTGATGGTTGTTTTCCTTCGTATCATCGCTTTATTTTCTTGCATACCCTGATGAATTACGATTGTGTCAGCGTGTTGGCTATGATATACTAGTGCAGTATCCTTGAGGCAGTTTGGCAGCGGATAACGATTCAGGGTTGCAGGCTGTGCTATTGTGTGGCGAAGAGGATACCCGCGACTATCATACAAGATCAAGACATTTGCATCGGGAACAAATGAGGACATCTCTTTGTTTTCTATAGTAGAAGCGCCACATAATAATGGTCTTCTGACAAGACGACTTCAGGCGAAAGGGGATTTCATCAATGCCTAAGAAGGGTGAACTTTCAAAAACAGCTCGTGCCTCGCTGGCGAATCGCGAGACCGTGAACCATCAGACAAAACATCTCTGTGCTTCATGCAGTGAGCCAATTATGTTAGTCGACCTGTATCCAGTCAAAGTTCTGGGTAAAGGTATGGCTTTCTATCACAAGGATCATTACAAAGTACAGTAACTCCTACGGTGAGTTGAAGTGGCTTTATTCAGAGCTGACTCTCTCACGCAGATATCAAAACACAGGCTTCCAGTAATTTTTTATATGGGGCCTGTGTTTTGTGTTACCTCTATAAGTGCTTGACAAAAATTTCATTAGCTGGCACAATCGGCACAATTATCCGTGGACAAGAGAACAGAACGAGGTAGAGTATAGTGCAATCAATCGATAAAGATCGTGTGACCGAGACTTCAGTGGGTACTGAGTCGATACGGGTAGCCTTTCAGGGTGAACTGGGTGCCTTCGGCGATGAGGCAGTACGCGTCTATTTTGGCACGCAACTCCAGAAGCATCCCGAACCAGTTCCTTTGCGTGGATTTTCTGACGTCTTTCGCGCAGTGGCCGCCGGCGATGTGGATTATGGATTGGTCCCAGTTGAAAATTCTCAGGCTGGTAGTATCAATGATGTCTATGACCTTCTTCGCCAGCACGATCTTTTTGTGATTGGTGAGATTGGTCATCCTGTGAACCACTGCCTGCTCGCGCTGCCAGGACAAAAAATCAGCGATATTAAGCGTGTGATCTCTCATCCGCAGGCGCTGGCGCAATCCGATGTATTTCTGCGCGATCTTGGGGTCGAGATTGTGGCGACATATGATACTGCCGGTAGCGCTAAAATGGTGCAAGAAGAGCATTTAGAAGGTGTCGCAGCCGTGGCTGGCGCTGGCGCGGCTGAAATCTATGGCCTGGATATCCTGGCTCGCAGTATTCAGACGGTGAAGGATAATTATACCCGCTTTATTGCGCTCTCACGCGAATCGGTGCCGCGTCGTGCTGGTCCGGCCAAAACAATGTTGGTGATGGCGACATCTCATCAGCCTGGCTCGCTGAATACATGCTTGAACTTTCTGGCCAAAAACCAGATCAATCTTCTCAAGCTAGAATCCCGTCCATCGCGCCAGCGTGCCTGGGAATATGTCTTTTACCTGGATTTTGAAGGACATCGCGACGATCCTGCTGTCCGTAACGCTCTTGCTGATCTGGCAGGCCATACCACCTTCTGCAAAGTCTTGGGCTCGTTCACCAGGAGCATTTGACATAACCAGTGTCGAGCGAAGCGAAGACACAGTAGCGTCGCACGCTCGCGTGCGATGTCCCACTCGACGTATGAGATAGCAGGATCGCGGCGCACCACTCAAGCGTGCCCGATCGTACGTCGAGTGGGACATCGCACGCGAGCGTGCGACGCTACTATTAACGTTTAATTTTCAGTGTATTTGTAAAGTTCGCTGCCAGCTCTTCGTAATCTTCCGAGTAGTACTCTTCTACTCGACCAGCATCACAGAGTGTTGTCAGGGCTGAATCTATTGGGAGAGCTCCCAGGAGTGGTGCACCAGTCATCGTCACAAGTTCTGTGCCATTGCTGGGTCCAAATATCTCGTAGCGCTCGTTATTGGGTGTCTGGAAGAAAGACATGTTCTCGACAACGCCCACGATTGATCCCTTGAGTTGCTGCACCATGTTGATGCATTTCATCACGATCATGGTGGCAAGCATCTGCGGTGACGAGACGATGACCACGCCATCCAGGGGTAGCGATTGCATGACGGTCATCGGAGCGTCCGACGTGCCTGGAGGAAGATCAACCAGTAAGTAGTCCAGATTGCCCCAATCAACATCGCTATAGAACTGCTTGATCGCACTGGAGATCATTGGTCCACGCCAGACAACGGCATCGCTCTCCTTTTCAAGGAACATATTCATCGAGACGATTTTAATGCCACCTTTGCTGCGCAGGGGCTCGATGCCACCATTGGCTGCTTTGGTTGGCTGGCCTTTGGTGCCAAACATCCGCGCAATACTGGGACCAGTGATATCTCCGTCGAGAATCCCGACTTGCAATCCTTGACGGCGCAACGAAACTGCCAGCAGTCCAGTGACCAGCGATTTCCCGACCCCACCTTTTCCGCTCATAATGGCGATGACCTGTTTGATTTTGCGATCGGGTGCTCCAGAAGCCATTGTTAAGGGCACACCGCGTCCCACAGGAGCCTTCTTTGGTGTAATTGAGGTGCTCTCACCACGGGCTGCTGCGTTCAAATCCTTGACGAGTACATCAAGCTTTTCAGCCGAAAAGCGATGGGTGCGGGCTCCGCCAGCGACACTTTCACGAGCTCCAACTGCACATGCCGTGCAGGGCAGTCCGTGACCATGAAAGACTTTAACTGTTGCGGGGTATTTTGTCACCACATCATGTATAACCATGTCGACTGTAATGGTTTCCGCCATGTTGCGTATCCTCGTGCGACACATAAGAGGTTATGCGTCGGCATTTTCTTTGAAAGATAATTAGAAACACGATTCTCAGATACTAACCATATCCGACTTCTGTACTCAGATATTATAGCACATCCCCGTAATCAGTGACCATAAAAAAGGAGCGTTCAACGCTACTTTAGTGGCAGATGCGGTGATACGCGAGCAATTGCATGTCGTAAATGGTTATGCTATCATGATCGAACAAGGACATGCGACAATGTCAGGCCATGCATGCTATATAGTGAGGCCGTAAAGGATGTTGAGATGGAGCCAGAGAACGAGTTTACCTATTTCCAACAAGTAACCATCTTTCAGGGGCTGGGGGACGATGCGATTAATGAATTGTCATCGGTGGCGCGTAGGAGGGCTTTCCGTTCGGGTGAAGTGATTTTTCATCGCGATGATCCAGGACAGGTCATGTACGTGATTAAGGAAGGCAAGGTCAAGATCTGTCTGATTAGCCCGGATGGTCAAGAGATCTCTTTGATCGTCTTTGGGAAAGGTGACTATTTTGGCGAGTTTGCCTTGCTCGATGGCTTGCCCCGTTCGGCCGATGCGATTGCTCTTGAGAAGGTAGAATGCTATACCTTGCAACGTAGCGATTTTCATAGCGCCATTATGAAAAATCCCAAAATTGCTATTCGTGTCATGGAGGTTCTCTGTGAACGTTTGCGCAAAACAGACCAGCAGGTGGAGGATCTGATCTTCCTGGATGTCTATGGGCGCGTGGCTAAGAAACTTCTTGAGCTCTCTGATACCCATGGACGCAAAGTCGAAGATGGTATCCGCATTGAGGTGCGTCTGACGCAGCAAGAATTGGCCTCAATGGTAGGGGCATCACGTGAAAGCGTCAACAAAGTTCTGGGGTATTTTACCGATAAAAAGTACATCAGTACGGATAAGCATCGCATTACATTACATAGAGTGACGGATCTGGAGCGGCGCATTTATTAGCAGATGCCGCTCCAGGATAATCCCGGTGGGTCAGCTTTGCCTGTCTACACCTGTACTTTTGGTTAACGTGTTACCTCCACTAATTATAGTACGTCCCATGATTTCAGGTGCACGTTTTTAACCGTATGTATGTATGCGCTGAAGGAAAATCAAACTCTTGGAGAAAGTTATTACAAACAACGATAGTCACTCTGCACTAAAAGAGGATGAACAGTCTTCGTCAGAGCCAGTTGTAGAGGAACTTGATACGACGCCCGTTTCCTTTTTCGCCCGCGTGAAGGCCTTGATCGCACTGATGAGACCCAAGCAGTGGACGAAGAATGGAGCTGTTTTTATTGGCCTCGTTTTTGCCGGTCAGCTATTTCAAGTGTATCCTTTAGTACGAGCGATACTTGCATTTATCACATTTTGTTTTGTCTCTAGCGCTATTTATGTTTTAAATGATCTGCTTGATATAGAGAAAGATCGTCAACATCCAGTCAAGCGTTTTCGACCACTCGCTTCCGGACGTTTACCAACGTCATGGGCTAAAGGCGCGTTGGTGGGGTTAGTTGTGATCTGTGGCGCTCTGGCGCTGCTTATGTTCATGATTCCATCTCCTCCTGATATCTACCAATCATTGGGAGGGGCAAGCTTGCTGTTTGCTTTGAGCGTGCTGGGCTATTTCGTCCTGATGGTTTTCTATAGCTTCCGTTTGAAGCATGTGGTGCTGATTGATGTGTTTTGTATCGCTGCTGGCTTTGTTCTACGTATCATCGCAGGGACTGTTGCGATTCCTGTTGTGATCTCGCCGTGGTTATATCTGGTGACCTGTTTCCTGTCACTCTTCCTGGGCTTCGGGAAACGCCGTCATGAATTAGTCCTCCTTCAGGGACAGGCAGGGAACCATCGCAAGATATTGCAGGAGTATAGTATTCCTATGCTAGACCAGATGATTACAATTGTTGTCTCTGGCACTGTAATGTCGTATAGTCTCTATACTGTCGAAGGACCGACAGGAGATCATCGTTTGATGGTGACGGTGCCATTTGTGCTGTATGGAGTTTTTCGTTATCTCTATCTGGTCTATATTCGGATGGAAGGCGGCAGCCCGGACGAGATTCTCTTACGCGATCGTCACATGCTGGTGACCGTGGCTTTATGTGTGATTACTGTAATCGGTGCGCTGTACTTGTTCCCACACGCGTAGGATTATCACAGCGAAAATTTTGTCTGGCCATTGTGCTTATAGTGTTTCATGATTTCAGGCTGCATATAGTTTTTTGATCAGAAACAGCGCATTTTCTATTTTGAGTCATGTCAGGTCTGGACTTATTACCAGTCATGATTGTTTTATCTCATCTGTATTCAATTTAGTTGCCTCTATTTTGAGTATCTGTCTCTGGTTTATCCGGGGGGTGAGAAACTGCTGATGGATAGAGGTGTATCAGATCATGTAGTGATCGATTGCTCTATCAGCAAATAGTGGGTGGTGCGGTGACGCTCTTGATTCTTCTCTGTACTCTCTGGTTGGGCCAGAGATCGGATGAGAAGCATGGATGTAGTAGAATAACGATGCCACACCCCCTATACATGGTATGCTGACGTATCAAGTATTTCTACGTTGGCATCTGCGGAGTACAGGAGAATTGTTTTTATGAAAACGTTAATAATTATTCCAACATATAATGAATACGATAATCTGCGTCCGATCCTGGATGACATCTTTTCGTATGCGCCTCAAACCGATGTCCTGATTGTGGACGATAATTCGCCCGATGGTACTGGCAAGCTGGCCGATGAGATTGGGGTTGAAGATCCTCGCGTGCATGTTTTGCACCGTGCTGGCAAACTCGGTCTTGGTACTGCCTATGTGGCTGGCTTCAAATATTCTATCGAAAATAATTATGATGCTGCCTTCGAAATGGATGCCGATTTTTCACATGATCCCAAATATTTGCCCGAGATTTTGAAGGCGATTGAGGATGCGGACCTGGTGATTGGTTCACGCTATGTCCCTGGTGGCAGCACGCCTAACTGGTCATTTACCCGCCGCTGCATTAGCGGATTCGGAAATATCTTCGCTCGCTTTATCTTGCGCATTCCCGTGCATGATTGTACGGCTGGTTTCCGCTGCTATCGTCGTGCGGTGCTTGAGAGCATCGATGTGGACACCTTGCAGTCACAGGGCTACGCTTTTCAGGTTGAATTGGCCTATCGTGTAATGAAGCAGGGTTTCAAAATTGTAGAAGTGCCGATAACCTTTATGGATCGCCGTGTGGGTACATCGAAGATGTCACGTAAAATCGTGGTTGAGGCCTTTACCTTTGTACTGCGCGCACGTTTAGGTATGGTTCCATTACCTTCTCCTGCTTTGCGCAAACAATCAGCAAAAGTTGAAGAAGTCTCCTCGGTAGTACGGCAGTAAGCGTGCTCTGATGAAATGAGCTTATTTGCTTCTTGGGATACACTGGAGTGGCGGCTGGAACATAAGCTATGTTACCAGTCGTCATTTTTATGCCTGCTGACAAGCATGCAGAGCCCTGGAAGCGAGGAGATGCGCTTATTTAAGCGTTCTTTTATTTAAACGTAGCGATTTGTAACGACGCGAGGATTTGCCTTTTTTCTTGGACTGTGGCTGTCTTTCTTCCTCTTCGTCTTGCTGGATCTTGGCGGCTGGATCTATACCGTAGATGCGGCGCATCGCCTGTCGATGCTCGGAGCGTTGCGCAACATCCTTGGGCGCGGCATTTAAGGAAGAGACAAGGCCGTGCGTGGTCAAGGAATGTCCACCTTGTTTGATCACATTTTCTTTTACCTCGCCATCATCGCTAAACGTCATCACCTCCGAGCCCTTCTCACGCGCCTCGCCCGCCAGACGTGCCAGCACCTCGTCCGCCGTTACCCCGTAAGGCGAGTAGATGACACAGATATGGTCCACGTACAATGTCTGCTCTTTGGCACCTTTGCCATCAAAGACCACTACCACGCGGTCGGTCGTGTTGCGATAGCGATTCTTTAAGTGCTTGATCAGCAGATTGCGGGCTTCTTCCCGGTTTTTATCTTCCACATATTTGTACATCGGATTGTTCTTGATGACGTTATAGCCATCGACTAAGATATCGAATCCCATAATTATCACTCCATGCTTGTATTTGATGCTCAAGAGAGAATCAGGTTGGCCGGTTAGCTGGTTGGCGATATAGGCTCATGGAGTGAATGTATTCTCTCCTCCGATCCGGATGGCCTCTTCCGCAACTGTTTTGATAAATAAGATGTATTGTACCTTACTTTGCCGTATCTGGCACGCAGCAATTTGCGGAAGAGAAGCTCAGGCGCTATGAATGGTCTCGCTTAGAAATGTATCTGTCCGATCAGCAGCCAGAGTGCGTAAACTTCGGCACGGATGTCTACATGGAGGTAATTCTGTATGAATGTGTTAGCATGTGCTGAAAACATTGCCAGCGTGATTAAGGCGATGATGCAAATCAAGATGATGCATAACAGCGTTGTGATAATCTGTTCAATCACACTTCCAACGGTATGGGTTGGTATCTCGGCCTCAAAGTCTCTCTCTGACCTCGTTACAGTTGTCTTGATGTGCGTTGGTACGGGAGCCTGTTCATACTGTGCTGTGGCTCTGCGTGTGCGAGGAGGAGGCTGTGTCTCGATTTGATCAACGTCGATTGGTGCCTCATGCAGAGGAGGACGGGTAGCGATATCCTCGATCTCGATCGTCTTGCGGCGGCGAGGAGATGGCGGCTGTGCTTTGCTCTCTGGACGTGCTAGAGCCTGTGGATGTACCTGCTGAGGTTGCTCAATCTGCTCCTCCTCCGCACGTGCCTGTCTGGATGCCGCTGATGCACGCGGCGGGACGATCGCGTTTTGCAGGGGGAATGTCTCGGCTGTATCGATAGAGGCGGCACTCTGAAAGCGGCCAGAACGGATGCAGATCAAGCGTACTGGCGTGGCATGCTTGCGACGGAGCTGAGCCTGACGCGTTGTGGCGAAGAGAACACCTTTCAAAGGAGCTGTCTGTGCACGAAATGGTAAGCCAGCTTCCAGGCAGCATTCGCCGCACACTCCATGGACGTTATCCCAGCAGTGCGGACACGCTGGACGACGGCAGCGAAAGCAAAAATGACACATACTCATGAGCGCGGATTCTAAGACCATCGGCGGCGCTTGTAAGAGATATGCATGTTCCTGAGATGGCGTATAGACAGCCTCGCAAATACGGCATGCAACAGTGTTGGTTGGTCCCTTTTTGACATGATGGCTGCTCGTCGGTTCGGGATGATGTCGGGACTGCGTGTCTGTCACAAAAGCCTCCAGAGAAATAATGCTGCACGTGATTTAATTAAATTTCTGTTATTATTATACCTTGTTCCTCCCAAATTGTGCATACAAACTCAAGGTAGTCTATAATATCTTATAGAAATAAACGCAAATTCGTATGCTTTTCGCTGGGATTTTGATTGACAGTCCCGCGTAAATCTGTTATCATCTACGCATACGAGTCGCGCTGAAGAGCGCTACGACGTAGTCTTACATGGAGCCGTGGTGTAGTGGTCAACACGTCCGCCTGTCACGTGGAAGATCGCGAGTTCAAATCTCGTCGGTTCCGCCAAAACGCTGGCATCTACTTTGAAGTAGATGCCAGCGTTTTTCTTTTTGGTGCTTAAAGATCTTTCATTGCATGCAGCTAAGTGACCATTTTATCTAAATTGATCGTGTAACAAGTATAAAGTAGATAGTTCCCTCAATTAAAATGCGCCAGAATTATTTCGTGTAATAGTACCAAAGTATAGCTTGACGAAGTGTAGCTTAGCTTGTAGAATTATCAAGAAAATCATGTTATACATACGAATTTGTTACGTTTGGAACTGGCTGGAGAATTATGAGCACACAAGCAAAGAATTCACCTGCACCCCTGCGCATAGTCTATTCTTACGCTCATGAAGATCAGCGTCTTGTGAGAGTGCTGGAAAAGCATTTGGCGGTTTTGAAGAGACAAGGACTCATCGAATTATGGTCTGATCAGCAGATTTTACCGGGAATGAATTGGGCGCAGGAAATTCATTCCCGCTTACAAACTGCTGATATTATACTTCTCCTCATTAGCGTAGATTTTCTGGCCTCTGATTATCCTTATCAAAAAGAATTGCAAGTTGCACTTAGAAGACATGAGCTTGGGGAAGCTCGTATGACCCCAATTATGCTACGCCCCACTGATTGGAAAGGTACACCTTTTGGACATATTCAAGCTCTTCCATCTGGTGGAAAGCCTGTTAGCTTCTACGAAAACATTGATGACGCATTTGCTGAAATAACCCGCAGTATACGTTATATATGCCAGGATATGCAAGCTGCTAAAGTTGATTTCTATAGGAGTGGGGAATTCAGGTCTCCTCATCTCGGCATATATCCGCTGGCGCAGGTTTTTGTAAAGTCAGGTTTTCCAAAAATAACATTTGTTGAGCCTGAAGATTTTTACCTTTTAAAGTTGGCTTTGCAGCAACCAGGGCGTGGTGTGATTATCGAGGGGCCTTCAGGTGTAGGGAAAACTACGTCAGTAGAAAAAGTGGTTGAGGATTTGACACCAGGTGGTTTGAATGCCCATTTATCTATAACACATATACTGAGTGCTCGTAATCCGAAACATCGTGAACAATTAAAAACGATTAGAGATTGGCATAAAGAGACTGTGATTATCGACGATTTTCATGCATTAGATGTCGAGAATCGGCAGATTATTGTTGATTATCTGAAAGAATTGGCTGATATAACTTCAACCACCAGAAAACTTGCTATTATAGGTATACCGCGTACAGGCCAGAATCTCGTGGATATGTCGTTTGATCTTGCTACTAGAATAGATGTGTTTATTTTTGGAAAAGCCAGTGATGAATCCATCTTACAGATGATAGAAAAAGGAGAAAAAGCGCTCAACGCGAAATTCGATCGAAAAGCAGATATTGTATTAGCTGCCAATGGAAGTCTCAATCTGGCTCAATATCTTTGTTTTAATGTGTGTGCATTTGCAAACGTTATCGAAACTCAGGAGCAGACACAATTTATTCATTGTGACATCGACGCTGCTAAAAAATCTATGACGACCGATTTAAGTAGAAAATTTTATCGCACTATTCGGGAGTTTATTGCTCTTGGTGGGTCACGAGATTTGACCAGTTTGCGTCTTTTGGAAGAACTCATTCTCAGAGAAAACGGTTCACTGCCCTTATTTCAATTGAAATATACCAACCCCCAATTAGCATCAGGCATCGAGCGTTTTTTAGCAGAAGATTGGATTGGTAAGTTACATGAGGCTTATCCTGAGTCGGAAAATCATTTATCCTTTGACTCTGTGCGCCAGACACTGGTAATCGACGATCCACAGCTTGAATTTTACCTGAAACAAGTGCGCCTGACGAATTTAGCACGTGAAGTTGGTAAGATTCCATTGCTTACCAGGCGCAAAGTATTCATCGCTTATAGCTATTCTGATGTGAAATGGTTGGACATGTTACGTGTTCATCTCAAGCCGATCGAACGAGAAGGCATCCTTGACTTGTGGGATGAGAGCAAGCTTGCAGCAGGCCAGCATCAAGAAGAGATTCTACGAGATGCTTTGGAGACAGCCAGAGTTATAGTACTCCTTATAAGTGCTAATTTTATAGCTTCGAATACTATCCTGGATGGTGAACTCACGGCAATGTTGGATCGTACCCAGGCTAGCGGTACAACCATCATTCCCATCATACTCTCTCCATCTCTTTTTATGCATACAAATTTGGGCATGTTTCAAACCATTAATTCTCCTGATTACCCTATTACAAGTATGGAGCCTATCGAGCAGGAGAACATGTTTGCCAGGGTATCGCAGACCATCATTGAGCGCTTAAGGGAAGCTTGAGCCAAAGATCTTTTTCTGCTGAATTTCTTTTTGACTACATAGGATTGCCATTGTATGAGCGAACCAGATAAAGTAATATATCCGCTTCACCAGGTTTTTGTGAAATCAGGCCTACCACGAGTAACCTATGTTGAGCCAGAGGATGCGATACTTTTAAAATTAGCGCTGGCACAACCGGTGCGAGCGGTCATCGTTGAAGGTCCTTCTGGAACTGGCAAAACTATTACTATGCAACAAATTATTGATCATTCTGTAGTTGACGTACAAAACCTATCCCCGCACATACAAAAATTTCTCAATCCATCCATACAGAAGGATCTTCAAGATATCATCACGCTTCAAGAGTGGCATACTGGCACGGTTGTGGTCGACAGTTTTCACAACCTTGATGCTGAACTGCGTGAGAACCTCACGCACTATTTAATTCATCTTACGAATGAGACAAATGTAGAGAAGAAGCTTGTCATTATAGGTACCCCTTTTATCAATCAAGCACTCTTAGATATACCCTCTCAATTTACAGCCAATATGGAATTTTACAGGTTTAAAAGAGCTGATAACGATCTTGTCCATGAATTGATTAGAAAAGGAGAAGAAGCGCTCAATATTATTTTTGAAGATAAAGATAAAATAATTCAAATGGCTTATGGAAATCTCAATCTTGCCCAACGCCTCTGCCATGATTTGTGTGCGTTGGCACATGTGACTCAAACGCAGGAACAGACGAAACTTGTGCCTCTGCAAATGAGAAATGCGATAAAACAGACGATGGTCTATCTGGATTATCGCTTTACTAAGGCCATCAAGTTTTTTATCAGCTACGGCAATGAAGATGATACAATTTGCTGGCATCTCTTAGAGCGAATTGCATCAGCAGAAGACGGCTCCCTTTCTTTATCGCACTTTAAAGAGCAAGAACCTAGCCGGGCCTATGAAATAGATCGATTGATTCATGAATGCTGGATAGATAGTTTTTATAGAAGGCATCCTGAAGCGATTAACTATCTCTTTTTTGAAAAGGAATCACAAAAACTTATTATTGATGATCGACAACTTTCTTTTTACTTAAGACATAGAGATCTTTCTCATTTAGCGCAAGAAGTTGGAAAAATTCCTAAGCGGCCTCAGGTATTTATCAGCTATAGCCATTTTGATGCAGATTGTATGGAACGTTTAATGATGTGTTTGAAGCCTATTGAACGTGACTTGCTTATCGATGCATGGGTTGATACAAAAATTAAAAGTGGGCAAATCTGGAAAGAAGAAATTGAAAGAGCGCTTCATGATGCTAAGGCGGCTATTTTACTTATCAGTGCTCCGTTTTGGGCTTCTGACTTTATTGTAAAATATGAACTACCAACACTTTTAGCTCAGGCAAGAACACGAGGCACAAAAATTATACCTGTGATTCTGTCTCCGAGTGACTTTGATCATACAGAGGTACGGAGGTTTCAGGCTATCAACGATCCGCATAATCCGGTCAGGGGCCAGGGCAAAACCGTTTGGGATTGGGATACTGTATTTGTTAAGGTATTGAATTCCCTGAGAGAGTATTTTCGCGGGGGCATGACCCGTGAGAGCTAAGCTCTGACATAGATCCGTTTTAAAAGATGGGACCTGCTAGCGATGAACTTGAAAGTGCATGAGAAAATCCTCCGGGATGCACTGGAGGATGGGAATACGATGAGTTCGCAAGCCCTGCGCTGGGTGATCGCTGCCAACAAATGGAGCGATCTTCATCAACTTGCACCTGAGCGTCATTTCGATAACGCGCCCACGCGTGAGATCCTCCGTGATCGTTGGGCGCATGGTCTGAAGGCGTATATGGATCGAGCAGTCGAACTGAGTGCTTGTCAAGGGCAAGGATTGAAGGATCGAAAAGGAGCTCTGCAAGCCTTCGGAGCAGCGTCACATGCTCTGGCGGACTTCTATGCGCATACGAACTGGGTTGAGCTTGGTGTCGCTCGCGGAGATAGCGAGACGCTGGCTCCCTTGTTCAATGATGTTTTTCGTGTGAGCGATTTTCCTGTCGAGCTGGAAAGCGGATATTTCAGTCTTCGCTATGGCATCAGTGGCTGCCCCAAGACGGGGGCTCCGCGAGGATACACCTACTGTCATGAAGGACTTGCCAAGGATCATCCAGACAAGAAGCATGGAGCGGATAGATTTCATATAGCTGGTCCAACGTATCACGAGCTGGCGGTGGCTCAGGCGATCAGAGCGACGCGCCAGTTGTGGACGACGTTGTGTGAGCGTATCCGTGTCAGATATAGCACTCTGGCAGATGTCGATGCCATTATGCTTGAGCTAGCCTGGGGAAAAGATCGGCCCGCGTAGCCGTTCAATCTTTTGTATAAACTACCTCAGCTTGATCGCTTATTGGTAGCTCCGTAAGTGGTTGCTGATTCTCTTTATATAATTTACTGCGTTTATTGACGAGTAGTACGCCAACAATGACGAGAATGCCTCCCCAGAATGCCAGCGTTGAAGGTATCTCGCGGAGCCAGACCCAGGCGATGAGGATGGAGAGGATGGGCGTGAAATTCAAGAAGCTGGTTGCACGCGAGGCAGGCATATGTGAGAGCGTAAAGGCCCAGGTGACGTAGGCGATGGCGGCTGGGAATAGGCCCATGTAGACCACGGATAGCGTCGATGGTAGTGAGGCTGCTGGCAATTGCTGGATAAGTTGAGGGGCGAAAACGAGCATAAAGAGAGTACCCGCCCAGATTGTATATGCGGTTAGCTCAATGCTGTTGTATTTGCGCAGATAGTTTTTCTGGAATATGAAGTAGATACTTTCGGAGAATGCGGCGAGCAGGATCAATAGCGTATCGGGTGTGAAGCTAAATCCACTGCCCGAGCCAAATGAGATGATGGTTACGCCAAGAAAACTAAGCAAAACCCCAGTCCATCCCCAACGATTCAGGCGCTCCTTCAAGAAAAGCACGGCGAATAATGCGGTGCAGCAGGGGACGGCTGAGATTAAAAAGCTGGCCGTTCCTGCTGGCACTGTTTGTTCTCCAAAGGTCAGACCGGCCTGATAGACGGTGATGCCGAAGAAGCCCAACAGCAAAAGCGCTGGCACATCACGCAGATCAGGCAAGCGGAGTTTAGTAATGAAGGCATAGATCATCAGCGCCAATGAGGCAATCAGGAAGCGGAAGAGGATTAGTGCTCCAGGAGAATAACTTTGCAAGGCCGAACGAATGCCCGCGAAAGCAGAGGCCCAGAGGAGTAATGTTATCAGTAGCATCGTCGCGCCACGCAGATTCATTGGTGTCTGTAGCGCGTTTTTCCTGGTCATTTTCATTGACATAGATGAATATTTCCTTGTTATCAATACGTATCTATAGATACTTTCATCAGGTTCATTAGCTAGTATAAATGATATGTGGGCGTAACGTCAGTCAAAAATGAATGTATTTGTGGCATATAGCATGAAATATGAAGGTGAATGAATGTTATCACTTGTGAATTTGTATGTTTCGGGCTTGCCACTCATCCTCCATACGCTTTGAAATTCGGTGGCACTCAGGGGTTGACAGGAGTTGGCTGTTCTGTTATTATCTGTTCACGCCGACAGTACTGAAAAGTATTAGTAAGCAAGGTAAGGAGCCGTGGTGTAGTGGTCAACACGTCCGCCTGTCACGTGGAAGATCGCGAGTTCAAATCTCGTCGGTTCCGTCAATCCCACTGAAAGCATATCCATTATGAGATATGCTTTTTTTGTTGCCTTTTATCGAAAACGAAAACCATTTCTGTATGCGCCAGGAAAGGGCCAATGATGCTATGGTACCATTAGACTTTGCCACCTTTTTTTCTGTGATGGCTGGGGTAGGGGCAACGCTGTTTGGCCTCATATTTCTTGTCATCTCTATTAAGCCTGAGATTGCTCACGCTGGAAATATTCCCGTGATACGACAAGTCCAGACTGCCAGCGCTTATAGTGCCTTAATCAATCCACTCGTTATATCGTTGTTGGCACTTATACCTCATGAAACGATTGGGAATGTTACACTTACTATGAGTGCGATCGGACTTGTCGGTACTATCCTTATGGGTGTGAGTCTGCTCCATGATGTTGGGAATTGGCTGACGAAACTGAAGAATATTTTTTTTATTCTTAGCAGCCTGGTCTTGTTCGGTTTTGAGATGCTCTATGCCATACGATTAGACATAACGCCGGGAGATCTTGATGCTCTGCATGGTCTTGTGATAGTGCTTGTGGTCATCTATCTCTATGGTATTGCACGTGCCTGGGATCTGGTAGGGGCGCGCCAGTTCCATCTGCATGATTTGTTTACTCCTTTCATTCCTAAAAATCTGGTGGAACACACTACTGATACGCCACCCGTTGATAATTAAAATCCCCCTTTGATGCTCTATGGGTAGCGTATCTCTGGCTGGCTTCAGGCAATGTTTCTACGTACATTGTGAAATCTGTCTCTTCAGTGCATGGCAAGGCTACGACGCTTTGTAGGTGATCCTGTAGATCGTGCCAACGCTGTCATCACTGACATATAATGCACCATCGGGGCCTACCACCAGACCTACTGGTCGGCCGGTGGTGCTGTTGTTTTTTTGTAGCCAGCCAGTGATAAAGTCCTGAGCTGCGCCGTTCACATGGCCTTGCGCATCCAGGGGGACAAAGATCACTTTGTAGCCTGTGGGGACGCTACGATTCCAGGAGCCATGGAAGGCGACAAATAGACCATGATACTGTTGCGGAAATTGTGTCGTATTATAAAAGGCCAGCCCGAGTGGCGCTGAGTGCGCTTGCATTTTCACGAGAGGCTTGATGACGCCGTTACAGGAGTCGGGCATGCCGAAGTCGGGATCAATGATGTCGCCAGCGTGACAACGCGGCCAGCCATAATTACCGCCATCCTGCAAAGCATAGACGGTTTCCGGTGGGATATTATCTCCGAGCAGGTCACGACCATTGTTGGTAACCCAGATCTGATTATTCCAGGGATTGATTGCCATGCCGACCGCGTTACGCAGTCCTGTGGCATAGACGTGTCCATTGCTGCCGTCCAGATGATATTGCCAGATGGTTGCTCGATGGGGATCTGTCTCGACGCAGACGTTGCATGATGAACCGGTGGAGACATACAGATAGCCATCTGATCCAATCAGAACGGTGCGTGTGGCATGTCCGCCGACGGGCAGTTTAGAGATAAGCACCTTTTTATCGATAGCCTTGTAGGTAGCGTCGATGGTGAAACGTGTGATGGTTGAGGACTCTCCCACGTACAATGCTCCCTTGTAGAAGACGAGACTGGTCGGATCGGATAGCCCACTTGCTACAACAATCCTTTGTGTGGCGCGTCCACTATGCTGAGCATCGGGGAGTGCTACAATCGCGTTACTTCCGCGCTCTGCTACAAAGAGGGTCCCATCTGGACTGAAGGTGATAAAGCGGGGGGAGCTCAGACCAGAGTAGAAGACATTGGCCTGGAAGCCAGGAGGAAGTTGTAGCTGCGCCGTGTTGCCTGCAATCTCGACGCTCTTAGAAGTGGTTAAGGAAGCAATCTGGACTCTGTTCTGATACAGAATCCCTCCTCCTGCGATAATGAGGATCAGTAAAATGAGTGCAACAATCTGCCAGATTTTTATCCGCCGAGGCGTTTTTACAACCTCTGTATTTTGTTCATGATTATCCATAAAAATCCCCTGCCGAACGCTATATCTACGAATACCTATGGTGGGAGTGCTCGTGGGTGCGCTTCATTTCTTCGCAGCAAGAGGTCGAGCGCAACGAAGACCGTGTAGCGTCACACGCTGGCGTGCGATGTCCCTGTGACTCGTATGAGACGGCTGGATCTCGGCGCACTACGCTGGGGTGCCTGATCGTACGTCGAGTAGGACATCGCACGCCAGCGTACGGTGTTCTCGCTTCGCTCAACACTTGTCCTCTTGATTATGACACGTTCGAGCGGGATGATATTTACTGTGATGCTCTGCTTTAGCATGCTAGCAAGATGACTATGCTGGCCAGACGTCGACCAGGTAGCGCTGCTCGTTGGCGAGATTGGTGAGCCATTGTTCAGCTTCCTGAGCAGATACTCCTGCCTTTTCCTGATAGACGATGGCGAAGGCTTGACGGACAGCGGGTGCCATGTCGGAGGCGTCGCCGCAGACATAGATGGCAGCTCCCTGCTGTATCAAGTCCCAGACGCGCTCCTTGTTGTTCAGGATCTGATCCTGGACGTACATCTTCACGTGTCCTTCGTAGCGAGAGAAGGCGGTGATCAGCTCTGTGACGCCTTGCTCCTCCAGGGCAGTAAACTCATCCTGGTAGAGAACGTCTTGTTCTGGATGACGGCAACCGAAGAAGAGGAGTGACTTGCCAATCTCTTGTCCTTGAGCCTTGAGCACTGCGCGTTCCTGCAAGAAGCCTCTGAACGGTGCAACGCCTGTGCCGGGTCCTACCATGATGAGTGGTACGGTTGGATCTTCGGGCAGCATGAAGGATGAGCGTGTATCCTGGATGAAGGCGTTGATGCGCTCTCCCTCGCGTTGTCGGCTCAGATAATTCGAGCAGACGCCCTGATACTGTCCATGGCCCGACCGCGCTGGAGCGTCGACGACGGCAACGGTGATGCTACACTGTTGCTCTTCCTGTAAGGGCGAGGATGAGATTGAGTAGTAGCGCGGACGGATCATCGAGAGCAGTTCCAGATAGGCGTGAAATGGCAGCTCACAGGCCGGAAAGTCTTCGAGCAGGTCGATGATCGATTTGCGCGGTGCCAGAACCTCTTTTTTGTAGGCGGCGACACTTGCCTCATCATCACCCGATAGAGCTAACAGTTTCTTTTTGTCAGGAGGACATTGCGTATAGTCGGCCAGCGCTTTGATCTGCTTGCGTGTTGCGACATCCTGAAGCTCTACGTACTCGGTGAGCAGCGTATAGACAGAGATTGGCGTGTCGACCGGCATATTGGTCTTGCGGTTGTCGCTTTTGCGCACCTGGATATAGGTATCTCTGGTGAAGTTGAAATGTCGGGCGACACGCGTCACCTGCGCCTCGCTGTTGCCAGGGATGATGCCGAGATGAAAGCCTGTACGATAGCTGACGCCTGCGGGCAGTTCTATCTCAAGATGGCGAGCCGAACGCTCAGAGGGATGAGCTCCGTCCTTTTGATAGAGTTCTCGATTGACGAGCACGGTGGCTGGACGCGCTCCGAAGCTCTCTACCTGGGGATGCGGATGCGTGGTGTTGATGATCTCAACTTCGTACGCTGATCCGACATTGGCCGCCTCGGGCAATTTGGCGTCGATGGAGAACTCCTGGAGTAGTGTGGGCCAGAAGGCTTGATACCAGGACTCGAATTGACCATCGAAATCCTCGCGAGCATCGCCCTCGCCGCGCTGATAGATGCGCTGTGCACCGAACTTCTCCAATTGTGTATCGATCAGGCGCGGGATCGCCTGGAACGTCGCCGACCAATCTCGATTGCCGCAGCCGAAGACGCTGTATTTGACTCCGTTCAAGCTTGTCGTGGCGAGATCGCCGGAGCGTAGCCAGCTGCAAAACTTTTCGGCATTATCGGGTGGCGTTCCGTTGTAGGAGGCCGATACGATCACAACTGCTCCTGTGCGGGGAAGCTTATGGCTATAGTCGTCGAGATCGGCGATGGTGGTCTTAAAGCCGTAGGCATTGCCATCCTCGAGAATACGGTTGGCCAGATCTTCAGCGGTCCCCATGTTTGAGCCGAAGAGCACCAGCAGCGGCGTACCATGTTGTGGAACCTCCGGTTTGGGAGTCACTTTGGGAGTGCTCAGGGTGACTTGCTGGACACTCTGCTGCGGTCGCGCGACGATCGTCCGATCGGCATCGGTACGTTTTTTGATCTTGATCTTGAAGTTGTCCGGCTTTAACGTCAGGGTCTCTTTGATTTTGAATTGATAGTGGTTGTGATCGATGAATTTGTAGCGTTGCAGGATCATGCCCAGGACGAGGGCCGCCTCCTGGAGCGCAAACTGACGACCGATACAGGCACGTTGTCCATTGCCGAATGGTTTAAAGGCATCGGCTGGACGACGCTGCTCCTCCTCAGGAGAGAAGCGCTCCGGCTTAAACTCTTCTGCATCGTCTCCCCAGATGGAGGCGTCTCGATGGAGCATCGGGATCAGGATGGCGATATCTTCATTTTTGGTGACCTTGTATTTGCCGCCAATGATCTCTTCGTCTTTGAGTGGATAGACGGAGAAGGCTGGCGCTGTCGGCCACAGTCTCAGCGTCTCAAAGAGGATCTGGGTGATATAGCGCAATTGGTTGACCTGATTGAAGGTCGGCTGCGCGTTGAGATCATTGCCCAGGACGCGATCCACTTCCTCGTAGGCTTTGGCGAGCACTTCCGGATGATGTAAGAGTTGGTAAATCACAAAGGAGAGCAAGCCACTGGTCGTCTCGTGGCCAGCGATCAAGAAGGTGATGATCTGATAGCGAATATTAATGTCATCCAGCTGTTCGCCTGACTGCTTGTCTATGCCAGTAAGCATATAGCTCAAAAGATCTTTTTTGTCTGACAGGTCTTCGCCTGCTTCTCGTCGTTCCTTAATGATGCGGTCGACGACGGAGTTCATGAACTCAACGTCATGATTGAACTGACGATTCTTGTGGATCAGCAGTTTATCCTCGATGGGGAGGCGGGTACCACGCTCCATCGCTTCGTGGAGCGCACGCACCATACTGTTGATGAAGGGATGCATGTCTTCGCGATAAAAGGAATTGAAGCGATAGTCGAAGCCACAGAGACCGATGGTATCCAGTGTCAGGCGTGTCATATCGCCAGGGACATCGACCTCATCATCGGAATTCAAGCGGTTCCATTTTCCGACCAATTGTTCGGCGATATCAACCATCATCGGCAGATAGCCCTGCATGGCACGCATGCTGAAGTTGGGAAGCAGGATATTGTGGGCCTTATGCCAGTTGGGCTCATGTGTCCACGAGGTGAATAGACCGTCTCCCCCAAAGGGGCGGACGTTATTCAAAGGGGTCCAGACTTTTTTGTCAAAGCGTGTTTCGTCCGAAAGTTCTTTGACCAGCTCGTAGCCGGAGACGACGGTCATCGAGTGCCCGGGCAGGCTGAGTCGATAGATGGGACCGTATTCCCGCGTTAAATTCATCAGATCCTGAACATGATGTCCCGCTTTGAGCTCAAGCAGATTGCCCAGCAGCAATTTTTCTTTTGGTTGTGGGATCTCTGAGTCAGGTTGTATATGTGTAGTCATTCGAGAAAAACCTCCGTTGCTCTATCATCTTGCATCAGTGATGCGGGTAGCCCATGACTTAACAGGGCAATAACTTGATCAGCCATTTCATCTGGAGTTGGCTCATCTTGATCAAACCACCAGATAATACCCTGGGCAATTACCCCTGTTACCAGATGTGCCAACAGCGGGACATTATAGTTAGAAATCATCCCTTGCTTGTCGGCCTTTTCCAGAACTTCGGTTAATCCCTGCGCGATACTGTCCTCCACGCGAATCGTGCGCGTCACCTGTGCCCCACTGGCCAGCGCAATGCTGAAGAGGTCGCGCTGCTCGTAGGCGTGGCGGAAGATAGAGCGGACTATGATTGGTATGGTGATTGTTTTATGGGAGCGCACTTCGGCGATGACTTGCTCTTGGAGGATGTGGAATACCTCATCAATGAGGGTATTGAACGCTTCATCCTTATCTTTGAAATGGAGATAGAATGTCCCAACCCCAACATCGGCTTCTCCAGTGATATCCAGGATACTGGCCTCATGATAACCGCGCTGCGCAAAGACTTTGCGGGCCGCTGCTAACAGATCGGCACGCGTCTTTGCTCGCTTCTTGGCCCCACGATGTTGGCGGCTGCTACTATCCGCATTTGAATTATTATTCATAAGTGAATTGTAATTCATTTTAGTCACAATGTCAAGACATCAAAAAGCAAACTTCGTTGACATTCTTGGTTTCTCCTGTTTATAATTTATGAAATGGAGCAGAAAATGCCTCTCATGAACATTATTCTATATAAATTATAGGATAATGTTCATTATTAACGATATAAATCAATTTTATCTATTATTGCCCGTGTTTACTATAATAGGAGGAAAATAACATGAAGAGATATTCAAAGAAGCAAATTAGTCTTCTTTTTATTAATTTAATACTCGCCGGCATTTTATTTTTTGTGAGTTTGTTTACACATATAAATTCTTATAGTGTCGTAAGTCTTTTTTACCCTCTGTTTCACTATATGGATGCTCGTTATAGTATCAAAAAAGTCAACGAGGTCAAAAAATTAGCTTCTGATCGAATAGATCATTCAACCATCGCTGAAAGTTGATAAAATGAGTGAATTAAGGTTTTGTCATGGATAATAATGAAATCGTTACCACAATATTTATTGCTGTTTTATTCATTGTGGTTTTTGTAGGTGGATTATTTCTTTTAATAAAAATACTTGATAAGAGAATAAAGGAAAAGAAAAAGGATTATTGATGAACCAATTTCAACAAAATCATCGATTGATTTATATGATAACACTCCTACTAGGTATTATTTTTCTCGCCTTTTCTGCTGCCGTAATGTCGCTTTATACATTAGGTATGCTCGATAACAAGCTACTAGGTGTATTTGCTGGAGCTACTTTTATGCTTGGAATAGTTTCTATTGGCATGTCATTCTTTTATAGAAAATACTAAAATGGCTCATTTCTATTTGAAGAGGAGAAAGATTTAATGCAATCTTTAGTAACATTGCAACTTCTTGCATTTCCATATTTCAAAGCATCTGTGCTAAAAATGCCAAAACTGCCTGATTAAACGCCTGTGGATTCTCGATATTAAGTAAAAGATGACTATTTGGGATGTTTACTTTTTGAGATTGTCTCACATCCTGTTCTAAAACTTTGGCTGCCGAACGAACCCTTGGGGATGCGAATTCCCCCTCCATAATTAATACGGGAACCTGTATTTCTTTAAAAAGTGATCTTAATATTTTGTGCACTTCGGGATCACTAGATGCAATTTTGGGTGCGTCAAGTATTAAATGGATGCTTTTCTGTAAAAGATTCATAGTCCATTGATAGGTTTCTGTTGGTACAGTCGTAGGTGTCATATCTTCTAATGCTAAAAACAACTCACATGCTTTTTGTTCATTTCCCTGCTTTAAGGCTTTATAAGCTGGATACCATTCTTTCATAGCAAAGGGAAGTGCGACAAGAGTTTTCAATAATGAAGTATATACCTTAAATTGTGGAGAGGCAAAAATGAGCGCATCAACTAATTGTGGATAGGCGTGAACAAAATAGAAGGCGCCTGAACCTCCCATATCTAATACATAGGCAGAAGATATTTCCAACTGATGCAACAATTGGAAAAGATCCTGTTCTCGGGAATATGGTTTGGTTGAAGCGGGAGACCTTCCATATCCGCGATGGTCAAAGCGTAAGACTCGATATGATTGAGCAAACGTGCTAAATTGCCAATCCCAAAATTGATGATCGAAAGGATTAAATCCATGCAATAACACAAGAGGATGGCCCTGACCCGCTAATTCATAGTAAATTTGTGTTTGGTTAACAGTTGCAAAAGAGGAGGTATAATTTTCCATCATGACTCCGTCGAGCACAGGTTAATGAATGCAACGATTTTCTCATGATAAATTATACCTCTTCTTATCTCTATTCACATTACTGGCGGATCTCTATTTGTATTCTTTACTCCTATCCTCGTTCTCAATCTGGAAGTTGGTAACTATTGTGATTCCCTTCTATCGGTGTAGCGATGCTGTGCTGCAGTGCGTGAGATGTGACTAATTTAGGAGCGGTATGAATTGGACCCCACTGTAACCAGCCGAGCGACTGGTAGAGTTGAGTGCCCCAGACCTTCCATGAATGGTGTCCATGTTCCTGGGCGAAAGTATATTTAATTCCCAGATGGCGGAGCTGCTGCGCATATTGCACTGTATCCGTATAGTAGGGCTTATCTTCGTAGGCATCGCCCAGAAAGATGTGGAGCTGGCGGGCTTGAGGCTGTAAGCCTATCTGCAGGAAGGCGCTGTTGTAGTGGATGTATGCGATGTTTGAGCCCCAGATTGCTCCGACGGCTTTGTAGTAGCCTCCCAACGAGATGACCCAGTTGAAGATGTTGGGATGGTGGACGGCTATATTCATGGCGCCGAAGCCTCCCATAGATAGTCCTCCGATGGCGCGATGTGCTGCGTCTGGGATGGTGCGAAAGTGTCGATCGATGTATTGGACGAGTTCATCAGCGACGTAGTCTTCGAGGAGCTGTTTGTGATCCCCACTATTTCCCCATTCGCTGGTGGCTCCTGGCGCTCCATTGCCGTCAGGCATAACCAGGATGAGCTCCTTGATTTTTTTTGTATCGATTAATGCGTTGGCCGAGTTAGCAGCATTGCCTGCTTTGACCCAATCTGTAATGGTGCCGGGCGAGCCGTGGAGTAAGTAAAGCGTTGGATAGCGTCTGTTTGCATTCGTTCTGGTAAAGTAGGATGGGGGAAAGTAGATCTCAAATGAGCGTGAGCGATTTCCCATGATGGTGCTGTGCATCTGCAATGTCTTGACGGTTCCAATGGTCGGGATTTGTGAGTTGATGCTGACCAATCTGGGGGCATTATGTAATCCTACGTCGGGCGAGATGAAAAAGAGGTCTGTTGACTGGCTGGCGAGCACAAATAGTGCGATCATCAGGATTATGGCTGCCCAACGCTCAGGATGCCAGTTGTGCTTCTGGCTGCGTGCCCACATGATGAGGGTGGGTTGGTCGGCAATATCTCTTTTACTTTTGAGATAGTCTATGGCTGTTTGTAGTAATTGAGTGGGTGGCTTGATGAGTACTTCGTAGAGGCTCAAGCCGATCGCCGCCCCTATGAAGGCGCTGAGGAGCGCTAACGCGATGATGACGAAACCGGTGTGTATTAATGCGCCAGTGTTGAGGAACTCGAGATTGCCTCCGGGGTCCGTTGTGGGTGGTATTTCGCTCTCAATGAAGGGAAGGAGGTACGTGATGATGAATATGATGCCTGCACCAACTATAGCTGCGGATTTGTTGGTGCTCACCAGTGTGCCAATCAGAGCGGCTGCTACGGTAATCAGTAGCGCAGCTATCAACTGTGAGCGCAGAGGATCAAATCCGGTATTGATAATCTGGGAGGTCAGGTTATCGTAGATAGTGTGTTGGAAAAGAAAAATACCACTCAGTATTGAAATGCAGAAAGCTAGCATGGGCTTGACGAATGGCACCATTTGTCTCTGCTGATCGTTCTTAAAGAAAGGAAGCTGTTTGTGTTTCATTCTCTATCATCTTCTATGGCATCACTGCCGATTTTTTTGTGCAGTAGCGAACTGGTAATTCTGCTGTGCTGATCTTGAAATAAGAATAGTGTTGTGCATTATTCTATTCCTCTACCATACTATACGTTCTCTTGCTGAGAAACATCTCTTTGGAAGCCGAGAGACAGATAAATAGGAAAAATAGGTGGAATTACCAGGATTAAATGTATGGAATTAGCTGGAATATGTCTTATTTGCGAAAATAATCGTGTCTTTATGGGCATAGAATCGCGTCTTATACTGTTATAACAAGTGTGACGAAAAAATTAGGTGCTAGAAAGGTTGTGGATTCCTATGTTCAAGTTATCGGACGTGCGACATCCCCGCCCTTCACTGAAGAGCTTTTTGTGGGGGGGATTAGGGAGTAGTGCAGGCGTGCTGGCCGCGGTTATCGGTGTTGGTATTTATATCGTGGATAATATTATCCGCCCAAAGCGTTTGGCTACCTTTGCCTTGTATACCTTTAGTCCATTTGAGTTGGGCTTGCCCGCTGAGGATGTGACGTTCCCCTCCTTACATGATGACCATCAAGTGAATGGTTGGTATGTCCCGTATCCCGATGCGAAGACGACGATTATTATGTCCCCTGGCTATCGGAGCAGCAAGACTGACGTCCTGGGATTGTGTGCCTTGCTCTGGAAGGCTGGTCACAATGTTCTGGTTTTTGAGTACTATGGACATGGTACTGTCGTTGGGATGCCGGTGACGCTGGGATATCACGAGATTAATGATTTCCTTGGCGCTGTGACCTATGCGCAGCAACGTGATCCTCAGGCCCGCTTAGGGGCCGTCGGATATTCGATGGGTGCAGCAGTCTCTATCATGGGAACGGCACGTACACCAGCGATTGAGGCTCTGGTGGCTGATAGTGCTTTTGCCACGCATCGTCGTGTGGTTGAGTATGCCGTACGTCGAACGCTGCATTTACCATTTTTTATCTTTGATTGGGTCACGGACCTTATTCTCTGGCTGCGTGCCGGTTATCATTTTAATCAAGTTGAGCCCTTACGCGATATTGGACGGATTGCTCCACGACCAGTCATGATTATTCATGGCATGAAAGACTCGATCGTTGATCCTCATGATGCTCCCCTGCTCTATCAAGCTGCGGGCGAACCGAAGGAGCTCTGGCTACTTCAGGAGGTTGATCATTGTGGTGCCTACTTCGCTGATCGTGCGGATTATATCCATAAAGTGATAGCTTTCTTTGATCTGTACCTGAAACAGCTCCCCTCTGTTGCTGAGCAGGCTGAGCCTGAACGTACAATTACTTCCTCGGATGGTGATGGGCAGCAGTTGTCCGAAGCTAGCTAGTAAAATCCAGTGTGACAATCATCCCATCTCGTGCAGCTCGCGTGTTACCAAAGACATTACGAGCTGTTTTTTCTGCCTGCCGTGTGTCGTGGACTTTGGGGCTGAAATGGATCAATACTAATTCATGTGCCTGTGCGTCACGAGCAATGCCGGCTGTCTCTTCCGAGGTCATATGCTTATTAGCGTGCGCCAGAGGGAGATCGTCAGCAGTATCATACATGCTCTCACACAGCAGCAGATCAACGTCCCGTGCCATCTCGACGAGTGGTTGGGTCGGACGTGTATCAGTGATATAAGCAAATGAGATGCCACGACGTGGCGCTCCCATAACCTGTTGGGGGACAATCCTTTGACCATGATGCTCTACCGTCTCCCCATGCTGGAGCCTCGACCAGAGCTGGACTGGTAATCCCAGAGCCTGTGCCTGCTCCGCTAGAAACGCTGGACGTCTCTCAAGTTCGGCTCGATAGGCCAGACAGGGAATACCATGATCGGCCTGAACACAGGTTGCCTTTAATTCTCCCGGCAGTTCAAACTGTTCGTTGCCTTTGAGCTCATGAATCAGTACTGGATAAGGCAATTCGGGAGCCAGTCGACGTAAGCCATCAATGATATAGGTCGTTCCCACTGGTCCGTAGATATGCAGTGGCTCCGTACGTCCAGCATGGGCGACCATGAAGAGGATGCCTGGTAAGCCCGCTATATGATCTGCATGCATGTGCGATAAGCAGATAGCTCCCAGTTGGCGAAAACCCCAGCCTGCTGTTTTCCAGGGTATCTGTGTTCCTTCACCACAATCAAACAGGGTGAGCGTCGCCCCCACCCGTACCAGCGCGCAGGAGAGCCAGCGTCCTGGCAAGGGCATCATACCTCCCGTGCCTAAAATACAAATATCTATCATTTCGTATCCTTCGTATTTTGTTTTCTAGCTAGAACATCATATCATGGAAAGGGGAGGGACTGAAAGCGTACTAGCACTGCTGTATCCTGTAATTCTAGCTATGCGAGTATCGCTACTTATTGCCATTCCTGCCGATCTTTTGACTTTTTTAAGCTACTCTGCTATGATGGGGAACCGGCAATACTGCTACTTTGATTGTTTTCCTACTATAATAGAGAAGCACGGAGGGGTGCCATGGAGTGGCGTGAATTTCTTGGTAATATCATCAGCAACCCATCTGAACGTGACCGTATTGCATCGGAAATCAGCGTTCACTCGGTCACCTTGAGCCGTTGGGTGAGTGGCGAGTCGTCTCCACGACCGCATAATATGCGTCAACTCTTGCGTGCCATCCCGAAGCCGCAGCGGCTTCAACTGCAAGCTTTGCTCGAAAAGGACTCATCGGATGTCTCCGATATTGAGATTGATACAGTTGAACAGGAAATCCCTTACAAATTTATCATGGAAGTCCTGGATGCACGAGCAAGTATTCCCGACTTATTGCGCTTCTGGTCTATCACGCGCCTCGTCTTGCAGCAAGCATTGCGTCAACTTGATCCTGAACGTGTCGGCCTGGCCATTACGGTTGTCCGCTGCATGCCTCCGCGTGATGGCAAGATTCGTAGCCTGCGCGAGGGCGTGGGACTGGGGACACCTCCCTGGGGTGGCGATCTCGAAGAAAAGGCTCTGCTCCTGGGGGCTGAGTCGCTGGCCGGACACGTGACCGTCTCATGTCGTTTGGAACATATCGGCGATCTGAAATCTAATAAGACCTTCCTCCCCGCTTATCAGGTAGAGCACGAAGTCAGTGCGGTGGCTTGTCCCATTATGTACGCGTGCCGCGTGGCGGGATGTCTGTTGCTATCGAGTACGCAACAGGATTATTTTGCGCCCGAGGCGCGTCTCTCGCTCGTCCGTGGCTACACCAATCTGGTGTCGCTGGCATTTAATCCGGATGAATTCTATGATCCCGAGATGATTGCCCTGCATATCATGCCGCCACCAGATCGCCAGCAGGACTTTTTTGATGGCTTTCGACAGCGCGTCCTCAAGCGTATGCAAAAATCGGCGGTGATGGAGCAGCGTCTGGCAAGTACCGATGCCGAGCAGCAAGAATGGTTGCAGATCGAAGAATCCTTGCTCAACTTACAGCCCGAAGCCAACTCGATGTAATACCATGCAAGCGGATTACGACGCTACGTCGGCTTGTGATATGATATGGAGGAGCGAGAGGAATCTTTGTATGTCATTGCAGCTAATTGATCGATATCATCCCGAGGAGCGACGCGCAAAGCAGGCGCAGATCGATGCAGGGCACTCCCGAAAAATCGAGGAGGTGGCACTGCTTGATGCTGAGCAGCTACGTCCGCTGGCCTTATTGAGTTTGATTATGCTCATCATCAGTGGCATCTTCTTCATCGCCCTGGACCTGTTGGCTTACTTTGGACACTATCAACGCTGGCTGGCACCACTCTCCCTGGGAGGGATCTTCATCTTCCTGATCCTCAACATCATAGGCTACATCCTCATTTTAGGAGTACACGAAATCATCCATGGGATCGTCTTTGCTTTTTGGGGCGGAAAACCTCATTTTGGAGCGAAACTTCCGCTGGCACTATACTGTGGAGCTCGGCAACAACTCTTTGCGCGTAACTACTATCTCGCCGTTGGATTGGCCCCTCTGATCGTTATCACATTGGTAGGGGTCATCGTGACCGTCATCTATCCAGGTGCTGCCGCCTATCTGTTGCTGGCCTTCGCCGGTAATTTCTCGGGCGCTGCCGGCGATGTGGTTGCATCCCGCAAGGCTGCCCGCTTGCCCGCTCAGGCGCTGATTGAGGATACCGAAGTGGGCTATACCGCCTGGGAGATCGTTCCTGATAGCTCTATAATAGCCACAGAAGCGCAAAAAGTAGAACGTATGTAGCTCGCTTCTCATCCAGGTGAAGTACCCTATGCATAAACGCAGGGTTTTTATGCCAATTTTGATAAAAGGAAATGTAAGGATAGTCATGCCTGAATTACCAGAAGTTGAATATACGGCACGTCAACTGCGAGCCTCAGTTGTCGGAGCCACGATTCAAGAAGCGTATGTCTTCTGGGATCGCACTATTAACCATCCAACTGTGCCAGACTTTCTGGCCGAGATCGCGGGACGCCAGATTGAAGGTGTGCGGCGACGTGGCAAGTATCTCTTAATTGATCTGAGTGGGAACCTGTTCCTCTCGATTCATCGCCGTATGACCGGCAATTTTTTATTGTTGCCTGCCGGTTACACGATTGATACGGCTCTGCGCGAGAGCGATCTGATGGCCTGGAACACCAAGGGTCCGATCTTTTCCATCCAGCAAGAGGCTGGACTATCTTATAGTCACGAGTTAAGATACTGTCGAGTGGCTTTCGCTTTCGAGGATGGTCGCTGCTTACTCTTTACTGATCCCCGTAAGTTTGGCAAGGTGGGCCTGTGGGCGCGCGAGCGTGAGCAGGATGCTTTGAAAGGACTGGGTCCAGAGCCTTTAGAGTCTGACTTTTCTCTGGCAGGCTTTGCGACCACGCTAGCTGGGCGTAGAACTGCCATTAAGCAGGTATTGCTCGATCAGACTGTGGTTGCGGGCGTCGGAAATATTTATGCCGATGAAGCATTATTCGTCGCGCAGATACATCCATTACGCCGTGCGGACAGCCTGACTGCTTCAGAAATCAAACTGCTGCATGAAGGCATCATTGCCGTGTTAACACTGGGAATTGAACATGGAGGAACATCGTTTAACGACTATCGGGATCTTTGGGGTGAGGCCGGCGAGAATTTTAATCATGTACGTGTATATCATCAAGAAGGGAAGCCGTGCACTCGTTGTGGAACGCTGATTGAGCGTATGACCATCGGACAGAGGAGTGCGCACTTTTGTCCAACATGCCAGATTGCTCCGGCGTCCCGAGGCGATGTGGTGGCTTCTGTATAAGGCAGCTCCAATTATTGGGGCGTGAAGAAGGCATGCGAGCACGGTACTTGCTTTCCTGCGATCTTGAAGGCGATATCGATAGTGGCTGCCACAAAGCGCGGCTGTTGTCCTTGTAGCCGAAGATAAAAGGTCACGTATCCGCCGCTGTCGCTGACGGGGACCTGATCGAGTTTCTTATCGCCGTAGGCGTAGTGGATTGTGGCTTGTGCAGGAGCGGCTTTGACGGGAGTGATCCCCTGATCTGTGTGTTGGGTGAGTCTGGCATAGATATTGAGGCTGCTATATGGGTTGGGCGCGTTATTGGATGACCAGGCTCCACAGAGATAGTGAGGGATGGGGGGGAGCCTGGGGATACTTTTCTGGAAGGCTTTGTTGACGGAGACGTTTCTGGTCGCCTGCCACTGGTTGGCCGTGGGGCCGCAGGCGCTTGACGCCATGCATAGTAACAGAAGGAAGAGGCTCGCTAAAAACGTCCGAATGTTTTTCATGAGGCTTTCAATGCTTTTCTGGCGTGCCTGTTTGTAGGAACGTCATAGATAATTATTGTTCCAATACATAACGTTGTTACATGTGATCCTGAAACTACTTATAGTATAACACGCTGCTGCTATCTTGCATGCTGCTCAGCAATTATGGTGATGCGTCCTCTTCGTATAATAGATAATAGCATTTTTTATACCGGTGGAGTTTCACCTGCGCTGATTCATCATGTATGATAAGTTTGCACTAGACTACTTTGCATAGCAAGTTATTGTTTACTTCTATTGAGTGAAAAATAAGTAATCACTACTTATGAGTAAGAAAGTACTACCTTTGGCTTGCTGAATAAGTTAGACTGTGCTACACTGTGACTGGTTGTAGGATGCAGATGATCAATCGTTATGTAATTACTGACTAGGGTGGTACCTTTGTGGATCACGAAATTGATAGACAATTCGAACTCTTAAATCAATTGCTCGGGGATAAACCATTCGGGCACAATACGTTTCAGACGGGACAAACTGAGCAAGGATATACGTCGACCAGTTCTATCGATGCTGGTGAAAAAGCGCAGGAATTACCGCTATCTGAACATACCGATCTCTCTGCTGACATCCAGACCCGTCCTGATAGCGGACGTGAGTTACGAAAAGGGGCTCCTGAGATCATTCTTGGGGCGACGAAGGAAACATCGCAGATTATCTCGATGGCTCATGGTCTCTTGCAGGGGACTGGACGCGCTATCATTAGTCGGCTGCGTCCTGAGTCACTGGCACCTCTTCAACAAGAGTTTCAGGCGTACGCGGTTCGCACGTTTGAGGCTGCTCGCGCCATGACCATTTATCATCCTGACTATCATCGTAAAAGTACGGGTGGGCACGTCGGAGTTATTAGTGCCGGCACATCAGATATTCCTGTGGCGCAGGAAGCGGGTCTCATCGCTGAAGAGATGGGCTGCCGTGTCACAACTATCTATGATGTTGGTGTGGCCGGATTGCATCGCTTGCTGGGGCCGCTGCGTGAGCTGCTCTCTCAGGATGTGGATGTGATTATTGTGGCCGCAGGGATGGATGGCGCTTTGCCTTCAGTTGTTGCAGGGTTGGTGCCAGTATCGGTGATTGGGCTTCCAACGTCGATTGGCTATGGATTAGGCGGTAACGGGGTTGCCGCATTGCTTTCGATGTTGCAAACGTGTGCGCCAGGTCTGTCTGTTGTCAATATCGATAATGGTGTTGGCGCAGGTATCACAGCGGCGCTGGTTGCCAATCGTGTGGCGCAGGCGCGTGAACATCAGTCGCAGTAGGGAAGCAGCGAGATGTTCTGTAGGTAGGATGTCTCACCGCTAAAATGTTGGGTAAACGTGGATTTGAAGTTTAAGAGAGGCGGGACTTTCTATGGCAAATAATAAGCGTGGTCCCGAGCCGGGATCACAAAAGGCCAAGCATGGTGGTCAAGCTGTACGTGAGAAATACGGTCCTGAGTTCTATTCAAAGATTGGCAAGAAGGGTGGTGACACGGTGAAAGAGAAGCGTGGCCCACAATTCTATGCCGAGATTGGAAAGAAGGGTGGCGAGTCAACCAAGCGTCAGCAAGGCTCCGAGTTCTATTCACGAATTGGTAAAAAGGGTGGCGAGCGTGGTCGCGCAGGGACCGATAATCCTGAGTAAACAGCAATAAGACTCTATCAATGTTCATCGTGCTCTGTCAACGGTCATCGTACCGATGTAGCATTGGGGAAACGCATCCTCATGGGCTGAAATGCTCACCGACGTAGCGGCGCGGCTCCGCCGTGCTGTCACTCGACGCACGAAAACGTCCCATGCGCATCTGAAAGCAACGCAGACGAGACGATCCACGGTGGAAAGATCACGCAATGGAACCCTATGGGGAGCGTGGTCGTACGAGTCACAGACAGCACGGCGGAGCCGCGCCGCTACGTCGGTGAGCCTCTCACTCCATCGCCTTCCAGAGCTGTTTTGGGACACACATCACCGATACCGCATCGGCGTGATGACCTTTGATAGAGTAGTAAGGTTTTTTTATTCATCGTAGCGTTTCACAAAGGGTGGCGGATCGATCGGACCATCCTGTCCAGCCGTGGGATGATAGCGGCGTGGAGGATCTTGACGGCGTCCTATACCCCTGATGCCACGTAAGTCGTCCAAGCTGCGTTGCGGTCGTCCATTTTGCGGCTGGTTGGGATCACCAGGCTGTAAGGATGGCGGCATCTGCGTTGGTGGTGGCGTGATCGGCTGGCCTACCGGCGCTGATCGTAGCGCTGGCGATGTACGTGGCATCTGTGGCATGTCTGGAAGTGCGGACGGCTGTCTCAGACCTCCCGGCCTGTCTGAGAATTGGTTTGGCGCTGTGGCCGAGCGTATGGGTACAGATGGATGAGGTTGTGTCTGACGTGTGGACAAGATCTGCTGTGAACGTACTGCATCCATCCGAGATTTATGTAGCTCCTCCATACCGGCAGCAATCAGTGTCACTCGGATTGTATCGTGGAGCGCGGGATCAATTACCGCTCCAAAGATAATATCAGCTGTGTCGTCGATCGCGGCCCCGATCCGCTCCGCTACCTCGGTTACTTCAAATAATGTCATATCTTCGTCGCCACTGATATTAAATAAGACACGCTTGGCACCACGAATAGTGACATTCAAGAAACCACCTGCGATGGCCTCCTCAGCGGCTAACTGGGCGCGATTGGGGCCTTTACCCTGTCCAATACTCATCAGTGCGGTGCCGGCCTCTAATAAGACGCTACGGACGTCTGCGAAGTCGACATTGATCATGCCCGGGACGTTGATGACTTCCGCAATGCCCTGCACACCCTGACGTAGTACATCGTCGGCTACTTTAAATGCGTCTGATAGGTTGCGATCGCGGGCCATCGTCTTGAGCAGGCGATCGTTGGGAACCGTGATCAGCGCATCAATCTCCGCACTCAGTTCGGCCAGACCCTGATCGGCAATCTTTCTCCTCCGCGAGCCTTCAAATGTGAAGGGCAGGGTTACGATGCCGACTGTCAATGCACCTAACTTTTTCGCAATGGATGCGACGACCGGGGCGGCTCCGGTTCCGGTACCACCACCCATACCGGCCGCGATAAAGACGAGATCGGCATCGCCCAGGGCTGCCATGATCTCGGCACTACTCTCGGTAGCAGCACGCATGCCTACGGCCGCATTGCCACCCGCTCCTAAGCCCTTGGTATGGTTTTGCCCCAGACAAATACGATCCGGCGCTTCACAGAGCGCGAGCACCTGGGCATCAGTATTCATCGCCACAAAGCGCACACCACGTACATTGGCCGCAATCATCCGGTTGATGGCATTCATGCCGCCCCCGCCGACTCCGACAACAACGATATCGACATGATGTGGAGCATCCTCAATCATATTCGCGTCGAAAGAATACTGGTTAGACATAGCACTTCCATCCTGGTTCTCTGCTTTTTCCTAGAGGCTGGTCAGCTTTCTTCAGACCTGGCGCCCCCTCTTCTCAGCACGTGTGATGGCAACTGCAATGATGGGCGTAACTGTACTGATTATCTGGTTGAAGATATAGGGCAGGCCTCGCTTTTGGGCGATCGGTACCTGATAAAATAAAAGCATTCCATTCGCATTGTAACAAGAGTGTCAAGTATAAAATTGAAAACTTCTTCTATAGATATGGTTATTTGCCTCTTATAATGCATAACGAAGCACACCCTAAATAAGCTTTACAGATCTTCCATAGATTTAAATAGTACAAATTGGTGTGAAGTAATAAGAGCGTTGGCCGGATAGATCATCAGTTGGATCTATCCGGCCAACGCTTTTACTCTTTCATTAGGATAAGTCGAATGCCGGGTGCTAATCTTTCTTTAAAGAGAGGGAGGCTCCGCCTTTGGATGCCTTTTTCTCTCGCTGTGCCTCTTTCTTCTGTTTATTCGATTTAGGGGCCGCTTTTTGCGTTTTCTTCTGTTCTTTGTTTGCCACGATAAGTATCCTCCTGATCTTCATTGCTGTCGGCCAGCGAAACGGCCGTGGGAATAATCTTATTGTATCAAACTCTGCATATGGGGTGGTAACGTGTTACACTTTAGGGATAATTGTACTGTTCTTGTAGGCGTTTCTCCTCGAATGTCGCCAGGGCATGTGTAATCATACGAATAACACTTCCAATATCCATCGGCTTACGAATCTGATGAATGCCTCGTAACTCTAGTTCTTTGACTGGTAACGTCGCGCTCATCATGATCGTTGGAATGCCTCGTGTCTCTTCTGCCTTTTGCAGGCGATCGTAGAGCTCCAGACCGTTGAGCTTGGGCAGCCGATAGTCGAGCAACATGAGGCAGGGATGCACGTAAGAGGTCTGCTCCAACGCGGTCTGACCATTATCGATCACCGTGGTGTGATATGGAGTTTCCTCTTCAATTAATTGTTGCAGAAATTGCGCGATGTCTGCATCATCTTCTACTATTAAGATTGTTGTGTTCCGTGGCCCTTGAGCCGCTGGCGGAATGACTTCTCGTGGCATGACGAACTCCTTTTCCGCATGCGATAGCTAAGATGCAAATGTTACTGCTATATCTTAATGTAACGGTCGTCGGGTATGATAAGTGACGCATAAAAGTTAGAATACAATGAGAATGGAAATATCTTTCCTCTCGATGTTACCCTACGTGTACTTACCCCCTGAGGCGAATACTCTGATCCATTAAGATAGTTGTGATAGAATAGAAAAATTCTTAAAGCATCCTCGCAACGTCGCAAGCGTTTTTTACTGGAGCAGAAGTGTCTACTTTTTTCTGCACATATTTTCAATAGATAATAAAAATGAAGACATTAATTTCCATATTGTACTTGATATTTTGCTAATCTGAAAGGTACCGTTACTTTTACCACTCTGCCAGGGACCCATCCTGGTTACGCCAGATAGGATTATGCCATTGATGGCCTATTTGTGCCGCTGTACGTACCTTTTCTTCATTAATCTCGATCCCCAGGCCTGGCTGCGTCGGCCTGTGTACAAAACCGTTTTCGTACTGAAAAATCCCGGGATCTACCAGATAGTCTAGCAGATCAGTTCCCTGATTGTAATGGATTTCGAGGGATTGTTCTTGAATGAAGGCGTTGGGGGTGCAGAAATCTAATTGGAGTGAGGACGCCAGCGCAATCGGCCCCAGAGGACAATGAGGGGCGACGGCGACGTCATACGCCTCCGCCATTGCGGCTATCTTGCGGGCCTCCCAGATGCCACCAGTGTGGCTGAGGTCGGGCTGGATAATATCCACTGCTCCACTTGCCAGGAGCGATTTAAAATCCCAGCGCGTGTACATGCGTTCTCCGGTGGCGATGGGAATACTGGTGTGACGAGCCAGCTCAATCAAAACGTCGTTATTCTCAGATAGGACGGGCTCTTCTATGAAGAGTGGCTTATAGGGTTCCAATTCTTTGAAGAGGATCTTCGCCATACTACGATGCACACGTCCATGAAAATCGATGCCCAGACCGATCCCGCTACCAATCGTTGCTCGTACCGTCGCGACGCGCTCCACGATCTCCTCGATTTTTTGCGCTGAATCGATCCATTCCATCGTATCGGTTGCATTCATCTTGAGAGCCGTATAGCCGGCGGCGACACGTTGTTGTGCGTGCTCAGCTGCTGTAATCGCGCGATCGCCGCCAATCCAGGAGTAGACGCGGATTTTATCGCGCACGGGACCGCCCATCAGATCATAGATGGGCACGCCCAGATGCTTTCCCTTGATATCCCATAAGGCCTGATCAATGCCCGATAGCGCGCTGGTCAGGATCGGTCCACCACGATAGAAGCCACCTCGATAGAGTACCTGCCAGATGTCTTCGATATGCGAGGGATCTTTGCCAAGCAGATAGTCAGCCATCTCCGTCACGGCGCTTTTGACAGTATCGGCTTTGCCTTCGACGATGGGTTCGCCCCAACCAGAGATGCCGTTATCAGTCGAGATTTTGAGAAAGAGCCAGCGTGGGGGAACTTTGAATAATTCTAACTGCGTAATTTTCATAGTGTGTGGGCGGTGCATTATCACAGGTATACTACTTGTTGGATAAGCACAGACTTCCTTTCGTATCATTGTTTGGTCTGGATAGAGAATCTGTACAGGAAGAATAAGCTACTATGCTTATGTGCATCTTTGCAGCGGATCTCATTCCGTTTTTTATCCCAAGTTGATCTGAGTATAGAATGAGCTTCCAGCAAATTCAAGTCCCCTCCAATAGATATCCTCTCTATAAAAATATGCTTGTCTGTGGAGAGTCGAATGGATCGGTAACGCACGGCTTATGGTATGATGTGAGCATGAAAGAAGTCTGAAAGCTTTTATAAATTATCCCTTTTTACCCAGGGCGAAAGGTTCCTTCATGATCACGGCACTCGTTTTTGACTTTGATGGTCTTATTCTCGATACTGAAATTTCTGCATATCAATCCTGGCAAGAGCTCTATCAATCCTATAATCGTTTTCTCCCACTGGAAGAATGGGCCAAATGTATCGGTACCGGCCTTGACGTCTTTAATCCTCATTCCTATCTGGAATCTCTGGTAGGGCAAGAGATTCCACCCGAATCGTATGAGGAGAAGCGGCTCCAGCGTCATCTGGAACTGATTGCTCAGCAGTCAACGCTGCCAGGAGTGGAAGAGTATATCGAGGCTGCCCATGCCAGAGGTATGAAGGTTGCAGTAGCATCAAGCTCGCCGCGCTCATGGGTTGTACAGCATCTAACGCGTCTGGGATTAGTGGATAGCTTCGATGCTATGAAATTTGGTGATGAGGTTGTGCATAAAAAGCCGCATCCAGAGCTGTATCTGGCGGCCATCGCTCTGCTCGGAGCCAGTCCGGAGCAGGCGATTGCTCTGGAGGATTCTCCGAACGGTGTGCGTGCCGCGCAGAATGCCGGTATCTACTGTGTGGCGATCCCCAATCCAATCACCGCCCAGCTGCCTCTGGAGCACGCGGACCTGCGTCTCACGGCAATCAATGAGTTATCATTGGATCAACTGATTGAAAAAGTGGAACAACATCAGCAGTCATCATCGGAGAAGCAAACGACTCATTAAGCGATACTTCGGGGAGAGCTTTGCTTGCTGAGCTCTCCCATGAGGTTGAGGGCAATTTATGATTATCTCTGCCAGCTATAAAACCGATATTCCCGCTTTCTATGGCCCATGGTTTATGCAACGTTTACAGCATGGCTATTGCAAGATGGTAAATCCTTATGGCGGTCAGATCTATACAATTGATCTTTCACCCGAGCAGGTAGATGGTATCGTGTTTTGGACTAAAAATATTGGTCCATTTCTGCGCTATCTGCCCGAGGTGGAGCAGATGGGATATCCATTTTTGATCCATCATACCATCAATGGCTATCCCCGCTCGCTCGAATCCCGTGTCGTCGATACCATGCAGACTATCGCCTACATGCATCAGTTGGCTGGTACCTACGGTCCGGAGCGGCTCGTCTGGCGCTATGATCCGATACTGTTTACCTCACTGACACCTCCAGAATGGCATCTGCACAATTTTGAGCGGCTCGCACAAGCATTGCGGGGAACGGTCGATGAGGTCATCGTCTCTTTCGCCTACATTTATCAAAAGAGTGCACGCAATATCAATGCAGCGGCTCGCGAGCAGAACTTTAGCTGGCATGAGCATAGCTCCAGGGAGGCTGAGGAGAACTTCCGTAGTTTGATTACCTCTCTGGCCTATATTGCTCGTGATTGTGACATGCAGTTGCGTATCTGCGCTCAAAAGCGCTTTCTGGTTCCGGGCCTGATTGAGGAGGCGCATTGCGTCGATAGTGCACGCTTGGCACGGGTGGCGCGGCGCGATGCGATTGTGGTCAAGAGACAGAGCGGTGGACGGCAGGAATGCGCTTGTAGCGCCTCAAAGGATATTGGAGCCTACGATACGTGTCCGCATGGCTGCGTGTATTGCTATGCAGTGCAGCAGAGAGAGCGAGCTCTCCAGGCCTACAAGGACCATGATCCATCTGGAGAGTTTTTGTTTCCACCTGATGCAGTCGTGCGGAAGCCATCAACTCCATCCATTTCATCGACCCCATCGTATAAACAACAAACCTTCGAGAATTGGTCATAAAAACCGCAGTCAAGCGCTGCTTCATACGTTGCCTCATAAAAGGAGGAGAAAAATGCAAACGATCATACAAGTCGATGCATTTGCACCGGCGCCATTTACTGGGAATCCGGCCGCCGTATGCATTCTGGCGGAGGAGGCCGATGAGCGCTGGATGCAAAATGTGGCGAGCGAAATGAATCTCTCCGAAACAGCTTTTTTAGTTCCTAATGGTGATGGCTTTCACCTACGCTGGTTTACACCTGCCGCAGAAGTCGAATTATGTGGTCACGCCACACTGGCCAGTGCACACGTCCTGTGGGAGGAGAGCTATCTCAAACCCGACGAGATCGCCCGCTTTTATACGTTAAGTGGACTCTTAACTGCCCGCCGTGATAGTTCGTGGATCGAGTTGGACTTTCCCGCTGATCAAGAACAATCTACTCCGCCGCCTGCGGGACTGCTGGAAGCCTTGGGTGGCATCCACGCAGACTACGTTGGACGCGGCAATTTTGATTATCTGATTGAAGTGCCCACGGCTGAGATCGTCAGGCAGATCACTCCCAATTTCGCGCTCCTCAAAGAGATAGATACGCGTGGCGTGATTGTTACCAGTCGCGCCGAGGATGCAAGTTATGATTTTGTCTCACGCTTCTTTGGTCCACGCGTCGGCGTCGACGAAGATCCTGTCACAGGCTCAGCGCACTGCCTGCTCGCTCCCTACTGGAGTAAAAAACTTGGTCGTGACACTCTGACTGGATACCAGGCATCAAAGCGTGGCGGCCTGCTACGCGTGCATCTTCAAGATGATCGCGTCCTGATTGCAGGGCAGGCCGTCACAGTTATGAAAGGCATACTCGTATGAGCGCGTTTTTTCTTATATTCTATTGACAGCTCATAAGCGTTGTGCTAAATTGAGGAGGTCTTCTAAGATATGCGCCCATAGCTCAGTGGATTAGAGCATCGGTCTTCGGAACCGAGTGTCGGGGGTTCGAATCCCTCTGGGCGCGTCCTCACTCCCAAGCCGCCTGTAAAGCCAACTTTTCCGAAGACTCCACTGAGCTATGGGCGGGAGAAAATAAATGTGTCCTTACCTCGGACGGTCACAAACTTTACTTCGGAGAGCGATAAAACCGTACATCGGAATTATGTTTTTTTGTCTCCGAGGCAAGAATAACACAACTTCTTTTGAAAATGCAAGAGGTCATGTTTATTGATGTTGAAGGCGATAGACACGGCGATAGAAATAATGAATTAACATATATCCTCTGCTCTCCCCCACTTATCTGCTCATGCTGTTGCGTTACATTACTCCGATGAACATATTTCTCACATGTAAGTCTCTACCTATAAAGTAGGTTGATAGGATGACCAGATGTAGGAGTGTGGAATCTGGTAAAACTTGGGATTGCAGCGGTCCTCGATAATGAAGCCGAGACGGGTGGGTAGTTACCTCTCAAAATGAAACGATATTCCTGAAAACTAGGCGAGAGAAAATATTGGTTGGTATCGCTCAATAGCGAAGACTGCTGTTATACAACCCTTCTATTTCTAGCACAGCATGAAAGGCTGTGAAAAGACTGTGTTTGCGAGAGACTGAGCAAATTATTATTTTTGATCTCTCTATGAAATGAAGTGGTAAATGAAGTGGTTGAATGTAATGATCTTTTAAATAATACTTTAGAGCAATGATTTAGTGTAAGATGGGCGTGACAGCTTTTTAAAAATAATCTTCTTCGTCACATTTTGAAATTTGTGAATTTGCAAACGTCTCTATTAACGGAGGTGAATTATGGCAAGCAAAGAACATATGGATGTGTTGAGAGCAGGAGTAGATGTGTGGAACGAGTGGAGAGAGGAGAATCCTGAAATAAAATACCCAGACTTGAATGATGCCGATATTAGTGGAATGAATCTTGAGGAAATAAACTTTGATAATGTTCGTCTTCACCGATCTAACCTTAGTGGAACAAATCTTTACAAAGCAAGTCTTAGGAATGCATGCATTGACAAATCGTTTCTTGGTGGAGCTAGGCTTGATGAGGCTAATTTAAGTGGGGCAAACTTTTACTCCGCAGATATTTTCCATACTAGTTTAATTAGAGCATATCTTTCCAGTGCAGACCTTAGGAGGGCATATATTAGAGGAGCGAATCTTCAAAGAGTGAATCTTCAAAGAGCGAATCTTCAAGAGGCGAGTCTCAGAGATGCAAATCTCGGTTCGGCTAACCTTTATCGAGCAAACCTTCAAGGAGCAGATTTTAGCGATGCAAATTTGAATAAGGCGGATATTAGAAGAGCTAATTTAAATAATGCTATTTTAGTCAGAACAACTCTGGACGATGCTGATTTAACAGGCTGCTCTATTCATGGTATTTCTGTTTGGGATGTTTCGGTAAAAAATACTAATCAATCAAATCTTATTATTACTAATCTTGGTGGTACTAATCTTGATGATATTGATTTTGATGATCCTAATTCTAATGAGTCAGAAATTACTGTAGATAACCTTAAGATCGCTCAGTTTATTTATCTTCTCTTGAATAATAAAGAAATCAGTGATGTTATTACTACAATTACTTCTAAAACTGTTTTAATTCTTGGTCGCTTTACAGAAGAGAGAAAATTAGTCTTAGATGCTTTACGGGAGGAGCTACGTAAACACAACCTTTTACCAATAGTATTTGATTTTAAGTCATCGCCAAAAAGAGATTTGACTGAAACAATTAGTACACTTGCCCATATGTCTCGTTTTATTATTGCCGATCTTACCGATGCAAAAAGCATACCGCAAGAACTCCAAGCCATTGTTCCTCATCTTCCTTCGGTTCCAGTTCAGCCTATTCTCCATGTAGGTGATAGGGGATATTCAATGTTTGAGCACTTTAGGCGCTATCCCTGGGTACTGGAAACATATTGCTATCAAGATATCCCTACTATACTTGTATCTATCAGAGAAAATATTGTCGAACCAGCAGAAAAGAAGGCTGTGGAGTTGGAAGGTCGAAAATAATTGTAGTAGAGATTGATAATCCTTTCAGAAATGGGGGTTAAAATTTACTAGAAACCTAACCTTGGTGCTTGATAAGCTTCTTTATTGATATCCTGATTTTATCATAGGTTTTATCTGATTTACCTGAAATTTGCATGATTTTATCCATTACTTCCTTGGCTGTTAATTTGTCATATTCACACTTAATTTCTCTTATATCAACAATATAATTTCTCAACTCCATGATATCTTTATCCAATGAAGGGGCGTATAAGTCTGTTAACATTATAAGTTTATTGATTGGATTTTGGTGATCTTGAATATTTAATTGGGGTTGTTGGGTAAGTGATCTTCCCAGTATTTGGAACTCTCCATCAATCCATAGTTTTACTTCAGTAGTGAGCTGATAAATCTCTTCTATTTTCTTGCGTATGACCTCGTTTTGATTAGACCTCCTGGTGAAACGATAGGTTAATGTTGCGCCTAATGCCGTTGCAAGTAGGGTTCCTGTGACCGTGACTATATTCAGGACAAGTGCTGCAGTGTTTGAGTCCAATTCCCCTCCATTTTATTACAGTTACTCTTTTAATACCTATATTTTAACATTTATATAGTTATAGAACGAACATGTCTCGTTTTCATCAAATGACCAGGATGTATTTCACAAGCTGAATTTAGTCCATAGCTCTTCTGCTTTTGTTAAAATAAAATGTTTCAGCAAGAAGTTTTTGATGGTGCACACTACGTACTTTACTGTTACCACTACCCATAAAATAATTTATATGGGAGTTAGTAACACTATCAACACAGTGGGTGATGTAATATAGTGTGCCCTTCCTTTTCCCTCTCATCCAGTCATTTCATTCGCCATATTATCCCCTTCCCTTACAACAATGTCACTCATGAATGGAGCAGTTACTCTCTGCTTTGCTTCTTTCACATATGCACCGACCGTTTTATTGTTCATTTTAGAACCATGAAGCCTCTTTAACTCTGCTTGCATTTTCCTTGTCGAGAGCTTTTCTCCGTAGATGCCACTCACTCTTAATGACTCCTCGGCCTGTCTCATTCTCTCCTGGTCATAGTCTGCCTTTGCGTATCCCTCTTGACTAAGTACGGGTAGATTAGTGATCTCTGTTGTGATAGGAAGAAAGCCAACATTTCCATTACTGAGTGTAATCACAATACGCCTATCATAGCGGAGAGGTCTGTTTCTGTGTGCGGCCTGCGTTAGCTCTGCATCTATCAGATAGTCAACCAGTCCTTTTAGACGTTCATCTTTAAACTGCCCATCCCCACCTTTTCTAGCATCTATCGGTTTTGGATCATCCGCATATAACATTTGTGCCCAATGAATAATGCTATCAAGATTAGGCGTCGGAGTACCCACAATAAGCAATATTTCACAGTCTTCAAATGCATTGCTTCCGCGTATTGCCCAAAAGTGCCCTTGCCGCTCTTCTGGTATTGCTAGGGCTTTTCCAATCGTATCTTGACATGCAGCATAGGTTATGAGTCCTATAGATTTTTGTCTATCGGGATCAATCTCTCGGAGGATGTAGCGAAGCTCTTTAATAACACGTTGAAGATCCTTTTCACTGTTTTTTTCATTCGTCAACGTTCCTTTACTATAACGCTTCCCTGTTCTTACTGCGATATGTTTCATGTTGGGAGGTGGGTCAATCTCTATTGTTTTCACCTCGATAGGCCGTCCGAAAAGTTTGGAAAAGAGTTCAGGGTGTGCCGTTGCGTCAAGGATCGCAAGTGGAATATTCCCCTGGAACCTACGTGGCTCCTGAATAAACAGGGTATACTCATCATCGTGTTGGCCTACGTGTATGCGACTATTCCAGTCTTGCCCCGTCTTCCATTGTGGTATCTCTTGCTGGAAGGTATTGACTATCATTGGAATGATGATATGCCCCAACTCCTCTAGGAATTTCACATCAATCACTGGTCGTTCTTGCATGAGCCATGGAGCAGCAGCAAGTTCTTGAAATCCTTCTTCTAGTTGTCCGTTAGATTGTTCGTTGAGCGTATCAAACAAGCCTTTGCCTGTTAGGGACTTTTTTGTCTCTTGAAGGATTGCCTGTAATTCTCTGAGAACATGGTAAGCTTTGTCCGTGTCTGGACGCTTGACTCTCTCTAATGTACTAAGTATCATCTTCGTTGTAATCACATGTTCTATAACCCAGCTCGATAAGTTTAGTTCATCGACGACGACAGCTTTATGTGTCACTGGATGTGATGTCTGAGCATGAGCAATTTGATACACGGCGCTTCCTGGTATATTAAACTGTTGATAGTACTGACAAAAGTGCTTACGGTGAAAAGGCCACATGTTAAAGCCTAAAATGCTTCCTCTTCTGGCAATCTCTGATTCTGGACAATTGGTAGGTGAGCATCCTAGTATGTGTCGATAGTCATGCAACCCTCTGACCTGTTCATATTGATCATGTCTTTCAACAATGTATGCAATATTCTGGTCTTTTCCCCAGTTGGCGATAGTGGTAGATTTTCCTGCTCCTGGGGGGACTTTCACAACAAGAACAGCGTCATTTTGCTCATGGAGGTGGGTGCTTACTATATCTTTTATGTCTTCTATCGTCTTCAGCAGGTTTCTATCTTCCTGTATTTTTTGCCAAGGATAAGCATGCGCTTCACGTTTATCTTCACGCTTTTTTTGTAGCGTATACGTTTCATCAAGATTATCAATCGCTTTTTCTATCGTATCGAAAAGATAACGAGGATGCTCATCCCATTTACTACGGTGGAGTCCTGAGCGGCGTACTATACGTTCTATCTGCTCTATGTTTTGCGTATAGAAGGCGATACAACTACATAGTGCTAAATCTGCTTCAGAATGAGATGTATATTCTTCTATCTCTCCTTGCCAGAGCTGTTCAAACTTTGCTTTATTTGCTGCCTTTTTGAGCAGAGTAAGTACTTCCTCGTCTTTGAGTACTTCGCTTATATTAGGGGCACTTATCCGGTGGCGTATAAATGTAGGGAATGTTTTGTGATACCAGTTTTCTACTTGTTCCTGTCTGTTTTCGATCCTGTTTGTGTTGCTGATACGTTGGCCTGTTACTGTGAAGAATCGCTGTGTATTGTAGACCTCTATGCATCCATCTTTTCTATTTCCTCCACTGAGTAAAATATTGGCCTGAACGAAGATTTTGACCCCCGTTCCAGATGGAGATATTTCTGTGTATCCGTCGATATAATCTATTATCTCTTGCGCCCATGGTGCTATCTTCTCATTAGAAATGCATCCATCTAGATCGATTCCTATAAATGCATCATTGTCGCTGAAGACGAAACCGATACCATCATAGGTCTCTTGCTTAAGAGCCGTTATTGCCTCTGTGTAGGTTATCCACGTTTGTCGACTAACTGCGTTTGCCTCTTTGTGTGTATGTGGGTTGTAGGGGACTTTTCCCATCCTTCCATTAGCACGAGGGACTTTTCTCCACATTACCCACTGTGGGCAATTTTTTAATTCATCGGGGATCGTGAGGTAAGGGTTTGGAGTGGCCTGTCTGCTCGTTAGTTCTACCATGTACCAATATACCAACCTTTTCTAGCAACAAGTCTTTATGATCACTACATGTTGTGTCTATGTGGATGGGTAACACAATATATAGTAGCACGCTTGAATTTGTGGGCGGTGATTTCTAGGACTAATTTCTCATGTAAACGAGCGGTTTACTGGTGGTTTATTGGGATTTTAAGGTAATTAATGACCTATTTATTCTCCTTATTTTGTATGATTAATCAACTGATTGAGCTTAAAACACTAGAGACATACTCACAAACATAATCTTTCAGATGGGGGGACACAAGAGTAACCATTAAAAAGTCCCGATATCCATTTTTTAACCCGTAGCCTTTAAATTATCTGTGTAAATTTAAGAGAGTCTAGCTTAGAGCATATTGGTTTTTATATGGCACTTGAAATATTGTCTGCTTACTTGACATCGTTCTCCGCGTATGTTATTGTTTTTTACACAAAGAACCACAAAGATAACAAAAACCACAAAGATAACAAAAACCACAAAGATAACAAAAACCACAAAGATAACAAAAATGATATTAAGGGCTACAATTATAAATTGCTCTGAGGGAGCATAAGTTTTATTGTTATCAAGGATGTGAAATGACTAATACGTACGTAGCCCTGCGGTTACATGTAACTCCTTTATTCCTTGTTTTAGGCGAGGACGGAGGATATAGTTGCCGTGGAAAGACGTCATTGGATCTATGCGTTTTTTAGACGTATTCTGCCAAAAAAATTTAAAGAGTCATTAATGGTTCTAGCATTAGGTTATGCTATGGCATCGCATGATTCTCGGCTTGTTTTGGAGATTCTAACTCTATCAGTTTCTGGCTCTAGTATTACGACGATTGTTGATACTGTCGCTAAGATAAAGAAGATCAATGGGCGCAAAAATGAACCTCCAAATGAAGAAGAATAAAGGTTGGTTAATTTCAATCCCTTTTTGTAATCTATGCTGATCTTTTTGTTTGGGGGGATAGCATATATACAGAACATAGAGTGCCAAAGAAACCCATATCCAACAATTTAAGGTACTTGGGCAACTTCGGCATTCTATATTGACAAATTTAAGCTGCGTGGACGTATATGTCTGATAACGTGTATCGTTTCTTGGCGAGAGTTGAGAAGGCAGTCATAACTTTTTCTGCAATAATTTTTTGCGTGAATCCACCAACTTCAACGATATATGATTGGTAGAGAGGGATATTTGCTGTCTTTGCGAGCTGGCTAGATGTAATATTATGCTTTCTTCGTAATTCTAATAATGTGGGCTTTCGTTCCATGATACGTAGATCCATCCTTTTTTTATTCGTTATTAATACTTTCTTCTGCTTGTATATAGCCAGGGATAAAAGTTCTGCCAACAGTGAGACCCTCTGGATGGGCTGTGATGTTGCAATGGGGATATTGAGGACGTTGTGCAAGCCATTCCTTTGTTAACTCGGCGGCGTGTTCCTGGTTTTTGGCATAGACAAAGGTGAACTCATCAGGGGTTGATGGCTCCCCATTCGTACTTGCGCGTACAATCCACAGCATTTGATACTCTTCCCATACAACAATATCCACTTGCTCCAACGTGATTTCTATTCCAATATGATGAGCTAACGCCTTCACAATCTTCTCAGCCTCTACGCAATAGATGGGATGCATGAGGAGTGCTTGATAGATCGTCTGTGTACTTATCCCTGCCTCCATCGCAATTGTTGGGAGATCAAAGTGGTGAAGTGTTCTTACCTGTTCCAGTGTTGGTTTCTTCTTTCTTTCACACATGTTCATTATCCTATGGCCTGAATATATGCCTCGACTGCTATCAGTGCTGCTTCTTTCTCACCTACAAATGACGCTAGTTGCTCCTGTAAGCTCCCTATGCTGTTGTATCGATGATTGATAATGTCATGTGAAGATGTAACGCGAAAACCCTCCATTGCTTGTCTCATAGCCTCACATTCCTGCTCTATCTGTTGACGTAACCTTGCAATTTCACTCAAGAGAAAATCCTTTCTTGTCGATAGATGAAATAACACTCAACCCCACAATGATAACATTACACTGTATACATTGCAATGCATATCACTAAAGGCTTATTGTTTAGGTCATATTCTGCTAACCATTTCGCTCTGATACACTAGCCTCGAATGCATATATAGGAGCAGTGCTATGTTACGTCTCAGGGTAAAAGAAGTTGCGGAGGCAAAGAGGATTAGTATCGCCAAGCTTGCAAGAAAAGCAGATTTAGATAATCGAACTGTCTACCGAGTTGTGCATGATCCTTTTGCTGAAATTACTACTATTACATTGGGAAGACTAGCTGAAGCTTTAGGAGTATCTGTAAAAGATTTAGTTGAGGATGCTCCATCCCCCCTGTCCGAGGAATAAGCCTTACTCCTTTGTGCTCTTCTTGGTGAGTAGATTTTAACCTGCAAGGAGTGCTATAGATGACTAATCCGCCCATCGAACTCTTCTATTCATACGCCCATGAAGATGAAGACCTGCGTAATCAACTCGACGATCATTTGATTCTGCTCAAACGGCAAAACCTGATTAGCGGTTGGTATGATCGTGATATTACTGCTGGTGCGCGATGGTCTGAAGAAATACAAAGTCACTTGCGTTCTGCCCGCATTATTTTACTTCTTGTCAGTCGCTCGTTTCTTTCATCGGATTATTGCTATGATGTAGAAGTACAAGAAGCATTGAAAAGGCACGAAGCAGGCGAAGCAGTTGTTATTCCTATTATTTTGCGTTCCTGCTATTGGGAGGTTGCTCCCTTTGGACAATTTCAGGCATTGCCGAAGAATGCAAAAGCTGTTACATTGTGGTCAGATCGGGATGCTGCTTTTACGGATGTAGTAAGGGGGATTGTGAAGGTAATTAAAGAACTGGATAGCCCCAAGAAAACATCACCAACTCAGCAGAACGGTAAACAAAAGCGGAGGAGTGGAGAGAAGATGGAAGAGGATAAATTTGCACCTGGATTGCCAGAAAAACCACATACACCTACATCATTCAATAAAACGCTTAAGAAGGCTATTGAGCGCTACTACAGAGAACTCAAAGAGTATGAAGGCAAAGCAGACTACGAACTAGCTTTAAGATCAGCTTTTCAGAACTTATTAGCGGATGCTTGCCGCCTTGTGAAGTGGATACTTATTCCAGAACAAACATTAGAAGGTGGGATACGGCCCGATGGTGTTGCACGCGATGATTATTTTGCTCGGGGCTACTGGGAAGCCAAGGGACCAAAGAGTGACTTGGAAAAAGAAATAGCGAAAAAGATTGCAGATAATTATCCCCTTACTAATACACTCTTCGAAAATACACGTAAAGCAGTACTTTATCAGAGTAAGAAACGTTTGCCCTATGAATATGATTTAACTCGGCCCAATGATGTAAGTGATCTGCTGCAACGGTTTGTAAATTATACAGAGCCGGATGTTGCAAACTTTGAGACAACTATTAACGATTTCAAGGAAAGTATTCCAGAGCAAGCTACGAAAATCCTTGAGTTAGTTGAAACAGAAGAGAAGAGAAATAGTAAATTTATTGCCGCCTTTGGAAATTTTAGGACTCTTTGTCAAGCATCGCTTGATCCTAAAATTAGTGATAATAATCTGAAAGAGATGCTTGTTCAACACCTACTTACTGAACGTCTCTTTCGTACTATTTTTGATAACACTAACTTTGTTAATCGCAATGTTATAGCGGTTGAGGTAGAGAAAGTCATCCAGGCACTTACTAGTAGAGAATTTATTAGCAATAATTTTTTAATGCCTTTAGATCGTTTTTATGTTGCCATTGAGCGTGCAGCTAAAGATATTGGGAGTTGGGCTGAAAGACAACGCTTTCTGAATACAGTCTATGAGCGCTTCTTTCAAGGTTTTTCTGTGAAGCAGGCTGATATACTAGGAACTGTCTATACTCCACAAGAGATTGTTGATTTTATGTGTGCAAGTGTTGAGGTAACCTTACAAAGAGAGTTTAGCACTTCAATCGCTGAATCTGGAATACAAATTCTTGATCCTGCTACTGGTACAGGTAGTTTTATTGTTAATCTCCTACACCGTATTCCCCGCCATCAATTGAAGTATAAGTATCGCCATGATCTTTTTTGTAACGAAGTTGCATTACTTCCATATTATATTGCATCACTGAATATTGAGCATGAGTATTTCGAAAGAGTAGGAGAATATGAACCGTTTGAGGGAATTTGTTTTGCTGATACATTAGAATTGGCTGATGGGCAACAATTACCTCTATTTGTAGAAGAAAATACTGAGCGTGTACAGAAAGAAAAAAGTGCTCAGATTATGATTGTAATAGGAAATCCCCCTTATAATATGGGTCAGAAAAATGAAAGCGACAATAATAAGAATCGTTCATATGCTATCATCGATAAACGTATCAATCTGACATATGCAAAAGATTCCGATGCAACTCTTAACAACAAACTTTACGATGCATATGTTCGCTTTTTTAGATGGGCTGTTGATCGATTACAGGGAAATGATGGTATTGTCTGCTATGTTTCAAATAATTCTTTTGTCGACCAAATCGCTTTTGATGGTATGCGCAAACATTTATTAAAAGATTTTGATCAAATTTATCATCTTGATTTACATGGCAATGTTCGGAAAAACCCTAAATTATCGGGAACAACACATAATGTTTTTGGTATACAAGTTGGTGTGGGTATTACCATAGCAATAAAATCATCAAAAAGCGTACGTAAGGCTTTATATTACTATCGTGTTCCAGAATTTTGGCGTAAAGAAGAGAAACTTCTATATTTAGAGCAAATGCAAAATATTTTTGAAATCGATTGGAGAGAGTTAAAGCCAGATGCTAAACAAAATTGGATTACGGATAATATGCAAAGCGACTTTCTTGGGTTTTTGCCAATAGGAAATAAAGATGTGAAAAGATCTAAAGGGTCTAGTTTTGAAGCTTTATTTAAAATGTATTCATTGGGGGTGGTTACTAGTAGAGATGTTCATGCTTATTCATTTAATTTAGAACAGTTGCAACAGCAGGTAATTAAGTTCATCAACATTTATAATAGTGCTGTGGATCAGGTAAAGAGACTAGGTAACCAGCTTGATACTACATCTTTGATAGATAACGACGATCCTCGAATTAAATGGACACGCCAAGTTAAGGCATCCTTAAATAAAGCTCAGTATAGCCAATTTGATTCAACACATTTGCGACAATGCCTCTATCGGCCTTTTACAAAGAAGACTTTATATTTTGATGATTTTTGGAACGAGGAGAGATATAAACAGCACTTAATGTTTCCGACACTAGCTAGTGAGAGCGAAAATAAGGTTATCTGTCTCAGTGATCTAGGTTCCGAAAAACCGTTTATGGTTTTAATTGCTAATACTATTGTTGATTATCATTTAGTTGGTGCTGGTGCTAGTACTCAATGTTTTCCTTTTTATCTTTACTCAGACCATGATAGTAATTATCGTGAAAATATAACTGATTGGGCATTGAAACAATTTCAAGTTAAATATGGTGATCAAGTCACAAAATGGGATATCTTTTATTATACCTATGGGCTTTTACATCACTCTCAATATCGAGAGCGTTATATTGAAAATCTTAAGCACGATTTACCACATATTCCTCTTGTCCATAGTTTGGAAGTTTTTACTACCTGCATTAATATAGGTAAGCGCCTTATGGATATTCATCTAAACTATGAGTCATCAAAAGAGTATCCTCTAGAGTGGTTCGAAAGTAATGATATTCCCTTTAGTTGGCGTGTAGAGAAGATGCGTTTATCAACAGATAAGCGCGTAGTTGTTGTTAACGAAAGCTTGAGACTTGGCCCATTACCACAAGAATGTTTTGAGTATCAATTGGGTAATCGTTCTGCACTTGAGTGGGTTATTGATCAGTATCAAGTGACTAAGGATAAGCGCAGCGGTATAGAGAATGACCCCAACCGACTAGATGATGAAGAGTATATTGTGCGCTTGGTTAGTAAGGTTGTGCAGGTAAGTGTTGAGACAGTACGATTAGTGAATGATTTGGCTCAAAAAGTAACTGTGGAGGATTGGACAGAGGAAAGAGTAAACTTGAATGAGGGTGCAGAGATATAGAGCCAGAAGAAAGAGGTATGAAGGGTGCGTATTGTGCTTTTCTCCATACCCCTATCAATTCTATCGCTTCGTTACTTGATACGTACTCGTTGCCTTGTTGGATTGGGTGTCCTTCTGGCTTCTTCGGCCTGGAACGTCTTCAGATAGACTTCTGTGACCTTGACTGAGCTATGCCCCATAAGGATACTCAATCGATAGATGTCACCTCCATTACGCAGGTAGTTGACTGCAAAGGTATGTCTACACGTATGGGCGGAACAGCGTACACCTTCGATCTTGCTCCATCGTTCCAATCGGTCAAATAGAAGATCAATCCCTTTCGGTGTTAAGCATTTACGATAGCGTCCTACAAATACCGTTTCATCCTTTTCTGCATCCTGCCGATATCTGTCGATGTAGCGGCGTAGAGCGCGTCGGGTTTCATTATCAAGCCCTACCTCTCGCCACTTTCTCCCCTTTCCGTAGACTTTGATATGAGCATCTTTCGCGTCCAGGTAGGTATTATTGATGGTGAGTTTGCATAGTTCATTCGCTCGAATGCCCGTGTTGAATAGGACATCTAAGACTAGCCTGTCACGTTCCTGAAGATGGTGATCACATTCTTTCTGACAAGCGCGATAGAGGTTATCAATGTGGTGTTGGGTAAATGTTTCGATGATAACTTCGTCTACTTTGGGCGATTTAATGCGCTTAATGGCTTTCTCGCTGACATGTATTTCGTACTCTTCATCTTGCGTACACCACGTTGCGAATCCCTTGATGACCTGGACATAGCCGTGTATGGTGTAACTGGATAGCATTGCATTTTTGCGAGGTGAGCGCGTGTGTGAGAGATGATCTTGAAACTGTGTGATGGCGCGATTATTCAGATCCTCAAGCTCGATGCCCTTCTCCTGGCACCACGCGGAGAAGACGGCTAGCTTTTGTTCATACCATACCAAAGTCTTTGGCTGTAATGTTTTGCACTCTTCAATATAGTCTTCAATCGCCTGTGAAATTGTCTTGCTGCTCATATTTGGTCCCCTTTAGAGAACCGTACCTCTGTTGGGGCATATTTATTCTATCGGCCTGTGGAGCGGATTCAAAGGGTGTCCTAGAGCATCGGTCTTCGGAACCGAGTGTCGGGGGTTCGAATCCCTCTGGGCGCGCTTTTAAATTTTGAACTCAGTGAGCTCTTTTTTGTTTCTCGACCTCCTCATATGTGAATGTCGGTCTTCCTCAATTGAATGTCGGTTTATCTCATAACCGATGGTGTGTTCCGAGAACTAATGCTCTAACTTCTTGGACTATGTCGTACAAAATGGAAATTAGTATGTACTAGTTGAATTCATTAACAGTAATTTCCAATATTATTGAAAAGAGTGCATATTCGCATTGATGGTAATATATTTGCATATTTAAATATAAAATTTTACGGGACTAAAGGAGTAATTTTTTGTGGACTATAGTCCATAGATCTTCGGTCATCCTCTAGCTAAACTCACCCCATAGAACAAACGTGCGAGCAGAAGCGTGCTGGCCATTCATTTCTTGTTTTCTTGAGCTTAAGCTCTTTGGCAAAAACTATTTATTTGATTTTAAAGGTTGAAATGACCTGGGGATTCCATAGGAAGGAACTAACAATTTTATGAAGATCATGGAAAGAGAACGCTTAATTGATGTGGGTGGTTTCTCTTCGACACAAACTTGGAAAAGGATTGAAGATGATGTGATACAAGCAATAGCTACTATCGAATGGCCACCAAATTCTGGTTCATTTACGATCTATCCACAATCTGGAAAAGGGAGAGGTGAAGGTAATGGAGTGAAGCCAATTAAAGATGCATTTATTCTTCATCTCCAATCGCGTGAGTGGTCATTAGAACAGCCCATCCCAGTACTTGGTACAGGACCAATGGACGCAGCCTTTTTTACTGAAAAGGGTCTTTTTTGTGTAGAGTGGGAGACAGGTAACATTTCTTCGAGCCACAGGTCTGTTAACAAAATGGCAATGGGCTTAATACGAGAGGTTTTAATTGGAGGAATATTGCTAGTACCGACTAAAAAAATGGCTAGATATCTCACTGATCGAATAGGTAATTTTCCAGAATTATCAGCCTACTTCCCTTACTGGCAGGCTCAGGCTCAACTTGTTAAAGAAGGGATACTGGAAATAATTGCTATTGAGCACGATGCTGAAAGTTTAGATGTTCCTAGAATCACTAAAAGCACTGATGGTCGTGCATTGGCCTGATCTGCTGAATAAAAAGAATTTGAGATAGCCGTTCTATCTCAGAATAAATTGTTGACATAATAAGCGTGGAGGAGAAATATTCTTCCCACGCTAAAAAAACTTTAAAAGAACGTACTATTTTTTTTCTTTTCAGCCACTTCATCATTTCCATAGACGTGATCAATCGCTCCATTTTTCCATTCATTTGGTACTTTAGACACTTTCCCTTGTGGTTTATAGAGCTCTCTTTCCATTGGTCGTATTGGTAGTTTACCTTTATAGAAGTCGATGATCCGATTTTTAGCAATATCTATATATGTTTTTTCTTTATCACATCCAATAGCTTTTCTTTCTTGTTTAAGGGCAGCGATGAGGGAGGAACCAACCCCTGCATATGGATCAAGAACCCAGTCATCTTTATCTGTAAGGGCCAGCACACAACGCTCGACCAGTTCAATAGGATACTGCGCAGGGTGCTCTGTTTTTTCTGGATGTGCCGCTTTAACTTGGGGGATTTCCCATACTTCTTCTTCCCATTGTTGAGATAAAAAATCCCATATGTCAGAAGGGTTTTTTCCAAGTGGATTCCCTGATGGCTTTCCTTTATTTGGACCTTTATGATGTCTCTTTCCTGGATATTTAGATGGAATTCTAACTGAGTCAAGATTGAATGTATAATTTTCACTTTTTGTAAACCAAAGTATAGTTTCGTATCGCCCCGAAAATCTTCTAGATGTATGCAAGCCATGATTATAACGCCATATGATCCTATTTCTCAGTTTTAATCCATAGCTTTTGAAAATATTATAGTAAAAAGTGTCTAATGGAAAAACTTCTCCGTCTTCTACATAATTTCCTACTTGCCAGCAAATACTCCCATTATCATTAACTAATCTTATAATCTCTGCTATCACCTTTTCTTGGACTTTGAGATAGGAATATATTTCATCACGTTTTTCATATGCCTTGCCTACATTATAGGGTGGAGATGTAATAATTAGTTGTGCAAATCCATCTGGTAATGTTTGTAAAAATTTATAGGTATCACCGAGATGCAGAACAATTTGGCTCTTCTCTGTGAGTGTATCTGAAATGATTGGGCTATCATCATCTTCATGATAATTGTCATCAGACCATAGTTGCAAAGGTGTTAGCATTCCTTATTTCCTCTTCTAAACAACGATTAATCCTGAAAAATCCTACTTATAAGTTCATTATACATCAGCGGAGCCTGAAAGAAATGTGATAAGCGTAACAGCTAGGACTGAAGGTTGTGTGCCAGCATGCAAAGTGAGGAAGAACCTTTTTTTGTGTAAGCTTTTTATCTGCAAAGGCGACTTTTTAATAGAGGGGTCAAAATATGAGTAAGTAAGAAAGGCTACCTGAGCGTATAGCAGCTATAATGATATTTATGGATAAGTATGTTGTGAACAAGGATGAAACAAGCGAAGATCCATACAAGGCTCTGGAGGAGAATCTCGAACAACTTTTACAGACGGCCGAACCACGCCTGATACAACTTGCCAGGCGGTATGGTGTGCCGCCTGACGTGGTGGGAGATGTTGTACAGGAAACACTTGTTGCCGCCTGGCAAAATCTGGCGCACTTACGCTCGCCGGATCACTTTGCGTTCTGGCTTGACGGTATTTGCCGCAATATGAGTATGCGTTGGGCACGTGCACAGAGGACAGCTGATTCTCACCAGCAATCCTTTTCCTCGCTGCAACCTGAGCACGACTCATTGCAAGCCGAACAGAAACAGCTCAACGAATCTCCTCTCCTCAATATCGTTGATCCGCAATCCATCGATTTGTCTGAAGAGCTTGGTCGTCATGATCTGGCTGTGCTGCTGGATCGCGCGATGGGCTATCTTCCGGCTACGGGACGCAAGGCAGTGGAGATGTATTATCTGGCGGATCTGCCACAACGCGAGATTGCTTTGCAACTCGGCATGACTATCAATGCTCTGGAGGTAAAACTTCATCGTGCCCGTCGCCAGTTACGTCAGATACTCCAACAAGAGTTACGCGCCGACGCCGAGTCCTTTGGCCTGCTCTTTACCGGTGAGATGGCAGAACAGGGATGGCGTAATACAAGTATCTGGTGCTTCTACTGCGGGCAGCGGCGCTTACAGGGATGCTTTGAGCCACACGTCAGCGGCGAGGTTAGCCTACGTTTGCGTTGTCCACACTGCTCTTCGGTGTGTAACGACGACCTCATCAATACCACTACGAAAGTGCCATTCGCGCATATGCGATCCTTTCGTCCAGCGGTCAAGCGTGCGCTACAGATATCGCCATTCCTCTATTTAGAGGATTTTACCACAGGTTGGCAGCGCTGTCATATCTGTGGACAACCCGCCACATTTCGTGGTGTCGAGCCGGAAATTCTGCCCAAGCCTTTCCATACGCGATTCAATATCGTTTTCATCTGTCCAGGTTGTGGACCTCTAACATCCAGTATCTTCTCACTTTGCCTGACCTATCCTTCAGTTTCTCAATTCGTTATTCAGCACGAACGCTTTATCGTCGAGCCTGAGGAATTGATTGAATATCAGGGGCAATTAGCGATCAGTGCCTGCCTTCGCGATCTTGTAACTGGAGAGCATCTCACGTTGATCTTACATCGTCATACCCTTCAATTGCTGGCTGTATTCCAAATCGTGGGGAGTTCTCCATAGAGGCTCTCCTGAGATGGATCATATTGCATACGAACGAGCCCATCAAGCATATTTGAGGGTGGGGGTCTATAAAGGCGCTCTCCCTCTGCCAGCAAACCCGGCAACGAACCATTGTATGTATCTACTTATAGATAGAGAAAGGTATTTCTATGTCTCTTTTGCGTCGTACACTTTCTTCCAACCTTGGGCAGATGGTGCTTGAATTTATTCTGATTGCGATTCCAGTGTTTCTGGTAACAAAACTGCTCGGCCTTCTGCCCGATGATTTTCAGCAGAGCGCCATTGGAGACCTTGTCCTCAATATTCTACTGGCGGCCGCTATCGTTGTGGTATTCGCGCTGGAGATGCATAAGCTAGAGCATCGTTCTCTCGCTGATGTGGGATGGGGTCGCCGCCAGTGGCTGCGCCATACATTGTTCGGTTTTACGCTCGGTGGCTCTTTGATCACCGTTGTCATTCTTATACTGGCGGCTACTGGTTCCTATCACATTACGGGCATAACGGCATTCTCTCTCGCCGAATTTGTCTCTATTGTCGTTGCGCTATCCCTGCTTACGCTGCTCTTTGCACGCAGCCCGCGGATTGGCATCATCCACTATGTGCTTTTGGCTGTACTGCTCTTCGGCTTCTTTTCCACCTTCGTCTTGCTGCTAACCCTGATCGGTGGTGCAATCCAGGAGGAAGTGGTTTTTCGTGCTCTCCTCTTCCGCAAATTGGAGCGCTCCTTTGGCTCCTGGATCGCCCTGGGCATCAATGCCTTCTTGTTTGGCATGATCCATATACTCAATCCCAATAGCTCGCTGATAGGAGCGCTAGCGATTGCAATCGCAGGAGGTGTTCTCTTTACCGGCATTTATATCCTGACGCGTAACCTATGGTGGGCCATCGGTGCATATCTGGGCTGGAACTACTTCGAAGGACCGGTTTTCGGCACGCAGGTCTCAGGACATAATCTGTCTGGCATCTTCTCATCCACCCTCAGCGGTTCCCCCGCATGGTCTGGTGGTAGCTTCGGACCTGAAGCGGGTCTGGTGTGTATTATTTTTGTGAGCGCGTTTGGCTTCTACCTGTGTTATCGAGCCTGGCGACAAAACCTCATCGTGCCACGCAAGCAGCCACAGAGCATTCCAGGTGATACGCAACCAGAAAGTGCAAACATTTTTTCTCGATAAACATGACTCTACCCAAACCCCAGTGTTCGCTGAAATTATGTAGGGAGGCGCTATCTTTCACGATGTTTTCTCCTCATTCTTCTTTCTATCGAATCTTCGATCAGCGAATTTGGTTGAGGAGTTGTCACGCACCAGATCGATCAGTGCTGTAAGGACGAGGAGGTTGGGAATCGTTTCCGTGGGCAAGCTTGCCCACGGGAGCTTTTGTTCTTGCTTATAGATCAAAAGAAACGTTTCTTTGATCTCGAAACGGGCGAAGTGTGACCAGTAAAGCCACATGTCATCATGAAAAAGACCCTCCTGATGAACACCACATGGGCCAAATAAGACCCGCTGGCCCATATCATATTGAGCAAGCAATTGGGGCAAGAGACGTTCACAGAGATGCTCATTGATTATCGTCGTGACCTTGTTTAGGTCACCTTCGTGTTGAGTAAGCATGACCTTGTAGCCGTCTTCACGCTGGATTGTGCAGTTCTTGCTCAATGGTGAACTGTTTCGACTCCCATGTGTGAATGATAGCCAGATGGCTTCGATCTCGTTCCATAAAAAAGGTTGTGCTGCCCCTTTGCGTTTTTGGATAATACAACCTTTCTCATAGATGTACACAAACCAGCCATAGACAATGCTTTCATGCATCCGATAGATGCCCAGGCCAATAAACGAGAGCATCAAAATACCTATTATAAGAAAAATATATTCTATTATGGCAATCCATCTATCTGTTAACCTTCCTTGATAGAGCTGCGTAAATATATAAAAGGCAAGGTAAAATATACTAAATATCATAAGGAGAGAAGTAAAAGCAATAAGAATAAAATTCGAGGTATCGAATTGATTCCGATAGATGGAGTACCAGCGGCCAAGGTGGTGCTCATGTGCCATCTTGGAGATGGGGCGAGACACAATGGGAGATCTGAGTAGATAGTTTGACGAAATATAGGGCACTTCAGCGCTCCTCAATTTTTAACATAAATAGGGTTTTCTCATATGGTATGCAATAGACTCTTTTATATACTTCACAAAGGTCGATTTGCCCAGTTCAAAGCTTTTGATATAGAGTACAACGTATAAAGTGGCTTACATTCCAATAGATTTCTCACAGGATATGATTCTGCAAATCGCCCGCTCAATTGCATCTCTCAAAATTGGTATGTTTATTGCAGCAGTACATGTGTCATCTTCATGGTTGATCGACATTTATCAATGTATACTTACTCAGTATACAGGAAAACTCCTTTTCTAAACTATGGATATGTAGTTCTTCTGAGGGGGATCTATGGATGATATACATGCTATCCTGGTTGGTTTAGTTACCAATTTTGCCTGGTTACCCATTGGAGTCATTTTTACTCTTCTCGGTTATTTTATTCAGGTGCGTATACCTAAAAGGCGTTTATGGCAAGTGAAAGATCCTTCTCAGCTTATTGTATGCTCGGCTGCATCAACGAAGACAAATACAGGTGTGTATCATCGGCCTGCGACCGGTATAGGACAAGTACGCGCTCTGACATTGGCAACCCGGTCATTGAATCAGGCATATAGTAAGAAGTTGGATGTTCGGAATATTTTATTATCTGATGAGAATCTCCATGGGCACATTGAAAATGATCTTCTTCTCTTGGGAGGTCCCAAAAATAATCGTGTGACGGAAAAATTCCTGGATCTTTTGCGAGACGAGCAACCTGCAATGTCATTTGATAGTGTCATTGTTTGGAGGGTTAATCAAGTAAGTGGGCATTGGGTAGATCAAGGTGCTATTAAATATGAGGGGCAAGCAACTAACCGTAAAATTATAATTGATTATGGCCTCATTGTTCGCTCTCAAAATCCCTTTACTTCTCGAAATAGTACTGCTATTCTTTTTGCAGGATCGCATACATATGGTACAGTTGCAGCGGCGAAGTTTTTTACTGAGGATCTTCATAAGCAGCTTCGTAAGCTTACAGGAAATCGTAGAAAGAACTTTGTTGTACTTATAAGTGCACATATCATCGATGGATATCCAGCAAAGATGAAAGTTGAGAGAAGTTACTCATGGTAAATACGAGCGATGAAATTCATCCTCCTGAGTCAAATATTCCTGACTATTCCATTGTTGAGCAGGCATTAATATCGAAAACAGGTCGTGCAGAAACATGTGAAGATGCTCTTTATATGGGTCTTCATTTTGTCGCAGTGATTGATGGGGCTACCTCTAAGACAGAGAGAAGATGGGGTGGAAAGGCAGGAGGAAGAGTTGCTGCGGAGGTGATCAAAGATGCTTTTGATCTTCTTCCTTCGGATGCGACAGCTCGCCAAGCGGTTGATCTTCTTACATCTGCTATCCATGCATTTTATAAGCAACATGATGCAACTGAGATGGTACAGAGTACACCTATCGAGAGAGCAATTGCTGGTTTTGTGGCAGTCAGTGTTGAGCGCAAAGAAGTTTGGTTTGTAGGTGATTGCCAATGTTTGCTCAATCGGGAGCTTATTCAATATAGAAAAGAAATTGATACAGTCACAGCCAATGCTCGTGCTCTGTTTCTTGAAGAAGAGATAGCACAAGGAAAGTCTATCGAAGAACTGCGCCAACACGATACTGGTAGAGAGTTTATTTTACCCCTCTTGGAGCGGCAAATGGCTTTTCAAAACAATCCTCTGCTAGGCCCGTATTGGTTCCCTGTGATTGATGGTTTTACCGTACCGGATGAAGGTATACACGTGCTTACGCTGACGGACGATGTTGATACGGTTGTACTGGCCTCTGATGGATATCCCTTCCTAAAAGACTCTCTGGAAGCATCTGAGCAAGCTCTCCAAGATGTACTTCAAGCCGATCCTTTACTCTTCCGCATGTATAAAACAACCAAGGGATTACAGGATGGGAATATTTCGTTTGATGATCGCGCGTATGTGAAAATGGTGTTGAAGCACCGTTAAAGAGAAGCGTGAATGAGGTATCGACGAGGCGCTGCTAGCGAGTTCTTCTTGTTTGCTATGTATGGTCCCAGAGATGGTATGTATAATTGTTGATCGAAGATGGGATGAATAAGATTGATTATTACAGTGTGTTTTTCATGGCTTAAAACGAGATACAATCCTGAGTCAGTAGATACTGTATAGGATACTGTGTGTAGATATGTAGGTCATTTTGAAGGGAGTGAAACGAAGATTACACGTTTTACTCCCTTATTTCATTTTTCTTACTGTAATTAATTTTATTTGGAGTAATTCCTGACAGTTTTGTTATCAGTTATACTCCTAACGCACTATTATTGTGCGATGAAGTTTGCTGTTGTTAATAGTTGTGGCCCATTTGAATAGTTTAATGCTGTTACATGATAGATTTGGCCGCTGACGAGGTCGTCGGCTTGAATAACCTGAGTAAAGCTGCCATTCTGATCGGCATCTACTGCTGCATATGTTCCATGTGGTAATCCAAAGTTGTTAGGATTGTATGGGAATGGTCCGTCCCAGCCAACAGGTATGTACACACCGGCAGGAAAATGTGTCCCTGTGACGGTGATGGTTGTTCCTGATGGTCCTGAGGTTGGGGTTATCGTGAGGGTCGGTTGGTAGTAGAAGGTAACGACGTCAGAATAATCTGCACCGGCCACCAGGCCACTATTGACGCCCACTGCTTTTACTGAGATATTTCCAGCGCCATTACTGACACTTTCGAGTGCAGGAACTGTGAATGATGTCGTGTATGACCCGTCTGTCGCGCTTGTTGTGGTTGCCACGACTGTATCGTTAAATGTGATATTGATCGTTTCACTGGCGGCAAAGTTTTTTCCTGCGAATGCTACGGTATCGCCCGCATTTCCAACCAAATCCGATCCGCTATCAGGCTGGGGAACAATCGTTTGCCATCCAAAATGTGTGCCTGTGGCAACGAGACCTGTTGCTTGTCCGATAACTGCGAATGGAACAGTTGTCTCATGGGGAGTGCTGGGCCAGGTAATGGCTGAGCGTGCAGAGCCCTCCGCATCGGTGGTGAGCGTTAGCATGTTGACTTGATTGGATTGTTGATAGCGATCAACGATTTGTACACTCTCGTTCGCGCCGAAACCAGATATTGAAACGGAGCCTGATGAGGTATCAAATGCGTAGTTGCTGCTCGTACTTACCTTTGGTGTTGCATAGGTAAATTGTGCCCGCGTGTGGGCAGTTTCCGCCGCGTTTTTTGCGTAGACATAATAGGTTATTGTTGGTGAATAGTTTAGTGGAACCTGAATAGTTGTGCTGAAACTACCTGTGCTATCGGTTGTCACTGCGGTGATACCGTTTTTGACGGTTTGGAAATAGATGTTAACTTGCTCATTCGCGTTAAATCCGCCTCCATTGACCGTGATGGTGCCTCCAGGGTTACTATTGGGATTGTATAGGCTAATTCCAGGGCCTATATTGATGCTTGTAGTAATTGAGAGACCACTTGTTGTCCCTTGGGCAGTAAGTGTGTGGCTACCCAGAGGAGCTAATTGCAGTGGGAACACAAATCTGAATGCACCAGTGCTATCAGCAGCATCATTATAGAGTTGCTGACCACCATTGGCATCCCAGGTAAGATTGACATATTCATTGGGCTTAAAACCAGTGCCACGTACCGTGATTACCTGTTGGTTTTTTGCGCCACCTGGAGCTGAAAGCATCAATGGATAAATTTTTATATGTGCTACAACAGTTGCTGGTGTGCTGTTTGTACGGACCAGGGTGACTGGATATGATCCTTGATCCAATTGATCCGGTAAAGTGAATGAGAAGGAAAGAGAACCTCGTTCATCACTGGTTGCCGTACCCTCAGGAGTTCCAGTGACTGCATCACCAAAGTAAACCTGATCCGTTTCAAATGCTCTAAATGCTTCTCCCTGTATTGTGATTGGGAGGCCAGCATTGCCGGTAAGGGATGTAAGAGTTGGAACGACCTGAATGCTGGTTTGAGCAGTAACAGGAGTTGTATCATTTCTGGATGCTGGATAAAGCAGTACTGGATATGTACCTTGCAAAATAGGATTGAAATTTGAGAGAAATGTAATGGTTTGTGATACATCTCCATTAGCATCTGGCCAGATATAATCGCCGAGAGGGTATAGGCCGTTTTCCTGATAGGCCAGGAATAATTGATATGGCGTGTTTGCTGTTAGTCCAGAGGCTGTGAGCGTTAGTGTCTGCCCTATATGAGCTTTCTTACTGCTGAGTGTGATGGTGGGAGCTGTGGTTGCTGCATGTGCCGTGTTGTGGTACCCAGACAGGAGGGGACCTCCAATAGAGAAAAAGCCAGCGAGCACAAATGCAACTATATACATGAGACGATGTTGCTTAGTATACATTGATACACCTTTTTGCTTCATGGTAGTAAAAAATGAGTATATTTCGATAGAATCATCACATAATATATAGTAAATATAAAGGGAAGTCAATGTATTTAGTGATTGTTTGTATTGAAGTTTAAATCAAGCAAATCTACCAGGATCTCCGCTAAAGTTTTGGAGATCTGATTGCCTTTGTCTATATGTTCTCAGGCTATTGGTGTGCGTGCACCTGGTTCACGTTGCCGCATTTTTAATCTGTTTGATGCACGTCTTTTATAACTAGAACTGTTCCAATGTTCTGCCATTCAATAGTAGCTTATTGGAACATTTCTAGTTATGAGGATACTTTGCCCTTAAGCCATTAATCTATCTATTTTGTAATTATGAGGTAGGAATTAATACATTATCAATATTGATATGCCCCCAGCCCCCGGTTGCTGTATCGACGATTTTGATGTACACATATGTTCCAATGTAAGCTGATGCATTCCAGGTGACCTGCTGGTATGTTTCTGAGTTTTGTCCGGTGGCCTTGAAGAGTTCGGCACCATCTGAGGCCCGTACCAGGGCCACATAGAGGTTAGTGAGATCATCGCCGCCGGAGGTCCACAAACTCACCTGCCCATTGCCTCCCAATTTTACTGCCTGCGAGACCATCACCCCTATAGGAGCATCGCCGCCGCCCTGAAATCCCCAGACATGATAAGTACCGTTTTGGTGAAATGGTTGACTATTGCCGCCGACACCTGGTGTGTATGCGTTTGTCAGTCTGCTCACGGACGCATTGCTAAAGGTTGTGCCACTCAGGACGGCCCAGCCGGTCAGATTGCCCATCTCGAAATCTGGATTGACTAACCCACCTGTTGCTGTGAGGAGAAGGGTTCCTGGCAGATGCACATCGGACAGATTGATATGTCCCCAACCTCCAGTGGCCTTGTCGACCAGTTTGAGGTAGACTGGCGTTCCGATATACATTGAGGCATCCCAGACGACGCGCCGATACGTCTCTGTATTTTGTCCGGTGGCCTTGAAGAGTTCGGTGCCATCGGAGGCCCGTACCAGGGCTACATAGAGGTTAGTGAGATCATTGCCGCCAGAGGTTTGAAAATCGACGAGCCCATTGCCGCCCAAAGTCACAATTTGCGAAATCATTATCCCGGTTGGACTATCACCATTTGCTTGATAGCCCCACAGATGATAGGTGCCGTTCTGGTAAAATGGTTCTCCGTTGCCGCCTACGCTGGGCGAGGATGCGTTTGTCAGATTGCTCACGTCGCCATTGCCAAAGGCGCTCCCACTAATGACGCTCCAGCCTGTGAGATCTCGTGTATGGAAATCTCCATTGCTCAGCGCTGTGCCAGGAGCGGTCCAGGAGGGATTCATCTGATAGAGATCCAGCGTATTCAAGGTAACGTTGCCGCCAGTCGTGTACAGTGCCAGACCGATACTGTTGGCGTCCGGGAAGATCTGATCGGTGATGACGACTTTACCGTTGTTGCCAAAGACCTCAATCGATGAGCGATCAACCAGGAGGCGCAGACTGATGGTCCCGTTGATTGGTGCGAGCGGAGCCGTGTGTGTGGTCGCGAACGAGCTGGTAAAGCTGCTTGCTCCCGACTGTGTGCGATCCACTGAGAGCTGGCTTGTACTGACATTGTAGCCAATTGTTGTCTGCTGAGAGCCGCCAATGCGCACTTTGAAGCCAAAGGCGCTCGCTGTGTCCAGAGTAAATGTCGCGCTGATATCAAGCGCGTCTCCGTTGATGCCGGCTAGCAGATTGGAGCCAGGAGAGATTGTCTGACCGGTCAGGGAGAAATGTTGTCCATGCAGTTGCGCCAATTCTGCGATAGGATTCTGCACCAGTCGGACTCCTTCAGGGAAGGTCTGGAGCGTCAGGCTGCGTGGTTCTGTCATGCTACTGCGCCAGGGACTGGTTGGGGTCTGTTGAGCGTAGCCAGGATTACTCATCCAGCCGAGCCAGAGGTAGCGACCATTGGAGGCTGGAATATTACTCCATGATTGTGCGGCGTAGAAATCTGCACCGTAGTCCGTAGTAAACGGACCGGATTCGGTGGTGAAGTTGTGTCCATCAAAGCTACCGAGATAGTATTGGACTCCACCCATGCTCAGTACCCATTTTTTGTTGCTGCTATTACCATCGATAGGCAACGCAAATAGATCGGGGCACTCGGTGTTGTAGCTTAGCTGGCTCTCCAGTGTCCAATTTTTCAAATTTGGAGAAGAATAGATGTGGACATTACCACCGGCTACGATCATGATCCAGCGACCGGTAGGAGCGTACCAGAGAACCTTCGGGTCGCGAAAATCGTTCAGACCAGGATTAGCAATGACCGGATTGCCCGCGTATTTTGTCCAGGTACGACCACGATCGCTGCTATAGGCGATACTCTGCTGCTGCGGAACCGTGTTGGCATCCGTGTAGATGGCGACCAGGCCAGAACCACCAGAGAAAAAGCCACTGGTATTATTCGCATCGAGCACCGCGCTGCCTGACCAGATATCGCCATTGGCATCGGGATAGAGCGCAATAGGGAGATTGGTCCAATGGATAAGATCTGTGCTAATCGAGTGTGCCCAGTGCATTGGTCCCCAGACGTTGGCGTCCGGATTGTATTGGTTGAATAGATGATACTCACCCTGGTAGTAAACGAGCCCGTTTGGATCGTTGATCCAGTTCCCGGCTGTCGTGAAGTGAAACTGTGGTCGATATATCTCGTTGTATAGAGCTGTCGAGATCGGCGTAGGAGCGGTCCAGAGGGACTGTCGCGCTTGTGCCAGTGCCACTTTACTTTTTGATAGTGTGAGCAGTCCAAGCATACCTGCCCACTTAAGGAAATCGCGGCGCGCCAGCTGATATTGTGCCAGATATTTTTGGACTCTATCCTGTTCTCTCACGTTCGTATCTCCTCCATACTACTGAGTAAGCATGCTGAGGATAATATGGCAGAGCAACATGGGGAGACTTTGGCCGATGTGGCAGGTGTGGGCATGTAAAGACGATATGGTGGGTACGCAAAGATAAGCCCGCAGTGTGATTTGGGATCTCTGAAGGATGATCTGTTTTGTCCCAGCATGTCTGCATACAAACGCCATGCCGTCCCTGGCACGAATGCATGATGTACTCTCATTTCCACGCATTTCTGCATAGATATCTGCCGTCCGTAGCAAATATCCTTCCGCAAGCATACTTCATTATATCCAGACGTTGTTACTACGATGTAAGTGCTACGCCTGACCTGGCTTATGTGTGAAAACTGTCATAATTCAGGAAAAATAAGCATATGAAGGTCTTTGAATCATCGTATTTGCCTGAATTGATTAGGAATAGTATAAATTAAATGGAAGCATAAGTCAAATCATGGTATGAGAGACGTAGATACTGATACGCGGTGAAGATTATCTCAGGTGTGGCTCACAGCTTCCTGGTACGATGATGATCGAAGCCACCGCGTTGTAGCACATGGCGTGTAAACATGGCGGCATTGCTGGCAGCCAGCCTCTGTCGATGATCCATGTCGATACTTTTCGCGCCGTCAGCCCAATCACAGATCGCCTTGACGAGAATCCAATGCACGTTGTGATCGGAAGCGGCATGATATAATCCTATACCTTCCATCTCGCCCCCGATGGCATCTGGAGCGATCGTGCGTAGAGCCTCGCGATAGTCCAGGTTATCGACGAGTTTTGAGCCAGAGAGTATCAGGCCATATTCGACTTTTGGTGGTTCGCCTGACCAGGCGCTGCGGAGAGAGTACTGTCCGGCGATAAAGAGATCAAGTAGATGTGGCGAGGCTGAGGCTTTGTCACCACGATATTCCAGCTTTTGTTTATTATCTGGTCCAAGGCTGATGCGCTGTGGATCGTAGTCCTGTATTTGTCGAGAAACCAGAATGTCTCCGATATTGCCTTTGCTAGAGTTGATGCCAAAAGCAATTCCAACCATAATCACGTACATAGGGGAGAGCGCTTTGATGGCTCTTTCGATACTTGTACGTGAGCCTGCAATGCTATGTGATCCCAGATGTTGAGGCTGCACCAGGGCTATACGGAGGTCATTAATCTCACCCAGTTCATAGTAAATCTTTCTGCTGATGCTAATCTCTTTGTAATCTGGAAAGAGTTGCAGCATCGCCTGTGTCTCAACAGTGGTGACGGTTACCAACAGAATGTCGGCTTTCAGTGAGCGTTTGCGTGCTATGGATGGGAGTTGTTGAGAAGTGTTTGTATACTCATTCGCTTGTTCTATACTCTTACCTTGATTGGATTTGATACGGGTGGGCGGCTTATGCGTGCCATTGGTTGTGGGCTGTATGGGAGGAAGTGGCGGCATGAAATATTCAGGGCTGTGGCGTAGTGGGTGGTAGTAGAAAATGTGTGGCGTGGTCTGGGCGAATAGACCTTTACAAAAGTCCTCGTAAGTGCAGGGAGTATAAAAAAGATTTTTGACATGAGGGCACTGTGCTATAAACTTGTCTTTGACGTATTCGTCTTCGTGGACAAACCAGATCGTTTTGACGGTGTCAGGCAATGCCTTTGGCAGTATTTCATCCCAGGCCGGATTCCAGCCGACGATGAGCAGTTCGTCGATTTTCCATTTATCTAGCAGCTGCTGTGTGTGATTGCTCAGTTCGGCTTGAAAATCTGGATTGTTGAGCCCATAGATAAATGAGCGCTCGTTGTTATAGATTCTGATAAGTTTACAACCATCGAATTGTGTGTACTCGAGGATCTTGGGCACGGTATTTTCTGATGCCCACTTTCCAAAGGGGAGATCAATGAAGTCTTGTTCATTGATCATATCTTGTGCTTCAAATGTGGTATAGAGCATGTCATCTATATTGAGGGAGAAGATGGTATTGAAGATATTTTCTTTGACCATCTCGGCAATGATGATATTGGCTGTCAATTGATTGGCGTCTTCAATGGCGTCTCTGACTATCTGGTTGATTTCTCCGATCGCTTGCCGGGCTTTGGCAGCTTTGAGTGTCTCGTAAGATGCGGTAAAGCGTCCGCTAGTCGAAAGTGACTCCAGATTGGGCAGGCTGAGGAATTTGATATCTTCGTAAAAAGGTTTACTGTGGAAGAGAGTACCGGTGTTTGAACCCAGGATCAGGACGGTTTTGAGCTTTTCATGCTTGCGCTTTTCAATCTTTTTAGCTAAAAGCTCGATCGTAATTCTTGTTTCTTTCATAGGTTTGGTGTCCTACGGGTCAATCTGTACAGGTTGAAAAACCTGTACAGTTGCAATCTGAAAGATTAGGAAGCAAGGAACACGTTGACTTTCACTTCTACTTGTTTCTCTATAAAATACATTCCTTAATCATCAGCACTATTCGCAATCTTTCTGCTACTGTACTTTCATCGTGTATAATAATATCATGTCATATTATGAAAGGATTTTGCAATAGCAATCAGAAAGTATAGGTCGAGTTTGGTTAGATTGTGACAGGTTTGGTATAGGTCAACAAGCGTAATGCTTCGAGTTGTAGGACATCGGGAAAAAGCGCCTGGTAAATGTGGCAGTTGGGCGATTGGATGTCGTAGCGACCAGTCATACGATAGGTGAGGGCAGGGCAACCTCCTGTGCACCAATTGCGCCATGTACAGGTACGGCAACCTTCTTTCTCATCGACTGTCAGACCTTGTACGCCATCTCGATCAGCTCGAATAAATTGCAATGGATCGTCGGCCGCGATGGTCGTGACGGTGTGCTTCATCTCAACCTGACATTTTGCTACTTCGCCACGTTGATTGATGACCATATAGTTTCGTCCGACACCACAGGTATGGCTATGGGTGGCTTTGAGATTGGCTTTATCAATCAGAGAGTTTAGCAGGCTATAACCGGGTACATGCTCTTTGATGGTGGTGAAGGCGTGGCGCATGCCTGCAATCATTCGCTCCTCATCTAATTGCATATCTACAAGATGGGTCGAAAGATCGTTTTCGCGATAATAGTTGAGTGAGAATTGGAGTTCGCGTTTAAGAATATATGCTAATAAGGTTGGTATGCCAGTGATATTGCGCGATGAGACGGTAACAGAGATGAAGGGGTGAAGATTATGCTCCAGTAAACGTGTAATTGTGCGATCTATACGGGCAAACGATCCTCGGCCGTTGACAAAGGGACGCTGTTGATCATGTTCATCTCCCACCCCATCTAAAGAGATCATGATTCCAATCCCGCGACTCTTGAGTTGCTCAATTATTTTTGTGGATATATAAACACCATTACTCATAATATAGGCCGATAAGTCCAGATTGTGCGTGCGAGCCAATGTCGATGCATAATCGTGTAAGGCAATCACATGATCAGCTTGCAAGCTTGCTTCTCCACCAGCGTATTGCAAGCGGACAGATTTAAAATGATGCTTGACGGCCGAGCGAAAAATGGCATCGATGGCTTGTCGGCCTGTATCTTCGTGCATGTGTTCAGCAGATTTTGCGATATAGCAATAAGAGCAATTGAGATTGCAGGCGTTGGTTACATGTATCCAGGCGGCCAGCTCCTCGAATTCGGAGGGCGGCTGCGTGTAGATGGGATCATGTTGCTTGCGTAACAGGCCAGCAGAGTAGAAATAATGGACGGCTGTCTCGATCTGTGTGGTTGACAGGTGATCGAGACGATAAATAATTTCTTTTAGCATTACTGGATGCTGAAAGCATTGTAGTAATGCTAATGCTTCCGTATCAAGTAACACTACGATTCCTGAGCCTGTTGGACAACATACCTGTGTATATGTGTCCAGATAGGGCTGAATGTATAATGGTTGAGCATACTGGAGTGCGTCTATATATAAAGACGCTCGTACTTGCTCTGTGTAGGTCTGCTCTATTTGTTGAAGAACAGCTGTGCGGTGAGGGCCACTAGGACAATCCTTACTGTAGTCGTTTTGTCGTTCCTGATGGAGATCAGGCCTATCTGTTTGCCCCGAATCAATCCAAATTTTCATCCCGAAAATATCCTTATATTTTATATTGATACTCACATGGGCAAAATGCTCTCCTGGGGTGCAAGTAGATACAAAAAGCTTCTGTTAGTACATATATACATTGACGTATATATGATTTGCTTAATAACTTGAGCTATACTCATGTCATGGAATGGTCTATATGGCTATATTTTAATTGCTGTACAAAATGATACATATGTATATTCGTATATATCGACTATTAGGAGATTTAAATTATTTTACTCTTCCATAAGATTATCTACCTCTTCACATGAAATAATAAAGCCCGGGAATTTTTCGTCCATATTTTGTGCCTTCCAATAAGCAATCAGTGATTGGGTAATACCTACGATTTCTGTCCCCGATAACTTGAGAAGTGTGTCAATCATGATGCGTAAAAACTTATTGTATTTGATGGAGTTGTAGGAAGCCATAAATCGGCATGCCTCTCCATAATAGCGAAAGGCATCATGATATTCAGCTCTCTCGGCATGAAAATCTCCCAGTGCCGCCCTGGACAAACCAAGCAAATAATTGTAGTTGTATCTCTGACATATTTCTTCTGAGGTTTCTAAAGCGGCTTCGAATTTTTCTTGCTTATCTTCACGCTTATAAATCTTGATCAGATCTATTAACGCTTCCACCTGTTGATAGTAGTCGTGAAAAATCTCTGCAATTTCAACCGAGCGCGCCAATATCGTCTCTGCTTGCTCGAACTGATTGGTCTGGATAAAAAGTTTTCCCTGAAGATTTAAGCTTTTGATCTGGGAATCTACATCAATGTTTCCAAGCGAGTTGGTATAGGCTTTTTGATACCATTCAAACGCTTCATCTGTGTTGCCTCTGAGAACATCCAGCTGGCCGAAATGATTATATATTACTGCCTGGCCCTTTTTACTACCAATACGTGTGAATATTTCTAACGCTTCTTGAAAAAATTTCTCAGCTGCTAACAGATCATCGATGTCCATATAGATGATACCAATCGCATTCTGGCTCCAACCGACGAAGACTTCACTAATCTCTCCTTGTTTGAACAGATCATTACGAATACGGCTGGCAATCTTTGTGCGTCGTAGCGCTTCATCGATCTTGCCTTGCAGTCGGTAGGTATCTCCGATATTTGTGAGGATACTGGTGTAGGGAACGCGATTCCCCAGTCGTTTGTGGATGACGATACTTTCGTCAAAATACTGCAGAGCCGTATTCCATTGTCCTTGGCGTAGATAGGTCGCACCAAGCCAGTTGAGCATGGATGCATAATCGGCATCGTTCTTCTGTTTTTGTGCTCCATCTTTTACCTGGGTAAATGATGCGATCGCCTCTGGAAATTTACGCAGTTGAAAATAGCAGACACCTTTTTCATAGGTGATATCTGCGCCCGCTTGCTCGATCCATTCAGGATTGGCCTCCTGCTCTAATTGTTCATAGAGGACAAGCGCCTCCTCTCCCTTTTCCTCCTTTTGGAGAAGTTGAGCTTCATAACGCTTGAGCATATATTGTTGCCCTGTTGACAGTGTGGATGAAAACTTTTTTGTCTCTTGTAATAGAGAACGTGCAAATGCTCTCAGCCATAAAAGGATCGCCTGAGCGAAATTCTCTTCGAAAAACTTGTAGCCAGTATTAATGTCCAGGAACAATTTATGATAGAGCATTTCGACAGTGTATGCCTGGCGTAAAGGCTCTAGTTCTGTATGAGAAAGTTTCTCTTGATAGTAAGCAATCACATGCCTGCTAATCTCTTTACGTGATCTTTTGTCTGGATCAAGTTTTTCCCAACAATATTTCGTAATTAACGGTCTCATCTCATCATGTAGCACAAAGTCGTTTCCGGTGCTTGGACGTCGTACAAATGAGAGATCTAATAGTTGTTGCATGAGAGCTTCATCGCTCATGGTCTCGAGCGTCTCCTGCGTATGGGTGTGTTGGAGTAACCAGTTGACTAACTCGAAATTAAAGCGGTGATAAGCATGAGCCATCTGAAGTAGAATTGTATCAAAGGGACGCTCGAAATCATTGATTTTGGCAACCAGGCTTGATTCAAAGTTCTGACGTGAGATTGAGACCAGTTCGGGTAATGAAACGACGCGACGATTGAGGGTATCAGTAACCAGGCCAACCAGTATTGGCCGCCCCTCTGTTCGCTCATATAATGCATGGGCATGTTCGCGCATGAGTGTTTGATCGATACTCGAGTGAAGATCTGAATATTGAAGCACTTCTTCCTCGTCAAAGGGGGCGAGAGCTACTTCGCATACTTCAGATTCACGATCACGCCAGTTTGGCTGTGTCCAATCTAGTCGATTTCTTCCTGCAATCACGATCCCGATACGTTCAAAGTTATAGATATCTGGAAACGACTGTGAATAGCGTAAAACCGCTGCAATGGGATTTTGCTCGATTAATTCATAAGTGTCGAACAAGAGTAGTAAATAGATACGGTCTTCTTGTAATCGCTCTTCTAAGTAGCTGAGATCTGCCAGGAGTGCATCTGCTAGCTGGCTGCGCACAACCCCCAGATGCTCTTTTCCTGAGCGAATCGAGGCGAGATAGGTTGACATGGTGCGTGTATATTGTTTGGGTTTCCAGGTTGGATAGATAGCTCTTAATGCCTGGACGAGATGGTCCGCAATGATAACTCCATCGCGGTCGGCTACATTGAAGAAGTCGATACGCACAATGGCCAGATCTGGATAGATCTGTTTGGCCAGTGTCTCACAGCGTTGCAAGAGCCAGGTTTTACCTACGCCTCCTTTTTTGTCGGCTTGCTCTAAGGCATCATAGAAATACAAGATCCAGGGCGCTTCAGGATCGGGATTGAGCAACCAACTGCGAAAGATGGCCAGTTCCTTTTCGCGTCCAATGAAATGCTGTGTGATTTCCAGATGACTTTGCATGGTTATCTACCTATCCTTCCACTGAAATCTCCTGTAGCGAAGTAGTAAAGACGGTCAAATATTGGTCCAAAGTTTTTCTGAAGCGCTCTTCGTGGGCCAGAGTGGCAAATTCTAATTGTGAAAAGATAGGGGGGGCTTCTGCCATAAGCTCTTGAAGAATGCGCTTCATCTCAGAGTGATGATCATCTATATATGGATTGCGCATCGCAAGATATAAGAAGTTGGATAAATGGTCAAGCCGTTCAGCTTCGAATGTTTGGCGAGCCATTTGAAGCTTCATTTGTGACTGATGTCGGTAGAGCAAAGAATAGATGAATATTACTTGCTCTTGTCCTAACTGCTCTTGAAGTTCTTTGTCCAATTCAAGCTCTTCATAGAACTGGTCGACTAAAATAGGAGGCCCCTGTAAAATCTGCTGCATCGATTGCTGTAAAATCTGTTTCATCTGCTCAGAGTCGACACAAAAAGAACTGTGATACAGATATTCACGGATGTACCAGATGTAATCAGTGCCAGACATCTCGTCAGCAATTTCTTTATTGAGTCTGGTGAGAAAACGGTGGATTTCCAGGTAGAGCTCTTTGCGCTCAATCTTGTTTTTGAGCAGATAGATATGGCGGATGGGCGTCTCGACAGAGAAGCCTCCTTTGAGCCTGTTCCAGCTCATAATTCCCGTTTCACGAATCATCTCTTTCGACAAATTTATGTAGGAGAGGCTATTTTCATACTTTTGTGTGAACTCAAAATTTTCTATTAGTTCCTGCATAATGACTAAATTGAAGCGTCGTGGAATCGAGAGTAGTAGGAGCATGGGATGATACTTGTTACGTCTTAATGGGTTGATGGGGGCCAGCACTTTTTCTTCGACGACGTGGTGAAAAATCAGATTTATTAATGGCTGCTGGTTGGCTGTAATGCGTGGATCAAGTGCCTGCTGGATAATCGCTTTAGTCATGACCTCAATGGCTAGTGGATAGCCTTGTGTCCAACTATAAATGTAGTTGCGTATTTCTATCTCCGCTGGTATGCCCACTCTATCAAGATAGTCGTCGCAGCTCTTTTGATCAAAAGGTTTGAGTGGTACAAGGGTGAGGTTCCGTGCGACCATACGCTCGGATTCAAAGGACAATACTTTTCTGCTCGTCAGGACCACAAAAAGCTTGTTTTCGTTGATCATGGCTCGTAGTGTCGTGGCGATTCTCTCTACTAACTGGTGATTTGCGGTGTCGATGGCATCAAGCAACATCACAACAGCATCGTTTCTGAGTAACTCTCGAAGTTCCTCAATCGAATGCTCAAGTAGGAGTTCATCAGGATAGCTGTCGGAAGAGTTTTGATCATCTTTCGCTTGTCGGATGATATCACGCGAAAAATCCTCTGCATTTTTGGGAGCGCTGATACGTATATAACGCATATTATACATCTCGCACATACGGCCTATGTGCCTTACAATCGAGGTTTTCCCTATACCGCTAATCCCATGAAAATCAATGATAGGTGTACGTAACGTGTTACTTCTACCATTACTCAATGCACGGATAGAGTCTTCTATGATTTTCCTTTCTTCTTCTCGGTTAATAAATGCATTCATCTAGCGTTTTTTCCTCCGACTCTTCAGATGTCTCTGGTTGTGCAGACGACGTACTCGTTTGAAGCTATACATCTTGTATAGCTCGTTTGGCATAAGGCTACCGCCTCTCTGCACTGCTGAGGATACTACAAGCAAAATAAGTATAATACTTTAGAGCGAATATATCAATAGATCAATGAATATATTTACTTGGTGATGAATTGCAAGGCATAATAGCATTGGATAATTTTATGCTAGAAGGAATACATGAAATGCTATCTTAAGTAAGAGCACATATATAAAGTGGATTTCTGTTTTTCTGGGTGAAACAGTGGCTCATCGAAGGTTCCCCGCAAGGATAGAGATCCTTTTAATTTTAGCTTTAGCAGAAGATATATTGTAATCTCTCTTAGCATGTACTATAGTATCCCATATAGCATAATATTATAGGTTTGTAGATTGTGATTGTACGGCTCAATCAAGATTTTTATGGTAGTATGGGCCAAGTGCCAATATAGACGTATTATACTTTTTGAATGAGTATTCGTTTTATAAAGGGTAAAGTAATGGGAATTGTAGGATGCCATGCCTCAAGAGACAAGAATAGAAATTGAGAATTTAGCCAGGGAACTCGAAAATCGGAAGCACGAAAAATCTAAAACTGTTCTGATTCTTGGATCGAGGGCGGGCGCACTATTCCGTAGTCCAAAGTTTTACGAGGAGATGACTTATTATAGCCTGAGTCCTCAAAATCTGTCCTTACTCTCGACCACAGGACAATTCAGTGAGTTTTATTCCATCCTTAAAAAGGAAAGAAGTAGGAGTTTAGTCGAGGATATTATCATTTTGTTGAATAGCGCGATTACAGCCTCAATGAGCTCGACAGAAGATACCAGTCTGGCAGTGCTTGTAGGTCAGCATATTTTTGATAGCATATTTTCGTTAAATATGGATGATTTACTCTACAATTCTTTTATCAAGCATGGCTTAGAACTTCATCAGGATTTCGCGGATTTTGCTTTTGGCCAGTGGCAACCAGAGCACATTGTCCAGGATATTCTTGATTATACACGCCTAAATGTCTGTAAACTCATACGCGTTTACAACGATGAGCAGTCATTTATTTCTTGGCTGAATAATGAGAAGGCACACAACGAGGAATATAGTCGTTGTATGAAGTTACTACTCGAAAAATGGAGGATACGGGAAGTATTAGTGGTTGGTTGGGATCAGGTCTGGGATGAGATGCTTCCGTTGGCACTTCCTACCTCACTCGATACTGTCTGGTTTGTGAATGAAGACGAAGATACCAAAAAAGCTTTTTTGGCCCGCTGCCAACCGTTTGAGAACCTTTATTATATCCGTACCACCTATAAAGCTTTTTGTAATAATTTGTGTATGCAAGTTGTTCCCGATGCTATCTCTCAACAAGAATTTTCCAGTACAGTCCTCCATGATATGCGTGCTCTCCGCAGTGAGATGAAAGAACAACAAAATCTGATTGACCAGTTGCAAAGGAAAATGGGCCAGATACATCAAACTATCATTTCCACGCACAATGAAATGATCCATCTGCTATCAAATCTAGAACGAGAGAAACATGATTGACGGCTTTCCATTGAAAAGGGGGAAGATAATGCTTCCAGCTAGCGTCGTAGTGCATATACATGGGGTGCAGTAATGACGGTGTTTATTAATCGTGAAAACGAAAGAAAGATTATAACAGATTCTTTACAGACCTTGAAAGGTGATAAGAACATTTTATTGCGCGCACCTATTCTCAGCTTTCATGGCATTGATGGTATAGGTAAAACGTCAATATTAAGTTATATTGAGGAACGATGCAATGATGAGCAGATGAAATGCATCTCTATTAAGGCCAATAAAGATGCTCAAGAGTTTTCTCGTGACATCATTGAGCAGGTTCGCCGCTATAATGTCATTATTGATGAAAATGATGATCACTATCTGCTGAGGCAATCGATTTTGGCAACCAGGGACTTGTTAAGTAAAGGCGTTGTTGTGATGCTGCTTGATGCCATCGAGACCTCTAATCAGGAACTGGTAGAGAGGATTGCTCATACGCTCAGTGGTGTAATCGAAGAGCATAAGCTTTTTGTTGTTTTAGCAAGTAGAAAAATATTATCATTTGAATCGGAACGTGCGGTAGCACGTAAACTCACTTCCGTCATCCTCAAACCTTTTGATCGAAAAAGCTGTGACGAGTATCTTGATAAAGTTGGTAATGTGTTAGAACCGGAGGTCCGAGATTATATTTATAATTGGACGCAAGGTTATCCATTAGCACTAGAGGTAATGACGAATGCTGTTATTCAACATTCACTTGACCCGCGTATTGTTGCGCACCAGAGACCGCTCATGGAACGCATCTTCCACCAAGTTATAGAAGCAAAAGTGCTTCTGCGCATCAAACCGGCGATGCGTGAGAAATATCAACGGTTGTTGTTGCTCCTTTCGATTCCACGACGTTTTAATCTTGGAATTATGCAAGAACTTATCGAAAAATTTGAGCAGCCATACAAACTTGAAAGTAGTCGTGCCTATATAGATCTGTCGCAAGAAATGATTCGAGAAACAGGCGTGCTCAGTTGGAGTATGTTCAAAGGGGGATTCTCCGTTGATGCTCCTATTCGTCACATTTATCTTTTAAAAAAGAAGATTGAGCAGGGAGAACGCTACCTCGATATTCATCGTTTTTTGACGAAGCTAAATGCAAGCTTTGCAGAATCCATCAGTGGTGCTGACCATATCTGGTATATACGTGAATATTTGTACCATAACTCTTTTACGCTAGATAGCACACAACTGACAACTGTCTTAGCACAAACTGTTGAAAACATTGTGGTCGGGCCTCTAGCCTTATTTAAACAGTTTTATGAAGAGTTTGATCAAGATATAGAGCTACAGGACCAATTAGGCCATGAACAGGTTCTATTTGTCTACTCTTTGCTTTATCATCACCAGGCGCAAATAAGCCTTAGCTTAGCCCGTCAGGCGATAAATGCTGAGAGGCTTGATCATCTGCGTTTATATTTTGATTTTACAGTCAAGGATCAACTCCTAATCGATCATCGCTCTCATCTTAACAAATTACTTCATAATCTTATTGGCGAAAACCCTCAAGACTTCTCTCCTCAGCTCTTCGCAGAATTGGCTCAGGACGAACGTTTCAAAATAGCTCTTGGCCACTATTCTGCACTCTTCTCGGCTCTCGTCCAGGATATTCTCACAGAGGAGCAATAGCTATGCAGTATCAACAAGAGAACGCACAATATTTTATTGGACGAGAAAGAGAACTAGCCATCTTTCGCGAGTGGCTACTTACCTCCGATCCTGGAAAGCCCTGGATCTTGTATTTTTATGATGCTTTACGAGAGGTCGAAAAGAAAGGCGGGGTAGGCAAAACCTGGCTCTTGCAACGTTGTGAAAGCCTTGCCAGACAAATATATCCAGATCTAGCCATTGTGCGTATCGATTTTTTTAATTTTGCAGATCGTGGTGGTACTATCATTGGAGATCGGGTCGTTCATGCTTTAGAAACGGCTTATCCGTGTTGGCAGGCCAGACGATACGCACAGCGTGTGCCTGCCTATTTGGATACTATTCGCTCGGGGCTAGAGAAGGTTGAAGAGGTGCGCTCTCGTTTGGCTGATGCATTGCTGGCTGATCTGAGTGAATTGAGTGAAATTCTGCAGGAACAACGCACATATCTTCTCCTGCTATTTGATACCTATGAACTTATTGAGCAAAATCCTAGCATTGCCGTTCTGCGTTATTCACAATCATTTCCAGATGATTATCATTTTGAGCACATAGGGGTGGTGATGGCAGGGAGAAATCAACTTGATTGGATGCAGCCAAATTGGCGCGATCGTGAATCTGAGGTTCTCGAGGTGGCTCTTGCGCCGTTTGATGAGGCTGAAATGGTGCAGTATTTCGATCAAATCTCGTCGATTAATCTGGATGTTATTCATCAATATACACGCGCATTGTATCAACGTACGGAGGGGCGTCCGATTCTTGTTGGCCTGGTGACTGATGTCTTAAATCGCCGTTTGATTACTATTGAGGAACTGGTCACCATATCACAAACGGATTTTAATGCGAGTCTGGTTGCGAAGATCAATGAGTTTGATCGGCCTTTTGATCAGATTATTTTATATATGGCTCATGTCTATCATCGCTTTAATTTTGAACTATTATATTGGCTGTTTGATCAAACACACAGTTATGCCATGCTGAGCGATATGGATACTAGAGCACTTTGGCAGCAATTGCTGAATCTTTCATTTGTGCGTCGTTCGGGGACTGATGGCGAAGATTTTGTGCTGCATGATGAAATGCGTCCATTGATTAACAAATATTGTTGGGAGATGCTTGATCCTGATAAACGCTTGCGTAAAGAGATTAGCGGGCATGTGATCAAGTACTATGAGAACAAACTTGCGGTGAAAGATCTTTCGGAGCAGTTGCGTCAGGCCTATATTGTGGAAATGCTCTATCATACATTATTTCTTAATGTTGATGATGGCTACGCATTTTTTGAGGAAAGTTTTCATCAGGCCAATCTTTTCTGGCTTAACGCTTTTGCGCGTTCTCTGCTGGATGAAGCAAGCAAGTTTTCCCTTTTATTATCGGCGGAACAACGCTATATGTTGAAGCGCTATGAAGCACAGTTGCTGCAAAGAAAAGAGAAAGGCGATGAGGCACTTGTCCTCTATGAACAATTAGAGCAAGAGGCCAATCCAAGATGGCTTGAGAAGCAGAGTGCGGATATTGTCTATGAAAAAGGTGTCTGCTACTACCAGTTGAGCAAAATTCCCGAGGCAATAGTATCTTTTACGTATGTAAAAGATCTGGCAAAAAAAAATAATGATGATGCAGATTATGCCTCCATGCTGAACTGGCTTGGTGCCACCTATCTGCGTCAGGGTCAGTGGGATACCGCACTTCGTTACTTTGATGAAAGCATTGTTATCCATAAACGATTGGGTAATCGTGTACCTTACGCCAGTATTCTCACAAATATGGGTGATACGTATCGCCTGCAAGGCAAGATCGATGAGGCTCTGCGACGCACAAAAATAGCTCATCGCATTCGTTATGAGCTGTTTACTCAGGGGAAGATTAGCGAGGTTTTTGTCGCCTGGAGCCTGAGTGCTATCGGCACTATTTATATGGATGTGGATGATCTCGTGCAGGCTGAAAAATCCTTCATCGATGCTCAAGAGATCTTTACACGTATTGGCAGTAAAAAAGGTCTGGCTACGATGTATAATCGGTTTGGTCAGTTAGCTAGTTTTCGTGGCGGGCAAGATGAGGCACTAGAATGGCATCAAAAGGCCTATGCGAGCGCCCTCGGAAATATTGATATGACCTCACAAATAAATAGCTTGAATAAGCAGGGTGAGCTACATATCCAGCAGAAAAATTTAACCGAAGCCGAGACTGTGTTGACACGTTCCGTTGAAATAGCACAACAATGTTTCGATTACTATCAACAATCAGAAGCGTTAATTAGCCTTGTGAAGGTGTATAAAAGACAAGCACAGTTGGAGAAAGCAGATTCATCTCTTCTCTCCTTGGAAGAGATTTGCCAGAAGTACAATTATAATTACTTGTTGGGTCTCTCACGGTCAGCACTGGGCGATTTTTATGCTGAAAAAGGGGAATATTCAGTCGCGTTTCGGTATTATGGTGAAGCTTGCCGTTTCATGGCCGCGTATAATACGATCAAGTATTATAAATTCCTACGCTCAATGATTGATTCATTGCTGCCACTAGCGGAAAGTGAAATTGCCGCTATCACACAGTCATTGGTTACCTATTGGCGAGAGCAGGATCTGGATAAAAAATTTCCAGATTTTATAACCTCTTGTGAGGAGGTTAGGAGTTTGATGGCTTCCTAAAGGCTGTTTACTAAAAATAGAGATGTGAGGACTGCTATCTCCGATTGGGGTGATGGTGATAAGAACAAGGAGAAAGCTTATCGGCAGCAGCTAGCTGCTCGTAATGCTGCTCTTTTTATGCATTGCGTATTGCAACGTGGTGGTTTCACGCCTCACCGCACAAAAAGGAAAAAGTAAAAGGACTCAGAATCGATTCTGAGTCCTTTTACTTTTTCGTGTGAATAGATGCTTTTCTCCACCCGAAAGAAATTTATGGATTTCTTTGCAGGATGTAGCAGTAGATCGTATTGCCACCCATGATTGTATGGACAACATGGTACTGTGTGGGCCATTGGTTGCCGCGTTGTAGTACGTGTTTAGGCCAGACGACATAAGGATAATCTGCTGCGGCCAGATTGCTGAGTAGCTGTAGATTGACGGCATTGGCCGGTTTTTGCGCGGTATTGGTTGGATCTATCTGATAGAGATCAAAGCGTTTCGTGAGATCCGAGTTATAGTAAAACCAGTTCGAATTTGAGCCATAGCCGTTGAGGCTACTACCGATCAAGCCGACTGCATCGTGATCAGGCGTCTGTGTCTCAATCCACTGGAGCGCTTCGCGATAGGCGGGATAAGCTACCTGGAGTCGTGAATTCTCATCATTATTAAAGAACTCATTGGTATATCCCTCGGCTCCATAGACTGTTGTGATCCCGATCAGGCCGGGCACAATTGCCAGGATGGCGAGCAGTAGTGTTGGGACCAGGACGCGTAGCTCCGTTGTCCTCTTGCCTCTCTGTCCAATAGGAGCGGCGTTTGTGTGCTTGTTGCTGGTCTTATTCGTGACGTCTTTGGGGAGAGTGTCCTGAACGGTTGTATCTGAGTCGTCTCCGGATCTGCTCTCTGTGCTGGCATCGCTGCTCTCTTCGGATGTGGTTTTGACATTGTCGGTATCTGTGACCGCGCTGACAGGTTTTTTCCAGATGAGGCCGGCAAGATAGTTCAAGATGATGGCCAGTCCGGAGACTCCTGCGATGGAGAGAGCCGGTGTCAGTGGCAGATAGTAATGAGATCCGACGGCGATGTTGAGCAGGCTGAACATGCCCAGGATGCTGAGAAACCAGATGATCAGATAGGCATGGCTGGCGGCCCGAGTGATATCAAGGTTGGATTTGCGCAGATGGAAGCGTACCAGTGCGATCAGAGCAAAGATGACAAAGAATGCCGCAGGTATGGTCAGGAAGGCACTCATTTTTGTGAACACCATATAGACAATTGTCCACTTTGGCACGTGTGTCAGCGTTTCACCAGCGACATAGATCAGATGTCCATTGGTTGAATGAGTTTCTTCAAAGGCAAAGCTATGCAGCAAGCGTCCGATTGGATTTGCCCAGATAGCCGGATCGACGATCAAAAAGCTGATTGGGGCGATGATGACGGTTGCTATCCACCAACGCCAGGGCAGGGCAGGACGCTGTTCTGCGGGCATCATGGGGCGTAGTAGGAAGTAGTAGTAGGCGGTATATACGACGACGCCTGGTACAACGAAGACGGCTGGATATTTACTGGCGGCTCCCAGTCCGACCAGGATGGCTACGACAGGGAAGAGCCAGGGACGGCGTGTGGCGTGCCAGAGGACCAGATAGGCCAGGGTGATAAATGAGGCCATGGTCATATCCAGATAATCGATGGCGCTAAAATAGACGAGCCAGGGACTTACGGCCAGCGCCAGTGCTGCGATCAGGGCAATCGTATCTCCAAATGGTTTGCGCCCCAACCAGTAGACTGCTAGCACGAGGATCGTTCCCATGATGACACTGGGTAAGCGACCTGCGAGCAACTCGGCCAATGGATGTCCAAGCACATTATTCAGTTCGATAAAGATGCCGATCAGGATTTTGACCAGTGGCGGATGCTCGTAATTTGCACTGGCCCATTGCTCCGAGCCGAAGTTGAGATGCGTAATTAATGGCAGATAGACTTTGCCTCCCCATATATAGACAACTTCATCGGTGACGATATCAAGTTGGATTGCCAGGATCAGGCGTGGAATCAGTGCTGCAATCGTTAAACCGATCAGTGCCAGCACGGGGAGTGAAACGAGCGAGCGTCTATTATGAGTCGTGGTAGGAGATTTTTTTGAAGCGCTTGATAATGAAGGAGGACGATCTTCAATTGTTGTCGCTGGTTCCTCTGGCATAATTCCTCCAGTATATATATGACTACATCAAAAAAAAGAGCATACGATCAGAATATGCTCATCAGCGAGAATATGAAATTATTTGTATGGCCTCAATGGCATGCTTTTTATTGCATGATCAATGGTGCATCTGATGATTATCTCAAATAAAGTGTTGTCTGGCACTCTAACTAAGAGCATAGTATATCATTGTAGATATTTAAAATCGCGCTATCCTGCCAGAACACGACCAATATCTTATGGGAAGCACTTCCCTACTGCTGCCCGGTTACTTCATCTCAGTCCTGGACCTGCACGCGTTGGCTGGCAGTTGTACCATCGTTAAAATCGACCACGAACTCTATCTCAGTTGGCTCATCTGGATTATTTGGAATAATCTCTATATTCTCAACGCTCTCGATTGGTCGGTGTAGCTCTTCTGTGATCCAATCAACCAGAAATTTTACCGATGGATTCTCTTTATTGGCCTGTAGCCATGCCTGTGCCCTGGATGGTGCTTCCATATCTGTCTCCATTTGCAAATTTTGTATAGTATAACAGGTTCGTGTAGCTGGAAAAAGAGACTATCCCTGTTGGTGGGACTTCGTGATGAGTTATAATAAGGGGAAAGAAAAATGTACGTGACGTTTTTGTTTCTCATCAATGGGAGGGTTGTACATTGACTCTAGAGGATATCATTACATCCGATTTTGTGATTGCCACAGCTGTGGCGGATATACACCGTGATCCTGATCCGGAATCTGAGCTCGTGACGCAGGCTTTAATGAATGCTCCTGTGCTGGCTGGCGAGACTTCTGGAACCTGGACGCATGTGACTCTGTCGGATTATAGCGGCTGGATTGCGACTGATAAGATTGAGTTACCTATTGTACGCGGCATCTGTGATGGTGGAGAAGGTACCTGTGGAGTCGCTTTGCCTTATTCGGTGGTGGTGACGGCAACACATGCCCCTGTCTATACACAGGCGGATGGGGATGAGCAGCTTGTCGATGTTTATCTCTCGACTGTGATGCCCTATATCGACTTGTCGCATCCGCGCCGTATTCGTGTGGCCCTTCCCGATGAGCGTGCTGGATGGATCTCCCGTGAATATGTCGACCTGCGCCATAATGATGCTCTCTTTCCTCTTCAGGAGATATCCACCGTGACTGCCTATGCCAGGGAGTTTCTTGATGTACCCTATCTTTGGGGCGGAACAAGTTGGCAAGGCATGGATTGCAGCAGTTTAGTACAACTGGTGTATCGCATGGGTGGCACTATTCTCCCACGTGATGCGGATCAGCAACACGATAGCTTGTCTCACACGATCCCTCGTCAAGAGATGCAGGAGGGCGATTTGATCTTCTTTGGGCGCACAAGGATTACACATGTTGCGCTGGCCCTTAACAATCATGAATATATCCATGCCGAAGGTGTGCAATATAATCGCGTTGTCATTAATAGCTTTGATCGTCAAAGTTCGGTTTATAATGAGCGTTTGGATACGATTGTTTGGGCCATTAAACGTGTTCGCCAGGTTTAGCGATTACAAATCAATGCCAGCGACAAGCATGCCTTTCTGCTGAAAGATCAACCTATGTGTCTCTCTTTTTCTTTTTCAGGCTACAGAATGCTCCGCTCTGAGCAGTGGACTCCATTGGCTAAAGCGTGAAAGCTGGAATCTCTGTGTCGATACCACAGGTGCTTGTTCCCATAAAAGATCACTTAATAGCTCCCCCAGCAAAATACCAAATTTAAAGGCGTGACCAGATAAACCTGTACCCAGGATAATACGTTTATCATCTGGTAAATAATCTAAAATAAAATCCTCATCCAGGCTCACATCGTACATGAATGCCTCGACATGTGCCAATACCGCATGTTGGAGCGCCGGGATAAGCTTATAGAGCCTTTGTACCACCTGATTGATTGGACGCTCGTCGATAGTGTGTGGTTCATCAGGATCAGCTGGCGCACCAAAGTTATGGGAAGCTGCTTTGAGCCAGCTTGGCCTATTCTTTCCCATGGGATACATCGGGCAACCATAGAGATCATCAGCCATAAAAGAAGGAAATGCATTGATACCATATGTCTCTTCGGGGAGGTGCGCAAAATAGAGAAGATATTGATGGGTGAGGCGTACTGGTAAGTTTAACTTGCCTAAAAGGCGATGTACCCAGGGACCAGTGGCGACGATAACACGATCCGCTAGCATTGTCTCTCCGTTTGCCAACTGTAGACAAATAGGCCTGTGTATATCTTCATGGTCGATATTGAGTACACAATGATGTTCCAGTACGATGCCCCCCATATCGATGATACAGTCGCGTAACGTTTGTAGACAAGTTGATGCGTGTATCATACCGCCGTTTTGATTGTAGGAAATAAAGTCGTATTCTTGTGTATCAAATTGAGGAAAATTTTTTGCACAGGCGCTGTATGTGAGTCTTTCCGGCGACTGACCAAGATTACGTAAGACATTGTACGCAGGTTCGACAAAATTATCATCCTCGTGGCCGAGAGTCAGTATACCTGTCGGCGTATAGAGATGTTGTCCTGTTTGGCGCTCGAGATCTCTCCAACGTATCTGGCTCAAGTGGACCATTTCGGAGTAGAGGCTATCGCTGCCGTATTCGAAGCGTAATAATCTTGAGGAACCATGCGATGATCCTCGATCGTGATCAACGGTGGCTTGTTCGAGGATGACGACGTTTGTCATCCCTTGCTGTAATAAATTATAGGCTGTTGCAAGTCCGATGACACCTGCGCCTATAATAACAATATGTTCTTGGGTCACTGTACATTTGCCTCTCTGGATATCTAAATAAGACGATTATAACAGAGGAGAAACTAAAATTCAATTATGTGGTATGTTCAGGTAAAAATCAGTTGTAAAGTGAAAATAATAAGTGCAAAAATAAATTTGAATTGAATAGCATTGAAATAATATATTTTTCTATAATAAAAGTGAGAAGAGGAGATGTATCGATCGTGATTTGCCATTGACCTGGATAAGATCGGCTCTCTCGACAATGCTCTATGATGTGGATTACAATGAGTCAAGGTGTCGTGCTTAATTAAGCTCCTTACATGAGCTATTAGTATGACGTGTTACTATAATCACTTATCAATTTGCGGTTCTTGTGTCCTTGCATTGTCTGATCTGATAGTTGTAATCGCCGAATTTGGCCATTGATACACTTGCACTTGCATTGTCTGACGGAGAGGCTCAAGAAATTTTAACTTTGTGGAAAGAATGAATGAATAATAAACTTGTCGAGCCTGTAGTACAAAAGTTGTTTATTGCGCCATCAACCCTGCTACCTGCACAACCAGAAGTACCATCCTCCAAATACTACACCTTGCGCTATGTATTGGCTGCGACCCTGGCTCAGGGGGAGAGCCGCATTATCCTGCCAGCCTTTAGTGATGATAGTGATGCTCTTTTTCGAGGCTGCCGCGCTCTTGGAGCCGAATTAACCTGGGAAGATGAGCAAAAAAGTATTCTCATCGTGCGCGGAGTAGGATATCCTCGGAGCGCTGGTCCTGTCACTATCGACGTTGGGAACGCTGGAGCTGTATTGCGCTTGCTGCTTGGTCTGGGTGCCGTTTTACCCGATGTAACGTTTGTCACTGATCATCCCGAGTCTTTAGGCAAGCGTCCTAACCGTGAGTTACTGGAAGCTCTGACGACTTTAGGCGTCGTTTGTGAAGCAACAGGGCCTGAGGGATACTTGCCGATCACACTGCATGGGGAGCAGATTCATGGTGGCCATGTTACTATTTCAGGGGCACGTAGCTCGCAATATTTGAGTGCTTTACTCTTTCTTGCTCCTCTGCTGCCTGCTGGTCTGGAGATTGATGTGGTCGATGGCCTGAAGTCTCAGCCGCTGGTGTATGCCACGCTTGATGTCTTGCACGAAGCGGGGATCACTGTTCTCTATGATGATGGCTTGCAGCATTTCAGTATTGCAGCTGGACAGCAATATCAGCCACGCACCTATCATATCCCGGGTGACTATCCATCAGCGGCGGCTCTTCTTGCAGCCTACGCCGTCTCTAACGATCCGACTAGCGAACTGCGATTGTCGCGCCTGCGTCAGGGCGATGAAGTCGGCGAGCCGTTACTCCACGTCTTTCAGCAGATGGGCGCGGATCTCCATATCGATGGCGAAAATATCACGTTACGAGGTGGACGTCGCGTGCAGGGCTTCTCCCTGGATGGCGATCCAATTATTGACTGTATTCCGGCTCTCGTTGCGGTTGCCTGTTTTGCCGAAGGGGAGAGTATCATTTACAACATTGAAAGCCTGCACTATAAAGAGTCCGATCGCATCAACGACCTCTGTGCCGAGTTGCGTAAGCTGGGATGCGATGTCGAGCCACAGCAGGATGCGATTATCATTCAGGGGCAACCGCAAGGGATTGAAGGTGGCGTGACCGTTGATGGACACAATGATCATCGCGTTCTGATGGCTCTGACAATTGTGGGCCTGCGTAGCCGTCGCGGTCTGACCCTGACTGGCGTTGAACATATCGCCAAAAGTTATCCTCGCTTTTTCGATGAACTGCGCCGTAGCGGCGCTGATATTCACCCTGTGGTTTCTCATCAATAGTAATTTATTGTCTACAAGCTACTGATCGCAATGATGAGAAGATCCAGTGCAGTTCAAAAGATGAGCCGCACTGGATCTTTTGGCTTTCATATTGATCTACTTTCTCTGTCGATGCTGGTTATGCTGATGATGGTTGTCCTTACATTGATCATCCTGTTGCTGTTTGCATGCATGATGGTGATGATGATAGTTTCCGCATTGATCATCCTGTTGCTGGGTGCATGGATGGTTTTGAGGATTATTGATAGGCTGATCGTGCGGGGTATGTGGCTGATGGCGCGGATCATGTAACTGATAGTTGTGTTCCAATGCTATGATCGTTGCTATTAGCGGCGGTACGGGGGTGGAAAGTGGTACGGCTGTTGATTCTGGTATCGGCGTGGATAGTGGTGTGATCGTTGCTTCTGGTATCGGTGTGATAGGTACCGGTATCGGCGAGACATTGATTGCTGCATATCCAATATTACTGGCTGTCGTACTATCATTTGGTGTCAGCAGGGTGGCTGTGTTAACAAAATCAGGTACCGCATGTTGTGTCAGCTTGCCTGTCAGGGAAATTGGTGGCAGGGAATTTCCGGGCTCGATCGGATAGGCTCCGGTATAGGTCGCAATTAGCGTGGCTGGACTGATCTTACTGCTGAGCGTCACGTTCCAGCCATTTTCAGAAACAGTCAGATTGGTTAAGCCTATTGGGAGCGTATCGATCACTGTAATAGGATTTCCTGCTACGACCGGTCCATGTGCGGCCTCTCTGTTATGGGTCGTCAGGATATAGTTGACGTTCTGGCCTATGTGATAGTTGCTACCAGTTATGATCTTGATTAAAGACATACTGGGCTTATGGGCAAAACCAACATCGAAGGTGTGATCATTTTGACCAGGCGAGAGTGCCTCAATTGCGATCTGTGGATAGTTACCGTTGCCAAGAGGTTGATCAGCGATTGGCAGTATGCCTTTGGAATTAATGCTTGCATTGTTTCCTTGCATGGCCGCCGTGAGTTGAAGTCCAGCCATTGCTCCATTGGCGGCGTAATCGGCTGGATTATCCAGCTTTATAACGTGAGCTACATAAGGAGCAATCCCGGCAGTACCATTTTCTGTCACGTTGGATGCGTTAAAGTAGTAGTTTCCGTGCTGATCCGTGATGGTTGTGCCAAGTGAAGTGGTCCCATCGGCAGCATAGAGGTGTATTGTTGCGCCTGCAATAATCGGTTCACCAGGGTCCTGAATGCCATTGCCGTTGTTATCCATCCAGACACGATTACCAATCTCAAGCGGTGCGGGCTCAGTGAGGGCGACTAAGGAGCCTGTACCATTCGCTTTCCCAAATCTGCCTGGTTCTAAATTGCTATAAATCTCGTAGGCCATGGCATTTCCGTTTAACAGCTCAATCGCTCCAGTAGCATTATTATAAACGCGTGTTCCACCGGCAAAGTATCCACTCAGAGGATCATAAACGGTATTCATCACGCCTGGAAAGCCGGGTATCTGTACCGCTCCACCTAAACTTATATAATCGTGAGCGAGAAAGATGGCGTCGAGCAACGGAGGTACAGTGTTCTGCTGCTGATAATAATATTCACCACTACCAGGACCACCTGCATTATTTGTTCCATTTGTGGTAATGCTCCCGCATGTAGCATCGCTTTCAAGTGTCCAACCGCTAGCAAGATCCCCCGGCGTATTCAAGCACGCTCGCAAGAGATCGCCAGCGGTCCGAGCATTGATCCCGAGATTAAAGGGAAGATTGTATCCACCTTCATCGCCGATGCGGTCACGTAGACCAAGTATCAGGTTGCCATTGTCAAACGTAAGTGCCGTCAACATTGGCATTGGATAGCCGGAATGTCCAAACCTTGGATAAGAAATAGTATGGTTATACTCCCATGGTAGCCAATTTGCAGGGTGAAATTGGTGGCAATTTGCAAAACGAGCGCCATCGTAACAGAGGCGGGGATAGGCTAGGTTTGTGATCTCGAAGACGGGCGTAGGATTGAACTTATGAATCGTGGGAGAGTACGCAAAGACGTAGGCATGAAGATCCGTTTTCTGCTGTGTTGTCTCTGCTGAGCAGACGGCTCCTACATAGATGAGATTATCGTGAGCGGTCACGGCAAAGGGACGAAAATTTATATTCGCGTCCGGACAATCGGCCGCTTGAGGAATTGTGATGCCATGCGGAGTACCCACTGTAATCGCAGTAGGAGAAGTACCAAGTGGAATGCTGTAGAGCTGACGGTCAAACAGGTTGACCGCATATAAAATTGAATTATCTTCTGACATCGCTAGTCCACCGATGCCCACCTTGCCAACAGCATCATAGGCAGAATAATCTGGCAGATAGTTGCCCGCAGGATCGTGTGGATCGGCTCCTGCATTCAATGTAATCAATGGTGCTGTCTCCACTGCTGGCGTTGTGCTGTCGGCTCCAGAAATCAGATAGATACTACCAGGATTACCACCGGGTTTATATGCTGCCAACTGTTTAGTATAAGTCGCTGCAAATAAGCTATCGCTGCTGTTTCGATATGCCAGCCCCCAGGTTGTTCCTAATTGTGAGGCATTGGCCAGCGTCGTATAGGGGGCCGTTTGGATTGAATCATATGGGAAGCGTACAAGTACCGAGTTACGCTGTGTCTGATCTCCCTGAATGTAATTGGATGTGGCCATGTTCGGATTGGGCTGGCTGTACTCGCTTGGACGCTCAATGCCCAAATTGACCGTATTGATCGCCTGTAGACCATCCACAAACGCTACCGTGGTACCATCCGTTGCTCCATGCACTGATGGATAATATCCAATCAAGGCAGGCACCGTCGAGAAGCTTCCAAAGTTACTAAACTGTACGCGCACCGGACCTGTACCAGCAGGAATGACAATCGCGTATTGACCAGGGATATGGGCGATAGTTGTGCTGGTGGTTCTACTCACGACTCGATTGTTGACATCAGAGGCTGTAACAACAACGCCATTAATGCCCGGTTCATGAATATTTTGAGTCCCATTTTGATTATAGTCATCAAATACAACGCCATCGATGAGATAAGGAGTTGAAGATAATGCTGCGTGTTGTTGTTTGGTGGAGTGTGCCTGTGCAGGCATTCTTGGAGCGAGTATTGTCGTGAGGTTGCTCAGAAGCATGAGAGTCAGACAAAATCCGCGTATCACTCTGCTTAGAATGGATAGGCTGAACCTTGATGCTGCCTTATATTTTTTTATGCTGGGATCAGACACTGCTTTCATCTTTCTTTTCCATAGAGGGAAAATTCAGGAATACAAATAGCAAGAGTTTCTTTATACAAGAAGCGTTAATGGATATTTGCTTGCTTGTTAGCTCTATTTTAGTATAGAAGGGCTCTCAAATATGTAGGAGTACTGGAAGGGGTTGTTTTCGACTTTAGATAAGCATATGGCTCCACTGAAGAGGTCAAGCAAGCAGACGTAGCGCCGTGGTCTTGTGCCCGGCGACCAGTTCACGTACGTAACGTTCAATTTTGTTACTCAATGTCGAAAGAGGAGAAAGATTTTCATCGTATGATCGTTCTGCCTGGTATTCTTGTCCAAAAATACAGGCAATTGTGTATATGTAGTGAACTGGTCGCCGGGCACAAGACCACGGCGCTACGTTGGCGAGCATTTGCGCCTGATGCCAAGAGAGCTATTGGCTGACTGAAGTGTATTGTGGTCAAGCCGACGCCGCTACGTCGGCTGGCCTAGATGCCTGACACATCGCGATCAAGCGAATTGCGCAGGATCATCCGGGTTGGCTGGACCACGGCGCTAGGACATATCTACAATTGCAGGCATGCCTCGGCTGCCAGCCAGAAGAGCTTTTCGCGCACGGAGGTCTGAGTGATCCAGTTGCGAGAACTCCAGGTTTCGCTGCCGACATCGTCGCCTCCATACAAGATCTGTGCGAACTCGACATGACGAAATTGCGCGACGGCGAAAAAGGCCGCAGCCTCCATATCAACTGCCAGACAGCCTTCCTCTCGACGTTGTTTTACTTTCAGTGGGGTTTCACGATAGATAGCATCAGTCGTCCATGTTTTTCCGCGCACATATTCGCAGTTGTGCTTCTGAAGCACCTGCTCTATTGCATCGACCCCGCGCTGACTCGCCATTACTTCCCTGCCCGGTGGTAAATAATGGTAGGATGTTCCCTCATCCCTGATCGCGCTGATTGGAACAATCACATGACCGACCGCCAGCGTATTATCGAGTACGCCCGCGCCCCCGCAGGCCACAAATTTGGTCGCCCCAAGTGCAATGGTTTCTTCCAGGATGCCGGCTGCCAGTGGAGCTCCTACGCCAGGATGCGCTACTGCCAGTCGTTGTCCATCTATCTCTATTTCGTAGATGGGATGAGGTCCAAGTTCGCTGCGCAGGCGATGGATGATCCGTGCCTGATGCTTGTGAACTAGTTGGGTGATGACATCTTGAAAGAAACAGATCACAGCATGCCTGGGGATATCGATTTTTTGCACAAGGCTGTGAGGTTCTAAAAGCGCGTGTGGATTGCTATCGAACTCCAGTATAGGATAGTCCTGTGGCATTGAATAGTCCTTCGTCTCTACCTGTATTGACAAATATTAGCGTGCAGAAGCTGGATAAATCGGGACGTTTTCGGTGTCGGGTATAGCAAAATTTGTAATAGAATGATACAATACTTTTCGGTCATAAAGGATGCTATTTCTGATTGTCTGGTGGGTGTGCTATTTTTGCATTCAGCCGAAAGGATAGAAATTTGTACAGGTTTAAGGGCTTTGATAGCGCTATCTGTGGAGGAAGTATGTCCGCACTAGAGGCTATCATCAATGCCTGGATGGATGAGGAACACCCACGCATTCGGCATATGAGTCAGAGTGTTCGCGGTCAACATATTGTCTTAAGCTTTGTCTATGAGGATGTTGGCACGCTGGAGCAACGCATCTCGACGCAGCAGGCAACTACCATTACCGGTGCCTTCCCGCGTATTTTTGACGAGGACCTGACCGAAGATCGGCCAACGAGCCCAAGCATTCCTGCGACCCCACCTCCGATGCACTTGCACTAAAAATCTTTTCGCGAGCGATCGATCCGACGATAGCCGGCAACAAAAATATTCAAAGCAGATCATAAGGGAAATTAATAAGGACAAACATGGCGACTCCATATCTACTCTATGTAACACCAGAGGGCGAGATCCTCGAAGACACACGCTTACAGGCGCTTTCTTTTGGAGATCATCCTTTAAAAGCGAGCGATCTGATTCCGCTCCCCGATGGGGTGACTCTTTCCATGATGCCAGATCGTCTGGCTGTTGGGCAGAAGCGTTCGGGACAGCGACAGATCCTGCCCGCATCGCGAGGCTGGGCGGTGGCTGCTCTTTTGCCGATTGGTTATACGCGCACCTTATTGCCGGCCTACGAAAAGGTGCCTGATACGGAGCCGTTACCTTTCTTTGGGTATAGCGCTGTGGCTGGTATGAATGGCAAGCTGTATGTCGCAGCTGTGAAGACGGATGAGATGCGTAAATGGCATCCGCGCTCGTTTCCGCCACAGAAATTAGAGCGTCTGGTGCGTGCGAAGCAGGAAGCCTATCCAGAAAATCGTATCATCGGACAGCATGCGCATTGTGCCCTGGACTATTCCTGTCCCACGGCCAGTAACTTGTTCTTCGAGCGTTGGGAGATGGCGATTGCGGTCTCTCCGAGCTGTAACGCACGCTGCGTTGGATGCATCTCCAAGCAGGAAGAAGAGGATCTGATCTCGCCTCAGGATCGTTTAACCTTTGTGCCTTCGGTTGAGGAGATCGTTGAAGCGGCGATCGGACATCTGGAAAAGGCCGAGGATGCGATTGTAAGCTTTGGTCAGGGTTGTGAAGGTGAGCCGCTCCTCCAATGGCCGAGGATCGCCAAAGCCATCAAGGCTTTGCGCCTCAAGACCGAGCGCGGCGTGATTAATATCAACACCAATGGCAGCAATCCGCGCTGGGTTCAGCATCTCTACGACGCCGGTCTTGACACTATCCGGGTGAGCACGATCTCTGGTCATACAGAGACCTATGATGCTTACTATCGTCCTCTGGGCTATACTTTTGAGAACGTCAAAGAATCGTTGCGACTTGCTCACGACGCAGGCGTGTACAGCTCTATCAACTTGCTCTGCTATCCCGGCCTGATCGATCGTGAACGCGAAGTTGAGGCATTGTTGACCTTTGTGCGCGATACCCACTTGAAATTGATCCAACTGCGTAACCTCAATATTGATCCTGAAGTCTTCCTGCCGCGTATGCCGGACTTCAATACGATGGGTAAGGCGCTGGGCATGCGTAAGCTGATCGATATCCTGAAGCAAGAACTGCCGGACGTCGAGATCGGTAATTTCAGTCGCCCGATCAGCCGTCCGGCACAACAAACTTCGTTAACTCCCACGCTTTCGTAATGTATTGGGTTATTTAATAACTTGCTTGATCTTTTGGGGGAATGCCGATTCTCCCATTATTCTCCCATTTTGTTGGTTTGCCCATTACCATTGAGGCATCATAACGGCTGGATATCGACTACCAAATGCTCCGTGAGGTAAGATTTGGTGTATGCGGTCGAGATCAGCCTGATTGAGTATGACGTCCGCCGCCGCCACATTTTCCTCCAATCTGATAGGGCTGCGCGTTCCAGGAATCGGCACAATATCCGGCCCCTGTGCGAGCAGCCATGCGAGTGCTAATTGCGTTACTGTGATACCTTTGGATGCTGCGAGCTCCTTGAGTTGTCCTATGGCCTGGACGTTTGCTTTGTAGTTTTCCCCTTGCCAGCGCTCGTCGAAGGTACGCATATCGCCTTCGGGATATTCGTTTCCTGGCTTGACGGTGGATGTGAGAAAGCCCCGTCCCAGTGGAGAGTAGGGGACAAAGCCGATGCCCAACTCGCGGATCACGGGTAAGATATCTGGCTCGACGTCGCGTTCGAAGATTGAGTATTCTGTCTGTAGCACGGAGACTGGCTGTACTGCATGGGCTCGTCGGATAATATCTGGTCCGGCCTCACTGAGCCCGAAGAAGCGCACCTTGCCCTCGTTGATGAGCTCTTTGACCGTGCCAGCTACATCCTCGATTGGTACGTTCGGATCGACGCGGTGCTGATAGAGCACGTCGATATAGCCTGTTTTTAGGTAGCGCAGGCTGTTCTCTGTGACCTCGCGGATATGTGATGGTCGGCTGTCCGTCGCTATACCGATTTTCTGTGGATCGGACAGGTCGAATCCGAATTTGGTGGCTATTACCACTTTGTCGCGGAAATCCTTGATGGCTTGACCGAGGAGCAACTCGTTTGATCCCGCTCCCATACCATAGAGTTCGGCCGTGTCAAAGAGCGTCACGCCGAGTTCGTATGCGTGGCGGATTGTGGCAATGCTCTGCTCATTATCGCTGGGTCCGTAGGCCATTGTCATGCCCATCGTGCCCAGACCGAGGGCTGAGACATCAAGTCCCTGTTGACCAAGTGTGCGGTGTTTCATGCTGATCTCCTGTGAATTATCGCTCTGATATAACTTGTATTCTTTATGTGCACACGTTTTTCATTTGTCTCGATGCTATGATCTCGTGTGATAGAATTATGCAGTCCTTTTTGATTTCGAGCCAGTACTTAGCTTATCCAGGGATAAAAACTGTCAGGCTAGATAGGGAAAGAGGGAGCGATGAACGAGAACAAACGACGTCAGGAACTGGCGCAATTCTTACGCACACGACGAGAGCGGCTCTCGCCAGAACTGGCGGGATTGCCGGTTGGTTCGCGACGGCGCACACCAGGATTGCGCAGGGAGGAATTGGCACAATTGGCTGGGATTGGCGTGACGTGGTATACCAGATTAGAGCAAGGACAGGATATTGTCGTTTCTCCGCAAGTTCTAGAGAGTCTGGCCAGGGTATTTGATCTGAATGCAGATGAGAGAAACCATCTCTTTGTGCTGGCGCGAGAGCAGGTGCCTGCCTCTTCATATCCATTAGCGAGCACGATCAGTTCTCAATTGCAGGCTGTGCTAGACACGATGCACAATAATCCTGCCTACGTAATAAATCCTCGCTGGGATATAGTTGGCTGGAATCAGGCTATGCTCCACGTTTTTTTCGACTTTAATAGGCTTCATATTCATGAGCCTAATATACTGCGGGCCATGTTTCTCCATCCTGCGCAGAGGACATCATTCAAAGACTGGGAAAAAGAGTCGCGGATGATATTGGCCATGTTTCGTGCGAGTACCGATCGTTATGTTAGAGAGCCATGGTTCAAAGCTCTGGTTGCGGAGCTTCAGCAAACGAGCCCAGAATTTCGAGCATGGTGGCCGCAACACGACATCCAGTCAATGTATACAGGGCTAAAAGAACTGAATCATCCTTCGCTTGGGAGGCTGATCCTTCAAACAAGTACATTTCAAGTTGCCGATGCACGCGATCTCCAGATGCTCATTTTTACCGCAGCAGAAGCCGAGACTGAGAGAAAATTGCTCCAACTGACGTCGCCGCAGGAGGCTCAGCTTGCCGGACGGTGATGATCTTTTTTCATCGCGCTGAGCCATGTGGTTCTGCTTTGAGTTATAGACGATGCTCATTAACTGTGAGACGCTTATAGTTGCTGACATCCCGCAGCATTTTGCGAGCGGCTATGGCGACTGGATCCACCTGGAGCTGTGTGATGCAATCATGGGTGGAGCATCCCTCTGGCGTCCCCAGCAGATGGCCGCTATAGAAGCAGGGCATACAGGGCAGATCGAGGCGTACAATGGAGGCGCGTTTGCTGTTTGGATCGCCGGTATAGGGTCCCCAGGCCTCTGCGTTTGAGAGACTGAAAATAGCCACGGTCGGAGCTCCCACCGCGGCTGCCAGATGCATCACGCCTGCATCGTTGCCCACAAACACATCCACGAGTTCCAGGACCGCAGCAGTCGTTTTGATGCTGCCTTTCCCCGCCAGACTGCGTATGGGAACCTCTGACCTGACCTGACTGATGATCGTCTGGTGCAATTCTTTTTCCTCAGGACCGCCCAGTATGATCACTTGACCTCCGAAGTCACGATAGAGCGTATCGGCCAGCTGTGCAAAACGCTCGGGGGCCCAGCGTCGAGCGATACTATAACCACCGCTCCCCGGATGGAGAGCGATCAGCGGGCGAGCAATGGGCTCGTGCGTGTTATCGCTGCCAAAGACGATCTGTCGTGCCTGTTGGCGTTCTGTGTCGCTCAGGGGTAGGATCAGATGTTTGTCCTTGACGACTGCTCCCACAGCCTCGGCGATTGCCAACGCATAATCTGCTTCATGCATGGCTCCAAAGCCTCTATCCTTGACGCGTACATTGAGGAACCAGCCGTGACCATTATCCAGACCGACGCGCCATCGCGCACCCGTGGCACGCATCAGCAACTGATGCTTGAGACGTCCGAAGGGAAGCGTCAGATGATGCAAGAGCAGTACCGCGTCGTAATGTCCAGCTCTGAGTGTCTGCCAGAGCTCTTTGAGCCGTAGGAGCGTTTGAGGTCGCTTGATGATCTGCTGTGGACGGTCAAAGAGGTATTTGTCGAGCACGATGATGTTGTCGATGGCTCTCCAGCCGTTGAGTAGTCCTGCGGAGTCGGGCGTGACAAGCAGATCGATCTGCGCCTCCGGATAGGTGTCACGGAGCGCCTGTATCGCTGGTGTGGCCAGGAGCAGATCGCCTATGCCTGCCATCTTGACAAGCAGTATATGCGCATTCGGAGGTAGTTTTCTCTGTATGTTGTGCTGCATTGCTTTTATTTCTCAAGCATCTGCTGACGCAAACGCTAATCTATAATGGTGTAATTGACAATAATCTTGAAAGCCGAGACGTCGATAGAGTGCGTCGCTCATTTCTGTCGGTGAGAGAGTGACAAGGGCGTACCCATGTCTGGCTATTTCGCGCAGGATATGGTGGATTATAGTGGTAGCCGCCCCTTTTTTCCGTGCATGAGGTAGTGTTGCGACGCCGTATATGCCAGCCACTCCTTGATGTAAAAGAACGGCAGCCACCGTGACTGCCTGACCATCTTGCCAGCCGATATAGTGATGCCAGTGTGCATCATGACCAAAGCCACTCTGCATATATGTCTGATAATAATCTTGAGCGACGCGCTCCGTCGCATCGAAGCCGATTCTTTCAATGCTGCATTTTAGCAAGAGCTCGTCACTTGTAAGGACTTCCTTAATCTCGATGCTCTCGTTTTGTGGAGATGCGATGAAGGTGTCTGTGACCTTCATAATCATGCAGGTGGTGGTGGCTTTATGGCTGAGATTATGGATTTCTAGATAGTTGGCCAGGTCGGGTGGATTCGAGGTTGGACCAATACGCCAGCCGATCTCGCGTACCTGATGCGACCTGAACAGGTTGAGCGTTTCTTCAATGCGATTATCTATATAATCCTGCTCATCGTGTGTGAAATTTGTGAGCAAAATACCATTGGGACCCGTTGGGCCAGTGAGAAACCAGGTCAATTCATCATCTTGATGGAGCATACTACCTGCTAAGCTGCGACCAAAACAGGCCATCTCTTCGGCAAAGTTACCTTCTACTGCTGCCAGCAATCCTGGTTCTGAAAGACTATGAAAGATCTTGCTCATGCGACAATCCTTCTGCTGCTACCTGCTTCACTGCTGTAGGGAGTACGTGCTGCTGCTGGAGTTTGTTCTGTACCGCTTTGAATACCTGATCGGGTGAGATGTTTTTCATACATTGGGTCGTATAGAAGCGGCAGTCCGCTGGGAGTCCTTTGGCTTGATAGCAGGGACTACACCAGATTGTGTCGCGTAGGATCGTTGCCTGTGGACTGACTGGACCGCTCAAGCGTGGATCGGTTGGTCCATGAATGGCGATCAGATCGGTTTGCACTGCGCCTGCGATATGCATTGGTCCACTATCGCCTGTCAGTAGCAGATCGACGCGTTGTAAGAGCGCGGCTAGCTGTGTCAGACTGGTTTTTCCGGCCAGATTAATGGCCTTTTCGTGCATACGTGCGTTGATGGCGGCGATCAATGGCTGATCGTCTGGTGCGCCTGTAAAAAGAATGGTTGCCTGTGTCTCATGGATCAAACGATCGAGCAGCGTGGCCCAATATGGAAGCGGCCAGCGCTTGGATTGTCCATTATTTGCGCTGACGTGGCAGGCGATTAAGGTCGCTTCATGAGATATCCCCTCATGTTGCAGCAGGAGTTCGATCTCCTGGCGGGCTTGTGCTCCCACATGAAGCACCGGGATGCGGTCCGTGGGCTCGATAGTTGCTCCTGCGGCCTGTGCCAGCTGAACGCAATAATCGACCTCATGCAGATAGTCATGGGGAGCCCAGTGTTGTCCTGCCACATTATCGGTCATCAGACCTGGATAGCTCTCTTTTTCGTAGCCGAGACGTCGTTGAGCTCCACTAAAGACTGCCAGGATGGCCGCCCAGGGACCGAAGACGCTGATTGCCAGATCATATTTCCTGTCGTGGAGCTGTCGATAGACTTTGCGTGCCGTCCGCCAATTTCCCACTTTTAACAGGCTCTGCGGACGTCGCCAGATATTGGGATCATAGGTGATGATGGTATGTATATCTGGATCGCTGGCAATCACTTTGGCGCTGGATGGTAGGGCCAATATGTCGATCTCGGCCTGTGGATACGTTCGTGTGAGGATGCGTACGATGGGTAGAGATAAGACCAGATCTCCAATCAGATCCATGCGAATGATCAGGATACGTTTGGGCTGAAAATTTTGCGGATTCAGCTCTGGATACTTTTTTCCAGCACGTTGACTCCGTAATAGCGTGCCAAACCCGCTCATAAATAGATAAATGATAGTTAGAAGTGTCTTTTTACTGAAACGCACCATGGTGTTCCGCACCCTTTTGCGTACAGTCGGTGGTGGCGGATAACCATAGTCGTCTCTATTGTATATTGGTAATGCTCGTGCCATATTTTTATCCCTGATTGATTCATAGGAGATTTCTCCCTGTCATTATAGGAGGCGGAGCATGAAGTTGCAATCAAACGGTAGTTATGGACTCTTCTTTTTACGAGCGCAAGTGCTACTCACTCACTACTCATTGTTGGTCGCGTCGGAGTGCTTACCAGCACCTTTTGTATTTCTTGTTCGACCTGCTGCTCAGAAATACGGCGTACACAGGGATGGTCAGGTAGCTCTGCGGCTGAGAAATCCAGGCGACCGCAGGGAATCACTGGACATCCAGGACAAGGGATGGTCGCTGCGAGGACTCTTTGCTTCTCAGGATCTCCCCAGGGACCAAAGATGTGAGGATCGGTTGGTCCAAAGAGACGCAGCGAGGGCGTGCTCTGGGCCGCGGCGATATGCAATGGTCCATTATCGACGCCGAGCACGAGATCAGCACGTGCCAGCAACGCGGCTAATTGCCCGACGGTCATATCGGACATCATCAGAGGCGTTTGGGAGCTCTGCTGAGAGATATGTTGTGCGATCTCTTCCAACATTGGTTGCTCAGACTTGCTTCCCGTGAGGATGATCTGTGCTGGTGCGGAGAGGAGCTTGTTACTTGAGAACTCTTGCGCAATATGTGCCCAACCATCTACTCTCCACAGTTTCACGGCTCCGCCAGTGCCTGGATGAATCACCACCAGAGGCATCTCATCAGGGACTCCGGCTTCGTGCAAACGTGCCTCGACCCATGCTTGCTCAGCTGGTTGTGGCTTGAAATACAGTGGATATAAGGAGGGCGTGTATGGCTCTGTCAGAGCTACAGCTCCCAGGGCTTGTATGCCCGCGCTCGCCAGACGCAGGTTGGACACGGTTGCATGCTCCGCCGCTGGGAATGGAAGTGCTTGCGTGAGAAATGCGCTGGTGAGCTCGGTGGCATAGCCGATACGTTGGGGGATGGCGGCCAGATAGAGTAATGCTGCACCCCACCAGAAATCGGGACGTAGATTGATCGCCAGATCATATTGAGCGCTACGCAGTTGTCTGGCTGTACTGAAGAGCAATGTATACGGCTCAAGCGCTTTCTGCGAGGCACGTTGGAAGCCGGGGAAGGGACAAGTAATGATCTGATGAACATCTGGATGCCTGGCGATGATCTCTCGTGACCATGGACCGACCATCATTGTGATCTGAGCGTTGGGTATCTGTTGCTTGATAGCCTGGAGGATTGGAGTCACCAGGATCATATCTCCCAGATGGTCAGGCCGTACAAGTAGGATGCGTGGCGCTGTATGTGATCCTGGGATGCTCTTTTTCGTGGCAGACCGAGCGCGATTTGCTCCATAGAGACGGACGAATGTCAGGATCAATGATCTAAGCAAACGCTTCATGCATGCACCTCTTGTGTGTCTGTATGACCGATCAGCTTCAGCACGGCATCCCAGACATTATCAACCGTTACTGACTGCATGCAGGTGCAGTTGGCACAGGCTTGCATCTTTCCCAGGAAGAAGCATGGTTGTCCGGTGGGATGATTCCAGATCGCGATATGCCGTGGATCATCAAGAGGATAGGGTCCGTATTCCGTAGGACTGGTAGGCCCGAAGATGGCGATGACTGGTGTGCCTACGGCTGCTGCCAGATGCATTGGACTGCTGTCGTTTCCAATGAAGAGGATGCAGGCTTCGATTTGAGCTGCAGTCTGTCCAAAGCTTGTCTTGCCAGCCAGATTGATCACGGTGCCGTCTGGCACATCGATGCCGTCGAGTAACTGCTGATTCAAAGCCATATCGCTCTCGCCGCCGATCAGCAAGACCTGCATCCCCAGTTCACGGACCAGCCTGCTTGTCAATTCTCGATAGCGTGCGATCGGCCAACGCTTGGAGGTCAGATCCATCCCAGGATTACTCCCCCCGCCCACAAAGACCGCGACCTGTTTGCCGTTGGCGGGATATATGCTCTGACGTTCCTGCTCTGTCGGGATAAAGTGCATGTGGGGATGGTCGACATGCAGGCCGATGGCTCGTGCCAGATCGAGATAGATCTCCGCCTGATGCTGAAGTTGTGTTGGATCGGCAGAGACCTTCACGCGATCGGTGAGCGAGAAGCCGCGTCCCAGACTATCGGGACCAACGCGACGCGCCACACCGGCCAGCCACGGCAGCAGAGTCAACATAGGTGAGCGATCGAGCACAAAAGCCAGATCGTAGTGTTGAGAGCGTAACTGCCGTGCTAATTTCAGATAGTCATTCATCTTATAGCGTCCAGGGATGCCCACGCTGCCACAATCGATGATGTTATCGACCGCCGGATGATGTTCGGCAATCGCTTTCGACCATGTTCCCGTCACATAGGTGATTTTGGCATCAGGATAATTTTGCTTGATCACTTCAAGCAGGGGAGTAGTCATAATCAGATCACCGATACAGCAAGGCTTAACCAGCATAATCGAGCGTGGATGTCTTCTTGCTTGCCTGGTCCAGGGCCTGAGCAGTATATCGAGCAGCGCGAACGGCAGGCGCAGGGCTGTACAGATGGTTGTAATAATTTGTTGACGCAGAGTATTAATCCTCCTGATTCAATATCTGACCAAGACACGCATTTTTGCTACCTTCAAGCATCATATCTCTTTGCTCCAGGAGCAAATGCTTGCCGACGTAGCGCCGTGGTCTTGTGCCCGGCGGCCAGTTCACGCACGAAAACGCCCGCTATAAGGATCTATGAACAATAATTACCTATCTTTTCGATATTGAGTGACAAAAGTGAACGTTCCGTACGTCACGAGTCCGCCGGGCACAAGACCACGGCGCTACGTCGGCTGGCTCGCTCTCTTCAGTTGAGCCATATACTTATCTGAAAAGTATTGTGGTCTGTGCCCGGAGACCAGTTCACACAAGAAAACGTCCATTCTATGTGTTTATACGAAAAAATCTATCTGCTCTCCTGATGGATTGATTGGCTGTGTTACATAGACCTCATATCCCTGCTCGCGCAGACGGCTCTGGACTTGCGCGGCGTCTGCGAGATTGTCAAAGACTGAGAAGAGTGTTGGACCACTCCCGGAGAGCCGTACATTGCTTGCTCCCGCCTGTAAGAGATCTTTTTGCGCTTGCGCGACTTCGGCGTATTGCTCCAGCACACCTCTTTCCAGGCTATTCGACAGATCATCTGGTCGTAGCGCGCTGCTTGTCTGTAGCGCCGCCTGTACTTTTTGGCTCTGAGTACCATCTGCATAATCGCTGGCGCTCAGCTGGCGAAAAACGTTGGCCGTTGATACGCCGATGGCTGGTTTTAGCAGTAGGAGCCAGCGCATTGAGGCAGGCCAGTGTGATGCCAGTGGCGTGATGCGTTCACCTCGTCCTGTGCAGAGTGCCAGGCCGCCGTTGAGAAAAAATGGGATATCTGAACCAAGCGCTGCCGCAATCTCCCAGAGATCGGTCAGCGAGAGCGGGAGTTGCCACCATTGCTGGAGCGCTATCAAGACCGCCGCCGCGTTACTGCTACCGCCTCCCAGGCCAGCAGCTACAGGTATACGCTTGTTGAGCTCGATGCTCAGTCCCTGGGTCAGTCCCAGCTTCTGACGGATAGCCTCGGCTGCTCGTACCGCCAGATTATCATGGGTACTCAGCGCCGATTGGTTGCAGATCATGCTGACACTATCCTCATCTGTTGTGGTTAAACAAATGGTGTCATAGAGATCGATGGTTTGCATGATGGTTATCAGTTCATGATAGCCGTCCGCTCGCTTTTTTAGTACATCCAGGGTCAGATTGATCTTGGCGTACGACTGGACAAAACGCATTTTGCCCGCAGGAAAGTTGTGTCTGATGTGCGTTGGTTGACTCATACGTGCATTGTGCCCAGAAAAGGGGGAATTGTCAAGATAATTGGTATCCAGCGCTAGCCAATAGGTCAAATAGTTGTGCTAAAAGCTTGCGACGCTCCGTTCATTTGTGATGATGGGTAGTAATTTTTACTTTAAAAATAGAATATTTTGGATATCTATATATAGCCTAAAGCTCCCTATATTTAGGCTATTTTTAGCTATCATGTTATACTGTGAAGAATGTGTGTGGGTAAAATATTGTACAAATTCCTCCGCTGTTTACTTTTGCGGCCTCAGGGGTAGGTAAGATGGATATCACAATTGCATATTTCCACCCTTTATTTCGTCAGGATATGGTTAAGCGCGATTTTGAGCAGATCCGTAGTTCTGGTGCAAATAATATCGTTTATGCGCTGCATGAACAGGAAGAGCAGCGCTGGCCTCGTGATATAGAGCGCGGTTTGCGTCTGGCGCACGAGGCGGGTTTAAAAGTATATTTGAGTCTGGGTCGTTTTGGGAACCTCTTTGCTGGTCCCAGCTACATGCCCAGTTGGTATACCTTCCGTCACGCGGAATCCCTGGTCAAAGATCGCCATGGTCGTGCTCACGAAATGACGTGTTTTAATCATGAGGCATTCCGATCCTGGCTCTTCAACGAGATAGAATATTATTTAAAAACGTATGCCTTTGATGGAATTTTGATTGACGAGCCTCGTGTGCCAGATGTCACCTGTTTTTGCTCTGTCTGTCGAGCGCTTTGTCCTGATATTACCGATTTGCAACATTTCCGTCGTCGTTCAATGATTGATTTTTTTAATGAATTGTTTTCTTGCGTCAAACGCGTCAATGATCAGGTCAAGACGACGATTGTTCTCCTACCTCAGGACCTGAGCCTGATTGAGGAGCTGGCCATTATTCCCACCCTGGATACCGTTGGTTGCCATCTCTTCTGGCAATTGTTGGGCTCGGATGTCTCGATGGTCGAGACATGGGGACAACAATTGGTTGAAGCGACGAAGCGCAATGGGAAGCGTAGTCAACTCTGGCTGCAAAATTTTAATCTGAGTGAAGCCGATGAGGAATTTCTGGAGCCTGCCTTCTCTGGACTTCTGAGCGCTGAGCCCGATGAAATTGCTGCTTATTTTTATTGGCGCAATAATGACAATCCCGATCATATCTGGCAGCAGACACGTGGCCTCTTACGGCGTATCCCGCGCCGCCAGCTCTACTGGCAGACCACTCCTCGCATACCTGTTCCGCAGGTCGAGAGCAGTAAAGAAGATGTTTGAGTGCATAACTATATGCCTATATGGAAAAGGAGCGTATCGACACGGCGATACGCTCCTTCTTTTTCTGGCGGAGAAAACTACTTTTTACTCGTTCCTGGGAGGGAAGGAGCATCTTTCGCATTCTCGTCTTCGTGTACTTTGGCCAGCAATGTACGCAGGTCTTTGATCTGCTCGATCGTCTTCTCTTCGACATCTTTTGCACTGAGCACGACTGCCTGGATGCCCAGGGTGTTGATGGTATAGGCATCGGATTCGCTCACCGTGTTGCTTACGTTGATGAAGGCTGGAAAGCGCACTGCTTCTCGTACGGCGCGATAATCGAGGATCTCCTCGATGGTCATCTTGCCGACCTTGTCGCCCAGACCGAAGTCGAGCAGAACGGCTGCGATGTTATCGAATGCGGTCAGGTTGCGGATGTAGAGAGGATAGCTTTCCTCTTTACGCATCGGGACAACGATGACTTTTTCCAGATCTTTCGTCTCCTGCGCCAGTAAACGGGCGGGGGCGGTAAACGGTAAGATGATGTATTGGATGCCTTGCTCTTTGATGCTTTTTAAGGTCTCTGCTGTCAGCTTGTCCGCGCCACCTGTGATTTTTAGACCGGTGACTGCATTTTCGCTATGAGCTTTGGCTGCCTCGGCTTCCGCCTTGAGCGTTTCGAGTTGTGCCGTATCGCCACCTTCCCAATTGAAGAGGATACCATCGGCACCAGCCTTTAAGGCTGCTTCAGTGTTTCCAGCTGTAACTTTGTCAAATTCGACCACAATAGCGGCTGAGCGGGGTTTGGTCTCACTTCTATTTTTCCCCAGGAAACCCATGCCACCATTACTTTGTGCTCGGCGTGCCTGCGAAAACATATCTTGCAGTTTAGCCATTCGTCTTACTCCTTATCATAAATCGAGCTTGCTGCTACCGACTCGCGTATGTGTGTAGAAAAACCCCTATGGAGGTGATCTGTGCTTATAGAGTGTCTAGATAAACTCTCTAATTGTTCTCGTCACGCGACTCTATGCGCTCAGCGCGAGGTAAAGTGAACGTTACTGTATTATAGCACTTACAGGAGCACAGTGTTTCCTCGTGGATCATGTTCATCCAGACCTTCTCTCGCGTGACGTGCCAGACCTTTTCCGTGCCTTTATCTGGCAGGAGGTACTAGATGCTTTGCCTCTTATGCCCGTATAGATTATAATGGCGGTACTGAATTGCTAAATTGGGCGGTAGGAGAGAATTGTAATTGAATAGAGGTGGAATGTGTATGCTGTTGCAAGGTGCTGTTGATGATTTCGTTGTTTCTCTCGCGAATGGAGAGGTTGATCGTAGTGGTGGAAGTCGCAATACGATGATGGCGTACCGCAACGATTTAGGGCAGTTATGTAATTATATGCTCGCTCTCGGCATGACCGATTGGCTTTATGTCACGCACGATCACTTAGATGAGTATATTCGCGAGATGCGTGAAGGACATGTGTATCGACCGACGACGATTGCGCGGAAACTGGCGGCCGTAAAATCCTTTTTTCGCTACATGTATCAAAAGAAGATCCTCCTGTTTGATCCGGCGGTCGGATTAGCTCTGCCCTCCTTTGAAAGAGAGTTGCCTCAAGTATTGAGTCCCGATGCGATCTATGATCTTTTCAGTCGCATTGAGGTCGACACCCCCATTGGTATCCGCGATCTGGCGATGATCAAATTACTCTATGCCACGGGCATCCGCACATCTGAATTGGTCTCGCTCGATACCGATCATTTCCAGGCAGCCAATGCCAACTTGCAATGTGTCAGCATGCGGGGGAGCGTCAGGCGTGAGCGATCGTTGCCGCTCACATCCGTCGCCGTAGATGCGATGGACAACTATATGCTGCATGGACGTCCACGTTTGCTGCGCTATACAGGCGAACAAGCCCTATTCCTCAATCATCACGGCGAGCGTCTGACGCGTCAAGGCTTCTGGCTCATCATCAAGGGATACGCGCATCGCGCCGGCATCGACGATCTCACGCCGCACCGCCTGCGCCACTCCTTTGCCATCCTGATGCTCAATAGCGGCATGGACCTGGGCTCGGTACAAGAGCTATTGGGGCATGCGCATATTTCAACCACCCAGCTGTATTGCCAACTGGTTGAAGCCGAACAGATATAGATCTGGGGAAAGGAGAACTTTCCCCGATGTGATCAAGCAAGCATGCGTAGCGGCGCGGCTCCGCCGTGCTGTCTGTGACTCGTCCGAAAACGTCCCACCTGCATCTGAAAGCAACGCAAACGAGACGATTCGCAGTGGAAAGATCACGCAATGGAACTTCATGAGGAGCGTGGTCGGACGAGTCACAGACAGCACGGCGGAGCCGCGCCGCTACGTCGGTGAGCGTCTCACCCTATTGGGATGCGCGTCTCTAATGCAACATCGGCGCGATGACTTTTGACAAAGTGCCATCTGGCAGGCTTTTGTGTCATGGGTGCAGGACCTCCTATGTGCTAAACTTTCTTGCAGACCACAAGCAAGCGTGGCGTTTCTGAAAAGACAGAAGGAGACAAATTATGCTTTATGATCAGGTTGTTGAAGCGGTGCAGACCATTCAGGCGAAGAGCGCTCTCAAGCCGTCAGTGGCGATCATTCTGGGCTCCGGCCTGGGTGATCTGGCGGCAGAAGTTAGAGACGCTGTTGCGCTTCCGTATACAGAGATCCCTCATTTTATGCAGTCAACGGTGGTTGGGCATGCCGGACGTTTGTTGCTGGGTACGTTGCAAGGGATACCCGTGGTGGTGATGCAGGGACGCTTTCATATGTACGAGGGTCATGCTGCGCAGCTGACGACCTTGCCGGTACGTGTGATGCGTCTGCTGGGAGCCGAGACATTGATCGTCAGCAACGCCGCCGGTGGAGTCAATCCAGCGTATCGTCCGGGGGAATTTATGCTCTTACGGGACCATATCTATCTGCCGGGGATGACTGGAGCCAGTCCGCTGGTAGGACCTCATGATGAGCGGCTGGGAGCGCGTTTTCCTGCTGTCGCCAGATCGTATGATGCAGGATTGCGCGCCCTCGCGCACTCAGTTGCCAAAAGGCATCCTGACGTGACGCTGCACGAAGGTATCTATAGTATGCTGGTAGGTCCCAGCTATGAAACTTCTGCGGAGCTTACCTTCTTGCGTATGATTGGTACCGATGCGGTTGGGATGTCGACCGTGCCAGAGGTGATTGTGGCTCGTCAGATGGGGATGCGCGTGCTTGGCTGTAGCCTGATCACCAATATGGCCACAGGCAATGAAACAGCAGAGGTTAATCATGCGGAAGTATTGTCCACCGCCGATGCTGTGCGTACGAAGTTTGCCGCTCTGATGCTCGGAATTCTACAGGAGATCGGTGAGCAAGCCTGATGACTTTTCCCTGTCGGGTTGATTGTACATTTTTGCATCTTATCTCTTGCCGGGAAGCGATGACGCAAGCTTATGTTGCATCGCATGATCGCTTCTCCGGAAGGATGGTTGCTCCTCTTATTGTTTATCTGCTGCAAACCTGGTTTAGAAATTGTACTGTATCCAGCTCCAATTATAAAACGTTCCATTCCAATCTGTCAGCCCAACGACGTAGTAGGTTCCCTTCGATAATGTCTCAGAAAAGTTTACGTTCCATGTGCCCAATCCATTTTTGCAGGGCTGCGTTTGTGGGGTTGCACTATCAAACTGGAGTCCGCCCGCGACTTCATTGGGGACCGTTTGTGTCAGGTTGGCGATATTGCTGGCCGCCTTTTTGAAACTTGCCGAATTGGTCAGCTTGGTCGGATTCGAGCGGGTAATCCAGATGCGACATGTTACTCCATTAGTTTTTACAAGAGCTTTACTTCCAAGGTAGAGCGCCTGAAGGGTAAAAATATTTTTGTAATTACCCGTTAGCAATGTACTTGTACCCATGGCAGGACCATCCAGTTTTTGGGCTGGCGCAGTTGGCGATGGTATTGGTGTTGGGGAGGTGGCTACTGCTGTCCTGGTGTTTTTGTTTGCGGAAGTGTTTGACTTTGAACTATTTGTTGCTGGTGAGTTCGCTGTTGGATGGTGTGTCAATGCTCCCACGGAGAAGCCCAGGATAGCTCCTGCCAGTGCAAAGAGAGTTATCGCAGTGATAATGATAGATTGAACTTGTGGAATTCCACTATTATTGTGTTTGGATTCAGGTGTATATTGCATCCCGCCTAAACTTTCTTCTTAACTTGTTCTGAATAGTGCTCTACTTTTTATCGCTTGTCTCCTCCACATCTTTGGAGTTCTGTTACTCTGGGTGAGATTATTCCTGGCTGTTTCTTTTACTGCTTAAACGGTTAATATTGCCGACCAGCTCCAGTTATAGAATGTGCCGTTTGAGGTCAGAGCTACTATGTAGTAATGACCTTTTGCCAGGCTTGTAGCTAATTTGATATTCCATGTGCCCAGTCCATTTTTGCAGGGCTGCGTTTGCGGAGTGGCTGTATCAAAGATGAGCCCGTTCACAACTTCATGGGGTAATGGCTGTATAACGGTGGCAATTTTTTGAAACTCTGCCTCATCACTGGCATCAATCTCTGGACCGTTCGAGCCTGCTTTTGCCAGCCAGATGCGACAGGTCACTCCATTATTCGTAAGCGGCTTTTCAAGGCCAGGACTGCACCCAGTGCCTGTTGCACCTGTTTTATCCATCACTTGCAACGTAAAGGTATATGTGAAATCGCCGCCCAGGGGAGTGCCCATACCAGGAGCAGGGCAACCTAGTGGTACGGCTGTTTCTGTTGGAGTATTGTTGACCGTCGGTGTTTTGGCTACCGCCGGCTGCGTGGATTTTGTACCATTAGACTTATTTGTGTTATTGTTGGCCTGGGAGGGGGGCGCTCCATGATGCGTTAATGCTCCCACGGAGAAGCCCAGGATGGCACCTGCCAGCGCAAAGAGGGTGATTGCTGTAATAATGATAGATTGAACTTGTGAATTTCCACCATTGCTTTTATTATTTAAATTAGCTGGATGTTGCATTCCGTCTAAGCTCACTTTATGCTTTTATAAAAATATTCTTGCCTTTATCATACCATGGCCTGTGTTAGTGGCTTGCTCCAAAGATGCAAAATAGCCTGAATTGGTATTCTTCCTGGCTTTTTCGTACGTATCACAGGTAGCATATTATAAAAAAAGAAGCTGATCACTATCTTGGGGGAGATGTGACCAGCGCACTCAGCGTGAGGTGGGGGAATATCCGAGTGCGATAAACATCGCATGCTGGCGAAGGATCGGCTCACTTTCCGTGGCATCTCTGGGGAACATGTCAACGGATACGTTAGGTCGCTCCTTCACCATCGAACGTTTATTCTTATCAGAAAGAACAGCTTTTTGGCAGAATTTTGGGCACGTTGGCTATGATATATTATTCTGCTTGTGGCTTTTGCCTGCACAGAGATATAAATCGACGTAGCTGTGGTAGAATAAGAAGAGTAAATTGCAAAGAATATTCGGCGCTGATGCCTCGCTCTAAAGGAGTATTTTATGCGTATCTTAGATATCATTGTGATTGCTGGCATTGTGCTGGCCTTATTCGGCCCCAAGACGCTACAATCGCTAGCACGTCATGCGGGAAAAACTACTGGTGGAGTCAAGAACGCGAAAGATAAGTTTATGGCACATGAGGATGTCTCAAGTGTGCATAATGCCTTGACGAAGGTACCTACCAATTCGCAACAGGCTTTAAATATGATCGTCTCTTCAAACGATAACGGAGCTAAAACTGCCGCTGTGGATAACCAGAGTGTTAATCCTGTGCCATCCGCGAAAACGGTTCCCAATAATAGCTAATCGAGCTGATATCTGGTCGTATCATTTCTCGCTACCTTTTTTACCTCTTAAGACTGACTGCTAGTGCCACTACTGCTACTGGAGGCATAAACATGGAAGAATTGACACAGATGAAGTGCGAAGTATGTCGCGTCGGAGCGCCGACAGTGACCGAGGAAGAAACGGTCGAATTTCAGAAGCAGATCCCCGATTGGGTGATCCTGGAGCGCGATAACGTCAAGCGCCTGGAGCATGTCTATAAGTTCAAAGATTTTGTCACGGCTCTCGCCTTTACCAACAAAGTTGGAGAGATCGCCGAAGCCGAAGGTCATCATCCAGCGATCCTGACCGAATGGGGATCAGTGGGAGTTGCCTGGTGGACTCATAAGATCCATGGCCTGCATCGCAACGATTTTATCATGGCTGCGCATACTGACGATCTCTATAAAGAATTTGCTTGAAAAACGCTACTTTTTTTCGAGTAAAGCGACGGCGTAGCAAGCGATCCCCTCACGACGACCGGTGAAGCCCAGCTTATCGGTGGTAGTAGCTTTGATGCTGACCTGCTCAATCTCAAGTTGCAGGTGTTTGGCCAGATTTTCGCGCATGCCCTGGATGTGGGGAGCCATCTTGGGACGTTCGGCGACGATGGTGGCGTCGATGTTTCCGATCGTCCACTGATGTCGCTGGAGTAGGTCAAGCGTGTAGATCAGGAAGACGCTGCCAGGTTGATCTTTCCAGCGCAGATCGTCTGATGGGAAGTGCTGTCCAATATCTCCCAGCGCGGCCGCCCCGAGTAGCGCGTCGACGATGGCATGGATCACGGCATCGGCATCTGAATGGCCGGCGAGGCCGTACTGATACGGAATCGTGACGCCGCCGAGCACCAGTGGACGTTTTTGAACGAGTGCATGGACATCGTAACCTGAACCAATGCGTATAGTCATAATTATTATCCTTTTAAGCAGACTTCAGCGAAGAGTAGATCTTCCTGCGTTGTGATTTTAATGTTCATATAAGAGCCCGTAAAGATGGCTACCTGATGTCCCAGACGTTCGAGTAGCAGGGAGTCATCAGTTGCATCCTCCTCTGCCTGTGGGGAGTGATGGGCCTGATGAATGAGATCAAAGGCGAAGACCTGTGGCGTCTGGATTGTCCAGAGAAGTGCACGGTCGGGAGTCGCGATAATCATCTCGTTTTGGACTTGCTTGATCGTATCCTTGACAGGGACGGCCGCAATGGCTGCCTGATGTTCCAGCGCGGCGTGTAGGCCCGCAGCTATGATTGTCGCTGTGACAAATGGACGTGCCCCATCATGTATCATCACCCACTGACAGGGGTGCGCACAGCTAGCCAGAAAGTCTAGCCCCTCGCGTACAGAATCTTGTCGCCGTGCTCCTCCCAGGATGACGGCATCCACCTTATCCCAGCCTTCTTGAGCGCAGAGCTCTTGCGTATCTGTTAGCCGCTCAGCGCTGGTGACGATCACGATGCTCTCGATCAGAGATGAATGTTGGAATGCATCGATTGTGCGAGCGAGCGTGATGCGTCCCGCCAGAGGTATCCAGAGTTTATCGCGACCCATGCGCCGGCTGGCCCCGGCTGCTACGATGATCACGGCTGCTTTTTCTTGCATATGCTATGTGACAGATCTTTGCCTGTCGATCCTCTCCACAAAATGGGTGCAGTTCTTTTTTTGCACCAAGACAATCAGGTCGAGCGCTCGCGTGCGATGTTCCTGTAACTCGTAAGAGACGGTAGGATCTCGGCGTGCCCCGCTGACCGGCCTGATCGTACGTCGAGTGGGACATCGCACGCTCGCGTGCAACGCTACACAGTCTTCGCTTCGCTTGACACAGGTCAAGCGCACCCCCACAAAAATAAAGAGCACCGCGTGGGTGCTCGATAGCTACGTCTCTTTGCTCCACAGGCAATTACGCCGGTCTCTGCTTGATCGATGATTGGGGAGCAGGTGCGACGCTGGTACTATTGTTGTTGTTGCTATTGTTATTATTATTGTTACTATTAGCCTGCTTGGGATGGGCGAAGATCATGCGTCCCGCGACTGTTTGCAGTACGCGTGTCACCGACACTTCAATCGTCATATTCATATACTGGCGACCATTTTCCACCACAATCATCGTTCCATCGTCCAGATAGCCGACGCCCTGACCGAGCTCTTTGCCGTCTTGCATGATTTTGATGTAGATGTCCTCTCCGGGCAGGAGCACTGGCTTGATGGCGTTGGCAAGCTCGTTGATGTTGAGGACTTTTACACCTTGCAACTCGGCGACGCGGTTGAGGTTAAAGTCGTTGGTGATGATTGGACAGTGCTGATCGCGTGCCATCTGTACCAATTTGCCATCGACGTCGGCGATGCCTTCGACATCGGTATCGACGATCACGATCGGCACCGTTGCATCTTTCTGCAGGCGGTTGAGGATCTCAAGGCCACGGCGACCGCGATTGCGTCTCATGGTATCCGCTGAGTCGGCGATGCGTTGCAGCTCGTTCAGGACGAAGCGTGGCACGACGATGGTGCCAATAATGAAGCCTGTCTGGCTGATATCGGCGATGCGTCCGTCGATGATGGTACTGGTATCGAGCAGAATCTGGGTCAATGTGGGAGTTGGTGGCAATGGTGTCTCTTTCTCCAACTCGCGTCTCTTATTGCGCTCGCTGCGTGTCTCGCGCTCTTCATCGCGCTCGCGGCGGCGGAACTGGAACAGGTGCACGATATCGTTTTTACGCAGTACGGCTGCGCTGAGTCCGATGTAGCCAAAGAGGACCGCTCCCAGAAATGGAGTGATCTGACCTAATCCGAAGGGGAGGTACTGTAAGGGGATTGCTAACAAGACAGCAAGAATAAGTCCGATGGCCAGGCCGATGGCGGCAGCCAGAAGATCACTGGCTGAAGCTGCGCGAATCTTGTGGATCAGCCACTGATACGGAATGACGGTAACGTATGGTGTAATAATAAAGGCTGCAATTGCGCAGACGGTGGCGATAATCACGATTACCCATGGCGTGGGAAGCGGTAATGGTCCCCAGGTTGTCGCACGGTACAATGAGATAGAAATCGCGGCGCAGATTGCGACCAGGGCTCCTATGATGCGGGTAACTGTATTTACTGACATCCCTGCATCCTCCAAGCGTGCACCCCGAGGGTGCTGTCTAAGCTCAAGAGGGCTACGCTACTTCTTTGTGTGATTGGCAGGTCGAAAACGAGAAATGATGAATGAAAAAAGATAATTCCTGATGAAACACCTTGGACCTGCTGTCCAAAAAATAGGTTCCTGTTGAGCGACCGATTTTAACATGTATACGAATCAATGACGATATTGTTTTAGTTTAGGACCAGGTCTTCCCTTTTGCGAAAGGTCTCCTGATCTTCCTTCGCTACATTCATGGAATGATGTGTAAGCAGCAAGAACGTTCTTTTTTGCTACGAACTGATCCTTTTTCAACTTTGAATGTAGTACGTGTACCAAATATGCAGTATACACCGTATTTACTGAAGAATCAATAGATTGGTATCTCTATAAACTTACGCTATCCGATGTACAGGGACGGATACAAGTTAAGGATACGATTTGGAAAGAGTTCAACTTCTTTCCTCTACTGTTAATGTAATGCTATCTCAAGTGCCACCGCTAGCGTACTGGCCGTGATCACTTTGAAGTCCGCAGGAAGCCCCGCTGCCTCCAGCTCACTTTTGATGCGCGTACCCTGTCCGGCATTGGGGATCAGGCAGCGCTTAAAGCCTAGCTTGGCAGCTTCCCTGACGCGTAATGTGAGACGACTGACTGCACGGAGCTCTCCTGAGAGTCCTACTTCGCCGATCAGGACCATATCTGCTGGTATGATGCGCTCCCGATAGCTGGATGCTATCGCTGCTGCCACACCAAGATCGATAGAAGGCTCTTCAATGGTAAAACCTCCGACAACATTAGCATACACATCATGGCCTCCAACTGCAAGCCCAACCCGCTTTGTCAGGACCGCCATCAGCATTACCAGGCGATTATGATCTATGCCATTGGTGGTGCTGCGTGGATTTCCGAAGTTGCTGGGTGTGACCAGCGCCTGGACCTCAATCAGAAGTGGGCGTGTGCCCTCCATGCTGACAGTGACCACCGATCCGCTTGCATTGACGGCGCGATCGGAGAGGAATACCGCTGATGGATTAGAGACTTCAATCAAACCTTCGCCCTGCATCTCAAAGACGCCGATCTCGTGCGTTGCGCCAAAGCGATTTTTGACGCCTCGTAGCAGGCGATAGGAGTGATAGCGTTCGCCTTCGAGATAGATCACTGCGTCGACGATATGTTCCAGGACTTTGGGGCCAGCGACTGTGCCTTCTTTGGTGACGTGTCCAATGATAAAGATAGGTATCTGAGAAGTTTTGGCTAGCTGCATTAGCTGGACCGTGCATTCGCGGACCTGACTGATACTCCCGGGGGCGGAAGTGAGATGTCCAGCCATGACGGTCTGAATCGAATCGACGATCACGAGCGCTGGCTTGAGACGATTGACCGTCTCGACGATCATGTCCAGATCTACTGCAGCCAGTAGATACAGCTGTTCGCCGACGATATCCAGGCGTTCGGCCCGCATTTTAATCTGCTCGATCGATTCTTCGCCTGAAATATAGAGGACGGGACCTACATTCTCTGCGATCATGCCAGAGACCTGTAGGAGAAGCGTTGACTTGCCTATCCCTGGTTCGCCGCCTACCAGTATCAGTGATCCTGGTACGAGGCCACCACCGAGCACACGATCCATTTCTGGATAGCCCACGGGAATTCGTTCTTGGACTAACGGTTTGATTTGAGGGAGAACGATCGGGGTAGTTGATCCATGTGAAGCGCCAGCTCCTCCAAACATCAATTGACGTCGCTGCTGTGCGGGACTGGTCGGGACGTCCACCACTTCTTCCAGGGTGTTCCAGGCTCCGCAATCAGGACATTTTCCTAGCCACTTACTTTGTTCCCCACCACACTGCTGGCAGATATATTTTGTGCGTACTTTTGGCATGAATCCATTTTGCTTGAGAGAAAGGGGACATGATTGCTCACATCCCCTCTTTTAAATCTTAATTGTCGCTACTAACGCTGCTCTCTCCGCCGGCCGAGAGGGCCGCTTCGGGAGCAACTTCGGCCGGGGCTGGCAACTGCTCGATGCGGTTGCGTACCTGCAGGTGCAGATCATCATCGACGACGCTGGCTTCCACCAGATCACCAGGATGATACTTCCCTTGCAGCAAGCCTTCAGCTAATGGATCTTCGACCATGCGCTGGATGGTACGGCGTAATGGTCGCGCACCATATTGAGCATCGAAACCCTTATCGATCAAGAAGTCCTTGGCGTTCTGAGGAACGACCAGCTCGATCTGTTGCTCGGTTAACTGAGTGCGTACGCGGTTCAGTAACAGGTCAACAATCGAGTACATCTCTTCCATACGCAGGGAATGGAAAACGATGATCTCGTCGAGACGGTTCAAGAACTCTGGCTTGAAGGTATTCTTCAACTCACCTAATACTTTATCCTTCATAGCATCGTAGCCAGCTTGATTGGCTTTCTGCTTGTCTTTCGACTGCTTAAAGCCGATCGAGGCCTCTTTGTTCAAGAGGGCGGCACCAACGTTCGATGTCATGATGATGACTGTATTGCGGAAGTCTACCGTGCGTCCTTTAGCATCCGTCAACTTACCATCTTCCAGAATCTGGAGTAGCATATTGAAGACGTCGGGATGAGCCTTTTCGATTTCGTCGAGCAGGATCACGCTATAGGATTTGCGGCGCACCGCCTCGGTCAATTGACCACCTTCCTCGTAACCGACATATCCGGGAGGGGCACCGACAAGCCTTGCGGCCGCATGACGCTCCATAAACTCTGACATATCGATTTTGATCAGGGAATCTTCGCTACCGAACATGAATTCGGCCAGTGCTTTGGCCAGCTCTGTTTTACCAACACCGGTAGGACCCATAAAGATGAAGGAGCCGATCGGGCGCTTCGGATCTTTCAGTCCAGCACGGGCGCGGCGTACAGCGCGAGCAATTTTTTCTATCGCTTCGTTCTGACCGATCACGCGAGAGTGAAGTGCCTCTTCCATCTGGAGCAATCTCTGTGACTCTTCCTGAGCGATTCGCATCACAGGGATACCTGTCCACATGGAAACGATCTGAGCGATCTCTTCTTCACCGACCGTGGGTTTTTCGTTCCCACGCTCTTTGTGCCAACCAGATTCAAGTTTTGCAATACGATCGCGCAGTTTCACTTCGCGGTCGCGGAGCTCGGCTGCCAGTTCATACTCTTGCTGCTGGATCGCTGCCTCTTTCTCGCGCAGGACAGACTCCAGACCCTTCATCGCCTCTTTGAGGTTGAGAGGAGCCAGTGAATTCTGCATACGCACGCGGCTAGCGGCCTCATCGATCAAGTCGATGGCTTTATCCGGCATGAAGCGATCAGTGATATAGCGGCTGGCCATATCGGTCGCGGCCTTGAGAGCCTCGTCTGTAATGATCAGGCGATGGTGCTGCTCGTAGCGTTCGCGGATACCTTTGAGAATCTCAACGGTCTCCTCGACGGTTGGCTCGCGGACAATCACTTCCTGGAAGCGTCTCTGCAAGGCGGCATCACGCTCGATATACTTGCGATATTCATCGAGTGTCGTTGCGCCGATACACTGCAATTCACCACGGGCGAGCGCGGGTTTGAGTATATTGGCGGCATCAACCGCACCTTCAGCGGCGCCTGCTCCCACGAGTGTATGAACTTCATCGATAAAGATGATACAATCGCGGCTGTTACGAATCTCTTCTATAATTTTCTTCAGGCGCTCTTCAAATTCACCACGGTATTTGGTCCCTGCTACCAGAGAACCGACGTCCAGAGTCAACAGGCGCTTGCCTGCCAACGTTTCTGGCACCTCGCCAGAGATCAGGCGCTGTGCCAGACCTTCGACGATAGCTGTCTTACCAACACCGGGCTCACCGATGAGAGCCGGATTATTTTTATTTCTACGGGAAAGAATCTGAATGACGCGCTCAATTTCTTGATGACGTCCGATGACGGGATCGAGGGTTCCGGCGCGAGCGGCGGCGGTGAGGTCAATGCCCATCTGATCAATTGTGGGAGTCTTGGAGTGCTTGGCGTCGCGCTCGTGTGGAGTACCGGACTGACTGAGCACTTGAATAGTTTGCGTACGCACTTTTTCAAGGTTTACGCCCAGGCTTTCAAGCACGCCAGCGGCGATACCTTCACCCTCGCGGACCAATCCCAGCAAAAGATGCTCTGTCCCGATATAATGATGGTTCAGACGACGAGCTTCATCAACTGCTAGCTCGATCACCTTTTTTGCACGCGGGGTCAGACCAATCTCACCGAGAACAATCCGATCGCCACGACCAATAATAAATTCGACGGCGCTGCGAACTTTGTTGAGCTCAACACCGAGGTTGGCAAGTACTTTGGCTGCCACCCCTTCGCCCTCGCGAACAAGGCCGAGTAGGAGGTGTTCTGTACCTATGTAGTTATGTTGGAAGCGCTGGGCTTCCTCCTGTGCCAGGCTCAGAACTTTTCTGGCCCGCTCTGTGAACTTATCAAATCTATCTCTATCGTTCACCTGTTTGTCACCCCCCTATTTACATTGGCAGAGGGTGGAACCGAGCCCTCTGTGTCGCTCAGGTAAATTATGTGTTTCATCATACAACACCCATCATACAGCGTCAAGGATAACAACTGTCGCCTCCCGTCTGTCAATAAATGCGTTACATCCTATTTAGAAGTCTCCGTGTATCTCCTTTGATGTCTTGACAAGCGAGTGGCTGCGCGGATTGGCTCAGCCAGGGTTGTCGTCCCTCCATTATCAATGTTACTGGTAAATATGCAATATTGCTATGCTTTATTCTACAACAAAATGATGCAAATAACCTAACGATATTTACTATTTACTTTGTATAACTTGACGCCGAAGAGAATCTACAGTTACTTTTTTTAACTGCTCATTTCATCATACTACAACTCTTTTTATAACGTCAAGAATTCCTCTTTTGAAAGAGAACCTCCCAGAAATCTCTGGGAGGTTCTCAGTGCTATTGGTTTGTGTCTTCTCGACGTCTGCGCTTACTGCTCGGAAGAAGCATCATCCTCTTCTTTGGTCGTTGCGCGCTGGCGAGCTGCTGCGCGGAAGGCTTCCGCCATCGCTGTCAATTCGCCCTCGTCGTGTGAGCCACCGTTGTCGCCACCGCGCTCATTGCGGTCGCGGCGCTGCTCGTTGCGGTCGCGCTTGGGAGCAGATGTTTCCGGCAGGGACTCCAGTGAGGGAGTTGCTGGAACGGCTGCCTCAGGTGCCACCGCAGTCGCACTTGGCTGCGTCTCGGCATCAGCCTCTTCGACCGAGCCCTCTTCAGGAATCTCGATCTCGGCTGGTACCTCTTTGGGATCGACCTCGTCAGCCTGGCGCAGGCTCAGTCCAAGGCGACGGCGCTCGGCATCGATGCGCAGGATGCGCAACTGTAACTGAGCTCCTTCGTGCAGGATGGACTTCGGATCGGTGCCAGGTGTGAGTTCGGACAGATGGATCAGTCCTTCGATGCCGTCCTCAATGCGGGCGAAAGCACCAAATGGAGCAATTTTTGTAACTGTACCGGTGACAACTTGTCCGGGTGTGTATCGCTGTTCTACGGTCGTCCAGGGATCGACTTCGGCACGTTTGATTGAGAGTGCGATTTTCTTTTTCTCTTTATCGACACTCAGAACCTGAACTTCGACTTCCTGTCCGACATGTAGGACTTCACTTGGATGGTTAACACGGCTCCATGCCAGTTGGCTGATATGGACCAATCCGTCTGCGCCACCCAGGTCAACGAAGGCTCCAAAGTTTGCCAGGTTGCTTACGACACCCTTACGCACTTCGCCCGGTTTTAACTCATCGAGCAACTCTTCACGACGGCGCTGGCGCCATTCCTGGACTGCCAGGCGCTCAGAGAGGATCAGGCGGTTACGAGCCCGATTAATCTCGATGATTTTGAGCTGAAGCTCTTTGTCCTTCATGCTTTGAAGTTTGGCTGCTGTTTCCTGGTTTTCACCACCAGCGGCGACTTCTTCACGCTTGAGGTTCAATATTTGTGAGATCGGCACAAAACCGCGAATTCCTGCAACGTCTACGATCAAGCCACCTTTATTGTAATCAATGACTTTGGCTTTGAGGAGTTCGTTGTTTTTGTACTGCTCTTCTGCGATGCGCCATTGGCGCTCCGTGTTGGCTCTCTTGAGAGAGAGGACAGCATGCCCTTCCGAAGTTTCTGGTTGGATGACATAGACCAGGACTTTGTCGTCAAGGTGTAGTTCGCTAAAAGAGCCATATCCGCCTGATGGCAACTCTTTTGTTGAAAGGACGCCTTCGGATTTGAGACCGATATCAACCAGGATTTCGTCCTGATCAATACGCACGATTACGCCTTCGACTACATCGCCTCTTTTAATGCTGACAGGATTGGTTAATCCTAGCAATGCAGCCATTTCATTCTGGCTATACGCTTCCGACTCTTCCGGGTTGCTGCTGTTTTGTTCTTGTAGGTCATTTCCTTCGATCATCGTCTGTACCCGCCCGCTGTTTTGATTTTCCGCTGGCATTGTCGAAAGGTCGCCGTGCTATTGCGCATGCACAGGTAGTTAACCCCTTCCGATCCACGGTTGGTGCCTCGTCGACGATACTACACTCGTGCCTGCCCTCTTGATTCTGTGCTGTCTCTTTTGTCAGTTATGCCGCACTGACTTTTCCATGGTGCCATTCTCGAAAACAGTAAGAATAACAATACGGATTGTCTTACACGCTGGAACCCTGGGGAGTGTACCATCGGACTTGGGCTTAATCGGAGGAGTTGCTTAGGCGGTCATCGTTTCGGTTTCTGATATCCCAGTTTTTTTCCAAGATATAGTTGTAGAACCTCTTGTTTGCTTTACAGAACGGTGATACGAAACGATACGCGCAGGCAGTACGTCATCATGCATATGACAATGAGCGTCTGAAATGTAAGCATACTCCCACTCGATACTCTTTATTATAACAAATACTCTCACCGATTGCAAGGCAAAATCCGCCCTTTTGACAATTTACCCCGATATTTTTCCTGTTTCAAATTGTATCATATTGATGCAAGCTCTACATGAGTATACTTCTATCCTCTCGGCTCGAAGATTCTTTCACAAGCTCTACCCGAGTATGTTACAATACGCAGTATGGATGTGTTGAACTTAGTGAATACTAAAGATGTGCTACAGCTCTTGCGTCAACGCCTCTATCCTGCCGTGATGGCCGCCTCTCTGATCGATGCGATTGAGGGCGAACAAGAAGAAGCGCGCAAGTCTGCTGTCCTTCTTCCTTTTTTCGTGCAGGATGGCGTACTGCATTTGACTTTGATTCGACGTGCCTCGAGCTTGCGTGCGCATGGCGGTGAGATCGCTTTTCCTGGTGGTAAGGTTGAGCCTTCTGATTCGTCTTTGCTTATGACTGCGGTGCGCGAAACTCATGAGGAGATTGGTCTTGATCCCGCACGGATTGAGATCCTGGGCGTGCTCCCACCTGTCTTTACGGTGGTGACCAACTATTTGATTACGCCCGTAGTGGCATTTTTGCCACAAGGTCCAGGCACGTTGAAGCTTCAGGAAAGTGAAGTCGCTGAGCTGGTGATAGTTGCTCTGCCTCGTCTGGCTGATCCAGCTATCGAGCATACCGAACAGTGGACACGCAATGGTCGAACGCGTACGATCCACTTTTATGACTATGATACGTATCGTATCTGGGGAGCGACTGGTCGCATCCTGGCCATGCTCCTTGAGCTTCTCAAGCAGGACGAAGTTGTCCCACATAGTGCGTCCACATCGTAAGTGAAGCGCGAACGATGTTGTTATTCGACTACTGTTTTGAAATCAAGTCATAATTGGATAGTAATGGGGTAGAAAATCCCCCAATAGTCATAGATATCTTGCGGAAATTGGCTCGATGACTACAATTAAGAGTAGTCGGACAAGAATGCTGTATGTAGTGTGTACGTTGTAAGCTGTCCATTGTTGATGCGGTTAGCCTGTAAGCGCCTGTGGAGAAAAGCTGTGACGTTACCTGTGCGCGATACGCAATCACGGAGAACTTTGTCTCACCGACCACGAATAATCTCACCCGATCACTCGATGCCCGAAACGAACCCGGTATCTCCCCCTTTTGCGCCCTCAAACCCTCCCCCCGTGGTGGCCCAGACAGACTCCAATCCTGCGCAACACGAGCACGCCTTAGACTTCGCAACTCATTCCTGGGATCTTGCAACCGGTGGTTTAAAGACCCTGACTGCTAAACAAGAGCTTCCTCTACGATCGGAACGACGTCCTAGCGGCTTTGTTCCAGACATCCTGGCAACCTCCAGGAGCTATATGTTTGTACTGGTCATTGTAGGAAGTATGCTGCTGATGCTTGTCGGTATAAGCATCGTGTTATTTGTAATGCTGCAACCTTGACAGACAGGATTGGAGTTCGCTATTCGTCGCAAAAAAGGATTTTATTAATTTCTATCGCTAACAGATAGCTGCCTATAAAAAGCAATCGTCAATGCCGCGCTTGCGCGGCTAGCGAAGTTGCTTATGTGTCCACGACAAGTTAATCAGTTGAACTGAAAGGTGTCGCCTCTTTGGTGACTTCGCTCAGACGATTGAAAGGTATACTATGTCGTGGGACTGGCCGCTGGTATACCATGCAGAGCACGCGCTGCGCGGATCGCTTTTACAATTGCACGCGCCAGCGTTGTGGCCGCCGCTGCTCCTAACAAGCTTACTTGTTGTGCAGCGATTGCCCGGTCATGCGGTATGCTAGATGTCGTGTTGCCTGAAGCCAGCGCGAAAACGGTATCGCCGTCAAACATCGTATGTGCAGGTCGAATGACGTGTGCCATGCCGTCGTGCGCCATCTGAGCAACCTTATTCGTCTCAGCCTTGGTCAGGGCCGCATTTGTGGCAATGACCGCAATCGTCGTGTTGCCAAATGGATTTCCTGGTACAGCGCTCTGCTCGCTCGTCTGGCGGGATGCTGCTATAGCTTGCTGTGTCTGAACATCGATTACATCACCCAGTGCATTCACGATCGCAAGCGCCCCCACGATCAGCCCACCTGGAAGCTCTGTGCTGGCCGAGCCGAGACCTCCCTTCATCGCGCCCGCTGGTCCGCGTAACTTTCCCACTGTCGCGCCTGTGCCGCCGCCGATATTGCCCTGCTCGACTGGTCCACTACCGGCCTGCTCGCAAGCTGCATAGCCATCTCTCGCCTCTGGACGTACCGTTGCGGACCCGAAAGCCAGATCAAATATCGCTGCTCCTGGAACGATGGGGATGCGAGCCACACCGCTGTCATAGCCGATGCCGCGCTCGTCGAGATAGCGCACCACGCCACTGGCCGCGTCCAGCCCAAAGGCGCTACCGCCAGTGAGCAGGACTGCATGCACCTCCTCGACCATGCAGAGCGGATTGAGAAGATCGGTCTCACGCGTTGCAGGAGCGCCACCACGTACATCGACACCGCCGATTGCAGGCGTATCGCATAAAATCACCGTACAGCCAGTACCGGCTTCTAGATTCGTGCTATGACCCACACGAATACCGGGGACATCTGTGATATCATCAAACATTTGTCTACCTCTATGAATGTATCTTTCTTATAGGGATTAACATCGAGATCAGCCTATCCAAAACTCTCTTTGGTGTCAAGCTTCTGCCATCCGATGCTGGCTGTGATGATTGATGACACATAGCTTATTTTCGTCTGAAAAACAAAATGGCGTCACACTTGGATGCTCAATTCCGATAGATACAGTGAGATCTCAAGAAACTATAAAGGAATGTATGATGCATCAACCAGACGATTATTCTACACATGAAGAAATCGATATGGATACCCTTTACAAGCAGCACTCGCAAACCGTTCTGCGTTATCTCAATGCTCGTTTGGCTGTCCGAGAAGATGCCGAGGATCTCCTGGTTGAGGTGTTTATGGCCTCATTGGAGAATCCAGCCGTGCAAACAATGAGCGCTACAGAACAGCTGACATGGTTATTGCGTGTGGCTCGCAATAAATTAGTTGATCACTATCGGCGTAGTCGCCAGCAGGCAGGTCAATCCTCAATCGACATAGTGATTGAAACTCTGCTGGCGGACCATGTTGATCAGTTACCAGAACAATTCACTTTGCGCAATGAAGACCATGCTCAATTGAGGGCTTATATTGGCACATTAAATGCTCTTCAGCAGGAGGTCCTACAACTGCGTTTTGCCTATGGCATGCATTCTGTGGAGATTGGCGCGAAATTACATAAAAAGGCGCCAGCGATTCGGGCGATATTATCTCGTACCCTTAATAAATTACGTGTACGCTACGGCCAACAGGAGGAACTGTATTGATGGAAAAGCATGATGACCAATTTTATCCTCACAGCGTAGACGAAGTTATTGATCAGCTCCTACAGACTCAGGAGCAAGCCAAGAGCAATCTACCAGAGCAAGCTCACTTTGTCCAGACGCTGAGTGATCTCTATCTGGAGGAGTCTCAGGTGCTGGATCGTGCCTGGAAGCGCCTTTCTCATCAGGTATCATTACAAGAAAAAACAACATTACACACAAAACCAATCTCAATTCAGCAATATCGAACCCCAGAAAGGAATAATCACATGAAGGATCAAACCATTTCTAGTCGTCAGCACGTCATTGCCTGGAAGCGCCTATCCATGATTGCCTCAGGATTGGTTGCTGCGCTCCTGATCGCGAGCGTATTGATTGTCTTTTTCATGTATCAGCAGAGTCAGACAGCGACTATCCGTCACACCAGCCAGCCTGCGGCCACTCACCAACCGAGCCAGACGAATGATCCAGCTCCAGGGACGAAGGTGGCAGGTCCGGCAGCAAGTTCTATCATTTCAATACAGCTGACGGAACTGACTACGAAGATTGATCCAACAACGAAAAAAACCATTTTCGGTAGCAATGATTCCTATGTTTTTCAGGCCGGACACACCTTCAATGTACTCCTTCATTCGAAAGCCTATCACGACGTGGTTGGGAATAATACTTTCAAATGGTATCAGAATGGCACATTATATATGGAGAGAACACCTTCGACCACTAGCAGCGCGCAGGGGAGGGAGGGCGAGTTTCGAGAAACTCTACAAATGGTATATGAACAGCCAGGATCAGATAAGGTCGAGATTTATTCTGGGAATGAACTTGCCTTGACTGTCTACTTTATCGTGAAGTAGTCCTTATGACAAAAAGGAGCGCAGGTAATTCACCTGCGCTCTATTCGTTGTAGAAATTTCCTATAGTTAGTTTGGGATTGTGTTGCGTAGCTTTGCTAGAGCCTCTTCGACACTCTCCTTGTTATTATAAACAGCTGACCCTGCGACTAGCAGATTGGCACCTGCCTCTACGGCTAACGGGATGGTCTGTGCGTTGATGCCGCCGTCGACTTCGATATCGCACGTCAGATTGCGCTGATGCAGCATCTGATGCAGTGTACGTATCTTTGGCAGGGTTTCGGGAATAAACTCCTGGCCGCCGAAGCCGGGATTGATGGTCATGACCAGGATGAGGTCGCAAAAGGTTAGCATATCCTGGAGCATGAAGACCGGTGTCGAGGGATTGATGGCGACGCCAGCTTTTTTCCCGAGGTCGTGGATCTGTTTCAGGTTTTTGTGCAGGTGCGGGCTGACTTCTTGATGCACAATGATGACGTCCGCACCGGCTTTAGCAAATGTTTCGATATAATCTTGCGGATTGCTGATCATCAGATGGGCTTCGATGATGCCATCGAAGCAGCTCCGCACCGCTTCGAGTACCATTGGTCCCATGGTGATGTTGGGAACAAAGTGACCATCCATTACATCGACCTGGATGCGTTGGGCTCCGGCCGCCTTGGCTGCGCGAACCTGTTCGCCCAGACGGGTAAAATCGGCAGATAGAATTGATGGTACAATCTCAGCCATAGAATCAGCGCTCCTACTTATATTTAGTCAATAAAGATGCGGCAGCCGTATCGAGCATCCATGTTACCTCGCCGTGCGTGGGGCGGATAATCTGGGCTGGAAACTCATCCGGTTGATAAGGCTTCTCCAGCACTGCCTGGACGGCTTCGCTTTTGTCTGGTCCGGTGACCAGGAAGAGGATGTGAATAGCCGCGTTGAGTAGTGGTGGCGTAAATGTCAGGCGTGCCGGCGGTGGCTTCGGGACCGAGACCGGCATGATCAGACGTTCCTGTTCTTTGAGCGATGCTTGATGCGGGAACAGCGAGGCTGTATGACCCTCAGGACCCATGCCAAGTTGGATCAGATCAAATTGCGGGATATCCTCTGTGCCAAAGACTCGGTGCAGCTCCTGAGTGTAGTTCAAGGAAGCAGTATCGAGATCAGGCTGCTCTGCTCGCACACGATGAACCTGACTGGCTGGTATCGGCAATTTTGATAGCATGACTTCCTGTGCTAACAAGTAATTACTCTCAGCATTATCTGGTGGCACACAACGCTCGTCACTCCAGAAGATCTCTGTCAAGGCCCAATCGATCTGGCCGCGATAGGGCTCATCGGCCAGCATAGCATACAACTTGCGTGGCGTGGAACCACCTGATAGGGCAAGCGTAAAGCGTCCATGAGCCGCAATCGACTCCTGGGCAACGCGCACGATATACTCGGCGGCGGCAACGCTCAATTGTCCTCCATCTGGAAAAATAGAAACGTCCATACAACACTCCTCAATGACAGATTAATTTGATCCCAGCAGGGCAAACACCTCATGCAATGTTTCTTCGTAGAGGTGATCTCGTCCCGTGATCTCTAGTTCGCTATGTAGTAAATTACTCTCTTTATGTGTCGCCGCTACGTTCACCGTCCGTGGTGGATGTGTGCTATCGGGCAAGATAGCCACCGTCTGGACGTGATCTCCATCGTCGCACCGCTCAATCGTAAAGGTGGCGTGCTTCCCATGAGAGCTACCTGTCAGCCTGACAAGGTAGATGGTTCCAGGCGAGGCGTCGCTGATCTCGCGTGGCAGAATCGAGATACTGATCCCATGCAGCGGCGTGCTGATATGATTCCCGTTGGCTATCTCTGGCCTGGGTTGTGTGACGACTCTGGTCATATCACGGGCACGCATATGCCAGCCGTAGCGGCCAGATTGGGTGTCGCGTTGATTGTCGGCGGGGTCGTCAGAGAGTTGCCAGCCCAGGCGCGTTTTGAGCCACGCGGCCAACAGAAGTGCACTGATGGGATTAGGTGGTGCGGCAGGCGTTTGTGTCGCTGGAGCGACTGCATGTTCGATTGTAATTGAATCGGCCCCCATCAAGTATGGCCGGTAGTCAGCGACATCGAAGAACTGAGCAATGAGTTCGCGCCATGCTGTCAGACGTCCCCAGGTAAGGTCGCTCAGAGCGCTCTCTGTGGTATTATCCTGTAAGATCGCGGAGACCGCACGGACCTGCTCTTCGGGCTGTGAAAAATGGCCTGAGTCAATCAATACGCGCGTACTGATCCTGATCAGGCGTTGGAAGATTTCCTGATTTTCAGGCAGGTCGTTCAGCCACCAGAGATACACTGGCAAGTCTGGTTTCAGCAGTGTCTGAACTATCGAGTCCACATATTGGACGGCTTTGCCATGGACGGTGACGGAGACCTGTTCGAAGTGATGGCGCATGACGTCGGAAACGATGGGGAAGGAGCGCAATGTAATCCAGGTAGAGACTCCATCGGGACTATCATTGCGCGGGTCAAGAATTAAAAGGGTGACTCTAGCGATATGTGTACTGGACAAATCACGTAAGAGCATACTGGCCTTGTAAGCTGATTTTTCATCCTGAGCACAGATGACAAAGTTCAGCACGCTCGCTCGCACATTCATATTCTGACTGATACGCATATTATCAGCTGCTAAATGCCAGAGGGTCGTCAATTCTTCTTCGACTTTCTCCTGGCTTACCTGTTTCCCTGCCCAGGGCAGACGTGGTTTTGTGATTGCAGAGTTATCCATTGCCATTCTTACACCCTTCTTCATCGTTAGAACATCGATGTTCCCTAAGACGACACTGTGATCTTGAGTTTGTTACTTGCTCTTTCTGCCTATGATGGTGGATTAGGGGCGTCGCCAGCGACGGCCATCTCGCCAGATAAACTCATCTGCTGCCTGCGGTCCCCATGATCCTGATTCATAGGTGTGAATAGTATCGCGTGAGGCACTATTCCAGCCATCAAGGATACCTTGAACGAACGTCCAGGCGGCCTCTACTTCGTCACGTCTTGTGAAAAGAGTGGAGTCACCGTGCATTGCATCGAGCAAAAGACGTTCGTACGCTTCAGGTTGTTCGCGTACAAAGGACGATCCATAAAAGAAATCCATATTCACCGAGCGAATCTGCATGTCGGTGCCTGGAACCTTCGCGCCAAACTTGAGCGAAATACCCTCATCAGGCTGAATACGTAGCGTCAGGACGTTTGGTTCCACTTGCCCTTGCGTATCGCTGTCTTTAAACAGCATCAGCGGGGGCTGCTTGAACTGGATGGCTACCTCACTGACGCGCTTGGGTAAATGCTTCCCCGTGCGTAAGTAGAAGGGGACACCGGCCCAACGCCAGTTATCAATGAACGTTTTGAGTGCTACATAGGTTTCAGTCGTGGATGTTGGTGCGACGCCATTTTCTTGCAGGTAGCCGGGAACTTGATGTCCTCCGACCCAGCCGGGACCATATTGAGCTCGGATGGTGTTTTCAAGCACATCGTGACCGGTCATGGGTTGCAGGGCGTGCAAGACTTTGACTTTCTCGTCACGAACCGAGTTCGCGTCGAGTGCAATCGGCGGTTCCATCGCAACCAGTGTTAATAATTGTAGCATATGATTTTGGATCATATCGCGAATCGCGCCCGATTCCTCGTAATAACCGGCTCGCCCTTCCAGTCCCAGATTCTCTGCCACGGTGATCTGTACATGATCCACGTAGCGCCTGTTCCAGACTGGCTCAAAGATCCCGTTCGCCAGGCGGAAGACGTTAATGTTCTGCACCGTCTCTTTGCCCAGGTAGTGGTCGATACGATAAATTTGATCCTCTTTGAAGACTCTTCCGACTTGTTTGTTCAGCTCATGAGCCGTATTCAGGTCGTGTCCAAAGGGCTTCTCGATAATGATACGTGTCCAGCCCTTGCGGTTCCTGTTCAAGCCTGCCGCCCCGAGGTTCTGGATGATTTCCGGATACTGGCTTGGTGGAGTTGAGAGGTAAAAGATGCGGTTGCCGCTTGTGCCACGTTCCTGGTCGAGCTTGTTTAAGAGCGTGTTGAGCTTGGTGTACCCTTCAGGATCGTTGAAGTTGGATTGCAGATAATGGAGTCCAGCGACAAAGCTGTCCCATACCTGCTGGTTGACTGGCTTTTGGCGCGAGTATTGATTGATGGACTCAAGGGCCTGCTGGCGGAAGATATCGTCGTCATACGGCCGTCGTGCAAATGCAACGACTGAGAAGCCTGCTGGCAGTGGATGCTCCAATGCTAAATTGTATAGGGCAGGCAATAATTTACGGTGTGTCAGGTCGCCAGTGGCACCGAAGATGACCATGACACATGGCTCAAGGCTCTCTTTAATGCGTAACCCCTCGCGAAAGGGATTAGACGCCTCGACGACATTACGCTGAGGCATGTAGTAATCTCCTAATAATGTGGCTTTAGTTTTTTTACAACGAATGACGTATGCATAACTGTGGGATCACACATATAATTGCTGGAAGCACGAGAAAGGGATAAACCATAGGATTTCCACCTAACATCATGTGATTACTTTTGCTTGCTTGTCAATATATATGATCCAACGGTCCTGGCTAATCTCTGAATTTTCTGTAAAGTGTAAGTGTGCGCGGGCTCGCTTGTGACGGACCCGCGCACACTTACACTCACAGCGTTGCTCGATGCCATGCATCGAGCAACAAGTACTGCTGAGCATTGGGAACGCTCTTTACTCCACTTAGTCGGCTACACCTGAGGTTTTGATAGCATTCTTTTTCTTATCGATGCCCTCAAATAACTGATGGAAGGAGTCTGCGAATTTCTTCACACCTTCATCCAACAATTGTTGTGTGACCTGCGCATAGTGAATACCGCTCTTCTCAAGAGCATCCAGGGCAGCCTGCGAGCCAGGAATGTCATCCTCGATGCTGAAGCGCGCTTTCCCATGATCGCGGAAGTTGTTGATGGTCTCCAAAGGCATGGTATCTACCGTATCGGGGCCGACCAGTTCTTCTGCATAGAGGACGTCGCGATAGGCTGGATTCTTGGTGCTGGTGCTGGCCCAGAGCGGACGCTGTACATGTGCCCCGGCTTGCTTGAGTACCTCGAAGCGAGCATCGCCAAAGATCTTTTTGAAATCCTGATAGACGACGCGTGCATTAGCGATGGCGGCTTTCCCTTCCAGGGACTTCAGTTGAGCCTTTTCGCTCTCATCGTTGCTGGCCTTGATCTTATCCTCAAGCAACTGGTCGACCAGTGTATCGACGCGGCTGATGAAGAAACTGGCGACCGATGCCAACTTCTTGATGTCTTCGCCACGGCCGTGACGAGCCTCAAGGGCGCTGATGTAAGCCTCTGTGACGTCTCGATAAGCCTCGATCGAGAAGATCAGTGTCACGTTGACATTGATCCCGCTGCTGATCACCTCGTGAACTGCTGGAACGCCCGCTGGTGTGGCAGGGATCTTGATCATCAGGTTCGGACGATCGACCATACTCCAGAAGCGTTTGGCCTCTGCAATTGTGCCCTCGGTATCATTGGCCAGTTCGGGAGAAACTTCCAGGCTGACATAGCCATCCTTACCCTCAGTCTTATCATAGACAGGGCGCAGCAGATCAGCGACGGTACGAATGTCCTGGATCACGACTGCGTCGTAGATCTCGTTGGTGCTCTTGCCTTCTTTAATCAATTGAGTGATCTGGTCGTCGTAGGCGTGGCCTGCGCTGATGGATTTCTCAAAGATGGTTGGATTGGCGGTAACACCCAGAATGCCGTCGGTCTCCAGCATGGTTTTGAACTGGCCCGATGCCAGTTGTGAACGGTCAATGTTATCGTACCAGACGCTCTGGCCTTGGTTTTGTAGGTCTACTAAAGGATTCGTCATGTGACTGTGCCCTTTCTTTTTACTGACTGCGTAAATTTTTATGGATCTGGCGGTGCACACGAGCGGCGTCGTCAGGTCTTTTCCGTCGTCACTCAGAACAACAGCTGTTTACTTCTGCAAAAGAGCTTTTGCTCTTGCTACGACATTTTCTACTGAGAAGCCAAATTCCTTGAACAGGATCTGTGCGGGCGCGGAGGCACCGAAGTGATCCAGAGCGATGATGTCACCATCAAAACCCGTATATTTCTCCCATCCCATCGATATGCCTGCTTCAATCGCGATACGGGCACGCACATCTTTTGGCAAGACAGCTTCTTTATATTCTGCACTTTGTGCGTCGAACAATTCCCAACTGGGTACACTTACTACACGGACGGCAACGCCATCCTGACGCAACCGATTTGCTGCATCAAAGGCCAGAGACACCTCGGAGCCGCTCGCCATGAGGATGAGATCCGGTGTGCCTTCGCTATCCACGAGCACATAAGCGCCCTGAGCCAGATTATTGGCCTTTGGATAGACATCACGATCCACCGTGGGCAGATTCTGACGCGTCAAAGCGAGCGCGACTGGACCACCTTGATGCGTGATCGCTACGCGCCATGCCTCAGCTGCCTCGTTTGCATCGGCCGGACGAATAACGGTGACGCCTGGAATTGAGCGCAATGCTGCCAATTGCTCGACTGGCTGATGGGTTGGACCATCTTCGCCTACCCCTATACTATCATGTGTGAACACATAAATGATTCTCTGCTTCATGATGGAGGCCAGACGAATCGGGGGGCGCATGTAGTCCGAGAAGACCAGGAAAGTCGCGCCGAACGTCACCAGTCCGCCATAGAGCGCCATCCCATTCAGTACGCTTCCCATCGCATGTTCGCGGATGCCAAAGTGCATATTGCGACCAGTTTCGGTGGCGCTGAAATCGCCCAGCCCTTTCATGTTGGTATTGTTGGATGGAGCCAGATCGGCTGATCCTCCAATCAGATTGGGCAGGTTGACGGCGATCGCATTGAGTGTTTTACCGGCCGCTACGCGGGTGGCTACTGCTTCACCAGCTGGAAAGACAGGAATATCCTTATCCCAGCCATCCTGCAACTTGCCGCTGAGCTCCGCCTGCCATTGTGCTGCCAGTTCTGGATACTCGGCTGCAAAAGCGTCATAGACCTTCTGCCACTCGCGCTCCTGCTCCTCGCCGCGCTCGATAGCCTGACGGAAGTAGTTCAGGGACTCATCGGGAACGAAGAAAGGCTCCTCAGAAGGCCATCCAAGGTTCTTTTTGGTCAGGATGATCTCTTCAGCTCCCAGAGGTGCTCCATGGGCGTCGTGTGAGCCCTGTTTGTGAGGACTTCCATAGCCAATCTTGGATTTGACGATGATGAGCGATGGTCTATCGGTCTCAGCTTTGGCGGTGTTGATTGCTTGATCGAGGGTGTCGAGGTCATTGATGTCCGCTACATGCTGGACATGCCAGCCATAGCTTTCGAAACGCTGGCCAACATTCTCAGAAAATGCCAGGCTGGTGCTTCCTTCAATGGTGATACTATTGTCATCATAGAAATAAATCAGTTGACCCAATTTGAGATTACCTGCCAGGGAGGCAGCTTCGGAGGAGATCCCTTCCATCATATCGCCGTCGCCAGCGATCGCGTAGATATGGTGATCAATGACTGTGTGTCCGGGGCGATTAAAGCGGCTGGCCTGGAAGCGCTCGGCGATCGCCATACCTACGCCATTACCCACGCCCTGTCCCAGTGGACCGGTGGTGGTTTCGATCCCGACCGTATGTCCGTATTCGGGATGTCCCGGTGTGAGGCTTCCCCATTGGCGAAACTGTTTTAACTCCTCTAGAGGCAGACCGTAACCGGTTAAATAGAGTAAGCTATATTGTAACATCGAGGCGTGGCCTGCCGATAGCACGAAGCGATCGCGGTTGGTCCAGGATGGATTTTTTGGATTGTGGCGCATGTGGCGAGTGTACAGTACATAAGCGAGAGGGGCTAGCGCCATTGGGGTGCCAGGGTGCCCTGAATTTGCTTTTTGTACACCGTCCATGGCTAGTGTGCGAATGGTATTAATGCAGAGATCTTCAAGTGCTTTTTTATCGAGATGTGTCTGCTCTTGCGTTGTCATCTTTCCTCCAAATTCGGTCTTTGATTATTGTACACAATACACTAACCACTGATATCATACCACATTTTGACGCTCTTTGCCGCACAAATCGGCGCTTAATCTCTCATCTGGCATAACCCTTTGCACCAGGCGTAAAAGCCAGCCGACGTAGCGGCGCGGCTCCGCCGTGCTGTCACTCGACGCACGAGAACGTCCCACTGTGGGAAGATGTCTCAACGGAACCCCATGAGGGTCATGTTCGTACGAGTCACAGACAGCACGGCGGAGCCGCGCCGCTACGTCGGTGAGCCTTTCACCCCATTGGGATGTATGTCTCCAGTGCACCATCAGGAATCCTGCCTGGCTTTTTGCTGGAGCGCGTATAATTTACTGATCGCTTCGATGGGCGTCAGCTCATCAATTGCCAGATTTTTGATCTCTTCAAGCAGCGGATGCGGCTCCGCTGCCAAAAGTGTCATCTGCCAGGCTGCGGGCATCGTCATGTCGCGCATGGCTTTGCGACGTGTTTTTGCATCTCCTTTACGTTCTAACTCTTCCAGGATCTCCTGTGCCCGATGAATCACCGGACGCGGGATGCCAGCCAGTTGCGCAACATGGATACCATAACTTCTGTCTGCGCCGCCGGGCACAATTTTGCGCAAGAAGATGACCTGACCGGCCTCCTCTGTCACTGCGACATTCAGACAGCGAATCCGAGGAAGCAATTGAGCGACTTCAACCAACTCGTGATAGTGTGTGGCGAAGAGGGTGCGTGCTCCGCTGCGTTTGTTATTGTGTAGATATTCGACCACTGCTCGGGCGATCGCCAGACCATCATAGGTACTGGTGCCGCGACCGATTTCATCCAGAATAATCAAGCTTCTGGGCGTGGCGTGATGGAGAATATTTGCGGTCTCAACCATCTCGACCATAAATGTGCTCTGTCCGGTTGCGAGATCGTCCTGAGCGCCGATACGTGTAAAGATACGGTCGACCATACCGATCGTGGCGCTCTCGGCCGGAACATAGCTGCCGATCTGAGCTAATAAGACGGCGAGGGCTACCTGTCGCAGATAGGTTGATTTTCCGGCCATATTGGGACCTGTGATAATACCGATCTGCGCTTCGTGATTTGAGAGATTGACATCATTGGGGATAAATGGTGTATCGGACTGTGCTTGCTCGACCACGGGATGGCGTCCGGCGATGATATGGATGGTGTCTTCTTCGTTGAGCGTGGGACGACAATAATTCTGTCGGGCGGCGACATCGGCCAGGCTTTGATAGACATCGATCTCAGCCAGCGCATGAGCGGTCTCCAGAATCCGCTCTGCCGCATGTACCGCGATATCTGCTCTGAGTTGCACAAAGAACTCATTCTCCATCTTATTGACGCGCTCTTGCGAATTGAGAATCAGTGTCTCATACTCTTTGAGATCGGGAGTGATATAGCGCTCGGAGTTTGTCAGCGTCTGGCGGCGAATATAATTTGCGGGCACGCGGCTGAGATTGGAGGTGGTTACTTCGATGAAATAACCGGTGGCCCGGTTAAAGCTGACCTTCAAGGTACTGATCCCTGTCCGCTTGCGTTCGCGCTGCTCCAGGTCTGAGATCCACTTCTTCCCATTTTTAGAGGCATCGTGTAACTGATCCAGCTCAGCACTGAAGCCTGCGCGAATGATGCCACCTTCGGTGATACTCATTGGAGGCTCATCGGTAATTGCGCTTTCGATCAGCTCAATGATGTCGTCGTTATTGGCCAGATGCTCGACAAATTGGAGCAGCGTGGGCTTGCTGGATTGATCCTCTTCGGTCAGGCTATTGCGTACTTCTGCTGCTGCTCGTAAGCCATTGGCAAGAGCGACCAGATCGCGTGGAGAGGCGATGCGCTGTCGCACGCGATTGATCAGGCGTTCGATATCGCCGGCTTTTTTGAGTCCCTCGGTCAGCCGGGCTTGCAGGAGCGTATCGCCGAACAACTCGCTCACCGCCTCCTGACGTTTATTGAGGATGGCGATATCCAGGAGTGGCTGACCGATCCAGCGACGCAGCAGACGGCCTCCCATCGGCGTACGTGTGCGATCGAGCACCCAGAGCAGTGATCCTTTGACCGAGCCGCCGCGTCCGGTTTCAAAGAGCTCAAGGTTGCGCCGGGTATAAGGATCGAGCGTCATAAAGCCATTTGTGAAGTAAGTCTCCAGCGCGTTGAGCTGTTGCAGCAGTCCTTTTTGCGTCTCCTGGATGTAGGCCAGGATAGCTCCTGAGGCGCGAATCGCCAGCGGCAGATGCGCACAGCCAAAGCCTTCCAGCGAGGCTACCTGGAATTGTCTCAGTAGACGATGGCGAGCATCATCTTCGTTGAAGTAGCGTGTATCGTAAGGAGTCACATGACCGGCCACACCTTCCATTAATTTTGCCAGAGGTGCTGCATCATCTTCCTCCTCATCCAGATCCGGGATGTTGGCATTGGCATTGCCGTTGCTGCCAACTTTGGTGACTTGCTTTTCGTTCATCACCGCCGCCAGCCAGCGACGTTTACGACTGCCGGCGCGACTATAATTCGCTTCGACCAGCACTTCAGCGGGTCCGACGCGAGCGATCTCCTGCTGTGCGGAGAGGTCAGGCTCGGATGAGCTGAACTGGGTAACGGCAAATTCTCCTGTGGTGATGTCAATGTAGGCGATGCCAACCGCGTCGCGGCCAGTTACGACGGCGGCTAAGAAGTTGTTGCGCTTGGCGGCAAGCATCGAGGGATCAATGATGGTTCCTGGCGTGACGATGCGGATCACTTCGCGATCGACGAGTCCTTTGGAGAGAGCCGGATCGGAAGTCTGCTCGCAGATGGCAACGCGATATCCTTTACTGACCAGGCGAGCAATATAGCCATCGGCTGCGTGGTGGGGGATACCGGCCATGGGAGACTTCTCTCCACGGCCAAAATCGCGGCGTGTCAGGGCAATCTCTAACTCGCGAGCGACGATCTCTGCATCATCGTCGAACATCTCATAAAAATCGCCCATGCGGAAAAACAGGATTGCGTCAGGATTTTGACTTTTTATGTTCAGGTACTGTGTGCGTACCGGGCTGTGATTCGGATTGGCTTTCTCGAAATCTTCAAATAGCAACGTATTACCTCCCTCGTGACCCACCCAAGTATATGCCTATTGTGGCACCTCGTCAATTTGCCCCAGGGCAATGAGGTTCTATTGGGTTCCCTCTGTTTTAAGAGTCCTATTTTGTCATTTTGAATATAAAATGCGGCATTCTGCGTATTAACAATAAGTCCAATGGTTCAGGTATGTGTGTAGATGTAGTAGATCTGGCAGATGTGTTAGCCATTTGTTTCACTGCTTGCCTACTGGTCTGCGTTCATGTAATATGGCTGCATGAGTCATTATAGATAGTTCCTGTATTCTGGCAATTATATTTGATAAAGAAAGGAGGCCATTATGTTTGTCCTCATTCTGATACTATTCTTATTGGTATGCGGAGGATTGGCAGCGCTTACCATTTTTAACTTTGCGACACAAGTGCATCTGGTTTTCATGTCCTGGCAGTCGCCCGACCTCCCCATTGGCATGTGGATGTTGATCGCGTTCTTCATCGGAGCGTTTTTACTTTATCTTGTCTCGGTCGCTTCAGCGTGGGCCGATCGACGCGAGATCAAGAAGTTGCGTAAGCACAATCTCGAGTTGCAGCAACAAACTCTGGATTTGCAGCAGCAATTGATGGCATCGCATCCGCCAGTATTGAGTGTGCCGGAAAATTCGCATAAGTCATCGATGCCCATGCCAAACTCGAATCCCCCCTATTCAGGAGCGCGAGAAGGAAACTTAACGTCGGAAAGTTCCCGCTAATAAACGTCTAAAAAAGCCTGGCTTTTTTTTTTCCGGTCCTTGAGAAGCCTCTTCGCGAGGCTTTTTTTTTACCTCTTCTGGCTGAACTGGTGCGCTGGCGAGCGTTTCACTTTGCCTACCAGCATCATCCGGCAGCGAGGCGGGTAGGGATGTATTCTCTATCTCTTGATACGCATAAGGCCATTGGGTAGAAGATCCTTCTTGCGGCTCTTCTACCGCCTCGGTTGTGGTGATCATCTCTGGCTCCTGCTCGCTCGCATCCTGGGTCAATGCTTGATCTTCAACCAGCGTCTCTTCCGGACTATGCACAGTTGCCTCTGTTTCATCACCCATATCTGGTAATAAAGATTCGACAAATGCGGGTGTTACCAGATTATCATCTGACTCTGAGGCAGGAGGCGTATCATCTGGACTGATCACAGGAGGATCGGGGATGAGATGCGTCTCGTCTTTATCCTCGCTCTCATTCTGGACAGTTGCAGTTTCTCCATCAGAGAATGCTTGTGCAGTTGGTACGTCTGTCTGGATGTCCGCTAATGCCGAACTGTCCTCCGGGATGGCATTATCTGCTTCATTTTCATCTGACTCTGGAGTAATCACCTCTATCTCAGCTGGTCCCGCCACTGCTTGTGGAGACGCAATTGCGCTGGCTTGCTCGGTGGATTCCTCAGTCTCCTCCCACTCGCCTCCTTCGGTGCTGCTATCTGTCTCAGCCGGAGGTTGCTGTACTTGATCTACTATCTCAGCCGTAGCGTGAGCAGGCTCCTCAATCTCTACCGGGAACAGATCCTCAAGCTTTTCGGCCTGCTCGTCCGCTCGCAATTTCTCCTGATACGACTGCTGCTCGGCGATGGAGCGCGCTCTCTCTTCCTCATCTGTCGAGTGAGACGCACTTGCAGGCTCCTCGATCTCGATCGGAAAATCGCTGCTATCAGCATCCTCCGCCTCTTCGGCTTCCTCAACTTCAGAGGCTGTAGCTACTCCGTCCGGCGTCTCCACCTCATCCTCGTGCGTCGGCAGCGGTGGGAGATCCTGTGTGATTCTGGCCAGCGGGACGGTAATTCTTTTGCTGGTGCTTCCATCATCGCTCATGAGCTTGCGTAAGAGCTGATCTTCGGTGACGATATCGGTTGGATCGGTATCCATCAGAGCCTGTAAAGGCAGTTCCTCGGATGCGGCCTCGGCATGGAAATAATCGTGTAAGCTGGCGTCATCCATCGAGCCCATCCACTCGTATGCGCCCTCCAGAGCATGTTCGCACCACTGTGTGTAGTTGCCGCGGATCACGTTGAGATCTTCGCAGCGCTCAAGGAGTTGCATCGTATGATCGAGCCATTCTTCACCGCGCTCAAGCATGCGATCGAGCAGATCGATGTCATCGACTCCACTGGCTCGTAACTGTGCCAGCGTGGCGAGCGCGACCGCTGAGGGAGCCGTTTCTTGCATGCGGAGAGCATTCTGTGCCTGCTTCTCCCGCAGCTTACCGATCTCTTGCTGGATGCGTGCAAGTTGCTGATGCTTTGACCAGAGCTGGTAGGTTTTGTAAAATTGTTCAACTTCCTGGGAGGTGATCTGGGAAAAGAGCTCGTTGATTTCAGCCTGGTTGATCAGATTATGTGAACTATCGTGTCTATTTTTCATTGGCCGGGCTTCTCCTGCGCTTTTTCTGACTCAGTGGCGCTATTTCCCCAGCGTTCAAACCAGCGTTGGACGTACTGATTGGTGCGCTGACTTAACTGATCAATGGGTTGCGTGCTTTGTGGATCTTCTTTTGTGGGTGGGTGAGTATCGCGGAGCCACCAGGGAACTTTGATCTGTGGATCGGTCTGACTACTATCTTCTGTGAAGGTGCTGAGATCCTGGGGGAGCAGATTATCGTGGGATGGCTGAAACTGAGGTGCGAGAGGCTGGTTTTGCGTGTCAGTGATTGGACGCTGGATATCCTGCGTGTCGAAGTTTGGTAGATTGCCCCAGCCAAAGAGTGCCGCTGAGACGCTTCCTCGCTGCAGATCTGGTATGCCCTGCCCTTCGAATAAGCCGGGAGTATGCGCCTCTGATCTCTTGCGACCTGCTTTCTCGGCCTGTTGGATGCCAATGAGCATTTGCAGAATGAGGTTCTCTGGATAGTTTGTATCAGCTTCAAGCTGGTCTATTTGTGCATAGAGCTGGGCCAACTCCTGCTCAGATTCTTTGATCTGGCTCTGGAGCTGCTGATCAGCTTCGCGATAAGATAGCCATTGGCGGTATTGCCCCATAGTTTTTTCACACTTCTTGCAAAACAATTTTCAAGGGCAGTATAACATGTGCCCTCATTTCAGACAAGCAAAGAGCGCCGATCTATGCCTAATGTTTTGTTGCCTCCATCTTTGAGGCCCATGCCACATCGGCCTCAAACGATCGGCGCAATGCCTATCTGATGGATTTAGTAGATTTTTCCTCGTTCGATCGCTGTATTATGCGAGATGCGCAACAGGATGCCGACAATGATAAAGTTTGCCAGGATCGCATTACCGCCATTGCTCAGATACGGTAACGGGATACCGGTTAGTGGCAAGAGCTTCATGTTGGCTGCGACAATAATGATCGTTTGCAGTGCAAAGATCGATGTTAAACCGGCGGCAAGCAATTTACTAAACGTATCCGTAGCTTCGGCGGCGATACGAAATCCGCGATGGACAATCAGCAGGTAGATGCCGATGATGGCAAACAGTCCGACCAGACCAAATTCTTCTGCGTAGGCTGAGAAGACCATATCAGCGTCGACCACTGGCAGATCAACTGGATAGCCTAAACCGAGTCCTGCCCCAAGTATGCCACCACTGGCTATATTAACGATGCCCATGAAAATCTGGAAGCCACCATTTTGTTCGAAGGATTCCTCCGCTGGCGTTAGTTGCGCCCAGTTGACGGGATTAAACGTTAAGGCGGCGAAGCGATTGCGTACATAAGCCAGCAGGCTATAGCCAATAAAGCCGAGCACGACGAAGGCAATCAGACTCACAATGGCGTACGATTTTTTGCCGGTGCCAATATAGGTGATGCAGAGGAATAGACCATATACCAGCATAGCCAGACCGAGTTCGCGCACAATCAGAAAGCTGATCAAGCCGATGAAGAGCATAAAGACCATTGGACCAAGTTGGCGTAGTGGTGGCAAGCGCAGCGGTCCGAGACGGTAATGCCCCTCCGCCAGAATATCGCGATTATCCGTGATATAGCCTGCGAAGAAGATGACCACGCCAATTTTCAAGAATTCAGATGGTTGAAGATTAAGTGATCCAATTCCCAGCGTGTCGCGTGTTGGATCGCCACTTTTGAGCGTCGTGATACCTTTGATCACGCTTGGGAGTAGCACAACGAAGCAGAAAAGCATCCAGGTATACTTGTAGCGCGAGAGCCAGGTGACATTGCGCAAGATAAACATTGTTGCCAGACAAAGTGCCAGACCGAGTAAGACCCAGATCAGTTGTCGTGAGCCCAGATTGGGGATTGGCCCACCATATTTCACCAACATATCTGGACCGAGCCGTGTCATCATAATCACACCCAGCCCACTCAACAGAGCCACCAGAGGGAAAAGTACCTGATCAGCGCCACGGAAGAAAATCGTGAGGATGATATGTACTCCCAGTATCGCGGCGAGGAAGCCCAGGATTGGAATGAGACCATCCCAGATAGGGAGCGTGCGTAGCTTGTTGAGATTATTTAACGTGATACCTGGGTCAGTGCTGGATCTGATAATGAGCAACTGACTCATCAGCAGGAGTAAAATGAGGGCTGGAAGAATTAATAGCCCCAACTCATTCCAGCGATACTGCCGGATTGTTCCTGTCGCTCGCTGTAGCATTTGTGACATCTCTCGAAACCTCTTATCTCTAGTGCAAAGTACATGCTCATTACCAAAGAAAAACTTCCCACCATCATTACACTAGAGTAACCCTTCATATCGAGGATGTCAATCAATTCAACCTGAATTCTTATACCATCATAGCTTTTTATGCGATATCTTGTCCCTTTCTGAGAGCAATCCCTTTCCCCAGAAGAGATCAAGCAAGCCCACGTAGCGGCGCGGCTCCGCCGTGCTGTCTGTGACTCGTATGATTCGTCTTGGGAGCGTCTCTCAATGGAACGCCATGAGGAGCATATTCGTACGAGTCACAGACAGCACGGCGGAGCCGCGCCGCTACGTGGGGTCTCTTTTGTGCCGCAGGCGAAAGGATCTTTCACCTTATTAGGTCAAGAGGTAAGAGGTCAATATATGTCGCCGCGCTCGATCGCCGTGTTATGCGAGATGCGTAACAGGATGCCGACGATAATAAAATTTGCCAGAATTGCGTTACCACCATTGCTCAGGTAGGGCAATGGAATACCGGTCAGGGGCATAATTTTCATATTGGCGGCTATAATAATGATGCTCTGGAGCGCAAAGACAGAGGTTAATCCGGCTGCGAGTAGCTTGCTGAAAGGGTCTGGAGCTTCGGCCGCGATACGGAATCCGCGATGGACGATCAGTAGATAAACACCTATAATGGCAAATAGTCCCACCAGGCCAAATTCTTCTGCATAGGCAGTGAAGACCATATCAGCGTCGATGACGGGTGTTCTTACGGGATAACCCAGCCCGAGTCCTGCGCCCAGTATGCCACCGCTGGCGATATTGATGATCCCTTGAAAGATTTGCAGTCCTCCATTTTCGACATACGTTTCCTGCGCTGGAGTTAGCTGTGACCAGTTAGGAGGATTAAAGGCTACCGCTGCAAAGCGGTTTTGTACATAGGGGAGTATGCTATAGCCGATAAAGCCTAATACCAGGAAGGCTGCTAAACTGACGATTGCATAGGATTTTTTACCGGTTCCAAGATAGGTAATACACAGAAATAATCCATAGACAAGCATGGCCAAGCCGAGTTCGCGCACGATCAGGAAGCTTAACAGACCAATCCCAAGCATGAAGATGATAGGCCCCAGATGCCTCAAAGGTGGGAGCCTTAAGGGACCAAGGCGGTAATGACCTTCCGAAAGGATATCGCGATTGTCGTTGATGTAACCAGCAAAGAAAATCACGACACCAATTTTCAAGAATTCTGAAGGTTGGATATTGAGTGCACCGATACCTAGCAAGTCGCGGGTTGGGCTGGCATCTTTAAATGATTTGATGCCTTCAATGACGCTGGGAAGCAGCACTGCAAAGCAGAAGAGCATCCAGGTATATTTATAGCGGGCTAGCCAGTTCACATTACGTAAAATGAACATTGTTCCCAGGCAAACCGCAAAACCCAGTAAGACCCAGATCAATTGTCGTGTGCCAAGACTTGGAATGGGATAAGGGAGCATATCCGGCCCGAGTCGCGTCATCATCAAGATGCCCAGGCCACTCAGAAGAGCTACCAGAGGGAAAAGTACTTGATCCGCGTGGCGAAAGAAGATATTAAAGATAATGTGCAATCCTAAGATCGCTGCGAGGAAACCCAGAATAGGGATTAAGCCATACCAGATAGGCAGATTACCTATCTTATTGAGATTGTTCAATGTAACGCTTGGATCGTCGCTGGAACGAATCAAAAGCAACTGAGTCATCAATAAAAGGAGAATGATGGCGGGAAGAAGTAGTAAGCTTAATTCTTTCCAGCGGAATTGTCGGATTGTCCCGGTTGCTCTTTGGGACATCTGTGATATTTGGGACATTTGTGCCATCTATTGTAACCTCATGTCTACAAGGGAGTAGATGCTAAAGGACGTTGTGTCTTGGGCACAATAATAGCCAGGTACCCTTTTTTATCTGGCAGGGTCTCCTGGCTATTATTGTGTGAGTTTGAATTGAATGTAACCGACGCGTACAATATCGCCAGCCCGAGCTGGAATAGGCTCACGCGCTGGTTGATTATTCACAAAGGTACCATTCACACTTCCTGCATCCTGGACATACCAGACTCCGTTGCGGAACGAAAGTCGTGAATGTTCCGAGGAGATAAAGTTGTCCGAGATCTGAATGGTATTGGTTGGTCCACGCCCGATATTCGTTTGTTGATCCAGATCGAAGCGCATCCCCGGCTGAACGACGGTGCTGGGGCCGCTGTCGACTACCACTAGATGACCCAGGACATGCGAGATACGACCTCCTTCAGCGTCATCGCCGATGGCGGCCGCTTTGCGTAGGTCGCGCGTGATCGCGATTACCACCTGCATCAAGAAGAGATAGAGGAGAACGATGAATAAGAGACGCAATATAAGTAAGAATGTCGTAAGTTGCATAGGGCGGAGATCTCACCTTCTCTCGAAGTAAAAATCATAGCTGCCTATGGTGAACTGATCACCATTGCGCAGAATATGTTGGCGCATATGCGGCGTATTATTAATAGTGATGCCATTAGTGCTGCCAAGATCGAAAATGGCAAATTGTCCATCTGGCTGATATTTAATTTGAGCATGAAAGCGTGAAACGCGTTTATCTTCAACTATAATATCATTACTTAATTGTCGACCGATATTGACCGGCGACTTTTCTATCCGATAGGTTTGCTGTCCCGCCTGGGGTAAACGAATTGTCAGCCATGCCTGCGGTATCGCTGCTGGTGCCACTCCTGCTTGTGAATGGGCCGGCGGATTATTAAGTCCAGGATTGCTGTATCCAGGATTACTGTGTCCAACGCCGCTATTGCGATGGCTGGCCCCTGAATGTTTTGGCGCGCTGTTGCCGGTGATCCCTGGTAGCTGCTGATCTGGCGCGAGCTGCGCACGTATCTGTGCTAGCTGCTCGGCACTCAGTGCCTGAGTAGACATCATGCCGCCTTCGCCGTTAGAGCTCGCTTCTGCTTGCTCCGCCTCGATGCGTACCGTGCCGGGGCGCAGGGATGTATCAGAGTGCAAGCGAATCACGGGCACCGTCTTCAATGTATAGTGGCGTCGACGAGCGAATTCTACCAGTTGATTCTGCCAATCACGTGTCAGCGAAACCTGGCTGGGTGCTATCTGCTGATGGTCTTTGATACTCAGATAGATATCATAACTATTGGGTGCCAGCCGCCGGCCTTCGCCTTGTAGCATCGTATTATCGTCCATTGAGCGTTCCAATTTGCGGGCAATCTCAATCGGCTCTAACTTTGAGGGGAAGAGCCAGTTAAATGGACTTTCGACAACACGTTGCATAAACGTTTCTAATTTTGCTAATGGGTTCTGGCGAGCTTTCAATTGCTCACTCTCCTGCTTGCTAGAATCTGACGTGCGTGTTGCACATCCAGAGAAATTTGATCTTTCAAGGCCTCAACTCCTGAGAAGCGTTGCTCACCGCGTAGATACTCAATGAACTCGACACGTAGATACCTGTCATAGAGATTCAAATTGACATCCAGCAGATGCACCTCTACAAGGCGGTCTTTTCCATTAAATGTAGGGCGAATACCGATATTAGTTACACCATTATAGACGGTAGAAGCTTCTTCTAAGTCACGTGTGTTACCATTATGGATACTCGCACGTACGGCATAGACGCCGTTGCCGGGCAAAAGCTGATGCGCATCATTATGAATATTAGCTGTAGGAAATCCAATCAGGCGTCCGCGTTCATTCCCATGTTCCACGATGCCACCCAGCACGAAAGGATGTCCCAGTAAGGTATTGGTCTCAGCTATTTTGCCTTCACTTACTAATGAACGGATACGGGTGCTACTTATGCGTGCCTGACTGGCTTGTTCTAATGTCAGTGCACGCACCTGTATCCCATGTTGTCGTCCATATTCTTCAAGAAAGGCGACATTTCCCATCCGGTTATGTCCGAGACTGAAGTCCGAGCCAATAATCAAGCCGCGTATAGTAAAACGTTGACAGAGGCTATCCATAAAATCCTCAGCCGATAAAGCGGCCACCTCAGGGGTAAAATGGATCACAATCGTATCTTTGACGCCGCCGTACTGTTTGGCCAGAGCTAATTTCTCTTCGAGCGTGGTTAGACATTGAATTGTTAACTGTGGGCGTACCACCATCAACGTATGTGGATCAAAAGTAACTATGACTGGTTGACACTCTAGCGCCTGTGCCATCGAGGCAAGCTCGTGTAAAAGATACTGGTGCCCAAGATGGATGCCATCGAAATTCCCAATGGTAATTGCGATCGGTGTCGTTTCTGATAGGGTTGTCTGGTATTCGGTCATACTTATCGCAGGCCCTCCGTTGTTGTTATCCCTGGAGGTACCTAATCCTTGTTATTCTCTTGTTATAGTATCACAGCAATTGCCCGCTCGCAATAAATGAGACGTGTGCGACACTCAATTATGGCAGAGCTTTCTCTCTTTATGCGAGAACTTTCTTCGGCTTCCATTGTTGTTGTTGTGCATCCCAGGTCGCGATCGCCAGAAATTGGCCATCAGAACCGTACACGCGACCGATTCCTGCGGATGTCATACTGTCCAGATCGGGATCTGCATAGCTAAAGGCATTTCCGTGCAGCACACGCTGTGTGATCTCCGCGTCGAGATGCAGGGCTGGATAGCTTTGGAGCGCAAAGTCGGCCGGAAAGAGATGCTGCGCCAGCGTATCTTGCTCGCACGCTTGTGCTAACTGCTCCAACGTGATACTGTCTGACAGCAAAAATGGACCACTTTGAGTACGTACAAGTCCTGTCAGATAGGCGCCACAACCAAGATGCTCTCCTATATCATACGCAAGAGAGCGTATGTAGGTTCCTTTACTGCACGAGACATCCAGAATCATGTTGGGCTTGTCCCAGGAGACTATCTCAAGCGAGCGAATCTCAACTGGCCGTGGCTCTAGCGTGATCTCTTCGCCGGCACGTGCGCGTTTATACGCAGGCTGCCCCTGGATTTTAATGGCTGAGAAACGTGGCGGCATTTGGAGTTGTGGACCGCGAAAATGTTCTAGAACCTCTGTAATCTGTGAGCGTGTCAGAGAACTGATATCAGCGGTGCGGAGCACAGTCCCTTCGGCATCATAGGTATCGGTGACCGTCCCGAACGTCACGGTCGCCCGATAGGCTTTACCGCTCTCGCTCAGATACTCGGCGACGCGTGTCCCCTGTCCCACGCAGATAGGCAAGACTCCGCTCGCCTCCGGATCAAGGGTCCCCGCGTGACCGACGCGCTTCTGCTTGAGTGTTTTTCGCACCTTTGCCACCACATCATGCGATGTCATATGCAAGGGCTTATTGATATTAAGAATTCCATCCACCACGTCCGGTATCTCTCCTTTGCCATTAACGTCATAATCTGCTTAATCGCAACGTCACCCAGACCAGAAGGATGACCCCTGGCACCAGGCATCCAGGCCGCGCCGCTACTACACCGTCAAAGGTCATTACAACGTGGTTTGACTAACCAGGATGACCCGCTCGTTCCCGATATATCCGCTCGCCAGCGTAGCGCCGTGGTCTTGTGCCCGGCGGCCAGTTCACGTACGGAAACGTCCCCCATCGCCGATCTTTCGTCTCATCTTACCGCATTGCGTGGCAAAAACGAACGAATCATACGTCACGAGGCCGCCGGGCACAAGACCACGGCGCTACGTTGGCTGACGTGTACGCTTGGTGCCAGGAGTCATCCTTCTGGTCTGGGCGACGTCGCGATGACCATTGACAGAGCACTACGTCGGTGTGCCTTTCACCCCATTGGGATGCATGTCTCCCACGTTACTTGAGCATTTCGCGTTCGATTTCGGCAATGACCAGAGGGATCGCCTCCAGCATGGGCTTCTCAATGGTCGCACCAGCGGCGCGAACATGTCCGCCGCCGCCCAGGCGCATGCAGATGGCCGAGACGTCATAGGGTGCGCTGCTGCGCAGGCTGACACGCGTCTGAGCTGGATTGCCGTAGTTCGTAAAGAAAGCAGCGACGCATACACCCTCTATATCGCGCAATATGCCGGATGCATTGGTATCCATATCGCTGGTCGCGCCTGTCTGTGCCATGATATGGTCGTTGGCGTAAGACCAGATGATGCGTCCATCCTGCGATGTCTGAGCGTTGTTGATGGCCGCCGCGCGGAAGCGTTCCTGAGCCAGCGGCTGTGTGCGAAATACAGGTTTGACGATGGTTTCCGCATCCGCTCCTGCCTCGATCAGTGCCGCGCCGACCCTCATTGTGCGTGGAGTTGTGTTGGAATATTGGAAAGATCCTGTATCGGTGATCAATCCTGTGAGCAGACAGATGGCGGCATCTTTTGTCATTGGCAGTTGAGCCTGTTGCTGAAATAAGACCAGCAATTCGGTGGTAGAAGCTGCATCTGGCTCGATAATATTGACCTGTCCGCAGCCGGAACTGCTGATGTGGTGATCGATGTTGATGATGCTGGCCTGATCAAGAAAGGCGCGATGGTTTTGATAGAGCGCTCCATAGCGAGTCAGCTCGCCGGCATCCAGTGCGATCACCAGATCGAACTGCTCATCGCCCAGCGTGGTTTGCAGCGTTTCAACGCCTGGCAGAAAAGTGAATGAGCGAGGAGATGGATCGGCACAGGCTGGCACGCATGTTTTGCCTATCTGACGCAGGATCTGCGCGAAGCCGAGTACTGCTCCAAGACAATCCCCATCGGGACGCTCATGAGCGAGCAAAGCGATCCGCTGTGCTCGCTCGATCAGAGCCATGGCCTGCTGGACTTGCGTGGGATTGAGTTGGTCGGCGAGTGATGGGTTGGTGGGACAAGGAGTTTCGTTCATTCGTCCTCTTTCGTCACCTCTGCTGCCTGCTCTTTTTCGCGCTCGGCCTTGGTGATGCGATCCTCTTCGGTGACGCGGCTGATCAAGCCCAGGATGCGTGCACCTTCCTCGATCGAGGCATCAAGTTTAAAGGAGAGATCGGGCATATAGCGTAGGGTCAGGCGACTTGCCATCTCGTGACGCAGATAGCCACTGGCATTTTTCAGTCCCTGCATCGTCTCGGCCTGCTCCTCGGGCGTGCCCATGACGCTGACTAAGACTTTTGCGTGGCGCAGATCGCCACTGACTTCGACGCGGGTGATGCTGGCAAAGCCTACGCGTGGATCTTTGACACGGGTTCGAATGAGCTCGCTCAGATCCTCAGCCATCAGTTCGCCGAGCTTTTCTTGCCTATGGAGATTGTTTGGCATGGTTATACCCTCCTGAACAGTGCAGAAGTGGCCATCGAATGTAGAGCCTGTCTGGCACTCGATGACCACTGAGCATCCTGCATATTATGCGGTTGGTAGTACGCGCTCTTTCGAGTAGGTCTCGATGATATCGCCAACTTCGTAGGCGTTGTAATCTTCGAGTAGAATACCGCACTCGTAGCCGGTTAAGACTTCTCGTACGTCATCTTTACCACGACGCAGTGAGGCAACTTTTCCGTCGAGGACGACCTCATCCTTACGCTTCAGGCGAACCTGTGCGCCACGGGTGATCTTGCCATCCAGTACACGACAGCCGGCGATAACGACCTTGCCAGCCTTAAAGGTTTGCATGATCTCGGCATGACCGTCGATGACTTCGCGGAACGTTGGCTCCAGCATACCCACCAGAGCGGCCTGGATGTCCTCGATCAGCTTGTAGATGACGGTGTAGTAACGAATGTCGACGTGCTCACGCTGAGCCTCCTGCGCGACTGCTGCATCCGCTTTAACGTTAAAGCCGATGATGATCGCTTTCGAGGCGGCTGCCAGATGCACATCTGTTTCGCTAATGTTACCGATACCTTCGCGGATCAGGCGTACCTTCAAGTTATCCTCGCTCAGCTTGGAGAGCGATCCCTTGATGGCTTCAAGCGAACCCTGCACATCACTCTTAATGACCACGTTCAGCTCTTTGACGGTGCCCTTCTGCATCTGCATATAGAGCGTGTCCAGACTGATCTGACCCAGAGGCTGTGCTTCGTCTCTACGCTTGGTGCCTTCAGCTTCAGCTTGCTGCTTGGCTGTACGCTCGTCAGAGGTCACTTCCAGGCGATCACCGGCGTTTGGTACTTCCGGTAAGCCGAGAATACTGACAGGTGTACTTGGCGTTGCTTTCTGAATGCGTTTGCCGCGATCATTGAACATGGCGCGAACTTTACCTGAGATAGCTCCTACGACGACGTTGTCACCCATTTTGAGCGTTCCCTGCTGGACCAGGACGGTGGCTGTTGCGCCGCTGTTCTTCTCCAGTTTGGCCTCAATGATGACGCCTGTGGCGAGTCGATCAGGATTGGCTTTGATGTCCTGAACTTCTGCGACCAGCAGGATGTAGTCGAGTAGCTCGTCGATACCTTCGCCGCGTCGTGCAGAGATCGGTACACAGACGGTATCTCCACCGAACTCTTCGATGACGATACCCATCTCTAGCAATTGCTGCTTGACATGGTCTGGATTCGCGTTTGCTTTGTCGATTTTGTTCAACGCGATGATTATCGGCACTTTCGCCGCCCGTGCATGGTCGATGGCCTCACGGGTCTGCGGCATGACGCCGTCATCGGCTGCTACGACGATAATGGCGATATGCGTCACCTGAGCTCCACGAGCACGCATGGCCGTAAAGGCTTCGTGACCAGGAGTATCCAGGAACGTAATCTTCTTACCGTTGACTTCTACCTGATAGGCACCGATATGCTGGGTGATACCTCCAGCTTCGCCGGCCGCCACCTTCGTTTTACGGATGGTGTCCAGCAGCGATGTTTTACCATGGTCAACGTGTCCCATGATGGTGACCACCGGTGGAATGGTGACCATATTTTCTTCGTTGTGCGTGGCAAGCATGGCTTCGTTCGCCGAAAGCGGACGTTCGCCACGTACTGCCGGGCTGTCGGTGACGGCGACCGGACTTGGCTCGAAGCCGAGATCCTGAGCTACCAATGAGGCTTTATCGTAGTCAACTACCTGATTGATGCTGGCGAAGATCGCATGCTTATTAATCAGATCTCGTATGACTTCGATGGGCGTCACTCCAAGCATGTCGGCCAGATCTTTTACGACGATCTGAGGTGGCAGCGAGATTGGTCCCGTTACCTTTTCTTTGACTGCCGCTGTTCGACGCTCTTGTGCTCTATTGTTGCTGTGTCCGCCTGGACGTCCTCCCGGACGATGACCATGAGCTCCGCCTGGGCCACTATGCCCGGTATTGCCTCCCGGACGTGCGCCTGGTCGAGCTGGTCCTCCTGCCCCACCCTGTGGACGAGGGGCTCCTCCTCCACCATCGCGACTATGGTCACGACTGCGGTCGCGATCACGGTTATGGTCAGGTGAGTAAGGTCGAGGTGCCACACTGGTATTACCTACTGGGCCTGCACTCGGCCCTGGGCGTGACCCCTGTCCGATTGGTGCGCCGCCGCCACGATATGGTGGACGACTGCCGCCGATCGGTCCATTTGGTCCGCTGCCTTGATTATTGTAAGGGCGAGGGCCAGATCCTGTTCCACCCTGATTATTGTAAGGGCGAGGGCCAGATCCTGTTCCACCCTGGTTGTTATTGTTGTTATAGGGAGGACGTGGTCCGTTGCCCTGATTGTTATATGGACGCGGTCCTGTTGTTGGTCCGTTGCCCTGATAAGGACGAGGACCGGAACCACCCTGGTTGTTATTGTTGTTATATGGACGCGGTCCGTTGTTATTGCGTGGTGGATATCCACCCTGGCGCGGGGCACCACCTTGTCCACCCTGGTTATTGTTACGATACGTTGCCTGCGGTGCTGATGGATTAGCTGGCGCAGACGTATTCTGTGTTGTTGATGTGTTTGCTCTTGGAGCGCTTTGCTCCGGTGCGCCAGGAGCGGCTGCTCGAGGCGTTGTCGCCCTGGGAGCGGCCTGCTCGGCGGTACTGGAAGCGGCTGCTCGAGGCGTTGTCGCCTTAGGTGTGGCCTGCTCAGCGGTGCTGGGAGCGGCTGCTTTAGGCGTAGCTTTTTCAGCGGCATTTGCGCTGGCTGCCGCCTTGGGAGCGGCTGCTTTAGGAGCGGCTTTTTCAGTGGTACTCGCAGTAGTCGCCTTAGGAGCGGCTTTTTCAGCGGTACTGGCGGCTGCTTTGTGAGCGGTCTGCTCGGTTGCAGTCGCACTATCATTTGCTGGCGTGGCTGTGCGACGCCGAGGCGCGGGCTTTGTTTCTGGTTCCTGGCTGCTTATGGTTTGGTTCTCCTGTTTTGCTCGAGGGGTCGATTTAGGTTTTGGGCTGGTCGCTTTGACCGGCGGCTGTTCGGTCCCCTCTGGAAGCTCTGATATATCTTTCATGAAGAAGACTCCCTTCTTATCGGATGATGCGCCAGAATTGGCGGCGGAATCTCTCTTCACAGCCATAAAAAAGGTCTGCCGCCCTTATCAGAATCGAAAAAGGGGACAGATCCTCGTTAGTGCAGTGCCAGGCGAATATTAGTCTGCGCTCTCAAGCGTAGGCTATGGTTTATCTAATCATAGCAATGTGCTCCGCAAATATTCGCTTCAAGCTGCCCAGTCTACGAGGGGCTGTGTCTCTATCAAGAGTAGAGAAAAAAAGAAACATTGTTCAATCCTCATCTAACCCGTAGATCAGATGCCAGTATTGAAAACTCTATTCCAAATAGTTGGAATAGGGACAACATACATACCGACTCTCAGTATAGCGTACTGAATAGATCCTGGCAATATCATCCTGCTTGCTTATCTGATGAGTTTTGACATCTTTAAGGTAAGTTGATGATATTGCCTCGCTCACATTCTGGCGCTTACCGGCACTTTTGTGGTTGTTGCCTCAGGATAATCTAGGATCACCCTTTGGCAAGGTAGCTATATATTCATCGAGAGCTAGACGATCTGCCTCGGAGATCTGTATTTCGAATTCTTTCTCGATCCGATGCTCTTTGAGCGCCTTTTGCCAGCAAGAAAGTTTGGCGCAGAGATATGCTCCTCGCCCAGATTTCTTTCCGGTGGCGTCAATGAGTACCTGACCTTCGGGGGTACGTACGATGCGTAAGAGTTCGCGCTTCGGTTTGCTCTCATGACAAGCGATACATGTCCGCAGCGGGAGGTGCTTTGGTTTCTTTTGTTGTGTTTTGACGGCTTTTACCATTGATGCCCCTCTCCCTCTCTAGTCGCGTTCATATCCGTAGCCGGACCCTGAATGACTATGACGATTCCCATTGCCACTACGATCGCGGCGATCATTGTTGCGTCGAGTCGACGAGCCATTGTCTCGTTCGTGACGACCCGTCGAACGTTCAGAACGTTCGCGTCGTGGATACGCATTCCCATGAGAAGATTCTACACTATCGTCAGCCCGCTCCTCAAAGACCTCTCCTTCGACCGGCTTCGTCACATCGACGCGCCATCCGGTGAGCTTTGCGGCCAGACGAGCATTCTGTCCATCTTTTCCGATTGCCAGAGACAATTGCTTCTCCAGCACCGTCACCAGCGCTGTATGATCCTCTTCACGCAGTTCCACCTTTAATGGTTTCACCGGGCTCAGCGAATTCGAGACAAAGGTCGCCGGATCGGGACTCCACTGGATAATGTCAATTTTTTCGTCGTTCAGCTCACGCACAATATTATTGATACGCGAACCACGCACTCCTACGCATGAGCCAATGGGATCGAGTCCCTCTTGACGCGCCACGACTGCCACCTTGGATCGACTTCCGGGCTCACGTGCGATCGCTTTGATCTCGACTGTGCCCTCATAGATCTCGGGTACTTCGGATTCAAACAGACGGCGGACGAGATCACGATGAGTTCGCGAAACAAGTATCTGTAACATACGTCCCTGGACGCGTCGCACATCATAGACCAGCACACGCAGGCGCTGACCCACGCGATTGCGCTCGCTTACCACATCCTCATTGGGAGGCATGATGCCCTCAACTTTATCGACCTGATCTAGATCGAAATCGAGGATCCAGCCACGCACAGGATCTTTACGCGTGAGCGTCCCCAGGCGGATTTCACCCACCCAGTTTTTGATTTGATCATAGAGATGCTCATGCTCAGCTTCACGAATGCGCTGGAGGATAACTTGTTTGGCTGTTTGGGTTGGAATACGAGCGAAGATGAATGATGAATCCACATCGATCATTTGACCAAGCGCGGCATTGGGAATGACCAACTGAGCCTCTGCCAGAGATACTTCCTCATTGATGTCTTTTACCTGAGCAACTACGCGCTTTGAAGCCCATACATGCACTTCACCGTTTTTATCAACCTCGATGCGAACATTTTCTCCGCCTCCAAAGCTTTTCCGGTATGCTGCCAGTAGAGCAGTAGCCACAGTCTCCATCACCACTTCGCGGGGTAAACCCTTTTCGGCAATTAGTTGTGCGATCGCCGCCTGAAATTCGCTCCTCATAACGCCATGCTCCTCCCACTTGGTGGCTGGGTAATAATTACATCAATTTGTTCGAGTGCAACGAAAAAGCGTCTGGCAAACAGAAAAGTGGGGCTTGCCCACTTTTCTTTCCATGTCCACTTAATTCTGTAGCTATTATATCACGTAGATCGTCGTTTGGCTAGAGGGAAGCTAGCCTCTTACGCCCGTAATCCCGTTACCTCAGACACCCGTATTTGACCCCCTGTGACTCGTATGAGCCCGCTTCTCAAGAATGCTTACAGTGGAACGAGATCACTGCCTGATCGTAGTGATCAAGCGAATTACCGCGCCGCTACTACGCCGTCGGCCGCGCCGTACGGACGGGCGTGGGCGTCGGAGCCGGGGTGCGGCCGCCGACGTAGCGGCGCGGCCCGCCGTGCGTCACTGCCGCGACGCCCATGCTGTGGGCCGCCTGGCGTCCCGGTGGGAGCACGCAGGCCCCATGGGGGCGTGGCGACGAGTCCGCGCCGGCGGAGCCGCGCCGCACGTCGGGAGCGCCCCCACGCCCGGGGGGACGCCCCCTACCGTCGGCGCGATGACCTTTGATAGAGCGCTACAACTGTAACGTTAGCTAGCTTCATCTATTTATGATCTGGTATATGCTATACTCGCATCTAGATAGAGTAATCGTTAAATTCCAGCAATAAAGGAGTTGGGACATGGCTGTTTCTCATGTCAGTGCAGACGAACGGGCTTTGATCGATGCTATTCGGGCGCTTGCTCAGGAGCGCATAGCGCCGCGTGCGGCTGCGATAGATCATAGCAGCGAATTCCCCTGGGATATGAAGGATCTGCTGGCTCAGCAGGATATTCTGGCGATGCCTTTCCCGGAGGAATATGGTGGCCTGGGGGCCAGCGAATTGGCGCTGGTGATGGCGATTGAGGAGATCTCACGTTGCTGTGCGACTACTGGTTTAATTCTGGCTGTACAACAACTTGGTAGTACTCCTATCTTACTCTTTGGCACCGATGAGCAGAAGCAGAAGTACTTTCCGCGTTTAGCCAGTGGGGAGTGGTTGGCGGCTTTTGGCCTGACCGAGGCTGGTTCGGGCTCTGATGCGGCGGCCATGACGACGACGGCGGTACGTCAGGGTGATAAATATATTTTAAATGGCTCGAAGCGTTTTATTACTAATGGTGGACTGGCGCAGGTCAACTCTATTTTTGCGCAGACCGATTCCTCTCAGGGGACGCGAGGCATTAGTGCGTTTATCGTCGAGAAGGATTTCCCAGGCTTTTCTGTGGGACGCATCGAGGATAAGATGGGGATCAAGGGGTCGCAGACCGCAGAACTGATCTTTAACGATTGCGAGGTTCCGGTGGAGAATCTGTTGGGCCGCGAGGGCGATGGTTTTAAGCTAGCAATGATGACGCTTGACCGTACGCGTCCAGGGATTGGGGCTCAGGCTGTGGGTATTGCTCAAGGGGCATTGGATCTGGCGGTCGCATATTCCAAGCAACGCATCCAATTCAACAAGCCTATCGCAGATAATCAAGGCATCCAATTTATTCTGGCGGATATGGCGACCAGGGTTGAAGCTTCTCGTCTTCTGGTCTACAATGTGGCTGAGCTGATTGATAGTGGCGAGAAACAATTCAGTCAATACGCTGCGATGGCCAAGCTGTTTGCTTCCGATTCTGCGATGGAAGTCACAAATGATGCGATTCAGGTGCTGGGTGGCTATGGGTACATGACGGAATATCCTGCTGAGAGGATGATGCGGGATGCCAAGATCACGCAGATTTATGAGGGGACAAACCAGATCCAGCGCCTGGTGATTGCTCGGGCTTTATTGACTGCGCAATAGATTGATCCATGCTCAGAGTCTCTATCTCACACTGAGCAAAAGGAGATGCTTATGTCCTCATTGTCTTTTGATGGGGTTGCTCATCTGTATGATCAGACGCGTGGTTATTCTGATGATGTGGCCACTCATGTGACGCGTGCCATCATCGAGCACGCGCAGGCCACTGCTCAGACCGACTTTCTTGAAGTAGGTGTCGGCACTGGTCGTATCGCCCTGCCCCTGGCTACGCTTGGACATGCATACACGGGAGTCGATATCTCTGCAAAGATGCTGGCCCGTTTGGATGAAAAGGCTCAGACTTTGGGATGGCATAAACATTCTCAGCCCTGGGGAAGTTCTCCAGATGAGGAGAAGCTAGCTTTGCCTACCTCATCTGTACGCTTTGGCCGTCTGGATAGTGCTTCGACTTTGCGTCTGGTCAATGCCGATATTACCCAACTCCCATTTCACACGGCCTCCTTTGACTGCGTCATCGCGGTGCATATCTTTCATCTCGTCGATGGTTGGCAGCAGGCTCTGGCCGAAGTGATACGCGTCCTGAAGCCCGGTGGACGGCTCTTACACTGCTGGGATACGTATGAAAAGTCCGAGACCTCGGTAACGCAAACTATGCACGAGCAGTGGTATACCATCATCAGTGAGCTTGGAGGGACGGCCCAACGTCCTGGAGCCTCAATTCCGGTCGTCAAGCACTGGCTGGCTGCCCGTGGTTTCTCGGCTGACGATGAGCCAGTCTATGCCTGGAAACAGCCAGTAGTGCCTCGTGATGCCCTTGAAGCTATCGCCAGACACTACTGGTCGAGTACGTGGTGGGTCCCCAATGATCTTTTTGCCGCATCGATAGAACGTCTCAGGGCCTGGGCCTCCGATTATTATGGCGATCTGGATCACGAATATACGCAAGATCGTCAATTTATTATCAGCACCACCATCAGGTAACGTCGCTGTGCTACTTCATTTAATCCGTGTCGAGCGAAGCGAAGACACCGTAGCGTCGCTTGACCTCTTTCTGTTTGTCTTTCAGGGCAAAACGAATGATACCCCTGATCTGTTATACTTGTCCTATGGATATGATTATTTTTGTGGGATTACAGGCTTCGGGGAAGAGTACCTTTTATCGTACCCAATTTGCATCCACATATGCCTATGTAAGTAAAGATCTGTTGCGCAATAAGAAGCGTCCGGCCATCCTTCAACAACAATTGGTTGAAGAGGCATTGCAGGCCGGACGCTCGGTTGTGATCGATAATACAAATCCCACTCCAGAGGATCGAGCGCCTTTGATTGCTTTGGGACATCAATATGGCGCTCAGGTGATTGGCTATGCGTTCGAGCTCCAACTGAAACGCAGTCTGGCCTGGAATGCTCAACGTACGGGAACCGCTCACGTTCCCAACGTCGGGATTTATGCTACGCTCAAAAGGTTAGCTGCCCCTACTTATAAAGAAGGCTTTGATCAGCTCTATACTATCAATGCTCTCGCAGATGAGCGCTTCGAAATTACTCCCTATTTGCGTTGAATGAGCACCTTATCGATGCGTCGCCCATCCATATCCATGATCTCGAACACGAAGTCGCTGATCGTCACCTTATCCCCAGTTTTGGGAATGCGACCGCTATGTGCCAGTATAAAGCCGGCCAATGTATGATAATCGCGACGCTTATCCTCATCGTTAGGGATACCGATCTTGAGCAGGACTGTCTCATAATCGGTCATCGCATCGACGAGCCAGCTACCGTCCTCACGCTGAATGATGGCCTTATCCTCGGGCTGATCATATTCGTCCTGGATCTCACCGACCAACTCCTCCAGGATATCCTCTAGTGTGACCAGGCCCGTAACCTGACTATATTCATCGATCACGATAGCGATATGAATCCCTTTGCTCCTGAACGTATTGAGGAGATCATCGACGTGCTGAAATTCGGAGATGAAGAAGGCTGGGCGCGCCAGGGCTCGCACATTGATATCTTCATCCTTCTGATTCTCGGCCCGCGAGCGCAGCAGATCCTTGGCATAGATCACTCCGACGATATTTTCCAGCGAATTTTCGTAGAGGGGGAGACGCGTATAGCCGGAGGTCATAAACATCTCAATTACCTGTGAAAAGGGCGTCCCAACTTCTATTGCCACGATTTCCGTGCGTGGAATCATCACGCTACTCACCGAGCGATCGGTAAAGCGGAAAATGCGACTGATAAATTCCTCCTCCTCGGACTCTACGGTTCCGCTCACCGCGCCTTCGCGAGCCATATAGACAATATCTTCTTCAGTCACTGTCTCTTTGGTTGGATGGTATTGTCCGATCATGCGCAAGAGCAGCACTGCCGAAAAGGTGAGCAGCATAACTATCGGCCGACCAATTTTTGAAAGCGTGTTCATGAGTGGCGAAACAGCTATGGCGATCTTCTCGGATGACTGGAGCGCCAGACTTTTCGGCGCGAGTTCTCCGATCACCAGGGTGAAATAGGTGATGCCGATCACGACGAGTGCAAGCGCGATAGTGTTCGAATAAGGCCGCAGTAACGGAATGGTCGCAATCCAGCCACTTAGAGGATCGCTGATACTTGCCCCGCCAAAGACGGAGGCCAATGTACTGATTAATGTGATGCCTATCTGCACTGTCGCTAAGAAGCGATCAGGATTTTCTGAGAGCAGCAGTGCTTGCTTGGCACCAGGAGTTCCTGCATCTGCTTGTTGTTGTAAACGTCCGCGCCGTGCCGAAACAATAGCAATTTCTGAAGCAGAAAAAAAGCCATTGGCGACAATAAGTATAAAAATAAGGACTATTTCAATGCCCATAAAACCGCTCATCGTATTGATCCCCTTCGGAATAGAGATTATTTTAAGGTTTATTGTATCATGGAGGAGTGCCTTAGGGGCGATTGACATAAAAATAGGAGGATCGGTCACAGGTGTAACCTCTCCTCCCCATTTTTTAGGACTTACTTGGCTTCGATGGCGCGCACGATGATCTCTGAGATATCCTCAATTTTCATTTTCTCTTCGGCCTCGACGCCCTTAACTCCGTCCTCGAACATGGTGATGCAGAAGGGACAGGCGGCCGCCATGACTTCTGCCTCTGTCTCCAATGCCTCATTGACGCGGGTCTGATTGATGCGCTTGCCGACCTTTTCCTCCATCCAGACGCGACCGCCGCCGCCGCCGCAACAGAAGCTCTTGTTGCGATTGCGACGCATCTCAGTGACGCCATCGTTGTTGAGCACCTTCAGGACACGTCGCGGCTCCTCGTAGACGTCATTATAACGTCCGACGTAGCAAGGATCATGATACGTCATCTTACGCGTGTCGAATCCGGCTGGCAGCTTCAGCTTATCGTTCTCCATCAACGAATCGATGAAGACAGTGTGATGGATGACTTCATAGTCGCCACCCAACTGTGGATATTCGTTTTTGATTGTATTGAAGCAGTGCGGGCAAGCAGTGATAATCGTGCGATGTTTTGTCTGTGTTGCCACAGCTGTCTGACCGTCTTGGCCATCGCTGCTGGCAGGCTTCTTTGTATTGAAGCCGTAGCCATCGAGGGTCTCGATATTCTGTGTGGCCTGCATCTGCCAGAGATATTCATTGCCGATGCGCCGTGCGGGATCGCCGGTACACGTCTCCTCGGGACCCAGGATCGCGAAATCGACGTTGGCCGCCTTGAGCACTTTGGCGACCGATGTGGCGACCTGCTGATTTCTCTGATCAAACGATCCCATGCAGCCGACCCAGTAGAGGACGTCCGCATCAGGATTCTCAGCCAGCAAAGGAATCTCCAGGTTAGCGGCCCATTCGGCACGCTTATCGTTACTGATCTCCCAGGGATTGCCGTTGCGCTCGATGTTATTGAAGAGCGAAGTGACCTCCTGGGGGAAGTCGCTCTCCTCCATCACCAGCGAGCGGCGCATGTCGACAATTTTCGGTACGTGCTCGATCGATACTGGACAGATCTCTACGCAAGCCATGCAGGTCGTGCAGGCCCAGAGCGCTTCTTTCGAGATGATGCCGCCGATCATTGGCTCATGATGCGCATCCTTCTCTGCTTTCGTCTCATCGGCTTTGACCGCTGCGATCCCAAATCTGTTGTAGATAGAATTTTCTCCCAGGATCGCAGCACTCTCGACGAACAGCGCCTCTTTGGCTCCCAGGATAATCTCCTTAGGAAAGAGCGGCTTGCCAGTCTGCTGAGCAGGACAGACTGTATTGCAGCGACCACATTCGGTACAGGCATAGCCATCCAGGAGCTGCTTCCAGGTGAACTGCTCCACCTTCGAGACGCCATAATCGTCGCGCTCCTCGATATTTTCGATCAGCGGTAGAGCTCCTTTTGGCTTATAGCTGCGGAAGAAGACGTTAAAGGGAGTCGCCAGTAAGTGCAGATGCTTGGAACGTGGCAGATAGATCAGAAAGCCGAAGACCGTGATCATGTGAGCCCACCAGAAGACGCGGTAGATGATGGTATCGGCGGCCGGGCTGATGCCTTTGAGTAATGGATAGAATACGGCTCCGATAGGAGTCCAGGCGGCTCCTGCGGTCGCGGCATACTCAAAGGCTTCCACGAGGGCGAGCGTGATGATAACCAGAAGGATCAGGCCGAGAATGATGAAGCCATCCCAGGGACCATGCAGCGAGCTGCTAAGCTGCTTGGGGCGGACGATGCCACGCCGAATGGCGAAGACGACGAGTGCAAAGAGCACCAGCACGACAAATACATCGAGAATTGTGGCAAAGGCTGGACTCGCGCCGATCCATGGCAGCGATCCATTAAAGGCTCCGAGCATGAGATTCAGGAGGCCGAATTGGATCAGGATAAAGCCCCAGAAGGTAAAAAAGTGTGCGATACCTGGGATGGGATCGCGTAGTACTCCGCTCTGTCCCAGCACGACTTTGAAAAAAGCACCGACACGATCGTTCATGTGGTCGGTGCGATTCTCGGGACGCGCTTTGACGAGGAGGGTGATTAATCTTCCTGCACGCGTCCCAAAGAGTGCCAGTGCTGCGATAAACAGCAAAACAAAGAGCGTGGTACCAAGCCATCCCCCGGTGGGTGAAATTGCAGGGGGAGTCATATAAGAACCTCCGTTGGTTTATGCTTTTCGTCGTTTCACTTCGCTGGTGAGTTGTGGTAGGATTGTGACTGCATCGCCAATGATTCCCAGATCGGCGACGGAGAAGATTGGAGCATGTTCGTCTTTGTTGATCGCGATAATATATTTTGCTCCCTTCATTCCGGCCAGATGCTGGATCGCTCCGCTGATACCTGCGGCGATGTAGAGCGTTGGCTTGACTGTCTTGCCTGTCTGCCCCACCTGATAACTATAAGGTAGCCAACCCAGGTCCACGATAGCGCGTGTGGCACCAGGAGCGCCATCCAGCACGACCGCCAGCTCCTCGATAAAGTGATAGTTTTCCGCTTTGCCGAGTCCGCGTCCGCCACTGACAACAACCGTAGCATCTTCCAGAGCAGGACCTTCGCTCTTGACCTCGATCGTCTCAATCACGCGTATTGTTTGTGCTTCCGCGCTGATCGTATCGCTGAGCGTCGTAATCTCGGCCGTACGTCCCTCATATTGCTCGATGGAGAAAGCTTTGGGACGCGTCAGCACGATGCCTGGACGTTGCTGTGTGAATGTTGTTGTGACAACCGTCTCGCCACCCCAGGGAACGGTAACTTTCAACCCAGCGCCGTCTACCGTCAGATCGGTGGCATCTGTGATCAGTCCCATCTCGCTGCGAATGCTCAGGCGAGCCGCAATATCGCGCAGGTCATAGGTGGTCGGGAGCAGTAAGACCGTTGGTTGCTGCTGTTTCAGCAGGGAGCTGATTGTCTCGACGGCTGGCAGCGTTAGATAGTTGTCATACGTGGCATCTTCATGGACGTAGACGTGTTCCGCGCCATATGTTCCCAGAGTTGCGGCAACGCTAGCAGCGCCACTGCCAAAGATAATCGCCTCGGCCCGACCAAGTTTGGCCGCTTTGCCCAGAACTTCTAGCGATGAGCGTACCGGGACCCCGCCTTCCAGCTCTACCAGAACCCAAATAGTGTCTGTCATTATGTACCTCCTCGTGCAAAATCACGTCATCTCTCATGGATACAGGTATTAGAGTAACTGGTAACGCTGCAAAAATTCTGCGATCTGCTGCGCGGCGTTCCCGTCGTCTTTGATGATCTGTCCAGCGGCGCGTGCTTCGGCTGTGCCGATCGATAGCACCTGCTCGCGTGCGCCAGCCTCACCAACCAGTGTCGCATCTACGCCGATATCGGCCAGTTTCAATTGTGAATAAGGCTTTTTCTTTGCCCCCATGATCCCTTTCATGGTTGGATAAATGGCTTCATAAGAGCCACTCGCAATTGTGATCACGGCTGGCAGAGCGCTCTCGACGGTTTGATATCCTTTGGGGATGACGCGTTTGATAACGGCTTTCTGTCCTTCAATCTTGATTTCGCGTGCGAAGGTGAGCTGGGGGATATTTAAAAATTCTGCGATCCCGCCCGGGACCATACCTGTATAGCCATCGGTGCTCTCAGTTGAGCAGAAGATCAGGTCCGCGCCCTCTTTTTTGAGCACTGCGGAGAGCACACGTGCGGTACCAACTGCATCTGAGCCAGCCAGAGCCGGATCGGTCACCAGGATTGCGCGATCCACACCCATGGCCAGAGCGCGTCGCATCGCCTCTTGAGCCTTATCGGGACCCATGCTCAGAGCGACCAGCTCGCTATTGCCGACCATATCGCGTATCTTTATCGCCGCAGAGATTGTACTCTCATCGCCCGGGTCCAGGACAAGTGACACACCACTACGTACAAGTCGTTTTGTATCTGGATCAAGTTTGCTTAGCGTAGTATTCGGATCAGGAACCTGTTTTATACAAACAAACATCTTCATTGTTTAGCGCCTCGTCTTCTAGTGTAGTGGACGTAGGATTATAAAGGGAAACACCATCGTTTCTCAGAGCTATTTTATTGTACCCATCCGAAAAATCACGTGTCAATGTAACTGGCTAACAATATTTGCGTAGCTACCGCCTTGCCATCCCTCTCAACGTGATGATTTTCCGCTATAGGGATCATCTGGTTGCTATGGCGAGCGTAGATGATGCACTGTTTGCGCCTGGCTGGATGCATGGGATAAGATAGGATGCAAAGAAGATGCTTTACTATTCATCTTTCCCGGCGTTTCGATGAGGTTAGTTTTGGAAGACTTTTCTGGTCGGAAGTGACGTAGAGATTAGCTGTTTGATCACTGGAGAATCACATGCAGAAAAGACATTTAGGTGATACCGATCTCGCTATTACCCCGCTTGGCCTGGGAACATTTGCGCTGGGTGGAGAGGGTTGGCCAGCGGCCTGGGGTCCACAGGATGATAACGAGTCGATTGCCACGATCCAACACGCGCTCGACCTTGGCATCAATTGGATCGATACGGCTGCTGTCTATGGTTTCGGGCACGCCGAGGAGATCGTTGCTCGTGCTCTTCATGGACGCAGTAATCGTCCTTATATCTTTACCAAAGGCTCACGGCTTGCTACCGCTGATGGCAAGATCAAAGGTAGCTTAAAGGCCGCCTCGCTACGTAATGAGGTAGAGGCAAGCCTGCGACGTTTGCAGGTCGATGTGATTGATCTCTATTAGATCCACTGGCCCGATCCAGATGCCGATATCGAGGAGGGCTGGACGACGCTCGCTCGTCTCAGAGATGAAGGCAAGATTCGCCACATCGGGGTATCAAATTTTAATGCCCGACAATTAGCGCGAGCGCAACGGATCTCACCCATCAGCTCATTGCAGCCACCCTATTCTTTAATCAGGCGCGAGGTCGAAAATGATGAGCTCGAATTTTGCTTGCAGCATAATATCGGAGTGATTGTCTACTCTCCGATGGCCTCAGGTCTGCTGACTGGCACATGGAGCGAGCAGCGTGTCAAAGATCTTCCAGCCACCGACTGGCGTAGTCGCAGCAAAGATTATACGCCGCCGCGTCTTCAGCGTAATCTGGCGCTCGCGGAGACATTGGCGGAGATTGGCCATTCCCATGGTCGTTCAGCGGGCGAAGTCGCCATCGCCTGGACCTTACGTCATCCAGCCGTCACGGGAGCCATCGTTGGAGGACGTCATCCGGCTCAAGTTGATGAAATCATTGGAGCTGGCGACTTCCGTCTCGATGATCAAGAGATTGGGCAGATCGAGGCCTACGTTCAGGAGTATCCCTGATCCCATTTCGTTTCTATTGATTTATTTTTTTGTTAAGCGGGATAGGAAGCTGGCTCCGACGGCTACGAAGCCAGCTACGAACAATGGGATGCTTGTGCTTGCGCTGTGTGTGATCGATAGGAGATAGATGCCGAGGATTTCGAGCAAGATACCTCCGACTAACAGCAATGTTGTAGCCAGAGGCGTCTTCTCAAATGGTCGGATGATCTCTTCTTGAGCGTAGATGGGGGTCTGTGATGCGTCGGCCTGGACTTGTATTTGATCGGCTGACGGTTGCTCGTTGGTATCCGTCTCCGTTGCCTCCATGGAATCCGGCGAGATCTCATCTGGCGTTGCTATGTGCGTGTTCTTTTCTGTAAGCATACGCAGGGTGTCGTAGAGTTGGACGCTTTTTTGTTGAGGAGTTCGAATGTATACTTTATGTGTACTATCACTGATCATAATCTCGCGAAAGATCGGTTCATAATTTTTTTTCCGCCACATGACTGTACCTATATCGGCGAGAGTGATCGTCTCAATGAAGATGCGTTCACGAGGAAAACTTCGATAATAATAGCCCAGCAGGCGTTGGTTTGTGACAATCACATCGCATGCCGTGCTATGGTTATTCGTACCACTATCCCAGATGGCGGGGAGGGCTAAGATAGGCTCCTCACCTGCTTGCATCTGTGCACGTAATCCTCTCAGATGCTTAAATATTTTGTCCGCTGCTGTGCTTGTTGTATCCGGCATGCTTGATCAGAACCTCTCTCTCTCATTTGCGAAAATTATAGCACATGTGCTCTGGTTGTCCATGCTGCTCTCTTACTCTGATGGGGGATGTAACAGATGAACAACTGGCAGCAGACAAATCATACTCGATATTGCTCACTTTGCAGCTCTGAAATGGTACTCTTAAAATAGAGGTATAGTAACTAACTGCCTGGAGGCAAACGTCTATCGAGGATTTCTATCTTCACATTTAGATGTAAAGGAAGCGCATAGTATGTCTGATCTTTTTGCTGCCCGTGCCCAGATGGGAACATCACTTGCATTTCATATTATCTTCTCAGCTCTGGGTGTTGGTATTCCCTTGCTCCTCTGTATTGCTGAGGGCCTGGCTCTCTATACAAAGAATCCCGTCTGGATGATGCTGACACGGCGTTGGGCACGAGCTGCTGCGATCCTCTTCGCGATCGGAGGCGTATCTGGCACCATTCTCTCCTTTGAACTGGGATTGCTCTGGCCGACCTATACGCGTTTTGCTGGTGCTGTGATCGGATTGCCGTTCCTTTTGGAGGGCTTTGCCTTTTTCGTCGAGGCCATATTCCTGGGACTCTATCTCTATGGCTGGGATCGCTTGTCGACTCGTGCTCACTGGTTCTGCTCTTTCCCGATCTGGATCAGTGGGATGGCTTCCGCCTGGTTTATTGTCAGCGCCAATTCGTGGATGAATACTCCGGCGGGCTTTGTGTTCAAAGATGGCAAAATCGTCGATATCAATCCTATCCAGGCCGTTTTCAATCCCAGCACCCCGTTTGAGACCGTCCATATGATCCTGGCTTCCTATGTGGCGACCGGCTTCGCGGTTGCGGCCGTCTATGCCTTTGCCTACCTGCGCGGCAAACGCGAGGAATATTATCGCAAAGGATTGATACTGGCTATGCTGCTGGCTGTTGTTGCCACGCCCCTCCAGCTTGTCAGCGGAGACTTCAACGCCCGCTTTCTGGCGAACTATCAGCCGGCCAAGTTTGCTGCGATGGAAGGCATCTTTCACACAGAGAGCGGAGCACCCATCTCGATCGGAGGTATCGCCGATGCTCAGACCGGTCAGGTAATCTACGCGATTGAGATCCCTAAAGCTTTGAGTATCCTGGCGTATAACAATCCGAACGCGGTCATCAAAGGGCTGGACCAGTTTCCCCGGTCGGATTGGCCTGATACCATGATTGTTCATACCTCCTTTGATGGCATGGTAGGGAGCGGGATGTTTATCCTGTTGATGGCTGTCTTGTTCTGGGGACTCTACTTTTTGAAGAAGCGCAACTTGCCCCAGAATCGTCTGCTCCTCTGGGGTCTGGTGATCTGTGGTCCATTGGGATTTCTGGCGATTATATTAGGATGGATGGTGACTGAAATCGGTCGACAGCCCTGGGTCATCTATAACTATCTGCGCACCAAAGATGCGGTGACGACAGCCCCATTTCTCAATATAAGCTTTACCATCTTTACACTTATCTATGTTCTGCTGGCGGTGGCGCTCATCTGGCTACTGCTTAAAGTAGTTCGTCGGCCGTTGCCGCAAGTGACTCTTACCGAGGATGGCTATGATGTACAGGAGCCTGAGTTAGAAAAGGTCGGTATGTAAAAATGGATGTTGCTTTAATTGCGCTGGTCGTACTCTGGTTTGCTTTGATTGTCTATGCCTCGCTTGGTGGGGCCGACTTTGGTGCAGGCGTCTGGGACCTGTTCGCGGTCGGTAGTGATGCGACGCGCCAGCGCCGCCTGATCAATCATGCACTTGGACCTGTGTGGGAAGCAAATCACGTCTGGCTGATCTTTTTGATCGTTGGATTGTTTAATGTTTTTCCCAGTGCCTTCTATGCGCTCTCAATCGCTCTGTTTTTTCCGTTTTCGATTGTCCTGATTGGTATTGTGCTCCGTGGGGCCGCCTTTGTCTATCGCTACTACGCCATCGATGAGAAGAGCATCTTTGCACGTGTCTGGAGCCGCGTCTTTAGCGCCACCAGCATCATTACTCCCTTTTTCCTGGGAGTATGTGCGGCGGCGGTGGCCAGCGGGAAGTTAATTGACTCATCAGGTATACCTGTGGCAACGAATATGGCTCCCTTTCTCTCACCTTTTGCGTTGGTCATTGGCTTGATGGCTATTACTCTCTGCGCGACGCTGGCGGCGAGCTATCTGCTGGTTGAGGCCAGCACGTCAAAAGATGATGAGGAGCTGCTTGCCACTTATCGACTCAAGGCGCTGATCGCAGGAGGCATTACGGCTGGGCTGGGGGCGTTGGGATTATTCCTCTCTATCTCGGAAGCTCCAGGTATCTGGAATGGCATGCTCACCCATGCTCTGCCGGTGGTGATTGCGACCATGCTTATCGGAGCGGCTACTGCGATTACGCTATTTGTCCGGCGCTATCGACTGGCCCGGACTTTGATGATCGCTGAGACGGCTTTTCTATTGGGATCATGGGGACTTTCCCAATATCCATATGTGATCCCGCCGCACTATACTATCGACAACTCATCTAACGCTCCTACTGTTATTGTCACCTTGCTGATTGCTATTTTGATCGGCATGCTCATTCTCATTCCTTCATTATATTATCTCTTTTCAGTCTTCAAGCTGCCATATCCCATTCCTGGCCTGCGGCGTAAAGAGCAGCAGAAGCAAACGCAGGAGCGGCGCAATGAGGAGACGATTGCGTGATACATCGCCTATAAATAGAGGGTTTACCATTGTAGGTTAAATTAAATATGTCGTGGTGGAGGTGGAAGAGTAGTTGCTGTGAGGCAAAAAATATTTGTATGCATGAAGGTACTCAATGATTATATATTGAGTACCTTCATGCATACAATCAATCAAACAGCTTAGTGGGTGCTTGGGCGAAGTATTTTATGAAATACGCCAAACAGCAGGAAGGTTGGAGGCCATTGGCCCACAAAGATGCTCCAGTCACGTTTGTTGGAAACAAACAAGATCGCGGATGCAATAATTGAAGCTAATGCTGCCCAATACCAGATCTCTTCTGGTACCTCATCGGTAATACGAAAGTATTGTTCCTGGGCACTTTGCGTTGCGTCTTTTACATCTGCCATTGAATATGTCCCTTTCTTACTAAATTTATCTCTATGCATAATGGTCTGTTGTAAACGGGTTCCTGATATAGGACGTGCTCTTTGTAAGAAGCGGGTACACTTTTTTTGTGGGATTACTTTCTTTATAATGGAGGCTTGTCTGGCTGGAGATATAGCTAATTGTAGAGTATATTTGTATTAGCTATATCCTCTTTCCTGTGCTTATTGTATATAAAATGGAATATATATCAAGCAATAGATGAGTCTGGATGTCAGCTTATCCTCTAGTGGTTCACGCTTTGAGGTTTTCAGCTGTGGATACCTTATTTCGAAAGCTCGGTAGCGATCGCATCGGGAATGACCAGCACATCTTGTCCATAGCGCATGATCTGCTGTGAATCGAAGGTGGCAAAGTGCTTGGTCAGGCGTTCACGCATGCTTCGCGAGAGCTCAAAGGCGCTGATGCTGATGGCTTGCGGGAGGGCCAGCGAAAAAATGGCATCACCGACCGTTCCTATTACGGTACCTCCCTCGCTCAGGACGCGATAGCTTAAAACGTCTTTTCCTTTCAGAGCTACGTTCAACGTTTGTTCCGCTTGCTCTTTCAGCAGTGCATCTTCAGAGGCGAAGGTCAGCGCGTCCGTGCCGATGCCGTTGAGCGATGCCAGTAGAAGAATACGATGGGCAAATAGTCCAGTTTTAATCTCAAAACCTAAAATGGCATGATTCTGGGTGTCCAGATAAAAATCTTCAACGGTACCAACTTTTTTGCCCGTGTCGATAGTCACGGCTGCTAGCCCTTTAATTTCTGACCATTTCTTGGTCACAATGGTATTCTGCATAATTGTCTTCTTCCTCTCATTGCCTTCCCGCTGCCCGGGGAATAGCTCTCTCCTTGACGACGTTATTGCTAACAGGAAGGGGAGTTCTCTTTTCATTATATGCTATCTGCCTCTGCATAAGATGGAATCTTCTGCCTCTGCTTGTAAGACGGAATACAGAGGGCATTCGGCTACGCCTCAAGAGCTTTGCGCTAAAATCGGAGAGGTTTGAGATTATGCCGGATTTTTGATATCCTTGAGGGAAGCGTGATTATAGATTTTGCGCCCTGTTGCTACTTAAATCATCAAGCCATCGGGCCTGTATACGAGAGAATTTATTATGAGAGATGCACAGACTGTCAACGAGCCATCGATTCATACGCTCAATTGGAAAGCTATCTTAAAGACGAGCCGTCCTTTTACGCTGGCGGCGGCCGTAAGCCCGGTCATTGTGGGGACCGCGCTGGCCGGTTATCAAGGAACCTTTCACTTCTGGATTTTTCTGACAACCTTTTTGTCTTGCCTCTTTTTGCAGATAGGCACCAATTACTTCAACGAATACTTTGATCATCGCTATGGCTTGGATCACGCAGGCTCGCTGGGAGCGTCAACGGTGATCTTTACACGTGAGATGACGGCTGCACAGGTGCTTGGTTGTGGCATCTTCTGCTTTGTCGTCGCCACGTTGCTTGGTATTGTGCTGATCTTTACTGTTGGACCAGAGATCATCCTCTTTGGCCTCGCAGGCGTTTTGATTGCTTACTTTTATAGCGCCAAGCCCTTCAAATTTTCCAATCGAGGCCTCGGCGATGTGATGGTCTTTCTCGCCATGGGCTTTCTGATGACCTGGGGATCATACTATGTGCAGATCCATCACTGGTCATGGAACGCCCTGGCGGCCAGCATACCTGTGGGTTTTCTCGTCACAGCCATCCTCAACATGAACAATGTGCGCGACTACCAGGATGATCTTGCCGTCAATAAAAGAACCTTGCCTGTGCGCTTTGGACTTAAATTTGGTCAACGTTTCCATGCCGGCTTATTAATCGGCAGTTATGTCATGCTCACCCTTTTTGTTGTCGTTGGACTGCTCCCCTGGCTGGCGCTGCTCACCTGGATAACTTTTCCACTGGCCTTTATCAATGTGCGTGCCGTGTTGAACGCCACCGAGCGGAAGGTCTTCATGATTGGTATCAAGAAAACCTCCATGCTCCATCTCGCCTTTGGAGTTGCTTTCGCTTGCTCCTTGCTACTCGCAACCCTCCTACGCTACCTGGGGTGAACGATGGGATAGAAATTCACTGTCCAGCCCACACCGAAGGGGCGTGGGACCAGGATCTGTGAGGTTTCGCTGTTCCAGAAAGAGCTGCGGATACTTTCTCTGGTTGGGATACGGAAGTCGTAGGGGATGCCGAATACTTTGCCTTGCCAGGTGCGTTGCTTGGGTGGCAGGCTGAGTTGTTCTCGGACGGCTATGGTGACCAATGTGGCACCACCGATTCCAATCAGGGCTCTGACCAGACGCTTGGTTGATTTTTTCTTGCTCATAATAAATTTCCTATACTTTCTCACATAAAAATAGCGTTATTGGACTATCAATGATAAATACGGAAGGGCTATCTAAAAGTTATGTATTTTTGCGTAAAGTACCGCTTTACGCCGATTCGCGCTTGATAAATTGATAGGGGATTGTGATGTGACGGCCTGGTCCGTGATAGGTGCCGCGAATACGATCGAGGAGTAATTGTCCGATCGCCTGTCCAATTTTGTAGGCGGGATTGAGGACGGTGGTCAGCGTTGGATGAATGAGGGCGGCCGCTTCTATATCATCATAGCCGATCACGGCAATATCTTTGGGGATAGAGAGCTTCTGCTCGCGGATCGCATCCATGGCGCCGATGGCGACCATATCGTTGGCACAGAAGATCGCTGTGGGACGTTGCTCTCGCTTACTTCCTGCAAAGCGCTTTAAGAGTTGTTGCGTCGCTTCCATTCCGCCACTGCGCGTGAAATCTTTTTGGGCCACAATTGACTCATCGTAGAGAATACCCGCAGCTTGTAAAGCATCTTTGTAGCCCGATTTGCGGATCTCATAGGTTGGATGTTGCTGAGAGCTCCCGATCATCCCAATGCGGCGATGGCCTTTTTTGAGCAAATACTCTATCGCGTGTTTCACTCCGCGATAGTCATCTGACGTCACCGTATCCACATGTGGCAGGCTGATACTATATTCGAGCGAAATGAGCGGTATTTTTTCGTCGATAAACTCGCGTAAAATGCTGGTGCGATCGTAGTGCGACGCCAGCACAATGCCATCCACACGTCGACTGATCGCTTCCGTTAGAAATGTGATCTCTTGCTCAAGTGCGCTCTCGGTATTGCAGATGAAGACATAATATCCTGCCTGGATGAGGAGATCCTGTAGTCCGCGAGCCAGAGTGGGATAAAACGGATTGGTGATATCAGGAATCACGAGTGCTATCGTCTGTGTCTGCTGCGCACGGAGGCTCCGCGCCAGGGCGCTCGGACGAAAGTTGAGGTCCTTGATCACCTGCGCGATGCGTGCTTGTGTCTGTGGGGCAACCGGGCGTTTGCCACTTAATGCATGAGAGACTGTTGTCTGACTGACTCCCGCTTGCCTGGCTACATCGGATATGGTTACCACTTTTAATACCATCCTGATGATCAACTTTGTAATTGTATATGGAACATAGCATAACTTTAAGCATAGATCAAGGGAATTTTGTCCATGGTTGAGCCTTCTTTGATAGAGTCTTTATTCATGAGCCGTGATTTCATGGTTGACAAGTGGTTTCATTGTCTGTTATGCTTGTAAAAGTAGAAAAAAATAATGTCTGGCCCTGAGTTATTGTGACTCACAACAGCGAAAGGAGAGTGTCTCATGCGATATATTCGTAGAGCGTCACGTCTCCGAGAGGGCCATCCGCATCTATTCAGGGGCGATCTGCACTTGTAGTGATCGCTACTGTCATCCAGTGACAGCGTCCTGATATCGGCCATCTCATGAGAAGATGGCTTTTTTCATGTCTGTGAGAAAGCCGTAAGCGTGATGCTTACGGCTTTTTTTGTTGGTTTCTGAAAATATATATGGAGGTGCTGTATGCAAACTGTTCTTATCAACCAGATTGGCGGATGTTTTGAAAGTCAATGGATCTATACATGTTATGAGAAATATAAGAGGAGTCTGAAAAATTGTCTAAGCGAAAACAGATACGTGCTATGGAAGAGCAGGAAGAGTTAGAAGCTTTACAGGCGCTGGAGCGTCCGGGATCTGATCCGGTGCGGGCGTCCCTGGATAGTTTCTTTGCTGATGCTGTGATCACAGAGATTCTCCATGTAGTTAAGAGCGGGAAAGAGGCGACGGTCTATTGTTGCCGTGCACATCCATCGCAGGGAGTGCCTTACCTGGCGGGTAAGGTGTATCGGTCGCGCAATAACCGTGGTTTTAAAAACGATGCGGTGTATCATGAAGGACGCTATATGGGCGATCAACGTACGACGCGAGCGATTAAAAACAAGTCGAACGTCGGTCGTGAGTCGCAATTTAGCCAATGGGTGGGACACGAGTTTGCTACGCTGACCATGCTCTATGAGGCGGGAGCGGCTATTCCCAGGCCGATTGCACGTAATAGCCACGCGATCATCATGGAGTATCTTGGTGATGAACAGGAGCCCGCGCCAGCTTTGCAGCATGTGGAGTTGGAGCCGGATGAGGTCTATCCCACTTTTGAACTGCTGATGGATAATATTCATCTCTGGCTGAAGCACGATATTATCCATGGGGACCTCTCGGCGTACAACATCCTGTACTGGCAGGGCAAAGCGACTATTATCGACTTTCCGCAGGCGATCGATCCACGCTTCAACTCTCATGCCCTTGAGCTGTTGACACGCGACATCGAGAACGTCTGCACCTACATGGCGCACTACGGTTTGAAACGAGATGCTCTTCAGATTGCACAGCGTCTCTGGTATCAATTTCAGAATGCTCGCTTATAGATGGCATAAGCTGCTTCCGGCGAGCTCTATCGCTGGCGGGGCATTTCCTGGTTGTCCCGCCAGTTGGCGTTCATTGTGAACACGTTACTTATGTATGATGCTCGTCTTTGACGTGTCCTGGAGGGCTGCGTTGAGGGATTGCCAATCGGTCTCGCTTTTGGCGAAGATACTGATCAAAACCGAGATAGCCAGAAAGAGAATCGTTAATCCTCCGACAAAATACCACCACTGATTGTTGGGGATCAGATTTGTCCACGAGAAGAGTAGCGTGTCGACGGTCGTGAGGATACAACTCAGCAGCCCTATGATCACGCTGGCCCAGATGATTGCCATCGGGAAGATATGCTGACTATAGAAGAAATGGGGATTTTGTAAGTAGCTGCCCATGAGGCAGATAAAGAGAAATGCTGATGAGATGGTCCAGACCAATGCTGCCGAGGCCTGGCTGATATGGTAAATTTCGACCGAGAAGTCTTTTGGGCGGTCCGCCAGGATGATAAAGGGGGCGATATTGAAGATCAAGATGGTAAAGGCAATGGCCAGGATGGTCTGCAAGACAATGGCATTCATCGGGGCGTGTTGTTTTGTATGCTTGTCGATACTTAGAGCAACTCTCTGGTCAACTTCAGAGACGAAGAGCAGCCGTGCGTAGAGGTAGGTGTAAACCAGGATTGTGGCGAGAAATGAGCACATCAGACAGATACTGGTCACGATCGCGAAATCGTCTCCCAGTATCCTATGCACCATGGTAATCAGAGCAAAAGGATCATAGGCTGTCTGCTTGCCCATCACAAGTAGAATTGCCAGCGTATTAAAGACATAGGTGAGAAAGAGGAGAATTGCTCCCCATTTCAAGTGACGCGTCACGACATAGCGCCTAGTAATTTCTCTAGCCATCTTGAGAGGACCTTCCGTTCCAAAATATGCAGATGTGACAAGACTAAACATGACAATATTTCCAGGCATGAGACTCCAAAAGCTATCAACTTCTAATCCTCCCTGACCCTCCTTCGAACACCTTATGCACTTTTATCAAAGTAAAATAATGTAATGTTCTACATCTTACTCAGTTAGCACATTAATGTCAACGCCCATATTTTGCCGTGCATGTATGGTACTATTTGATCTTCAAAGTTGTATACTATATTGATAGTTGTATCGACAAAGATGAAAGGTTTTATCGTTGAAGGCTGTTATGATTACTGAGCCGGGATGGGCTCATGTGACTGAATTGGAACGACCAACGATTCGTCCCGATGAAGTGCTGGTGCGGGCGCGTGTCGTTGGATTAAGCGAGAGCGATAGTGAGGTCTATCAAGGGAAACGTGCCAAAGAATATGTGCGTTATCCACTGATTCCCGGCCATGAGTGGGCCGGGGAGGCTGTTGTGGTTGGAGATTTTGTCCAGAACATTGTGCCGGGAACCAAAGTGGCCGTAGAAAGCATCTACTTTTGCGGTCTTTGTCGTAATTGTCGTGATGGTCAGACCAATCTCTGTGAGGCTGGCTACGATGAGATGGGTTTTACGCGGCCTGGTGGATTGGCTGAATATGTAGCTGTCCCGGCGCGTCTGTTGCACGTTTTACCCGACACTGCTTCGTTTGAGGAGGCTGCTTTATTAGGGACCGTGGCAGTTGTTGTTCATGCCTTTCAGCGTGCTCAGCCGCGTCCAGGCGACACGGTGGTGATCGTTGGTGACGGCCCGAGTAGCTTGTTGGCGGTCCAGATTGCGCGGCTATTTAGTCCCGCTATGATCATTCTGCTGGGTTTTCGTGAGGAGAGGCTCCAGTTAGCGCGTCAGTTTGGAGCAACTCATACGCTCAATATGAGTAGAGAAGACTCTCAGGAGGCTTTACATACTCTGACAGGTAATCGTGGCGCTGATCTCGTCTTTGAAGGCACTGGCCATATCCAGGCTGTTGAAGAGGCCCTTCTTGCCGCCAGGCGCGGTGGAACCATCCTCCTGAGCGGGCTTGAAGCATCGACAGCCACCTTAAGCGTCTCAAACGACGTCTTTATCCTCAAGCAACTCACCATCAAAGCCGTCTTTGGAGCCAGCTCATCGGCCTGGAGCTATGCCGTCCAGCTCTTCAGCCAGGGAACGTTGCAACTGGCCGAGCTCGTCTCGCATCGCTTCCCACTTGATGAATATCAAGAAGCTCTCGAAGCGCTCATTTTTCGTCCAAGCAAAGCCTTCAAAGTACTGATTGTGCATGAGCTGTACGTCCCATGGTAATATCTCTTAACTTATGCGATACTTAGGGATGACAAGTATTTGTTCTTGAGTCTTGATGCAGGCTTATCTATCTACATTATTTATAATGGAATGGGCCTGCTATTTTATTCGACCAAGTTGCACGGACAACTAGATAACATAATAGGTGTTTAGCCTATATGAGATGCTCCGAAGATGCAACGATTGAAACTTATTGATAGAAAAAGGATGAGATTACATATGTCTTCAAAGTTACATGGTATCGCAGTTACTGGTGGAGTGGCAATCGGCTCCTGGATTGTCTATGATCCTGCGCCTCCTATCATCGCCAGGACATCGATTGAGGCGGACGCTGTCGCGCATGAGAAGGAGCGCTTTCAGCAGGCGGTGCAGGGATCGATCGCCGAGGTGACACTACTGCGAGATCAGGTATTGGCACGTCTGGGGGAGGAAGAGGCGGCCATCTTTGATGCTCACTTGCTGATGATTGAAGATGAGTCTCTTCAGGATGGTGTTTATCAGCGTCTTGAGGGTGAGCACATGAACGTGGAGCGGGCGGTCTGGGAGGCTTCTGAGGAGATTGCTCAGATTTTTACGGCGATGGACGATGCTTATTTTCGAGCCCGTGCTGCTGATGTCTATGATATTCGTTTGCGTATAGTCAATCATCTGCAAGGACGCCCGACGGCTCAGTTACGTTATCTTGACCAGCCAGCCATCGTCATGGCGCGAGATCTGCTGCCATCCGACACGGCGGGACTTGATCCAGCGCTGGTACTGGGACTGGCCACCGAACAGGGAGGACCGACCTCCCATACAGCCATTCTATCGAGGCAGATGGGCATCCCGGCGATCGTAGGGATCAAGGGACTGATCGAAAAGATTGCCACACTTCCATCCGATGCCAGTCAGAGCACAATGGTGCTGGATGCCAGTAGTGGGGATGTCGTATTCAATCCCGATGCCGAGACGCTTCAGCATTATCGAAGCGCCTCGGAGACATATCAACAGCAACAACAACAGCTACAAAGCTTGCGGACACTCTCCGCGACAACCACTGACGGCACAACCATCGACGTCGCAGCGAACATCGGGCGCTCTCGTGATGCCCAACCTGCGCTTGAGGCTGGTGCGAATGGCGTCGGATTATTTCGGACCGAATTTCTCTTTTTAGATCGGGCAACTGCGCCGTCCGAGGAGGAGCAGGTAGCATCCTACACCGAAGTCCTGCGGACCTTTGCGGGCAAAGCTGTCATCGTGCGTACTTTGGATATTGGTGGAGATAAAAGCGTCCCCTATTTAGACCTACCAAAGGAAGATAATCCCTTTCTCGGCGTGCGTGGTATTCGACTCTGCCTGGCTCCGGAGTATCAGCACCTCTTTCGTACCCAGATACGAGCTCTGTTGCTCGCCGCCCAGACAAATCTGGCCTCCCTGTGGATCATGTTTCCCATGATCTGTGACCTGCGCGAACTGCGACAGGCTAAAGCCTTCATTGCCGAAACAGAAGCTCAACTATTACAAGAAGGCAAATTACAACAATCCGTGCAAGGGCTCTTACGCCTGGGCATCATGATTGAGACCCCTGCCTCTGTCTGGCTGATCGATCAACTGGCCACGGAAGCCGATTTCTTCAGCATCGGTACCAACGATCTGGCACAATACACCCTCGCCAGCGATCGTATGAATGCTCAACTGACCGAACTACATCGTCCCTTTCATCCTGCTGTCATGAGAACCATTGCTCATATCGTACGCACCGCGCATAAATATCAACGTTGGGTCGGTATGTGCGGCGAAATGGCCGGCAACCCACGTGCCAGCGCATTTCTGCTGGGACTTGGCATCGATGAACTGAGTATGGAAGCTGGCTCGCTTAATGCCGTCAAGCAGATCATTCGTAACACTACCACGGCACAAGCGCAAGAAATTGTCGAGCGCGTCCTGGCTGCCGACAGTTCGGCTCAGATAGAGACCTTGCTGGCGTAGCTAAAGCTGGGATCTTTGCCAGGCGGGATTGGTGAACTTGGTATCGTCGGACTAAAAGATCGCCATATCAATAGATATATCCAGCATGCATCAAGTATACAGAACTTAAAGCGCTTTAAGTCTAGCGTGATTTTGCTTGTTTTTGAGAAGGCATGTACCTTCTCTGCATGAATGTAGGGAGGTACGGTCTTCTTTGATAAGACGATACATAGACGATCCCAAACGATCTTTAAGCATATGTCTATTACCTTTTATACTATTAACATAGGATTTCTCTCACTGTTAAGAGAGAGGCGAGAAAAGAAAAATATATATCATGATAAAAAATTTTGGAGAATAACTATTTATGCTCAACAGAAGTCTTTTCTTTCCTCGAGAAAAAGAGACCTGTGCTCTCGTGATCGGGGGAAGCATCGCAGGATTGCTTGCCGCTCGTATACTTTCTGAGTATTATGATCAAGTTCAGGTAGTTGAAAGAGATATATTGCCAGCACCCCTGGAGTATCGTATAGGTACTCTACAGGCGTTCCATTTGCATCGCTTGATGAGTCGTGCTCTCGCGGGCATGGAACACTTTTTCCCCAATATTAAGCATGAATTATTAAATCACGGAGCTATCTCAACCTTTCAAAGAAATATACATGTTGTAAACCAATTTGGACAATTTGATATCCGCCATCCCAGAAGAGAAGTATCATGTAGCCGCTCCCTGCTGGAATGGACGATGCGTCAGTATGTGCAGGCGCTTCCCAATGTCCTGTTTATTACCGGCCTGGAGGTGACCGGCTTGCAGATGCAGGTATATCTGGGGCAAAAGTGTGTCACAGGGGTCCATGCCAAAAAGTATGGTGATAAAGAGCAAACGGCAACGCTCACAGCCGATCTGGTTGTTGATGCCACTGGCTGTGGCACGAAGCTCACAAAATGGCTCCAGGCACTGGATTATGAAGTGCCAGCACCGGAGCGTCTCAAGACGAATCTGGACTATAGCACATGTCATTATCAGATTGCTGAATGCGTGCGTCAGCGCTTTGATCAAATGGAGCATTGGCCGGCGGGTCTGTTAGTGATGGGCGATGCCCTTTGTAACCTGGACCCTATCTATGGTCATGGCATGACGGTTGCTACCTTAGAGGCGGAAATCCTGGAGTGTTGTTTTAAGGAGCAACTAAATAATCCATGTTTTGATTTCGAGCATCGTGTACTCGCCTCTTTTCAGGTAGCGGTTGAGCCGGCGTGGTGGCTTGATGCGCTCCTTGATCAACGCTGGGCGGGAGCTACCTATAACGAGCAGGAACCATCCCCACAGACCAGATTGCTTCAACGCTATCTCGATTTGTATCTGCAAGAGGCGACCAGACGCATGGAAAAGCAGGCCCTTCGTGGCAGTGTTGGAGCCTCATCTGTACTGGATCCTTTTTCTCCTCAGCCGGCGTATGCTACGTATGCCTTGGTCACCGAATTGACACTATCTCCCAGGATCATTTTCAATGCCACTACCTATCATTTACTGCTGGAGATTGAAGCCATGCAGGCAGGACCACGCCGCTTACAAGCGTTGACAGACGAATATCATCTACCGCTTGACGTGATCCTTGATCAGCTTCTTCCGGCGTTTTCTCTACCTTTCTTAAGTCCTCTGGCTGAACCAGTATTCAATTAGCGATATTGCTCTCTGCTATTGCCGTGTGTTGGTATCCAGGGTGATCAGTACAAAAATCATTTTGTCTCTTGTGCTCTTTGACGCTTTGCCTTGATGAGTTGAGCTGTCGTCGATACCTCTGTTGCACCTGCCGCCGATTCTGAGCGGGCAGAAGATTGAGTTGGTCCTGTAGCTGGGAGTGGTCGCGTTTCTGTTACTTGTGTGGCAGATCTCTGCATTGTTTTCTCTGCCGCTGCTGCTTTTGTGACGCGTCTGGGATGTTGAGTAAGCGACTCTTCCATTTGACGTTTCTTTTCTGTGCGTTGTGCGCGTATGGTCTGGAGAGGAGCAATATCCGTATGTGATCCTGGGGTAGCGGAGGTAGCCAATTGCCTTGTGCTCGACCTGCTGAGTTGCTGCACCAGCCATTTGTACGCGACCACGAAGAAGTCTAGATTGGCCAGTCGGCGGGCAGCGATATCGATGGGAAGTAGCAGCGCCGCCAGGATCAGGAGCCAGAAGACAATGGGAATGGAGGCGCTGGTCGGGATGAGCTTTTGGCTGAAGGCTGTCGTGACGTTATTTGGATCGAGCAGGATACCGCCTCCGGCCTGGGCTAACAATGTGAGGAAGCGCGTATCGACTCCCTGAGTATGATATTCAGGCGAATAAGGCACAACCAGGCCCGTAGTGGCGGTGAGCAGGCTTTCCTTTTTATTTGCTCCTTGCCAGGTGACTTGCACCAGATATGCTCCCACCTGCGAGGCTGGAAAGTCTCCCTGCCAGCGTTCGGGCGCTGTTGGCTGGAGGCTGATGGTGGATTGCGAAAGGTCCGGGGCGATGATATGTACCTGTACCTGTTGTTGTCCACCTTCGGCGGTCGTGTTGGCTGGAAGGTCGACCGTTAGCTGTCCGGTACCATTTGTCACGCTTCCATTGATATTCATACCGCCATCGGTCGCAGCAGGCAGCGTCCAGGTGACCAGATTGGCCCACCAGCGAGGAGCATCATTCCAGGACAACCAATTTTTGGTCCATAGACCCAGGGCATCGCTGGTCCAGGCGGCCACGCGTCCCAGCCCATACTGCCACACCGCCAGGACGGGATCGTCAAGTTGGCTGATCAGTACCTGTTGTGCGGCAGGCTTGGGCGTCGTGGCGACATAGCCTCCGAGCGAGGGAAGGCCGTCCAGACCTGTAAGTATCGGATGATTTGTGACGATAGCCGGATTGAATGTTTCGTTGATCAGAGAGCGTCTGGAGGCTCTCTGGGTCTCTTTGAGCAGGATCTGTGGGATGACTGCTGGATTATCGGCACGATAGAAGCGTCCTTTGCCCCATTGAGCAATATTCTGCATCGTGGCCAGATCTTGATTGCTTAACGCATTCGTCTCGACGGTTGAGATGGTAATGCTCTCACCTGCCAGCCTGGTAGCGATGGGAGCATAGTTGTCGTAGGCATCTCCATCGCCGAGTAAGATGATGTGCTTGATTTGCGCGTTCGTGTGCAGCAATTGCTGTTCGGCGTTGGCCAGATCGGGGATGTAGCTGGGTGGATCTGTCGGATTCATGGCGTCTATCGCCTGATCGATGGCGTTTTTGTTGGTGACATGCTGCATGGGGATACTGAGTGTGCCGTATCCCGATGAGATGCCCACCTGATCCTGAGGAGTCAGCAGACCGATCACTTCCTTGCTTGCTTCTTTGGATACGTTGATCTGGACCTGTGACTCCAGACTTTCAACGATCAGCACCACTGCAATACTGGGAGTATCTTTATGCTGCGGAATCTTCATACTGACTGGTAGTGTCTCCTCCAGAGGAGTATCTGTGTAGCCTCCCACTCCATAGCTATTCTGTCCGCCGCTCACGACCAGACCGTGACCAAGATCGCGCACAAATGATTGGAGTATCTGCATGCGTGTATTGCCTAGCTCAATGGCCGGGACATCGGCCAATACCACGCTACTATAAGGCAGAAGCCCATCGAGCGTCTCCGGGACGTCGCTCGGCGTGCCGACTGTGACGTTGATGTTTGTGGCCTGAAGCGCTGCCGCGATATTCTTTCCGTTGCCTGGTTGTCCCTCGATGACCAGCACGCGGGGAGGCCCCTGCACGTTGACAAAGGCGGCTGCCTCGTCATTCTGGGTGATGGAATCCTTAGGAGCATCGAGCGTGATGCGGAAAGTATGGAAACCAGCACTGGGAGCAGGAATGTTATAGCTCAGCTCTTGCTCGCCCGGCGCTAGCGAGACTTTTTGTTGCAGGATAATGGTGGTATCCAGATAAACGCGCACGGTAGTGCTCTGTGCGACGGTGCTATAAATTTTTGTCTGTAGCGTAAAATGCTCGCCTGTATGGATATTTGTAGGAGCATTGAGGCTATCGACGCGGGCGTCATCGCCGCTGATGGCTGGAAGCGGCACGATATCCAGGCGGATGCCTTCTTGCTGGAGCAGTTGTGCTTCCTGAAGCGCATCTTCGATATTCTGCTGACCGTCGGTGAGCAAGATAATATGGCGCTGGCTGTCGGTGGGCAGGATGGCTGAGGCCAAGCGCAATCCTGCGGCGAGATCGGTATAGTTGGTGTCGGGAGTGGATTCAAAGTGTGAGAAGTCGGTGATCTGTGTCTGGACCGATTGTTCAACGAGTGCGTTATGTCCGGTCGCGACGATGCCGATCTGATCATCGGGACGTTTATGCTGGATTGCTGCACGTATCCATTGCTCGATAAAGCTGCGCTGTGGACCTGTACTGGCGGAGATGTCACCCACAAAGACGGTCGCTTGTCGTGAGACAGGCATCGCCCAGGCTGCCCCCGACAGCGCGAGGATGATCGCGCTGAAGAGCATAAGACGGCAGCCTAAGATGAGCCAGCGCTGCTTTTTGGAGTAGGGGAGTGACATGCGTTTCCATGTCAGATAGACCAGCAAAGCAATTGGCAGTAAGAATAACAGTAGCAGTGGTTGCTCAAATGTTAACACGGCGTCGTCCCTTCGCTTGTTTCTTTAATGTTGTGCGTACGCGTTTTTGCAACCTCCTGCTACGCTTCCGTGCCTGATCCCATCCATCAAGCCATTGATCTTGCCAGCGGGCGAGCAGAGGATATGCGTCGATCGCTCTCCGCCGTGCTTTACCGCGCTGCGTTGTCTGTGGCTTCTCGCTGCTGTGCTGACTGGCCGTGCTTTGTGCGCGATAGTTGCGGCTAAAGAGCCACCATTCGGCGCACAGGATGAGAATGAGTAATGCTGCGATCCAGGGCCATATTTCACGTAACTGGCGCGAGACAATATTCTTATTGGCCGTCACGGTTGTGCTGTTCGTGACAGGAAGCGTGTGTGCTGGCGCGAGATTTGATTGATCGGGATTAAACAAGTTGACGGTAAATGCTCCTCTGAGAACCTGCCCGTGTACGCGCTGATTGACTTGATAGATGCCGACAGTGTTTGTATTGGCATCGGGCATGACTGGAAAAGGTGGTCCCACCTTTGTGGTTTGTTGATCAGGTCCGGTGATCGTCACCTGATCCGCGCCGGGCCATGTCTGAAGCGTGACCGGCGCGCCAGGGATAACCTGTCCATCGCCTGCCACGGGAGCCGGTAGGAACCAGTTCATCATGTTCGTGATCAGGATGGGAAATGCGGGCTGGAGTGGGAGATCTGTCTCATGCATATCAAAGCCAAAGGCGGCGACGCGGCGATTGTCAACCTCTCCCGCTATGAGCAGCGGCGTCTCAGGCGTATTGATGATCGTCTGTGCCCACAGCGCTGGCTTGAGTTGATGGCTAGAGCGCATCGTATGAATACTACTGAGATCGATATTGCTGAGCAAGTTCTGCTTGTCGTCCCCCGAGCTGATGTGCGAGACGGCGATAAGTGGTCCCGCTGTGCCAAAGATGTATTGATGATCTGGCGGATTGATAAAGAGTAAGTTTCCTGTCGGGAGCGTGGGCGGATTATAGCCATCAAAGATGGTGAGATCGTAGCTGCCGACGCTATGTGGATATTTATCGGGCGTGATCGTGAACAATGTGATGTTGGATTGCAGTCCCAGAGCGGTCTCCAGATACGTATTGCCCTTAGTGACCAGCAATACGCGTCCCGGGAGTGCATTGCTGACCAGGGACCAGGCGTCGTGATCGGATGTCATGGCATCCTGTGAGAGCAGGCGAGCATGGAGTGTCGTCGTCTGAGCTGGTAGTGGTCCCCATTGTATGGTGCCGCTGGCTCGGGCATTCAATGTGACGGTTTTGACGCCAAAGAGCTTTCCATTCGTATAGAGCTCCACGGGCAGTGAACGCTGAGCAGGGCTGTAATTTGTGACTTGAGCGAACGCGGTCAATTTTCCCTCGACCGAGCGTGAAGAGAGAGCCATTAAGGCGACATTGGGCGTATCAGTACCGATCGACATATAGCGCACCGGGAATGGCGTATCGAGCGTCTGGCTACCATTGAGTACATGACCATCGCCGATCACCAGCACCTGAGCATTCTCCTGCCCCGCCACCAGCGAGCCCGCGAGCGAGAGAGCTTGCTCTAAGTCGGCATCTTGATTTGTCACGCGAGCACGCTGTAGAGCTTGCGTAAGCAGTCCCTTATCCTGCGAACCGGCGATTAAGACCTGTGGCGTGCGAGCCATCAGGATGAGCGAGAGATGATCGGCTGGACCGAGTGTATCGATGTAGTTGCTGATCGTCTCTTTGGCCTGCTCGAAGCGATTAGGGGCGACGTCGGTGGCCTGCATGCTAGCCGAGGCTTGCAGGATAACGATAGTGTTTCCGCTGATGGGGCTGTTCATGAAGATCGCTGGACGGATCAATATCAGCACGATGATGATCGCTGCCAGCAACTGGAGCAGGAGCAGCGGCGTGATGCGCAGTCGTTGCCAGGGCCGACTCGCCTGGAGATCCTGCATCGCCTGCCGCCATAAGAGTGTGCTGCCCACAGTCCGCTCTTGACGCTTGGGACGCATGAAGTAGAGCAGCAGAATGATTGGTATAATCACAGCGAAGGCGAGTGCGGCCGGAACAAGTATACTCATAAATAGGTTATCCTCATAGACTACCGCACCAATTCTACTTGCCGTAACAAGCGTTGAACGACATCCACAATATCGGTATCGCTGGCAATCAACGTATAACTCCCCATCGCATTGTGCGCTACCTTTGCCAGCTCCTCGGTGAAGAGCGCCAGCCGCTCGCGATAATTCTGAAGGATATGCGACGATGAGCTAACCTCAACGCTGGCGCTCCCTTCGCTATCGCGTAAGCGCCAGTCGCCCTGAATCTGCGGATCGATTTCGTCAGGAGCCAGGATCTGAAGCAGAGCTACCTCCTGGCGCAACTGACGCACCGCTCGCACGCCTGTCTGATATCCCTGCGGAGCCATAAAGTCGGAGATGACGATGGTGAGTCCGGGAGCGCTGACTGCACGTCCAATATCGTAGAGCGCTCGATTTAGATCCGTATTGCCAGTCTGAGGCAGGCGTTGCAGAAATTCTCCCACCTGCCAGATCGCGTTTTTTCCCCCACTGATGCGTCGATAGTTGACCAGGCGATCGGTGAGTGCTCCCAGGATGACACTGTCCTCGCACTTGAGCGCGATGTAGGAGAGCGCTGCCGCGATTGCTATTGCTAGCTGTGCCTTGGTCGGCGAGCCATAGTGCATCGATTCCGAGCAATCGAGGAGGATAGTGACGGCGATATTCTCTTCAGCCTCGAAGACACGTAAAAAGAGTCGCTCTAAACGTGCGTAGGCGCGCCAGTCGATGCGTCGAAAATCGTCGCCGGGTGTATAGCGTCGATAGTCGGCGAATTCCAGCGACGAGCCTGCCAGCGGAGAGCGACGACGTCCCGGCCGACCAGTCGCCATTGGATGGCGGGTGAGCAAGGCGATATTATCCAGACGCTGCAAGACGCTTGCGTCCAGTGGAAAGCGTGCTTTTTCGCTATCAGACATAGGGATTCTTTCTCATTTGCTAGTCCTCATCGATCTCAGCGATAATCGTCTCGATCAGCTGTTCTGTCGAGATATTATCGGCGAGTCCATCGAAGTTCAGCACAATCCTGTGGCGCAGCGCCGGATAGGCGACCGCTTTAATATCCTCGATCGAGACGTTGTAACGCCCTTCGAGGAGTGCACGTACTTTCCCAGTCATGATCAGCGTTTGCAGGCCGCGTGGACTGCCTCCATAGCGCACATACTGGCGCACTTTCTCGGGAGCGGCGGGCTGATCGGGATGCGTGGCGAGCAGCATACGGACGGCGTATTCTTTGACGTGTGTGGAGATAGGGACCGCTCGTGCTGTCGTGATCATCTGTGCCAGTTGATCGCCGCTGGCTACCGTCCTGGCTCGAGCTACCTGTGTGCCGAGCGTGCTCTCAATGATCTGCATCAGATCGTCTGCTTTGGGAAAAGGCACAATGATCTTGAACATAAAGCGATCGAGTTGAGCCTCGGGCAACGTATAGGTGCCTTCCATCTCCAAGGGATTTTGTGTGGCTAGCACAAAGAACGGCTGTGGTAACGGTCTGGTGCGATCGCCGACGCTCACCGTACGTTCCTGCATCCCTTCGAGGAGCGCGGATTGGGTTTTGGGGGTGGCACGATTAATCTCGTCGGCGAGCACGATATTGGCGAAGATTGGTCCAGGCTGAAAGGTAAAGGCGCGTTTGCCACCGGTCGAGCCTGGATCGTTTTGTTCAGAGACAATATTTGTACCAACGATGTCGGCGGGCATCAGGTCGGGTGTGAACTGGATACGGGCGAATTTGAGCGAGAGCGCGTCGGAGAGCGTGCGCACAAGCAATGTTTTACCCAATCCAGGTACGCCTTCTAGCAAGACATGTCCACCGGCCAGCATCGCGAGGAGAAGCTCATGAACTACTGTCTCCTGCCCCACGATAATGCGCCGTAGCTCCTGCTCTAAGAGTTGCGTGGTCTCAATAAACTGTGTTATATCCTGTTCACTCGGCTCTGCACCAGCTTGTGATGTGGATGTCCCGGTATCCTCGTCCGCTGTATGAGCAGCTTCCGCGTCGGCAGGGAGCTGTGAGGGTTGCGCTGTATGATCGTTTGACGCTGTCATAAAATTATTTTTGTCCTTCTAGATTATTAAAGTAGTTGTGAACTAAATCTTTTACATCGGGTGAAACATCGCTGCTATCAATCGAATCGTGGGCTTGCTGGTTGTATTGCTGAATGACTTGCGAGTATGGGACATCTGATCCCGGTTGGATAGCTCCAGGGTTGTTGTCTGTGCCTTGTGTGCTCGATCCGCTAGTTTTTTGACCACCGACATAGACTGGCTCATCTTTATGGGTGCCCGTGCCTTTCGAGTTCCCTGTTCCACCAGTGCCCCCTTGACCTTGTCCACTTTGCCCCTGCCCCTGTCCCTGCCCTTGTCCTTGTCCCTGACCAGATTGCTGCCCCTGACCCTGTCCTTGACCAGATTGCTGCCCCTGGCCCTGTCCTTGTTGCTGCCCAGATTGTTGTCCCTGACCTTGTCCTTGCTGCTGCCCAGATTGTTGCCCTTGTTGGTTTGATTGTTGACCTTGACCCTGCTGTTGCGCCGTTGAGTTATCTGTCGAGTTGGCAAGATTGTTCGCCGCTGCCTCGACACCTTGCGCTGCTTGATTGATGGCCTGCTCATTCGCTTGCTCTGTGGCGGCCTGACTATTGGCCGCTTCGACCGCTTTAGCAGCATCTGAGATCTCGCTTGCATTGCCATCTGTCAGCGATTTTGCCAATTGATGCAGTGCGGCGCTCTGTTGAGGGTCCTTGCCGGCCTGATTGGCAGCTTTTTCAATATCCTGTGCCATCTGCTTGCGCTGTGCTGGCGAGGCCGTACTGGCTTGCTTTTGCAGATCCTGAAGTGCCTGAGCCAGACTTTTACTGTCGCCATTGCTGATAGCCTGTCCAGCGCCTTTGATGCTTGAGTTGCTACTGTTTTGCAAGGCTGAGCCGGCGGCGGTGCGTGCCTGATTCTTGTTGGTGGCCTGGGGATCATGAATCTGATTGAGCTTGCTCTGCGCATCTGAGAGCGCTTGCTGTGCTGCGGTCGCATTATTGGCTTGTTGGAGCTGTTTTTCGAGGTTCTGTAAAATCTGATCAATTTTCTTTTTTTCGGCCGGCGTGCTGGTTGGATCATGGGCGGTCGCCTGTTGTATTTTCTCGATCGCGCTGATCTGCTTGGCTATCTGTGCCTGGAATGCCGCTTGCTGCTTGAGAATGGTGTCCATGGGATTCGGCACATAGATCAAGGTGGCCAGGATGAGGAGCAGCAGGACGATTGTGATGCTGGTGGCTCTACCTGGACGTAGTGAAATGCTGCCGGCCGGTGTATGTGCATGCAATTGTTTGAGAGCATCTTGCCTCTGTAAGCGTGGCAGTACCGACTCCTCTGCGCGCAGCTCCCAGGCGGTACCGACACGGTCGTGGAGTGCCAGACGTTCGTCAACGTCGTGAGCGGTTGTGCTCAAGGAGGGCCGTAACCAGAGCGCCAGTGCCAGCGCCAGGATAGGACATAGCACGCCACAGCCGATGGCCCACAAGGATGCGCTGGCCCACGGAATTAAACGCGAGATTACCAGGATCAGGCAAGCCAGCAGTCCTCCTGGTATTAATGCTGCGACAGCCCACAAGATTATCTGCTGCATCCAGAGTCGCCCGCGCCAGGGGCGCAGTGCAGCCGTAAGTTTGCTTCCACTTGAGGACGCCAGCCTGTCCGTGGGTATCTGCTGCGATGGCATTAACGTTGCCATACCGCTTCCTTTCTTATAGCATTGATTGCTATGCAATTGTATGCTTGAAGCCGCCTGAGAGGCTTATTTATGCGTTTCTTTTTGCTATGCTTCATTTTCCATTACGCTGTCGCCGTAGCTTTTGTTTCGGAAGTATGGGGCACGTTCTTTTGCCTGTTGAAGCGCTGCTTGAGTCTTCTCCACGCCTGAGGCTTGACCGACCAGATGCTGATTGCCAGCAATAGCAACGTTGCGATACCGCTGATAATACAATACACAAGCCAGACGCTGATTTGTAGGAATCCGATAGATGGGAGGTTGACGAAGTTGGTAAATGTACTCATGATTGCTATCACGGGGTGCCAGACGAGATAGATGGGCAGATTTGAACTTCCCCCTGTGCTGGCTTCGTAAACTATAGTGATGAGTAGCGGTAGGCCGAGCCACAGCAGCAGAAGCATATAAGTGACAGCTGTCGAGATGGCCGGACGGCTTATTAGCGTTGAGCTACAGATGCCCAGGCTGGCTGTGAGGATGGCTGTGACGATAAATATCACCAATCCCAGCAGAGCTTGTACTGGTGAGATGCCTCCGAAGAAGAAAACAAGGCTGAAGATAGGTAAGGAGGCTGCAATCAGTAATAACGAGTTAAGCAATCCTGCGAGTAGTTTGCCGATGATGAGCGTGGTCGCTGAAAGACGTGAACAGAGGAGCAGGTCGAAGGTCTGTCTCTCTTTTTCTCCATTGATTGCCGTCGCCGTAAACGCGGGCGTGACAAAGATGATCAGCAGGAGCTGGATGATTAAAAGATAGGTATATAGGGTTGTTCCGATGTTTGACCAGTTTCCACTACTGCTGGAATTGATGCTGTTGGCGCTGATATATATCCAGCTGATGAAGCCGAGCAGCACGATGTAGCCGATGAGCAACCAGATGGTGCGTTCTCGCCGCAGCCTTAAGCGCATCTCTTTTACCAGAAGCGTCATAAATATCATGATGGATTACCTCTTTCAGTAATGCGTAAGAAGACCTCTTCGAGCAAGCCGCCGCCGGAGCGCGGGGCAAACGAGACGACGGGAACCTGTCTGGTTATCAGTTCGACGAGTACCTGGTGGAGCGCTTGATCATCGCCACTGAAGTTGGCCTGGATCGTTGTCTCATCGCTTTTTGTGATCACGCTCAATTGAGGGATGGTTTGCAATACCTCGATCGCCTCTGCAACGTGAGCCTCATCTAGGATACGAATTTCGATCTGCCGACTACCATCCAGCTGATGCGTTACCTGCTCAACGTCGCCTGCGATAACCAACTGTCCATTCTGGAGGATCGCGATATCTGTACACATCTCAGCCAGTTCCAGGAGAATATGCGAACTGATCACAATTGTCTTGCCCATATCTCGCAACGTCCGCACCAACTCGCGTAGCTCGATACGAGCGCGTGGATCGAGTCCTGAAGCAGGCTCATCCAGCAGGAGAATCTCTGGATCGTGCACCAGCGCACGCGCCAGACAGAGGCGTTGCTTCATACCACGGGAGAGCGTTTCGACCAGTGCATCGCGCTTGCTGGTCAGTTCGACCAGTTCGAGCAGATCCGACACAAGGCTGATACGCTTCTGACGTGGTATGCCATGAATCCCCGCATAGAACTCAAGATATTCTACCGAGGTCAGATCTGGATACACGCCAAAGAAATCGGGCATATAGCCCACCTTACGCTGAATGACTGATGGCATCATGCTGACTTCCTGATGATCCAGCCAGACCTGCCCCGATGTGGGCTGGAGCAGGGCGGCTAAGATGCGCATCAGCGTCGTCTTACCGGCGCCATTCGGACCAATCAGTCCATAGATAGTCCCGCGAGGGATTTCTAGATTGATGTCCTGCAAAGCGTTCGTGGTGTGATAGCGCTTGGATATATGCTGTATTTTTATAAATGCGTCTGTCTCTTCTAACGTCGGTGGTGATACTACCATGGACGGACCCCCTCTGATTATTTTACCGTTACTTGTGCATCTAAGTCTGGTTTGTCAAAGAGCACGGTTGATTTTTGATTGTTCAGATGCAGTAGGAGACGGTTGCCCGGTCCAATATACGCTTGTGCATTGTCCACTTTACAGGAGAAGTTCTTAAAGGTCACAGTATCCCAGTTGCCTGTCTGCCAATTATAGAGAGAGGCTTGCAGGCTATTAATATTCGTAGTGGTGCCGATATTTGGCGCATTCACCATGCTGAGATTGGTCGATGATGAGAATGTAAGTTCACTACTCTTGAGCTCTGCATTGGTGGGTAGTGAGTATTCGAAAGTCATGTCCCCGTTTGCCAGCATGTATGTATTGGATGACAACTCTTGAATATCAGATGCGCTGCTTTGTTGCAGGTGGACGATCTGGCTGCTGATCAGGCTGGGGATGATGTGAACGCTTCCAGCCATGGTGACGTCAAGAGGTGCTTGTACGAGCGTTTCCTGCGCTGTATTGGCGCTTTGTCCATTGACCGTGATATTGCCGCTCTTAATCTGTGAACTTGGTGTCCAGCCAATAATCGTGGCGGCCGATCCGGGCAGCAGTAAGGAATTTTGACTGATGCCCGCAGCGTTGTTTTGAACTGCTTTGACGGTCACTCCATTGTTATTCGTAATCTGAGTAATTTGGTTGTTGCAGAAAGAGTTGATATTGCAGTATTCACCACTCATGGCCTCAAGCATCAGCACGTGATTGTGGGCGGCATCCTTTGGAGTGTTACTGCTATTAGTGCCAGATCCATTGCCATTATTAATATTCACACCACCGCTATTCATCGCAGGCTGCATGCCTCTACTTATCGCGATTTGATCGGCAATGGGTAAGTCATCTGCCGTATTGGTTGAGCTTTTATCCAGTGTGATATGTATTTTCTTGCTGCTATGTGACGCCAGGTCACCAATCGAAATGTAGGAATTTCCTATCACGACAAACGCGTCCGAAAGTGTATAAGGCAGCCCATTGCTGACGGTGCCGCTGACGACGTTCTGCTCCAATTGTAGCTGTGAGGTGATGGCTCCCGTGGTATGGATGTCGTTCTGAGCAATTAAGGTCTTTGAGGTCCAGATATTGACGCTTTGTAGGTCGACATCTGTGCTATCACCATTGATGTTCACGATGGATCGCTGATCGCCTGTGGCTGCGCCAGAACCAGAACTGTATGTATTGGTTGAGTCTGTCGGCTGCACCAGACTGGCTCCGGGCAGGTGGATCTGGAAATCTCCCTGATTGGGCACAAAAACTCCGACAAAGGTGGTCATATGACCATCGGTCCTATTGCCATCGGGCGCTTGCAACTGCACTACGCTGAGGCTGCTATTGATGATCTCCGAGCCCTTCTGCTGAAGTGCCAGACCATAGCTCAAGAGCGTAAATGCTACGATGGTTCCCAACACAATGCGCCAGGTCCAATTGCGACGCTTGAAGATGCGCACAATCAGCAGGCGAATCGGTCCCAGTATGAGGATATAGCTGGCCAGTAAGATGAGGATGAGCCAGATGGATGGATAGGTGTTGGGAAAGAAGCTTTGTAGAAAATCGATGACATTCGATGTGTTGTAGCTTGCGTTTTGCCATGATGTCGTCGAGATGTTGCTGGCATTCGTATTCACGTTTGCATTGGTATTGGATGCGTTTATAAGGATGCCATTAGCCAGCGTGCGGATGAGGATGGATGACCAGATTTGACTTGTCTGCGACCAACTGGCGAGAGGCTCAATCGTTGGATCGTAGGCCAGATAGTCGGTCATACCCGCTCCCAGACTCTTTTGCACGATGATGGGGATCGCTTTGGAACTGAGCAATACTTTGCTTCCGTCTGTCGGCTGCGCGATACTGATCGGTACGGTCGATGTCAAAGTATCTGTTGCCGGTTGGTTCGATTTTGTGGGATCGTTAATCGGTAGGAGATGCGTACCGGCTGGCAGCGTTCCATTGCTCTTGCCCGTAGCTGCGAGCAGGCCGACAGGAAGGTTACTGGATGTGCGCTTCCACTCGGGTCCACCTGTCACGATGAGCGTGCCACCCTGATCTATCCAACTATGCAAGGCTGAGATCTGCTGCTGGCTCAGCGTCGAGGTAGTAAAGTTATCGATCACCAGAGCTGCAAAATTTTGGAGCACCTGTGCTTGAGAGGGAAGTGTTGCCGCCGTCAAGTTCTGGAGTTGTCCAGACGTCTTCAACAGCGTCGAGAGCGCCAGATTGAGCTGATTGAAGTTGTTGGGCGTATCAGATAACACGCCGATCAAGGTAAGCTTGGCGTCATTTGTGGGAGGCTTGAACGCTCTATGCACAACAACATGGTTGTTGCTATCTACCAGATCGATCGAGACTTGAACAGTACTACCCTGTAATGCCAGACTGATTGGTATCTCTATCGTCACCTGCTTTTGAGATCCTGGCGGCAGATTGACGGCCTCCTGATAGGTATTGGTCGATGTGTTAGTGTTGACACCACCCAGCGAAGGTACAGGCACGCTTACCGCTATCTTGCCATTGAAATCCTGACCAGTATTGCCGAGATCAACCTGGATCGGAACCCAATTGCCATCCTGATAGAGTCCATCGAAGCCGACGCTCACTTTGAGGATATCTGGGCCGCTGGCCGTGCTCTGGACCTGCTGCGCAAAAACGTGGACAGGGAAAAGGAGCGACATGAAAAGTAGAAATACTATCCAAAGGACACCTCTAGAGGAGAAGCATCGCATCTGTGCTATCTTCAAAATTTGACTCCCTGAATTTCTCTTCATATATAGATATATGTATTTGCATCATAGAATATACAAAAGAGCTTGATGATGTAAGACCCACTCACATCGCAATAGTTGCCAAATGCAAAAACATTCAGACCATATATACGTAGAACCACCAATATAGTTAGTATAGTAGACGTTCTGTGCCATAGTTTTGTTACACAGGTAAAGAAGTAAAGGATGTATGTTTCATCTTTACCCAATCATACCAGATGATCATATGAAATACCACACAATTTAGTTATCTTTATGTGCGTACATTATGACAATGGAACGAGCATTGGATGATATGAGCTAATGCTTTATTGTTCATCGAGATAGACGTCAAAAAGAATTCCCTGCTGTTTTATACGTAGTTAAAAAAATATGATAACCAACTACTCTTTTATGAGTAATTCACCAAGTGGAGAAATATAACCTTGACAAATAAATAGATCAAAAATATACTTTTATTGATATCAATACTTTTCTATCCTTATGGTACTTATGGATGAACAAGCGTTCTTTTCTTGAATCTATGTATGTATATTTATTTCACATGGATATGAGCAAGGAATCATGCTAAGTGGAAAGAGGATGAATGGGAAGGATAGTCAGGCAGCGATACCATATTTTGAATCGTTGGAGTTCGCATGCATCGCAGTATTTTTCGTATCCTGCCGACGCGAGATGGATCTCGTGGGCAGGGCAAACGTCCGTTGCCTTTTTGGATGTCGTTCTTTATCGTTTTTGTCGTGCTTACCCTCTTGGTGAATACCTACGGGACTGTGACACTCGTTCATGCTGCGGCCGCAGCAACCGATCCCAATCCCCCCATTGCTGCTCCAGACTGGCTCACTCCGCCAGCGGCAGTGCCGCCACCTGATCTGGGCATCTATAATAGTGGTCAACCTGATACTTCTCCACAACTTATCTCGTCTCCACCACTGCCACAAGTTCCTCAGACGTTTCTTCTCACGCCCGAGGCTCAACAGATTACCACACAGGATCAACACCTGGAGGTTGATGTGGTGGCCGATACCGTGAGCGCTCAGCAGGTGAGTGATGCGGGCGGGAAGATTCAACTCACGATTGTCCAAACGGATGCTGGAAGTGGAAGCTCTCTGAGTGGGGAGATCATGTTGGGTACGTATCAGTTGTCGCTCACTGATGCGCAAGGAAATGCACTGACCACGCTGGTGCTCGCTTCTCCTCTCACGATGCGTTATCATGTGTTAGCGGATCAAGGGACGTCCTTGTGGCAAGACCAGACTGTCTATGCGCTCTGGAATACGGCCACTCCAACGACGACGACCACCTCTCAGGCGAGCAAGATAGGACCTCAGGTCAAAGCGGCGGCAACAACCACCGCCCCGATCTTCCTCACGGCCAAAAAAGATGCTACCAAGGCAAGTTGGAGCACCTCGACCAACCTCTCGACTGTTGTTTCCAGCCAGCCATCGGCGGTGAAGAAAGCGGCGAGTCAGGCGACGACCACGACGGCCGCAGCCGCAGCCAGCAGTACCATTTCCTTTAGCACCCAAGCCCCGGTAGCCAGCTGGGGAGCTGCACAACAGGTCGATGTTGGATTAAGTGCTGGATCATTGGACTATAGCTATCCGATCAGTGTTCCGCCAGGTCCAGGAGGCTTTGTTCCCAATCTGAACTTGAGCTATTCCAGTGGCTCGGTCAGTGAAAGCCACAATGCGCAGGCCACGGCTCCCTGGGTCGGAGAAGGCTGGAACTTAAGCCTGGGGTCGATTACCTGGAGTCAGATCACATCCAATGCCGATGTGACCCCCGTTAAGTTGGATAACGTCTGGAGCATCAGTGACTCCAATGGCATCAGTGGACAGTTGATTCCTCCCGGCTACGGGACCACTGCGACGGATATTGACACCACGGCTGTCTGGCATTCGGCCCCCGAGAGTCATGCCAAAATTAAGCAGGTCAATTTCAATAATCAGATCTGTTGGCATGTCTCACTGCCCAATGGCATCATGGAAGAGTTTGGCTGTACCAATGAATCACGTCAATCCGCCACCGATGCCAATGGGGTCTTTCACCCCTATCGCTGGGATCTCAATCTGATGGTGGATCGTTTCGGTAATCAGATTCGTGTGCATTATCAACAGAATCGCCCCGGCAACGATGTGCGCGATTCGACTATGTCCTTTGTCGAATATGATGATCCCACGTGCCATAATACCTCGTACGCGAACAATGCGGTCACCGCTGGCTGTAGCACCTGGAATCCTCAGGTCACGATCGCGCTTAATGCCAAGACCGCAGCCGATCATATTCTGGCGGGTGGGACCGTCTGTGATACCTGGAGTGCCTCGCAGGCCAATCGCTGCGACGTACCAGAGGACCTCTCGGGATCAGGTGGGTTACCGGCTCCCAAAGCCTTCAATACCTATGTGCTCAACAATATTATCATCCAATCGCAGGGTCATGTTGAGCATCGCTATGAGTTTACCTACAATCAAAAGCCTGCTTATACTGTTCGGGATGCATTGAGTGGCCTCAATGAGAGTGTGGCAGGCTATCTGCTGTTGCGCCGCATCGAGGAGTGGGGCACCGATGCAGACCCATTGAATGCGCCTATCACCAACATGTCCTATATTGCAGAAACCGAGCATTATGAGGCATCTGATAAGGCCCATCCGGCCCAACCGGCGACGAATTGTGGTCCGGCCTGGACGCCACATTTGTATGATGGAGGTCCCTGTTGGCTCTGGCAACAAACCTATAACAAATATTTCATCCAAAATCTGGATAATGGTCGAGGATGGAATGAGACGGTGAACTGGGCGGAAGCCCACGGCAATACCCATAATACGGGTGAAGGTGCGGGCAATAATGCGCTCACCTGTAATAATTATCGGACAACAGATATATTGTGTGCCAAGGCTGATGACCGCAGTTGGAGCCGTATGGTGGTCTATAATCGGACCGCCGTCACCAATGGTGTCTCGTCGACCTGGCAATATCAATATTATGTGAATACATTGACGGCCAAATGGTGTAATGCATGTATTTATGGCTATACCTGGGGTGATGTCAATGACGAGGATTATGCTGACTATTATAACGGACAATTTACGAGCTTTGCCCATGTTCAGGTGACCCTGCCTGATAACTCATCCCAGCAGCACACATTTTACTCGACGAGGGGATGGGGGATTGCGAAAAGTAACATTGAGTGTGACTACCAATATGAGACAGAGCCGAAGAATTGTGGCGTTGATCCCTACTGGGACCCAGATCCAGGTTTAGCCGGACGCGAAAAAGAGGTCTTGAACTATGGTATCGATGGTAAACTGCTCTCGGCCCAGACCTCGAATTATCTCACGATGTGTCCCCCACCTGGGGTAGGTCACAGCGAAGGGGCTGGAGGGGGCCAATATGATGTTGGAACACAATACCTGACCAGCCAGCTGGATCGCAATAACCCGGTGATGGTCTGTGATCCTCGTGTCACGCAGACCGATGACTATCAGGTGGATGGCGTGACCGACGAAAATGGCTATCAAAGTAACGCCAATGTGGTGCATAAGACGACAACCTATAGCTACGATGGCGATGATCAGGGAACGAGTCATATCTCAGGCTATGATTATGGCAATGTCGATAGTGTCGATGTCAGTGGTAATGATGTCAATGGGAGTCATTACATCTCAAGTGCGACCTATTATCCCAATGACACCGCTTCGGTCTATCTGACCAATCTGCCGGGACGCACGACGACCGAGGATAGTGCTGGCGTGCAATATGGCTGCCACGTCAATTTCTACGGTGGATCGAGTAGTTATTCGGCTCCTCCCTCGTTGCCTGATGTGACACGAGAGGAAGATCATACCGGCTACAGTGATCCCAGCAATGGCTGCGCCGCAGCGGGCTCGCTGATTGCGACTCAGGCCACCTATGATGCATCGGGTAATGCTATCACGACGATCGATGCCGACAATCATCTCGGCTGTACGAGTGGATCTTCAACCTACAGCGCCTGTGCAAGCTATGATAGCCTCAAGGCGCATCTGGTCTCGGCAAGCAACGCGAAAGCCCAGGCGGCGACGGTCAGTTATGCGAACACGACAGCCGGCGGCTATGGACAATGGGTGATGTCCACGACGGATGCCAATGGACAAAGCACGGCGTATCAATACGATCTGCTGGGGCGACTGACGGCTGTTGCCTCCCCGGGAGATACCCTGTCCAGCCCGACTGTCTCCTACACCTATAATAATAGCTGCGCTGTGGGGACCACGGCCCCGTGTCTTGAAATCGATACCACGACGCGTCAGACGGTGGGTGCGAGCCAGACCATCACGACGAAGCAATGGTACGATGGGCAGGGCAATGTGGTGGAGAGTAAATCCCCTGGTCCCAATGGCTCGCTCTGGCTGGTGACCTACACGATCTATGACAAACTCGGGCGAGCCGTCACCAAGAGCCTCCCCTATGCGGTCTCAGGGAGTGGCTACGTCGCACCCGATCTCACCCAGGCTCGGACGACGACGACCTACGATGGACTGGGACGTGCGTTAGGAAGCGTCACATATGCAAACGCGAGCACGATCAAGCTTTCCAGCAGTATCGCGTACACGGTGGCGCAAGGGTTGCCCGCGTTTACCCAGAGTACGACGCTGCCCTTCGAGCGCACGACGACGCTGGATGCCTATCATCATCAATCGGTCAGCTATACCGATGCCATTGGTCGACAGCGGTATACCCAGCTCTTTGCGGGGACCGGCTCTCCGTATACGGTCGTGCGTACGGTGCGCTATGACCGGGACGTCAAAGGAAATCTGTATGCCACATTGACCTTTGATAACACAACCACGCAACTGGCCTATCAAAAAGCGACCTTTGATGGAGTCGGGCGCAAAACGGGACTCAACGATTCCGATTCCGGCTCGTGTAGCAATACACCGTTGCCCGCAGGATGCAGTAGTAGCAGTGATACCGCTTGGGCGTACAGCTACGACAGTGATGGCAATCTGCTCAACCAGCAAGATCCACGTGGGCAGAACACGTACATGAGCTATGATGCGCTCAATCGCCCGCTCTGCAAAGGAACCACGTCTGCATCGGTCAATCCTTGTGGAAGTAGTGCCTATGCGACCTTCTTTTATGACAGTTACACGAATAGTAGCAATTCAGGTGTGACCTTTCCTACGGGGTGTGTCGCTCCCAGTGGCTCGTATGCCTCTGATCCTATTGGCAAGGAAACGGCGGAGACCTTTCGCGCAACGGCTGGCACTGGCTGGCGTTGTGCTGGGTACAACCAACGTGGGCAGACGGATCAAAGTGGCCTTTCTGTCACCGCTGATGGCACCACTACGACGCAGTCGGTGTCATTGTCCTACAACGACATGGGACAGCCTACCACCTTGATCTATCCCGATGGTGAGGCGTTGACCGCTCAGTATGATACCAACGGATATTATCGCTCCTCCTACTTTGGGACTCCAACGAGCACCGGTTCCGTCAATTTTCTGGTGGGACAGGCCAGCTATACCAACGCTGGACAGATCGCAGGATTATCCATGGGAGGATCAGCGGCGCTGACCGCTCAACCCACACCGGTCTTTTCGACCGTGGACAGCTACGATGGGATTCAGCGTCCGGTAAGCAATAGCGCGACTGTGAATGGGACGACCATCTGGAGTCAGACCAAAACGTATGACAATGTAGGAAACACGCTCAATCTGAGTACTACCCTTCCAACGACCTCGGGAGGCACCCAGACCGACTCCCAATCCTTTTGTTATGATTCCTTGAACCGACTCATCTGGGCCGGAAACACGGGCACGCCCTCCGGAGGAGATCATTGTGGATCAACTCCCAGCGGTACCACCGTTTCTCCCTATCAACAATCCAACAGTTATGATGTCCTGGATCGTCTGATCGCGGGACCAGCGGGGACAGAGACCTATGGGACCACCCCGGTTCATGGTGTCAACACCCTGAGTACGGTGCCTAATCAGTATGCCAGCTACGACGCCATGGGCAATATGACCTGCCGCAACGTCGATACAACGGTTGGATCAACACAGAGTTGCGGAACGACACAAACTGGCGCGTTAATGAGCTATGACAATGAAGGTCGTCTATCCTCCTGGACAGCACCTGGTCTATCCACACCCAGCGATCAATTTCTCTATGACAATGGAGGAAATCGTGTCCTGCAACGGATAAGCACAGGAACTGGAAATCCTACTGATACGATTACCTTTGACAGCTTTACCGATACGAGTATCAATGGTAGTCAGACCTCAACTACGAAATACTATATAGCGTCTGGACAACGTATCGCCATGCGCAAGGATGGGGTCGTATCCTATCTGGTTCCTGATCTCCTTGGAAGTGTGAGTCTTGCTCTGTACGCTGATGGATCAACACAGTCTGTGCAACTCTATGCTCCCTATGGCACTACGCGTTATAGCGATGGAGTAACGCCGACTACCTATGGCTTTACTGGTCAGCGCGCTGATAGCTTGACCGGGTTGATGTATTATGGAGCGCGTTATTATGATCCATTCAGTGGACGATTTATCAGTGCAGACACAATCGAGACCAATCTTTTTGGCCTTGATCCCTATGCGTATGTCGCTGATAATCCGGCAACATTTACTGATCCAACAGGTCATTTTATTCCTCGCGATTTAGATGGTGGTGGTGGTGTGAGTGACGATGGGGTTGGTGATGGGGATAGTAATGGGGTAAGGGGTGGAGGAGCCGAGGGTGATGGTCGTGGAGGAGATGGTGGAGAAGCCGCTGGAGGTGGAGGCGGAGAACTCAAAGGAGGTGGAGGAGTTGCCGCTGGAGGTGGAGGCGGAGGAATGGCTGGGGGAGGAGGCGAATTTGTAGGTGGCGGAGAAGAATTTGGTGATGGGAGTGAGGAAGAACCTACAAATAGTGGTAGCGAGAATACGAATTCTGGCAATTCTAGTGTACAAGAAACACCCAATTCAGGATCACAATCGACAGATGATCCGATAAAAACGGTAGGCAATACTAGAAGCCCATTGCCTGCTCCCACCTCTAGCATGGCGGATATTGCTAAAGCAATACTTTCGAATTTACAAATGATCAATGAGAATGAAGATTTTCCAGGAGGGACTACTGTTTGGGAAACTGATAAGGGATTTATCTTGCGCCATTCCGTGAAGTTGAGCAAAGATCTCAATGGTTTTGGTCAGTGTGGAGAGAGGCAATGCCTTGGCTTTACGGATAAAATAGATGCATTTCCTCTCGTTGATGATGGCGATTTTGCTCAAATGTACGAGTTTCAAATTTATATGAGAATGCCTTGTGAGGAGTGTACTCAAGCTTTAAAAGAAAGGTCAATGGAATACGGTCCCATAAGAGTATGGGGAGGATATATAAATAAGTACGGAGATATTTCTCAACTGCAATATCAAGATTTTGTAGAAGGTGACTCTTATGGGCCATTTGAGCCAGGAATGATATTTGATGAACCATAAAGAAGGAGGCAATTATGTAAAAGAATTTATGCATTTTTAAACGTTATACAGCATAGTGCTTCTACATTTTATACAAGTTGAGGCCTATGCTGTTAGATACATTGTATAATAATCTTGGTATGTTCTAGAAAAACTATTCACTTTGATTTAGGCATACATATAGAGGTGAAAATGCATGAATGATAAATCTCTGAGAGGCATTCCTGACAAAATAGCTGTAAACCTTTATCAGACATTGCAAGGTCATGATGATTCGGTGCTTCGTGCTCGCTTTTCCCGGGATAGTCATCTGATCGTCTCCAATGATTTTGGTGCCATTCATGTTTGGAAAAGAGATCATCAACACCAGTACGTTTCTCATCGTGTGATTGAAGCTGAAACGACCTTTGTTGCAGTGTCTCAGGATGGGTCCTTGATTGCTTCTATTTACGAGCATAGAATCTTTGGGATAAAAGTCAGTTTGTGGTCTTCTGAGGGGGCATGGATCACTGATCTGTCTCACGATAGTAGTGCGCTGGCAGCTATATTCACTCCTGATACAAGACATCTTGTGGTGATAGATACATTTGGGATACTGACGCTTTGGGATGTAACAACATTCGCTCTTCTCTGTACGTCAGAAGCCCCTCCAAATAGTACTAAAACAGGATTTAGGCCAAAGATATCCTATGTTGCTTTTGCTCCTGATGGCCAACGCCTCGCTTTTGCGTGGTTTACAGGAAATGGTGCAGTACAAATCTATAATATAGGAGAAAATCTTGATGAAGAAGAGGTACAATACAATATAAGATGGAGTGGCGCAGTTGCTCCTGAGATGTTACAACAACGTTCTCGTGTAAGAGGGCTTTGTTATTCACCTGATTGGCAATATCTAGCGGTAGCTTCAGACAGGGAATGTATGGTTCGGATTTTTGATGCTTTTTCCTTAGATTTGGTACGATCTTTTGAAATGCCAAGAACTCTTGCGGGCATCGCGGACATTGTATATTCTCCTGATGGAATGTATTTTGCGCTTGCACATGCTGATGGCACAGTGTGGATCTGGGATGTAGAAAATCAAGATCCCGCCCCAATACTTGTCTTTACTGCGCATCCGACGGAGATTGCTTCCTATAGTACTGTGATTGGCACGATTGACTGGTCACCAAATGGCAAGTTGCTCATGACGACTGGTGTTGGGCGGTATGAATATCCGGAGTCGAAAACAGGTGTCTTTGAGAAAATGGATAATACCGTAAAGTTATGGAAAATACACAAAAACCCTTCCGTATAGGTAACAACGTTTAACTAGCTGATGGGAAAAGCGTTCTTTGAATGTTTAAAGAATAAAGTTTCTGCCCTGAATGAGATAGACAAAGGTGGTATACATGAGTGAAAATATCAGTAATGACGGGCCAATCGCAACAGTTTTATTGAATACAAGTGATCCCAACCATCCGATTGTGAGAAACACGACATCACCCGTTTTTGATAACGATTTTGGACTTGTGACATGTGCAGAAGGCAGTTGTCTCGTTGAGGCGAAGAATCTGATGGCAAAGGGGATCAAGTTTCCAGGTCAACAAGGAAATATCAATGAGATGTATGTGTATCATCGATTGGGTGAGATGCCATGTGAGGTCTGTCAAAAACAACTCCAGTTGGCGTCGAAGATGATGGGACCGTTTCGTGTATGGGGAGGAAAAGAGGGAAAAATGTGCTATCTGGATATTGTGGATGGTGTACTTTACGGCCCATTTGATGTGTAGATGATGAGAAAAAAGGTCAGAATAGAGCTTTTTGAGCTTGATCAGTACCATTGATGATTGTGCACAATGCTCCTGTCAGGAGAAACACGTGTGAGAGGATTGCGTGGAAAGAAGGAAGAAACGCAGTATGCCTCCAGATGCAACCCCAACTCTCTTGCAACCTCGTGGGTCATTTCTCTTGCCTGAACTCCAAGAGCAGTGGAAGTGACCCGCAAAGATAGAGAGACAAAAGATGGTTAGCTCATCGGTTGATCGTTTGCCTGCTCAAACGAGATCGGACTGACATAGGCTAACGTAGAATGAAGCCGAATTGAGTTGTAAAAACATTCTAAGTACTCAAAAACCGCTTGACGTGCTTGTCGCCGTGTTTGAAAAGAGGATCGGTAGATACACTCTTTCTTCAGTGTTGCAAAGAAAGACTCCATCGCAGCGTTATCCCATGCGTTCCCGGTCCGACTCATACTCACCTGAATTCCTTCCCCGGCCAAACACGCTTGATAGCCCAGGCTGGTATATTCGCTGCCCCGATCTGAATGATGTAACAGTGGAAAACAGTCACTTTCAGGCTGCCGCCGAGCTAAGGCCATGCGGAGTGCCATCGTCACCAGCGCCTCGTCCTCAGTAGCGGCCATCGCCCAGCCCACAACCCGACGTGCGAACAGATCAAGGACGACCGCGAGATAGAGCCATCCTTCCTGTGTCGAGATCATGGTGCAATCGGTGACCCACTTCGTATTGGGTGCCGATGCATTGAAATCACGATCCAACAGATTGGGTGCAAAGCGGGCCGTTGGATCGCTCGCGGTGCCCATGGGACGACGAGACCGCTTAGGCAAGGCTGAAAGACCCAACGATTGCATCAAGCGCACCACCCGTTTGCGTCCACAATGAATCCCCTGTGTGGCGAGCAGCGCATGAATACGTGGGCTCCCATAGACCTGGCGATGCTCGAGAAAGAGTTGTTGAATCAAGGCGGAAAGTTTGGCATCTTCTCGCTCGTGCGTGCTGGCCGGACGGGTTTCCCAGGCATAATAGCCACTTTCTGAGACGTCCAATGTTCGACATAACACGCGAATAGAGTAGTCCTGACGGTGATCCGCAATAAACTGATACGTCAGATCTGGTGTCGTGAGAAGATGCCGATAGCTTTTTTTAAGATGTCACGCTCCTGTCGAAGGACATCAACTTCTCGCTTGAGTTGTCGATTCTCCTCTTCTAATGGAGGAAGATGCCCACTTCCAGGAAATGCTTGTTCTCCTCGTTCGATGAACTGTTTGCACCAATTGCTGAGCGTGCTGTCTGCAATACCCAGGTCTCTGGCAATTTGCGCTTGCGATTTCTGGCTCGATTGCAAGAGCTGCACTGCTTCCAGCTTGAATTCTTTCGTAAACGTGCGTATCATTTTTGCCATGTTCTTGACCCTCCTCTTGGAGTCTTTCTCCAAGTTTACCATATCCATCCTAGCGGGTCAAGTCCACAGGGTTTTACACGAAGAATGGGAGAGGGACAGCTTTTTCATGCGATTCCCATCACCGATAAATATCTTCTTATCCATACCGATGTCTCTGTCTCTATACGCTCGATCTACACGCCAGAAATCCTCTGGGAAATTGACTGCCCATCTTTTAGCTGGGTTTGCAACATCGAACACAATCTGCTGGCGCTTGCTCTTGAAGATACGACGATCATTCTGTGGGATCTGCGCACTGGTCAGATCATGCAACGCTTCACCTATGAGGTATTCGGTGAAGTGTATCGCGTGAACATCCATGGATTGGTATTGAGTCGGGATGGCAACATATTGGCGGCCAGCCTCAAAGATCATGTGGTCCTCTGGGATGTAACTACCGGGCGGCGTTTGCATGTCTTGTCAGTTCCGCCAGGCAGCATGTGGACCGAAATTCATCTTCTCGCATTTCATCCTTCTGGGACGGTCATCGTGGGAGGGAGCTTTTACGACCATAGAATTTGGTTCTGGAGTGTCCACGATGGCAGTCTTCTTACGACCTGGGAGCTGCTCGGTGATGATGACTCCAATGCCCATCCTCATACTCTGGAGTTTACCAATGATGGAACCCTCCTCTTTGTGGCACTCAGACAATTCGGGCTCTGCATCTGGGATTGTGAACGCGCCTGCCAGATTGCTAGCCGCATAGGCGATCTGAGGCCAAGTGCCTGTGTGATTGATCCACTGGGGCGCTATGTGGCGGTCTCCCAATTTGATCGACAAAGGTCGGTAGTTCAATTGTTAGAGATGGAACAGTGGAAGGTACTCTATGAATGGAGTGGAATAGGACCTCGTCCCCATTTTAGTCCGGATGGACATTTTCTCACCATCACTGAGTCGATAAAAGGATGTGTGACTCTTCGAGAGGTCGAGAGTGGTCAAGAACGGGGAAGAATGATGCTCAACACCGCTATCGGCAATTTTCTGGCATTACATCCTTCGGGTCAGCTATTTGTGTCTGGACCGAGTGATAGCACCACTTTTTTCCTCTGGAATAGCATCAATGGTTCATTGCTTTAGCGATTTACTCTGCCTGAGGGGAGACATGCAGGAGATGCCGTGGCCTTGAGTCCAGATGGCCGCTTCTTTATCGCGACAGAAAGCACTCCTCGCAAAAGAGTTTCTTTCTGTCTCTGGCACGTTGGTAATGAGGCTGCACCTACCATAGTCATAAATCTTACACATTATATATCATGTGTTGTTTTTCATCCTAATAGTCGCTTATTTGCTCTTGGAAGCGCAGATAAGACCATTCGTCTGTGGAACACCACACAAAAGCAAGAAATGCTGTGCTGGGAAGCTCATACTGCCGCAGTGCTCTGTCTGGCATGTGCACCTCATAGTTTCATTCTGGCTTCAGGCTCTCGTGATACCACGATCCATCTCTGGGAAGCTGAAAGTGGGCGCTTGCTGGGTGAGTTACATGGTCATGATGCGGGTGTATGTATGCTTGCGTTCAGCTCCAATGGACAATTTCTGGCATCCGGTGATGAGCAAGGCAGGCTTTGTGTGTGGGATGTTGCTGAGCAGAAACAGACACAGCAGGCGCACCTGTCTGACCAAAAGATAGCAAGTCTGGCATGGAGTCCTGATGGACGCTTCCTTTGGATCAATTCAGTATTGATAACTTACTGCCGGCTTTCTATTTTCTCTCCTTTTCTAAAAAGGATAACTACATTCCAATATTAGAAAAATACATCCATCATCCCAACAAGATTGTGAGGGATGATGCAGTAATGGCTATAGAGGGTATTCAAGAGAAGAGGTCTTTAGGCTGGGAGAGGAAGCGATAAATTATTTGTAACTACTCAGAGGATATTCGTGATGATTTTCTATGCACAAAAAGAGGCAGTATTTAGTTATGGGGAACCAACATTTGCTTGATCTTCTTTTGGATGATGTTTTTGCGTGGAATAAATGGAGAGAAACGCAACCAAACGATATAGATATTGACTTGAGCGATGTTGACTTTGTGACCAAAGGACAGAAGGTCAATTTAAGTGGAGCTAATCTATATCAAGCTCGCTTAGTACGAGTGAGGCTTGACATGGCTGATTTGGATGGAATTAACCTGAGTTTAACTGATCTTACCGACGCGATTTTTAATGCAGCTGTTTTGAATGGAGCATATGTAAAAGATGCAAATCTAACGCATGCTGATTTCTCAGACACTGTTATGCAGGGAGTTACATTTGAACGATCTAATCTTACTCATGTGAGTTTAGCTTGGGCCATGTTGAATGGAGCCCAATTTATCAAGACCAATCTGACAGAAGCAAATTTAACACATGCGAATCTATCTGGATGTACATTTCATCATGCGATTCTTCGAGGTGCGAATCTTCAGCATGTTAATCTGAGAGGGGCTGATCTAACAGATGCAGATTTGACCGATGTGGATCTAAGGCATGCAGATTTAGCAGGTTGCATACTTCATGGGACAATACTTAAAGGTGCGAATCTTCAGCATGCAAATTTGAAAGGAGTTGATTTAGCTGATACTGATTTGTCAAATTAATGTCAGGTGTGGTAATGGTTGGCGTTGAACAGAATATACAGTATAAGGTGGGCTTTCAGCATATGGTAAGCAATAGCGCAACCGTGAACGGGACGACTATCTGGAATCAGACAAAGACGTATGATAAATGTGGGCAACACGCTCAATCTGAGTACTACCCTTCCAACGACCTCGGGAGGCACCCAGACCGACTCCCAATCCTTTTGTTATGATTCCTTGAACCGACTCATCTGGGCCGGAAACACGGGCACGCCCTCCGGAGGAGATCATTGTGGATCAACCCCCAGTGGTACCACTGTTTCTACCTATCAACAATCCAACAGTTATGATGTCCTGGATCGTCTGATCGTGGGACCAGCGGGGACAGAGACCTATGGAACCACCCCAGCTCATGGTGCCAATACTCTGAGTACAGTGCCCAATCAGTATGCCAGCTACGACGCGATGGGTGATATGACCTGTCGCAACGTCGACACCACCGCCGGATCGACGCAGGCCTGTGATGCCTCTCAGACCGGTGCCCTGATGAGCTATGATAACGAGGGACGCTTATCATCGTGGACGGCTCCAGGCACATCGGCACCCAGTGACCAGGTCCTCTATGATAACGCCGGGCACCGGGTCTTACAACGGATCAGCAATAGTGGTACAAATCCCACCGATACCATTAGCTTTGATGGCTTTACCGATGTGACCATCAATGGCAGTCAAACCTCAACCACCAAGTACTACACCGCTTGTGGTCAAACCGTGGCGATCCGCAAAGATGGCGTGCTTTCCTATCAGCTCCCCGACCTGTTGGGAAGTGTGAGCCTGACCCTGTCTGCCGATGGCTCAACGGAAGCCGTTCAGCTCTACACGCCCTATGGGACGGTTCGCTACAGCAACGGAACGATGCCCACCGTCTATGGTTTTACCGGACAGCGCTTCGATAGCCAGACCGGATTGATGTACTATGGGGCGCGTTATTATGATCCCATCAGCGGACGTTTTCTCAGCGCGGACACTGTCGTCACGAATGCGACCGGCAATGATCCCTATGCCTATGTCAAAGGAAATCCGGAGACCAATACAGATCCCACAGGACACGCTGCCTGCCCGATGTTTGCCGGGGGATGTGGCGGGAAGCCACCAGCACCGCCACATCCAACGCCGACACCGCCAGTTGGCACGGGAAATCCTGGATCAGGTGGAGGCAGTGGTGGCGGCGGAGGCAATGGTGGTAGTTGCATTTTTGAGCTTGGCTGTAGTGGTGGGACAACAACTGGTTCGAGTGGGTATCCTGCAAATGCTCCATCTGCCTCCTCGGGTCCAGCGCCCTGTGAATTGGCTTGCCAGCTAGCTCTGTGGACTCTCTTATTGGGATTCAATTATTTTCAACCAGAAACGATCAGTTTAGATTCTGGAGTAGTAGCCTGGGAAGTGGAGGAGAGTCAAAACTCTGTAGAGGCTGAATCGGAAGAGGCTGTAGAGGCTGAATCGGAAAAGGATGAGGGAAGTTTCACTTGCAGTTTTATGGCCTCCACTCCAGTAGCGACAGAAAATGGGAAGCAAGCAATTGGTTCATTGAAGACAGGTGAAAAGGTTGTCTCATATAATCCAAAAGCAAAGCAGACAGAATTAGAAGTGATTCGTCATGTGTGGATTAATCATGATGATGATCTTGTTGACCTGACCCTTACCACGAATGCTTCAGCAACGAAAGAGAAACCTGCTCATCAGACTAGCGAGACCCTCCACACAAATATGAAGCATCCGTTTCTCACGGTAGAGAAAGGTTTTGTTCCTGTTGCTCAGTTGAAGCGTGGCATGCATGTGGTAGAAGCAGGAAATCGTATAGGGGTAATAACCGGATGGAAGAATGTGTCCGGTGCTCAGACGATGTATAATTTGGAGGTCACACAGGATCATACATTTATTGTTGGCGTTGGTCAATGGGTTGTCCATAATGATTGTGATCCCAATCCTAGAGAGCAGTATGTGGCCGACCATCTTGATCAATTGGTTCCGGATCATGGTGGTAATGTAATAACTGACCAAAAAGCCATGCCGTCCTTCAATGGTTCGAGACCAGATATTATTACTAAAAATGCTATCATCGAAGTTACCGGAGATAGTGGTTATGGGCAGGCTCCTGATAAACTTCTGTCTAATGCTAGAGGAATTAATCAGCTTACAAATTTTGCGAAAGGGGCAAATGGCAGAACTGTGTATTTACTCTATGATGGAGATACTAGTAATATCACAGCAGACACTTGGAAAATACTAAACAAGTGGAATATACAAGTTGTCCCGTTCTCTCTTGTAAAGTTCTCTTCACCATAAAGTTGAGTAACGAGCTTGAAAACATAATTATAATATGCTTTATCATCAATGTGACATTTCACCCTCAATTTTTGAGACACAAGTTATAAGATAAGTTAGAATGCAGTGATAAAAAACATCTCTGCATTCTGAAGTAGCCTGAGATGCCAAATTAAGATTCGCTGGTGGTAAGTAGATATTTGAAATACCTTAATATATAAAAAGTAAAAATTTATATATTAAGTATATTGTGGAGATATAAAACTTGCAGTATTTACATTTATATACTGCAAGTTTTATATGAGAAATGAGGGTGTTATGAGCGATTATTTGTATGCAACATTTTGTCTTGATGCGAAGAAAGAGGAACAATACTGGTGGCCACTTATCTTTGAAGCTATGTATCGTGCCTCATTGACATTTACTTCTCCTCATGAAGAGAGTGGAAATGGCGTGTATTTTTCTGGCCGTGAAAGTGATGAAATTGCTTGCTCTTTTCGAGATGTCTGGACCACTATTTACGATCAAAAAGATAGTGTTATTCTCTCTTTCTGGATACCTGGTGAAGATTTTTGTCTTAATGTGACGCTTGTTTCAATGGAGCATGCTTGGAAACTTGATATAACCATTGAAAACAGTCGTTTGGACTATAATAATCAGACGAACATGAAACGTCAGGTCAACGTTTTTGTGGAAAGCTGTTTGGCTGTATATGATATATGTAAGCCAGACACTGTACGCATGTATTGGGATGAAGATATATTATCCTATCCAAGACAATTGAGTTTGATTTCTCTGATCTCAACGACTACACATGAAATATCTCCTCAAGATTTTACATTTAGAGAACACTATTTACAATGGAGAGTGGTTGCATCTCTGCATGATCATACGCTATTTCTCGTTGATCCTTTTCCTTTGTGGTTAGGAAACAACTGGGAATATATTTCATTTGTTGACGTCTAGCCAAAAAAACTGTAAAGGAGGTCAATATATTTATATGATGGAAGTGTATCCAATAAGGGGCTAGTAGCCTTGATGATCTGGTGACACGGAGATCGGACCAAAAAATGACCTCCAAAAGTTTTAAACTGATTGGTGTCGTCTTTGACGTTGATAAAAAGGGCTTTTTAGTGGTATAGAGAGGCATACAATTGGCATCAACTGAGCAACTCCCATCCCTTGATCAATGGGATACATATTTACCACAGGAATGTGAACAAGTCGCATTAGCTCTCCTTCAATATCTCCCTTCGTCATTTCGCTATCTTAAGGTTGAAAAACATGTACAAGGGAGCAAAAGTCATTGGGTTGCCTCTTTTGAGTGGAGATCGCCTGTACAGGATCAGGAATCAATCCTCTTTGCATTTCTGCCTGGAGGAAAGGTGACACTTGGCTATGATCGCACACATCCTTTTCGCCCGACGGCTGAACAATTAGAGAGTTGGCAACTCACGGTGAAAGAAGGATGGCTTTCCTGTACACTTGAAGCTTATTTGGACATGGTGATGTCACCTCTGAGAGAAGTGACACTTGACCCCTTTTTATTGCAAGTTAGCTTAACGAATCCTATGACCCCTGAGGTGCTACCTGATGGAAGAATAAAATATCATCGATCCATTCGGTTTGATGATGTTCGTAGGATAGTAACAACTGAAGGTTTTCGTCTCCCTCATTCTGATGAGTGGGAATATGCTTGTTCTGCTGGAGCACGAACCCTGTTCCGGTGGGGGAATGAAACACCCTCTGAAACAATTCCTGATCCTGAAGAAGATGATGAATTTGAGTGGAAAGAACATCTTCGGCCAAATGCGTTTGGATTATCTATTGCAATGAATCCATATCATTGGGAACTATGTGGTGAACCTACTGTGACGATACGTGGAGGTGACGGCGGTGCCGCTCTTCATCGAGGTGTCGGTACATTTACTGAGTGGCTTACTCTTGCCTCTCCTTTTGTCCGCAAAATTCGGAACGTGTTTCTCGAAGATGGAGAGATATCTGGCTTGCATTTTAGGCGACTCTATCCTTTAAAGAATATTTTTATTGAACGATCATCAGATTAAATCCGAATAGGCGCAAAAGGGAGAAAGAACAGCCTTTTCCTCAAGAAGGAAGATTTCTTTCTCTTTTATTATTGCTTCACCTACGTTGGGACTCCAGAAAGCACTATACTGTTTCTCGTGAGAAATGATCCCATAGGGGAAAGTAAAGCAGAGGTGTCCACTATGTTGATTGATCGGAAGCCAAAATGCATGAATGATAAATCTTTGAGGGCATTCCCGACAAAATAGTTGTGCGCCTCTATCAGACCTTGCAGGGTCACGATAACTCAGTGCTTCGTGCCCATTTTTTTCAGGATGGTCGCCTGATCGTCTCCAATGATTTTGGTGCCATTCATGTTTGGAAAAGAGATCATCAACACCGTTACGTTTCTCACTGCGTGATTGAAACGAAGACCGTATATGTCACAGCTTCTCAAGATGGACGTCTGATTGTCTCTATTTACGAGCATAGAATCTTTGGAAGAAAAGTCCGTTTATGGATATCTGAGGGGACATGGATCACTGATCTGTCTCACGACAGTAGTGCTCTGGCAGTCATATTTACTCCTGATACGAGACATCTTGTGGTGATAGATATTGTTGGCGTACTGACGCTTTGGGATGTGACAACATTCTCTCTTCTCTGTACATCTGAACCCCCTCCAAATAGTACCCAAACAGGATTTAGGCCGAAGATATCATATGTTTCTTTTGCGCCTGATGGACAACGTCTCGCCGTTGAATGGTTTACAAGGAATGGGGCGGTACAATTCTATGATATAGAAGAAATCTTGAACAAAGGAGAGATACAGTACAGTATACGATGGAGCGGTACAGTTGCACCTGAGATGTTACCACAAAGTTCTCTTGTGAAAGAGCTTTGCTATTCGCCTGATTGGCAATATTTGGCGGTAGCTTCAGACAGGGAGTGTATGGTTCGGATTTTTGATGCTTTTTCCTTAGATCTGGTAAGATCTTTTGAAATGCCAAGAACTCTTGCGGGCATCGCGGACATTGTATATTCTCCTGATGGAATGTATTTTGCGCTTGCGCATGCTGATGGCACTGTGTGGATCTGGGATGCAGAAAATCAAGATCCCACTCCAACACTTGTATTTACTGCGCACCCGACGGAGATTGCTTCTTACAGCACTGTGATTGGCACGATTGACTGGTCACCAAATGGCAAGTTGATTATGACAACTGGTGTCGGGCGGTATGAATATCCAGCGTCGAAAACAGGAGTCTTTGAGAAAATGGATAATACCGTGAAGTTATGGAAAATACAAAAAAAACCTTCCGCGTAGATAAAAACGTTTCACTAGCTGATAGGGCAAGCGTCCTTTGAATGTTTAAAGAATAAAGTTTCTGTCCTTGATGAGATAGACAAAGGTGGTGGTAGACATGAGTGAAAAAGCCAGTAATGAAGGGCCAATCGCAACAGTTTTATTGAATACAAGTGACCCCAATCATCCAATTGTAAGAAACACGACATCACCCATTTTTGATAGCGATTTTGGACTTGTAACATGTGCCGAAGGCAGGTGTCTCGTTGAGGCGAAGAATCTGATTGCAAAGGGGATCAAGTTTCCAGGTCAACAAGGAAATATCAATGAGATGTATGTGTATCATCGATTGGGCGAGATGCCATGTGAGGTTTGTCAAAAACAGCTCCAGTTGGTGTCGAAGATGATGGGGCCGTTTCGCGTATGGGGAGGCACACAGGAAGCATTACAATTTTTGGATGTAGTTGATGGGGTCCTTTATGGTCCATTTTATTTTAATGAGGATATTGCAAAAAAGCGTCAATCATAGATATGTTATCTACAACTCACCCACCCTCGATTCCGTGGGGAAGGCCACTGCGACAACCTTTGGCTCAGCAGCAGACAGCGACTGGGAGTGTAGTAGCTATGATCAATGAGGAGAGACCGATCAACGTGGTCTCTTGGTGATTGCAGATAGGACCACTACGACACAGTCGGTCGAGCTATCCTACAACGACATGGGACAGCCTACCACCTTGATCTATCCCGATGGCGAAGCGTTGACGGCTCAGTATGATACCAACGGGTATTATCGCGCCTCCTACTTTGGGACTCCAACGAGCACCGGTTCCGTCAATTTTCTGGTGGGACAGGCCAGCTATACCAATGCCGGACAGATCGCTGGATTATCCATGGGAGGAGCAGCGGCGCTGATCGCTCAACCCACACCGGTCTTTTCGACCGTGGACAGCTACGATGGGATTCAGCGTCCGGTGAGCAATAGCGCGACTGTGAGCGGGACGATCATCTGGAGTCAGACCAAAACGTATGACGATGTTGGAAACACGCTCAACCTGAGCACGACGCTCCCAACGGCTTCGGGAGGCCGCCAGACCGCCCCCCAATCCATGCCTTGAGTCGACTCGTCTGTTCCGGAAATACGGGCACGCCCTCCGGAAAGCCAGCCTGATATTGAGATACCTAATGCCATTATTGAAGTAACTGGTGCAAATCCAGATGGATCAGTTCCCAGTAAACTTTCACTGGGTGGTAGAGGAATTAGACAACTTACTAAGTTTGTCGAAGGTGCCAATGGCAGGCAAGTATACTTAGCTTATGATGGTGATACTAGCCAATTTAGTGCTTCTCTAAATCGCTTTTTACAAAGCAATAACATTATAGTAATTCAATTCAGTACTGAAACATCAGGAGAATAATGAAGGGCTTCAGTAGATATTTAGAGTGTTGAGTTGGAATACTACCTTGTAAAATCGCCTTATGTGAAAAAAACACCAACTTATGATTTTTCGTTATAGAAACAGCTATATAAAAATGCTCAAGGTGATTTATTTACGCGTCTCTAGTAGAGGCTTGGTAATTTAATTAAACCTACAGCGTTTCGTAAGTCAGTACTTTATATAGAAATTATCATAAGTTTGGTGGCTTACTTTTGAGGATCAAATTCTGTTTATCTATATAGTATAGGTAAACATCAATCAAAAAAGACTTAGGAGTTTATGTATGTCGCATTACTTATGCATGACGATTGAAAAAGAACGACATCTAGTCCAACAAGCATACTGGTGGACACTTGTTTTTGAAGGAATGCATCAAGCCTCCTTTCAATTTTATAATCCAAAAAAAGAAAGAAAAGCAGGCAATTATTTTTTTGAGAAAGAGGAGGAAGGCTCCTTTCAAAAACTTTGGAATTTACTCTATTCCACGAGTGATACTCCACTTGTTTCATTTTGGTATACATCTCCTGTTACCTCTTTCTCCTTTGATTGTGAGGTTTCTGTGAAGGAACATGTTCATGATCATTGGGAAATCTGTATAACTCTCGATGATACGCATTTTTGGGATAAAAATGGTAAAGATCGTTTCTACTTTTTTCTCAAAGCAGGAATTTCCCTGTATGAATTGTGTATGCCTTGCTCAATTCATATGTATTGGGATGAAGAGTTTATTTCTCAACCACTTTTACAAGTAAGTTCAACAATATATGAAGACCATTTAGATACACTAAAATTCTTTGAAAAAAAGTTAACCTGGAAAGAATTTGCACAAGTAGATGGAGAATATATATTCATCCCTGACCCTATGCCTATTTATGTAGGAGGAAAAGAAGTTTTTCGTTTTCTTGAGTAAAGCATCTTATGATGAACATATGATATGACATTGCTGGTGGGAGTCTTTTTTTCTTCACATAACTATTGAACACAAGAAGTAAGAAGTGCTCGAATTTCTAACAAGGAAATAAGATAAAATTGCGTATACTACTCAGAAGGGCTCTACCCCTTGTATTCATGAGCAAACTCACGCATAGTAAAAGTATGGAAAAAGATCAAGAATATATTACACGTCAGATGCATATTTTGCTATGATAATGTAGGAATCAAATATATGTATATGTTTGTGTAAGAGGAGCATTTCCATAAGATTTGTTGATGTAGTGAAAGAAATAGTCTTACTGCCATTCCGTCAGAATAAAATTGAAGCTATGGATAGCATAGATCTGATCGAGGAAAAATCATAGTAGAATTACCTAAACCACTTGAACTCGTGGAAAAGATTGTTTTGGAAACCCGATCTGGCAGAGCATGGATCGCTCTCAGTATTGGCGGCTGTGGTATTCTCGCCAACGCAAGCATTGGCAGGCATCTGAGAGAGCACCAGGAGGAACGAAGCATTGCCTTGAAATTTGCGTCCCGAGTCCTATACGCGCTGGGATCTTCTTCTGCTGATGAGCGACCTCCAACGCCTCAAATCCTTGTTGATACTGCCGTTGCTGTGATTGATGATCCGCAGCACGTTGGTCTATTTTGCACGACCTGGCAGTGTATATCAATAGGTATGGAGATCTGTTCAGTGGGAACGAATTCTGTGCTTGTTTTTGAAGGAGATGATGCTATACAGGAGGCTGTTGATCCCCATTCTGTGAATACAATCCGGCGTAACGAGGGACTTCCCGCTGATCCAGTAAGAGGAGGACGAATACCTACACATGTACTGGGAGGCCAAAAAAGTTGTACCATTGATGACGTGAGGGTGGCTCATATTCCATTGTTACCCACAACGACGATCGCTATTATTGAAGACAGGCGCTTAGCGGATGCAATTATAGAGCAGGCTGTGCCACAGAATGAGCTTCCATCTTTTATTGAAGCATGGAACCCTCGTGGGAAAAGGATCAGAACCAGCGTGCTTATCTCACTTTAAATGGACAAGTTGTCTATTTGATGTATAAAACTGAAGAGATACGATTCTCTTCAGTTTTATAATGGAAATGACGTTTTTAATGTGCAGACAAGAGCTAATCTAGGAGTGTGAGATCTCTCTTTTTCGCGTTGAGAGGAAGGGATAAGATGAGTATGGTCACAGATATCATGAATATCTATCAAGCATACATTGCAAAACCCATGGATGAAAATGAACTTGACTCAGAATTAGCGAATATCTCCTATCGCTTTGAAGTAGATCATTCGCTTTCAACCGCCGATCTTGTCACTGCGGTCTCTCTGCTTACTGAATATGCTCTTGCAACGGATAGTGTATCAGCGAGGGAGTCTTTATTTGAAGCTATTTTTGATGCAATCCTCTATAATCAGGTGAGCGAATTTGTCAATTGGGATGATTTAGTGGCTCATTTAGATCAATTGAGTATTGATAACTTACTGTCGGCTTTCTATTTTCTATCCTTTTCTAAAAAGGATAACTACATTCCAATATTAGAAAAATACATACATCATCCCAACAAGATTGTGAGGGATGATGCAGTAATGGCTATAGGGGGTATTCAAGAGAAAAGGTCTTTAGGGTGGGAGAGGAGGGACGCTTATCATCCTGGACTGCTCTAGGCACAGAGGAAATCTTTTTGGTACGATGAGAGGAGGTTGCAATGAACATTATCACACATGTACAACACTTCTGCCAGGAATACACGTCACATCACCTGGATGATGATGACCTGGATAGTGCGTTAATATCTCTTGGCATTTTCTTTGAATATGATCATTCGCTCTCCATGGATGATCTTGTTGAGATTGTGGCACTTCTTGTCGACTATGCAGTCGTCACGACGCGTCCATCTGCTCGCGAATCTTTCTTTAACGCCATTTCGCAAGCAATTCGTTATCGAGGTGTTAGTCCATTTATACCCTGGGATCATCTTATCGCTCATTTAGATCAATTGAGTATCGATGACTTGTTAGAAGCGTTAGTGTTTTTGGCTTTTTCAAAAAAAGAAAGCTATATTCCAATTATAAAACCTTATACCAATCATCCTCGCAGCTCTGTGAGAGAATATGCACAAAATGCCATAAGTAGCATACAATCCAAACAAAATGTAGAATAATGTTGGAAACGAGCTCAATTTAAGTACGACACTCTTAACCACCTCCCAAAAAAGCTGTTCAGGTAAATGAGTTAGCCCAATTATTCTTCCATATGTTGGCCTTACTTGAAACAGAAAGAGGAAAACGTTATTATGGCTAGAACGTTGCAATGCGATTTTTCCCTCAAAACAGAAAGAGGACCGGCCTATTGGTGGCCATTACTGTTTGAACGTTTGTGGGCTTATAGTTTTCAATTTGCATCTCCACAATCTCCGGAGGGGTGGGGATATTATCTTTCATCAGGAGGATGGGACACGGTCAATAACAACTTTACAGCGTTATGGGATGAAATATATGCTGAGAGGAAAGAAGGCCTATTAGCCGTTTTCTGGTTTGGGGAGGGTGATGATTCAAGGACTCTTGAGCTGGTCTCAAGTTGGAACAAAGGCACCTCTCTTTTTACGTTTTCCTTTAATATGCCTGGTGCTGACTTTGCACTCCTCTCATTGGAAGAAGCTCGCAAGTGGTTATTGCATATTCTTTCCTTGACCAAAGATGTGTATGAGCTCTGTCTCCCTACATCCGCTCAAATATTATGGGAAGACTCAAGTGGTAACTTTGGGCCGTGGGCATCATTTGAAATTGCTCCAAAGCTTGCCCCTGAAGTTGCTCCGATACAACTCTCGGAACAAAAATATCTCTCAAAGAGAGATGCCCAACATCTATGTTCTGAAGAACTTGCAAGTGGGAAGATGTTTTACTATATTGATCCTGTCCCTCTTGCACGAGAGAATGGTTGTCGGGATGCAAAAGGAAGTGAAGTTTGATAAGCTCTCTCATCCTTCTGAGGCCCAAGAGGAGTCGTGATAGGATTTTCAATGGAGTTGCAGTTATAATTTTGGAGCAGTGAAATGTTTATATGCCATATAGGCCGATACAATTTTCACCTTTTTTCTGGCGACCTCCCAACCATGTATCGTGATTTGTATCTTCCCTTTGCTGAGCTTATTGATGAGATTAATTTGGACATAAGAGAAAAAGATCCTGTTGATAGTAGTATCTGTTTTCTTGCTGTGCAGCGTGCTGGAGCAGTTGGGAAATATGTATTAGTTCTTGCTTTAGGATATGCTCCATCTGAGCCAGCGTTTATACCTGCTATGATTTTTGTTCCTGAAACTAGTACAGTCTACATTGGAGCCGGAGAGAGTGTTCTTGCGTACCAATTAGATCCCCCTGTGAAACGATCTGAAGTAAAAGCAGATGTTGGTTTTCTCTCCTGGGAAAGGCATCTGCAATATATTATGATGAGCGCAGAGATGAAAATTGCAGTTTGGGACCTTGCGGGAAAACTGTTATGGTCTCAGTTTGTTGAGCCGCCTTATACATATACTTTTGATAAGAATACAATGCATCTGACTATTGTTGGAAAAACTTTTTCTTTCCCTCTTGCTACAGGACCAGAGTCTCCTCTCCAATGGATGTAATAATTGTGATGGCATTTATTATTGATATTGAAGGGGCTTTTGAGGTAGATAGATTTGTCTTTGATCAGGAGAATGAAGAATTAATTGTGTATACAAAAATAGGGAAAGATATTGATACTGTTGTAAAGGTACAACATTTATTCCTTGAGGTATTTAAAAATTTTAGTGAGGACTATGGATTCTTTTTGCCGCTTCATACGAAGGTGTGAAGTTGGTGACCACTGAGTAACTCCCAGACCTTGATCAATAGGATACATTTTTGTCAGATGAATTGATCAGGTATGGAAGCTACCTCTGGTCGTCTCTTTCTCTCTAAAGTACTGCTTTGAGTGTGCCACCATCTATGATATAGTCGGCACCAAGTATTGCGGCTGCATGATCTGATGCCAGAAATACGACGAGAGCCGCTATCTCATCGGGCTGAATCATGCGGTCGATGGTCATATTGCTCAACTTTGGTAACTGGCTTAAGACTGTCTCTCGATCTGCCCCGAATGCCTTTCCCATTATATCGGCATTTCCTCCATCGCTGTCCCATTGTGGAGTAAGAACAGCTCCTGGAGATACAGTATTGACGCGCACACCTTTGGGGCCGAACTCTTCCGCTAAAGCTTTTGACAAATTGCTGGCAGCGGCCTTCGCTGCACAATAGTTTGTGATTTGTGCAACTGGCAAATGCGCATTCACAGAGGAGATATTGATAATGACCCCGCCCCCATGTTCAATCATATGCGGCAACACAGCTCTCGACGCTCGCACAGTACTCATGACATTCATATCAAAGGTCTGATACCAATCGCCATCGCTGATAGAGAGGAAACCACCAGCGTGCATAGGAGTCCCACCAACATTATTGATCAGGATATCAACTCTCCCAAATCTACTGACTGCACTCTCTATGAGTTGTGTTGGACCATCAGGCGTACTGAGGTCTACCGCAACAGGGAGCACTGAAAAGCGCTCTACCACATTGGTCAGTTCATTACTCGATCCACGACTTGCCGCTACCACGCGCACACCTTCCTGAGCCAGAGCCTCAACAATAGCTAGCCCTATTCCTTTACTTGCTCCTGTGACAACTGCAACCTTATTCTGTAAACGAAGATCCATTATTTTTCTCTTTTTCTGCTGAACAAAAATTGACAACATTCGTTATTGATTAGGGGTGACTCGTGTTCAAACGCTCACGCTCGCTGTGTTGACCTGCTGCTGCTGATACCATTGGATGGTGGCATGAATGGCATCCTCTAGAGGTGTGGCATACAGACCAAACGCTTGCTCAATGGCGCTGGCATCAACAATTTGTGGCTCAGTATATTGGTAAAACATTTCAACCATCTCATGCATGACTGGATTAAACAGGCCAACAGCCTGAATGGCTAGTTTAGGGAGAGCTTGAATGTGGATCGGCTTGCCAAGTGCCTTGCCGACCTGTTGAGCCATCTCGCGCTGACTGATTACCGGAGTTACCACAGGCACATGCCAGACCTTTCCCAGCGCTTCCTCGCGTGCTCCCAGCAGTGCTAGTGTGCTCGCCACATCTCCCATGTAGCTATAGCTGTGAGGGAGATCAATATTACCTAAGAGTTGGATCGATTTGCCTGCCAGTGTAGCGGGAAAGACGCGATCTCCGAACGACGAATTGAGGACACGTGGACCAAAGAAATCAGCCGATCGACCAAGGGCAACACGCACTTTGCCCTCGCGATGGGCTTTGAGATAAGTCTCTGCAACCCGTGCTCGCATCTGCCCCTTGCGTGTGGTGGCGGCATATGGACTACTCTCTGTCATGACCTGCCCATGGGTCTGTCCATACATATAGAGCGTATCCGTCACAATCAACTTGGCTCCAGTCGGCGCAATTCCTTCTATCATGCTCTCTTGTAAGCGAGGAATAACAGTCACTTGCTGGTCATAGGCAACGTTAGCACAATGGTAGACGTTAGTTGCTCCCTGACAGAGGGTACGAACGACCTCCGACTGTAACCCATCGCCAGCCACCAGTTCAGTCCCTGCCGGAGCATGCCCCTTGCCGCTGCGATTCACTAGACGTACCCGCTTGCCTGAGTCCCTCAACTGCTCAGCCAGCGTGATCCCCACCGGACCAGTTCCGAAAATGACGTGCAATTCCTGATCTTTATTTTCCATGGAAGGTTCCTTTCTCTCTAATGTCCACGCTCCAGGTGAACATGACATATAGCAATTTATTATTTTCGAAGTATCACGCGCATCCGTTTTCACACCAGCTTATCCACGAAGCAGGCGGCTAGAAGAACGCTGGACGGTGATTGCTTGAGATTGCCTGCTTTGACCACGACGCAGACGTCTGGTGAGCACTATATTTGTCCATCCTGAACCCAGATTGATAAGCCCACAGACGATCCCATTGGTGACTGCCCAGCCTGGCAGCGTATCTCCTGTTTCTGGCATGAACAAGACGCTGACAATGGGGAGAACCGTGAGGAGACCTCCTACGAGAGAGTAATGTGGGAGTCGTAGGAGAGGCGCGAGGGCGAGCATGAAGAGACCAACGGACACGATAATTGCTGGTAATGCGAGGGATGCGTACCCCCACAGTGTGAGAAGTATCGGCCCAACGACACTGGCGACGAGCTGGATGATGCTCACAATGGTGATGTACTGGCCTGCCTGCTTCATCGCCCGTTGGTCACCGACGGGAGGGAATTGGCGTGCCGTTATGAAGAGACGCAGACATGCAATGATCATGCTCAGTGTGAGGAGTGCCAGGGCTCCGGCAAGCAAGAGCGTCACCTGTGCTGAAGCTTGTAGCGCATTGATCCCCTGGGCAACCCACATGGTGCCGAAGACGGCAGTGGCCGTGGCCCCTATCGTAAGTGAACGCGCAATGTAGAGGGGATCAAGTGATTTTGGAAACATGATAATCTATCCTTTCTTTTTTGTCCAGAAGATAATCTAACGATGGTATAAAATCTAATGGCAGTAGATAAAGAGCAAAAAAATAATGAAATTTCTTCCTGTCTGCTTTTTGGCTCCTTGCTGGCTATTCTCAATGGCGCTCTTCGTAGAAGGGGAACATGAGAGGAGTCTGAAGAGGGCGAGAAACCACTCATTCAGTGTGTTGCTGCATCGTTCCCCAGATCAGCAGTGCCTCAATGCCCTGGTGCAGTAACCGCCTGGCTTTTGGCTCTCCTCCTTCAATACGCTCAACCATCGTCAGGCTCACCAGGCCATGCATCAGGCTCCAGGCCATTTCAACTGAGCCAAAAGCATCTTCCAGAACGATCCCCTGCTCCTGTGCCCAATCCTCTAATGCTGCCAGTGAGACCATGCCAGCCTCGCGTCCTACACGCGCTGTTTCCTGAATATCAAGTGGGACGCCTCCCAGCCCATTCATGATTTGATAGAGTTCCGGGTTGTTCTGAGCAAAATCCCAGTATGCATCAACGATTTTGAAGAGACGTTCTCGACGATCCTCTGTCGAGAATCGAGCCTGTTGCGTACTGGCGATGAGTTGCCGATAGCCCTCACGCATTAATTCCAGGAGAATCTCGTCCTTATTAGCAAAGTACTCGTAGATCATCGGTGTACTATACTCGATGGCATCGGCCACTTTGCGGATTGTGAGCGCAGACCATCCATCTTGCCGCGCAATCCGATGTGCCGCAGTCAGAATACTCTCTCTGGTAATTTGCTTTTCGCGCTCGCGCCTCTCTTTGATACCCATTTATCTATCTCCATTAGTAAATCTAACGTTGTTAGTAATAATACTACCAGAAGATATCCTGAAAGTCAAGGGCTTTTTCTGCCATCCACTCATATCGGCTGTCGTGAGGGTGATTCATTTTTTATCGGATAGGCTTCGTGGAGGATCAGGTTGCATGAGTGTCGAGCGAAGCGAAGACATCGTAGCGTCGGACGCTTGCGTACGATGTCCCACTCCACGTACGATCAGGCAGGCCAGCGCGGTGCTGCGAGATCCAGCAGGCTTGTACGAGTCACAGGGACATCGTTATCATCCCATTGGATTTTAATACAGTTCGCGTAATTTTTTCGCCACATCGCTATTTGTGTGATACGTCTCGCCATCGGCGGGGAAGGTGCCGGACTGGACGTCGGCGCTATAGTGCTGGAGAGCCTCGGTTGCCAGTTGAGCCAGTTGAGCATATTGGCGCACAAATTTTGGCAGATGATGATCCGAGCTAAAGCCCAGGACGTCATGGAAGACCAGCACCTGTCCGTCGCAGGAGGGTCCAGCGCCGATGCCGATGGTGGGTATGTCGATAGCCTGCGTGACGATTTCGGCGAGTACGTCTGGGATGCCTTCCAGGACCAGCGCGAACACACCTGCTTCGGCCAGGGCTTTGCCGTCGTCGATGAGCTCCTGAGCAGCCTCAAGCTCTTTTCCCTGGACGCGATAGCCGCCCATGGCATGGATCGATTGTGGGGTGAGTCCAAGATGTCCCATGACAGGAATCTCGGCTGCGAGGAGGGCCGCGATGACCGGTAAGCGCTTGCGTCCGCCTTCTAATTTCACGGCTTCGGCATGTCCCTCGCGGACCAGGCGGCCGGCGTTGCGTATAGTCTCTTCGAGCGAGATGTGATAGCTGAGCCAGGGCATGTCGGTGACCAGGAGTGCTGATGGCTGGGCGCGTGCGACGGCTGCGCTGTGATGGATCATGCTCTCGACGGTTGCCGCGAGCGTATCTGGATATCCCAGGACGGCTGTGGCTAACGAGTCGCCGACGAGGATCATATCGATGCCGGCGTTGTCGACGATCTGAGCCATCGGCGTATCGTAAGCCGTAACCATTGTGAGCTTTGGACCCTGTTTTCGCGCTTTGATAGCTGGAACTGTCATTTTAGTACGCATTAGTAGTTCTTTCTGCTTGCTTGTCTACAACGGACGCGATAAGCTAATGAGATGTCTCTGGATGCTTCGCTGGCGTGCCAGTATTCCAGCTGCCATCGGGTTGGAGCGCAAAATTATCGATCAGGCGTGTGCTCCCGATGCGTACGGCTATCAGTATGATGGCTGGAGCTTGCAGGATGCTATAGGATTCAAAGGTGGTAGGGTTGCGGATGTCGATATAGTCCACCTGCGCTTCTGGCACCTGAGCAATGACCGCTTGTATCGCCTGGATGACCTCTTGCGCGGAGGTTTTCTGCTGACTTGTGAAGGCTTCCTGACCGGCTTTAAGGGCTCGATAGAGAGCTGTTGCGTGCGCCCGTTCGGTCGGTGTGAGGTAGCTATTGCGACTACTCATGGCGAGTCCATCGGCTTCTCGGATGGTCGGTAGGACACGGAGGGCGATCGGCACATTGAGATCTGCGATCATGCTGGCGATGACTGCGACCTGTTGAGCATCTTTTTGTCCAAAGTAGGCTGTGCCTGGCTGGGTGATCTGAAATAACTTGAGGACGACCGTCGCGACGCCACGAAAATGTCCGGGACGCACGGCTCCCTCGCCCATCTCGACCAGAGGTCCTTGCGGCGTGACATAGGTTGCGAAGCTCGCTGGATACATCTCTGCTGCCGAGGGGATAAAAACTGTATCTACATGCAGCGCTTCGAGCATCTGGAGGTCGCTCTCGATATCTCTGGGATAGGCTGTGAGGTCTTCGTGAGGACCAAATTGGGTCGGGTTGACGAAGATGCTGACGATGACGTGTTCATTCTCGGCTCGCGCTTGCTCGACGAGCGAGAGATGACCCGCGTGAAGATAGCCCATAGTTGGGACCAGTCCAACTGAACTGGTCCATTGTGCGCGTTCATGCCTCATCGCTTGCACGGTGCGAACTATGCGCATTGATGACACCTCTTTCTCTACTGTATACTATTGGGGATAGATCTCGACTCCCTCGGGTCCGCCAATGATGATCTGTTTGGCGAGATTGATGAAGAGTCCGGTCTCGATCACGCCGACGATACTGTGGATGCTGGCGTCAAGCTCGGCTGGATCGCTGATACCATCGGGGAAAGTGCAGTCGAGGATCACGTTATGGTTATCGGTGATAAAGGTGGTTCCATTGCGTTGACGTAGCTTGACCAGAGCTCCTAGCTTTGTCAGGCGCAGCGTGATCGGATGAATTGCCAGTGGCACGACTTCGACGGGGAGGGGGAAGAGATGTCCGAGCTGCTCGACCTTTTTGGTGGGATCTGCGATGACGATGAAGCGCTTGGCGGCCGATGCGACGATCTTTTCGCGTAAAAGTGCTCCGCCAGCTCCCTTGATCAGACGCATCTGTGGATCAATTTCGTCTGCGCCATCGATATAGAGGTCGAGTTCGGGATAGATATCCAGGGACGTGATGGGAATGTTGACGCTGGCTGCCAGCTCGGCGCTGGCCTGCGAGCTGGGAACGGCTCCCACGATGTGCAGTCCATTGTGTACCCGTTCTCCCAGCGTCTGAATCAGATAGTTCGCTGTAGTGCCTGTCCCCAGGCCGATGATCATGCCATCGGTGACGAGATCGGCTGCGGCCAGTGCCGCATGTTGTTTCCATATATCTTGTGGATTATTTATTTGTGTCATGTGCTATACTCCTTTTCTTGTGGCGCCTGTGCCAGCATTGACGCGAACGGATGCCTTGAACGATGATTTTTCTGCTCGGAGACCGTTCGCTGTGTCGAGTATAGCACGTGCGATGAATAGCCTACAAATCGCGTTCTTGAGTTGCGTGGTACCTGCTGCTATTTGTCTTGCCAACCCTACAGTGTCGTGATACACTCTCCGAGTAATCATAGAATCTCGGCTGGTGCGCATTGCACAGGGACGTGACTGCTCTGGCTTGCCGCGTAAGACCATCGCTCAGGTTATAAGCGTATAGAAGGCGATGTATCTACGTCGCAGGAGAGCGAATTTCTGTGACCGCTTATTGTCGATACACTATTTTTGGTCTGCTTTGATACGGTTAGAATAGCCGAGTCTGTTTCAGGTGGTAATAAATAATGTCTGATGTCTGGCGCATTGTTGTGGTCGCTGGTGAAGAGACCTTCAACCAGAATTTAGTCAACTCTCTTCGCAAGGATGGCTACGTGGTACTGGGGGTGACGAGTGGCGCGGATGCAGTGCGTATCCTTTGGTCAGAAGAGTATGATGTAGTCATTTGCGATTTGAAGACTCCTGTTACTGATGGCTTTGAGCTGCTTCAATGGTTGCGTGCATATCGTGCCAGTACACGTATGATCATGCTCGGAGATGCCGGTTCGGCCTCGGTACGTATGCAGGCTCTCGAGAGTGGTGCCGTTAGTTATTTTGAGATGCCCTTAGATATCCGCTTGCTCAAGGAAGAACTTCGTCGCCTGTTGCAGCAAACGGGCTTTTCGGCCAGCCTGGACTCCTTTGATCTGCTGGATGTGATCCAGATCATCAATATGAGTCATAAAAGCATCACGTTGTTGATCAATACTGGTCTGGAGGAGCGAGGAGTGCTTCGCTTTCAGAATGGTGATCTGATCTGGGCCGAGTATGGTGTGTTGCGTGGAGATGAAGCCTTTTTTGCCCTGGCGGCGCACAAAAATGGGACTGTGACTCAGCAAGCTTGGAACGAGCAAGTCTCCGCGAACGTCCAGCAGCCGCTCTCGCGTCTCATCTTTCAGGCATTGCAATATCGCACCAAATATGCCGACCAACAGCCTTACAGCGGCGAGATGGAGACCGTTGGCGGTCCCTCTCTCTCATCCCCGTTTTCTGACGAGATCGATGATACTCCTTTTGCGGTCCTTACCGAGTACGAACCGCCGGCCGGGACGCCAGCTCCCATGTCTGCGACGCCCGCGCCCATGGCATCTCCAGAATGGTTAGGTAAGCTGGGCGAGCAGAAGCCTGCGCAGCCCAATGCAGCCACCTCCAGCTTTGATAAGGAGTGGTGGGAGAATACCGGACACCTGCCTCGTGTTGATGCACCTCCTCAAGTCTCGCCGGGCTCTTTTGATAGTGATACCTCGGCTGCCTCTACATTGGCTCTGGATGGCAATGAATTGCATAAATTGTTGCAAAGTATGAATGCTCAATCATCCACCATCGAGGCGCGAGCCAATGCTCAGAATCAGCGCTCCGATCTGCCTGGTTGGTTGACCGATCAGCCCACGACCTCGCAACGAGCTATACCGCGCACGACGCAGAATTTCCAGGTGGGTGGGACTCCACCTGTCCCTACCACGCCACAGATCGATACGAATATTAGTGAGTGGATGCCCACTACTCCGACATATGAGCCGTTGCCCACTACGCCCACATACGAGCCGCTTGTGACAAACGAACATGTCTCTCCTCGTCCACCCGAGCGGTCGGCGACCGGACAGATATCGAACGCCGGAAGATTACATCCATCGTCTGCTGAATGGGGATCTGATCCCTATCTTCCATCGCCAGTCGAGATGAGTAACTCTACTCCCATCTTGCGTAGCGTTCCGGTCGAGATGAGTGGTTCTCCCGAGTTTTATCTGCCACCGATCGACCGAAGTGGCTCCTCTGACTCCTTGAGCTCGATCTATGCCAGCCAGCACCTCCCCATCCCTGATGTTCAGGTGCCCAGAAACCCAGCGCCAGCGCCGGCAGAAGTATCTCCTGCGCAGTCAGACGTCCAGCTATCGGCCGGTATCAAGCAGGCGCAGGAGGCGGCACGGCGTAATTATGCCACCCTCGTCTCCGCCTTGCAGACGTTGGGATATTCGATTCCGGGCTTCATCGCCGCCGCCATCGTCACCGTCGATGGACAGTCGATTGCTCAGGTGACGATGGATGATATGGATATTTCTAAACAAGCTCGTGCCTTGAGCAATATGCAAAAAAGTGTTTTTCTGGCGGCCTTTGACCAGGAAGGATGGGGTCCACTGGAGCATACAATTATCACCAGTAGAGATCGTCATCTCCTGATGCGCATGATTACTGGCGACGTCAGAGCTTTCCAGATCTTGATTACGACGCGAGAGGCCGACCCAGGCGATTGTATGGAGACGATGGCAAATCTTGAGGACACTATTAGTGCAGCTTTACGCTGATTTTGTAGAAGGAGGAATGATCGTGATGAGTAAGAAGACAGAGCCGGTGGTACACATAGAAGAAGAGGAAGAGCCCAATAAGATGTACTCTTTTATTATTGGTGGAGTCATCGTCATCGCCATTATGGTCCTGTTCGCCATCTTGTTTCACTGAACCAACCATCTGTGGCGGCACATACATAACGCATGCTCGTAGCAGCACCACCAATCATGACAAGGGCATCTTTTTCAGGCATCTAAATGTCGTGAGGCTTCAAACAGCTTTTTGAGGTATTCGAGATCGAGATCTTTATCCGTCGATACTTCCGTTGAGGGGTTGACGGCTTTGGATTGAGGTCTGACACGCTTTTTATTGGTGGTCCAGTTGTCCGAGGATAGAGGTACCAGTGGGCCTGTCTTAGGTTGTCGCACCTCATTTTCTACGGATGGCTTTACGCTTTGCTGCTTGCTTTTGATGTTAGTGAGTTGCTGCTCGATAGCCTGTTCGCTGCTCAATTGATCGAGTTCGTCGTCTACGTTGCTTTGATCCAGACTGGCCAGAGCTTGCGCTCGTGCTTCATCATTCAGCAAGGTCTCTTTGACTTTTGTGGTCTCAAGATCTTTATGTCCTACCTTTTGTAAAGCCTCGAACACGCGTTGCTGGATCAGGGCATTGCGCTTGCGGGTTGCCAGCAATTCAATCGTTGTTTCCGCCTCGGAGATCTTTTCATCCAACTTTTGGAGCGCATGGCGCAGAGTTCCGACGAGCTGTTCCTGCTCTTTTTTTTGTTGCTGATACCGTCCGACGATCTTGTTGATCGAGTTGTAGTGGATCAGTGCCTGACGTGCCAGCGTATCGTTCCCTTGTTGGACGGCAGCCTCAGCCTTTTTCAGCCATATATCCGCCTCTGCCTGTTTCGCCTGGATGCGTTTCAGCAACACGTGACCTTCTGCGATAGCTTTGGCGACCTCAGTCTTTACCTGAACAAGTTGATTACGCATATCAAGCTGAAGTTGTCGTAGAGCTTTCTCTGGCTCGGCGGACTTTTCGGCTACCGAGTCGAGGTTTGCTCGTAGCAGGGTGAGGACACGTTCCAACAAGTTCATAAGCTATCTCCAGTAGTTATTGTATGTAGTTATTGTCTGATTTTTGCATATATGCGGGCTACCGACAATGGCATCCCTCCTGTCTGGCTAGAGGGAGTAGCTTCTCTCTGAATCTACTCCCTCTGCTATGTATTACGACTTATTTGACGATAGCATCAACGGCACCGGTACCATTGGCTTGTGCATTCTGATCTCGGACTTTATCCTCTTCTTTGGTGCGTAGCGCGGGGATGTTGTCCATCAGGTCGCCGATGCGGGTTCCGCTAAGTAGTTCGAAGAGAGCTGGCACCTGAGCGACCATGTTCATGACGTCACCTGTGAGGCGACTCGCTCCGACACCGTTATGTGCACCATCGCCGCCAGTGGAGACGATCGTCACCTTATCGACTTTGCTCAGAGGCTCAGCAATCGCACGGACGATTTCCGGCATGCCTGTCAGGAGCTTATCCAGTACAGCGGCCTGATTGTATTCGTGGAAGGCGGCAGCTTTCACTTTCATTGCATCGGCTTCTGCTTCACCTTTGGCGCGAATGACTTCAGCTTCGGCGAGACCACGAGCGCGAATAATTTCGGCTTCGGCAAGACCACGGGCGCGGTTGGCATCTGCATCACCGATACCGCGAGCTTTCGCCGCATCAGCTTGACCTTGAGCTTCCAGGATTAAACGTTGACGTTCGGCAGTTGCGACTGTCTCAACGCGTCTGCGCTCAGCCTCAGCACTCTTCTGGATCGTTGCCTGCAACTCTAACTCACGGCGCTGGATTTCAGCCTGCTGCACGCGGATCTGAGCGTTCTTCTCTACCTCGGTAACACGTACGGCTTCCTGGATTACCTGCTGCTGTGTGATGTTCGATTGGATATCATAAGCTTTGTCGGCGGTTGCCTGCTGCTTCTTGATTTCGGCCTCGAACTCAGCTTTTTTCAGCGAGAGGTTACGTTGTGACTCAGCCTGCAAGGCCAGTGATTCGGTTTCTGCTTTCACCTGCTCTTGATTGGCGAGCGCACGGGCGACCGCCGACTCACGAGAGGCGTTAGCCTGCTGGATCTGTGTATCTCTTTGAGCCAGAGCGGCGGAGATATCAGCCTGCTTGCGAATCTGAGCAATCTGTGGACGACCCATATTGACGATATAATCGTTTTCGTCACGGACGTCTTTAATCGTGAAGGAGATTACTTCCAGTCCCATCTTCTGCATATCTGGAGTGACGGTGCGTAGCATCTTGCCGCCAACGCTTTCGGGATCTTTAACCAGATCTTCGACGGTCAGCTGACCAACGATACCACGTAGATGACCTTCCATGACCAGACGAATCAGATTTTCTCGATCATTTTGTGTCTTACTCAGGAACTGCTCGGCGGCTGTCAGAATGCTCTCATTATCTGAGCGCACTTTGATCTGGGTGACGGCTTCGACGTTCATCGCGACGCCCTGGGTTGTGTAGAGAGCCTGACGTGGTGCTACATCAAAAGACATCAATTCCAGAGAGAACTCCTGGGCTCGTTTCAGTAAAGGAATCACAAGTTTGGCTCCGCCAGTGATCACCTGTGTACCGCCCTGACCGTAGACAATCAATGCCTGGTTCGGGCCTACTTTACGTAGGAGGCTTCCATATACACGTACGAATATGGTGACTATGAGCACAAAGGCGACGATGCCAATACCAATGGAAATTAATAAGGGATCCATATTTACTGCTCCTTATGACTATCATTGCGCATAACATATTCAGAATCAGAATCAGTTTTTTCAGAACCTTCAAGCAAGGCGCGTAAGGTGGCGAGATCGTCGGAGTCAGGAGAGGGAATACTGACGGCGTCTTCCTGGTTTACAAAGTGATCCCAGGTATCAACTTCTGCCACGCCGTGTTGATAGTTTACCACTACAACCTCTTGATCCCGTTCGAGTCGGCGACCATCTACACTACGAGCCGGTACACTCTTACGCATCCCTCCGGGGGAAACGTAGAGCATCTCGCCCATACCATTTTCCTGGATGGTGATGCTAACCTTCCCTAATAAGCCGGTGCGGTCCGAAACGTCCTGAACCGTTGCGGCTTCACTCTCTCCAAAGATACGCGAGAGCATTACCAGTAAAAGTGTTGCTACAACGAAGCCACTTACACATGCCAATGCTAAGATAAATGGTATAGTAAAAGATGTACTTATATGTAGAGCATATCCAAAGAAACCAAAGCCGATTAGAAAGAGTACTACACTACTGGGATTAATCACAGTGAGAAGCGAAAATTGGCTTTCTCCTCCCGCTTGATGATGACCAGTCCCGACATGGCCTACATGGACATGGTGTATCAGCCCATGACTATGGGCTAAACCGCCAAAGAGCGAGCTCACCAGCAGGTAAAGGAAACCCAGCAGAAAACAGCCAATAAACAGCAAAGAAAGCGGATCAGTTAAGATCATAGCGCTGCTCCTTTATTTCTGGAGATACGAGTGCGAATGCTCTCCGCTGCTCAACATGCTCAATGATGTTGACAATACCGGTGAGTATCCCGCATGTTCCTGACACGCACGCCAATAAGAGACATGGCATGACAGGTGAAGCTCCAACAACTGCGAAGATAGGAAATAGGCTGTCAGCATAATAGCTGGCGATGGCGAATGCGAGCGAGCTACCAATCAAGATGAATGGAACGAGCACTGGATGCCGTTGTACAAGCGGATGGCGCTTCTGCCAGTGATGAGTGTAGCTTCGTTGACTGCGGACATTGTACTGTCTCTGCGTCATTTCCTTCCTTCTTTTTTTAGAGAGAGTAGCTGATGCATAAAGTGATGACATCATCGAACGAGAAATTGGCTCTTCCAGTCTGGATCGTTGTTCTACTAATATTTCACTCCGATGCACTGCGCTATAGAGTATAAACGTTGCATAAAAGTAAAAATACAATCAGCAGGACCTATTCGTCTTCCACTATCTCCTCTTGCATATCGAGTGCATCGACAATCGCTTCAAGCTCTTCAATCGACAACTCCATAAATGTACGGAAGACCGCCAGATAACGTCGAGGCTCCTCTTCTTCTGAGAGCAACTGTAAGAGATCGTGTAGCACAGGTTCGCCCCGCCATTCAGCCGCACTCGCCATCAGCCAGGTTCCCAGGCGATCGCTATCCTGACCCATCTCAGTCAGCAAATCCGTGCTATAGTCGGCAGGATCACTCACCAGATAGCCCGGATGCACCTTGAAGAAGCGCGAAAGCAGTTCCCGACTCGATGCCGTAAGATGCACTCTCTTCGACTTCTCCAACTGCGACAGGTACGCCTGACTGATACTTTCTCCCAGTTCCTGCTGCATCGTCTTGACCACTTCCATTTGTGTCATCGGACGATTAAACCCCCGTAGCTCACCTTCAACATCGCGTAAATGTTTAATCTTTTCTGCCAGATTCATATTCGTCCCCATAACTATTTGCTATAAGGAGTATAGCTGTCTGCTATTTAATTGTCAAGAGGAAATAGAGGTATTTTTATGCAACCGGTGACCTGTGTCGAGCGTAGCGAGGACACCGTAGTACTCTGTCAAAAGTCATCACGCCGATGCGGTATCGGTGATGTGTGTCCCAAAACAGCTCCGGAAGGCGATGGAGTGAGAGGCTCACCGACGTAGCGGCGCGGCTCCGCCGTGCTGTCTGTGACTCGTCCGACCACGCTCCCCATAGGGTTCCATTGCGTGATCTTTCCACCGTGGATCGTCTCGTCTGCGTTGCTTTCAGATGCGCATGGGACGTGTTCGTGCGTCGAGTGACAGCACGGCGGAGCCGCGCCGCTACGTCGGCGAGCCTGAGTGCCTGGTTCAAGGAGCCATCCTCCTTTGCCACGCAACGTCCTTCTGTGTCTTGACTGAGTTAGTGGCGTCGCACGCTCGCGTGCGATGTTCCACTTGCCGTACGATCAGGCAACGCGAGCGTTGCTCGCCAAGATCGGGCTGTCTCGTACGAGAAACTGGGACATCGCACGCGAGCGTGCGACGCTACACGGTCTTCGCTGCGCTCGACCTTTTCTGCTTCATCATTTTTTGTGAAAGCGGCTCTCTTACGGAGACTGATCACGGCAGACTACCTGCGAATTTGCGTAATCTGGTAGCCAGGACTGTGTCGTCCACTGCCAGATGAGTGTAACGACCCCTTTACACGCATGTATTTTGTTGGCGGACGAATATATTGAGAGGAAATCAATTGGATAACTGACTATCTGTTGTCCTTGTGTATTGTGTCCCCAGGATTTTGCGCCCAGCGTATAGTGTGTGATGTGTTCGCCTGGATAGAGTACATGTGTGCTGATGTTGTTCTGGATAAAAAGAGGTGGTTGCCCGAAGTAAGTAAAGATCGGACATCCGATGACGATGATCAGACACAATCCGAGCATTACCTGGACTCCGTACCTGACGCGTTGTCGAGACATGGTGAGGGATGGTACCGATGCTTTGTCGACAACCAATGTATCTGCGAACATATCACCTAATCTTCTGCGTCTGGACGAGCCAGCGCAGACTAATCCCCCTAATAGGTACATGCCGAGGGCGTCGATGAAGCGGGCAAGGTTGCGGAATAGTGCACCTGGAATGATGAGCGTGCTGTATTTGGTGTAGTTGTAATGGCTGATCACGCGCAACTTCATAATCATCTTTCCTATAGTTGCGCCAAAAAACATTTCTTGTAGAAAGAAGTATAGGAATACCACTATGAGTTGCATGGGTAGGCTTAAATTGATTGTCCAGGTTATTGTGCCACCTACTCCATTCGGTAGGGGATAGTGGGGGCCTCCACTGCCAAATAGGAGTCCTGGAATTGGGGATGCTGTTTCTACATATGCTACTCCAAATGCTCTGGCGCTCCAACCTATGGTAAGTGCTACTATGCATGAATCGATAAATAATGCGACCAAACGCCTGCCCATCACATGGCTATCAGGCTCTAAGATGCTGGCTTGCGTGGTATTTATTGGGGTGTTTATCTCCTGCATAAATCTGCTTCCTTGCTCTTGCGTATTATTCTGCTTGAGTGAAGTATGCCCAAATATATAGGACGTAGCTTCAAGAGTGGTGTCAAATGTGTATGCTGTGGGTCTGGGAAATGGATTGCGTAGATGTTGTGGCGGTTTATATGGAAAAGTCGGTGGAAAGAGATAAAAAAGATGGAGGCTTGTTCGCATGTACAAGCCTCCAAGTCGAGCGAAGCAGAGCCTGTGACTCACTCTTGCTGTTCACATGAGAGAAGTATACTCTTGAATCCTCAAGAAAGCGTCATAGATTTGTAAAGATTTATGCAGATGCAGCTTACAAATTTTTTGGAAACAGGCGTAACTTATCCTCCTCGGCTGCCTCCACGGCTGGGCGACTGAAGAGCATCTTATGATAGAGTCCGTCGAGCCAGAGCTGGATGAAGTCATCATAGTGCTTGCTGGCCGGATGCCCTGATTGGCCGGGTGAGTGGATGCTCTGGGAGTTGTCGAACTGCTGCGTGTCTATGATCTGTCGATACGAGGCGACGGAGACGACGTTGTATGGATCAGCTACGGTGGCGTGGCTGACGTTGGCGGTGTCGCTGTTGCCTCCGATTGGGAATGGTCCGCGATTGAAGAAGTTGGCGAGTGCTTTGACTTCTCCGAGCGCATGGGGATAGGTGATGGTGTGTATGCCTCGATATTGCCAGCGTAAGATATTGCCTCCGAGCTTCTCCGTTAGTTCGCCGATGGTCGCATCGAAGGCGCGTTCCAGGGCGATCTGCCAGGAGGTGGGACCATTTGTCAGGATCGAGTTGGCGAACCATTGGTCGTCCTGCTGGTGGATGAGGCGCAACAGCAGGGGCAGGTTGCGGTTGAGGTTGCCATTGGGCAAGTTGAAGCCACCGGCTCCTTGTCCCAGATAGTGGTGGAGCAGAAGGTTGTCGTGACCGAGAGGGGCGTCAAAGACGATGCGTTCCAGCTTGTGCACAAAGGTTGTGTAGATGCTGGCGGCGATACTATCCGTCTTCAATTGATAATCCCAGCCTTGCAGAATTTCGTTGGCTGCGCGTTTGATGCCGGTATTGGTCTCGATCTTAAGCATCAGGGGAACGATCTCTTCGGCTGGTAGGGAGTATTGGTCGAGTTGGATAGCAGCCATATCGTCGAGCGTGAGCTTTTCCTTGCTGGTCAGGAGATCCTGGATGCGTTTGGCGCGGTAGCCATTGGCCCATTCGTTGGTGATGTAGTATGGATAATTATCATCAACGACGCGATTGTTGGCGGTGACGATAAAATGCTGCTCCGGATTATAGGTTTGTGGGAGTTCATCAAAGGGAATTGTGCCGGTCCATTCGTACTCGCCGGTCCAGCCCGGAACAGGGATGATCGCCTGTCCTTTGGCACGGATGGGGATGGCTCCGGCCATGATGTAGCCAATATTGCCTTGTACATCGGCGTAGACAAAATTTTGCGGAGGGACATTCCAATTGCGCAATGCCGTTCGAAACTCCTCCCAGTTCGTGGCGCGGTTGAGCTGGCGCACTGCTGAGACCAGCTTGCCGGGCTCAAAAGCTGTCCAGCGCAACGCGAGAGGAAGCTCCGCACTCGCGTTTGTGCCGTCGGCCTGTTGTGCCTGCTGGATCGTGGGTAGATGTGTCAGAATCGGACCGTGGCGCGTCACGCGTACCTCTTCTATGAGAGGCTGATCCATATCTTTGACCACAATCTCCTCGCGAATAATTTGTGCCTCTTCCCACTGCCCGGCGAACTCGTATTGGCCTGGATGTTCGGGATTGAATTTTTCGATGTACAGATCCTGGATGTCGGAAACCGCATTGGTGACTCCCCAGGAGATGTGCTGGTTGTGCCCGATGATAATCCCTGGTGCGCCTGGGAAGCTGGAGCCGATGACATCGATATCGTTGGCGATCAGATGGCATTCGAACCAGATTGATGGCAATGCTTGCCCCATATGTGGGTCGTTGCAGAGCATGGGAGCTCCTGTCGCGGTCATCGTGCCATCGACGACCCAGTTGTTGCTACCACCCATCACGCTAAAGCCGCTCATCAGCCTGATCTGTTCGTATTGTTCTAGAATCTTGAGATTGGTTCCCTGATAAGAGGCACCAGGTGGAATAATCAGGGGAAGTTGGGCCTCGTAACCGGCTTCGAGTTGCGCTGCTCGCTCAGCGCCCAGCTTATCGACGATCCTGGCCCGGATCAACTCATTCTCCCAGTTGCTCGACAGGCTCAACGCCTGGAGTTTCCCCCATTGTAAGGTATCGATCGGTTTCCATGGCTCGGGCTGGATGTGCAACAGATTAAATTCAATGGGGAGCTTCTGTCTATTTTGTTGGATAAACCTGTTCACGCCATGCGCGTAGCATTCGAGTATGTGGAGATCTTCTTTGGGGATGGTCTCGATCTCGGCGGCTGCTGCGCGATGCAAGCCCAGACGCCGTGCGAAACGATCGACTTCTAATGTCTGCTTGCCCACTATTTCTGAGAGTCGACCAGAACTGACGCGTCGATTAAACTCCATCTGCCAGAGCCGCTCTTGAGCATGGATATAGCCCTGCGCAAAATAGAGATCATCTTCGTTGTGTGCATAGATATGAGGGACTCCATAGCTATCCGTGCTGATCTCGACTGGTTGCTGTAGCTCTTCGCAATAGATGGTGCCGCTCTTTTGTGGCTGTCGGCGGTTGGTGAGGAGTGTGACTGCGCCGCCTGCCAATGTTGTGAGATTGTTGGTTGTGGTACGGGTTTTTTGCCACCAGGATGCCATATTTCGTCCCCCTTGGCTAGAAAGACTCCCTGTCGACGCATCAAACGTCGTAGGTGGTGCCAGTCATATCTCAGAGAGAAGCTGGCACCTCTTTTTATGATCTTCCCCTCATTATACCAACTTTGTGCCCTGTGGCGTATCGCGTACCTCGAAGCCCAACTCTTTGAGTTGATCACGCAGGCGATCAGACTCTTTCCAATTGCGAGCGGCGCGAGCGTCGTCGCGTTGTCGTACCAGATCCTGCACCTCATTATTGATCGCCTGCGTGGCCTTCGGCTCAACCTTATCGAGCTGGAGCCCCAGCACGCGATCGAAGTCCAGCAGTAGATGCCGCCGCTCGGCTGGATCAATTTTGTTCGTTCGCGCTGCCTCTCGCGTGATGCTGAGCGCGATCGGGAAGTCAAGATCGTTGTTGATGGCTTCATGGAACGCTTCACGTGTGCGTTGTGCCTCTTCAGACCAGGGACCTGGAGCTGCTGTGGTGGGCAGATCCATCAGATCTGAGCGCAGATTGTTCAAAGCATTCTGAGCGGCATTGATCGAATCGTCTGTGAAGTTGAGCTTTGAGCGATAGTGAGCGGTCAGGAGCAGATAGCGGTATGCCATCGGCTCAATGCCGCGCTCTTTAAGTGTGCTGAGCAGTACGACATTGCCGATCGAGCGAGACATCTTGCTGTTCCCGAGATCCAGAAACTCGTTGTGCACCCAGTATTGGACGGGCTGCTTGCCCGTTGCTCCCTGACTCTGTGCGATCTCATCCTCGTGATGTGGAAAGACAAGGTCAATCCCGCCGGTATGGATATCGAATTGTTCGCCCAGATATCTGGTCGCCATTGCCGAGCACTCGATATGCCAGCCAGGGAAGCCAGCTCCCCAGGGACTCTCCCAATTCATCTGCCGTGTGGTGTCTCCATGTTTCCAGAGCGCAAAGTCCTCATTGTGCTGCTTATCTTCAGCGACCTCCATCTGCACGCGACCATGACCGCCCGCCCGCAGATTTTCGACCGTGTTGCCGGAGAGGGCACCATACTTTTTGAAGTTGCCTACTGCATAATAGACGTTGCCATCGCTGACGTATGCCAGACCACGCTCTATCAGCTTTTCCGTCATCGCGATCATCTCCGGAATATGATCAGTCGCCCTGGGCAGGAGATGGGGCGGCAGGATATTCATCGCGTCGCAATCGCGCAGGTATTGAGCGGTATAATGGGCCGCAATCTCATAGGCGGAGCGTCCTGTCGAGCGAGCCTCATGCTCAAGCTTATCCTCGCCGCCGCGAGCATCGTCATCCTCGTGCAGGTGACCGACATCGGTAATGTTACGCACCAGCGTGACATCATAGCCATTATATTCCAGCACACGGCGTAGCCAATCCGTGGTCGTGAACGAGCGCAAGTTGCCGATATGCACATCCTTATAGACCGTTGGACCGCAGTTATAAATGCCTACTTTGGGTGCGTGCAGCGGCTTAAAGAGCTCTTTGGTGCGTGTCAGCGTGTTATACAGGTAAAAAGGCTTCTGTGAGACCATAGTCATGGCTAATCTCCTCTATGATTAAATTCTGTTGTTTGGCTTGTCTGTTTGTTTCGTGCTCAAAAAATCTTATAGCTCTCGTAGAGCCAACGCATAACAGCGTGCGAGGTGGTCTTAGCTCAGACTGAAGACGTGTGGGGGGATGATACCGGAATATATTGGAGGACACGCCAATTACGTTCACAAAGGGCTGAGCTACTTCTGGGCACTGCCTCTGTGAACGTATCGACAGGTGTAGTTGTGCATATATATGTTGATGCTTATTTCAATAATGCTCACAAATTGCTCCAACGTCATCTGGATATGGGTTGGATGACTTCACTACCAGTATACCATAGAAATCAAAGTGCGCCTATACCTGTGCCTCTTTTTAGCTGGACTGCTCTAATTAGGACCCCTTATGTCCACATGCAGTGATAAATTAAGGCAAAGATTTAATTGATGGGGCATGGAGATACTTATGAACCTCTTTTTTTCTTCTCAAGGTCCGCGCCTGACACGAGCCTTACAATCAAGGGCGTTCACCTGGTTCTGGCTTGGGCAGACAATTTCGACGCTTGGCGATGGTGCCTTTATGACTGCTTTAGCTATTGCAGTCTATCAATTGACGGGATCAAGCCTGATCATGGGCTTCTTTTTGATGGCTCAGATTCTCCCGGAGCTGCTTTTCACCTTGTTTGGCGGCGTGATTGCTGATCGTTTCCCACGGCGTTTGGTGATCATTTGTGCCGATGCGGCCCGGACCGTGATCGTACTCTCGATTGCGGGATTATCCTGGCTTCATCTCTTGCAACTCTGGCATCTCTTTGTGCTGGCCGTGCTCTTTGGCTGTGCGCGTTCCTTTTTTAATCCGGCCTATCGAGCCATTACTCCAGAGCTTGTTAGCAAAGATAATCTTGCATCGGCCAACGCGCTGACCAGTTTGAGCGTGCAGTTTGGGCAGTTGCTTGGTCCAATTCTGGGAGCGGCCTTTGTTGGTCTGGCGGGAGGATCTGCCAGTCTGGCCTTTGCCTTTGATGGTCTCACCTTTGCCATCTCGGTCTGTTCACTCTTCGTGCTCCGCTTGCTCCCATCGATTGCCGATGGCGCTGTGAGTGATGCGGAGCCACTTCCGATGAGTTTGCGGAGTCTGCTACAAGATGTATCTGAAGGCTTTGGAACTATCTGGTCCTCGGCCTGGCTGCGCTGGTCGATGCTGGTGGCTACCTTTGGATTGGTCGCTGAATTAGGTGCCATGTCAGTAGCGCTTCCGAAGCTCGTTTTTGCAGTCTATAGCAATGGTCCCTGGCTCTTAGCCGCGATTGCCACCGCCTCGGGACTTGGCGCTGCCGCCGGAGCAATTTTTGTGGGCCAATTGCGCTTGAGGCGGCGAGCGGTGCTTGGCTTGCTTGGCTATGTAATCACAGGACTGGCCTTGAGCGCTTTTGCTCTCCCACTACCACGTGACATAATTCCCTTTGTGGTCCTACCCGCCGGATTTCTGGTGGGAGCCGGGATGAGCACGATGTATACGATCTGGTCGACGCTCCTCTATGAGCTTGTCCCTGGGAAGATGCTGGGTCGTGTGGCGAGTGTCGATCTGCTCGGATCGCTTGGCTGCTTACCTCTGGGTTATGTGCTGGCTGGTTGGCTTAGTGATCGCTTCGGGCCGGCTTCGGTCTTTTTACTGGGCGGATTGGGTATGGTCGTACTGGATCTGCTCCCTTTGTTGCTCCGTGACATCCGCGACCTGCAATAGGATTACTGCTCGTCTGGTTCTATCTCAATCTATCGCTTGCGATCAGAAGCTGTTTGAGGTCAACGATAGACAAGATAGACCAGCGCTTCGGCTATGATTGCAAAGATAATGTCGAGTACGAGCAGAATACAGAGAGCGAAGTCGATATGCGATGAGACAAGCGTTGCGACGATAAAAAACTGGTCGAGCAGCTGCAGATACCAGATAAGCAGGAACACCAGCGCCAGGATAATGCCTAGACCCAGGACGAACCAGCGTGCTCCCTGCCAATCCTGGCGACTGGGCCAGAGTTCGGAGGTGATGGTGAGGATTAAATAAGGTGCGAAGCTGAGGGTCCAGAGTGGCCAGCCAGGTCGAATGATCTGCCATTGATTGTGCGTGAAGTCAAAAGGGATTTCCCAGATATAGTATCCTGTGGCGACCCAGTAGAGGAAGATAAATGCAGCGATGCCGCCGATCAGAGGAGCAATGCCGCTTAAACCATCCCCAATGTAGCTGCTCACACGTCCCTGTGGGCGCATGTACTGGACCTCTCCGAGTTGGAGCGATTGTGGTCCATTGCTGCGCACGATCCGCCCTCTGGGATCGCGCTGCGCGATCGGTCTGATACGGAAGAGGGTGACACTGGTGATGCGGAAGCCAAACGGGGTGAAGAGTAGGACTACAATTGCATGGCTGAGTTCATGAATAATCACGCCTGGCGCATTCAGCCAGAACCAGATCAACAAACCGCGTTCGCGCATAAAACGATACCCGATGGTATCTATGCGCCGCCGTAACGATCTCCTGGTGATGCGTAACAGGGTAAAGAGAACAAAAACGCCGGCAATAATCAGCCAGGGTTGATATGGAGCCATCAGGTCCATAAGTTCTACGCGTGGGTCCATTTCTCTTCTTCCTCGCTTATATTCGCTTTATCGTCTTTAGTATAGTGTAGATCTTATAATTTTTACTAATCAATAGTACCTGCTATCGTGTTCGGATTGGTACTTTTAGATACTAACCCTGATGGCTTTTTTGTATTTGTAGCTCGGCCTCGGCTATTTTTATCGTTGGATGCTTGCGCTCGTAATAGACTCCCCAGATGCCAAAGGCTAAATTGCAAGCTGCCATGATATAAAGAACGCGATCGATCCCCAAAGTATCGGAGAGCGCTCCAATCGATAGGATGATTGGAATAGCACAGGCATTGTACAGGACAAGTTGTAAGGCCAGAACACGTCCTTTAATCCATTCCGGTGTCAACTCCTGCATCGCTGTTTGCGCTGGAATATTGATACAATCGAGCGCCATACCTGCAATAAACATCAGTAAACCCATCACGAGCAACAACTTGGGATCGCCATTCCAACTTTCTGGCTCAATCCACTTGAAGAACATGGTTGCCAGTGGAAGAAAAAGCGTTGTAACCGTTAAGCCAAGGCTGCCAATGAAGACCGTACGCAGCTTGCCTACTTTGGTGGCAAACCTGGGCATAAAGATCGAACCAATCACCAATCCAACACCAGCCGGCGCGAAGACGACCGCCATCAGATTTGCTGATAGGTTCAAGAGCTGGGTAACGATCGGCGTGGCGATCTGTCCAATCACCAGGATCAGCACACCCGCGAACGAGAGCTGAATCACAGCCAGAAGCAGTGCATGCCTCTTGCGGATAAAAATCCAACCCTGACGCATCTCATCATTAATATTGTGCAGGATGCCAAGCGTCTGTACTGCGATATCTGGTGCAGGCTCTCTTTGTATGCTCTCCTGCTGTTTGAAGCCAGTTTGTGGGATGGCGAGAATCAATCCTGCGCAGACAAGATAGAGGATGGCACCGATCGCATAGAGTTGCACGATCGAGTCGAATTGAATATGAAAGAGCGTAAATGTCGGTAAGAGGCTTAAGGCGATTGGCGCTAAGAGTACATAGCCCAGGGCCTGTGAGAGCATAAAGGTGATATTAAACAGCGACAGTGCAGGCATCATCTCATCTTCATCGACCAGCATCGGGATCGTTGTGCCCTCGGCTGGCGTAAAGAATTGGCCGATCGATGAGATGACAAAGGTGAGCAAATAAATAAAGACAAGCACGCTTGAGCGGTTTGCCAGCAAGATGCCTACAAAGAGCACGGTGGCCGCAGCCCGTAAACAATTACTGCCCCACAGCACGCGACGTTTATCCATGCGATCAACGAAGACGCCCGCAGGAGCTCCAAAGAGCACGGCGGGAGCGCTGAAACAGATGATAGCCAGTCCTAACATCGTGGTGGAGTCGGTGATGTTATGGATCAAAATAATGAGTGCATAGTTGGTGGCATTCAGACTAACCATGGAGATAAGTTGCGCGAGCCAGAGACGTAGAAAGTTTTTATTTTTCAGCAAGGTCAGAAAGCCCTTATTCGGCTTGGGCTGGTCTATTGCCATCGTACCATATCCTTGTCCATTATAACCTCTCTTCCTCTAACGCTGAGTATACAGGGATTTGGCAGCAAGACGCAAGGGGCCATCTGCTTCCTCTATTCTTCATCGAAAAAATCATCATCAGTACGCTCTTTAGGTGGCAGAACCTGTTTGACACGGCGTTCCACCTCAGCACGTGATAAGAGAATGCGACGCCCACATTTTTCGCACAGGAGCCCTATATCTGCTCCCAGACGTACAACCTCCCAATCGAAGCTTCCGCAAGGATGCTTTTTACGGAGGCGTAGGCGATCTCCCATTTGGAACTGCATTGGCTTCTGCATGATACTCTTTAACTTTCTAGCTCTGTTGGTGCTTCTGATACAGACCATGGGAAAAAATATACTCTTCCACAGCCTCTGGTATCTGATAACGAATTGGCCTTTTTTCCGTCACACGTTGCCGTAGATCGGTGGAAGAGATATCCAGTTGAGGGACAGGCACGATGCACAGACGTTCCGTTAAGCCGGGCAAACGCGTCTCCTGGCGCTGATTGTAGCGCTCATCGTCCACGTGTCCCGGTCGCCGCACTGCTACCAGATGATCAAGGAGAGCAAGTATCTCCTGTGGCCGATACCAATCTGGAAAATCTTCTAGACTATCCCATCCGATCACAAAGGAGAGCTCGACATCGTTGTCCCACTGCTTGCGGAGCAGGCGCAGCGTCTCGACCAGATAGGATGGTCCGGGACGGTCGAGCTCGATGCGCGAGATCGTGAAGTGAGGATTGGAGGCGATGGCTAATTCGACCATTGCCAGGCGATGATGAGCTGGCGTGGTTGGACGCCCGGTTTTATGCGGTGGTTCGCCAGCTGGAATAAAGACCATCTCTGAGAGGCCAAGCGTTGCACGTACCTCTTCCGCGATAATGAGATGGGCATGATGGATAGGATCGAATGTGCCACCCATTAAGCCGATTGATCGCATACCTCTTGCTCTTCCCCCTTATGTCAGCGCTCTTCAAATCTCTACCAGAGATTTTATCTTATCATAAAGGGAAGCATTCTGAATAGGGACAGGCATCAGACTGGTTCTTTGACTGTAATATTGGCCTCTGGCAAGAGCTGATGGAGCTCGTAGAGAATGGGTGAAACATCGATGACCTGTTCAGTCGCGACCCAGAACCGCACATCCAACAGAATATTGCCACCTTGATAGCCGTTCACCATCACGATTGGCTCGGGATGCTCCATCACTTCATCGTGGTTTTTGAATAAGAGCATTATCTGACTGGTTGTCTCGTCGCGTTTGAAATCATCCTGCGGGATTGCCAGCAAGAGCATCGCACGTCGTTCGCCAAAGTGCGTATTGTTGATGACTGCGTTGCTAAAGATGACCAGGTTGGGCACACTGACCTCTTCACCGCTCGTCAGGTGCAGGATCGTTGTCCGTAACTGAATATCCTCTACCTTGCCCACATAGGTAATCGTGCCCGAGGTAATATTTACCTGATCGCCGATATGAAATGGTCGCTCGACTAAGATATAGAAGCCCGCCACCAGATTTTTGAGGATATCCTGCAATGCCACTGTGAGCGCGACAGTAAATGTTCCCAGCACGGCAACTGGCACGCCAATGGGAACGTTCCAGACGGTGAGCAGAAATGCGAGTGTCACACAGAGCGCAATAATATAGAACACGCGGGCCAATAGCGTCCGAATATTGATATCGATGCGACTGGTCCCCACGCTATGGAGTGTCACGGCCCTGATCGTTCTTGCAATCCCGTAGCCTATCACCACGATTAACACCGTTTGGACAATACTCCCAACGCTATTGAGAAGATAGAGCTGAGTGCTTGCTGTCCAGTTCTTTTGTAGCTCAACAACGACAAAATGAGCATAAAAAATGGCCAGTATACCGATAAGTCCAAGGATAGATGGGATTACGACCACGAGGATGCCCAGTGTGTGAATAATCCAACCATCCCACACCGTCTTTTTCAGTCGATGTAACAGCACGCGGCGCAGCAGGATACCCAATCCGATCGCCGCCACGACCATTCCGATACTTAGAGCAATATCGGCAACCTTACTTGTTACTACCACTGCTGTAAGCGTTATGCTATTGATTGTCCATCCCATAGCTAAAAAGAAACCCGCCCTCTGATTTGTTGTACCTACGCATCTATCCGTAACTCTATCACAAAGCGCAAGACAATTCGCTGTATCCTGCGCTTTTGATAGTGTTGTATATTGGGCGCATTATATCATATTGTTTTTATCAAAAAGAAGAGGCGGGATGATACTTACTCATACCGCCTCTGCTTATGAAGAATGTAACCATGATTACTTTTTTGGGGCGCTCAAATTTTTTTCGGCTTTCTGATAATCGTTGGCACTTCCTATATGGAAGACAATCTGCGTTGTCGTATCAGGGGCTCCAACTTGATTTAAGGTCAATGTATCGTTGTTATCATTGATTTTGCCCATCAGCGTGTCTGGGTTTCCATTGACGATGACTACGACGTAAATGATGTGATTATCTCTATTGTACATTCCTGTTGTTGGCGCAGTGAGCGTTTGTGGTGAGCCATTGGTGGCCACGCCTGCGAGCTGGAGTTGGCCCTTTAATTCGCCATTCTGATTTGTCCAGTGCAGATAGTAGATGATCTTTTCACTGGTACCCGTTGTCGATGTCGGTGTTATACTGGCGATCCAGTCAGTTGGTGGGTCTTGCGGGCGGTTGATAAACAACAGAAGTGAGACAACTATAATTGCGAGCACAAGTATAATCGCCGCCCCAATAAGCACTCCGCTGTGTATAAAGATGCCTGTACGCGACTCTTGAGCAGGAATTGGCACTTCCTGGGCTGCCTCGAAACTTTCATCGCCATCTGTCGGAGAGGTTTCAGACCAGGCTGGCGTGGCTGTATCTGACCACACTGGAGCTGCTGCCTCACCCTCAGACCAGCCCTGTGCCGTCACTCCGGCTTCATCGGGAGCAGAAGCCTCGGACCAGACCTGAGTAGGAGCTTCGGCCTCGTCAGGCGTAGCATTCTCAGACCAGACCTGGGTAGGAGCTTCGGCCTCGTCAGAAGTAGAGGGTTGGGACCAGACCTGGGTAGGAGCCTCGGACTCATTAGAAGTAGGGGGCTGGGACCAGACCTGAGTAGGAGCTTCGGCCTCGTCGAGAGCTGGTTGTTCCGCTTCATCTTTTGGTGGCTCAGTTGCTGATGCCGATTGGGTAGGAATATCCTCTGAAGCAGAGAGTACTGGTTGCTGTTCTGTCTCATCAGTAGGTAGATCGGAAGCAGGCAATGTCTGTTTCGGCGTTTCTTCTGAGGAATGGAGAGCGGGTTTCTGCTCTGGTTCCTCGGACGATGGAGGCTGTGGAGGTAGACTCATGAATGACCAATCCTTTCATCTTAGCAGAATACCATCGCTTACGTCAGCTGAAGCGCTTTACAGGTACTTGCAGCATAAATAACTGTCTGGCAATTATATATATAATGTAAATTTTGTCTGATCTACACTATATAATTCAATTTACGCATCTTAACAGAAATTATTATCTCTGTCTAGGCCACAACCATCAACGTGCGGAAAAAAGAGAGCTATTTAGTAGCTCTGGCGGCATGCTAAAGATACCTTAAAAGAGGAGAAACTGAAAAGTTATTATGTGCAAAATCAGTGTGAGAAAAAGCGATTGAGCAATGCCATAGCTCAGTCCTGGCATTGCTCAATGCATTACGGATCACTATCCATTAGATTGTGGTTAGAAAGTATCATCCACTTTCAAGGAAAAAGACGAGTAAAAATCACTCTATCTCCAAGCGCGCGTCGTTCAGACGTGGGGTATTTGGAACTATTCTCGATTATGTGAGACCTCTATGAGATTGTTGCATGCCATGGAGGCGGTGGCGAACCGAAATGCGGAGGTGGAGGTCCCCAGTGAGGTGGCGGACCGAAATGCGGAGGTGGAGGTCCCCAATGAGGTGGAGGAGGCCCCCAGTGAGGTGGAGGAGGTGGAGGTCCCCAATGAGGTGGAGGAGGCCCCCAGTGAGGTGGAGGAGGTGGAGGTCCCCAGTGAGGCGGAGGAGGTGGCGGGCCAAAATGAGGCGGAGGGGGTGGTGGGCCAAAATGAGGTGGAGGAGGTGGCGGGCCAAAATGAGGCGGAGGGGGCGGCGGGCCAAAATGAGGCGGAGGGGGCGGTGGACTAAAATGAGGCGGAGGAGGTGGATATAAGGGTGGGATTGGAGGTGGAAGTGATCGGGATGTATCTTTGTTCAATGCTGTTGATGCTTGATGTATCTGTTGAATATGTGTCATGGCATGTACATGAGAGGGTGTGTGTATGGCGGTAAATCCCAGGAAGAGAGCCGCGACGCCTAGCACCTGTGTACTTTTGGCTAGTGTTTTGCGATGTTTCCTCATTTATTACCTCTTTTTGTTAATTACTGTAGTAGTAAACTTTACCCTACAATTGATGGATTTATACGATATAAATCCTATTTATATTATAAAATTTGTGACAATCGAAAATAGCCAATTAACATGATTATGGACACATTTTATAGAGCTATAGGGAGTTTTTGCAGGATTAAAGGATAAAAAGAGCCCCCGATTAATATTTGTCGTTAATCGGGGGCTCTTTTGGTAGTTTTTTAGTTGCTGTGGCTGGCGCGGGTCACAAAATCGTGGGGCGTAGGTTGAATATTTTCAACGAAGTATGCGTTCACTGTTGCTCCTACCAGCGTCACCATGGAGATGAGGTAAAAGAAAATCATGAAGACGAGCGCAAATGCGATCTGGTTTACTACGCCGCTTGTATATTTACTTGCATACAAAGGGAAGAGGACCAATCCTATTTGTAAGAAGATTGCGGCTGTTGCTGCGCCTAACACGCTTGACTTGAGCTTACGCTGTAAATTGGCCTGACGATTGGGAAGAAATGTGTAGATAATTTCAAACAGTAGAAAGGAGACAATTAAACTGCTTGCGATACCAACGATACGATTGAGAATATTTGTCGGCGCGTTGAGCGCTGTATTCTGTAGCAGAGATAGTAGCGCTTCTGGCACGATGGAGGCGAGCACCAATAAAGGCGTCAAGACCATAAAGACCAGTACCATGATAATTGCCCGTAGATTTTTTTGCTTGGGCGAGCGCTGGGGCACGCGATAGATGATATCAAAGCAAGCCTCCAGCAATGTAAAGAGACGAGAACCGAAGACAATAGCGGTAATGATACTGATAACAATCCAGATGCCCGAACTCTGGGAGAACTTTTGGAGCGCTGACTGTGTGATCTGTGCTGGTAAGATCTGCGCTGGTAGAAATGATTGCAAATGCTTCACAAATTGCGTACGAGCCTCATTGTTAAGTGTCCCAATGAACTGGCCCACAATGGCTACGAGTAGAATACCCAGGGGGATGATCGATGTGACCAGGCTGAAGGTGAGTGCCTGTGTCAGGTGTAAAGACCAATCATGATAAAACTTTTTTATGAAATCTCTAAACGTCTTTGTTCCGGACTTGAGTGTATCTGCCGCATCAGAAGCCATATCCTGAGCCTTTTGTTGGGTCTCTGAGTCCCCTTTTTGTGTGGATTGGTGCGCTGCCACGCTAGGCCCTCCTCTATGTATAGCTATATTTATAAATCCATATGATTTTAGCGCGCAAAAAATAATTGCATTTCAAGAAATCGCAGTGTCAGGTGCGAATTACTCGCTAATGGGTCTACGGATGACCTTGTTCGATCGTTTCAAGCACCTATTCATCTCCTGTAGACGTGCCGGAGAGGCTGGAGGATCGACTACCAATCGAATCTGTCGATCAGAAACGAGCGGCTATAGTGGAGCAATATGGGGCTTCCATGTGGGCAGACTGCAGGTGCTGCGGCTCTAGCAAGCGCTTTAAGTAGCGTATATTGCTCGCCGGGACTCAATGTACGCCCGCGACGTAGTGCGGAGTGACAGGCCAGACTTATCAGGAAGTGCTCTTCCCACTCTATGCTATCCTCGGCGGCGATCTCGACCAATTCTTGCATATGAGCCGCAAGCTGTTCGCTACCCTGGCTGGCTGGAACTGATCGAATCAAAAAGCTGCGTCCACCGAAGCGTTCACAGTCGATGCCAAAGCTTTTGAGCATCGGCAGGCGCTGCTCAAGCAGTTCAGCCTCGTAGCGTTTCATTTCGATCATCACGGGTTCGAGCAGGAGGTGGGTATTATTCTCTGTCCCTGCATCGGTGACTCCCGTATAGGTGCTCCGCAGATGTTCATAAATCACGCGCTCGTGAGCACGATGTTGGTCGATGAGATATAAGCTGCCATCTGGAGCCTCGGCCAGAATTACCGCTTGCTGCAATTGCGCCAGGCATTGTAAGCTGGCGATCACCTCCGCCGTTCCTGGTGTGGCTGTCTCGATGCGATAGCCTTCCGAGGTTTCTGAGACGTGTAAGCCCTGTCGCCGAGGTCCAGGAAGGCGTCTCTGGGTCGCGAGGACGGGTCCAGGAAACTGCACTGCAAGCGGTGAGGCAGGAATCCTCTCCAGGACAGCTTTGATGGTCTGCGTGATGGCTTCTTTGATGGTAGCTTCACGAATGAGATGAATATCTGTTTTTGCTGGATGTACATTGACATCCACCTCTTCAGGAGGCACGTCCAGGAAGAGCACCAGCAGAGGATGCTTCCCCTTTGGGAGCAGGTGTTTGTATCCTCGCTCGATTGCATCCTGGAGGGTACGCGATTGGATCGAGCGACCGTTGATGAACAGGGAGATGTATTGACGGCTGTTCTGCGATAAGACACGATTGCCAATGATGCCGTTGATCTGATAGTGTACGCCATCATCGCTATGCATCTCCTGTAACAGATCATGGAGCGAGAGATGATACAGCTCGGTAAGCGTTGTCTCCAGATTGCCGCTTCCGCTTGTCTGTACGGCGATATGTTCATCGATGCTGAGCGCAAAGCGGACGTCCGGATAGCCAATGGCGTAACGGCGTAGCAGCTGAATGATATGACCATTTTCTGTGCGGGCGGCTCTAGTATAGCTCAAGCGGGCGGGAACGTTATAGAACAGATCGGCGATCGTTACGGTTGTGCCGTGTGGACGCGCACGTCGTCCGCGCTGTATCAGCTCACCGCCGCGCCAGGTGATCCAGAGGGCTGACTGGACTGCTCCATCCTGCTCCGTCTCCACGGCGCGGCTCAGGATGGTCGTCTCAGAGACTGTCGCGATACTTGCTAAGGCTTCGCCGCGAAAACCCAGCGTCCGGAGGTGATCAAGATCCTCAAATGCCTGAAGCTTGCTGGTCGTATGTCGAATGCTAACCTGTTCCAGCTCCTGTTCGGGGATACCATAGCCATCGTCGCTGACACGGATCAGACGTAGCCCACCCCCTCTGATCTCAATCCGTATCTCATGGGCGGCGGCATCCAGAGCGTTCTCCAGTAATTCTTTTACGACCGATGCTGGACGTTCGATCACCTCGCCCGCAGCGATGCGCTCGGCGACCGCTGGCGGCAGCGCCTGTAACGGTGAGCGCTTAAAATCGGCTACTTGTCTCTGTGAATGAGAAAATTGCTTCATCGATAAGATATCTTCTTCATTTTTTGTTGGAGAAACAACAGGTTCAAAGCATCGAGTGGAGTAATGGCATGCACATTGATATCGTCCAGAGCGGACTCCTGACCGCTTTGTTCTAACCGTTGGGCTATCTGTCGTGCCTCCTGGCTCTGCCACGCGAAGGTGTGGGAGCGTTGATCTCTTCCTGTTGTAGCATAAGATCCATTGGTTTCAGCCACGCGGGTTGCTTGTTGTGTGGAGTGGGCTGGTCCAACGGCATGTGTGCCCGTTTCCAGTTGCTCCAGCACCGTCTCTGCGCGTCTGATGATCTTCTGTGGCATGCCAGCCAGTCGGGCAACGTGGACGCCGAAACTATGTTCAGCGCATCCCGGCACGACATGATGCAAAAAGATAATCCCGCTCTGCTCATCTTCACTGATGGCGACCGTGTAGACATGCAGATGAGCCAGTTCGTCGGCCAGTACCGCGAGCTCGTGATAATGTGTTGCGAACAGGGTGCGCGCCTGGATATCGTTGTGCAGATGTTCAACGACGGCGCGAGCGATAGCCAGACCGTCGTAGGTGCTGGTCCCGCGTCCGATCTCGTCGAGAATAATCAGACTGTGACTGGTGGCATGATGCAGGATGGTCGCTGTCTCTTCCATCTCCACCATAAAGGTGCTTTTGCCCGATGCGATATCGTCTTCCGCTCCGACGCGTGTGAAGATACGATCCACCAGACCGATCCGAGCCTGGCGAGCTGGAACGAAGCTCCCAATCTGAGCAAGCAGCGTGATCAATGCGACTTGGCGCAGATACGTCGACTTTCCGGCCATATTCGGCCCTGTCAAAAGCAGGATACGCTCGCCATTCTCAGCCTCCAGACGGGTATCATTGGTGATAAAGACATCGCCATTGAGCGTATACTCTACCACTGGATGCCGTCCGCCTGTGATCTCTAAGCGTTGGCCTTGCTCAATCACAGGTCGTGCATAACCCTGATGCGCAGCAACCTCAGCCAGACTTAAGAGCACATCGATCCTGGCGACCGCCGCCGCACTGGTCATGAGTGTCTGATAATGCAGTGCCAGCTGGCGTAAAACATCGGCATAAATTGTGTGTTCCATCTCTTCGATGCGCTCGACGGCGCTGAGTATACGAGCTTCATGCTCTTTGAGCTCCGGCGTGATATAGCGTTCCGCATTGACCAGTGTCTGCTTGCGCATATAATCATCTGGTATCAGCTTGACATTGGCATGACTCACTTCGATATAGTAGCCGAAGACCTTGTTGAAGCCGACTTTCAGCGCTTTGATATTCGTACGTTGACGTTCACGTTGTTCGAGCGAGATCATCCAGCGTCGCGAATCGCGGATCGACGTAAAGAGCTCATCCAACTCGGCGTGATAGCCTGGACGAATCAACCGCCCTTCATCGCCCTGCTCAAGCTCCTCATCGCGTCCGACCAGAGCGTGTTGGATTAATGCGCTGACCTGCGGACAGGGATCAAGCTCTTCAGCGATCTCTAACAGGAGCGGCGACTCACAGCTTTGCAGGAGATCGCGTAACGTGGGCAGGACGGCCAGATACTCGTGTAATCCCAGAACCTCATTGCGCACGGCTGTTCCCTGTCGTATGCGTCCAGAGACGCGTTCCAGGTCCCCCAGTTCTTGCAGACACATCGAGAAACGGCTACGGATAGCCGGACTCTCATACAGCTCTTCGATACTTTGCAAGCGTCCATTTAACTCCTGGAGATCTAGCAGAGGCTGTGTAAGCGTACGTCGCATCTGTCGTGCGCCCATCGGAGTGATCGTGCGATCCAGTACACCGAGCAGGCTGCCCTGGAGCGATCCGCTGCGTGTGCCCTGGAGGAGCTCCAGATTGCGTTGCGTATGGGCGTCAAGGACCATAAAATTCGTTGTGCTGTATGAACGCAATGATGTCAGCAACGCCAGCAAAGAAGCATTCATCTTTTCCAGATAGGCAACAATCGCGCCAGCCGCCGCGATGGCCTGTGGCTGTCGGGCGCAGCCATAAGCTTCCAGTGATTGCACACCAAATTGTCGGCACAGACGTTGCTGAGCCGCTTCCTGCTGATAAAAATATGGCGGGCAGTGCGTGATCGTGATGTTGCGGGACGGAAATTGATACGCATCTTTGGGGCTACCCTCAATGAGCAGGCATTCAACCGGAGCCAGACGTTGCAACTCGGCATCCAGAGCCAGAGGGAGCTCATCGGGAGTAAACCAGCTGACGATAAACTCGCCTGTGCTGACATCCACTGCTGCCAGCCCGGTCTGTGTGCGTCCAGGCGCAATCGCCACCAGATAATTATTCTGGCGTGCTGGCAGCAGATTGGGCTCGGAGAGTGTCCCCGCAGTCAGGATGCGCGTCACGGCACGGTCAACCACATCGCGGCCTTTGGGAACCTCGCTGCTCGTCTGCTCGCAGATGACCACCTTGTAGCCGCGTTGCACCAGCTTGCCGATATAGTTATCCAGCGCATGAACCGGGATACCAGCTAACGGAACGCGCTCTTTTCCTTTGCCATAGCTACGCGTTGTGCGCACAATCTGCAACTCGCGTGCAGCAATATAGGCATCCTCATCGAAGGTCTCAAAGAAGTCGCCGACCTGATACATGAGAATCGCATCAGGGAATTGTTTTTTGAATTCAAGATATTGTTTGCGGGCGGGACTCAAGCTCGACATAGCCACACATTTCTTTGTATTGAGATGAAAAAGAGAACCTCTGTACATTACCGTATTCTGCACATGTTGTCAAAAGGTGGTACTTGTCGAAACGCCAATCAGGGGATTCCTACGGCACAAGCAGACAGAAGGGCTAGAGAACCGCTGAAAAAAAGCTGTGACAAAACTTTTTCGCTCATAGAGCGTATTTTATACTAGGGACATTTTACAACCCAGGAATGCACACGTCTGAAAAAGAGAAAAATCACATTTCTACACAACACAGCAGATCCCCAGAGCCAATCTCCAACGTTCTCAAGACGAAAGAAGGAATTTTACTATAATGACAGACCTTATCGCACCGATTACAGCTGTCACCGTATACTCAGATCGTGCTCTAGTCACGCGTCGCGGGAAACTGACGCTCGAAGCGGGCGAGAATGAACTACGTATTAACAACCTGCCTCCATTTTTGCGTGACTCACTCAGAGCCTCTGGCCGTGGACCTCAAGGAACGCGCATTTTAAATGTTGACGTGACAACTGCCTTTTATCCACGTCCGCCCGAGGCTGACTTTGCCCAACTGCAAGCCGATCTGGAGCGCTTACAGCATCAGAAGCAGCTCCTTCAGGCCAGGCAAGATGCCTTGCAAGATCGAAGACAATGGCTGCGTGCGCTTGGTGAGCAGTCAAAGGACTTTGCGCGTGGTCTGGCTCAAGGACAGATCAAGCCCCAGGACTGCGCAGATTTCTTTCAGTTTATGTCGACCCAGGCCGGTCAGGATGCGGAAGCTGCCCTCCAGTTAGAGCTTCAGATTCAGCAGGTCCAACAAGAGATTGAGGCCCAGAAACGGGCGTACAATCAGCGCCAGGGAGACTTAATCGTTGCCGATCGACAGGCTGCCGTTGTGGCTGTCGAGCTTGGAGAGCCCGGTGAATTAGAGTTAGAAATCTCCTATCTCGTCCGTAACGCCTCCTGGTATCCACAGTACGACGTGCGTGTGCAGACCGATGAGGTGCAGACGCGTGGCACGGTCGAACTTACCTATATTGGCATGGTACAACAATCCACTGGCGAAAATTGGGATAATGTCGAGCTTTCGCTATCCACCGCCCGGCCCAGTCAGGCATCCATCTTGCCGGAGCTTCAGCCCTGGTATCTCAAAGAATACACCGCGCCACCTCATCCTCAGGCCGTCGCTGCGCCCATGATGGCCATGACATCCAGGCCCAGAAACAGATCGGTATTAGCAAAAGCGAGTGCCATCGGCGCAGCCAGCGAAGAATCATTTGGAAGTGAAAGTCTTGACCTGGATGTAGCCGAACTATCTGCGTCATCGCTGTTCGAGGCCGAAGTAGCTATTGCCGCCGTCGAGAAAAGCGGCACGGCACTTGTCTTCCGCGTCGGACGCTCAATCGACATCCCATCGGACAACTCGCCGCACAAAACAACCATCGCTCGCGACGACCTGCCCTGCGACTTTGACTATGTCAGTGCTCCTGCGCTTGAGACTAACGCGCACATGCGAGCCACCATCATCAACAGTACCGAGCGCACCCTGCTTGAAGGACAGGCCAGTATCTTCCTCGGAGCCGAATATGTCGGCACAACCACGCTGGCCTTCACCGCCGCCAGAGAAGAATTTAAAGTCTTTCTGGGCATCGATGATGGCCTCAAGATCAAGCGCGAGCCCACCGAACGTGCCGTCGACAAAGGAAACCTCTTGCAGGGAGACATCCGGCGTAGCACCTATGCCTATCGTATCAACATCCACAACTACGCCGCCGGTCCACGCAAAGTCATTGTTCGCGATCATCTGCCCGTACCCCAGCACGAGCGCATCAAAGTCAGAGTGCAGAGCATCACGCCACCGCCCGTCGAGCGCACCAAGCTTGAACTGCTCACCTGGGAATTCTCATTGGCTCCTGAAGGAGAGTACACCATAGAATATCGCTTTATCGTAGAGCATCCACAAAGCCTGCCCATCATCGGACTCCCGTAGGGCTCTGTTAAGGATCTATGGCTCCACTGAAGAGAGCAAGCAGGTGGACGTATCACCCGATGGCCGTCACCACCTGCTCCATTGTTAATAAACCGGGTGTGCCAAGGCGATCCGCGAGTTCTGTGAGTGGTGGCCGGATCAAGTTGGCTTGGGCAAGTAAGTCGGGTCGTGTAAAGAGAGAGGCAGGTGTGTCATGAAAAATGAGCTTGCCCATACTCATAACAGCCACATGTTGTGCATATTGCGCGACCAATGTCATATCATGCGTGATGATCACTATCGTGTGCCCTTCGTTGTGGAGCGTGGATAGTAGATACATTAAAGCTTCTGCATTGCGTTGATCCTGACCAAAGGTCGGCTCGTCAAGGATTAAGATATGTTGCCCCGCTGCAAGGACGGTCGCGACGCTTAAGCGGCGCTTTTCGCCATGGCTTAGTGTAAAGGGATTGGCCTTCCTGAGACGTGTCAGGCCGAAGCGCTGGAGTAAAGCCATCGTACGCTCTTCTATCTCCGCCTCGGATAGGCCGATGACGCGCATGCCGTAGCTGATCTCATCAAAGACGGAGTCGGTGATAAATTGATGTTCGGGATTTTGAAAGACGTATCCTATCTCATGCACGAGATCACGCGGGGAGAACCTGATGATATCCTTGCCATGGAGTAGAACCGTGTTCGGAGCAGGATGAAGAATATCTACCAGATGATGTGCCAGTGTTGTCTTGCCTGCTCCATTGGTGCCTACCAGAGCCAGGAAGTCTCCCTGGGGGACGCTCATGGTGATTTTGTCGAGGATTGTGCGCTGGCCATGGCGAAATGAGAGCTTCTGGACCTCGATGGCGGCTGGTTTGTGCGTCTTGTCGGAAGCCGTCAAGATCGGGGTGACAATGCTTGATCTGGTTCTGCGGCTTGCTTGTTCTAAGGCATCCTGTGCCTCGATGAGAGTGATTGGATATGCCTGAGTAGCGATTCCCTGTGCATGTAACTGCTGCATCAGCAGGACAATCTGTGGCACCCAGACACCGTAGACTTGCAGGATCGTAATCGAGTCATAAAAGACACTGCGTGCTGGTCCGTCAGCGATGATAGAGCCGTTCTGACCAAATACAACGACGCGATCTACCAGATCCATCAGATCATCAAGCTTGTGCTCAATTAAAATAATCGTATGCGTCCCCTGAGTCTTGATTTCGCGCAGCAGAGCAAAAACATCGCGTGTCCCCACGGGATCTAGATTGGCAGTCGGCTCGTCAAAGACGAGAATCCTGGGCTCCATTGCCAGCAGCGAGGCCAGAGCAATACGCTGCTTCTCGCCACCAGAAAGCTGATCTACCTTACGATAACGATGCTCCGGCAGCCCGACAGCCAGCAGTGCTTGCTGGATACGTGCATTCATCTTTTCGGGAGGAAAACAAAGATTTTCTAGCCCAAACACAATCTCATCTTCGACTGTCAAGGTGGCAAACTGCGCCTCTGGATCTTGAAAGACGATTCCTACGCGTTGAGCCAGCTCAGCCACGGTCTTCTTTTGCGTATCCATGCCATCGATGTGCACATTTCCCTGGATGATAGAGCCGATCTCGTGCGGTACCAGACCATTCAAGGTGAGAGCCAGCGTACTTTTTCCACATCCCGATGCTCCCAACAATAGCACTGTCTCACCTGCCTGGAATTGTAAATTGACAGCTTCCAGAACAGGCTGTTTGCGTCCAGGATACTTGACTGTCAACGCACTCATTTCAATTAATCCCATGTTATTCCTCTTGTCTGATTGCTGGCAGAGCTCATGATTATTTTTTATCTCTGCCCCTTGACAAGTATATTAGCATGACCTAATATCTTAGTAAAGAGGTCGGATATTAGCATGTGCTAATGTCTTTGTTTTGTGGGAAGCAATCGATCTCTTGTGTGTAACAAACATGGTCAGCCTTATTTGGATCAGGCCCCAGCCTGATGAAAAGTAAGGCGTGATTATACAGGCGTCTACGTCTGGAAGGAAACGAACAATGAGTGAATCTTCTGCCATATCTCATAAGAGGTATAGCTGGCTCGCGTGGAGTACCAGGGATATTTTGTTGATCGCTGCGATTGGAGTCGTCTTTGGTATTGTTCTGACAGTGCTTTCATATCCCTATCAACTATCCGTCGTCTTTGGACCATTGGTGGCCTGGGCCTGGATTGGCCTCTATATTTTACCAGGCTTTTTTATCGCGTACATTTTACGTCGTGTGGGAGCTGCCTTTCTTATAGCTATACTGTACAGTCTGGTTATTTTGCCTTTTTCACCCTATGGGCCTTCGGTTTTAATCACAGGTCTGATGTATGGTCTTGGTGCTGAAATAGCCGTTGCCCTTGTCACACAATATCATCGTTTCAGTGTCGTCTCCATGCTGCTCACTGGTGCGATTGGAGGCGTCGTATTGTTAATTATCTATGCTATTCTCTACCCGACTGCCTTTAATCTGGCAGTGCCGGTGCTGGTGGGCGTGATCGTAGTGACGATTCTGAGCAGTACTGTAGGGGCATTTCTGGCCAAGCAACTGGCTGATGCCGTTGCCCGCACGGGTGTGCTCTCAAGGACGGCCCTGAAGGCCGGAGGCTTGCAAGAAGAGATCTAAGGAGTTAGTTCTCCCTTAAACTCTACGCGATGTGGGTGAAAAGCTGATCCTATTTTCAGAGAAATTTTTACTCATATCGTCTGAAGTTTGAGGTTCAAGACAAACATAGAAAGCATCAAGTGATCGTGAATACGTTTTATCAGGAGACGGACTCGCCGCTTCATCGGCTTAATCCGCTTAGCAAGTTAGTCGCGCTGATCCCTATCCTGCTCTTTGTGTCGCTGACCAACGCTCCCTGGCTCCCGCTGGCATTTATCATCTTGCTTATCGGCATCATCCTGTTGATTGGGCGCACGTCTGTGATGCGTTTCATGCGTATTAATGGACCCCTGCTATTTATGATGCTTGGCTTTTTTATCTTTTATCCATTGACCATTCGCCCTGAGCTCGTGGGATCTTCGCCGGTGCTTTTTCGTCTGGGACCAATCAATGTGTACCAGATCGCCATCTACTATGGAGTTGGCGTTGTGGTACGTGCTTATGCGCTCATCTTGATCTCGCTCTGCTTCAGCTTGACAACTGACTCAAGTGACTTTATTCGTGCGCTGGTTCAGCAATGGAAATTGCCTTATAAAATTGGTTATGGAGCTCTGGCGGCTTTTCGTTTTGTCCCGATGTTGCAGGGAGAATTGAAATTGATCCAGGCGGCCCATAAGATCCGTGGTGTCGTGGATCAGAGAGGTTTACTTAGCTTCTATGTGCGTATGCGTCGCTACGCCGTTCCTTTGCTGGCGACGGCCATTCGTCGTGCTGAGAGAACCGCGCTGGCGATGGATGGTCGTGCCTTTGGCATGTTGGCGACACGCACATATTATAAACGCTTTCGCTTTCATATCCGTGATTATGTCTTTGTGGGATGCTTCTGGCTGATCTGCATTCTGCTGATCATAATCTTCTGGTATTTTGGCTGGCTAGGACCCCTGTCATGGTTAAAGCAGCTTTAAACAGTCGTGTGAGAAGAGGATAGCACCGTGGACGATAAATATTTTTGTGCTCAGATCTCTGAAAAACGGCAAGATCCGCTTATTGGTCTGGCGACCCATGCGGAGCTCTGGCTGATGGTAGAGTATACAGGTCCGTGGGAATATATTGCGGTATATCATAATCGGTTGCCGGAGCCTGTCAGAGAATGGCTTAAGGAACTGGCCAATAGCTATGCGACGACACATACTATTGTGCTCTTCATCCGTAAAAGCGTGCGGCCTGTGGAGGGGATACATTGCTTTGTTGGTGTGACGTGTGAAGAGCGGGAAGCACTTTACTCCTTTCGCTTTGATCGTTATGAAGATCTGCTCGCGCTCGACTTTGATGCTCTGAGAGCTGGTGCACCCGCTTATGATAGCGCTCTTACCTCCGAGCCAATGTATCTGATCTGCACCAATGGGAAGCATGATCGCTGCTGTGCCAAATTTGGGATGCCGATCCATCAAGAGGCGTCTCGCCTGGCAAGTGAGCACACGTGGCATTGTACGCACATGGGAGGAGATCAATTCGCCGCTAATCTATTATGTCTTCCACATGGCGTCTGCTATAGTCGTGTCACAACGGCTGAGGTAGCGCCTATCCTGGAAGCGGATCGACAGCGCTGCGTCTATCTTAATAAATATCGCGGCCGCACCTGTTATCCTGATTTTGTGCAGGCTGCCGACTACTATCTGCGCGTGCAGACCGGCAATACCTCTCTGGATGCTTTTCGCCTGCTCGATGTCAGGAGTGAAGATCATGATAAGAAATCTATCCTTTTCCGTTGTGTCTCTGATCAGAGTCTACACGATGTGAGTATCAGTGGCGTATTGAGTGAGTTAGCCCCCACGCCATGCCTGTGTGAGAATCCTGCCAAAAATGTGCGCATGGAGTTCCAACTCCTTGGATAGCTTCCTGGCATAGTTTCTTTCCGCAGATGTGTGGAAGTTGCTATTGGAAATTGTCTGCTAAAGCACGTTTATCCTTCACAGAGGGAGATCCAGGGGCTGATGTCGTGTAACATGGCGTTGCGCCTCTGGTTTATCTTCTGCGATCGACAAAAATTTCAGGCGGATGATACGTAAGAAAGCGAGTAACCTTCACATGGCTGGACCTAGAAATGCAATGGATGTCAAACCAGGCTATCGCGGCCGTGCTTTCACATCAGATCTTACCGGACAAGAGTTTTGGCTGGTTATCGATAAAGGATTTCAACCGATGGGTATGGTGGTTGGGAACTGCATCTATTCCATGGGAGCAGTGCGTAACTGGCTCGTGGGTATTAAAGGAAACTTCCAGGGAGAACTGAAAGAATATTCCGAATTGATGTATCAGGCGCGTGAGCTCGCGATCAGTCGTATGCAATTCGAGGCTGATCAGCTAGGTGCGGATGGTGTCATTGGGGCCGATGTGAAGGTTGAGTTTATGCATAATAACGAATGGATGGAAGTCACTGCTATTGGAACTGCCGTGCGTTATGTTGGGGCGGGACCTAACTTGCCACCAACGAATCAGGGGCGTGTAGTAATTCCTACCAATTAGCCACCTGTATCAGGCAACCAAAGCCCCATCTGTAACAGAATATAGTTACAGATGGGGCTTTGGTTCATTATGAGAATAAGTTATACATTTTTATAGGCTATACATGTTCATAAGAATTTTCGGGAAAGATCTTTTTACTTAGCAGCAGTTCTATAATGTCATGACGGAGACGATAGATTTCTTGCAGGTCATTGAATTCTTGCCCGCAGGAAGCGATAATTTCACGTGGTTTGAGGCCGCAATGATAGAGTAGATACGCCAGACGTTGACTACGGGGATTGGGTAAAATCTCCTGGATCTTTTTCCATAGATCTTCGCTATTTGTAGGAGAATTCTCCTTAATTTCAGGAACCTGTCGCATTGAAGACCATAGCGCTGTTTGTGTTGCAGATAGCTCTTGAGCTTTCTGCTTTTGTAACAGATGTTGTGTTTGATTAGCTAGTGGCCCAGTAAGCATTGATCTTTCTATCATAATACGCTTAAACTTTCTTCCTTTGCTTTGAGCCTGACGAGACAAAGCATGTGAACACACAATTGCCGTAGGTTTGGATGAAGGCTGATACAGATAGTGTACTGTGCTAAAAATGATCGTGCATCCCTAAAAAGAGGGAATTTTGTACCGGTTTGTAGATTGCCGATCCAGGAGTTATCCACCTATTTCTAGGTAGATATTCCTGGATGGTCTGAGATATATCAGGAGCGAAAGCGGGAATGGATGATCTTATGTGAGATGATGGTCAATGGCGTAGCGCGTGGCTGCACTGCGAGAATTTACGCCAATTTTACTGTAGATAGAGCGAATATGGCTATTGACTGTCAGAACAGTAATGAAGAGTGCCTCGCTGATCTGGGCACTGCTGAGACCAGCTGCAAGTAAGCGTAGGACATCTTTCTCGCGTGTTGTGAGTGCGGCCAGGGGGGCCTGGGATGTTATTGCCACTGGTGTGGAGATTATCACAGGTTCCTGACCATTGATTACCTGTTCAAGTGTCATCGTCCTCCCCGTCTCCCATGCGCTTTTAAACGCGGTCTCACCCAATTGGGTGCGTAAAACGGCGATCAGTCTTTCGTAGACAGGGCGGAGGATGGGTGGCACAGGAGGACCGTCATCTGTGGTGCGGATAGTTTCAGCGGCACCCCAAAGGCGCGTCGCCCACGCTAGATGTCCCTGTGCCGAGACTGCACTGGCCAGTCCTTCCAGCCCCAGGGCAATAAAAGATTTGTAGGCATAGTCAGACCGCATGAGGATGATAAGACTCTCTTCGTAATAGGCGCGTGCCGCTGCAAAATCTCCCTGGCTGAAGAATGCCCAGCCGAGCCCGGAGAGCGCCCAGACTCTCCCGCGTCGATCGCCGACCTCCATGGAGTATTTTATGCTCTCTTCCAGCGAGGCGCGTCCGGCTACATAATCGCCTCGTATGCAGGCTACATAGCCTATGATGGCTAATGAGTATGCGAGAGTCCTCTTATCCCCGATTTTTCTCGATAATGACACAGATTCAGTCAGTAATGGCTCTGTTCGGGCGAGATTGCCTTGCGTAAAGGTGACGAATCCCAATCTATCGAGTGAGCGAGCGATGCCCCAGGTATCGCCGGTTGCGCGGGAAAATTCCAGCGCCTGTTCGCCATAGAAGAGTGCCTGACTAAATTCTCCTTCATCCGTTGCGATAGAAGCCAGGCGTTCCAGCGTGGAAGCGATCCCCCAGGAAGCGTCGACCTCCCGAAAAAGCGTCAACGCCTCCTCCTCTAACGAACGGGCCGCCGCACAATTGCTTTTCATCAAAGCCACATTGCCCAACATCCAGAGAGAAATCGCGCAACTTTGGATATTTTCTTGCTCCCGGAAGAGCTCAAGGCTCTCCTGGCAGAGCGCCTCTGAGCGGCCAAAGTCTCCCTGCATACCGGCAAGTACTCCAACGGCGTTGAGTGCCTGTGCTCGTACACTTATCGGGATGTCAACTTTTTGACTGGAGTTGAGCGCTTGCTCTAATGTCTGACGGCCTTCGCTTAAATAGCCGCGAGCCCACCAGAAGCGCCATAAGGCGTTCCCCATGCGCAGCGATTTCTCCCACTCTTGCTGCTGCATAAACCACTGCCAGGCCGCCTTGATATTCTCATAATCCTGTTGTAGACGCTCGAACCAGAGACCTTGTTCCACTCCAGTCAGCTTGAGTTCTGCTGTTTCGGCCAGTTCTAGATAATAGTTGGCGTGTGCTTGTCGCATGGGGACCATCTCGCCGCTGGCGATTAGCTGTTCCATGCCATATTCACGGATCGTCTCCAGCATCACCAGACGAGACTCGTCATCATCCTGTATTCTCTGATGGAGCAGGCTTTTGTCGACGAGCGAAGTGATCGCGTCTAAGACCGAGAATGGATTGTTCTTGGGAGTAGCATTGCCTGGCTGACAGAGCTCCTCTGCGGCTTCTAATAGACAGCCATCCACAAAAACAGCCATCTGGCGAAAGAGCCGTTGTTCCTGAGCATTCAGAAGATCGTAGCTCCATGCCAGTGTATTGCGTAAGGTCTGCTGGCGTGTTGGTATATCTTGCTGTGTGCTGGTTAATATCTGCAAGCGATGCTCCAGTCGCGTGAGCAATCCCTGGGGAGAAAGCAGCTTGATCCGTGCCGCTGCGAGCTCGATGGCCAACGGTAAGCCATCCAGGCGTCGGCAGATAGCCGAGATGGCTTCGATATTATTGGAGGTCGCTTTGAAATCGGGTTTGATGACCTGAGCACGCTCTAAAAAGAGATTAATGGCTGAATAACGTGTCACATCTTCGCGCGTAAATAGATGGTTTGCTACGGGTAGCGTGAGTGGTTGGACCGGGAATGTATATTCGCCACGAATATGTAAAATAGCCCGGCTGGTTACAACAACCTTCAACAATGGGCAAGCATCGAGCAGTTCGGCAATCCTGGGGGCGGCGGGAACCACCTGCTCAAAGTTATCGAGCAGGAGCAGCATATGTCTATCGCGGAGCGTGGCATGGAGTCGTTCTAGCTGTGACCAATCACTGGCTTCTCTCAGTCCGAGTGTATACGCGATGAATGAGATGACCTGATCAGGATCGTCGAGCGAAGCCAGCGGGACGAAACGCACCCCATCTGCAAAATCGGTGCGTAGCTCGCTGGCGATCTGCAAGCCCAGACGAGACTTACCAATGCCGCCCGTTCCTGCGAGCGTCATCAAGCGCACCTCGGGGCTTCGTAAGAGCGTACAGACAGTCTCAACGTCCTGTTCGCGTCCGATCAAAGGGGTCAATTGTACCGGGAGCGCATAGGCTCCGGGGATGGCAGTCTCTGCTTGATAGAAAGAATCTGCATCTTGCTCTATATCATAGGGAGAATGATGCTCTCTCATGGTTGAATGGGTGCTGGAGAGCGTTGTATCCTCCGCGAAATCATTTGCGGTCATCTCTACTGTTGTTTCGTCGGTATCCTTGCCGATGAGCACCGCAATCGCCATATTCAAGCGCCGGAGCGTTAAATCTTTACTTCTACCAAGATAAGCCTTGCGCATCTTCCCATCTTTTTTGCGATAGGCATACCAGTACCAGCCCTTACCCTGTCTCTCTCGCTGTACCGTACAGGTCCCGAGATGACTTCTGAACGAAAACGATCGATGTTGCTCGTCTGCCAGCCAATGATACCAGTCTTCTGATCCGACGATCACCGCAGGGAGAAATCCGCTTTCCATGGCTGGTATTAACAGACGGTTACCAGACACAAACGGAATGTGGACAGATGACATCTTACATAATCCTTCTCTGAGAAACTCTTCACTACCAGTTACCTAAATCATCACAAATGTACCATTTTTTAGGTAACCTGTCGAGCTTGCGCGTGAATGTGTTTTCTTCAAAAAGGAGAAGCAGAAACTGGTAGGATTTGTATAATAAGTTATGTCGGGTCTGCTACAATAGAGGTTAAAAATAAGGAGTAGAGCATGCCTTTATTTGATATTGAGAGAGCACGTCAGGAGACGCCAGGTTGCACCAATGTCCTGCATTTAAATAACGCAGGCTCGTCGCTGATGTCGCAGCCGGTGCTGGATGCTACGATTGGATACCTGCAATTGGAGGCGCAGATTGGTGGCTATGAGGCGGTTGCCAGAAGCCAGGAGACACTGGAACATGCCTATGATGCTGCTGCTGAGCTCATCAATGGTACACGTGAGGAGATTGCCTTTGTTGAAAATGCCACGCGTGCCTGGAACATGGCATTCAGTGCCATCCCCTTCAAGGCGGGCGATCGTATTCTTACATCGATGGCTGAATATGCCAGCAATTATATTTCATATATACAAGCTGCGCACAGAATTGGCGTCGTTGTTGAGCCGATTCCCGACGATACGTATGGACAGGTCTCGCTGGAGGCGCTACGCAATATGCTCGATGAGCGGGTCAAGCTGATCTCGGTGACGCATGTACCGACCAACGGTGGACTCGTTAATCCGATTGAGGGGATTGGGAAGATTGCGCGTGAGGCTGGCATTCTTTATCTGGTTGATGCCTGTCAATCTGTGGGACAGATGCCGATCGATGTGCAAAAGATTGGCTGTGATATGCTTTCGACCACTGGACGTAAATATCTGCGAGCGCCGCGTGGGACAGGTTTCTTGTACGTACGTCGTGGAATCATCGAGCAGCTAGAGCCAGCGGGTATCGATATGCACTCGGCAAATTGGGTCGCCCCCGATCGTTATGAGATGCGCTCAGATGCACGACGCTTCGAGAATTTTGAAACCAGCTACGCCAGTAAAGTTGGACTGGCGACGGCCATCGATTATGCTCTGCAATGGGGAGTAGACAACATCTGGCGCCGCATCAAACTGCTATCCTATCAACTGCGCACCCAATTGAGTCCTCTCCCAGGCGTGATCGTCCATGATCGTGGCATTACGCAATGCGGCATTGTGACCTTTACCGTTGAGGGGATTGATCCGGTTGCCATTCAACAAACATTGTCTCAACAAAATATTAATGTATCTGTGACGATACGCAATTCGACCCTGCTGGATATGACCGCTCGGGGTCTGACGACAATGGTGCGAGCATCAGTCCACTACTATAATACTGAAGAAGAGTTAAACCGTTTCAGCACTGCTATTGAGCAGCTGGCCGAAGCCTGATTGTCTCAGAGGAGCACTATATACATCCATTTTGTGAGGGAGTACGCTTGCTCCTCTGATTTTTTTGGAATGCCTCTGGTTTTTTATTGCGCTTGTGTGATGTTTTGAGCTGCAAAACGAAGAAATTTATCGTGGAGCATCGCATCATCGAACTGGACTCCTTGCATTGTCTGTTCGATCAGGAAGGCGCTGACTTTGTCGACATCGTGCGTCTCGTTGTAGATGGCCATCTGCCGATCCGCACCCGTGCCACGCTTATCGTCGAGCAGGTTCTGAATATACTCTATTTCGCGACGGCTTCCTAGTTCATCGACGACATCATCGACAAAGGCCAGCAACTCACGAATCGAATCGCGCATACTCAGGAGGCGACGTTTCGAGAAATCCACGATCTCGGCATCCAGACCGTAGCGCATCGCACGCCATTTATTCTCATCGATATAATTGCGTTCCAGGACAGGGACCTTCTCGCCACGATCATCCAACTGTGTCAGCTTGGCGACCAGAGCCTGGCAGAGTGCGGCCAGTGCCAATGTGTCCTCGATCGTTGCAGGCATATCGCAGATACGAAACTCGATCGTGTCAAAGAATGGATGCGGTCGAATATCCCACCAGATCTTTTTTCCGTTATCGATACATTGCATCTCGACCAGATCGTTGACAAAGCCATCAAAGTGAGCCTGATTCTGGAAGACCTCTGGTGTGCCGCTGCGCGGAAAGCGTTTCCAGACGACTGAGCGATACGATTTAATCCCGGTCATGCGCCCGTTCCAGAATGGCGAGTTTGATGAGAGGGCCAGGATATGGGGAAGCCAGGTACGTACCTGGTTCATGATGGTGATGGCCTGTTCTTTAGAAGCGATTGAGACGTGGACATGCATCCCAAAGATCAAAATTGAGCGTGCCACATCCTGATATTCTTCGACGAGTTGTTGATAGCGTTCATCCGGGCTAGGCTCCTGATCCTGCCAGATGGAAGATGGATGCGTACCAGCACTGATCAGGGCTAAGTTTTCGTCTTGGAGTACACGTGACAACAAAGCTCTTGAGGCATGTAATTCCGTCCGAGCGGTCTGGATATCTGGTAGAATTGGTGAGACATACTCTATCACCGACTGGAGCATTTCAGGCTTAATCTGCTCTTCAAATATAGGTGTACTTTTATCCAACATGCCCGGCGCGCGCGAAGCCAGCTTACCCGTCCTGGTATCGACCAATTGAAACTCTTCTTCAATACCGAGCATAAAACGCTTAGCCATGACCAACACCTCAACTTTCTTTACTCTTCATACGGTTAACAGAGGCGTAACGTTCCAAAAAATGATGCGCCCATCCAATACATTTCAAAGAGGGCGAAATCTCTCTTCTCCTCAGGCGGAGCCGCGCCTTTACGTCTCTCTTAAGGAAAGACGATCTCGGCTCTGTAACTCATGGTATAATACAGCATGACAGCTAAGCACCAGGGTGGAATAATATAATATAACAGGCTATTTTTTTTCAGCCATCATCGTTTTAAGATCGCAACCCCTGGAATCTGGAGGGAATTTATGAGTCTATTTCTTGATACACTGGCCCAGCGTATTTTAATTTACGATGGAGCTATGGGTACCAATATTCAAAATTATCAACTGACCGCTGAAGATTATGGTGGCGAAAAAACCGAAGGTTGTAATGAGTATCTTGTCTTGACCAAACCTCAAGTCATTGAGGAGATCCATGCGGGCTTTATGGAGGCGGGCTGTGATGTGCTCGAGTCCGACTCGTTTACGGCCAGTCGCTTGAAGCTGGACGAATATGGGATCGGTCATCTGACGCATGAGATTAATTTTGCTGCTGCTCAACTTGCTCGTAAAGTTGCAGATCGCTATAGTACTCCAGAGCAGCCGCGCTTCGTGGCTGGATCGGTAGGCCCGACCGGCATGCTGCCATCTTCCGACGATCCCATGCTCAGCAACATCACCTATCAGCAACTTGTCGATCTGTTTTGCGAGCAAGGGACAAGCTTGCTTCAGGGTGGTATCGATGTCTTCATCATTGAGACCAGTCAGGATATTCTTGAGGTGCGTGCGGCGATCACTGGTTTGCGTCGGGCGATGCATGATGTTGGACGACAGGTTCCTATCCAGGCGCAGGTCTCTCTCGATACCAGTGGACGTATGTTGCTGGGCACCGATATCGCTGCCGTGATGACGACCCTGACCGCTTTGCGTGTAGATATTGTGGGCCTCAACTGCTCAACTGGTCCAGAGCATATGCGTGAGCCAGTACGCTATCTGACCGAAAACTGTCCCCTCCCGGTTTCGACCATCCCCAATGCGGGCATTCCGCTGAACGTCAACGGATTAGCTGTCTATCCCATGGAACCTGAGCCGATGGCGCAAGCTCTGCGTGACTTCGTAACTGAGTTTGGAGTGAACATCATCGGAGGCTGTTGTGGTAGCAGCCATGAGCATATGCGAGCGATCGTGCAGGCTTGTCGTAACGCTCCCCGCCAGGCGCGTCCTATCGCGGATAACAATATCCTGGATAAAGATTTCCGCAAGATCATTCCGGCCGCAGTCTCCAGTGGTATCCGAGCCGTCACTATGCAGCAAGATCCAGCGCCTCTGCTGGTGGGTGAACGTGTCAACGCGACCGGCAGCCGCAAAGCCAAGAAGGCCTTGCTGGCCGATGATTATGATACGCTACTGGCGATCGGGCGTGAGCAGGTTGAGGGTGGTGCTCATGTGTTGGATGTGCAGGTTGCTCTGACCGAGCGGACCGACGAGGATCTCCAGATGGCCACGCTGATCAAGAAGCTCTCGATGGGCCTGGAAGCGCCGCTGGTGGTTGATAGTACCGAGGCGAATGTTATCAAGGCAGCCTTAGAGATCGCTCCGGGGCGTGTGATCATCAACTCGATCAACATGGAGACCGGACGCGAGCGTATCGATAATGTGATACCTATGGCTCTCGAACATGGTGCCGCTGTGATCGCTTTGACCATCGATGAAGTTAGCATGGGTAAGACGACCGCCCGGAAGGTTGAGATTGCGCATAAGATCTATGATATCTGCGTCAATGAATACGGCCTGCCACCGAATGCCCTCATTTTTGATGCCCTGACGTTTCCGATTACCACTGGTCAGGAAGATCTCCAGACGGCCGCGATCGAGACGCTGGATGCGATTAAACAGATCAAGGCGGAACTTCCGGGCGTCTCAACGATTCTGGGTGTTAGCAACGGCTCGTTTGGATTAAAGCAGCACGCACGGGCGGTCTTAAATAGCGTCTTCCTCTATCACGCGGTCAGGGCAGGATTGGATATGGCGATCGTGAATCCGACGCACATCACGCCCTACGCCGAGATCGATGCCGAGCAGCGACAATTGGCCGATGATCTTATCTTCAACCGTCCAGACGCTCTTCCTCGCTTTATCGCCTACTACGAGGAGCATGGACCTCAAAAAAATGAGGGGAATGACAAGGTTGATCCTACCGAGGGTATGAATGTCGCTGAGAAGATCCACTGGCAGATTCTCCATCGCCGCAAAGAAGGCGTCGAGCCATTGGTCGACGCAGTTGTGGCAGAGCGGGCGCTTGAATTGAATTGCACGCAGAACGAAGCCGCCGTAAATGTCCTGAACACGGTGCTCCTGCCTGCCATGAAAGATGTTGGTGATCGCTTTGGGGCTGGAGAGTTGATCCTGCCCTTTGTGCTGCAATCGGCCGAAGTCATGAAGCGCTCGGTGGCGCACCTCGAAACGTATCTGGAGAAGCAAGAAGGCTACACCAAAGGGAAAGTCGTCCTGGCGACCGTCTTTGGCGACGTTCATGACATCGGTAAAAACCTGGTCAACACCATTCTGAGCAATAACGGCTATACTGTCTATGATTTAGGCAAGCAGGTTCCGCTGAATGTGATCCTGGAAAAGGCCATCGAGGTGAATGCCGATATCATCGGACTCTCCGCCTTGCTTGTCAGCACCTCCAAGCAGATGCCGCTCTGCGTCAAAGAGTTAGATAAGCGTCATTTGAATTTCCCCGTTGTCATCGGCGGGGCCGCCATTAATCGCTCGTATGGTCGACGCATTCTCTTCGTCGATGATCAGGCTGCCGACACGACTCCTCGCGCCTACGAGCCGGGTGTCTTCTATGCTCGCGATGCTTTTGAGGGTCTTGACATCATTGATAAACTGACAAATTCGCCGGAAGAGCGCCTCAAATTTGTCCAGAGTAATCAGCAGGCCGCGCTCAACGAGCGCCTGAAAAAGCAGGAGAAGCCAGCAACAAAGACATCAGATGTAGATATCGATCACACGACGCCATCCAGTAGTATCAAGCCAGCGCTCTCCATCCCCGTGCCGCCATTCTGGGGAGCTCGCGTGCTCGATCGGATCGGGCTTGAGGATGTAACTGCATGTATGGATCTCAAGACGCTCTATCGTCTCCACTGGGGAGCGAAGTCGCATGGAGAAGAATACAATCAGATCGTCAAGCAGGAGTTCGAGCCGCGCCTGGAGCGGATGTTACGAGAGGCGCGTCAACAGCGCTATCTGCAACCCAGAGTGATTTATGGATACTATCCCTGCCAATCATCGGGCAACGACGTGCTTATCTATGATCCAGAGCTCTACCAGCGCGACGGCACCTTGCGCGAGTTGGAGCGCTTTTCCTTCCCGCGACAGACTGAGCGTGAGCGCCTCTGTATGGCGGATTACTTTGCCTCCGTGCAGAGTGGCCAGGTTGATGTCGTACCGTTCCAGGTAGTCACGATGGGAACGCAAGCCAGCGAAGCCATCCAGGTCCTACAAGACCGAGGAGACTACTCGGAAGCCTACTTCCTCCACGGCCTGTCCGTCGAGATGGCTGAGGGACTCGCCGAATATAGCAACCGCCTGATTCGTCGCGAGCTAGGCATCGAGCAGGATGAGTCCCGTGGACGCCGTTATAGTTGGGGCTATGCCGCGATACCCGAGCTAGCCGATCATGCCAGACTCTTCAAGCTCATGCCCGTCGAGCAAAGCATTGGAGTCCATCTGACCGAAGGCTACCAATTTGATCCCGAGCAAACAACCGCCGCCATCATCACGCATCATCAGCAAGCCGTCTACTTCGCCGTACGAGCTCAGGAAGAGCCCGTAAGCGCCCTCTCGTAGCGTCGTGCCCTCGGGCACGATGTCCCAGTTTCTCGTACGAGACAGCAAGATCCAGGCAAGCCACGCTGCCCTGCCTGATCGTATGTCGAGTGGGACATCGTGCCCGAGGGCACGACGCTACGAGAGGGTCTGTATTACCATTATCCTATTTGTGTATTTGCAAAATAGGTAAGCTACGTATATACTGGGGCTGGTAATCACCAATGAAATGTGATGCGTTTAATTGCTTTTTTGATGCCTATTGTTTTTGACGCGTTCCACTGATTGTGTTTCTATATACATCGGAAAGTCTAAACCGGCCTATCATAGGCTTCCGTTGTCTTGCGATACTGACTCATGCATTTGTCAGAGCGGACTGAATATGAGTCTACATCTTTGAAGGAGACAACTTCCATGGTTGATGGAAATGGTATTTCCCATCTATCCCCATCGCGTTTTGCCAAAGAATATGCTGAATTAAAGCGTCAGGTGAAAGTTGCAGGGCTTCTCGATCGTCAACCCGTTTATTACATGTCCAAATTTATCATCTTGCTGTTGCTGCTTGCCATCAGCATCGCCATCTGCATCTTTGTGAAACCTTTCGGCTTTCAACTCCTTAACGCCGCTTTTCTCGCCATTATTACCACTCAACTGGGACTGCTCGGGCATGCTGCTGGTCATAGGCAGATTTTTAAGAGCACCAGGAAAAATGACATCGTCGGGCTGATTGCTGGCAATCTGCTTGTCGGCCTGGATATCGAGTGGTGGATTGAGCGTCACAATAAACATCATAGCAATCCCAATCAGCACGACGTCGATCCTGATGTTTATATTCCCATCATCGCCTTTGCGCCAGAAGATCTGGAAGGGAAAGGGAAGATGCTGCTTAGCCTGATGCGCTATCAGGCCTACTTTTTTTTCCCGATGCTCTCGCTCGCGCTGATTGATATGCATATCAACAGCATCCGCTTTATGTTCAAGCGAGACCTGAAATACGCCTTTGCTGAACGATTGCTACTGTCGTTGCATTTTGTGCTCTACATTGGTCTACTCTTCACCTGTTTTAATATCTGGCAAGCCATCACCTTCATACTCGTGCATCACATCCTTTCGGGAGTATATCAAGGATCGATCTTTGCGCCCAATCACAAGGGGATGCCGGTGCTGGAAAAAGATAGCCAGATGGATTTCTTACATCGTCAGATCCTTACTGCTCGCAACGTCTATGCGCATCCGGTCACCGACTTCTGGTATGGCGGCCTGAATTATCAGATCGAGCATCACCTCTTCCCGAGTATGGCGCAGAATAAATTGCGGGAAGCACAATTGATCGTCAGAGCCTTCTGTCGGGAGCATGCGATCTCTTACTATGAGACTAATCTGTGGCAGTCTTATCAGGAGACGTTATCATCTCTGCATGCGGTAACGGCTCCCTTGCGTGAGGCGCGCGTGCTTTCTTAAGCGTGGCGCGTCGTGTTGATATGACACTTTTCAGACCATGGGCACGCTGTCGTTGTGCATCCGCTCGCTTGAGGATGTATAGAGAAGCGTGCCAGCAGGTCTATCAGCGTACACAGAGGTAGTCCAACGACGTTGTAGTAGCAGCCATCGATGTTCGCGGTCGGCTGAAACTGTGTATGCTGGATACCGTAGGCTCCAGCCTTATCCATTGGATCGCCGGTGGCGATATAGCCTTCAACCTCCTCCTCGCTGTACGCACGCATCAGGACGGGCGTGCTCCGGCTGGCCCCATGCATTTGTAGCTGGCCGTCGATCATGCGACTGACCACTATACCGGTCACCACGCGATGCCAGCGTCCACGCAGTGAAAGCAGGAGCTCGCGGGCATGAGTCTCATCGCGTGGCTTGCCGAGCACCTGATCATCGAGAAGCACCGTTGTATCGGCGGTAATCACCACAAAATCCTTCGTCGTAGGCAAAGAAAACATCATCAGAGCCTTATAGGTAGCGGTCCACTGGGCCAGATCCTCGCTTGCGCCATGAAATTGTGCCTGAGCGGCATCCTCATCGCCGGGAGGGACGGCGACTTCATAGGCTAGTCCCAGCTGTACCAGGATCTGTCTTCTGCGTGGAGATGCCGACGCCAGTAACAATGGATGTTCTCTCGTACTCATAGGTATGCCAGCTCCAATACTGCGACGTTTTCGATGTGCGCAGTCTGTGGAAACATATCCAGAGGTTGAACCGAGCACAGGCGATAGGTTGGGTTGATGTTACAGAGAATGTTGAGATCACGGGCCAGTGTCTCTGGATCACACGAGACATAGACGATGCGTGCCACGGGATGCTGAATGAGGGTCGCAAGTACGCTTGGTTGACAGCCAGCTCGTGGTGGATCGATCACAAAGCCATCGATCTGTGATGAGAGCGTCGGGAGGATATCTTCGACTTTGCCTTTGAGTATTTCGACATCTTCAACATCACGCAGATTCCATTGTGCATCCTTGATTGCGCTGGCTGACTCCTCGATGGCAATGACCTTGCCCACGTGCGGAGCCAGTAGTGCCGCGAAGGTGCCCACGCCGCAATAGGCATCCACCACCGTCAGCTTTTTGCGCTCTTCTGGCAATTGATCGGCCAGCAGACCGTGTAAGACCATCTGAGCCATCTTCTCGGCCTGTGCTGTATTGGTCTGGAAGAACGAGCTGGGTCGAATACGGAACGCCTGCCCGCCGAGGACCTCATCCATGGTTTCGGGCTGAACGGCGATATCGATCTTTGCCAGTTCCTGTAGTACCTCGGGAGGCTGTGCGGGCTGCATGAGCATCTGATTGTTGTCGGTGGCGCAGCGGATCAGCACCTGTGGCCTTGGATTGATCTGCTGATTGACGATGCTGAGTGCCTGATTGATGCGTGGATGCGCGATTGGACACGCTTCAAGCGGGAGTACCCGCCGTGATCCTCGGGCTGTCAGGCCTGCCAGGCCGTCGCGGTTAACCGAGAAGCGCATATGGTTGCGATAGTGCCAGGGATCGTCGCAGGGAACTGTGTCTAGCAGTGGAGGATCTGAGAAACCGCCGATCTCGTGCAAGAGCTGGCGTACGATCTCGCGTTTCCATTCCAATTGTGCTGCATAGTTCAGATGTTGTAGCTGGCAGCCGCCGCAGGTGCCGAAGACAGGACATGGAGCTTGAATGCGGAGCGGCGAGGCTTCATGGATCTCTGTAATCCAGACGCGTGGAGGTCTGACCTTCCAATGGCGGCGTTTGCGTCCCGGCCTGGGTAGGGGTGGGGCTTCGACTGCGATGGTGACCCGCTCTCCAGGTAGTCCTGCGGGTACCTGAAGTGAGCGAGTCTGTGACTCGCCCGCTTCAGCTTGTTCTGTGATCTCCGCTGAGGCATGTCCCTCGCGGATGAGAGCGCCCAGCGTTACGGTATAATACGTAACGATCGGTTCTTCAGTTTGTGTTTGTGTCATCTCTTCTTTGCTTTGTTTTTCTTGTGCGATTTATTGTTCGTTGTGTGTGGTCGCTGTTTGATCACCTCGTTATAACGTTGACGAGCTTCCAGGACAAAATCATCTTCGCTATCGAGGGACTCGGCTTTGATCAACTGTCTATTAGCGCTGGCCAGATCATTATTATGCACATAGATCAAGGCCATGGCAGCATAGAGGTCTGCCGCCTCAGGATTTTCATCCAGCCCCCTCTGGATCGTCTCGCGAGCCAGTCGGGCATTGCCCTGGATGATGTAGATACCTCCCAGTTCTGTGTAGGCTTCCGTCATCTCTGGATCGAGCTCAATACTCCGCCGCAGGGCTTTGATCGCCTCGTTGGAATGCTCAAGGTTTTGATGAATATGACCAAGGCGATACCAGATGTGTGCCTCTTCGGGAACCAATTTGCTCACCGCCTGGAAGTGTTTGAGCGCTTTCTCATAGTCCTCGTTCAGGATGGCGATCTCGCCGAGCCCGGTCTCGACATTTACCGTGAGCTCTGGTGTGAGTGGACCCTTTTGCGCTTCGACGAAGAGTTTTTCCGCTTCTTCGAGGTCGCCGTCGTTGAGGACAAGGATCGTTGCCAGGGCCGTCAGATTGACCGGATTTGGTTCAGCTGCAATCGACTCGCGCAAGGCTGGTTCAATGAGATCATCAAAATGTTCCTCACGCTCATGATCATCCTCTTCGTGCATTCTGATGGAGAGCGATTGATAGCTCATCGCGAGATTGGCAAAGGCGATGCTACGTTCATCAGGGGCATAGACTGTCGCCGCCCGAGCATAAATGATTGCTCGCTCCAGATCATTGATCGTGCGCGATAACGTGAAGGCATCTTTATAATAGTAGGCGTAGGTGGTAGGATCTTTGGCAAAGATGGCATCATAATAGTGTAAGCCCTGGATTACCAGACGTACCATTGCATCCATATCATCGAGTGAGCTATCGAACAGTTCAGCCACCTCATCAAAATCCTCGTCATCCTCATCCTCATCGACGATTTCTGCATCGAAGGCCGGGGGGAAGTCAATCACCTTGGCATTTTCACTGGGGCCGCTCGGGTCAAATGTTATCTCGATATTGCCATTTTCATCGATGGACTCTTCAATCTCATCCTCCTCGTCCTCGTCATCCTCGTCCTCATCCTCCTCTTCTCCAGCCCTCTCTGCGACGCGTTGGCTTATCTGCTCAATCTCGCTGCGGTTGGCCTCGATCTGCTGAAGGATTTCTTCTGCCGGTAATTCCAGGAGAGCGCTGGCTCGGTTCGTCACCGACTGGATGACCCAATTTTCCTCTTCTTGCACTACCGCAAAGCGTAGCCAGTACCAATGGCGTCCGGTCTCTGGAAAACTGATCGTGGCTGGAGGCCACTCTGGTAATGGTTGCGGATCAGTCATTTCGAGCGATAAGCCGACCTCAACGAATTTTGGTTGTGCCGCGTTCTCGTTTTGAGTCGTCTCGTCCGGACGGATAAACATAATCTGCATGTCATTAGGGACGGTCTTACGTACCCATGTATCACGCTTATCTAGCCAATCATCGTAGTCGAGACCTTCTTTGATAGGACTCTCCTCGGACAGCAGAGCATAGACATCGACAAAATCCTCATTACTCCAACTCTCAAGAAAATCCTCAACGGCCAGTTGAAAGCTTGGCCCGTCACTTACTCCTTCGTTCTGGCTAAAAAGCGCTTCTAAATCCGATAGGATGGCTTCTGCCTCTTCGGGTAGCTCTTCTGTCTGTCGGACACTTTCCAAGGCTTGAGCGAATGTGGGAGTGGTCTGAGGAAGTGTCCAGTTGGCGTAGATATCGCTGCCTTCCAATTGAATCTGGCGACGACGGGCCTCTTTACGTACTTCTTTGCTGGGGTTCAGTGTGTTGATGGCTTGCGTGATATTCGCTGCTTCGATGTTTTTCTCTTTTGCCAGGGCTTTGAGAAACGCGATCTGGACGCTCTCTGTCTGGCTCTGAATGGGCTCTAATGCACTTTCCGCCTCTTCCGGTGCTTGATTGTCCTCTAATGCGGCGGCAATTGCGGGATATTGTTGTAATAATGCCGCGACTATCTGCGACTCATCATCCTGGTTGGATGTGTGAATTTCTTGATCTGCCATGATGAATTGTTTCCCCTCCACATCTTAAATGTTCAGGCGCGTTTGCGCCCGGCTGTAATTTGTTCACGGACCGCTTCAGTTAACGGTGACTCGGGATCGAGGCGTTCGGCCTCTTTGAGATGGATGAGCGCCTGCTGGTTCTCTCCTTGAGCTCCCAGGACAGAGGCCAGCAATGCGTGTAGTGAGCCTGCTTCAGGATAGCGTTTCAGTGCCTCCTCCAGGAATGTTTGTGCTTTGGTCCCATCTGCACGCTGCATATAGATCGCGGTAAGTTCGCTATACAGGCGAATATCTTCGGGTTCTCTTTGTAGTGCCTGTTGGTAATACGCTTCAGCCTGAGAAATGTGTCCGAGTAAGCGATGTGCAAAGCCCAGACTGAAGTGGATCCTTGGGTGGTCAGGATTGTTGTCGACGACATGTTCGAAGTGGGTAATCGCCTCGTCGATATGTTCCTGGCGCATGGCAAGATTACCTAATCCGGCCTCAATGGTCGCGACAAGTTTGGGATCTGCTCCTTGTTGGGGGAGCAGTTGCTGCCCTGTCAGTAGCTCCTCACGAGCTTCATCATTGTGGTTGATGCTCATCAAGAATTCACCCAACAGGATATGACCTACTGTCGTGTTATCGATGGTATTGGCTTCGCGTAAATGTGCCTCCGCTCGTTCCAGCAAGCGTTGACGCCGTTCTGCGTCCTGAGGATTATCGTATTGGAAGGCCCATTCAACCAGCGTTGCGCCCAGCGTGCGTATCTTATCGGCGCTCACGTTTGGAAAACGCTGTATCAGACGTTCCAGGTAGGCCACAATCCGTTCGGAATCCCCTGATAAGATGGAATGATTGTATGCCGCTTCGTTTACCTGCATATCCTGCGGCGCTTGTGCGATGAGTGCGTCGTGGAAATGTAGCACCTGATTGATGCGCCAGGACATCTCTTCGGCAAATTCCTCGGGATTGTTCTCTCTTTGTCTGGCACTCTCTTCGATGGCTTTGAGATAGTCGTCGATGCGTTTTTGTAGCTCGTTGGCTGAGAGGGCTTGTAGTGCCAGTCCCTCGTCTCGCAGTTGCTGGATGCGCCACATATTTTGCTCTTTGACCAAAGTGAAGTTTGTCCAGAACCAATGGCGCCCGGTCTCCCTGCTGATTGTCGTCCCCATTGGCATGTCTTTGAGTGTTCCGCTCAAGGGTGTCTCAATTAGCTCCAGTGACCAACCAACTTCAAGCTCTTTTTTTGTGCTGCTGCGTATGCTGAGCGCCGAGTTGGGGAGCCAGAGGGCGCTCTTCACTGGAGCCGCTTCATGGACAAATTTGAGCTGCATGCGGGCCGGATGTGCCTCATCGCTCCATGCACGATGCTCCTGTATCCACTCATCGCGTGTCAGATTAGCGCGTAAGGTATTATCAGTTGTGAGCAGATCGTAGGCAAGTCCATAGTCTCCAAAGGACCAGGCTCCGATGAAGTTTACCACGACCTCTTGTTCCTCCAGGACTGGAGTGATCAAGCTTCGTCCGCTATCTTCACCGACCTCACTGGCCTGGAGAATGAGTTTATTGATCAGTGGTAACTGCGTGCGATAGTCGTCAGATGGTTGGACGTGTCGCCAATCGTTGATCTCCAGAGCCTCTTCGAGCAGGCGCTTGCCTTCGGCCAGCGTACAGGGAACCAATTCACCTTCAGGCATCTCATGGCGTATCTTCTGAATTTCGCCCTCGATCTGCCTTTTGGTTCCGGTCACTGTAAAGCAATCCTTCACGCCATCGTGCCAGAAATCAAATAAGAAACCGAGCAGGCGAGTCTCACTATAATCATAGCCCTGCTCCCAGCAGAGTATGAGCTGCATCTCACCGGCTTCCCGGGTCTGCGTCACGAAGCCGCTTGAGAAGCGTGGAGGATTCGATGTTGCAAGCTGTACGGCGGCGGGGGCTGCGGCGGCTGGCGCAGTCCAATGTGGTCGTGTTTTGGCGCTTTCCAGGCGTAGCAGGCCGCGACGCGCTTCCTTACGAATCTCTTTGTGAGGGCTGAAAGCATTTATCGCGACGAGGATGTCAGCGGCCGCAGATCTGTTTGCTTTCGCCAGCGTCTTGATCAGGACTAATTGAGCGGCTTCTGATAGGTCACTGATTGGAGCCAGTACGGCCTCAATCTGTGCCTGATCTTGACTGGCATGAAGTTGTTCGGCTATCGATGGATACTGTGAAAACAGATTGTCGGTCTGCGTTATCTCCTCTGGAGAAAGCTGAATTGTTGGTTCTTTTTTTTGTGGCATAGTGCTCTCGACTCCTCACTGCAACATTTTATCCTGTCGATTGTACCACGTCGCGCCGGAAGAGTCGAGAATTCTTGTTGAGAAGTGAAAAAGATAGAGGCTGCTGAGAGAGGCTTATCGTCGTCGATGAAAACTCTCTCAAAAGCCTCCTTGTTACAGGGTGGCTGTGGTTGGAACGCGGCTCTCGCTCTTCAGCGCGTGCAGGAAGGCGAAGGCTGGATGTGGATTTGTCGCTTTCTCGGTCGTCTCGGTAGCTGATTTTCTGTATGCTGCCAGGAGGATAAAGGTAGGAAAGGCAACACAGTAGAAGTAGGACGAGAGGCTACGCCAGGCCAGGAAGAGAGGCAAGGATGCTAAGAGCAATGCGGCCTCTGGTCGTTGACGGGCGATGCGCCAGTACCAGGCATACGTGAGGAGCATACCACCATACTCCAATCCTGAATAGACCCAGGTTGGCAGGTAGGGGATAAGATGACTGGTGCTCAAGCTGATGATGCCCACTCCCATTGGGAACATGGGATCAGCGATGGGGGCCATGATGCCTGCGAACCAGGTCTGATAATCCCATATGATGAATGGCAGGTTGATTGCCAGTGTGAGTGTGCCTGCGATCGCTAGACGCGAGATGGTATCTTTCCAGCCATAATGTTGTAGTGTCATGATGGCATAGAGTGGTACATAGTACCAGGCGATCTGTTTGGTTGATAGGGCTAATCCCAGGAATATGGCTGACCACCAGCGCTGATCGCGTTTGAGAAAGCAGACCATCAATAGCAGCGTATTGAAGATGTCGAGATTTCCACCAATCGTGGAGGCGAGCATTGGAACGTTGGCGATTGCCAGCACGACCACCCATGGCCGTAGCTCTCGACGAACTGTTTTCCAGGCGATAAAGACGATCAGGAGGTAGGAGAGCAGGTAGAATGGGAGGACGTTGTAGTCCTGGAACAGAACAAAGGGGATCAGTGTCAGGAATGAGAGCGCGGGGTAGCTGACTTTGGCTTCAAACTCTGGTACGACTCCGGCTTTGTAGGATGTGTTGAGCACTGACTGTAGGGTGGACATACTTGGATAATCAACGAGGTTGGCGAATTGTCCGCGACGGAGAGGAGTGGTCCAATTGGCCTGAATGGAAAAGCGGCGGAACAGTTCAGGAATGTTGGAGTCGCTGTAGGGATTGCGTCCCTCGACGAGTAAGATGGCGGCGTTTGTATCCAGTGAGGTGCCATCGTTCGAGAACTTGGGTGCCGATACGGACCATAAGACACCGCTCCCGAATTGAAAGGCTCCGGCTGTCGTCAGGAGAAGGATCAATATCAGTACGATGCGCTGCCAGAGTCTGGGACCCTGATGGGTTAGCATCGACCTGGTTTGTTGTCGCTCGGATCTAGGTCGTAGCGCCATCCACAGTGCTGCAAAGCTCCCCAGCATCAAAATGGTTGGCAGCAGTTGGCTGACATCCGCGATGTGAGGGATCTCGTTGCAGGCTTGTAGCAGAGTGGCGACTGCTATCCAGGCGGCACGTTGTTGCAATGCAATGATGGGGCGGTGGGCGTGCGCTGTATCCTCAGAAAAAAAGTGCCGCATCCACCGGTATTGAAAAAGTTGTGTATCTTTTTTTGTCAGAGTGGTCTGTGCTTCTACAGATCGCTGTGCCATAGATGTACGCTTTGCCTCGTCATTGCCACGCGTTGTATCGTCAAGAGTATATATACTGTATATGTATATTGCACGTGAAATGATGATTATGAGGCGAGGCGCTTTTACCTCCCATCGAAGTACCGAGAAAGACAATGACTTATAATCTATAGGCTTATATCCGATTATATGCGGAGGTTTTCTCGGTCCGATTCTTAAGACGAAGAGCATAAGTCATCCGTCACAACTTAGATGATGAGTTGTGGAATTTTGAAGAAAGTGGAGGTTTCCTCGTGGCTATTCTTTTGTAGCAGATTGCAATTATAGTGATAAGCGGTAATAGAGCTCCCGGTGTTTCAATTGGAATCCCAGTTTTTCGTAGAGACGGATGGCCGAGTGGTTTTGATCCCAGACATGCAAGTCGATCGAATGCAGTCCCAACTCATTTTTTGCATAGGCGATTACATACTCGATCATTTTTTGCGCGATACTTTTCCCGCGCTGCTCTGGATGCACAATCACACGTTTAACATATCCGACGGCGGGATTAGCGTCGCCGGAAGGGATCATCAACTCTGCCTTTGCGATCACCTGTTGATCAAGCTCTGCCAGGAAAATGAGCGTGCGCTCGTGAGTCGTTGGATCAATTGAGCCAAAATATTTATCCATGGCACGATGGATATCGCGCGTGGGCGAGGCACTAAAGCTATCAAGCCACTCAATCAACTCGATATCTTCAGGGACGGCTAAACGGATGACCAACGAGGTGGCATGAGAATTATCTGTCATACAATTTCCTGGCTCGCTAATAGGGTCTGTGATAACCCGGGATGTATCGTATCTGTTATGATTGCCTTTTACGTGGTAATTTTAAAATGGCCACGAGAGCTGTCACCGAACAGGCGAGAATTAAAAGCGCATACACAACGCTTTCGCCATCGACTGGCTTGGTTGTCAGACTGCCCTGGAGCATGACAATGCCCCACCATAAAAACCCGATAAAAACCGCAAACAACAAAATCGTGCTGGTATATTTCTTATTCATGAAAAAAGATCCTTGATAACACGGTGAGACAACAATGAAGGGTGCTCACCATTTGGCTAAAATTATATCATACGCCACCAATGGATGACCTAAAATAGGATTGTTGGATGGCTGGCGTACAGTTTTTACGCTTGTAGAGCCTCCCAGACTACGCGATGAGCAATGGCTCTGAATCGTCCCCAATCATCCCATTCGCCGCGCAGCTCTGGACTATATTCATCACCCAGGTTTGCCAGATGATCTGCCTGGGTCAGCAACTCGTCAGGCGTGACCTCACGAAAATCCTGCACGTCCTCCTCCTCATCTTCGGGTGCCAGAACCCCGGCGACCTCATCGAGGAGAAACGCAAAGGTATAGAAGATCGGCTTACGCTCCTGGCTCTGATCAGCATCGGGCTGATAATAGCTGATGGCTGTCAGAAAGCGCCTGACCTCAACCTGCAAGCCTGTCTCCTCTTGTGTCTCGCGCAGGAGAGCATCGAAGACGTACTCACCATGATTGATGCCGCCCGTCAAGAGTCGATAGCATCCCTGGGGATAGTACGACTTGATCATCGTCAGTAAGCGACCGTTTTTACGGCGGACCACCATGCATACTTCTCCATAGCGATCCGTTTTCCCTAAGGGATCAAAACGCTTGCTGGCCGTTAGATCGGCATCCCTGACGAGAGGCTGTCCATAGCGTTGGGCAAGCTTTTGTAGCTCATCTTGAATAGATGATGGTAAAAATGAAAACATAAATCTCCTCTTATTTGTAGCGTCGCACGCTCGCGTGCGATGTCCCAGTAGCTCGCACGATTCAGCAGGCTCTCGGCTCACCACGCTGACCTGCCTGATCGTACGTTGAGTGGAACATCGCACGCGAGCGTGCGACGCTACGGTGTCTTTGCTTCGCTCGACACTTGTCTTCAATGAATCACATCCGATGCTGGCTTGTGATGATCTGATTGCCGATGGTGATGCCGTGCTCAAGTGCGAGATGCAGGCGTCCTCCGACAAAGGCGTCGCCCGCGAACGCGAGATGGTATGGCATCGTGCTGGCATTGAGGAGGTCTCCGTTGGCCTTCTGTGAGGGTAAGCCGTATGTCCAGCGCTGGACATCGCTGAAGATGGGTTCTGGCAGTTCTTCGTGGATGATTTCGGCGACTAACTGCGCCGCATCGCGTGCAATCTCCTCATCGGTAGCCTGCATCTGCTGTGTGCTATAGGCCGGAGCCATCTGTACGAGGAGTAATCCCGTTCCTGCGGGCACGCGCTCTGGAGCCTTCTCGTGTTCCCAGGCCAGCCAGGAGATGGGATGCTGCTTGTCAGTGTTGACCAGCGCGTAGTATGGACGTACATGTGGTTGGGGCTGGTAGCCCAGCATGACGGAGATGATGGGATTATAGTGAGCGGCATCCAGTTGCGTGCTGATGGTTGTTTGCAGTTCGGTATCTAGCTTACTCGCTTTGATCAGTGCGCTAGCTTGCGTGGCTGGTATCGTGATCAGGAGTGTATTAAAGGGACCATAGGCTTGTTCTGTCTGATCAAAGATATGCCAACCCGTGGACTGTTGCTGGATCTGAGCGATGGATGTCTCACGTTTGATGTTGAGTCCTGTCGCCATCTGCTGGGCCAGGATATTGAGTCCGTGCCGATAGTTGAGCTTCTGCTCGTTATTTTGCTCCGTATCACCTTCCTGGATCTGGCCCTGTCCATCAAAGGTCCAGATGGGCTTCTGAATATCAATCAGATCGGGTGACTTGAAGCGCTCGGTGATCAATGCCAGGCTGATAGGTGTCCCTTCCTTTACGTACTGGGCACCGTGATCATAGATGAAGCCCTGTTGCTCGCGTGTGGCGGCGCGTCCGCCGACCTCAGGGCTTTTTTCAAAAAGTGTCACTGTAAATCCGGCATCGACGAGCGTATGAGCGGCTGAGAGTCCACTCAATCCAGCTCCAACAATTGCGACAGATGGCATAATAGACCTCATTGTGCTTTGCTTGCTCTGGCTTCTGTTCAATGAGTGCTTCTGGCTGCATGAGCTCTACATACTCAATGTGGGTCGTCGCCAATTGTCTTTCCACAAGTTAGAACGTCCCAGCATTTCCTCAGCACTCTTCATCGTGATCTCGGTGACGTTGCCGCCCATGATGTGAGCGATCTCGCGTACCCGTTGTTCTGGACGCAATTCGTTCACGATGGTCACGGTGCGATCATCGAAAATTTGCTTATTTACATTGTAGTGCGTATCCGCAAACGCTGCAATCTGAGGCAAATGTGTAACGCATATTACTTGATGACTACCGGTCAACTGCCAGAGCTTTTCTCCGACCACACGACCGCTCGCTCCACTGATACCAGCATCGATCTCGTCAAAGATCAGTGTTGGAGTAGCATCGGCATCGGCCAGGATCGTTTTGAGCGCCAGCATCAGGCGCGACGTCTCACCACCGGACGCGATTTTAGTCAGTGGCTTGAAGGGCTCGCCTGGGTTGGGCGCGATCAGAAATTGGACGCGGTCGATGCCGGTGATATCGCAGGCATAATTTTGTTCGTCTTGACCTGCGATGCTGGCGGGCACGCCCTGCTCATCGGGTATCTGTACGATCTCAACCTGGAAGCGAGCGCGGCGCATATTGAGATCATTGAGCTGCTCCTCCATCGCCGTTGAGAGCGTCTGGGCGGCCAGATGGCGCTGCTCTGAGAGGACCTGTGCGAGCTTGCCGATCTCCTGGCGGAAGATGCCATCCTGTTTTTTGAGTTTCAGAATGATATCGTCGCGATTGACAAGCGTATCCAACTCCTCCTGATCCTCGACCATACGTTGCAGAATCTCCTCGATCGTATTCCCATACTTGCGTTTGAGGCGGGTAATCATATCGAGTCGGTCTTCAATTTCGGCCAGACGATTGGGATCATCCTCGATATCGTCCTCATACGCGCTGATAGAAGCCGCCACATCCTCTAATTGATAGATGGCACCGGCTAACGTCTCTTCGTATTCTTCCATCGACTTATCGAGGCGAACCAGTTCGCTCAGGGAGCGCTGTGCCTGTCGCAGTTGATCAAGTGAGGACTGCGTGCCGTCGCTATTGAGATCAGATCCCTGAATAGAGCCGTATATGTGGGCGCTGAGCTCGCGCAGGCGTTCGGCGCTGCCGAGTACCTTACGCTCCTCTTCCAGCTCTTCGCTCTCGCCGACATGTAAGTTCGCCTTCTCAATCTCCTCGATCTCGTATTGCAGAAACTCGGCTCGTCGCTCCTGCTCGCGTCTATTCTGTTGCAGGGATTGTAGCTGCTTGCGAGCATTGCGCCACTCGCTCACCTTCTCGCCAATCTGATCGCGTAGAGGGAGTGTTTCGGCATAGCGGTCCAGGAAATTGATATGCTGATCGGAGCGAAGCAGGCTAATGTTCTCGCTCTGACCATGAATATCCACCAGCCAGGTTGCTACCTGCTGCAAGATCGGCAAGGAGAACGTACGTCCATTGATACGTGCAACAGTACGTCCGGTACGGTGAATGTCGCGTGTGAGAATCAGCTGACCATCTTCAGGCTCGATGCCGTAGGCATGCAGCAGCGATGCCAGCGCAACGTGAGCATCGGCACTGTGCGACGCGACGGCACCATTAGAGGCGGCAGCTTGTTCTGTTTGTTCTATGAGGCTGAGGAGTGGCGAGCTATCTGACTCGTCCACTTCAGGCTGCTCCTCAAAGGGCAGCCACTCAGCTGGTGGGGTTGGAGATGCTTCAACCGTGAAAACGCCTTCGACGGTCGCGTTGCGACAGCCAGCGCGTACGAATTCAGCACCGATTTTCCCACCTAATAATGCATTTACCGCATCAATAATGATCGACTTGCCTGCCCCTGTCTCTCCTGTAAATACATTGAAGTTGCGATCCAGGCGGATTTGCAAGTGATCAATGATGGCGAAATCTTTGATTGTTAACTCAATTAGCATGGTTTGTTTCGTTTACAGACGGACTTTCATTATTCAACTTCGCGTTAATAATCTGATAAAAATAGGTTGGTGGCCGACGCCTGAGAAATCTGGTTATGTACTGGCTCTTCTTCACCGTGATGATCGCTCCATCTTTAAGCTCGCGATTCAACTGACCATCGGCAGAAAAGACGCCATTCTGTGAGCCGGTAAAAATTTGTAGCTTGATCTTTGCTTCCGGCGGGATGATTAATGAGCGGTCAGCGGCGAGATGAGCGGCGATAGGTGTCAGGACCGAGTTTTGCACTTGTGGATGGAGCAAAGGGCCTCCAACAGCCATATTATAAGCGGTTGAGCCTGTTGCCGTTGAAATAATCATACCATCCGCATAACTTGTATTATAATAATAATCATCCACCCAGGCAAGGACTCGCACAACACGCGGCCAGGTGCCACGAGCGATCACAACGTCATTCAGGGCCAAAAACTCTTCGCTCTTGCCATCCTGCTCAAGGACTGCCTGAAGCATTGTGCGTTCATCTACCCAGACCGAGTCATCGCCATCGAGATAGTAGCCGAGATCGTTCATCAACTCGCCTGGTTCCATTTCGGTCAGGAAACCCACGCGCCCAAAGTTGACGCCCACAATTGGGATGCCTGTACTGGCGCACATACGTGCGGCGTGGACAATTGTACCATCTCCACCCAGGACCAGAATCAGATCGCAATCCTGGAATAAGGGACGATCGTTAATCGACTCAGCTTCAAGACCTTCTTGATGAATGTCGATGGCATGCACCTTATGTCCTTGTTTTTGCAAAGTCGGAACAAGTTGGGCTGAGAACCTGGACGAATCTTGTTTGCGTCCCTGATAGAAAATCGCAATCGTCTTCACAAACATCTCCAATTGGCAAGCGAGGGCGAACACGATGTGCCGCCCTTACATGTTTAGCCTCAGTAATGGTACGCCATGAGACGTGTCTTGTCAACACTTTTTTTAGTATAAATGTTCTTGTTTTTCTCTTGCGGACCGTAATTGTTGTAATTTTTCTTCCGCGAACCAGATGACCTCATATTTGGAATGGAGCTCACCGTCCGCCTGAGCTTCAGAGATCGCTTCCAGCAATTGTCCTACCAGAGGTCCTGGTTCAAGCTGGAGGCGGCGCATTAACTCATCCGCTTGCACCAGACGGGGAGGAATAATACTTTCTCGCTCGCGGATATAGCGCGTGAGCAAGAGCCGTACAGTGGCGCGATGCCGCTCCCAATGCACCGTGAGTGGATCGGGTCCGCGCATCGCCAGATGATCTGCCAGAGAGATCAGCGCCACATAGAGCCCATGTGGTCCCATATCCACAAAGAAGCGCCGTACCGCCCGAGCCGTAATCGGTGCCTGACTGAGCTGTCCTGGCCGCATATGGTTGGCTGCTACCTGCTGAATCAAGCGATTATCGTGCGTGCTGAGAGCCAGCCTCCGAGCGATCTGCTGGGCGATTGGCACTCCTGCTTGTGGATGATGGTAAAACGTGATATTCCCTTCCTCGTCGATGGCGTATGTGGATGGTTTCCCTCCATCATGTAAGAGCGCCGCCAGTTTCATCTGAGGCGATGTCAGCACTGCGAATGAGAAAAAACCTTGCTGCTCAGCCTCGGTTAAGAGTTGCTTGATCGCCAATAGATCACCCTGACCGCCGACCTCCAGCGGTGAGGCTTGCATCTCAGCTGGCGTTTGCTGTAGCGTCTCCGCCAGCTTTTCCAGCATCGAGACGGTCTCTAGCGAATGCTCAAAGACATCCCAATGATGGAGGCTTGGTTGCATCATACCACGCGCCGGATCAAGTTCTGGAAAGAGCTGGCTCAGCAACTGGAGTTGGTCCAGGAGGCGCAGGTGTTCTGTGGCCGCACCGAACTGCAAAATAGCATAGAGCTCTTCACGGATACGTTCAGGCGCGACTTGAAACAGTAGCGTTGCGTTTTGCTTGATCAATGCCTCTGTTTCGGGGTCGAGCGTCAGGTGATAAGCAATCATGAAGCGTACCGCCCGGAGCATCCGGAGTGGATCGCGTTGAAAAATTGTCGTGGACGTGGCGCGTAATCTCTGTGCTGCGAGATCGCTACTACCGGCGAGCGGATCTATCAGCATGCCGGAGAGTTGTAACTGTGTGGATTGATCATCGTGTGTGAGTGCCTGGATGACTGCTCCAAAGGGGGCCGCGATCGCATTGAGCGTAAAATCCCGCACAAGGAGATCTTCCTCTATCGAGGCTCCCTGGAGAGGCGAAACGTCAATGATTAGATCTCCTTGTGGATACTTTATCACCACGCGATTGGCTCGTTCGTGTAGAGGAGCGTAGAAGCCTCCTAACGTATCGGCCAGCTGGCGAGCGATCGAGCGTGTATCGCCGGCTGTGGCGACATCCCAATCAACACAAGGCTTGTGGAGGAGAAGGTTGCGTACTGATCCACCAACCAGATAGGCCGGCTGATGCAGTTCTTCAAAGAATGCACTGCTTTGTTGTAACGCAGATAATACCCACTCAGGGAGCGTTACATCTTGTTTCGTCATGCCCTCTCTCAAATAAATCCCTACTAATAATAGATTGTGATTGATAGCCTCAGACTTATAGTATCATCTCTGTCTACCTGATAAAGGCGTACCGCTGATGTGTGCCTTGTCATATCGGATCTCTACATGTATATTAAGAGCAGAGATGCTCTCGGGACCTTCTTGCGACATGGTACAATTGACAGTATCATGCGATAAAAAGCATTTGTCAGCGCCGCGTACACGCGGCTAATACTTTTCAGATAAGCATAGGGCTCCACTGAAGAGAGCAAGCAAGCAGACGTAGCGCCGTGGTCTTGCGCCCGGCGGACTCGTGACGTACGTAACGTTCAATTTTGTTGCTCAATGTCGAAAGAAGAGAAATATCTTCATCGCACTGTTCTTCTTGTCCAAAATGACAGGCAATTGTGTATACACAGAGCCTGATATTGGACGTTTTCGTACGTGAACTGGTCGCCGGGCACAAGACCACGGCGCTACGTTGGCGAGCATGTGCGCCTGGCACGTCGCGATCAAGCGAATTGCCAAGAGAGCAATTGGCTAACTGAAGTGCATTGTGGTCTTGTGCCCGGCGGGCGTGGTGACGCTGTGGATATGTTCGTGTGCATACAAGAAAAGAGGGATGGAACTGGTGTTGGCTTTGTCCTTGTTCGTTGGAGATGTGCATGAGTGAGAAGCAAAACTACGGCGTCCTGCGCGTTATTCATGTGCCCTCGCACAATCAGAATGTCCATAATAAGAGGATGAAGCACCTGAGCCATCCCGGCAGCCGACTGTTTGAAGAGCGTCAGGTGTACGTGCTGACCGGCCGCGAGACGACGATTGGGCGTGCGCTGAACAACGACCTGATTGTGATGGACCCGACTGTATCACGTGAGCATGCGCGTCTGGTGCTGAGCGCTGATGGCTGGTGCTTACACAATACCACTGAGCAGAATATTCTGCATGTGAACGGCGATGTGATTCAAGCAGGATCTCATGCCTCCATTCAATCGCAGGATTTTTTTATCCTTGGCCATACGATGCTTCAGTTGATCGTCCCCAAGGGCGGCGCTGAGACGCCTCGACCAGATCTGGATGTCGAGCGGCAGCTTGAACAATTTCCTGTTACTCCTCAAAACGGTGATGCTCAAACGCAGATACCTGTCTCGTCGCTGTCTGAGATTCAGCATGCAGAGCAGATATTAGCTACTTCCTCTATAAATCAAGACGAGCAACAATTGTTGCGTGAGAAATACAGACATCGCTTTACATCTCATGCAGCGAAAGGCTGGTTTACTACTACTGATCCTGCTCATAGCCTCAATGGCCGCCCGTGGTTTGAGGATATCCGCCTGTTTAAAAGTGAAAACAATCTGGAGTATGCGTTTCTTCAACATCTAAAAACGCATATCAACTGGATGGTTGGTAGTATCGCACTCATTTTATTAGTTTTGGGTGCGATTGTTATTATCATTCTCAACAACTTGCTAGGCATCGTCTCTCTGGTGCAGGAGAACCCTGTCACGCTCTTCTCGGTGATCTCGATCCCGATTGTCACGGCGCTCGGTATTAATCTACTGGTCAATTTTATCGACCGTTACGAGCGAGAGCCCTGGTTTTTGCGCCTGTCCGCATTTTTGTGGGGAGCTGTGATTGCGATTCCACCGATTACCTTCATTGAAGGCAATGTTGATGCGTGGCGCTCAACGATACTGGGACCTCAAGCGGGAAAGGCGCTCAATGCACTTTTTTCTGCCTTGAACGCCGGGATTACGGAGGAGACCGTCAAGGGATTAGGATTGCTGCTGCTTTTTATGGTGCTGCGCGATGAATTTGATAATGTGACCGATGGCATCGTGTATGGAGCTTTAATTGGTGCCGGCTTTGCGATGGTTGAGAATATTATTTATTTTGCTGGCAATCCCAAAGCGATTCTTTTTCTTTTGATTGGACGGATCGGTTTAGGCTGGCTCAATCACTCGACCTTTACCGTCTGCTTTGGGATGGCTCTGGGATATATTCGTCATACGCGCTTGCGCTGGCAACAACTCGTTGTTCCGTTGCTCGGTTATCTGGCATCGGTTGGTGTACATACCGCCTTCGACTTCATCTATTCTTTCTCCAGTGCTCTCTTTCTTGCCGCGCCGGATAACGCCAATATTCGCACCTTCTTCTTGATGGCGAATATTGGTGATTATTTCCTGCCCTTTATCGCACAGATGGTGATTATCTACTGCTTGATCAAAGCGCTGGCCCACGAAGCGGCCATTATTCGTGAATTTTTGACCTCCGAAGTCAGCGATGGCATTGTGACCGTCGAGGAATACGCGCTCTTGCCGCATTCATTTTTGCGTACCCGGATCGAGCGTCAGATTCTTCGTCGTAGCGGCATCAAGCAATGGCTCCGCGTCAAAGCGCTCTATCAGACCGAGATAGGGCTCGCCTTTCGCAAATGGCATGTCCACATGGGTGACAAGCCCAAACTCGGCTATCTCCAACCTGAAGATGCCTATCGCAAGCGTATCCAGCATCTGCGCCATCTCATACTCACAAAAGAGTTGCCTCGATCCTGAGCGTCATAGGCAAACAAACACAAGCAATGTAGCAACCTTGACACCCCTTCTGATTGCATGTTAGCATGGACGCGAGTGTAGCTTATACAGAAAAGGATAGGTGATTTATGGAACTGGGGCGAGCTACCCTGTTACAGATCTATCACTTTATGCGCCTTACACGTGCTCTGGAGGACCGCATTCGTACGCTGTTTCTACAGGGACGCATTGCTGGCGGTGTCTATACGGCACAGGGGCACGAGGCGACAACTATCGGGGCAGCGATGATGCTCCACGATGGAGACTGCATTGTTCCGCAGCACAGAGATCTGGGAATGCATATTGTACGAGGAACTGATCCTCGCAGTATAATGTGCCAGTGGCTTGCTCGCGGGAACTCTCCTACGCTGGGGCGTGATGGTCAGATGCATATTGGTGATATGCATCACGGTATCGTTCCTATGATAAGCATGCTGGGAGAGTCGCTTCCGGTAGCTTGTGGTGTGGCGTTGACCATGCAGATGCGTAAACGCTCGACCGTGGTGCTGGCGTCCTGTGGCGATGGCGCTACGAATACTGGATCATTTCATGAGGCGCTGAACTTTGCGGCGGTCCAAAAGCTGCCCCTGGTGCTGGTGATTGAGAATAACGGCTATGCTTATTCAACTCCTACTGCCAGGCAGTGCGCCGTGCAAAATCTTGCGGATCGTGCACTGGCCTATGGTATGCCAGGGGTGAGCGTTGATGGTAATGATGTTCTGGCCGTGATCGAGGCGGTGGAGCAAGCACTCGCACATGCACGTAGTGGTCAGGGACCAGCCTTGATCGAATGCAAGACCTTTCGGGTGCGTGGCCATTCGGAGGCGGATCAAGCGGACTATGTGCCACCTGAGTTGCGTGCTGAATGGTTACAAAAAGATCCCATTCGACGTTTTGAAGAGTATTTGACTGCGGAAGGTGTGTTAACTGTGACTGCTCGTGCTGAGATCGATGCGCAGATCAAGACGCTGGTCGATGATGCTGTACGGTATGCTGAACAGAGTCCTGCGCCGGATGGAGCAACGGTGGCGCAATATGTATATGCTCCCGATGGACCAATTGCTATTGTTGGCGAACCCGGTGCGAACGATCCTCTGTATGTCAATGCTCGTGATAGCCGTACAGGACAGCCGTTCAACATCGTGTACAAGGCAGAGGAGGCCGCTGGACGACGATGAGTGACAAAAAAGTAACCTATCTTGAGGCGATCAGCCAGGCTATCCGCGAGGAGATGCTACGCGATGAGGCCGTTTTTCTCCTGGGGGAGGATGTGGCTTCTTATGGCGGGGCCTTTAAGGTAAGCGCTGGACTCCTGGAGGAATTTGGCGCGGAACGCGTGATCGATATGCCTATGTCTGAGGCTGCTATTATTGGCTCGGCTGTCGGCTCAGCTCTGATGGGGATGCGTCCGATTGCTGAAATGCAATTCATCGATTTTATTACCTGTGGCTTTGATCAAATTATCAATATGGCCTCCAAGATGTATTGGCGCGTGGGGATGCCGGTCCCGATCGTGGTCCGTGGACCTTCAGGTGGTGGGACGAAAGGCGGTCCCTTTCACTCTGCGAGCCCGGAAGCCTGGTTCTTTCATGCGCCGGGCTTAAAAGTGGTTGTGCCGTCCACCACCTATGATGCCAAAGGCATGCTCAAAGCAGCGATCCGCGACAATAATCCTGTTTTGTATTTAGAACATAAGTTGCTGTACCGCATGCCCGAACTGCGCGAAGAGTTGCCGCTGGACGACTATACCGTCCCGTTGGGGAAGGCGATCGTGCGGCGTGCGGGCAACGCGATGACGATGATTACCTATGGAGCGATGGTCCATCAATGTTTGCTGGCGGCTCAAGTTTTGGAGGAGCGCGACGATCTGGCGGTTGAGGTGCTGGATCTACGTAGCCTCTCGCCATTGGATCGTGAGGCTATCATGACATCGGTGAAGCACACGAATAAAGTTCTCATCGTGCATGAAGATACGTTAACGGGTGGCATCGGGGCCGAACTGTCAGCGATGCTGGCCGAGGATCTGTTTGAGTATCTGGATGGACCGATCACGCGTGTGGCCGCACCAGATGTTCCGTTTCCTTATGCGCCTCCGCTGGAGGAGGCATATCTACCAAATGCCAAAAAAATACTTACGGCTGCCAGAGAGTTGGCTGCATATTAAGTAGAGGGAGTATATATCTATTATGAGTCCTGATACTGAATATAGGCTTGTCACAACAGGAGAATTTGAAGAGGTGTATAGATGCCCACTCCAGTAACGATGCCGCGCCTCGGTGAGTCGGTGGCGGAGGGCACGATCGGTGCCTGGTTGAAGCAAGAGGGTGATGCGATCGAGCGCGATGAAGCTATCGCGGAGATTATCACCGACAAAATTAATGCTGAACTACCATCACCGATTGCTGGTCGTCTGGTTAAGATTCTGGTACAGGTCGACGAGACTGTACCGGTTGGCGCTCAGATCGCTATGATCGAGGAAAGCGCCGATGTTCCTGCTGCGGCAGTTGAACCTGAGGATGTTCCAGCTCAATCTGCCGCGCAGGTTGCTACTCCTGTAGCCGAGCCACAATATGCCCAGGTCAGCGCCGGCAATCATCGGAATGGTTCCATGCACGCGGCTACACAGCTCGAAGAGGAAGAGCGTCTGCGCATCTCGCCGCTCGCTCGTCGTCTGGCTCGCGAGCACGATATCGATCTGCGGGCAATCGCTGGCACGGGTGCTGGTGGACGGGTACGTAAAGAGGATATCCTGGCATATGTAGAGCAGCGGCAGGTCTCTCAGAGCGTCGCTGTGAAAGCACCGAGTGTCGCGCCCATCGCTCCTGTAGCGGCTCCATCTCTAGAGGCTCCGGTAGCGGTCAACGCGGGCGATGAGGTAATTATCCCTGATCGTATGCGCCTGGCTATTGCTGAGCATATGGTGCGCAGCAAGCGGACATCGCCGCATGCTACTACGGTGGTTGAGATCGATATGACCAACATTACCAGGTGGCTGGCTAAAAATAAAGATGAGTTTAAGCGTCGCGAGGGCTATGGCATCAGCTATGTCCCATTTGTGATGAAAGCCGTCTGCGAAGGCATCCGTAAATTTCCGGCCATCAATTCAACCTGGACCGCAGATAATCGGATCATTATTAAGCGCAGCATTAATCTCGGCATGGCGGTAGCGACCGAGACAGGGTTGGTGGTTCCTACCATCTATGATGCCGATCAGTATACGCTGGCTGGACTGGCCAAACAGGTGCAGGCTATCGCGCAGCGTGCCCGTAGCAATAAATTAACGGTTCGGGATTTGCAGAACAGCACCTTTGTGGTGAATAATCCCGGCGTATTTGGTACAATTATATCAATGCCGATTATCAATCAGCCGCATGCAGGCATTCTTAGCATGGATGCGGTCGTGAAACGGCCCGTTGTGATTGAAGATGATGCAATCGCTGTACGTTCGATGATGTTTATGTCATTAGCATTTGATCATCGTATTCTGGATGGCGCGGGCGCTGGAGGATTTCTCCAGGCGGTACGCACCAGATTACAAAGCTATGGACGTGAGATCGACGTATATTAGTAACCTAAGGAAATATCCATGACGACCAGTATCCCGGAACGCCGTCCCGAGTGGCTCCACGTACGAGCCCCAAAGAGCGAGAACTATCAACAACTGAAGCAACTGATGCGCGGACAGTCGTTACATACTGTCTGTGAAGAGGCCCGCTGCCCCAACATCGGAGAATGTTGGAGTAATAAAACAGCCACCTTTATGATCCTGGGCAGTGTCTGTACGCGTAGCTGTGGCTTTTGTGCCGTCGCCACCGGACGTCCTCTCGGCCTGGATTGGGAGGAACCGAAGCGGGTAGCGGAGGCGGCGCGAGAAATGGGATTGCGTCATGCTGTGGTGACCTCTGTCAATCGTGATGAGCTGAAAGATGGTGGAGCAGCAGTCTTCGCATCCACTATCCGCTGGATTCGCCGCCTGAATCCCGAATGCAAGGTCGAGGTCTTGACGCCCGATTTTAAAGGGGATACCGCCGCCTTACGCGTGGTGATGGATGCTAAGCCGAATATTTTTAATCATAACGTCGAGACCATCCCCAGACTCTACAGGCAGGTACGCCCACAGGCCGTCTATCAGCGCTCATTGCAAGTGCTCAAGAATGCCAAAGAACTGTATCCAGAGACTCGTACCAAGTCCGGCTTTATGCTTGGTCTCGGCGAGACCTGGGATGAAGTTATCCAGGTGATGCATGATATGCGCGAATATGATGTCGATATCCTCACCATTGGACAATATCTGCGCCCCTCGTTCCAACATCTGCCGATTCAGCGCTATGCCTCTCTCGAAGAATTTGCCGCGCTCAAGGCCGAGGGTCGCAAGATGGGCTTCCGTCATGTTGAATCTGGACCTTTTGTGCGTAGCTCATATCATGCTCATGAACAGGCCGACGGCGCAGCCAACTAAAAGTAGCGTCGCACGCTCGCGTGCGATGTCCCTGTGACTCGTATGAGACTGCAGGCTCTCGGCGCACTACGCTGGCCTGCTTGATCGTACGTCGAGTGGGACATCGCACGCTCGCGTGCGACGCTACTACTCTGCCAAAGATCATCACGCCTCTGTCTCAGAGGAGATATGTTCCCAAAACAGATCCGTGAAGCCGTCGGAGTGAGACGCCCACCGACGTAGCGGCGCGGCTCCGCCGTGCTGTCACTTCCCGCACGACACCGTCCCACGTGCCGATGGAAGCAACGCCAACAAGACGCTCCACGGTGGGAAGATTGTGCAATGGAACCTCATGAGGAGCATGGTCGGACGAGTCACAGACAGCACGGCGGAGCCGCGCCGCTACGTCGGTGGGCGTCTCACCCCATGAGGTGCATATCTCAGATGAGAGATCGATGCGATGACCTTTGACAGAGTACTACTTTAGAGGTGCCATGATCATCGGCAGAACTGCATAGAGCAAAAGTACGATACACATAGCCTGAATTTTTCATGTGTTTGGAAGCAATTTCTTATTAGTGGCTTCCAAATAGTGCATTTGTAATTGCAATTGTTATACAATGTCGTAAGTTATTTGCGACGAATTGTCAGGAAGTATATCAGAGTATCCCAGGTGGATAATGCTAATCCATCTGGGATACTCTGATATACTTCCTCTCTCTACGTGTCAGATCTTATGTGTACGCTGTTTTGTTCCAGGGATTTTGTGTGATGAAGAAATTCTGGTGTAGTGAAGGACCGGAGGAGCATGATTCAACCATCGCTACGGCATGAGGGGCGTTCGCCTGTTGTACTTGTTGTTGATGATAACCCTGCGATTCGGAATATGGTTTCCTGGGCGCTGACTCTCGAAGGATACAAGTCAGCTGAAGCCTCTGAAGGCCAGGAAGCCCTGGATTGGGTACGTCGTGCAGCTCACGAGGGATGTTATCCAGCCGTAATTCTATTAGATCTTTCAATGCCTGGTATGGACGGTCCAACATTTTTACAACGTTTGCGTGAATATTGGAATACGGATAGTGTCATGCGCCAGCATCCATCAGTAGTTGTCATCACCGCCAGCACCGACGCGCCAAATGCCGCCTCACTTGGAGTGGAGCAGATTATTGTCAAGCCATTCCATGTACAGGAACTGCTTCATACTGTACGCTCCCTGGCAAAATGACGCGCTGGCGAGAGCTGTTATGACCAATTGATATTTACGCCGGGCGCTTTGAGTGGAATAATCCGAGTTGGTTGCCGGCTGGATCGGCAAAAACAGCCCATGATCCCACCAGCGGGATATCTGTTTGGGGGAGGATCGTTTTTCCTCCGTGTGCCTCTATCGTTGCCAGTGTGGCATCGATGTCGTCTGTGGAGAGATAGACAAGTAGCCTGCCTGGTTGGTAGGTGGGCTCCTTGGGATCGGTAAAACCACCACGGGGACCCCCCTCGGAGTTGAATGTGACATAGTTGTACGTTTGATTAGTCTCAATTGTCCAGCCAAATACGTCGCTGTAAAACTGTCCGGCTACGCCAGTATCTGTGGTGGGAATCTCAATATGTGCGATTGAATGATTTGCCATGAGTTGTTTCCTTTCCTGGTGATCGATGCTCTCGTGCGTGAGAACTATTTACCAGGAGAGTATAGCAGCGCAATGGTGACAACCCTATGTCACATTTCAGTGGAATGTTGAGCAATTTTCTATATCATCTGCTATATCTGCTTAATTCATGCTAATCCTGTTCATAGTTAGCTGCCACACGTTCTACTCGCTGTAGCACTTCTAACAGAGCCTGCACACGAGGCGTTTCTTCCTGATCATGTTCCTGTAAAGCGGCCTGAACTTCTGTCTCAAGCTGTAGATAATATTCTACCAGCAAGCGTTCTCCAATCGTCGTGTGATCCACACAATCTTCCAACCAGACCTCCGCCTCTGTAAAGGTGTCCAGGCGCTCCTGATCCTGCACAAACGAGAGCTGGAGTCGTTGGACCCGCTCCATCTGTTCCTGATAGGCGCGTCGACGTAGTGGGACTCCACCCTCGCTCTGCTGAGAGTCCTGTAACTCCAGAGCAGTGTTGCCCATTGTCAGCTTGATCTCACGTTGTCGGCGCTTGAACCAGGCTCGGACTGCGTGCAGACGCACCAGCGTATTCGCGTCTTCGGGTAGGCGTAGATTATCATCGGAGAGCAACTCATCGCTGCCAGCCTCTTCGGTATCGTTACTATTTATCAGATCGTCATCCTGCTCATCATCAAAATCCATCGCGGGTCATCCTTTTGCTAGAGATACATTTGTCGTAATCGTAACATAGCCTGCAAGCAGGCAACATCCCAGGCAGTGCTTGAATGATACCGATTTTTGCATCTTGTATACCTGTGTTATTCTTTAATCGTAAATATTTATAAACGAGGTAAGAGGGGTTTTTATTCCATGAGAGAAACCAGGTTTAATCCTGATGGTCCTATTGCTAATCCAACATCAAACACTAGAAGTAGCAGCCCAGAATCAAGCTCTAGAAGTGGTAGGCTAGAATCAAGTTCTGCAATAGCAGATGCGGGATCTCACCAGAAGGATGTTCTACGCCAAATCGCGAAAAGTAATTTGCTGAAGCACGAAAGCTCTTTGAATCAGACAAGCGACAAACTGAAAAAGTCTATGGACAGAGAACAGCTTGAACAAGAGGCACAAGCGCTTCTACCTAAGACGCAGGAAGATTTTAATGCGCAGCAGAGAGCTAAAGGAGAAAAAGTGGGGCTGTTAAGAATCCAGTGGTAGCATGAAAGATTTTTTGCATAGAGGCATAATTTATGCTTTTTATGCTCGTATGTCAGAGCATTAAACCGACTCACTGACAAAATAGAAAGTTGAAAGTGAGTCGGTGTTGTCCTCATAGTATATTCAATGTTAGCCTAAAGCTTCTTGTCCCGTCTCTGGAATCTCGACTGGAGCAAGCTCTTCGTCATAGTCGGAAGCTTTGGTGCTATCTTCTCCTCGCCTCAGCCCGACCAGCTCAAAGAGTGAGGTGAGGATGATGGCGAGCAGGAGATTCAGGATCAGGACCGCGACGGCGATGTAGATGGGTACATTGAAGATAGCCAGCGTGGGTTTATTGCCTGCTGCGATAAACATCCATGTGCCAGCGATCATCGCTGCTGCCCAGCCGATGAGTAGCGCCCAGCGATTGAACCAGCGGGTATACAGTCCCAGGAAGACCGATGGTAACGTTTGCAGAATCCAGATGCCTCCCAGCAATTGGAAGTAGACGACTTGCGCGGGATTGATGGTGACAATAAAGAGCAGGGCGCCAAATTTGATCACCAGTGAGGCGAGCTTGGCACTTTGAGACTCTTCGCGCTCTGACGCCGTTGGACGAATGTATTCTTTGTAGATATTGCGTGTGAATAGATTGGCGGCCGCAATCGACATCACTGCTGCGGGGACCAACGCTCCAATGGAGAGCGCCGCAAATGTAAAGCCCGCAAACCAGGGTGGGAAGATGGCATTAATCAAAGCGGGTATGGCGCTATTGTTGCCAAAGTTGCCAAAGGGCTTGACCTTTTCCGCGATCGCCATATAGCCCAGCAGTGCCAGAAAACCGAGCATCAGCGAATAGATAGGTAGTAGAGCAGCATTGCGCCTGACCACCTTGGTGCTGTTGCTGCTGAGCACTCCTGTGAGCGAGTGAGGATAAAGGAAAAGCGCCAGCGCCGATCCGAGTGCCAGCGTTGAGTAGGCGATGGCTTGATTAGCAGGAATAATATCCGAGAATGTTTTGGGATTAGCCAGCGCCTTTTGATGTGCGGCATCAAAGATAGGTGCAAAGCCATGAAAATGGATGGGAACGATGGCCAGGATCGCGAAGAGCACAATAAAGATCATCACGTCTTTGACCAGAGCAATCATCGCCGGAGCCCGCAGACCGCTTGTATAGGTGTAGGCGGCCAGGATCACAAAGGCGATCAGCAGTGGTAGGTCAACGGGAACTCCCAGGATCGGCACTGTCACCGGGATACCTATCGCTGCCAGCGAGATCTGGATACCGTACATTTGTAGCGCGATATACGGCATAGTTGCCAGGATACCAGTAAACGCGATGGCCAGGGCCAGACCTCTACTGCCAAAGCGATCTTTGACAAAATCTGACGCCGTCACGTAGCCACGCTGCTTACAGATGGTCCAGAATCTCGGCATGAGCATAAAAACGAGCGGATAGATGAGAACTGTATAGGGGATGGCGAAGAAGCCCGATACCGCGCCAACTCCGTACATGGCAGCTGGGATGGCGATAAATGTATAGGCCGTATAAAGATCTCCACCGAGTAAAAACCATGTCACCACAGTCCCAAAGCGGCGACCGGCCAGGCCCCATTCCTGAATCTGATCGAGATTGCCGCGCCGCCAGCGTGCGGCAACGAAGCCGAGGACAGTCACAACAACAAAAAAGAAGATAAAAACGGCAATGGCTGTTGTGTCTAATCTCATTGACACTTGCCCCTTCCTTGTATAAATAGAGACGATCGTTACGCATGCGTGTTATGGATGTAATCTTGTCCTGAAGTTGAGGCCGTCAATATTGGATTGGCAGCGTATCTCAAGCTGATCAGGAGTATTGTCTAGGTGGTGGTGAAGTACACAACAGCCGTAATGATCGAAGTGATGATGATCCATACCATCTGATACCAATAGAAGAAAGGAATGCCAATCAGTGGGGGAGTCAACGAATTGTAAAAAGCCGGGATGAGTAAGAAGATGAAAGGAATGATCAGTAAAAGTCGAATCCAGCGCTTTTTGCTTTTTGCTGGGCGAGTTACCATAGCTTTGCTCCTTTGCTATTTTACCTGGGAAACCAGCCAACTACAGGGATCATATGTTATTCCTGGCTGCTTTGTCAAATAGTATTAGCGCTAGATTGTGCTCGTGTTAGCTGCATATCCATCTGCACAATCCGCTACTATGATTAGATGCTACAGAGGAGCCCCAATTTATATTGGGCTGCCATGCGGATGACTTTGATGAATGTCCCGGCATGCTCAGGTAATATTTCGTCGAGCAGGCGCACCGACTGTCCTGACTCTTGTTGATGAAGACGGAAGAGTGCATAGTCGCCTTTGGCCTGTACCTCATCGTGTGGCTGCACGTGGCGGAGACAATGGGCGAGCTGTTTGACCTCATCGGGGGTCAGATAGCCAATTGTATCCTCGAAGGGCTCCGCCGAGCGATAACCAAAAGGCATGCTCCTTCGTCCACATGCCAGCAACTCGAAGAGCGCCATGGCTCGGATTGAGATGCTCGCCAGCCAGCCACGCATCTGGATGGTGTTTGGGTTACGACCAATTTCGACGCCGCCAGCTGCTGGATGACTCTCATGGTCGGGTAAGTCATCTGCTATGGAGGCCCGCATATCCTGAAGAGATGTCTGCCTTCTAATATTTTGTGCCAGCTCATTGAGTCCGGCCGCCGTCAGTAATGACAGGATTTCTCCCCGGCTCGTCGTTTGCTGATGCGTTATCATCTCCTCGTCGTGTACGTTCTCTTCCTGAGCATTTTCGGGGGGGATGGTAAAGCAGGATTGGCAATATTCTTCGATGATGGCTCCCCAGATTGCTCGTAGTGCATCCGAATGCTTATGTAACTGTGGCGGATGCCTGTGAACGTATCTATCGCTGAGGTCCGTGAAGGCTGTCGCTGTGCAGAGTATCTGATATTCATGCCGTGTCTGGGCTCCCTGGGGGAGTTGCTGTACAAATATCTGCGCACGATTCCAGGTACGTACAGTCAACATGGGGAGCGGGAGAAATTTTTCTTCACGTGCACAGCGTGTGTTTTCATATAGTTGATAGATGAGCGTCTCATCGCCCTCGGTCAGCCAACTCTGGAAAGCGGGCATCACACGCCTGGTATAGTTTTCCCAGTCGAAACCGTAAATGCGCACAAACATACTATCCTCTTCCACATACTATTTTTCTCTCTCCATATCGTACTGATATTTGCCTCGATCTCCAAATCTATGGCTCTAGAGTACTTCTGGCCAGGAAAATGAAAAAGGTAGTACGTCATGCGCATCTTTTACCGTTGCGTCATTGAGCGTTGTCGATGTGCTCTACGACAGGAACGAGTCATTCATTTCATCGCTGGGATCGCTGGGAGCTTTATCGGCAATGGCATAAATGCCCATTTGCGCTTGCCGCATGATGGTCTCCAGGATTGGATCATCCTGGATGCTCGGTGCGATGAGCGATGAGGCGGCAATCGGATTTTTTCCGGTGTTGGTTGGTACATCCCAGATTGATTCGTTGCGTCCGCTAGCTGGCGGCAGGATACTGGCGAAATCCAGATTGTCCAGCGGCAAGGGATTCATATCGCTGGTGCTCACTGGATTTTTCTGGGGGAAGCCTTTCCCAGGTGCAGGCATCGGGGCTGTGATTGGCCGTAGGTCGCTCGATGATGGATACGGTATCGTTTCGTAACCTTGCTGATTAAATGCGGGCCTGGCTGGAGGCGACACAACCTGGCGCTTTTGCGTCGTACTCGGCATCGGGATAGCTATCTGCGCACCGTTATAGGCCGATGGAGGCGCCGGGGTAGTAGAAGCTATCTGTTGTAGCTGTGTCTGCTCATTCGCTGCGGCTACACGATCTCCTCCCGGAGTGACAAATGCGGCATGCGCGTTCGCCTGGTTGAGCCATGGCGTCGGCTGTGCCGTTTGCGCTAATGCCTGACTGAATGTGCTGAAAGGGATTGGTTTGCTGCCTTTTTGCTTCCTTAAAAAGAAGATACCTAGAAAGATACTGATCAGAAATGCCAGAGCGAGCCCAATAGCAATTGATCTTACCAGGGGACTCATCCCGCCACCGTTTGCATTTTGACTTTGATCCGGTGTGGAACCCGATGTACCATCTGTGTTGGCGGATGCCGTGGCTTCCGCCGTGGGCGTGCTTGCGGTTGCGGTACCAGTCGCTTGCGACGAAGGCGTCGGTGAGGGATTCACGGTTGGCGTTGTCGCGGTGGTTGGGATGATACCTGGTGGAATGATTCCTCCGCCCACAGGAGTTGGAGTTGCCTGCAGGATCGGTATCTCTGGCGTCGGTGTGGCTGCCGGAGCTTTGGTGGGCGCAGGAGTCGGTGTAGCTACAGGAGCTTTGGTGGGCGCAGGAGTTGGCGTGTCTACCGGAGCGGTTGTGGGTATAGGAGTCGGCGTGTTCGTTGGCACGGTAATAGTTATGCCTATAATGGGGGTCGGTGTATCGTCTAACACAAGGGTTGGATCTGCTGCGGTTGATTGCATAAGGATGGTGGCCTTTGCAACGCTGAGATATGCTGCGTGAGCTCCCGTTTTTGTGATGATGATGCTCAGGCAGACACAAAGTATGATAAAGAATGCGCCACAGACGATTGTTGCCTTGAGTTTTTTCAAGGGTTGTTTCCTTCTATTTTTGTTCACTTGCCTCAGTCTCCCGCAGTCATGATGTGTGATTGGAGTTTGCCGGTCCGCCCTGACTACTCCATGTTTTAGTGGAGGTATAGGGGATTTTTCCATGCATAATTACAGATCGACTCAAGTGTAGATGTAATTTGTCTGCGGCGTCAAGCCCATGCCAGAATGTACTAGTGTATGTCAATATTTAAACGTTAGTGCGTTATTGAAAAAGTAACTTACTCTCTTCTCCACATTGTATGCTTGGCTATATATTGTGTAACACTGGAAGATTTTTGACGTAAATAGTTTAGGCAATCTACCACATGTTGTGTCGCCCACTAGAGAAGGAGTAAGACTCATGCTTGTTTCTGGCAGGGTTACTTTGTGTTGTGGCGAATTTCTCCGACAAGAACTTGAGAGCACGTTAGTGCAACATGGCTGCCTTACCGTGATGGATATTGTTGATCTTCCTTTCAACGAAGATTTCATTATTGCGGCGATTGAGGTTGTGATTGTACGTACGTTATCTCTCTGGTGCGATCTCGAAACCAGCGCTCATGCACAACGTTTGGTTGGATTAGCGGAGGCTGTTGGGATCTCCTTACAACTCGATAAGAATGATCTCATGTTATTGCGTCTGGCGGCTTTGCTGCACGATATTGGAAAAGTGGCGATTCCAGAGGCTATTTTGCAGAAGAATGGTCCTCTGGATGGCGATGAGTTGGCCTTAATGCGTTTGCATCCAGAGCTAGGTTGCACGATTCTCCATCATGCTGGCGGATTTTTTGAGCAGGTTGCCCTCCTGGTCGTTGCTCATCACGAGGCGTGGGATGGTGGTGGCTATCCCATTGGATTGGTTGGGAAAGAGATTCCTCTTTTAGCGCGTATTCTGGCGGTTGTCGACTCATACGATGCTATGACCTCTTATCGCTCCTATGGGAAGCCGCTGCCGATCTTACAAGCATGTCAGGAGTTGTTGCGTTGCGCCGGCTATCAATATGATCCACTGGTGGTCGACGCCTTTTTGCGCTTGTTCGCTTACCTGCCGATTGAACTGGAATGGCAGCGATCAGGTATGCTGTTCCACCTGCCGTGGCGCAAGGCATACCTGATCAAGCTACACGAGCTGGACGAACTGATGATCTCTTAGGCGAAATCACGTAATAAATGGACCTGGATCGGTTGACGAAGCGTGCGCAGCGCTTTGACTTCTATCTGACGAATGCGTTCACGTGTTAACTTGAAGTAGGCGCTGAGCTCTTCCAGCGTATGACAATAGCCATCCTGTAAGCCATAGCGCAGCTCGATGACCTGACGTTCGCGCTGGCTCAGGCTCTCCAGCGACCGTGAGATCTGGTCACGCAGCACCTGATGCGTGACTACTTCGGCTGGAGCCGCTGCGTGTGGATCTTCAATCACATCGGCCAGATGATACTGCTCATCATCGATAATGGGGGCATCCAGTGACATGGGTGCCTCGGCCATGCTTTGGAGTTCCACAATGCGCTCCTTGGTCAGATGAATCGCCTGCGCAATCTCTTCTGGAAAAGGATCGCGACCAAGATCCTGATATAGTTGACGACTGATGCGTTTCATCTTGTAGATCAGCTCTACAACGTGGACCGGTATATGGATGATACGTGTATGTTCGGCGACCGCTCGGCTAATCGCTTGCCGAATCCACCAGGTGGCATAGGTGCTAAAACGAAAGCCGCGCACGGGATCAAATTTTTGGGCGGCCCGGATTAATCCCAGGTTTCCCTCCTGTATCAGATCCAGCAGGGAGACGCCATGATTATTATAACGTTTGGCGATGCTGACCACCAGGCGTAAGTTGGCTTCGACCAGATGCTGCTGTGCTTTGATGTCTCCGCTGATGACCAGGCGTGCCAGATGCATCTCCTGAGCGGCTGATAGCAGTGGATAGCGACCGATCTCTGCCAGATATTGTCGGATGGCATTCTCGGCTTCGAGATCTCCACCCTCTTTTTCTTCTTCTTCCTCCTCCTCCTCTGTATATTTTTCACTTTCTTCTTCATATTTTAAATCTATGTAGGTGGCGCTTGCTTGATTTTTGCGCTGCCCTTTCCCCGGCTTGGGAGTTGGCTGCATAATGTTTTGTTCTCCGCCTATAATGACTGTATGGATGGATGAATCCTGCTCCTGGGTATAAGGGACTTTCTTTCCGGCTTTTTTGACTATTGCTGTGGGGTAAGTTGCTGTCATAGGTTCTTTCTTTACTATTGATTGCTTCTCATGGTGTTCTGTCGGTATATATTGCTGTAGTGCGATGGGGTCCATTTCTCTTATAGATAACTGTTTATTCATGGCTACCATATACGTACTCCTCCTTATGCCTCAAATCCCAATCCACAAATCTGGTAACCGGAGATATTTATCATGCCTCGAACAATGAAGCATGATGCCCGAAATTTTCTACGGGCATATCCCCCTACATAGTACATGTGCAAGATATGTGCCAATATAGAGCTTTAGGGATATATTCTGGCTTCAGCCTCAAATTTAGCTAATTTTGAGTGAAATTTGAGGACTCATGGGCGAAAGTACTCTGTATTACTAAGTAGCAAGTGGAAAAAATTTCCATCAACTGCGTAAAATTACGCAGCACTGTATATTGAAGAAAGTGCTGCTATCATCACGTACATCTGTTCGTAGAATCAGCAAAAAACCCTTATGGTCTCGTTCATTTACACGAGATATGCCTGTGAGGGCGATCTCGAAGGAAGATACAATTGTCTCAATGGCAGATACGATTGGTTGTATTGGAGCGAAATTTTTTTGACTAACCATGATATTTAGGGATCAATAACTATGGCAACATCAATCCATACAGCAGGCCATGCCTTCCGTTCACGCGGTGGACATTTTTTAGTCGGTGATTATAGTCCTGCCCAGCGAGCATCTGCACTCTCGGTTGTCCCGGCTCGTACCTCGGGGCATCCTGATGAAGTTGCCAATGTTCGTTCGCGCTATGCTCGTACGACGAGCGGAGAGACGGCCAAAGATTTTACCTGTGTCCCAACTATGCCGCGACCACGATCCGTCTGGCGCTATGAAACACTGAACTACACAGCTGGCAGTAGCCTTGAGCATCTTTCTGTGGCGCTCACCGATACTGATACTATTTTGAAGGCGTTACCGTCGCGATCGCTCACTATCGTTTCGGCGAAACAGAAGCAGTATGGGGATCAGCCACGCGAGCGTTCCATTATCGAACGTTTACGCAAGCATGATGTGACAGATATCGATACCTTTCCTCCGCTTATCTCGCATGCTTTTGGAGAGAGCATCAGCACTAAATTTCCGCTGCGACCTGGTGATAAGTTGCGCTGGTGGTTGCTGCGGCCCGGGCGTTTAGAGTTCTTGCTGTGGTTTGTGGGGACGCTTGTTCTGATTGCTGTGACAGTTGCCTTACTATTACTTTTGTTGTCGAGTCTGGGTTATCTGACCATTCGCTAATGGGTGAGTTGATGTAATGTGGGCGTGATACTCCTTCGGACACACTTTTTCCTGCCGGCAATTCAAGGCTGAGCAGGAAAAAGTATACTCCTTTTGTATTTTTATGCCATCTCTAAGAGTGATAATGGTATATCAAATTGCGGAAACCTCTGCTATCTGGGTGAGTGATCTCGACTCTTGCGAGTCAACGTGGTACAATTTCTTGCATTGATGCTTGCCCAGGATGGGTGTGCTTTATTACTCTACTAAAGGAGAGCGAACGCTTATGCCAAAAGGACGCAAGGGATCTCCTCAGGAGAGTGTGGATAGTATTCTGCTTGCGATTAGTCGGCGCGAAGATATTGATACCGACTCGATGGCTCACTATCTGGATCGTCTGGATGAAGAATGGGCCGAGGGTGCACGCGAAAAAGTTCTGCACCTGCTGTGTAGCAGCGATGCCCTGGCTCAGGCTGCTGCCCTGCGCATTCTTGCTGAGTTGGCAACCGATTTTGATCTGGAATGCCTCGAAGATTTTATCGCTGATCCGACCGTGGGTGATCTGGCAAAGCTTTCTCTGTCTCCTATCCTGAAGGAGCTGGGATCAGAGATGGCTGATGATGGTATCGTCGAATATCTCAACGATCCCGCTGGCGCAATTCGACAGATGCAGATGCGTCTCCTGGAACTCGTCGGGCAAAATGAGATGGGGGTGGAGACGATCCTTGAGGATGTGGTGGCTATGCCTGTGGAGCGGCGTTTTGCTTTTATCAACTGGCTCGGCAATAGTAGCGATCCACGTGCCGCCAACCTGTTGATTCCTCTACTGGAAAATCAGACCGGAAAAGTTGTGCTGGCCGTGATCGATGCTCTTGAACAATTGGGACCGATCGCTGTCAATCAGACGATTCCTGCGCTCAACCATATCATCGCCGTCAGTTCGAATCGACAGGCGAAGCAACAAGCGCGTACTGTGCTTGGACGCTTGACGATGCAATCCATGCTTGGTTCTGAGGATGCAGCGATGTTTGAGGCGCGTCAACAGCAGTATCCACAACATCAGGCTCGCGTGAGCTCCATCGATGGTTCCGGCACACAGCTGATCATGCTTTCCTGGACACGTCCCGATGGCTTAATCAAAGGCGTCAACGTTCTCTATCAAGACCAGAAGGGGATTAAAGATTGCTATGGCGTGGATGAGATGGATGTGGAGCAGTGGGAGGCTCTCGTCGGCGATCTTGATGAACAGGGCTTTAGTAGCTTTACGGTCCCGTTTGCCTACGCTCTGGCCGTTATCATGGAGGCACGTAGTCTCAATCGACGCACGCGCTCGAAATTGCCCATTGCCTATGCCATCTGGCGTCCTCTAATCGAAGCCGGCCTGCGCGATAAAAAAGCCCTGGCACAGCTTCCATCCACCACCCTGGGGCCACTGCCCCTCAATGACGATACAATCAAGCAGGCGCAGAAGGGCGAAGAGATCTTCTATTTAAAAGAATTTGCATCCTGGCTGTATGAGCCCATTGATCGCATTGAGCCATACATCACTCGTTACTGGACCGCCCAAAATTCAACTGAGTCCAACTCCGCAGGAAAACGCAAGAGCAAGCCAAGACAAAAAGATCAGCAGCAAATGCTGGATAATCTGGTGGATGAGGCTTTGAAGGAGTTGCTCGACGATAAGTGGCGCAGTATGTATACCGCACGCCTGGAGCGTCAAGCCGCGCTCTTTCAGCAAGTCCAACAGAAACAGCACGTCCCACACCTGCTCGCCATCGCCGCGCTGCTCCAGCCAGAATCCCACATCCCCCTGCAAGAGCAGGCGTTTCCACGCACATTCCTGCGCATCTCCATTGAGCAGGGACCCCTGCGCCTGATGGTTGAATCGTTGCGTAGCGGCAGCCTGGGCTCCTTCCCCGTAGAATTTTTACAACAGGAGTAAGGAATCATCACCCCCGCAGAGAACACGCCAGCCCAAGTAGCGTCGTACGCTTGCGTACGATGTCCCGGCTCATCGTAAGAGACGGCTTGCCAGTGCCGCTATCGAGGTTATCGTACGAGTTACTGGGACATCGTACGCGAGCGTACGACGCTACTTTTAGGAGGGGCTTGGTACCAGGTGGGGAGCTTTTAATACCTCGCGTGCGGCATATTCTCCGCTCAGCATGGCGCCGTGGATGCTACTCGATTGGGTATATTCGCCGGCGATATAGAGTCCAGCCACATCGGTAGTGTTGTTGGGCAGCTGCTCATATATGCCTGGTTGCTGCGCAAATTGGGCAAATGGGATGCGGTAGACGGCCAGCAATTGCCAGTAACTCAGGTCATGATGAGGGAACCAGCCTGCGAGCTCTGTCCGGCAGCGCTGAGCGATCTCCTTGTCGTCTTCTTTCGGATTTCCCAGCACGGTCGCCGATAACAGATGTTTACGCGGTGGAGCGTAGGTCGGGGCGATGTTGCTGACCAGGACGGCATTGTTGACGTAGGCATGGGGATCTGTGTTGAGGAGGATTTTCCGTTGCCCATAGAGACGTTCGTCTCCTGCGAAATAGACGCAGACCGCACTGACCGCTTGATCTGGTAGTGGCTTCTGGATGAATTTTTCGGCGATGGGACTCGATGTCGCGATGATTACTGTATCCCCCTGGATACGTTCGCCGTTGATGAGACGCACACCGTCCACGCTGCCAGCGTTGATGAGCAACTCGCCAACGCGAGCGTTACAGCGTACCGTTCCGCGTGGTAGTTGTGCCGCAAGCTGTTCCGGGATGCGCTGGATGCCTTCCGCCGGGAGGATGATCTCTCCCGTTGACAACATCTTAAAGGTGAACTGGAACATGCGAGCGCTCGTCTGTAGGGAGCGATCGAGAAAGATGCCTCCATAGAAGGGGCGGAAAAAATTATCGATGATCTTCTCCGAGAAGCCCAGGCCTCTAAGATACGCCTCAGTTGTTTCATCCTGCCCATCTTTTTGAGTGCGCCCCGCGAAGATGTCTTCCGTCGGCGTGTGTGCCAGTTTCCTGCTTAGGGGCAGGATGCGCAATTTGTCTGCGGTCGAGATGAGGGGATTAAATAATCCCGGGAGCGTATGGGCTGGTTCGCGTGAAGGGTCGGTAATCGTATAGTGTTTGCCTTTTTTGATCAGGATTGCTCCCGGATCAAATGTGCGCTTTTTTAAAGTTGTATAGTTTAAATGTCGTCTGGCTGCTTCATAAGAAGTGAATAATACCTGAAAACCGCGATCTAAGCGATAGCCATCCTCATGATAGTCGGTTCTTATGCGCCCCCCAACCTGATCGGCGGCCTCAAGCACCTGTACTTTATGACCAGCTTCGACCAGTAGTTTTGCGCAGGTAAGACCCGCCAGACCTGCGCCGACAATGATTATCATTGTGTGTTTTCTCCCTTACCATAAAGGATTAATGACCAGACCGGTGATGAGCTTTGGATAGAGATATGTGGATTTCTGTGGCATTTTATCGTCTGCCAGAGCCACATCGCGTACTTGCCGGAATGGAATGCCGTTGAGTAGAATAATTGCTTGTGCCTCTTTTGTTTGAAGCGTCTGCAGTGTCTGTTGTGTGTCGTGTTGATAGCGGATATGCTGACCAGCTGCGACATCCTCTGCTGTAATCTGGAGCAGGGTTTCGAGCAGGACTTTTTGCACGATGGCGACGTCTAGATTATTCCATGCAGCGGAATGATCACTCGTCTGCATGAGCTGCTGGCCCTGCTGATTGAGGGTGAGCAGCAACGTCTGAGTTGCAGTTTTAAGGGCCAGCGTTGGCTGTTGGGTTCCGGCTGTGGCAAGTTGATCCAGTAGTGCCGCATCGGTCGCGGCGTCTGGCTCTGTGATGTTGAAGTAGGATGCTAGATTCTGAGGCGTGAGTTGCTGAAGTTGTGCCTCGGTCAGATCGAATAAGATGCGATGCGTCGGGAGCACCAGCATCCCCGGATCATCCACATCGATCAGGGCCATGAGCATAAAGTTTGCGCCATCCTGTGGATGTAGTGAGCGACGCTGCTCCTGCACTTCATCGCGATAATTCAAAGCGGTGGTGTAGCGATGATGTCCGTCTGCAATATAGAGCTGGCGCTGCGAGAAGAAATCCTGTATCAGGGATACATGTGTGGCATCCGTGATTGGTTGCAGAAGATGTTCTTCGCCTGCCTCATCGAGTAGTGAGATCTCTGGTTGCTGCGCGTAGCTTGCAAGCAAGCGCCGTATCCGCTCTTGAGGATCATCATACATGCACATAATCGGGCTGAAATTTGTCGCGCAGGAGCGTAACAATTGTAAGCGATCCTCTTTATCTTTTGTTCTGGTGTGTTCGTGAGGAAGAATCACGCGAGCGCTCCAGGGCTCCAGTCGCACGCGTGCCAGGAGGCTGGTGCGTGTATAGCTCTGACCAGCGTAATTGAAGCGTTGCTGATACAGATAGTAGCAGGGAGATGGCTCCTGGCGCAGGATACCTTTGAGACGCCACTCGGCTAACGTGACCGCTGCTCGTGTATAGACATTATTCAGCCTGGTATCCTTTGGATAGCTTCTTCCCAGTTCCAGGCGGATGATATTGTAAGGGCTGCGTTGATAATAACGTTCTTGTGCTTCTGGACTGATCACATCAAATGGTGGCGTGATCATTTGTGTTGGCTCTCCCGCTAGCTCCTGGTTATATCGTAGTCCGTGAAGTGGTTGAACATCTGCCATACAACAATTCTCCAATCCTGCTCTACCAGCGCTGAATGCCATAATGCGCTGGCTGGTTAACGCATCTACTGATGCACTGTTGTCTGAAAAAGTAGACGATAATTCCTCGTGTGTACGTATGAGGGAAAGATCTTCAGGGTGTATTGTACCATTTTTACCAGAGACGAGCCCTCAACATGGGACTATGGCGGGTTGGTTGAGATTGTATGTGTATCTGGTTGAGGTTCTATGTGAATTTGTGATCCACAAGTCCTGTTTGGCGCTCGTTAAATTGACTCACTTTGGTTATAGAGTGTAAATTTAGCTATGTAGATACATGGACAAAGACACTTTCCCATACAATTACTCCTATTGGTGAAAATTTGTAGTGATTGTGACGTGGAAATTATGAATAGATACCAATGGTCGTTACTAATGAGCTGTTGCGGGTGTGCCTCTCAACGCAGATGTAGGTAGTACCAACCAGGGAATTGATAGAAGTGTACGTTGTTGACAATATGGAATTTGTACTTTGGAGAGATGTTGGATGCAGATATTATCAGAAGAGCAACTCGTCGGACAGACGCTTGGAAACTATCGTATAGAACATTTGGTAGGTAAAGGGCAGTTGACCGCTGTCTACCTGGCTCGTCATATGGGTGAGCAGCGTGTTGATGCTCTCACGCTTTATCTGATGCCAGAGAGCTTTTCAAACGAATCCCATGCGTTATTCCTGACACGTTTTCGCAAGGAAGCGGCTTTGATTACCACCTTAGATCATCCACATATTCTGCCTGTCTATGCCCATGGCGAGGTCAGTGGATATCCTTATCTGGTAACACCTTATATGATGCATGGTTCTCTGTCCGATATGATTAAACAGCAAGGCCGGATCGAGCATACTCAGGTTCATCAGTTGCTGCATCAGATCGTCGAAGGATTGAGCTATGCTCATAATAGGGGCTTTATTCACGGGACGCTGAAACCTGCCAACGTCGTGTGGCGTAAAGATGATACATTGCAGGTAGCTGGTTTTGGTCTGATGCATATGCTCCAACGGAGCGGAGTAGACCCGGCTCCACCGCAGTATGCGCATCTGCTCAGCGTGGCAAACACCTTTTTAGCTGCTCCAGAATACGTTGCGCCGGAGGTAGTCGCGGGCCAGTCGATTGACCAACGCTCGGACATTTACGCAGTCGGTTGTATTCTCTTTGAACTTTTAAGTGGGAAGACCGCTGTTTCCGGTAGTAATCCCTTAGAAGTTGCGCTTCAGCATACCAAAGCGCCGGCGCCCTCCCTGCGGACAGTATGTCCTGATGTACCGATTACTCTGGCCCTGGTGGTTGCTCAGGCCATGATGCGCGATCCATCGCAGCGTTTTCAAAATGTGAATGAGCTAGATGAGGCGTTTGCGCAGGCATCCCTTGGATCAACTCAGCATAGCGTTCCAGCTGTGAACGTGCGCACTGTGAATGAATTCACGACAACTGGTCAAAGGACCGCCACCGGTTCCTGGCAATTCTTGCCTCCCATCGTGACGGGTCGTATGCCATCTGTCAAAGCGCCGGCGGACAATGTGGCGTCCCTGGGCATCTCTAAAAGTACCATTCCGGCGGTAAAGCGTCCTGGAACTGGTTCATACCCGGTACCGGCTCCACCAACCCTGCCGCCACCGCTACCTGTTGCGCCTCCTGCGGCCGTTGTTGCTGAGCCAAAGCCGAAGTCGCGTGTACAAGTTGTTCAGCCAGCTCCTGTCAATGAGCTGACAATGCGGGCTGCCAGGGATCCCAATGCCATGCCGATGCCTGGTGTGACGCAAGCTGGAGAACTCCTGTCACAAGAAGAATTGATGAAAACCTATGGCTGGTGGTCTGATTCTGAAGGCTTGAAATCGGCTACTGAGTCAAATAAAGCGGCACCAAAACCCGCCGCACCGTCGCCAGATCCTAAGGCGCTGGTCTTGCCTTCTACCGATACACTGGATTGGGGCCTGGATGATGTCAATCCTTCATCTCGGAATAAAAAGCGTCGGACGACGACGACTCCACTGGCGGAGCCAAAGCGTAAAATGAAGCGTCGTCGTGTGCTGGCTTTGATGGGGACCAGCGCGGTCGCCGCCGGAGTGGGGATTGCTGTGGCCTTTCGGATGCGTGGTATTCCTGGCATGGATGCTATGCAGCAGGCCATGCAGTCGTCTACACAGACGACCGGCTCCACTGGCACAACGAATCCTAATATTAAGAAGAACACAAAGGCCACGCACACAGGTACCGTGGTTGCCATGCAGACGCTGGCTAAAAACTCATCTGCCATGTTTACCAATCCGACAGATAAGCAGAGCAGTCTGTTGATCCATCTGGCGAGCGGAAGCTTTGTTGCCTATGAGCAAGCCTGTACGCATCAAGGAGTCCATGTTAACTACGATCCCAAGACCCAGATGCTGGTCTGCCCGGCGCACGGAGCCATCTTTGATCCTGCTAAAGGTGGAGCCGTTGTACAAGGACCAGCTACCACGCCAATTGCGAGCGTCAAGGTGAGTGTTAACAGCGATGGCACGATTACTGTCTGATGATGCTAAAGATAAAGTAAAAGATGATCTGATCCGGATGTAAATATCCTTAAAGGGCATAAAGGATGCTTACATCCGGATTTTTCTACTCTTGACGTCTCTTAAAGAGGAGTTCTACCTCTGCCAGTACTTCATCAATATCTAATTCAGACGCCTCTTCATCTTTGACGGAGTTTGTAGTCTGATGCTCAGTGACATGAGCCATCATCGTCGATGCATACATCTCTGTTTCATGGTGAGTGTTATTGAAAAAGTCATCTTCACAGGCTTTGATTGCCTCTTGGGCCGATATATCGCCATAGATAATGCGAGGTAACAAATCCTGGTAAATAGAAACTGTCTGTATCAGGGCACTGAAAGCCAGACGGAATTGCTCAAATGAGACGCTCTGCTCAGCCAGAGGGATACTCTCTTCAAGGCGGACCTCGCCATCCACCGGATCAAAGCCGAATTTTCCCAGCGCGATGCGATAGTTGACAGTAAGTAACGCTTCAAGACATGTAAGACGCTTTTGTGTGGTGACTGTTCCAAGGTTTGGTGCAATCAGCATCAGCTTGCTTGCACTTCCACTATGATGAATACCCACAATCATCCGCCATTGTCCATGTTCACTGGTAAAGGTTAGATCGATCGTTGTTTGGGCGTCTTTGACCGGGGGGAATTTAAGTCCTAGTCGTTTGAGGTATTCAGCAACGTGGAGAATGCTGAAACTATCTGCCATGAAGCTCTCCTTGGTAGTGAACTGATAGTGAAGGTGACTAAGATAAAAGGGTCTGAAAATAAAGAGCTTACCCCATCAATAGGGATTGGCTCAAGTATAACATATAGTGTAATCCTTGCACGCTCACAACGAATATATTTATAATGACATATTGAATGTTTTTTTAGAGGAGGCATATTTCGATGAATGATAGAACAAATCATCCAGGGTTGGATCTTCAGACACTTACTTTTGATGAGCGCATGCAACTGGGCTCTGATAATGCTCTCAATTGTATGGGCGTTTCCGCCGGAGAGCGCGTTTTTATCCTGACCGACTTTGCGCGTGAACATATTGCACGGCGCGTGGCGGCCGGTGCGCTTGCACGTCATGCTGATGTGACTGTGCGTTTTCTCGAACATTATGGAGAGCGTCCACTGACCGCCTTCTCCGATCAACTCCGTGCCGATCTGATCCAGGCGCGCCCAGACGTCTCCTATTATATTGCGACCGCTCAGCCGGGCGAGATTGCCTTCCGGCTACCGCTGTTGCCTCTGCTGGTGAGAGAGTTACGGGTGCGTCATGGTCATATGATTGGGATCGATGATCGCTTGATGACTGAGGGCATGTGCGCTGATTATGATGAAGTGTATACGATCACTAATCGCATTTATGAGATTGTCAGGCATGCGAAAACGATCCACGTTACCTCTGAGAAGGGGAGCGATGTCACCGCCACATTCCATCCAGAGTGGAAGTGGATACCTTGTAATGGACGCTATAGCGAACCTGGCAAGTGGGGGAATCTGCCCGAGGGTGAGGTCTTCACAGCTCCCGCGACGGTTGATGGCGTGCTGGTCTGTGACGTTTTAGGCGATTACTTTTCTGAAAAGTATGGTGTGCTTGAGCAGCCGCTTGTCATCACTGTCAAAGATGGCTACATCACCGAACTGACCAGCGAGAATGCTGCAATCGCTCAGGAAGTACGCGATTATCTCTTTTCCGTCCCGAACGGCAATCGTGCAGGAGAATTTGCGATTGGCACCTTGACCAGTCTGACCGGTCTGGTGGGTAATCTTTTGCAAGATGAAAAACTCCCGGGGCTTCACGTCGCGTTCGGAAATCCGTATCCAGAATTCACGGGAGCAGACTGGGACTCCACTGTCCATGTCGATGTTATTCCCACTAAATGTACGATTGAGATCGATGGGCGCGAGATTATGCGTGCAGGACAATTTGTCCTTTGAGGCGTGTTGGCCTGTTGTGGAACCTTTGCCGCTCCCACCAGGCCAGTACATTTCAAATGAGAGAAGAGTGTTTCCTCAGAGAGGAGATAAGCAGGCGTAGCCAAATATTGATATGCCAAATAGGATAGTTGACAGAGTATGTAAGACAGGATTACAATTGTTATAATTCCTACATGCATGGGTAGAAACAAATATATCTTATTCTGTTGCACATCTACATAGATCGCAGATGGTTTTCAGGAGGGAACTCAGAACCTTCTTCTTCTTTTTTTGCCGCCTGGAGGCGGCATCTTTGGCGAATTCAGACGCGAGCGTGTGCACAGGGAAATCTGAGAGGCATGCCTGAATTTCTCGCGACTCACTACATCTTACAGTGTTGTGAGCATAAGAAGGAACATTGGTACGAGTTCTGATGGGGAAGCGAGAGAGGAGTTTTGGCGTGGTCGCACTGAGGGGACAGCATCTTATTGGCAAGATGTTAGGCTCATGTGTCTTAGAGAGATTACTTGGTCATGGTGGCACTAGTGCTGTATTTCTGGCACAGCAACAACATCCCGACCGCAAAGTAGCGATCAAGGTTTTTCTACCACGGGTGGCGATGGATCTCCGCATGCAACGCGATTTTTATCGTCGCTTCTTGCGTGAGGCCGAGGCTGCCAGTAAATTAGAGCATGCGAATATTTTGCCCATCTATTCGTATGGTGAGCAGGATGGCTTGCCGTATATTGTGATGCCTTATATGCCTGGAGGTACTCTGGCTGACTATCTGGCCCGGAGGGGACCTCTCTCTTTAAAAGAGGCGCAGTGGTATCTGGAACAGATTGCGGCTGCGCTTGATTTTGCACATGCACATGGCTGTGTGCATTGTGATGTCAAGCCTGCGAATATTTTGTTGGATAGCGATGGGCTTGTGATGCTCTCTGATTTTGGTATTGCGCATCTTACTCAGAGCGAGATCGATCCCGGACAGACAGACGCCAAGCATCAAGAGGCTGTCATGGGTACGCCCGACTTTATCTCACCTGAGCAGGCCTTGGGACAAACTCTCGACGGGCGTTCAGATGTGTATTCTCTCGGCGTGACCTTTTTTTTTATGTTGTCGAAACGGCTCCCCTTTCAGGCCGACTCGGCGATCGCTCTGGCCTTATTGCATGTGCATGAGTCTCCACCATCGCTGGCCTTGCTGCGTGCTGACATCACACCCCTGCTTGATCGCGTGATACGCAAAGCGCTTGCCAAAGACCCTCAGCGACGTTTTCAGTCGGCGGGAGAATTCTCGGCGGCTTTTTCAGCGGCAGTGGCTGCCAGCGAGAAGCGTTCCTCTGGTGTCGATCTGCCGCTCTTTGGAGATGAGGCTGACTTTTATGAGGAGACTCCTAGTGCTCCTATCAAGTCTTTTGTGAGCATTAAGCCTGTGCGGGGTCGCGAAAAAAAAGGATCGTCGTTCAAAAACATCTTTGTTGTCTGCATGGCTCTGATTATTGTTGTCTTTTCTACCGTGCTTATCTTCGCATTGCTTGGTCAGAAGTCTGCTCCGCCTGTCGCGAATGCAACGCCGATAGCCACAACGGCCGTTGTTACAGGCAATGTGATGCCACACAATCCCCTCACGTATACCGATGTCTGGCCGACATCGCAGAGAGCTTTTTTTGATAGCAAGCATCGCTATCACCTGAAGGGAGATCCCAAAAGGGGGGTCAGCCTGGCACTCTTCCCCAATGCTCAAATACAGAACTTTAAACTTAGCGTGACCATGTCAGAGATTACTCCCAATGATGCCACCTTTGCCGACTTCCAGGGGGTTGTCTTTCGGGCCACGTCGGATGAAACGCGCTACTACATGTTCGAGATTGCTCCATATAGCAACAACGGCCAGTTTAATTTTGAAAGTTATAACGAAAGTAGTAAATCGTCTCCATGGGACCATCTTGCTGGTGGCATGAGTCAGGCTATCATTCCTGGACAAAGTAATACGATTACCGTAGAGGCTCGTGGCAATGCTTTCACCTTCCTGGTCAATGGCACGCAGGTGCTGCATACAGAGGTGAAGGGTTCTTCCAGCATCTTGCAGGCTGGTATGATTGGTCTTTACGTTGAAGATGCCACCGAAGAGGTTGCGTTCTCGCAGCTCTCTGTCGAGGTGTACAAATGATCAATTGGATGAAGAAAAAGTGAGCAGTTGCCAGATGCAAAAGTTCAATGATAGTTGCCGCTGGCAATTGACATCATCCCTATAACCCACTATACTGAAGTTGGTTCCCAATGGAGTGTTGCCGTGGTGCCTACATTTCTTTACACACATACACAACATCTTTTCTTATGGAGTGAACCTCTATGCCTATTACTCGACGAAGACGTGCTATAAATCCACCTGAGTCAGCAGAGCAGACAAATGCCGCGGCAGAGCGGACAGAGCCAGTTGCAGATGCTGTGGCGACTGACAAGGTTGCTGAGGAGACTTCACAGGCTCCTGAGCCTCAGACGCCAGCTACTCCGACGCGCTCGGATCAGACCGCTCCCGCAACCTTTGCCGCTGCTCAGCCGCCGGTAACGCCTGTGCTGAACAATGAGCGAGAGCATAACTCTGCTCCATCTACGACGCCGACACCGCGACCTGAGCGTCGTCCAGAGCGTCACGAGCGCCATGATTTTGCTCCCGGTATTGAAAGCGGACGACGTACCGCGCGTGGCGAACTATTCCGCCGGCCTCCGCAAGTACCGCCTTCTCCGGCGCAGCAGGCGACTCCCGCGGTGAATCCGGCACCCTTGCAGCCACCCTCGCACGAAATCAGCCTGCCTCTGGGGAATCTGTTACATCTTGCCTATAACCCTGGTTATACAGGCTCAGATGAGGCTCGTAGAGCCTTGTTACAGCAGTTATCCGATGAGAGTAAGGCCGGTGGACGCGCTCGCTGTTGGAGCTGTGGTTCCCTGGCGATTGTGTATGATCGCTGGAATACACGCAGCAAAAATTTTGGTGAAGTTGGCGTGGCTTTTTGTGAAATTTGTGGTGTCTGGAGCGTCATGTAACGGCTGGCTGCGTATCTATCCTCTCTATTACGAGATGGGGATGTTTGCTCCCGGTTCCCGACGTCCAGGCAATGGATAACCTCATACTTTCTTCATGTGTGTTTGTGGTAGCGAGTGGCCAGCCAGCGTATAGCGTGACGTGCAACCAGATTTGTTCTTGTGCGTATATATACGTTGAAAGTAGTCTTCTGAGGAGATGTCTCCTGAAGGTCATTGAGAAAGTTTTAAGCTGAGGTTCATGTATGTTTAATCAAAATAATAATTCACCTTACGGGAATAGCCCCTTTGGACGCGGAAATGGTCGGGGAAACAGCTCGTTCGGTAGCCAATATCAGTACCAGACACGCCCCTATGGCTATCAGGGAGCCACGAGCAGCGGCCTGATTGGGAAAGTCATGGCATTGCTCGCCTTTTCGTTTCTCTTTGCCACGCTCGGCACGCTTGTGAGCGCCTTGTTTTTGCCAACCATGGGCATGGGTACCTACCTGATTATCATGCTACTTGGTTTCGGCGTCTTGATTGCTCTACGCGTTTTTATCCAGAAGGAAGGCTTGAACCTGATCCTGCTCTACCTTTTCACCTTCATTGAAGGGATCTCTCTGGGACCAATTGTCAGCGCCTATACTGGTGCTGGCATGAGCAATATCCTGGGTGAGGCTTTTGTGATCACCGCTCTGACTTCGCTCGGATTGGGCCTGTATGCCTGGACGACCAAGCGAGACTTCTCAGGTATTGGGGATTACCTCTTCTTTGGGGTGCTGTTGTTGTTGGTGACAGGGATTATTGGCATTTTCTTTCATAGCACGCTCTTCGCATTAATTGTCTCTTTTGTGGGCGTCGCGATCTTTTCAGGCTATGTCCTGTTTTATGTGCAGCGTGCCAAATATATGGAAGATAACCTACCGAACGCGATTGGTTTAACCGTGTCGCTCTTTATCACAGTCTTGAACCTGTTTCTCTATATCCTGGAGATTCTCTCAATTGTGAATGGGGGACGCCGACGCTAAGGATAGCTGAGGGGTTGCGATCTTCCAGCTCTCTCAAGCATGCTCGCGTTGTACTTACATACTCGGTAGTGCGTAATGGGCTCGGTTCAGCAGATGGAATAATATCCTTACTTACTGTGTTTTCTCTAGTAGTAAGAACAAGTTTCCATCCCGACCCGATGTGAAGCATCAAATAAACTTAATTTGGAAAGTGAGTGTGAAGTAATATGAGCGAGAATACAAATCTTTTTCATGTTGGCGACCAGGATTTTGACGCCAAGGTATTGAAATCCTCAGCACCCGTAATCGTTGATTTTTGGGCAGCCTGGTGTGGTCCCTGTCGCAATATTGCCCCTGTTTTCGAGCGCTTGAGCAGCGAATACAATGGGAAGTTGCAGTTTGCGAAAATGGATATTGATGAGAATCCTGCCGCACCAACACAGTTTGGCGTACAGGCTATTCCAACTCTGTTGATCTTCAAAGATGGTAAGCCGATTGGACGTCTCGTAGGTCCTCAGCCAAGTCGCTTGAAAAACGAAATTGATCGCGTATTAGCCGAAAACGACATTGCAGTGGCTTGAGCACAAAAATATGACCTGGTATCTCTTCGAGTTTACCAGGTCATATTTCATGTTTATTCAAATTTATTCTACTACCCCCTCGACTCTCTTCCCTTTTTGTGATATATTCTTCCCATAATCTTACATATCCTAAAATTTGTTGTATGGACATAAGGGGAACCGTATATGCCAATATTGGAGCGCTCAAATCCTCTACCGCTTTACTATCAATTAAAAGAAGTATTAAAGCAGCAGATTCGTGCCGGGCACCTGGCCCCGCATACCGCTATACCTTCAGAGCCAGAACTTGTCACACAGTATCATGTCAGTCGTGCCACCGTTCGTCAGGCTCTGACTGAGTTAGTTCATGAAGGCCTTTTGTATCGCCAGCATGGCCGAGGTACCTTCGTGTGCGAGCCACGCGTGCAGCAACAGACCATCAGTGAACTAACCAGTTTTTCTGAAGAGCTACGTCGTCTTGGGAAGCGTCCGGGTGGAATGCTTTTCAAGAGTGAACTCGTGCGTGGATCACAAACGGTGCGCGAGCAACTGCGTTTGACCGATGAGGAACAGGTCATTCGCCTGGAACGACTGCGGACCTCTGACGATGTCCCCGTCTCTTATGAGGTCGACTACCTTCCCTATCCCCGTGCTGGTGGTGTCTACCAGCGTGCTAAGGAGACCGCCGATGGTTCTCTCTATAACTTGATGTCGTCAGAAGGTTTGCATCCCTATATTGCCGAGCAATCCATCAAGGCCGATGTCGCTTCCGAGCGTGAGGCGGAATTGCTACGCGTCGCGCAAAATGAAACTGGCTTGCGCCTCTTCTGCACCGCTTTTGACGATACTGGTGCCCCCATTGAGTATACCGAAGCTTTCTTCCCGGCGAATTTGTATGAATTTCGCCTGACTTTGCGTGTTACAAAGTAGCAACACGTATAGTGTTACGCGTCTTTAAGATAATGAGGTCCTGCATGGATCAGTCTTAAAGGCGCGTCTATCACGTCCGAGCCGTGATAGCCAGTCGCCCCCCTTTTGCAGAGTAGGATCGCTTGATAAAGAGGGAAAAGTATCCGCTGCTGTCTGTTTTTGTCGTCTGCTCTAAAGCAAAGCAGGGGCAAGGCGTGCTATACTACGCAACTATTGGAATGTGTGAACTGGCTCTACAGGCTGGTTCACACTACTTTATGCTCTTGAGGTGATATACTTACCGGTTTGCTTCGTTTTTTTGTTTTCTATGTTTAGTTGCTTTGCTTCTTTCCGTGATTTGATTGCATCTTTATATTCTAGTAGCAGCTTGGTTTCTGCTTGTTGAATATCCAGTTCAAAAGTGAAGCGACCTGCACTTACCTCTTTAATCTCTTTGAAACCTGCATGCCTGATAATTCTTATGCCTGACGGTGTGTTACTTGCTGCGTAGACCTTTTCAATATCGATGTCGCTTTCTCCCCATTCTTTGAGCGTTTTAGCAAAGTTTTCTAGTAGGATTTGACCATAGGTGCCTCGTCTAGCCGGTGGTACTGCTGGGGTGGTTGCCAGGTCGATTATGATGCATTCAAGGGGTTCGTTTGGTTTGAAAAGTTTAACTTTGTCTGCTCCCAATATCCATCCTCTTGTGCCTTCTTTGAATTGCTCTATTGCATCGTGTTGCATAGGGAAAATGTTTATATATGCAACTAGATGATCTCCTTCATATAAGTGGAAAGTAGTGTCTGGATTCTCTTCTCTAAAAGCTTTCCTAAGTGCTACAGCTTCAGGTAGTCCTGCCCTGGCACCGAAAACAAGGCTAGCTAGCTCCACTTCTGCGTCTAGATCGTTGAGAGTAGCTTTTCGATACTCTAGCCCTATAGCTCTCTCTGAAAGCATTGTTGCTTCGATTTGGCTTGCTATTTTATTGATTTCTTGCTTTGAGTAGACAGGATGCTTTCTGCCTGGGAGATAGGTTCGTTTGATGCGCTCTGTTTTCCCCCAGTATTGAAATGACTCTTCGTCTAGCCCCAGCACTTTTCTGGCCTCTGCTGCGGAATAATAGATTTTCGATAACTCACTGCCTAATTTCATAACCGCCTCCTTTGTGTTTCCTTGGAAAATCAATAAAGTATGATACTTTAATTATATTATATATTTTATGGTTTGTATATATTGTACGGTTATAGCATTTTTTCCGTATTGTATGGCTTTTGATGACAGGAGCCATTACTTATTTTACGGAATTTACGGAATGTGTTGACAATCCGCATTTGTTTGGAGTATACTATTAACATGGTTACGGAATTTGTGGTTTTTGTAGATGTTACGGAATTGGTTTTTAGCGGCAAGCCATTAGAGGATAAATAAGCCGTGTAGTGTGTTTTTGTAGGGGTGCTGGCCTGGGTCGGTCAACTCAGGTCCAGCGATTGAACACTAGTTTTTGCCGATAAGCGTTGCTAGGTGCTCATGTCCAGTATGCGTGACATGGGGCTAGCTTGTCAATCCATGAGGGAGCAAGCCATGAACATGAAACAAGTCCAGGTGACGGAAATCACTATGTTAGTGCCTCTTGATGTTGTCAACATTGATGCTAGTATGGCTGGTCCGTGTGTTGGTGCTACGTATTCAGTGTGGTTTATTCGGGATAGGGAATGTGGTCAACCCGCTACAAGTCGCATTAACCGCTTTTGTATTTTACTGATTTATCATGACAGCTATGGTGAACGCCACCTTGAAATCCATAGAGGCTGTCGAACGGGTAAGCCTGTTTTTTTCTCTCGTGAGTCTGATGCGAAACGCTTAGCTGCTGCCTTAAATAGGGAGCTTGTCAAGGAGGTGGCCTAATGGAACAGGATTTTGCATCATTGGTTCGTGAGTATCGCCGTAGTATGGGATGGACACAGACTTTCCTTGCCGAAAAGTGGTCCTATTCCTTTGAAACAATCTCGGCCTGGGAGCGTCGAAAACGCATCCCAAGCAATCAAGAAATACACCGATTATCCAACTTCCTCAGCATGACTGAAGATGAGTTGTCTGCCATAATAGCAAGAAGCAAGGGACAAGCTCGTCCATACGTTTCAATGGCTAGCCGTGAGACACCTGCACCGCCTTCTGAACTTCCCTTTCCCTCTGGTCGTTTGTTATGGAGTCTTCATCTGGGCATGGATGAAGACGGTCTTCAATGTGTCATTTCGTGCCCTCTTCCCTCTGGTGAATCCTGGCAGGTCGCGCTTGATCCTGAGCAGGACTCACATGATATTCAGCATATGTACCAACTCGTCAGTGAGCGGATATGTCGTGGAACTGGTGGGGGTCGTTCACAGTTGAGAGTTGTTTGATGTTTTCTGACTGGTTGAGGCCATAAGAAAGTTTGGAGGTGGCTTATGGGATTTTATGAATATTGGCATGAGAAGCATGCACAGCAGATAGAGGATTTGCACATGCTAATTGAGCGTTCTCAATCCTGGGTTGGATGTCGTGTGTGGATTACACACCATATGGGCGTGCATGGTGCTCCTCAGACTTACGGTGAGATCGAAAGTATTGATGAGCGTGGAACGGTAAAAATCATCATTGGTTATAGCCCAGATGATCAGCCTTTCTATTACACCGCGCACGTTGCTGCTCTTGGTCATTCTGTAACGCTTACTTATTCTTGATGGCTAGCCATTAGTCACTATCATCGTTTGTTTCTTTTCTGTCTTTTCTGTGGTGCTAGTTGGCTTTTCTCTGGTGAAGTGGTAGGAACCGGCTTTTGTTCCTTTTGTGGGGAGGCAACAGGGAATATACGGTGTCCTGTGAGGACCATGATTGCAGCAAGAAAGGTAAGCCCAACAAAAGTAATACTAATACTAGAAGAAAATCGCCAGAGGGCTGAAGCAATGCCTACAGCGGTATTGGCGAAAGCAAGGGTACCTAGTATTGCATCAATAGGCGTACTCTTTTGGTGGATGCGCCTAGCAATAATTGCTCCTGCTGACGCTGGGATACCAACTGAGAAGTTTGTAAGTGCGGTATTCACATAAAATCCTGGATCAGCACTAAGGAGGTTTTGAAGAAACAAGAGATTGATTGCAAGCATTCCGGTATAAATGGTGTCGAGGATTTGACTCCTTTGTTCTTGGGAAATTTTGTGAAGCGGTGGTTGCATAGGCTTTACCTCCCATTGTTTATTCTGCTAGCTGTACTTTTAGTGTAGTAAACGATAAATGGCAATATGTATCAAATAATGAGGAAGAGGTGATTTATGATAGATGCGGTTTTTTCTATTGTGGCGATTGGTACTCCTGTATTGTCGATGATTGTGATGGTCTCTCTGGCTGCATGGTCACTTATTCAATCATTCAGGCAGAGGTATATAAATAAAGAATATTCTGAAGACACATTGTCGTGACGGCTACATATGGCCTGCCATTAGGGAGCCATGTTGACTGCTGCGGTGGGGCTGGAGGTGAGAGCCAGCGGCTCACCAAGCATCCTTGGGAGTCTTGAGGCAAAACCTCGAAGGGCGTTCATGCTGGCTCATGTCAATGGTGAGGAACAAGCGATGCCGCCAGGCCCGACCCTTGACCGGGTGATTACACTGACCGATCAGAGAGCGACCGGGCTGCTGTTCGGTTCCAATGCAGTACCAGGTCGCTCTCGGCAAGTGCCGATCAATCACCCGAGTCAAGGGCGGCATCGCCCTCACCATTGACTGCGATAATGCTGGATTGGCGTCAGCTTCCACGCTAGGGGCGTTCGTTCTGTTCGCTCTTGGCCTGGGTGGCCGGCTTGTACGCGCCGGGTGGGGTAGGGGCCCCGCACGGACGACGTACAAGCCTTCGGCGCGAACTAAGTATATCGCGCCGATTAAAATACAAGGGGTGTGAGCAAGGGACTGGTTCATATACAAAGGGAGCGAGATACAAAAATTTGTGGATAAGAGGAAGCCATAGTTTCTAATGGCTAGTCATTAGGATGATTGGAGATGTGTATGGAAAAAGTGAAGATAGTGAATCAAGGCATTGATACCCTGGTGATCAATGGATACTACACAAGCCATAGTGGCGAAAAGGTGAAACGAGAGTTAGGGGATTCCTTTGTGGAGCAGTTGGAAGAGTGGAAAAAGGAAGCACAATTGCAGGGTGAGTTGTACCCTACGCCGCTCGTCTTTAACGGTGCCCGGTTACATATGTGCCCCAATGGAGCGATGCATGGTCAATATCCCTGGATGCTCAAGACCGATGATATCACGTTATATGTCTCGCGTGGTCAATTCAATGGGGTTGCCTCTGTTCGCTTCAATTCTCGTTTTTTGTGGTCCTGTCAAAGTTTGCTCGAAGCAATTATCAAAGTGCAGGAACTTCTTGACGACCTTTTTCAAGGCGAAATGTATCTTCAAGTATCTGCCGTTGATTTGTGTGTAGACGTTGTTGGTTGGGATGATATCACGGCATTAGATCGCACAAGGAATTTTGTGTCCCGCTCAAGAAAAAGGATGGTCCATTCTGAGCCGGGTTGGGGATATGGTGAGACGCTTCAAGAGCACTCCTATGGGATGCAAGAGACTGGGTTTGATTTCTCAAAACGTGGTCCGATATCCTGTACCATTTACGATAAAACGCGGGAATTAGTGCGTTCTGGAAAGGATTGGTTTTATGACTTGTGGCGTGCTCATGGGTGGTCTGAGGAAGAGGGCGGTAAAGTGTGGCGTGTGGAGTTCAAGTTTAAGCGTGAAGCCTTGCACGAACTTCAGCAAGGGGATGCGTTCCATGGGATAGAGGATGTCTACGAGCTGCTTGACCGTTTTGGTCTTCTCTGGGCATATGCGGCTGGTCACGTCGCTGGAGGTGATGATGGGTTGCCTGATGGCTGGCTGCGTTGTGTGGTCTCTAATGGGGATAAGAATCGCTCACGGTGGCCGACACATCCAGCATGGCAAGTTATACAGAGTGCCTTTGCTGAAACGATGGAAAAGCCCGAGCAGTTTGGAAAGGTGGTTCGTAAACGGTGGGAAGATCACAACATTGATCGGGGAATAGAGGCAGTGATTGGATATCTGAGTTCTCTTGCTGCCTGGTCGGGTGGTGAACTAGCAGAGGATGGCGTTGATCTCTCCATTGTGCTTCACTGGCTCGCTATCGAGGGACAAGAGTATCTTAATCGGGTAGATCGTGATTTCTCGGCAGAGATATTACGTAAGCGTATCCGTATTGGTAAAGGTGAGTAAGGAGGCGTGTCTATGGGAAAAAAAGCCAAAAAGATATATAAGGGTGGTCGGGTTACTAAATGGCAAGCCATTATCTTTCAAGCTCGTCAAAAATGGCTTGGGAAAACTGTCAAGCTGAGTGAGCAAACTGGGTATAGAGATACCTACTGTAAGGTGTTAAGCATTTCTAATAGTGGTGATGTAACTGTAGAACCTCTTCCTGGTCAGGCTGATCAATTTGCTGGTGCGGTGATGTCTCTTGGGTACATTGATCAGATGTTAATCATTGTGGATTAGAAAGGGGTGTTCTATGAGACTTGATGAGACAGTGAGGCATTATCTGTTGAGCCTTGTAACTCGGCGTCTTTCTCCTCATACGCAACTTGCGTATCGTCATGCTTTGACGTTGCTTACTCGTTTGTTGTTTGAGGTATGCGGTGTGGTCGATCTAGAGCTTATTACAGTGTTCCATCTTCGTCAATGCGTGAATCACCTTCTTACTGTATCTGTAGAGGCTGAAAAATCACGTCGTCCGCCTATAAACGGCGTTACTCTTTCTCCTGTAAGTGTGTGTGATTATATTCGTCGCTGGAAGACGTTCTTTAATTGGTGTCAGAGAGAGGAGTTGATTGATAAAAATCCGGCTACCCGTTTGGAATACCCGAAAGTTGATGAGAGGATTATTGACGCTTTCTCTGTTAATCAAATTGAGCAAATGATTAACATCTTTGACCTGTCCACTCCTGATGGCTTCCGTGATTATACTATCCTGCTGCTTATGCTGGATACGGGCATTCGGCGTTCTGAGGTGGCTACGTTGCGTGTAGAGGATGTTCATGATACTTATGTTACTGTTTTTGGTAAAGGACGTAAGGAACGTCAGATAGGCATTCATCCTGATATTAGTAGCCTGCTATGGAAATATGTTCATAAGTACCGTCGTCCTGCTCGTGCCGATGAGCCTATCTTGTTTATCTCCGTTGGTCGTGGCAATACTGGTCAGCCTTTTGGTCGTGGTGGTATGAATGCCTTAATGAAGAGATTGAAAACAGCTACTGGTATTGATGACGTGCGTTTGTCTGCGCATACATTTCGTCATACCTTTGCCTGCATGTACTTAGATGCGGGAGGCGACGTTTTTAGCCTGTCACGTGAAATGGGGCACACAGATATAAAAACAACTGAGAGATATCTTAGAAGCTTTAAGAGTAAGAATGCTCGTATGCATCATGACGAACATTCTCCTATTAATAGCATAAAACTGCGTTCTGGCAAGAAACCGAAAAAGTGAAGTATAGCACTTGTGATGCTCTTTTGAGGTGATATACTATTATAACTAGGTGCTTGAAAAACTGGGCCATTGGGGAATAAATCCTTGATGGCTATTCGTCTTGGTTCGTCTTGCAGACTTATCTCGTGATAATTTGTGAAAATATTTGTCCTGGGGTTGGATGGGTCGACGTGTGATATACTACGCAAGGATTTATCATGATATTTTTGCGGACAGTACAACGTAAAATATAGAGGAGAATAAGCTACCTTATGAGTGACACACAGGATGAAACCAACATCAATCCTAAAAATAATAGTGTACCCATCCAATTTGTAAGTCGCAGCGATATGGCAAATGATGAGCAGTCCTGGACTGATCGCGGCAATACTGCGGCCCAGAAGGGTGATTATGAGACCGCTGCGGAAGCCTTTGCACAGGCTGTAGAGGTCAGTCCCAATAATGCGCGGGCTCGTTACAACCTCGCGCTTGCGCAGCAATATCTTGGTGACGTTGAGACGGCGATTGCGGGCTATCGCCGTGCTATTGACCTTGATCCACAGCTGATCGATGCCTATGTGAACCTGGGGAATCTTAATGGCGAACTGGGTATGTATGAGGAGTCGCTTGAGACTTTCCAGCAGGCGATCGAACTCGATCCCGAAAATGACGAGCTCTACTTGAGTGTTGGCGATGCATATCGTACACAAAATCTCTATCAGGACTCGATTCAGGCCTATCGGCAGACGCTGATGCTCAATCCAGACAATCAACTGGCCGCCAACAACCTGATGGATGTCCGTGAGCGCGTCAACGAGCAGTGGCGTCGAGTGATGGAGCAAGAGCACAAAATCGATGATCTTCCGACGGATGCTGCACGCTATGCCGAACTGGCCAATATCTATCTGGATATGCGCCGCTATGATGATGCTTTGTCCACCGCCAATCAGATCTTGACCCTGGACCCCGAGGGACGCATCGGCTACGATACGCTGGCTGCTATCTACGAACAGATGGGCGAGCGCGATCAGGCTGTTGAGATCTATCGCCAGATTGTGGTGATCGATCCAGAGGATGCCGAAGCCTGGGAGCATCTGGGGACCTGGCTCTCGATCCAGGAAAAGAGCGATGAGGCCATCGATGCCTATACCAGAGCCGTACAGATTGATCCTCAGCGTGTGACGACACGTTTCAGTCTGGCTGAAACGTATCTGGAGACCGAGCGCTACGATGATGCTCTGGCTATCTACCAGGGATTGGTTGAGTCCTCTAATCGTGGCGAGCTACAACTCGACGATCTGGCCGCCGCCTATGCTGGTCTGGCCGAGACGTACAACTCGCTGGGACGTTATGAGGATGCCATGCAGACGGCTGAAACGCTCTTAGAACGCTCTGAGGACGATCCAGAGGGTTACTACCAGCTGGCCACGGCCTATGACGCTCTAGGGAGATTTGATGAGGCTATAGAGAGTTATCAGAATGCCATTGAAAGTGATCCGCTGAACGCAGACTACTACAATGACCTGGCTGATACGTTGCGCGAGGTCAAACGCTACGATGAGGCGCTTGATACCGTGCAGCAGGCGATCTCTATGGACCCGACGATGCTGCTGGCTTATGAGACTATGGCTCAGATTTATGAGGCCACTGGTCGCTCAGAGGAAGCCGCCAAAGCGATGAGTCAGGCCAATGCTCTGCGCTCAGTCAGTGAAGTATAACGTGCTTGCTCGCTGGGGCATAGAAAAGCGGATATCTTTGTCAGGAGGATATCCGCTTTTCTATGTGTCGCGCACATGATTACGGGTGATCACTGGTGCTTAAGCATCGCGCTTCTTTTCCTCGATTGTGGTTGCGAACTCCAGGAAATCTCCCAACTTGTCTTGCATATAGTCATACAGAAGCGCTCGATTAAGCGCCTCCGGTTCATGGACCAGCGTATCACGCAGATTGGTGAGTTGCTCCAGACGATAGGCCAGGGCGCGTGGAATGATATTCTGGGATGCAATGATGCTTAATAGCTCATGATAGCTTTCGGCACGACGCAGGCCGAAGGCTGCGATGAGCGTACTACAGGTGGAGAGGCAGGACTCGACTGCGAGCTGCATATAGCGCTCGGCCAGGCCATAGATGTGATAATCCTCAACGAACTTTTCAAGTGGATGTTGGCTGAGCTCCTGGAGGATCTTTACGGCAGCGCGCAATTGCTGCAAGAAATTCTCCACCAGGTTTTTGTCGAGGGGCAGCCGATGTCCATAGAGCCGTCGACCGAGCGCCTGATTTTGGATATCATCAAACTTTTTAAAATCGAGATAGTCCATCACCGCACGCGTCTCAAAGGTCACACGTTGCTTCTCATTACGACTGAACAGAATCTGCCCATTTTTAATTACCTGGAGCTTGAGGAGCAACGAGGCTTGGTTCAAGATGACCACATCGATCGTATCTGATTCCATTCTTTTTGCCAGCTCACTGACAAAGTAGAGCTGATAATCAAGAAATTCATCGGATTTAATCTGATCCATCATGAGCACAGCGACATCGACGTCACTTAGTTGACCAAACGTGCTTCGGTTCGAGAGAGAACCTGCGAGGTAGGCAGCATTAACGGGGCTCTGAGTAAACAATTGATTAAGACGGGATTGCTTTTCGAATAAGTTCATCAACGACCTCCAAGAAACCCCTGGAATCTGTCCCAGATCGTTGTCTTTTAGTATGGAAACGCACTTAAACTATACTCGCTTGTGCCAAGTATACCATAAAAAAAGTGCTAACCCCAGCTTTTTGGGAGATGATTATCTCCTTTTGGATCGTCACGCGAACAACTCGTTATGACGTCATAAGTATAATAAGTCAGCTATTAACGTGTGGTGCTCCTACGTAATGGGATTGATCTCTAGCCCTCTACCCACTCTTCGCCGTTGGTGGCAACCTCTTTCTTCCAGATGGGCACACTACTTTTGAGCGTATCGATAATATAGCGGCATGCATCGAAGGCTTCGCCGCGATGAGGGGTGGCGACCACAATAATCACGCTGGCCTCACCGATCTCCAAACGGCCAAAACGATGTGCCACAGCCACATGTTCAATCTGCCAGCGTGACCTGGCCTCGTCGATGATGCTGGCGATCTGCTGTGTCGCCATCTCCACGTAGACATCGTATTCCAGATACTGTACCTGCTTGCCCCGAGCGTTATCACGAACGATGCCCTCGAAGACAACAATCCCGCCATCGCTCGGATGGCTGACTGCCTTTACCAGAGCATCACGATCGAGCGGCTCACGCGTCAACTGAATAATGGGATCCATTAGCAACCACCTCCTGTGGGAGGAATAAAGACCAGCTCATCGCCCTCATGCAACTCTGTCTCAGCCTTCACGTAGCGATGGTTGACCGCGTTGACTGAGCGCTCCATGATAGGTTCCAGACGTGGATCGCGCTCGCTAAGTAGCATGCGGACATCCTCAACCCTGGCTGTATCGGCTATTGTGAGCAGCTCTTCGCTCTGCCCAACAATATCGCGTATTGAAGCAAAATAGCGCAAACGAATTTTCATCTCACGATTATACCACACTTCACAGGAGACTTAATGTACATCCCAGAATGCTGTGGGCGAAATTCGTAGAATTCTGCGGGGCATTCCCTGCCAAACGTCAGTAGTGCAGAGACTACTTGCCCACTCAGAGAAGAGCCGTCAAATCTCCCGCAGCATTCTGGGATGTACCATAAAAAATTGGCGCTTCAGGCAGCTCTTCGTTTCGACCGAGCAATCAGTGAGGCGATAAACCAGGTGACTAAAAAGGTGAAGACCCCGATAATGAGCGCGACAATGAACGTGTTTTGCTCGAACCCATTGGTGAAGATGGAGTAAAACATGTAGTACATCGGGAGGGCGATAAGGGCTGCGAGTAGCGAGCTGTAAACATTTTTCGGATTCATGAGTGTCTGGACTCCTTTCTTATTCGTTGAGATTCCTACTCTCAATGAAATCATACTTGCCCCGGTGCTGTCATCGATCACCTGATGCATTTTGCTTTCACCAACTGGTGGATAGACACCCTCCACCAGTTGGTGGATGCATTTTCGCACTTCGTCTGTTATACTGCAGGGGAGCTTTTCTCCATTAGACGAGCAAGGATGAGAAAGCCCGACGCAGAAAAGAGGATCACGATGACGAGCTTTTCGCAGGAAAACCACGTAGGATCGCTCCACCAGGATGTGCCGCAGCAGTGGATGCTTTTTTGGCATGGTGCGTTCTACGTCTCTCTCATCGTTGCCACAGGCTTAGCGTTGACGCTTGGCGCTTCGACCTTTCAGCAAAACCTGGTTCTCTGCGCGCTCTCATTGATGCTGGGAATCTGGTATGTAGGATGTGTCTTTGTCTCTCTGGAGTACTGGCGCGGCCGAGTATTGTTCACCTGGAGCTATCTGCTGATCGGTTGGATCATCTGGACCGGACTGATTACCGAGAGTCCCATCTATCTCTTCGTCCTCTTTGGCCTCTATCCGCAGCTCTTTGTCTTCCTACGCCTCCCCTGGAGTATTGTCGGTGCTTGCATCCTGCTCGGGATTTCCCTCTGGAGCCAGGTGATAGGACAAGGGAATTGGAGTATGGGCGTGATCGTCCTCTTGAGTGGGCCTGCGAGCATCGGCTTAGGCTTGTTCATTGAAGCCCTTATCAGACAGAGTCGGGAGCGCGCACAGTTGCTCCATGAGCTTCAGGCAACCCGCCAGGAATTAGCGCTCGCCGCGCGTCAGGCCGGGATCATGCAAGAGCGCCAACGGCTCGCGCGCGACATCCATGACACCTTTACCCAGGGCTTGAGTAGCATTGTGATGCAGATCGAAGCGATGGACGTGACGCTTTCGGCAGACGATACAACGGGCAGGCAACGCCTTTCGCGGATGCGTCGGATCGCCCGCGAGAATCTGGCGGAGGCGCGTCGTCTGCTCTGGGCTCTGCAGCCTGAAGTTTCTGAGCGGGCCTCGCTGCCCGAAATGCTGCCGCCACTGACTGAACGGTGGACGGAGGAGAGTGGGATAAGCGTGCGCGTAACTATCACCGGGCAGGCCACCTCCCTGCGCCCAGAGATTGAAGTGACCCTGTTGCGTGCCACCCAGGAAGCTCTGGCCAATATCCACAAACATGCACAGGCCGGCTCCGTGGTACTAACGCTTTCCTATATGGAGGATATCGTGGTGCTGGATATTGCTGATGATGGGATTGGCTTTGATCCGTACTGTCTGCCTGCTCCATCGTTGGGAGAGACGAGCGGCAGATTCGGGCTCAAAGCTCTTCGTGAACGGATCGAGCAGTTGGAAGGAACGTTCACCCTTGAGAGTACTCCGGGCTCGGGGACGACCATCGCTGTGGCGCTGCCTGCTGTGGAAGCCAGCGTGCAGCCTGAAGATCTTCGCGGAGAGGAGCAGTGCTAATGGGCCGCATTCGTCTCGTGATCGCTGATGACCATCCAGTCGTGCGAGCAGGTCTGCAAGAAATGCTCAGCAGCCAGCCCGATTTCGAGATTGTGGGCGAGGCGAGCAACGGGGTCGAGGCAGTCGCTTTGGTGAAGCAAGTGCAGCCAGATGTGGTGCTGATGGACCTGCGCATGACGCTGCTCGATGGGGCTGCGGCCACTGCTCAGATTCGCGTCCAGCAAGCGAAAACAGCGGTGCTGATCCTGACAAGCTATGAGAGCAATGTGGATATTCTGCGTGCCATCGAAGCTGGCGCGATGGGCTACCTGCTCAAAGATGCGAAGCGGGAAGACCTCTTTACCGCTGTGCGCACCGTGGCTCAGGGGAAAGCGGTCTTCGCGCCAACCGTCGCCACCCTCCTACTGCGCCAGGTGCAGAACCTGAGCAAAGGAGCACTCAGCTCCCGCGAGTTAGAAGTCCTGACCCTGGTCGCGCGCGGGTCCAGTAACAAAGAGATTGCTCGGACGCTGTATCTTTCGGAGGCAACCGTCAAATCCCACTTGCTCCACCTCTTTGCCAAACTCGCGGTCTCTGACCGGACTGCCGCCGTGACTGCCGCTCTTGAACGAGGCTTGCTCCATCTGGATTGATAAAAATCTTGTGCACACAAGTAAGGAAGTGAATATGTCTACCACTCAAAATACCAATCTCCAGGACCAAAGGGCGCTCGTGACGGGTGCGACGTCCGGCATCGGTCGTGCCATTGCTCTCCAACTGGCCAATGACGGAGCCGAGGTTATCATCCACGGACGCAACGCTGCACGTGGTAAAGAGACTGTCGATGCGATCATCGCTGCCGGTGGTCGGGCAAGCTTCGTCTCCGCCAACCTCAGCGATCCCGCTGATATTCGCCATCTGGTTGAAGTCATAGGTGATATTGATATTCTGGTCAACAATGCCGGTTCGGCCGTGTTCGGCGCAACCGTAGACCTCGATATCGATGCTTTTGACTCTATGTTCTACAACAACGTACGTGCACCATTCTTACTGGTTGCTGCGTTTGCGCCAGGGATGGTCGCAAGAGGCAAAGGCAGCATCATAAATGTTGGCAGCATGGCCGGTCAGATCGGGCTCGCTAATGGAGCGGCCTATGGAGCAACCAAGGGAGCTCTCGCTTCGATGACGCGGGCCTGGGCAGCCGAGTTCGGTGCCAGCGGTGTACGCGTGAACGCCATTGCTCCAGGACCAGTGTATACCGGAGCCCCAAAAGATGAATACATTAAAATCCTTGGGGACACAACTCTGCTCAATCGCGCCGCCGAAGTCGGAGAGATTGCTGAAGTCGTCGGATTCCTGGCCTCCCCTCGGGCAAGTTACATCACAGGCGCGATCATTGCCGCCGATGGTGGGCGCACAGCGGTCTAGCTTTCTCGGCAGCCCAAGACCTGACGCTACGTGATTGACCGTGACTCGTACCCACGAGTCGCAGACAGCACGGCGGAGCCGGCTTGCTTGCCGCATTTGGTGGGAGGGGTTTGATGCCTCCGGCTGCAACAGATAAATAGCATACAAACATTTCTAAATCGATCGGCGCCTGGATGCTTTTGTTTCCAGGCGTTTTCATGATCTCAGCGCCTAAAATTCCGTTGTACTGTGACGATTTTCACGCCTGTACGCATTCAATTCGAGTTTTTGTGGGCCAGGACAAAGCCTGCTCCGGGGAATGCAGAGAAGCGTGAAGGCTGCATCTCCTCCGTTTCTATTTGCGAGAAACCGGCCTCCAAGACGAGAGCAGTCAGATCCTGCGTGCGGCTTCCCCCGGCGTGGAAGTGTGCGGCCTGACCCTGTCGCTCCCGCTTGTGGGTGAAGTCGACAATGACCAGCCGTCCTCCGGGCTTGAGTACGCGGGCGATCTCCGCCAGTCCCAGGCGTTTGAGGGGAGCAGGCAAATGATGGATCATCAAGCTTGAGAATACCACGTCAAAGGTCTGGTCGGGGAAGGAGAGTTGCTCAATCGCTCCGATTTGCAACTCGATGGGCTCCTTGCGGCGAGCCGCTTTTGCGCTGGCCCACATAATCTGCTGGCTTGAGGGATCAATGCCCACAACGCGACCCGTGTGGCCGACGCGGCGAGCTACCTGCATCAACAGTGTTCCTGTGCCGCAGCCCACATCCAGCGCTGCCTCGCCCGGCTGAAGGCGGGCCAGATCGATAGTTTTCTGCCTCAACTTGCGCACTTTGCCGCCAAACTTGAAGATGTCGGTGAGCCATGTGTGCAGATCGTAGCGCCATCCACCGCGCCCCAGTAAACCTTTTGTTGCCAGATCCGAGGTCTCGTTCGCAGCGCTATGGTGATGCTGTGAAAACGTATGCATAGATCTTACTCCTTTGAGATGAGAGAAATTTCTCTTTTGCTAAAAGTTATTCGTTGACAGTCAGACTCGTTTGAGACATACTGTCTCAAACGGATCTCTGTGATCTTTTTCTCAGTGTAGTTGGGAGAATGCCGAAAGACAAGGTTCAATCAAGGAGATGTGTCTCGAATGAGACAAGGAGCACAAAATGACTCAAGTGGCGCGTAATCTACGCGTGAGACGTACGCAGAAACTGTTGCGGGAGGCGTTAATCGAGTTGATCGAGGAGCGGGGCTTTGATGCGCTCACCGTTGGCGAATTGACCGAACGTGCTATGGTGAGCCGAGCCGCGTTTTATCGCAATTATCAAGATAAATATGCCCTCGTGGAGCAGATCTTTGAAGAAGCCATGAGTGCCTTGCTGAATGCGGTTGGAGAGATGGGTCCGGAGCAGCATCCCCCGGAGGTCTGGGTGACGTTCTTCGAGCATATCGCACAATATGATCGGCTCTATCGAGCGCTGCTGGGCAGCAAGGGAAGCCCCTGGTTTGTGCGGAAGATGCGTGCGTCTATGGCTGATCTGATCAAAGATCATGGGCGTGGACATGGCATGGCGCGGCTGTCCACAAATGGCGCGCCAGTCCTTGTGTTTTCCGATGATCTGGTACCAGATCTGGTATCCACGATGCTTGTGGAGGCCATCACCTGGTGGCTTGAACAGGGGAGAGTGTCCACTCCTCGAGAGATCGCCACGCGTTGCACCCTGCTGGTGTCTGCACTCTTCAAGGAAGTGAGCACCTGGCACTGAGTGTCTGGTCAGAGGGAGATCGGATCAGGGTTCCTTGTGCTGGTCTTTCATTGCAGCTATGTGCTACAACTCTTAAGAGGGAGGTGACTTTTATGGCTACTCATTATGCTTATGACGCTGTCGTGATTGGTTCTGGACCGAATGGTTTGGCGGCGGCACTGGTATTGGCGCAAGCGGGTCATGCGGTGCTGGTGGTTGAGGCACAGGATACTATCGGTGGAGGTGCGCGTTCAAAAGAGTTGACTTTGCCAGGCTTTATGCATGATATCTGTTCAGCGTTTCATCCGCTGGGTATCGGATCGCCCTTCTTTCGGACATTACCGCTGGAGCAGTTTGGCCTGGAGTGGATTCATCCCGATGTGCCGCTGGCCCATCCGCTCGATGATGGGACGGCTATGCTGTTGCAGCGTTCTGTCACGGAGACGGCCCGGACGCTGGGTGAGGATGCGGCTGCGTATGAGGCGTTCATGGGATCATTTATCGCGCACTGGCCGCGTATCGAAGCGGCCTTTCTGGGACCATTGAGGATGAAGCCGCTGCTTCATCCCTTTGCGCTGGCGCCCTTTGGTCTGGATGCGTTACAGTCGGCCTCCGCATTGGCGCAACGACTCTTTAAGGGGGAGCGTGCGCGGGCGTTGCTGGCGGGGGTGAGTGCTCATTCGATGCTACCTCTGGAGCAGATGATGAGTGCGGCGGCTGGTGTGCTGCTCATGACGGCTGGACACGTCTACGGCTGGCCGCTGCCGCGTGGAGGCTCGCAGTCTATCGTCGATGCTCTGGCGGACTATCTGCGCTCTTTAGGCGGTGAGATCATGACAGATACCGAGGTGAAGAATATCGATGATCTTCCGTCTGCTCGTGCCTATCTATTTGATATCACACCGCAGCAGATTATTCGCGTGGCCGGACATCGTTTGCCCGGGAACTATCTTCGTCAGTTGGAGCGCTATCGCTATGGACCGGGCTCGTTCAAGCTTGATCTGGCGCTGGACGGTCCTATTCCCTGGACTGCTCAGGAATGCTTGCGGGCGGGCACTGTCCATCTTGGTGGAACGTTAGCTGAGATTGCCGCTTCGGAGCGCCAGGTCTGGCGCGGGGAGCCATCAGAGCGTCCCTACGTATTGGTTGGACAGCAGAGTCTGTTCGATGCCACGCGTGCCCCTGAGGGGAAGCAGACGGTCTGGGCGTACTGTCACGTGACGAATGGCTCTAAGATCGATATGACGGAGCAGATTGAGGCGCAGATCGAGCGTTTCGCTCCCGGCTTTCGCGAGCGTATTCTGGCGCGTCATATGACGGGTGCCGCTGAGCTTGAGCGCTATAATGCCAATTATGTGGGTGGCGATATCAATGGAGGCGTACAGGATATCTGGCAGATGTTTACGCGTCCCACGTTACGTCTCGATCCTTACACGACTCCGGCGCAAGATATCTTTATCTGTTCGTCCTCGACGCCTCCCGGTGGTGGTGTGCACGGTATGTGTGGATATTTCGCGGCTCGGTCGGTACTCAAGCATCGCTTCTGAGTTTCTGCTATCATGATGGTGACGTGTGCGCAAGATTGTATGCGTCTCCGATTGTCGCGTATACTCGACAGCGATGCTATTGCTGCGGTTACGCACACCTTTAGTTTATCAAGATGCTTACACAAAGAACAGGGAGATATATCATGGATGCTAATGCTATCGCAGCTGCGAATTTTGAGCTTCTTAAGCACAATCCTTATCCTGGAAGGGGACTTGTGATCGGGCGTTCGTCAGTCGATGACGCCTGGTTGATGATTTATTGGATTATGGGGCGTAGCGCCTCCAGCCGCAATCGAAAATTTGTTGTCTCGGGCAACACGTTGCGCACCGAGCCGGTTGATACGCAACAGATGGAGCATCCCGAGCTGCTGATCTATGATGCCATGCTTGAGTTGCCTGATATCTATCTGATCAGCAACGGTGATCAGACGCGCACAATTTATGATGCTCTTCTGGCAGGCGGCTCGTTTGATTCGGCGCTGGAGAAACGTGAGCGCGAGCCTGATGCCCCTCATTACACACCGCGTATCAGTGGCATGCTCGATCTGCGCAACTATCCTGGGGTTGTCACGCTGAGTATTCTCAAAGCCAACCTGGCCAATCCTGCTAATACTGATCGCTTTACCTATCATCCGGCCAAGTCGCCGAGAGGTTTTGGGGTCGGCTTGACTACGTATCGCGGGGATGGCAATCCGCTGCCGAGCTTTAGTGGTGATCCGCTGCTGCTGCCCTGTAGTGGCAAGGCTGAGGCGATCCTTGAGGCCTATTGGAATGCTTTGAACGCTGAGAATCGAGTCTCTCTGGCAGTCAAGCAGATCTCTGCTCAGGAAGGCACCAGTCGCCTGCTGATACGTAATCGCTTTGCGGCTCAATAGCTGCTCGTAGTGTCAAACGCTCGCGTTCGACGTTACATCTAAATCTAAATCTAAACCCAATTCTGTCTTTGATCGGCCAGGCGCTGGTTCCACTCTTCCGCTTTCGTGGGAGAATTTGCCATCTGATAATGGTACGCGATCTGTTCGGTAAGAGCGGTGATGACGTGTTGTTCTGCTCCACGCGTAATCATCGCTTCGGCGGCGCGTCGATGGAGGAGGCAGCGTCGTGCCTGGCTGGTCTCGTCGTAGATGAGCCGGCGCAGTTGTCCATGTTTGAACGTATAGAGCAGATAATGCATTCCCTCATTATTTTTCTCCTGCTGCGCTGCGGGCACCTCTCGAATCAATCCCTGATTGATTAGCTGCTCTAACGCGATAACCATATCCTCCTCGCCGTGTCCACTGATCTCGCGCAGCATATCGAAATCGAACGCGTACCCGATAATCGAGGCTGCGCTGAGAAGTTCCCGCCCAATATTTCTGACGGATGTCAGTTGGGCGATCAGCATATCGCGTATCCTGCGCGGAACCGGCCAGACATCGTCTTCGGGATGGAGCATACCACTTTTAATCGCCATGATATATTCCGTGAGAAAAAAAGGTAGCCCTTCAGTCTCTGCAAATAGACGCCTGGCCAGCTCTATCCTGACCTCTTCTTTGAGGAATGTCAGGCGTTTATGCACCCACTGGAGAACCATCTCTGCGTCCAGGCGCTGCAGCGTTGGCCAGGTTGCCAGCCCTTCGTAGAAGAGATCTGTGATGACATGCGCGAAGGATTGAAGTTTTTCCGGCTGGGGTGAGCGCCATGTGAGGATCAGGCAGAGCGAGGTTCCATAGTAGCGGTGGAGAAAGTATGTCAGGAGTTGGATGGATTCTACGTCGGCCCATTGCATATCGTCAAAGAAGATGATGTTGGGAGCGGTGGTCTGATTTTGTGCGCTGAGCGTGATGAGAAATTGGCTCATGGCATCGTAAAAGCGATGCAAGACTTCCGGCCGATCTGTGATGGAGGGGATGACAGCCGAGGATGTGAATTGTGGCAGGAGACGTACAATTTCTTGCAACCAGGAGTAGGCACCCTGTGAAGCGGAGTTTGGATTCTGGTACTCTGTTAGTGCGGACTGGAGTCCATTGGCGATCGGGCTGTATGCGATGTTGCTTTCATTTTCGTAGCAACGGACGCGTATAATCGACGCGCCCTGTTTCTGGGCATAGGTCATGATCTCTTCTGCCAGGCGTGTTTTGCCAATGCCAGCCTCACCTTCAAGCAAGATAACCTGTCCATGAAATTGTGCCTGGGCATAGGCGGCAAGCAGCTGAGTCCAGACCTCGGTGCGGCCGATGAGCGGATCATTTTCGGTTGATGTTGCTGCATCGAGTGTCGGAGATGTTGTGTTTAGGAGGCTCTGACTACTGCCTGTCTCCGCGAAGATGTTCTGCTCCGGCTGGATCGGAATGGAGGTGGGGAGTGCGAGACTCTGGTTTTCTTTGATTGCTGTATAGAGTTGTCGTGTCTCAGGCATCGGCTCAATGCCAAATTCCTGGCGCAGAATACGCACGCACTCTTCATAGTATTGCAGGGCTGTGGCGCGATGCCCGGCCCAGGCATACAATTGTATCAATGCATAATAGGCAGGTTCATGGTAACGATCCAGATTGAGCCAGCGCTGAGCATAGTCTATCGCCACATCGAACTCGGCACGCTGGATATAAGATTGCACCAGTTGCTCAAGGGCATACGCATATTCGCGTTTGAGGGTATCGGCATGAAAAGACTGCCAGCTGTCAAAGTTGATACTGCTTTGAGAATGGAAGCCCGCCAGAAAATCGGCTTGATATAAGGTTACAGCTTGCTTGAGTGCTTCTATACGTGCCGGATCCACCTCGGCTGCTGGATAGGTAGTCATGCGGCATTCGGCAATATATTGGAGAAACGTCTCGCTATCGATCCAGATGGGCATAGAGGGATCAAGGGCAATCGTATCGCGATCAGCCAGCAGCCAATTGCCATCCAGTGCTTTGTTGAGCGCTGATAACGTGCGACGTAGTGTGGCGCGTGCGTGAGCCTGATCATATTCAGGCCAGAGCAAGTTGGCCAGCATATCACGTCTGTGGCCTTGTCGCGTGATTGCCAGATAAATCAAGAGCGCCACCGCTTTACGGGTATCCATTGTAACGCTCGTACCATTATATTTTATGCGAGGAGAGCCGAAAAGAAATAAAGACAAAGTAGAAATAAAACACCTCCACCCCAATATAAGTAGTGAATCTTTCTTTGCACTGGTAAGGAAAACACAATATCAGTTCCTACATTATCATGCCTTACACGAGAGTGTCTATATTTCTATATATTGCCAAACTATTGTGCAGGAAACTCGAATAACGGTGTGTCGCGATCGAGCGAGCGTTACCTGAGCGCCTGATCGCGACCGCCGCCTGTGCGGGCGTGTTTTCCTCGATGGACTAGTTTTGGGAGAGGTGGATGGCGAGTTCGGCTAATGTGCGTACACCGACACCTGTGCCTCCTTTTTCCTGATACGATTTGACATGCTCTTCGTAACTGGTGCCCGCGATATCCAGATGAGCCCATTTGGCGCTGCCGACAAAGTTCTCCAGGATCTTCGCCGCTGTGACTGAACCAGCTTCGCGTCCGCCTGTCTGCTTGATATCGGCAATGTCGCTGTGGATATACTCGGAGTATTCAGGGTCGAGAGGCATGGGCCAATATTTTTCGCCACTGGCCTGACCGGCAGTGATCACATCCTGCGTAAGTTGCTCATCATTGCTGAAGATGCCTGTCATCGTATGACCCAGCGCCACGATCATTGCCCCGGTGAGCGTTGCCAGATCCAGGATCGGCGAACAGCCCTCATTGACGGCGTAGGAGAGCCCATCGGCCAGGATCAGACGTCCCTCGGCGTCTGTATTGACGATCTCAATGGTTTTGCCATTGGAGATGCGCACGATATCGCCGGGGACGAACGCGCTGCCGCTGGGCATATTATCGCAGGTGGGGACGATACCGGTGACGTTGATGTGTGGCTTCAGGCGCCCGATGGCTTGCATGGCACCGATAACTGCGGCCGCTCCGCCCATATCTCCCTTCATCTCGTCCATGCCAGCGGCGGGCTTGATCGAGATGCCGCCCGTGTCGAACGTAATGCCCTTCCCGACGAAGGCGATCCCTTTATCCGTACTGGCACCGCCGCGATAGCGCAGCACGATGAAGCGTGGCGGATTGACACTGCCCTTTGAGACGGCCAGCAGTCCGCCCATCCCTAATTCCTGGATTTTGGCTTTATCGAAAATCTCGCACTCCAATCCGACTTCTTTCGCCATTGAACTGGCGCGGTTGGCGAGCTCTATGGGGGTAAGGACGCAGGGAGGCTCGTTGATCAAACTGCGTGCGAAATTGGTTGCTTCGGCCAGTGCCTGTGCGCGGAAGAGTGCTTGTGAAAAAGCATCTTTCTGATCTTCAGGTGTATGGAAGAGTACGGAGGTGACGGCCTGTGTGTTTTCGTTACTCTGGTAGCTACGGAATGTGTAGAGCCCTAGCTGGACACCTTCAGCGGCTGCTTGCGCTTCCTGGATCGCATCAAAGCTACTGCTGCTGAAACCAGTAGCGACCGCAATTTTTCGGGCACCTGTTTTTTGTAAATGGCGTGCGGCAATGGCGGTTGCGCGTCGCACGGACTGTGTATTCACTTTATCCTGGGCACCCAGCCCGACGACTATGACGCGCTTCGCCGCGAGTTTTCCCGCCGGATGCAGCGTCAATAACTCACCAGTATTTCCTTTAAATTCGCCGTCAGCGCTGATCTCATAAATTAGCCCTGCCAGAGCAGCATCGATTGTCGTAGTGGAGCTGGCTAATTCCACACCAGTATTCGTCTTACGAGCTGCACTCACAATCAAAGCATCACAAGCGATCTGTTCAACGGCCTGCGTTGTCAGGTTGATCTCCATGCTCTCTCTCCTTTGTGTGCACTTAGGAGGATGCTCTTTCTGTATCTCACCTATGGAATGCACGAAAATAAAATAAACCGCTCAAACATACGTGTTCTTGTCGGTTGAAAACGGCGTTGGATATTTATCCGTTTCCAGTATGACACATGGTGGTAAAGGATAACAAGTTTGTCCTCAGGGCTGCGTGTTGAGCAAGCGCTCAACGACTTCTAGTAGCTGACGGGGCTTGAATGGTTTGGTCAGATACTCGGTGCAACCTATCTGCCGGGCGGCTTCACCTTCATCGCTGAGGGCAAAGGCGGTGACGGCGACGATGGGGACATTTTCCAGCCCGGGACGGGAGCGGATCAACTGTGTGGTGCGATAACCATCGAGGACAGGCATCGAGAGATCGGTCAGAATCAGATCGACATGCTCGTGATCCAGCAGTGCCAGAGCTTCGCGCCCGTTGCCGGCCGATACACAGCGATATCCACGCGTTGAGAGCACGCGCTCGATTAAAATGCGATTTGACGCCTCGTTTTCGATGACCAGAATTGTAGCCTGGGAGGTCTCAGAATTTGATGTATTCATTATTAGCTCTCTATATATCTGCATCCGTTTTGTCTTCAGATACTATTATATGCGTAACGATAAATTAATCATACCTGATGGTGGTGCAGATCCGTCTAAAAAATCATCAGGCCAAAATCATGGGCAAGGTAAAAGAGAAAGTGGAACCTTCGCCTGGAATACTTTCCACTGCGATCTCGCCACCCTGTAACTCAATCAGCTTCTTGGCGATCGTCAAACCCAGTCCCGTGCCACCGAAGCGCCGTGTCGTACTGCCATCGGCCTGACGAAAGGCCTCGAAGATATAGCTCAGAGCGGCTGGCGAGATGCCGATGCCTGTGTCGGTGACAGCGATCTGTACCATGCCGCGCTGTTTCAGATGGATACAACGGATGGTGACTCCACCCTTTTCTGTGAATTTTAATGCGTTGGAGACCAGATTGATCGCCACCTGCCTTAAACGATGTCCATCTGCGGCCACCATGGGCAATCCGTCCTCCAGTTGCAGTTGAAGCGAGAGCTCTTTGTTGTTGGCGAGCGGCTTTAATTGTTCAACGACTTCGGCCAGGCTGAGCGAGAGTGTGATAGGCTCTGGCTTGACTTCAATGCGATCCGCCTCGATTTTGGATAGATCTAGCATATCATCAACCAGATGCGAGAGATCTTCGGCTCGGTTAACCATAAACTGGATATGTTGTTCCTGCTCGCTTGTCAATGTTCCATCCAGGAAGCCTTCCAGGATCAACGCGCCATAGCTAATGATACTGTGCAGGGGCGTGCGTAGCTCATGTGTGACGTTGGCCAGAAACTGGGATTTCAGATTATTGGCACGTTCCAAAGCGGCATTTTTATCTTTGACCTCTGCAAAAAGCAGCGCATTTTCTATCGCCATCGATGTCTGTAAGGCTGCCGTACTCAGCAAAAACGTGTCCCGGCTACTGATCGGACGTGCCTCTTCAGTATAAAGTATAAATGCGCCAATGGCCTGATCTTGCAAGAGCAATGGTACCGAGATAGCTGAGCAATAGCCGGTCTCCAGGGCCAGGCGCGCCCAATCCTCATGACGCTCCTTGTAGATGGCTGGAATATCTTCACCATAGACTATTTTTTGCTTTTGCTTGGTCATACGGGCCAGGAGCATATCTAGTTCGCGTAGCGCGTGATTGGGAATGCGCGATGGTCGACCGTTATGCGTGGGAAATGCCAGGCTGAAGGTGCCTGGTTTGTTGACATGTGAAATGGCGGTTAGCTTTGTTGTTACCGCCATGGTAATATCGTTATCCGGATCGGTATACACTGCGACTGCGTGTGACTCCTCCGTACTCGGACTCATCACGCCCTCAATGTCGCCGGGCCAATGAGCTACCACCCAGGGAGCGATACTTTCGCGCCCATAGAGCAGTAAGGCTACATGTTTGGCTTTCATGACGTGTCCCATCCGCGAGATAAATTCACCCAGCAATTGTTCCAGATTCAGAGTTGACATCAAGGCATCGTTCATAATCAGCAGATTGCTCATCTGATTGATGAGGGCGTGGCTTTCATTGTAAAGCGATTCATCGAGGAGATGAAATGCCTGTGCCAGCATTGGTAGCTCGTTGTCGCGTGTGATCTCGATGGATTGTCCCGTGTTTTGCGTAACCAGGATCTGCGCGTGCGCCTGTAAGCGTCGTAGGGGACGGATCAACAGGATGCTGGTAAAGAAGGTGTAGAGCATAATGCCTGACGCAATGACGGTTAGACCTATCCCGATGATGAGCAATCCTACACGTCGGTTGAGCCGATAGAGCGGCTCGACTGTAGCCATTGTGAGTTTAGGTGCCTGGGCGGCCATTTGTGGCAAGATCATGGTCTGTGCCTGGAACCAATAGGATTGCGAGTCTGAGACGATAGTTGATGATCCTGGATGACAAATGGTCACGGCTGTCGCCGGGCTGGAGGCCGTTGTGGAGATGCTCAGCAGCGTGGTTGTGTCCAGTAACTGATTGCCGAGGCAGACCACCACTTGAGCGTCTGCATGCTGGCTGAGATCTTGCGCCAGGATACCGTTGATGGGCTGGGCTGCGACCAGCATCCCACTGACTTGCTGATCCTGGGGCGTAAAGATTGGCACCGCTATTGTCATTGTCCATTGATGTGCGATCTGCGCCTGACCTTGAGCCGTTGCTGTTGAGGGAATATCTTGCAGTGTCGTCGCCGACTGTCCATGCTGTACCTGAGCGATAAGCTGGCGGATTGTCGCAGTATTCAGGCTATTGCTACCAGCGACCACCTGACCGCTCTCATTGAAGATAGCCAGCGCCATAAGATGATCATTGATGGCGTATTCATCCAGAAAACTACGCGTTGAGACCTCATCGCGTGGGCCTGTCAGGGCCGCGCTGACACGTTCATCGTGGGCGATAGTGATGACGTTGTTGGTGAGTGTCTGTGTATGTTTCTGGTATGCTTCGTGAATCAGGATAAGATGTGCTTGAGCGCTTTTCTGGGCCTGTAAGGTCGAATAAAGTTTGTATCCACCCCAGGACAAGAGTATAAAGAGCAGCAGACAAAACAAGAGTATCATGGTTGTAATCACGATGAGTTTGCCGCCAAGAGATCGTGCCGTGAGTCGCATACGCCCCTTCCTACCCATGCATAAAAGCAAAGGGAGAACGGGGTGCCAGCTCGTCCTCCCAAATGCCACGCGCCTGCATCTTGCGCGACGCGAAACTCCAGGAGGTGCGCGTGCGAACCCCATGGGGAAAAGGTTGCACGTAATATCTTAGATGTACGCTACAAGCTGCTCGTCGAGGTGGATCTACTTGCCTACGCACACCCCGCCATCCATCCCAGGCCTATGTATTATAACGTATAATCTCACTCAAAGTAAATAGCTCTGAGAAGATTTTGCCTTTTCTTTATAAATACTTTATGTATTGTACTTAACTTTTCTTATGCCATCCCAGCAGTAGCGTCGTGCCTTTGGATAGGAGATCCACTTTATCGTATAAGATGCCCGATAGCGACGCTCCACGTACCAGCGAAAACGAGCAGAATGCCCCGGAAGCGCATTGGTGATCTGCTTCGTACGCGCCATAGGACGACAGCTCTGTCCCTGATATGACGCTCTGGAATAAGTTTTTTTGGATAAACGCACCAGCGTCAGAACCGTTTTCTGATAGTCCCTGCCATGATGCAGATGATATCGGTTGGGAGTCTGGCAGATGGCGCTTTTTCGTTGTGAGGATGGTGGTGTCAGATAGGGAAGCTGGATCAGGAGGGCGTCAAAGCGATAATAATCGGAGAGAACCGCGCTACACTCAACGCAGGTAGCGAGATGCGCTGTTACGCTTTGACGCTCGGGCACTGAGAGCTGATCATCAAGGTATGCACTGAGCAACCCTCTGATCGGCTCACAATTCATCTAGTGCCTCCTCCTTGTTCCAGGACTCGATAATGTTCACGAAATGACTGCCGTGCACGTGAAAGATACATTTTGACACCACTCTCGGCAATATTGAGCGTCCGTGCGATCTCACTATAGGAGAAGCCCTCTTGCGTATAAAGAATCAACGCCGCCCTGTATTGCTGAGGCATCCGACGGAGAGCGGCACGCACCATCTCTGTCGTTCCATATATCTCCTGTGGATCTGCGCTTTCGACATCGGCTGGCTCATGATCCAGATCCTGCCAGGGCAACCAGGCGATCAGCTTGCGACGACGAAGCGCGTCGTAGGCTGTATTGGTCGCAATACGATAGAGCCATGCCGATAATTTGAGATTCGCATCCATTTTAGGCAGTGCGCGAAAAGCTTTTAGAAACGTATCCTGGGTTAAATCGTCAGCTTGCTCGCGATCACCGACCAGGTGATAGACATAGTTATAAATAGGTGTCTTATATTCATCGTAAATTTGTTCGAAAGACCAGGAGTTTTCCTTGGTTTCCACCCGGACCATGCGCTACAATCCCTTCGATAGCTACTGTTTTTTCTTGACCGTTCCATGCAAGAAGTGGCAGTAGCTGTCTCCGAGCCGAGGCGTAAATGGGGATGACATGAGTGATCAGTCATACCTCCAGGCGGGTACGGAAACGCAATTTCCTTCTGTCTAGTGGAACGGACAACTAACGCTATCAGTAACATGATAGAGTAGTCCATGCATACTTGCTGTTGAGTGATGTATCGTTTATCATGGTAGCATACTCGGGTGGATTTCTAGCAATCATTAACTAATATCTTAGTACTATTGGGTGACGAAGGGTAGCTGACGTTACCCCTTCGTTGAATATGGGGCAATTTGCCATCCGCTCTTTTCCCGCTGCGAGAAGTGTATGGGGGAAAAGATTTGTAAGGAGGCCGAATTTTCATGAATGATCAGCGGGTACGAACAATCTGTTGGGAAGCAGGAACGTCTGATAATGCGGATGTATCGATATGCATACTTGATCAGACGCTGTTACCACAAAGGATTGTTTATGCTCATCTTGTCCATGAGCAACAGGTCGCAGATGCAATTATGCAGCTGCAAGTGCGCGGTGCACCCCTGATCGGTGTGACTGCTGCCTTTGGGGTTGCTCTGGCGGTGACACGGCTCTGGCGGGCCGCGCAAGCGCAAGAGGTCACGCTTTCATTGGATGAGGCCATGGCTCAGGTCCAGCAAGTGAGCCAACTCTTGCATGCGACGCGTCCGACGGCGGTGAATCTGTTCTGGGCACTCGATCGAATGCAGCACCGCGCACGAGATGCTGCGTCCCAGGGATTGTCCGTGCCACAGTTTGTGGCTGCCTTACAAGAGGAGGCACAGATGATCGCTGATGAGGATGCCCAGTCTTGTCTACGCATGGGCATGTATGGAGCTGAACTTATTGCTGATGGTGATACACTCTTAACGCACTGCAATGCCGGCGCACTGGCGACAAATGGAATTGGCACCGCACTGGCGCCGATCTATGCCGCTGCCTCCAGTGGCAAGCAGCTCCACGTATTTGTCGATGAGACGCGACCGATTCTCCAGGGGGCACGCTTGACGGCGTGGGAACTCCAACAAGAGCATGTGCCACTTACTTTGATTACCGATAGTATGGCGGGTCACTTTATGCGACAGGGACGTATTCAAGCTATTTTTGTGGGCGCTGACCGTATCGCGCTCAATGGTGATGTGGCGAATAAGATTGGCACGTATAGTTTATCTGTCTTAGCGCATGTGCATCATCTTCCTGTCTACGTGGTTGCACCCTGTTCAACGATTGATCTGACGCTTCCGACTGGTGCGCACATCCCGATTGAGCAAAGAAAGCCAGAAGAAGTCACGACATTTGCGGGAATGATCACTGCTCCTGATGGCATTCACGTCGCGAATCCAGCTTTTGATGTGACGCCTAATTCCTATGTCACTGCCATTATTACCGAAAAAGGGATCGCCCGACCTCCATATAGAGAGACTTTGACCGCTCTCTGTCTGGAAAATTCTATTCCATTGGAAGGTGTGTAGCTTTATATGGTTATTGCAACAGATGTGATGCAAGCGGTTGCTCAGCATGCGGAAGAGGTGATGGGAAGTGAAGGCTTTCTCTACGTATGTGCTGTCGTCGCGAATTGTAAGATGCTGGCGTTAGAGCTAGAAACGCCAGCGGAAGAGAAGGATGAGGAGGCGTCCGTGTCGATTGATACCGACGCTTTAGTCATCGCTGGCTATCTGCATGATATCTCCACCGTAGAACATGGCTTTCAGGATCATCAAATTAAATCTGCCGAGATGGCGGCCGAATTCTTGCAGGGTCTCAAGGTTCCTGAGGAGACGGTTGAGAAGGTGAAGCAGGCGATTTTGACTCATACGACGGTGGTCGATCCCGAGCAGAAGGATGAGCCAATAACGGAGGGACGCATCTTATATGATGCAGATAAGCTTGGTCGCCTGAGCGGTCTGGCGATTGTGACTTCGCTGATCGAGTTTGGCGCTCGCTATCCTAATCGAGCCGTCACCGGTGAGGTCCTGGCTGCCATCTTGCGTCATGTCGAGGAGCGCTTCATTGAGCTCTACCAATCGCTCAACACCGAACCGGCTCGCAACATGTCACGCGAAAAATTTCATCATGCGCTGGCGTTTCTTGATGGCGTAATCGAGCACCTGACCGACGCGACGCCTGTATAGTCTCTATCTGGTGAAACTTTATGAGAAGAAATCTTCTCTCATTCTATGATACAATTTTTATGGAGGCGAACCTTGCCTATTCTTGTTGTGGGCTCAGTGGCCCTGGATACTGTTGAAACTCCTTTTGCTAAGATGGAAGGTGTCTTAGGAGGGGCTGCATCTTATTTCGTTACTGCCGCATCTTTATACGATCGGGTCAATCTGGTCGGGATCGTTGGGAGTGACTTTCCACACGAGCACCTTGATTTCTGGAGTAAACGCTCGGTGGATCTGGCTGGTTTGCAAATCCAGGAGGGAAAGACCTTCCATTGGCATGGGCGCTATCATATGGACATGAATTCTCGCGATACGCTGGATACTCAATTGGGCGTTTTCGCAGATTTTCATCCGGTGGTGCCAGAGGCCTACGCCGATAGTCCACTGGTCTTTCTGGCCAATATTCAACCAGAGTTACAGTTAGAGGTGCTCAAGCAGATGCCACGCGCCAGACTTTCCGTGCTGGATACGATGGAACTGTGGATTGAGACAGCTCGCGCTCCTCTGACTGAGGTGATGAAGCAGGTGGATGTGCTTTTGATGAGCGAAGAGGAGGTCCGTCAGTATACCAATCAGGCGAGTATCCTGGTAGCTGTGCGGCACTTCTTTACACTGGGCATAAAATATGTGGTAGTGAAACTTGGCAGTTATGGTGCTTTGCTCTTTGGTTCAGATGGGACCTATTTTAGTGCTCCATCGTATCCATTGGAAGAAGTAGCCGATCCCACTGGAGCTGGCGACTCCTTCGGTGGTGGGTTCCTGGGATACCTGTCGACTGTACAGCCTGATGCATCCGGGCGCTACTCGGTTGATGATCTGAAGCGTGCGGTCGTGCATGGCAATATCCTGGGTTCTTTCGCCTGTACCGACTTTGGTATCACTGGTCTGTCCTCACTGACGATACAGGATATCTCTACGCGCTATAATGAGCTGGTTGGCTATTCCCATTTTGATCCCAACTGGACTTCTGCGCGAGCATAGTCTGTTTTATATCCATTAGATGGAAGGAATGTAATAAATTCAATGACAACAACAACGAGCGGAGACGTCAAAGACCTCTCCCTGGCTCCTCGCGGTAAAGACCGTATCGAGTGGGCTGCTAAAGAAATGCCTGTGCTACGCCTGATTCGCGAGCGCTTTGAGAAGGAACTGCCTCTCAAAGGTATTCGTATGTCTGGCTGCTTGCATATTACGACTGAGACGGCTAATCTGGCTATCACCTTGAAAGCCGGCGGAGCTGATCTGGTGCTGTGCGCCTCCAATCCTCTGTCAACTCAGGATGATGTGGCTGCTGCTCTGGTGAGCGAGTATGGGATTCCTACCTACGCTATCAAAGGCGAGGATGAGCAGACCTACTACAATCACATCAATGCAGTGCTGGATCACAATCCTCAGATGACTATGGATGATGGCTGTGATCTCGTTTCAACCATCCATACGACCCGTAAAGACCTCATCCCTGGCATCATTGGTGGCATGGAAGAGACCACAACCGGCGTCATTCGTCTGCACAGTATGGAGAAGCAGAAGGTCTTGCAATTCCCTGTTCTGGCTGTCAATGATTCCGATACCAAGCACATGTTTGACAACCGCTATGGTACAGGCCAGAGCACTCTGGACGCCATCATTCGCTCCACCAACATCTTGATTGCTGGTCGCACAGTGGTCGTCTTCGGCTATGGCTGGTGTGGTCGTGGCGTTGCCTCACGTGCCAATGGTCATGGCGCGAACGTAATCGTCTGTGAGGTCGATCCTACACGTGCTCTGGAAGCTCTCATGGATGGCTATCGCGTCATGCCTGGTATCGAAGCAGCAGCTGTCGGAGATATCTTTATCTCAGTGACGGGCGACCTGCACGTGATCGATCAGGCTTTGATGGAAAAGATGAAAGATGGCGCTTTGATCGCCAATTCAGGCCACTTCAATGATGAGATCAACATCCCTGCATTGGAGAAGCTGGCAGTCAACAAGCGCCGTGTCCGCGACTTTGTCGACGAGTACACGTATGCCGATGGACGTAAGGTCCACCTGCTGGCCGAGGGTCGTCTGGTGAACCTCTCAGCCGCTGAGGGACATCCTGCCAGCGTGATGGACATGAGCTTTGCGAACCAGGCTCTGGGCTCTGAGTACATGCTTGAGCATGCCAAAGAGTTAGAGCCTCATGTGTACACGCTCCCAGCTGAGATGGACAAAGAGATCGCTCGCCTGAAGTTGCATGCCATGGGTGTCAAAATTGATACCCTGACCCCTGAACAGGAGAAGTATCTCAATTCCTGGGAATCGGGAACCTAAGCCACTATCTTGATCTGTGCTGGAAGCGACCAGAGTTGTGTATAGATTGCCAATGCTGATCGCTTCCAGCTACACCTGCTCCAGGCTCCATGGTGCTCTTTCTCGGATATATGTTATACCTGTCCACCAAATGTTCAATTGGACCATGCGTTGTGCACGCATTATCTCTTTCACATCAATCTCTTATTGACATTTGTCTTAACTATAGCGTACAATCTAGAGAGATTACAGGTAGTTCTACACTATCTGGCACATGGACAACTGAATACATGAGTGTAATCACTCTCATCAAGAGAGGTGGAGGGAAACGGCCCGATGAAGCCCGGCAACCCGCTGTCCAGACAGGACGGGTGCCAATTCCGGCGGTGCATGCTATGCCGCAAGATGAGGGGACTGTGCAAGATGTACAACCCCTGCAAAGAGGGGTTTTTTTGTGCCTGAAAATCCCATATCTAACTCTTTACGCCTTCAGCATAGATAAAAATGAACCGCGCAGATCACTATAAATCCTATAAAAAGTATTTGTGAAAGGAAAGGCCCATGACAAGTTTCATGCGCAGCCCAAAAACGTTCTTTACCAGTGAATCCGTGACAGAAGGTCATCCCGATAAGTTATGCGATCAGATCTCTGATGCCATTCTGGATGCTATTTTGTCACAAGATCCGGTTGCTCGCGTCGCTTGTGAGACCGCTACGACCACGGGCCTGGTGCTGGTGGCAGGTGAGATCACAACTGAGGCCTGGATCGATATGGCGGCGGTGGTCCGTAAAACGATCGAGCAAGTTGGTTATGTCAATGCGGATTATGGCTTTGACTATCGCACCTGCGGCGTCACGACCTCTATTGGTAAACAGTCGCCCGACATCGATCTCGGAGTCAGCACCTCGCTGGAGTCCCGCGGTGGGCGATCCCAGCAGCTTAGCGACGATGAACTGGAGCTGATCGGCGCTGGCGACCAGGGTATGATGATCGGTTTTGCCTGTAACGAGACTCCCGAATTGATGCCGATGCCTATCAGTCTGGCTCATAAGTTGACCCGGCAACTCTCAACGGTTCGCCGCTCCTCATGGAGTGGGAAGGGGCCAATGACGTATCTGCGCCCAGATGGTAAGGCTCAGGTGACTGTACAGTATGAGAATGGCGTCCCGGTTCGTGTTGATACGATTGTCGTTTCGACTCAGCACGCCGACTATGTCGATCGCGAGCAGATTCGTCAGGATGTGATTGAGCATATTATCAAACCAGTCATTCCCGCTGAATTGTTGGATAGCGAGACCAAGATCTTTGTTAATCCTACTGGTCGCTTTGTGCTGGGTGGCCCCATGGGAGACGCTGGCCTGACCGGTCGTAAGATTATCGTCGATACCTATGGCGGCATGGCTCGCCATGGTGGCGGTGCCTTCAGCGGCAAAGATCCGACCAAAGTTGACCGTTCAGCGGCTTACGCAGCCCGCCATATCGCGAAGAACATCGTGGCTGCCGGACTGGCGGATCGCGTTGAGTTGCAGATCGCTTATGCCATCGGCGTAGCGCGTCCGCTCTCCCTCTTTGTCGAGACCTTTGGCACTGGCAAAGTCGCCGACGAAGAGATCATTCGTCTGATCAACGAGCACTTTGACCTCCGGCCCGCCGGGATCATCCAGGCTCTCGACCTGCGCCGACCGATCTATCAGCCCACAGCTGCCTTTGGTCACTTCGGACGCACGGATGTCGATCTGCCCTGGGAAGCCCTCGACAAAGTACCGATGCTCCGTAAGGGCGTTGGTGCCAATGTGCAGAGCGGCGAAGCTGTCTCATAAGAAATTTGCTCTTGTAAAAGCCCCTGTGACTATCCATTGGGATAACCACAGGGGCTTTACTTTTTGCTCCTACTTATTAGTATATAGCACCATTCTGTGTAAGAGTGGCGCCCTGCGATCTATGGTTCCCAAAGTTTTAAGTTCTGAAAGAGTGCGACTGTTACTCCCTTTAGATCTGGATCGGCGTTTACACCAGTTCCGATAGTGCCTCCTGGATATGTATCATCACTGATTGTTGGAAGTTGAATGCCATTGATCCAAAATTGGAAGGAGTCGTTGACGATCATCACAGCCAACGTATTCTTTGCCTTTACTCCTCGACGGATAGCCGAAGAAAAAGGAGAGCCTGTTGTCAGTCTTTGATCGCTTCCACCTCCACTTTTATTGTGCCTTGTGATGATGTATGTGCCATCGATAGAAATATCAAAGGCATAATAGTTGTCGTTGAGTACCCGACAGACGAGTCCTGCTTGATGACCTTGAAGAATAGTTACATCGAGAACAAAAGCTAAATCAGTAAAATAATGCCCATTTCCATAGATACAATCATCAGACCCCTCACCTGTCTCTTGATAACCATTCGGAGGATAAGTACAATTTGAGTCCCCTGCCCAGTCTGAATGGTCCGTCGGTGGAGAAACACCGGCAACCAGATGCCAGGTTGATGGAATTTTTGGCCCCGCTGAGCTTATCGATGCGGTTGGGGTTTGTTGTGATGATGTGTTTGTATGATTGGCTGTTGCTCTCGATGTGATGAAATCATTTATTGCCAAACTACCAGGTACTATTAGTATAAGTATGAGTGCGACTATGATCGCAATCTGCGTAGGTGTTTTGATTCTCTGTCTTTCTGGCCCAGGGAGCGCGTTTGAGTATGCTTGTACCATGTTGGACGACTGTTTTGTTTCCGTATATTTGCTATGTGTGTGTTGACTTTCTTTATTCTGAGCAGAGTTCGGTATGTTTAATAGGTTGACCACACGATGAATCCCCTGGACAACATTATCAAGTGCGTGATCCTGGTCTGCCCAAAGTGTGATCGCTTGAGTATTTTTCGGAAGAACGCTGAGATGTGCAATAGGGGTGCTTTGCCAGGATACAGGACGAAACAGAATCGGGATAATACTGATCTCCTCTTTTTGGTCTGGCTGCGTTATTTCTTGCATGATCTTATAGCAGTCATCTGATCTGAAAAAATCCGGGCTGATAAGCAAGAGGACGATCTGAGCGTTATGAAGATGCGTGTTAATCTCATCTTGTGATGATTTTCCAGGAATAATCTCATCGATTGACCAGATAGAAATAATCTTCTCTCGTTCTAGTGGTGCAAGGTGTGCTTCTAACTTGTGAAATAATATGATGTCTTCAGGATTAGGATCATAGCAGCAAAATATTTCTATAGTTCTACCCACTTGTGAACCTCATCTTATGTCTAATATGACAATCCGATTTTATATTTAAGAGATATTATAGCATTTTTATTATGATTTTTCCTTATATACAATTTATAGATTACATACGTTAGTAGCGTCGCACGCTCGCGTGCGATGTCCCACTCGACGTACGATGAGGTAGGGTAGCGTAGTGCGCCGGGATCGGGCCGTCTCATACGAGTCTCAGGGACATCGCACGCGAGCGTGCGACGCTACACAGTCTGGTCTCTTTCTGCAAAAATATGCTTACCTATATCTCCATATGGAGATATGGATTATACTATGGAGAGTACAAAGTAAATATGCTTATCTTGATAGTGGTGCAGAAAGGGAGCAATCTCCATGGATTTTACACTCAATGAGGAGCAGACGGCTATCCGTCAAACGTGCAGGGAATTTGCCGAGCAGGAGATCAAGCCTGTGGCGGAAGAACTCGATGCTACCGGGGCCTTCCCCTATGCGCTGATTCGTCAGATGGGTGAGCTTGGTCTATTAGGCTTACCTTTTCCGGAGGAATATGGAGGCGCGGGCGCGGACTTTCTTTCTTACTGTCTGGCGATTGAGGAGATTTCGCGTGGAGATGTCTCCGTCGGGATCACTATGGAGGCGCATACGTCGCTGGGGGCGACGCCATTTCATCTTTTCGGTTCTGAGCAGCAGAAGGAGCAGTATCTGGTGCCGCTGGCGCGTGGAGAGCAGTTGTGGGCCTTTGGTTTGACTGAGCCCGAGGCGGGTTCGGATTCCGGCGGGACACAAACTCGTGCGACGTTGCAGGATGGCTACTGGCACATCAATGGCTCCAAGGCTTTTATTACGAATGCTGGTACCGAGATGACTGGCGGCGTGACGATCACGGCTGTGACCGGCATGCGTCCCGATGGGCGTAAGGAGATCACCAATCTGATTGTGCCCAGGGAGACGCCTGGCTATCAGATCGGGAAGGCGTATAAAAAGATGGGCTGGAAGGCTTCTGATACGCGTCCATTGGCCTTTGAGGATTGTCAGGTGCCGCAAGAAAATATGCTGGGCCAGCCAGGCGATGGTTTTAAGCAGTTTATGGGCATTCTGGATGCGGGACGCGTTGCCATTGCGGCTCTTTCGGTGGGATTGGCTCAGGCGTGTCTGGATGAGTCTCTGAGCTATGCTCAGCAGCGCAAGCAGTTTGGCCTACCGATCAATAAGTTCCAGGCGATCCAGTTCAAGCTGGCCGATATGGATATGGAGATCGAGTTGGCTCGCTTGATGTATTATAAAGCGGCCTGGCTGCATATGCAGGGATTACCTTTCACACGTGAAGCGTCGATGGCGAAGTTGTTTGCTTCTGAGATGGCCAAACGAGCTGCCGATCAGGCGGTCCAGATTCATGGCGGCTATGGTTTTATGGATGAATATCCGGTGTCGCGTTATTGGCGCAGTGTGAAGATCAATGAGATTGGCGAAGGGACCAGCGAGGTTCAGCGCCTCTTGATTGCCAAGCAGCTTGGCTGTTAGATGGCTATAATCTGTGCGCAGATGAGCAAGAGACTTTGGCCTTTTGCTCATCTGCGCACAGATATTATTTGGGCCATTTGATGGTATTGAAGGTCACCTTCGTCTCGCTTGAGGCGTTAGGATCACTTTTGGGGGCTACATATTTTGTCCAGACAATGGTGTTTCCGTTGACTGAAATGAAGGCTGTGCTTTCCCTATCAATACTATCGATGCCATTGACCATGACTTTCTTGCTGGCGTCATACATCGCCAGATTCTTTTCGCTATCCTGCCAGATCAGGAATGAGCCACCGCTTTGCAGATCCGAAACGATCGCATTGTCGTTGAGTGTGGTGGTGGCCGCTTCGCTGCCATCAGATGTGAAAGCGAGCAAATGTCCTGACACAAGCGTATCAATCTGTGCTGTTAGCACCGTTGGGTCCGTGCTGGTCGGATTCATCAGCAGCTTGGAGACATTCTGTGCTCGTACTGCCGATGTCGCCGAGGCATCGGGTGTCGGTGTGGCGGCTGGTGTACTGGTGGGCAGTGCTGTCGGCGTTACAGCAGGCGTCTGCTGCGTCTGGGTAGCGGGATCGCTATTCGATTCTATCGTATCCGCAGGCGTTTTATTCAGCAAGAAGAGTGTTCCTCCTGCTATCTGGGGCCGGAACGAGAGTCCGTCATCGCGATAGAGATAGGACTGAGTCTGTGTATGAGGTGTCCAGCGTCCAGACTGTGGCGCGGCGGCTGTTGTTTGTTGCGTCCAGATATTGCTATTGAGTCCATCGGTAGCGGTAAGCCATTCTTCTGACCAGTAAATGCTATTCCCGTTGCTGGTCGCCGCTGGCGAGGTGAGTACATGTTGGTCAGTGGCGCTGGCGAGCAAGGTATGTTTGACGACTTTGCCCTGCTTGAATTGATAATTGATCAGATCGGCGTTGCCGGTACTATCGATCAAGGCAAGCAGTGCGTGGTTGTCGTAAAAGGATAGGCCCTGGATCGGTGTTGTGACCCAGGATGGAGCTGTCACTGGATTAAATGTACCAGTGTCCAGAGTAATAGGCGTCACGGTATCTGTTGCGCCTGGCTGCTTGCCACTTTGTGCCGTCTGGATCTTTGGTCCGATATAGAGTGCTTTAACGCTCCATGGTCCAACAAAGTTGCTTGCGGCTGTCGAGGATGCGGATGTATTTTGTGTTGTTGATGTTTTCCCTCCAGATTTTTTTTCGGGTTCCATCTGAAGCCAGACAAGCCAATCCTGATCGCTCCCTAAAATAATGATAGGACGCGTGCTCGGAACTGTCAGTAAGGGAGTGCTTTCAGGAATCGAACTGGTCGTGTTTTCCTGGCTGAACGTTTCCAGCATCCAACGGCTCTGGTCATCATTGTAGGCCGAGTAATAAATAGATGTGCTATTGGCGTTGGCGCTGGCAATATGAGGATACAGCGTCTGCGTGGCTGCTGCTGCTGTATCAGCCTGGGCTACTTCGGGATGTGTCAGGTTGGCCTGGTTAGAGGGAAGCTCAACCGTTTGTGATCCCTGATTGGCCATAAAAAGAAGCGACATCAATCCACCCATCATGACGACAACCATAAACGAGGCGGCCAGGCCAATCATAGTAAAGGGCTGCATCTTAAGTGTCCTGCGGCGAGGTTTCATGGCTCTCACGATGGGCAAGGGACCTGTATCAGCTGTCGAGAAGACAGCCAATGAGTCGGCTCCCGCTTCTTGCTTCGCAAGATCGTTTAAATATGGTGCCAGGAAAGCGGGTGCGGGTATAGCGGGTGCTGATGGTGCTGCATGCTGTAGAAAGCGGACGTGTTCAGCTGCTAACGCCTGCATCAGGTTGTGACGTGCTTGTTCAGAGGGTTCGATCGATGGCAGAGAACGTATGCGCTCCCCAACAAATTGGGCTTGAGCGTATGCATCTTTGCAATCAGCACAATCAGCCAGATGATCATTCAAGTCAGGCGTATCCGTCGGCTCCAGTATATGTTTACGTTGGGTGGCGAGCAGTGCTCGCGCTTGATGACAGTTCAATCTTCTTCACCGACCTCTTTTTGATACAAACCAATAAATCGTTCTCTTGCTCGCATTAAACGCATCTTGACTGCCGATGAACTGATACCCAAAACATCGGCAATTTCGGCGCAAGATAAACCATCATTCTCGTAAAGCCAGAGGCAGACCGAATATTTCTGGGGGAGTTGCTGAAACACACGCTCCACGATCTCACGATCTGCAACCCGACTTTCAAAGCGTCCCCCATCGTAGCCATTGCGCTCATACATCGACGTAACTGTGCTTGGACGCACCGCTGGACCGTTTTCTTCGCCGCTGCTCAGCCCATCCACAGGATTTCCTCCGGACTCTGAGACCATGCCCGCGCCGATACCTCGATCTTCATTAAACAGAGAGAGCGGTAACCACGAGATCAGACGTCTGCGCCGAAGAGTATCGGTAGTGGTGTTGGCTGCAATGCGGTAGAGCCATGCCGATAGTGCTCCCGGTTGGACGACTGTTCCTCCTAAAAGTGCTTTGTAGGCTTTTACGAATACATCTTGAGCAAGATCATAGGCCTGTTCGCGATTCCCAATGAGATGATAGATGAAATTGGTGATTGGTCCCTGGAAGCGTGTAAAAATTGCTTCAAAATCGGCGACATTAACCTGCTCCGGTTGTGTCACCAGATCGGGGGGAGAAAGTTCTGGCAACGTCTCCGTGGCTTTTTTCTCCTCATCACCAACGCCCTCCGCAGGCATCGGGATCGTCGAATGGCCCTGCTGTTCATCATTTGTAGATGAACTCAATCTGCTATTCGTATTGTAGAAACGTATAGAGGTATCCATCGGTTACATCGGCCTTGTATCTTATAATGTTTTGGTCAAGCGTGTACATGCAGCCACTGAGCTTATAATAGATATGCATTGGAAGTAGCATTGCGCATATGCAATATAGTAGCGATTATAGAAGCTTTGATTGTCGATTTATCACCACCTCCGCTAAAGGTTATGAGATCATCCATCGATATTTTTTGCATTGCTTACATAATCTATAGATGGAGCGGAAACAAGCACCCATAGGCTACAGTATACCATATTTGTCCTGAGATTGATGTCGTTTCTGCACTTCATACGACAAAAAGGATAGCAGGTGTAGAAGATTTTATATAACTTCTCTTGACAGCACTCCTTTTCCATACTTTTACTTGCCATTCTGGCATATTTCTGCTAGGATGCTCCTATGACAACCCATCAAATGCAAACACCTGGCTGGAATATTGTTGGTCATGAGCACATTATAGATATTCTGCGCCGCACACTGGCGGCACAGCAGGTGCGCCATGCCTATCTCCTTACCGGTCCCCAACATATCGGCAAGAGCTTGCTGGCCCAGCGTCTCGCTCAGACGCTCCTCTGTACCGGTGGACCTGATCCGGACATCTCGCCGTCAGAGCCATGTAATCGTTGTCTCTCCTGCCGCAAAGTGCTCCATGGGAACCATCCCGACATCCACGTCATCAGCAAAGCCGCCGACAAGCAATTTATCCTGATCGAGCAGGTAAGAGCGCTCCAGAGCGATGCCTCGCGCCGTACGTTGGAAGGTAGACGCAACATCTTCATCATCGAGAACGCGCACGAAATGAACGTGCAGGCGGCCAACTGTATCCTGAAGACGCTTGAAGAGCCGGAGCCTGACGTTGTTCTCCTGCTGACCGTTCCGGATGCTGGTTTGCTGCTTCCGACCATCTTGTCGCGTGTCCAATTATTATCCATGCAGCTGCTGACGGCTCAGCAGATCAAAGACGCCCTGATCGAGCGCTGGGAGGTTGAAGCGCAAGAGGCCGCACTGATTGCCTCCCTCTCGGCTGGACGGCTTGGTTGGGCGGTAGAGGCGGTCGAAGATGAGGATCTGCTTGACGAGCGTCGTACTCAACTCGAGGGACTCTCTAAACTTCCCACACTGACACGGGTGCAGCGTTTCGATTATATCCAGCGCCTGGGTACCGACGCCGAGAAGGTTCGCCATATGCTTGAGTTGTGGTTATTATGGTGGCGTGATATGGTATTAGCGGCCAATAATTGTCTGGATCTCACGGTGAATGCCGATATGCGCGATCTGCTCAAGACGCAGTCCGCGAAAGTGAGCACGCTTGAAGCCGAGCGTATGGTGCGTGCCATTTTGCAGACGCAGGAATCGATCGAGCAGAACGTCAATGCGCGTGTGGCGCTCGAAGTGTTGATGCTCGACACCCCAACCATTAAGTAGCGTCGCACGCTGGCGTGCGATGTTCCTGTGTCTCGTACGAGTCAGCCTGATCTTGGCGAGCCACGCTGGGGGTCTGATCGTACGTCGAGTGGGACATCGCACGCGAGCGTACGACGCTACTGTTGCTAAGGAAGAAGAGGAGTGTAATTTTATGCGCAACGATTTTCAGCATGTGCTGGTGCAAGTTGATGATGGCGTTTTGACAATTACCATGAACCGTCCCGCGGTCTTGAATGCCTTTAACGATCTGATGATCCATGAATTGATTGAGGTTGTTGCAGAGGCTGCGCAAGATGATCAGATACGCTGCCTGGTCCTGACAGGAGCCGGGCGAGCTTTTGGGGCTGGTCAGGATCTGTCAATTTTTGTACAGGAGCGTGCTGCATCTACAACTGGCCAGGAGACAGTTAATCATCTGCAACTATATCACAATTTGATCCAGGCATTGCGACAGATACCGAAGCCCGTGATCGCAGCCATTCATGGGGCTGCTTCTGGCATCTCGCTCAACATTGCGCTGGCCTGTGATCTGCGGATCGCTGCCGATAATGCTCGGCTCTCGGAAGCCTTTGCGCGTATTGGCCTGGTCCCCGATGGCGGCGGAGCTTATTTTTTGAGTCGTCTGGTCGGAGCCGGGAAGGCATTGGAGTTGGCTTTGCTGACCACTGAATTGAGCGGCGCAGAAGCTGAACGTCTGGGACTGGTCAATCGCTGTGTCCCGCTGGCCGAGTTCGAGGCGACGACAAGATCCCTGGCACAACGTCTGGCACACGGTCCAACGCGCACGTATGGTCTGATTAAAGAGCTTTTTCAGCAGTCTCAGGACAAAGATCTGGCATCAGTGTTACAATTAGAGGGTGCATTTCAGACGAAAGCACTTGAAACTGCTGATCATCATGAGGGGGTGCAGGCATTTTTGCAGAAGCGACCTCCGAACTATACCGGGAAATAACAGATCGTGCGAATAGATACACTTATTTCTTATAATAATCAGATGCAAGGAGCGGAGCGGCGTGCCTGGTTTCGTCAGCACGCCCCGCAGCATCTAAAAAACTGCGCCTCATTTGTTTCCAAGGGACTCTTGCAGAGACCCGTGGAGACATCACGTAGCAGTGTGGTGTTGGGCGCGGGAGCCTGTACCGAGGTTCCTCTCTCCGATCTTGCGCGCTCCTCCGATGAGGTTGTCCTGGCCGACCTGGATCTGGTTTCTATGCAGCATGGACGCGATGAACTGTCCGCTGCCTCCCTGCGTAAGCGTATTCGCTTTGTGCAATGCGACATGACCGGAGGTGTCAGTACTAATCTGACGCGTCTGCTACGTCGTGAGAACTGGGAAGAGCTAGCGCAACAAAGCAGCCAGGCTTTTTTTGATAAGGCGGCGCAATGTCTGGATCAATGTGCTGTTCCTGATCCGCCTTCAATCTACACATTGGGGACTGGAAATTTTGGGCTGGTTGTCAGCTCGCTCGTCTTATCGCAGCTTTTCAGCTATCCGCTGCTGGACATTCTGGATCGCGCTCAAAAAGTGTCTCCGGAACTGGCTGTCGAGCAGGAGCGTCATCGCCGCTATCAGGATGCAGCTCAGTCCTTCCGTATTCGCGTTATCAACGCGCACCTGCATTTTATCCGCGATCTCCTTGATCTGGGAGGCGTGGCCGTGCTGCTCACAGACATCCGTGGCTTCGCATTTGATGTCCTTGGTACCAATCATGATGCCCAGCATCGACGCATCCTTCCGCTTGTCCCACGAACCTTCCCGGAGCTTATCCGTGTGCCATTTACCGTCGCCGAAGAGGCGCAATGGGAGTGGTTAACCGATTTGCCCGACAACGATCGTCCGGGTCGCGGTTACGAGATCGCGGGCTATGTGCTGAAACCTCTGGTAGAACCAGACTGACATTATGCCTCAGCTAATGAAGAGTCATGGCTCTCCGGCAAGGCATTTCCTATAGTTTTTGAGCGCTGACGCCGCAGTTTCTGCCAGAGATGCCAGCCGCCTCCCACAGCGAACAGGACCAGCCATGGCTCGATGGGAGCACGGAAACGTGCGATGCCGTAGAAGGCAATACTTTGTGCTACGGTGATGAAGATGGTGAGATAGATGAAAAGAAGTTGACGCCAGCGCCGCCACATGATGATGGCACCCCACAGCGCGCATAGAAAGATGGGAATGGGGATGGTTTGCATCATTCCTGAGACAACATATGATGAGTATTGCATAGGGAAGCGATCCCCTGGTAGATCTGCCTCATGGATACTGGGCGTCCACATCTTCAAAAAATGGCTGGTGAGCATCATTGGCATCTGAGACAGGTGAGTTTTTATCCAATAAAATGCTGTCTGTTTATAGATGTCTTCGCGCTTTATTTCGCACTGAGCATCGCAGGCGACCACGGGAAATGTTTTGGCGAGTGCCGGAGATGAGTGTAAGGGATTGATCCAGGTGATTTGTGACCAGGGTTGCGCGGCGACCTGATCGTTGTATGCACCAAGGAGAACAGTACCATCTCCGCTGGCAATTGGTACAAAACTGCGTGTTACCGTATAATTACGAATGGCCCAGGGGGTGACCAGTACCAGCGTAATCGCTATAATGATCGCAGCATGTTGTAACGTCGTCTTCCATCTGGTCAGATCTCGTCCCGCGAGCACGCAGAACCATACTAGAAACGGGACCAGTACCAGCAAGCCATTGGGTCTGGTGAGGGCCAGGAGACCAAATAAGAGACCACTAACCAGTACATAGATGATCCGTCGTTGCTGGTGGTAAAGATAAAGGATATAACTGAGCATAAAAAGTAGAAAGGTATAGAGCGTCTCTGAATAGAGCCAGCCAGTATACACAAATAGCCCGGGATAGAAAGCCGCAATGATGCCGGCGATGATGCCCAGGCGCTGATGAAATAATTTGCATGCAAAGGCATAAATGATCAGACAAATAGTGGCATTTAACACGCAAAGAAACAAACGTACTGGTAAATCATTCGTATTAAAGACAAACGAGAAGAGACCCAGGATAATTGGCCACAGCGGTGCCCTATTAACGGTAGAGTAGGGCAGATGAAGGCAATAACACTGATTTTTCAGGAAGTTGATGCCAATCATTTGATATTGTAGAGAGTCACGTTGGGGCGTATAGTGAGTTGCTACTGTGAGATTGTAGATGATGCAGATAAATAAAGCTAAAAGGAAAATAAACGTCGCATTACGTGCTGATATTTTGTGCAAGAGTAGATCCTTGTCAATGCAAGAGCAAAAAAAAACGTTCTATTAGTAAAAGTATATCACCTGTCATCGTAGAGGATCAAAATTGGATGTGTGGCGCATCATTTTATTACCAGTCAGCCACAGGGCGGCCTTGATAAGGTGAAGTTGCCACGATGTTTCGCTGTTTTCTTAGAGAAATGGATCATTTTGAATGACACAACAAAATAATGAAAGAGAAGATAAACAAACAGGCATAGATATAGATGGCCAGGAAGATAGAGATGCTGCTGGTGCTGATGTGGCTGTGAGAGTCGAGGATGCTGCGGTTGTACCTGTCGGTATCCTGGAAAATGCACCTGCTACGCTGGTAGAGACAGAGGAGACATCTTCCTCGACCGAGCGCAGACATCTTGTCCGCTCGGCTGCGCTGGTCTCGATTGGTAATCTTGGCAGCAGCCTGTTGGGAATGGTACGCCAGGTTGTCTCAGCAGTCTCATTGGGGGCTGCGAAATTTGGGGATTTCAATGCGGCCATCACTCCGGTCAACAATTTTTACCAGTTGCTCGCCAATGGCTCGACGGACGGCGCGTTAGTTCCGGTGTTTAATGAATACGCTACTCCTGAGAAGCGCCTGGAAATGCGGCGTATCGTGTTTACGGTGGTAAATCTGGTTCTGATTGTTGCTTTGATCACTTCTATTCTTTATTTCTTTATTTCTCCATGGTTTATCTCTTCTCTGGTCAACGGTTTTAAACCAGAGGATCAAGCGCTTACCTTACGTTACTCACGGGTGATTATCTTCTCACTGGTATTTCTCGGCCCCTTTGCTGTACTGCTGGCTGCGCTCTTTGCCCTGAAGGAGTTTGGTTGGCCGGCCTTCGCTACGGCCGCTTATCATCTCGGAGTGATTGTTGGAGCAGTCGTTGCCAGTAGCTCCTCTTCTTTGGTCCTGGCCTTGCCGATTGGCCTCTTAATTGGCGCTGCTGGTCAGATAGTGCTGTTATTGCCTGGCATTCGCAATCGACGTCTCTATTATATGTTTGTGCTGGATCTCAAGCACCCGGCGATACGACGCATTCTAAAACTCTATTGGCCTATTGCTATCAGCTATGTTTTCTCTATGCTATTGGTTTTGCTTGATCTACATTTGCAGTCAAATACGCCCGAGCATAGTCTGGCTACATCTTCGATGGCTCTGGCTACGACTTTGATTCAGTTCCCCGTGGGGATTGTGGCCCAGGCGCTTGCTGTGGTTGTGCTTCCTACACTGGCCGAGCATGCACGCGCGGGAAACAATGAACGTTTTAAAGAGACGCTCTTTCTGGGTTTTCGTCTTGGTTCGCTGCTGATGGTTCCAGCTATGGTTGGTTTGATCGCGTTACGAACTCCGATTATCTACCTTATTTTTGCGCACCATAATTATCACACTGGTGATGCTAATCTATCGGCTCTGGCGCTGCAATATTACGCCTATCAGCTACCATTTTTAGTCGTCGATCAACTTCTCATCGCCGCATTCTATGCACGAAACAATACCAAGACACCGGTAGTGATTGGGATTGTAAGTATCCTCTTTTATCTGAGCATCGCACTGCCATTCTATCAAACGGTCGGCATGAAGGCTCTGGTGATTGCTAATACCGTACAAAACTCTGCCCACGCCGTGATTTTGCTGATTCTGCTGCGCCTGGCTATCGGTCCATTGCATATTCGTAATAACTTGCTGGTCTTCTTAAAGATTGGCTTGTCGGCTGCTCTGATGGGATTGGCGGCCTGGGGAGTTCTGGCAGTGCTGAACAACATTGCTTTTTTCGCGCTTAATCACTTTCTCGGTCAAATAGCGACCGTGCTTGTGGCCGGAGCTGTTGCTGTTGTTGTGTACTTCGGCTGTATCCTGCTTTTCAAGGTGGAGGAAGTTCACCTGATCAAAACGGTTGTCCTGGCAAAGCTGAAGAGAGCTTAACAATCCAATGTTTTCGCTTGACTTGCTGGCCTTAAGTAGCTATACTTGATGTATCATATGCATAATCGTTGCGAGGGACGAGTACATGTTGCTATGAGGACCAGCGAGTCGGAGCCAGTGGAAGTTCGACATCTCATGAGGCGCGTGGAATGCCCCCCTCTGATAGGGAGCCTGTGATGGCTCTGTATCGCGATGCGGGACGAACACAGCATCTATGCTGTCAGTAATTCTAGCCGGTAGCCCACCGTTATCGAGGGGCAGGACATCGAATGTAGGTCGTCGTACACAATCGTATATTCCGTGTCTGATAAGTGGGAAATTCGCACACTAGCGTGGATTCCAATCCAGGTGGTACCACGGGTTTTGATAAAAAATATATCAGCCCGCCCTGAGCTTCTGCTCAAGGCGGGCTTTTTGTTGTGTTGCGGCTGTGTGTGGTTCTAGCTTGCAGATCAGGATGGATGTTGATGAGTTGGACAAATTGAACCCTGTCTACCATGAGATCAGCGTAGATAGGTGCGAGGTTGTCCCGTATGAGTTGCCAGGAGGAGTGACACGATGGATAGTAATCAGGTTCGACAGATGTTTCTCGAATACTTTCTACAAGAAGATCACAAGCGCTTGTCCAGTAGTCCGCTTGTGCTACCAAATGATCAAAGCTTATTGTTTGTCAATGCGGGCATGGTGCCATTCAAGAACACATTTCTGGGTCTGGAGAGCCAGCCGTTTCAACGCGTTTGTAGTGTGCAAAAATGCCTGCGTGTCTCTGGAAAGCATAACGATCTGGAGCAGGTTGGCATCTCGCCTCGGCATCTGACATTTTTTGAGATGCTGGGGAATTTCTCCTTTGGCGCTTACTTTAAGCGCGAGGCGATGCTTTATGCCTGGGATTTGTTGACCCAAAAATTTCTTCTGCCTATTGAGCGTCTCTGGGTGACCGTCTATATGGATGACGATGTCACGGCTCAGCTCTGGGAGGATATTGGGGTGAGCAAGGAGCGTATTCTGCGCTTTGGTGCTAAAGATAACTTCTGGTCCATGGGCGATACCGGACCGTGTGGACCGTCCACGGAGATCAACTATTATCAGGGGGCTGACCTTGCATTGCAGCGTCCTGAGGGTGTTAATTCGGATGATGATGACTACCTGGAACTCTGGAACCTGGTTTTTATGCAATACAACCGCGATGAGCAGGGACAATTGACACCACTCCATACTCCCTCGGTGGATACCGGCATGGGACTTGAGCGTATCACCACGGTCCTGCAAGGAGTCAAGAGTATCTATGACACCGATCTTTTTGTACCTCTGCTTCAACATATTAAAAAGATCTCCTGCCAGGGAGAGGAGATCTCTACCGAACATCGCGTCGCGGCGAACGTGATCGCTGATCATAGTCGTGCCATGGCATTTTTGATTGTAGATGGTATCCGACCCGGTAACGTTGGACGTAGCTATGTGCTCAGACGAATTATTCGTCGTGCTGCATACTTTGGTCGGACACTTGGTCTGACTCAGCCATTTCTCGCATCGGTCGTGCAGGTGACCGTTGAACAGCTAGGATTTTATTATCCGGAGCTCCAGATGCGCAGCTCCGAGATCTATGATGTGGTTACGGCTGAAGAAAAACGTTTTCAGCGGACGTTGAGCAGAGGTTTACAGCATTTAGAGAATCTGACCGGCCAGATGGTGCAGCAGGAGCGCCGTATTATGTCCGGATCTGAAGCGTTCAAGTTGTATGATACCTTCGGCTTTCCTCTCGATCTGACGCAGAGGATCTTGTCTGAGTGTGGTTTGAGCGTTGATGTTGTGGCATATGAACTTGAGCGCTAGGAGCAGCAACAACGTTCGCGGGCACATGCGAAATTTAAGTAAAAATAGCAGTGGCCCTCGCCAATGTTTTATCACATTGGCGAGGGCCACTGCCTCATACGTTTTAATTAATGCGTTTGACTGCATCGATGATTAGAAGCAACTTAATCCATTGGGCGAACCAAGGCCGGCCTGGAACTCGTAGGCTGTGTTGTCGACTGTATTTAAGCAGCTGCTGGCGTTGGCGCTATTATTGGTCCAGGGAATGGATGCTGAACTGGTAATGTTGGCTGTGCCGCCAGCGAGTGCGAATGTCGCGGCGATGATTGGTGTGGCGGCGCTAGTTCCACCGGCCTCGAAGCCACCACCTTTTCCATATGTATCATAGATATACACGCCGGTATTAGGATCGCCCACCGCGGAGACATCAGCTGTTGCGCGTGTGGCGCAGCCCGTGGTGGCACGTGACTGCCAGGAAGGGACTGGTATCAGTGCGCTACAGCCGCCACCTGCTGCTGATGTGGTGCTGGTATTCCAGGCTGTCTCGGTGCCATCCGCATTGAGGGATGTTCCGCCCACTGCGGTGACGTTGGGACAGGAGGATGGAAACCTGACACCGAGTCCGGTATCGCCGGAACTGGCTGTGACTGCTATCCCTGGATGATTGTAAAATACCTGGCAATAGGTGCTCTCGCCAACAAACTCAGCGTTACCGTAACTATTGCTGATCGCGGTGGCGCCAAGCGTGGCCGCCTCATTCGTAGACGCACCCAGGTTTGCGAAGCTGGCTGAGTTTGCCTCGACGAGCAGGATGTTGCAGTTCTGGCAGATTGCGCTGACCATATCCAGATCCAGCGAGATCTCCATCGCCCAGCTGACGTTCGCCGCTGGATAGGTTGTTCCACCGGTTTGATTGACTTTGCGGAAACAGCCATTGGCGGTTGAGCATTCGGGCAGGCCAAACATCGAGCGATACGTTGCCAGATCGGTCTCCGCATTTGGATCATCGAACGCATCGATAATCGCCACGGTCTGAGGGGTTGGCGCAGTCGTCGGAAGATTATATGCGTTGTGGAGCGCTGTCGGACTATAAGGGGCCGCGCTTCCAGTGGCATTGGCTATGAGAGCAGGAGTAGCGTTTGTGCTCATACTTTTTGCGAACCTGTTCGTATGAGCTTTCGCCTTTGCAAAAGTTGGCTTCACTGTTTTTGTGGAGACCATTGCAAGACAGCGTGCGTAGCCCGCTGGTGCATCTGAACAGGCGGGAGCATAGGACTGAGGAGAGGCGCTACTGCTCGTGGGAGCAGTTGGGGTCCCAGTGCGATGACTTTGCCCGATCGTCGGATTGGCTGCATGAGCTGCAAACAGTTGAGTCGTCGGGATAGCTATCGCTATGGTCGCAAGTAAAATAATCACAGTGATAGTTGGAAGGTACTTTTTCAAAAAATTACTCCTTTGTCTCAATCAGGAACAACCTGCTCGCCCGCCAGCGTTGCCGTTTGTTGAGACTCATTATTCTGGTTGCCTGCTTGCACTCACGGATAAGACAACCGATAAACATACATAGGTCAGAAGCATAATTGTTAATTTGGCATATATGAATATATTGTTAGACCCTACCATATTCGTTACCTGATCTATTGTAACTTTATTTTCGTGTATATCTGTACAATTATTCCCAAAAGTACTAAAAGGTACTATTCAAGTGGGAATTGAATGTGCTCTTTTTTTGTACGACGTAGCGTCGTGCCCTCGGGCACGATGTCCCAGTAACTCGTACGAGACAGCAGTATTTCGGCGCATCACGCTGGCTTGCCTGATCGTACGTCGAGTGGGACATCGTGCCCGAGGGCACGACGCTACGTCGTTTCTCACAATGTGGCTTAATGATGAAAAAGTCGTGTATTGGTAAAGGCCATCGCCATCCCATAATCGTTACAGGCCTCAATCACCACATCGTCGCGGACCGAGCCGCCGGGCTGGGCGATATACTTGACGCCGTAGAGGGCGGCGCAATCGATATTATCGCGGAACGGGAAGAAGGCATCCGAGCCAAGGGCGACGCCTTCGAGGGTCTTGAGCCACTCATGTTTTTCATCGCGTGTCAGGCGAGGTGGGACTGTCTCAAAGTTCTGCGCCCAGGCTTCTAGCTCGACCGGTGTGGCGTCGTCGATCAGATAGAGATCTATCGCGTTGACGCGATCCTGGCGCTTGACGCCTTCCTTCCATTGGAACTCTGAGATGCGCGGATGCAGACGTAGATACCAGGTGGCGGCTTTCGAGGCAGCCAGGCGTACGCATTGGATGCGTGATTGTTGTCCCGCGCCGATACCGATGCATTGTCCGTCGACGGCGAAGCAGACGGAGTTGGATTGTGTGTACTTGAGCGCGATCAGAGAGATCAAAAGATCACGCTGAGCGGCTGCGGGGAGATCTTTATTCTCGGTTGGAATGTTGGTCAGCCAGTCGGGACTGGCCAGGGCGGTGTTATGCTTCTGCTCGAAAGTGACGCCGAATACTTCGCGCCGCTCGAATTCTTCGGGCTCATAGGTGGGATCGATTTGCAGGACGATATAGCGTCCCTTTTGTTTGTTGCGCAGGATCTCGAGTGCTTCGGGCTCATAGCCGGGAGCGATGACGCCATCGGAGACCTCGCGGTTCAGCAGGCGAGCCGTCGGGACGTCGACGATATCGCTCAGTGCGGCCCAGTCGCCAAATGATGCCAGCCGATCGGCTCCGCGTGCGCGTGCGTAGGCGGTGGCGAGAGGTGAAAGCTCCAGTGTCTCGACGCCATAGGCTTTTTTGAGCTCATCGCTCAGCGGCAGACCGATCGCTGCTCCGGCCGGGCTGACGTGTTTAAACGATGCCGCCGCTGGCTGTTGCAGGACCGTTCTCAACTCTTTGACTAATTGCCAGGAGTTGAGCGCATCGAGCAGATTAATGTAGCCGGGAGCACCATTCAGCACGGTAAAAGGCAGATTACCTTCTTTGGCGAAGACACGCGCAGGCTTCTGATAGGGATTGCATCCATAGCGCAACAATAATTCGTTGGTCGTTGTTGTCATAATCTCTTTTCCTGTTATCTGATGGCTAATACTTATGCTTCTGACTGGAGGAGTTCGAGATCCAGCTCTGGATAGAGCGGATATTGTGCCAGTAAGGCTTGTATGCGTTGCTGGGCTTCGTCACGGATCTGCTCATCCAGGATGTACTTGTTGAGACTCTTTTTGCCGCTGGCGGTCTTCGCCGCGGTGACGTTTGCTAGGACGCGTTTGAGGATACTCGCGATCTCGCGCATCTCCTGTGGACCCATGCCCAGTGTCGTCGTCGCTGGCGTGCCGATGCGCAATCCGCTGGTATACCAGGGTCCATTTGCGTCGAAGGGTAGCGAGTTGCGATTGAGCGTGATCTTACATTCGCGGAGTACCGATTCCGCCTGACGTCCGGTCAGTCCAAACGTTTTGGCCACATCGATCAGCAGCAAGTGATTATCCGTGCCGCCGGTGAGCACGTTCAGTCCTTGAGAGACACTGGCCTCTGCCAGCGCCTGCGAATTCTCAACGATCTTATGAGCGTACGTCTGGAACTCGGGGCGAGAGGCCTCACGGAAAGCGATGGCCTTCGCAGCCATCACGTGTGGGAGTGGTCCACCCAGCAGGGCGGGACAGCCTTTGTTGACCCATTCGACGAATTCTTCCTGGCAGAGCACCATGCCGCCGCGTGGTCCGCGCAACGTTTTGTGGGTGGTGGTGGTGACAACATGCGCGTGAGGCACTGGATCAAATTCGCCTGTAAAGACCTTACCAGCGACCAGACCAGCGAAGTGAGCCATATCGACCATCAGAACCGCGCCTACCTCATCGGCCAGCTCGCGCATCTTAGCGAAGTTGATCTTGCGTGGATAGGCGCTATAGCCGGCCAACAGGATCAAGGGACGAACCTCATGCAGTTGTTGACGTAAATGATCCAGATTAATCAGGCCATCCTGGGGATCGACGGTGTAGCTGTAGACATCGAAGAGATGGCTGGAGATATTATGTCGATAGCCATGGGTGAGGTGTCCGCCGGAATAATAATCCAGTGCCAGCAGACGCTGATTATGTACGGTAGCGCGAACCTTATTCCAGTCCTCGCGACTCAATTTCGATGGATCTTCTTGTCCGAGCTCGCTCAGGATCGGCTTTTGTGCTTTAGCCGATAAAATTGCCAGATAGGCGACAAGGTTCGCGTCGGCGCCAGAATGAGGCTGGACATAGGCATAATCGGCTCCAAAGAGATCTTGAGCCAGCGTAGCCGCCTCCGCCTCAATGGCATCGACGTTATCGCAACCGGCGTAGAAGCGATGCTGTGGATAACCTTCGGCATACTTATCGGTGAGCAGATTGCCCATCGCCAGCTGTGAAGTAAGCGAACTATAATTCTCGCTTGCAATCATCTTCAAATTGCTGCGCTGATCGCGCAACTCCTGGATAATCCCTGCCGCAATTGTCGGAGAGACTGTCTTGATCTGATCGAGGGAAGCGTAGAAAGCCGCCGGTGCGGACTGAGGAACCTGTCCATTTAAGCCCTGGAGGTAGCGTATCAGGAAGGATTGATCGGTAGCGATAGTAGTCATCGTCGTGGACTCCTTTGCTGTCGACATAACAGAACGTTGCAGTCAACGTTCATCCATATGTCCAGCCCAGGCGAGCGACTGTGAAATCAGATTAAATTCTTCGGGCTTCCTCGTGGTTAATCCACTGTATCGCCAGTTGCCGGAAGAAGGTCAAAGTTTTTTTGGAGAGGCGCATGCACAAATGTGATGCGCCTCTTTATTAGTATAGCAGCCACAGTAGAAGAGTCAAGTGCTTCGCGAGGAGATTTTCTCCCGCTATCTTTTACTGCTGTGCGGCTGGCAGTTCGGCTACTTTGGCGAGCGTCTTGTCGAGAAGCTCGGTAGCTTCATCGATATCTGCTACGCTGAGGATCAGGGGTGGCAGCATGCGTATGGTATCGGGCGCCGTGCTGTTGAGCAGGAGTCCATGCTCCAGAGCGCTTTGGACAATGCTGGCACCGAGGCCGTGTTTGACGTTGACGGCACGCATCAGACCGATACCGCGTGGGCTATCGATAAATTCATACTTGGCACACAACTGCTCCAGCTTGCTGCCCCAATAATTGCCCATTTGGGTGGCATTGTCGAGCAGGTTGAGCTCGTTGATGGTCCTGATGGTGGCACCGGCAGCCGCGCATGCAATTGGATTGCCTCCAAACGTCGTGCCGTGATCGCCAGGAACAAAGATATCGGTGCGTGGATCGGTCAACATGGCACCAATGGGGATGCCGCCCGCCAGACCTTTGGCCATCGTGACGATGTCCGGGCGAATGCCATAATGTTCCCAACTGAAGAACTTGCCTGTGCGTCCCGACCCTGCCTGGACCTCGTCGCAGATCAGAACAAGATTCTGTTCATCGCACCATTGGCGCAGTCCTTGCATATACTCCAGGGAAGTTGGCCAGATGCCGCCCTCTCCCTGCACCGCTTCGACCAGGATCGCTGCCGTCTTGGGGCTGGTGGCATCTTTGATTGCCTGGAGGTCATTAAATGCTACCTGCTTAAAGCCGTCTGGCAGAGGAGCCCAGGTAGCTTGATAGGCTGGCTGACCGGTGGCCGCCGTTGTGGCCAGCGTGCGACCATGGAAACTATTATTGACGCTGATGACTTCAAATGCCCCGTTGCGCTGCGTGCGACCATATTTGCGAGCGAGCTTGATCGCCCCCTCATTGGCCTCCGCACCGCTGTTGGAGAAGAAGGAGCGCATGCCGTTGCTCTGGATACCGAGCAGTTCGGCCAGCTCAATCTGACGCACATTGTAGTAGAGATTAGAAACGTGGACCAACTGAGTTACCTGTTGCTGGACGGCCTCGATAATCGCTGGATGGCAGTGACCGAGAATATTCACAGCAATACCAGCCACAAAATCGAGATACACCTTTCCATTGCTGTCCCATACCCGTGTACCCTCGCCGCGTACCAGCGTTAGCGGTTGGCGTTTAAACGTGCCCTGATAATATTGATGTTCAAGACTCACCCAATCTCTTTGGTTCAGTTCTGTGGTCGTCATTGCTTGCTCCTCTTCATCCGTCGTAACTGTCTCTATTGATGCATAGAAATCGTATCGAGGCTGATCAAATAAAAAAAGCAAAGCTCCAGATCTCTGCCTGCACCTCTCCGCTCAGTTTTTTCTGCTGAGAAAATGCGCGTCTGGAACTCTTTGAATACTCCCATTGTACTATGTGCCCTCAAGGGGTGCAAATAACCAGAGCTTTCCCCGGCTGCTCGTTTGGGTAATAGTATAGATAGAAGCTATCTCGTTTACATTTTGTTATTGTGAGATAAACGCGGCCAAAGATTTTTTATTGACACATGTATCTGTTATTGTGTATAAATTATTCTATGATATCTAATGAAAAAAGTGTATCACAGACAAAAATTTACCTTGTCTGTGGATGTATCGTTGCTGTGATAGCACTATTTGTCACCATCCTCTACTATCTCAGTCGTCCTTATGTAGAAGTTACCGCTGATACGTCCAGCTACCTCGCCGTTGTAAACCAGATGCGCCTCACTGGAAATCCTCTGAACATTTTTCGGCTTCCCATCTATCCCCTTTTCATCCTGATTATCTGTGCTGTGGCGGGTCGAGATAACCTATTCGCCGTAAGCATCGTGCAGGGAGGCCTCTTTGTTCTCACGACGCTTGAGCTTTATCTGCTGACCGCCTTGATCTTCAGACGTAGCTGGTTGGCTTTGTTGATTGGTATATTCGTCGGGACGAATGTTATTCTGATCTCCTATAGCAAGCCGATCATGACTGAGGGATTGTCTCTCTGGCTATTGACGACAAATATCCTGCTTGCAGTCTCCCTGATGCGGACCTGGAGGCTGTGTTTGGTCTGGGTGCAGTCTCTCTTTCTGCTATTACTCTTCTTTACGCGGCCTGAATGGGTCGCTTTTCCAGTTCTCTTATTTGGCTATCTGCTGCTTGTTGGCAGAGGCCGTTCTTTTTTTCGCCCTCTGCTGATACGTGTATTGCTGGTCGTTGGCGTTCTCTACCTCCTCGTCGGAGCATATATTGCTGGTAATAGTATTGTGAATCATTATGTAGGACTCACCTCAGTTGAAAATATGAATCTGCTTGGAAAAGTTATTCAGTATCGTATGTATAATGAGACAACTCCTGAATATCAATCAACAGGTCAGATCATTGCACGGTATGTTGCGCATGGTCAGACGAGTCCTTATCAGATTCTGGGAAACGAGCCAGCATTGGCGGTCCATAATGCTCAACCAGTAGGAGACTTTGCTCGCTCAGTCATCCTGCATCATCCACTGGAATTTGTGGTTAAGACCCTCTCAATTGTCTACCCTTCGCTTGTCAACTACTATCCAGTCTCGATTGTACCAGTCACAGACGTAGCGCTACATACTCCGTATGACAATGTTCTGGCGTGGCTTTTCGCATTCCAATTGCTATTGTATCGCTGCAATGGACTTTTCCTCATATGCGTTCTGCTCTGGCGTAGATTGCTTGCCTGGCATGTGACGAGAAAGAGCTATCTGGTACAGGGGATGGGCCTGGTTGTGCTGACTGCTGTATGGGGGATTATAATTACGGCGCTGGGAGGCTACTATCTGGCTGATCTGATGCGTGTGCATATCGTTTTTGATCCATTGATCACACTTGCCGTCTGGGGAAACTTGTGCTCTGGTCTGTGGGTGATTGTACGCGCTCTGTGCAGGCATGCACTCGGATTTTATAGAGGTAGCAAGAAGGGGACGTCGTTGTCCTGATCCTTTATAGTGCCGGGGACACCGTAGCCTTCTGGAATAGTTCTGGTTTGCAAGACAGAGGCTTACTCATAATGAGATATATCAATATTGAGTTCTTTTGCCACATCGAGTAAGAACTCATATTTTCTATCCGTTATCTTGGCAAATCCGGCGATCCCGATGGTATTAATAATCACAGGATCTATGTCTTCAACTGTCAAAAAAGCGTCCTCGATGCGCAGAGCATCGTAATGTTGGATCTCTTTACGTACAACAATCGGCCCCTCTGGAATATCACTACTTTTAAACAGAATGACAATTTCACCTGTCCGAAATCTTCCTTGCCGCAAGGCCAGATTATACATATTGCTTGAAATCGCGCCAGCAGAGACCTTTCCGCTCAGGACATCGTTCAAGACGCTTAGATGTGCTCCTGAATAAGAGCTAATGATGTCCTGATTGGCGTCCAGGCCGGCCTTTTTGAACGCATATCTGGGCAATAGATTGCCGCTTGTCGATAAAGGATCAACAAAGGCAAACGTTTTTCCTTTGAGTGCTTGTAGTGTATGAATGTTGCTATCAGCCCTGGTGATCATATAAGACTGATAGGTCTTTTGACCTTTAGCAGTCAAGCGGCATAAGATAACGCTGGCACCATAATTTCTGGCTGCATAGAGGTAACTAAGTGGGCCAAGCCATCCCACTTCAATCTCTTTATGCGCTAAAGCGTTGACGGTATCCATATACGTTTTTCCTGGGTACAACGAGTGAACCGGAACAGCTAGTTGATTGCTGACGCTATTTTCAAACATACTGGTCTGGAATTTTCCTAACGACTCAACTCCTGCTGGTAGAAAACCGATGCGTAGAATGGACAATAGACCTTTCTTTTGAGTATCCAGCGCCTTTTGTTGACGCTCCAACTGTTCTGCTTCTGCCTTCAGATCGGTCTCCTTTAGCAGGAGAAAACTTCCCAGTACTGTCAAGAGTGTGACCGTGCCTACAGATAAACGGGCATGCTTGAAAAAAGCGCGGCGCTCTTCGGGATCGGCGGGCCTGCCAGCTTTTACTATCTCGGCCAGTATATAGAGTGCGGTGAATGCAATAACGAGAAAGAGGGCTACAGTATTTATCCAGGTAGGTAGCGAGATCGCGTTAGTGAGTAGATTGAGGATGAGACTCAGGAAAATGCCAATCAGTAGAAAAAGACGGGATTCATTCGCAGGATTGCCCATAATAATCAAATTCTCCGTAGCATGATTTTTCTAGGCGACAGAAGTGTGAAGTAGAGTATCCCCCTTATATAAACGGATAGTGCACCTATATATAAAACTAGCAGAATAGCACAAAGTATCGACAGGCAGGATAAACTATTGGCAGAATCTACATAGTGGTGATGGAAGGGGAAATAATAGACCTTATGCAAGTGTAATAGAAAGACCTGTCAGATCCTGTGTGGCCGCCTCACCAGGGGGCAACTTTGCCCTCTGGGATAGTAAGTACGCGGGAGGCTCTTACGAGGCATCAGTGCTTTTGTAAGGAGGCTGTAGTTGCTGCGGATAGGATGGACGAGGTAGTGCGAGACTTTTAGGCATTTCTGGATCAGAAGTTGGGACTTCGGGAATGCCGGCTAAAATCGAAGGAGACTCATATTGTTGGTCGTCGTTCATGGGTTGGTTGAAGAGCGACTCAAAGAGAGGCCCTTCTAACGTCTCTTCTTTGATCAGGCGCTCGCTGATCATGATTAAGCGGCTCTTGTTTTGTAAGAGGATGTGATGTGCTTTATTGAAGGCTTCTTGAATGATGCGATGAATCTCTTCATCGATCTCGCGGGCAGTCTGCTCGCTATAGTTGCGTTGTTCGCCAAAGTCGCGTCCAAGAAAGACCAGCTCTTCTTTATGTCCTAAAGCCATGGGACCGAGTCGCTCGCTCATGCCATACTCTGTAACCATCGAGCGAGCGACCTTCGTGACGCGCTCGATGTCGTTCGAAGCTCCGGTGGTGACCTCGCCAAAGGTGATCAACTCTGCGACATGTCCGCCGAGCGCATAGGCAAGCATATCTTCGAATTGCGGCTTGCTCCACAGATAGCGATCCTCGGTTGGCAGGAGCATGGTGAAGCCTCCGGCCTGTCCACGGGCGACGATGGAGACTTTGTGAACTGGATCGGTGTTGCGGAGCATCCGTGCGACGAGTGCGTGTCCGACTTCGTGATAAGCCGTGATCGACTTTTCGCGCTCGCTGATGATACGGCTCTTGCGCGCAGGACCGGCCACAACGCGATCGATGGCCTCTTCCATCTCACTCATCCCGATCTTGCTCTTATCGCGGCGGGCGGCCAGAATCGCGGCTTCGTTTAAGAGATTTGCTACATCGGCCCCCGAAAAGCCAGGTGTCTGCTTGGCGAGCACTTCGAGCGAGACATTCGGCTCCAACGGTTTGCCCCTGGCGTGCACTTGTAGAATGGAGATACGTCCGCGGATATCCGGTCGATCCAGGATGACCTGACGATCGAAGCGTCCTGGACGTAGCAGCGCGGGATCTAAGACATCGGGACGATTCGTTGCCGCAATGACGATCACATTCGTATTCGTATCGAAACCATCCATCTCCACCAGAATCTGATTGAGGGTCTGTTCACGCTCATCGTGAGAGCCTCCCAACCCGGCACCACGTTGGCGTCCCACGGCGTCGATCTCATCCACAAAGACAATGCACGGACTGTTACGCTTGGCCTGCTCAAAGAGGTCACGTACGCGACTCGCGCCCACTCCGACAAACATCTCCACGAATTCAGAGCCGCTGATACTGAAAAACGGAACGCCCGCCTCGCCGGCTACGGCGCGTGAGATCAACGTTTTGCCGGTTCCTGGCGGCCCTACCAGGAGTAGGCCTTTGGGGATGCGGGCACCGAGTGCGGCAAATTTATCTGGATACTTTAAAAATTCTACAATTTCCTGGAGCTCCTGCTTGGCCTCCTCCACACCGGCTACATCCTTGAAGCTCACTGAAGGCTTATTGCCCATAAATATGCGGGCACGGCTCTTTCCAAAAGATAAGGTTTGATTATTGCTGCCCTGAGCTTGTCTCAACATGAAGATGAAGAGGACGCAAAGTAAGATGAAGGGGACAAATCCTAATAGCGTTCCAAGCCAGCCCCAGATGGGGTTTGGGTTATCAAATTGTAGTTTCAGGAGCTGCGGATTGGAGTAATCGATATTGCTGTTTTTCAGGACGTTGGTGATATCGATGTTATTATTGATGCTCGCAGTTTCCTGTAGTGCGTTTTTTGTCTGTCCTCGGATCAGGATAACTGTTCCGTTGGTGACGGTGAGTGTATCGAGTTGATGCCTGTTTATATCGGTCTTCAGATCGCTCAGCACCATTGATAGCGATACCGACTGGTTGCTCTGTGCACGCACAACAAAGACGATGCTCAGAATGGCGATCAACAAAATCAGGAGCCAAAAAAAGCTCGTTTTAAGCCATTTTCCACTAGTAAACATGGAGGCTCCTCTCTAAAAATGAGCAGGCACAAATAAGAGCAGAAAAACGTGTAGCATGCTCATTAAGGCTATCTGGTATGGAATGTGTTACACTTGTGTGCTTTATTATAGCATACTTGTCCGTCGATCTCTGACGGAGTGTATGAGAAGAGATCTCTCTAGCGCTTTCTATGTTGATATCTATAAATGCTTGCATATCAGTCAATCTTCTGATGTTTCCCTTCCTTAAGTAATCTCTATACCATATGCATATCAGACCGCGAAATTCTCTTTTTGGGAGGAGGAAGAGTACTTTTTTCTCATAATTTTTGTCAGTATTGGATCAAAATTATCGTCAGTGAGAAGTTTTTCTACTCTCTTTACGTGAGAGGGTTACACTTTGTGACAGAAGGATGGGCAAGTACCAGTCCCCAGACTTCCCGGCAGCCAGCCGCAAAGAGGAGATTGGCGCATGCTTCGAGCGTTGCACCAGTTGTGCATACATCGTCTATAACAAGAATTTTACGATTAAGCAGGGCCTGGGTTGTAACACTAGAGTGATAGTCGAATGCCCCTTGAAGATTTGATCGACGTTCTTGCGCTCCAGATCTCACCTGTGTAGTCGCCTTGTGCCTGCGTGCAAGCACGGTCGTGGACATGGGAAGCTGTAGTCTTTTGGCACATGCGGCCGCCAATAATTGCGCTTGATTATAGCCCCGTTGCCGTAAACGCTCCGCATGGAGAGGAACTGGAATAATCAATTCGGCCACCATACGATGTCGAAGGTAGGTCTCTGCCAATAATGCCCCTAATGGATCTCCTAAATGCGTGTTTCCCTTATATTTGAACGCATGAATAATTGAGCGCAAAGGCTCCGTATAGTCACTAAAAGCACGCAAGCCATTAAATTTGAGCGGCCTGTAAGCACAATGGAGGCAGATACGTCCTCCCGCTTGCGGATCGCCGCATCGCGGGCATATAGGAGGAACAAAACGCGGAAGCGTCGCCTGACAACCAGCGCAGAAACTTGAGCCGACGCCGTGACATCGCACACAGCAACGTGGAAAGAGCATATCGAGCAACTGCGTACACGATTGTTTGAGCATGGAAAGAGCTTGTAAATTTTTCATAGGCCTCCTCGTTATTCTTTAGATGTTCATTTATTCAATAGGCGGGAGAACCTTTCAGAGAGGAAAAATATACGGGCCAGATCTCTTCCACCGAGGAGGTATGAAACCCGACGTAGCGCCGTGGTCTTGTGCCCGGCGGCCACGTGACGTACGATTCACTCGTTTTTTGTTGCCCAATGCTGCAACACGATAAGGAATGTTTTCGTACGTGAACTGGCCGCCGGGCACAAGACCACGGCGCTACGTCGGCGAGCATTTGCGCCTTGAGCGAAGGATATCTCATGTGTTTTTTGGAGGAAATCTCTCCACGTTAAGACGTCAAATTCTGGTGCTACATTTACTGCATGATTATATGTTATTGTTCTTCGCGAGCCTGTTCTTCGGCTGTTTTGCGCATGGTGGGGAAGAGGATAACGTCGCGAATCGACTCCTGATTAGTCATGAGCATTGCGATGCGATCGATTCCGAGCCCGACTCCGCTGGTGGGAGGCATGCCGACCTCAAGCGCCTCAAGGAAATCTTCGTCGAGGAGTTGCGCCTCATCATCGCCGTGTGCACGCTGCCGAGCTTGATCCGCGAAGCGCATGCGTTGCACGATGGGATCATTTAATTCGGTGTACGCATTGCCGCACTCCAGGCCACCGATAAAGGGTTGGAAGCGTTCAACCATGCCTGGCTGTGTGCGATGCTCCTTGGTGAGCGGTGAGACGTCCTCTGGATAATCCAGGAGAAAGATGGCCTGCTGAAGTTCGGGGATATTTAAGCGGAACATCTCGCTTTTAAGATCGTCGATCAAGCGTCCGTGGCCGGCTTTGGGATCAGCCTCGAAGTGTTTTTCACGCATGGCTGCGGCCAGACTGTCGCGATCAGGAAATCTGCGCACGTCGATGCCTGTGTATTCGGCGATGGTATCCAGGAGCGGGAGGCGTTTCCAGGGAGGTGTTAGATCGATCTCCCGGCCTTGATAGATAATCTGAGTTGTCCCTTTGATTTGTAGGGCAATAGCCGCGATCATCTGCTCGACGAGATGCATCGTATCATTGTAGTCCGCGTATGCCATATAGAACTCGATCATGGTGAACTCTGGATTGTGACTGCGATCGATGCCTTCGTTGCGGAAGTTGCGTCCGATCTCGTAAACGCGCTCGAAGCCTCCGACGATCAGGCGCTTGTGATACAGCTCGATGGCGATGCGCAAGAAGAGGTCGCGGTCCAGTGTATTGTGATGGGTGGTGAAGGGGCGAGCGTTGGCACCTCCATAGAGCGGTTGGAGTATCGGCGTCTCGACTTCGATAAAGTCGTGCCTGTCCAGGAACTGGCGCATCGCTGTGATCATGCGGCTCCGCGTCACGAATATCTGCTTGATCTCGTCGCCGTTGGCGATCAGATCAAGATAGCGCTTACGCTGGCGTGTATCGCGATCTTCCAGCCCATGATATTTATCGGGCAGAGGACGGAGTCCTTTTGACAGCACGGTCAGGTTCTGGACATGGAGTGTGCGCTCATCGGTGCGGGTACGGAACAAGAAGCCGTGGACCTGGATAAAGTCTCCGATATCGAGCAGCTTGAGGAGTTGATAGGCATCCGCTCCCACATCGTTCAGGCGTAGATAGACTTGAATTCTGGCTGTCCCATCCTCTATCTGAGCGAAGGTAGCCTTGCCCATATCGCGTAGCAGGCGGATACGTCCCACCAGTGTATAAGAGCCCTCGGGTCCGGCAAATTCATCAAAGTGTGCGAGAATATGTTCAATCGTGTGTGTGCGTTTGACTGCCTGAGGATAAGGGTTCAAGCCGAGGTCGCGAATCGACTGGAGATGGTGCAGACGTACATCCCGTTCTTCTACCATGATGAATTTAACTTTCTTGCTATCTAAACATGCATCTTTTCTTTCTATGCTCCTGGCATATCTGTGGTTTATTATAGCATGTTTTGTGGCGCGATACACGAGGGGAGCTTGTGTTCTATGTGGTGAGCAAGAGAGCTACCGTGCGGTAGCTCTCTTGCCCGTATGTCTGCTTTGTCTGCCCACAAGCTGACCTGGATCAGTGGCGGGACTTTTGTGGAGGGCAGGTGTTATTCGATGGAGGTGATGGTATATTCTTTGACGCCTCCGGGAGTGGAGACAATGACGAGTTCGCCTGCTTTGTGTCCGAGGAGTGCTCTGCCGACCGGAGACTCATTCGAAATACGCCCGGAACTGGGATCAGCCTCGAAGGCTCCCACTAATTTATAATGATACTGGCGTCCGTTGCTTGTCTCAAGGTGGACCAGAGAGCCGAGAGAGACGATCTCGCTGTGGACATCGTCGATGAGCTGGGCGCTGGCGAGCATATGCTCAAGCTCATGAATGCGCCTCTCGAGTTGTGCGTGTTGGACCTTAGCCTCTTCATAGGCTGCGTTATCGATGACATCGCCTGATTCTTTGGCGTCATGCAGATATTGGGCAATTTCGGCACGTTTGACTGTGCATAAAAAGTCGAGCTGATTGGCTGCACGCTGTAAACCATCATTGGTGAGGAATATTCCTTGTGATTCCATATATGCGTTCCTCTCATTGTCTGAAGGAGGGCGTCCCTCCACATTATCTAGTACATCTCTTGATGATTTTGGGAGACTGTCTGAATAGCGCTTTTATCCGATCAGCGCGACATCTCCCCAGGTAATAACCGTACATTCCCCAGAATGATGGCGGAGTAACAGCTCTCCTTGATCATTCACATCCTCAGCCACGCCGCTGAGTAGCTTTGATCCCTGTCGCACTTGGACGGTACGTCCGAGTGTCGAAAGATGGTGACGCCATTCTTCTCGTATCAAGCGAGAAATAGGTCCAACATGATACGTTGTGGTCTCTTGCGCCTCTTGCTGCAATGCCAAATAGCGTGTTTCGATCTGGTATAGCAAACTTGCGATGAACGCTTCGCGACTCACTACATGACCACTTGCTTCTTCAAGTGTGATGGCTGTCGTAACGAGCCCTTGCTCGGTCTGTAGTTCTGCCTTGACGGGGGCGTATTGAGTCATGCTCCCGTTCACATTCACGCCGATGCCCATAATAGCCACAAATTGGCCTGCATGATCCTTACTGGTTTCAATCAGGATACCAGCAACTTTACGCTCACCAATCAGAACATCATTGGGCCATTTAATCGTTGCCGTCACCCCACAGGTAGAAGTAATCGCGTCGACGACAGCCAGAGAGGCGATCATCACAAGTTGATATGGTGGAAAGAACGGACGGAGTACAGTCGAAGCCAACACATTCCACCCCTGCACATCCACCCATTGCCTTCCTTGTCTTCCGCGACCGGCCGTCTGACTATCAGCAAGCACAACCACCCCTTCTTCTGACCCCTCGCGGGCCAGTTTCATCGCTAAAGAGTTGGTTGAATCGACTGAAGAGACGTATACAATATGATTGCCATTCCCTACTTTTTCGGTATCCAGCAGACGATATATCTGATCAACAACGAGTTTTCTGGGTGGCGGAATCTCAATCTCGTTCAAGCTCTACCACTATCTATTTATCAATCTAACGTGTTTTTTCTTTACTCCATCTGCAAGCCCCCGTCGTTCAGACGTGGGGTACTTGACGAGCCTGTGAACAGTGTTTTCGGAAGTACAGCATGCGCATAGGTGATCTGAATGCATCATTCAGGGCTACCTGAACCGTGATAGGTAATGCCTTGAGAAATAGTTCGCAGAACTATGCTCTCCGCGAGAGGTGCTGTCTGTGAAAAGACAACTGGTGCATGCTTGCAACATGAGAAAAGTGAATTATCGGATGAGATACAGGGATCTACAAAAATCCCAGAGCAAGGGCAAAAGTTGTTCTCGCCAATGCTCTGGGGGTGCTGCACAGGCAGGTAAAATGCACTACCCACCAGTGTGTTCTTAATAAGCCCTCACCAAGCTCTAGAGCCAGGTGTTTAGAGCAGGCGACTTAACGCCTAACCCCTCTCAACTGGAAGGTGTGGGATTCAACACCGCTGCCTGTGCAGCGACTAGGTTCACTCATTACACACCACCTCCTTTCGATGTCGATAGTGTACCATCAGCTTTTAGCGTTTGTCAAGATTACTCTTAAAACTCATTGCAGGCATGGTCGGTATTTGCGAGGACAACTGGCTTCTGATGAGGATTGAGCGCGCAAAATTGCCTGTGAAGATTGTGTGAAGATATATCACTGCCTGCTTGCCGAATTGTTGTGCTAAAATCACTGCTAGAGCCGATGCGTACCTTTTGCTGCTGATGTAGCATGGGGAAGCACCTATGTGCTATACTAGTGTAAGTAACCCGTAAGAGAGCAGTAAGTGATTGCCTATGGTGCTCGGGGTTACATAGCGTATGCTCCTGTTCATGCACGGCGTACTGTTGACACATTGATCGGGACCTCCCCCCCTCAGTGGCAGGTGTGCAGCTGCGATTGGATCGCTTGCGTGTACACAAACAAAGCTGTTTGGATCTAGCCAGCAGTTGGTCGCGTGCTTCTAAATGAGTAAGAGCATTTGACCTTCGTATACAGATGATCTAACTGTTTCTCACTGACTATAGCGACGTATCTAGTTTTCTGTACCGCCCATGGTCTCTGGAAAGAGTATCGTCTTGTCACTTCAATCGACCCAGCTAATGCATGCTTATCCGCCCGTAATTTGTGACGGATTGGTCGTCTCCCAAAGCAGGGGGACAGCGTTGATGGTGTCCATACCAGTGCTGTCGACCTGGCGCGTCGAACATTGTGTGCGAAAGAGAGTTCGACGTTTTCCTCAGGGGTCGGTTGGTGCATGTGTCGCGGTAAGAAGACAGGAAGGAGGACTTTAATTATGCAGCAATATATAGATCTGCTCGTCGATGCCCTCCTGGACGAGGGTTTTAGCGTAGAGGAAGCTCAAAGGCTGATTCAGATGCAGCAGCAATATGAAGAGCGGAAGGCAACAGAAGAGACAAATTATCATCGTTTTGTACGCTGGATGGTAGAACATGGGCGTTTTAGCGAATGGTAATCCCCTCGCGATCGTGCGAAAACGGTCTTGCGACGCTCTTTATGGATGTTGTACAATGAAAGTAAGCGGAGCAGATAGGACGGCGTGGCATTGCTACGCCGTCCTTGTTTTTCCTATAGCACTTCGAGTAACTATGCAGGTTACTTGGACACAAGGGAGGCCTCTATGAAAGCGGTTGTTATGGCCGGAGGGGAAGGATCGAGGCTACGACCATTGACGATTCGACGTCCAAAACCGATGGTTCCGATCGTTGGGAAACCTGTGATGGAACATATCCTCAACCTGTTGAAGCGTCATGGAATTACCGAGGTCGTCGTTACGGTTCAGTATCTGGCGAGCAACATTGAAGACTATTTTGGGAATGGTTCTCAGTTAGGGATGCGCATTACCTATTCGCGTGAAGATGTGCCACTGGGTACGGCGGGGAGCGTCAAGAATGCTGAAGAGCAGTTGACCGAGCCTTTCCTCGTGATTAGCGGCGATGCTTTAACTGATTATGACTTGACCAAATTAATTAATTACCATAATGAGAAAAAATCACTGGCGACCCTTTTGCTGGCGCACGTGCCCAACCCTCTTGAATACGGTGTGATTATTACCAATGAAGAGGGCCATATCACGCAATTTCTGGAGAAGCCTAGCTGGGGAGAAGTGTTTAGCGATACGATCAATACCGGCATTTATATGCTTGATCCCAAAATTTTTAGTTACTTCGAGAAAAACAAAAATTTTGATTTTAGTCAGGAACTCTTTCCGCAAATGCTCAAGCAAGGCGATCCTATCTATGGCTACGTCGCGACCGATGGTTATTGGTGCGATGTTGGCAGCCTGAGCGAGTATATGCGTGCCAATGCTGATATGTTGCAACGCCATGTCAATCTTGACATTCCGGCCAGACATATCGGAAACAATATCTGGTGCGAAGAGGGCGTCGAAATTGACGAAGATGCTCAAATCTATGGTCCGGTCTATCTGGGACGAGATTGCAAGGTTCGAGCGGGTGCGATTGTCCATGGGCCAAGCATGATTGGCAGCTATTCGATTGTCGACGAGCGTGCCCAGGTGGATCGCAGTATCGTCTGGAGCAACTCCTATATCGGTGATCGAGCCGAGCTACGGGGTGCCATTGTTGGCTCCTCGACAAACATCAAGAGTAAGGCCGTGATGTTTGAAGGTTCGGTGATCGGCGATAACTCGATTATTCAGGATGGCGCTATTATCCAGCCCAACGTGAAAATCTGGCCTGATAAAGAGGTTGAAGCCGGTGCCGTCGTGAACACCAGTATTATCTGGGGCTCGCAGGGACGCCGTAGTCTCTTTAGCCGCTATGGTGTTACCGGGTTGGTGAATGTCGATTTAACGCCGGAGTTTGCCACCAAACTGGGTGCCGCCTATGGAGGCATTTTGTCCAAGGGCTCGATTGTCTGCCTGAATCGCGATGCTCATCGCACCTCCAGGATGATTAAGCGCGGTATCAACGCCGGACTCCCCTCTGCTGGCATCGATGTACATGATATCAATCAAGTGCCTTTACCGGTAGCTCGCTACTACATACGCACAACTGAGTCGGGCGGTGGTGTTCATGTCAGTATGTCTCCCGTCGATAGGCGTGTGGTGGAGATCAAGATTTTTGATCAAAATGGTCTCGATATCAATAAAACCACTGAGCGCAAGATCGAAAATCTCTATTTCCGCGAGGATTATCGCCGGGTGTATCTGGATGAGATCGGCGCGATCGACGTGTTAAGCAATACCGATGTGGTCGGCCATTATCTTGAGGGCTTTAACCGTGTCGTGGACTTTGGAGTTGTCCGCAAGCGAAAATTTCAGCTGGTTGTGGACTACGCTCATGGTAGCACGATTGATATGTTGTCAAGTATCCTGGCAGATCTGGGCTGCGAAGTCATTGTGTTGAACTCGGGTGCTGAAGAGGCCACAACGGCTCGTACCCCCGACGAGTTGAACAAAGATATGCAGCGTCTGGCTACGATTAGCTCGGCCTTGAATACTGATATGGGTATTCGTATTGATCCCAGTGGCGAGCGCATCTCTGTCATTGACGATCGCGGACGCATTCTGGATGGCATGAAACTGCTTGCGGCGATGTCGAGCTTATTCTTACGTCGTCATCGTGGTGGCACTGTGGCGGCTCCTGTGACTGCACCAAGCGCCATCCAGCATATTGCGAAACGCTATGACGGTTTTGTGCAGCAGACCAAAGTTTTGCCTCATGCCTTGATGACTGCGGCTGGACGTGAGGGCGTTGTATTGGTCGGGGATGGTAGTGGACAATTTGCCTTCCCAGAGCTGCATCCAGCCTTTGATGGCCTGCTGGCCATCGCCAAACTGCTGGAGTTACTGGCCGTCTTCAATATGCGTCTCTCCGAGGTCGTCGATGATCTTCCCGCTTACTATATGAGCAGCGCCAGTGTCGCCTGTCCCTGGGAGAGCAAGGGCAAGGTGATGCGTATTCTCAGCGAGCAATATCGTGAGCGCCGTTCTAAGCCGATCGATGGCATTAAGATTGACCTTGGCAAAGAGTGGGTGCTGATTCTCCCCGATGCGGATAGCCCCTTCTTCCATATCTTTGCCGAGTCTGTCTCTAACGAGCAGGCCCAGGCTCTGGCCGAGAAGTATGCCCGTGTGGTCAGCGGCCTCCAACAATAATCACCAGACTTGATCACACAAGCAGGGCAGATCGACAATACATTCGATCTGCCCTGCTTGTGTCTGCTTATATGCCAGGATATGTCGCCACCACCATTTTTGTCAATGACCATTTGAAGACGGTGAGCCAGCCAACGTAGCGGCGCGGCTCCGCCGTGCTGTCACATCCCGCACGACAACGTTCCCCATGATGCTCCATTGAGACGGCCTTCCCCGAGAGACGCCCGCGAACCGCTTCGTACGAGTCACAGACAGCACGGCGGAGCCGCGCCGCTACGTCGGTGAGCGTTGGCGCCGGGAGCGAATGGCGTTGTTCGATCATGTTTCATGGTCAAGTATCAGGCGTGCGTGAGTGCGTTCTCTGTTGTCATGCTGGGATAGGGTGTAAAGGGTGTGTTGGTGACAAGCTGCGGGATTTTTTGTGCTTGCTGTTCTGGCAGTAGGATGCGTCGTGTGGCCAGGCGGATACCTTCGGAGAGGGATATCTGCGGTTGCCAATCGAGAGCCAGACAAGCCTGTGTGTTATCCAGAATGATGGCCGAGCTCACCAGATGTGATCCCGCAATATATAAAGGTTCCAGATGACTATCCTGGACGAGTGCCGCAACGTTATATAATTGCTTCAGTGAATATCCCAGCCCTGAACTAATATGAAAGGTTCGGTTTTCGGCGCGGGGCAGCGCTTTTTGCAGGCGTAGATGAGCCTGGATGACGTCGTCGATAAAAATATGATCTTTGACTTCGTTGCCAGTGCCTCGAATGACGGGACGTTGTTTTTCGCGCAGCATGCGTATAAAATAGCTGACTGGATGATGAAATGGCAGTCGTTCGTCTTCTCCATAAATATCTGCATAGCGCATGATTGTGTGCTTGAGTCCGTATTGTTGGCTGTAGTAACGCACGTACCATTCTCCTGCAGCCTTGCTGATATCCTGGGCGGTACGTGGATGGAGGGGCGTGGCTTCTGTCAGCGGGAGCTGTTCAGCGTCGACGCGCCCGTATAAATTATTTCCGCCTGAGGCAAAGATAAATCTTTTCACTGAGGCGTTGACACAGCTATCTAAAACGTTAATTAAACCTCTCACGTGGACATCAGCGTCCGCCAGGGTGTGTGCACCCGTTCCTGTTTCGTGCTGTTGAGTTGCATGGTGGATGACCATATCTGGGCGCTCTCCCTGGAGGATATCCAGAAGTCTCTTGTCACGGATATCCACTTGATAGAAGCGTGCTCGCGGATCGACAACTTGCTGTAATCCTGATGTCAGGCTGTCTATCACAAAGATGTCGTGTCCCGCGTCCAGATAGGCATGCGTTAGATGGCTTCCAATGAAACCTGCTCCACCCATGATAGCTATTTTCATATCGGGCCTCTCCATGTATTCTAATTTTGCTATGCGTCTACGGTAGAAGACCTGCCTCTCCTTTTTAGTATATGGATGTGTCCTAGTGTTTTATGACGAGACGTGTCAGGCGTAATCAGTCAGATGATAGAGAGGGGTTTGGAGCCGTTCCGTCACAAAACGGCTCTCCCGCAAGGGACGTTCCCATCCAAGGAAGGAAATGGAGGCGCACTCCTTCCCAAGCTTCAAGATAGGGGTATCCGTGCAATTGAATGATGATGTTGGGGGTGTGTTTAGTTGGTTGGGATTGCCCCCTCCAGCAAACTCTCCAGGGTGGAGCGTTTGATACGATAGGCCTGGCGTTTGCCTCGATGCGGTAGAGCGATTGCTTCAAGTGCATCGCTTTTAATCCAGCGACGTACCGTTGTATCATCGACGCGCAAGCGGCGAGCTACTTCACGAACCGTTAGTAATTCTTCACGTTTATCATCTGCAATCATGTCAACTCCTCTAAGTGGCTGATACATAGTAGAAACATCGTCATCAGTGATACTGGTGCCATTCTGATTATACAAGTCCCTCCATACTATACGTCTTCAGGATGTACTGAAGACGTGTCCTTCTAACTAGAATTTCATCAGAGAACGAACTATCTAGCTGCTTTGACAGAGAGAAGGGACATTAACTATACTATACATCTCGACCCAAACATACTAAAATACAGCCAGCGCATTACCAGATTCGAAGTATCGATCAAGAAATAGAAAGAATAAGACCATCGTTTGTATGCTATCTAGGCGCGTTGAAGAGTAGTAGAGAGAAAATTGGATTAATCATGACAAAAGAGCAGAAACGTAAAAAGCTGGTTTTAATCGATGGACACGCCATTATTCATCGTGCCTTCCATGCTGTGCCAGAAGACTTTTCAACGAGCACGGGCGAGCCGGTCAATGCTACCTTTGGCTTTACGTCAATGTTGATGAAGGCGTTGCTTGAAGAAAAATCCGACTATGTTGCAGTCACCTTTGATCTGCCCACGCCAACATTTCGTCATCTTGCCTATGCCCCTTATAAGGCGCAGCGCCCGACGCTGCCGGATACTATGAGACCTCAGTTTGCGCGTATTCGTGAAGTTGTGCAGACGTTCGGGATTCAGATCTATGAAAAAGCCGGTTTTGAGGCTGATGATATGCTTGGGACGCTCTCTGTGCAGGCGACGCAGCAGGGGGTCGATACCGTGATTTACACGGGCGATATGGATACGCTTCAACTGGTGAATGATCATGTGATGGTGAAGGTGGCGAAGCGTGGCATCAGCGATGTGACCGAATATAATGAGCATGAAGTTAAGGTGCGTTACGGTTTTGAGCCGCGTAAATTGCCTGACTTCAAAGGGCTGGTCGGTGATAAGTCGGATAATATCCCGGGGGTGCCCGGTATCGGTGAGAAGACGGCGAGTCGTTTGCTCAACGAATACGGCGATCTAGAAGGCATTCTGGCGCATATCGATGCGTTGAAGCCGAAGGAACAGAAGCTCCTGAGCGCCGCTGACGAGCAGGCACGTCAGAGTAAGTATCTGGCGACTATTGTGCTGGATGCTCCCATTGAGCTGGATCTGGAATCCTGTCGTATGACGCATGTTGATGGTAAGCAAGTGATCACACTCTTCCGCCAATTGGAGTTTCGGACACTGATTGAGCGTACCTTATCGCTCTTTCGCCAATTAGGTATTACTGTTTCGGATGCTGCCGGTTCCAGCTCAGCTTCAGACTCAGATGATGAAAGCGGCGAGGATGGCACGCCTGAACTGGCGTTGGGAGAGAATCCTCTTTATTTGCCTCCAATCGGTGTTGTCCCGATTCTTGAACCCCCTCTTCCTCCAGGCGAGGAGACCGTCGTTCCGCTGGATGTCAGAGATCCATTGTCTATTCAGAACGCTAGCGTGGAGCGCATCGGGGCCTCGCATGAGTCGAGCACAAGCGCCGTAGCGCTTCAGGACCAGCCAGCCCAAATGAGTCTCTTCGAGGTAGAAGTGCCGCACGAAGAGATTGTCCATACCCTGCACTTGCCGAGTCTTCCGGGCGTGCGTGATGGCCTGTTTATTGATAACGAGCAGGTGAAGCAGACGAATACTATGGTCGTTGATACTGAAGAGGCTCTGCGCGTCCTGATTAAAAGCCTGACCGATGCTGGAAGCTTTGCTATCGATACTGAGACCACTTCGGAGGATGCGCGTCGTGCTGAACTGGTCGGCATCTCTTTATCGATGGCTGAGGGTGAAGCATACTACATCCCTGTTGGTCATCAGCGGACCCTTGAGGGCCTGGAGTCGACGACACAGTTGCCCTGCGCCTATGTGATGGAGCAGCTGAAGCTGGTGCTGGAGGATGAAAATGTCCTCAAGTATATGCACAATGCCAAGTATGATCTGGCGTTGCTGCTGCGCTATGGCGTTGATGTTAAAGGATTGGCTTTTGATACTATGCTGGGAGCCTATCTGGCTGAGCCGGGACGACGTGGCGTTGGCTTAAAGGATCAGGCCTTTCAACGGCTTGGGATTATCATGACCTCGATTAGCGAATTGATCGGTACGGGAAGCAAGACGATCTCGATGGCTCAAGTCCCCATCCGCAAGGCCGCCGACTATGCGGGTGCCGATGCCGATATGACTCTGCGATTGGTCGAACCGATCCAGGCTGAGCTGCGTCAGCACGGCTTGATGGACATGTATCAACGTATCGAGCTGCCACTGATCCATGTTCTGATGCAGATGGAGCTCTATGGTGTCGCTCTGGATGCTCTCTTCTTGCGCGAATTTGGTCAGTCTCTTGAGACGCAACTACACATTCTCGAAGAGACGATCTATGCCGCTGTTGGACATCACTTCAACATCAACTCCACCAAGCAGCTGGCCGATGTCCTGTTTGTGGAACTGCATCTGCCGACAGGTAAAAAGACGAAAACGGGCTTTTCCGTCAATGCAGATGTGATTGAAGGACTGCGTGGCAAGCATGAAGTCGTTGATTACTTGCTGGAATATCGACAACTGAGCAAACTGAAGTCGACCTATGTCGATGGCTTGCTGACTCTGATGGATGGGAATACAGGAAGGGTCTATACATCCTTTAATCAGACGATTGCTTCGAGTGGACGCCTCTCCTCAAGCAATCCCAACCTGCAAAACATCCCTGTGCGCACAGACCTGGGTCGTCAGATCCGTCGTGCTTTCATCGCCGATCCCAGCTATGTTCTGCTCTCGGCCGACTACTCGCAGTTTGAGCTACGTATCCTGGCTCATATTACGCACGAGCCACGTCTGGTTGAGGCCTTCAACAACGATGAGGATATCCATACCATTACAGCTTCAACGCTCTTCTCCGTGCCGGTTGAGGAGGTGACCAAAGATCAGCGTCGTCTGGCAAAGACCGTGGTCTACGCGACACTCTATGGTCAGTCCGCTTATGGTCTGGCGCAGGTGACTGGTATGAGCAATGCTGACTCGGCTGAGTTCATCAAGCGCTATCATGAGATCTTCCCGACCGTCAAAGGATATGTCGATCGTACCTTGCAACAGGCGCGTACGCAGAGTTATGTCAACACGCTCTTTGGGCGCAAGCGTTTCTTTCCTGATATGCAAGCGCTCTCGCATACCGAGCGGCAGGCGCTGGAGCGTGAGGCTATCAACATGCCGATTCAGGGAACCAACGCCGACTTGATTAAGATTGCGATGATCCAGTTACATCATGCCTTAAAAGAGCAGCGCCTGAAGACGCGTATGATTCTCCAGGTGCACGATGAGTTGGTATTTGAGGTTCCCGTTGAAGAACTTGAGCGCGTGAAACGCTTGATTAAAGATAAAATGGAGCATGTGACACAATTGGACGTGCCAATTGAGGTGGAAATGAAAATGGGTAAGAACTGGTTTGAATCAGAACCTATGGTATAACATAGGGGAGAGCAGCAAGGTATATGTTATCTCCTTGCTGCCATAGTCCCGTTAGATGTGAGGAGTTCTACCCGTGCAATTGTCCAATCTCATTAATAGCTTACCGCCGTATCACTTTGCGAATGCGCAGAAAAAGATCGCCGATCGCGTGGCAGCTGGTGTCGATGTGATCTCGCTCTCGATGGGAGATCCAGACCTTCCAGCGCCCGCTGCCGTGATCGAGCGCTTATGTACATCGTTACAAGACACAGCCAATCATCGCTATCCCGAATATCGTGGTATGCGAGCGCTACATGAGGCGATCGCCGCCTGGTTTGAGCAGCGTTTTGGGGTGCAGTTGACTCCTGAGCAAGATATTTTACCGCTGCTGGGATCGAAAGAAGGATTGGCTTATGTAGCGACATCGGTCCTCAACGCGGGAGATATTGCCTTAGTGCCAGATCCCTATTATCCCGTCTATGTCTCGGGGACCACGACAACCGGGGCTGAAGCCTATTTATTGCCCATCACCGAAGCCAATCATTATCTCCCCGACCTGGAAAATATCCCGGCCGATATCCTCAAGCGAGCAAAATTGCTCTGGCTGAACTATCCCAACAATCCCACCGCAGCCTGGGCGGATCAGGAATTTTTTGAGCGGGCCGTCGAATTTGCTCGCCGCAACGATATCGTGATTATTCACGATATGGCCTATGCGGAAGTCTACTTTGACGAGTTTCGCCCCATGAGCATTTTCCAGATTCCCGGGGCTCGTGACGTCGCTGTTGAACTCCATTCGCTCAGCAAAACGTACAATATGGCTGGCTTTCGTATCGGGATGCTGGTAGGAAATCCTGCCCTCGTTGACGCGGTCGGACGCCTGAAGAGCAATATCGATAGTGGTATTTTTCGTCCGATTCAGTACGCAGCCATTGAAGCGCTGCAACTTCCCCCATCCTGGCTGGCTGAGCGTAATGCTATCTACCAGCAGCGCCGTGACCTGCTCGTGGAGGGCTGCAACGCTCTGGGCCTGACGGCACAAAAGACACGCGCTGGCCTCTATGTCTGGGCACATGTGCCTGAAGGCTATTCATCACGCGATTTTACTACCTGGCTCTTCGATCAAACAGGGGTCTTCCTGACGCCTGGGACCAATTTTGGGGCTGGTGGCGAGGGGTATATGCGTATCTCTATGACTGAACCCGCGGAGCGTATTAGTGAGGCACTCACGCGTATAAAGCAGAGCTTGCAAAAATAATTGCTGATCTTGATCCGGAAAGATGATGTTAGATCTGAATATATGCTATTATTGATTCTACTAAGTCTTTCGGAGAAAGAAGTTTCATCGTTTTTTAGGCGTGTTTGTGCAACAGCCATGCGCATTGAAACGTGTACCATAGGCAAGATGTCGTCTACAGCAATAATGGCAAGAGGATATAATTATGGTCCTGAAACAAGGTGCATTAGTACCTCTGCATACGCAAGCGACTCCCTGGAATCTTCAGGTTGGGCCTGAACTTTGCCATGATGTCCAATTTGGCCTCGATCACGAATGGCTGGTAACAAATGGATTAGGAGGATATGCTGCAGGTTCTCTCGTTGGTGCGGCCACGCGTCGCTATCATGGTTTATTAGTTGCGGCACTGCATCCTCCTGTTGAGCGTACTGTACTGGTTACCAAGGTAGACGAAGTTGCCTATCTTCCCAATGGACAAAGAGTAGCTCTTGGCGTCAATGAATACGCAGATGGAACTATCGATCCATCTGGATATTCATATTTTGAGACTTTTTTTATCGATGGAGATATTCCTTGCTTTTTTTATCGCCTGAGCGCAAATTTGACACTAGAGAAACGCATCTGGATGGAATACGGACAAAATACCACCTATATTCAATATGTTGTGCATGGCGTTTTAGACGATCTGGAGGGTCAGGACACTCCAGACGTCACGACGCCATCACCAACGTCTCTGACTCTGGAGGTTATTCCTTATTGCCTTTCGCGTGATTATCACGATGTGACGGACGGTAGGGCTGATTGGCATTTTCTGGTCGAGAGCCAGCCACATCGTTGTCGTATTCGTGCCTCTGAAGACACGCCTGCTTATCATTTGATCGCTGACCGTTCCGATACCTTTACCCCTACTGGCGTGTGGCACTGGCATATGTGGCATCGCCGTGATCATGAACGGGAGCTGCCCGCGCAAGAGGATCTGTATGTGCCAGGTGTATTTCGTCTGGCACTGGTACCTGGAACGCGTAAGACTCTTGTCATGACGGCTGAAAACAAGACGACGTGCTCATGGGGCTATGGTGGTCGTCGTCATGAAGAGATCATTTCGCACGCACTGATGAGTCATCAACGTCGGGTGCAGCAGATTTTGATGGAAGCTGATCGCTCCGTCACGAATCTGGCAGAGTCCGACCCGATGCAGGCCCGGCTGGTAATGGCCGCCGATCAATTCATCGTGGCTCGCCCGGATTATACCCAATATACACCTGGCGCCTCTGATAATAAAAAAGCCAGACCTATTCTCAAGGATCACGACCCATTACGCCTCACGCCGGATCGAAAAACGATCGTTGCCGGATATCCCTGGTTCACCGACTGGGGCCGTGACTGTATGATCTCGTTGCCCGGTCTGCTCATATGCACGGGACGCTATGGCGAAGCCAGGGGATTACTCAAAGCTTTTGCTTCTTTTGTCCATAATGGATTGATTCCCAATCGCTTTCCCGATCATGGCCAGGACCCGGCCTACAATACGGCCGATGCTACGCTCTGGATGTTTCGCGCTCTTGATTATTATGTGCTGAGAAGCGGCGATTGGTCGCTGATCAAAGAGCTTTTTCCGACCATGTACGAGATCATTCAATGGCATGTCACGGGGACCGATTATGGCATCCGCATGGACCCATCTGATGGTTTATTGCAGGTCGGGGCTCCCGATGTGGCGCTCACCTGGATGGTCATGCCACGCCGTGGCAAGCCTGTTGAGATCAATGCGCTCTGGTATTACGCCCTGGCGGCAATGGAGACCTGGGCTGTCCGCATCTCTACCGATGCAGCCTTATATGGTCATCTACGGGGTCAGGTGCGGCAGAATTTTGCTGCTCGCTATTGGTATCCAGAGGGAGGCTATCTCTACGATGTGATTGACTGCAATGGCGTGGCGGGACAGCATGATACGTCGCTGCGTCCCAATCAACTGCTTGCGGCCTCGCTCACGCGGGACCTCTTGACCGAGTCGCAAACGGCGAGCATGTTGGAAAAAGTCACGCACAGCTTGTTAACCCCTGCTGGTTTACGCTCGCTTGATCCTGCTGATCCTGCCTATCAGAATCATTTCAATGGGAATCAGCAGCAGCGCTATGCCGCCTATCATCAAGGGACCGTCTGGCCGTGGTTCATTGGACCCTATGTCGACGTGCACTTGCAGGTGCATAATGATCCTGATGCTCTGCTGCCTGTCCTGGAGCCCTTTGTACAGCAACTTTGGGCCGCCTGTCTGGGCACGCTCAGCGAGGTTGCTGAGCCCGAGCCGCCCTTTGCGGTCGGTGGATGCTTCGCTCAGGCCTGGAGCGTGGCCGAAGTGTTACGCAGCTGGTTTGTGGTGAGAACCAGTCGCCGTTGAGCGTTTCTAGTGTGTTAGATAGAGTGGGAAAGGATCAACTCTCATAACTTGTTCGGGAAGCCTTAATGATATCCACTTGCAGCTCTTTTGAGCGCGCTTTGTGGATATGATCTGCTGTTCGGGAAGCCCTGGTACTATTCTGGCTGACAAGATTTTGGTTGCAAAGAAAGTTACTCTATGGAGTTGTTATCTGCCCATACTGGTACTGTCTCCCATGATAAATTAACGTATCAACAAGATGGACAAGAGGTGTCGATCGAGATTAGTTCTCCCGCCTGGTTCCAGTGGTTAGATACTGCGACATCGTTTACTTTTCAGAGCGCTGATGGGACGTTTACGGCGCACAAAGAGCGAGCCAGTAATCATCGAGGTGGATGGTACTGGCGAGCTTATCGTCAACAGCATGGACGTCTGCATCGCTTTTACCTGGGCGTCTCCTCGCGCCTGAACCTTGAGCGCTTGTATGCGGCAGCTTCTCAACTGGAGTTGCCCAATCATCGTGCATCTGATCATTTTGCACAGAAGCATCCCGTATCATCGACTCCTGCGGCTGAAAGATCTCTTGCGCCCGTCTTGAACACAAAATTTCAGCTTCCCCGCCTTTCCGCGCAACATATTCCGCGTCTGCGTGTCGTTGCGTTGTTGGAGCAAAGTGTCCAGCGAGCCCTTACGATGGTCTGTGCGCCTGCTGGATCAGGTAAGACTACCCTATTGGCGGAGTGGGCCGTGACAGCTACCTGTCCGCTGGTCTGGATCTCGCTTGAAGCAGCCGATAACGATCCGATGCGCTTTCTTTCTTACCTGATAACTGCTCTGGCCCGCTTCGATGGAGATAGTGATCCTACTACATCTATCCAGGCTCTAGAACAGAGAGATGATTATGTATATGCCCTGACCAGCGTGCTGAATCGCCTTGCGGACCGGCTCCAGCAGGATGTGGTGATGATTATAGATGATTATCACCTGCTAGACGCTCCCATGATCCATACTATGCTCCAGTTTCTGCTTGATCACCTGCCGACACGCTTGCATTTGATGCTTGGGACACGTATTGAGCCGACGCTGCCGCTGGCTCGTCTGCGTGCCTCCGGCCAGTTGAGCGAGCTGCGCTCCGCCGAACTGCGTTTCGCTGTGGATGAGGTGGAGGCGTTTGGACACGCGATGGGACTTGCTCTCTCGCCCGAGACGACCCAGTTGCTGGAGCAGCGTACTCAGGGCTGGATTGCTGGGGTCCAGTTATTGATGCTCGCGTTGCGCCTGCAACCTGATCCACTCGAATTCCTGCGCACCTTCCGAGGTAATCATCGCTTTCTGGTCGATTATGTCGGTGAAGAGATCTTGACGCAACAGACCCCAGACATCCAGCGTTTTTTATTGCGAACCTGCTTTCTAGAGCGTCTATGCGGCTCTCTGTGTGATGCTGTGACCGGTCAGCCTGGAGGCGAGGCGCATCTCAAAGAACTGCTACGTGCTAATCTATTCGTGCAGGCTCTTGATGATACAGGGAGCTGGTTTAGCTATCATGCGCTCTTTTCTGAAGCGTTGCATGTGCATCTTGAGGCGCTAGAGCAGGCGTTGATCCCTGAATTGTATCATCGTGCCAGTATCTGGTATCGAGAACATCACTACCTTGAGGAAGCCTGTGAGTATGCTCTCCTGGCGGGAGATCAATCGCTTACCATGGAACTGCTTGTGGAGCTTTTCCCTTTTTTGATCGAGCAAGGAAAGTTAGCGCGCTTGAGTCAATGGCTTGATCGTCTTCCATCGGCGTTAATTGCGACATCTCCTCAACTCTGTATCCTGTCGATCTGGATCAGTATCATTCGCAGGCGTTCGCTCGAAAGTATCGAGGAAATTATCGAGGAGATGGAGCAGCATATTCAGAGGCAACCTCAAGCTACAATGGCAGATTGGGCGGAACTGCGGAGTGAACTTACCTTGCTGCATGCTGCTACCACCTTTTTGCGCCATGACTTCTCTGGCACTATTGCTCTGCTCCAGGAAGTCTCGCGTTCCTTGCCAGAGCGCGAGACCTCTTTGAGTCATATCATTTCCTTGCAGAGGAGTATATTCCTGAGCCTTACCTATCGCCTCAGTGGAGATCTCATCACTTCCGAACGCCTGCTCCTCGAAGCCAGCGTGCCAAAGCTTGCCGAAACCTATCATCCCATGAACATGGTGGTGGCGCGGAGTCTGGCGGAATTCTATGAGGCGCAAGGAAAATTGCGTAAGATCGGATCTCTCTATGAGCGTATTTTTCAGGCGCTTGGATCGGGTAGAGAGTCTCCATCAGCCCCCCTGGCTGCCATCCAGATGAATTACGCCACGCTGTTGTATGAATGGAATCGCTTACCTGAAGCTGCATTGGCTATGCAGCAGGCACTGGAGACGGCTCAAAAAGTTGGACTTGTTGTATTTCCCCGGCTGCATCTATGGATACAGACGCGTATTGCTCTGGCACAAGGTCATCACGAGGCTGCCATGCAACTGCTTCAGAAGCAGCAACGCGAGAGCAAGCTAGCGGTCACGAAGATTGAGTTGCACAATGTGATGCTCTCTTTGGGGCACATCAGCCAGTTTGTGGTGAGGAATAGTGGAAGTTATATCCTCGATGACTTTGCCGAAGAGGCGTATATGAATACACTTCAGGTGCGCCTGGCGCTGATCTGTGGTCAGATGGAAGAGGCTCTGCATTGGAGTGAGTCATGGACGAGGCATACTTATGAGAAGCCATTGGAGAGTAGAAGCTATTTTGACGATGTGACACGCGTACGTATTTTGATCGCTCAAGGACGCCTTCAGAGGACCAGTGCACCTGTGAAAGAGGCGCTGAACTTGTTGGAACATTTACGTCAGGTCATCTCCAGGATGGAATACAACGGCTGGCTGATAGAACTTCTGATGCTGACTGCGCTGGCGCTACAGGTGCAGGGAAAAACCAGGCAAGCCTTATCCAGATTGGGACAAGCTCTGGATCTGGCCGAAGCTGAGGGGTATATTCGCCTTTTTCTCGATGAAGGTGAGCCGATGTCTCATCTGCTGGTTCAAGTCGCAGCCTACACGTCTGCTTCGGCGAGCTACCTGCAAACATTACTCACCAACTTTCCTCCTATCCAACCTGCACAGCCTCTTTTAGCGCAGCAGGCGCCTCAACGCTCACTCATTGATCCGCTAAGTGAGAGAGAGCAAGAAATTTTGCTCCTTCTTGCCACCGGACGTTCTAATCAGCAGATTGCCGATCAGCTGGTGATTAGTATTCATACCGTTAAACTGCACGTCAAGCACATTCTTGCCAAACTCACCGCTACCAATCGTACTCAGGCTGTTGTGCGTGCTCGCGACCTCCACCTCCTGTAAAGAAAGTACAAACACTCCCTCCAATACTTCTTTCGAGGTAGGACAAACTTCATCTATTGCCGTAAGCTATCTGTAGGACACGTACCATAGACACGAAAGGAAGTTAAACACAATGGTACAGATTACCCTCAAAGATTTAATCTCGCAAGAAGTTAAGCGCGACCCGGCTACATATTATGCGCATATGCGTGAGCAAGGTCCCTTTGGCTATCTGGCAGACTTTAATGGTGCCGGGCCTGCCTGGATCGTGACCGGTTATGATGACGTACTGGCGATCCTCAAAGATCCACGTTTTATCAAAGACCCATTGAAGGTTCCGGCTCTGACTGGTGGAAAGCCAATTGTCTTAGGTGGTTCGTCAGTGGACGGAGATCTTTTTCAATGGAGGCGCGATATGCTGATGGTTGATCCGCCCGATCATGGTCGGCTACGCAGTCTCGTCTCAAAAGCGTTTTCGCCGCGCATGATCGAGCAACTGCGTCCGCGTATCCAGCAGATCACCGATGACCTGTTAGATGCTATCCAGGATAAGGGAAAGATGGATCTGATCAACGATTTTGCCTTTCCGCTGCCCATTACAGTCATCTCGGAACTGCTGGGCATACCTGTCGAGGACCGTCCACAATTTCGTGTCTGGACGCAGGCGCTGTTAACGATGCTTGATCATCCTGATTCAGATACCGTCAAAGCCTTTCCGCGCTACATTCAAACGTTATTGGCGGAGAAGCGCAAGCATCCCGGCAATGATGTGACAAGTGGATTGGTGCGTGCCGAGGAGGACGGCGATCGGCTGAGCGAGCGGGAGCTCACATCAACCATTTTCTTGTTGATCGTTGCTGGTCATGAGACGACTGTCAATTTGATCGGCAACGGCATGCTGGCGCTTCTGGAACATCCTGAGCAGCTGCACCTGCTGCAAAAAGATCCATCTTTGGTCGCGTCCGCGATTGAAGAATTGCTGCGCTATACTGCACCGGTAAGTCTGGCCTCGCCGCGTTGGGCGAGCGAGGATATCATCATACACGATCAGCTGATCAAAAAAGGTGACATGATGTTTGTCTCCTTAATCGCCGCCAATACTGACGCGCAGCATTTTACTGATCCAGAGGTGCTGGACATCACGCGTCAGGAAAATCAACACCTCGCCTTCGGAAAAGGGATTCACTTTTGTCTGGGAGCCCCGTTAGCACGCCTTGAGGGACAGATTGCCTTTGAGACATTGCTGCGTCGCTTACCCGCTATCAGTCTGGCAATCGATCCTGATCAGTTGACCTGGACGCGCACGCCTATCTTGCGCGGTCTTACGTCATTGCCTGTCACTTTTTAGTCAGGCGGTACTGAAAAATCTCTTATTGGCCGCGAATAGCGCTGGCAGCCAACGTAACGTCAGCGCCAGCGCTATTCGCGGCTTCTACCAGCATATAGGCCAGCTTCTGAGGCCATCTCATTAATCGAGGATCGCTTTGAGCTGCGCCAAAGAACTCTTTCCTCTGAATAGCCATTTTTTGCTATCATACTATTTTGCCAAAGGACCTTGGCTTATGCTATAAAATAGGAATGGTTTGGCTATAAAGAATTTGTAGTAAAATTACTATCCACAAAACTAATTAACGCCATTCTTTTTAGAGAGGCAGTCGTGCTGTATGAATGGCTTATTTTCACATCTTATTTTATTTTGCTAGCTTTGTCTATATTGCTTTAATTTGGAGGGATTATGTCCACACTATCCAAAGTCTTTATTACTACGGTAGTTGGAATCTCATTGATAGTAGTCATTATTGTCACTTTCCACCTTGGTGGTACGACTGCCTTACATATTGGACAATTTGCTCCCGTCGTTGGAGCGCTTGTTGGTGGTTGCCTCGTTCTCTTTCATACTGATGCAGCAGAGTTTGTTTTTGGATCTAAGGCTGAGCCATTAGGAAGTAATGAGCGCATGGCATGGAGGTTCATTGGCCTTGGTATGCTTGCATGGGGAATTGGTGATGCTATCTGGCGTCACTATATTTCAATTGATAAATCTCCTTTTCCTTCATATGCTGATATCGGTTATAGCTTTTTTCCCTTATTCGTTTTTGTTGGGTTACTGCTACTGCCAACGGCGAACTTGCGAGGACGGCGCTTCGTGCTGATCATGGATTGCTTGATTACTATGGGCTCCATCCTGGCCATTGCCTGGTATCTTTTATTAGGGAATCTGGCTCAAGCACCAACCGAACCTAATTTAGGAAAGTTCCTTGGTCTCTATTATCCACTGAGTGATACAGCACTTTTGAGCTGTATTATTTTTTTACTCCTGCGTGGACAGGAAGCCAATGCTCCTCAAGCCTGGGCAAGGCGTCTTAGCTTATTTGCGATTGGCCTTGGGTTGTGCTTTTTTGTTACATCTGATTTTATTTTTAATATTCAGCAGAATGCCGGCACGTATGTTGAAGCGACGTGGATTGATCTTGGTTGGCCTGTAGGCATGCTAACGATTGCCATTGCGGCGCATTTACGTCGTTATCCGCCAGCTCCTTCGAAGCGTCTGAGCGTTGTCGTCGGCGAACAGGCTGACACATATACGCTCAATCCTTTACAATTTCTGCCCTATGTGCTTGTACTGGCTCTCTTTATGACTCTGGCTGCCAATGTACTAAGCCTTGATGCCGGTCAACGAGCCATACGTTTCGTGCTTGTGGTTGCCACGCTGAGCGTTGTCTTTTTGATTATTGCGCGTCAGATCTTTACCATGTGGGAAAATTCTTTGTTGTTGAGGAGCCAGATGGATGCTTTGAGTCGTTTGCAGCAGGCAAATAAGCAAATGGCTATTCAATCAGAGCAGATGGCGCAACAAAATGCTGAATTAGAACGAGGCATTGATCATATCAAGGGAGTGCATGCGAGCCTGTCAAATGGAAATTTCCGTGCACGTGCCACTCTTACACGCGGCATTCTCTGGCCTCTGGCGGCCAGCGTTAATCTGATGGCAGAACGTTGGACACGTGTTGGCCAGGATCTCCAGCGTACTCAGCGTCTCATAAGTGCGCTTGACCAATTAACTGGCATTATTGAAAGAAGGGCTCCGATCCTCTTTGCGGATATGTATGATGATCTGCCTGAGGTTAATCGCCTGATCACTGTCTTGTCAAAAAATGATGAGAAACCTGATAATAATGATGCCTTCAAAACAACTATCACTGATGTGACCAAGAAAAATAGTCAACCATTATCTCCTAGAATACCACGTTCAACCGGCTTACGGAATATGCTCCCAAACGAAGAATAGCGGTGCCATAAGCTAAGTATTGCATTGGTGATATGTCACCAAACATATGGTAAGAGTGTCCGGAAAAAGCAGAACAAGTGCGCATCTACCTCTTTTTCAGACGTTATCTGCACTATATGTATGAGAGAAACATCGTTTGCTCTCTTTTGAGATAGGATTTAGGTGTGCGCATTTTTAGGTTGTCGCATTAAACTGTAGCAAAGGAGAGCGGCTCTTTCTCTCAGTGTAGAGGTTACCTGAGCGTTTCAGTCGTACAGAATGATTTTATCTGGTATTGTGTTTGGCCTGACGGCCAGTCTTACTTTTGGTGTGCTCGATATACTAATCGCTTCAACTTCTCGTAATACTGGTGTTATTCGATCTTTAGTATTAGCACAAGCTATTTCAGCCGGCATTCTTTTACTTTATCTTCTCCAGGATTTTCTCAATGGTTTTACCCTACTAGACTTTTTATCTTTGCTTATGGTCGGTGTCTTACTTGGGATTGTCAATACCGGAGCCAATTTGAGTCTATATAAAGGTTTAGAACTTGGCCCCATCGCTGTCGTTTCTCCCATCTCTGCTTCCTATGGATTGGTCACTGCTCTTCTCGCACTATTTATCTTCCACGAAACTCTTTTTCCGCTTCAATATCTGGCACTCTCTCTCATCGCTTTAAGCCTTATACTTTCTTGTTCGAAGGGCTTTCGCATGTTGTTCGGTTTGCTTCAGAACAAGAAGCGCGTTCATTTTTTACATCCGGTTGATTTATTTATGCATACGCGCAATATCTATAGTTATCAATATAAAGGTCTGCTCTTCGGTTTTATCTCAATGTTCTGCTTTGGGCTGGAGTTTTTCGGTATCAGTGTCGCAACCGAACACTTTGGACCACTCCAGCCGATTTTCTGGTCGCGCCTCTGCTCTGTGATTATTTTGCTGATCTTTACTTCGTCCACGGCAAGACGTGTCTCGAATAAGATCAATGTGAAGCAGTTGGGCGTGATTGCTATGATTGGAGTGCTCGATACGATCGGGATGGCCTGGTACGATTTGGGGACGGGAAGGAGTGCTACAAGCGTGATTGCTGCCCTCTCTTCCACCTATACGTTGCTGCCTGCATTGGCTGGCGTTATCGTCTATCGTGAACGTTTGCCACTCTCGCAATGGGTGTGGATTGGGTTATTGATTGCTGGTATTTTGCTCTTTTCTTTGCCTATTCATTGATCTTTATCTTCCTTTACTGGACGCGAATGGCGATGGCGCTGACGTTACGTTGGCCGCCAGCGCTATTCGCGGCTTCTACCAGCATATAGGACAGCTTCTGAGGATCATCTTCTTGATCGAGGATCGCTTTGATCTGTGCGTCAGAGAGCATATGCCAGAGTCCGTTGGTGCAGAGAATGATCAGATCATTGGGCTCCAGATCGCATTGCAGCAGATCGGTTGAGACGGTATAGTGTTGTCCCAGATAGCGATAGAGCTCGTAGCGTTTGGGGCTCTGCGCGACCTCGTGAGGCTGTAGCAGATTGGCTTCGACCAGATTGGCGGCCAGCGTGTGATCTTTGGTGAGGCAGTGGAGCTCTTTCTTTGCATTGTAGTGATAGGCGCGACTATCTCCGACACTGGCGACAAAGAGCCGGCGTTTATAGAGCAGAGCGAGTGTGAGCGTGCTGGCCATTGTGGCATCATAGTCGGCGTTACAATGATAGATCACCTGATTAGCCTGTCTGGAGGCGTCGCGTATCCACTGCTCTAGTAGCGCGTTGGGCGGGATCTGAGGACGATGCTGCGTACCTGATGGTGTCGTGGGCCGACTGGCAGTATTATGATTCTGCTGCGATGGTGTGATTGGCGGTGTGGTCAGTAGTGGCAGCAAGATATCGGCGATTGTCTCAATTACGAGCCGGCTGGCCTCATGACTTTTTGCGGGTTGTCCTGGCCGCACGTGTAGGCCGTCGGCGACGGCAAAGAGTCCGAATGGACGTGGTGGAGGCGCGAGATTGCTGCATAATCCCTGCACAATCAGGAGCATATCTTCGTTCTGTTGCGAGGCGTTGCCACTCTCGCTGAGATAGCCAACCTGACAGGCATCATGAACCAGCGGCGATGTATCGCTCAGGCTATGTCCGCAGTAGCGGCAGAAGCGCGACGCGAGACGGTTTTCGTGACCACATTGTCCACATGGATTTTCTGGAATGATCATGCGAACCAGGATATTCTCTTGCGAGTTGGCCATTAACGTCGCCATTGCGCCATCGATGATCGTAGGCTCGGACCAGAAATCGTGTCCGGATAGAGCCATATTCAGCGCATCGGCGAACTCCTTGCCGGAGTGATAGCGCTTCCCAGGATCGATCTCAATCGCTTGTAGTATGACGCGATCGATGGCGATGGGGAGTGCGCTATTCAATGTGCTTGGACTTGGTAGTTCGGTAGCATGGTTTTTGATCACTGCTTGAAAAGGGAGCAATCCGGTGAACATCTGATAGCAGACGACGCCCATCGCATAGATATCGCTGGCCGGTTCGGCCTTCCCATGTTCCTGCTCGGGAGCGGTATAATGCTCTGTGCCCAGCGACCAACCCTGCTGCGTTAAAGCTTTCTCCTGCTGCATGGCGCGAGCGATCCCAAAATCGGTTACAACCAGGCGCTGGTCGTCCTGATGGATCAAGAGATTGGAAGGCTTGAGGTCACGATGAATAATCTGTTGTGGATGTGCATGAATCACGTCGATCGCCTGCGCCAGCTCATTGAGATAGCGTTGTGCCAGCTCGGTAGGCAATGGACGTTCTCCCTTGAGTAACGCTTTGAGTGTCCCTCCTGTGATCAACGGCATCGTAATGTAGAGGAGTGGCCCATCCTGTCCGAAGTTGAGGACCGAGACAATGTTGGGATGACGCAATTGATGCGCATAGCGAGCCTCGCGACGGAAACGCTCGCTCGCCGTCTCCAGATCCATCGCGCTGGAAGCGACGCTCAATATTTTCAGTGCCACCTGCTCGCCTTCGAAGGTATCGCTGGCCCGGTAGACAGCTCCCATACCGCCAATACCGATCAGCGTCTCAACGCGGTAGCGTCCCGCTACAATCGCCTCCGGCAGCAAACAGCGACAACGGGGATTGGTACATTGGGTCGTTCCGGCCGTATAGACAGATTGGCAACGGGGATTCGGGCAAGTTGGCATGCTTTCTCTCTCAATAGTTGATCTCTGGAAACGTTGAAAGATTCTTTATCTGGACATACCTTCTTAGTCTAGATGAATTTCGAGTGCCTGTCAATATAAGCCTGAATGCATTTGTCGGCAGGACCGATTTTATCGACGTTTCATGTGCTATACTCATATGCCGGCTTCTATAGTTATAGTGTCACAGAAATGAGGATCATTGATGGAATGTCTGACGTGCTTGAGCCTGAGTGGTGAGCGACGCATCTCACCTGGCCCCTATATCTATCAGACGGAGCATTGGCTCGTCGATCATGCCTATCCCACGACGCAGCCTGGTTGGCTGGTTATTCTTCCCAAACGCCACATTGAAGCTCTCCATGAGCTGAGCAGAGAGGAATTTTTAGAGCTGGCGGAGCTGGAATATAAGCTTGTCCAGGTGATGCACACCGATAGCTCTATCCAGAAGGAGTACATGATGTGTTTCGCCGAGGGCGAGGGATTTCACCATGTCCACATTCATGTCGTGCCACGCTCTGTTGATCTGCCTGCCGAGCTCAAAGGGCCGCGTGTTTTCGCGTTGCTGGCGGTTGACGAGGCTGATGCGCTTGCTCCTGCGGTTGTGACTGCCTTCTGCGAGGATTTCACGCGCAAGCTCCAGGATCTGTAAATGGCGTCATCGAGCATATCGGTGAAAGCGTTTAGCAGTTGTCGAGAGCATGGAACAGCGTTATAATCTTAACGGTGCTGGAAGATTTCATGCTCCAGACACTGATTGATCGCATTCATAAGGATAAAAGGATATCATGCTACAGACGTTACCGTTAGTTCTTTTTATAGTCATGGCCGAGGTCTCAATTGGCGCAGTCAGCGTGCTTGTTTTTCTAGATTGGCGTAACGAGGTGAAGCGTGGTTTTCTGGTCTCGTACGCACTTATCTATCTTGTACTGGCGGGTCTAACCTACTGGTTCCAGCAAGGTTTTTCGACACCAGAACTATTGAACACCTATCCCCAGCTCGATAAAGCCTGGACTGGATACCAATCGTTACCACTCCTGCTCTTTTTTCTATTGCTGATTCCATACAGCTTTTTTCTGCTCATCGACCGCTCGGCAGGTGTCCAAAACGTGCCCGAGGCGGCAAATGAAGTGGTTGGCGCAGAGGGCGAAGATCTTCCATCAGATGCTGATGCGATTGCCGCCGTTGTTTATGAGGAAACTGCGATGTCTGAGGATCTCTCGGATGTGGCGAAGACGGAGCCAGAAGCAGTGCGACCACCCAATAAGACGATTCGCAATCTGCGGCTCTTGAGCGGTGTGGCAACCGTCGTGGCAGGACTGATTACCTTATTTGTGATGGCGATGATCTATCGACCGTTATCGGCTGGCACCCTTGGTGGCTTTTTCACCGTTGCAGGCTTTTTTGCCGCCGCATTTGCCCTGGGTGGTGTCCTGACTGCCATGTGGCTTGGTCACTGGTATCTGGTGACTCCTGCGCTCTCAGGGAGGCCATTACAATTCTCAACCACCCTGGTCCTGGTAGCCATTGTGGCCCAGGTGCTCTTTTTTCTTGTTGGCGGATCAGCTTCGACCGATGCCAACCATACAAACACATCTAGTATACCAGTGATTACTGCCCAGACTACTCCAGCCTCTACTGGTGGAGTCAAGCCAGCCGATGCAACCGTGGTCACACCCCTGAGCTCGGGTGCGATCAGCTGGATTCGTATCCTGGTCGGCTTTGTGATGCCTTTAATCTTAGGAGCCTTGGCCTGGAAATTAATCCGTGACCGCTCCTTCCAATCGGCAACAGGCATGCTCTACCTGGTCGTCGTCTGCACGCTGGCCGGAGAGATCATGTCGCGTGGACTTTTCGTCGGCGGCCTCCTGTAGCGTCGTGCCCTCGGGCACGATGTCCCACTCGACGTACGAAACGCTTGCGCACGGATGTCCCACTCGACGTACGCAAGCGTTTATGCTACCGAGAAAGGTATTCACAATGTTATATATTTTCCTTCTTTCCCTAAATCTTCTGGCTTCCTTCGCTTCAGCGGGGGCGGCAGTGATTGCTCTTCTCCGACCAGCCTCTTTTTCTGGCTCAAGCCACGTTGTCAGTAGTGGTGAGATCTTCTATGTGCGTATGTACGCTGCACGCTCCATTCCGTTCGGGCTTGCAGCCGGAATCCTGCCATTTTGGCCTGGTGGGCCAGCGGTTGCATGGGTTCTCTTTACTGCTGCAGTGATTCAAATCGTGGATGTCGTCATTGCGGCAGGGAAGAAGGAGTGGGGTATGATGACAGGTGCATCTGTTGGGGCAATCGTGCATCTTCTTTGCGGCATGGCGATCAGGTAGGTTTGTTGCCATTCGACGTACGATCAGGCAGGCCAGCGTTGCGTGCCAAGATCGGGTTGTCTCGTACGTCGAATGGGACATCGTGCCCGAGGGCACGACGCTACTTATTGTTTTTGACGTGTTTTCTCGCGTTCCTGGAGTTCGCGGCGTAGAATTTTGCCGGAAGCTGTTTTGGGAATAGCATCGGTAAATTCGATGAAATGTATGCGCTTATAACCAGCGAGTTTTCCATTGGCAAAGGAGAGTACATCCTCAGTTGTCAGCGTAACGCCTGGTTTGATGATCACGATCCCTTTAATCAGTTGACCGGCCTCATCATCGGGCACGCCGATGACGGCTGCCTCGATGATGTGTGGATGTTCGAGGAGGAGCGCTTCGATTTCAGCCGGGGCTACGCCAAAGCCGTGATATTTAATCATCTCCTTTTTACGATCCACGACATAGGTATAGCCATCATCATCGACATAAGCTACATCTCCGGTATGGAGCCAGCCATCTCGCAGTGCGAGAGCGGTCTCCTCGGGAGCATGCCAGTAGCCCTGCATGATCTGAGGGCCACGGATCAATAACTCGCCCCGTTCTCCTGGAGGGAGTTCGCGTGTGCCAGTCTCGATATCCACAATCTTCTGTTCCGTATTATGAGTTGGAAAACCAACGCTTCCCATGCGTACCAGCTTCGCATCTCGTGCATGTGAATGCGTCAGGGGAGAGGCTTCCGTCAAGCCGTATCCCTGGATGACGGTAGCGCGAATCTTTTCTTGTAGTCTGCGTGCGGGATCAATTGATAAGGGCGCGGCTCCGGAAAAGATATAGTTCACCGAGTTCAATTTGCTTAGATCGACGGGGGCATTTGCCAGACCCAGTATGATTGGTGGGACGGCAAAATACATGGTGACGCGATGCTTTTCACACAGTTCTAGCGATTGAAGCAGGTCGAAGCGTTCCATGATGACCTGTGTGCCACCGCAAGCGAGCATGCTTCCTGTCAACATCACGCCGTAGATATGATAAAAAGGAAGGAAGAGGAGTGATATATCGGTACGATTGATGCCCATTGAGTTGCAGAATTGCAGATTGTTGCTGACAAGATTGCGGTGGGTTAACATCGTCCCTTTAGGAAGTCCGGTGGTGCCAGAGGAGTACGGTAAGGCCAGGAGATCGTCACTTGTGACCTCAACATGCGGCGGTTTGCGCGGTGATGAGCGGCGTAGCAACGTTCCAAAGGCCAGCGCATTGGGCAATGTCTCCGGCGCACTTTCACCCGTGACGATGATGTGCTTCAGTAGAGGGAATTTACCTTGCGCCAGTGCAAGATTAAGTACAGGGACGAGTTCTTGCTGTACGAGAATCGCTTGCGCTTCTGAGTTCTCAAGCTGATAGGCGACTTCGCGCTCTTTGTACGAAGGATTCATCGGGCTGACAACGATGCCAAGGGTGGCGGCGGCGATAAATGTGATAATGTATTCTGGCCGATTGGCTAGAAACAGGTTAAGATGATCTCCTTTACGTAGTCCCAGGTCGTGCAAGCCATTGGCAATGCTGTTGACCATTGAGACCACTTCTCGGTAGGTGAGGGAGAGATCATGGTAGATGATTGCTACCTGTTCAGGATTCTGGGCGGCAGCTATGCGCAGGAGGTGATCGTATGGAACTTCTGGAATATCCAGTGGGGGACGGAACAACTCTGGTGCAAACATCTTTTTTGACATGCCATGCGTCCTTTCTGGGTGAACTCGACTATGAGTATTCAGAAAACATCTACAAAGACAGGAGGCTTTTAATGATGGAATGCTCTCGGTGCAGCTCTTTTTATGCTTGTATATGCAAGCATACTCTGCTTTTTGGGGAAGGTCAAGCATGTCTTTTTATGAAGTAGCGTCGACTGTTGGATAAGAAAGAGGAACCTGTATGCGTAGCGAAGTTGCCAATCTAGATTGGTCCGCTGGACGAATTATCCCTGCCTTTCAGCCTGTCGCTCAGCTGGAGGTCTATGATCTGCGTGGTGCTTCACGTGCGGATCAGCTCACTGCCACTATTGTTGCCGGGTTGGTGAATCGTCCTCAGCCCCGGATCTATCTGCTGACAAACGCTGATGATCTCTTCTGGTTACAGCAAGCTTTTAGCCATCTGCCTCAGACCATTTCTCCCGCCACGGGATTAGCTGCTCTACATGCGATGCTCTTAGCGTATCGCTCGGTTGTTCAGGGGATGATTATTTATAATCCGAACTTGCCTGATACCATCAATGTGGCTACTACGCTGGCGGGACAGCTGGATTGTATGATTGTCTCTCCCACTCAAGCTGAGGATCTTGGTGCAACTTATCAGCTAACCGTGCTCGACGACCTACGTAAGTATCCATGGCGTAATCGCCTGGAAATATATCGCTGGGCGCAGCAGCACCTGCTAACCAAGTCATCATCGCGAATTATCGCCGGCTTAAATCCCGAGGCGTTCTGCGGCCTGCGCTCGTTTCTGGTGGCCACACGAGCTTTTGTCTACTGGCTGGACTCGCATCAGTATCGTCCTGAACTCTCAGCTCATCTACTCTCTGAGCGAGCTTTGCTGCGACAGATCCTGGCAAGCTACTCAGCAGGTGCTGTGCATATGGGATGGGTTATCCATGAGCAAAGCGGTGTCTCGCTGGCCTCTGAAGTTGGGATGACTGTGCTTGCTTCTGACTACGCCTTGAATCTTGAGGTGTGGACCGCATTACCTCATGCTGCTCAGTCCTTGCCACGGCCGCTTAAAAAGCTAGAGTTGCCTGCTGTCCAGGAGAAAGTCTACATCTCGTTTACGATGAGCGATGGAGATAACCTTCAATATTGCCAGTATCGTATGCGCTCGCTCTGGCATGATCCCGCACGAGGCGCGGTCCCCATCGGCTGGACGCTGTCGCCACTTTTGGTCCAGGCGGCTCCTGCCATGGCGGCGTATTACGCTCGCACCGCCAGTGCCAACGATGAGTTTATTGCGGGACCAAGTGGTATGGGGTATATGTATCCCTCGCGCTGGCCGCGGGCACAATTGGAGCCGTTTTTACATCAGATGGGCGCAATGATGCAATCGTTGGGGATGACTTCGCTCAATATCCTGGATGTGGATACTGTGTATGCGACCGGACTTCCTGTGTTAGCCGCTTTTAGCTGGCATGGGATGCGTCTGACGAAGCGTCATGTTCAGCAGCAGTTTGCACAGGTGCTTGCCGACTACGGTGTCCAGAGTATGCTGAATGGATCTGGTTTTACAGGGTTACCGGCTCATTGGAAGCATATTGGGCAGCTACCCATTTATAATAATCTTGGCTTCACCAGCACGGTTGCCCAGACTGTCAGATTGATCAAACTGGCGACACTGTTGTATCGTCGTCGTCCACTCTTTTTGAATGCCTACTTAATTGCCTGGCAGATGACTCCCACGATGGTCCAGGAGGTGATGCAACAGCTTGGTGATGAGTATGAATATGTCCTTCCCGGTACGTTACTGACATTGCTTCCTCAAACTCATTGAACAGCATCGTCATTCCGGGTCGTGAGGAGATGTTGTTGGTCTGTCTTGCTCGTGAGATCTTTCCGGTGGAGATGTCGTCGATTGAAGGGGATTAATCTGGATGGTTGAGTCTGGCACGTACAAGCGGCCAGACTCAACCATCCATCAACGCTGTATGCGTGGGATAGAATTTGAGGAATTCTGATCGTGAAAGTCGCTACTTTTTTTGCGCTTCTTTCTGGGGAACTGGATCGCTTTCTATCTCCTCATCTTCGTCGAGTGCTAACTCTTCCTCAAAATCATACTCGTCGTCATCATCCTCTAGTTGCTGACCGATCCATTGTGTTCCGCGTGCATCGCGTTTGTATGGTTGACGCTGTTCTCCATCAGGACGACGTAATGTGTCGCGTCTGTTAATGGAGCTTTTGTCGCGTAATTTTCCTCTCATGCTATCACCCCCTCCCTGCGGAGGCGGGAATGCGCCCATAGCTAGCATGCACAAATAATAGATTAAGCAAGTGTTGTTTTTCCTACTTTACTGATAGAATAATGATCTGGCCATTGTCTACATACAACAATCTTGTAAAGTGTAACAATCACGTACAATGCACTACTTTCTCTCTTTGAGAAAAGTAGCTTTAGTTGAGATGAGGAATATTGTGACGCGGTGGGGGATCTGCGAGGTTGGTAGATAAGCCAGGACTGATCCTGGCTCCAGCTGTGCTTGGCATCATGTGCCTGTCGCTTATGCTGTAATGATGCTGCTCGGTTGTGTCCCATGTCCCCGCCCATAATAAAATGCGAGTATCTGTATATCTTGCATAGGACGTACCTCCGAAATCTGTTTCATGAAGCGATTGCCATTTATCCGCTAATAGTACAAAACACCTACTAACTGCTAGTGAGTTTACTTGGCAACTGGATAATTGTCAAGCCATTTTCATGCCACATTTTGGAGATCGTTTGATAGTAGCAGAATCTGGCTATGTCTGGCTCTGGTGGAGGGACTTCTGCCTTATGATGAGGAGGACTTCAGGGGAAGTTTGATCGACCTGTTTACACCTTGCTGTGGATGCAAACAGGTCAGTATGCAGGCTGCTTGTCGAAAATCTGTGCTTGCTGGCTGCTCTCTCTGCTAGCGTGCAACTCGATAATTTCCGGCTTGCGTCAAGAACGTTTTTAGGATGCCACGTGCAATCACAGCGAAGATACCCAATTCGACAACGATCATCGTGATCCAGACCCAGATTAATTGTGATTCCTGTCCCTGCCCGGTTTTGAGGGCTGAAATAGAGTTGTATAGCAGTGGTATCAGGATAACCAGGGGGATAACAAAGAGCGCGACGCAACAGATAATCACGACCGCAGGCAGCAGAACGCGCCAGAGGCCCGAATCGCGTAAATTTTCGGTCTTAGCTGTCCCGTAGGCTTGTCGATGGTCACGATCGGCCCGTTCCGTTGAAGAGCCAGCATCCTCGACCACCGTAGCTTTTTTATCTGTAGAAGTATCTGACGCCGGAGCGGATGAAGTATCCGGCTCTGTAGTGGGTGTATCTGACTCTGTCGTAGAGTTTACATTACTTTTTTCGTCCATAAAGTCTCTCCTGAAGATTTTTTATGATAACTTTGCCTTTAAGTATATCATAAATGCTGCGCTGTCCCCCTGAGTACAATGTCCCAGGGGTGCGCTCCCATAACCAGTGTCAAGCGAAGCGAGGACACCGTAGCGTCGTACGCTCGCGTGCGATGTCCCACTCGACGTACGATCAGGCAGGCCACCGTGGCGCGCCGAGATCCAACAGTCGCGTGCGAGTCACTGGGACATCGCTTCGCTTGACAGCTTTCTACCGGCCTCCAGGGGTACGACGCCACGGGAGGCGACGTTACAGGTGTTTGTCGATCTGCTCGAAGAGACGCTTCTGGACGACTGAGATAATAATTGGGACCACGATGAGGCTGACGACCCATTTGGCAACAGTCTTTTTCATAAGTTTAGATCCTTTCATGACGGCAAGCCCTCTTCATTAAGAGCTTGCCTTCTCTCTCAATTAGAACGTATGGTAAGTGCTAATCGTTTCTCGCACGTGCGGGCAGTGGCTTCGTCTGATCGGGATAGACGTTCAAGGGAATCGAATTTCCCTCTTGCTGCTCCGCTGGCCTCTCTGGAGTCTTCTGACTATTCTCTTGATCGTTTTGCGGGAGCGATTTTAAGAATGGTTGGATGATGTCCATGGGAAGTGGGAAGACAATCGTTGAGTTTTTCTCGACGGCTATCTCCGTGAGCGTTTGCAGATAGCGGAGCTGCAAGGCGGCCGATTGCGAGCCGATGATGTTGGCAGCTTGCGCTAACTGCGTTGATGCCTGTAACTCACCTTCGGCATGGATCACCTTGGCGCGTTTCTCTCTCTCGGCTTCAGCCTGCTTGGCCATTGCACGCTGCATGGTGCTGGGGAGCTCGATGTCTTTGACCTCGACGGCTGTGACTTTGACGCCCCAGCTCTCTGTATATTCGTCGATGATGGTCTGAAGGCTCTGGTTGATCGTCTCGCGATGGGCGAGCAGTTCATCCAGCTCTGACTGTCCGAGCACGTTACGCAAGGTAGTCTGCCCGATTTGCATGGTGGCGTCGATGAATCTGACGACGTTGATAACTGATGCCTCGGGATTGACGACGTGGAAGTAAACGACGGCTGTCACTTTGATGGTGACGTTATCGCGGGTGATTACTTCCTGTGGTGGAACTTGCATCGTTACGATACGCAGATCAACTTTTACCATGCGCGATATGAAGGGAGGAACCCAGAAGACACCTGGCCCCTTGGCTCCATGCGAGCGACCCAGTACAAAGACAACTCCTCGCTCGTACTGTTGTACGACGCGAAGACCGGGTAAGACAAATAAGACTATGATAATCGCTAATATTGTCACAAGAAAAAAGCCCATGGCTTGACTCTCCTTCAGCTCGATTGATGTATCCAGCGCGCTAGCTGTACCAGAAACACCGTCGTTTTTATCGGTCTAGTATAGCATAGAGAGAACTATATGAGACCTGTGGTCTGTTGCATAGCTTGACAATTTGATCTGCCAGTGATATAGTGATTCTCATCAGTTGTTAGGGCGCTTAGCTCAGTGGGAGAGCGCTTCGTTCACACCGAAGAGGCCACTGGTTCGAAACCAGTAGCGCCCATCCTTTTCTCCTGATGAATATTTACCCACCTCTTATTGTTATTACGATCCTCCCCCTGTTGAAGTTGTTAAAATTATGCTATCGAGATTGTATGTTTTGACCGCTTGAAAGATGTTCTTCCGCTGGTTGTTATGACAGACGCTTTTGCTTTGCAACGACAACAATTGATTGCTCAGTTGGCACAAAACGGTATCAAGGATGCACGTGTTTTGCAGGCTCTAACCGCTGTGCCACGTGAACTATTTATCGATAATCAACTGCGCTCCATGGCGTATGCCAATCAGGCCTTGCCGCTCGTGTTGGGCCAAACGATCTCACAACCTCTCATGGTTGCTGTCATGACACAAGCGCTTCAACTCACAGGCACGCAGCGCGTCCTGGAGATTGGGACCGGTTCGGGCTATCAAACCGCTATTCTGTCACGTCTAACCTCTCACGTATATAGCATTGAGCGTCACGCCCAGCTCTCTGAACAGGCGCAGCTACGGCTGGCGCAACTTGATTATAAAAACGTCTCTCTGCACGTTGGTGATGGCTCTATGGGTTGGCCTGAGCATGCTCCTTATGATCGTATTTTAGTCACTGCGGCAGCTCCTCATATCCCCACGCAACTGGTCTCACAACTGACGCCAGGAGGTATATTAGTCATTCCCATTGGCAATCAGAGTCAGCAGGATTTGCGGGTGATTCGGCGTGTTCCCTGGGGGAAATGGGAACGTTCTCTTGGAAGTTGTGTCTTTGTGCCTCTGATTGGTGAAGATGGATGGTAAACAGCTGTTTTTTCTTTTCAGCCTTCTACCTGATTATATTTCGATATTGTGGGTGAGATTATATCTATTTTGGCTGTACAATTGCATGAATATGAATTGGTGCTTTATAATAGAGTCAGTAGAACGTGTTCTCTAAACTTCAGCTTCTTGCCGTGGAGGGATTTTGCATGCCAGGTTTTTTAAGTGGTCTCCGTATTACAAATGTCCTGGGTTTAGTCATGCTTCTGGTCATTTGGATTATCCTCTGTGAGTTAACGCATGTTCTTGTATTGTTATGGCGGCATGAACCTCTCGTTGGTTGGGCTGTCGGTCCCTTTGGCTTAACGCTGATGTCTCTGCGTGAACCTTCTCTCCTCTCTATCTGGCTTGATGTCATCGGACCGGCCTGCGTCTCTGTTGGAGTCCTGATGGTTGGATTATTTTCTCCTCTCAGCCCCATCAAATACGCTGCTGAACCGCTCGCGAAAGTTGGAGTTATTGTCTGTGGCGTCCTGCTTGCAAGTGCCGCTGATCTTATCAATGCACTGCGAGACTTACGCTATCCTCTATGGGGAGAGGCACGTGTGTTGCGCACAATGCAATTGCTGCGTGCGAATTGGTCACAGATTCATTTTACTCCCTTTGGCCACTCTTATGTACGCACACGTTTTGGCTCCAACCCATCTGAACTGTTGCAACTGCTCTCATTGTAGCCAGCCAATCTAGAGTTCTGGCGGTAGAGGTAATTTTTAGCCCCACGTGTTCGCCTCAAGTAGGCTGGCATGAATGAGATGCTGGGAATACTCAGCAATCTGTTTAGGGGGATAAGGGCGGTCATGCTCCAGCCACCAGCTGATGGCATCAATTAGCTGTCCAGCCAGGAGCGTTGGCAAAAATCCTTCCTCTATCACTTGCCGCTTACCCAGAGGTGTCGTATTCTGCCCTGAAGGTATATTTTTCGCGCGCTCAAGTAATAGGTCTGCCAGGTAATTACGCATTTTTTTGCGAAACCAGGAGCTTCCATTGTCTCCCAGAAGTGCTTTATAAAGATGTTCATATTCGGCAAAATGTTCAAAGACCTTTATCCAGGGAGCGAGTGGTAAATCCTTATTGGCCAGACGCTGACGATAATGAGCCTCCGGTGATGATGATGGGATATCTTGTATGGTTTTCTGTCGCCACTGATCTAATTCTTTCATCATCGTTGTGAGAGTTTCTTCAAATATTTGCTCGACCATGTCGTATTTGTCCTGATAGTAGCGGTAAAATGCAGCTCGACTGACCATAGCACGTGCGGCTATTTCTCCGACAGTGATTTCATCGAAACTCCTCTGCTCCTTCTCAATCAAGCTAATTAAAGCTTCTCTGAGCAGTTTACGTGTGCGCCGTACTCGTAAATCCTCAATTTTTTGAGTCATTTTTCACCTTTTGTCTTATAACTGACAAATCCCATAAATTGCTTCTTGTTCCTTCTCGCTTGTTGACTTACACTTGTATGGAACAGAGTGTCTCAGAATGTTCACTTTGTCATAGCAAAGCATGTTTGTCAAGCATATAGACATAAATAGAAAGAAAGAGTGTGAAACGATATGCCACAGACACGATCACTAGCTTCTATCACCCGGGATGACCTGGTCAACCCCGAGACGAAACGTCATCCATCTGCATTCTATGCCCGCTTACGCCAACAGGGACCCTTGACCCGCTTACCTAACTTTTTTGGGAGAGGTGATGGCTGGCTGGTTACTCATTATGATGATGTGATTGCTGTACTTAAAGATCCTCGCTTCGTCAAGGATATCCATAAATACGCACGCCAACCCGCTGGACAGTCCACTTCAGGCGCGGCTGAGATGACTGATAAGCAGCCAGCGTTCCCTGAACGCTTTGCCTGGCGTCGAGATATGCTTACCAGCGATCCTCCAGATCATACACGCCTACGTCATCTCGCTTCTAAAGCCTTTACGCCGCGCATGATCGAGCAATTACGCCCCCGCATCCAGCAGATTGCCGATGAACTCCTGGATGCAGTCGAACCTAAAGGAGAGATGGATCTAATCGCCGATTTCGCTTTTCCGCTTCCGATCACGGTCATCTCAGAAATGCTTGGCATTCCATCGGCTGATCGCCATCTGTTTCGCACGTGGACACAAGCAATCCTCAACTCAGCCAATCGCACTGATGCTGCGGCTACTGACGCTGAAGCAGCCTTTATGCAGTACCTTAAGGATCTACTTGCGAGCAAGCGTGCCCAACCAGGCGACGATCTGATCACTGAGATGTTGCGGACCAAAGAACAAGACGACGCTCTGAGTGAAGATGAGCTCATCTCAACGATCTGGTTGCTGATCGTGGCCGGACACGAAACAACGGTCAATCTCATTGGCAATGGAACATTAACGCTGTTAGAGCATCCTGATCAGCTTAATTTGCTCCGACGCGATCCATCTTTGATAGTAACGGCTGTTGAGGAATTGTTACGTTATACGTCTCCGGTCAGCCTCTCAACGTTTCGCTGGGCCGACGAGGATATCGTAATGCATAATCAGCTCATTCGTAAAGGGGATCAGGTTTTCGTTTCTCTGATTTCTGCCAATACTGATCCACAGCAATTTGCAGATCCCGATACCCTGGATCTCACGCGCCAGATCAATAAGCATCTGGCCTTCGGCAAAGGCATTCATATCTGCCTGGGAGCTCCACTGGCGCGGCTGGAGGGACAGATCGCCTTTGAGACACTGCTGCGCCGTCTACCAAATCTGCAATTGGTAGGGGACCCCGAAAAACTGGGTTGGACCCTCAATCCAATTTTGCGCGGTCTGACAGGTCTTCCTGTCACATTTTAAAACTGGCTCCATACTACTAGAGATCCCCCGAATATTTTCAAACGTTCGGGGGATCTCTGCATGCCGTTACTCCTGGTTGGTATTAGTTTTTTTTATACTTTTGGAGGGAGGCACAGCTGGCACTGTAAAGTGGAATGTTGATCCTGTACCCTGGTTGTTTTCAAGCCAGATATGTCCTCCATGCCTGGAGATGATAGCTCGCGCGACATAAAGTCCGAGTCCAATGCCGGCGTAATGTTGGCTGGCGGTGTTGTGGATGCGATAGAAGCGTTCAAAGATGTGCTCGAAGTGTTCTGGATTGACTCCTACTCCTTGATCTTTGACGCTAACGTGGTAGATGCCATCGTTCTGTCCTTGCAAACGGATATGGACCTGCCCTCCATGGGGAGAGTATTTAATGGCGTTATCCAGGATGTTGCCAAGTACTTGTTCGAGCCGAGCTCGGTCTGCTGTCACAGGGGTGTCAGATGTTTGTACCTCGAGTGTCAGCATATGTTGCTCTGCGCTGGCTTGTACAGAGCGCACCATATCGTTAAGCAGATCGGACATCTGGAAAGTATCATAATGGAGCTCGATCTTGCCCCATTGTACCTGTGAGAGATCTAACAGGTCGCTTACCAGGCGTTCCAGATGTTCTGTCTGACTCTGAATAATTGCCAGGCTATGCAGATCACTTGTTTCTGGTATCTCTGACAACGGTGTATTTGTCGTTTCGCGTATCTTACGCGAGCGTCGCTCGATGCGTCGTACCAGATGTTGTGTATATCCCTTGATAGCAGTCAATGGAGTGCGTAACTCATGTGAAACGACCGAGACAAAGTCATCTTTGAGACGTTCTACTTGTTTGCTTGAAGTGATATCATTGAGCACCGCGACCACACCGATCGGATGATGCGTAAATTCGTTACCCTCACGTAGAGGAGCTGCGCTGATACTCAACGTCAAAGGCACGCGTTCATCTTCTTTGCCGGCGACCAGCTCCTGACTCTTGACTGTCTGGCCATTCAGCGCCTGATGAATAATCTTTACGAGTGAAGGCAGCCAGGGGACCTGGCTGGTTTCTGCTAGTGTTTGCAAAGGAACACCGGGGATGAAGCTTGTCTGGGCCTGGGCCAGGAGCTTTTCGGCTGATTTGTTCAGGGATGTGATCGCTCCTTTGGCGTCGGTGATCAGCAAGCCCTCGGCCATGCTTCCAATGATGAGCTCCAGACGCATACGTTCGAGCTCTGCTTCGCGCCAGAGAGCATTTTCACGCTCACGTAAGCGGACATTATCCAGTGCGACCGCCGCATAATCGGCGATCATCGTCGTAAGCTTGAGCGCATCGGTATCGAAGGTCCCATGTTTCTCATCGAACAGGCTCAGGATGCCGATGATCCGATCTTCAACCGTCAAAGGGATACTCACGCAAGAGCCGATTGTCGTGCTGGCGATCGTCCCTGAGGCGCGGTTCTGTGTCAGGATATCCGGGGCATCGAAGTAAGCTGAGCGGGCAAGTTGTTCGGGGGTTACAGCGGGGAAGTCAAGTGCGTTGGCAGCGCCAGCGATGCGCTGAATCATAGATTCTAAAAACAGTCCATTTAAGGGATAACACGGAATGATGAAGAGGTCGAAGGGGTCGCCTTTAAGTAGGATACAACAGGCTGAAAAGCTGTAGAGTTCTTGAAGCGCTGCTAATAAAGCTCGATGGACATGAAAGCGATCGAAGGCGGCGACAAAGCGTTTCCCGATCGTATTGATATACTCCATGGCGATCAGACGGTCCGCGCTCTGACCATGGGGAGGGCTATAAAAACCAGACTGTACCGTGTGTGACTCAGTTTTTAAACTGCTCTCCATTCTGCTCCCTTACTGTAGTTGCCTTAATTGATGTACTACTTCATCACGTAGGGGTGGAGCGATCAGATCACCTGTCAATTCGCGCAGTCCCGCAAAGCACGCATCCAGTAAAGCATTGAGGCCTTCTGTAAGTTCAGACAGCGTGACACCATGAACATGCTCGTGAATCATTGATGGGACAATATGAGTATATGGACGATTAATCAGGCAAGTAAGAAACGGGTAAGCATCAGCCATGCTCCTGGCGGCACCTTGCACAAGAACACGAGTCGTGGCTTTCCCCAGATAAGGGGCTACTCGCTCATCAATCAACCCAATGGCATTCAGGTACGCCTCTGTAACTTGCTCACGGGAGACGGAAGAGGAGTCATCATGTGTGGATAACACTGTATCCTCCCTTCGCTTGTTGATAATGTTCTCCGTGTTAATTATAGCATAGTCACCTATATATTGTAAGTGTATAGTACCTACATATTGTTCACTTTTCATGTGTGCAAGCACTTGTAGGGTTCTGTTTATTTTGTATAGAAATATATTTTTTATTTGTATAATAGCGTCGCGCCCTTGGGAACGATGTCCCACTCGACGTACGAGCCACTCGATCTCGGCGCGCGACGCTACTACTCGGTCAACGGTCATCGCGCCGATGCGGTATCGGTGATGTGTGTCCAAAACAGCTCCAGAAGGCGATGGGGTGAGAGGCTCACCGACGTAGCGGCGCGGCTCCGCCGTGCTGTCTGTGACTCGTCCGACCACGCTCCCCATGGGGTTCCATTGCGTGATCTTCCCACCGTGGATCGTCTCGTCTGCGTTGCATTCAGATGCACATGGGACGTGTTCGTGCGGGAAGTGACAGCACGGCGGAGCCGCGCCGCTACGTCGGCGAGCCTGAGCGCCTGGTTCAAGGGGCCATCCTCCTTTGCCACGCCACGTCCTTGGATCGTCTCGTCTGCGTTGCATTCAGATGCACATGGGACGTGTTCGTGCGGGAAGTGACAGCACGGCGGAGCCGCGCCGCTACGTTGGCGAGCCTGAGCGCCTGGTTCAAGGGGCCTCCTCCTTTGCCACGCCACGTCCTTCTGTGTTTTGACAGAGCACTACTGCGCTTGATCGTACGTCGAGTGGGGCATCGTGCCCAAGGGCGCGACGCTACGCCAGGCCGAAGAGGCGGGCGAGCCAGAGGCGGAAGCCTCTCAAAGGTGGTTTGCCATCGGCTTGCTCGTCGGCGGCCATCTCGATCAGGCGTTGGCGACCGCGGTCCTGGCGCTCACGCTCTTTGTCAAAGCCCTCCTGGATCGAATAGCGAGCTTTCTGCTCCTCGATGGCGTGAGCAAAGTGTTCTGGACGAATCTGGAAGCGTCCAGGCAGTGCTCCGGTGGTGCTACTGAGCTGTTCCGGATTGGTCGCAACGCTCTCGGTCTCCGTAGTTGTCTTTGTGCTCTCGATGACGTTTGGATCGTTGACGGGCGTGACCTGGACCGGTGCTGGATTGATCCGAGGTGCGATCCATTCGCGCAGAGCCAGCATGGAGGCGCGTCGGCAGATGGCTTCGATATCGGCACCGCTGCGTCCAGGAGTGATCTGAGCGAGTTCGTCTATCGTGACCTCTGGCGCGATCGGACGGTCGTGCAGATGGACTGCGAAGATGGCACGTCTCTCCTCCTCCTCGGGATATTTTAGCTCGACGGCCAGATCAAAGCGTCCAGGACGTAGGAGTGCGGGATCGATCATATCGGGACGGTTGGTGGCCGCCAGGACAATCACACCTTCGCGCCCTTCAATGCCATCCATCTCGGTCAGGAGCTGAGCGATGACTCTGTCACCGACATTGCCATCGTTGCCGCTGCCGCGTCGAGGTGCCAGAGCATCCAACTCGTCGAAAAAGATGATGCAGGGTGCAGCTTGCTTGGCGTGCCGAAATGTTTCGCGAATTCCCTTTTCTGATTCGCCGACCCATTTTGAGAGCAGCTCTGGTCCTTTGATCGAGATGAAGCTGGCTTCGCATTGATTCGCCAGTGCGCGAGCGATCATCGTTTTACCCGATCCGGGAGGGCCTGACAGCATCACGCCGCGCGGTGGCTCGACATGGGCGTTGGCGTAGATCTCAGGATAGCGTATCGGCCACTCGACGCTTTCCGTCAGCAAGTTTTTGATATATTCAAGACCGCCGATATCGTCCCATGACGTGTCGCTGACCTCGACATAGACCTCACGCGTCGTTGATGGTTCAATCTCGCGCAAAGCGGCCTGGAAGTCAGCCATTGTGATATTGAGATTGACCAATGTCTCGTAGGGGATGTAGCCGCGCTGATAGTCGATATGCGGCAGGACACGCCGTAATGCGATCATCGCCGCTTCGCGGCAGAGCGCCTCCAGATCGGCACCAACGAAGCCTGGTGTCAGCTGAGCCAGGCGCTGGATATCGACATCATTTGCCATCGCCGCATCGCGACTATGAATCTGAAGAATCTCCATGCGACCATGCTTATCGGGAACGCGCAGACCGATCTCGCGATCGAAGCGTCCGGGACGTCGTATGGCCGGATCGAGCGCATTTGGCTGGTTAGTGGCACCGATGATCACGACCTGTCCACGTGACTCCAGACCATCCATTAATGCCAGCAACTGTCCCACGATACGGCGCTCCACCTCGCCACCGGTTTCAGCTCGCTTGGGAGCCAGCGCGTCGATTTCGTCGATAAAGATGACGCTGGGTGCACGTCGTTGTGCCTCCTGAAAGACTGAGCGTAGCTTTGATTCGCTTTCGCCGTAGAATTTATTGATGATTTCTGGGCCGTTGATAATGAAGAAGGCCGCATTAGTTTCGGTGGCGACGACGCGAGCGATCAATGTTTTGCCGGTCCCGGGAGGTCCATACAAGAGCACGCCCTTTGGAGGCTCAACGCCCAGGCGGTCAAAGACGGCTGGATATTTGAGTGGCAATTCCAGCATCTCGCGGATACGTTGCAGCTCTTTTCCCAGCCCACCGATATCCTCATAGCCCACATGTCTGGGCGTACCATTGTTGGCGCCGCGAGCCTGAGCTCGTACGATCGTGCCCTGCTGGACCAATACCGCTTCTACTTCGGCCGATGCTGAAGGGGTCTCTACGATAGGCAGATCACCAACTTTTCTATTTTTTAGCGTATAAGCTGGCGTGGCTGGACTTGAGCCGATAATTAAGAACTCGCGTGGCGCTGTCCCGGGCGTGCCTACGCGTAAGAGATCGCCGATTGTCACCGGCAATCCTATCAGATAGCGAGCGATATATTGGAGGTCTGTCTCCTGGATCGGAGCGCCTCCGCTTAGAGGTAGCAATGTAATCTTTTCAGCTGTCTGGACGGCTGCCTTATGGATTGTCACGCGCTCGCCCAGGCCAGAAGCGCTATTTTGCCGCACCTGACTATCCATCTGAATCGATTGCTGTCCACGATCGGGTAGATTATTTGGGATCACCTTCGCCGCCGTCGTACGAGCACCCTCAATCATGATGATATCGCCGGCCTGACAGCCAAGCCGGGCCATATCGCTGGGATCAACCCGCGCAACGCCGCGACCCACCTGGAATCCCTCAACCACCGTCAACGGTAAACGATCCATCGCCGCCTGAGTATCTTGCTCCGACTCAGTCGCAGTTGCTGTACCTGTCTGATCGTCTGCTAACAGTTTGGCCGTCGTATGTTTAGGAGTGCCATTGGAAAGTCTCGTTGTCGTTGCTGTCTCGGAATGTGGAGTGTTCTGTGTATCTGTGTTGGAAGTGTGTGGCTCCTCCATATGTCCCTCTCTTTGCCTACGTCTGACGTAGGAATAGCATGTTACACCATTCTGGATGTACAAAGCATGTACGATGAAAGCGAAATAAAGTTCTATCCCCTGGAGGAAGGGGATAGATGTCTTACTCTGCCCTATTGTTTAGCGTCTGGCGTTCCACAGGGTTGTGCGTGGATCGTTGCTGGAGGCGTGTCCGGCATGAATGATCGTATGGCGTAAGAAATAGCCACCTATCAGTACGAGCAGTGAAACGAGCAGCCCCATGCCGCCACGCTTAATCTTTTTTGTCGCCTGCCTGGGTGCGATGATCAGCAGCAGCGTTTGCAGCAGCCATGGGAGCATCAGACCTCCGCCAAACATGAAGCGCCAGAAAGTTGGACCTTGTTCGCCTGGTTCTGTCCCGACGAGCGCCTTGGCTGCTCGTCCCGATGTGCGTAAGTAGGTGAGCAGGCAGATAATCTCGATGAACATATTGGCCCATTCGATCTGCTCCAACTTATGCAGCGTCTTTTCGGGAGCGCCGATGATGCGCAAGACGACAGAAATCAAGGCGGTGCTGGTCGATGCCGCCGATGAGACAAAGACGGCTCCGAGCATCTTACTGCGTGACCAGACGGAGATGCTGGTCGATGTGATCAAGACGCCGGTATAGCCCCCCAGAAAGATAGCCAGGAGGCTGCCAGGGATCGCGATCAATCGCTGAGGGAGTCGAGCCAGCAGACGGGCTCCCCACCAACTTCCTAACAAACCGTCGCGAGCGACCTGGATCATACCAGTGAGTCCACTAAAAGCGGAGAATGATAGTAAGCCCCAGGTGCCCATAGACATCGCAGATTTAATCTTGAAGACACGTAGCATATTAAAGAACTTGGCAGGCCGTCCCAGATCCTTAATCAGCAGTGGTGGACAGGGAAGGAGAGCCAACAAAGAGGCATAATAGCCGATGCGTGTCACAACGCGATCCTCTTCGCGTCCAAAGAGAGAAGCGATCGTCGCGAGCAGATAACAGCCTCCAGCGAGACCTCCCATAAAGAAGTACCAGATAATCTCCCATCCCCACAGTGGAGCTTTCACGGCTGGATAGTCGTAATAGGTCTTTTCCTGGAGCTCGCGTGTCGGATCAGGAGTATAACCGGTAGTCAGGCTCGCCATCTTATCCAGCAGCATCGAAATAGATCTCTGCGCTGTCGCCATATCAGGCAGTCTACTGCCGGAACTGGAAGGCAGTGGTAGACCAGCTCCAGGCACAGATGTCTCTTTCATATAGTTATCCTGTCTAATCTTTGCTAAAGAAGAATGATCCTATCAGGCCCATCACTGCTGCTGTCACGACGACTCCCAGAGAGGCAGGCCATATGTGCGTGCTTGGGCGTGATGGATTGCTTGGTAGGTTGTATACTTCGGGCTCATCCATGATTAAGAAAAAGGAATGCAGGCCGCCCTCAAGGATAGTATCGTCGGCACCATAGAGAGCCGCGTCCTTTACCCCTAGCGCCTGCAACTGGCCCACCCGCTCCTGAGCGCGGAGCTTGAGCGCGTTTACCTCTCCATATTGAATAGATTCGGTCGGACAGGCTTTAGCACAAGCCGGTACCATATCGTCTTTGAGCCGATCATAGCAGAGCGTGCACTTATGAGCTTGCCCATCGCCTTTGGAGTCGCGGGCAATGACGTTGAACGGACAGGCCACCACGCAGTAGCCGCAGCCATTACAGATATCCTGTTGCACGTAGACCGTATTGAACTCTGTATGGATGATGGCACCTGTCGGACAGGCTTCCTGACAGGGAGCGTTGGCGCAATGTTTGCAGACATCGCTATGCATCAGCCAGCGATCGCTACTGAAGAAGGGCAGAGCCGTCCCGGTAGGTTGGCCAATAGGGAGCGTGTCAGAGCTGCCCTGGAACGCTGAGAGCGATGGATCAAGCAGAGGGAGATTCAGCAATCCGATGGTCTGTGTGGATGGCTCAATCTGCTCGGCCGCCGCAGGCGTGTGACGCTCGATCTGCTCGATGAATTGGACGTGACGCCAGGTTGTCGCTCCCAACGCCTGCGTATTATCATAGCTTGTCCCGGTCCAATCGGGATCGGCGGCTGGCAACTGATTCCACTGCTTACAGGCTATCTCGCATGCCTTGCAACCGATACACAGACTGGTATCGGTAAAAAAGCCCATATCAGGCTGTTGCGGGAGAGGCTTTTCTTTCTTGAGATTGCTAATTAGCTGTGTGACCTGCTTGACGCCTGCCGCGATGGGCGCGTACGTCACGCGCCCAACTTCTGCATTCATCGTTGAATCCCTCTCTAACTACAAAAAACATGAACTTTGCAGCGTTCTCATGTGACATCTTTTATCAAAGACGTCCGGGACGCACATTACACGTAAATGCCTTTGCCTCCTCGATGCTTACATTCGGCTCAAGCACAGCGTGTGTCAGATCGTTGGTGATGCTACCGGTGACGTTTCCCTGGAATCCCCAATGGAAAGGCAGGCCAATCTGATGGATGACGCGTCCGCGTATCCGTAACGGTTGCATGCGTCGCGTGACGAGAGCACGTGCTTCTATCTCGCCGCGTGGCGTACGGATCACCATCCAGCCGCCGGGAGTGATATTCTTTTGCGCTGCGAGTTCAGGACTGATCTCGGCGAACATCGAGGGCTGTAGCGCATTCAGCCACGGCATCCAGCGCGTCATGGGGCCGCTGACGTGATGCTCTGTGAGCCGATAGGTGGTCACAATGTATGGATAATCTGGATCATCCACTTTGGACAGCAGATTATCTTTCCGCTTCCGATTGTATTTTGCGGCTGGATTGCTCTGTTGCTTATACAGCGCATTATGGACCGGTGACTCTATTGCCTCATAGTGCGTCGGGAGAGGACCATCCTTCAGGCCAGACGGCGCGTAGAGCCAGGCTTTACCATCCGGCTTCATCATAAAGGGATCGATGCCGGAGATAGCATCCATACCGACCGCATTGGGAGCCGGTCGATAGTCAGGAGCCTTATTCACCGGAAAATCGGGAATATCGTCTCCCACCCATTTGCCCTGCTCTTTATCCCACCAGATATGCTTTTTACGCTCCGACCACGGATTCCCGGCGGGATCAGCCGACGCTCGATTGTAGAGAATACGGCGGTTGGCGGGCCACGAGAAGCCCCAATCCAGATTCATCTTGCCATCATTGATGCGTGAAGCGGCGCGATTCCTTCCGGGCTCGGGATAGATGCCGCTATAGATCCAGGAACCACAGGCTGTACTCCCATCAGCTTTAAGCGCCGGGAAGTTTGGCACGTGCGGAGCCGTATGGAAATCATACTCGGTTGTCTGACCCTGCTCATCGGTTTTTGTCAGATAGTAGCCATTGATCTCCTTCAAAACCAGCTCTACCTCTGGCTCTACGAAGCGACTTGAGCCGGGCTCTTCCTCGTAGTCCCAGGTCAGATTCAGCAGAGGCTGATCTTTGGGCTCCGTACTGTTGGCATAGAGCTCTTTAAGTCGTTTACCTAGATTGTAAATGAACCAGAGATCTGAACACGCATCTCCAGGTGGATCGACGGCTTTATCGCGCCATTGAACCAGACGCTGCGTATTGGTAAAGCTGCCTGCCTTCTCTGTCGAGGCAGCGGCGGGTATGAAGAAGACCTCTGTCTTAATGGTCTTGGGATCGACAGGACCATCTACTCCGTTATACCAGAATGCCGCCGTCTCCACCTCGTATAGATCCGCCACCACCATCCAATCCAGATGGGCGAGGGCCTTGCGCTGCATGCGCGAATTTGTGCTACCGGCAGCGGGATTCTGTCCCATCAGGAAGAAGCCCTTCACCTTATCATCGAGCATCTCGTAGCTGGTCATGATATGGGAATGATCGCCAACTATCTTGGGAATCCAATGATATCCCCAATCATTCTCTTCGGTGGCCGCCGCGCCATACCAGGCTTTGAGCAGACTGGTGATATAAGCGGGCATATTCGACCACCAACCGAGCTTCTGCCCGGCTGTATCGATATATTCTTGTAGCGTCTGTTGCGTACGCTTGTGAATATGTTTGTCCTGTGTTGCGCCCCAGGTCGTTGAGTTCGGCTCATCCTTTGTTTCTGGTTTCGCCGTGAGCATCTCGCTGGGTTGCGGCATATAGCCGGCGAGCAGATCGTAGAGCGTTGGGACATCGGTCGAGCCCTGAATTGAGGCATGCCCACGTAGTGCTATGACACCTCCTCCTGGACGACCAATGTTGCCCAGTAAGAGCTGGATAATTGCGCCTGCACGAATGATCTGCACACCCTTGGATTGTTGAGTCCAGCCCACCGCGTAGCAGAGCGCACCCGTTTTTTCGCGACCTGAATTTTCTACCAGCGTCCGAACGACCTGAAACCATTGCTCTTGTGGCACGCCGCATTCCTCTTCAACCATTGCTGGCGAGTAGCGAGCAAAATGGCGACGCATCACCTGAAGCACGCAGTGCGGATCTTGCAGCGTGGGATCGCTTAAAGGTTTGCCATATTCGTCGCGTTGATAGTCCCAACTGCTCTGATCAGAATAGGTATTGGTTTCAGTATCAAAGCCAGAGAAGATCCCATCAAGCTCTTCAGTATCTTTGAAATCCTCGCCCACCAGCATCGCGGCGTTCGTATAATTTTTGACGTATTCTTCGAAGTACGCTTTATTCTCCAGCAGGTAGTTGATGATTGCGCCTAAAAAGACAATATCCGAACCTGCCCGCGTGGGGACATAGAGATTTGCCAATGCGGATGTGCGCGAGAAGTGCGGGTCGACATGGATAATTTTGGCACCGCGTTCCTTGGCTTTGACGACGTTCGCAAAACCGACCGGATGTGCTTCAGCCATGTTGCTGCCCATAATCAGGACGCAATCGCTATTGACGAGATCTTGAGGAAATCCTGTGGCACCGCCACGACCAACCGTTGTGCCCAGACCGGGCACTGTAGCGCTGTGTCATATGCGGGCCTGGTTCTCGATCGAGACGATACCCAGACCGGCATTGAAGAGCTTTTTAATTAAATAGTTCTCTTCATTGTCCAGTGTCGCGCCTCCCAGAGAAGCGATGCCCAGAGTATGATTGACTTCGCGTCCATCGTCGAGACGCTCAACGAACGTCTCATCGCGAGCCTGCTTGACGCGCTGAGCGATCTGCTCCACGGCCCACTCAAGCGAAACGGTATCCCAATGATCGCTATAGGGAGCGCGATGCATCACCTGCGTGACGCGTTTGGGATTAATGGTATATTGGTAGGTCGCCGATCCTTTGGGACAAAGCGTCCCGTGGTTGATAAAACTATCGGGGTTGCCTTCGATATCGAGGACTTTGCCATCCTTGACGTAGACATTGAGGCCACAGCCGACAGCACAATAAGGGCAGACGCTGTGAACAACCTGGGCGTCGCGAATACGTGGAGTTTTGTCATGGCTCTCTTTGCTAAACGGTTGTACCCGGGACCCGATCTCTATCACATCTGATAGCATCGGTAACACCTTGCCGGGTATGCGTGATCTTTCTCGCATCGCTTGCTATCTCCTTATTCCAGCACTTCTGACCTCAGTGATTTCTTCTCTTATTGTACCATGTCGGATGGTTGATATATAGCTGTTAGGCCCATTTGGCAGTCTCTGCATGATTGGTATTTCGCTTTTATTCGGGTTCATGCACAGAGTTCTGACTAATGATAGTGTTTGATGTACCTTAGTACTACGCTCTAAGTATTCTAAGCATTCTAAGCTTATACTTATCTTGCTAAGCAAATTTTTATCAGCTATACTATTTTTAAGCGTCATAATGAATAGGAAAAACACACCAAAATACACATTGATATGCAGGTGCGTGCTCACAGAGGCATGCACTTTGATGCGAATGAATAATGTCCCCCTTATGAAGGTAAGTACGTATTTAAAAAATAAATAGAAGGGTCTACTATTAACGCATGGAAATGCCTCCAAAGGACAAGCGAGAAATAAACAACTCAAATTCGCGTAAATCAGCTCCAAAGGCCAGCAAGAAGCGTAGTTTCCTGGCTCGTTATGGCTTCCCGATGGCACTCGTTATTATTGGAGTGTTGTTATTGGGAATCGTTGGAGTAAGACTGCTCTCTGTGGCACAAAGCGCTGCCGCTGCGGAGTCGCGACCCATCAGCACCGTATTAGATATGGCAGATCAGCATCATTTGAAATCAGTTATTCTCACTGGCGATAGCGTGACTGCGACGGATGTTAATGGGAAAAAGTACACCTCATTTAAAGAGAGTGATCAAGCGGTCACAGAAATATTTCGACGCGATGGCGTACAGGTTAACATCGAAAATAATCAACAGGATCAGTGGTTGCAAGAGTTGTTGGGGCTGGTGTTGGTCTTAGTCCTTGTTGGCCTGACCTTTCTTTTCCTGCGCCGCAGTGGTATGGGCGGACAAGCGTTGCCATTCTCGCGTTCAAAGGCGAAACGTTTCTCCGAGTCTCGTCCGTCGGTGCTCTTCAAGGATGTTGCCGGCGTAGAAGAGGCGAAGATTGAGTTGCAAGAGATTGTAGAATTTCTGAAGCAACCCGAGCGCTTTACCGCCATGGGAGCGCGTACTCCGAAAGGTGTCTTATTAGTCGGAGCTCCCGGCACTGGTAAGACCTTGATCTCACGTGCTGTTGCTGGAGAAGCTGGTGTCTCATTCTACAGCGTGAGCGGGTCTGAATTTGTCGAAATGTTTGTCGGTGTTGGTGCTGCACGTGTCAGAGATCTCTTTAAAGAGGCCAAAGAGCACGCGCCATGTATCGTCTTTATCGATGAGATTGACGCCGTTGGCCGTCAGCGTACTAACTCTGGTACGGGTGGCAACGACGAGCGTGAGCAGACCTTAAATCAGCTGCTGGTTGAGATGGATGGCTTTGATAAGAGCTCAAATGTGGTCGTCATTGCCGCAACTAACCGCCCAGACGTGCTTGATGCCGCCTTGCTCCGTCCCGGACGTTTTGATCGTCGCGTCATGTTGGATGCTCCAGATATCCGTGGACGTCATGCCATTCTTGAAGTCCATGCCGCCGATAAGCCGCTGGCCGAGGGTGTAACCTTGCTCGATTTGGCGCGTCAGACCGCAGGCTTCTCCGGTGCTGATTTGTCGAACCTCCTCAACGAGGCTGCTCTGCTGGCTGCGCGTAAAGGCATGTCGACGATTGGCAAGATTGAATTGGAAGAGGCAATTTTACGTGTCATGGCCGGTCCAGAGCGTAAAAGTCGTCTGATGAGCGAAGCCGAAAAAGCCATTATCGCCTACCATGAAGTCGGACACGCAGTCGTGATGCGCTCTATGCCCGGTGCTGATCCGGTTCAGAAAGTCTCCGCCATCGCGCGTGGCATGGCACTCGGTATCACCGTCCAGGCGCCTGCTGAGGATCGTTATCTGCAACGTCGCTCCGAACTGCTCGCCAAGATGGCTGGAGCGATGGGGGGGCGTGCCGCAGAAGAGATTATCTTCGGTGACGTTACGACCGGAGCCAGCCAGGACATCGAGTATGTCTCGAATATAGCGCGTCGCATGGTCTGCGAATTCGGCATGTCACCTTTAGGAATGGTCTCTCTCAAGGCCGACGCCGAAGGCAACACCATAGTCGGGGGAGAACTGGCTGGTCGTATCGATCGAGAGGTCTCTGCCCTCATCGATCAAGCGTACTCGACCGCACTAAGAATCCTGCGCGAGAAACAGGACAAATTATCCTTGATCGCCGAGCACCTGATCCAGGTTGAGACCATCGATGGCGAAGAACTGGATAGAATGTTGTTTGCCGCATGACCCGCACGTTTATCTCCCTTGAGATGAATGAAGCGCTACAGCGCCACCTGCACGGAGTGATCCGGCAAGTGGCGCTTGTGCTTCCCAACATGCGCTGGGTTGATCCGCAGAGCATCCACCTCACCCTGGCTTTTCTGGGTGAACTCGATCGAGATCAACTCGCTGCCGCACATAAAGCCACACAGAACGCTGCTCAACAGGCCTCTGCCTTTACCTATCAGCTCACGCGCTTGAACATCTTTGGAACCCCACAGCAGCCACGCGTCCTATGGATGGGCATAGAAGAGCCTACGGGCACGCTTAAGCGCCTCCATGGAGTCTTGCAGCGCCAATTAGAGCAGCGTGATTTCTCCACTGATCACCGACCTTTCTCTCCCCATCTGACCCTGGCGCGAGGAAAAGCTACTCTGCGACCAGATGAGCAAGCCGCGCTCCAACAGCTGCTCACAGGCACTTCGGAGCAGATGAGCAAGCCTCAAATATATCCGGCGGCCCATCTGCACGTCATGAAAAGCGAACTGAGCTCCGCTGGCGCAAAATATACCTCCCTGCATACTTATCCTCTGCGCCCGTGACGGCTCTCTGGTCATCGATCATTTTTCTAACGCGTGAATGACTTCTGACCAGCGTACTTGGGCGCTTTTCAGCACAGGCAGTGTTGGTGTGATCTGTTCCTGGTTGCCTGTTGGTTGGAGAGCCTCTGCTTGATTGAGCAACTGCCAGAGTGCGTCTTCTCGTTCTTCTGGCGAGGACAGCTGTTCTGGCTCACAGAGCAGGCTTGTCGCCAGACGCAGACGGAGCACCTCTGGCTCTTCATTGAAGGCCGAACCGGGGAGCGTTGCAAGGTCCCATTCCTCCAGCAGATATTGTGCCAGATCCTGGCTGGTGCTGATGCCGCGCTGCTCCAGAGCCGCTTGCCATGGGGAGAAATCGGGATAGAGATAGAAGCCTCCAGCCGGACGTGGACAGGAAACACCGAGTTCAGTTAGCGTGTCATAGAGCTGACTTGTGACATAGCCGTGTACAAGAGCAGAGTGTCGTACGTATTGTTCAATGGCTGGATCTGGCGTCAAGGCGGCGATGGCGGCTGCCTGGATCGGTGCTGCGGTCGAGGTCCAGATTTCGCTGGCGAGTGCACGTAAGGCTGCAATGGCCGTTCTGCCTGCTGAGGTGGGAGGAAGCATCGCGTATCCGAGCCGCCATCCTCCCACTGAGAAAGTCTTCGAGAGCCCACCAGTCACAATACATCCTGCGGGATAGAAGCGGGCGGGTGAAATGTGCTCGCGCCAGCCATGAGCCAGTTCGGCATAAATTTCATCGCTGATCAGTGTTATCCCCTCTTCCTGAGCCCACAGTGAGAGCGCCTCTACATCGGCGGGATCAAACATGCCCCCAGTGGGGTTGCTGGGCGAGTTTACCAGCAAGATCCGTGGATTGGCTCCCTCTTTACGTGCCTGCGCGAGTGTCTGGGAGAGCACCTGAGGAGTCAGGCGATGGTGATCATTACGATCAGTCTGCACGCTGATGACACGTCGGCCAGCCAACTGCGCCATTGGTGCATAGCTGACCCACGAAGGATTTGGCAGGAGCAGATCACCGTCAAGGATCTGTAGTAGCGCATAGAGCAGTGGTTTGCTTCCCGGCCCGACGACGATCTGATCTGCGGAACATATAATCCCACGCGTGCGTTCGAGGTACGATGCGATGGCTTGACGGAGCGCTGGTGTGCCGAAAACAGGTGTATAGTGTGTCTGTATTGCCGCCTCAATCAACGCGCTTTTCAGTCGAGGATGCAGAGGGAATGAGGCTTCGCCAAAGCCCATATGGATGATCTTCCGTTCAGATGTACGTCTCCTGGCGACAGTCTCATGTATGGCCAGCGTCGCAGAGGTTGGAAGATTTTTGGCGCTCTCCGTCAGGCGGAGAGGCATCGGTATAGCCGCTTCTCCTGTGTTTGTCGCTTCAGGATGAGTTGTATTCATCGTGGCTTCCTTTGATCTTGTTCTCTATCGCCCATAGGTACGAGCGTAAGCGAACCCGGAGAAAAAGAGCCCCACTCGTTGATAAAATGCGTCTCTTTAAACCGTTTTTGTCAAAAAAACCATAAATGTAGTAAAGGGGTTTTACGCCCCTGTGAGATTCCTATGCCGCTTGTGCGACATCACAGCTTCCAGATTCTCCTTGAAAAACAATCGCCAAGAGACTTTGACGGGATGGAAGCTCACAGGGGCGTAAAATCCCTGTGCTACATTTACGTTAAATAAAGGAAAAAATGTATTTAGAGCACACACTTTTTAGAGAAAAGATTGTAATCGCTTACGTTTGCATCTATGGGCTTGCCCCTTGCAACTCAGTTTTACAAGCGGTCTGAGTGCTTGAGAACAGAAGTTCTCAATATCTGGGACGACTCATGTCTATCTACCTGTATTTTACAGAATTGTTGTGTGCATCGTACAGAAGAAATGAAAGATGTTTCTCGTCTTTTCGCCCGAAAGGTAAAGGGAAAAAGCTCAATGACTTTACATGTTGTGAAAGAGAGGGGAAGGGGAAGATTTGTTATTCCTATGTAGGACTATATCCACATAGTATAGCATAATCAGTACCAGCAATCAAGCCTCATAAGTAAAAATCAGTGTGATAAACATACATAGCAGCTTCTTTTTGTGTGTATGCTTTCTCCAAACTGTTGGTGGGAGCATTATTTAGTCTTGACAGTCTATAGCAGGTAGTGTATTCTCAAAAACATCAGCGGGATGTTGTGAATCGATCTGGCGATGTAGCTGGAAATCAGATACGCAATTGAGAGCGGATTCCAATACTTTTTGTTAGCACGAGATAATCATGAATGGAGCTGGAGCAATGATGGCAATGTCTGCACGAGGGATGATGGCTATAAGTGCCAATCAACGTCCTTCTCGACATATGCCCTGTTCGGCGGCCGCCTCTCGTAGTATGGCCCCTTCTGCGGCTGCTACGAGTGCGATAGCTTTCATGATTACAACCGACGTTATTACGTCGGTTTCTTTATTTGTGCTTTTGCACATACTTGTTCCCGTTTCCCTGCTCGTCGGACTTGTGGTCCTTATTAGCCTTCTCCTTACCGGCCTTACCGGACTCATGAGGCTTGAGAGTCTGGTAGGGCTGAAAAGTGAGATAGCCACAAGATGTGCACAGGGAGTTTAAGCGGGAGCAAAGAAGCCACCCAATCCAAAGAAGGTATCCTTACGAGGGCCTCCCTGCACAGGGAGGTCTTTTTTTATAGGTAAAGTTTTTTAGGAGGAATCATGGCAATCGCAGCAAAGGATATTCAAACGGCGGGTAAGGCTGATCAGATCGCTACCGGCCAGCATGACGATGAGGTTCGCGAGTTAACGGGAACTGAGATAATGTGTGAGGTTTTGATTCGTGAAGGCGTTGATTTGATGTATGGCTATCCCGGTGGCGCCATCATGCCATTCTACGATGCTCTTACCTCATATCCAGCGTTGCATCACGTGCTGGTGCGCCATGAGCAGGCTGCTGCCCATGCTGCTGATGGCTATTCACGTGCCACGGGCAAAGTTGGTGTGTGTATGGCGACCAGTGGTCCTGGAGCAACCAATCTGGTAACTGGTCTGGCGACTGCGTTCATGGACTCTGTCCCCGTGATTGCTTTAACCGGTCAGGTAGCGCGGACATATCTCGGGCGTGATGCTTTCCAGGAGACCGATATTCTGGGTGTTACGCAGCCGATCACCAAGCATAATTTTCTGGTACGCAACGTTGAAGAGCTGGCATCGGTGATGCACGAAGCGTTCCGTGTCGCGAGAAGTGGCCGACCTGGACCTGTCCTGGTCGACGTGCCGAAGGATGTGCAGAATTCTCGGGTTGCTTATCGCCCCTCCGACAACATCACGTCCGACGAATATCTGGCCCAGCAGAGCGCAGAGACTGCTCCCATTTCAGAGCAATTATTATCCCAGGCCGCAGAATTAATCCAGCAGTCGAAGCGTCCAGTAATCATGGCGGGACATGGAATCATCCTATCAAATGCTTATGCTGAACTCAAAGCCTTCGCCGAGAAATCCTCGGTACCGGTGATCACGACTTTGTTGGGTCTGAGCGGATTTTCAGATACGCATCCATTGCATATAGGTATGCCTGGCATGCACGGTCCCGCCCATACCAATCGTGCCATTGGTAGCGCTGATCTGATTATCGCTGTTGGCATGCGTTTTGACGATCGTGTGACAGGTGACGTTACGCGCTTCGCCACGCAAGCCAAACTTATCCATATTGACATCGATCCTTCCGAAATCAACAAAGTGAAGATCGCAAACGTCCCGATCGTATCCAATGCGCGAGAAGCCCTGGCCGCCCTGGCAGCAGCCATGCAGCCCTCAGATCATAGCTCCTGGCTGAACGAGATTCGTTCCTGGGAAGCTGCTAACGACGAACGTGGGAAGCAGATCAAGCGCAACGATGACATTCCAGATCCGATCAGCATCTTGAGTGCGATCCACAAGGCCACAGACGGCGAAGCGATCGTGGTCTCAGACGTTGGTCAGCATCAGATGTGGACCGCTCGCTTCTATGATTGGACGCGTCTGAACAGTCATATCACCTCCGGCGGCCTGGGCACGATGGGATTCGCTCTGCCGGCTGCTATGGGTGTGAAGATGGGTGTTCCTGATGCTCCTGTCTGGGCTGTCGCTGGTGATGGTGGTATTCAGATGAATATCCAGGAACTGGCAACCTTGCAGCAAGAAGGTGTCGCCGTCAAAGTTGCCATTATGAACAATGGCTATCTGGGCATGGTGCGACAGTGGCAGCAATTCTTCCATTCTCGCAACTATTCTGAGACTCCGATGACCGGACCCGATCACGTCAAGCTGGCTGAGGCCTATGGCTTGAAGGGCATTCGTGTTAAGCATAGCTCTGAGATCGAGCCAGCCATTCGCGAGGCAATGGAGACCCCGGGGACCGTCATCGTTGAATTTATCATTGAGCCAGAGGCTAACGTCTATCCGATGGTAGCTCCAGGTAAAGCGATTACCGAAATGATCGAGGAGACATCGAGCCAGGAGAGCGAGAAGCATGACTAATAGTTCACCCATCATCTCCCGTGCGCATCATACCAATGCTGCGCAGGGGACCGAAAAAAATCATACGTTGATCATTTCCGTTGCGGATCGTCCGGGAGCCATCGACCGTGTGGTCGGAGTGTTACGCCGTCGACGTTCACAACTGCAATCATTATCGCTCGGCCCTGGTGCCAGGCCCGAAACCTTTCGGGTCACCGCGCAGGTACGCGACGCGGAAGTTGTCATCGATCATCTGATCGAGCAACTCCGCAAAATCATTGATGTTCAGAATGTCACTCAAGTTATTGCCGAGCAAGCGGTTACACGTGAATTGGCACTGATTCAGCTTGAGACCACCGTTGCTGGTCGTCAAGAGATCATCAACGCTGGAGCGCAGTTCTCTGCCCGCGTCGTTGATGAAGCTCCCGACACTGTCACCCTTGAGGCGACAGGAAGCAGCGAACAAATTGATCAGCTATTGATTGTCTTGCAGGCCTATACTATTCGTGAGATTGCGCGCTCTGGCAGCGTCGTAGTCTTCCGAAACAAGTAAATGCCGATTATTTAAAACATGTAGATTTACATAAAAACAGAGGAGTTAACGATAATGGCACAAGTTTTATATGACACTGATGCCAACTTGGACCTTCTTCTTCAGAAGCGTATCGCCATCATTGGTTATGGTAGCCAGGGGCATGCGCACGCGCTCAACCTGAAGGATAGCGGTTGTGACGTGGTGATTGGTCTTCCTGCTGGCAGCAAGAGTCGCGCCAAAGCTGAGGCAAATGGCTTGCGCGTCCTGACGCCAGCCGATGCGGCACAGCAGGCCGATGTGATCATGATCTTGATTCCTGACGAACTGCATCGCGAAGTCTTCGAGCGTGATATTCGTCCAGGCCTGGCGGCTGGCAAATTGCTGCTGGTGGCCCATGGTTTCAGCCTGCATTTCGCGCAGATTGTTCCACCTTCCGACATCGACGTTGCCATGGTTGCTCCTAAGGGACCAGGCCACATGGTGCGCCGCGTGTATGAAGAGGGTGCCGGCGTTCCCGCGCTCTGGGCGGTCTTCCAGGACGCTACTGGACAGGCTCAGGCTGCGACGCTTGCCTATGCACGTGGCATCGGTGCTACTCGTGCTGGTGTGCTGCAAACGACTATTCGCGAAGAGACCGAGACTGATCTGTTCGGTGAGCAGGCAGTGCTGTGCGGTGGTGTATCGGCATTGATCCGCTCCGGTTTTGAGACGCTGGTCGAGGCCGGTTATCAGCCCGAGATCGCTTATTTTGAGTGCTTGCACGAGATGAAGCTGATCGTTGACCTGATCTATGAGGGTGGCATCAGCAACATGCGTTACTCCATCAGCAACACCGCTGAATATGGAGACTATGTCTCTGGTCCTCGTATCGTCAACGATGAGACGCGAGCTGAGATGCGCAGCATTCTGCGTGAGATTCAGAACGGTACATTTGCGAAGAACTTTATTCTGGAGAACCAGGCAGGCAAGCCAAGCTTCCAGGCCATGCGTCGCGCCGGAGCAGAGCATCAGATCGAGGCCGTTGGTCGTGATCTGCGCGCCATGATGCCCTGGCTGAAATCGAAGCAGGCTGAAAAGGCCGAATCGGCAAAATAGCGGAAGGGATGGGGCTCAAAGGCCCCATCCTTTCTGAACATGATCGCAAGGAGGTTACGGGACAATGGGAGATTCCGAAGTAGTAAAGATTTTTGATACAACGTTGCGTGATGGTGAACAGTCTCCGGGTGCTACCATGAGCATTGAGAAAAAGCTCCAGATTGCCAGTCAGCTTGAGCGCTTGCAGGTAGACATCATCGAAGCCGGTTTTCCGGCGGCCTCACCTGGAGACCTTGCGGCCGTCAAAGAGATTGCGCAGCGCACGCATGGCATCGCCGTTGCGGGACTTGCCAGGGCTCATAAAAGTGATATTGACGCCGTCTGGGAAGCCGTTCGTGATGCAGAACTTCCAGTTATTCACGTAGTCCTTGCCACCTCCGATATTCATCTTCAGCACAAACTCAACTTGAGCCGAGAAGAAGTGCTGCAACGCGTCCGATCGATGGTTGCCTATGCTCGCAACCTCTGTCCCACCGTTGAGTTCTCGGCCGAAGATGCAACCCGTAGCGATCAAGATTACCTCTGTCGCGTGCTGGAGGTCGCCATCAAATCTGGAGCGACCACCGTCAATCTGCCTGACACCGTTGGCTACACGTTACCGCATGAGTATCAAGCCTTGTTTCGCAGCATGCGCGAGCGCGTACCGGGGATAGAAAACGTCACACTGAGTGCTCATTGTCACGATGATCTGGGGATGGCCACCGCGAATACGTTAGCAGCCATCCAGGGTGGAGCGCGTCAGGTAGAAGTGACCGTCAATGGCCTGGGAGAGCGTGGAGGCAATACCGCTTTGGAAGAAGTGGTGATGGCCTTACGGACGCGTCCAGATGCATTTAATCATTGTGATACGCGGATCAACGCCGCACAGCTTCTGGCCACCAGCCTGCTTGTCAGCAAACTGACAGGCATGGTCGTCCAGCCCAACAAAGCGATCGTAGGCATCAATGCATTTGCGCACGAATCCGGTATTCATCAGGACGGAGTGCTGAAAAACGCCCTGACCTACGAGATCATGACACCGCAGTCCGTCGGATGGGCCGAGACCAATATCGTGCTGGGCAAGCATTCCGGCCGTCACGGCCTGGACGCTCGCCTGCGCAAACTTGGACACCATCTAGACTCGCAAGAATTGCAGTCTGCGTATCAACGCTTTATCGCCCTGGCCGATCAGAAGAAGTCCATCACCGACGCTGATCTCTCGTACATTATCGAAAGCGGAAAAGACACGCCCGCCGCCATATAGTAGCGTCGCGTCGGATCTTGCGTAAATACTGTGAAGATAGGGAGAAATCCCTTTCCCTCATGGCATCAACGCTCACCGACGTAGCGGCGCGGCTCCGCCGTGCTGTCTGTGACTCGTCTGATTCGGCCTGGGAGCGTTTCGCAATGGAACGCTATGGGCAACGTGGTCGCGCGGGACGTGACAGCACGGCGGAGCCGCGCCGCTACGTCGGTGAGCTTGATCTCTTTGGGGAAAACCAATGCCCTTCTGGATACGCTGCAACCTTACTTTGGTACCCGGAATAGCGTTGGCATTGCATACCATGATAGAATAGATTGATCAAAGAAAGGATGAACAATGCATTCATCATCATCAGAAAGGCAGGTAGCCGGAGATGGCACTGGTATTACCTGTTACCGTTACAGTCTTAACTCCCGCAACTTCCGCTAATCTTGGTCCGGGCTTTGACAGCCTGGGATTGGCGTTACAACTCCACAATCGCTTTGAGGTTGAGGAATGGGGAAGTGATCCCGATCATCCAACGATTGAGGTGATTGGTGCCTTAGGCGAAGGCTTATCCACTGGACCAGATAACATGTTCTTTCAGTCATTTGCACTGCTCTTTCGGCGTTTGCAATTGCCCGTTCCAGCGGTACGTATCCGCATGTTGATCAACATCCCACATGGCTGTGGCCTGGGAAGTAGTGCGACAGCGGTCGTTGGTGGTCTGATGGCAGCGAACGAATGGGTACGCCCTCAAGGTTTGGCTGTTCCCAAAGAAAAGTTACTGGGATTAGCCGTTGAGGCAGAAGCAGGCAACCATCCAGACAACGTCGCTCCCGCTCTGTTGGGAGGGCTTGTGGCTACTACCAGCCGTGATGGCGAGTTTCAGGCCATCAGGACGAAGTTCCCTGATGATCTCAAGGCCGTCATCTTTACCCCCTCTTTCCCGATGGATACTGTGGCGGGACGCAAGTTGTTGCCCGCAAGTTATTCGAAAGCGGATGTGACCTTCAATACTGGTGGTGTGGCGCTGTTATTGACCGCGCTCCAAACCGGGCGCTATGAGTTGATTGGCGATGCTATGCGCGATCGACTGCATCAGCCATATCGTGAAGTGCTTTTCCCCGCCATGCCTGACATCATCCGTGCAGCGATAGAGGCGGGAGCACATGGGGCTTGCCTTTCGGGAGGTGGTTCATCTCTGATCGCGTTTGCCAGTTCACGTTTTCACGATGTGCAGCATGCGATGCAGAGGGCGGCTACCGATGCGGGTCTGAGTGGAACGGGCAGGATCTTACGTGCAGATCAGAATGGGGCACGCATTGTGAAGACGTCTCGTAGTCGCATACGAAAGGAAGTCAGTGCGCGTTATGGCAATCAATTCTACTAGTCCCCAGTCTGACCTGGGAGCCGACAATAATCGTTATCGATCATCGACATCCCCTGCTCCTGATGTGGTTGAGGCTTTAGCCTCAACCTCGTTGCGTTGCGTGGAATGTGCAACCATCTATCCCGCGCTGGTCGTGGGAGCGCCTCCGCGCTATCGCTGTGACTGCGGCGGTGTCCTGGATGTGGAGATGGATTTTCAGCTCCCGACGGCGTCTGCCAGGACAAAGACAAACCATGAGGCCGATTCGATGCTTTATGGTCTGGATTCAGATCTGGATGGCGGCACTCCTTCCGCTGGCTCGGCCTGGAGACAAGTATTTGACGAGCGAGCATCGAATCCCCCCATCTGGTCGATTAGCTCAGATGCAATGTTGCTTGATGGGAGCGGTGTCTGGCGCTATCGTGAGTTAATCCTGCCCGCGCCGGAACGCTTTGTCGTCACGCGCCCGGAAGGTAATACCAGCCTGTACCCGGTAGGTATCGAGAACTGTAGTGGGAGCCGTGCCGGACATCGGCAGATTGGTGCCTACGCAGGTCTGGAACGCTTCTTTCTGAAGCATGAGGGTGAGAATCCCACCGGCAGCTTTAAGGATCGCGGTATGACCGTCGGCGTGACGATGGCGAATATGCTGGGATCAAAAGCTGTTGCCTGTGCCTCAACCGGAAACACCTCGGCCTCGCTGGCATCCTATGCTGCGCAGGCAGGCATGCAAGGCATCGTCTTCTTGCCAGCTGGAAATGTCGCCGCTGGAAAGCTGGCGCAATCCCTGGCCTACGGTGCGAAGACGGTGCAGATTGAGGGCGATTTCGACGATGCGATGCGTCTGGTGGAGCAGGTTTGTAACGAGATGGGAATCTATTTGCTCAACTCGCTCAACCCATTTCGTGTTGAAGGGCAGAAGGCGATCGGATTTGAGATCTTGCAGCAATTAGATTGGCAAGCTCCTGACTGGCTCGTTCTGCCAGCGGGCAACCTGGGAAACACCTCAGCCATCGGTAAAGCGTTCCGACAGGCGTACAATCTGTCATTGATCAGTCATATCCCGCGCATTGCCTCGATCCAGGCAGCGGGGGCCAATCCATTTTATAAGAGCTTCAAGCAGGGCTTTGCCCAGCGTGAAACCGTTGTGGCCGATACTGTCGCGACCGCGATTCGTATTGGGAATCCTGTCAGCTATACGCGAGCGCGTCGCGTCATCGAGGACTGTGATGGCGTGGTGGAGCAGGTTACCGATGAGGAGATATTGGCGGCGAAAGCTGTCATTGATCGCTCCGGCATTGGATGCGAGCCGGCCTCCGCTGCGACCCTGGCTGGCGTGCGTAAGCTGGTTGCGAGCGGCGTCATCAAGCGTGATGAGCAAGTTGTTGGCGTATTGACTGGCAATCTGCTCAAAGATAGCAAAACAGGCATCCCCCAGGTTATCAGCGGGGCATCTGTGAAAGCCACTATTGAAGCTGTCAGGAGTGTTTTGAATTCATGAGTGTGGAAACGCAGAAGGATACTTCTGCCACAACCGATAAAGATAATCCCTCTGCTTCAGCACGTTTACCTCTCTGGATGTTACTTACATCCTGGGAGGTATATATTATTTTGTTGATTGCAGCATTCTTGCGCCTGTTTCGTATCGGGACCACCGAGTTCGATGGGGATCAGGCCGATATTTTTATGATGGCTTATAATGCTGTCAGTCATGGCCATCTCGTTGCCACGAGCAACGTTGCATCCATCCATATATTTAATCCGCCCGCTATTATTTATGCCTTGATGATCCCTGCCGCGCTCAGTTCCAATCCTGTCTGGGGATCTGTGCTGATTGCGCTGCTGGCGATCGCCTCTGTCCTCTTAACATATCTCTTTACGCGTAAATACTATGGCCGGCTGGCTGCTACTATCGCCGCCTTATTCTATGCGGTTGCCTCGGTGCCAATCTTCTATTCGCGCTTCATGTGGAACCAGAATATGCTCTTGTTTTTTGTCCCCCTGCTGATCTGGTTTCTCTTTCGCGGAGTGGTGGCACGGCGAACGAACTGGCTTTTTCCATCAGTGATTCTGATCGCTTTACTGGTGCAGTTTCACGCCTCAAGCATTGTACTGACTGCTTCGCTGCTCGTCGCCATCGTGCTGGCGCCACGAAAAAGTATGCGCTGGTATGATATCCTTTTGAGCGTTGTGGGTATTCTTGTCATCTATGCTCCCTATATCTTGTGGCTGGTGCGTACGAACTTTCAAGATGTCCACATTCTTCTGGGAACCTCAAACGGGCATAGTATCGTCGATACGCAGGACTTGTTTTTTTATTTGCAGTTTCTTGGTTCTTTTGCGGCTCCGATTACCAATCCGCTTTCGATCCTGTATCGCTATCAGCCAATCTTATCCTTACTGGAACCGATCATGACCGTGCTGCTGATTGCCGGTGTGCTGCTCGCGTTGAAAAATGCGTTCTGGTCGCATAGCCGTGTCCAGGGAAAGAGCTTTATGCATGCGGCGGGGAGTAGCCTCTATCGCTGGTGGCAGGATTTGCGAGCGTCACCTGAGCGTAGTGGATTATGTATTCTCTTATCGTGGCAAATTGTCCCCTTGCTCTATCTGATGCGTCATGATATAAATCTGCATTTGCATTATTTTATTATGCTTATGCCTGGACCATTTATCCTGATTGGCATCCTCTTTAGCAGTGGATTTGCATGGCTCCGCTCGCACATCGCTGAAAAAGTGGTCCTGCGTGGCCTGTTGATCGGCGTCTCCGTGGTCCTGATTATCGCTCAGGGAGTGGCCGCGCTTGGCTATGTGCTTGATTCCTCGACTGGGCGCTATGATGATCATGCCTGGGCTGGTCAGTATTATAATGATTTAGCGTCGCTTCAGAATGCGATGCAGCAGGCTGATCAGCTTGCGCAGCAGCGCCACCTGAACCACATCTACGTCAGTGCTGACCTGGCGACCCAATCCGCGTTTTTCTATCTTGCCGGTCAGACGAAGACACCGACAACCGTTGTTGATGATAGCTGCCTGGTTGTTCCTGGAGCACAGTATGGTTCAGCCGTCTTGCTCATGGCTCCGCACAGTTATCGACTCGATCTGGTGACCGCGGTTGACCATGCGACTCCGGCCGGCACCATGCCGCATCCGGCCGGACCACCGTTCCGCTACTATATCCTCAACCCGTTAGCCAATGTGTCAACCCACAGCGATAATTACACCGAGGATCTGAACTTCGTCTCAACTATCCCCTTCCAGAGCGGCGCTACCAAACAGTTGGCGACGCGTTGGACGCTTGAAGGTTCCGCGCAGGCAAAGTATCGTACGAGTTATAATTATACGTTTACGCGCAGTGCCTCGGCGACAGATACAGTGATAGCGCAGCGTCAATGTACTGTTGATTCTGTTCGCAGTGGTGATCAACTGCTTGCCAACCTGGGTGAGGCTGCGCCAACAGCATCCAAACTGAAAGCAAGTACATTTACAACCTTGTCTACAACCCTCTCGTATAATTTAATGGGTGTCTTCCATATGCAGTTTGACACGTTCCAGCTGTATACTACTCCGAAAAAATCACTCAAAACGAAAGCTGGAGCAACTACGATCAACATTGCTGGTACCTGATCATCCTGACACAGAATGCAAAAAAGAGGAAGCCATCTACTTGATGGTTTCCTCTTTTGCGTTGCCAATGCATTTCAATTGGCTAAAGAAGGTCTATCGTGCGTAGATACAAACATTGGCGCGACTTGATTCCTGCCTGGAACATGCCGTCAGATCCAGTCAAAGCCGTCTGGTGGTTTTTGCACTGGTTTTTAAAAGTCCTCATGAATTTTTTCTGGCTGCCCATTATTGTGATGGTCATCTATGAAGCCATCACCAACGGCCTGGTCGGAGGCATTTTTAACGGAGTCGTGAGTGGTATTGTGACCTTACTGATTGGACTCGTCGTCTGGGGAGTCTTATCGGCCGTTGTGGTTGTTCTGAATATCAGTACCGGAGTCTCACAGCTTATGGAGAATGTCAAACGTGGACAGCAGCAAGACTTTCTGCATCAGACCTACAACCCCCCGATGGGGAGCAGATCAGGCAGCGAAGAGCGCATTGTAGAGGGAACCATCACCGACCTCGACGAAGAACGCCAAAAGCGCCGTAGCTAGGGAGAAATATCCTTTTAATCTCGATGTGGACGCCCACTTACGTCGCGATCAAGCGAATTGCCGCGCCGCTACGTAAGTGGGCCTATCACACTCCATTGGGATGCATATCTCCAATGCCACATCGGTGTGATGGCCTCTGAAGTGTAGTGGCGTCGTCGATGTGGTTAATGGTTACGCATTATTTTGTGCTTGCCAGGCCTGTCGGATCTTATCATCTGAGGCGGGCACGTATGAATAGAGCAGCGTGCCACTCCCCTCGATTTTAAACGCTCCTAGCGCCGCTGGTAGCACGACTGTATGGCCGCGGCTAAAGTGCTCGCTCTGGGCAAGCTTATCACCGTAGAAGACCTGTACGTCGGCTCCTAGAGACGTCAGGATGATGCAGCTTCCCTGTGTGGTATCCTGAAATGTGCCAGACTTTAAGAGAATCTCGCGTGTCAAAAAGTAGTCGCAGGCGACGAGACAGCGATCCTCATAGGTTTCCGTCTGAGCAACCTGGACCGGCTGCATCTTGACCCTGGGCGAGGATGTGTAGTGGGAAACTTCCAGGGAGCGTTCGACGTGGAGTTGGCGTGGCTTCCCATCTGCGCTGAGGCGTCCATAATCGTACATGCGGTAGGTGACATCGGAATATTCCTGGAGCTCGTAGAGCAGGATGCCGCTACCGATGGCATGGACTGTGCCTGCTGGCACAAAGATTACGTCGCCGGGCTGTACGGTCTCAGGATGCATCAGATCTTCGAGCTGGACCTGCTCGATGGCGTTTCTGACCTGCTCTGGTGTGGTATTGGTGTTAAAGCCATGGACGATCGTGGCGCCGGGATCGGCGCTCAAAATATACCAGAACTCTGTCTTGCCCAGTTTGCCGCCTTCAAAAGTGTTGGCGTAGCGGTCGTTGGGATGCACCTGGACGGAGAGTTGTGCGTTGGCATCAATGAATTTTGCCAGGAGCGGAAAACGCTGCCCAAAGATGGCGACGGCCTGCTCTCCCAGGAGAGACGTTCCTAATTCATCGACTACTGCACCGAGCGTCTGACCTTGATAGACACCATTTTGCACGATATTGCTGACTTCTGTCTCCCAGGATTCACCGATGAGGACGTTCTCGGAAGGGAGGACTTTCCACTGATCACGTTCCAGGCGGCGGCCACCCCAGATGGTTTCGTGAAGGGATGAGTGCAAGCGGATAGGGTAAAGATGCAACAAAATACAACTCCTCTATAGTGACAATTGGAATGGAGGGAGTTTAGCTCGCGAGCAAGACACCCTCGATCTGGCGGCGCAACTTCTCGCGCATCACAATGCCAGTAATGCGATGTTTTTCGTTGCCGCCTTTGAAAAAGATCAGCGTCGGAATGCCATCGACTTTCCATTGCTTCGTTAAATCTTCTTGTCCACTCACATCCAGGCGAGCGAACGTCGCGCGGCCATCGTAGCCCTGACTAATCGCTTTGAGTTCTGGCTCTTGGATCTTACATGCAGAACTTTGCTCGCTTGCAAAAAGGACCACAACTAACTCTGGAGCCTGTAATACCTTTTCTGCAAAATCAGTAGGGGTTACCTCTATATAGTTATCTGCCATGTCATCCTCTTGTAATCAATAATAAATGACAATCTTGCTTCACAAAGTATCACCATGCATGGGTAGATGTCAAGAACCACGCTGCATGACTGCTCTAGATAAAGTTGAGTTTGCTGTCTCTCTATGGTTGTGGAGCCATCAGCGTTTCTGCATCTTCAATCGAATAGCGATAGCCCTGTTCCGTCAGGAAGAGCTGTCGATTGGCGGAAAACTCCTGATCACGCGTATCGCGTGTGACCACCGAGTAGAAGTACGCTTTTCCACCATCCTCTTTTGGTCGCAGGATACGGCCCAGACGTTGCGCCTCTTCCTGGCGCGAGCCAAACGTGCCCGAGACCTGGATCGCGACGTTGGCGTCGGGCAGATCGATAGCAAAGTTTGCGACTTTACTCACGACCAGACGCTTGATCTCTCCCTGCCGGAACTTTTCATAGAGTTTTTCACGCTGTGCGGTCGGCGTGCGGCCGGTGATAACGGGAGCGTTTAACTCTTCGGTTAAGACTTTGATCTGCTCAAGATACTGCCCGATGATCAAGATCTGATCGTTTTTGTGCTGTTCGATCAGATGACGCACTATATCTAACTTGGCCGGATTTTCGGCGGCGATGCGATATTTCTCACGTGTCTCTGCCATTGCATACGTCAGACGCTCATCCTCGCCTGGGAAATTGACACGGATCTCATGGCATTCGGCGGTTGCGATCCAGCCCTGATGCTCAAGCTCACGCCAGGGGACATCGAACTTCTTGGGACCGATCAGGCTAAAGACATCGGCCTCGCAGCCATCCTCGCGTACCAGCGTCGCGGTCAGACCTAAGCGGCGACGAGCCTGGATCTCAGCCGTGAAGCGGAAGACTGGTGCTGGCAGTAGATGCACTTCGTCATAGATAATCAGTCCCCAATCATAATTCGTGAAGAGGGAGAAGTGCGGATATATTTTTTGGGGAGCGTCGTGCTCCGGCACTCCCTCTTCGTTGCGGCGATACGTCAGAATCTGGTAGGTGCTGACCGTAATCGGCGCGATCTCTTTGCGATCGCCGGTATACTCGCCGATCATCTCGGGAGGGAGATCAGTCTTGTCCAGGATTTCATGTATCCATTGGCGTACGGCAACCGTATTGGGTGTCAGGATCAGCGTGGCACGTTGGATTGCAGCCATCGCAGTCAGGCCAACGATCGTCTTTCCTGCGCCACACGGAAGCACAACGACCCCACTGCCTCCGCTGGGAGCGCCTCCGGCATAGAATGCCGCCACGGCGTCTGACTGATACTGGCGTGGGACGAATGCTTTCTCGTGCAGGGTTGTCTCGCGCAGTTGCAGCGGTAGGGGAGAGCCTTCGGTATAGCCGGCCAGGTCTTCGGCTGGAAAGCCGATATGGATCAACGCTTGCTTGACGTGTCCACGACGTGAGGGATCAACCTGGATTGTGTTGCGATTGAGCTGCTGCTCCAGGTACGGCTGCATCTTTTTGTGTCCGACGATTTCGGCGATTAAGGCTGGATCGTCGGAATGCAGCAGGAGCAGATCACCTTCGCGTATCAGTTTGACGCGTCCATAACGATGAATATATGTGCGTATCTCAGTAGTGATATTTGAGGGCAAGGGATATTTGCTGTAGCTCGTGAGCAGATCCACAATCGAAGCCGCATCCATACCGCCCGCCGCCGCGTTCCAGAGCGAGAGTGGAGTCAGGCGATAGGTATGGATATGTTCCGGAGATTTTTCGAGCTCTGCGAACTGTGCCAGTGCATCTCGTGCCTCCGAGTGCAATGGATGATCCACCTCAAGCAAAATGGTACGGTCACTTTGGACAATCATCGGATTTGCTGGATTCATTATTCCTCTTCTCCCACTTCTGATCGCATCTCATATCCGGTTACTAACGAAAGATTGCAAGACTGCTTTATCTGCATGCAAGGAATTATCACTTCAGACTCCGGGCATAGCCGCCCACGCTTTCACATATTTCAGGATCGCTTGCGTCGCTTGTTCTTCATAACCATGCATCAGATGCCGGGCTCCAATGATCACTTTGATGCCCTTGGGACCGCTCTGCTGCTCTACAAATGGTTCAAGTTTAAATAGTGGACATATCTCATCAAATTCGCCGGTGACGAACAATTTTGGGCGCTCGAACTGTCGTGGAAAGCCGCTGCTGGCGCGAAACAGAGGTAAGCTGATTGCCACAATCGTGCGGATACGAGCATCAAATGGAGCATACAGCATTGTGGTATACGCGCCAAATCCATGTCCGATCACGCATAGCTTGCCTGGATCGACTCCCGGAAAGGTCAAAGCGGTCTCAACGGCCCCTGCCAGATCGAGTGGCTCCAGACGGCCATCTGTTTGCTGGCCCTTGCTCTGGCCGACGCCGCGAAAATTAAAGCGGAACGCTACCATTCCTGCCTCGGCTAGCGCTCGTGCCAGCGTCACATTGAGCGTGTCATTCATATCGCTGCTCGCTGGCTGAGGGTGACAGAGAATAATGATCGGTGCCCGTTCTGCTTTAGGGGGTGTATGTACAACGCCTTCGAGAAGATGGGCTGGTTGCCCTTTGCTTTGGAACGTGATTGGTCGTCCCGTTTGTACTGATAAGGTCATCAGTGATCCTTCTGCTTCCCTAGTAATCTGCCTTTGTTCTCAATAGTATATCAGTCGGACGCATGCGTCAACATTTTTATTTTCTTTCCCGAGCGAGCCGCCAGATTCGTATTTTTTTAACTCCAGCCCCCTATCACATTGGGAAAGAAAGCTCTTCCAGGCTTCATTTTAGCACCAATTGATTTTATATGTGTAGTTGTCGATCGTCTGTATCCTGATGGGTGTATTTTTCCCCTCCCTTGCCTGCTCGTTTTTGTTTGGAGCTGACCCAAAAGTCACAGTTCTGTGACTTTTTTGCAACTTGTAACGAATCGCGTTGATTTGTTCAACAAAACCTTTGCATGCAAGCCGAAGAATGTTATACTAACTATGACATATGTATACTTATTTTTAACCATGATGGTACATGTGTTCATATGGAAGGCAGCCAATCCTTATCTCTTTTCATGGTATATCGTGTATAACACTGGCTTTCTAGCGGGCTTGATGACCTTCCTTTTGTCATGGATGGGTTGTATTTGGAGGAGGTCTTACTCATCAAATACGCACTGCCGCGTATATTGTGCCACCTATGCTCTGATGGCTTTAAGACACATTTTATTTATTGGGGATCTTTATGTGATGCGGGGAAATGTGCACAAGATGTTGAATCTACCACGTCTAGATGTCTACTGCAAGCGGTGGACCCTATAGTTACATGACTCGTACTTATTTTTTTACAAATGTTCACCAGGCTAGCGGTAAAAAAATTGATGCAGGGTCTTCTAAGGTGTACACAGTGTATATAGTGAAATGTAGAGGTAGGAGCATATATGTCCAGCATTTTAGTCGTCGAAGATGAAGAAGTCATCACAAAACTGGTCCAGAAACGGTTCTGCGATGAGGGATACCAGGCCGTTAGGGTTGTCAGTGGCGAAGATGCTGTACAGTTTGCCATGCGTGAGATGCCAAGCCTGGCAATTCTTGATGTGATGTTGCCCGGCATAGATGGTTATCAAGTTATTCAACAATTGCGCGACCATCCTAAATGTATGCATATACCCATTATTATGATCAGTGAATATGCATCGCTCGCCGATAAGGTACGCGCCTACGAGTTAGGCGTGGATAGCTACATTACGAAGCCTTTCAATGCCGACGAACTTATCGCTCACGTGCGCCGTCAATTATGTCGCATGCAGCAAAGCACCCTCTCTCCTTTGACTCGTCTTCCTGGTGGCCTGCAACTTGAACGCGCTATCGACTACAAACTGCGCGGTTCTGATCCCTGGAGCGTCCTGTATCTCGACCTCGACAATTTTAAAGCCTTCAACGATGCCTATGGTTTTGTGGCTGGCAACGATATGATCCTTCTCGTTGGGCATATCTGCCAACGCGTGGTCTATGAGTATGGCAATGCCGATGATTTTGTTGGACATGTGGGTGGCGATGATTTTGTGATCGTGACCACTCCTGATCGCGAAAAGATGCTCTGTCGCCATATTCTGGCCCAGTTTAAAGAAGAGAGCCTGCTTTTTTATCGGCCTGAGGACGTCAAACGAGGATCGATCATCGGTGTCGACCGCCATGGGCGTCCCTTTCAATTTCCGCTGGCTTCGCTCTCTATTGGAGTTGTCAGCGATCAAATTAAATGTTCCCATTCCATGGGCGAGGTAAGCACCCTGACGGCTGAAGCCAAGCGTCTGGCCAAGCAATCCTCGAACAACGTCTCGCACGTCTCTCCGCAATGGAGTATGCCTACACCGGTCTCACATACGCCAGCTGCATTTCATCTTGTGGGGAACGGGGGAAGGAACATGTTTCAGTTTTCGGAAGAAGATATCCTCGCAAAATTTAAATAGCTATGCTATGCTAATATATACGCTGTTTTAGATATTCATTTATTGCGTGGAAGGTTGTCATGTCTACGAGTCAGGACTATCCAGAAGCTTCTCTTGAGCAGGAAGACGATTTAGCCGTACAGGAGCGTGAAGCTCATCGCTTAGCCATACGCGAAAACTCCAAGCAGATCCTCCGCGAAAGCGGACTGGCCGAAATGATGCAGAGCATCAACAAAAATCTCCTCAAGGGGCGCGGACACTTTGAGGACTACGATACATTTGTGCTTTTCCGCTGGGGGACGCAATCAACGCTGCGTCACATGTGGATAGAAGTTCGTGGGAGCTCAATTTTGTTTCGTCTGCACCCGCATCGCAAATGCGCGGCTGCGGCCCCCATCTGTGATGGAGAATATCATACCTTCACCAGTTCCATGTGGACGCAGCAAGATTTCTTCAAAGCCGAGCTCAAAAAATATTACGATCGGCCCGTCGCCGAAACGTCTGCCGATTAATCTCGTGCGCGTGCCTTAGATTGGCTCCAGCGCGATCGTATGGATGGCACCCTCGCGCTCTGCCATACTTTTGATGCTCTGATAATGGGGATCGGCATAAAACTCTTCGCGTTCAACCTCGTTGCCCCAGCTCAAAAAGCTGACGAGTAGCGAACTTTGAAGCTTAAAGATCTCACGATAGCCTCCTGCGTGGGGAGCGGCAGCGATTCTGGTCGCAGTCGGCGTATCGTTGATGCCGCGTGCCAGAAAAGCAAACGTGAGCAGCGACTGAAGCTCTGGCTGGCGCAATCCCCCCATCCATCCCTCCTGGACCGCCTGGATCATCTGAGGTGCTACTGTGATCATCTGCACGGCTGCTAGCTGTGAGGGATTGGTTGGCCGGGTCCAGCCCCAGATATAGTACATGAGCCATTGTTCGGGAATCGCGCTGAGAATATCCTGTGTCCCGAGCAGCAAGCTTTTAGGCGTATGACGCTCTTGAGCCTTGAGCCAGCTCTCCTCATCCTCCCAGGTTGTCAGGAAGAGATAAGCAATTCCGTTATCACGACCGCGATAGATCTGCGTCGAAATCAGACCCACTGCACTCTGCAACGCTTCCGCAATCGAGCGTATGTGGGCACGAGCCTCTCTCTCTTTGCCTGGCAGCACATGGGCCAGTGTCACAACCAACAACTCCGTACTTTGTTGCAAAATATCTTGCCTCATTCTCGCTGCGCGTCTAAATTGAGCCGTCATCCTCCGCTAGGATAGCATAGGCATAATGTCTATGCAAGGGGCTAGCAGGTAGAAGGTGCTCTTTAGCAACGGAAACGCAGCAACCAGTGTCAAGCGAAGCGAAGACAGTTTCTGCCAGCCTCCCTGGTATGCGGCATGATTCTATCTGCGTAAATAAATGATATGATGCTTAAATCAAGTGGGGATTTTTGTGTGATCATGTTTTTGGTCAAGGGAGATTTTTATGATAGTGAAGCAGCGAGAAACTGGCTTTTTGGGAGAAGAAGGAGCACGTTTGTACTATGAAGTTGCTGGTACTGGTTTTCCGCTTCTCTTGATCCATGCAGGGATCGCAGATAGCAGGATGTGGGATGAGCAATTTGATGTTTTTGCTCAGCAGTATCGCGTTATTCGTTATGATGTGCGTGGCTATGGGCAGACCGAGGTGCCTGCTGGAGCCTTCTCTAACACTGGAGATGTGGCTGCTCTATTTAAACATTTGGGAGTTGAGCAAGCTCATATGCTTGGCAACTCCTACGGTGGTCTGGTGGCACTGGATTTTACGCTGGCATATCCAGAGATGGTTGCTTCATTGACGCTGGTGGCTCCTGGTGTCAGTGGGCGTCCTGCGTCGGACCAGATCAAGCAATTTGGCGCTGATGAAGATGCATATCTTAAGCTGGGGGATCTGGTTAGCGCGACCGAACTTAATCTGCGTATGTGGGTTGATGGTCCCAAACGCACGCCCGAGCAGGTTTCGCCGCGGGTTAGAGAGCGTGTACGTCAGATGCAAATGCACGCCTTTACTGTTCCTTTCCCGGAGGAGGCTGAGCTAAGCGAGCTTATTCCGCCCGCCATAGAGCGCCTTGCGGATGTACATGTTCCAACATTGCTCATCGTTGGCGATGCTGATGTCCCAGATATGCTTGTCACGGTCGACGAACTTACCGCGGCTATCGTAGGAGCTCAACGCGTGATCATCCCGGACGTTGCTCATATGGTCAGTATGGAGAAGCCAGAGGAATTCAACCACATCGTGCTTAAATTCCTGGCCGATCAGCCATAGCTTTGCTATTGGCGTGCAAAGGAGCGTAAGGCGAAGGTGACCTGCTCTTCCAGAGTGAGTTCCTGGCCGGCTGGAATTTTTGCCAGGGCCGCTTGAGCTTCGGCACTGGAATATCCTAATCCCATCAACGCCTCTAGTGCTTCTGCCTGAGCTTTGACGGAGGCGGGAATGGTGCCGCCGGGGCTGAGTGCCGCCAGGGATGGTAGCTTGCCTTTCAGTTCGAGGACCAGATGAGCGGCCAGCCGTTTGCCGACGCCTTTGGCCAATCCCAGTTTTTGTTGATCTTCGTTAGCGATGGCCTGATAGAAGCTGGCTGCGTCCATGACTGAAAGGATTGCCAGAGCGACTTTGGGGCCAACGCCGCTCACGCCAATCAACTGCTCAAAAGCGTCGCGATCGACCTCGGTTGCGAAGCCATAGAGAGAGATCCCATCTTCGCGCATATGGAAGTGTGTTGACAGTGAGACCTCGCTGCCGGCTTCGCCCAGCTGATTGAGCGTTGAAGACGGAGCAAATACCCGTATGCCGAAACCGCCCACGCGTACAATCGCGTGATCTATGCCGGCTGCCTCAAGAACTCCATGAATGCTTGTAATCATCGTCCCAACAAATCCTCTCCCATGTCTGAATACAGATAGACATAGTACTCATAGCCACAAAGATCTTTTGCCCAATCATTTGTGAGGCAAGAGTTCCTAGTAGCTATGAGCGGTTATAGCGCAAAAGATTGGCCGCATAGGTTGCCGTGTGTAGGTGGCAGATAGCGATGGCGGCGGCATCTGCGGCATCATCAGGCTTGGGAATGGCGGTCAGCTTGAGCAGGACACGTACCATTTCACCTACCTGATTCTTATCGGCCCCTCCGTATCCGGTAACGGCCTGCTTGACCTGCTTGGGCGTGTACTCGGCAACGGAGAGACCACCGTTCGCCAGGGCGAGCATCGCGACGCCACGTGCGTGTCCAACCGTCATCGCGGTGCGAGCATTTTTCGCAAAGAACAGCTCTTCCATCGCTGCCTCATGCGGTTTATAGAGCACGATGAGCTTACTGAGCCCCTCATAAATAATTTGCAAGCGCTGAGCCAGAGGCATGCCAGCCGGGGTTGTGATCACGTCGCATGCGAGCAGACTGAGTTCACTTCCCCGTGCCATGACCACGGCGAAACCAACGATTGCTGTGCCTGGATCAATCCCGAGCGTGATACGCCCATCGGGAGGCGGAGGCGGCGTCAGGTCTTTGTGCATCTGCCATGTTCCTTCATTTCAGTACGTCAAGCATTTCATCACCCTCAAGCGCATCGACACGACGTCGCTGCGGGCCTCTCGCTGCTTGAGAAGCGTCTGGTGGGAAAGCCGCAAAGGCTATCTTGTTGGTGCTAAGGATCTGCTTAGTTGTAAGAATCCGCAAATTCCTCAGGGAAATCTGCATTGGTGTACACATTTTGTACATCGTCCAGATCTTCCAACTTATCGATCAAGCGAATCAATTGATGCGCTGACTTTTCATCGGGCAATTCGATTTTTGTTTTAGGCACCAGTGTACTCTCGGCTCGGCGGACATGATACTTGTGCTCTTCCAATCCTCGCTGAACCTTCTCAAGCTCTTCATGTGAGGGATCGGTATAGACGATCAAGACCTCGTCATCGGGTTGCGCGGGCTCGACGTCATCGGCTCCCAGGTCGATGGCTTCCAGTGAAAGCTCATCTGGATCATGCCCTTCTAACTCCACTTCGATCACGCCTTTGTTCTCAAAGAGCCAATCGACGCAGCCATTCTCACCCATATTGCCGGCGTTCTTGTTAAAGGCGTTTCGTACCTCTGCGACGGTACGATTGCGATTCTCTGTCAGTGTCTGTACCAGGATGGCGGTACCTGCTGGGCCATAACCTTCGTATGTGATTTCTGCGAGATTGTTGTCCTCGCTTCCGCCCAGTGCACGTTTGATTGTGCTATCGATATTATCCTTTGGCATATTGGCATCGCGAGCTCTTTGGACAGCGATGCGTAGGCGGAAATTCATGTTGGTATCGCCACTATTGCCCTCGCGCACCGCGACCACAATTTCGCGTCCCAGTCGAGTAAATAACTGACCTCGGCGCGAATCATTGACGCCCTTTGAGCGACGAATCTGTGCCCACTTTGAATGTCCTGACATGATCTAGCTCCCCTCCTCTATTCAGACGGTTCTTTCTGCTATTGTTAGCGTCTATACGTAATTATGTGCATTACATATATGTGCTCTATCCGTGCTGGTCTATGATAAATTGCTTTCGGGCCTTATTTTAACACGAACGGCTATAGAGAGTCGAGGGGGGGCGATCTGCCAGCAGGTTGCTGATCAATGGAACGTACCCAACACTTGCTGGATGTCGATTTCGTTGCCGTTTTTACCGTTCTGGACGGATAATAAGACCAGCGCTTTATCGATTGGATTATGATTTGCGTCGAAGCGGATGCTTCCACTGACTCCTTGATAGGGGGCTATGGTTCCCGTGCCTAGAGTCATCAACGCGGCGCGTACCCCGTCGCCTGTGATGGAGCCGTGTATCAGGGCCGCTGTATGGACAAAAAGCCCTGTAGCATCATAGATCATCAATCCTTTGTAGCTGGGGTCCGGTGCATTGGTGCCCAGAGAGCCTTGATAGGTCGACTTCCAATCGCTGATAAATGCTGGCCACTGAATCTGAGGGATATTAAGTGTCGACCATTCTTTGAGATCGGCAAAGGTCGTAAATGTCAGACGGCGCATATCCTGTGGAAAGTTGAGTGCCAGCGTCGCATCGTCGCTGCTGCCCTGTCCCAACAGCAGCCCCGAGTCGACGGCATCGCCACCAATGACTTTGAGCTTGCTCAAGGACAGATTTGTGGGATTGGCGCGGGCTATCTCGCCGATGGCGTGTGATAGGCGCACCGCATCCACATTGTAGCCGGCCAGAAAGATGACATCGGCAGGCGTCGTACTGTTGATCTCGTTGTTCACAATCATTTGCTCATATTGGTCGACCGTCGTCGTGTTGGAGGTAAAGGTGTCGTTGGATAAGGTCCCTCCTAGTGTTTGTGCACTGGTCGCGAAGGCATTTGCCAACGAGACGCTATATGCATCGGTCGGATCGCGCAGAATCAGCACTTTTTTGGCTTTGAAGGTTTGAATTGCCAGCTTGCCCAGGACCTGTCCCTGGAAATTGTCGGGAGGTCCGATACGAAAGAGGTAAGGACTTGAGCCAATCAGCTTCACGCTTGATGCTGTCGGAGCGATCAGCGGCAGATGCACGCTGGCTATGATATCGCGTGCGTTGATGGTCTGGCTGCTGTTATACCAGCCGATGACTCCGATGAGATGATCAAGGTTGCCATCCTTTGAGACGCGATTGGCTATGAACTGGGCTACCGTGGCGACATTGGCGTTATTTGAGCCGGAACTGGCTATGATGATGCGTAGCTTTAGACCATCAGGGAGCTGATTTTTGCTGTTGGCAGTGTGTTGAGCGAGGTAGACAGATTCGAGCTGTTCGCGTACTGCTCCTAGATGTAGCGCTGTATTATCGATCGGCAAGCCTACCACCAACGTGACGGTGGATGCATTGCTCTGTAGCAGATGCAAGTTTTCGTTATAGATCTGTGCCTCACCGTCTGTCGGATCTGCGTTGACCGCCTGATTTAGAAAGTTGACAGCGGCGCTGGTATTCTTCTGCTGGATAGCCGTCGCTGCCTGTTTCTTCAAGCTGACGTCGGTACGTCCCGTAAATGTATCGAAGACGATCCGCCCATCGCTCAGACCGATATCTTTCTGCTGATAGTTCTGCAACTCCAATGCCAGCTCGGCATTCAGTGCCGTTGTATCCTGATTGAATTGAGCCACGCTGGTGGCCGTCGCATTGGCCTGATTGAGCGCGGCCGAGCGGCTCGACATATAGGGGATCAGGAAGATAAGCATACAGGCGACAATGACGCTGATAGTGCCGATAATGATCATATTGTTTTTGCTGAATAGAGTACTGTTACGGGTTACCTGATTGGCTGGAAGCGACAAGCGTGCAGTGGGATATGGCGACGCTGGCATCTCATCAACTGCGGGATAGGATAGGAGGAGCGCATCTAAGTCTTTCTGCATATCTTCCGATCTCGCGTAGCGTTGCGAGATAGAAAAGCGAAGTTGACGTGTCAGAATGGACTCCATGCCTGCGCTGACCACTGGATTGAGGCGCCGGGCCGGAGGATAGAAAAAAACCATACGTTCATGCGGATCGAAGCCTGTCACTGCATGATGCATCACCGCTGCCAGGGCGTACAGATCGGAGGAAGGTTGCGTCCCGCCACCGCGAGCCTGCTCGGGTGCGGCATAACTTGCTCCTATATTGTCGCTGGGCAAAGCTTTTGCGGGCGTAAAGAGTGGGAGATAGACCAGAGAGACGCGGCGCTCATCCGAAATAATGATGGTATCGGTGCTGATCGCGCCGTGGATGAGCGGTGGTTGCTGCTGAGCAAGGGTGGTTAAAATGCTACAGAGCTGTCGCCCATATTCTGCTACATCTCGTTCCGGCAACGAACCACCTTGTTCATGCATCAATGTGGAGAGGCTTTTCCCATTTGGATATTTCTGGACAATATAATAAATACCCCGTTCTTGAAATGCATCAATAATCGGAGGCAGGCCGGGCTCTTTGGTTAAAGGGGCCGTACGTTTAATCGCTTGATCCATCAATTGTGGAGCCTTGTCCGGCATCGCACTTAAAAAATCTAGCTTGTGTACCAGAACACGATTTCGAGTTGACTGTGTATCCATCGCGAACCAGGCACTTCCTTGCTCTTGCTGGTTTTTTGGCAGGACTACATCTTCTATCAGGCGATAGCGTCCTTTCCGGATCGTATCGCCGCGCATCAAAGACCATCCAGGAGCACCTGTATTGCTGGTTACTCCTGTTAATGATATAGCTTGGGGCTGTGATTGCTTTTTTAGAGCGGTCAAATCGTACACATATCCACAGCGAGTGCAGGTACCTTGTGGTAAGGAGACGATAGATCCGCATCGAGGACAACGCATAGGCTTACTCCTCAGGTTTACCTTCGAGCGATGAAAATAGATTATTTGAGAGAAAAAGATTGATAAACTATTTGATTCCCGGTCCTTCTGTACTATCACGTTTTGATTAAAAAAAGGTACTCTAAATATTGTAAAATTGTAGCTCACTATGTCTATTAAAGAAGTTACATTCTTCCCTTTATATATGGAAGAATAACCGTGTAACTCACATAATGTCCATCCTCTAGGAGAAATAGCTAGAGTGGTAGCTGAAATTCCTCGGATCTGACAACTTTTGCTGTGTATTACAACGTTGTTCCCGGACACAACTCTACAAGGTCTTTGCTTCGCTCGACCTCTTTCTGCTGACCTCCTAATATTATGTGCTAAAATATATGTTTGTTACTCTGCTCTGCGCAATATCTGGGAGATAACCGCGGCTGATAAATGGTACGTTGTTAACCGTACAACATAGTGGCTTATGTCACGTACATGCTTACAGAGGGGATTTGTGTGGGAAGGGTGAAGCAGGATTCTGGAGATGCGCATCCAGGAGGAAGTCGTCAGGGCTTAGGACGGACTGGTGAGCGTCTGGCTGCCGAGCAATTAGTGCGAGCAGGTTATTGTATCCTTGAGCGCAATTTTCGTTGTCATTATGGAGAGATCGATTTAATTGCCGAGCATCAACGCGAGCTTGTGTTTGTCGAGGTCAAAACGCGGCGTGGTACAGCGCATGGCTTGCCCGAGGAGGCTGTAGATAGACGGAAACAACGTAAAATATTACAAGTAGCTGCATACTATCTATCTATACAACAAACGACCATTGAGCTATCCTGGCGTGTAGATGTGGTAGCGGTCCAGCTCAGCACTGTTGGAGTGCTTGAAGAGATACGCATCTACCAACATGCATTTAGCGAATGAGGTAGAAATACCCATTGCATATAATATACGATTGCAAAAGAGATATAAAAGGGGAAAAGAATGAGTGATTTCCTATCATCAGCCAAAAATTTTGTCAACTCGGCAGTCAGCCGGACCGGTTGGGAGGCCCAGAAACAGTTACGTGTGCGTAATAAGCAGACCGAGATCGATAAGCTTGTAGAGCAGCGCCAGCATCTCATGGATGAGCTTGGTCAAATAGCGATGAACCTTTATCAGCAGGGCTCACTGACCGACACTCAACTCTCGCGCATCTGTGCCGCCATCTTCGAATTGGACCACGATCTGCGCAGTCGTGAACAGCAGATGCAAGAGATCAAGAGCGAAGGATATTCCGTAGATCAATTTGCTCCCGAGCCGACCGTTAACTACGCTCCGCCCTCGTCAAACACACCGCCGCCCTCGTCGGCTACACCACCACCGCCGCCACCGCCGAACAATGGCTTTGGTGCTCAACAGTCGTCTGGAACCTCCGCTGCATACCCGCAAAATTGCCCACATTGTGGTAGCACCCTGCGCTCCAACTCCCTCTACTGCCGCAGTTGCGGCTCCAAGGTGATGTGACCTGCTCATAAAACGGGCATAAAGCACATCTGTAGCCTGCGACTTCACGGGAGCGTAAAACTCCCGTGCTACGCAGGTTTGCGTATGCTATAATGAGTACGCTGTTCCCTTTTTGCTGGGGATAGGTATTTTTATGGCCGTTGAGGCGGTGCTAGCAGACGATGTAGGAGGGTTCCTGTGCGTGAGTGGAGCGATGCCGGTGGTCAGTCAACTCAGGACAAGACGTGTTCTCTTGAGGTGATCAGTCAGCGTCCTACGCAGACGCAGCGCCTTGGGGCTGCTTTGGGTGCGTTGCTCCGGAGGGGGGACCTGATTTTGTTGGATGGTCAGCTTGGCGCTGGCAAGACGACTTTTACTCAGGGCCTGGCAAAGGGGATGCATATCTCTGAGGTGGTCAATAGCCCGACTTTTACGCTCTTGAAAGAGTACATGGGATCGTCGACTGCCCCTCAGGGAGCGGATGCTGATCCTGCGGGGGCGACGAAGCTGGCTCTGTATCACTTCGATCTCTATCGATTAGATGATCCCGATGAGATCGTGGATCTGGGTTTCGAAGAGTATTTTTATGGTTCAGGTGTGTGCGTGGTTGAGTGGGCTGGCAATGCTGATGAGCTCTGGCCTGATGATCGCTTGTACGTTCACCTGAGCTCTGTGGATGAAAAGAAGCGTCGACTGTTGTTTGTAGCATCAGGTTCGCGCTATTGTGAACTGCTCCAACAGTTTCAGAAGAACATACATGTTATTACTCGCACTTGACACCTCAACTCGTTACGCCAGCGTAGCTTTATGTTCGGAAGACGAGTTGTTGAGTGAATATACCTGGTATGCTGAGAACAATCATAGTGTCGACCTGCTTGAGCGTATTCAACGCAGTATCGTAGAACGACAACTCTCGTTGTCACAGCTTGATGCTATCGCTGTGGCGACTGGCCCTGGATCTTTTAATGGTGTGCGCGTAGCGCTCTCGACGGCCAAGGCTCTGGCCTTCGGCTTGCAGAAGCCTCTGCTTGGCATTCCTACACTGGATCTTATCGGGGTACAGCAGCAGTGGCAGGGATTTATCTGTGCTGTCCTTGAGGCTGGACGTTCAGAGCTCTACGCGGCCTGTTATTTCTCGACTGCGTGCCGCCTGAGTAGTGGTGAGGTGACGTATCGCCTTGAGTTGCTGGGTGATTATATGCTCTGCGCGCCAGAGCAGTTAGTCGAGACCCTCCAGAAGCATCTACTCGCCAGAGCGCAAGCTCAAGCGCAGGTGCTTTTTTGTGGGGAGATCAAGACGGTCTCCTGGCAAGCTATACAGCAAGGATCAGAGGAGCAGTACCTGCTGCGCGGTGCTCTGTCATCGACGCGGCATGCATCTTTCCTGATTCCGCTAGCGATGCAGCGTCTACAGGCCGGGCAAACGGATGATCCTCTGCTCTTAGAGCCTCTTTATTTACGACGTCCGTCCATTACGAAGAGCACTCGCAAGCAACCATTGTTTGGCGAGCGACTCGCAACGACCAATGGGCCATATACGACAGAAAGGGAATAGGGTGCGTTACGTCATTGATAGAATGACGATGTCGGACGTGCCTCGCGTGATCGAGATTGAGCGTCTCGCCTATCCATCGACGTGGCCTCCGAGCGCCTATCGCAAAGAGCTACAGGATAATCGCTGGGCGCACTACATCGTTTTACGCGACAAGCATGTTCTTGAAGAGCAGGCAGCAGTGCCGTCCGAGCCGGAGAAGCTACGTAAAAACCGTCCCTTCCCGCTCTCACTCTTGCCGAGTCGTCCAGCTGCCATCGTCCCATCGCCAGATCTCGCGTCAATTATCGGTTTTGCAGGCCTCTGGTTAATGGTTGATGAGTCGCATATTACGACCATTGCCATGCATCCAGATTATCGTGGCCAAAAATTGGGTGAATTTTTGCTCGTCAGTTTGATTGACATTTCCTATAATATCGGAGCAAAGTGGGTGACATTGGAGGTTCGTGTTTCGAACTATACGGCCCAGAATTTATATCGTAAATATGGTTTCCGTGAAGCAGGCGTGCGTCATCGCTATTATAGTGATAATCAAGAAGATGCTTTAATTATGTGGACCGATGAGATCAACTCTGCCAGTTATAAACAAAAATTTTTAGCATTAAAAGCGACGTTGTTACAGAGACTTGAGGAGCAATCGTGATCTCTGCTTGCATATCCTCTGCCCGCAACGACGTTTTTCGCCAGGAAATAGACTGCTATGCTTGTACTTGGAATTGAAAGTTCCTGCGATGAGACTGGTGCTGCCCTTGTCCAGGATGGTCGTTATCTACGTTCCAACGTTGTTGCGTCCCAGATTGAGATCCATAATCGTTATGGAGGTGTCGTACCAGAAGTTGCCTCACGGCATCAATTATCAGCGATCATCCCGGTGGTTGAGACCGCTCTGGAGCAGGCTTCGTGCTCCTGGGACGATATCGACGCGATCGCGGCAACCTATGGACCTGGTCTGGCTGGATCATTGCTCGTTGGTCTCACTGTGGGAAAAACGCTGGCGCTGGCGCGTGACCTGCCTTTTCTAGGCGTCAATCATCTGGAAGCGCATATGTATGCCAACTGGTTACGCTCGGGAGCGGCACCAGCTGAGTCTGTTGCCGCGCTCGATCAGGAGGGAGATCCTCTCTTTCCCTTGATCTGTCTGGTCATATCGGGGGCGCACAGCGAGATCGTGCTGGTGCGCGATCATGGTGATTATGAACTGCTGGGGCGCACACGCGATGATGCCGCCGGTGAGGCGCTGGATAAGGTGTCACGCGTGTTAGGTCTGGGATATCCAGGTGGACCTGCCATTCAGAAGATGGCTCAGCAGGCGGAAGCGCCCTATGCACAGCAAAGTAAAGCACTCAAGAAGGCACGGAATGCGTATCGCCTGCCGCGTGCCTGGCTGCATGGTAGCTATGACTTTAGCTTTAGCGGTGTCAAGACTGCGATGCTCCATCTGGCTGAAGGAGCTGTTGCAGCACCGATCACCTATGAGGACGGGAAGCCTTCCAGCCAGCACACACGTTATACACGTATGGGCGAGCAGGCTGTACAGGGTGGAGAGCTTGATGTGGCTTTATTAGCCTCAAGCTTTCAGGAATCCATTGTGGATGTGCTGGCGGTCAAGACGCGTAAGGCGGCCCAGCAATACAACGTCAAGCAAGTCATCCTGGCGGGAGGCGTCGCTGCGAACCTGAGCCTGCGCGAACGCATGGTGCAAGAATTGCAGCCGCTTGCGATTCGCTTGAGTTATCCGCCCATTGATTTTTGTACAGATAATGCCGCAATGATTGCGAGTGCAGCTTTTTTTCATCTGAACTTAGGCGAGCGTCACGGGATGGAGCTCGATGTTCAACCTGGATTGAGCCTGCCTTTTAGAAAGTGAGAACATATGTCAAAGCCAAAGACTTATGCATTAGGGATCGATCTGGGCGGCACAAAGACGCTGGCCGCGGTGGTAGATCTCTCCGATGGAAGTATCGTCGCTTCCGCTCGCAAGCGTACACGCGCCGAGCGTGGACAGGATTTCGTCACGCAGCGTACCATTGAACTGGCGAATAACGCCATTGAAGGTGCCAAACTTTCTGAGGAGGATAAATTAATCGCGATCGGAGTCGGCGCCGCTGGCCAGATCGATCGTGAAAATGGTATCGTGCTTGATGCTCCCAATCTTGGCGTGCATAACATGCCCCTGGGGAATATCTTGAATAAGAGCTTTAACCTGCCGGTCTTTGTTGGCAACGACGTCGAAGTGGCGGCGATGGGTGAAAGCCAATTTGGTGCGGGACGCGATTATGATAACTTTGTCTGTCTATTTGTCGGTACCGGGATCGGCTCAGGTATTGTCCAGCATGGCCAGATGTATACTGGACTGACCGGCACCGCTGGCGAGGCCGGTCATATGACGATCCAGGCCGATGGACGTATCTGTGGCTGTGGCTCGCGTGGTTGCCTGGAAGCGTACGCCTCGCGTACCGCCATCACCAAAGCCATCCTGGCAGAGATCCATCACGGACGCTCCTCCATCCTCTCTGACGATTCGCTGGGACAGCTCAAAGAGGGCGATACAGTCATTCGTTCGGGGATTATTGCCAATGCCATCCAACAAAAAGATGAGCTGGTCACCGAGGTCGTGATCGATGCTGCCAACTTCCTTGGTTATGGCCTGGCATCAATCATGAACTTCTACAATCCAGATGCTATTATCCTGGGCGGTGGCGTCATCGAAGCCGTAGATCTGCTGTTTGATACCGCTGTGCATCGCGCTCGCAGCGCTGCCCTCTCCGCCTCGTCCAAAAAGACACCCATCCTGCGTACCAGATTGGGTGATTTCTCAGGTGTCGTCGGCGCTGCGGCTCTGGGAGCCATGAAGACCGGTTTTACTATCAACGAAGACTGAAATGCTTAGCGCCTGCGTTGATTTGAAATCAAAGTAGCTGTTCCAATCATTCCTGCGAATAGGAAACATAATCCCATGAATGTATTAACATAGGGTCCGGGTGGAGGAGGATACAAAGCTTCCATCGTAAGACCCACAACTGCTAAAACAATGCATACGACAACAGGAAAGACTACATTCTTGAAGAAAGACATAATTGGTCTCCTTTTGGGGTAACATCAATCAAAAATGCAATGATATGCATTTTTGATTGATCATCTCTTCATGCAGAGGGTTTCATACCCTCTGCACCTTTGTTGTTTATCAGACTTACTTCTTGCAAGTTCAGCATGAACTGGCCTTCTATCTTTAAAAGACAGTATTAATACTCACTTATATTAATCAGTTTACGTCGATGAATACTCCTTTGTTTCCACATAAATTATCTTCGATGGCGACTACTGCGCCTGGAACTGCGACAATTAGTACGGCAATAAATGCTCTTGCAACATCTCCTATTATGCCTCCAATTGATTGAAAACTATATTATACAGTATTGAAGTTTTATGAATCGATAAAGAGATGCGTTGCTATGGGCGCTACTTAATACTATAATAACTTATAGAATGCATAGCTCATCTAGGCAAAAGGTACAGTAAATGAATAAATAAAAGACAATCCTATTTTTTAGTGGAGTTCCGTGAAATATTTAGGAAGAAGTGACATGTATAAACCTAGCAAATATACATTTGGAGAGTATCTAAGACAATTCCGTGTGCGTGAGCAAATGAGTCAGCAAAAACTAGCGCAGGCTGTAGGCGTTCATCGTAACAGTATTGTTGCCTGGGAACAAGGTGATACCCTTCCAAAGGGTCGGTCGAGAATAATGACTTTGGTTGATGTTTTGCATCTTGATGACCAAGATACAGAAAAATTACTTCAAGCAAGTTTGCTTGGCATCTCTAAAGAACAACCGTCACCAGTTTCTACTAGTCTTTGGAGCATTCCTTACCAGCGTAATCCATTTTTCACAGGTCGAGATGCTATCATTGTGCAATTACATGATGTTTTCTTAAGTAAAGGGCAGAATTTTATCGTAACACAAGCTCAAATACTGAATGGATTAGGTGGGGTTGGGAAAACTCAAATAGCTGTAGAATATGCCTATCGTTTTCATCAAGAGTATGCTGCTATTTTTTTTGTGCGTGCCGAGAATCGTGAGGTTTTTACGACTGATTTTATGACGATTACCTCTCTGCTTGACCATTCTCAGGAATATGAAGCGTATCGATTGAGTCGAATTGAGGTAGTTAAACAGTGGTTGAAGGACCATGATAAGTGGTTATTGATTTTAGATAATTTGGAAGATATGGCTATATTTCAGCAAATTTTTAATTTCGAAATTCGTGGACATGTGCTGATAACAACGCGTAATCAAGCGGCCGGAAATTTGGCTCAACAGATTTACATTGAGTGCCTGACTTCCAATGATAGTATTCTTTTTCTTCTGCGCCGTGCCAAATTGCTTTCTCTGACGGCTTCTCTCAATGCTGTATCTGAGTTAAATCGATCAATCGCATTTACACTGACCCAGAAAATGGGCGGTTTGCCATTAGCTCTTGATCAGGCAGGGGCTTACATTGAGGAGACTGGATGCGGTTTTGATGCTTATCTTGCTCTTTATGAATGTCAGCCGGGAAGGGCTCTCGCCTTACGTGGTAAGGATTTTGATTGCCATCCTCATTCGGTATATACAACATTGTTGCTTTTATTTGATAAGATTGAACATCTCAACCATTCTGCACTCGATTTTTTACGCCTTTGTGCTTTTCTTTATCCAGATAGCATTCCTGAAAGTATGATTATGAAGGCTAGCACTGAGCTTGGCCCTATCCTTGGACCAATCGTCTCGGATACCTTCTCATTTGATATGGTGGTTGCTACTTTACGTGCCTCTTCTCTTTTGCATCGAAATGCTGCATCTAAGATATTTACTATCCACCCACTGACTCAGATTGTGCTTAAAGATAGCATGGATGATCTTGCTCAACGTGAATGGGCATATCGCATCATAAACATGGTAAATCTTTCCTTTCCTGATGGTAACGATGTTATGATGTGGCCTCAGTGTCAATATTTACTTCCTCATGTGATGATTTGTGTAGAGCTTATTAAACGTTGGGAGATAACAACGCAGGCATCTGAGCGTCTTCTCAACGAGGTTGGTATTTATTTGAGGGTACAAGGTGTATCGGCTCAAGCAGAGGAGCTTCTTCACTATGCTAAATTGATGTGCGTAAAAGTATTGGAGCACGAACACCTGGATCGAACTCAGAGCTCTAGTGATTGAGTGTATTTGCCTTCGTCTGAGAAGCTAAATTATCTCCGTTTAACGAAATAGCTAGAGGCTGGAGGCTTCATCGATGGCGTATGTGTGTTAAATAACTGTTTTGAAGATATAGTCATTGACTGTACTTGATATAAACCCCATAATATACGTATAAACAATATACAAAATGATAAAACAAGAGAAATCATGATAGATAAAATTTGTTGCATCGTAAAAAAAGAACCGAAAGAAGAAAATCCGATAGTTGTCCTCATCACAGTGATCAGCACAAATAAAAACAACAATGCATTTCTTGTAAGAGCAACAGGGTAAGATGTTATGCTATTGCTCTCTCCAAAACAGTTACAAGAGATTTCTCGTTTTTGCGCCCAACTAATGACCAATGCTCCGCTAAAAACAAATAAAAGCGCAATGAGGAGAAAAGATGGCCAGGGATACAATAGATTAAGAAAAAGTGAAATACTGGCCAAAATTTCAAGACAGGGAAATATCCAAGCAAAAATTTTACTCCCTCTGTTTGATAAAAGCTGAAAAGCATGTATGGAACGATAAAATTGTGGGATGTCTCGCAATTTTTGAATTCCTGCGTAAAGAAAAAGAATACTTACAAAGGAACGACTACACAAAAGGATAAACAACATAATAGTTTTCACCTCACTTATAAGTCTCTACTGAAACAGTAACACTGTACGAAGTTTATGCCAACCCGCAATGTAAACAAAGATAGGGCTAAGAAAACTGACAACAATTAAAAGTAAAAAGATATGGTCTCCTTGTGGAGTTCCTAAAGGCAAGTGAGTCAGGCCAGTCAAGATGGTTAAGAGCAAATTTCGTAGTGAAGCATCAAGTGTAGAAAAGACAACACGTACTAAAAGAGACTCGAACGTGATATAAAGACATGTATTTGTAAAGAAAAAGAGGAGTCCTCCAAGACGAGAGTCATTTTTATTCATTTCACTATCTACGGCAAAAGCACAAGTAGCTACCCCCAACATGCTGATAATTAATGCACCACATGTTCCATACAAGAAGGTCATTGTCACTAAGTATAGTGGAATGCGCAAAAGAAAAAACAAGGGCACACTGATAAACCAGGTAAGTAACAATGCAGGTAGAGAAGTAGCTAAAATACAGCTCCACAAAATTGTCTCGCTCGAAACTGGAGAGGATTGTAGCCATCTTTTAGCTTCCATGACACGACTGAGGGAGCGCAGCCCAATAATCCGTACAACCAGTGTGCTAATGCCCATCATCATAGCCAGCAAAAGAGGAGCAAGAAGAAAATTGACAGATAAGCTGGGTAAAAAGATTAAAATCATCAGTACCGAAGTCACTACTGTATACCAGCGGGTCCAATCATACAGAGCATCTTGCCAACAAAACCCCATGATCCCAACCACCTGAGAAGAGAGAAAGGGGATTCTCCATGCTAAACGCCAACAAAAACCTCCATCGACAATGGACAAAGACTGTACGCCAGTTTCTCTTAGGACCGAAGATTTCTGTTTGCCTGGAGCAGATTGTAAACCTTCCCAACCGACCCAGTAGGTAGAACGCCCAATCAATATACATACTCCTATCAGGAGCAACGGAATACTTACAAGAATACTCATTTCACTCATAAGTTCCCAGCCATGTGGCTGTATAAAGCCGATCACAACCTGATCAGTAAGGGTTAGTGGGACACTTGCCAGAATCATCCCAGGAGCGTAATGGCCCAATAAAATAGGGGTAAGCACATGGAGAAGAGGTTGCGTAAATGTGGGAATACTAAGCAACACCACCAGGATAATGGGTAGGAGACACAGAGATATGGCACATATAAGAATCATTGACCGTATATGGTGTCTACCGAACGTATAGACCAGCGCAAGATTCAAGATCAGGGCAAGTTGTGTTGCCACAAATGTTTCATAAAGTAGGATGCATGCCCAGGCAAAAAATTGTACAGGACTAATCTGCAATGAGCGCATGACGGCAATTGTACACGCAAGAAGCAATATATCTGCGCTTCTTGACCCACTCAATAGACGCAAAGTGGCTCGACCTAAGATATAGACAGTGGATACAGGTGCGCACGCAAACCACAGTGCATCAGTCATATTCCATAATGCTTCTGGGGCCTTCAGACATTGCCAACCAAAGATTACAAAAAAAAACAGGCAAAAGCCAATGGGTAGTAAGACCTCTAAATGCAGTAATCCCTGTAGAGGTAAATTAGCCGCTCGCCATGAACCCAGCTCCCATGCTCCTAAAAGAACAAGAATAATCACAACCAATTCACGTATGGAACGCATGGGATGCTCCCGCCATGCCTTGCTTCGTACACGCCATCCCAAATGGAAAAGTGTCAGGGTTTGACGATAAGATCCCATAAGAAAAGCATACTTCATATTTGAAATTCCATTTTCGTTTGTTTTTGTTGCTCATTTAAAGCAAAGAAGACACTCTCCAGTGTAGATTGCTCCGATTGATGTGACGTTTGGCGTAGACGCTCCAAGGGACCATCGGCAAGTACTAGTCCCTCTCGCAAAATTATTGAGCGTGGACAAAGCCGCTCAGCCACATCCAATAGATGGGTAGAAATAAGAATAGCACACCCTTTCTGACAGAGGCGTGTAAACATATCTTTTACCGCTCGCACATGTACTGGATCGAGCCCATTTAATGGTTCATCCATCAATAATAATTGAGGTTCATGCATAAGGACAGCACATAATGCCAGACGTCGACGCATACCTTGGGAATAGCTCTGGATGCGTTGATGGGCTACCTCATCTAGATTCATCTCATGTAAGAGAGATCGGGCACGAGTTGCACAGAGTAATCTGGGTAAGCGATAAAGGGCTCCGGCAAAGGCCAGGAATTCAAATCCAGATAACGTTGGATAAAGGAAAGGTTCTTCAGCCAGATAACCAATCTGTTGTTTTACGGCATTCTCACGTCGAGTAACCTTATTTCCTTGCACTATTACGCTTCCACTATCAGGGGTGAGAATACCTGCTATGATCTGGAGGATAGTGGACTTACCTGCACCATTTTCTCCTAAAAGAGAAACCAATTCTCCTGCTTGAAGTTGAAAACTTACCTCTTTGACTGCACAATGCTCACCGTAAAATTTTTTTACATCATTTACGGATAAAAGAGGTTCTAGAAGTGAATCAGATGGATGCAATTTTTTCTCCTTCTAAACAGATTATTGATGGAGCAAGACAAACTGTTGAATTAGAAAGGCAATGCCGATGATCAAGATCACAATAGAAAGCAGAAAAAGCCGGAAATTAGATCTTCTTGATGTACTACTATTTGATGTTGTACGTGCCAGTGGCAATGAAAAAACGAGACCGACAATACCACAAATGAGGAGAAGTATACCCAAAAGCACAGTGGCATTTATGAATCCTTGTCTATGGCCATTAAGAATAAGCGTTTGTGAAATAATCGTATATAACAAAATGAGTAGTACGGGAATCGCGGCAATCGCGACCATTCGTGGATTAGGCTTCATAAAGCTTTTCCTTCTTCTTGATTACGAATTGTGATGAGTTGCAAGCCAGATCTTTGATGACTTGCAACTCATCAGCAAACAAATGTATTTATGTCAACATCGATGAGTAGGGTGCAATCACATATATGGAATACAATTCTGGGCAAGGTATTTCATGTATGTGTTTATTCCCATTTTTCACCGCGTCTCTCAGCAATAGCCATTGCTGAAACAAATGCTTTGACAATTGGTTTCGCCTGCACTACAAATCGCCACGAAGAGAACGCCACAAAGAATCTCACATGGGACGTCCTCAGGTCCACCACACCACAGAACACACGAAGCAACACCCCAGAAAGAACCCAACCCGCAAAGTGTCGCAATACCTCCGCAAATACTTATGCAGAGAGAACAGCTAGCACTATTAGGCTGAACAACGTTCTCTGTGAGAAGCTGTTGTTTTTTCGAGATTACTACGTCAGCTTGATTGACAGGCTTCAATATGATATCGGAGCCATTTGCCTGCATTGTACCCAAATAGTTAATTGTATGAGGCGAAACTTCATAGACAGCCTGGCTCAATGGAGTTGTATTCTGACGGATCGTAAAGCCAACGGTATAATCGGCACTACTATATTGGAGGGCCAGAAATGCACTTTCACTGCTAGAAGAATAACGTAGGATTAACACAGTATGGGATGCCCAAACAGTACCAGTCTTAGTAAAAACCTGGACCCCACTAGCAATCCGATCACTGCTGCTAAAGCCTTTCGCCTCCAAAGAGCGACTGGCAATTTTATATTCTTGACTGGTAGTAAACTTCTTTACCTCAGCTTTCAATACAGAGCCAGTCAATTCAGCAATGCGAATATCACTTGACATATTCAGGCCCAGTGCTGATGCATGCACTCCTGGGACATTAGCTAGGACCGAAGTAGCGGCTGCCGCACCAGTACCAAAGATAAGCGTACGAAGAGCACGGCGACGATCAATTGTTTTAGCAAATGACTGAGCGAGAGGGCTATCAAACAGGTTGCCAAGATTCATAATTTTACTTCTCCATTATTAATAATAATCTGACTGTCAAGATATACAATATATCTTGGTTCTACTCACAGCCCCGGAACAACAGGTGAAGGAATATTGCCTTTTCCATACAATTCTGTCATATTGATCTCTATCTGAGCAGCTTCCATTAAACCTACTATTTGTTCAACTTTACCAAGTGGACCTTTCCCTGCTATCTTGCCATCAGCCGAGATAGCAATTCCAATTGGAGCTGAAGTTACTTGATACTTACGGGATAGCTCCCATTGTTCCTGAATCAGAATAGGAAAATTAACCCCCAGGTGAAATGCAATACGTTGCATTTCACCTGGATCGCCACTACTCACCCCCAAAACACGACCTCCTTTCTGCGTCCACTGCTCTTGTATTGCCAACAACTGCACCATGACTTGGTGGCAAAGTGGGCAACTGGGGGAGAGAAAAATAAGCAACGCGGGATGACCAAAAAGATCATTTAAAGAAAATGTACGGTGCTTGTCCAGAGTGAGAAGTTTAAAATCAGGTGCCACCTGACCTAACAAGGCTTCTGTATGTACTGGTTTCTGGGACTCTGATTGATTAACGTAACGTACTAAATCCGTGTGTGCCCGACCAAGCACTAAGAGTAACAAAGCTATCAGCCCTATGACTAACCAGCACAAGATGTTTGAAACAATCAGCAGAAGTGTCATATACAACCTTTCTTACCCACATTTTGCAGGGGAATTGACAAAAAAACGGAAATTAGCTAACGAACACGTGACTGCCATTATTCATTGCTACTTGCGTGATCCGCGAGGATTTCAAGCAATGAATATTGACTTTGCTAATATACATGAATGTGATATTCCGCTGTTTTTGTAGCCGCTGCATCGTAAGATCATTTCATTACTCGGACCAACCTATCAACAATTCTATTTTCCAGATTGAAACTGCGAAATGTAGATATCAAGTAATGAAAAATCATATTATGGGACATTAAAACTTTGTGGATATGTAGAACGATATGTTGCTAATGCATCATTCGTTACTATAGTACTTTATCTTGTGCATAGTTTACCCGGGCAAAATGCACAGTATGTGCACAGTAAATAAATAAGGATAAATTCGTTGTGCATTTTCCTGAGAAGAGGCTCTCCGCACTTATATATACCCCTATGGGCTTTTGCCCCTGCTGAGGTTCGAGATGACTTCTATCTCTTCAAGAGAGTATCAGAGGGATCGAAACACCTGGCTGCTGATGACTCCAGATAAACATTGATTGCTCACAGATGTGAAGTAGCCAGGCACAAAGGCGCGAGAGTGCGTAAGCCAGTTGGAGTGGAAAGGCTGGTTTGGCAGGATAATGAAGTTGTTTTTTGACCACGAGAGTTCCATAGACCAGTTTCCCATAGCGAATGGGAAAATCGCTATGGCAGTCCAACGGAAGTTGTGCCGTTTCAGGTGATTGCTGAAAGAAAAAGCAAATGTTATGATGCGCTCTTTGCTCAAATGATGCTAACAAATTTTTGATCTCTTGAACCGTCGTATGCTCATTGAAATGTTGCCAAAAGACGATTATATCTTCAACATAAGCCAGAAGTTCCACGGAGGTATCAACATCGGGAATACACAGCCCGTTTATCCAAGTTTCAGGATGTGTGGTTTCTAAAATGAGCTTGTCCGATGATACAACTGCCATATTAATGCCTCCATAAATCTATTCAAGTCTCCCTTTATGATTATTTAGCGTAAGAGACCCGATATTTTAATCAATAGCGTTATATATTTACTCTGGTACTAGTATTATGATAAATTATTGAGTGCATGAAATAGCTGTGCATTTTCTTGTAATTTTTTAGTTTTCTTTAGAAGATGAAAGGCTAGCATGGAGACTAATTTCTCCGGTTTCGGAGATCTGCTCAAATTATGGCGCAAACGACGCCAACTAACACAGAAGAAACTTGCGACACTGATGGGAGTCCACCGCAATACCATTGGAACCTGGGAACTTGGCAATTTCCTTCCTGAGAGCAAAACAGTTGTGTTGGAACTTGCCCGTCAGTTACAATTAGATAACAATGAAACGCGTCGGTTAATGGAAGCTAGTCTTACTGCACTCTCTCCCTATTGGCATGTTCCCTATCGACGTAACCCCTTCTTTACCGGTCGCGAAGAGGTGCTTCAGCGTCTGCACGAGTCCTTAGTACAAGAACATTCGGCTATCCTGAGCCAATCTTATGCTTTGAATGGGCTGGGAGGCATTGGTAAAACGCAGACTGCTATCGAATATGCTTATCGCTACGCTGATAACTACAACGGCGTCTTCTGGATTAGTGCCGAAACCGTCGAAACAATCCACTCTAGCCTGATCGCGATTGCAGATATCCTCAATTTGCCCGAAAAACTGCAAAAGGAGCAGGAAAAAGTCGTGGCTGCTACCACGCGTTGGTTTAGTAATCATAGAGACTGGCTACTGATCTTTGACAATACCGAAGAGCCAGCCCAGATCAAGCCTTTTTTGCCTTCAATACGTTCTGGTTCAATACTCTTTACCTCGCGTCGCCAATCGCTGGGACTCAGCGCGCAGACGTTGACTCTCGAACGGATCCCTCCCGATGAGGGGTTACACTTCTTGCTTCAGCGTACTCAAAGGAATGCACTGGCGCAACTTTCTGCCAGTGAGGGTGCTCATGCTCAAAAAATTGTCTCTGCGATGGATGGCCTTCCACTAGCATTAGATCAGGCTGGAGCATACATTGAAGCAACGCAATGCAGTTTTGCGACCTACTTGCAACTCTTTCAGAGCTCGGAGGTGCGTCTGCTAAACGAACGGGACGCTTACGATGATCACCCCTTATCCGTAACCAAAACCTTTCAGATGGCATTCGCGCAATTGGAGAAGCATGATCCAGCGGCAGCCGAGTTGTTGACTATTTGTGCCTATCTCGCTCCGGATGACATCCCCGATATGTTTTTTCAACAGGGTGCAGTCTGGCTAGGCTCAACGTTTGAAAAATTTGTTGCCGATCCATTGGCATTCCATGCTGCGCTCAAAGCGCTGTTAACCTATTCCTTAATACAACGCAATAGCATACAAGAGACGCTCTCCATCCATCGCCTTGTACAGGCGGTACTCAAAGTACATATCACAGCAACGATGCGCCATCCATGGATGGCGCGTGTGTTGGGCACCATGGCGCAGCTTTTCCCTACCCCCGAAGATAATCAGATAAACGACTGGAAGATGAGCGAGCAACTCCTCTCGCATGCACTTCTATGTATCAGCCAGAGTGAGCAATTGAGCAATGATAAGGCACTACAGACGACATTGATCACCTTGATGAGCCATGTCGCAAGCTATCTTTTTAAGCGTGCTCGCTATACTGAAGCCGAAACGCTCTTCCAACAAGCATTACAGCGAGGAGAACAGATACTCGAACCGGAAGACTTCTTGCGTACGGAAGTCCTCTACGAGTTAGCCAATCTCTACAGAATACAAGGAAGGTATGACGAGGCTGAGCCACTCTTCCAACGAACCATCCAGATCAGAGAACGCACCCTGGGGCCAACACATCCCTCACTGGCGGCACCTTTGACAAAGCTTGCCACAATATACTTCAATCATCAAGCGAGGTATGAACTCTCAGAGGAACTGTTCTTGCGAGCTTTATCTAATCTGGAAGGAAGAATAGGTGCTGAACGTTTGCAATTCACGGCTACGCTGAACAACCTGGCGACTCTCTATATCAGACAATGTAAATACAAAGAAGCCGAGCGCGTGTTAATGAACGTGATGAACATCTGGGAACATGAATTAAAAGCTGATGATTTAACCATCAACCATCCACGGATCAACCTGGCAGCCTGTTACTCCTCACAGTGGAAATATGCACAAGCAATCCCTCTTTATCAACAAGCGTTAAGCTCCTGGGAGCAACAGCTAGGGCCAGAGCATCCTCAGGTTGCATATCCGCTTTATGGGTTAGCGATCACCTATTATCAACAAGGACAATATGCACAAGCCGAGCTATATGGACAGAGGGCTTTACTTATCCGTGAAAAAGCATTTGGATCGATTCATTATGATTTAATAGAAACATTAAATATCCTGGCAATTATTTACCAATTTCAAGGAAAATATGTGCAAGCTGAGGAGTGCTACCAACGAGCATTACATATCTGTGAACAAATCCTGGTGCCCGAGCATGCCCTTGTAGCCCGTGTGCTCAATAATGTAGCTGATCTCTATACTAAACAAGAAAAATATACACAGGCTGAGACTTGTGGTTTGCAAGCAATGCACATCTCCACACAAATTTATGATTCCGATCATTTAAATATGACCTATGCGCTCCATGGATTAGCTAATTGCTATTCCAGGCAGGGTAAACATAAACAAGCGGAACCCTTTTATCAACGTGCACTATACATACGAGAAAACCAATTAGGGCAGCATCCAGATACCGCCGAGATCCTCTATGACTTCGCAGTATTCCGAGAAGCTCAGGAGAAGTTACAAGAGGCGATGTCACTGTATTATCGAGCCCTCACAATTCGCGAACAAATATTAGGTCTAACACATCCAGATACAAAAAAAACACAAACGCAATATACACGCATCTTACATACATTAAAGTCAGCAAATGAAACAGAGCAACTCCTCCGCCTTTCAGAGCGCAGGAGACAAACATCTGATGTGTCGAACCAAGCAGATATTGAACCAGGCAGAGAGGGCTATCCGTTTTGCCCCACCTGTCAACGCACTGACACAGTCGTACAAAGTGGTGTCAATCGCACTGGCACGCAACGCTTCCGCTGTCGTTCCTGCCAACGCTATTTCACGCCTGGAGCAAAGCAACGTGGTTATGATGCAACATTCAAAGAGCAGGAGTTGAAACCCACACGAGCAGGAGTCACCACCCGTAAGCTTAACATCCATCACAATACCGTCAGTCACTGGGCCAGCGAGGATCATAAATAAATGGAAGCTTGCCTTGCTGCGTCCATTGCCTTTGTGTTGTTCACAGCTGCATCTTTGTTGCATTCTCGTATATATTATTTGGCTGCTTATTAGCCCTGACTTTCTGGCTTTAGATTATTAATATTGTAAGGTAGAGCTATGGCTGTCTCCATAAAGAAGGGGCCTGGCACCTATAGGTGTAAGGCCCCTTCTGCTACTTTTGCGATATATTTATGATAGCGTCAAGCTGTAACAGGAATCTCCAACTTGGGGAAGAGAGGTCCGGGCTTGGGCAACGTGATCCCAGCCGCGATCTCCTGATACTTCCATGCCTGCTGGCTGACATCGCCCTCGATGCCCAGATACTCATTCAGTTTCTGTGAGGAGAATGGTAGGTAGGGACAGAAGAGGATGCGTAGTCCGCTGATGACTTGCAGGATGACATAGATGGTCGTCCCGGCGGCTTCGCGATCAACTTTGATCTGCTTCCAGGGAGCCTGCTCGTCCAGATAGCGATTGGCGGCGCGTGCGACGATCATAGCGGCATTGAGACCATCTTTGAAGTGGCAGAGTGCGATCTGATTGCCGACCGCTTCAAATCCTCTCTCAAGCTCGGCCAGGATCTCCTGATCGGCGGGGCGTAACGTCTGAGGTTGCGGCACGACGCCGCCAAACTTGCTCTGTAAGAAGGTCAGGGAGCGATGGACCACGTTGCCATACGTTGCGACCAGCTCATCATTATTGCGACGCAGCATCTCATCGAACGTGAAATCCGTATCGCGTCCCTCTGGAGCGGTGGCCGAGAGATAATAGCGCAACGTATCCGCGCCGAATTTTTCCAGCACGTCGCCGGTCCAGATCACATTTCCGCGACTACTCGACGCTTTCGCGCCGCTCATCGTCATAAACTCGTTGGCAGGGACGTCATAGGGAAGATTGCGGTCTCCATAGCCGATGAGCATGGCGGGCCAGATGATGGCGTGGAAGGGGATGTTATCTTTGCCGATAAAGTAGTAGGGCTTGACCGCTGGATCGGTCTGGCCGGGCACCCACCAGGTCTTCCATTCGTCGGGCGTGCCCTGTCTGGTGGCCCATTCAACCGAGGCTGACAGATAGCCAATCACGGCATCGAACCAGACATAGATGCGTTTATCCTCATAGCCTTCGAGAGGAATCGGCACACCCCAATCCAGGTCGCGTGTAATGGCGCGAGCCTTGAGTCCTTCATTGAGCCAGTTCTGCACAAAGGCCACCGTGTTGGGACGCCAATGCTCCTTGCCTTCAGAAAGCCAGGCGGCCAGAGGCTCCTGTAACTTTGGCAGATCGAGGAAGAAATGCTCCGTCATGCGCATCTCAAGCTTGCTCTCTTTGCTGCCACAGAGGCGGCAGCGTGGATTGATCAGATCGATGGGATCAAGCGTATGTCCGCAGTTATCGCATTGGTCTCCTCGAGCGTCTGGATAGCTACAGTGGGGACAGGTGCCTTCAACATAGCGGTCGGGCAGGAAGCGACGATCGGTGGGACAGTAGGCAGACTGCATTGTATCTTTAAAGATGTAGCCTTTATTGTACAGGGTCAGAAAGAAATCCTGCGTAATGCGATAATGGTTCTCGGTGCCAGTCTCGGTATAGAGATCCCAGGAGATCCCGAGCTGCTCCCACACCTTTAGGATCTGGTTATGGTACTTGGCCACAAAGTCACGTGGCGAAATGCCCAGACGCTCGGATTCGACGAGGATCGGAGTTCCATGCTCATCGCTTCCTGAGACCATCAGGACAGAATCTCCTGCCATGCGATGATAGCGTGCGAAGATGTCAGCAGGCAGATAGGCGCCTGCGATTTGTCCAACATGAGTAGCGGTTTTCGCATAAGGCCACGCTACGCAGACAAGAAAATGCTCGTTCATTCAGTTATATATCTCCCTTATTCGGCTTGAAGGATTGCTTGCTTGCTTGCTTGATTGATAGGTGGGGAGGGTAAATCCACTCTTCTGATTATCTCGGTTCGTGCGGAGCGAGAATGACAGGAGATGAACCACGGCTATTATAGCAAAGTGTGATAGGAGAGTACAAGAACCACAAAGCGGACCCCTGACCACGGTCCCATACTATCCCCATCTCACATCCCAATATAGCGCGTATAGACGGAACGAGCGACCAGCTCATCATCCGTCCCCTTAATGATGGCGCGTGCATCTGGAAAGACCGTAAATTCATAGCCCTCAACGTGAAAGCGCAAGAGATGCGCATTATAATTGACATCCCCGACCGTTTGCAAGCGCTGGGCCAGCTCAGAGAAATTCAGGCGCTGGCCATGTTCATGCAGAGTGCTGCGCACCTGTACGGCATCACGGCCACAAAGGCTGGTACTGGAGTTACCACGCGCCTCAAGAAACGTATATTCGTGCTCTCCGCAGGTGGGACATTCCTCTTGACGTGGGATTTCAAGGCGCTCAAACGTATTATCCCAGAGATCGAGCCAGGTCAGATCGCGACTGATCTTATCGCTCCCGAGCAAGATTTTTAAGGCTTCGGTCGAAGCCATCCCTGTAATTGCTCCCACAATCCCATTCAGCACGCCGGCCGTGTCACAGGTGGGAGTTGCTCCAGGATAAGGGATATCCGGAAATGCGCAGCGCAAGCAAGCGGTCTCTTCGGGCAAAATATTCATCGTGACCCCGTAGGCCGCGATAACTCCGCTGTAGATCCAGGGAGTATGATGCTTCACGCAGGCATCATTAATGATATAACGCGTCTCAAAATTGTCGGTTGCATCCAGAATAATGTCCGACTCACGGACCAGCGACTCAATCCCATCGGCCGTAATATCATCGACCAGAGCCTCAACCCTGACATCGCTATTGATCCGTTGCAAGCGATTCTTCGCCGCGATCGCCTTGGGGAGATGCTGAGCTACATCATCTTCATCATAGAGAATCTGGCGCTGTAGATTATTCAGCTCGATATAGTCGCGATCCGCTATCACAAGATGACCAATACCCGCACGACACAGATTATTCGCCAGCACCGTCCCCAGCGCACCACAGCCAATAATAGTCGCCGTAGCAGCCTGTAGACGTTGCTGTCCATTTTTTCCAATCGGCGCAAACAACGTTTGTCGTGAATAGCGGTCCAGCATCTGGGCACCCCCCTTTGTGTACTCGGTAACAGATAAGGTCTCCCTGTATTGTAGCATACCAAACTGAAACATCGTACGCTCGCGAGGGACGCAAACAAGTGGGTCACGCTGCATCAAGCGGATTGCCGTGCCGCTACTACTCTGTCAAGACACAGAAGGACGTTGCGTGGCAAAGAAGGATGGCCCCTTGAACCAGGCGTAAAAGCCAGCCGACGTAGCGGCGCGGCTCCGCCGTGCTGTCACTGGACGCACGATCACGTCCCACCAGCATCTGAAAGCAACGCCGACGAGACGCTCCGCAGTGGAAAGATCACACAATGGAACCTCATGAGGAGCGTGATCGTGCGAGTCACAGACAGCACGGCGGAGCCGCGCCGCTACGTCGGTGAGCGTCTCACCCTATGGCTTCTCGGTGACATTTTGGATGTATGTCTCCAAAGCATCGGTAAATGTATTTGTATATATCATTAAAAAATTATGTAGATCGTTATTTTACACTGGCAGAGAGTAGCAAAAAATTATTTTGTCATTTATAATGTATTTCGAGTTGTCAGGGAGACCAGGAAAGCTGAACAAAGAATGGGAGACGATAAAGAATCATCTCTCTTATATATCGCCAGGGAGGGAGTCCAAGGATATGCGATTAGTTCGATGGATCATGGGAAATAAAGATGCCGCGCATTCATCACAAGCTTCAGAGGAGCCGCAATATACGCAACCTGCTTCCGCGGAACGGGCAGGTCTGGCTGATATGCCCTATGTGCTACCCAAAGATAAGCTGGAAGAAGAACGCATGGCCTTTCAACATAGATTTCTCAAGGGAATATTTAATTTACACAACGTTCCTTTTCCCGACAATGCCAATATTCTTGATGTCGGATCAGGTGCTGGCATGTGGTCCAGGGAGATGGCACATGATTTTCCGAAATCCCAGGTGTATGCTATCGATCTGGAGGAGCCAAAGATAACTGGACACCTGGAACCTATCAACTATCACTACGTGCAAGCCAACATCCTCAAGAAATTTCCCTTTATCGAAAACACCTTTGATTATGCCTACCAGCGCCTGCTGGTGGCAGCTATTCCGACCACGATGTGGTCATTTCTCTTTTTGGAAGAGATGCGCGTCTTAAAAAATGGAGGCTGGCTAGAAGTCCTTGAGGTGTCAGATGTGTGCGTGAACACCGGCCCGATCATGGATCAATTTCTGGACTGGGGTCGTACATCATGTGCCAAGAACGGTATCTATCTGGCGGCCGTCAAGGACATTGGTAGCACGCTGAAGAACATCGGATTGAAAAACGTGACCAGTAAAGAGGTCAGCGTACCGATTGGTGCGTGGGGAGGACCCAACGGTAAGAAGTTTGCCATTGATATGTTACATATCTTTGGTGCCTTAAAATATTTTTATCAAAAGAATGCCGATGTTCCTCTTGAGAAGTTTGATTATTTTCTGCAATTACTGCCCGAGGAGTGGGAGCAATATCAGACTTCCTACGTTTATTATCATGTCTACGGACAAAAAATAGTCTAGCGAGGTGAGGAGCCCTGCTATAAGTTGGCAGCAGGGCATAACTGTGTTACAATGCGAGAGGTGCGAGATCCTTTTTTGACAATCTGTAAGCAGTGCATTGTGCGACTCTTTGCGGAGGCGGCTATATGAGCAGTGTGAATGCGATAAAAAAAGTATTGGTTATCGACGATAACCCGACGATAGTCGAGCTCATCAAGTATGCTGTGAATTTACAAGGTTCGTACCAGGTCGTAGTTGCATACGATGGCGTTCAAGGTCTTGAGAGCGTCTTTGCCGAGCAACCCGATTGTGTCATTATTGATGTGAAGATGCCTAAAATGGACGGCTATCAGTTGGTGCGCTGCTTGCGCGGCGATATGCGTACGGCGGATGTTCCACTCATCATCTTGAGTGCCATGACCCGCGATGAAGATCAAATGACTGGCTTGCTTTCTGGCGCTGATGAGTATCTGACTAAACCGTTTAAACCGACCGCTCTCAATGCTGCCATCGAACGTGTGTCACGCCTGACTCCTGCTGAGAGGCAACTTCGTACTGACTCTCTGGCACAAAATCACTATGACCCCTATCAGCAAGATGGGAACGACTAGCCGTGTTTTGTTTCGTTGCGACGATGTTAAGGGCTGACTTGTATATTGAAATATCGAGAAGCGCTGGCTGTATTCTGCTCTGCTGAGCGGAATATCGCTGAGCGTTTCTCTCAAGTCGTGATAAGAGAGCGCTTGCGCTCGTGTGGGCTACAGGCATTGCGTAGGTTACAGATTCTTTTTGTGGAGAGCGATTCACGCGTACATGCAAAGATGGAACTGGCGCTGGGTGCTGGATATACTATACATAGCGTCGGGTCTGTTACTGAGGCGAAGGCGTATCTTTCTGTATCGCGGCCCGATATTGTGATCTCGGAAGTGGTTGTCGGCTCAGAGAATGGATTAGATCTGTGCCGCTATATACGTACCGTCCTCTCTCTTCGGCATCTCCCCATTATGCTATTAACATCGAGGGCAACCCTCTCTGATAAAGTGGCCGGCTTCCAGGCTGGCACTGACGATTACGTTGTCAAACCTTATGATGTACGTCATCTGGCTGCACGTATCAGGTTGCTCACACGAATCAAGCGTCTTGAGGATCATGACAACCCTTAGACGCCTGCTTCTTATGCCTTCTAATCTGCTTGCTTCATGGCTACTCTAGCCGGGGAAGTGACAGGCCGCGTAGTGGTTGGATTGCTTTTCTTCCAGCTGCGGAATTACTTCACGGCAGATGGACTGGGCTTTCCAGCAGCGTGGATGGAAGTTGCAGCCGCTGGGTGGATTGACCGGACTCGGCACGTCTCCTTCCAGAATAATACGTTTTCGGCGTAGCTCAACGTCTGGATCAGGGACCGGGATCGCTGAGAGGAGCGCCTGCGTGTAGGGATGCAATGGTGTCTCATACAGGTCTTCACTCTTGGCCAGCTCCACCACGCGTCCCAGATACATCACAGCGACGCGGTCGCTGATATGTTTTACTACCGAGAGGTTGTGGGCCACAAACAGGTAGGTCAGTCCCATTTTCCCTTGCAGATCTTGCAGCAAGTTGAGGACCTGCGCCTGAATGGAAACGTCGAGTGCAGAGACTGGCTCGTCAGCGACGATGAAAGATGGATTGAGGGCCAGGGCGCGAGCAATTCCGATACGCTGACGTTGACCACCACTGAACTCATGCGCGAAGCGGTTGACGTAGTAGGGATTGAGTCCCACGGTCTCCATCAAGTTGGCCACCTGATCGACGACCTCTTTAGCGTTGCCGCGCTGAAAGTTCTGCAATGGCTCCGAGATGATCTGCCCAATCGTATAGCGAGGGTCCAGTGAGCTATAAGGGTCCTGGAAGACCATCTGCATATCTGCACGCCTCTGACGTATCATATTGGCAGGCATCGTGGTGAGTTCTTCTCCGTTGAGCTTGACAGTGCCCTCGGTGGGCTTGATCAACTGAAGAATGGCACGTCCAGTGGTCGATTTGCCGCAGCCACTCTCTCCTACCAATCCTAGCGTCTCACCACGGCGGACGAAGAGGTCTACACCGTCGACCGCCTTTACGTGGGCCACCGTACGTCCCAGGAGACCTCCCTTGACCGGGAAGTGAACCTTCAGACCTTTGACCTCGACGAGGGTTGTTCCGATCGCCTTTGGCTTCTGAACTTGTTGTACCATCTTTTTCCTCTCATACCTGGAAATATCGCGCTAGTTTGGATAGAAGCATGCAGCGGCTTGTTCACCACGACCTACAAGTTGCAGTTCTGGTCGCTCCTGCCGACAGCGGGTCTGTACTTTCGGACAACGCGCCGCGTATGGGCATCCCGATGGTGGATTGATCATGTCGGGTGGCTGACCGGCAATCGGTGTCAGGCGTGTGCCACGCAGATCATCGACTCTGGGAATCGATTGCAGTAATCCTACCGTGTAAGGATGCGCTGGCGTAGAAAAGATCTGTTTCACTGGTGCTGATTCTACCACGTGCCCCGCATACATAACATTGACATATTGACATGTACCTGCAACCACGCCCAGATCGTGCGTGATCAGCATCACGGCGGTCCCGAATTCCTGTGAGAGGCCTTTCATGAGTTCCAGCACCTGCGCTTGAATTGTCACGTCGAGAGCGGTGGTTGGCTCATCGGCAATTAACAATTGTGGATTACAGGCCAGAGCGATGGCGATCATCACGCGTTGGCGCATACCACCACTGAACTCATGTGGATAGCTCTTTGCTCGTTTGGCGGCATCAGGGATACGCACCAGATCGAGCATCTCGACGGCTCGGCGCCAGGCCTGATCTTTATTGACATCTTTACGGTGCCGCTTGACCGTCTCAGCGATCTGATAGCCTACAGTAAAGACCGGATTCAGAGAAGTCATCGGGTCCTGGAAGATCATTGAGATCTTACTGCCGCGTAATTCGGTCAGCTCATCGATGCTCTTGTTTAAAATATTATCGCCATTGAAGATGATCTCTCCGCCTGCGATCTTGCCGGGGGGAGTTGCAATCAAGCGCATCACCGAGAGTGCGGTCACGCTCTTCCCGCTGCCGCTTTCGCCGACGACTCCCAGGGTTTCACCCGGCTTCATTTTAAACGAGACATCATCAACGGCTTTGATGACCCCTCCTCTTGTATAGAAGTAGGTTTTCAGATTGTTTACTTCCAGCAAATTTGCTGCCATTTGTCTATCTCCACTCCCTCATTAAATTGTGATCAGTCTTTTGAATGAGGATCGAATGCATCTCGTAAGCCATCACCGATGAACGAGAATGCTAGCACAATGATTACCAGGGTTAAAGATGGGACTAAGAGTTCCCAGGGATAGACCATCAGAGAATCTGAGGCATCAGCGATCATCAGTCCAAGGCTTGATCCTGGAGGGACAACACCCAAACCAAGATAACTAATACCTGCCTCGCCGATAATCGTGCTGGAGATATTCAGCGTTGAAGCCACCATCACGATACTGAACAGGTTCGGTACAATGTGTCGCCAGAGAATTGTCAGGTCGCTACTGCCCGATGTTTTTGCGGCTTCCACAAATTGCTGTTCGCGTAGCTGAAGCGTTTGTCCACGAACGTACCTCGCCATCAGCGGCCAGGCGGTAAATGCCAGCGCCATTGAGACAAGGAGCAGACGTGCGTCACCATTGGCTCCAATGATTGGAATGGAACTCAGGTTGTCCTGAGCCCAGGGTCCTAAAATACCTGAGATCAAAATCACAAAGAGCAATCCTGGGAAGGCAAAGAGTAGATCGGCCAGACGAGCGAGCAACTGATCTATTATACCACCATAGTAGCCAGCAAGTACGCCTACGGCTACGCCGAGCACGATGTCGACCACTTCCACGGCGACTGCCAGGACGATTGAGACTAACATTCCTTGCATCAGGCGAGCGAGGATGTCGCGTCCGATGCCATCGGTCCCCAGCCAGTATTGAGCCGAAGGTAGCTCATCCGTGCGATCCAGTTCCTGGTGATCGAAGGTGTGATAGACTTCGGGTCCAATGGTTTTGGTACTGAATGCTCCGGTGTAAGAACCGCCGATATGCTGGTAGATAAATGGGCCGATCAGCGCGATGACGATGATGACCAGAATGATAATCAGGCTGCCCATGGCACGCTTATCGCGGCGGAAGCGGCGCAGTGATTCCTGAAAAGGGGTAGCGGCTTTTCTGCCATCGTCTTTGATTGGTTTGGTCTCAGCGATCGCTGCATCTGTCAGTGGAGTTCCTGCTGAGAAACCTACGACGTATTTGGCCTCCTGTTCTGGTTCTACTGCCCGACCGGTGGGAGCGATAAATCCAGACGCACGTGTTTCTGAATTCGGATCCTGTGTATTCATATCTGTCTCCTACGAAACTTTGATGCGCGGATCTACGACCGTATAGAGTAGATCTGATACCAGATTGCCTAGCACGACGGCGGCAGCTAGTAAGACGGTTGTTCCCTGGATCACAGGATAATCACGCGTGTTGATGGATTGGATGGTGATGTATCCGATGCCTGAAATGTTGAAGGCGTTTTCGATAAAGAAAGCACCCGTGACGAGAAAACCAAGGGATACGCCCAAGACGGTGATAATTGGGATCAGAGCATTGCGCAGCGCGTGCCGATAGATAACAACCTGTTCACGTAATCCTTTGGCGCGTGCAGTACGAATGTAATCCTGGCGGAGAACTTCGAGTGTGCTGGTACGGGTCAGCCGGGCGAAATAGGCTAAGCCGGTGGCTCCATAGATAATTATCGGTGCCAGCTTAAATTGAATATCCGTTAAGCTATAGCGCCATGTGTTTCCCCAGCCTTCGACAGGCCAGAAGAAACCGGTGGAATTATGGAGATACACAATCAGTACCTGTACCAGTACGGCGAGCACAAAAGTGGGAATGGCGTAGAGAAAGATTGCCACGCCCATGCTGGCTGAATCGAACCATTTTCCTGCATAGAGTGCAGCCGCAATACCCAGTGGCACTCCGACTCCTAGTTCGATCACCAATCCCCAGAAACCCAGTTCGAGCGATGTAGGAACGCCATCCTTAAGAATATCCCAGACCGCACGGCCCTGCGTTGAAAACGATATTCCTAAGTCACCATGCAAAAGATTGATTACATAATTGAAGTATTGCTGATACCAGGGAAGGTCTAACCCATACAGATGCTTGAGTCGCAAATAGGTGACCATATTGAAATGGGGACCGAGCATCCCTTGAATAGGATCGCCTGGGGCCTTGAATCCTATGATAAATGTAATAAAAGTTACACCTATCAGGACGAAGATCAGGCCGAAAAGCCTTTTGATCAAAAATTGAGTCATGTTAAATACCTTGTACTTCCCTTATCGAACACCCAATTGGTCAACGATGGTTGTATCTGCACAACTGGCATAAGGCATAAAAAGGGACTCAGCGCTCAACAGAGTGCTTTCTTGCTACCTACACAATGGCACCGTTGGGTAGATATTCGTTGAAGAATTATGACTGCTGGTGATGATGCTTGAGTCAGGCTTTTTTGCTATTTTATGTGAGGCTACTCATAATGTCAAGGCGATAAAATAGTAATAATGGAATATTTCACCAGGATTGTCGCGATTATTTGGTAGAAGTATCCATGCCACCTGCTATCTCTGTATGCTGTTGTTGTGCTTCTATTCCTCTGGGTGTAGAAGCTGGCACGCAGTTGGGATAATGATCAGCAAGCCGATCATTATCCCAATGGGATGCCATTCAATCGTCTGAGCGAAGCCGCGTGAGCGTGGCGTTGACGATTGTCTTTTACAACGTGTGATGCCTGGCGACGTCATTTCAAGCGTCTTGCTTGATCCTGACGCGCCCATCACTTGCGCCGTGACTAATGGTTGGTGATATAGACCGCAGACCACTCAAATGGTGGGACTAAGCCACCGGCGTTAAAGGAGTATCCTTTGACGTATGTTTTGAGGACCGCTGACGCATTTGCCTGATAGATGGGCAACCATGCGACGTCATTCACCAGCTGCTGCTCGGCTGTGTTGTACATTTGCAGACGCTTGGTTGAATCTTTCTCGATATCGGCTGCGGCCAGAGTAGCTTGCGTGGCAACCTGTGTTACGGCGTTAGCTGCTTTGTTTTGACCGTAGTTGGTCGCGTTATTGGGGGAATTTGGTGTGAACTGGAGGGTTGTGAAGTCCTGAGGATCAGGATAATCATCGATCCAGCCACTCTGGAACATCGCCAATGTGGTTTTGCCGTTGTTCTGAGACTGCTGCGAGCTCAAAGTCTCGAAGTCTGTTGGAGCAGCCTGAACGGTGACGCCCAGTGTATCTTTCCACTCCTGAACAGCGATTGCGATCTCCTTGTCTTCGTCTGCACTACCACTTGCATAAGGGAATGAGATTTTTGGCAAGGCAGAGGCACTGGCGTAGCCCTCTTCTTTTAGTCCCTCGGCGAGCAGTTCCTTGGCTTTGGTTGGATTGCCACTGGTGCTGGCGGTGCCATCCGGGCCTTTCAGATTTTCGTCGTAGCCAGGCATGCCTGATGGGACGATATGGTTGGTTGGTGTCAGTACGTTTTTGTAGACGACGCTGACAATCTGCGTTTTGTTAATGGCGAGCTCAAATGCCTGCCGAATCTTGACATTGTTGAAGGGCTTGCTTAAGAAGTTCAAGCCATAGTAGAAGATCGCCAGCTCAGGTGTTTTGTGGTACTCGGGGGAGTCTTTCACCTGGCTCAGATTGGCGGTTGGGACGCCTGATTCATCTACCTGACCATTGCGATAGGTCTGATAGGCGGTGGTGGAGTCTTTGTAGAAGGTGTAGGTGACTGTGACGATTGGCTTGGCTTTGATGTAGTTTGCATTTGGCTCGAACACGATGTTTTTGCCGTGCGTGTACGATTTGACTTTGAATGGGCCAGATCCGCCGCCTTCGGTCAAATGATCGGTGAATTTGGTATTGCCATATTTGTCGATCAGCTTCTTCTCGACGACATCGCCTGTCGAGTAAGTCAAGGTGGCCAGGAAGTAAGCCACAGGCTTGTTGATCTTGATGACCACGGTATTGGCATCAGGAGCTAAAACGCTGTCACCGATGATCGTTTTGATCTTGCCAGCCAGCAATTGATCGGAATCTTTGATCAGGTTCAAGTAGCTAGGAGCCGCTGGAGAAGCAAGAGAAGGCTGAAGCGCCCGATCAAGACTATAGACCACATCGGTTGATGTTAAAGCTGTACCGTCGCTGAATTTCAGATTCGGCTTCAGCTTAAAAGTCCAGGTGAGGCCATCGCTGGATGTTGTCCAGGATTCGGCTAACTCGGGCACTACTTTCTGGCTGTTGTCCAATGTGACGAGCCCTGTGTAGACCATGCTGATGGCGTCGAGGGAGGTTGAGGTTGTTGCCATCGCAGGATCGAAGGTCTTGATGTCTGAAATACCGGACAACGGCAGATTAAGTACCTGCTTATTTGCTGGAGCTTTTCCGCTGTCTGTTGTCGTACTACTGGTAGCCCCGCAGGCGCTCAGCACTACACCCATGACGACTAATAACGTCGTGATGATTGCCAATGCTGACTTTTTCGATGTTCTCATTTTAAGAACTTCTCCTTGTTAGTGAAGGAATAATGATAAGTAAATTGTACATTCCTGATGGGATTTTTAATGTGATCTATGCACACCTGCATAGATAGATATAGACTGGTAATTTAGTTCAAATAAGTGAGTATTCTCCCTCCTGGTATTTGTCATGAATGCCTGTTGCATATTATTGCATGTCATCCATGCTCTATAGGCTGTAGCTTTTTGATCATATATACGACATATAGTCGGCATGCATAGATTGTTTGGCCAGGCCTATCTATAGTAATTACGTTGCATTTTACATAAATCTCACAAAGAATAATCGCTATATTCTACTAGCAATAAATCAAAATCTTATCGAGTTATGATTTACATACAAAGTAGTAAAAGATGGAAAGAAATTTTGGGGGCGTCGGATGTTATAGTGAGATTAAGAGTACTCTACAATTGCTAGAATTACTAGAATCATAAAGTACTCTCAAGAAAATAAAATTGTATCTAAAAAAGCTCACTTGCTTTCCTACAGGAAAGCAAGTGAGCTAAGTGCTCGTCGGCACAGGCATTTAATGCTTTATGATATAAACCTTTGCCCAATTGAACGGTGGAACAAGATTTGTCGCATCAAAAGTATAGCCACTGACATATGTTTTCAGGGCATACGATGTTGCACCCTGATACATAGGAAGCCAGGTTACATCATTCACTAATTGCTGTTCCGCATCGTTATATAATTTTTTCCGCTGATTTGGATCTTTCTCAGCGTCTGCCGCGCTCAACTCTTGCTGCACCTTGACCTGTTGTGCTGCTACTGTCGTATTATTTTGTCCATAATTAGTCGAATTGTTTGGCGAGCCTTTGCTGAACTGAAGCGTGGTAAAGTCCTGAGCATCGGGATAATCATCGGTCCAACCTGTCTGAAACATCTGCAATGAGCTATTCCCTACAGTTTTTGGCTGCTCGCTTGTCAACGTCTCGAAGTCAGTGGGCACCGCCTGGATATCCACTCCCAGCACCTCTTTCCACTCTGCAATGGCAATTGAAAACTCTCTATTGGTGTCCGCATTGCCACTCGCATAGCGAAATTGGATTTTGGGTAAGGCTGCAACGTTGGCGTAGCCTGCTTCCTGGAGTCCCTGAGTGAATAGTTGCTTGGCGAGCGTTGGATTGCCGCTGGTACTCATTGTGCCGTCTGGACCTTTGAGATTGGGATTATAGCCCGGGATGCCATTCGGGATGATATGGTTGGTCGGAACGACGACATCTTTATACACGATTTTGACAATCTGGCTTTTATCGAGTGCCAGGTCGAAGGCCTGACGAATTTTGATGTTGTCGAACGGCTTGGATAAGAAATTCATGGCGTAATAAAAGATCGCCAGGATAGGCGTTTTATGGTATTCTGTGCTGCTCTGCATCAGGCTTAATGCGGTACTGGGGATCGGGGTGAGATCCAGTTGACCGCTGCGATAGGCCTGGTAGGCCGTGTTGACATCCGGGTAGAAGAGGATATTTACTGTGATGCCTGGTTGGGCTTTGATGTAGTTTGGATTGGGTACCAGCACGATGCTTTTGTCATGCGTATATGATTTGACTTTGAAGGGACCTGATCCTCCGCCTTCATTGAGATGGTCCGTGAAATTTGTGTTGCCATATGTGTCGATCAGTTTTCTCTCAACCACAAAGGCGGTTGGATAGGTGAGAGTGGCTAAAAAATACGAGACTGGTTGATTGATTTTGATCACCACCGTATTCGCGCTCGGAGTCAACAAGCTATCTCCAATCAGCGTTGTCAGCTTGCCAGCTAGCAGCTGATTGGCGTCCTGGATCAAGTTTAAATAACTGGGAGCTGCTGGCGAACCGAGATCTGGCTGAAGTGCTCGATTAATGCTATAGACTACATCGGCGGAGGTCAAAGGGGTGCCGTCGCTGAATTTTAAATCAGGTTTGAGGGTAAAGGTCCAGATCAGGCCATCGCTGGAGGTCGACCAGGATTGAGCTAGCTCCGGGACTACCCTTTGATTGTCATCGAGTGCTACCAGTCCTGTAAAGACCATACTGATAGGCGTCAATGATGTGATGGTCGATACCATCGCCGGATCAAAGGTCCTGATGTCAGAAATACCGGTGAGTGGTCGATTTAATACCTGCTGGTTTGCTGGTGCTCGATTGGGGTTAGTGGTGGAAGTTGCAGAGCTCGCGCAGGAACTCAGTATGAGGGTTAGGGCTGTCAGCAAAGTGGGAACGACTCCAAATGCTGACATTTTTGTCAATCGCATGAAGGGCTTCTCCTTTGTGAAGGAATAAAGATACATATTGAAGGGAGTATCAGCAACGTCAGATACGGTGGCAGCCAGCTTTGAGCGAGGTGCCACCGTATCTGTTTTCTTCCGGGCTATTGGACGCGATAAATATTGGCCCAGTCATCAGGGGGAATGATGTTTTGAGCATTATCTACGATGCCAATGATATCCATGTTTCTCAGAAAGACTTGCTTCTCTTGCTCTATTGGTAGCCAGGCGACGTCATCGACAAGCTTTTGTTCGGCTTGCTGATAGCTTTGTATACGCTGGCTCGCGTTGCTGGTATTGGCGTCGGCGCTGGCGAGCTGTTGCTGGATAATTTGTTGCTGTGCCGCCGTCGAGCTTGTATTCTGACCATAATTCATATTATTGTAGACGGTCCCCTTGCCAAACTGTTGCGATAGCCAGTCTTGCAAGTCAGGATACTCGCCGACCCAGGACAGTCCCCACATCTGGATGCCATTGGCGTTGCCAGTGGCAGCAGTCACCTGGTCGAGGAGTGTATTGTAATCGACGGCATTGGCGGTCACCTGCACATTGAGTACCTTGTGCCAGTCCTGTATCAGAGCAGTGACTTCTTGTGTGGAGGCGGCTATGCCTGAAACATAGGTGAGTTGGATGGTGGGCATGTCAGCGACGGAGTTCCAATTCTCTTCCTTGAGACCTTGCTGGAGAAGTTTTTGCGCTGTTTTGGCATTTCCTTTGAGATTGGTGGTGCCATCGGGACCGGTGAGATTGGCATTAGAGCCAGGCATCCCTGTGGGAACAATATGGTTGGTGGCGATAACGGTGTTGTTCCAGACGTTTTTGGCGATCGCTGTCTTGTCGATCGCCAGTGCAAAGGCCTGCCGGATATGGATATTATCGAATGGCTTGGTCAAATAATTCATCGTATAGTAGTTGATCCATAGCTGTGGCGTTTGTACAAAATCCTTGCGCTTTTGATCGCTACTGTAATTACTTGCTGGCACGCCTGTCATGTCAAGCTTGTTGTTGAGATAATCCTGATAGGCGCTTTGCTCGGCTGGATAGATAACATAAGAGACTTTTTGCAGTTGCGGCGGCTTGTTGTAGTATTTTGTGTTCGGCACAAAGTCGAGATGAGAGCGATGGACATAGCTGGAGACTTTAAATGGTCCATCTCCGCCGCCTTCGCTGAGATGATCGGTAAAAGTGGCGCCGTATTTGGTGATCAGGCTCTCCTCGACAACGTAGGCGCATGGATTAGTTAAGGCTGCCGGAAAATAGGCCGCTTGCTCTTTTGTGACAATCACGATCGTCTGAGCATCGGGCGTCTGAATGCTATCCCCGATCAGCGTCGAGATGCGTCCCGCCAGCAATTGATCGGAGTCTTTAATTAATCCTAAATAGAGTGGCGCGACCGTCGATTTGGTCGCAGGGAGCAGGGCTCGATTCAGGCTGTAGGCGACGTCTTTCGAGGTGAGTGGTGTACCATCATTAAATACGAGATGGGACTTGAGCTTGAATGTCCAGGTGACGCCATCGCTGGCGAGCTGATACGATTGGGCCAGTTGAGGCTGTACCTGAAGTTTGTCGTTGAGCTGGACCAGTCCCGTGTAGATCATTTGTACCGCGCTGCTTGAGGCTGGATCGTGTGCCAGAGCCGGATCGAGCGTATCGAAATCAGAGATACCAGTCTGAGGAATGGTATACGTCTGTTTCGAGGCCGGTGCCTTTGTCAACTGTTTGGAGTTCGTGTTGCCTCCAAATGGATTGCTACAGGCTGCGGCGGTAATAGATAAGAGACAGAGCATAAGGCATAATGATTGGGTGATGGTCGCTCTATTGATACGATAATCTCTTTTTTTGACAGGCATATACTGCGCTTCAGCTTTCTTCTAGGGTAAAAATAACTATGATGATTTTCTCAACAATTTGATTTTTTTCTAACTATACCTGAAGTATAAGTTGTTATTTTGGTATTGCCAAGCGTCATGGTAGAAAATGGCAGGATTGTATATATGTCTTCTAGTACTGCTCAATCAAGATTTACCGTAACCCAACGTAGCGTCGCACGCGAGCGTGCGACGCTAATACTCAGTCAAGACACAGAAGGACGTTGCGTGGCAAAGGAGGATGGCCCCTTGAACCAGGCGCTCAGGCTCGCCGACGTAGCGGCGCGGCTCCGCCGTGCTGCCACTTCCCGCACGAACACGTCCCATGTGCATCTGAAAGCAACGCAGACGAGACGATCCACGGTGGGAAGATCCCGCAATGGAACCCCATGTGGAGCGTGGTCGTACGAGTCACAGACAGCACGGCGGAGCCACGCCGCTACGTCGGTGAGCGGCTCCCCCCATCGCCTTCCAGAGCTGTTTTGGACACACATCACCGACGTAGCGGCGTGATGAATTTTGACAGAGTATTACGTTGGGCTATGAGCGATTGTGCCTGGTACAACCGCTCACAGCAGGGTTTTTCTTATAGTTGAGAAACGAGCGCATCGCGTTTGCCGAATAGGGCTGCGCGCAGGGCAATTTGTAGATACACGTTTATGTTTGTGCTTTTGAGATCGCGAGGCCAGGTCGTATATTCTTCACCGGCCGCCTGTATGATCTGGAGAGAGTGGCCTTGATCGATGGTGGTATCATTCTGGGCGGCTACCAGGCCGATCGTGCCAAACAGTGCACGGGGATCATGTCCGAGCATCAGATAGCGCTGTGCTGTGTTGGTGGCGGCATGGAGATCCTTGTTCAGCAACTCTTCTTCCAGCGCTTCCAACTGGTTGACGGCGATGAAGCCACCGCCTCCGACTGCTTTTGCGCTGGTCGCGGGGACTTCGGTGTGCTGGGATGGCGTTTTCCCCAGCGCGGAGACCTCTTTGAATAAGTTGTTGATGTATGCGGCTGCGGTAAAGAGTAAGTTATAGGCTTCTACGTCCTGGACCTGACGATAGACGTTGTGTGTGGCCGATGCAAAGAGCAATCCATGGGCGGTGCGAATGAAGAGATCTCTATCTTCGTCATCTACTGACTGGGTGATCTGCGTGGCGGCCAGTGCAATCACAGCGGCTACCGCTAATGGTGCAGCTTCTCTGGTAATCAGTGTTGTATAGACCTGCTCGCAGACGGTTGCGGTATCGGCGTTACTGAGGATAACTTCTCGTAGAGCCAGAGCCTGCTCATTTTTCGGTGCAGACAGGCGTGTCCGAATACTGGCCAGACTATGTTTGGTGTCTGCCACATAGTCGCGCACGGTCTGGACCCACTCCGGTTCTGGTTTGGCGGGATTAATTGACAGTTGCGGCGTGAGCCAGTGTAAAAGAACAGGAACTTCTTTGCCCCATTCGACGGCATCAAGCAATTGGAAGCCGCGCACGGTGTCCTGAAGGGGATGCCCGCCATTTGAAAAGGTAGTGGCGATGGCTTCGTATGCACGTACCTGCAATGTACGGTAGTCTGCTCCCGTGCCATAGAGGCCCAGCAGGATGCGTTCTGCCAGTTCTGGATCGTTCTGCTGGATTGCGTCGTTCAATGCCTGGTTGACGCTTTTATTCTGATCGATGAATTCGCTGGGAAAGAGTGGTGCCGGCGTCTCAGTGGTTTTATTCTTGCCGTTGCGTATCGCGGGTCCTGCTGTGATTAATGCTCGGATGAAGAGCGGCAGGGCACGTATTTGGGGTGGCACTTCCGTATCCAGCGGTGCCGGTCGCACACGTAAGAAGCGAGCAAGCATGGCTGCCGCCGCCAGCGTGATGGTGACATGGCCTTCTGGATCACCCTTTGAGGCCAATAAACCGATACGACCAAGCAGCACATCGGCGTTACGTTCCTGTTCTAAAAGACTGCGCGTGCGGGAAACCATGCCGACACTGTCTCCGCTCAATACTGCGTCAATAAGAGCTGAAAGATCAACTCCTAGTTCTACTGCGGCCATAGATTAACTCCTACATGTGTAAGTATATATGTATAAGGACATGCATTGAGAGCGCTATTCATCTTTTAAATTGCGAATAGCGCTCTCAATGCCAGGAATTTCAGCATATTCTTCATCCAGCAGCTTATAGGCCCGGCTCAGATATAACTCGGCTAACCTGGCACCGCGCTCGCTTGGATCTGTCGCCGCTTTAGCGATCTCTGTCCCACGATACTTGTCGGGGAGGGAGCGTGTCAGGCGCTCAATCCGCTGTCTGGTATCCTGAAGGAGAGTAGTATCCTGACCCTCCAGAGCGTAGCGTGCCATCCCGACCAGTTTGCCGACTTCGGCCAGCTTCTGCCGTTCGGAGAGCGTCTGGACAAACAGGTCGTCAGCATCCAAATCCCTAATTGGTGTCGCGTGGGTCTCTTCAAAGGTCGCCTCTTTTGGCACGGCCTTCGGTTTGACTTTGGGGAGTTGCGTTGTTTGCGAGAGAGCATTGGCGTATAATTGTGCATACTCCTGACAATGGATCGTGGCCATCTGCATACGTTCCATCTCCTCGGAAGAAGAGGACCCCAGATCGCAGAGATCATCGTCGCGCCGCTCAGCCAAAATTTGCAATTGTTCGAGGCTCATTCCCTCTTCCAACATTGGAGGAATGGGCATACCCGCAATACTCTCCGCGCCCTGCAATTCTTCTGAAGGAATCTGTGCGGCGAAGAGAGGTGGTAGGTACTTCGCAATTGACATGGGTATTGGCGGTACAAGACAATAGGTACTATAGACAACTCGCGCGTTGTTTCTACTTCTTGCTATGAAAATAGCATGCCCTTTGGGAGCTTGTGGATTTCCACGTAAGAACTGTATACCCATAACGAAGTGTCCCTTCAGCTTTTCAGTGCGGAAGGCGATGGTTCATAGATCGCCGCGCCTGCCTTGTTTTGATTTTTACCTATTCAGCGCTGTGATGACAACTGCTTGTTGGCATCATACATGGTGTGTTGCGTATTGAATAGTCCATTTGAATCCCAGTTGCTGTCTACTAGCTGGGAAAGACGTCTGTAGAAGGAATGCTGGATGGTTGCTTTGCCCTTCTTCAGGCCCACAACACGCCTTCTAGTATATCATCGATTGCAAGGTATTCACCCAGCCCGCTTACAACGATCGTGCTCTTCTATTAATCATAGCGTCATTAAAGAATACGACGCAACTGTGTCAAACGTTTGACGAGATCTGTATTGGTCTGAATATCCTCGGCTGACAACTCTTCTCCTCCCAGCGGGATGGCGGCCTCGTACGCCTGGAGATGCTGCAGGAGTTCGACTGATCCCGCAATACGTGTGAAATCCTGGAGGAGCTTACTGGCCTGATCATCTTGATGCTGGCGCAGGTCGGTAATTGCCGTCTCCGCATATTGCTCTGCATATTGGCGCAGGAACGTACCCCAGCGTTGTGGCGTACTGATACTATTCATGACTTTTTCTACCTGGACGATCGCTTTACTTTGTTCATCGCGTGCCTGTGCCAGATCGCCGCGCAGCAGCATGACGGAGCCACGAGCAAAGCGCGTATCCGCGACTCCTAAGGGACGGCGTTGCTGATGGTAAAAGCGTAGCGCCTGCTCAAAATCGACAAGTGCGGTATCGAGCTCGCCCTTGGCGCGTTGAGCCAGTCCTCGTGTGAGGATCACATCGGCCTCGCTTAACTGATCATCTGTTTGTCGGAAGCGAATCAGGGCGGCCTCGCAATTATCGAGTGCCTCCTCCCATTGCTGCTGTCCCATATGGACCTGGGCCACGCCCAGCACGGATGCGCCATCGCCATTGGTATTTTCCAACAGTTGGAATTGTCGGCCGGCCTCAAAGAAGGTTGTCAGTGAGGACTCCAACTCGCGCTGTGCCAGGCGAGCCTGTGCCTGTCCGAGCAGTGCCTCGATGGCCAGGGTGGATTGCTGTAACGCATCTGCCTGATTATGCACTGTGCTGTAGATGGACTCTGCATCCGCAAAATCTCCTTCGGTCAGACGTAGCTGAGCTCTGACTGCCAGGATCTCTGGTTGGAGTTGGCTGGCCTGGATATTGGCTGGCGCTGCTGCCTTTTCTGCATCTGCTAGATGACTCTCGGCATCTTTTAAATTGCCGCCTAAAATGTCCAGGCGAGCTAAGCCTATGTTGGCCTGGATGCTATAAGGAATGCCCAGCAGCGGATCAATCTTTTCGGCTTGCTCACGAGCATCGTTGAAGATATTTCTGGCGGGACTCAACTCCCCCTTTTGACGTTGCACCTCTCCCAGGCCAAGCAAGCCCCGGGTCTCGACTGGCAGATCGTGGAGCGTATGAGCCTGTTGCATCCCATTTTCCAGGGTTTGTTGTGCACGGCTGAGGAAGCCGCGTCTGGCTTGAATCAGACCCAGTCCAATCGTCGTTTCGGCCTGTCCCAGACGATAGGCGACCGCCTGATAGGTGCGCAGCGTGCGTTCCATAATCGAGTTTGCGTAAGAGAGCTGTCCACGGCGTAGATTGACTTCTCCCAGGATGCGTCCCGCGTTCGCCGTGCCCAGGGCATGGCGCTGGTCAGTATAGATCTGAAGCGCGGACTGAGCTCCAATCATCGCTTGATCGATCTGGGACTGCAAGAGATTCACTTCGGCCAGACCCAGATTCGCATCTGCCTGACCAAGCTCATACTCGATCAAGCCGGCCCGATTGAGTGCGTCGGCCAGGATCGTCGTGGCCTCGTCCAGTCGCCCCTGATCGAGGTAGATACGGCCGAGTCCGGTCTGCGCATCCACAATGCCGTAGTTATCTTTTGTCTCCTGATAGATCTCCAGTGCCCGCTGATAGGCTGTCTCGGCCTCCGCAAATTGACGGTTGAGGCGCTGGATATCTGCCAGACTACGACTGGCATCGGCCTCACTGGTGCGCTCATTGGCCTCTTTAAAATAGCGAATTGCGTCCTGATAGTGATCGGCTGCGTAGGAGGTGTTTGCTCGCTGCAACTCGATGTGACCCAGCGCCAGCTCAACGTTGCCCAGACCTTTGGAAGATTGCTGTTTCCGATAGATCTGTTGCGCTGCCTGATACGCGTCCTGAGCCTGATCCAGATGGGCTAAACGTCGTTCAATGTGGCCTTTGGCAAGCTCGCTGGCTGCGACCAGCAGTGGCAGATCGGCTTCATTATAGTGGCGAATCGCCCGTTGATAATTGTTGATCGCCTGCTCAAGCGCGTTATTCTGCTCAGAGATATCGGCGATCATCGCACGAGAATCGCCTGCTTGCTTAAAATCTCCGCTCATGCGGAAACGAATCTCCGCATCCCCAAACGCCTCGGAAGCCTGATCTAATCGGCCCTCATTGTAGGCTGTAAAGCCAGCTTGCAGGCGCTTCTCTGCCAGTTGACGATCTTTTTCTTTCTTTTCGTTTTCTGATGTCGTCATAAAAATATATCCTTAAAACTCATCTATCGCCGAGTGATGTCGTTGAAGTATTATTGTGTTCTTGCCTCATTGTATATTCCGTGGCTTTCGAAAGTCAAAGATTGCTCAATTCTTGAGGTTAAAATGGAGTAGATGAGTGCAGAGAAAATTGTCATACTATCCCTGCTGTATGCGCAGAGTCTGGTTAGCTGATGTTATAATGAAGAGCAAAGAATGCTCCTGACACAGAGATAATCTATCGTCTGATAGCATTTATTCATTCCCAGCGGCTTGGAGATTTTGGGCGTTATAATTTGCTAGCAATCATATGCTACTTTTTTCGAAAGGCAATGTTCACTATGCATGAAGACACTCTTGGACGCGTCGATCTTTTTTCGGTGCTAGATAAGAAAGAAATCCAGTCACTTGCGAAAAGCAGCCAGGAACGTTCCTACAGTGCCGGGACGGCCATTATTGAACAAGGCTCTACTGGTGTGGGACTTTACATCATCATCAGTGGAACGGTGCGCGTGACGCAGGCCAACGATCCTGACCGTGCGGAAGCGGATCTGGGCCTGCTAGGTCCTGGGAGTGTCCTGGGGGAGATCGCGCTGATTGATGATCTGCCTCGCTCTGCCTCCGTGACTGCGGTGGACGATGTTGTGGCTTTATTGCTGCCCGTCTGGGAATTTCGCGGGTTCTTACGCGATCATCCGGAGGCTGCGCTCAAGCTGCTGGTTGTCTTGAGTCGTCGCCTGCGCAAGGCGGAAAGCCTGAGAGCGGCTGAATAAGCAGCTCTGGTTTGTTCAGCGTGAATATCGCAACACAAAAGCGCGACATTCACGCTGAACTTTTTTTCTACGTGTGAGCAGTACAGTCTTGGCGCTAAAAGTCGTCTGGATTAAATGAGTTGTTGAGCGGTTCGCTCCTGGTTAGTGGATTGAGCTTTTCGGGGTCAGGCTTTTCTCGATTGAGCAGCTTCTGGATCTCTTCAAACATCGTTTCGACGTCGCCAAATGATCGATAGACACTCGCAAAACGAATGTAGGCGATCTTGTCCATCCGTCGTAGATGTTCCATCACGAGCTCGCCGATCACGCTACTGGGAATCTCTTGTTTCCCAAAGCGATAAAGCTCCAGCTCGATCTCCTCGACAGCCTTCTCAACCTCGCCCGCAGGCAGGGGACGCTTCTCACAAGCTTTACGCAGTCCGACATAGAGCTTTTGTCGATCAAAGGCTTCACGGCGCTGATCCTGTTTGATGATCATCAAATGAAACTTCTCAACGCGCTCGTATGTGCTAAAGCGACCTTTGCAATGATCGCATTCGCGCCGCCTATGAATAGCGTCACCAATATCCCGCGAATCCTTCACCCGTGACTCGCTCTTTCCACAAAAAGGACATTTCATCCCACAGTCCCCAAATCCTTGTTCCGAATACAGTTTAGGGACATTCTATCACACAAGCTATAATGATGAGCGTTAATTTATGGCACGCGAGACCGAACCGGCTGGATATCCTTCCGTTAACCCGGGCTGAACCCGCTCGTTTGCGTCGCTACCTGAGCGGCTTAGGGCTCGCGTTTTTTGAAAAAAGGGACGAATTTTTCCAATATATCCCGAGCGCAGGCGGGAACCCTCGCGCCAATAGGCGTACCAATAAGGACCATGTCCCTGACCGTTGCGACACGTACTGCATGAAGTCTTCCCGCATTTGCGATATTGTAATTGATAAGTAATATGCTGATCACTAGGTATCTCTGCCATAATCATGCCCCCTTCCACAAAGCAATATACTTAAACTTGATTTTTAAATGCATTACTATAATACCATCATTGTATGAACATTTTATGAATATGTTGTGCAATAGTATTAAACAATGTTCATGTGCGAGGGGGATTTCTGGCGCAATATGTTATATTGATAACACATTATTCATACTTATAAATATGCCGTTCTCTAAAGGTCATTGTATCAATGTCGCATTGGAGACGCGCCGCTACTACTCTGTCAAAAGTCATCACGCCGATGCGGTATCGGTGATGTGTGTCCCAAAACAGCTCCGGAAGGCGATGGAGTGAGAGGCTCACCGACGTAGCGGCGCGGCTCCGCCGTGCTGTCTGTGACTCGTACGACCACGCTCCCCATGGGGTTCCATTGCGTGATCTTTCCACCGTGGATCGTCTCGTCTGCGTTGCTTTCAGATGCGCATGGGACGTGTTCGTGCGTCGAGTGACAGCACGGCGGAGCCGCGCCGCTACTGCTCTGTCAAAGGTCATCGCGCCGATGCGGTATCGGTGATGTGTGTCCCAAAACAGCTCCGGAAGGCGATGGAGTGAGAGGCTCACCGACGTAGCGGCGCGGCTCCGCCGTGCTGTCTGTGACTCGTCCGACCACGCTCCCCATAGGGTTCCATTGCGTGATCTTTCCACCGTGGATCGTCTCGTCTGCGTTGCTTTCAGATGCGCATGGGACGTGTTCGTGCGTCGAGTGACAGCACGGCGGAGCCGCGCCGCTACTGCTCTGTCAAAGGCCATCGCGCTGATGCGGTATCGGTGATGTGTGTCCAAAACAGCTCCAGAAGGCGATGGGGTGAGAGGCTCACCGACGTAGCGGCGCGGCTCCGCCGTGCTGTCTGTGACTCGTCCGACCACGCTCCCCATAGGGTTCCATTGCGTGATCTTTCCACCGTGGATCGTCTCGTCTGCGTTGCTTTCAGATGCGCATGGGACGTGTTCGTGCGTCGAGTGACAGCACGGCGGAGCCGCGCCGCTACGTCGGCGAGCCTGAGTGCCTGGTTCAAGGAGCCATCCTCCTTTGCCACGCAACGTCCTTATGTGTCTTGACTGAGTACTACGCCTGCTTGCTTGATCTCTTTGGGGGAGACGATTCCTTCACTTGACGGAGTTGGACGCAAGCGTACAACTCTACTTTAGTTGTCGTACGCTCGCGTATTGGTTTACAAAGTGATGTCGAAGTGCCAGGCTTGAGGGGATGGTTCTTCGAATTGTCCTAAGGGATCAGCGGCGCGAATTGTCAGAGTCTGCGCGTCGGGAGCGGGTAGTGGTCGGAAGCGTGCGTTGCCCTGATAGACGGCATTGTTCGGGCCGCTAGCGAGGTCGGGACGTGCCAGAATCATACCGCCGCGATCGCCGGTCCACTGGGTACCGGAACTGTCTTTCAGGAAGAAGATGATGCGTGGGACAAAGGTAAAGCCGGCTGTAAAGGGTGGCCGAATCCAGAGATACTGGAGTTCGAAGGAATCCTGATAATAGTGGATGCGATGCAGCAGTAGGGTCATCCCCTGCTGCTTTTGTTCTATTTCGAGGGTCACCGTGCGCAATGGGTCGCGTGTGCCTACCTGTTCGCTACGATTCTGTGCCGGCGCAGGTGGAGCGGCTACGACTATCGGAGGGCGAGATGCTAACTCCAAAGCCTGGGTTGAAAAGGGCGTTGGATCACGGAGAATATCATTACACAACTGTAGACAATCGTCGCAAATGTATGCGGCCCCCGGTCCAGCGATCATGCGCCGGACGTCTGATGAGTGGCGGCCACAGAATGAGCAACGAGCCATTGACCGATCAAAACTCATAGCTTATATTCCCCATCAATTGAAAACTGACTTAACCCTGGTGAGTGCGCCAGACGGAGGCCGCCTCACTATATAATCCGAGACGCTCAAGTATCGAAGCGTGAGCCTCCCATTCTAAAGTATCGTTAAGAGGAGTCAGTAATGGTGACAAATTCATTTGTTGTAACTCTAATACAGTCGAACCATTTTCAGATGGAGAGATCGCGTGGGTTCCATTGGATAACGGCGGCTCTTCAATGGATTGATATGCATATTTTCTTTGTAGTGCCAGTTCGATCAAGTGATCTGCAAAATGAGGATTCTTGGGGAGTAGTGAACCGTGTAAGTAGGTCCCGTAGGCATTGCGGTAGATAGCTCCCTCGGTATGATCTTCCGCATTGTTGCCATATCCCTTCAGCACTTTACCCAGTGGGAGTGCTGTGCCCAGATAGGTCCGACCACCATGATTTTCAAAACCGACCAATGTTTGATTCTGCCATCGAATCGCGATATCTCCGACACAACGTGTAGCTTGCGAACCTTTATGTTCTGTCCAAGCATCAAAGACGCCTAAGCCGCGCATATCGGGTCCTTCAGCTGGCCGATAGTAATGGGCCAATAGCTGGAAGCCGCCGCACACGGCCAGAACAGGCATATCATCTTCGATCGCAGCCCACAGCCCAATCCCTTTGAGCTCGTGGAGATCTTGCGAAACGGGAGCCTGTTCTTTGTCTTGTCCACCGCCTATAAATAACAAATCGTACTCGTCAGGAGCCAGAGCATCACCGACGCCTAGACCCACTACTCGTAGCTCGATGCCGCGCAACTGACAGCGTCGTCGAAATGTGAGAATATTGCCGCGGTCGCCATAGAGATTCAATTGGTCTGGATACAGGTGTCCTAAAGTTAGACTCAGAGGCTGGTTTCGATTGTTCGACAGCATGTTACGCATCTCTGCCCTCCCAGTAATGTGGTGCGAAACCGCGCTGTTCCAGCTCACGATGTACTTCCAACAGACCGGTATACGAAGGAACGATAAAGAGTGTCTCTCCGATGGGCGTGTATTGTAGTGCGCTATCGAGAGCCTTATTCAAACCATAACGATGCTCCGAGAACTTTTGGTCCTCTTGGATAGTATACTCTAAAAATTCACTTTGTGTGACATTTTTACGCGTTCTTTTAGATCTTTTGGCGGGCAATGTCACGCTCTTTTTTTGTGCTTTGAGTGGAGCTGGAGGAACAATCACGATCTCTTTTTCGCCAAAGCCGGCGTATTTTAAGCGGATCGCCAGGTCCAGAGCGCGGGTGCCGCCAACCACCAGCGTTTGCACATGACCGACAATACTTTCAAAATCGACATCCCAGATCCAGGAAATATCCTGACCATCTGCAATGTTATCATTGAGGACAAACAAAATGTGACGCGGCGTGCCGTCCGCGAAGAGCGTACGCAGGACTTCGTTGAAGCCGGTGGGATTTTTCGCGAGCAGCAAGCGCATAGTGCGCCCTTCCGCCTGGATACGTTCTCCACGCCCAAAGACAGGCTTGGATTGTTCGATGCCTGTAATGATTGGCTCCCAATCGATGCCGAGTGCCACTGAGGTCGCCACCGCCGCCAGTGCATTGTAGATATTATAAAATCCTGGCAGCGGCACGATAATTTCACGTTGCTGCTCAGCGTAGGCAACTTGTAAGCGTAGGCGATCGAAGCTATCCACGTGGACCGAGGTCACACGTACCTCCGGGTCTGGACGCTTGTTGCCACAGTTGGGACAATGATAGTGTCCCATATGGCTATAGAATTGTCGATCGTATTCATAGGTGTGTCCACAGCGTGGGCAGACACGCGTATCGAGTACCTGATGTCGTTCTACAGTTCCGGTCTGCTTCTCTGCATCGAGAGGAATGTCGTCGATGCCATAGTAGAGGACACGGCCCGCGAAGAGCTCTCCGAGCTGTGCGACCGTGGGATCATCGGCGTTGAGCACCATGATAGTACTTGTGGGTAGCTTCGCAATCGCTCTCTTCCACGTGCTGACGACCGTATCGACTTCGCCATAGCGGTCGAGCTGGTCTCGAAATAGATTCGTAAAGACCAGGACGCGGGGAGGAATCGATTGTACCAGGGATGGCAGGGCGGCTTCATCGACCTCTAAAATGGAGATAGCTTCGCCCGCTCGGCGTAGATGGCCATTGGGACGTGCGCGGATCACGAGTGAGCTGGCTACTCCGCCCACCAGATTTGATCCTTCGCGATTGCGCCAGACGCGTAGACCGTCATCGCGCAGAATCGCGGAGATGAAACTGCTCGTAGTCGTTTTGCCGTTGGTGCCAGTGATCATCAAGCTGCCATGTTCAAGCTCGGTCGCGAGATGTCCAACGATATCGGGGTAGACGCGTTGTGCAACCACCCCAACAATACTGGTGCCGCCGCCTAAGTGCAGGCGACGGCTTAATGCTCCAGCGGTGCGACCGGCGATGACAGCCATCCCGGCTCGGACCGCGCCATATGAGCGCCTGCGTGGTGATTTTTTATGTGCCTCTGTTTGTGCAGTAGGAGGCAATGCAGCATCCGTAGGAGTCTCTTGTGGCGGATGATCTGTGTCAGGAGAGTCTGGCTGAGAAGGGTGTTGTTTTCGCATGCTGTTCCTCCGAGTTGGCGCTTCTGCTTCTATCCTCTGTAGTAGATGTATGCAGCATAGCATGCATGCCCAATGGGGTCAAGGTCCATGGTAATGATAGGTTCGCTGCTACATTTTTTTCGGCTCAGAGTCGTCCGAAACAAGATTTTCTGGTGTGATCAGATTATCCAGGGGAGAAATATTCTCTTGCCACATATGGTATGCTTCAAAAGAAAATTTTGACGGTTCCTTTCACCTTGTCTGATTACCTTGTTGAGAATAATATCCCGTAGATACATCTGCCGGTTGAGAGCGTAAAGGTAGGGTTCTGAGGTAGGACATAGGCGAAAATTTTAAATAGATGCAAAATCGGATAGAATACCTACTTGTCAACCTGTGCTATTCTATCCTTGAAGACGAACACAAAAAACTATGCGGGTTTTGTTCAGAGTATTAAAGGTCAGGTAAACAGCTCAATGGCAAAAAAACTTGTAATTGTTGAGTCACCAGCCAAAGCAAAAACAATCGAGAAGTTTCTTGGTCGCGACTATGAGGTTCGCGCTTCGCGAGGCCATATCCTTGATTTGCCCAAAAAAGGGCTTGGTGTGAATACGCGGAAAGATTTCGCTCCTAAATATGAAGTGATTGAGAAGAAAGATCAGCTGATTGAAGAGCTGAAGGCGGCGGCCAAGCGTGCCGATGAAGTCTATCTGGCTCCAGACCCGGATCGCGAAGGCGAATTTATTGCCTGGTCGCTGAAAAATCTGCTCGATTTGCAGAATCCTCGGCGAGCGGTCTTCAACGAGATCACGAAGCGAGCCGTACAGGAAGCGATCCGGAAACCTCGTCAGATCAACGAGGATCTTTTTAACGCACAGCAGGCTCGTCGTGTCCTTGACCGGCTGGTCGGCTACAAGATTAGTCCCTTACTCTGGCGCCGTATTCAATCCGGTACCAGCGCTGGACGTGTCCAATCGGTTGCCTTACGTCTCATCTGTGATCGCGAGGCCGAGGTGCGTGCCTTTATTCCCGAAGAATATTGGAGCATCGCCGTGACGCTGAGTAAGCATCAGCAGAGCGAGCGCTTTGAGGCGATGCTGATCTCGCGCTTAAAAGATATCGACGAGGTGAGTCGCGCTGAGGATGCTGTCGAAGGTGCGGAGCCGGCCAAAGCCGAAGCCGCTCAGAATGGAAAAGCCGCCAAGGCTGCGCCAAAAGCTGAGAAGGGACGCATCAAGATTACCTCTCAGGAAGAGGCGCAGGCGATTGTCCAGGAATTGCAGAACGCAACCTATAGCGTCTACAAATACGAGGAGCGTGAGCTCCGTCGCCAGCCACCTCTACCTTATACTACCAGCACGTTGCAGCAGGATGCATCCTTACGGCTCTACTTCAAGCCGAAGAAGACCATGAGTCTGGCGCAGCAGCTCTACGAAGGTATTGAACTGGGCGAGCGTGGCCATCAGGGTCTGATTACCTACATGCGTACCGACTCGACGCGCATCTCTGATGAGGCTCAAGGCAAAGTCAAAGAGCATATTGAGCAAGAATATGGCAAACCATATGTTGGTTCCGGCCGTGTGGGCAAATCCAAGGCGACAACCCAGGACGCTCATGAAGCGATTCGTCCTACCGAGGTCTCTTTGACCCCTCAGATGGTGAAGTCTCATCTGACACCGGATCAATTCAAACTGTATAACATCGTCTGGCGGCGCTTTGTGGCCAGCTTTATGACGCCGGCTGTCTTTGATACTGTGCGTGCCGATATCGTTGCCGCACAATATATCTTCCGTGCCACGGGATCGAACCTGAAATTTCAGGGTTTCTACGCCGTCTGGCCGCGTGAAGAAGATGAGAAGTTGCTGCCACTGATGCAGGTGAAAGAGGTCCTGGATAGCCATGGCTTGAAGCCGGAACAGCACTTTACGCAGCCACCTCCACGCTTCTCGGAAGCCAGCCTGATTAAAGAGCTGGAAGAGCAAGGTATTGGACGACCAAGCACCTATGTGCCTATCATCAGTACGATTCAGGATCGTGGATATGTAGATCAGGAGCAGCGACGCTTTGTGCCGACCTGGCTTGGTGAGACCATCAATGAGGTCATGAACAAGCATTTTCCCAACATTGTCTCTCCAGGTTTCACTGCAGACATGGAGCGTCAACTGGACGATGTTGAGGATGGCAAACGCTCCTGGACAGAGTTTTTAAAAGCTTTCTATGGCGATTTTAAGACCTCGCTGGAAAAAGCTGAATTGGAGATGAACCGCGTTCAGAAGCCATTGGAAGAGACCGATGAGATCTGTCCCGAATGTGGCAATAAGCTGGTGATCCGTACTGGACGCTTTGGCAAGTTTGTCTCCTGTGGGAATTTTCCCGAGTGTCGCTATCGTCGCTCGGTACTGAATAAAACAGGAGCCCTGTGTCCGCAGTGCGGAGGTGATCTGGTGGAGCGCAAGACGCGTCTCAAGAAGCGCGTCTTTTATGGTTGTGCCAACTATCCGACCTGTAACTTTGCCAGCTGGGAGCGTCCCGTCGAAGAGCTCTGCCCGCGTTGTGGAGGCTTGATGGTCATCCCCAGAGGGAGCAAAGAGGCTGTCTGCTATAGCGAGTTTATTACCGCTCAGCAGAATGCCGAGGCCAAACCTGGTCAGGCGGGAGAGGAGAAGCCCACGCGTGTCAGTCGTGCAAAAGCCAGCGCGACGGCCGATGGAGTGACGGCTCCCGTACGTGCTCGCACAACCAGAAGCAAGAAGGCTGGCAGCGACAAAGCTGTCGTGGGATCTGATGGAGTGGTTACGGAAAAGAAGGTTACGAAACGCACCACCGCCAGTAAAAGTAAAGCCAAACCAAAATCAAAAGCTCCTGCACGTCGTGCAGCAGGGTCTACATCAACTGCCGCTACTGCTGTCAGACGAACAAAGGCCACAAAGTGATCAAAAAAGCAGAAAAATATGGAGAAAGTGTGCTATAATCGGAAAAACCTACTCTCTCTAAATTACGAACGTCGAGAGAGTTCTGCTTACGATGGAGGATTTCATGCCGCATGCAGTGACGCTGATTCCCGGCGATGGAACTGGCCCAGAGATCGCGGAAGCGACCTGTCGTGTTCTTGAAGCAACGGGGGTGCAGTTCGATTGGGATGTGCGACAGGCGGGAGCAGAAACGCTGGCAAAGCAAGGGACGGTTTTGCCAGATGAGGTTATTGAGTCGATTAAGCGCACACACGTTGGACTAAAAGGTCCTATCACTACTCCGATTGGCAAAGGGCAACGCAGCGCCAACGTCACCTTACGCAAACGACTCGACCTCTATGCTAATCTGCGTCCTGCTAGAACCTATCAGGGACTGCGTTCCCGTTATGAGAATATTGATCTTGTGATTGTCCGGGAGAATACTGAGGATCTTTATGCCGGAATTGAATTTCAGCGTGGTTCGGCTGGTCATGACGAATTAATCGAGTTGATCGGTCGAACCAGCGGCCATAAGATAGATCTCGACTCTGCACTGAGTATTAAATATATTTCTGCAGCCGCCTCACGCCGTATCGTCAAATTTGCCTTTGAATATGCACGAGCGAACAAACGTCGCAAAGTGACCGCCGTCCACAAAGCCAACATCATGCGCTTATCTGACGGATTATTTCTCTCCATTGCGCACGAAGTCGCCAAAGAATATCCAGACATCCAATATGAAGATCGTATTGTAGACAATATGTGTATGCAACTGGTGCAAAAGCCTGAATTATATGACGTCCTTGTCTTGCCCAATCTCTACGGAGATATTATTTCTGATCTCTCCGCTGGCCTGATCGGCGGACTCGGAGTTGCTCCAGGAGCCAATATCGGCATCGATTATGCCGTCTTCGAGCCCGTACACGGCAGTGCACCCAAATATGCCGGCCAAAACAAGGTTAACCCTATGGCCATGATGTTCTCCGGCGTGATGATGCTGCGTCATTTAGAAGAGCGTGAAGCGGCGAATCGTCTCGAAAAAGCCCTGATGCGTGTCCTGGCGGAAGGGAGATCCACCACTTATGATCTCAAGCCCCGCCCCGACGATCCCAGTGCTGTAGGCACCTCGGATGTGGCTGATGCCGTCATCGAACATCTCCGAGCCCAATCTTAAGGCGAGAAAATATCAAAGCCGAACTTTGACGTAGCGTCGGACGCTTGCGTACGATGTCCCAGTTCATCGTACGATCAGGCAGGTCAGCGTTGCTCGCCGAGATTGTGCTGTTTCATACGTCGAGTGGGACATCGTACGCAAGCGTCCGACGCTACTGGGGTTTTTGACGCCACTTGTGGCGCGCCTGGATGTAGCGCACGGTGCCGGAATGCGAGCGCATCATGACGGATGATGTGCGTGCGCCCCAGCCAAAGTATTGGATGCCGTCGAGCATGTCGCCGCTGGTGATACCGGTAGCTGCGAAGCTCACGTCGTTACTTTTGACGAGGTCATCGGTGCGATAGACGCGCTCAAGATCGATGCCATCGGCCTTGAAGCGCTCGCGCTCCTCCTCAGTGCGGGGCCAGATCTTGGCCTGGATCTCGCCTCCCAAACATTTGAGGGCGGCGGCGGCCAATACCGCTTCTGGTGCTCCACCGATGCCCATCATCACATCGATGCCGCGAAAGTCCTCCATGGCGGCCTGGATCGCTGCTGCGACGTCTCCATCGGTGATCAGGCGGATACGTGCTCCGGCTTCGCGAATCTGGCGAATGAGATCCTGATGGCGTGGGCGATCCAGTACGACGACCGTCAGGTCATCGATATGGGCTCGGCGCTCGCGTGCGATCCGATCGAGATTGACTGCCACTGAGGCATTGATATCGATCACATTGCGCAGGGCCGGTCCAACGGCGATCTTATTCATATAGTAAACGCCGGGAGGGGCCGAGTACATGCTGCCTCTTTCGGCGATCGCGATCACAGCCAGAGCGCCGGGGAGTCCCAGGGCCAGCAGGCGTGTGCCATCGACTGGATCGACGGCCACATCCACATCTGGCTTATTGCCGTTGCCGATCTCTTCTCCGACGTACAGCATGGGAGCTTCATCTTTTTCTCCCTCGCCAATTACGACCACTCCGTGCATATCGACGCCGTCAACCGCGTGACGCATCGCGTCGACGGCGGCCTGATCGACCATCTCCTTATTGCCCCGACCCATCCAGCGTCCAGCGCTCAAGGCGGCGGCCTCGGTGACACGTATCAACTCCATACCAAGATTGCGCTCTATCGTGCGCGACGGTTCAAAACGTTCATCTATTTGAGACATGTTTTCCTTAACCTTTTGCTTGCTTAGATGTCAACATATGAGGGACGTGTACGACAATGTTCTGCTTGCATGACTGCATGTAGATTGTTGACGGCATCGGCAAGTTGTCCCTGGCGGTTCACTATCACATAGTCATAGTGATCCTGCTGTGCTAACTCATGTTGGGCGTCGGCGAGGCGACGCGTGCGTTCGGCCTCAGTCTCCGTATCGCGGTTCGTCAAGCGTTCAACGAGCTCATCGGGTGTACCGGGGACCAGGAAGATAAAGATTGCTCCTGGCACTTTGGCGCGTACGGTTGCGGCTCCCTGGACGTCAATTTTGAGCAGCACATCGTATCCTTGTTGTAAATTGTCTTTGATCTGTTTGAGAGGTTGTCCATACCAATTGCCGTGCACTTGTGCGTACTCAATGAGTTCGTTGTGCTTGATCATCTCCTGGAACTGGTTATGGCTCACGAAATAATAGGGATGCCCTTCGCTCTCGCCGGGCCGGGGAGAGCGTGTCGTTACTGACGCCACCACGTGAAAGGGCACGCCCTTCTCTTTGAGGGCGTTAATGACGGTATCTTTCCCAGTTCCAGAAGGTGCTGAGAGGACGAATAAGAGTCCTTGCCGGGGTGACGCGGCCTGCTGGGACTTTTCGGTAGTTAGTTGAGTCTCAACTTGCATGCTTCTCTTCCTGGTGTGGCTCTACCCATAGACATTCATACACGCTGGTGCGCGAATTACGTCGCGTTCAAGCGAATGAGAAAGATACTATGACACCTTTCTGATATGAATGCAAGGAAAAAGCAAATAGAGAGAGAATGTGTGTACGAACAAACCTCTCTTTGTTATACTGTAAGTTATGGCTGCGAGCACAGGGCCGGGAAGATCCATATGCATTTCATATAGATAAGTCTATCCGTACTTACGCTTGCACTACTATTGTACAACATGGTCAGGTAATCTCGAAAGTTGTCTTGTTGAAACCTGTGGACGTCGTTCGGAGACATCCAGCCTCAGCAACGATTATACCTGCTGGGATAGCGAAATAGATCGGAAATTACTATGTATGTTGATGCGCTTACTCTGGCGGCGGTTGCCGATGAATGGCGGAAATTGTTGATCGGTGGACGGATCGATACGATTATCCAACCGACAGAGCATGCGGTGGCCTTGCAGTGCTACGTGCCGAGTGCGCAAGAGGGTCAGGGTGGGAAAAATCGCTGGATCTATCTCTCCGCGCACCCGCAGCTGGCGCGAGCGCATATCACCGCGCTGAAGCCGCAGCGCATTGCGCACGAGCCGCCAGCCTTTGTGATGTTGCTACGCAAGCATCTGGAGGGCGCACGGATCGAATCGATTGTGCAGCCTGAGTGGGAGCGTGTAATTGAGATCGTAGCGGGCTATCGCAAAGAGAGCGAAGGCGATGAGCGGATCCGCTTTCGCATCATTATCGAGATCATGGGACGCCTGAGCAATATCATCTTTTGCGATGAGCAGGGGATGATTCTGGGAAGCTTGAAGCGTGTCGGTGCGGATGTCAATCGCTATCGCGTGATTGCGACTGGCGTGCCGTATGTGCCGCCGCCGCCGATGCTGCGCACGATCGCGGGACAGTCATTGCCGCGACTAATACCGGGTCATGTGACGGCTGCTCAGTTAGTGATAGCGGCCGGTGATGTGACTCCCGAGCCAGTGACCGACAAGAAGCGCAAGCGCAATGCCGAGGCTCCAAAGGTCTGGCAGCTACTCTCCAGGCAGATCGCTGGTTTTAGTCCTCTGCTGGCGCGTGAAGCTGTTTTTCGTACGACCGAGGATGCCGAGACGCTGATGACGCAGACCAATCCAGCCACCTGGGAAGAGCTGGCCTGGCATATCAACGATCTGGCGGAACTGTATCGACAGAAGCGCTGGCAGCCGCGGCTGATCGAGCGTCAACTGACGCCGGATGAGCTACAGAATACCTTTGCCACTGCAGGAGCCGAGCGCTACGTGCCGCAAGCCTTCGCCGCCTATCTGCTGGAGCAATATGCGGCCAGGGAGGACCTGCGTGTGCAGGAATCGCCCTCGATCAACGTCGTGCTGGATGAGTATTTCGCTCGGGCCGAATGGCGTGATGCGCTTGATAGCTTACGTTCACCGATCCGTAAGGCGCTCCAGACCAATATCGATCGCTGCCTGCGCAAGGCCGACCTGTTGCGTCAGGAGATGGTGCAATCTGAGGAAGCCGCGCAGTATCGTCTCTATGGAGATCTGCTGCTGGCGCATCAGCACGAAGTGGGACAGGGGCCGACAAGTGTTGTCCTGGTGAACTACTTTGATCAATCGGGTGCTGACGAAACCGCTCAGATCAGTGTGCCCCTTGATCCACGCTTTGATGCTGTGACCAATGCGAACCGCTACTTCAACAAATATCATAAATTGCGCCGCGCACTGGAACTGGTCCCGGCTCAGATCGAGCAGAACAACCTTGAATTGACGATGGTAACTCAGTTCATGTCTGATCTGAAAATCGCGGAGAACGCTGCCGAGATCACTCATGTCCAGTCCGAAGTCCAGGCGGCGGGCTACATGCGTGGCAGCAAAGTCGTGGTCGATAAGAAAGCGCTCAAAGCGGCCAAAAAGATCCAGGGTAAAGGAAAAGGAAGCAAGTCTGCCAAAGGCAAGCCAGTGCCACCGGGTGGTGGTGTCCCTCTGCATATCCAGAGTCGTGAGGGTTTCACTTTGTTAGTAGGCAAAAATAGCCGTCAAAATGAAGAAGTTACGTTTCATCAAGCGACCTCGAATGACCTCTGGCTGCATGCTCGTGGCGTGGCGGGAGCTCATGTCATCATCAAATCCGCCGGACGTGAAATCCCGCATAACACCATCAATCAAGCCGCCAGCCTGGCCGCCTACTATAGCGAAGCGCGTGGGACTACCAGCGCCTCGGTTGATTATACTTTGCAGCGTCATGTACGCCACATGAAAGGTGGTGGTCCCGGCATGGTCATTTATGAGCGTGAACGCACTATCTATGTCGAACCCGACAAAGCCATTGCGTTGCTTAAAGTATAGAACTCCATAAAATGTAAGTGTCCCTTTTTGCTCTATGCTCACGGATTTTTTCATGCTTATCCTCCATATTTGAGAACAACAAAGTATCAAGATTTGTTTTAATCTGATACTTTGTTGTTTTGTCAATTTTTCTCAAAAATGCATCTATAGATAGAAAAACGCAATATCTGATATTTTATTACGAAGAACCAATTGCATTAATCTATCTTTATTGTCACTATGTACCACACTGTCAAGGCAACCCATAGGTGTTCCAGCATCGCTCCCACAGGAAGCGGCACCTATACTGTTACCTTCCAGCAAACTGGCGAGCAATGGGGCTTCAATCAGTATGGCTCCTTCGCATCTGTATCATCTATCCTAACAGTACCGGCATGCTGTTTAGCTTTGATGCCGCCGGACGCGAGCTCACCAACACAGGTGGCACCATGAATAGCCTCCTTTGTACTGGCTCGACGGCAGTGACAACCCCGATAACCGGGTACAGCTACAACTATGGGACCTCCACAGCTTCCAAAGATGTGATGCACACAGCAACGATCCATGCAGCAGGTAACTATTCGACGGTCGTCACGAGCACTTATACGTATGATAGCCAGAACCGTTTGACGAAAGTGGTCAATCCAAGCCAAACGTGGACGGTGGGCTATGATCCCAATGGGAACATGACCTCCAAGACGTATGCTGGAGCTTCAACCTTCAATGCTTCGTATACCTATCTGTGGTGCATCACAATGGGAATGGGGAGGCTAAGTAATTGGATGCCTAAAGTTATACTAGACTAATTTACAAAAAATTTGCAATACTATCTACAAAAATGTACTTAAAGATTTTGTAGATAGTATACGAAGCTTATTAAATCCGAACATCATTAGTAATCATCAATAAAAACCATCATGGGAGGAAATAAACATGCTCCTTACAATTTTTCGATGCACTTTAATCTTTGTGAGCCTATTTGGGCTCGTATTTATTTATAATAAAAATTTTCGTACAAATCGTTTACATTCTAAACGCGCTAACTTCTATTTCATTTTAACACTTTTTGCTGTTATTCTTGAGTTTTTTGTGCTTTATGAAAGTTTTGTAAGCCCTCACAAAATTTTCATAGATGAGACGCTAGCTATTCTATTATTGACAGCTCTTATTGGTTTTATATATAGATACTGTACGCCAGATAAATAATTTTGTATGCGTCAGTCCTTAAGTAGGCTAGAAAGGGTTGAGCACCAACAGCAACGTTATGATCTACACCAGCCTGGGTTTAGTAGCGAAAAAACGTCGGCGACCACCGGCAACGAGTATGTGCGTTGTAGTTGTGGCCCGCTCAACAGCGAACGGACCTCGGCAGGACAGGTCTACTACTCTCTCTTCGATGGGCTCGGCTCTATTGCGGGCATGACCGATAGTAGTGGAGTGCTGGTGGTAACTTGTAAGATAGGGAACGAGCGCGTTACTGCATAGCAGCACGTTTCTCGTTCCATCTTTCGAACTGGAGGTGTCATTCAGCTCTCCATGCTTGGACACTTCTCAATCATTTGCTCTATTGAGTATCCAACGTAGATTTTTGTATGATCGGTCGCCCCTTCATATACATTGCTTGAGTAGCGAACCCTTACGCATTGCGTTCGCGTGATGAGCCAATGCCGATCTCCTCGCGATACTTTGTGATCGTGCGGCGTGCCAGAGTAATCCCGCTTGAGGTCAGGAGGCGCGCCAGTTCCTCGTCGCTGAGACGATGCTGCGGATCTTCAGATTGAATCAGTTCGCGTAGCATATCCTTGATTCTCAGTGAGCCATCGAAGAAATCCGAGATCGGGATCAGGCGACCGTTGGGCAGGAGGGCATACTTGTTCGCGGTGGCGCGACTCACCGTGCCCTCATCCAGATGCAGGTTAGTGGCCACCTCGGCTCGTGTGAGTGGATAGAGATAGCGAATGCCTTTCTCCAGGAAGTCCTTTTGATGGCTGATCACGACCTCCGCGACGCGCTTGAGCGTGCGCCAGCGCCTGTGGATGCAGTCGACAAAGAAGCTGGCGCGATCTCTATTCTGATGCATATAGCGCTGAATATCGTTGTTCGTCTCAAGTGGCTCTGGATGATCGGTATAATGTGAGCCAACGCGAAAATTATAGCGCTTTTCTTCGGTGAGCTCTACCTCGAAGCCATTTTCTCCCTCGCGAATGATGATATCTGGATGGATATAAGTGGTGCCGCTGCCCAGAGCGGTGTCGTTGCTCGCAGCGCGGTACAGATGTCCGGGATAGGGATGTAAGGTGCTGCGTATATAGTGTGATGCCTGACGGACTTCCTGCTCGCTGACCATGAGCTTGCGAGCGATCTCAGCATAGCGATTGTGTCCGAGCTCTTCCAGATAATCCTCGATGAGCCGATACGCCAGCGGATGAGGTTCGTGCTGCTCACTCATGGCGACGAGTTGGATCTGGAGGCATTCGCGGATATTACGAGCCCCGATGCCACACGGTTCGAGCGTCTGGAGCTGGCTCAGGACATAGGCGACGCGTTCATAGGGAACTTGTAAGTGGTCGGCGATCTCTTGCAGGCTGATCTCCAGATAGCCACGTTCATTGAGGTTGCCTACCAACTGCTCGGCGATTAACGCGTCGTCCGGGGAGACCTGCGCTTCTAGCTGCTGGAGCAGATCCTCAGAGAGCGTCTCGCCAGTGGCGATGTGGGCCATGGGATCATAATCGTCATCGGCATCCGAGAAGCCATAGTTATCGCTGTCATAGAAGAAAGGTGGCTGTTCCCATTGACCCTCCTGAGGAATTTCCTGTTGGCTGGGCTCAGGAGTATGGTGGACATTTTGCGTAAAGCGTCCACACACGGTGCAGGACTGTCCATACAAAGGTGTTGAGCAGAAGAGACAAATGCGTTGTTCTGTCACCTCCAGCACGGGATTGTCTGTCTGCTCCTGATTGATCGTGCGTTCAAGCTCATCAGCTGAAAGATGTAAAATGGTGCTCGATGTGACGAGACGAGCACTTACTCTCACGGTTTGTTCGGTTCTTGGCGTTTGTTCTAATCGCATCCCACGTACCTCCGACCCAATTCCCTGTATGCGCCTGTGTCGTTGCTCTTACATCCCTGCCAGACCTTCACGATTTCGACTCTTCAACATTAGAATGAGATCTCTATGTCCAGTTTCGACTTACAAGAGCGTTGCGTGCTGCTTCCTGTTCCGCCGTCTGTTTATTGCGACCCTGACCACGACCAGCCACCTGTTCTCCCAGCATGACTTCTACGGTAAATTCGCGATTGTGTGATGGTCCCTCTTGACTGACCAGGCGGTACGAAGGAGTAATTCCTTCATGAGCCTGCGCTTGTTCCTGGAACAATGATTTATTATCCTTAAACAGGCGCTTTGTCACAATCGTCTGTGCGAGTGGCTCAAGACGAGGAAGCAAGAAAAGCCGGGCCGCCTCCAGACCTTGATCCAGGTAGATTGCTCCCAGCACCGCCTCAAAGGCCGATGCCTGGACGCGCTGTCCTCCTCCACTATTTTGTTCACCTTTTCCCATCAGCAGGAAGGTGCCCAGATTAATTTCGCGCGCAAAATTCGCAAGCGTCTCTGTACGCACAAGCACTGCGCGTACATCTGTCAACTCACCCTCGCTCAGATCAGGAAAGGTGCGATACAAAAAATCCGCACTGATCAGAGCCAGAATCGAGTCCCCCAGGAACTCCAGACGTTCATTCGAACTTTGTCCGACGCCAGACGTTTCATAGATATATGAGCGATGTGTTAGAGCCAGTTTCAGAAGGAGTGGGTCCTGAAAGTGTACTTTCAAAATCTCTTCCAATAACGGTTCGTGCATGAATATACCTCAAGATGACATTGGTTCTCTGCATATAATAAGTCTTATAGAAATCACTTTCTAGCAGACACGCAGCAATTTTTGTAGTAGCCGTCATTGTAGCGCGTTTTGACACGAACTGCAACGCTCTTGTATAGGAATATTCGGCAGTAATAGCGGCCAATAGAAGGTATTCGATACTTTTGACGGTAATCACGTCGCCTCTGTAGTGCTAGACGGCCCGTGTCAGATATGTTACTCTAAGGGACGGTAGGTTTGAGAAAGACTGGTAATTGCGGATCGAAAGGTCCGAGGAAAGTCCGAACTCCCTAGAGCAAAGATGCTGGCTAACGGCCAGTGGAGGCGACTTCAAGGAAAGTGCAACAGAAACATACCGCCCGGCCAGATGCCATCTATGGTCAGATGGCCGGGTAAGGGCGAAATGGTGAGGTAAGAGCTCACCAGCAATCAGGTGACTGATTGGCTGTGCAAACCCCATCTGGAGCAAGACTAAATAGAGGGGACAGGTCCCAGACCTGGCAGATGGCTCGTCTGTTAACCTTCGGGTTGGTCGCTTGAGGCAATGGGCAACCATTGTCCTAGATAGATGATTACCGCCCGGACGCGTGTAAACGTATCCGAGTACAGAATTCGGCTTATGGCTTTCTCAATCCCACCAACCCACCTACTTTTTTGTTGAATAGACTGAAATATTTCAAACAACAAGCATTAAATAAGAATTATGTCGTATCTCTGTGGAGTTTTCATGAAAATTCGGAGATTTCTACCATCATCTTTTGCCATCATTTTTATCTTCTTTTTAGCTTTGGCTGTAAGGCTACTTTATAATGCGACGGTTGCGAAAGGCTATCAGCCTCTTTTTGATGCTGGTAACTATCAAACGATTGGCTTTAACCTGCTTTATTTACACTCCTACTGCCCTAAAGGCGATCTGCAAACGTTGGGCTGTCTGGCTGGGCGTGCACCTTTGTGGCCATGGATTATTGCTGTACTTGCCTGGCTCTTTGGACCAGCTAACTTGTATTCGCGTCTTTTCTTTTGCTTGATTGGATCAGGTACCTGTATTATTCTTTATCTTTTCGCGCGTGATTTATGGGGTAAGCAGGTCGCATTCATCACAGGTATATTGGCATCGCTCTATGTTGGGCTATTTCTCTATGATGGTTGGATGTATACTGAGTCCCTGTTTACTTTTTTGCAGCTCAGTTTCTGTTACCTACTTTTCCGTTTTCAGCGTAGTGGACAGTATAGATGGATCATATTGAGCGCTATTGTCCTTGTACTGGCATCGTTAACGCGCCCTAATGGTCTTGATCTATTGGGACTGGCCCTCATCTGGGCTCTATTGCTTCTCTGTTCGCATCATTTCTCCTGGCGGCAGGCTATCTCAGTACTACTGATCATTTTTATACTTACGATAGTTCTGATTGCTCCCTGGACGATACGCAATTATCGTGTCACTCATCAATTTATTCCGATTGCAGTTGGGAATGGAGCAGTGCTTGCTGGCGCGTATAATGATACTGTTTTACACCCTAATCCGATGGGTGATTATAAGTGGATGCCTGCTGATAGTCCGATGAGCAAATCTATCTGGATAAATTTACAAGGACGAGGTCTCTGGGTTTCTTCTGCAGAGATAGAACCTCCCCTAGATTTGCAGCATCATACAGATAACGACGCTTATCGAAGCGCGTATGCCTTCCATTGGATTAAAGGGCATCTCTCTTCCATGCCATATCTGCTGAGCTTACACTTCGTTAATACCTGGACTCCCTATACTTCTGAAGAGGGATTACCCATGGTCCAATTCCCTACGCGCCTCTCTTCACAGATTGTGTGGTATATGATCTGGTATGTCACACCAGTTGTTCTTCTTCTGGCAGTTTGTGGCCTGATTGCAACCTGGAGGCGCTGGAAGCAAGATTTAATTGTCGTCTACCTCTGTATCCTCTTTACTGTTGGTCTTAACATTGCATTGTATGGGAGCTCGCGTTTTCGTGCGCCCATTGAACCCTTTTTTGTCTTGTTGATTGGTGGATGCATCTGGTGGCTTGTGCAGTATGCGTCGCGTGTCAGGTCTTCATCCAGTCGGCCAAGAACGTCCGAGGACTGAATTCCAGGCTTTAGAGGCTTTAGAGCTCTCATCTGGCAGATAGATTGGCAATCACAGCAGGTATGCTAGCAATAAAAAGGGAGCCAGGATTGGAATATCCTGGCTCCCGATGACTCATCTATCTGATAGGTATCAGCGCTTAGTGGCTGATACGATTATGTTCATTGAGCCAGCGCATAAAGTCGAGACGACGACTCTCTTGCAGCATTTCTCGATATTCAGTTTGCTCGGCGACATGATCCCTCATATGAACGAGTTGTGTGGCTTCGGCTTCTGAAAATCCTAGCGAGAGCAGACTTTGTAGATCGGTACTTTCGGTGGCGTATGAATATTCTGACATGATGGCAGCTCCCTTTACTATGACCGAACAAACTTCATGAATAAGCCCGTCCTTGCAGAGATTTTGAGTGTTGCTAGCACAGCCCCACAAAGAAAGCTATTCCTACTATATGTAACGTATTCCAGCGACTAAAAATTTCCGGCGTCACGAACACATATCGAAAAGAAGTGTACCGACGTTTACATTCCGTCTTACATTATTATAAACGTTTGGCATAGTGGGTATTTGCGGACCACGCTTACATTTTTTTGAAGTTGATGCCCATTTTGAGGAGTTTGAGTGCGCGTTCGGTTGCTTCGCTTGTCAAAAGATAGGCATGTTCCATGGCGTAGACGAGCGGCATGGGACCCGAAGGGAGCACGGTGATGGCGTCGATGCCGAGATCATACAGACTCTTGTACTGCTCGCCTAAGCCTCCGGTGAGAGCCAGTACGGGGACGCTGTATTTCTTGGCGAGTGTGGCGATGGCGGCGACGCTTTTGCCATAGGCGGTCTGTTCATCGAGTTGTCCCTCGGCGGTGATGACGAGGTCGGTGTTTTTCATATATTCATTAAGATGCAAGGCGTCGATCACGATCTGCGCGCCTGGACGCAGTGTGGCTCTCAGGAAGGCGATGGCACCCGCTCCCAGACCGCCAGCCGCGCCAGCTCCTGGGATGTTACGAACGTCGATCTGGAGATCGCGCTGAATAATCTGTGCGTAGTGGGCGAGAGCGGCGTCGAGTTCGGCGACGACGCTGGGTGATGCTCCTTTTTGCGGGCCGTAGATCGCTGATGCTCCTGTGGGGCCGCAGAGTGGATTGGTGACATCGCAGGCGACCTCAAAGGTACATTCCTGAAGTCGGGGATCGAGAGTGTCTATGCTGATGTGGGCAAGCGTTGTGAGAGCCGCTCCTCCGAAGGCGATTGGTTTGCCATAGGCGTCGAGTAGACGAGCACCAAGTGCCTGAGCCATCCCAGCGCCGCCATCATTGGTGGCACTGCCGCCGAGGCCAATAATAAAGTGTCTGCGACCTTGATCAAGTGCGGCTTTGATCAGCTCTCCCACCCCGTAACTGGTTGCGATGCGCGGATTGCGTCTCTGTGTGGGAACAAGCGGCAGTCCTGAGCTGGCGGCCATCTCGATGGCTGCGGTTCGACCGTCACCAAGCAGGCCATAGAAAGCCTTGACAGGCTCGCTCAGTGGACCTGTGACTATCTGGGTGCGTATCTCTCCTCTGGTTGCATCGACCAGAGCCTGGACCGTTCCCTCACCACCGTCCGCGATCGGGATAATCGTGATCGCCGCATCGGGAAAGGCCGCATGGGCTCCCTGTGCGATCGCTGCTCCCGCCTCGGTGGCCGAGAGACTTCCTTTGAGTGCTTGCGGAGCAATCAGAATACGCATGATACGTGCCTCTTTCTTTCTGCTCAATCCGTAGTTGAGCTACGTGCATTATATCAAATGCGCCAGGATCTTGTTTGCACGATCTCATAACCTGTCCTATACTATGAGATGGTTGTTGTCGGGCTGAATCTTCTCGTGCCTATCTCTGCTGAAAATAGTTTGTGGAGTCTTTCTATGTTGTATGGTCTCTCGCTCGCCTGGTCGTGGAGCCTGGGCGGATTTCTTTGTTTTGTGCTTCTGGGAGCGCTTTATCTGTTTGGCTTGTGGCGAGTACACGTCCGGCATCGCAATGATCCGCAATCCCCCACCGTCGGCGTGCTGCGGATTATCTCATTCTGGATCGGCCTGATTATTTTTGCCCTGCTATTCTTCTCGCCGGTTCAGATCATTGGTCGGACGCAACTTTTTTCGGTGCATATGGCAGAAGTGGTGGTCTTGACGACCTTCTGTGCTCCGCTCCTGGTGGGAGGCTGTTCGGCGGTGCTTCTGGAGCCGGTGTTAAAGATTCCGGTTGTCAGCTCGATTGTGCGCTTTCTGACGAATCCGATCGTGACGTCGATCATCTTTAATGCGACGTTTCTGCTCTGGCACGCGCCGAAGATCTATAATGCGGCTGTGGGGAGTGTGCCTATCTACAACATCATGATGATCACCATCTTCCTGGCCTCACTGCTCAACTGGTGGCCGGTCGTAGGGACGCTATCGGAACTGAAAAAGATCGGTTATCCGCTTCAGATGCTCTATATTATCCTGGATGGAGAGCCGATTGACATCTTTGCCTTTATTCTCGTCTACAGTAACGTGCCGCTGTACACCCACTACGCCATCCCTGCCTCTTTTGTCCAGATGGGCTTCACGACCTTTGGCGATCAATCGGCGGCTGGTGCGATGTTGTTGCTGCCTGGCCTGATTGATCTGGCTGTCATGACGCCGCTCTTTATTGCCTGGATGGGACAGATGGAGCGCCGTACGCGGCTGGCTGATGAGCGTCGTCAGGCCGAGCTTGAAGAGGTCTATTATGATGAAGATGAGAATGAGGATGAAGCGAATTTGCAGCAGATGAACCTCTCGTAATCACGCACGGCTGTACTCGGTCCAGATGCAGTCCAGCTCCAGAGCGGCTTGCAGGCGTTCCTCATACTTGTGGCGTGGGACCTCGGTGACACCGAGTGTGGCGAGATGGGGAGTAAGAAATTGTGTGTCGTGGAGGACGTAGCCGCATGCCTGGAGATGCTCTACCAGCGCGACCACACAGACTTTGGAGGCGTCCGTGGCGAACGAAAACATACTTTCGCCCATGAACGCGCCTCCAATCGACACGCCATACAACCCGCCGACCAGATCTCCATCCTGCCACGCCTCGACACAGTGAGTGAATCCATGCCGATAGAGATACGTATACGCCTTGATAAACTCCTCATTGATCCAGGTCTCCGGGCGTGCCCCGCAGCAGCGCATAACCTGCTCAAAAGAAGTATCCATACGTACCTGATAGATCTGCTTACGTATCGTCGCCCGCAGAGAGCGCGAGACGTGCAGATCGGTATGCTCCAGGATCGCACGTGGATCGGGAGCATACCAGTTGATTTTCCCATTTTCATCCGCCATCGGGAAGATTCCCTGGGCGTAGGCGTTAATCACAAGGATTGGATCAAGCGGCTCAGGCCTCGGCTGTGTCATGAGATTACTCTTCCTCTTCTTCTCGCCACTATCAGGTTGATGTTTATCTATGCAAGTTTCTTTGTTGACTGTCGGGTAAAGGGATGCAAAAATTTCGCGATTTTTGGATTCATCTGCTGAAGCATCGCTATATCCATCGAGCTGAAAGGTTTAATCCATAGTAAAAGACCCAGGCATAATAGCACAAAGACGCAACCAGAAATACCCAGCAGTATCCGGCTGCTTGGATGCCAGAGTAAAAATGGCAGTGCGGCAATGGCCAATGCCAGCATAAAGCGTAGCGTGAAAACGCTTAAATTGATACGATTCTCGCGCGGAATATAGCTCAGGATGGAGATAAGGAGCAGGAGGCCGGTTGTGAGTTTTGCCAATCCGTCAGCCATCAGAGCTCCGGCCGCTCCAAACATGGGGATGAGTATACAGCCGGCTCCGATCACAACGCCGATACCGATCCACTGGCTAAAGACGACCAGCTTGGGATTCCCGACGATGTAGAGGCTGGCTTGATGGATGGTTGCTCCTAGTATGCGTACAAATAAATTGAAGAGTAGAAAGATCATCAGGAGTTCTCCTACGGGAGCATATTTGCTGCCATAGAGCACCTGCGTAATGGTACCTGCGTTGAAGAGGCAAAAGACCAGTCCAGGGGCGGCCAGTACTGTTTCGACTTTAATCAAGGACTGCCAGGTTTGCCCTAAGCGCGCATGATTCTTTCCTACGTATGCCGCCGATAGTGCTGATCCACCAACGCCTGAGAAGCCTCCGACGAGCAGGACGTTAGCGGCGTCCGCCAGTTGGAAGGAGAGGTTAAAGTAGCCGATGTCGGTGTAGGATATCAGGTAGATACCCAGCAGAATCACTGATATCTGCTTGAGTAGCGCTCCCGAGGCGAGGTTGGTCAGCCAGGCTGAAATACTGAGCTTGAGCACGGCTCGCAGCGGCGTTTTATAATTTGTCCGGGGCGAAAATAAAAATGGGAATTGCCAGATAACAAAAGCGAGCGCATTGGCTATCGCTAACAGCGCTTGCAGCCATAGAATGGCTGTGATGCTCCCTCCTTGTGAGAGCAGTACAAAGCCAGCGATCAGGAGAATGACCTGTGTGCCGCCACTAATGGCTAAGACGATCTGTGTGCGTAACTGGGCTGAGCAGAGTGCTGTGAGCGTGTTGCCAATGCCAGTTCCAAAGACATAGAGCATAATTGGTATATTATACGTCACTAAGATAGGATCTTGTAATCCTGCGCTGATACTTTTTGCTCCTGCGAGGGGAATGAGCTCGATACCCGAGGCGAGCAGTGGTAAGCCAAAAGCGAGGACAGCAATGCTGATGACAAGCATCAATAGACGTAATCCGACAATCTGTCGGGCGAGTTTGGCCGCATCCGCCTTCCCGTTTTCGGCCAGAATGCGTGGGATAAATGTGGTGGTGGCATCTTCGAGTCCCAGCGCGGCGATATAGGTGATTGTATTGATGGTGGTCTGGATGACTGCGTAGATGCCATACTGATCTGGTCGAAGCTCGCGGGTGAGTAGAATCGTAAAAAGAAATGAGGAGACAAGAAACCAGAAGCTATATACCTGATTGAAAAGATAGCTGCTTGGGGCACGTTTGAGTAAGTGTAGTGCTCCCGTCTGGTGCGATAAGGGCGCCGTATCAGCTGTCGAGACGTGCATCGTCCTTTTGTTTTCTGGCTGTGATTGGTTTGCGGCAATTTTTCTAGACACGATATAAACCTGTAAAGCCGTTTCCTGATCGCATACCGGCTTGTTCCTTTCTTAAGGTACGGTGACTCCGTTGATACGTGCGTGTTGTCACATGTTTGCGGCAAAGCAGCACTACACTCTGGTCGTCATAATTTCCGATGACATCTGTAGGCTGCAACGGTAATTTTTGCATGCTTCCATTTTAACTCATTTTTGACACTTAGGGCTTTTACTAGCTAATAGATCCTAGCGAGTTAGCGGGCTTGACCATAGTGACTTCCTTTAGCGCGTAATTGATCGCTCTAGAATAGAACGTTCCAAAGGTAGATTTATGGTTGCCGGTACTATTTGGGGTCTTATTTGCTCTGTCATCTTGATGCTTATAAGGACTATTTCGTATTGCTTGTTCGGATGGATTGATTGCGATATACTGTTTTTACTATGTTTATAAAAAGAAATTTGGAGTAATTATAAATGGAACAACAGGTTCAAAAAACAAATGCCTCCCCGCCGTCAGGCGGAGGACGAGGGATGGGGACGGTCTTGCCGCGCCTAATCCCCTGTGTTCTGCTGGGCCTGGGCGCGACTGCGATTCTAACACTTCTACTTGTCTTTGGTCTCCTTTTTCCCTTGCATCTTCTGGCTCAATTGACATTGTTTCTCTTACTGGCTATACCCGAACTTTTAATCTTTACTGCAATCTTTTTCTTTCTTGCCAGACCCTGGGCCATCGTGCGTTATCTGCGCACCGTGCATGGAGCTCAACAATCTTATCATGATCTGTATACGCCTCTGACCACTCTGACTAATATTCGTACTACCAGGGACCTCGCCCAGGAGCAACCGCAAGCTCTCGATGAGCCGGTCCAGCACAATGAATATATTTCTCTTTTGCAACTGGTTGAACATCAGCAGACGCCTCTCCTCATCCTGGGTGTACCGGGAGCCGGTAAAACGATGGCTTTACGAGCGTATCAATATCTTACCTCCGAGCAGCCCTTTAAAATTGCTACCAGCGGCGGCAAAATTCCCATCTATGTGCCGATGAAGAATTATAGCCTCTACCTGAAACAATTGCAGGTCGAAACGTTGTTAGCTGATGAAGAAGCGCTCTCACCCTCGCTGCTCTCATACCTCGTTCAGAGCGATCTACCGGGGATGCGCTACCTCCATAGCTATATCATTCCTTTATTTAAGCAAGGACGGCTGCTGTTCCTCTGTGACGGTCTCAATGAGGTTGATAGTGACTATCTGGCTCAGGTGGGGACCGAACTGGCTGCGATTATGCGCACGAGCCAGAATCGGCTGGTCATCACCTGTCGCGAGGTGGATTATCGGGAGCAGGCCGATTTCGTTGAGCTGGTTGAGGATGGTCGAGCGACCCGCGTCGTTGTTTATCCGTTGCAACTCGATCAGGTCTATGCCTTTGTCGAGCGCTACGTCGAGCAGCAATCCGATCAGTGGCGGCATACGGCCGGACAGATCATGACGGTCATCGATCGCAGTCGCTTGCGCTATCACTGCACGAACCCGATGATGCTCTTCACATTGATGGGCATTATTGATAAGATCGGTGTCGAGTATGGGAAGCTGATAGATACACGTGGACTCTTGTTACGCGAGTCTGTTACGCAGCTCATCGCTCAGGAGAGCGATAAGTGGGATGGTACTGCCCCCGCTGAGCAGGATGTTGTAGGCTTTCTGAGCGAAGTCGCCTGCGCGGCTCGCTGGGCGCAAGATAGAAATGCGATTCAGTTGATAGCTCCCACGCGTACGGGCCTGACTGTGCCACGCGGAGCGCGTAACATCGAGGTGATTCGCGATGAGCTGACGTCCTGGCTACAGGAGCATCGTGCTCAAGGACCTTTTGTGGTTGAGAGCGAGCCGGTGCGTGCCTCTTATGGTGATACAGCTCCCCTGCTCCGCTTCGCGCAAAGTGCGGGACTGATCGACATCAGTTCGGATGGCGTGCTGAGCTTTCGACATGAGCTGATCGCTGAGTATCTGGTCGCTGAGTATTTTCTGGCCTGCGAGCAGAACGATTTGACTCAGTTAGCGATCCGCTCCGAGCTGCTGGAGGATGTTGGTCGCTGGAGCGAGCCAGTGGCGATCTGGGCTGGTCTGCTGGATGATCCTCTGGAGTTGGCCGAATGCTTTGGACGCTTAGGCGTGAATAAGCAGAGCTATGTGCTTCAGGCTCTCACGTTGGGATTAATCTGTGTTGGTGTGCTGTGGACCCCTCCCCAGGCTGATATCCAGCATCATGTGGAACTGCCTCCCTCCATTGGTGAAGCGCTGTCCATCGCGGTACAGAACAAAGCTGCTCGCGAAGAACTGGCTCAGCTTTTTACGCATAGCGCTGAGGAGGGTGGCCTGGAGGTCTATCGTTCCTTGCTGCCTCTGGTAACGCTGGATGGCATCGAAGAGTTGATCATTTTATTGGATCGCACGGTGGTGCCGGATCTGCTCTTTACACAATTGCAGGATGCTATCAGTAATCCTGCGTATGAGCAGCAAGTGAAGCGTATTATCCGTGTCCTCGGCCTGTTTGGAGCGGTTGTGGTGCCCCGTGCCACTGAACTGAGCTTGCCAGCTCCTGAACGCTCTTTGCGCTTACGCGCCGCCGCTGTGAATACCCTGGGAGGCACGAACGATATTTCTGCGGTTGAGCCTCTGATGGAGCGTTTGCAGGATACTGAGATGTTTATTGCTCAACGTTCTACCAATGCTTTGATCCGTCTGGGGCCGCAATTGACTTTGGAACGTGTGCTTGAAGAGCTCGATGCCAATGCCAATCGGCCATTTTCGTCTCGTGTGCATCAGGCGGTGCTGACCGTGGTTGATCGCTTTCTGGACGATAAGGATAGCACCAGATATCTGGTTTCGCTGGCACAGTATCAGCAGATTCTGGAGCATGTGGTGCTCATGCTGACTTCGCGCTATCAGAACGAAGCGGAGACACAGCAGATGGCCCGCGAATTCCTGGTCAAGCAGGCCAAAAATGCTGCGCCGCTGGCGCTCCGCGAGAAGCGTGGTGAGAAGGCAATTGATGCTTTACTGGGCTATCTGTCGTCCCAGGATGCTTCTGCGGCTCGCAATGTGTTGCAGGCCTTACAGGAGATCGGAGCGGCAGCCGTCCCGCGCCTGATTGAACGCTTGAGCGATCCTTCAGAGACCGTGCGCGTGCGCGTGATCGATATCCTTGTCGATCAACGTGATTTCCGCGCTCTGGATGCTCTTTTCCGCTTACTCAGTGATAGCCAGGCGACGGTGCGTCAGCATACGATGCGAGCATTAGAGGTCTACGCTCCCGAAAGCATTCCTGGGCTGATCGACGTGATCCTGACTGGCCCCGACGATATGGTGGCGGAGCGAGCCGCGACCGTTCTGGAAACTATCGGTGTGGCGGCAGTCGATCCTGTGATTGAAGTGCTGACCTCAGCTATCTCTGCTCGTACACGCTTCCTGGTCCAGGTCCTGGAAAATCTGCACGATCCACGTGCCATTCCTGCTTTGATCAGCCTGCTGGCTCAGCCACAATTGCCAGTGGAAGAGCCTTTGTTAGCTGTTTCGATTATCCGAGCGCTCTGCCTCTTCTCCGATGCACGCGTCGTCCAGCCCTTATTGAATCTGTTATCTGTCGGTAACACGCTGGTCTACGAGCAGGCGATCATGGCGCTGAGTCAGTTGGGTATGGTTGCCTTTGATGAGTTGATCCTGGCACTCGATCAGCCTGCTGAGCCAGTGGTGATCCAACGCGTACGTCGCGCACTTATCCTGATGTCCCCCTTCCCCGGCGAGCAGCTTATTGAGGTGTTGGAGCAGCGTCGTAGTGCAAATCAGGCCGAACAGGTCATCGAGATCTTGCGCGATAAAGGCCAGGAGGCGGCTCCGGTATTGGTCTCTCATCTACTGCATCGCGATGAGTCTGTGCGTGAATATGTGCAGCAGGCATTGGGACAGATGTCTGGTACGGTTGTGGTTCCCGCTCTGCTTGAAGCTCTCTATCGACCCGATCTGCGAGCAGTTGTATCTGCATTGCTTCTCCGTTATCCCGATGCCGCCATGCCGCCACTTGTCGGTCTGCTCGGCGAGCACGAACGTAGCCTGATCGCCGCTGATCTGCTCCCGCGCTTTGGACCGGCTGTGCTGCGACCATTGGTGGCGGGCTTGAACGATCAACGTGCTTCGGCCCGCGAGCTGTCTCAGCATGTGATCATCTCGCTGGCTCGTCAGCGACAGGGTCAAGATCAGCAGGAGATCCTGCTGGGAATCGTCCGACTCTTTCATCCGACGCTGCCGCCGTACGCCCGTGAGGCTCTGCTCGAACTACTCACCGATACTGTCGCGGATGTCAGCATGCCTGCTCTCATGGATGGCTTAGAAGACGCTCGCTTGATCGAGGATGTCGCCGAAGCTTTTGTGCGTCTGGCCCGCAAGCCAGAGCTCCAGGATGTCGTGCTTGACCGCCTGATCGGAGCTCTCTTCGTGGATGAACAGCGTCAGGGAGCCGAGATCGCGCTGATTAGAAATGGGGGCCTGGCAGTGGCGCGGGTTGGAGAGTTGATCGTTAATCCAAACGCAGCTGTAGCCCGCTCGGCGCAATTTATCCTGGGAGAGATCGGTATTCCGGCGCTCTCATTTATCTGGACTGCTCAGAGCGATCGCAGTAATCTGACGCGTCGCGAGGCTGCCATGGCGGTTTTCCGCAATATGCCTCCTGAGGTGATCAAGGATGAGTTGGTGACTCTGCTGGTGGGCGATGATCGCGATGATATTGCCATGGCGGTCTCTCTCCTGCTGGCCCGCGTCCATGAGGAGGCCAAGCTGGAGTATCGCGATCATGTGATGGTTCCCGAACTGATCGAGTTTGTGCAGACAAGTTCGCAGCCGGAGACGAAGCTGCGTATCATGGCGTTGCTCCTCTTGATGGGCGAGCCAATCATCACCGATCATCTCGTGCAGGCTCTCAGCGATGATCCACAGCAGAGTCGCAGCCTTCTCTATCTCTTCTTCCTGCTGGGACCCTCCACTCAGGATGTGTTGCTGCATATCTTTAACGATACATCTGCTTCGCTGACTTTGCGTGCGGAAGTTGCAACGATCCTGAGCATGACCACGGTCCCCGAGGCCATCAATGATTATGTCTACACGATCAGTCGTCACGGCATCGCCAATAAACGACCTGGAGGTGGATATCCTGAGCAACTGGCCGTCTCGTTGCGAGCGCTTGGTGGCCTGCTCGCCAGCGGGCAGTGGGATGTGGATAAGCTCCAGGAGCTACGCGAGGATGAGGACGATGAGGGAGCTTTGCGTGAGGTGGCGAATGTCCTGCTGGGATGGCGTTATGAGCCTCAACTCACAAAGTTGCAGCAGGATCTGGCTATCCAGCGCGATACCTTCAAGAAAGAGCTACTTGTTTCGACCATGAAGATGGCCGAGCAACAAAATCGTATTAGTTCGCTGGAGGATGATGTCGAGCGGATGCGTGAGGAGCAAGGCGAGCACGATGATACGCTTAAAAAGGTCATGCGTGAGAAAGAAGCGCTCAGTGCCAGTATCAGCAAACTTACGCGTGAGCACAGGCTTTTGCAGCTAGAGCATGATCGTCTTGAGCGCGAGAGAAGAGATCTGGCCGTAGAAAATCAGTCCCTGCAAAGACAACAGCCGCCGCAGCGAGGCTCAGGGAGTCAGCATCAACAAATCCGTTGATGTGAGCTTCAATTGTTCGGGTAGCTTGCGGTTACGTATTGCATCCTCTTATGCAATCGCATCGTGTACTCAGTATCTATGGGAAAAACTACTATTGTAAGCGTTTTTTGATGATGGAGATTGGAGGGCTTTTTCATGAGTTCACATACCGAGCATAAGAGCGATGCCGCACTGCTGAGCGAGAAGATTAAAGATATCCGTATCGCGATGATGACGACGATTGAGCCAGATGGCTCTTTGCATAGCCGTCCAATGGTCACGCAAGACATCGAGGCTGTCAAGTTTGATGGGGATTTCTGGTTTCTCGCCTCGGCAGGCTCCCCAAAAGTTCGTGAAATGGAAGAGCATCGGCAGGTCAATCTGAGCTATAGCAAGCCAGATAAAAATCTGTTTGTAACCGTCTCGGGCACAGCTCAACTGGTCGATGATCGTAAAAAGATCAAGGATCTCTGGAACCCTGTTGCCAAATCCTGGTTTCAGACCGGTCCCGAAGATCCCGATGTCATCTTAATCAAGGTCCATGTGGAGAGTGCTGAGTTTTGGGAAGGTCCGTCGAGCAAAGCTGGTGGCCTGTTTAAACGCTTTGCGTCACATGAGGAAAGCTCGGGCGGTGCTGATGTGAAACTTGATCTACATTCCTGATCATGAAGCACGAAAGAGGGGCAGACCCTGGCCAGTGTCAAGCGAAGCGAGGACACCGTAGCGTCGCACGCTCGCGTGCGATGTCCCTGTGACTCGTACGAGACAGTTAGAACTTGGCGCGCCACGCAGGCCTGCCTGATCGTACGTCGAGTGGGACATCGCACGCGAGCGTGCGACGCTACACTGTCTTCGCTTCGCTTGACATTTTCGGAGTGTATATATTATACTGAAAATGTCCGATCGGTCGGACATTTTCAGTAGAGACGGTGGCTTTGACATGGATCTGGTTGTAGGAAAAAAAAATAGCTCACGTGGTCGTGAGAGTATTCTTCACGTGGCGTTGCAGCTCTTTAGTACGCGAGGTTATGATGGGACGTCGATCGACGATATTCGGCAGGCGGCCGGCTTTAAGTCGAAGGCGAGCTTGTATACACACTTCAAGAGTAAAGATGAGATTGCTGCAGCTCTCTTTCAAGAGATTGTGATGGAAGAGGATCAAGTGTTAATGCAAGCGTATCATGCAGCCAGTCCAGATCCAATGCATCAATTTGTCGCCATTGGCAAGGCTTTTGTCGCGTGGAGCATCGATCATCCCCAGGCGTATGCGTTTTGCTTTCTGCGCGTGCAGCAGGATGCATTGATTCAGGGGAAATCTGTGTCCGAGGATGCACGTCCGCCTTCGGAACACATCTTGCTTCAACTTATTCACGATCTTCGTCGTGAGTATCCCGTGCGCGATATAGCTGATCGTGCGCTTTTAAGTATGAGTATGAGTATAGTTAGTCGGGTGGTAATCGATCCGGCGGCTTTCGGCGCCGTTGATCGTGAGACAATGGTGCAACAAATTATAGAAAGTTGCGTGGGCTTACTCTTTCTTGAAGCTGTACCTCTGCCTGAATAGTATCCAATTTTTTTTGTTCTGTAAAAAGTCCGAACGTTCGGATGTTCTAGTGTGAAAAATAACAATGTAATCTCTCAAGAGACCTTGCCAGTCTTTGTCAAAGAGAGAGATGCAACGTACTGTGATGAGCCACAGCCAGTTATATTGGAGAGATTTCTTATGATAGATTTGAACAATCCACAACTACAAAAGATACTTCAAGCTCAGAATTTTGCGCATCTGGCCACTCTGGGCTCCAATGGTGAACCACAGTCCTCACCGATGTGGTTCTTGTGGGATGGTGAATATATCAAATTTACCCATACCACCAATCGCAAGAAATATCAGAACATCAAGAGAGATCCACGTGTCTCGATCTCCATTACGGATATGGATGAGCCATATTCCTATGCCGAATTGCGCGGCGTGGTTGAACGAATTGAAGAAGATCCTGATGGAGCCTTTTTTAATACGCTCGCCGAACGTTATGGTTCTTCTTTGCTCTATGCGGGAGATCCTCGTGTAATATTATGCGTTAAGATTCAGCATATTGCCGGCCAGGTCCTGGCGAGTCGTTATACTCAGGTATTGATAGCCAGACCTGATATGGACATCTATGCAGCATTTGCTAATTTCGCCGGCTTGCAGGGGCAACAAATTCAGATTGTGCAGGAGGTCAGGACCAGTGAAGCACTGATCTATGTCTTCAAGACCGGTGCAGTGCTCAGTGCTGAAACTGCTGAGGAGATGCTCCACGCTCCCGGTGTATTGTACATCGGCGCAAATCTGGATGGCACGCAAAGATCCCCGTACTTATCGTTGTGAAGCGCTCTGTGGACGCAGCTGGTTGCCGAGCTGCCGTTCTATGAGGCATATCAGCAGAAAACGACGCGAGACATCCCGATGGTAATCCTGCATCCTGCTGTTGCATAGGACACTAAATCCTTATCCAGATCCGCATCTGCGAAGAGCCTCGCTGATCCCAGGCGTAGTAAGGGATGGCGGTTAGTTGATAGTCTCTACTCTTTGGCGGCGTGTTGCGATAGAGTTCATCAGACCAATCATCTGTGCTGGGGACCCGCGCTGCACCCTGGATGACGACGACACCGTTGAGCAGTGTTGGATTGAAGACGCTGCTCAACTGAGCATCTGCTGGTAAATGAGTCTGCTGTAAAGGGACGGTATTATCTATCCCTTCCAGACAGTAGACCAGAGGACCACGCTGGAGGGCGATGCAATCTCGATCGGCGTCGATAGAGGGATGAGCATAGATCCGCTCAATGGGCATCTCCAACCTGAGCACGACCTCGTCGCCAGATTGCCAGGTGCGTGTCACCTGTACATAGCCTGTCTGATCGATCGTGAGTGCTATCTCCTCGCCTGCAACTGTCAGATGGGCCTCGTTACACCATCCAGGGATGCGTAGGTTGAGACCGAAGGTGGCAGGCTGATCCATCTGCATTGTCAACTGGATTGTTCCATCCCAGGGATAGTCTGTTTTCTGGTGCAGCACGATGGTCGTGTCACCAACTTTGAGGGTGCTGGTACTCTGTGCGTAGAGATGGACGAAGATGTTATCTGCATTCATGGAGTAGACGTATTGTCCCAGCGACAACATCAGGCGGGCGAGATTGGGCGGACAGCAGGCACAGGTGAACCAGGGCTGGCGATGATGCTCTCCGGAGCTCTCTAATGGATTGACGTAGAAGAATGCTTTTCCGTCGAAGGAGATGCTACTCAGCACACCATTATAGAGGGCTCGCTCGATGGCATCTGCATAGCGGCGTTGGGTATCCAGAAGCAAGAGACGCTGCGAGTACATGATGAGTGCGATAGATGCGCAAGTCTCTGCGTACGCTGACTCATTGGGCAGGTCATACTCGGTGGTGAAGCCTTCGTTACTTGCCGAGGGTCCCAGGCCGCCCGTGATGTAGAGTTGCTTGGAGTAGAGATGATGCCAGAGCCGTTCGCCAGTCTGCTTGAGTTCGGTATCCTGGAGTTCGCGTCCCAGATCGGCTACGGCGCTGCCCAGGTACATCGCTCGTACGGCGTGCCCAACCACCGCCTGCTGCTCGCGGACGGGGATATGCGATTGGTTGTATTCGTAGGATGCGGCCCAGAAGGCGTCAGGATCTTCTCCCCGAGCGCGTGCCTCGCTGTCGAAATAGTGAGGCTGTCTGCCACGCTCCTCGATAAAATAGTCGCTGAGATCAAGATAGCTACGCTTGCCGGTCGCATGATAGAGTTTTATCAGTGCCAGCTCGATCTCCTCATGACCACAATAGCCGCGTCGCTGCCCCTCGTCTCGACCAAAGACCTGCGCGATGTAATCTGCGTAGCGACAGGCTGCATGCAGGAACTCAGTCTTGCCCGTAGCCTGAGAGTGCGCCACGGCGGCCTCGATCAGATGTCCGGCGCAGTAGAGCTCGTGATAGTCGCGCAGATTAGACCAGCGTTTATCGGGCTCGACTTTGGTGAACCAGACATTAAGATAGCCATCCGGCTGTTGCTGCGCTAAGAGAAAGCCGATCGCCTTGTCGACGAGTGCGGCCAACTGCTCGTCTGGAAGTGTTGCCAGGCTATAGCTGGCCGCTTCTATCCACTTTGATATATCTGATTCCCAGAAGAGATAAGGCAGTGGAGGCTTACCGGGCTGCCAATTATCATCGGAGGCGGACAAATGTCCATCGCGCAGCATCTGCTCATAGATAAAGGGCAAGGTTTGTTCGCGCATCGTCTGGATGCGTGGTGCCCAGAACGTGTCTTCGAATGCAACTGCCGTGTACGGGACATGCTCTGTCGGCTGTGAGTGGGTTGATGATGTCATGCTCTGCCCTTTCTCTAAACACTGTGTTTGAGGTAGCTATCTACGTGTATGATATGACTTTGGCGAGCAATGTGTAAATACTCTTGTACTTGGCCTATATTATTTCTGCTCATCCTGCTCTGGCAACTTTACTCTCGTAGTTGGATTGCGTAAGAGCTCAGTTCAGATTGATAGCGAGTGGATATTTGGGTGATAACTGTCCCAACGGATTGTTGCATGTACACCTGGGGGCAATAGAATGGTGTACCGAGAGTTGATGCCATGAGACGTCGATTGAGACGTTCCGGGAAGTGAAATTGGGCAAGAAACTGATCAGGGTTTTTGGGAAAAATACATAGGTATCTATATTTGGGATAGCCATAAGTGAGATAAACAGGGTCATAGGAAGATGAGGAGATCATAATGATCTCATTCCATGGGATGAAGAAGCTACTATGCAGAGGCATTTTATATACTCTAATCCCTTCGCTATTAATCACCAGCATCGGTATGGCTGTAGGATAGAGTAGAGACGCCATGCTCCAGGTCGTTTTGCCCATGAAAAGGATTAGAGCCAGGAAAGCTACAAATACCACTACCATAAAGGGAATTTCTTCAGGATCAAAGGCATTGTCATCGGTGAACGTGAAACTGAATAATGAAACCATCAATCCAATTAATAACAGCAAAACACCAGTCAGAAGAGCTGTAAGCACGATAATATACTTGCGATTGGTATTGACAATAATCTCTAGTCTGTGTGTTGCAGTTGGGCGACTCTGTTGATCTGGCTGGACAGAGGGCGCGTCAGATGGAATCTCTGATGACGAGGGTGGCTGAGAGTCCTGCTTTTGATATTGTGGATCTTGCATAACCGTTTCCTCCTGAGAATACATTTAGATGATCCATTATAGCATAGTAGTAGGAGGAATTTGTAAATGATGTGCTGCACCTGGCTTGTTTTTCTCGTGCCTTTGCTCTGTGTAAGCGTGGAATATATTGCAGCAATTGATATTTTGCTAGTGCAGTGCTATTTTGTATGAAAGTAGCCATATACCGTCTATGTTGGACTGGCATTTTGCGATGCTGCGGCTGTATAATGCTGTTTGGGAAAGCTCTGCATGAACTGATCTATCAATAAGAAATGTTACGCTCATGGAACGGCGAAATGATGAAGAAGCCTGCGAAACTGGTTCCCAATCTTCAAATCAAGCGTGCACGTGCGAGTCATGGTTGGTCGCAGGAATATGTGGCACGTGAGATTGGTACTGATGCTTTTACCGTCAGCAGGTGGGAGCGAGGCGCGACTATGCCCAGCCCACACTTTCGCCAGAAACTTTGTACGCTTTTTGGTTTGAGTGCTACTGAGCTAGGCCTGGTGCCGCTTGAGTTACATGAATCTGCCAGTAACGATTCTGCTAGTCAGGAAGCGCTACAACTGGATCATGGCGTATCTCCGCAGCCTCCACTGCTTGATCCAGCCATTCCACCTCCCTTCCTGGGCGAACACGATCTTGTTGGACGTGATGAATTGTTGCGTGGTATCAAGCAGCAGCTACTCGCGGGTAAGCACGTGGCTCTCGCGGCCCTGTATGGCTTGCCTGGAGTTGGCAAGACTGCTTTGATTACTGTGCTGGCTCATGATCAAGAGGTACAGGCACATTTTCATGATGGTGTCCTCTGGGCTGGTCTGGGCTATCAAGCCGACATACTGGCCTTATTAAGTCGCTGGGGAGCTATGCTCAACTGTGTACCTTCAGATCCGGCGCAATATAATCATCCAACTGCCTGGGCTGCCAGTCTGCGTGCGGCCATTGGACAGAGGCGTATGCTGCTCGTTATCGATGATGCCTGGGATCTCGCCGATGCTCTGGCCTTTCAGGTTGGTGGACCTCATTGCGCCTATGTTGTAACAACGCGCTTTCCCGAACTTGCGCAGCGCTTTGCTCTCAATGGCACGACTGTGGTGCGCGAGTTGGATAATACAGATGGTCGCATGCTGCTGATGCGACTGGCGGCTGATGTGGTCCAGGCTGAGCCGGAGGAGGCACAGGAGCTTGTTGCGGCTGTTGGAGGCTTGCCATTAGCTTTGACCTTGCTCGGCAATTTTTTGCGTGCGCAGTCTTATAGCGGTCAGCAACGCAGAATCCACGCCGCCTTTGAGCGCTTACGCAGCGCCGACGAGCGCTTGCGTTTGACTGAGCCGCAGAGATTGCTCAGTGATCGTCCTGGTTTATCATCCTCCATGCCTTTGTCGCTTCAGGCGGTAATTGGGATGAGCGATCAGCAAGTCAGCAAAGATGTGCAAGCTATCTTGAGAGCCCTCTCGGTTTTTCCTCCTAAACCGAATACTTTCTCCGAGGAGGCTGCTCTGGCTGTCAGTGCTGGATCTATTGAGTCGCTTGATGCTCTGGTGGATGCAGGATTACTGGAAAGTAGTGGCTCTAATCGTTATACGCTGCATCAAACGATTCGCGATTACGCACAGGCTCATCTCTCCGAAGAGACCGTCGCTGAGCGTCTGGTATACTACTTTGCTGCTCGTTTGCAAGCTCAGGGAGTGACCTATACGATCCTGGACTATGAGAGTAGTAATATCCTGGCTGCTTTGGATGTGGCGTTTACGCGTACAATGTGGCCTGAGTTGATACAGATGGTACGAACGCTGGCTCCTTTACTGATCACGCGTGGACTCTATCGCGTTACTGAGACGCAACTCCAGCGCTCGCTGGAGGCAACGATCGCGTCCAATGATAGTGTAAGTCAAGCGCTTCTCTGGTGCTATCTAGGAAAAGTAGCGCAACTGCAAGGGAATTATGCGCAGGCGAAGGATCATTACGAGCATGGATTGCAGTTGGCTCATCAGTATGGCGATGATAGTAGTATCGCTCAGACGCTGTTAGAATTGGGCAATCTGGCCTGGGAACAAGGAGAACTCCAGCAAGCGCATCGGTTTTTAATGGAGTCGCTGGATATCTTACGTCAACTGGGTGATCAGAGCGGGGTGGCAGGGACATTGAAGAGCTTAGGCAATCTTGCGGCGGATCAGGGACAACCTGTGCTGGCTCAACAGTTTTACGAAGAAGCTCTCGCAATGTTCACTGCCTTAGGACATCAACTAGGTGTCGCCTTTACCTTACAGAACCTGGGGATTATGGCGCGAGAGCGGGGACAGCCAGGACGAGCTTATCAACTTTATCAGGAGTCGCTTACGATCTGTCGTGCTAGCGGCGATCAGCGTAGCGCTGCTGTGATATTGAATAATCTGGGCAACCTCGCACGCCAGCAGGGACAGGCCGAGCAGGCGCGTCAGTTCCTGGATGAAGCTCTGGCGACGCAGCGCTATCTGGGACACCGTCGCGGTGAAGCTTTCACCATATTTAATCTGGGCATCCTGGCCGTGGATCAAGGAGCGTTTGATGAAGCACATCAACTCCTTGATGAGGCGCTGACCGTTTTTAAAGAGCTTCATATGCAACGTTTTATTGGGCTTGCCCTGCTGGAATTGGGTATCCTGGCGCGCAAACAGGGCCAGTTGGCGCGTGCCCATCAGCATTTGGACGAGGCTATGCTCATCTTCCAGCATCTCCATGATCAACGGCAGGAAGCGTTTACACTGCGCGAACGCGGTATTCTGAAGCGTGAACAGGGTCAGCTAAAGCAGGCACAGATATTTCTGCGTCAGGCATTAACTATCTTGCAGCAGTTAGATGATGCGTATGAAGAAGCGATCACGTTGCGAGAATCGGGCATACTGGCACAGATCCAGGGACAACCCGAGATAGCTGATCAACTCCTGCGAGAGGCGTTAGTGACGCTTCGTCGCGTGGAGAACAGGTATGAAGAGGCGATCACATTGCGAGAATTAGGCTTCCTCGCACAAGCGCAAGGACAGCTAGAGATGGCTCATCAGTTTTTGGACGAAGCGCTTATCATTCTAAGCCAGCTAGGAAATACCAGGGTGGAAGAGTCGATCCGTCAGGAACTTACTCGTCTGGATGTTGGAAAAAAATAAGACTAGTAGATGACTAGTTGATGATCTTATTTTCAAGAACCTTCTGCGGCATACTTTGGACATCGAAGTGGTCGCGTCTCCTCATTCCAACGTGAAAAGTGGTGGCCGCGACAAAATGTTCAATATGTTTACACCAGTGGATTTACCACGGAAAGGTTCAAGAACAAGCATGAGTAATCTATGGACTATGATCGGGACATATCGTTTTAGCGGCAAAAGATTCTTCCCTGCGGTGATTTTAGCCGCGCTTCTCCTGGGAATCTTCTCAACCACATCTATCACCAGTGCACATGCCGCCAGTGCAGCTCCAGATAGTAATGTTCTGATGCATCAATCAGCGCAGTCTATGCATTGTGCGCAGGCTATCTGCTCTGCCGTTCATCCCAATGGAACGAATGGCCAACAGCTTGCCCTATGGATCGGTTCCAGCCTCCTGTACGAATCGGTGGCCGCTTACGGCACGGACCAGAATGGTAATTATTCCTCTGTCTGCTTCATCGGCCCCAACGGCACAGCCATCCCTGCAAATCAATGGCATTATTATGGTGGTTATTGGTGGGTGGGCAATGTTTCTCTGCACTATTATACCGGCACCCAATGTTCTGGTACAGATGCGTATGATACGACTACAAATGTTCCAGGCTATAATTTCTGGAGTGACTACTGGTGTGTCTCTCTGCGCACATCTCTTGATCCCACGCCTGGCGGTTGCTAAGTTCGATCTGCTCGTGAAGTAAGCCTATCTTCGCCTCGAATGCGCATCTCTTTCATTGATGAAGATAAGAAGGTCACCGCTTACGCTTAAAGCAAGCGGTGACCTTCTTTTTGCGTGTGCGTTATCCTTTTATGCCGGTTCCGGCGATGCCCGCAACGATCTGTCGTTGGAAGAAAATGAAGACGATTAAGGCTGGGATGCCTCCCAGTACAGCGGTGGCCATGATCTGGGCGTAGTGAATACCAAAGGATGTTTGTACGGTTGCCAATCCGACTGGCAAGGTCATGAGGTCGTTACTTGAGATGACGATGAATGGCCAGATGAAGTTGTTCCACGAGGTGACAAAGGTAAAGACGGCGACAGTGGCGATGGCTGGTCTGGCTAAAGGCATCCAGATTTGCCAGTAGACGCGCAAGCTGTTTGCGCCATCCAGGACCGCTGCCTCTTCGAGTTCGTGGGGGATGCCGTCAAAGTACTGCTTGAAGATGAACATCGCGACCGGCGAGGCGATCTGCGGCAAGATGATCCCCCAATAGGTGTCGATCAGGTGGAATGTCTGCATCTCCGTGAAGAGCGGCACGATCAGGATCTGCCCCGGTACCATGATGCCTGCCAGGAAGATCCAGAAGAGCAGATTGCTGCCGCGAAATTTGATGCGCGAGAAGGCAAAGGCGGCCAGACTCGCCAGAATGACGGTGAGCAGGCTGATGATCGCGGAGGTCAGTGTGCTGTTCCAGAGCCAGAGGAGCAGGCTACTGGACGTCAGTGTGGTAATAAAAGCGTCCAGAGTAAAGTGCGAGGCAAGCCAGGAGATGGGAATGTTGGTGGTCTCGCTCTCGGGCTTTAGCGATGTGTCGATGGCCCAGGCAATCGGAATGATCCAGATGATGGCGAGCGCCACGAGTAGTATGTAGGCTACCCAGGAGGCAATCCGCCCCGGCAAGCGATTGGAACGTTTTTGCTGCTCGGTGGACGCAACGGTTGCTACATCTATACTTTGTGCGGACATCAATTATTCCTCCCCGGGCGCATGAACAGCGCAAATTGAGTCAATGAGACCAGCAATACAATGATAAAGAAGATATACGACATGGCAGCTCCATAGCCCAGCCGGAAGGTGGTAAAGCCCGCGTCGTAGATGTATTCGATGACTGGTCGGGTGGAGTAGTTTGGACCTCCTGATGTTAACAGATAGGTCTGTGAGAATAGTTGGAGCGAGGCGATGACCTGGAGCACGATGATGAGCGATGTAAAGCGATTGAGCAGCGGAATAGTGATCCAGCGGATGCGAGCGCCCGTATTTGCGCCATCGATACTGGCGGCTTCATAAAGCTCGGTAGGTATCTGCTGCATGCCAGCCAGGTAGAGGACAAAGTTGAAGCCGAGAGTCCACCAGACCGTGAGGATAATAATGGCGATCATCGCAACTTGTGGCTGCGTCAGCCAGGGAACCTCTTGTAGGCCCAGTCGATCGAGTGTACCGTTGATCAGGCCGAAGCCTGGCTGATAGATCCAGTTCCAGATCAGTGTGATGACCGAGACTGGCAGGATAAAGGGAGCAAAGAAGATGGTACGGAAGACTCCTTGTGCGGGTATGGCCCGATTAACCAGCAGTGCCAGTCCCAATGCTCCAAGCACCAGGATCGGGGTGCTGATGACAGTAAAGATAATCGTCACACCCAGGGATTGCCAGAAGGCCGCATCCGCAAAGAGCTCTTGATAGTTTGCGAAGCCGAGAAACTGCGACGATCCATTGCCACCAATGGTCCAATTGAAGAAGCTCATGCGCAGACCAAAGAGGATGGGCCAGACGAGGAAAATGAGAAAGACGATCAGAAATGGGAGGACAAAACTGAAGCCGACCAGATCTCTGCGCCAGCGTCTGTTGTTGCGCTTGTGCGTCTGGACCCGGCTCTGTGTTGTAGTGGAAGCATGTAACTCTTCCTTAAGTGACATCTCTGACATAATTATTCCTTTCGTTGACAGCGTTGTCAATCAATCTGATATGAGCTCTTCAGTTTAAGAAAGGAGGGATATCCAATAATTTTTGGATGGCGGCTTGAAACTGCTTGAGACCTTGTGCGGGTGTCAACTGCCCTGTAAAGACTCCCTGGAAGGCTGCCCCGGCCTGATTTTCCAACTCGGAGCCGGAGCCGCTGAACCAGGCGGTCGGATCAACGACGACGTTGGCTGCCACGCTGGCATAGTTGGATTGAGGTTTGAGGTCCTGATAGGCGCTGCTGTTGGTGACTGGTAAATAAGCAGGAATGTGTCCGCCCAGCGCCCAGGCCTGACTCGTCTTGAGCATATAACTGATAAATTCAAGGGCCGCCGCCCGGCTTTTTGTATCGACTGCGAGTTGATGAGGCAGTACAAAGGAATGTGAATCGGCCTGGACCCGATAGGTGTCATATAATTTGGGAAAGGGAACCATGTTGAATTTCAGATTTTTCTCAGCCTGGAACGTGGTAACTTCCCATTCGCCATCCCATAGAAAGCCCGCCTGACCGCTGCCAAAGAGCGCGACTGCTCCTGCTGCATCGACCTGCGGCGAAGCTACCTTGCTTTTCAGCGTCAGATCGGCCATAAACGATAAGACCTTAACTCCCTTATCCTCATCGATGACTAGCTGCTTGCCATCTGCCGAGAGCACCTCGCCGCCCAACTGTGAATAGAGCGTATAGAAGACCCTCCACGCCGTAATTGCGCCGGCTTCGGCGGCCAATCCCAATCCTCCCGTGACTTGCTTGGCGCGTGTGAATGCATGGATGAGAGCGTCGGGACTGTCCAGGGGCTTGAGTGAGTCATCGTCGTTTAGCAATCCGGCTTTTTTGCAGATATCGATGTTGTAGTAGAGCACGAAGGGATGTGTGTCAAGGGGGATACAATACAGCTTTCCGTTGTAGAAGGCTCGTTGCCAGATGGGAGCGAGAAACTTATCTTCGGTGATACCTACTGTGGCGAGCTCATCGATATCGAATGGATCAAGTAAGTGTTCGGCGGCATAGATAGGAACGCGTGTCATGTGGGAGATAGCCACATCGGGAGCGCGTCCGCCGGCTGCGGCCATCGCCAATTTCGTATAGTATGGAGCACCCCAGGCGAGCGTGACCGACTCCAGATTGATCTGACGCTGGCTCTGTGAAAAGCCATCCTCCATTCCGACCATGCGTACACCATCGCCACCCGTAAAGAGGTTCCAGTAGGTGACTGGCGTGCCAGATGCGTTCAGAGGATTTCCGCAGGCGTTAAGTAGAGTCAGAGCGGCACTACTCCCAACTCCCAGGGCCAGCGACCGTTGCAAGAAGTCGCGGCGTGTGAAATGTCTCATGCGGTTATGTTCGGGTTCCATTGATGGGCGTTGCTCAGAGATCATAACATCTCCTCCTGAAATGATATCGCAAACCGTGCGATACAGCGCTACAATGAACTGTTATCTCAAGCTATTCTGCCCCGCTGGCCGATGATGATGTCTTTATGTGTTCTTGATCAGTCTGTCTTCCCTCTCTATTTATATGCAAAAGATACAAAATCGTTTATTTATCGGTGACATTTGATGACGTATTCTATCAAGCTAACTCCAGGTGGAGCAGGGTGAGCGAATGAGCTGGAAATGTGTATGCGAAATCCTGCTGGCTGACATCGACTTGCTGTTCCTGGATGGTGACTTGATCAGGGTTTTCAAATGAGTTGGATGTGTTTGGATCGTTGGCATTGACTTCGTAGGCTCTAGCGCTCTGTATCCTGGCTGTGTCGGCGAAGGTGATAGTAGATGTCTGGGCTTTTTCTCGATCACGATTGACGACTGCGATGGTCAGGACTTTGCCCGCCGTATCGCGAGTAGCTGAGACGTCGAGGACTGCAAAGGGTCCGAGTGCTCCAAATTTGGGGCCGAAGGGAGAAGTCTCCTGCGCCCTGGTGAAAGGGATCGACTCGCACTCAACGAAGATGTCGAGGGCGATCTCCTGCATCTGCTCCACGAAGAGGCGTAGCGGATGATAGATTGTCTGGAGAAATAAACCCTCTTTGTTAGTGAAGATGGGGGCGATGACGTTTACGAGCTGTGCCAGATTGGCGATCTTGACGGTGTCGCTATGACGAATGAAGCTGTTGAGATAGGATGCTACGGCGAGCGCATCCGCCAGATTATAGATCTCTTCGAGGGCCGTATCGGCTTCGCGCTTACGATACCAGACGTTCCATTCGTCGAAGGCTATGTAGATGGGATGCTCGATCTGTTGATTGTAGCGGGCGCGCTCGATGATCGCCTGACAGCTTTCGAGACCGAAGTCTACCAGAGCGGTAGGGGCCAGGACATTGCTATAGTAATCGGCGCTGCCAGTATAGGCGTGCAGGCTATAATAATCGATATAAGCAGCCAGTCCCGGAACGACCGTATTATCCCACTCGGACCAGCCATTCTCTCCGCAGCCTACCAGCTTGATGCTGGGGTCGGTCCACTTCATGATCTTCGCAAACTCACGTGCCTTCTTAACATAATCATCAGCATCGAGGTGTCCAATCTGCCAGGGACCGTAGACCTCATTGCCGAGCCCCCAATATTTGACATTGTATGGCTCCTCGTGTCCATTCTGACGCCTCAGATTAGCCCAGTAAGTATTATTTGTTCCGTTGCAGTACTCGACCCAGGCTCGCGCCTCATCCAGCGTGCCCGTACCCATATTGACGCAGAAGTATGGCTCAATCTTGAGCGTGCGGCAATACTCGATAAACTCATCGGTGCCAAAACGATTGGACTCAATCCAGTGCCATGCCAGGTCGGTATGTTGCGGACGCTTCTCGACTGGTCCAATCCCATCGGTCCAGCGATAGCCACTGACAAAGTTTCCACCGGGCCAGCGTAAAAGCGGCACCTGCAAATCCCGTACAGCTGCCATCACATCCTTGCGGAAGCCATGCTCATCGCTCAGAGGCGAATTTTCCTCATAGATGCCTCCATAAATACAGCGTCCCAGATGTTCGGTAAAGCCTCCGTAGATGTTGCGATCGACAGGTCCCACCACACGATCGTTATCTATTTTAATCGTTGACAAAAATATCCTCTCCTTCTTTGTAGAGAAAGCTACTCTGCTTGCCGTTTACAACGTTGTAAATTACATACCATATCCGATTTGTATTTGTCAATGCCATGTAGAGGTCCTCGCTTCGCTCGACACTGGTCATGGGAACGCTGCATATAGATATGCATAGGGACAAATTCTTTATGAGAGGGTATTTTCCCATGGCAGTAAGGTTGTGCTTTTGGATTGTTCCTAAGGTACAATAGAGATGATGATCGTTGTTGAAGAAAGATGGTGCTACGATTGGCTGTGACATTGAAGGATGTGGCTCTGAAAGCGGGTGTTTCGGTTAAAACTGTCTCCAATGTGGTCAATGACTATCCCTATGTGACAGACGAAATACGTACGCGTGTCCAGCGTGTACTGAAGGAGCTCAATTATCAACCAAACCTGTCTGCGCGTTATCTGCGCAAGGGACGTTCTGGTATCATCGCATACGCGATCCCTGATCTGAGCAACGTCTACTTCTCAGATATTGGAACGGCCATCATAGAGGCAGCGGCAGCGCAATCATACACAGTTCTGATAGATCATACTATGGGCACTCGTGCCAACGAAAAGCACGTAATTCAGGGATTGACCCCTCATCTCATCGACGGTGTTATTTTGAGTCCCTTTGCTCTGAAGCCAGAAGACCTCCTGCCGTGGAAAGAATCTATCCCCATCGTGCTACTGGGAGATCGTATCTACGACGTCCCATATGATCATGTTACCTATGACAACGTCTCCACCGCTCGACTCGCCACGCAGCATCTGATCGACATAGGCAGAAGGCGCATCGCAGCTATCGGCGTTCAGGAGACCGATGCCCGCGAAACCGAAACTTCTCGCCTGCGCCTGCGTGGTTATATGGATGCCTTGAATGCGTCTGGCTTGTCACTTGATCCAAATTTGATCGTACGAGGCATCCCTATCTTTAGCCGCCTGCTAGGAGCCAGTGCCATGCGGCAACTGCTCTCCCTGGACGAACCACCCGATGCCGTCTTCTGCTTTAACGATCATCTTGCCCTGGGAGTCATGCGAGCTATTCACGAAGCCGGCTACCGTGTCCCTGATGATATCTCTGTCGTTGGCTTCGACGATATCGAGGATGGCCAATATTCCGTCCCATCGTTAACGACCATCTCGCCCGACAAAAACAAGATCGGCGAACTGGCTATCACCTTCCTGCTCGGTCGCATCGACGGCTCCCGTACTGGCCCGCCCGAACGGATTGAAGTTCCATGTCGTCTCATCATCCGAGAAAGCAGCCAGCCTGTTTGAGTTGTTCTGGACTCATTTTACAAAGGCCTTGACTACTTTACAACTGATACTGCCCTTGTTGCGCAGGATATAGCTATCTACACTGGCTGGAATGATGATACTTTCAGCGAATCTCAACTCAACCAGTGAGCCATCTGAGGTGATAATCTCGCAGCGATCTCCTTCGACGAGATTGAGGGCGACAAATTTGCCATATGTTTGATCCTCAATGGTGTCGATAAATTCAAGCCGATGAATGGCGAAGAAGAGATGCTCAATGTCGCCGATACAATATTCGGCCCAGCCTGATCCTTCTCGTATCAGCTCTGGCTGCGGTATCAGATGCTGTTGCACCCAGTCTGTTGTGCGTGTGCTGTCGATGTTGGCGAAGGCATGATCAAGGTGAACGTGACGTCGATTCCCTGACAGGTCTGTACGGAGGTAGTCATAGATCTTGAAGGTGAAGATATAGGGTGTGGCGCTAATCTCCAGCACCAGATTATTGGCCCCACTACAATGGACTGTACCACTGGGGATGAGGAAGAGGTCGTGTGGCTTACTGGGAAAACTATTCACGTGATCGGTGATCTCAAATGGGATATGCTCATCGCGTGCCGCTACGGCATCAATTTTGAGCGCCTCCACGCTTGTATCCTCGCGCAGACCCAGGAAGACGCGAGCATCCTCTTCACAGGCCACAATATAGTATGTCTCATCCTGTGTGAGCGGCTCGCCAAACTCGCTGCGGATATAGTCTATGCGTGGATGTACTTGGCAGGAAAGATTTGTTCCTCCCATGGTATCGAGGTAGTCGAAGCGAATAGGAAAATAGCTACCATAGCGAGCGGCTACCGGAATACCAAGTACTGCATCTGTTTCAGCCCACAAAAGATAATCGAAGGCACATTCAAAATACTCTGCGGTATTGCCCAGCAGGATGCCATTCTCCGGAGCGATCAGTTCAAACGACCAGGCATAATTGGGAGCTTCAGCAGGTAAGCCGAACTGTTCTTTCATCCACTGCCCACCCCAGGGACCGGGCGCAAACCAGGGCTTGACACGAAATGGCTTTTGCGCCATCTCATGCAGGACGCGTCGGAAGTCAGCTCCACGTACGAGTTTGGGGAGGAGGGGAAGACTGCCATCGATAAAAAAGTCCATCCTGGCTAATTGTGTACGCTTGATACGGTTCAGCAGAGGCCAATCCACAAAATAAAAGCGCTTATACATCAGGCCAAAGGCATCAGGCTCCTGAGCACCCAGATTACAAATCTTTTTTTGCCCGGCCAGCTGTTGACTGAGATCCTTGGGGATGTCGATGTAGACATGGATGCCCTCGGCTGTGACAAGTGAGGCTCCAAAGCCATAGATTACGGTGAGAGGTTTCTCTTCAGCTGCTGCTCGTGTTTGTAGCCGGGAAAATTGCTCTGGCTGCCAGATGTCTTGCAGTTCTCCGTGAAAGATGCGTCCGAAGACTGGATCTTGTGTCAGCGAGGTGGCCAGAATATGTTGTATCTCCTGGGCGGGACGAAAACATACCTCAGTTGAAAGCCAGCATATCTCTTGGGCGAAACTGCTCAACTCGTCGCGCAGCTGGCCAATGAAGTCCTGCCAGATGATGCCCATAAAACCATCGATGACAATCGTTTTGGGACCGGATTGTTGGCTAACGGCCTCAAAGAGTGTTTGTGCCAGCAGTTTATAGCCTGTCTCTAGCTCAAGCCAGGAAAAATTTTGCACGGGATGGGTCCGATATGTAGATGATTCCATTGGAATATGTTCTCTTTTCATTGTAAGACAGATATGCCACGAGCAAGCGCAGCCGCACCTACCAGTGCAGCTGTATCCCCCAGTGCAGCCGTTGTCACAAGCACTCTGCCACGGGGATATGTCCAGGTGCGTTCAGCGACATATTGCTGAAGCGCTGGCAGAAATTGTGGGGAAGAGCCAGCAATGCCCCCACCCAGGATGACTATGTCTGGATCGTAGGTATGGATTAATGAGACAAGGCCCGCACTGAGATAATGCGTAAAGTAGGCAACGACTTCTCTGGCCACCTCATCGCCATTTGCCGCCCGCATAAATATCTGTTGGAGCGATGATGCTTCCCCGGCTGGCTGTGGTAATGCACGCATCTTATACAGCTCTGTCGCTTTCCTCAACAAAGGAGCCGTACCGATAAAAGCCTCCAGGCAGCCGATATTGCCACAGGTACAGACTGGACCATCCACCTGAACGGTAATATGGCCGCCCATCGTGCCGAAGAGCCCGCGTGCGCCTCGCAGCACACGACGCTGTAGCGCTACACCACAACCAATCCCGGTCCCCAGGGTCAGGCAGAGCAGATTGTCTACCTGCCTACCTGCCCCGCAGAGCATCTCGCCCACCGTATACATGCGGGCATCATTTTCGACGAAGACCGGAAGGTGTAACTCCTGTGCCAATACCTGAGCCAGAGGCATCCCGATGAGAGCAGATAATGCTTCATTTACATCCAGGATCGTGCCCTGTCGAGGATCGATGATCCCTTTCATACTGACACCGATTGCCTGGCAGGCGTGATCGACCTGGAGCCGTTTCCCTGCCTGGACTAGCGTATGGATCACGCTGGCGGCATCTTTCTGTTCAGGCAGAGCCGTTATCATCAGCTCTGATACCGCCGCGCCGCGTACGATTCCCGCTTTGATGCGTGTTCCACCAACGTCAAAAGCCAGGATCTCGGCCTGCTCAGATAATGGTTGCCTGACAGCGTCTTGATTGCTCTCCCCTGGTATAGTCACAGTGTTCTCCCCTTGCTCGCTAATGCCATCCCAGCGCCTCGACCGGCATCACCGCATCGATTGCCTGCTCCGCATTGGCAAATCCTTGCTGACTGACAAATCGATAGCGCAGACGAAAGGGGCCGCGTTGACTGGTCGGGAAATTCGTGTGCCAGTAATGATTCACCGGCATCGAAGCCAGGAAGCCATTCCACTCCCAGGGCTCGGTCTCCCAACGATTGAAGTTCAACTCATTGGTCATCACGAGAGGAGCATCAATTGGCAGCCAGAAAGCCTGTGCCCCATTTTGTCCAGTCATCCGAGCGGCCCGCTGAATCGTATAGTAGCTTGAACACGTCCCAGGCAGTTGCCCTCCTGTTTGATGACTACCGGGCCGGAAAAATCCCCCGCCGGTCTCCAGATCAAGCGTCATCTGTTGTTGATTGAAAGGGAAGGTCACATAAGCGGCCTCAGGTAGATCGCTCCAGGGCTTATCCCAATCAATTACCAGCTCGATACAGGGAAGCGTATGATAAAAGCGCCAGCTGAGATGAGTCGCTCCCAAAGTTGTGTCTGTGCTGGAGAACTTCAATTCATCAAAGAGCGCACCTCTGGTTGTCACAGGCTCCGCCTTGAAGCGGGCTGAAGATCGTTCAAACACGGGTACATCTGGATAGCTTTGCTTGAGCTCTTCATTGGCGACATCGAGTGCCATCAGACGTTGCTCGTTGCCAACCGCCTTCCAGCCCCAGGGATGCACGACGCGCTCATGGACAAGTTGTCCAAAACCATACTCATGGTGTGTATTGACCCACTCGTTAGCGGTTGCTCGCTCATACAAACTGTGTATGCTGCCATTGCTTGCATCGATGCTTATCTGCCAGGCGGCTGTTCCCACTTCAATGAGCCCCGCATTGTGCGAGACGCTTATCGCAGACGAATGCTGTGGCGGCGGGGTTGTTGTCAGCTTGAAGGCTGCAACCGTTGCTGATGTCAGCGGAAGGTGCGAGATAAATTGAGCCAGCTCATCATTTTCAGACTGAAATGCATAGTGCTGTCCATCGCTTGTCTGGAGCGATTGCCGGGCCGGATCAAGATTCAGTTCTTCGGATGTGAAATGGACGAGATACATATCATCTGGTCGTACTGCTGATCCTGCATAAAGGGTAGAGTTCGAGGTATCTGATTTGGGATGTGCGCGGAGCGCCGTACTGGCTGTCTCGTTCAGGTAAAGTTCGGAACGCTGAAAAAAGAGCTCTTTGACGCTTTGCTCAAAGCTGTTGACCCATGCTGTTGGACGCTCGGTGGTAGACCAGGCCCCAAAGGTATGTTCTAAGGCCATGCGCTCCTGTTCCAGTGCCCTGGCAAAATAAGCGGTAGCTCTCGGCGAGTGATGCTGTGAAAGTAGGGCACTGATATCGGCTCGACGACGTTGCGAGCGTCTTACCTGAGCCACACGCGCTGTACTGGAACCCAGACCGTGCGCCCAGGAATCCGGCCATGCTACCTGGTAGGTGGGATATGACGATTGATGGCTGTGCGTGGGGAGATCATTGAACCATTCGCTGATAGTGGCTGTGCGCAGGTGAATATCGTCGTGTTTCTGATTCCATTTTTCAATCAGTTGATACCAACGCGTATCGGGAGGAGCGTTATCAATCAAGAACCCTCCAGTACTGATCAGCAGTGCATTAAAGGCATAGCCATTGGCCCGTAAACGTTCCACATAGCGCGTCACGCGTTCTTGTGCCAGGACATAGAGATCATCGACACTATCGCGGTCGGCCTCAGTGAAATAGCGTGTCTTATCTGCATGAAATCTCTTTGTTCCTGATAGAGCCAGCACATTTCCCAGCAGATACTGATCACTGAGCCAATGCAGAACACTTCCTCCCTGTGGCCCCTGCCACTGGAACGCCTGAGGAATCCGGAATGGAGCATCGGGGCGTAGCAAATTTTCCCAGTGGAGCGACAACTCATAGTTAAGGCTCCCGCGACGTCCCAACGGATCGGTTCCCATATCGAGATTGAGATGGCTGACAAAGTTTGGAATATGGTTTTCGGCTAAGATATCGGCGACGGCCCAGGGCCAGCCGTTGATGTCGCAGTGCATGGCTGTACGTAAAGGGAGATCGTGTTGTTTGCAGTAGTCGACCGCCAATGAGACGCTTTTCCGATAGGCATCCGCATCGATCAGATCGGTGAAGTGTGCATATACGGCAGTAATCTCAATCTGCCCTGTGCGGACATAGTGTAAAAAATCATCTTCGCGTTCAGGTCTATGCGAAAGATAATGACGCACCTGCCAGAAGGTTTCACACGTCCACTTGAAACGATGCTCTTCTGGCGCATGCTCTGTCTCGCGGCACAGATCGAGGACACGATCATAGTAGTCCAGATACATGTCTTCGAGCTGTTCCTGTGGATGCGTATAACCGATATCCGTGTGAGCTGACTGCATCACATAGATCGTAAATGGCTGAGTCATGATATCCCTTTCTATTGTTCTGCTATTTCTTCACGGACAACGTTAAGCCTTCGAGGAAGTATTTTTGCAGTCCCAAGAAGAGAAGTAGCGTTGGAGCAGATGCCACCAGCGCACCGGCCAGGACGATGGTAAAACTTGATCCTCCATACACGCCCGATAGACTCGATAAGCTGGGCATGACAGGGCGAACGTCGTTGGAATTGCTTAATACGAGGCCAAAGAGCAGATCATTCCATATCCAGGTAAATTGCAGGAGGAAGACGACCAGCAGTGCTGAGAATGACAATGGCAAGTAGATATGCAAGAAGACTCCTAACTCGGTACTACCATCGACGCGAGCGGCAGCCGCAATCTCCTCTGGAATCGTGCTAAAAAATCCGCGCATCACCAGTGTGGCGAAGGGGATACTGATGGCCGTATAAAAGATGACCATGCCGATCTGCGTGTCGTATAGATTGAGTGCATTGTACATTTGATAGATGGGTACAATGTAGATTTGGAACGGGAAGAGCGTTCCGCTATAAATGACCAGAAACCAGAGGAACGAGCCAGGAACTTTCAGCACGACCAACCCATAGCTGGCCAGACCTGCCACGAAGATCGCCAGGACCGCTCCTACAACGCCATAGATGAGACTATTTAAAAAGCCTTGCCCTAAACCTGCTCCGGCCCACGCCTGAGCCATATTTTGAAAGAGATTGAACTCGCGTGGGAGTTGCCAGAAAGCATTATTGATAAAATCGGGCGTTGATTTCGTGGCGGTTATGAGCGTGACGCAGAGTGGTAATAGCCAGATGAGCGCCAGGATGATCGCTATGGCGTAGAGTACAAGTGAGTTTATTTTGATGGGTCGTCGTGGTTGAGTGCTCTTAATCAGACTGGACATACTTTTCCCCTTTACACGCTTTTCCGTAGATAAAATGCCGAAATCAGCAACACAATGATCATGAGTACGACCGCAATCGCTGATCCATATCCTACGCGGAAGAGTGAAAATGCTTGCGTATACATCCAGACGGCGAGCGTCGACGATGAGTTATAGGGTCCTCCCTGTGTCATGACCCAGATAAGATTGAACGATTGTAAGCTATTCACCAATGTGATGGAGATAATCACGGCTGTTACCGGTTGTAACAAGGGAAAGGTCACATAGCGAAACAGCCTGAAGCCTCCAGCGCCGTCCAGGCGCGCGGCCTCCAGAGCGTTTTTGTCCAGGCCATTGAGGCCCACCAGGAAGAGCAACATATTCGTGCCCATGCTTTGCCAGGTGGCGACGATGATCATGGCGAATGTGTTCATTGGCACAGAGGTGAGAAAATTATACTGTGCAAACTGTTTGAGTCCAATCGTTGCCAGGAGCGTTGGGAGGCCGTCATTGGATAGTAAAAAGGTCCATATCACGCCAGTTGAAGTCAATCCAATCGCGTAGGGCAGATAGAAAACATTTTTGAAGATGCTCTGTCCATGCAAATTTTGTAACATAATGGCTGCGGCCAGACCTATACCGACGGGTAATATAACCATTCCGATAACCCAGATGAGGGTATTACTGACACTGGTACCAAATACCGGATCATGCACCATATTGACGTAATTGGTGAGGCCAATAAAATTAGGGGCAACCAGACCTTCTGAGTCCGTAAAACTTATCATAATTGTGAATATGACGGAGTACCAGAACATACCTACCACCAGCACGATGGCCGGCAGGATAAATGTAAAAGAAATGCCTCGTCTTATCCATGTGCGTCGTTTGATTTGCACCTGTATATCGTGGGAGGATTGGATATAGTTTGCCGTGTGTAGCTTTGTAGCTTGTGCCATATATCTCTCTTTATCTAGCTGGCTGAAAACAACTTTATTTTCATGTAGACAAATAGCTGCCCTGTCCTGTTCGATGGAGACCTATAAGTGTGTCCGGTCTGACTCGCGAAGAAGGTCCATCTTCTGAGCGAGCCTTCCTTTTACCATATCTCGACACAACTCTTGTTCAGATACAAGCGTATCTACTTATTTGTCGACCAGTATTGCTTTGCGATTGATTCACAATTGTTTAGCACTTGCATATAGGTGTCTGGATGCAGGACAAATTGTATCAGCGCTGCCGCCGCCGGGACCGCGATCTGGGATGGTGTAGCCTCCCAATAGCGGTTGTGGAGGGTGACACCAGTCGTTGTGACGTCCTTATTGATCTGAAGATTGACGTCGTTGTTGGCTGGCACTGAAGTATCCGCGCTGACAAAGCTCGTTGCGGCGACCCATTTCTGCTGGACGTCAGGGCGCATAAAGGTGTCAACAACTTTAATCGCCTGATCCTTATTGGCATTATGGGCTGACACGACGATCGGACTGGTCTCAAAGATAAGCTGTGGCTTGATACCAGGAGTGATGGCTGGCATGATAAAAGCCCCAAAGTCTGACCCTGCTTTCATGCCGGCATCGATCAAGCTGGACTCATACCATTGACCAACCAGATCCATGGCGACTTTCCCTTGTACAAAATCTTTGGGAGGATTCGCCATGTTCGAGGGGGTACCGAAATAGCCTTTGTCTTCCATTGACTTCCATAGCTGCATCACTTTGACCACACGTGCGTCTGTATAGGAAGCCTTCCCTTGCATCAAATCCTCATAGAGTTGTGGATCAGTGTTCACCAGTAGATTCTCAAACCAGATAAAGCCAGTCCAGGAGTCTTGTGAGTACTGCATAAGTGGAGTTACCCCATGCTTTTTCAGGGTATCATTTAATTGCATAAACTGCTGCCAGTTGGTTGGTGGTTGCAGGTTATACTGGCTGAAGACGTGCTTGTTGTAGAAGATAACCCAGTAAGAGAGATAGCTGGGAGCGCCATAATAATGCCCATTATATTCAAAAGCCTTGGCAACATTAGGATTCACCCCATCATTTTTGATCCACCCTTGCATTTGAGGGGTGAGGTCAGCGATGGCTCCAGCCTTCGCCAGGTCTTGAATCTGCGTCCCTGACCACCAGGTAAAGAGCGGGGGAGCTTTTGAGGTCATCGCAGCAGAACGAATCACCCCCTGGTAGGTCGGTGTGTCAGAGTAGGGTTGGGATTGAAAGCCGGCCTGATATTTGCTGGTCATGTATTGACCAACAGAATTGAACCAGGGAGCCCATGTGGCCTTGTCATTTGCCAGAGAGAGTTTGCTGGGATTGGTCGTGGCAGCACTCGATCCACACCCGGAGAGGATGACCATCAACGTCAAGAAACCGATGAGCACGATTGGTAAAGATAGGCGTCTTTGCACACTAAATCTCCTTCCTGGACATATACGCTTGAAAGAACAACAGGACGTTAGAATCTCTTAATGGATACGCTCGATTAAGGTAGCAATCCAAGTCACTATGTCGTTATAACGATATGATAACCAGTATTTGAAAGCTTGTCAATCCCTTGACTAGTTAATCCATCTCAATTAGAATATCATTATAACGTCATACCTATTCTTTCGCGTGACGGTGACCATTTCTGTTTGATTCATAGGGTAGGAAATGGTAGAACGACTTTCAGAGGATTGTATATGGCACTCAACCAGGTTCCGAGTATGCAGGCGAACAGCTCAAATGGTCTTCCTGTTCCCAAATATTATCATCTCAAAGAAACGATTCTGGCCAGGATCGCTAATGGCACGTGGACGGCGGGATTGGCCATTCCACCGGAGCCCGAGTTATGCCGGGAGTTCTGTGTGAGCCGTATTACGGTGAGGAGAGCTATTAGTGATCTCGTGCATGAAGGCAAACTCTACACCATCCAGGGGAAGGGGACGTTTGTGGCACGACCCAAGCTCGATGAGCGCTTCGTGCAGCGTGCCTTTGGCTTCTATGAGGATATGGAGCATCAGGGACAACCTTTGACGACGGAAATCTTGCAACAGCAAGTTATCCCCGCTCCTGAAACGGTGGCGACCTGTTTAGAGATTTCACCCGGGACGCCTGTGCACATCCTGGTGCGTGTACGCTCGGTCCACAATGAAAAAGTATTAGTTTCCACTACCTACATCCCGGAAGCGCTCTGTCCTGCTCTGGTGAATGACGACCTGACGACTGTCTCGCTCTATCGCTGGCTACAAACCCACTATGGATTGACTGTGGCACGTGCTGAACGCAACGTCGAGGCCGTCGCGGCCCAGCAAAAAGAGGCTAAAATTCTGGATATCGCGCTGCACAGTCCCCTGTTACTCCTTGAGAGCGTTGTCTATCTGCCCAACGACAAGCCGCTTGAATACTCGACCACCTTTCATCGAGGAGATCGCACACGTGTCAGTATCAGCTTTGTGCCAGCCGTTGATGGGCAGGTCCAGTTGAATACCCATGATGCTGGTACGAAATAGGGAATGTATCCTTCAGCCTCCCAGAATGCAAGAGGTCGAGCGAAGCGAGGACACTCGCTTCGCTTGCTACGGATGCAACGTTGTTCTCTATAAAGTCTATCTGATTGCAAAAAAGTAACTTTTACCTATCTAGTGTGCATCTGCTTCCAGAGGTGGTCCAACTACCACGATCCCATAGCGCTTATCGATGGGCTCGAGCGCTTTTGGATCGAGCGGTCCCGGCATGGCTACGGCGCTGACCTCTGCGAAGTACTTACTCATTCCTCCTCCGGGATACGCCTCGATGAGCAGTTCTCCGTCTTCCGACCCTATATTGCGGAAGGTATGAGCCAGGCCACGAGGGATGAAGACCCAGCTACCTTCAGAGACTTCCGAGATGTGTCCATTAGCTTTGAAGAGGAACCTGCCTTTCACAACCCAAAAATTCTCATCGTATTGGTCATGTATATGTTCAGGTGGTCCCATATCGGGTGGAGTCACCTCAATCCATGCATCCAATCTTCCATCTGTAGTCTCTCCTGTGGCTTTCCACACCTGATACCAGGTTTTTGAGAGATACGTCATTTCACCCTGACTTGCTTTTAGTATGGTTGGGACTGAATCCGATGCCATCTGATTTCTCCTTCTGATTTTTAAGAGCGCAAGCGCTTAACGAAAAAAGTTGTCTCTGACAGGCTAGGCAATATGGAGTATGATGCGGCCTCTACCATGGCCATTCTGACTAAACTCCTGGGCTTTGTCTGCTTCGCTCAGTGGAAAAGTGGCGGCAATAGAGGTTTGGAGCTTACCATCGTTAAGCGAGTGGGCAAACATTGCCAGCAGATCCGACGAGACTTGCATATTTAAGAATTCGGCACTAATGCCTGCTGCCTGTGTTTGTGCTTCGTTAGCCGGCGCTGCGATGGTGACGACGCGCCCACCGCGTTTCACGGTGGCAAGGGCGCCTTCTGTCGCTGGACCGCCTACCGTGTCGAAGAGCAGATCAACGTCATGGATCTCATCCTCTACCCGTGTTTTGGTATAGTCAATGACAGTATCGGCACCAAGCGCACGCACAAATTCTATGTTGCTTGTCGAGGTGGTTGTGATCACAGAGGCCCCTTTTTGATGCGCAAACTGGATTGCAAAACTTCCAACACCTCCTGCACCCCCGAGGATTAAGACACGTTGTCCTGCTTGCAGATGACCAGCATCGAAGAGCGCTTGCCAGGCTGTACTTGCTCCCACCGGAACCGCAGCCGCCGCGTCAAAACTGAGTTTGGCAGGTTTCAAGGCAAGATTTTTTGCGGGGACGGCACCATACTCGGCGTAGGCGCCCGCCGCGCTATGACCAAACACCTCCTGACCCGCTTGAAGCGTCGTCACGCCAGGACCAACGCGTTCAACCACGCCGGCCAACTCAATACCAGGCACGTAGGGGAACGTCAATGGCATAAAGCTCTGCATCATGCCTGAGCGGATTTTCCAATCGAGGCCATTAACTCCGGCCGCATGGACATGTACAAGTACTTCGCCTGCCTGGGGTTCTGGTTGTGAAATCTCCTCAAGACGAAGCTGGCTGGCATCACCATAGCTATGAACTTGTATTGCATGCATATATCCACTTCTCCTCTACTTTTTAACTGTGTTGTATCTCATTTTTTAATGTATCTCATCGTCCAGGTTACTCTCTTATCTTATGTTGACGAGGGTGTGATAAACAAGACATAATGATGCATGTATCCATAGACTCAAAGCTATCAGTAGTGAAAGAAAAGAGCACATGGACCTTCTACAATTACATTATTTCCGCGTGGTGGCACGTACTGAGCATATGACGCAAGCGGCTGAGGAACTTTCTATTGCTCAACCTTCGCTTAGTAAGACGATTCGCCGTCTGGAAAACGAGTTGGGCGTTCCTCTGTTTGATCGTCAAGGAAGATCTATCCAACTGAATCGGTTTGGCAAAGCATTTCTTGAGCATATCGATACCATGTTTTACTCTCTGGAGGAGGGAAAACGTACCGTACGAGATATGGCTGGCCTTGAACATGGAGTAGTTTCGCTGGTGACTGCCTCTATCTACTGGCTCCCAGACTTGCTCTACCGCTTTCAGATCCTCCATCCTTCTGTGCGCTTTCACCTCTTCCAGAGTGCACTCGCCGAGATGCCACGGCGACTCGAAACGGGAGAGTGCGATTTCTGTTTTCTCTCCATACCTTTGAACAAGCCGGGCATTCAATGGAGATCCTTACTGACAGAAGAAATTTTGCTGGTTGTTCCCACAGGACATCGGCTGGCCAAACTGGATCAGGTGCCTTTGTTTGAGGTCTCTCAGGAAGCTGTGGTGATTGAAAAAGTTGGGAATGGTCTGCGCGATCTGGTCGACAAGTTTTGTTACGAGGCAGGTTTTACGCCTCAAGTCGCGTATGAGATAGATGAGCCTGCGGCACTCTATGGATTTGTCAAAGCTCATCTTGGCGTAGCGTTTGCCCCCGCATTGATGAAGAGACAGATTGAGGAACAGGGTCTGGTCGCGCTGCGATTGATCAATCCAACCTGTCTGCGTACCTTCGGCATTGCCTGGCAGGAGGAGCATTATCTCTCCGAGGCCTCGCGCTCCTTCCGCCAGTTTATCATGGAACATTTTGCTCATCTGGAGCAAGAGATGCTTTCTTTGTCGTCTTTCTCCATTTTTTAAAAGATGCTTGCTGCTTTTCTTCAGAGGCGGTTGATCTAGCTGAAGATCTTTTCTTATTTCTGCATTGTTGTCAATTGAATTTGTGGATTGGGTCCACAGCTTACATTGTCCGAGCGAAAATAGGGGCTGTCGGTGGGAGTGGTCCCGCACCACCCCAGTGCTCGTTCGATGACGCTGTGCCAGATTGGCAGCGCTCCGGTTGCGCCCACGACGGCGCTATTCATACGCGATCCATTGACATTGCCGACCCAGGTGCCAACGACCACGTTTGAGGTATAGCCAATTGTAGTATTGCCGTCCTCCGTCTCGTCGGTGTTACTGGTCTGGACGGCGACTGGATATTTGCAAGCTGATACACTATCGGCGCATTGAGGATCTTGATCGGCAAAAGAGATCCGTTGATCGTCGCCGAATTTATCGGCGCGGGTCGGATTATCGCTCAAGTCGGTGGTAATACTCCTGGCAATTGCTGCGGAGACTGCTTGTGTGGCCGGAGGTTGTGTCGTGTTGTAGCGATATACTTGCTTCCCATTTCGATCATAGATATCGAGTATCCCTGTGGGGGATACGATTTTTCCCTGATTGGCGAAGGCCTGATAGGCACCGGTCATTTGCAGGAGCGACGCATTGACCTGACCATTGGCAAACTTTAGCAGATTATTGTCCTCGATTGACTGAGTAGTCTCACCTTCGGCGTTTGGCTCGGGCTTGACAATTGACGGGGCTGTCATATTTTTTGGGGTTGTGATACCCAGACGATGTGCTGTCGCGATCATTTCTGTCGGGCCAGCAGTCAAAGCTGCTTTTAAACCGAAATCGCTCGATGACAGGGTCAAGTCGGCGTCGGAGGGAAAGTCTGAATCATTTTGGCGGGACAACGTGCTTTGAAGTGAGGCTGCGTAGTCGATAGGATACATGGTTGTGCCTGGTAAACGTCCTGCCGGAATATTTGGGTCCCAGCTGGAAGGCACAACCATATTATATTCGCCACCAACTTCTGGATCTGTGGAATTATAATCGGCACCGCCCACCATTGCCAGAACCTCACCGGTCTTTGCATTTATCACGACGACGGCGGCGCTATGGATGTTCAACTGCTGACTGAGGACCATGTCGCCACGCAGACTCAGGGGATAATATTGATAGTCGGGCTTGTTGATGTGTTGATCAATTGCCCGTGCGACGTACTCTTCCAGATTCACATCGATTGTCGTATGAATGTTATAACCACCATGTTCCAGCAGATCGATACCTGCTGCGTAGTTGCCATCTCCCAACTGCAAGGCAATCTGATTGACAACCCAATCCACAAAATAGGGAGCGCGTTTTGTGTGCGGATAGGCTGCAAAATTGGTCTGAGCTATCAGCTTTTCGGCTTGATGGGCCATTGAAATCGTAATGGCCTGTCCATCCACGCTCATATGCTGCAAGATCATAGCCTGTAGCACGATTTTTTGCCGTGCGAGGGCTCGCTGTTTAGCCTCTGGCCCGAGCGTTGGATCGATGGTGCCAGGAGCGTTGGGCATGGCAGCCAGGAGCGAGGCTCTTGCCAGCCCCAGAATAGGATCAAGCTGTCCTTGTGCGTTATATTCCAGGCGTGCGATGCCAGGCTTACATTTGTCATGTATGGAGCAGTCGCTTCCCAGGTGAAAAAATGCTTCTGTGGCGGATTCTACGCCGACGTCGAAGGAGCCAAAGGCGGCGACATTAAAATACATGTCCAGAATTTCAGCCTTGGTGTATTTTTGTGTCATGCCGATCGCGAGGAGCGCTTCCTGAAGCTTGCGTGCCTTTGTGTGTTGCGCGTTATGTGAGAGGTTCTTGATGACTTGCTGAGTGATGGTACTTGCTCCTCCATCTCCTTTGACCGCTGCACGAAGAGTACTCTGCACGTTGACGCCGGGATCAGTCCAGAACGTTTTATCCTCGGTTGCGATCATCGCATCCTGCATCACCTTTGGGATATCTTGTAGGGCCACGGGAACTCTCCGCCCACCGTTGACCTGATTTCGATCGTAGACGTCGTAGAGCAGTACATTGTTGCGATCATAGATGTGTGAGTCCTGAGAGATGTTTTGATGGGCGTACTGATCGACTTTTGGGAGTAGCTCTTGATAGTCAGAAAAAAGAAATCCCGCTATGGTGAAACTGAGGGTATAGGCGACGGTGAGGATGGTTAAGAGTATATTTTTCCCTATGGTTCGCAGCTTTTTTCTTTTTTTTCTGCGTCTATCGAGAGGAGATACTGGCTCCTGAAGCTTTTTCGTCTCGACCTGATTAAGAAAAAGGTTTTGCGGATTTTTATCTGTCGATACAGCCGTTTTTATTTGATCTATACTATCCATATATTTACAGGTTGTCCGGTAGGCAGGATATAATAAACGACTTCACTACCTGTGAACGGACATTCTCCTTCCTCTATCTTCGCTATTGAACAGCCTTTTCACTGGAATTGTTTGGATGATGAGATCTCGTGCAAAATTAGATCCCATCGGTAATCCAGAGCTGTGCAGTGCCATCCTTGCTCTGCGCTTGCTCGACACTTTATGCCGGGCGCATCTTTTATTTCGTATCGATGAGAAGAGTGTGACATCAGTACTCATTTGGGTCATACGTCGCTGGTATATAGAGTATGTAGCTTGGTGATTGACTCAACCTGTTTCTGAGTATAGCAAAATAACTGGCATGCTTCTTCCCCTGAGTGGGGGATTTTATGAGTCGGTAGAGCTATACTAGCGAGGTGTAGTGGAGACATATGCCCAATTGATCAGAGCGTGAATGATTTTGATATCATATAACAACGCATCTCTCGTATTATGACTGAATTCTATTCCTGGTATCCTTGAATTTTTTGTCGTTTTATGGCATATAGTACGTATATGCTTTTCCTAAAGAATGAGGTGTCCAGATCTGATCAGGGATATAATTATTTTAACTGTTATAATGGTGCCAATTGCATTATAACAAATGAATACTTGTGTGGCGCATAGCTTTTTCTTGCTTTCATTGTGTGGTTTTTGCCTTTTTCTCTACATATGTGGAACACATTATATTATCCCCCTGTGAAATATGCTGGTTTTTGATGTATGCTTTCTCTACAAATTATGTTAGTTGTTAGTAGACGATTTGTATTGATGTATGCGCCTGCATTTCTCCTCATTCTTCGGGTATGTAGCATAGAGAGTATTCATGAGCGATCTGCTCTGACACTCTCTATGCGAGGCTAGAATATGGAGGTTCATGCCAATATGTTTCTACGACGCTATACGTTTAAATCGCGGCACCTTGCCTGGCATTTGATCCTGGTGCTGGCTGTTTTGGTCTTACTCCTGCCAGGCAACTCTGCATCAGCGCTTCCTTTACAATCTCACTACAACCATTTTCTGGCGACTCATCCAGAGGATGGTATCGATGATAATGGGAACGATCAGGGAACGGGCGATGCAAGTGTAGATGCCCTGACTCAGCAGCAATACGCAGACAGTGCCTATCCGCATACCAATGTGAGCTATGCCCAGACCATCGGTGCCTATAACGCCTTTCAGGGTGTGATGGGAAATGTGGCAAAATGGAACAATCAAAATTGGCAGCTGGTAGGTCCCAGTGTTGGAAATGCTGCCACTGAAGCGACATATACAGGGAGAGCTACGACAAACTCTGGTCGCGTCACCGCGCTACTTATCTCCAAGAATTGTACGCAAGCATTTTGTCCCGCCTGGCTTGGAGCGGCTGGTGGTGGTGTCTGGGTGACCTTCAATGGTCTGGCCGCGCAGCCCACCTGGAAATCCGCTTCTCTGGGTCTGGCATCCAACGCAATTGGTTCACTCTATCAAGATCCAACCGACCCAACAGGTCGCACTATCTATGTCGGAACTGGAGAGCCAAACGGCTCAAGCGACTCTGAAGCAGGCGTTGGTCTTTACAAATCGACGGACCTGGGACTCTCCTGGCATCTTGTCACGGGCAGTATTGCGGCTGCCAAAGATCGTTCGATCGCTGCCATTGCCATTGATCCTCTTAATCGCAAGCATATCTATATTGGAACAGCGCTCGCCCGCCATGGAGCTTCGGCCGTGAATGGTGGACGTTGGACCCCTCCCGATGCTCCCAAGATTGGTTTATACGAATCAATTGATGGCGGCGCAACCTTCAAGCTCACGTTTTCTCAGGCCACCGACACAACGAATCCCAACTCTCCCAATGGCAGTGACTACTTCCGTGGCGGTGTCTCTAAAATCTTGCTTGATCGTACTGGTCTGGCGGCTCATGCCTCTTCACGTGTCTACTTCTCTGTGTTTGACTATGGCTTGTACCGTAAGACAGAGAATGGAGTTTTTGAGCAGGTCTTTGCCTCCGCCGGTGGTGGAACCACTGCCAATAGCCTTGGAACTCGGACCGAGTTCGCACTGGCGCCAACGGGGAATAAGCTGCGCATCTATGTTGGTGATACAGATGGTACTACCTCGCTGCTATTCCGTGTTGATAACGCCAATGTAGCAGCCAGCACTTTGACGAATGGAGTCGCTAATCCTGGCTGGATCTCACTTTCCAATCCCACTCAGGGGACGGCTGGTTATACTTCCTACGACTTCTGTGAATCGCAGTGTAGCTATGATATGTTTGTGGCATCGCCTCCAGGACATCCCGATACGGTCTGGCTGGGTGGTTCAATGAACTACGATGAAGTCTTTACCTCGACCCCTCCATCCAATGGTCGTGCGGTGCAGCGCTCAACTGATGGGGGGGTGACCTTTACCGATATGACCGACGATAATGAGAATCCTCCTTTAGGGATGCATCCTGACCAACACGCGTTGGCCTTCTCACCGACGAATCCAGATATCACTTTTATCGGCTCTGATGGCGGTGTGGTGCGCACCGATGGACAGTTCACCGATGCTTCCAGCCAGTGCAATACGCGAGGATTAGATGCGGCAGGTTTGGCCGAGTGTAAGATCTCGCTGAAAGTTATTCCCACCCATATCACCAGCCTGAATCCTGGATTAGCCACGCTGCAATTCCAGAGCGTTTCGATGAATCCACAAGCGCCCACCACAGACCTGATTGGTGGCACGCAGGATAATGGATCATGGGCCTTCAGCGGGAGTAAGGATACAGGTACATCCTCTCTTGAAACCGTAGGTGGTGATGGAGGACAAACGGCGATTGACTATGCTCATCCATCGATCCGCTTCCACATGTACTACAATCCAAATGGTGATGTGAACTTCCACGGTAACGATCCAGCTGGATGGGACTATATGGCTCAGCCTCTGGCTGCTAGCGGTGAACGTAGTTCATTCTATATACCCCTCATTGCAGATCCTGCCGTCGGCGGAACCGTCTTTGGTGGGCTCGAACACGTCTGGCGTACCACCGACGATGCTGGCAATCAGGCGTACCTGGATCAGCATTGTAACGAATATACAGGAGACTTTTCCGTCGATGCTGTCTGTGGCGACTGGGTACCGCTTGGTCAAAATCTCTCCGATACGACCTTTGGGACCGATAAGACGACTACAGCATCCGGTGGAAGCTACGTTGTGGCTCTGGGACGCACATCTGGTGATAAGAATACGTTGTGGGCTGCAACCCGACTTGGACGCCTCTTCATCTCGAAGAATGCCAATGCGACCGACGCTGCCAGTGTCTCATTTACACGCCTGGATACAGCGGCGCAACCTGCGCGCTTCATCAGTGGGATCGCCGTCGATCCAGCTAATACCAATCATGCGGTAGTCACCTTCTCCGGGTATAACGCCTACACGCCAAACACGCCGGGGCATGTCTTCGACGTAACCTATAATCCCACAACAGGTAAGGCCACGTGGATCGACATTAGCCACAATCTGGGTGATGCTCCCGTAACAGGTATTGCTTACAATAGTAGTACGCGTGACCTGTACATCTCAACCGACTTTGGCGTTGCTGTCCTTGATCATGGTGGAAATCGCTGGCATCCAGCGGCCTCGGGACTGCCCACCGTTGCTGTTTATAGCCTGGCGATCGATCCAAAGAATACAGTTCTCTATGCGGCCACCCATGGTCGTAGTGTCTGGAAACTCAACCTCAAAGCGTAAGCGGTATCGTTTGAAACATGACGGCCTCCTCGTTCATCTGAGATACAATGTAGGTGTTTATTGATGAACTGGAGGTCGTTTTGAGTCAAACTGCTCTCCTCAAACGAGGATTACTGCTGGAATATCTTACCCTGGGATGGAATATCGTTGGTGTCATGATCGTTGTCCTGGCGGCGCTTGCCGCTCATTCCGTGGCACTGGCTGGATTTGGACTCGATTCTCTTATCGAGATCTTTGCCTCGGTCGTCGTTGTGTGGCAGCTTACTGGCGTGAATCAAGATCGTGAACGGCTGGCGCTCCGCCTTATCGGAAGCGCATTTGTTGCCCTGGTGATCTATATTGTGGCACAACTGCTCTACGTCTTTTTGACGGGGACGCATGCTATCACATCGTTGGGAGGCATGCTCTGGATTGCCGCAACCTTTATTGCCATGCTACTTCTGGCTGCCGGCAAAAGGATCACGGGACGGCAATTGAAGAATGAGGTCTTGCTCACCGAGGGGCGTGTCACGCTGGTTGATGCCTATCTGGCTGGTTCCGTCCTGGTTGGGCTGCTGCTGACAGCTCTCTTTGGCTGGTGGTGGGCAGATCCGCTGGCCTCGCTTGTGATTGTCTACTATGGAGTGCGGGAGGCGATGGCGGCTTTCAAGGGATCAAGCTAGCAAGTGTACGACGCCACTTCGGCGTCGTACACGTTTGTGTTTAACTGGCCTTGACAGGGATCTGAGGCTCCTGAAGTTCCTCTTCTGATCCGGTGGAGAACTGGCTGTTATAGAGATCGGCGTAGAAGCCTTTCTGTTCGAGCAGCCCTTCGTGTGTACCCTGTTCGATGATGCTGCCGTGGTTCATGACCAGGATCAGGTCGGCGTCTCGGATGGTTGAGAGCCGGTGTGCGATGACAAAGCTTGTGCGGCCTTGCATCAACTGGTTCATGGCTTTCTGGATCAGTATCTCTGTGCGGGTGTCGACGCTGCTGGTCGCTTCGTCCAGGATCAAGATCGGTGGATTGGCGAGCACGGCGCGGGCGATCGTCAGCAACTGCTTCTGACCTTGCGAGATGTTGGTAGCCTCTTCGTTCAGGATGGTGTTGTAGCTATCGGGTAGCGTCCTGATGAAGTGGTCCGCGTGCGCCGCCTGCGAAGCCTGAATGATCTCAGCCTCCGTTGCGCCATCGCGACCGTAGGCGATATTATCCCGAATAGTTCCGTTGAAGAGCCAGGTGTCCTGGAGCACCATGCCGAACATCCTGCGCAGGTTGCCGCGCTTGAGCTCGGTGATATTATGTCCATCGACCAGGATGCTGCCGTCGTAGAGCTCGTAGAAGCGCATCAACAGATTGACCAGCGTCGTTTTGCCGGCTCCGGTAGGGCCGACGATCGCGATGGTCTGTCCCGGCTTGACATTGATATTCATATCCTCCATCAGGATCGCATCTTCTTTGTAGCCAAATTTGACGTGATCGAATTGCACCGATCCCTGTGGTACCTCGATGACCTCGGCATTGACTGCTTCAGGAATCTCTTCCTCCTCATCGAGCAGTTCGAAGACGCGCTCGGCCGAGGCGATGGTTGATTGGATGATATTGGCGATGTTGGCTAGCTGCGTGATTGGCATCGAGAACTGTCGTGCATATTGCAGGAAAGCCTGGATATCGCCGATCTCAATCGCTCGCTTGGTAACCATGATGCCACCGATGACGCTGACGAGTACGTAGCCCAGGTTGCCTACGAAGGTGATCAGCGGCATGATGATGCCGGACATGAATTGCGCTTTCCAGCCAGCGTTGTAGAGATTGTCATTGAGCTCGGCAAATGTTTCGATGGATCGTTTTTCAAAACCGAAGGCTTTGACGATTTTATGACCGGTATACATCTCTTCAACGTGTCCGTTGAGCTGTCCCAGCGCTCGCTGCTGATCCTTAAAGTAGTTCTGCGAGCGTTTGGCGACGGTCATCGTGGCCAAGATGCTGAGCGGCAGGGTGATGATCACTACGCCGGTCAGGAGCAGATTGATGGTCAGCATCATCACGATGACGCCTACGATCGTCACAATCGATGTTACAAGCTGCGTGAGACTCTGCTGCAAGGTGCTACTGATATTATCCATATCGTTGACTGCGCGGCTGAGGATCTCTCCATGCGTGCGGGAGTCATAGAATTTCAGCGGGAGCCGCGTCAGCTTCTCATCGACCTCTTTGCGCATGTCATAGACGGTTCTCTGTGCCACGCCTGACATGATATATTGTTGCAGATAGTTGAAGCCTGCACTGATGACATAGAGCACTGCTAAGATCATCAAGATATGCATGATATTGGCGAAATCAACGCCGGGTCCACCATGCATCTTTGAGATGATGCCATTGAATAACGTTGTTGTGGCCTGACCCAGGATCTTTGGGCTCAGGATGGTAAAGATGGTGCTGATGATCGCTGCGACAAAAACTGCCACCAGAGCGATGGTATATGGTTTTAAGTAGCCCGTAAAGCGCATCAGGGTGCCCTTAAAATCTTTTGGCTTTTGCACAACCATGCCAAAGCCACTCATGGGGCCTCCGCCCATCGGGCCACCACCCATCGGACCACGTGCGGGACCACTCGTGGGTCTATTCATCATGCGATTTCCTCCGCTGACAGTTGTGAGGATACAATTTCACGATATACCTCACTTGATTCCATCAATTCGTGATGGGTACCGATACCTGTGATTTTGCCTTCATCCAGGACAATAATCTGATCGGCATCCATGACGGTACTGACTCTCTGAGCGACGATCAAAACGGTTGATTGTCTGGTCTCTTGGTGTAGTGCGGCGCGTAGACGAGCGTCGGTCTTGAAATCGAGCGCCGAGAATGTATCGTCGAAGATGTAGATCTCTGGCCGTCGGACCAGGGCACGGGCAATCGAGAGGCGTTGTTTCTGTCCACCCGAAATGTTTGTGCCTCCCTGAGAGATGGTGGCGTCAAAGCCATCTGTCATGCCTGTGATAAATTCGGTGGCCTGAGCGATCTTTGCTGCGTGCTCGATCTCTTCTTGTGTGGCATCTTCTTTGCCATAGTACATGTTGTTGGTGACGGACCCTGAGAAGAGCACGGCTTTTTGCGGCACGAAGCCGATCTTAGCCCGCAAGCTTTCCTGCGTCATTTCGCGCACATCCAGATCGTCGACCAGCACACTGCCGCTATCGACATCGTAGAAGCGCGGGATGAGATTCACGAGCGTCGATTTACCGGCTCCGGTGCCACCGATGATCGCTGTGACCTCGCCGGGCTTTGCGCTGAAGGTGATGTTTTTAATCGCAGGCTCTTCCGCCCCTGGATAGCTGAAGGTCACATCTTTAAACTCGACGTACCCCTTCTGGTCACCTGTCTCTTTGGGCTGTTCAGGATCAAACAAGGCTGGCTTGGTCTCAAGCACGGCGTTGATTCTGACGGCGGATGCTGAGGCGCGAGGGATCATGATGAACATCATCGAGACCATCATCAGCGCAAACATGATCTGGATCGCATATTGCAGGAAGGCAATCAGCGCTCCGACCTGCATCTGGCCAGCATCGATGCGTACACTGCCGAACCAGACGATCGCGATGGTTGAGACGTTCATCACCAGCATCATAATTGGCATCAGGGCTGCAATGATGCGGTTGGCGCTGATCGCGGTCTGAGTGAGATCCTCATTGGCGTGATCAAAGCGTGCCTTTTCGTGGCTGGTACGATCGAAGGCACGAATGACGCGCACACCGACCAATCCCTCATTTAAGATCAGATTTAACTTATCAAGCTTTTCCTGCATGATTTTAAAGAGCGGGATGCCTTTGCTGGTGATCAGCAGGACCGAGATGACGATGATGGGGATGACCGCGACGATGATCCAGGCAAGGGTAGCATCCTGCAGGACAGCCATAATAATACCGCCGATACAGATCATCGGAGCATAAATCATCAGGCGCAGCATAATGATCAGCACCTGCTGAATCTGCGTGGTATCATTGGTCGTGCGTGTGATCAGCGATGCCGTACTGAAGGTATCGAACTCGTGCAGCGAGAATGTTTCGACATTATTGAAAATCTTGCCGCGCATGATCTTGCCGAACCCGGTAGCGATCTTCGATGAAAAGTAACTGGCCACGATCGCGCAGAGAGCGCCTCCGATTGCGATTGCCAGCATGAAACCACCGACGCGCAAGATGTAGTTGGTGTCGCCCTTGACGATCCCTGTGTCGACGATATCTGCCATCAGCGTCGGCAGATAGAGATCAGATAAGGCTTGTAATAGTACAAAGACTAAGACGATACCGATCTGAGGTCGATAGGGCTTTAAAAATCTGAATAATTTGATCATACTTCCTCGTCTCCACTCCATGGTGACTGATTATGACTGGCTTCCTTCTCGTGAAAGTAGGTATTGACGCTGGATAATAACTCGGCAAGTTGTTGGCTCTGCTCTTCCCCCAGATACTCAACCAGACCATTAAAGGAGGATATTACGTGCTCGTGTGCTTTTTGTGTGATCTGCTCACCTTTTTGTGTCAATGTGATCACCACGGAACGCCGATCAATTGCATCGGTCTGGCGCTCAATCAAGCCACGTACTTCAAGGCCCTTGAGCAATTGTGTTACTGTCGGTGATGTTACATGCAGATACTTGCTGATCTCAGAGACTTTTATCTTGCGATGAAGATGCTCTTCGCTCTTCTGGATAATGAATAAGACCCTGATTTCGCTTGGCTTACAGCCATCGATGGGACTTTGATGCCATCCACCATGTTTGAACTGCATAATCGAAGTCATTAGCTTCTGTGCCAGTAGATTTTCGGGTGGATCGCCAGATATGTGCATTGGCTCACTTTCTCTGTCAGGTAGATTGGTAACTAATTTAGTTGGTAACCTAAGTATATTTGATCATGGCTGAGTTGTCAAGTTATCTGACAGGGTAATGAGAATACAATGCGATATATCGTTATCCGCTGTTGAGAGTATAAACGATATATCGCATTGCTGTCAAGACTAATCCTGGCAAGTCGAAAGAGTACCCGATGGCGAAAAATGTCTCACTTTCTATAGACGACAAAAGCCAGCAAAATCATGAAAGGCAGCGTAGAATATTCTCAAGAGATGTATTCTTTTCGTAATCTAATTGTGCGGTAATATGAGCAGCTTCCAGTAAATGCTTGACTTTCTCTTGCATCACTAGGAAAATTTTGCGTTGCTGTGGATGCATATCAAAGGTATGTATCCAGAATGTGGCAGCTTCCAGGAGCATAATAGCGAGATCGTTCCTTTCTCTTTCCAGCATGATTTGAGCCAAACCGATCAGACTACGGCCAACCTGCTTTTTATCACCAGGCTCTTTGTAGCCTTGCAGGACTGCGACATAGCAGTCTTGCGCATATGTCTGATCGCCAGCTGCCAGTTGGAGATCTCCCAGGATACATAATGAACTTGCGGCCTCGGATTTGTCACCTTGTTTCTGGAGGAAGTCCAGTGCCTTTTTGACCATATTGGGTGTTTCTTGCGCGACATCTCCGAGTGCGAGCGCCACTTCGGCTAATTTTAACTGCCGGCTGATAACGGTTGAGATGTCTCCAAGTTGCTCGGCGATGCCAATGCGCTGTGTGAAGAGCTCTCTGGCCTCCAGGTAGTTTCCCTGGTATAAGGCGACGTCGCCTAATCTATCAATCGTCAGAGCAATCAGAGGTTTGGTGCCCAGTTTCAGAGCAAGCTCATGGCTTTCCTGTGCAAGCTCCATGGCGTGCTCGAGATTGTTTTGCGCTATTTCTATGTTGACTTGTGTTGTCAGTATGCGTGCCAGACTTTCTGGGTCTTGCGTTCTGCGGGTCGCCGCAATACTCTCTTCCAGGAGTGCGTGGGCTTCCGCGTTTTTCCCCTGGCTGTGCATGAAGCGTCCCCGACTTTCCAGCGCATTTGCCAGAACCCAATCGTTTTTTGATTGATAGGCTACCTGTACGCACTCCTGAAGCAGATTATTGGCCTCTTCGGGTTCGTTTTCACGATACAGGACCCAGCTTAGCGAATTCAACGCACCTGCCAGATTTTCCAGGTCATGGATTTCACGAGAGTAGGCTGCACTCTGTTCAAGCTGCCAGCGTGCATCGACCAGGTCACGGAGACGATACGAGAGATGTCCTGCTCGTCGCAGTACTTTAGCGCGAATTGCCTGCTGCTGTGCTCCTGGAAGCGCGGGAAGTTGCAGAGCCTCTGTGAGACAACGCTGTTCCTCCTTCCAATATCCACGTAAGCCGCAAAATTTGCCAAATGCCTCACTAAAGCGTAAGGCCAACTCAGTCTCTTGTTGTTCAAGTAACCAGCGCAAAGCATTGCGCAAATTATCTACTTCCAGATCTAATGTTGCCAGCCAGTGTGCTTGCTCTGCCCCTTTCAACAGTGGGGCCGCTTGCTCAACGAGCTGAAGATAATACAAGGCGTATGTACGATACTGAGCCTCTAACTCACCGCTTTCACGCAAACAATCCTGTGCATACTGGCGGATCGTCTCAAGCATGATGAAACGAGGTTCCTCGTTTTCCTGTGGTTCGAGGCGCTGAATCAACGTTTTGTTCAGGACCGAATCGACGACCTCTACCATGTCTTTGATCATGGACGCTGGCTGCATGACTGCATTGAAACAGGCTTCGATCGTCTCAAGTTGTACTCCGCCAAGAAAGACAGAGAAGTGTTGAAAAAACCATTTTTCCTGTTCGCTGAGCAGGTCATAGCTCCACTTTATCATATAGTCAAGTGTGTAGTGTCGTTCAGGGACAGAACGCTCGCCATTTTTCAGCATATGCTGATCCTGATTTAGTTTTTTAAGGAGCGCCTGGGGAGTGAAGAGCTTAATGCGCACCGCTGCAAGCTCAATCGCGAGAGGCAATCCATCCAGGCGTATACAGAGTTCTGCGACGGCATTCGCGTTGGCCTCTGTAAGTTTGAAGGAGGGAAGATATTCTTGCGCTCGCTTTACAAAGAGCGCAACGGCTGCATATTGCATCATATGATCAACTGTGGGTAGGTTGTCCCGATCTGGCTTGGTGAGGGCCGGGACCGCAAAAATGTGTTCGGCCGCCAGTTGCAGCACCTCGCGACTTGTCACCAGCACCTTGATGTATGGACAATCCTGGAGGAGTTCCTCAATTATGCTAGCGGCATGGATGAGATGCTCAAAATTATCCATGACGAGCAGCATATGTTTATCCTTGAGGATATTTTTAATCTGCTGCATGGGCGTTTGCGATGTACTGTCCTGGAGGCCAAGTGCTGAGGCCAGTGTAGGAATGAGCATGTCGGGATCAATGATTGGGGCGAGTGATATATAGCACACGTCGTCAACAAAATGCTCCTCTACCTGTCCTGCGGCTACGATTGCCAGGCTCGTTTTTCCGATGCCTCCTGTTCCGAGCAGGGTCAATAAGCGGACATCGGGACGTATGAGCATCTCATTTACATCGTCGACCTCTTGTTTGCGTCCGATAAAGGTTTTAAAGATGATGGGTAATTTATGCAGCTGCAAGACTGCTGTCGGTGGTTCAGTTTTCTGGGGAGGGGATTTTTCGAGACCGAGTTCCGCAGGCGTCATCCCAAAAGCCTGGCAGAGTTGTTCACGATAATGAGGACTAGGGGTGACGATACCACGTTCCCAACGCCCCACTGTCTTAGGACCAGGCTCACCGACTCGTTTAGATACCTCATTTTGAGTCCAGTTACGTTGCTCGCGTGCGTTTCGTAGCTTATAGTTGGGTTGTTTTTTTGATTGGTCCATATTTGTCACGGGTTTGCCACGCCTCCTTATAGAATCAATCTGATTGCATTAATGTCGCTGGGAGTCTCATCGGTAAAAGTGTCACAAGTTGCCCCCATACTTGCCCCCTTCATGATGTTTTTTCTTAAGTCTTTTTGAGTTACGATTTCACTAAGCTCACTGCTTTGTTGTCTGGTTCTCCTGGCGAGCATCGCCGGAAGGAGAAGTACATCAATGCATCTACACTCCACAATAACATAAACGCAAAGAGTTGTCATAAATCATAGGAGTTATTATGAGTAAGACAAATGAGATGATACTTGCAGAGGTTGATGGCTATATCCTCGTTCAGGTAAAGAAGTTACTGTATGGACAGCAGAATTTCAGGTATGAAGATTTTAATGACTCGGAAGTAGATGAACTCACGCAACGTGTACGGATTAAATTCTGGAAGACGTTGGAGAAAGGGCTGGTCTCGCATCCTTATTCCTACGTCAAGCGCGTCGTTTATAGCGAGTTCATCGATATGAAGCGCCAGGAGAAGCGTATGGTCGCAGTACCGATCGATGATGAGGAGGTGATCGATCTATCACATGGAACGGTCGATCCTGCTGATGAGGTGATCCAGCAGATAGAGTTTCATCTCTTCTTGCAACGTCTTGTACGTATGCTGCTTGATCTTCCTCCGCGCCAGCAGCTGGCAATGATCTGCTGGCTGTGGGAAAAGGTCGATGATACCGTCCAACTGCGTAGCGTCCTGATCGGGTGCGGTTTTGATATCGATCATATGCAGCTGCCATCAGCCCGCTCCGAGCGCCATGCGATGCTGGCCTCGCTCTCCGTAGCGCGGCAAAAACTGGCTAAAAATCGTGCCCGCGTTAATGCCGAGGGCAGAGAGTTGGTTGAGGCACGTCTCTGCGGATAGGTCTGCGTTGACTTGATGCTATGTATCGTAGCAAGTGAAGACTTTTTATGCTAATCATTGAGGAGGAATTTGTATGCACGATGAATCTGTTCCGTCCCGTACCGATGTCTTTGTAAGTTATAATCGCGATGATCAGAGGTTTCTCGATGAATTTCATGTACATCTGGCCTTTTATATTCGCAAGGGGCTGATAAAATCCTGGGACGATACCCAGATTCAGGCCGGAAGCGAGTGGAAGAAGGATATTCACAAGGCTCTGAATGCTGCGAGAGTCGCAGTTCTGCTGGTGAGTGCGAATTTTTTTGCCTCTGACTTTATCGATAGAGTCGAGTTACCTCCGTTGCTCCAGGCGGCAGAGCAGGGCGAAGTGACCATTTTTTCTGTGGTAGTGGGATTGTGCGTGTTTGGTGACACTCCTCTCAGTAAATACCAGACTATTAACAACCCTGCTCTGCCTCTCAATCAGATGTCTCGTGCCAAACGCGATAAGGTCTGGACGACTTTAGCTAAGAAGATCAGGGACGAGTTGCCAAAGTCTGCCAGATGTGATGATTGAGATCATGTTCTGACACTTTCACTTAATGCTGCCTGGAAACAATCACTGGCCAGTGCCAGGTTTTCGTCGTGCTTGCCTCGGATGCGTTCCCAATAGATCATACCAGCGCATTGTTTCACTTTGGTCCATTCAAAGTGATACTCATCTATGGTATAGACCTGAAGGGCCGCATCTAGATGTCGGAGCGCTTGTTCTTGCATGACTGCTTGACCACTGTAGAGTTCTTGTAGCTCTTCATAGGCTGCTGCCTGGCGATAGGCTTCACCCAGGTAAGCGTGAACTTTGGCCCATTCTAAGGGATAGGTCGAGCGGGTAAGGACCCGTAAGCTGGATTGTCCTAGCGTGATTGCTTGTTGTAAATGGTCCGCTTTGAGAGCATCTCGCCTCATAATGGCGATCAGGACCAGCCCCTGCTGGATAATTGCCCACTGAACAGGATCGTTCTCTTCCGTGATGATTTGTAGGGCTTGTTGATAATGCGCGAGTGCGTTGTCCAGCATCTCTGGCTGGTCGCTTAGAAAGTAGCTGATCTCACTATACACGTGACCGAGTGTGGCGTGCGTGAATGCCCACTGGAATGGGAGCGTTTCACGGGTATGCACTTGCAAGGCTTGCTGACAGTACTCCAGCGCTTGTGTGAGATTTTTTTCTCTCTCCTCGGAGAGCAGGTTTCTACAAATCTCTCCTCGTGTGAGTTGTACCAAAGCCCATGGTTGAGGCTCATTCTCGCGTGTCAAAACTGTGAGCGCACTGGCGCAACACTGGTTAGCATACGCTATATTTGCCTGTTTGTCTCCAGTAATGCGCCTCACATAAGCGATTCCTAAGATCGCATGAGCGAATGCCCATTGCAATGAGCGTATCTTTTTACCCTCAAGAATGGATTGCAACCTGGTAATAGTCTTCTCCTGGTTTTTACTTTGTACGCTTATCAGCAATGGCTGCTCTTGTCGTAAAATATGCAGCACGCTTTTCCAGGAGCTTGTGTCTATTACGTCGTTGAAAGGTGAAGAAATCTCTAGAGAATGAAAGGTATTCGAATATGAAAAGACATCATTGAGCATTTTTCTATCCCTTTTACTATAATCACGATTTTTTCACTACTGTAGGGACGAAGTGTCTGAGTAAATATACAAATATGCAGTACCCAAATAAATTGTTGTAACGTATATCCTTTTCATGCCCGTACAGTAACCGTTTCTATAGAGACGAATACAAACTATAGATATACAAAAGGGTTTACCCCTTTTATTTTACTATCCTCTTGACAATGTTGTATCTACATGATATATATCTGTTAGATATATATCATGTAGATGTAGAAAGATGAGATACACATGGCGAAAGAAAATAAAAGTAAGTATGCGGTTATGGGGGTGCTGAGTTTCTATCCAAGCTCTGGCTATGACATCAAGAAATTTATGGAATGCAGTACCGGCAATTTCTGGAGCGAGAGCTATGGGCAGATTTATCCTATTCTAAAGCAATTAGTCGCAGAGGGGCTGGCAGTGCGCCATGCTGAAAAGCATGAGGGGAAGCCTGAGAAGTATATCTATACGCTGACCGAGCCAGGAAAAGAAGGGCTGCGCGACTGGCTCTCAGAGTCGGTTGAGTCTGATGTAGAGCGTATCGAGTTGCTACTCAAACTCTTCTTTGGTGCCCATATCCCACTCGCGAAGAACGAAGAGCATATTCATACCTTCCAGCAGCTTCAGTTGCACCTGCTCGAAAAATATGAAGCGATCGAGCGCGATCTGCTAGTTGCCGTGCAGGCTGATCTGCTCCTCTCGTATCGACTCATAACCGTGCGTTATGGCATTCTGCGCTGCCATGCCTTGCTGACGTGGTGTGACGAAACGTTAGAGACCTTACACCAACTGGCGCAACTAGAGGGTGCCGTACCGCAAGACGTGCAAGCTTCTATTTAAGCGTACCCAGGCGGACAGAATGAACTGGTGATTGTCTCATCGCTACTATCTTGCAGAATTAACATAGGACATCGGCTCTTCTGGAAGGAGCTGAAGAGATGTTCTCATTATAAAGAATAAGAAAACATGAAAAGGAAGAAATCATGACACAAACAGAGAAGACGACAACCGAGACAATGCGTGCCGTTGAGTATAATCAGTACGGAGCACCAGATGTGTTGCAGATAAGCATGGTAGCACGTCCTCAGGTTGAACCCGGTGAAGCGCTTGTGCGCATCCTTGCATCGAGCGTTAATCCGATCGACACGATCGTGCGCTCCGGCAAACTGCGCTTCCGTACAGGCAAGCAATTTCCTAAACGCATCGGGATCGACTTCGTGGGAGAGATTGTCGCTCTCAATACCGATGCATCGGACTTCAACATCGGTGATCGCGTCTGGGGCGTGATGCCGCTCACAATTGAAAAAGGATATGGCCAGGGCAGTGCTGCAGATTTTGTCACGATCTCGACCGCCCGTATTGCATTGAGCCCGAAAAGCCTCACCACAATTGAGTCTGCTTCGATCTCCAGTGTGGGTGCGGTAGCTATCATCGCCTTGCGCGATAGGGCCAGATTGCAGCCAGGTGAACGCCTGCTTGTGCGCGGAGCTGCGGGTGGAGTCGGGAGCATGGCGGTCCAGGTGGGGAAACTACTCGGTGCGCATGTCACTGCGCTCGCCTCGGCCAGAGATCTTGGCTTTTTGAAAGACCTCGGAGCCGACGAGGCACTCGATTACCGTACAAATCCACCATCCTCTCTGAAGCCGTTTGATGTCGTGCTCGACCTGGCAGGAACGGACTTGAATCAATATCGCAAGTTGTTAAGCCATAGCGGCAGAATGTTCTGTCTGGCTATGGGTTCGCAGAATATCGCCTACATCCTGGCTTCAAATATCTTTGGACCTAAAAGAGTACAGTTTTTTAGCGCTGCGCCTATGCGGGAGACCATGATTGATCTTACTGCATATGTTGATGCCGGGTCCATCCGTCCGGTGGTCCATAGCATCTACGACCTGGATAAAATCTCCGAGGCGCATCGGTCGCTCGAAACCGAAGGTGGTCGAGGAAAGCGCGTTGTCAGACATACAGACAACTAACGTAGAGCTAATTAAGAGAGTGGTATCTTATCATTTGTTGCATTCTTTGGTTTGCTCTATCTCCAAAGGTTATGGCAGTAACCAACAATCAGAAAATGTTACAAGTAGCTCCATTTAATATGAATAGATGAGCCTGGTTATTGATTACTCCTATTCCATACGCCATTGAAGCTGGAGACTCGTTAGATACGAGATGATTGGGTCGCTGTGATCTGGCTTTTTATTGTGCGAGAGCTCCATTCTATCTTTGCAGGATTGTATGTAAAGCTAACTAGCAAGATCTCGTTCTTGATGTTTGTGGGGGCTGGTATTCTTGATCGATCTGCTTTCAGTGAAGCTGCTGGTCTACTGGTTACTGACAGCTTGATGAATAGAGCACTTTCTGCTTACCTGCCTGTTTGATGACGTTACTGGTATGAGTGTGACAGGTGCAGTTGTCCTTGGGGTGATTGGGCCTATTCTGCCCTTTTTGGGTATCTTCAGATCCAATGCTTTTGCTCGGTAAGGAGTGGGAATTTTCAGGATCGTATTTCATTCAAGCATCATAGCATTGATGCTTGAATGAGTGAGTTCTTCTTAGAATTCTGGAAAATGAGTGAGTTCTTCTTAGAATTCTGGAAAAGGAACTGTAGAAGGTTTGGCTCGCCCTGGATGTATTCCCTTTAGTAATTTGTCGCGAGCTTTTTCTTCATTTAGGCCCACTAAGTCAATATAACCAATAGGACCAAGTAATCCAGGTATATCAAATTTTTTGATTTTAATAGGAATCAATGATCTTTGTTGAAAGGCAACAGTCCATTCATCACGTGCATATTGGGACTGTAAATATTCAGGTGAAAGTACTGCAATTGTTTGCTTGGCGATTTGTGCTGCTCTATCCATTTCCTCTATAAAGTTACAACCGGGCCGAAAATCCCAAGCTTGAATAATTGTCTTATAGTTAGCTTGCTCCAGTTCATGAGCAATCCATTCAGCCTGGGGACGATCGGTATTAGTGTAACTAATAAAAAAGTCTTTCTTGTTGTCATTACTTATGGCTTGCTCTTTTTCCATGTAAATATACCTCTATAGCTTGCTATTTGAAAAACATCGTGATAGAAAGAAATACAGTAAATAGTAACAAAATAGAATAGTATATTGACTAGCATATCTAATATTATACCATCTTGTTGTGATAGTTCTTGTATGCAGTGATGATTTGATTAGCAATAGGTATGTGAGGCCCAAAATTTGCTCGTTGGTTCCATAATCCCTGCTTGCCATTATAATAAAACAATTGTAAATCACAAGTGTGATCATCACAGGGTTCTATATGCATCATCGAGATATATTCGTATAGCACATGATCGATAACGGTTTCTTTATTGATATATTCAATGAAACCTTCTGGCATTAGTATAAGTAATGCCTCTCTATTAGGTATTTCCATTATAATACCAGGCGTGTTTTTGATTGCATTCATCATTAGAATACTGAAAAATAATACTGCGCAAGTATCCAGGAAAATTGTTAAAAAAAATATGATAGTCGTATCAAAACCTCCTGCACCCTTTGCTATAGTAATTGCAAGTGCTAAGCAGGTAGTCGTAATAAATAATAGGACAAAACATGCCCTTATTAAGGCAACTTCAAGATCTATTGTTGTGTGTGTAAGATCAGTAAAAGAGTATTTATCGTTTCGGAAAACTTTCCACGTATCAGGGATATTCCCTAATCCAATTTGGTCAATAATATCTTTTGCACTTTGAAATGGCCTGGTTGGAGGTTTGAGAGTCGCATTTGAAGAAGATATATCGCTGTTTAGAGTGGATACCGAACTAGTGGTGTTGGGTAGACTTGATCTTGTTTCTTGTTCAAGTGTAGGAGCCAATACTCTTGTTGTATCTAAATCATAAGCAATCCATTTATTTCCTATACGTATTTTATCTTCTTTTTTTAATATCACTGGAGTCTCAGGTAATATTCGTTGATGATTTACAAACGTTCCATATTCGCTCTTGAGGTCAATAATATAAAAATGATTACCTTTGAAAAAGATAATAGCATGATGAGGAGATATAGATGCATCTTCTAGAACTATGCTATTATCTTTTTCTCTACCAATACTATTATCCTTGAGTTCTAGGTGAATATGCTCTGAATTTTCACTATGAAGAGCAGTACTAACTAGTTTATCAAGTCTTTGTGTGAGTTCGCTTTCTTCTTGAGTCAATTCATCAATTTCAATGAGAACACCAATCTTAGCGGTTTCACGCTCTCTGGTTGTGATAATGATATGACCAGTATTTAACCGGGGCAAAAACCACTTGATTTCAGCAGTATCCTTGATGTTATCAAGAATTAATAACCAATTATGATGAGTTTCTAACCATTCTTTGAATAAATATGCATCAGCTTTAGTATTATTAGTTTTGCTCCTTGGAATTTGAAGTTCTTGGATTATGTTTTTTATACTTTGATGTAAACGATCGTTTGATGAAACAATTTGTGCATTGTATTGAAGCCAGAAAATGAAATTATAATTGCTTTGGTATCGATACATATATTCAATTGCAATTTCTGTTTTACCAATACTTGCTTTGTTTTGAGATATAATACTATGGGTGATAATGGGTATCAAGTTACTGTGAAGAGCAGCATTTATTTGTTTGAATGTGTATCTGCGTCCAACAAAACAAGGATTTCGATTATGCTTTGTCTCAAAGAAGCGTGGTGTGATCCCAGGAAATGGTGGTTCATCTTTTGTTTTTCTCCTTGCACCTTTTATTGAATCAATTAATTTGGTGCTGGCTTCTTTGGGATTGAGACCAATCATATCAATAGGCAGAAATTTTCCTAGAAATCCTTCTATCTCGCATACTTCGATGCGAATAAGTAATAATTGCCTTTCTTCATCAGAAAATTCGTCGGAAAATGATGTTGACCATTCTGGATGAGCATATAAATTATTCATATAATGTGGGGAAATGATAATGATAATAGACTTCACATGTGAGGTGGCTCGGTGAAGTTCGTGGATTATGTTCATTCCTGGTCGAAAATCCCATTCTGGAAAGATTACCGAGAATCCTTGATCTTCTAATTTCCATGCGATCCATTCAGCCCAACGTTGGTCAGCAGTTTCATAGCTGATCAAAAAATCTTTTTGGGAAACCTGATTGTCGAACAACCTTATTTCATGACTTTGCATTTTTTCTCCTTGATTAGACATCATCTTAAATGAGAGGATTATATAGAAATAGCTCTCGAGGGATTTCTTCCTTTGCTAATTAAAAATGACGTAGAAAAAATTTCTTTGTCAAAGCTTTTTTGCAATTTATACCCTTTATAATCTTAATGTTCCTGATATATAATAAAACTTGTAGAAAATCATGATAGCTCTTGTAGAATCTACAGGTTTTTTGTAAATAAAGGGAAATCTTTTTCATCTCTCTTCTATAAGGCTTATATGCTTTAATCAAGCAGTTTATCAATGTCACATTTGGGAGGGATGCGTTGTCTCATTGATTGCTTGATAATGTATTCTGTTTTTGCACGGGTAATTTCCGAGAGGTCATTTTTTCAGCTTGAATGTTAATTGGTGAGGAAAATCATGGGTGATATCATTTTTTAGGTAAAATGAAATCTTATTGTAAAAAAGAATATTAATTGATATAGACGAAAATTATTGTATTGGTGTTAATAAAGGGTAATTTTGGTGGTCATAGTAGACTCAAATATATGGGATTGTTGAATCGTTCAAGTGCTGATTGTGAGGTTGCTTTTCTTTTTATCGATGAAGTAAGGACTATTTCTGCTAGTTATCGTCCCTATATGTCAGCAAGGTATTCGCAATGGCAGGGAAAATCTTAAAGGTCAGGGAATACTGATTGATCATTGAAACCCGATGTAAGAATCTTTTTGCGCGTGATCTGTAGATCCACGCCTCGATATAAAGTATCAACGGCGAACTCGATGTTCAGATGTTCGAGTCTGGCCATGCTTCCTGGTCCATAAGTGCGGAACCTCCATCCGTCTTTCTTGCGATGATAGACCTCTATCCATATGCTGAAACGACCAGGCGAGGCAGGGATGCTGGATCGAGCCATCAAGTGCCTGATCGCTTTCTTCGCAACTCACACTGAGATCAGGATAGACGTAGTAGGATTCTGAGAGCTCCAAGCGTATATCTGAGTTATATGTCCAGTATGGGCTCTTTTCTAACGATTGCTCTAAAACTGCCCCGAGTCGTGAGCTGAGTGCAGAATGGTATGTGCTTCCACCTGCTAACATCTTGACTTCCCCATCGAGATATTCGTAGCGCGCATCGAGACTATGATTATCTAGCGCCAGGTAGTCGTCCACACTCATAAATAAATATTCGGGTTTCATATGGTTGCTCCTTCCAAATTATATCGTATAATAGTATCTTAAACGGTTTACGAGCACTTCATATTACCTATGTACTTGGTCAATGGTGGTAATACAGGTGGCATATAGCGAGTACTTGTTATGCCTGCTTGTTATTCGAGTAATTGCATAGATATAGTTTAATATGAATACGGGCATGCAGATTTTGGCATGTCCCACCGTTTACCTGGCAGATTGTGTCTACACAAAAGATTATTTCGCGAGCGAGCCCTCATTTCTGTCCTGGAGTGTTATTACCTTGTTTTATGATTTCTATTGCTGTCCTGGATACGAAATGTATTGTGTGTCTATGGAATTTGTACGTAGCACGTAAGAAATGAGGAAAACTGTTATGATACAACCACCAACAAATCTCTCTTCAACTGTCGGCGAAAACGCGACTGTCAATTCGGACTGTTTTGCTGTCTGCCTGGGTCAGTTTGAAATAAGGTATCGAGACACCCCGATTGAACTGTGTGCTAATCGCAATGGGCAGGCTATCCTGCGCTACTTGATTGCTCAGACCAGCCACAGTGCCACTGCGGATACGCTGATGACTCTTTTCTGGCCCGAAGAGAGTACTGAAGTGGCGTTGCGCCGATTACAAGTGACAATCAGTATCCTACGTCGCTCGTTGAGGGCTGTCGGCGAATCGCCGGGAGGCTATATTCGTTATAAGAGTGGCATGTACTTTCTCAATCCGGCAGTTTCTATCAGTACCGATGTTGATATCTTTCTGGCTCTCTATGAGAAGGGAAGGCGAGTCGATGCTCATGCTGCCGTTGCCTACTTTGAACGGGCATGTGCTTTGTATGTTACTCCCTTTCTGATCGAGGATCTGTATACCAACTGGTCTTATACGCGCCGGCTACAACTGCGTCAGATCCATGTGAACATGTGCCTGGCCCTGGCTTCTTATTATCTGGAGCGAGGTTCCTTTGAGACTGTTGTGCATTGGGTTGCCACGATCATGCAAGAGAATCCCTGCGATGAAGTTGCCTATCAATTGCTGATGCAGATGTATGCCTTGCAGGGGAGACGGGACGAATCTCTACGTGTTTATCAACGCTGTCGCCATGTGCTTCAGGAAGAGCTTGATGCCAAGCCTTTGCCGCAGACTGATGCATTATATCAGGCTATTGTGCGAGGTGAACTGTATCAGGGCATGTACTGATTTTTCAGGCTACAGGGGGAGATCAAAGATAGAGCCTCTACAAACCGTTTATAAAGCACTCTATGGTACACTAAACCAGGGCAGAAACGAAAAACTACCACCATTATTGTAGTGCATATGTTTCGACTAATCGTGTCATACTTGCGTGGAGTGAAAAATGGCTGATGCAGTACATAATATATTACAGATGGATGCCGCGTTATCTCCGTATCAGATTGAGCAGGGATATCCACGTCCAATAGGAGCAACGCCGGATCATGATGGTGTAAACTTTTCTGTTTTTTCCGAGCAGGCGACGTCGGTCGAACTCTTATTGTTTGATCGTGCCAATGATCCCGAGCCGCGACAGATCGTGCGCTTTGATCCCGATAATAATAGGACGTTTCATTTCTGGCATGTGTATGTGCGAGGATTGAAGCCTGGCGCGCACTATGCCTATCGTGTTGATGGCCCTGACGATCCTCATGGGCGCGGGACACATTTTAATCCCCGCAAAGTACTGATTGATCCTTACGCCAGAGGCAATACCGATGATCTCTGGGACCGCGTGCGAGCATGTGATGATGCTGATAATCTGGCATACTCTATGCGGAGCGTGGTTGTCGATATCTCTGGCTACGACTGGGAAGGTGATCATCCTCTACGACGACCGATGAAAGATACCATCATTTACGAGATGCATGTGCGCGGCTTTACGCAGCATCCGGCCTCGGGAGCGCAACATCCCGGGACGTTTGATGGCATTATCGAGAAGATCCCCTACTTGCAGGATCTGGGTATCACGGCCGTTGAGCTCCTGCCGATCTTTGACTTTGATGAAAAAGAGGCCAAGCAGATTAATCCTTTCAATGGTCAACCACTGACAAATTATTGGGGATACGATCCCTTTGGTTTTTTTGCGCCGCAATCCTCATATTGTATCTCGCCGGAAAGTGGTGGTCATATCACAGAATTTCGAGATATGGTGAAAGCGCTGCACAAAGCGGGCATTGAGGTGATTCTCGATGTAGTTTTCAATCACACCGGTGAAGGCAATCACCAGGGACCCAGCATCAACTTCAAAGGCTTTGCAAATGCCATGTACTATATCCTCTCGAGTCAGGATCGGCAATATTACATGAATTACTCCGGTTGCGGTAATACCCTGAATGCGAACCATCCTATCATGGAGGTGCTTATTGTCGATGCCTTACAGTATTGGGTTAACGAGATGCACGTCGATGGCTTTCGTTTCGATGAGGCTGTGATACTGTGTCGAGATGATAATGGACAGCCATTGTCGTATCCGCCAGTGGTCTGGGATATCGAGCTGTCAAACGATCTGGTCGAGACGAAAGTGATCGCGGAAGCCTGGGATGCTGCTGGTCTCTATGAGGTTGGCTACTTTCCAGGCTATCGTTGGGGCGAATGGAATGGACGCTATCGGGATGCGCTGCGACATTTTGTCAAAGGCGATAGTGGCTACCTCGAGAGCAAGACGCTGGTTGGACGCATGGCTGATGTGATCGCAGGCAGTGCAGACATCTATGAACACTCTGACAAGTCGCCGATTAACAGTGTCAATTTCATCGTTGCCCATGATGGCTTTACACTCAATGATCTTGTCAGCTACAACTATAAGCATAACGAAGCGAACGGCGAAGGCAATCGCGATGGCATGGATGATAATATGAGCTGGAATTGCGGGGTAGAAGGAGAAACAGACGATCCAGCCGTCGAGGCGTTGCGTAAAAGACAGATTAAAAACTTTACGGCGATTCTTATGCTCTCACAGGGAGTCCCGATGTTTGTCTATGGCGATGAGGTCAGGCGCACACAAAGGGGCAACAATAATGCGTACTGTCAGGACAATGAGATCAGTTGGTTTGATTGGAAGCTGGTGGAAAAGAACCAGGAGATCTTCCGCTTCTTCAAAGGCATGATTGCGTTTCGGAAAGAGTATCCTCTCGTGAGGCGCAACAAATTTTTTACCGGGCAGATGAATGAGCGCGGTCTGGCGGATATCTCATGGCATGGTTGCCAGCTTTATCATCCCGGCTGGCAGGATCAGAATTCGCATGTACTATCATTTACCCTGGGCGGGGTGGCGAACGCTGCTGACATTCATGTAATGCTGAATATGGATTGGCAGGATCTTGATTTTGAACTTCCCGTCCTTACAAACCGGCAGTGGTATCGGGTAGTGGATACCTTTGAAGCTCCTCCTCAAGATCTCGCCGCACAAAACGAACAGATTGTCATAACAGGGAATAACTATCATGTAAGAAATCGTAGTGTCGTTGTGCTCGTCTCACGCTGATATACCTGATAATACAAGATAACACAATCTCCATTTTTGTGTTATCTTGTATTAATTCCGCTACTCATCCTGCTCCCACTCCAGATATGCTTCATCTTCTTGAGTAATTATCTGCTGACAGTTATACTTGACATTGTTTGTACTTTGATCAAATGTCCATGCAAGATAAAAACCGTTGAGCTCGGCCTCGATTTCAAGCGCCTGTATCTTATTGTCGACCTCTAATCTGAAGTCGTAAGCACCTTGACTGATGCTTAGTTGAAGGTCTGGGCAGCGTTCGATCTCGCTGCCTCGTTGCTTGTAGAGTTCAATGAAGCGAGCAAGCGTTTGCTCCGAATTGAATGCTTCCATACCACCTCTCCCCTGCGCCAAATTTTCATTTAAAGCCCGATTTGCTTCTTATATTGTAGCATTAGAGGCTATATATCTACTTCCGGAAAGTCGTTAATCTGATTAAAGGTGTATTACCTGATAATTCTAATATTAGCTACCAGTGGATTAAGCCAGACTTTGTAAACATAAAATATTGAATTTACGGGCTTACGAGTGGTGATCTGTCATATTTGAATTTTTATATATATTTTTGTACAATTATATTATGGAGGGTAAATTGAGAAAGTGTTATAATAACTTTGGGATAGATACTTTCTGGTGAGGGGCTACTTATATGGTAAGAGAAGGAAATGATGTGAGAAAAATTTTGTTAAACTCCCTTATGATTCAACAGTTTAGGGGCTTTAAAGACCTGCGTATTCGGCAATTGGGTCGAGTAAACTTAATTGTTGGTAAAAACAATGTAGGGAAGTCAAGTCTTTTAGACGCATTGCAAATTTATGCTCATAGGGGTTTTCCAACTATATTATGGCAAATGTTAGAAGCTCATGACGAAGGGGTCCTTTCGCGACGAAATTCCAGCATTAGACTTCAAAATCAGGTTGATGAAGATGCCTTGCTTTCTGCAAAATATTTATTTTATGGTCGTGAGATGTAAAGGATATTTCTAAAGCTATCCATATTGGGCCAATTGGCTCTTCCGATAAGATGCTTTCCCTCAGTATAGAATTTTTTTATTCAAAAGAAGATGAAGAGGGAAAGATAAGTTTACAGCCTGTGTTATTTGAAGAAATGACTGTAGTAGAGGACCCTATTCCTCGCTTCTCTATAAAATATGGCAAAAAGAATCGTGGATCAACTTATCCTATCTCTTCTAATTCGCCACGTATGCTGAGAGGAGAGTCACGTGATGTCAATTGTGTCCTCATTAATGCGAATGGCCTGGATAAGCGTACGATTAGTACTCTTTGGGATCAAATAGCTCTAACAGATCATGAGGGAGAAATATTAAATGCATTAAAGATCATTGCTCCTGGTGTTGAAGCAATTAGCCTTGTTGGTGATCCTCAGTCGGCGAGAGAGCGCTATACCATTGTGAAAGTAGCGGGAATACGAGAGCCTCTACCTATTCGAAGCTTAGGGGATGGCATGCAGCGTGTGCTAGGTATTGCGCTCGCCCTGGTGAATGCGGAGAATGGTATCTTACTTATTGATGAGGTAGAGAACGGTTTGCATTATTCTGCACATACAGATATATGGAATTTGATTTTTCATATAGCACTTAAGCTTAATATTCAAGTTTTTGCTACTACTCATAGTTGGGATAGTGTTGTTGCTTTTCAACAGGCTTCTCAATCTAATGATGATCAAGGGGCGCCCGATGGTGCTTTCCTGGTCCGTCTTGAGAATCGCAATGGAGATATAGACGCAACAATTTTTGATGAACAAAAATTGCGTATCGCAACTCGAGAACAGATAGAGGTTCGCTAAACCATGAATGAAGGACTTATGAAGAACCCAGCAAACCTATGGGGCAAGCCATTACTAAACGCTACTTTAATCATGAGGCTTCCCATGCTCAATTATTTGTTTCCTGGATACAACAGTTATTTGATATTTCTGTTAACATTAGCACATAGATATGCAGTGATTGTAGAAAAACTGCTATATTATTATGTCATAGTAGAAGATTGCAATTTGCGTTTGAGGACGGCTGTAAATTTTGTGGGCTCATATGCTGGCTGTGTGGAATAAGGGACTAATTCGTAGCGTAGCACAATCATACTGGCCAGCTCCCAACCATTTAAGCCATAGTGATCAAGGGTTGGTATAATTTCTTCTGCCAAGAGCTTCAAGTGGAGATATTCCCACTTTTCCATCATTTTCTTCTCCACGGGATAAAAATTATTTATCTTCACTCTAATGATCTACAGGTGGTACTACACTATTAGACGTCCTTGCTATAGAAAAGTAAAAGTTTTAGGAGCACAAAAAAAGTGTCTCACGTGAGCGTTTAAGCTATGTGAGACACTTTTTTTAACTACAGAGTGCCGATGGAGAGAGTCGAACCCTCAACCCTTGCGGGACCTGTTTTTGAGACAGGCGCGTATACCATTCCGCCACATCGGCAAGTACTTGACGGAATGAATAATACCGCATCCACAGCGGGAAGTCAATAGTTTTGGGGAGATAATTTTTAATTTGCTGCGGCCTGGACAAAGTAGGCTGTGCCAGTGATGGCGTGGTACTATGGGGCTGTGATGGCTCTGGATCTGACGAACGGTATGATTTTGTTCGTGTACATATATGTATGATGAGTTGTTGAGGCTATTTTGTAGGAAACGCATCAGTTTTGAACACTTGCGTATTGTGAAAATGTTCTGTTATACTTTTTGATATCTCTTCATTCTAAGAATGGATATAAGGTGCCGAATTATCTGTCTATGCAGCTACGGTTGAGTGCTTTGAGGCTTGGGCGTGGTTTGTCTATAAAGGTTTTGTTTGAGAGCGGAGGGTAATTTCCATGCTTGATCATAACACGCACATCTCCACAACGTCGCAGCACGCGGGAAGCAAGTCGATCGGGTCTCTTGATGCAGATATTATTATCAAGAATGCACCCGATCCAATTTTTATTTCTGATCTGGAGGGGAAGATTCTTTCGGCCAATGATGCGGTTTACGAGCTGCTCGGTTTTCGCAACGATGAGGTGTTGGAGCAGTCGTTGTCGCGCTTTATCAGTGCTGAGGAGACGCGCGAGTTTACGGCTGCGTTGCGTGAGGTGATCGAGCGCGGCGTGACGCGGAATGCGCGTTTGAATCCGCAGAGTGCATCGGGAGAAGTGATCCCGACGACGCTGAATGCGTCGGCACTGCGCGATACGGATGGCAAGGTGATTGGTGCGATCGGTATCCTGCGCGATATGCGTGAGCTGGATAAGGCTCGCGCTTACGCGGACAGCCTGATCAAGAATGCACCGGACCCGATCTTTGTGTCAGATCTGGAGGGGAAGATTCTCTCGGCTAATGATGCGGTCTACGATCTGCTCGGTTTTCGTACCGATGAGGTGTTGGAGCAGTCGTTGTCACGCTTTATCAGTCCGGAGGAGACGCGCGAGTTTCTGGCGGCGCTCGAGGAAGTGATCGAGCGTGGGACGACGCGGAATGCGCGTTTGAATCCGCGGACGGCGTCCTATGAGGTGATCCCGACGACGTTGAATGCATCGGCGTTGCGCGATACGGATGGCAAGGCGATCGGCGCGATCGGTATCCTGCGCGATATGCGTGAGCTGGATAAGGCTCGCGCTCTGGCTGATAGCCTGATCAAGAATGCGCCGGACCCGATCTTTGTGTCAGATCTGGAGGGGAAGATTCTCTCAGCTAATGATGCGGTCTATGAGTTGCTCGGTTTTCGACCTGATGAGGTACTGGAGCAGTCGTTGTCACGCTTTATCAGTCCGGAGGAGACGCGCGAGTTTCTGGCGGCGCTTGAGGAAGTGATCAATCGTGGGACGACGCGAAATGCGCGCCTGAATCCACGGACAGCGTCCAATGAGGTGATCCCAACGACGTTGAATGCGTCGGCGTTGCGCGATACAGATGGCAAGGCGATCGGTGCGATCGGTATCCTGCGCGATATGCGTGCGTATGAGAAGGTCTTGCAGGATTTGCAGGAATCCAAGTCTGAGTTGCAGGAGAAGATCCTCGATCTGGAGAAGTTTGAGGAGGTGGTGGTTGGTCGCGAGCTGAAAATGATCGCTCTGGAGAGGGAGATCGATAATTTAAAGCGTGAATTGGAAAAGGTGAAGGACCAGCGTAAATGAATCTCATGCTTCAGTCTGTACCCGTAGCTGCCGATTATCAAGAGATGGACCTGGATCAACTGCGCCGGGCGTATCAGCGGCTCATGGACGAAAATACTCTGCTTGAAAAGCGGATCGTCAAAAGCGAAGAGCGTCGTCGTGCATTTATCCATATTCTCAGTGATCTGAATATGGTCAATCGTAAGTTGAATGATCAGCGCAAGGCGATGATTCATATCCTCGCCGATTACGAGAATGATCGTAGTCGACTGGAGAAACAGACGGAGCGCCTGGATAATTCTCGTCGCGCATTGATGCATATCTTGCAGGATGCTCATCAATCGAATGTGCGCCTGGAGAATAGTCGCAAAGCCATGATCCATATCATGAGCGATCTTAAAGAGACGTCGGAGGAGGTGCAGCAGCGCGAGTTGGAATTGCGCGAGAAGCAGGAGCAGTTGGTGCAGGCGGGCAAGTTGGCGACGTTAGGGGAATTGACAACGGGCGTTGCGCATGAGTTAAATAATCCATTGAACAATATCGGCCTATTTGTGGGCAACGCGATCGATCTAATTGAGCTGGGGATGGCTGATACTGAGCCTGAACGCATCCTCCAGGAGCTCGATAGCGCCATGCATCAGGTTCGTAAGGCGACCGAGATCATCTCACATCTGCGCACATTTGGCCGCGCCGCTTCGGTGAGTCGGGAGCCCGTGGTGTTGACACGTGTGATTGAGAGCTCTATCTCGCTGATGCAGGAGCAGTTGCGCTTACGGCAGATCGAAGTGATCCGCCATTTTCCTGAGCAGGATCTCATCGTAACCGGGAATGCGATCCAATTAGAGCAAGTTTTTATCAATCTTTTGACCAACGCTCGTGACGCTATGAACGACGTCACACCGAAAGTCATCACTATCACCTGTACGGTTGAGGAGCAGATGGTGCTGATTAGCGTCGCAGATACCGGTCCGGGGATACCTGAAGGGCTTGAGCAGCGTATCTTCGATCCATTTTTTACGACCAAAGATGTCGGTGCTGGTACAGGTCTGGGACTATCAATCACCTATGGCATTATCAAAGAGCATCAAGGAACCATTATGATCGAGAACCATCCTGGAGAGGGTGCCCTATTCTGGATTCAGCTTCCGTTGACCGAGGGCGAATTGTGAAGTGAGTGAGTGGACTTGCTATTATGAGTGAAGCATATATTCTCATTGTCGATGATGATACGGCTCTGTTACAGGCGCTCCCCCAGGCGCTCCATCTGCGCTTGCCCGGCTCCAGGGTAGATGTCTCTGATAGCGCTTTGGAGGCCCTGGAGCTGATAAAAAGCAATGACTACGATGCCATTGTGAGCGATATTAAGATGCCAGGCATGGATGGGCTAGCTCTTCTCGCTCAGGTGCAGGAATTGCGCCCTGCGACTCCTACGCTGCTGATCACCGGGCATGGGGATCACAGCCTGGCTATCAGAGCGCTACGCGGCGGCGCATATGATTTTATCCAGAAGCCAATCGATCGCGAATACTTTGTGGCAGCACTCCGTCGCGCCACGCAGACGCGACAGCTGAGCCGTCAGGTCATCTCGCAGCAACAGGCACTGGAGCAGCATGCCAAGTCCCTGGAGCGCATCGTACAGGAGCGTACGCGTGAATTGGTGGAAGCAAACGCCGTTAAAGATGAATTTCTGAGTATGGCTTCGCATGAATTAAAGACACCCCTGTCGAGCTTAAAGGGGATGACTCAACTTCTCCATCGGCGCCTGGCACGCGCCAATTCACCAGAGATTCCCAGTTTGGTTAGCATGGAAAACTCCATACGCCGCATTGAAGTCCTGGTCAACGACCTGCTCAATATCTCCTTGCTTGAAATGGGCATGTTCGACCTCTATTGCCGCAGTTGCAATATCTCTGAACTCACTCACAGTCTGGTTGATGAGTTTGTGCTGGGCACCAACCCGCGTCCAATCATCCACATGACGCTGGCCGATCAGCCCATCGAGGCGCATGTGGATATTGAACGTCTCAGTCAAGTGATTTTAAACCTCCTCTCGAACGCCCGTAAATATTCAGCCCCAAATTCTGCAATTGACGTAGCCGTAGTGCGTCTGGAGCATGAATATCGCATCAATGTGCATGACACCGGCGTTGGTATTCCTCCCGAACGGCTGCCATTCATTTTTGAGCGCTTCTATCGTGTACCGGATATTGAGGTACAAAGAGGCTCTAGCGTCGGATTTGGTCTGGGATTGTATATCTCCAAGCAGATCATTGAACGCCATGGTGGACATATTGAAGTTGAGAGTGAGCTCAAAAAAGGAAGCACATTCTCAATTGTATTACCTTTATCGATCGCAGCACCATCTCAGAACCAGCCCGATAGTAGCGTCGTACGCTTGCGTACGATGTCCCAGTAACGCGTACGATCAAGCCCCCCGGCGTGGCTCGCCGAGATGCTACTGTGTCGTACGTCGAGTGGGACATCGTACGCAAGCGTACGACGCTACTATCAGGCTTGGGTGCGCGTTGAAACGATATCGTTGCTGGCTGCCCACATATTCAGATCTTGACGCTGGATCGCTGCCGCCATCAGATCGGGAAACAGCTCTGGCGTGCAGGCGAAGGCGGGGATGCCCAGCGCCGCCAGCGCTTCCGCGTTGTGATGATCATAGGAGGGACTTCCCTGATCGCTGAGCGCCAGCAAACAGATGACCTGCACACCACTTGCTACCAACTCGGCGGCTCGGCGCAACATGCCCTCATTGTCACCGCCCTCATAGAGATCAGTGATCAGGACCAGAATTGTCTGGGTTGGTCGCGTGATCGTCTGCTGGCAGTAAGTGAGGGCGCGATTGATATCGGTGCCGCCGCCTAGCTGTGTCCCGAAGAGCAGATCGACCGGATCTTGCAGATCGTCGGTTAGATCGACTACTGCGGTATCAAAGACGACCATGCGCGTGCTGACCGCTTTCAGGGTTGCCAATACGGCTCCGAAGATACCTGCGTAAACGACCGAGCTTGCCATCGAGCCGCTCTGATCAACGCACAGGACGATATCGCGTAACGAGGAGCGTTTATGCCCGTGTCCGACCAGGCGCTCGACGATGATTGAGCGCTGCTCTGGCAGATAGTTCTTCAGGTTGAGGCGAATGGTGCGATCCCAATCGATCTCGTTGGCTTTTGGACGGTAGTTTCTTGTGGCGCGATTCAGGCTACCTCGCACGGCTTGTAGCAGGGGATTGGCCAGCTTGCGCTCCAGTTCCTCGACGACTTTGCGTACGACCTGACGAGCGGTCTCCTTGGTCTTTTCAGGGATGACCCGACTGAGCGAGAGGAGCGTCGCTACGAGATGCACATCGGCCTCGACCTGCTCAAGCATTTCTGGTTCAAGCAGCATCTGCGTCAGATTCAAGCGTTGCAAAGCATCCTTCTGCATCAGGCTAACGGTCGGAGATGGAAAGTAGGTACGAATATCGCCGAGCCAGCGTGATACATTAGGGGCCGAACTCCCCAATCCGCCGGAGCGCTCAGAGTCATAGAGCGCTTCTAATACCTGATCCATAGAGCGATCGGCGCCGGCTAAATCAGTTCCTCCCTGTTCTTCGCCCTGACCCTCACTCCCTGTGAGCCCCTCTGCCGCGTGCTTTCCCAGGACCAGTCTCCAGCGACGCAGGCGCTCGGTTTCATCAATTGCCATATGAGACCCCCATGAGTTGTGCTAGTATGGGGAGCACAAGCTGTGCGTGCTCCTGGTTGAGTCGTGCATCCTCGGATGTACCACCGGCACCAGCGGCCTGCGTGGTTGGACGATGTAATTTTGTGACTTTCTCTCCCATTTTTCGACGCTCGGGCGGTTGAAAGTTTGAGAAGGCGCGCCGTAAAATGGGCAGGAGTGCAGTAAAATTGTCGCCATCCAATGTATTGAGCCAGCGATCGAGGGCATACCAGAGGTCGTCCTGATGGAGTATGAGTAGCGCACTGCCTCGGATGACTCCTTCGATCCAGGCTGCTGCCTGCGTGATAGGGATCGCCGATGATAATGATAGGTTTGTCAGGCGTTGCATGTCGGTATCAGTAAGCGCCTGTTGATCCAGCAGCAGGCGGCAGCAGCGTCCACGGACCAGGCCATGGATACTCTCGCGCTCGGCCAGCGTTCTCAGAGTTGCGTGCCAGATGGCTCTCTGATCCTCACGGTCGAGTAGCTGGACGCTCTCCTGGACATGATCCAGGCTACCGATCATCTTTTGAGCGGCATCGTCGTCGAGTGAGGAGCAGGCCGCAGGCAGACCAATCATGCTACGCTCGAAGAGGCCGTCTATGATGGGTAGGATGTGCTCAGCTTTGGTCTGGCGGACATCGCTGTAGCGAGCGACACGTGCCAGTGGCGGCAAGGCATCCATCAGATGTTGAACATCGGCCGACACCGCTGCTCTCTGCTGGATCGCTGCCAGGAGCTGCTCAATAGCTTCCGGTAACTCGGCCAGGATGGTCTCATTCAGGATCTCGGTGAGCTCAGGTAACTCGCTCTGTTTGTGTGCGGTGTCACAGATGTAGGAACTGGCTGCAACCTCAATCGTGTTGCCCCAGATATTGGCTTCAATGATCGCCAGCGCAAATTCGACTTTCCATTGGACCTGCCAATGTTCGTGGAAAGAGCCGGCTTTTCCTCGCACCTGTGTCTGTTTACCCCAGGGAATTGAGAGCAGTCGTAAGCGATGGAGTAACTGGCTGCGAGCGCGATCGGTAGCCTTGCGGATATCTAATTCCAGCGTTGCTTTTTCTACCGATGGTTTGAGTCGTAGCCGACGCTGGAGATTCTCCAGATCATATTGGAGAGGAACCGCCGGAACATCTTTCGAGACATGCCCAAGCTGCTCACCAATCTCAAGCTGCTCGCGAATGAGCTGCATCGGAGCGTTATCGCCGTTGCAGAGTACGGTCAGGATCGCTTCATTATGCTCTGCCATGCCCGGCTGAGGCAGATCACGCATCGCAGCCAGCGTCTCGCTGAGACGGACTGTTTCGATGACGTTGGCCGAAGAGGCGTTGAGTCCCTGCTGACGGAGCAGATGAGCTGCCCTGGTGATCCAGCGGATCGTAACGCGATCTTTCGTTTGCCAGAGATGAGCGTACCAACCTGGCGAGCTGACGCCTGCGCCATAGCCACTCTTATACGAAAGCCGTGAATTTGTCCAGGGAATCCAGGTTGTTGCCACCTTGATCTGCTTCAGCCCGCGCAACGTCTCGCGATCTGCTTGCTCAGATCCGGGATCGACCAGCACTGGAGCATGCCAGGCACCGCAGACGACGGCGATGCGCTGAAAGCCCTCAGCTTGTGCCGCCCGGATTGACTGACGCATCCATGCCTCGCGTTGAGCCTCCTCCTCATCTTTGAGTGGAGTGCCGCTGCGCAACTCAGTCATCGCTTCTAAAATGCTCTCAAAGAGATTGGAGGCTTGCTGACGCTGCTCAATCTGGCGCTCCCACCACAGTTCCTGATCGGTATATCCGGCCGCCAGAGCCAGCAGCGTCAGAGGATCTTTGCTCAGCTCTGCCTGCTCCTCTTCCTGATCCTGATCGGTTGGCGAGAGCGTCTGCGTATTGTTTTGCGTTGCAGGTGGTGCTGCGGTTTCCTCTTCTTGAGTGAGCGCCTCTGTTTCAGCTGTGATTGCCTCATCATCAGATCTCTTTGCCAGCTGAATCGCCTGTGGAAGATCCATGAAGCGTGCAGGGATCTTCTCTTTAATCGCATACTTCAGCGCCTGCCACTCCGGCGAAAAGGTGGTAAAGGGATAATAGACGGCTTTTTTCGGTTGTTCTGGTGCGTAGATCAGCAACGCGATAGGTGGCTTCATATCGCTCTGCCCCAGGAAGTGTAGAACCTCCTGAGCGTCAGGAGGTCCCTCGACCAGCACGATGTCTGGCTTGAGCTTCTTGAGGGAGGCAAGCAGTGCGCGTGCACACCCCGGACCATGATGGCGAATGCCAAAGACAGTTGTCGTCATTTAGAGCACCTCATTAAACGCTCGATATAAGTCTTTCCAACCGTCGCGCTCCTTGACCACGGTCTGTAGGTATTCTAGCCAGACGATGCGATCCTGAACTGGATCTTTTATTACTGCGCCAGTCAAGCTAGAAGCGATATCGGCGGCATGGAGTTTTCCATCGCCGTAGTAGCCGGCCATGGCCAGACCGCTGTTGAGCACTGAAATGGCTTCGGCTGTCGAGAGCGTTCCGCTGGGGGATTTGATCTTGGTTTTGCCGTCTCTAGTAATGCCGGAGCGCAGTTCACGAAAGATGGTGACGACGCGGCGGATCTCTTCGAGGGCGGGCTTCTCTGCGGGCAGCTCTAACGCTTTGCCCAGGCTCTCAACGCGTCGATCCACGATCTGGATCTCTTCTTCGATCGTATTTGGCAGTGGCAGAATGACGGTATTGAAGCGGCGCATCAGTGCGCTGGAGAGCTCATTGACGCCTTTATCGCGATTGTTGGCGGTCGCGATCACGCTGAAGCCTTTACGGGCCTGGACCTCGGTATTGAGTTCGGGCACGGGCAAGGTTTTTTCGGAGAGGATGGTGATCAACGTATCCTGGACTTCGCTGGGAATACGTGTCAGCTCCTCAATGCGAGCGACCTTACCTTCCTGCATCGCATTCATCATCGGACTTACTACCAGAGCAGCCTCTGATGGACCTTCGACGAGTAAGCGCGCATAATTCCAGCCGTAGCGAATGGCGTTCTCGTCTGTGCCAGCAGTTCCCTGGATGAGCAGAGTCGAATCTCCTGTGATCGCTGCGGCCAGATGTTCGCTGACCCACGATTTGGCTGTGCCTGGGACGCCGTAGAGGAGAAGGGCACGATCTGTCGCGATAGTCGCAATGGCGATCTCCATCAGGCGCGGATTGCCGACGTATTTGGGAGTGATCTCAAAACCATTGGCGAGCTTACCACCCATCAGATAGGTGCGTACCGCCCATGGCGAGAGGAGCCAGTTGGGTGGGCGCTGACGGGTATCGACTTTTGCCAATTCGGCCAATTCTTCCGCGAATTGCTGTTCTGCATGTTGTCGCAAGATCGCTTGTGGTGTGCTGGTTGAGACGGCCGTTGTATCGCTATTTGTAGTAGTCATACGATTAAATCTCCTCTAAAATGCGTTTTCGTAGTTGAATGAGTTCGATAAATTGGGCGATATGACGATATTTGTGTTGTAACTGCCAGGAAACTTTTTCAGGCTGCGGTAGATTATGTAATGCCTGTGTTTGTTCGAAGCAAGATGGGTGTAGAGCCTCTACGACGGTTGTGAGAATCTGAGACCAGAATGTATAGTTTTCATTCTTCTCGTCCCGTGCATAGTCGGTGAGCATCTTCAGACAGTGCTGGCTAAAGGTGCTACTCCACGGAGCTGGCAGTAGTTCAATTGCCAGGTGCCAGTGCTCTTGATCCGTTTGGAGTGGCGCAATCAGCTCTTCTCTGGTAGTCGCCGGGAGTCTGCTCAGCATCTGACTGCATACCTCGTTCATCGGTGTTTTTTGATCTGTGCGCAGATACCAATCCAACAGCGGAGTATACCAATCAACGCTTTTATGCAGGGCGGCTGCTTGCATAATGTCCAGCAGGAGCACTTTCCCATGAGGCGAGTCTTTGATCACGCTGACCAATGTCCCTGGCGTACTGGCAAAGCGTTCTTCCCAGTGTTGCGGCGGGATATGCGCAAGCCCAAGATGTAGCCAATAGTCAGAGTTATGGTCGTCATCCTGCTTAATCTTGCTGATAGCGATCGCACTTTTCCACTCCAGCGTCATCTTTTCAGGCAATGTCACGATCAGCCGTTGTCGAAGCTTCACCTTCTTATAGTCTAACATCGCATCGATCGTCTTGATTAAGAGCTGCATTTGCGGCGATTCAGGCAGCTGATAAAGCAGAAAGACGGCTGTCTGTCGTACTCCTTCGCTGCGATCCTCTAATGCCCGCTCGATAAAGGCTTGATCATGATTCGACAGGCCCTCTTGCAGGCATGACAGGAAAGCTATGCGCTCCTCAGCCTTCTCATCTTGCCAGACCGCTTGCAGCCAGGCAAGAGCTTTATCTGGATCCTGCGCACGTAGGCGTTGTAAAATTGCCTGACGCTGCTCACGTTTGCCTTCTTGCCAGATTGTCTCGGCCTCTATGGGAAGTATTCCATTTGTCTCAGTTATCCCATCGTCGACCCAGTTCCAGAGATCTTTGAACTGACTGAGCCAGCGAGCACGTTCGCCAAGGACAGGGATCAAAGCAGCGCGGAACTGTTTATTTTTTGTTCCATAGTCCAGATACTCATTTAAGAGCCTATAAGGAATTCTTAACTGTGCTCTCTGAAGCCGCTGTAAGGCTTCTTCGGGTAATGCTGTATGGCTCGCTTTTGTGAGAAGATCCCAGAGAGAATACGCTATCCGTTCCGAGCAGGCTGGGAGCGTTTCAGGAGCGGCTGGTGCTGGTGGCTCCGGAGCTTCTAATGCTCTCTTGCCGGCCTGTTGATAAATGGCTCGCGCTCCGGCAGCCAGTAAGAATGCGCGTTCTTTTTGTTCCGACGTGCTTTGTCCGGTGAGCGTATCTACTGCGCTCTGCGTGACCGGTAAGGTGGTTTTATAATGAGCTGTCCCCACCACGGCGGCAGTAAGAAATTCATCCATAAACTCAAGTCCATCTTTCTACAAAGGTTTTTACGGGCGGTGATACGTCTGATCAGCCAGGATACCCAGTGGTAAGAGCGTCTCACCATTCCATTCGCCGACAAAGTCGACCGGATACCCTCCAGCGGGCGCAAGTAATCTCCAATACTCGTATGATGGAGTGAGCGGGAGTGCGCGTCCGGCTTGATCGCGTAGCGACCAGCGTTGTTGTGACGGTTCGTAGAGTAGTAGAGCGGAGGATAGAATGCATAGAAAGCGTTCGCGCCACGGCTGATTAGAGAGTTGTTGGGCAACTTGCTCGAAAAAAGCGTCGAACGTTGCCACACCGGGTAAGGAAGCTTGAATAGGAGTAATCTCTCCCACTTGTTGCACCACCAGTGCGCGTTGTGGATCAGCTCCGGGCCAGTAAGCAAGCTCGGCTCTTTGTCTGATGCCAACCGGATAGTTTGCGTTAAATGGACTGCCGGCAAAGGAAAATTGGAGTATCAATGCCGTTTTTCCTGTGGTAATGCCCTGAAGCCAGTTATATTTTGTTTCAGAACGTTCGGCATGCTCAGAATGCTGTCCAAGGAAAAGCCAGTCATCAGTTACATGTGTTCCGTGTTCCATGACTTCAGGTTCTTTGCGGGTCCAGCCTACCATTTGCTGAATGTCCTCCTGTAGCGGTTCTGGAGCACGCTCAATGTGCTGATAGGCTTCCGTCAGCAGCGCTAACTTTCCCAGTTGTCCCAGCAGTTTCTCGGACCATGCCTGCGATGAGTGTGGCGTGGCTGCCATACTACGAATGCTGGCCGCGAGGCCTGTGGCTTGCGCATCGACCATTTGAGCCGCTTGCTGCTCCCAGATTGAAGTCGATTGTGACTCCAAACTGCCCAGGCCGTTGCGTATCAGGTCATTGAGCCAGAGATCAAGCTGTTCAATGCCTTGTTTGACTTTGGCTTGACGCTTCTCCTTGCTTTTCTGTGTATTTTCGGCCGACTTTGGCTCTGCCGGCTTGGCTGCGATAGTCTCCTTGCGCTTTTGATTGGCAGCACGCTTGGCTAGCCAGCTTACCACCCATTCAGGTGGCTCACCTTCGATGACGGCCGTGGGCGTGTTGACGCTCAGGAGCAAGAGTCCCAGGCTATGTTTGCAGGGCAATTTACGGCTGGGACAATTGCATTGCGCTGTGAGTGTGGCAAGTTCGATCCGTACTTGATAGAGTGCACTTCCCTGACACTCTCCCCAGAGCGCCTGGGTATTGTATCCTACGTTCTTCCAGTTTTTTTGCGCGGAGAGCTTTCTACCAGCACTTGCCGCACTGGCATCTGGTGCTAATGATGTTATTTGATCGGCTGTGATAGCTAGTTCCACGGGCAATTCCTTTAAAATCTTTTTTGTATTTCTACTCAACTATTCTTTTGCCGCTTCCTTAAAGCGGAAATAAAACTGAGCCATGTAGTTAGATCTGGCGTGTCTATCATACATCTCGCCAATGGCGTATTTATAGAGCGCAAAACCTCAATGCTGGAAGCTCTGCGCATGCTGGATTGAAACTTCTGCCCCGCTCTCATACGTGAGAGTTGTAGTACTTATCGCCCTGAAAAGGGGTCAAGGGAAACGAAGACCTCGTAGCGTCGCACGCTTCGCTCGACACTGGTCAAGTGAATTACACCCGCATTTAGATAAGAATGGAGCACTGAATATGGATAATCATCAAGAGCCGACACGTATGAGTGATGATGAGCGTAAGGCTTTGAATGCTCAGGCAATCGCTGAAGGTACAACTCCTGAAAGAATACAGCAGAGGCAGACGCAAGGCAAGCCAACCAGGACTGTGCCCGGACAAAAGGATCGTGAGGGGCTCGTCGACGGCTATGCCGAGACTGAGGGTGAGGATTATGCCGCTCCTCAAGGCGAGGAGCGTGAGGGTTATGATCCTGCACATAGCGGGGTGCGACATGCCATCAATAAGCCTGGGGCCTCCGCTCAGACACCCGGTCGCGACGAGGGAACCGCCTGGTCATCGCAAGAACAGATGGGCAGCTTGCGCGATACATATGATCAGAAAAATCCCGCTCAATAGAGTAGCGTAAAAAATCAGAGGATGCGTCAGATCGCTATGCCTCTGATTTTTTTGTGGAATTTTTCTTTTTCCGTAACGTTTCCGTAACGATCAGCCTGTACAATGAAGATGCATGAATAATTAATACGTGGTCGTGGTATGTGAATCCTTAGTATCATTTATAGATGCCAATTTTTAGATTTGTACAAGAAATATTAATTGAGGTGTATGTGTGTCAGTAGAATATGCAACAGTTACGGCTGGTCCAATGATGTCCTTGTCGCTACTATCCACTCCACTGCATGTGAATTATATGCATCTGACGGAGCTAGCCGCATATTGTAAAGAAGAAATGCAGAAATATTGTCGCGGTGAGGTTGGGGATGATTGTTATGCGCTCGAAATTTTTCGTCGAGCTATGAAATTGCAAGATGAGCAAGCCTGGGACGTATTACAGCAGTGTTTCGGGGGATTGGTCTTCAGCTGGATGCGTCGTCATACCAAACGTGAGCGTGCCTACGCTCTTGATACCGAAGAGAACTATGTCGCACAAGCCTTTACGCGACTCTGGCAGGCAAGTATCAATAATTCAGAACTCCACTTTGTTACACTGGCCGCTGCTCTGAATTATTTACGCGCCAGCCTCAATGGTGCCATCATGGATACGTTACGTATTTACACCCATCCCAATGAGATATCCCTGCCTGATGCTAACGATGCAATGGAGATCGGAGAGATGGCTGCCGAAGAACAAGATGATAGCGAAGAATTGTGGCACATTGTCCGCTCGTTGCTCAGCAATGAACGTGAGATCCGCCTCGCCTATCTGCATTTCCACTGTGGACTCAAAGCGCGAGAGATCATCTCTTTCTGCCCAAAAGAGTTTCAAGACGTCCAGGAAATATACCGTTTGCGACACAACATCTTCAAGCGCTTGACGCGTAACGCCGATCAAATTCGCTGGCGCTTAAGTGGCATGGCTTAGCCACAATCCGAGAGGCATTTAGAACGCTCTCGCTCGAAAACATCACAAAGTATGTTTTGTCAACCCGCTTCACTCATCGTGTGTGATGATCACAATCGCTCAGATAATTACTATTGCGATCGTCACACACGATATCTTCATTTACCTTGCTGTATGCAGAGCGTGCAGCAAGGCATCGAGAGGTGTATTACGGCGCGGCGGGATCTTCATCAGACGCTTTTCCCTTTGTGCCTTGCGCATTTCCAGGACAAGTTCATTGACGGCTTGTGCTGTTACCTCTAGCGTGGCTTCGGAGGCGCAGGCGTTACGATAACGGTCAAAGAGCCGATTGAGCTGTTCTGCGACGGTCCAGAGTTCGTGCGTGGATGAGAGACGTACGCGTGTGTCATAGTGACTGTTGGACACGCTTTGAATGGCCTGGCTGATGGCCTGTATTCCCGACTCGAACTCTTCCTGGCGCTTGTCTGCCTCCGCTCGACTTTCTGCCAGCATCAAATTGAGCGCCACGACCTGCTCCGCTTGATTTTCGCGCTTTGTGGCTTGCAGCAAGCTGGAGACAAGGAGCGCGCTGAAGAATGCTGTGATGACTTGTAGCATAATGGGTCGTGCATAGACATCGCCAACATCGGCGGGTGAATTGAGGACCGCGACCAGATCTGGTGCGTGTGGAGCAAAGGCCATGAGCGCTATAATCACAACAATATTGAAGCCACCGACAGCGAAAGCGCTCCAGGCTGGAAGCAAGGCCACAGCGATCAAGATCGGTTGCACGAGGATATCAAGCATGGGGAGCGTGAAGACGTTGATGCCTCCCGTCACAGTGACGACTTTTAGGATGACGGTGGCTTCTATCGATGCAACCATCAGAAGACCCGCAATGTTCAGGTTCCCACGGCGATTACAGAAGAATGCGAGAAACAGGGATAAGATACAAATCAATAGTGGCCCTATCACGATGCTTCCGTTTGAGCCTGCCAGCACCACTGGTACGACAGGAAGCTCGATCAGCACGAGTTGCGCCACGAGGATGATGCTGGCCATGCGACTGCGGCGGGATTTTTCTCGATCTTGAAAGTTTGCGAGTCGATCCGTCGGCAAAGGATACGCCGCCAGGCGATACCACATGGCGCGCCAGGGGTGATTAATATCTTCATCTGTCGACAAAAAAGTTGATGAGGATTTAGGTCGCTCCAAAAATGTATCCTGTTGTCCCTGAAATTCTTGTATATGAACTGTTGCTTCTGGTCTTCCCTGGTTGCGCATAATACTAATCCTTCCCTTCTACCTGCGACACCGCTCGTCGAAACTCAAGTGCTAGTTGCTCTAACCCCAATGGGATAGCATGCGTCAAGTCAAATCCGATTGTCGCGAAGAGCGCTTGATGCTCCTCTAACGTCCGATGATGTGCCCCTCCCATCATGATCGCCATCTGAAGCGTAAAAAATTTGGTGAAGGCAGCTTCTTCGCTGATGATTGGTTCAATGACCAGGATGCGTCCAGATGGGGTATCCATGGCTCGCTTACAATTGGCAATAATTTGTAGATATTCTGAATCGGGCCAGTCCATCAGGACATTTTTGAGCACATAGCAATCGGCCTGGACTGGAATCTGATCAAAGAAGTCTCCACTTTGGCGTTGATAGCGGGGAGCGATCTCCGGTGGAACCTCTTTGGCTGGTCCTTGCTCTACCTGTTCAATGATGGCTGGGCGATCAAAAAGCGTTGCTGTCAGTCCGGGATACTTTTGTAATACCTGTACGGCGAGTTTGCCGTGTCCTCCTCCCACGTCCACCAGATGCCGCACCTCAGCAAAATCGTAGGTTGCAAGTACCGCTGGGAGTACGAGCTGGGAGGCGACAGTTAATCCGCGTTGAAATGTTCGACTCTCTTCTGGTGCGCGCTGGAGCAGTGTCCAGATGTTCTCACCCTCGCCATACAGTCCGGCAATGGCGGATTCTCCTGTCCGAATCGTATGGCTCATATGTTGCCAGGCTCGCCATTGATAACTTGCCGTCGCTAAGCGCACCAGATCTGCATCTGACATCAGTCGTAGCGAACGTTCTGTATGGACAAAGGCATGCGTATTTTCATCGACTTCGCTGAATATGCCGATGCTTGCCAGCGCACGTAGGAGGAGATAGAGTGAGGGCTCATGAGCATCTATCTCCTCCGCCAGGCGAGCCAGTTCTTTGGGTTGATCTGGCTGGATATGATTGATAAGATCAAGTTCGAGCGCCGCTTTCACCGCAGAGATTACCATCAGGCCGCCCTGCAACGAAAAGACAAAGGGATCAGGGAATGTCTCATTGAGCCGGGATAGGAGAGGGAAAATGGCCTCCTCTTGTGAAAAGGGTAAATTTGGCATCACGAATCCTTTCAAAAATGTTTCAAAAGCAGAGCAAAGTAACTACTCATCGCGTAGATAACGTACGACATGTAAGGCGGCAAGCTTGTTGAGGATTGGGATGAGTTGTTCATAGGAGAGATGAAGCATATGACAGAGCTCATCGACCGCTCGTGGACCATTCCCGAGAATCATCCATACCTGCCGATCTCTGCGCGGAAGCGCGTTGAACTGTTCCTCCGCACAATCCAGGTAGCGTGTGACATAAAATGGTGCAGGAGTACTGCGTATGTGGCTTTGAGCTTCCTGCTTACGACTATCATGATTTGGAGAATACTGAGAAAGTGCCAGTGAGTGTTTGGGATCAGGACGCACGATCCATGAGAGCTCTCCACAGAGCGCACAGAGCTCAAGTGCAGCCTGCCCCTGGAGTTGCATCTGCCCCTGTCGTCCCACGATCGCGCAAGAACGGATACGCCCCTGGATGATCGAGAGTTCAATGGTGCAGGCTGTGCTGGTCCCGCTGATGCCTTTGGCTTTGCGTGCAGCCCCAAGTGTGGTGGCTGATACCTCGGCCCACAGTTCGCATGTTTGACGATTTGCGCCGAGCACCGCCAGGAGCATATCAAGTTTCAGATTATAGACATGGTTCCCCCGACTCTCCATAATATCCCTCCTCAACTCCCTTATCTGTCCTCTTTCATGATTCATCGGCGATATGGAATGCAACTTCTGATTAACGTTAGCTCTGCTCTCCTCGTTTTTGAAGGCAGAGTGACTACATAGAGAAAAATAGAGACTATACGTGTTTAAATGATTTTATTGAAGCAGCTACATACACTTTACCATAAAGCAGCAGAGATCTCATAAGAATGTTGTAAAGATTTGCGGTATTTGGAGATCATATGGTATTTGATAAGTCGAGGATTAATGGATGAGATCAGGATAGTACACAGGGCGAGCTGATATGGTATAGTATAGATAATATCTTTTCGCATTTGATGGTGATGGAGCTCGCCAGGTCAAATAATAATTTTGACTGAACCGCAAAGTCGCTAATAGCTCCTGACAATGTCTCGTAAGACGACATTGCCAGGAGCTTTTTTGTGCATGTAGTGTGGATTAAAGAGGTGACATACTGCTTATGTCTATTGCGTTCTTATTACAACTGAGCCTTATTGGGCTGGCCGGCGCTCTCGGCGCGATCGCTCGCTATTTGCTGGGCCACTTGATTGCCAGCCGGGTCGGATCGACTTTTCCCCTTGGCACGTTGGTGATTAATGTCAGTGGTTCCTTTTTTATCGGTTTGCTCTTTGGACTCACCGCTCATCATATCGTGAGCCCGGCTGTACAGCTGGTACTTGCTACTGGCTTCCTTGGCGGTTACACGACCTTTAGCACGATGTCCTGGGAAGGGGTGCAGCTCGCTCGGGGTGGTAGTCTACGCATGAGCGTGCTGTATTTCAGTGAAAATGTGCTCTTTGGTCTGCTGGCGACCAGTCTTGGCATTGCGTTAGGATGGTGGCTGTGATGTCAAAAGAGCATTTTCATTGGAGACGCTTGCTAGCTGTCTTCTGTGGTGGCTTCCTGGGCACGATCACGCGCTATCTCTTGAGCCGTGCCATTCAGGGGACGCTGGGCAATGGCTGGCCCTATGATATCTTGCTGATCAATGTGACCGGAGCCTTTGCGCTGGCGTTCCTGACGGTACTGGCCGAGGCGGCTTTCCTTATAGGTCCCACACGTCGCCTGCTACTCACCGTTGGCTTTTTGGGGGCTTATACGACGTTTAGCAGTCTGGCTCTAGGTGATGTCACGCTGTTCTCCACACAGGAGATATTTCTGGCCTTACTCTATCTGGTTTGTAGCCTGGCTGGAGGCGTGATTGCTGTCCTGCTGGGACAGATCAGCGGTCTCTGGCTACTTCGTTCTGTCAGGTCGATGAGTAGAGAGCCTGCGCCTGAATTATTAGCTGCGACATCCGCTCATCCCATGGGCAAGCGCGAAAGCACGCAGTCGCTCAAGACAGAAGAGCAGACCTATTGATAGCTGTGATGGATTTGTGCTCAGTGGAGTTGTGCAATCAGATAGATTTTGGCGTACAATCAAGCTAGATATGATCCTTTCTTTTGTGGGAGAGGATGAACATTGCCAATTTATGCACCTGCATATATGTTGCTGTCTGAGGATGCTTTTTATTGTAAAGGAGCAAGTACATAATGCAAACTCTTCTAGGTATTGATCTCGGTACGACGGGAGTCAAGGCGGCTCTTTTCGCTGCTGATGATGGGCATGTCGTCTCTGATGCTTTCGTTGATTATGAGTTATATCATCCTCATCCAGGATGGGCTGAGCAGTTGCCATCTGACTGGTGGCAGGCGACTATTTCGGCGATCCGATCCTGTCTCACCGCCGCCGCTCAGCAGGGGGCTTCCGCCGAGGATGTCCGTGGAGTTGGCCTGTCTGGTCAGATGCATGGCGTGGTCCTGCTGGATAGCGATCAGCAGGTTTTGCGTCCCTGCATTATCTGGGCGGATCAGCGCAGCGACGAGCAGTGTCGCTGGATTACTGAAAAAGTTGGGGCCAGCAAGTTGATCGAATACGTCAGCAATCCCGCGCTGACCGGCTTCTCCGCTCCCAAATTGCTCTGGATACGCGATAATGAGCCGGAGATATTTGCTCGCGCCAAAACGATGCTGCTGCCAAAGGATTATATTCGCTATCGTCTGACCGGCGTCCTGGCGATGGAGATCTCGGATGCTGCCGGAACAGTCCTGCTTGACGTCAAGCATGGTACCTGGTCGCAGGAAGTGCTCACGGCGCTCGAACTTGATCCATCGTTATTGCCTCCCGTTGTGCCAGCCGATGCGGCCAGTGGCTCGATCACCGCTGAGGTTGCTGAATTGACCGGACTTCATCAGGGCACGCCCGTGGCCGGCGGCGGAGCTGATAATGCCTGCGGTGCGGTCGGCAATGGTGTTGTAGAGCCCGGACTGGCTTTGCTCTCGATCGGCACCAGCGGGATTGTCCTTGCACATTCGAACACTCCCCAGGTTGACGTCTCTGGACCCGTGCCACGCGTGCACACATTTAATCATGCCGTCCCTGATGCCTGGTATCTGATGGGCGTCACACAAGGTGCTGGACTCTCTCTGCATTGGGTACGCGATAATATCGGCTTGCCCGAACGTGCTCTGGAGCGCTGGACCGGCCTGGATGCTTATGAACTGCTCTCAAGAGAGGCTGAAAGTGTCCCGGCTGGCAGCGAAGGATTGATCTTCTTGCCATATATGCAGGGCGAGCGCACGCCCCATCTGGATGCCTATGCTCGCGGCGGCTGGATCGGTCTGACAGCCAGTCACGATCGACGCCATCTGGTGCGCTCCGTGCTGGAAGGTGTCGCGTTTAGCCTCAAGGATTGCTACTCAATCATCCAGGAGCAAGGACTCCAATTGGATCAGGTACGTGCAACTGGCGGCGGAGCCAAGAGTCCACTCTGGCGGCAGATCATTGCCGACGTGCTGGGCGTTGAACTGGTGATCACCAATGCCAGCGAAGGACCTGCTTTTGGAGCGGCTCTGCTTGCCGGTGTCGCTGGAGGCGTCTACTCATCTGTCCAGGAAGCCTGTGCCAAAACCGTCAAGATCGTTTCGCGGACCGCTCCCAATAAAGAGCTGGCTCCAGCTTATGAGCAAGCATACGAAGTCTACAAAGCACTGTATCCGGCTCTCAAGCCAATCATCAGTCGTCCCCTCTAACATCAGGTAACAGATGGTCGTGCTATAGAGATAGCGCGACCATCTGTTATTATGCAAAAAATCGTGTTGAATTGCTCCTGGTAATTATATACTAGAGATGTTTGTGTGATTTTATTGTATCTTGAGCGTTTGAATCAGATACTTGATAGAAGCTATTGAGTATGAAATTTTTGCTTGTCTATTTGTGAACTTGAGAAGGAGTGCTTTACCATGGAAGTCTTCGAGGCTGTTCGCACCGTGCTGGCCGTGCGTCAATTTCAGGATAAACCGATTCCAGAAGACCTTGTGCATCAGATTGTTGAAGCGGGACATCTGTCCGCGAGCAGTATGAACGGTCAGCCGTGGCATTTTGTTGTGGTACAGGAGAAGGAGACGTTACATCAACTGGGTTCTCTGGCACGTTCAGGACCATACATCGCGCAAGCTCCCGTGGCGATCGTCATAGGGCTGGAGAAAAGCCCTTATGGAGTCTCGGATGCCAGCCGAGCTATTCAGTCGATGATCTTGACGGCCTGGGAGCAGGGGATCGGCTCGAACTGGGTCGGCTTTGATAATCTCGGCCAGGTTCGCTCTCTGCTGGGCATCCCCGACGAGATCGATATTTTAGCTATCTTACCCTTTGGCTATCCCGTTGCGAACATCGGCAAGGGAGCAAAAAAGCGGAAACCGTTAGGCCAGATCGCTCATCGCGAGCGCTGGGGACAGGCGTTCGAGTAGGCGCTACTCTTTTTATCGACGCGATGCTGGCTTTACTACCGTTTTGTCGTAATCGCATAGATCAGTGATCGCGCACCTGTGGCAGAGAGGACGCTCGTAGATACAGACTCTCTGCCCTAGTCGCAGCAGTGCTTTATTTCTTCCCACTAAGAAATTCATCGACCCACTGAAACTCCTGGTAGAGGATCATTCCTATGTCAGGCTTTAGTGGAACAAGTCCTCTTACCACTGAAGAAAAAATGTCGAGTGCAAACGTTCTTGTCTCTGCCTGTAACCATGACCGCTCTATGAGCGCATATCCTCGTTCGTACTCTCCTTGTTTGAAAAGGAGATCTATCAGATAATTGAGCGTATTGACTTGTTGATAGCTATCGGAGATGGAACGAGCGATGTTTTCAGCTCGATCCCAGAGTTGAGCTTGTGCGAGGGAGTGTACCAAATCCTTCAATGCCCAGTCTTGCTGAATGCTCTCTGGGATGGAACGAGTGATGGCCTCAGCCTGTTTCCATTGTTGAGCTTGTGCAAGAGCTTGTGTTAAAGCAATTAATGCATTAGCTTGCTGAAATCTCTCAGGAATGGAATGAGCGATGTTTTCAGCTTGATCCCAGAGTTGAGCTTGTGCGAGAGCTTGTGTTAAAGCAATTAATGCCCAGGCTTGCTGATAACTATCGGAGATGGAACGAGCGATGGCTTCAGCCAACTCCCATATAGGTTCAGCCTGTTTCCAGAGTTGAGCTTGCGCGAGGTTCTGTGCTAATGTAATTAATGCCCAGGCTTGCTGATAACTATCGGAGATGGAACGAGCGATGGCTTCAGCCAACTCCCATATAGGTTCAGCCTGTTTCCAGAGTTGAGCTTGTATCAATATTGCTGCCAAGGAACTTAATGCCCTGGCTTGTTGATAGCTATCGGAGATGGAACGAGCGATGTTTTCAGATTGATCCCAGAGTTGAGCTTGCGCGAGAGCTTGTGTTAAAGCAATTAATGTTCTGGCTTGCTCATTGCTATCGGAGATGGAACGAGCGATGTTTTCAGCTTGATCCCAAAGTTGAACTTGTACGAGAGCTTGTGTTAAAGAATTCAATGCCCTGGCTTGTTGATAGCTATCGGAGATGGAACGAGCGATGTTTTCAGATTGATCCCAGAGTTGAGCTTGCGCGAGAGCTTGTGTTAAAGAATTCAATGCCTTGGCTCGCTCATCGCTATCAGGGATGGAACGGGCGATGTTTTCAGATTGATCCCAGAGTTGAGCTTGCGCGAGAGCTTGTGTTAAAGAATTCAATGCCCTGGCTTGTTGATAGCTATCGGAGATGGAACGAGCGATGTTTTCAGATTGATCCCAGAGTTGAGCTTGTGCGAGAGCTTGTGTTAAAGAGCTCAATGCCCTGGCTTGTTGATAGCTATCGGAGATGGAACGCGTGAAGGCTTCGGCCAACTCCCATACAGGTTCAGCTTGTTTCCAGAGTTGAGCTTGCGTGAGGTTCTGTGCTAATGTACTTAATACCCAGGCTTGCTGGTAGCTATCGGAGATGGAACGAATTATGGTTTCAGCAGTGGTACATAGACTCTCGATATTTATATATTGCTTTTTTTCAATAATAGCTATTCCCAGTTCACTCAATGCGCTTACTTGCTGATAGCTATCGGAGATGGAACGAGCGATGTTTTCAGCCTGTTCCCAGAGTTGAGCTTGTGAGAGAGCTTCAGCTAAAGCATTCAATGCCTTGGATTGCTCATCGCTTTCAGGAGGGATGGAACGAGCAATGTTTTCAGCCTGTTCCCAGAGTTGAGCTTGTGAGAGAGCTTCAGCTAAAGCTTTCAATGCCCTGGCTTGCTTATCGCTTTCAGGAGAGATGGAACGAGCGGTGGCTTCAGCTTGATCCCAGAGTTGAGCTTGTGCGAGAGCTTGTGTTAAAGAATTTAATGCAGTGGCTTGTTCATTGCTATCGGAGATGGAGTGAGCGATAGCTTTAGCCAACTCCCATACAGGTTTAGCTTGATCCCAGAGTTGAGCTTGTGTCAAGGCTGCTGCTAAAGAACTTAATGCACTGACTTGCTCATCGCTCTCGGGAATGGAACGAGCGATAGCTTCAGCCAACTCCCATACAGGTTTAGCTTGATCCCAGAGTTGAGCTTGTGCCAATGCAGCTGCTAAAGAATTTAATGCCCTGGTTCGCTGATAATTATCGGAGATGGAACGGGCGGTGGCTTCAGCTTGATCCCAGAGTTGAGCTTGTGCGAGAGCTTGTGTTAAAGAATTTAATGCAGTGGCTTGTTCATTGCTCCATGGAATTGAATGAGCAATCTCTTCAGCCAGTTTCCATATAGGTTCAGCTTGATCCCAAAGTTGAGCTTGTGAGAGAGCTTCAGCTAAAGCTCTCAATGCCCAGGATTGCTCATCACTCTTGGAGATGGAACGAGCGATGACTTCAGCCAATTCCCATCGTTGGGCTTGTGAGAGAGCATGTGTTAAAGAAATTAATGCCCAAGCTTGCTGATTATTCTCCGCGAAAGATCGAGCTAATTCAAACATTCTCAGAAAGAACTGCTGGCTTTCGCTTTGACGATCTGGTTGTGTTGAGAGATACTCAGCGATCATAAGAAAGACTATTGCCTTCCTTCCTGGATTGGTCAATAACTCTGCGTGTCCGAGCACTTCTTGTTCTCGTCCTTTCAGGAGGAGGAGCCGAAACAAGGCATCAGGATAGTTATCAGCTTGACTTCTTAAGCTACAGCGAAGCAAGGTATAGCACCACAACCGTGGGAGATGCTGCAATGCTTCTTCCAGGTTCCATTTCCAACCATGCCATATGGAAGCACGACGGCCATAATCAAGATCTTCAATGTATGAGCGGGCACTTACATCATAACGTTCTTTCGCTTTGCCATAACTTCCTTCATCCAGAATCGCAAACATACGATCCCACTCATGAGCAAAATACCAGTGGGCAATCGTATGCTTTCTAGCATAAAGCCGTCGTTCTTGCTCGTTGACTTCATGAGTATTTTCCCAGATAGAACTCAGTCCCTCCTGCTCACACCATGTCGCAAGTTCAGCATGCCAACCTTCTTCTTCATCTGCGGCAAACACATATTCCTGGTGTGGATTGTGCTCATCTTGTCTGAGATAATCGCGTAATTTGAGGTGGAATAACGTATAACGGCGCGATCCTGTATCTGTGAGCAAACCTCCTAAGCGTTGTATCCCATCGCGTAGTCGTTCATCGTCGATTAGCAAGATGGATCGGAGCGTGCGTAGTCCCAGTGGCTCACGTGCGGCTAACAATAATCCGAGCAAAGGTTTGAGCACTTCTCGCCATTCTAACCGTTGCCGCTTGAAACGAGCGATGGAAAGCGAGAAAAGATTGTTGGGATTATGAGCAAGACGAGCAATTAACTCGTTGGCTGGAAGTGCTCCTACCTCGCTTAGTTCTCTTGCCACGAGATCCAGAAAGAGTGCATTTTGCTCCATGGTGGAATAGAATTGATCCGCCAGCGTTCTTTCTAGTTGTACATTCCGATGTGCGAGGATGAGACCAAAATCTTCGCGGCTCAGATTCGGGAGCTTATATTTCTCAAACGGCTTGAGCAGTTCAAGTGGGTGTAGCGTATCATCAGGACGGGTGCCAAGCACAAAAACGATGCCAGGGGGAGGATTATTGGGTAAGAAACTCAGGTCCCGATAGCCATTCAAGTCTTCTTCAAGTTGATCTAAGCCATCGATAAAAATGACCTCGTGCTTTTCCAGTGCAGCGATGTCGTGTAACACCTTGGGAAAATAGTCGCGCAGAGCAGCGCGGCTATCACTTGCTACATACAGATCAGAGAGATCGTACTTGAGGATGAGGCGTGCCATGAGGTTGCGCAGCAGTCCGACTTGATGATCGGGGCCGGGATTGAGCGGAATAAAATGGAAGGCTATATTTTCACTCTCTTGACCAGCCATCTCAACCAGTTTCGCAATCATACTACTCTTGCCCTGTCCGGCCTGTCCGGTGATAGTGACATATCCCCCGGTTTGCATTGTGTCATGGATGCGTTGCTGGATCTCGGCGAACTCGCGCTGGCGTCCTACGAAACTGGCCAGACGATCCTGCATAAAGCCGCGATGATCGATCAATAAGGCTTGTAGTCTTTGTTCTCTCTCTCCTCTCTGTTTTGTGTGAGGTGAGGATTGAGCTGAAAGAATATCACGAATTGCACCTAAAATTTCTTGAAATGCTTCATCACGATTTCTGCATTTATCGATAGGCGGGCCACTGCGTGGAAGGCATTGGAGCCGCTCAATCGGTGTATCCTGAAGGTTCACGCCGCGTAATAAGATTGGTATGATGATTGCCGATGGACAAGACGAGATGGCAAATTCCATTTCCTCGTAACACTCACTGATAAAGTCGGCACTCATCAATAGCAGGATAATGGATGCCTCGGCAAGCTTCGTCTCTTTTATCTTCTGTATATCTCCTCCTGGAGGAATCTGTTGATGATGCCAGAGACGGATACGATGTTGTTTCTTTAACGCAACAAGGTGTGTTTCTAATGCTTTGCGTAGATTCTCATCTTGAGAGGCTGAGGCAATATAGATTAAGGGGAGAATATTGGCATCCATGAGCGTTTCCATACCTTTATCCACAAACACAAGTTATGCTCGTTTGCATCGATGAGCTATATTATACCTGTTTATCCAGCATGGTGCAAGAATGGATAATCTGGCGGGGCGGAAAGATGTCTTCGCTTCCATGGCAACGCAGATGTGTTGAAACAGTTTTTGAAGGCAATTCGTGTACACTACAAATGGCTTGCCACAAGAGAAGAGGAAAGAATCGTGAAACAGCCGCCCCAGCGAGCTCGGAATCCTGCGGATTATGGTTATCCGTCTGCCGATATGATTGCCCTTTCAGCCAAAGCGCTCAGAGTGATGACACGATTGACGGAGCAGTTCGGAGAAGCATCCTTTTCCCAAAAAGACCCGATGAGTATGCTGGTTGATATCCTTCTCTCGCATCGAACACGTGATGAGCAGACAGCAGCAGGCTACGCCAACCTTTTGAAGCGCTTTGGATCATGGGAGGGGGTACGAGACGCGCCAACCATGGAGGTACAGGATGCTATTGCTAACGTCAACTTTCCTGAAGTCAAAGCGCCGCGTATTCAGGCCATCATGCGCCAGATCACCGAGGAGCGTGGCAACCTGGATCTCAACTTCCTCCGTGATCTTCCTCTCGAGGAGGCTGCCGCCTGGCTCAACCGCTTTCACGGGATCGGGCCTAAAACCACTGCGTGTGTGTTGCTTTTTAGCTGTCAGATGCCCATCCTTCCCGTTGACGTCCACGTTCATCGCACCTCGATTCGGATTGGGCTGATTGGCAAGAAAGTCACGGCAGAAAATGCTCATATGCTTTTGCAAGTCTTGTTGCCTGATGATGCAAGGACTATCTACAATTTCCATAAAGGACTGCTTCGGCTTGGCCAACGGATCTGCGTCTATGAACGACCTCGCTGTAGCCAATGCCCGCTGACTGAACTATGCGATTATTATCATACAGTGGTAAAACACGAAAATTGATATGAAAAACATCTTAGATTCTCGCTCTCCTCGTCTGGACTCGGCTCTGGTCGCCTATCTATTTTTTGTGGTTATGGTGGTAGCGGTACTACCGACACCATTGTACGCGATCTATGCTCGTCAACTGGGGTTCTCGGCGGCTCTGGTCACAGCCATCTTCGCGGTCTACGCTGGCGGAGCGTTGACTTCGCTACTGACTCTGGGTCGGCTTTCTGATCACATCGGCCGCCGATCTGTGCTGGTTGGTGCGGTGATCCTGGCGTCAGTAAGTGCGCTGATTTTGCTTACTCCTTCGTCACTACTGGCGTTGTTCACAAGTCGACTGGTCTCCGGAATCGCTGTCGGTATGGTCACTGGATGCGCCACCGCCTATATTGCCGAACTCGGAGTACGGAGACCCGGATCAGGATCTCCGGTGGTGATAGCGCTTGTTGCCAACGTTGGAGGTCAGGCGTTCGGGACGGTGCTTTCGGGAGTGCTTGCCGAGTTTGCGCCCAGTCCGCTTCAGGTACCTTACTTAGCTGGTCTGGTGCTGTTATTGCCTGTCGTTTTCTGTCTCGTTCTCCCCGAAACTGTGACCAAACGCGACGGGTGGCGTGCCGGGATTCGCCAGCACGGTATCGGTGTGCCTGGCAGTATCCGAACTCCGTTTGCTGGTGCGGCCATCGCAGGCCTTGCCTCGTTCGCATTCTTCGGATTCCTGACCGCCCTCACCGGTAACATCCTCGTTTCCAGCGTACACGAGACCAGCCACCTGATTGCTGGGCTGGTAGTCGCCGCTATGTTCGTCGCCAGCGCTGTGGCGCAGTTCGCTGCCCATTCTCTTCCGGCTCGCAGAGGGGGACTCATCGGAGTGGCGACCCTGCCTCTTGCCGCTGGATGTGTCGTGGTCGCTGTGGTTGCTGCCTCGTTGCCGCTACTGGTAGTTGGAGCTATCGTCGGTGGGATTGGGGCTGGATTCGCCTTCCGTTCCGGCCTCGCGATTGTCACGCGTATCGCACCGGATAATGTACGAGGGCAAGTGACGTCGAGCTTCTACGCTGCGTCCTACATCGGCGCCGTCGTGCCTACGGTAATTGCGGGCTTGTTAACTTCCGTCTCAAGCCTGTTCGTGGCAGCCCTGGCGCTGGCGATTTTTATGGGGGGGCTCGCGATCGTGTCGGCGATGATGATCAGGCGAACCGTCTAAAATGGGTCAAGCTCAGTATGATGACAGAACGAAGAGTGTCTCTGCACGTCTGAAAAAAGTAAGATTCGAGAAGTTTTCTTTTACTTGATTGGGATATACTCAATCTGCCGATTGGGGATACTTTATCCAGTTGGCAGACTTCCCAACAGGGGCTTCCAATGAAGAGAAAGAAGAGAGGAAACATGTTTACGAAAATCGGTACCATCACGATAGGGGTCAGCGATCAGGACAAAGCCCTCGACTTTTATGTGAACAAGCTTGGTTTTGAAAAGGTAGACGATCAGCCTATGAGCGAAACTGAGCGCTGGCTGGAAATTGCTCTTCCTGGTACTCAGACCCATATCATGCTCGGCTTGCGTGGACAAAGTGGCAGTGATAAAACCGGCATGACTGGCTTTGTTTTGCACACTGACAATATAGAAGAGACGTGCGCAACGCTCAAAGCTCGTGGAGTTACGCTTACCCAGGAACTGACCACTGAACCCTGGGGCAAATGGGCGCAGTTGACAGACCTTGATAGCAACGAATTTGGTATCTGGGGACCTGCTTGGTAGCTTTCCTGGTCAGATTGTTACAAAAGTAGCGTCGGACGCTTGCGTACGATGTTCCAGTAAATCGCACGATTATGCTCGCCAACGTACTTCACCGAAATTGAGGCGAATCATACGAGCAGCTGGAACATCGTACGCAAGCGTCCGACGCTACTTTTGGGTATTACGAGAGTTTAAAGGCGTTGATCTCGTTGTTGCTGATATAGAGCCAGCCGTTGCTGACGCAGGGACGGCTGATTTTCCCGTGTCCGATCCTGAGCGAATGGATGCGTTTGCCCTGTTGGGTATCGAGCATATAGAGGTCCTGATTTCTGGTGATGAGATAGATGATATCGTTTTTGATGAGTGGGACGGCATCGATCTCGTTTCTGAGATAGGTGATCCACAGCTGCTCGCCGGAGACGATATCGAGGGCGAAGAGTGTGGTCCGCGCCGATGAGTTTTCAATGGTGCCTCCCAGGCTGACGTAGGCGATGCCGTTGACGATTTCGACATCGGTGGTCATATCCGGCTCGATCCGTATGGACCAGTAGGTCTCTCCGGTATGCATGTCGAGGGCGTAGAGCTGGTTGTCCTGCGTGAAGAGGCAGACGGTGCTCTCGTCGAGCTTGAAGATGGCGTGTAGGCGACCGACATCTGTATAGGTGGCGAGTTTCTGTCCATGATCGGCGTCGACGGAGTAGCAATGGCCGCGGGTGGTGCCAATATAAACGGTGTTGTCAGTGATCATGGGCCGGCCCTGGAGCTCGGCTTTGAGCGTGACGTCCCAATATTGCTGTCCGGTGGCGGCGTTGATCGCGTAGACGGCGTGCTGTGAGTGGATATAGACGATGTCGTTGTTGATGATCGGTGATGCTTCAAGCACTTCATCGGTTTCCAGAGACCAGAATGCCTCGCCGGTATCAGCGTCCAGAGCCCAGATCTTGCCGCCGTCGTCGGCGTGTCCCGCGCAGAAGTAGACGGTCCCGAAGGCGACGACGGGAGCGTCGTAGATGCCGAAGTTTGTCTTGTAGGACCAGAGATGCTCACCTGTGGAGGCGTCCAGGGCTCGTAGATGCTTGTGGCTCGCGACTGTCCAGGGAGCGGTGCTGTAGGTGCCTGCGTAGATGATCCCTTTTTCCACGACTGGTTCGGCATAATATACTTGATCAAGTCCCGATGTAGTGGTCCAGGTGGGAATAAATTGCGTCGTGACGTTCCTGCTCGATTGCTGCGCTATGCGCGCCGGGTTGCGCTTCGCTCCTGCGATAGGAGCTGTTATCGGACGCTCACCATCGCTAACACTTTTTCGTTCGGTGCCTGCGCTCTCGCCCTCATTCTTTTGTTCCTGTGCTGGAGCTTTTTTCGGTTTTTTGGGGACGACTTGCTTTCCTGTGCGGCGTGTGTCGAGCGCGGATGAGCGTTTGCTCTGCGTTTCCTGGGTGGCAGCATCCAGCAGTGCCTGCACGAAATCGGCCACAGAGTCGTAGCGATCGTTGTGCTCTTTGGAGAGCGCTTTGAGGATGACTCCTTCGATCAGTGGCGGGATGCCTGGATTGAGCGTATGTGGTTCGGCCGGTATTTCATAGATGTGCTTATAGCCAATAGTATAAGGATCGTCGGCGATAAAGAGTTGCTGTCCGGTGACAAGTTCGTAGGCGATGCAGCCCAGGGCATACTGATCGCTTTTCTTGCTGATCTTGCCCTTGAATTGTTCTGGCGACATGTAGGCGGGAGTGCCAATCTCATCGACGCGCCGTGTCCTCTGGACCTGGAGCGCGATCCCGAAGTCGGCGAGCATCGCTTCTCCATTGGCGTCGAAGAGGATGTTGGCTGGCTTGAGATCCCGGTGGACCACATCGAGATCATGTGCGTGCTGTAGTCCGTCCCCGGCCTGCTGTAATACCTGCAATGCCTCATCCAGCGGCATCGGTTCGCCGTTGAGCTGTTCCAGCCGATCTTGTAGTGATCCTCCCTGTGCATATTCTGCTATAAAGTAAGGATACCCTTCATATAGGTTAGCATCGAGGATGGGGAGAATATGCGGGTGGGAGAGGGTATCGAGGAGCACGGCCTCCTGAAAGAAGCGATCAAACTCTTCTTGTGAATTCAACGCGGTATTTAGGATCTTGATCGCAACTGGCGGTTTTTGTGTCAGAAGGAAGTGTTTGCCCAGGTAGACACTGCCAAATGCTCCTTGCCCTAGTAACTGTACAAGCTGGTAACTCGCTAACTGCTTGCCTAATAATTCATCTTTCACCTTACGCATCCTTTGCACCGGGAAACTATACTCGCCATATCAAATAAAATTATACCTGAATATGCAACCAGCCTGGTCACCTTACTGGAGGTCACCATCGCTGACGTTGTTTATTATACTATGCACAACATTTCTTCTTATATGCTATAACAACTATGCAAGCAAAATACCTTCTCGGGATGGATATTTTGCTGTCTATCTACTTTATCACATGCGTGACAGCTTTAGGAGGCTTGCTTTGACGCATGAAAAACTGTGGGAGCCGGGAACAGCTCACAGCGTTTATTTTTGCTGTCCTACTTGACTTTATTTTATTGTAATGGTACTATTTTTTTAGGGAGCTAAAAAATTAGTTTGGAGGAGCAGAAAAAGTGCAAAAGCCTATTCAGGAACTTGCACCGCGTATTAGCGATGGCCTAAAGCTCATCTATTCGATGCAGGAACGAGGACAAAAGGTTTCTACTTCGGCGGTGAGTGAGCATCTCGGGGTGAGCGATGCAACTGCGACGACGCTGTTTAAAGATTTTGCTGCGGCTGGTTGGGTCGAGCATGTCCCCTATCATGGGGTACGCCTGACGCCATTGGGAGAGCAGAAAGCGATGGAAGTGATCCGCCATCATCGTTTGCTTGAGCTCTATCTGGCTCGTGAGTTGGGCTATAGCTGGGATAAAGTGCATGACGAGGCGGATAAATTAGAGCACGTGATCTCTGAGGAGTTTGAGGATAAGCTTGATCAGCTGTTGGGATATCCTACGGTTGATCCGCATGGCGATCCCATTCCTAGCAAGGATGGCGTGATGATTGCGCGTGAAGGGATACAGCTCTCTCTTTTGCCTGAGGGTCAGTCGGCACATATCGTGCGTGTCAGCGATCAGGAATCCGAAAAACTCTGCTATCTGGGACAACTCGGTCTCTATCCGGGATCTCATATCGAAATCATTTCACGAGCTCCTTTCGGTGGTCCTATCAGCGTGCGCGTCGGTGAGGCTCCGCTGCAGAGCGATCATATTCTGGGTAAAGAGTTGGCGGAACATATCATTGTGACGGCCTCGAAGGTAGAAGAGTCGCTGGTTAAATAGATATATTTATAACTTACCAGACTTTATAACAAGAAGCCTGATCAAACTTTTTCTGTATGTCGGTGCTGTGTTGTGGGATGGACAGCAGCTATCAAGTAGTTTGAGGTGGTCTAAGATGGCGTTGTTATCAAAAGCACGAAATAAAGTCGAATATGATGCTCCAATTCATATTCGACTCTTATCCGGGTGGAAGCGCTCCTGGGGAGGCGAGAACCGCTGGGGGGTAGGACTCCAGGATATTCTGCGGGCTCTTGGTCCGGGTTTCCTGGTGAGTGTGGGCTATATGGACCCGGGCAATTGGGGAACTAATCTGGCGGCCGGAGCTGGCTTCGGCTATCAACTACTATGGGTGATTCTAGTAAGCAATATCGTCGCTATCTTTTTGCAGATTGCCGCTGCGAAACTCGGTGTGGCGACCGGTAAAGATCTGGCTTATCTGATTCGCGAACAATTTCCACGCCCAATTGCAAACTTTCTGGGAGTAACCTCTATTATTGCAATCATGGCAACCGATCTGGCAGAGATCCTTGGTGGGGCACTGGGTTTTAACATCTTATTCAAAATTCCTCTTTTTCCGGGCGCACTGCTCACAGGCGCGATTGTGATGGGCCTGCTGGCCTTGAGTCGCTTTGGCCTGCGTAAGATCGAATATCTCATCATGGGCTTCGTCTCCATTATTGGATTGGCCTATGTATATGAGACGGCATTATTAGACCCCAATTGGGGGGCCATTGGTTTTCATACAGTTGTCCCACAGGTATCGAGTGGAAGTATCCTGATCGCTGTCGGCATTCTCGGAGCCACCGTTATGCCGCATAACATCTTCCTGCATTCGTATCTGGCCCCAAAACGCCTGACCAGAGACGCCACTCCCGTTGAGCGGCGCAAAGTGCTACGCCTCTCTAAAATCGATACGATTGCAGCGCTGAATGTGGCCTTTTTTGTCAATGCGGCCATGCTGGTCGTCGCCGGAGCCGTCTTTTTCGGACATATCTCGGCTGATGATCTGGATTTGCAGACCGCTTATGTGACACTCGTTCCAAGCCTGGGCATCTTTGCCGGTCTGGCCTTTGGGATTGGCCTGCTGTCCGCTGGTCTTTCTTCGACGATCACAGGGACACTGGCCGGACAGGTGGTCTTGCAGGGTTTCCTGAACAAGTCTGTGCCGATGTGGCTCTGGCGTGTGATCACGCTTATTCCCGCCTTGATCGTTATCTCGTTGAATATCTCCTCCGTTAAAGTCTTAGTGACAAGTCAGGTCGTGCTGAGTTTACAATTGCCGTTCACCATCGTCTCACTGATTGTGCTGTCGCGACGTCGTGATCTGCTGGGCGAATTTGTGAATACACGCTGGCTGACAGTTGTTCATGTCTTGATCGCCATTGTCGTGATCAGCTTGAATGTCTGGTTACTCTACTCGACACTTTTCTAGTGCTGCCTCGATCTTTTTTGACATAAGGATTGTGGCAGCTATAGAATACTCGACTATGGTATTTGTTGGTCGACTGTGCTAAGATTTTTTATATTTCCTTGCATTCAAATGAGAACTGGGCTATAGCCCAGTTCTAAACACGAGCATGGCATCTTTGAATGCGTATGGGTATCACACAACAATGTGAAAGAAGGAGAGACTTTTTTGGCAACTCATGAGAAAAGATATGTGATCATTGGGAATGGTGTCGCTGGCACGACCGCAGCTGAGACGTTACGTAAGAACGATCCGAATTGCAGCATTCACCTTTTGACAAATGAACGCTATCCGCTATACAACCGTGTCTCGCTGCCGCGCTTTTTGCAAGGAGTTATTGTCGAGCAGAAGGTGATGATCCGTGATTTTGCCTGGCATGAACAGCGGACGATTCACTTGATTACCGAGACAGTAGTGACACGTGTGAATACTGAAGAGCAGGTTGTGCATACGGAAGATGGACGCGAGTTTCCTTACGATGCCTTATTGGTTGCCAGTGGTGGCTGGGCCAATCCTCTCAAAGTGCCCGGCGCAAGTGATACAAAACATATTTACAACTTTGTGACCCTCGACGATACGAAGACGCTGGTTGAGCGTATGCAGGAGTCCCGCACGGCTCTGGCGTATGGTGGAAGCTTCATCGCCTACGAGCTTTGCGATGGCTTTGCGATGCGCAAGCTGGATACTGTCTGGATGATGCGCGGACCGTACTGGCTGCGTAATTCTCTGGATACCGATGGCGGCGAGGTGGTGGATGCGATCGCGAAGAAGTTTGGGGTCGAGGTGATTCACGGCGATGAGATTGCGTCGGTGGTGCCTTCCAACGGTGTCCCGAGCTATGTCAAAACCGTAAAGGGACGCGAGATCCAGACCGATATGATCGGTGTCGGACTTGGTATTACGTTGAACACACAGATCCTGGCCGGTTCGCCGATTGAAGTCAATGGTGGCGTGGTGGTCAATGAGTATCTGGAGACCAATGTCGCAGGTGTCTATGCCGCTGGCGATGTCGCCAATTTCTATGATGCTACGACAAAGTCTCATCACACGATGGGTACCTGGGATAACGCCAAAGGTCATGGTCAGATCGCTGCGATTAATATGGCCGGTGGTCATCAGGCGTACGTCGATGTTCCTACCTATACGAGTCCTCTGTTTGATGTCAATATCGCGGTGGTGGGCAGCGCTGAATCCAATAATCCAGAGATGGAAACGATCGCCTTACGCGAGCCGGGCGAAAAGGGCAATGAAAACTATCGACGCCTCTTCTTCCTCGAAAATAAGTTGGTCGGCGTGTTGATGATTGGTAGCCCAAAGGGACGCAAGAAGCTGGTCGAGTTGGTCAAAAATCAGCAGGTCTTTGCCACTGCCAGCGAACGCGAGGCGATTCTCAGACTCAAATAAGCGCTTTTCATTGGTCGTGCGCTAGCCAAATTGGATACGTAGATACATTTTCCTTTACTGTTGCGATATTCTTAGTAGAGAAATGTGTATTCTACGTATTTTTACTTTGATTCTTTTGTTGATCTTTTGATAGCTGAATTGAAAATGCATTATTATGTCTATGGTATTGTGTCTATATATTATGTGAATCTATATTGCTTGATTGTTTGCTGCTTTTCGGCTAGTAGTCATATGAAAAATAGAACGTAGAATTTGTTAAGAGCTAGATAGTAGGAGATGCTCCGTGGCAACAGTTTGTGCTTTTTGTGGACAGGAATTACCGCGAGGAGGGGATGCGCGGTTTTGTACTCACTGTGGGACGTTGGTTCCCGATCAAGCATCAAAATCTCCGGCTGCTCCAGTAGTGAAGAATGATCCACCGTCAATCAACAAGCGGGCTCCCGTGAGTCCCAATCTTGGATGGCATGAGCAACTAGCGGCGCAGCCACCAGCTAGACCTGCACAGCCGCAAGACCCCAATGTGACTCCCTGGCTAGGACTGCCCGGCGGCAACGATGTGGGTAATGTGACGCCGTGGCATGGTTCGTCAGGACAGAAGGCGGACAATGTGACTCCCTGGCATGGTCTTCAGGGACAGGACCTGCCCCGGCCATCGGACCCGGAAGCGACACAGCCAGTTGACGAAGTCGACTACCTTCCGACCATGCCTGTTACTTCTCACAGTCCGAGTAACGCGACGGCTGCCCCTGATGTTCAGATTGAAGACTTTCCCACTGCAACCATGTCAACATCAAATATGCGTGGCGACGCGGATGTGGAAGACCGACCAACCGCGATCATCTCCTCTGATTCAGTTGCCGCTGAGCAATCTGTCAGAGATCGGAGAGAGCAACGGGAGCGTGTTAGTCGTCAACAGGCAGAAGAGATTGATCAATTGTCGACCTCGCAGATGCCAAGCCAGCTCAAAGAACAGCGACCATCGGCGGCGGGACCAGTAGCCGCTGATGCGCCGATGAATATCAACGTATCCAGACCACCTTATTCGCAGTCTCGGCCATCGGCCTCGCGGCCGCCAGTCACGCCGAGCCAGCCGATCTCCTCTCCAGGTTATGGAGCGCCAGTGCCGGAAACGCCCGGCATCTCGCTCTCGGGACGTCACTTTGAGACGCAAGCGGCTACCGCGAAACCATTGCGGGCCTCGCGTCGGCGAGGACGTGGCTGGATTGCCGGCGCCATCGCAGTGGTTGTGGTCCTGGCGGCAGCAGTGGGTAGCTGGCTTATCCTGGCGCAACCTTTCGCCGTTTCGCCCGACACAAATCCCTTGCAAACGACGACCAGCACCTCACTCGCTCTGACGATCATGTATCCGGCTGGCTGGACTGCAACACAGAATGCGACATCGCTCACGTTGTCCGATAGCAACAGTACCGATCAGATAAAAATCACGCAGTCGCAGAGCTCAGAGACCGATCAGACCAACTATCTCAAGTCGCAAGCGACCAAATTGGGCATGACAGATGCCAAAGCTGGTCCTACCGTCAGCTTTGCCGGCAGTAGCTGGCAGCAGATCCATGGAGACTTTCTGGTCAGCGGAGCAGGCTACATTGGCACCATCTATGCCACAGTCCACAATAATCAGCTTTATACACTGACCCAGATGGCACCCAAAGTGACCTTCTCGGACGAGGAGAATCTGGTCTTTGCTCCGGCACGCACGTCTTTACATTTTAAATAATATTCTCTCTGGCTGGGAATGGGCTTGTGGCGGGCGGGTATGATATAATGTGAACTTGACTCCTGTGATGCATACTTGTGAGATTTGAATGCTATATCAGGTGGATGCAGGCTGGTTATAGATGCTATGTATCCACCTGTGTAATAAATAATATATGTTCGATATCTGGAGAAAGGAGCGCGTAAGAAATCAAATTCCTACGCACATTTAACAGAGCAGATGGATGATATTCACTTCGAGCGTCATTTTCGTACGCCACACTCGGAAGGTTATTATATTATGCAGGGCAGTAACTTGCAGAGTAATAATCGTCTGGGGACGGTTGATATCCACTTTACAACCACGGCGGTTCATGGAACGCTGATTTTAGAGCGTGAACTGGAAGAGGCTGACTTGACGAAGCTGATTGAGCAAATCGATGAGGATCTGGTCCTTTCAGCAGATATGCCCCGCGATGATTTCCTGGTGAGCGTCTATGTGGGTAAGGATGTCGGCTTCTATAGCGATGAGTATTTTGCCGAAGAAAATAATGAGGGTCTCGGTCTCGATGAGGGCGATGGCCTGCTCTAAAAATAGCCTGCTATAAGCTACGATCCAGCCACCAAACGTCGCGTCGTGCCCTCGGGCATGACGCGACGTTTGGTTTGTGACGAATTCGCTCTTGTCAACGTGATTATGGTAAAATGTTGAAAAAATAGACATGATCAGGAGGTGCTGAATTGGGTGAAAATTTCATCTCGCGTGGTTTCCGAGGGCATCGTCAGCAGAGTGACGTCAGCGGCAGAATCCCTCCCGGACAGTATCTTGAGCGTGGCTTCCCGGTTCTTTCTGCGGGTCCGACTCCCCGGCCTGCGCTGGCGACGTGGGATTTTTCAATTACCGGCGACGTTGAGAAGCCGTTGCGCTGGAGTTGGGATGAGTTTCATGCCTTGCCCCGCGAGCCGATCAAAACCGATATCCATTGTGTGACCAAGTGGACGAAGTTGGATACGCAGTGGGAAGGTGTCTCCGTTGATACGTTGCTGGGCCAGGTCAAATATGACGCTAAATATCTGGTTGCTTTCTCCGATGGTGGCTATACCACGAATCTTCCCGTTGAGGAGGTTCTTGGGGGGAAAGCCTGGGTGGTCGATACTTACGATGGACAGCCTCTGGCTCCTGAACATGGTGGGCCGGTGCGCTTTCTGGTTCCTCACCTCTATTTCTGGAAAAGTGCGAAGTGGATCAGAGGTCTGCGCCTGGTCTCTCGTGATGAACCGGGATTTTGGGAGTCGCTTGGCTATAATAATCACGGTGATCCATGGAAGGAAGAACGCTATTGGGGAGACTAATCTGGCAGGTTGCTGAGGTGGTTGCGATCCGCGCAGAGACGCCTCGGACGAAAAGTCTGACCCTGGCCGTTCCTGACTTGATGAGGTATCAAGCGGGTCAGCATGTTGATGTGCGTCTGACGGCCGAAGATGGCTATCAGGTTGAGCGCAGCTATTCGATCGCCTCGGCTCCCGAGGATGAACCGCATCTGATGCTCACCGTCGAGCGGCTCGACGATGGAGAAGTATCGCCTTATCTGGCCGATGAGCTACGCGTCGGCGATAAGATAGAGCTACGCGGTCCCATCGGCGGATATTTTGTCTGGGATACGTCCCTGGGAGGTCCTCTCCTGCTCGTGGCGGGTGGATCAGGGATTGTGCCGTTAATGGCGATGATCCGTCATCGAGCCGCCGTGAGGAGTGATATCCCGACACGCCTCCTCTATTCCTCGCGCTCCTATGAGGACATCATCTATCGCGCCGAGCTTGATCAACTGGTGAAGCGTAGTACACAGCTTGAAGTGGTGCATACTCTGACACGGACACAGCCGCCTGACTGGATGGGTTATCAGCGCCGTATCGATACTGATCTACTGCGTGAGGTCGCCTGGCCGTTCGGACAACGTCCTCTGGCATACATCTGTGGACCTACACCCTTTGTTGAAACAGCATCCGCGAGCCTTGTGACGTTAGGATATGAAGCGGGACGCATCAGGACCGAACGCTTCGGACCAACAGGAGAAGCATGATGGAAAATAAACTTGATGGTAACGTGAGCGGAGGAATTCTGCAAGAGATCTTCCCATTTGATATGACACGTGCCCAGTCGACATGTATTGGCTGTGGTGCAACCGATATGATTGGTGCTCTGACCGCTTATAAGCATGGCATGGGAACCGTGCTACGCTGTCCTTCCTGCGACCATGTATTGATCCGCGTGGCGCAGACAGGCGGACGTTATTGGCTCGATATGCAAGGTGTACGTGTCCTTCAGATCAGCGTAGAACAGTAAAGTCGGACGCTTGCGTCCAAATACCGTTCAAATAAGGGGGTCTCTCCCCCAAAAGGATCAAGCAAGCCGACGTAGCGGCGCGGCTCCGCCGTGCTGTCTGTGACTCGTCTGATTCGGCCTGGGAGCGTCTCGCATTGGAACCCCATGGGCAACGTGGTCGTGCGTCCAGTGACAGCACGGCGGAGCCGCGCCGCTACGTCGGTGAGCATTAACGCCAGGAGCAAAAGGATTTTTGTTCCTATCTTAACAGTATTGGACGCTTGCGTACGATGTCCAGTTCATCATACGAGACAACAGGATCTTGGTGAGCCATGCTGGCCTGCCTGATCATATGTCGTACGGGGGGAATTATTTATGCATGCGGCACAAAGTGGGATCTTTGCGCTCGGAACCAATTCACATGCCTATCTGGAATTTGATCTTCTGCCGGGCAGTAATCCACTGACTCTGGTTCAGACGATTGCTGATCTGGAGGGGCCGGGGATGACAACTGGCGGTGTGAATCTTGTGATCGGGTTCAGGCCATCTCTATGGGAACGCGTGGCTCCCACAGAGATGCCGGTTGGAGTGTCCGACTTTGATCACGAAGTGCGTGGTGTTGATGGCTATACTATGCCAGCCACGCAGCACGATCTGTGGTTATGGGTGGCGGGCCATGCCTATCACACCGTCTTTGACGTCACGCGAGCAGCGATGCAGGCTCTTGCGCCGGTCGCTCATCTGGCCGATGAAGTGGTTGGATGGACGTATAAAGAGAGTCGCGACCTGACTGGCTTTATCGATGGCTCGGAGAATCCTCGCCTTTCGATCGCTCCCGAGGTGGCGCTTATCCCCGATGGAGCTGTGGGCGCTGGTGGAAGTGTGGTGCTGGTGCAGAAGTGGACCCACGATGTGACGGCTTTCGAGTCCCTGACGGTTGAGGCGCAGGAGAAGGTAATTGGACGAACCAAGGCTACCAGTATCGAGCTGGATGAGGAAGTTCGTGGCGCTCATGCGCACATCACGCGTACCGTACTGGTCGTCGATGGGGAAGAAAAGCATATCTTTCGTCGCAACACTCCTTTTGGCACAGCTACCGAGCATGGGACCATGTTTATCGGCTTTAGTTGTGAACAATATCGCCTGTCTCGCATGCTTGATCGTATGGCCGGCGTGGAGGATGGTATCCGTGATGCCCTGACGCTCTATACCACAGCCGTCAGCGGCTCCTATTATTTCGTCCCCAATGTTGAGGTGTTGCAACAGTTTGCATCTCCTGAGGAAGATGATTAATCTTCCAGTAGGCCGCGACGCATGGCATATTTGACAAGTTCGGCTCGGCTATGCAGGTTGAGTTTATCCATCACGTGTGTGCGATGCGTGTCGACGGTCTTGGGGCTGATGATTAAGCGTTCGGCGATCTGATTGTTGGTATGCCCTTCGGCTACCAGCTTGAGGATCTCCCGTTCGCGCTCGGTCAGGCTGCTGTAGCTATCACGCTCTTCGCCTGTGCGCACGCGCTGGAGGTAGTCGCCGACGACGACCGACTGCGCGGTGGGCGAGAGATAGAATTGTCCGCTTTTGATGACATGGATGGCTGTGATGAGCTCGGTGTCGGCGGCTTCTTTGAGCATATAGCCAGATGCTCCCGCACGCAAGGCCTGAAAGACGTACTCATCGTTCTCGTGCATCGTGAGCACGAGGATTTTGACATCGGTCAGGATGCGTTTGATCTGTCTGGTTGCCTCGATGCCATTGAGATCGGGCATGGTGATATCCATCAGAATCACGTCTGGCTGAAGCCTCTGGGCTTCCTGGATCGCCTGCCGCCCATCCTGTGCCTCACCTACAATCTCCATATCGGGCTGAGCATTCAGCATCATTTTGAGACCAGCGCGGAGAATCGTGTGGTCGTCGGCTAATAATATGCGTATTTTCATCTTTTTTTGTCCTATGTCCTAATCTGCGAGCTGTGCCGTTGTGACGGCTCTGTCTGTGGCTGCCAGTTGTACCGGGATGTGGATGTGAATGCTGGTCCCCTTGCCAATCTGTGATTCTATATGTAAGCTGCCATCCAATAATTGGGCTCGTTCAAGCATACCGACTAATCCCCAACCGCGCTCCTGTCCAATATCGGGCTTTTTGAGGAGCTTCTCAACGTCGAAGCCGCCGCCGTTATCGGTGATGATGGCATCGATGGCGTTTTGCTGCTCCTTTAGAATAACGCTGACCTTTCGTGCGTTGGTATGTCGGGCAATGTTGGTGAGCGCCTCCTGGACGATCCGATAGAAGGCGGTCTCTATTTCAGAGGTAAAGCGTTCTTTGATGCCGGTGGCTTGAAAATCTATCTCGATGCCAAACTTCTGTTGATATTCTTTGATGTACCAGCGTAGCGCAGGTAGCAGTCCCAGATCATCGAGGGCGCTGGGACGCAGGTCGATGCTGATACTGCGGATCGCTCGCAAGGTCTGATGCGCCAGCTGACGCGTCTCGGCGATGCGATCACGTGCCTCGGGTGAGGTGATGGTCTCTTCGAGGACGGCCAGGCTGATGAGCAGCGATGTGAGTACTTGCGAGGTCTCGTCATGTAGTTCGCGGGCGACACGTTTGCGCTCCTCTTCCTGCGCGTTGATGATCTGCGAGGCACGATGGCGATTGGCCTCGTCGATCGCTTCGAGCATGGTATTCAAGGTACTGGCGAGTTGATCGGAGAGCGGATCAGCTCCAGTGATGGGTGCTCGCAGCGTGCGCTCGCCTTTCTGGATACGGTTCATGACCTTGCCCAGATAGATCATGGGACGAAAAGCGATCTGGAGTAACACAAAGTTGAGCGCCACGCTGACAAGCCAGCCGACGGCAACGAAGATCACCAGTGGTATGTATGAAAATCTATCAAGTTGGGTCGCCAGCCATGTTCCTCCTGTCGCGCCGACGAAAATGATGGCGCTATTCGCGATCAAGACGCGATAAAAGACAGGGATCGTCGCCAGAGAGTCCAACAAGCGATTATTTTTTGTTCCTTTGAGGGTATTGGTTTTAGTGTCAGACATAGCAATAATCTCTTTATGGATACTTTGTTTATTGGTCACAGATAATACCTACAGTAATTGTATCGGTTCTGCGCATGAACGTCAAACGAGCAGATCTTTTCACTTGTACGCAAGAAATCAGGTATATCTGACAAGAAAATCAGGTGTGTACCTGATGCCTGCTCTTGGAGGGCGGGGTATCTTAGATTCAATGTCTAATCGAAGGTGAGAGACACTTGGGATAATTATCCATTCCTCTTCCACTTCCCCTAGACAATCCATTATAATCTATTGTAAGAGAGCAAAGTTGTTTCTTTTTCTCTTCTCTCCTTTTCATCTGCGCAAGCTCGCACTGTTTTGTGTGGGAGGTGTGTTGCTCAGCCTGGTCTAAGAGCGGGCGCTACGCCTCCCACACAAAAAGCTGGCTTAGCAGCGCAGATAGTGCTGAGGCGTCAAGAAGAGGAGATCTGAGGAGCAGTAAAAGAAAGATCTTTGAAAAATGATATCTTTCCAATTTGATCAGGCTCTAATTCTCTTATAGGTTTGATTCTTTTTAGGAGGCACAGTGAGCTCTACCAATAAAAGCTTACTCGACACGGCAACAGAGAAGATGGTCGAGAGTCAGCTTTGGCGTTCTATCTTTCGTCACGGCTATCCCGACACTCCCTTGAACCAGTCTCTGGTCATGATGAGTAACGTATTTCTACATCTTCATCCGGTGAAGGTGAGCCGCAAGGCTATGAAGATTACGTATACATGGTGTATGGGTGGAATCTCTTTTTTCTTGTTCCTGTTGCTGACCATCACCGGCGTTTTCCTGATGTTTTATTATGTCCCGGACACCAGTACCGCGTATCAAAACATTAATCAGCTCAGTAGTGCGGTCTCATTTGGTCATCTTGTGCGTAACATGCATCGTTGGGCGGCCCACTTGATGGTAGTTTCTGTGACGCTGCATATGATCCGCGTCTTCTATCACGGCGCGTATAAGCCACCGCGAGAATTTAACTGGGTGGTTGGCGTCCTATTGTTCTTTGTCACGCTGTTCTTGAGCTTTACTGGGTACCTGCTACCCTGGGACCAGATTGCTCTCTGGGCGATTACCGTCGGTACGAACCTGGCTCCTTATGCGCCATTGGTCGGTAATCCTGTGTACAAAGTGCTGGTGGGTGGAGGTGCCGTAGGTCAGGAGACGCTGATACGTTTCTACGTGGGGCACGTTATTCTCTTGCCTCTCGCTGGTGCTATTCTAATGGCCGTTCACTTCTGGCGTATTCGTAAAGATGGTGGTGAGGCTGGTCCTCCGCCCCCTTCGCGCCGTGAATTGGAGACTCGAGTTGAGCGTGAGAGTGCTTTAACTGGCTCACGTTAAGCACGAGATGTCCCGTAGCGCATGCTACGGTTCCATGAGAGGATGTCTCTATGTCGATTGAACAGAAAGATCCACAGGTACAGACGCAGTCGGCGGCGACGCAGAGACGCTATCGTACTCTGGCGGTTGTGAAGCAGGAAGCGATTACACGCGTAGAGAAGCCACTCGAAGACTCAGTCTTCGTGTGGCCGCATCTGCTGGTACGCGAGTTCTTTGCGGCAACCGCTCTGATGGTGATGGTGACCTTGCTTTCTCTGGTGATCGATGCACCATTGCAGGCGCCCGCCGATCCAAGTGCGACACCGAATCCTGCGAAAGCGCCATGGTATTTCCTGGGCTTGCAGGAGCTGTTACACTACTTTCCACCAACTTCGGCTGGTGTGCTGGTGCCAGGATTTACGCTGGCGGCGCTGGCGGCGCTGCCTTACATTGATCGTAATCCGAGTCGTGCCTATGCCGATCGCAAGGTGGCTATTGTCACCTTTACCATGTTTCTTGTCTTCTGGGCTGTGATTACGCTGGCTGGTAGCTTCTTCCGTGGACCTGGTTGGCTCTGGGTCTGGCCGTGGCAGCATATCTACTTCGATCTTTAGGCGAGGAAGGAGAATTTATATTATGGGTATTGATACTGAGACACCTCCTATATCACCTCAACAATATGAGGTGCTGCATGGCGGTGGAGCGGAAGCGGCTGAGATCGCGAATCAGCGTCTCTCACGCCGACGCTTCCTGCGCCGATCAATGCTAGCTGTCTGGGGCGTCTCGACTGTTTCTGCGGTAGCAGGGGCTTTGTACTACATGTATCCGAACATCGCCACCGGTTTCGGAGGCGTTCTAAACGTAGGGACAAAGACCGAGTTTAAGGCCGCTCTGCCCAAGGATTTTGCTTTGGAAGCTGCGGGCGTGTATCATCGACCAGCTGCGCGTACCTATGTTATGCATCTGGATGCTAAAACTGAATTCTTGCTCAAAGGCACCGATTTGAAGGACCAGTTGACGTCTGAAAACGTCTTTACTGATCCCCAGGATGGTTCCTTCTGGATTGCACTGTATCAAAAATGCGTGCATCTGGGCTGTACGGTGCCATTTCGTGATAACTGTGTCAGTTTTAAATGTCCATGCCATGGTTCGCACTACAATGTGACTGGCGAGTTCCTGGATGGTCCTGCTCCTCGTAGCCTTGACCGCTTCACCGTTTCTTTTCAAGGTGATAGTGTGATGGTCAATACGGGCGCAATTAATGCACATGTCGCACATCCAGATGCTACTACACGCCTGGTTGCTGTTCCGACTGTCGATTGTACCGCTTAGTCGCAGGACAGTCTTTTCTTCACGAGAATGAAGATAGGTGAGAATGCCTTGCCGTGACGCTTTGCTCCTTTGCGCGCGTTGCGGCAAGGATGCATATCAAAAGGTGTGTGTTATGGCGAATTTAGGACCGCAAACTGCTATTGGACTTATCATCCTGATTATAGTTATTGGCGGTTTGCTGTATATAGTGAATTCAAAGACCAACGCTGTCCAAAAGACCGGGTTGGGTTCTGTTATTATGTTGGCCATTGTGGCTTTGATGATTCCTGTGTTCTGGATCGCTGAGGGGAGCAATCAGGCTGCCGCTACGGCATCTCAGAACGAACTGGCGATTGAGCGCGGTATGGAAGTCTATGGCGCCATCTGTACTCCTAGCTGCTTCGCTATCATTACCGATGCCAGTGGCAAAGATTCAGTTAAGGATGCTGTCTGGGATGGCTATCCAATGAGCCATTTCTGGAAGATGACCGATGACGACCTGCGCGTGGCCGTGGCTTCGGGCAATTATAATCCGCAAGCGCTCATTCAGCCTGCAAATCTGAACGCGGTGCCACGTTCCGACGAATTTGGTGGCTCTATCTCGAGTAGCCAGGTTGACTATTTGATGACATTTATTCGTTCGACGAATCCCGACAGTAAAGGTACGAATGGTCTGGATCTGTTGCCATCGTATCTCAAGCTGAATAATACCACCATCTATGCCAATGCCGTGACGTTTGGCAAAGAGGGTCAATTTGGTGCGTCTCAGGATCTGTCGAAGCAAACGAGCGTGACGATTCAGATCGTCGATCCTGGCACTGATGGCGTTAAATGTCAGAGTCAACAGGGTTGTTTCACGCCGATCAATGCTACGGTCAAAGTTGGCACAAAGATTACCTGGATTAACAAGTCGAAGCTGGCCCATACGGTGGTGGCTGTACAGGGGACCGATATCTCCTCGCCCAAACCGGCCGGCCAGATTTTTGAGACGAAGAACCAGATTCCAACTGGTGGAACCTTTACGTATACTGTGACTGAGGCGGCGTATAATTTTAATTCATCGACGCACAATGTCCTGTATTATTGTTCGATCCATCCGGATATGGTTGCCCAGCTCAACATTGTGAAATAACTGCTTATCGTCGCACCTCCTGCGAGGTGCGACGGTTTTTCAGACTCTGATCGCTGCTCATGCCGATACATAAATGCAAATGGCATGTCGAAAGGGACTGCGGTTCATGCAACAAGCTACACAACAACGTGAAGTGCCAGAAAGAATGTCGTGGGCGCGTGCGATGGTTTTTGGCATCGGTTTTTTTCTGCTGGCCTCGCTGCTGGTGGGACAGATTCCGGGGTACGTTTATAACGCGATGACATCATCGAGTCTACAGACGTTTGAGAGCGGCACGTTTAGCCTCGGCCTGATCTGTCTGGCTGGCTTTGCGATTGTGATGATTATCTTGCTTCTCTTTGATCCCAAGCCAGTCGTGCCTCCTGTGGCAGTGGCCGGACTCGGTGTCGTACTGACTTTGGTTGGCCTGGCCGTTACTATCTGGGCTGCACAATCGAATAATCAATTCTTTCCAACGACGAAGACAAGCTTTCTTCCCCTGCTGGGTGGAAATGCGCTCTGGTTTCAGCCAGAAGCTGTCGATGTCGTCGCTGTTGGCCTGACGATCATCTTCGTTGGCCTGGCCGCTTTATTCTACGGCGTACTGGCTATCCGTGAGAAGAGTAATCCAGATCGTCGTGATCTGGGAACAACTCCTGCTATACGCATTATGATGATTGTGTCCAGTCTCTTACTGATCGTCTTTTTATATGGTTATAACTATCATTCCTTTCCTGATATAATTGGGAATGTTCTGATAGGTGTCGCTGTATTTCTGGCTCTTGGCGCTCTGGCCTTGCGCCTGCATTATCTGATGCGCCCTGTACGTAAGAAGACCATGTCTGGCTTGTATGCCATTGGCGCTTTGGGACTTGCTCAGACTGGTGCCCTTTTCCTGGTGCTCTGGTTTGTCTCTTATCCTTTGTTGGCCTGGCTTCATCCATTGCCTGTCCTGGGCTCATTCTTGACCAACTGCACCCGTGAGTCGGTGGTGCCTGGCACCTGCTCGTTTTCACAGGATGCTGGCTATATCGTGGATGCTCTGATTACGACCAACTTTTTTGTCGCTATGCTGGCGGCGGTCGCTGTCTGGAAGTCTCATCGTAATCTTGTCGTGATTAGCAGTATTGTTGTCACTGGCGTCTTAGCCCTGACAACGCTGGTGATGCATGATACTCCAGCCATGCTGCCAACTGCTATGATGCTCACCGCCGGCCTGCTGATTTTGGCCACAGTCTGGACGATGACTGCTCGTGACGAGTTCTCAGTCGTTGGTGAGAATAATCTGGGATGTCTGGGACAATGGTTAGTGATGGGCACCTGCCTGTTTGTCTACCTTTCAGCGTTTGCCTTCTTCTCAATCGCCAATTTTGCGACAGAAGAGACCCCGCCGAATATTCCTAGTCCCGTTCCTCCCGCAAGCGCCACCGATGCGTTCGTCATGTTTGCGCTCTTTGCGGTCTTAGGAATTATCCAGTTCTTCTTCCTGACGCGTAATCGTTATCGTGTCTGATGATTCTGCTGGATTGTTTCCTGGCTTGCTCTGATAAGTAAAAAGAGCAGGATAGTATGAGTAGTCATGCCATCCTGCTCTTTTTTGTCTTGATAGTACTCATCGCGCTATGTGGGACACTGACCGGTGGCGATATAGACAACTGTAAAACTGTGACCATTCTCTCTTGTTAATTCTGTTTTCGCCAGTGCAAGCATGGCATCGTAGTCACGTGTCGAAGCAATGTTGAGGGTAATGACTGGTCCTCGTACTGCTTCAGCCAGGGCAATGATGTTTTGTGCCATGAGATGTCCCGCCTTGCCACCGTGATCGCCAATGGGAAAGTTGACCTCATGTCTGGCGATATTCGTAAATCCGGCCTCTTTGAGAAAATGATCAAGTCGATTGCTCGCGCCTACGTCGATTCCGCGGCGGCTCGCAAATTCCAGGAGCCATTTCCAGACCGTATCGAGCCCGGTGCCGGCGTTGTAAATGATGCCCGGCTCAGCCAGTTCGATCCAGCCCCCGGGATGCACGACGCGCTTCAACTCATTGACGACGCTCTGGAAATTAGCGATAGGAAGGGCACCGATCAAGAAACGCATGTGGACATAATCAAAGATGTGATCGGTAAAGGGGAGACCTTTGAGTATATCGCGTTGGAGAAATAAGACATTTTTTGGACGCAGAGCGGCATCCGGGGTGGGTTTGATAATGTCCAGACCGACTATCTCGGCAGAGGGGAAGGCGGTCGCCATCTCGATGGCCCAGCGACCAGTTCCACAGCCGACATCAAGCACGCGACCGGGTGCCTTGAGTGGGGCTAGATAATTTTCATGCAGCATAAAGCGTAAGACGTAATGTTGCAGATCCAGACGATCAATCTCCTGATCATCTTTGGGGAACATATAGGGCGCATCTTCAACATACTCGCGTTCCCCCAACGAAACAAGGCGCTGCTTAGACTGCTCTGGGGGGAGACTCTGGCGGCCTTTCGTTAGCCACTGAAATAGTCCCATGACATTGAACTCCTAGATACTACGGCTGTATAGTGTACCGGAAGGCCTCCGACGGCGAAGCAAATAATTGTAAAACATTGTTCTCTATTGTATGTGCATTGCAACTATATTACCATAGTTTTGTACCAAAAGTAACATTTCGAGCTATCATGTAGTCATGTTGAGAAGCGTACTCATATAACATGTGCAGATAAGCTTAATGTAGGGCTTGAATCTCTTCAACCATATAACCAGCACTCTGCAACTTTTGTAGAATGTCGGTGCTTTGAGCTCGATTACGCGTCTCGAGTGTGATGATGGCTTCGTGTTGCATAAATGGCATCTGGCTGCTAATTGGCTGGTAGTGGACGTCGAGAATGTTGACGCGCATGCTTGCAATCAGGTTAAGCATTTGTGCCAGCTCGCCGGGCTGATCCATCAGGCGTGTACGGATGCTTAGATAGCGATTGGCCCCGATCAGCGCATGTTCGGTAATACGGCCGAGCAGATGAATATCCAGATTGCCGCCCGTTAAGGGGACGAGCACGTGCTGCTGCTTCAGCGAGAGATTTCCCAGGAGCAAGGCTGCTACTCCGGCTGCACCTGCACCTTCAACCAGGATTTTATGACGCTCCATCAGGAACAGGATGGCGTTGATAATCTCCTCATCGTCGACCAGTACAATCTCGTCGACAAGTTGTTGGATGATGGGGAAGGTGATCTTCCCCGGCTGCTTGATAGCAATACCGTCGGCGATCGTGGCAATGGCCGGTAATTTCTGGATCTTCCCCGCTTTGAGCGAGGCGCGCATGCTGGCTGCCCCTTTGGCTTCTACACCGATGATCTTGATCGATGGCTTCATGGCGCGAGCGGCGATGGCAATGCCTGAGATCAGACCACCGCCTCCGATCGGGACGACAATCACGTCGGCCTCAGGAAGTGCTGTTAGCATCTCCAGGCCGAGTGTACCCTGTCCTGTAATGACGTCAATATCATCAAAAGCGGGTATATAAATCGCTCCTAGCTCTTTTTGCAATTTAATGCTATGTTGAACGGCGTCATCATAAGTGGTACCGGAAAAGATTACCTGTGCTCCGTAGCTCTGGGTCGCTGTTATCTTGGTCAGAGGAGCCGTCTCTGGTACCACAATCGTGCATGGGATGCCGTAGGAGGCCGCCGCAATCGCTACTCCCTGAGCATGATTTCCGGCCGAGGCGGTGATGACTCCGACACGACGCTGTTCCTCGGTCAATTGCGAAAGCTTATAGGTTGCGCCTCGGACCTTGAATGATCCACCACGCTGCATCTGCTCAAACTTGAGGTAGATAGATGCATCTACGATCGTGCTCAAGGCGCGTGAGTGGATCAGTGGCGTGTGGTCGATGAGCGGTGCCAGAAATTGTCCCGCTTGCCAGATGGCAGCAAAGGTGATCTGTGCAGTCGCATCGTTCGCTTCATCGGGAGATGGTGAAGCGTTAGAGAGCTCTTTTTCGGCAGAAGACATGTGGTTGGCAGCCTTTCTTCGTAGATAAAATAGCTATTGCGAGTATCTTAGCACAGTTTGCATTAGAATGGATGCTTGCTGAAAAGCTTGCCTTCCGCCCAACCATGCTGACATGCTATAATGGGGATTACATTCCGTAGTGGGAGGGAACTTGTATGCAGTCTGAACAACCTCTCAAGGTGCTGATTCTTGCTGCTGAGATCGAGCCATTTGTGAAAGTTGGTGGCCTGGCTGAGATCGTGGGTGCGTTGCCGAAGGCTTTACAGGCTTTTGGTCATGATGTGCGCCTGGTAATGCCACGCTATCGGCAGGTCGATTCAGAACATTTTCAGTTGACAACGGTCCTTGATACGCTCTCTGTGCCCATGGGAAATTTCCAGGTTTCTGTCAGTATCCGCCAGACAGAGATAGGTAATCATATCCCGGTCTACATGATCGATGCTCCTCGGTTCTTTGATCGAGAAAATATATACGGCTATACAGATGATGGCGAGCGCTTCATTTTGTTCTGTCGTGCCGCCCTTGAGGCCATGAAAGCTCTGGATTGGTCACCCGATATCGTGCATTGTAACGATTGGCATACCGGTATCGTTCCCAATTGGTTACATACTATTTATCGCGAAGATGAATTTTATCATCGCACCGCGTCGGTCTACACGATCCACAACCTTGCCTATCAAGGAATCTTTGGCTATCGCTTACTCGAAGTTGCGGGCGTAGCCGCCAATGGCTTTGTCTATCCGCAGATCGAAGAGCTGGCCAACGTCGTCGATATCATGGGACGCGGTATCCTCTTCGCCGACGCGATCACGACCGTCAGCGAGCGCTACGCGCAGGAGATCCTGACGCCAACCTTTGGCGAGAAGCTGGATCATATGCTGCGCTCAAGACGCGATCGCTTATTTGGTATCTTAAACGGTGTCGATTATCAGGAAAACAATCCGACGACCAATAACCATATCCAGACCCAGTACGATGCCAACGATCTGTGTCTGCGACTCGAGAATAAGGCCGCCCTGCAGAAGCAGGCTCATCTGCCCGTCGATCCCGACATCCCGATGCTGGCGATGATCTCGCGTCTGACCGATCAGAAGGGCTTTGATCTCCTGGCGCAAATTATCCATCCGCTACTAGCACAGGGGATTCAATTTGTGCTCCTGGGCGTCGGCGATCAGCATTATCAGGAGATGTTTCAGAAGCTTGCAGCCAGTTATCCTGAGCAGGTGGCGATCTTTTTGACCTTCAATACCGAACTGGCACAGCGCATCTATGCCGGCAGCGATATGCTGCTGATGCCTTCGCGTTTTGAGCCTTGTGGGACCAATCAGATGTATGCCATGCATTATGGTTGCGTGCCGATTGTTCGTCATGTCGGCGGACTGGCCGATACGGTGCAGGAATATCAGCCGCACAGCAACGAGGGCAATGGCTTCGTCTTTCAGAATTATGATCCCTGGGAGTTCTTTGCTGCTATCGTACGTGCCCTGGCGCTCTATCCCTTCAAGGACATCTGGCAAGCGCTACAACTGCATGGCATGGCTGCCGATCACTCCTGGAGAGCGTCGGCGATCAGATATGTGGAGATCTATCGGAATGCTCTGGTCTATCATCAGACCGGAAAGTAGATTGGCTCGAATCACCTTTCAGCATCTATTGAAATTGTAGCCAAACGGGAAAAAAGTCATTGATTTTTTTCCCGTTTGGCTATTCTTGATGGGTATTGTATAAAGGAGAATACCTTTCTCTCTGGGACAAATTAACGCGTATCTTGGCTTACATTATAATATGCGGGTTGCATGAGAAAGATGCGAAAGGTGCATGTAATGATTACGGAACAAGAGTTTTGGCTGTTAGCGAGGGTGGAGGTGTGTGGTGGAAGAGATATCTACGCTGGATAATGTAAGAGCCCGTCGTAATGAGCTACTAAAAGTTTTTAATGAAATACCTCCCTATGGCTCCGTTGAATTCTGGCAAGTCGTCGAGCAGGCAAATTTTCCACGTGAGGTTTTGGTCAAGATTTTGCGCTCTACTCCTGCTATGTATCATACCGAAATAATGTGCCAGCGACTCTTATCGATGATTGTCGTTGGCATACAAAAGAAAAACGAAGCCTGGGCACTAAGTGTCTTAAAAAAATATCCCTATCAGAACTGGGATATGCTCTATAATTTATGTATGGATTTATGCGCGGATTTAAATGAAGAGATTCTTAAAGATATTCTTAATCCACGTTGTCGCTTCTGGGAAGAAAACTTCGGCCATTCTCTCAACTATAAGCGTAAACATGTCTTGCGTTCTCTGATGAGGAGAGAAGGGTATCTGGCTCGCCTCGGGCGCGGAAGGCGGATACCCCGCAGTTTACTATGCAGTTTAGATCAGCAGTTTTTCTTCTGCAATGACAATTTTTGTAATCCCTACGACATCGAAGATGAAAAAGCATATGCCCTTATGCATGCCCTGGATTCTAGCTTTCTAATGGATATTATTGAGCGCTTGCCACAGCGTTTGAAGTGCGTTGTCATGCTTGTATTCTGGGCTGACAAGACTGAAAGAGATACGGCCAGACTCTTGCACGTCACCGAGCGTACCGTGCGCAATCGTTTGCAGGATGCTATCAATCGCTTATACAACGCTCTGGTGACCGAAGCTGATTTTATCGCCATCGCGCATCAATATATTGATACGTAGAGCCAACGTAGCACTTGTCAAAGGTCATCGCGCCGATGTCGCATTGAAAACGCGATCCCAATGAGGTGAGAGGCTCGCCGACGTAGCGCCGTGGTCTTGTGCCCGGCGGCCAGTTCACGTGCGAAAATGCTGAATATCAGCTATTGCGTGACAAAATTGAACAGTACGTACGTCACGAGGCCGCCGGGCACAAGACCACGGCGCTACGTCGGCAAACGTGGATGCCTCGTTCAAGGGGTCATCCCTCTTGTCCGGGCAACGTCGCGATGACCATTGACAGAGTAGTAGCGGCGCGGCAATTCGCTTGGGTGCATCGAGAGTCATTGGCCGTTGACAGTGGTAAAATATAAGTATAAGTTTGATTGATGATAACCCTTTAATCTGTGAAACCTCTGGCGAAGGCTGAGAATATGTCTGCTAAGATTGCTTATATGGATGCTTCTAGAGGGGTGAGTGGCTCTTTATTCATCGGCGCATTATGTGCGCATGGCTTTTTGGAGACCACGCTACAAAAGATCATTGCCTCTGTCGTGCCGGATGAAATTTATCGTGTTGAAGTTCAGGAGGTGTATGAACAGGGGATACGTGGTGTCCGCGTGACGCCGCGTTCGTCTGTCCCTCCTGTCTTGCGCACGTATGCTGCCTGGATGCTTTCTCTACAGAGATCATCGCTGCCCGAACGTATCCTGGAACGGGCTCTGGCCTGTCTGGAGTGTCTGTTGAAGGCTGTGGCGAGTGTGACTGGTCAGGAGCAAGAGACGCAGCTTCTTGACGTTGCTACGGTGGTTGAGGTGCTGGGCGTTGTGGCTGGCCTGGATGATCTGGGGATTGAGCAGCTCTCTGTTTCTCCACTGCCGCTGGGTCATGGCGTGATACAGACGGCTGCGGGGATTGAGTCGGTGCCCTCGCCGATCACGCTTGAGATTCTGCGCCACGTACGGGCTCCCTGGCAGTCGAGTCCTCTGGCGGACGCTATCGTGACGCCTGAGGCAGCGGCGCTACTGGCGGTCTGTGCCGACTTTGAGGAGCTGACGCTGACTATTGATCAGGTCGGCTATGGTTTCGCCGCCGACAGGGGTTCTGGCGGACCCTTACGCATCTGTCTGGGGCAGGCGATGCAAGCGCAGCCGCTCACAGAGATACATCCGGACGGGCAGCTAGCCGATACCGATTGGGTTACTGTGATCGAGTCGCATCTTGATACCATGACCGGCGAGCTGTTGGGGGGATTGATGGAACGTCTCTTTGCGGCTGGTGCCCTTGATGTGACCTATACGCCGATCCAGATGAAAAAGAATCGTCCCGCCACGCTTATTACCATCATTTGTCCGCCGACTCTGGGAGAGAGGTTTGCGTTGCTGCTGCTGCGCGAGACGACCACTCTCGGCGTGCGGACGCAGCAGATTCGTCGCCTGAAGGCGCAACGTGAGCAGATCGAGTTGAGTACTCCTCTGGGACTGATGCTTGTCAAGGTCAAGCGTCTGGGCTTGGAGATTATCAGTGCAGCCCCAGAATATGAGGAATGTCGTCGTCTGGCTCAAGAGCATAACCTTCCTCTCATCGACGTCTATGAGGTTGCACGTCAGAGTATCAAAAGCGCTATAATCTAAGTAGATAACTGTTCGTAGAGCAGCCAGGCTCCCTGAAGATAAAGTATAGGATTAAGAAAGATGGATTTTATTGATTGGCGTAAAAGGGCGGATAAGCCTTCTTTAGAGAATGAGAAACAGCAGAAAGCTGCGAAGTATCGTGGTCGCCGTATGAGTGACCATGTCGAAGAAATGATCCGTGAAGCGCAGGCGCGTGGCGACTTTGATAATCTGAAAGGTACGGGGAAGCCTCTTGACCTTGAGAAGTATCGGCGCTCCAACGAATACAGCATGGCGAATAGCCTGTTGCAGAACAACGACATCCTTCCTCCAGAGATCATCTTGCAGCGACAGATCGAGCGCGACCTCGAACGTGCCAGGGCCAAAGTGCAGCGTGTCATCGACTGGCATCAGCGCCTGACGACCAGGAGCATCGCCCCATTTGAGCGTGAGAAAAGATCCTTCAACGCCTCCGTCGAAAAAACAGCTGTCGAGTACGACGAAGCGCTCAGAAAGATCAATAGCAAGATTTTATCCTTCATCTTGTCGACCCCCTCATCCATGCATCGTCCGCTCCTGAAAGTGAATGAGCTTGTCGAGGAGTTCCGCGAGGCATGCCCTCTTTTCCCTTTAAGTCATTAGGGAGCTACGATTTCAATATGGTATACTAGAGCATATTTTTCGTAGATCAAAGTAGCGTCCAACGCTACTTTTGCCTCTCAGGGGGTCTTTATGCCGTTTGTTGATGATGATAGGAAGCCTCGTCAGTCCCCGATAGATGCGAAGAAGCTTTTTATTGGACGCGCTACAGAGCTTTCCTTTTTTATAGAAAATATTCTCGCGCCAGAAAAACCCTCTTACAACATAATCTCCGTGTGGGGGCAGGGCGGTGTCGGTAAGACCACGCTTTTGAACCGCTTTATCAGCGAGGCTAACGCCAGCAATTTTAAGGATTACTGCTTACATGCCTTTGTCGATGAGCGGCAAACCACGGCTTCCAGTATTATGGAGAAATTGGCTCATCAGCTCCAGATAACAGGTACCTTTGAAAAAGCGTTGAATGGCTATAAAGAGACGCTGCGCAAGATACAGACTGAGCAAGATGCGGCGAAAGATAGCACGTTGCGCAAGACAGCGGGCGTGGTAAGTTCCCTGGTCAAAGAGGTTCCTATCCCTATCGTTGGCAGCGTTGCGGGCCAGATGATTAACGTGGCCTCTGAGTACGCGTTGGAGGAAGTGCATCGTCGGCAACTCATCAAAGATGCCAGGCGTTTAGAAGATCCGATCGGTGATTTAACGAAGGCGTTTGTTGAAGAACTGAATGCCCGTGTCAATACGCCGGTCTCCGTTGGAGGGGGGAGAGAAAAGCGTAAACGACGTATCCTTCTCTTCTTTGACACATTTGAACAATTGGCTCCTGAGACTGCCCCCTGGCTGCTCGACTATTTCTTAGAATTGGATGTCAGTCAAAGTATCGTGCTGATCGTGGCGGGTCGTAGCTCGATAGATCGTACAACTCCAGATGATCCCAAGCGCTGGCTCATGTATAAGGACTATATCTATTCAATTTCGCTGGAAAGTTTTACCGAGGAAGAAACTCGCAAGTACCTGACTGAAAGAGGGATTACCGATGATCAGAGTATCACGACCATCTGGCAACTCTCACGAGGTCTCCCTCTCTATCTCGGCTTTTTAACCTTTAATCCACAGGGAGCTGTTGATCCTACCGCAGACGTTGTCGCCAATTTTTTGCGCTGGATTCCCGAAAATGAGCTGGTGAAGCGACAACTTGTGCTTGATCTGGCCTTGCTCTCAAAGCCCTTTAATCAGGATGATTTCGAAGCGTTTAAGTCTTTTTCTCTCTCCGAGGATGAGCAGAGCCACCTCTATCGCTGGCTGATAGGGCAACCCTTTGTGCAGAATATCCCGATCGATGGACGCTATCGTTATCACGATCTAGCCCATGAACTATTTACGCGCCATCTGTACCGCAATTTCACCAAGCGGTACTTTACATCCCGCAGAGCCTTAGCGGACTACTATATCCAGAACCTGGAAGCATTAGAAAAATCTGGTGGAAAGGATGCCTCCAATTCGACAAAATGGTTAGAATTGGCATTAGCAATTATTTATCAGCTCTTTCTTTTAGAGGATGAAGCAAGCTCTACTAAGGCGATTGAGTTTACTTGCATGGCGTATAAGTTCATCGAGCAAAAAGGAGAGATCGTAAGATACCTGCGAGAATTGGAGCGAGAGCCAGGCAGCAATCAGCAGGACGAACTTATTACATTGCTCATCATGTATGTTCAAACCGCTGAAAATACGCGGGAGTTCATCGATGTCGTGAGTAAGCTCATCGATAAAGTGACTGCGAGGCCATCGTTTTCCTCAAGCCAATTAGCTGGCCTGTATAATGCTCGTGGCTCTGGCTATTACTACGAGTTTAATGAGAATGATCTGGGTCTGTCTGATTTTAGCCGCGCTATCGTACTGGATCCTGGGGTTGATGTCTACTATAATAATAGAGGAAATACCTATTATACACTTGGCAACTTTGAGCAAGCGATAGCTAATTATAGTTCTGCAATCGAATTAAATGATACTGATGCAGTTTATTATAATAATCGTGGCAACGCTTATTTTTCCCAGGAAGATTTCGAGCATGCTCTGGCAGACTATCACAGGGCGCTCAGTCTGGATGCTGCCTATGTGGTCGCGTATTACAATCGTGCCAGTACATATGCTCAGCAAAAAGACTATGTGCGTGCATTAGAGGACTATTCGCAGGCGATCAAGCTGACTCCAGATCAGCCACTATACTACAATGATCGTGGCAATGTGTACTATATTCAACAGGACTACGAGCAAGCGCGTGCTGATTTTACGCAGACAGTGAATGTGGACCCTACCTATGCGGTAGCGTATTACAATCGCGCCAGTACATATGCTCGGCAAAATGACTATGCGCGTGCTTTGGAGGACTACTCGCAGGCGATCAAGCTGGCACCGGATCAGCCACTGTACTACAACGATCGCGGTAGTGTTTATCTTGTTCTGAAGGACTACGAGCATGCCCTGGCCGATTTCACGCAGGCGGTGCGTGTGGACCCTTCCTATGTGGTGGCTTATGATAATCGTGGCAGTATGTATGCCCAGCAGGAGGATTACGAGCATGCCCTGGAGGACTACTCGCAGGCGATCAAGCTGACTCCGGATCAGCCACTGTACTATAATGATCGCGGTAGTGTCTATTATGCTCAGAATGACTATGAGCATGCCCTGGCCGATTTCACGCAGGCGATCAAGCTGAACACCAAAGATGCGATAACATATTATAATCGTGGTAGCACGTATGTCCAGCAGCAAGATTACACGCATGCGCTGGAAGATTTTTCGCAAGCGATCAACATGGCTGCGGATCGGGCACTGTACTACAATGGTCGTGGCGATGTCTACTTTGCTCAGGAGGATAACGAGCGAGCATGTGCTGATTATTCGCAGGCAATCACCCTGGATGCTAACTACGCGGTGGCTTACTACAATCGTGGCAATACCTATGTTCGGCAGCGGGACTATGCGCATGCGCTGGAAGATTTCTCACAGGCAATTACACTGGCGCCGGAGCAGGCTCTTTGCTATAACGATCGCGGCAATGTCTATTATGCCCAGAAGGACTACGAACGGGCTCTGAAAGATTTCTCACAGGCAATCACCCTGGATACCAACTACGCGGTCGCCTACTACAATCGTGGCAGTACGTATGTCCAGTTGCAAGATTACGAGCATGCGCTGGAGGAATTTTCAACGGCGATCAGGCTGGCGCCAGAGCATGCGCTATACTATAACGATCGCGGCAATGTCTATTATGTCCAGGAGGATTACAAACGAGCTCTGGAAGACTTCACGCAGGCAGTACGGGTAAATCCCAACTACACGATAGCCCGTTATAACTGTGGCAGTGCCTATGTCCAGCTGCAAGATTACGCGCAGGCACTAGAAAGTTTTTCAGCAGTGATCAAGCTGGCGCCCGAGCAGGCAATATACTACAATGATCGCGGCAATGTTTATTATGTCCAAAAGGACTACGAACGGGCTCTGAAAGATTTCTCGCAGGCAATCACCCTGGATACCAACTACGCGGTCGCCTATTACAATCGCGGCAGTACGTATGCTCAGCAAGAGGATTACGAGCATGCGCTGGAGGATTTTTCAACGGCAATCAAGCTGGCACCGGAGCGGGCGCTATACTATAACGATCGTGGCAATGTCTATTATGTCCAGGAGGACTATGAACATGCCCTGGCAGATTACGCGCAAGCGATCAACCTGGATGCCGACTACGCGGTGGCTTACTATAATTGTGGCAGTACGTATGCTCAGCAAGGGGATTACGAGCATGCACTGGAAAGTTTTTCAGTAGCAATCAAGCTGGCGCCCGAGCAGGAAATGTATTATAACGATCGTGGCAATGTCTATTATGCTCAGAAGGACTACGAACGAGCTCTGAAAGATTTTTCGCAGGCAATCACCCTGGATACCAACTACACAGTGGCTTACTATAATCGTGGCAGTACGTATGCCCAGCAGGAGGATTATACGCAGGCACTAGAAGATTATTCAGCTGCGATCAAGCAGGTGCCGGAGCAGGCGCTGTACTTTAACGATCGTGGCAATGCCTACTTTGCTCTAGAGGACTACGAACATGCCCTGGCAGATTACGAGCAGGCAATCAACCTGGGTGCCAGCTACGCAGTAGCCTATTACAACCGTGGTCGTGCCTATGAGCAGCTACAGGATTATGAGCATGCGCTGACTGATTACTCACAGGCGATTGCGCTGGCACCAGAGCAGGCACTGTACTACAATGATCGCGGCAAAGCCTACTTTGCTCAGGAGGACTACGAACAAGCGCTGGCAGATTTTTCTGCTGCACTCAATCTGGATGCCCACTTCATTGTAACCTACTACAATCGAGCTACCACCTACGTTCGGCTGCAAGACTATGAACATGCGCTGGAGGACTACTCAGCGGCAATTGCGTTGGCACCGGAGCAGGTGCTGTACTACAATGATCGTGGCGATGCTTATTTTGCTCAGCAAGACTATGAGCATGCGCTGGCAGATTACGCGCAAGCGATCAACCTGGACGGCTCCAATGCAGTAGCCTACTACAATCGTGGCAATGCCTATGCTCAACAACAAGACTATGAGCATGCGCTGGCGGACTACACGCGATCGATTGAACTTGGTCTATCTGATGGCTTTATCTATCTCAATCGAGGCCATATATACAGAGAACGAAAAGAATATACTAAGGCTTTGGCTGATTTTGAGAAGGAGCTGGAACTGCATCCTGATGTTGCCCAGGTGTACATATATCTGGGCCACCTATATTTGCTCATGAAAGATCTTTTTCATGCGACAGATATATACAGAAAAGGCTGGGAATTAGATACCTCTAATGTCGCAGCCGGATGGTTGACCGCATGGTCTGAGATGTGCTTACATGGCCTGAATACAACAATCAGAGAAAGATTAGCAGCCTTAGCTACTACCGAAGTAGATCTATATTTTCCAAGCGTGTGTCGAGGAGCTCTATTTTTTATAAATAATCAATTTGAGGAAGCCTTACAGGTATTTGATCAAGCTATCTCACTTAATCAGCAAGAGTGTGATGCATATTTCTGGAAAGGGATGACTTGTGCCTCTCTTGGTTTGGACGAAGAAGGGGCAGCGGCACTCAATGACTCTTTGGAGAGGGCATTGCCACCAATCTTACTTCTACCACTAGATTGGCTGAAAGAGAAAAAACCAGACTTCTATGAAAAATATGCTCTCCCATTGCTCGGTCGGCTTCCAGAAGATGCTCTTCCCAAAAGCACTGATCATTAGAAAATCATAAAACTGCGATGAATTGATAAGTCATTTTTTTACCTCAATCTTTCCTGGCCAATTTTCAAATTGAGAAAAATAAAAGCCGAAGATCGGATTTGATAACAGATAGCCGTTACTGCTTGCTATCGTGTTTTTTTGTGCTGGTGATCAATATCTTACTTCCCTTGCTGATTGCCATTGTCCGCCATTGACCGTCTGGGTTGCTACATTTATTGCTACAGTATAGCAATAAACTTTGGTTTTCAATTTATTTTCAGCTCGTGTGGTCATATTATTATAAACGATAATGCCGATAATAAAAGCCATAATACTACAGATTAAAAAGGTTAACCTGGCGATCCAAACAATATTCCATTTAATAATTTTCGCGCCATCGATGACTAGTAATTTATTTATCATTTCTTAAAAAATTTTAAGCCGCCCCATGAGTCTATTATAGGACCTATACCTCCGAAAAGCTCTACTGCTCCTATTGCAATTATTAGAAGCCAACTTAAATTATTATTTGGTCCAAGTGTTGATTGAACCCATTGCTGAATTACAACTAATGTGAAAGAAATTATTATCGCTATAATTACTCTTCTGAATTTTTTACGATTTTGCTGAGCAGAAAAGAATTCAATATTACCTATCAATGGTTTCCAATTTGGTAATATTAAGTATTGAAAATTAGGTGTGTTTAATAGTTTATGATAAAAAGTATCAGCTCCTTGTGGCTTGATTTTTAGTTCAAATAAAGAAACATTTTGTATTTCAATAGCTAGACATGCAGTTAATATATCTATACTTACTCTTTTAGATACACCAGATATATCGATGATGACATTTTCCCCGTAAGCATGTTTTAATGCCTGTAAATCATCTTTTAAAAATTGGTAGTTAACGGTTTCAATACTGTGAAATGTATTTAATATGTTCAGGATTTTTTTATATGGTTCAAAATCTTTTGCTTCAGGAGTTAGAGTAGTTACTATTTTCCCTGATCTATTTTCATTATAGTTACCATCTAATAAATCGGTTAAAGTATGTCTTAAAGAGTCTCCTATGAAATCAGCAAAATTAATTTGTTCATCTTCACCGGATTGAGAGTCAACAATGTTGACAAAAACTATTCTATCAATATTAATAGTATTTACTACATGCGCCATAGTGTTAATATATGCACCGATGCCTGGCGACATTACGAATAAAAGGAGAGTACGAGTCATAATGAAAATCTTTCTAATTAACTCATTTTATAGGTAACAATTTTTCCCCCGCCTTCAGCCTTCGCTAACTTAAGGCCGAGGTATGCCTCTGTTGCTGATGTCCCTATTCCCATTGATGCTGTTCTCCCCGTTTTTTGAACAAATATGTTGAGCAGCAATTTGCATATCTCGTCATCGAAATCACCTTTAAATAAAATGCTGTCACCCCCAGCAAATATCAAGATTCCGTTGTTATTTGACACAATTTTTTCTATTTCGTTAATTGCATTAGTGATTTTAGTACTAAAGTCACTTAGCTTGGCCATGTCATTTTTAATAAAAAAAGCTTCTATTTCTCTTCCCATTTTGTCACCATCAATGCCATATATCATATGTATTTTCTCCTTATACCCATGAAGTATAGTTTATTGTATTATACATAAATATAAGAAGGAAAATCAAGTTTTTATGCTTATTTTATATCTAACATGCTTTACGATTTTTTTTATTTTCGATTGGCTGTGATTTTCTGAATATTTTTTTGTTTTAACGAATTTTAAGTATATGAATGATAAAAACGGATCAATAAATTTTTATTGTCGTATGTATTGTGTTTCCGGGTTTGTGGTATTCTTAGCCGTGTTCCAACAAAGATGGTTGTTGAGCTAGGATCTGGTTATATAGAAGCAGAGAAAAAAACAAAGAGACGTCGTAGAAGCATTGTACTTACAAGCTTTGCTGTTGAGGCTCTTCAACAACATAAAGGAAAACAGGCAATCATAAGACAGAAAGCTGGGAACTTGTGGCAAGAACATGATTATGTCTTCTGTTCCGCTAATGGTACATTTCTTGGGCCGAATCATAACGCACTTTTTCAACTAAAGAAATTGCTTGAAAAAGCAGGATTACGAGATATTTGTTTTCATGATCTGCGGCATAGCACTGCAACGATGCTGTTTAAAATGAAAGTTAATCCTAGGATAGTTCAAGAGATACTTGGGCATAGTGAAATCAGTATGACTATGGATATCTACTCGCATATGGTACCTACGATGCAAGAGGATGCCATTGAGCGGGTGGACCAAAATTTTATGAAACGGAAGAAAAACCATGATGAGGCCAAGGATAATGGATTGGAAAATGGGGAGGAGCCAACGGACGAAACAGAGAGCTAAAAATTTGGTTGCTACAGAGTTGCTATACTAGCTCTACTTGAGCAAAAATAAAACCTCCATGAAGCGAGTAATAAAGCCACTTCATGGAGGTTTTGGGCAAAAAGAAAAGCCGAAGGTCGGATTTGAACCGACGACCCACGCTTTACGAAAGCGTTGCTCTACCCCTGAGCTACATCGGCTGGGTGCTGCTTTGAGCGCTTTTCTGCTTGCTAGCAGATAGCTTCTCTTAACACTGCCGATTATACATGTAAAGCCGCACCATGTCAAGGCTATTTTTAGAGAAATTTCCCTCCGCTGGAAATTTTGTCGCTTTCCATATAACAGGTTTTAGCCTCAAAAGATTTCTAAACAGTGTTTGTTTTTATTATTGCATGATAATCCATAGTGGCTTATAATATTTTTGGAAGAAATGCATCGGAACGTAAATATATGGCAAGTGATGTGCTAGATTAATTATCGTACACAATGGACTGTGTAAGGAATTTGAAATATGGAGGGAGCCATGACAGAAGAAGCTCTACTATATCTGAACAAAGCTCTGGATATAATGCAGACCTACTCGGTCAGGAGAGATTTGATCGATTGGCCAGAACTACGCCAGGAAGTTTCTGAACTTGCAGCACAGGCACAACAACCTGCCGATACCTATCCAGCTATCGAGCAGGCACTGAAGCAGTTGGGGGATCGTCATAGCTTCTTTCGCCGTCCGGAGCAACAACTGCTACTCAATGGAGGCAAGATAAAACGTTCAGGGGTGTACATGACCTTTCCAGAAGGTGTCATTGCGATGATTGATCCTGGTAGCCCGGCTGAGCACGCGCATGTACACGTTGGTGATCGTGTTAAAACAATCAATGGCCAGCTATTTTCTTCTCTGACTATGGAACAATATCGAAAGATACCGAGCACTACCCAATTTGATCTAACTATTGAGCCATTCTCAGGAGGATCACTCTATCAGGTGAACTTGCAAGTAGATTCCTATGAAGTACTTTGGCTGCCTCGGGGACGGCGACTTGCTAATGATATAGGCTACCTTTATCTTCCCGGGCTTCTGGCTGGTGGTGATCCAGCATATAGAAAAACCTATGCAAAGACCCTTCAGCACATTATTCGCGAGCTTGATCAACGAGCTATTCATGGTTGGGTTATTGATATACGTCACAATATCGGTGGAAGTATGTGGCCGATGTGGGCAGGAATTGGTCCCATTTTAGGTGATGGAGAGATCGTCTCTTTTGTGGCACCAGGAGAAACATTCAAGGCGATGTATCATCAGGGTAAAGTCACTGCGGAACCAAGAGGAGTGATTGATGAAGTGGAAGATCCCTATGAACTTAAACATCCCAGATCTCCTGTCGCTGTATTGACCAGTTTTTTTACGACGAGTGCCGGGGAATTTGTGGCACTCGCATTTCGTGGGCGTCCACAAATGAGTAGTTTTGGGGAGCCAACATTTGGTGTGCCTACAGGCAACGATAATTATCAGCTAAGCGATGGAGCCATGATACTTCTGACAACCCATATCGGAGCTGATAGATCAGGCCAAACGTATGGAGGTCCCCTTGTGCCAGATTATCCAGTACAGATTGATTGGACACAGTTAGATACCGATGATGATCCAGTGCTTCAGGAAGCTGTTGGTTGGCTTGCTACTATCGTCTGACTGACTTTAGAAGGAGAGTGTGTATGAGGCAGGATGTTAAAGATAATCGCTCCAGGCAGAATCCACTTGTTGGACTGGTCTTGTGTGCTGCACTTGGAATAGGCTTTGGCTTGTTTGTCGGTGATGTCTATCATACCTTTATTTCAGGCTTCGCTGTCCTGATGATTTTTTGTCTGGTCGGATTGGCTGTCTACCTCTATCAAAATAGCCGTCGAAAGTAAGATCAAGCGGCTATGCTGCTCGTAGCTTTTTGCCTCGACAACGCTACCGCGGTATGCTACAATGGGTCAAAATGTTTCGCTTCTGCTAGTTTGGAGTCTTGTATGCGCGTTCTATTGGTTGCAACCACGAATCGTCATAAGTTGGAAGAGTATCGAGCGATGCTAGCGGATCTGCCGTATCAACTGTGTTCGCTCAGCGATCTTCAGATAGATTTCGATGTCGAGGAGACTGGTACCACTTTTCAGGCGAATGCAGAATTAAAGGCCCTGGCATACGCGCGTGCTGCGGGCGAACTCACTCTCGCTGATGACTCTGGCCTGGAGATTGATGCTCTTGGAGGTGAGCCCGGTGTGTATTCTGCTCGTTTCGCCGGGGTTAATACTCCTTATGAGGAGCGTTTCCGCATTATTTTTGAGCGCCTTCGCGATGTTCCTCCAGAGCAGCGTACCGCTCGCTTCCGTTGTGTGATCAGTGTGGCTGATCCAGCCTCGGGCTTCCTTCAGAGCGTTGAGGGGACGATTGAAGGTCTGATTACGGATACGGCTCGAGGAACAAATGGGTTCGGGTATGATCCTATCTTCTACGTCCCTGCGTTGGGCAAGACTACCGCTGAGATTTCGCCAGAACATAAAAATAGGATCAGTCATCGTGGATTAGCGGCGGTGAAAGCTCGCAGTCTGCTTGAGAACTGGCCTTAATTTCTTCTTCTCCCACGTTGGTGTCTGGGATAATATTGATTAAAAGTAGTCGAGTGAGACGTGAGGAACAAAGATTGTATGGCGAAGAGATCTGCTATTCGTGTTGCCCTTGATTTAGAAACGACCGGCCTGCATGCTGAGCAAGATACGATCCTTGAGATTGCAGCTGTGAAGTTTCAGGGAACCGAAGTTATTGATACATTTGAGACATTTGTGACGCCTGGTCGCTCGATTCCCTACCGCGTCCAACGCTTGACCGGTATTACCCCTGACCTGCTGGTGGGAGCGCCTCCCTTTGCGGCCGTGGCCAAAAAACTGCAATACTTCCTGGGTGATTTTCCTATAGTCGGACATAGCATCCCCTTTGATGTGGGCTTTCTGCGTATGCGTGGCCTGGCTCGTACCAATCCGCTGATTGATACTTTTGAACTGGCTACTGTATTGTTGCCATCGCAGGTGAGCTATAATCTTGGTCAGGTGGCGGAGACGTTAGGTGTGCGCGTGCCTGAGGATCGTCATCGCGCTATGGTGGATACTGTGCTGGCGATGGATGTCTTTGTCTCGCTGCATCAGCGCCTGCTGGCGGTCGATCTCGATGTGCTCAATGACCTCACTCATCTCGATGCTCCACGTTCGTGGCCATTGCTCCACTTTTTCCGTCAGGTACTCCGCGAGCGCCAGGAGGAGGAGGGCGTGTTTGGGACGCTTTCTCGTGGCAGTTTGGGAGATCGCTTTGCGGCTCAACTGGGCATGGACCCACGCGTCTTATCTTTCGCGGTAGGCAAGCCGCAGGAGGCTGAAGCTGCTCCCGCCAAAGCACTCACTCCCGTCGATACAACCTCCCCAAAGCAGCAAGCTGGATCTCATGAGCCATTGCCGATCGTCAATCCTGCTGCGCGAGCGGCCATTCGTCAATCGTTAGAGGAGCGCTCTCCATTGCTCCTGGAACTCACCGTTGGCGGACATGACTATGTCCCGGCGTTGTTACCCGCGCTTGAGTGGCTGGTCGCGGGCTCTTCAGAGGAGTCCACGGAGCCTAGACGCCTGGTAATTGCCTGTTCTAATCAGCAGAATGCGCGACGTCTCACCGGGACGATCTTGCCGAACTTGCAGCGTGCCCTCGATTCTCATCTGCCGACAGCCTATCTTGCCGAGCACGGTGGCTACTTATGTACGCATCGTTGGTTTGGCGCGGCTATGCGTCGGACGAGTGGCGAGTTGACAGCCGAGCAGGCGCGCGGATTGGCCAAGCTGCGTCTGTGGACGCATGAGACGCTCCACGGCGAGCGTAGCGAGTTGACGCTCCTCCAGCAGGAGATGTCGGCCTGGGAGCGGATCTCATCCGGCTTTGAGCAGAAGCGCTCGGTGGATGCACGCTTTGAGACAACCTATCAACGCTGTACCTATCGTCGCAAAGGTTACTGCTTTGTGCAACTGGCCGAAGAGCGCGTGAATGCCGCCCAGATCATTGTGACGACACATGAGGGTCTACTGGATGATCTTTCACTGCCTCGCTCGCTTCTCTCTGCGATCGATCGACGTTTGATCCTGGATGCCGATGCTATCGAGGAGGAGAATATGCGCTGGGGTGGCGCTGAGGTCGATCTGGTACGCCTGCTGCGCATCCTATATAGTATCGGGGCAGAATTGCCTGAAGGACGCTATCAGGGCCTGCTGGCGCTTGCTGCTCCTCTGTTGCGCGAGAATGGGCCGGGCGGATTGTCAAAGACTCCGACGGTGGCGAAATCCGAACTGGATACGCGCTTGCTCCATTGGTTTCAAAGTCTGAAGCAGGCCAGCAATGCGGCCGAGAAATTATTTCTCTCTTTTGCTGGTCTAGTAGAAGATTTTAATCAGCAGAGCGGACGCGATAAGGGACGTGGCGAGAACGCTAACCGCTCTCATGCACGTGAGCGTACAGATCAGCCATTGCGCTTGAATAGTAACACACGCCATCTGAGCGCCTGGAATGAGACCGAGGAGACCTGGAAGCAGGCGTTGCACCGCCTTCAGACGGTTGTCGCGCTGGCGAATGAGGCCGAAAAGATTATTTTAGGTACCCAGAGCGGTCGTCGTCGCGGGACGCAGACCAGTGGCGAGGATAGTTCGGTTGCGGCCGAGCTGGCCGATGCCGCTTATCAATTGACTGAAATGCTATCTGTGATCCAGCAAGCGTTATCTCATAGCGAGAACGACTCGGTCTATTGGTTGCGCATGCCACCACCCGTGTTGGCCTCTGCACAATACAACCGACCATCCGAGCCGCATATGCCATCCGAGCCAGTGCCTACTGTCTACTCGCAGGTCGTGCAGCCAGCTACATTGCTCCGGCGCTTTTTGCTCAAGGATGATGTCAGTAACATCTTCGCGGGCACCGCGCTGTCTGTGGATGGCTCCTTTGCCTTTGCACGTCAGCGGCTGGGCTTTGAACATGACGACGTGCCGGTCTGCTCGGTGATTGCCGAGCATCATGAGCAAACGCTGATCTATCTTCCTGATGATGTGCCGGAACCGAACGCGCCACAGTATCAGCGCCATCTTGACGAGGCATTAATCAACCTGGCAACCGCCATGGAAGGTCAGGTCGTAGCACTCTTCACATCGCACGCCGCCCTGAGAAGCACCTATACATCCATCAAGCCCATTCTCGAAGCGCGCAACATCCTCGTGCTGGGACAGGGCGCGGATGGATCGCCGCGTCAATTATGGCAGGTCTTTCAATCGCAGGAGCGGGTGATCCTGCTCGGCACCGGCTCTTTCTGGGATACGATGGATGATATCAATAAGCAGCCGACCTGCTTGTTTATCGCTCGTTTGCCGATGCCGGTCCTCAACGATCCGCCCATCGCCGCCCGCGCCGAGCAATATTCCGATCAGTTGCATCAATTGACCGTGCCTATTGCCACCTTGCGCCTGCGTCGCGTGCTCGATCACTTGATGTGGGGCGAAAAGGCACGCAATTCGGTTGTCCTGTTTGATCGCCGCGTGACCTCAAAAGAATATGGAGCGACCATTCTGCACAGCCTCCCGCGCTGCTCACAAAGGCAAGATGCGGTCTCGCTGATGCCCGATACTATCCTCGATTGGCTGACGGCCGAAGGAGCATGGCAGACCGATGATTAATCAGGAGCGTCAGAACTTACGCATGGTTCATGGGGCTTGTCCACATGATTGCCCTGATACCTGCGCCTTAGAGACGCTGGTTGACGAGCAGGGACGTGCGGTGAGCGTGCGTGGCCGCTCGGATCATCCTGTGACGCGGGGATGGCTTTGTGCCAAAGTGAACCGCTATCTGGAGCGTGTCTATCATCCCGAGCGTTTACTTTATCCTCTGCGTCGCAGCGGGCCAAAGGGGAGTGGACAATTCACGCGCATTTCGTGGGATGAGGCAATTGCGGAGATCGCTTCACGCTGGCAGGAGATTATCGCGCAGCATGGAGCGCAATCTATCCTCCCCTATAGTTACGCTGGCACGCTTGGACTTGTCCAGGGGAGTGTCACGAATGGACGCTTCTGGAATCGTCTGGGAGCCAGTCGCTTGAAGCGGGCTATCTGTGGCTATGCGGCTGAAGAAGCGGTAGCACTTACCATCGGTGGTCGTCTGGCACCTTCTCCTGAAGACATCGTCAAGAGTAAGCTTATCCTGATCTGGGGAAGCAATCCAGCCAGCACCTCTCCTCATCTGATGCCTTTTCTGCGCGAAGCTCAGCGCAATGGGACCCGCATTGTGGTGATTGATCCTATTCGCACACTGACGGCGCGTTCTGCCAATCAACATATTCAGCCGCTGCCCGGCTCTGATGCCGCTCTGGCGCTCTCGATGATGCATGTGATGGTCTCTGAGGGCTTGCATGATGCTGCCTGGATCGCTCAACATACGCTGGGCTGGGAGCAACTTTTGCCGCGCATCCTGCAATTTCCGCCAGAGCGAGCTGCTCAGATCACCGGTCTGGCTCCCGAGGTAATCATCGATCTGGCTCGATCGTATGCCACTGTCAGGCCGGCCCTGCTACGCATCTCGGATGGCATTAACCGACATACGAATGGCGGCCAGACGGTGCGCACTCTGGCCTGCTTGCCGGCTCTGATTGGCGCTTATGGTGTGGACGGTGGCGGGCTGATGTATAGCACAAGCGATTGGCTCTCCTGGGACAAGCAGGCGGTCGGTCATGAGAGCGAGAGCAGCTGTCCGCCAGCTCCACGTACTCTGAACATGAATCGTCTGGGAGCATTATTGACCGGCGAAGCCGATCCAGCGCTCCACTCGCTCTACGTCTACAATGCCAATCCCGTAGCCTCAGCCCCCAATGCCAGCAAAGTGGTTGAAGGACTACTGCGTGAGGATCTCTTTACGGTGGTTCATGAGCTCTTTGAGACCGATACCGCTCGCTATGCGGACATTATTCTGCCCGCCACCAGTCAGCTAGAGCATGCGGACCTACATAAGCCCTATGGACATCTGACATTGCAATATAATACTCCTGCGATTGCTCCGTTGGGAGAGGCGCGCAGCAATTGGGATGTCATGCGTGCTCTGGCGAGTGCCATGGGCTTTGAGGATACGTGGCTGACCGGCGATGCTGAAGCGGTCATTGATGAGATTTTGCAGGCTACGGCGAGAGATCAAGCGATGCTGCAAGGGATAACCTTGGAGCGTCTCCGCTCAGAGGGGTCTATTCCGCTCGTGATCCCGGAGGAGGAACGCGTTCCTTTTAAGAACGGTATATTTCGTACTCCTTCTGGTAAGGTAGAATTGTATTCCGCTCAGGCGGCGGCGCAAGGTTATGATCCTGTTCCAGGATGGGAGCCGGAGGTTGAGACGCGGCCGGAACCTCTCAAGCCAGCGTTGAAAGATGAGCGCCTGCCGTTATTGTGTCCGGCGGCACATCATTTTATCAGCTCAACCTTTGCCAACCAGGATAGCATGATCGCGAAGGAACGCACGCCAACCTTGCGTATCAATCCCGTCGATGCTGAATTGCGTGGTATCCGCAGCGGACAGCTTGTCCACGTAAGCAACGAACGTGGCTGGTGTCGCCTGGTGGCCGAGCTCTCTGAAGACGTGCGGCCCGGTGTCCTGGCGACGACGACCGTCTGGTGGCCGAAGTTTAGTCCCGATCAGCGTAACGTCAACTGGACCACCTCCGATCGCCTGGCCGACTTCAATGGAGGAAGCACCTTCTATACTAACCTCGTTTCCGTCAGCCCCGCTGCGCTTTGATCTCTTTGAGAAGACATGTCATGTAGCCATGTGGTCTTGATCAATTTGACGCGTTTTACGCTCTATGTTACCATAGCCTTAAGCGGATTCTTTGTGGTCTGCTATTTACGAGGGGAGTAACTGATGAATTTATATGAGCAATTATTGGTAGTGAAAGAGCGACTTGAAGGCATTGGGGCACATGATGATAGCATGGATCTGGTTGAGATGTTGCTGAAAAAGGCTGCTCCTGCTAGAAACGATCGCACCAGTATCTCGCAGGTACAGGTGTTACGCCACATGTTACGAGTGCCCGAGACGCTCGATAACTACAATGTATACAATGATTTACAAGAATTAATCAGTGAGCGAGACGATGTTGAAATCGCTGCACGTGAGGATGCTGCTCCGGCAGCCTATGTAGATACTGAGCGTCGTCCGAAGCCTAAGTCCTACTATAAGGCAAAGGCACTCAAGGATAAGGAGCAGAAAAAGGGCTAGTCTACGATTCCGTAGCTGGCCCTTTAATTTGTTTTTGTGGACTGTCTGGACTTTCGAGTTGCAGTTGTTGTTTCATCGCCTGCAATTGGGCATCGACATTTTGCTGGGCGCTAATATGCTGCAACTCACGTTCGAGTGTATCACCACCGCCAGCACCGAGGAGTCCCTGTTCCTCCATTGTCCCCTGCTCGATCAAGCTATCCATCGCATTGGCGCGTGCCTGCATGTTAAGCACTTTATCCTGAGCACGCTGCATCGCCGAATTCATCTCGGTCATCTCTTGCGAGATGCCTGTTAGCGACTCGTTGATCTTTACCTGCGCCTGCGCTGCGCTGTACTGAGCCTTGACCATCTCCTTTTGTGTGCGGAACGCCTCCACGCGTCCAGAAACGCTGCGCTCCATATTGATCAGCTTCTCTTCCTGCGCCTTGAGCTGAGCAATCTGCTGCTCATAATTATTGAGCTGAGATACGATTGTCTCCTGGCGTTGTAATGCCAGGCGTGCGAGATCTTCTCGATTGGCCTGAAGCGCCTGCCTCGCTTGATTATCTAAGGTGCGAAGCTTCTCTTTGAGCTGCGATTGTTGGAGTTCAAGACGTTTTTCCTGCGTCACGACGTCCGCGATAGAGCGTTTGAGCTGTTGCAGTTGTTCGAGCTGCTTGCCATATGAATAATCCATAACTTGTCCAGGGTCTTCCACCTTGTCAAGCGCTGAACTGGCTCGCATACGAAAGAGATTGACGAGCCGAGAAAATATTCCCATAATTCCCTCCTATTACCAACAGAATAGGATCTATATAATCCTGCAACAATATACGATGCCAGAGGAAAATCGTTGCTTTTTTCTCTGTTATCATACCATACGTTGTTTCTTTTTGGCCTTCTTTTCCCCGGCGTCCAATCCTTTTTTTGTGGTAATTTCGGCAATCTATTGTAAAAAGGTAGGAATCGAATGACAATATACTAGCCCACAGGGCTGGAAATATTGACTTTGATAGCGAAAGAATATACAGTTTTTATAGAGTGATTTCATAGAGGGACATGCGTCTATAGATAAATGTCACAAAGCGCTCTCTATATGCAGAGTGTTCCTGACACCTCATTGTTTCTGTGGCAATCATTTTTGGATATTTATAGTAAAACAACAATCTTTCGGAGAGGATGTGGCATGAAAATTTCGCGCCAACTGATTTGGTCTGTCACAGCGAGTTTTCTTGTGCTAGCGTGTGTTTTTGGATTGATCTTAGAGGCAAAATTTCCTCAGGCTCATGCGGCAAGCTGGCATCAGATTTTTGATGATGAATTTGATGGTGCAAGCAATTCAGCTGTCAGTTCGCAGTGGCAATTTGATCAGGGGACTGGCTGGGGAAATAACCAGGAGGAGACTGATACCAATAGTACGACCAATATTTATCAAGATGGTAGCAGTCATCTGGTCATCAAGCCGATTAACTCGAATGGCTCCTGGACCTCCGGGCGCATCGAGACGGTGAGGGATGATCTTGCTGCTCCGGTGGGCGGTGAATTGCAGATTACCGCTTCAATTCAATTGCCCAATGTGACTGGAACTGAGGCTCAAGGGTACTGGCCCGCCTTCTGGATGATGGGATCGGGTATGCGTACCGGAGGCTCCTGGCCTGCCTCAGGTGAGATTGATGCGATGGAAAGTATCAATGGCACGAATGTAGAATATGGAACGTTGCATTGTGGTGTCGATTCGGGTGGCCCCTGTAACGAGAAGGGTGGTATCGGTGGGCATACTTCTTGTACGGGGACAACGTGTCAGGGTGGTTTCCATACTTACACGGTTGTTGTCGATCGGAGCACTTCTCCTGAGGAGATTCGCTGGTATCTGGATGGCACTGAGTTCTGGCATGTCGATTCTAACAATCCAGGTATGGATGCCACTACCTGGGCCAACGCCGTTGATCAAAAGCTTTTTGTGATTCTGAACGTCGCGATTGGTGGTGCATGGCCGGGTTCTACTACTTCTGCCACGCAGTCTGGCGCTGGTATGCTGGTCGATTATGTACGTGCCTTCACGTCTGATGGCTCGGCTGATGTTTCTGATACGAGCGTCGTGAATACTGGGTCGCCGACAGCAACGGATACGTCGACGCCGACGCCACCAACCACGGATACGCCACCAGCGACAGATACACCGACGCCGACAGCGACAGATACGCCGACGCCGACGCCGACAGCGACAGATACGCCGACGCCGACGCCGACAGACACGCCGACGCCAACTCCTACTGTGAGCTCAGGAACGCCGGTTGCTGATGGATCTTTAGCGGGTAACCATATGATCACGAATCGCCATAGTCATGAAGTATTGGATGTGGTGGATTCTTCAATGAATAGCGGCGCTAAGATCAAACAGGCGGATAAGGTAGAGGGACAGACAAGTCAACAATGGGTGTTTTTGCCTCTGGGTAATAATAATTATTATATTGTGAATCTGAATAGCAATAAGGTTCTGGACGATACTGACTGGTCGACAGACAATGGAAGTCCGATTCAGCAATGGTCACAGTGGAGAAGTCAGGATAACCAGAAGTGGCATATCGTGCCGGCTGACGATGGCTATTATTATATTATTAATCTCTATAGTCACAAGGCTTTAGATGATACTGCCTGGTCGACAGCTGATGGAAGCCTGATCCAGCAATGGTCCAAGATCGGTGGTCAGACGAATCAGGAATGGAGTCTGTCCTAAATAGGTCAGGTCAGATCTTACTCTCATCTCTGGCCGAAAATTAAAAAGTTCTGCCACAGGGCTGGAAATATTGATTTTGATAGTGAAAGAATATACAGTTTTTATAGAGTGATTTCGTAGAGTTGCATGCGTCTATAGATAAATGTCACAAAGCGCTCTCTATATGCAGTGTGTTCCTGACACCTCATTGTTTCTGTGGCAGTCATTTTTGGATATTTATAGTAAAACAACAATCTTTCAGAGAGGATGTGGCATGAAAATTTCGCGCCAACTGATTTGGTCTGTCACAGCGAGTTTTCTTGTGCTGGCGTGTGTTTTTGGATTGATCTTAGAGGCAAAAATTCCTCAGGCTCATGCGGCAAGCTGGCATCAAATTTTTGATGATGAATTTGATGGTGCAAGCAATTCAGCTGTCAGTTCGCAGTGGCAATTTGATCAGGGGACTGGCTGGGGCAACAATCAGCAGGAACATGATACCAACAGTAGAAGCAATATTTATCTGGATGGTGGCGGCAATCTGGTGATAAAAGCCATTAACTCCAATGGTTTCTGGACCTCTGGTCGTATTGAAACAAAGGCCAGCAGTCTCGCGGCGCCAGCAGGTGGAGAATTACAAGTCACCGCATCTATTCAGTTGCCCAACGTGACCGGAGCGGCTGCTCAGGGCTACTGGCCGGCTTTCTGGATGCTGGGATCACGGATACGTACAGGTGATTTCTGGCCTGGCACTGGTGAGATTGATGCGATGGAGAGCGTCAATGGCACAAACGTAGAGCATGGAACATTGCACTGCGGCGTTGATCCTGGTGGCCCTTGTAATGAAACACAGGGTCTGAGCGGTAGCACTCCCTGTACTGGCACTACCTGTCAGGCTGGATTCCACACATACACTGTCGTAGTTGATCGTAGTGCTGCTCCTGAAGCGATTCGCTGGTATCTGGATGGCAAAGAGTTCTGGCATGTCTATTCCAACCAGGCTGGCATGAATGCTACTACATGGGCGAATGCGGTTGACCAAAATTTCTTTATTATTCTTAATGTCGCCATTGGTGGTGGTTGGCCTGGCAACGCAAGCTCCTCCACGCAGTCAGGTGCTGGTATGAAGGTCGCCTACGTACGTGCCTACACTGCCGTTGGCTCTGCAAGCCCGGATGATACGGCTCCGTCAAACACGAACCCTCCCTCGACGACATCCAATCCATCGAATGTGACTATTACTGGTACGCACACCATTACTAACAGGTATAGTCACAAGGTCTTAGATGTAGCCGGCCAATCGTCCAGTAACGGTGCTAAGATTCAGCAATTTAATCCAGTCGGAGGCGAAAAGAGTCAGCAGTGGACTTTCACGCCAACGGGCGATGGCTATTATTACATCACGAATCTCAACAGCAACAAGGTTCTGGATGATGACAGTTGGTCCACTACTAAAGGTACTGCGATGATCCAATGGATAAAGCGCGACGCACAGGCCAATCAGGAATGGAGCGTCACGTCAACCGGCGACGGTTATTACTACATTACCAATCGTTACAGTAACGAAGTTCTGGATGATAGTGGCTCGTCTAACAGTAACGGCGGCCAGATCATCCAATGGACAAAGGGCAATGCGTGGGCCAATCAGGAATGGGGTCTATAGGATCGCGATGTGTCCATCTCGCTCTTGGCTCTCACGTAAACGTGAGAGCCTCTATCGTACATGTAACCCATAACAGGCGCTTGACAATGGCTTGCGGATCGGTTATAATTTTTATATTACTTCGAGAGACAAGATGCGGGTTTGGTGTAGTGGCTAACATGTAACTTTCCCAAAGTTGAGATCACGGGTTCGAATCCCGTAACCCGCTTACGACAAAAAAGATGCCCAGACGAAATCAAGTCTGGGCATCTTTTTTGTCGTAGTTGACCCATGTTAGAGTTCTTTTTCTAATCCTGATTGTCTCTATCCAATTTTTTCTGCATGGATTGCATGTCTTTGGCGACAGTCCTGATGCCAATAATGCAGATCAGGCCAGCCAGAAAGAGGCAGGTGGGTGCGGTGACGCGCAGGGCGAAGCCGAGCGAATGGGTGGCCTCGCTGATAGCTCCAACAATCAAGGGTGAGGAGGCATCTCCTAACAGATGTCCCAGCAGGAGCGCCAGTCCGATGGCGGTTGAGCGTATGTCTGGTGGGGTGATATCTTGCAGGATAGCTTGAATCGGTCCCAGGCAGAGGCTCAGGCAGACGATGGCTATGGCAAAGATAATGATAAAGGTGGTTAGATTGTGAAATGAGAGGGCTAACAGACTGAGTGGCGCTCCTACTAGAAAGGCAGCGGTCGCGACGATCATGCGGCCTTGTGGTAGGCGTCGCTGTAGGTAGTCAGCTAACCAGCCGCCGATCAGGGTACCAATTAAACTGCCTCCTGCCAGAACTGCTCCGGCCATTGTCCCTGCCTGGGCGATAGTAAGGTGGAAGTCACGATGGAGATATGTTGGTATCCAGGCGAGGGCCGCTCCCACGATGAAGAAGCTGCATATAAAGGCTGCCACGATGACCCAATAAGTGGGCGTTTTGAGCAGCTGGCGCACGACGCTGATGATATTTCCACTCAGGCTCCCATGTGCTGCACTGACGTTGTCGTTTGCTCCATGATCAAAAGTTCCCCTCTGTGGCTCGGCCGCACGCCAGATAAGCAAAGCAGCGAGTAGGCCAGGTATCCCAACGATATAAAATACCCAGCGCCAACCGAGAGCTTCTGCAACCACCCCGCCAAGTATCAGGCCGATCGCTGTCCCGAGCAGATTGCCGGTGGACCAGATCGAGAGCATCAAGCCACGCTTCTCCTTTGGAAAATAGTCTCCAATCATAGAGACTGAGGCGGGGGCATAACCAGCCTCCCCGATGCCGAGCACCGAGCGTGTCAGGAAGATCTGGATGAAGTTGCGCGTGAAGCCGCTGATCGCAGTTGCCAGGCTCCAGATGGTGACGCAGATGGCAATGATGTTTTTTCTAACCCCTCTATCCGCCCAGATGCCGATTGGCAGTGTGGCCAGGCCATAGATGAAGAGGAACGAAGAATTGAGTAGTCCTAGCTCGATATCGGTCAGATTGAAATCTGTCTGGATCAAGCTTTGGACCGACGAGAAGATCGAACGGTCAATGTAATTAAGGACGTTGATGACAAGCAATACGGTGAAGGCAAAACGTGCCTGATTACGCGTTGGTTGGATGAATTTTTTCTGCTCAACAGATGGTGAGGCTGTTGCTCTCATAAATGTTTTCCTGACCCCTTCTATATCTATCCATTGGCTGTCACAGTCAATCAATGTGGAAATAGCTCTTCTTATGAACCTATAAAACCTACGTTGTGAAGGCTCTCTCTGTTGTACTTTTTTCTTGAGATCTGCAAATAGTAATAGATCAGCAAGCTTTCTCTGTATTGTATCCCACATTCTTGTCTGATGAACGTTTGAGCTCCGTTTTTTTTGTGTGTTACGGCTACGTGTATTTTTTCAACTCCTGGTGTTTTTCGAAACTTTATGGTAGTGTTAGTACGTATAGATATGTAAGCGCATCGGTGTTCATAGATAGTGCGCATCCTCGCGTATAGCGGAATTATTTGTTTCATTTAAAAAGAGAAAGCACAATTTAGTCATATGACAGCGTTCATAAAGAAATTGGTGATGAAGGAGTAGACTATGGTGATCGGAGCCCTACCTGACGCTGTTACTATCTCAATAGGTAGTAATTCGTGGGTCATTAGCATGAGCTTTATTCTGTACCTCATTATTGCTGCTATTATTGGTGTGGTTGCAGAATTTATCGTTGGCTGGAGAGTTCCATTTGGTATTGTCGGAGCCGTAATTGCTGGCGTGATTGGCATCTGGCTCTTGACCTCAGTGATCAAGATAAATGGCTTTAGTGATATTTATCTCTATGGCGTGCCACTGATCCGTGCTCTGATTGGGGCGGTTATCTTTATCGCTATCTGGCATGCTATCACTGGTGGCTTCGGACCTCGGCGTCGTCGCTATCGTGCGGCCTGATAGGTCATAGATCCATATCAAATTCAAATTTGCCATGGGACTGAAAAGCGCTCATCGCTCGTTAAGAGCGATGAGCGCTTTTCATATAGTTTTCTTGATCCGGGTCTTAAAGTGTAACCATCTTGACGTCAAAGAATTTGCCCGTCTGATTGATCTCTTTGAGAGCCCATTCGGGAATAGCATTGTCAACCGAGATAACCATGAGCGCTGATTCTGTCGGGCGTTGAGGATCATAGGAACGAGCTTTACGTACGCTTGGACCGACGTCCATATGGCGAATGTTGACGCCCGCTTTGCCTAAGACTGTTCCAACCATACCAACTGTGCCAGGCTGGTCCATGTTGCGGCAAATGATGATTGGTCCTTCAGGCACAAACTCGGTCCAGAAGCGTCCGACCTGGACGATACGTGGCTCGTCGTGCATGACTGTTCCGCTGATGACGCTGATCTGCGCATCTTTATCAGCCCCCGCCGGATTGTCGCTGATGACGCGGAAGGTGACCTGATTGGCAAACTCTGCCGGGATCGTCGATTTATGCTCGATGATCTCAAGTCCCCACTCCTTGGCGAGCACCTGGGCGTTGATCATGTTGACGTGCGCATCGGAGACCGATTCGAGCAGACCTTTGATCAAGGCTGCTTGCAGTGGACGCAGATCGTAGGTGGCAATCTCGCCGCTATAGGTCAACTCGATTTTGTGCAGTGACTCGGGTTGGAGCTGTGTATAGAGACGTCCCAACTTCTCGACCAGAGTCATATAGGGCTGTAACACCTTTAATGTCTCGGGCAGGATCAGTGGCGCGTTGACGGCAGCGCGTGGGAAACCTCCACGCACTACGGAGACGATCTGATCTGCGACATCGGTGGCGACACCGACCTGTGCCTCTTCAGTTGATGCTCCCAGATGCGGGGTGGCGATGACGCTTGGATGTGCCACCAACTGGTTGAGCAGCTCATTGTCGCGGATGGGTTCCTGACTGAATACGTCGAGTGCTGCCCCGGCGATATGTTTGTCGTTGAGTGCTTTGAGCAGCGCTTCTTCTTCGATCAGGCCACCGCGAGCGCAGTTGATAATACGTGCTCCAGACTTCATCATCCGAAGCTCTGGCTCTCCAATCAAGCCACGTGTCCCATTGGGACCACTGGTGAGTGAGGTATGCAGGGTGACGAAATCGGCTTTTTGTAAGACCTCTTCCAATGACATCATCTCGACGTTCGACTTGCGTGCCTGCTCTGGCGACACGTAAGGATCAAAGGCGATGATGTTCATTTCGAGACCCTGCGCCCGCTTGGCGACGGCCATACCAACTTTACCCAGTCCTACGACTCCCAGCGTTTTGTTGCGCACTTCGATGCCCAGGAAGCGACTTTTTTCCCACTTGTGTGCCTTAATACTGGCGTCGGCGGCGGGAACGTGCCTGGCGAGGGACATCAGCATGGCGATGGTGTGCTCGGCGGCGGCAATGATGTTGCCGGTGGGCGAGTTGACGACGATGATACCAAGACGAGTCGCTGCAGCTGTATCGATGTTGTCGACACCAACGCCAGCGCGTCCGACGATCTTCATATTCTTGGCTGCTTCAAGCACATCGGCGGTGACCTGTGTCTCGCTACGCACGATCAAGGCGTGATAGTCACCAATAATGGCTTTGAGTTGATCGGCTTTGATGCCCAGTCTCTCGTCTACTTGAGCATCCGGGAGCTGTTCGTGGAGAAGAGCAATGCCTTCCTGAGCGATACGATCAGTAATGAGGATCTTGATCGTATCATTTTGAGTTTGAGGTGCTACCTCATCGCGTACTTGTACCATTGAAAATGACTCCTCTGTCTTTTATACCCATCTGCATCCAGAAAGGCAGTTCTCGCTGCGAGCAAGGCGTCGCGGCACCTTGCTCATCTGGACCTCAGGGGATAATACTTAGGCCTGATAACCAAATTCGTGGAGGCGTCGTTCAACGGCATCCATCGCCTGTTGCAGGTCGGCATCCGTGACGTATCCCAGATGTCCCACACGGAAGATCTTACCCTTCATGTGATCCTGACCATCGGCTAACACAACCTGATCTTCCTCGCGTAACTTCTTTAAGAAGCCTTTGATATCAACGCCCGCAGGCGCTTTGATGGCTGTAACCGTGTTTGAGGCGTAACGTGGATCGGTTGCTAACAACTCTAACCCTAACGCCCGGGCACGTCCGCGCACATACTCGCCAAATCTGACATGACGCTCAAAGATGGCGTTGCGTCCTTCTTCTACCATCAGGTCAAGAGCGACATCGAGCGCATAAAAGAGCGAGACTGGCGGAGTAGTCGAGTGCTGCCAGCTGCTCTCCAGGATTTTGCGCGCCGAACTCCAATCCCAGTAGAAGCGTGGCAGCTTCGAGGTCTTATGAGCCTGCCAGGCACGCTCGCTGGCGGCGATCATCATGATACCCGGAGGAATCATCCAACCTTTTTGTGATCCAGTAAAGACGACGTCCAGATCCCAGGGGTCCATCTCCAGCGGCAGGCTGCTGAGCGAGCTAACCGCGTCCACAACGATCAGTGCGTCTGGACTGAGTCGACGGACGATGCTTGCGAGCGTCTGGACATCGTTAGTCACGCCAGTCGATGTTTCGTTGTGCGTGATCAGAACGCCCTTGTAGTCGGCGATCTCTTTGAGGCGCGACTCTACGACGTTGGGATCAGCAGCTTCACCCCACGGGAATTCGATTTTGGTGACCTTGAGTCCGTAGGCTTCTGCGATCTTGGCCAGGCGTGTGCCGAAGTTTCCGATAATGATCGATACGACGTGGTCGCCAGGCGAGAAGACGTTGACCAGCGAGCATTCCTGTCCACCGGTTCCAGATGCTGGATAGGTGAGGACGGGGGAGGCTGTTTGGAAGAAATATTGCAGGCGTGGGGTAACTCTCTTCATGATGGCGGAGAATTCTGGCCCACGGTGATTTATCATGGGAGCGGCTTGTGCATCCAGGACCAGTTGGGGAACGGGAGTTGGTCCGGGAACGCGTAAGTTTTGTTTGGGAATAGGGATGCGTGCCTCTACCTGTGGCAGAGGAATCGCTTTGCTTTCTTGCGTGGTCATTGCTTGTAGTACTCCATATCTCTAGTGCAACTTCACTTGACCTTTTTCGGTATCCTGCCTATACATCTCTCTATAGACGGCAGGAGCCACAATTTTTCCTCGACCCCTTGAGGGTGCGAAACGTTGAGGGTACTGAAAGAGGCTGACACCAGTCCGGCTTTGTACTGATGCGCTGCAACGATATGCGGCGGGTAACTACGCTGTTATCCGCCGCAATACTTCTGGGTATTCTTTCCAAAGTATAGCATATATGCACGAGCATCGGATAGGTGAGAGGACGTGAATGATATGTTTATTTTATCTACTTCCTACTGTCTACACAATGCAATTTTACAAAATTCGTCCGCGCCTCGCTCGCCACAGGCAGGCCGCCCATGATGACAACACTATCACCTTTCTGCATCAGGTGATCCTCGATCAAGCGCTTTTCGACCATATAAATAAGTTCATCGGTTGTGCCGCCGAGGGGAATCTTGTAGGACCAGGTGCCCCACCAGAGTGCCAGGCGGCGATAGACCTGTTGCGAAGGCGTATAGGCAAAGATGGGTCGCGTGGGACGATCAGTGGAGATGAGATGCGCTGATGCTCCCGTACGGGTAAAGACGACGATCGCTTTGACGCTGGCTTCTTCGGAGAGCGCACGCGCTGCATGACTTACTGCATGCTCCTGCGTGAGCTTCTGACAGTGTGGCTGACGCGTAAGCAGACCCTTGGTCTCAATCTCATGAGAGATCCTCACCATCATGCGCACAGCCTCGATGGGATAAGCTCCCACAGACGTCTCCGCGCTTAGCATAATCGCATCGGTTCCGTCGACGATAGAATTTGCGACGTCACTGACCTCGGCTCTGGTAGGTGTCGGATTGGTGATCATCGACTCAAGCATCTGCGTCGCCGTGATCACGGGTAAGCCGAGATCGTTGCAACGCGCAATGATATGTTTCTGGATCAGGGGGACTTGTTCGGGAGGCATCTCGACGCCCAGATCGCCACGCGCCACCATGGCGCCATCGACGACCTCCAGGATCTCCTCAAGGTTTGCCACCGCCTCGGGCTTTTCCAGCTTCGCAATGAGCGGAATCGGTCGCTGATCCGGTCCATGCTGATACTCTTCCTGAAGATTTTTGATCTGCTCCTTGGCATCCAGCACATCCTGAGCCTTGCGCACAAAGCTCAACGCCACATAATCGACATCCAGAGAGACGCCGAAGCGTAGATCCTCTAAATCTTTTTCTGTCAGCGAAGGCGCACTGACATTGACGCCGGGTAAATTGATCCCCTTGTGCTCTTTTAGCAGACCTCCGTGGATCACCAGACAACTCACATCGGTCGCATTAAAAGAAAGCACCCGTAGCTCCAACAGCCCATCATCCAGCAGAATCCGATCGTCTACTTTCACGTCCTGGGCCAGCAGTTGATAGGTCGTAGGAATCTCAGAACCTGTGCCAGCCACCCTGCGCGTCGTAATTGTCACCGTCTCACCATCGACCAGCTTGATTGGCTGTCCATCTTGCAACGAACCAACCCGGATCTTCGGACCTTGCAGGTCCAGTAGAATAGCCACCGGGATACCTAAACGCTCGGAAATGCGTCGTACGCGCTCAACCACCGCCGCATGCGCCTCGTGTGCTCCATGAGAGAAGTTGAGACGTGCAACATTCATCCCGGCCAGCACTAACTGCTCGAGTTGCGCCTCACTCTCAGTCGCCGGACCAATCGTACAAACAATCTTCGTGCGCCGCATATAATAATCCCTCGGTAATTGAATCATGTGTGGTTCCGTCCTTTACTGGTTATTCACGCCACATAGGACCACATTGTCTACGCGTATTGCACTCGCAGTGTACCTTAATAGCTGGCAAGCGGCAAGATATCTATATGGGAATATGCGGAGAGTGCTTGAGATTTAAGTATCCCAGTTCTTCTATGTTATACTTTTGGTGTCAGGCTACAACTGGAGCGCGTTCGATTATGCGCTTACAATCAATATGGATAGGATGTCTAGATGTTTACAGCAAATACGTATGATGTTCTTGTCGTCGGTGCTGGTATTTTTGGGATCACGACCGCGCTAGAGATGAAAGCACGAGGTTATCACGTTGCCGTGTTTGATCCCGGTCCTTTGCCGTATCCCTTGGCGGCTTCTACCGATATTAGTAAAATGGTTCGTATGGAATATGGCTCGGATGAAGCGTATATGACGATGGCAGAGCAGATGTATCTGGGCTGGCTTCAATGGAATAAAGAACTGGGTGATGAGCTCTTCCATGACGTGGGGATAGCCATACTGAGTAGCACTCCTATGCCCGCGGGAGACTATGAGGATGAAAGCTATCGCTTGCTCCTTAAACGAGGGCACGCTCCTGAGCGTCTCACTGAGGAGATAATCTCGCAACGCTTTCCGGTTTATAAACCGGGAGCCTTTGTCGATGGCTTCTTTCATGCGCAAGGAGGCTACGTCGAAAGTGGTCGTGTGGTTGCAGCTCTTGTGCGGCAGGCCCGGACAAAAGGTATTATGCTCTATCCTGATCAAAGCGTTGCAGCCTTGATCAAAGAAGATTATCAGGTGCGGGGAGTACGTACGCGTACAGGCGATACTTTTTATGCCGAACATGTCATTGTCGCTTCAGGTGCTTGGAGTGGATTACTTGTAGATGATCTTGCGCCTGTTTTAAAGATCACTGGACATCCTATCTTTCACCTGAAACCAGCCAATCCTGATCGCTTTACTCCTCCACATTTCTCGGTCTTTTCTGCTGATGTCACACGGACTGGCTGGTATGGTTTCCCTTTTCATCCGCGTGAGCAGGTGGTCAAGATCGCCAATCATGGCGTAGGACAGGTGCTCCATCCCGATAACGATGAGCGGGTGGTAACCGATAGGGATGTAGAGCAGTTGCGAACATTCCTGGCTACGAGCATTCCGGAGCTTTACGATGCGCCTCTGGTTGCCACGCGCCGTTGTCTCTACGTCGACACACCTGATGGTGACTTCTTGATTGATCATCATCCTCACTACGCAGGTCTCACAGTGGCAACAGGTGACAGTGGACATGGCTTCAAGTTTGCACCGATCCTGGGAGAGCTTATCTCAGATGCGGTTGAAGGGAAAAAGAATCCCTGGCTCCCAAAATTTCGCTGGCGCGAATTCTCCACGTATGTTGGCAAAGCGGAAGCATCGCGCTATCAAGGGAAGGTCAGCAGAAAGAGGTCGAGCGAAGCGAAGACCTTGTAGCGTCGCACGCTCGCGTGCGATGTCCCTGTGACTCGTACGAGACGGCTGGATCTCGGCGCACCACGCAGGCCTGCCTGATCGTACGTCGAGTGGGACATCGCACGCGAGCGTGCGACGCTACAGTGTCGAGCGCAGCGAGGACACTGGTCATGGGAACGTAGCATCTATGAGGTATGGCAATTGACAATTCCGGCCCCACATGCTATCCTAATCACGCCGTAATTTAGGGGCACAACCACGTGCTGTGTAAAAATAGCACTGCTAAAAATATCAGCCCCCCGTTTGTAGTGGGGCAGAGGTGGATTAATAAAAGCATGACTGTCAAAATTCGTTTAAAACGTACTGGGATGAAAAAAGCCCCTAGCTATCGCGTTGTCGTTGCTGATGCACGTTCTCCTCGTGATGGCCGCATTATTGAAAACATTGGTTGGTACAATCCACGTGTAGAGCCATCCACCATTGTCATCGACGAGGCAAAAGCGCTTGGTTGGTTAAGAAATGGTGCACAGCCTACGGAATCTGTGGTTTCATTGCTCAAACGTGCTGGCATTCTTGAGCATTTCACACAGGAGAAGCAAGAGCAGGCGACTGCTAAAGCTGCCGCTGCTGCTGAGAAGAAGTCAGCGAAGTAGTTTTCATTTTGGACTCAGTATCTGAAAGTTAATAAGGATGCAGTATGCGGAAATTGATCGAGTATATCGCTCAGTCATTGGTGGATGACCCTTCGGCTGTCCAGGTGCGTGAAGTTCGCAATGACCGCAATGCGCTCGTGTTGGAACTGCATGTGGGCGCGGACGACTTTGGTAAGGTCATTGGACGGCAGGGGCGTGTTGCGAAGGCTATGCGTACACTGATGCGGGCCGGTGGTACACGTGAGGGTCGCCATACTTCACTTGAGATTCAGTAGAACGAGCCTGTCCCAGATCGACACGCATGGCGTGTGTGGTTATTTTGGGATGCAGGCGTTGACTGGAACTCTCCTCAGGCGGTTTTAAGAGATTAAGAGCTGATGAAAAATACGACAGAATGGGCTACTATCGGAAAAATAGTGGCCCCTTTTGGTATCAAGGGCGAACTAAAATTATTCTCGTTGAGCGATGTGCCCGATCGTTTTGTGGCTTTAAAGGCTGTCTATCTCGGTCCAGAGCATGTGCGCTATGCGCTGAAGGCGGTGCGTCCGTACAAAGGAACGATGTTAGTGGTGAAGTTCGGAGGCGTCAATGACGCGACGACTGCCGATAAGCTGCGTGGTTATGAGGTGGTGATCCCCCTTGCTGAGCTGGCAAAGCTCCCGGAGGATTCCTATTTCCAGCATGATATCCTGGGCTTGCAAGTCTTGCTGCTCGATGGTCGCGAGGTCGGGACGATTACCGATATCTGGACTACTGGCGGCAATGATGTCTATGTGCTGAAGGGATTAGATGGCAAACAAGTTTTGATCCCGGCTATCAAAGATGTGGTAAAACAGATTGACCTGATCCGACACGTGATGTATATTGATCCTATGAGGGGATTATTGGACGATGATGCGGTAATAGATGGTCCGAATGATGATCCTGATCAGGAGGAGGTTGAATAATCCGGTCGCTGTACCTCTGTATGGAGAGTGCCTTTATGCTCGCGTAGAGCGCTCCATTGCACGCTCATTATTGATGAGTTGAAACTAGTTTGTGCAACTCTCCGTATTTGTAAGTGAAACCCATATTTTCAACTGTAGTTGCGTCGATTGTATAACACGCCGCAGTATACTTGTAGGGGGGCGTCTTATGTCCGACCATATCCCGACTCTTGCTGATGTTTGTAGTGCAATTGCTGAAGGCCGCCTGGCTGTCGCTTCCGATGGCTCCGTGTATCAAGTCAACGCATTTGAATTGCGCCGCCACTTTAACAAGCTGTATTCTTTGCCAGCACTCACGTTTCTCGACACCATGCTGACATCCACCTCTCCCGAATCTCACGACACGATTCCCTGCGATATTTATAGCTGTGGCCGTTAGGGCCATTTTTTATACGTAAAAAATAGAGCGGAGACTACAAAGGGTGCGGATGAACAATCCGCATCCTTTGAGCATCAAGGTAGAACGAGATGCGGAAGTTTTAGCGCCTGGCTCGAAATGTTGCTTTGCTGAAAACGAACGACTATAATACGACTTGAATTGAGATAGACCGTCGCACGATGGTCTATTCAGCATATATCATCTGTAACTTGCCTGATCTGGCAGCGGTGTTCTCGGTCAAAAGAGAAACATAGCGTGTGGCTGGCTCATAGCCGCAGGTTGTGGCAGCAGATCATGAAGGAAAGGTATTTTAATGGAGCCACTTGACTCAAATTATGAAGTAGCTGCTCGGGAATCTGATCCGAAGGCGCGCTTTAACTGGCTATACATCTTCCCGATCTTAGGTGCAGGCTGGATAGTCTTGCTTGTCGCGGCCGCTGTATTCCAGTTTCCGCTCACAGGATTGGTTGATCCGATCATGGGATTTATGCTGATCCTGTTCTTTGTCCTGGTGGGCCTGTTCTTTTGGACACACGCACCTGCTGCTAAGAAATAATAGGTATCGATCCTGCCCGCAAGAGAGCTCTCGTCCGCGTGATTATCACGGATGAGAGCTCTCTTTCTTGCCTGGATGTCTCATGAAACTATTTATCTGCGTCGATGCGTGTTATTAGCAGCGAATAGCAAAAGAATGTAGAATATAATTATTGAGATCCATTTTTTGCCCCTTTCTTTTGGAAAGGGATAGATGAGTGTAGAGATTATTACTAGCTACCTGCCAGACACAAGGGAAATATGCCGTGCATGGAAGATACTGGTAACGCGAGGAGTTTTTTTATGACTACAACAGAGACAACATCTCAAGTGCAACAGTGGACAAATCTGGCGCAGCAGTTACGTGTCGATAGTATTCGTTGTACGACGCAGGCCGGCTCAGGTCATCCCACATCTTCTATGTCGGCGGCTGACCTCATGTCCGTGTTAATGCTGAGTCATCTCCATTATAATTTTGATGAGCCGAAGAATCCCAATAATGATCACCTTATCTTTTCCAAGGGTCATGCTTCGCCGTTGCTCTACTCGATCTATAAGGCGGCTGGAGCGATCGAGGATGAAGAGCTGATGACGTTGCGCAAGTTTGGGAGCCGTCTGGCAGGACATCCTACCCCCGAGCTTCCCTGGGTCGATGTCGCAACGGGCTCGTTGGGTCAGGGCTTGCCGATTGGCGTCGGGATTGCGGCCATCGGAAAATACGTTGAGAAGCTTCCCTATCGTGTCTGGGTCCTATTGGGAGATAGCGAGACGGCTGAGGGCTCGATCTATGAAGCCTTTCATCTGGCCTCGCATTATAAGCTGAATAATCTGGTCGCGATTCTGGACTGTAATCGTCTGGGGCAGCGCGGCGAGACCGAGTTGGGATGGGATACGGAGGCGTATGCAGCTCGTGGTCGGGCCTTTGGCTGGAACGCGATTGTTGTTGATGGCCATAATTACGCTGAGATCGATAGCGCTTACAAGCAGGCCAGTCAGACCACGGATCGTCCGACGTTGATTGTCGCTAAGACCATCAAAGGAAAGGGCGTCTCCTTCCTGGAGAACAAAGAGGGCTGGCATGGCAAGGCTTTGAACGCTGAGCAAGAGGAACAGGCGATTAAAGAACTAAATCCTGTGCGCAGCACGGTCTTCCAGGTACAGAAGCCGCAAGAGGGCCAACCCGCTCAGGATCAGAAAGCGGCAGCCAAATCGCTTGAGTTACCTCGCTACGAGCTTGGCACTTCTGAGGCGACCCGTAAGGCGTACGGAGATGCATTGCTGGCACTGGGCGCATCGAATCCCGATGTGATTGTGATGGATGGCGAGGTGAGCAATTCCACCTATGCCAATGAGTTTGCCAAAGCGTTTCCCGAGCGCTACTTTGAGCAGTATATCGCGGAGCAGCAGCTGGTGGCGTTCGCTGTGGGCGTGCAGGTACGTGACAAGATACCTTTTGCCTCTACCTTTGCCGCTTTCTTTGCGCGTGCTTATGACTTCATCCGTATGGCAGCTATCTCGCAAGCCAATATTCGCCTGTCTGGCTCCCATGCGGGCGTCTCGATTGGTGAGGATGGCCCTTCTCAGATGGCTCTAGAAGATCTGGCGATGATGCGGGCTGTTTATGGGAGTACAGTTCTTTATCCCAGCGATCCTAATCAGACGGCCAAATTGGTGGCGGAGATGGCGAATCACGATGGTATCCTGTACATTCGTACGACTCGAGCCTCCCTGCCAGTCATCTATAATGCCGATGAGGAGTTTCCCATTGGTGGCAGCAAAGTGCTACGCCAATCTGAGCAGGATCAGGCGACCATCGTTGCGGCCGGTATCACGTTGCATGAAGCTCTGGATGCTTACGAGCAGCTCAAAAGTCTGGGTATCCATGTTCGCGTGATCGATGCTTACACGGTGAAGCCGATTGATGCTGAGACGCTGATCGCCGCCGCTCAGGAGGCTGGTGCGAAGATCGTGACTGTTGAGGACCATTGGCCAGAAGGCGGCCTGGGCGAAGCTGTTCTCGAAGTCTTTTCCGAGACGGATGCCCCCTTGCCACAGGTAGTCAAATTGGCTGTAGAGTCTATGCCCAGCTCTGGTAAACCCGATGAGCTATTAGAAGCTGCTGGCATCAGTGCTCATGACATCGTTGAAGCTGTGAAGATTCTTGTAAAATAAGCTCTATCCTCTAGAATAAACACGGGACCCTCGATCGTTGGGACGATTGGGGGTCTCGTGTTGTGACAATGAAACTGAAGAAGCTTTTTTTGCGTGTCTATTTCAGTATCGTATCTCTGACAAATCGATAAGAAAATAGTCTGGATACTACTCCACCTCTCTCTTCATTGTACTCGCTCAATCTAATCAGTCGAGTGGTAAAACACCAGAGAGATAAAAAAATCTATCAGGGCATGAGAGGATATATATGTCTAAAAAAGCGATTTCTTTACTGATTAATCCGCGAGCAGGAGCAAATACTACGAAGCTAGCAGATGTGCTTGCTGTTTTATCGGCTGGTGGCTGGAAAACACAGGTACGCTTGAAAGAATACGGCAAACAGGTGATGGTCCTGGCCCGTGAGGCGGCGGAACAGAAGCAAGAGTTGGTGATTGCGTATGGCGGCGATGGTACCTTAAATCAGGTAGTCAACGGCCTCATGAGCTTGCGTGGGAAAGGGAAGCATACGACTGCTGCCCTGATCCCTGGTGGGACAGCAAATGTCTGGGCTGGAGAGGTTGGCATTCCGACTGATCCTGTCAAAGCTGCATTGGCGATCATCAATAGCGAGGTGCGCAAAGTCGATGTCGCTCGCATTGCGATCGAGTCGTTGCAGTTTCCTGGCTCGGAGCAACCTGTTGTACCTGTAGAGCCTGCTAAGGTGGGCAAAAAAGCTTCAGAGGAGAGCAGCAAAGTTCGCCATCATTTTCTGCTGATGGCTGGTATGGGGCTGGATGCCGCGATTATGAGTGGTGTCTCAAAGCCACTCAAGTATCATATTGGGCCGTACGCAGTTGGCGTCTCAGCTGCTCAGGTCTTGCCAGAACAAAGCGCTTTCCCGATCGAACTTCAGGCTGGCGAGGCTGGCGACGCTCTCTGGAAAGGTGAGGCTCTTCAGGTTGTGATTGGTAATACTCGCCGCTATGCCAAGGCCCAACGTATGACCCCGGACGCCTTTGTCAATGATGGTCAGGTTGATGTATGTGTCATCACAGCAGGCAACCCTCTCACAACATTGCAGCAGGTCTCTTCGTTGCTCCTGCTCAAAAAGCCGGATAATACGACGGCTGAATACTTTAAAGGGAGCCACGTGCGCATTAAGATTCCTGCCAGTGTCCCTTTACAGGTTGATGGAAGTGCTATCAAACTAAAGGATTATCTGAACTCGGAGGACTACGCTAAAATTGCCCATCTGGACCATGATGGACTTGAGAAAGTCTTGATTACTTATAAGATTGATGTTTTGCCAGAAGCTCTTTCCATCGCTATTCCGGTTGAGTACGACAACGAATTGTTTGAACATACCGCTTCTCCTGAAGATACTGTGCTCGAGGATGCAACGGCTAAGGAACAAGCAACCGTTGAGCATGAGAAGGAGGAAAAGCCCGATCAGCAGCTCAAACGCGGGATCTTCCAGCGCTTTTTACATCAGGATAATAAGTCAGGGGATACAGCCTCGCAGCAGCGCACCGTCGCGGTTGAATCGCTTCCCGAGTCCGAGCTGCATAGCGCCAACGGTTCTGAAGAGGAGCAGAGACATGAGGAGGAGCTTCAGCAGACGTTGCCCGATGTAGTAGAGGGACTGGTACGTCATGGACGTAAGGTCACGGTGATCGGCAAAGTTCCTAACCCTGCTCAAGCTCATACGTATGTTATTGCGGGCACACTTCAGAAGAGTTCGGGTGAGAGCGCTCCTGTTGCAGTCGTCGTCAATGAGAAAACGACGATGTTCAATCGAGATGGACATAGTGTGGCGAGTACTGCCGACGCGATCGAGGAGTTGGCTGAAGGTTCAGTCTTGATGGTCGAAGGATCAAAAAGTAAATATAGCGTCATCAAGGCCAAGCGTGCTGTATTCGCTTGATCTTGTTGATCCTCTTGCCGTTCATAGATGGATATTGCTACGTGCTTGAGAGGTTTGCTCTCTCTTCGATAGAGGTGCAGGCTTTTCAAGCGCATGGATGCAGAAAGGTACGTTGAGCATGCGCTATCATTTGCGTGAGCGGGCGTGGAGCCTGACCGAGTCTTTTACGATCAAAGATGAGAGAGGCCATGCGGTCTTCGAGGTCCATGGCAAGTTTTTTCATATCGGAGATAATCTGGTTCTGGTCGATCGGCAGAGTGGTGAGCAGTTGATGCAGATTAAGCAACGGCTGATCGCGATCCGCCCGAGTTACGATCTGTATCGCAATGGAGAACATTGGGGCAATGTCCACGAGCAGATCCATCTCTTCGGCGAGCGCTTTAAAGTCAAAGGCGAGAACGGTATGGTTTTCGAGATCGATGGCAGCGTCTGGAACTGGAACTTCACAATTAGCGATCCGCAAGGAAATTTGCTGGCCCGCATCGGTCGCGAGTTTTCGCTCTTCCGTGATAGCTATGCCGTCGACGTCGCTCAAGGGGTCGACGTGCCGTTTGTGATTGCGCTCACAATTGTCCTAGAGATGGTCAAAGAACATCATGAGCGACACGAACGCTAGCGGCGTGCTACAAGTTGAGAAATACTTTCGACCATGGTGCAAATGCTCGCCAACGTAGCGCCGTGGTCTTGTGCCCGGCGACCAGTTCACGTACGAAAACGTTCAATATCAGGCTCTGTATGCACAATTGCTTGTCTTTTCAATCAAGAATAACAGGCAGAACGATCCTCATCGCATGATCTTTCTCTTGCTTCGACATTGTGTGACAAAATTGAACATGACGTACGTCACGAGGTCGCCGGGCACAAGATCGCGGCGCTACATGGGCTTGATGTCAGCGTCCCTGAGCCTCTGGATCGATGCGAGGAGATCTTCCATCTCTACGGAGTCCCTTTGCTTTCTGGCTACGCGCACGGCTGTATCGATAATGACATTTTTTATGTCGCGTCCGCTCAGGCCTTCTGTCTGCGCTGCCAATGTGTCAAGCTCTGGATCGTGTACAGGGAACTCAGGGACGAGAAGTTTTTGCCAGATCCTGTAGCGTCTCTCTGTATCCGGCATTGAGAAATAAACATGGCGTACACGCGTTTCGAATGCTTTGTCATAGTTCTCGACCAGGTTGGTGGCGAAAATGGCAACGCCATGAAACTGATCCAGGCATAGAAAAAGCTGGCTGCGCATCGAATTAATGGCCTGTTCGGCTCCCTGCATTACATGTGTTAAGCGTCGGGAGAGTAAGGAATCGGCCTCGTCGATAAAAAGGACTGCGTTGTTGCGTTCTGCGGCCAGAAACAGTGCCTGGATGTTTTTTGGACCATCGCCTACAAATTTGCTCTCCACTTCGGCATAGCTGGCCACGAGGATGTTTCGACCAAGTTGGTGGGCGATGGCGTGGGCGGCTAGCGTCTTGCCGGTCCCTGGAGGTCCATGCAAATTCATGATGGAGTGCGCAAAGGGCTCGATCTTTCTTAATCCCCAGCGATCGAAAACAAGAGCTTCAACTTCGATGGTCTCTATGGTTGAGAGCAGGGTATCCAGCAGATTATCTGAAGCGATTAGTTGATCAAACGTGTAGAGCGGTTTTTGGGGAGTGTAGAGCTGAATTCGCTCTTCAAGCGAGACGTGTTCGTTGGCTGGCGCTTTCTCGACAGGCACCTCTCTGGTCCGCTCGTTCATAGATGAGGCCGTTCCTACAACGATACGAATTTGAGGTAGCCTTGTGGCTTTTAAGAAGTTGCTGATGGCGAGTGATATTCGGCTGCGCAGGACGGCGGCGTCTTCAGGAACCTCTTTATCTGGAATACCCTGAAAGATCAGTTTTTCGTGTGGTTGCATATACGTTACCTGTATGTTCCCTGAAGACTGTTGTCGGTGCTGGCCCTCGGATGAAGCATCGCTGAGATTTACTCAGCGATGAGGAGGTTCGTATCATCGAGGGCTGTAAGTAATTCATCGTCAAGTCGGCCAACCAGTATCTGGCGTCCATAGGGGATGTCTTTTTTATCGGCTTGCACGATGATTTCGTCCTTCTCATCCATAAACGCCTGGATAATATAGACTCCCTTTTTGGTCTCTTGGCGCAGCAGGATGGCTTTTTTTACCGGCTGATCTTTTGGAGCTTGCGTCTTAAAATACTTGATGGCAGCTTCGAATGTCAGTTCTGGTACGTATTCATCTCCTGACAGTGCATTCTTTCTCCCAATGGGCATCGCTTGGAACTGCTCGTTGGAGGCAAGATGCCGTGTCGCTCTGGAGAATATCTGATAGAAATTCATCTTTGCTCCTTTTCCTGGATGGTTGAATGCTATGTCAGAAGCACAATATCGTTTTCTTTCTTGAGGGTTTGCTCAAGTTTGTTTTCAAGTTTTTCTGCTTCGTAGATCTGCGTCGTCAGGATCTGCTCCTCTTCGACATCGTAGAAGCCGGTGATCACGCGTACTTTTCCGCTACTAATCGCTGTCTTGATGGCAAATGCGACCGCCTCTTTATTCAAGGGCTTATTTTGTCTGAGCCAGTTGTGCACAGTGTCGGTGGTAAGTGTCACAAGATAAATAATCACGGAACTTGTGAGGAAGGAGCCAGCGATGACACTGAGAAAAACTGAGAATGGATCTAGCGTAACTGTGATGAGTAGACCGATGCCGAGTAGCGTTAAAAATTTCATCTTTTTCCCTGGCCTCCTTACTTTTGCAACCATGCATCCACATGAACCTATTTCCGTCGTGACGGCATGTGCGTGTAGCTTGTATACCGTCTTTAGTATATCATAAAGCCTTCTTGCTATGGAGATGAAATATCCCACCCTTATGGATGCTTTCCACCGCAAAGTATTGCATTCTATCTTCTGGTCGGATTATAATGTTCTCGCCAATCTCTCTCTATCTATGCTGTCGATCAATACAACTCTCTTTTATAGTTATGATAGGGGACACCTGGCAACTTTCTATGCTAACAAGAATGTTTTTAGATTTTTGCACGATGAGTGGAGAATACTATTAGTATGTAGGGATGTTGGATGAAAAATGCGCGCTTTTCCAAAATAATCAGAACTTTATTGATAGTATTCCTGGTAGTTTTCTTTCTCCTGGTGATACTGTCGTTGATCACTGCTATACTTAATCCCCTGCATATCCCAGGTATCTCACCTGATATTATCCCGGTGCTCCTGGCCGCGATTACTGGCCTGGCGAGTATCATCCCGGTCATTACGGAATCAAATAAAGCCTCCCAGGAGGTTGAAGAGGGCAAAGCGCAGGCTGATGCGTCGAAACGCTTGCTCCCCTCCAAAAGGAGTCTCTCTCAGGGGGAGCAGACATATCGGGATTGGTTATACCATGCCATCGCTCAGTTTCGTCCCGAGGCGATGGGACATCCATTCAACATACGATCTTTCTATGTGCCAGAGAAGGTGTTCAGAGTCATTGTACGGAACTCTTTTGTCAGTCACACCGTCGCCATGCCTTGTCCTGCCAATGATATTTTTTATAATCAGCAGGATACACTTTTAAAGTATTTCAATGAACAGGGAGTACGGCTGACAAGCGTGCTTGATGCTCCTGTCAGCACAACTGAGGATGCTTTTCCACGCTACTTGCTTCTGGGTGAGATTGGCACTGGAAAAACCTATTCGCTGAAGCATTATGCATTGGAGATGTTGGATGTACCAACTCCCAGGAGTGGCTCAATCTTTCATCTTTTGAGGGACCGCGAGCTCTCATTTTCCTCCAGGAAGCTTCCCATTTACATCGAACTAAAAGAATTCGCCGGGCAGCTGTCGAAAAATGAATTGACGATGTTCGATTTTATTGTTGGTAAATTGGAAAGTATCGGTGTATCTGCGGCGCGTGAGTTATTGGAAGAAAAAATCAGGGCCGAAGAAATCATTTTTCTTTTTGATGGCCTGGATGAAACGCTGTCCGGTAAGAATGTGGAGGAAGCCAAAGCCTTGTATCAAAAAGTGATAGAGGCTATCAATATCTTTGCCATTAATCAGAAAAAGGTGATCCCGATCGTTGTGGCGACCCGCAAAAGCCGATATTATATCTATTCAGAGCAAGGATACAGCCTCAAGGGCTTTTCCGAGCTAGAAATGTTTGGCTTTAAACCTGAAGAGGATGTAGCTGATTTTGTTGAGCAATGGTTTGTTGAATATCCCAATCCGCTACCGCAGGTGAACGCCTCTCAATTAAATCTGCAATTAAAGCAGCAGATTCGTCTTCAGTTGCTGGCCACCAATCCACTGCTCCTCTCATTTATCGTGATTTTTTATCAGAACCAACCGGAAGATCTGGCTCACAATATGGTGCCGTTCTACGAGCAATGCGTGCGTGGCTTAGTCCACTGGAATGAAGGTCGTTCTCTCAACGTTTTTGAAAGCAAGCCAGATCTGATGGGCGCGATTGCCTGGAAGTTTCATCATGGAGCAGAGATAGCTTATCCCCAGGAAGAAATCCTGAAGACGGCCAGAGAATATTCGGCTGAAATACGGGCGCTACTTCAGAACGAGAACGTGCAGCCAGCCGAGATGTTCGTGGAGGAGATTATCGCTATTCATGGTATACTCAAGATGCAAGGCCAGAAGGGTTTAAAGAATTATTACGGCTTTTTATGCTTGCCACTGCAAGAGTACTTTGCAGCCAGACATGCCGCAGAGCACAGAGATGCCAGACGAGAGGTGCTCCGTCGACCGTCGGATGATCCATGGTGGAGCGAAGTTCAATTGCTCTGTAAGGCTATGTAACCTATCAAAGGGGCGTAAGCAGCATGAGTAAAGTCATAGAGATCTGTGGTTTTGTGATCGGGATGGCTCTACCGATAGCAGGTCTTCTACAATATATCTTCAAACATCAACGCCGTCTACATAGAAATGTGCTGATATTTTCCAGTGCCATTTGTATCTGCTCTGTGATCCTGATTGGACTAGAGATCTTGATTTCTATGGCGGAATACGAGACAAGTCAGGCATCCTTTAATCCACTGGAATTATTGATCGGGCTGATCGCAGCCCTGATTGGAATTATCTCTTTTCTGTATCAGCGCTGGTTGATCGTGCGAGCTGAACCAGCAAATTTTCAGCCAGGGAGCGCACAACTGGCGCACGATGGAAACATCAAGGGCTATTTAGCGAAGTTGCGTACCGATCCCTACATTGCGAGCATCCAAATTCTGGATATGGGTTCACCGATCAGCACAAAGGGCTTGTATGTCCAGATGAGGCTATTTAAGGTCCCCACATCGGCTTCCGAGGTCAAAAAGGACCAGTATGATGTCGATGATATCTTAGAGCGAAAAGAAGAAGAGCTCAAATCGCTGGCACAGAGATCGCTGTATCCAGGTAGAGCTATCAAGGAGTATCAACGCTGTGTGATTGTGGGGGATCTGGGTTCGGGCAAGACGACCTTGCTGAAACATCTGGCATTGGAGGCTCTCGATGGGCATTTCAATGACGAGCCGGATATCTTGCCCATCTATATTTCGCTGCACGCTTTCGCCCGCTCCAACGCCGATGATCTCCTGCACTTTGCCTCTTCGACCTGGGATCAGTACTATGGTTTTCCGCAGGCGGAAGCGTATGCCTACATGGAGCAGAAGTTGCGGACGGGGAAAGCGCTCTTGCTGCTGGATGGCTTGGATGAGACATTTATCGGGGCGACAACTTATGAGGCCGAGACTTCTTATGCTCGTGCGTTTGACAATATTCAGGAGATAGCTCTCCAGCCGCAATTTGAGCACGCCTATATCGTCGTGACGCTACGTAAGGCGGCTTACGAAGAGGGCTCGCGTACATTCTCGAATTTCACCGAGTTTGAAATCGTGGGTTTCCTTGAAGAGGATATCAAACAATTTGTGATGGCCTGGTTTAAATATCAGTTGCCGGGTGTCTCACAGATCAGCCCGGTGGAGCTGAGCGTGCAGCTCAATAGTAGCCAACGTATCAGAACGCTGGCCGCCAATCCGCTCTTGCTTTCATTGATTACGATGACGTATGACGTACATAAGGCTCTGCCCGAACAACGCGCGGTTCTTTTTGCCCAGGGCGAAGAGGCTCTGATGAAACGCTGGGATGCGACACGCGCTATTAATCGTCATACGGAGTTATCGCTTAACGAATTGCGGCAACTGTTAAAAAAGGTGGCCTGGCAGTTACAGCTCGATGGCTATTATGATTGGCCGAAAGAACGCCTCCTATCTATCATCACGGCCTTTACGCAAGAGAAAAAATTGGATGTGAATAGCGAGCTGGTCTTGCAGGATATGGTGGTGCAGAATGGTTTGCTCACGGTCCTGGAGCCCGAACTGTATGGTTTCTTGCATCCCTCGTTGCAAGAATATTTTGCCGCGCTCTATGCCATCGATCAAAAACAGTTAGCCGTCCTGCTGGAGAATCGTGCCAATACGCGCTGGGAAGAAGTGTTGCTCCACTATGCTGCGTATGCTCCTGATGTAGCTCTCTTGCTGCAAAAACTTTTAGAGCCAGGCTCCTCTTTCTCTTCAGATGAGGTTCTTTTTCATACGAGCCTGATCCTGGCTGGACGCTGCTTAACCTGCTATATTGGTCCCGGCCCGCTGGCGCACGAGCAGGAGGTCCATACGGCCCTGCTACAGACTCTGATTACTACTTCGTATGCCCTGACGCGTAAAAGAATCGCAGATACGCTGGTGGAAATTGGTGGAGCAGAGATTAGTCGACAACTGCTGGCGCTTCTCTCTCACGATAATGAGAAAGTACGTGAAGCCGTCGCAAGCAGTATCAAGCGCTATGGAGGTGGTACCATTGCTCCCTACTTGCTGGAGTTGCCTTCCGAGCAGCTCAGCGAGACCACTGCTCAAATGCAGGATGATAATATGGTTGATGGACCTTCTATCGTGCCTGGTCTGGCGCAATTGCTGGCGGCCGCTCAATCGAACGAGAAGCCATATAAGACCATCTCGGGGAGCTTAGATCCGCTGGAGGGACAAGCCCTGGTGGCTCGCTTGATGTCCTATCTTACGCAAGAGCAGATAGCCCCATCCATGCGCGTCTCCATCGTGCAGACGCTTGGCACCATCGGAGATGTCACGATTGCGTATCAGTTACTTACTCTGCTTGAAACTGCTGATGATCTTCCTTCAGATGTGCGTGAAGCGCTTGTCCAGGTGATTGGTAAGATCGGAGTGCCTGAGCTCGCTCCGCGACTGTTACAAATCCTGTCCACTGAACAGCATTTTGGTGTTGGCAGTTCGATTGTGCAAGCTCTGGGGAATCTTGGCAATACGACTATCATTGCAGAATTGGTGCAAATGCTTCAGAATGAGGAACTGGATGCCTCTGTACGTGCCTATATTGCCACTGCGATTGGCACATTGGGAACGAACAATACGGATACTATCGTTCCTGCTCTTGTCCAGATACTTGCTCGGCCAGATCTCGAATTGATTATTCGCAAGAACATCCTCCAGACTCTTTTAACACTGCGAGCAAACGTCAGCGTGCCAGATTTAATCCAGCTGTTTTCTCATCCGGCATTTGTCTCTTCTCCTGATCTGCAAAGTAGCGTCATTCAAATCCTGGGGAAGCTGGGTGATCCATCGATCATTCCCGAGCTTGCTCGTCTGGATATCGCTCCCTCTGATGTGACGCTGCGGGCGCAGCTGGCCAATACGCTGATACAACTGGGGGATCTGAGCAGGGTTTCTGAGCTCATAGACCTGCTCACAGACCCTCAACTCGATCCCTGGGTAGGAGTCGAAGTCGTGCATACCTTAATGCAAGAATCGCAGACATCGATCCATCCTCGTCTAATCCAACTCCTGACGAATCCGACACTGCACGTCCTGATCGGTACAGCTATCACACAAGAGGTACGCGAAAATGGCACGATCTCTTTGGAGTCAGATGTTGAGCAGGAACTGATCGCGATGCTTGAGAATGACAAGCTCGATTTGAAGATACGCAAGGGGATTGCTACCGTGCTGGGGACCGTGGATAATCATGAGATCATTCCTATTCTGCAAAGATTGTTGTCGAATGAGCAGCTGATACCGCTCGACGTACGATTCTCGATTGCTCAAAGCCTGGTCAAGCAAGGCGAAAGCTCTTTTGTCGTCCCCTTTCTGCGCTCCTGGCTTTTTGATGAGCAAGACGTGGATGAAAATCTGGCCGACGCCATCCATCAATTGCTCTGGAAAGTGAGGCGCAGCGAGAAAAAATTTGGCCTCACGTAGCGTCGCACGCTTGCGTGCGATGTCCCACTCGACGTACGATCAGGCACCCCAGCGTGGCTCGCCGCGTTCCTGCTGTCTCGTACGCTTGCGTGCGATGTCCCACTCGACGTACGATCAGGCACCCCAGCGTGGCTCGCCGCGTTCCTGCTGTCTCGTACGAGTCACTGGGACATCGCACGCAAGCGTGCGACGCTACAATGCTCTCAGACTTTGTATTTGGTTGCCAGGGCTTGTAACCAATTGGTTTGTTTTTCTGTCGGGGCAAAATCGCTCTTTTGGAGTCGTTTGGACATGTCGTCGATGAATTTACGTTCCTGCTCGCTGACGCGGGAGTTGTTGGCGTCAATGGCGTCAAAGAGTATTTTGAGGTTGCTGGCTTGCAACTTCAATTTTGACATCTGTGCTGGAGCGACAGCGCCCTCGGCCCGTGTCGCTACGGTTGCACTCTTCTTGCCCGGTGAGGTTTTTTTTGCGCGTGCCTCGGGTGCCTGTGATGTTTGCCAGCTATTGAAGGCATCGCGACTACCATTCCAGGCACCCAGGCCAGCGAGATAGTCGGCACGCTCATTATGTTCCTGACCGGCGTGTCCACGTACCCAGATGAATTTGGGGGCGTTTTTCCTATAGCTGAGCATCTTGCGATAGATCTCCCAGAGGTCGGGATTGGCTTTCATCTGATAGGTGCCGGTAGCTACTTTGATCGTATACTCGCTGTCACTGTATATGGTTAGCGGCAGCGCGGGCGGCGCTACCGAGAGAACTGCTAAGACGGCTGATATTTCTGCTCGATTGTTTGTCGTGGTTTTGGCTTTAGGGATATGTCCATAGCATTCAACATGGGGAGCCCCGGTAGAAATAGTTCCGTTGGGAGCGTCGGCCGCTGCCCAGAATAAAGCACTCCAGCCGGCCGGTCCGCCGGGATTTTTGATACAGGCACCATCGGTATAAGCGACAACGCCGCCGGGCTCGAGAGACGGCAATGAGGCCCGCAGATCAATGTTGAGAACCGCATCGAGAATAGATCGCCATTCGAGTGACTCTTGAATTTCGCTTACCACATCTCAACCTTTCCATGCATCTAAGTGAGACTTTTCTATAATAAATCTTGCCTTAGTATAGCGCCTCAGTTTTGCCATGTCGATACTTACGGGCATATTTGTACAAGTGTACTAATCCTACCACGCAGCGAGGAACTACTCACTGCCGTTCATCCGGGCTTAACCTTAACGCACGCCTGTATGTGTACGATAGAAGAATGCCAGATGGAAGGTTGTACCCTTGTTGACCTCAGATTTCACGGTGACAGAATGCTCAAGCTGTTTACATGCTTCCTGTACAAGGTAGAGGCCCATGCCAGTTGATTGACGATAGGTGCGTCCATTTTCGCCGGTGAAATATGGCTCAAAGATACGTGGGAGGTCAGCTGGAGGGATACCTATCCCCTGGTCAGAGATAGTGAGCGTCGCACGATCACCTTGCACCTGTGCCATCAAGCGCACTTTTTTGTGTTTGCCAGAGGAGTATTTAATCGCGTTGATCACGAGCTGATCGATGATACATGCCAGCCATTTCAGATCGGACAGAACCAGAATGGAAGGGTCGATCTGTACTTCAGGATAGACGGTGTTGCGCAGAAAGAATTGTTTGTTTTTGCGAATGATCTCGTGCGTGATTTTGTAGAGTGAGACCGGTTCGACATGAAAGTCGCTTTCAAAGGTATCAAGGCGTGCTGTATAGAGCGTCATATCCAAGCCTTGCTGAAGGCGATCCGTCTCTTCGCGAATACTCATGAACCGTGGATCATCCTCGTCTTGCGTGATGAGCGAGATCACCGACAGAGGCGCTTTCATCTGATGAACCCAGATGTTGGTGAAGGTCATATGCCTCTCCTGAGAGCGTTGATAATGGAAAAGACGTTCCTGGTAGAAACGGTATTGGGTATGTAGCAGGTCGGTCAATGCCTCACCAAGAGGAGAAGAGCCATAATTCAGCAGAGATTCATTGAGCGATGTCAATGGAGCGTTGAGCCGTCGATAAAAGATAAATTGGGTGAAATAGCGATAAAAAAGATATGTCATGAGGGTGAAAGTACAAAGCAGGAATGCATAGAGAAGCAGGTTCAGATTATGAAATCCTGCTAACCAGCAGATGAGAAGAAGGAGGCTGATTTGCAGCAAGTTGAGAAGTAGCAAGCTCGTATGATCGCGCAAAAAAAGTTTCATTGGGCTTTTCTCCAGGTATTGTTTAAACGATATCCCGACCCCCGAACAGTCTCCAGAGCGTCCTCGACTCCCAGCTCTTGTAATTTTTTGCGCATACGTGTCACGTACACATTCAACGTATTCTCCTCGACAAAGGTGGTGTCATCCCACAGAACTTCGAGCAGACGCTCACGACTCACCACACGGTCGATACGGTTGAGGAGACACTCCAGAAGTTGTGCCTCCTTTTTGCTGACGTGGGTGGTGCGTTCTGTCAGCGACACCTGTAAGCGCTCAGGATAAAGTATCAGCCCGGCGCATTCAACGATGCGCTCATCCGTACGTGCGGCGTAATCACCATAGGCACGACGCAGTTGGCTGCGCACTTTGGCAACCACGATCTCGTAGGAGAATGGCTTTGTAATGTAGTCGTCCGCACCATTTTCGAGAGCCATCACCTGATCCATCGTGCCCTCACGCGCCGAAACAAAGAGGATCGGGCAGGTGGAAACGTTGCGTATCTGCCGACACCAATAAAAGCCATCAAAAAAGGGCAGGTTAATATCGAGCAAAACAAGATCTGGCTGTATACGCTTGAACTCCTCGAGGACGTGCGCAAAATCGGTGAGAGGAACAACCACAAAGTTATATTTTTCAAGGTGAGATTGTAACAATTGCGCAATCTTTGGATCGTCTTCTACAATCAGAATCGTGGATGTTAAAGACATACCAGAGATACTCCTTTTTTATCGTCAGTATGCTCAGTATACCGTAAAATTGTATCAAGACATTGCATTTCATAAAGAATGAACCCAAAAGTAGCGTTGGATGCTTTGCATACTCTGCAATCAAGTGGATTGTGATGTCTACTTGACGTAGAAGACAATACAAAGATTTGTTAAAAAAGGACGCGATCCCTTTTAACAAATCCTTTTTAGTCCCTTTAATATATGTTAATATCAAAGAGATAGAGTATTACCGTATCTGTTGATTAGTACAAAGGAAGATTATGGAACGTGATCTTATGGTGTCATCCGCCGATCTGGCAAAAAAACGACGCTCTAAGATATGGCATGTACGGCGTTGGTTCTCGACCGGTCAAGCTTATCTGTATCTGCTGCCAGCATTTATCATTCTGGGCATTTTTTTCTATGCTCCATCGGTTTTTGTCTTCTATATGAGCTTATTTAATTGGAGCTTCTTACGTCATACGGAGCAGCCATTCATTGGTCTGGCGAACTATGCGTATCTGTGGACGAGTCCGGTCTTCTGGCAGGCTGTACGTGTGACGCTGGTCTATGTGGTCATCGCCGTACCCATCCAACTTTTTCTGGCGCTCCTGCTCGCGCTCTTTTTAATGCCGGGTATCCGTGGACGAGCGTTCTGGCGTCTGGCAATCTTTGCGCCGTTTATTACGCCGCTGGTTGCCACAACAACGATCTGGCTCTGGATGTTTGATCGCTATTCTGGCTTCTTCAATGGGATTCTGCATCTGTTTCGTCTCTCATCGATTGATTGGCTGGGCGATCCTCGTTGGACTCTGGTGAGCCTGATCTTGTATACCACCTGGAAATATACTGGCTTTAGTGTGGTGCTCTTTATGGCGGGCCTGGGAAATATTTCCCCCTCATTATCTGAGGCTGCTCGTGTGGATGGGGCACATGCGGGACAGATTTTACGCTATATTATCTGGCCGTTGCTGCTTCCGATTACTCTGGTGGTGATGCTTCTGACGACGATTGAGTCCTTTAAGATGTTTCAGCCGGCCTTTCTCCTGACAGGTATGACTGGTGGCACTGATAACGTGGTTCGCACGTTAGGTTTATATCTGTTTGAGGAAGGTTTCTCGACCAATCCACGTGATGGGCGTGGTGCGGCTATCTCGGTCGTGCTTTTTTTGTTGGTCTTTACGATCTCAATGGGACAGCTCTTTTTGACGCGGCAGAGAGATTATGCCATGGATTAGTGGCAGTAATCCTCATAGCGGTCTCCCGGGCAACTTCTTTTGATTGTACTCGTGCGCCTGACACGTTTTGTGCTAACACAATAGGAGTGGTATAGATGGTTCGTACTTATCATGCTGACGAGAGCAGCTCACAACTCTCTCGTCTCAATCGCCGTAAGACATCGCCATGGTCTGGGAAACGTTTGCAAGTCGGCATCCGTTATTTTATCATTCTCATTGCCGCCATCTGTTCAATCTTTCCGCTCTTCTGGATCGTTGTCACCTCGCTGCTCACAAAGCAGAGCGCAGCCGATGTTAATCCTCATTTTATCCCTGACTGGCAATGGTCAAATTATGTGCAGACCTGGAATCTAGCGCCCTGGGCGCAGTATTTTTTCAACAGTATCTTTATCTCGCTTTGCACCGTGGCCCTGGCTCTGATTACCTCGTTGCTGGCAGGATACGCCTTTGGTACTATGAAATTTCCTGGCCGCCAGGCCTTATTTTTGTTGATCCTGGGGTTGATTATGATCCCTTCGGAAGCAACATTGATTCCGAACTATCTGATCGTCTCTTCGCTGGACTGGATTAATACCTATCAAGCGCAAATCATTCCTTTTGGGGTGAGTATTTCGGGGATCTTTCTGCTGCGGCAATTTTTTCTCTCGCTTCCTCCGTCGCTGTGGGAGGCGGCTCAATTGGATGGCTGTAATCGCTTTACTTTTCTCTGGCGCATCGCCGCGCCGTTGGCAAAGCCAGCCCTGTCGGTTGTTGCACTACAAGTCTTTATCAGTAGCTGGAATGCATTTATCTGGCCGTACCTGGTGACCAATACGGACGCGTTGCGCCCGGTTGAAATTGGTTTGCAGGCGTTTGTCAACGGAGAGGGCGGAAATGATCCAACGGGATTGGCCGCCGCTGTGACATTTACTACGTTACCAGTTTTGATTGTCTTTCTGATTGCCCAGCGCCAGTTCATCGAAGGGATCTCGGCTGGTAGCGTCAAGGGTTAATATCAAAGAAAGGTTTTTTATGACTCATTCATATTCTCGTTTGCTCTCTGTATGTGCAGTGATCATGCTGCTTGTGCTGTCCGCGTGCGGAGGTGGAACGACGCCGAGTCCGAGTACAGATAGCAATATTGGTGTTCTCGACTCGAACAAGCAATACACGGTCAACTTCTGGGAGGTTTTTGCGACAGGTGCTAACAAGACGGCGCTGGCTTCGCTGGTGAAGCAATATACCGATACCCATAAAAACGTCAAGATTAATTTGCAGGCGTATGATTCCTATGGCACTCTCGAGACGAAAATCAATGCAGCCATTGCGGCCAAACAGCCTCCGGCCATTGCCCAGGTCTATGAAAGCTGGGCCACGCAGTATCAGCAGAACGGCGATATCATGTCCTTGCAGCCCTTGATTGCGGGGAAAAATGGTTTGAGCCAGTCGGACTTGTCCGATTTCTATGGACCTCTCTTGAAGGATGGTCAGATCAATAACGTGCAATATATGTTGCCCTTTAACAAGAGCGACGAAGTCCTGTACTATAACGACACACTGCTGAAGAAAAACAACTTACAGCCGCCTACGACGCTCACCGACTTCGCCGCCGATGTCAAGAAACTGACGAAAGCTGATGGGTCGCAATGGGGACTGTCACTGACCCCGAGCGTGGATGAATGGGCCACGATGTTTAAAGATCTGGGTGGCAAAAACTTCGTTTCGGCAGACAATCAGAGTGCCCTCTTCAATCAAGGGAGCGATGCACAATATGCCAAACAGGCGCTTGATCTCTTAGCACCGCTGGCAAAGTCGGGCGCGGTGCATGTTACGACATCATATAGCTGGCAGAACGACTTTGCCAGTCAGAAATCAGCCTTCGCTTTGAGCACCATTGCCAGCTATCCATTTATCAAAGATGCCGCAGGTGGCAAATTTGCGTTTAATGAAGCCGCCTTTCCTGGTGGGCCAGCGGGTCAGTTCACCGAATTATATGGCACGAACCTATCGATTTTTAACGGTATCAGTGACGATACGCGTAACGCTGCCTGGGATTTCATGAAATTCCTTACCAGCACCAGTGCAAACGCCTCGTTTGTGCAGCAGACCGGCTATATGCCGATCCGCCAGACCGCGTTTAACAGCCAGAGCTTACAGAGCTACTATGCTCAGAATCCTGCGCGTAAGGTTGGCCCTTTACAAATTCCCAATACCTATGTCGCCTCAGCGGCTCCTGGTTGGGATAAGTGTAGCTCTGAGATTACCAATAATTTTGCCAGCGTCTTAGGCGCGCATAGCACCTCTGACGCTGCGCTTCAGAAGATGTCGCAAGCCTGCAACAACGATCTGAGCCAATAATTTCCTGATCTCTATTGTGAGGAGTACATCCTTCTGTTAAGACAGGTACTTTCAAGGAGGATAGCAGGTCAGCCTGCTATCCTTATTTTATGGTAAGTGCTTTATGCGTTTTCATCAGGAGAGTGCGCTATATAATGTGCTGCTCATGTGCAACGCGTATGGCGGCACTACGCGATGATACCTGGAGCTTACTGTAAATATTCCCTAGATGCCAGTTGACGGTTCGTGTACTGACGACAAGTTCGGTAGCGATCTGAGCATCAGTCAAGCCATGGACGACCTTCTGCAATATTTCAAATTCGCGCCTGGTCAGCTCAAATGGGAGTGGCGTGCTGACTGGCTGCACGGTTGGTGCGGTAGATGGCGTTACGGAGTCGCCATTTTGCGTCTCAATGATGGGTTTCTGGATCAACTGCTGGATACTGCTCTGCTGGCCTGCTTGCCAGAGCTGATGGAAGTATTTCTCTGATAGCTTGCTACGCAGAGTCTTGATCATCGTCTGGTATTCAGCCTGCTCGGTAGTATTCATCTGAATCTCAATCTGGAAGCGCCTCTCGGCTGCTCCCAGGAGTCGTGTGGCCTGCTGATATTGTTGCTGGGTAATCAGGAGACTTGCCCATCCAGTGAGATGCCAGCCCATCTGTGTATCATTCTTCAACTGATCTGCCAGTAGTAATCCCTCATGAAAGGCATCGGTTGCCAACGCGCTATCTCCTTGCCGTGCTGCAACGTAGCCTAAGCTGTGGAGCGCATTCGCGATCAATAAAGCATAACCCAGCTCGCGAAAGATCGCCAGACCTTGCTGGACAAGGGCAATCGATTGAGCGTTATTGTCCATATGAGCGCTTAAATATCCCAGATTTTGCAGTGCGGTGGCGAGAAGATAGCGATCCTCTAGCTGCTGAGCCATCATGAGGATCTCTTGATTGAGGTCCATCGCCTGAGCGAAATCATGTTGCAACGTGACGACGACGAGCAGGAGAGATAAAACTTTAGCTGTCAGGGACGGATCACCAATGTTGCGCGCAAGTGTCAGGCTCTCGCGTGACAGTGTATCGGCTTGATCACTTCGTCCCAGGCTCCAGGTCAGAAAGCCCTGAGCGCGTAGAATCAGTGCCAATTCCCATTGATAGTTCTCTTGGCGACAGATCTGCTCCGCTTCTGTCAGGCATTGCTGCGCCATCGCGACATCATCCTGCTCTTGATGATAGTAGAAGCCAAGACGATAGAGGCTATAGGCGCACTCACGCTGTAATTGTAAGCTGTGACCCAGCTCCAGGCTTTTTACTAAGAACTGCTTTGCGGCTGGCATGTCATTTTGATAAAAGGCAAGTTCTCCATAATAGGTCAGGACACGAACGTAGGCTGGCGTTGGAGGTAACCTCTGAGCCAGATCTAAAATAGTTTGCATCGATGCGCGTGTCTCGTTCCAATATCCACGTAAATATTCAAAGCGAAAGAGGGCACTGGAGAGGCGTAGCGCTGCGTGAATCTCATCCTGCTCAATAAACCATTGCAGAGCGGTTCTGAAGTTCTCGCGTTCTTGATCGAGTTGATGAAGCCAGAATGGTTGTTGCGGTCCTTTGAGCAGGGACTCGCTTTGCTCGGCGTAGGCGAGGTAATAATTGGCATGGCTTTGATGGACTGTCATGACATCATCAATCTCTTGCAAACGCTCATAGGCATAAGCCTGGATGGTTTCCAGCATTGAGTAGCGGCGCTGACCTTCGCGTCCATCTTGAAATGTCAGCAGGCTCTTATCGAGCAGCGAGGAAATGATATCGATGGTTGGAAGTGAGCTCTTATCTGCTTGCATGGCTATTATCTGCTCAATGGCATCAATGGTGGCACCGTGACGAAAGATTGAGAGTGTTCGAAAGACAAACTGCTCTTGCTGATTGAGCAGATCGTAACTCCAGGTCAACGTCTCCCATAGCGTCTGTTTGCGTTGCGCGTGGAGGGTGCCTCCGTTGGTCAGGACAGTGAAACGTTTTGAGAGCTTTGTCAGCAGCACCGCTGGCGGAAAGAGTTTCATCCTGCGTGCCGCCATCTCAATAGCTAACGGGAGACCATCCAGTCGCTTGCAGATCTGAATGAGGGTTACGATATTTTCATCTGTGATGTCGAAAGTTGGGATAGTTGCCTGGATGCGTTGAAGAAAGAGTTCAACCGCAGCATACATCAATGCTGTATCTCTGGTCAGTCTCTCCGTATCTGGCGGCAATTGAAGTGGAGCGACCGGATACTCCTGCTCTCCCGGTATATACAGGACGCTGCGACTGGTCAGCATGATTTTAAGCTGGGGACATCCCTGTAATAGTTCCTCTACCAGGGAGGCTGCGTTGGTGATGTGCTCGAAGTTATCAAGAATGATCAGGACTTCTTTGCCGCTGAGGAATTGTTTGATCTGCTCAAACACGGGCCTCTCACCCTGAAGTTGAAGCTCAAGTGTGAGGGCGATGGCGCTATAGAACTGATCTTGCCTGTCGAGTGAGAGTAATTGTACAAAATAGATGCCATAGACGAATTGCTCGCGCATCCGTTGGGCTACCTGAATGCTTAAGCGTGTTTTGCCAACTCCGCCCGGTCCAATCAGTGTCAGCAAGCGTAGCTCAGGCCGTTGGAGCAAGTCACAGATCTGCTGTAGTTCCTGTTGGCGTCCAACAAATGAGGTGAGTGGCGATGGAACATTCCAGATAGGTAACCTGGGCGTTTGTTGGAGTAATGATTCTATGCTTGCTGATGTCGCAGAGTTGTTCATCACTAAATCATCCTTGATATCCCAGATGTTGCTCACCTGGCGTTTAGCCGGACCAGGCGAGCTGTTTTGTATCATGTTGGGAGTTAAAGAGGACGCACATGCATGCTCTCAAGTACTATCCATGGTAATGGTGGGGCCAGGGTGCCAGGATGCATCGCGGTGGGATCAGGATTGGTCGGATTGGGTGGTGGCGGATCAGATTCAGTAGGCTCAGGAGCCAGGGTGCCAGGATGCATCGCGGTGGGATCGGGGTTGGTCGGATTGGGTGGTGGCGGATCAGGCTCTGTGGGATCGGGATCTGTTGGGTCGGGAGCCAGAGTGCCAGGATGCATCGCGGTGGGATCTCCATGGTGAAAAGTAATGATCGTGTTGCCCTGGCTGTCAGTACTTTGAGTGGGATTTGTGTGATCCTGTGCCAACATGATTGTATTCCCGGAGATTGTAAATATGATAGCACCGCATTCAGGACATGTACCTTCCAGGCTGGCAATTCCACTACCTTTACTATCTTGATTACTCGAACTTGTCATAATCGCCTCTCTTGCTGTGGGCTTTTTTATCCAATACCCAAACATACGCTTAACCAGTGCCCGTATCAAATGTCGAGCAGAAATAGGGACAATATTATAGAAATCTCTTCTTCTGATCTGTCGAGGATTTCTATTCCTAAACTATTCTGATAAACGCGTATATCTACATTAATTTGGGTATGAACAGTTTCTATGAACAATTTGGATACTCTTAATCGTACAAAATCCCAAAGGTGTAAGAGATAGGGGACGAAATGTGGAATGTGATGGTTTATGGTAGAATTGTGTTGTTTGGAGTTTGCACACTGTGTAATGCAGTGGTTTTGAGATCGTTGGTTTTTGAAATTATGGTGTCTATGCATACAACGCAAGTTACACGTCTATGTAGTATGGGCGGGCTGGGCGATCCGCTAGCTGAGCCTACAGTGGTTACTGGTGGTTTGCTGCATCGCATGTGGAAGTTGAAGACGACGCAAGGGACGTTTGCGGTGAAGCAGCTCAATGCGGCTATTATGAAGAGGCCGCATATTCATGAAGAGTATCGTTTAGCGGAGCAGGTTGCCGCCACGATGGCTATCCATGGCATTCCGGCGCTGGCGGCTTTGCCAGATACGCAAGGCGATGTGCTCTATGATGTCGATCAGATGTCTCTGCTGGTCTATCCGTGGATCGATGGAGAGACGCTCTCGGCTGCTGCGGTTGATCATGTGCGCGCTCGACAGATAGGATCGGTCCTGGCTCGCATGCATGCACTTCAGCTTGAGGTTCCAACGACTGCATCGTTGGAATGGGAACATTTTCACGATGATGATTGGGATGTGCTGACATTCCAGGCATCTGAACTGGCCCTCCCCTGGACGAATCGGGTGCGAGCGGCGCTCCCTCGTCTGCTGGAGTGGACGCGGGCCTATGAGCGGGCTGGCCTGTCGCTGGGACAGCGTATGGTGATGAGTCATCGCGATCTGGGTCAGAAGAATGTGATCTGGAGTGATGCCACTACTCCCTGGCTGATCGATTGGGAGGGGGCTGGCCTGATTAATCCGACGATGGAACTGCTCAGTGTGGCTCTCTATTGGAGTGGCGTGGAGCTCGGCCCTCCTGCTGAAGATGTCTTTTCTGCGCTGATCGATGGCTATGTGGAGGCTGGTGGGATGATCCAGGATACCGGCATGGATGCTTTGCATGGGTTTATGGGAACCTGGCTTGCCTGGCTGCTTTTTAATATGCGTCGCTCGCTGGGAGAATCGGTGACGAGCGAAGAAGAACAACTACTGGGGATACGGGAGACATCTACTACGCTGGCCATCTTACAATCTCTGGCGGCTCATGAGGAGACATGGGCTGCTTTGATCGATGCTCGACGTTGATCTACATTTTGTTATCTCGATGCTTATGAGATAACGTGTCGCTGTTTGCCACCAAAAGGATATTTTCACATGACTCTGACAACATCGCGTACCGCTTCTGGAGATGGAGTTCAGCCGTCAGCTGAGACTTCGCTGCCACGTAATCCAGGCATGCCTCTGGATATGGGATGGGTGAATCGCGTCCATATTAATCGTAGCGCCATCGAGCGACGTGCCGCCACGCTGCCCACGCGTCGCTCTGTGAAGAAAGTGTGGCAGGCGGCCTGGCTCTTACGTGCCGTCACCTGTCTGGATCTCACCACGTTGTCGGGAGATGATACGGCTGGCAATGTGCTGCGTCTATGTGCCAAGGCGCGCCAACCAGTGCGTCAGGAACTGCTCGATGCTCTCGGCTTCAAGCATCTGCATGTTGGAGCAGTGTGTGTCTACCACACCTTTGCCGCTATCGCCGTTGAAGCTTTAAGAGGTTCTGAGATTCCAGTGGCGGCCGTCTCGACCGGCTTTCCTGCAGGGCTGAATCCTTTTGAGCAGAAGTTACAGGAGATCACGGCTTCGGTTGGGGCGGGTGCACGCGAGATCGATATCGTGATTTCGCGCCGCCATGTGCTGACTGGCGATTGGCAGGCGCTCTATGATGAGGTGAAGGCTTTTCGCTCTGCCTGTGGTGAGGCACATATGAAGACGATTCTGGCTACGCACGAACTGGCGACTCTACGCAATGTTGGTATGGCGAGTCTGGTCTGTATGATGGCGGGAGCCGATTTTATTAAGACATCGACCGGGAAAGAGCCGGTCAACGCGACACTACCGGTCGGGCTGGTAATGACGCGGGCGATCCGCGATTATTATGAACAGACCGGCTATAAGGTGGGTTTTAAGCCTGCGGGCGGTATTCGGAGCGCGAAGGCGTCGCTGGACTGGCTGGCACTGATCAAAGAGGAATTGGGGAATGAGTGGTTACAGAATACGCTCTTTCGCTTTGGGGCCAGCGGCTTGCTGTCAGATATCGAGCGTCAATTGGCGCATTTTGTGACCGGTCAGTATGCGGCGACCTATGAAAATCCGCTGGTCTAGTTGGAGGTTGTGCATGAGTATTATGGATATCTTTGAGACCATGGAGTATGGTCCCGCGCCAGAAGCGCCTGCTCAGGCCCTGGGCTGGATTCAAGAGCATCAGCCCTTTCAGCTCTTCATCAACAATAAATGGATACAGCCTGCGCAGGGCAATTATTTTGAGAGTAGCAATCCTGCGACCGGACAGGTACTGACGCGTATCGCCGCCGCCGACTCATCCGACGTGGATGCGGCTGTGACGGCGGCTCGGAAGGCTTTTACATCGTGGAGTAAGACATCTGGTCATGTGCGTGCCCGCTATCTATATGCGCTGGCTCGCAACATCCAGAAGCATGCGCGTCTGCTGTCAGTATTGGAATCGCTCGATAATGGGAAGACGATCCGTGAGACCCGCGATCTCGACATCCCTCTTGTCGCTCGTCATTTCTACTATCACGCGGGCTGGGCGCAACTGATGGAGAGCGAGCTTGCCGGCTATCAGCCAGTCGGCGTGGTGGGACAAATCATCCCCTGGAACTTCCCCCTCTTGATGATGGCCTGGAAGATTGCTCCGGCGATCGCGATGGGCAATACGGTGGTGCTGAAACCCGCTCGCTATACCTCGCTGACCGCACTCAAGTTCGCCGAGATCGTGCAGGAGATTGGCCTGCCGGCTGGCGTGATCAATATTGTGACTGGTGAGGCCGGACAGGCCGGAGAAGCGCTCGTCAATCATCCAGATGTGGACAAGATTGCTTTTACGGGCTCAACTGATGTCGGTCGCAGTATCCGACGCTCGACGGCTGGCTCTGGCAAAAAGCTCTCGCTTGAGCTTGGAGGGAAGTCTCCGTTCATCGTCTTTGATGATGCCGATCTGGATAGCGTGGTCGAGGGCGTCGTGGATGCGATCTGGTTCAATCAGGGACAGGTCTGTTGCGCGGGCTCGCGTCTGCTGGTGCAGGAGAATATCGCGGAGCGCCTGCTCACAAAGTTGCGTGCACGGATGGAGCATCTGCGTATCGGCAGTCCTCTCGATAAGACGATGGATATCGGCGCGATCATCTCGCCCGCGCAACGTCAGGAGATCCAGAATCTGGTCGATAAAGGCGTCGCCGAAGGTGCGCAATTGTGGCAGCCCACGACCGCTTGTCCCACCGATGGCTCCTTCTTCCTGCCAACGCTTTTGACCAACGTCTCTCCCGCCTCGACAGTGGCGCAAGTCGAGATATTTGGTCCAGTACTGGTTACGCTCACCTTCCGCACCCCTGCAGAAGCGGTTGAGGTGGCGAACAATACGCGTTACGGTCTGGCGGCCAGTATCTGGAGCGATAATATCAACCTGGCTTTGGATATCGCTCCGAAGCTCAAAGCTGGCAGTGTCTGGATTAATAGCACCAATCTTTTTGATGCGAGCAGTGGCTTTGGCGGCTATCGCGAGAGTGGATTTGGGCGTGAAGGCGGCAAGGAGGGTTTATATGAGTACCTCAAGCCGTCCTGGATGTCGCACAAAGCGAAGCCGCAGAAAGCTGTCCAGTCTCCCAAAGCTGAAGACTCTGAGGAGCTTGATGATCTGGATGATCTGACTGGTAGTTTGCCAGAGATTGATCGTACGCCCAAATTGTTTATCGGTGGCAAGCAGACGCGTCCAGATTCGGGCTATAGCATGGTGATTACGTCTCCCAACGGACGCGTGATTGGCACTGTTGGCGACGGCAATCGAAAAGATATCCGCAACGCCGTCGAGGCAGCCCATAAAGCCAGTGGATGGGCGAATAGCTCGCCGCATAGTCGCGCCCAGATTCTCTACTATATCGCCGAGAACCTTGCCTCACGCGAAGCCGAGTTCGCCCGTCGTATCGTCGAGCAGACCGGACACAGTATCAGCGATGCTCGCGACGAGGTCCAATTAAGCCTCTCACGCCTCTTTAGCTATGCTGCCTGGACCGATAAGTTCGAAGGAACTATCCATCGTCCACCCATGCGTGGCGTTGTCCTGGCGATGAAAGAAGCGGTTGGCGTGATTGGCATCGCCTGTCCCGATGATGCTCCCTTATTAGGTTTTATCTCGCTGGTCGCGCCCGCCATTGCCATGGGAAACACCGTTGTCGTTGTCCCCGCGACACAGTATCCCTTGAGCGCCACCGATAGCTATCAGATCTTCGAGACCTCTGATCTGCCAGCAGGTGTCGTTAATATCGTCACGGGCGAGCGCGGCGTCCTGAGTCAGGTGCTGGCCGAGCATCATGACGTCAATTCCGTCTGGTACTTCGGCTCAGCTGCCGGATCGAAGCAGATAGAGTTGGCTTCCGGCAGCAACATGAAACGTACCTGGGTCAATTATGGGCAGCCACGTAACTGGTCCGAGCGCGTCCAGGGCGAAGGAGAAGAATTTCTGCGCGAGGCGACCCAGGTAAAAAATATCTGGGTTCCCTATGGAGAGTAGTCTTAACTTTTAAAGACGATATCGCCTGCTTGTACGAGCACGGGCGTGGACATGTCTGGTAGTCGGGCATAAAATCCCCGTGTACCGTAGTTGAGAAATTGCAGCGCCTCTTTGATCTGTCCCCCGGACAGATCGGGGGCGTTTTTGAGCACAAACTGACTGAATTCGAGACATGGTGTGGCGATGGTGATACGATTGAGATAGATGAAATCTGATGTTTGGGATGATTGAATGGCCAGCGTCTCTCCCAGGTCTTCGAGCAGATAGCACTGCTCGGTCTCGATGAGGATGTTTTCGCCGGCCGCTCCCTCGTAGACGTGTTCACCGTATCTCTCGTGGATCTTTTGATAATGAGAGGTGAAGTTGAATGAGATATCGTTCTCGCCGCCTCTGTTGCGCGTCTTGATGTGTTGCAGATTGTGTACATCGATGAAGGACGTATCATCGTCGGCGATTCCAATGGCCCCCATGGTTGTCAATTGAAGCGCTTTGACGATTTGCAGGGGACTGGGATCGTAGGTCTGCGGCTTGGGACCGAGTTTCAATCCAAAACGTTGAATCTGCACGTGTTTAATCTGTCCGATTGGCTGCATAGCTGTCCCGCTTTCATCAATGCTTAAATAACCTCTATATCTAGAAACCCTTAACTATAGTATAGATGTTTTTATGCAAGAATGAAAGTTGTATATTATATGTGAGTGCGATTCATAAGTGTCGAGCGCAGCGAAGACGTAGCGTCGCACGCTCGCGTGCGATGTCCCTGTAACTCGTATGAGACTGCTGGCTCTCGGCGCACCACGCTCGCCTGTCTGATCGTACGTCGAGTGGGACATCGCACGCGAGCGTGCGACGCTACGTCTTCTATTTTCCAACGACTGAGCGTAGATCCTGCACAACCTCCTCCAGTTGTTCGGCTGCTTGTGTTGCCGATGTGGCTCCCAGATTGAATTGCTCGGTCACCTGCGTGGCGACCTTCAGGGCGGTGGCGAGCTTCTGGTTGCTGGCATTTTGGAACTGCATGGCGTTTTCAAGGTACTCGGTGGCGCGATTGACGGACATGAGTGCCTGTTCTGCCTGTTGGGGAGGGATCATTGCCCATTGTTGTTGCAAGTGTGCGGTGATCTCTTGCAGGTTGTTGGTGGCAATGATGGCGGCATCGGTATAGTATTGGATCGATTGTAAGCCAACCTGAGAGGAATCCACGACCCAGACTTGCTCGCTGGCGGCCTCTTGTTGTCCTTCGGCCAGAGTAGTCAGTGCCTGGCTGCTGCCCAGTAGATAGTCGACGACTCGCATGATGGGACGCGTGATGCCTTTTCCTGCGATGAACCCTCCGATAGCGACGATGAGCGAGGCGATGCAGGCCAGGATGACAATGTTGATCATCTGCTTGTTGGCGATGTCTGTGACGGTATTGCCGGGGCTGACGACGAAGTATTGCCAGGGCATACTGGTCAATGCATGGCGTACAACCTGGAAGTTATCCTTTTGTCCGCCTAACTGATCCTCAAAGGTTGCAGTTGCAGTCTTTTGCTGGTTACTGGTGGCGATCGCTGGATCGGCGTTGACTTTGACCTGTGATTGGTCGCCGTAACGTTGTTCGGCCTGGATCTGTTGCTGGGCGGTTGGATCAACTGGAGCTACGCTGGTAAAGAGTTGTGCCGTATTATCATCCGCCACGCGCACCCCATTATTATCCAGGATAAAGGCGTAGCTGCCCTGCCCAATCGTATTTTTATCCTGCCCGACCACATTTTGCCAGATATAATCGAGTCTCAGCGTGGAGCGTATGAAGCCGGTAAGTGGCGATTTTGTTCCTGGCAGGGCCGGTGCATAAATGGGCGAGTAGATATCGACGGATGCTTGCTTCTTTTGTGGATTGTAGAAGACGGGCGAGATAAATGTTTGTCCTGCCTGCACCTGCTTGAGTTGATCTGTGGTGAGATATGCCTCTCCGTGCTTCTGTGGAGTTGTTGGATAGGCAAGAATCACGTTGCCCCTGGTATCGAAGAGCGACCAATTCGTATAGCCTTTATCACGGCTCAGGCCTGCGACCAGCGCGAAGTTGGCGTGCGTTCTGGCGTTTACATCTCCTTGAGTGGCGGCGCCTCCAGCCAGGAAGGTCTGGACACTGGGTACCTGCGTGAGCGTCTGAGCATCCAGGCGGCGCTCTTTGAAGTAGTTATCGATCAACTGGACGCGCGTCTGAGCATCGCTCGTCATGGTATTGCGAGCCTGCGTGATCAAGGTTGGACGCGTCTGCAAGTAGATGAAGGCCAGTACGAGCAGTAACGGGATGACTGCCGCGAAGACGTAGCCGATAGCGATGCGTGTCGGTAGAGGAAACCAGCGACGTCGTCTGGCTGGCGATTTTTTTTGATCCATAATCTATCGTTTCCTTTGATCGGTGTATACCTATGGACATTCAGATTTGCTGTAATCAAGCGTCTCTGTAATAAACTTACAAAAAATGTGTTCAGGCACATCCTTTATCCGAATGCAAGGAAATATTATTGAAGTTGAATAATGCCAACGCGTTCTAAATCTTTGAGTAGCTGTATGACTTCTTCTGGCTGACGATTTACTAAACGCACTAATTCTGCGCACGATCTCTGGCCATCGATGAGGAGGTAGAGATGTCGATGAAGGCGCGAAATGTTTGCCTGTGCAAGCCGATACATTCCTTCATCCGCAGCATAGATGCGGCGTGGCACTAGAGTTGCATATGTCGATATAGGCTCTGTTCTGGGAGAGAACTGTTGTTGTCTGGGCGAGAATTGTTGCATGGGAGAGAATTGTGTTGGGATACCTTGCGCAGGCAAGTGGGCAGAATTTTGCCTCTGTATTGCCGGCAACGGTGACGATGGCTGACGACTCTGCGGTAAAGGAGCAGTCTCATTTTTAACCACCACATTGGTAAAGACAAAACGACATTGCCCCCAACTCTGTAACCAATGTAATGCGGCCTGTCCCTCGAGTTGTCCACATTGCGCAAATGTGACCTGACCATGGACAAACTTAAGCACTCCCTCTTCTCGTTGGGAGCCAATCTGGCGTTCCGCCTGGAGCTCACCTGTCTTGCGGCCCATCTGTAACACCTGAATTACATTAATGAGTTGATCTGTTGCAATACCCTGTCGTGATGGCATGCGTCTCTTTCACCCGTCCTCTCACTAGCACATTTCTATCTCAATGGTAACTTCGTACGAATGCCCCCAATGTATAGATTACACAAGCATAGCATAAAGAACGAGATTTGTAACATTTTTTTTGTGAAAGCAGACATAATGGTCTATATAGAAGTTGGGAAATCTGTACTAGATGACGTGATTTTTTCTGTTTCTCTGTATGCCGAGATGCTTCTTTTCATTTAATAGAACGTTCATAAGAGACCTTTTGGCGTGCCTGTTTTTCCACCATGGTATCCATCTGGACCTATATGTTCAGGGCGACATTGGTGTGATGACTTTTGGTGCAGTCTCTACGCCGGGTCGCAAGCCGCTCCGGCCTGTGCACGGTTGGTACCGGGGGATGGTGTTTCGTTGGCTATAACTTTTCGGACGTGCGATAATAGATAAAAACAGTTCGTGGATGTATTCGCGAAGAAACAGAGACATCTCATCTTCCAATATCTCCTGGTTTACCTGTGGATGAGTTGAGCAGCCTATAGCTGAGAAGTATGTCGTAGTCTGGAAGCAGGGAGCTATTGCCAATGGAGCCTTACAACCTCTCTAAGTCGTCTGATCTACCGCCCCACGTGAGAGGACAGAGGGAAAATGTATTACCGATTGAGCTATTATCAGTGACTGAATTAGCTCATCATTGCACGGTGGAGACGAATAAGTTTCTCAAGCAGAGCACGTCCAACGATCGCTTCTGCCTGGAACTGTTTCGCCGGGCAATTATTAGCCGTGATGATATGGCCTGGACCAGTCTTTATCAGCAGTATGCGCCCCTGGTTTTGACGTGGGTCACTCAGCATCAGAGTGCGGCGTCGATCCTGATCCAGGATGGAGGAGCCCCGTTGGTAAATGCATCGTTCGCCAAATTTTCTCAGGCACTTACTCCGGCCAAGATTGGCAAATTTGATTCGTTAGCTGCTCTCTTGAAATATCTCAAGATGTGTGTGCATAGTGTCGTGGCTGACGAAGTGCGTGTCCGGCAGTCGCGGCAGTTGGAGGATACACTCGATTCTATTGAGCAAGAACCTGCCAGCGATGATCCCGCCGATGATGTGGTGTCTAACTTATCCGCGCAGGACCTGTGGCGCATCATTCTTGAGGAGGTCCACGCTGAAGATGAGCGCATGTTGATCTATGCTGCCTATGTGCATGGGATGAAGCCAAGCGAGATCAGTAATCAGCATCCGCATTTATTTACCTCCGTCGATGAGGTGTATCGTATCAAGCGTAATGTGCTGGAGCGCCTGCGGCGCAATCGACGTCTCCAGGCATTGATACGCCATTAATCTATTTGCATAGATCTCCTGTTGAGTGTTCTTGCATGAGTTGAAAAAAAACATGTTCGAAAAGCGTGGATAGGTTCGTTTATTGTGAAGAGAAGAGAGGCAGGGTAGGATATCTTTGACGCAAGAACGCGAATCTGATTCTACAGCTGCCAGGTGTATCTGCTGGTGATCTTGGAAGTAATTTGGGGCAGTTACGAAAGTAACATGACCTGCAACAGGTTTTAGGCATGTGGAGCATATCTTTCTACTGATCTTGTATCGTAGAAGTGTTGAGTTCCGTTCTATACTTATATAGAGCTGATCATATAGGACGACCTTTCGCAAGGGGAAGAAATATATGTGCTTGAACCTGTATCCTATGTTGATGTAGAGGAAAACGCTCATGGAGTGTAGTGAACCAGGTGCGATTCGTGATGAGGAGCTCATCGCCTATCTCGAAGGCGAAAAAGTGCGGCCCATGGTTGCAATGCACCTCGCGCACTGTCAAGAATGTTCGTCTCGATTGGAGATGTATCGGGGCATGGAGCGCAATCTGATGCGCAGGCTCTATCGATGGGATTGTCCGTCGAATCAGATTCTGGGCGAATTCCAGCTGGAGATGCTGGATAGCCATCTCGTTCAAGCGGTACAGGCTCATCTGATGCGCTGTGTGCTCTGTGCCGCCGAGCTGGCGACGCTCAGCAATTTTCTGACTGCTGATCCGTTGTTAGAACAGCGTGTGAAGGTCGAAGAGCTTGTCCCGGTCATGTCTGGTCAGGAAATTCTTCGTGACGCTTTTTATCCGCTCGAGGATGCAAAGAAAAGGATTGAGCATGTACGTGAGCAGGCCCTGACCGGTATGCGCCGGATAGCGGCCTGGCTCCTTCCTACTCAGCCGGGGTTGGCGTATCAGCGCGGTTCGGCACCACAGGTGGTGTCGTGGCCACGCAATTATTTGGCGGAGGATGTTACTATTTCTTTGCAACTTGAGCAGAGCATGAAACAGCGAGGCTCGCTGCAATTAATCGGCTTTGTCAGTCGTCAAGGTCTGGCTGTCGAGGCTTTGCAGGGGACCGTCACGCAACTTATGACCTCTGAAGGTGTGGTCCAGGAGCAGCAGATCGATGATTTAGGCAACGTGATCTTTGCTGATCTGGTCCCTGCTCTGTATACCATGGAGGTGCATTTGCCAGAAGGCATCGTTGTGATTGATCAACTGGCTGTTCAAGCACAGGAATAAGCTGTAGCACTGGAGGAGATGGCGGTCCGATGGCTGTAACCAGTCGGATTGCCATCTCCTCTATCTAGATGATTTGAAAAAGAACTATGACTCCTCAAGATCTTGTATCCTCTCTGCTGGATATGCACGCCGAGCAGGGCAGACAGCTACTACAAGCGTACGTTCCTCGTTTTAGCAATGCCGCTCTGGATCGCCTGGTGTATACGCTGAAGAAAGAGACGGATCGTAGCTGGAATACCGATGCAGAGCGCTCACTGACTCTGTCTGGCTACCTCCTGCTCATCGGCGACCTCACAAAAAACACCTACTATCACGCGCTGGGCCTGATGGCGCGTGGTGATGCCCTCCGACGCCAGAGCCGCTTCCAGGAGTCCCTCCCTTTTTTTGATGCTGCCGGCGATGAATTTTTGTCGATTGAGGATGAGGTGAGCTGGGCACGGACACGTTTTGGACGTATCAATTCCTGTCTCGGCCTTAATCGTACGACCGAGGCACTTCAGGATGCTGAGCGCGCCCATGATATCTTTATGCGTCATGGCAAGTTGTTACGAGCCGGTCAGATTGATGCCAATGCTGCGATTATTAATTTTGAGCTGGGACGTTATGAGCAGGCTTTGCATCTCTTTGATCGTTGTATCGAGACCTATATTTTGCAGGGCGAGAACGTCGATCTGCATCTGGCGCGAGCGCAGGGGAATAAGGCTCTGACACTGGCGGCCCAGGGCAAGTTTCGTGAAGCGGGCGCTCTCCACGAGCAAGCTCGCTCGACTTTTGATCGCTATGGCGAGCGTGAAGAGATCTCTGTGGCTCGCGAGGAGCTCAATATCGCCGATATCGCGGCCGCGCAGGGACACTTTAGTCAGGCGTTGCTACTGTATAATCAGAGCCGTGAGCGTTTTGTACGCCATAATATCGAGTTTGCGGCCTATGAGGTCGCGCAGCAGATGTGCACCTGTCTGGTGCGTCTCAATCGCGCTCAGGAGGCATATGATCTGGCCGGTGAGACCATCGAGTATTTTCGCGTCATGCCAGGACAGCGTCATAATCTGGCGCGTTCGCTGATGCAGCAGGCGGCAGCAGCTATCCAGCTGGATGCTCTCCGCGAGGCGGAGGAGATGTTGCGCGAGGCCAGTTACCTGCTGGAGGAGGGAGGCTATAGTCGCCTGGCCGCTCTGGCGCGTTTACAGCGTGCCGAGCTTTATTTTGCCGATCAGCAGATTGAGGCGAGCGCCACAGAGGTAGAATATGTCGCCGATATCTTTGCTGAACAGGAGGATCTGCCTCGGCTGGCTCAGGCTGTCCTGTTGCAAGGGCGTATCGCCTATACACGCGATGATCTCTCAACCGCTCAGGATCTCTGTTCTCAGGCTCTGGACGTGGCGCAAAATCAGGGCCTGCTGGATCTATTGTATCGTTGCTTCGATATGCTCGGTCAGCTGGCGGAGCGCGGACGCAATTGGGATGCGGCTGCCGATTATTATGAGCGGGCGATCCAGAGTATCGATGAGGTGCAAAGTCGCCTGGTGCTGGATGCTCGTGCCAGCTTTCTTGAGAATAAGGGCGATATTTATCAACGCGCCATTATTCTGGCTCTGCGCCGTGACGATGTCGAGCAGGCATTTACCTATGTTGAGAAGGCCAAATCGCGCATCCTGGGGGATTATCTGCGTCACAATATCGATATTCGCTTGCGTTCCGACGATCGCATCAGCGACGAAATTTTGGATGCGCTGGTCAAAGCACGTGAGGAGCAGGCCTGGTTTAGCTCGATTGTCTATCATACAGAGGATGAGTCCAACCTCAGCGATACCGCCATTATGCGTATCCGTTCGGTCGATCCGGCCACGGCTCGCCAGGAGATGCAGAAACGCGAGCGACGCATTGAGCAACTCTTTGAGCAGATCCAGCTGCGCTCGGCTGGATCTTTTGTGGCGCGTCCACGTTCCAACTGGATCAATACCGTTGTCGCGTCGGTGCGTAGTCAGCTGGATGCCAGTACCTTGCTGGTCGAATACTACCTCAGCGATCAAGATCTCTACATCTTCTCCATCAGCGCTCAGGGAGTCAAAGTACGTACCGTCACCGGTGCCGTCGCGCAACTTGAGCGCCTCTACTCGCTCTGGCGTACCAATCTGGATCTTTCTGGACATGCCGCGAATACGGCTGATCAGGCACAAGCCTTTCTGGGCCTCCAGGGGAATAGCCAGGGACTCCTCAAACGCTTCTATGATCTCTTACTGCGACCCATTGATGACCTCCTCAACGTCTCGCAGCGCCTGCTGGTGGTGCCCTATGGGATCTTACATTATATTCCGTTTCATTGTCTGTTCGATGGTATGCGCTTCGCAATCGAGAAATGTGATATCTCGTATGTCCCATCCGCTACCCTGATCGATATCTGTCGACGGCGTGGACAATCGGTACTCGATCAGCATATATCGCCGCAGGAGGCTCTGGTGATGGGACTCTCCGATAGTGGGCGTCTGATGTATGCGCTTCAGGAGGCCGAGACGGTTGCTCGGCAGCTGGGAGTTCCTTGTGCTCTCAATGAAGCCGCCACCAGTGATCTCTTATGGGAACGCGCTCCTCATTGTTCAATCGTTCATATCGCGGCGCATGGCCTCTTTCGCCTGGATGCCCCCAACTTCTCGCATGTCCAGCTGGCTGATCGCCAACTGAGCACTATTGAAGTCTTTAACCTGGACCTTTCCCGCTGCTCCCTGTTGGTACTGAGCGCCTGCGAGACGGGACGCGCTGTCGTTGGTGGGGTCGATGAGGTAATCGGATTGGGGAGGGGATTTCTGTATGCCGGTGCCGCGTCTTTGTTGCCGACTCTCTGGAAGGTGGATGACGAGAGTAGCGCCGAATTGATGGAGTTGTTTTATCTGGCTTTATTGCGTGGAGCTCCGAAGGCGGCCGCCCTGGCCTATGCTCAGCGCATATTTATCGCACGAGCACGGGCATCGGGATCTCCCTATCGGGTGCATCCCTACTTTTGGGCGGCTTTCCATCTTATCGGCGATGCTGGCCCCGTGCTCTGATGTCTGCTCGCATCCGATTTGATGTACAACATCGTATTGGATACAAGCAGACATGATTACTTCAGCGCTGCTGCACTCTTAGTTGAAAACGCCATTGAATACGCGGTGGTCCTGGCTCAGGTTGATGTTGGGGCTCAAGGATGAGAATTGGGAACCATCACTGGTTGTGATCGTCAGGGTAGCATCGAATATCCATGTATCATGACCGTTAGGAGCGATCGTGATGGTAAACGTCGGTGCTGTACTGAGATCGCTCAATTTGATGTTTGAGCTTGCCAGGTTCAGGCTGTATGCGTGGACTGAAGGTGGGTTATCCCCAAATTGAGTTGATCCAGCAAAATTTGAAAGGCTCGCCAGAGTTTGATTGAGAAATCCTACCTTTTCCTGTACCAGCACCGATATGAAGGTATCAGAGTCCTTGTTATCATTATGGGTAAGAAACGAAATGCTTATATTTGTGATGGTGGCATTCGGGTCTACAAGCGGTTTTACTGTCTTTGGCAGATTTGTTGAGCTTCCACTTATTTGCGCTGCATGGGCTACATGGGCCAATCCGCCTTGTGCTATTAAAATGACAGCCAATAGACATAATGTGGCTAGAGCCCAAACAATACGTGTCCGCATAGTTGCTGTTTGCATAGTCGAATAGTTCTCCTCGATTATATGAGTGAAACGACAACAAGAGAAAAGGATCTTTCGGGAAACATACGCATTCACGGTTAATAATATGCTGCAGTCACATTGGTAAACCGGTGCTAATGCTTTGCTTACTTGTAGAAGCTTTTTTAGTATATCTGAGAGGAGGAGAATGTACATCCGTAAAATTACCGGATATAATTATTTTTATGGTGAGAGGCATGCTTTGTTTTATTAAAAAAACCAGGTAAAAATACCTGGTTTCTATTTAATTAGTAGTGCTGGTGGTTTTAGCGAGAGTTGCTGCGTGCGTGGTTGACAACTGCGTTGAAAACGCCAAGATTGGGAATCTTCCCTACAGGAGAACTTCCCCAACTGAGCGTTTTACCAATCTGTTTGACGACAAGGCTCCCTTGCCGATTGGTGATCTCTGAGATCTGATTCCAGGGGAGTGGTGCTCCATTTGTTTTGGCTATGCCTTGCTGGCTGACCGTGAATGGACCAAAGGGAATCATCTGCCCGCTATTGAACGTAGCAATTGCATGAGGCGTTTGTCTCTGCGTGACCTCATATTGGATAACCTCTCCAAGCTGTTGTACGTTGTGCACACCTGTACTGTCGATAGAGAGTGTTACGCCGTCGTTGCGTTGCAGCTTATAGCCTACACGCATATTCGAGCGGAAAAGTAATGCCCCGATCAATCCCAACGAGCCATAATAGCTCTGGCGTCTCTGCTCTTGCCAGATTGCCGCTACTTGATCCCAGCGAACTGCATCGATCTTTTCGCCCTTGGCATAGATAAGTCCTTGTGCAAATGTATAGATGCGCAGTTTGTAGTGCATTAATGCATAGATGCCATAGATGATAGCGGCAATGGGAATAGCGATAAGGATATAAAAGATGTAGTCGGTAGCCAGGAGAATGACGAAGAATAGGATGATATCGGCGACGATGGTACCAATAACGATGCCAAGAATTGCCAGAGGATTAGAGACGCGGGGCTTGTACAGTCCCGTCAATGGTCCCATCTGGGAGACGGTGGCAACCTGAGCGATCTCATTTGGCAGAGTTTGAGCTACCGGTGGATTTTGAATCATTGATCGAACTCCTTACAAAAAAGTCGTATAGAGAGTATCACAGAAAATTGTATTGAAGCATTTCTATTGGCTCTACTATACTACACTGATTCTGAGTGTAAGGCAATAATATGGAAATCGGGTCGACTGTAGTACAATCGACCCGATTTTTTGTAGATGTGGCTATTTATGGTAGGGTATTGAGATGACTTTTGACGCCAGTAGCAAAACTGTTGCCATTTGAGGCATCCCAATTGGTCGACCAATCCATGGCGCCACGGATGCCTGGATAGGTGGCCGAGGGCTTAAACGATCCACAATTGGTGCCGCTGGCGAGGCAGTCGAGGGCGGCGTTGACGACGGATGGCGAGACATAGCCGCTGCCGGCTGCCGAGGTGGAGGCTGGTAGTCCGATGCCAACCTGGCTGGGACTGAGTCCTCCCTGGAGCTGGATGCAGGCCAGAGCGGTTAAGAAGTTCTCTGTTCCCTGACTATAGACGTTGCCGTCACAACCCAGCATGGAGCCGGAGTTGTAGTACTGCATGTTGACGATGGTTAAGATGCTCTTGATCTTCAGCGCGAGCTGAAAATAACTGCCGCTGGTTGATTGCATGTCGATGGTCTGAGGCGCCAGCGTGATGATCAGGCTGCTGCCCGCTTTGGATGACAATTGCTGAAGCGCACTTGCCATGTAGGTGGGGTTGAGCCCGTTCTCAAGATCGATATCGACGCCATCAAATCCGTATGTCGTCATGATGCTGTAGACACTGTTGGCGAAGTTGGTGGCACTTGTTGCGTCAGAGACGCTGATTGTGCCGTTCTGTCCACCAACCGAGATGATGACTTTCTTGCCCTGCGCATGTAAGGTGGCGATGTCGCTGCTGAACTGAGCGCTTGTATAGCCTCCCAGTGCGGATGAGAGCCCCGAATCGACGCTGAATGTAACTGCTCCAGGATTGCCAGGATCTGCATTGGCAAAGGCTACCGCAATCAGATCATAGTTCGAATTTACGCCACTCAGGCGCTGTACGGCGGCTCCGTTGGTGAAGTCCTGCCAGTAACCGGTGAGTACGTGCTTCGGTAGACTCCCTGTTGCAGGGGGGGTGGCGGTCGCTGTGGGGATGGGGGTCGGAGTAGCTGTCGGTGCCGGTGTGGGAGTAGCTGTCGGTGTCCTGGTTGGTGTCGGAGTAGGAGTGGACGTAGGCGTTTTAGTCGGCGCAGGCGTGGGCGTTGGTGTGCTTGTGCCCGCTGGACCTCCCAGTACGATGTCATCGACACCGACACTTGCCTGAGCATACCAACCATGGACATAGATGGTGATGGTGGTCGCCGTTGTCCCGGTGGTGAATGTATATGAGAGGTTGGTAAAGCTGGTGCTGCTGGTCCAATTGGTATTGTAGCCGTTGACGCCGATGTAGGCATAAGGCCCATCGACATAAGCGCTTAAGGTGTAGCTGGTGTTGGCTTGCACGCTGATGGTCTGGGTGCATTGACCCGTGGTAGAGTTGCTGGGATTGAGTTGCAATGCATGCGCACCGCTATGAACCGGGCTGGCTACAACTGTATCACCTGCATCACAGCTCCAACCAGTGAGATCTCCAGTTTCGAATCCTGGATTGGTCACAAGATTGGTTGTATCGGCAAAGGCACTGATCGTCCGATGCGAGAGTAGAAACGCGCCTACACCACTTAAAATAATCAAGGCAATGACGGATGTAAGCATGAGAAGACGACGGGGATGCCGCATGTTAGCCTCCTTGCGTATGATTGTACCTGATTCGTGCAGATATGAAACAGGATAGAAATAATGTCATCAGGATGACACACTATGCTAACGAAGATCGCTTGTTTGTCGTGTGAGTCTAGCAATAAAGTCCCAAGAGAATAATAATCGATTTATGCTCATATTGTCAAGATGTCTATACCACTTGGCTATTGCATCAGAAAATGCTGTACATGGACTCGGAATTCCGCCAATTCTAGAGAGATAGTACTATTGTAACGAGAAATTGAGTTGAACTTCATCGCCGCGTCCGTGTGATAAGAGGTGCACTGCTTGCCATCATCTGTTACAGTGGTGGTTGTCTTCTATAATTCTTTCGTTTATACTAGATCTTCATTCAAACATTTAGAATTATAATTTTGGCAATTTTTGTTTTCTTGCGTTGAGATAATTATGCAGGTTTTCTTTTCATTCCTCCTTGGTGCGGAGTGGATGGTTATTGGAGAAGCTCTGTGTAGTTGCTGGTATTATTATTATTTAGGAGGATGTTCGTTCCATGAGTCAGGATCCTAATCAAAACCCACAAAATAATTATCCGCAGGGACAACCCTATGAGCCAACACAGGCAGCACCTGCCCCAAATTTTGATAGCCAGGGAAACCCATCGGGACAGTCGCCATATAACCCATCGCCCTCGGGACAGTCACCATATAACCCATCGCCCTCGGGACAGTCGCCGTATAACCCATCGCCCTCGGGGCAATCGCCGTATAACCCATCGCCATCATCGGGGTATGGTAGTTATCCTGACCCATCAGGTTATCCTCCGACCACGGGAAGTAACCCTTATGAGACCCCGACGCCCTATATGCCTCAGCCCCAGCCCGGCACGTTTCCACCTCAGACTCCTTATGGAGCCCCGAGTGGAGGCTCACCCTATTATCAGCCGCCTCAGCCGCCGAAGAAGAGTAAGACCTGGCTCTGGGTTACCTTAGGCGTCGTAGGTGGAATTCTCGTCCTGGGAATTGTTGGCTGTATGCTTTTCACCTCTGCCATGTCATCATTTATCAAGTCAGCCAGCACTGAGACGGCAACCATTACCGTTGATGCTACAAGCACAGCAGAGCCTACGAACACGAATAATGCTACTCCCGAGAGCACAAGTACTCCAGTCAGCAATAGTACGCTTGCTCCCGGTGAGACAAATATCTCGCCTGCCACAGTCGGCAAAACGAATACATTGCAAGGAGTCGATTGTATCGTGACATCGATCAAAAAGGTTCCTGGCGATGATTTTGCGCAGCCGAAAGCTGGAGATGAATATATCGTTATTCATGTTAAGATTACAAATAAAAGCTCAGAAAAAGAGCATTACAATCCACTTGACTTCAAGATTACTAACTCAGCGGGGAAATCATCGACGCACACCTATATTGTGCCAGATGCGTATGAAGATCAACTGTCATTTGGTGATCTGCAACCGAACCATTCAGTCGAAGGTGACCTTGTTTTTGAGGTAGCTTCAAGCGATCACACGCAGACCTTCAACTGGGATCCAGTTTTCAACGATTTCGCCGATACCCCTGGTACCGCAAATTGGACCTTGAACCTATAGAAGCCCTATGGTCCACATCATCGAAGGAGATCGCGATGCAACTGACACTCTTGCCAGACACACTAGCTGTCTGTCGACTCGCTTCACAGGAAGAGATTCCTGCCTGGGCGTTACAACGCTCGTCCTTCTTTGCTGTGACGTGGACCAGTGATGAGCTCTCGATTGTCTGTCCGGCTGCTCATGTGCCTGAAACTATTCGCTGCGAGCAGCCCTGGAAAGCGCTTAAAATAGTTGGTCCGCTCGATTTCGCTCTGGTGGGGATTCTAGCTCCGCTGGCTACAGTGCTGGCGCGAGCCAATATCTCTATCTTTGCCGTCTCAACTTTCGATACCGACTATATTCTGGTCAAAGCAGCGCAGGTCGCTGGTGCTATCGAGATATTACAGGCCGAGGGCCATAACATCCTTTGACGCGGTGCCAGAGCACTGTGATGCCTCTACCACAAATTTGATAAGAAATGTATCCTGTTTTGTTTTGTAGAACGTATCCTATCCAGTAGGTTTTCATTGCTGTGCTAGTGAAAAGAGAAGGATTGCCATGCTTTCTACCACACCTTCCCAGGATATACAGCCATCAAAAACTGATGGTGAAAAGAGTCAGGATAGCAAGATAAGCAAACGTATCCAGTTTGCATTATGGGGTCTTGCTCTACTGATCTTCATCATAAGTTGTTTCATTATTCATGCCCATCCGAAGCCATATCCCATTGATCTGACGATTACGCAAACCGTGCAGCATCTGCAACTGCCAGCTTTTGTCAATGCCATACTAATTTTTCCCAGCGTACTGAATAATCCTCTTCCATCCGAAATCGCACTGGGACTCTGGCTCATTGGCCTGTTGCTGATGGCTCTCCTTGCCAAACTACGTCATCACTCACCCTGGACCTGGTTGCAGGCGACCTTCTTTTTGATTGTCACCGTCATGAGCTCAGCTGGCCTGAACGTACTGGTGGATGATGCTGTCGGCCGACCTCGCCCTGATCCTCATACGGAGCCCGTCCACGTCGTAGGCGCGATTGTGCCCTTTCCCACTTTTCCGTCTGGTCATACCGAGCATGATATCGCATATTATGGCTTTCTCCTGTATCTAAGCTGCACAAAGGCAGTGCGTGAGTGGCGCTATCGCTGGTTTTTGCTGCCATTTCAGGTTTATGCCGTCTATGACATTCTTTGCATTGGCTACTCACGCATTTTAGAGGGAGATCATTGGTTTACCGATGTGCTAGGTGGCTATCTTGAGGGATTGATCTACCTCTTCTTCTTCATTTTTCTCTATCGCTGGTGCACAACTCTACTGGCAAAATGGCAAAAGTAGCGTCGCACGCTCGCGTGCGATGTCCCACTCGACGTACGATCAAGCAGGCCAGCGTGGCTCGTACGAGTCACAGGGACATCGCACGCGAGCGTGCGACGCTACTATGTCCATTGCGTAACGGTAACCTTGGATGAATCCTTGGCCAGTTTGCCACTAAAGACCGGATTTTTCGGCTCAGGCACGTCCTTCAGGCCGGCGCCGCTTTTCTCGTCAGTCTGCTTGACCTTGTCGTTATCGATCTGCGCTTCCCAATCCACGATCCAGCCCAGCGACGCAATGGGCGTTAAGCCCTGGGATGCAGCATCTCCCACCATGAGCCAGACTTTATGGACATCATGGCCTTCTACCTTGAACAAAGTCTTTCCTTCACCAGGGACGGACGGATCTTTGAGTTCGAATGCGCATAAAGGATTATCTTGATAAGAAATTTTGATGGTATGTGTTCCTGCTGTCGTCGGAATAGGGGTGGGGGCGACTGCAAACGGCTCTTCTGTTCCATCTCCATCGAGACACTGTCCAGGGATCGTTACGATCGCTTTCGTTTTTTTGCTTGAGTGATAGTATGCAGTCCGTGTGCTGGAAATAACATTGGCGATGAAGCCGAACTCCAGAGGGGCAGTCAAATCCTTTTTCAAAGTTATCGCCAGGGTAGAGGTGCAGAGAAAGGAATTAAGTTGCTGAAAAAGTGTAGCATCCAGGCGAACCTGGTTCATTTCTTCTACACTGCCTCCCAGACTGTATTCGATGGGAACAATCTGTCCATCTTTGAGCTTCAAATCAAATGTGGTCATCTTCTTTTCTCCGTTCCAAATCATCAATTGCTGAAAACACCCTTAGAGCTTTTTAGTATATATTATGTTTTGCATGCAAAGCAAGATTGGAATGGTATGATAAGAAAATCTTTATGTGAGAAGATTTTTATGGAACAAACAGCGGTGATGAAATGATCTAAGCTATTTCATCACCGCTGTTTGTTCCATAAAGACTGCAAGTCGCCGGAAGAACGTATCTGGCAGTCACGGTCTTATCTTGGAACGAGATGCTGGGAGAGCAGGAAGGCGCTAAAGCTAGCGACGCTTTCAACGTCTCCCTCATCGAGCATGTTCACTATGCGCTTGACGACGGTACGGCGGGGCTGTCCGTGTGTGACAGGGACGGTAAAGCCAATCACGCTGGTATATTCGGGATTGCGCTCGCGACGAATCTCCTCGGCCATCAAATCGAGCAGCTCAGCCATATCCAGGCTGAGTGCCTGTGCCAGACTCTCCAGTACTTTGGCCGATGGATACTTTTGTCCGCGCTCGATTTCTCCCACATAGATCTCTGATAGTCCCGCTTTTTCTCCCAGCTCTTTGATGGTGAAGTTGCGGTATTGTCGCTCTTGCCGAACGACGCGTCCGATAGTTTCTTGTAGATCAGGCATATGCGTGGAACCTCTTCTACTCTCGTGATTACTCTACTGCTAACAATCTTTTTGAGCAGATGCGCTCTGTTGTACCTATGCTTAGAGCATTGTTCAGCAAAAAATCTATGCTAACAGCATAGTTATGCTCTATCAGTATAGGCTATAAGGCTGCTATATTCAAGGAGTACAGGAAGTGACTGACGACGTGTAGCGTTTCTCCTGTTTTTAAGAAATCAAGTATGCTGATACGAAAAACGTTGACCAACAACATGAGCAAGAAAAAGGAGACCATCCATGTACTCAACACCTCTTCATTATACATCAAAATTCGCAGGACCAGATGAGCGGTCGTCCTTACCGATTCCTACCATCTACGAATCGATACCAGAGCGGCCAGCGAAATGGGAATATCATCTGCTGAGCATCGACCCTTCTGAGACTGAGCTACCAGGGACCGAGCAGCTCAATGCTCTGGGGCGTGAGGGCTGGATTCTGGTGAGCGTTGTCGATGAGCGTACTTCGGGGAGAGGGAAGCAGATTCATTACTACTTTGTGCGACAAGATACGACTGTCTAGCTACTGTTTTATATGTTTTGCTACTTATCAACGTGACAATCATCCGACTGTCAGGAAATATACACAAGGAGACAATTATTATGCTTTCAAGCTTATTGGTTCCAACAGTTTTAGAGAATACCGGGCGCGGCGAACGTGCCTATGACATTTATTCGCGTCTGCTGAAAGAGCGCATCATTATGGTAAATGGTCCGGTTGAGGATACGATGGCGAATCTCATCGTGGCTCAACTCCTGTTTCTGGCGGCGGAGAGCGCGGAGCGCGAGATCAATCTGTATATCAGTAGCCCTGGTGGAGTGATCTCGGCAGGATTGGCCATCTACGATACGATGCGTTCGCTGCCTTGTCCCGTTTCGACAACCTGTGTTGGCTATGCGGCTAGCTTTGGCACCATCCTGTTGTTAGCTGGCGATAAAGGCCGTCGTCGAGCGCTCCCGCATGCGCGTATCCACATGCATCAGCCACTGATCCAGGGCGGCATCGGAGGGCAGGCGACCGATATCGATATTCATGCTCGCGAGATTTTGTATACCCGCGATGTGATGAACGGGATCATTCAACATCATACGGGACAGACCCTGGAGCGTATTCGCCACGATACTGAACGCGATTTCTTCTTGAGCGCTGAGGAGGCGAAGGAATATGGCATTATTGATGAGGTATTGCCGCTGGCTGAGAAGGTAGAACTCTAGCGTTGTCAATCTCGGCGTATGGCTTTTGTTCTCCCCTGAACAGGAGTCATACGCCAGTTTGTGAAATGCTGAGGTCTGTGACCTCCAGCCATTGCGCAGCGGTTGGCGTGGCACCGAAGCGTAGCAATCCTTGCGGCGTGGCGATGGCGAATTGATTGTCGAGCCAGGCCACAAATCCCAGAGCGCGTGTCGGCGGATTGGCGGCGCGCAAGACTTCTTTTCCATCGACTTGGAAGCGGACCAGATCTTTTTGCCAATCAAGCGTATAGGTGTGCCAACTTGTCATCTCAAGATCCAGTATCGCCTCCTGTGCACCGCTGAGCCTTTGCAGCCAGCGGCCCGCTGGACGACTATCCCGCTTCATCAAGCCCCAACTGGTGGCGAAGGCGGTCGGAATGATGGCAAGGAGGGATTCGGCACGCATGGCATGTACCACCTGTGCTTTCCATCCCCAGCCCGGGATGCCGGGCACGAGGGCCATGTTGGATGGCGGCGCGGCGTAAAAGAACCAGATGGCCTCTGGTAGCATCAAGATGTCTCCTCGGACCGAAAATGGATAATTCCAGAAACCGAAGCCTGCGGTTCCACGCAGATATGTACTGTCCTTGACCGTACTCTGGCTCGTGGCCGCCGGATGCGATGAGCGCGAGCGGATCTCCATCCGCAGCGGTGGATGCCAGGGGAACTGAGATCGCGCTAGCTTTCCATAATCATCGATCTGAGCATCGGCGTACTGGTGGGCGGGCGTCTCTGCGAGCTGCATGCGCAACGTGGTGTCGCTCAGCGCGAGCGAGCCACCGCCTACACATGTCTGTGTCCAGCGTGGATGAATAATCGGAACCTGTCCGGAAGCATCGTAAAGAGTGGTGTCTGTCTTTGTCATAGCCTGTCTTTGTTGCGCTGTAGCGTGGCCGATCGGTAGTTGTTTGGTAGTTATTGGTAGTGTTTTTTGATCGGAATTTGTAAGAGTTCTTCTTCTAATTGTTTCCATACCAGTATATCAGCTTGCTGATTATTGAGCGATTGATTGTGGGCCGCTGCCAGCAAGATCTTTTGGGTCGCTATGTGTCGAAAGTTTTTGAAGTATTCTTGCTGTTCTGTTTGCAATGGCATGATGCAGAGTGCGATCTGTTCGGGTGTATAAAAATCTTCTGGATTGAAGGCGAGTGCCATCAGGTCCGCGTAGTTCTGGATCAATTCTGTACGGCCTTGAACCATAAAATAGTCGACCTGGGTGCTCGAGACCATGATGGCTCCAGCGATGCGGCCCGCATAGAGAATGGGATAGATGGCAACGCTTTTCTCGTGTTCGATGTGTGAGGCCGGGATGAGGTTGTGTTCCTTCTCCAGATTTTGAATGACGCCGGGCCGACATAACGTAACAACATTGCCGGCTAACGATTCCGCCCCGAGAAACATGGCATTTTGCTCCAGATTGCTGTTCCATGGAGGTGTGCCGACTCCGTTCCTTTCGCGGAGGCTGCGGACTTTGTTGTATGGCCCCGATGGAGGCATACAACTGACGATCCAGATGGAGAGTCCGCGCCGGTCTGGGTCCAGTTGGCCCAGTGCTTGTTGCAAGATAAGATTACTGGTCGACCAGAAACGTACATTCTCGAGCGTGGATGTATAGGTTGTGAGCACTCGTGCGTAAAATTCAGGTGGGATGCTTTGAATGATCGGATCAAACGTGCTTTGTATAATGTGATTTTCTCCTCGGACCTCGCGCACGAGTTGACGCATCTGATCTTGATATCTGGTGGGAACTTCATTGATCAGCTGGCGCAGATTTTGCAGTCGGGGTGCGGATTCCCCATTGACCCAACGTGTCAGTGTGATGGGAGTGATCTTCAATGCATCGATCAAACGTTGCTTTTCCTGGCTATCGGCGATAATATGCTCCAATAGCTCACGCCACGTCCGTGCTTCTGGCATATTTTTCGTCCTATCGCTGAATTTGCTCTGAAAAGCATCCGGTGTTCCCTATCATAGCAGCAAGTCTACATTACGTCAACAGAATCTATTTGTGGTCGTCGATTGTTATTGCTATCTCCTGGAGGCGCTGCTTCGTTCCTTTCACTCTACTTCTATGAGGAAACTTTGCATGATTTATGCAAATGTGAATAGACTATCTTGCAAGTTTAACATCTATCGAGGAATTGTTAGATAGTTTATTGCGATCTATCTATGAATAGCTCAGCCTGAAGTCTATATCTGATGGGCGTATAGTTCTTGACTATACAATTGAATTACTTGCTTCTTTTGTGTAGCTTATGCTATAGTGTTTTTAGATATCTATCCATCAAAAGAGAGCAAATCTCTTTGTGGTAGAATATTTTGCTCGTGTGAAGCGGCTTATGTGCCAGCAGTTTCTGTAGGGATGGCTTTATCAAGCGTGACTATTGTAGAGCGTGTTTTGGTGCTGGCTGGGGAACGAGAGCAGATAAGCTGATTTCAACTGACGAGCAGCGTAGATGGCATACTTGTTGAGAGACGGAGAGCTGAGATGTGACTCTTTTGCGACTTTGTATCGACACGATGTGCTGGCAAGGCCGCTGCATAAAGATCTCATACGGCATCCAGATGCTCTGATGCTGGTATGCGTATATCGTTGCTGAAACAAGGAGGAGACAGCAATTATGCGCTCCCAAAACAGTATGAAGCGTTCTTTAGCGACTATCATCACGACGCTCGCACTACTCTGCGCGATGGGTCTTGTGACCACGAACGGCAGTGTTTATGCCGCGTCGGCAAGCTTACAGAAAGCCAATGCCTCATCTACCACAAATCTGTATGCTGATGTGGATCCATTTACGGGAACAGGCGTCCAACAAGGAGCCGTTTATGGTGGTGGCGACACGTTCCCAGGTGCCGATGCTCCCTTTGGTATGGTGCAGTGGAGTCCGGATACAGTGAATTATGCTCCGGGTGGCTATGACTATACCGATAATCAGATCAAAGGTTTTAGCTTAACCCATCTTAACGGTGCAGGCTGCACCGCGTACGGTGATCTGCCCTTTATGCCCTATGTTGGCACGGTCACGGACTCACCGGCCACCAATCCCTCAAAATACGTCTCTGGCTTCTCTCACGCCAATGAATCGGCCAACGCTGGCTACTATCAGGTCAAACTGGCGAACGGCGTCAATACAGAATTGACCGCCTTACTGCGCAGTGGTGAGGGACGCTTTACTTATCCCGCTGGAAGCACAGCCAGCCTGCTCGTAAACGTCTCTGGCTCGGCCGCTGGCACCGCAGATGCTCAAGTTACTGTGACCAAAAATGCGATTTATGGTTACGCGACGAGTGGATTTTTCTGCGGAGCGACCAACTCTTATCGTGTCTACTTTTATGCCACATTCAGCCAATCGTTTGCCAGCACTGGCACATGGCATAATGGAGCTGTGTCGACAAGCTCTGCTGCCACCACAGCATCGGCCAGGGGTGGAAGTCCTATCGTTCCAGCCGTGAAAAAGGTCATGACTGCTCAGGCAAAAGTGGCGGCCGGCAAAGCCACCAGCGCAGATGTCAAGGCCAGCAAGGCGCATCCTGACACAACCGTCTCGGGTCCAGGCTCCGGCGCGTTTGTCACTTTTAATACCAGCAAGACGCAAGCGATCTCTGTGAACGTCGGTCTGTCCTTCGTGAGTACAGCCAATGCTCAGGCCAATGCCAAAAGTGATGCCTCTTCTGTAAACTTTGCCAACTCTCTTACAAAAGCTCATAATCAGTGGAATAGCGCGTTGAGCGCCATTAAAATCGCAGGCGGCACAACGACGCAGGTCAACACCTTTTATACCGCTTTATATCATGCTTTACTCCAGCCCAACGTCTTCTCTGACTCCAATGGACAATATATTGGCTTCGATGGACAGGTGCATAAAGTCTCATCTGGTCATGCTCAATATGCAAACTATTCTGGTTGGGATATTTATCGCTCGGAGATCCAATTGTTAGCCTTATTGGCTCCCGATAAAACCAGTGATATTGTGCAATCGATGGTCAATGATTATACTCAGGGAGGATTGTTACCGAAGTGGTCACAGGCAAATGGTGAATCTTTTGTGATGGTTGGTGATCCGGCTGATCCTATCATCTCCTCGGCCTATGCCTTTGGGGCCACTAAATTTGACACCAAGAGCGCTCTCGCCGCTATGATCAAAGAAGCTACCGTTGCCAATGACGATCGTCCTGGATTAAATTATCTGGATTCGCTTGGCTATGAGCCTTCGGATGGCAATTATGGTTGCTGCAATTTCTATGGAGCAGCTTCGACGACGCTCGAATACAATACCGCCGACTTCTCTATTGGAGCGTTTGCGAAGGCGCTCGGCGATACCACGAACTATCAAAAATTCACGGCACGCGCTCAGGATTGGCAGAACCTGTTCAATCCAAGCACAGGCTACTTGGAGCCGCGTAACGCTGATGGATCGTTCCCCTCTAGCTTTAATCCCTCCAGTCAGGATAACTGGGTCGAGGGAAATGGTGCACAGTATAACTGGATGGTGCCATTTAATCTAAGCGGTCTCTTTGCGGCCTTTGGCGGCAATGCCAAAGCGTCTCAACGCCTGGATACTTTCTTTACGCAGACGAATGCTGGTCCTGATCTACCCTACGCGTTTCTTGGTAATGAACCTACCCTGGAGACTCCATGGGAGTATGACTATCTGGGGGCTCCTTATAAGACCCAAAAGATTGTCAGACAGGTCCAGAACACGCTCTATACGACCGGTCCTGGTGGTCTGGCCGGTAATGACGATCTGGGTGAAATGTCATCCTGGTACGTCTTTTCCGCGTTGGGCTTCTTCCCGGAGACTCCTGGTACGGCCGATCTGGCTTTAGGTAGTCCTCTGTTCACCAGCGCCACCGTCAAGCGCTCCAGTGGTCAAACCATCCAGATCAATGCCCCACAGGCATCGACGACCACTCCATACGTCCAGAGTCTCAAAGTCAACGGCACCGCCAGCACAAAGCCCTGGCTACCGGCCTCCTTCGTCGCTTCCGGTGGCACGCTCGATTTCACTCTGTCTGATACCGCTAATACGACCTGGGGCAGTAGCAGTAGTGATGCTCCTCCATCGTATCAGTATGGATCAACCTCGACATTTGTCTCGCTGGCACCGGGTCGTCCTACCGTTGTTCCAGGCAGCAGTAGTCTTGTTACCATCAATGCCCAGAACATCAGCAGCAGCGATTCAACCGTCACCTGGAGCGCCAAGGCTCCCGCCGGGCTGACAATCACGCCGACCAGTGGCAGCCTGACAGTTCCTTCAGCGAGCACAGCGCAACAATCTTTATCCGTTGCCGCCGGTGCAGATACCGCTGAAGGCATCTATCATGTTACCTTTTCCGCCAGCATCAATGGTGGGGCCGCGCTCCCCATTACTGGCTTTACCGTCGTCGTCGCGAAGCCTGGCAACTTGCTTGGCGTCTTTAACAATGATGGCATTTCGAGCGATGGAACCTCTGGCAGCGCGAATTTCGATGGCGATGGATATAGTTACTCCATGCAGGCTCTGGCCGCAGATGGCATTACACCGGGGAGTACTTTCACCGTCAATGGCGCAAGCTATCTCTGGCCGAATGTCCCGGCCGATACGTATGATAACGTTGAAGCCTCTGGACAGGTGATCCAATTGCCACAGGCCAAGGTAGGTGCTACCAGTCTGAGCTTCCTGGGCAGCGCATCCAATGGACCATCCACTGGCACGCTCACTATCACCTATACGGATGGTAGCACGCAGACAGCGCAACTTGGTTTTAGCGACTGGACTCTCGGAGGAGGTGGAACGTCATCACCATCCTATGGGAATGTCATCGCTGCCACCACGCCTTATCGCGACACCTCGGGTGGTAGCTCCCAGCAGGTAAATACTTACCTCTTCTCAACCGCTCCGATCTCCCTTGACTCAAGCAAGCAGGTCGCCAGCGTTACCTTGCCTTCCTCGGCCAATCAGGGATCACTGCACATCTTCGCCCTCTCAGTCTACTAAACCGCTTATTCATAGTCACGCAATTGAGGAGAAGCAACTTGCTTCTCCTCTTTTTGTGCCGGGACTCTCCCGATGCAAAGTAGCGTCGAAGGCATCATCTCCCCTAAAGAGATCAGGTAAGCCGACGTAGCGGCGCGGCTCCGCCGTGCTGTCACTGGACGTACGACACCGTCCCACATGCAGATGGAAGCAACGCCGACGAGACACTCCACGGCGGGAAGGTTGTCTCAATGGAGCCCCATGAGGAGCGTAGTCGTATGAGTCACAGACAGCACGGCGGAGCCGCGCCGCTACGTCGGTGAGCCTCTCACCCCATCGCCTTCCAGAGCTGTTTTGGACGCACATCTTCGATGCTCTCACGCTGTGATGACCTTTAACAGTGTACTTACTTTGATTCATTCACACGCGACTCAATCTCGTTGTAGTCCTGTGCGGCTTGCTGGCCTAATTTGGTGACAAAAGATGCAGTGATAGGCGTCTCGCTGGCGCGTCCTGAGTGGGCAGTTGTCCCCTTATCCTTGCCAGTGGGCAAGAAGCGATTGCTGAGACTGAAGATGGAGATGACTGCTTCTGGTAGGATACCATGTGCCAGCGTCAAGATCTGTGCTGGCAGCGAGATGATCAGTTCGGCCTGTCCGCGTTTGGTGGCTCTGAGGATCTGTTTGGCGGCCTGTCGGGCACTGATTGAGATGCCGGGCAGGGTGTCGAGGAGTGAGAAGAGGGTGTATTCTGTGCGATGGCTTGCGCCTTTGATGAGTGTATTGATCTGCGAGCCGGTGCGCATCAAACCAGGGACGACTGTGGTGACCAGGATACCATCCTTGATGAGTTCGGCACGTAGTCCCTCGGAGAAGCCGACGAGGGCGAATTTGGCGCTTGAGTAAGCGAGCAGATGGGGGACGCTGACTTTTCCTCCAACTGAGCTGATATTGATGATGCGTCCGCTTTTGCGCTCTTGCATGCCTGGTAGCACTGCGGTAGTCATATTATAGTTGCCCCAGAACATAATATCCATCGACTGCTCAAAATCGTGCCGGGTCAACGTCTGCCATGGTCCGGCGCTGATAATGCCTGCGTTGTTGATCAGGATATCAATTGGACCAAAGTGAGCGCTGGCTTGTTCTACGGTCTGTCGTGCCTGCTCTGGATCGGAGACGTCACAGACTAGCGTGAAGACTTCGGCCCCCCGGGCAGTGAGTTGATCTTTTGCGCGAGCTAACTCCTGCTCATCGCGTGCGCAGAGGACAAGTCTGGCCTTTTCCTCTGCGAATGCCTCTGCAATTGCTAATCCCAGGCCGCGTGAGCCTCCGGTGATCAATACAACCTTGCCCGTGACCTCGATGCTCCTCTGGCGTGCGATTACTTCGCGTACAATGCTATATCCCGCCAGCGCCGCTAGCAGCTTCCAATTGCGTGTAATAATGCCCATAATTATTTCTCAATCTCCAATTTCTTATATTCATTTTTTAGCTGGTTGAAGAATATAGATGCTCTATCCTTTACACGCCTGGCATGTTAATTTGGGTGCTTTGTGTAACCTTTTCTGTGGGAGGAATGAGATTGGATGAGTTGGAATATGTTGTGCGAATTGTACGAGGAGCGGATCGTACGAGGTTGTAGGTGCGGTACGCTCCTGATACAGTATAGCTGGTGAAGCACCCTATGCATAAATGTAGGGTTTTTACGCCGCTCTTTGATAAATCCCGAGGTAAAAATAATTGTTTAATTATGTAACATCGGTTTTTTGGTATGAAGATTCTTTGCGTCAATACGCTACAGTATAGCGCATTTGTCGTTTTATTCCTTGATTGCGACCATTTGTAACCAGATACGTGGGACTACTTGTAGCCCTAGCTCTTCGCCAACTTTGTAGACGGCCGCTCCTAAGGCTTCAGCTCCCTGTTGCAGGGGTATGCCTGGCAAAGCTCCTTCAATAAATAGCCAGTAGTGTCCAAGGTCGTTCCAGGCGTCGAGCGAGATGGGAGCGACAGTGTATTGTGCCTCGACATCAACGAAGCCGCTCTGCTTGAGGTCTTGAATATAGTCTTCGGGTGTAAGCCATTGTCTGGCCATAGCTTTGGCGTCGCGTGATAGCCGTACATCTGGATAATTTTGTCTGAGCCAGCCCACGGCACGACGTGTCCATGTGCGGTAGAAGCGCTCGGTACCAGGTACGTAGGCCCCCTCATAGAAGGAACTGTTGCAGCCAAAGATGCCTTTGGGGGCGAGGATGGATGCGACCAGTTTAAAGGCAGCCAATTTGTCGGAGACGAGGTGGATGGCGTTGCAAAAGAATGCAGCGTCGACGTTCTGAACGATCTTAGGCAGATCTTCTGACTCGCCCTGAATAAATTCCGCTTTGATCGTCTCTGGCAGTCCTAATTCGTCCATGCCCTTCTGGGCGCGGCGTAGTGCTTCTGCTGAAGGATCGACCCCGATCAGCCTGATCTGTCCGGTGTGTCCCTGGGCGATAAGTTCTTCGGCGACCAGACGTGTGACCGCTCCAGTTCCACAGGCCATATCGACGATGGTCAGTGGTTTGTCATCACCTTGTGAACGCAAATGGGCAAGTGCTTGTTTGACGAAGACATGATTGACCTCGGTATAAAACTCCTGGGATGCGAATGGCTCAAACGTGTAGAGATTTGTTTCATCAGTTTCAATAAGACCCATAATAAAGTAAGCCCTCCTTAACCTAAATGTTTACTAGAAGATTAGATCAATTTCAACGACAACATGTTTCACTAACTTTTTGTAGTTGAGGAAGGCTCACCCGTTATTTGGATTTTACATGTGCATGGATAATCCACCATCGACGCTGAGTACTTGTCCGGTAATGTAACCAGCCTCAGGTGAGCAGAGGAAGCCGGCGGCGGCGGCGACTTCTTCGGTCGTCCCAAACCGGCCCAATGGTGTACTGTCTAACATAAACTTGCGCTGTGTGTCGTTGACGATCGATGTTAATTCGGTGGGGATGAATCCAGGAGCAATGGCGTTGGCGGTGATGTTCCGACTGGCCATCTCACGCGCGGTGCTGAGCGTTAAGGAGATAATGGCGGCTTTCGAGGCTCCATAGTTGGCTTGTCCCGCCGGACCCATCAGGCCGGCGATCGATGCAATGTTGATGACGCGCCCCCAGCGTGCTTTCATCATGCCACGTAGGACCGCCTTGGTGCAGAGAAAAGCGGCTCGTAGATTGGTGTCCATGACATGCTCGAATTCGGCGAGAGACATCTGGATAATCAGTTTGTCGCGCGTCGTTCCTGCGTTGTTCACGAGAATGGTGACTGGCCCGAGATGGTTGACCGCTTCAGCGAAGAGGCGCGTGACTTCTTCTTCTTGACTGACATCGGCTTGCACGGCAATACATCGTCTCCCCAAAGCCTCAATACTGGCTTTGGCATCTTCAGCTGCGCTAGCATTACTGCGATAATTGATGACGATATCTGCACCCATTACGGCCAGCCGCTGGGCTATTGCCCGTCCAATGCCCTGGCTGCTCCCGGTGATCAGGGCCACTTTCCCTCCTAGTGGAAGAGGATGTTCTTGTGACATTCGTTTTATTACCTCAATAAAAATAATTTTTGTTGGCTCTATGCATGTTGTAGTATAACATACCTGAGTTCTCGAAGCTTGTGCCACGCATGACGTGTTGATGCCTGTCCTGGCGCAGAAAATGAGCAGTTTTGCCACAATGAGAGAAGATCGCAAGAATGGCACACTAGAACGAATTTTCTCCTGCTATACTCCTGGCAGCGGTCGAAAGGAGGGACGCAATGGACTATCGCATGTGTATCCAGAGCAGTATCGATTATATTGAAGAGAATCTGCGGGCATGCATGACTGTGGAGGAGTTGGCACAGATTGCCGGTTTTTCTCCCTATCATTATTATCGGGTCTTTAATGCCTATGTGGGTTTGCCCGTGATGGAGTATATCCGACGTCGACGTCTGGCGTATGCGGCGGCGGAGCTTGTGCGCGGTAAACGTATCCTCGATATTGCGTTGGATTATGGCTTTGATACCTATAATGGCTTTGCGAGGGCGTTTCGTAAAGCCTATGGCTGTTCCCCCGAACAATACCGCACGCATGTCTCCGGACAGATCCCCAGAAAGGTGGATCTGCTGCTGATGAAGGAATATAACTTACGAGGAGGAATTGTTGTGGAACCAAAGATTGTGACAAAACCCGTGGCGAAGATTGCTGGCTATGAGCTGAAGACATCCTGCGTGGAGGGCAAAAACCTCCAGGAGATTCCTGTATTCTGGAATAATATGACACCAGATCATTTTGCGACGTTGCACAAAAACCTGCATGTTGTACATCATAGTGAACTTGGGGTCTGTTTTCCCCCTGACCGCACGACTGGCGAGTTTTCTTATGTGATTGCGGTCGAAGTTCATGATTACGATGATGTTCCGTCTACTCTGTTCCGTGGCGAGGTGCCAGAGGCCACGTATGCGGTGTTTAAAGTTCCTCCCACTGAGCATGTCGGGACGGCGTTTTCCGATGCTATTCAGGGGACGTGGAAGTACATTTATACTACCTGGCTACCTGGATCTGGCTATGAGTTTGCCGAGGGCAAGGCGGATTATGAGCTCTATAACTCGGGGACGGACGTTGAGATTTATATCCCAATTGTGAAGAAAGCTGCGTAGTGATAGACTCATTGTAGTTGTTCGATACTCCTATGGACGCAGAGGATGCTAGCTCCTGTGCGTCCATGCAGTGCCTTGTCAGGCCATTGAAATGCGTGGGATGCGTGGTAGGGTGATATCGATGTGGCTATCCAGGCGCGTCGTGTGATCAACGATCGCCATCTGCACCTGTTCGCTGCTCAGGTTACGCGTGTGGAGTAGCGAGGCTCCTACCAGAATCGTATCGTTCAGGTCTGTGACCAGCAGATTAGCTCCGGTGAGATTAGCTCCGGTGAGGTCTACGTAGGAGAGGTTAGTGGCGGAAAGGTCTGCCTGCACGAGTTTGGTTCCGCGCAGACACGCTCCGGTGAGGTCGGCCATGAAGAGGTTGGCCTGGGATAAATCTGCGTTGCTCAGGTCGGCGTTACGCAGATAGCGGTAGGACAGATCATGACCGGATAAGTTTACTCCCTGGAAGCTGTGTGGCAGGCTGCGGGCGAGTTGATGATGGTCGTGTGTGAGATCTGGTATCTCGAGTTGGCTGCTCAGTGGTAATGGAGTGTCTTCGATGTAGGGCAGATGCGCTAGTTCGTATTTGATACGGTCTGCTTCGCGGAAGAGACGACGCTGCTCTTCGATGTGGAGCCTCTCTATGTGCGCCAGTAGGGTGTGCTCAAGCCTGGATAGGTCTTTCTTTTGCTGTTCTTGCCAGTGCTTCTTTTGGGTATCCTGGGCTTTTTCCCAGGCGTGCTGCTGGATCTGTAGGTGCTGCATACCTCGCTTCTGGAGCTGTAAGACGCTGATCGCCAGATATATTATGATTAACCAACAAATGATCGCTCCGCTGATGAGCAATATCTCAGTCACAATCATCACTTTCCCTTTCCACATGATCTATCTGTATGTACAACGCAAGAAGTTTATCAAGAGTAACGGATAACTATCCAATCATTCAATATTTTTAGACAGATTATAAGATAAGATGATAAATATTTCTACTGGCTTATTCCTCTAGAGAGTGCCGTCGGATGATAATATGAGGATATAATAAAGTCTGCTTTTAGCATCAGTCTGGCTAGACCTGACCAGAATAAAGGACTATAATAACATTGCCCACTACTATGATTGTTCCTTTTTACCAACATGCGCTTGCCTCAACATATTGCAGTTTGTGTGACGGGTATGTGCTTCATTATACCGTAATTCAATTCACAAGAGGTGTCTTTTATGTCACAATATAGCCATCCAACTCCTACATCGTTTTTTTTGGATGAAGAGAAACGCATTCTGTACTTATCCTGGTCGGATGAGCATGAAAGCGTCCATAGTTGGGAAAAGGTACGTTGGGCCTGTCCATGTGCCTGGTGCTCCGGCGAGGGCGGACAGCCAGGGGTGCTGGCGAGCAAGCAAAGTTTGAACCGCGAGGAGACAACGTTGATCAATATTGAGCCTGTGGGCCGCTATGGTTTAACTCCTATTTGGGAGGATGGCCATAAGACGGGGATCTATACCTATGAGAAGTTGCGGGCAATGTGCGAGTGCGACGAATGTAGGAAAAAAGGGCGATAGAAGCCCCAAAAGTTAGTATTCCAGTGCGCATCACGTTGTAGCTTATGGGCACGGAACGTAGCGTCGCACGCTTGCGTGCGATGTCCCAGTAGCTCGTATGAGACAGTTGGATCTCGGCGAGCCACGCTGGGGGGCTGATCGTACGTCGAGTGGACATCGCACGCGAGCGTGCGACGCTACTATTAACATTATTTGGGAGTATTGATATGGGTACACATGGGAATACATCTATGCATAAGCTGGCCAGTAGTCCGCTGGCATCTAGAATTATCTTGCGTTTGCTTTTTGCGCTGGCGGTGAGCGTGATACTGGTGCTCGCTATTTTTGCGACCAGCGCTCATTAGTGGCTGCTGGCTGTTTTCTCCTCGACTTTGCTTAGATCTATCAGGGCGTGTCGAATGCCTGTCAGCGCTGCCTCAATGTGATGGGCCTCGATGCCATAGTGGGTGACCGCTCGCACGTTGGAGCCGCCGATAAGTCCGAGGAGGATGCCATGTTCCTCTGCTTTTTGTAAGAAGAGATTGGTCTCTTGCTGCGAAAGTGGTTGTTGTTGTGCGTCTCGTAGCGAGAAGACAAGTATATTGGTCGTGACCTCTTCTGGTTTGATCTCTATCTGTGGAAACTCCGCCAGCCCGTACGCGAGTTGTCGACAGTTTTCATGATCTTCTGCCAGGCGTTCTATCATCTGATTCAAGGCGACAATGCCGGCGGCGGCGATGATACCTGCTTGCCTCATACCTCCACCCAGTAGCTTGCGTATCCGTTTGGCTCGCCGGATAAATTCGGTGGAGCCTACGAGGACAGAGCCCACTGGTGCACTGAGCCCCTTTGAAATACAGAAGGTGAGCGAGTCAGCGTTTTGGACCAGAGTACTTACCGGCAGGTTGAGCGCGACCGCTGCGTTGAAGATGCGTGCTCCGTCGACGTGAACTGGAATGTGATGCGCATGGGCCAGAGCAGCAAGCGCGTCCATCTGCTCGACGGTGAGGACTTTTCCTCCACGGCGATTATGCGTATTCTCAATGCAGATTAGTCCTGTGGCCGCCACATGCTCGTCGCTATCATCGGCGATTCCGGCCTCAATCTCAGAGAGATCAAGCATCCCGTAGGCATCTGTGGGCAGCACATACATTGGAGCGCCTCCGAGCGTTGAGGGGCCACCGGCTTCGTAGTGGTAGATGTGCGATTGATCACCTACCATCACGCTTTGTCCGCGTCCTACATGCGTCAGGATGGCGGCCGCGTTCCCCATGGTACCCGTTGGGACGAAGAGTCCCGCCTCCTTGCCTGTGATCTCAGCCGCCAGCTCTTGCAAGCGATTAATGGTGGGATCTTCTCCGTAAACGTCGTCTCCTACTTCTGCATGGTACATAGCTTCGCGCATCGCTGTAGTCGGATGTGTCACTGTATCGCTTCGTAAGTCAATTGTCATCGAGGTATACCTTCTCGTAGCTAAGATTTTTTGGTTCTGATCTTCCAAGTATACCATTTCTCAAGCTCGCTACAATGATAAAGAGACATTGTCATCACGAAAGGATCATTGCTATGTCTACGACTGGGCGCTTGCCTCTTGATACCTCTCCCGCAGATGCGGCTGCAAAGTGGACGCGTAGACGCGATATTCCTCTGACTATTCTGGCGTGGGTAGGGGTGGTTGCTGTGATTGCATGGGGGGCAACTCATGTTGTGCGGATATTATTCTTACTGATTATTGCGTCTTTGCTGTCCTATGCGCTGGCGCCAGCCGTCAAGTGGCTGCAACGTTTGATCTCGCGTCCGCTGGCTATTGTTGTTACTTGTCTGGTGGTGCTTGTAGCTCTGGCCTTATTGTTTTACATTATTGCCTTAACCGCCTTGCATCAGTACGCCGCGCTATTTCGCAGAGTCACCTATCTATTAACTCCGGCGCGTGGACATGTCTCCCCGCTGGAGCAGACGTTGCTCTCATTTGGTGTGACCGATGTGCAGATCTTGACCTTTCGGCAACAGGTTATCTCGCGCCTTGAAGGTTTGGTTGGCAGCTCTTTGCCGGTATTTACCCACGTCCTGGACTTTTTGTTGGATACAGTGGTGGTCGCAGTAATCACGATCTATTTATTGATCGATGGTGCACGCATAACGAATTGGTGTCGGCACAATTTCCCCGCCTCCGCACAAGCCGGCTTTGTGATCGATACCTTGCAGCGCGTCGTTGGAGGCTATATTCGTGGTCAGTTGATTCTGGCGGTGACGATTGGCTTACTGGTTGGGATTGGCATGGCGCTCTTTCATGTGCCGTATGCCCTGTTGCTAGGGGTTTTAGCCTTTATGCTGGCATTTGTTCCCATCCTGGGGACGCTGGTCTCGGGGGCCATCTGTATGCTGATTGCTTTGACTCATGGTTGGCTGATTGCTCTGGGAGTGCTAATCTATTTCATTGTCATTCACGTGCTCGAAGGAGATATCATTGGTCCGCGTATCGTCGGCGAGGCTGTGGGACTTCATCCCATCGTCTCGATTGCCGCTATCATCGCAGGCTCAGAACTCTTTGGCATCGCAGGAGCATTGCTGGCCTCACCGGTCGCGGGGATGATTCAGGCTTTTATTGTCGCGCTCTGGGTTCACTGGCGCACCACGCGTCCTGAACAATTCGCTCCTGCCCCCGCAGGGGATGTTTCACCGCTGTAATACTCTGTCAAGAAACATGGGGACGTTGCCTGGCAAAGAAGGATGGCCCCTTGTAATTCGCTTGATCGCGACGTGCCGGGCGTCGACGCTACGTCGGTTTGCCTGATCGGAGGAAGCCAACGTAGATCAGGGCAATGAGTATGATGAAGAAGAGAGGGATCAAGGCGTAGGCTAAATAGGATTCTATCATGGCAGTTGGCTCCTTTTTGCGTCTGCTAGATGGTCAGGGCACGAGTTGATCCGCGTTTGATGATAGTGGTGGGTACGATTTCTATGAATGATGCTTGCACTTCGTGATTCAGGAGGGCCAGGATTTTTGTTGCGCCAGCCTGTCCAAGTTCACGCAGAGCGATGTGGGCCGTGGTGAGTCCAGGTGTGACCATCTTTGCCATCGGAATGTCGCCGAAGCCGCAGATAGAAATATCCTCTGGGATACGCCATCCCTGCTGGCGGAGTCCGCTCATGAGCCCAAAGGCGGTCTCGTCGTTGCTGGCGAACACGGCGCTTGGTCGATCGGTGGCAGAGAAATATCCAAGCAGATAGGCGGCGGCTTCTCCCTGTGCCTGGGTGAAATCTCCATGGAGCACGTATTGGGGTTGGAGTTCGATGCCGGCCTCTGCCAGTGCTTGCTGATAACCTTGTTTGCGCTGCTCGGCTACTTTGAGGTGTTCTGGTCCCGCGATAAATGCGATGCGTTGATGTCCCAGTTCAATCAGGTAGTTGGTGAGCGCGTAAGCTCCTCCGAGGTTATCGGGCTGGATGGAGGGCGCCTGGAGGTCGGTCGATGATAATGAGATGATGGCTGCTCCTCGCCCCTGGATGTTGCTTATGATATCTGTGACAAGCTCTGCTGTATTCGATATCTCAAAGCTACTACCTGCAAAGATAATCCCATCCGCTCGATAATCTTGTAGAGTGCGCAGGTACATCAGTTCGCGGTTGGGATCACGTTCGGTGTTGCAGATGATGGTGAGATAGCCATTGGCGTTGGCGACCTCTTCGATGCCTCGGGTGACCTGCGCGAAATACGGGTCAGCGTTGTCTCCAACCAGGACGGCGATCAGTCTGCTGCGCTGTACCTTCAAGCTACGTGCCAGTGAGTTTGGTACGTAGTCGAGTTCCTGGGCGGCTATGATCACTTTTTGTCGTGCTACCTCGCTGACCGGATAGGTCGAACTACTCATCACACGACTTGCCGTTGCCACAGAGACGCCGGCCTTTTTTGCCACATCAACGATAGAAGGTAATTGTGTTGACATCTCATAGCTCCCACCACCTGCTGCCAGAAACAATGTTATGCCTCTCACTTTAGCAAAATTTCGCTCCATTGTCAATTATACGATTTTAGCTTTTTTGATGAGATTTTGCTGTATGGAGGGTAGCATGCGCTTCAGGCACCTCTGTCCTGATAGCTAAAAGACGTGCTATAATTGATCTTCGGATTCGTGGCTCTTCGATGCAACTGGCGCATTTTTCCGGAAAACAATCGTCCATTCTATATATATTTTGAGGAGGCTTATGGAGCTCCAGGTTGGTCAGCAGATAGGTAATTATCATCTTGTGGATATCATTGCTCAGGGCACCTATGCGAATGTTTATAAAGCAGAACATAATGTGCTCTCTCATCGTATTGTCGCCATTAAGATCCTGCATACAGCATTTGTTGATCCAGAAGGGGAGCACGATGTGCTCTATCAAGAGGCGCATATTCTTGAGCAGTTGAAGCATCCGCATATCCTGGCGGTTGTCGATTTTGGTATGTATCAGAGTTGGCCCTATATTGTGAAGGAATATGCTCCCAATGGCTCGCTGCGCGATTATTTACGTAGCCTGCGTGGTCGTCCGATGCCGATCAATGAGATTATCTATGTACTGAGTCAGGTGGGGGATGGTCTCCAGTTTGCTCATGAGCATAAGATCGTACATTGTGACCTGAAGCCTGAGAATATCTTATTCGACTCTGACAATGTGCTCATCTCGGATTTCGATATTGCACGTGTACTCGAATCTACCAATTCATATCAACGTGGCATTGGTGGTACGCCAGCGTATATGGCCCCCGAGCAGTTCCAGGGCAAGGTGCGCTTTGAGAGCGATCAGTATGCCCTTGGCTGTATGGCCTATGAGATGGCAACAGGGAAGCGTCCTTTTGAAGGTGATAGCACGGAGTCGATCCGCTACAATCATTTTCACCTTGATCCGATTCCGCCCTCGGAACTCCGTCCAGATCTGCCACCCTATATGGATCAGGCTATTTTGCGGGCAATGGATAAAAAGTATAGCCAGCGTTTTCCTCATGTCGCCGACTTTGTAGCGGCTATTGATCCCGTCCAGCAGCAGCCCGCCCCTGATAACTGGTCTCAGCCCACGGCGGATAACTGGTCGCAGATTGTCCCACAAAGCGGACCGAAACTTATCCTGCACGAACGTGGGAAGGGCAAAGCTGCCGCAGACGAAAGTATCTTTTATGAGGATACGGTGTCGATGTATGCTGAAGCGACCGATGTCGATGTAAAACCGGTGCGACGTCGTGCTCCCGCCGCTAAATCTACCGCAGAAGGTACAGGCGCAGTCAAAAGTCGGAGCCGTTCCACGTCTGCCGCAAAGAAAACGACGACGAAAACAGCCACCCCCAGGAAAACAACTGCTAAAGCGGCTCCTGCGAAGAAAACAACTGCTAAAGCAGCTCCAGTGAAGAAAGCGACGACGAAAACAACTCCAGTCAAGAAGGCAACCATCGCGAAGAAGACCACTGCGGCTAAGGATGTCGCGTCAAAAGCGGCAGTTCCCAAGAAGGCGACCACAGCGAAAAAGACGTCGCCGAAAGCAACCACTCCCCGGAAGGCCACTACGGCTAAAGATGTCGCAACCAAAGCACCGAGAAAGAAGTCTCCCAGCAAGGATACGGCATCGTCCGAGCAAATGATCCCTGATCCTGTATCGAAAGCGCCTATTTTTGGCTTTGTGCATACCGACGGCCCTGAAAAGGCAACCTCTTCACGTAGCCGAAAGAGGTCGAGCGTAGCGAAGACCCCGTAGCGTCGCACGCTCGCGTGCGATGTCCCACTCGACGTACGATCAAGCAGGCCAGCGTGGTGCGCCGAGACCCAACGATCTCGTACGAGTCACAGGGACATCGCACGCGAGCGTGCGACGCTATGATGGGTTGCTGCTTCAGCCGATGTTGATCAGGCGCCCAACGATGCTGTAGATGATGAGCAGTACAAGGCTGATTGCGATGTTCCCCAGGATGATTAAACCAATCGCTGGAAAATGGTTGAATTCTCTTGTGTTGTAGAGGACCAGTCCTACCACGATGGCTAATGCGATGGCAGCCAGTGTGACAGAGCGTATCGATGTTCCAATACTGGGGAATTTCCTTGATCCGAGCATCGAGAGGCCAGTGGCTAATCCTGCGATACCATAGAAGGCCATGGGAAACCACCATGTATGAAATGTGCTGAACGAACTGTTGCCGAATAATGTGGCGATGATTGGATCTCTACCGGGATAGAGAAATCCCGCGAACATATCTCCGATGACTCCCACAATGATGCCGGGCAGCAGGCCAAAGGCTCCTCCAAAGAAGAGTGGAAGTACGAGGACAACTGGAATTTGATGCCCATATATGACTGGACGGAAATCATGAAAAGCACAAAAGAGTATGATACCTACAAAGGTTGAGATGATCGGCAATTTGTAGGTGTTGAGCGGTCCCAACCAGGTGGCCATTGATTCATGCGCTTCGTATGGATCACGTGCCGCCGATCGTCTGGGAGCTTCGCGGCGTGGTGGTGCCGATCGATAATCCTCTTCGTCCTCGTCGTAGTCGTTCTGCTGCTGGGGAGGATACTGATTAGGTCTGTTTTGCGCTGCCATGCCTGGATGCGATGCCTGTGGTCGGATTGGCTGACCGGCGTTTGCTTGAAAGTTGTTTGGGCCTTGTCCTTGATAGGGAGGTTGTGGCGTGTTGTTGTAGCCCTGATTTTGTTGCGGTGGGAATTGTGCCGGTGGTCGCTGCATATTGGGATTATAGGGTGGGGCACCAGCTTGTTGGAAGTTATTTGGTGGTCCGACCGGTGGCCGTTGCGGTTGATTATTCAAGCCGTTGAAGCTATTGGGGCCGCCTTGATTCGGTCCTGCGGGCTGTCCAGGATGCGCGGGAAGTATCATTTTCGAGGGACCGAATTGTCCGCCAGGCGCAGGCTGCTGTTGCTGCTGAGGATTTCTTGGATCAATACCCGTCTGTGCCACCGTTGGAGCTGAGTGCGCCGTAGGACCACTGGTATTCTGTCCCATTTGACCTGTAGCGTTTTGACCCATTTGACCAGCGGTGTTCGGCCCTGCCTGGGTTGGATTGTTAGATGGTTGAGAATTGAGTCCGGTGTTGCGTGGATCGTTGGTGGCTGATCCATATTGCTGCGATTGGAGCATGGTGTATGGAGCTGGTGTGGGTGCTGCTCCTGGTTGCGAAGGCTGTCCCGTTCCGGTGGGCATGAAGACGGTACTGTATCCTTGATTTGCCGCCGTCGGGGGCATCAGCTCGGTCTGGTAGGATTGTCCCGCTTGCTCCAGAGCGTCGGCGAAGCCTTTGATGGTCTCGAAGCGCCGCTTGGGATCTTTGTCAAGCCCCTTCATGAGCGCTTGCTCGACGGCTGGCGAGATCTGCGGCAGCCTCTCGCGAATCGGTGGCGGCGGTGCAAACATATGCTGGGTACACAGCTCGGTAAACGATCCACGGAACGGCCTATCTCCCGTCAGCCATTCGTAGACGACGATTGCGAGCGAGTACTGATCGCTGGCTGGTCGCGGCTTCCCCTGGATCTGCTCGGGGGACATATAGGCGACCGTTCCAATCACGTCCTGCGTGCCCTGATAGCGAGAACTTTGCGCGACCAAGGCGATGCCGAAGTCGCTCAGCAGGACCTCGTTTCTTTTGCCCAGGAGCATGTTCTCGGGCTTGATGTCGCGATGGATAATGTGTTCATCATGGGCATACTGTAAAGCGTCCGAGACCTGTTTGACGTACGTGATGATGGTTTCCAGTGGTAGGGCGGTGCCGCGTGGATGGATGCTGCGTAGCGTTCCATTGGGAGCATAATCCATCACCAGATAGGGAGTCTCGCCATCGATACCAAAATCCATCACGCGTACGATGTTGGGATGGGAGAGCCGCGCGATGGTTTGGGCTTCTTTTAAGAAACTATCCGTGTCGTCAGCGCCGGAGAGTCGGGTCTGTAATACTTTGATGGCAGCTTGTGATTTTAAGTAGAAATGTTCGCCGAGATATACCTCGGCAAAGCCTCCCTGACCCAGGAGTCGTACCAGTGTATAATTCCCAAGTCGCTGCCCAATGCGATCGGCCATCCTAGCTCCTTTTTTTGCCTGCGATGTCTACACGCATGCTTACTATGTTGGCACAATTGTAAAGAAACACTGCACGAACGTCAAGTCTCGATCTCACAAATAGGACACCCGAGGACTCTCATTCTTTATCTGCCTCTCTACTATGAACTGAATAGATCATGAGATAGCTGGGATTTTCTTGATGAATACTTACATTTTTGTGGACATAATTCATAAGCATTCTTTCAGTGTACTATAGTATAAAGAGATGAACCTTCTCTGTGCTCTCTATTTTGTGGAGGAATATATGCGGCAATGGTTTCGACATATCAGTATCCGTAGTTTGATCCTGTGGGTAAGTGCTTTGTTATTTGTCCCACCGACCTTTATCAGTGTGCTTCTGATTATCATTGATCATTCACGTAAGCGTCGACGTTCGCAGGGACATTTTGTTAGCTTACGCGATGAACCTTCAGTGCGCGTGGTCGATACCGAGGTGCAACTCTATACCTATGGCAACGATCTCTATATGGCGATGCTCGACGCGATTAAACACGCTCAGCGGCGCGTTTTCTTTGAAACGTATATCTGGAAAAATGATTTGATGGGTCAGAAGTTCAAACAAGCTCTGACGGAGGCGGCTCATAGAGGTATTGAGGTGTACATTATCTATGATCAATTGGCTAATCTTGTTGTACCAGCCAGCCTGTTTAAATTTGATCCGGCCATTCATGTCGTGCGCTATCCTTTAATTTCATTTCCTTACATCCCCTTTCAACTCAAGACGTATGCGCGTGATCACCGCAAAGTAATGGTGGTCGATGATGAGATTAGTTTTATCGGTGGCTACAATATCGGCGATACCTATGCCCGTGAGTGGCGCGATACTCACGCTCGCTTGATTGGACGAGGCACATTAGAGGTCGAGACTTCTTTTGTAGACTTCTGGAATACGTATAAGAAGGCGTCTCAGGTCGCTATTACAGATCCTCGACAGCGCGACTGGGATACACGTTTGTCGGTGCATAGAAATGATCCCAAGCAACTGGCCTTCCCTATTCGCTCCATCTACCTGGAATCGATCGAGCGCTCGCTCAAGAACTTTTACCTGACAAACGCTTATTTCATTCCGGATCGTGCCATCTTACGGGAGCTTATTAATGCGGCACAGCGCGATGTCGATGTGCGCGTGCTCGTGCCGGAGGTCTCAAATCATGTCATTGCGGACTGGCTCTCTCATGGATACTATACCCAATGTCTCAAAGGTGGCATACGTCTGTTCTTGTATCAAGATGCAATGATCCATGCGAAAACGGCGACCGCTGACAACATCTGGTCAACCGTCGGGACCGCGAATCTGGATCGCTTGAGTATGGTGGGAAATTTTGAAGTGAATGTCGAGTTTTATCACGAGAAAGTAGCTCGGCAGATGGAGAAAATCTTCGATTTCGATTCCGCTCGTGCTCGTGAACTGACTCTGGAAGAATGGGAAAAGCGTCCTTTTTATCGGAAGATAGCTGAGACGATGCTCTATACATTTCGTCCCCTGTTTTAAGTGTAGCGTCGCACGCTCGCGTGCGATGTCCCACTGGACGTACGATCAGGCTCCCCAGCGTGGTTCACCTAGATTTTACTGTCTCATACGAGCTACTGGGACATCGCACGCGAGCGTGCGACGCTACTTTTGGGTTAATAAATTATATAAGCGGTGACGATGAAGGCGACGATAACGATCAACAGACCCCATAAGAACCACTTTTCGAGTCTGTTGGAACCATTTTTATGGCTATTCGCCAGTTTTAAGTTACGCATCATGGCAAAGTCATTTTCTACCCGTGCCTGCCGAATTCGCACGCGCTCATTAAAACGATTCCCTGGCTTCATAAATTTTGAACTCCGATACATTTCTTTTGAATACTATTTTTAATGTGAGATAAGCTAAATGAATATAATATCTGGCAATTACATTGTCAAGCCTGATATACAATTGGTTGCTATGATAAGATAGGCACATGAATAAAAGTGATGATTTTCTGTTGCTCACAGCGTACAACAACGCCATATGGTGTGATCTCATCTGCCGCTCTCACGAGAGTCTGGGGGAGTTTCATGAGACCTTCTGGATCAATCGGCAGCATACACTTCCGTATTATCCCAATCTGGTGACTCTTTCTCCTGATGCGATGCTGACTACTGCGTCAGATGACCTCACTCAATTTCTGAGTGAGAAGAGCGATGCTACTATTTCTGTAAAGGATAGTTTTGCTACGCTGGATCTCACTCCCTTTGGATTCCATCAGCTTTTTCGGGCGCAGTGGATCATGCATCAGCCATTGCCGATAGCTGCTTCTGAGCGGGAATCTGACCTCCAATGGAGACGTGTCACGTCTGACGAGGAGCTGCTACGCTGGGAATCTGCCTGGTCGCAGCGATCTGCGGTATCCCAGCGACTCTTTCTGCCAGCGCTCTTATACGAAGCGGATGTCCGCATTCTGGCAGCTTATCGTGGAGATGCTATTGTGGCTGGAGCGATTGTGAATCAAACACAGGGCGTGGTAGGATTGTCTAATGTTTTTACTCCTGACCAGGATGCTATACTCTATTGGGTGGGATTGATCAATCAGGTAGCCACCTCTTATCCGGGCGTTCCGATGGTCGGATATGAGCAGGATGAAAGTCTGGCGCTCGCTCTGGGATTGGGATTTACTGTCCTCGGCTCGCTTGTCGTATGGATCAGAGAAGGTTGATTGACTATGCGGATCTTGTATCTTGCTCTCAGGAAAAAGGATTAATTATCATGGATACTCTTGTCATACAGGCATTTCAGCTTGCAGCTCAACTTCATGCGTCTCAGACGCGTAAAGCTTCGCTTGTCCCCAATACGCCATACCTGAGCCATCTGATGGAAGTTGCTGGCATCGTGATGTCAAATGGAGGCGACTCGGTGGTTGTGGCGGCGGCACTTTTGCACGATGCGATCGAGGATCAAGGCTCACAAACGCGTGCGCTGATTCACGATCGCCTGGGTGCTGATGTGCTGGCTCTGGTCGAGGAGTGCACTGAGCCAGGTACAGGAGGCGAACAGAAAGCTCCATGGCAAGAGCGTAAGGAGGGCTATTTGCAGCATGTCCGTCAGGCATCTCCGCAAGCGCTGCTGATCTCTTGCGCCGATAAGAACCAGAACGCTCGCGATCTCCGCAAACAGGTCTATGTGTATGGCGATGAGGCTTACGCGACCTTTACCAGAGGTAAGGCTGAAAAGAATCGCTTCTCGCGAGCGTTTTTGGAAGCGGCTCGTCAGCGCCTGAGCGAATTGCAATCCACGCAGCCAGCCGAACCTCTATTGAAAGGCATTGACTATCTCCTCTTTGATATGGCCGAAGTATTGACATATTTGGAAAATTACTCATGATGTGGGTTTTCACAAGCGTATAATGTTATGGCGCAAAAACGACATGTGCGTCTTTGGCTATGATCATGGCGGAGGATGCGTCGTTTCTGAGCGCGCCTGCGACGTTGAGATTCTTAAACGTGACGTCGACCACGTTGCCGTCCAGTCCGGCTATGACCGAGTCGTTGGAGCTAAATTGATAGGCGGTATAGTTTGCGATAGTGACGTTTTTTATATTTCCGATGCCTTTTCTATCGCTGATGCTGATATCTATCAGGCGTTGTTTGCCGTCTCCTCCGACGACCTCGGAGGAGGTATTGAAGAAGTTGACGTTGTTGAGCATGGTGCCGTCGGCCATGTAGAGTGCGATGGCACGGTCTGCATGGATGACGTCGTTCTGCATAAATGTGATATTTGAGAGCCCGGCACGTGTCTCAGTACCTACTTTGAGCGCCGATTTTTTTGTGTAGCAGACAGAGTTTTTGATCATAATATTCTGTGTCGGTTGGAGGATATGTAAGGTTCCGCTTGTTTTGACTGCAAAGCAGTCATCTGTTGTATAGATGAAGGCTCCATCGATCGTTACATTACTTGAGCCATCGGGATCGATACCGTCGTTGTTGGTGTTGGCTGAGTCGTTGATGATCTTGAGGTTGGTGATGCGGACGGAATCTGATCCTAAAATGTGGACGGTCCAGGACCCTGAGTCGCGTAGCAAGACATCCTGGATGTCGATGTTGGTTGAGCTGATTGTGCGGATGATTTTAACGCGTCCAGCATCTCCCGCGCTATTGCGTAGCGCCATGCCGTGGAGGTCGATGGCTCCGTGGCCATACAGGCGGACGCTATGGACGTTTTTGAACTGTAGGAAGTTTCCGGGCGTGTCCTGCGCGTTGCCTGTACCTCTTAACAACGCTCCACTGGCCAGATAGATATTGGCATAGCTGCGCATTTGTAGCATCCCACTGACGTATTTTCCACGTGGAAAGTAGACGGTGCTATGCGTGGTGGAGGCTGCATCGAGCGCACGTTGTATGTTCGCCGTCTGTGGCGTGGCTCCATTGGTATCAGTGACATATCTGGTCACGTTCAGCACATTTGAGCTATACGGTGTGGGGGGACTCTGTTCGGGAGCATCGGCGAAGATAAACAGTTTATCCGCTCCCGCCTGAAGGATAAGTTTACTGGGTGTGGTCAGTGCGAAGGCGAGCATGTTACCCTGTCGCTGGGCCTGAATGTTGAATCTTTTGGGGCTGATACTGTAGTTGGCTGCGTTGGTTGCTGTGATTATTATATGAGCGGTTCCAGTAAATGCGAAGCGTCCATAACTTATATCTTTATAGCGCTCCACAAAAACGCTTTGCCCATCGACTGTCATATGTATGGGACTCGTGAGTGCATCAGGTAGCCGATCGTATTGGATGATCTGATCGCTGCCCCGGTTTTGGGCTGACGCCGGGGGGATGAGTGGCGTCTTCGATAGCGAGAGCGACGTTGGCGATGCGAATGTCTGACTCGCGCTGGGCATAATCGCTGGCTTCGAGACGCTTTGTGCTTTACATCCAGGCAGACTGACACCCATGAGGATGATCCCACCGCAGATACTCAAGCAGATACGCGCATATTTTTTGGATAAAAATAGCATGTGAATTTTTCCCTCTACTCTCTTTACATACAAAAATGATAGATCTCGTGTTGAATAGAATAAGCTGTAGCAATGTGCTCTCATACATAGAGTATCGGGCGCTTTTCATATTACGTCAGGGAGAGTTGTGAACTGCTTTGATGCGTAGGGGATATGGAATGGGGGCATCTGGCGGTAAAAATTTAGTTCCGGGCACTCTCTAATGTTTTTTCAACGATCTGCTGCATTTGTGAGGGCGTGTTCGAGCTCAGTGCATCAAAATCTTCCTGGCTCATTTTTTCTTTGATACGCGCAATTTGTGCTTGTATTTTGTGCTCATGATTATCTTCTATATCTTGATCATTGCTTTGTGCCAGCATGAAAAAGGGGAGGGCGATTGTGTATTGCTGCTGTGCAAAATATAAGAGACCGATCTCGCATAAGATGGTTCCCGCTTCCCAATGGTTGTTGATGCTTGTGTATCTACTCAACGCTTTTTCATAGCATTGGAGGGCCAGATCGTTTTTCCCCATCAGAATGTAGGTTCTGCCCAGATTCTTGAGGATGCGACCGTCGCGCCAACTATGTTCAATCTTATCGAGAACGTGGAGCGCCTGTGTAAAATATGTCTGTGCCTTATCTATTTGTTTCAGATTCGCATAGGTCTTGCCCAGATCGGTCAACGCTCTGACTTCTCCGCGCCGGTTGCTCACCTCGCGGCGGATGCGTAGCGCCTGTTCGAGGGCTGATATCGCTAGTTGTTCCTGTCCCAAATCTACATAGACTCGGCCCAGATCGTTGAGGGCAGTCCCTTCGCTGCTCAGATCGCCGACTTCTCTGAGGATCTCCAGGGCTTGTTCAAGATACTCCAGCGCTTTTTTGTGATCTCCCAATCGATTGCTGACCCGACCCTGGTTGCAGAGCATAATCCCGACGCCATTGCGGTCTCCCACTTCTTTTAAGACCTCCAGGGCCTGCGTGTAATATTTTTGCGCTAAGAGAGTATGTCCCATATCGGCGTGGACGCGCCCTAGATACCCATAGGTTGATCCTTCACCGGGCTGATCATGGCCGTTTTTGCAAATCTCGAGTGCCTGCTCGAAGTATGCCAGTGATTGCTCAAGGCTTCCGCGATCATAGTAGAGCCATCCTAGATTGGTAAAGCATCTGCCTTCACCATCCAGGTTGTCGATGTGCCGGAATAGATCCAGGGCTTGCTCAAGATACGTCAGGGCTTTTTCGCTTTTTCCTAGCGTGTTGTAGATGCGGCCCAGATTGTTGCGAGCCCATCCCTCCTCGAACGGAAGTGAGATCTCCTGGCATATCTGCAAGGTTCGATCGTAGTAGTGCATAGCTTGCTCAACCTGCCCCAATATCCAGCAGACGTCACCCAGATTGTTGCAGAGGTCCGCGCACTGTAAGCTGATCGAGGACCATTGAGTGGATTGCAACAACGTTTGACAGATCTCTAGCTGCGTGGCGTTCCTGCCCCAGCGCTTCAGGGTAGGGAAAATCTGTTCAGTTTTTATCAGATCGTAGGCCGCTTGCCATTCTCTCGCCTGGCAATGATGCCAGATCGCTTCCAGGAACGGATGGATGTCGTTCACATCTCGTCGCTTCTCCAGGCTCGGGGATGTCCTCGCAGCCTGACGTAGATAGTAGATGGCTGCTTTTTTATGTGCTTCGAGCAGGATCTGCTGATTGGTCTGATCATCCCCCTCGTCAAAGTGGTTTTGTGCATAGCTGGCAACCATTGTATGCAGTTGATAACAACCGTTTCCTGTCGCCTGCAGTAAGTGTTGTCCCAGAATGGCGTACAGCGCGTTTTGGATGGCCGATGTTCTGCTCTCCATCTCCAGAATCGTGCAGGCGGCTTCTATGTGTACGGGCTCGCGATAGACGGCAAAGCTGCTGAGCAGGCGGCGTTGGATCTGGTTGAGCTGCTGCTGATAGATGTTGTCGAGCAGGTTGCGGGCGATGTCTCCCTCCCAGAGTTGGGTATAGGTATCATCGAGGAAGAGCGTGTGTAAGGTGAGGTTGTGGTTGCGGGTGAGCAGTGCCAGCAGGATGAGGGCAAAGGCATGACCATTGCAATAGGCGACGGCTTTGCGTAACTCTTCATCCGTTCCCTGCACCTCCTGGCGACGGAGTAGTTGCATACCCTCATCGATAGTTAATCCCGCCACGCGATACTCTTGCATGTGGATCGATGGGTATTCGCGTGTGCCCCTGGGCCAGGGACGGCTCGTGAGTAGGATACGGCAGCGGCATTGTTGACTGTTAATCGCATCGAGCCATTCACCAATGCCTGGACGGCTCGCCAACGTGTGACCTGTCTGCCAGTCCAGCAAATTCTCAAACTGATCCAATACAATCAAGCGCGGTTGACTGATCGTGTTGAGCATGTTGAAGAGACGCGTCGCTTGCTCTTGTGGGAACATATTGTTAAAGTCAGGCAGAGGTATCTCGACGAGTTCAAAGAGCGTTCCAAACAGGTCGACCATGGTCATTGCCGGATCAACTCTGAGCCAGATCGCTGGAGCCGCGAATGGTCCCGCCGCGAGACGGCGTTGCGCTTCGGCATAGTGATAGACCAGCGCGGCGAGCGTCGATTTTCCAATCCCACCAATCCCGGTGAGCACAAGCGCAGTTGTATCCTCCTGGATAACGCGCTCGTAGATATCTCTGACTTCCTGCTGACGCTGTTGAATAACTCTGGCGTTGGTTGGTGGAGGAAGTCCCGCCATACTTCGATAGTTGGTCGCTGGCGGCGCTAGCAGTGTGCCAGTGATAGAAGGGGCGATTAATGCGCCAGTGAGCGGTGTAGACAACAGGTCTGTGTTGATTTTGACAAAGACGGGCGTTGTGGCCGGATCGGGAGGGGCTGTCCTGGCTTTCTCATGCTCTGCGTTGAGCGATGGCAAGATAGCTACAATAATACCAATCACTGTGGAACTGACCGAGAGCGCTGTGGCCCAATAGCTGGGGATACTTCCCAGGCTGCTGAGAATCCAGATGATGATGATGGCCAGAGCGATAAAGATAATTGTAGTAATCAGGATATATTTTTGATTTCTGTTTTTCCTATGCGATGATGTCTGATGAACCTCGGGGCGTGGCTGTGGCTCTTCTAGCATCCCATTTGCCTCACAATCGGAAGATTGTTACGTGTGAAAGGTGAGCACTGAAATGGATGCAATGTCGTATCTGGCTTGGCCTGACAACGTATATCTATTTGCATAACTCTTTAGCTTATGGCAGCTTACAATTGCTAGTGAAGAATCATCTAATTATAAAGTAATCTCATACATTTATAACATGTGGTAATTGGATCGTCAAGATAGAAAAGGAAAACGGAGCAGGATTGTCTTGCTGCAAAAAAAAGAAGCGTACTCGTAGCGTCGCACGCTCGCGTGCGATGTCCCACTCAACGTACGATCAGACAGGCCACCGTGGCGCGCCGAGACCCAACGATCTCGTACGAGTCACAGGGACATCGCACGCGAGCGTGCGACGCTACTACTCTGTCAAAAGTCATCACGCCGATGCGGTATCGGTGATGTGTGTCCCAAAACAGCTCCGGAAGGCGATGGAGTGAGAGGCTCACCGACGTAGCGGCGCGGCTCCGCCGTGCTGTCTGTGACTCGTACGACCACGCTCCCCATAGGGTTCCATTGCGTGATCTTTCCACCGTAGATCGTCTCGTCTGCGTTGCTTTCAGATGCGCATGGGACGTGTTCGTGCGTCGAGTGACAGCACGGCGGAGCCGCGCCGCTACGTCGGCGAGCCTGAGTGCCTGGTTCAAGGAGCCATCCTCCTTTGCCACGCAACGTCCTTCTGTGTCTTGACTGAGTACTACACTGCCTGACAGCTTTCTGCCGACCTCCCAGGGGAAAACGTTCCTCTGTAAAGACCATGGAGCTACGTTGGTATGCTTTTGCCCGCAGCGCAAAAGCGTATTTCTCCCTATCTGAAATGTATTACCTGACTCAGTCCTTGATCCTATATCCAGGTGTGTTATCTTAGATGCTGGCGATGGCGGTTTCTTGCGCGTTGACGCTGCCCACATAGGCGCATTCTTTATAGAGAGAACATTCCGAGCATTTTGGCCTTTGTGCATGGCAGATGAGTCGTCCATGTGTGATCAGGTTGACGTGCAGCGGATAGACCCATTTGGCAGGAGTTACGCGGGCGAAGAGCACATGCGCCTGATTGACGTTTACTCTGGGACCAATCAAGCCGAGACGCTGCGCCGTACGAAAGACGTGTGTATCCAGCGGGAGCACCGGCTGATCCAGATTGAACATCAAGACGCAGGCAGCGGTCTTTGGTCCCACACCCGGGATGCGTTGCAGATACTTCCAGCCCTCCTCGGGAGAGAGCTTCGCCAGCTCGTCGGAGAGATAGTCGCCGAGATCCTTTGATCCGCCTTGTGCCTGCTGTTGCTCTGTCAGAGTGGCGAGAGCGTCCTGGATGCGCGGCGCTTTGATGTTGGCAAGTCCACCCGAGCGGATCGCGTCGGCGACCTGATCGGTCGGAGCATCACGAACCTTGTCCCAGGTATCGAAGGTGGCGCGGAGTTTGCGATAGGCTCGCCCCGAATTGATGTCAGAGGTGTGTTGCGAGAGGATCGTCCCGACGAGGCCGCCCAGCGGATCATAGTCAGGCTCGTTGACCGGCTCGCCATAAATTTCGATAAGTTTTTCGTAAACCAGCGCTAAGTGCAGCGTTGGCGTAATGGATGTTGTCAATGCTCTGCCCCTATCAAAATAGTTTGTGGTAAGCACTTATTTTAGCGTTGTACCCTTGTATATGCAAGCAATGCGAGGTCACTGACACGGAAGCCTGATAGATTGGACAAGCCATAGACAAAACGTGAGCCATAGACACACGATTGTACTGGTTCACAACCAGTGCAGCAATCCACCCTTAGCGTGTCACGCCTTCTACAATTTCCTCCTGTTTATATAGCTGTTCGAGTTTGATGGCGGTTTCCTCATTAGCTGGAAGATAGACTACTACTTTCAATCCTGGAGAGCCATCGATCTGAAAAGTGCCATGGTCGAGTTCAAGCAAACCTGCTTGAGGATGAAGAAGTTTCTTCTGTCCATCCTGCCTCCCTAACACCTCATGACGCGGCCACCAGCATGCAAACTCTGGACTGCAATGCTGCAAATCTGTAATCAGTGCACCTAACTGTTCATCGTCGCGATATTGGCTGCTACTTGCACGGAACTGTGCCAGGAGCCGTTGTGCCATTGCTTCCCAACCCACAAGATGGTGGCGAGATTTCTCATCGGTGAAAATGATACGCACAATATTGCGCTTCTCTACTGGCAGTGCCGCAAAGTTTGCAATAACCTGGCAAGCCGCACGATTCCAAGCCAGCACATCCCACCTCCGCCCCATAACATAGGCAGGGTTGCTTCCCTGGCAATCAAGAAACTTTTGTATAAAAGGACTGATGCGTTCCTGCTGCGGCACAGGATGCTGAAGTGATACCTGACCGGCCAGAAGAAACAGATGCGCTTTCTCTTCTGTGGAAAGCCGTAAGGTTCGTGCCAGACTGTCGAGCACCTGGACAGAGGCATTGATGTCTCTTCCCTGCTCCAGCCAGGTATACCAGGTAACCCCGACCCCGGCAAGCAGTGCCACTTCTTCTCGTCTCAATCCAATCGCCTTGCGGCGCGCTGAGCCCGGCAATCCCACATCGATTGGTGACAGTCTGGCCCTGCGCGTGCGTAAAAAGTTTGCCAGTTCACCACGTGGCTCGTTGTTCTTCACCATTTTATACTCCTTCACTGGTGGTGACAATACTAGTATCGACACGCTCTGGTAGTATCCCAGAACCTGTGGCATGCTCATATCAGGTTTAGCATGCTCGCATGAGAGCCTCAATGTCAAGTCGTAAATACAGAAAGGATATAAGTCATGAAAGCCGCAATATTCAAAACCATTGGTCAACCTCTCACCATTGAGGATATCCCTGAACCAGTACCGGGTGCAGGCGAAGTACTGGTTCGTGTACTCGCAGCTCCAGTTCTGCCCTATACCCAGGAAGTCTTCACCGGACAAAGGCACTATCCCCTCTTGCTACCACTCGCTCCGGGTTGTGGAGCTATCGGGATCGTAGAAAAAACCGGCCCCGATGCTACTCGACTCAAGTCTGGTCAGCTCGTTCTCTGCGATCCTACCATACGGTCACGCGATGACGTCCTCTCCCCAGATGTCATGCTACAAGGGTGGATCGCTCCTGGCGAGGGAGCACAGATACTTCAGTCACACTTCAGGCATGGTTCATTTGCCGAAAAAATGCTCTTACCCCTTGAGAATGCTTACTCTCTCGACCAGATACGTTCTATTGATGCAGCCAAACTTTTAGCGTTGGAATTGTTGTTAGTTCCCTATGGCGGACTCTTAGCTGCGGGCTTCCAGGCGGGGCAGGTTATCATGGTGAATGGAGCAACCGGTCACTTTGGCAGTGCAGCAGTGGCCGTCGCTGTGGCGATGGGCGCGGCTCGTGTTGTTGCTCTTGGTCGCAATGAGCGAGCCCTCAAGGCTCTTGTAGATCAATTTGGCCCACGTGTCCGCCCTGTGCTACTCGCCAAAGAAGATGATACCAGTAAAAACGAATACTCCAGAGAAGCTGCCGAAGGCTCTTCCAGCATATATTCGGCCTATTCATTGTCTGAAAACGAAGCGACGAACCGCAAGCGCTTCATAGAAGCTGCTGAAGGGCCAATCGATTGTCTGCTCGATATACTGGGACCCATCCATGATTCCGCCCCAACCCGCCGTGGGATCATGTCTGTACGCTCTGGAGGAACAGCCATTTTGATGGGAGGAGTGCAAGCAGATCTGGATATCCCTTATAATTACGTGATGCGCAACAATCTGGTGATTCGCGGGCAATGGATGTGTCCAAGACACGCACCTGTGCAGCTTATTGAGTTGATTCATAGTGGCCTGCTTAGCCTTGAACCATTCTCCGCCACTACCTTTCCGCTTGAACAGGTAAATCAAGCGGTCCAATATGCTTCTAATCACGGAGGCCCTTTCCAATTAACGGCGCTCACGCCTTCCAGTTTTTAAAGGTCAGTAGGTCACGACAGTCTGCCTTGCAGATACTTCCAGCCCTCCTCCGGGGAGAGCTTTGCCAACTCGCTGGAGAGATAGTCACTGAGATCCTTATTTGCCTTTACTTGTTAAGACGTATTATGATGCTAATCTGGGGTGGGCTACCTTGATGGGTTACAATACTATAAAGTAGTTGTGCATGTAAAGGAAGGTGTAGTGAATAAAACTGATCGTTTGTTAGCCATCGTCCTGGAACTGCAAGGGAAGGGGCGGCAAAGGGCGGAGGATCTGGCTAAGACATTTGAAACGAGCAAGCGTACTATCTATCGTGACATCCTGGCGTTATGTGAGGCAGGCGTGCCGATTATGTCCGTGCCAGGTCAGGGTTATTCGCTCATGAAAGGCTATTTTTTGCCTCCTCTGAGTTTTACTACCGAGGAGGCGACGATGTTGCTTCTGGGTAGTGGTTTTATGGCACAAAATTTTGATGCTCAGTATCGTGCGGCGGCCGAGTCGGCCAGCCGCAAAATTGAGGGCGTCCTTCCAGAGACTTTGCGCGATGATGTGCAGTATCTCCGCAGCAATATTCGCTTTATTAAAACGATTGTCCCCCCCGATTCTAAGGAGCATGAGACGCTGCAACAGTTACGTCGAGCTCTGATCGATCGTAATACGATCCGCTTTTGTTATCATGCGCGCCATCCTGGCAATGAGCCGAGCGATGCTCAAATCCGTGAGGCTGATCCCTATGGCCTGGCGTATTTGTTGAATAGCTGGCATCTGATTGCCTACTGCCATCTGCGCCAGGCTATTCGCCACTTTCGTCTTGATCGTATTGAGGATCTTGAACTCTTATCACGAACTTTTCTCCGTCCGGCTAATCCCCCGCTTGTGCAGAGCCAGAGCGATCCGTTGAGGAATATTCCCGTGCGCGTGCTATTTGATCGGGAGATATCTCGCTGGGTGCGCGAGGGACGCACTTACTACGTTACCTCGGAAGAGGAGACTCCCGAGGGTCTGTTAGTGACACTGATGGTCCGGCATACAGGAGATATTATACAATGGCTCCTGAGCTGGGGGAGCCATGCCAGGATCTTAGAACCAGCTTCGCTAAGAGTGCGTCTGGCCGAAGAAGCGCGTGCAATGCTCCAGAATTATCAGCCTGAGAACAGTCTCAAAATTTGAAAACGCTGCTGACATACTGTTGTCACAACCATACACTACACTACTGGTATAGATAAACGTGCGATGGTGCTTTACTACATAACGAGCATTGTCCTAGCTTGAGAGAGGGATTTAATTTTATGTCTACTATGCCAGTTCTCGACTTTGTAATCTTCTACGTTACCGACCTCGATGAGTCTTTGAAATACTTTACGGAGAAGCTGGGATTTAAGGCCAACCCGGAGCAGAGCGGACCAGTTTTTCGTGCCCTGACAGGTAATGAGGAAAAAATCAGCTTTGGCTTGAATGTGGTGGGCGAGAATACTCCGCCTGCCGGTACCGTAGAGTTGTACTTTAAGACACAAGATCTTGAAGGACTTCATACAGAGCTTACCGCAAAAGGAGCGGGCACGACCTCAATTGTGAAATTGCCCTTTGGCTCGATCTTCGGCGTGCAAACGCCCGACAGGCATGCGCTGGTGATGTTACAGTAGCCCGTACAATAAAGGCCATCGCGCCTTTATTGTACGGGCTACGAGCATCCAAAATATGTCAGGGAGGCGATTGGGTGGCACGTCCATCGACGTAGCGGTGTCGGCTTGGCCTGTCTTTTACCCAATACCTTTCTCGGGCAGTAGCAGAACAGAAATGCAAGCGATGGGATAACAATTTTGCATCTTTTATATGAATATAACGCAAATGTAGCACGGGGGTTTTACGCCCCTGTGAGGTCCCATAGCGTCAAAGGCCCTCCATGGATCATATTGCCAGGGAGGCGCTGGGAGCCGAACATGGGGACATGAGCGGCATGGGAACCTCACAGGGGCATAAAATCCCTATGCTACATTTGTGGATTTTACAGGCAAAAGGGGAAATTTGATATTCACTGGCGCTACGTCGGTGGGCTTGGACGCCTGGTGTAAGAGGTCATTCTTTATGTCCGGGCGAGGGTGCAATGATCCTTGACAGTAGCTTGTGGCGTAGCTCATGTAGCTGAGGCAGTGAGCTACGCAAAATGAACTGTACGGCCCAGCCCAGCGTGGTCAGATGCATGGCTTGCAGATCAATTTCGCCGCTCCAAGCCTGATCGTTAAAGGTGATGAAGTCTTGCAACACGACCTCGATATTTTCGTTTGCGTCGAGCTCTTGTTGCTGCGATGGTGTGACATCTAAGGCGAGAAAGGACCAGACGATATTGTTCTGGTTGGCGGCATTTGGATAGCTCGATCCTAATTGAAAGAAAATGTCCCCATTATAGCCAGTCTCCTCGCGCAACTCGCGCTGTATCGCCTCCAGAGGAGTACCATCTTTGCTCTCGACGCCGCCGCCGGGTAGGCCCAGCATCACTTTTTTGATGCCATGGCGATATTCTCGGGCCAGGACGATCTGTCCGCTGGTCGTGATGGCTACGACGTTGACCCAGGTGGAGCTCTCTATGACGTGATAGGGATCGATGATCAGACCTTCCTGTGTCCTGCATTGATCCGAACGTACCTTCAGCCAGGGATCGCTTACGATGACGGTACTCTTAAGTACGTCCCACGGAGTTATTTTGTTCTTCATATATTCATTATACCTTTGCTATTTATCTTTGCTAGCAATATGAGGGGCATAATCATTGTATGTCACGCTCGGCTTTCATGGCGCGTAGGCGACGCGTGAATTGTGGCAAGTGGTACATGGGTCTGTGCGTATGAAAGATCTGATTAAGTAGCGTTGTGGATAGCTCTGGCAGATCATGATCTGCCATCAGTTCGATGCGAAGATTGGGGAAGATGGGTTGTTCGTGCTCATCCTGTAGCACGCGCGAGAGCGCGAGCAACTGTCCACTGAGACGCTGGGGGGTGCTGAAAAGGCGTCCCAATAATTTATTGTACGTGATAGCAAAGGAGTTGCGTTCGGTTTCCAGATAGATGAGTAAGCTTTCGATCTCATCCGCGAACAAAAATTGGAGCTGATCGACAATCGTATCGCAGAGAGCGGTATCCAGAGCCTGCTCGATCCAGGCAGTGGACGTGCTATAGTTTTGCAAGACTCCTTCAATCAGCATGCGTTGGAACAGGTTGATCGCCTGAGCGGTTCCTAGTTGCCGATAGATGCGGATAATATCAAAGATATCCCAGGCAGTTTCAAAGGCATCTCGAAAAGCTGCTGATCCATCAAGCCATTCGATCGTGTAACGGCCAGATGGTTTCGTGCCAATTGAAAGGTATTTATCCCAATAAATGGCTTGTTCGTTTTGCTCGTCGCTGCTAAGTGCCGGGCTGAGATGGCTGATTTTCCGGAGCGCTTTGTACAGCACAATACTTTGCTCGTCATTGCGCTGTCCGCGTGTTGGCGGCAGGATCTCGATAAAGGAGAAGCGGCGCTTGAGCGCTTCGCTGATCTGGTTGAGATAGTGACGATCAAAGCTGTTGAGTGTCCCAATGACACGGAAATCCTGCGGGATCGGCAATTCGGCGCTACCATCTTCTATACCGATGCGTAGGACATCGTGACCTCCCAGAGTTGTCAAGGCATCGCCTAGAGCCAGATCTATCGGCGCACGATTGAACTCGTCGATTACTAACCACTGTCCCTTAAATGTCTGGATGCTGCTGCGATTTAGCGTGCTGGATGCTTTGATGCGTGTCCGTTGGAGTGCGACATGACTCCATCTAGCTGGATCTTCTCCCTGAAATGACCAGTTCTTGAGGATGGCCGATGTGAGATGACCATATTGGATTTTATAGTTGATCGTGCCATTTATGCCCTGTGGCGCGATGCCACTGATCAATGTTCGTGGAGTCCAGTCGTCTGTGGCGGTTACCAGACGCGTCGTATAGGCCGTCTCAGCCGTGAGCTCTTGCATTGTGTCTATATCGGAGGTACCTGCTGCTACCTCCGATCCCACCTGGCTTTGCCAGAGTATTTCTGGCAGGATGCGCGCCAGTTCGGTTTTGCCGGTTCCCGGAGGTCCTGTCAAGATGACGTGTCCGGCCAGCAATGCGTGGTAGATACGCCTGATGGTCTTTTCGTTGACGAGAATGTGGCGCTGAACTTCATGGATGAGTTGTGTCAAAAGTGGCTCTGGCGTGGCGTTGAGACGCTCGTTGTCGATCTGAAGTGATATCTCAGAAGCTGATTGGCTTGAAGCTTTCCAGGCGTTCTCGACTTCTTCGGTTGAAGCTGAAGCTTTCTGAGGCGATTTCGCCAGGATGTCAGTATTATCTGTTTCCTTGATAAGCATACTTGAAGATAAGGAGAATAAATCTTTCATACAATGCACGTCCAATCTAGATCTTTTGTTCACGTGTTTATAGAGGTGAGAGGTAGTGAGAGAGCACTATTGTTCCATTGTTTAGCTTAATGAGCTTTTACTGCCTGGCTTGTGAAAGAAGGTCAGATTGTCGCGCTCGGCGATGGTGAGGAGTAACGATGGCTGTAGGTGATGGATCTCTTCGTCGACAATCAGGATGGGTAGACCCTCGTCTTTGGATCTGGTTCGTGCAAACTGGCACTGTTCTTCTTGATCGCCACAGTAGATAAAAGTGCGCTCATATCCTTTTTCGTCGATTTCAACCAGAATGTCTCTGACGGGATCTATTGCGTGTCCGCACCAGGGACAATGTGTCAGTTGGCGAGGATTTCCCCTTCCATCGAGATAGAAGTGACTATTGGGATCGAGTGGAGATGCCTGTCTTGCCCATAATCCCAGCCGGAAAGGAGCCTGGCCCCATAGTGTCGTGGCTGGACGACGGATGGCTTCGCAGGCACAGATCAAGGCTGCGAAGCTCTGGAAATGTTGAGGCGTGAGCAATTGTGGCGTATAACGCATGACGACAGCTACTCCAGATGCGCTGGTGCCTCCCGCAAAATTTTCTTGCAGGCGGCGGACGATCATTGTATAGGCGGCTAGGGCCAGATAGGCATCGATTTTACTTTCCAGGCTTAAGGGATAGCGCAGTTCTGCACTGTTGCTCTGTATAGAACCGTGCTCGTGAGTTTTTAGGCCGGTCAGGATGGGTAGGTTCTGCAAGATAAAGGCAAGCTGAAAGGGTTGCCATCTACGGTTAGCGGGATGATCCAGGTCATGAATGCTACGCTGACCATGCCGGAGCCTCTCTTCGGCGACGCTGGTGTGGATGCGTTGCAGCCACATAGCTCGATTCATGAATATGAATGCTTGTGCCGCAGTGGAATCTCCTCCCAGCAGGTCGATGCCCGCCTGGGTGCGTTGACGCTCCTCTTGAGATTGTTGGATGGCTTGATGGGTTACCTCAGCAGAACTTTGTTGAGCATAGATCTGGACGATGTAGGCGTTGATTAATGGCGTAAGCAGATTTTTCAGTTCTCCTGGAGCAGTTATGGCTAATTGACGCATATCCAGGCAGGCATCGGTGAGGAAGGCCGCTTCGGAGATGCTATCTGGGTCAGGCTCTGTGGGCAGGTTCTGTGACTCTTTGGGCGCAAGCAGGCCTACCAGAAAATGCTTTTGCAAGTAATCATCTTCCATCGTATCAATGTTGCCGGTGGTTGTGAGCCCGGGAGGAGAAGCGGCGACCGCCATGGCTTCCAGTATGTCATGCAGTGCGGATGGAGATAATCCGGTCCCAATCTTTTTTGGTCCCTTCGGCTGAGCAGCTTTGGATCTGGATGAAGCAATTTTTACTGCCGCGATTTTTTCAGTTTTTTCACTCTGATCGGGTACTGGCATCACTGGCAAGACCATTTTCTCTTCGCTTTCTGGGAAGATCCTGAAGATCGTCTTGTTTATATCCTCATTATCCAAATCACCACCTTCAGGCAGCCAGATCTCTGGCTTGACCAAAACTTTTCTCTTTGAGAGTGGTGGTAATTTCCTGGTTTTCTGCTTCATTTGTAGCTCAAGCATATCAAAAGTAATCGCGATAACAGGCTGAAGCGATTCAGGAACAGTATCGACTCCGAGGCTGTCATAGTGCTCGGCTAAATTAAGATCTTTGAGTAAACTCTCAAGTTGTCCCGGCTGGATAGAGGCAGCGACATCGTGCCAGTCAAGACAGATCTCGCCTGCACGCAGGCGCTGATTGAGTTGTATGAGCTCATTGGATGAGGGTAGATGCTTAGGTAGACGTATGGTTTGCACGGATACTGCTCTCCTGTTCCTTCGACTTGCTATGCAGATGGCCTGGCTCTCTAAAAAATATATCACCCCATCATTATAAATGCTTTGGGGGTATTTCTGCACGCTTGGAGGGATGAAAATTGTTAAATGTTTCGTTTCAGGTCCCAATAGGTATCATCGAAGCCCTGGAGAAGTGATGTGCTGGTGTTATGCGGGATGATTACTAGCAGGGCGCGCATGGCTCGTGTCATCCCGACAAAGAGCGTTCGTTGCTCGCGGGCAAGAAACTCATCGATCTCCTCTTGCGAGGCATCCGCAGGGATGGGCGGATAGTTGCTGTTGACAAAACCAGCGAGCGCGACGATGGGGAATTCGAGTCCTTTGGACGATTGCAGCGTGAGCACTTTGATGCCTGAGCGAGAGAGATCAAGGTCTCGCCCGCTCATATACGTGGCCTCGACGCCTCGCTGCTTGAGCGTACTGGCAAGCGAACGCCCAATGTTGTCGCCGGGACAGAGAATGGCACAGGAGCCCAGGCTCAGGTGTAAGGTATGGCAGGCTTGTTTGAAGAAGCTGATCAGCAGTTGGATCTCGTTTTTGCTGCTGTTGACCGCCAGGACATCGGGACGTTGACCGTGATTGATGTAGCGACGTTCGCTCTCTACCGCCTCCAGTCCGGCATGACGTAGATATGAATGTGCCGCTTCTCCGATCTCCCTGGTCGACCGGTAGTTGGCACGTAGGATATTGGTATGGCCGCGAAAGTTGAGATCATGATGGATATCTGACCAGGTGAAGCCGCTACTGTAAATAGATTGGTTGGCGTCAGCGGTGATAAAGAGCCGGTTGGGAGCTTTACAGATCTGGATGAGCATCCTCAAGGCACTGGGATCGAGATCCTGAGCCTCGTCGATGATCACTGCGTCGAACGATTGGTAAAGGGGACTCTGTTTCGTCAAGATTTCTGCTCGCGTGCGGCGTTGCTGCCAGGTTTCTTTGTTGGCGGCATGTAATAACTGAAGCCAGCGCTGATAGATCTGCCAGATGGCTGCACGCTGAGTTGCATTTAAGCGCAATTGGCGTCCATGGCGTGGTGTTTTTTGATACTCCTCTAACGTGCTGATCTGGCGGCTAATAATCACAAAGTTACATTCATGCAATAAATAATCCAGGGTCATGCGCTCAATCGTCTGCATCTTGAGGCGACGTTCCAGCAATGTTCCCTCAAAATTTGTCGCTGTGATGGCTTGCCGCAAGTATTGATGCGCTTCTTGATTGGTATTGATGAGGGTTGGATTTCTCACCTGACCAAAGTGGTCGAGAATCGTGTAGGCCATACTATCAGCTGTACTGACCTGGACATACTCTGCTCTGGGACCCAGGAACTGCTGGAGTTGTTGCTGTGAAGATTTAATTAAAGCGTTCGTGTAGGTGGTGAAAAGTATCCTGGGCTGGCTTTGACCAGATTGGAGCAGCTGATCAAGGATCGAGCGTACGCGATAGAGTGCTACGGTACTCTTCCCTGTGCCGGGACCTCCTTTGACCAGGTTTGGGCCGCTGGTGCGCAATGACCATGTCGCATATTGCTCCTGTTCAGGCGACAGCAGAAGCAGAAAGTTCAAGAGATCTCCCTCTTTGTAGCGCAACAGATCGTTGGCGTCGTTGAGGACCAGATCTGGCTGCTGAATCGCTTCGCTCAGCGAGGGGGGATAGAGATAATCGATGAGGCGTGAAAGCGTCTTTTGATCGATGCCCTCGCAATTGAGCAAGCTATCCTCATCGACGATACTGAGTAGGTGCGAATGATATTCTTCAGTCACCCTTAGCTTGTTAAGTAGCTCGACTGTGATCGGCTCCGGCAATGCTGACTCTTGTTTGGATGTCTCGCAGGGGCCTCCCGTGGACCATGTTGACCATGTTGACCATGTTGAATCCTTTGTATCGGTTTCATCGAAGTTGATATCTAGATCGCTTAACTCATCTGTATCCAGATCGTCGTCATTGGTAACGAGATGCTTCTCATAGATATCCTCTTTGCGGATCGCAATTTTATAAATCGAGACCGTCTTCTGACTAAATGTATAAATAATGCGATATCGTCCGGAGCGCGCACGGTAGAGCCTCCCTGGCAGGTGGAGCAGCTGTTTCTTTGTCTTGCCGTCTGGTAGAGGATCTTGTTGCAACTGTGCCACCTTTTTGAGGATATTTTGCATATCTTTGAGGGGCAGTTTGCTGATATCGTCCAGCACAGTGGGCTTGATCAACGATTGTCGTTGTGTATTCATCAGAGGAAAAGCCCTTTCTACGGAGTCCGAATAGGACTGGAGATTTAGGAAGACGCCTGGTGCATTTAATCGTCTGCTTGCTTCTCGATGGGTTTGATGATTAGTATACCGTTTCATTCAGCAAAATGCTAGATAAAAATATCTATTGGGTATGCTTCATTTTTTTTGCAGTCGAACGCTTGCGTACGATGTCCCAGTTTCTCGTAAGAGACAGCAGCATCTCGTCACGCCGCGCTGGGGGCCTGATCGTACGTCGAGTGGAACATCGCACGCAAGCGTTCGACGCTACGGTGTCCTCGCTTCGCTCGACACAAAAGCGTTTTTAAGCAAGGGCAGGAGTTTTATGATAGGTATAATTACTCACATAATCTGATCAAGAGGCGTTTTGCTGCCTTTCAGCCAGAGCGTGCGGAATTCATCTTCGTCGAGGTGTTGACGGGCGATGGCGATGGCTTGCCTGTAGTCATGACGATAGGTGGGTGGCATGGGGGCGACGATGGCGGACCGTGTGGCGGCGGCCGCCCCCCACATCTGGACTGCCTGCCTGACATCTCCGTGGGTGGCCTGATAGTTCCCGTAGGCTTCCAGGAAGGTGGCCGCAGGTTCTCTCTCTCCCAGCTCTTTGAGCAATTTTGCGCTCTGCTGGAAAAGCTCTTGTGCAGTTTTATGATCATCTCGGTTGGCGGTCAGTTCTGCCAGCACGAGCGATGCTTCGGCGATGCCGAAACGCTCATTCATCCCCTTGAAGATGGTGAGGCTTTCTTCGATGAGATCATATGCTTCATCGATATATTTTGGGTCGGTGGACAGGATCTGGCTGAGCAGCGTGAGGGCATATCCCATGATGCGCCGATTGCCTGTTGCACGTAAGAGGGTAAGGCTTTGCTCCGCAAGCGAGCGAGCTTTAACTGGATCTGTCTGTGCGAGGAAATGGGTGCGTGCGATGTGAAAGAGTGGATATGCGCTGCTGTATTGCTCTCCCGCTGCTTTGTTGCTTGCCAAAACCTCTTCCAGGAGGGCGAGCGCCTGGGGATAATTGCATTGGACGATGGCGATCTGTGCCAGGGCGTTCTGGACCGATGAGACTTTCTGGGTTTCGTTGTACTCCAGGTAGATAGCCAGAGCCTCTTCGAGCAAGCGGCGTGCTACTTTGTAGTTGTTTTTGACGAGTGCGAGATTTCCTTGTAAGCGTAGGATGTTGGCCATGGCTGGTTTGTTGCCGTTGTTGCGGAAGAGGATCTGGCTTTCCCGTAGGAACGTTTCGGCCTGAAGCTGATCATCCAGCATGAGTGCCAGAAAGCCAGCCTGATGGAGTGCCTGTGCTTTGATCTCAGCGGAGACCTTCTGCTCACTTTGTAATGCCCGCTTCAGAACCGCCAGACCTTCATGCATATAGCCACGCGTTTCCCAGAATCTCATCAATGCAACGCAGAGACGTAGGGCTTGCTCTGTACGCTCTGGATTGGGATTTGTACTGTCTAGCAGCCATTCAAGCGCGATACGTATATTTTCATAGGCATGATCCAACTGATCAAAGCCGTGGATTAGCTCTGCGCCTGATAGGAGTGGCACGCTACGCTCTACCCAGTCCAGGAAATAGTCACTCTGAGCTGTGCGAGCTGCCGTATCTTCTCCCGCTGTGACGAGGCATTCGGCTCCATACTGGCGCAGGACGCGTAAGAGCCAGAAGTATCTACCATCTGACCCTCTATCATCGAGCTGCACCATGCTTTTATCGGCCAGCTCCTCGAGCACCTCATAGATCTCACCCTCTATTGGACTGACCGCCATGCATATCTGCTCAGCCGCCTCCAACGATATCGCGCCCGCGCACACTGTCAGCCGGCGGAAGACAGCTTGTTCCGCCGGCTCGAGTAGATCATAGCTCCAGGCGAGCGCTTTCCGTAAGGTGCGCTGACGTTCGGGGAGATCCTGTGCTTTCCCCGTGAGGACAATCATCCCTTGCTCCAGATGCGCCAGCAGGGCCGCAGGAGAGAAATGTCTGGAGCGTGCCGCGGCCAGCTCAATCGCCAGAGGCATTCCATCCAGGCGCTTGCAGATCTCCACAATATCGGCCCTGTTCGCCGTTGTCAGCTTAAAGTCCGGCGTCACCGCGTGGACTCTCTCCAAAAAGAGGGCGATGGACGCACAATGCAATAGCTCTTCTGTATCCTTTTCCTGTTTGTGTGTTGGGAGGGGGAGCGGTTGGACTTCAAAGATCCGCTCTCCTTGCAGATGCAGGATGATACGGCTGGTGACGAGGATTTTAAGCGTTGGACAACTCATCAACAGATCAGCTATGAGCAGGCGCGCTGGTAGCACCTGTTCGAAATTGTCCAATACGAGCAGCACAGATTGCTCTCGTAAGGCCTCTTTCACTTGTTTGGCCTGCGAGGAGCCTTTCTCTTCCTGGATACCCAATGCCTGAGCAATCGCGGCAATGACTCCTGCGTTATCTTTTAATTGTTCAAGCGCCACGAAGCAAATAGTATCGACAAAGAGATCGGTCAGCTCTGTGATTACCTGCAAGGTCAACCGTGTCTTGCCGACGCCAGCTGCTCCGATGAGCGTCAGCAGGCGCACCTCGGGACGGCGTAACAGCGTACAGATGGTACTGATCTCTTGCTCTCGTCCCACAAAGGAGGCCGTGGGCGAGGGGATGTTTCTCAATGGACGCTGCGAACTTAAGGTTGCGAGTGGTGGAAAGGTTGTCGGCAAGTCTGGAATGAGCAATTGAAACAGTCGATTGAGTCCAGAGATATCCTTGAGGCGATACTCGCCAAGGTCCAGAAGCTCGAAGGAGTTGGATTGCTCTGAAACAACAAGATCGTGGGTCGCCTGCGAGAGGAGCACCTGTCCACCATGTGCCGCACTCATGATCCGCGCCGCTTGATGGACATCCAGGCCGATATAGCCCTCCTCGGCGGGCTGTGGCTCGCCTGTATGCATCCCCATGCGTATCCGCACGCGTACCCCATCGGGCCAACTGGCTGTGAAGATGGCTTGTTGCGCTGTGACAGCCGCCGCCAAAGCATCCTCGGCACTCTCAAAGACCACAAAGAAGGCATCACCTTGAGTATCGACCTCATAACCGCTCCATTGCTGGAACGAGGTGCGTAGCAAGCGTCGGCACTCACGTAACAGATCGGCATAGCGGCTGCCAAGTTGGCGCACAAGGCGCGTTGATCCCTCGATGTCTGTGAAAAGTAATGTGAGTGTGCCTATCGGGAGCTGTTTCATCGTATGAACAAACCTCAACTACGATCAGATAGAAAATGTGTATATCTCTTCTCTATCTTAACTCTCTCGATGCTATCACACAAGTACCCAATAGTTCTCAGAGAGCGATACGTTTTCCCAGAAGAGGTCAAGACCACGGCGCTACGTCGGCTGGCGTTTGCGCCGTGGGCGAAAGGGTATTTCCCCGCTCAGGATTTGAAGAGATTGGGGTTGTTGAAGATCGCATTGACCATGATGATGGCAACGCAGACAACCGCATAGGGAATGATGCCGGGTACACCCAGTATTCCAAACATAATCGCGGTCAGTGGTACAAGTACGCATACGGAGACGATGGCCAGGGCCAGACGCATCCCCGCTAGAGGCGTCGAACTTTTGGTGTAGACTTTCCCCATTTGACCCTGTCCGAGGTTCATGTGTGGTGCCAGCGGATCGGCATAGGGATCATCATAAGGAGTATTCTGCGTAGGCGGCGTCTCGTAGGGTGGCCGATATTGTTGCTGCTGGCTATAGCTGGATGCACCTTCATATTTGCCATAATCAGGTGCTTGCTGTTCCTGTCTTGCATTGCTTGAATTCTGTGGCATCATGAATAAAAAATACCTCTTTCTTTCCCATTGAAAATGCCTCGTCTACCGCTCGTAGTATCTGTAGAATCTACGTATTGTTGAGTGCAAGGTTTCAGATCTTTCCGGCTTAGTGACCAATAACTGTCTGAAGCTCTTTGACGATTTTTTCAAGCTGTTCTGCTGACTCATTCGATGTGCGTGAACCTTCATGTAGCTGTTCGGCGACCTCGGTTGCCAGTGTCAGGGCGGTATCCAATTTTTGATTACTGGAACCCAGATAGGTTGATGCGTTTTTTACATAGGCCATGAGCTGCGCGATTTGTTCAATGCGCATCATGTTCTCGCGCATGTCTACCTGTTGCCATGTTTGAGCCAGCGTATGTATCATCTGCAATAGTTCGCTGGATGCGATATCGGTGGCACGCGTATAATAATTCACCGATTTTAAGCCTACCTGTGAAGATTCAACCACCCACATCTGTGATGAGGCTGCGTCTTGCTGGCGACTGGATAATGCATTGAGATATTTACTATTATTCTGTAGCTCGGTCACGGCACGCATAATTGGACGCGAAATGCCTCGCCCCACCAGTAATCCGATGATGGCTACGACCAGTGAGGTTAGAATTGCCACGAAAATAATGTTTGTTTGTTGCTGTTGCGCTACCGCTGTCTCCGAGCTGACTGGGCTTAAAACGATATAGTTCCAGGGGACCAGCGCTGTATTCATTTGCTGTCGTACAATCTGGTATTGTGTTGTTTCTCCGGCTGGCTGTTCCTGGATGCTGGACGATTGCTTATCTGATTGAACTTCTCGTGCGATTGCTGGATCACTCACCAGAGAGATGGGTTGGGTTGAGCCGAAGCGTTCTTCGCTGCTCAAGATCTGTTGCTCGCTTGTGCCTAGCGGAGTCAAACTGGTGAAGCGTTGCCGGGTATCCGCATCGATAATGCGAATATTATTATCATCAACTATATAGGCATAACTATCTGCGCCATTGCTTCCTGTGTCGCCCTGGACAATACTTGTAATGTATCTGAGGTTGAGGGTGGCTCGTAAGATGCCGATAGGAGCCGGGGGCGATTTCGTGGTCTGCGTCGACGCTGCTGCGCTCGCTTGAGCCGTTGGGGTGGCCGCCATGATGGGGGCATAAATATCGACGGTGCTTTCGTTCGTCTGCGCTGAATAATAGACTGGCGAAATAAATGTTTTGCCTGCATTTACCAGTGCTAGATCTTCGGCTGGAATTAACGATTTTCCGTGTGCCTGGACGAGTTTGGGCGTAGGATAGGCCAGGAGTAGCTGTCCACTCTTGCTGAAGATCGTCCAGTCTTTGTAATCTTTACTGCGAATCATACCAATCTCAACAATATAGTATCCGCCAATTGTCGCATCGGTCTGAAAGTCCAGCGAACCCGGCTGATCGACGGTCAGCATCCTTTGGACGTTGGGGACCTGCGAGGCTGCTTGTTGAACCGTCTGGACATCGAGTACGCGCTCTTGCAAGTAGTTATTGATGAGTTGGACGTTGGTTTGGGCATCGCGCACCATGGTTTTATTGGCCTGGTTGATCAATGCTGGCGTTGTCTGTAGATAAATAAATGCGAATGTGACAATCAGTGGAATGATAGCTGCGAAGACAAGCGCTACAGAGATGAGAAAGGGTAAAGATCTCCATCGATGTTTGCGCGGCGAAGAACTATCCTGTTTAGCCATAATGATGGTTGGTTCCTTTTCTTGAAAACTGGTTGGAATTTATAGGAAGATAATACCGATGCGTTCTAAATCGTAGAGAAGTTTTTGGACCTCTTGTGGACTATGGTTCAATAGGCGTGCCAGATCCTGGAGATTCCTCTCTTCATTAATTAAGAGGAACAGGCGCATATGCAAACGAGATAAACCAGCGCTCTTCAGGTACTGTAGGCTTTCGGCTTCTTGATGCGTACGCCCGGGGATGATGAGAGCTGCCGGTGCGTTGAGTGGATCTTGCGAACGCATGCTGGCTCTTCCTCCGGGTATGCTATTGGTCGCCGATGCTTGAGAGTACGGAGGGATGGCTTTTTTCGCATTCATTGATTGCGATGGGATCGATGGGGGAAGGGGACTTGTCCTGGGGGGCATTGCAAGAGGAAGCTGCTGTGGTTCCGTGTTTGTCTCAACTGTCGCAAACATAAAGCGACATTCTTCCCAGCTGAGCAAGGCATTGAATGCCTTTTGACGCGATAACTTGCCCAGTTTGACATCTGTGATTGCTCCGTGTACGAACGTAATCCACCCCTCTTCGATGACCTTTGACTGGTGCGTTACCGTCAAGATGCCGCTCTTGTTGCCAAGCTGCAAAACCTGGATAACGCTTCTTAATTGAGATGCCTGAGTTCCACGTTCCGACATGGACATGTTCACCTTTAATAATGGTTAGAGTTGTAACATCCGGCAAAGTTTATGCATCTTTTTGGGTCTCTTGGGATTATTTCAGGAGCTAACACTATTTCTAGGTTGCTAACAACGCAATCTAGAAATGCTCACATAAATCAGTTGTATACTTTATCTCTGGTATATTAATAGTTGATGTGGTTTTATTGTAATCAAAGTGGTACGTCGGCGTTACCTGATCTGATCTATCTTTCCTTCATAGTATCTGAATAGTTTAGCTCATTATTACTTATAACGTTTTTACATATCTTCATCAAGGGGATGAGAGGGACAATCTAAAACTCCATTCGCTTCAAATTTTAAGGAAGATTGATGATTAACACCAATAGTCATAGGGCTTGACAGGAATGTCTGCCTGTGGCATAATCACAAAGCTGTCAAAAAGCGACAATCACTGCATCTTCTTCTGAGAGTATGTGCTCCTGTCCTTGTATATCAGTTGTGCCACGCTAAGGTGGCTCTCCGAGATTCATCTCGCTGGACCTTCCCAACATTGGTTGAGACTTTCCTGTAGGATGCGTTGGCTCTTTTTTCGATCCTCTGACCTGTCTTGACAGGCCGAACGACACGAATCACGAGTTTTCGGAACCGCGCAAAAAGAGCGCGAAAAACGCTTGACAAAGCACAAGGGATATGCGATACTACAGCTACGGAACGAGCGAGACACAAAACAACGAAACGCTCGACCCACACGAAAACAGACGTTTTCGTAGATTGTACCTTGACAACTGAAGAGTGGAAAGCAGAACAGTAACTGGAACACACAGGTGTTCCACGTTCCTGTCAATTCGGTCCCACATGTCATGTGTGGTGACCATTAATCTCTGCGAATTTATAGCCAATGTTAATGTAACTTGGTCATGATCGCAACTTAACGCATATGCTTTTTCGCATCTCGTCCGCTGTGATGAGGTGTTTTATAAAAAACATTTGATGGCGAGTTTGATCCTGGCTCAGGATAAACGCTGGCGGCGTGCCTAACACATGCAAGTCGAACGCTCTGAGTAATCAGAGAGTGGCGGACGGGTGAGTAACACGTGGGCAATCTACCCCGAGGTGAGGAATACCGGCGAGAAATCGCCGACAATACCGCATACGCTCCGCAAGGAGCAAAGTCTGCAAAGACGCCCTGGGATGAGCCTGCGCTCGATTAGCTCGTTGGTGGGGTAATAGCTCACCAAGGCTTCGATCGATAGCTGGTCTGAGAGGACGATCAGCCACACTGGGATTGAGAACGGCCCAGACTCCTACGGGGGGCAGCAGTGAGGAATTTTCGTCAATGGGGGCAACCCTGAACGAGCAACGCCGCGTGCAGGAAGAAGGTTTTCGGATCGTAAACTGCTTTTCTCTGGGACGAGAACGGACGGTACCAGAGGAATCAGCCTCGGCTAACTACGTGCCAGCAGCCGCGGTAATACGTAGGAGGCGAGCGTTGTCCGGAGTTACTGGGCGTAAAGCGCACGCAGGCGGTCAGATCAGTCTGGAGTGACAGTCGTCGGCTTAACCGACGAAGTGTTCTGGAAACTGTCTGACTTGAGGGCTTCAGAGGGACACGGAATTCCGGGTGGAGTGGTGAAATGCGTAGATATCCGGAGGAACACCAATGGCGAAGGCAGTGTCCTGGGAAGTACCTGACGCTCAGGTGCGAAAGCTAGGGGAGCGAACAGGATTAGATACCCTGGTAGTCCTAGCCGTAAACGATGACCACTAGACGTTGGGGGTATCGACCCCTTCAGTGTCGCAGTTAACACGATAAGTGGTCCGCCTGGGGAGTACGGTCGCAAGATTAAAACTCAAAGGAATTGACGGGGACCCGCACAAGCAGCGGAGCGTGTGGTTTAATTCGATGCAACGCGAAGAACCTTACCAAGGCTTGACATGGATTTGCACCAGCGGTAATGCGCTGTCTCTTCGGAGCGGATCCACAGGTGCTGCATGGCTGTCGTCAGCTCGTGTCGTGAGATGTTGGGTTAAGTCCCGCAACGAGCGCAACCCCTGTCGTTAGTTGAACTGATCTAACGAAACTGCCATTTCAAAATGGAGGAAGGCGGGGATGACGTCAAGTCAGCACGGCCCTTACGCCTTGGGCGACACACACGCTACAATGGTCAGGACAAAGAGTTGCCAACCCGCGAGGGGGAGCTAATCTCGTCAAACCTGGCCTCAGTTCAGATCGGAGGCTGAAACTCGCCTCCGTGAAGGTGGAGTTGCTAGTAACCGTAGGTCAGCACACTACGGTGAATACGTTCCCGGGTCTTGTACACACCGCCCGTCACACCACGAAAGTTGGCAACACTTGAAGCCGCTGGGCTAACCCTTCGGAGAGGCAAGCGTCGAGGGTGGGGTCAGTGATTGGGGTGAAGTCGTAACAAGGTAGCCGTACCGGAAGGTGCGGCTGGATCACCTCCTTTCTAGGGAGCTACCGTCGAGGTTCGTGGATTCCATGAACGTTTCTAACTCGACGCACTTCCAGGTCGACACAGGACATGGTACATCTGTCCAGCATATCTGCGCTGGTTTCCACTCTCCAGAGGTTGGGGTTTCGCCCCACGGGCTACGGCTTGTGGTGTGCGCCAATCTTGCACGTTTACAACTGCATAGGATATCTCTTCAATTTTGCTGAGCACACAGTGTGGTCAGCCGAAACTGAAGCAGAGGATCGAAAGTTTTTATCACCAACAGATAAAATGTCAAGCATTCAAGACATGACAAAGATGTAGAGAACAAGCTACACAGAGTACGAGGTGGATGCCTTGGCGCTGAAGACCGAAGAAGGACGCGGAGACCGGCGAAACGTTTGGGGGGAGCTGCATGCAAGCGATGAGCCCCAAGATTCCGAATGAGGCAACTCTTCCAGAGTGATGTCTGGAAACCGCCTGCTGAACACATAGGCAGTGACGGGGGGCAGTGGGTGAACTGAAACATCTCAGTAACCCGACGAAAAGAAATCAACCGAGATTCCCGTAGTAGTGGCGAGCGAACCGGGAACAGCCCAAACCGGAGGTTCTTCGGAACAACCGGGGTTGTAGGACCGATATCAAGCAATGATGAACTACTCGAAGGCGTTGGAAAGCGCCACCAGAGCGGGTGAGAGTCCCGTAGAGGACGGTTTGTCAACGTGGATCGGTATCCTGAGTACCACGAGGCACGTGAAACCTTGTGGGAAGCTGGGGGGACCACCCTCCAAGGCTAAACATCTTCAGCGACCGATAGCGAACAAGTACCGTGAGGGAAAGGTGAAAAGCACCCCGAGAGGGGGATGAAAGAGACCCTGAAACCACGTACTCACCAGCAGTCAGAGGCCACTGTCTCTTGCGAGACCAAGGGCTAATGGCGTGCCTTTTGTAGAATGATCCGGCGAGTGCATCGTCGTAGCCTGGTTAACCAACGGTAAAGTTGGGGAGCCACAGAGCAATCGAGTCTGAACAAGGCGACCGTTGCGGCGATGCGACCCGAAACCGTGTGAGCTATCCATGAGCAGAGTGAAGCGGATGTGACAGTCCGTCGAGGCTCGAACCCACCAGTGTTGCAAAACTGGGGGATGACTTGTGGATAGGGGAGAAATTCCAATCGAACACGGAGATAGCTGGTTCTCCCCGAAATGTATTGAGGTACAGCTGCATGATTGAGAACTATCCTGGAGGTAGAGCACTGAATGGGCTAGGGGCCTTTTGCGGGTTACCAAACCCAACCAAACTCCGAATGCCAGGACAGATTGCATGCAAGTGAGACAGTGGGGGCTAAGCTTCATTGTCGAAAGGGAAACAGCCCAGACCATCAGCTAAGGTCTCTAAATATGCGCTTAGTGTCAAAGGGAGTCATTTCGCCCAAACAGCCAGGATGTTGGCTTAGAAGCAGCCATCATTGAAAGAGTGCGTAATAGCTCACTGGTCGAGTGGAGTGGCACCGACAACGTATCGAGGCTCAAGCGCGTTACCGAAGCTATGGAATTTTCTTTGACGTTTACGTCAAAGAGGGTTGGTAGGGGAGCGTTCTGGAGGCAGAGAAGCCAGATTGAAAGAACTGGTGGAGCGTCCAGAAGTGAGAATGCCGGAATGAGTAGCGTCATGTCTGTGAAAACCAGACACACCGAATGCCTGAGGGTTCCTGGGCACCGTCAATCGTCCCAGGGTGAGTCGGGTCCTAAGCCGAGGACGTCATAGTCGTAGGCGATGGAAAGCAGGTTGGACATTCCTGCACCGGAGTACTTCGTTACGAGCAATGGGGGGACGCGGTAAGGAAGGTGAGCCCATCGAATGGACAGGATGGGTCTGTATATGGAAGCGCGACGCCGAGGAAAATCCCGGAGTCCTGTGCGTGACCAGTGCAGCGAGCGGTCGCAAGACTGCGGAAGTCATTGCGCCCTACGCCGCCAAGAAAAGCCTCTCGCCAGAAGCCTACTCCGCCCGTACCGCAAACCGACACTGGTAGGCAGGGGGAAATCTCCCCAGGTGATCGAGCGACCCTCTGTTAAGGAACTCGGCAAATTGACCCCGTACCTTCGGAAGAAGGGGTGCCCTAGTAGCGATGTCTTTTCGGAGATGGCGTGAGGGGGTTGCAAGAAATTGGCTCAACCGACTGTTTACCAAAAACACAGGTCTCTGCGAACGCGAAAGCGGAAGTATAGGGGCTGACTCCTGCCCAGTGCCGGAAGGTTACGAGGAGCGGTGATCGTAGCTGCGAATCTAAGCCCCGGTGAACGGCGGCCGTAACTATAACGGTCCTAAGGTAGCGAAATTCCTTGTCGGGTAAGTTCCGACCCGCACGAAAGGAGTAACGAGTTGAGCACTGTCTCGACAGAGGACTCGGCGAAATTGAAGTACCCGTGAAGATACGGGTTACCCACGACAGGACAAAAAGACCCCGTGGAGCTTTACTACACCTTGATCTGGATACGAGGTGGATCGTGCGTAGCATAGGTGGGAGTCGGAGAACCTATCCTTGTGGGGGTAGGGGAGACAGCAGTGAAATACCACTCTCGATACAGTTTGTGTCTCATGCGTCACCGTGATCCGGGACGCAGACAAGGTCAGGCGGGTAGTTTGACTGGGGCGGTCGCCTCCCAAAGAGTAACGGAGGCGCCCAAAGGTTCCCTCAGGGTGGATGGACATCACCCATAAGAGTGTAAAGGCAGAAGGGAGCTTGACTGCAAGACGGACAGGTCGAGCAGGGACGAAAGTCGGGCTTAGTGATCCCACATTCCCGAGTGGAAGGAGTGTGGCTCAACGGATAAAAGCTACCCCGGGGATAACAGGCTTATCTTGCCCAAGAGTTCACATCGACGGCAAGGTTTGGCACCTCGATGTCGGCTCGTCGCATCCTGGGGCTGGAGTAGGTCCCAAGGGTTGGGCTGTTCGCCCATGAAAGCGGCACGCGAGCTGGGTTCAGAACGTCGCGAGACAGTTCGGTCTCTATCCGTCGTGGGCGTAGGAGAATTGAGGGGCGTCATCTCCAGTACGAGAGGACCGAGATGGCTTGACCGCTGGTGTGCCAGTTGGCCTGCCCAGGCCACAGCTGGATAGCTATGTCAAGAAGGGATAAGCGCTGAAGGCATCTAAGCGCGAAGCCGCACCCAAGATGAGTTCTCCCAACACTTTCGAGTGTTTAAGATCCCAAGCAGACGACTTGGTAGATAGACGACACGTGGACATCCGGTAACGGACGGAGCGAAGTCGCCCTAATGATCGAGCGGCTTGTTTCACAATGTATCTTCATCATGGACTTTGAATGCGGGTTCTCTGCTTCAGCAATTGGCTGACAGCACGGTGCTCGGCAAAATTGAGGACAGATCCTATGCAGTATGTACTCTTTCGAGAAGAGAGGCTTTACTCACACGAGTAAGGTCTTTTTTTGTTGGACCGTAACGTCGTAAGCTTGACAAGAATAAGCTCAAGAACTATTCTAATAAAGGAACACGTAAATCTTTACATGTTCCTTTATTTATACAGTTTTCTCTTCAACCAGAGCAGCCTTAAGGAGATGTACTGTGAGCACATTCGATGTCAACACCCCCGCTGAGGACTCTTCTACACGTCAGGAGACCAATGGATTTATTCGCAGTATTAAATTACCTACTGCGATTGCCATTAACATGACCCAGATGTGTGGTATTGGACCATTTATCACAATTCCACTTATGGTCGCAGCCTTTGGTGGTCCACAGGCCATCATCGGCTGGATCGCGGGAGCTATTCTGGCTCTGGCCGATGGATTGGTCTGGTCCGAACTTGGTGCTGCCATGCCCGGTGCTGGTGGAACGTATATTTATTTGCGCGAGGCATTTCAGTATCGTACGGGACGCCTGATGCCTTTCTTGTTTGTCTGGACGATCGTTCTTGCGATCCCTCTGATTATGTCCACTGGCGTGATTGGAATCGTCCAATATATGGGCTACCTGTGGCCGAATATGAGCTGGATCGAAATCCATGGAATTTCCCTTTTAATTGTCGCGCTCGTTGTCTTTGCGCTCTATCGACGCATCGAATCGGTGGGGATACTTACTAATATCCTGTTTGGTATTATGTTGCTCACGATTGGGACAGTCATTGTTGCCGCATTGACTCACTTTCAGGCATCACTTGCATTTGCCTATCCAGCCAACGCGTTTACACTTGACGGCCACTTTTTTGCTGGCCTGGGTGCTGGCCTGCTGATTGGCATCTATGATTACCTGGGATATAACACGACGGCCTATATGGGAGATGAGATTAGTAATCCTGGTCGTGTGATTCCCTGGTCTATTATCGTTTCCGTGTTTGGTATCATGCTCCTCTATCTCGTATTGAATATTGGCGTGCTGGGAGTGGTTCCCTGGCAGACTGTGGAGGGCTCATCCTCGATTGCTTCACTGATTCTGGAGACTGTCTGGGGCAAAGGTGTATCCAGCGTCGTGACTGTTCTGATCATTATTACGGCCTTCGCCTCAGTTTTTACGGGCCTGCTGGGCGGCTCGCGGGTCCCATACAACGCGGCACGCGATGGATTGTTCTTTCGTCAGTTTGGCCGATTGCATCCACGATTACACTTTCCCCATATCGCTCTCATCGTGATGGGCTTAATTACTGCCATTGGCTCCTTCTTTACGTTAACAGTAGTTCTCAATATGTTGATCGCCGTTACCGTAATTGTTCAGGGTATAGGACAGATCGTCGCTTTGATTGTGTTAAGACGGAGACAACCACAACTGAAACGTCCATATCACATGTGGCTCTATCCGTTGCCGTGCGTCATTGCTTTGATTGGTTGGGGTTATGTCTATTATGCCAGCACGTTGCAGCCCATATTACTCTCGTTGGGATGGCTCGCGATCGGCGTGATTGCCTTTCTTATCTGGGCACGTGTTGAGCATACATGGCCTTTCGGGCCAAAAGAGATTCGCGAGGCCTACATCGAAAAGGAAGTATAATTGAAATAATAGATCTGCGATGCTTCGAAGAGAGACTTTACTCGTTATGAGTGAAGCCTCTTTTTGTTATGGTGTGGTAATCATCTGCTTTTGTTTGTCATTGGGGACGACCTCCGTTATAATGTGTCTTGATTCTATGGTGCTGCTTGCGTCTGGTAGGTTGCACTTTATATGCATAAAATTTTTTATAGTGAGAGGTCAAAGAATGCCCTATCGTTCTTCATATATATATACTGAACACGTGCGGATGTGGCGTACGCCCTCGCTACTGCTTGTCTTATGTTCGCTCTTGCTTCTCTTATCGGCCTGCACGAAGAGCGGGACGCTGATCGGGAATGGGACGCCCGCAGCGACGCAGACTTTGACGATTCCTCTGATCGGAGTCACCAATGCGCCGGCGTTCGATCCAACGCTTGAGCAGGATGCCAATGGCCGCATTCTGATGAATATGCTCTATAGCGGGCTGGTGCGTACAGATCGAACATCGCAAGTGATCCCAGATCAGGCGACCTGGGATATCTCATCTAATCACAAGATCTATACATTTCACCTCAAGTCGGGCATTACTTTTGCCGATGGTACGGCAGTGACCGCTCAGACCTATGTTGACTCCTGGACGTATGCCTTCCGTGCCACCAACCAATCCTCGCAGATTGCGGCTGAAGCCTCTATTATTGATGGGGTGAGTCAATTGCACACAGGGAAGTCCAAAGTACTCTCAGGTGTGCGTGCGCTTGCTACAGATACCTTGCAGGTGACACTGACCCAACCGGCACCCTATCTATTGGCCCAATTGGCGAACCCTCTCTTTTTTCCGATGAACCTGAAGCTGGTAGCGGCCTCTCAAGGAGCAACATGGCCGGTCTCAGTTGTCAAGCAGGGAGTGGGTACGGGTCCATTTATCGTGAAAGACGTTGTACCGGGGATAAGCATGTTGCTGGTGCCCAATCCTCATTACTATGGAAACAAGTTAACATTGACTCAGGTGACCGTCTCCTTTCAGAATGATGCGCGTGTCGCCTACACAGCCAACCGAAATAGCAATTATGATCTGGTCTGGAACCTGGTGCAGGATGATCAACTAGCAGCTAATCAACTCCAGGGCTTTACGAGTGCCGAGCTGCTTCAGACCGATGCTTTATTTTTTAATATCACACAGGCACCATTTAATTCTGTCGCGGTTCGCCAGGCCTTTGCGGCAGCCATCAATAAGCAAACATACGCTCAGACTACTTTAGGCAACACTGCCCTACCGGCGGGTAGTATGTGGCCATCCAATCTGTCATGCTTTCAAGGCAAGCAGTACACCAAAGTAGCTGATCCGTCGTCCGCGGTGGCGTCCTACAACACCGCGCAGGCTAAGCGCCTGCTGAAATCCGCTTATCCTGATCAAAAGAGCATTCCAGCCATCACCTTTTCGTATCCGGTTGGTCAGATGACTCCCGCGATGGCCACTGCACTACAACATATGTGGCAGGCCTTGCCGGGCATCAAAATCAACGTGCAGTCATTGGATCTCTACTCTTATCAACAAGAGCTAAAAAATCATACACTCCAATTTGGCTTGATCAATTGGAAAGCTAAATTCGCAGATCCGTATGCCTTTGCAGAGCCTTTTCTCTCCACTTCCTCGCAAAACGTAGCACAGTGGCACAACTCTGACTATGATCAATTGATCACTCAAGCTAATGCGGCAACAGGTGCTCAGCGCCAGAGTCTCTACAGTCAGGCTGAACAAGTATTGCTGAAGGATGCACCGGTGATTCCACTTGATCATCAATGTATGGCCGGACTGATCCCCAACTGGATTGAGGGTATTTCTATCAATGCGCAGGGACTCTACTTTGGGGATTGGTCGCAGGTGAAGATTTTGAGCCATACATAACTTTGATGTGCGTGCTAAAATTGTGGTGGGCTGCTTTGATCTTTTCTGACAGCCAGAGGAAATTGATGATGAGGAAGATAAATTAACACATGTATCTAGATAAACCATTACAAACATATCTTGATGATCTGGCGTCGGCGCAGTCGACGCCGGGAGGTGGCTCGACTGCTGCTCTGAGCGGAGCTATGGGTTCTGCACTGGTCTGTATGGTCTCGCGTCTGACCTTGAGCAAGGCTGATTATGCCCCTGTTCATGAAGAGATTGAAACGATTATCTCGCGGGCTGAGGGACTGCGGAGTCGCTTTCAAGAGTTGATGCAGGCTGATATCGATGCCTATGGAAAGCTGTCTGCCTGCTTTAAATTGCCGCGTGCCACGGCTGAGGAGAAAGCTTTGCGGACGCATGCGATCCAGGCCAGCCTGGTGGATGCCGCTCTGGTCCCGCTTGAGATGGCTGATCTGGCGGCGGAGCTGGTGCACTATTGTCAGCGCGTGGCGGAGATCGGCAATAAAAATGTCCTGAGCGATATCGCGACCGCTTCTATGATGGCGTCAGGAGCCGCTACAGGAGCTTCCTGGATGGTGTATGCCAATATTAACTCGCTCAAGGATGCCACGCGTGTAGAGACGTTGAAACAACGTCTGCATACTGCTCTGGATGCTGTGGCCGTGGGAAGCCAGCGTGTGGTGACGACGATAGGGGAAAGAGTTTGACTGCTACAATTTTGAATGGTCGCGCGATGAGCGCGGAGTTGAAGAACGAGCTACGTGAGGATGTGCAGCGTTACAGACAAGCATATGATCAGGCACCTGGGCTGGTGATCGTGCGAGTTGAAGGGGATGCAGCCTCTGGTTTTTATAGTAAAGCCATCCTGCGTTTTGCCAACGATATTGGTGTGACGGCTCGTTTAGAATCGTTATCCGAGCAGACCTCAGCCGACGAACTGCGTGATACGCTGCTGCATTTGAATGCTGATCCTGCGGTGCATGGCATTATTGTGCAGATGCCTTTGCCTGAGCATCTTTCGCAAGAGATCGTCGTGAACACGCTTGCGCCTGAGAAAGACATCGATGGTATCAGCGTCCTGAGCGCGGGTAAGCTCGCGCTGGGACAGCCAGGCTTCCAACCATCGACAGCGGCCGCCGTGATGGAGATTCTCGCACGGAGCCAGACTCCTCTGGCGGGCAAGCATGTCGTTGTGTTGGGACGAAGTAATGTGGTTGGTAAGCCATTGGCCTTGCTCCTATTGCAGCAGCATGCGACTGTTACCATCTGTCATTCGCGCACTACCGATCTACCATCCTTCACGCGTCAGGCCGATATTCTGATCGCAGCCGTCGGGCGTCCATTGATGGTGAAAGCCGAGTGGATACGTCCGGGAGCGGTAGTGATCGATGTGGGCATCAATGCGTTGCCCGAAGGAGGTATGGTGGGGGATGTAGACTATGCAACTGCTCAGGATGTGGCCGGAGCGCTTACGCCGGTTCCTGGAGGCGTCGGACCCCTGACGAATGCATTGCTTTTGAAACAATGTGTCGAGGCTGCCTGGCGCCAGTCCTCCACGCGCGTGTAATCCTTAATTTATCGCACATCCTGTGCCAGGGCGCTCAGATATCAGATCAGGTGAGCGCCCTGGTACGGCTAGCCTGGTTCAGAGCTTTGCAACGTAAACCAGAAGGTCGTGCCTCGCCCCGGCTTGCTCTCAACGCCGACCTCGCCTCCGTGACGCTCTATAATCGAGCGGCTAATATAGAGCCCCAGGCCAAAACCTATGCCTGATCCACTCTGTACCTCTGTCTGTTGCACGCGATAAAAGCGTTCCCAGATCCGTTTCTGATCTTTCGCTGTGATACCTGGTCCATCGTCGTGGACGGCGATACGTATCTTCGAGCCTTCGCGTCGAACATCAATGCTGACAGGCCGATTTTCCTGACTGTACTTGAGGGCGTTCGAGAGGTAGTTTGTAAGTACCTGCTCGATGTGGTCACGATCGATCCTGACCTTGAGCGTTTTTTCCAGGTCATTCATCTGGATGGTGCGATTAGGGTTGAGCTGCCGTTGCTGATTGACGATTTCTTGCACCAGGGTCGACAGATTTTGCTCTTCTAAGCGTAGCTCCAGCTTTTTATCCTGGATACGCGAAATCAGTACCATGTCGTTGATGAGCTGGGTCAGGCGGCGAATCTGATTATCTGCTCGCGTGAGGAGAATCTGGATGTTCTCAAAACTTTGTTTATGTTCTTCAAGCGTGATATTTGTACGCTGTATCTCACGTCTGGTTGTCCGCAGAAGGATTTGAATTGTCCCTTTGATTGTTGTGATTGGCGTTTTGAGCTCATGAGCGGTCACTCCTAAAAAGTCGTTCATACGCTGATTGGCTTCGTGCCAGGCAATACGATGAGCCTGGGCCTCTGCCTGCTGCGTGGCTGTGCCCTCCTTCGACTCGGCTGATGATGCCTGCTGTCCCACTTCAGTCTCTAAAAGTTTTTCTAGCTCTGTCTGTGTGCCAAATGCCTGCTCGAACTGGCTGCGAATTGTTTCATCTTTTTCCTGGACCGTTTCTGGATCAGCCTCTATCCAGTTATGGCATGTGCGAATGTGGGCAAAAAGCGCCGTGAGGAAAGCGTAGTGTTCTCCCAGGAGGCGCTGGAGCTCTTTGCGGCAATGAGGCGCACGTTGTCGTTGTATGAAGAGATGAGCAATACAGGCGAAGAAGGCAATTTCCATCTGCATATCCTGCTGTGGCCAGGAGTTGAAGGTCTGGGGAACACCTTGCATGCGTGTCACATGTTGCATAATCTCTTGCTCGGTTGGCAGAGGCGTGCGTAAGAGCGTTATAATCTCATCGGCTGCTACCCCGTGCGTGTTGAGCACAATGCAGTGATGACGCAGGTCATAGGGTATCGCGCAGATGTACGAGAGATAGATGAAGATCTTCTCTTTGACGACTGGAGGCAGCGGGTTGTCAATGTAGGTGACACTCGTCTGATGCCAGAACGAAGCTAACAACTCGACGTTATTCTGGACGGCTGTGAAGTATGGGGGAATAAAGCCAAAATATTCCTTGATGTCATGCAATAATGATGAGGTAGTCAATTGATTTGAATCAGGCATCTTTTATTCCTCCAAATTAGATTTGATTGCCACAGGTGATACTTATCTATCCTCGCAAGTATCAGAAGGTAGGTATCATCAATTTTTGTGCGTTGTCGGTGGGGATAATAATGTTATAGTGGCATACATCTGCTTTGGTGGTTGTCATGTATGTATATATCTTTATCTCCACAATCGATAAGCATAAAAGTGATTGCTTTGACAACTCTCTCTATGGGTAACGGTTCAGGAGTGTTATTTAGATGCATGCTTGTCTCTTTGTTGAGCATGCATCTAAGGTGAAATATAAAAATGTGGGCAGATATTGGTTCTCTTTGCTGGTCTGTGGAGGAGATAGGATTGGTTATGCTCTTCCCGATTGTCGCCGACGAGCCGAGGCGGCATTTTTTCTTCGCTCTCGACGACGTTGAGCCTGTGCCGCACGCTGTTGAGGGGTGAGATCGGGCGGATTTGTCGTTGTCTCGGTCTCTACTATATGTTCTGCCGCGACCGGGCTAGCTACCCGTGTATTTTGGGCGCGCCGCGACCTGATGCGTTGGAATAATAGGACTCCCAGGATAACTGCCGCGAGAATCAGGGCCACGGTATAGAGAGGGATGACAATGAACGCTTGCGATTCTGGGAAGAAACCACTGGAAATGCCAGCGTTCAGCAGCAAGACGATCCCCAGCAGCGCGTATTCAAAGCCAGTTAAAATCGCTGTCTGCTTGTACCAGATAGCCCGACGGCCCAGCGCTCGTATCGCCTGCATACGCTTGCGTCCCATATAGAGATTAAAGAGCCCGATGGCGATAAAGAGCACGCTTAACAGTGCTGCAAAACGTGCATCAATACGAAACATATATGATAACTCCTCAAGTAGCATCGTGCCCTCGGGCAGATGTTCCACTCGACGTATGATCAAGCACACGAGCATGTGACGCTACTATATTAATGATGTATTGATATCATACAACTTTTTGTCGGTATGAGAAAATCGTGATCGGCGTGAAATTTATAGCTCAATTGAGTGTCACATATAAGGAATATGTTCTGTATGCATGATGTTTTCCTTTCTATATGAGATTTTTAAGCTGAGTGTTTGAGATTTTGGCAGAATGTCTGCAATTTGAAAGTAGGGCACTGTATCGCGTGAGCGCTGGCTATTGCAGGCCGGATTGCTTCTCCTAAGGTGTTTTCCTGATGAGATATCGGGAATTAAAGACTTGACTAACCCAAAAAAAACGCTAAAATCTCTATAGACTATAAATTATTTAGAGGTTTATGAGGTTTGCATGCATATCATTGTTGTCGGCGTTGATCACACTACCGCTCCTATTGCATTGCGTGAGCGCCTCGCATGTTCTGCTCGTTATATCCCGCAGCAACTCCAGGAGGCCCGCAAGGTCTCCGCTGAAAGTGTGCTCCTTTCCACCTGTAATCGCGTGGAGCTCTATGCTGTTTGCCAGGATGTGACTCAGGGACGTCGCGCTTTATTACAGGTTCTCAGTGAGACGCGTCAGGTGGATCTTGCCGAATTGGAATCCTATTGTTATTGCTTCTCCGATCGGCGTGCCGTCGCACATCTCTTTGGAGTCACCAGTGGCCTTTTCTCGCTGGTGCCAGGTGAGCCGCAGATTCAGGGGCAGGTGGTCGATGCGCTGGAGATTGCTCAAGGTGGTAGCTTTGCGGGACCTTTGACCTCGGCATTATTTCGAGCGGCCGTTGTCGCGGGAAAACGTGCACGTAGTGAGACCAGCATTAGTCGCAATGCCGTCTCATTGAGCCATGTTGCCGTGCAACTGGCGCGTCACCTGTTAGCAGATTTTCACCAGGCGCATGTGTTGCTGATTGGTTCAGGCAAAATGAGTGAACTGGCAGCTCGTAATCTCAAAGATAACGGAGCTCGTCAGGTTGTGCTTGTCAATCGCACCCAGGCGCATGCTGAAGAGCTGGCGGCCGCACTTGAGGCGACCCTGCGTCCTTTCCAGGAGCTTCCGGAGGCGTTAGTCGATGCTGATGTCGTTATCAGTTCGACTACGGCTCCGCATGCGATTCTGACTCCTGATTTGATGACACAAGTTATGGAACAGCGTCAGCAGCGCTCGCTATTGCTGATCGATATCGCCATGCCACGCGATGTTGATCCGGCGGTAGGAGAGCTGGCTGGCATCCATCTTTATAACCTGGATGACTTGCAGTCCGAGGTCGAGCGAGGTATCCAATTACGCTTACAAGAGACCGAGCATGTGCAGGCCATTATCGAGGAAGAAGTTCAAGCTTTTGAGCGTTGGCAAGCGTCCCTCAGCGTCGTAAGCACGATCAGCGATATGCGTCAGCGTGCTGAAGCCGTGCGCCAGCAGGAATTGACGCGCACCCTGCGTCAACTTTCTCCTACACTTTCCGAGCGTGAATTGGGCGTGGTCCAAGAATTAACCCATCGTTTAATGAATAAATTATTGCATACTCCAACCTTGAAATTAAAGGAAGCGGCAGTGGCGGGTCAGGGACATATCTATACTGAAGCTATGCGCTATCTGTTTGACCTGGAAGAGAATAATCATGAAAGTGACCATCGGAACACGAGCCAGCCGGCTCGCAATGATACAGACCAATTGGATCATTGCCAGATTACATCAGCAGTGGCCCAATCTTGAGGTTGAGGTCCAGCAGATTCGTACCACTGGCGATCGTGTTACCAGCATGCCGCTCTCGCAGATCGGCAGCGACGGCGTCTTTGTGACGGAGATCGAGAATGCCTTACACGATAGGCGGATCGATATTGCAGTTCACAGCCTGAAAGATTTGCCGACCGTACAGCCAGAGGATCTGAGTCTGGTTGTCGTGGGACCACGCGAAGATGCCCGTGATATCTTTGTGTCGCGTGTGCCCTTTGAGATTGTCGATCGTACATTGCAGCCAGTCGCAGCAACGGATCAGAGTATCCCCTTGCGGGTCGGTACCTGTAGTCTGCGTCGTACCGCGCAACTCAAAGAAATTGCCCCTCAGGCAGAGATCTTATCGCTGCGTGGTAACGTTGACACGCGCCTGCGCAAGCTCGATGCTGGCGAGTATGATGGCATTGTACTGGCAGCAGCTGGACTGCATCGCATGGAGATGCAGGAGCGCCTGGCGGGGCGTATGACATATTTCCCTTTTGAAATGTGCTTACCTGCTCCGGGTCAGGGAGCCATCGCGCTTGAATGTCGTAGCGAGCCTGGCCTGCTGGAGCTCCTGCTGCCTTTGCGTGACGATCTCGTCCAGGCGGCAACCAGTGCTGAGCGCATGTTTATGTATCGCCTGGGAGCTGGTTGCTATCTGCCGGTAGCAGCATACGCCTCCGTAGCTGGCGAGATATTGACGCTGAATGGGCTGGTGGCGAGCCTGGATGGCGAGAAGCAGATCCGTCTCGAACGTTCTATCGCCTGGACCGCTACGTCGACGCTGGCAGCGGCCGAGCTGTTGGGAATTGCTCTGGCCGAGCAAGCTCTGGAGCTCGGAGCGCAGGATATCATTCGCGAGATCGCTCTTCCTCGTGACCAGGAGCGTCTGAATGTCTGAACTACATGGAGCTGCCTTGCAGGGGAAGCGTATTCTGGTGACACGTACACGAGAACAGGCGAGTGTGCTGAGCGAGCAGCTCCGGGTCCTGGGTGCGACACCCATTGAGTTTCCGACTATTCGTATCGTGCCACCTCAGGACTGGACTGTTCTGGATGCCGCTCTGACGCGCTTATATACGCGGGAGCAGCCTGTCTACGATTGGCTGATCCTGACCAGTGCGAACGGTGTCCACATCTGCATGCAGCGCTTACGTACTCTGGGTTACGATCCCGCCGCCCTACGCGGTGTTCGTGTGGCCACCATCGGACCGGCCACGGCGGCAGCCTTGCAGCAATACGGCGTCGCCACCAACCTGATCCCGGATGAGTATATCGCTGAAGGAGTGGCCAGTGCTTTATTTGCCGATGCGCATGACCATCAGATATCATTGAAGGGACAGCATATCTTGCTTGCCCGTGCCGCCGAGGCGCGTAAAGTTCTGGTCACGGAGCTTGAGCAGGCGGGTGCTCTGGTGGATGAGGTGCCTGCTTATACGACTGTTACCGTCGATCGCGATGACGAGCAGGGACGTCAGATCCTCCAACTCTTGCAACAGAGGCAACTCGACCTGTTAACCTTTACCAGCTCATCTACTGTCAGAAATTTTGTGCTCTGGCTCCGTAGCTGCGCTCCTGACAGTGACGCGGCAGAGGCTCTGCTGGAGATGGTTCGGCAGAACGTCCAGCTTGCCAGTATTGGTCCCATTACATCGCAGACCGCGCGTGAGCTAGGCCTCAAAGTTACAATTGAAGCCAAAGAATTCACTATTAATGGTCTGGTTCAAGCGCTAGTGTTATATTTTTCTCCTCACAGATGAGGCGCGTGCGGCACATATTTCGTTATGAGCGCAACGTTTCTGTGAAGACTTTTATCAATAGGACGCGAGGAAATTATGGTAGAGCAAGCAACTCATACACAGACAAATGATACCCCACAGGTAGCTGCCAATCCGGCCCCTGCCCAGCCCAAAGCGAAGCAGCCTCGACAGCTTGTACGTTTTAGCTTTTATAAATTGGATAAGCAGTGGCAGTTATTGCCTGCCGATGTGCGTGAAGAAGGCAAGCGACAGCTCAAACAGATCTACAGCGACTATGCTGCTCAGGATGAACTCATCCGCACGTTTTCTCTTTACGGCGTCCGCTCGGATGTCGATTTTATGATCTGGCAGGCGACCTACGATATTGATAACTTACGCCATCTCAATAGCCTGTTCCGCCGCAGTATCATGGGTCCCTATCTGATTGAGGAGCGCTCTATGCTCTCTATGACCAAACGGTCAGTATATGTAGGCAAAAACGCTCGTGGAGCCCATGATCCGCGTCTGGTGATCACGCCGGAGGATAGAAAATATCTGTTCGTCTATCCTTTCATCAAGACGCGTGCCTGGTATGCCCTCTCGATGGAGGAGCGCAAGCGCATGATGGGTGAGCATATTCGTGTTGGCCTGACCTATCCGAGTGTCTCGCTCAACACCACCTACTCATTTGGCATCGACGACCAGGAATTCGTGGTCGCCTTCGAGACTGATAATCTCTCAGACTTTCTTGATCTCGTCCAGGAGCTACGCGAGACCGAGGCCAGTATGTATACACTGCGCGATACGCCTATGTATACCTGTATTGCTGAGCCATTTGATCAGATTTTAGAATCTTTGGGAGCGTAAACGATGGTCACATCAGACTCAAGCACGTTTTCGCTGGAGCATTCTCATACGCTGTATGAGGAAGCGCTGGAGCTCCTGCCCGGAGGCGTAAACAGTCCTGTACGAGCCTTCCGCGGTGTGGGAGGTGAGCCTGTTTTTATCGAGCGAGCAGAGGGGCCATATCTCTATGATGTCGATGGTCATCGCTACCTGGATTATGTTCAGTCCTGGGGGCCGATGATTTTAGGGCATACTCATCCCTCGGTCGTTGAGGCGGTCATCGAGGCCAGTCGACGCGGCTTTAGCTTTGGAGCTCCCACGGCGGCGGAGAGTGAGCTTGCACGTCTGGTGATTGACTCGGTGCCTTCCGTCGAGATGATCCGCTTTGTCAACTCAGGCACCGAGGCGACTATGAGCGCTTTGCGCCTGGCTCGTGCCTATACGCGACGCGATAAGATCATCAAGTTCAGTGGCTGCTATCACGGACATGCCGATATGCTGCTGGTTCAGGCTGGATCAGGTGTGGCGACCATGGGCCTACCCGATAGTCCTGGCGTCCCGGCATCTACCACGTTGAATACACTGACGGCCAGCTATAACGACGCCGCTGCGGTAGCGGCTCTTTTTGCCCGTTATCCCGATGAGATTGCGGCGGTAATCGTGGAGCCGATTGCTGCCAATATGGGCCTGGTGCCTCCCGTGCCAGGCTTTTTAGAGCGTTTGCAAGAGTTAACGCAACAATATCATGCGCTCCTGATTTTCGATGAGGTGATGACCGGATTCCGCGTCGCTCTGGGAGGAATGCAGGAGCGCGTACAGATGACTCCTGACCTCACCTGCTTTGGAAAAATCATCGGAGGAGGTCTACCGGTCGGTGCCTACGGTGGACGGCGTGAGATCATGCAACTTGTCGCCCCGGCTGGACCAATGTATCAGGCAGGAACGCTCTCGGGCAATCCACTTGCCATGGCAGCTGGCATTGCTACACTCAAAGAACTGCGCAAGCCGGGACAATACGAACTCCTGGAGAGCAAAGGCCAATTTTTAGAAGAAGGCATCAAGAAGGCGTTACGTGATAAGCAGATCGAAGCCCAATTCAAGCGTATTGGAGCCATGTTCTGTCTCTACTTTACCGCCGAACCAGTACACAACTACGAAGACGCCAAACGTTCAAACACAGAGTACTTCGCGCAGTATTTCTGGCGCATGTTGGAACGTGGCATCTATCTGCCGCCATCGCAATTTGAGTCATGTTTTATCTCGCTGGCCCTCACGGACGCCATGCTTGAAGAAACAATCCAAGCGCTCTCTGAGACCCTGACGATGTCCATGTGACGTACGATCAAGCCGGCGATGTTGCGCTCTTTCAAAGGTCATCGCAACATCACCTGGACAAGAACGATGATCCCTTGCGCCAGGCGTCCAAGTCAGCCGACGTAGCGGCGCGGCTCCGCCGTGCTGTCACTGGACGCACGACACCGTCCCACGTGCTGATGGAAGCAACGCCGACGAGACAATTCAGAGTGGGAAGATCACGCAATGGAACCCCATGTGGAGCATGGTCGTACGAGTCACAGACAGCACAGCGGAGCCGCGCCGCTACGTCGGTGGGCGTCTTCTTTGAAATGTAATATTTTCCATACGAACTAGCCTATGTAGGAGGCAATATGAATAATTTTCCGCATGTCCGTTTGCGGCGTTTGCGCCAGAGCGAGAAGTTGCGTGGCCTGGTTCGCGAGACGCATCTGCGTGTCGACCAGTTGATCTATCCAATGTTTATTGCGGAGGGCCTGACGGAGCCGCGTGAGATCTCGTCGATGCCAGGTATCATGAACTGGCCGCTTGACCAGATCGGGCAAGAGGTCCAACGGATCGCTGCATTAGGCATCCCGGCGGTCTTGCTCTTTGGCATTCCCAATGAGAAGGATGAAGTTGGCTCGCAAGCATACGCCGAGACAGGAGTTATCCAGGAAGCGATCCGCCGCATCAAGGCGGCCTCGCCTGAGACGCTGATTGTAACCGATGTCTGCCTGTGCGAATATACCAGTCATGGACATTGTGGCGTGATCCATAACGGGACCGTTCAGAATGATGAGTCGCTGACTTTGCTGGCACAGATGGCTCTCTCGCATGTTGAGGCGGGAGCCGATATCGTTGCCCCTTCCGATATGATGGATGGTCGCGTGGGCACCCTGCGCCATGTCCTGGATGAGCATGGCTATAATCAGACGCCGATCATGGCCTATTCGGTTAAATACGCCTCTGGCTTTTATGGACCGTTTCGCGAGGCTGCTGGCTCGACGCCCCAATTTGGAGATCGCCGCTCCTATCAGATGGACCCGGCCAATGTGCGCGAGGCTTTGCGCGAGTTGGAACAGGATATCCTGGAGGGTGCCGATATGGTGATGGTGAAGCCTGCGCTGTCCTATCTGGATGTCATTCGTCAGGTCCGTGATCATTGTGACCTGCCGCTGGTGGCCTACAATGTGAGTGGCGAGTATTCGATGGTCAAAGCGGCGGCTCAGCAGGGCTGGATCGATGAGCAGCGTGTGGTGATGGAGATCCTCACGGGTATTCGTCGTGCGGGAGCCGATATGATTATCACTTACTTTGCGCCTGAGGTTGCGCAGTGGTTGAGGGAGTAGTTGGGATCAGGTAAAAAGCGCTGGTCAGTTGTTGATAAGCGCTTTTTATTTTGTCTAGGATCGTTTCATACGGCTGGCTACAAAACGACAGAAACCCGCGAATAATAATGCTTTACTGGCCTCGCCCATCAAGGCGGCCAGGAAGCCGATAGTTAGCCCAACGGTAATACCAATTCTGCCCGCTGGATGGCGCATAAGTTGTTGAAGTGCCTGCATATCTGCTTGCCTCTTCTCGTGAAGTGAAATCATATTTGAAAACTACACACGGATCAACTCATCTTAAGTCGTAATCAGATTTTTCTGTGAAGAACCGTGATCCTATTCATTGCAAGGTAGCATATACAGGCTATTTTTGTCCAGCAGCGGGACAAGAGATTTGAAAGATACTACAATGGGCGTATTCCAAAAAGCCGACCTGAAAAGAGCAATGGAACAGTGATTTTTATCGAAGTGGTAACCGCAAATTAAGCGGCCTCTGGCGTACTCTGAAGGTCCTATGGTGGCCAAAAGGTTTGAAAAAAGTACGGACCGGGAAATCTTGTTACTATTCGCTACTCTACTGCGTTTTTCTTTGGTATAAGCTGCTAAATTTATTAAGGATTTTCTAAGCTTTCTCTAAGGTGGCTTTTTCTAATGTTAAGGTTTGTCGTTATTCTAGATTTTCAAAAGAGAGAAGTGTTGTGTAATGGTTGGGATGAACGAACTCAATCGCACATATCTGCCGATTAATTCGTATGGCGTCATCGGAGATTGCCATTCAGCGGTACTTGTATCGCCAGATGGGTCAGTAGACTGGGGATGTCTACCGGACTTTGATAGCCCGGCCATCTTTTGTCGTTTGTTGGATGCTGAACGCGGCGGGTATTTCCAGATCGCTCCAAGCGAAGGAACTATTCCTGGTTCACAGCGTTATCTACGCGGAAGCAATGTCTTGCAGACACGTTTTGCCAGCATTGCTGGTGAGATTGTTCTCACCGATTTTATGCCCGTTGAGACGTTGAATGCGTGGCCTTATCAAGCCATGAGTAACAATACCTGGACACGCGAAGATGGCTCTTGCCATTGTCTGGTACGCATCGTTGAGTGCGTCCACGGCGAGATGTCTGTGACTATGCGGCTCAAAGTCAGCCCCAATTATGCCTCTGATATGAGCGGGGTTGAACTCATTTCTGAACACCTGGGCGCTTTGATCTCAGGTGGTGATCAGCATGTTGCGCTGGCTATCGTGGGAGCATCCTTGCTGCCATCCTATTCGGTGCAAGTGGTGAAAGAAGAGAACGAACTTCATCCATCGGTCGTGGCGAAGGTCGTATTACGCGAGGGAGAGCGCTTGCTCTTCGCGGTTGGCATGGGCCGTACCGCACGTGCTGCTCGTCGACTCGTGCAGGAAGAATTGCCGACGCGTAACTTTGACGCGGAGCTGGCCTTTACCCTCCACGCCTGGCGTACCTGGATTGCCGGCAGCACCTATCAGGGTCCCTATGCCGATAAAGTTGAGCGTAGTGCGCTGGCCTTGAAGCTGATGACCTATGCGCCATCGGGATCCATTGTGGCCGCCCCGACGACCTCCTTACCAGAACACATGGGTGGAATTCGTAACTGGGATTATCGCTTTACCTGGTTGCGTGATGCAACCTTCACTCTCTATGCATTTAATGTGCTGGGCTTCACTGAAGAAGCACGCGCCTTTACTCACTGGTTGCGTCGCCTCTCTTACGCAAATGGTGAAGACCTTCAGATTATGTATGGCATACGAGGTGAACGCGAGCTCCCTGAACAATTGTTGCATCATCTCAGTGGGTACTGTGACTCCAGTCCGGTACGTATCGGGAACGATGCCGCGCACCAGAAGCAGATGGACGTCTTTGGCGAGGTGCTTGATTGTATCCATATGTATCGCCGCCAGGGCTGCTTCGAGCGCTATGGCGAGACGCTGGATGGACCTCTCTGGAGCATGATGCGCATGCTGGTTGACCATGTCTGTGCGCATTGGCACGAGCCAGATGCTGGTATCTGGGAAGTACGCGGCGAGCCACGACATTTTGTCTACTCAAAAGTTATGTGCTGGGTCGCTCTGGATCGTGGTATTCGTGCCGCAGAACAGATGGGACTTGAGGCTGATCTTGTGCGTTGGAACACCATTCGCGATCAGATTCGTGCCGATATCCTGATCAATGGCTATGATACGCATCTGGGAGCCTTTACGCAATCCTACGGTTGTGGCGCACTGGACGCCTCCAATTTATTGCTGCCCCTGGTCGGTTTTATCGCGCCCGATGATCCACGCATGCGCTCGACCGTCGACCGCACTATCGAGCAGCTGACCGACGAGCAAGGTTTTGTCTATCGCTATCGCTCGGATGATGGCCTGGAGGGAGAAGAAGGAACCTTCGCCATCTGTACATTCTGGCTGGTGGATAATCTCGCCATGCAGGGACGGGTTGATGAGGCTCGCTCATTATTCGAGCGCTTGACTTCATACGCTAGCCGTCTGGGATTATTCTCTGAAGAAATTGATACGAAAGATAACGTGGCACTGGGTAACTATCCCCAGGCGTTCACGCATATCGCGCTCATCAACAGTGCAAACAACCTGCGCAAAGCAGAGATTCGCCTCTCTGAACATCACACGGATCCTGTGATTGCAGCCATTCGTTTGCAGAAACAGCCTTAAGAGCTCAGAAAATTTATTATCCCGCAATCATTTCATTTATCAAGATCGAAGGCGCTTACAAGCGCCCTCGGTCTTTTTGGTTCCATCGCCCGAGCGTGCAGCATGAAGAGTTCTCTGTAGCCCTGCTTGTCTACGTATGCGATAATGAGTCGATTGTATAATTTTGTGAAGGAGTATGTGGCATTGGTCTCATCTATTCGTTATCCATCGGCAAGTCTGAAACCTCATCGTGAGAAAAACTTGTTGGCTGGACATCTGTGGGTTTTTTCTGGATCGTTACAACAGCCGCCGCACTGGGTTGAAGATGGCGGGTTGCTTGATGTAAAGTCCTCAACGGGACAATTTGTGGGGCGTGGATACTATAATTCTCATACCGATATCGCGATCCGCCTTTTAACACGCGATGCGGTCGACGTTATCGACGCACAATTTATTCGTCGACGCCTTCGTCATGCGCTGGCTCGTCGCAAAGTCTTTGAGCTGGATGACGAGTACACGAATGCCTATCGCGTCGTAAACGCCGAAGGCGACATGTTACCCGGCCTGATCGTTGATCGCTACGGCGATGTGTTTGTGATTCAAGTTCATACGGCTGGTATGGAGCGTCTGTATCCGCTCGTTGTAGATGCTCTGATAGAAGAGACCGAGGCAAAAGGTATCCTGCTACGCAACGACAGCCAGGCGCGTCGCCGCGAGGATCTACCTCTAGAGCCCCCACGAGTGGTCTTTGGTGAGGTCCCCCCTCTGGTACAGGTGCTTGAAAACGGTATCAAGATTCTCGTCGATGTCTGGTATGGCCAGAAGACGGGCCTCTTCCTGGATCAGCGTGATAAGCGTAAAGCATTGAAGCAATACACCAAAGGACAGCGTGTCTTGAACTGCTTCAGTTATACGGGAGGCTTCTCGCTCAACGCCGCCTTGAGTAAAGTCCCGGCCCATGTCACGAGCGTGGATATCTCCGAGACCGCCATCGAAGCCTCGAAACAAAACTTTGAGCTCAACGATATCGACCTTGCGCAGCACGAATTCATCGTCGCCGACGTCTTTGAATACCTCGAAGCCGCACGTATTCGCGGAGAAGTCTTTGACGTAGTTATCCTTGATCCACCCGCCTTCGCCAAATCGCAGCGAGCCAAAGATCAAGCCCTCAAAGCGTATCAGAACCTGAACTCGCTTGGCATCCAGGTCTTAAAGCGCGGAGGTATTCTCCTGACCTGTTCCTGCTCCAACATCGTCAGCATGGACGAGCTAAAAGACATCGTCGGAACAACTGCTCAGCGCCTCCACCGGCCCTTCAGCATCCTGGACACCTTCACGCATGGCGTCGACCATCCCGTGCATGGATCTATGCCCGAAACAGCCTATCTGAAAGCCATCATTTATCGCTTATAACTATGTAATACTCAGTCAACCTATGAATAAAACCCCTTTGCCCACAGCGTCAACGCTCACCAACGTAGCGGCGCGGCAATTCGCTTGATCGCGACGTACCGCCGTGCTGTCTGTGACTCGTACGACCACGCTCCACATGGGGTTCCATTGAGCGATCTTCCCACGGTGGGACGTGTTCGTGCGTCCAGTGACAGCACGGCGGTACGTCGCGATCAAGCGAATTGCCGCGCCGCTACATGAGCTTGTCGGCAAAGGCGCGGATGGCCGTTGCGGCGTCTCCAATGAAGGGCTTGCCATGTCCCAGGCAGAGTGTAGCCACATTCAGCGCGGCGACCTTCTGAATGGATCGTTTGGCTTCATCCAGATCGGGGCTGGCGGCTGCCATGGGCAAGATCAATTTTCCGGTCGGCGTGCGCATGATGAGATCGCCACCCAGCAATAGACGCTTCTCTTCCTGCCAGAAACTGGCATGACCGAGGCTGTGTCCGGGAGTATCGATTACCTTCAGGCCCGGCAGTACCTCGTCAAGATGATCTCCCTCTTTAAATTCGTAGTCGGGCTTGACCGCTATCTCAAAGCGCATCTGACGTTGTACCCAGACATCCTGGATCAGACGATCCATGCGGCTGAGTTGTGCCCGTGGAGGTAGCACAAACTTGCGCTCGCCGCGTAGTACCGAGCTCTCATAGCCCTGATGAGCATAGACTTTCGCTCCGCTCGCCTGCTGGAGAGCTGCCAGACTCCCATAGTGATCAAAGTGGGCGTGCGTGATGAGGATACGCTTGATCGAGCTTATCTGATGCCCAGCTGACTGGAGATCCTTTTCAATCTGTGGCAGGGAATTGGGGATGCTCGTGTCGACAAGCGTCAATCCATCGGCAGCTTCAATCACGTAGATACGCCCCAGGCGCAGACCTTCAATGCTAGAGATACCATTGAGAATGTGGTACATATCTTTTCTCCCACCTGCAAGTGGTCATGGCCTCATGCAGGATGACTTATAGTGCCACTAGTACCAATCAGTACTAGTGGCTGCGTAAAAAAAAGAGGAGGAGTATCAGTTCCTCAAGCCAAAGAGTCGCGTATGGATGGTTAAGATGCTGTTGAGAGCAAACCTAGTAATGCGTTGCGTTCCTCTCGCAAGGCAGCGGGACTTTTCTGAATGCTTGCCAGCATCAGGCTGCCTTCCAGCCAGGATGTGATGAGAGAAGCCAGTACTTTTAGTGGGAGATCAGAGCGTATCTCTCCCTGATTTTTCCCTGTTTCGAGGAGTTGAGTGAAAACGTCGGTCTGCTGCTGGAAAAAATCAGCCAGGCGCAGACGAATAGGCTCATTTGTTTTCCCTGCCTCCACCATCATCGAGATCAGCGGACACCCTCCGGTACAGTTACGCTCGACAAGATCCTGGATCAGCCAATCTATATAGCGCTCGAGCCTGGGCAAGAGTGCTCCGCTTGCTTCAAGCACATATTCTCGAAAATGTAGGTGCAGTGCGGAGATATCGTGTTCAAGCACCGCCAGAGCCAACTCATCTTTACTTTTAAAATGGTAATAAATGTTTGACTTGGACACACCGCTATATTTGACCACGTCATCCATACTTGTGCTGATGAAACCGCGCTCAAAGAAAAGCCTGGACCCTATTTTGATGACGTATTCACGATTAGATATGCTTCTCATGATTAGTACTATACAGTACTAATATTATCCTGTCAAGCTTCTATATGAGCTCGAAATAGGGTAGCAATCAGGATAGATAATTTGCTCAGAAGTAAGTATACTTGTGTATACAAGTTGATTTTATTGAGGGGAGGTTAGCTGGATGCCATCTAGACGTAAAGTAGAATTGCGCGTTACGAATATGGGTTCTGATGACGGGTTAGACTCTGGATCTGATACCCCTACAGCTCCCCGTGCGCCTGAGCGTGCCGATATTATCCGAAACACTGCCACTCGCAAAGAGACATTGAGTGAACTTGGTCGTCGCTTATTAAGAGAAGAGCAACCTGATTATGGAAATAATCCACGAGCTATATCCGGTGATCAAAGATCAAAACCTCGTATCGGGGTAGATGATCATTTTAAAATATCAGAGTACGTTGCTGAAAATGGGCGAATTTTATCTTATCCGGTGAATTCACAAGACCTTGACCATCGCTTAAAAGAAGAATTAAGGAAAATAGATCCCCCACCAAGGTATCATGATGGTCACGTGCCAATGACTTCAGCTGATCAGTATCGTTTGCCACAGCCGGAGGCTCCCTCTACATCTACAAATCAAAGAGGTTGGTCAATGCCTTTGGAACCTGATAGAAGGCAAGATATGATGTCTGCATTGGAGCAACAAAGAGCTACTGAAGGTAGCCGCGATAGATCTGCTAACTCTCCACTAAATAGTCAGAAGGACTCAAGTATACGGAGATTTTTAAGATTAGATCGCTCAAAAAAGGAAAATGATTTAGCCACACGCAGAGAAGCAGACTTAGAAAATCGTAGAAGATTCAATCAAAGCCTTAATCAGTCCAGCAATCGTGAATATAGGGTCGATAGATATAATACGGGATCCTCTGACAATCAGCCGCGCCCTGACAAGTCGCGAGGGGGACCATCTGGAACTGGTCAAGATGGGCAATAAGATTTTGTTTCCCCCACATTATCTTTATGTATCAGGAGTTGGCAGTTTGCAACTTTGCTTTCAGACATGAAAAGAATTGTCCTGTCAACTTCTCGGCTGTGCTGCTCATCAGACGTGCTCCTACGCTTGCCAGCGTGCCTCCGACCACCACATGCGCCTCCCAATCCATGCGTGTGACTTCCTCTGACACGGCTATCAGGTGCATATTTCCTGAGAGATCTACGGTACTGCCGGGAGCCTTACCGCGTCCTTTGACGACCATCAAATCCGGCTCATGCATCTCGGGACGTGTGACATCCAGTGTGAACTTGGCTTTCACTGGTCCGACCCCTACTGCGACCAGCGCCTTCCAATGTTCAGGTCCCAACTCTTCCAGACTCTGAAAGCCTGGGGCACATTCTGCCACTTTATGGACATCGGATAAATAGTCCCATACCACCGTAACTGGGACAGCAATCTCCTGCGAACCAGAAAATTCCATGACGAACAACCACCTTTCGAAGCTATATGCATATTCTATCGATATCGTCATAAAAAGACAAGAGCAACGCAGCAATCCTGCACTACTCTTGTCTCATTGTTCTCAGTCGAAGAGATCCGCTGTGAACCATTGGGCGTGCTTTAGAGGGATTTTTCCAGGTTTTTGAAGAAGGTGTTCAGGGAATTTTTGACGATGCCTTCTCCAATTGGATTATTAGCAACAGCCACGAGTCCCTCAAGTTCGGCATTAGCGTTGTAGCTTAATAAAGAACCTGTGGCCTCGTCGGCTATATTGATCTGTGCGAGTGCATTGATTGAGCCACCACGGCCCTGGCGGACGAGCTGAAGCTCCAGGTAGTTTGGATTCTGGGTGCGCGGAATAGCAGCGGTGAGAGCATATGGTCCATGCAGTTTTGGCAAGGACGTGGTGATCTCGATGGCCAGATGGCCGGCATCTGGGAAGCTGACACTGCTGGCTCCAGGAATGCTATTTTTTAGTATCTCTGGATTGAACAGGGCCTGATATACTTGAGCGCTAGATACTGCAAATTTGTGTGTTCCACTTAACTTCATGTAGGAAAATCCTTCCTTTTCGCTTCGGAAAAAATATGCTCATTGGGCCGTACCCCTTGTTGGGAGGCGCTGGCACATTAGCAGATCTGTTACTAAACGCGCATTCACTATCTAAATACACGCCCGTTTTGATCTAGTAGTAGATCCGTGGCTATTGTAACGGTTTCTGACAATACTTTCAAGTGGGGTAGCTGGAAGTTTTCATTTCTGCTCGGAACTGTTCGTGTCGTTGTAACAGGTACCGCTTAACAGCTATGCAATCCGTTGTAAGGCAAATGGCCTATGCTTGTTTGTTATCTTGCTATTTGTGCTATACTGTCGCTGTGTGTTCCAATATGTATCGTGTAACTAATGCGTTGGACTTCTGGAGTTGCGATGGTTTTGGATGAAGAACATAATGAGCAAAATCAGCAAAAATGGTTTTCTCGTGTTGCACGGGAGCGTCAAGATCTTTCTGTCTCTGTCGAGGAGACGTTAGGAGTTTCGATTCAAGAAGAGTTTAGCTGGTTGGATGATGAGGATACTTATGAGTCGACAGATGGTTATCCATCTGCGCCGGATGTATCTGTGTTTCCACCGCGCTTAAGTCTCCAATCCAGACCCATGGAGGCTGCCTCTTCTGGATATGCCGCTCAGGCTGATTTGCGTTCATCTGCTGTTGTTCCTTCGTGTGAGGTGGGAGGGGGAGATTCTGGTGCCCCAACACAAAATTCGAATATCCTGACGCGTTTTGCGCAGCGCCTGACGGCGTCGTTTAGTGCACTGAGCGTAAATATGCCGGGAGTTGATCCCGCACCGATGGATCAAGCCGGTCAAGCGCCGCCGCTGGACTTTGATCGGAAAGCCTCTTCCCTGGCATCTATTGCTGATATCGAGGTGTGTACAACCTCTACGATGACAGGATCAATGACGAGTGCTCAGCGAACACAACGAACGCCTCAGACACCACCGGCGCCGCAGGCCCAACAACCTGCTACCCCTGCAACCTCCCATAGCGAAGGCGATGGCACTCAGACGCGGCAGCGTCTGGCTGGCCGCACTACCAGGATTCGCCTTGAGGTGGTCCCTGGTCCTGATAACAAGAAGACCTCTCAGGCGGCTGTATGGGATGCGCGTCCGTTAGAAGTCGCTGAGGCTGAGGCAAATACTACAGGCATGCGCTTGCCGATTGCTCCTTCACATCGAAGTGATGCTGGCTCAACCAGCGCTCATCTGCCTGCTATGCAATCCGATCGAGATGCAGTTGGTCTGACCAGTGCTCATCTCTCGGCCATTGATCCTCAGCGGGATCTGGCTGGAGGTACCGGGGTTCATTTTCCTGACAGTGATCTTTTTGAGCCGAGTTTGAAAACAATGCAAGGAGCGTTGTCCGGCACCGCACGCTTTGAACGTGGACAGAGAGAGTTAACCATCTCAAATTCCTCTGTAACCGCCTCTAGCGTCGTCCTGGTCACGCTGATCACCAATCCTGGCCCGGTCGTCGTCCAATATATTTCTCTGCAACCGCAGGATAGCTTTACTGTTCACCTGACCGCGCCGGCTACTACAAGCGTCTCATTCAATTATCTGGTGCTTTTAGCCGAGCTCTTCTAATCGCAACGTCCCCACGACCCGTGTCGAGCACAGCGAGGACACCGTAGCATCGCACGCGAGCGTGCGATGCTACGGTGTCCTCGCTGTGCTCGACCGTCTGGATCATCCTTTCATCTTCAGTCGTTTTTTTGTGTGCTTTATACTAGAATCAAAGCAGCAAAATTAACGAAATGAAATGGAAGATGTTTGATGTGGAAAAGGAATGAGACGCTTATACTCTGGCGTCAACAAGTAGCAGAAAAAGCACACACTTATAGTCAATCGGTGACACGCTCCCTGGAGGATGGGAAGCAGAAAAATCCGATTTATGCCCTGGACGGTGTTCGTGGTCTGGCCTGTCTGGGAGTTGTCATGTTTCATCTAAACCTCTGGACCCTCTTTACGCATGCCTGGTATCCGTATCTCGATGACGGGGGGGCTATGTTCAGTTCGCTGGCTTTGTTTGGCGAATCGGGAGTGCTTCTTTTTTTTCTTCTTTCAGGTTTTCTCCTGTTTATGCCCTTTGCCAGAGCGATGCTCTTCGATAGCGCCTGGCCTTCGCTCAGACGCTTTTATCTGCGGCGTGCCTTTCGTATTTTGCCAGGCTATTATGTGGCCCTGTTTTTGATGCTGCTCTTTGTCAATCCGACCTTTTTGCAACCTGCATATTGGAATAAATTGTGGCTCTTTCTGACCTTGCGCATGGATTTCCCACTGACCTATCAGCAGCTGGATACGCCTTTCTGGACTCTGGCTATCGAGTTTCAATTTTATATGCTCCTACCGTTGCTTGCAGCTGTAATGGGTCGGATTGTGGCCTGGGGCTCATTGAAGCTACGTTTGATCAAGTTGACTACTTGTCTGATCGTAATGTTTGCCTGGGGAATGCTCATCCGCTACTGGGGCTTCAAGGTAGCTGACACGCATCAGTGGGATTTCCTGATACCTCATGGCATCGCTGAGGCATTGCGGCCCTATATCTTCGGGACCGTCGGAAAGTTTTTTGAGTCATTTGCGCTTGGCATGCTGATCTCGATGGTGTATATCTACTTTCAACATGCGCCCGTCACCAGCAAGCAATTGACGATTGTACAGCGTCTGAGTCCTATCCTGTTCGGATCAGGCATAGTTCTCCTGTTTTTCGTTAACATCTGGCATTATTATGTGATTTACATGATTCATAAAACTTTTCATTTTCTGGACCCCTATCAGGCCTTTTTGACGGGTTATCGGGACATTTTTATGCAGGTTGGCTATTCGCTTGGCTACGCATTCTGTCTCTTCGGATTGTTACATGGCTCAGCAAAACTCAGGCGTCCCTTTGCCTGGGCACCGCTTCGCTGGTCAGGTTTTATCTCTTTCAGTCTCTATATGTGGCATTATCCCTTTGTACTGTACTTTGTCTCGGTACTTTTACCGCGCTTTCAGTCCCTGCAATGGAGTTTAACTGCACAGTACAGTGCAGCTTTGCTATGGATCATTGTCACGACTATTCCACTCTCAGTGGTCCTCTATCAGTGTATCGAGCGGCCTGGTATTCGTCTGGGAGAAGTGTTGTGTCAACTATTGATCAGGAAGAAATCGGCGGTCGAGGCAGGTGTGACGGTAGCTGTCCCGGCACCAGTCGAGGCTGAACTGCCGATACATGTTTCTTCGGCAGGGAAGAGGAGTCGGCGTCGAGGATAATCGCATCCTTTATGCCCGTGATGGATGATCTTTGTCCAATGCGGGCAACGTCACGACGAAGCTGCTGCCCTCGCCGGGGATGCCGCTACTTTTGACGCAGATTGAACCTTCATGCAAGCGTAGAAATTCCGCGACCACATATAAGCCCAGTCCCACACCACTTGTCTGACTCTGTCCAATATTCGGAGCGCGATAGAAGCGCTCAAAGAGATGCTGTTGCGCCTCCAGTGGTACGCCGATCCCTTTATCTGAGATACTAATTTCGAAGCTATCAGGTTCGATTTTCGTGTGTCGATGTTGCAGGGAGATAGTGATCGGTCCCCCTTGCGGACTATATTTGATGGCGTTCTGGAGTAAATTGACAAAGATCTGTTGCAGTCGCGCTTGATCGCCACGTATCATATAGGGTCTGGCACTTCTGGCGACGCGATAACTGATTTGATGTTTGGGTGAAGTTGTACCGTGCTTCATAACGATGTCTTTGAGCAACGTATCCAGATTAAGATCCTCTGAGACCAGTTTAATCTGTCCCCGGTTGATGCGTGTCACCTCCAGAAATGTGTTGACGATATTGGTGAGCTGATGCGTCTGCTCGTCGATGTAGGAGATACTTTCGTTCAGGCGCTCCTGGAGTTTGGGATCGACGTCGCTGGCTTTGCCGAGCAGGCGTGACATCATCTGGCTGTGTGCCAGAATGATGGTTAATGGCGTGCGAAATTCGTGCGCCGTAATCGCCAGGAATTCGTCTTTGAGCGCATTTGATTCACGCATCGTGGCCTCATTGGTGCGAGCGATCTCGGCCTCCTGCTGCCAGCGCGTTTGCTCAATCGCCAGACCTGTGAACTGGGCAATGCCCTCCAGGATCGTCATATCCCAGGCATTGAATTCGAGCGCTGTGAGCGGGCGCGTCGCATTTAGATCCTCGGCTACTGCGGATGGATCATATTTGGAGAGAGTTGAGCGATCGATTAGGAGCATACCCAGCAAGCGCTTATTATAAGTGATAGGTGTAGCCAGCACGAGTAGATGCGTTATGCTGTGGTTATCATCAGATATCTGATCTTCACTAATCAGCGTTGCCCGACCGTCTCTCATGTGCTTAAAGAAATCGTTATACTGATAATGATTGAGCTGCTCGTCGGGAATGAGCCAATGAGCCTGTTTCTGGAGCCACTGCGTGAGCTCCTCCGGGATAAATCCCATCGAGAGGAGCGGGGTGAAGCGTTCCTGCTCTTCGTTGTAGATGTGCACGAGACCACGTTCACTATTCATCGTTGTCAGCGTCATGGCGAGCACGCGAGAAAGTATCTCCTTGATCTCGGTGATGCCAGAGATGGCTTCGGCGGCGTGCAACATAAACTCTAATGCGCGGCGGATGCGTTGCTCTACCCGGACCTGTTCGGTGATATCGCGAAATGCGCTCACGATCCCGATGCGATTTTGATGATTATCCAGTAATGGTTCGATATTGACTTCGATGGCATGCTCACTCCCGCCAGGATTTTTGCTGAGGAAGCGTTCGCCTCGAATACGTTCACCGGCCAGTGCGCGAGTGAGGGGAAAGATCTCGGGGGCGAGTGGTTTTCCCGTGAGTGTATACATGGGATGGTGTTGGAGATAGTTTGCCAGCTGTTTTTTTGTTGTGCGCGTAATGTCGATGAAGCGCGAGGCGTTATGATTGCTCAAGAGGACTTTTCCCTGTACATCAAGCACGATCAATCCCTCGGTCATGGCATTGAAGACTGCATCGAGCGTATTGGCGTGCTCATGCGCCAGCGCCTCGACGCGCCGAGTCTCTGACAGGTTATGGGCTTTATCGATGGCAAGTGCGCAGTGGGCTGCGATGTCCTGCGCAAAGGCAATATAGCCGGCTGAGGGGGAGCGTGTTTTGTGGGGATAACTGATAAAGGCAAAACCCACGCACCTTTTTTCCTGGCTGTATTGTCTTTTGGGGCTAACCGTTTCTGGCTGTGCCTGGGTGCCTCCAACGAGCAGGGGGACGATCAGGACGTTTTCCATGCCGAGGTAGTGAAACCAGGTCTTCTCGGCATCTGTGAATTGATCATGATAGATAAATTGTGGCGTCTGCTTCTGGCTGATCGCGACACATTGCGGGAACGTTGCGAGTAGAGCCGGCGGTGCCGTCAACGAATAGGCCAGAGCGCTTTGATTAGCCAACTGAAGTCGCTCTCTTTCAAGTAGCGCAATCGTGACGCGTTGCGCGTAGAGTCCTTTGGTCAGATGGCGAGCGGCGATCTCTAAGACATGCGAGAGCTCTTCGCCTGAGTTGACCGCCATTGCGACTTCATAAATGGATTGTGCGCGGGCGATCAAGCGTTCTGCTCGTTGCTTCTCCAGTTGTGCTTCCTGATAGAGACGAGCATTGTCGATTGCCACTGACGCTTGCTGTCCAATTGCGCGTGCTAATTGCTGCTGATCATGAGAAAACTCCGTGCTTTGCCCTGGATTATCGAGTGACATCAGGCCAACCGGACGATCTTCTCGCATCAGCACTACGAGCAGGATGGAGCGTACAAAAAACTTATCTGCCATGGCGGTCAGAGCGTGTTCGGTTTTGAGATCGTGTACGGCCAGTGGTGCGTTTTGCTGCAACACTTTTTGGATCGTGGGACTCTCGAAGGGGATTTTTCCTTGATGCCACATCCGATCGGCTATGTTCAGGCGTTTGCCCGTCATACTCTGCGTAGTCATATGATAGGCTGATGGGAGAAAATATGTCTGGCTTTCGTTGAGGAGCCAGACGGCGCAGCGTGACACTTCGCAAGCCTCTGTCGCTCGCTTGACGAGTACCTGTAAAATGCGGGTGAGGTCGAGTGAAGAAGCTAGCAATTCTGCCAGTTCTCGGAGCAGTTCACTTTCGCGCAAGGCTTTGAGCAAGCGTGTATGCTCCTGACCATGGCCGGTTAATGGACGATCACTTTTCATGTGCTCTTTAACCTCTTCATTATGAACTGCTTGCGCACGCATCACTTTTGATTGTCGACCACTTGTTTCTCTTGTATGTTTGCATGAGGTTTTTTTCAGTCGAGTCAAAGTGTAGCAGATTAGTCTAGCGTGCGTCAAGAAAAGCACGAGGAGGGATATGAAGTTTTTTCTTATCAGAGATAAGAGATTGGGAGTTTTCTATGGCCATTCAGATTTTGCCCTGGGAAGCCAGCAGAAAGCGGTCTTCCCAGGGCAAAACGGAGCAGGATGGTCTGGCTGGCGAGATTGTTCAGCGCCTATTTGCTCTGACGCAGCCGTAACGTTTCGATTAGCAGGGCCAACACTGATCCTCCGATCACGGCGACCGCTGTCGGGAGACTTTTGGTATCACTTTCTTTTTTGTTGTTGTTTTTCTGTTCCTTGCGTGTCAGCTTTTGAACGTGTTCTTCCTGTTTCTGCATGTTTAAGTGGAGATTCTCTTCTTCTTGCTGGCGTGATCTGGCGATATGTCTATCGTCGGCCTTCTCCGTTGGCTTGGGATCAATATGATGAGGCGATTCCTCATCAGGAAGATCGTCATTCAAACGCGCTCCCATCGTGCCGATAAAGGTGGCGAGGTTGTTTGGGAGTGGTTGAACATCTTCGAAGAAGAATGCGTTGACTTCTGCTCCCAGCATGAGAATGAGGGCGAAGTAGTAGAAGAAGGCCAACAAGATGACTGTGAAGGCTATCTGTCCCGAGTAACTATTCATGAAATGGCCGATGTACAGTGGGAAGAGTGCTATGAATAATTCCAGCAGGATCGCCGCTACAATCGCTCCTTGCCAGCTTTTTTTGAGCTGAATGCGTTGGTTCGGTACAATCATGTAGATGGCTTCAAACAGGAGGAAGGCAGCTAATAACCCCCCTGCATAGCCAGCTAAAAGCGCGATCACGCTATTGGAGGCCACGGTTGAGAGAAACGGGATGGCTTTTAGCTCTGGATTGGTTTTGACAAGATTCAAAATGATTGAAGGCAAGGTGGCTGCAAACACCATAATCGGGACCAGAACGGTGAAAATGAGCATCATACCGATGGCGACCAGGTTCTGACGTATCATTGGCCGAGGGCGCACGCGATAGATAATGTCCATGCTATTTTCCATGGCGACAAAGAGTCTTGATCCGCCAAAGATCGCCAGGATTGTGGCCAGAACAGCCAGAAAGCCTGCCGATTGTGATAAGCGTTGCGTAACGCTCTCCACCAGACTCTTCTGAGCATCGCCCAGCCCCGGTATACCTTTGATGCCGTTCAGAATAGAGGCGCCGTGTCCCTGTTGTCCCGGAATCAAGATGAGGGCGAAGGTTAGAACTGCGACGATGGCGATGGCGATCGGTAACATCGCTGTGAGCAGGCTATAGGCCAGAGCGGCCGAGAACGTCGTTGCCCAATCATTGCTAAACTTGCGCAAGAACGCGCTCATTGGTTTGGCCCCTTTTCCTGCTGACGAGAGTAGTCCGGTCGCTTTGTGCTTGAAAGAATGGTCTTCATGATGCGTTTCACTTGCCATGTAACACCTCCCTGTTGGATCTTGTGCTTGTGATAATTAGTATAATCGCGTTGCAAATATTTGAAGAAACGGTTACGATTGAATGCTATAGCTGACTCCTTATTCACGAGTAATAACCTCTTCACGTTTCATTATCCGAACAAATCGAGTATAGTATGGAAGTATAATTGAATTGATCTATGAGCTAGCCATAGCATTGATGTCATTTGACTGGGAAACATATCATACATGAATTCACGACAGCCAAAATCAATCATTTTTCTCTTGTGGGATGCCATGCGGATAGGCGCAAGAACCTTCTGGCATAGCACAGCCAATCCGGCACGACCATATATGCAACGCCAGCAGGCGCTGGCGGTGCTAGGACTCCCACTGAATGCCACTCCTGATCAGATCAAGCGCCGTTATCGTAAACTAGCCAAGCGCTATCATCCCGATCGTGGAGGTGATCCCAAGCAGATGCAGCGCATCATCGCTGCCTATGAGGTGTTGACCAAAGACGCCGCGAAATGACCCCTGAAGAAGCCAGGCCAGCCGACGTAGCGGCGCGGCTCCGCCGTGCTGTCACTGGACGCACGACAACGTCCCACCGTGGGAAGATCGCTCAATGGAACCTCATGAGGAGCGTGGTTGTACGAGTCACAGACAGCACGGCGGAGCCGCGCCGCTACGTCGGTGGGCGCCTCACCCCATCGCCTTCCGGGGATGTTTGGGATACACTCCTCAGGCAAAGCGGGCGCCGCAGACGTTACAAAAGCGTTTGCCGGGTCGTATACGTGCTCCGCATTGATCGCAGAAAATCGCGTTTGCTGATGCGGGTTGTGCGGGCGCAGGCTGTGGAGGTGGTGGCACAGAGCGTTGCGTAGGTATCGACGGTGCAGGCTGTGCTGGTTGCACTGGTTGTGCGGGTGGCACATAAGTAGGAGTGTTTGTCTGTGGAACTGCTGGCTGCTGCGTCGACTGTGTTGTACTCGTGCCCTGCGCGGCCTGCAAAGTTCCCTGGACCATTTTTGTCGCCTTGACCGCCATGCCGCCGATCGTGCTCGCTATTTTGAGTCCTTTGTTGATATCTTCCATATCTTTTTTGAGGCGATGGGTGGGTGGTAAGATCGTTGAGTCCGAGACTTTGGTGAAGTAGTTGGGACCAATCTGCATCGCCGAGCCGTCGGCGGCCAGATGCGCTTGCTCGTTGCCGCCGTTGTCGAATTGCATGCTGACGAGCAGTCCCTGCTGCGTATAGCCCCCTTCCAGACGTGTTTCGGCGACCGTTGTCGGTGCCTGTTGCCCCTGGAGAAAGGATTTGGCGGCGTTAGCGGCACGGCTGTGATTTTGGGTGGTCAGTACGAAACGTCCGTTGTTCTGGACGACCAGACGATCGATGCGTGACGTAAAGTAGTCTAATCCTACTCCTGAGCTATGCACACATTCGTATTGTCCTGTGATTGGTTTCATCATCTTCTTTATGCATCCTGAGTTGTTGCTTGTGGGATTATTTCTATAGTATCACATCTTGCTAGCCAGCGTAGTGGGGCCTATCATTACTACGTATGAGGGCCTCTGCAGTTGTGATACACTGTGGCTATATATATTCATATTTTGATGTAAGCTTGCTCAACAAACACTCCTCATGTGTTAGACACTGAAAGTAGGAAATCATGTCCAGGGCCGATCAGGCAGCAGGCAAGACAAAAGGTCTTGTCCATTTTATTGCGCCACTTACCAGAAATCCATTGCTGCATAACCGCGTCCTTATCTCCATCTCGCTGGTAGTCTTTGCGGCCTACACTGGTATTGGGATGGTTGGCCCTGTACGGGTGCTGTACGCCGAATCCCATGGAGCCTCACTGGCAATCATTGGGGCTATGGCCTCAGCCTATCTGATCTCAAACTTTGTCTTCCAGTATCCAGTTGGCTGGCTTGCCGATCGCTGGGGATACAAGCGCGTGATGGTGGTTGGGCTGCTTGCTCAAGCGATCCTGGCGGCCGTCTATCTCTGGATCACCGATCCGGTCTCATTTGTGGTCTTGCGCTTCTTCGAAGGCATCGCGGCTGCGGCCCTGCTGCCGCCTGCACGTGCTATGATCAATGATACCGTGCCACCCGAGCAGCAAGGAGAAGCCTATGGTCTATTCAGCGCCTTTTTCAATGGAGGCTTCTTGCTGGGACCTGGTATCGGTGGTGCTCTGGCCTCGCTTGGCTACTCGATGCCATTTATCGGAGCGGTGGTCTTTCGTCTGATCGCTGTTGTCGTCGTTGTGACATTGATCAAAACCCCTGAGCGTGCCATGCGCGTCGTGGGAGAGAAGCGTCAGACGGCTTTAGTGACGTATAGACTACTCTTTACGCCGCCTCTGGTAGCAGCGTACCTGATTGCTTTTGGAGACTATCTGTACGTGGGCTTTGATCTGACGTTGATGCCTCTCTGGATGCATGATCATTTAGGGGCTTCCGTCGCGATTATTGGGCTCTCCTACATGCTCTGGGCGATCCCGAACATGATCCTGTCGCCGATCGGTGGCCGTATCGCCGACAAACGGCGTCGCTCGACACTTATTCTCACATTTGGTCTGTCGCAGGTGCCGCTTTACCTTATCTATGGCCTGGCGAATACCTGGATGGTGGTTGTTATCTTCTTTGCCGTGCATGGAGCTATCTACGCGCTCATCCAGCCCGCCGTTGACGCGCACGTTGCCGCATCGGCCAGCAACAGCATGCGAGCGGGCATCCAGGGACTTTATACCACCTTTGGACTCTTTGGTGCGTTTATCGGAAACAGCGGCTTTGGTCCTCTCTACCAGATCAACTTTCGTCTGCCATTACTGGTGATTGGGCTGACCTACGGCATCTTTGTCCTCACCGGCGGCCTGATCATTCGCGCCGCAGAAAAACGCAAACTCCCCACTTATGCGTGATCTGTCAACCTGCCTGGGAGGACCTTTGGCTGTGACTTTTCCGGGTCTGTTTGGTGGAGAGGGAATAGAATTCTATCGTCTCTGGGTTATTGTGGGCATGTAACTATTCTGGCGATCGGTGCGTAAGTAGATGATAATGGTCCTGACTATCGGATGCAAAATACGACTTTCCTGGACCGTGGCTATAGCCCAAAGGTATCTTACTATTGATCATTTGCGATGTCGCCTTATAATGTTGCAAGCGTCACTACTAAAACGGTGGCAGATTTATGAAAGATAGAATCGCGATTCCGCTTCTCTTTTTTGCAGAAACGAAGAGAAAAAAGGGCTGCCTATCATCTTGCAGAGTCTAGAACTTTTGGTCGAATCGTGTCTTGACTTTCGGGAATGAAGGCTGTATGCTGAATAAGCAATCAAAGCATTCTGAAGAGAGGTACAAGGGTAGATGTTTCGTTCCCCTAACGCACTCCCTCCTATGCGAGATGAGTCGGATGCCAAGCATGAGCAACTCTCTCTCTTTGCCACAAGGAGAACAAGTGAAATTACAGAAGATATGGTTCCAAACACAGTAGAAGCAAAAAAGCCAACACGCTCAAAAAAGAGTGCGGATACGTATTCGTCCGCAGATATCCAGGTCCTTGAGGGCATAGCAGCCATCCGACATCGTCCAGGAATGTACATAGGTTCGACCTCCATGTCCGGCCTGATCCATCTGATCTGGGAGGCGCTGGACAATGCCGTGGATGAGGCGGTCGCTGGCTACGGCAAAAATATCTGGGTGCAGATCGATGAGGCAGGATGGGTCACGGTTCGTGACGAAGGGCGTGGTATGCCTTTTGATCCCATGTTGTATCAGGGTGAGTACCTTCCGGCGGCGACCGTGATCTTGACCGTGCCGCACTCTGGTGGCAAGTTCGCCGAAGGAGCGTATAAAACCGCTGGCGGGCTCCACGGCGTTGGTTCGACCGTCATCAATGCGCTCTCCGAGAAACTCGAATTGATCATCTGGAAAGATGGTCAACAATTTATGCAGACGTTTAGTCGTGGAGTAGCCTTACCACATCAAATTACGCCCTGTGATCCCAGGCTCCATGGGACGCAATTGCGCTGGATCTATGATAATACTATTTTTGATCCTGATGTTTATTATTCTCTTGAATCATTGGAGAGTCGTCTCAAGGCATCCACCTATCTCAATCGTGGCGTCACCTTCCATCTGAATGCCTGGGACGATGTGAGCAATGAGCCGGTAGAGCGTACGTTTTATTCGCGTGATGGCTTACCCGATTATGTGCGTGATCTGGCCACAACGACGAGTACTCCATTATTTAAAAATGTGATTAGCATCTCAAAAGATAAAGATGATGTCCGAGTTGAGGTTGCGCTGCAACCTACGACTGGCTATAAAATTTCGATGTACAGTTATGCCAATGCTGTTCGTACGCGTGATGGTGGTGTGCATGAGACCGGTTTCAAGGCGGCTCTAACAAAAGTTATCAATGATTATGCACTTAAATGGAATGTGATCAAGAATCGTGAGCGTGATGGTTTCCGACCAGAAGTAATTCAGCAGGGTCTGAACGTCGTAATCTCGGTCAAGCTCACCAATCCGCAATTTCAGGGCCAGACCAAAGATCGCTTGAATAATGCTCCGGTTGAAGGACTTGTGCGCTCGGTCGTCGATGAGGGTCTCAAAGACTGGATGGAGAACAACGCCAGTGTCGGCAAGGACTGGTTGAAGAAGATCCAGCAGATGCAGAAGGCTCGTAATGAAGCTCAACTGGTCGAAGAACTGGCACGCGCTGGTACCAAGAAAAATGGCGAACTGATCGATACCACGTTATCGAAGAAATTTTTGCGCTGCAACACCTCAGACCCATCGCGAGCGGAGCTCTTCATCGTTGAGGGAGACTCGGCCGGCGGCAGTGCCGGTCAGGGACGCTTCTCCGAGTTTCAGGCGGTCTTGAAGCTCAAAGGGAAGCCGCTCAACGTAGCCAAGGCTGATCTCAAGAGCATAGTTGAGAACGAAGAGATCAGAACCATTATCAACGTGTTAGGGACCGGGACACGTGATTTTTTTGATATCAGTCATCTCAAATTCAGTCGCGTGATTATTGCCACCGATGCTGATGTCGACGGTCTGCATATTCAATGTTTATTATTGACATTATTCCATCAAGAATTTAGTGACCTGATTGAGCAGGGACATGTCTATATCGCCTGCCCGCCTCTGTATTCGGTGAAGTATAAGGGCAAAGTGCAGTGGCTATTGGATGATGATGCACGTCTGCAATTTATTAAAGTCCATCCAGATGCGCAGGGATTAGAGTATAAGCGCTTCAAAGGTCTGGGTGAGATGAATCCCAAAGAGTTGCGTGATACGACCCTGGACCCCGCTCGCCGTATGCTCAAACGTGTGACCATGGAGGATGGCGTACTGGCGGCCAAGCTGGTTGCGGAACTGATGGAAGATAAAAATGCGGAGCGCAGGCGTAGCTTCCTGGCTGAGCATTCCCGCAAAATCAAGGAACTGGACGTGTAAAAAGACATGGCTCGTAATATCACAGAAACAGATAATTCAGAAGTTGGCATTATTCGCGAGGATTTTTCCGTAATTCTGTCGCAGGCCTTTGCGACATATGGACTCTCAGTCGTGACCGACCGCGCACTTCCTGATGCTCGTGATGGTCTCAAGCCAGTGCAACGGCGTATCCTGGCAGGCATGCTTGAGGCTCGTTATCTCTCCTCGCGCACGACTGTCAAGAGCGCCGAGGTGGTGGGATATATCCTCGGCAACTATCATCCGCATGGTGATGCCTCGGTCTACGATGCGGCCGCACGTATGGCTCAGCCCTTTACGTTGCGCTATCCCTTGATCGAAGGCCAGGGCAATATGGGGAGCGAAGATGGTGATGCGCCGGCCGCTTATCGCTACACCGAGATGCGTCTCTCGCCGATCGCCGAAGCGCTGATGGCAGACATCGAGCGTGAGACAGTGCCGTTGCAGCCAACCTATAAGCAAGATCCCAGAGTGCTGGAGCCGGATTATCTACCGGGACGCATCCCGCCGATTGTCAATCCATCGAGCGGCATCGCAGTAGGCATGTCCACCAACATCCCGCCGCACAACCTTGGTGAAGTCATGCGTGCCTGCATCGCCCTGCTCGATCGGCCCGCTATGACGGTTGATCAGATCCTGGAATACATCCCCGGACCAGATTTTCCGCAGGGTGGTCGCATTGTGGGCACCGAAGGCATCCGGGATTATTTTACGACCGGCAAGGGACGTATCTTTGTGCGTGCCGATGTGCGTCTGGAAGAGACGCCGCGTAGTCGTGCCCTGGTTGTCACGCAGATTCCGCCGATTGGACGCGATAAAGTCAAAGCATCGATCGTCAAAGCCATCAATGCACGGAAAGTTGAAGGCATGATCGTCGATATGCGTGACGAAAGCGATACAGAAAAGGGTACACGTATCGTGCTTGAGTTGCGCAAGGATGCTGATGCTGCTCAGGCGCTCACACAGCTTTACAAAGACACCGATCTCCAGATCGCGCTCTCCTTCCAGATGGTCTTTTTGTTTGGCGAATCGATGCAGCCTGGACGCCAGCCCAAGCAGGTAGGAGTCTTAGAGCTTTTAAACTACTGGAACAATCATCAGATCGACGTGTTGACTCGTCGTGCGCAATATGATCTGCGCAAGGCTCAGGAACGTCTGCATGTCGTGCAAGGATTGGTGATTGGTGCTGAGCATGCCGATGAGATTGTGAAGATTTTCCAGCAGGCCGAAGATCGAGCCTCAGCGCGTCGCGAGATCGAAGCGCGTTACCAGCTCACGACCATCCAGTCGGATGTCATCTCCTCGATGACGCTGGCTCAGGTGACGCGTCTGGACGCCGGGAAATATGCCAAAGAGCAAGAAGATCTGCTCGCCCGTATCGCCGAACTGGAGCATCTGCTGGGAGATCGCAAAGTATTGATCACTGCACTGAAAAAAGAGATGCAGCAATTGATCAAACAATTTGGCGACGAGCGTCGCACGGTGATCGAACATGGGAATCATATTCTCAATCCAGTTGCTCATGTAGAAAGCTTACATGAGCGTGAGCCCATGCTGATCGCCCTGACCCGCAATCAGGCCCTGAAAGCGCTCCCCGACGAGACGTTCAAGAAGAGCAAGAAAGCACCATTGGTCTACACGCCAGTGCGTGGAGATGAGCAATTGCGTCAGGTCGTATCGACCACGACGCAGGATTATCTGCTCTGCATCTGCTCAACCGGACGTGTCTGCCAGCTTGCCACGCATCGTGTACCAGCTGGGACGCGTTCGAGCAGGGGTGAAGCGCTCTTCGAACTGCTGGAGTTAACGCCAGGCGAAGAAGTTGTCACCATCCTGCCCGTTGACGTCTACGACGAGGATCGTTATCTGGTTACATTTAGCAGCTATGGCAAAGTCAAGAAATCCCCGCTGAGCGAATACAAGGCGGCCGATGTCGATGGCGTCCAGGATATGAAACTCTCCGACGGCGATCGCGTCGCAACCGCGCTCATCTCGCTGGGCCACGGTGAGTATATCGTCTCCACCGACAACGGTCAGACGCTCCGCTTCAGCGACGATCAACTCCGCAGCCAGGGACGCAGTGGACAAGGTGTCGCCGCCATCGCCCTGACAAAAGGTGGCGTCGTCGTTAGCGCATCGTATCTCGACAGCGATCCAGCCGAAGCCATCGACGAACTCTCAGAAGATAACCTCTTCGCAGTTACCAGCTTATTCGTCCTCACAGCCAGCGGCTGGGGGAAGCGCGTCCCGATCAGTCAATTTGCGCCCAAGAGCCGCGCCAGCACCGGCCTGCCGACCATCGAACTCGCCGAAGACGACCGCGTCGTGCAGACGCTCCTCGTCCAGGAACATAACACTCTCTTGATCGATTTCAGCAACGGTAAAAACGAACAAGCACTGGCATTCAACGCCACCGATATTAAATCCTTCGCACGCGTCCACAAAGGCGAAGCCATTGTCAACGGACATGCCATCAACGCCATCAAGTTGTAATTACCTCGCCCATCCAACTGTGGCCCGCTTTAAACGGGCCACAGTTGACCTTTTCCATCTTAGTGGGGCACTACCACATATCTATCTCACCTTTATTATTGAATGTGGGTCTCTCTGGTACTCTATTTGACCCTCTTTGTTTTGTATCTAATACGTAACTCTCAGAATTGCTCCTATAAAATCGATCCTCCCACAGAAATGGTACTTTGCAATTTGAATTGTTGAGCAGAAAACGAATATAAAAGAAGAAACGCGTGAGCGTCGCGACTGAAAATACCTTCAGTCGCTTCAAAAAGTGTTCTGTTTGCTGTCTATAATATGTTATCGTGCTGGCATATAGCCAGGTAGTCTTTTTGTGGGAGAGACAAAATACCGGGATAAGCTCAATTTGAGGATCACTATCGTGCCCAAAACAGAGATCTTGTGCTGAGTATAAAATGAAAGGACTTTCAGATTCTCAGGTTTCATTTCAATAAAATACGTTGGATTCAATGTGGCTTGTGTGCCTGAAGCGAAAGGGTCATCATTTCTTTTTCTCGTTGAAATATTATACTATGTTATAGTGTGGTTTTAGATGCCTGATCAGCTTTGTGTGATGTGGGGAGGAGGAATGATGATAGATGTGATGCTCGACATTGACGGACCACTTGCCGATCATGATCAGCGGACGCTAATCCAACTATACTGCGAATATTTCAAGATAAATCTCTCCCCTGAGCAACAGCAGACCTTGCGTGGCATCAGCGATTTTGAGGCATTGCCCGAAGTGCGCACATTCAAGGACGCTATGGGAGAGATAAAATATGATTTTCTCATGCAGATTATCGTTTTTGATCCCCGACACATCGAGGCAGCCATCGTACAACCTTTTTCCCTGGATGGAGTTGCGCAGCTTACTCGCTTTATGAATGTCAGCTATTGCACAGCCAGACGGGGTATGACAAACACATGGACCGAACGTGTGGAACAAGCGACTCATACGTGGCTTGGACGGCACGCCTTTCCCAATCCTGATCTAGTCACATTTTGCGAGGGGCCATCAGGGAAACTCCAATATATTGCGCATTCCATTATCCAAAATCCTCGGATTGTCGTTCTCATTGATGATCTTGCCACCAAACTCGTCCAAAACTTTTTCGCCTTGAGTCCTCAAGAGCAGCAGGCACTTGCCGAGTACTTCATTCTTGTGGCTTATGGAGTCAACCAGTGGTCTGATCAGACTCCTTTCCGCGTGGTGCCATTTTTTTCCTGGGAGAACATAGATTGCCTTTTACAAATCATGAAAGGACTTGAGGTATGTCCGACAACAAAGATCGGGAGAAAAAAGATGACGGAGCCAACGATTATATAGAAAAAGTCATCCTCAATAAACAGTTGGAGAAAGAACTCAAAGAGACGGGATCACCTTACAAAATCCCTGAGACCCCAAAGCCGGGTGAGGATAAAGGGGATAACATAACTAAAAAATAGCAATTATGTTTTGCCTTGAGCCATGATGGTCCGTATTGCTGTGACACGTGCTTCAAGCTGTGCGGCTTCCTCCTCGCGTTGCAACTGACGCAAAAGCATAGCGTAATTCTTTAAGGTATCCACAATCGACGGCTGCTCAGGTCCTGAATTTTGCTCCTGTATTGTCAGGGAGCGTTGATAGAGCGGCTCGGCCTCTGCAAATCTACTCTGTATCTGATAGAAATCTGCCAGCTTTTTGAGGGTTAGAGCGGTGTAAGGATGTTCAGTCCCTAACATTTGCTTTCTGATAGTCAGGGAACGGAGAAAGAGCGGCTCGGCTTCGGTATATTTCCCCTGGGTCTGATAGAGGTGTGCCAGGTCATCGAGGGGCCATGCCAGCTCGGGATGATTCGGCCCAAGTGTTTGCTCGTTGATCCTCAAGGCACGTTGATAAAGAGCTTCGGCCAGCTCACTCTTGCCCTGTGCCTGATGCAGGGTGGCCTGGTAAGTAATGATTGTGGCCGTGAATGGATGATCAGACCCAAAGGCGAGCTCAGAAATCTTCAAGGCGCGTTGCAGGAGTGTTTCGGCTTCAACAAATCTGCCCTGATCTCCGTAGAGTTGTGCCAGATTGTTGAGGAACGAAGCCATATCAGGATGCTCTGATCCCAGATTTTTTTCTTTTATTGTCAGGGCGCGAAGAAAGAGGGGTTCGGCTTCAACAAATCTGCCCTGTTCCCGATAGAGTGCCGCCAGAGCATGGATGCTATTAGCCAGGATTGGATGGTCAGAGCTAAGTGCTTGCTCGTTGATGGTCAGGACGCGTTGGAGAAGTGTTTCAGTCTTTGTATACTGGCCCTGTTTCCAATAGAATTGTGCCAGACTATGGAGGGCAGTTGCTGTTTCAGGATGGTCAGAACCATAAGCCCGCTCGCTGATAGAGAGTGCTCGCTGGATGAGCGGCCCGGCCTTGATGTGAGCGTCCTTATTCGGGCTCTGCAAATAGAAAAATGCCAGATTGTTGAGGGCGGTCAGGATGGCAGGATGTTCAGAACCGAGGCGCTTTTCTTCTATCGAAAATGAGCGTTGTAGTAGCGGTTCGGCCTCAATGTATTGACCCTGAGCACGCACAAAGGAACCTATCTTGAAGAGCAAGCGTGCAGCATAGGCCTGCTCCATGCTCCATTGCGCAATCAAATCCGCGCCCATCTGAGCGTGAGTTAGCAAGCGTCGGCACTGATCCCATGACTCAAACCTGACCTCTGGAAACGCTCGATTGAGTGCTCGTACGCTTCGTTCCGCCCACTCACGCCATACATCCTCGCTCATGGCATCTTTGATTACCACCTGGACGAGCCGATGCAGGCTCAGGGTTTTTTGTTCGGGCTCGCGTTGGATGAGTGAGTAACGAAAGAGCTCTTTGATGGCTGTATCCAGGAGATATGGTTCGGTGGCGAGCGCTTGTAACGCCGAAGTAAGTTCCATGGCTCCCTCTGTGATCAGCTCCTCGGGGATGGCATCGGGAGCCAGAAAGGCACAAAAGCGGAGCAGATCGGCTGCCGCCGGATTGGCATTTTCTACCTTCTCGAACGAGAGGGACCAGGTGGCGGCGACTGGCTCTGGATGATCCGATGGATATCCTCCACGTGTTTTGAGCAGATCCAGGCGTCGTTGCTGGTAGCGGACAAAATATCCTGCCAGGCCACATCCAGTCTCCTCGATATAGGCTCCGGCCTGATCCAGGGCCAGAGGAAGACCATCCATCGCCTGGACGATGTTTAAGGCGTTGGCTTGATCGCTCACAGCTACGTTGTCGAGTGCTGCGTCGGCTTCCAGCATACCGACGCGGCGCAGCAGAAAGAGGATGCCCTCTGCATGTTTCATCTGCTTGAGCTCAATGCGCTGAGCGAGACGTCCCACTGCCACGGCACGCGTCGTGAGCAGGATGTGACTGCTATGGATCTCTGGTAAGAAATTTCTGACCATCGCTAGATTATCGACATTATCCAGGATCAACAGCCATCGCTGATGAGTGCTCAGCCATTGTTTCACCGCTGCCACAATCAGCAACTGATCCGATTGATGCTGCTCAGGCAACTTCACAAGCCGTGCGATGGTGACATAATCCTGAATCAGATTCTCACGTGTGTCGGCTCTGACCCAGAAAATATTCTGATAGTGATCCCGAAAACTGTAGGCATATTCTAGCGCCGTCTGCGTTTTGCCGACGCCTCCTAACCCGCTAAGCGCCTGTGTTTGTGCTTTGTTAGCTGCTTTGTTGCTGTGGAACCTTTCTGCCAGCAGGTCGAGGGTATATTGGCGGCCAGTAAAGAGTTGGTTGCGTGGATAGGGAAGGTTCCATTGCGCTTGTAGCGATGGCTGATTCTGCGGATGTGCAGGCGTGGCGGGAGCGGATGTGAGATCCATGATGACGGAGCGAATACCGTTAGCGACATCGAGCAAAGCCTCATCCCGATTTTTCCAGGTTGTAACTGCTTTCCCATCTATTGGCAAAAAATGGAGCCTGGCAAATGGAGTGCCACTCAGATCGGTGGGGCGCAGGATGATGGGGATGACGCGTGCCTGTCCGGACTCATGTTGCTTCAATGCTTGCCGCATCTCGCTTCCGTAGCAGTAATCCGAGGCCATGAAGCTGGAGCTGATTAAGAGGAGAATTAATGAGGCCGAGGTGAGATGAGTGTCAATCTCCTGCGACCAGTCTGTGCCCGCCAGGATGTGACGATCGTGCCACTCATTGATATAGCCCTGTCGACGTAAGGTACTCAAATGTTCCACGAGCGCGTTACGTAGCTTTTCGTCCCTATGTGCATACACATAAAAGACGTTGATAGCGTGCGTTGGTCCCTGTGTCATTGGAACTGCTCCTCATTCGAAAGCATCTATATGTCATAGCGGCGTCGCCAGAATAGCAGAGATAGCTAGCACTGTCAACGGCTTCCGAATAATTTATGCTTGATCCTTGCTTGAAAGATGCAATCTCATCTTGTTGGGCTTATGAAGATGTTGAAGCTAGGCAGCTTTGCGGGTAAATATACGATCCCTGATTAATGGTGAATTACCTCTCTTTCTGGACCAATAAAAAATGCGCTCCATAACGTTTTTATAGTGAATAAAATCTGATGATCTCTTTCAGCGATCTCTAAGGCGACTTTTATCAGGAGGCAGGATATATGGATGCTGTAGATGGAGCAATCGTCGCTCCAGACTTTCTGGCATTAGGCATGGGCGGTACAAACATGATGGCTATGTTGTGGACGATAGCCATGGGTCGTCAGGCGGTAGGTGTGGAGATGCGTGGCGATCCTTTTCTCGGTGTACACTGGAACATTCGCGAAGACTTATACCATCAACTCGGGCTGATCGATCAGATGATGCTTGAGCGCTATGGGGAGGCACGACTCCCCCGCCGTGGCAATGGACAGATATTTCGCCTGGCTGAATGTTTCTATACTCCACAGACAACCGCCGGCGATATCGTTGCCGACGAGATCATTGATGGCTATGATACAGACCAGCATATTGTGGGCACCATACACGATGTTGAATTCATTGATGATCGTTGGCGCGATGGCCTACCGAACCGCGTGATCACCTTATTGAATCCACCGAAACCACCGGAAAGCCCTGATCCGCGTAAGATTCGCACCTCGATTGTTGATGTCCTCGATGGCCCATCGACCTTCCAGGCGGAAGCCGCCTCCATCCAGAAACTGTTGCGCCGTTATCTGGAGCGGATGGAGCAGCAAGATCTCGAAAATCATCAGCAGCCCCGCGTTCAACTATTCACGCATCATCGTGTGGTCCCGACGAAGGGCGAGGGCCTTGTTGATTGTCCTGATGGTCGCAAGCTGATTCGCATCGAGTCCCTCCAGGAGTTCGACTTCAAAGGACAATTTGTCCGTGTGCGGGAGCCCAACAGCGAGATGATTGAGATCGGCGTTCCCGAATTGTTCATGGTTGCTCAGGGATTCAACAGCTCTGACGCGAGACGCCTGGGCTTTGAGCAACAGGATGTCAAAGTTGATCATGCAGATGGACGCGGAGAGGTTGTCGCGCAAGCAGACTTCCTGGCTGGTCTGCTTGAGGTGCTTGTAGGTGGTCGCCTACGGAGACGTATCTCCTCCGAGTTTGATCAAGATGGCAAAGAATACTGGGTGAGACAGATCGCCGTTGGTCATGAAAATGATCCAGAGGTAGGCTGGGTCCTGGTTCAGGTGCCCGACTTCAAAACCTTCGACCCCATTGCGGAGGGACTTCTGCCCGAAGGGACAGATACCGGATCGCCCGAGTTTTTCGCCTCCTACCAACATCTGATCTACAACTACTACATCGAGCAGGCCGCCAGTATCCTTGAGATTCCGGCGCGAGACCTCATGAAGGTCCAGATGATCTATGGACCCACCTTGTTTAGTCTGGTTGAGCGCGTCGGACCCGATCCGCTGGTCGCCGTCAACGGCGTCGTCGCAGGAGATTCCTTTGGCAATGGTCACTTTCTGACCAGTGGTGGCGCGATGGCTGGCATGATTGGACATAGCGCTCGCGTCCTTGAGTATTGGCGTGCGCGGGACGCAGGTACTTCGGCGACCGACGCCATTCGTCGACTCGCCGACAGCATCCGGGAGGACACCCATGCCTGGCTTCAGGTCAGCGCCAAGGAGTACAGTCAGGCAGCGCCAATCAACTTCGGCGCGGAACGCATCGAGCAGATCAGCAAGGCGAGTGGCATCGACACAGATGTCCGCGCCAACTCGATCGACGCTGCGCGACGGCAGCGTCACTCGCTTCTTCCGCTCGACCCATCCAGTTGGCGCAGACTATTTGTGCGTAACGGCAAAGTGCTTTCATCGCTGCCAGAGCTCGACGCCTCCCATCCGTTACAACGCGCCATGCCAGCGACGCCTCAACCTGCACAGGCCGCCGCCGAGCAAAAAGCTAACGAAGAAGAGATGACTATCCACCGGCCGATAACTTACGTTGATCCGGGCATGCGAGAGGGCGAAATGAGTTTGCTCCGGCCCAGACTGAACATTGACCATGGGATGAAAGAAGGGGAAGTAACACTGCTCCGCTCCAAGCTCAGCATCGATCAACTGATAGAGCGGGACTCGTTCACCTTTCGCAAGTCCAGACCTGATGCTGAGAAGCATGTCCACGAGCAGACGCTTAGCGTAGAGCCCTTGACGCAGGAGAGCGCTAAGATTTACGCCTTTCTGGATATCGAAACGGAAGATCAGGTCATCCACAGCCTCGCGATCAGCGAGCAAGAAAGCATTATCGGACGCTCCGATCCCCATCGCAAGATTATGCCCGAAATCGATCTCACCCCATTCGACAACGTACGCAAAGTCTCGCGCAAGCATGCCCGTATTCGCATGAAGGGAGACCATTTCTACATCGAAGATCTCAAGAGTCAAAATAAGACGCAGCTAGGTGACGTTGCACTGGAACCACATCAATTGGAGATGCTCCACAGCGGAGATGAGTTGCAATTTGGCTCGGTCAAAGCTACCTTTCGCCTGTTAGGCACAAGCCAATTGCCCACGCCCTGGCAACAGTAGCGTCCGAAGCTGAGCAGTTATCGGTTAATTGTTGCCGGCCAGCAAAACATCGATATTATGGCGGACTCCACCTTTGGAACAGGAATTGTGTTGAAGGTGGTGACGTAGAATAGGAACCAACTGGCGTAGCCGTTTTCTGGCTGGCGATGATTAACTGATAATTGCTGGAGGAGGACGGTTGCCATGCTATCGCGTTATGGTAAGCGTGGTGTTGATAGATAATTTTCTTTTCCCGTACATCATAGACGTATACCGTCGAAGCACTGGCGTCCATTGTAGCCAGATACCGTTCATCCGGTGACCAGTGTATTTGCACTATTGAATTTGTATAATACTCCTTCGCGAGAGTAACCACGCCTGCATATGTTATGTGTACTGAAGTATTTTCTGCCATAATATTCCAGAAAAAGAAGCGATTAAAGATATCGCTAGAAACTAATATTCCTTTCTTAGACCAGGCCAGCGCACTGCTATAGCTACCAGAAAGGACCTTATCCGATGCCGTTTCTTTGAATTGTGCCTGGTTAGAAACGGTGATACGCTCAATACTGGTAACAGGATCAGCTATGTGGATGTTTCCCTGGTTGTCTCCGATAGCCAGACTCGAACTGTCCGGGGACCATACCAATGATGTTATTTCGGCGTTGTCTATTGTGATGGTACTTATCAAATTACCATCAAGGCAGGACCAGACTGTGACCATGCCCCCATTTACGGTATACGTGGCAAAATGGGAACTATCAGGAGACCAGTCTATCTGGTCCATGATGGTAAAAGGTTGGATCTTGAGTTTTTGAGCAGTGCCATTGGCGACATTGAACAGCAACGTAAAACCATCCTGATCGACGATCAGTAATGTTTTACCATCTGGAGCAGGTATGAGTATTGATCTGTTTGTCTGCAATGAAAACGTGTGTGTATCTCTCTGCTTTTTTCCTGTGCCTGTATCAATAAAGTTCACGTTAATGGAATTAGCCGCAGACGTATTCGTTTCAATAATGAAACATTGAATCAGGAGTGATCCATTTGCCACAATCATCGCAGGTAAAGTACGAAAAGAAGATTTAAGATTTGCCTGCGATCCATATGTCTTGAAATATGGATTAATATGTATAGAATGAGGAATAGTCTCATAGGCCGCAACGCATAGTCCTCCTACAGCGAGTATGCTCCCTGCGGCGAGACTCATACTCAGAAACGTGCGTCGGGCAGAAGATTGGGGTTGTACCGCCGGACCAGCGTTTCCATAGCTGACGTGCTTCGGCCAGGAGTTTGGTGGCGTTTGTCCCTGCGGCGCAGACCAGATTACTTGTTGGGAAGCAGGCTTACTGATCAGCTCAAGCTCCGCCTGCACATCGCTCATACTGGTGGGACGCTGGCTGGCATCGAGGGCTACCATGCGGCTGACCAGTGCTTCAAGGGAGCGTAGTTCCGTTGAGCTCTTGTCTGACCATGCGAGAAAATGGAATGGATCTTCCATTGGATCATGACCACTGATCAGATAATACAGGAGTGCTCCCAGGCTATAGATATCCGCTTGCGGAGTCGTCTGAGCTTTACCATACTGTTCGGGAGCCGCGTAACCGGGAGATCCAAAGGGGATCGTATCTTTCTGCTGTCCCGGCTTGAAGTGGCGCGCGATACCGAAATCGATCAGCATGTACGTCCGCTTTGGCTTTGTTGTATACATAATGTTGGAGGGCTTGAGGTCTCGAAAGATGACTGGAGGGGTGCGCGTATGCAAATACTCCAGTACCGTGCACAGTTGCAGCGCCAGATTTAAGATCTCGGACAGTGGGAGCAAGACAGGTGCCCCATTTTGGACTGCTAACAGCGAGGATGGAGGCTGTTGCTCAAGTAAGTGTTCGAGCGTACCCCCATCGATAAAGCTCATCACCAGATACCAGTGTTCGGGATCGGTAAAATGCTCGTAGATGCGAGGCAGCTGCGGATGTGTAAGATCGCTGAGAAGTTGAACCTCGCGGTTAAAAGTATCCATCGCCTCAATGATCTGCTGAGGGGTCAGGTCGCGCAAGTTGATCTGCTTGATCGCCACTGAACGTTTATCTGCTTGCATGTCGAGAGCATGATACACACAACCAAAGCCGCCAACACCAATCCGCTCTTGTAGCAGATACCGCTCATTGAGTAAAATTAGCTGTTCCGCTATTTCTGTATCTGCTTGACCACAAGCAAAACAGGTTGTTTGCTCCGGTGAACTGGCTGCCCCGCAATGTTTACAATACCAGATATTATTGCTCATACGCCATTGGCTCCTATTACTCTATCAACTATGTGCCTTCATATATTGATATCAGTAATACTACGCCTTCAAGCACAGTAAAGCTCACAGATACACTCATGCCCCTGGAAGATTAAAAGTCAAAGGCCATACGTCTCTATTGTATGGGAGATGTGTCTCCAGAACAGATCCGTGAAGCCGTGGGGTGAGACGCCCACCGACGTAGCGGCGCGGCTCCGCCGTGCTGTCTGTGACTCGTACGACCATGCTCCTCATGAGGTTCCATTGCACAATCTTCCCACCGTGGAGCGTCTTGTTGGCGTTGCTTCCATCGGCACGTGGGACGGTGTCGTGCGGGAAGTGACAGCACGGCGGAGCCGCGCCGCTACGTCGGTGGGCGTCTCACCCCGACGACTTCACGGATCTGTTTTGGGAACATATCTCCTCTGAGACAGAGGCGTGATGATCTTTGGCAGAGTAGTAGCGGCGCGGCTCCGCCGTGCTGTCTGTGACTCGTACGACCACGTTGCCCATAGCGTTCCATTGCGAGACGCTCCCAGGCCGAATCATACGAGTTACAGACAGCACGGCGGAGCCGCGCCGCTACGTCGGTGAGCGTTGACGCCGTGGGCAGAAGAGTTTTGTGTGTCTCTCTTCACAGCATTGCACGCTCACATGCGATTATCGGGCTGACTGATCCCAATGCTCGGGAGAGCGCCAGAGACTCGACAGAATCAGCTCGCGAATAAACACCATCTCTTTTGGCAAGCGGTCATACAGCTTCACAAACAGCTCTTCGTGCGAGAGGAGTTCCTGTCGCCACAGATTGCGATCAACGGACATCAGATCATTGAAATGCTCGCGTGTGAAATCTGAGAGTCCGCGCCAATCCAGATCCTCATAGCGAGGCATCCAGCCGATGGGGCTCTCGATGCTGACGGCTTTGCCCTGTGCTCGCTCGACGATCCACTTCAGGACGCGCATGTTGTCGCCGAAGCCAGGCCAGAGGAAATTGCCATCGGCGTCACGCCGGAACCAGTTCACGTTGAAGATGCGCGGAGGATTTGACAACTGGCGTCCGAAATCCAGCCAATGATTGAAATAATCGGCCATATGATAGCCGGCGAACGGCAGCATGGCAAATGGATCGCGGCGCACCTCGCCGATCTTACCGGCGGCGGCGGCAGTCATCTCTGATCCCATTGTGGCGGCGGAATAGACGCCATAGGCCCAGTTGAACGATTGATAGACCAGAGGAACGCCATCCGAGCGTCGTCCGCCGAAGATAAAGGCTGAGATCGGGACCCCTTGTGGATCGCTGGCCGATGGATCAAGCACCGGACACTGACTCAATGGGGCTGTGAAGCGTGAATTGGCGTGTGCCGCCTTGCGACCGCACTCGGGTGTCCAATCCTGACCGGTCCAATCGATCAGGTGGGCTGGAGGAGTTTTTGTCATGCCCTCCCACCAGACATCGCCGTCATCGGTCAGCGCGACGTTGGTGAAGATCGCATTTGCTTGCATTGAGGCCATCGCATTCGGATTCGAGCGTACGCTGGTACCTGGTGCGACGCCGAAGAAGCCAGCTTCAGGATTAATCGCGTAGAGCTTTCCATCTGATCCAGGCTTGATCCAGGCGATATCATCGCCGACCGTCGTTACCTTCCACCCCTCCTCCTGGAACTCGGTGGGAGGGACAAGCATAGCGAAATTTGTCTTGCCACACGCGCTGGGGAAGGCGGCGGCAACGTAGGTCTTCTCGCCAGTCGGATTCTCGACGCCCAGGATCAGCATATGCTCAGCCAACCAGCCCTCATCGCGAGCCTGTACCGACGCGATGCGGAGTGCCAGACACTTCTTGCCCAGCAGTGCGTTGCCGCCGTAGCCTGAACCATAGGACCAGATGGCTCGCTCCTCAGGGAAATGCACGATGTATTTAGTCTCTGGATTGCACGGCCATGAGACATCCTGCTGCCCATATTCCAGCGGCATACCGACCGAGTGCATACAGGGGATGAAATCGCTGTTATCCTCAAGGATATCGTATATCGCGCGACCCATCCGAGTCATAATCCGCATACTCGTTGCCACATAGGGAGAGTCTGTCAGCTGAACGCCAATCTGTGAGATCGGGGAATTGAGGGGTCCCATGCTGAAGGGGATCACATAGAGCGTTCTTCCGCGCATACAGCCATCGAAGAGACCAACGAGAGTCTCCTTCATCTGCTTAGGCTGAACCCAATTGTTCATCGGGCCGGCATCCGTCTTACTCAGAGAGCAGATGAAAGTCCGATCCTCGACCCGTGCGACATCTCCGGGGTCCGAGCGCACCAGAAAGCTGTTCGGACGCTTCTCGGGATTGAGTCGAATGAAGGTGCCTGACTCCACCATCTGCTCACACAGAAGATCATATTCTTCCTGTGTGCCGTCGCACCAATGGACCTGATCAGGTTTGCACAACGCCACCATCTTTTCAACCCAAACACGCAATTTTTTATTCGTGACATAGCCTGGTATCTGCAATTCCGTGACATAGCTTTGTATCTGCATCATTTACACCTTTTCAAACAGGACATTTATGAAGCCAAACCATCAGCATCTAATCGTCGCGCATCCTGTCACCCTGTTCGTTGCTCGTCATATCTATCTGGTCGGGAACATCACGATCCGCTCGCGTGCGAGATTTGCTTCATCTCAAATATACCACAGCCCCGCGCGCGCAAAGTGACGAGATATAGCTAGCAGAAAATTTATGATCATGCATCAGGGCAAAAAAGATGTTTAAAGAACATGGAAAACTTAAGATAATAATGAAGAAAGGCCGAAAATCCTTTTTTTCTATGGTTGTTATGACCATGTAATAAAATTTCACAGCCTTTGAGAAAGAAGCATCAGTCTACGAACGAAAGGGAATTGTGCCATGTTTCAAGATTTCGAAAGGTGATTGCGGTTCTGATAGTGTTTGAGTTCTTCGTCAGACCATATTTGCCAGCGAGGCTTCGCGTGAGCGGCTGGCTGAATTTCATATTTGTTATCGAGTATGGTTGCTCCCACAAAGACGTTATGGCGTTGAAAAGATGCAGGTGAAGTAGTGAGTAACCATTCTCTCTGAGAAGGTTCAGAGGATAGTAGCCAGGGATGATCAAGAGTATAAACAGACTGATATACCCATGATGGAGTAGGAAATGCGGTTCTTTGACATAGTTCTTCAACCATTGCCGCACAAAACGCTGCCCACTGGCGCCCTATCGAGCCATCGCTGCTTAGGGGTGGGGTGTCAATAAGCTGATGCCGATAGTTGACGGCGTAGTGCCACCAATCATGCAAAAAACTACCAATTGCAAACCACGAATCTTCTCCGCCAGCTATTAGAGTGGGAATGTTTGTTATTGGATGAATGGAATAGGGAAGATGTGTGTTCATCTGTTTCTCTTGTTATTGAATTTAGCATCATATAGTAGGAAGTATACCATGCAGAGAAAATTTATATATTTCGTTAATGATGTGACGTGATTGTGAGGGATAACAATGGCTTGTTGATCGTAATGTGACATTTAACCACTATACTTGTGCATAAGAAGATTGAGTTTTATTGGGCAGATGCTATTCTCTCTATTCCTTGCCGCGTGTTGTGTCGAATGAGTATGGGGAAAGAGAATGGTTTGAAAGGACGGAGAATGATGCTATTTCCAACAACGATTGCTTATGAGCAGCTTGCCCCATTTTTTGGAGATCACATGCGCCAGCATGAGCCGTTAGCACTTCATAATTCTTTAGGGATTGGTGGACCTGCGGATGTTTGGATCGTTGTGGAGCAGCGGAAAGATCTGATCAATCTCGTAAGGTTGTGCGTAGAGAAAGACTGGCCTTTGCTGATCGTGGGCGGGAATTCGAATATGATCTTTGCTGAAGACGGCGTGCGAGGAATCGTGGCGCAGTTGCAGACCAGCTCCTACACGATCGATCAGCAAGAAGACGGCACGGCACTGCTGGAAGTAGAAGCCGGAGCTCGTTGGTCGCGGCTGATTCATGAGCTTGTAGTGCAGGAGTGGGCTGGCCTCGAATTTGCCAGTGGCATTCCGGGGACGCTTGGTGGCGGCCTGGTCTGTAATGCTGGCGCTCATAATCGTGATCTGGGCGAAGTCCTTGAGTGGATCGATGTGCTGGATACGCGTAGCTGCCGGGTTGAGCAGGGCATCACGATTCTCCCACTGAGCCGCCGCTACACAAAAGAATTTCTTGATCTGGGATATCGTTCGAGTCGTTTTCGCAAAGAGCACGAGAGTAAAATCGGTCAGGATGGTCAGATTGTCTTTCATGAACGTGGTTTGATTGAGCCAGCCGAGATCATCCTCTCCCTTGGACTGCGGCTGCATCGTGAAGATCCATACACGCTATCAAAGCGCCTGGCATCGTATCAGGCGATCCATAGCCAGATCGTCCCGAGTGGGCTGCGCTCCGACATGATCTTTATGGACCCTGATGGTGAGGGCAGTGCGGCGAAGCTGATCAGACAGGCTGGCTTGCCCGGAAAGACGATTGGACAGGCTCGCATTTCTGAGAAGAACGCGAACTATATTGAGAACCTTGGCAGTGCGACCACGGAGGATGTCAAGGCATTGGTCTCAGAGGTGTATCTGAAGGTACGAGAGACGTCTTCTGTCTCTTTGCAGCTCAATATTGAGATCCGCTAGCCGGAAAAGCGCCGGCTAGTGTTCCACTTTCCTGTTTTGTGGAACCAGATGAATATCGACCTCCTGGCTCAGGCGCAGGAGGCGATTAATCACCGAACCACGTAGAAATTCCTCCCATGGGGAGCGGGTCGGCTGACCGAGCACAATCTGTGTCACCTGACGCTCTTTCGCTATCTCGACCAGCGTGCTGGCGATATTGCTGCTGCTACGTCGAATGACTTCCGCTCCCAGGTCTTCTGCCAGGAGCGCGTGCTCTTCTAAGCGCTGCTGAGAGGCCGCATACTGTTTTGCAGCTCCCTTGCCAAACTTGAGAAAGCCGATGATTTTGCTGGCAAACGAGAGGTAACCAACTGGTTGGATATAGACCGCGATCAGATCGGCATGGAGTCCGCGTGCCAGGCGCCAGGCGTCGCGGATCACGCGTCGTGAATGCGTGCGATGGTCAAAGCCGACCAGGATACGCTCGCTGGCGGGCCAGAGCTGGTCGATATGATGCTCATCCATATAGTGCTGAAGCTGGGACTCGGTCTTATCGGCGGTTCTACGCAGAGCCAATTCGCGTAACGCCGTCAGATTTCCCTCACGGAAGAAGTTGTTCAGTGCCGGTTCGATCCGTTCGGGCGGATAAATATTGCCGTGCTTCATGCGTTGTCGCAGCGCCACTGGTGAGATATCGATCAACTCTATCTCATCCGCCTGATCGAGAACCTGATCTGGCAGCGTCTCGCGTACGCGTACACCCGTAATGCTGGCGACCATATCGTTCAAGCTTTCAAGATGCTGGATATTGAGTGTCGTCACGACATCCAGACCAGCGTCCAGTAGCTCCTGCACATCCTGGTAACGCTTGTTATGTTTTGAGCCGGGCACGTTGGTATGGGCCAGTTCGTCAACCAGGACCAGCTCGGGATGGCGTGCAATGATGGCCTCGGTATCCATCTCCTCCAACGTAACTCCTCGATAGAGAATCCTCTTGCGCGGGATTACCTCAAGCTCTTTGAGTTGCGCCTCCGTCTGGACACGTTTATGCGTTTCGACAAACCCGACCACGACATCGGTGTTGCGTGCTTTACGTCGATGCCCTTCGTTTAGCATCGCATAGGTCTTGCCTGAGCCGGCGACGGCTCCCAGATAGATACGCAAGTGCCCTCGTTCACCTGGCCGATGATGATGTTCAGCTTGTATCTCGTCATCGTTGGCAACCGTAGACGACTGATACTCACCCTTGCTGTCTGGCTGTAGAGTGTTGTCGCTTGATGGATGAAGATCCTGATCCCTTAAATTATAGCGTCTGAGCAGCTCTTCGGGATTTGGTCTACCATCTTCCTGATTTTGTTGTCTGCCTGGTTTTTCGTTCATGTTATGTTAATCATACGCACAAATAGATCAAAAGATACTATAGAGAAAAAGCCAAACGCTCAAGATTTGCTCAAGATAGCAAGTCAGTCATGTCGCCATGGGCCATCCCTATTTACTCGCCTTCTATACCTTGTTCAAGCGAGAGAATTTCACCCAGGGCCTTATCGGCGGCCTGGCGCACAGATTGTCTCTCCGACGTTCGACGTAATGTCATTAATGCGCGAATGCTCGTATCTGGAATATTGCGTTTGATCGCGCCAAGCGCATTGGCTGCCTGCTTCTGTACATCCCATTGAGGATAACTGAGGAAGTTGGTGAGCATTTCCAGAACGGCTGGTGTGGCCTTTTCTATCATTTTAACTGTCTCTGCAATGCGATAGTAGGATCGTGTCGCAAAGGGCGCTGGGGGAGCTTCAAGACGTAACATTGCTTCGGCTTGCGGTACTAGCGTGCGGATGACCTCAGGATGTGTCTGCCACAGTGTTTCCAGTGCCTCGGGTCCCAATTCCGTCTCGCCGACCAGAGGTAATAGTGCCTTAACCGGTGCATGTGAGCCAAAGGCTGTCAGTGCTTGTAGTGCTATATGCTGTATCTCCCTGTCCTCTTCTATGAGTGCTTGTAACAAGGGCTCTGGAGAGAAATATTGACTACCCATACTCATTGTCACATATGCAGCTTGACGTACTTCTCTCTCCTGATCAGTAAGCGCTGCTTGTGTCATATGCAGATACGGTGTAATATCTTGATTATCTTTAAGCATCGTTTGTAACGAAGATTGTATTTCTTGACGTACAAATGCCAATGTGTGGTACTTCTTTGGTAGCGCTACTATGTTTTGTGGAGCAGTTTTGGCTAACGTCTCAAGTGCTGTTCTTGCACGATGGCTATCGAGGTTATCGAGCAAGAATTCGCACGGAGCTTGCTCCTTGAGATACCGAAATCCCCAAATGATTGACATTTTGCTCGCATCTGAGACTGTCTCTATGATCTGTAAGATAGATTGTATGGGGGCTTTTGCTCCCATTTTGCATAAGCAACTTGCTGCATATTGGCAGGTTGTATCGTCTTGGCTGTTGAGCAAGGAGAGAAAAGGAGCACTTGGCAGATCCTGCCCGCGCTCGATCATCGCTTCGAGCAATCGTAGCGCTCCTTGCACAAATGTCTCATCTGAACTCTCCAGGAGGCTGAATGCGCGTGCTGGAACAATTTCCTGGCTTGCTTGTTTGACTATAGTGAGCAACGCCTCCCATGCTTGATTTTGGAAGTTACGGTTTGAACCAGTTGCCATCTCAAACAGAGGATCGAGTGAGATATAGTCGCCTAAATTCGCCAAAGTTTGAAAGACATAATATCTGGTCTCACTATTCTCGGAGGGATCGTGTAAGATTTCCAGTAACTGTTGCTGCGGTGCACGTGCTTTGAATGCGGCGGCAATCTGGATACCACCCTGCCTTCTTGCAGGATCTGCATCAGAAAGTAGTTCTAGTAGGAATGCGTCTGGTAGTACATCTATCAGATGCATTAGCGCTTTTACGGAAAAAGCGCTGAATGTATGTTTTGAATGCGCGATGAATGACTCCAATGCAGTTTTTTGATCTCGATCTTGATAGAGAGAGAACGCTTGCATAAGTACATCACTTGCTTTAAGTGCTTTTTGATTTAGCGAAGTTATCCGAGTATCGCTTATCCAGGTATCCGCTGCCAGTAACACGTCCAGGGGCAAGATGATGTTATGCTTGTTGCATAGATCTACAAAAAGTGTCGCTATGTCTGCATTCTGGTTGCCATTTTTTAGATACTGGCAGATAAAATCCTCAGGAAATTTGCTTGCTACGGCCAGGATAAAGCAGGCCAGGTATTGATCTGATGCTGCATTGCTGAGTGCACTAAAGAGTAGCTCTGGTGTGATTTGTTCATATAAATGATGGAATAGACGAGGAAATATATCTTTATTGGTAGAGGCAAATTGAGCATCCAGTGAATACAACAATGTCGTAATCGCATAGGAAGATTCGAATTGTGGAAATGTACTCAGTAGAAGTTTTCCGCCTCCATTGGCATCAGAGATTGCGGCTCGAATAATTATCTGCCAGTCAAGCTTGAAATCATTGGTTACTAAAAAAGTAATCAACTTAAAGTAGGGTTTTTGTTGTCGCCAGGAAGTTGAAGCCTGATTCACTATCGCTTGCAGTGCATCCTGTGGTGGCTGTACTTTTTGTTTGAGTAGCAGAGAGATCAATGCGTGGCAGGTGGCAGGCTGTTTTTGGATATCAGGTCGATAGAGAGCCTGAAGGATTGGCTCAACTGGCACCTCTCCAGCTGAATGTGCAAGTAAAAGTGCTTCATTATAAACAGGTAAATTCTGATTGAGTAGCTCCAATAGGTGATCAATTGGAATTTGTAATTTCAAGCGTGTAATATTACGTAATGCAATCGGCGTGAGCGCTTCAATATTGAGCATTTGAAAGAGTACTTCAGGCGTGTATGTATAACCTCTTCGTTCTAAGATTTTTGCCACTTCTGCCTGGGTATCGCCAGGTGAATAATGAAGCATGATATCTATCCAAATGTTGTTAGAAATACGCTCTTTTAATAAATCTAATACTTCTATCGTTAAAAAAGAGACATATTCGTTTTTATCATATAAAATTGATAAAAACGGTTCGATTGGGATCGTTTGATAATACTCTGTGAATAAGAATTTGATACTTTCTTCCGTCTCATGATCTTCATCATCCCAGATGATTAGTGCTCTGGTTAGTGCAGTAATAGGAGGTAGGATTTTTCGTTGTGCGCAGGCATTTATTGCTGCTGTAATGATTAAATCACTGTCAATCTGCTGACATGCGGTATGTAAAAACTTCTGTGCTCTTTTGAACGTCTCTTTTTGTCCAATCGCTCTGATAGCGACAGCGCGTATTGCTGACCTTTTATCTTTATAGAGAGAGTAAAAAATACTTAATGGCACACGGTCTTGCTGTTGTTTGAGCGCTCCTGGCAAAGCCAAACGTATTTCATATTTTTCGTCTGGCTTTGCCAGGAGCGCTACAAGGAACTCAAGTGCGGCTGGCCTCTGAATGTAACCGAGCAAACCTATAACCGCTGTATGTAATGTAACTTCGGTCGTCTCAGCGTAAAAAGAGAGCAGTTTTTGCAGTTGTTGATCATTGTTCCAGGTCTCAATCAGGTAGCATTCGGTAAGACGTATATGGGAGAGATCCTCAAAGCTGGCCTTGAGTAATGATGATGGTAAGTAGAAAAGAATAGTTGTATTGCCTGATCTGGGATAGTAAGACCATGTTTGGTTCTGGCTTTCTAGTGTTTGAAAAAATGGCAGAACAGTGGACAGTTCCAATTCTGCTGCTACTGCGCTGAGCTCATACCAATGATTGCCACTCCTGCTTTTTGCATTTTCTTTGGCCCAGGCATGTAGCAGTTTGCTCTCAAGGGCGGCCAATTCTGCTTGATATATGTGTGGACTCAGTTCTTGCAATGAGTAGAGCGCGAGAAAGAGGCATAAATTCCCAATGTCACCTTCGGCTGCTTCTCGTTCGTTTGCCAGTCGGGTAAGCCAGCGCACGACGATGTGGATACCATGTTCTCCATAATCATGTGTGAGCACGCCAACCAGCAGGCGTAAGATTGTGTTCCAGCGACTGTAGAGATGCTTACTCCAAATAAATTCCCAGTTGCGTTGATAGAGAGTATCATCTTTGCTACATAGCTGCTGGGCGAGCGCGACGGCGGCCAGATACTCCTGGAATGTTTGATGCTTAAAACCGTACGTCTGATATGCTACTGTCTCGAAGATGCCGCTATCCAACAGCTGTGCCAGTAGAGTCTGTTGCTCCTCCGAACTTAGCTCCGCTATATGTGGAGGCACCAATGTTTGTAGTTCCTGGAGCGTGAAATTGCGTCCGTGCGTTTGATACAATTGAAGCGAAAGCTCGGCTAGCAGCTGACGTAACTGCTGGCGCTCTGCTGGCTCTGTGATGCGCATACTTAGCATTGTCTCGATGGCTTTGTTGTAGAGTTGGACACGTCTGGCCGGGAGCTTGCCTGTCTGTGCATAGACGACCGCAGCCAGACTGAGCAGTAAGGGGGTCTGGACCCAGCTTCTGGTCTGTGTATCGTTCTTTAACATGTCTATAAAAATCTTTGCGGATGGTTCTGGTACGTTCCCGGTTTCGGTATGCAAAATAGCCTGCAACGCGCTGAGAACTTGATGTGCAAGTTGGATTTGTGTCTGGTCATCCAATAATTGCAATTCCCATTCGGCGAATTGACTGTGCGCAAATTGTCCGCCCTTGTATTCAGTAAAGCGCGAACCGATAATCCAGGTTCCGCCATAACGCAACGCGTCCCGATTAAGCATCGTAATCACGTTTGTGCGTAGAGCCGGTAACACTTCATCCAAACTATCCAGACAAAGAAAAGCCTGTCCTTGCTCAACAGCTGCCATCAGGCTTGATGTAAATCCCTGCCCCAATCCGAGCTCTGTCACAAGTTTGCTACTGTACTCCTGAAGTGTCTGTCCTGAGCGAGCCAGATCTGGCAAGGAGATAAAGATAGGCAGGGGAGCCTGCTCATCCTGTTGTGCGTGGTGGATGGCTTGCTGTAAGAGGTCCTTAAGCATCGTTGTTTTGCCCATTCCAGGGCCACCCAGTACAACCATCCGCCGCTGAGGACTTTTCTCAAGTGCCGCAATCCCATTGTTGACCACAACTTTTTTATGTTGCTGGTCCTCCTGAAACAGATCTTCTTCATCTTGCTGCGTGATTTCCTGCCCATCCTTTTGCAGGAGCAAAGGATCATTAAGTAACATCAGTGGCTGGAAGACTGTTTGTAAAGGGACGCTGGCCCGTACAGATGCGATCGGGAGTGTGATATTCTGGTTGCGAAGTAACAATTGTCGGAGATAGTACATACGTTGCGATAAAGGCTCTATATTGCTCATTTGTCATTCTTTCCAGCTGAAAATTTAAATTTTGATATTTATCTGTCATAGTATAAAGTATTTTGCTGCATGTATAAAGATAGTAGAATGTTTCTTGTAATTAGAAGCTGGAATAATATAATTAGAAGTTGGAGAAGCACTATGAAATAAAGTAGATCGTGTATGTGGAGCTTTCTATCTGGGAGGCTCCGCATACACGGTCCTGTGTTAAAAATTTGTATCCGCGTTAGCTCTTTTGAGCATCGAGGGCCAGATTCAGGTCGAGGACGTTTATGTACGGCTCGCCGAAGATGCCCAGGAAGCGTCCTGTCTCATGGCTGTTGATCAGTTGTATGACCGTATCCTGACTCAAGCCGCGTGCCTTTGCGATGCGTGGTGCTTGATAGAGTGCTGCGGCGATCGAGATATCCGGGTCCAGTCCCGAACCTGATGCTGTGACAAGATCGACCGGTACTGGCCCTGCTGGCGCGTCCGGATTCTCTTTTTTCAGCTCGATGGTACGCTGCTGGACACTCTTGACCAGAGTGGCACTGGTTGGACCCAGGTTGGAGGCGCTGGAATTATCGGCCTCATAGGGTGTTGGCGTGCCGCTTGTATTCAAGGTTGCCGAGGGGCGTCCATGGAAGTACTGAGGCGCGGTCCAATACTGTCCGATCAACTCTGAGCCGATCACCTGTCCGCTCGAATTTTTGATCAGGCTGCCGTTGGCCTGATAGGGAAAGATTACCTGCGCGATGCCGGTGATGATGCCGGGATAAAGAAAACCTGTGACGATAGTCAGGATCAGGGTCATGACTATGGCTGGACGTAGATATGTGTTTGGGAACCTTTGTATCCATGAGCGCTTGGGAGCCTGCTGGGACGCCTTTTCGGGAGCGTCTGGTGTGATGGTGCTCATAACTTCCTTCCTCACTTCGCGATGTCATTGTATGTATGATGAATGATGAAATTCTCTCTATGGTTGTCAGGCTCCGCATTGACGGAGTCTCGGCTGGCAGTAAGTCATGTCCATTGCACTGAGGCGAACACTGACCTGCTGCCGCTGCCGATCTTTTTATAATGTCAGATGCAATACCTGGAGTATCATATCGATGACCTTAATTCCGATGAACGGAACGATAATGCCACCGAGCCCGTAGATCAGCAGGTTGCGCCGTAGCAATGGACCTGCTCCGATCGGGCGATATTTGATACCGCGTAGTGCCAGCGGAATAAGAGCGATAATGATCAATGCATTAAAGATGACTGCTGAGAGTACCGCGCTGTGCGGCGTGGCCAGGTGCATGATGTTCAATGCTCCCAGCTGCGGATACGTTACCGAGAAGGCGGCTGGAATGATCGCGAAGTACTTGGCGACATCGTTAGAGATACTGAACGTTGTCAGGGCACCGCGTGTGATCAAGAGCTGCTTGCCGACCTCGACGACCTCGATCAATTTAGTCGGATCGGAGTCCAGATCGACCATATTCGCCGCTTCCTTTGCCGCTTGCGTACCGGTATTCATAGCCACGCCTACGTCGGCCTGAGCCAGTGCCGGGGCGTCATTGGTACCGTCACCGGTCATCGCCACCAACCGACCGCCCAGTTGCTGTTCCTTGATGAGCTTCATTTTGTTCTCAGGAGTTGCCTGAGCCAGGAAATCGTCGACGCCTGCCTCTTTGGCAATTGCGGCGGCCGTCAGCGGATTATCGCCGGTGATCATAATCGTGCGAATGCCCATGCGCCTCATCTGATCGAAACGTTCGTGCATTCCGCTTTTCACAATATCCTTCAGCTCAATTACGCCCAGCACACGTGCTTTCGTCGTTGTGCTATTGGCCGCAGAGTCTGCTTCAGCCACCACCAGTGGTGTACTGCCGGCTCGCGCAATACTCTCGACAATATCCTTCAATTCGTCACTACTGGTACCGCCGTTTTCTGCGACATAACTATTAATAGAGTCGCCCGCGCCTTTACGTACACTATGCACGCTACCATTTTCTTCCAGATCAACTCCACTCATGCGGGTGGTGGCTGAGAAGGGGATAAAGGTCGTATTTCCGTTTGGTTTTTCTTCGGTTAGTCCATAATGTTCTTTTGCCAGGGCTACAATCGAGCGACCCTCAGGAGTCTCGTCGGAGAGGCTAGAGAGCAGTGCAGCTTGTGCCACATCGCGCTCATCCACGCCACTGACCGGAACGAAACGACTTGCCATGCGATTACCGAGTGTGATGGTGCCAGTCTTGTCGAGCAGGAGCACATCGACGTCGCCTGCGGCCTCAACCGCCCGTCCGCTCATCGCCAGGACATTGCGTTGCACCATGCGATCCATACCTGCGATACCGATTGCCGAGAGCAATCCGCCGATCGTGGTCGGGATCAGGCAGACGAGCAGAGCGATCAATGTCGTGATCGAGACTGCCTGTCCTGAGTAGATGGCAAATGGTTCCAGCGAGACGACGACCAGCACAAAGATGATGGTCAGGCTGGCGATCAGAATGTTGAGCGAGATCTCATTCGGCGTCTTCTGCCTTTTGGCACCCTCGACCAGAGCGATCATGCGATCCATGAATGTCTCGCCTGGATTGGCCGTCACGCTCATGACGATCCAGTCGGAGAGCACGCGTGTCCCGCCAGTCACCGCACTGCGGTCGCCGCCGCTCTCGCGAATGACGGGAGCCGATTCTCCTGTGATGGCTGACTCGTCGATCGAGGCCACACCTTCCGTGACCTCGCCGTCTCCAGGGATGACTTCTCCGGCTTCTACCAGGACCAGATCGCCCTTGCGCAGATCGGGAGCTGCAATCTCTTCTACTCCGCTATTACGATTTTTCCCCTTCAAGCGTCTGGCGACGGTCGTTGTCCGCGCCTTACGGAGCGTATCGGCCTGTGCTTTGCCGCGTCCCTCCGCCATCGCCTCAGCGAAGTTGGCGAAGATGATGGTAAACCAGAGCCAGATGGCGACCGCCAGCACAAAGATGAGCTCGTACGTTAACTGTGTCTGTGGTAGTGCTGCCGATGGTTGAACAAACAGCAGGCGGATGAACTCGATCGTGGTAACGACGCTACCGATCTCCACCACGAACATGACCGGATTCTTGATCTGTACGCGTGGGTCCAGTTTCTTAAATGAGTCCGGGATGGCTCGACGGATGATCTTTGGATCAAAGATCGAGATCTCTCCCTTGCGATGTGTTTTCCGTTCTTTAGGTGTTTGGGCATCTAAAGTCTGGGGTTTTATCTCAGTTTGCATGTCATATTTCCTTGCGTTCAGAAACGCTAGCTTCATTTCTGAACGAATATGGGTACTAGAACGTCTTACCACTGTACATAAGCAAGTGTTCTACTATTGGTCCCAGTGCATAGGCCGGGAAGTAGGTGAGTGCTCCCACTATGACGATGACACCCATCAAGAGCGCTACAAAGAGTGGTCCGGTGGTCGGGAAGGTTCCAAGGCCCGCTGGTATCACCCTCTTCCTGCCGAGAGAGCCTGCGAAGGCCAGCACTGGTATGACTTCGGCAAAACGACCTATCAGCATGACCAGACCGAGCGACCAGTTGTAGAAGCCTGTATTGGCAGCCAGCCCTGCGAAGGCTGAGCCGTTGTTGCCGTTGGCGGATGTGTATCCGTAGAGCACCTCCGTCAATCCATGCGGACCTGCATTGGCAATGCTCGAAAGTCCCTGGGGAACTCCCATCGCGAGTGCCGTGAAGGTGAGGACCAGTAGCGGTGATATCAAGAGGGCCAGTGCGGCCATCATGATCTCCTTACGTTCTATCTTCTTGCCAAGATATTCCGGTGTTCGACCAACCATCAGTCCAGCGATAAAGACCGCAATGATCGCGAAGTAGAGCATGCTATACAGTCCCGAGCCGACACCTCCAAAGATGAGTTCGCCGAGCGCGATATTGGTGATGAGTACCAGTCCACCAAGTGGTGTGTAGCTATCGTGAGCACTCATAACGGTGCCGGTTGAGGTTGCTGTCGTCGCAACTTCCTGGAGCGCCGAAAGGGTGATGCCGTAGCGTACCTCTTTGCCTTCCATATTGCCACCTGACTGCGTGCTGCTCACCTGTTGGTTCACGCCCAGATTGGTCATGATTGGATTACCTGTCTGTTCGGCAGGGATAATCACTGCGGTGCCGATTAAAAAGATGATTGCTGATACTGCCCAGAGCACCCAGCCCTGACGCGTGTTGCCTACCCATTTGCCAAACATGTAGAACAGGCCAGCTCCCAGCGTTATCTCACAGAGTATAATCAGCAATCCTGTAAAGGCATTGGGATTCTCAAATGGATGAGCCGAATTTGCATTAAAGAAGCCGCCACCATTCGTCCCCAGATCTTTGATGACCTCCATCGAGGCGACCGGCCCCTGCGCAATGGTCTGTACCTGTCCGTTTAGCGTATGTACTACCGTATAAGGGCTGAAGTTTTGGATCATGCCCTGCGAGACGAAGACGAGTGCACCGACAAAACAGATCGGCAGTAGTATATAGAGCACGCAGCGGGTCAGATCGATCCAGAAGTTACCCAGATATTGTGCGCTGCGACGTGCTAATCCGCGTACCACGGCCACTGCCAGTGCTATACCAGCGGCTGCAGAAACAAATTGATGAAATGCCAGGCCTGCCATCTGTGTCAGATAGCTCATTGTCTGCTCACCGGTGTAGCTCTGCCAGTTAGTATTGGTCGTAAAGCTTGCGGCGGTATTGAAGGCCAGTTGTGGCTCTACGTTTGGCAGTCCTTGCGGATTAAAGAATGATCCCTGCCACTGCTGGGTGCGCTCGAACAGATAGAGGAGCAGCATTCCCACCAGACTGAAGACCAGCATGGAGATGATATAGCCCGTCCACTTTTGCTCATCCTCCTCGCGGATACCGGAGAGCTTATAAAAGAAGCGCTCAACGGGCACGACGACTGGTGAGAGCCAGGTACGTTCTCCATTAAAGACCTTGTAGAGGTAGAGACCGACTGGTTTGGTCAATAAAAGTACAATGCCCAGGAAGATCAGTACCTGCAGGACACTATTCAGCGTTACAGGCATAATGTTTTACCTCGCTTATGATGAAAGAACAACTAAAATTTCTCGGGTGCCAGGAGGGCGATGAGAAGATAAATCAGAACACCAAGTGTGACGATCCCGACCAGAATGTATTCCAGTGGTGTGTTCATAGCTCCGTCCTTTGACTTTCTATAGAGAGCAAACTACTCCAAGTAAAATGTTTGCTAGAGACGCTCGCATCCTTCTGTGAAGAAGGTAAACGCCACAAACATGACGATGGTGACGATGATGATCAGTAGATCAAGCATAGTCTTTCTCCTTGTGAACTGGTATGAATTTCGGCTTGTCATCCCATTGGTGGTGTTGATGCTTCTTTGCGCTGTGAGACTTCGGCGGCCAGGCGTAGCAACGCATCCATTGGAAATGGCTTGGGCAGATATGCAATCGGATGAAACTCTGCCAGGCGGCGCGGGCTGACACGTACTGCTGAAAGCACGACCACAGGTAGATATGGTTCTCCATTCGCGTTTTCTTGGGGATGAAGGCTACCGTTTTGTTGTGCGATGCGCAGAATATCCCATCCGGTCAGATCGGGTAGATCAATATCCAGAAAGATCAGATCAAATGTGATGGCTTGAAGGAGTTGTAATGCTCGCTGGGCTGTGCCCGCAAGGCTTACTTCATAGTTACGTGCCCGCAAGTTGCGTGCCACAACGTCACGCAACACCTCATCATCTTCTACAAGTAACATATGTACTCCTTGCATTCTCCTTGCTCCTTCTCTCTTCAAACACGCCAGCCTATGATGAAATGTGACAATAAAACTTTCAGCCTCGCTGCTTTACTGGGATGTTACCAGATGGCTCTCCTGTGGCATGTCCCGCTGTCGCCAATTTTTGATCAACTGTTCAATCAGTACTGATCCCTTCCGTTGTCGATGTTCCGGTATGTGCAGGAGCAGCAGTGAACTGTCGGTTTGCTTCAGGAGAGCTTGCACTTCTTGCAATTGGATCAGCCATGTTTTTTGTGTTGACATGATGATAATGTCGCCCTCGCAAGCCAGCTCTTCATTCAGACGTGTGATGGAAGCGATGACATCGCTGGTATAGCACTCATAGCACTCAACGGGGACCTGAAAGCGTATTGCAATCGTCCGAACCGTCTCCAGAAAATCTTGCGACTGCTGGATATGCTCCAGCCGTACCTTTTTACCTTCCTTGTGGTAAATGAGCGCGAGTGGTACAAGCACAGCATCCTGACTCTGTGCGAGCTGCACTGCGTACGTGATTGCCTGAGAATCAACTCCAGACGTGAAAGGGAGGAGTAAACGTGATGTCATGATCAAACCTCCTGTCATTGCAACACCACCATGTATCGAAACAAGAACTACAACTGCTTACATATAGAGTCTAATCCAGAATCACTCAAGGCGAGCTATAGAGATAAGCGAATATTCTCAAGATATTCTCAGGATAAAATAGGCTTTGTCATCGCCTCATCGTCGTTGAAACGGTAGCCGACGCCTGGGATCGTGACAATAAAGCGTGGATGTTGTGGTATGGGTTCTATCTTGCGACGGAGCTGACCCACATAGACATGCAAGCTATGATCCTTATCTGTTGATTGTGCTCCCCACATGTCGGTCAGCAGCATCTGACGCGTCATGATCTTGCCGCGATGGGTAATAAAGGTCTTCAGTAGCGTATATTCTGTTGGCGTGAGGATTACCTCTTTGCCATGTAACAGCACCTGCCGCGAGGAGAAATCCACCATGAGTGGTCCTGTCTCAATGCGCGGCTCCGTCCCGATCTGTCTCTGCGCGACATGGCGTAGGGCTACACGCACACGTGCCTGTACCTCAAGCATGCCAAAGGGCTTGGCGACATAATCGTTGGCACCCAGATCGAGAGCGCGAACCTTATCATGTTCGTTATCCTTGACAGAGATCACCAGGATCGGCAGGTTAGAAACTTTGCGTACCTGCTTACATACCTCCAGTCCGCTAATACCGGGTAGCTCCAGATCGAGTAGCAGCAGATCGGGACGGAGATCCGCAATCGCCTCCAGAGCTTCTTCGCCGCTACCAGTTGTGAAGACCTGATAGCCATTGGCCGTCAGACCGCGTCGTAAGGCGCGCTGGATCTCTATCTCATCGTCAACAACCAGAATACGCGCACCAGTTTTACTCATACGAGCAGGCCAGTCCTTTCCGTCAGAGGTAGTGTGATCGTAAAAATTGAGCCACCTCCGGAGCGTGACTCCGCCCAGATGTGACCATTATGTGCTTCAATCAAGCCCTTACAGACAGCCAATCCCAGGCCCGAGCCGGTCGCATGATAGCGTCCGCTTTGGACGCGATAGAATTTATCGAAGATGCGCTCACGATCCTCTGCCGGGATGCCCGGACCACGATCGGCGATCATGATCGTGATCTGATCGTCCTGGGCATTGATATTGATATCGATCGGTTTATCCGCTGGCGTATAGCGTACGGCGTTCTCCAGTAGATTCGTCAGCACTTGATCAATCTGTAAGTAGTCGAGCGGCACCGGCGGCAGATCGTCGGGCACCTCCGTATTGATCGTACGCCCATGCAAAAGCGGACTCAGGCGATCGAGCACATCATTCATCAGCTCGTCGAAGGGATACAACTCTTTTTCCGGCACCAGCGCGCCTCCCTCGATGCGCGACATGTCGAGCAGATTTCCTACCAGACGATTGAGCCGATCGGCTTCGCGCTCAATTGTAAAGGCAAAACTATGGCGTTCCTCATCGTTCCACACGATCTCCTCCTGGAGCAGGCTGCTGGCGGCAGCTTTGATCGATGAAAGTGGCGTCCGCAGATCGTGGGAGACCGATGAGAGGAGCGAAGCGCGTAGCGCATCGGTGCGACGTAGCAGCTCGACATGTAGATTCTCACGCCGCAGGTGAGCCCGCTCGATGATTAAAGCCGCTTGATCGATAAACATCCAGAAGAAAGTCGTCCGCGCATTGGGACGGATGCGCTCATCTTCGAGATGTTCCTCTTCCGCAAACCAGCGCGGATCGTTCTGGATGCGCAAGCAGGCGACTCCAATGGTTTGCTGACCCATTTGCAGCGGGATAAAGCGCAGCGAGCGCCGATCGCTCTGACGCGTTGCGGTGCGATGCACAAATAAATGTGGAGCTATTCCCGCTTCTGCTGGTGTATCGCGTAAGAGCACAGACTCTCCTTTTGTCAGAGCCCACAAAGCGGAAGCTCGCTCATCGCCGGAAAGAATCTGATGCTCGGATAACAGGGGAGCTTGTCCCTGCACGCTCAGAGAGCCATCCTTTTCGGGGAGCAGAAAGGCGCACTCGTAGACTCCCCAGGATGCAAAGACGCTGATGATGGCTTTGGCGATAATCGTCAATTGTTGCTCAAGCTGCTCTTTGCCATTGATGGCTCGCATCAATTCATAGAGGATACGTGTCTCACGTTCGCGGCGTCCCGCCTCTTCGGCGCGCTGGCGTAGCGATGAGGCGAGCTGACTGGTCAGGATGGCGGCGACCAAAAAGACAAATAAGGCCAGCCACTCTTCGATGCGATTGATCGTAAAGCGATACAGAGGCGGCACCAGGAAAAAGTCGAACGCCAGGAAGGCCAGTACCGAGGCCAGGATCGCCGTATAGCGACTCCGTGTACTAGCCAGTGCCAGCACGACTAGCAGGTAGACGATCGAGATGTTTGGAATACTCGGATAGAGATGGAATAGGGCAATGAATGCGGTCGGTAGGAGTGCTCCTGCGCAGGCCAGCATACTTTCAACAAGATAATACCGCCAGCGAGGCACTTCGTGCCTCTCCAGCGGATGTAACGGCAGAGCTGAATGCATGATTAGCACTTCCTTCTTATCACCTCTGACAACTTTCTTACGCGTGGGTGCGAAACGATGATGTTTTGCCGTTTTCAGTATAGGCGTAAAGAAGTCAATGAGGTGTATAGGAAAGCGCCAAAATGCTCAAGACCTGCTCAAGATTACAGTGGTTTTATCTTATTGTAAGAGTTACTCTGTACAGTTTGCTAGCCATTGCATAGTTCCCGTAATATCAAGTATATCATTGATGTACGCTTTTTCTAGCAATGCGCGAGGAGCTAGATGGTCATACTTGCCTTGCCATAATTGTGTATCTTTCATCTCTGGGATTAAGGCTGCTATCAGTGTAGGCACCTGAGTGCTTAACATGCGTAACGCTGTCTGTACATCGCTTGCTTTGCCATCGAAAACTATTTCTATATAATAGATAGAATTGGTACTTATATGATACCAATTTAGATGCTCGAAAATATGAGTAAGTGTGGTCTTAATACGCCATCCAGCCCAGGGGAACACTGCAAAATGTCCGGGTTCGAGAGGGATAATGGCACGCTCAAAGCCATTGGATGGACTGGCTATCTGGCGCGCTAAAGATAGACTTTGACGTGCTGGAGCAGAAAGGTATGTATATATATTCTCTTCCTGTAAGACCTGACGCACGCGTCGGACTACGTGCTCATGGAAGTGCAGATTAGTAAAGGTTAGCCAGGCTTGATTGACCGTCCCCTGTGTATGCGTTACATGTACAATTCGTCTTGGCTCATCAACAGAGATAACTCTCCAGGCATATCCTGCTAAACCAATGAGGCTATCGACCTGTGGTGCTTGTTGAATTGTACCGACATCCTGTGTGCCGTCTAATACTTTATACTCCTGCTCATTGGCAAAAATTGAATAGAAGTGATAATGACTTGTTAACTGGGCGCCTTTTATTCCCACTATTAGTGTTCCCTCATCCATTTGCGCGAGGTGATCAGACTGCACTAGTTGCTGAAGAAAAAGGCGATATTCATCTAATGTGATGCTTCGAAAGGGCGATAGCTTTAAGATAGATTGTGCTAATTGGGCTGGTGTCATTTCTGTTCGTGCGAGCATGATACTCATCGTCTGTTGATAGAGCAAGCTCAATGGCATAGTGGGGATATCGGGTGGCTCAATCCATTGTTCCTCGAGGTAGAGTTGGACTATTGCAATCGTCTGGAGCAGATCCCATGGGATCTGTTTCAAGTTTGATAAATGTCGTGAATCGTTGTTCAGGTATTCAAATGTGTAGAAGCACATACGTGATGGTGTTCCACGGCGACCAGAACGTCCGAGCCGTTGGACAAAACTAGAGACAGTATTTGGAGCACCTATCTGAATTGTCAGGTCTAGTTGACCAATATCGATACCTAACTCCAATGAAGCAGTTGCTATAGTGCATACCTGCTGAGATTTATCTCGCATTTTCATCTCTGCAAACGCTCGTACGTCTGAAGCAATACTACTGTGATGAATAAAATAGCTATCAATATGTGTGTTTTCTTGCTCCAGACGTTGGCGGAGCTCGGCTGCTATGCGTTCAGCGTTGGTGCGCCGATTAGTAAATACAAGTGCCTTCTGATAACGCCTCGTCATCGTAAAGAGGTCATCATAGTAATCGTTAATATCTTGCAGCAGTTTATATCGTTGCTGAGAGACGTTTGCCATCAATATCTCATCATTTATCCCATCTGGTAATGATGACGTGGTCGAAATAGTGTTATCTTTAGAGGAAGTCGCTGCTCTATGCGGAGTGAACAGTTCAGGAATAGACGTTTTTTTAGTTAATAGTACAAAATGCTTGGCGAGTAACTCTATACGTCGGCCATGTGTTATTTCTGTGACCAGACGAGCCGGTATTTGGAATTGAGAGCTACTTGCGAGCCATTGTAATGCGATATCAGTATCACCAATGGTCGCGGATAATCCAATCCGTCGCACAGGTCGGCGGATAATATTTTCCAGACGTTGTAGGTGGCAATGCACTTGCTGTCCACGCTCGGTGCCTAAAAAAGCATGGATTTCATCGATAATAATGAAACGTAGATCGCTAAAGATCGTTTTTAACTCGCCTGAACGGTGTACGAACAATGCTTCAACAGACTCAGGCGTAATCTGCAAGATGCCTCGTGGTTGTTTTAAAAAGTGTTTTTTTCGATGATAGGAAATATCTCCATGCCAACCATGAATAGGAATATCTGGATGTTTTTGTAATAGCTCTTGGATGCGCTCAAATTGGTCATTGATCAGAGCTTTCAGCGGCCCAATGTAAAGGATACCTACCGACTGTGCAGGTGATTGTTCTAATAAGGTTAGCGTTGGCAGCAAAGCAGCTTCGGTCTTGCCACTTGCTGTACCACTCATGATGAGTACATGATCTGTTGTATCTAGAATAGCAGGAATTGCGGCCTTTTGAATGTCACGTAGATCGTCCCAACTGTTCTGATAAATATACCTCTGAATGAATGGTGCTAGACGATTAAAAGCGTCATTTGTATTCATAGTGTGAATCCAGCAAAAGATGAATCATCATCAATAATCTCATTGAGTGGCGTCAATACATCTGGATCGGCGTGAGGTTGAGCACTTACAAAACTGCGTTTATGAATGATATCCAGGAATGTAAGCGTATTGTCATGTCGCATCATCTCCATGACCGTAATCAGGTCTCGCGATATCTCGCGTGGAGTCAGTAGCTGATGTGAGCCTATTTGTGCAGTTACGACCCCCATGAATTGCTGAAGATCATCGTCGCTGATCTTTGTTGAATAGTGATAATGTGATGCATGGATATTTCTCAACTTTTGCAAGAGCACAAAAAGTTCTTCGTTGGTCAACGTATCTAAACGAATAATTGGCCCGGCAAATGAACGCTGTCCACTCTGAGTAAAACGGCTCTCTTGTAGACGTGAGCGTAGTGCTTCATAACTATATAAGCCACGTTTTGTATCTTCGACTAACTGAGGTGTGCCACTGAAAATCAGGCCAATATGCTGAGCAACACCTTGGTTGACATCATTGAAAAAAGTTAATAATTGCTCATAGTTATTGTTACGCGCTACCGCATTACTGATTTTATAGAGATTGACAGCCTCATCAAAAAAGATGATCAAACCCTGGTAGCCAATAATTTGAAAAAAAGAGGCAAAAAGCTTGAGATAATTATACCAATTTTTATCTGTTACCATTGAATTAACTTGTAGATCTGCACGCACCTCGTTGAGGATTTGATATTCACCACGCAACCAACGCGTCGCCTGCTCCATTTTTATATCATCACCTAGCTGATAGGCTCTCCAATAGATAGAAAGTACACGTGCAAAATCAAAACTGTTTGATAAAAAGCTAATTGAACGGAGCGTCTCTTGTACCTTTTGTTCAATTAGCAACAAAAATCTTGGATCGTCAGGTAGCAAATTAGAGAATTGCATTACCTGTCCCTGAATAGTGTTCATCCAATGTTCCAGTAACGGTGAAAAAGCACCACCTTCAGGACGTGTTCGAATAGCCATATTTTTCAATAGCTCGCGATACAAACCAACTCCCTGTCCCTTTGTGCCTGTCAAACGACGTTTCAGCACTTAGATCAGCATCCGCAACTACAAAGTTACGTTGGAGCGCATAATTACGAATTACTTGAAGCATAAAGCTTTTACCAGAGCCATATGGGCCAACCACCAGACGAAAGCTTGCTCCATCTTGCGCCACGTGATAGTCTAAATCATCAAGCATGGCTGATATTTCTGCACTACGTCCAACTACCACGTGTTCTAGTCCAATACGCGGCGTTACTCCATTACTAAATGCCTGCAAAATTGCGCTACTTTGGCGCGGTGATATTTTACGTTCGCTCATAGAAATACTCTACCAATCTTTAGATGAATGATACCAACTTATGAGACTCTCAACAGTCGTATGTAGATGGTGAAAAATAGTGTGTGTATCAGGATCAATCAATAAGTCCCCAAGGTGTTCATCGACCGGTAGATTAACCTCGTCAATAAGTTGAGAAACAGGACGATGAATTTTGCGTGCTATGGCCGGTAACTGTGCAGATTGCTCCTGGTATAAGGCAATAATGGCTTCCCAATGTTCTGGCTGCCACTGTTTCAGAATGATTCGCCAATCCTCATCTATCGCTAAATCTAGTATAGGCATGTCATGCTTTGCAGAATCCTCTGGAGCTACCAATGATAGAGATTGCGATGGTAATTGCTCATTGTCCTCGATAGTTAAACGTTCTTGTAGCTGCTCAGCTTCCTGATGTAGCTGGACAATAGTTTTTTGATTTAATTCGATAGTATAGCGTTTTGGTGCTATGTTTGTTTGAGAAAGTCTATCATCCGGCGCGGTTTTTAGTATTTCCTTCTTTACTAACATATCAGGTTGCGAAATGTGTGCCTGGAATAATGTAAGCGTTTTTGACACGTCCGGGTTGGTAGTTTTTCTTAGTTGATCAGATGATTTATCTATCAACTTCGATTCTATTGCGGCTTGCCAGGCTGGGTCAATCGAGGATTGGAAAGGAACTGTAGTGCTTTGATGTAGTTTTCGTTGCAGGTAATCGGCATATTTTAATATCCCTAACAACGCATGACGAAATTCTACATTAGTAAAGGCTGCACTGATTTCAGCTATTGTGATTGAGGCATATGTCTTTTCCATTAATGCACCCTTAAAAGGCTCTCTTGTTACAGCATGCATTGTTTCATGTGCAAACATTTTAATTAATGTTTGCTGGCCTTTTTGGGAGTGAAGATGATCGTCGACGGCACTAATAGCAAGTCGATATTTGTTATCTAATTTGTATGCTTGTTGATTTTTTTGATAGAATTTTGTCTGATTATTGAATCCCGCTAATTTATAAAGTATTGTTGGTGGCATTTGTGTCCAATTAGTACCTTGACGCCGCCATGCTTCTGCTATGAGTTGCTCATCAACAGTACAATGAGCAACTGCCAGCAAGGAGGTATACCACTGTATCGCAGTGAATGTTAACTTATGCACTACGCAAAAATCTGCAATCCAGGGAATGAGATAATTATCCAACTGCGGAAAACTATTTCGATAGTGCATCCATAAATTTCTGAGGCGTGTACATGCCAATGTAGGGGTTATAAAGCCAATGCAGGCAAGTGCTTCATACACATGCATTAAAATGTAGCTAATATCAGTTGTTGGGTAGCGATCACGATTGATTTCACCTCGCCAGTAGAAATACCACTGAAGCTCTTTTGTCTTCATGTCAGTATAAACAGGATAATCACGCTGGCATGCTATCATTGGTGTGGGACCATACGATAAGTCCTTCCATATTCGTGCCTGTTGCCAGAAAGATATAAATTGTGATGGGATTGGGCCAACAGTCTCTACTGGTGGAGTAGATACAGATAGCGGTGGAGGTGTTACAAAGGAAGGTAGCTTCTCTACTCTTTTGGGTAAAGTTGGAGGTGTCGATTGAGTTCTCAACTGGGTCGACGTGCTTTTCGCTTGTACTATCCTATTAATATCGAAAAGATAGCGCTTAGAAAATTGTTCGTAGTAGTAACCAGGTATATGCAGTACCTGCATCATTGATGAATTTACTGCCTCCTTTGTATGAACTGATAGAAGCGCCCACCTCCATTTTAGCAATTGTAATCTCTTAGAGAGGACATTCCCGTCCAATAATTGATCCAGTTCTTGAAAAATGACCAATGTCCATGAACGTAACATGAGCTCAGGTTCATCTCGCAAGGTCACAAGAGAGGCGACCTTTACATGATCGTCAACAGTTGACTTATTAATGGCGCGTATGACCGAGGCTTTTTTATGGGATGAAACTAGCCAGAGAATTTGTGCCTGGTGTCTGGAATCTAATGCTAATTGCTCACAAATCTTGACAAACATTGCCACAAATTCCACTGATTCACCAATTATTCCACCAGGAATACCATGATGCTGCAATTGTTCAAAAATAGATTGGGCGAGCTCAGAAGCCAGTTCTGTATTTTTGAGGTGGATAGTGGAATCAGGCAGTTTGTCCTCCAAAAGAGGAGCATGTTGTGCTTTAAACCCCATTATCTCTTCTAAGGTTAATCTTCTTTTTGTGCGTTGCTTCTGGATCGTTTCATAGAGATCTTTTGAGGCATAGGGCCACTCAAACCAAATGCCATGCTGTAACGTAAATTCCTGGTTTTGTTGATATGCTAGCATGAGGACATTTATATCAAGAATGTGTTGTTGGTATGTATATATTGCAGTGATAGTATATACACCGATACCACCTTCATGCGCATGGCTCAGTGAATACGTTGGCTGTAAAGTTGCAATAGATACAATAGGATTTGCTTGAATAATCCTATCTGCCATATCTTTGCTTATTTGTTGGTAATAAATTAAATATTGCAACTGTTTTCTGATAAAAAGAGGTACTTCAGCACCATTTATTGTGAATGCAATCCCACTTTGTAATAATTGGAGTAGAGCGGGTGTTAATTTCTGGTCTGGAAACTGTATGATGGTCTTATTCGCTAACAAGACATCGACTTTATATTGAGATACTTGAGTAATGGGCAATAATTGGGGGTAGTTGCATTCTAATGAAAGAATAAGTTTTCCGCTGCTAATAGCGGAAACAACCACTTGTAGTTTAAAATCAGTGATGATCTGAAATTCAACACGTGTAGGTAGGTAACGTTGCAGATCTGGAATAATCGTATGTAGTAATGCATCAGCTTGTTGAAGAGTCATGATTAGGTCTTCGAAGCGTGTGTATGTAGAATTCTCGGGAACACTATATAAAGGCCAGATTTTGTCTCCTTTTTGAAACCAGCCCATGCCAAGATAATTATCTATACCTTGATAATGGCCTTCTATACGCTCTAAGGAACGATTCAATGTCCAAACCAGTACAAAATCAGCTGGTTGATGGACCTCTTTTAATGTGGACAACATCGATGTATCAATAATAACTTTTTTAGATGCCAATGGCATAAGATTTTGCCAGATCTGCTTGAACAATGGATATGGTTGGGGTTTCATTGATATCTGCTGGACGTTGATCCAATCAATAAATGACGCTGGTAATACGGACAGTACAGCTCGATCATGCCAGCTTTTTAGCATTTGGTTATGTTTATACAATTGAATTTCGATGCCACCATGGACAATTACAAATTTAATTACTAATGGAGAGAGCCAGGGAAATAATGATTTGAGAGAAGAAGAACGACTTTTTTTCATAAATCTTGCCACCATGAAAGATTGCTTTTGTGCATACAAGCCGATAAAGGTTTTTTCGCCTGCTGGTTTATATTTATCTAAAATCCTCATCGACATACTTTTTAAAGCATGTTTAAAGTATATTCAGTGTATCGATTTATATTGCGACTGTCAAGAAAAAAGCCCTTGTGCAAGTGTATCTCTTGGTTGGATAATCTGTGAGGTGATTACTCCCTGACAATCGGAGATCGTGCGGCTCTACGCCCGATGCAGGGATAGCGAGTTAGCTTCAAGCGACTCAAACAACTGTTGCAGGTGCTGGCCAGACGACTGAGGTTGGATATGCTACACTAGTGGTGGTGTGGGCGTTGATGGAAGCTGTATAAATTGACACGATATTCCATCAAGGTGTCAACTAACGAGGCTCCCTGTATCGTCGCACATGTCAATGGCTAGTCCATCCTCTTGCAGGCCAAGAGGATGGACCAAAGAGGTTAATCGGATGACCTTTGGGTAAAGGCCCCTTAAGTTTATATCCATTATGCTTGCATACGATGTATGTAATTAGCTCTGGATGCGCCAGAGATGATCGGCGGTCCCATTATCCGACCATTGCAGCGCGACAGCTCCCGCAGCGGTAGAGGCGTTGCTAATGCCAAGCACCAAACCACTATTTTTATTCACAAGCTTGAAGTAGCCTCCACCAGCATCGACCATCTGCCAGAGGTGATCGGCGGCCCCATTATCCGACCATTGCAGCGCGACAGCTCCCGCAGCGGTAGAGGCACTGGTGATCCCGAGTACCAGTCCGCTGTTCTTGTTGACAAGCTTGACGTAGCCGCCTCCGGCATCGATTATCTGCCAGAGATGATCGGCAGTCCCATTATCTGACCACTGTAACGCCTGTGCTCCCGCCGCAGTGGAGGCGTTGCTGATGCCGAGCACTAAGCCGCTGTTTTTATTGACAATTTTGTCATAGAGAGTGGTAGTGGTACTGCCAGGAGTGACAAGTATATGATATCCACCTGTGCTATTCATGCCTGTGATGGGGACAGTGATAGATCCGTTGGTGATTGTATAGTTTGTTACTGAGAGCACTGTTGTCCCGGCGACAGCGGTGGTGCGGCCTGCCGATGGGACATATTCCAGCGTGACGCTTGCGCTGCTGCCAAAAGCCGAAAGCGAGTTTAGTCCATTGATTGTGACATTATTGGTACCGCTTCCTCCACCTGTGATCACGCTCACCTGATTCTGCGCGCTGTTGATTGAGGCGGCTCCATCCAATCCGGTCTGTGCCGGAGGAGTTGTGACCAGCATATTGCCAGACATATCGCCGTACCATTTGTACATCCACCAACCGCCATTGGGTTGATTGCCATTGACAACCAGATCGCTGAAGGTGCCATACTGGTTCCAGAAAGCCAGTTCGGCATCAGTGACGCCGCCGCGCTCAAATTTTGAGATATATCCTACCAGTGAGCCTGGGATGCCTACTTCGCTGGTCTCGGCGTATTCCTCGATGTCGATGGGGAGCGGACTAATACCCAGGCTGCTTTCCAGGGCACGATAGGCGCTGATATCCGACGCGATGCGCCCCTGACCGCTGAGCTCATGCCAGCTGATGATATTTGGCAGGGCGTTGTTAGCTTTGGCGTAGGTCAGGAATGAGCTCATATAGCTGGCATTGTAGTAGGAGATACTTGGACCCTGGATCGGAGTTGTAGCATCCTTCGAGCGGACTTCATTAAATGTACGTACCCAACCGGCATTAAACGTCCCGGCGTTGGTCGTATCCCAGGTCCAATCGGGCTCATTCCACAGCTCCCAGGATCTGATGTTGGTGATATTGGTTGCGGCCTTGCGTGCGGCGATCTGCGTGTCGACCGCGCTGAGCCAGTTGGACCAGCTGACCCATTTGTATGGGAAGTTGGGATAGTAGTCGGGCATGCGGATCGTCACGACTGCGCCGGCACGAGCGGCTTTGGGAGCGACAACCAGGGCGTCGCCGCCCGGAGTGCTTTCTCCATTGGGTAATTGATGCCCTCCGGGAGCCATCTGCACAAACTCTTTGGGATGTAGTGGCGTGACCAGACTATCGGGAGGCGTTGCGTCCGTGCCCAGCCCATACAGTCCGCCGGAGGCGACGTGCGTGACTGCGTGGAGTACTTGATTGGCATTGACGACCAGCGTTGGGGTCGCGGTTGCGGCGCTGCTTGCTGCCCGGGTTAACGATACTGATAAGAGGGATGATCCGACTACCGTGAGAAGTATGGTCAGGTAGATACCTGTCCAGAAGCGACCAAAGAAATGTTTCATTGCATTCCTTCTTTCTGCATTCATTGCACTATTTCTTTCCTGCATTCATTGCATGGTTGTGCGTTCTATTTCGCAGCTTCGAATGGACTGATATGACTGTTCATAAAGGATACTTTTTTATGTCGCATCCTCTTATCCAATCCAGGTATAGACACATAGCTCCTTTCTCTTTTTACTCGTAACATGACGTAATCTATGCGTCTCACGGGTTTGAAACTCTACGGAGAATCGTATCCCGTAAACATTGTCTTATCTGAGGTGTATTTCTACATCCCTCTCTCTGGGCACCTGTTGTTCTTATAGTCTTTAGGTTAGTCTTCGTTGCCAGTTCTTAGCCAGACACGCATTTCGCCGGGTTCGCGCTGATCCCACGCGTAGTAGGGGATCGCGGTGAGCGTGCAGGGTTGTGAGATGGGTGGCTCTGCGCGATACAGTTGATTGCTCCAATCGGAGGTTGTAAGCGCAGACGCTGTTGTCGTCAGCACAGAGACTCCTCCCAGGAGATCGGGCACAAAGCGCTTCTCAAATATGGCGTCGGTGGGGAGCGCGATCTGGTGTAATGGGATTGGATTATCTACGCTTTCCAGGCAATAGATCAATGGACCCGAGCGTAATGCGACGGTGCCGACGTTTTCCCGTATCGATGGATGAGGATAAATGCGCTCCACAGGCATTGCCAGATGCAGTGTCAGACTCTCGCCAGACTGCCAGATCCGCGACACACGTGCGTATCCCTTTCGCAACTCGCAGGGGATATCCTCGCCGGCCAGTGTCAGACGAGCGTCGCGGCACCAGCCTGGGATACGTAGATGCAGTCCGAACTCAACTGGTTCAGAGCATTCAATCTCCAGACGCACCGTGCCATCCCAGGGATAATTAGTGTGCTGGTGCAGTGTGATGTGATGCTCTCCTATGGTGAGCGTACTGGTGCTCTGGGCGTAGAGATGCACGAGGATATCTGTATCGGTGGTGCTATAGAGATAATTTCCCAGCGACAGGAGCAGGCGTGCCAGATTGGGAGGGCAACAGGCGCACTTATACCAGTCTTGTCGATGATGTGTCCCATCGCTCTCCAGAGGATTCTCATAGAAAAAGCAGGTGCCATCGAGCGAAACTCCGCTCAGCACCCCGTTGTAGAGAGCCTGTTCCAGCACATCGGCATAGCGATGATCTGCATCCAGTTGCAGCAGGCGCTGACTCCACATCACCAGACCGATCGCCGCACACGTTTCAGCATAGGCGGAGGAATTGGGGAGGTCATAATCGGCGGTAAATCCCTCGTTGCCGTCGGAGGAGCCCAGGCCGCCTGTGATGTAAAGGCGTTTGGCACAGAGATGATTCCAGATCTGCTCGCAGGTTGCGTAGAGGCTTTCATCCTCCAGTATGCGTGCCAGATCAGCGACGGCGCTAAACAAGTACATGGCGCGTACAGCGTGCCCGACAATCTCGTGTTGCTCGCGTACCGGCACATGTGATTGATTATACTCATACGTCCTGGCCCAGAAATCGCTGGCCGCTTCTCCACGCCACTGAGCTTCGACATCAAAATAATTGGGTTGTTGACCACGTTCTTCAACAAAATACTGGCATAAACGCAGATAGCGCTGTTCTCCCGTTGCGCGATAGAGCTTGATTAATGCCAGCTCAATCTCCTCATGTCCACAATAGCCACGCCTTTTCCCCTCCTCTGGACCAAAGGTGGCGTCGATATAATCGACATAGCGACAGGTCGCGTCCAGCAAACTGCGCTGGCCTGTGGCTTGAAAGTGCGCGATGGCTGCCTCGATCAGGTGACCTGCGCAGTAGAGTTCGTGATAGTCACGCAGATTGGTCCAGCGCTTTTCCGGCTCAACCTGCGTGAACCAGAGATTCAGATAGCCGTCGGGCTGTTGTAGTGTCAGAAGGAAGGCTATAGCCTCGTCGACCAGAGCTTCAAGCTGAGCATCTGGCTGCGTTGCCAGACTATAGCTGGCGGCCTCTATCCATTTAGTGATATCAGTCTCCCAGAACACATATGGGATAGGATGTCCGGCCTGCCAATCTTTGCGGAAAGCCGTAAAGTGTCCGGCCTGGTGTATGCGCTGATAAATAGTCGGGAGCGTCTGCTCGCGCAGCGTCTGCAAACGAGGAGCCCAGAAGGTGTCCTCGAAGTGCGTTGCGGTGTGTGCGACGGCGGATGAGCGCAGTGCCGTGTGCGTATTCGCTTGCGCTTTGGACGATGATAATAAGGTCATGCGAGATCCTTTCCGAGAAATGTTTACCCTTTCACTGCACCAGCCGTCAGGCCGGCCGTGATATAGCGCTGGAAGAGCACGAGCAGAATCGCGGCTGGGATTGAGGCCAGGGTTGCTACAGCCATTGCGCTATTCCATTGGTCGCTGAACTGGCCCAGATAGGTGAAAATGCTCAGAGAGATTGGCTCAATGGTATTATTTGTCGAAAGAGTCAGGGCATAGATAAAATCTCCCCAGGCAAAGAGAAAAGCGAACAGTCCAGCCGTGATCACTCCCGGCACGACCAGCGGCAAAATGATGCGAATAAAGGCTCCCCATTCGCCCGTACCATCCACAAACGCCGCCTGCGCCAGCTCTTCGGGTACAGAGAGAAAGAAGGAGCGTAAGATCAAAACTGCAAAGGGAACGGCATAGGTGCTATCGGCCAAGATCAGTCCCAGATAGCTGTTAAGCAAGCCAAACTGATTAAAAATCAGAAACATCGGTGTGGTCAACGTGACCGTTGGGATCATCTGGGTGAGCAGGAGTACAAAGACAATGACCAGCGTGATCCGCAGACGAAAATGTGCCAGTGCATAGGAGGCGGGCGTTGCGATCAGGATCGAGAGCAAGGCAGTACCCACGGCGACCAGCAGGCTGGTCGCCAGATGTGGTAGCTGTGTTTGCCAGACACTGATATATGCAGCCAGGGTCACCTGCGTGGGCACGATTGCCACCGGGATACTGAAGATCTCCTGCGTGGTCTCGAAGGAATTGATCAGCATCCAGTAGAGCGGAAACAGCATGATGATAGTCAATACCAGGCCAATGAAGGTTGATCCCCACGGCACGAGCAATTTGCGAGACAGGCGCATAAAACGTTCTCCTTTCACGAAATGAGTATCAGATCCACTTCGTGGTGCGTCGAGACAATCCAAGGTAGATCAGGGATAGTACCAGCGAGATCAGGAGGATCATATTGGCCTGTGCTGCGCCCTGTCCGAACATCTGCTGACCAAAGGAGAGCGAGTACGACCAGGTAGCAAAGGTCTGAGTATCATTGGCAGGTCCTCCCTGCGTGATCACATAGATGAGATCGAAGACCTTGAGCGTATAAATCAGTCCCAGCATGAGCACAATTCCAATCACCGGCTCCAGCAGAGGCAAAATGATATAGTGAAAGCGTTGCCAGCTATTCGCCCCATCGATCGAGGCGGCCTCATAATATTCCGTGGCAATGCCCTGCAGGCCGCTATAGAGGATCACCATATTAAAGGGAATGCCCAGCCAGATGTTGGCGATGATGAGAGAGGCCAGCGCCCAGCCAGGGGTGGTGAGCCAGCCAAAGTGTGCGGGAGCCAGATGCAGGCCGGCCAGTAGCTGATCGATCAAACCATTCGTCTCATTGAAGAGCCATTTCCAGATCGTGCCGGAGACAATCAGAGGTAGCAACCACGGTAACAGGAACAGGGCTCGTAAGAAACGTCCCAGAGGGAAATGGCGCGAGAAAAAGAGTGCCAGCGCCAGACCAATCAGGAATTGCGGCACAATCGACAGTACTGTAAATAGCAGCGTATGTAGAGCCGCACTCTGAAAGACAGGATCGCTAATCACCGCTACATAGTTAGCCAATCCAATAAAAGAGGCATTTCCTGTGATCTCTGCTTGCAGATCGTATTGTTCCAGACTAATCTGGAGGCTATACAAGAGTGGATAGCCATAAAAGATCACGACGTAGAGGAGCAGGGGAAGCAGGAACGTCAGGCGTATCAACTGCCGACGCCAGCGGCGGCGTGGTCGGACAGTAGTTCCCGGTGCTCTTGCCAGTGTCAGATCACTGGTGAACGTGTGTGTTTTGACAGACAATGTTCTGCTACCTTTCTCGCTGACGGGGATGGATTGGAACGCCTTATGGATTGCTATCGGTCAGGATTGCTTTCCGAACCTCTCTGCGTCGTCCATAAGACGCTCCAGCAGCAAGCTCTCCTTTGAGCTATTGAAGGATGCCATCGATCTGTTTTTGTGCCTGTGTCAGCGCGGCCTGTGGCGTTTGACTGCCGGTGAGAGCCGTCTGCTCGGCTGTCCAGATCGCCTGCGACACCTTGGGATATTTCTCTCCCAGTTGCGCGGTGCGAGCACGAGCTGTATCAAGCTCGCTGGCAAAGACCTGTAGATCGGGCTGGCTTTTTAGCAATGGAGTCGCTACGCTTTTGATAGCCGGAATATAGCCAAATTCCCGATCGATCTCCTGTAACTGTGCTGGCTGTTGCAACCAGTTGACGAGATCCCAGGAAGCCTGTACTGCTGCGCTATCTTTGCTCAGCGGAATTGTCCATTCCTCGCCTCCCAATGGACTGACTGGCGCGACGCCTGTCTGAGGAACGGGTAAGGAGACCACCCCGAAATCAGTGCCGTACTTCATGTGATACTGCTGCTCCAGCACGGGCAGTTCCCAGGGACCATTCTCCATGATCGCCGCATTGCCCTCGCCGAACTGCGTCGCGACATCGGGCTGTCCCCAGTTGAGTGCTCCCTTGGATGCCGAGTGACTCTGCACCAGGCTGGTCAAGACCTGTAACGCTGCCACTCCTTGTGTCGAGTCGACGTGCGAGAGATCGCCCTGGTTGGCCCATAGGTAGGGTTCAAATTGGAATGTGGCCTGCTCATCAGCGGGAGCCGAAAAGGCAAACCCATAGGTATTCCCCTTTGTGAGCGTTTTGGCATCCGCGAGCAACTGACTCCACGTGGTAGGAGGTGTGAGATTAGCGGCTTTGAACATCTTCATGTTATAAAACAGAGCCAGATCGTTGCTGCCCACCGGAAATGAATAGGTCTTACCCTTATACGTCATGGTTGAAGCGGGACCGGCATAGAAGTCCGAGGTATTATATTTGCCCTGCATAAAAGAGTCGAGTTGCGTGAGGGCACCTGTGGCTGCGAAGGCGGCGACGTCGGGATTATCCAGCACCAGGATGTTTGGTAGGCTGTTGGATGCGGCTTCCTGATCGGCTTTAGGTAAGAGACTGGCGAAGGGGACAGCTGTACGCTGGATCGTAATGTTGGGATGCAGCTTGTGGTAGGCTGTAAACAATTTCTGGAGTACGGCACTTTGCGAGGCGATGCTCCAATAATCCATCTCGGTAATTGTGATTTTACTGTTGCTGCTATTTGATCCCGATGATGAGCCGCCACACGCGGCGACAAAGCTGAGACTTATCAGTATGATACATCCAAATGAAAAGATCTTGAAAATATGCTGGAAAGGACGATGATTTCTTTCCTGCGCCGCAGGAAAATGATGAGGTTGTTGCTGCATTGCTGGACCTCTTTCTGTTCTTTCTCAAAGAATGCTTTAATGCTGGCGTCACTATAATGAGGATTGATCAGGATGTGAAAAACTCCATAGAGATACTTGTACAGTGCTCCGGACGATAGGACATCAGCACTGTATTAATTAAAATGAATCATTTTTCCAACCTCGATGATTGTAAAATGCTACCTGCTATGAAATGTTATTTCTTCCTCCTTTCTGTATGAGCTTCAGGCATCCAGGCAAAATCGGGGAAAAATTTCCACTGATGGCAACTTGATGATTGCTTTATCTATCGGCTACGCTGTTGGCATGGATGACGCTGCTCGATGCTCGGATAATCAGATCGCACGGCAGGCGCGTGATCCCCGAGATGACTTTCCCTGCGAGCAGGTCCAATAAGGATTGCCCTACATACCGACCGATAGCCTGGAGATTCATATCAACCGTTGTCAGAGCGGGCCGTGTTGCGCTCGCGATTGGCTCCCAATTATCAAAGCCCACAATTGCCACATCGTCTGGAATGCGCAAGCCCAACTCATGGAGAGCCTCAACGGCGCCGCGAGCTAATTGATCGCTACCGCAAAAAAGCGCATCGATTGATGAATCCTGCTTAAAAAGATACTGAGTCGCAGTATATCCCCAGCTCTCGTGCCAGGGACCTGATAGCACGCGTTGCTCCGAAAAGGGGATAGCGTGTTCCGCCAGGACCTGACGCATCGCGCCTTCGCGTAAACGGACCGCATCAAAATAGCTGGGACCCGTGATGTGTGCGAATTGGCGTCGACCAGTACTGACAAGATGCTCAACGGCCAGACGTGCACCTTGAGCGTCATCCGGGAGAACGCAGAGCGCTCCTGGATCCGTCACCTGGGTATGGGCATAGATGACCGGTAGAGACATCTGTCCCAGATCAATTGGTGCTCGTGGATCTTCGCGACGAGCAGAAACCACAATACCATCCACCTGACGCTCACGCAGCATCTGAATATGCGCCTGTTCCTGAGCCTGATCTCGTGTGGTACAGAGAACCGCAGAGATAGAACGTCCCTCAAAAGCCTCCTCGATCCCCGCCAGCAGTGGAAGGCTGAAGCGCCCGTAGATATCCGAAGTCAGCACACCGATCATTGCACGTCGATCCGTAAGTACATCCTGCTCCAGATTGCGAAAGCGAAACCCTAAACGACGCGCCTCATCGCGCACGCGTTCGCGTGTCTCCTGCTTCAGCTTGCCGCGCCCATTGATCGCTTTGGATGCTGTGCCTAATGTGACTCCCGCTGCTTCCGCCACATCCTGTAGCGTTGCCCCTTTTGCTGCTAAGCCTGTCGTAGAAGAGGTTTGTTCCTCTTCAGTAACGTTCGCACTCTGATCTTGCTCTTTATACATAGACATAATCCCAGGAAAGTATTTCCTTAAAATAAAGAAAGTGACGCTGAAAGTAGTATAACATGGCTGTCTGGAGAAAATCAAGGTTTGATTCCTCTTCTCCAAGAGCCACATTTCTGCGACTTTCTTGGAGAAAAGCAAAAGAAAGGAAAACTTTCCTTAATAGTATAGAAATGAGGAAAGAAAAGATTCTGCTTATCGCGGTAATGCTTGCTTGATAGTTTCAATTTGCCGTAGATGATTTTCGCCATGCTCAGTATACTGCTGCAAGATATCGTAGATGGTCATCTTGCCGCGCTCCGCATGGATGCTGGTGAGTTCCCAATCCTCATCGGGAATAAGCTTGAGGAGTGCCGCCGTGGATGTGCGCAGATCAGCAAATAGACGTAGCGCCAATGCTGCATCTTGCTGACGATAGAAAAGTGCCTTACTCCAGGCATCCTCATCGTAGACAGCCAGCACAGAATCCCGCTCGGCCAGAGATTTGCGAACGCGCCAGAAGCCAACCGCCTCGCTATCGGCCAGATGGATAACAACACTGTGGATATCCCACTCTTTCTCTGCGGGAATGTAATGGAGCTGGGCCTCTGATAATCCTTCGATGGCGTGCGCAATGCGCGTAGGGATTGAACTATACGTTTCGAGCTCTTCAAGTGTAGCAACTGACATAGCAATAAGTATCCTTTCGGTTTTGCACAAAGATCAATTGTCTACATCTATTATATGCCAAAAAAAGTAGCGTCGTACCCTTGGGTACGATGTCCCACTCGACGTACGATCAGGCACGCCAGCGTTGCTCGCCGAGAGCCAGCGGCCTCGTACGAGAAACTGGGACATCGTACCCAAGGGTACGACGCTACTTTGGTGTTACATTAGAGTGTTTCGCCGCCGTCCAATTTGACCTCTTCCACGCTATGTGCAGCGGGTGTGGGTGTTGGGATGAAAGGCTCATCGGTGCGCACTACTTCAATGGAGCAGTTGCCGAGCAAGGCTCCCAGGACGCCGACTGCGGCCCAGACTGGTGCGATTGCGAAACTGACTACACCGACAGCCAGAGGAAGCTCAATGATGGACTTGCCATCTTGTTTGATGATAATACGGCGTACATTGCCTTCGTGTGCGAGCTCTTTGACTTTTGTCAGCAGCTGCTCGCCGACAACCTGTAACTCTTCGACGCCATAACTGAATTTCTGCTCAACATTTGGATCTGTCTGTGTCATCGTGTATATTCTCCTTATAATGTGTCAACCGGCACAACTTTTTATGGTTTTTTTCGAGGCGCTACGTTGATGTTAAACAAAGTATCTGTTCACTGCAACTGTGCCTGCTCCATTGTTTTAAGCTGGATATCTTTTATAGTCGTTTGTGATTGCCCGTATGATTTTTTTCAACGACACTATGTATACGTAAATACCTGTTCCTGGGTTGAATAAAAGAGCATCAATTTGACTGTTTTTATAGCAATTTAATTTCTGTAGAGCTTATAGTGGGCCACTCGGAGCCAGAGCGCCAGCGAGCAATCAAGCTCCTGCCGGAAATGCAAGAGCGAGTTTCTGGGAGACTATAGACTTTAACCATTTGGTTGACATGCCATATACCAGATGTTACAATGAAAAGCAGATGAACTCACCACATCCTACAAATCGCCGCTTTGCGGTGCAGAAGGCTTCGACTGACGAACAAAGAGCGCGGCTGGTGCAGTCTGCCTACCAACTCATTACGGAGAAGGGAATGGCTGGACTCCGCATCCGTGACGTGGCTTCTCGGATTGGACTCAATCATGCCACATTGCTCTATTACTTTCCCACCAAAGAAGCACTCATCCAGGCCGTGGTTGCCTTTTGTATTCGTCAGCTTCAGGTATTACAGGCTCCTCGTTCCTCTCCTCCCTTAACAGCGGGCGAACACTTACGCCAGCGCTATCTCGATGATCTGGCCTACCAGCTGCACGAAGCTCCCGAACTGTTTCTCGTGCTTGATGAATTGCTGCTCCACTCACGGCGCGATGCCGCTATTCATAGCATCCTCTCAGAAGCCGTCACGAACTGGCAGCATTCCATGGAAAGCCTCATTCAGGAAGAGATAACTGCTGGACGTTTTCGTCAAGATCTCGATGCCAGGAGTGCAGCGCTTACGCTGATGGCGTTTTGTCAGGGAATCGGTCTCTTATTACACACCCAACCGGCAGATATCGATGGTATCCTGGCACAATTTGCGCACTGGTTTAGCACTTTGTCTTCCAACCAGACAGAGAAATAGTCCGTCCTGGCCTTTTCCCCAGCTGACAAGAATATAGCGTTCTTCTCTGCGCCTTTATACAATGCTAACCACCTGGTTGACAATAGCGGAGGGAAAAGGTATACTCTGAATGTCAACCAGGTGGTTAGCATTGTATAAAATGGAAACATGTCACTGCTATGTTTTCGAGAAAGAGAGAACCGTGATGAAGATGACCCGACGACAGGCTCTCAAATGGGGGATAGCGGGTACGGCTGGTCTGGCTGTTCCCTTGGGGGTTTTACAATTTCCTCTCACACATATTCGTGCTATCGAATCAGCGAGCAGCCCGCTCATACAAGCCTTTCGTGTTCCGCTTCCTATTCCTCCCGTCCTTGCGCCTGTTCGCAGTGATGCAGACGCTGACTACTATGAGATCACACAGAAACCGGGGATTGCTCATATTCTTCCTGGTCTTTCTACATCCATCTGGGGCTACAATGGTATCTTCCCTGGACCAACTATCGAGGCAAGAAGTGGACGCAAAGCTATTGTGCGTCAGATAAACGAGTTGCCAGTTCCAGTCTCGACGCATCTGCATGGAGGCGTTACCCCGCCGGAAAGCGATGGGCATCCAATGGATTTCCTTTTGCCTGAAGATCCTTCACCATTTCAGGCGAACCTCACCAATGGGGAGATGCGTCAATTTATGTCGTCATCTGGTCTGGGGCGTTCGCTCCATATGCGGATGCAGCAAACAAAAGAGTATATCTATCCTAATGCTCAGCGTGCGAGCATCCATTGGTATCACGATCATCGCATGGACTTTACCGGACCACAGGTCTATCGAGGACTGGCTGGATTTTATCTGATCCGGGATGAGATTGATGATGCGCTTCCCTTACCCAAAGGTGACCACGACATTCCTCTTATGATCACTGATCGTACCTTCAATGCCGATGGCTCATTCTTTTATCCATCGCTTGATCCTACTTTGACGACGACTCCCGGCGTCCTGGGTAAATACACAAATGGTATGGTAGGCGACACCATCCTCGTAAATGGTGCAGCCCAGCCGTTTTTGGAAGTATCTACCACGAAATATCGTTTTCGTCTGCTCAATGCCTCAAATGCGCGTATCTACCAGCTAGAACTCAGCTCTGGTCAACCTCTTGTCCAGATAGGCAGTGATGGCGGATTACTCCCAACACCCGCCACTCACCAGACGCTTCGCATCGCCCCTGCCGAGCGTTTTGATATCGTTGTCGATTTCGCGAAGTCACCGGTTGGCTCACACATTCTCCTCAAAAACGTGCTTGGTACGGGACGGACGGCGGAGATTCTGCGCTTCGATGTGGTACATCAGGCCAAAGATGAGAGCATCGTCCCCCAGAAACTCGCGCCTTTTGAAGCGCTCGATCCAGCCAAAGCCTCCGCCACACGTACCTTCAAATTCTGGAGCGGCCTGGGGATGTGGTTGATTAATGGCAAGTACTTCGATCCGAACAGAGTTGACGCCACACCTCGCCTTGGAACGAGCGAGATCTGGGAGTTTACCAGCGATAGTAACCACCCCATCCATATGCATCTGGTCGATTTTCAGGTCTTGAGCCGTGATGGGCGAGCTCCTGATGCAGAAGATAGGGGATACAAGGATACGATCTTTCTCAGGGCTGGAGAAAAAGCCCGCGTGATCACGCGCTTTGAGGGCTACCGGGGACTGTACCTTTTCCATTGTCACAATGCTGAACACGAAGATATGCGTATGATGAGTCAATTCGAGGTAATCTGATGAACTATACCACGAGACCGCAGCACCAGAGTGCTGCGTTTCCGCCCATGCGACCAGATGTGAGACAGAGCAACAGTCATGCTCTTCTGACCGCCTCGCAGAAGCGTCTGATAAGCTATGCAGGAGCAATCTGCTGTTTTTTCTCCGAGCTAATCCATTTGTGGCTTCTGCCTAAACAATACGAGATCTATTTTGTCTATGGCCTCATCTTCTTGCTCATCGCGATGGTGCAAGGAGTCATCGCGGCGAACCTCCTTTTTGGATCACGCCGTCGCCTCTTGACCTTCGGCCTATGGATCAACGCGCTTATTGTCGTGCTCTACGCTTTTACACACACCATTGGAGTTCTCGTTGGATTAGCCTTTCTTCCTTTACAGATCGATATCTGGGGGAGCATCGCCACGCTGGCCGAGATTCTTGTGGTGATCGCCATGGTATTGCTTCGCCGCGATATGCCCTGCCCCAGGCGAAGTAGAGAGCGAAAAGCAACAAAAGATATTAAAGCGGGAAAATATAAATAAAAAGTAAAATTACTGTTTTATAGATAAAAATAGGGTTATGAAGAAGCTGTGAAGGAAAAAGCAATGAAAGTTTTGATTATCGGCGCAGGTATGGGTGGACTCTGCCTGGCCCACGGATTGCGCAACGTAGGCATCGATGTTGAGGTGTTCGAGCGCAACGCCGAGAGTGTCGATGGATTGCCTGGTTTTGGGATTCATCTGAACCGGCATGGCTACGGGGCATTGCATGACTGCTTGCCAGAGGAGAACTGGCAGATGTTCGACACGATGGCGGGGTATGCAGGAAATCTTGCCCGGTTCTATGACGAGAGGCTCCATGTTCTGGCTGTCCAGGGCGATGACCAGAGCGCAGACGGTTCCTACGGGGCGGCTGGTGGACGCCGCTCGATAGACAGGCTTGAACTGCGCGAGATCTTGATCCATGGGGCGGAGGATCTGGTCCACTGGGACAAGAAATTTGTCAGGTACGAGCAGACGAACGACAATCGTGTGCGAGCACATTTTGAGGACGGGAGTTCCATCATCGGCGATCTGCTGATTGGAGCAGATGGCAGCAATTCGCGTGTGCGTAGTCAGTACTTGCCTGAGTTTCGCCGCATCGACCTGGATGTATTGAACATTGCCGGACGATATCCACTCACCCCGGAGCGTGCAGCCAGGCTGCCTGCGGAGCTCATTGACGGCTCACCGAACAGCATCGTTTCTCCTGGTTCGGATTGGATGTTCGTTGCGGCCTGGCGCGAACCCGAAAGCTTCGACGATTACGTGGTCTGGGCATATGCTGCATCGCGTGCCAGTTATCCCTCAGATATCGTGCAGTGGGATGGAGAGAGGCTACGCGATCTGGTGCGCTCTCGGATCAAAGGATGGGCTTCACCATTGCACACTCTGGTGGACGATGCAGATATCAACACGATTGCCCCGATAGAGATGCAGAGTATGCCAGCGCTGCCATTATGGTCATCGAGTAATGTAACGCTTCTTGGAGACGCTGTACACAATATGACCCCAATGGCAGGTATCGGAGCAAACACCGCCTTGCGCGATGTGGGCGTATTACGCCGCGCATTACTTGAGGTGACTGCAGGCCGAGAGCAGCTCGTCGATGCAATTGCCAGATACGAGGAGGAAATGCGTGTCTACGCGAACCGGGCCATCAGCGTGTCTACGCGTAACGCGAAGGCTGCCGGGTCAGATGCCTGGCTGTCACGGCTGGCTTTCCGCACGCTGCTACGCGTTGCCGAAGTGGTGCCGGCAGTCAAGCGTCGCGTCCTCGTCAACACCAGTTTGTGAACACGTCATCGCTTGCACATCAGAACTATCTTTGATAGCTTGATTACTCGACGGTGTTCCAGGGAACGTTATGGTATCTTGCTCGCCTGTACGTCGACACTGTTATTTGCTATCATGAGAGGAGAAAGTTTTATTGTGACAGCTTTATCTCAAGAGATGAGGCTGGCACAATGGTGAGGGGATACGATGGCCTATTTTTTAGCGAAAACTGATCCTGAGAGCTATTCGATTGAGCGCTTTGCGCAGGAGGGGGAGACGACCTGGGATGGTGTGCGGAACGCTCAGGCGCTTGCTGTGATCCGGCGTATGCAGCCGGGAGATACTGTCTTGATCTATCATAGTATGGGGGCGGCGGCTCTTGTTGGTGTGGCGCGGGCGATTTCGGAAGCGCGTCCAGATCCTCACGATGCGAAGAGCTGGGTTGTGGATCTGAAGTTTGTGCGTCATTTTGCAGAGCCAGTCACGCTACGCGTCATCAAAGAGACGCATCTGTTTGATACCTGGAGTCTGGTACGTCAGAGCCGCCTGTCGACGATGGATGTACCAGACTCTTTTATAGATTGGTTGCGTGAACACTATCCGATGAATGACGTCGATTAGTGCGGCGTACGAGGAGCATGTATATATGGATACGACTGCCTGGTGGTATATCAACGGCGACTGGGTACATCCGCAGGAGGCGACAATTTCGATCAACGATGTTGCTTTATTGAGAGGCTATAGCGTTTTCGAGTCGTTGCGGACCTATCATCGTCGTCCCTTCCATCTGGATGAGCATTTGAAGCGCCTGTATCGTTCGGCGCAGCTGATCGAGCTGGATGTTTCCTTTACGTATGAGGAACTGTCCCAGGTTGTGCGGGACTGCATTCAACGCAATACGTACGAGCATGCCACGATTCGTATGCTTGTCACGGGAGGGATCAGCGAGGACGGTATCTCTCCGGCGGCCCAGAACGGTCTGGCGGTCCTGATTACACCGCTCGCCGAGCGCGATATGGATCGTTTTGAGCGTGGCGTTGCAGTAATCACAACTACCCTGACGCGCATGACGCCGGAGGCCAAATCGTCGAACTACGTCGCAGCCATCCGAGCGTTAAAGGACGCCGCTCGGCGTGATGCCAGCGACGCTCTCTTCACCAATGAGCATGGACATGTTCTGGAAGGAACCAAGAGTAACTTCTTTGTCTTCCGTGGCGATACTCTGGTGACTCCCAGGGCTGACGTGCTGATGGGCGTCACGCGTAACGTCGTTCTTGAGCTCGCTCGCGGACGCTTTGCCATTGAAGAGCGTCCCATCTTACGCGACGAATTGCCAGACGTTGACGAAGCGTTCATCACGTCATCATCGAAAGAGATCACGCCGGTCGTCAAGATCGACGAGCGCATCATTGGGAACGGCACGCCCGGATCTCGTACCAGGGAGCTTGAGCAGCGCTTTATCGATCTCGTGGAGCGCCATTGATCATAGAAGTGGTCCTGTGAAGCTGGAAACCTCACAGGACCACAAGACTCATGTGCGACTATTGACGCGATGATTTTATGCAACTCCGCCGAGAGGCGTGAGATGGTTTGTACGCTTATTACGGTTGAGGATCTGCTCAGCTGCGGTTTTTAGACGAGCTTCGCTACGCACTCCAAAGCCTGGCAGGCTGCGAATATTGTGCTGATAGGCTGCCTGCCACAGCTTCTCTGCGTTGTCGATACCGAGCTCCTGCTGGAGTCGGATCGCCGTATAGGGGCCAATATGCTCGATCGTCATGAGGGTACGCACGCCCTCCGGGAGTGTCTCCATGCAGAAGCCATTATTGATCGTCATCGATCCGCTCTCGATCAGCTCGGCGATGCGCTTGCGTAAACGCTGGCCTAATCCTGGGATCGGCAGTGCCTCGCGCCGCGCCAGGATGTCGGTGGCGGCCTCTGATAGATCCAGGACGCCGCGAGCGGCGTTGCGATAGGCCTGGACACGATAGGGATTACCATTCTGACGCTCGATCATATCGGCGATACCGGCCAGCACCTCAGCTATCTGACGATTTGAGATGGTAGGCTGCTCTACTGCTTCAACTTCCATACCTGGCAGAGTCGGTTGAGCAACCTTTTTGCTATACCGCATCGGCAGCGACGGTAAAATCTGGACAGTTTGTGTGATTTGCATGATACTCATGATTATTGCTCTCCCCCTTTACATGTAGAGAACACTCTACCAGGGAATTCTTTTTCAGTCGCCCAAAAGTGGAAATATACGAGGAACATGTTCAGATTTTACAGGTAACAGGTAAGAAGTTGTATCGAAATCTTGTTCTAATTGTACCACACCCGGAGGAGCGTGTCAAATAGCATTAAGCGGCCTCCAGAGCTATCTGACACCCCAAAAAAATTGCCAACTGGCCCGAATATAGCAGAGTCAGCGTCATATATAATATCTGTAGCTCCGCAATCCGCTTTAAAGAAGAAAATATCCCTTTGTAAAGAGCAAGCAACCAAACGTAGCGGCGCGGCTCCGCCGTGCTGTCACTTGACGCACGAAAATGTTCCTCGTGCATCTGGAAGCAACGTAGACGACCCGATCCATTGTGGGAAGATGTCTCGATGGAACCCCATAAGGAGCGTGGATCGTACGAGTCACAGACAGCACGGCAGAGCCGCGCCGCTACGTCGGTGAGCATTTGCCTCATGAGCGAAAGTGTAATATCCTTTGATCGGATGTTTGAGCGATAGAAATGAAGGAAGGTATGTACATCAAAGAATCTGATCCTGTTGTAGCATTCACGCTGACGCGTTATCCACAGCGGCAGAGCCTGCGAGCTCTCTCGCATCTCGGGCTGGATCGCTGGCCGTTGATGCGTACGCCTGGATTGCGCTTCTGGCGTCTGCTTGGAGTGGGTCAAGGACGCGTGTTTAATCCGCATGCGGACCTCCAGCGCTATGGACTGTTCACCGTCTGGAATTCTCTGGCCGACCTGAAACGCTTTGAAGCGCGCTCGTCAGTGATGAAGCGTATCAACGAGCGAGCGGATGAATCCTGGACCATCCACATGCTGCCGGTGCGCTGGCATGGCAAGTGGGGAGGTCGTGATCCTCTACGCGATTTCAGGACCGCGCCCGCGCCGCAGCCAGGCCCCTGGATGATCTTGACGCGGGCGACGATCCGGCCGAGCAAAATTCGCACCTTTCAGAAAGCGGTCCCGGCGGTCGCGGAGCAGCTTTTGCTCCACGATGAACTGATCAACTCTGTCGGCGTTGGAGAACTCCCTCTTATCTATCAAGCCACCTTCAGCCTCTGGCGGACCCTGCCTGCCATCACCAGATTTGCCTATGACACCAGTGCCGATAATCCGCACGTCGACGTTGTGAGGCGCACACGCCAGGAGAACTGGTATCGCGAGGAACTTTTTGCCCGCTTTCGTCCCATCGCGTCGCGTGGTACCTGGGATGGTATTGATCCACTCGCCACTTTGCTCGATCCCTGGTAGTCAGACAAGAACGTTCTTTGACCGATGAGATCCTATTTTGTATTGACGTTACAACACGCCGACACGAGGAGAGTTGATCAGATCAAGCATATACTCCTCATTGTCACTTTTTTCTGCGCATTTGTCGCAAAATGTAGCGTCGGTAAGGCCATCATAGACATCCTCCATGAATACTTTTGTGGCAGGTTTTCCGCAGACGCTACAGGCAAACGCTGGTGCTCTATTTTGGGCCAGGAGTTGTATTGTGTGCTTCTTCTTTGCCACGATACCTTCTCGTTCGGCGATGACCTTTAGATTGATGTAGGTAGACGTCCCGAAATCATAGGTATACGCGAACTTCTGACCAACTTTGAGGACGTGATCTAAAGACACAATCATGCTTGTATCCTGGATCTCTTCCAGGAGCGCTTCAAGTGTCAATCTTTTTAGGTTAGCCAAATTCGGCGTTAGATATCCTGCTTTGCTTGCCAGAAGAGTAATATCTTGCGGTAGAAGCTTGCTCATACTTGCTTCCTCTTCCTGTTTTGCGCTCACCAACTCATCCCTGAGAAAAGTCTCTAACTCATCGAAAGTACGTACTTTTCGGATTTCCTCGAGCCATGCATCTGAAATGGAGACATGACTGTTTGGCTGTGACTTGTTGACTATTTGAGACCGTAATGTATATAACTTCACGGCATTTTCTACGATTTCTTTGACTTCTTGCTTTTCGTCCTCTTCGCTCTTGTGATCGTCGACCTTTTTGTCGTCGTTGGAGACTATGAAATTATAATAATCCATTACTTCAGTGTCATAGTTTGTATTGTTAATCTTGAAACTGCTCAGATGATCCAAGTCATCTATCCACATTTCCTTAATAATGGAATCTATCTCCCATAAAGATGCATTCGCAGGTATCTCAAAGTGGAACCAGTATTCTGGACTGTAGCGGCCTTCCGCCAGAATATGAAACAGACGTGTCTCTGACTGCCTGGATTTTTTCTTTTGCTTCTCAATTGTTGCCTGTCGCTGTTTACAGGATTTGAGATGTTGAGTCATCTTTGCTTTAGCAAATTCAAGTTGGCAAAAGGCACATGTGCCCTGTGATGTCGGTTTTGATGCAGTCCTGGTTGCCATTTTCTACCCTCCTGGCTATATTACCATCAGAATAATGGATTGATTTCTGGTTGCATTGTACTTTTTTGTGTATCTTTGTATATTATCCTACTTTTCTGTCTGATGCTCAACTTAGCTTGTCTCCACAAGCCTTTTCTGATCGTCACGCGAGCGGATAGCTCCCTTGCCACAGGATACGATCGTGAGCGTCTTTGGCTAGCTCGCCTGCGATATCGTCGAGCTTCATGAACGCCTCCCAGGCTTCTTCCTGGCACTGCTGAGCTACCTGCTGAGCTATCGTGCGTTCCAGGAGCGGATCGCGTTTTCCTTTATGATTGAGTTACTATATAAAGATGATTAAGTATGTCTCTCCTTCCCTCCTATAATTTTCTTTTGGCAAATTTTATTCGTTTTATATAACACATACTACTTTATACTACTCTACTCCCTTCAAGGAATGATTTTACCAGGAGGCTCTGACATGACGAAAGGATCTCCGCCGATTGAGGCTTTTTGTTCGTACGCGCATGAGGATGAAGTTTGGGCCTTGAAGCTCATCAGCCATCTGAGCATACTTGAAAGCGCGGGATTGCTGCATATCTGGCATGATCGTTTACTCCAGGGCGGTACGGATTGGAAGCAAGAGACCGATGACCATTTAAACAACTCCAGGCTCATTCTTTTGTTCATTAGCCCTGACTTCATGGCTTCTGAATATTGCATCCTTCAAATGAGGCGTGCGCTGGATTTGCATCGTGCCAACCAGTCACGTGTGATCCCCATCCTGGTAAGACCGGTAGGAAATTTACAGATGGCTCCATTTGCAGACCTACAAACCCTTCCTGCTCATCGCTTCCTCGTCGAATGGAGTGAACGTGAAGAAGATACTCCTTTTGCCGAAATCGCCACAAGTATTCAAGCTATCCTGAGTGATCTATCCTCGCAATCGTCTAGCCTGCCTGGGATAAACCGACGAACTATCTGGAATGTTCCTTTTCCACGTAAAACGTTCTTCACAGGGCGTGAAAAACTGCTGATGCAGTTGCACACGCGACTTCTTACTGCGCAGACCGTCATCAGCCAGCCTCAGACGCTCAGCGGCCTGGGCGGGATCGGTAAAACGCAGCTTGCTGTTGAGTATGCCTATCGTTATCGTCGTGAATATCGTGTGATCCTCTGGGCGTATGCCGAGACGACGGAGACGCTCACTACATCCTATACTGAGATCGCCCGTTTGCTTCAACTTCCGCAAAGAGATGCGCAGAAGCAGGAGATTATTGTGCAGGAAGTCAAGGACTGGTTGAGTAGTCAGTCGGACTGGCTGTTGATCCTGGATAATGTTGATGTGCCAGAAATTTTGATCGAGTTTCTTCCACCACAGATGAATGGGCATTTGATTGTTACTACACGCTCGGCTGATCTGAGTTATCTTGGTCTGGGCTTTGAGCATGCGCTTACGGTGCAGCCGTTTACCAAAAGACAGGCTCTCTCATTTCTCTTGTTTCGTGCAGGACTGAAGAACGTTTCTACCCAGGATCGTTTTTATGCTCGCTTGCTCACGAACGAGCTGGCTGGATTGCCTCTAGCTCTGAATCAGGTAGGAGCATATCTCAAGGCTACGGGCAGCAATCTTGTATCCTATTGGAAGATGTATCAAGTGCAGAGAGCGACCCTGCTCAATACTCGCTACGATCTGGCTTATCCACGCTCGGTGGCGGCAACCTTGCTGCTCTCTTTCGAGCGTGTGGAACTGCGCAATCCTGTGGCGGCCGACCTACTGCGCATATGTGCCTTTCTGGCCTCGGATGCTATCCCCGAAGAGCTGCTTATCAAAGATGCCAGGGAACTCAGTCACGAACCTGGTCCTGAAACCGCAGATACGATCCAATTGGAGCTTGATCAAGCATTCAAGGTACTGCATGACTATTCGCTGCTTACCCGCGATCCGCAGACGCAGACGCTTATCGTGCATCGCCTTGTCCAGGCTGTCGTGTATGATAGCATGGCTCCTAAAATACGACAACAATGGATGCAGCGTGCTGTGTCGGCTGTCATGACCGCTTTTCCCGTGACCGATTTTGAAGATTGGTCTACCTGTGAACGTCTGGTGCCGCATATGATCACTTGTGCCTCCTGGATCGAGCAAGTGCCTTTTGCTACCTTTGGTGCCGCGAACCTGCTCAATAAAGTTGGCTACTATTTAAGCCATCGTGGCAGATACAAAGAGGCCGAGCCTTTGTTTCATGCTGCTCTAGAGCAGCCCGGTGCTCGTCCCCTTGAGATAGCCAAGAGCCTGAATAATCTGGCTGAACTTAATCGCCTGCAAGGGAGTTTTGTGGAGGCGGAACCATTATATCAGCAGGCTCTGGCGATCCGCGAACAGCATCTGGGACCTGATCATTATGCTATTGCCAGGAACTTGAACAATCTGGCGATCCTTTACTGGCTCCAGCAAAAGCACGATCAAGCCGAGCAATTGTTTCGACAAGCGCTCACTATCTATGAAAAAACTCTGGGACAAGATCATCCTGACACAGCCAAGAGCTTGAATGGGCTTGCAAACCTGTATCAATCCCAGAGGAAATATGCTCAGGCCGAGCCACTTTATCTGCGAGCTTTGCGTATCTGGGGACAGCATTTGAGGCCTGATCATCCCTACACTGCGGCTTGCCTGAACAACCTGGCAGAAAACTACAGGCAACAGGGGGAGTATGAACAGGCGGAACAGTTGCTTCTGAGAGCTCTGGCGATCCATAAGCAGCAGTTAGGAGTTGATCATCCTGATACCGCCAGAAATATAAACAATCTGGCCCAACTCTACCTGCACCAGGGAAAATACGAGCCAGCCGAGCGCCTGTTTCATCAAGCGCTCACGCTTTATAAGCGTTTCCTGATTGCAACTCATCTCGATACCGCGGAAGCTCTCCATGGATTAGCCCGGCTTTATCATAAGCAGAGAGAGTATCTTCAAGCCGAGCCATTGTATCTGCGTGCGCTCAATATTTATGAGCCGCAATTAGGCATTGATCATACTATCACCCAAAGCGTGCTGGCGGATTATGATGCCCTTTTGCATGAATTGCGACAGGTGAACAATGATGGCCTTTCTTAAGCGACAACTCTGTCGTTTTTTTGTGATAGCCAGTAGACAGCCGGGAGCAGTTAGACTATACTACCATCGATAAGAGCGAAAGCAAGCACACTCTATTCCACGGCTTTTATGCATCATTCCTCTAGAGAAGGATTTCCATGTCAGACGATTATAAAGTGCTCGTAGTTGGCGGTGGACCTGCCGGCCTGGCTGCTGCTGAGGCATCGGCGAAGCAAGGTATCCGCACGCTTGTTTTGGAGCGTCAGAACGAGATTGGCTATCCCATTCACACCAGTGGAGGGACCTGGGTCAAAGATATGCAGGCATTGGGCGTACCGTCGCACCTGTATCATCCGATTAAAACCATTTATTTCATCACGCCGCATCGGGAAGTCACCTTTCAGTACGACATCGCAACCTGTTGTGTTGTTGACATCCGGGGACTGTATCAGCATCTGGCGTCGCGAGCGATCGCCGCTGGCGCGGAACTGCGTATGCGTCACACGGTCGAGCAGGTTCTCTTTGAGCAGGAGCGCATTGTCGGCGTCACTGCCAAGACGCATCTGAGCGAGCGAGCAACCTTCCATGCCGATGTCACGATCGACGCATCGGGCTTCTCGCGTCACATCGGCGTGCGTGCCGATATGGGTGGAGCTTTTCATCGCTACGGTTTTGGAGCCGAATACGATCTATACGCGCCCAACTATCCGCAAGAAGAGCTGTACCTGATCATGGGGAGCGCGTTTGCGCCCAACGGTTACGCCTGGGTGTTTCCGCGTGGCAACGGACGTGTCCGTGTAGGGACAGGCGTGATTCATCCCGATAACGATGAGGATGCTCGCAAGTATCTTGATCGCGTGATGACAGACATCCCCAAGCTGGAGCCCTATTTCAAAGGAGCGAGCCCGCTGGAGTATCATACGGGATTATTTCCCTCGGAAGCGGTCCTGCCCAGCTTCTCGAAAGACGGATTGCTCCTGGCCGGCGATGCTGGCGGACACGGTTCAACGCTGGTTGGTGAGGGGATTCGTTTCGCGATCTACTCCGGCCAGATGGCTGGCGAGACGGCGGCGGAAGCCGTCAAAGCCGGAGATACCTCCGTAGCCTACCTGTCGCGCTTCGATCAGCGCTGGCGTACGCGTTTCGCCCGCGATATGGATATCTCCTACATGGTCAACAAACATATCGCCGCCTATAGCGATACGCAGTGGGATAACTCTCTGGATCTCTTAAAGCGTCTCACTCCTGCCCAGGCCGCTCAGCTGATCCGTGGAGATTTCACCGCTAGCCTGGTGATGGGGATTCTGGCGCGTAATCCAGCGCTTATTGCCACTGGAGGCAAGCGCTTCCTCGACAAAATGCTCGAACGCATCAACAAGCCGGCGATTATGAACGCCTGATTTTTTCCTCGTCCAATACTTCGCAAGAGGCCAATTCTGGCAGAATAGTTGCTTGCTATTCTGCCAGAATTGGCCTCTTTCTTTTTTCTCTTCTCTCTTCGTACAGCAAACAACAATCCGCATGCTAATTGCGTTCTTGAAAAGCGACCTATAAACGATCTATAGCGCCCTGTAAGATAGCAGCCTTCCATGCTATTTTTTGTTAGAACGAAGGGTAAACGCTTCTCATCTTTATCTGTAATGGTATGTGAACTACTCACGTTTTCTCAGTAGAGTAAGAGGTGAAATTGATGGAACACAGAAAAATGGGACCCAGAGAGATGACTAAACCAGCTGCTCGTCGTAGAGCACGAACAGAGGCCGTTTCTGATCGAGATAATGGCGAGGGAAGGAGTGCAGGTAGCTCTCAAAGAAATATGCGTGATGTTGTTCAGTCCGAGGCGGCTCGGGTGCATGAACAGCAAATGTCTTCCCAGTCTATACAACGCGGTCAATCAGAAGGGCAATTCTTTAACTCGCCAGAGCCGCTCCCTTTTTCTCCGCCAAGATTTGTAGAGCCGCGATCCTCTTCGCCAGAGGGGTTTCCCTCTCCTCCGCCAAGATTATTTCCTGGAGAGACGCGATCCTCTTCGCCAGAGAAACAGTTATCATCCAATGATATTATTAAGTTAGTTGCCGATACATCAGGTAATGGTCGAGTTCATGCGCCACGTGAGTTATCTCTTCCTGAGCCAGCCAGGAGGACGTCTTTCGGAATAGATGAAGGGACCGGTGATCGTCGTGCTCACTCTGGATTGCCTCGCTCAGAAGTAACTCCTGAGAGGCTCAGTGAACTTGCAGCTGCAAAAATGAGTACTGATGATAGAATACGCGACATCGCAAAACATCTGCAAGATGCAAACAAGCAATATAAGGATACAATGCATTTTCAAGAAAAATTTGAAAAATTCCAAGATGAAGTTATAAAAAAAGATCAGATTTTAAGTGAACGAGAAGCAACCAACAAACGTTTTCTTGATAAGTTGGATCATATTGAAAATACAGAAAGTGCCGGTATTAGAGAGATGGATAGGTTAAGAAGTGATTTGCAGAGCTATGATACAAAAGTTGTATCCGATGCAAAGGAATCTTTAGCTACTCTGGGTAAAACCATGAGATCTTATAGTCAGGCACGCCTGGAACTCACCAATGAGTGGGTAGAAGCGAAGAGTATAGGGTCGCGTAAAATATACCAATTGGGTCAGAAAGATCTCCGTACTGCTCTTAATGAGGATGCTGCACACAATGCCAGTCAGAGAAGAGAATGGCAATCACAAAAGGGAACGCTAGAGATACAACGTTCGCCTTATGAGCAAAGGGCAGGAGCACTCCAGCAGCTTAGTTATCGGATTGAAGATCTCCGTGGGGAGCGATTGGCGGCTAATATGCACTCATCAGAAATTAGTAAAGAGTTAGAGAATTTATAACATAGATTGCGTGGGGATGTTGACTATGCTGGGAATAAGCTTCTACTCCTTGCGTGTTGAAATAGTCAGAATATGAATGCATTGGCTAGATTTCGAGGAGTATAAGGGATGTCTGAAGCTACGACGGAGAATCCGCAGGGAGAACAAAAAATTACGATGTATGCGACCAACTGGTGTGGCGATTGTCGCTTTGCGAAGCGTTGGTTTGACTCTCACGGGGTCGCCTACGATTATATCGATATCGAGCAGGATGATGACGCCGCGGCCTATGTTGTCAAGGTCAACCATGGCCACCACAGCGTGCCCACGATCGTTTTTCCTGATGGCTCGATTCTGGTTGAGCCTGATGCACGAGCTCTCTCGGCGAAATTCCCCGAGCTCAGCAAATAGTAACTGGCTGCTAAAGAAAAAGCTCCCGTCCATGATGGGAGCTTTTTTCTATTGGCAAGGTGGTCTATAATAGAGACGCGTGCTACTGTTCTTGTCAGACGGAAGGGGAGCTCAAATTATGACTCATCCAGGCTTACAAAATGGACCAATCTATCTGGATTATAATGCCACGACGCCCGTTGATCCGGCGGTGGTAGCTGCAATGGCCCCGTATCTGTCTACGTATTTTGGTAATCCGTCGAGCTCTCATGCGTATGCGCGAGCAACGCATGAGGCGATGTCTACGGCACGCGGGCAGGTCGCTGAACTGCTCGGGTGTATTGCTGAAGAGATTGTTTTTACTGGCAGTGGAACAGAGAGCAACGCGCTTGCCATTCGTGGGGCGGCCTTAGCCAATCGTTTTCATGGCAATCACATTATCACGCAGCAGACCGAGCATCCAGCCGTCCTCAACGTCTGTAAAGCACTGACGCGCTTCCACGGCTTCCGTGTGACCTATCTGCCGGTCGATAAATACGGACTCGTGAATCCCGCCGATGTTGATAAGGCGATTGAGGCGCAAACGACCTTGATCTCAATCATGTATGCCAACAACGAAACGGGAACCATCCAACCGATCGCTGAACTGGCTGATATTGCTCGTCGTCATAACATCTTGCTGCATACTGACGCGTCGCAGGCGATCGGCAAGATCCCCACTAATGTACGTACCCTGGGTGTCGATTTTCTTACGGTCGCAGGACACAAGTTATATGCGCCCAAAGGCGTTGGAGCGCTCTACATCCGCCGCGGCTTACAGGTCGAGCCGTTGCTCTATGGAGGCGGTCAGGAGAGAGGCTTACGTGCTGGCACCGAGAACGTCGCTTTTATGGTTGGTCTGGGTGCGGCTGCTATCCTGGCTGGAGAGCAATTAGTGGGAAGCCAGCAGCGTCTTCAGCTCCTGCGCGACCAGCTTCAGCAGCATCTCCAACAGGAACTGCCGCGAGCGGTCCGTCTGAACGGGCATCCAGTTGACCGCCTGCCGAACACGCTCAATGTAAGTATCGATGGTGTGATCGGAGAAGATGTCTTAGTTGCCACGCCAGAGATTGCGAGCTCGACCGGATCGGCCTGTCATGAAGGAACATCGACGCCATCGCCAGTCTTGACCGCGATGGGAGTATCACGCGAGCGTGCCCTGGGAGCCTTACGCTTGTCGCTGGGACGCTGGTCGACCGAGGAGGAGGTTCAGCAGGCCGCCGATCTGTTGATCCATACGATCCACGATTTCTGGGAGAAGCGCGATAATTAGCGATAATTAGAGGTTGACATAAAGAGAGAGACGGCGCTATGGTCAAAGGCCGCAGCGCCGTCTCTCTTTGGGCTTTGTCTGTTATCTGGAAGGGAATTAGCGCTCGTGGTGACCACCGAACTCGAAGCGCATCGCTGATAGAATCTTGTTCGCGAACTCTGCCTCATTGCGTGATTCGAAGCGGTCATAGAGAGCTGAGCTCAGGACGTGAGCAGGAACGCCCTCGTCGATCGCGGCCTTCACGGTCCAGCGACCCTCACCGGAGTCGGCCACGCGACCATTGAAGTTGCTCAGATCGGGACTCTCCAGGAAAGCATGAGCGGCCAGATCCAGCAGCCAGGAGCTGACAACGCTGCCACGGCGCCAGAGCTCTGTGATCTCAGGCAGATTCATATCGTACTGATAATGCTCCGGGTCCTGCACGGGAGCGGTCTCGGCGTCGATTAACGAGGATTGCTTGCCGATGTTGGCGTGGCGCAGGATATTCAGTCCCTCCGCATACGCGGCCATGATGCCATACTCGATACCGTTGTGGACCATCTTTACAAAGTGTCCCGCGCCATGCTGTCCGCAATGGAGATATCCCTGCTCGGCCGAGGTGATTGGATTCTTCTCGCGTCCGGGTGTGCGCTCAGCGGCTTCGACGCCGGGAGCCAGGGTCTTGAAGATGGGATCAAGGAACTCTACGATCTTATCTTCGCCGCCAATCATTTCGCAATAGCCGCGATCCAGTCCCCAGACGCCTCCGCTGGTGCCGCAGTCGACATAGTGAATATTCGATTTTGCCAGCTCTTTGGCGCGGCGAATATCGTCCTGATAGTGAGAGTTGCCGCCGTCGATGATGATGTCTTCGGGGGAGAGATGGGGCAATAATTGAGCGATGGTGTCGTCGACTGATCCAGCGGGCACCATCAGCCAGAGGATACGTGGTGTGCTCAGCTGCTTGACAACATCCTCTAACGATGTCGCTCCACTTGAGATCGCACCTTCCTTAACTCGCTGTTCCACTGTTGAGGCGGTACGGGCGTAACCGACAACCTTATTGCCAGCACGCACGAGGCGTTGTGCCATATTGGCACCCATGCGGCCAATTCCAATCATTCCAAGTTCCATTATACTGTGTTCCTTTCTTCGTTGTGCCTATGCTGATTTGCTTCAAAAAGACACACATTAAGCGATCTCTGTGTAGCATGCGGGTAAGGCGAAAAATATCTTCCTGCGGGGAGAGCCTATTGTGAATTGAAGTTGTCGCATTGCCATGCTGGCTAGCTCTCTGCTCGCATTCAATGTATGCGTAGTGTTCTTTTACTATACCACGTCTGAGTAATTGCCGTCATGTTCTATTGCTCCATAGCTAACCATCAATTTATGGTATTGGACCCCTGGGTTGTCTGGCGGCCTGATGGCCTGAAGCAGGTTCCGTTCTGTCCCTTTTTTTAACTTCTTTTATATGGGTATCTGCCATATTATATGCATAGTTGAAATTCTTATTTATGGCATTCTTTTTGATGAGTGGTAGTTGTGTGGATTGGGGTCAATTGTTTTTCAGAACGTGCATCAAATCTATTTTATGGAGAGCCAGCTATGCCTCGCTTTTTTCATTTTTATGATCAAAAGTTTGTTATCAGTCGGCAAGCTTATAGAAAATTATCTATTCATGTTGTATTGGGCTGCTTGATCATTGTTCTTCTGGCGGGATGCTCATTGAAGGGTTCTTCGGGCGATGTCGCGTTGGGAGCGGGAAGCCCCACGGAAACTGTCGTAGCTCCGCAAACGACCTCTTCCGCAACAAACACACCTCCAACGCAGAACATAACTGCCACTTCTGTCGCCGGGACTCCTACCGCTCCCTCTACATCGCATACTTCGAGCTCGCTACAAGACGCGTGGGTGAACCGTCAGCCGTATGATGACAAAGGCGATATGGTTCCCGATTTCTCTCTGGTGGGATATGCTCATACGGGGACGCAAAACATCCCCGACGTCCAGAACATCGTAGAGACGCTATCCCCTCAAACGTCGCAGAAAGACGACACCGCACGCATCCAGCAGGCCATTGAACGTGTCGGGAGCAAAGTGAGCAGTGCTCATCCAGGCGTCCTCCTGCTTGAGGCTGGAAAATATTATCTCAAGGGGACGCTCAAGATCAACAAGAGCGGCGTTGTCCTGCGCGGAGCCGGACGAGGATCTCATGGGACAATCCTGGTGGCTCAGGGAGCACCGCACGAGTTGATCTCGATGGGAGGATCTGGTACCTGGAAGCGTACCGGCTCAACTATCAATGCGACCGATAGCTACGTGCCGCTGGGAGCCAGTAGCCTGCACGTTGCCAGCACAGCGGGACTCAACGTGGGCGATCAGATTATTGTCCAGCGACCTCAAACCGCGACCTGGGTGACCGCCATCGGCATGGATCGTATCCCTGACCGTCCGAATGGAACGCCCAGTACTCCCTGGCCCGCCAGCAGTGGCTTGCTATTCGATCGTGTGATCACCGGAGTTGACGCACAAAAGAAGCAGATCACTATCGATGTTCCATTGACTAATGCGTTAGAAAAGCAATACACGACGGCGCTTGTCTGGAAATACACCTTCTCCGGCCGTATCAGCAACGTCGGACTTGAGAATCTCAGCAGCGATGCCAGCGCCTTCACGCATGGCACGGGAGCCACGCCAATCAATGGAGCCTCCGACTCGAAATTTATGTCGATCGACGCTACTGAAAACGGCTGGGTACGAGAAGTCGCCTTTGATAAATATGTCTCAGGTCTACTCATCGGCGAAACCGCGAAAGCGATCACTGTCAATAACACAGTCGCTAACATGGATGTGCCAAAGACGTCTGCCGCACCTTCGGCGTATATGATTTCAGGACAGCAGGTGCTTGTCTCGAATAGTATTGTCACAGGAAATTATATTCACGCCTGGACAACCTCTTCCCGCACCCCGGGTCCAAATGTTTTCTTTAATTGCACCGCTACCGGCAACGTATCCGTCGATGCTGGTCCGCACCAACGCTGGGCGACAGGCATCCTCTTTGACAACATCAGCATTGCCAATGGCTTCATCGAGCTCATGAATCGCTCCTGGATGGGGACCGGTCAGGGCTGGGCGGCCGCCAATAGTGTCTTATGGAACAGCACAGCAAAAACCTATTCGATCGAGAACCCACCGACCGCCAAAAACTGGGCCGTCGGCATTAAAGCGACCTTGAAGACTCCCGTAGACAACGAGAAGAAGCAAGGAACAATCATCTCGGCTGGCGTGACCGTTCCTCTCGCTCTGAGCAACGGAAAAACTACCAACAGCCTGTACGAGGCCCAACTATCGACCCAAAAGTAGCGTCGTGCCCTCGGGCACGATGTCCCACTCGACGTATGATCAGGCACGCCAGCGTCGCTCACCGAGATCCAGCTGTAGACGTGCTTCTTTGGAGAATGTACAATAGTAAGAGCGGCTGATCGAGCCAGAGCGACTTTCTATATTGAAGGAGCACACTCAGGATGAATGCAGGGGAATCCAGGATGCAGTTTCCGACGCCTCCGGCGCTTGAGCATTCCGAACTGGTTGAGTATCGGGAGCAATTTCCGATACTTCTGAAGAAGACCTATCTGAATAGTGGCTCCCTGGGGGCACTTTCGCATCGATCTTTGCATAATGTGACGCAGTTTTTAGCGACATGGAACGAATGGGGTGCACAGGCCTGGGATGATCACTGGCTGGCCGAGATCGATCGGGTGCGCCGCACGTTCGCGACCCTGATTGGAGCGCAGCCGCACGAGATCGCCATCGCCCCCAACGTCTCGACGGCGCTCAGCTCGATTGCTTCGGCGCTCGACTACAGTGAGCGCAACAATATTGTGATGTCGGAGATGGATTTTCCTACGATGACGTATCAATGGCTGGCCAGGCAACGCCTGGGAGTCGAATGCCGCTTCGTGCCCAGCCCTGATCATATCTACGTTGCCCCTGAAGACTTTGCCTCTCTGGTGGACGATCGGACCGCTCTCGTGGCGACCTCGCGTGTTTGCTATAGTAGTGGATACATCCAGGACATCCGAGCGGTCGCCGACATTGCTCACAAGCACGGAGCCTATCTGCTCGTCGACGACTATCAGGGGACGGGCCAGATTCCCCTCGACGTGAACACTCTCGATGTGGATGTATTGGTCACGGGCTCGCTGAAATGGCTCCTGGGCGGACCCGGATTGGCCTTGATCTACGTGCGTGAAGGTCTGATCCCGCTGGTACAGCCAACCATTGCCGGTTGGTTCGGTGCCAAAGATCGTCTACAGTTCAAAAATGACACCTTCGAATTTCGTCCAGACGCCTCACGCCTGGAATTGGGAACACCCGCCATGGCCAGCGTCTACGCAGCCCTTGGAGGCTTAGATCTCATCAAAGAGATCAGCATCCAGAGTATCTGCGAACGCTCGCGCTATCTGACCAACGACCTCATTGCCCGTGCCCGCGAACGCGGCTGGACCGTCTACGCGCCGCAGGAACCGGAGTTGCGTAGCTCTCTGGTCACGCTAGAACTGCCAGATCCATCTCGCATCGCCCGTGAACTCCTTGCCCGAGGCATCATCGTCGATCATATACCCGGACGTGTACGTATCTCGCCTTATTTCTATAACACGATTGATGAGAACGCGATCGTCATCAACGCGATTGCCGAGATATTGGAGAGCCGCCCATCCTCACTCTAAATCAGAGCTGCACAGATTTTAAGACACTGTGCAGCGCATCATAATCGCATTTCTCTCTACTCTACGTTTAATGGTTCGTGTATCCGATCCTATCGGATCTGCCAGAGCAGAGAGGCATTCAAGGCAGTGATCCAGATGAACCCTACGGCAATTGCGCATCGTTGCCACAAACCCACCAGAGCCTCTGCCTTATGCTGGTGGGTTTGTGTGACTCCTGTAGCCATCATTATCCCGAGAAAAGCTATGAAGGCAACTCCAGAGCAGAGAGAGTACCAGGCCCACACGAGCTCACTGACCGAGAAGAAAAGACTACTAAAGAAAAACGTGCTTATTACGAGCCACCCAGCGGTGATGGGAAAATTCGCTCCATGAATCTTGCCATGAAGGGTTGGCCCTTTTTGCTTCAGTTCCAGTGGAAAGTAGAAGATAGGATCTGTTATGTATGCACCTTCCACCATCAGACCCAGGCCGAAGAGTCCCAGAAACAATGCTCCCCACCAGGAACCTGGTAAGACGCGAGTGATGCCAAACGCTGAAACGAAGATCAGCAGACCACTAACCAGGAAATTGGTAATCTGTACCCAGCCCCGTTTACCTAGAGCAAGCTCACTGCCGAAATACCGCCAGGGATCGTATCCTGGCCGCAATGCTCCCTCAAGCAGGAGGGCTGCCAAAAAAAGTAAGGGACCAATGGCTCCGCTAAGCAGGAGTAACTTGGGAATGAGGGAAACTATGTCTCGCACGATGCATTTTCCTTCCATGGGTGCCGATTCTCAAGAGCAGGCTTTTGCTCTACATTTGTAGCACACTTCTGCGAGTGTATTATGCGTATGGCGTACGCTATATTGCGTATGATATACTCAATATGTTGCATTGTCAACCTTGTAAGAAGGAAGGTGGATAACAATTAATGGATGAACAGCACGCATTCGAGATCCCGGCGAGCATTGCACTGGCCTGGGGGACACATCCTCGTGCCAGGAAAGGGCCGAAACGGGGATTAAGCATCGAGCGGATTGCTGAGGTAGCGATAAGGATTGCGCTCTCAGAAGGGTTAGCTGCCGTATCCATGAATCGTGTTGCCTCTGACCTTGGGACAGGGGCGATGTCGCTCTATCGCTATGTGGACTCCAAAGATGAGTTGCTTATGCTCATGCTCGACGTTGCTCTGGGGACGCCACCGCCAGCTATCGACGTGAACGATGGCTGGCGTACGGGCCTGGAACACTGGGTCAGAGCAATACGTGCCGGCTACAGTCGGCATACCTGGGCTTTGTACATCCCGATCAGTGGGCCACCGATCTCGCCCAATCAGGTTGCATGGGTGGAGGTCGGTCTTCGGCTTCTGGGAGAGACCAACCTTGCCGAAGCTGAGAAACTTTCGGTTATCATGCTCCTGAGCGGTTTCGTTCGCAGTGAAGCCACGTTGGCGGCTACCATTGGTGCCGCAAGCCTCGCGTCAGGGTTCACCGCGCAGGAAACCATGGCGGATTACGGACGCGTCCTTGCCGGAGTCCTCGATCCTTTGCGGTTCCCGGCGTTGCATGCTGCCATCGCGTCAGGTGCTTTGAGTGATGCAGACGGATCAGACGCTGAGTTTGAGTTGAGTTTGGCCTGTATCTTTGATGGTGTTGAGGCACTTGTACAAAGGCGAGCGAGGAGTCGTACTGTGTAACCCTTCCGACAAAATATCCACTTACTCTATCTCGGATTTGATATATGGCAGAGTTTTCCGTTATACTTCATGATAAGAAAATACTTTGTATCGTCATGGAGGGAACACTATGCGTTATCACTTGAAAGAACGTTTCTTGACTGTTAAAGATGATTTCGTTGTGCGCGGTGATAAAAATGAGATTATTTTTGATGTGAAGGGGAGCTTTTTACGTATTGGGGACTATCTACATATTTATGATCGGCATACTGGAAAAGAAGTTATCAGCATCAAAGAGAAAGTCTTTACCTACGACAAGCAGTATATGTTTTATCAGAACGAATCTGAGATCGCTACCATTCGTCGCAAGGAGTCTTCCGATTTCAAGAATAATTTCTTTGAGGTTGATTGCGCCAGTGGTGCTGTGCTTCAGCTTCATGGCAACTTCCAGGAGTGGGATTTTGAGATCGTAGATCAATATGCTCGCCTTTATGGACATATCAGTCGTGAATTTGCCTTCTTGAGCGATCATTACACAGTTGATGTTCCTGCTAATATCGATGCTCCCTTTGTGCTCGCCATTGCCGTTGTTCTGGATGAAATGCGCGAAGACAGGGTCAAGACCGAGAACAAATAAAAAAATTCGCTCTCTGGCCTGTTTGATATAAAAACAGGCCAGACAGGCTAATCTATTCGGCGAGGACGCTACTCAAATTCTGGAGCATCGTCACTTTTTGGTGCCTTCGCTTCGGCATTGAAGACGGATGGAAACGTCGGATCTGGTTGTGTGAGCGTCCCTTGTTGTGCGGCTTGTATCAAGGTCCAGATTTTTTCTGGCTTGAGTGGCATGTCGACTGCTTTGATACCCAGTGGCGCGAGTGCGTCCAGGACCGCGTTGACGACGGCTGGCGGTGCGCCGATCGTGCCGGCTTCGCCTACTCCCTTGACTCCCAGCGGATTGCGCGTGGATGGCGTTTCGACGAACTCGGTGACAAATTCTGGGATGTGTCCGGCGGTTGGTAGCGCATAATCCATCAGCGTGCTGGTGAGATTTTGCCCCTCATCGTCATACATCACTTCTTCGTACAGAGCCTGACCGATCCCTTGAGCCAGTCCTCCATGTATCTGTGCTTCCGTCAGATAATTGTTCAGCACGCGTCCACAATCGTCGACCGCGAAGTAGGTCAGAATGTGCACGTCGCCGGTCGTCTGATCCACCTCCACGACCGCCAGATGTGCTCCCGATGAGAAGGTCGCTTGTGGTGATACAAAATCGCGCCAGGCGGCCAGCCCCTCGATTGGAGCGCCATTAAACAGATTCGGCGACTCATGTTCGATCAATTCGGGCTGTTCTTCCACCAGACGTGCCAGCTCTCCCAATGGGATCGCACGGGCTGGAGTCCCTTGTACCATAACCTGACCATCTTCCATAATCAGATCTTGCATTGTGGCTTCCAACAAGTGCGCGGCCACCTGTAACGCTTTGTTGCGGACGGCTTCGGCGGCGAGCAGGATCGCTGATCCTGAGGTCTGGGTGACACGGCTGCCAAAGGTGCCGATGCTGTACGCTGGGAGTGTGGAGTCGTTCATCTGCACCTCGACCCGTGCCGCAGGGATTTGCAAGACCGTTGCCACAATCTGCGTGAAGGCCGTGAAATGCCCCTGACCATTGGTTGCGACCCCGCTCTGTACCAGGACCGTCCCATCTTGTCGGATGCGTACCGTGGCAGCTTCCTGTGGAATCTGGGGACCAGTCGGTCCCATACCGCCGCCAGAGTTCTCAATGAACGTTGCCAGACCAAGTCCGAGCAGAGGCTGTGATCCTCCTTGCTTGAGGCGCTCGGATTGCCTGGCTCGTAAGCCATTGTAATCTGACAGCTTGAGCAGGCGCTCAAGGCCAACCTGATAGTTTCCGCTCTCGTATTGCATACCAGTCACGGTCCGATAAGGAAAGGCATCGGCGGAGATGAAGTTGCGCTGACGCACCACCGCTGGATCGATATGTAGCTCATGCGCGATACGATCCATAATGCGCTCCAGGATATATGTCGCCTCGGGTCGACCGGCTCCGCGATACGCAGCCGTTGGTACCTTATTTGTAAAGGCTCCGACGACCTGAGCATCGATTGCCTGCACGCGATACGGCCCGTTTAGCAGGTAGGTCGTGCCTATCGGGATGGCTGCTGTCATGCCAGCCAGGAATCCGCCCATATCGCCGATGGTGCGCAATTTAATCCCAAGCAATTGACCGTCGCTTTTCACAGCGGCCTCGATATAATTGACCTGCCCGCGTCCATGGATCTGAGATTGTAAATTCTCGCTACGATTTTCGATCCACTTTACCGGACGTCCATATTTCATCGCCAGAGCAGCGGCCACAATCTCCTCACCAAGGAACGTCGTTTTCGCCCCAAAGCCTCCTCCGACCTCCGCATTGTAGACCTTGATCTTGTCTCGCTCGATATGGAGAAATTGTTCCAGCGTTAAGCGTACGCGCGAGAGCGACTGAGAAGAGACCCAGGCAGACAACTCTCCACTCGCGGGGTCAAAATCGAACAGACACGCTCGGGATTCCAGCGAACTGGGTGCCAGCCGCTGATTGATCAGGCGCAAATTGATTGTACGATCGGCCTGTGCAAATGCGGCTGCAATATCGCCTCCTCCCGATTGATTGAGGTAGGCTTGATTCGTGCCAAACTCTTCATAGAGGAGCGGAGCATCTGATGCGAGTGCCGCTTCCGGATCGGTGATAGCGGGCAGAGGTTCGTAGTCCACATCCACCAGCTGGAGCGCGTCATCAGCGATATACTGGCTCTCCGCCAGGATAACTGCCAGCGGATCGCCTACATAGCGGGCCTTGTCGATCGCGAGTAGTCGCCTGCTGGTCCTTTTGAGACCCGGCATCGGCATCGGCTCGATCGTTGGCATATCACTAACCAGTTCAGCGCCGCTAAAGGCTCCAATCACTCCTGGCAGACGCCGCACTTCAGCGAGATCAATATGCTTTATCCTCGCATGAGCGTACAAGCTATGTACAACTACCATATGGAGAGCTGATGGTCGTCCGGCTGGCGGTCGCAAATCATCCACATAGTAAGCACTACCAGTAATCAACCTGTTATCTTCTCTGCGTCGTTCCAGGCCAGCAAGCATGTCCTTCTCGCCCATACAAAGCTCCTTACATCTTTTCAAGCAATAGTTTGTGCATTAGATAGGCTATTCATGCCCGCGATATCTCCAGGCATATCATCATCAAGCTATCTTTCATGCTACCACAGAAACGTAGCGGCGTAAAAGATACAATGCAGACTCCCAATACGCATCAACTCGAGAACACATTGGTAGGATACGTCAAGCAAACACGTAAAAGCTAATAAATCGACAAAAAGAAATACATTGGTGATTGATTAATTTATTGCTTTCTATTAAAATATAAGCACCAGACATATTTTTTATCTTTGGTATAATTTAGTTGTTTGCAGGAAAGAGGATGTTGTATGTCTTACGATCCTAACCAAAGCAATAATCCAGATGCGACACCACCACCCGAGTCGGGTTATCCACCGCCTCCTGAGAATGTCAATGACAGTTATTCGCCACCTCCCGGCTACGGCTATCCACCTCCCAGCTATCCACCTCCTGGTTATCCCGCACCAGGCTATGGGTACCCGCCTTATCCGGGGGCGAATTTTGATGGTCCTCCACCCCGGCCACTACCGTTCGGTGAGGCGATCAAGCAATTGCCCGCGCAGTATTGGAGAGTCATAACCAAACCTGGTGCAGCGACCTTCTTTCAGGAGAAGAGCAAAGCAGCCTGGAATATCATCTGGTTCCAGATTGCGTTCCTCACTGTCTTGCACACACTATTCGTTACTATCCTATACAGTGTACTGCTGCCAGCCTGGTCTACTATGATGACAGAGAGTAGTAATCTACAGGTTAATCAGGCTAATTTAGAGAGCAAATTTTCAAGCGCTATCGGCATCGGGGCAGCTATCTTTACGCCTGCTCTGCTATTCGCTATGGTTGGCATTTACTACCTTATCGCCAAAGCTTTCAAGGGCCAGGGAACATTTGTAGAGCACATGTACAGCTATATGCTTATTTATACCCCTCAGTCAAGCGTCCTCATTCTCATTAGTTGGATACCAGTCGTAGGCACGCTGGTCGTCCTGGCTTTCAGTATCTATATGATTGTGCTACAAGTCTACATGACCATGGCCGTTCACCGTATGAGTGGAGGTCGAGCAACACTGGCTGTGCTTCTACTGCCAATCATTGTGATGATTCTCGCATGTGTTCTCGCAGGCATTCTGGTCGCATTCGCTGTTAGTATGGCTCACCAAATGCAGTAGCGGTGCATGCTAAGCGCCCGTCGCGATCAAGTGAATTGATCGCGACGGAAGCGGATTACAATGTCCACTTTTTTATTATTCTTCATAGCGGCGTCTGACAACATGCATCTGACGATCGTTCAGTTCATCATGAAGATTGAGTATCTCCATACCACTTCTTTCGTGGTCGCGCGAATCAATATGTAAAGGAGTAAGCCCGGAAGCGATCATTGTTGATCCTGGTTTCTTCAACATTTGGAGGTACGTATTATAGTACTCTTTTGCCTCCTTTGCATCATGCGCAACTTCTTGATTGAGCAATCCACCACAGTTAATCACAATGTCTGCTCCCTCCCGGGGGAGTTTGATCTCATCCATCAGTCGTTCAGGATTGGATTTATATACAGACAAGTCTTTTTGGGAAACAAAGGTTTGTAGATGTTGAGAGGGTAGCCTGTCGAAGCGCTCTTGCGCCGTCTCGGTATCCTGCTTATTAAAATCGACGAGGTAGTATTTGATTTTTAGATCTGGGAAGTGCTCTTGAGCGTCCTTGATAATATGCTCGGCCAGATCACCATTGCCTCCGGCGATGTCCAGGATCTTTACCTCTTGTTTGCCTCTTGATACAAAATCTTCAAGGACGCTTTTGGTATAATCTCCCATCGCTGGCTGGATCAATCTATAGTAGTTCTCGCGATTTTCATCGCTAAGGCGCCAGTTCTCCCAGAAGCTCTCTGTGTGTCCTTCGCTCTTCTGACGCGTTATAACTTCCTCGAACTGGTTTCCTGCTAAAAAGGGCCTGGTCTGCTTTACTGTGTCGAGGACTCTATCGCGCTGTTCACGATTCGTCGCGAGCGCATAATATGTTTTCCCATCCGTTGTTGTAAGCTTTGCGGCAATATAGGAAGTACCTTCTCCCCTGGCGTTTATGACCTCAAGCGATTTTAAATGCTGATCCTGGTAGGATAGGGAAAGAGAAGAGACGTCGAGGTGGTACCGGGAGGAGGATGTGGTAGAATTGCCCTCAAACAATGTGTCCCAATTTCCAGGAGGGTTTCCTCGCCACGTAATATCACGCAATTTATGCTCAGTCTCAGACTTGTCGCTCTTTGTGTAATCTTCTGATGGCTCGGCACGCCCTGCCTTAATAATGTGCCCCTCGTCCTCTCGTGTTTCATCTTTATAACGTGTGCCGCTAAAGATACGTTGATCTGGGTCATTTAAAATGTCACCTTGCTTCTTCTCTTGATTTTTAAAAGCTCTGCTGCTAGCTTCTATATGCAGCTGGTTTTCATCGAAAGTAGGATAGCGTTCCTTTAAGCTAGAAAAAAGAGGTTGATAATCTTTAGCGAACTCGTAGGCCCGTGCGGTTTGTACTGCGATATGGTAAGAGTCTTTATCGTCGAAAAATTCATGGCTATCAGGAATATGGTCATGCAACATCTTCATATATTCAGTCCTGGTTTGAGGATGTTGCATGGCCTGATCCATTGCTGAAAAGGTTACCTTCTCTTCAGATATACGCCAGGTATACCCATCACGAAAAACCTCTGACATTTTCTCTTTGAGTGCAGCATTGCTTTGAGCAATGTCACCTTCTGCTGAAGGGCGTCTCTCGAGAGACGCATCACTCCCACGAGCGACATCCTCGTGTGCTGCTCTTGCATGCCGCGCCTCTTCAGATTGCATCCTAACAAAATCATTATGTGATGACCCTCCGGCTTCTTGTTGTCGTCCTGGGTTGACCTCTCGTGGTCGATCTCTTTCTACACTTAAAGACCGTTTATCTGCCATGATAAATACTCCTGATTAACTTTATCCGATCAAAAACTTCACATATATAAGGTGCAGATCTATCGTTGGCAAAATATATTTGCTTTTCAATATTATAAATTGCTTTATTACCCAAAATCGATAGGATCTTAGCTCGTCCTCTACTGGCGTTGCTTGCCGATATTTTCAGCGACTGGACTGCGTTTTACATCTCCAGTTCCTCGATGGATTGCTGCCGCATCAGATACTTTTGTATCTTGCCGGTCACAGTCATCGGGAAGGCATCGACAAATTTGATGTAGCGTGGCACCTTATAATGCGCGATGCGGCCCTGGCAGTACTGCTGGACCTCGGCGACGCTGAGCGAAGCTCCTGACTTCAGCTTAATCCAGGCCATGATGGCCTCGCCGTATCTGGGATCGGGGACGCCGATGACCTGGACGTCACTGATCTGCGGATGTGTATAGAGGAACTCTTCGATTTCGCGTGGATAGACATTCTCGCCGCCGCGAATCACCAGATCCTTGATGCGTCCGACGATCGAGATATAGCCATCCTGATCCATGGTAGCCAGGTCGCCGGTATGCATCCAGCGAGCCTGATCGATCGCCAGCGCGGTCGCCGCGGGATTGTTCCAGTAGCCGAGCATGACGCTATAGCCGCGTGTGCACAGCTCTCCGGGCGTGTTGCGTGGGACGATCTGTCCGCTATTGGGATCGATAATTTTGATTTCGAGATGGGGATGGATGGTTCCGACGGTGGCGACGCGCTTTTCCAGTGGAGCGTCGCTGCGACTCTGTGCGGAAACGGGACTGGTCTCAGTCATCCCATAGCAGATCTCGACATCGGCCATATGCATCAGGTCGATGACGCGGCGCATGACTTCGATGGGGCAGGGAGATCCTGCCATGACGCCGGTACGTAGGCTGCTGAGATCAAATGAGGAGAATGTCGGCTGATCTAACTCGGCGATGAACATGGTGGGGACGCCGTAGAGCGAGGTGCACTGTTCTTCCTGGACCGCCTGAAGCGTGGCCACTGGATCGAATACTTCAGCTGGATAGACCATGGTGGCTCCATGCGTGATGCAGCCAAGATTGCCCATGACCATGCCGAAGCAGTGATAGAGTGGGACAGGAATGCAGATCTTGTCATGCTGCGTGATGTTTTGCAGGCGCGCGACGAAATAGCCGTTGTTGAGCAGATTATGATGGCTGAGGGTGGCACCTTTAGGAAAGCCAGTGGTCCCGCTGGTATATTGAATGTTGATCGGATCGTCGAAAGCTTGCTCCTGCTGACGTGTTGCAAGCTCATCGCCACTGATCTCTGCTCCCAGAGCGAGAAATTCACTCCAGGTTAGCATCCCGGGCTGCTTTTCCGTGCCCATGCGGATAATCGTGCGCAGCTCTGGTAGCCTGTCTGATTGGATTAACTCATCTGAGCCGGAGCCAAGCTCTGGGACCAGATCCAGGATCATCTGAGTATAGTGTGAGCTTTTAAAATCGGTTCCCAGCAGGAGCGCTGTACAGCCCGACTGCTTGAGTGTGTATTCGATCTCTTGTAGCCTGTAGGCTGGATTTAAATTAACCAAAATGGTTCCCACTTTACTGGCGGCAATCTGCGTGATGGTCCATTCGGCGCGATTGGGTGACCAGATCCCTAACCGTTGTCCCTTCTCAAGTCCCAGACGCATCAGGGCGCGGGCGCATTGATTGACCTGGCTTTGTAGCTCGCGGTAGGTCAGGCGGATATTTTGATGCCGTACGATGAGGGCTGGATTATCTGGATAGCGTTCAACTGTCTGATCAAACATGTCGCCGATCGTGAGTCCGAGCAGAGGCACATCGCTGGTGGCGCTGGTGTAGCTTGCTGCGGCTGGCTGCGACGGTGCAGTGATTTTTTCGGCTTGCGTCATCGTGATAGATCTCCTTTGATGTTGTTGGATAGAAGGATGCTTGAAAATAAGCAGTTTCTGCAAAACAAAGGAACGGCTGTGTTATGGTGTAGCGTACAAGATTCTTTTTGAAAAAGCAAATCATTGATCGTGCGTTTGGATGGGCGTAGAGGAGCGAAAATACTCCAGGCGAGTAAGCGTACTGTACCTTCTTCCTGTATCGGAATCAGTTTGCGGGACGTAGAGCTCACGAGGTTGTATAATGGATCTAACGGATCAATAGAAACGTACCAAAAGAGAGAAGTCTATTCTTGCCGCATCTGTCAGTTTTGTCGTGACAGATTTTTGTGGTATTTTATTTAAAATCGTCCCAATCTCTCCCCCAATTTTTCTACTCTGTACACTATATAGAGACTTATTGTTTTGCTTATATCAAAAGCTTGTTTGTTGGGAGAGGTTAATACATAAGCGGTTAAAGAGCAAAAATAGCCTATTCACGGAGGAAAAAATAATGCAGTGTCCCAATTGTCATGTGGAATATGCGGAGGGCGATCAGTACTGCCAGAGTTGTGGTGCTGAGGTCACAAAAAAATCGAGCAGTCTCATTCCTTTACAGACACATCTGCCTGCGGTATTGTATAATTCTCCCGTACCGCGTAGCGTAGCAGCCGGCGTGGGAGCACTTGCCGTGGGAGTGGGTATAGAATTATTGCGTCGCAACCTGCTCATGCGCTTGCAGCCGGAGCGTGGTATCAAAGGCGCTCTGCCAGCGTTGAGTAATGTGAAGGATCTTGTCTTCCCACAGAACAATAAGCCCGTAAAGCTGCCTAAAGGCTACGTGATGGAAGAAACAGTTGTCGCAGTGCGCCGCGTGATCCGTCGTGGATAAATAATCGAGCCGTGAGCCGGGGGAGCGAGGCGATTTATCAAGCTTATCGCTTGTGTAAAGAGGATGATATGTATTGCCAGGTAGTCAAAAATCGTCTTGCTCGCATCCTACCCCTGAGTATTGTCAGTCTCTGCTTACTACTCGCGCTCGCCGCCTGTGGGAGCGGTAGAAGCTGGCAAGCAAGTACTTCAAGTGCCTATCACATACGTGCCCTGGCGGTGAATCCCGCGCAGCCACAGGATCTCTATGCGGGAGGCGCTCAGGGCGTGCTGCTGGTGAGCCTTGACGCTGGAGAACACTGGCAAGCGACAAAGAATACATTCTCACAAACGATCACCATCAACGTGCTTGGCCTGGATCCTTCGGGGAAAAAGCTTTATGCTGCTACTGATCATGGCCTCTGGTATTCATCTGACAATGGCCAACGCTGGCAGAGCATCCCAGCCAGCAAGCTCCCCGCCGATGCATACACAGCTCTGGCCTTTGATACCTCATCGACAACGAACGCCCTGTACGTCGGAACTGCTCAGCACGGCATCTTTATGAGCTCTGATGCAGGGAACTCCTGGAAAAACATTTCCAGCGGACTACCAACGGCTGTGGCGATACGTGGTTTAACCTACAACGTCTACCAGCAACAACTCTGGGCGGCCACTGATCAGGGAATATATCGTACCGCAACCAGTGGAGCATCCTGGAGCGCTTTCAATCAAGGCTTGCCTGTGCATATAGCCATTAATAGTATCCTCACGACCTCTAATCAGATCGTCTATGCGGGCACGCAGCAAGGCATCTACGTCTCGCAGGATAACGGTGTCCACTGGTCGGCCAAAAACGACACCCTGGCGAACGCGCAGATTACCTCAATGCTCCTGGATCCTCATTCAGCCAACACTGTTTACGTAGGCACGCAGGCAGGCGCATTTCAAAGTACCAATCAAGGGGCCACCTGGACCGCCATCGCAGCAGGACTTCCCAATACTGCGCCTGTGCAGGCTCTTATCGTTGGTGGCACCAATAGCGATCATTTTGTTGCTGCCCAGAATACCATTTATCTCTACATCAACGATAGCGGCAACAGTCTTCTAAATTTTCTCCCCATTCTGCTCTTCGCAGTCATCTTTATTGGCATCTACTACCTCTCGCGTAGAAGACGCCCGCGACCGTTACGCCAATCGGCATCCAGTCCGGATGAACCTACAGAGGTGCCTTCTTGAGCTTGAAACATTGATCCTTAAATAAGGAGTTCTCAGGGCAATGAGGCGCTCTTCTGAGATACCTGTATCTCGTGTGGAGGATTGCAGACGTGCTGAAGTCACGCCCCTAGCGTTTTGGGGAATATTTCTCATGGCAATGGAGTGGTCTTCCGAGGTGCCTATATTGCATGTTTACGATATATGGACGTGCGAAAGGACACCTTGCATATGCATAAACGGCAATTCGGAAGAAAGATTCACATCCATTTGATACACTCTCCAAAACGCCAGGGAGCGTGGCTTCCGTGCGCCTGCGGCTTTGCCATATGACCAGGCTCATCGGAAGATTGATCCCGCTCCCAGACACGCTACTACATTGGCTGGTTTTATGTATTGCTCTCCGGTAATGCAAAGTGTGGATTTTTAATAAACCCCAACGTGTTCCCGAAGGGATCGATCACCGATCCTACATAGATGCCATCGCCGACATCCTCTACAGGTTCATGTTCGCGTGCTCCGGCAGCCAGGAGGCGTGTGAGGGCCTCCTGTGCATCCGTGACGCCCCAGTAGGCGATCGGACCCGAGGCGCCAGCCGTGCTATTGGGATTGAGTCCAAGCTCAAATCCGCCGACGTTGAAGCCGACGTAGAATGGCTGATCAAAGTATGGCTGGATACCAAGTATCTCGCTATACCATGCTTTAGCTTTTTCCAGATCAGTAACACCGTATACAACGGTACGCAAACCTTGAAACATGTGCATTTCTCCTTCAATTGTACTTTGTTCTTTTTCGAGTATACTTGTAAAGGCGGATGGAAGCGGTCCGCCTTTCTGCGGATTTTGTCAGAAGTTGTAAATCTGTGTACGGGGAGAACGTTTGTATGTATCATCCAACGAGCCGCGTACTGATTGTACTTGAGTTATTGCAATCCAGACCCTCGATGAGCGGTCCAGAACTCGCCAGACGCCTGGAAGTTGATACGCGAACGATCCGACGTTACATCATCATGTTGCAGGATATCGGTATCCCGGTTGAGGCAGTGATCGGTCGGCATGGAGGATACAGGCTGCGTGCCGGTTTTAAGTTGCCGCCTTTGATGTTTTCCCATGATGAAATCCTGGCCCTGACATTGGGACTGCATCTGGTTCAGCGCGTGGGTGTGGATGCGATGGCTCCAACGGTTGAAGGTGTGCTGGCGAAGCTTGAACGTGTCCTGCCGCTCTCCTTGCGAGAGCAAATCCAGGCATTGCAGGAGACGCTTGTCATCGACACCCTCTCGTCGGATGTGCTGGTGGAGAGGATCGTGATAGAACTGCTCAGCCTGGCAGCGCAACAAGGTCGTCGTGTGCGACTCTGCTATCGAACAAACGACGATCGCGACACGGAGCGCCTGTTTGATCCCTATGGAGTCGTCTGTCATGCTGGACGCTGGTATACAGTTGGTTACTGTCATATGCGCTCAGCCCTGAGAGTCTTTCGTCTGGACCGTATGCGACAGATTGAGATGCAGGAAGAGACCTTCACGCGCCCATCCGACTTTGACAGCCTGGACTACATCATTCAATCCTTTATTGCCATTCCTGACCGCTGGGATGTCGAAGTACTACTCATGCTCTCCCTTGAAGAAGCCCGCCGTAAAATCCCCGCCTCGCTTGCCACTCTGAGTGTAGATACACAAACGTCGGGAGTACTATTTCGCGCCTCCATTGATACGCTTGACAAAATAGCACGCCTCCTGGTCGGTCTCGGCTGTAAATTTGTCATCCAGCGTCCACCCGAGCTTAAAGAAGCCCTTCACACCCTGGCGCAAGAAATCATCCAAATGTAGCACACAGTCAATCGCCATACGTTCGTCCCTCTTGCTTGTGATTTTGCTACCCAAGAGGTATACTTCCTCCAAAACACGGTTTGGGTAGCATAGTGAGCGCCTGGAGGAAACCAGGCAGGAGGAGGTGTACCTGCGATGCCGAAGGCGGCCCCGTATTGTCTCAAATGGGATCTCTTGCAGAGCACGTACACATTTCATGACACGCGCAGCCAACAGATGCTTCTGGATACTCCAGACAGTCATGTGTGGTTGGACTGGTTAGCTCGCATCCCGTCATTCACCTTTAGTGGCCAGCACGGACAACTCACCGTTCGTCGGGAGATGCGTTCGGGGGGTGCCTATTGGTACGCCTATCGCAGAGTTGGCGGGAAGATGGTCAAGCGCTACCTCGGTCGGAGTACTGAGGTCACCCCTGCTCGTTTAGAGGAGGTTGCTAGCCAACTTGCCGAGGTAACATCCATCCCGGTGGCCATGCCTGTCGTGTCTCTGCCTGATCCACAAGCAGCCTCGGAAGCCTCGCTGGCCAGACGATTGGCCAGCAAACTGCGCTTGCCTCACTTGCGTCCGCGCCTTGTCCATCGCACGTACCTGGTTGAGCGTCTCCACCGGGGGATGGAGGTGCCACTCACGCTCCTTTCTGCCCCAGCTGGATCTGGTAAAACTACCTTGCTTGCGCAATGGCTCACGCAAAGCAAGATAGACTCTGCATGGCTGTCCTTGGAACCTGAGGACAATGAGCCCGTGCGTTTTCTATCCTCGGTGATTGCTGCCTTGCAAACCCTTGATCCGCAACTGGGCAGTCGTGCGCTGGCTATGTTGCGCTCCGCTGCTCCTGCGCCACTTCAACCTCCTGAGGTCATCTTTGCCCAACTTGCTGCCGACCTGAGCGAGCGTGCCCATCGGGATCTGGTCCTGGTACTCGATGACTATCACGTCATTACGACAGTCGCATTGCAAGATGCGGTGGCTGCTCTCCTGACACATGCCCCACCCTATCTGCATCTGGTTATCGCGACACGTGTCGATCCCGCCTTACCACTCGCACGACTGCGTGCGCGGGGCCAACTCTATGAAGTACGCGCCTCACATATGCAGTTTAGTCGCGAGGAAACCCACACCTTTTTGCAGACCGTGATGGATCTCGATCTATCCGCTGAAGAACGCGCTGTGTTGCAGGAGCGCACAGAGGGCTGGATTGCCGGCATACAACTGGCGGCGCTTTCCCTGCAAGGTCGTTCTGATGTGCAGCGCTTTCTGGCCGATTTCAACGGCAGCCATCGGCATATCGTTGATTATCTGGTCGAGGAGGTACTCGCCCATCAACCGGAGGCGGTGCAGGCTTTTTTGCTTCACACAGCCATCCTCGATCGACTAACAGGCCCCTTATGTGACGCGGTGACCGGTGAGACTCACAGCGATATCCTGCTGGAGCAACTGGAGCACGCCAATTTGTTCCTTGTACCACTCGATGAGCGGAGGCAGTGGTATCGCTACCATCACCTATTCGCCGAGGTGCTGCGGGTGCGCGTGCTGCGAGAAGTGGGGAAAACGGGACTCGCTACCCTGTATACGCGCGCCAGCGCGTGGTATGAGCAGAATGGGATGCCGGTTGAGGCGGTCGAGGCCGCACTTTCCGCGCATGATTTCGAGCGTGCGGTGCGCTTGATCGACGAGCCGCTCACCACGCGGATGATTATGAGCTTGCAGTTTGCTACCCTTATTCGCTGGCTGGAATGCTTCCCGCGTGAGCAGTTGTTTACCCATTCCTTCCTCTGCATATTATACGCAATGAGTTTATTCCTTGGATCTGAGACGTCTCATGCTTACGAAGGTCCTCTGGCCGTGGCCGAACGACTCTTTCAAGCTGAAGGAAACTATAGAGGTTTGGGCCGGGCATATATGTTACGAGCGATTGTAGCAAGCGTGCGAGGTGATGGAGTGCAGGCGATCAAGTACGGTGTTCAGGTACTCCAGTTGTTGCCAGAAGATGTCAGAATGGGACGTAGCACAGCGGCTAGCGCGTTAGCCGAAGGCTACCGACTGAACGGAGATGTGAGAGCAGTCCAGAAGGTGCTCGCCGAGGCGCGCTTGCTGCATGAGCAGGCTGGCAATATTCCCAGTACTCTGGGCGATACTATTGTGCTTGGTGACCTGCTCTTTATGCAAGGGAGGCTGCGTGAGGCAACTGCTATCTATGCTTCTGTACTCGCATCGGCGGGTGAGTGGCAATTTTTTGCTGTCCAGGCCCTGATTGGCCTGGGGAACGTTGCACGTGAGCGCAATGAACTTGATACAGCAAAGGCAGACCTCAGACGAGCCATCGCCATTGCTGGCAAGACGCGCGATAAAGTATTGCAAGCGCGGGCCTCGCTTGTGCACGCCCGTGTCCTCCAGGCTTGTGTGGATGCCAGGAGCGCGAACGAGGCCTGGTCTTCGACACTGATATTGGCGCAGGAGTGCGGTTATGCCGGGCTCGTGGAGCAAGCCCGAGCGTATCAGGTACATGGCTGGCTTCAACAGGGGCGCATGGATGAGGTGATACGCTGGCAGCACGCGTGCCCGCTTGCTATCAATGCTCCTGCCAGCTATCCACAAGAAGTTCTGGCTCTCACGCTGGTGCGCGTGCTGATAGCTCAGGGGGAAACCGGTGAAGCTCTACGCATGCTAGAACGTTGGCGCCAGCATGCCAGAGCGCAAGAGCGTACTGGCAGCGAGATTGAGATGTTAGTGCTCTCCGCATTAGCATATCAGACGCAAGGCAAAGCAGGGCAAGCATTACAAAAGCTCCAGCAGGCTCTCCTGCTCGCCTCACCTGAAGGATATGTTCGCGTGTTTGTGGATGAGGGCTTACCAATAACTGCCTTGCTGCATATGGTTCTCTCCAGATGGAAAGGGAAAAGCGGAGCCGATAATGTTCACAGGTTGCTCGCCGTTATGGAAGCCGTGTCAAGAGCCGGCACGTCCCTTACTCCCTTTGCTTACCATCGCGAACTGCCACTTGATCCTTTAACTGACCGCGAGCGCAAAGTCCTGCGCTTGCTTTCGGCAGGTCTCTCGAATGCAGACATCGCTGCCGAACTGATAGTCTCAATCAATACAATCAGGACTCAGGCGCGTAGCATCTATCACAAGTTGAACGTGAAGAATCGTCACGAAGCCGTAGCGCAGGCTCGCCACTGGCGACTGCTGTAGGCGATCCTGGGTGTTTCTGCGCACTTCTTATCCCTTCTTCATCCTTCAGACACACAAGGTCCACTTCATTCCAGTTTCATACCGTCAGGATGAAGACATTTCATCCTAATCGTGGCTACACTTGAGGCATAGAAACATATCCTATTCCAACTAAGTGGGGAGACTGATGCATGATGAGCAATTCGACGAGCTATCATATTCGTGTCAAAGGTCAGATAGGTTCTGAATGGTCCGAGTGGTTTGATGGCATGACTATCACCTCTGATGAACACAACGAGACGCTTCTTTCCGGGTGCGTGCTTGATCAAGCAGCCCTTTATGGCATCTTGAACAAGATTCTGGCTCTGGGCCTCCCCCTGCTCTCGGTCTTGCGCGAGGAGATACCATCCTCGTAGAGTCTGAGGACGCCTCCCACATAATGTTGAGCTGTATGCCCTCGATGGAGAGCAGGCTCATTGAAAGGTAGAGATTTACACATGAACACCAATATCTCTGGTTCTGCAACACCGACTATCCCTCTTTCCGATCGCATGGCCTTGCGCGCCCAATTAGAGGAAACGAGGCTGGCCTACCACGCGCTGATGGAATCTCTGAGCGATGCGGATTGGTCTCAAAAGACTGGAGCGACCTCATGGACAGTCGGGGAGATGATGACTCATCTGGCTGACACGCTTGCGGACAAGCCCGCAGGGATTGCCTCTGTGCGGCGAGGGAAAAATTACTTAAATCCACCGCCAATCCTTTACGGGCTGGTGATGAGAGTCTCATACCTGATGGTGAAGCGCAGCGCGCGCGGCCAAACACGCCAGACAGTTCTTGCTCGCTACGACCAAGCCTACTCAGCGCTGCTAACCACCTTTGATGGGGTCAAAGACCAGGAATGGACGCTGGGAGCCTTTTGCTACGGTGAGGGGTACAAAACGATTTTCGAGATCTTCCAGATGCCTGTGAGTCACTTTCAGGAACATTCAGCTCAGATTGCTTCACGATGAGCAAGCTAGTAGTAAGCGGATAAATCCTCTTTTGGGCTAATTTTTGTGATTTAGTGCCCAGAAGTATTTCGTGATAAGAGCCAATGAAAGACTTTTTTCACGTTTTCTTGATGTACTTCGCGATAAAAAGTATGATCGATGCTATTGACTTTATCTGCAACTACTTCTTCATAGGGATAATCTATCATTTCTGCGATAGATTCAAGTTGTGGGCTGTCTGGATGCCGGGCAAGTCGTGCTCGTGCACGTTGTTCGATGGTACGTATATAGGCGAGATTCCTGCTCAGGACGTCAGGATCGCTGGTTTGACCGTGTGAACAAAGGACAATCTTTGGCTGGAGCGCTACTAATTTCTCAAGCGAAGTGAGCATAGCGGGCACACTCTCCGCACTTCCTATCGTCGGGAATGGCTGTTCGGCGGCATCGAAGGCGAGCAGCAAGCGTAGCGCTGGTAGCCAGAGTGAGCAATGTTCGTCACAATGTCCAGGGGTATGTAGGAGTTGAAGTTGTAGATCTCCACCATCCAGGGAGAGCGCATCAGAGAAGGCCAGTTTGGGAGGTGTGATGTTGACGTTCTTGAAGAGTGGGAAGCGCTGTTGATACTCCTGTAGAAAAGTGCGATTTTCGGCCGTATCCATGCGTGGAGCACATAACATATGGGCGATCAGGAGCGCATTGTGTGCCGATATGCTTTGTATGTAGCTATTTCCCCAGCAATGATCCCAGTCTGCATGGCTATTGATGATCAGTAGCTGTCGTCCTGCCAGCTGATCGTGCACCGTTTGCAGCATGAATTGTAGATCCTCCGGGCAAAGCAGGGTGTCACAGATCACCACAAAGTATCTGGTAATGATACAATAAGCATCAACCTGTAACTCATCGAATTCGCCGGGTGCCGAGAAGATGCGGCGAAAGACGCGTATGCGACTATCGATGGGGAGGTCAGGGACGATAAACGGCGTTGATGCTTGCGTTGGCATGAATTCCTTATCCTAATGATGCAGTGAACCCAGGAAGGCCACGACGAGATACAGCACAAAGATCAGTAGCACTACCAGGAGACAGGCCACCAGGCAGGTGATGTTCCAGGCGCGTTGATTGTTTAAGGCTTGCCAGAGCTGGTCTCGCATGTCGGACGGATCTAGTTCGAGCTCCGGACGTAGCTCAAGCAATTTGGGTAGCATTTCACGAAAGTCTTTGGCATTCGTCATACCTTCAGCGAGGATAATTGTTGAGTCATCATCCAGATCGGCCATCAGAACTAGTTTGGATGGGTTGGGATCGCCAGGGATCAGTGTCAGGCGCCGCAGGATATCTAGAGGCACGCGGATCTCGTGGCCTTGCTCGATGCCTGTGACCACCAACTCATCGGAATAGAGCTGGATCTCTTTACTCATCCCGAAGCGCACGACGTTGATCGGGTACTTGTTTTCAGTCTCGTTATCGCTCATGCATGTTCCGTTTTTTGTGAATCGACAATGGTAATATTTGATTGAATAGATTGTACACTAAGTTTCTAAAGGCGTCGAGTCGTTTCCCTACTTGCGCCGGCGCCTTTCAAGGATAAACTGAACATTTGTTTGTGTGAGTACTATAGAAGAGGTGTCGTATTTTTGTACGCGCCCATACATTTTGTGCAAAATGGTGAGATAGAGAAGAAACTCCACCTCTGTATTAGCCGAGATGGGGGAGTGACTTACCCTCTTCTTGACATGTGCGTATAGAAACATTACAATTCAAAACTGAACTGTTCGTCAGACAAGGAACGCTGATATCCTATGGCCCAGGTAGGTCTACTTGAAGACAATGCACGTATCGCAAAACTTTGTGCAACTATGCTGCAATATGCGGGTCATCATGTAGTTATATATGAACATCCCCGCGCATGCCTCAACGACCTTTTGTCTGTTTCCGTGAACAGGCAACCCGTTGCATTTGCGCCCGTGGTAACCAGATTGCTCCCGGTCGATGTTCTTATTCTCGATCTACATCTACCCGACATGACAGGTATTGAAGTTTTGCACTCATTGCGTGCGCATCCGCGAACTCAATCGTTACCATTAATCTTTTGTACCGCCGCCACCTCAGCCGAAGTGGCCAGTGCGCTGAGCATCGCTCCGCAAGCCTGCTTTATCGAAAAGCCGTTCACCTTTCAGGAGTTGATTTCCGCCATCTCCAACGCGCTCTGTGCACAAAAGGATTGATGGCCTCTCCCGCCGCAGCGGTGACGCCCTGTAACGATGAGATGATGTATATCCTGCATGCAGGATATATTCATTATTCCCCAAAAGTTTGACAAGATATACATCTCTCTCTCTATTTTGAACCTCTCACCGCACAACTAGAGATATCCTGACTCATGTATTCATTTGTGATAGAATATAAATCAACCTTGTTATGTTTGTGGCCTCGCACGCACACCATCTAACCTGGTTCCACAGAAAAGATGCACTTGTTATGAGTATATATGAGCGAGATGCGCTGGCTATGGATGCTTATTCTCATTCAGTCACTACTGCTGCTGAGCTTGTTGGTCCCGCAGTTGTCCGTATAGATACAGAGCATGATGCTACTTCACGTTCTGGACGTTCCGCCTCTCCGCGTGGAGGAGGCCTTGGTTCGGGTTTCATTTTTGCGTCCGATGGACAGATTTTAACCAATGCGCACGTTGTTGAGCATGCGAAGCGTATCTTCGTGACGCTTGCCGATGGTCGTAAGTTTGCGGCTGGCCTGCTGGGTAGTGATCCAGAGGTGGACGTCGCTGTCCTGAGAATTAGTGCTGATCGTCTGCCGGTCGCCGAGCTTGGTCGTCAGACCTTGCGCGTGGGGCAGTTAGTCATCGCGGTAGGAAATCCCTACGGCTTAAACTGGACCGTCACGGCAGGGGTCGTGAGCGCTCTGGGCCGTACGCTGGATGTGCCAGGCTCAAAAAAGATGGTTAATCTTATTCAGACCGACACATCGATTAATCCGGGCAACTCTGGCGGTCCTCTTGTCGATAGCGCAGGCCGCGTGGTGGGTATCACGACGGCTATGATGCCGATGGCTCATGGCCTGGGCTTTTCGGTCCCTCTGGACACGATCAAAGCCGTATTAGCGCGTATCTCACAGAAGCGAAGCGAAGCGCCAGTCGGCGTTTCATTAGGAGTCGGCGGCCTGGGAGTATCTCTGGATGCTGCACTGCGTCGTACCCTCAAGTTAGAACAACAATATGGTATGGAGATCCTCGAAGTGCGTCCCCACAGTCCCGCCGAGCAGGCTGGCCTGAAGCGTCAGGATATCATCCTCGCAGCCGACGGCGAGCCCATCGCCGAGCCACGCGACCTGAAAAACGTCTTGAGCCGTCGTCAGGTCGGCGGAAAGGTCGTCATTACCTTTATGCGTGCCGGCAAACAGCGTAAAGTAACTATCGTCTTGTAAACGTCATATCGTAGCGTCGTACGCTTGCGTACGATGTTCCAGTTTATCGTACGCAACGTCCCACTTGTGAGCGTCTCTTACGGGTTACTGGAACACCGTACGCAAGCGTACGACGCTACTTTAAGGGAGAAAGCGATGGCCATGCTACCAGAGAAGATGCATACGCGTTTCACCGCTCTTATCGACATTCGCTACCCGATAGTCCAGGGAGGATTATCGCACCTCTCCTATGCCGACCTTGCGGCAGCCGTCTCCAACGCCGGAGGGCTTGGTCAGATTGGCTGTGCCTGCTTTGCGACTCCTGAAGAGCTCCGTGCCGACATCCAGAAGGCGAAACGCCTGACTGCTCAGCCGTTTGGGGTCAACTTTCCGATCGGACATGTGCCGCTGGATGGTTTCCTGGATGTTGCACTGGAGGAATCTGTGGCTGTCATCAGCATCACGGGAGGGAATCCCGAGAAGCTTCTGAGGGCGATCCAGCAGAGCGGCGTGAATGTTCGCACGCTCGTGCTGGTGGCAGGCGTCCGAGCTGCCCAGAAGGCTGAGCAGTTGGGCGCGGATGCTGTGATTGCGGTCGGCTTCGAAGGCGGTGGACATCTGGGACGTGACGATATCGGGACACTGGTCCTGGTGCCACGCATCCTGGATGCTGTCAAGATCCCTGTCCTTGCCAGCGGCGGACTCGCGGACGGACGCGGCCTGGCTGCCGCTCTGGCTTTAGGCGCTGACGGTATCGAATTAGGGACGCGCTTCGTCGCGGTGCAGGAGAGTAACGCGCATCCAGCCTATCAACGAGCGCTGGTGGATGCCAAAGAGACCGATACCGTGATTATCGAGCGTGCCATCGGACGGCCTGCTCGTGTGCTGAAAGGCCCTATCCCCTCGGCCATTCTGAAGATCGAGCAAAAGCTTGAACAGGAGCAGGCAACGCCTGAAGAACGCCTGCAACGGCTGCTCCCCCACATCAGCGGGAGTGTAAACACCCGTGCCGCGCTCGAAGGTAGCTTGGATGAAGGTTTTGTCTGGGCTGGCCAAATGATCGGCTTGATCAACGATATCCCCACGACGCAGGAGCTGATCGAGCGTACCGTCAACGAAGCCTATGGCCAGACACAACGCCTGCAAAGAATCTTCTCAGAGTAGCGTACTGGATCTTTCCCTCTCTCTTTCACGCGTTGCATGCTAACAGGCTACGCTCGCGCACTAAGAGAGGTTATGCTCAATCGCGTAGCGGGTGACAGCGCTACGCGAAGGCACCTGTAGCTTGCGATAGATCGATGTCAGATGAAAGTTGACCGTGCGACGACTGATGACTAGCTGTTCCGCCACCTGGATATCTGTCAGTCCCTGCGCTACCAGACGTAGTACCTCTCTCTCTCGGTTCGTCAAGTCATCATGTAAGGTCCGAGGAGCGATGGACCTCATCATAACCTTTTTCTCTGGTTTCTCTGGCTGTGTGAGAGAAGTAGCTCTTGTGCTTTGATAGCGTGACGCAACTGCTTGCTCTGGAGACATAGCTTGTCCTTCGGCCCAGGCGGCAGCGAAGATACGCTCGCCCGCTTGATTATGCAGCTTTAAGAGTGCCTCCTCATAAGCTTCCGTTTCGACCGGTGTCATCGATGTCCCCATTGTTTGCCGTAATGCTTTCGCAGTGCTCAGGAGGCGCACGGCCCAGATAACCTCGTTTTGTGCCACCGCGACTCTGGCCTGTCCCTCCAGATAAATGGCGGTCACCCATCTATCGTCGATGCGCATAATGATCTCCAGACCCTCCTCGTAGTATGCGCTCGCCTGGGCATACTCACCCATCATAAAAGTGATTTCTCCTAAAGCGCTGAGGGTATGTGCAATGCCACGCTGGTTCCCTAGCTTTCGATGGGCGGCCAGACTCTCCTCTTGTAACGCCCGTGCAGTCTGGATATCCTCCTGAAGAAGTAATATCCATCCCTGCATATTCAGTGCTGAAGCGATATTGTACTGATTACCGAGCTCTTTTGAGATTTCCAGGCTCTCTTTGATCATGCGGAGTGCCTCCGATGCATCTCTTTGAAAGAAGGCCATTGAAGCAAAGGCAAAAAGTGTTTCGCTCCGCGCTACTTTACACGGCTCTCCATGTATCTGAGAGATAGCCAGACTTGCTTCATAGTGCCTGCTTGCCGCCTCAGAATCTCCCAGCATCCCGTCGATATATCCCAGGCGATAGAGCGACTCTGTGATCCCCACCGGATCATCCAGTTCGCGGAAGATAGCCAGGCTTTCTTCACAAGCCACTGACGCAGAGCGGAAATCTCCTTGATAGCGGGCCAGGGTTGCGACGACGTACAGTGCACTGCCACGGATCGCCGGCGCTACCTCGTACGGCTGCTTGAGTGCTCGTTCTAGCAGATCACGCGCCTCTTTTACATGGCCTCCAATATTCCAGAAGCGTTCCAGGGCTTTTCCCATGCGCAGAGCCATCTCCGTCCCCTGACTGGTCTCCTGATCTATCAGAGAACAGAGTGCTTCCCGCACGTTATCGTGCTCTCGTTGCAGACGTTCCAGCCATGGACGCGGATGTGGTCCGTTCAATTCCGGCTCAGCCTCCTCGGCCAGAGCCAGATAGTATGTTGCGTGAGCCCATTGGATCTGCTCTAGCTCTTCTGTCTGCGCGAGACGGTTGAGTCCATACTCGCGAATTGTGCGCAACATCAACAGACGTGGCTCTGCTGCCTCCTGCGTCGAGCGATAGAGCATACTTTTATCCAGCAGGGAGGCAACTCCCTCAAGCACCAGCTCCTTCTCTTGTTGATGTCCCATCAGTTCCCAGATTCTCTCGATTGCCGGAAAGGTACAGCCACCAATGAAAATTGAGAGATAACGAAAGAGCTGTTGCTCCTCTGCATTCAGCAGACGATAGCTCCACTCCAACGTATTCTGGAGTGTCTGCTGCCGTCCAGGGGCATCGCGCATCCCATGGGATAATACCTGGAAGCGATGATCAAGCCGCTTAAGCAGGGTTTGCGGTGAGAGAAAATTCAAGCGCGGAACGGCCAACTCAATCGCCAATGGGAGCCCATCCAGATGAACACAAATTTCTGCAATGGTACGAATATTTTCATCATTCAGGTTTATTTGAGGCAGAGTTGCCCTTGTGCGCTCCAGGAAGAGTATAATCACGGGATACTGTAGCAGTTCCTCTTTCTCAGGTAGCCGAGTAAGGTTTGGCAGTTCTAATGGAGGCACAATTAATGTATGCTCTCCTGATATCCTCAGGACCGCACGACTGGTGACCAGGATCTTGAGACCTGTACAGGCCTCAAGGAGATTGGCCAGGGCAGGTGCTGCCTCTATAACCTGCTCGAAGTTGTCGAGAAGCAGAAGGAGATGCCTCTCCTTCAGAAAAGTTTTTAAATGTTCGAGGGTAGGTTGGCTTCCCAATTCTTGCAGCCCGAGCGTTTTGGCGATGGTGGGGATGACGAGTTCGGGGTCGCGTGTCTCCATCAGTGAAACAAAGCATACCTGATCGGCAAAGTCCTTGCCCAGGTTCATCGCCACCTGTAGGCTGAGACGCGTTTTCCCCACTCCACCGGTACCGATAAGGGTCAGTAAGCGTATCTTAGGACGTCTAAGCAACTCGCATGCGGTAGCGATCTCCTGCTCGCGTCCAACGAACGAAGTCAATTGAACGGGTAAAGAGGGCCATCCTTTAGATGTAGCAGATGCAGTCGCTTTTCCATCTCGATGCATGAGTGATCTCTCCTTTAGGACGTGTCTTCTTTACGACAATGAAGTCTCACCTGCCGAAGCCTGCTCGTTCAGGGGTCATTGAGCCAGATGCACAAGGAACAAAACTGCTCTCATGCATCTTTTTCGTTACACGTCTGAATTGAGATGGGCATCGTTTGAACCAGAGATATTTTCGTCTTCGCTTTTACCAGATAAATAAGTTATTGCCCATCTTGCTATCATTAACGATCAGCCCATGTCGTTTTGGAAGTCGTACTGTACCGGGACCACATCTCCTACTGAGAATACATTAGGCATTCTCTAGAAACTGTCCAATCTCGGAGAGGGCAGCCATGGCGCGGCAGGTAATCTCCACCGATTCGTAGTAGGGAATATTCTCCTCTCGCAGTAGCCGCAAAGCCGGGATGTCGTGGCGGGCATAGACGGTCTGTACCAGGATGGGTTTCTTATAGTTTTTGACGAGCTGTCCAAGCATACGAGCGGCTTCTTCTTCGCGGGTTCCAAATTCTTCTGCGAGTAGCATGCGATAGCCGCCGAAGAGTCCGGTGATGATGACTCCATCGATGTCTGGATCTTTGAGGCAGACCTCGGTGATGGTGGCGAATGAGAGCGGATCTTCGTCGGTTGCGCCTGCGACGTCGATGGGATTGCTGGGAGTGGCTCGTGCGGGCATCAGGGGACGTAGCTCTTGCTGTGTCTGCTCGCAGAGCACCTCGACCTCCAGGCCAGCGCGGATCGCTGCGTCGCCGGTCGCGACCGAGCTGCCGCCGCCGTCACCGACGACGGCGATACGTCGTCCGCCCCTGGGGGTAGGAGGCTGGACGGCCAGTGCCTGGGCGACCGGATAGAGCTCGTCGGAGCGGATGACGCGTACGACACCGCTGCCGAGCAGACCGGTATCGTTATCGGGACGGACGCTGGCTTGCGTGCCGGTATGGGCGAGAGCGGCTCGCACGCCGACGGATGTTGCTCCGCTCAGAAAGATGACTGAGGGCTTATAGCGTCCATGCCGATACATCTCTTTTGTGGTCTGACGCAGGGTCTCTTCCTCGATGGCTTCGACGTAGCCGGCGATGACGCTGGTCTCTGGATCGGTTGAGAGATAGTGCATGCATTCGGGAAAGGAGACGTCGATGGCGTTGCCGATACTCAAGAAGGTGGTAAAGCCAGAGCCATCAAGATGAGCTTGAGCGAACCAGTACATGCCCAGATTGCCGCTCTGCGAGACGAGTCCGATCGGGCCGACCGGTAGCGGAAAGACCATCCCGAGGGCGTTGAGCTTTGAGCGCTGCACATACAGACCCATGCAGTTGCTGCCGATGATGCGCACTCCCTGTTCGTGGCAGCGTGCGACGAGCTCTTGCTCCAGGAGGCGTCCTTCGGGACCAGTCTCGCTAAAGCCAGCGGTGATAATCACGATCCCCTTGACGCCATGTGCCAGACAGTCCTCGACGCCTTTTTGGACATGGTTGAAGGCGGTGGCGATGACGGCCAGATCTACTGGACCGGGGACGTCGCGTATGCTCGGATAGGTTGGTCGCCCCAGGATTTCGGAGACGGATGGGTTAATTAAATAAATATCACCGGCGAAACCTCCGGTGATGAGCTGTTTGGCGGCGACATGTCCCCATTTCTGGGGAGCACGAGACGCGCCCAGTATCGCTACTGAGCGCGGTTGTAAGACCTCTTCTAATGTGTAGGGTGAAATGCTCATTCACTCTCCTCTTCGTCGTCAGATTGGTTGGTAGGACCGTTGGCTCGTTGCTCGCGGAGCAGTGCTTCGACGTCGCGGATGAGGCTATCTGCGCTGGGAAGTGGTCCGCTGCTGGGGGCGCGATCCGGATTCAATGAGAATTCCTCTTCTTCATCGTCATCGTCATCATCATCGGGATCGATGCCATTGGCGATCTGCTCCTCGAGCTTGCGCACGTACTCACGCGCCTCTGGATCGCGTGCGACCAGGGCAGAGACCTGCTCCTCGAAGCGTACCGCCTCTGATTGGATCTTCTGGAGATCCAGTCCGAGCGAGAGAAATTGGTTGAGATAGGTGAGCAGCGCTGCTGTGACCTTGATATTTGGCGTGGCCGCTAGATAATGGGGGGCGGCCGCCCATAAGGATGCCGAGGCAATATTGGCTTGAGTACAAGCATCTTGCAGCACACCGATCATCCCCGTTGGTCCCTCATAATGTGATCGATTGATCTCCATCTCATGGAGGCGCTCGGTCATACCCTCGTTCGCGGAGGACCCTGAGACAGGCACTGTCAGAGAGTGAGGCACATCGGCGAGCAGAGCCCCAATAAAGACAACTTCAGTGACGTGAAACTTCTGACACACCTCAATAAAATTGGCGCTAAATGTTTTCCACTTCAACTGTGGCTCGGTGCCCAGGAAAAGGATCACATCATGCGTGAGGTCAAGACTATGATAGGCTAAAAACTGATTGCTCGGCCAGACAATATTGCTCTGGACGCCATCGACATATTTAATCGTCGGTCTGGTTTCAGTAAAAACAAAAAATTCTTCTGCATCTATCTCGGCAATTTTTTCAGCGGACCAGTGATCAATCAGAAACTTAATCGTTGTCGTTGCGGCATCCGCAGCATCATTCCACCCGCCGAAGGCGACCACTACCACCGGATCTCGTAACTCTGGCTGATTATAATACTGTATTTGTGACATCTCTATCCCTCTTTATCTGCCCGCATGGATATTTCTCAAGCAAATATGTTGTTACCATTCTATCACATTCGCACAATGCCTTGATGACTTAAATCCGCTCCACAAGCGGATCGAGATCTCTTTTGGCCTGTCTGAGACAACGTGATTGCGGCGTGCGCTTGTGCCCAATACCTTTCAGTTTAGCCAACAGCTCTTTTTGCATCAGGCACAAATGCTTGCCAACGTAGCGGTGCGGCAATTCGCTTGATCGCGACGTACCGCCGTGCTGTCACTAGACGCACGACAACGTCCCACCTACATCTGAAAGCAACGCAAACGAGACGATCCGCAGTGGAAAGATCGCTCAATGGGATCTCCATGAGGAGCGTGATCGTACGAGTCACAGACAGCACGGCGGTACGTCGCGATCAAGCGAATTGCCGCGCCGCTACGTCAGTAGGCATCTCACCCCATTGGGATGCTGGTCTTCAATGCCGCTTAGGTGTGCGCTTGTGCCTCGCGTGAAAGGGCATTTCTCTTGACGCTTGAGAGAGAAGCTCTTATACTGCGAACATGGAAACGGAAAGCACTCAAATTGAACTTGTCTACCAGGATCATTATCTCTTAATAGTGAACAAAGCGGCGGGCCTGGTTATTCATCCGACGTACAAACACAGCGATGGTACGATGTGGGATGCTGTTTTGGCGTTTCTCGCGCAACAGGGGGGCGATGATTGGCAGCCTGAGTTGCTCCCCGACGATCCTGAGTGGAGTGGCGCGCCGCCTGCGGTGCGTGAGATGCTGCGGCTGAAGCGTACCGAACGGCTCTGGCGCGAGGATGGCTTATTACCGCGTCCCTGTCTGGTACATCGCCTGGATAAAGATACTTCTGGCATCGTTGCGCTGGCGCGTACTGAGCGCTCAAGACGTCATCTGATCAAGCAATTTCACGATCACAGCATCGAGAAGCGCTATCTGGCGGTTATCCAGCGCGGAGCCAGTGACTGGTCTCGCCCGAGGGCTCCCTTTTCAATTACCAGAGAAAGTCCAAGTGGAGAACATCTGCCGATGGTTGATGGTACTTGTTTCTACACGGCTACGAGTGCTGAGAAGTTTCTGCTTGATGGAGCCCTTCAGCGCGATCCTGACGAGCGTCGACGTTGCATCGTTGGACCTGATGGACAGGCATCGCAGACCTCCATCCGAGTGCTGGCCGTTGTAGAGCCATATGCCTTCCTCGAAGTGCATCCGATCACCGGTCGGACGCATCAGATTCGAGCGCACCTCGCCGCCGCTGGATGTCCTATCGTTGGCGATCAGATGTATGCTCCACCGGCTCCCGCAGGCAGCGCCTCGGCGCAACTCGCCCGACAATTTCTGCACGCGTATAGCCTGACGCTTCATCGCTATCCGCGCAACGACCCCTATCAATTTATCGCCCCGCTGGCATTGGACCTGCAAAGCTGGTTACAGCAATATAGTCCCGGCTTATGGCAAGCCTGGCTGAGGCTGCAAGAGACAGAAGCGCCTGCACCATCTATTTAAACGTTGATATCGCAACCAACCAATGAAAGCGACACGGAACATCCTATGCAAGCAGAAAATCATCCAGCCAACAGCGGCCCCCACGCGCAACTGTCCAGAGCAGATAAAGAGAAGCGTCTGGATGCCATGGTCAAGATCTGGCAAAGCGAGACCGAAAAGCGCTGCCAGCCCGATACACTCCCCGCTTTGATCGCCGCCAGCGGACTCGATGAGTATCGCTACGCTGTCTGGCTGCGCTTCCCCGAATGGGAACGTGATGCCGTCGTCGGACAGGTCATCACTCTGCAAAAGCAGGCCGGAGGAGACGTCTTGCCGGTTCTCTACAATCAGTGGAAGCGCGAGCCGCTGCTGCGTAGTATGCCTGATTGGAAGCAGCATCTTCCCAACGAAAACGTCTTCAACATCTCGGTCCGCATTACTCCGGGCGGACTCGGAGAAGGAAGCAAATGGGCTGTCGTCATGCCCAAAGAACTCATCCCCCGCTACCGACCTGGCTGGCCGACCCAGCAAGAATGGGTCTCCTGGACACGCTCCTTCGACTGGCTCTCTGTCGGCACAGGATTTATCCGCTCCCTGCTCAACGCCCTCTGATGTCTCACACATCGTGATAAATCGTACAAATCGAGCTGGCGTTACATTGGCATAACCTTTGTCGGCAAGCGAGACGCATGACACAAAGAAACATTTGATCGCTCGTAGTCGTGTAGGCTACAGCAGATTTCTGCTGCTTGTAACTGTTGTTGTATTGCCGAGGCATTTTATCAATAGATGTGTCTTGTTGAGCGTTAAGGAGTCTTTTATGCAGAGAATTATCGCTATGATTGCCAGGATTGTCCTGTTAGGGATTTTCATCATCTCGCTGCTGTCTCTGAGTAGTCTGACTGGGACGTCGCTTGTGCACGCGGTTGGCCCTCCGTCAGATATGGGGAAGCAGGTAGGTGCCGCGTATCTTGAACATACTGCACGTGGCTCGGCCCAATTGAACTGGTCTCCGGCGCAGGATGTCTTAACGGTTACCTTGCATGTATCGGGCTTGCAGGCGAACAGTGTGCATCCGGCGCATATCCACGCGGGCAATTGCGCTGTCGATGGTGCAATTATCTATCCTCTGAACAGCGTTATAGCTAACGCGGCGGGCAATGCGGTCTCCACCACGGAGATCCGCGCTGTCAAAGATGGTATTCCCGCGATGGGTTGGTATATCAACGTCCACGTTGGTCCTACCTTAGCGACACCTGAGCAGGCGGCGGCGCTGGCCTGTGGAACGATCATCAATCCATCGCACGCGGATTCTGCTGTGACTACATTGGGTCTCACGCCAGCGCCCAATCAGAGCGCCTATGGGGTTGCGCTGCTCACCTTGAAGGGCGATACGTTAACTGTCTCTACCACGGTCTATCATCTGGTACCTGGATCGAAGCATATGGAGCATATTCATGCCGGCAGCTGTGAATATCAGACTCCTGGTACCGTCCTCTATCCGCTCAGTGTACTGAAGGCTAACGACAAAGGAGTTGCTACAGCCACCACTTCCATCAATGGGATCACTGCGATACCCCCTGCCGGATGGTATATCAATATCCACTATGGCACGGACCTCTCTACTCAGGTTGGTTACGATGCTATTGATTGTGGAAACGTTACCCCCATCTCTTACTAGCCAGTGCGACGCGCAAGATGACCAGCTCGGCGGCACACAGGAGAAATCATCTCTGCTGTGCCGCTCTTCTGTGCTGATCACTTTCATCTGACAGGTCTCCTATAAAAGATCAGGGATTCAATTGTATGTGAGCGTATTGTGTGAGACAATGCGGGAGGCATATTTCTCTCTGCTTGCGAAATATGCAGCGGATGTCAAGTACCTACGAGGATTGGAACTTTTCTATGAAGACACTGTCTACGCGACAAGCGATAATCGAGCGACAGTTGGAGCGTGTTGGTCGTCGTTTGAAGAAGTTAGAGGAACTGGATCAGAAGAATAAGGGCCGCACCCTAAGTGTGGTTGCGGTTGGTGTTTTTCTGACAGTTGCTGGTCTGGCGACCGTACATTGGTTGGGATTTATTTTCCTGCTGGCGACCTGTGTTGGTTTTTTTATTCTGGCACGCGTCCAGCCGAACGTGAACCAGAGCGTGCTACGTTATCAGGTCTGGATACGTTTGCTTCAGGCACAGATTGCGCGTTTGCGTCTCGAATGGGCTGAACTGCCGCCTGTCCCTCCGCGTGAGGAGGAGGAAGAGATGGAGATGAACCATCCCTACGAGCTTGATCTTGACATCAGTGGAGAACGATCTTTGCATCGCCTCTTGAACACTGGCGTCTCTCAGGAGGGGATGTTACGCCTGCGTGATTGGCTACTTGAGCTTGAGCCTGATCTGCCGACGATTGAGGCACGACGCGCTCTGGTGCGCGAACTGATCCCTATGACGCGTTTTCGTGATAAGTTAATGATCTATTCTCTCTTTGCGACGCGTTACAGCACCTCATCGGTTGATGGCGATCGCCTGCTTGAATGGCTGGAGGATCGTACCGAAGTCAAGCCGAAGCGTTCCTCTTTGATTGTGGCCATCGTTTTGTCATGTTGTTTTTGTCTCTCTTTATTATTGACCCTGATTATCCACGTGCCGGTTGAGATCAATGTGGTCACGCTGGCGCTGTGTGTGGTCTGGTACTTCAACATCAAGAAGGAGCAGGGCATCCTGTCGCAGGATGTGAGGTTGGCACGGACCGCACTTGATCAGCTCAAGCAGATTTTTCAATACCTGGAGCACTATCGCTATCCCCAAAATTCGGAGCTGCGACAACTCTGTGAGCCATTTTTTGCCCATGCCGAGAGTAGGCCATCGCTTCTATTGAACCGTGTTGACGGCTTACTGGCTCTCAATTCGATCGCTGCTATGCCGCTGGTAAATCTCGTGATTCCGATTGGAGCAGTGGTGGCTTACCGGATGGAGCGTTGTAAAAATCAGATTGCGCAGCATCTGCCGACGTGGTTAGATGTCTGGTATGAGCTTGAGGCGACTAGTTCGCTCGCCAACTTTGCCTATCTGCATCCCGACTACACCTTTCCCGAGATCGTTACAGGCGATCAATCCACTTTTGAAGCGAAAGGGTTGGGACATCCACTGATCTCGGACGAGCGTAAAGTGGCTAACGATTTTCAAATGGCGCCCGGGGGAGAGATCTTGCTGCTGACCGGCTCAAATATGTCTGGCAAGAGTACCTTTCTGCGTACGATGGGCATCAATATGTGCTTGGCTTACGCCGGAAGCGTTGTGAACGCCACCTCGTTCCGCACCTCAATCTTCGAGCTCTACGGCTGTATTCGCGTGACCGACTCGCTGGCCGATGGCTACTCTTATTTCTATGCGGAAGTGCGCCGCCTCAAAGGACTGCTGGATCGCCTCAAGGCGGGTCCCATTTATCCCGTCTTCTTCCTGATCGACGAGATCTTTAAGGGCACCAACAATTATGAGCGCTTGATTGGAAGTGAGGCTTATATGCGTGCCCTGGTGGAAAAGCAGTGTATTGGAGCCATCACCACCCACGATCTGGAACTCGTAACGCTCTCAGAAAGTTTCCCCATCATCAAAAATTATCACTTCCGAGAAGACGTCATCAAAGGGAAGATGGTCTTCGAGTATCGACTGCGTAGCGGACCTAGTCCGACACGTAACGCTTTGCGCATCATGCAAATGGAAGGCCTACCTGTCCGCTGGGACACTCCTTCAACGGCAAAAGCAAAATAGCGCTCGGTCAAAGGTCATGGCTGCGATGTGGCGTTGGAGTCGCGCATCCCAATGGGGTGAAATGCCCACCGACGTAGCGGCGCGGCAATTCGCTTGATCGCGACGTACCGCCGTGCTGTCTGTGACTCGTACGATCACGCTCCTCATGGGGGTCCATTGAGCGATCTTCCCACGGTGGGACGTTTTCGTGCGTCCAGTGACAGCACGGCGGTACGTCGCGATCAAGCGAATTGCCGCGCCGCTACGTCGGCAAGCATTTGCACTGTAAGCGAAAGGATATTCTACCCATCCTCTCGGAGATGTATTGATGCATGAGTCATGATGTACTTTTAAGCAAAGAAGCGGATATAACCTTCATCGAAGATTATATCCGCTCCTCTGGCTCGGGTGTTGTTAGAACCCGAGCGAACCGGTGGGGGAATCCCCTTGTTTGCTGCGTAAATACTCAGTGCATGCGCGATAGGTCTCATCAGTGATCAGACCGCGCGACGCATAGTGGGTGAGCATCACATCGAGCTTTAAGATGCTGATCAGATTAAACCCTTGACGATGCAGGCGCTCGGCTGCACCATGTTCACGGTCAATCAGAACAATGACATCCTTGACTTTCACGCCATTCTCTTCGAGAAGCGAAGCTGTTTCAATAATACTGCTTCCGCGTGTGATCAGATCGTCAATAATAATCGCCGTATCACCTGCCACAAAGTGTCCTTCCACGCCACGTTTGCCAGTTCCTTCGGGACGGCTACGCGCATAGATAAGAGGAATATTTGTTTCCAGGGAATAGGCGGTTGCCAGTAAAAGCCCTCCGACCGGCACCCCTGCCACAAGTGAAAAGGGATGAACACGCGGACGACGTAATGATTGTGCTAAATCAATTTCTTGTTGCATCAGCTTGCTGGCAACACGCAGGGCGGTTGGGTTACTGATCAAGACTTTTGGATTTACGAAAATTGGAGAACTTACCGTTGATTCGCTCACCGTAAAGTTCCCAAATTGGACGCCACCAAGGTCGAAAAGTATCTGTGCCAACCACAAATTATCCAGAGACTGCTCTTTCGCCACTTCGGATCCTTTCTCTCAACAGAAGGATTTGTTAATTAAGTATATCATATTGCATCTGTCCAGCCAACATTTTCCATCTCGGAGAGGAATGGCCCTCACCGATATGTTTGGCGCAGCGTTTTCTCGATCGATCCGGTGGCCTGGAATGTCGCGATCTGTTTGTTGACAGGCATCTCTCCGGTGGTCAGCATCGTACGTAGTGGAGCAAGCAGCCCAAGGTCATCATCGTCGCTCAGAGCGGCTTCAGCAGCGTGCAGGACCTGCTGCGCGGTCTCGGCGATCTGCGCGTTTGAGAAGCCCTGGCGTGCTGAGAGCTTATGCAGGGCAGTATCGGGGACGGTAGCGCGTCCTGTCAGGGTGGTGTCGAGGATAAGTCCCTTCAGGAGGGCCAGCAGAGCGGCATAGATCAAGAAGTTATCACAGCTATCGAAGGCTTTAAACTCGATGCGCCCCACTTCGGCCGGGATGCGGGCCAGTTTGGTGTGCGAGGGATTGCTGGCGACGAGTTCGGAGTGATGCTCCAGAAATACCAGTGCGGCGGGACGTAGTCCGGTGCGTAGAAATGTGCGTACCGATAAGCCATCCCAGAGCTTGCCGGCGTAGAATGGCGAGCTGAAGGTAAAGGGGACAATGTAGGGGCTATAGTGAGTAAATTTGCGTCCAATATCGATCAACGTGTTAGTATCCAATCCTGAGTGCGAGATACTGAGGTCGGGACCATAGGTGAGCATGGCCAGAAATGCTGATAGGTCTTCTGGTGAAAGCTGCAAGAGCTTTTCCTCGTAGGCATTCAGGGGCGGATCGGGGATGAATTCTGTCTGGTAAGGATGAAAGCTTGTTAAGACCGGTGTGAGTCCTTCTGCTGCTACTTCGGAGGAGAGGATCTGGAAGCTGCTCGTAAGCTCGTTGATGGCTCCCATGATGGTGTCGTGCGGCGCGGTACGGATCTCCAGCCCCTTGATGAGGCAGGTGAGCAGGTTCCCTTCAGGATCAAAGCGTTCCACACCTTCCATATACCAGCGCTTGACACGAATACCCGCATCGCCGATCACTAATTGGGCTGCATCGCTTTCATAGCTGGGGAGTCGAGCGACAATCTGTTTGAACTCCTCAAATGATGCCGTCGTAAAATCGGTGAACTGATCCTTTTGATCGAGAAACGCTACCTCGTGTTCAATGCCAAATTTGAACATGTCAAACCCTTCTAAACTGAACCATTTATCTACCATTTTAACACGTATGACCAGGGTGTGATTTTGTGCTTTTTGGTGACATATAATGGGACAATATGACTAAAATTGCTATTGTTTGTTGTGCGAAACTCATTGGAGCAAGTATAGTTAATAATCTCAACTACTGTTGTTTTTTTAGCATTTCTTGAAAGGATTTTGAAATGGGACTTGGACAGTATCATGAGCCTGCCAATGAGTTGTCGCAAGAGGTTCGTACCTTTGCTCGTATGATTACTTCACTCCAGGAAGAGTGTGAAGCTATTGGATGGTATGAGCAACGCCTCTCACTGGAACAGGACCCTGAAGCGAAGAAAATTATACTGCATGCGCAGGCTGAAGAATGTTTGCACTTCTCCATGGATCTTGAGTTTCTCCTCCGTCGCCATCAGTTGTGGCGTGTGGCTGCTCAGCACGTGCTGTTTCGTGAAGGCGATATCGTTGAGAATGCAGAACAGGGCGAACATGCGCAGGATGACATACTGTCATAAGTATTTTTCCTTCCTGGCGCAGAAAATATTTCATGTATCATGACTTTTTATCAAGTGTGCATTATTGGTTCGCCAGTGTGCTGATGTGACTGTCTTGATCTTCTGACGAAAGGAAATGCTCCAACTTATTTCACAGCTGAGAGCATTTCCTGGTTGCAACGGAACGCGATAGATATTTTTATGAGAGCCAGGTCGTTTTTTCTGAGAAGTGCGTTGGCGTGCGCATCTGACGTATCACTTTGGGATAGCCGACATAAATAAAGCCAACGATATGGTCATCGTTACCGAGCCCGAACCAGCGCTTGACCAGAGGATCGTAAGCGCTATCGCCCGTACGCCACAACGTTGCCAGTCCCATCTCCTCGGCTGTGATGAGCATATTCTGGGCGGCGGCAGCCGCAGCCTCGATATTCTCTACCAGCATCCCCTCGATCTCCTGTATCTCCTTGATCGCAATCGTGATAATTACTGGTGCCCTGAGTGGCTTATTGCGTTCTTTCCATAATCTGAGCTGCATTTTTTCAGGGGAGAGATCTTTGAGGGTGGGCCGAAGCGAGGCCGCCATCAGAGCACCTAACTCCTCGCGAGCGGCTCCCGTGATTACGTAGAAATGCCATGGCTCTGTGACATGATGGCTTGGAGCATACGTTGCTGCTTCCAGCATACGCTCGATCTGTGCTCGTGACGGCTCTTGATCGGTTAACTGCCCGACGCTCCGCCTCTGCTTGATCGTGTTGAAGACCGGCGCTTGCTGTTCTTGCAGCAGCTGGTCGATCGAATGGATTTTTTGGTTCATTGTACGTTCCGTTGTAATGCGTTCAATCTCAACAATGCTCATATGCGTGCATCTATCCTTCTTTTTCTTTTTTCGGATCTCGCCAATCGAATCCGTTCGTCCGGTGCACTGAATGTCTTCGTTGTGAGGAAGGCATTCATTGAGCTTTTCTCTCTCTAAAGATAATCCGCTCTTACTCTCTATCCACGTCCATAAACGCTGTTTTTTTCTGTTCAGGACCATTCGGTGGTACTAAGAGGATAAGAGGTTGTATGAGTTTCTGTGAGAAGGGCTTCCTCTCTACCCTGAACCCCTCTCATTGCGCTCCTTCTGCCTGTGTCAGTCCCCATTTGTCTCTACGGCTACCTTGCCCTCAGTTGTGGGAGGAGCTTCACGCAGTTTGAAAGGTTCTTGACCACTTTTCTTTGGGAGCGCGACCGCCTGGTAGCGCGCCACTACATACGATCCCAGCACCAGGATAACTGCGACGCTTTGGGCCACGATGGTCTCGACGTTGGGGAAGATTGAGAACCATAAGCCAGCCCAATCAGGTAGCCATTGCAGCCAACTAATATTGGTCGTACCAATCCAGCCAGCCAGTTGCATCTCGTTGATCTGTTCGCCAACCATGACAACCAGGACGGCTGCCAGCAGGACGCCTGTCAGAATGAGCATTTTCTTATAGGGCAGGTGCTGATGTCCCACAAAGGTCAGGAGCGCTACGACGCCAGCAAAGATCGCGCCGAGCAGTGCTCCATAAAAGACGACCATCCCTCCCATCTGTAAGCGATAGCTTTGCAGGAACAAGACGACTTCGAAGCCTTCTCGATAGAAGGAGGTGAAGCCGAGCATTCCCAGTCCCAGGAGGATACTTCTCTTTGACGCCTCTGGATCTTTGGAGTCTTGGAGCAGGCTACGCTTTTTGCGATTTTGAAAAGATATCCAGCCAGTCCAGTAGATTTTATGGAAGAACCAGTTCATGACGACGAGCAGGACGACGATGGCGAGCAATCCCGTCCAGGCCTGAATGGCGAGGGCCGAGACGCTTTGGGTCAATGCATTGATGATTGTGATGGCGATAAACCAGGTGATGAGTGTGGCGATGAAGCCGAAGCCCGCACCTATGCTGATCGGACGGCGATATGACTGATTGGTCCCCATCAGACCGGCTGTAATCGCTGAAAGCACCAGCACGCATTCCAGTCCCTCACGGAATACCAGGACTGCAATATCCAGCACTGCCACGGTAGTACTTGTATGTGGTAGTGTCGGATCAGGACTCCCGGCTGCGGTAATGGCTTGCCAGATTATCACAGCTGCAACCAGAAGCGCACCGATCACGAGACCTATGATCGTGAGCGGCTGCATTTTGCGCGTCCTTCTTTGCTTTACAGCGCTATCAGTGGCCATATCAAACATCCTTCCTCTGTACAATCACACTTGACCTTTTCGGCTTTCGTATGCATATCCCCTCAAGCTGAGGTCTGCTGCTTGGTCTGCTTGAGGCGATTGAAACAAGATAACGTCAGTGAAATAACTTTGCTTTTATATCTTTGATGATTCTGCGATCGTTTATCGGGTCAGAAAAGATTTCTTTTATCTCTAACCTATCAATATCCTACTCGCATAGTCGGATATTAGCACTACCTAATATCTCTTGTCAAGAGGAAAGAGACACAATTATCCCGGCTAGCGTGATATCACGCTAGCTTAGTAACTCGATGGGAAGTGGGACAGGCCCTTTTAGGCGTTTCCAAGTATTAAGGCGACGAGAAATACGAGCAGCCCGCCTCCTACAACTTGCACCAGTGAGAGCCACAGTTTGGTCTTAAAGTATTTATAGCGAATGGCGGCGATTGCGAAGAGTTCAACTCCGACGACAACATACGCCATTGTGAGAGCCAGATTCAGGTTGGGAATCAGGAATGGCAATGCGTGTCCAGCTCCACTGAGAAATGTCATCAGGCCGGTGACGCCTCCACGAATCAGAGGATTTCCGCGACCCGTGATATCACCATCATCGGAGAGCCCTTCTGCAAAGGCCATACTGATGCCGGCTCCCAGAGCCGAAGCCATTCCAACCACAAATGCGGTGAATGGTTGATGTGTGGCGAACGCTACGGCGAAGATAGGTGCCAGTGTCGAGACTGAACCGTCCATCAGTCCGACCAGACTTGGCTGAATGATCTGTAACAGGAAGCCCTGGTCCACCTCATCACCATCATCATCTTTTGCTGCTTTACTCTCTCTGGCTGCTGAGCTGAGCTGTTGTTCGAATGACTGGGCGTTTGGATATGCTGGATTGATGAGGGCTGGATTATAGCTTTGACTCCACGCAGGGTTGAGCGTGGATTGCGCAGGGAAGGCCAGTGGTTGTTGTCGTTGCACTCTCTCTTGAGGTGCCTCGGTCCCGCTCCAGGTTGGAAGCGCCTGCATTGGTGACGACTTTGTCTGCTTGGACGTTCTCTCTTCGCGTCCGGTTACATACATCGCAGCCTGTGATGTGGTTTGTTGTGGGGGTCGTTGTACGCGTGCGCTGATACTGTACCAATTCTGGTCAGCACCCATGAAATTGACGTTAAACAACGATGCTGATTCCTGACCTGCATCAGCCATTCCCTGAGGCGCGACCGCCCCCGCTTGTTGAGGTTTATTCCCTCGTACGACTGGTATATTTCCTCCTGTCACAATAGGAGGGACTAATTGCCAATTTTCTCTTTGCTCAAATGCATCCCAATTATCTCCGGCATCAGGATTCATCTGAAAGTCATCCTGCATGGCATTCATCATGTAAAAAAATCCCCTTTAATCACCTGTCCTTTTATCGCTATGGGAAAGAGCACTACCCGTGCTCAGTGCTAATTATAACGATACATGTTGATGCAGCTACTTTCAAGCAAATCCCTGCAATTGGTACTTGTAGATAAGACATGATAAAATTTCTTAACCAGTATTCCAATTACCTTTTCTTTTTGTTTTGCCTTCTTGCCTGGCATGCCTGGTTCTCCCTCATGGTCAGGTCGTGATAAAATAGAGAGAGTTAGAGCTTTCTCGTACGCCTGTCAGGTGGCCTCTTGCGTCAGATGTATTGGTATGTTACGCTTGCTAAAATTATTTGTGCAATGAGAATGCTCGTTTGAAATCTCAGGAAGAGTGTTATGCCAGTTGTAAGTGTGATCAATCTTGGAAAATCTTTTGGCGCGGAACGTATCTTTGCGGGCATCCAATTTCAAATCGAGGCGCAGGATCGTATCGGCCTGGTGGGACCTAACGGAGCGGGGAAGTCAACCCTCCTTAATATTCTCGCACGTCGCGAGGAGCCTGATGAGGGCTCGATCGCTCTGGCACGCAACACGCGTCTGGGCTATCTGACACAGGTAACCGATTTCAATCCACAGCATACGTTGCGTCAGGAGATGCTGGCGGTCTTTGCGCATCTGCGCCAGTGGGAGCAGGAGCTTGGTGAACTGACCTCGGAGATGTCGTCGGTGCAAGGAGACGATGCTCGCTATGAGGCGGTGTTGAAGCGCTATGATCAGTTACAGTCGCGTTATGAGCATGCTGGTGGCTATACCTACGAGCATCGCGTGGATCAGGTGCTGGACGGCCTTGAGTTTACACGCGAGCAGCAGGGCGCTCCTGTCATGCAGTTGAGCGGTGGACAACAGACGCGGGCGGCTCTGGGCAAGTTGTTGCTACAGGAACCCGAAGTATTGCTGCTGGACGAGCCGACGAACCATCTGGATCTCGCCACGCTGGAATGGCTTGAGGGCTATCTCTCGTCCTGGTCTGGTGCGATGGTAATCGTGGCACACGATCGTTATTTCCTGGATAAGGTTGTCACACGCACCATCGAACTGGCCTTTGGACGCATCGAAGAGTATCCAGGCAACTACACCAAATATCTCTCTTTACGCGAGGAGCGCATGGAGCGACGCCAGCGCGAATATGAGGCTCAACAGGCCTATATCGCGCATACAGAAGAATTTATCCGTCGCTACAAGGCGGGACAGCGGAGCCGCGAGGCTCGTGGACGTCAGACGCTGCTCAATCGTATGGATCGGGTTGAGCGGCCGCAGAATATGCCCGAGCTGAATTTTGAGTTTGCTCCGGTGATTGATAGCGGAACCATTGTCGTCTCCACGCATGGCCTGTCGGTTGGGTATAAGCAGTCGGGAGCCGAAGATAAAACGCTGGTTCGTATCAATGATCTCAATCTGCTGCGCGGCGATCGCGTTGGCTTGCTTGGACCCAATGGAGCAGGTAAGACGACGCTGTTGCGGACTCTGATTGGCGAGTTACCGACCTTAAAAGGGCATATCAACATCGGGAATAGTGTGCGCGTTGGTTACTACTCGCAGACGCACTCGGGATTGAATATGGAGCGCAGCATTGTGGACGAGATTCGTCAGGTGAGTGCTTTGAGCGAAGAAGGTGCCCGGAGTTTTCTGGCCCGCTTCCTCTTCTCCGGCGACGACGTCTTTAAGGAGGTCGGGACATTGAGCGGTGGTGAGCGGAGCCGTGTGGCTCTCGCCAAGCTGACCTTGCAGGGTTCCAATTTCCTGATCCTCGACGAGCCGACAAACCATCTTGATCTGCAATCGCGTCAGTTTCTTGAAGAAGTGCTCAGCGAGTTCGATGGCACACTGCTCTTTGTCTCGCACGACCGCTACTTCATTGACAGTCTGGCCACGATGATCTGGGAGATCGAGCAGGGAACCCTGACGGCCTATCAGGGGAACTATACCGAATATCGTACACGCCGCCTGCAGATTCAGATGTCAGGCGCCCAGGGCACATCATCCGCCAAGGCCCAGCCTGTCAAAAAGCAGAGCAGTAGCAACAACAAATCCAACAATAAAAAAGCGGGCAAAGAAAAGGTCAGAACCATCGAGGCGGTTGAGCGTGACGTAGAGAAAGCTGAGGCGCAGGTTAAAGCCCTCGAAGAGGCGCTCTCGCAGGCTGCGCTTCAGGGTGACGGCGCACAATTGACGCAGCTATCGAGTGAATATGAGCAGGCAAAGGCTCGCGTTGACGAACTCGTTGCTGAATGGGAACTTCTTGCCGACATGGTTAGTTAACGCGTGGCCAATCAAAAATGAGCAGGTAGCGAGGTCGCACCTGCTCATTTTTTGTTGCAAACCTATTTTTTTCTGCTACGCATGCGTACGGGAAAACCAATCAAGAAGCCCAGCAGGGCCAGGACGAATGGGATACTGGCGGCTGCAATTAACCATGCTCCGACAAAGATCAGTGGCTGAAACAATGAGGGCCGTATACTCAGCTGATTGAGCAGGGTGTTGCTTTCAAACTTGGCGCTGATCCCCAGGATGCCCGCGATGATCAGGCTGAAGATCGCGACCTCCAGTAGGACGGCGAAGCCATTTCTAAAAGATCCACGAGCTGCGCTGACACACAGGACTGCTAATCCAATGCTGCCGACAAAGAGACCGACATAGGGAATGCTGGCGACAAAGATCACCAGAGCGAATCCCACGATCCCCAGTAGAATGCCAAGGATACTTAATCCTGCCCCGGCCAGGAATGCGCGTCCGAAGCTCGTCGGCGGCGCTGCTGAAGAGCGCTGCTGCGCTACTGGAATGTTTTGTGCCTGACTTTGCGACATCGCAAGGCTCCCCATGATATTATTTTTGATCGCGTACGTCTCAGGGTTTTGTGGATCAAGCTCCAGCGAGCGCTCGATAGCTTCTAGCGCCATCTGGAACTGGCCCAGATTACTCAGCACGACCGCTCGCATGCTCCAGCCCATGGAATTATTGGGATCGAGCTGCAAAATATGCTCAATCGTGCTCTGAGCTTCGGGATAACGTGCGGCGGTACCGAGAAGTTGTCCTTTTAAGATCAGGGCGGATAGGTCGTTGGGGCTGTTCTGGAGCACTTGCTCGGTTAGATTGAATGACTCTCCATAGTTTTTGGCATCGAAGAGCTTTTGGGCCTGCGCGATGAGCTGCTGATTGCGCTGATCCAGTGCGGCTGCCTGACTATTATCCAGACCCGCGGGCGCTGGTGTGGATGAGGCAACGGCTGCTGCCATGCCAGCGTTGGGAATATTTTGCTTGAGCAATCCCGTCGTTGATGGTCCTGCGGGCGGCATCCAGGCCGGGCCTGCCGTCGGATTAGACATCTGGCTCTGGACCTCGGGCGTTGTATCAGGTAGATCTCCGACCAGCAGAAATGGCATCTGCTGTTGTCCGAAGAGCTGCGGTCGATGTTGGTCATCCAGTGTGCTAAAGAGATAGGCATGGAGCTTGGTTAATGTGACGGAGCCTGTGGCCTGATCGATGGCGGGGCCGCAGAGGCCAAGCACCATACTATGTACCAGTTGTCCAATGCCGCGCTCTCCGGTCTCTGGGACGCGGTCATTGCCGCGACATGAACACATAAAGAGCCGATTGGCCTGCGTCTGTAAAATATTGAGGACCGATGTACCCAGCAGGGGCTTGGAATCATAGGGTGAGGTCCGGCGCATACTCCACATCTGCCCGGTCTGGAAACAATCAAAGATGCACAGAATCTGTGAGGCACGGCTGCGTGTCAAAACATGCTGAGCCAGGGAAAGCAGGCTCAGGCAGGTTGTCAGATCTTGATACTGCGAATTGGTAAACGCGAGATATCCTTCGCCCGAACGTTCATCAATAAAGGTATGGCCTGCGAAGTAGAGCAGGATCGAGTCGCCTTCTTCGGCTTTCTGAATGCATATTTGGGTGATTAGAGACTCTATAAGCTCTCGGGTTGCATGTTGTCCCTGTACGAGCTGCACATCTGGCGGCGACCATTTGCCCCCTTTGTTATTTACCAACCATTGAGCGAGTGCGCGTGCATCGTTTTCTGCAAACTGTAGTGGGCAAAACGTTCTATCCTGATATTGGTTCACGCCTACAATGAGACCGAGATGCCGTGGTAACGCTTTCTGTGGTGGCGTTCTCGTCAACTCTCCAGAATACATGTTGTTCCTTCCAGTTTTGATTCATATTTCCTTGCATCCAGATGAGAATGGTGCCGCAGCACCTTCCTCGCCATGAGTGTTGTCTCCACGCTTTTGCTTGAGCGCCACATCTTCTGAATGCATGTGGGTATGAGTGGTATATCGAATTGTTTCTTTTTCTCGTCACATCTGCTCTGAGGATAAAGTCAATATACAGTGCACAACGAAATGAGCCGGGTCATAAAAAGCTGTGTGTTGCAGTACTTGCTATTTTTTATACGCACAGCAACGCCGCTTTATGGACAATTTGTTGCTAAGGATGAGACAGATAGCCTGCTGTTGCAGTAGTTTCCGTTTCGATAAAGATTAGACCTGAGTAAGAAATTTTCGCTAATTATATAAATTTGTGCGCTTATGAACCAACAGAATTTTGATATACCACAACGTCAAGTATACACCATCAGGGAGAATTGTAGGAAAAAGATGAGGACTTTTGTCCTTTGTCCGCGTGCTGTCGCATGGAGGTCTCTCTCGGATGCTGTGCGAAGATAAGATGGGACATGATTTTTGTTGTTATGGAACTTGCGGTCCTTGATACAATAGACTTGATGATAGTTGTTGTGGCAGGGCTGATGGGCTATATTGTGCGTGAGCTAATCAAAGGATGCCTGGTTGGAGGTAAGATTTGCGTATTCTTGGCATCACAGGGAACATCGCCTGTGGAAAAACATCGGTGGGCAAGATGCTTTTGAGCCTGGGGGCCGAGCGCTATATTGATGCGGATGCACTGGTCCATCGCCTCTACGAGCCGGGACAGCCGGTCGCACAGGGAGTTGGTTCTGCCTTTGGCAAGAAGGTTCTGGCTGAGGATGGTAGTGTCAATCGGCAGGCACTGGGCGCGATTGTCTTTAGCGATGCAGAGGCACTGCGCAAGCTTGAGGCCATTGCCCATCCGGCCGTCGCCGCAGCTGTGCGTGCCGAACTGGCGTTAGTCAGCGCTGCTGGCACTGCCGTGATCGACGCGGTCAAGCTGCTCGAAGGAGGATCGGCGATCTTGTGTCAGAGTATCTGGTTGATCGTCTGCTCCGAGGAGCATCAATTGCAGCGACTGATGGACAGAAATCAGCTGAGCAAGGAAGAGGCGCAACTGCGCTTAAAGTCCCAGCCTGCTATTGCTGATAAATTATCATTGGTCGATGAAGTAATTCAAAATGATGGAACGTCTGAAGAGACATATCAACAAGTAAAGGCTGCCTTTGAGCGATTTTGTCTGAAATTTTAACGATTTTGCCTGAAATTGGAAAAAGGGATGGTCTTTTATTGGTGGAGAGGGTTGTATGTGTAGATCATCATTTGTACGCTCATTCCTGATAAGTATCGTACTTGTATTTGTCGTATCGCTGCTCTGGTGTATCTACGCCGTCGATATCTCGCCAGCCAACAGCGCTACGGATACGTTACTGCATGCAGCTCAGCAAAATGCGCGAGCGATGAAAGCAGGCCAGCTTATCTCCGCCGGGATCAAAAACACCAGCCAATCCTCGACCCTGAACGATTCAGTCCAATCCGACCTTTTTCAACTCACCGATGGCTTGCGACCCGGACCCGGCCCAGATATTCCCGCAGCCAGAGACGTGCATGAGATACCGGTGAGAGACATCTCATTTTTCAATCAGCGTGGCAATCTGCTCTCGGGCTGGATAGCAATCTACTCGCGGCAAGCGCCCGTCATCATCCTGAATCACGGCACCCCCGGCAATCGCGTCGACATGCTTGAGCGAGCAGCCTTCCTGTTCAAACACAGATATAGCGTTATGCTCTTTGATTTTCAGAGTTACGGTCATAGCCAGGGGATTATGTCGACGCTGGGCATGGTTGAGTCGGAGGACATTCTGGCGGCGATCTCATTTCTGCACGTCTATCCCGACACCGCCAATAACAAGATCGGCGTCCTTGGACTCTCGATGGGAGCGACCGCCGCTGTCCTGGCGGCCGCGCATAGCACGGACATCTCGGCGGTCGTCGCCGAGAGCTGCCCCGAAGACGCCACTCGCGTCCCTGGAGATGTCCCCAACGATCAAGTACGAGCGGCCGATCGCAAAGCCGTCGCAGCGGCCTACGGCGTCGACATCACGCTGGCGCGACCCGTTGACGTCGTTCATCAACTTGCCGGACATACTGCCATCTTCTTCATTAATGGCGACAACGACACACAGACACCTCTGGCCGGCATGGAGGATTTATATCGGCACGCAGGAGATCCCAAACAAGCGTGGGTCGTCCCCGGCGCCAGACATGCTCAGTCCTTTGCCGTCGACCCACGCGATTATATCCTCAACGTCGATACCTTTTTCGATACCTACCTCTAAGCGAGAGAAATAAACGAGAGGAAATTGCTATCAGCTTTCCTATAGCTTTCCCTGCTGCGATCAGGTTGCAGTGTTTAGCGGACTTTTTCGGTCACTGCCAACGAGATTATCCGGTCGAGCATTTCGGCAAATGGCATTCCTGCGCCCGCCATCATGCGTGGATAACGGCTGTATGAAGTCATACCGGGCAACGTATTGACCTCGTTAAGTACGACCTTTCCATCTTCCTTCAGGAACATATCCACCCGTGCAATTCCCCCGCATCCCAGGGCGCTATAGATGGTTTTTGCTGTCTGCTGAACGAGCGAGCGTGCCTCGGGCGAAATATCGGCGGGAACGATGACTGTTGAGTTTTCGGAACCGGCTTCGGGTCTATTCTCCTGATGGATTCTGAAGAAGCCATGAGAGAGACGAATTTGATCGACCTCGCCGACGGTTAAATCAGAACCGTTCCCTAATATCGCACATCCCACCTCGCTGCCGACGATAGCTTCTTCGATCAATATCTTCGTGTCAAACTCTCTTGCGGTTTCCAACGCGCTCAGCAGTTCTTCTTTGTTCGATATCTTGCTGACGCCGAAAGATGAGCCCGAACGGGCTGGCTTTACCACGACAGGATAAGGGAGTTGTAACGTCTCAATATCCGTATCCGCTGTGACAATCCAGAAATTCGGCGTGGTAATGCCCGCACTTCTCACGACGAGATACGCAAGGGATTTGTCCATGCACAGAGCAGAACTTTGGATATCGCAGCCTACATAGGGGATGCCGGAGAGCTCTAACAAACCCTGCATCGCACCATCCTCGCCGAGTTTGCCATGCAGAACGGGAAGTACCACATCTAAACGGATCGTTTTATATGCTCCGTCTTCCAGCACGAGCAATCCGTGGACGCTTCTATCCGGGGACAGTACCGCCGGACGGCTATTGTTATTTTCCCAATCTGCGTCAGGGCCGTCACACAACTTCCAGATACCGCTCTTGGTAATTCCTATATAGAAAGGCTCAAACTTCTCGGTGTCGAGGTGTTTGGCGACCTCTTGCGCAGATTTAATGGAGATGGGATGTTCTTCGGAAATGCCTCCAAATATGATGGCCAGTTTCAACTTATCCACGTTATGTTCTCCTTGCAAATTTCAGGCAATTAATAATCGTATTTTCAACAGTATCTCTCAGGGCGTGATCTGTATAATAGGCAGTGTGCGGGGTAATAATCACTTGCGGTAATTTTTGTAACCGTAGCAATGATTGGCTTGCGATGGGTTTGTTTCTGTAGTCCGCGTAAAATATTCCATCCTCACCTTCGAGGACATCCAACGCCGCACCGCCTAATCTGCCGCTTTCCAACGCTGGAAGAAGAGCCTCGGTATCAATCAGTGAACCGCGTCCAGTATTGATAATGACTGCGCCGTGCTTCATCTGCTCGATACGTTGACGATTCAAGAGATGGTTTGTCTCCACGTTCAATGGTGTATGAAGCGTGACAATATCGCTCTGGTGTAACAATACATCAAGAGGAACGTAATTGGCAGAGGTTTTGGGACAATGATCATAGGCTAAGACGTGGCAGCCAAAGCACCGCAGACGATCCATCACTGCTGCGCCAATGCGTCCTGTTCCAACTACTCCAATGGTCATGTCGCGTAATTCTTTTCCTCGTACGTCACTCAATCTGAAATCGTGCATCTCTACACGGCTGAGAATGGATTTTGCATTTCGCAGCACCATCAGCATCAGCATCAGTGTGTAATCAGCCACACTATCGGGCGAATATACCACATTTTCAACTGTAATGCCAACGCTTCGCGCGAAATCTACGTCAATATGATTATATCCAGAACTTCTTGTGGAGATATATGTTACGCCAGACTGTCTCAGTGCACGAAGAATGGAATGTGTAATGTGAGTTTTATGATTGACGCTGATGCATCGATTCTCACACGCCAGTTCAATATTGGCTTCAGATACCGGTGCCGCTGTAATCGTTGGCATCACGTCAAAGCGAGGCGCTATCTCCTGGAACAAAGCGGTTTCGTCGTGCTCGCACCCATACATTGTAATTCCCATTTTTGTCATAATTTATGTACCGTTTCTCAAAAGTAGGACAAGAGTGGACAATCATCACGATTGTTCATATCCCTCTATCCACACGCATCGGCCATTAGCGCCGTGGGATAGGAAGCATGCAGGCTCACCGAGTGACGCCACCCATTGTGATACATTTTCCTGCGTATTGCAGGCAAGCTCGTGGGCTTCTCGCTGGAAACTGTAGCAGCGACCGCGTTCCGTCTGACGAAACGGGTTTGACCTGTTGCTCATGGATGTGGAGGTTGATGAATCCCCACCAGTTTCCAGTGCCGTTATGCTTCTTTGAGTCACGCCACGCCAAGCTGTGCAATGTTGAGAAATGCCACATCATCTCGTAATCTATTCTACCCACCGTGGGTGCAAGAGTTTTGGCTGTGCTTGTTTTGTCCACTGATGCATCCATATTTGTCTATGTTCCATACGAGTCTACCATCGTGCTGTCTTTTTGTTAACTGCTAAAACTTCTATGTAAAGCTTTTTAATTATGTTTTAGCTTATGGTTTATGTTAAATTGCAGGTATGCTCCCGATTATGCTTAATATCGCATTCGAACCCTCCTGCCGAGTGAAATATAGTGGCAAGCTAATAGTCTGCGGGCTGCTTGATACCATATAAAATAATATCTTGAAGAAGCGACTGCCGGTAATCTTCGTCAAGAGATTGGCATTATAAATGAGCTTTTCAGAATATCCTGCAACTAAGAGTTCTTCGTTAGAAACTGCTTGCATATCGTTAAAGTACCCCATCTTATTCATCTTTGCAATGGTAAGCGTCACTGCAAGTTATAAAAAATGAGTATAAAAATTCCATTTAGCCGCACTTGATGTGTAAATTTCATATTCTATTCACATTTAAATGGTACCCTAGTGGATATAAAGAGTATAGGTTTCATGATTGCAGTCAAAAATGTACCATATTCCAAAAATCCTATCGTTGTTGGCCAAGTTTAAGGATGGGAAGATATTCCTATTTATACCCTCGACAAACCTGACAGCATTGAACTGCTCACTCCCTGCATAGACGAAAAATCAACGCCCGTGATATAATCGTCTCAAATGAGAAGAGAAGTAAAGGATATTACTTACACATGTTCACGCTCAACGATATACTACAAAGTAACGCCAATCAGGTCCATATCCAGAGTAGTGTCACTCCCGATCCTGATCTGGTCTTCCGCTCAGCCCATCATGATAGTCGCTTGATCATGCCCGGCGACCTCTATATTGCTCGCAAAGGAGCCAGCAGCGACGGTCACAGCTTCATTCCGGATGCCGCTCGTGCAGGCGCACTGGCCGTTCTGTGCAGCACACCGGCTACCGACGTCCCCCCCGACTTTTTACAGATCGTTGTGCCCGATGTTCTTGTCGCTCTTCACGCCACAGCACGCGCACGTGCTCAGCGTCAGAAAGATACCATTCGCATAGGCATCACCGGGAGCAATGGCAAAACAAGCACAAAAGATGCGGTGGCTGCCGTGCTCAGCCGTAAAGCTCCCACGCTTAAAACCTTTGCATCATATAACCACGAGCTTGGCTATCCCATCACGCTGCTTCGCCTGGAGCCACAACACCGTTACGCTGTGCTGGAGATGGGTGCTCAATGGGTCGGCGAGCTAACCTGGCTCAGCAATTCCATTGCCAGCCCCCATTGGTCTATCATCACCAGCGTTGGTGCCGCTCACCTTGAATATTTTGGTACACAGGAAAACGTCGCCATTGCCAAAAGCGAACTGGTGCAGGTTCTCTCTCCTGACGGTTTTGCCATTCTCAACTATGACGATGAAAATGTGCGCGCTATGGCGGCGAAAACGCAAGCGCGTGTCATCTATTATGGTACAAGTGCAGAGGCGACGGTACACGCTAGCAATATCGGTGGTGATCCCCTCTTCGGACGTAGCTTCACGCTGCACTATCGCGATCAACAGCGGCCCGTTCAACTTCGTCTTCCTGGCGAACACGGTGTCACCATTGCCCTCGCTGCCGCTGCCGCTGGCTACGCGGCCGAGATGCCACTGGACGATGTCGTCTCGGCTCTGGAAGATCTCTCACCTGCACCAGGACGCTGCGAAATCAAATCTGGCCCCAACAACAGTATCCTCATCGACGACACCTATAACGCCAATCGCCAGTCGATTGTCGCCATCACCAGCGCCATGCACAATACAAACAAGGCCCCCAATGGAAAACGTTGGGCCATCCTGGGCGATATCTTCCAACTTGGTACCTATGCACGCGCCGAACACACCGACAGCGGCTCTGCCCTGGCTGGCTTTGTGGATTATCTCATCGCCATCGGTGATCAGGCTCGTTTCTACGTTGAGGGCGCTATCGCTGCGGGGATGCCAGAAAAGAACACCTACTACTTTAGCGCTGACGTCAGCAACAAGGCAGAATTAGAAGCCGCCAAACGCGCCGCCGCCGATCTCCTCAAGCAGGAGGTGCAATCCGGCGATCTTGTACTCCTGAAAGGATCACGCGGCATGCGCATGGAAACTATGATTACCATGTTTGAGTGATATCCCGCACGCTCTGATCTAAAAACGGAAATATCTAGCCTGAGCAACAAAAGTGTCGAGCGAAGCGAGGACACCGTAGCGTCGCACGCTTGCGTGCGATGTCCCTGTGACTCGTACGAGCCAGCAGGCTCTTTGCGGCACACCTCGCAGGTCAGTCTGATTGCGGTGCACCATGCGAGCGGGCCTGATCGTACGTCGAGTGGAACATCACACGCGAGCGTGTGACGCTACGGTGTCCTCGCTTCGCTCGACACTCATGAGAGACATCTTTCGGCAACAAGTGTACTATTTTGAAATGCTGAAAGATAACGATCACTATCATTTTTAGGACGAGTGAATACTATGCGTAAGCAGTTATCTTTTTCTTTTGTGGTGCTCCTTGCATGTATAAGTAGTTCTCTTTGGCTTGCCGCCTGCGACGTCACGAAAACGCCACAGACGACCACTCAGCTATCTCCGGTGCCAACCACCCTTCCCTTAACTTCCACCCCTGTCACATTGCCCGCACTTACTGCTGATCCAGGATGGCATGCTGTCTATAATCATACCGGAGATGCGGCCCATTTTGTGGATCAATCGTTTACGGCCGAAAATTCGTATGCTGTGATTGCTACCTGTCTGGGGACTGGTAGCATGACTGTCTACATCGATCCTGGTGAGAACTCCACCATTCGCTGCTCTCAGACAGGACAGCCGATCACACAAAATCAAAGCTCGTCTGCTGCTGGCCAGACACGCACTGTCCACGTTGAGGTACAAGGTGCCAATATTCAATGGACTGTGCTTGTCGAAACGAGTAAAAATGTGGCTCATTAAGGTGATTCATTAAGGTGTATTTTGTCCAAGATGCGGGTATAGTCGGCTTGTGATTCCTCTATTTCTTGATGTGTATTACCTAAAACACTGACTCTGATTTCTAAGGCACGTTTGTACAGGGCCATCGCTTGTTGATTTTCTCCCTGAGATTCATAAAATGCCGCGAATTCGGCTAGAATGTCTGCTGTCTCTGGATGCTGCCCTAAGTGCTCTTCTCGTAACTGTAATGCATGTTGATAGAGTGGTTCTGCTTGTTTGTTGTGCCCTTGTTTGAAATAACAATTGGCTAGTCCGCGGAGTGGATATGCAAGATATGGATGATTAGGGCCGTGAGTCTTTTCACGAATGTGCAATGCATGTAGGAAAAGTGATTTAGCCTCTTCATACTTCTCTTGTTTAACATAGAGATTGGCGAGATTGCTCATCACTCGAGCCATATTCAAGTGCTCTGGCCCCAGGGATTTTTCCCACACTTGTAATGCTCTTTGAAAGCGTAACTCGGCTTGTTCGTATTTTTCTTGCGCGTGAGCTATGGATCCCAGAATATTTAGAATCTGCGCTATGTAATCGTGAACTGGCCCTAGAGCTTGTTCGCGAATAAATAAAGCTCTTTGACCCACCTGTTCGGCTTGTTCGAATATTCCCTGTCTGTAATACAAGATAGTTAATCCATGAAGTGGGATAGCTACTAGAGGGTGGCTATCTCCCAGTTTTTGTTCCCAAATGCTTAAAGCTTTCTGGTAGAGGGGGAGCGCCTGTTGATATTTCCCTTGCTCTGAATAACAAAATGCTAGATTACAGAGTGGTTGGGCTATTGTAAGATCATCAGATAGGAGTGTTTGCTCCCAAATATTCTGTACTTGCTCTAATAGCCGTTCGGCTTGTTGATACTTTCCCTGTTCTATATAGAGTGCAGCCAAGCCATTGAGTGTCTCGACAAATTGGTGTTCTTGGTGTTCTGCGCTTACATTTCTTTCTAAAATAGATAAAGCTCGTTGGTAAAGAGGTTCAGCCTGTGCGTATTTCCCCTGATTGAAATAGAGATTGGCAAGTCTACTTAGTGGGGACGTTATAGAAATATGCTCATACCCTAACGTTTGTTCTCTGATCTGCAATGCATGCAGGAAAAGTGGTTCTGCCTCTTTGTGTTTTCCTTGTGTTCTGTAAAGCTCTGCTAGTTCGTTAAGTATTTCTGTGAGTAAAAAATGTTCTGGTTCTAATATTTGTCTTCCCATTAACAACGCGCGCTGGAAGAGTGAAGTCGCCTCAACATATCGGGCACGCCCTGACAAGTAGGTTGCTACATGACTCATCAAGGTGATCAATACTGTGCGTAATGCCTTATCCTCATTTAGTTGCTCATGCAGTGTTATACAGATCAGCGCGTGCGGAAGAAGTTGTTCGCTTGTTTTCCAATAGGTCTCTTGTCTACCCTCATAAGAGGGAAAAAGTTGAGCCATACTATGCAATATACGGGTAATCCACATTTGTTGGCTTGTTATTGATGCCTGTGCTTTGTGCACCGCCTGTACCAGCCGGTGAATTGAGATGGTGGCGTTACTTGTATTGCGTTGTACTAACGAATACATAAGGAGTTCTTTGAATGCGGCGTGGAACAAAAATGGATCATCCGCAAGTTTTTTAATGGTTGGTCCTAAGCATGATGCACCCTGGATGAAAAACATTTCGGGAATCTCATTGGGGGCAAGATAGGCACAGATTGTGAGTATCTCCGCTGCCGATGAATTTTTCCTCTCTAAATGTCCAAATGCCAGTTCAAATGTTTTGGTTACAGATAAGGGATGGTTGTCGTGTGCCTCTCGTTCATCGAGTAGTCGTACCTGATAAGCCTGGAAGAGTTGCAAGTAGGCGGATAAGCTGCATTGAGTAGATTCTATATAGGCGCCAGCTTGATCTAGTGCTAGAGGAAGGCCATCCATGACAGAAACAATCTCCCTGGCAAATTGTGAATCTGTTGATGAGAGTTGATCTATTGTATCTGTTGCCTGGAGAATTCGGGCACGATGGGTAAGCAGGTGCACCCCATCCTCCTCTGTGATGCGTTCAAGGGTGAATGCGTGCGAGGTGAGCCCTAATGATTGTCGACGGGAGGTGAAGAGCAATGAGCCGGAACGCGTAGTAGGCAGAAAACTTTTTATCTGCGCTAGATCTTCAATATTGTCAAAGATCAGGAGCCAATCCTTGTGACTGCTGAGCCAACGTGTGACCGCTACTACAATTTTCCCCTGCTCTGGCTCCTGTTTTTCTACTAAATTGAGAATATGTGCAATGATGATCATGCTGGAGATCACAGTTTCTGGTGTTTCTGCACTGATCCAGAAAACTGCTGTATAATTATCTGCGTACCGATAGGCATACTCGATCGCCGTCTGCGTTTTGCCAATGCCTCCTAGACCGCTCAATGCATATGATTGATTTAGAACTGCACTATGCCCCTGTTTTAAAGTCTCGTGTAAGTGGTGTAGTATCTCCTCACGACCCGTGAAAAAGGGATTGCGTTGATGTGGAACGTGCCAGTAGGGAGAAAGTGCTGTAAGACTGGCTTCCAGTAAGCGGCGCGTCTCATCTGTATCCAGTCGTAATTGATGGGCTAACTCCAACACGATCGTTTTGCTCTCGGGGAGAAAGTCTCCGAGCTCCCAGGTTCCAATCGTATTGCGATGGACTCCCATTAAGGTCGCCAAATCCTTTTGAGTCAACCTCTGTCGTTTGCGCCAGGCTTTAAGTAAATCTCCGAAACCAGAGAATCTATTCTCCATCATAATCTTTCCAGAAAATTTTTAGGGGAAATGCACAGTTATTCCGTGCATTCAGCCCACTATCATAATAGTAGCACAAGAGTAAATATATCTCGTGATTGTTTTAAAGCTTGAGTTTCTTGCATAGTATTCACTGAGTGAGAATCTCATAGAGAGTTTTTATGGAGAATTTATTATGGCAATTAGATCGTCGGATGAACTGATTTCAGATGATGGTACCTATTTTGGAGATAAGCATTATGAAGCTGGTATTCCTACTCTTGATACCTCAGTTGAACTCCTGACATATTTTGAGGATGCTTTTATCTTCGTGCAACACTTTAATGAACATACGACTGTGCAAGAAATAAGAGCCTTTTTAGCGACATTTGAGCAGAGAGCAGAGCATCGTTTTTGCTTATTTTTTCATCACTCATCCGAGGATTTGTATATCCCGCCCAATTACCATAGCCATTTTCCTATTCAATTTGGGAAGCGGATCTATGGAACACTTGTAGTGAAAGGGCAAGTAAACCAACCTACTACTCCAGCTTTTTCACTTCAGTTGGCTCACGCGCTTGCTCGACTTTGCGGTTGGCTACTCCATACCTGTGAGCAATCGATGTTTATTTGGAGTTACCAGCGGCCAGAAGCCTTGACTTTGATCAATGATACGCTTTCAAAGCGAGAGCGCGAGGTTTTAACGTTAATGTGCCATGGTTGTAGCCTGGAAACTATCGCACGAACGCTCAATATCAGCACCATGACAGTGACCAAGCATAAACAAAATATCTATCAACAATTAGGCGTGCATACTTTTCGCGATGCGCTTCATGTTTCATATCATTGTGGGCTGGTTTCATTTTTGGACGAATTATATGCATGGAGGTAGTAGTTTGACTGCTCTCGCATGAGGCCGTAAACCACAAAAAATCAAAGGTCTTCAGCCTCTGGATAGATTTGTAAAACTTCCACTCTAAACATCTACCTATTCATTAGAAATTGTGTGCGTATTATCATAACTTACATGCTATATTGATTTAGTGAAAGCTAAAAACAATAATGCTGAAAGGAATACAATGAAATGGAAGATTCAGAAGCAACGAGGAAAAGATTACATGATTATATTTCTTCGCCAACTTGTTTTCTCTATGGTTAATCAATCAGCCTGGTACTGTCCTCTTGGATGAAAAAGAGGCTAATGAAAAATGGCAGGCAAGAAAAGCTGAAAAAGGTGAACCTATTCGTTTGAGATGGACAAAACAATAATCCCCTTCTTCCCACATTTCGCTGCGTAATTATTAAAGGTATCTAATGGATCCTTATTCCTGGGTATCTTTGGCCCACAGACTAACGGTACTATGATGGATATTGAGTTTTTTGGCAATATCACGGGTACTTACTCCTGCTCGGGTAAGTGCCTGCGCTTGCGCTTTGATTGATGCATCGTAGCCACGTTGTTTCGCTCCAGGAGTAAAATAACGCTGGCATGAACGGCAGCGGAAACGCTGTGTTCCCGCTCGATTGACGCCACTGTGCACAACAGCTTCATTTTTCTGGCAAGTAGGACATGCTGGATAAACATCTCTGCTTTGCTCAACAGTTATCGCCGCGTTATTCGACATTTCAACTGTTGGCACTTCTATGCGGGCGTCTTTGATTAACTGCTCTGCTTTATTGGTCCTATCCAATTCTTGCAAGAGTTGCATATAGTCTGACTGAGTTTCTTTTGTTTTATGATGATCTAGTCCTAATGTCTGCTCTCGAATCCTCAGTGCTTGCTGATAAAGAGAGAGTGCATCTGTTCTTTGTTGGTTCATCCAGCGAAAGCGGGCGAAGTCATGCAAGGTATCTGCTGTTTCAGGATGCTCTGCTCCTAAAATATGCTCAAAAAGAAAGAGCGCTCTCTGATAAAATATTTCTGCCGAGGGATACTTTCCTTGATCTCGAGCAAGATTAGCAAATAATAATATCGTGGAGGCAACACGACGGTTTTGTGAGCCGTAGGCTTGTTTAAATAGGATGGCTGCTCGCTGGTTAAGTGAAGCCGCTTGTTGGAATTTTCCTTGTTTATAGAAAACATTTGCCAGATAATTTGAGCAGAGTGCTACACGTGGATGAGTAGAGCCATGAAACTGTTCGTTGAGTGCAATTGCACGTTGAAAGAGCACTTCGGCCTCGGCATATTGCTCTCTCTGGCTGTAGAGGATCGCAAGATTTTTTATGCTTACTTCAATGTATAAGTAGTTTTTCCCTGCTGGATGATTCTCAGCAAGTTTCAGTGCTTGCCGAAAGAGAGGTTCTGCTTGTGTATACTTTCCTTGATCAACATAAAGTGCTCCTAGATTATTTAGACCCTGCATATAGAGAGAGAGGTTTGGCGTCTCTGCATTCTCTAATATATTGAGTATTTGATGAAAGAGTGGTTCTGCTAGAGGATATTTTCCTTCATTTCTATAAAGGATAGCGAGGTTTCCCAGAGTTTTTATAGTATCAGTATATTCTTCACCTTGTTGACGAATATGCAATGATTGCTGATAGAATGGTTCTGCTTGTCTATATTGTGATCGCTCATGTAAATAAAAGGCAATACCATGAAGTAAATTACTCGCTACAGGGAATATCATGTTCCAATGTTCTATGTGATTTGCACATAGGATTGCATGAGGTAAGTAGCGTTGACACTGGGTCCAGGTACTCATCTCACTCGAAGGAAACGCCTTATCCAGAAGATGTACTATTTGCTCCGCCCAGTGTTTTTGTATTTCTTTTTCCATCGATTCCCGAATGACAACCTGCACAAGGCGATGAAGTGAAAATGTATGGTTCTCTATGTGACGTTTGAGTAAGGAATAATGGAGTATAGCTCCGACAGCTTGATTAAACATATAAGCGTCTGTGGTTATGGCGCTGAGTTTTGGGCCTAGATAAATACTTTTTTGAGTAAATAATTCCTCTGGAATGGCATCGGGCGATAAGAAAGAACAGATACGTAATATATCAGCAGCAGCGGGATTAATATGATCTAAGCTTTTGAGGGAAAGCAGAACGGTTTTAACTACTGAATTAGAATGGTCTGCAACAGCAGAACGTGTATCCAATAGTTGCGTTGGATACTTCTGATAGAGTTGTACGTAGTCAGTAAGATCACATTGAGTCGCTTCTATGTAGGCACCTGCTTGATCGAGTGCCAGTGGCAATCCATCCATAGCTGTGACTATCTCTCGCGCACGTGTTACATTTGCGTAGGAATGCTGATTCAAAGATGTAACAGATGTAGAGAATCCTGCACGATGTAGCAGGAAGAGTATTCCCTCTTCAATGGTTATCTGTTCGAGTGCCAGCATTTTTGTAGAGAATCCTAATGACTGTCTGCGCGAAGTAAAGAGTAAAAAACCGTAGCGAGCAGAGGGAAGCATGTGTTGTATGAGTGTTGGATCTTCGACATTATCGAAGATCAGTAGCCAATTATTATGGCTATTGAGCCAACGCATAACGGCTGTCAATATCTGAGCTTGATCTTGATTTTGTTTTTCAGATAAATTGAGTAATGTAGCAATATCAACCATACTGGATGTAATACTCTCCAGCGTTTCTGCATCGATCCAGAAAACCGCAGTGTAGTCATTTGTATAACGATAGGCATACTCGATAGCCGTCTGCGTTTTGCCAATGCCTCCTAGACCACTTAACGCATATGATTGGCTCACGACTGCACTATGCTCCCTTGTCAATGCCTCATGTAAGTGATGCAGTACATCCTCGCGACCTGTAAAGAAGGGATTTCGTTGGTATGGAACGTTCCAATAGGGTGAGAGTGCCGTGAGACTGGCTTCCAGTAAGCGACGCGTCTCATCTGTGTCTAGTTGTAACTGATGGGCCAGCTCCAATACAATCGTTTTGCTCTCGGGAAGGAAATCGCCAAGTTCCCAGGTTCCAATCGTATTGCGATGGACTCCCATTAAGGCGGCCAAATCCTTTTGCGTCAACCTCTGCCGTTTGCGCCAGGCTTTGAGTAAATCTCCGAAACCAGAGAACGCCATATTCTCCATTTTTAATCCTTCATAAAAAGATTTAGTTTTTTTGTGCAAATGCACGGTTATTTCGTGCATTCGATATTTTATCATAGAGGTATCACAAGAGTAAATCTATCTCTATTGCTGGAAAATTCATATATCTTGTGAAAGGAGAAATATATTTTGTATTTTCTCCTAGTTGATTTTATGATAGTGATTAGCTTTTATATGGAGAAAAATTATGGTTAATATGTCAACCCTCAGTAAAGTTACTTCACCAGTAGTATCTCCAAAGACCCTTCATCGAGCATCGCTTGTCCAGACACTTAACGAGGTTATTGGCAGCCCAATTGTGAAATCATTTTCCTATAAACTTATATTGCTCTCTGCGCCAGCAGGATATGGAAAAACAATCTTACTTGCAGATTTTGCTCAACGCACAAGCATTTCTTGTTGCTGGTATTTTCTTGACCACACAGATATTGATATAATCACCTTCTTTAATACACTTCTTATAAGTATACGTCAATGTTTTCCTCATATTGGCAAAACATTTGAAATCGCGCTTGCTAATATTACATCAGTGATTACTGATTCAGTAAGAATAGAACATATATGCGAAGAAATTGTAGATTCCTTTATTGCCGCCATAGAATCGGAAATCACCGATCGTTTCGCTATTTTTTTCTGCAACTATCACGAGATAAGTCAGAGTCATACTATCAACACTCTGATGAATCGCTTCTTGGAGCGTTTACCTGCACACTGTCTTGTAGTTATCGAGAGCCGCAGCGTTCCTGAGTTGAAGTTTGCGCAACTGATCATCCAACGGAAGATACTTAGTTTGGACAGGAGGTTTCTACGCTTTACATCCTCAGAAATTGGCCAGCTTGCACTCCTTCAAGGAACTGTATTTCTTAGCGAGATCGAGGCAGAACAAATAGCCGTTTTATTTGATGGATGGATCGCAGGAATCCTACTGGGAACGCGTCTAGGAGATATCCAGTGCTTAGACAAAACACACTCTTTCCATACTCATTCTCTATCACTAACAATTCTGAAGAGCCGAAAAGAACTCTTCTTTTATTTATTTAATGAGGTATTTTGTTATGACCTTGTAAACTATACCTTTCTGAAAGATGCTGTTGTTCTCCAGTGCATGACTACATCCCTATGTAACGATCTGCTTCATGTTAATGATGCTGAAGAGCGATTGCATTATCTGGAACAAAAAGGTTTTTTGACAAAGAGAGAAGAAAATGAGGAATCGGTTTATGAGTGTTATCCATGTGTAAGAGATATTTTATTAGATGAGCTTAAAAGCCAGTCTTCAGAACATTTTGTCTTTCTCCATAAAAAAGCTGCAGAAATATTTTATGCAAGTGGAAACTATTACCAGATGGTTTATCACGCATTCCAAGCCAATGAGTGGCAGTTCGCTGAATCCGCCATCATGGAAGTACAGAAGGATATGTTTGTAATGGGACAAATTGAAATTCTTGCTTGTTGGATCGATGAACTCCTTTCTGTTATGCCGTTTATTCACCCTACATTACTTCTCGTTCGTACAAAAATTGCCATGCTCTTTGGAGAATATTCTCATGCAGAGCAGTTATTGGAAATAGGGTCCAAGGTCATTGCTGATCAAATTCCTGCTACTAGAATGGATGATGTTAGGGTTTTGCTGGCAGAGACAACACTTCTCCAGAGCAGAATGCTTTTTTACAAAGGAGACTATTCTCAAGCACAGGCATTATGTCAAAACGTGCTCGATACAATCTCGATTGATGAAATTACGCTGCAAGCAGAGACCTATATGTGTCTGGGTATTGGGGCGAATCTGTTTGGGAATTTTCAAATGGGCATTGTGTACTTCCAGAAAGCACTTCATCTTCGAGGACGTAATGTAAAAAACCAACAAATAGCAGAACTGCATGGAGCGTTAGCCAACATCTATGGCTTGCTCGGGAATTTTGTCTTGGCCGAACACCACCTTACTCGCGCGCATGCCTGTTGGAACCATTTATCCACTGAGCGAGGAAGAATTGATGATCTTATCCGAGAGGGACTTATCAAACACTATCAGGAGAAGTTCGCTGAGGCCGACTCGCTTTTTGCTCAAGCTTTGAATTTGAGCAATAGAAGTCTCCGCTTTTGTCGAGAAAGAGCTTACATCCTGGTGAGTCAAGGAGAATTGTACTTGGATCAAGGACTTTATAGTCAAGCCTTGACGTGTTTAGACGACGGGCTCTTCCTCGCTCTCGAAATGAAGGATACCCATCTTAGAAACTGTGCATATCGTATGCTGGCTATGACCTATGTTTTCCTGGGAGATATCGACACTGCTCGGTTACAGGTTTCACAAATACATATGCAAACTGACGACGTGAAATCAATCCACTATGAAAGTGTGTTACGAGAACTGATCCATGGAACTATTTCCTTATATGAAGGACATCTTAGTGAAGCATATTCCTGTCTCACGTCTATCGAGGATGATCTGTGTCAAATAGGTCTCAAACGGGAGCAAACTCGGCTCTCTTTGCGTATCGCAGCCTGTCAGGTCACGCTAGGCGGAGATGTAGGTGAAGTGATCAGACGTATGGAGGAATTGGTAACTATAGCCCAGCATGACCGCCTTGAGCACCTCATCAATACTGAGCTTCATCGTCTTCCGAAACTGGAACAGTTTGTGAAAACACAGCAAGAGATGGCATCTATAACCCCGCCTCACAATAAGAAGATTGGTGTTTTCCAGCATCAGGCTCCTTCTGCCTCTGCTGATGTACTCCCACCGGTTGTAAGCTCCCTTCGTTCTGATATATCGTCATTGCATATACAAGCGCTAGGAGAACCTGTGATCACCCACGATAATGGTCTTGCCATCCAATGGCATCTTGCACGAGCAATGGAGTTAGTCTTTTTTTTGCTTGAGAAAGGCCGTCCCGTTCAAAAAGAACAAATTTTTGTTGCGCTTTGGCCCGAGACTAAGGGCAACATAGAGCAAGCACTTCGTACCAATGTGTTTTATGCACGCAAAGCTCTAGGGGAAAAAGCTATTATCTATCAAGCTGGCACGTATGAATTGAAGCTTACTTCTCTTTATGAGGTAGAGTACGATGTTTCCATATTCCAAAACCATTATACACAAGCAAAAAAGGCACTTGAAGCAGAAGATACGATGACAGCAAGAGCTCACTTTCTCAAAGCTGCTGGTCTCTATCGAGGAGATTATGTCCAATCTTTTTATAGCGATTGGCGCATTGTCAAATGTGATGAATTGCGTACTCTCTATCTCGATATACATCAAGTTCTTGCGCGAATGGCTTGGAAGCAGAGAAGCTTTGACGAAAGTCTTAGCCATTGGAAGCATCTATTAACAATGGACAATTGTCTTGAAGAAGCACATCATGGACTCATGAGTTGTTATTTGCAGTTGGGGAAAAGAGGTTTAGCTTTGCGTCAATATCAGCGTTGTACAGAAACTTTAAAGAAAGAGCTCGACGTGGAGCCTGGCCCTGCTCTTCAATGCCTATACAAACGCCTCACTAATTTATAAGGCAATTGCGCTTGCTGTCTGTGTGCAGTCCATTGTCTGTTAGCTCGCCTATATACATTAGGTGAAGCTGGATGAGTATCGGCTCGGACCTAGCCTGATGAGAGATGACTTTCCTTATCAATTTCTCTGCCTTCTCTGTCACAGTCTTTTTCGTCTCATTGGAAGAACGCTTCTTTTTCACTCCCAATGTGTATGAACCATTCTTCGCACTTATTATCAGCTCTCTCGACTTTCCCTCTGTTTTTTCTGTTACTTCTGACAGTTCTGCTGACTATGCAACCAGGTTGTGGCAGTCCGGAAAAGACTCGTGTTTTGGTTAGGCGGGATCATGACATCAGGAGCGATCGCACCATCGTATTTGTGCCCTGTGCGGTCAACATCGATGGCATCCGTGAGCACCAGATATGCTCCATCACGTAATCGGAAAGACTCATTCGCAGTGGGAAGGCCATAGGTAGACTGGCCAAAACTATGGCTGTGTGGACGCCCGCGGAAGGCGACAACCATAGCCTCGCCAGAACTTGCTGTGCTAACACTGGTTAAGATGGCAACTGGAGGGTTTGGATACTTGAGGTGATAAGGGTTCTGGATACTGAGTAGTGGTGGGGAGCCTGCCTCTTGAGCCTGCCCATCAACGTACCCCCAGTTCTGCCTGGTTCCATCAGGAAAGGCAAAGAACCCGGCAGTTCCCTCCCCCAAGATCGGCCCAACTCCAACAAGCATAGGCCCTAATTGCCCTCCAGTATTGTAACGCAGATCCACGATCCAACCACAGGTGACGCTCTGATCAATTTCTCTGATGGCCTTCTGGGCGAGCAAGGCATACTGCTTTTCTGCCTGCTCTGATCCTAATATGGCTGGGAGCTGGAGATAGCCAACGCCAGAGGTTAAGAGTTGTCCACTGGGGATCTCATAATTCTGTAACGCGCCCCTTTCTTGTTGCTGCATGGTTTGTAGGTCTACGAAACGGCTATGATGATCACCTAGTGCATCCAAGGCATTCCTGATGGCCGGGTAGGTGTCGGCTGGTGTTTTGGCACCATTTGCATCTTTTAAAGCCTGGTGCCGCAACATGTTCCAATTAATCTTCTTGCGATTCAGCGAGTGTTCTTGCAGAATGTCCAATGCTGCGAGCAGATAGGACTGCGCTTGTGCAGATAAAGTAGGTGTTGGTGTGGCACTAGCAAGAGGGGTAATCGTTTGACTACAACTACTCAAGCAGATGACGAGACAGAGACCCAAGAAAGAAATGTGAAGAAATCGCATATGTTGATAATCTTTCTGTTTATATCGATATCTCATTATTACTAGCAACAGATAATAAATTATAGTATCACTTGTATTAATAGAAGGACGTTTTCTCTGTATTTCATTTGGAAAGAATAACTCAAACTGAAATTCCAGATATTTCAATGTCCATCTTAAGAAAGCATAGACTTTCATTTTTCCGTCCGATCAATTCTCATCAAAACGCCAGAGTTTGGAGACTCCCATCCGATCTGGGTGAACTAAGTAGGGAATGGAATTGCAACCTTTCATTCGAGCTCAAAGCCTCACCGATCAAGCTCACTCAGACCGACGCTCCAAAGATTTTAAGGTATATCTCAAGAAAGCGTAGACTTGCGTTTCTCTTGCCCGATCAATTCCCAGTAGTCGATTGATATGCATATGCGCCAGGCTACTCAACAGAGACATTTCTGATATTTGGAGCTTGCCTGATTCAGCTAATGAGCGTACCTGCATAGCTAACTGACTCAGATGTGCATACTGATCTTTCAGGAGTTCTAACAGTTGAGCATGTTGCTCTGCTAGAACAGGATCGGATTGGTTTTGTGGTGCGAGCAGATCACAATAGCGCTTTCTCTGGGAACGGTATTCTTTGTTGTATACATATGGCTCGGTCAGGTTCTGTGCCCAATCCAAACGTTGTCTGAGATCACAGCCCCAGGAGGAAAGTAAGTGATTAAGAGAGAAGACTGCAACTTCCAGAGGATCGAGGGCCACACGGTGCATATGCTGGGCCACGATTATTGCACTCACCACACTACTATCTATCATGAATACCTGCTCTAATAGGTCAATGGACTCTGCTCCACCGTAGCGCTCTACTTCGCGCTCATAGGTATCCAGGGAATAACGCTGGATCTGACCACGCTTTGCCATTTGCAGACAAAAGGGCAAAACAAGATTTAAAATGGAATAGATATTAATAACTTCTTTGGCGTGAAAACGTAGCCTCAAGTGTGGTTCAGGATCGTAATAGCGAATAAAGAACCAACAGTCAATTAGCTCCTGCTCTTGTAGCATGCGCACCAAGACAGGTAACAAAGAAGCGATCAACTCTTCATGTTTGCTTGGCGCTGCATACAGTTTTAGATAGAGCCAATCTTCGCCAGGGAAACTGTTGCGCTCTATCGAGCTAATAATTCGTGCATCACGAATGAACTCCTCTTTCTGGGGGGTGGGTCTAATTGCTGGATCCACAGCATCCATGCGAAGAAGTGGCACCACAATCTCCGAGAAATATTTCTGATCCAGACCATCGCGTAGCCAAAGATGCTCAAAGTTGGGGAACAGTTCTTCCAAACGAATAAATCTAGAATCGTTTTGCTTGTTTAGTTCATTGTGGAGTTCAGCCACCATAAGAGGATGTTCCAGATCTAAAAGTAATCGATTATCTAGATTCTCAACTAGATAGACGTAGCGTGGCACATGCCATTGTTTGCGCCAAGCTTGTAAGCCTTGGAACCAGCGGGCATCCTCAGTTCCTTCGCCTAGCAACGGAATCACGTCGTTCTGAAGATTCCAGCGGACTGGGGTGATTACGAGCTTGGAGGATGGACCAGTCTTCAATACTAGGCGAGGCAGGAAAGGAGCACCAGAAAGTATCCCCCAGTCAAAGTGGTTCAAGAGCGGCTGTCCATCATCATTAATTTCGGAGATGAAGCGACAAACGTTAGGAGCCTGCGCAGGGACGAGCATATGTGTCCTGCAGACATGCACTTGTTTACCAAGACGGAGCGAGCGCAAGTAAAAACGTCCATTTTTAACACCAACAACCAGATCACAAAGCTCAATTACTCGCTCAGGAGGAACCGAAGGTGTAGTACCCACGGCGATTTCATAGGAACGCATTAGTGGACGAATTGCGACATTGGCTTGTCGGGCCTCCGTAGGTTGGTAGCTTAGTTCGGCAAAGATAACGTCTGGTAGCAACGCTTCTTCACGAGCGGCAAGATCATGCAACGCATCCATACCCGACTCTCCCAGGAGGTCGAAAAAGCGCCCGAAGGTCCGTCCGCCACTATGGGAGCCACAATTACCGCTGATCACGGCTGCCCATTCACCGCGATCTAGAGCCTCGCGGGAATGTGCATGTATTTGCAGATAGATCTCTAGTGAGAGTGGAGTCTCCGACAAGCGAGGTGTCCAGGTTGCTAAGCGACGTTGGAGATCTTCAGTGAGCTCAAATTCCTGACTTCCTTGATTTATAGCCTCGGCTACCAATTTTATCAAAAGCTGATGGCGGGAGCTGTTTTCTGGAGGAGGATTGCTTGTGGAGCGTTGATAAACACGCGGCGGTTTTGTATAGCCTACCGGGGCATCCAAACCGTTTTCTGGGCTGAGAAGATCAAGCAAGGGCACCTCGGCATTGGCTCCATATTTTTCAAGAAACCACAGTCGATATTCCTGGAGCTTAGGAGAGCCCGTTGGAGCGGGAGTCTGAGAGAGGAGTAATTTGGCAGCACACGCAGCGGCTTCGCCAATTGTGTAATTGAGAGTAGGTGATTGCAAATGCAGAGCCACATCGACTTGGAGGGGATATTTCTTCACAGGTACCAGCGATTCTTGCTTCTCAATCAATGTAGACAACAAATCGGGTGAGGCACCAATACTAGCCTTATTTATTGCCGCTACTGCTTCCAGCACTTGCTTCAGTTTTTTTCTTTCCTCATCAACATTGAGTAGCGTCTCCAGGGTATTTGTAATATACTCAATAGGCTGAGCATTGGTGAGCGGAGGATGCAACTGGCTAATCAAGAATCCATGCTTCCAGAGTTGCCAGAGTAAACGATCAATTTGCTCTAGCGTTGCATGTGGGAAAGCATGCAGAAGATCTGCTCGTAGTTGAGCATACAAAATACTCTGGTGTGCTAGGGCAAACACTTTACGCACAACTGCGGTGGCACGCAAAGAGATTGTGCGAGCATCTTGTGTTCCATAGGTATCAGCAAGAGGCAGGACGGCCCGTTCACCTGTAAGATAGGCAGTTTGGTTAAGCCTGACTCTCAGTTGTGCTACCAGAGATGGATCCTTTTCTAGATAGTGTAAGACGGAGAGTACCCAGGCCATATCAGGCCTAGCACGTATACTTGCAACTGGAGGAGACGCCAGAGAAACGTGTGTCGAGTCTGCAAAAACACCTAGAGCCATTCCTGAAAACAAGCCAAAGGGAGTAGGACGAGTACTCATACGGATGAGGTAACGTAATAGGCTTGCATAGGTACGCTTATGACGGAGAGCAGAGCTTTCTCCTTGCTTTATGCGTTCATATGCTTCTAGTAAGGCTGGACTGGCTATTGCCAACGCTTGAGTTACCTGCGCTTGAGCAACCAGTTGGTCAAGCAGTTCATAACACGCCATCTTCCGGCTTTGCAGCATGAGATCAAGATTCTCCGAAGCTTCTTCAGGCGAGATTTGCCCTATCGTAGATAGGCGTAGAAAGACCTGGGCAGACAGAACAGGAGCCCTCATCATATAGAAGCCCGCTGGTACAAAAATTAGCGTCTCTCGCTTGCTTTCAACCATAACACTCTTCCTTTCAATGCTTATGAGATACTGTCTCTTCCTAGGAAATTGCCAGAACCTTGTCCCAGGCGGGCCAAACAGGCGTAGAGGCAGCTAATAACGCCATAGCTATTCCAGGAGCGCCCGTCAGCCAGGCAGGCTGGTCAAGGGGTATCCCCTGCACCACATCCTGGAAACCCAGCATTAAGGCTGGATTGAAAGCATCGAGAACTCGCTCAACCAGCAATGGTATCGCTTTTTGAATCTGCTGGCTCTCGGTCTCAGATGCAAAATGGAGACAGATTTGTAGCAAACCTGCCGTTCCATGACAAATACATGTTGGAAGATTGTTTTGAGCTAGAACATAATGTATCATTGTCTCAATTATCCCAACTGCAACTTGGCGTAAATTCTCCTCTTCTAGTGCGCTTCCAGCTAACCAGAGACTGCGTGCTATCCCTGGCGCGCCATAGCACCAAGTAGGAGGGGTTGCAGGCAAACCCTTCCAATCCTGAGGTAAATATGCAAACTCTAGCGGGATATTGGCAGGCCAGTTTATATCCCATTCCCCATGTACTTGGTGTTCTACTAACCAAGTACTCAAATAGACTATTGATTCTCGTAAGCCTGGTGAACGGTATCCAGCAAGCCAGGTCAGCGCAAGAACCGCTAGAGGGCCTGGAATACCATGGGCCAGCCCACAATTGAAATGCCCTTGAGGGGCTGCTCGACGTTGGATATCGTTAGGCAATAAGGCAGGGGGAATAAACCAACGCTCTTGTCCAATTGGTTGTCCTGGTTCAGACAGCCACAATAAGTAATCCAGAATCTTGCAGATAGCCTCCTGCACATACATCTCGGGATGTTTGATTGAAACCAGATAGAGTAATATGCCCGAAGCTCCAGAGATGAGATCATAATCCCTGGGCGCTACTCCCTTTTCCTCTTGAGGTCTTCTCCAGTGCTTCGCAAGTACCTGTTTGCAAAGCCCCTGATTGAGCTGCTCTAAGGTATTTCGATAACGTTTTCCCTCCTTGCTAGCTAAGGAGAGGGTAAAAGCTATGCCTGTATTCCCTCCGAAGAGAGATGGCTCGACAAAGATTCGCTGACTTTCCGCAGCGGCGAGGCATAAATATTGTTGTGTCAGCATATCCCAGCCCAACCCTGAAAAACAATCATCGAAATATGCATACATTAGTGCTACTCCAACCGACCCCCCTGCTAATGAAGTAGGGAGCCATCTCGATGGATAGGGAGACCGGTGGCTAACTAGTTTCGCTGCATTGATTACATATCCAGGATCTCGCATCTGGTTAGCGACAAAATGAGCAGCCTCTTGAGCACGTTTCCTTAAAACCTCATCCAAAAAACATGGCCATCTGACTTGTTTCTGCTCAAGAGAGGATTTATAAGAAAGTTCACTTACATTCATTCCTTTTACCTCTTGTAGTAAGGAATCTACCTATTGATGTTTAGACTCATTGTGTGAAGCAGGATGAAGCCATTTTAAAAAATGGTGTGAAGTCACTTTCCATCTAGCGCCAGAAAAATGTAATCTAAACACCAATAGCTATATACAGTCCACTAATTAAGTAAAAAAGTATAGATGAAGAAGAGAGGGCTCCTTTGGCGAATAGAAATCCTATTCACTCTAGAAAAAATCTTTCTCCATTACAAAATTGGTAGAAGTTTCCTGACTTCTAGAAGCAGCACAATGTACCACCTGTAAATACGGTTCGACAGACATCTGTACAAGGAAGACTGTCACAACCCGTTATATCTGTTTGTTGGAAAACGGGGTTCTTTGTTGAAGAATCAGGAGCCTGCGAGTTGAGCGTAACTCGAATGTCCAATTCAAAGGTTGGATCGATCTCTTGAGTATTTTCCAATGCAGTAATAGGTGACATGATTCACGTCCTTTCAGTAGTGAAGCTTGTGTAGTAAACAGTCAACGAAAGCATTTCCAACCAAATACTTTGAAGAGTGCAGAGGCAGAGAGTCATAATTCATTCCTCTTCACAGTTGGGTGAGAGCTATGTGGTATCACATCCACAGCATGCGCTGGTAGCTCCAATAGGCGTCACTCTTCCTTAGATTTCATGAAAGGCATTCCAGAATATTCCAGCTCCCTTTCAGTTACTAACTGCTTGCTTCCGTTAACTAAGAACCTTGTTAAGGTTGTATGGATGATATGAAAATCTCCTTTTCCCGAAATCTCACGTATGTGTGGACTTAAAAGAAAGGATACAGGACACGTGTTTATTTTCTGTTTAGCTAAAGTTTGAATAAGTTCTAAACTTGTTCTAAACAGCATTTTTCTATTCTTTCAGTAAAAAATAAAATTTTGAGGATTTTAGTAAAGAAATGAGGAAAAAAATGGGTCAAAATCATTTTAGTGATGACCAATTTGTTATGGACAATTGCTATTTTTATAATGCCACAGAATATTCGTTTGCTCAACTTACCGAGCTGCGCAACGCCAGTTTTAGCGGCGATTTATTTTCGCTGACGATGACTCCTAAGATGACTGCCGATTTTTGGCGTATCAATCAGATTGATGCGAACCTGTGTGTTGTTATGCACGATCAAGCGGGCACGTTTGTGGGTATGGCGTCTATGGGTATGCGGGGGAAGCGGGGCTGGTGTGGCGGCTTTGGCATTGTACCGGAGTTTCGTGATCGGGGCGCTGGTAAATTGTTGGCTACTAAGATGGTCCAGGTGGCGTACGCTAGTGGCCTGGCAACATTGCAATTGGAGGTGCTGGCACAAAACGTTGCTGCGATAAAAACCTATGAGAGTGTCGGTTTCGTGACAACGCGCCAGCTCTTCAGTTTAGAGATCGCTACGCAAGATTTGTCACAAGATGTTATTTTCCATGCTCAAGCCTTCGCCCCTGATGTGCTTCTGCCCTGGCTTCAAAACGCAGATCGGCCCACTTGGGGGCGTGAGTTGGGTACGTTCCTCGGTATTCATAATGAGGCGGTTATCGTAGCTGGCCCCGATGGTCGGATGAATGGATTGCTGGTCCAGCGCTTGCACTTGGGCGAAATAATCCGTATTCATGGTGCTGTGCTCCAGAGCTCATTGACGGATGTACAACTGGCAGCCTTATTGTGGCAAGCTGCAGGCAATGCTAAACAGATCCAACTCTTTAATGAGCCAGAGGGAAGCTCATTCCTGGCTCGTTGTCGTCAGCTTGGTTTTAAAGAGTTCGTCAGTCAGTACGAGATGTTTCGTTCTTTTCTCGCTTGAGAATATATCTGCCTCTTAATTTTCTACGAATAAGCCTGATTGGGTAAAACAAGAGGACCCTTATGTCCACATTACACATTATCTTGCTCTCGTTGACGCGACCATCTCTCAGCATTTAGATGTAAATGAAGTGCAACTTGTTCAAAACGCTGTTAGCAATTATAACAAATTGCCTCTGACATTTTGTCAAAAAGGATCAACCTCTGGTAGTTTTAGGCTTCTATTTTCCCAACAAAACTCTTAACTAGTTTGGCTTGGTGTTTTATTTCAATGGTCCTTGCAAAGTATACTATCATTCAATTGTCTGAGCGAAGCCACTACGGAGGAACAGGAGTTGGTAGTAATATTAGCTTTCCTTATGATATTCCTCTCCCTGAAATAAAATTCCTTCCCTTCTTTCAAAAATGCTTGCAGGTGAATGCTTGGGGAGCCTTCTCTCAATAGTTCTTGTAGAATAGCCTGCCGTGAAAAAAATAAGTATTGACATCATCTGTGATAGTACATATAATTTCCTCACTCTGGTTGCTACTGAAGTATGAGAAGGATGCAAATATAAGTTAAGATAGCTTGTGTTTATTTCGTATATGTTTTGTCACGAAATTTCCTTTATTACGGTATTTTACCAGGAAGCTATTTGGATTTGGAGCTTGTAGGTGTAGATCTTGGTGAGAAGAATCTATTTGGTGACGTATTATTTTTGTAAGCCATCGACGTCTTTATAAAATAAGCAGAGCAACTTGTGACCTGTGACTCCTTTTCGTTGTTTTTTTATGTGCTAATTTGTTTTTTGTTTTGAGAGTGTCTTATCCTTCCTGATAGGCGCTTTTTGAAAGGCAGGCTGACTAGATTATGAGACGACTTTCGCCTCGTATTTTCGCCTCGATTGTAGGCTTGACGCTGGTAATGACCATCCTGGCTGCTTGTGGAGCTGGTGCTGCGACCACAACCACAACCTCATCTGGTCCAATTACCATCAAAATTGGTTCTGAGTTTCCAACGACTGCTTCTGACGCATCCAGTGGTAAGCCGGCGGAAGATGGAATCGCATTGGCGATTCAGCAGGCAAACGCTAAAAACTTTTTGCCTGGCTATAAATTTGTGCTGGTTGCCAAAGATGATGTCGGTAATGGTGGCACCCACAATGCTACAGTTGGACAGCAAAATGTTACTGACCTGGCTGGTGATGCACAGGTAGCTGGTATTGTTGGACCTCTGAACAGTAGTGTGGCTCTGGCAGAGATTCCAACCACAAACCGTGCTCCAATTGCATTGATTAGCCCTGCTAATACCAATGACTGTCTGACAAAAAATACCCCTACTGATGAATGTGGTGGTAGCAAAGATCTTATCCCTTCACTACGTCCTTCTGGCAAAGTGACCTATTTCCGTACAGCCACAATTGACCAGTATCAGGGTGCTGCCCTGGCTCTCTATGGTTATAAAACCAAAGGGTACAAGACAGCCTATGTGATCGATGATACTGAGACTTATGGTGTTGGCCTGGCGAACAATTTTACTTCGTATTGGAAGAAACTCGGTGGCACCATTGTTGGATCTTCTAGCGTCAAAGTTACGAACTCATATGAGAACATTTTGACTCAGGTTGCGGCTAAGAAGCCAGATGTGATTATGTTTGGTGGCAATGACTCTACTGGTGGTACCACAATTCGTCAGCAGATGAAGAGCATCGCGGGTCTGGGTAATACACCTTTTCTGGCTGGTGATGGTTCCCAGACAGGAACTCTTGCCAAGGCTATCAAACCATTGGGTGGTGGCGCTGTCTATACCTCGATTCCTGGTATTGATCCCAGTAAGTCAAAGGGCTATACTGATTTTTATAATGATTACGTGAAAGCGTTTGGAGCCAGCAACTTTGGTTCATACAGCGCTGGTGGCTATGACGATGCAAATATCCTCTTGCAGGCGATTAAGACTGTCATCACCGCAAAGACAGCTACACCTCCTGCTAATGCAAATGGGGATGCCAGTGCTTTCCGCCAGGCTGTCATCGACGCTGTTCAGAAGACGACCTATGTTGGCCTGACTGGTACCCATAGCTTTGACGCTAATGGTGATACGACCAACCACTATGTTTCTCTATACACAATTGCTGATGATGTCAACACTGGTACTGGATGGAAGTTCCTGGATCAGATTGATACAAGCACTTTAGGCTAAGCCTTTCTTGCTTATGGTGGACCTGGGGAGGTTGTAAATAGCTTCCTTCGAGAGCTGATGCTTCCCCGGGTTTTTTTATTGACTTGTTGAATATCCTTTGCTACGAAGAGGAGTAACCACCTTCTATGGCTACTTTCTTAAATTTACTGATTGTCGGTCTGGCCACTGGTGCCATTTATGCCTTGATTGCTCTCGGGTATACAATGGTTTATGGCATTATCGAGTTGATCAATTTTGCCCATGGCGATATCTTCATGCTCGGTACGTTTGTGACGATTGCGATTATGAGCGCTCTAGGTGTTCAGGCGAACAATCCTCCCTCGGTGATGACCTGGGATCTGGTTGGTCAGTTGGCTCTTGCTTGTGTTGGCTCGTTTCTCTTCTGTGCTGTTTTGGGTGTCGTTATCGAGCGTGTGGCCTACCGACCACTGCGTAATGCTCCCAAATTGGCTCCTTTGATCTCGGCCATTGGCGTCTCTCTGATCTTGCAAGATCTTGGCAAGCTCTGGTTTGGCAATACAAATGTCTCATTTGTCTCCTTACCTATTGGCGCTTTGAGCTTCGGACCGATTGATATTGATGTGATTAATATCTTTGTGCTTGTTGTTGCCCTCGCTTTGATGGCTGCTTTACATCTCATGGTCACGCGTACCAGAATCGGGCGTGCTATGCGTGCGGTGGCTCAGGACCGTGATGCGGCTGCTCTGATGGGTGTCAATGTTAATCTGATTATCGCTTTTACTTTTTTTGTTGGAGCTGGTCTGGCCGGTGCTGGTGGCTTCATTTACAGTCTTAAGTTCCCCAATACCTATTTCTATCTTGGATTTCAGCAAGGTTTGATCGCTTTCACTGCTGCTGTTTTGGGGGGAATTGGCAATCTTGTGGGTGCCATGCTCGGAGGATTGTTGATTGGTATCATCTCTTCCCTGGTGACGCTCATTCCTGCCTCTATCTTGCCTCATGGTGGAAACGCCTGGAACCAGGCTATTATCTTTGTGATCTTGATCCTGATTCTCGTTTTTCGTCCTTCTGGCCTTTTGGGACAGCAAGTACCTGAGAAAGTATAACAGAGAATTGGAACGAGATAAAAATAAATCAAGCATCAGAGTGAGGTGATAAAACGTGGCTGTATCAGTAAGTTCCCGTGGATTGCTTCCAAATGCACAGACGGGCAGGCTATTGCTTAAATGGCTGCCGGTCATCCTTGTTCCTGTCGCGGTCTTCACCTTCGTATGGAGCGGTGAGACGATTGTGAACCAGGCGCTACTGGGAGTTCTTGATCCTCAGAATCCATTATTCGACCACAACGTCTGGTTTGATTTTCTCAATTTTCTCTTTGTGATCCTCTTATATGGCACAACGATTGTACTACAAGGCTATCTGGTTGCAGCGGATAGCGGTCGTCACAGCACTCTGGAAGTCTGGCTGGATGCCTTATTCGTGATGGTCTTGCCGATTGTCTTCCTTTATATCACGAACAATCTGCTAATAGGATTGGCTTTAGGTGTGATTGTCTGGGGGATCTACAATCTTGTCCGTGCGCGTGTGCGAGCGGCTATGCATTACGCGCCTCCGCCCCCTCTGGATGCTGTGCAGGTGATGGATGCTGAGCAGCAAGCTAGTCTGCTGCGTCTGGCTCGCCTGGGTGGTTTCTGGTTTGCTACCATCTTCGCTGTTATCTTTCTGGTTTTGGATCTTGTTTACTTTGCCATTGGTTCTTTGCCCGCGCTGCTTTTACCCTGGGTGATTATCCGCACAGTCCTCTTGATTGGTGTGGGCTATTTCCTGGGTGGATTGGGTGGCAGGATGGCTTTACGCTATGTGATTAAGCCAGAAGACGAGATTACAGTGGCCGAGGTTGGTGCCGCTGATCGTCACGAGGAGCCATCTGCCGATGGAGGTGCCCGCCGTATTAGTCGCCAGCAGCAGTTGCAAAGCTTGTCGGCCAGTCGAGCGAGCGAAGAGGCGAAGGATGTGGTTCCTAATGATAAACCCTTACAGAGTAAAGGGGCCACACGTGTCTATATGTTTCTCTTCCTGGCTTTCCTTATTGTGTATCCGATTGTAGACCCTTTGCTCTTTGGCGCAGGTTCCAAAGGACGTGTTTCGAGTTATGGAGACCTGGGCTTCTATGTGATCCTCGCTTTAGGTCTAAATATCGTGGTTGGCTTTGCTGGTCTGCTTGACCTGGGTTATGTGGCCTTCTTTGTGATTGGAACGTATGCCTGGTCGTTGGTCGGCTCACCACAATTTTATAAGCTCACCAATATTCTGCTTACCCAGCAGGTTGTCTCCTGGTTCTTCTGGCCGATGCTCATCATTGCGGCGATTATCACCGCCCTATGGGGGGTCTTGCTGGGGGCTCCGACGTTGCGACTGCGTGGTGACTATCTGGCGATTGTGACGCTGGGCTTTGGCGAAATTATCCCCATCGTCTTTACCCAGGTGGATAGTGTTACAAACGGCGCAAATGGTATTGCCGGTGTCTATCCGCCCGCGACCCCTTGTATTGGCTCCTTTTGCTTGAATTGGTTTTCCGATCCAACACCCTATTTCTACCTCATTTTGATTTTGATTGGCCTGTGTATCTTTGCTAATGTGCGCCTGCGCGATTCTAAGTTGGGACGTGCCTGGATTGCTATTCGTGAAGATGAGATTGCTGCTTCATCATCTGGTATTAATCTGGTAAACACCAAGCTGTTTGCCTTTGCCGCTGGTGCTTTCTTTGCAGGTATTGCGGGAGCTTATCACGCTGCAAAATTAGGGGCTGTTGCACCGGCAGATTTTAATACGAATGACTCGTATATCTATCTGTCGATGGTTGTGCTTGGTGGCTTAGGAAGTATCCCTGGTGTTCTGGTGGGAGCTGTGGTGGTCTATTCCATTAACCTTCTGATCCTTAACCAGCTCGATACCTTCGCGACTGATCCGAATAACGTTTTGCACATTATTCCTCAGCTCGTGCCAAACTTTAGCTTTGAAAACATCCGCAATCTCCTCTTCGGCATTATTCTGGTCTCCATCATGATCTTCCGGCCACAAGGCTTGATTCCAAGTGCTCGCCGTCAACGTGAGTTGCGTCGACCGAAGAATGAGCCCGAAGAGTCGCAAGAGGGACTGGGCTCATTGGATGAACCTCCAGGCTCAGCCGAATTTGGGGCTGAAGTCCATGTGGAATAGTGGCATAAAGGAGATACATTATGAGTTCTAATCAGGTAGAACAGGACGAGCAACCCGCCTCTGGTTCGTCGACGGAACATGCATTGCTAGAACTTCAGTCGGTGACCAAGACCTTTGGAGGTCTGACGGCTGTCTCAGACGTGAATCTGATCGTCCGACCGCGTGAGATTGTCAGCGTGATTGGCCCCAATGGCGCTGGTAAGACTACTGTGTTCAATCTGGTGACAGGCATCTATAAACCGACGAGCGGTGCCATTTTGTTGGATGGCCATTCGATTGTGAATCTTTCGCCCGATCGAATTGTTAAGCAAGGTATTACCCGCACTTTCCAGAATATTCGTCTCTTCAATAACATGACTGTACTGGAAAATGTCCTGGTGGGACAGCATACTCGTCTGAAAGCTGGCGTGATGGGATCACTTTTCCGCCCTCGTTATGTGGTGGAAGAGGAGCGCATTGCTCGTGAACGTGCGATCGAATTGCTTGGTTTCTTTGGTACGGCACTGGTTGAGCGTCAGGACGAGTACGTCATCAATCTCTCTTACGCGGATCGTCGCCGTATTGAGATTGCACGCGCCCTGGCCGCAGATCCCAAGCTGCTCTTGCTCGACGAGCCGACCGCTGGTATGAACGAGGCTGAGACGCTTGAAGCCGTCAAGTATATCCGGCAGTTACGCGACGAGTTGGGCCTGACAATTCTCTTGATCGAGCACAAGTTGCAGGTGACCATGGGCATGTCCGATCATATCGCGGTGCTGGACTACGGGGTCAAGATCGCCGATGGCTTACCCGACGAGGTTCGCTACGATGAGCGCGTGGTTGCGGCCTATCTCGGACGTCAGACCGAGAGCGAGATCGCTGCTGCTGAAGCGGAAACGGCCAGAAAAAATCAACTACAACAGTAAGCGTTCAAGCGCATCATATGCCCATATGCATACGAGAGGTTATGAGGTAGGTCTATAATGTTACGACTCGTTGATGTCAATACGTATTATGGTCCCAGCCATGTCTTGCAGAACATCTCACTGGAAGTCAACAAGGGAGAGATTGTCTGCCTCCTGGGAGCCAATGCCGCTGGCAAGACGACGACCATGAAGACAATTTTTGGTTTGACGAAGTCCAGTAGTGGTCAGGTCTTCTTTGAAGACAGTCCGATTGAGCGCAAACTCACGGGCGACATCGTGAAGTCCGGCCTGGCCCTCGTGCCAGAGGCGAGACGCGTCTTCCCGCGCATGACCGTGCGTGAGAATCTGGAGATGGGAGCCTTTGTGCGCAGCAATCGTAAAGAGATCGCTGAAGACATGGATCACGTCTGTCAGATCTTCCCGCGCCTCCAGGAGCGTCTGAAGCAGACTGCTGGAACGATGTCCGGTGGAGAGCAGCAGATGCTCGCCATGGGACGAGCTATCATGTCGCGTCCCAAGATGATCTGCATGGACGAGCCATCGATGGGACTCTCGCCCAAACTCGTCGAAACCGTCTTCGACACCATCCTGCGCATCCGCGACGAAGGCATGACCATCTTCCTGGTGGAGCAGAACGCCTCCATGGCCCTCAGCCATGCCGATCGAGGCTACGTGCTCCAGACTGGAAAAATCGTCTTGAGCGACACAGCCAAGAACCTGCTCACCAACGACCTGGTTCGCCAGGCCTATCTGGGGGGATAACCTGGTTTGTTGGAAAGAGAGCGTTGGACCACTATTTAGGTCCAACGCTCTCTTTTGTTTAATCGGCATCCAATTTTTGATTGAGCTTCTCGATCCTTTGGATCACCTCGGCGAGTGTACTCACGCCAAGCTCTTCCATCTCCTCCTGGAGGGACTCCAGATGCTCTAAGAGCTCAAGATCATCATATTCGTTATCGGCGTCCGAGGATGCCACATCGGCGGCCTCTTTTGACTCTGCTGGAATCTCGATAAAGCGTGCGTGTGATTTCTTTTTATTCACGCAAAAAATCTCCTCTCAACAAACCAAATTCTGCTCTCATTGTATCTCATTTTACCTCTTAATACAGAAACGATGTATTTGGATCTTGATAGGTCCATCCAGGTTGGCTGATGTTGCCCGTAGCCAGCGAGAGTGGAGTGCCCTGTACCTGTCCTTGATCGTTGATGGTAGCGGTATAGAGTCCGTTACTGGACAACTTTTTGCCTTGCCATCTGAGGCGTTGCTGGCTGAGAAAGACGAAGTGACGGCTATCGGCTGACCAGAGGCTATTAGGTACGGGTTGTAGTAATGCGCCGGTGGACGGAAAATTTATCTGCTGTGACGCTGACTGTATATTATCGGTCAGCAGGAGCGTCTGCTTGTGAGTCGCCACTGAGATAAGCGAGAGCGTATGAGAGCCATCCAGCAGGAGGAATTGGCTGTCCGGTGACCAGTAAGGGACTGCTTCGGGAGAGACCGCAAAGCTGAAAGCGGTTTGAGTGGCGAGGTCGAGTATCGTATCGGTCTTTCCTGTGCTATAGAGGAGCTTGTTGCCATTGGGAGACCAGGCGAACTGTGTACAGACACAGGTAGCGAGTCTGGTTAGCTTGCCGGCCGGGCTTTGCATGACGAGGTGTATCGGTAGTGGGGTACTGCTCGTGACGCTCAGCGGATAGACATCCTGTGCATAGACGAAGCTCTGGTCCTGATGTGCCGGTCGCCAGAGCAAACGCTCTAGCGAGGCCGACAGGGGATGGTTCAACAGTGGACTGCTTCTATTGACATTGTTGGTGCCCTCCATGCTGGTCGTGAAGATGCCTGTTGTGCCGTTGGCGACGATCAGATAGCTTTGCGGGTCGTAAGAGATCGATGGGATTGAGAAGGTGCCTGGGAAGCGCTTGGCTGCGATGCCGCCCGGTTGATCATTCTGAGCGATCCACCACTGCGCGTTGGCTGGATTGGCTGCGAAGTTTTTTGGAGTTTGTCGATAGATTACACGAGTGCCGTTGCTGTTCCATTGAGGATTGTTATAGTTGACCTGTGGGCTGGAGAAGGCGATCTCAATCGGCGTACCACCATCGACGCCAATCGTATTGAGCGTGCTGGGGAGATCGCCGATGACTCCGCTGGGAGATTGCGAGACGAGATGTTTGGCCTGTTCAGTCTTCGCGAAATCTTCATCGAGCGTGCGGAACGCGAGCAGACGATGATCTGGTGACCATGCATCGCTGACGACAGCTGTCTGTGGTGCCACCGTTTTAAACGCGTTTGCTCCATCAGGATCGATGGTCCACAACTGTCCATCGCGGAGAAAAGCAATCACCGTTGTCCCCGAATGACCGGGTGAGCAAGCTACGAGTCCCAGACAGAGAAATAAAGCCACAAGTCCAATACGTAGTTGTTTCATAGCTTGAGTATAGCGTTGTAGCAATACTCAGGTCAAGAGTCTCGTGTTGTGATATCCTTGAATATAGACATGGATGTTTGATACTATCTTGTATAGGATTCTCTGAGAGAAATTAATTGCGACCATGAAAAAAATAGAATCTCTCCTTTTTTTGGGCCTGAGGGATGATCGGCGTGGGAAGCGTTATCTGCTTGATACGCTGATTGCACTTGTCTTACCAGCTATTGTGACAGCTTTTATTTACGCTGCCAGGCTTTACCCTGCGATTCCCAATATTTCATTTCTCTATTTGCTTGTAGTATTGGGACTGGCCAGCGTCCGTGGACTCTACGCGGCGGTGATTGCCTCGTTGATCTCCTTTTTTACGTTTGACTTTTTTCTGGTGGCACCGGTTTTTACGCTGACCATTGGGACTGGTGAGGAGTGGCTGGCACTGTTTATTTTTCTGGTGACGGCGATTATTACGGGCGAGCTGGCATCAGCGCTCAGGCAGCGTGCCGAGCAGGCGCTGCAACAGGAGAAAGAGACACGAGCTCTCTACGAGCTGGTGAATGCCACGACCAATGAAGATGATCTCTCCTCTCAACTGCGTACGATAGCGCGAGCTATCGTCGACAACTTCTCGATGCTGGGTGTCAGCGATTGCTCGATTCTGTTGCCTGATCTGCACGGCACGGGTAAGCTAGAGATCCAGGCCGCTGCGCTGCAAGAGCCCGCTCAGGTTCGGCTCTCTGCCGACGAGATGCATACGGCGGAGTCGGTGATGCGCGAGGGTAGAATCATGAGCTTTTTCGTCAGTTCTGAGCAGAAATTGACGGATCGTGTTCGTCGATCTGTTAACGATAAATCTTCGACGCGCTTTGTGCCATTGCGGCAGCATCAGAAGGTGTTAGGAGTTGTGCGGTTGGTCATGGTGGATAGCTCGCAGCGTTTTCCGCTTGAGCGTCGGTCAGTCGATGCATCTGTGAATATCAATGATCAGGCGACGTTCTTCTGGACCTTTCTCGATCAGGCGACGGCGATGATTGAACGCGCTCGCTTACATCGTGAGGCGGTTCAGATAGAACTCCTGCGCCGTACAGATGCCTTGCGTGCTGCACTCCTCTCATCGGTCTCTCATGATCTGCGTACGCCACTCTCATCGATCAAAGCGGCGGCCAGTAGTCTGCTGCAAGACGACGTCGTATGGGATGAGGAGTCCAAAAAGAGCTTTGCGCAGGCCATCGAGCGTGAAGCTGATCGCTTAAATCGTCTGGTCGGGAACATTCTGGATATGTCGCGTATCGAAGGTGGAGCGCTCAAGGCCGAAAAAGAATGGTATCCTTTGGATGAACTGCTCCACGATGTGATGGGACGGATGCACGACGCTTTGCTGGGACGCGCTCTGCACGTGGATATTCCAGCTGATCTGCCGCCCGTACAACTGGATTATCTCCAGATCGATCAGGTGGTGACCAATCTTTTGGAGAATGCGCTACGTTATACGCCATCCGATTCGCCGCTTGAGATAAGTGCTCAGGCTGTTGATGATCATATCATGGTCAGCATTGCCGACCGTGGTCCAGGCATTCCTCCATACGATCTGGAGCGTATTTTTGATAAGTTCTATCGTGTCACGGGAGCAAATCGTAAGTCTACCAGCGCGATGGGGACCGGTCTGGGATTGGCTGTCTGCCGAGGGTTGATTGAGGCCCATGGCGGACGCATCTGGGCTGAGAACAGGCCCGATGGTGGCGCTGTTTTTCGTTTTACTTTGCCGCTGGGCAAGATAGATGATCAGGTAAAGGTAAGGTAAAAGGTTATGAGTAAAAGTGGGGCGCGTATCCTGGTGGTGGATGATGAAATTGAGATTATGCGGGCGTTACAGCGTAGCTTGACGGCTCATGGATATGAGATCTTCACGGCATCGAGTGGTGAAGAGGCTCTGGATGCGATTCTGGCTCATCGTCCCGATCTGGTGCTGCTGGACCTGGGTCTGCCCGGCATGAGCGGCCTGGAAGTCTGTAAACGTATTCGTGAGCAATCTAATCTGCCCATCATCGTCTTATCCGTCAAAGATACCGAGCGCGATAAGGTGATGGCTCTGGACTTTGGCGCGGACGATTATGTCTCGAAGCCCTTTGGCATGGATGAGGTGCTGGCACGCGTACGCGTTGCCTTGCGTCATACGGCGCAGATCCAGGCGGGGACGGAGCCAGTCTTTGTGGCTGGACCCTTGCATGTCGACTTTGCGTTGCGCAGCGTTCAGGTGGACGGCAAAGATGCGAAATTGACGCCGACCGAGTATGATCTGCTCAAGGCATTGATCAAGAATAGTGGCAAGATTATGACGCGTCAGATGCTCCTGACGCAGGTCTGGGGGACTGGCTATGGGACGGAGGCGCATTACTTACACGTCTACGTAGGCCAACTGCGTCGTAAGATCGAACCAGATCCTACCCATCCCCGCTTCATTCTGACCGTGTCCGGAGTAGGATACCGCTTCAATGCCGACGAGTCGAGCGAAGCGAAGACCCCATAATGCCTGACGCTTGATCGTAACAAGAAGAATGACCTTTTGCACCAGGCATCCAAGCCAGCCGACGTAGCGCCGTGGTCTTGTGCCCGGCGGCCTCGTGACGTATGATCCGTTCGTTTTTGCCATCCAATGTTGCAAAACGATACGGACGATCGGCGATGGGGGACGTTTTCGTACGTGAACTGGCCGCCGGGCACAAGTCCACGGCGCTACGTCGGTAAACATTTTCATCTCAAGCGAAAGGAGTATTTCTCTTTCGCTTGAGTGTAATGTATGTAAGCGTATTTACCAGCGTTTGATCAGATGGGCGACCTTTCCTTCGGGGGTCAGTTCGTAGCGTACGCGATCTGGATTGATGTCCTTGAGCTGCTGATCATCTTTGGCGGCCACCAGGGTGTCGCGTGGATGGATCGATTGCCAGATCTGCTCTGCCATATTTGCCCCTTCTTGTAGATAGATGTAGCTACGGTTGGGGGATTTCGCTTTCAATGCTAATCCCTCGGCCTTACTAAAGGTATCCTTGGCCTCCGCATCGTCGAGATACGGATCAATGATTTCCATCATCTGTGGCGTCACCGGATTTGTCGGCTTGCCTGCCAGATACAGGAAGAGGATGGGATGCTGGGGCTCAGCACTTTGAATGGCTGCACGCATGACGGCGCTGTTCTGCTGCGTATGGCCGGGTGTCAGGATCGCGAGCGTTGCCCCTGGCGTGGTGTCCTTGAGACGCGTCATGACAACTGGCACCGGTACTTTACCCTCTCTCTGATGGCGCATATAGTTGAAGATCGCGATGCTCATACCAATCACCGTCACGCCGCCGCCGAAGGCGGTTGCCAGTGGCTTGGTGACGAGGTTGGTCCCCCACGCGACCGCTACCAGGATGGTCGTAATGATACCAAGCCCGAAATTGATCTTGAACCAGAGTCCATTGATTTTGTTTGTGGCAGCCGCCTCAGCTTGTTGATGGGCTGTGAGTACGGGTTGCGCATTCGATTTGAGCAGATCATGGACTTCAACGGCCGCTTGTTTTTCAGCTTGTGCGTGTGCTTTGCGGCTCACGGCACGCTTCAAATCGCGATAGCGTACGATGTCCATACCCAGACAGGTGAGCGTGAACGCACCTAACAAACCAAAGGCATACATATCACCCAGGATATCGATTCTGCCCCAGACTGCGACCAGGATGGCGATGGGTATTCCTGTGGCGAGCATAATGGATATATGGGGTGTTCCGCGTAGTTTGTTGCGTTTCAGGATAAACGGTGGGAGGAATTCCATGCGCGAGAGCGCGATAAAGACGTGGTACGCACCAATGATGGCGGTGTTACTGGCAAAAATGAGTAACGCGCTGGCACTGATTGATACTTCTGTCTGGAGGATTGGCCCGCCCCATTTACCGGCCAGAAGCGAGATGATCTCACTTGATGTCGCTGGATCTGCTGCGTATTGCGGTAAGAGGAGCGTCGAGAAAATGGTCAGGAGTGGACTGGTGATACCGACAGTGATCACAACAAGTGTCAGAGCGATGCCAGCCACCCGCCTATGCGGTGTCCTCATCACGGGCGATAACTGCGAGATGCTTTCCAGGCCTGAGAAGGCGAGAAATGCTCCTGCAAAACCAGTTAAGAAGGTCACTGGTGTAATGGCATGACCCGCGAACATCTCTGAAATCAGCCCAAAGAAGGCCGGTATCGAGAGATGTGAAAAGACGGTGATGAGAATTGCGATATCGCTGCCAAAAGCGATGATTGCACCGACCAGACTGACTTTGGCGCTTTCACTAATCCCGATCCAGTTGAGTATTCCGAGCAGTACCAATACGATAATCGTGATGATGACTGAAATGCCGATGGGACTGATCTCTGGAATGACGACACTGAGATAGATGATCCCCGATAGACTACTGATCGCGGCAGTGAGAAAATAGTCCACAAGAATAAACATGCCACCAATGGCACCGAACCATGGATTGATGGCTTGCGCTGCTACCGTGACGACTCCTCCACCTTGAGGAAAGCGATGCGTGACTTCTGCATATTTGAGCGCAAGTAAAATAAAGGCAGACAATGTCAGGAAAACAAAAAAGCCTGCTAATCCCTGTACAGTCTGATAGAGAATACCAGGTACATAGTAGACCGATGTTCCAATGTCTGCGAAAACCACTGCCCAGCAGAGGAGAGGTCCGAGGAGATGACCATCTGAATGCTCATCTACGTGATCGGATGTGCTTATTTGTGTGTTCTGTGCCACAGATTCCTGTGCCATACGATTTGATCATCCTTTGATGAAGGAAATTAAGCCTGTTCCTACAACGTGCGGACTACTCTTCCCACAATAAATAGCCTACACAATATACGTAATTGGAACAATGTATGCGTACATAGTGTAGCACAGCAGATACTACAAGTAAAATATTTTAGAGGGGAATTTTGACAGGATTTTAAGGGTTGCTATGGAATTTTTGACAGAATCCTTAGCAAGCAGCCTTTTTTATTGAGCTGTACCTGAGTCGCTTTTCATGTTTGTTCACATCTTTCATGTCACACCGATAGTAATTTTGAGAGTATTACTATATAAATATGCCTCTCATTTGGTATGATACAAGTAATACTCTCTCGAATGTGCTGCTGTCAGGTGGTCAAGAGAGAATTGTTATCTACCATTACCTATGGCTTAAAACTGGAGATACACGACCTTTTAGTGTATAATCTTTTCTAAGAGACAATTTTTTCTGAACGGCGATGGAGTTCGCCGTGCCAACGTCTATTGGCAAACGTGCGTCGACTGCTCAAGACTCCCCGATCCTGTCCAATGGAGACAGTATCAGGAGTATTTTTTTGTTCATCTGACATCTTCTCTCTTATTGTATGTACACTTGTGTGGATTGAGGACCAAAGAGGACTATCTATGAATTGTTATGTATGCTCTGCTGAAGATCTGGAGAGATCTTGTGTGGCAGTTGCCATCTGCCAGCAATGTGGAGCAGGTATGTGCCATAATCACCTCGTTACGCTCAAAGGAGCGGCATCCGTTGGCATGGCAGGAAACGTATCCCGACGACTCATCTGCTCTGCCTGTCATGATTTCCTTATCGTACGCCATCATAAATCGGCCTTTAACCGCCCCGGACAAGCACATCCCCGTCAAACATGGTGGAACCGCTGGCGCAAGAGCAAGCCAGTCGAACTTCCCGATCCACAAGATGCTGTGCTGGCTGCCGAACTCTTCCTGCAAACGAAACGCCAAAAGTAGCATCGCAAATTTCAGAGCCTCAGCGACTTTTAACGTCTATCCAGCGTCTATCTACGTGTAAGCAATTGAACATATCATGCTTAGTATGCTGTAGGAGTCGCAAGAATGCTTCATAAGAAAGTACACCCCAAAGATGTGGGCGCTTCAGAGGAGATGGTTACGCCGGTCTTTTGTCGCGTCTCACCTGATCATGCTGTGCCACGCTATGCCCTGCCTGAGGAGGAGATGCTTCCTCAGACGGCCTATCAACTTGTGCACGACGAGCTGATCCTGGATGGTAATTCCCGTCAGAATCTGGCAACGTTCGTGACGACCTGGATGGAACCTGAAGCTCGTCAGCTCATGGCTGATACCTTTGATAAGAATATGATCGATAAGGATGAGTATCCGCAGACGGCCGAACTGGAGAGGCGCTGTGTCAATATGCTGGCGCACCTGTGGCACTCTCCCGACGAGAATGATGCTCTGGGCTGCTCCACGATTGGATCAAGTGAGGCCTGTATGCTGGCCGGGATGGCGTTAAAATGGAAGTGGCGTGAACGTCGGCGTGCCGCTGGCAAGTCCAGCGAGCGTCCCAACATGGTGATGGGGATCAACGTTCAGGTCTGCTGGGAAAAGTTCTGCCGCTACTGGGATGTCGAGCCGCGCTTCGTGCCCATGGAGGGCGAGCGTTATCATCTGACCGCCGATGAGGCGATTAAGCTGTGCGATGAAAATACGATTGGGGTTGTCGCCATTCTGGGAAGTACGATGGATGGCAGCTATGAGCCCGTACAGGAGATCAGCGCAGCCCTTGATCGTCTGCAAGCAGAGACCGGCCTGGATATTCCCCTGCATGTTGATGCCGCGAGTGGAGGGCTGGTTGCACCATTTATCCAGCCAGAACTGCTGTGGGATTTCCAGATCGCACGCGTGAAGTCGATCAACGTTTCAGGTCACAAATATGGCTTAGTCTATCCTGGCGTTGGCTGGGTTGTCTGGCGCGATCAGGGAGACCTGCCCGAAGACTTGATCTTCTCCGTAAACTATCTGGGCGGACAGATGCCTACCTTTGCCTTGAACTTCTCGCGTCCAGGCAGTCAGATCGTCGCCCAATATTATAATTTTCTCCGCCTGGGCAAAGAAGGCTATCGACGTATCCAGCAGTGCAGTCAGGATATCGCACTCTATCTGTCCGGAGAGATCGCCAAATTAGGTCCGTTTAAGCTCCTCTCCAATGGCAGCGATCTGCCCGTTTTTGCCTTCACTCTGAAGGAACCAACCAATTTCACCGTCTTTGACTTCTCCGAGCGCCTCCGCGATCGCGGCTGGGTCGTACCGGCCTATACCTATCCCAAAAACCGCGAAGATCTGGCCGTGATCCGTATCGTCGTCAAGGAGGGCTTCAGTCGTGACATGGCCGATCTCTTGCTCAAAGACATGCAACGACATCTCAAATATTATGCCTCTCAGTCAGAATATCCGCACAACGGAGGCAGTCCCAGCTTTAGTCACGGTGCGAGCCAGGAGGAGAAGAGCCACGCGGCGTCTGTCCATCGGAAGCTTGCTGATGCATAATATCTTCGTGGTGGCCTTGCTTAAACATGAGGTAAAAGTACAGTAAGGAAGAAAACGTGCATCCGTCATCGTAACTCCAGAGACGGATGCACGCTGTTTATGGCGGTCAGAACGCGACAGGAAGATTGGACAATCCTAAGATCAGCAGGCCGGGACGCCAGTGCAGATCTTGTGGGTCGACGTTCAATTTTATGTCAGGTAAGCGCTTGAGCAGGGTATTGATGGCAATCTGCCCTTCCAGCCGCGCCAGAGGAGCTCCCAGGCAGAAGTGGATGCCTTTTCCGAAGGCGAGATGCCGGTTCTCTGGTCGTGTGATGTCCAGTTCTTCCGGATCGTTGAATTCGGCCGGATCGTGATTGGAGGCGGCCAGTACGACAAGGACTTGTTCGCCGCGCTTGATCTCCTGTCCTGCAAAGGTGAGATCTTCGCGTGCCCAGCGGTTCGTCGATGTCATGACTGGACTGCGGTAGCGCAAAAATTCTTCGACGGCCGTTTTGATTAAGCCTGGATCCTGTTTCAACTTCTCCAGTTGATCCGGATGCGTGAGGAGTGCCAGCACTCCGTTGCCGATCAAGTTAACAGTTGTCTCGTGACCTGCTACGATCAGCAAGAAGACCATTGAGACCAGTTCGCCCTCTGTCAGCTTATCGCCCGCAGTCTCGGTTGCGATGAGTTGGCTGAGCAAGTCTTCGGCTGGATTTTGACGCTTTTCTGCGATCAATTCACGGATGTACGCGTAGAATTGCGACATCCCTTCGCGAACCTCTGGTCTCCTGAAGGAGGCAGGATTTCCAGTCGCATCCACGATCATGTTTGACCAGGTACGGAAGCGGTCGCGGTCGGCCGATGAAACGCCAAGCATCTCACTGATGACCAGGATTGGGAGTGGAAAGGCAAAGGTGTCAATCAGATCGACCTCTTTTTGATCCTGGATCGCATCCAGCAGCTCATCGGTGATCGCCTGAATACGTCCACGCATATGTTCGATCAGGCGCGGAGTAAATGAGATATTTACCAGAGAACGCAGCCGGGTGTGATCTGGCGGATCGGTGTTGAGCATCTGCTCTCCGAACATTGGCTGTCCCTGCGGCTGAGGAGAAAAGTATGCTTCAATCTCTTCAGCGGTGAGGGCCGCACGGATATTTTTGACAAAACGTTGATCTCGTAGCGCTTTGTCGGCCGCGTCGTAGCCAGTGATGAGCCACGCTTCTCGCCCGCCCGGCATGGGCATTTTCTGCACAGGATTATGGGTACGCATGTCGGTGAAGACGGCGTAGGGATTTTCTTTGAATGCTGATGATGTGAGATTCAGGTCTGGTGACTGGGTCATAAAGACTCCTTTGCTTCATGGATGGAAAATGGGGACTTTATTTCTACATCTGTCGACTATCTTTACATCTGTCCTTCTAAATACTATAGTATAAGCAACAGGGCAGGTCAAGGAACAAGATTGGTGCTTTTGTAGACTATCCTACAAAGAGAAGGGATGTGTAGATGAACTCCTCAAGTATTCACGAAGATTTACGCGTGCGACGTACGCACAAGCTTTTATGGGATGCTCTGATGTCTTTAATGGATGAGCGGGAATTTGAGAAAATCAGTGTGACTGACATTTGCGAACGTGCCATGGTACATCGTACCACGTTCTATAAACACTATCAAGATAAGTATGAGCTCTTCCTTAAGGGTATGCGCGGTATGCATAATGAATTTATAAGCAAAATAAAATTTGAAGAGACAGGCCGAGATGCTGAAGAAGAGATGTTGGTAAAGTATGAGTATATCTTGGAGCATGTTGCTGAATATCAGCGCTTTTACAAATCTGTTCTTTGCCGTGATCATGTTGGTTCTTTTCACTCTCTCTTGCATGGTTATTTGATTGAACAATACGAGCGAAAAATGCAAAAGATCCAGAAGATGGGCACTACTTTTGTTGTCCCTCCGGTCATCATCGCGCAGTTTTGGGCAGGGACAATGATCAGTACGATTGCCTGGTGGCTGGAAAATGATCAGCCGTTTCCTCCTGCGCAGATGGCGCAATATATGCGCCAGCTTTTGATCAATGGCTATCAGAGGGTAGAAACGAAGGTATTTTCTGAAAATTAGTACAAGTGATGCTGCGGTACGTTATAATCTGTAGGATCTGCTTAAATTATGGGACCCTGCTTTATGTAATAAAAAGGCAAGCTTCTAGCTCTGCTTTGCTCTGTATGAAATGAGAACAAAAATTGTATGGATCAGACACCTCCGCAGCCTGATGAGTGGTCGCAAGGCACTCCGTTCGATGATGGCAATCCACGTTACCAGGGCTTAGAGTTCCTTCCATCTTCACAATCTTTTCGCGTTGATGACGTGCGTGCGGAGCTCGCGCAGCAAGAGCTATTGCAGGTTGCCAATGTGACGAAGCCTCTGAGTGAAGATGAGTTATTGTCAGACATGGAGCCCGATCTGTCCCAGGAACTTACGGCTAAGGTCAAGGCCGTGATTGCTCGCCAGGGGACGAGTGTGAGTCGGGCGGCGTTGTTGCTGACAAGCGCATCCTTTATCTCGCGCTTTCTGGGATTGTTGCGTAGCTCGCTTTTTTCGCACATTGGAACCAACCAATTCACGGATGCCTACACTCAGGCCTTTAACCTGCCTGATCTTGTCTATAACGTTGTGGCGGGAGGAGCTTTAATCTCGGCCTTTATCCCGGTCTTTAATCTCTACATGATCGGCAAAAAGGATGAGAAAACGGCCTGGCATGTGGCGAGTAGTGCGCTGAATATCTCGACCGCCTTTTTGATGTTTCTTGCCTTGCTTGGTATGATCTTTACGCCACAAATTATCCATGTTTACTACTTTACCACCCCTGTGGCCGAGCAGGGGACGATTGTCTCCCTGATGCGGATTATGTTTCTACAATCGGTGATTATGGGGGCCGGAGTGATTATCGGCTCCATCCTTAACGTACGTGGAGACTTTGTCCTGCCAGCTGTTGGTAGTATCTTATATCCGATCGGGATGATTATTGGCTTAATCCCTAGCTTCTTCCTTACGCAATCCGCCACACAGAGCACGAACGCCATAGATTATACCACCGTCTACTATGCCTCCTGGGGAGTTGTGCTGGGAGCCGTCTTGATGGTTGCTGTCCAGATCCCTGGCCTCTGGAAAGTTGGCATGCGCTATCAATTTGTCTTCGATTGGAGGCATCCAGGCTTCCGGCAGATGGTGCGGCAGATGATCCCACGCATGGCCAATGCTTTGATGATTACCATGTCACAATACGTAGACATTCTCCTGATCGGTGTCCTGATTGCCTATGTCAAACTGCCCGGATTACAGATTCAGTATCGGAATGCTTTTACAATTGTCAGTATTCCGCTGGGTGTAATTACGCCATTGGCGACGGCCTCCTTTCCGCGCATGGCCGAATATGCCGCCGAGAGCCGTCTGAACGATCTACGCACATTGATTATAGAATCGCTGCAAAGTGTTATCTTCATTGCCTTACCTTCCTGCTTAGGCATGGTTATTCTCAGCCTTCCCCTGGTCCAGTTGCTCTATGAGCACGGCCAATTTACCTTGAGCGATGCCCAATCGACGGCTATCCCCTTGATCTGTTATGCGTTTGGTCTGCCTGGTCTGGCTCTCGTGGAGATTCTGACGCGTCCCTTTTACGCCATGCGGCAGAGCCGTCTACCGGTCTTTATCAGCTTGATGCAGCTCGGACTCAAAATCGCATTAAGCATCGTCTTGCTCAATCCAGCCGTCTGGCTGGCACAGACAATGCTGGGAAAAGTCTTCCCTACAGTCTTAAATCCCCTGCTCTTATCGGTCGCGTGGGGAATGGGAGCGCTGGCGCTTGGAACCGCTATCTCAAGTTTATTGGAGGCCATGGCGCTGCTCTGGGTGCTGCACAACCAATTGGGAGGACTCCAGCCGCGTGCCCTGATTGTCTTCATTGGACGCGTGCTGCTGGCTATGGTTGTCCTGACGATTGTCCTGGGAGGGAGCTACTATGCTCTTGGACTGGTCCTCAAGACACCTGATACCGTCGCTGGGGATTCAATGTCCCGGGCTAGCTCGATCATCGTTGCTGTCAAACTGATCATCGCCGGCGCGCTGGGAGGCTTTGCCTACTTACGGACTGCTCGCTTTCTGCATCTGCTGGGAGGCAATGAACTTCGTCCCGTTAATCGCCTCCTGACCCGCCTGCATCTCGCCTGGATCTAACCCAAACGTAGCGTCATGCCCTCGGGCATGATGTCCCACTTGACGTATGATCAGGTGGACTAGTGTGGCTCGCCAAGATCGTGCTGTCTCGTACGAGCTACTGGGACATCATGCCCGAGGGCATGACGCTACGTTTGGATACCCGTCTAAAGTCTTGCTGACAACCCTTCTCTGGATGCGTTACAAATTCCCTTGTTGGGCTTATGCTTAAGCCAGTGAGACATGGAATCACCTGTCACGATAAAAATCATCCTATAGCCATATGAAATAGCTGCATGAAGGGAAAAATAGTACTATGACGATACAACCCTCTTTAGAACTTGACAATACCTCTCCGACTGAACAGAAAATTGTCATGGATGTCAGAAACATCACGAAAAGTCTTCCACTCGGTCATGAGCGTATTGAGATCCTCAAAGGCATCAGCTTCACTATTCCCAGCGGAGAATTTGTCTCCATTGTTGGACCTTCGGGCTCTGGTAAAAGCACGCTTTTGGGCATTATCGCTGGATTGGACAATCCTACCACAGGCTCGGTGCTGATCGATGGCATCGATATTACGCGTATGTCCGAGGGCAAGCTGGCAACGATTCGCAACAGTAAGATTGGTATGGTCTTTCAGGCCTTTAATCTGATTCCGACCCTGACCGCACAGGAAAACGTTGAGATTCCTCTCTATGTTGGGAAGCATAAGGGCTCACCTGCGACACGTGCGAAGGAACTGCTTGCGTTAGTAGGTCTCTCGCATCGGCTTAATCATCGTCCCAATCAGCTCTCCGGCGGTGAGCAGCAGCGCGTTGCGATTGCGCGTTCGCTGGCAACTGATCCCGCCTTTGTAATCGCTGACGAGCCAACGGGGAATCTGGATGCAAAAAATGGTGAGAACGTGCTCAAACTCATCTCCGACTTACGTGCTCAGACCGGTAAAACCTTTATCATCGCCACCCATGATCCAGTTGTGGCCTCGCACGCCGATCGTGCCATTCGTATTGTGGATGGAACCATCGCCGCAATAGATCATGCACTTGGCGTTATCACACAATAATCTATTGCAGCAGAAGTAATGTTAAAGGACTTTAATTACTATGAAAGCTTCTATCTATCTCAGCTATCCCACAAGTTCATTGATACGAGGTGGACAGCGCTCCTTGCTGGCAATATTCTGTGTCGCCGTTGGTGTGATGGCGCTGGTCGCCTTGCAACTGGTCGGCGGAATGTTACAAAGTACGCTGACCGTGAACACACGTGCCACCAATGGTGGGGATATCGCCGTCGCCGCGCAGGCCAAACCGTTTACCGCCAGCGATCTGACATTCTTCAGCCAGCGTAAAAGCGCGGGCAATATTCTCAACTACACAGCCGTTGTGAACCAGACAAGCTCATTAAACTCAGTCTCAATCACCAGCGGCACTGGTGGCGGTGTACGTGCGTCCTCGTCCAGCGACTCATTTCAGTTGGACGCAGTTGACCCGGGTAACTATCCGCTGGTTGGGCAGCCGGACTTTGTGACGCCGACTGGCGGGAAACTTTCTTCCTTACTGACGAATAAACAGGTGGTCGTGACGCAAGCCTTCGCAACCAATACGAAGCATAAAGTTGGCGATACCATTACCACCTATATCCGATCACAAACTGGAACCGCTCAAGCGCTTCATGTCACCATCGCGGGTATCATCAGCAATACTGGAGGCTTTTCCGAGTCCAATAGCCTGATGCTCATCTCGCAGGCTGAATATAAGGCGCAGATCTCGCCGAAGTCCGCGCTGAGCTATAGCAATGTCTATATCACGACCGCTGATCAGGCGCAGACAGATGCGACCGTCAAAGTGCTCAACCAGCACTTCACGCAAGCTTCTACCCAGACGGCGACCGATGTGCTGAAACAGGAGCAATCCTCAATCGATAACGTCAACGAGTTTCTGGAGATCGCTGGTCTGCTGGCTTTGCTGATCGGTGGCGTTGGGATTGTTAATACCATGCAGGTGCTGCTCTCACGGCGTAAGACAGAGATTGCTATGCTCAAGACGGCTGGTTATCGCCGTGGCGATCTTTATGCTCTCTTTGGATTGGAGGCTGGTCTGCTGGGTCTGATCGGAGGCATCATTGGAGCTGCGGCCTCAATCGGTGTCAGTGCCATTGTACGCATCCTGGTACAAAACCTTGGCTTCAGCGTGCCGTATGTCATCAATCCGCTTACAGTTGCAGGCGGAGTGATCATTGGTATTGCGACCTCACTGATCTTTGGCTTGCTTCCGATTGTCCAGGCGGCCAATATTCGGCCCCTCAATGTGATCCGCGACACTGGAGAAAGTCGTGGCGCTGGCAGCGTCATTCTGAGTCTTATCCTACTCATCTTGTTGTCTGTCCTCTTTTGTGTGCTCGCTATTATCATCTTAAATAATAACGTCATGCTGGGTATTGAAGCCGTCTATGGCACTTTTGCCTTCTTATTGTTGCTCAGTGGCTTCTTCAGCCTGGTCGTACTCGTCGTAAGCAAGTTGCCTGTGAGAAATCACTTCAGCTATCTGCACATTCTCTTAACAGTGATTGGTCTGCTGCTGGCGGTGCTACTCTATCAGGTCGCGCCGGTCTTCGGGTTCGTCGTTTTCGGCATCACGGTTTTGGGGCTGCTGCTGATTATCGCACCACGTACCTGGCAGGTCAGTACCAGATTGGCGCTACGCAATATTGGTCGTCAGCGTTCGCGTACCACGACCACCATGGTGGCGCTCTTTATCGGCATCTTCGCGATAGGTCTGGTCTTGTTACTGGGACAGAACCTGCAAGAGCAGATTAATAACACGCTGGCGCAAAATCTGACCTACAATGTGATTACGTTGACGACCGGAAAAGACTCGCAGACGCTCCACACGCAAATTGGGGAGATTCCGGGCCTTAAAAAATCTCAGGTTGATACATATACACAAACTCAAATAAAGACAGTCAATGGGAAGCCATTAAAGACGGTGACACCGACTACTACGAGCACGAAGGCGAGCGCTACCGCTCCTGCACGTAGAGGGGGAGGAATCTTTGGTGGTGGTCCGGGAGGCCCTCCAAACGTAGGCTCCACTGCTCCTAAAACGACGACCGACACCGCACTTGGAAGTAGTTTAGAGGGATATGATCTTTCCAAAACCCTTCCTGATGTGACAATCGCGCACGGACGTAATCTGAAGGCCAGTGATGCAGGTACAACGAATGTCGTGATTAACAGCTCTTTAAGTACCCCTGCTGCTGGTCAGGCTGCGATCAAGGTTGGCGATACGATTACTCTGGGCAGTACTGATGACAAGGTCGTCAAGACAGCTACTGTGGTGGGTACCTATAGTACAACCGTAGCGAGTGGCCTGGCACATATCGGCTCTATGCTGGTACCGAGCCAACTGGCAACTGACCTCAGTCCTGCTGCCACTGGTGTCACGACTATCACTTATATGGACATTTCATCTGCACAGGTCAATGATGCGATGAAAAAGCTGGGACAGCTTGTGCCAGACGCGAGCGTAGAGAATCTGGCGAGTATCGCTGATTTTGTGGAAAGCCTTCTCAATAGTATCACCCAGGTCCTCGTAGCGATTGCCTCGCTCTCGCTGCTGGCGGCCATTGTCATCATTGCGAACTCGGTCGCCCTGGCAATGTTGGAGCGTCGACGTGAGATGGGTATTCTCAAAGCTGTCGGCTATACCAGTACGGTCGTCATGAACGAAGTGATCATCGAGAACGGCCTGGTTGGCGGTATCAGTGCCCTGCTGGCGATGCTGCTGGCCAGCCTGATCATCGGCCTGGTTGGGAAATTTGTCTTCAACCTGACCCTGAGTGCTTCACCGCTGATCGTGGCCGGACTCCTTGGAGGAACGGTTCTGTTGACGATCCTGACAGCTGTACTTGTTGCCTGGAACGCCGTGTGCGTGCGTCCACTTATGGTATTGCGCTACGAATAGTAAACGGAACGTCGCACGCTCGCGTGCGACGTTCCATCTGGCATATGCTATACTATGGGCGTCATTTTTTTTCGTGAAAGCGGTAAGGCATGTACGGACATCAAGCTCCACGCTTCTTTCGTCGGCTCGGGGGGAAACTGACATTAGCCTATACGTTAACCTCTGTCGTCTCCTTTTTGCTGGCCGAAATTGTCGCGATCGCTATCGTCTTCTGGGTTATCCATAGTGAAGCTGCAAATGCCGCCTTGCAGAGCCTCGAATTGAATGCTCCACAAGTGGCCCCCTATGTTGTCACAAGCCCTCCTGATCGGCGACTATTGACATCCTGGCTGTATACCATTAGCAACAACTCATTGCGGATACCGACGCTCAATCAGCTTGATTCCTTAAGTGTGGTCGACGCACAGGGCATGACGATTGCTTCGATTGGTCGGCATCCCAGCATGCCTGATACGTTGGTGCAGACACAAATGTCGCCACAAATCCGTAGCAATTTCCAAGCAGTGCTCAGCGGCTCTGGAGGCACCAAAGGCTTGCTCGGACAGGAGGCGGATGGTACGCCGGTAGCTATCGCCGCGATCAGCGATACGCATGGGAAGATACAGGGAGCACTCATCATGTACATTTCCCAGCCTGATATGGTCACCCTGATCGGGACGTCCTTTCATCTGATTAGCGTGACGGCGATCATCGTGACGATTATTGCTGGAATTGCCGGATTAATCTTTGGGTATCTCAATGCGCGTGGCATCACCAATCGTCTCCAAAACTTGTCCATCGCGGCCGACAGATGGAGCCGTGGCGACTTTAACGCTCTGACTCAGGATACCTCAGAGGATGAATTGGGACAATTGGCGCGTCAATTGGATCTTATGTCCGGGCAATTGCAGAATCTCCTCCAGACCAAACAAACGCTTGCGACCTTAGAGGCACGGAATCGCCTGGCTCGCGACCTGCATGATAGCGTCAAGCAGCAGATCTTTGCTGTTGCTATGAACATTGGAACCACGCGATCCTTGCTCAAGCGTGATCCCGAGGCTGCCGAGGCGAGCTTGAAGGAGACAAGTAAACTGGTGGCTCTGACGCAGCAAGAACTGACATCGCTCATCCGAGAGCTACGTCCGGCGGCCTTGAATGGGAAAAATATTGCCACTGCTCTGCACGAATTAGTCACGAGCTGGGCGCAGCAGACCAACATTGTTGCCAACGTGCGCACAGAGATCCCATATCCACTGCCATTGACCGTTGAGGAAGCTTTCTTTCGTGTCACGCAGGAAGCCCTATCCAACGTAGCGCGTCATAGCAAAGCCACGCTGGTCCAGGTGGAGCTGAAGGCGGTCCAGGATAGTGTGAGGCTGGCAATTAGCGATAATGGGCAAGGCTTTACAAAACAGCACCATGATGGATCTGGTCTTGGCCTGCACTCGATGCGGGAACGCATGAAAATTCTGGGTGGGGATGTCCAGATTGAGAGCACTGTAGGATCTGGTACTAGAATTATCGCGCAGTGCGCATATCGGCATCGTAGTGCTGACAATCAGCCGTCAGGAGTTGAGGCTGTATCTGACTCCATGGAGTAAACATTGCTATGACTGACAGTATCTCTGTCCTTATTGCGGATGATCATGCGCTGGTGCGCCAGGGGATCTATACCTTCTTAGCCTCCCAGGAGGATTTTATTGTGCTTGGGGATGCGAACTCGGGTGAGGTGGCTGTCCAGATGGCTGGCGAGCTCGTTCCCGATGTGGTTCTCATGGATCTGGTGATGCCTGGCATTGGAGGCGTCGAAGCGACCCGTCAGCTCAAACAGGTAAGCCCACGCTCACAGGTTATCGTGCTGACTTCTTATTACGAAGACGAATATATCTTTCCTGCTCTGCGTGCGGGTGCGCTCTCCTATGTGCTCAAGGATATTGGTCCCGATGAACTGGCCGATACCGTACGCAAGGCGGCACGTGGCGAATCGGTCTTGCATCCCCGTGTCGCTGCCCGCGTCGTCCAGGAACTACGCGGCACGCGTACCGATATTCCTAATCTCTTCACCGACCTGAGCAATCGCGAATTAGAGATTCTCAAGCTGATTGCCAATGGTCACACGAATGGCGAGATCGCTGGCAAGCTCACCATCAGCGAAAAAACGGTCAAAGGGCACGTGAGCAATATCCTGACCAAGCTTCACATGCTTGACCGCACACAAGCTGCTGCCTTTGCCTGGCAGCAAGGATTGATGATGCGGCGCGATCCTTAAACTCAGCTGTCCCGTCCTGATGATCTTGTACTATGATCTCAAATCTGCTTATTCCGGCGGTAATGAGAGGAGTGGGAGTGAGATTGTGAAGCTGCTTCCCTGTTTGAGGATGCTTTCGACGTGAATGGTGCCGTTGTGCTGCTTGATGATGCCCTGGGCAATGGCGAGCCCGAGACCTATCCCAGGCAGGATACGAGCATTTGGGGCGCGATAAAAGCGCTCGAAGAGCCTGGACAAGTCGTCTTGAGCGATACCTATACCTGTATCTGTGATCGCGATGTCTATGTATTGACCGATAATTGTGCCCGCGACCGTGATCTTGCCACCATCGGGTGTATATTTGCAGGCGTTCTCTAGCAGAATCAAAAAGACCTGTTTGAGGTAATCAGCATTGCCTGAGACGACGGCATTCTCAATCCTCTCAAAACCCTGGCATTCCAGTGTGAGCTGATTGACTGGAGGACGGCCCTGGCGGCATGCTTCGCTGATAATGTCGACGATGAGTAGTGGTGTTTGTGTAAAGGATGTGCTGGCATCGGTACGAGCAAGCATGAGCAAGCGCGTAACCATACGAGCCATGCGTTCTGTCTCTCCGTGGATATTTTCCAATGCGTGGGCCTGAAATTCTGGATCACTTCCCAGCTCTTTTTTCATCAGGTCCAATGAGGAGAGAATGATCGTTAACGGTGTGCGCAGTTCGTGCGAGACGTCTGCCAGGAAGCGGCGCTGAAGATCATTGACGCTTTGTACCTGTTGATAGGCATCTTCTAGCGAGTGCAGCATGCCGTTGATCGTCTGGGCCAGGCTGTTGATTTCATCTGGACGCTCACCGACCTGTAAGCGCAAGGAGTGATCGCTGGTCATCGCGATATGCGAGGCAGAGTTTGCGAGCTGTTCCAGGGGACGTAGCATATGGCGTACCAGTAACCAGACAAGGATCGCGGCCAGTATGAGCATGATGATAACTCCGCTGTAAAGTAGCGTTAAAAGCAGGTTGATGATCCTGCTATTGGTGATGTCTGCAGCTGCCAGAACGTATCCCTGGATCTTGCCTTGCACAATAACAGCATGTCCGTACATCATAAATTTGCTGTTATCAAACGGGACCTCTTTGAGTACGATGTTTGCCTGTATGGCTGGTTTGATCTGAGCGAGCGGTAAGATAAGCCTTCCCATATTATTTGAACTGGCAAGGGGCCTGCCCTGCTGATCCTGATATTGTAGATAGGTCTCTGGCGTGCTAAAGGCTTCCAGTTGCTTATGGATGAGTGAGAGGTTGGTTCCTGGTTCTTGCTCTAGCGCGTCCGTGAGGGAATTAACGTTTTGTTGCAGACCTTCCTGCGTGACAGTTATCAGGACCCAATGTGCTATGAGGAATGTTGTGAGCACTAAGAGTAGTAGCCCGCCTGCCAGGATGGCAATAATCCAGAGGGTCAAACGGGTATGAATAAGACTGATTTTCTGTATGAAGCGATGCTGTGCCGGCATCACATTATCCTTTCATTACGTAACCGACCCCGCGAATCGTTTGGATCAGGCGTGCATTGCCATTGGCCTCTAATTTTTGGCGCAGATGTCCCATATGGACCTCCAACACATTTGTTTCCAGAGTAGCATCGTAGCCCCAGATCTGTTCCAGAAACTGGTTACGTGTCAATACTTGCCGCGGATGGCGCATGAGCATAAGTAGTAGGTCATACTCGCGTGTTGTCAGTTCTATTAACGCTCCCTGTCTACGTACCTCGCGAGAGACCTGATCCAATTCCAGATCGTCGTACGTGAGCAATTCTTGAGTACCACTATGACGACGCAATACGGCGCGCATCCGTGCCACTAACTCATCAAAGGAGAAAGGTTTAGGAACATAATCATCTGCGCCCAGGCCCAGGGCCAGAACCTTATCCGCGACATCATCACGCGCCGTCAGCATGATGATAGAGACCTCTCTATGGAGGTGCAAGCGACGACAGACCTCCAGACCATCGATACCAGGCATCGTGATATCCAGGAGCACCAGTTGCGGCTGATAAGTTTGTGTTGCTGTCAGTCCGGCCTCACCATCCAGAGCTGTATAGACCTCAAAGCCCTCATAGGCTAATCCTCGTTTGAGTAAGGAGATAATTTTCGGGTCATCATCTATTAGCAAGACACGCGTTGCCATTGCAAAAATTCCTCGTGTTGGATGCATGAACTGCATTTGTATTCGTATATTTGTATCTCTGTTTTATGAATAGAAGCATATCACAGAGAACCTCCTTCTTTGGAGCCATTATATGCTCACTTCGGAGTAGTTACAGGGACCCTTTATCAAATCTTTATCCTGGCTTCATACAGATTTCAGTCGTAGTACATATTCTGAGACGACAAGCTTGCTCATCTTTGTTTCATCTGGGGTTGCTAGAATAGATGCTACGAAACAGAGCCTGATTTACAGATGAAAACAGAGTCTGATCTACAGATGAAAGGAAGAAAGACAATATGAATAACAAAAAGACTTTTTTTATTGGAGCAATTATTGCTGCGGTTGTATGCATTGGTATCAGCATTTACTATATTGTGCCTGGATATGATCATTTATTGGTGACGCATGACTCCACTCATTCTCATCCGACCCATGCCTTTGCCTTCTTTGCGCTTGCGGTGATCTGTATCATCGGTAGCCTGATTACGCGTCCAAAATCGGTCAGCATGCCCACACAATCTGACACGGAGCACCCTGTATGAATATTACGTTCTGGCAAACGCTGTTTCTTGCACTTCTCCAGGGTGTCACCGAACTTTTTCCCATCAGCAGTCTGGGTCATACCGTGATCCTTCCCAGCCTGCTTGGTTGGGGAGATCTGGTACGTGACAAGCATTTCTTGCCCTTGATCGTTTCTCTCCACCTTGGAACCAGTATCGCCTTGATTCTGTATTTCTGGCGCGATTGGATCAAAATTCTGGCTACGCTGGGAGACAGTATCAAAAAAGGCGAGATCCAGCGGGGGACCGACTCATGGGTAAGCTGGCTCGTTCTGATCGGATGTATCCCGGCTGGCTTGATTGGCGTCTTTTTAGAAACACCCTTAAAAGATTTGTTTGCGTCCCCACTGATTGCTGCTTCGTTTTTGATTGTCAATGGTTTCATTTTGTTCTTTGGTGAGATGTTGCGCAAGCGACGCGGGGCACGAGATGCTTACTCTGGACCACTGATGCCAAAAACGAGTCGTGCGTTGTCCTCATTGTCCTGGAAAGAAGCACTGCTGATTGGTCTGGCTCAATCATTGGCGTTGATACCGGGCATCTCTCGTTCGGGTGTCACCATGGTTGCGGGCTTAGGTGTAGAACTCGATCATGAAGATGCGGCACGTTATTCCTTTTTGCTCGGTACCCCCTTAATAGGTGCCGCTGCATTTTTGGAGATCCCTCAACTGCTTGGGCAATCGGCTTATGTATTAATCATCATCGTCATAGGTGTTATCGTGTCCGGTATCGCTGCTTTTCTAAGTACAAAATTTCTTTTGAAATATTTTGAAACTGGACGCTTGAATCCATTTGCGTACTATTGCTGGGGAGCCGGACTGCTTTCATTGGCTCTGCTCCTGATTTTTCGTTGATATAAAGATAAACAAGGATATATATGGCTAACATTACCACGTTCCTTACGACTGTTATCACAAATCTTTACATTTCTACGGGCTTGTTAGGACTTGTTCTGGCTATGGCCATTGAAAGCTGTTGCATTCCACTGCCGAGCGAGATAGTCATTCCGGTCGCAGGGCTCTTACTGGCCCAAGACAAGTTGCTTCCAGGTGTAAACACGCTTGAAGGTGTCTGCTTGATCGCTCTGGCTGGTTCTATTGGCTGTCTGCTTGGGTCGATCGTCGCGTACTGGATTGGTTTTAAGGGTGGTCGTCCGCTAATGCTGAAGTATGGACGTTATGTACTCATCTCGCGACACGATGCGGAGAGAGCTGATCTCTTTTTTCAGCGTTGGGGGAGTGCCACTGCGTTTTTCTCGCGGCTACTCCCTGTCATACGTACCTATATCTCATTGCCAGCTGGGATCACAAAGATGCCATTTCTTAAATTTTGTCTTTACTCCCTGGCCGGTTCTTTTCCCTGGTGTCTACTACTTGCTTATGCCGGCGTGGTGCTGGAAGGGAATATGGCGGTCATTGACCCGTATTATAAAAGTTTTGAGTATGTGATCGTTGCGCTCGTTGTCATTTTGATTGTACTGTACATCTGGCAGCACATTCGCAATGATCGCCGTGCACGCAGCAAGGCATAAATCGTCCTTTATCAAAACTTTATCTTAACTTCATAGAGACTTCAGTAACGGCAAGTATCCTGAGTAGAGCGCACCTGTGGAACTGCACTATGTCTGCAACGCCATAGGTGCGGGCTCCGGAACAGTTTGAAGCACCTCTTTTTACTTAATAAGTAGAGGCAAGGGTATCAATCTGGCTTGAGGCGCATTGAAGAGAAAGTAAAAGTAATCAAAAGGACGATTTATATGGCCCAACACACCATTGGCGAGACACGTTCGATACGTGAGATAACCTCGCATGAATTATCGTTAAGCTCTGTGGTCAGGATACGCTTGATTGCGGCTCTGGTCATCACATTGAGTTCGTTGATCTGTTTTTTAGGAACGAGTTGGGATATTCAGTGGCATGTGTTTGTGGGACGCGATCGGACGCTTATCCCGCCGCATGAGATGATGTTAACCGGTATTGCTCTGACGGGTATTGCCGCTCTCGTGGTTGTGATTACTGAGACCATCTGGGCTCGGCAAAATCGAAGCAATACGAAACAGGTTACGCCATTTGCAGGCATCTTTTCTGCACCGCTGGGTGTCTATATTGCTGGTTACGCGGCCCTCAATTCGGCTGTGGCCTTCCCTTTAGATACCTACTGGCATACTCTTTATGGTATCGATGTCACGCTCTGGGCACCTTTTCACGTGATGATTATTAGTGGTATGGCCTTGACTGGCCTGGGTGCTGCTTATATGTTTGCGTCAACAGTAAACCTTGCCCAGCGTATGCAGGCATTTGGCGCGAGGCGGATCGCCTATCTGGGTCTGATGGTAGCCCTGGCTACTACTCTGTCTCTCTTCATGCTACTTGAAGTCAATGGTATTGATACCCCTATCTTTGGTATCGCTCCCTTTCCATTTCTGATGGGATTGCTGGTTGGCTGTATTCTGATTGTTGCAAATTCTATTCTTCCCTGGAAGTGGGGCGCGACAAGCGTTTTCGGTGTGAGTGCCCTTTTTGTGATTATTGATCAATTGGTCATTCCGCCAGCCTTAACTTTGCTCATGCAAATTGAACAGTTAACATTTCTGAACAGGCACCATTCTGCTCCCCCCAGCATCTCCGTGGTTGCCGTTACCTGGCCTCTCCTGACACTCTTTGCGGCTATACTTGTAGATCTGGTGGCGCAAAGCGCAAAAAAGCGTCATTGGTCACAACGAAAATTGCTGATTGGATTAACTTTAGCTGTTGTTGTGAGCACGATACCTGTTACAGTTGAAAATCCTATTACCATTGTTGATATGCTGAGTGCATTGGGTATCGTGGGAACTATTGTGACATTTCTGTTCGGTATTCCAGGAATATTTCTGGGTATCAAGTTTGGACAGAGCATGGCGAAAATTCTGCGCACATTGGAGGGATAGCCCATGAAGATGTCAAAATTACTGCTGCAAAGGTTTATGCTTGTGTTGGGCGTTGCCGCTTTGGTTGTGGTGCTGGTAGATCTTGGGATCTCGATTGCGGCGACTATTCCAGGTTCGACACCTGCACGTGTGGAGCATGTCAAAGCTGGTCCCTATCAACTGACCGTTGGCTTGTATCGTTATCCCGCCAGTGCTGGTTATGCCTTACCTTTTACTGTAACTCCTGTGAATGTTTCCAGCGACTCTCTGACGTATCAGATTTTTTCTGTTCCGGCTAAGGGGGTAGATGCGACGCCGGTTAGGGCGACATTCAGTCCTGTAGCGAATGTACGTAACGGTATTCAAGGGGCGGCTGAAATTACCGTCAAGGGAACCTGGTCGTTACAGATCCAGGTCAATGGTGCGGCCGGCTCGGGATTAGCTACCCTATCGTTTCCAGCAACGGCGCTACCTGCCGTTCCAGTCTGGCTTGGCTGGGCGGTCGGATTGCTTCCTTTTTACGTTCTTGGAGTCTTTTTCTTGATGCAGATGTCTCGTAACAGGCAGACGATCGGGCTGGAAGACGATAAAGAGGTGACAAATCCTGCACAAAGTGTTGATGCGCTCGCTGTCTAGCAGCGTGTGACCCATTCAAGATTGATGGCGACGAAAGAATCTTGAATGGGAATACTATCTTTGGCTTGTAAATGGTACAAAATTGACACACTTTTGGCAATAAGTCGTTATATCTCGGCGCTATCCTTATTCATAGAGAGAAATGAGCAAGGATAGCGATCTATTAGCAGGTTCTGCTTGCTCTTAGTATATGAGAAATGAGGACTTCTTTCATATGGTACAACACAGTATCAGTGAGACGCGTTTAGGACGCGACATCGCTCCGCAGACATTGTCATTACACACAGTTGTCAGAGTACGCTTGATTATGGCTCTGCTTATCACCGTCAGTTCATTGACCTGTTTTTTAGGAACGAGCTGGGATATTCAGTGGCACAATTTTGTCGGACGTGATCGGACGCTTATTCCACCGCATGAGATGATGTTAGCTGGCATTGTACTGAGCGGCATCGCAGCTCTGGTGCTGGTGGTCATCGAGACGATCTGGGCGCGCCAAAATCGCAGGAGCCCACAGCAGGCTACTCCTTTTGCTGGACTCTTTTCTGCTCCCTTAGGTGTTTATATTGCTGGCTATGCGGCTCTCAATGCGGCTGTCGCCTTTCCTCTGGACAGCTATTGGCATTCGCTCTATGGCATCGATGTCTCCATCTGGGCACCTTTTCACGTCATGATTATCGCTGGCATGGCACTGACTGGTCTGGGGGCTGCGTATCTTTTCGCCTCAACGGCTAATCTTGCCACGCGCATTCAGGCGTTTGGAGATCAGCGGATTGCCTATGTGGGCATGGCAGTGGCTTTTGCCTGCGTACTGTCTCTCTTCATACTTCTCACCATTGATGGATTGGATGTTGAGAATCTGCTTCCTTTGGGCGTGGGCGTTGGAGCCATTAGCTTCTTTCCATTTCTGATCGGTTTGCTGGTGAGTGCTGTCCTGGTTGCTGCTGCCGGCATCCTTCCCTGGAAGTGGGCTGCCACAAGCGTTTGTGGCGTGATGGCGCTTTTTGTGCTCATCGATCAACTGGCTATACCGCCGGCCTTAACGCTATTGATGCAGTCGGAACAGCTAACCTTTCTTCGTGCGGATCGTCCAGCCCCACCAGTAGCAGTTGTGAGCGTTTCGTGGCCGTTGCTGACCCTCATCGCCGCCCTGTTGATCGATCTTGTGATGCAGCGTGCCAAAAAGCGGAACTGGTCAAAGCGGCAGTTGCTGGTCAGATTAGCACTGGCTGCTTTTGTATGCACTATTCCTGTTTTCATCGCCAATCCTACCGTCGCTCTGGAAGTCATCGGTGTCCTTGGTGTGATAGGAACTGTCCTGACGTATGTTATTGGCTTTCTGGGCATCTTTATTGGTATCGAGCTTGGACAGAGTATGAGTAAAACCATGCATACATTGGAAGGATAGTGCATAAAGATGTCAAAAATATTGCTGCAAAGAATCATGCTTGTCGTAGGCGTTATCGCATTGCTGGTCGTGCTGCTAGATCTCGGGATCTCGATCGCGGCCACCATCCCAGGTACGACTCCTGCGCGCGTAGAACATATCAAGGCCGGTCCCTATCAACTGACCGTCAGTCTGTATAAGTATCCCGCGAATGCCGGCTACGGCCTCCCTTTTGCTGTTGCTCCGGCGAGTGTCAATACGGGTGATGCTCTGACATATCAGATTTTTTCTGTCCCCGCCAAAGGTGTCGATGCCAATCCGGTCAGGGCGACGTTTAGTGCCGATCCCGATGTGCATAATGGTGTCAAAGGTGCCGCAGAAGTGACCGTTAAAGGTGACTGGTCATTGCAGATCCAGGTCAATGGGGCCGCAGGTCAAGGAGTGGCGTATGTAACGTTTCCGGCTACCGCGCTGCCTGCCGTTCCCAATTGGCTAGGTTGGCTGATTGGACTGCTTCCCTTTTATGTGCTTGGCGGATTTTTTCTCATGCAAATGTCGCGTAACAGACAAGTAGCAGCCATACCTGTGGGGTAGGCTGTAGTGTCAAGAGATCTTGAGGATTCATTGACGAACGTGGAAGAAATCTTGAGCCTTTGTGCTCAACTCATGAAGAGTATTGAGGGTTTGCTTATGTATGCTCAAGAAATCTTGAGGATTCACAGAAATCTATTGAGGTTTTCTTGATTTTCTATGACCTATACTGACAGCAGTCACGACAATTGATAGCGTAGAGATCAGCGCAGCGAGTGTCAATCTGATGCTTGTTGCGCGTGATGATTTTGATCCGAGCAGTTATCTTATTCTTGATGCTGTGACTATATAGGAGAGCATAAGCGATGTATCAAGAGGATACACAGACCCTCAATACCTCTGGTCGGAGTGCAGATACTTCTGCCACTCCAGAGAGCATAGCTATTCCAGCCCCCATGGCTAACGGGAATGAAGGAAAAAAGACCGCGGACCTTATCGACGAAGATGATCCTGCTCGCATTGCCCGCTCAAGATTTCTCAAAGGAAAGTATCCCAGTCACGAACGTATTCGGACGGTACGTCCCAGCAAGCAAGCCCTGGAGAGTGTCAGCCCTGGCTTGCTGAAGGCCACCGATGAGTTGTTAGCTCCTCCTTATGGTGGGAGCCGTCTGCTCTATTATATGAAGCGTACGCTGATCGGAATGCCTATTGCAAGCTCCCAGGCTGAAAATGAGCGCTTACCAAAGTTCAAGGCACTGGCAGTCTTATCTTCAGATGCGATCTCATCGGTTGCATATGCCACGGAGTCCTGTATGGGGGTCCTGCTGCTGGCGGGTCTCTCCTCATTGCATCTTGTGCTGCCCATCAGTATTGCGATCATTGTCTTGCTGGCCATCGTTGCCATATCATATAGTCAAACAATCCCGGCCTATCCCAACGGCGGTGGATCGTATATCGTTGCCAAGGACAATCTTGGAGACAAAGCCGGGCTGGTGGCGGCGGCAGCTCTGCTGATCGACTATGTTTTGACTGTATCGGTAAGTGTCGCTTCAGGAGTACAAAATCTGGCCTCCATTCCGGCCTTCAACTTCTTGACGGGACCGCATCTGGAGGCGCTGGTTGATGTGGGATTGGTGATTGTGATCACCGTCGTTAATCTGCGTGGAGTGCGGGAATCCGGTTCGATTTTTGCCATCCCGACCTACTTTTTCATCTTTAGCGCGCTCTTGATGATTGTGCTGGGCTTTTTCGACGCATTTGTGCTTCATCATCAGCCCTTAGTCGCGCAATTCCACGTCATCAACAATCAGGCGATCCACGCCACCGAATCCGTTTCGCTCTTCCTGGTCTTGAGAGCCTTTGCCTCGGGCTGTTCGGCCATGACCGGAGTGGAAGCGATCTCGAACGGGGTGCCGGCCTTTAAGAAGCCGGAGGCGCGTAATGCACGCGTGACGTTGATGTGGATGGCGATTATTCTGGGCGTCTTGTTTAGCGGGATCGCTATTCTGACCTTGTCCTACGGCATCGCCCCCGATCCAAGTGGAGCAACGACCGTGATCGCACAACTCGCTGCCAGAATCTTCTCTGGTCCGCTGGCCTTTATGTATCCGCTGTTCCAGATCGGCATCCTGCTCATCCTGACCCTGGCCGCCAATACCAGCTATGCCGACTTCCCACGGCTGGCGTCGCTACTGGCACGCGATAACTTTTTACCGCATCAGTTCGCCTTCCGTGGTGATCGTCTGGCCTTCTCAATCGGCATTGTTGTACTTGCCATCATGGCCAGCATCTTACTGCTCGCCTTTGACGGCAGCGTCAACCACCTGATCGACCTGTATGCAGTAGGAGTATTCATGTCCTTTACCCTCTCGCAGGGAGGTATGGTGCTGCACTGGTGGCGTCTACGTGCCAGTAAAAAGACCTGGCTGCGCAGCGCGATCATCAATGGTACAGGGGCTCTGACGACAGCACTGGTAGCTCTAGTCATTGCCATCACCAAGTTTGCCTCCGGTGCCTGGATCGTGGTGGTGCTTATCCCGTTGCTGGTACTGATGTTTATCGGTATCCACAAGCACTACTTGCGTGTGGAGCAGGAGCGTACTACCAATATTCCTGCCAGTCCGACCGATATCAAGCACATGTTCATTGTGCCGATCGCGGGCATGGATCGTGTCTCGATCCAAAGCCTCTCTTATGCACGATCGATCACGCACAACGTCATCGCCGTCCACGTCGCCATCGACGAAGCCGACGAGTGCCACGTGCGCGAGGAGTGGAAGCGCTGGCGACCCAATATCGGTGCCGATGAAAAGACAGAACTGGTGATCATCGAGTCCCCGTATCGTTCATTGGGACGTCCCTTGCTGGCCTACATCGACACCATCCATGAACTCTACAGCGACTACACCGTCACCGTCCTGCTGCCGGAGTTCGTCGTCGGACATCTGTGGGAGCATATCTTGCACAACCAGACCGCTCTGGCCTTGAAAGCCGCCTTGCTTTTCCGTCCGGGAATTATTGTCACCAGTATGCCTCAGCATCTGCTGGAGCGCGTCGCAAGAGTATAGGATAGAACCAGGCGAGCCTGGTTTGGTATCAGAACATTCAGCACAACAGTGTTTGCTCATTGTTGTGCTGAATGTTTTTGCTTTTTATACCCTAGAACTAGAGTGTATCTGAAGAAAGGCTGATTTTGTGAGGCGTTCTTCCAATGAGTAACAGGCCATGCTCAGACGTTTAAATGTTACCATGGTCGGCTTCCTGAGCGCATAAAAAGGAGCGCTGTCCGCTAAGATATTGTTTTAATCACCAGAGAGCAGGTATAATCAGATGAATTATGCCTGCCCTCTATTTGTGGAGGGAGATTTTATCAACATGGAAGTGTGTCAGGATCGTCGTTCATGGAAGAATTTAAACAGCCTTCTTTTTCAGCAGGCTTGCTTTTTGCACAATTTCAGAAAAAAGCCACTGCAGGCGTGAGTATTTTTTTGCTTGCTTTCATTATCCGGCTTATCTATATTTTAACAGCAGCCTCTCACTATCAACCCATCTTTGATGCTGGATTATATGATGCTATTGCGCGTAACCTGTTGCATAAAGGATGCTATTGTATCCACGGAGACTCTTTAACCGTCAGCCGTGCTCCTCTCTGGCCCTGGATTCTTTCCATTATCTACTATTTCTCGCATGAGCAAGTCTTTTTCGCGCAACTTTTCTACTGCTTGATAGGGAGTGGAACCTGTATCTTTATCTACCTTCTTTCGAAACAACTCTTTAAGCCATCGATTGCCTGGTTAACCGGGCTTATCGCCGCAACTTATACTGGATTGTTTCTTTATGATGGCTGGCTGTATTCTGAATCTCTCTACACATTTTGCCTGACAGGATTTGTCTACTCACTTTTCATGCTCCAGACCTGCTCTCAATCTCTTCTAGCCAAAAAGGATAAAGATCATGGTGCCAGCAAAAGTAGTCGCCCCTTTTTTAACAGATGGGTGTTATGGAGTGGATTGTTTCTTGCCGCAGCGATTTTAATACGGCCAAATGGATCAGGTCTCTTGCTTGTCGTATATTGCTTTATCGGCATCCATATCGTCATCAATGTTATAAAAGGACAACCATGGATGCCTCTGGTGATGCAAGCCGTATTGATGACATTGCTTGCGCTCATCATCGTTGCTCCCTGGACCTATCGAAACTATCAGGTTTCGCATCAGTTTGTTCTTGTCTCTACAGGCATGGGAGAGGTACTTGTTGGAGCGTATAATGATGGTGTTTTGACTCAACCAGCGGCAAACCAGGGGTTGTGGAGTCCTCCCAGGGGAACCAAAATCCATGATGAAGTGAACTATACTCCTGCCGATGATAAAAATAGTACCAATCAAGCCATTGGGTGGATCACCTCACACGTGGATAAGATGCCTCTCTTGTTAGCTCTTCATTTCGAGAATATGTGGAAGCCCTACTCCTATTCTCACGGGCTACCGATTGAAGAGTTTCCACAGCGATTTTCCTCGCAAGTTATCTTCTGGCTCATCCCCTTGCAATCGTACCCGATCTTTATCCTGGCCCTGCTTGATTGCCTTTTGACGTGGAGGCAACAGAAAAAAGAGCTTATGATTGTCTATATCGCAATTGCTTTTACCATTGCACAAAATGTCTTATTTTATGGCACCATGCGCTTTCGTGCTCCGATCGAGCCTCTACTGGTACTGCTCGCCGGCGATGCGCTCTGGAAGTCATTTGCCTTACTTAGAAGCCTGCCATGGTCGAGCGAAGCGAAGACCTCGTAACGTCGCACGCTGGCGTGCGATGTCCCACTCGACGTACGAGCCAGCACAATCTTGGCGAGCTACACAGGCGTGCCTGATCGTACATGAGTGGGACATTGGTTCATTCGGGAGGAAACGGAATATGACCGCATGAGTTATACTCACACGCATCTTTGATTTTCGTCTTTCCTTTTTTTAACATCGCAGCTAGAGGATTATTTAACATATATAGCCGTTGGTTTTCCAGATCCTTTTCGCTCCGGATAATGTGATCATAAAAGCTTCTTTGCCATAATTGGCCATGATGGTCTGCTAATTGCCCATTGATATGGCGTAACCATGCAACAGCACAAAAAGATTTGTAACTGTCTATAACATTAATGATACTTTTTGTATTTTCTCCCCGACCTTGATGCCAGATGATGCAATGAAGATGGTCAGGCATGATAATGAGAAGGTCTAATGCAACACCCGCAAAATGTTGAGGCAGATGATACCATTCATCCTTAAGGATATTTTCCACAACGGGTGTACTAAAAGGGCGGTCATGACGATCATGAGCACAGATAGTCATTGCATAAGCCCCAACTGTTTGATAATCATAATTGCGAAGATGCATGTTGCGGCGATGCTGATAAAAGATCCCTTGTATTTTCGATGAATGTGTAGACAATGGTAAATTCCCTTTCTTATTCACAAAAACATGTTCATATATATCCTATACCCCCATATAGCCAATAAAGCGGAAAGTAGCGTCAGGTCTTGGGCCTGATGTCCACTGGACGTACGACCGAAGGCAGCTGGCTAGCGCCACTGCAAGTATGCAAACCTGTTCAGTTGGGGTTCGAAAAGATCGCCGTTGGACGTGGGCTTGGCGCTAGCCGGCTGCCGTTCCGGTCGTACGTCCAGTGGACATCAGGCCCAAGACCTGACGCTACGGTGTCATCGCTTCGCTTGACACTGCCCTTGCGTTTTCTGTGATGAGGCTGTAAAATCAAGTATGGTTCCACATGTTTCTGGTCCCGTTGGATCATGCCGGATCGGTTCCTATTGCCCTCAATCCAAGACATGTATTCCGCGAGCCACCCCCCAAGAAAGGTAGCAGAAAACTGAATGACTATCACTACTCGACCGAGCACAGTTGGTGAGTTGCGTGAAAGTGGATATAAGGTGCTTTCCGTGAAAGAAGAGATGCGGAAAAACCTGATTCAGAAGATTCGTGATGGTGAAGAGCTCTTCCCTGGGATTATTGGTTACGAGGATACGGTTATTCCTCAGATTGAAAACGCCATTCTCTCGGGTCAGGATATTATCTTCCTGGGTGAGCGTGGTCAGGCGAAGACGCGTATGGCGCGCAGTCTGGTCAATCTGCTGGATGAATATATTCCGATTATCGCCGGCAGCGAAATTAATGATGATCCCTTTGAACCGATCAGTAAGGCGGGTCGCGATAAACTCGATGAGTTTGGCGAGCGTACTGAGATCGAGTGGATCGGTCGCGATCGTCGCTACGGTGAGAAGTTGGCGACCCCTGACATCACCATCTCCGACCTGGTTGGAGAAGTTGATCCGGTTCGCGTTGCCGAGGGCCGTTATCTGTCGGACGAGTTGACCATCCACTATGGGATGATTCCACGTACCAATCGTGGTATCTTTTGTATCAACGAATTGCCGGACCTTGCGGAGCGCATCCAGGTGGGACTACTCAACATCATGGAAGAGCGCGACGTGCAGATCCGTGGGTATAAGATTCGCTTGCCCCTCGATGTCTATGTTGTTGCCAGTGCCAATCCTGAGGATTACACCAATCGTGGACGTATCATCACGCCACTGAAGGACCGCGTTGGTTCTGAGATCAGGACGCACTACCCGACCACGATTGAGCACGAGATCACCATTATGGAATCCGAGAGCAGCTCGTTGCTCAAAGAGGATCTGGATATCGTGGTCCCGCAGTTCATGAAAGAGATTATTGCGGAAGTGACGCATCTGGCGCGTCGTAGTAACGACATCAGCCAGCGCTCGGGTGTGAGCGTGCGTGTCAGCGTATCGAATTATGAAAATGTGATCAGTAACGCCAGCCGTCGTGCGCTGCGACTCAAAGAGCGTCAGGTGGTGCCTCGCGTGAGCGATCTGGACGCGATCATTGCTTCGACAAGCGGCAAGATCGAGCTGGATGCGGTCGGCGATGTGAAAGAGGAGCGTGTGATCCAGAAGCTGGTCAATGGAGCGATCTTAAGCGTCTTCAGCCAGCATTTCGAGCCACGCGAATTTGAGCAGTTGGTGGCCGGCTTCGAGCGCGGACTCAACGTCCAGGTGGGCAATGACATGCCTTCGATGGACTATGTGACACAGCTTTCGAAGGTTGGCGGTCTCAGCAAGGCCATCGATAAATTGAACGGACGCGGTAATCCCGCCTTGATCGCCTCAACGGTCGAGTTTCTGCTTGAGGGACTTCATCTGAACCGGCGTCTCAACAAAGACGAAGTTAAAGGGAAGACACGTTATCGACGCTAGTACCCGTAGGCCCATAGACATTCAACCGAGCGATGTAAAGGATGCGCATTATGTTCAATCGATTTTATCGCAACCGTTACGGATATACGCGTTGGGATGGCACACAGAAGATCGATGGCCTGGACGCCGATGATATTCTTAATGCTCTCTCCGACGACTACATGGAAGAGGGGAACCTGCAACAGGCGCTGAAGCGTCTGATGCGGGAGGGCGTCAGGGGTCAGGATGGCAGCAAACGGGCGATGGGGCTCCGTGAAATGATGGAACGTATGCGCCAGACTCGTCAGGAGCAATTAAGTAAGTACAATATGGCTTCGGGCGTCATGGATGATCTGCGTCAGAAGCTTGAAGAGATCAAGCAGATGGAGCGCGACGGCATCCAGCGTCGCGTCGACGGCACCCCTGACGAGAAATCATATCCACCTGGTGCACAGGGCCAGCCGCATGGTGATCAGTCCCCATCAGATCAGCAAGGCGAGCAAGGTCAGTCAGGACAACAGCCATCCGGCCAGCAGGGCCAACAAGGTCAGTCTGGTCAGCAGGGACAATCCGGTCAATCCGGACAGTCCGATGATGGCGATCTGACTCCGGAACAGAAGCAGCGCATGCTGGAGATGATCGCCAAGCGTAAGCAGGATTTTCTCGATGCTCTGCCGGGCGATGTGCCCGGTCAGATCAAAGGTCTCTCCGACTACGATTTTATGGATGAGCAGGCGCGAGAGAAGTTCCAGGAGCTGATGGCTGGCCTTCAGCAGCAGATGATGCAGCAGTTCTTTCAGGGTATGCAGCAGGGATTGCAGAATATGACTCCTGAGGATGTTGCCAATCTGCGCGAGATGATCCGCGATCTGAATAAGATGCTGCGCGAGCGTCAGGAAGGCATCGAGCCGGACTTCGACGCGTTTATGCAAAAGCATGGTCAATATTTTCCGGGCGTCAACTCCCTGGACGATCTGATCGAGCAGATGCAGCAGCAATCGGCAGCTATGCAGGCCATCATGGATAATCTCTCACCCGAACAGCAGCAAGAGTTGCAGGATCTGATGGATCAGATGATGGGTGACGATCGTATCCGTGTTGATCTGATGGAACTGGCGCAGAATATGCAAGCCATGGCCCCTTCCGAGCCATCCAGGACACGCTTCCCTTTCCAGGGCGACGAGACGCTCCCTCTCAATGAGGCGATGCGGATGATGGGTCGCATGCAGCAGATGGAGGGTCTTGAGGAGCAGATGCAGGACGCTCGTCGGCTGGAGAATCTGGAAGCTATCGATAGCGAAAAAGTCAAAGAGTTGCTGGGCGATGAGGAATATCAATCGATCGAGCAGCTAAAACAGATGATGAAGACGCTTGAAGAGGCTGGCTATATTCAGAAAAAAGGGAGCCGTTGGGAGCTGACCGCTCGTGGTATTCGTAAGATTGGTCAGAAGGCGCTCCAGGACATCTTCAACAAAATGAAGCGTGATGGCTTTGGTCGTCACATCAGTCCCTTCCGAGGTGTCGGAGGAGAGCGTACCGACGAGAGTAAGCCGTATCAATTCGGTGATCCCTTCCTGCTCGATCTGGAGCGGACGCTGATGAATGCGGTCCATCGACGTGGCACTGGCACACCTGTCGACCTGGCGAAAGAGGATTTTGAGGTCTATCGTACCGAATTGACCACGCAATCATCTACCGTCCTGATGATCGACATGAGCAACAGTATGATCTACAATGGCTGCCAGCAATCCGCCAAGAAGGTCGCCGTCGCTCTGGAGAGCCTGATCCGCTCGCAGTTCCCACGTGATAATTTATATGTGGTTGGTTTCTCGTATCTGGCACGCGAATACAAGCCGAACGAGCTTTTATCCTTGAGTCAGCTGGATAACCAGCAGGGCACGAATATGGCTCATGGCTTGATGCTTGCTCGACAACTACTCGCCAAGCAGCGCGGCACCAATAAGCAGATCATCATGATCACCGATGGCGGACCGACTGTCTGGTACGAAGAAGGAGCTGGCTGGCTCTTCTCCTATCCGAGTCCCTACGCCGAGCAGCAGGCGCTGCTAGAAGCGCAGCGCTGCACGCGTGATGGTATCACCATCAACACATTCATGCTCTACGACGATCAGTGGATGGTCGCTTTTGTCAACCAGCTGGCGCAGATCAATCGTGGACGCACCTTTTACGCCGATAAGGATAATCTTGGTGAATACTTGCTGGTAGATTATCTCAATAGTAAACGGAAGTTAGTATCGTAGTATGTCTGAAGACGTTCGGAGTGGAACCGCCAGCGAAGCAAGCAATGCAGGAGCTGGCGAAGCAGTAAGCACAGAATTTCGTCAGGGATTAGTACAGTTAGGGCTCTCAACGCAAGTTGAGAGTGCCTTTCTGCTCTATCGACGGGAACTCCTGGAGTGGAATACCCGCTTTAACCTGACCGCCATCAAAGATCCAGCAGAAGTCTTAACCAAACACTTCCTTGACTCGCTCTCCCTATTGCAAGCCTATCCGAGCCAGAGCGCCATCCACATCCTGGACATCGGCACCGGAGCGGGCTTTCCCGGCATCCCTCTCAAGATCGTGCGTCCGCAGTGGCATCTGACCATGATCGAAGCCACCGGCAAAAAGATTACCTTCCTCCAACATATGGTTGACACTTTACAACTGAGCAACGTTGAGATTATCCAGGGACGCGCCGAGGATATCGCTCACAAGCGTGCGTATCGCGGACACTTCGATCTGGTGACCGCACGCGCCGTCGCAGCACTGCCCGCGCTCTTGGAATGTAGTGCTCCCTTTTGTCGTCGCGGTGGCCTGTTGATCCTGCCCAAGAAAGGCGACATCGATGCCGAACTCATGCAGGGCAAGCGTGCCGCCAATCTGCTGGGGACACGCCTGAAAGCCAATGTGGCTGTCACTCTGCCCACCCTTGATGATGGAAGACGACTTCAGGTCTGGGAACAGTATAAAGAGTGTCCACCACAATATCCCCGCAGTTGGGCCGCCCTGACTAAAAATCCGCTGGGCTCTGGCTCTGCCGTGTGACTTTTTGAGCTGACCGGCGATAAAACGTTGTGATTGTGGCTCTACACTTCTCTTTGCTGGCTTACTAAAAGGGCTTCATGACAAATGAGAGCACGTAAGTCCTGATACATTGCTTTGATGATAGGAATGTCTATATTGTATATATGATCAAAGCGATAAAAAGCCGTACCTGGCTGTGATAAACGAGAACGGCTCAATGAAGGAGCCGTTTTTGTGATGAGAAAGTGATGGGAAATTTTTATGCCACGAAATGAAGCTTTAAGACGACAGCGTATCCTGCGCAATTGGCGACAAGAAGATATCGCGCAACAACTGGATATCCCGCAGAGCACTGTACAACGCTGGGAAAGGGGCATCCATCATCCCAGCGCTTACTACCGGATGAAGCTCTGTGCTCTCTTTGATCTTAGCCCACAAGATTTGGGATTGGTCGAAGATCTCGAACCATCGCCACAAGAGGAGAGAGAAGAAAGATCACTGTGTGGTGATGACCCATCGCAAGAATTTACGCTATGGACCATACCACATACACGTAATGCTCATTTTACCGGGCGTGAGGATATTCTTGAACATATCATAGACTTCTTTTCTATCGCGAAGGCAGAGACAGCAGGGGATCAGACTGCATCGCCCCGAGCCTATGCGTTGAAGGGGCTGGGGGGCATTGGGAAAACGCAGATTGCGGTCGAATATGCGTATCGGGCTCGTGAGCAAAAGCGCTACACCCATATCCTCTGGATCACGGCCACCAGTGAAGAAGCCATTCTGAACAGTTTCGCGGCTCTTGCTCAACGCCTGCCAGTGTTTTCTTCCAGGGATGTGACCGATCAGCGAAAACTTGTGGCGATGGTGATTGGCTGGCTGGAGCAGTGTCTTCAGTCCTGGCTGTTGATCATTGATAATGCAGATGACATTGCGCTGGTTCACCCCTATGTGCCACGCATAGGGAACGGTTGTATCTTGTTCACCACACGAGCAAGCGCAGTGAGCACTATCGCCTCATCTCTTGAAGTCGACAATATGAGCATTTCCGAGGGGATGACCTTCTTGTTACGACGGGTGGGTTTGTCTCAGGCAGATCTCTCTCATTCTGAGATGGAGCATGCTACCCATCTTGTTGTGACACTGGCACAGTTTCCGCTGGCACTTGATCAAGCAGGAGCCTATATTGAAGAAACAAGGGGAAGCTTTTCGAGTTATTTTCAGCTCTATGAAACGTATCGTCAAAGCTTGCTTGCCAGACGTGGTATGCAAATGACCTTGTATCCTTATTCGGTTGCGACGACCTGGTCGCTGGCATTCGAGCATGTAGAAAACATCAACCCGGCTGCGGCCGAACTGTTACGTCTGTGCGCCTTCTGTGCCCCTGATGCTATCCCCGAGGAATTGCTGATACGAGGTGCTGCTCATTGGACTCCGCTGCTGAAAGAAGCGGTGACGGATCAATTCAGCTTCAACCAGATGCTAGAAACCTTGCTGGCCTTTTCTTTAATTAAGCGTTCAGTTGATGATTCCTGTCTGAGCCTGCATCAGCTAGTACAGGTCGTACAGGTGGAATGTATGACTCCACAAGAGCAACGCCAGTGGGCCGAGCGTCTGATATATGCAGTTAATGCTATCTTTCCTAATGGAAATGAGCCAGAAACCTGGGCTCAGTGTCAGCGCTATCTGGCGCAGGTAGACGTTTGTTCCTTACGCATCGAGCAGTGGAACGTGATCAGTGTAGATGCAGAGCGGTTGCTTCATCAAGCAGGTGTCTATGCGAGAATACATACTCTCCATGTTCAGGCAGAGCGCTGGCTTGCTCAGGCCCATGCTCTCCGTGAGCACATGCAAGGAACGGAACACGCTGAAGTGGCAGAAAGCCTCAAGGAATTGGCCACGCTCTACCAGCTGCAAGGGAAATATAAGGAAGCGGAATCATTCTACTTACGTGTCCTGGAGATCCAGGAGCGCCAGTTGGGGGGCGAGCATCCTGATATTGCAACCAGCCTTAGCGGCCTGGCATTTGTCTACTGGTGGTTGGGAAGGTACAAGGAAGCGGAATCACTCTATGTGCGTGCCTTGACGATACAGGAACAGCAGTTGGGAGTCGAGTATCCTGATATTGCAGAAAGCCTCAACGGCCTGGGTATTCTCTACTGGTCATGGGGAAAATATCAGGAAGCGGAACCACTCTTGCAGCGTGGTGTGAGCATTATGGAGCAACAGTTGGGGCCAGAGGATCCTAATATTGCAATAGGTCTGAATAATCTGATATTGGTATATTGGTCATGGGGGAGGTATCAAGAAATGGAAGCGTTCTTGCCCCGTGCTCTGCGCATTGGGGAGCAGCAGTTGGGGCCAGAGCATCCCTATGTGGCAATCGGCATGAGTAATTTGGCCTTATTACACTGTTCAAGAGGGAGGTACCAGGAAGCGGAACCACTCTTGCAGCGTGGTGTGGGCATTATGGAGCAACAGCTGGGGCCAGAGCATCCCTATGTGGCTATGGGTCTGAATAATTTGGCCTTAGTGTACTGGTTATGGGGGAAGTACCAGGAAGCGGAACCACTCTTGCGGCGTGCTGTGCACATTGTGGAGCACCGTCTGGGACCAGAGCATCCCGAAATAGCTAGTGGCCTCAACGGATTGGCATGTCTCTATACCAGGCAAGGAAAATATGAGGAAGCAGAACCGCTCTACTTACGTGCCTTGGAGATCCGAGAACAGCAACTGGGAGGAGAGTACCCGGCAGTGGCAGAGAGCCTCAACGGCCTGGCATGTCTCTACACTGACCAGGGGAAATATAAGGAAGCAGAGCCGCTCTACTTACGTGCTCTGGAGATCCGAGAACAGCAATTGGGAGAGGAGCGTGTGGCGGTGGCGGAGAGCCTTAACGATCTGGCATGTCTCTATACCAGGCAAGGAAAATATGAGGAAGCGGAGTCGCTCTTGCTGCGTGCCCTGGAGATCCGAGAACAGCAATTGGGAGAGGAGCATCCTGATACGGTTGCCACGCGCACTTGCTTAAACTTACTTTGTACAAAATAAAACCGTCCTTCTGGGGGAGCAGTACACTTTCAGCGTTTGAGTGACGCTGCCCCTCCTCAGTTGACGTTAACTACTCGCTCATGGCATGTCGATGACATAGGAAGAAACGCTGTCAAAACGCTATCCAAACGCTCGCCAATGCTCTACCACCTCACTTTCCAATCCTCTATACTACTTCATATGTTTTGCAATAACACCTTTTTACTGCTTGATATTTGATAAGAAGCATAATAAATACTTCTCTCTATTCCATTTGCGAGGAGATGAATGCAAGCAACTTCTCTACGAATTTGCTTTGTTGTAGTGATGTTTCCAACGAGATGAAACGAAATAGTTTTTTTGATACTTTCTCCTTTCTCTTAAATGGAAGATCATCGCTTCTCACTCTTTTTCAGCACTGGGATATCACCTTGTTTACATCGAAAGGAAATCATACATGCCTCGCAGAACTCAAGAAGTCTCTTATTCAGAGCATTCTGAAAATATATCTAGTACATCATCTGGAAGTCAGAGAGATGTGTTACGGCATGCAAGTTCATATCGAGATTCATCTCGTGTTAATTTGCAAACAGAAGAAAACAGAGGTGGAGATGCTAACACGCCCTGGGGTAGAGAGATGCATATAAATATGAATATGACTATGCCAGGATATAGAGGTGGATATGTGGAGAGTGGGAGTTCTGAAGTGAGCTCAGAACATGCTGGATCTTATGAGACACAAAGCAGAGGTGGATATATTAACGAGCCAGGGAACAGAGGTGGATTTTATGGTGGTGGGAGTTCTGATGTGGGCTCACAATATACCGGATTTTATCAGACAGAGAGTAGCGGTGGATTTTATCGCGGTGAAGCTTCTGCATACAGCGAAACCCCGCCAGTATTAGATACATCTAGTCGGTCCAAGGGGGGCAGATTTAAAGAGGAACTTGATTCGCCTACGGCATTAACTAAAGCTCATGAGACGCTGGAAAGCTGGATAAATGACGATATTGCTGCTGGAAAAGAGCCAGGAGCGTGGATTACCGCGAAAAAAACTGGTACAGGAAAGCGAGGAGACCGTGTGGATTATACGCTTTCGGATGGCAATTCATATCAAGTTTCAGCTCGCGATAGCCAGAGATTAGACAATCTTATAAACAGTCACAGAAGTGCTACTGCTGAAGAGGGAAATCAGGCAGTATACTGGGATTAAAACCTCCATTGCCGTTCTTGCGCTAACTCAGCTTGCTTGTTGTAGAGCAACAAGCAAGCTGAGTATATGCTTATGGTACGAGCACAATCTTGCCACGCGTATGATGCTGCTCTAGATCGCGAAATGCCTCCTGCACCTCCGAGAGAGGATAGGTGCGAGCGATCGGAATTTCTAATTCTCCCCGATCGATGAGCTGGGCGAGCTCGGTCAGGATTGCGGTCGTGGCTCCTTGAGAGTGACCTTCTCCTTTGATGCCATACTTTGCCACCGCCTCAAAGTTAATAATTGTATCGATCCGTTCGGGTTGGACGCCAAGCTTGAGGGCGAGTTCGACGTAATCGGCCCCAAAGGTATCGATAAAGGCGTCGAGATGATTATCGCTGGCTTTGCGCAGACGCTCCTCGATTCCCTCACCGTAGGCGACCGGGATAACGCCGTGGTCGCTCAGCCACTGATGATTCGCTGGACTCGCCAGGCCAATCACTCTGGCGCCTACTTTTACCGCCAGCTGCACCACGATTGAGCCGACTCCACCTGCGGCTCCTGAGACCGCCAGCGTATCTCCCTTTTTCAGCGAGACGGCACGAATGGCCGCGTACGCTGTGGACCCGGCGACAAACAGCGCGCCTGCGACTTCCCAGGAGACGCCGTGCGGACGATGAATCATCTCGTTGGCCTCGACGATGACAAATTCTGCCTGGCTGGCTCGATTGTTCGTAAAACCGATGATCTCATCGCCTACGGCAAAATCCTTTACGCCCTCGCCGATAGCGTCGATCACGCCCGCCAGATCGGTACCCTGTCCGGAGGGAAATGTGGAGGGCCAGCGCTCATGGAGCAGTCCCTTGCGGATGGATGCCTCACCGGGATTAATCCCGGCCGCTTTGACTCTGACAAGGACCTGTCCAGGACCTGGCACGGGCTGCTCGACATCGACGACCTGCAATACGTCTATCCCACCATACTGATTTAATCTGACTGCTTTAGCCATGCTTTCACGCTTTCTTTTCTTATCACTCAACTGATTTTTTGTTACCCTCGCGTCTATATATCGCATTCAATATATGACACGCTCCATGTTTGATCCTCGTGACCCGAGATTTTCTGTAGCTGTCTTGCTTCTCTCTTACTGAGACAACTTTGTTTGACGACGGATAAACTTCCCCATGTTCTCCAGCGATTGCTGACCTTCAGGCAAGACGCAGGCAAATGCTTGGAACACATGCCACATATCATCCCATACAGTCAGCTCGACTGGAACATCCGCAGCCCGGGCGTGTTCTGCGAGTAGAAGGGAGTCATCCAGAAGGACTTCGTCATTACCGACTTCGATCAACAGAGGGGGGAAGCCATGCAGGTCTGCGTTGATAGGTGAGAGGAGCGGATTATGTTTATCTTCTGTGCCAGCATAAAATGTCGCTAGAAAGTTGATCGCCTGTCCCGAAAAGACGGGATCGACTGCGTCGCGTGTTGTCCGACTCTCAACTGTGCCAACAAAATCGGTCCAGGGCGAAAGGAGTACTGCTCCTGCTGGCAGTGGTATGTTCTTTTCACGCGCTTTTTGCAGCAGCGCCAGGACCAAGTTGCCACCTGCGGAATCGCCTCCGAGTATGATATGCTCCGGTTTAATTCCCTGCGTCAGCAGCCAGTTATAGGCTGTCAGCGCATCGTCAAGCGCGGCAGGAAAGACGTGTTCGGGCGCGAGACGATAATCAATCAGCAAACCACGCACACCTGCTGTGTTACTGAGACGTGCGGCCAGATCACGATGTGATTTGAGTGAACCAATGACATAAGCACCGCCGTGGAGATACAGCAACACGCGTTCCGTATCGGCATCTGCTGGATAAATCCATTCCGCTGCTATGCCATCTACATTCACAGACTCGACACGTGTCCCTTCTGGCAATGGGATTGGATGTCCGAGATAGTTTTCAACCAACAGTTCATATGAGACACGCTGCTCGGGCAATGGGACGCTTGGAGCATTCTTACCGTCCAACAAATAAGGGCGGATCTGCAAGCTTTCTGGGCTAGCCATAAGGAAACACCTCATCTTGTAACAAGCTACTGGAAATAACCAGAGACAAAAGTTTATCTACGGCTACTATATCTGAAACACTTTGATCATGTAAGAAGTTACTAAAAAGTGATAGGGTTACCAGATAGAAACCAGGAAGCAAACCTCTTTTGTTGATATCTATAATTGCTGCAATAACCTCAAGCAAGAGAGCGATTCGAAACGTTCCACTGGCTGATTACGTATCTGAGGGAGGATGCTATGTTATTAGAGATATTCTTATAGTCAAATATAGAGATGCCGAAAGGATGGGTTTTGACCATGGGTGCTGACGAGGAAAAAGTACGTAAGGATGATCGTCGCTATACACAGCAGGAAGGTGGATTGGCAGGTGCTGGCGGTGGCAATATCCCCAATGGAGGGGCGCCCATTGGTCATGGATCTGCTCCAGAGGAGGGCGAAGACGTGAAAAATGTCGATGCGCATGCTACCAATCAGGAGAACACTTTGGGGAATATCAACGCATCGGATATGCCTGCGCAAGGGACGTTAGGTGGACGTAATCCCGGGCAACCCAATAAGAATATTGGCGATATGGATCGTCCACGGGAGCAGGGTGACATGGAAAATGGCCCGATTGATCCCATGACTTCAAGGGCTCCCCATAAAGTCAACGAGCATCCTAAAAAAGATCCTCAACCGGAGGCGTAGATCTCTGAAGCAGCTGGCAAAGCTTTGCGGATGTTCCTGTATTATCTACTGGCGTATAGGTTGTCATCTTTAATTCAGGTGCATCATAGACCTGAAATGTGAGGTGTTCAAATACCAGATGTCCTGCCTGTGGATGATTAAGGATTTTTTCACCCTCAGTAATGCGTAGAACCTCATGCTCTGGCCACCAGGAGCGAAATTCGGGACTCTGCTTCATCAGATCGTCCCGTAGCTCTGTCAGTTGTGGATCATCAGGGAAGCGCCCGCAACTGGCGCGAAACTGTGCCAGGATATGCCTCGCGTGCTCTTCCCAATCCACGACCATCCGTCGATGGTCTGGCGACAGAAATATGCGCCAGACCACATTGCGTTCGTGTGGAGTCATCTGGCGGAAGTCTCCAAAGACAGCGCATGCAGCCTCATTCCATGCCAGGATGTCCCAATACTCACTGGTCACATAGGCGGGAATGGCACCCAGATGGTCGAGAAAGTGCTGGACCGCTACACTTACTGTCTGCTGTGAGGGAGTTCTTTCTGGCGGAGGCTGTTGATGGGCTAAAAAGAAAAGATGTTCTCTCTCGTTACCATCGAGACGTAAGGCATGTACCAGACACTCCAGGACCTGAGTCGAGACCATGATCGAACGTCCCTGCTCCAGCCAGGTATACCAGTCAACACTGACGCCTGCCAACTGAGCAACTTCCTCCCGCCGAAGTCCTGGCGTGCGACGCCTTCCTCCCGCTGGCAACCCAACCTGTTCTGGCGTCATGCGCTTCCTGCGTGTCTGCAAGAAATCTCCTAGCTCTTGCAAACGTCGCTGATCTTGCTGCTCCAAGCTCATTTGCTCCCCGGCCCCTTCTTTCTAGACTGTATCAGCTCTATCCCAGGAGTTTTGCTCCTATGATAATTTCTCATCTAGTATAGCAGCCATGCTCAATATACACTAGCGATGCGGTGCAGGTGATGTTGCCAGAGGTGACCGCTCTCAATGCGCGCTACTAAAAAGTCTATTTATACTAGAAGGAGTATCCTTTCATGACGCAACTTTTCGATTGGAATACCACAGCTCTCGTTGTGATTGATCTACAGCAATGGATCAGAAGCAATCAATATGCTCCCTATTCGGGAGAGCAGGTTGTGGCGCATGCCGCCACGCTGGTGGAGGCTTTCCATACGCACCATGCCTTTGTGGCGCTGGTACACGTGTCGACCAATGATGGAAAAGACATGGTACAGCCTCTCCTGGATCAGGAGCCGCCGAACATGAATTTTGTGGATGGCTGGCATGAGATCGTGCCTGAACTTGGTGCCAATAGTACGGACCATATTGTGACCAAGAAGCAATGGGGTGCTTTTTACGGCACAGATCTTGATTTGCAGCTCCGCCGTCGAGGCATCACAACGCTGGTGCTTTGTGGCATCTCTTCCGGCATCGGCGTGGACACGACAGCCAGAGAAGCATTTCAGCATAACTATAACATCATTTTTGCCAGCGATGCTATGACTGCCTTTACGCAAGCTGAGCATGAATACGTTCAGAGTTACATCTTTCCGAAAATTGGTCGCCTGCGCACGACCCGGGATATCCTTGATAATGCTAACGAGTAAACAGCCTCTACTCTTCGTATATCTATTCAAGTCCCTGTTTGTGTTTGCAGCGTGGCACCACACGACTCACGTACGATCAGTGTCGGTGCCAGACGTATCTCTCTGGGAGATGCCTGTCGATTCTTCATACGCTCGAAGAGCAGATATGCAGCCTGTTGGCCTATCTCGTAAGTTGGCTGGCTGATGGTCGTGAGCCTGGGATAGACCACAGAAGCCCATTCGAGATTATCGAAGCCGACCAATGCGATATCCTGGGGGCAGCGCAGGCCGAGCTTATTGATGGCTTGTAGCGCGCCGATGACCATCAAGCCGTTCATGACAAACAGGGCTGTCGGGCGCTCAGGCCGGGACAAAATGTGGAGCGTCGCTTTTTCTCCGCCATCGATGCGCGAATTGGCTTCCGCGACGAGCTCGGGATCGAAGGGGATATGATGAGCCTCAAGGGCTTGCTTATAGCCGATTAGACGTTCTTCGGTGGTGGTGATGCCTGCGATGCCGGTGACGATCCCAATGCGTCGATGATGCAGGCTGATAAGATGCTCTACCGCCTGCCGGGCTCCCGCGATGTTGTCGACGAGAACTGCGTCGATGCCGGCTTTGAATAGGGAGCGATCAATGCTGACAAGTGGCAGATGATGTCTCGGCCAGGTGCGCAGGTAGTCGTGATTGCCATTTGTCAGGGCGACGATCAAGCCATCGGCGCGTTTGTTCTCCAGGAGGTTGAGATAGCTCATCTCCTTTTTGATGTCCTCGTCGGTATTGCCAAGGATCAGTGAATAGTTTTGAGCGTTCGCGACGTCTTCTACGCCTCGCACGACGCTGGTGAAGAAAGGATTGGTAATATCGGAAATGATCAGGCCGATGGTATGGCTGACCTGTGTTTTTAAGCCTTGAGCGAAGCTGTTGCGTTCATATCCTAGCGCCTTGATACTCTCACGGACGCGTTGTGCTAGTTCGGGACTCACATACTTGTTGGCGTTAAGCACGGCTGATACAGTGGCTACGGATACCTCTGCCCGGAGCGCGACATCCTTAATCGTTGGAGGATGATCGGCTGACTTCTCCATATTTAAAAATCCTTTGGTTTTTTGCGTCACGAATGCCATCGTTTTAGCTAATCGTTACACTGAAGATATATCATGGATGTTAGATTTATGTCAAGCGCGGGTTTTGGGCGCTTGCTCCACTGCGTGAATTTCTCTCTTTTGTGGCCTTGACAAGCATGAATATCGTATGGTATGGTTAGTGAAACGATTAGCTAATCGTTTCACTGGTTTTCTCGTTAGCGACGTTGGTTTTGCAATTCATCAATGGGTGATGAGGCAGGAGTAGGCCAGGATGAGTTATTTCATCTTAGCTCATGTGCAAAGAAGCAATATATTTTTGATTATCTGCTGTAGTGAAGAGTCGCTTTGATTGTTTTAAGGTGTGTTCTTTTCTACACGTATTGCTACACTACACCTCTAGAAGCCTCCAGGATACGGTTTCATTGAAGGTTCGCATACTTCTTTGATCGGTCACGGCGTGCACTGTATCCATGAAGATCACTCCAGGCAACATTATCTGAAGGAAGGACTCATGACGATTTTTTGCCCTTTTTCGCCTCTTTAGTAGAGAGAATGCTATCCATCTGCCATGTGCAGCAGGCATGGAGATCCATTTTCTGTCCCTGTAGTAGCGCCCTCATTGTATCGTCTCGTTTTATATACCAGTCTTGGAAGTAGGTATTCGAAATGAAGAGATTTTTGCGCATTTTTTCTGTTCTCACGGTATGCAGCATGTTTTTGATGACCATCGCGGCCTGTTCCCCAGCGAGTCAGACCTCCTCCGGGAATACGGTTACGCTGACCGTCGGTACCGTCAACAATTCTCAGATGGTGCAGATGGAACAGTTAACGACGCAGGTATTCCAGAAGGATCATCCCAATATTAAAGTGAAGTTTGTGACTCTGCCCGAGGATGATTTGCGTACCAAAGTCACGCAAGATGTGGCGACGAATGCTGGCAAGTTTGATATTGCGACCATCGGAAGTTATGACACTCCGATCTGGGCTCACAACGGCTGGGCTGCGAATCTGACGCCGTATCTTGATAAGATGTCGGCCTCTGACAAGAGTAGTTACAATTATGATGATCTGCTCAAACCTGTGATGGCATCGCTCTCGTACCAAAACAATCCCTATGCCCTGCCATTTTATGGTGAGAGTAGCATGTTGATGTACAATAAGAAAATATTTGCCAGCCATAATCTGACCATGCCTTTGCATCCGACGTGGGATCAGATTGCCACCTTTGCCAAAGAATTGAATGATCCTTCTACCGGGACAGTCGGGATCGCGTTACGTGGTCAGGCGGGCTGGGGTATGAATCTGGCTCCGCTGAATACGGTGATCAATACCTTCGGCGGTCGTTGGTTCGACGAAAATTGGACTCCTCAGCTTTCGACTCCTGCCGTCACGAAGGCGGTCACCACCTACGTCAATCTGCTGAAGAACTACGGTGAATCAGGCGCTTCCACCGCTGGTTGGGAGGAGTGCTTGAGCTTGATGACTCAGGGTAAGGCCGCTATGTTCTATGATGCGACCTCCTTTGGTGGCTCGCTTGAGTCCCCTTCGACCTCTAAGATCGCAGGTAATGTTGGCTATGCCTATGCACCAACCGAGGTGACGACTAACGGTAGCCGCTGGCTCTGGGCCTGGGCTCTGGGCATCGTCAATTCCAGCCACAACAAGGATGCTGCCTTCCAGTTTCTTACCTGGGCGACCAGTCCTCAGTATCTGACCCTGGCTGGCAAAACCTTTGGTTGGGCCAACGTTCCTCCTGGTACCCGCACTTCGATCTATCAGAACGCCGATTACCAGAAGGCGTCTCCATTTGCTGCACTTACGCTGGATTCGATTAATACGACGACCCCAAATCAGCCAACCCTCCAGCCGGTCCCGTATCATGGCGTGCAATTTGTGGGTATCCCGCAATTTGAGGATGTGGGTCAACAGATCAGCGAGAATATCTCCGCTGTCATTGCCGGAAAAATGACGGTTGCCGCTGCCTTAAAGCAATCTGATCAACTATTATCATCGCAAGTGAACAAGAGTAACACTGCTGGCTACTAATACTGTTTTCTGCGCCTGTAACGAGGAGGCTGTTTATCATCTTGATGATAGACGGCCTCGCTCAAACATTTTCGGATTTGTTCGGTACGCAGACAAAAAGAAAGGTTTGGCCATGAGTGAGGATGGCTTTACGATGAAGCAACATGCGTTGGCTCTTCAGCGAGCTGAGTCGACCAATGCTCTCAAGGCTGCCAACGGTACGGTGACAACTGAGGAGCGTGTGAGAATGGCTCGGAAGCCAATGTCTCAGCGCCGTAAGGTGTTATGGCTGTATATTCCAGCGCTTGTCTTTATGCTTGTAATGACCCAGATCCCCTTCTTGTTGACCATCTGGTACAGTCTGCACTCCTGGAGTCTTTTGCAGCCAGCGGCAGGCTTTAATCTGGTCGGCTTGTCCAACTATGTTCATATGCTTTTTGGTGATGTCAACTTCTGGCCGGTGATGGGTCATACGCTGGAACTGGTCGTGGGAGCGATTGCTCTGGCGCTGATCGGTGGAACCATCTTAGCGTTGCTCTTGAACCGTCCCATCTGGGGGAAAAGCGTCTTGCGTGGCGCTGCGACGATCCCGTTCCTGGTGACGCCGGCCGTGATGGCTCTGGTCTGGAAAAACCTCCTGCTGAGTCCTGACTTTGGCTTGATCGATTGGATCTTTAAGTCGGCTGGTTTGCCTGCTGTGGCCTGGTTCTCTTCATTTCCGTTGGAGAGTGTGACGCTGATTGTGGCCTGGGAATGGACTCCTTTTGTGATGCTGGTGCTCCTGGCGGGTCTCCAGGCCGTACCGGATGAAGTTTTGGAGGCGGCGAGGGTCGATGGCGCAAATGCTTTGACGACTTTTATCCGTATCGTGTTCCCGTTGTTGCGACGCTCCTACGAGGTAGCGATTCTCTTTGGAACGATCTTTATCTTTCAGACCTTTGGTGAGATCTACCTGACAACTGGCGGTGGACCTGGTGTGGCGACAAATACGCTGCCTTATTATACCTATTCTACGGCCTTCACCTCATTTCAGATCGGTCAGGCCGCGACGCTGGGCGTGATTGGAGTGATCATTGCGATCTTTGCCGCCAGAGGGATGCTCCGCGTGACTGCCGATAATACGCCGGATGAAAGGGGCTAACACATGACATTTTTTAGAAGAATCTCAGCGCCATTTTTGTCTGTGCTCACCTATCTGCTGGTCCTGCTATTAATCTTCCCGGTGATCTGGATGGTCATTACGGGCTTTAAGCAAGAGGCAGACGCCTATTCATCATCGCCGACGCTGTTTTTCCAACCAACGCTGGATCAATTCGCGCTGGTAGTAAATTCAGGCTTCGCCGCCTATCTATTCAATAGCGCGATTGCCTCGCTGGTCTCGACGGCGATTGCCCTGATCTTAGGCGTGCCCGCAGCGTATTGTATGGTCTTTCAGATGCGCAAAAAATCGTCCAACGACATGCTCTTTTTTGTGCTCTCGACGCGTTTTATGCCCTTTGCGGCCATCCTCATTCCGCTCTATGTGATTTTCACGCGCCTTAACTTATTGGATAATGTCTTTACCCTGGTGCTGGTCTACACATCGATGAACCTGCCCCTGATCATCTGGATGGCTCGCTCTTACTTTATCGATCTGCCTCTGGAGGTCCTGGAAGGTGCCTGGCTGGATGGCAGTTCTACGCTGCGGACGATTATCAGTATCGTGGTCCCGATGGCGGCTCCCGGCCTGGCGGCGGCGGCCTTACTCTCCATCATCTTTGCCTGGAACGACTTTTTCTTTGCCGTCACCTTAACCTATACCGATGCGCCGACGCTACCCATCATGGTCGCAGTCTTCTCTAGCAACCAGGGATTATTCCTCGCAAAAGTCTCAGCCCTGGCGACCGCGATTATTATTGTCCCCGTGATTCTAGGCATCTATGCTCAGAAGCATCTGGTTCGCGGGTTGACTGGTGGTGCGGTAAAATAGTGGGGACGGAGATTTTTTTGTGGATAGAGTATTATACAAGTAGTGAAAGAGGATGAAGCATGCGTGCAGTTATTATTGATAAACCTGGAGAGATTCGTGTCGGAAACGTTGCCGATCCAACGCCGAAGCCCGACGAACTGATCATCAAGGTGGGAGCATGTGGTATCTGTGGTACCGACCTGCATATTGCCCAGGGAGAATTTCCTCCCACACCTTATCCGATCGTGCCGGGACACGAGTTTGCCGGCGAGGTTGTCGCGTTGGGAAGCAATGTCCAGAACCTGAATGATAAAAATAGGCCGTTGGTGATCGGGAGCCGGGTCGCCGTTGATCCATCGCTCTACTGTGGACATTGCTTCTTCTGTCACACTGGACATGGGAATATGTGCGAGAATTGGCAGGCGATTGGGGACACTGTCAGCGGCGCTTTTGCCGAATATGTGGCCGTGCCATTTGCGAATGCCTACCAGATTCCTGATCGGATCACGTTTCGTGAGGCGGCCTTAATTGAGCCAGTCGCCTGTGCTGTCCACGGTGCTCATCGACTCGAACCAAAGCTGGGCGAGAGCATGCTGATCGTTGGAGCTGGCACCATGGGTTTACTGCTCCTGCAACTTCTCCTGCGCGGAGGCGCGTCACGCGTCGCCATGATGGATCTCAATGAGCAGCGTCTCGAAACTGCCAGAAAGCTCGGCGCGGATCGTACCGCAACCTCGATTGAGGCGCTGCTGGCAGATGAGCCTCTCGGCTTCGATTGCGTCGTTGACGCCACAGGAGTCTCGCGAGCGATTGAGTCAGCCTTCACCGCAGTCCGGCGCGGAGGAAAGTTCATGGTGTTCGGAGTCGCTCCACAGGAGGCTCGCGTCGCCCTATCTCCGTTCCGCATCTATAACGAAGAGATCACCATCGTCGGCTCAATGGCGATCCTGAACTCTTATCAACAGGCCGTCGACCTTGTCAGCGGAGGAGCCATCGACACCAAAACCATGCTCACGAAAGCTCTTCCTCTGGATGGTTTTTCGCAGGCACTCGATATCGTCAGACGTGGCGAGGGCGTGAAAACGCAGATCCTGCCCAACGGCGAATAAAAATCCGCACATAAACGTGTGCGTACAATATTGTTACGTGAAGGAAGCATCACCCCAAAGGGATCAAGCAAGCAGACGTAGCGGCGCGGCTCCGCCGTGCTGTCTGTGGCTCGTATGATGCGGCCTGGGTGCGTCTCTCAATGGAACGCCATGGGCAACGTTGCCATACGAGCTACAGACAGCACGGCGGAGCCGCGCCGCTACGTCGGTGGACATGTCACCCTATTGGGATGGACGCCTCCAATACAACTTTTATGCATTGACTTTATTTACAAACTTTACGGGAGCGTAAAACGTTCCGTGTTACGAGAAGAGGAACCGGTTTTATGGACGTTATCACCTGTGGTGAATTGCTCATCGACTTTGTCTCTCTGGAAAGTGGAGCGACGCTTGCTCAGTCAATCACATTTAAGAAGGCGCCTGGAGGTGCTCCTGCTAACGTCGCCGTAGGTCTGGCGCGCCTGGGTAGGAGTACCGCTTTTATTGGACAAGTCGGAGACGATGAGTTTGGTCACTTTCTCGCTGATATCCTCCAAACCAACGGGGTGGATGTGCGTGGTCTAAGCTTTTCCGAACAGGAACGTACTGCATTAGCCTTTGTCTCATTGCTCGCCAACGGTGAGCGTGACTTCATGTTCTATCGACATCCAAGCGCCGATATGACCTGGCAGTTTCGAGCCGAGGATGCAGATTTCTTATCCTCGGCTCGTATTTTTCACTACGGATCCATCTCGCTGATCAACGAACCCAGTCGCAGCTCGACACTTACCGCCTTGCGCTACGCCAAAGAAGGTGGAGCACTTATCTCCTACGATCCAAATCTCCGGCTCCCGCTCTGGTCCTCGGCTGAAGCCGCTCGCGCCGGTATCCTGGATGCCTGGCACTATGCTGATCTAATCAAGGTGAGCGAAGAAGAGCTATCCTTCCTGAGCGGCAAAGATACGATCGCAGATGGCGTGTGCTCACTCTGGTCCAAGAGCCTGCAACTGCTAATTGTCACGCAGGGCAGTGCTGGCTGTAGTTACTATACCGCCACGGAGAGTGGACATCTACCCGGCTTTACTGTCAACGCCATCGACACCACGGGAGCCGGCGATGGTTTTGTTGCTGGTATGCTCTCCGGCTTGCTTGACGCAGATCTTCAACTTGATACGTCATCGATAGAAAAAGCTCTAGCATTAGGGAACGCGGTAGGAGCGCTCGCCACCACGCAGCGTGGAGCTATTCCGTCCCTCCCAACTGGAGACGAAGTCCAGGCATTTTTGTTACAGCATTCTTCTTAACATCAGGAGATGATCTTATGGCTGATCAACAGGTGAAGCCGCCGGCCCCACCACATATTGTAACGGTTGAATTAGCTCCAGGGCACTACTCAACGCAACTGAGTTGCCAGTTTCCTGAATCCTTGTTGGCAATCAGCCTGGCCAGCGTCTGAGACAACAGCCGCTCTCATGAGCGGCTGTGAAACTATTATTATGTATTGACTATCTTCTCTCGTGCCCTCTATATATCGTTTACGTACCTATCCTGTGATTGTACCTGCTGCCGTGTCTCAGGCTTGACTTCCTGATAGATGGCAAGGATCGGAATCACCAGTGGGAGCATCAAAAATATTGATTGAATGGCATACTTGTGCATCGACTTTACCCTGTGTATCGGCTCAAACGCTGCTTCTCGCGCAGCACTTTTGTGCTTGATGATGCTGATGGCATAGAGCAACATGGGTATATAGTTGAGCGTGATCCACGAGAGTACAATGCCTATGATCAGCAGAAGAATGGGACTGTCACTATTGCTGAAAAAGGTGTACAGGGTATAGATACCCAGCAAGCCACTGACAACCACTCCAAAGGCAAACTCTGCCAGAATAATCCAGCGACCGTGAATCGAGATATCCAGAGCTGCCAGTTTTCTTATATTGATGAACATTTCCTTTTGCGCCTCTTGCTGTTCTTGTTGTGTGGTCATATACTTCTCCTCAAGCGATAAGAATAGACAGCTATTTCAACGGCGATGGTAATTTGCTTGTATTATACATCCTTATTTTCACATCGTCATATATGTATAACGTGGGAGAGGTGAGCAAAAGATGAGATATAAGGGAGAAATGCTTGACCAATGAGCACGAGTCGTGCGAAGATGTGTAAACATGTTGGCTCCAATGGTGAGGACAGTTCTACTTTATGCTACGCAAGAGGAGAGATCTTTTGAAGCATATCAAAGGGCACGCATTAATCTATCTTGGCCTGGCGATCTATCTTCTTTTCTATCTATCAGCCTTCAAGACCGGATGGTTTGACCTCTTTTTTTCTGGTGCAGCGTTGCACATAGGTGCCAGGGGGATCGACTTTTATCAACTACCGCGTGGAGCCTGGGCATTCTGGCATGGTGGTGCGCTGACCGGTGAGGCACTCCCCGATGGATCGATGTATGCGCACAATGAATCTGCCAATCCGAACGTCTATCATCCCTTATTCACGCTCACGCTGGGATCATTTTTGATGCTTTTTGAGCCGGTGCGTGCGTTATATGTCTGGCTGGGCATCAAACTTGTGCTCTCCTTGATTGTCATAGACTATTTTTATTGGAGTTTTCGTACCTATAAATATATTCAATTTGCTGTCTTCCTCTTACTCGCAAATTTCAGCATCTATTTAGAACTGGCTGCCGGACAATTTCAATTTGTCTTAAATATATTTCTGCTACTCTTTTTGATCACGCTGGTCAAAGGTCAATCTCGTCTGGGGAGCAGCATGTACTACACGCTGGGCCTGCTGATAAAGCCTGTGGGAGCGCTGTTTGTCTTTGCCCTCTTTTTTAAGCGCCACTGGCTGATCGCTGGACTTGGTCTGATGCTTTTTGTTGTCTACACAGCCATCTTCTGGTTCAATGGCCTGGGGACCTATTACGTCGATAACTTACTGGCCAATTTTTTTTCATCGGCGAAGGCGGGACCGAATCAGATCATCACCTTAAACGCGCTGCTACGCTTTAGCCCTCTCACCGACTGGCCTGATTTCGTCTACAAGATTATCCAATATAGCGCCCTGCTAGGAGTCATTTTTTTAAGCTCATTGCGACGTATCCATATCAGCAAAGCGATCTTTTTTACGATTGTTTACTATCTCTGCTTTTATGAGCAAGTCTATGAATATCAATGGTCCATTTTAGCCTACGTCCTATGTATCTGCGTCGTCCTCCTGCCAGAATTCCAGACCCGCTTCTCCATCATCTGCTGCCTGCTCATCTGCCTGCCAAGCTGCTTTGTTATCTTGAGCCTCTTTCATATCGACGTGCTCAACGTGAAAGTTCTCGGCTGGCTGCCTGACGTATCAGGCTGGGAATTGATGGTGATAAGTAAACTGCTCCCTCTGTTCTTGCTGTGTGGAAGCGTTCTCCTGGTGGATATCGAAGCCCTCATCAATCGTATCCAGAGGAAGAGTATCGTTGGTACTCCTGTTAATCCAGATCTACCTATAATATCTGATGAACCCCAAATTACTGATTGAGGAATTCCTTTTGTCTACTCTGCCTTGTTCGATACATCAGACTCTGTTATGCTGTAGAACAAGTGAATTACCTGGCTGCTACGTGGGCTGACCTGGTTGCCTCACGGCTACACGGAGATCTTTGGATGCATGTCTCAGGTTCCACATTGGCACTATGAACTTTGACTAAGCGCTACATTAAAATAAAAAGGTAGAAAGATATGGATATAGCAGGAAAAGTGGCTTTGATAACGGGTGGAGGTACTGGCCTTGGCCGGACAATTGCGCAGCACCTGGCTCATAAAGGGATGCATATTGCGGTTGGATACTCTCATTCTAAAGATGATGCGACTGACACTGTCCGGATGTTGCAGGAGATAGGCGTACAGGCGCTGGCGGTGCAGGCTGACTTGAACGCTCCCACTGCCGTGGCTGAGAGCAAGCAGATGGTTGAGCATGTCGCCGCACACTTTGGACGGCTGGATCTGTTGATTAACAATGCTGGCACTACGCGAGCCGTGCCCTTTGCACAGATTGATAAGCCTACGGAAGATGATTGGGATACGGTCCTCAACGTCAACACCAAAGCTCCCTTTTTCACGACGCAGGCAGCCGTGCCGATCATGAGACAAAATGGAGGCGGCCAGGTAATCAATACGGCCTCCATATCTGGGATTCGCGCTGGTGGTGGCAGTAGTATTGCCTATGCCGTCTCCAAAGCGGGAACAATTCACCTCACCAAATGCCTGGCGGTCGCGCTGGGACCAGATATCCGCGTCAACGCCGTGGCGCCAGGTTTTCTTGCCACACGCTGGAACGTACATTTTACCGCTGAACAACTCCAATTGGTCACCCGACAAGCTGCGCTCAAGAAAGCGGCCGATCTGGATGACGTTGCGGCTGTCTATGTGATGCTGGCCTGTAATGAGAGCATCACTGGTCAGGTGATTACTGTCGACGCCGGGGTGACGGCATAATTCAGGTTGACCAGAGAGCAGAGATCTTGCTCTCTGGCGCGCTAAGTGTCCTACTGATAAGGAATGAAGATGGATGGATCGCCCTTACACCCAAGGATATGAAGGCCATCGCTCAAGAGCCTGGCCTGATTGCAGGCGATATCGGCTATGAAATGATGGAATGCTGGTACCATGTACGTATAAAGCGACTCATGAATTTGACACGTGGGAGAGATCCAGAACTTTCTGGTCGAACCAGTATCGATCCCCATCACATGAAATGTCAGCGTCTTATTGGCGCAAATCTGTGTAGCCAGCCAGAAGCATCGTTCAATTCTGTTTGCGTTGGGAGTATATGGGGGACCACCGTGGGAATCGACCTCTCCGCAATCGGTTGCAATCGGAGCTGCGGAAGCGCCTGGGATTGCCAGGAAAAGGATGCATGTGCCCGCCATCGTAAGTATGATGAACAGAGTGGTGAGTAGTCGCCGTTTTATCATGACAGACTCCTTTAACGAATATCTCCTCTATCTACGATCAACCGCCCGTGTCTCATAGAGATATTCTTAGTTGAATGACGATGAAGCTGCTGTAAAAGTTCCCACACAACTTTTGTTATTAGGAAATTTAAGTAATTGCAAATCATTTGCAATTACTTTTTTTTGCGCGTATACTCTCTACGTACCATTTTCAATGGGACAGCTTTAGGTCGTGCTCCGCAGATCACTGAGGATTGTTGGACGGAGCTGCTTAGGCCCTCATGCTCAATCGTCACCTGGAGGTTTCATGAGTAGTAACTTTGGTCTGGCTGCACTTTCGCGGGTCTATCAGCAGAGCTCGCCTGATGTGCGTCGCAGAGTGGTCGGTATTTTTGTGTTCCTGATCGCCTATAACGTGCTGGTCTGGCTACTTGCCTTCTCTTTATTTCATAGCCGTCCAGACTTATTAGCTCTATCCTTCACCGCCTATACCTTTGGCCTGCGCCACGCCTTTGACGCAGATCATATCTCGGCGATAGATAACGTTACCCGCAAGCTGATGCAAGAGAAGCAACGGCCGATTGGAGTTGGTTTCTTCTTCTCGCTTGGGCATTCCACCATCGTTATCGTCTTAACTGTCTTGCTAGCATTTGCCGCAGTCGCCCTGAACAACTTCGACCGGCTCAAGGATATCGGTGGATTGATAGGTACCAGCGTCTCAGCATTTTTCCTGTTAATCATCGCGGGCATCAACATCGTGATCCTGGTCGACGTCTATCGGACGTTTCACGAGGTGAGGCAAGGTGGCACATATAACGACACGATCCTGGATGAATCTTTGAATAAACGTGGACTCATGGGACGCTTCTTTCGTCCCCTGCTCAAGATGACCGATCGTAGCTGGAAGATGTATCCCATTGGCGTGCTCTTCGGCCTGGGATTCGATACCGCTACCGAGGTTGGTCTCCTGGGGATTGCCGCCTTTAGCGCCGGCCATGGAGTCCCGATCGCAGCCATCCTGATCTTTCCCGCCCTCTTCACCGCCGGCATGACCCTGATGGATACGACCGATAGCGTCCTGATGCTTGGAGCTTATGGTTGGGCCTTCGTCAAACCGATGCGTAAACTCTACTACAACCTCAACATCACCTTTATCTCAGTCCTCGTTGCCCTGATTGTCGGAGGCATTGAAGCTCTCAGCATCGTCGCCACCGAGATGCATCTCCGTGGCCCCTTCTGGGACCAGATCGACGTCCTCGACGGTCAATTCGGCCTGCTTGGCATCATCATCTTTGGAGTCTTCATCGCCAGCTGGCTTATATCGACCATTATATATAAGGTCAAGCGCTACGACGAGATCGACATCAGCTGGGACAAAGCCACCCCGTAGCGTCGTACCCAAGGGTACGATGTCCCAGTTTCTCGTACGAGACAGCAGCATCCCGGCACACCACGCTGGGGAGCTTGATCGTACGTTGAGTGGGACATCGTACCCAAGGGTACGACGCTACTAGCGCATCGAGTTTCTGGGATAATTTTCGTCGCGTGCGGGTTCGGCAAGGACGTCCTGAAGCTGGATGGTCTTGTTGCGCTCGGGGCTGACGGAGATCATCACTATAGGTGTCTCTATAATTTCTTCGATGCGCTTCAGGTAGTTTTTGGCGGCGGCAGGCAGATCATCGTACTCGGTGATATCGGTGGTGCTGCATTGCCAGCCGGCGACCTCTTCATAGATGGGCTCGCAGGCGGCGAGGTCGTTAGGGATCGCTGGCAGGTTATGGATGATTTGTCCGCGCAGGCTGTAAGCGGTGCAGATCTTGATGCTTGGGAGGGTGTCGAGGACGTCGAGTTTGGTGATGACGGCGGCGTCGAAGCCGTTGATCTGAGCGATAAAGTGTCCGGCGACGCCATCGAACCAGCCGCAGCGGCGCTCGCGACCGTTGTTGGATTTGGCTTCGTGTCCGCGCTCGCGCAGGATGTCGCTGGTATGGGAGTCAAAGATCTCGGTGGGCATGGGACCGCTGCCGACGCGGGTGGTGTAGGCTTTGAAGATGCCGACGACGCGATCGATGCTGCGTGGAGGCAATCCGGCTCCGACGGCGGCGTTGGCGGCCATAGTCGATGATGAGGTGACGTAGGGATAGGTGCCGAAGTCGATGTCGAGGAGGGCTCCCTGTGCCCCTTCGAGCAAGATGGTTTTGTGATCAAAGAGCGCGTCATGAAGCATCTGCTGCGTATCGGCGATATGCGATTGCAATTGTTGTCCGTACTTGAAATATTCTCCGTGGATCTCTTCCAGTGAGAGGGCTGGATGTCCATAGATCTGCGTGATCATGCGGTTCTTCTGCTGGAGTACCAGAGATAATTTAGCGCGGAACGCATCCACATCGAGGAGCTCGGCGATGCGGATACCCGAGCGTGCATGTTTATCGACATACGCGGGAGCAATCCCCCGTGGTGTCCCCTCCAGGGGCTCGCCTTCTCCCAGACGCGACTCCTCCTCCAGGCGATCGAGTACGATGTGATAGGGCATCACGACGTGCGCTCGCTCGCTGATATACAGGCGTGAAATATCTATGCCTTGCTGCTGTAAGAGCTGCATCTCTTCGAGCAGACCTTTGGGATCTACTACCACTCCGTTCCCGATGATACAGATCGTGTTCGGAAATAAGATGCCCGATGGCACAAGATGAAAGGAGAATTCTCCTCCTCCGTGAACGACGCGATGGCCCGCATTGTTGCCGCCTTGATAACGTACCACATAATCCGCACGTGTCGACAGCTCGTCAACAATTTTCCCTTTGCCTTCATCGCCCCATTGTGCCCCGATAACTGCTACTACAGCCATAGTTGTTTTTCCTCTCAGATTTATCTTGCTTGTTTTTTATCTCACCTTAGACCAAAATCTGCTGACTGTCAATCGTCACGAATGCACAATGTAGTCAATCAGGAGTTGATCCGTGATCTGTTCGATTGGGGCTTCGTTGTCCGTAAAGATTAAACCGCCGTCGGGGCGAGCACGCGTGGCTACTGGGAGGACTTCACTGGCGAGTAGACCCATCGTTGAGTCGGGTGCGAATTGGCCCATCTGTTTCTGGAACGTGCCAAGCGATGTCGGTTGGACCGTGGCTACGATCTCCGTGTTGATGGTCCCCGGTACATTAAATGTATAGACGCTTGGAAAGACGGTGCTTAATGTGTTTACAAAGGCCTGTACCAGACGATAATCGTTGTTTGTGTGTCCTGTGTTGATCGCTACGACTCCGGTGGAGCTGAGATGGCTGCGCACCTGCGCGAAAAATTCTTTAGTTGTAAACTGGAATGGAATATATGGTTGCTGATACGCGTCGACGGCAATCAGTCCATAGGTGTGTTTGGAAGCCGCAAGGAAAGTACGCCCATCTTGATTATACACGTTCAGGTTTGGCTCATTCATATTGAAATACTTGCGTGCCACCGAGACAATCGCTGGATCGATCTCCGCTCCGTCGATCTGGACATTGTGATAGACCTGCGTGAATTGGCTCGCCGACGTTCCACCGGCCAGCCCTATAATCCCGACTCGTTGCAGTTGATCGGGGGTAAAACCTGCATTGAAATAGGGCGCTGCCAGAAAATAATCCCAATACCAGCTGGTCAGGACGCTGGTGCTGTTGGGATTGTAGATAGAGTGGACTGCATCGCCCTCATTGAGCACTAATTCGCGGGTGCCATCATTGCTTTTGGTGACCTGGATATAGTTATAGAGCGATTCTTGATCATAGATCAGATTCGGGATCGTTTTGAGCGGACCCAATGGCACGACCAGTACAAAAACCATCGGGATAATCAAAACCGCCAGCGGAAGCGCTAAGACCGGTCGCTGCTTTGGCACAAAGCCCCATAACGAGGATGCTAACAGGAGCACACCAAAGATAATCAAAGAGCGCCTCACGCCCCAGGTTGGGATGAACCAGAGGACAGGTAGAAATGCTCCCAGGATGCTCCCAACCGTCGAAATAGCATACAGCGAGCCGCTGATGCGCCCACTCTCCTTGACTTCGCGTGTGATGATGCGGATGGCAAAGGGCGAGACGAGTCCGAGCAGCGTCACTGGAATCGCAAAGAGTAGCAAGGTGCCAACCAGCGAGCCAGCAAAAAGGCTGACAGAGACCTGTTCGAGTCCCGTGACTGATCCGGCCAGAATGCCTTTGCAGACAAAAGGGATCACTATAATCGATAAAGCTGCGATGGCTGTAATGCCGCAAAGTACGCGTGGCTGTGGATAGCGATCAGCCAGCCGACCTCCTACAAAGTAACCGATCATCAAATAGAGAAGAATCAGTCCTATCAAGCTGCCCCAGATAAAGAGCGAGGTCCCAAAGTAGGCTCCCAGGAGACGTGATGCGCACATCTCCAGGGCTAAACTTGTCATGCCACTGACGAACACGAGTCCGCTCAGGAAATATTTCAACGTTTTCTCCGATTAGTGAAGCTTGTTCGTTTACGTAAATTGGAACTTACCAATCATTATATTGTAGTACGCAGTACTAACTTGTGCAAATTGCGCTTGTGCCGATTGTACTTCCAAAATAAAAGCTTTCCCCTGGTGGACGGTGACATACGCCGTGACTTGCTCTATTTGTTGGGTACTTCCCAGGTAGACAATTGAGGAGGATGACCATGTTTCACCTCCAATTGTGACAGCCTGGCCGCTCGGAGGATTGGGGGCTTGATAGCCTGGCTGTGTCCCATAACTGCTCTGTAGTTCACTCAGCAGGATCGCGTCGGCGGCAGCCGTTGGATTATCCTGCCGTTTAAGCAGTGCTACCTGGTCGGTCTGCATAGGATTGATAAATTGGATACCGATGGTGCTTGTGAGCGCACTCATTTGCCAGCCATTTGGGTATTCATCCATGAAGCCGCTGGGGATGCATTCAAGGCCACACCAGATAAAGCCTGCGTCAGGGACCGGTGTCGGTGTCAGCGCTGCATTTGAGGTGTGGGTGGGAGGAGTTTCAATCCCGCCCGCATGCGTGACCGTGGTTGTGCCTGTGACGTTAATGCCGTCGGTCTGTGAGTTTTTGGGTTGGCTGCCCTGATAGATAATGGCTGCGCTGATGATGATAATCACCAGTACCACCAGGCAGATGCTGATGATAAGCGGCGTAGTGTTTTGTGTCTGGTTCTTCTGCGATGGTCTGGACGGCGCTCCCTGATAATAGCGGCCATTTGACGGTGGGACATAGAGCGGCTGACTGATGGGTGGATAGCTATAAGCTGGATTGCTAATGGGTGGCGGAGCGGCCGGGAGTGCATGGCTGGGTGGATGCGAAACGGAGGTTGGCGCGTAAGGATCATCGGAGCGAAAAGGCTGATGACCGGCGATAGTTGGTCCTGGAAAGCCATAGGATGGCTGAGGAGAAAGTTGTCCTGAGCGTAGCAGTGGTCCGCTACTGATTGGAGGCATCATGATTGCGTCTGTGGCATCCTGGTAAAAGCCCGCCACAGGAGGTGGTGGATTGCTCGTGCTGACCTGCTGATCTGCTGGCGTGGACGCATTGAGAGAGGCCGTTGTGCGGACGAGATTGTCAGGTCCAGAGGCGATTGGGGCTTGAGGAGATTGAGCAGGCTGTGGCGTTGTCGTATGGGGGAGACCGCGCATGACTTGAAATTGTGATGGTATTGCTTGTGGAAATGCCAGTTGATCTCCGTCCGCCACATTGGGGGAGGAGGGCCTTAAGCGACTTCCACAATGCCCACAGAATTCAAACCCTGCTGGTGCTTCGTGACCACATTCAGGACAACTCATCGTCAGTTGATCTCCGCTTCTCTGAGGTAGCTTTATCCTCCAACCATGAAAGAAGTGAGTCTAAAGCTTATCTGACTGGACTAGATTTTATGTGTGCAGGCTATTATAGCGTATTTGTGGGGGTGAGACCAGATTTTTTATCCAAAACTAACCATTTTTGCTATAGCCCAGGCATAATTGCATGCTCAGATGTTACTGGTTTCCAACTGACTCCGATGATGTGTCGGGGTAAAGTAAGCGTCCACCAGGGCGATCTATCATACAGATCGCCCAGAATTTGGGATATTCCTTTGGAATAACATCAATTGGGTGTTCATTTACTCCGAAGATCCCCCATTTGCTCGTGACAAAGATTTGATTCCCTTTTATTCCTGAAACAACACCTGTATGTGGGGGGTCCAATTGTCCCGGCCAGTTATAATAAGCAACAACGTCACCTTTTTTTATGTTCAAATTTTTTACATGCAGGTATTCTTCACCGTGATAGCTGGCAACCTGCTTATAGCCATTATGCTCGAGGATCGTGCGTGCGTTTGCATTTGTCAGCCATCCGCCTTTGCCATCAGTAAAGACATAGCTATGGCAATTATATTCAATGTTGGCTGGCTTAACTTCGCGAACAGCACGAAAGCGCGGATCCTCTAATTTTTCATCTCTCATCACCTCATCGGCTCTTTTAATGAGATCTTTCTTACTCCAATTTCTGAAACCTTGCAATGCTGGCTCATACGTCCATGGGCGTTTGGGGATACGCACGTGCGCATCGGTGATGTGAGAAATAGGTTCTAGATAAGAGCGTGCAGCGGTAGCTGCGAGCCCCTCCCTTGCTGATGTGAAGACCCCTTTAATCGTCTCTTGAGCCAGAGAGGGAACAGAATAAGAAGGGTCAGATAAAATATCCCTGTAGCGCGGAGACTGCTCTTTATAACTATAAACTCCATTGCTTTGAACATGTTCAGGCCGGGTAGGTTTTGCATGACTGTTGCTGTCGTCATCCATAAAATCCGAGAAATATGTTACCTTTGTAGGATCGCGCATCTGTTCCCATTGCTGATGACGCCTAGAAGCCTCTTTAAGTGCATCAAGTGTTGGGCGCTTGCTTTCTCTGCCTCGTCTTTGAGAAGAATCCTTCTGAGAGTCAGCCATCTTTTTAGCATGACCTATTCTGGATTCCCGCGAATTTTCATACATTTCAAATTTTTTTTCTGCATAAAAGTCAGCCAAACAGATTACAGGCTGTTCAGGCTGATATGACAATTATAGAGCACTTGTTAGATAAGACGATTTTTGCTCTTGAAAGTTGACAGGTAAACCATAAAGCGAAGAGGAAGAATTTTAAATGGTTAAATTATACACATCTTCATGCGAAATGTATTGGATATATTATGATCAGGCGAATTGCAAGCGTACGATTCTATTTGGTTTGGGGGTGCAGGCAGATGGGTATGTGTTGGAGGCCGTCGCTGCTGAAGTGATGGTAGGCAATCAATGGTGCTGAGGTGAGTCCTCCTTGAGCCTCTTGACGAAATTTCGCGTCGAAGGGGCCGCTGACAATCAGCCAGGCCCAGGGGATATTTTGTTGTCGATTGACGCGCTGCATATTGTCTCGATCGGTCTGACTGGCTCGCGGGAAACCTGTCGGATGGCTATGATAGACGCCAATAATCTGGTCTGGATGGTTGAGCTCGACCTCAAGGAGTTCGACCGGCTCAAATTCGAAGTAGACCGGCGAGTTGGCGCTGTTGGTGAGAGGATGTGCCTCTTCGACATTCCAGTGACCATCTTGATCGATGGTCCCCAGCAGGACGCCACAGGCTTCTATCTGCCAGCGTTGCGTGATGTCTTCTAAGATGGTTTGTTGTGCGGCTTGGCTCAATGCGAGGTGCTGATTATGCGGATATTTCATGCATCATCCTTTTGGCATAGGAATTGAGTGGAGGAATCACTGTTATGTCGCTGTGCACTATCCCGGCGCGTCTGGAGTGGCGCGGACGCAAGTGAACGAACGTGATTCCTCTGCAAGTCTATTCGTTTGAGGCTTTCCCGGGTTTCAGGAATTCATCGACGCTAACATGGCGTGCATCCCCGATCTGCTCGAGTGTGATATCGGGCACGAACGATCCGGGAAAGCCTGCGCGTGCATATTTGCCCTGATTGACAAACACGGTAGTGATGCTCTCTCCCTTAAGCCTTTTAACATCCACGAGAATCTGAGGCTTGTCATCGATGATTGCCCAGTGATCAGCCGGATAGAGTTTTTCAATCTCATCGAGCTGCTCTTGCTTATGGATATAGAGCAGAACGCGTCCCTCAACGGCCTGAGAGATCCCGCTATTGAAAATCTTCTCTGCCTGATAATTTTTGTCGCCATCAGAAACGATTACCGGCGTGCCGATCCCATCCAGGTACTGGAGCGTCTCCAGCACATGCGGATAGAGAAATTCCTGAAAAGGAAAGTTATCGAACAGTGACTGCACATGCTGAAAGGTGAGATCATCCATCTCATCCAACGACGTACGTTCGCGCAAAGTGCTCAGCGCAAGAGGAATATCCACCACGCCCTGCTTGCTGCGTACCTTTTCATACAAATCCCAATAGCGCTGGCAGAGGGTGGGACCAATCTCTGTCAGAAGTGCAGCGCTCTGGGCATCCTTGATGCGATCGTTGTCGAGCAAGGTATTATCGACATCGATCCAAAAAACGAGTTTAGGCATGTACTATCCTCTTATGAACGTGTTGTATTCTAGCGTATCAGACACTATAAGCCAGTATATGCCATGAACACGTTCTTGCGCAAAATTCGACGATCCTTGTAACGTTGTACGCAAGCGTGCGACGTTACGAGGTATACTACAGGCAACAGATATGATTGGGGAGTTGAGAATAAGACATGAAGGTTGTTTTTCGCAGCAAAGATTTTGGGAGCGTTGAAGGCTTGGGCTATGGCTTTAACAATCGCCGACCGATGGCGAATCCCTGGCAATATCAGGGACGCGTGCAGCATCGGCAGTGGAAGGGGAACTATGAATGTGTCTGGCACAAGGCGGATACTCTGCTGAAGCAGGACGAGTTGCTATGGACTGTGCAGGGTGATGCGCGTCTGTTTGGTCTGGCGGCTGCCTTGAAGTCGAAGGGCTTTGAGGTAGACGTGGAGCAGGATTAGGTACCTATCAGGCGATGTGGTACACTCTCAGAGATATTTGAGTGGACCTTATTTGGAGCCCTCAGATCAGTGCTCAGCAGAAACGAGAAGGTAGTGTTATGCCACAGACGCCACATATTGAGCGACATTTTACGGCCGGAGAAACTGTCCGAGACATCGTAATTGGTATGTCGGATGGTTTAACGGTTCCCTTTGCACTGGCAGCTGGCCTTTCAGGTGCTGTCAGCTCGACCACCATTATCATCACGGCTGGCCTGGCAGAGGTTGCAGCGGGTTCGATCGCTATGGGACTTGGAGGCTATCTGGCGGCACGCAGTGATGCCGAGCATTATGCCAGCGAGCGTCTGCGCGAGCAGCAAGAGGTCACAGAGAAGACCGAAGATGAGAAAGCTGAGGTGGCCGATGTATTTACCTCCTATGGCCTGAGCGCGGCGGAAAGTGCTCCCATTGTAAAAGCGCTCAGCCAGCGTCCCGAGGCCTGGATCGATTTTATGATGCGTTTCGAACTGGGGCTTGAGAAGCCAGATCCCAGGCGTGCACTTACCAGTGCGCTTACCATCGCGGCATCCTACATTGTGGGAGGCTTAATCCCCTTAAGTCCCTACTTCTTTCTCTCGCCTGTCAATACGGCACTTCTCTTCTCAGTGGTGGCGACATTGCTGGCCTTGCTGATCTTTGGATATATCAAAGGGCGTTTTACGGGCACAAGGCCCTTCAGGAGTGCTCTGCAAACGGCGCTGATTGGTGGACTCGCTGCCGCTGCCGCCTTTGTGATCGCACGTTTTATCTCCAGGTGAAGCTGTAAGAGTTCCCTCCCTACACGACCAGGGTCGTCGTCAAGCCCACTTTTAGAGCTTGATGACAACCTTGCCATGGGCATGACGGCTGGACTGAAACTCGGCTGCCGTGCGGATTTGTTCTATCGGGTAGGCCGCCGCAATGGGGACCTGGAGCTTGCCCGTAGCAACCAGTTCGGCAATGTATTCAAGGGTACCTGAGACGGCCTCGATGCCAGAAACTCCTCTTATCCCTGGGATTTGAGCTGCGATAACGGAGATATGGGTATCTGGTACGCCGAGCTTACGCGCAGCTTCTACCGTCTCTGATCCGTATAAATCGGTTGCGGCGTTAATGCCATCGGGGGCAAGGGCTTGTACTCGTTCGGCCAGGCCCGCACCATAGGTTACCGGTTCGGCACCAAGGCCTCGTAAGTAGTCAAACGATGATGCGGAGCCGGTGCCGATGACGTTTGCCCCGGCCAGGCGAGCGAGTTGGATTGCGAAGATACCCACCCCTCCGGCTGCCCCGCCAATCAGGATGGTGTCGCCCTGCTTGAGTTTGAGCACGGCCAACGCAGCTGAAGCCGTCCTCGCCGCGATGCTGAGCGTCGAGGCGGTGATGTCATCAAGACCGTCTGGCGTATGATGTACCTCATCGCCTGGAGATATAGATTTTTCAGGATTGATAATCACATAGCCCGCGACGGACCGCGAGATGGCGCTGCCAAATACGCGTTCGCCGATGGCGAACCCGGTCACTCCGGTGCCGACCTCGTCCACTATTCCCGCGTAGTCAGAGCCAAAACCGGTTGGCAGACTCAGGCCGAACCTGGCACCGGCTGTATCATTTGCAGTCATGATCCAATCCATCGGGTTCAAACCAGCAGCAACCACGTGGACCCTGATTTGTCCCGCTTGGGCATGTGGCTCAGCGACCTCACGCAGGTCTAGTTTTTCAATCCCACCGAACGAATCCATAATTACGGCTCTGCTTATATGTGGTGACATCTCATTTCTCCATTTCAAATTCGTTGTACATTTTTCTCCTGGTCAACGGTGATCTGCACCGCTGCACGTTCCATCCCTCAAAGACAGCCGATGACGAAGACCGACTTGGCCGTCGTGACAGTGATATTAAATGCCCTGCATAAAGGATTTCTTTCCCTGCCTTCAATCCGAGATTGGAGTGAGCATTCATTCCAAATGTCAGGCAAAAAAAATTAGCGTTTAACGGCATCCCAGCAGGCCGACGTCACTTGCTCAATAGTAGCTTGATCCAGGTGAATTTGCTGCCTCATATGTGCTTCGACCAGCGTATTTGTCGCTCCAAAGAGCAACACTGACATCACGTCGAGCGGCATTGCTTTGAGCAGGTGCTGCTGTTGGGCGTCGATCATCACTTGATTAAAAGCCACGATCAGCGCTGGCACCTTCTCACTTTTGGCTCGTTCCTGGATAAAAGGAATCTGCGTCAGTTGATTTGTGAGGAGAAATTCGCGCGGATGCTGAATGCTGTACCGAATAAGGCTGTTGAGCAAACATAAAACCCGGTCAACCACTGGCTGTGTTGCGTCATAGCCTTCCAGGACATACAGACTCATGTTGGCTTTTATCTCGCTGAACAGGCAAAACACGAGGTCTTCTTTGCTGGGGAAATAATTATAGATGGTCCCCATCCCAACCTGCGCCCGCTGCGCAATCTGGGACATGGCCACGTCTTGCAATCCCTGCTCGAAAACAAGATCGCGCGTCGCCAGAATGATCTGGTCACGTTTACTGCTCATCACATAGCCTGCTTTTTATTTGGAATGAACCTTCATTCCAAATATATGCTATATTTAGCAACATGTCAAGTGTGATGGCTTAAAGTCTTCTAATAAATCAGGGCTCAAATAGCTGTGCCAATGTCTGGATGCCGGATCTTATCTCCTGCTCATTGAAGGCCGTGTAGCCGAGAAGCAAGGCGTTGCGTGGTGTGGACTTGATATAGTATTTGGAGACGGGCGTGACGAAGACATTCTGCCTGGCAGCTAGCTTTGTAACGGATTGGTCATCGTACGCGGTTGGTAAATCGGCGATGAGATGCATGCCCGCTTCGTCGGGTTGTGCGTCGAGGACGCCCTCCAGCTCTGTATGGATGGCATCCAGCAGGATGCTCTGACGCTCGGCGTAGAGCGAACGCATGCGGCGGACGTGACGAGCAAAGTGCTCTTCGCGTATGAAGTCGGTCAGGACGAGTTGATCGAGCGTGGGCGACTGTCGATCTGAGGCGGCTCGGGCGGCGGTAAAGGCATCGACCAGTTCGGGGGGCGAGACCAGATAACCCAGACGCAAGCCGGGGAACAGGACTTTGCTGAAGGTGCCAATATAGATGACGCGATTGGCTTGATCTAATCCCTGTAATGAAGCCAATGGGTGTCCCATATAGCGATATTCGCCATCATAGTCATCCTCAAGAATCCAGGCCGCCGCCTGATCAGCCCAACGCAGCAGCGCCAGCCGTCGTGACAGACTCATGGTGACGCCCGATGGAAATTGATGCGATGGTGTGACATAGATCAGGCGTGCCTGAGGACTGCTCTGTATGCCTTGTTTGATATCGATGCCCTCTGCATCGACGGCCAGGGGGACGAGCTGTGCCCCGCTGCTGAGCAAGGCACCTCGGGCACCCAGATAGCCCGGATCTTCGATCCAGACATCGTCTCCAGGATCGATCAGGATCTGGGCGGCGAGGTTGATGGCTTGCTGCGATCCCGATGTTATGATGATCTGTTCCTCGCGACAGCGGACGCCACGAGCTGCCTGGAGATAATCGGCGATTTCGCGCCGCAGTGGACGGAAGCCTGCAGGATCTGTGTAGCCGAAGTTGGCTGGATTGTTCCGTTGCCAGTGTCTATTGGTGAGTTGCGACCAGAGCTTGAATGGAAATTCATTCAGGGCCGGGATGCCCGGTTGAAAGGCTTGTTGCAGGATCTTCTGCCGCCAATCCTGTCGCGGAGCCACGACCGACTGTGCGATGATCTTGCCTCGCTCGGAGAGATATTGATCGCGCGGCCGTACATCTGGCGTTGTCTTCCTGTCCGGTGCCGGATCTGGAGTTGGCAGAGAGAGAAATTCATCTGGCAAGACATCATTGACGTAGGTGCCGCTGCCAACTTTGCCGCGCAGATAGCCTTCATAGAGCAGTTGCTCAAAGGCGACGACGACGGTCGAGCGCGAGATGCCGAGCGTATGGGCAAAGGTGCGTGTCGACGGCAGGCGTGTCCCGGCTGCCAGTTGATTGCTTAGAATATCCCGACGCATGGTGTCATAGAGCTGGCGGTAGAGCGGTTGCGTGGACTGATGATCGAGCATGATTGCGAGTAACGTGGCACTTGCTGTTTTTTTCAATGATGTCTCCTGGGCTGATGCTTGTCTGCTAAAATGGTATGCTTATCATAGCGAAAAATGGTGCTACCTACAAGACCGCTTTGAGGGTATGATATCTCTATACTTTGGCATACAGATGTTAGTTACATCTACTCATAAGGAGGAATCATCATGACGGAATTTGCTCTCGACACGCAAATCGCCTCGCAGCCGGCAGCGATACGGGATGTATTAAAACGTGTGCAGACGCCCGCTCTCGACGCCGCACGACCATTAATATTTGCCGGAATTGGTACTTCATTGCACGCCTGTCGCGTCGCAGCCAGCTGGCTGGTTGAACTGAGTGGCGGCCAACTGCGTCCGCTGGTGCTCAACGCGCACGACCTTGCCCTGGCGATGCCGATCTCGGCCCGTGATCAAGTGATCATTGTCAGTCATCGCGGCTCGAAGACTTTTCCTGGCATGGCGCTGGCCCGAGCGCGTCAGCAGGGGGCGACGACGGTGATCATTACCGGCATTGATGCGCCTGCTCAGGAGGCTGATTATGTTATTCGTACCTGTGCGGGAGAGACATCCAGCACGCACACAGTCTCCTACACCACAGCACTTGCCGCGTTGGCGCAACTGGTCGCGCAGATAGTTGGGCCTGCCGGTACTCAACTGAGTGCGGAGATTGAGCGCGTCCCCGACTACATCGAGCAGATATTGGCGCAACCAGCCCCCATCGCGTTGGCACAGCGTCTGGTGCCTTGCGATCCGCTCCTGCTGACAGGCGTCGGACGCGATGCGATCACGGCATCTGAAGCGGCGTTAAAGTTCAAAGAAGGAACCTATACCTGGGCCGAGGGCATGGAGACTGAGAATGCTTTACACGGTCCACCGGCAGTCTTTCGCGCTGATATGGGAGCTATCACCATCACGCCAGCGGGCGATGACGGTCAGCGCACCCAGGCCCTGCGCCGAGCTTTGCAGACGCTCGGTATCGCAGCCCTGACCTGCGGCGATCAGGATGAAGACCTCTGGTTTCCAGAGATCCATCCCCTGGTGCGCCCACTCGTGACGATTGTCCCCTTGCAGCGCCTGACCGCCGAACTGGCCCGGATCAAGGGGAGCAATCCAGATCAGATGCATCGTGAGCTTGAGCCATGGAGAACCATCATCGACACAATCGTATTGTAACAGAAAGATGTCGAGCGCAGCGAAGACATTGTAGCGTCGGACGCTTGCGTACGATGTCCCAGTTTCTCGTAAGAGACAGTAGGATCTCGGGGCACCACGCTGGCATGCCTGATCGTACGTCGAGTGGATATCCCAGTTTCTCGTAAGAGACAGCAGGATCTCGGGGCACCACGCTGGCGTGCCTGATCGTACGTCGAGTGGACATCGTACGCAAGCGTCCGACGCTACGGTGTCCTCGCTGCGCTCGACACTGGTCGAAGTTGGCTCTTCCATCTCCAGAAAATTCCTGCTAGAATACCACTATCATATGGTAGTGGTATTCTCCTAAAACAGCGGTAGAAAAAGTGGTTTTTCCTGGAAGGATCGCATGGCGACAATTTATGACATTGCAAAAGCGGTCGGTGTGACACAGACCACAGTTGCAAATGCGCTAGCTGCGAGAGGCAATGTCAGTGAGGCAACGCGAGCTCGTATTCTCAAATGTGCGCAAGAGATGGGATATCGTCCGAACGTCCTGGCGCGTGGATTGGCAAAAGGGAAGACATCGACGCTGGGATTTCTCCTACCGACCATTGCCAATCCTTTTTATCCTGAAATCGCAGAAGAAATCGAGCGCATCGCCCATGCGCACGACTATCAAATGCTCCTCTGCAACACCCATTATGACAGTGGATTGGGGCGGCAGCATCTCGACCGTCTGGTGAGTCGCTGGGTCGACGGCATCATTGTGATGGGCTCCAGCATGGATATCGCCGATGTTGAGCGTCAATTTCGTAGTGGCCTTCCGACAGTGCTCTGCGATTGGCAAGAAAATGAATCGTCATCCACCATCCCGCAGGTGCACGTTGACTTTCGTTACGCGGGCAAGCTGGCGGCGCAGCATCTCTTAGGACTTGGACATCGACGCATCGGTATTATCGTCGACGAGCCGCAGCAGACACTGCGCCTCGAAGGCTTTCGTGAAGCCTTGCAGGAAGAGCAGATTGTGCTCTCTGGCGACATGATCCAGCAAGGACACTCCACCCTCGAAAGCGGTAACATCGCCGCGCAGAAACTGCTCGCCTGCCCCGACCGTCCGACCGCCATCTTCGCGACCACCGACTGGATGGCGATTGGAGCACTGGAAGCCGCTCGTGACGCAGGCTTATCTGTCCCGCAGGACCTCTCGATCATCGGCCTTGATGATATCGCCGTCAGCGCTCATCTCAGCCCGCCCCTGACATCGATCGCGATTCCCAAGTATCAGCTTGCCAAAGAAGCCACCGAGCTGCTGCTTCATCAGATCGAAAGGGACAGCGATTACCAATCGTCGATTCTGCTGCCGCCATCGCTCCTCGTCCGCCAATCGACCGCACGGCCCATCGCGATCAAGTGATTTTGTGCGTAGGGGTGGTTGTGCTATACTGATGGCGATAATCGGACGCGATTATGTGTTTATATATGCCAGTACCTGACGAAAAACAAATTTGAGATAGAACCATGGATAGTCAGTATCGTACTCGTCAGGAATTACACCTCAAAGAGGCAGATCGACGTGAAAGAAACAACAGAACCTGCGATGGGAGAAGTGAAATTTTTCCCCACTATCATTGATGCAATCGGAAATACGCCTCTTGTGCGACTCAACCGTATTGCCAATGACGTTCCACCGTTAGTCCTGGTCAAGATGGAAATGATGAATCCCGGTGGAAGCGTCAAGGATCGTATTGGTCCCAACCTGATCGCACAATGTGAGAGAGATGGCTTGTTACGGCCTGGTGGTACGATCGTTGAGCCAACCAGCGGAAATACAGGACATGGTCTGGCCATCGCGGCTGCGATCAAAGGATATCACTGTATTTTTGTCATGACGGACAAAGCGAGTGAAGAGAAGCGTAGTTTATTGCGTGCGTATGGTGCGGAGGTCGTCATTTGTCCGGCGAGCGCCAATCACGACTCACCTGATTACTACAAAAACGTCGCCTACCGACTTGCTGAAGAGATCCCAGGTGCCTGTTGTCCCGATCAATATTCCAACACAGCCAATCCCGCCTCGCACTATGCCTCGACCGGTCCCGAGATCTGGCGTGACACCGCTGGACGTGTGACCGCTTTCGTGGCAGGCATCGGTACCGGAGGAACCATCACCGGCACCGGACGCTATCTAAAAGAGGTCAACCCGCAGATCAAGATCATCGGAGCAGATCCTGCTGGCTCTGTCTACTCAGGGGACACGCCCAAACCCTACAAGATCGAGGGCATCGGCATGGATATGTTCCCCAAGAACTATGATCCATCCGTTGTCGACGAGGTTATCCGCGTTGATGATCGGACATCGTTCAATTGGTCGCTGCGCCTGGCGCGAGAAGAAGGCATCCTGACAGGAGGCTCGGCTGGTACCGCCATCGCAGCCGGTCTGACCTATGCCAAGCGGCTATCTTCGAACGACATCGTAGTGATCCTCCTCCCCGATACTGGTCGAGGATATCTCAGCAAGCAGTTCAACGAGACCTGGATGCGTGAGAACGATCTGCTGGTTCAGGCCGGGAGCGATCAACCGACCCTCTACGACGTCTTAACCTATCGGCGCACGCACACGCGCAGCATGCCCCTGGTGGTCAGCGTGCACCCCACCGACTCCGTCGCCGACGCTGTCGAGCTGCTGCGTCGCTACGGTATCAGCCAGACGCCTGTGATGGAAGATGGACAGATGATCGGCAGCTTGACCGAAGATCTTCTCCTGCGACGACTCGCCAGCGGCGAACCGTTGGACACCTGTGCCGTCGGAGAGATCCAGGGAGTGCCCTTTCCGATCCTCGAGACCGACACCCCCACCAAGGATGCCTATGCCCTCCTGAGCGATAGTACCGCCGTCGCAGTCATGCACGGCAACACGCTCGAAGGCATCGTCACCAAAAGTGACCTGCTCGAATTCTGGGCTCATCAGCGCCACGCGTAATCGAGGACATGGTCCTGCGAAGGCGGATGATCATTTGGCATGAGGCGTCAATGCTCACCGACGTAGTGCTCTGTCAAAACACAGAAGGACGTGGCGTGGCAAAGGAGGATGGCCCCTTGAACCAGGCGCTCAGGCTCGCCGACGTAGCGGCGCTGCTCCGCCGTGCTGTCACGTCCCGCACGAACACGTCCCATGTGCATCTGAAAGCAACGCAGACGAGACGATCCACGGTGGGAAGATCCCGCAATGGAACCCCATGGGGAGCGTGGTCGGACGAGTCACAGACAGCACGGCGGAGCCGCGCCGCTACGTCGGTGAGCCTCACACCCCATCGCCTTCTGGAGCTGTTTTGGACACACATCACCGATACCGCATCGGCGCGATGACCGTTGACCGAGTAGTAGCGGCGTCGGCTGGGCCACGCCGACCACTCGACGAACGATCAGACCAGCCATCGGCTCGGCGAGGCATGCCAGAGGATGTGCTCTGGGGAGCGTCACGTACGAGCTTCTGGTCGGCGTGGCCCAGCCGACGCTGCTACCTTGCAGGGTACCGGTATAAAGGGGGATATGCGTGAGAGCGTACGCTGCAACATGGCGGCGCTATGATATCTCTCGACATACGTGCGAGCGGATTGTCCCATCTGGCGGCAAAGCGGCGGATTGCTGCACAGATGGAGCAGTGCTGTCCCGATGGCCTGAGCGTTAGCGGGCGGGATTGCCAATCCACGCCCTTCTGCCAGCAGCCGCGTGTTTGACAGAGGAGTGGTCGAAGCTATGACGGCGCATCCGGCGGCCATAGCTTCGAGTACTGCCATCGAGTAATTTGTGCCCCGCGTGCCGCTATAGAGGAAGATGTCTGTGCTTGCCAGCAGCGTGACGACATCGGATGGATGGGCTTCTCCCCATAAGATGCATACCTCCTCCAATCCATAGCCTTTAATCTCGGCCTCGACCTGAGAGCGTAGAGGTCCATCGCCAGCGATCAGGACGCGCACGCGCTGATAAATCTCCGCGGGGAGTTGAGCCAGCATCCAGGCGATACCTTCGACCGCGAAACTCAGACCTTTCTCGGGAGCCAGACGATTAATCAGCGTGATCACAATTGTATCTTCGGCGATTCCCTGTGTCCGACGCTGCTTGACTCTGACCTCTGCTGTGGGAGGCGTGAAGAGGGTGGCATCGACCGTATAGGCGTAGCGTGTGATGCGGCTGCTGTGGACGCCCAGATATTGGCGATACACCATTTCCACTTCGTCGCCGGCAATGAGAAAATGATCGGCTCCCTGCGTGGCCAGCCGCGCCAGGAGTTGTAGGGATGACCAGTAGCAGGCGTAGCGTAGGCGAGCGATCATGCGTTGAGGCTTGTTATACGTTGCCAATGCCTGCATCCGTTCGTTGCGAAAGGCCGGGCTTGCCAGACAGGTGACGCTACCGTGATCCATGCAAACGACACGTATGCCCATCAGCTTGCCTATCACGACGGAAAACGCGGCACTATACAGTCCATCCTGTGGCAGGATCAGTTGGACATCGGGACGGCTTAGCAGTAAGCGGAACAGTTTATATCCGCCGGCCAGCACGTAGCACCAGACGTTAGGAAACTGCCAGGGAGCGGTCACTGTCCCGATGCCAAATGACTCGATCGCTAATCCTGCTGACTTGCGTCCTTGCATAGCTGTCAGATAGGTCAGTTGCCACTGTTTCTCCATCGCACCAACCATGCCAGCCAGTACGCTGCGCATGCCGCCCGGAATTGGAAATGCTTGAATGGGGATCAATACAGGCTGTCGCATTGTCCGTGTCGTGTCGAGGATCAGGTTGCGCAGGACAGTTTGCAGGATGTGTTCGTACTGTCCGATGAGATTGTTTCTCAGTGGATAGCGATAGCTATATTTATATTTTGTCCAGCACGCCGCCAGCGTTTCGTACTGCTCGTATCTGGTATAGCGGGCGAGGGCTTCGAAGAGCCGGATATGTGCCCTATGCTGGTCCCGCGAGGCCAGACGCTTATGCAGAAGATCCGTATATGTCCAATAGCCGGTATCAAACGCATCGATCAGAATATGCAAGCCAGTCAGGCCACGCGTGATCAAATCATCGACGGTACTATCGCTCGTGATGGCCAGGTAGTCATATAAACCGAAGAGGGCGAAGATACATCCATTCAACGCATGGGTCGCTGGATAAGCTCCGATCTCCTCGAAAAAGAGACCATTTTCGCCCACTGGCGTATTGATGCCACCGTCCAGGATATCATGTGCCAGCGTGCCGATAGCTCGCCAGGCTGCTTGTTGAAAGATAGCCTGTCCTGTCAACTGATAGGCTCGTATCAGCACGGAGATGCAGGTGCCCTGTACCAGCGCAGATAGGATGAGGTGACGAGGCGCATAGGATGTCTTCTGCCATGCAATGAGCCATCCACCTGTGCCATTGGCGAAGAGAGACTCATGAGCCAGCAGCCAGAAAGCTTGCCGCAGGAAAAGATCTTTATCGGCCGCCATCCCATAGCTACCATAGGCATTCCAATGGACCAGAGCGCGCTGTGCCACGTGCTCGGGATGATTGTCCAGGACATTTTTTCCTCCTGCTCGGCTGGAGACGTTGAGGGTATCCAATCCTACAGGATGCATCAGAAACGGGAGCATATCGATCGGATAAGGGAGCAAATCCACCTGCATGTCAGCCATGGACGTTTCCTTCCTCGTGAGCAAGATGAGCGGCGAGATGCGTTAGACCCGCTTCGAGTGGGATCGAGGGGGTGAATTGATAGTAGGATGCAAAGGATTGTGGGTCGATGGTGAATTCTATATATTCGGCGCTGCTCCCCTGACAATGAATCTGCGGCTCCAGCCCGAAGAGATGAGCGGCTCGTGTGGTGACCTGCTTCACGCTTTCGCGGCCTCCCACGCCCAGATCTATGCAGCGCACTGCGGCGGGAGGCGCATAGGTGATAACTCTCAGCAGAGCCTGCATGGCGTCATCGACGTACATCGCATCGATATAATTCGCGCCATCGCCCGTGAGCGTAAAGTGGGGATTGCGCTCAAAGGCAAAGCGTTGCACCAATCTGGTATAGAGCTTGCGCGCAGGCTCATAAGGCCCATATGCGCCGAAGAAGCGGACGATGGTGGCCGCTTCCAATCCGCGCTGCTGCTGAACGTATGCCCGGATGTAGTGCTCGGCGGCCAGCTTGGAGATCGCATAGGGGAGGCAGGGCTCTAGCGCTGTGTGCGGACCCACTGCTCCGCTGGCACCCAGATAGACCGCTCCCGACGAGAGATAGACGAGATGCTTGCATGTGCAGGCATCAAGGATATGCAAGAGTCCAACCACATTGGTCATCAGATCCTGGATAGGCTGCTCGATTGAGTAGGGAATGGATGTGTTACTGGCGAGTGCCAGACAGGTATCGAAATCGCCTCCGTTCTGCTCCATGACTTGCCTGACCTGCTGCTCGCTTGTGAGGTCGCAGGCGATTGCCTGGACGTGTGTGAGCTCATGACTCTGCAAGAACGTGAGAAAATCGGCCGTGCCAGGTCGATATAAGGCGACGATCTGCCATGTCGCCGGGAAGGCCAGCAGAGCGTTGCGACCGATAAAGCCCGCGGCTCCCGTGACTAAGATACGCATTATTGTACGCCCATCTGTATCGTCTGGGAGCGTTGACGATAAAAATCGATCGTTTGTTGCAGGCCTTGATCAAGCGAGACGCGAGGCTCGAAGCCGGTCAGAGTCTGTAGCTTCATAATATCAGCGCAATGACGTCGAACATCGCCGGGTCGCTCCTCCAGATGTTGTATCAGGATGGGATGGCCCAGGATATGCTCGATTTTTGTTTTGAGGTCGAGGATGCTGATCTCTGTGCCGCTGCCTACATTGGTGATTTGTCCATGCGCCCCGGCGAATTTATAGAGCTCCATGGCCGCCCGGACCGTGTCTGTTACGTAGATATAATCGCGGCTTTGTCGACCATCCCCGAAGAGCGTAAAGATACTGCCGTTAAAGGCACTTTTGAGCAACATCGGGATCACGCCAGCATACTGTTGATCGTTCTGACGCGGGCCATAATTATTGAACGGGCGTACAATCAGCGCATCCACGTTAAAGGCGGCGGCATAGGTACGTACAAGATGGTCGCTGGCAGCCTTACTGGCGGCATAGGGGGTCAGCGGTTCAAGTGGATGAGATTCGTTCATTTTTCTCATTAAGGCAGAGCCATAGGCTTCCGAGGAAGAAAAATGGACCAGGGTCTGAAAATATCCCTTGCGCAACAGCTCGCAGAGATTTGAGGTGATCTGGACATTGGTATTAAAGCAAAATTGAGGCCTCTCCAGCGAGGTTGGTAGAGGGATCACGGCCAGATCAAAGACCACATCTATTTTGCCCGCCTGTGAGAAGGCTTGCAGCAAATCATCCTCTCGGGATGCGTCGAGGATAAGGAGCTTGATCTCGGGCATGAGTTGATAGGCCGTCGTCAGATTTTCGGGCGTGCCCAGAAAAAGATTGTCGACCACGATAATTTCTGCGACCTCTTCCGCGATCAGCTGTTCAACCAGATGGCTCCCGATGAAACCTGCTCCACCCGTGACAAGTACCCGTTTTCCTGTAAGTGTTTGATGCTCTGCAAGCATAATGATTACCTCTTTCTTCTTGTTGATCGTACCTGTTTTGTCTGGCTAATCGTCGCTACTGATGAGAATAAGCGCGTGGGTATTGAATATTTTAAATTGCTGTAACGTCTCGGCGAGCCAGTAAGAGTGCGGCACGATGAGACGCGCCAGCGGAGGGGCCAGCGTTATGCGATGGATGTCGAAGTGCACTCCTGAGCCAGCAAAGAGTTGCTGGATGTGGCGTACACTCATCCCTTGTACGGCTGTATTCTTTGGATTCGAGTAGATGAAGTCATAGAGCAGCAACAGACCACCGGGCTTGCGCACGCGCCACATCTCAGCGGCGATCAGCTGGCGTAACGATGGGTCCAGAATAGAGCTGAATACGACAAAGCTCATTACCAGATCGAAGCTTGCGCTGGGATAGGGGAGCTCATGGGCGCTGCCGCTGCGCCAATCGATGCCTGGATGCAGGTGCTTTGCCTGTGTAATACGAGCGGCCATCAAATCGATCCCTGATAAATTCTCCGGCTGCGCCCCATAATTGAGGAAGCTGCGTAGATATCCTCCGCTCCCGCATCCGACGTCGAGGATCTTTGCCGTCCGTAGCTCTGTCGAGTGGTGCTTTTTTAGCAGCGCTAAGAGATGCCGCTCCAGATTGTGCAGATGGAGCAGGGTAGTGGCGTTGAAATAGCTGTACCGTTCAACGTAGCGTTTGTTCGAGGCACGCTGTGTATATTCGATCTCTAAACGAGCGATTTCTCTGTCGATTGGCTTTTGCATCGCCTGCCATTTATCCTTTCTTTACGCCCGTGTCGGAAGCGGCTGTTGCTGGTGAGTAATGTGGAATAAAGTTCTTCGAGATTTTCTGAAAGCTGACTACTGCCATGATAGGTGAGTACCCATTTCCTGGCTCGCTCGCCCAGTGCTCGGGCTGCTTCTGGATGCTGAAAAAGATATTCGAGCTGGGCATCAATCTCGTCGGCGGTCTGCGCCTGACAGATTGGGGGCGGCTGGGGATACGCGTTTCCATAGCGGAACGAGCAGATGACAGGTTTCGTGCAACTCATGGCCTGGAGCTCTGAGAGTCCCAGGGCTCCCAAGGCGAACTGGCCGACGATGACATCCGATGCAGCGATCAGCTTCTGGACCTCTCCCGCTGGCATGAGCGGCACAAACTCGTAGCGCTGTTGGTACTGCTGTTTATAGTGTTCTTTTAACGGTCCCCAGTCGAGGAGTCGTACGCGAATATCTGTATGACGCTGCATGAATTTGTCTATCCCCGCCAGCGCCGTACTTGAGCCTTTTTGCGGATCAAGGCGTGCGAAGAGAAGTATTGTCCAGGGACGCATATAGTCTCCATCTCCGATCCAGTCGGGAACAAAATGTTCTGTATCGAGCGGGGCGGGCGAGAAACAGGCATCGGGACGGATACTGCGTACTACTGGCAGCAGATCAGGCGTGATACATAACACCGCGTCGGCGCGCAGCAGGGTTGGCGTGAGCATAGTGCGAAAGAAAGGCTGCTCCAGGCGCTCGCGTACGTCGGAGCCGTGGCAGTGGATGACGACCGGGATCTCGCTCAAGGTACTGAATATGCCATAGCTGGCCCAGTGGATATGCACGAGATCAAAATACTCACGACGAAATTGAGCTGTGGTGCGAGCCATTGTCAGGACCCGCCACGGCATTAAGGATAGCTTGATGGGGAGCGCAGCGCCTGCTCCACGCAGATCGGGCTCATAGAGAGTTGTCGTATGGCCTCGGCGCGAGAATTCGCTGGCATAGGTTCCGGCGATATTATTGATGTTATGGACAGATAGAATACGCATTTTATCTCCTAAGATGTATTATACTGCGGCCAAATACTTTACCATACTTTATCCAATTCAAAGATCCTTTTGTAGAGCTGAATAACGTGTGTGCGCTCTTTCCCCCAACAAAGATCCTTTTTTGCGGCGGCCAGCGCATTCTCGTGCATCAGTTCGAGTGCCACCTTGTCGGCCAGCATGGCCTCGATGGCGGTCCCAACCTCTGCTGGATCGAGCGAACTGACAACATGCCCGACATCGTATTGCTTGATGATCGCCTCAACGGCATCGAGCGGAGAAGCCAGAATGGGCAGGCCAGCCATAAGATATTCAAACAGCTTATTAGGCAGGCACCAGCGAATACTCGGGGAATAAGCGGGAGAAAAGAGTATCAGCCCGATATCCGCCGAAGCGGTCCACTGCAACAGCTCCTCGTAGGGTACGGGCGGCAAAAACTTGATACGCTCAGCCACCTGTGTATGCGTTATCAGATCCTCTAGCTGTTTGCGTATAGTCTTGTCTGCCCACCCCATTAGAACAATCACCGTCCCCGGTCTCAAAAATGGAGCCGCAGCTATCAACGTCTCCAGGCTCCGATCGGCCTGGATATTGCCTTGATAGAGGACTATCTTCGTTTCGGACCCCAGTTCGAGTCGTTGTCGCAAGCGGTTACTTTGCGCGACAGCTTGATACTCAGGAAAATTGCGCACAAGTGAGATCTCTGGCGTGTGATAGCGCCTGAGGAGTTCTTGTCCAATTGGCTGAGAGACCGTGATCACTGCCGTACAGCGTGGCAGGATGTGTGTCAGCAAGCCGGTAAGGAGGGGACGGAAATGGCTCCAGTGCACAGAAATGTTTGACAGTGGGAGCTCATGAGCATCGAAAATCAGTGCTCTGTGACGCAAGCGTGCCGCGATATAGCATGCTGGCAGCGCTGACATATCATGGGCATGATATGCATCGGCATCCAGGATCAGCAATTGATAGATACTACGCAGGAACAGACGTATTTTAAATGCACTCCTCAGGCCTATCTGTCTGGTACAGAGATGATGGATATGGATGCCTGATCTCTCTTCGGTCGGCGGGTAGCTCGTATTATGCTCAACATCTATAATGGAAACGAGAAAGCCTGCCTGAACGAGCGCAGTGGCTTCGCGTAACACCCTCATATCGGCCCGTACGGCTCCGCGAATATGCATCACGACGTGTGCCCGGAGGTCTATCTGTGGTCGACGGTCGTACGGATCATCGAGTGGTGAGCGTATACGATCAAAGGTACCGGTAAGCGTTGTGCCCATCTGATATCGGCCACGGTGCTTTTTCGCTGGATAACTACCCAGGCTCAGCAGTAGGAGCGTATAGAGTGTGATGCCTCCCCCGTAGATGAGCAGGGTGAGAACATTTCCTTGCTGCCGGACAAGCATACTACCTCCCAGATAAAGCAGTGCGCCGATCAGGAGCGCCAGGAGAAAGCGTCCCATTTCGAATGTGATCGGATAGAGCTTCTGGTTCATGAGATAGGCAACCAGTGCCAATACCATATATGCAATCAGGGTAGAAATAGCGGCTCCGCTAGCTCCATAGGTAGGAATGAGCCAGAGGTTCAGGACGAAATTGACCGTTGCGGCCAGCGTCGTAAACACTCCATTGATCCATGTTTTGCGCTTGAGATTGGCACCGATCATGAAGAGGTGGAAGATGCCATAAAAGACGATCGAAGTGGCTACGATCGGGATGACAATGGCTACCGAGGAATAGGCGACTGGAAAAAACCAGTGCAGGATCAATACTCCCACGTATGAAAAGCTGAAGGCGCTAAGCAAGAGGAGTAGGCCGAACCAACGGAAAACGAGCCGAAAGATATGGACGGCATCTTTCCGTCGGGCAATCGAGAACATGGCTTTGGGCCAGGCCAGCGTGAATGGACCCATGATAATGACCGTAATCACAGTTCCCAGCGTATAGGCGACCGCATATTTTGCCGTCTCGGTCAGTGAGCTTAAACGGCTGAGCAGATAGCGGTCGGAGAGCTGCAGGACCCAATAAGAGACGACGTTGAGGATCAGGGGGAGACCAAATCCAAGTACATTACGTGCGATGTCGCCGCGTATGCGTATCCCTACACGATGCATGATGATTGGAAGTGTACAAAGCACAATACTGCTATAGCCAATGCCTGTTGCCAGCAATGCACCAGCAATTCCGTGCTGCCAGAGACCCACGAGCAGCAGATTGGCGAGTAGCGTGATCAGCATATTGCTGATCGAGAGGACTGTATAGTAGAGGGCGCGACTCTCGGCCCGCAGCCAGGCGAAGCCGGGGACAGTAAGGTTTTGTACGCAGATGATCCCTCCTGCAACTATGATCAAGTTGCTGCGCGAGGCGTCTCCGAGCAGCTGACGTGCCAGGAATGGAGCCAGTACCGTCGCTCCGATGACTGTCAGCAGGGAGGCGCTCAGGAGTAAGACGGTTACGGTGGAGAGCACTTTCTGTTTTTCTTGCTGGCTTGTATAGTCATAGTTATAGGCGCGAAAGAAAGCTGCTCCCATGCCGAGTTGCGTGATGCCTGCTGTTAAGCTAATCAGCGTATTCAGTAGCGTGAGGAGGCCATAATCGGATGTCGAGAGCGTATGTGTCAAAAATGGTGCCAGCAGGAGCGAAATGAACGGCGTGACGATCGACGAAATTGCGTACACTCCCGCATCCTTGACGAATTTGAGGAGGTCCGCAATAGACTTCTCTGCGCTTTCAACGCGGATGGGTCTCTCTTTTGTCGTGACCCGGCTTTGCTTTTCTGACATATCCATCGCCTTATCCTTTCTGCCGAGCGTCTGTATGTCTCTGGAACATCCGCGCAGCCACATGGCGTAGTCCGCTGCGATAGCGTAGAAAGCGGCTGGCCATAAAATAGCGCAGCAAGGAGATCCAGTTCTTCTGGTAGTTATCCCAGCGTACGGCCAGCGCGGCACAATGTTCGCAGCCGGAAATGCGGGCCAGCGCTTCAAATAATGTCACATGCAGGGCGTGGTAGAATAAGGGCGAAGGGGTAAAGAAGCGGAGGTCGTAGCATGACCAGTATCCCAGATCAAAATCATCGATCAGCGTATGCAAAGTTGAGAGACTGCGCTCAATCAGCCTGGCGATCTGCTTATCGTGGGTATAGAACACGTAGTCATATAATCCAAAGAGCGCCAGCATGTAGCCGTTGAGGACGTGCGCCGCCGGATAACTTGCGACCTCTTCGAAGAAGACCTCATGCTCTCCAAAGGAGACCGCGACACCACTGTCGCAGATCTCCTGTTGGAATGTCTGTACCGCCCGCTGAGCGGTTTGGTGAAATATCTCCTCACCGGTAATCTGATACGCACGTATCAGCACGGAGATCGCATTTCCCTGCGTGAGAGCTGAGAGCCACTGCGGGGGCGTATTATATTCGTGCACTGCAAATGGGAGCGGCCAGCCAAGGGCACCATTGTTCAGGCGTATTGCATGCTCTACCAGCCAACGAGCCTGAATCAAGAAAGCATCCTTATGAGATGCCTTGTGACCTCGTAGATAGGTATTCCACTGCGCCAGTGCGTATTGCGCGATACTGGTTGGATGATAGACGGCTGGATGGCTCTTATCCACCGCTCGATTGAATAGTACACCATCTTTATCGAGCGTTCCGAAAGGCAAGCTCAGTAGCGACTCCATATCGAGAGCGTAGGGTTGTAACTCCGTATCGTTGGTCGGCAGCTGTGCCAGATGATAGCGTGGCTGTGTGCGTTCATGCTGCCAGAGTTGCCATTCCGCCGTCAGGAGGCGCATACCTGGGAGGATTTGCCATCTGTTGCGCTGCTGCATGGGTGTGCTCATACAAAATCCTCTTTCTCTGTCGTCGTCCACTGGCGATCTTGCGCCTTGTCGAGATCCATTTTTTTTGTACCTGCTGGCGCTGAGATGATGCCCAGGATTAACCAGCCGCACGCCGCCAGAGGTGGGAGGGTCCAGGCGTTGACGCTGAGGCTATTGGTGCTCAAGGCGATGATGGCGGCGATCCCGATGCCGAAGAGCGTACTTTGTGGTCTCGGGACCATCCACCAGTTCCGTAAAGCCCTCCATAACGCGTAGCAGATGAGTCCCATAAAACAGGCGAGCACTGGTAGGCCGCCCATCGCTCCCAGTTCTAAGAAGGAATTGTGTGGATGTGCCAATATTTTGTATTGTTCTGCCACTCGATAGGGCTCGGCACGCTGCATATAGGCTTGCAGACCCAGGCCAATCCCCGTGAGCGGATGCACCTGGATGATGTGCAGCGCGGTGGTCCAGGCTCCATTGCGTAGCATGAGTGTGGTTGGATCTGCTGCGTGCTGCAAGAGGAGCGTGATCTGGTATGGAAAGCAGATCAGCAGTGCTCCTATCCCCAGTGCGGTAAACAGCATCATTGCGATTCTGTAGCGCATGCGTCTGAGCAGAACAACAAAGACGATCATGCCAACGCCAGTGCTGATCCACGATCCAACACTATATGTGAATAGGAGCGCGGGGAGAATCATCATCATCTCGGTCAGATACACCAATTTCCCCTGCACATGCTTGCATTCGAGAGAGAGCCCTAAAGGGATACAGAGGACGGTGGCGAAGAAGGCTCCATTCCAATCCGGATTGACAAAAAAAGCTCCCAGTCGATAAATACTGCTCCCCTGAAATATGTTATAGTTGGAATCGCTGGCCAGCGAGATATCGAAACGTGAGGTTCCAAACAGCAATATCCCTGACCATGCCTGGATGCAGGTTATCAGCGCCAGCATAGTGCCTAGAGCGGCGAAAATCTGGAAAAAACGTCGTATCTTTTTGATATCCCCTGCCAGTAGTGTCCCAAGCCAGAACATCAGGAAGGCTCCCAGGATAATGTTCGGATAATAAAAGGCTGCATCATAACGTGTCAGAGCTCCATTGATAGCTGGTGGGATTGCCAGTGCCAGATAACCTATCCAGAGCCACAATGCGGGTGGTTTGTTCCAGTGATCGGTGGGCGAGCGCATTAAGAAGAAGAGTAGCAGCAGGAAACAGGCGAGTCCGGGCGTAATCATCAGATGTCCCTGATACCAATCCAGGTAGAGGCTTGTCACTAATAGTAAGACAATGATCCATTCGCGCTGTTTTGTCGCAAGTACAATCATAATAAAACTGATGCTGATAATTATCCCAGGAAGATACCAGCCAGTTATCCCCGTAATTATGCCGAGCAAGAGTGCAATGACGACTGTCACGCTGGCTCGCAGCGAAATACTTGTCACTGCATTGGACACACGCTCTGCTGATCGAGTTGCAATTTCCACAACATTGAGCTTCATGATCTTTTCTGATCTACTCATCCCTACCACCTTCCCGCAAAATGTTTTCAGCGTCCAGATGCGAGCTTGTTATCTTCGTTTCATCGATTGCATCACCATATGCTTAAAGCCTGTTTCTGATTGTGGCAGGGGGCGCGCCAGCGGAGGAGTATCCTGCTTTTCGCCCATCCGAGATTGAGCACTGTTTGTCTCATCATCCAGGGTGTCATAGTAGCTATAGGGTATGTCTTTGGATGTGAGGCGCTGCTTGTTGATGACGCAGCCAAGCACATGGATGCCTGTCTGCCAGAGGCGGGCCTTCACCTGCTGGAGATGCTCTTTTCTTACGCGTGTCATATCGGCGATGACAATCGTGCCGTCCACTTTTGAGGCGAGAATGCTCCCATCGGCCAGCCCCAGGAGCGGAGGTGCATCAATGATAATCATTTCAATATCGCTCTCTCTCGCGGCTGCCAGGAAATTATCCATCGCGACCGAGTCCAGCAGTTCCGAGGGATTTGGTGGCAGGGTGCCGGCAGGCATCACATAGAGATTCTCGACGCTTGCTGCATGGATGTAAGGATCTAAGCAGATGCTTGTCGCTGATTTAGCGGGTCGCTGGGCATATGCCATGATGGCATCGCTGAGTCCTTTCACATCTTTTTCCAGGCAAAATTTCTCATGTAAGATAGGATGATACATATCCGCATCGATGAGCAGGGTCTTCTTGTTCGCTTTGGCCATAAAGAGTGCCAGATGAGACGCGATGGTACTTTTCCCATCGAAGGCGAGCGGACTGGTCACGACCAACGAGCGTACCGTGCGCCCGACGGCTAAAAAGCCAAGGTTAATCCGTAGGATGCGATAGGCTGCGGCATTGATGCTATTGATCCTGGCATTGATCTGTTTCGACTGCCTGTTTTTGGCCTGATCTGCATACCATACAGTTGTCAACACTGGCACATCGAGTATGTGTGTGATCTCTTCTGCCGTGCGCACGCGTGTATTGAACTGTTCCAGTAGGAGCGCCAATGAGAGCCCAAGTGCGAGCCCGGTGAGCAGGCCCAGCGCTGTATTGAGGAGAATACGTGGACTTATAGGGTGCAAGGCGACCAGTGCCGGTTGTGCGAGATTCAGGAAATCGTGGCTTTGTGCATTGGTGATTTCCATCTGTGTGAGCATTGGTTGGATCTGATCGCTGTGATCCTGGAGGCTGTTGGATTGATTTTGTAATCCGACAATTTGCAACTGGAGGGCTTTGATTGCCATCTGCGTGCCCTGTTGGCGTGCCAGGGAAGTAATCTGCATCTCTGCTTTGTTGATGCGGGTTGCGAGCCCGTTGATGTGCTGATTGGTCTTCTCGATATCGCGCTGTAGATTTTGTAGTGGGAGCGTGTTCTGTTGGACAAAATCTTGATACTGCTGCTCAATCAAGGTTGTGGCGATATCGTTGGCCAGGCTGGCTGCTCTGCTGGGAGAGTTGTCCTGGACATCAATTTTAAAGAGCTGGGTATTGAGCTGAGCGGTAGCCGTCGTCGCACGGGCCAGTTGAAGATAGCTCAAGCCGTGATAACGGGCTGCGACTCTGGTCAGGATGGGAGTACTGGTGGCGAGTGCCGCTTCAGTCTGCACGAGTTGGTCGCTGGCCAGCAGATTGTTGTAGCTGGTGGACTCTGTGCTGCTGTGAATATTGACGCGTACAAGCGCCGTTGCCTGATAGATTGGTGGGAGTAAGTGACTGCCGATATACGTACCTGATCCAACCAGTAGCAAACATGCTATGATGAGCTTCCATTGTCTTACTATCAGGAGCCAGTAGTGTTCGAATGTCATAGTATCATCTCTTTCAGATAGCTGTTAATAACCCTGCATACGTGCACACAACAATTACCACACCTTGATCAAATCAGGTTGCAGGACCAGATCAAAGAGATGCTGACGCAGCATCGCATCATCATCGGCCAGCAGATAACGATCCAGGAGTTGCACCCATCGTGTGATGGTGCCAAAGGTCGGGAGCACATTTTCACACGATATGCGGAAGATCTTGTTATGAATGGTTGGTTTTAAGCGCTCATCCAGCGCGGTAAGTGTTTCATGCAGGCGCTCACCGGGACGCAGGCCCGTATAAATGATGTTTACCGTACTGTTGGTTCTGGTTGTATATTGATGAATCATTTTATGTGCCAGATCGATGATATGTACGGGCTTTCCCATATCTAAAAGATAGATCTGGCCGCTTTCCGCCAGGGTTGTCAGCAGGATGGTTAAATCGCAGGCTTCTGGGATCGTCATGAAGTAGCGCGTTGCATGAGCATCAGTAACCGTCACTGGTCCACCATTCTCGATCTGTCGTGCAAAGGTTGGGACAACGCTCCCACGGCTCCCGATGACATTTCCGAAGCGCACGGCGCAGAAACATGTACTCTGAATAGCTTGCTGGGCGAGCGAGAGGATAATCATCTCTCCCCACCTTTTGGTCGCACCCATGACGCTGATAGGGTTAGCCGCTTTATCCGTCGAGATAAAGATCACGCGCTCTGTCTTATATTTTTGTGCCAGACAGCAGAGATTATAGGTGGCCAGTACATTCGTGCGTATGGCCTGATCTGGATAGAGTTCAAGCAACGGTACATGCTTATAGGCGGCCGCATGGAAGATGATGCGTGGTTTTGTCCGGGCAAAGAAAGTATCCATATACGAGGCATCGGTGATATTGCCGATATGGAGTTGTAGATGCTGGCTATGAGGATGAGCATGGATACTTTCTGCCAGGTCAAACAATCCTGTTTCATTCATGTCGAGCGCAATGATCAGAGCCGGTGCATAATTAAGTAATTGACGACATAATTCCGAGCCAATCGATCCGGCGGCCCCGGTTACCAGGATGGTCTGTTCATGCAGAAAAGTATGCGAGTTGGTTGATTGCAGTGGCACACTCTCGCGCCCTAGCAGATCGGCATAATCCAGCTTGCCTGGATATGAATCATCCCATGTATCCTGATGTGGAAGCGGTTGTGAAAAACTCATCATTGCTCACCTATATCCATACTTTACGAACACGAAAGATAGTATCCAGGCTATCTACACTTCTTAAAAGTTTTAATAATAGTTATCACCGCCTCAATTACATCGGTAACATCGTCGTTGGTCATACCAGGATAGATAGGCAGCGAGACGGTTTCTTGATATGCTTGCAGCGCGATTGGAAATGCATCTGCGGCCAGATGGTAGGTGTGACGATAAAATGGATGGAGATGAAGGGGAATGAAATGAACACTGGTCCCAATTTGAGCGTCGGCCAGCGCACGGATGAAATCTGCTCGTGTGATGGTGAGCATGTCCAGCTGTAAGCGCAGCAGATAGAGATGCCAGGCGTGTGTGATATGTGTCGGGTTGGGGGGCGTAAATATTTCGGGCAGCAGGGCAAAGGCTTGCGTGTATTGCTGTGCTATCTCTTGCCTCCGTTGGCAGAGCCAGGCGCTGCGAGCCAGTTGATGCAGGCCAATTGAGGCCGCGATATCGGTCATATTATACTTATAGCCGGCCTCCACGACTTCGTAGTACCAGGAGCCGCCAGCCGCATAGCGGTTCCACGCTTGATGGCTGATGCCGTGCAGTGCCATCAATGAAGCGCGTGCCGCATATTCAGGATTGGCCGTGGTAAGCATGCCACCTTCGCCAGTAGTAAGTGTCTTTGTGGCATAGAAGCTAAAGGCTGTCAGCTCATTCAGCGAACCGACCATCTGTCCGCGATACGCCGCCGGGAAGGCATGGGCGGCATCCTCAATCACTGGCAGCTTATGAGCGCGAGCCAGCGCACGGATGTGATCCATCTCGGCCGGCAGGCCCGCGATGTCGACGACAATGATAGCTCGCGTACGGGCGGTGATGCTTTTCTCGATCTGCAATGGATCAATATTGCAGGTGATGGGGTCGACGTCGACGAAAACGGGATGGGCTCGACAATGGATCACGACTTCGGCTGTGGCGGTAAAGGTATAGACAGGCACAATGACTTCATCGCCCTCCTGGATGCCGATGGCGTCCAATGCCAGATGCATGGCTGCCGTGGCAGAGTTGACGGCGACCGCGTATGGAGCCGTCACCGACTGCGCGAATTCTTTTTCAAAGCGTTTGGCTTTTAAGCCAGTGGTTAGCCATCCTGAGCGCAGAGTATCCACTACCTCATCGATCTCGGCTTGTGTGATATGCGGTACTGCAAAGGGCAGAAACGTCGTACGCCTGGCGCGGGTACCAGCCAAAACCGCTCGCGATATCTGTCTATCTTCCATGTCTCAACACCACCTCTCCCACTGTTTTCAACAGAATCTGTAGATCCAGGCGCGATGATTGCTGTTCAATATAAACAAGATCGTACATAAGCTTGATCTCTTCATCCTGGAGTGTATCGCCATAGTGATGCATCACCTGCGCCAGCCCTGTCAATCCTGGCTTGACCAGTAAGCGCTCATGATGTTGTGGGAGCGTCTCTTTTAGCGTCTCGGCAAGAGCCGGTAGCTCAGGTCTGGGACCTATCAGGCTCATCTGGCCGAAGAGAATGTTCACTATTTGCGGCAACTCGTCCAGATGCGTGGCGCGTAGCACACGCCCAACGGCGGTTATGCGTGGATCATGTTGTGTTGTCCAGGCAGGAGTGCCAGCACACTCTTTCTCAACCTGCATGGAGCGTAACTTATACATACGAAACTTCGTGCTATGATATCCCAATCTCTCCTGCGTATAAAAAAGCGGACCAGGAGTCGTGATATACATAATGATAGCTAACGGTGGCAGTAATAAGATCAGGATGAGCAGGCCGACAATGATAAAAAAGAAATTGATGCTGTGCTGCCAGCAGGCGTAGCGATACGATAAGCGCGCCGCGTGGACCTGGGCATTGCATCCAACTAATTCGGCGGGAGTTTCAAATGGAGGTGATGTGGTCTTCCGAATTGTCGGTGCATGCCAAAAGTAGCGTCGGACGCTTGCGTACGATGTCCAGTTCATCGTACGAGACGGCTGGATTGCGGTGAGCAACGCTGGCGTACGATCAAGCACGTCAGCGTCCGATGCTACTTTGAAATCCGGGTTGTCGCTGCCCTCTGTGTCTGTGATGATCGTGCTCTGTCGTTTTAAGAGTGCCATGATATGCTGATGAAAGTTTTTTGTGAGCTGTTGGCGATCAAAATGCTGCTCCACAAAGGCGCGCCCATGTTGTCCAAGGGTCTGCGCTTCCAGCGGATGGTCTCGCAAGTACAGGATTGCCTGAGCGATGGCGATGGGATTCTCGGGCTCCGCATAGATGGCTGCATTGGCTTGCTGGATGGCAATCTGACATGCCTCGCCGTCTACCGCCAGGATGATTGGACGTGCACAGGCCATCGCTTCATACATCTTTACGGGGAGCACGCCCTGGAAAAGGATGGCTTTACTGGCGGTTGCAAGACATGCATCGCTGGCGGCCAGCAGGAGAGGTATCCGCTCATATGGTTGCGGATCGAGAAAGGTGAGATTGTGCAATCCACGTCTACCCGCTTCAGCCATCAGAGCAACTTTCTGCGCGCCATCGCCTACCAGGACGATCTGGATATCTCCATAGGTGAGCAGGATCTCGGCCGCAGCGAGGATCGCGCCTAAGCCATGCGAAGGACCATGGCTGCCCGCATACAGCACCGTAAAATGCTGATCCCATCCTAGCGTTGTGCGAGCGAGCGCCTGCGATGTGGGATAAAATTTGTTACAATCGACCCCGTTGGTGACAAACATAATCTTTGCGAGCGGCAGGCCACGGCTGACAAGGATATCACGCAGTCCCGCCGTGACCACCCAGACGCGTGCTGCTCGCCGATAGGTTGACCATTCAAGCCAGGTGGCCAGCCGGATCAGATGGCGATTGCGCAGCATCCCCATCTGGACAGCCACCTCCGGCCAGAGATCGGCCACCGTAAAAATAAAGGGACAATGTTTCCAGCCTGCCAGCAGACGTCCTGCGATCGCGTTGAAAAGTGGTGGTGACTCAACAACGATCACATCGGGTTGTCTGATCGCGTTTCCACCTAGCAGGGGCGCGACGCATCCAAACGAAAGCTGCGACAGGATACGCAGTAGAAATCCTCGATTTGGACTGGTATAGCTCCAGACACGTACGATCTGGATACCGTCCTTCTGCTCGTGCAGGCGTCGATGTCCTCGGTACTCCTGCGGGATAATTCCGGAAGGGAAATTGGGGAACGTCGTCAGCACCGTCACTTGATGCCCCAATGCGAGTAGTCCCTGCGCCAGTTCATGGATACGCATCGCCGGCGGCGTTATTTCAGGTGGATAATAAGGGGTAACGAATAAAATATGTGGCATATTATGTACCTCTTCCTCCTCCACCTATCCTATCTATTACCTACAAAGACCATCAGTACCGTGGCCCGACCAACTCTTTGCACCAGGTGCCAATGTTCGCCGACGTAGCGGCGCGGCTCCGCCGTGCTGTCACTCGACGCATGAAAACGTCCCATGTGTCGCTGAAAGCAACGCCGACGAGAAAGATGTCTCAATGGAGCATCATGAGGAGCGTGATTGTACGAGTCACAGACAGCACGGCGGAGCCGCGCCGCTACGTCGGTGGGCATGTCATTCCATTGGGATGCACGTCTCCGATGTGACATCGGTGAGATGACTTTTGATATGGCTGTGTAGTGGTCTCCTGCCCATCACCAATGGCAAGATACTGCATATTCAGAGCTTCAATCTCTGCGCGTCGCAAGACGTGGCGTCCGTCGAGCACGGCCTTACAGCCAACAAAGCGAGCAAAATTGAAACTCTGGTAGGCGCGATGATTGCATTGCAGTATGATGGCTGTGATGTCCTTTTCGTCGCTCGCTGGTAGCGTTGTATAGCCGAGCCGAGACAACTCTTCTGTGTCGAAATAGGCGTCATCGGCATAGACAACTGCTCCGCGACGTAGTAGGGCATCCTGTAATAACTTCGCGCTGCTAAATGCGACCTCGCGCACGTCGCCTCGATAGGCTACGCCCAGCAGTAAGATGGATCGCTGATAGAGTCGACCGACGGCTTTCTCCAGACGCTGTACTGCATATTCTGCCATGCTATCGTTCATCTGTCGTGCCTGACGTGGCAGCATCAGCGCTTGAGGCGTGCTGGACGGCGCAGGCTGGTCGCAGGGATTTGAGAAGAGAAAATATGGATACACTGGAATACAATGCCCTCCCACGCCCACGCCCGGTGTATGGATATGGGAGAAGGGCTGCGTGTTGGCGGCCGCAATGGCTGTATAGACGTTGAGCTGATGGCTATCGGCATAGCAGGCGTACTCGTTGGCCAGAGCGATATTCACATCTCGATACGTCGTCTCAATCAATTTGACAAACTCGGCCTCATCCGTCGACGCCATAGAGATAACCTTAGCCTCAAGCACCAGGCGATAAAAAGCGCAGGCGCGTGCTGTACTCTCCTCATCGATGCCGCCGACCACTTTGGGATAGGTGCGCAGGTCATAAAAAATACTCCCTGACGAGACGCGCTCGGGACCATAGGCGAGGTAAAAGTCCTTGCCTGCGCGTAGCTGCGAGATCGCTTCAAGTAACGGGCGAAAGTGTTGGGAGGTCATACCAATCGGCAAGGTCGTTTCATAGATAACCAGCGTACCCGCTTGCAAACCGGTTGCGATCGCTCTGGTGGCGTCATCGATCAGCTGCGTATCGGCCTGATGCTCTTGATTAATCGCGACGGGAACTATAATCACCACAACCTGTGCCTGACGTACCGCTGCCTGGGTTGACGTGGTTGCCGAGAGCAATCTTTCGCGCACCAGACGAGGTACCTCTGTTGCCAGTTCGGGCTCTTCCTGGATGTGTGAGCGTCCTGCATTCAAACTATCGACAACCTGACTATTACTATCGCAACCGATGACCCGGCATCCATGTCTGGCGTACTGCACCGCAAGCGGCAGACCAATTTTTCCCAGGCCAATGACCGCGACCGTGGGCGGCGAGGAGAAGCTAGATAGCGTTTTGAGCATACTGTACCTCGTTTCCTCTCATCGCTGCACTCTCAGATGCCGCTGCAAGCAAGCGATGAGCAATCATCAACGTCTTCAGGCCATCCTCACCTGTCACCGTTGGCGCCGTATTGTTGTGGAGCGCTGCTATAACATCTTCATATTCGAGGCGGAGTGGTTCCGCTTTCTGCACTTTAAAGCGTGTCATTGTCCCCTCGCTCACGCCCTTGAGGGAGCGTAACGCGTCCCAGGAGATTGACGTATAGTCGTTTTCGTAGAAAGAGATGTCTTGTGTGAGATAGTTTACACAAAACATCCCCTTCTCGCCGGTCACCGTAATTTCACGTATCTTTGTCGGAGTCAGCCAATTGACATCCAGGACGCCAATCGTATCATCCGCAAAACGTAGCACGCCCAGCAGTAGGTCTTCGCACGTGCCATGGATGTGGCGTTGCGTCTCGGCATGGATATGTGTGATCTCAGCATTGGTCAAATAGCGCATAATGTCAACATCATGCGTTGCCAGATCCAGTATCACGCCCACATCGCGGATACGTGGTGGAAACGGTCCCAGCCGTCGCGCATGCATCTGAAATAAAGTGCCGAGCTTTCCGGCTACCAATTGGCGTTTCAGTTCAATAATGGCGGGATTAAAGCGTTCAATGTGTCCTACGGCGATCCTGACATTGCGCAGGTGCGCGAGTCGGATCAGGCTTGCGGCTTCCTCAACGGTCGTGGTTATAGGCTTTTCGATCAGGACGTGGATGCCCTGATTCAAGATGTATGAGGCCACCTCAAAATGCAAGTTTGTGGGGACCACAACGGCGACAAGATCGGGATGCGTAGCGGCGATCATGGAGCGATAATTCTGATAGCCCGCCACATGGAAGCGGCTCATCGCTGTCTGTAAGATGAGCTTTGCTTCCTCCGCAATCCCCACAAGCTGTACATGCTCGGCCCCAAAGTCGGAGAGAACGCGCAGATGATTCATCCCCATTGTGCCGGCACCGACAACCGCGATCTTTAACGGCATAACTTGAGGACCTCCTTTGCAATAGTCATCACATCTTCTGTGCTCAGGGCGGGGTGTACAGGCAACGACAGCACTTGTTGCGCCGCCTCTTCCGTGATCGGTAGTTGTGCGCCTGCGTGGATCGGATCATCGGATGCTGGGTCCTGACCAGAGAAGCAGCGGTATTTTTCTGGATGCTCCTGGTAGAACGGCTGCTGATGAATGGGCACCGGATAATGAATGCTGCTCTCTATGCCCTGCTCCTGGAGAGATTTTATCCATGCATTGCGCTTGTGCGCCACGCGGATGGTGTATTGATGGTAGACGTGGCGATGTTCCGGATGCGCTACTGGCGTCTGGATGGCTGTGCGGAGCTGGCGGGTCAAAAGTGTCGCGTTAGCGATACGTCGTTGCGTCATCGTTTCCAGGCGCTGGAGCTGCACGATGCCAATGGCTCCCTGGATATCGGTCATGCGTAAGTTGTAGCCCAGAGCTATCTGGTGATAACGGGTGCTTTGCCCTTGATTGCGCAGCAGGCGGATACGCTCAGCAATTTTGGGATTGCCGGTCGTGACCATGCCTCCCTCGCCAGTCGTCATATTTTTGGTGGCGTAAAAAGAAAAGCAGCCGGTGCCAAATCCTCCAACCGGCTTGCCATAGACGGTGGCGCCATGTGCCTGACAGGCATCTTCTATCAATGCCAGATGATAGTCTTCTGCGATCTGCGCTAAATGATTGATGGCACAAGGATTTCCATACAGGTGGACAGGAAGGATCGCTTTGGTCCTCCAGGTAAGCGCCTGAGCGACCAGATACGGGTTGAGATTATATGTGTCGTCTATATCGACGAAGACAGGAGTGGCCCCAACCATGAGTATGACATTTGCCGTCGCCGCGAAGCTAAAGGCCGTGGTGATGACTTCGTCGCCGGGGCCAATATCGTGGGCGAGCAAGGCCAGATATAAGGCGGCTGTCCCTGAGGAGACGGCAACAGCATCCTCGACCTGGCAGAACCTGGCAAAATCGTGCTCAAATTGGATCACATTTTTTCCCTGAGCGAGTTGTCCCGACGCCAATACTTGCAGCACAGCCTCATTCTCCTCAGCGCCCAGGAGGGGATATGCAATAGGAATCATAACAGTATTCCTCTAATCAAATTGGCAAATCAAGATCCATCCTGTTTTTTCGTCCAATATATATATCGAAAATAATGGGCTACATTTCTATTATACTTGATACAAAAAATGCTCTATATATATTTATCTAGGAAAGGTAGATTTTTTCATATTGGTATACTACATGTATCTCAGGTGATTTTGGCGCTATCTATGCTTTTGGAAAGATAAAGGTTCTACTTCTGCGTGAGGAGGTGGGGAAAAGTGATGATCTATCCTGGCTGCACTATTCATCCAACCGCTGAGATCGAATCCGACGTTTTGATTGGTGCCAGAACACTCATCTGGCGTTATGTGCATGTGCGTAGCGGTGTCAGTATCGGATCAGAATGCACGATTGGCAACGGCGTCTATCTCGACACACGCGTGCGTATCGGTTCGAGAGTCAAGATTCAAAACTATGTCTCGCTGTTTGAAGGAGTCACCATCGCTGACGGCGTTTTTATCGGTCCGCACGTTTGCTTCACCAATGATCAATTTCCTCGTGCCATTACTCCTGATGGCCGGCGGCAGGAGGCGAGCGATTGGCATGTTTCCCCGACGTTCGTGGACTATGGAGCATCCCTGGGAGCTAATGCGGTGATCGTCTGTGGCGTCACAATCGGCTCATTTGCCCTTATCGGCGCCGGCTCAGTGGTCACCAGAGATGTGCCGTCCCACACCCTTGTCTATGGGAATCCGGCTCGGCAGCATGGATACATCTGCAAATGCGCGCAACGCTTTGCACACATCGAGAGACAGGAGCAGACGGCGCGCGGATGGTGCACAACTTGCCTGCAATGGTGCGTGTTGGATAGTTCAGCTCTAGAGCAATAGTGCATATTTCGCATTGGTACTTTTTGCATGATAAATGTGTAATGCTCTGCCAAGGATCATAACAATGTGACCCAAACAATGTGGTCCGACCAGCCAGGAAACCCCGTTCGCTCCAGGCACGAATGCTCGCCAACGTAGCGCCGTGGTCTTGCGCCCGGCGGCCAGTTCACGCACGTAAACGTTCAACATCAGGTCCGTTCGGGTAAGGATTACGCGTAGAACTGTCTCTGTATGATGGTGGATGGCGGATTTCAGCATTGGGCGACAAAAGCGAACGTTACGTACGTCACGAGTCCGCCGGGCGCAAGACCACGGCGCTACGTCGGTGGGCGTGTCACCCCATTGGGATATACATCTCCAATGCTACATTGGTGTGATGACCTTTGAATATGTAATAGGAGTGAGACTTCATGAAACGCTTTCTTCAATCTCTGGTTTGTAGCTTGCTGTTATTAATGGTGTGTCTTTCCTGCCTGGGGAACTATACTGCCTCTGTACATGCTGCCGACGTACCAGTCGCCGACGTGCCAGTTACTGACACGCCAGCCGTCGATGGGCCTGGAATACAGCATCCTCTGGGTTTTTGCCGCTCTGGAAAACGCACGGTGTTGCTGTCTCAGGGAACGTTAGAAAAACAGTTCGCCAGTATTTTGATCTATGCTATTCATGGCACGGGGAGGATTATTGATCCACAAGATCATGACATCTATTCTGTCCAGGTACAAGATTTTGGCAGCACGATCTATCTGAATCGGAATATTCGTGCGGGCCACTCAATCTCCTTTGACTATAGCACGCCGTGGTGGAAGTTTGGTCTTGTCAATCTGAATATCCTTATCAAGTGTATCAGTAATCCACATAAAACCGTGCATCTGGTCTTTTACGGCTCGGGATGTGTCAATTAGCGAGCTGGATGGCTATCAGCTGTACAAGGTGTTGGCGAGAGGGAGCCGGAACCAGAATGTTGAGCCGCTCCCTTTCTGGCTTTCGATGCCGACCTCGCCGCCGTGACGATTGATCAGCGTTTTGCAGATATAGAGTCCCAGCCCCAATCCGATGCCGCCGCTGTGATGTAGGACGACGTCTTTGGCCTGATAGTAGCGCTCCCAGATATGCTTTTGCTGTTCAACGCTGAGTCCTGGACCGTGATCGCGTACCCAGACACGTACGTAGTCGCCATCCCTGTTCAGGCCGACGACGACTTCCCGGTCGGAGGCTGAGTATTTGAGGGCGTTGCTGAGATAGTTGCTGATGACTTGCCCGAGGCGGTCTTTGTCGGCGAGGATAATGATCTCCTGCTCGTCTGGGAGGGGCGCGAGGCTGATGTTGCGTTGGGGCGTGAGTTCGAGCTGATCGCTGATAGCGTTGCGTATGATCGCGATGAGATCGTACTCGGCGAGCGCCAGGTTAAGTTTGTTGGCCTGGATGCGGGTACTGTCCAGCAGATCACCGATCAGGCGGTTCATGACTTTGGTCTGACGGCGGGCGCGATCAAGCATGTGGAGGGCGTCATCGGTGGCTTTCTGGACCACCTCGGATGGCTCGTCCTGACTGGCTTGCAGGATGCTTTTGACCCGTCGTTCCGCCAGTTGAAGATTAGCTTGAATGGTGGTCAATGGACCGCGCAGCTCATGACTTGCCATACTGGTAAAGGCATCCTTGCGTCGCTCAAGCTCTTTCTGCTCGTGGATATCTCTGGCGACGATCGCCATATATTGCGGAAGCTGTGTCTGTGGATGTACAACCAGAAATGCTGTCAGCTGGACATCGATTATAGTGCCTGTCTGGTGATTGCATAAAGCGAAATCACCCTCCCAACGTCCATTCTTTTTCACTTCGGGGAAGATAATCTCCTGGAAAAAAGGACGCTTTTCTTCAGGTACATATGTCAGGAGCGATGTTGTCTGTGCTTCCTGGTTATCGGCGATGCCGCATAGCTTACAGCCAGCCTGATTTATGTAGACGGTCTGGCATTGCATGGAGGTCATAGCGATCATGTCCGAGCTGTTCTCAACCAGAGCGACAAAGGGCTGCATCGTTTCCATCTGGGCTGCCTGGCTCGCCGCCTGTGATGATGGGTTGCGTTTTGAGCGTTGAGGCGATAATCCGTGGCACATAAACAACTGGAAGTCGTTTTTGTGGATGCGGTAGCCGGCCCGTCCCAGCGGAGTGCCTTTGAGCTTGCCTGCTCGCAGCCAACGGCGTATTGTATCGACCGTCACATTAAGATCTTGAGCGATCTCGCGAACGGTGAGATAATCTCCCACCCCACTCCTCCTGTTGTTGAGCTATGATATGCGACGATTATAACATACACTTTCACCTATGTCTATATGTTTTTACATGCCATCACTTTCCTGCATGCTAATTACAATCTTGCACACTTTTCCACGTCTTTAAAACATCTCCTCAATTTCTGCCACTCGTATTTCTTGTGTTGTTGTACATCACATGCTATTTTCCTATAATAGAGAAAAGCTTTATCTGGATAATTCCTTGTGTAGTCCCGCTCATAGGTGTCGGGGGCGGTGCACGACTTTTGAGACGTGATCGCGATGTGCGTCTAATAGAGGGCTTGTGCACGTGACATAAGCAGTCGTACGGTTTTATCTACTTGCTGTGTGGTGCTCCGCTGGGAAAGATTCGAGGTGTTTTGCCGCGTGATGCAAAACAAAAAATCATCGCAGGTGGGTGTACTACGTCAAATATAATATCGCCAGGATGTTGCTCTCATGTATCATCCTTGCTCATACGTCGCATGTTAATGTTTAGAAGGAAGTTTTTTTATGGTTGCTCCTATTTATGTCATTGGTGATATTCATGGATATCTGCGTGCGCTTCACAAGATTTTGCGTGAGGCTCGCTTGATTGATAAGGATCACCATTGGATTGGAGGTTCGGCGACACTCTGGTTTCTGGGCGATCTGGTCGATCGTGGACCCGATAGTGTGGCTGTGCTGGATTTTGTGATGGCTTTACAGCGTGAGGCTGGAGCGGTTGGCGGCTCGGTTGATAGTCTGCTTGGCAATCACGAGCTTTTGATGCTGTCCGCGTATCAGTTTGGCCGACGCTCGACCAACGTGAGCAGCTCCTTTGTCACCAAATGGCGTCATAATGGAGGTGTCAAAAAAGATCTGGCCAGGCTGCGCGAGGAGCATATTGACTGGCTGAAGGAACGGCCGGCGATGGTTCTGGTAGAGAATGCGCTCCTGATTCATGCGGATGCCACATTTTACACGCGCTATGGTCGCTCCATTGCCGAAGTCAACGAGACCTTTAGGACGCTCCTCAAGCACAGCAACACGCTGGCCTGGGAAGAGTTGATCGAGAGCTTCGCGATGCGCGGTGTCTTTATGCATCATTACGGCGGACACGAATTTGTTGAGCGCTTCACCCAGATCTTCGGCGGCGACGTTATCATTCACGGACATTCTCCCATCTCGGCCGTTATCGGTGGACCAGCCAGAAAAGTTGTGCAACCTTATGTGTATGCCGATGGGAAGTGCATCAATGTTGACGGTGGCATCTATCTGGGTGGGAGTGGATTCGTCTATCAACTATCCAATTCCAGCGCCGAGCAGCATATTAGCTAAATTTGCTCAATTTTTAGCTTGACAAATCGCAATATATTAGGTAGTCTGAAATAGTGATAATTAATTGCTTCAATATAAGGAAAGGGAGGGTACATTATGTCTTCACATTTTACGACTGTCAGTCTTGATAGCAAATCGTCTTATCGATCTCGTGTAGACAGCCCGCCGATGACCCGACCAGCAGCAAGATGATGCGAAAGCCTTATGAAGTATTCGAGCATACCGCGGACATAGGTATCCAGTCATTTGGGCGCACCCTTGACGAACTCTTTATCGCCGCCGCACAAGGTGTTGAGAGCGTCATGGTCGCGCCAGAGCAGATCGACTGCGTTACCAGTCGCGAAATCGACGTTGAGGGCCATGACACCTTAGCACTTCTGATCTCCTGGCTCAACGAACTGATTTTTCTCTTCGATACCGAATATCTCCTCTTTCGCACCTTCGAGATTGCGATCCGGACGGATACGCATCTGATTGGTCGAGCTTATGGAGAGGTCTATGATCGGCAACGGCACGACTTGAGTAGCGCTGTCAAAGCCGTCACCTGGCACGAAGCCGCCATCTCCAGGCTCGACGAAGGCTATCAAGCCCGACTTATCCTCGACCTGTAACCTCGTACGTCACCGTGCGATGTCCAGTTGATCGCATGAGACGTCAAAAAGCGCTGCGCAACGTATCCAAACGAACACCACATCCACCGCAGCAGCGCGTCATTTCTTATATACATACTCTTTGAGTTGATGAAGGAGACCCATCTTGGGCAATAAGATCCCACTAGAGCGCGTCGACGAGAATCGTTGGCGCATCCCACAGAGCTACAATGAAGCTATGAACGTGCCCGGCCTGATCTATGCCGACAACGAACTGATCGAACAGATCCTCAACGATAACGCCTTACAGCAGGTCGCTAACGTCGCAACCCTGCCGGGCATCGTTGGACACTCGCTCGGTATGCCTGACATCCACTGGGGCTACGGCTTCCCGGTCGGAGGCGTGGCGGCGACCGATGCCGAAACTGGAGTTATCTCGCCGGGAGGTATCGGCTTTGACATCAACTGTGGAGTCCGCTTGCTGGCAACCAATCTTGTCCGTGACCAGATCAAAGGTAGCGTCGATCGCCTGGCCGACGAGCTGTTCAAGATGCTCCCATCCGGTGTCGGAGGCGATGGCATGCGTCCGCTCAGCAACGCCGAGATGCAGCAAGTAGTCACACGAGGCTCCGCCTGGGCGATTGAGGAGGGCTATGGCCTGCCCGAAGACCTCGAAGTTACCGAGGAGCATGGTTGTCTCGCCGGAGCCAATCCAGATTTTGTCAGCTCGCACGCCCTCCAGAGAGGGAAGAAGCAGCTTGGCAGCCTTGGATCAGGCAATCATTTCTGCGAAGTCCAGGTTGTCGATCACATCTATGACGAAGTCGCTGCCGAAGCTATGGGCATCAATCGCAAAGGACAGGTCGTTGTATCCATCCACTGCGGCTCACGCGGATTCGGACATCAGATAGCGGAAGATTATGTCAAGATAGCGGAAGCCAAGCAGCAGGAATTCGGCTTCAATCTCGTTGATCGTCAGCTCGCCTGCCTGCCAATCCAGTCGCCCGAAGGACAGGCTTATCTTGGCGCCATGGCCTGCGGAGCCAACTTTGCCTGGGCTAATCGCCAGCTCTTGATGGATGGCGTGCGTCAGGCGTTCCAGAGCGTCTTCGGACGTCAGGCACGCGCCAAAGAGATGCCTCTGGTCTATGATGTTTGTCACAACATCGCCAAGATTGAGGAGTATGTCGTCGATGGAGAAATGAAGCGACTCTGTATCCATCGCAAAGGAGCCACCCGCGCCTTCCCAGCCGGACATCCAGCGCTCCCGGAGAAGTATCGCGCTGTCGGACAGCCTGTCCTGATCCCCGGCGACATGGGACGCTATTCATTTATGCTCGTCGGCGCTCAGGGCTCTATGGATGAGAGCTTCGGCTCCTGCTGCCATGGCGCGGGCCGTCGCATGAGTCGCACCGCCGCCAAGAAGTCGATCGGGAGCCAGCAGCTCCTGGAGCAGTTGGAGAAGAAGGGCGTGACGATCCGCGTCCATAGCAAAAATTTATTGACCGAGGAAGCGCCTGCTGCTTACAAAGACGCACAAAAAATCGTGGGGGTCGTTCATAACGCAGGCCTCGCGCAACTGGTTGCACGGCTAAAACCGGTGATTGTAGTTAAAGGGTAACGTAGGATACCCGGTTCTCCTATACCTGAAACGGTACTGCTTCAGCGGAAACAGTACCGGGGTTTGAGAGAGTACCACGTAACCCTGTAGGCAGTACCAGGTACTTATAGCGGTTCCAGGAAAACAATTATCGGGCCTCTCATGGGTTTACCTCCCTGGCGAATCGACAGGCAAAGCCCATTCGTGGTACACTACCACTAGGCGTTTAGCCCGTCCTAGTAGCAAAAACCTCCTAACGCAGTGTCTTTTACCGCCACTGTGTAAACAGTTACAAAGAATCGGGATGGTGGTTGGGCTGTGGAACTTTCTCAGGGTGTACACAGCTTCCTTCCGGCCTGTTGAGAGTCTCTGGGGAACGCTTGGGCTCGTCTCAAGCGTTTCTTGGAATCACCTCCTTGAATTAAACTTGGATGTCAGTCAGCAAGATTGAGTCCCGCAATATCCTTATAGGTAATCTCCTGCCCTAACGCTTTGGAGAGAGCATTGGCGATTTTTCCTGCGGTCGCTTTGTAAATTCGTTTCCCCGTAATGGCATCGGCCAAAGTCCCTGGGTCAATCCCCGCTTCCCTGGCTAGCCTCGCTTTTGTCCATCCAAGCTTAACCCGATAATCTTCTATGGTCATCATAGATTAAGCACCTCAAAAAATAATAGATTCATTCCTCTCCAAGTATGCCATGCCCTTATGGGAATGTCAATGCAACCACCTGACTTATAAGGAATATCATGGAAAGTTTGGGAGAAATATGGTATAGTTACCCTTACATGGGCAGATATAGGGAACCAGAGACAGGAATATGCAAAAAAACCGTGGTTGCTACTCTCCTGCCCCTTTGTATGAGATAAATATTATAATGTATGGAGGATTATTCTCCTTAATAAGGAAGGATAGGTGAAGGAATTGCCCTCCCACCAGAAGCAGCAAGCGCATGGCAGAATCGAAGGAGTGTTGCGTGCCGTTATTTACTGCCGCGTCAGCACCGATAAGCAGGAACATGATGGGGAAAGCCTGGAATACCAGGAAGAAAAATGCAGGCAATATGCCGAGTTGCACGGCATAGAAATCTTGCTGATGCTGAAGGAAGCTAAAAGCGGCTTTATCCATTACTCGCACCGCGAACAGCTTACCCTGGCCCGTCAGATGGTACGTGACGGTCTGGCAGACGTGATTATTGTCTGGGATTTGCGCCGATTCTCGCGCAACTTCGTGCATTCCGCGATGATTTTCGAGGAAATCGAAAGTGTGGGCGGCGAAATTGTGAGTGTCAGCGAAAATATCGACAACAGCCTGTCTGGCAAGCTCATCCGTTCCATCCTCGCCTGGAGCGCCGAGTCTGAGCGTGAGAAAATTCTCGAATACGCAAACCGCCATTGGCAGAAGCGCCATGAGCTTGGCTTGCCGATGGCGACCTCGACCCCGCCTTACGGCTGGCAATGGGGTGACAAGGAGAAGACATTCTTTGTGCTGAACGTGGAGGAAGCCGCTGTCCGGCGCTCCATCTTTGAAATGTTTGTTGAATTGGACATGAGCATACGGCAGATTGGCCATAAGCTCTCGATGGATGGCATACCCTGTCCCAGGGATGCGCGGTTTATGCAGGAAGAGGAAGAGGAAGAGGGAGAAGCCGAAGAGGAAAAGCCGAAAAAGCTTCGCCCGTGGCCGATTGGAACCGTTAGCAACTACCTGCGCGATGTCGTCAATATCGGTACGCTGGTTATCTGCAAGAAGAAAAAGGTGTTGCAGGAAGATGGAACCATCAAGGGCATCGTGCACCCTGATCGGAAAGTCCTTCCGGGGGCCATGCCTCCCATTGTCTCTCAGGAAATGTTCGAGCAGGCACAACGCAAACTGGCGACGAACCAGGAAACCAAAAGCTATTGCCCCAAGGATGTAGAACGCTACCTGCTGGCAAGCCATGTCTTTTGCGAGATGTGCGGCAACCGGATGCAGAGCGTCACGGAAAAAGGCATACCCATGTACCGCTGCAACAAGCACATGAGCATTTATGATACGCCACGGGAACCCCATATCCAGCGTATCAGGACGGAATACCTTGATCCGGTGGTATGGGAGGATTGCTGTCGGGTATTCGAGCGCCTGGAGCTTATTCAGGATGTCATTCGGGACAGTATTGAGCAATCCCTCCAGGACCTTCTGGAAGACACACGGGGAAGGGAGATGCTCGACGGCTTGCGGCAGGAGCTTGCGTTTGCTCTGGAGGAGCGCAATAAGCATCCGGAAGGCAGCTATTATTACAAACTAATTAACCAGGATGTCACCCAGAAGGAGCAGCAGCTCCACAAATGCGAGGAAGAGTTCGCGCATTCCAAGGACGTGGTGAAGCTCTCTGCTGCCTACCAAAAGAGCGTCATGGGGTTCCTTGATTTCCTGAACACGATGCGGGGCCGGTACCACGAGGCCAGTTTCCAGGAAAAGCGGAACGCCCTGGAGGTATTGGGTGTCAGTGTGTATGCCAGCCGGGATACCACCATACGCCCTGAATGGCCGGAGATTAAAACCCGGAAGGCATGGCTTACGGTTTCCGAAGTATCTAAGCTCACAGACATCCATGAGGGTACGCTCCGCTCCGCCATCAATGCGGGCAGGCTGAAGGCCGAACAGAAAGCCATACCGCACACGATCATCCACCGCGATGAAATTGCGCGTTTCTTCACGAGGGAAAGGCAGGTTTCCAGGCTGGCGAAGTATGATGACGAATGGTTTACTGTGTATAGGCTCACGGCCACAGTGGGAATCAGTAATCACCAGGACATCCATGATGCGATAGGACGCGGTGAACTGAAGGCCGAAACGCACAATTTCATGCAAGCTTATATCCACCGGGACGAATTGAACCGTTTCCTCCAGGAATCGCCTATTCGCTTACGGGAACTCATGGAGAGTATCCAGCCGGAAATCAAGATTATGTATTCGCCGTTGTTTACAGGTGTCCAAGCATCGAAAGACGCGCTGCAAGTCGTTAACGTGGTTCACAATGCCGGATTGGCGCAACTGGTGGCACGTCTGAAGCCCATTGTTGTGAAAGGGTAACACTGTGATCGTTGATGGCAACTCGACCTGAAAGAGTTTCATTGACGATCACATTAATTTTGTCATTATTTGAAGTAGGTAGTCCTGGAGATTTCTCATTTATCGGTGCCTCGTTGCCAAGATTGGTTATATTCATTACTTTGTTATACTTACTATTTGTTCAGGCATAATTTTTATCTATTGATCATGAAAAATCTTCTATTTGTTTTTCGATATCTCCAATACACAATCTAAAATACTCCATTTCATCTTTTGAAACTTTTTTAGCATGTGCATCTGCTCTAAGATCATTAATAAACTGCATTTTCTTATCAAAAGCATTCCTATCTTGTGAGAATATATTTTTAAAGAGATCCCAATATTTTATGATAATCTGTCTAAGGTCATTAAAATATATTTTTGATTTATTTGGATTAAATAGGTCTTCATAAGAGAGATGAGCTAGCTCCATTTTTCTTTTCCCACCCATAATATCTAGGACGCTATCTTTTGCCAGTGGTTTACTTTGATTGGCTCGAAGCTGGTTTCTAACAATTAATCTTAACTTTGGTTCTAATGCATTTCTTCTTGCAGAAATTTCCTTAATAATTTCTTCTTGTGACATATTTAATTTCTTGTATTTGTTCTTTTTCAAAAGATATTCTCTTACTGACTCAATTTTAAAGTTATATGTATCACCTGGTTTTTCAATAATTCCATATTCTAGTAAGTGGTTAGTATAATAATGAGATAGATTTGCGAAGTCATTAAAAGTTGTTATATCTCCTATTGCTAAATATTCTAGCATAGAATATTCATCCTGGTAAAAATCGTTTAAGACATTTAAGATCATTTCTATATAAGTACTGTTTTTCTGGTTGAAAACATTTTTTGCCTTCTCATATAATGCTTTATCTACGGTGAAAGGTCGTTCTGAATCACATAGGCTATTGATAACACTGCAAACCTGACGGATAAGAAATGGGTGACCTCCAAAATCTTCTGTTAACTTGCCATAGATAATTTCATCAAATTTTAGCCCCATCAATCTTCCAAGTTTTCTAACCATTTCTCTCGTTTGAGGGACATCAAAGTTTGAAATGTATTCGAGAGGTACCTGATTGAAAATGGGATTATCTTTTCCTTTGATGCTTGCTACTTCCACACACATGGCATTTGTTCCTACTATCAAATATGAAAAGATATCAAGTTTTTGGAAGATAGAACGTAAGGTTTGCCAGAAGAAAACAAAATCGAACTCATCAGCCCAATGTTTTGTGGGGGATATATTGAACGTAATATTTTCTATTTCATCGAATATTAATAAGATGCTTCTATTTCCAAGAGCATGATAAATTTTTAATATTTCCCTTTCAAATATGATAGAAGCATCCTCCTCTGTATAATTTTCCTCTTTCGCAATATTAATATTGAGTTTATAATCGTTATTAAATAGATTAATGATATAGTAGAGGGCTTTATTCCAGCGACGACGATGAAATGCAGGATTTTGGCAATCAATTCTAAGTGCCTTTCCCTCTGTCTGTGTTAATGTTCTTTCAATACCATATATAACTGATGTTTTTCCTGTCTTGCGTAAACCGAAAAGTCCAGAATTTTCGTTGGATTTTTGTCTATTTACAAGAGAATGAATGATATCATTTCTCCCAAAGAAGTATATATCTTTTCTCAAGGGCGCTTGGAATGCAAATAAATCTCTTGAGTAAAAACAACTTTTAAATCTATTGCGCATAAAAAAATTATCATATGTAGAATGCAGCTCATTATATGTAAACGGTACTAATATTTGTGATTCAAGATTGCTTCTGAGATAATCATTGATTTTTATCCCTGTAGAATTATCTTTACTTATGATAAGACTACAAATTTTGTCTAATCTTAATGATGAATGTTTTTTCATGATATGATCGAAAACTTCAAGAGTTCTGGGCTCAAAATTCTCATACCGGTTGAAAATAACAATTATTTCTCTCTCTAAATTAAACATTTCTTGATATATATTTGTTGGTTTAATAAGGATGTATCTATAATAGCTTCCTCCAATGTTTATTTCTTCTCCTCCATTTGTCACATACCATTCCTTGCTTATCTTGTTTACAATCACACTTTCTTCACGAGAAAAACCTTTTAGATTGACTAATCTATGCACCCCTGGATATACACGGTTTTCATTCATATACATGCCTTTCTACTTTTAGAAAACTTCTTAATTAGCGATTTCAGATAAATATATAAAAGAATGTTCATGCAAAATTGCCTGGCTTTTTGTGTTGATCTTTTTCCAGACCGAGTGACTCAATAATTCACTACCTACTCTACTGCTAGATAATTTACTGCAATACATGGATGTTAGCATAATTAATTTAACTATGTCAATATTAGTTAAGAGGGAGGTGTGAGAGCCTTAGATTTAGGAAGTCAAAAGCCTTAAGGCCCTTTCTAAAAGCTGGCAAATTTTGTCCATGGTGTTCGTGCGCCTATGGGGGTCAGTCACGCGCGAGAGGGATGCTTTAGGTTCTGTTTGATTGTGTGCCCATTTTCTTCGTCTTTTCATCATAACGGGAGCCCTGAACTCCACGATGAAGATAGTAGAGATAAGTACTCTAGTAATTTGTGGTTAGTAAGGAGTGATTCATCTGCTAAGATGCTGTAAAATCCTGATATAAGATGTAGTATCAAGTAAAGCATGTTTTTAAACGAAGTGAGAGGATATTCTCTCTTGATTAAAACAGCCTGGAAGTTCCGATAAATGCTATTATTATTGATGTGGTACAGAATCTGGCTGCAAAGGACTTTCAAGCTATCTTTCGTTTCCACCTTACTTTTCGTAGCTTTAATTTGAAAGAGATTCGTCATAAGATCTTTTCAGATAACCATTTGCTTATCTCACATGAAATGAATGTTCTGAATATGCTTCTCTCCTACAAAAAGTAATGATAGATCAGATCAGCCAGGATATGGCCTGCTCACTCTGGAAGAAGAAAGGACGTGAGGATATGTTGTAAGAGTAGCCTGAGTCGGATCGAGATAGCATCATAACCTGCTGTGTGATCATTTGTTGACACGTTTTTACTGCTATAGAGTGCTTGTTCTGATATAATAAAATTATGTCAGAGGTATTTCATTGCTAGCTCGATATCCATAGGCATTCATCCCCCTTCGTTACAGCTATGGCGATATGTGTATTGTCACCCATTGCTTAGCTAAAATGGAAGGGAAAATGAGCGGCGATCAGGAGATTGGGGCCAGGACACGAAATGCTAAAGAAGGAAGAAAAGTTTCTCTGAAGACGGAGAATCACACAGAAAGGACTCTCATATGATTCAACGCTGGTGGGTTCGCCCTTTTATCGCGCTTGCAATTATGCTTACCGTCGGGCTCACAACGACTGCTGTGGCATCACCGATTTCAGCTCATGCGCTCACCTGTGGAAGTGTTACCACCTCGCTTGAGAAAGCCAATGCTGTCGTTGATGGTGTTGCCGTTGGTTATGTAGAACTTTTAACCGATGGATGCAGTACCTATGAGGTACATGGCCACATTGCGCAAGATCCGGGTGGCTATACTGGACCGTTTGATCTCACCGTTCTGGCGGGAGGTTTTCAATATAGCGCTCAAACAAGGGCCAACACCGTACCCGCAGACGTCTATACTTCCACTTTCTCCTGGAGAGCGACTACGGATATTACAGCCTGGTACGACATTCACGTCACCAACACAGATATCAATTACGAAACGCAATTCACGTATCATCCTGCATAGGAACAGTACTACCCATCTGGCTCAGTAGTGTTGTGTCCTCGGACATGACGTCCAGTTCCTCGTACGAGACAGTTCAATTGTGGCGCTCCAGGTTCGATCACGAGCGAGCGTCGTTAAGAAGATGGCAACACCGCAGTAGCTGCATTTTCAAAGCCCCAGGTAATCACAGTTGCGCTGTCTCGTCCTTGCTCCTGCTGAACTTCCTGAAGCGCAGATAGTACACGAGCTTGCTGCATGATCATTGGTCCATTGGTATCTTGCATAAAGGTATCATAGACTCTCTGAGGATCTTTAAAGAGGCTCTGACCACATTCAAGCAATCCATCTGTGATCATCACAATCTGATTATGTCCCTGCCGTAGCTCGCGCATCCCACTGCTATAGCACGGAACAGCCAGATCAAACGTATTGACCTGCCCGATCCACTCGAAGAAAGCGCGTTGATTCAGTGCAAATTGTCCCAGGTGTGCCAATTCAGGATGCAGCAGGTAAACGACACAATCCCCAACATTGAACCACCAGAGGAACTGTGCCTTGCGCACACAGATCAGACAAGATGTTTCGCCCTGGATGTGCTCGCGCTGCTCACGGAAAGAGACGGATCGAAAGATCGAGAGCAGATGTTGATGCAGCGATGTGAACATGGTTTTCACAGGATGCTCAAGTAGGATAGCTATCGACGCAGCATCAGCCTCAACCGCGTCCATCACGAGCTCGACGCTCTCGGCTGAAGTATGGCCATCCAGGAGCATAGCAAACTCCCAGGAACCATCGTTGGCAAACCAGACAAGGGCTCCATCCTCATTTTTGTCGGCGCCAGCACCGCTATGACCTCCATAACATCCGACGGTTACCCGCTCGCAATAGGCCAGAGTTGGCTTATCAAGATACATATTCAGGCTTCCGTTCCAGTAGAAGGAGGAGATTGGAGGTTGGAGGGAAAAGATATTCATGAATGTTATGATTGCCTTTCTTTCATGATAAAAAAGAACCATTTTTCAATCTGGTATACAGGTACAGGTATGTCATTCTTTCTTATTATAAGGGATCATTCCTCATTGAAGTATTTGTGTTATCAATGCTCAGGTATCTTGCCTGAATAATCTGTTCGCTTGTCAGGGAATCCGGGGTGTTTGTGTGCTAGCATATCAATGGGTTATATTTACGTGTGGATAAGTGGCTATCGCACTGAGCGCATCTGAGGTCATGTGGGTGCCATGGGATCTGGCGAGCTATTTTTGAAAGGTATATAAATATGCGAAAAACAACGCTCTACATTACGCGTCACGGACAGACGCAATGGAACCTTGAAGGAAGAACGCAAGGGCATCAAGACTCTCCGCTGACGGAACTGGGCATTCGGCAGGCGGGCTGGTTGAGGGATGCTTTAGAGGATATCGAATTTGCAGGCATTTATGCGAGCTCAAGCTCCCGGGCCAGGAAGACTGCGGAGATTATTCGTGGCCAGAGGTCGGGTGAAGTGATGTGCTATGATGACCTGCGTGAGATCTCGATGGGCATGTGGGAAGGAAAATTAGAGCAAGAGATTCGGCAATACGACTCAATTGCGTACAGCACATTCTGGGAAACGCCTCATTTATATGTGCCCGAAAATGGAGGTGAGTCCTATTACGATCTACAAAAAAGGGTCATACCTTTTGTTGATGCGTTAATTGCAAAACATGAAGGTGAGACTATTCTAATCGTTGCGCATGGTGTTACCGTAAAGACGATCATGAGCTACTTTGAACATCGTCCGCTGGCTGATCTCTGGCAGCCACCATATATGCATCCAACGGCGCTAAGTCAAGTTATTGTAGAAAACAAGCATTTTCAAATTGTGTCCCATGCTGATATTTCGCATTATCGGGAGTAATTGCAAGAATTTGTGTGATTGGGAAGTCCTAAGCGTTTTGTATAATAATAAAGGAAGATGAGATTAATTTGTTACCTTCATTAACTTTTTTAGCTGTAAAAATATGCTTGAGAGGAGCTTAAAAAGTGGAAATGAGGATTGATGGTATGAGCATCCCCGAGCATGAAATGAGTGTGTTGGAAGACATTGGCCGGGCCTTTCGGCTAAGCAGTTCGCTCAGGGCCAGAGAGATATCCCCTGAGCAGCGACAAGATGCGAGCTATCTGGAGGATGATTGTATCGATGTTCTGGTAGAGAATGATTCTGTGGTGGCGTTGTCGATTCGCTATGGTGCGTTGATGACTTTTCCTGCTTCGATCGATCGGTTAACTAATCTGCGCGAATTGGATCTGACTGGCAATTGTTTGATGAAGCTTCCTGACACGCTTGGTAATCTGACTCATTTAAAAGAGCTGTATCTGAGCAATAATCCTTTGTCTGTGTTGCCAGAAAATCTGTGCCAGCTCACCAACCTTGAAGTCTTTCACGTCTACAATAATAATCTCTCTGCTCTTCCTGCTGGCATTGGTCAGCTGACCAGACTGAGAGATATTAGTCTGGGTGGTAATAGCTTCACTGAGTTGCCTGAGTCGTTCTGGCAACTGACCAATCTTCAGGTATTGAATCTGGCCGAAAATGATTTTGCTGCTTTGCCGGAGGCGATCGGGAACTTTTCTGAACTGCACACTCTGGATCTGGCTCATAATAAATTGACCGCTCTACCGGAGTCCCTGGGGAAGCTCACCAATCTGACGTTTTTTCTCTACCTTGGTGATAATCCTCTCAGCTCACTACCAGAGTCGCTTTTTGAACACCTGAGCCAGCTACGGTATCTCAATATTACCGACAATAATCTGGCCGAGTTGCCCGAGAGCATTGGGAACCTGTCAAGCCTGATCGAGCTGCGTGCATATAACAATCGACTTGCCACCCTGCCTGCATCTCTAGGCAATCTAACCAGCCTCAAAGAGCTGCATCTGATGAACAATCGGCTGCTGACTCTCCCCGTAACCATCGGGCAGCTGGCGCAGCTGAAGGAACTCCATCTCTCCAATAATTGGCTAACGTTCTTGCCCTCTTCTCTGGGTGACCTGAGACAGCTTGCCGTGCTGGATCTCAGGAACAATCGGCTGATGGTGCTGCCAGAGTCGCTGCGCGAGATGGGTAAGCTACAGTCTCTTGATCTGAGAGCCAACTGGTTTGTCTCTGTACCTTCAGCCATTGGAGAACTGATCAGGCTAGAAAAACTTGATCTACGTTGGAATAAGATCCCCGCTTCATCATCTCCGCTCTTGCTGCTTGAGCAGTATGGATGCGTTGTCTATCGCTAGATTGATAATCTGCTGCATTGCTGCTGATCAACGCGTTCTCCAGGTAACTGCTCTACTTCATTGAATTCAGGCAGGAATTTTTCCCTGCCTGACCTTTTTCAAATATAAATCTTCTGGTATTGCTACTGATGGCAGTCAAAATACTGCTGGGAAAGAAAATGTTCTCAAAATGTTCAGTAAATGCCTCTGAAATGTTCTTCCAGACAATTTAGGTTTTGGTTATAGTATCTCTGTGTTCCAGTCATTTAGTTTGGCTAGATGCTACTTATCAGTGCGATCAGTAGTTTTAAGGAGAAAAAGATCGATGCATAAAAAGTTTATGATGTTTGTCCTGGGTGCTCTTCTCTTAGCAATGTCGTTAACCTTTGGCGCTTCTGCTGCACCAACTGCTCATGCTGCTGTGGCGCACCAGAGTGTGACCCATAAAGTCGCCGCGCCAGCAAGCTGTCCTCCTAGTCTCAAGAGCGGAAGTAAGGGATCGTATGTGACCTTATTACAGGAAGAGCTCAATTACCTCTACCTGAACTATTCTGACCCTCTCTACTTTGAAAACTCGCCATATAACTTTGGGCCGTATTCGCAAGATTCGTCTAACCCGCTCAGGGTAGATGGAGATTTCGGGAGCCACACCTATAACGCGGTACGCGATTATCAGTGGTGGAATGGTCTGGGAGTTGATGGTCAAGTTGGTCCTCAGACCTGGGGATCGTTGGGATTTTGCTAGCAGGTAAACTGAAAAGGAGAGTCGTACGCGAACGTACGGCTCTCTACCTTACGCGGAGGGAGTCTGCCAGATTTCGACTCCCTCATTTTGCGTACTGATGGCAAGTGTCGTCCCATCTACTGACCAGAGTACGCTTTCGATACTCCCATGGTATCCTTCGTATTTGGCAGCCAGCTTACCTGTAAGTGGCTGCCAGATATGGACTGATTTGTCCGCGCTCCCTGATGCGATATATTGTCCATTGTGGGACCAGCCAACGGTTTCAACTTCGCCTGTATGACCTTGATACGTGAAGATGCAAGTTCCGCTTGCGACTTCCCAGACTTTGCAGGTTTTATCGGCACTGGCCGACACAATATATTGTTCATCCGGAGACCAGGATAGATCAATAATTCTCTTCTTATGCCCGAGCCCGTTGGTCCTCGGCTTGCCCGTGAGGGCTTCCCAGACATGGAGTATCCCATTATCGGTCCCGCAAGCGAGCAAATTCCCTGATGCAGACCATCTGACATGCCTTATTCCCATGAGCAGTGGAGCGAGTTGTGAAATGGTATAGGAACTCACCATGCGAGAATCCAGAGGGTTCCAGACCTCGACGGTTGGATTATGGCCTGCGATCGCCAGATATGTGCCGTTTGGTGACCACGAGGATGCACGCATGCTATAGGGCCGTCGCAATGTGAAGATTGGTTTTGGATCAGGGAATCTCCATAATTGTAATGATCCTGCTTGAAAGTCCGCTGTCGCTGCTGCGATGATATTGTCTTTCGACCAGGAAACGTCATTGACCCATCCATTCAGGGTGGCATAGTAGAGAGTGAGTACTCCTTGATCGATGTTCCAGATCGAGATCAGATTTGTTGCGTTGGCGAAAGCGATATTGCTCTGATCAGGTGACCAGGCTGTGTAATTTACGAAGTTGGCTGTATTGGCATCAAGAAAATGGCGCATACGTTTGCTCGGTGGCATAAGGATAGATGCTGACACCGATTTTTTTGCCGCTGGAGTGGCCGAGAATGAGCGAGAGGCCATCATCAGACCACCTCCCGCCAGGATGATCGCCCCGATGCCTAATCCCGCAACGAGGAACTTGCGCCGTTGATATAATGACGGTGCAGAGACTGGTATGATCTGTCTATCGCTTGAAGGCGTTGGCTGTGGCTGCTGAGGGACGCTTGCCACTATGTCCGTTACTTCAGGTGCGGGATCGGCATTGATGTCAGGTGCAGGATCAGCATTGATGTCAGGTGCAGGATCAGCATTGATGGTCACTTCCTTTGCATCCAGAAGGGAGGCTGAGAGCAGACCGAGATCCTGCGCATTCATCTCAAAGAGGGCGCATAATTTCTGCCGATGGTGAGGATGAGGCAGCCGTTCTCCTCGTTCCCAGCGTCCTACTGTAATTACATCAACCTCGACTTGTTCGGCCACATAATTGCGGGACCAGCCGCGCCGTTCTCTTTCTTGTCGTAATGCAATAATAGTAGTTTTTATAAGATATCTCCTTTGCGGTAAAAGCCTTGAACGTTGTCAAAAAAGTGCTCAAGATAGTTATCAGCGCACAAGATATACATGCTCTTTCAGATATAATATGAGTAAAAAAGCTGCCCTTATTTCGCGCAGCTTCAGCATCTCTACTATCTATAGACGCATTTTCTCTATAAATATGCATAGTAAAACTGGTCAGATTCAAATGTGATATGATCGAGGTGATTATATTGGTTGGGCTTTGCTCTATCTTTATTCGTGTAGAAAGAGTCAATGCTCTCTTCTCAAAGTCTTGTTTTAAGCATTGACACTCATACTACAATAGATAAGCGAAGCGCAAAAGAGGCGTATAAGAAGGAATTAGCTTAAAATTTTTCGTGTAGACATATCTACATTTGTGTATGTCGTTAGCCTATAGCGTCGAAATCAGGTAGCATCATAGCCTGCCTGTGTAGCGAAAGGTTTGTTCGGATGAATCTTTCCCATGCTGACAAAGCGTTGTGTACAGTCAGGGATGCCACAATTGATCTGCTTCGTCATTTTGGGATGACGTCTATTTTTGGGAATCCAGGTTCAACGGAGTTGCCGTTGTTTAAGGATCTGCCGGATGATTTTCGCTATATTTTAAGTTTGCAGGAAGCATCGGCGGTGGCGATGGCGGATGGCTATGCGCAGGCGACGCATAACGCTGCCTTTGTCAATCTGCACTCGGCGGCGGGACTCGGCAATGCTCTGGGAAGTATCTTCACCTCTTACCGCAATCAGACGCCGCTGGTGATCACGGCGGGACAGCAGACGCGTGCGATGTTGCCAACGGAGCCATTTCTGGGGGCTGTCGATGCGACGCAATTTCCCAGACCTTATGTGAAGTGGAGCTGCGAGCCTGCGCGTCCGCAAGACGTGCCAGCCGCTCTGGCACACGCGTATTATCTGGCGATGCAGAAGCCCTGTGGTCCAACGTTTGTCTCTATTCCGGTCGATGATTGGGATTGTGAAGCTGTACCGGTTGCGCCTCGCAAGATGAGCTTTGAGTTTGCTCCTGATCCTGTGGCGCTGCACGAAGTTGCCAGGGCACTGAACAAAAGCCAGTCGCCAACCTTGATTGTAGGTCCAGGCGTTGATCGCGATGGAGCCTGGGACGAGATTATCGAGTTGGCTGAACGTACGAAAAGCGTTGTCTGGGTCAGCCCCAAGTCCAGCCGAGCCAGCTTTCCAGAGGATCATCCTCTCTTTGCGGGCTTCTTGCCGCCGATGCGACTACCGTTAGCGAAAATGCTCAGCGGCCACGATGTGATCGTCGTGTTAGGTGCACCTATTTTTACCTATCATGTCCACACCGGCGGAGAGTTTATTCCGAAAGGAGCACGGCTTTTTCATCTCATCGACGATCCAGAGGCGGTGGCCCGCGCCCCTGTGGGAACGAGTCTGCTGTGCACGTTGCGTCTGGGATTGACGCAACTGCTGCAACAGGTGAAGAACTCCAAGCGCCCGCTGCCCGCGCCACGTGTTGCGCCGCCCGCGCCTCCAGAGTCTGAAACGCTCAACGCAGATCTCTTCATGCACATGATTGCACACATTATGCCACCGGATGCCATCATCGTCGAAGAAGCTCCATCGCATCAGAACGCCATGCATAGCTATCTGCCGATTCGCACAAGCGGCGGTTTCTACACCACGGGCAGTGGTGGCCTGGGATATGGTCTACCGGCATCGGTAGGTATTGCGCTCGCTCATCCCGAGCGTCGGGTGATCTGCCTGATTGGCGATGGATCAAGCATGTACTCCGTGCAGGCCCTGTGGACCGCTGTACAGCATCGCCTATCCATCACATTTATCGTGCTCAATAATGGCGGATACGCTACCCTGAAAAAGTTTGGCCGGATGTTTGACGTAGAGAATTTTTCGGGCAATGATCTGCCTGGCATCAACATCGCCTCGATTGCCAGGGGATATGGATGTACTGCCTTGCGTATCGATAAATCCAAAGATTTTGCTGAGATGCTGATGGGTTCTTTTGCGAGCCAGGGACCTATCCTTTTGGATATCCTCATCGACGAGGTTACCGATCCGTTGTATTAATTGTACATCAGGGTTTCGCGGCTTGCCGGGAGCGGAGTATCACCTACGCTATAACTATGAGCCTGCTGAGCTTGTAGCGCGAGGCGTGCTGCGTTAATGATCAGGGTACTACTTTGTTTGAGAAGCCAATCGCGATCGGCATATTGATCCAAAAAATATTCCCATTGCTTGTCGGTGGGGACCTCGGTTGCTTTGGTCTCAATCGGCTCGACGGCGGGGCTCTGAGCACTCATGCGAATATTGCAGCGTCGTATGGTCTGGCGTAGCCTATTTATTGCGGTAAAATCGAGCTCATCCCAGACGTTTTGTGGGACGTCTTTGATTTCGAGCGTAGCGATCGCTTCGATTGGTAGGGCTGGTGTGAAGCGGGTGTGGATCTCTTGCATGAGTTCGCTACTTGTCATCTCTGCAGGATCGATGGGACGTAGTCTGAGCACTGAGCGCATGCTTGTATTGGGGAGTGTGCTTACTGCGGCTTTTCTGCCATGCTTCAATGCGACGAGTAGAGCGCCGCGTTCTGCATTGGGATCGTTGGTGATCGGAGGATGCATTCTGGCTTCGGCGTAGTTGAGCGCCTCCAGGCTGCCTGCATAGTAGGCCGGGACATTTGGGAGCGGCTGATACTTATGTGTATGCCAATCTCCGAGGGCGATATAGTCCCAGTTCTGGCGCAGGAGCTTTTTGGGGATGCTGGCTGCTGGATGGTGGAGCGAGTTGAGTTCTTCCATCCCTTGCACGCGTCCGTGGGTGAGGAGGATGTTGACGTATCCTGTGAGTGGGACTGCACCGACGAAGTTAGCATTCTGAACGGCTCTATATGGGAGGGCATGTACGGCGAGTCGATAATTCTGTAGCCGTGACGACGTCCATTTGGTGTCGCGTATCACTTCGCAGTGGTCCCGATTGATGACGTGAGCTCCGAGGGCGCTGAGGAAGCTGATGGGGCTTCCCGTATGCACGACGTTGGATATTTCATGGCTTCCATCTATAATTACGACTTCAATCTCGTTTTTGCGCAAAATATGGATCAATTTTGTGGCGTATTCGATGGCGCGGGGATAGGGGGTTGATTTGTGGAACATGTCGCCTGCAATGACGACGATATCTACCTTCGGCTCGCGGCGGATAATCGTCAGCGTCAAGCCTTCAATCGCTTTTTCTATATCGACCTCACGCACATAGCGTCCTGCATAGCGCTCGTTTTCTCCGAAGACCAGATGTTTGGGGCCGCTGTAGCCAAGATGCAGATCTGCCAGGTGGACGAGTTGAATTGTATCCATTTATATTATCCTTTCACTATAGGGGATATACCGGGGCTGGATCATGACCAGGACTCTGCCTGTGGCATGATTGGCTGTCATTTGAAATATATGTCTGCCTGTTTTTTATGCTTGTTTCTTTTATCATGGTGCAAAAATAGTGCTATTTTATAGATGATATGGGCCAAATAACTGTTTGTTTCTGGCATTTCTTTCAGCGGTAGACGTCAAGATGTTTAGTTCTCGTGCGCTGAAAGAAATCTTTGCGTTGGAGGAATTGTAATACATTTGTGATTAATATGAAATAACATTTCTATCAGATTGTTATCAAATCCTGTAAATTGACTGGTATTGGCGGCGTAAAGCGCTATACCTGTGAATGGTCTGTGATTGATAGCGTGAAGTAGTATGTCCAGGGATGGTTGTTTGTTATCAGTGGCGTGAGGTTATGAACCTGTAAAAAGACAACAGCAAGCACAAGCAGCCATCTGCCAGGAATACCAGCAAGGCTCCTATGGGACCGCTTATGAAAAAGCCGAGGGCCACCAGGGGGCCGCAGGCAAAATAGCACCATTCTACCAGAGTGGGGCTCATGGAAAGGGCAAAAGATTCCGCTTTGCCTCTTTTTTTGCGGAATCTTTTGCCCATGACGCTTCGTCTTCGCAAAATAAAATCTCTCTTATGGGCGAAAATAATTTTGTGATAAATGATTGGAATACCTCATGCTTCTTTGTGATGACGCTCATGATATGAAAATATAGGAGGAGCGAAATCACTTATCGGCCGCTTCCTAAAAAAAATATGAAAAAAATCGTCTTCCTCGCTAGAGAGACCTGTATTATAGGAGGGCCGAACATGGTACTATCCCATATAAATGTACAATCAAGTGATAAGATGATAGAATATCATTATTATCATCTTAGATATCATTTAATAAGAAAGCTTTCACTGAAAGAAGATGACGTTTTATGGGAAGACCCAATGATCGCTTGAGAACGATGCGAGAGTCTCAGCAGTGGACACAGGTGCAGGTCGCTGAGATGATTGGGTCGACAAGCGTGAATGTGAGTAGATGGGAAAATAACATCACCTTTCCGAGCCGCTATTATCGTGATAAGTTGTGCAAGCTTTTCGGCAAAAGTGAGCGTGATCTTGGTCTTTTGTCCCGTAGTGATGAGGCTGATGTGGTGGAGTTTGCTTTGCCCCCCTTCTTATTTAATGAGCCGTTGCCGCTCGCTGAGGAGATGTATGGTCGCAAGCGAGAGGTCGAGACGCTTTTCTCTCGCACGGCTCGAAAAGCTTCGACTTCGATCACTGGACCACGCCGGATTGGTAAGACCTGGCTTATGCGTTATTTCTGCCTCCAGGCGCCGGAACGTCTCGGATTGCGTTTCCGTGTTGGCTATCTCGATGGCATGTCGCCTCTGTGTCGCACGATCAATGGCTTTACTCTTGAATCGCTCAGACAGTTAGGGCTTCCGGCTCCGCAGGTGAATGAAGGGCTGATTAGCCTGGATAGAGGACTTCAGGAGCTTCTCGCTACGAAACTTGTGCCAATATTGTGCATTGACGAATTCGAATGCTTTGGTCGCGATCAAGAATTCCCTCTCGAATTCTTTGAGGGACTGCGTGCCATGTGCAATACCTCCCAACTCGTGCTGATCACCACCAGTCGTGTTCCACTGCATCAAGTTGTGAGCCGGAGCGCCCAGGGGAGTCCATTTTTTAATATCTTTGAGCGCATTCTCTTGAAGCCTTTTACCTACTCTGAAACCGAACAATTTATCTCCGAGAAGAGTCGCATCGCAAATTTTCAGCCGCTGGAGCGCGAGTATTTATGGAAGTACGGTCGGGAGAATGAAGAAGAGAAACAGTGGCTTCCTTTGCGTTTACAGCTTACTGGTAAATTGCTGGTACAAGAAGTCGAGAAAGTCAGGAAAAGTAGCAGCTTTAAAGATCTCTTCGAGGAATATTTCTTTACCCAATATAATGCAGTTATGTATTAGATAAGGTTTTTCAGAAATGAAAAGTTTTTTCGTTGACGAACCCTATCATTGGTTGCAGTGCTGTTTTTTTCAGCCTGTGAGATTTGAACAGGAGTTTGAGCTACGGACGTTTTTATCACGATTAAAAATGTTATTAAGATTAGTTCCCCTCTTATTTCTTTATTCATTTACTCCGGCAATTCTTGTGCGTATCTCTCTTTATTCTCTGAATCCCACTCTCTATCCGCAATATGGAATCCGTGGGCTGGTGCCACTCAGCCCAAATATGGCCTCTTTCTTATTTGACGCTATCTGGGTTGCTGTTGTGTGTTGTGTGCTTGGAGTCCTGGTGGGAGGAGTCTTTAGCTTTCGTTTTGGTATCGCGCTGGCCCTGGGATTAAGTGTGGCGAATGCAATTATCGTTCATACTGTGGATGATACGCTGGTGGGGATTATTTTTGGGCTGGCTTTCGGCTTAATCATGGGGATTGCCTTTAACAGTGGCAATGCGGTGACCCGTGGTGGTATCCGCAATGTCACCAGGACGATCTTGATTGGTATCGCTGTTGGCCTGGTGATTGGTGGCTTCACAGGTATTGTCCCTGGATATTGGGCGGGCTTCGAACTGGGAACTCTGTATCCTGTGCTGCAAAACGTCACGAATATCTGGGGGAGCGCGTTGGGCTTGATTGTGAGCGGTATTTCAGGATACGTGCTGGCAATGTTGTTGGCTTTCGGGCTGCATAGGAGAACGCAACGTAGTCCCGCCTCACTCGTTGGTATCCGGGTGGGAATTGTCGTTGCTACGGCCTTTGGACTTACTATTGGCATCCCGGTTGGGGATGCTGGCGTCTCGCATCTCTCTTTCGCCAGCGCCATCTTGATTGGTCTGCAAGAAGAACTTATCGTAGGTATCGCTTTCCTCTTTTGCTATTTTATCAGTTATTATCGACTGCCCCTGTATCCAATCAGCGCCTACTCGATGATCCAGGCCAATCTTGCCAGTCGTAGTCGACGTTATCCCGCCCTCTACTGCTTGCAGAGTGCCTCCTTACACTGGGATGAATGCGTCTTTTTGCCGTTACCCTATCTCAAAGAGATGCTCTTGCTGGCTGCCGAACAGTCCTTGAATGCCACTCTGGATGAGGTGAGCTTTATTGTTCGTGAGAGGCCCCAGCAGATAGGTGCCGCTCAGGATGCCATCTATGAGATCGTGCTGCTCGACCTGGAGGATCGCAAAGTGCTGCGTGATATTGGGCTGGCTCATCAGCGACTGGCGATCCTATTGCCGGCAGAAGTAAGAGCGTCGAATCCGAAAGTAGAAAAAGTCTTCCGGCGTCTGGAGGATGCCAGTCATGAAGCTGCCAGCTATCAGGCGCAGGCGAACAAAGATGATCGTCGCAAGGCGCTTGAGCGTATGGTGAACCTGCTCAATGAGATACCAGTCACCGAGGCGTTTAGAAACATCGAATTGAGCCAGCATCTGAGGACGGTGATTGTCCAGTGGAGTATGCTGGCCGAGCAGGGGATGGAGACGTTGGGGAGCGTCAGTGGAAAATTCTATCTTGAGAACCCTTATGCTCCTGGCAATCCACTTGATCTACGCGATCCCTTATTTGTTGGTCGCAACGATATTGTTCAGAAGCTTGGCAACGCGTTGCAACGACGCTATCGACCAACCTTTCTCCTGACAGGAGAGCGCAGGATGGGCAAGAGTAGTATCCTCAAACAGCTGCCGGTACTGCTTGGCGCGCGTTATATAGCCGTTTTTTATGATCTGCAACGACCAGGGATGTTGGCCAGCATCTCGGCCTTCCTGGCAGCGGTAGCGCTCGGCATCGCCAAACAGTGCGAAGAAGTGGGGCTCCCGATCCAGGAATTAGCGCGTGGCCGTCTGGATGAAGCTCTGCAGCAGAGCGAGTCCACTGTCTATGATAGCTTCGATCAATGGCTTTTAGAGGTAGAAGAGGTCCTGATCGATGCCGATCGCATTGTGATCCTGACCTTTGATGAGTTTGAGAAGCTTGAAGAGGCGTCCAATCGGGATAGTATCAAGCTCAACTTACTATTTGATTTTTTTCGCAGCATGATCCAGAACCGCACCCGTTTTGCCTTGCTCTTTAGCGGTGCCAAGATGATCGGCGATATGGGTCGGAGCTGGGCTGGCTATTTTGTGAACGTCGAGCGTATGAAAGTAAGCTTCCTGCAAGAGGAAGACGCTCGTCATCTGATCACCAATCCAGTGCCATCGGTCTTCAGTGAGGAGCTTGTCCAGCAAATTATTCAGATTACCCATGGACAGCCCTTTCTTGTTCAGGCCATCTGCAAGCAGATCATCGAGCGCCTCAACGATGCATCACGAGATCAGGCCACCCTTCAGGAGGTCATGCAGGCGACCGAGGAGGTCTTCGATGTCTGGACTGGCTATTTCTGGGATCTCTGGGATCGCTGTGATCAGAATCAGCGTCTCTGTCTGGTGGCCCTGCTTACTCTGGGTGATAGTAGCATCGAGCGCCTGGCCGAGCTGAGTGGTTTGAGCGTCGCACGCACGCGACAGGCACTCGACAAGCTCTGGACGCGTGATCTCGTCATCGATGATCACGGCATCCAGAAGCTGGCTATTCCCCTGGTGGGCCAGTGGATACAGAAGAATCAGCCTCTCCTGGCCCTCGACCAGGAACCGTAACGTCCAGAGGAAGCGTTTCCCAAAAGAGAGCCGTGCTGCTACTACACTGTCAAAGACCATTGCGCCTCTATCGTATGCGAGATGTGTCTCCAAAACAGATCCGTGAAGCCATGGGATGACAGGCCAGCCGACGTAGCGGCGCGGCTCCGCCGTGCTGTCTGTGACTCGTACGGTCACGCTCCCCATGAGGTTCCATTGTGATATCTTCCCACTTTGGATTGCCTCGTCGGCGTTGCTTCCATCAGCACGTGGAACCGTGTCGTGCGTCCAGTGACAGCACGGCGGAGCCGCGCCGCTACGTCGGTGAGCGTTGACGCCGTAGGCCAAAGATTTTTTGTTCCTCTCTTCACGCTATTGGATGCTACTTATCTTATGGAGCGCTAAAAAGCGTCACGACATCGCTCTGCGTGGGCTGGTCAGTCGGGTCCAGGGGAAACTTGAAGGCAGAGAGGACCTTCCCATCCGATGCCTGCAAGGCATACACTTTGCCATACTGCACGCTATGGTAGACGATCCCATTGAAAACGATGGGAGCGGTATCGACATCCATTGCTCCTGTTATCATTGGGCCAGAAGGTTTTGATGCTGGCGTGGGTGTGGGGATAGGGGTGACATCGCTACTGTCCATGTAGGGCACTGATGTCGACCAGCGGACAACTCCTGTTTGAGCATTCAACGCAACGAGTGTCAGTTGGAGATTTTGCATCTTTGCCTGTATTGGGATCTGGGCAGTTGTTTCAAAGTAGATGCTATCTTTATCTAGCACGAAGCCTGAGACGTTCCCATTCTTTAAAAGCGTCTGATGTTCCCAACGCTGTGAGCCATCGGTTATATTGAGTGCGTGTAGCGTTGCTGTAGTTGGCGTTGACGTATTGACGGTTTGATAATAGAGTAAACCTCCAGCGATCGTTGGATGGAAACCGTTATTGGCTGGTTCTTCTCCCGCTATCTGTGCTGTTTGCCAGAGTTTGACACCGGTGGCTGCCTGATAGGCCGTTGCTTGTACCTGCGTCACGTGCGAAGATGCATTTCCATGTTGGATCGTCTGATCTGTCAGATTATACTCACTGCTATAAACCACGCCGTTGGCTATCTGTGCTGCATCAACCATACTGCCAGATATACGTTGATCGTTATGCCAGAGAATCGAGCCATCCGCGGCGCTCAGACCGTAGCGGGCAAAAAAGTTTTGTCCATGCAGATGGTAGGAGACGACCGCATAGAGTACCTGCTCGCTTACCGCGCTCAGAGCGAAACCTGTCGTTTCATCTGCCCCCTGATTGGCTCCCTTTGAGCCCGCGATGGTGTATTGATGATGCCAGAGGGGAGTTCCCGTCTGTGGATCATAGGCTGTCAGCGTACTCACATCGGATGTTGGTGCCTCTACGATTTGATAGAAAGCCTGACTGGTGGCAAACGTTTTAAATTGTGTGGGCATCTTCCAGAGCACCGCGCCAGTTGCAACGTTCAAGCCGTACAGGTAGCGCTCACCAGAGAGCGGCCTGGCCGTTTTTACATATAACACATCGCCAATCACAAAAGGTTTATTCTCAGCCGAGCCGATAGTGATTTCATTGTAGATGGACTCATTATGAGTGAAGGTATGTGTCCAGACAACATCATTCCGACTGTTCAGACTGTAGATCGTCTGATTATGATAGGCGTAAAATTGACTAATACTGTGTCCACCGGTTGGCTCAATACTGTGTCCGCTGGTTGAAGCTGGACCACCATGTGGCGTATGTACAAATATCCATAGAAAGCTTCCTATAAGAAGCAGCAGACAAGCGGCAAGTACCAGCTTGAAGTAGATAGGATATATTTGCGTTGATAACTTACGTGGTTTTTGTCTTTGTGAGCTATCGTTTCTGGTAAGCGACGTAACATCTGGTACAGATGTGACGACTCCGGGTCGCTGTATTTCTGGATCCGGCGTGACGATAGTGATCTGCTCTGGCCCCGATTGCTGCTCTGTCGCGGTAGAGGTCTCGCTGTCCAATACACGTCGCCAGACGCGCTCCAGAGAAGGAGCCTGCTCACCCTGGTTAATCCGATAGAGATGCTGTAGGCGTTGCAGCGTTTGCAGGGATGCTTGATCCGCAGCGTCGTCGTGTTGCTCGGACCGATAGCGTTCGATCTGTTGATCTATTTCTTCTGGCGTGAAGGGGTTGTCGTCCTGATAAGACATCGTACGTTGTCCTTTCGTCTAGCGTTGGTAGTACTTGCGCAACTGGTTCAAGGCTCGCGAGAGGATGCTGCGGATTGTTCCCTCGCGCTTGTTGAGGAGGACGGCGATCTCGGTACAACGCAGGTCGCCGAAGAAGCGTAACTCAAGCACTTCCTGCTGCTCTACGGAGAGGTTTTTGAGATACTGGCGCAAGAAAATGGCTTCTTCTTGTTGAATCATCTGTGCCTCTATATCATCGTCATCGAGTATATCGGGCATCTCAGCCAGCGATACCTGTGGCTGACGATGCTTGTGACGATAATAATCGTTGACCTTATTGCGTGCGACTACCCAGAGCCAGGCTTGTTGTCTATCTTCACTGAGCGTGGTCAGCGGATCATTGCGTAGTGCACTGATAAAGACCTCAGTCAGGATGTCTTCCGCGTCGTCAAGTGTCGCCGTATGGCGCTTGATGTATGCAAAGAGCCCTGATGCGTAGCGCTGGTAGAGCGTGGCAGTACATGTATGCCGTATATCCAACGGCATACCGTCACTATTGTCCTGCCCGATAGATTTTTGCATCGGTTCCTCCGTAACCTATATCAAAGAAGATGTTTTACTCACTACGTCGCTATCTTCCATGAAAACGTTGCGTTATCTGGCAAAAGCCTTATCTGGAAACAGCCTGGCTTTTTCTAATCTTTAATTGAAAGATTCCGTAGCAAAGGTTTCTTCCTGGCACTTGGGGCAGACGCATGTATCTGCCCCAAGCGTGCATACTCAGGGCATCGTAAAGAGTGTCACGCGATCGGCTTTGGTTGGCTGATCAGCCTGATCTAGCGGGAACTTGAATTGCGTGAGGAGTTTTCCATCCGATGATTGCAAGACATCAATTTTGTTATACAGCACGCTATGGTACACTGTCCCATTGAAAATCACGGGAGCGCTATCGACATTTATCCCTCCTGTTGGCATCGGGTCATGTGGCTGTGATGGGGGAGTGGGTATCGGCGTGGGCGTGATACCTGTGGTATCGTTGAAGAGTACCTGGGTGGACCAGCGTATGGCTCCAGTGTGAGCATTCAAAGCTACCAGGGTGAGTTGGAGTTTTTGTGTCTCTTTTTGTGGCTGGGCGGAGGTTTCAAAGTAGATCGTGTTGCTATCCACGCTGAAGCCTGAGACGTTCCCAGCGTCCAGACGTGTCTGGTGCTTCCAACTCAGTGAGCCATCAGTGATATTGAGTGCATGCAGTGTGAGGGTCGCAGGTTGTAACGAGTTGACTGTCTGATAGTAGAGCAAACCTCCAGCAATCACCGGGCTGAAACCATTATTTGCTGGTTGCTCTCTTGCTATTTGTGCAGTTTGCCAGAGTTGATTACCGGTGTTCGCCTGATATGCTGCGGCTCGTACCTGGGTTAGTACACTATGCTCCTGCCCATTTACGATTTCATGCGCGGTTAGATTGTATTCACTGGTATAAACCACGCCATTGGCTAGCTGTGATGCGACAGTCATACTGCCAGAAATGGACTGCTCATTGTGCCAGAGGATTGAACCATCCCTGGCGCTTAGTCCATAGCGTGCAAAAAAATCTTGTCCATGGAGATGATAGGAGGTTACGGCATAAAGTACCTGCTCACTCACCGCGCTCAATCTAAAACTTGATGTATCCAGAGCGTTTGTTGCGACGCCCTTTGTGCCGGCGATGGTGTACTGATGGTGCCAGAGAGCTTCCCCTGTTTGTGGATCATAGGCTGTCAGCGTACTCACATCGGACATCTGTGGTTCAGTTACCTCATAAAATGCCTGATTGGTGGCGAAGGTCTGAAATTGCGTTGGCATTTTCCAGAGTACTGTGCCGGTTGAAACATTTAAGCCATAGAGGTAGAGTTCGCCGGAGAGGTATTTTTGTGTATTGACATATACAACATTGCCGGCCACAAAGGGTTTGTTTTCGTCGGAACCAATCATCAGTGCATTATAGATAGACTCATTATTCGTGAAAGTATGTGTCCAGACGATCTGATGCTGGTCATTCAGGCGGTAGAGCGTCTGATCGTGATAGGCGTAAAATTGACCAATACTTTTTACTATCAGATCATCGCTCTTATGCTGCATTTGAGTAGCAATCCAGAGAAAACTGCCGACGATAAGGAGCAGACAGACAGCAATTGCTGGATCGACAAACATACGTTTTGTGCGTGGTTGGGGTCCTGCACTATTTGAATTGCTCAGGGTAAGAGCATTGCGTACTGAGCTCCTGCGTATCACAATGCCGGACTGTTGTACTTGTTCGGGCTCACCGTAGGTCTTGATATCCAGCACACTCTGCCATACACGCTCCAGTGAGGGGGCCTGCTTCTTATGATTGATCCGATACAGATATTTCATGGCTTGAATTGTTTGCTGGATGGCGTATTCAGCGGGAGTTGTCCGGGGATCAAGCAGGTAACGCTCGATTTGCTGATCCACATATTCCGGCGTAAAGGATGGGGTATTAGAATCAGGCATCATGTATTGTCCTTCCGTGTAGTAAAGAGGATGTTTTACTCACTACGTCGCAGTTTTCTTCGAAACGTTGCACTTTTTAGGTACAAGACCGATTGGGAACAAAGTAGTGCTTTCTATCGTCTTTTCTACAGAAGATGTAACCCGTATTTTTGTATTTTCTGGTAAAAAAGTCAGGAGATGTTTATGTTTATCCAACCACGATCCATCTATACATGTTGCCTGCTATCAGTTTTATCGTTGCTACTGGTAAGTGGAGGAGATAATGGATCGAACGCCAGAAGTGCTCCGCTGAGCCTGCCTGATAGTATCCACATTGAGGTTGATCAGCCCATGCTAAACCATCAGCTATCGGCCGTGACCATTACCGATCCCAAAATGATCCAGCAAATCTATCAGCAGGTATACGCATTGTCGCCGATGCCGGAGAACATCGTTTGTACCATGGAACTCGGTCCACACTACACGCTGACCTTTCGACAAAAGACGAGGATTGTAGGAACTGTGCTGGCGAAAAGAGAGGGATGCCGTCCCGTCACGATCTCTGGAGAACATTGTGATCGCCAGGCCACCACGGCCTTCTGGTCCCTCCTGGATCAGGCTCTTGGCGCATCGTAGCGCCTCTTAACCTATTGTTGTGGATGCGTTGGTATCTGATTCTCGAAAGGGAGTTGGGGATCGCTGACCTTTCTTTTTCCGGAGAGCGCGACAAGGATGCCGTCCAGGATTGTGTTTCTTCTGGGCGGGAGTTGGAAGGGGCGGCCTTGTTCGTTGGAGCGATAGATCTCTTGCACAAACTCATTGATGGCGGCGCGGGTTATCTCCAGCTCAAGTTCTGCTTGACGCCCCTTCTGGTAACGATCGAGGAAGAGGTTTATTTGCATGCTGACCGGCCAGAGGACATTTTCTAATGGTAGACTGATACGTGCTCCAATATCCTGGCTGGAGACATGTTGGATTGTTGCCACAATTGCATTGGCTGCTATCTCTAATTGTTGTGCTCGTGCCTCATCATGCTTGTATGCTTCTGCCAGAGAATGCTCAAGCGCTGCCACATGCTCCACGCGATCGGCCAGCTTCAGCGCCTGGCGCATGGTCTTTGCGATGATCCAACTGAAGAAGGTGACGAGGAACTGGATCGTGATAGGAACGACGAAGATTTCCTCTACTTGTGCCGAATTTTGCAGGGCTCGTGTGAGATCTGGCGCATGAGATCCTATAGTGAGCATGACAATCACAAAGAGAATGTTAAAGCCACCGATAATAAAGGCGCTCCATGACTCAAGCAGGACGACCGCAACAATGATTGCCTGGATGAGAATATCAAATTGATTGAGATATATCAGGCTGAAACCACCGGGGATTGTGATGATGCTAATGATAGTAGGGACCTCCAGCGCAAATACCGTCAAAATGCCTGCCAGGGTGAGATGACCATATTTATTAACAAATATGGCGCATATCAGTGAGGCCATGGCAATCAGATGCCAGGGCAAGACTATGGCATGATTGGGAGCATTTATGGTGGCTGGGATCACTGGAATTTGTACAACTAGAAGGAGAAAAAGCAGAATCAGGCTGGCGAGCTTACCTCGTCTCACTTTATCTCGTTCATAGATCGTCGTTTCCCCTGTGACCGGAAGCGCCGGCGCAAATGAACGATACCACCAGGCAAGTAGGTGCGGTATTGCCTGATCTTCTTCTTGCAAGAGTACAGGCATGGAGGCTGCTTCATTCTCTTTTACCGTATGTGAGTGCCGCAACAATTTATCAGAATTTTCCGGTACATGTCCCATAGAATATCATCTCTCTGCTTGCAGAGCCCAAAGCTTTCAGGCACTGCACTTATACTCTGGCGAGAGCATAAGTGCAGTGTTGATAACGAACCAGCTTTTCATGGCGTTTTGCTATCAACACGCCTTAAGAGATCATAATGGGACGCTTTGAGAGGTATTCTATGGACGCTGTAAGTCGAAGGCATCAGCGAGGAGCTCATAGATTCGAGCGCGATTCTCGTGTCCGTAGACGATCGCGGAGATCATCAACTCGTCGGCTCCGGTCTGCTCGACCAGCTTGAGTAGTTTTTCGCGCACGACTTCTGGACGTCCGACGGTTTGTCGCCCGCGTGTTTCCTGTGTCGCCATCTGTTCGGCGAAGGTATAGTTATGAGCCAGAGCCTCCTCGGGACTCGGTAGTGGTCCCGGCTGTCCTGAGCGCAAGCGTAGAAATGCCAGGCGCATCGAAGAAGCCAGCTCTTCCGCTCGCTCATCGGTTTCGGCGCAGATGACGGTGGTGGTCAGGATGACTTTTGATTCCTGCATGTGCTCGGATGGATTGAATTGCTTGCGATACATCTGGATGGCTGGAAGCGCGAAGCCTGGATTGATATGATGCGCAAAGGCAAAGCCGACTCCCATCGCGGCGGCTGCCTGAGCGCCGAAGTCGCTTGATCCCAGCAGCCAGATTGGGGGTAACTGTACGTCGCCGGGAACTGCTCTGACCGTACGGAAAGGATGTCCCATCGGGAAGCCTTCGCCTTCGCCGGAGAAGGATAAGAGATCTGCCAGTTGTTGCGGAAAATCTTCGGCGCCGAGAGCCTCACGTGATCCGCGCAGAGCCAGAGCGGTCCGGGGATCTGTGCCGGGAGCGCGTCCGATCCCTAGATCGATGCGTCCGGGATGGAGAGCTTCCAGGACATGAAACATCTCGGCGACCTTTAGAGCTGTGTGGTTCGGTAGCATGATGCCTCCCGATCCCACGCGGATATGCTCGGTCGCTTGAGCCACATGACCAATCATAATTTCGGGAGCTGGACTGGCGGTCATATTGGAATTGTGGTGTTCCGCTAACCAGTACCTCTTATAGCCAAGCCGATCGGCTAACCGTGCCAGTTCAATCGTATTGCGCAGCGCCTGCGTACTATTTGAGCCCGCATCCACGGGAGAGAGATCTAAAACAGAGAGAGGAAGAGTCATCGTATCCGTCCTTTTATTGCCGGGTAAATAGATCGTTTTTAGCTATAACAAATTCGCTGACCAAATTTATCCATTCTCTGCATCAAATTAAATCTCTGTGGCGGGGATGACTTTTGTCGGCTCTTGCTTTTGGAAAACGATTACTCCCAAGGAGGCGATACAGATCAGGGTGACGGCGATGATGCCGCGCCAGGTGAGCTGCTCGTGGAGGAGGATCAAGCCTGCGAGCGCGGCAAAGGCTGGTTCGAGGCTGAGCAGGATGCTGAAGACGCGGGATGGAAGACGTCGTAATGCTTCCATTTCTAACGAGTAGGGGAGTGCGGTGGACAATAATCCGACGCCAGCGCCGATGAGCAGGAGGGGTGGATTCAGGAGGGCTGATTTTTCATGCACAATGGCGATCGGTACCATCAAGATGGCTGCGGTACAGGTCGCGATAGCCAGACCTGATCCACCCGGGAAGATGCGTCCAACGCGGGAACTGAGCAAAATATAACCAGCCCAGCAGGCTCCGGCGAGCAGGGCGAGGCCAATGCCGGCCAGCTTGAATGATGTTCCGCCCAGGAAATTGATCGGGGCCAGGAGGAGCACTCCGCAGGCGGCGAAAACGACCCATAAGACGTCGAGCACCCGGCGCGATTGAACGATGGCAACCGTTAGCGGTCCCAGAAACTCCAATGTGACGGTGACACCAAGTGGAAGCTGATCCAGAGCCAGATAAAATGATAAATTCATCGATGCCAATATAATGCCAAAGCAGGCGGCCAATCCATAGGCCACCCATCCATACGTTCCGCGCATCTTTTTGTGCCAGATGATTAATAAGATAAGAGCTGCTCCTGCCAGGCGCACGCCGGCCACACCGATCGGTCCAAACGCGGCAAAGAGATCTTTGGCAAGCGCGGACCCAATCTGAGTTGAACTGATCGAGAGCAAAATAAAGCTCATGGGCAGAAGTGTCTTTGTGGCTTTCTGGGGTAGAGCCGGTAATTGTCCTGTAGATGTGTCTGAATACAGCTTTTTCAATACTGCAACCTTCCTGATAGCTGCTGATGTGCTTGATCTCATTACGTGTACCGCGCTCTTTGTGATGTGCGGATGAGAAGGATCACACCACGTTGTGATCCTTCTCTAAACACCATACCACACAAAAGACCTTGTGCGTACTGATAAATTGCCGTTAAATTGCCATCAGCATGTGACACTCTTCTCTTTCTGAGCTTATTTTTCTTGACAAAAATTGCCCTACTCTCTATACTTTATATAGTTGATCAATTTAGTCTACATTATAATATTTTGTACTGACGATTCGTGGTCCAAGATAGGTAGACGTGTGCGTTTAATAGAGTGGCAATGTCGATGTGTACCGCAGTTTTGTGACAATAATAGAACTCTGATGTAGCTGCGGCTTTTCATTTGCCATAATGGAGTGATCGGAATAAACAATATGTCGATCATAGTGCTTGAGGAACCTGCTGATGGCCCGGGATAATTACAGACATGTGCAAAAACAGTACTTCGAAAAGTGGAAGTCAAACGTGCTAGTAGTGTTGGCGGTCGAGGCTCGTTGGAAACAAAACCGTCAGATGTTCGTAGATACGTTGTGGTACAACTATCACTATTATTTCACGTGTCTCTGTTGTGGTGCCAAAATTCCCTGTTGCTAAAGGGCGAGAAAGTCGTCTGAAATAGTGGTCGTACTTTTTTGTTGGAAGTGCACATTCAATCAACGGAGATTGTAGATGAAAGAGACACTCATGACAAGTCCAATCATTTTTGAAACATTCCTGGCGCCCACCTGGTACAAGCTGTATCAGTACATGACAGAATACGTGGAGCGTTCACTTGGTGTCCCGACCTTTCTGCTGAATGGAGAGGCTTTGGAGGACTTCGCTGATGCCTATACGGATGTCGGTTTTCTGACTCCGCTTGCCTATATACAATTGCTGAATCAGAAGCCGTGTCCGGTTGAGCTGATTGTGGCTCCTATCTCACTCGGAGACGTGCAACTGGGTGACGCCCCTCCGGTATTTTTTGATATCGTCGTGCGCAAAGAGAGCCATATTGTCTCTGCCAGCGAGCTTGATGATTGCATCTGGTCCTATTATTCGGGCCTGCCTCATGCGGAGGATCAAGCGCTCTACGAGCAATGCCTGCCGTCGGTGAGCGTCAAGCTAATGATCGAGGCGCAGACGCAAGCGCAAGCGCTCCGCCAGGTCCTGGATGGTGTTGCCGACGCGACCGCTATCGACGCTCATATGCTCGATCTGGTCTATCGTAACAGCCCACATATGGCAGAACAGTTGCGTGTCGTAAGCGCCTATTGCCCCTCAACGGGACCGCTTGTCGTCGTTGCGGCGCATCTGGGGGCCAACGTCAAACGCAGGATTCAGGACGCCTTCCTGACCATGCATCAAGATGCCTTCTTTGCCCAGCGCTTGCGCGAAGGCTCAATTGATCACTTTATTCCAGTCACCAACGGGCATTATCAAAGCATGAGCGAGCATTATCGCAAGGCGCAGGCCCAGATCCGTCGCGTCGAAAAAGCCTACGCCTGAAGATCCGACCCATGTCGAGCGCAGCGAAGACATCGTAGCGTCGCACGCTCGCGTGCGATGTCCCACTCGATCGTACGACCAGGCACGCCAGCGTCGCTCGCTGAAATCGTGCTGTCTCGTACGATCGAGTGGGACATCGCGCCCGAGGGCGCGACGCTACTGCTGGGCATGGCGGACATGTGTATTGATGGTTGCCGATATTGAGAGGATAATCATGACGGCGGTGCAGCAGATGATGGTGTTGGTGACGCCTACAGTTTGGAGCAGCCAACCGGTCAAAGCTACGCCGAGCGGCTGACCACCGAAGGCCAGCAGCCGAAAAACGCTATTCACGCGCCCTTGCAGCATATCGGGTATTAGAGCGCTACGATAGCTGAACTGCACGACATTGTAGGCGGGTCCAGCAATGAAGGCCGTCAGGGAAGCAATCCCCAAAAAGATCACGTTTGGCACGATCAGTGTGAACGCCAGGCTGGCCGCAGAGATCCAGCATGCGGCGATGATCACTTGTCCGAAGCTGAAGCGTCGCTGAATATACGGCGCAGCGATCGATCCTGCGATAGCCCCTACGCCTCCAATCGCGAAGATGATCCCGATTACCGAGGAAGAGGCGTGCATGCTCTGGGCCAGGAGGATAATGATCAGCGTGTAGCCCGCGAAGACGAGATTGAATCCCCCGGTGAGGACTGCCATGAAACGAATCAGTGGCTGCTGCCAGAGCCAGGATAATCCTTCCCAGATCTCGATGTGCAGTTGACGGGATGCCACGACACGCCTCTCTTGAAAACGTGTTTTAATGAAGAAGAGCGAGATGACCGAAGAGGTATATGAGAGCGCATCGACTAAGAAGGGGAGAAAACCGCCCAGAGCGAAGAGGAAGCCGCCCAGTGAAGGTCCGATAAGCGCCGTGACGCCTTCGGAGGCTTGATTCTGTGCCGTGGCGGCTGGCAGCTGGGCTCGCGTGACGACGCGTGGGAGGCAGGCGACTTCAGCGACGTTGAAGAAGACAAAGAGTGTACCCTCTAGCAGTGCGACTATGTAGAGCTGCATGAGGGTTAAGTGATTCAATCCCACCGCCAGGGGAATACTTCCCAGCGCCAGAGCGCGTCCAATATCGCACAGGATCATGACGAGCTTGCGATCCCAGCGATCGATCAACGCTCCGGCGGGCAGGCTAAAGATCAGATAAGGGAGAGCGCGTAGTGCTCCCACCAGTCCGGCCTGAACCGGAGAATGTGTCAGGGCCAGGATCAAGAGAGGGAAGGCCAGCTGCGAGACCTGACTTCCGGTGGAGGAGACGAGTTGTCCGCTCCATAAAAGGAGATAATCCAGGTTGCGCCAGAGCGATGGCGTCGAAACTGCTGATTGATCTTGTTTCACATCTTGTGAATTCATATAGTCTCTCCATATGCATTGATGTTAACTTAGCGATCATAGGTTTCATCAATTGGTGCTGTATCATCCTCAGAAGCCGATCCAGTGCCCTGGAGATAGTCAGGGGCGATAAACATACCCAGCACAACGCTATAGACTTTTCCCGAGGATGCAGGCTCTTCGTGGATAAGCTCCTCCATTAACGACCTGGCACGCTGGCTATAGTATTCGGCTCGTTCCGCCGTCAGACGTGGATGCAGCAAGGTCATCTCGGCGATGGGATCTTCCTCCACGCCCATTTGTGTATCGCTCAACTCATCCCGAGCATGAGTCAGCATGCGCAGGCTGAAGATGTCAGTGGGATCATCGCCGCGGATCTCGCGTGGAAAATCAAATTGGAAGATGCGTGCCGTGCGCGTATAGTAGTTGGCCACTGTCCCGCGGATAAAGCGTCGTGCGACGACCTTCGCCAATCCAGCCGCCTCCAGCAGATGCAAATGATGCCCGATCGCTCCAGGAGTAGAGCCGAGCCTGTCCGCAATCTGCTTGGCCGTCGCTGGCTGCTGCTGGATTAAGCCTAAAATACGTGAACGTGTTTCATCGCTGACCGCTTTGAATTCCGGCATCGTGGTCAGAGTCCGCTTTGCCGGTAGCTCAGGCATCTCAACTGGGATCGCCTCAGCCAGGATCGGCACCGCTTCAAGATTGTAATCGCTTCTATCGTCGCTCATGCATCTTTCTCCTTTGAACAATTATCCGCCTGCAACTGTAAGCCTTCAATTAAAATAGTATATGCTAATAATTTAGCATAGTCATGGCAGCGTGTCAAATCCCAGGAAGAAGCGTTGTAGAATAATATATTGAGTGCGTCTACATGTATAGGAGGTGTTATATGAAGGTTAATCCCAAAGAACTAATAGCCCAACTTATCTTTCTTTTTGTCGTCTTCAGCCTGCTTTTATTCGTTCCCGCCGGGACCATCTTCTGGCTGGCAGGATGGATTTTTCAAGCGTTGTTCTTTACATTTGTCCTGGTGATTACACTCTGGCTCTTTCGCAACAATCCAGGCTTGTTGCGCGAACGCCTGACCATGTCCCGAGCGGACCAAAAGACCTGGGATAAAATGTTTTTTCCCCTGATAAACCTTGCCTTCTTATTCTGGATGATTTTGATGCCTCTCGATGCGGTGCGCTTTCGTTGGTCATACGTGCCCCTCTGGGTTCAAATTGTGGGGGCACTAATGCTGGTGACTTCATTTTGCTTGTTTTTTTTCACCTTTCGGGCCAACTCGTATCTCTCGCCAATGGTGCGTATCCAGGAGGATCGAGGTCATACCGTCGTTTCTACAGGACCCTATCATTACGTTCGCCATCCTATGTATGCCGCCATTCTCCTCTTTGTGCCCGGGACCACGCTCCTGCTCGGTTCCTGGTATGGCTTGCTGGGGGGAGTGATCCTGATTACCGTGATGGCGAGTCGGGCAGTGATGGAGGAAAACACCTTAAAGCAGGAATTACCGGGTTATGATGCTTATATGCAGCAGGTCAGATATCGCCTCGTGCCCCATATCTGGTAAAGCTCTCTCGTAAATATTCCTGGCTTATCATTGAAGCCGCCCGATGCTGTCAACCATGCAGCTTCTGTGATAAAAACTGGAGAGACAATAGCGGCAAAAAAGATCGGCTACCCACATCTGCAACGATAAAATGCAGATGTGGGTAGCCGATCTCTCCATGCGTTTGCACTCAAGTGCTGATACCTGATCTCCTAAAGGAGATTGAGTGGTTTGCCGCTCGTGCGTGGCGTCTGGACAGGTTCCTTGGAGACCGTATAACCGGCCTCATCCAGGACCTCTTCGATTTGAGCCATCGAGATCTGGCTGGCATCATAGCGTAGATGCACAGACTTTGTCGGGATTGCCGTCGAGACAGCCTCTACTCCGGGTAAAGCTCCCAGAGCCCCATCGATTGTCTTCACGCAATGAGCACAGCTCACGTCAGGAACAGAAAGCTCCACATCTTGTACATTTGCCATAAACTTTTCCCTCTCATAAATCACGCAGATCCCTACCCGTAGGGGAGGGGTATATATATCAGCACTATAGCACATATTTTGGAAGTAGTGCAACCAGGATCATAGAGCTATCACCACTCAAGCACCGATTCCATGATCTCCAGATGAATCCAGTGAGCGGCGTAAGAACGGAATGGTACCTGCATCTTCATCCCAAACTTATGGATGGCATACATGAGACCTCTGTTACCTGCTTCGAGCAGTTTTCCCACATCTTTTCCGGATGCGAGATACTCTTTTGTGATGGAAAGGACCAGTTGCTGGCTTGCCATGAACAGTTGAAAATAGGCGATTCTACCATCCTCAACGATCCGGCTATCTGGACTTTCGTGCAGGTATTCTGCACGCTTCTTTTCCTTTTCACCCTGCATTGTCAGATGAGCAAGGTGACGCTCTTCTTCCGGGTCGAGTGCAGAGTACAACCTGCTAAGATTTTCCTGCAAGATCAAAGCACTCTCATTTGTCTGCTCATCACTTGATAGTTTTTGTTCAGATCTCCTTTCGACCCCTAGCGATTGCAGCATCCCATATGTTATCCCATACTCGCTTTCCATACTCTGCAAGGCGTGCAGGATATGCTGGGGACTGATTGCTTCTCCGCTCTCTTGTGCCATCTCACTTGCCTCCGCAAGGATGTGTTGTGTCTGTGGGGTGAGAGGGTTTCCCGCTTTAGCGTCGCCTTGATCAGTTCCTACCAGGAAGATTAATCCTGCTCGCACATGTTCATACGTTGTTCCCTGCTCAAGCAAAGCTGCGGCAGCACTTTTCTCAGCCAGGATTCCTAGCAAAAGGTGCTCGGTTCCAATATAGTGATGCCTCAAAGAGAGCGCTTCTTCTTTTGCCAACTCAAGTACACGTTGCCCCTCTTTCGTATAGATAAGATCTTTTGCATTCATTTGAGAATGTGTCCTTTCATTCGTTTCAATGCGCGCAGCCTGGCGTAGGGCACGCAGCTGTACCACCCGCACATGACCAGTATGTAAGCCCAATGCCTGACCAATTTCTGCCGCAGTATAGCCCTGGATGTAGCGTAAGAGCAGTACTTCGCGCTCACGTGCTGGCAATAAAGAGAGCAGGTGTTGTACTCGCGTCACCGCTTGCTTATTCTCTACATGCTTAAAAGGGACAACGAGACAGTCTTCTATCCTCTCAAGAGAAAGAGAGACGTATTTCAATTGCGCTTGCCAATAGTCGGCAAGCGTACTACGAGCGGTGGCGTAGAGCCAGCTCCGAACCTGTTGCCTACCCCGATCTTCGAGCAACCAGCGAAATGCTTTCAGAAAGACGATACTGGCCAAATCGTCTGCGACCTCATACTGTCCCACCTTATTGAAGAGAAAAGTATGAATCCTGGGATAGTGCTCACGAAAGATGCTTTCCATGAGTGCACGTCGCTGTTTATCCTCTTCTGAGAAGGATGCTTCCATGGCTGTTTCGTATTTCCTCCCTACTCTGTATTCATCATTACATAGAAACGGTCTGGCGTTACAAGCTCTCCTGGGATTTTTCTTTCTATAAACATCAATGACCGCATCGCCTCCCCTTCACGCTTGCCAGAATGACACGTTTGTGGCGTAGTATAATTGGCAGTGATGTCGCTGTTTGCCATAAATTAAGAGGTTGCTATGAAAATTGTGATACCTGACGATTATCAAGATGCGGTGCGCCACCTGGATAGCTTTTCAAAGCTCGCAGATGAGCAAGTGGTGATTTATAACGATACTGTGCAGGATACCGATACGCTGGTAGAGCGCTTTCGGGATGCGGATGCGCTGGTTCTGATCCGCGAGCGTACCAGGATTACTGAGGAGTTGCTGGCTCGCCTGCCTGATCTGAAGGTGATCAGCCAGACAGGAATGGGCGTTGCTCATATCGACGTCGCCGCCTGTACGCGTCATGGAGTCGCGATCACGGTGGGAGCAGGAGCCTCCGGCTCGACCGCAGAACTGACCTGGGGCTTAGTCCTGGCGGCGCTGCGCCACATTCCGCAGGAGGTCGAACGGATGAAGGCGGGTCGCTGGCAGGGCTCGCTGGGAGTCGCTTTGCGCGGGCGCACGTTAGGTATCTTTGGCTACGGGCGCATTGGGACGCTGGTAGCTGGCTATGGACGCGCTTTTGCGATGAATGTCCTGGTCTGGGGACGCGAGGGTTCGCTTGATCGCGCTCGTGCCGATGGCTTTACCGCAGCTCGTAGCAAGCAAGAGCTTTTTCAGGAGTCTGACGTGCTCTGTCTGCATATAAAAATGAGCGAAGAGACGCGGAACTTGATCACAGAAGCAGATTTGGCTCAGATGAAGCCGACTTCATTGTTGGTGAACACGAGCCGCGCTGGCTTGATTGTCCCTGGAGCGCTCGAAGCCGCGCTCCGAGCCGGTCGTCCGGGCTTCGCGGCCGTCGATGTCTATGAAACGGAGCCCGTTGTTGACCATCCCTTGCTCCACATGGACAATGTGCTCTGTACGCCACATCTGGGCTATGTCGAGCAAGACAACTATGAACTTTATTTCGGCGCAGCTTTCGATCTCGTATTAGCCTTTAAAGCCGGCAAACCGGAGCAGATCATTAATCCCCAGGCACTTGAGCGTTAGCCAAAAAAAGCAGATAGTGTGCAAGTGAATTGATACTACCTTGACACGAGCATAGGTTCTCAGTATCCTTAATAGTGAATGCATTCATTTACTTGCACTAGGTGGCTTTTTTGAAAAGAAAAGCAGAATAGGGAAGCCGGTGTGAATCCGGCGCAGTCGCGCTACTGTAACTGGCAAGGAAACTCTTCGCCTCCACCATCAGGAGGAGATTAGAGCCACTGTTCTCAGTGAGAATGGGAAGGCGAGAAGGGGAGTACGGCGGCCAGAAGTCAGGAGACCTGCCTGGTGAGGAAATAGCTCACGATCCTTCGCGTTAAAGGAACGAGATGCACCCGAGAGGAGTATGCTATCGCTCTCTCTTCGGCATGCCCTTTTGCTGTCCACACGCGCATACTCTCTGAGCAAACCCTCCCACTCCTCTTTCTTCATCTTGTGTCCTATTGCCGTAATGCGTGTGCTTATTAATATCCTTCATGAGCTATTTTTCACAGAAAGAGGAGTACTATGTCTAAAACTTACGAACCATCCCTCGAACTTGCCCATCCAATCAGAGACTGGGCGATTCTCGGCGGCACGCTAGGATTAGGCCTGCTGGCTTTATATCTGGTCGGTTTCGATCAGGGATTTCTGCTCTCGTTTTTTCAGGGCAACGCGGCCTATCAGGTAAACATGATTCATGAGCTTATTCATGATAGTCGGCATGTTGCAGCGTTTCCCTGTCACTAGAGGAGCCAGTATCCTATGCATCAGAGACCTTCACCCACGGCCATTGTTGCCCTGACCTTGTTGTCTGGCGTCATCGCTGGATTACTTGCTGCTTGCTTCCATTATTTTGCGACCGAGCCGGTATTGCAGCAAGCCATCAACCTGGAAACGGCGCATAAGATCGCGCTTGGTCAACTTGATCCAGAAGTATTCACGCGCCCGGAGCAACGCGCAGGACTATTTCTGGGCTATATCCTGTATGGTATCGGCTGGGGATCGTTCTTTGGGATCATCTGCTGGTTTGCGTTTGGACAGGAACGTCTGAGCGGAGCCAAAAAAGTATCCTGGAAATGGTTCTTCACCTTGCTCTTTATTTGTTATTGGACATTTTGTTTGTTTCCTCAACTCAAGTATCCAGCGAACCCGCCAGGAGTGGGGGATGCAACCACCATCGATGTCCGGCAAACCCTGTATCTTGCAGGGATTGCTTTATCTATCATCGGGACTGCCCTGGCATTCTTGTTGTATCGCTCTCTACAGAGGCGTGAAGAGCGAGGAGATATCTCCAGACGCACCCGCTTGCTGATCGTTCTTCTGGCCTATGGGATCTATGCAGTCATCTTTATGCTGGCTATGCCGGTCTACCCGATTACTGTCTCGATCTCCATGGGACTCGTTATGACGTTTCGCGTGCTCTCGGCGTTGGGAGTCGCTCTCTTCTGGTTTTTGCTGGGCGGACTTTTGTTGCTTTTCTGGCGGCGTAGAGTACAGCATCTGGCACAATAAACCTTTAAGTAGCGGCCGGCCGGACACAAGCATATGGCTCCACTGAAGAGACCACGGCGCTACTACACTGTCAAGGATCATCGTACCAATGGAGCATTGGAGACAGGCATCCCAATGGGGTGAGACGCTCACCGACGTAGCGGCACGGCGGAGCCGTGCCGTCTGTGACTCGTACGACTACGCTCCACATGGGGTTCCATCGAGATAACCTCCCCACGGTGGGACGTTTTCGTGCGTCCAGTGACAGCACGGCGGAGCCGCGCCGCTACGTCGGCTGGCCTGGACGCCTGGTTCAAGGGGTTTATCCGTCGTAGCTAAGCCGACGCTGCTCGTCGGGTGTGCTACTTAAAACGGCGCAGGCGCAGCGAGTTGGTGATGACAGTCACTGATGAGAGTGCCATGGCGGCGGCAGCGAAGATCGGTGCCTGTGCCTTCAGGAACGGGATGAGCGGCGAGAGGATGGCGACCGGTATCAAGATGACGTTATAGGCGAAGGCCCAGAAGAGGTTTTGCTTGATGATCCGCATCGTCGCTCTAGAGAGCGCTAAGGCGGTGGCGATGCTCTTCAGGTTGCCTTTGACTAACGTGATGTCGGCTGCCTCGATAGCGATATCGGTACCGGTGCCCATCGCGATCCCCGCATCGGCCTGTACCAGAGCAACGGCATCGTTGATACCATCTCCGGCGAACGCGACCACAATCCCCTGCTCCTGCAAGCGCTTGATCTGTTGGCTTTTATCCTCTGGACGCACTTCGGATAGGATGTGCTCGGGGGCGATATTGACCTGTTGCGCGATGGCTGCGGCGGTATGTCGATTATCGCCAGTAATCATCCAGACCTGTATGCCCTGCTCCTGGAGGTGCTTGATCGCTTCGGCCGAGCCTACCTTAATGGTATCTGCGACCGCGACAACGGCCACGGCGATGCCATCGATGGCGGCCAGCATGGTTGTCTTCCCTTCGCGCTCGAACGCTTGCATGGACTCTTCGAGGGACGTGAACGAGATGGCTCTTTCGCTGAGCAGCAGACGTGTCCCGACCAGGACTTGATGTCCCTGGATGGTTGCTTCGACGCCGCGTCCTACCAATGCTGTAAAGTGTTGGGGTGTGGCATTCAATGCCAGGCCGCGAGCCTTTGCTCCCTCAACGATCGCGCTGGCCAGCGGATGCTCAGAGCCCAGCTCTGCCTCGGCGATCAAGGGGAGTACATCGTCGATCTGACGCTCTGGCAGCACAGCGATATCTGTCAGCGCGGGCTTGCCGGCTGTGATGGTCCCTGTCTTGTCGAGCAGGACGGCGCGTACGGCCTGGATGCGTTCCAGACTTTCTCCTCCTTTGATCAGGATACCTTTTTCTGCTCCTTTGCCGGTGCCAACCATGATGGCTGTTGGAGTTGCCAGTCCAAGTGCGCACGGACAGGCGACGATGAGGACGGCTATTGCGGCGACCAGGGCAGTAATCCAGGGATTGCTGCTGGCCATCTGAGACATGTCAGACATATGGGCCGTCTGCACGCCTGTGACGAGGTTGCCAATCAGTGCCCAGGCAATAAAGGTGAGGGCGGCGATGACTAAAACGGCAGGAACAAAGATGCCTGCGATCTTGTCCGCGAGGCGCTGGATGGGAGCTTTTGATCCTTGAGCCTGTTCGACCATGCGGATGATGTTGGAGAGTACCGTATCCGCGCCGACTCTGGTGGCACGCATATGCAGCAGTCCATGCTGATTAATGGTGGCTCCGATCAGCAACTCGCCCTCGCTCTTCTCGACCGGGATGCTCTCGCCAGTGATCATCGACTCATCGATTGAAGAATGACCGGAAAGCACCTGACCATCCACTGGAATCTTCTCGCCAGGACGCACAACCAGCTCGTCGCCGGAGCGTACCTGCTCAATGGGTAGATCGCTCTCCTGTCCCCGACGGATAACATGTGCCAGGCGAGGCTGCAAATCGATCAGCTTCTTGATCGCGTCATTGGTCTGACTTTTGGCTCGTAGTTCCAGATACTTGCCCAGATAAATTAAGGTGATAATCAATGCTGCGGTATCATAGAAGGTGACGCCTCCCACGACCTGCGGGAAAAAGGTCGCAACTGCGCTCATCAGATAAGCAGCCGTTGAGCCGGCGGAGACCAGCGTATCCATCGTCGCCGCCCCATGCTTCAAGGTCTTCCAGGCGCTGCGATGGAACTCTCCCCCGACGATGGCCCAGACGGGCGTGGTCAGGACCAATAAAAGGATATTCTCACCCGGAAAGCGATCCATGAAGAACATGCTCAGGATCAGGATTGGCAATGAGAGCACGATTCCCAGCAGCAAGAGTGTCTGCTTGCGCTTTAATTCGCTCTGCTTACGCTGTTGACGCTCATCCTCCTGCGTGGTCGCTGTTTGTGGCACGCTAGCGATGGGTGCAGCGAAACTCTCGTCGTTATCCGTAGTGGTCTCGACGGCCATTGCAGCCGTGGGCGTCACTTGAGATAACGGAATAGCTTTATAGCCAATCGCATCCACCTTTTGCATCATCTGCTCCGGGCCGGCCTGTTCGGGATCATAGGTCACGGTCGCTTTCTCGCTTGCCAGGTTCACCTGAGCGTCTGCAACGCCGGGAACCTTTTTGAGTCCTTTTTCGATCCGCATCGCGCATGAGGCACAGGTCATGCCCTCAATCGCAAACACTGCCTGCTGGCTCGTTGCTTCGGTAGGTATATCTATCGTCTGCTTGATGGGGTGTCCGGCTTCAGTAGCCATGAGCATCACCTTTCATCTTAACGTAAAATGATCTAAAGATTACATCCCTACCCCCCTGGGAGGGGTATATCTGGATTATAGCGCCGTTCTCCGCGCTTGTCAATCGCCGAGCGAAGCGAGACATGTCCCACTTGACGTACGAAACAGCAGCATCTCGGCGCACCACGCTGGCTTGCCTGATCGTACGAGGTACTGGGACATCGCACGCGAGCGTGCGACGCTACTGCTCTGTCAAAACACAGAAGGACGTTGCGTGGCAAAGGAGGATGGCCCCTTGAACCAGGCGCTCAGGCTCGCCGACGTAGCGGCGCGGCTCCGCCGTGCTGTCACTAGACGTACGACACCGTCCCACGTGCTGATGGAAGCAACGCAGACGAGACGATCCACGGTGGGAAGATCCCGCAATGGAACCCCATGGGGAGCGTGGTCGTACGAGTCACAGACAGCACGGCGGAGCCGCGCCGCTACGTCGGTGAGCCTCTCACTCCATCGCCTTCTGGAGCTGTTTTGGACACACATCACCGATACCGCATCGGCGCGATGACCGTTGACCGAGTACTACGATGTCTTTGCTGCGCTCGACTGAAAAAGCGAAGCGTGAAGGGCTACTAGACAGTATATACATACAGAGGATGTTGGAGTTACGCAACATCCTCTATTCTAGAATCTGGATATAGTGCGATGCTTGTGCTATGCTACGTGAAGCAAGCGGCTATGGCACGACTCTAAGCTGTGAGGTGCTTCGTCAGAGTCCTGGCCATATCTGAATTGAGGAGAAGTTGTAGATGTCAGAGATTTCTAAGCAGACAGTATCGGCTGAGCGCGTGCCAAGCGGTATTGCCGGGTTTGATCAGTTGTTGCGAGGAGGTTTTTTTAAGGGCGAGACATATCTCTTGATGGGTCCCCCGGGAGCCGGAAAGACTATTTTCGGCAATCAGATCTGTTTCAACCATGTGGCGAACGGAAATCGTCGTGCGATCTATATGACATTGCTCGCCGAGACGCATAGTCGTATGCTCACGCATATGGAATCCTTTGCATTCTATACGCCAGAACCTCTTGCGAATCAGCTCTCCTATATCAGCGGCTACTCCACGCTTGATCAGCAGGGACTTGATGCGCTGGTGACACTTATCCGTAAGGAAGTTCGTCGTCAGCATGCGACGCTACTGGTGATTGATGGGACGATTACGATTGAGCAAAATGCAGCTACTCTGCGCGAGCGTAAGGATTTCTTGCATGCTCTGAGCGTGATCAATGAGGCGGTTGGCTGTACGACCCTCTTGCTGATGCAGTTTGATCGCGAGATCTATGATCAGCCAGAGCATACCATGGTTGATGGCTTATTTCAGCTCACCACCCGCCCGAACGATATGCGCTCAACGCGTGAGATCCAGGTGCGCAAGTTTCGTGGTAGTAAATTTTTGGAAGGTCGTCATTTATACGCCATCGACAAAAACGGCTTTGTGGTTCATCCGCGCACAGAAGAGTCCTTAAAAGTGCGCAAATTGCCTTTGCCGTCCACCTTGACCTCAGTCGCCTCGGCAGCCAAATTTGGCTTCGGGCTTCCTCGCCTGGATGAGATGATGAATGGTGGGGTGTCGATGGGAAATTCGACGATGGTGATGGGAGCCCCAGGGACCGGGAAAACCTTACTGGGCCTGCATTTCCTCTATCAGGGAGTCCGCGAGGGGCAACAGGGACTTTACTTTGGTTTTTCGGAGACGCCGGCCCAGTTAAAACTACGCATGACTCAACTCCTGCGGCATCCTCGGGTGGTCTCTCAAAATGAACAGGCTCCAGGCCGTGATGGAGCGCAGGCGTCTTTGCAAGCGGACAGCCCAATCGCAGGAGAAAGTGTGGAAAAGCTTCTCGCCAGCGACCTGTTGGAGATGCTCTGGCAACCGCCAACGGAAGATATCATCGATGTGCTGGCTGAGCGGCTACTTGCGACGGTTGAAGAACGCGGAGTCAAGCGACTCTTTATCGATGGCCTGGCCGGCTTTCAGAATACAACGGCATCACCTGAGCGTCTCGCTGGCTTTTTATCTGCTATCTTTACCGCATTACGTACATTAGATGTGACAACGATCTGGGCTGTCGAGCTGGCAGATCTTTTTTCTGCGGATATTGTGATGCCCGATCTGGTCAGCAAAATGGCGGCTCAAGTTGAAAATATCGTTTTTTTACGCCATGTCGAGTTGTATTCGCAGCTGTATCGTTTAATCTCGATCATGAAGATGCGTCAAAGCGGCTATGATCCATCCATTCGAGAATTTCGCATTACCGATTATGGTCTGGATATCGCTTCGACCTTTAAGAGTGCAGAATCTATCTTAACCGGTATTGCTCGTCCACGCGAGTCACCGCCAGTGTCGTCCTTCGAGATTAGTCGCGCCTCCTCTCAGGAGGAGCAACTATGACCACGATCTTAGTCGTTGATGATGAGTTTTCCATTATTGAGGTCTTACGCGATGTCTTACGCGATGAGGGCTATGATGTGATCACGGCTAATAACGGGCAGGAGGGCTGGACCTGTATCGAGAAGAAGCGTCCCGATCTGGTCCTGTGCGACGTCATGATGCCTATTCTTGATGGTCGTGAATTGTGTCGTCGCATGACGGTTCATCCCCGTTATCGTTCGATCCCTCTCATTTTTATGACCGCCGTGCATAAATCGTTTAATCAGGTGGAATGTAATTACGTTGCTACTATCGCCAAACCATTTGATATCGATGAAGTCCTCAGTTTAGTGGCTAGATATGTTTCCCCGAAACGTACCTTATAAAGAATAAAGAGAAGAGGTCAAAGCAAGACTTTGGCCTCTTCTCCGTTTGTGTCTCTGCTCAATTTCTGGCAGTCTCAGCGCATGAGACCTTGAGCACACGGCTTTTTGTGCTTATGGATGCGTCCATGATGTGGTGCTGGTATCATATTGGAGCCCACTCTTTTGATAGGTGAAAGAGTATTGGAGCACCTGTCCTGATGTGATACCGCTGACCGTATATTCCCAACGAGCCGTACTACTGTTGTAGGTCGTGTAGAGATTCTGCTGCGAGCCGCCAGCCACGGTGTAGTGCACGATGACGTAACCGGCTGTATAGCCACAGGGCTTGAACCAGGTCAGAGCGGTCGATGAGCTTGCACTGGTGACGCCCGAGGTATAGCTACCGGTGGTGCAGCCCGAGGTAGGTGTCGGGGTTGGTGTGCTTGGTTTAGGGGTAGGTGTGGGCGTAGCGCCGCCCGTAGAGCCACCGGACGTAAACACATGCACATAATTGATCAGCATTGGAACGCCGGAGCTTGTCGAGGCGGTAGCACTCCCCGGCCAACTGCCTCCCATCGCGACGTTCAGGATAATAAAGAAGCTATGATGAACTGCGTTGGCCCATGTGGTTGCATCCATGCCAGCGTTATTGGAAGAAACTTGCCAGAATTGCACGCCATCCAGATACCAGCGGATCTGCTCGGGCGAGGTGCTGCGGTCAACCTCAACACGATAGGTGTGAAAGCCAGCCTGGCAGGTTGTCCCGGTGCAAGGGGTATGGCCTCCGAGTCCTGAGGTCTCGTTACATGGACCACCGGGATTCACACCACAGTGCAGTGTTCCGTATTCCATGTTGGTGCCATTGACGTTTTCCATCGCGTCAACTTCACCGACGATCGGCCAGTTGGTATAGTTGCCTCGGAACGATGAGCCCAGAGCCCAGAAGGCGGGCCAGTAGCCTTGAGCGGCTGCGCCGGTCACATTGGGCATCTGGATGGAGGCCTCGATCGCCATCTCGCCACCGGCTGGGGCTGAGAAACTGCTATTCTGTGTCTCAATGCGGCCGGATGTCCAGCTGCCGTTGGCGGCGCGGATGGGTTTGATGGCGAGATGTCCATTACCATCCTGATAGACATTGGCAGTGCTATTAGTATTTGTCTCGACCTCACCCGTGCCCCAGTTGGCGGCTCCGCCTGGATAACTGGTTCCCGTGTCATAGAGCCAGTTCGCTGAGCTTGGGGCTGTGCCCGAGGTTCCGCTGAAGTCATCGCCCCAGACCTGCGTCCAGGATGCGGCATGTGCATTCTGTGCCGAGCTGAAGACGGTGAAATTCAAAACTGCCATCGCCAGTGATGCTAAAACTGTCAGTGAGACGACCAGAAGGGGAAGTCGTCGCATCTTGCGTCGGGAATTGTCTGCTTGATCATTATGAGAAAATATCCTCATCGATACTCCTTTTTCGCCTGAATACTATTTTTCGTCACGTACTACAAAAAGCCTCTTTTGTTTCGAGATAAAGTAGTGTACTGTCAAAGGTCATCGCACTGATGTCGCATTGGAGACGCACATCCCAATGGGGTGAGACGCTCACCGACGTAGCGGCGCGGCTCCGCCGTGCTGTCTGTGACTCGTACGACCACGCTCCTCATGAAGTTCCACTGCAGATTGTCTCGTTGGCGTTGCTTTCAGATGCAGGTGGGACGTGTTCGTACGTCCAGTGACAGCACGGCGGAGCTGCGCCGCTACGTCTGCTGGCTTGTCACCTCACGGTTTCACGGATCTGTTTTGGATACATATCTCCTCTGCTACCAAGGCGTATGACCTTTGGCAGAGTAGTAGCAGTCCATTGCTTCATGAGAGAACAATCATGAAATTGTCGCATCATCCTTTCTTATAATTGCCTATGCGTATCGAAAGTAATTTATCTATCAATGCAGAAATTGCATAACAACTTCTACGCGAAAACTGTCTCTCTTTTTATCCAAGCATCCTGGTAAGCAGGATCTGACGACAAGCCGTCATGACAACTATACGAATAGACTATGCCAGTATCATGAACATTTTCTGTATAGCAAAAGGTTTCAAAGAACGTCCTTCGCTGAATGAACAGCGTCTTCTCAACTTTGGTGTATCAATGTCAGGTCAGCATAGATAACGGTCGGTAGGCACCACTCGATGCCCGCACGATCAGTTTGGTTGGCAGTTGAATGCGTTCAAATGTGCTTGTCTCGGAGTCCCGAGCGGCACGTTGACGTGGATAGGTCATCTGTCGGTCTTTGGTGGTGAGATGGTCTGGATCAAGTTTGGTGAGAAGCATCTCGATCGCGGTGCGCCCGATCTCGAAGAAGGGCTGCTGGATAGTGGTCAATGCTGGCTTGATATGCGAGGATAACAGATTATCATCGAAGCCGACGAGCGAGATATCTTCGGGGATGCGTATCCCTTGCTGCTCTGCCACCTCCATGATGCCGTAGGCCATCTGATCGTTTCCAGCGAAGATTGCGCTCGGCCAGACGGATCGATCACGTGCAAAGAGCTCTTGGGCGCATTGTCGTCCACTGGCAATATCGAAACTCCCCTGGAGCAGCAGTGTTGGATCGGGAGTGATATCAGCTTCTTGTAGCGCCTGGCAGTATCCCTGATAACGCTCGGTGACGCAGCAATAGGATTGGGGTCCCTGCATATATGCGATACGTGTGTGTCCCAGATCCAGGAGGTGGCGCGTCGCCTGATACGCTCCTGAAGCGTTATCGATCCCGACCCAGGGGACATACATTGGCTCCTCCTGGTCATCGATCATCGCCAGCGGCAGCCCCTGATGGAAGCGCTCGATTAGATGATGCGAAAGTTCGCCGGGAAAGATTGCCAACAGACCAGCGACCATCCGCATGGCCAGAATGTTATCGAGGACATCGACGTGATTACGCTCAAAGCTCACGCTATAGAGAACGATCTCGTAACTGGTATCCTCAATGTAACGTGCCACGCCGCGCAAGATCTCCGGCACCGCCGGCCAGGTCATCGGAGGAGTAAGTACACCGAGCAAACGAGTCCTGCCGCCAGCCAGGCCTGTCGCGGTAACATTGGGAACAAAGCTATGCTCCTGTATCACCCGCTGGACACGTTCGCGCAGCGCCGGATCAACAGATGGATTCCCGTTGAGTACCCTGGAGGCAGTCGCCTTGGAGACTCCCGCCAGTCGAGCAATATCCTGGATTGTCAGCTTTCCTTGCATCGTATGCTTCCAACTTCCTTGCACTACCAATACAACATAGTGCTGGTATGAAAAAGAACTTCAGGAACCGCGATACACGTAGATGTACCCCTTAATCATAGTCCAACTTTAAACTAGAAACCGGTTTCTGTCAAGCGCATCGCGTATCTCCACACAAAAGTCCCACATAGTTGTGAGATGTGCTATCCTAGAAGAGGTTGCTCCTGATAAGCAGTCGTTTTTGGTTATAAGCAGGAGGTAATTTCAATGGATCAGATATCCGGCAATACGGTACAAATTACGCATATTGGAGGGCCGACGGCTCTGCTTGAGATTGGTCAATTTCGTATTCTGACCGATCCGACCTTTGATCCGCCAGGGAACAGCTATCCTTCGGGGAAAAATACGCTGGTCAAGACGGCCGGTCCGGCGCTTGAGAGCTCTGCGGTGGGGGCGGTGGATCTGGTCCTGCTGAGCCATGATAATCATCCCGATAATCTGGATACAACTGGTCGCGCCTATCTGGCGCAGGCTACGCGTGTGCTGACGACCCCGGTGGGCGCTGAGCGTCTGGGCGGGACGACGCAGGGGGTGGCGATGTGGGAGACAGTCGATTTGACGGCAGAGGATGGCTCGCACGTCCGCGTGACGGCGACGCCCGCTCTACACGGTCCATCTGAGTTGAGGCAGGTTGGCGAGGTGAATGGATGGATCGTTGAATGGGATGGCCAACAGCGCGGAGCGCTCTACATCTCGGGTGATACGGTGCTCTTTGAGCAGTTAGATGAGATCATTAAGCGCTATCGGATTGGTATTGCGCTGCTGCACTTTGGAGCGGCCCAGGTAGAGGCCTATGGGCCTGTCCTGCTGACCTTTGATGGTGTTGAGGGCGCAAGCTTTGCGAAGACGCTTGGAGAGGCGACGGTTATCCCCATCCACTACGAAGGCTGGGCGCACTTCTCCGAAGGGCTTGATGAGGTGGAGCAGTCTTTCGCGGCTGCAGGATTAGCAGAACATTTGCGCGTTTTGCCACTGGGTCAGCCTACATCCATCGATGCTTGAGGGGACTTATCGTGGTCCTGTCTGTGACGCATCGTCAAGAAGGAATAGCTCTGGTCAGTGCTGGAGCTATTCCTTTCTTATTTATATATCCTGTAGCGGCCTGGTGTAGGCGCTCTTAGACGCTCAAGGAGCGGTTGAGGGCGCTTAGAATGGCTTTGATGGGTGCGATCTCGATATTGGTATCGATGGCTGCTCCGAAGAAGGCTCCTGCCTCCGTGTCAAGCTGGATATAGGAGACCGCTTGCGTCTCCGCGCCGTCACCAATAGCGTGCTCGGCGTAGGAGCGCAGGGTAAAGGTGGCGATGTTGTGCTCGTTGAGGGCACGTACGAAGGCATCGATGGGACCATTGCCGTGACCGTGTACGGCGCGGACCACGTCGTTGATAGCAATACTGGCTGTACATTCGACCGATTCTGTGCCGCTGGTATCGATGTTGGCTCGGGTCTCGAATTTCTTCAAGACCAATGGGGTGCTGCGCTTGAGATATTCGCGGTCGAAGGCGGCAAACAGTTCGGTGGAGAGTATTTCGCCGCCGCGTTCATCTGAGAGGTCCTTGATAATTTTGCCGAATTCGATATGCATGGCCTTCGGCAATTGAAAGCCAAATTCGCTCTCCATCAGATAAGCGACGCCACCTTTTCCCGATTGTGAGTTGATGCGGATGATGGCTTCATAAGAACGTCCAATATCTTTGGGGTCGATGGGCAGGTAGGGAACATCCCAGAGGTCGCTTTCGGATTTGGCTTGTGCGCTCATCCCTTTGTTGATGGCATCCTGATGCGAGCCGGAGAAGGCGGTAAAGACCAGCTCTCCAGCGTATGGATGACGGACGGGTACTTCCATGCGCGTGCATTTTTCGTAGATCTTGCGTGTGGCGCTGATGTTACTGAAATCGAGCCCTGGATCAACTCCCTGCGTGTACATATTGAGTGCCAGCGTGACGATGTCGACGTTGCCCGTACGCTCGCCGTTGCCAAAGAGCGTCCCTTCAACCCGATCGGCTCCTGCAAGCAGACCCAGTTCAGAGGCGGCTACTCCTGTGCCGCGATCGTTGTGCGTATGCAGGCTGATAAAGGCGTGGTCGCGGTTGCGCAGATGGCGACAGAACCATTCGATCTGGTCGGCGTGGACGTTTGGGGTGAAGACTTCGACGGTCGCGGGCAGATTCAAAATAATCTTATTGGTCGACGTAGGCTGCCAGACGTCCACGACGGCTTCGCAGATTTCGAGGGCAAAATCGATCTCAGTCAGCGAAAAGCTTTCTGGCGAGTACTCCATGATAACCTGCGTCTCAGGAAGCGTGGCAACGAGTTGTTTGATCAGGGTGGCACCGCGTACGGCGATATCGATGATGGCTGGTCGATCGAGTCCAAAGACGATACGTCTCTGCTGCTCGGAGGTTGAGTTGTAGAGGTGCACGATGACCTTTTTCGCGCCACGGATCGCTTCAAAGGTGCGTTTGATGAGATCCTCTTTGGATTGCACCAGGACCTGGATCGTGACGTCTTCGGGGATGAGGCCTTCTTCGATCAAGCGTCGCGTGAATTCATACTCGGTCTGCGAAGCCGATGGGAAGCCGACTTCGATCTCTTTGAAGCCCAGCTTGACCAGCAGATCGAACATTTCAACTTTTTCCGCCACGCTCATCGGGATTGGGAGAGCCTGATTGCCATCGCGCAGGTCGACGCTGCACCACGTGGGAGCAGTCTTGATGCGCTTGGACGGCCATTGTCGATCCGGCAGATCGATCGGAACAAACGGTTGATACTTGCTAATGTGCCCTTTTTGCATGCCGCTGCGGGCACGAATACTGGTTTGCATTGACGTCTCCTTGCTACATGCGTCGATGGAGTCTAGTTTGGATAAGCGAGAATGATTGGATAAGCGCATTTTGTGTATGTGCTATCATACCATATGCCCCCAAAGACTGTCGAAAAATCCCCCTTTTGACTGATGACTTTTGCCTCTTTACCGGACCCGACGTGGCGGCGTCGGTGGGCGTGCCACTCCATAGCCTTCCTCCCGGACCTGCTTTGGATAGTATGCGATACGTTGGATGGTATGCGATACGCTACGAAGAGGTTTTTCGTTCTGGTTTCCTTTGGACGGAAGTGACGAAAAAGGTCACTTGAAAGACCGCTAACGCCCTCTGAAAAAGCGGCATGAGAGAGTATCCTTTTTTTGAAAGGATCACATGCATCATGCAAAATAGAGTAGAGCAGATTGACAACTGGATATTGGTGGAGCTTCCCCGCTTGAACCGTGCTATCCTGGATAAACATCTTACCGTTGAAGACCTGATGGTTCGTGCAAACCATCAGGTGCTTGACACTGCCCCAATACCAGAAGAGCTGACGCCATTGCAGGCGCAGCAGCTGGTGGTCGATATCGGATTGCTTGGAGCTTCTGTTGGCAGGCATCGGCAGGAGGCTGACCTGGAGCTACTCCGCACGCCTCAAAACAGCTTTTTGCCGATGGTTGCATCGCAGGACAAAATTCCATTTCTGGACTATATGAGGCGGCTTGCACAACGCACACATACGGGGCATCCGCCTCGAGACGCTTATGCCTCGCTGGTGCGCTGGAACGTGCCCACAATAGAAGTGAAGTGGCAAGGTCAAATCCTGGGATATAACCATTCCGTCTTTACTGGTAATCTTGTGCGGACTTATACGGGTAACCAGGGAGAAGAACTGTTCCTGGTCCTGCTAAAAAAAGCGGAGGCGTTGGAAGCTGTTGTGAACGAGTTGCTGTATCCAATCGTATCGGGAGCGGTCCAGGTCAATAGTCCCCAGGCGCTAGAGTCAGCGACCCTGGCAACGAAACTGTTGGATGTGGTGCATCAGATCAATCTGGAGTTTGCTGTAAAGAACGAATTTGGTCAATATATCTTTGAAGCAGCGCATTTTATGGATATTCTTCGTCAATTCGCTATCCACTGGGCTGCTGGAGACTCACCGCCAAGTGGCGCGCAGGACCCTGAGTTTATAAAAAGGGATTTTTATCTCGGCTACCAGTTTGCTGATTATACGAAACATGTGTATAAAATTTTCCCGGCACTTTTAGCGTCTGAAAGAAACGCGTTGGAAGAGGCTATGAGGTTGCCCGGCATCCCCTCTCTGCTGGGAAGCCTGATAGGCATCGATGCTGATATCTTTGCCAATGGTAGCCCTTCTCAGCTCCTACAACTGGCGGACGATTATCCGTGCGTTATTCCTTACTTCTTCTTGATGCAAGCTAATGGCAGGGTTGCCTCTTCGCATTTGATGCTGACCAAACGCTTTCTTTTTAAACCCATGCGCGAACGAGATCGCAGCAATATCCCCGATAGCCCTCTCGTAAGCAATCGTGCGGGTACTACAGGAATGCTAGAAAGCCTTTTGGAGGCGCTAACAAAACCCAGGCGCAATCATAGGCTCATCGGCTTCAGCCGCATTCCGCTCAGCCAACTGGCAAGTATACAAAAAACAGAGCCAGGCGAACGATATAACAGAGAGGAATTACTGGGTATGGTGAGCTTATGTTAATGAATCCTCTCATCATTTTGAGATAGAAGATACTTTTGTATTTAGTACCGGAACAAATTTGTTCCGGTACTAAATATTTATAATATAGCTATATAAAATACATGCGCTAAATACTTGACTTTATCGCATGTACATGGTATCTATATGTACAGAGAGTTTTGACAAATTTCTCCTACTATTGGGCTCTTTATGTGTTAAGCTACAGCAACTGGATATATTTCATTGTGTATGTCTGATACCCTATAGACATTCTTGTGCGAGCTTCAAGCACAACAGTAGATAACATACTGGTCGGGCATGCATTTGAAGTATGCGAAGAAGGAAGGACTCTTCTGTTCCAGGAGCCATGCTGTAGCGGTGTTTCTGACTGTCTGTTCGTGCTGTCAACAGCGATGTTATCAGTGGGAATAAACTGTAGCCAGAGCGCTATCGTGAAAAGGAATAACGATGCAACGCTTTCAATTGATGCAACCTCGTTCTACTGCTCGCTTCACCGTCTTGCCTGTGACACAGCTTTTTTTCTTCGACTCGCGCCTGGCCTGGCTGTGGCTGATTGTCCGTTTGTATGTCGGGTATGAATGGCTGAGTGCGGGCGCTGCGAAATTGACCGGCTATTCATTTACGCTTGGCTCACTGGGTCAGCCATCCAAGGGTGGATCGTGGCTCGTGGGAGGACATGGATCGGTCGCACTGACAGGTTTCTTCAAGCATTCGCTCGCGCTGGCCGGCGGAACGAGTCCTGCCGTGCAAGGCTGGTATGCTGCTTTCTTACAACATGTGGCCTTGCCGGGTGTAGGCGTCTTTGCCTACCTGATCCCTTTCGGCGAGACGCTCGTCGGCCTGGGACTGATCTTTGGAGCGTTCACCGGAGTCGCTGCGACCTTCGGTGCCTTGATGAATCTCAATTACCTGCTGGCCGGAGCTGTCAGCGTCAACCCGATCCTGCTCCTTTTAGAGATCCTCTTGATCCTCGCCTGGCGCATCGCCGGTTTCTACGGTCTTGATTATTCTCTGCTCCCACGCCTGGGTGTGCCATGGGTTTCCGCTACGAGCGCAGAGAGCATAACTCCCGCAGAGAATGTCGAGACCTCCACGCCTGAAACGCTGCCACAGACGTCATAATCCGGGCGTATTGTGGCTTTTTGTGTAGAGGCCGTGGAAGCCGAAGGGGATGATGTGTGGTACTTCGGCTCGTGCCACTTCTGTGAAGGATGCGGCATCGAGTACGAGCAGGAATGAATGTCCGCGTGAGCCGTCCAGGACGACCGAGAGAATGACTCCTTGATCTTCGTCCTGGGCGTCCGGGGCGGCTACAAAGATAGGCTCTCCCGGATAACATCCCTCTTCGTGCCAGGTCCGTGTCGTTTTGTGGTGGACATCGACCTTCACCAATTGATTCAGGAAATCATCATTGATGTGTTTGTGTGGTCCAATTCCATAGGCGTACTGATAATCTTTGCCGTTAAAGCGTCCATAGTTGATGCTGGGCAGCTCGATGGATTCGTCACTGATCGCTTCCGACGTGAGGTCGGAACCTTGCAATGGCAGATGATAACGGGTGAATGTGGGATCAGGCACGCCATTTTTTGGCTCTCTGATGCTGCTCAGGTACAGCTGGTCGATGATGGCCGCACTGGGCGTTGCACAGATGTCGACGATGATCTCGTCGTTCCGCTCAAAGGCGTTGATATGATGAAAGGAGAAGAATGCAGGCCCTACCAGCGTGTTAACGACCTCCCCGCTATCCTTGCGCATGATATAGAAATGTGTACCGAGCTCGGGTTTCCAATGGAAGTTCTCGATAAAGGGTTTCCCGCTCAAGAGCATCTGCAAGGGATTGGCAACCAGTGGATAGGCAATCAAGATGGCATAATGTTCGGTGATGCTGAAGCTGTGGATATATGCGGGTTCTTTGACAGGGATCGCACCCAGGAGGCGGCGTTTGGTGGTCCCATCGGGCGTCTCAAAGATCTGATAGCTGCTCTGAGGGCCGAAGTTGGTGATCGAATTGATGCCTGCGTGCCGCTGCTGATCATAATGGGGATGTGGTGTGCAATGCTGTCCCTTTATATCGTCATCATAGCGAATGACCCCTACCGTTGCTAGCGTCTGTGGATCAAACTCAATCGGCATGGGCGTCTCGGTGATGGCTACAAAACGTTCGCCAAGCTTGCTTATATTGACGTTCACATTGTTTCCAGGTTCGGCCGGAACGAAGAGTGCTGTGATACGTTTGAAAATTGAGCGACAGGGATCGGTTGCGAACTCGGCATAGCTGATCTTGCCATTCTTTTGCGCGCCCAGATAGGCAGGGCTCTTTACAAAAGCGTTTGCATAGGAGACCTCACCGGCTTGAAATGAGAACTTGTGCAGCATTGCCAACCCATCAAACCAATGGCGATAACTCGTCTTGCCCACCTCGAATTGTGCCGGACCGTTACGGAGCAGACTTCCCGCTAACCAATCTGGCATCGTGCCAGTTACAGGTAGATGATCGCATGTAATCTCTTCGGTAAGAGAGGAAAATCCTTCAACGTATTGAGCTGTCATGACTTTTTGATCCTTTTCTTTTCTTGAGTGTATCTCTTTTAACTACGAACAAAGAACATATGAATGTAAATAAACACCGTTCATTAAAGCGCAAAATTTTTATGGACTCAGTGCTTTTCTAATCATAGCTTGCGCGAACACAGTGATCTGGCGGATGCGTTCTTCATCAAAGGATGGCATGGTAATTGCCATCGACACAATTCCGTGCATCACAGCCCAGAGCGTATCGCTACAGATGCGAGCATCGCCTGCAACCATCGCCTTCTCATCCATCGCAATCTGCACGGCCCGCTCGATGACTGCGAAAGCGTTCAGGCGTATTTGGGTCTCGCCAGGACGCGCCTGCGTCAGATAGTCAACGCGCCACAAAAACATCAGTTGATAGTAGACTGGATTGCGTAAACCAAAAGCAATGTAGGCTTGCGCAAGATTGTTCAGGCGTGTCCATGGATCGTTGCTCTTCTCCGCCTCGGTAGCCAATTGTTGCGCAAAGATGGTAAAACCTTCATCGACAATGGCAAACAACAAAGCATCTTTATCGCGAAAATAGAGATAGAGTGTCGCCACCGAATAGCCAATCTCCTCAGCCACGCGCCGCATCGAAAAATGATCATAGCCCTGCTCCAGGAACAGATCTCCGGCAGCTCGCAGGATCATTTGCTGTAACTCTTCTTTTTCCTGATCACGGCGGTGACGGCTGGCTTTTCTAATGCGATCGTTACGCGTCGGCGCATCTTTTCTCACTACTTCTCTCCTCATAAATGAACACTGTTAATTATATAACACACTAATAGTAATTATGTCAAGGGATGAGGGAGAGATGTTTTTGCTAACGTATCACTACTACTTTCTCTGCTGGTCTTTTGCCTGAGAGACCTCTACAGTCTCATGTGTCTCGATAGCTCTCAAGAGCTTATCTCGACGCTGTAGAGTTATCTGCTTCTCTGATGAGAGAAGGTCGAGGCCACTCAAATCGAGTTGTTTGATACTTTTGTGAAGTTCCGAACCGGGGATAAATTGTGATAATTTCTCAGGGGGGATGTCTGGAATCGGATGTATTGAGCCAAAACTCTGATCATTATCATAGAGAACACATCGGCCCTCTTTGGTGCTGCCCCAGTTAACATTGACATGGTAGTCGGCTCGAAAGTCTTCATCCTTAAGAAAATCAAATTTTGTGATGCGATCTGTATGCCCTATCAGGTAGTCAAAAACTTTGGCATCGTTAGGAAGGCGATTATCTCCCTTTTTCAGGTCATTGACCCACAACTGGACTGATGTGGTGATACCATCAAATTCACGCAACACTGTCATCGGGACCATCTTTAATCCAAGGATTTTTTCACCCAGCTCATAAGCTGCAACTTCGCGGCGAGGTATGCATATGTCTAGATATTCGGGTTTAGCTACACAAGTCATTCCGCATCTTAGCGTTATTTTACTGGGAGAAAGACGACGTAGGTGCTCCATCTCTGTTCCCCCTATCTTCTCTGAATGTATAATATCGTCAGTTGCCATCAAGCGTTTTACCCATCTCGGATCTAAATGGCCTGCCCAGATATTCGCTTGTGCATCTTTTAAGAGTTCCTTTAAGTTTTGAGGAATATCTTTTATGGGGACCTTATCACCTGCATCAAGATTTTCTCTCATCGCGTGTAATAAACCCTGCTTAGACAAAAAAGTATTTTTTCGCATCCTCCCATTGCGGGCTTCAACTGCATTTTCAGTTTCCCTATGGCTTTCAGCGAGAATCTGCTCTATCGTTTTTTCAGAACCTTTTCCTCGCGTATCATCTTGTATTCTATCAATATTTCCCTTCCACTCATCAGCTAACTTTGTGGCTCTTCTGTACCTATCATTCTCTGTTGGTATGTGATGAGTAAGAATGACCTCTCTTCTGAGAGTGTCTACGTATCCTTTTGCTGTTTCTCTGAGCATATCAGCCCTTTGCTCTTGTGGAGGGTTTGGCAAACTCTCACGAGGCTGTTCGAATGATTTCATCGTACAAAATTGCCTCTTTTTATATGTTCTCTGTGCGAGAGCGTCAGTTGCACTGGTCTCATCTTTCTGACTATCATCGCCTCTCTGGCAAATTACGCGACTCACAATAGTTTGCCAGAAGAAGCCAACTATATTATAACCTGAGAAGCAAGAAGATTGTGAGGGGCAAGAGCGTAAAGCTCTCATTTGCATCTATTCGGGGATAAGCGCCAGTTTCCCGCCTGGATGCTGCTTGCGAAGCAGATCGAGGGCGCTTTTCGCCTCGGCAAAGGGAAAGGTCCGAGCTACCGGCACAACGAGTTTGCCTTCGGCTGCCAGTTGGATAAGATGAGCACGTATGCCATCGCGGAACGCGACGCTTGCAGGGACCATGCCACTCACGACCTGATACCCATCCTTTTTTGCACGGCCAAATGCTGCAATGCTCACGATGCGTTGTCGATCGGGCATGAGAGCCAGAGAGACGTCGATGGCCTCATCAGTGCCCGAAGTATCCAGCGACGCGGCCACTCCGCCTGGGGCAGCCTGACGGATACGTTCTTCAAGACCCGCTCCATAGAGAATTGGTGTTCCTCCAAACTCCTTGATCGTATCGAAGTTGCGTTCGCTAGCCGTGCCAATGACGTGTACGCCGATCAAGCGCGCCTGCTGTAGCACGCTTACTCCCACCGCTCCGGACGCGCCGTGAAGCACAATTGTATCTCCCCTTACGACGTGTGCTACGTCGAGCATCTGAGCGGCCGTTGCTCCCACGAGAAGAAGATTCGCCGCCGCAGCGAAATCAAGCGTGCTCGGCTTGGCAAACACATCCTTTGCCTTCACCGTCACAGCCGTAGCATAGCCTCCTGAAATCCTGAAAGCCAGAACCTCATCACCAACTTTGCCTCCTCCGGAAGCAATTTCCGTGTCAGGACCGAGTGCACTGATCACGCCAGCTACTTCATAGCCGATTGATAAAGGGAGAACGCTACGATCCTCGCCAGCCGCAAAGCCCTTGTAATCAGCGGGATTCATGCCGACCGCACGCACCTCGATTGTCACCTCACCGTGTGCGGGTGTCGCTACTTCTGTATCCACCTCACGGAGAACATCCAGCCCCCCGAAATCTGTTGCAATCCATTTTCGTGCCATCTTCAAACCCATCCTCTCTGACTAAAACCATCGCAGGTCGACTTTCACTAAGATGTTTCAGTCTACCACTCCTCTATGGAACAGTTCAAGCTCACGCTGTTGTTCTGATCAATATTATCATGGCAGGTAGAAACGGTGTTCAGAACCTACTTGAGACGCTTGATTTCTCTGAGATGAGCTGGGAGATTTTCGCCGGGGTATCTGCTTCTGCCAGGGGTGTATAGATAACCACTTTGAGATCTGGCGCGTCGATCACCTGAAAGGCGAGATACTCGAACCGCAGTGTACCTACCTGTGGATGATTGAACGTTTTTGATCCTTCGAGTGCACCGAGGACCTCATGATCAGGCCACCAGGCTCGAAATTCCGGGCTGCGCAGCATCAGATCGTTGATCAACGCGTTCAGTCGGGGATCTCCAGGATAGCGAGCGCAGGTAGCACGAAATTGTGCTAAGATTTGTCGCGCATGTTTTTCCCAATTGACCAGTATACGCCGATGATCTGATGTGGTGAAGAGTCGCCAGACGGAATTGCGCTCAAAGGAGGTCATCTGCCCATAATCGCCAAAGACGACGCGGGCGGCTTCGTTCCAGGCCACCACATCCCATAGTCGTCCTGATACAAATGCTGGACTGAGACCCTGCTGATCGAGGAAGCGCTGTAAGGTCGGACTTACGCTCTCAGGCTCCATCGCCCTTTCTGGTGGAGGTTGTTGGTGGGCTAAGAGGAAGAGATGTTCTCGCTCATTAACCGTCAGGCGCAGAGCCTGCACGAGGCTTTCTAAGAGTTGTGTCGAAACACTAATCGGACGTCCCTGCTCCAGCCAGGTGTACCAGTCTACACTGACGCCGGCCAATTGGGCCACTTCAGCGCGTCTGAGTCCGGGAGCTCGCCGCCTGCTTCCCCGTGGCATTCCTACGTCTTCAGGAGCCAATCGGGCTCTCCGGGTACGCAGAAAATCTCCGAGTTCTTGCAGGCGTTGCTTGTCCTGCTCACGTTGTATCATTCTTTTTCTTTTTCCTTTTCCTTTGTCGGCTATTATGGCGGGAACGTAGGAGCTCTACACCTATGATAAACACTTCTCTTGTTCTAGTATTCCTCCCAGTATACACTCTCAATATGCCGAGCACAACGCCAGCAGAAAGCTGTCTTCGCTTCGCTTAACCGATAATTCATTTTACATCTACAGGAGGAATTTCCTATGAAAGTTTTTGTTACTGGTGCAACCGGTTATATCGGCACCATGGTCACTCGTGAGCTTTTAGCTGCCGAGCATCAGGTTATTGGCCTGGCTCGCTCAGATACATCTGCCGCGTCGCTTACCGCTGTTGGTGCGGAGGTGCAGCGCGGGACCCTTGAGGATCTTGATAGTCTCCGTCGCGGTGCCGCTGCTGCGGATGGCGTGATCCATCTTGCCTTTGTGCACGACTTTTCGGACATCCCGGCTGCGGATGCGGTCGACCTGCACGCCATCGAGGCGATGATGACAGTGCTCGAAGGTACTGGAAAACTGTTCATCGGTACCTCGGGCACATTGATGCTTCCTCTCGGTCGGCTCGGAACGGAAGAGGATGCTGGTCAGCCTGGCATGCGCCGCGTCGCTGCGGAGCATGCTGTCCGATCCATGGCCGAGCGCGGTGTGCGCGCATCGTTTGTGCGGCTTGCACCGACTGTGCACGGCCATGGCGACGCTGGCTTTGTCACAGGTCTCATTGGCATTGCACGCACGAAGGGCGTGTCTGCGTACATCGGTGATGGCTCGAACCGCTGGCCCGCTGTACATCGTCTCGACGCGGCCCATCTGTTCCGGCTGGCCCTGGAATCTGCTCCAGCGGGCTCGCGACTGCATGGAGCCGCTGAAGAGGGCGTGCCATTCCGGGATATTGCAGAGGTCATTGGCCGTCAGTTGAAGGTACCGGTCGTCAGTATTACCGCTGAGGAAGCGAGCGACCACTTCGGCTGGCTGTCATTGCTGGTGTCGGCCGACAACCCGACGTCGAGCACTTTGACGCGGGAACGTCTGGGCTGGCGGCCTCAACATCCTGGATTAATCGCCGACCTTGAAGAAGGCCACTACTTTACAGATCACAAGGCATAAAGTAGCAGTAGCAACTGATAGAAGGAAGGAATTTTATTCATCGGAGAAGTGCCATAATAAGAAGGGGCCAACATTTTCGACCCCTTCTTATTATGACAAAAGGAGCTTATCTGTATGTGCTATGACGACAATGCCCGCCCGCCTGTACCGGCGACGGCTGGAGGAAGTGCTCATGGAGAGGATATTGTCCTGACGGCCTCCGATGGCAATCGCTTTGCCGCCTACGCGGCCTATCCAGATCAACCTCTGGGAGCGCAAGTCATTATTTATCCAGATGTACGTGGCCTGCATCAATTCTACAGGGAGCTGGCGCTACGTTTTGCGGAGTCGGGTGTGCAGGCGGTGGCGATCGATTATTTTGGACGCACAGCTGGTTTGACATCGCGTGATGACTCTTTTGAATGGATGCCGCACGTACAAAAACTGGAGATGTTGACTTTTTTCTCCGATGTCCAGGCTGCTTTGGATTTCTTGCATGGGAGTGAACAGGGGGCCTTACCGACTTTTACCGTTGGATTTTGTCTGGGAGGAACCTTCTCGCTCCTCAGCGCCACACAAAGTTTTGGGCTTGCCGGTGTAGTTGGCTTCTATGCTGCCCTGTCGCGTAGTCTGGGTGGAGAGGGGACAGTATTGGATCGTGTTCCGGAGATCAAATATCCTGTGCTTGGACTCTTTGGCGGAGCTGATCAAGGTATCCCGGTTGAGCAGGTTCATGAGCTCGAAAAGAAGCTGAACAGTACAGGCGTCGAAAATACGATCGTCATCTATCCTGACGCGCCACATAGCTTCTTCGATCGTCGTGCTACCGATCATGCTGAAGCTTCGGCGGATGCCTGGCATCGGATCTTCCACTTTATCGAAGACCACAAAAACAAGGCATCTTAAATCCGCAGGAGTCTTGGACCCTGTGTCCGAGGCTCCTCGCTCATATTTCCTGGAGACGTTTTTCTTCCAGCGTACCGCGCTGTTTGAGTTGGAGATAGATCCAGAGCGTCACACCCAGAAGTACGCCACCAATCAGATACGATCCCAGCACGTCGCTGGCCCAGTGGTCTCCCAGATAGATGCGCGAGGGACCCACTAAGATGACGAAGAAGGCTGAAACTGCCAGCAGGGCCACGCGCCACCAATGCCAGCCCTTAAAGACGATGATACCGAAGGAGAAAAGCAGTCCCCAAAATGCGATATACGCCATCACGTGTCCGCTGGGGAAACTCTTTCCCTGCGCGGCCTGGATCACATCCACCAGTTGCGCGTTCGGACGTGGTCGTGCGACCAGAAACTTGATGAAGACGTTTAAAAGCGAGCTCACTACGGACAGGATCACGATGAAGAGCGCTTCCAGACGTAGTCCGACGATCGCAAAGATCAGAGCCGCCACCACAATCAGGACTGAAAGCAGCACTGTGCTTCCCTGATAGCTGATGAAGAGCATGAAAATGCGCAATATCGGCGTTTGATTTTCCTGAAATTCACGTGTGATAGCGACATCAATCGCCAGCACTGGCGTCACATGCACCCACCAGGCCAGGAGCGCAAAGAGAATCAAGAGGACGGCGTAGATGATAAAGAGCGTGCGGGCCACGCTGGTTAGCGTATACCAGGGACGATGTGCGAGTCGCGTCTCCTCCATCGCACCCTCTACCATAGACTGCACACTATTAGATTTCTTATTCAAGATCCTGATCCTCCTCTATTCATTTTTTTTCAATTCTACAAACACTCCTGCATATATATATGTGAGCTCCCAGCCTTCGCTCGCAGCAATTCAGCCTGCCACATTCTAGCATGCAATACTGTGAGTGAAACTGTCTGGGAGTCTTAGCTTTGGATTCAGCAATCATTAAAGCCAACTCTTTTTAAACGGATGAACCTTTGTACCGGACGCATATGCCGCAACACTTGAACTCTTCGATTACCGTTTTTGAACATAAGCGTCAAGAAAAATTTAATGGGTTTCTCGACGTAGTAACACGGAGAAAAGAAGGAGACTATAATATGCTCTCCCTGCTAGAAAGATCAGGGAAGCTCTTGACTGTTCAGTGTGCTACCATAACACAAGGACATGAAATGTGGATGAAAGGCCTTGAGGGGGAGTACGTTCCTGAAGGCAACATTAACATCTGGAAGATGATTGTAAAGCAGAGGAAAACCGCACAAATTTCCTAGACAATCTTATCAGGAGGAGGCTATTCTGGAAGGAGTATAGAAGCGCAATGGGGCGAGCATCTGATCTATTATGGGTGCTTAACAGTAAGTATGTTGTTTACTGACTTTGATAGCAGGTGGTTTACCCAACATTGTAGAGAAGGGGAAAGCATTCATGAGACCTCTCGGTATGAGAGTTGGATCTGAGGTAGTCGACAGTGGCGTTAAAATGTGGCGACCGTGGCAACTCGAGCAATTCGAACTTTTCCAGGGATCGGCCTTCAGTAATTCCTCGATTCACCATTATTATACTCAGCAGTATATGGTTGTGGCACTACAATCTGGTGTTGGGGACTTGCAGTATCGAACTAACCATGAAAGTATCAATGCCACCGATGGAACCTTTTATGTCTTCGAGCCCGGAGAACTCTGTATCTGTCAATCCAAAGATGTCACTTTCCAAGTTCTCTGTGTTGATCCTGCCTGGCTACAACAGATCGCTACAGAGATGACCCAAAGGGAGAGGTCCCAGCCCCATTTTCCCGGCCATTGCCTCTTTGATCCATCCTTGAGCAGGATCTTGCGCGAACTCGCTGCCAGTTCGCAGGCACCTGTTTCTCGTCTGCGACAGGAGGAATTGCTCCTCTCGTTTGCTCGGATCTTGCTGTCTCACGCTGAAGATCCTGGAGCTCTTCCTCGACCAGGCAGGGAGCACCCGGCTGTCAAGCGTGCTAAGGAGTACCTACAAGCGTATTATGCCGAGGAGATCACGCAGCAAAAACTGGCCCAGGAGGCCGGCCTGAGTCCCTTTCATTTTACCCGGGTTTTCCGTCAGGCTGTTGGTCTCTCTCCCCACTCCTATCAGACCCAGATACGGTTGGCACACGCCAGAACGCTGTTGGCGCAAGGGCACGAGGTGGGCTATGTCGCGATGGAAACGGGCTTTTTTGATCAATCCCACTTCACCCGGCAGTTTAAGCGCATCCTCTTCACGACACCTGGAAGCTATCGCAAAACCGCACAAATTTCCTAGTCTGTCTTCCTTTAGAATGCTATCTTGGAGCAAGACGGGGTGAGAAGCGTCTTGTCTTGTCCAAAGATTTGGGGTACCGGAGTATTTCGGATGAACCCTCTGCTTAGAGTTAATAAATGTGAAGCGCTTATACACTAAAAGGAGACTTTCCATGAAATATCAAGGCATTCACCATGTGAGCTTGCTCGTACGAAATAATGAAAGAGCGAGGCATTTTTTTCTTGAGGTGCTCGGTTTAGAGCAACATGAGCGTATTCCTGTCTGGTTCATTGCCGGGGAGAGTACCATACACGTTGTAGAGATTCCTGATGCATCGTCGGAGACCACTCCCTACGATGTTGTTCGACACGTTGCCTTACAGGTGGATAACTTGAATGAAATCCTCTCACGCCTTCTCCTGGCATCGCTCAAGCCGTTTCAGGTTGATATCGAAATGCGAAAAAAGCCGCTGACTGATCTCCATGATGATCTCTCTTATGGCACGGGAACTATTTTTGTCTTTGATCCTGATGGAAACCTGATTGAGTTTGTCCAGATCGGTCGGGGCCTCTTCGCGCAAGATTCAGAGCTCTTACGATCGATCGAGGCTGCCTTTTCGGAGAACTGATCTCATTGTCTGGCTTGATCGCGACATGCCCGGTGTCAACGTCCACCGACGCAACGCTCCATTGTGAGAAGATCGCTTAATGGAATCTCATGAGGTGCATGGTCGTACGACCCACGGGATGCCATTCTCGTGGCGCATCTTATGCCGAAGAGTCACGTTCAATCACGTAGCGTCAGGCCCAAGTCCTGACGCTACGTTGGCTGGCCTGTCACCCTTGTTTTGGAGCCATCGTCCGGGAAACTGTCAGTGGGTCTCTCGACGTAGCGACACGAAGAGAAGCAATAGGATGGCAACAATCAGGATCACGCCTGAAGCTGCCCGCAAGGCGTTGAGCGCGGCAATTGTATCGATGAGGGCCAGCAGCAGCACGGTGATCAGGACGCCCACCAGAAATACCATGTCACCAACAAAGAAATTGTAGATGGCCTTTATGATTTTCATCAATGCTTCTCCTTGCTAGTTTGACACATGCGCCGTCGTATTTTGCCGCTGCGTCTGCTGCTGTTTAACCTGTTTCAGCCAGAGCACCAGCAGGAACGTTCCCAATAAATAGATGATTGCCAGGATCGGAAGAAAGAGATCTGCATAGGGCCAGTTGACGCCGAAGCCTTCGCCAGTCCAGAAGGTGCCGAAGGTTGTTAGCATGATACCGACCACAAATTTGAGTGTATTCTCCGGCACCTTTGTCAGCGGTGCCCGTACGACAAAACCCAGAATGATCACCAGGATGCCCGCCAGTGCTGCTCCGATGGCGGCTGACGTGATGCTGCTTGATCTGCTGACGCTCGCCGTGACGGCGCTACTGCCGAAGGTGATCACGATGAAGGCCACTTCTAATCCCTCCAGCAGGACCGCTTTATAGGATAAAGCCACTCCAAAGGGTTGGATGCGTACAGCTGGCTGCTCTCCACGGGCATTTACCTCGGCCATCTGCTCTTCAAAGATAGCCTCTTCATCGTGCAGGGCCTTCATTCCGCTGTAGCGCAGAATGGATTTTTTTAGCCACTTTAAGCCAAAGAGGATCAATAGTACTCCGACGACCAGGCGTAAGACGTCCAGAGGGACAAACTGAACGATCGCGACTCCAAAGGTTGCAATAATGGCGGCGAGCGTGAGCGCGGCCGCCAGGGCGCCAACTAATGAGCTACGCCAGTTAATCGTGACACCAACCACAAGGACAATCGTAAAGGCCTCAACGAATTCCACCGCCGAAGCCAGAAATGATGCTATCGCCACAGCCCATTGCATAGAAAATCTCCATTCCAGGTGCATCAGAACATCATAACGAGAAAGGCCCTCTCTTTTTTCATCGGAATAGCATAGAGAGAGGAGCACGTAGTTTTCTCTTCTTGCCAGAAAGATTGAGGAAAGCTCTTAGATGCTCAGTGTGCTACCATAGCACAAGGACATGAAACGTGGATGAAAAGCCTTGCACTTCATCTTCGCTTCATGTGAGAAGAGTAAAGTAGTTATCTTACTGGCTAAATCTAACACATCTCGTCGTAGAATACGAAGCTCTGAGGAGAACTCTTATGCGTCTCTTGCTCGTGGAAGATCATCCTGGATTGGGTCCTGACCTTAAAAGGGGGTTGGAGGATTGTCTCTATGCGGTAGATCTGGTCACCAATGGGACGGATGCTCTGGCTGTAGGAACACTCATACCGTATGACTTGATCATTTTAGATATCCTGTTGCCGGGGATGAACGGTTGGGAGGTGTGTCGTCAATTGCGTGAGCAAAAATCTCAGGTTCCGATCCTCTTCCTGACGGCGCTCGATGATGTCAATGACCGCGTGCGTGGCCTGGATCTGGGTGGTGATGATTATCTAATCAAGCCGTTCGCGTTTCGTGAATTGGAGGCACGTATTCGTGCACTACTGCGCCGCGAACATGCTAGCAAATCGCCGCTGTTACAATTTCTCGACCTCACCCTTGATCCGAGTACCTATGAGGCGCGACGCGGCGAGCGTCTGATACCGCTCTCACACAAGGAATACGCCCTGCTCGAATTTTTGCTACGCCATCCACGCCAGATTATGAGTCGCATGATGATCACTGAACACGTCTGGAACGAGGATGCCGATCATCTTTCCAATGTGATCGATGTCTATATTCGTCATCTGCGTCAAAAACTCTGTGCTGGTGGTGAACCAAACATCATCCAGACCATTCGTCACGCAGGCTATCAACTCAAGGAACCGGCCAGCTCATGAAAACCTTTTGGCGTGCCATCTGGCCGCTCAACATTCGCCTGCAACTCATGGCCTGGTACACTGGAGTCTTTGCCGTCCTGCTGCTTTTCACGGGACTCTTCTTTTATCAGCACCTTGAAACGTCGCTGGAAACCAGCCTGGACAGCTCCTTGCAAATTCGCGGGCAGCAGATCGCCAGCGAGATTGTGACTTCCAATGGAGAGCTTACCTTTAATGATCTGACCTTAAACCCTTCGGGACAGATCATTAAAGGGCAAGCCTCACCGCAGGGGAATGTGGATTATGGAGAAATGGTGCGTCTCCTCGATGATCGTGGGAAGATCTTACGACAAACTCAGGCCTTCAGTCTGCTGAATGTCCCCAATAGTAGCATCGTACAATCGCTTCAGGGGAATCCCTGGCAGGGCACGGTGAGAGTCAAGGATGTAGAAATTCGCGTCTACAGCCGTGCGCTACTCCAGGGTGGGCATGTGATCGCAGTGATCCAGGTGGCACAATCGCTGGCCCCATTGCATCAACTCCTGCACGAACTGGTTGGAGAACTGCTGCTACTTGGAGCACTGGCCTTGCTCGTCTGTGCCCTGGGAAGTTACTGGCTGGCCGCACGAGCGTTTGCACCCATTCGACATCTGGCCCAGGTTGCCAGGCACATCAAGGCGGATGACCTTCAGCAGCGCGTCCTCATCCCAGCGGCTCGTGACGAGATCCAGTATCTCGCCCTGACCCTGAATGAAATGCTTGACTCGCTGGAACAAGCCTTTCTCCGACAGCGTCGCTTCGTTGCCGACGCCTCTCATGAGTTACGGACACCTATCGCTGTGCTACGCAATAAAGCGGATATTACTCTGCTCAAGATGCGTGACCCACAGGAGTACGCGCAGGTTCTGCAAGAGGTCAGTGAGGAGTCTGAGCGGCTCGGCCATCTGATCGGAGACCTGCTGGCGCTGGCTCGCGGCGATGAGGGACGGACACAATTCACCTGGGAAACAGTCTCGCTCAACCAGCTCGTCGAAATGGTGATCGCTTATGCTCAGCCGCTGGCCGACGAGCGAGGTATCAGCTTATCCGTGCAGGACGTTGATATGGCGATTATTTGTGGAGATGAGACACGCTTGATCCAGATCTTAATGAATCTGGTAGAAAATGCGATCTTCTATACCAATGAAGGCGGAGCAGTCGACATCTCAATTCAGAAGCAGCAGGAGACGGCCAGTATTATCGTTCGGGATAGTGGTGTTGGGATCGCCCCAGAGCATCTCCCGCATATTTTCGAGCGCTTTTATCGCGGAGATCAAGCGCGCCAGAAAAATACTCAGGGGAGTAGTGGACTGGGGCTGGCGATCGTCGATTGGATTGTCCAGGCGCATGGAGGTTCAGTCTCCGTTGAAAGCGAGCTCGGTCGCGGATCGACCTTCACGATCACGCTTCCAATCGGCAACATTGTTCAGGTAAACAAGTGATCAGGTAGCTGCTGGCACTTCCTTGCGGAATGGTCTCCTGACGAGGAGCACTGCGGCTAGCAGGGCTATGATGAGCGTTACGACGAGGAGACCTCCCCATCCGAGCGCCACAAGCTGTAACAGAGTATCTTCGCGTTGCTCCACTTCACGCAGCGAACGGCCTGCGACCACAAATCCTGAACTTGCTCCACTAAATTTAGTCACGACAATGGCATGGCGTACACCATCCTGAGGCTGCCAGGTGATTTTGTCTTCGCCGTCTTGCCTGACGGAGTCAAAGACTCCTGCCGGGATTGCTGGCGTCTGACCATTGAGCTGTGCCGATGATGCTACTGGCTTGCCGTTAGCATCGAAGACGATAATATAAGGTGCCAGACTCTGCTTGATGTCGACCTTTTGCGTTGGTACAACACTTTCTATCGATTGTCCGTTTGTTAAGGCTGTAGCAGCGTCTTCAGCCATCTGCGTCTGTGGATCATTGGCGTTGAGCCGCAGATCCTGTTGCATTACAATGTAGATCAGGCCAGATGCCCCCGATAAGATGATGGCTGCGCACAGCCAATAGAGCAAAGCTTTTTTCATTGATATTTCCCTCTTGCGTATATCTTCTTGAGGGAAGAATAGCGGAAGTATCAACTATTTACTATGTTTCGGGTGCCGTTTGAAGATCATCTGAGTGCGCGATTATTGGACGCGTGCGTACGATGCTATTGAGGTAGGCGAGGATTAGTATGATGAGCAGGACGTTTCGTATGGCGGCGACTTCGAAGAAGCCGGTGGGGATCTTGATATGATTGGGGTCGAGGATCTGTGAGTAGAAGACGACATAGATAAAGGTGGTCAGGAATGCAATGATACTCCATACAATGGTCCAGGCTTTTGTGAACGCATCCGCATAGGCCAGTAGCGGGATGAGCCAGATGAGGTATTGTGGGCTAAAGACTTTTCCGGTTGCGATAAAGACCAGCATCAGAGCGATCACTGTCTGAACAAGATTGAGCTTATTTTGCCACTGGAGCCAGAAGACGAATAGCACTCCCAGGATAAACAATCCGCTAAACAGCGGCGAAATGAGGCTGTTCAGATAGGCATAGGCATTGATGGAGCCATAGGTATACTGAATGGTCCATGGCATGCCGCCGAGATGGGCGAGCCAGAGCAGAGTGGCTCCGCTCGATTCGATCTGGATCGGCCGACTGAGAAAATAGCTGATCTGACTGACCACTGCGTATTGAAAGTTGATGAGTGCGAAGAGTCCCGTAACGATGATGATGACGGCGCAGCAGATCAAGCTGTTCCGCCATTGCCAGCGCAGACACGTACGGAGTGTACGCCAAAGCTGCGCTGGCAGTTGTCGTAGCGCCGACGTCGTGGGGACATCCATCAGTTGTTTGCTGCGCTGCTCGGCGATGAAGAGGGCGGGGAGCAGCAGGATGGGATAGATTTTGAGCAGGACTCCTCCGGCGAGGGCGAGATAGGCCAGTATCCAGCGCTGCTGGCGAGCGGCGATGACGCTCAGCAATGTGAGCACGGATGGAAGCAGGTCGTAGCGCATCGGCACAAGGGCGCAGGCTCCGATCACGATATACAGCAGGAACGCCACTGCACCGCCGGGTTGCCCATAGCGCCGTATGATCAGGTAGGTGAATAGGGTCAGCGCGGACATGATGCAGACGAAGCCAACTTGATAGTAAGCCAGCGGAAGCACTAATGGGAGTGAGAAGAGGAGCAGGGTGAGCGGGGGATATTCTTTGGGAAGCATCTGAAAGGCTGGCTGCGCTGTGCTGATGTCAAGAAAGCTGCAATGATTGGCTGGCAGCAGATGGGTCGCCTGACTCCCGAGCCAGAAAGTGAGGGCATAGCATTGATAACGTGCCGGATCAGTTGTGGGCCAGAAACTTTGTGCCGCCCCGCCGGCCAGGATCAGCAGTGTGATGATGAGAGCGGGCAGTAACGCCATGAACGTATTTCGTTGTTGCCAGCGCTGCTGCGTCCGTGCAAAAAAAGACTTTTCGGGCTGATCCTTCTTATATTCATCTTCCTGTGCATCATCCTTGCTTGATATCTGCTCCAAAGATGTATCCATCCTCTCTTTTACTTATTTGACAGCGTCCCGAGGCCAGTGCTACAATCCCGAACAGCATAGCATATGCGTCCAACATTTATCAACGAAGCCATTGCGGCTTTTTGGTGCCTGATAGGCTGGAGATTACTTAAATGGATAGTAGAAATCGTCGCGAAACTCAAACGTTGAAGGTCGGTGATCTGGCTCCTGATTTTACGCTGAATACTGAAGAGCGCCAGCCGTGGCACCTCAGCGATCTGCGTGGCAAGAAGAACGTTGTACTGGCATTTGTGCCTTTTGCCTTTAGTGGCGTTTGTTCTGCACAGTTGCCGGCCTACGAAGCTGAGCTGGAGCGCTTCCGGGATTTCGATACGGAAGTGGTGAGCATCAGTATGGATAGCTTTCATGCTTTGAAGGCCTGGAAGAAGGCGATGCAGACAAGCTTTCCGTTGCTCTCGGATTTCTATCCCCAGGGGAGCGTGGTGGACCTCTATGGGGTACGTCATCCTGCTGGTATGGCTGAGCGTGCGCTGTTCGCGATCGACAAGGAGGGCGTGATCCGCTATATCGAGGTCCAGTCTTCTCCTGGCGAGATGCCCGATAATGAGGATCTCTTTGACGCGCTGCGCAAATTATAACGCCCACGATCAGAGATAGTATGCTCTTTTGTCCCCACGGGGAAGTCTGCATGCCAGGTTTTTTAATGGGTGATGGTCCAGATGGCGTGCGTATGCGCGGTCGCCGATGTATTTTTCTCGGGCTGTTCTTGCTCTGGATCAACTACAATCGGGATGACGATGCTAAAGACACTCCCCTGTCCCAGGAGCGTCTGCACTTCGATGTGTCCACCGTGGCGCTCGATGATCTTTCTGGCAATGTAGAGACCAAGTCCCAGGCCGATGCGCGTTCCTGATTGAATCTCAACCCCTGGGACGCGATAAAATTGTTCAAAGATATGTGGGAGATCTTCTTCGGGGATGCCGATCCCCTGATCTCGCACGGAGAGCGTGGCTTCGTAGCCGGATTGCTGGAGCGTGATGGTGATATCTGTCCCCTTCTTGGAAAATTTTCGTGCGTTCGACAGCAGGTTGATGATGACCTGCGAAAAGCGATCCTGATCGATGTCGACTTCGATTGGATCTCCCTTGAAATCGCACTGTAAGGAGAGCACGGAACGCGTGGTGTATTCGTTGAAGAGCTTGTCACAGACCTCTATCAGGTTGTGATGCTGGCGCTTCAAGACAAAGAGATTGGTCTCAATTAATGACGTGTCAAGGAGATCCTGGACCAGATATTCTGTGCGGGTGATTGAGCGCTCCATGTCAACGAGTCCCTGATGGACCGTATTGGTGGCATCTCCACGCTCAAGCTGATGGCGCATCATCTGAGTCATCCCTTTGAGGTTGGAGAGAGGGGATTTTAATTCCTGCGAGACGATATCGATGAATTTGTCTTTGGTGGCGTTGGCGGTGACCAACTCACCGGTGCGCTTCTCTACCAGACGCTCTAGCGACTTGGCATGTAGGGCCAGGGCTAATTGTTGCTCCGTTACCTTGCGGCGCAGTTGACGCGTCTGGATGGCACGGTTGAGTGCACTGATAAACGCATCGCGATCGATCGGTTTAAGGATATAATCATAGGCTCCGCCACGGATCGCCTGGATCGCTAATCCATGGTCGCCGTGACCGGTGATTAGCACCACCGGCGTATCGGGACGAACTTCCCGTATCTGTGCCAGGAGCTCAATACCATCCATACCAGGCATCTTCACATCGCTTACAATCGCATCATAATCGTTTTCTTTGATCAGCGTGAGCGCTTGCTGAGCCGAATCAGCCGTTTCCACCTGCACATCTTTCATACGCAGATCAACTACTTGAGGCAGAGCCTGTAACAGTGCGGCATCATCGTCAACAATCAGGATAGGTGCATTGTTGATTTCTTCATCCATAAGTCAACCCTTATTCTACTTGTTTTTATATTATACGTAAGACGAGCTTAATTTGTTTCGTAGAATATTCCTTCTTCAATATATATATATCAGATATAACATATACCATATTTTAATGGTTTTTGCCTCTTTGTCTGTTTTTTTGCTCTCTTGATGAATCTGCTCTGAAAATTGGCGCTATGAGCCTACGGGATGCGCAGTTGGCCGGTCGGGCTGCTGAGAGCTTTCTCCGATAATCCGATTTTGATTAGCCCTCGCTTTGATCGATGGGCTGCCAGCTGCTACTATCATAGCCAGGATACTCAATCGTCCAGCTCTGTCCCGGCTCCTCACGAGCCTCCCAACGCTTTAAGGCATCCAGAAGCACACTGCGCTGCACGTCGCGCTGTCCGGGACCACCCAGGCTATTGCCTAATTTAAAATGCAGTGGTGCCAGCTCGCGTGGTGGCCCCGACTGTTTGGATTGATCCGGTGCGACGGTGATTAGAACGGTGGGAATACCGACCATTTCGACTTCACGCGCAATCGCGCCCGCCACGCGGTGACAGAGAGGACATCCAGCCGTAACGATGACTCCATCAGCTCTGGAGCGCAGTATGATCTTCGCCATCTCCGGCGCCACGCGCTCATAGAGACCGCGGAAATTCTGTGTAAAGCCCATAAAGCCCAGATGTTTGTCGGAGACGCCTGCGATGATGCCTTCTGCGGCCAACTCGCGCAAGCGATCGAGTGGAAAAATGCAATTGATATCCTGATCGGCATCGTGATGATCATAATGATCGTGCGTGACCATCAACTGATTGCTCTCAAGATCTCCGGGCAACACGCGCCAGCTATTATCGCCCTCAATATTATATGGCTCCTGCTCACGCAAATGCACGCCAGCCGTGCTGATCAGCGCAAACACCGTCTCATTTACTGCGCGGCTGCGGGGAGTATATGGGATACAACGCTTCGACATAACCATCTTTTTTTGTCCTTTGCCACCATCAAAAGAATGAATAGATGCCAACATTGTAGCCCATAGCTCCACGTTTACCAAAACCCGGTGCCGGGATAGGTTTTTTTGCCTACTGCGTGCTGCGACGAAATGGTTGATCAATCTCGCATCTACGGTCGATAGTGGTAAATGAGCGCATTGAGAAGTGGAGGTGTGAAGGGGGTGCCCAGCCCGCTGGAGGCATCCCAGCCGTTGTGCGACGTGTAGCCCAGGATCGGGACCTGGTAGCCTGCCTCTTTATAGGTAAAGTTGTTGGTGCCGACGACGATGTCACGGAAGATGCGATGATAGAAAAGTCCATTTTTTCCGAGCGTATAGAGGGCAGGATTGAGGAAGCCGAGTCTTCTCTGGGCCATCTGATTGGCGAGGGCGGCGATGCCGGCCCATTGAGGGGCTCCTGCGCTGGTGCCTCCGATGGGAATGATGACTGGTTTGTTGGGATGGACGCTGATGACGACCGGGACGCCAAATTCTGGATCGGCGCTGTAGGAGATATCTGGCAGCCCCCGCTTGACGCCAATGGCTGCGATGCCGTTCTGATAGGTTGGTTTGGTGAAGATTCGACTGAAGCCGCCGCCGGTGGCTCCGGTCGTGTTGCTCCAGACGGTCTCGCTCGACACTCCGGTGGTGGGATTGACTCTGAGGCTGGTGCCGCCGACGCTTGTGACGAGTGGATCGCTGGCGGGATAGTTGACTCCCGGGCTGAGGGCGATGATTTTTTGTGGCTTCTTTTGTGTGTAGATTGGCTCAAGCGTACCTGTGTCGCCTGATGAGGCGAAGACTGAGATGTTTTTTGCTCGTGCCTGTGTGAAGAGTGCATGCACAGCGGTCAGGTACGCACTACTCTCGGCAGTCTCGGGAGCTCCGAAGCTTTGCGAGATGATGCCGCCTAGATTATGCTGAATCGCAAATTGAGTTGCATGATAGACATCAGCGTCCTCGGGCGTCCGTCCCAGGACGAGCGCGATGTCGGCGGCTGGCGCGATGGCATGTGCCCATTCGACATCCAGATTGGTCTCGTATGCATAGATGATCTGCGATGGATCGTTGCTATTGAAGGGAGCATATCCATCGGGAGCGTAGATCGTTAACTTTGGATCTGGTAAGCCGAACAGGGTATCAAACAGATGCAGATCGTGGCGGATGTTCGGACTTTGATAAAAATCAATGATGACGATGGTCTGTCCCGCGCCGGTGATGCCTGCTTTGGTCAGAGATTGTATCTGATATGCTTCTCGCATTTGCAGTGGCGAGTAACAGTGCGGAGCTCCTACGTTTGTCAGGCAGGCGGGCAGACCTGTTCCATAGGGGATGGCGTATTTGTTGAGCGGGATGGCGTGCACGAGCGGTTGCCGCTTGTGCATGGCGTGCTGGAGCAACTGGACCTGGCCGGGCGCGCCCGCTGTTCCTGTACGGCCGGCGTGTACTACCGGATTACCCTGTACAAGTTGTGACATCGTCATAAGTAAACTGGATAGAAGAAGGATGGTTGCTATCTGTAAAATGCGTTGGCGTCTATATCTCATCTGCTACTGCCCCCATGGTGAATAGACCAAACGTAGCGTCGTGCCCTCGGGCACGATGTCCCAGTTCCTCGCACGAGACAGCTCGATCTCGCCAGTCCACGCTGGCCTGCCTGATCGTACGTCAAGTGGGACATCGTGCCCGAGGGCACGACGCTACGTTTGGTGCTGACAGTGTTCTTGCTAAACGGTACTCTGTACCTGTGAGTAGAATCTTTTCGTCATTAAGCAGTATAAAATGGAAACGTGTATGTCAACATCGGCTAAATGGTTGATTGAAAGATGGAGTTTTTGTCTATTGCTCTGCCGAGGTTTGGATGCTAGCATCAGGTTTACGCTTTGTTCAGGGCTCCCTGAGGGAGGAGTCCAGCGTAGAAAGAAGGTAGGTTGCGCCGTGTACGCAGTTGAAGCAGGGAGGCCACGTCCATTGGGAGCTACTCCCGATGCCGCTGGCGTGAATTTTTCGATTTTTTCCGAGCATGCCACTAATATCGAGCTCTTGCTCTTTGCACACAGCAGCGATGTGGAGCCGTTCCAAATCATTTTATTGGATCAGCTTAAAAACCGCACCTTTCACTTCTGGCACGTCTATGTTCGGGGCCTGCGTCCTGGGATGCATTACGCCTACCGTGTCTTCGGCTCTGAGCAGACAGAGTTAACGGGCGATCGTTTCAACTTCAATAAAGTTGTGATTGATCCCTATGGTCGCGGCATCACCAGTGAGCTCTGGCAGCGCGAGGATGCCATTGGTCCGGCCGATAACGTTGCGACTGCGTTACGTAGTACGATTATCGACATCTCTCAATACGATTGGGAGGGGGATCAATGCCTGAACCGGCCGATGAGCGAAGCTATTATCTACGAGCTGCACGTTGGCGGCTTTACGCGTTTGTTGACCGATCAATGCGTGCGACCAGGCACTTTTTGTGCTTTAATCGAGCGCATCCCCTATTTGAAAGAGCTGGGCATTAACGCCATCGAGCTCATGCCCGTCTTCGCCTTTGATCCAACCAGCGTCACGCGACACAATCCGCTCACCGGCGAGCGGCTCACCAATTACTGGGGCTATGATCCTATCTGTCACTTTGCGCCGCATCCCGGTTACTGCATCGACAGCGAAGGCGGTAACCATATCAATGAATTTAGAGATATGGTTAAAGCGTTTCATCGAGCGGGCATTGAGGTGCTGCTGGATGTCGTCTTTAATCACACGGGCGAGGGAGGCAATGACGAGCCGACGATCAGTTTTAAAGGTATCGATAATCGCATCTATTATTTCCTGGACGAACAGGATAAGCGCATTTATCTGAACTATTCTGGCTGTGGCAATACCTTTAACTGCAACCATCCGATTGCCTCCAAGCTGATCGTTGAATGTCTGAACTTCTGGGTGCAGGAGATGCATATCGATGGCTTTCGCTTCGACGAGGGATCTATCCTGACGCGTGGCATCGATGGCAAGCCAATGGAGTATGCCGCGATCCTCTGGGCCATCGAGCTCTCAGACATCCTGGCGGACACCAAAATCATCGCCGAGCCCTGGGACGCAGCTGGTCTTTATCAAGTAGGAAACTTTCCTGGCTATCGCTGGGCTGTCTGGAACGGACAGTATCGGGATACCATTCGTAGCTTTGTCAAAGGCGATCCAGGCATGATTGGCTCGGTTGCCTCGCGGATCGCGGGCAGCCAGGATATCTTCTCGGAGCCTGGCCAGCGTCCCATCAATGGTATCAACTTTGTCACCTGCCATGATGGCTTTACCTTACGCGATCTCGTCTCCTATAACGACAAACACAATGAGAGCAATGGCGAGGATAATCGTGACGGCTCAACGTATAACGCTAGCTGGAATCATGGCGTCGAAGGAGAGACCGATGATGCCTCCATCAACGCTCTGCGCCAGCAGCAAGTCAAAAACTTCTACACGATCCTGCTGCTCTCGCAAGGCGTGCCGATGCTGCTGGCAGGCGACGAAGTCTATCGTACACAGTACGGCAACAATAATACCTATTGTCAGGATAATCCAACCTCCTGGTTCGATTGGCAGCAGCTCACTACACATGCCGACCTGTTCCGCTTTGTCAAGGACCTGATCGCCCTGCGCCATCGCTATCCCGCCCTGCGCCGTGAGAACTTTTTCAGTGGTCTCGTCGATCGGCACGGCACACGCGATATCGAATGGCACGGCAATCATCTGCTGTCGCCCGACTGGAACGATCCCAACGCTCGCCTGCTTGCATTTACCATCTCCGATAACGATACACGCTTCCATGTCATGCTCAACATGGACTTTGTCGACCAGTGCTTCGATCTCCCATCGGTAACGTCCAACTCCTGCTGGAAAAAAATCATCGACACTGCACAGCCATCTCCGCAGGATCTCGTCGCCATCGAGCAGGCCGCCACAATTGATAACCCTCAACAACTCGTTGCCAGGCACAGCATCGTCGTTCTTCTATCTGGAAGATAGCCAAACGTAGTACTTTGCCAAAGGTTATCACGTCTCTGTTGAAGAGGAGGTGTGTCTCCAAAACAGTTCCGTGAAGCCGTCGGGTGACAGGCCAGCCAACGTAGCGGCGCGGCTCCGCCGTGCTGTCTGTGACTCGTCTGATTCGGCCTGGGAGCGTCTCGCAATGTAACGCCATGGGCAACGTGGTCGTGCGTGCAGTGACAGCACGGCGGAGCCGCGCCGCTACTACTCGGTCAACGGTCATCGCGCCGATGTCGCATTGAAAACGCGATCCCAATGAGGTGAGAGGCTCGCCGACGTAGTACTCTGTCAAAGGTCATCGCACCGATCTCTCATCTGAGATATGCACCTCATGGGGTGAGACGCCCACCGACGTAGCGGCGCGGCTCCGCCGTGCTGTCTGTGACTCGTCCGACCATGCTCCTCATGAGGTTCCATTGCACAATCTTCCCACTGTGGAGCGTCTTGTTGGCGTTGCTTCCATCGGCACGTGGGACGGTGTCGTGCGGGAAGTGACAGCACGGCGGAGCCGCGCCGCTACGTCGGTGGGCGTCTCACCCCACGACTTCACGGATCTGTTTTGGGAACATATCTCCTCTGAGACAGAGGCGTGATGACCATTGACAGAGTAGTAGCGCCGTGGTCTTGTGCCCGGCGGCCAGTTCACGTGCGAAAATGCTGAATATCAGCCCCCATATGCACAATTGCATTTCTCTTCTTTCACTATTGAGTGACAAAATTGAACAGTACGTACGTCACGAGGCCGCCGGGCACAAGACCACGGCGCTACGTCGGCAAACGTGGATGCCTGGTTCAAGGGGTCATCCCTCTTGTCCGGGCAACGTCGGTGAGCGTTGACGCCTCGTGTAAGGAGTCATCCTGGTCTCTTAGACGACGTTGCTATGATCTTTGACAGAGCAGCAGCGTCGGACGCTTGTGCTGTGGGTGAAAGGGGATCTCGCCTGCACTGTTGTAGTTGGACGATACCTGTACGATAGCTTGGAGTTATTCTTTCCATTTTGCCTTTCGATTATAATTCATTCCGGACAAGGGTAGATTGTTAGTAATAAATTAGATAAGGAAAGCTTGCTCTATGGCGATTACAGAAAAGAATCCTACAACTGGCGTAATCCTTGATGTTTTTGGATCAACGTTGGAGTTTTTGGTTGCACCAGGCGATGAGCAGAGTGATTTTTGCGTGTTGAAAGGCGTACTTCCTCCAGGATCTGCTATACCGTTACACACTCATGCTGATACAGAGGATTTCGTGATCATCTCCGGCACGTTACAGTTTTTGAGAAAGGACGATACTGGCCATGATTGGCTTGAGTGCCACGTTGGTGATTATATCCATGTGCCCTCGAATGCCCTGCATGCCTTGCGTAACGTCTCGCATGAGCCGGCAGTGACACTTTTAAACACGACAAAAAAAATAGGATCTTTTTTTCAGGAGACTGGCAGGCCAGTGACTGGCGGTCCTCAGCCGGTGACTCCCGAAGATCTGATGAAATTTTTTACTATCAGTGACAAATATGGCTATTGGAATGCGAGTCCCGAAGAGAATGCGGCCGTTGGCCTCCAATTCTAATCTCATATCTTTGTGTTGCGCATCATGAAGAGTCGATTGGTGAGAATTTCTCCTGCTCTTTAGTGTGTGGGATGCAAAGAGACAGATTAGCAGGACATTTGTGGCACTCCGTGTTCACGACGGAGCCTGGTCCATATGGCCTGCGTGCGAGCGACTTCTAAGAGTGCCTCTCCTGACAGGAGGGTCTGGACGCTGGCATTGAGATGCTCCTGCGCTTCTTCCCAGCGTCCGAGACGCTCTAACGCCTGCCCCCAGACGCATTCGGCCAGTCCGGTGCTCAGGATGGCTCCCACCTCTTCTGTGGCAATGCGCACGGTTGTCATGGCACGCTCAAGTGCTTGTTCTATCTGACCTTGCGCGAGTAGTAGCTCGGCCGTTATCGCTTCTAAAATGTCTTGTCCCATAATGTCTTTGCCTAAAGTTTGACTCGCTCTCTGGGCGTGAGCGAGGCTTTGTTCGGCTTCTGCATATCTTCCCAGACGTACTTGTGCCCAGCCACGGAAACCGTATGCCCAGTAAATAAAGAGTTGTTCACCGCTCTGTTGCGCTTCGACGACAACATGATCGCTTTCTTCGAGCATGACTAAGAGATTGTGGCTATGGACGTAGATATTGCAAAGAAAATGGCGTGCCTTTAATCCAATGTGACGCTGTAGTTCTCCTGCTTGACGTGCACGTTCGACTGAGCGTTGTCCTTGAGCAACCCCCAACTCGGCGTGGCCGCGTGCCGCATAGGCCACGCCGAGATAGCCCAGGGCGTAGGTCCAATCCAGCCAATTCGCAGAGCGTTCCAGGATAGGAATGATCGGGAGAAGTAGTGGTTCGATGTGGCCATACTGTCCTTGTAGGATCAGTACACGGCTGAGTTGTAGAGAGGATAACGCTATGAGCTTTTCGTCTTCAAGGGCCTGCGCTTCTAACAGGACGCGTTCGGCGTATTTGCATGCCTGGCGCATAGCATGGCGCGTTCCGTAAACTACAGCAATCCAATAGTGGATATACGCGAGCTTTTTCTGATCGTGTTGGGTTTGAGCCAGATGCTCTGCCTCGCTGAGTCTGTGAAGTGTTTGCTCTATATCTACGTTCATCCAGGAAACCTGAACCAGCTTGAGAATGATCTCTATATGCTGATCCCAGGTTGTAGTGTCTTCTGGTAGACGCTTCAGCACATCCAGCGCCTGCTTATAGTACGTATATGCCTCTGCATTAGCAAACAAGCGCACTGCATCATCACCGGCTGCCAGACTAAGATGCATGGCTTGCTCGGACAGTCCAGCTTCCAGAGCGTGATGAACCAGTTCAGCTGCTGGCTGCCCACGTGCTGTGAGGATCTGGAGCGCTTGTTGATGGAGGTGACGGCGCTGAGCCTCGCTCATTTCGCTTGCAATCACCTCACAAACCTTATCATGCCCGAAGAAATAGTGTGGTATTTGATCCTTCTCAGTGTTGACTTCACGTAACAATCCTTGTTGTAGGACTCTCTCCAGTGCAGGCAGAGCAATGTGCGTCTCTACATCAAGGACACGGCAGAGAAGATCAAATGAAGTTGTGTATCCAAGGATGGCGCTGGCTGTGAGCAGGGCGCGTTCTGTGGATGTAAGTTGTTCCAGGCGTGCAAGAATCAGTCGTCGTACATTTGGTGCCAGCAGATGTTGCTGTTGTAATGTGCTCAGGGAAGTTAGATCCACCATCAATTCAGTGCCATGCGCCGTGTGATTTAATGTAATGACCCGATGTTCTTGGAGCATCTTTAATGTTTCGATCAAGTAGAATGGCTGTCCCTGTGTTTCATTAAAGAGCCATTGTCCAAGTGTCGCATAATGTTGTTGTTGAAGCTTGGACGAAGTCTGTTGCGTGCCAATAACTTCCAGTAGATGAAGCGTCGCTGCATAGCTCAATGGCTCAAGGATGAGATCTGTCACGGGTAAATTATGGTAAAACCCCTTGATCCATTGCTTGAATGTATCCGGTGTTGCCAGTGCCTCGGAACGTATCGAGAGTAGTAAAAGGAGAGGTGTGTCACTTTCGTTCCAACGCTGTAGTGCGTAGTGTAGCATTTCCTGGGATGCTGTATCGATCCATTGGACATCATCAACGAAGAGTATGACTGGAGCTCGTTCACCGAGTCCTTGTACCAGACGTGTCACGGCCTCAAATAAGCACATGCGCCCGGTTATTTCATCTCCTGTTACGTGTGGTAGTGAGGGATAGCGGCCATGGAGCTCTGGGAGTATACGCGAAAGTGCGCTCAGCCAGGTCGCGCTGAGCAAGCTTTCGAGATCCTGCTCCTTTTCAATACTTTGACTGAGCATATGCACCAATGGCTGATAAGGAAGGTAGCCTCCTATCGCGAATGCGCGTCCCTGGAGTAGCATGGCGCCTTGCGTGGTTGCCCAATGTATGAAAGTAGAGGCCAGACGTGTTTTACCGATACCCGCTTCTCCCTGGAGGAGCACTATTCGCGTTTGTCCTTGTTGAACTTCCTCAAAGAAGGCTTGGAGCATGTACATCTCGTCGTCGCGTCCGACAAGAGGAAGAGAGGAAAGTTGTGAAGAGCCGGATCTGGATGGAACTGTCGGCGCTTGATACGTATGGGGTTGGGGCGCTTCATGGGCTTGCCATTCTTTTAGCAATCCGAGATCGCTGGCTTGTTGTCCAAAGAGCTGACAGAGCCGTTCTACATAGAATGCGCTCGGAAAAGCTGTGCCACTCTCCCAACGCGTCACAATCACATCATTTGGAGCACCAATACGTTCCGCTACAGCTTTCTGTGTCCATCCTCTCTCCTGCCGAGCCCGGCGTAGAAGTAGATTGGGAGTCGCCTCTTTTGCCCTTTTTCCCATATAGCTCCTTCCTGATAAAAAATGCAAAACTTCCATGCCTTTTAGAGTATAGCATATGCCGTAGCCAGACGATATCTGCACGATAGCCTGGGGCCATTCTTTCCTAATTACCTTGCTTGTATGCTCTATTGTGATGTCGCGCCCCCAGCGCCAGACATTTTTTAAGAAAGATATGATGAAAGGTATTTTATTATGCTTGATGTGCTTATCGTTGGTGGAGGACCCGTGGGGACCTTTTTAGGCTGTGAGTTGGCTCTGGCCGGTGTCGAGGTCGCGGTATTGGAGCGACGTGAGCAACCAACTCCGTACTCGCGTGCCATGGGTATTCATGCCAGATCATTAGAAATACTCGATCTGCGTGGTATCGTAGAAAAATTTCTGGCGGCTGGTGCAACGCGATCTGCCTTTCACTTTGGTTTTCTCGAAACACAGCTAGATTTTAGTTCCCTGGATACAAGTCATCCTTACATGTTAGCTTTACCGCAGGCGCGGACAGAGGCTTTTTTGCGTGCGCGTCTGCAAGAACTGGGGACAACAGTTCGGTATGGATGCAATGTGCTGGCTCTTGAGCCGCATTCTGATTACGTAGATGTGACGGTTGAGCATGCGCAGGGGAGATCTACTTTACAGGCAAAGTTTGTGGTTGGTTGTGATGGAGCATCCAGTATTGTGCGCACGCAGGCGGGTATTGACTTCCCTGGCAACGAAAATACTATGATGTCGATTCTTGGCGAGGTACGCGTTTCTGAGCGACCATCATTTTTGAACTTGTTTAATGCTGATGGTTGTATTCTGGCCGTGCCTCTGGGACCAGACTTCTATCGCTTCGCTATTATTGATCCTCTGCTTTTCCATATGGATAGGTCCGAGCCTGTGACCATTGAAGTGCTGAGCACAAGTCTGAAGCGTATTGCAGGCACCGATTTTGGGATTCACGATCCGCAGTGGCTGACCAGCTTCGGGGATCGCAATTGTCAGGCCGAGCTCTATCACAAAGGACGCATATTTCTGGCTGGCGATGCCGCTCATATTCATGCTCCGGCAGGGGGACAGGGACTCAATGTCGGCTTGCAGGATGCTATGAATCTTGGCTGGAAGTTAGCCGCCTATCTGCAAGGCCGAGCCAGTTACGAGATTCTGGAGAGCTATCATACCGAGCGCCATCCGATTGGGGCAGCCCTGATGCAAAACACACAGGTGCAAGTTCAACTCATGACCTCATTTTCAGAGGGTGGTAGAGCGCTACGAGCCTGGACCTCTTCATTGTTGCAGCTAGCATCCGTCAATCGACCACTTGCCAATCAGGTCACTGCACTCAGTACTGCCTATGAGCCAGTGTTTGAAAACCTCTCTACGCATCCACTGACCGGCAAGCGCTTGCCCAATTTCTCCCTGAGAACGCACGGCGGCGGCGATGAGATGCTCTATCAATCCTTTCACGGAGGAAATTTCGTTCTGCTTGATCTGACAATGGCTGACGTACCACAATCTAGCCAGCAGACGCTTCACGAAAAGACGGATATCAAACTACTGCGAGCCAGTGAGCCAGTCTCATATGCTCCGCTAGAACAGGTCCAGATGGCGCTTATACGTCCCGATGGACATGTTGCCTGGGCAAGTGATGAGCAGGATGATGAGCAACGCCTCGTGCAGTTGGCAGAGGCGCTTGCCTTATGGACATAGTGAGGGTATTTAGCTTTTCAGTGCCCAGATCCAGACGCAGGCAGCGAAAGCGACGCTGCCTGCTATGACGAAGATGTGGAATATTTCGTGATAGCCAAAGATACGTGGCAGAGGATTGGGCCAGTGGCTGGCATAGATGACAGCTCCGATGGTGTAGAGGACGCCTCCAGCGATCATAGTCAGCACAAATGACCACGGCAGGACGGCCAGAAAGGCTGGCAGTGCCAGGATGGCGATCCACCCCATCAGGATGTACAGGAGGGCGTTGAACCATTTAGGGACGCGTACCGCAGAGGGGAAGATCGTAAAGACCATGCCAGCAAGCGCGAGTATCCAGATGACGCTCAGCAGGGTGATACGTATCCAGCCGGAGAGTATATTAAAGCAGAGCGGCGTATAGGTTCCGGCGATTAAGAGAAAGATGTTGGCATGGTCGAGGGCTCGCCAGACGAGTCTCTGGGCCGGTTTCCAGTAGACGATATGATAGATCGCACTTACCGTATACATCTCGATCATGCTCAGGCCAAAGATCAGCAACGTGATCAGGCGAGGGATATCTGTACGACTCAACCAGCAGAGCGTGATTGTTAATCCCAGAGAAGCCACTGCCGCCGCAGCATGAAACCATCCCCGCAGGAGTGGCTTGATCTTCTCTTGCGTCTCTTCATCAGTTTTCATCAGTTTCATTTCCAAGCAAGTTTCCAATCATTATCTATAAATTCAATTGCAGTATAGAGCAAAGCGACCAAAAAAGCATCATTGCCAGCTAACATCGCCAAATCTTTGTTCTTTTATCCAGGCTTATCGTCTCTCTTAAAGAGAGCTGTTTTGATCATGAGAAGATGCTGATGGTACGTGTCAGGATAACTGTTTTTCGTCCTTACTCTCGTTCAGGCTAATGATTTGTCCTGACGCCGCAGACGTTGAATGCCGGGAATATCCCTGCTCGCTATCCTTTTGCGGCTACCAAACTGTGTAACTATATAGAAACTATTAGAAACAATTGTAGTTTTTACTCAATAAAAAGTAAAAAATAACTCACCAAAAAGTAATAGTTAGATGCGATTGCTCGTTGGATTTGTGTTATTGATTAGATTGAATGTACAATGGAAATCTACCAGTTGGGTGGAGCGATATTCCCATGGATGAGAATATCTTTGTCGCTGGACTTTGTAAAGGGCCTGGCAGTGTTTTTTCTTATGCGTTGATAAGTGTGCCTGAAAGGGGGTGTGGGCGATGCTTTTATTTTTCTATGATGTCCGAAATGCTTGTCCATCAGGTATACGAGGAAAGCAGGTTTAGAATGTCTTTCTCTCCCAGATCGAACGAGGTGCCACCACCGCCACTAGAAAAAATCGGTGACCTGATCTATTCACCAGGAACCGATCTGCCTTTTGGAAAGCGTGTACGTATCGGCCTACAAGAACAGACTATCTATGAGAGCGCTGTAGAGCACGGTTACCGCGTCGGCATCCGTGCCCACATGGCATTTATTCAAGACAACAAATGTGGGAACCCGGTGCCATTGGATGACAAACAGTTTACTATGATTATTGAGCATCTCTTGCCTGATGACTTCAATGCCTTTGAGCAGGGATTATGGCGCTCGCATTTTATTGCCGGATGGATGAGTGTGTATTTGGGACTGGTCGCGAACGAAGATGATGTGGATATAAAACAAGAAGAAGACTAGCATTTTTATGCAGGATACCTCTCTATCTTTTGTAGAGAGGTATCCTGTTTTTTGTTGTTGAATGCTGAGAAAATATCACGTTTTTTTTGATAAAAAATGTATTTATGATTGTGCACTCTCCTCTGTATCGCTGCGAGGCTAGCGGATTTCTTTTGTGAGGTATATGTCCAGGGGCATGATGGGATAGGTGCTGGTATGTATGGATAGATGGGACAATTGACACTCTTTCCTGACTGTCTCTTCGCGTATAGTATGCATATGTACTGATTTGATTGTATCTATGCATAAGATTGATTGAGAGAAGAGGATGCAAATAGATCGTCCCTCAGTTGTCCGCAGGCAACGCGTTGCGCGAACGATGATACGCTTGTTTTTTGTGCTTCTCTGTGGAGCTGGTTTTTTCTTTTCCGTTTTGCCAGGAGGCCGCTCGGCCTTGCGCTCGGCCTTTATTTTGCCAGCGCTGATAACGGCGTCGCAGCCGCAGGTCCTGCTGAGCACTGGTGATCCCATCAAGCACACGCAGATGCAGCTCTCCGTCCCCGATGGCCTGGCCTATCTGGATATCTACGCGCCGTCCAGCCCTGATCCTCTCCTGGCGCAGGCGCGTGGAGGCGTTTTGATGGTGCCTGGCGTTGGAGATAATCGTCAGGTGCCGCAACTGATCAATCTTGCGGAGTCGCTGGCGCGTACGGGACTTGTGGTCATGGATATCACAGCTCCGGCCCTGATGGCTTATCAGATCTCGGCTGAGGATACCGAGGCGGTGGTTCAGGCCTTTCTGATGCTCCAGAGCCTTCCTGGCATGACTGGACGCCATAGCGGTATGATCGCTTTTAGCGGTGGCGTGCCCTTGATCTGCTTCGCAGCCGCCGATCCGCGTATCCGCTCCCAGGTGGCGTATGTGACCTCCTTTGGAGGCTACTTCGATACCCGCTCGCTTCTGCGTACTTTTGCCACGCGTAGCATGATTATCGATGGCAAAAAGGAGGCCTGGCATCCCATCGACATACCGATGCAAGTGTTGTCCAATACGACGACGCCAAACCTTCCCTCCAACGAGCGGAGCGCCATCGTCGCCGCGTTCTTGACCGGCGCACCCCCTCTGGATGCGTCTACGCTGGCCGGATTCTCGCCAGGAGCGCAAGCGATCTATCATCTGCTCAAAGGAGACCAGCCTGAGCGCGTCGATGCCAATATGGCGGCGCTTCCGTCCGATGTCACAGCGCGCCTGGATCAACTCTCGCCACGGCGCGTGCTCACTCAGATCCAGGCCCCCATCTTTTTGCTGCACGATCGCAATGATGATTCGCTGCCGGTCACTGGTTCACGTGAATTTGATACTGCTCTGACGCAACTGCATCATCAGCACGAATATGTCGAGTTCCACATCTTTGATCACGTTGAGATGCGCTCCGGACTCCCAATCGCTCAGCTGGCCGGTGATGGCTCACGGCTTTTCTTGCTCCTCTCTCATTTGATGTATGCCGACTAAATATCTACTAGCTATACAAAGCTATGCCTTCATAGAAGATGGTTATAAAGGAGACAAATAATGCTCTTACTCTCGCTCGTCTGGTGTGTGATTGGCCTCTTGATAGGACTTATCTCGCTGGCCACACATTTTCAGCCTGTCGAATGGATAAACAGGTATCGCAAGGCCACTGTGATCCTCATGGGAGGCCTGGCTGGCGGCCTCGGTGGCTGGTTGGGCATCTGGCTCTTTGGACATCTCTTTGCCGCCGCCACTGCCATCTGGTTTGCAGGCGTCATCGTGCTCGTCGTCCCATGGAGCATCTACGCGCTTCATCGGACGCGCTTAAAAGTGTCGAGCGAAGCGAGGACACCGTAGCGTCGTGCCCTCGGGCACGATGTCCCACTTGACGTACGATCAGGTACCCCCGCGAGATCCCACTCGACGTACGATCAGGTACCCCCGCGTATTTTGCCGAGATCTTGCTGTCTCGTACGTCGAGTGGGACATCGTGCCCGAGGGCACGACGCTACGGTCTCCCGAGGCAAAAAAGATGAAAGGACACCCGAGTTTTTGGATACCGTTCACTCGTCCTGTCATTTCTGCTACAATGATAAGAGATTGTAACAGAAATGAGGAAATGAGCCTATGCGGCCCGAAGGCCGTTCCATGCGCGAGAATATTTTAGCTGCTGCCGTCCAATTGTTTGCGCAATATGGTTATCATGCAGCCCCCTTGCGTGATATTGCCCGTCTGGCGGGGATTCAGGCGGCGAGTATTTATCATCACTACCCGAGCAAGCAGGCGCTGCTGGTAAAGATCATGGAGACCTACATGCAGCGTCTGAATGCCAGCCTCGAGCATATTTTGAGCGCGTATAGTGATCCTTTACGCCGCCTGGATGAGGCTATTGCGAATCATATTCGCATGCATACGATCTACAAGGCGGAGTTTTTTATTATCGATACCGAGATGAGAGCTTTAGAAGACTCATCTCGTCTTTATGTCTTCTCTTTGCGTGATACGTATGAATCTTTGCTCCAGGACCTGCTACGCGATGGCATGGAGCGCCATGTCTTTCGTCCCTGCGATGCGAAAGTGACATCGTATGCGCTTATCGCGATGTGTACGCAGGTTGCGACATGGTTCCGTCCCGATGGGCGGCTCAGCGTGCAACAGGTGATTACCATGTATCGTCAATTGATCACGGAAGGATTGCTCTTGCCGCAAGATCTGCCTCAGCGGGCGGATGAGACTCTGCCTGATACGACTGCGCATCAGCTTTAGTTTTTTTGCTACTTTGATGGGATGGAAGTCTGGCGGATCTAAGGGAGCAAGAGGAAGAAGGTGTCTTGTTCGGGTGCTATATCTGGACAGATCTATCTTTTCTTTTCTCTTTCTATGTAAATAAATGGAGGCGGCAGGCAGGTAGGATAAAACTAGCTGTTTGGCTTCTCTATGCTAAATATTGAGGATAATAAGGGAGCAATTCACCGTTATGGTAAGTGAAAAAAAGCGCCCTCGTAAGTACAGAAGGTTCTGGGTCTGGGTCGTGTTGGTACTTTTTGTTCTTCTCTGTGGTTGCGCGATTTTTACAACCCGGATGCAGGGAAGTTTGGACCCTGTCATTGTCCAGCCGACAGCGAAACCGACGCACACAACGACAGCTACACAGCCCTCGATGACTCCCAGTGCCAGCGTCATTGCCACGTTGACTTCGACTCCGGTTCCTCTGTTCACCGAGGACTTTAATGATAATCATAATGGATGGGCCGTGAATACCGCCGAGTATCTACGCACCTTGAGCCATCAGAGATTAACGCTCTCCGTCTCAAATCATACGACCTTAACCGAGAACATTCCGGTTTCGACTGCGTTAAGTGACTTCACCTTGTCGACAAATTTTACTCTGGTGCAGGCGGATAAGGGCGATAAGATGGGTCTCTATCTACGTGGCGATGGCAATCTGGATCATGACTATCGCATTGATATTTTTGGGAGCAATATTGTCACGATCAATAAAGAGTATTTAGATACTGCTGGTCTGTCACAGAGTCTCCAACTGGCTTCCGTTGCCAGCAAAGAGAGCGTCTTGAATCCGATTGGACAAGAGAATAATTTGCAAATAGCGATGAATGGTCCCGATATCGCTCTCTGGATCAATGGGGTCAATATCGCAACTGTACAAGATTATGACTACACGCATGGACAAGCCGCTCTCTTTGTGCAAAATAGTTGCTCTTCAAGTGCCGCCACCGTCGCCTTTAGCAGTCTGGATATCACATCTATCCCTGATCCTAATCCTGATGTGACTCCGTCGGTTACCGCGACCCCATCGGTTACCGTGACGCCATCCGCAACCCCGACCACCACAGCGACCCCGACCGCTACCGCGACCCCATGCCAGTAGCGTCGCACGCGAGCGTGCGACGCTACTAGATGTGCCATGCGTGTCTATCGATATAGGGTTGCAGGTAGGCTCTGACAGGCTCTTTAAGTTGCTGATAAATCTTGAAGAGCAGAGGTCCTATAAAGTAGATGAATACGAGCACGCTATAGACAACATACAGCTTCTGTCCAATGGTTAATTGCGGATGCGCGATCAGCGGTTGCCAGAGGACACTAAAGTCGGGGATATAATGACAGGCGGCTTCCAGGGCATAATTGTTCTGCATGCATACAGTCAGACGCGCCTCACTTTGGAAGATGGTTGCGCAGATGCCGACCCAGGTCGAAAGACAAAGGATGCCAGCCGTTAACAGGTTGATCATTGGATGGCTATCCTTTTCATGTAGTCTGATCGCGAGCGCCAGCGTTGCAGGTAGCGAGGCAAAGAGGAAGAAGCGTGGTCCCCAATAGAGACCTCCGTACCAGGCCCACCATCTTGAATAGACAAGTATCAATCCTATCAAGAAACAGACCCAGAGGGTGTAGACCTGATACAGATTGAGCTCATATTTTTCCTGCCAGCTTTTTAACGTGCGTCTGACAGGTAACAGGAGTCCTGGGGCGAAGAAGATTAATCCCTTGCCAAAAGAAAAGAGAATCGATAAGAGTCCATAGATGAATGGATAGCTGAAGCCAGGTAGTCCAGCAAAAGGCATAAAGGTGTGGTTACCCGCATCGTTGGCGTAGCCGTTGGCAAAAAATGATCCACGTCGTAGCCACGATTCGCCTAATATCAAAAGGCCGGTAATCACCAGCGCAATCACATAGCGGAGGCGTTTCGTGGCGATGATCCGCTGTAAGACGGCCAGTCCTAGTCCAACGAGTGTTGCTGGCGTATTGACTACTCCCAGAATTACCGCGATCCATCCCCCCCATGAGGTGAAACGAATCATCACGGCCAGCAGACCGAAACCGACGCAGACGGCGGTAAAGACTTCTCCATAGTAGGAGGTAAGATGAGCGGCAAACATGGAAGCTGTAATCAGCAGCAGAAAAAACTTTCGTAGCAGTCCACGCGGTATGCGATCCTTGCAGAGAAGGTAGACGAAGCCGAGGCTCAAAGCAAAAAGCACATAGTTGTAGATGAGGATCCAATCGATGGGATCTCCCAGCCTTTGGCCGATGATCAGCAATGGTAACGAAAATAATGGTCCAATCAGCGAATATTTATTCTGTAACGAGACAACGTTTCCATGCTGAAGAAAGGTCGTAATGTATTGATAACGAAGCGTTCCATCTCCATGGAGTGTTCTGGGCATAATAAAAAAGAGGAAAAGCAGGCCAATGATAATCAAACAGGTCTCGAGAGAAGCAAATAAAAAGGTCAGTTTGGAATCTTTACTCTCCTGATTTGATAATACTGTGTGTGATCCTTCAGCAATCATTAATAAGATGGCTCCTATCTGTTCTGATGCCAGTCTGTAATAGAGTAGATCTGGTAATGTATTAGATCTGGCTAGATAAACATATAAGTTTATGATGTTATCTGTACTGTACTTGATAGTACTGATCAGAAGCAAATAATTAATCTTTTGTCGTACCGGAGACGTCTTTGAGAGGCGATGGCGGGAGATGCTCACCAACGTAGAAGCGTTGGCTAACTTTTGTGCTATGAGTGGAGTGTATCTCCCACGGGATGCGCAACGAATGCACCTCATTTTGCTGCCTGTTTTAATTATTAATACCGCAAATGTAGCACAGGGGTTTTACGCCCCTGTGAGGTGCCATAGCGTCAAAGACCCTCCATTGATCATATTGCCAGGGAGGCACTGGGAGCCGAACATGGCACATGAGTGGCATGGGCACCTCGGTTTTACGCCCCTGCGAGGTGCCATAGCGTCAAAGTCCCTCCATTGATCATATTGCCAGGGAGGCGCTGGGAGCCGAACATGGTACATGAGTGGCGTGGGCACCTCACAGGGGCGTAAAACCCCTGTGCTACATTTGCGGTGTATTTGTATAAAAGATACAAATAATTATTTTACCTATTTATGGTGGCGCTGGCCTGTAGAAACTGTGCCACATAGCGCCCGATGATATCCGTCTCGACATTGACCTGTGAGCCTATCCGGGCCTGCCCGAAGTTGGTATGCTCGCGTGTGTAGGGGATGAGCGAGATCGAGAAGCGATCATCCCAGACATCGACGACGGTCAGGCTGACGCCGTTGAGCGCGATGAAGCCTTTGGGGACGATGTAGGATTTTAGTTGCGGAGGCAATGCCAGTGTGACGTCGAGTCCGATGCCATCAACGGAGGTTGTGAGAATCGAGACGCAGGCTTCAACGTGTCCCTGGACCATATGGCCTCCCATGCGTCCATTGGCGAGCAGCGAGCGCTCCAGGTTGATTGGATCTCCCGGCTGTAAGCTACCCAGACGTGTCCGGCGGAGCGTTTCGGGCATTGTATCCACACGAAACCAGTCTGTCCCCAACTCGGTTACTGTCAGGCAGATGCCATCGACGGCGACGCTATCTTTGATTGAGAGATCATCCAGGATCTGCCGCGCCTCGATGACGATGCCGGTCGGCTCGCAGGCACGCAGAGATCCTATCTCTTCAACGATTCCCGTAAACATGAGCCTCTCCTTTCACTTGCGCCTTGTTTTTGAGCATACGAATGGTGCGGACGGTCTCGACGGCGGCGTGTGCAAATTCGGTGCCGCGTGCGATACGTTCTTCTGCCTGCTGCTGATTCTCAGCGCACTGCACGCCAAAGATGATTGGTACACCGGTATCCAGAGCGACGCGCTGGATGCCTTGCGCGGCTGCGTCTCCGACGATTACGTCGTGGCGGGTAGCGCCTTTCATGACGCAGCCAATGCAGATAATGGCATCGTACTGGTTCGTTGATGCCATTGCCTGTGAGATGGTGGCCAATTCGTAGGTGCCGGGCGCGTAGACGGTATGAATTTGGTCCTCGGCGGTGCCCAGGCGCAGTAGCTCCTGATGTGTCAGGTTCAGGAGCGCTCCTGTGATGTGCCAGTTATAGCGAGCCACGATGATCCCGATGCGCAGTCCCGTGCCATCGAGCGTCATCTCTTGTACCTGGTATTGCATAATGATCGGACTCCTTTTCAAGTATGATCCATAAAAAAATTATAATGCTGCAGGAGTAATATGATGTGGCGTTAACATATGTCCCATGCGCTCGAATTTTGTTTGTAAATAGTGCATATTATCGGCGGTAGGAAGTATCTCTAATGGGACGCGTTCGACGTTGATCCCTGCTTCGGCAAGGGCCTGGATTTTCTGCGGATTGTTGGTCAGCAGGCGAGCGCGGGCGATGTTGAGATCCTTGAGTATTTCGATGGCGATGTTATAGCTGCGGGCATCGCTGGGATATCCCAGTTTTTCATTGGCCTCGATGGTGTCGAAGCCCTGATCCTGCAAGGCGTAGGCCTGCAATTTGGCGGTGAGTCCGATGCCACGTCCCTCCTGCGGCATGTAGATGAGGATGCCGCGTCCTTCGGCTGCGATGGCATGCAGGGAGGCGTGTAGCTGCGCCTGACAGTCACAGCGCTGCGAGCCAAAGATGTCCCCGGTGGCGCAGGCCGAATGAAGACGTACCAGCGGAGCCTCTGCCTGCGGATCATCGATATTGCCCAGGGTCAGCGCCATGTATTGCTCTTGCGCGTCGAGCTCCTGATAGGCGAACGCTTTGAATTTGGCTTCTGGCAGCGGGAGCTGTGTCTGTGCGACGCGGGTGACATGATGCTCCTGACGATAGCGGGCGATGGCTGCGACGGTGATAATTCCGATCTGCCACTGCTTGGAGAGCTCATGGAGCGCTTGTCCACGTGCCGCTTCTCCCGTATGATCGAGCACCTCGCAGATCACGGCAGCCTGTGTCAGGCCAGCGAAGTTCATGAGATCGACGGACGCTTCAGTATGTCCTCGACGCTCAAGTGAGCCTCCGGGACGAGCGCGCAGCGGAAAGACATGTCCTGGACGTCCCAGATCATCTGGTCGGGTGGTGGGATCGACGAGCGCTCGGATCGTACGTGCACGATCGTGTGCTGAAATCCCCGTTGTGGTCCCATGCAGTGCATCCACCGACATCGTAAAAGCTGTACCTTGAAGCGAGGCACCACGATCGTGGAGGAGGGATAATTGTAGTTTATCGATCAGATCGCCCGCCATCGCCACACAGATAAGTCCATGGGCTGATTGCAGCAAGAAGTTGATCGACTCGGGCTGGGCGAATTGAGCGGCCAGACAGAGATCCGCCTCATTCTCACGCTGCTCGTCATCGGTAATTAAAACCATCTTGCCCGCCTGAATATCGCGTACCGCCTCCGCCACTGAAAGATAGTGAAATGTGTTGTTTGTCTGATTGGACATGCGAAAGGTACTCCTTATGATGTTTTCTAACCAGTTTTTATTTGCTAGAGCTAAATTATGCGCACAAGATAGTACTCTGTCAAAGGTCATGAAAACAGCGTAGTGTCGCACGCTCGCGTGCGATGTCCCAGGAACTCGTACTACGCAAACGGGCCTGATCGTACGTCGAGTGGACATCGCACGCTCGCGTGCGACGCTACTGGAAATACGGCCTACTTGCATGGCACAAAGCGATAAGCTTCGGGACGGGGGAAAGCACCTGAAGAGGTCTTGAGGGGAGAAAAAAGTGTGCAAAAGACACTATCTCATATATGCAGGCAACGCAGAGCAGTCCTTGAAGACAAGCTTCAGCAATGCCAGGAAATGAATAGCATCGATCACATAGCAGCGGCACAACAAAGCCTTGAGTCTTTGTTGCTGACTGTGTCTTCTCCCATCCGGACTATACCGTCGGCTCTGGAACTTCCCCAGATCCACCAGTGCAAGCGTAGCTATGCAGTAGGTCGCGGGCTTTACCGCCGATCGGGAATTGGAAACACCTGATGATGTATCCTCACCCTGCCCCGAAGACATATGATATAAAATTCTTCTACTCAGATAGTAATGAAATTCTGGTACTTTGTCAACACTTGCGCACGTTTTTAGCTGGCGTTTCTGATATTTAGATATTATTTCCGCTTAAAAGGCACTCGTGAAGAATGCGTGTATATCTTTCTCTACATCTCTCTGAGAGGCTGGCAAGACTCAAGGGAATGATCTCTATCTCGGTGTTTTTCACTCGCCCTTTGTACGTATCCAGATTATTTCTTTCCTCAGTCCGATTCTTATTGCCGCTCTGGCTCCCTTTGTCCAACAAATATTGGGTACGGTCTTTCGTATTTCAGTCTAAACGAAGATATTGATCAGTCGTTTGAGTTTGAGAGGGGAGTGCAATTCAGATCGGGTTGTGCTCCCCAATTGCCTCCGTAGATGTTTTGTCCAATTGGATCGATCCAGTGTTGCTGCTGCTGATAGTCGTTGGTGGCGTTGAAGACTTGTCCATTGGGAGCCTGTAATCGATAACTTTTAAGGCCTTTGTCGATACATGAATGGAATAGTATCGTTGATTAGATACTATAATCCTATCCAGATAGTGTTATAGCGTAAGTTATAAAATTTAAGTGCTGAGTCGTATAGAAACGTTGCACCGGGCAAGTAGGAAACTTTTATAGTATGCTTGATTAGCGGCAAAAAATAATGCATCAGTTCACAAAAACCTGATTTTTAAGCTCCTTTGTCAGTGATGGGCGATTCGAATAGCTTTGTTACACTGTATACGTGTTTGTTTGAGTTATGCTACCTGTACGATTTCTGTACGATGACGATTTCTATACGATGTTGAGGTGAGACTGTATGTCTTTTAATACTTCGATAATACCTCTGTGATGCGGCTGTATGATACACTGAAAGAGAATTCTTCCTACCCCTTGATTTTATTATAGTTTTGGGGAAGATTTTTTGATTGCACCAATGCTGGTTGCATGTGAGCCGAGGCTGGCGAGATTATGTATAGAATAAATGCGTGTTTATCGCTCGTCAGGTAGACGCTATGAGCTACGTTCAATGTTGAGGAAAAGCTATGATTAATAATCCTATTTCGTGCCATCTGATCACCTGGGGGGATCATTTTGAGCAGGGCTTGCAAGAAGTAGAAGAGATTGGTTTCCATGCCTGCGAGCCGTTTTCGCATGTTGCTCTGGCTTATGAAGAGAAGCCTGAGCAGTTGACCGAGCTGCTGGCGTCGCATCATCTGCGGCTCTCGGCCCTCTATGGCGGAGGACGCTTCAGCGATCCGACGCGTCGCAATGAGACCGTGGCGGCGAATGTACGCCTGGCTCGTCTGTTAGCACGTCTGGGAGTTGATCGCCTGGTATTTGGACCTGCTGGCCCCCGTACGATCGGCGGCACCAGTGATGATGCTCTGCGGGAGGCCGCTCAGACCATCAATGAAGCGGCGCGTGCCTGCTATGATCTTGGCGTTCTGGCCTGCGTGCATCCGCATCTCGGCACCGAGATCGAGACCGAGCACGAGATCGATACCATCATGGAACTGACCGATCCACGCTACGTCTATTTTTGTCCCGACACCGCTCATCTAACCTGCGCCGAGATCGATGTTCCGCAGATCATCCGCCGCTATGGCGATCGCATGCGCTACATGCACGTCAAAGACCTGCGCGACGGAGCCATCGAAGAGCGTCGCAGCAAGCAAGCGGGAACGCCAGTCTCGTCCGGGACGGAGTCGCTGCCGATCTTTAGCGAGCTGGGAACAGGCATCATCGACTACACACCCATCATGAGTGCCCTCGCTGACGTCAACTATCAGGACTGGATCACCGTCGAGATCGACGTCTCCCTGACAACGCCCAAAGAGAGCCTCATCCTCTGTCGCGACTACCTCCAGCAAAGACTGGGCGCACAGCTTTAGTCGCGAGCCGAGCTTCATTATTAGAATCGAACAAAGTAAACTGAAAGTGCCTGATTAGTTTACTTTGTTCGATTCGTTTACGTCTTTGCTGCTATCTGCTATACTAAGGTGGTCGGAAGTTCTAAATTGGGCGGGAGGCCTGCTGTGGAGAACAATGAGTTACCCAATGCGCATGTGCGGGATGAGAAGGTGGATAAGTATCTTGAGAAGCTGTTGCCTGGCATCACGCAGCGTGGATTTAGTCATGAGCGTATCGATGATATTGTGCGCTCTATGGATATCAGTAAGGCGACCTTCTATAAGTATTTTTCTTCGAAAGAGGATGTGATTGAGCGTGGGGTCGATCTGATGGTGAGCTATCTGGAGCGAGCGAGCGCATTAATTAGCGACGAGGCCATCTCATACACGCAGCGCTTTCAGGAGATTTATCAACAATCAGTCGTCATCGCTTGCTATCTCTCCAACCCCTTCTTGCTCGACCTGAAGCAGATATATCCCGCCCTCTGGGAACGCGTCAAGCAAGCTCAGCAGGAGCGGCAACAACAGATCCAGCGCTGCTACGAGCAAGGCATGCGGGCGGGCATCTTTCAGCCCATCAACCCGATGCTCATCATTTTGCAGGACGAGGTGGTGCTGCGTAACCTGATCGATCCCACCTTCCGCACGGAGCATGATCTGACGCTGCGTACGCTGCTCTATGACTACTACATCATGCAAAAGTATCAATGGTTCTTCCCGGAAGCGCGTCCGCAGATCGACGATGAATCCGTCACGGCCTATATCGACATGATGGCGCGCAAAATATCGCTGGGCATCCACACCGACTCCTTGCGACCGTAACGTCGTATGCCTGCCCGCATGTATGATCTGGGCGGGGCCAGAGATAGATCATACAATGCCGAGACGTGCCCGATAGCTAAACCAGAAGGGGATGAGCTCCTCTCCCAATGCCTGCCTGACATCCGACTCAAAGCGATCCCACTCAACCTCCTCCGGACGCAATCCCTGCTTGATTAGATGGCTGATGTGGCTGCTGCGTATCAGACCGATAAAGCGCTCGGCATCGCCCATCTCCTGATGGTGGAGCTGTATCTCTTTGAGATAGCGGAAGCGTCCGCTCGCCCGCATCCGCGCCAGATGCTGATCCTTGGACCAGCGTGTTACTCCTTCCTCAATCCCCCGCCTCTGACACACCGTCTCGACACGCTCCATCAGCGCCCGATACGCCTCCTCTGCTTGCCAGGAGAGCGTCGGCGGCCAATCATAATCGTAGGCCGCGAACAGCCCTCCCGGACGCAGGATACGCTCGACCTCCTGGAAGGTCGCATCCGGTTCCATCCAATGCAGCGATTGCGAACACGTCACAATATCGGCACAGCTGTCGGCCAGACCCGTCGCCGTCGAGCGTCCTTCCTGATAGCGCACATTCTCCCGCTGGCTCGCCAGACGTAGCTCATCCGCCTGCCTTCGCATATCCGCATTTGGCTCAATCCCGACCACCTCATCCGCGCATCCTGACCACAAATGCGTCGACAGACCAGTCCCGCTGCCCAGATCGACCACCCTATGCGGCCTTTTCCGCTGTATCAACTGAGGGAAGATGTCCAGAATCACCGTCGGCGGCTGCGGACGATAGGTCGTGTAAGCACGCGCTCGACCACTCCAGATCGCACTGTTATCTTGCATCGCTGTAAACTCCTCACTGTCTCATAGATGTATCCTTATTATATCTTCTCACTTCTTCAGGCAATCATCTTGCAGCATTTCCAAATTAGAGTCCGTTCAAAAATCGATTTTTTGGAAACACATGCAGATGGTATACTAGTTGATGTTGGATGATCTTAGTGGAAAGAAGGATTTTTCCGTTTCTATGGATAGTAGAAAAATAGAGCAAAGCAGATCTAAAGAGAGCGTGGGTCAGGATACCTTTTCGCGTCAACAATACCAGGAAATGTTTTATTCACAGAAGAATAGACTTCTTGAAGCAAAAAATAGATATGAATCATTATCACCTGTAACACTTGAAAAGGATCACAGAGAAAAGAATATAAGGCAAAAATTCCAGGCTTATGATATAAAAGAAGACGCATATTTATTTATGAGATTAGAACAGGTGAGAGAGAAACTACAAGGTGCCAATAACGATGTTAAAAAATTAAAATCTAATGATTTATTCACTAGGAAGCAGCAAGATGATTTGCAGCAAAAAGAGTTGCAGCAGAAAGATTTGAAGAGAATGGAAATTGCGTTGCAAGGTGCTATGGAAAAAAGACAGCACTATGAAAGTAATCTTGTGAGAAGAATAAGTGAGCTAAAGGGTATTATAACAGATATTCGGGCAACTAGTAGAACCCAATATACTCAACAAAATGGTGGTGATGTAATCAAGGCCATTCAACATAGGATAAAAGAAACCCATAGGGAGTTAATAGGTAATGCAGATCATCTTGGTACCAACACATATAAGTATTTTCATGAGAGCCAATTACATTCTTGTCCTCCAGATTTACAGATGAGAATGCTACAGCAATATCCTGATGGATATGATTGTGGTGCTGCTTGTGTGACTGCACTCTATGGTACACGTATAAAAGGGACATCATTACTAGAATTGTCTAAAGACGTTTATCCGAAATATCCCTTAGAGGATCTTAACATGAACGGAACTGTAATAAGTCAACATGTGCAAGTTTTATCGGATTTAGGAATCCAGACGAGAACCTTTGGTGCAACAAAGGATCTTAGAGAGAGACTTAATACAGGTGGAACAATTAACCCGATTATGGCATTGATTGGCAGGCGCGACAATAATAGTGGTCATTATGTAATAATTTCTGATGTTACCTTACGTTATAAAGGTGAAGAGATGATCGCATTTGCAGATCCCCTTACACAGAAATCGCATCTCGTCTCATTTAATGAATTTTTAGATGTATCAGGTGGAAGATATCTTCAAACAGTGTAATTTACTGGGCGGAGCCGCGGTTTATAGGCCTCTTGCAGTTCAGGTGTGGATGTGGGACGCGTGACTATTGAGGAATTGATCCGAGGGAGGCACTGGATGGATCAGAGGTTGTCTGCAAGAAGAGTGCTGGCGTGTCAGATATCGTCAGGAAGCTGAGCAAGTGGATCATGTTCAGCTAATTCAGCTAAGGTATATATAGCGGGATGGGCAAAAAGCCTGCGGTAAAAAACCTGGAGTGCATAACCCTCTGAGCAACTCCAGGTCCCATGATTAAAATTACCGCTGATCTTCGAGCGATTGCACTATTTCTTTATACTCTTCACTGTGTTTGGCTCTTTTTCCTCCGCCTTGCTTGACTTTATTGATGATAGCCATAGCAAGTTCCTTACTGTCGGCATGATGCTTGACCTCAAGCCAGTGCTTATGATGATTTGGCAGGCTGCCAGAGATGCTTCCGGTTGGAAGGTTATTCACTGCTTGTATGTAGCTTTTTATCTTGCTGGCGACAGGATCGTTGGGAGGTTTATCATCTTCGTGGTGATCAGGCGCGTCTGCGACTTTGCTGATCTTCGGAGGCTGGACGCCATCGATCTGCAAGCGTCCGTAGCCGCTGGACGTTTTTGCTCCGATGCCGAGTTCCTGGAGGGCTCCGGCGAGGATCTTGAAGGCGAGTGCTAGCCATAGCTCGGCATGCTCAAGATCGGGGGCGGTGAGCGCGATCAGATACTGTCCGGTGGCGCTGAGGAAGGGGACGGGGATGGGAGTATCCATGTCGGTGGGTGCAGCTCCTTGTGTGCCTTGATAGTAGTTTTGGTGGTGGACAGTGATGATGTCTGGATGCAGGGCTTTGAGATTATGATCGCTTGCGGGCACATAGAAGGCGTCCAGGAAGTTGATATAGCCAGCTTCTTTGTCGTTGCCAAACAGGATGGTCTGGGCTGTCTGAGCGGATTGTGTTTTGCTGACCTGTTTCCAATGGTCGTCTGATTTGAGGTAGCGGTGCACGTAGCTGGCGGCCAGGCCTTTGAGGGCGCTGCCTGGGATATAGGGGACTCCATAGGTCCGATGGAGTGTCACTGATGCCTCGAGGACACTCTCGTTGCCCAATCCTACAATCATACGTCCGAGCGCCGTGGCTTTATGCGTGCTGGCTTGCTTTTTTTTCTCCAACGGTACAAGTGTTTGTGTCCAGCGTTGATAGAAAGATTGATAGATGCTGGTTTCCGCAATGTTCGCGACCTCCTGCACGAGACCTGCTCGACTGGAGGTATCATCGCGATCCTGGCTGGCGAGGAACTTGTCCAGCCACAGACCTGCGTGCGTCTGATGCTGATCTCTTTCTTGCGCTCCCATGTAGGCGCAGATGGATGTAAGCTGGCTGCGACGACTATCCATTGCTCTGTTCCTCCTCGGCGCCAAGGTCGCCGTTTTGTACGTCGAGAATCGATTGCGCAAAGCGCTTGTACCAGAGGAGTGCGTCCATGATCTGCTGCGTCAGGCGCATGTATGCTTGTAGCTGATCCTCTGGTCGCTGACCCTCATGCTTTGTCCTGTCAACCTCGCCTCTGGAGGCTTTGAGCAGCTCGTCACGATTTGCCTTGCCAATCGTGCTGGCGAGATCGCTCAAGAGCTCTTGCTGACACGTGTTGCCCCGTGAGTCGACAAAGGCCAGAGCTTGTGCCAGGCCGGCGGAGCGGATCAAAATCGGCAGCTTATGTGCCATCGCGCCGTAACTTTTGGCGAGAGGATTTGCTTGAATGGCTTTCACCTTCTCGTGTGCGCTTATCGCATATTTTTGATCGCGTGTGAGCATCGCTTTATTCTCCTTTGCCAGTCAGTCGAACCTGACACAGACCGCGTCCGACGGTCGCGTTGCCTCCCAACTGGATTGTCTCTGTGGTCAGCAACGACAGCTCTTGAAAGATGGTTTTCGCTGGCAACGCTGCGGAGCTGGTTGGGGTGGCGAGTACGATGCCGGAGAGGATCGTCTCGGCAGGGAGCGCTTCTTCATACCAGAGTGCGCCGTCAACGGTCGTCTTGGTATCAGCGTCCAGGCGGATACGCGTGATGATCTCCGTCGCCGTATCGAGCAGGAAGCTCAGGACATCGTCATGGACGAGGCAGAAGCGCTGCTGCAATAACTTTTGCCATTCTACATCATCTGGAAAGACCCGCGTGGCGATCCATTTGGACCAGATGCGGACCTGCTTGCTTTTCTGGGCTGCCAGATCAAGATCCTCCAGACATATCTTGTCCTCGGCATCGACCGTCATTGTGAGCACGCTCCCCTCGTCGTTGATGGCGCACTGGATCGATGTTTCGATCGCCGGGACACCTTCTACATCGGGTAGTGGGGTTCGCGTCTCCTTGATATCGCGCAGCAGTCGCTGGAGCACAAACGGCGAGGTCACCCAGGCAAATGTCCCCGCCAGGCTGCGGACCGGGAGCAGGAGCAGTTTCTGATCGGAGAATTGAGCCAGGCTGGCGCGATTATCGACCGCATCAAGCTCTCTCGGTCCAAAGATCAGCTTGCTTAAGCGCAACCTTTCCTCATCGGTCTGATTGAAGCCGCGTGTGGCCAGAGCTCCTTTCAATGACGATCCCGGGAGATAAGGTAGGCCGGTGGCTTTTTCGCGTGCGATGGGCAGATCGATCACTCCTGCCCCCTGACCGGTTCCCGGATGTAGCGCAGATAGGGCATGTATAAAAGAAAGTTGTGCTTTCATTAGTTATTATTTCCTCTCTTGAGATAGTTCATAAATGCTTTTAGTACATTGGTTTGTCTTAAATTTAGGCTAACGAGTTTATCTAAATCTGTATCTGTAAGCTGATGATCTACCAGATACTCTTTTTCGTCATCGACAAGTTCTTTAAGCGTTAATTTTCCTGAGGGTAAGTGGGTACCTTCAAGAATTATTGCTACTCCAACTGCTATATTATTTTTGCAGAGCAATGGTTTTAGGATGAGTGGACTCGCAAATCGATCTTTTTTTTCTTTATCATCACCAACTATATTATCTGTGACTTTTAATATAGATTTTGGCGGATCAGGATTGTCCTCCGTTCCATTTTCTTCACTATCTATAAATTGGAAATTAATTGGCAGGCCAAAAGCGGCTCTAGGAAATTTGCTTGGATGGCCTTTGGGTTTGTAGTGACTCTTTTCTGTGTATCCTCGAATGGCTTCTGCTTCAGGCCAACGACTGCGACCAGAGCGGCCAAAAGAGCCCTGACGAAAATTTGCTAACTTACCAATAAGATAGTCCCAGGCTTTTTCCGATGTAGTTCTTGGACGTTGTGTTTTCTTGGTTGCATTTGTTGGTATTGATACGATACGGATGTCCATTTCTCGACTTAAATGTGGAACACCTTCAGGCCATCTCATGTTGGGAAAATCATTGAGTTTCGTCTCAATCCATTTTTCGACCTCTGAGTATGACTCAGGTAAATCGAGATTGGGCTTCTCATTACGCATTTGTAAATGCAATGCACCAAACCCTCTTCGTGTTCGTGCTCCTATTCCTCCAAAAGTTTCCCATGCCCATAAGGCTGCTTCGATGTCTTTTTTTCTGTTCTCTGGAAATGTGATTGTTAATGTGAAACCTATATTGTTATAGACCTTTTTTGCCTGAATACTGGGGTCTATTTTCTTTTGCTGCTCTGTTGGTCGTAATGGAAAGGCTGCATATGTAGCAAGAGAATCGTCTTCCTCATGATGAACTGTGGCCGTATCTCCTTCAACAGAGATAATTACAGCTTCCTTGATTAGAGATTCTTCATCATCTTTTTTATTTGCCTTGCCCCAGATTGCATCCTCAAGCTCTTTCATCTCAGCGAGATCGCCGGTAGCGTTGCCGCCGCGACAGGCACGCCACCAGAAGCGCAACATGCCGCGAATCTCGGTAGCGCGTACGACTGTGATGGGATCATACTCGAAGGGCTTGACGCCTCCGCCGTAGAGGGGAGTGATCAATCTGTACTCACGTGTTTCGCTGACACGTTGTTCCGTGGTCGTGGGCATAAGATCTGCTGGCGGAATACTTTTTGATAGTCTTCTCATGACGCTTACTCCTCCTTCTTCTGTGCTGCATTATGTTTTGGCCAGATCCCAACCATCGCCAGGCCGAAGCCATCGCGCTGATACTGTAGATTGAGCTCATTGCTCTCGCTATGCATTGGAGTGTCGCTCACGCATTGCAGCCAGACGTCATCGAGCCATTGCTTGATGTTCTCTGGAGTTGTATCGCCCTCAAAGGAGAGAAACATGACTGTTCCCGCTGGTGCAAGTCGCATTGTCGCTCGTCGATTACCCTTTTCCAGATCCCAGCCGGAGACAACTTGCGGTCGGTCGATCTTGATGGCCTGGAGGATAGGTTTCATGTTGTACTTCTCTGCGAGCAGGGTTGTGGGCTGGAAGCCTTGCTCGAAGTAAGCTGGAGTGAGCAAGATCACGCGACACTGTTTATCTTGATGAATCCGGTGGATCAGATCCTCTGGATAGGTGGGGATGGTCGCTTGACTCTGATGCCAGCTGACGATCCTCCGCTCGCCGCCCAGGGTGCTGAGTCCCTCCTTGGGCGAAAACCTTGGAGCGCCAGGATCGTCGACGATCACGGCCAGGGCCAGTCGTTGGGCGTCGCCAAGCTGCTTGATCGAATGGGATAGCACCTTGCGAGCCAGTTCCGGATCTGACTCATCTGTGTCCTGCCTGCGGTTGAGCATGAGTGTAAATTCCAGTCCGCCAGTATCGAAGAGATGCTGATCGAGGGCGGTACGTTTCTCGTGATCCATCGTAATGTGGACGCGTAGCTCGGGCACAGGTCCTCCATGTCCCAGACTGGTGACATCCAGGCTTTCGGCCCTCAAGGATGCGGGATCAAACAGCCACTCCTTGAAATGGGACCAATTCCAGAACAGAGGCGCTCTTTTATGCACATCCAACTTTGCAGCATCCTCGGCCAACCCGACCATCATTGGCAGAGCCGAAAAGTCTGTCACTTCGTCTTCGCCCGGCTCGATAGGTATAAATTGCGCGATCTGACATTTCTCGGTTGTTCCCTCGACCGATATCACCAGCGCGTCGCCGGGAACGGGGAGCAATAATTGATCTTGGGTGAAATCATTATCATCGACCGCGAGTCGCACCAGGAATGGACCACGCACTTTTAGCTTCCTTAACTCGTTGAGGTGAGCTGTATTGTTTTTGTGCATAAACACGCCCTCCTCATCGAGTCCAGCCAACTGACGCAGTCCGCCAGTGGTTGTCGAGGGAAACGGGAATGGCATGGATTTTGCATGTGCTCCTGGTGTGGGACCAAACGGCCTGCCATCGCGGAAGATCAGTGGATCGTGGGGATCAATAAACCAGAACCTCATAACGTGATCGACTCCTTTTGCTGCTCATCAATGGATATACCGGCCAGATTCAGCGCGTCAGCCAGCTCGCGAGCAACGATCAGCTCATGGATAAACTCATTGATCTCCACTGACTGAGGCTCAAAGTCCGGTGACGGCCCAACTGGATTTGCCTCTGGATCTGGATTTGGCGTAGGAACCTCCTTGTCTGAGACTCCAAGGCGTCGCTTGAAGAGGCGTAAGAGCGCGTTGTACGCCTGCTCTTCTCTGGCAAAGGGCTTCAGTTTGCGCTTCAGGATACGGATTGCGTCGACCTTGATAGCATCGAGCAAGGCCTGATGAGTTTTTGCCAGCTCCTGGAGCGTCTCTGCATCGGAGCGTTCAAGGCGTGGAGTAAGTCTCAGCGCCATGTCACGGATCTCATAGGCGGTCCCTTTGGGGATAGAGATCGTACGCGAAAAAGAGGCTGGTCGGAGATCTGAGTATTGAAAGTAGGGGATAATCTGTTCCAGGTAGGTATCGATGTCGCCCCAGCGGCCAACTATGTCATATTCCTCGCCGCCGCGCTTACAGATCGAGATGGCTACTGCATTCTTGCCAGTCGACTCATCCTTTATGTCCATCGAAGTATTCTCGCTTGTCGACTCATTCTTACCCCGCAGGCTCTTGGCGCGACTTTCGGCACTGCGAGCCTTGTTCAGCGACTCCTGAAGCAGCGAGAGGTGATGGACGATGGCTATGCCGACTGAGAGATGTGGCGATCCTCCTCCTGGATATTTGAAATCTTTGAGCTGATCATTGAACGTGCGTGCCAGTGTCTGAGCGCAGTGCAAAACGGTATGCAGCGGCAAAAACGCCAGCACATCGTCGCCGCCCGCGTAGATCAAGGTTCCGTGATGGTCGGTCTCGACCGTTGTCCTGACGCTGGCAGCGAACCCGGCCAGCGTGCCGGATAGTTTTTGATGCGCCTGGATACCTGCTTGCGCCTGTTGATCGATCAGCTTCCCCATGCTATCGCCATCGGCACAAATGATCGCGTAGTAGGGATACGGTCGGATCTTGCTGCCGAGAGCCAGATCAACGGCCATAAAAAAGTCTTCCAGCGAGTTATGAAGACCTGTGAGCTGTTTTGGATCCGAAAGATCTTCAAGTAAACGCTCCTCGAAGAGACGCGCCCCATCGTCTTTACCTGTCACCGGATATGTTAAATCTGTCCGGATGTCAGGGAGCTTTTCATCCTGGGATATGTCTATCGAGACGGTCTGTCCGATCGCCTTGATGTATTCTGCCCACAGTATCTTTAAGGGATTGGTCCACGTCGGATCGAGCGTCTCCAGACGCTGTAAGTAGGAGAGTGCAGCCACGTGCGATGTACTCAAAAAGTCATCGACGCGTGATCCTTGCTTGACCTCGTGAAAGCGTCCTCGACGCTTGAGCAGATCCACGCCCGACAGGCGCTCAGCGGAACTGGCCCGAAAGTGCGTATAGAGCAGGATGCTTTTTGTGCGCTTCAGATCTGCCTCATCTTTGCCCTGAGGATAATAGAAAGTATCATCGATCACGCATTCGAGCCGTCCATCAAGCGACGATTTATAGCGTGTGCTGCCAGTGGTCACCTTGCTGAATTGACGAGTATTTTTGCGTGCCGCCAGTAATGACTCAAGTTTTTTGCGTTGCTCATTGTAGTTTTTGTATGTTTGATGTTCGATGCCAGCCTGATTTTCGCCGCTACTTTCGATTGTCAAAGGAACGGCAGCCCATATATATTCAACTAATTCATCTATCTGCGTTTTCGCCGTGTCGACAAAAAAGTAGCGCTGATCGACATTCTGGGCCGCGAGATCGGCAAAGAGACGATCTTGAATTACTTTTAAGCGATCATTAATCGCTTGACGCGTCCGAGCCCCCACCTGGCGTGGATCATCTTCTATATAGGCCACAATCTTATTTGCTACCGTAAAGGTATCCGGCAGATTGGGATCACTTATCCTGTCATGGGCCGGGAAAATGAGTCTATTGCCAGAACCCGTATCCTCGATGATCGTGTGCGCCACCGTTTTCGACAAGTCGCTCAGCAAGCGCGAACCAAACCAGAGGTCACGCGTGCGCCGCGCACTCGCAATAAAGGATTGGATTGGTCCAATGTTTCCGATGAACAAATTATCCATCCTTACACACCTACTTTCCTTAAAATGTATGGCATTAATTATTATCTGTTAAAGAGACGTCCCGTCCGAGTCGTTTTCCATAAAGCCAACTATTGATTTAGTACCCTGGGAATAACTCATAGTGTCCTGATCTATAATGATCCTATTATCATCTCAAACCGCTGCCGCGTATACACTCCTGCCCAAAAATTTCTATCTACCCATCCATCCGATAGTACCCCTTCTGGAAAATGGCTTGAAATAGCCTCCCTTCGAAAATCGTAGCCACCACCACACTAATCAGGACAATTTTGCCCTGATTATGCCTCCATACCCGATTTATTGCCTCTTTTAAATGTTTCTGTTCCTGGTGCCTTCCGAAAATCGAGCGGGTTTTGATGACAGAAATCGATTTTTGAAATTGCCCGAAATATGCTATACTGGATGGGTAATCTGTAATAAAAACAATGCATTCAGAGCCTAAAAAAGTGGCATTGCTAGCATTTTTGGTTAAATATAACATTGGTATGCTCCTACAAGACCTGCGGTAGCAGACTCATCGATCCGAGAGAGGATTCTGTAAGTGTTTGAAATAGCGAACCTGTGGCAATGCTTTGGTTTGTAGCAGACTCATCGATCCGAGAGAGGATTCTGTAAGATGCTGTAGGCATCTACGGCAACACAGGAAGCAAGTACGTAGCAGACTCATCGATCCGAGAGAGGATTCTGTAAGCATCAATAAATTGCCGACTTGGTTTGACATTCCGGTTAGTAGCAGACTCATCGATCCGAGAGAGGATTCTGTAAGATGTAAAATCGTCTTGATCTCCTCAAGGCTCTTTGTCGGTAGCAGACTCATCGATCCGAGAGAGGATTCTGTAAGTAGGTGAAGATGTCATATTGCAGAAGATAGAGAAAACTGTAGCAGACTCATCGATCCGAGAGAGGATTCTGTAAGGACATGAGCAAGCTGTCAGGTGACATAGCTTTTTGAAGTAGCAGACTCATCGATCCGAGAGAGGATTCTGTAAGTGATTATCTGCATGGATAGTGTTGGATACAGCATCACGTAGCAGACTCATCGATCCGAGAGAGGATTCTGTAAGGTGTCAAAAGCTTGTATACTCTTCCCGTTATTCATGGTAGCAGACTCATCGATCCGAGAGAGGATTCTGTAAGTATGAGAAGGCAATCACAATCGCAGATCCATCATGCTTTGTAGCAGACTCATCGATCCGAGAGAGGATTCTGTAAGTGCTGCAATGGATGCGATGCTGACACGCCTTGAATGAGTAGCAAACTCATCGATCCGAGAAAGGATTTTGTAACTACGTTGTTAAAGATCTCGTCGCCAGGGTATTTAGGTAGCAGACTCATCGATCCGAGAGAGGATTCTGTAAGTGCCACTGGTCGCATCAGAAGGCAAAACACGTATAGCAGTAGCAGACTCATCGATCCGAGAGAGGATCCTGTATCAAAATAAACTCATTTTCCTGTATATGTTGAATGAAATGAAGAAAGCTTTGATATGGAGTAGCGGAGATGTCTGCAACGCGGAAGCCAGTTGAGATATTTTGTTCCTATGCGCCGCTGGATGAAGCTTGGCTGGGTCAGCTAGAGAAACATCTAAGCCTGCTTAATCGGCAGGGTTTCATCTCAGTTTGGCATAGACGACTCATTGAGCCGGGTATGAACTGGCAAATGGATATTGATGCCCATCTGGAAACGGCATCAATTATTTTGCTACTAATAAGTGCTGATTTCTTTGCTTCCGATTATTGTTATGGTATTGAAATGTGTCGCGCTCTTGCTCGACATAATGAAGGGGCCGCACGCGTTATTCCGATCATTGTGAGACCATTTTACTGGAAAGATGCTCCATTTGCTCATCTTAAAGTTCTTCCGGTTAATGAGGAGCCACTTACAAAGTGGACAAATCAAGATGAGGCCTTTGCAGACATTGTGGCCGAGCTTAGTGAGGTTATAGAAGAAGTGCAATCATCGCTGGTTGGTGGTACGCTTCGCCCGATCTCATCCACCATCGAGAACATTCCGTATCAGCACAATAATTTTTTCACTGGCCGCGACGATGAGCTACGCGAGCTGTATGAGCAGTTGCTGGGAGAGCGTCGTGCGACGATTGGTCAGGTGCTGGCGATTAGCGGATTAGGTGGTATTGGAAAAACGAGTCTTGCGCTTGAGTATGCTGATCGCTATGGGAGCAAATACACGGCCATCCTCTGGGTGCGTGCGGAAACTCTAGATGCGTTCAACGCTTCTAATCTTGCACTTGCTCAACTTCTCAATCTGCCTGAAAAAGAGGAGCATAATTCACAAAAAGTCGTATCGGCGATCAAACACTGGCTCCAGACCCATCAAGACTATCTGCTCATCCTGGATAACGTTGAGGAGCCAGATATAGTTCATCCCTTTACTTCTGCGCGAATCGGTGGTCATCTCCTTATCACCACACGCTCTGCTCACATGCGTAGCCAGCACATCGCGCATCCCCTCGAGCTCAAAACACTTGCGCCTGCACAAGGAGCGCTTTTGTTGTTGCATCGCTCTGGATTGCTAGAGCCTCAAGCCACTTTGGAGCAAGGATCACCAGAGGAGCAGTTGCTGGCACAGCAGATCAGTCAGATGTTCGGTGGATTGCCGCTGGCATTAGAGCAGGCTGGAGCCTATCTTGACGCTACCAGAATGAGCCTGGCAGAATATAAGGGCCTCTATGAGCAGAACCATGCTAGATTGCTTGCAGAGAATGGACCAGCATCAGAAATTTATCCATACACCGTTGCCACCACCTGGCTAATCTCATTTCGCAAGGTTGAGGATAGTAGTCCTGCGGCCGCAGACCTGCTGCGCTTCTGCGCCTTTTTAGATCCTGATGCCATCCCGGAAACCTTTTTTGGCAGAGGCGCTGACGAACTTGGTCCTGTACTCTCACCCATTGCTCGGGATGCATACTTATTTAATCAGGCATGTATTGTTCTGAATACCTACTCGCTTATCAAGCGTGATCCCAGTAAGAGAGCTATCAGCATCCACCGACTCGTTCAGACAGTCTTACGGAATAATCTTGATGACGATCAGAAACGTATCTGGGCGGAACGTGTGATCAGCGTAGTAAGCAAGGCCATGCCCGAGCCTGATGTTCTCGTCTGGGAAAAAGATCAACCAAAATGGCAGGCATATGCTCCTCAGATTCAATCTTGCGCTCTACTCATCGAGGAGTATAAGCTTACCTCGCCGACTGCCATGCTGTTCTTAAATCAAGCAGGCGGTATGTTACGTCATTACTCGCGGTATGCCGAGGCGCAAAAAATATATAAGCAAGCATTGCAACTCCATGAAAGCGTTTTAGGGAGAGAGCATCCAGACACAGCCACCACCATTGATAATCTTGCCACAATTCTGGGTATCCAAAAGCAGTTCGATGACAGCCAGAAGCTTTTTGAAGAGGCTTTACAGATTCGGGAACGCCTGTACGGTCCTGACCATCTCTCAATCGTTAGTACCCTCAATGGTCTGGCCTTGCTTTACTTCAAATGGGCCAAGTATGAGCAAGCGCAAAAGATGTATGCGAGAGCTTTACAGATCTACGAACGTGAGCTTGGTCCCGACCATCTTGATACTGCCAGGACACTTGATAATCTGGCTATGGTCTATCGTAAATGGGAACACTATGAGCAAGCCGAGCATGTCTTCTTGCGAGCGTTGCAGATTCGTGAACATGTATATGGCTCTGAACATTTAGAGACTGCATCAACCCTCAATCATCTGGCAGGACTATATCGCTTCGAAAAGAAATACGAACAAGCCGAGTCATTTTACATGCGTGCACTGGACATTCGAGAAAAGAGATTAGGACCTGAACATTCTGTCACCGCGACGGCAATCGGTAACCTTGCCTTGCTCTACTGTGAGCAAGGTAGATATGAGCAATCACTAGAAAAGTATTATCAAGCGCTGGCAATTAGAAAAAAAATATGGGGTTCTGATGATTTCCAAACAACCATAACACACTTCAATATTGGAGAACTGTATTGTGCTATGGGGGCGTATGAGCAGGCAAAAAAATATATGGAGCATGCATTGAGAACGCATGAGAGCGTGTTTGATGATAAAAATCCGAGGCTCAAAAAAATTCTAGATGGATATGCTCAAGTGTTACGCAAACTAGGACAAGATGAGGAAGCTGCAAAGATAGAGGCACGCTTGCTACCGATCCGAGCACGTAAGTAAATATCTATGTTTGGATGCATGAATACAAACCAAAAAGGATAATAAGACCCCAAAAGGAGCCTGAAATGGGTCTGTTTCGAAAATCGGATGGAGCGCTGGTTTAATCAGGGCAAAAATGTCCTAATTAAACCTTTAAAGGCTATTTATTGTGAACTCATGACGCTTTTGATGCTGGTTGCACCTCGAAAATCCCCCCTGTTTTGACGCAGAAATCGATTTTCGAAAATGCATGCAGTATGGTATACTAGATGATAGATGACGCATGAAATTGAAGCTCTCAGAGCCCAAAAAAGGGCCTTAGACAAGCGTTTTTGATGAATATGCCTCTGACTATTGTGACAAGATGTGCGTTACAGAGGAATCGATCCGAAAGAGGATACTGCAAGCTTCATTGCGTCCGGTCAATATCATCGCTGTATTACGTTACAGAGGAATCGATCCGAAAGAGGATACTGCAAGGAACGTTTGTTGCTCCGCTAGGATAGGCGGCAAACGTGCGTTACAGAGGAATCGATCCGAAAGAGGATACTGCAAGGACATTTCATCTTTCACTTGCGATGTACCATACAACGTTAGTTACAGAGGAATCGATCCGAAAGAGGATACTGCAAGAAAGTTTGACAGTCCTGTAACTGCCAGTCCTGTTATAGTTGTTACAGAGGAATCGATCCGAAAGAGGATACTGCAAGCAGAGGCTTGCCATAGCATCAGGCAGGTATCAACTCCGTTACAGAGGAATCGATCCGAAAGAGGATACTGCAAGTTTGCGTATCTTCGATTGTGTCATGTGCGACAGCCGGAGTTACAGAGGAATCGATCCGAAAGAGGATACTGCAAGTTCCGAATAAACTCACACCTTCAGCATGCAGCACCGTCTCGTTACAGAGGAATCGATCCGAAAGAGGATACTGCAAGTTGGGACTGGGCTGGGCTACAGCATTTTCCCTCCCGATGTTACAGAGGAATCGATCCGAAAGAGGATCCTGCAAGTGTCGTCCGGGTAGATCCGGTGTGGTCTACCCGGTGTTACAGAGGAATCGATCCGAAAGAGGATACTGCAAGTGTCGAACGGGGCTGTTGCTGGTCGTGGGGAGAGCGCTGTTACAGAGGAATCGATCCGAAAGAGGATCCTGCAAGTCGCTGTTTTCGTCTTTTTCTGGGCTGATTTTGAGGTTACAGAGGAATCGATCCGAAAGAGGATACTGCAAGGTTAGCAGCTTGTGACGTGCTACCACTAGTATTACTGTTACAGACTCATCGATCCGAAAGAGGATACTGCAAGTCACATGGCTCACAGGTATAGGAACGGAGCACTTCACCAGTTACAGAGGAATCGATCCGAAAGAGGATCCTGCAAGATAGCCGTTGTTGTATGCATCATCCACAATATCAATGTGTTACAGACTCATCGATCCGAAAGAGGATCCTGCAAGTGAAAAGATAGGGCTGTTGTGAGCTGTTAGCGGAGAGCAGTTACAGAGGAATCGATCCGAAAGAGGATACTGCAAGGGTGGTAAACAGCGGCAAACTAAACGTTTGTTGTGGGGCAGTTACAGACTCATCGATCCGAAAGAGGATCCTGCAAGTCACGCACTGGGGGAGGTTTGTGAGGGAGTTGGGGAGAGTTACAGAGGAATCGATCCGAAAGAGGATCCTGCAAGCTATAACTCCCATGATGATCTACTCCATAGTTCCGAACAGTTACAGACTCATCGATCCGAAAGAGGATCCTGCAAGCACATGCCGCAGGAACTGCGGGTGGAGCAACGGCAACGTTACAGACTCATCGATCCGAAAGAGGATACTGCAAGAGCGGTGATAAACCTCCGTCACCAACAAATCCGTTGTTACAGAGGAATCGATCCGAAAGAGGATCCTGCAAGCATATAATCCGCCGTATTCGTTGCATACCTCTAGCTCGTTACAGAGGAATCGATCCGAAAGAGGATCCTGCAAGAATATCCAACGCCATAGCATGATTGGACTCCATTCCTGTGTTACAGACTCATCGATCCGAAAGAGGATCCTGCAAGATACGTTTGTGTTCGTGGAGCACGCGAAGATGTCTAGTTACAGACTCATCGATCCGAAAGAGGATCCTGCAAGGCTGGACAATCTCCAGCATATCGCCATTGTCTTTCGGCGGTTACAGACTCATCGATCCGAAAGAGGATCCTGCAAGATGCCGGACATAGATGTCCAGATGGTCATCTTCGCGCCGTTACAGACTCATCGATCCGAAAGAGGATCCTGCAAGGCGTGAATGTGACCGCGAGCAGCGACTCGACTGTGTAGTTACAGACTCATCGATCCGAAAGAGGATCCTGCAAGGATAGTTATAGCCATACACTGTGTTGGCTTGGCTTGCGTTACAGACTCATCGATCCGGAAGAGGATCCTGCAAGTGTCTCTAAACTCTGGGAGACGTGCTTTAGCGAGGAGTGTTACAGACTCATCGATCCGAAAGAGGATCCTGCAAGTCGACTAACTGTTGGGCCACAGAGCGAATTTTAAGCGTTACAGACTCATCGATCCGAAAGAGGATCCTGCAAGACAAGGAGTAACAATGGCGACAAAGTCTATATGCGGGTTATAGACTCATCGATCCGAAAGAGGATCCTGCAAGATCACTGATGGAATATCAAAAAGGTACCTCTAATATAGTTACAGACTCATCGATCCGAAAGAGGATCCTGCAAGACTACGAATACGGACATTGCGTTTAACAGCTTGAGCAAGTTACAGACTCATCGATCCGAAAGAGGATCCTGCAAGGTGCTGAGATTGCTGTATTACTTGTCGGGTGGTATCAGCTTTACAGACTCATCGATCCGAGAGAGGATACTGTGGCACTGCCTTTGCTCCTGGAGGATTTTCTTGCGAAGAACGTATTGCTGGAGAGAAAAAGCTATATAAATCTAATGAGGGGAAGAACTCTCAAGCCAATTACCGCATGACAATCCTGTTTAGATTGCATTGAATCACGATGCTTATCGAGGGAAGGGCTTGCATTACGCGCAACTCGACACAGCATTTTTAAGAAGCATCGAGCCGAGAGGCAAAGGAGCGGACATAGGTAAATGCAGCATGAAGGGCAATCTGCAATGGTCGCGTCGTCTTGCGAGTCTGAGACAGGAGGAGTCCTCCCTGCAAGCTGGTCATCACGGCGACCGCGAGTTCGGCTGGATCAGCATCCTTGCGGAGTTCACCACGCTCTTGCAGAGAAGTCAGCCCCTCGATCAGGTACTGCTCCCATTGATCGAAAGAAGAGACCAGAGCAACGCGACTGGTCTCGTTGTGATCTGCCAATTCACTCGCCAGTGAGCCGATCGGACACCCTCCGACGCACTGACGTTCTTCTAAAGAGGCAACGAGCAATGCCCCCCAGCGTTCAAGATTCTCCCAACTGTCGAGATGATCGAGGAAGGGCTGTTGTCCGGTCAGGACCGTGCTTGTCTGTTGTTTAATGATTGCCAGAACGAGGTCTTCTTTATTCGTGAAGTAATGATACAGCTGGCTTTTACTGACAGAAGCTGCCTTGCAGATGTCATCAAGGCTGGTGCCCTGAACACCCTTCTCATACACAAGCTGAGTGGCTTGCGTAAGAATACGCTCACGACTACTGTGACCACGTGCGGTGAGGAACTCTTTCGGCATCATTAATACTCCTTTTTTTCCTGCTCCAATGCGCGTCATAAGAGGACGTGGGCGGAGAGGATGCTTGATCTTGAGTATATCATACTCTGGACTTTCTAGTCCACTTCGTTTATAATGGACTACATGGTACATTTAAATAAACCATGTAGTCCATTATTGAGATATTTCCAGGGAAGAAAGAGGCAATATATATGCGTTTACAAGAAAAAACGGCGCTTGTCACCGGATCTACCTCGGGCATTGGGCAGGCCATTGCGGAAGCCTTTGCTCGTGAAGGAGCGAGTGTCGTCATTTCCGGACGTGACGAGCAACGTGGAAAGACCATTGTCGAGGCGATTCGCTCGGCTGGTGGATCGGCTGCGTTCGTATTTGCTGATCTGTCCTCAAAAACGGAGGTTGATCGTTTGGCGAAGGAAGCAATTGAAGCGTTCGGGCAGATCGATATCCTCGTAAATAATGCTGGTATATCTGCAATGGGTCCAACCGCGCACATAGACGAGGCGACCTTCGATACTCTACTGAACATCAACGTGAAAGCTCCTTATTATCTCACAGCCGCCCTTGCTCCTCACATGGCGGAGAGAGGAGCGGGAAAAATCATCAACATTACGAGCATGGCTGCTCAGATAGGGATGCCTGGATTGGCGCTCTATGGGGCAACGAAGGCGGCTTTGACGCTTCTCACGAAGTCCTGGACTGCGGAGTTTAGTCCAAGCGGGGTTAATGTGAATGCTATTGCGCCTGGACCGACACGCACTCCTGCGAACGCAGCTTTCGGAGAGGCTCGACTGGCTCAATTAACCAGTACCCTGCCAGCAGGGAGAGCGGCCGAGTCCTCCGAGATTGCGGAAGCTGCTGTCTACCTCGCCAGTTCCGAAGCCAATTTTGTGCATGGAGTCACGCTCCCTGTTGATGGAGGGCGTACAGCCATCTAAAAAACAGCATGAGAACTGTCAAGGAACAAGCTCTACTAAAAAAGAGAACCTTGTCATAAGATTCCTGACTTTATATAACTAATCTCGCTGCTCAAAGATCTCGTAGAGCACGATCGACGTCGCCACAGCCACATTCAAAGAATCGCACCGTCCATGCATCGGGATGCGGACCATCTGATCGCAAAGACTTTGCTGTTCTGGAGAAAGCCCCTGTCGCTCGCTGCCCATGAGCAGGATCACGGGTGATGGATAGTTGACTTTCCTATAGTTTAGCTGTGCGGCATCCGAAGTGCCTATGATGGGATATTGATGCGTATGTTTCCAGGAGGTGAAAGCGTCAAAGCTGGATTTGACCAGTCGACGTGAGAAGATAGCTCCCAAACTGGCGCGCAGCGTGACCGGATCGTAGGGATCGGTGGCGTTATCGAGTAGCATGACGCCGCAACTGCTGGTGGCGTCGCAGCTGCGCAAGATTGTTCCCAGATTGCCCGGGTCCTGGATCGCTTCAAGTGCGATCCAGACGTCGCCGGGCGACAGCCTCAACTGCTGTATCTGTTCCCAGCGTTGTGAGATGACGGCCGCAATCCCCTGGGGACCCTCTCTGAGTGAGAAACTTTGAAATGCTTCGCTGCTGACATGTAAGATTGGATGTCCCATCCTCTCATGTTCATGAAACAGTTTTTGTCCATGTGGACTTTTCAATAGTTCTGGAGCGACTATAAGTTGATTGACAATCTCTGGATGACGCAGTGCCTCGGTGACCTGACGTAGCCCCTCTACGAGGGCTAATCCTGTTTGCTCGCGTTCTGAGCGTTTCAGGAGAGCGCGGATCTGCTTAATCTTTGGATTATTTCTGCTCACAATGATGGCATCTGACGCGTGAGCTGTTGTATATGATGGTGCTACTTTTGAATGATGATGTTGTTTATCCATAGCAAATGTGTTGTCTGCTTTCCTGATCTCATAGAAACGATGAAGGAGAAAAGCTCAACCATCCTCGCTAACATGTCTACAGACAGAGTGATAGTGGAGGTGGTGAGAAGGGGGGCAAGAGCCTGATGCAGACTTTTGATGGAGGAGGAATTGCAGGCAGGAAAACATACTACTTATCTACTAATGGATAAGTAGCTATAGAATTGAAAAACATCCGCTATTGATACCCGGCCTCCTTGTAAGCGTAGCGTTCAGGCTCCCAAGGAGGCTGGGACATTTGCTTGGACTATGCGTAAATTGATAAGATTCATGAAAATAATGTAACATAGTTCATCTCTTGCTGTCAATATTGGCAGTGGCACTGTGTTGTTGTCTGATCGTGCGTATCCGCTTGAACGTAGTCATCATTCATAAATAGTTGCAGCGTGATAAAATTCACTTATAATAAATCATTGGAGATACCATCCCTGAGGTGGCGAGAGATAGAAAGGAACGAGGCATGCGTATCCTGGCGATATCGGGGAGCCTGCGGGCGAGTTCGACGAACGCGGCCCTTGTACGTTTAGTCAAGTCGTTGGCGCCTGAGAACATGGAACTGATCATCTATGAGGGTCTGGGAGATCTCCCGCACTTCAATCCTGACATTGATGGAGAGGCTTCGCCGGCTTCGGTACTGGACCTGCGCAGGCTGCTTACTACAGTTGATGGAGTGCTCATCTGCACGCCCGAGTACGCCTTTGGAGTTCCTGGAGTGCTCAAGAACGCCTTCGATTGGACCGTCTCCACGGGCGATTTTTCGGGCAAACCAGTTGCCTTAATCAGCTCATCCTCGCTGTGGACTGGCGGGGATAAGGCTCATGCATCCCTGCTGCTGACTTTGGCTGCCGTTGGTGCGAACGTGCCTGAGGCAGGGACTCTAATGATCGGAACCATCAATAAGAAACTGAATGCTCATGGCGATGTGCTGGATGCGGCACTTCCTCAATCCCTCACAGAGGTTCTCAATGCACTCGCGCAAGCAGTCAATGCCTGATTGTCAAAGTAATTAGACTCTTCCGTGAGTGCATTTGTGTTGAGCCTGAGCAAAAAGAAGGTTATCCGCGATACCAGATATGGTAAATGACGTTGAAGGTATCGTCGCTGACGAACAGAGATCCATCGGGAGCGACTGTGACGCCTACCGGTCTGCCATTCACCTTGGTACCTGACAGCCAGCCAGAGGCAAAATCCTCGGCGGGACCAGACACTTTCCCATCCTTGAGCGGAATGCGCACGACCTTGTAGCCGGTGGGAGGTGTGCGGTTCCATGATCCATGGAAGGCGACATAGAGGCTGTTTCGATATTGCTCAGGAAACTGCTTCATGGTATCGGTATAGAACGCCAGACCGAGCGGAGCCGAATGAGCTTGCATCTTTACCAGAGGAGCCTGGACACCCTGACAGGCATCACCGCCCGTGCCAAACTGAGGATCGGGGATATCCCCCGAGTGACAGCGAGGCCAGCCATAATCGCCTTGATCGATCAGATTATAGACCGTTTCTGGTGGAGTATCATCACCCAACTCGTCGCGCCCGTTATTAGTGGCCCAGATCTGCTGATTCCAGGGATTGATTGCCAGTCCGACTGCATTGCGGAGTCCTTTGGCGAACATCTTGCCTCCGGTGCCGTCGAGATTGTAGACCTGGATAGTGGCGAGGATTGGATCGGTCTCCTCACAGACGTTGCAACTTGATCCAATTGAGACGTAGATGCGGTTATCCGGGCCGATGAGGACGGTCCGCGTGACATGATCCGTGCTCGCCGGGATGCCTGTAATGATGCGCTCGGTTTGTCCAGGCTTAAGATCATTGCCGAGTTTCACTCGTGAGATACTGGTCCGCTCGCCGATATAAAGATAGCCTGCATGGAGATCGAGGCTGCTTGGATCATTGAGACCAGTGATCAGCGTCCGAGACTGTGCGGCCTGCTTGGGATCTGATCCAGGGGACAGAGCCACTATCGAATTGTTCTGTCGATTTGCGACTAACAATGTGTTGTTAGGACCAATCGTCATAAGGCGAGAAACTTGCAGGTCCTTCGCATAGATGCTGATCTGGAAGCCAGCCGGAAGCGTGATTCCGGGAAGACTCGATGTTGGCAATGATGTGGTCACGTTTGTTGCGCTGACCGCAGGTGAAGGCGTTGTCGTAGCCTGATGTGTTGCTACCTGCGTGGGTACCTGTGTCGTACCTGATCCGCTGACGTCGCAACTGGACAAAAATACTACAGCGAAAACGAGTAAGTAAACATATCGTCGCATGAATGCTTTTCTCCTATATGGTGAGAGCGTTAGGATTGTAACTGAACCAGATATTGAAGAAGTCCATGATTGATTTGATGGTGGGAACTAACAGGTTACTCTTACCTTTCTTGTACCTTTCTCGACAGCGTAATTTCTCATCTATTTACGTCGTCTAAGGACATTGTAACATGTTGTCTGGAGCCTGTGGGATGCATGATGATGCTGTCGTAGAGGATTGTCTTATGTCTCTTTCTATGGTAATCTTGTGAAAGACAGCAATAGAGTTACAAAAGGATATTTCTATGTTAAGTAGTGGGGACTTTATTCCCACCGCTGCCATAGCCGCTCGGGTAAATACACCGGACCTGGAGTGGCTGATGATGACAATAGAAGAGTAATCGCTTTTTCATCCGGGATGATCTCTGATCTGTGGGTATCCGGGATGATCTTCTCCAACCGCGTGTATTTGCCGTACCGGGCATTCCTCGATGCTCCGAGTGTCTACGGCTCCTCTTTGTTGCACGCTGTTTTCTCCTCTGAGTGTTGATAAATGCCATCCTTATGACTTTTTCTCCAATGTGACACTTTGATTGAAAAGGATGTGCACTTCAATGAAACAATCGGATACCGCCTCTTTACAGGCATCGTCAAAACCTGCTGCGCTCTGGCGTAACCGGAACTTTTTGATTTTGATTAGTGGACAAGGTGTCTCGCTGACCGGGACTCAAATCACGCAGGTAACGTTGCCATTGCTCTTGCTGGCTTTGACGCATTCGCCCGCCGTCGCAGGATTGATCTCGGCGATCGGATCGCTTGCTCTGCTGTTGTTCTGTCTGCCAGCCGGCGCGCTGGTGGATCGCTGGGATCGCAAGAAAGTCATGATCATCTGTGACACGCTCAGCACGCTTGGATTAACAAGTCTTGTGCTGGCCTTGCTCTTTGATCGACTTACCTTGATCCACGTGGCTCTTATCGCCTTTAGTAATGAATCGTTAGGTATCTTCTTCAGCCTGGCGAATTCGTCGCTACTGCCGAACGTTGTTGAGCGTGAGCAGATACCTCACGCACTGGGTGCTAATGAGTCTGCATATTCGCTTGCCAATACCGTCGGCCCGGCTTTAGGGCCGCTGCTCTTTGGAGTCGGTCAGGCGTTTCCCTTTCTGGTCGATGCTCTCTCCACAGCGACCTCGGTGCTCTCGCTGCTGTTCGTGCGCACGAAAACTCAGCCCGAGCGTGCAGTTGCGGGCGACGCCCTCTTGACCGAGATCTGGGAGGGGATTGTCTGGCTCTGGCATCACAAATTGATCCGCTTTCTGGCGCTGCTCACCTTTGGGATGATCGCGCCCTGTTCCGGCTATCTGCTGATTATCGACCTGATGGCCCAAAAGCTGCATGCCGATACGACTGCTCTGGGACTGATCCTGGCCGGAGGGGGGATAGGCAGCATTATTGGATCTCTTATCGCAGGCCCACTGTATCGGCTGCTGGGCCTGGCGCGTTTGATCATTGGATCGGTCTGGATCTGGGGATTGACCTGGCTTTTGTATGCCTTTGCCTGGAGCCCCTTTATCCTTGGCCTCGTCAACATGATAAGTTTTATTATCGTCCCTGTCTATATGGTCCTCCAGACGAGCGTGCGGATGACATTAATCCCTGACCATTTGCGTGGTCGCATCAATGCTGTCTTTCGCTTGATTGCGTTCAGTAGCCTGCCGCTTGGTCTGGCGCTGACAGGTATCCTGCTCCAATATCTGGAACCGGCTGTGGCAGTCGTGATCCTGTTTATCCCGCAACTTCTGCTGGGGATCAGCCTGCTTTTTCGTATCAAGTTCCTGCGTCAACTGGAGCAAGAAAACCAAAAGTAGTACTTTGTCAAAGGTCATCGCACCGATGTCGCATGGGAGACGCGCATCCCAATGGGGTGAGACGCCCACCGACGTAGCGGCGCGGCAATTCGCTTGATCGCGACGTACCGCCGTGCTGTCTGTGACTCGTACGACCACGCTCCTTATGAAGTTCCATTGCGTGATCTTTCCACTGCGGATCGTCTCGTTTGCGTTGCTTTTAGATACAGGTGGGACATTCTCGTGCGTCCAGTGACAGCACGGCGGTACGTCGCGATCAAGCGAATTGCCGCGCCGCTACGTCGGCTGGCCTGTCACCCCACTGCTTCACGGATCTGTTTTGGAGACAGGTCTCCTCTGCGGCCGAGGCGTAATGACATTTGACAGAATAGTAGCGTCGCACGCTCGCGTGCGATGTCCCAGTTTTTCGTACGAGACAGTTGGATTCAGGTGAGCAACGCAGTCCTGCCTGATCGTACGTCGAGTGGGACATCGCACGCGAGCGTGCGACGCTACTAATTATCCTGCCAGGACGGCGACAAGTAATGTGATCAGACCTGAGGCGCGTACAATATCTCCAATATTATCGAAAATTTGTGTATTCGATGTGTAGTATTCTTGCGCTATGATGAGATAGCCGAAGCCGAGCAGTAGAAATCCAATGCCCATCAGCAAGCTAAAGCGTGTCTGTTTGCGCAGGAAGGCGGAGATGTAGAAGTAGAAGATGCCGAAGCAGAGGATGCAGCGTGTTCCTCGCAGGATCGTTTTGAGTAAGATGTTTGAGACTGGTGGCAGGGCAGGTGATAGGAATAACAATGCCACCAGTAGCACAGAGGCGACGATCTGCCAGCGTATGAGCCCCTGGAAGTAGCTATCTTTGTTGCTGCTCAAGCTCAATAAGATAAAGAGGAGGCTGACGGCCTGACCAATATAGAGGAACCAGTTGGTACTGAGTGTGATGGCTGTGACGTTACTCGAGATGAAGTCAGCCAGCGCTGAGAGGGCGAAGATACCCATCGACAATCCCAGGATGAGCAGCCGTGGATTGCTGACCTGGCTGTTGACGGAAAATGCACGAATCGAAATAAAGAGTGTCACGAAAAATAGTAAGATATCGAGAAGATCGGGGATGAGAATAGTGCTTATGAAATCTGCTGACATGCTGAAAACTCCTTGATGAAAGAGATAGACGAGATCTGTTTGTATTAAATGTCGTTGTGCCAGGGAGGAATAGTGACTATTTGTCCATTTGGTTGATAGAGTTCAATGCGCTGTTGCGTGATGAGAAATTGCAGGGCGAGATAGACCTCTTTCGTACTCATGCCTGTATCGTTACTGAGCTGAGCGATGGTGCTTTGACCATTGATGGCTGCGAACAGACGGCGAGCTTTCTTATCAGAGATGACATCCTTTTTGTTGGCGAACGGATTATCTGAAAGGAGGAGATCAGCATTTTGTTTGCGATGCGGGATGAGTTGCTCCAATGTTGGCAGCGTTGGTACGATCTCCGGCTGCGGAGGAAATGGCGTGAATGGGTCGGCTGATCGCGGCGTGGGCGTAAATTGTGCGTTGATGGGCGGTGGGGCAGGCGTAAATTGATTCGATACAGCCGGTGCGGGTGTGAATTGCGCTCCTGCCGCTGGATTGTAGGGATTTACTCTGGGCGATTGGAGTAAGCCACGACGTTCTGCAATCGCGGTAGCTTGATCCAGCAGCGAACTGATGGTGATGGCGACGTCAGGCTGGGGATGCTGTTGCATAAAGAGCAATGTTGTCATCGCCAGAGGGACAGCTTGTCCTTGATTGAAAAGCATATTTTCTGGAGCAGCAATGAGAGCATTTCTACTGATAAAGCAAGCGCCGCAATAATAGAGCCCGTAGCGTTTGAGTAATAATGCTTGATACGATGGAAATATGGTTTCTACTGCCTGCGGCTGATACGATCGCCTTTCACTCATGACGCGCTGAGCTAAAGATGTCATGAGCTCATTGATCACTAATTGCTCCGGTATTGTCGTATCCAGACGTACAATCGTCCTCAAGTGTGCGGAGAGCCGCCCCGATTGATTAAGTTGATTCGTCCAGCATTGGATGAGTTGGATATTGAAGCGTCGTGCGAGCGTATAAGCCAACCACTGAAACAACTCATCGATATGGTGCATCGTTGCGGTTGCCTGGAAAAGCTGATTCAAAAAAGCTTTTTGCTGTCTTCCCATATCATTTGCTAGAGAGTTGCCATCTGTCTCATCTGGGTTCATCGAGAAACACCTCTTTGTTTTAATCGTGCTTATGCTACTTGATCTTTCATGCCCCTTCCAAGGTAATGGCGTCAAGGTTTCTGAACACGTAGCGCATTATATATTGAATAATGAAGCGATAGTAAGTAAGGCCTCTGATGCAAAAATATGTAGGCAGTAAATGCGCCAGTATACACACTAAAAGTAGGATACAGTACTAAGCTACCAAGTATTTGCAACCATGTCAAATGAAATAGTACTAAATAGCCTGTAAGTGAATTTTTATGCAATTTGTGAGCCACATAATTCTTCATGACTATACTAAAGATCGTGAAACTTACAAATGAATAACGGGAGACAAATTTTTCTATTGATGACTTTTTTCTCTGCCGGGGGATGTGATGTATTTATCCGGCTGTGCTTAAAAAACGTGTGATATTGACCCTGAATGCTACTAGCCTGACAGGCCTATACTGGCTCATACTTTGAGTACATCTATCTGGATGTGCATATTTTTTGCCATCATGTATCGCCGGTTGGCACATGATGTTTGTCCACAATCTATACGGAGAGAAATAAGGAGAGGGGCTAATAATACAATCAAACACTGTTTCTCTAGATACCTATCAGGAGCCTGTCGCGCTCAGGCGTAACAAGAACTTTTTGATCCTGGTTGGTGGACAAGGCATTTCGTTGACCGGAACTCAAATTACGCAGGTGACCTTGCCTTTACTCCTGCTGGCTTTGACAAATTCGCCTGCCATTGCCGGTCTGATCTCCGGGCTTGGTTCGCTCTCGTTACTGTTTTTCTGCCTTCCGGCGGGGGCTCTGGTGGATCGCTGGAATCGCAAAAAAGTCATGATCGTTTGTGACACGCTCAACGCGCTGGGGCTGACGAGCCTTGTGGTCGCCTTATTTTTTAATCGACTTACCTTGATCCATGTAGCTCTTATCGCCTTTACTAATGAATCATTGGGTATCTTCTTTAGCCTGGCGAATACATCGCTGTTGCCGAATGCCGTTGAGCGCACGCAGATTCCTCGGGCGCTGAGTGCTAATGAGATAATCGTTTCGCTTGCTAACACAATTGGCCCGGCTCTTGGCCCGTTCTTGTTTGGAGTGAGGGGAGCTTTTCCTTTTCTCGTCGATGCCTTTTCTACCATAATTTCAGTGCTCTCCCTTTTTTTTGTCCATACGAAGACGCAGCCTGAGAGCACGGTGGCACGTGGAGCTTTATTGATCGAGATGAGAGAGGGGATCTACTGGCTCTGGCGTCATAAGCTGATGCGCTTCCTGGCGCTGCTCACACTGGGATTGATTGCGCCCGGTTCAGGCTACCTACTCATTATCGATGTCATGGCTCAAAGACTGCATGCGGATACAACTGCGCTGGGACTGATTCTTGCTGGAGGAGGACTCGGCAGTATCATCGGATCGCTTATTGCAGGCCCGTTATATCGACGCTTAGGCTTGACGCGTCTGATCATAGGATCTGTCCTGATCTGGGCATCCACCTGGCTTTTGTATACTTTTGCCACTAATTCACTGATGTTAGGCATTGTTAACGTTGTCGGTTTTATCATCGTGCCTATCTATATGGTTCTCCAGATGAGTGTGCGCACGACATTGACCCCTGATCATTTACGCGGTCGTATCAATGCTATCTTTCGCATGATCTCCTTTGGAGGTCAGCCGATTGGCCTGGCACTGATTGGGATTTCTCTCCAATATCTGGGACCGATCATCACTGTTGTAATGCTATTTGCTTTACAATTCTCTATGGGAGTAAGTCTGCTTTTTCGCATTAAGTTTTTGAGTCAGTTGGAAGTAAGTATGACCATGTAGCCCAACAGGCCTATCTTCTCACTTATTTGGGAGGGCTACATTGATAGACGTGTATAATTTCTTATATTGTCATTATGTATTACCTATATCACGGCAAACAAGGAGGTAGTACACGCGTTCCCTGGGATGCAAGCATGCTAGCGAATGTGTGTCATCTGAGCTATGAAGGCAATTCAAAATAGCCAGAGTAAACGCCTATCCCATTGGCGTATGGCTCATATCGGCTTTTTCTTAGTCTGTCTCAGTTTGATTCTTGCGCTCTTCCTGAGTCCATTCTCTCCCCTGCGCGCAGCAGCGGCGCCAGCCTGGAGTGGCGACTCGGTCTCGTATCAGACAGGAGATGTGGTCTCCTATGAGGGGAAGGACTATATATGTCTCCAGGCGCACACCTCTAACGCTGCCTGGGACCCGGCGGATACGGTGGTGCTCTGGGGACTGCAAGATGATACCTCGGACTCGAGCACGTCTTCACAGGGAGGCTCTACTCCAGCCTGGAGTGGAAACTTCATCTCCTATAAAGTAGGAGATGTGGTGACCTATAAAGGAAGCAGCTATAAATGCCTCCAGGCGCACACCTCCGAGTCCACCTGGGACCCGGCGGATACGGCAGCGCTCTGGACTCTGCAAGCGGGCGATACGCTGACCACTGCTGCATCCCCAACTGACACTGCTACCGCGGAGGATACTCCAACGCCAACGCCGACGCCAGATAGTGATACGCCACCAGTGAATGTAGCTACGAATGATACGCCGACGCCGACGCCGACGCCAACTGCGACTCCAACCTCGACGTCGACATCCGTGAGCACCTCGACTGATGGGCCGATAACGGTTTCGGTGACCTTTTATACCGATGAAGGTTTTATGGCAGATGGTCAGCAGGCTCATCTGGGTGCGTGCGCAGTCTGGTCTGTCCAGTTTCCATTGGGAACGAAGATCGAGCTCTATGATCCCGGCGATCTCAATCATGCTGTCTATACATGTACTGCCGAGGATACTGGGACTCATATCTGTGTCAACGATATCGATGTTGCCATGCCGGGCCAGATCACGGAAGCCATCCAGCTTGGTGTCAAATCGATGGTGCTTAAAGTTGTGGGCTTTGATCAAACGGTGGCCGACGAAGCCGTTGCCAATCATCCGAGCAGCCAGGGCTGTGAGCTAGGGATAACACACTGATCATGTTGATCGGGATGATCCTTCTTTGCACTCTTGCTGGCGTTTGTGTCGAGAGTTATCATGGAACGTCCATACCTCCGTGTGGACGTTCCATTTGTTATCTCTTGAATATTTAGGCGTTTGGATAGTATCAGGGGGAAGATATACATATGTACACCTATCAAGGAAAGACAGCATTAGTAACAGGTGCCTCGTCAGGTATCGGGAAAGTTATGGCGTCTGCATTGGCGTCTCGGGGCATGAATCTCATACTGGTTGCACGCTCTGAGGAGGCGCTCAATCAGATTGCTCAGGAGCTTGCGCAGTTGCATTCTGTGCGTACCGAAGTGATTGTTGCCGATTTAAGTCAGTCAGCAGCCATTGCAGAGATCCGGAACGTCGTGCACGAGCGCGAACTGGTGGTTGATCTACTGGTAAATAATGCCGGTTTTGGTACCTATGGTCATTTTGACACGCTTGATATCCAGCGCGATCATGATGAGGTTATGGTCAACGTCACAGCGGTTGTCGACCTCTCCCATGCATTTCTGCCTGCCATGGTTGCTCGTGGCGAAGGAGCTATCATCAATATCTCCTCCATTGCCGCCTTTCAACCATCTCCATATATGGTTGTTTATGCCGCGAGCAAGGCATTTGTGCTTTCGTTCAGTGCCGCACTCTGGGCAGAATACCGCCAGCGTGGTATCCGCGTGGTAGCAATCTGTCCCGGGCCAGTCGAGACCCAATTTTTCCATGTCGTCGGCTCTAAAAAAATGGAGACCGGCCAGAAAGTTTCGCCCCAGGTGATTATCGCCAGAGGATTAAGAGCGTTGGAGCATGGAAAGAGTCACGTCGTTCCGGGTAGCGGGAATGTCATCCTCTCGATCGTAGCCCGCCTGTTGCCGCTTGGATTCTCCACACGCATGCTTGAACGCATGATTCGCGCGTAGCTGTAGCTCATAGGCGTGTATATGACGCTACTGTTGGCCTTTCCCGGCGTCGTCGGTAGCCGTCGCTATCTGGACAATTTGTTGTGCCAGTTGCATCATTGCTGTACGTAGCTCTTCAGGCTGATGAATGATAAAGGGAATATTGAGACCTATCAGGTAACGTGCCATGGCGATGAGGTCGTTATGATGTGTTTGGAATAGTGCACCTGTATCCGTTTTTGTCAGGGTGCCGGTGGTCGAAGGAATTCGTTGTTGTACTGTATAGAGTTCAGTTTGAAATTCGACTTCGATCGACCAGGTAGCGGGGATGCTGGTTAGATGCTTGATCACATAATCCAGACAATCGAAGTCGGCGGGACGTGTGAACGTTGCGGAGAGGTCTTGTACGCGACTGATGCGATCGAGTCGAAAGGTGCGTAGTCCCCGGCGCAGGCAGCAATAGCCGACTACGTACCAGTGTCCGCGCCAACCAGTGACGCCATAGGGTTCAATTTGTCGCAGCGTTGCTTGATTATGATATGAAGTGTAGGTGATCTCGACCCGATGTTGCTCCTGCGTTGCTTCATGAATCTTGACCAGGAGCGACACATCTGGTTTGACTCGATCCGGCAGAGGTGAGATCAGCGTGTGTTCAGAGAGTGATTGCAAGCGTTCGCGCCCTTGTAAGGGGAGGATACGATAGACTTTGGCCAGTGCACCCTCAACGGCCATCCCGGAGAGATCGATCCCCAACCAGGGAGCACCTAACAAGCTCAGTACAATTGTTGTCGCCTCCTCCTCCGTAAACAGCAAAGGTGGTAATTTGAAGCCCTGTCGCAGGCGATATCCGCCACCGGGACCCTTCATCCCCTCGATTGGCATGCCTAACTCCTGAAGCATCATCACGTAACGACGCACCGTGCGAGGCTCGACCTCCAGGCGGCGTGCCAGCTCATCGCCGCTCAGATGAGCATGCGTTTGTAGTAATTCCAGGATCGTTAGCAGCCGTGTCGTTGGATGATACATCAAAATCTCCTGCAGCCAAAAGACTCGCTCAATGTAGGACATATCTTAACCTATACATCCGTTATACTGCAAGAGATACCAGTGATAAAGCAATCAGATGAGAACTATCAAGGAGATCAACATGAAACTTTTTTCTTTCCGCCTACTTGTTGGAGATTTTTCTGCCTCGCTTCGCTTCTGGCGCGACGTCATGAAGCTCAAGCTGACATTTAGCGACGATGAGATAGGCTATGCTTACTTTGAGACTGGCGGTTCTGGATTGGAACTCTTTGATCGTCAAAAATCGGCCGACGCCCTGGCGGAAGCCGATCCGGCGCCAGCCTCGGTGGCTCGCTCGCTGATTATCACCTTCAGCGTCGACGACGTTGATGCCAGCTATGCCGAGCTCGTGGCCCTTGGAGTCCCCTCCATCGCCGTCCCGCAGGATCGGCCCGTCTGGAGGGCTCGCACGGCCCATCTTGCCGATCCTGATGGTTACATCATCGAAATTTACACCTCCTTGAGCGATGACGCCGTCCCGACAGCCTGAATCTCCAGCCAAGAAGTGTTAAGACGAGCTGGGGGCAGCCTCACTCAACTTCTCTCCTCGCGAGGTCATATCCTCGCGAGGACGAGCTGGCAGAACAGGCTTCTCCCGGTCGCGCAAAAAGAGCGAGATGGCTACCGCAAAGGCCACGATTTTGGAGAGTATGTTCATTGCTATTGGAAAAGGCGTGGAGGGATAGGCAAAGCCAGTCAGTGCCCAGATGGTGAAGACAAAGAACATCCCGGCTAACAGGAAGAAGGTGGTCTTCGAGAGCTTCATGGCCGGGGAAAGGGTAAGCAAGGCGAAGCTGAGGATTTCTATGAGATAAAGCGGGAAAAAGAACAGGAGCGTGTATAGGATTGGCGGCGATGGCGGAAATGTCCGCCACATTACGATGAGATCGAAGGGCAGCTCAAAGATCAGCGGCGCGGCGATGGTGCCAACGATGGCGCTGCCAATGGCAGCTCTGGCTCCACTTGTGCGCGTCAGGTACAGGATGACACAAAAGGTCATGATGGCCGTCATCAGAGTGACAGGGGTAATAGGATTGGTGGACGTAAAATGTATCCCCTGTTGTACGTCAGCCATTGCGTAAAGCGAGATAGCTGTCAGAAAGGTCAGAACAGCTAAGACCAAACTGCTTATGAGCAGCGTGGCGAGAAATCTCCCTGGTCGGCTCCCAGGCTGCCCTTGTCGAAAACGCATACCACCATATATTAAAATGATCGTGGCGAGGAGTAACATCCCCGCCAGTATAAAGGAGTTACTCCCCGCATAGGAGCTCCAGTTCACATCATGTGTCATTGCAATCTCCTTCTGTGGTTTATTGCGCCGTATCTTCCTCCTCCCCTTGCTCGCTATCGGCGGCCAGTGGCCGACCTCGGCGCGGCAAGGGAGCAGCATTCTTAGGCATCCTGCCTGCATCGATAAGAGCTTGTCGTAGCAGCAGCTCGATCTGTGCGTTGAGGCTGCGGAACTCGTCCGCAGCCCATCCGCTCAGCGCGTCATGCACGGCTGGATCGAGGCGAAGCAGGATAGGTTTGCGTTCTCTACTCATGGATAAAGGGTTCCCGCATTGATAACTGGCGAGGCTGGTTGGTCTCCGCAAAGCACTACCATCAAGTTACTAACCATGCTGGCGGTGCGCTCCTCGTCGAGTTCCACAACTCCTGTCTGGGTCAGCCGGCTGAGGGCCATCTCCACCATGCCCACCGCACCCTCGACGATCAGTGACCGTGCGGCAACCACGGCGTTAGCTTGCTGGCGACGCAGCATCGCCTGGGCGATTTCGGGGGCATAAGCGAGGTGGCTGATTCGAACTTCCACTATCTCGATGCCCGCTATAGCTACGCGCTCGGCGACCTCTCTGGCAAGTTGGTCAGCGACGGCGTCGGTTGAGCCGCGCAGTGAGGTTCCTCCTCCCTGGGTATCCTCATAAGGATGACCCATGGCGACATGACGAAGTCCCGCTTCTGACTGGATCGACACGAAGTCGGGGTAGTCGTCTACCCCGTAGACGGCCCTGGCCGTATCGGCGACCTGCCAGACCACAATGGCGGCGATCTCGACCGGATTACCGTCGGCATCGTTGACCTTGAGACGATTGGTCTCGAAGTTGCGCACCCGGATGCTCACGACGCGGCGGGCCGTCAACGGATAGACACACCAGAATCCTGGCCGGCGGACCGTGCCCACATAGGTTCCGAAAAATTGCACGACCCGGCTCTGGCCAGGCGGAACGATAACAATCGAGCTCGTGACCAGGACGAAGGCGATGATGGGCAGGCTGATCACCCAACCCTCCGCCTGCGCCTGAATGGCGGCATAAACTGCTGCCGCCAGCGCGAACAAGGCAAGTACTCCCAACCAACCGGTAATTGTGGCTGCCTGCCGCTGCTGGATCTCTACCCTCGCCCCTTGACGGCCGACCGGCTCGATCATCGAGGTGGGGTGCTCCTGCTCACTCATAAGTGACCTCCCAGAAAAGTGATATCAAATTGATATCTATATGATATCGAATTTTCTGGGAAAATGCAAGAGGAGTGTCGAGCGAAGCGAGGACACCGTAGCGTCGCACGCTTGCGTGCGACGCTACTCGACCTTTTGGTGCAAAAAATGAAGTGCATTTCTGGCCTGGGAAACAGTGGAAATTTATCATATTATGTGTATAATATAGTAGATACGCTTATAGATGTGTAGACGGCGCTGTAAAATATCAGGGAAGATGATGCGTACTGCAAAAGATTTTTTATTGCGAGTTGTGGCTGTATTCCGTCATTCTATAATGGCTGTGCGGATCCGCTCGATAAGGAGCGTGCTACGTTCCCTCTGGCGCGATCGTCGACGATTGGCCGCATTTGGGACAGCCTTGATTCTCTTATGTATCTCGTTGGTAGCGCTCTACTTACAGTATCAGGGCACGCAGGCCAGTAGAGAGACATCTCGTCGTGTCGAGACGGGTATGTTTCCGCAAAAGACGCCGAAACTTACAGTGACGCCTGGGATCTTCCCGACTGGCACGCCTGGATATCCGCTCACACCTGCCTCTGGAACAGCCACACCATCATTTTCTGTGCCACCATCTGGTGTCCTGCCCTCAAACAACAACAATAACATTTACCCCACCATTGTAGTGACGCCGACGATCGCCGCAAACCCTCCTCCATCGAACAAGAGCGCCGGGACGAATGCGGGAACGGCGACACCCAGGTCGCTTGCGCCGAAGTCGACCGCAACTCCGCGGCCAACCCGAACATCTGAGCCGACCGTAGGACCAACCATTCAACCGACGTCAACTACTCCTATAAATCCGACGATCATTGTGACAGATGTGCCAGATCCGACGCCAACCAGTGAACCAGAACCAACGATCACGCCGTCGCCGATTGTTGGAGTGCCGACGTTGACCCGGCTTGAGCGGGTGACGAGTAATGCTTATGGCGTAGATGGCAATTATGTGCCGAATAGCTGGGGTGTGCAGAAGAACAGACTCATCCGTACATCCAATGGAGATATCTTCACGGTCTATATCTCCGCTGGGGTGGGTGCGAACAATCGTGAGTGGCATTTGATGCGCCGGGATCAGCAGGGAGTCTGGCAGGAAATGGCTAGCGGCAATGCTGGTGAGGAGGAGATTAATATTCTGTTGGGACCACACGATCAGATTAATTTGTTTGTGTGGCCGGGAGCCCAGGGGATTCTGGAGCATATTGTCTCGACCGATGAGGGGAAGACCTTTCAGACAGAACGTGTGCCGGGTCAGTGGCTCGTGGATCAGGGATATAGTGGCAGCACCATCGATCCTGCAGGCAACATGATCATCTTTCAGTCGGGAGCGGATAAGCCGGGGAGTTTTCTCTGGTCATATTACTCTGTGCGGACGCGGCAGTGGACGTTTCATAAGACGACCTTTGATTATCGCTATACCTATGCCTTTTTCTTTTTGATGCCCCATCCTGGTCCAACCGACGAACTGACGATAACCGCTATGCGCGATGTGTTGCGTCAGGAGTTGGGATATCCTCCGGCGCCGAGTGGAGATTTTGACTATATCTTTAATGCTATCGAATACTTTCATCTGGCGGATATCTCGCAGCCAACCTTTCAACAACTTCAGGTGGCCGAAGTTGAGCCACAGAGCAATAGCGATGCCGATGTGACCTACATTCTTGATAGCTATGTTGATAGTTATGGTCGCACGCATATTATCTATAATGACCTTTATGATGGCACTCATCACGTTATCCTTGTAAATGGCAAGGTGATCAAGAATGTTCTGATGAACGTCTCTTCGCCATTGAAGGTCAGGATCACTCAGGATGCTGCTGGCCATTTTTATGTCATCACCATGAGTAGTGATGGGAAATCACTCAACGTCTATCCTGGTGTGGCTGGTGACACCGATGGCACTCAGTTGGATACGGCTGTGCATCTTGATATCTCCGCCTTGCCTGGCTGTAACGATTACGATTTTTGTCACGAGCCGACCTTTACTATTCCGCGAGCTGGCAATGCGACCTCGGATATCATCGATGGTGTCTACGGTAACTATGACAAAGAAATCTATTTTCAGATCAATCTGCATGGGTAGGTTCAAGCTACGTTTGAGCCTCATATCTGCACGATCGATCAACATTTTTTCGCATCTTTCCTACGAGGAGGGGTGGATCGTTGCGCGATTGTGCAAAGATCGAAATACTTATATAAAATGTGTAATCTTCATCGTTCTGATCTCTACTTATTAAATACTAAAAATGCAAATCGAATTGCGCAGTAGCAAATCGAATTGTATCTTTCTTCTGTAGATAAATACTTTGCCTTCTACCCACGATTGGCGGACGAGACGAATTTGCTTTATTGACAAACTTCTATCGCTGTGATACATTCTCACTGTTAGGTAACTTGTCCATAGTACCAGAAGCAGTGTTGCTTGCTGGTGGTGTCTTTTATAGCATCCTTGATAATTATCGCTCTACCATTCTGGCCTTGAACACATGTGTGGATTGGTTGTAAGCAAGAATTACAAAAAGTTGGATGAGGTAGGCTTTTCAATCTGAGGCGCTAGCATCGCTTAGAGTTTTTCTGAGCTTTGTATACGTGTTGGGTTGGATTGTCTTACACACGAAAGGCTTTTTTTTGTATTCTTTATTACACAAAAGGTCGAGCATTCTTGATATAGTGTCAGTTCGCAACGCGTTTTATTATTCATTATCGTATGATCTCTCATGCGTATTTCTTTGAGTATGTTCCGCTGTGAATCGATCTGTAAAGGATCGAGCTGAGGCTCAGAAATTCCTGTCGAGAGTGTTTAGCGACTGCCTATTTGTCTAGTTCTCGGAATTATGGCTTTCTTACAGCTATAATCTGCTTGTGTGGTTCTTGCGCGAGAGTGGTAAATATAACTATCAGGATCTAGGAAGCGTTCGTTTGAGTGTTACTTTCTGTATAGATGAAACATACACGGTTTCAAAAAGAAAGTTTGCTTAAAGAAGGAAGGTTTCACGATGAAACTCTCAAAGGGTCAACGCAGCAGATGGGGCCTCATGGCAGGTCTAATTTTGTTCACACTTCTTCTCTCAGCCTGCGGTAGTTCAAACACTGGTAGTACCACTACTGGTACATCAACTGCAACTACATCTACTTCGAAAGGGGTTGGATGTAAAAAGGTTGGTATCTCCTTTCCTGAGACCAACACTTCATATCGTTGGGATAACCAGGACAAGCCTTTGCTTGAAGCCGATCTGAAGAGCACATTGGGTTTGACTGACGACCAGATCATTTATAATAATGCGAATGGTAGTTCAGCCACACAGCAGACTCAGGCTGAGTCTGAGCTTACCAATGGCGCTTGCCTTCTCATCGTTGCTCCCAATGATGCCAGCGCAGCAGCGGCCATTGTAGCGAAAGCCAAAGCACAGAACGTCCCTGTTATCTCCTATGATCGTTTGATCGATAGCGCAGACGTCACAGCTTATGTCTCTTTCCAGGGACAGACAGTTGGCCAATTGCAGGGTCAGTACATCTCTGATCATTATGCCAGCTATGTTTCGGCTAACGGTAACAACAACATTGCAGTCATCAACGGCGCACAGACGGATAACAACGCTATCCTTTTCCGTGAAGGCCTGCACACTGTGTTGGATCCTCTGGTTACCTCGAAAAAGCTGACCAATGTCTACGAGCAGTACACCGACTGGACTGGTCCTACAGCGCAGAAAGACATTCAGGCTGCCCTGTCCAAAACAGGTAACAAGCTTGCTGTGGCCTATGTTGCCAATGACAACATGGCTGAGTCCGTTATCGCAGCTCTCAAAACTGTTCACCTGGACAAGAAAGTGCTCGTCACTGGTCAGGATGCAGCTCAGATTGCTATCACCAACATCCTTTCTGGTGAGCAGGCGATGACTGTTTACAAACCATACAAAAAAGAGGCTCAGGATACAGCTAACGTTGCCAAAGCTATCATTGCCGGTACGGCTGTAACATCGGTAGCTACTGTGACTTCACAGACTCCTACTGCCAAAGCCTCGATCCCATCCGTTCTGGAGACCCCTATTGCTGTGGATATCAAAAATGTCAGTTCCACCATCATTGCTGATAATTTCTACACCAAGGCTCAGGTCTGCACATCAGCTGTTCCAGCTGGTGCTGGCGGCGTTTGTTAATAGCGTGCCTGTAGAATAGTTTGGTGGGAGCAGCTATTATTGAGCCAGATATTCATCGTATGAAGAAGATCACGGCAAGCTAAGGTTGTTCCTTCCGGACAATGCAGAACACCGATCTCGGACCCGCGTATGAGCCCTGGTACCGTGTTCAACCAACATTGTACCAGGGCTCATTGTTTTGACAGGATGGAGTGGTGATAGCTGCATTGCCAAAGATTTTTTGCATCTATCATCGCCAAGCCATTCACGGATGGCTCCTTTTTTTCTGTTAGTAGAGGATGTTTACCTTCTTTTTACTCTAGTGAGAGGTCAATATGGCTGATAATGAGAAACTGCCAGAGAGCCAGAGCGAACAATCTGTTGCAGTGAATACGGGGCGTAAAGATCCGTTACTGCGAATGGTCGGCATTGGGAAGACCTTCGGTGCGGTACGCGCATTGTCCGGCGTCAACCTTGAGGTCTATCAAGGGGAAGTACTCGGCTTAGTTGGAGACAACGGTGCCGGTAAATCGACGTTGGTCAAAACCATTTCTGGCGTGGGACCAGCCGATGAAGGCGAAAGTTTTTTTGAGGGACGACCGGTCGTGATCAATAGTCCGCAGGCTGCGACAAGGCTGGGCATTGAGACTGTGTATCAGGATCTGGCTTTGTGTGATAATCTTGATGTTACTTCGAACCTCTTTCTTGGTCACGAGCTGCGCACACCATATAGAACACTCAATAGCACCGAGATGGAGAAGCGTGCACTGGCTGTTTTAAGAACACTGGATGTGAAGCTTCCCTCGGCCAGAGCCTTAGTGGCTATGCTCTCTGGTGGTCAACGTCAGTCCATCGCGGTTGCCAAAGCCATTCTGCGCCAGGCTAAAATCGTGATGCTCGACGAGCCCACTGCTGCCCTTGGTGTGGCGCAGACTCGTCAGGTACTGAATCTAATTAAACGTCTGCGTGATCAAGGTCTGGCTGTCGTAGTCATTTCGCATAATATGGCTGACGTCTTCGAGGTTGCTGATCGTGTCGTCGTGATGCGCCTGGGCAAAAATGTCGCGACCTTCAATGTGAAAGAGTCTACATCAGGACAAGTTGTGGCTGCGATTACAGGTGCCGAATACGGCAACGGCCAGGGAGCATATTCACAGACCAACGCTGCTATCGGAGGAAGTACAAATGAGTGACAAAATTATAGAGCAACATGGAGCTGACGCCAGTGCCGAAGATGTACAAGTAGCAGCGAGCGCAGTCGAAGTTCCCAGCTATCAGCCGAAACAATCGATTGGTCAATTGTTGCGTAATGACCTTGGGTTTTTACCTGTTCTGTTTACGCTGCTCCTGATTATCGTCCTGTTCGAAGCTCTTAACCCTATCTTTCTGCAAGGTGAAAACTTTACCAATCTTCTCTCGCAAAGTGCCTCCCTTGGTATTTATAGCTCTGGTATCGTGCTGGTGCTCCTGTTGGGTGAAATTGACCTCTCGGTCGCAGCCGTTGGAACACTTTGCGCTGTGGTGATGGCCATTTGTACCGAGCGCCTGCATTGGCCTGCGGCCCCGGCAATCCTTGTTGCCTTGCTACTGGGAGCGCTGGCGGGTTTCATCAATGGCTTCTTCGTCGCCATCCTGCGTATCCCATCCTTTATTGTGACGCTGGCCTTCTTTATTGTCTACTCGGGACTGCTACTCTTCCTGCTGGGAACGCAGACGACGCAGAGTATCGGCAATCCTTTCATCCTGGCGATTGCAGGCACAAGCGTGAGTTACTTTACAGACACGCTGGGTGTTGGTTTGCCAACCATTGCCGTCCTGCTGTATGTTGTCAGTCTGATCCTGGAGTATCGTCGCCGCAAAAGTGCCGGCTTGCGTACTATGTCCATGACGCGCCTGATTATTCAATCAGTGGTAGCGGTTGCCATCGTTGAAGGCATCGTGGGCGTGCTGGAGAATTATCAAGGCGTGCCATACTCGATGGGCTTGCTCTTTGGTATTCTCCTGATTTTATGGCTGGTGTTGACCCGTACAGCCCTCGGACGCCATATCTATTCCGTGGGTGGCAACGCCGAAGCTTCCCGCCGTGCTGGTATCAACGTGGTTGGGATCAGAATTCTGGTCTTTGTACTGTGTTCTATGATCGCAGCGATTGCGGCCATCGTGAATACATCGCTTCAGAACTCGGTTGCCAGCGCCATCCCCTCCATGCTCCAATTGGATATCATTGCCGCCGCCGTTATCGGTGGAGTCAGCCTCTTTGGCGGACGTGGTTCTATCTGGGCAGTGGTGCTAGGAATGCTCATCGTGCAATGTCTGGACAATGGTCTGGCACTGCTAAACCAGACCACCGATGTACAGCAGATGGTCGAGGGTCTCGTCTTGATCCTGGCTGTTACCTCTGATGCCCTGATCCGCCGTGCGCAGACACGTAGCCGCAGCGGTCGGTGACCTTAACGCTTGCCAGGGGAGACCGGAGCGTCTCCTGCTGGCGCAGCAGCAGCGCCTGACTTGTGAGAAAGATATCTTCACAGTGTCAGGCGCTTCTTTCTTTTTAGCCTGAATGGCTTCTTCGTATAGTCAAGGTTTCCTGCTATGCAAATGGCTGTAGGTAGTCGCGCTCGGCCTCCCACATCTCATCGAAGAGCGTACTGATCTCCGCTGGCGAGCAGACCGCCGCGCTGAGTGGATCAAGCAGAAGTGCCATGCGAGCTGCCTCCTTATTGCGTGTCAGCAAGGCATCGCACATCAGCGTATGGATCGCCATATGGCTTCGATTGAGCGCTGCCAGCTGTTCCGGCAGGGCACCGAAGTGACAGGGCTGGACGCCATTTTGATCGACCAGACAGGCGACCTCAACGCAGCCATCGGGCAGATTATCGATCAGACCGGTGTTGCGCACATTGCCATAGATCACTTTGGGACTTCGTGTGGTGATGGCTTCGATGATAAACGATCCATATTCATGACTACGCTGCAAAGGGATCTCACGCGTGCCGGCCAGCATCTCCTGAATCGAGGCATCATTTTTGGCACGCCATGCCGGCCAATTATTGGCATAGAAGCCTGTCTCGCCCAGATAGCCGTCGCGACAATAGCGCTCAATCAGCTCGGGACGCTTGCGGAAATAGGGGACATATTCCGAGAAGTGTCCACTGCTCTCCGTCACAAAGGCTCCGAAGTAGCGCATGAACTCGAAGCGGACAGGATCACGTTCGTAGAGCTCCGGTACCTGGATGCGCTCGCGCAGCCGTGGATACATATCCTGACCCTGATACGTCAGCTCGGTAAACCAGGCATTGTGATTAATCCCCGCGCAGCGCCAATGGAGTTCGTCGTAGGGAACATCCAGATAATCGGCCAGCTGCTTGGACGATCCCTGGACACTATGACATAATCCAACGGTCCGCATCTGAGTCCCCTTGAGTGCCGCCAGCGTCAGGATCGACATCGGATTGGTATAGTTGAGCACCCAGGCCTCCGGACAGAGCTGTTCCGCATCGTGCAAAATATCGAGCCACGCCGGACCAGTTCTGAGCGCCTTGAAGATGCCTCCCGGACCGATCGTATCGCCGATACATTGATTAATCCCATGTTGCATCGGCAGATCAAAATCGTGGCGCACATTCGCCATCCCCGCCACCTCAATCGAATTGATAATAAAATCGCTCCCCGCCAGGACATCGCGACGCTCAGTCGAAGCAAGCACGCGCCAATGTTTCTTCTCCTGAAGAGCAACCAGACGCTCCGCAATCTGACGCGCCAGATCCAGCCGCCTGGGATCGATATCCACCAGAGCAAACGTCCCCTCATCCAGACCCTCGACCTGGAGAATATCTGTCATCAACTGACGAGCGAAGACAGTGCTTCCCGCTCCCAAAAGCGTAATATATGGCATCCAATCAACCTCCTGACAACTACAGACAACATGTGGTCATCTTGCAAGTTAATGCATCGCTGCTTGGTATTGTCAAGTGCTGTTCAGTAGGAAGAAGACTCTTTCACTCGTGATGCAAACGCCCACTCACATAGCGTCAGGTCTTGGGCCTGACGCTACGTGAGTGAAAGGGACGCTTCGGCTTATAAGATGCGCAACGAGCATGGGCATCTTGTTGCTCATCCCTACCACGCTCCTCTTTTAGTCAATCGTTATGTATTTATGCTCAGGGCAAGCCAGCAGACGAGCACAAGTGTTTGAATATCGGTGGGCAGAGAGTGGAATATCTCCTGCACATCGATATTCCAGCGTGGATAGTCTTCGGGGAGTCGATCCCGATAGCGCCTGGCGTATCCCTGGCGCATCAGCCAGGAGCGGAGATTATCGCGTGCCTGGAGCAGCTCGAAGTCGGTCACGTGCGGCAAGATCTGTTCCCATTGTATCTTTTGCAGCTTGCCAAAGAGCCAGCGTAGCTGTGGGATAAATATCTGCACAAGATAATATTCGAGTGAAACCTGCTTCTGCACAAAGCGCTTCTCCAGACCCAGTCCCAGGGCGAGGATGCGCAGATTCAATAGTCGCTCATGATTATCATATACGCTGGAGATTTCATTATCCTTCTCAGTATCCTCGGTTGCCAGCTCAATCAGGAGACAGAGGAATGTGGGAAAATGAGCACGCCCAATCCGTTTACGTATCCGGCGTAATGCTTGCAGGTTGAGAGGTCCAGCCGCATAACGTTCGATGCTATCGAGAGCCTCTTCAGACGTGCTACCTTCCTGGAAGGTATGCGCTAACGTAGCGAACCATTGCATCCCCTGTGAGAGGCGTTGAGCCGCATCGTACATTTGTGGCCGAATAGTCTGCGTTGGCACGCGATAGCCGAGCAGCCACAGTTGCCAGGCCAGGTGGGAGAGGCGGCGCTCGTGCTGACGCAATGAGCAGAGCGTCAATAATTGTTCGCTCGTGCCAATTGGATAGAGCGCGTACGTTCCTCTTGCCTCCTTGCGTGGCTGCTGCTGTGGACGCGGTAGTAATCCTGCGCGATGCCAGCGCGCCAATTGAAGTCCCGTGATATTGTATCCTTGCTGTCGCGCCAGGACTAACAGATCTTCACTTTTCTCATATGCTGCATTGGTCTTCATGGATAAAGTATAGCAGAATTTATCCGTTTGATCAGCCTGACGTGAAAGCCGTCCAGAAGTGCAGAGTGGTTTATGCTACAGTGTGGGAAAAAGAGAAATGAGAGAATCATTGCTATGCACTTCCTTTATACACGTAATTCCTGGTCCTACAGTATTGATTATAGTTATGCGATCGACTTCTGTCTCTGGGCTTTGCAGGTTGACGGACTACAGGTGCCGCCATTTGATCAGCATAGCGCGGGTGATGGCTCATTACGCGCTGCCGGAATGACGGCCAATACCTGGCAAGCATGGTTTCTGCATGTGATGGATCAGCAAAGTGAACGAAAGCAAGCCCTACAAAAGCGATTACAGCAACAGAGAGAGGAACGGCAGCGTGCTCTTAATCCTTTCAACGTTCAGCAGGATCAGTTGTGGCAATATATAGTAGAGCCTGATCCTCCTTCAACCTGGAGCGGTAGTGAAGCGGTGGGAGAAAGGCTAGTCGAAATATGGGATCTGTATGGATCGGTCGCCAATCAGCGAAAAAAGCGAGAGGCTACATTTAGTCTCTCATTGAACAAAGCGGAGAGGAAATCTGGCAAATACCTGTATGACGAATTGCGTCCATATCATACACGCCTCCCACCGTTATTTATCTATCTCGCTGAATATGAGCGACCACTTGACTATCTGATGGCTCCGGCAATGCTCTTGATGACGGTGCAGGAAGGCCAGCCCGATCCGGAGGAGTTTCGCGAGCGCGTACTGACAGCCGTGGCGGAACTGAGCGCACGTCCGAGCCAGCGCAAGGGCAAACGCTCAGAGTATATCAGGATAGAAGATGCTGATAGTCCTTTTAATGCCGTGTATCGTCCCTATGAGCGCAAGCCAATTCCACCCATGCCTGTACGTCAGCCCGTTCCCCAACTTGAAGATCCTATCAGGCAGCTGATCGTGGATCAACTGGCTGATGAGACGAATCCATCCTACGAAATTGTAGACATGGCCACACTCCAATTCTTGCGCGAGAAGCAGAGACCGGGATGGAAACTCTATGAAGTCACTTTCCAGGAGATCGATGGAGAGTTTCATCGTAGCATTTTTATATTCCAGCAGAATGCAGAAGGTTCCTGGGATATTACTGTAGGAGGAGAAACCAGCGCCGATCCACAGCATCTGGTTAAAGCCGATGCACCCGTGCGTGACCATCCCCAGATTTTTCTCTCTGTGGGCTGGGTCGGTCAGCGTACGTTACGACATGCATGTGGTCATGTCATCGACAATGGCTTTCACGTTGCTCGTATGCGTCTGATCAACGATGCCGGACAGATCCTCGAAGATGCTGTTGAGGATGGCTATGTCTTTTTTGCCCCTGGACCGGGAGAGCAGATACAATTGCCCATGCAAGCCGAGCTCTATGATCAGCAGGGCCAACTCGTCTGGCGGCAGACCGTACCCGATATCGGCCAGGGTCGGCTCCCCTGGCAGAAGTGATCGCGTGTTTTGTCTTGGAAGGCCAGCAGAAAGCTGTCAAGCGAAGCGAAGACACAGGTTGCCCTATCCCAGGTAATTGTAGAGTATGCTATACTCATAATCTAGCGCGATGACATGCATAAATCCCTGTAGAGGCATATATGGGTGCAAAAAGGTGGAATGTAAAGATGCGTTATCAGCCAGAAGCCCCTGGAGTATGGGGCGAGATCGGTACAGAGCAGGCCGATCATTATAGTAGCGAATACGTGACGCTCAAAGACCAATGTAAGCTTTTCGTGCGCTCGTGGAAGCGTTCAGAAGGTGATGTCCTGCTCATCCTCCATGGCCTGGGTGGACACGGCGGATGGTATGTGGATATGGGTAATGAGTTGTTTGCGCGTGGCTTGAATGTCTACACGGTCGATCATCGAGGCTTTGGCAACTCGGGAGGCATCAAAGGTCATATCGATGCTTATCAACAATACGTCGCAGATATCGCCGAGCTGCTTGCCGAGTTGCGTCGGCGTCATCCAGATGCGAAGATTTATCTGCTGGGACACAGCATGGGAGGCATCTTCACCACCCATGTCGCCGCCACCTATGGACAGCTGCTTGGCGGCGTGATTTTTCTGAATCCCTGGATTCAAGATACTACCCGCATTTCACTGCTCACAACGGTGCGTATCTTTGTTGGAGGACTGCTCAAATCGCAGCGTCCCTGGCAAGTCGGCGGGGGACACGAGAATATGACAACGAATCCGGAAGCCGCCCGCATGCTCGATGCAGATCCCTACTGGGTTCGTGCCCAGACCGCAACCTTTCTCCTTCAGATCATGCGCATGCGTCTGGCGGTACTCAAGCTGGCTGCAAAGATCACCATCCCAGCACTCGTCCTGCAAGCGGCCAGCGACAAAGTCGTCGTCATCCCGGCAACCCGCACATTCTATGAGGCACTCGGCAGTGCCGATAAGACCATGCATAGCTATCCCGACTGGTATCACGACACCCAGTTTGAAGCCGACCGTACCGCCCTCGATGACGATATCGCCAGCTGGATACAGAAGGATCGCCGTACACCTGATGGTGAGATTCCTCAGAAAAGGGAAACGTCCCTCTGAAAAGAGCCGCGTCGCAATGTGGTGAGCCATCCGATCATCACCACCAGCAGGCAGAGCAGGGCGCCAATGAGCAAGGCGATGGGTGCTCCATAGAGGCTTGAGAGCCAGCCTATCAGCAGATATCCCAGTGGTAGGCTGCCATCGAAGAAGAGCATCTGCACACTCATGACGCGCCCGCGTAAGTGATTGGGCGTGACGGTCTGGAGTGTGATGAGCGACTGGGTGGCGAAGGCGTCCTCTAAAAATCCGATACCAGCGATCAGGAACAGGGAGAGGAGATAGATACGCGAGATGGCAAAGATTATTTCTACAATGCTGAAGAGGAGCATGTAACTGAAGAGGCTGCGGATCGTGGGCTTCTGATTGCTCCAGGCCAGCCAGAGCGTCGCGACCAATGCACCCGCGCCGCTGGCAGCCGAGAGAAAGCCAAAACCTGTCGCGCCTCCATGCAACACATCATCCGAGAGGAGAGGAAGCACAACATTAAAGTTTGATCCAAAGAGCAAAATCAGGCCGACCACAAAGATCACTAACAGCACGGTGGGAGTCTGCCAGACATAGACCACGCCTTCACGTAGACTCTGCCAGGTAGTTTGTCGTGCGCCGTCACGCATATGGGGAAGTGCCTGAGCATGGAGGGCCTGTACATCGATCATAGCCAATCCGATGAGTAGCGCCAGGAAGCTGAGCGCGTTCAGGAGAAAGAGCATGGGGATGCCGCTGATGGCTATGATGATACCTCCAAGACCTGGACCGACAATGCGTGCCAGGGTGGAGAGCGAGGAGTTCAAAGCGATCGCGTTTGGTAACGCTTCGTATCCTACCATCTCGACGATAAATGCTCTGCTGCTTGGAGTGTTTAAGCAGCGGGTGATGCCCAGCAGCGTTACCAGGAGGTAGAGATGCCAGAGCTGGATCGTCCCAGTGGCCACCAGCGTCCAGAGCAGGAGCGCCTGAATCATATTTGCTGTCTGGGTAAAGAGGAGGATACGTCGCCTGGGCCAACGATCGGCGAAGATCCCGCCGAAGACCGAGAAGAGCAGGATCGGGAGCGCCTGGAGAGCTCCTACCAGACCGATCTGCCAGGCACTATGTGTCAATGTTAGCACCAGCCAGACCTGTCCAATGCTTTGCATCCCCGAACCAATCAAAGAGATCAACTGACCAAACCAGAACAGGCGAAAATTGCGCTGACGTAATGACGTAAAGGTGCGCAGCAGCTCTTTCATAATTGCAATCCTCAATGTGACTATTTATAGATATCTCCGCAGAAGCCTGACACCTGAACGTCTTTTTTGTCTCAGCGCCAGCCAGGAAATGCCTTTACTTTGTGGTAAAAAGGCCCAGAGGAGAGTATATGGGAGCTGCAAGCAAAAAACACCGTCCCAAAGGACGATGTAAGTTATTGACAGGAGTGGTACAATTAAAATAAGAGTTGATACTTCTGCCTACGTTAGCTGCAAGCGCTATTCTACTATTTGTAAACATGCCTCCTCTCAAAAACTGTGCTGGACTTACATTGAAGCTGTGAAATGCACCATAAAATGTACTCCGATGGAGCTCTGGCACCTTTTTTTCATGCTCATCCGTATACTATATAAATACAGACAAATCGGAAGGAGAGTATCTATGTTTTGTGCAGCCTGTGGGAAGGGTGTGAAGGATGGAGCCCATTTCTGTGATAACTGCGGTGCTCCTCTACAAAATCCTGGAGCCGTGACGGATTATGAGCCCGGGGTACCTATGCGCCCATCACGTGGACGTTCATCTGGTGATCCCTACAAGGATCAGATCAGTCAATTACGCTTGCAGATCAAGCAGGTAAAGTTGAACTTGAAACAGGTCAACACTGGTATGTCCAAGACGCGTTCTCGCTATTATCAGACCGCCGCCTTTGTGCCGCGAGGTATCCTGGACGGTTGGCTGAGGCGCGGTTATAAGATGACTGAGGATATCCAATTGCTCGGACCTCAGCAGGAGAAGCAGCGCTTGCAGCAGGAAATTATCAACCTGGAACAGCAATTATTGGGGCTTCAGCAAGCGCAAGCAGAATGGAAAGCAGGACGGCGTTAAGCCGTCCTGTTTGATCGGGATAGGTGTCTTTACGGTGAGACCCTGGTGCTAAAAATTACCACTGGCACCACCACCGCCGCCACCGCCGCCACTGCCACTGCTACCACCACCGCTGTTGCCGCCGCCCCAACCGCCTCCGCCATAATATCTTCTTCTGTTGCTATACCCGTCCCCTGAATTGCCAGAGATCACCGAATAGCCAATACCGATGATCACTATCAGGCCAATGATAATAAATGGAAGTGCCTTTCCCACGCCACTCCAGAAGCGATTAGAGGAATCTTGTAATGTATTGAGCGCTGCTACCGTTGCTTTTGTGTAATCATCATTATTTTTATGCATCGTATCGCTAAAAGCAGTGATCGCCTTCGAGTAAAGATCACGATCGATTTTGACCTTCTTGCCTGAGTAGATTGCGACGTGTCTTGTGGCGGCATTGATACCAATCTCGACGCTTGAGGCTGGATCTCCCTCTCTGTATTGCGTGGTATAGCTACCGGAACCAACTTCTGAGTAGAGCTCACAGCCAACATCCTTTGCTGGATCACAGGACGTATCATACATATCGTAGGAAGAAGTAAGCCTTTCTATCTCATCATCGAAATCGTTGTCGCTGCCCTCGAACGTTCTCGTTGTAAATATGTCAACCGTGTAAGAGAATGAGGCCGTAGTCTGTTCCACCGTTGTAGTATTCAAGACATCCGCATGATCGGCGATCGTGCCCGTCTGCGCCAGACTCTGAGTGGGAAGTAAAAACCATGCCAGACTGGCGAGCATACAAGGTATCCAGATCCAGGACAAAGATAGCTTATCGCGATGAAATGCAGTCATAGTTTATATGATCCTCCTTGATTTATGATAGTATTTAGCTAGAAAGTGATGCGCTAACTTTCTATATAAGTAATAAACGAGCAAACGCCGATCTTTTCAAATCCTCACTTTGTATAACCCCTCTTCTGAAAACCATGCAGATGAATATTGATAGGCGAATTACTCGCAGGATATGACACTATGAGATGATGGATAGGCACATTCGTGCTGAATTCTCTGCTTAAAAAGAGTGTCATCTATAAAAGATAATTTATACGATATTTCAGATAAAGTGTCACAAAGGTGACAGATGGTTGTCATGGTTAAAACCGGTATGCATACCTATACTTTCAATAGATAGTTTTTAGAACAAGAAAGGTAAGGATTCAGACATTGAAAAAACTCTTTCTATTATCCTTTATTGCAACGTTATTGGTAGCTCTGGCACTGTTTTCACCTATCGCCATTGGAAATGCCTCAGCACATGCCAGAGCAGTGCAGCCACAATCTTCTGTTAGTCACTCTATCCAATTGCAGCCGCTAAACACTTCTGTCTACATTTGGGGAACTAATGTTAATGGCCGATATTTTTCCTCATCAGGCCCGTTTACTCCATGTTTTTACTATCCATCAACTAATTGTAGTGTTCTCACGCATTTCAGCCGGCAATGGGTAAGTGCCCTATGCCAACAACAAGGTGAAACTGTTACAGCTGAAGGCATTACTAATAACTGGTGGTCTTTGATCTATTCATCAAGTCTCCAGCAATATGTATGGGTGAGTAACATTTATATTCGAGGCGGACAAACAATAGATGGTGTTCCTTACTGTGAATTTAGCGTAACTCCATTGTAACTTTTCTTGAGGTGATGTTTCACTGAGCTGCGGCCTTGTACCGATGTTTATTGGGCACGCGAACTAATAGTCGCATGTTCTTTGCGCCTGATCGCATACTTTTACTGGTGTCTCTCAAAAGTATGCGATCAGGCGCATTATTATGCCACTGAGCTGCTAAAGGGAATAGCGATAAGTATGAAGATATGCAGGCTTCAAGAATTTTTAGCAGTACTACTGATATCTTCTTGTTGAGCTATTACCCAGAGCAATTTAGAATAGGCCTTTTGCGTTATCATGGCCGTTGGATGCTGTACTCCAAAGATCTGTTCTTGGATTGCCAGTGCACGTTGATACAGGATTGATGCTTCCTGGTTTCTGCCTTGCCCTGCACGAAAAACAGCGAATTCAAAGATTATATGTGCTGTATCAGGATGCTGTAACATCAGATGTTTTTCACGAATATGTAAGGCTCTCTGGAATGATACTCCTGCCTGTTCCTCCATATGCAATTTTTGGTAAAGGTCAGCTAATCTAGTGAGAGGATAGATTGCGAAAGGATGTTCAGGGTCCAGTGCTTGTTCAATAATAGCCAGGCTTTTCTTGAATAGGAGTTCGGCTTGCACATATTTGCCTTGCGTGCTATAGAGTTCAGCCAGATTATTGAGGCCGAGGGACGTGTCTGGATGCTCAGGTCCTACTGTATGCTCCCAGATCTTTACAGCTCGCAGGAGTAATGTCTCTGCCTCTGTATACTTTTTGTTCTTCCTATAGAGAGTGGCTAAATTGTTAAGTACCAAAGCGACCTCAGGATGCTCTTGCCCTAACGTCCGTTCGCGGATATGCAATGCTTGTTGATATAATGGTTCTGCTGCTTCATATTTGCCTTGTTCAGTATAGAGAGTTGCAAGATGGTTGAGTACTGAAGCAACTTCTGGGTGCTCCGGTCCCATCTCCTGTTTGCGAATATCTAAGACCTGACGATACAATGGTTCAACTTGCTCGTATTGTCCCTGTCGATAATAGATGCGAGCTAATCCCATCAGTGGCTCTGCGGCATTGGACGGTTTCAATCTTAGCGCTTGTTCGTAGATACCTGTAATCTTTAGGAAGAGCGACTTCGCCTGTTCGTATTGTCCCTGTCGATAATAGATGCGAGCTAATCCTATTAATGGGTCTGCTCCATCAGGATGTTCCAGTTTTAAGGCTTGTTCGTAGGTATTTGCAACCTTTAGGAAGAATGACTTTGCTTGCTCGTATTGTCCCTGTCGATAATAGATGCGAGCTAATCCCATCAGTGGCTCTGCCATATCGGGATGTTCTGGCCCCAATACCTTTTCATAGATATGTATCGATTGTTCATACAACTGTGTCGCACGCGATATTTGGCCCGATTTCTTATAGGTTGTCGCTAAATGGTTGAGTACGGCGGCCACATCGGGATGCTCCGGCCCTAACATCTGTTGGCGAATATGCAGGGCTTGTTGATATAGCAATGCCGCTTGCTTATAGAGGGCAGACACTTGTAAATAGGTGGCAGTCCGAAAAAGCAGTGATGATGCTTCCGCACATGAGAGTTGGTAGTCCTGGATCAATCCATAACATGACTGCGCTTGAGGGAGGTAGTTGCGACAGCGAGTCCATGTGCTTACCTCAACATACTCCGGGAATAATGCATTAATCGCCTGGACAGCTCTTTTTGCCCATTGACACTGTATCTCTCTTTCCATAGTTTCCTTGAGTACTGCTTGCACCAGGCAATGGATGCGTAGTACCCCGGTTTCTGGATAGCGTTGAATTAAGGAAAACTTACGCAGTTCTTCAATGGCTTCATTTAATTTAAATCTGTTGGTTGCTATGATACTTAGAACAGGACCAAGGTACATTGCCCCTTCAATGATAAGATCTTCTGGGATTGTGTCCGGCTCCAGAAAGCCGCACAGGCGTAGAAGGTCTGCTGCTGCAAGGTTGGCTTGTTCGACTTTCTGAAACGAGAGAGACCAGGTTGTTGCTACTGATTCGGGATGAGCCGCTGGGAGGTGACCACGTCGTTGAAGGAGTTCTTTCCGATGAGCTTGATAGAGTTTCAGGTATTCAGTGAGGCTACATCCAACCTCTTCGATGTATGCTCCTGCCTGATCGAGCGCGAGCGGGAGAAACGCTACTTCGAGTACGATCGCATTGGCGATGGCAAGTTCTTTTTCATCCATCATATCAAGAAATGTGTCAGGCTTAAGTAGTTTGGCCCGGCGGAGTAAGAACAGCGTTCCTTCAGCGAGCCCCATCGTCTCAACATCAATTCGTTGGGCCAGTGATCCCAGAGCTTGCGCACGGCTAGTTAGTAGGAGATGTCCTGAGTACTCGGTTGGGAGGATGTCGTATATCATCGTTACGTCATCTGCATTATCCAGTATCCAGAGCCATTCTTCATGTGTGGCGAACCATTGCTTCACTGCCTGAAGTGCTTTTTTTTGACCCTGCTCGTGGCGTTCGGGTAATTGCAAGAGATTCGCAAGCGTTACTATCTCAGCCTCTAGTGTCTCGCGTGTTGCTGCATTCATCCAGCAGATGAAGCGATAGTCTTGACGATACATATAGGCATATTCGAGTGCGATCTGAGTTTTGCCAATGCCGCCAAGTCCACTAATCGCCAGCGATCGTGTTGGGGCCATTGCGTGTTCCTGGTTAAGTTGTTCGTGAAGCGCATGAAGGATTTCTTTTCGTCCAGTGAAGAATGGATTGCGAGGATAGGGCACATTCCAAGATGGCGGATTGGGCGTATGCACTTTATCGTCTTCGAATAGCTCGTTGGGGCGAAGGCTGAAAAACTGGCTGAGGAGTAGTCGTACAGATGCTTGTGGAATGGCTTGACCTTGTTCCCAGCGCACGATACTCCGTGGAGAAACACCTACTGATTCTGCTAATGCTTCTTGAGTAAGATGGCGGCGCAATCGTTCCTGATGTAAACGCTCAGCAAAGCTCATAAATTCTTCCTTGCCTTTCTGCTTCTCTATTCTTAATTTGGAGCGTGTTAGAAAAAATGTTAATAAAGTGTTTGCGGAAAGAGATATGCTGTATATGATATTCACTATATAATATAAATGACGCTTAATTTGGGAAGAATCACTCATTCTTTTTCACATCCTGCATGAGAGAAAACCTCTCAGGTACCAATCTCTATGAGCTACTTGGTGCTGCTCAAACGTTGTACTGGTAGAAGTAAAAGCTTGTCAGTATTAGGTATTAGCTAAAAAGGTGATAGATTTTATGGCACAACTATTTTCGTGGTGGCAGACTGGAGTGATCTATCAGGTCTATCCGCGTAGTTTTATGGATGGGAATGGTGATGGCATTGGTGATCTGTCAGGCATTGAGCAGCGTCTGGATTATCTCAGCTGGTTGGGCATAGACACGTTATGGTTATCGCCGATCTATCCATCGCCGATGGCCGATTTCGGCTACGATATCGCCGATTATACCAATGTCGAGCCGCTCTTCGGCTCTCTGGATGATTTTGACCGCCTGGTGGACGCTACCCATCGGCGTAACATGAGGTTTGTGCTCGATTTTGTGCCGAACCACACCTCCGATGAGCATCCCTGGTTTCAGGAGTCGCGTTCGAGTCGGGAGAGTGCCAAACGTGACTGGTATATCTGGCACGATCCGGCTGTTGATGGAGGACCTCCGAACAACTGGACCAGTTTATTTGGTGGCCCGGCGTGGCAGCTGGATGAGTCCAGTGGACAATACTATCTGCATATGTTTGATGTCAAGCAGCCGGACCTCAACTGGCGGAATCCGCAGGTGCGACAGGCTATGTACGACGTATTGCGCTTCTGGCTGGAGCGTGGCGTGGATGGTTTTCGCGTCGATGTGATCTGGATGATGATCAAGGATGATCAGTTGCGCGATAATCTGGAGCGACCGCATTGGCAGCCGGGAGATCCTCCATACGCTCGCCAGGATGGTCGCTATACCGAGAATCAGCCCGATGTCCATCAAGTGATCCGCGAGATGCGTAGCGTGACCGATGAGTACGAAGATCGTGTCCTGATCGGTGAAATCTATCTACCGGTGCCACAATTGATGGAATATTACGGCCATAGCCGGGATGAAGTACAGCTACCATTTAATTTCCAACTTTTGGAATTGACCTCCTGGGATGCCCAAACTTTGCGTCAGTGCGTCGATGACTACGAAGCCGCCTTACCGCCAGATGCCTGGCCGAACTGGGTCCTGGGCAATCATGATCGCCCTCGGATCGCCAGTCGCATCGGACAAGCACAGGCACGCGTCGCACAGATGCTTCTGCTCACGCTGCGCGGCACCCCGACCTGCTACTACGGCGACGAACTGGGCCTGCTGGATACCACTATTCCAGTCAGCATGATCCAGGACCCTCAGGGTAAAATCAATCCTGCGCACAGCCGCGATCCCCAACGCTCGCCGATGCCCTGGCATCCAGGACCCAACGCCGGTTTCTCCGCACCCGATACCAGTGCCGCCCTCTGGCTACCCCTGCCTGATGACTATCAGAGCCACAACGTGGCCACCGAGCTCGCCGACACGCATTCCTTTTTGATGCTGGTCAAACATCTGCTCACCCTGCGTCGTGAGCATCCAGCTCTGGCACGTGGCAGCTATCGCTCGCTTGATCAGGTCCCGGAGGCATGCTTTGTCTATCTGCGCACATACGAGCAGAAACGCTATCTGATCGCCCTGAACTGCTCCGCTACCGAACAGACCATCGCGTATCCCCAGCTGGGAACTGGTCGCGTCATGCTCTCAACCCATCTCGATCGCACTGAGGTAACTGATCTATCCGCTTTCCATCTGCGTGCCAACGAGGGATGTATTCTGGAACTCGATGCTTGACAGGATGCATCTCGTCTACGTTTCTGCATCAGAGATATTGAGGATGTTTATAAGTCAATGCCTGTATTCCTGATAAAGGCAAAGCATTTCGTCTTCTGTGGGTACCTCTATCTGGCAGCGCCAATGGAGGTATCCTGTTCTTCTTTTGCGCAGGCAGCGAGAATGGAGTCGAGCAGGCCGGGGAAGCGTGCGTCAAGATCCTCGCGTCGCAGCGATACAAAGCACATCGTTCCGCCCTGCTGAGTCTGCGTCAGGCCAGCTTCGCGTAGCGTTTTGAGGTGATGTGAGAGTGTCGACTTGGCAACCTCAGACTCAAAGTTTTTAGCATTTAATACCGTTTTTTCAGCCAAATCTCTGACAATGCTCTGCCGGGTAGGATCGCTTAAGGCGAAGAAGATATCCGACAGCTTGATATCATCTCTGGCTGGATGATGCAACATCCTCACTTGAAATTCCTTTTTTTCTATGGTACAATCTCGATTGTTCGATTGTTGTAGAACAATGAAAATTACTAGGAGAGAAACAACGCGTTGCTTGACACATCTGGCGATGTTCTCTTTAATCCCTATTGTAGCACTTTTGGGAGCATAATTTCAATTGTTCGTAAAGAATGAAACGAATAGTTGAGGAGAAACTATATGTGGTTTCGTATTCTGGTGCTGGCGGTGGGAACCTTTGCGTTAGGAACTGACGCATTTGTAATTTCCGGCATTTTGCCTGATATTGCGCATCAGCTCAATATATCGGTTGATCTGGCAGGCCAATTAGTGACTGTATTTTCCCTGACCTATGCGCTGGGAGCGCCTGTGCTGGCGACGCTGGCTGGTAATGTAGGACGTAAGCGATTATTATTATTCAGCCTGGCTCTGTTTGTCGTGGCGAACGTGCTGGCGGCTGTAACGACCAGCTTTGCTATCCTGATCGTAGCACGAGTCCTGGCTGCAATCGGCGCGGCTTTATATACCCCCACTGCATCGGCGGTAGCGGTGGCCTTAGCCCCGGTTGAGAAGCGCGGGCGAGCGCTCTCGTTGGTACTGACCGGGATGACTGTTTCGTTGTTCCTGGGCGTGCCGCTAGGCATTGTGATCGGCTCGCAATTTGGTTGGCAGATGACCTTTGTGCTGATTGCGACCTTGAGTGCGCTTGCCCTGGTTGGGGTACTGACTCTCTTTCCGACTGTTGCCAATCCTCCAGCGGTTAAGCTGAGTACGCGTCTGACTCTTTTACGCAAGCCAACTGTATTTGTGACGTTGCTGGTCACGCTTGCCTGTATCTTCGGCAATTTTACCGTCTATACGTATCTTGGTCCCTTATTACAGCAGGTGACGCATCTGAATGGCGTTGGCATCAGTGGTATCTTCTTCCTTTACGGAGTGGTGGGTTTACTGGGGAACGTCATTGGCGCCTATAGCATCGACCGTTGGGGAGCTGTACGAACCATCGTGCCCTGTCTGATCGTAGTCGGGCTGGCGTTTCTAACGCTCTCCCTGACGGCCACTTCGTTTCTTACCGTGGCCGTGGCAATTGCCATGTGGAGCATCGCCGGAACAACGATCTTGCCTGCCCAGCAGCATCGTTTGATCACGTTGTCGCCGGAAGGGGCGGGAGTAGTTCTCTCGCTTAATAGTTCCGCGATCTACCTTGGCTCTGCCGGAGGGGCTGCTCTTGGTGGTCTGGTGCTGCGTTTTGCTCCACTGACCACCCTTGGCTGGATAGGGAGTGGCTGGGAATTGATTGCTCTTGTCGTGTTGTTCTGGAGTATCTGGTTGATAAACAGGGCGGTGCGGCGAAGCGATCAGCCGGAATATGCGATTGAAAAGGGTGATGAGGAGCGAGTCTATGAAACATTTTAAGTACAGATTTTTTTGAAATCCTTGATAAGAGGGACAGATTACCTATGAGGATCTGTCTCTCTTATGAGCGCTTCCGTCGCGCTATCCCTACTGTGACTGAGAGGAGAGCATGTGATTCTTAATTTTGAGTCTGGTCCCACAAGATTCGCGTACAACGAGCTGCGTGGGCAGTTCAATATGTCTGGGGGGACCGACGATCTTTCCCTCAATGCGATCCAGCAGTAGGTTGGCGGCCTGGATGCCGATCTCCTGGCGTGGCTGCGCGATCGTGGTGAGCGCGGGATAGACATGCGTAGCGTAGCTGACATCGTCGAAGCCGACGATCGCCAGTGCTTCGGGAATCGCAATCTGAGCGCGTTGCGCGGCGCGCACGAGTCCCAATGCAATATAGTCATTGACCGTAAAGATGGCGTCGGGTCGGCCCTTGCGCTGTATGTATTCATCGTAGGCATTGGGCGCTGGTGCCGTCGATAATGGAGCATCACGGAGTAGCATAAGATTGTCATCGTAGGGTAAATTATATGCCTGGAGCGCTTTCCGATAGCCTTTCCAACGGTCACGAACCGAGGTTGTCTCCAGGCGATCACCGGCTGAATAGCCGAAGCCAATCCGCAGATGACCGAGAACGATCAGATGCTCTGTCGCTCGGTAGCCGCTTTCGATGTTATCGACGCCGACATAATCGCTATCGATATCGCTCAGATAGCGATCGGTTAAGACATAGGGGATCTGTTGCTGCTCCAACTGCTTGATGGCTTCAATGTAGGGAGTATCGCCAGTAGGAAAAATGATCAGTCCAGCCGTACGCTTGCGCAGGCGATCGATAATTGTAGTGAGCTGTGTCGTATCATTGTCGACAAAAGCGACATTGAGATGATAATCGCGTGCTTTAGTAATCTGTTCCGCGCCCAGCAAAATCCCCATACTGAGCTCATCGGCAGTCGAACCACTCAAGATTAGCCCGATACTTTTCTCATGAGGAACCTCAAGCGACTCATCAGGGAGCGCAGGCACTGAGCGTACAAACGTCCCTTTCCCTTGCACACGTTCAAGCAGTCCCTCGGTGACCAGCAACATCAGAGCCTGTCGTACCGTTCCCCGGCTGATCTGATGCTCCTGAGCGATCTCCATTTCTGTCGGTAGCTGCGTTCCTGCTGGTAGAGCCCCACTGAGAATACGTTCTCGATAAAAAGACATGATTTGTGCATAGCGTAATTTTGCATGTGGTTCATTATGCGATGTTTGCACTATATACCTTCTTATTTTTTAGATGAGTTTTATACATAAGATGAAACGTCTTTCGCTGCTAAATTAAAAGATACATTTCATTGCGAAAATTGTCAAGCCATTTGTATAGACAAATTCCACTTGGTAGTAATGCTCTCCGATGTTGTACCTGTCAAGACTCAGCGAAATGTAGCTCGGCAAAGAAAGATGACCCCTTTGCACCAGGCGCACAGGCCAGCCGACGTAGCGGCGCGGCTCCGCCGTGCTGTCACTGGACGCACGACAACGTCCCACCGTGGGAAGATCGCGCAATGGAACCTCATGAGGAGCGTGGTCGGACGAGTCACAGACAGCACGGCGGAGCCGCGCCGCTACGTCGGTGAGCGTCTCCCCCATTAGGATGCGTGTCTCCAATGTGACATCGGTACGATGACCCTTGCCTGAGCACTACGTCGGCTGGCTTGGGTATTTGTGGGGCAAGGAAACCTCGTGGTGGGCCTGTGTATGTTCATGAATGTATAGACAACCATTGACAAATGCACATGTAAAATGTACAGTGTCTGTAAGAGGTCGAGGTTGACTTCATGATTGTATCTGCTAGGAGGCATAATTTGATTGCAATGAAACATACCCGCATGAGCAAGCGTGAACGCTCTAACCTGTTCAAGGGCTTATTATTTATCAGCCCATGGATTGTCGGCTTCTGCGCTTTTGTGCTCTATCCCCTGATCTACTCGCTCTTCATCAGCTTCACGCGCTATTCGGGTATTAAGCCACCTGTCTGGTTGGGACTCCAAAACTACGTGCGCTTGTTCACCGATCCCATTACGTGGCAATCGATCAACAACACCTTGTTCTACACGATCCTGGCCGTGCCGATAGGTATCGTCGTTGCCATCCTGCTTGCCATGGCGATGAATACCTCGGTGCGTGAAGTTCCCGTCTATCGAGCGGCTTTTTATCTGCCATCGATCCTGCCCATCTTCGCGCTCTCGTTTATCTTTATCGTGCTGGTCAATCCGCAATACGGCCTGGTCAACTCGGTCATGAACCTCTTTGGTGCTCCTACCACCAACTTCCTTGGAGATCCGACCAGTGCCAAAGTCGTAATTGTCGCTCTGGCGCAGCTCGGAGCTGGCAATGCTGCTCTGATCTTTTTAGCCGGTATCAATGGCATTCCCTCGACCTTATACGAGGCGGCTCGCCTGGATGGCGCTGGTCGCGTGAGACGTTTCTTCAGTATCACATTACCGCTGCTCTCTCCTGTCATCCTCTTCAACCTGATCACCGGTCTGAGCCAGGGATTGCAGGTTTTCACACCATCGTACATCATGACCCAGGGTGGTCCGAACAACGGAACGCTCTTTTACATGTACTACATGTATCAGAACGCCTTCAGCTTTGCCGAGATCGGCTATGCCTGTGCACTTTCGTTGATGCTCTTTCTCTTTGGAGTCGCATTGGCGTTGATTCTATACGCAATCTCCAGACGCTTTGTCAACTACGAGATCGTCGGCTAAAGGGGATGAAGATGCTGCACGTGGCGGCATCGAGATGATTTTCGACGCTCCTCCGCAGCTTTGAGTTCCTGACTGGAACATTGTGACGATGCGTGAGGATTAAAAAGAGAGAGGCAATTATGAAAGCAACTATTGATACACCTGTGATACAGCCAGAGATCCATCATCCGAGTCGTAAGCCCATCACGCTGCAAAAAGTATGGCAGCAGGTAGGGCCGCGCATCTTTCTGATCATCATGGCGATCCTGTTTCTGACGCCTATTTATTGGATGGTGATCAGCGCCTTGAAATCCAACGCTGAATTCGTGCTTTTCCCGCCGACGCTCTGGCCTGCGAGTCTCCAGTGGGAGAACTTTGCCAAAGCGTTCCAGACAATTCCTTTCGGCACCTACTTTGTGAACACGCTGATCATCACGATCCTGAGTGTGGTTGGAGCGGTCGTCTCGAACCTGATCATCGCCTACGGCTTCTCCTGCATCGAATGGCCTGGACGCGAGGTCGTCTTCTATCTTGTGCTGGCCACGATTTTTATTCCTTTCTCGCTTGTGATCATTCCGCAGTTTGATATGTTTGCTCGCCTGCACTGGATCAATACATTCTTGCCATTGATTGTCCCCACGTTTTTTGGTAGCGCCTTCTACACCTTCTTAATCCGTCAATTTCTGCTGCAACTGCCCAAAGATCTGCTTGAGGCGGCGCGTATCGACGGAGCCAGCGAATGGAATATCCTCTGGCGCATCGTCACGCCCATGGCGCGTCCGGCCATCGCGGCGGTTGCAATCTTTGCCGCCGTGGGAGCCTGGAATGACTTTCTGGGACCGTTGCTCTATCTCCAGGATGACTCGGTCCATACGCTCGCCATCGGACTTCAATCCTTCCGCTCGACGCACGACATTCAGTTCAACTTGCTGATGGCTGCATCGGTGATGGTCGTGATCCCGGTTGTGATCCTCTTCTTTGCCTTCCAGCGCTTCTTCATCAAAGGCGTCACCATGGGAAGCATCAGATAGGAAAGGCACGTGGCTACAACGATGTTGCGACACATTTGTTCTCTGAATGCACAGATATATCAAGGTTGAGGAAGGATTCAATTATGAAGCGACAACCATCTACGAGCAAGCTTATGCTTGCCCTGCTGGCGGTCCTGATGATCTCAGTACTGTTTGTTGGATGCTCGTCTGGCTCTGAGCCAGCGCACACGGTGACATTCTGGTCCTCGGATACAGCCACGCTCGATATGCAGTCCTATCAAAGAATCGTCGACGCGTTTGAGGCGGCTAATCCAGATATTCATGTCAATCTCGTTGGTCAGCCAGCGCAGGCGCAGGGAGATAACTCATCGATTGTCACCGCCGTGCGTGGCGGACAGCCTCCCGACGTCTATCTGACGGACCGTTTTACCGTAAACCAGCAGGCGGCCACGGGATTGCTGACAGATATCTCTTCCTATATCCAGAAAGACGACCCGACGCTCTCGCAGAGCTATCTGCCGTATGCCTGGAACGAAGTCCAGTATCAAGGGGGAGTGTATGGTATGCCCATGGATACTGATGCCCGTGCCTTGTTCTATAACAAGGATATGCTCAAGCAGGCAGGCATCGATCCCGGCGTCCTGGATGCTTCTCATGGACCGATTACTCTGGATACGCTTGAGCAGATCGCTTTGAAGCTGACCAAGACCGATGCTCGTGGCAACTATACTCAACTGGGCTTTGTCCCCTGGGCCGATGAGGGCTATGCTCTGACGTGGGCGCTTGATTATGGGGCCAATTTCTTCAATAATAGTAGCTGTCAGGTGACGGCAACCGAGCCGGCCATGATCAAGTCTCTGACCTTTTTGCACGATTGGGCCAAGAAGCTAGGATATCAGAAAGCCAACGCCTTCCAGGCGACCTATCAGCCGCCGAACGCGCCACCCAGCGAGACGCCCTTTTACACAGGTCATGTCGCCATGCAACTCAGCGGAACCTGGAATATCGCCTCTTTGAAGGAGTATGCTCCGAAAATCAATTACGGCATTACCTACGTTCCGGTGACTGAGGAAGGACAGAAGCCATTTACCTGGTCGGGAGGCTATGGACTTGTGATGCCGACCGGCGCTCAGAATCCCACCGATGCTTATCGCTTTATGAAATTCATGACCGGCTCTCAAGGCCAGAGCATCTACACAAAAGATACCGGACACTTACCAACCTGGGCCGCGTTGAATAACGATCCCCAACTGGTGAACGGGAGCATCAAGTTTTTTGCCGACCTGCTACCGCATTCAGAGAGTCGAGCACCGTTGCCAGCGGGAGCACAACTCTGGGCAGCACTCTATACGGCGCAGCAAGGAGTCACGATTAGCGATGAAACGCCACAAAGTGCCGCGCAACAGGTGCAACAGCAAGTTCAGCCTGATATGCAGCAATATTGTCCCTATGAGTTACAATGGGAAAGGCCTGCTCGCTGATAGCATGGCCTTCTGGCCTTTTTTGTAATCCATCGGGATTTTAATCGTTGTGATGGGTCCTGGGTTTGATGATAGAAAGAGCAGGGATACTTTGCCGTACTATACGTCACAGACACTTCTCGCGGTCGCGAAGACGCTGGAAAAGATTGAACAGGCTATTTATACGCCTTTGTCAGAGCTGACTATCGAGGGCTGGATCACTCCTGAGCCGGTTCCCTTTGCCGATCGTCAGTCAGGAGAGTATCAGAGTTTCATACTTGGACAAAGCTGGGGCAAGCTCTGGGATTGTGCCTGGTTTCATTTTCGCGGTCGTGTGCCGGAGCGTGCTCGCGGGAAGTCGGTGGTGCTGCTGATTGATCTGAGCGGTGAGGCTGCTGTGGTTGATCATGAGGGCTGTCCGATATTGGGATTGACAACGGTCAGCTCTGAATTCGATTATAGCCTGGGACGTCCCGGCAAGCGCGTCGTGCCGTTGTATCAGGAGGCGCATGGTGGCGAAGAGATTGATCTGTGGGCCGACGCTGGCTGTAACGATCTATTTGGGAAATATCCCGATAGTGGTACGCTGAAAGAAGCCCATGTGGCGCTCTGTGACGAGGAGATGTTTCAACTCTATCATGACTTTGCTGTGCTGCACGAATTGATGCTGCAACTGTCAGCCGAGAAAGCTCGTTATCAGCGCATTTTGACTGCCTTACGTAAAGCGTCCAATGTGATGGCGGACTACACGACGGAAGAGGCACAGCAAGCGCGAGCGTTTCTGGCGCCCGAATTGGCGAAGACCGGTGGCACGCCCTCATTGAACATCAGCGCGATCGGGCATGCGCATATCGATCTGGCCTGGCTCTGGCCGCTACGCGAGACGATTCGTAAGGGAGCCCGTAGCTTTTCGACGGTCCTTGCCAACATGGAGAAGTATCCTGACTACATCTTTGGAGCCAGTCAGCCGCAACTCTATCAGTGGATGAAGGACTACTATCCGCAACTGTACAAAAAAGTGCAAGCGAAGGTCGCCGAGGGACGCTGGGAGACGCAAGGAGCGATGTGGGTTGAGCCCGATACCAATCTCTCGAGCGGAGAGGCTCTGGTGCGACAGATTATGCACGGTAAACGCTTTTTCCGTGAGGAGTTTGGCACCGATCCACATATGTTGTGGTTGCCTGATGTCTTCGGCTACTCGGCCGCCTTGCCTCAGATTCTGAAGAAGGCAGCGATCGACTACTTCCTGACCATCAAGATCTCGTGGAACACCTTCAACGTCTTCCCGCATCATACCTTCTTCTGGGAAGGCATTGACGGCTCACGCGTGCTGGCCCACATGCCTCCGGAGGGGACCTATAATAGCTCGGCGGCGCCGCGAGCGCTGGCCGCGATCGAGACAAATTTCGCCGATAAAGCTGTCTCCGAGCATGCCGTGCTCCTCTATGGGATCGGGGATGGTGGTGGCGGCCCTGGCACCGAGCATCTTGAGCGGCTCAAGCGTGAAAAGAATCTTGCTGGTCTGGCCCCCGTGCAGCAGGAGCATATAGAACCCTTTTTTGAACGCATCGCGCAAAGCAGCGCCGACTATCAGACGTGGACTGGTGAGCTCTATCTGGAGAAGCACCAGGGCACCTACACCACCCAGGCCAGAAACAAGCGCTTCAATCGCAAAATGGAACTGGCGTTGCGTGATCTGGAATGTATTGCCACGCTGGCCTTTCTCCAGGCTGAACATCCCTATCCGCGTCGGGAGCTGGATGCGATCTGGAAAGAAGTGCTTCTCTACCAGTTTCATGATATTCTGCCAGGCTCCTCGATCACACGTGTCTACGATGAATCCCTGGAACGCTATCGGCAGCTACTGGATCAGACTCAGCGACTGACGCTGGCTGCGCAGAATGCTATCGTACAGCCAGATCTGGCTAACACGGCGGTCACTATCTTCAACACGCTCTCCTGGGAACGAAATGAATGGCTCTCTATCCAGGATCAATGGTACTACGTCACCCTACCGCCGCTGGGTTATGTCACGCTTGATCTCGCCGCGCAGACCAGCTACGACATAGAGAGTCAGGCTTTAGAGATGGCCTCGCCAGGCACCGATATCCTGGAGAATGACCTCTTACGGATTCAATTTGCGACCGACGGAGCGATCCAGGCCATCTTTGATAAAGAGCGGCAACGTGAGGTACTCGCCAGTGGAGCATCCGCCAACAAGCTTGCCGTCTACCTTGACGACGGCGATGCCTGGGATTTTTCCATCGCCTATGCCGAGCGAGCTCCCGACTACTTCGTTCTGGCAGGCACAACCGCCTTCACCGATGGTCCGCAGAGCATCGTGGAGCAGGACTACACTTTTGGTCGATCGACTCTGAAGCAGAGGATTGTCCTGACGGCTGGCAGTCGTCGCGTCGATTTTATCACCACAGCCGATTGGCGTGAGGACAACAAGATGTTGCGCACCAGCTTCCCGGTCAGTGTGAGAAGCACGGAGGTCACCTGCGACATCCAATTTGGATCGATCAAACGGCCCACGCACACCAATACCAGCTGGGATATGGCGAGGTATGAGATCTGTGCGCACAAGTGGATCGATCTCTCGCAGTGGGATTACGGAGTTGCTCTGCTCAACGACTGTAAATATGGTCATAAAGTTACCGAGAACGTTCTGGACCTCAACCTGCTGCGTAGTCCCGGTTATCCAGACCCGCAAGCGGATCGAGCTCAGCACGAATTTACCTACTCGCTGTATCCGCATCCTGGCAACCATATCGTTGGAGACGTCATCCATGCTGGCTACGAACTGAACGTCACTCCGATTATTGCAGCAGGTAGTGCATCTCTCAGTGGAATCACACTTGTCCAGATCGGAGCCGAAAACATCATCCTGGAAGCTGTTAAGCAAGCCGAGGATGGCGATGACATGATCCTGCGCCTGTATGAGGCCACTGGTGCCACGACCACAACAGCCATCAGCTTCGCCATGGAGATCGCTCAGGTCTGGCTGACTAATCTGCTGGAAGAGCAGCCCGAGCCGATCGAGATGCAGAACAAAGGTATCTCTCTGGCCTTCCAACCATTTGAAATCCAGACCCTGCGTATCCGAAAAAAGTAGCGTACGATGCTCCTTTTGCCAGAATGAGCGCGAAGTATGTATCATGAATGCTGTGGTGGTAACAGCGTCGAGTGCAATATTCGTTGAATCGCTTTGACATCATGGTAGAGCGCTTCTCCTAGATGATCGGATGAGCAAGAAACGTCAGGACTTTTTTGTGTTTGTAGGATCAGGTAGATATTGCTACTGAAACTGACAGATTTGAGGCATCCATGGTTGTCGGGAAGCGTGTTTAAGGGGAGCGCAGTATGGATGTCTTGAAAGAATGTATTTGTCAGTTCTTTTGAAATGATGATGAATTTTCGCAGCAGGCAGGAGAAATAGACAACAGAACCATTAGTCCGTACAAACAAGATTTGTGCACAATTATTGGTCGTTCCTGAGATGGAAATGATCACTGTCTCTACGGATGTATTGCTTGGATTTCCCCAGAATTCTATTTGATATGTATTTTGTACACCTGTAAGCGGATCAGCCAATATTGGTGTTGCCTGCAAGCTTTGAGTGAGAAGTGCTCCCAGTAGTGTGCAACTGGCAAAGAACAAACGAGATTTCTTTCGCATATGTTTCTCCATTTTTTGTCTCTATGACGAGTTATTTCCTCGGCAGATAGAAGATGCCCGTCAGATCGCGGGCAAAGTTCCAGGCATCGGGAGATCCAAGCCCGGTGGCCAGATCGTAGCCGCTGCCGGCCTTGTAAAAGAGATTGGTCCCGGTAGTGATATCGTGGTAGGCTGGATAGGGTTGTGAGGTATTGTAGAGCGTATATAAGGTGGCATTGATATTGCCCACTATCCCCTTTTTTTGCGCCCCGAGATAGCCGTTGATATCAGCGACGATTGCGGCCCACAAGGGAGCGGCCGCACTGGTGCCACCGACCACGCTCCATTCCTGTCCCTTTTCTGCGTTGACGCTGCAATAGATGGAGTAGCCAGTGGCGGGATCGGCGTTGGCGGAGACATCGGGAACCATGCGAAAGTGATTGACGGCGTTTGGGCCTTTCTGATAGACCGGATGTGTGAAGTAGAAACTAAGACCCCCTCCACCTCCGCCCTGGGTTGTATTGTTGGACCAGGCTGATTCGCTGTTATAGGAGCCGTCCGCGTTGGTGATGAGCCTGGTGCCACCGACGCCGACGACATTGGGCTGATTGGCCGGGGAGTCGACGGAGAGACTATTATCGCCACAATCATAGGCCCCCGCATCACCGCTGGCGGCGAAAAAGGATTGCCCTTGTGCGGCTCCCTGACGAAAGATGTCACGCAAGGTCTCGATCTCCGCGTTTCCTGTGCCCGCCTCGCATTGTCCCCAGCTGATACTGACGATTTTGGCGCTGTTGTCGTTGACGATCTGACTATAGATATCATTGACCCCCTTGGTTGTATTGGGGCCGATGTAGACTTTCTGCATGGCATTGGGGGCGAGCGCGGAGATCACCTCCATATCGAGGGTGGTTTCGATGGCACCTTCGCCAGGCGTATTGGTCGTGCCATCCACCAGCACGTCTGAGTACTTCTTTGGGCCGAGTCCATACTTGTTGAGATAGGTATCGATATCGCTTGGTTTGTAGCCATCGAGTTCAAAGAGGGCGATGGTTTGTCCTCTGCCATCGGCACCGGAATTGATAAGCGGATTGACATCATAGGCGCTACGCAGGTCGTTGGGCGTGTAGCCGCCAGCTTGAAACGTGTGGTGGGATCGTGGTGTCTGGTAGTGAGGTTTGTAGACGGAGAGGTTGTCCAGACCGGTGATGTTTTGGAGGCTGGGGACGATGTGATCGGGAATGGCAGGATTTAACGATGGCGCGTAGATGGTATGGCCGTCTATCTGGTAGTTGTGGATCGAGAGCAAAAAGGTTTTTTCGACCGTGGAGACCGATCCCGAGGCATGAATCACGAGGTTGTTGGGGGCGATTGATGTGATGCGGAGATGATGGCTTTGCAAGAAATCGGTCACACTATTGATTGAATCCGTGGTTGGTCCAAATTGGCTCTTGAAGACTTGTGGCGTCAGGTAATGATGATAGAAGGGCGAGCGAGGGTCCGACTGCCCGGTCAGGAGTGTATCCAGGAGGGTCTGGTTGCGTAGAGAGAGATGCAGCGAGATCTGTAACACTTTGCTTTGTAGTGTCAGACCGGTGCTGGCATGGTTGAAGAGGCGAGGTATGACCACACCCGGAATACGGTAATAATGAGTGGTTGTCATTCTGGATATGGCAAGTGTAGGTGTGGTGTGCATGAACGCTTCAGCGATTAAGCATGCTAGAAGCATAAAAATACGTATATTTGCCCTTTGTCTTTCATCCGTTGCTGATACAGACATTTTAATGGACCTCCTGAACAACTGAGAGCCTGGAAATAATCGGTGATGCATCTAAATGATTAAGTTATGTCAATCCTGCGCAGAACCAGGAGTATGAAGGAAGGATTCGATAATGAATGATCTCTTTATCAATATGCCTGATAAAAAGGATGTCTTTAGTTTAGTATAAGTGTAGGTGGAAATATTTATTATCTATATAATATATACTATATAGATAATCTTTAAAATGAAGTATTGATCGTGTGGCATGTCTGACTATTCATCTGTTTTATCTGCATATGCGCAGGAGGTAAGCGTATTGACGTGAATAACTTGTGTTCCATGTTATGGTGAAAGTGGGAGGGATTTATCTGTCAAAGGCAATGAACTGGCACATTTTTTACTGGCTCATGGATTGTGATTGTTCTGCTCGTCTCTTGAACTCACAGTAATAGTTTAACTCCCTGTTTAAATGAGAGAAAAAGTGAGGAACCTGATGAAGAGAATCTCTATCCTGCTCGCATTGCTGCTCGGAGTAAGCGCGCTAACTGCATTACCACGCATGCATGTGCACGCACGGGCTCTGGTTGGACCCTGGGTGGTGACAGGCTCGCTCCATGGACCCCGTTATTTCTATACGGCAACGCTCTTGCCTAATGGGCTCATACTGGTGGCTGGCGGCATTGGTCGCAATGGTGATGTAGTTGATACGGCCGAGTTATATAATCCAGCCAGCGGGATCTGGTCTGTAACAGGCTCTCTTCATGTGGCGCGTGAGAATCACTCAGCTGCTCTTCTGCCGAACGGACAGGTATTAGTGGCGGGTGGTGATAGCATCAATGGGAGCCTTGCGACGGCTGAGTTATATAATCCGGCGAGTGGGAGCTGGTCTATGACGGGCTCAATGCATGTGGCACGGACGCTGCGTAATGCCGAGCTCTTGCCCAATGGTTTGGTGCTTGTGGCCGGCGGGATTGATCCCTCAGGAGAGATTGCCTCGACGGCTGAGTTATATAATCCGACGAGTGGGAGCTGGTCCATGACTGGCTCGATGCATGTGGCGCGTGAGAATCACACGGCGACACTCTTGCCCAATGGAAAGATATTGGTCGCAGGTGGCATTGGTATCTCTGGCGGCGCTGTCTTTACCGCTGAGTTGTATGATCCAGCCAGCGGGTCCTGGGTCCTTACAGGCTCGATGCATAGCGCGCGTGCGTTGCGAGCGGCGACGCTCTTGCCCAATGGGAAAGTGTTAGTGGTTGGTGGTGTGGGTTCCAGCGGCGTTATTGCTTCGTCTGAGCTCTATGATCCAGTGAGCGGAACCTGGACGCTAACGGGCTCACTGCATATAGCGCGTTGTGAATATACGGCAACGCTCTTGCTCAATGGGCAGGTGCTGGTCGCTGGGGGTATTAGTGCCACCGGTGTTACTATGGCTTCTGTGGAATTGTATGATCCAGCCAGCGGCATCTGGACACCTATCGAATCAATGCATGCGGCGCGTGAGAATCATACGGCGACGCTCTTGCCCAATGGGAAGGTCTTGATTGCAGGTGGCTTTGGCAATGGCAGTTTTGTCGTAGGGGCATCCGAACTCTTCATACGCAGTATCAATCCGGCTATCCAGGTACCTATCACGATTACGACCATGGCGACGAGTACGCGGGGAGCGATCGTTCAGTATAAGGTGACTGCCCTCTATCCAGATAAGCCTGTCCATCAGGCTACCATTACCTGCACGCCTATTTCGGGTAGCCTCTTCCCGATCGGAACCACTACGGTACATTGCCGTGCGCTTGATCTCTCTGGTGTGGTGGCAACGGCCAATTTTCAGGTTATCGTAAAGAATTCTTCGCCAAATGCGAGTGTCACGCCACCTCTTCTCAACATTATCAAGCTTCCCGAGTATGGTTTTAACTATCATATCGGACAGCTGGTCATCTACGACATTACTGTTCAGAATGATCGACACGCTGGGCCGGAGCAACAATCGGTCACGGTGGTCGATACTCTTCCTGCTGGATTCAGTCATCTGACCTTCTCGGGGAGTGGATGGAGTGGGTATTTCAGCTCAACGACCAGTCCCGCTATCTTTACGGCCATGCATACGGGGGGATTTGGTCCCGGTGTATCGTTGCCCACGCTTAAAGTGATCGGGGTATTAAATAAGGACGCTGTTCCTGCTATGACAAGTATTGCTGCCGTTACCTCGTCGGATAATGCGAATATTCCAGTTGTGACCATTTTTGTCTCGCCGTAGCCATCAAGCTTTCTTTGTCTCTCAAAATCATGTTTGTATGGAACCTTTTTGATGGTGCGTCGTTATTTGGTTCCTTTACTGATGATCTTTCCATCTGAGTACTCGTTGGCATGACAACGCTGTAAATGAAAGAAGGAGAAGATATGATAGTGAGGCAGAGTTTACGTCTATATTAATAGCAAATTCTTGTCTGCCTGTAATACATAGTGGTGGCTACCAGGTCTGGATAAAAAAGATATGAGCAGACTTATGTGTGTGCAGTTGCTAGATGAGAAATCAATGCTACAATGGCGCTATGGACACATAGAGATCGTCTCTTGATGAAAAAGATATTCTGATAAAAGATGAAAGGCACGTTCTTGAGTACCGAATTGGTTCTTACAACGCATCATTTAAAGAAATACTATCGTTCTGTGCATGCCGTTGAAGATATCTCCCTCTCGATTAAAAAAGGAGAAATCTTCGGCTTTCTTGGTCCCAACGGTTCTGGCAAGACGACGACGATTGGTATGATTCTCGGCCTGATTGCTCCGACGGGTGGCACGGTTGAAGTGTTTGGTCAGCCGGTTACCTCGGCACACAATGCTGTGCTGCGGCGCGTAGGGACGATGATGGGCGCTCCTTCTATGCTGATGGGCTATTCTGCTCGTCAGAATCTGCGTATGCTGGCGCGTCTCTATCCCGAGGTGACGGAGTCACGGATCGAGGGGCTGCTGGCAACGGTCGGCTTGAAGGAGATTAATAATCGACCGGTGAAACAGTTTTCAACCGGTATGAAGCAGCGCCTGGGGATGGCGATGGCCTTGCTTGGTCAGCCTGACCTGCTGATCCTCGATGAGCCCACCAATGGTATGGACCCGATTGGCATGCACGAGATGCGCGAGTTGCTTCGACGACTGGCGAGCGAGGGCATCACCATCTTTCTCAGTAGCCATCTCCTGCACGAGATGCAGATGATCTGCGATCGTGCGGCTATCGTGAGCAAAGGTATGGTGGTGACTGAGGGCAGCATTACTGATTTGATGGCGGTTGAGGCGTCGACACGCGTCAAGGTGGCCGACCTACCGAAGGCTATGAGTGTATTGAAAGATATCGATGCTGGTGTCGTTCTCACGCAGACTGGCCCGGATTATCTCGATGTTCGAGGCATTACGGCCGACAAGATCGTCATAAGTCTGGTGCAGCATGAGGTTGTGCCCACGGAAGTGTTTCCTGTGACAAACAATCTGGAGAATGTTTTCCTGCAATTAGCGCATACTTCCGGGGAAGGGAAATAAGTAACATGTTTTTGCAACTTTTGCTTTTAGAGAAGGATAAGTTAGCCGGACGACTTGTGTTATGGATCGAACTGGGCATCCTGGCTCTGGTGATTGTGCTCGTTGATCTGGTTGAGTACTTGATCTCGATTAATTCTTCCGGAGTGACTCAGGCGGGCTTGAACGGGATATTAGAATGGCCGCATTCCGCCATCAACGCGGTCTCTTTCAGCGAAGTACACTCTCTGGGAGGCATACTCCTTGTGATCATCATCGCCGTCGTAACGGCCAGAGAATATACCTGGCGTACGTTTCATCTCTGGCTGAGTCGAGGCGTCTCGCGTCTGTCATTGATGGGAGCTAAGAGCGTTGTCATCATCGCGCTCAGCCTTTTCCTGGTGCTGACATCGCTGGTAGTCGGATTGATCGTCACCGGCATCATCACGCTACTGTTGCATGGATCGCTACAACTCTCGCAGGATAACGTGCAGCAACTGGTGCTTAACTTCCTGGCTACCGATCTGGGATTACTCCCTTACGCGGCACTTACCTTCATGTTTACTATCCTGTTTCGCAATTCAGCCGCCTCAATGGGCATCGCCCTGGTCCTGCTCTTGCTGGTCGAAAATGGAGTATACGCCGCTGCTATAACCTTCGGAACTCCATTCATGGCCCAGGCCGCTCAATACCTGCCGGTCGGTTTAGGGGAGAGCATCCAGAATGCCATCTTCAACCCGTCAACGCCGGCGGCGGCGGCGCCTACCACTTATCACCTTGCTACACCTTTAGTGGCTTGCATCGGCCTGGGCGTATATACCATCGTCTTCGCGGCCATCGGTGTCTGGCGCTTCACACGTCAGGACTTCACCGACTAGACGCTAAGACCTCTTGATCCTGCTGGGAAGACGGCGGGATCGGCGTATGACCGATGATGGCGACTGCTCAGACCGATGAGTGGTCGCCATCTTTGTCTCTGCCGCGCGCGTAGAGCTCAATACTGTTAAGATAGAAATAATCCTTTGCCCACGGCGTCAACGCTCACCGACGTAGTACTCAGTCAAGACACAGAAGGACGTTGCGTGGCAAAGGAGGATGGCTCCTTGAACCAGGCACTCAGGCTCGCCGACGTAGCGGCGCGGCTCCGCCGTGCTGTCACTCGACGCACGAACACGTCCCATGCGCATCTGAAAGCAACGCAGACGAGACGATCCACGGTGGAAAGATCACGCAATGGAACCCTATGGGGAGCGTGGTCGGACGAGTCATGGGGTTCCATTGAGACGGCCGTCCCTTGAGATGCGCACCCGAGCCGAATCATACGAGTCGCTGACAGCACGGCGGAGCCGCGCCGCTACGTCTGCTGGCTTGATCTCTTTGGGGGTGAGCTTGCCTCGCAGGTGTATCTGTCCCAGCAGCAGAAAGAGCGCCGGGCCAAAGAGGAGCAGGTAGGTGCTACTGTTTATGATGGTGAAGCTTGCTCCTCCCAGCGAGACGCTCCAGGGCCAGATATAGGTGTGAACAAGCTCGGTCATGGAGGCCATGTAGGTCAAGAAGAAGGCGACGTGGCGTATCTGCTTGTGCGGTATCAGTATCGCTGGTATGATCGCCCAGATGAAATACCAGGGCTGGAGATACACAATCGCAAATGCCAGCAGCGCGAATTGGCTACAGAATAAGCTCAAGAGGAAGCCATCGCGGCTGCGAGCTGCCAGGAGCAGGCAGCCGATGTAGCAGAGCAGAAAGATTGCGTATCCAATATATTTGTACTGCGTATTCATGGTGTGGGTGGGAGATAGGTCGGAGAGAAAGGTATTGAGCGAGTATAATGGCACTTGCGAGATATTGATGGCGTTGGTAAACGTTTTTGTTCCGGCCCAAAAAGGTGCAAAAAAGATCAGCAGCATGCAGAGGATACTACCGCTCAGGCGTAGGAGGTAGGTGGTTTTGTGCTGGCGCTCTTCTGTGCGGCAGAGGATATAGATGATGAAGAGTGGGAGTAGTGGTAAGAGTGAGTACTTGATCAGGATGCCTGCTACTAAGGCCAGGATGGCGAGGGTGTTTTTGCCTCTGAGCAGGAGAAAGACTGCCAGGAGAAAGAAGCTCATCATAAAAATATCGTTGTGGCCATTGATAATATACTCTAATTGTACATAGGGATTCCATGAGAAGAGCAGGAGGGCCGGAAGTGCCAGTCCAGGCTTCATCTGCTGCACGATTTTGTAGATCAGATACCCTGAGCCTGCCACGCACAAACCGCAGACGATTTTTAGTCCCAGCACACTTATAAAAAGATTGTAGCCCGCGAGCAATGCCGGTAGCGCAGCGATCATCATGGCCAGCGGACCATAGGGGGTTGGTACTCTTCCAAAGGCGGTCAGTGACTGGCCAAGGGTATCGTGATAAAAGGAGCCCGGCGCGACTAGCATCGGATTGGCATGATAGAAGGCCCAGACACGACTTTGCGCGATCCAGCCATAAATATCGATGGCGGTAATCGGATACACAAAAATCGAGGTACTCGAAAAGAGCAGACCAAAGCCCATCACCAGTCGCGGAGAGACAGCTATCCTGGAGGTGGCACAGGTTTTCCATGCCAGTATAAACAGGCCAAACAGTGCACTGAATATCAGGACAAAGAAAAGGAAGCTGGCATGCGTGTATTGGTTGAGACGGCCCAGATCAGTTAAACTCAAGATGTAGGTGTTGAGGGGGAATTTGTAGAGAAAATAACACAGATAGATACATTCAAGCGCGCTTCCCAGGATACAAAGCCAGATATTGGTCCAGATATACGCGCAGACCCGCAGGAAACGGCTCTGTAGTGTACTCATGCTATACTTTTCCTTTCCATTTATGTCTCCTTCTACATCCATGATACGCGCTCGACCTACAAGCGAAGCGAGGACACCGTAGTGTCGCGCCCTCGGGCGCGATGTCCCACTCGACGTACGATCAGGCAGGCTAGCGTGGCTCGCCGAGATCCTGCCGTCTCATACGAGTTACAGGGACATCGCACGCGAGCGTGCGACGCTACGAGGTCTTCGCTTTCGCTCGACCTCTTTCGATGACGTATACTTATATATATGGTGCTTGCTTGCCAACGACCTCGATGAGCAAGAGAGGAGATGCTTGTGGTACTGACGATTACTCATCTGGAGACGCATGATGTGCGCTTCCCGACTTCTCGTACGCTGGATGGCTCCGATGCGATGAATCATGATCCCGACTATTCGGCGGCCTATGTGATCCTCTTTACCGATGATCCGGGCGGCCTGGAGGGGCATGGACTGACCTTTACGATTGGACGCGGCAATGAAGTCTGCGTGGCGGCGATCCATGCTCTGGCCCCGCTGATTGTGGGACGTACGCTGGAGTCGTTTACGACGAACATGGGCGCGTTCTGGCGGTACATTACCAGCGACAGCCAGTTGCGCTGGATTGGACCAGAAAAGGGAGCGATCCATCTGGCGACGGCAGCCATCGTCAACGCTGTCTGGGATCTCTATGCCAAAGTCGAGAGGAAGCCGCTCTGGAAGCTGCTGGTAGATATGACTCCGGAGCAACTGGTGGACTGTCTCGACTTCCGCTATATTACTGATCTGCTGACACGTGAGGAAGCTCTAGCCCTGCTGCGTCGTCATGCGGACAGCAAAGGTATACGCGAGGCTGAGATGCTACAATCCGGTTATCCTGCTTATACCACCTCTGCCGGCTGGCTTGGTTATTCCGATGAGAAGATACGCCGCTTGTCTCGCGAGGCGATCGCGCAGGGCTGGACGCACTTTAAGCTGAAGGTGGGATCTGATCTGCAAGATGATATCCGCCGTGCGACGCTGATGCGCGCCGAGATTGGTCCCGAGCGCTACTTGATGCTCGATGCGAATCAGGCCTGGGATGTGGGTGAGGCTCTGACACAGATGCAGCAGTTGGCAAGCGTCAATCCCTGGTGGATCGAGGAGCCAACCAGTCCCGATGATGTTCTGGGCCATGCGACGATTGCGCGGGCGATCGCTCCGATCCGTGTGGCGACCGGCGAGCATGTCCAGAACAGGATTATCTTTAAGCAGCTCTTGCAGGCGCAAGCGATCGGCTTCTGTCAGATCGATGCCTGCCGCCTGGGTGGCGTCAACGAGGTGCTGACCGTCCTGTTGATGGCGGCCAAATGCGGTATCCCCATCTGTCCGCACGCGGGAGGCGTGGGATTGTGCGAATATGTTCAGCATCTCTCGCTGTTTGACTACATCGCCGTGAGCGCCTCGCTGGAGGATCGGATCGTCGAATACGTCGATCACCTCCACGAACATTTCGTCACTCCGGTCGTGATTCGTGATGGACATTATATGCCACCACAGGCTCCCGGCTACAGCATTGAGATGTATCGGTCCGTCTTCCCTGTGTATGATTTCCCGGATGGAACTGTGTGGCAGTCATAACTGTTGTCCGTTCATTGAGCTGTTTTTGCATGATGCGTCAGGATATTTTCTGCGATGCATGATCGATCAATGTCGATCAGTAATGAGAGGAAAAGCTATGTTTCGTTTAGATCATAAAGTGGCCATCGTGACCGGTGCCGGTTCTGGCATCGGACGTGAAATCGCTCGTCTGTATGCTCGTAGTGGTGCTACCGTCCTGGTGGCCGACGTGCAGACTGAGCCAGCAGCCAGCGTGGTCGATGAGATCCGCGCCGAGAGTGGCAATGGAGAAATTCTTCCACTCGACGTCCGTTCGGAGGAGGATGTCCAGAACGCCATCGCCACGGTCGCTCGGCAGTATGGTCGCCTGGATATTCTTGTCAACAATGCAGGCGTCAGCCACGTCGGAAACGTAGCCGAGACCAGCGCGGACGATTGGGATCGTGTCATGAACGTCAATGCGCGTGGAGTCTTTCTCTGTGCCAAGCATGCGATCAGGCAGATGCTGGCTCAGCAGCCAGCGGGAGGTGTCCTGGTCAATATGGCCTCCACGGCAGGCATGATCGGCGTCGAGCGCCGCTTCCCCTACAGCGCCAGCAAAGGAGCCGTCATCAGCATGACGCGCTCGATCGCTATCGACTATGCCACACAGAACATTCGCTGTAACGCCATCTGTCCCGGAACGGTCCACACGCCCTTCGTCGACGGCTATCTGGCCCGCGATTTCCCCGGACGTGAGCAGGAGGTCATGCAGCAATTGCACAATCGACAGCCGATTGGACGCATGGGCCTGCCTACGGAGATTGCCTCAGCGGCGCTGTATCTCGCCTCCGACGAAGCTGCCTTCGTCACCGGCTCGACCCTCGTCATCGACGGCGGCTGGACCGCTAAATAACAGCGTGATCAGGTGACATTGAACCCAACGTTTTCGGAAGGCCCACATAGCTAATAGTACCTCTGGCTCACATCCTTTCCGTTTTAGGCCAGAAGGCGCAGAATAGAATAGCATCAAGAAAAAAACAGGGAGGTTTAATAGAATGCCAACGATTACCGTGAAGGACGCAACACTCCAGGGCACACAACCCGCCTGGGAATTCGCATTGAACCAACAACAGACCACGCTGCGCGAGCTTATTCGCGGCCGCATCTACCAGGAGGTTCGAGAATATAACGCCAAAAAGCGCAGCAGCCTTCATTGCCTGATTCCTCCCACACCAGCATGTCAGGAGACCGGCGAACTGGCCGCAATGGTAGATTGGCAGGCACAATACGAGCGAGCCATCACAGCCTTCGAGAAGAGAAGCTACATCATTATCGCGGATGGTCTCCAGATCACCCAACTCGACACCCCACTCCAGACCCCCGAAACCATAACATTTTTACGATTAATCCCACTTATTGGAGGTTAAAGCATGACAGCCAGCACCTTGGAGCAGGCTTTACCGATCTTACAGCGTTACTATGAAGCTTGCGAGCAGGGCGCGGAGGCGCAGGCAGCATTCGTGGCACAAATCGATCGCGCCTACGTTGGGGCTTTGATGTATCAAGCCCTCTCCGCCCTGAGACAGATGGTAGCAGGCTTTACCCATCATCCCAACGAACAACAACGGCGAGAGCAGCACCACTACCTGATTACTGCACTACACAAGCACACACACACATACATTGTCGATGAGATCAGAGCTATCCTCCCCATCCTGACCGATCTCAGCCAGATAGACAAGTACGATCACTATTACAAAGAGTGCCTGGTCTGGGGTTTGAGCAGCCTTGAGCTCGCCCTCCAACAAACAGAGATTCTGGAGGCCTGCCGCCAGGAGTTGGAAAAACTCTACAACTATAGCCATCTCTGGATAGGATTTCCCCCCATTCAGGAAAGCTACCGCCTGCACATTCTGCTGGGAGACGTATTGTATGGTGAGCAAGCCGTGGGCCTGGCACAATACTTGCGCAAGAGCACACACCATTCCCAGCCATTAGCAGAACAGGCAAAAAGTGTCTATGAGCTCTATCAGCAAGAATTTTGGTCCCGCCCACCCGCATCCGATCATCCCGTTTTCGCCCTCATCAAAGGGCAGACCAGCAAGGCATTGCAAACACGCATCATTCTGGAAACCTTACGCAGTGTGCAACACAAAGACCAGTATAGCCTGTATCAAGATGCGGCATTGCTCAAAACGCTTCTCACTGAACCACCTCTCTATGAGAGCGACGCGGAGATTCGCGAACTTCTGCGACAGATAAGCATCCTTTGTGTGAAGGATCGGACTGACTGTAACGAAGCGATATTCCGTTTGCTCCAATACCTCGCCCCAGAGTTCAGGCAGGCCGAGAAACGTGCGCAATGGCGTGAGGAACTGGAAGCGATCTACACTCATGTCCAGACATGGGTTGGGTATTATCCTCTGGAACAGGCCTATCAAACGCGCCTCCTCCTCGAAGAGGTACTTCAGATAGAGCGGACGAGCACACACTCGCTCTTGCAGAAACAGGGGCAGGTCGCGGATGCCGAACTGGCCCCCCTGCTCCTGATCAGCTATAACGAAGAAATCTGGGCAAATATCAGAGACTGGGACATCACGCCCGCACTGACATCCATCCAGAATCAAGGCAGCCCCCGTCTAAAAATCGAACTCATGCTTGCTGTCATCAACAAGCTCGTCACAGAGCTGCCAGATGCACATTGGAATCACGGCTCGATCTCTTATACCGTCACGCTTTTTTCAGTGCTGGTCCAGGAGGAGCTCCCCTATACGGTCGAGGATATTCACACCATTATCAATCACTTCATCGCAATTGTCTCTCAGGAAAGCTATGCTAACGGCGAGTATCGTTCCTTTAATCATGACTTAAATACAGGCATTTTTCGTTTTCTGCGCAAATTTGAAGGGGAATGGGGCCAGGGAGCAACGTTTGAGCAGTGCAAAGCAGATCTGGAGCGCCTCTACGAGCTTGCACACATTTGGGGCAACATGAGCCCACAGGATCAGGCCTACCAGTTACGCCTCATGTTGGGCAACCTGCTTTTCGCCGGCAATCAAGCAGGTGTGGACAGAGAGCTGCGTGAGGCGGTCCAGGATCACACTCTCGCCGAGCACGAGATGCGGGCAAAGGCCCTACTGGCCATCATCCAACAGGAACTTGGTGGTATTCAGTATAACTCATCGAACCCATCACCGATGTTCGCCCTTATCGACCAGCAAGGTAGCCCAGAATTGAAAATCTGGTTGCTGCGATTGGGCCTGCGCAAAGCAAGTGCTGAGATCATCAGGGCAGGCTCGACCAACCTCGCACTCCATACTGTCAAATTACTACGTAGTCTGACCCTGGCCGATCTGCCATACACCCAGGAAGATATACGCGACCTGATCGATTATATTGGCTACAGCTATAAGCACCTGGATCCCAAGGCCTACGAGATATTGGATGAGCATTACTACGATCCAGAGAACAGATCGTTTTTGAATAAGATCCTTTTGAGCTTCTCTGATCGGCTCCAGGAAAAAGAGCTTCGCGCTTATTGCTGGCAAGCAGTGATACAGCTTTATGAGGCAGGGATGGAGACTGAATGGGCGCAGGGCAACGACACTAATGGGCTACAACTACGCCAGATCGTCCGCTCTATCGTCTATCCAGGAACCCAGGGGCCACTACTAGATTACATCCATGATCAACACATCACATTCACGAGCGAGGCCGATTTCCAGGGTTTGCTCCTCGCCTTCCATCAGGAATTGGGGCGCACAAGCTCATTTCATAGACTGAACGCAAAATTGTTGGCCCCGGTGCGCAAACGCCTCAAACCGCAAGGCACTATTCGCCTGATCTGTCAGGCGCTGAAAGAGTGTCAGAGTCCTGAACTTCCTGATCACCACAAATTTGACACTCAAAGGCTTATCACCCTGCTCTGCACCAGACAGCTTCCATTTAGCAGCGAGGATCTCGCAACCATTTTCCAGGAACTGGCAAACCTGGCAACAGAAGAACTATGGCTAACGGTAACGATCCTCCAGCGACTTGGCCCCCTGCTTGAGAATCCCGAGGCCGTAGCACGTTGCTATAGCTCTCTGGAGAAAATCCAGCGGATCGCAAACGAGCTCGTCCCTGTCAATAACGACCTCCCCCGGCCAAGAATCGATTGGATCGATGCACCTCAGAAACGCCTCTTCCTGTTTCAGTTGGATACGCTGCTCGCAAGCCAGCAAAGCTCACACCCTCCCTTTTTACCGGACACCTGGACTACCCCTATTATTCAGGAACTTGCACAACTTCCTCAACCCACACAACAGGCCTGGGTCAACATCCTGAAACACTGCGCCGCCGCCAAAGCGGTCGCCCCCTCTACAAGCTGGATCGCACAAGGGCAAGACCTTATACAAACCACAGACATCGAGGATGCACTCGGCACTATTCAACGCTGGATTGCCAGCTTTGCGGTCAAACGCGATGAGCGCATGGACGCACACAATAGCGACATCCTGCGCGGCCTCATCTACCTCTGCTGGGGCAGCGATAAGCGCGGCCTGGCCGCCACCCTCGCCGATGCCGCCATCGAGGGCTTCCGCAAAATACCGAGCGTCGGGCCACGCTGCCCTAAAGCCGGCGATGCCACCATTCCTGTGCTAGAGAGCATGCGCGGACACGCAGCCATTAGCCAGCTTCAACGCGTGCGCCTGCACGTCAAACAGCCCTCCTACCAGGGCAAGCTGGAACAGGTCCTCAACTCTATCGCCGAGCGCGAACAGATGACACGTACTGATCTCGAAGAGCTGCTAGTGCCCACCTACGATCTGCGCGATGGCGAACTGGAGATGGCAGTGGGTGCGTGGAAAGTGATCCTGAAGGTTGGTGGCCGCAAAATCGAGCAGGTCTGGCTCGATGAACAGGGTATTCCCCAGAAAAGCCTGCCGCCCAAAGTGAAGAGCGGACTCAAGGCGGAACTCAAAGAGGTGGAGCGCATCACCAATGAGATCGAGCACCTCTTTATCACGCGTCGCGACCTCATCGAGCGCCAGTTTCTCGCTGAGCGCCAGTGGAGCCTGGAGGATTGGCACGAGCGCTACCTGGAGCATCCTCTCGTCAGGCTGCTGGCGAGACGCCTCATCTGGCAGGTCACGGCTGACGAGCAGGTCTGGTTGGTGATCTGGCACGAGGGGCGACTCGTCGATGTTGAGGGACAGGCGGTCGAGCTGCCAGCGCAGGCCCAGGTGCGGCTCTGGCATCCTCTCATGAGCGAGGCCGAGACGGTGCGAAGCTGGTGTCTCTGGCTGGAGGCGCAACGTGTCACCCAACCTTTTAAGCAGGCCCATCGCGAAACCTATCCCCTCACCGATGCCGAGCGGGCCAGCGGACGCCTCTCCCAGCGTTTTGCGGGCCACTACGTTCGCCAGCATCAACTCAATGCCCTGGCCCGTGCACGCAACTGGCGCTTCTCCCTGTACAGCAATTACTCCGGTTCGATAAGTGACGATCCCGCCACCCTCCCACTCACTCCGTACGGCATTCGCGCCGAGTTCGCTTTACACATGGAGGAGGACGAGCAGGAAATCCCGCGCTACCTGCTCACCCAGGAGGTACGCTTTCCCCTACTGCACCTCGCGCCTCACCACTACCACAACATCATGCAACTCCAGCCGCTCGAAAAGATTCCCGCGATCGTCTTCTCGGAAGTCATGCGCGACGTCGATCTCTTTGTAGGGGTTGCCAGCGCCGGAGCCGACCCGCACGGCTTTGAGCAGCAGCAGGGGATGCTGCTGGACTACTATCAAGCCTACAATCATGGCCCGCTTACCCAATCCGCAGTATCCAGAAGACAGGTGCTGGAACGCCTGATACCCATGCTGGAAATTGGCAAGCGCTGTACCCTGGAAGAGCGCTTCCTACGGGTGCGCGGCGACCTCTGCACCTATCGCATCCATCTCGGCTCTGGCAACATCTTGATGGAGCCCAATCAGCGCTATCTCTGCATCGTCTTCGATAGCAAGCAGCGCGAGAACGCCGAGGAGACCTACTTCCTCCCCTTTGAGGGCGACCCCCTCTTAGCCATAATCCTCTCCAAAGCCTTCCTGCTGGCCGAGGATACCAGGATCAAAGATAAAACCATCTTAAGCCAGATCAATCGCATGTAAAAACGGAGTTGCTGTCATGCTGTATGGCCGGTCTTTTTGATGCAAACCGGCCATGCAGCATAAACGGCACAACGATTTTTTCTACTTAAACAGTAATTCGGGAGAAAGATTCGCCTCCATTTGACGCGCCCTCCAAAACGCCAGGGATCGTGGTTTCCGTGCGCTTGCGGCTTCGCCATATGACCAGGCTCATCGGAAGATCTCTTGTGTTGAATTGACACCTGCGTTTCGCCTTGTCGGGAAGAGTCGGATTCAGTGATCCATCCAGAGGCACTCCTCTACGGTATATAATGTGAGAAAATGAGATGAGAGGGGGATGCAACGATGCTTTCATTGTCAATCATCGATCTATGTGTTCAATCCTGGAAAGGATTTCACTGATGCACATTGCGCTCTTTATTACGTGCTTTAATGACACGCTTTTTCCCGGAGTTGGGATTGCCACGACGCAGTTGTTAGAGCGTCTTGGTCATACGATTGATTTTCCTGAGGCTCAAACGTGTTGTGGGCAGATGCACTACAATACCGGTTATCAGCGAGAGTCTCTTCCATTGGTGCGTCATTTCGTGGACGTCTTTAGCGACGCTGAAGTGATTGTTGCTCCATCGGCATCCTGTGTCGGGATGGTGCGTGATCTGTATCCGAAGGCGGCGGCGCTCTCGGGGGATCGGGGATTAATCGAGGCGGTTGAGAAGCTGGTCCCACGTGTCTACGAGCTCACCGAGTTTCTGGTCAAGCGTCTGGAGGTGGTTGATGTGGGAGCTTATTATCCACATCGTGTTACCTATCATCCGACCTGTCATAGCCTGTGCGTGCTGCACGTTGGAGATGCTCCGCTGCAACTGCTGCGCTCGGTGAAGGGGATCGATCTGGTGGAACTTCCCAACGCGGCCGAGTGCTGTGGCTTCGGGGGCACTTTTGCAATTAAGAATCCCGACACCTCTCTGGCGATGCTGAGCGATAAGATGCGCTGCGTGCTTGATACCTCGGCTGAGATTGTCTGCTCGGCTGACACATCGTGTCTCTTGCATATAGGTGGTGGCTTGTCTCGTCAGCGTACCGGTGTGGCGACGCGCCATATCGCCGAGATCCTGGCGAGTACGGAAAGCGAGGTGGCTTGATGGCTGCCAAGGCGTTACCGATGTTTCCCGCTTCGGCGAAGACCGCGCTGGCGAACACGCAGCTGCGTCGCAACATGGGCAAGGCGACCTCGACGATCCGTCAGAAGCGCGGGCTGGTAGTAAATGAGGTGCCCGATTGGGAGATCCTCCGTTCCGCTGGATCGGCGATCAAAGCTCGCGTGATGAGCCATCTGGACGAGTATCTGCTTCAGCTTGAAGCGTCTGTCCAGCGTGCCGGGGGACAGGTGCATTGGGCCAGCGACGCGGCGGAAGCCAATCGCATCGTGACCGAACTTGTCCAGGCGACCGGAGCGGAGCGCGTCGTGAAAGTGAAGTCGCTCACCACCGACGAGATCCGCCTGAACGAAGCGCTTGCAGCGGCTGGTATCCAGGCGATTGAGACAGATCTGGCGGAGCTCATTATCCAGCTGGCACACGAAAAATCCTCGCATATTCTCGTCCCGGCCATCCACAAGAACCGCAGCGAGATCCGCGACCTCTTCAGACGCACCATTGCTAAGGGACAGGATCTCTCTGATAATCCCTCCGAACTGGCCGCTGCCGCTCGCCATTATCTGCGCGAACAATTCTTCAGCGCGCAGGTGGCCATCAGTGGTGCCAACTTTGCCCTTGCCGAGAGCGGATCGGTCTGCGTGGTTGAGAGTGAGGGGAATGGTCGGATGTGTCTGACCCTGCCACAGACGCTGATCACGGTGATGGGAATCGAGAAGATTCTGCCGAGCTTTGACGATCTGGCGGTCTTCTGGCAGCTTCTCCCGCGCAGCTCGACCGGCGAACGTATGAATCCTTATACCAGCCTCTGGACCGGCGTGACTCCTGGCGATGGTCCCCAGACCTTCCACTTGATCCTCCTCGACAACGGACGCACCAATGTCCTCGCCGACGAAGTCGGGCGGCAGACCCTGCATTGTATTCGCTGTAGCGCCTGCCTGAATATTTGCCCGGTCTACTCGCGCACAGGTGGGCATGCCTATAACTCTGTCTATCCTGGCCCGATTGGAGCGATCCTGACGCCACAACTGCTGGGCGTGGAGCAGGCGAAGACGCTTCCTTATGCCTCGACGCTGTGTGGCGCGTGCTATGAGGTCTGTCCGGTAAAGATCAACATCCCCGAAGTGCTACTGCATCTGCGCGGACAGGTGGCCAGTAAAGCCTCCGCACTTGATCCCGAGGCCATCGCCATGCGTCAACTGTCGCACATCTTTGCCAGCCCCAAACGCTACGCGCAAGCGCAGCGCCTGGCGCGTCGTGGACAGCGCTTCTTCATGCACGCAGGAGTCATCGATCACCTGCCCGGCATGCTCTCCGGATGGTCGACCGCACGCGATCTTGCTCCCGTGCCAGCTCAGAGCTTTCATGATTGGTGGAAGCAGCGCCAGAAAGATGGGGGAAAATCATGACACAGAGCGCGAAAGAAGCCATGCTGGCGCGTATTCGAGGAGCCATCGCCAACGCCTCAGAGGCGCCAGCCATCCCCATGGATTATCGCCAACGCGATGAGAGGGATCATGCCGCCATTGAGGAAGATTTCATCGATCGGCTGCTTGACTACAAAGCCAGTGTTGTCCAGACAGAAGCCAGCCAGCTTGCACAAAGCATCGCCGAAGCCTGCCAGCGTTACAGCATCCAGCGACTCGTCATCCCGGCGGACATCCCCGCAGACTGGCTGCCCGCCGCCGTCCAGGCTCTTCCCGACGATCCACCTCTCACGCTCGCCGAGATCGACGCCAGCGATGCCGTCCTGACAGGCTGCGCGTGCGCGATTGCTCAAACGGGAACCATCATCCTCGATGGAGGAGCCATGCAGGGACGGCGCTTACTCTCGCTGGTACCTGATCAGCATCTCTGCATCGTCCGCGCCAGCCAGATTGTCGGTATCGTACCCGAAGCCATCGACGCCATGCGTGCCCGAGCCACGCAGCCGATCACCCTGATCTCAGGACCCTCCGCCACCAGCGACATCGAGCTCAACCGCGTCGAAGGAGTCCACGGCCCGCGCCACCTGCACGTCATCCTCGTAAAGTAGTGCTCTGTCAAAACACAGAAGGACGTTGCGTGGCAAAGGAGGATGGCCCCTTGAACCAGGCGCTCAGGCTCGCCGACGTAGCGGCGCGGCTCCGCCGTGCTGTCACTTCCCGCACGAACACGTCCCATGTGCATCTGAAAGCAACGCAGACGAGACGATCCACGGTGGGAAGATCACGCAATGGAACCCCATGGGGAGCGTGGTCGTACGGGACGTGACAGCACGGCGGAGCCGCGCCGCTACGTCGGCGAGCCTCACACCCCATCGCCTTCTGGAGCTGTTTTGGACACACATCACCAATGCCGCATCGGCGCGATGACTTTTGACAGAGTTGTAGCGTCGCACGCTGGCGTGCGACGCTACTCGGGCAGGAGTACCAATTCCTGGGCTTCGAGATTCTCGTGTGCCTCTGCTATTTCTGTGGGACGCCGGGCGTTCATGCGGCTGCTTAATGCGAACGGTACGAGTGCCAGTAGGATGAATGCCGCCCCGAGCCAGTTAAGGTTTGTGATCGCTATGGCATGGAGTGCCAGGCCGCCCAGCGCGGCTCCGCTGGCGATGCCCAGATATAATGAGGAGTTGTTGAGTGCCAGGATCACATTGGCGTGTTCGGGTGCTATACGGAGCAGGCGTTGTTGCTGCGGAGTAAATAGCATTGCTCCCGACAATCCCCAGATGAAGAGCATGAGTAAGCTGCCGACGAATGTGGTGGTCGTTGCTGCGAGTATGGCTTCTATCGCTGCCAATAATATGACAAAGACCACGATTGGACGATTGGGTCCGAAGCGATCGACCAGGATACCGCTCAATAAGTTTCCACTTACCGATCCTACGCCGATGGCGACCAGCAGTCCACTGATGTCCAGGATGTGCATGTTTTGCTGAAGTAATGGTGCAATATAGGTATAGACTATATAGAATCCCAGGTTCCACAGGAGCGCTGGCAGTAGCGTTAGTGCCAGGCGCGGTTGCGTGATTGGAGCTAGCCGTGCTTTCAATGACAGGACTGGTTGCGGAGCCGATTGAGGCAGGCCACATATCAGGAGCGCCAGAAAAGCGATGCCAGCCAATCCGACGACCAGGCCGAACGAGAGTCGCCAGCCAAAGTTTTCTCCGACCCATGTTCCCAGCGGGGAGCCAATGATGGTCGCTCCTGTAAGTCCAATCACGACCAGAGCCAGGGCTTGTCCGCGCTTAGCCGGCGGTGCGAGCGAGATGCCAATGGTATAGGCCATCGGTGCATAGGTGGCGGCAAAACAGCCTGCCAGGATACGTGTCAGGAGCAGGATGGGAAACGATGGCGCGAGCGCTGAGGCTATATTGGTCAGACAGAAGAGTCCTAGCGATCCAATGAGCACGCGATTGCGCGACCAGCGACTGGTAAACGCGGCCAGCAAAGGAGCACCTAATCCATAGGTCAAAGCGAACGCGGTCACCAGTTGACCGGCCAGACCCTCTGTGATCGTGAGCTCCTTGGAGATGACTGGGAGCACTCCCGCAACGACAAAAGCATCCGTACCCAGGGCGAACATCCCCAATGTGAGCAGGAAAATACGTGGATTGATACGCTCTGGTTGCGTTTGCTTATCGGCCGCAACGGATTGTATAGTTTGTGACATGTGGAAGAATACTCCTTACCATCTTATCGGACGTACGCGATATACTAAAAATCATACCTGTGTTGTGCTCTGGATGTAACAGTTTCTGTTACATCCAGGCTCAAAAAAACTCCTTATAGTGAGCTTACTTCCGCATCATTGGCTTGTTGCTGCTTTATCGCCGCCGTTGCTGCAAGCGTCGAGCGTACAACGTCGGCGATCGTCGTACGAGCTAGCTCCTGATCCAGAGCGCTCTGGACATTCGCATAGACCCCTTCCAGTGCGGAACCAATGCCACAGCCAATCACGCATTTTGGATTGGGCTGCGTGTGATGGAGCGCAAATAGCGCATCGGGCTTCACCGCATGATAAACATCCAGCAGCGTGATATCCTCTGGTTCGCGGGCCAGCTTCCAGCCCGCATTGCTACCACGCTGGACGTTCACCAGATGATGCTTCTCCATCATCCCCAGCAATCCACGCAGAATCACCGGATTGGTGTTCACACTGTAAGCGATCCGCTCCGACGTTGTAAAATCGTCCCGATAGGTCGGCCTTGCCATCAAGGCCAGCGTGTGGACCGCTAATGATAAACGACTGTTGGCACTCATAAAAAATCTCGCTCTGATCGATGCCAGCCTCATGGCTTGCATCTCTGGATGTAATAAAGGTTGTTACACCCATGGCTAATAAAAAATAGTTGCAGCGCATCACAAAATAAATTGCTGAAACTAACTTCCTCTAGTATAGAAGATCCTATCTGGAAAGTCAATGGCGATAAGGAAGAGGAAGAGAGAAAGTTTAACTTATCTCATCCTATACAGAATGGGCTCCAGATAGTATGATGGTAGTAAGCGTTAAGATCCGATGCGCAAACATCGACGAAAGAAAGGCTCGCGATGGCAAATATCCTTGTCGTGGAAGATGAAATTGATATCTGTAATCTGATTTGTACCGAATTGGAGGCTGAAGGTTACACCGCCTATCAGGCATTTGACGGACAGACAGCGCTTGCACGTGTTGAAGAGTATCATTTTCACTTAGTGATCATTGACTGGATGTTGCCTGGTCTTGATGGCCTGACTGTCTGCCGACGTATTCGAAGACAGCATCTACTGCCTATCATTATGCTCACGGCACGTGACAAGGAAGACGATCGTATTCTCGGGTTGGAAGTAGGCGCTGACGATTACATCAGCAAGCCATTCAGTATACGCGAGCTGCTTGCGCGTGTGCGTGCACTCTTACGACGCGTTGAGCTTGATCGTCAAGTCTTGCCAACACAAGTGAGCAAGTCAGAAAACACACTTCAGAGCGATGCTTCATCCCCGACGAGAGCCGTCGCAGCTCTCGGATCGATCACACATGGGCCACTCTCTATTGATCTCGACTCACGCGTAGTGCTGCTCAATCATGACGAGATCAATCTCACACCAAAAGAATATGAATTACTGGTGTTGTTTCTCTCTCATCCGGACCGCGCCTTCAGCCGAGAATATCTTTTACAGCAACTTTGGGGCTATGACTACGATGGCTTCGATCGTACCGTAGATACTCATGTAACGCGTCTGCGTAAAAAAATTGGCTCGCAAGCTGAGAAGATAGTGGCAGTATGGAGCGTCGGATATCGCTTTGTGCCCTAACAATCTGGCAATGCTCTCCTCCGTGCATTAATCTTTCTAAGGGATGCCTACCTCGCCATTCTTAATGCAGGCTGATGTCAAATCTGAAACGAGTACATGCCCCAGGTGACACAAAATCGTCACATTTCCGACGTCAAAACGTCATAGCTCAGCGCTATCCTATGTCCATAAAGAGAAACGAGTAAGGGCACTGATCTGATAACATGTGCCCCTACCACCAAAAGAAAAGGGATATTCTTATGGAACATAGAAGTATTGCGCATCTGAGAGAGGTTCAATCTACCGCCACACCTACGCCACAATGGTTATCGCTGCTCCGAAAGCATCCATTGTTTGGCTACTTTTTTATCGCGTACGTTATCAGTTGGAGCATTGGCTTTGCGTATATTGTTGTATTGCATTCCCCTACTACTTCCTGGTTGGGAATTCTTTTCGCACTAGGACCAACAATCTCGTCGTTTATTATGACGGCAATCACTGAAGGTCGGGCCGGAATCGGCAAATTATTACGGCGTTATATTCTCTGGCGCGTTAACATTTCCTGGTATCTCGTCGTTGTAATTGGTATTCCTCTACTTTTCTTACTCTGTGCTCTGATTGTGTCCGGAAGCCTGGCAAGCTTGAGTTTTATGTTGCAATATCCTCTCCTCTACATCCTGATTTTCTTTGCAGGTGGCCCCTTTCTAGAGGAGCCTGGTTGGCGCGGTTTTGCCCTTCCTCGCTTGCAACAGCGCCTCGGCTCGTTACGTGGAAGCCTCTTACTTGGTGCTCTCTGGGGGATCTGGCATCTGCCATTGTTCTTCATCCCAGGCTATAACGGAGCTGGAACTGGACTTGTAGGTATCAGTAGTGCATTCCTCATATTCACTGGTATAACAATAGTCATGACAGTCCTCTTCACCTGGATCTTTAACAACACACGTGGTAGTCTGCTCCTGGTCATGTTATTGCATGCATCCATTAACACAATTGGAACTCTTCCTTTGGCTTCCGCTTCTGCTGCCACAATAAATCAAATTGTATCGTATATTATCTTTATTGGGCTAACGCTACTGATTGTCGTGTTCACCCGAGGACAGCTCTCTTACGATCGTTATAAGCATCAAACAATGCAGCCGACGTCTGAACCACCGACAGAAATATCAGCATAAGAGATCCATGCACCTACCTGATTGTATCGATTTTATATCAGGTGGGTGCATGTTAAAATTCAGTCAATGAAGTCTTCCAGGCAAGCGGGGGTAATCTTCTCTATAAGGATCAACTATGTCAGGCAACAAATTGATTGCAATCATCATCCATCCTATACGAGATAGGCAAAGCTATAGTAATCTTCTCTACTTGTTCGTAAATTTCATATTCGGAATAGCCTATCTTATATTTCCCGTTGCGTTTTTCTCTGGAAATATTGCTATTATATTAGCTATTCCTCTTACGCTACTTTTACTCTCTGTGTTGCAGCCACTGGCAACAATTGAGCGTTCCATGATACGTCTATGGCTCAAATTAGATATTCCTGCTCTTCCCGCTGTAAAGACAGAGAAAACCAGTCTGTGGAAAAGCTATTATACGTTCTTGGAGAGTGGCGTCGTCTGGAGAAACCTGACTTACCTGATCGCCAAATCCTTCTTGAGTGTCTTGATAGCGGTAATGGTCTTAGCCGCTTTCTTGCTGAGTTTTACGCTCTTTTTCGGCTCCTTGATCTACATTATCGGGCTAAGCACAGGGCTCCAGTATTTTTCGGCGCTCGATTGGGCAGACATACGTATCGCTTTCAATCCATGGATCCAGTTAGTTCCTTTTGCTGGTATCGACAGGTTGCCCCTGGCGTTCGCCCTTATATGGCTAGGATGTCTACTACTGCTTTCGCCCCTTTTATTTATCGGGGCGTTCCATCTCAGTAATGGCTTCGTGATAATCTGGAGACGCTTTGCTTTTTACGCCCTTATCGCCAGCAAAAGAGATCTCCAATTAATCGAGGCAAGAAGAGCGGCGGAACAGGAGCACGCCAGGGCAGAGGTCGCCGACCGGAAGCGTCGCGAATTGATCACGAATGTATCGCATGAGCTACGTACCCCTGTTGCCAGTATCCAGGGCCATGTTGAGTCGCTATTGCATGCTTGTGGAGAAGCAGAAGCAATGGTCCCACCAGCCGACATCTTACGCCAATATCTTACGATTGTGCATCGCGAGTCGCTTCGGCTTGGTGCACTGGTAGATGATCTCCTCTCACTTGCACGAGCCGAAACGGATGAACTCCATTTGAAGTTAGAAGCCATCGCGGCTGAAAAAATAGTTGAAGAGGTGTACCAAACACTGATGCCTCTGGCACGTCGTGAACGACAGATTACTCTGATTCATCACGTGGCACCTGGGTTGCCTTTGGTGCGAGTAGATCGCCAAAGACTCACACAAATCCTGCTCAATCTGGTACGCAACGCACTTACACATACCCATGATGGAGGTATTGTTTCAATTTCGCTAGACAAAGCGGATGAGATTTACTTATCTCTACTCATTGCTGACACAGGCATCGGCATTTCTCCCGCAGAACAAGAGCATATCTTCGAGCGCTTTTATCGCGCCGATACATCACGCTCACGGCATGCGGGAGGCGCTGGCCTGGGACTCGCGATTGTGCGCGATTTGATACTTGCGATGCATGGATCGATCACGGTCGAAAGTACTGTAGGTAAAGGGAGTACGTTTCGCGTCCTGCTGCCCATTGCGTAGTATCCTTCTTTGTGCTCCAGAAGCGGCAACTCAATCCTCTGAGCCGCAAAATGCACTGTCTGAATATAGCCTGTGGGCCAGGGTGGCTCCTTAATTCCTGGCTGGGAGATGGCTGTCTAGGATTTCTCTATGATCTTTAATGAGGCGTAAACGTTTTAACGAGCGTAATTAATATATATAACCAGACGTATCAATGTAACAAGGGATAAGTGTCATCTGCAAGGAAGTATTACAATTGTTTCTCTAATTTCTATCTGTTATATATGGGAGCATCTATGCGTAATTTGAGTATAAAGGAAAATAAACAGATCGATCCAATCTGGCGTAGTGTATGGGTGGATCGGATTGCGGATGGTTTATGGTTGTGCTTTACTCTTGTTTATCTCGGTGCCAATCTTTTTTTTCATACCGGGATACTCTATTTTATTCTGTTAGGTGTCTTTAATCTGCTGGGAGCGGGTAATGGAGTGTTTAAGGAGATCAGGCAGGAGAGATACTGGCGACGCGTGGCGATGAGACGCAGTGCTGCATGGCATGATCCAGATGCCTTGCGTGCTCGTAATCAGCTTGTTGAAAAAGAGATCACCTTGCAATTTCCAGTCAAGATCCGGTCAGGAATCAATCTCAAATTTATTGTTGGCATTTTAACTAGTCTGCTTCTCCTGATGTGTGTAAGTTCCATCGTCTTCTTCTATCTGGCAGATGGGAAGCCTATAAATTGGTCAGTTTTGCTGCTTATGCTTGGAATCTTTCTGGCAGTCTGGGTTGTATTCTTTTTGATGATGTATTTGGTAAAAGGACGTGCTCAATCTCAGGTGATTGAAGTAACGGAAGAGGGAATAACGACAAAATATCGGGGCCAGCGGAGGAGCATACTCTGGGAGGATGCCCATATCTTTGCGCATTATCCTGAAAATCTCTTGACGAAGGCTCTTGGTCCATCAATTTTCGAGCTCTCTAACCAGCAGACAGTTGTGCGTTGGTCGCAGCAACGCATTACCGGATTCAATCGAAAAGTACAGCATAATCAGCATCAGATAGACGATTTCAACCGTCTTAACGGTCAACTGAATGCCTATATCGCCAGGCGTACGGAGCTTCCGTTACTTGATTTCAGCGATCAAATGGCTGCTACAGCCACCAACAAGCGGGATGGCCAGTTGAATGATCCTTTAACTCCCCATCTAAAACTAAACGGTCAGCAGCTTTGGAGCTTTGGGATCATGGGGTTGTTTGCGCTTGCTATTGTCATTTTGAGTCTCTCAGGAACTCTTTTTTCAGGGATGGATAAAATTACTAGCAGATTCCCCGGTGTGATAAGTGGGATCTTCCTTTTAAGTGGTCTGCTGATGTTGGTAGGGCTTTGTAGCATTGTTGTGATCTTTCTGGTTGTCAGACTCTATTGGCAACGATTACAGATACGGCGCGCAGTGAGCAAAAAAGATCCAACGCGTTTTCATGCCCAGATCCAGCCCACTCCGAGTGCCACGCCGCCCCAACCGGATAAATTAAACATCCAGGTCAATCGCTTATACACCTTCGCCATCAGCTTTGCGCTTCTTGCAATCGTCTGCATCGTTTTGTTAGAAGCAGTCTTCAGGCAAACAGGTATTAATCTGCTCATTCTGCTGCTGATCGCGCTTGGATTAGCGCTCTTTTCAGCGGGATTTGGTTCCTTCGTGACTGGTAAGCGGCAAGCCCGGTGGATCGAAGTGTGGTCTGGTGGCGTGAACGCGCAGATAGGTGGCTTTGAGCACCAGATTAACTGGCAGGATGCTCGATCCTTTGCTCGTTATAGGGGTCTGCACTTGCTGCGTGGACGTTCTAAGCTTTACATATATGAATTGTCCGGTGAGAATACAGTGGTGCGCTGGCACTGGATCCATTCACTACGTTCCGTCAAGATCGATCCACCGCTGACAGCCGATGAGTACGATCGCTGGATGACACAATTTACCGGCTATGTCATCGCCCAAACAGGGCTCCCGCTGCTAGATCTGGACGAGGATAGGTAGTGTCGAACGCCTGGTGCCATTGAATCCGGCTCATTCGGAGGAAATTTCAAATGGATGTGAAGTGTTCTTCCGATGTGCCTGTTCGTTATTTTCTTTAATCTTGACAGAGTCCCAATTTATGGATTTCTCCGGCGTCAATGGTCTTGCGCTAACCGCCTCTTTATCGTATGATCTGCACCATGAAGTTTCCTATGAGGAATATGTGTGGTCTCTTCTCAAATATCCTGTCCTCCTGTAAGATGATCCACTTTCATTCTAAGAAACGCTGTATATATTTTTCTCACTGTATATATTTATTTGGGAGTCTCTATTGGGTAATACAAATATAAGGACAAGCAATTCACTTAATCCTGCTTGGAAACAGTATTGGAGTTTTGGGTTGAGAGGGGGATGCGCGATCGCTTTGATTGTTATTAGTTTAACTGGAGAACCTTTTTATAGATTAGATGAAACATCTGGCGATCTTTCAAATTTCTTGCGCGGCTTTCCATTTTTAGTAGGAACGCTGATCTTGATAGATACACTCTATTCACTCTGGGCTCTCTTGACTATCCAGCGTTATTGGAAACGGTTGCAACCAATGCTCCTGCTAAGCGAAAAAGATCCAGATCGTTTTCGTGCTAAGATCCAACCCATATCAAGTGCTACTTCCCCACAACCCGGAAAATTACTTCTTGGGACCAATCGGCCACAGTTCTTCATACTCCGTTTTGTACCCATCGCTATTATTAGCTTCCTCGTACCTGAAGTAGTCTTCAGGCAAACTGGTCTCTATTTGTGGTTTGTTCTTCTTTCCGCACTTGTAATAGCACTTCTGCAAGCAATCATCGATGTCGCATTGGCTCGTAAGCGACATTTGCGGCAACTAGAAATCTTGCCAGATGGTATGGCCTTGCAGATTGGCTTGAGCAAGTGGCGTATGAACTGGCGAGATGCTCGGCAATTCAGGCGTTATCAAGGCTTACGTCTATGGCCTGGACATCCTAAGCCCTGCCTCTATGAACTGGTAGGAGATGATGATCGCCGAGTGCGCTGGTACTGGTTTGCTTCACTACCTTTTATCAAGCCTGATCCCGCGATGGACATTAATGGGTACGATCGCTGGATGACACAATTTACCGGCTATGTCATCGCCCAGACAGGGCTCCCGCTGCTAGACCTGGACGAGGATCATCAAAGTGTGTAACTTGCCGACGTATGAACATGTAGTTAAATGAATACTGCATTGATTCTCTTGGGAGGGAATACATCTTGAAAATGTTAAGAACATCCACACTCATCGGGATTTTCGTTCTTTTTATATTTGTGCTGGCAGCCTGTGGCGAGACGTCGACTGTGGGCACGCCGACCATCAATAGCACCACAACAGCAGCCACACCGACCACTGATTCTTCAGGCTCATATTCGTATGGAAATGGCTCAAAAGCGACGCCGACCACAAGTGCCAGCACATCGGGCTCATCTTCTGTCAAGACGGCCAGCGGGACCGTGAGTGGCAAGAGTGCTACGATCCTGACGGATGCTAAGGGAATGACTCTTTACTACTTTACTCCTGATACCAAGACGACCAGCGCCTGCGGGAGTGGTTGTACGGGGACCTGGCCTCCGTTACTGGCGGCAGGTTCTGGTCAGCCAGCCAGCGTTGCTGGTTTATCGGGCAAGCTGACTGTTGTATCCGACGCGAACGGCCAGCAGATCCAGTATAATGGCCATTTTCTCTACACCTACGCGGGCGATTCCGCTGCCGGACAAACCAATGGAGAGGGAATCGGCGGCAAATGGTTTGTTGCCACATCAAGCCTGACATAACATTTCATCGTGCGAATGCCATTTGTGGCAGCGCTGAATGGAAGGTAGAGGCGTTTTTGTAGGCTCGCGAGTCTACAAAAACGCCTCCTCTGCTGCTCATATTAGTGGCGGTCAAGTCGCCGCTGAGGGCACCGTGAGCGAACGGATCAAGCCAGCTCTGCCCTAGTTGCTATCGGCTGGTTGCAGTTTCCATTCTTGATTTGCTTGATGACCGACCTTGGTCCATTGCTGAATCAAGGCTCCATCTTCGACCGACATATCGGTGGCATCGAGCACATCGTGACTGTAGCGATTCTCAATAGAGAAGTAGCCATCTCCAGTCGGCACGAGTGACCATTGCTGGTTCTTCTGTCTGCCATACTTGCTCCATTGCTGCATGACCGTGCCAGTACGTCTCGACCAGTCGGTATCGTCGAGGACTTTACCACTATTCTTATTCACGATATAGTAGGTTTCGTGGCCGGCTGGGACAAACATCCACTCCTGGTTAGCCTGACCGTCGACGAGCGTCCATTGTTGGATTTGGGCACGATTGTCCATTGATTGATCCATGACGTCGAGTGCCTTGCCACTGTTCTTATTCATAATATTGTAGTAGACGCCGGGCGATGGGTGTAATATCGTACCAGGTGGTGTCGGCGGCGTAGGTGTGGGCGTGGGTGATGCAGTCACCGTAGGTGTGAGCGTAGGAGTTGAAGTTGGCGTGGCTGTAGGTGTCGGAGTAGGAGTAGCTGTAGGTGTGGGCGTTGGCGTAGCTGTGGATGTAGGCGTCACTGTTGGTGATATGTCCATTGTAGGTGTAGATGTCGGTGTGACTGTGGGTGTGCTGGCAGTGGGAAGCGACCATTCGAACGTGGCGGCAGCTCCGGCTGGCAGTGTATAGGAGAAAGTCTCGTTGTTCCAGTTCACCTGGAAGGTATTGCTACCTGATCCGGAGTTATAGGCGACGAGCACTTTTGAGCCGTCAGCGTTTTTGAAGGCAACGTCTTCAAGATTGCCAGCTCCAAAGGAGTTTGAGTCGATGCGATAGGCTCCGGGTGTGACAAATTTGCTGGCCTGTCCGAGCGCATAATAATCGGAGTTATAGGTGACGTCTCCTGTACCCTGATCGACGGTGACTACTCCACGACAGGTGGCGCATGACCCAGGGGTGTTGAGATAGGGACCGTTATTGGTATCCAGGGCCATGCCCCAGCGCACCACACTCTTGCTCCAGTTACGCGTCGAATCGATCAGGAGCTGCATCGTATCCTGAAAGCCATCGGGCCAATTCGCGCCGACCCAGGTACCGTCCGAGCACTCTGTCTCATAGATATCCTTGGTTGGAAAGGCGTTGTGGAAGGTCGTCATCGCGCTTGCATCACCGCCATAGCAGTGCCAGGCGGTGGCCGCCGTATAATTTTTGGCGGTCGCATTATTCAAGACGGTGGTTGGATAATCTGCAATATCCCAGTTATGATCAAAGGCCATAATTTTGGTCGTGAGTCCAGCTTGCTCTAATGCCGGTCCCAGATTGTTGGCGATAAAGGTGGCCTCATCATCCGGAGGAAAGCTCAAGGTTGGCATGGCGTTGCTGTTGTAGGGCTCGTTCTGTGGCGAGATGCCGTAAATAGGGATGCCTTGAGATTGATAGGCTTTGATGTAATCGACAAAATATTGTGCATAGGCGGCATACGCGCTGCTGTTCAACGTTCCCCCGCTGTCGAGCTGGTCGTTTGATTTCATCCAGGCGGGTGGACTCCAGGGCGTTCCCATAATCGTGATGTGGGGATTGATCTGCACGGCTTGCTTGAGTACCGGGATTAAATAGGTGGCGTCGTGTTGGATAGAAAATTGGGCCAGCGTAGGATCTGTCTGACCTGCTGGAACGTCGTCATAGGTGTATTCGTTGAGCGCGAGATCGGAAGCTCCAATGGGTTGGCGCAGAAAATCGAGTCCAATGCCGCTGCTCGCGTTGAAGAGATTGTTCATCAGGGTAGTGCGTTGGGTCTCGCTCATCTTGTTGTAAATGAGATAGGCCGAGGAGTCGGTCATCGAGGCTCCGAAGCCTGACATCTGTTGATAGGTGGTTGCGTCGTCGATTGTGATCGTATTGCCACCAGAGCTACTTGTCCCAAAGGTGAGATCGCTCTGCTTGGCCAGTAGCTTTTGTTGATCGGGTGTAGTGAGCCAGACTGAGATTGTCTCGTCACTTGCATGAGCCTGAAAAAGATGGTTTGTGTTGAGGGCTATGAGGCCTAGCACCAATACACTAACCAGTATCGAGGCGCCTATTGCGTACTGGAAACGTGTCATCTCTTCTCCTGAAATGTGGCGTGTTTGATAAAAAGAGAAAATGTGGATAAAATAGTGCCCCTCTTACTTTTTGGGCAATTTGGCCTGTGTATGCAATTACAGAATGAGTATAACAGAAGACTTACTCTGTAGTCCAGATAACTGTACTATTTTACATATCTAATCATATTTTGTGTTATTTCTTTCATGTAAAAAGATGGAGCCTGAAACTTTTTTGAGAGGCTTAACGTGCGAGCTTCGATATGCAGGATAGCCCTCACCTGTCATGTATTTGCGGATGAATTTGTCACTTTCAATCGCTTATGGCCTCCTTTTTGTGATGGCGCAGGTCTCAGCTGAGATAAGTTTGTGCGATGTGTCAGCTATACTGGGTAAGAGACTTGTATTATGGGTAGAATAAATTGATAACAGCGCTATTTTGCAAAAAATAGAATAGGATAAATAATCATGGCTGAACTATTTTGATGGTGATAAGAGGCAAAACGAGGGGGATACATCATGCCAGATAAACAACGTATGGACCTTTTGACGATTCCGGCTACGCAATCACCAATGCCTGAAGACGAGCATACCTCTGTGAGTGCAACTCCTGATAGACCGCCGCAGAGTTGGCTCGGGCGCTTAGGGTCGATCGTGAAAGACTATCCGATTCCGAGCGGGACGGTGGCATTGATGCTGGTGAGCCTTGGATGCTGGCTGGCCAGGTACGGGGTGCTGGCTAATTGGACGTTGCTTCTGGTGGTGCTTTTGGGTGGGATTCCGTTGCTCTGGAGAACTGTGCAGCAGTTGTGGCGCAGGGAGTTGGGAGTTGATATCATCGCCATTCTGGCGATTGCCGGGTCGGTAGTGCTGGGACAATATCTGGCGGGTGCGCTTGTGGTCCTGATGTTGTCGGGGGGTGAAGCATTGGAGGTGTATGCTCTCTCGCGTGCACGTTCGTCGCTCTCGGCTTTGGCGGAACGTGCTCCGCGTGTGGCGCATATCTGGCACGGAGATGAGCTTATCAACATCCTGGCCGATCAGGTTGAGGTTGGGATGGAGATCGTGGTCAAACCAGGCGAACTGATCCCGGTTGATGGGGTCGTGACTGCTGGTTCGGCCAGTCTGAGCGAGGCGGATCTGACAGGTGAGCCTGTGCCTGTGCGGAAAGCTCCTGGCATGCTTGTTTTGTCTGGGAGCGTGGATCTGGATGGTGTTCTGAACGTTCGCGCCAGCAAACGCAGCGCGGAGAGTAAATATGCGCAGATTGTACATCTGGTAGAGGAAGCTCAGACGCAGAAGGCTCCGATTCATCGTCTGGCCGATCGTTACAGTGTCGGCTTTACCCTGTTGACAGTGGGATTGGCTGGCCTGACCTGGTTTCTCTCGGGGGATAGCATCTATGCGCTGGCGGTACTTGTCGTAGCATCTCCCTGTCCCTTAATCCTGGCGACTCCGATAGCCATTATATCCGGCATCGATCTGGCGACGCGTAACGGCATCATCATCAAGAGCGGTGGAGCCATCGAGCAACTGGGAGAAGTGACGGTTGCCGTCTTTGACAAGACAGGTACGCTCACTTTGGGCGTCCCCAAAGTGACGACGATTGTGCTGGCGCAAGCTCATGAGCCCACCGACGATGGGATGATCGCTGCTCCGGCTACCACGCAGCACGGTTCCAGCACATATGATGAAAATGCATTGCTACGTTTCGCTGCCTCTGTGGAGCAGCTTTCGGCCCATATTCTGGCACGTTCCGTCGTTGAGGCTGCTCTGGAGCGAGGGTTATCTCTTAGTTCCGCCAGCGCTTTCGAGGAGGTCTTTGGCAAGGGCGTGCATGGACGTGTACCGCTGCTCGGTAACGGGGAGGAGCCGCAAGATGCGATGGAGGATGTGGAGGTTGCGGTGGGCAATCGTACATTCATGAAGCATCTGGAGATTATCGTCCCGGCGGACCTGCTCGCCGAGCGTGAGAGGCGCGTCGAACTGGGACAAATCTGTAGCTTCATCGCTGTGGAGAAACAGGTCGAAGGTATCCTGGTGCTTGAAGATGTCCCACGCCCAGAATTGGCACTCCTCTCGGCGGACCTGCGTGCGGCAGGCATCAAGGAGACCATCTTGCTGACCGGTGATGGTGATGTGGTGGCGCAGCAGATTGGGAAGATCGCGCAGGTGGATCGGGTGATTGCACGCTGCCTGCCGGAGGATAAGGTACGCGTTGTCAAAGAGCTTGAGCAGCAGGGACAGCGTGTGCTGATGGTGGGGGATGGCATCAATGATGCTCCTGCACTGGCCAGTGCTAGCGTTGGCATGGCATTGGGGACGCAAGGCTTAACGGCTGCCGCCTCGGCCGCTGATACCGTTCTGCTTTCAACCGATATCCTCCGTGTCGTACGAGCGGTCCGCCTGGGACATCATGTGATGCGCGTTGCCAGACAGGGGATCTGGGTTGGCATGGGATTGAGCGTAGTCGCGATGATCTTTGCCGCCTTTGGCTTTATTAGTCCGCCCGCTGGCGCTCTGTTGCAGGAAGGCTTTGATGTGATTGTGATCCTGAATGCCCTGCGAGCGGGACGCTATACCTTCTCATCTTTATGAAACCGCCTGTTCCTGGCGCGCTTCTGGCACTATCCGCGTGACCTTTCCATAGAGCGTGACCCTTAGTCGATACGTTGACTGTTCATCAAGAGCACTCCACTCGCTTTCAGGTAGCTTGCTTTTATACGTTTGTCCATTAGCGTCCTGGAAGCATGCCAGATACGTTTCCTTCGTCTTGCGAACCCGCTCGTGATGGCTATCGTCGAGAGTATAGGGCGGCCAATAGACATTGCTTCGCTCATTGCCTGCAGACGAGAGTTCCCGACTGTCTAACCAACGCTGAACCTCGTAGAAATAAGTGATCCGTTGACGAGGAGGCGTTTCATAGATAGTCGCGGTGAGCATAACTGGTGTTCTGGCGGTATTATCGCTGCGCATATACCGATTTCTAGATCCTTCAGGATAGCCATCCCTGGAACTCTCTTTGACCCAGAGATAGTGTTCCAGCCATACATCTCGTTGCCAGGAGAATCTTTCGGTCGTCGCGACCACCGTGCGACGGATCAGCAAAAAGAGGAGTGTGAGCAGAACAACTGTGCCTATAATAAGAATGACGAACACAAGCTGCGTATCCATAAAATGTAACCTTCCCTGGATTAGCATCATACGCGATAAACATAGCTGTATTAGCTACTATCTATGAGGACGAACTGCCTCGCGTGCTATCAAACCGCCTATGCACATCAACATGGCGTTGCTGTATCCGACTTTATCCGATGTAATGCAACCCGAGAATCGATCCAACGTGAGCGGTCTTTCGATGTGCCTGTATCACACGTGGAGGGTGGATGGACGCGCGAAAGTGCAGACAATCAGCCAGCCTGATCGTATGGCGCCCGCTCCCTCGCCTGAGAGGGGAGGAGCCGTTTTAATCGTTAATCTTCATGCTTGAATGACATCTATGCCCAGCAGGCGGATCTGCGTGACTATCTCGGGATCTGTCTGCTGGTCGGTGACGATGCGCTGGACGGCGGTAATCGGCGCGACGATCCCTGTGGCGGCTTTACCGAATTTGGTGTGGTCGGCGACGAGGATGACTTCTCGGGCGCATTGGATGATGATGCGGTCGGTGATGGTCTCCAGCGGGTCGATGTTGGTGAGCCCTTCCTGGATGCTGATGGCTCGCATGGAGATGATGGCTTTGTCGGCCCGCAGATCTTTCAGGGTCTGCTCGACGATGTGTCCGATCATCGAGAGCTCCGAGTGACGGACGACTCCTCCGGTGATGATCAGGGTGACGTTTTCGTTACTCTCCAGTTGATGCGCGACGTTGAGGGCGTTGGTGATGACGGTCAGGTTCTTTTTGCCGTCAAGGTAGCGGGCGACCTCCAGGGTGGTGGTCCCCGAGCCGAGAAAGATCGTTTCTCCATCGTGGATCAGGTCGGCGGTGGCGTGTCCGATGCGGTTCTTCTCGGCAAGCGATTCTGTGAGACGTTGCAGGATAGGCGGCTCGGCCGCTGCTCTCTCGGCGACGCTGACTCCTCCATGCTCACGGCGTACGCGTCCCATGGACTCGAGTTTCTTGAGATCTCGTCTGATTGTCGGTTCGCTGACTTCTAAGAGCTCACTGAGCTCCGTGACGCGAATATGTTGCCGCTTCTTAACTATATGCTCAATTTCCTGGAGTCTCTCAGTTGTTAGTTGCATTCACCCTCCGCCAAGCGCATAAGCCTGTGCTGAATTTTCAACTAAAGATTACACTAGCTTCATGAAAACTTCAATAGTATCTTTAGCTCTATGTTGAAAAGTCACATAGATTATAAATATCTCGATTCCCGCGTTATCCAGATGGTGTAACCATAGCTCGGTACGCCTGGTTGTTTCTGCGAGAGCCATTGGCTGGAATATGTGAAGAGCATCTTTAGCGCGATGCTTTGCTTCCTTGACCTCTTTGCCAACTATTTGCATGATCGATTGTGACAAAATTATAGCTTTTTTGACCGTTTCTGTCAAATTGTGATCGATTGTGACGGATTGAGCTTGACATTGATCAATTTCGATGGTATATTCCTGGAAACGATGATCGTTTGATTGATCAATTTTGAAGGATTCAAACTTTTTTTTTATTTAGCGAGCGTGTCAGTGTGCGGATGCGCTTCTTCTACGATGAACTGTATTTTTGTCTCTACTTATAATTATTCGGGCTGCTCTTTCAGACGTTTTCAGCGCCTGCCCTGCCGGGCGAGCTATCTTAGCTTTGATAGAGGAAGAAGACCTGGGTGATTCTCTGTGCTTTTGTGCTGACGCGCTGGCTGGAACTGGATCGGCGAGAGTATCACGCACAATATCAATCGTGTCAAGGCCAAAGGAGTATGTATCGTATGAAAAAACTCTTTTCCCTGAGCTGCATTGTCGTGTTGCTCGCAATTGTTCTAAGCGCCTGCGGTAGTAGTGGCTCCTCCTCCTCCTCGGATAGCAATGTGACGCTGACGTATATGATCTGGGACAAAAATCAGAAGCCCGCCTTGCAGACTATCGTCAACGATTTCGAGAAAAAGAATCCCCACATCAAAGTCACGATCGATGTGACGCCCTGGGAGGCCTACTGGACCAAGTTGCAGACGGCTGCTACTGGTGGGAGCCTGGATGATGTCTTCTGGATGAATGGCCCCAATTTTCAGACGTACGCTTCTAATGGCGTGATCGCTCCCCTCGATGATAATATCAAGGCTGATAATGTGAGCATGAGCAATTATCCGGCCTCGCTTGTCAACCTGTACAGCTACAATGGCAAGCATTACGCTCTCCCCAAAGACTTTGATACTGTCGGACTCTGGTATAACAAGACGCTCTTTAAGGCGGCTGGTGTGAGCGTCCCCGACTCCACCTGGACCTGGCAGACGACCGAAGATGCGGCAAAGAAGCTGACGAACGCCTCAAAGGGTGTCTGGGGGATCGCGGCTCCGATGTCCAATCAGGAAGGTTTTTATGACACGATTCCTCAGAATGGTGGGACCGTTATTTCCAGCGACGAGAAGAAGTCGGGCTATGACTCGGCGGCCACCATTGGCGGCCTCCAGTACTGGGTCAATCTGATCGAGAAAAAGTATTCGCCCACGCAGGCACAGATGACCGATACGACACCGCTCACCCTCTTTGAGTCAGGCAAAGTCGCGATGATGTATGGCGGCTCCTGGGATGCGGTCGAGTTCAATTCGAATACCTACACCAAGACCAATGCGGATGTGTCAGTCTTGCCACAGGGCAAAGTACGCGCTACCGTCATTCACGGACTGGGCAACGTAATTTCTGCCAATACCCCTCATGCGACGCAAGCCTGGGCTTTTGTCAAGTACCTGGGCTCTAAGGAAGCCGCCGATACCGAAGCCTCTTCTGGTGCCGTCATTCCCGCGTACAATGGAACTCAGGATACCTGGGTGAAGGCTTATCCACAGTATCACCTTCAGTCGTTCCTCGATGAACTATCCTACGCCGTGCCCTATCCAGTCTCCAAGAACACAGCCGCCTGGCAGACAGTGGAGACGACGATTCTGACAAAGGTCTGGTCGGGACAGATGACGATGGAGGCCGGTACGAAAGAGCTGGCAACGCAGATGAATGCTCTGCTAGCGAAAGAATAAGGAGAAGGTATCTATATTTTCTACCTGCTCGTTTAGGTAAACAGGCAGGTAGAGAGTACCTGTTAGATTGTATTCCATTGTGAAAGCATCGTCAGGAATGATTTGGAGGTACCATTTGGGGACAGCAAAAATAGAGTTGATGAATCCTTCTCATGCTAAAGCTCTTGAGATCAGAAAGAGGCGGCCACGCCCCCGGCTAAGTATGAAGCAGAAAGATGCTCTCTGGGCGTATGGACTGATTGCTCCTTTGATGATCGGCCTGCTTATCTTCTATCTCTGGCCGGTGATCCAGACGTTCTACTTCAGCTTTACAAGCTGGGGCTTCTTTGGCGGTTATAAATGGTCTGGCCTGACTAATTATCAGCAGATGCTCACCGATTCAGATCTGAGGCAGGCGTTATGGAATACCTTCATCTACACGATTTTATCGGTGGTGGGTGGTGTCTCCGTCTCGCTCTTTGCCGCGGTGCTGCTCAATCAGAAGATACGCGGGGTTGGCGTCTATCGGACGCTCTATTTTCTGCCCGTTGTGACGATGCCCGCCGCGATTGCTGTGATCTGGCGCTGGCTCTATAACGGCGATTATGGTTTGATCAACTATTTTTTGAAGTTCTTCCATATTCAGGGACCAGGCTGGCTGACCGATCCACATACTGCCCTGTATGCCATCATTCTGGTATCCATCTGGGGAGCCGTCGGCAACAATATGGTGCTCTTTCTGGCCGGCTTGCAGGGTATACCCTCTACCTATCTGGAGGCCGCTTCCATCGATGGGGCCGGACCAGTCAGGAGGTTCTTTCAAATTAGCCTGCCGCTCTTAAGCCCAACCATCTTTTTTGTCACCGTGACCTCGCTGATTGGCGCATTTCAGATCTTTGATCTGGTCTATCTGATGATCGGTCAAAATAGTCCCGCGCAACAGGAGGCGCAGACGATTGTCTATCTCTTCTATAATCATGCATTTATCGTCGGCGACAAAGGATACGCATCCGCGATTGCCGTCCTGTTGTTTGTGATTATCCTGGTTGTCACCATTGTCCAGCTCAGATTGCAGAGGCGCTGGGTGCATTATAACTAACCGTGCGACGTACACTCGCGTGCGATGTCCCACTCGGCGTACGTGGCTCGCCGAGATCCATCTGGCTCGTACGAGCTACTGGGACATCGCACGCAAGCGTGCGACGCTACGGGTGGTGTATCAAGGAGCGATACTATGATTGGTCAAACGATACGCAAGCCGGTAAGAAGAACGCCAGTGAAAGCGACGTGGGGAATCCATCTTCTCCTGATCATTGGAGCTTTATTTTTTGTGGTGCCGTTCGTCTGGATGGTATTGACTTCCGTGAAGACACTGACTGAGGCGACACATGTGCCACTGATCTTTTTTCCGGCGGCATTGAGGTGGAGCAACTACGCGAATGTGCTCTCCACGCTTCCATTCCTGACCTTTTATTTCAACACGATCGTGATGACTGTCGGTCGGACTCTGGGCCAGTTGCTTTTCTGCTCGCTGGCTGCCTATGCCTTTGGGCGGATCGAGTTTCCGGGTCGTAATATTCTCTTTCTGCTGGTGCTCTCGGTTTTGATGGTTCCCAGCTACGTGTTTCTGATCCCACAATATCTGATCATGCGTGATCTGCACTGGTTGAACTCGCTCCAGGCTCTGATCGTGCCGGGATTGTTTAGTTCATTTGGGACCTTCTTGTTGCGTCAATTCTTTATGGGGCTTCCCGTCGAGCTTGATGAGGCTGCCCGCCTGGATGGTGCTAATCACTTGCAGATCTACTGGCATGTGATTCTGCCGTTGGCCAAGTCGGCCATGATCGCTCTCGCCATCCTGACGATCCTGTGGTCCTGGAACGATCTGATCTGGCCGCTGGTCGTCAACGACTCAACCGATAAGTTGACATTGGCGGTCGGACTGGCTAGCCTACAAGGAGAGCATGGTACCGACTTCCCAACTATTATGGCGGGAGCCGTTCTCGCATCGTGGCCGATGCTCCTGATGTTTATCTTCTTCCAACGGCATTTTATTGAGGGGATTGCTATCACGGGAACGAAGGGATGATGCTACGTGTGATCTTGCACGTGGATGGATGAGTCGTTAGCATGTGTGTTGTGGAAATGCATGATTTCTGGAAAGGATTGAGAAAAGATGAAGCCTGTAACAGTTTTGATCATTGGGGCCGGCAGTCGCGGGAAGATGTATGCGAGCTATGCGTTGAAGTATCCAGATGAGGTGAAGGTGGTTGGTGTCGCGGACCCGCGTGAGTTCTTCCGCGTTCAACTGGCGACCGCCCATCAGATTGCTGCCGACAATGTGGTCACCGCCTGGCAGGATCTGGCGCAGCGACCAAAATTCGCCGATGCCGTGGTGATTGCCACTCCCGATGTGCTGCATCGTGATCCGGCAGTGGCCTTTGCTGAAAAGGGGTACGACATCCTGCTTGAGAAGCCGATAGCACCTGATCCAGAAAGCTGCAAGAGTATTGTCGATGCCGTTATAGCCGCTCAAAGCATCTTTGCGGTCGGCCACGTGATGCGCTATACCAGCTACACGCAGCGCCTCAAAGGATTAGTCTCCTCTGGCCTGATCGGAGATATCGTGAGCGTTCAGCATCTGGAGCCAGTTGGCTTCTGGCATTATGCACACTCATTTGTCCGTGGCAACTGGCGCAACGAGGCTCAATCATCCTTTATGCTGCTCGCAAAATCCTGTCATGACATCGATTGGCTTCGCTACATCATCGGCGAGCGCTGCGTGCAGGTCGCATCAGCGGGATCACTGATGCACTTTAAAAAGGAGCGCAAACCCATCGAGGCAGGTGAAGCGACGCGTTGTCTGGATTGTGCCTATGAGTCATCCTGTCCCTACTCGGCCAAACGCTTTTATCAGAAGCGCCTGAGCCAGGGAGATACTGGTTGGCCGCTTGATGTGATCACTACCAACTTCACGGAGGCGGGCGTTGAGGAGGCGCTCCGTACTGGTCCCTACGGACGCTGTGTCTACGAATGTGATAACGACGTCGTGGATCATCAAGTCGTGAATCTGGAGTATGAAAGCGGCGCGACTGCTTCTTTCACGATGGTTGCCACCAGCGAGACACGTGACCGCGAGACGATTATCTTTGGTACACGGGGCGAGCTGCGCGGCAACGGTGAGAAGATTGTCCACTACGATTTCCTGACCGAGACCACTGAAACCTTTGAGGTCGAGCAATCCGATAGCGGACATTCGGGCGGCGATTATGCCTTGATGAGAAGCTTTGTGACCGCCGTGGCACAACGAGACCCATCGGGTATCCTCTCCGGTCCGAAAGAAGCGCTGGAGACGCATCTGACCGTTTTCGCCGCCGAGCAGGCGCGACGTGAGCATCGTGGTGTCCATGTTTGATGTTCTGTCTAGCCAGTTTCTTTTGAAGGGGGGAAGAAAAGATGCTTGATGAGCGCGCTCCGTCTGATGACGCTCTGGTGGTTGGTGTCGATGTGGGGGGGACGAAGATTGCTGCCGGCGTGGTGGACAAGCAAGGGAATGTCTTGGGGCGTGTGGTGCTGCCGACCGATACGAGCTCGTCAGAGAGCACGCTACGCTCGATTGCGGAATGCGTTCGACGCGTGATCCGCGAGGTGGGAAGCGATGCGGAACGCATCAGTGCGATTGGTTTAGGGATTCCGGGCATGATCGATCCTGTGAATGGGATATGTCTGCTGGCGGTCAATCTTGGCTGGCGGGATGTGCCAGTGCGCGATTGGCTTGAGCGGGAGCTGTCTCTGCCTTGCTGGATCGAGAACGACGTGAGTGCTGCCGCGCTGGGAGAGAGTATCTACGGTGTCGGCAGAGGTCAGGAGCATATGCTCTATCTGAGCCTGGGGACGGGGATCGCTGCGCGGGCGATCCTGCATGGACGCCTTTATCGTGGTGCTCATGGCATGGCTGGCGAGATCGGGCATGCGGTATTTGATCTCACTGGACCTCTCTGTCGCTGTGGAGCTCGGGGATGTCTGGAGGCTCTGGCGGCTGGTCCTGCGCTGGCACAGGCGGCTGCGCGAGCGCTCCAGAGTGGTAAGTCCTCGCGTTTGCAGGAATATCAAGTGGATAGCTTACGCTCTGAGCATGTCTTTGAGGCTGCCGCTCACAATGATGCGCTGGCCCTCCAGATCTTGCAGGATGCGGGAGCTCAATTGGCCTATGGCATCTACATGTTGGTCATGAGTTATGATCCGCAACTTGTCGTCATCGGCGGTGGATTGGCCAGCGAGCAGAGTCCGTTGCTGGCGGCCATCCGCGCCGGTATCGAGCGCTGGAGGGTCCAGTCTCCCGTTTTTCGTGTCATGCTGGATGCCGCTGCTATTCGTGTCACTGGTCTACAACGGGATGCTGGTATAGTAGGGGCGGCGGCCCTGGTCGCTGCTCAGTAGAGGGGTGGAATTATGAGCTTACTCGCATTGATCAATGGTCGTATCGTTTCCGATAGTCAAATTCTTGAAGGGCGCATGCTCTTGATGAAGGATGGTTATATCAAGGATATACGCCCTGGCAATACGGTGCCTGCCGATGCCGAGGTCGTCGATGCTCGGGGATTGCTGGTTTCACCTGGCCTGATCGATGTGCATATCCATGGCGGCAATGGCTACGACACAATGGATGCTACTCCGCAGGCGCTGGCAGGCATCGCGACGTTTGTGGCGGCGCATGGCGTCACGAGCTTCTTGCCGACGACGATGGCGGCCAGTCAGCAAAAACTGCTGGCCGCCGTAAAAAATATTGGCTACTGCCAGCAGCATGGACAGGATGGCGCACGTATTCTAGGAGCTCATCTCGAAGGGCCATACATCAGCACCGCGCACCCGGGAGCCCAACCGGTCGAGCATATTCATCCGGCTGACGCACTTGAATACGAGCCACTCTTTGCGGATGGCACGATCGCTCTGATCAGCCTTGCGCCCGAGATCGCGGCCAATCTGGAGCTGTTACGCTATGCCGTGGCTCGTGGCACCAGGGTTGCGGTAGGGCATTCGGCTGCGACCTATGAAGACGTTATGATGGCGGTCGGATATGGTTTGACGCAGGCCTGCCATACATTCAATGGCATGACAGGCCTGCATCATCGCGATCCGGGGACGGTCGGAGCTATTTTGAGCTGCGATGAGATCTATGCGCAAGTCATCGCCGACCTGATCCACGTGCATCCGGCGGTGCTTAAGATCCTGCTGCGGGCCAAAGGAGTCGGGCGTACGATCCTGATCACTGATGCTATGCGTGCCACCGGCCTTCCCGATGGTCAGTATGATCTGGGTGGACAGGTGGTGACGCTTGAGCATGGAGCGGTACATCTGACACACGGAGCCAGTCATAGTCTGGCGGGCAGCGTGCTGACTATGGATCAGGCGGTGCGCAATATGATGAAAGCAACGAACCTATCATTTCTCGATGTTCTCCCGATGGCGACCAGCGCGCCTGCCCAATCCCTGGGACTGGATCGTACGATTGGTCATCTGGCTCCTGGCTATCGGGCTGATCTGGTGGTATGGGATCGAGATATCCAGGTTCAAGCGACGCTGGTGGGCGGAAATGTTGTTCATCGGGCGGCACATAGCTACGCGTAAGATTGCTCTAATGTGCATTGAGATCATAAGGAGATTTCTATCATGGGTATTGATGAAGCGACTGTGGCGATTCCTGAGGGTTACGAGACGCATACACTTTATGAGATCCTCACGCAGCCAGAGGCCTGGCGGGCGGCTCTGGCTGAGGTTGAGGCAAAGCGGGATCTAATCAAGGCGCTCTGGGTCTCCGGACAGTTTTCCGAGATTATTGTGACTGGTTGTGGCTCAACCCATTATCTTTCGCAGGCCGTTGCCCCATTGCTTCAGCAACAGCTTGGCGTGCGAGCGCGTCCGGTGCCAGCCTCGGAACTACTCTTATTTCCTGAGACCGTGCTCTCTCCTGGCAGCCGACCGCTTTTATTTACCATCTCGCGCTCAGGTCACACGACCGAGACCATCCGAGCGGCAGCTGCCTTCCAGCAAAGCTATCCTGAGCAAGAGGTTGTCACGGTAGGATGTTATCCCGAGTCAGAACTGGTTGCGCTGAGCGATCTCGCTCTGGTGGTCACCGCCGGACAGGAGGAGAGTGTGGTGCAGACGCGCTCATTTAGTGCGATGCTGGTGGCCTCGCAGGCGGCGGCAGCGCTCGCTCATGAGGGACAACTTCAAGCCATGCAAGCGCTACCGGCACTGGGCGAGCGTTTGATCGCGACCTATCACAGTCTGGCGGAGCAGTTAGGACGAGATCGACAGTTTGAGCGTTTCTATTTTCTTGGCTCTGGCCTGCAATATGGACTGGCCTCGGAAGCGAATCTCAAGATGAAAGAGATGTCTCTGTCCATCTCGGAGGCGTTCCACTTCATGGAGTTTCGACACGGTCCGATGTCGATGGTGAATGAGCATACTTTGATTGTGGCTTTGCTCTCAGATAGCGCTCGTGACTATGAATTGGCCGTCGTGCGCGAGATGCGTGCCCTGGGGGCGCATGTATTGATCATCGCCGATCAAGCCGTCAGCGAGACCGAGAGCGACTATCAGGTGGTAATTAACTCGGGCCTGCCCGAAACGCAGCGTGGAGTGCTCTATCTGCCGATGCTGCAGATGCTGGGATATTATCGTGCGCGCAGCAATGGACAGAATCCTGATCAACCGCACAATCTAACGGCTGTGATCGTCCTGGAGCAGTAGCGTTATGATCATCTCGGTTGTTCCCAATCCCGCATTGGATAAAACTATTGTCTTGCCAGGATTTCGCGTCGGACAGATCCATCGGGCCAAAGAGGTGCTCACATTGGCTGGAGGCAAGGGCTTTAATTGTGCCCGTGCTCTCCAGACGCTTGGTGAGTCGGCGCAGGTGATTGGACCTATCGGTGGCTACACGGGACAGCAATTGCTGGCCTTAGCAGCGCAGGAGGGCATAGCCGTTGACCCGCAGCCCGTGGCCTCGGAACTGCGTACCTGCCTGACTGTGATTGATCCGCAAGAGGATTATCGGCTGACCGAAATCTATGAGCAAGGATCTCCTCTGAGCGGCGACGAATGGTCGGCCCTCGTCAGACGTGTCGGAGCGGCCAGCGAGCACGCCGACATGCTGATTATTTGTGGGAGCTTTCCTCCCGGAACTCCATCTGACGGCCTGTCTGCACTCATCCAGCAAGCCAATCGGGTGGCCGTGCCCGTCTTGCTGGATACGCATGGACCTCAAGTTGCAGGCATCCTGGCCTTGCAGCCAGCCTTGCTGAAAATCAATCAATTTGAGGCGGGCGAGCTCCTGGGATGGGATATCGGCACGCCTGCTCAGGCGTTGGATGCCGCTCACGAGCTCCAGCAGCGCGGTGCGCAAGCCGTCGTGATCTCATTGGGAGCGAGCGGCGTGGTTGGACGCTCCCAGGATGGACACTCCTTTGGCTGGACGTCGCCACACGTCGACGTTGTCTGCGCGACCGGGAGCGGCGATTGCTTGCTGGCAGGCATCGTCGCGGGCCTGACTCGTGGACAATCCCTGGCGCAAGCGACGCGTTTAGGGGTTGCGGCCGGTGCCGCAAACACCTTGCTGATCGGCGCTGGACGCCTGGAGCTCTCCAGCGTCGAGAGGCTATTGCAGACCGTTCAGGTCATGAAAATAGGTGATTGAAATCACTGCATATCTATACGTTTCTCTGTTTGATTGTTTGAGACTCCGTGCTGAAAAAGAAAGTTTGTTGTGAAAATGATACAGATGACCCGAGGCAAATTTGAGAATATCCAGGCCTGCGCCAACGAGCGAGGCATTATCGCCGCCGTCGCCATGGATCAGCGCAGTTCGCTAAAGAAAAGCATCGAGAAGCTCGCGCCAGGACGTGGCACGCCCGAAGTCATCTCGACGTTCAAGCGCAAAGTTGCTCAGATTTTGACGCAGCATGCCAGCGCGATTCTGCTTGATCCCGAGTATGGCCTGCCCGCCCTTGAGGAGCGAGCCAAAGGGAGTGGTGCTTTGATCTCCTACGAAGAGACTGGCTATGATCCCGCTGTGCCAGGACGCCTGCCGCACTTACTACCCCATTGGAGTGCTCGTCGCCTGGTTGAAGCGGGGACAAACGTCGTCAAAGTGCTCCTCTACTACAATCCGTCCGACGAGGGATCGATTAATGATACGAAACAGGCGCTCATCGAACGCGTCGGCGCAGAGTGTCAGGCGCTCGACGTTCCCTTCTTCTTAGAGCCTCTCGCCTATGACAATCTCTATCAGGAGCAGAGTCTGGACTTCGCACGCTTAAAACCAACATACGTGCGTCAGACCATCGAAGAATTTTCTAAGCCCCGCTATGGCATCGACATGCTCAAGGTTGAAGTGCCGATTAACGTCACGTATCTGAGCGGCAGTCGAGCCTATCAGGGCGGCGACGTCGCGTATGATCGACAGGCAGCCAAAGAGCACTTTCAAGCCGCGGCCCAGGCGTCGAAGCTCCCCTTTATCTACCTGAGCGGCGGCGTTGATGACATCGTCTTTCGCGAAACGCTAGAGCTGGCCGCCGAAGCAGGTGTTCCCTTTAGTGGCGTTCTCTGCGGACGCGCTACCTGGAAGGGAGGCATCCCTGTCTACGTGCACGATGGCGAGGACGCTCTTGAAGCCTGGCTGCTCGATCAAGGCGTCAAAAACGTGCAATCCCTCAATCAAACCCTGAGCGCCTGTGCCCAACCCTGGTATACCATCTACGGTGGCCTCGACGCCATTGACGTAGAGTAGCGCTCTGTCAACGGTCATCGAAACGTCGTGTGACCAGCGAGCAATGACCTGCTCGCAATTCGCTTGATCGCGACGTGCCTGGCATCCAAGCTCGCCAACGTAGTACTCAGTCAAGACACAGAAGGACGTTGCGTGGCAAAGGAGGATGGCTCCTTGAACCAGGCACTCAAGCTCGCCGACGTAGCGGCGCGGCTCCGCCGTGCTGTCACTCGACGCACGAACACGTCCCATGCGCATCTGAAAGCAACGCAGACGAGACGATCCACGGTGGAAAGATCACGCAATGGAACCCTATGGGGAGCGTGGTCGAACGAGTCACAGACAGCACGGCGGAGCCGCGCCGCTACGTCGGTGAGCCTCTCACTCCATCGCCTTCCGGAGCTGTTTTGGGACACACATCACCGATACCGCATCGGCGTGATGACTTTTGACAGAGTAGTAGCGCCGTGGTCTTGTGCCCAATACTTCTCAGTTAAACATGTTTCTTTTCTTCTGTTGTTCACCATTGTGATGGTCAGAAAACGGATCTCATGCGATGACCTCCTGGGGTGGGGAGGGCTTTTTGCTCTTCCACTCCTGTTCACGTGGATCCACCCCCTCTGGTCGCTCCCAGATCTTCACAAAATCGAGGAAGCTTTCTCCTGGAGCAAAGGTCGCATAGGGAGGGACGTCCCGCTTTTTTCGATGCCATTTCTGGTAATACAGCTTGAGCTCCCGTCGGTTCATGCGGACACGCTGTGCGGGCAAGAGCGTGAGCATGGACACGTGTCGGATGAGGCGGTCCAGCAGCCAGCTTTGACACGAGGGATCAGCCAGAAGACTCTCTCTGATTGCTTCTTTGAGTGCATGCTTGGTCTGCGTAAAGCTGATCTGATCCGCATCGACCTGTCGCTGAGCGGCTGCCTCCCATTTCACCGCGCTCACCGCATAGTGAGCCAGGAAAAGGGCGTACACCTCTTGCTTTACCCCCTCAGGCGTTCGTGAGCGCAGCACGTTGATCTGCTCTCGCAAGGACGATTTGATTTCTTTCAACATCGTCTCCACTTCCCAGCGTTCACGGTAGATCTCGATGAGTTCACTGGCAGGGTAAACCTGTTCATCCAGCAGCGTCGTTGCCAGTCGATAGCATCGTCCGGGCGTGCCAAATCTGGCATCTGTCATCACATACTCGATCACACGGATCGTAACGGGGCGTGTCCCCTGATGGTTGCTCGCACGACGATTGGGGGTGACGGTGGTCAGATAACTTCCATCGCTGAGACGTTTCTCGACGCGACGTCCCACGGTGCTGCTCAGTGCACATATCACCTGGGCGTTGAGCGTATCCTGCACGTGTTCAAAAAACCAACTGCTGAAAAAGCCACAATCCCCCAGAATGAGCATGTCGGATCTCACGTGGGGAAAGAGCTTGGGCAAGGCATGGATCTCGGCCTGCGCGTGCGTTCCCAGAACCACATCAAGCACGCAACGACTTCCACATTCTATGAGTGCCACCGCTTGAATTTGGGGATAGGGACCCTCACCATGCTGGTTGGAGGAACGCCCAAACGCTTCGACGTTGGCCGCCGTATCAGGCACATTGAACTTGGTCCCATCAAGAGCTACCAGACGATGCCCTCGATAAAAGGAGGCGGGGTGACGGCTGCAATGGGCTCGCGGGCGACAGCACGCGATCATGACGCGATGGAGGATGTCCGCATCAAAGCGTTCCCGTTGATAGCTGATCGTTCCCGTCGAGAGGGATGGGAAGATCTCTGATGGATGCAGCAAGGCAAAGGGATGGGCCAGTGCATGCCACACCCGGTGCTGAGACTCGTCGGGGCAGAGCCCGTTCATGAGCAGTTGAAGGAAGAACAGGGTTCGAGTAAAGACGCGTGTGCGGCGTTGCTTGGCTGGGAGCAAAGATGCAAAGCACGTATCGAGGATCTCTTGCGGGAAGAAGGACAGCAACAGATGTCCGTTGAGCTGGTCACTCAATTTGTCTTGAGCCTCAATATGGCGTAAACTATACATGAAGAAGTTCCTTTCTGGCGACTGGAATATCGGTATAAAAAGAGTGTGCCAGAAAAGAACTTCTTTTTCTATCTCTCTAGGATATTTTTCTTTGCCTAACTGAGAAGTATTGTGGTCTTGTGCCCGGCGGCCAGTTCACGTACGGAAACGTTCCCATTACCAATCTTGCGTCTCATCTTGCCGCATTGGATGGCAAAAAGAGACGGATCATACGTCACGAGGCCGCCGGGCACAAGACCACGGCGCTACGTTGGCTGGCGTATGCGCCAAGTGCAAGGGTTCATCCTTTCGGATTACATAGCTAAATTTCTCGTAAAGAATCGTTCTATTGTCTATGCAAATGATTTTGGGCATGCAATGAGCGCCCACCTCGAGGATCTTTCTTCGGGATGGGCGCTCATGGATAGAACTGACGACGCTTAGATAATGGCATGATGTTTATGATTACTCACCTTCATAGAATGTGAGCTATCGCGGGTATCCTGCCCCCAACGTGCGGCGGCCACTGCAAGAATGATAAACAATAGGAGAATAAAAATTGCGAATAACATTGTGCACCTCCTGATGCTTTGTGTGCTGCTGTGATTGATATGCATCGATTTGATATTTCTATTATACCTTGTTTCATGCTATAATACCTGGAAAAAGCAAAGTGTTTGGATGATTTGACTTACAAAATAAAGGGGAACCGCTATGCAAACTTTAGAAATCGATAAATTGCTTGATGAGACTGGATGGCGTCTACTAGAGGAGTTACAGGATAATGCTCGCCTCTCTTATAGCGAGTTGGGCTTGCGGGTAGGATTGTCCTCGCCTGCTGTGGCTGAGCGCATGCGTCGGATGGAGGAATCGGGTTTAATCAGGGGCTATCATGCCGAGGTGAATATGGCGGCGTTAGGACTGCCGGTGACGGCTGTGATTCGCCTGGGGAGTATTCCTGGACAGAATTGTAGCCGGACTGCCGCTGAGGTGAATGCGATTCCTGAGGTGACGGAGTGTTATCGCGTGACTGGCAGCGATGCGGTGATTGTGACTGTCGCTGCAACGTCGGTTGATCATTTGGAGAGTATCATCGATGGGATTACACAATATGGCTCTCCTACCACGGCACTTGTGCTCTCTAATCCGCGCAAGCGTCGTACCATCACGCAGGATCTGGTTACGAGAGGACAAGAATAATTCTTTGGTAGAACTTCTGCGCTGCATGGGACGTATTATTCAATAGGCGATCAATTACGCTGATTTTTTTTATAGTACGCACTGAAGGGATTTTTTTGTATGAGCACGCTCGAAAATGAAGATCCGACGACGCAACAGCCACAGCCTGTGGAGCAGGATGAAGATTCAACGGCACAGGCTCCAGATACTGCCGGACCGCCAGCGGAATCCTCCCCGGCGCATGGGCCTGCTGAGACTGAGGATCCATCGACTGATGAGTTAGAGGTGGCATCTGTCCATGTGGACAGTGCCGATACGCTCTCATCTTCAGCGAGCGAGCAGATTCCGCCGGCTCAGACGCCTGATACTGATACCCCTACTCATACCGATACTGATACTGATTCCATTGAGCCGATGCCATTAGAGGTCGACTCCTCCCCATTGGCTTTTCCTGCTGCGCAGGCGGCGACCATTCAGGTGCCTCTGGAGCAGACACCTCCCGTGCCTCACGAGCAGGCGATTGGTGCACCAGGAGCGGTTGTGCTGCCCGTGATTCCTCCGATGGATTTTTCTGATTTGATCTCGTTACGGATCGCCTCTGATCCGCAGATCTCTCCAGATGGTAGCTTGATCGCCTATACGATCCTTGAGAGCGACGGCGATGAGGATACAACACGTAGTGCTATCTGGCTGGTTGAGAGCACAGGCAGTAAGACGGTGGTTCCGCGCCAACTCACCAGCGGGACCGCTCATGATATGAAGCCGCGCTGGTCACCTGATGGGCAATCCCTGGCCTTCTTGAGCGATCGTACCGGAGTTCCCCAGCTCTATCTCTTGACGCTCAATGGAGGAGAAGCTCGTCCGCTGAGTGCATCGAGCCTGCGCTATGGAGTAACGGAATATAGCTGGCATCCTGATGGACAGATCTTGCTGGCACATAGTCCCTGGAGTCCTCAAGATGATCTGTCGGATGGGGCTGCTGAGCGCTTGACGACTACGTATACGCGGCTCGGCACGCAATGGGATGGTGCTGGATATAATCATGGACGCCATCTCCAACTCTGGCTGATCCCGCTGAGCGGAAATGCCATGCGCCTGACGTCCGAGCCGGTTGATCTGGTCCAATCCTGCTGGTCGCCCGATGGACAGGAGATCGTCTTCTGCGCGAATCGCCGTGGGGATCCTGATCTGACCGTGAGCATGGCGCTCTGGGTTCTGACGCTCTCAACTGGACAGATGCGCCGCCTGACTCCTGCCGAAGGGCTGGCTCAGATGCCTTCCTGGTCACCCGATGGTCGTCAGATTGCCTATCTCTATTGCGCCGATCAGAGCGAAACCAGCAATGTCTCGCCCTGGCTTGTCGATGCGCATGGTCCGGCGCAGCCTCGGCTGGCTGTGACTGCCGCTGATACCTTGACCTGTCAGACCATGATCATTGATGAACTACGCGATGAATATGTCGCGCCTCCAGAATGGTATCCCGACAGCCAGGCATTGCTGGTCCCGGTTCAGGAGCGAGGTCAGATCCATCTCTACCGGCTGGATCTGCCAACGCAGCGCAGTGAAAAGCTCACCAGCGGCAACGGACGCTATCTCAGTCCCCGACTGAGTCGCAATGGGCAGGCGATCGCTGCGGTACGCGCCGATTGGTTTACTCCCGGCGATATCTGGTGCATGGATAGTCATGGCAAGCAGCAGCGTAAGCTCACCAGAATCAACGATGCCATTCTACAAAGCCATCGCTTGACGCGTCCCAAGCGTATTGTCTGGCAGAGCTTTGACGGATTGGAGATCGATGGCTGGCTCTATCTGCCGCAGTTGCCCGAAGGTGTCAAAGCACCATTGATCCTCATGGTGCATGGTGGACCTTCGCTGGCCTGGGGCGATAGCTATGTGCATGAATTCCAGGTCTTGACTGGCCGAGGTTATGCGATCCTTGCAGCCAATCCGCGTGGTAGCGCAGGTTATGGAGAAGCTTTTTGTCGGCGTGTCCTCAATGACTGGGGCGGGGATGACTTGCAGGATCTATTAACTGGCCTCGATCATGTGATTGCTACGGAGCCTGTCGATGGTCATCGGCTCGGTATCGAGGGACTCAGCTATGGTGGGTATATGACAAACTTTGCCATCACGCAGCAGCCAGAGCGTTTCAAAGCTGCTGTCAGTCGCAACGGTATCAGCTCAATTGCCAGCGCGGCCCTGCTCTCCGATCAGAGTATCTGGTTTGGCTTCTCCATGGATAAGAGTACACAGCCGCAAACTCGCTCTGCTCTCACATATGTCGATAGCGTCCGGACGCCACTGCTGCTGCTCCACGCCGAAAATGACTTACGATGTCCATTCAGCGAATCGCAGCAGTTCTTCGTTGCCCTGCGGAGTCGCAAAAAGGTGGTTGAACTTGTCGGTTATCACAACACCAGCCATCTGATGGATTGGCCGGGAGTCGGCACCCCGCAGCAGCGCCTCGATCGCCAGCGTCGCACTGTTGGATGGTACGAGCGCTTCCTGTAGATTTCTACAGGAAGCAAGTTGCTTGAGTTGTAACCTATCTCTACTTGTAGGTAGGCGTTTGTGTCTTTTTATGAGGCGCAGGCTGCTTCGGGGTAGGATACTTCGGCGCAGGATGCTTCGGTGCAGGATGCTTCGGCGCAGGATGCTTTGGCACAGGCTGATAGCTGTGGAGATAGGCACAATCAAACAGGTTGAGTCCGCTGGTTTTGGTGTGATTCCACTTCATCGTCGGTATTGCTGTGCAGTGAGTACTGACCCAACCAGATAAGGTGGTTGGCTGGCCTTTTGTGACCATGTAGAAGCGAATAATATTCTGCTTGACCAGGGTCTCGAAATTGGCGATTGTCAATATTGGATCTTTGCCACTAAAGCCGCCAACCGACATGACTGGCTTGTTGACGGATAGAATAATCGTATCTGCAACTCCTACGCCTTGCGTTGCCACTAAAAACTTGGTGTGCCCCTGGTTGGCGGTCAGGTAGGAGATGAGGAAGGTGAACCCGCCGGCCACGGCACTGGAACTTCTTATATACTTCTTGACGATCGGCGTCTTGCTGATGCCCAGCAGATTTGTCAAACCTGTGAAGGTCAATGTATTGGCTTGCTTGCTTGAGGGGCCAGCGACCGGGAATGGAGCTTCAAAATTGTGCACGACCGAGTAACCTGACCAGATAGTCGGAGCTAGCAGGAGTATCAGTAGTTGAAGGCTGACTATAAAGGTGCTCAGGTTGTATTGATATTTGTGTATCTTGAGCATCTGCTTGACGCGCAGGTATACTAAGATACCAATTGAGATGAAGGTTACGATGCAGATGAGAATGCTGAGTCGATGGGTAAAGTGTGGATAATGAGCCAGTATATAAATCTGTACCAGGGCTGTTGTAGCCAGCGCGATAGGCAATAACCAGCCATGCCAGTCTGCCCCGCGATAATCACGCCACATCACTACCAGGCCAATCCCGACCAGAGCGCTTAAGCCAGGAGCCATTTCAGTCATATAATAGACCTGAAATGTGCTGCTGATGGAGAAGAAACAGGCCATTGTGAGTAGCCAACCTCCCCATAGAACAAGCCCCAGTGTATTACCAGAAGGTGTATTAGGTGTCATGCGTAGCATGAAGAGGAGCGAGCTGTATCTGGACCGTTTCTTTTCTGGTCCATCGGTAGGATGCTGCACTGGTTGTTGACGATCCACCGGAAAGTCGAAGCGTTTTTGCCAGGCCAGGGCCACAATTGCCAGCAGGGCGAATGGTAAGAGCCAGGAGATCTGTCCCCCGAGCTTTGAGCCAAAGAGGTAGAAGGGTCCAATACTGTTTGTTTGGAAGAAACGGCCCATACCTATATTTCCCGAGTTATTTGGGTTATTAAGGTGCCCTGAAACTGTTCCGGAGGCATTTTGCCTGGCTGGTGCAGGTTTGGAGGCTGTGTTGCCTGTTCCGATATGGAGACGGTTCAATCCATTATAGCCAAAGGCCAGGCTGAGCTCAGAATTATCCTGTGTCGAGTCCACATAAGGACGCTGAGCTGCTGGTATCATATTGACGGTCGCAACCCATGCCAGCGAAAGAAGCAGTGTGATCATCAGAGCCAGCGCGAGGTGCCAGATCTTTGTCCAGAGCTTGCGCGGCGCGCAGACCAGATAGGTCAGGCCCAGTGCAGGTATGATCAGATAGGCCTCAGCCATCTTCACATTGAATCCCAGGCCAACGAATGTCGCGGCTAATAAGAGCCAGCGCAACTTGCCCGTCTCTGCGGCGTGAATTACTGCCCAGGCGGCCAGTAGAAGGACCAGTGCCAATGTTCCATCAATCGTGTTATTGCGATCAGTGACGACACTGATGGGAGTGACTGCCAGTGCCAGCGCTGAGATGAGCCCGGCCACTTTGCCAAAATGACGTTTGACGAGCGCGTATAAGAGTAAGACTGTAAGTACACCGGACAGAGCCTGCGGCAGAAAGACACTAAACGGTGTAAAACCAAAGATTTTTGTGCTGACTACTTGCAGCCAGAAGCCTAGCGGCGGCTTGTCCAGTGTTACAAAACCGCCGGGATCAAACGAGACGAAGAAGAAGTTATGCCAGTTATCCGCCATGCTGCGTACACCTGCGGCATAATAGAGATTCCCATAGCCGTTTTGGCCCAGGCGAAAGAAGTTCATAAAGATGGAGAGTGATAGAGTCATTGCCAACGTAATATGTTCCCAAATTCTAGTTTTTTCTATTTTATGAGATGTTGGAACATATGTTGGCAACAGAGTGATTGTATTGACGCTGCCAGCCATAAGTTATATTTACCTTTCAGAATGTATTAATGTAGAGCTATAAAGAATTCGTATCGAAGTTGTATAACCGCACTAATACGAAGCGAAATAGCCTAAAAGTATTAATCATTCGATTGGTAGAAGTGAGAACGTAAGAAGGATCTTAAACGGCTTCCCAGATACGGACCGTTTCGTCGTCGCTGCCCGAGGCGATACGATGACTATCGCTGGCCCAGGAGATGCTATTGATCTGTTTTGTATGTCCTTTGTAGATAAAGGCGGCTTGATCGGTCTGGTCGGGTTGCCAGACGTGTATCGTCGTATCCTGGCCGCCAGAGGCGATGAAGCGACCATCGGGTGACCAGGATACGCTCAGCACCTTATCGGTATGACCGGTATAGACGGCGATCAGTGGGTCCATTTTGCTGGCATCCGTATCGGCATAGCTCAATATTGTGACCGTCGTATCACTACAGGCGCAGGCGAGGCGTTTTCCGTCAGGAGACCAGCTGAGACTGTTGAATGTGCTGCTTTGTTGCGTATATTTCTGTACGGTTTGCAGCGTATCGGCCTTCCAGAGCAAGATCCTGCCATCATAGCCTGCTGAAGCAATCAGGTTGTTATTAGCGGGCGACCAGGCGATGGCGGTGATCCCTATGCTATAGAGGCTAGAGTGACCTGTAAAGGTTTTCTGCTGCTGCCCATTGGTAGCGTTCCAGATCTGGGCCGTGCTATTGCCCGCAATTGAGACGATCAGATTGCTCGTGCTCTCTGGCGACCAGGAGAGCGCCTGGCTTGTGCCGTATGAGCTGTTGGACTTGCCTCTCGTATAGACTTCTGATGCCTTTGCCGTTTTCTTTTGTGGATCGATTGGCCAGATAGAGACGGTCCGCTCGTTGTCATAGGTTGCGATCGATTTCCCATCGGGAGACCAGGCCAGGCTGATCAGATAGTTATCATGCTGTAACAATGTGGCAAGCACCCCTGACCGGGCATCCCAGACCTGTACTGTCTCATCGTCGCTACCCGAGGCCACATTGTCGCCATTCCACGCGACCGCCTGGACCGCTCCCTTGTGCTGATAGACGTGCGAGGTTGTCCCTCTGGATGAGTAACCGGGCATGTTGGCATAAAGGATGCCTCCGCCCGCCGCCGCGATGGCAACGGCACTTGCACCTGCGATGAGGAGCTTGCGCCGTGTCAGAAATGAGGTGCTCTGCAGGGGCGAGCTGGCTTTGCTGGCTTTTTTGGCCGGTTGCGTGGGGATCAGGCTCGTGTCCAGATGTGAAAATATGACTGGAGCATCTGGCTCGGCGGTCAGCAGGCGTTGCTGGGTGGTGTGATAGGCTTGCTCAAGCGCGTTGGCGAAGGCGCGCACGTTGCCAAAGCGTTGAGTCGGATCTTTTTGCAAGGCAGTCATGACGACGAATTCGATCTCGGGTGAGATTTCTGGTTTTTTGCTACGCAGAGGTGGTGGTGCCTGATTGAGGTGCTTGTTGCACAGCTCTAGAAAATTGCCCACAAAGGGACGCTCACCACACAGCCATTCATAGGTAATCACGCCAAGAGCATATTGATCGCTGGCTGGTCTTGGTTTGCCATTGATCTGTTCGGGAGCCATGTAGGCGGCGGTTCCCTGAATCGATTGCAGTGTGCTTTGCGATTGGGTACTCAGCGTGACGATGGAGATGCCGAAGTCGCTCAGCAGGATCTGGTTGTCGCGGCCGACCAGCATATTTTCGGGCTTGACATCGCAGTGCACGAGATTGTCGTTGTGGGCATACTGGAGTCCCGAGGCGATCTGCTTGACGTAGGAGACCACACTCTGGAGCTCGACAACCGATCCTTTGGGATGATGGTCGCGCAGGCTGCCATGTGGAGCATATTCCATCACCAGGAAGGGGACCTCCTCGTAGGTGCCAAAATCGAGGACGTGAATGATATGGGGATGCGTCAGATGCGCAATGGTACGAGCTTCTTGCAGGAAGCTCTCGAGATCTTTATCCTGGATCTGAGTATGCAGCACTTTGATGGCCGCTTCCGTATTCAAGAAAATATGTTGCCCCAGATACACATCTGCGAAGCCGCCGCTTCCCAGAAGGCGCTTTAACTGGTAGTTGCCAATTTTCTGATTGATACGATTACGTGTGCTTTCGGCCATCGTAAGATCCTTCTTCCTGAATACGTGTTGTATAGAACTCCCCCAATTGTAGGAACAGTTGTGCTAGATGTCAAGGTATCTCTTCTTATTCCCTTGAGATGTCAAGCGAAGCGAAGACACAGTAGCGTCGCACGCTCGCGTGCGATGTCCCACTCGACGTACGATCAGGCAGGCCTGCGTGGTGCGCCGAGATCCTGCTGTCTCGTACGAGCTATTGGGACATCGCACGCGAGCGTGCGACGCTACTGGTTATTTGATAGAGGCGTTATCGATCCAGACTGAACCAGTTGCCTGGGCCAGATTGAAATTAAATTCGGCGTCTGTAATCGTGGTGGTTGGAGTAAACGTATAGGAATATTGCTGCCAGGATGTCGTCAACGTAAAATTCTTCATGAGAGAGACCGTCCAGGGCTGGGCATCTAACTGTACGCAGATTTGTCCCTGGCGCTGCTGTGAGGCTTTCGCAGAGAACGTAATGGTGTACGTTTTCCCCTTGAGAAGCTTGACCTGGTTTTGTCCAAATTGGACATACCATGCATTATCGCTCTCGCTCGCCTTTTTCGTTATATCTATTCTGGCCGCCGTGCTCCCGTCAACTTTCGTGGTCGTATCCTGTTTTTCGGTCGCAGCCGCATCGCCAGTGCTCACCGTATACCAGGGCTGGACTGAGCCGCTCTCGAAAGACGCATTCTGTAGCAGGTTGGTCGCTGTAACCGGCGGCACTGCCGCTGTCGGCGTTGGAGCTACTGGCGTTGGTGTTGGATCTGTTGCAGTCGGCGTTGGAGCTACTGGCGTTGGTGTTGGAGCTACTGCTGTTGGTGTTGGAGCTACTGCTGTTGGTGTCGCGGGTGTAGTAGATCCTGGTAGCGCGATTGGAGTTTCACCAGGAGCAGTGTAACGTACCCAATCGACAAGCATGTATCTTGTGGTGCCGACGGTAGCGACTCCGCCAAAATCTGAGCTATCGGTTCCCCAGTGATTAATCATGATTGGTGCAGCAACTGATGGTACATGGGTGAGATGGTCGGCGACCAGGACATCATCCACATAATACTTTACTTCGCTGGCACTCCAGATAAGCTTGTAAGTTTTAAACGCATTCGCCATATTCGCGACCCTGGCGCTATTCTCGATTTGATCGCCTTCGGTTGGATCACTGGCTGGATTAGGATTGTGCCAGGTAGTCATTTCGGCCTGATTGGGAAATTGCCCCTCAATCTCAAAATCCAATTCCGTCTGCGAGTTATTTACATATGTAAAACCAGACGAGATCTGGCCGCTGACAACTTTTCCTGTTGTATCGGTTGGCGAGGATGCAGTAGAACTTGTCCTCATCCTCCATTCATAGGTACCATAACTGTAGCTGCTATTGGTAGAGATCTCGCCCGCTCGTGAGATGACTCCGTTGGGATTCGTACCCACTGTCCCATTCTCTTGAGTTAGCTTCTCCGTCAGGTAGCCGCCACCGACGCTCACGCGATCCGGCTCAAAATATCCCTGGTGCGTATTCGTGACCGCTCCCTGACTATATGTGTAATTGGAGATAGACCAGAAGTTTTGATTGAGGCTGGTGCCATCGAAATTTTCTAGCCAGCTGTTTTTTGCTGTAGATGCGTGTGATGACTGTAAGTGATTGGAAAATGCTGCGTAAGAGGCAAAGGCAATCAATAAGACGGCACAAGCTCCTCCCACCACAGCTATCACCACACGGCGCTTTTTAGCTAAAAGTTTTGTATCCATACAAACGCCCTCCATAAAGATAGCGACTGGCGCAGTACTATTCACTTGCGTTGCCGAGTCACAGTATTGCAAGTAAAAGCTCAAACGAGCCAGTACTTATCTCACGCCGAGAGCAGTATAAAATAGTGTTATATGTAATGCAACATTTTGATACAAAGTACTACAGAAACGATTTCTGGAATTGTAAGATGATTAAAATATGGGTGTATTTTTTATACAGATGCAATATAGCATGTAAAATCGGGAAAAGATTCAAAGAAGAGCATTAGAAATATTCATTATAAAATAAGTACTGCGTATAGCTTTCCCATCTGTAAAAATAGTGGGGCTAGATGTCGAGGTATCTGTCTCTTTTTCATGTTTTTTGCTGTTAAGCCTTGACAGGATACTTTTTTCTATTATTCTTAGTAGAGAGGGATTGACTTTCGGCTATCTATGAAGCAAGGAGGCTATCTATGAAGAAGCTACGTTTTATTCCCATTCTCCTCATATTTGTGCTGGCTCCTATTTTTACTCTGACCGGTGTAGGAGCGACTGCTGTTGTGCATGCGAGCCCGAGGCTTGCTCTGGAAGACAATGGCCTGGGACAAACTCCTCTGCTTGGTTGGAGCAGCTGGGGCGCGATTCGGAGCGCTCCAACCGAAGCCAAGATTGAGGCACAAGCTCAAGCGATGTCTACCACTCTGAAGTCGCACGGTTATGCATACATCAACATGGACGACTTCTGGTATCTTAATCCATCGACAACTGTCGATCAGTACGGACGCTGGGCCGTTGACACGAGCAAGTTTCCCGATGGGATTGCCGCTATGGCGAGCTATATCCATGGGTTGGGACTCAAGTTTGGTATCTATCTGACGCCTGGGATTCCGGTTGCTGCTGTGAATCAGAACACGCCTATTGCTGGCACAAGCTATCATGCCAGAGACATAGCCAACACCAGCTTCTCCGAAACGAACTACAATTTTGGTGCAGGCGTCATGTACGGCATCGACTATAGCAAACCAGGAGCGCAAGCCTTTGTGAACTCGTGGGCGGATCAACTGGCGTCGTGGGGAGTTGACTTTCTGAAAATCGACGGCGTTGGTGACAGCGACATTGGAGATATCCAGGCCTGGTCGACCGCCTTAAAGCAATCGGGAAGAAGCATCTACTACTCGCTCTCGAACCAGCTGGACATCAATAACGCCAGCACCTGGCAACAGAATGCAAATGGATGGCGCATCGAGAACGATATCGAATGCTATTGCTCGACGTTGACCAACTGGACAAATGTCTCGTATCGCTTTAGCGACGAGGCGAAGTGGACCAGCTATGCTGCTCCGGGTGGCTGGAATGATCTCGACTCGCTCGAGATGGGTAATGGCAGCAAGGATGGCCTGACCAATGATGAGCGTCAATCCTATATGACCTTGTGGGCTATCTCTGCCGCGCCGCTCTCCATCGGTGACGACCTGACCAACCTTGATAGCTATGGTGTGAGCTTGCTGACCAATGATGCGGTGCTCCACATTGATCAGGAAGGTGTTGCCGCCGCGCCGCTGGTGGCAGGAGGCACAACGCAGGTCTGGCGTGCGTACGAGCCTGATGGTTCGTACACGGTGGCCCTCTTCAATCTTGGCTCATCGAGCAGCACCGTCTCCGTCAACTGGACCGATCTTGGCTTTACTGGATCGGCTGCCGTTACCGATCTCTGGAGTCAGAGCAGTCTTGGATCATTCTCCAACAGCTTTAGTGCCACCCTTAACAGTCACGCCTCACGGCTACTAAAGGTCGTACCAGCCAGCCCGAATGCCATCCCCAGCTACGAAGGTGAAGCAGCCAGCAACACCTTTGCTGGCGGAGCCGTCGCCCAAAACTGCTCAGGCTGTTCAGGAGGGCAAGCAGCTGGCTATGTTGGTAATGGAGGTGTTGTGACCTTCAACAACGTCAAAGTTAACACTACAGGAGCCTATACGCTGGCCATTGACTATGCCTCGGGTGAAGTGCGCAACGCCAATATGAGCGTCAATGGAGGAGCTACGACCTTTCTGAACTTCACCAGCACCGGCAGCTTCTCGACCGTCAGGCAGCTTAATGTCTCAGTCAACCTCAAAGCGGGCAATAACACTATCGCGTTCTCCAATCCCAATGGTTGGGCACCCGACTTTGATCGCATCACCTTGCCGCCGCAGCTCAATCTTAACCCGACCTACTACGAAGCCGAAGCCGCGAGCAACACCATCGCAGGCGGAGCGAGAGTTGCCACCTGCTCGGCGTGCTCAGGCGGCCAGGCCATTGGCTATATTGGCAGCGGAGGCACCTTGACCATCAATGGCGTACAGGCGAGCAGCAGTCGCAACTATGTCCTGATCCTCGATTATGTCGACGCCGATGGTGGACGTACCGTCAATCTCAGCATTAATGGTGGCGCAACCACCGCGATCTTTCTCGCAGGCACCAATGGAGCCAGCTGGGATACATCTGTGCATCGCTACACCATGATTATCACCTTGAACGCAGGCAGCAACACCATTGGATTCTCCAATAGTGCCGCCTACGCTCCCGATATCGATCGCATCGGTATCAGCACGTATTAGCCGCAAATTTTGGAAGCACGGGATTCATACACGCACTTCGTGAAGGGCTCGCTCAAGCAAGCGAGCCCTTCACGAAGTGCTCTCCTCCTCCGCAGATCGACCTTTTTGCATGCACCCTGTATCTTTTAATTAAACGCTTCTATATAGGTCGTATGCCCCATGTGTGCCTCATCCTTCTAAGCTATATTTTCTCTATACCATTATTATTTTATTCTATTCCAATAAAGCACAGATGGAGGGGAAAATTATGAAGCCATACGGTACATTAAAATTAGCATGGTATATTACAGCACTTCTATTAGGAGTTATACTTGGTATCTGGCCCGGGGTTGCTTTAGCTCAGTCGGAAAACTGGGTCTTTTTCGGAGGAATATTCGGATGGTTCGCTTTTTTATTGGTGTTCATGAATATACTGGCTGGAGTTAATTACGCAACGCTTCCATCTCTGGCATTGGCTGCTTGTGGTTATCCATTGGCAATGTTGGGATATAGTATTTATGCATATTGGGCAATGCAGCACATGCCGAAGCGCAATGTGCTATTCCTGCTGCTTGCCTCAGCGGGTGTGAGCGCACTGGTAAGCCTACCAATCGATGTGATTACTCAGAGTATAATTCACAGCCAGGATGTATTAATGCACAGCTTTGGTGGTGTTGTGAGGGCGTACATGCTTGTTCTGTTGGAAATGATCATCTCTGTTATGCTAGGATGGTTACTGGCGACATTCCAGCAACGCAGAAAGAGTTACCACCATCGATCCTTGGGGGGAGTTTCGGAAAGCTAAACATGGCACAACCCCCATATAGCCTCTCTATTGTAGCATATGGGGGTACTTCTCCCTGCGATCGTTGAGGGATGATGTCATTGTGAGAGATCGATAAGCAGATCGATGGCGATGGGGAGCGCGGTAGCGGCCCAATCATCGAGATCCTCTTCGCTTGCTGCATACTTATCATAGACAAGATGTCGTGCCAGCGAATCTTCCGTGTGATCATGGACGCGGCGAGCCAGCCCGGAGAAATGCTGATTATCGATCCTGACACTCACCCCGGGTGTCTTGAGTGCGTTTTTCACCCAATCGCTCTTCTCGCCTCCGCCTGAGAGTATATAGAGCGTTGCATTATTCAACGCAAACCAGATTTCGATCGTATGTGCATTTCCGGTACGACGTCCGGTCGTTGTCAGATAGCAAAACGAGTGCAGAGCTAACTCTGTCAGATGATTATCCACAACTTCTCCTCTTATAGAATATTCGGCCAGGAAAGCTTCTTAAGATCGCTTCTTCATAGCATAGCAGATCACATTGCGGCTGTCATTGTCCACTTGGACAGGTTTTTGAGGATAATGTCAGGCACACTCTTGACAATTGCTCGCGTAAAGACTACTATAACTAATAGACATATGACTTGAAGACATAGTAACTTGGATTTTATCGAGGAGAAAATCAATGGTAGCTCGCATACAACGTAGCGATGTCTACATGTCCACGCGTGGAGCCGGTCCAGCGATCCTTTTTCTGCACGGGGCTCCTGACTCCGCCGAGCTGTGGGATGGCGTGATTGAGCGTCTGGAGGATCGTTATCATTGCTTCGCGCCCGATCTGCCGGGCTTTGGACGTACGGCGACGCCTGCGGATTTTGAGGCCTCGCTTGACTACATGGCAGGTTTTATTGATGAGATGGTACTTGCGTATGAGCTGCCGGTGCCGTTGCATCTGGTGGTAATGGATTTCGGGGCTACCTATGGACTTGCCTGGGCGGTAAAGCATCCGGAAAAGGTAAAGAGTATTGTGATCGCGGGAGGATCAAATTTCAGTTCGGGCTATCGATGGCATCGGGACGCGCAGATGCTGCGCACGCCACTGCTGGGAGAACTGGGGATGCTGATGATGTCTCGTGCAACGCTGGAGGCGATGATGCGGAAGAATGCGCCACATCTGAGTCGGGAGTATGTCCAGCAGGAATACGAGCTCTCGCTGAGCAAAACTGCCACGCGGCGTATGATGCTCCGTCTCTATCGAGGCATCGATCCGCAGGACTTTGTGGGCTGGGAGGAGAAATTTGCTGAGTTGACGACACATGTACCGACGCATGTCTTGTGGGGAGATCAAGATCCATATGCGACTCCCGCTGCTGCTGAACGCTTTGGTCGGGCGCAGGTGGAGCATTTTCCGGAATATGGACATTGGCTACCGGTCGAAGCTCCTGCGCAGGTGGCCGAGCGTTTAGCCACGTTCTTTGCGCAGTAGTAATGCAAGGTTGCCTCATACTATAACCTACGTATCGGTTCCTATGTTTTACGCTTCTGGCTCATCCCTGGCTGTATATATCGCCTTGGAACTGGTAGGTAGATCGCCATGTTCGATCAACTCGAGCGCATCCTGTAGCCACTTGATGTAAAGATGTTCGAAGTCGATGGCGAAACGTGAGACAAGTCGGAAGTAGGGATCTTCTTCGCTCTCGGAGAGATAGGGATTGGGACGTCCGCTGGCCTGACGCTGCTGATTAAAGATTGGCAGTTGCTGCATCGTTTGTCGATAATGGAGGAGGCGTTGCTCATGGAAATCGATCCCGAGGCGCATGTTTTCGGCGATATCGGTTGGCGCTGCAAATGAGCCAAAGATGACTTTGAGGAGCAACTCGTCGCGCAGTTGCAGAACGATCGGTGGCTGTTTTTGCCAGGCGACCAGAGCATCCTGTCCTGCAGGAGTAATTTGATAGACTTTCCGATCCGGACGCGACTCCTGTTCTTCGCGCTCCATTTCCACCCATCCGAGCTCCTTCATGCGGCGCAACTCATTATAGATCTGACTGTGGGCTGCCCCCCACATCGCCGACAACACATGATCGAACAGGCCCTTAATATCGTAGCCTGAAAGTGGTCCCCAATATGCCAACAATCCGAGCACTCCATACGTGATCGGATATGCTTCCGGTCTATCCATAGTCATCCTTCTCCCATAAATCGCAAGGTAGAGTACGCTTGAGCCTGATCAGCCTTTTGTCTGTAGACTGCCTGCGGACATTTATGATATCACGTCATATCATGGCTTGACAATCGATGAGCTTTTATATATGCTTGCTCCCGTCAGTATATGATTGGCAAATATATCATACGGATGCATTAGGAGTAAAAAGTTTTATGGACGTGAAAACGCCATCTAGCAGCGCTATCTATCTATCTGTGCGGGGAACTGGCCCCGCTGTGCTTTTCTTACATGGAGCGCCAGACTCCGCAGACTTGTGGAACGGAGTCATCGATCGTCTAGAGGATCACTATCACTGTTTTGCCCCCGATCTGCCCGGTTTTGGACGTACTGCGACTCCCAGCGATTTCGTTGCGTCGTTAGACTATATGGCGAATTTCGTCGATACGCTTATTGTAACGTATGCGATCCCGGTTCCCCTCAATCTTGTTGTCATGGACTTCGGCGCCACTTATGGATTATCCTGGGCGATCAAGTATCCGGAGAAGGTAAAGAGTATTGTGATTGCCGGAGGTTCCAATTATAGCTCGAAGTATCGCCTGTATACGACCGCACGCCTGCTAAGTATCCCGCTGCTGGGAGAGTTGATCATGTCGCGAATGACGCTCCCTGCCTTCGAGAAGCTCATGCGTAAAGATGGTCCTAACCTCAGTCCAGAGTATGTGCGGAAGAATTATGCTCTCTCGATTGGAAAGCCAGAGACGCGGCGTATGATGCTGAGGCTGTACCGGGGCATTCATCCACAGGATCTGGTGGGACGCGAAGAGAAGCTGGCTGATCTCACTACCAAAGTACCCACGCATGTTTTGTGGGGAGATAAGGATCCATTTATCCCTATCCAGTTTGCCGACTCCTTCGGTCAGGTAGAGGTGGAACACTTTCCTGAGTATGGACATTGGCCTCCAGTTGAAGCTCCTGACGTCGTGGCGCAGCGCCTCAGTACCTTTCTTGCCAGAGTTAACTAAAACGAGATTGAGGTCACTTTATTCAACCATATGAATGCCATGTGACATTCATAATACAATACAGATATCTTTTCCATTCATTTTTGCACGAATATACCATTTGGACCAAATTCTCCTATCTGTTTGGACAAATGGTATTGGGACAAACTATACTCTTTTTAAGAACCGTTTCTCACAGAGATATACATGGATGTTTTTCTATTAAGGGTTCTTGATTGTTTCGTTCTTTTTAGGATATAAAAGGAGAAATACTTTGAAAAGTTTGTTCTTGCGCGTAGCTTTGACTCTCACCTTGTTGGCAGCTTTCGGCATCTTTTTTGGAGGAGCTAATTCCTCTGCCTTTGCAGCGCCAGCATCTTCACATAGTATTGCCAGCCCTGCTATCTACTCTGCCAACTGTACGAATAATACAGTTGATTTTTTTACCACGAATGGTAATGAATACTGTTTTGCCGATTCCGGGTACGCCCCTGCGACCATTCCTAACATTAACATAATATGTGGTGGCGTCTATTCAGGAGAGGCGTATACCAGTGATGGTAGTGGTTACCCTATTGTTTCAGGCCTCTGTTATAGAATAAGTGTATCGACATTGGTATCAGTCCAGATTTATTAATCAGCCAGAGTAAGTTGTTCCACGTCCTCTGGTTGTCAGAAAGAGTCTGATCATGGTGCTTCTGCGAAGTTGAGGAGAGCATAAAAGTAGTCCTTTTTTCTGCAATGCTCATATTCTTGCAGAGCATCATGGTTTTTATCCGATATTATTTTGTCAGACATTGCCATTTCCAGACCCGCTCGGGGAACCCTTTCCATGGGCCTTCCTCATGGAAAATCACGCCCAGACCCTCAGGGAGATAGGCGCGATAGTCGGGAGGCTGGATCGATGTCACCAATGCGTTCGCGTAGGTCAGAGAGCGATCTCTATCGTACATACTGCCGCCGGAGCGTCGAAACGTCCCAAAGATAGAGACCTCGATATCCTCCAGTGGCCAGCCCTCCTTGACCAGCGTACGCGTTGAGCTCACGATAGCGGACATGTCGGTGAGGCTTTTCTTGCACTCAAAGAGCGTGATGACTCCTTGCAGGACGTTGATGCCTAGATGCATGACGCTATGACAGGCGGGACAGACGGTCTCGAGATTTTCGGCACTATGATCATCCTCTGCCCCAATATGATTGACCTGCATAAACTTGCGGCTCGTATGCTCGCAATAGACACAGGTATACTTATCGCGTACCAGGATTTGCTGGCGTGTGAGCCTCCACTGCTTTGGATCGCGCTCCTTAAACCACTCGCGCGCAGCCATCACCGACGGACGCAGTACCTTCATATTTTCTCCTTAAATGCGGCCCATGAGGGAATATTTTCTCCGGTGATATCCGGCCAGAGCGTCTGGCAGCGTTTGAGCAATTGGGCGGCAACATTTGAGAATATCTCGAACCCTTTGATTTCACGTGTAGCTTCCTCCCATCTACTCAGACCAACTATCACTGCCTCGCGCCTGCTCCATGCATCGACCCAGGGCATATTGTGTTGCAACAAATCTAGAGGCATCCAGGAAAGCAGAGCCATGGCTCGATAGGTGCACATGCTTGCCCAGGCGGATTGATAGACCTCATCGCTTTCTACTGTCGGGCAGGCGGACGCCAGGACGGCACGCAGATCATTGCTCATCAGACGGACGCAGGACCTGGGGAGTGGACAAAGAATATTCCATCCAGTCAGGTCGTAGAGAGCATGACGAAAGCCCGCGTATTCAAAATCGAGCAGATAGATCTTCCCTTTGCTGAGTTGGTTATTGGTGGGGGCTGGATCTCCATGTGTAAAGGCCAGAAAGTCGCCTGGATAAGCGAACGTCCTGGCAATGTGCTCGCATGCCTGTTCAAAGCCAGCGGCTGGGACATATTCCAATGCCCGACACCAAAGCTCGACTTTTTGGCTGTCCACCAACCATTTTTTTGCTTCTTGAAAGCGCACAGGAGTCGTTGCAAGTGAGAGGTCCTTACAGGTGCGTTGAAACAGCTCCTCATTGCCCATGGTGAGTGCGTGGAGTGTCCCCATTTGACGGGCCAGCATGCGGAACATGGTCAATACCAATGCAGCATCATGTCCCTGTAAGATGTGCTCGATATTTCCCTCATCTCCCAGATCTTCCATCACAAAAAGCCGCTGTCCTGTATCGCCTCCAAACAGATGCGGGACAACTGCATCGCTGCCGGCAATGCGAGAAAGAAACGCCAGACTGGTCCAATCGTTCAAGCCACGGATGGTATCGTGAGGATCTTTGATCCATTTCACGATAACACTGTCCGGAAGCGTTCCCTGGCTCTGGACACGGCAACGCAGCACCTGGTTTCGATCACGATCGCTGACCAGAATGGTAGGCTCAAGAAGAAAATCTTCTTTCCAGCAGCGTCGCAAAATAATTGTAACGCCGTCGTCGATGATCTCCATGCCAGTTTTTGTAGAACTCAAAATTCACCCCTTATGAATGCCATATGACATTATAATACAATATAGATATCCTTCCCGCTCATTTAGATTGAGTTAAATTGATGACATGGTAATGCATACTCTACTCGGAGGAGAATCGAAGCATATGGATTTCGTTGAGGTGATGAAGAAACGCCGTATGGTGCGTAACTTTACTGATGAGCCAGTCGCGTTTGAGGTGATTGAACGCCTGATGGATATAGCACAGAGAGCGCCAAGCGCAGGCTATACTCAGGGACAATCATTTATTGTCGTCACGAAGCCAGAGGTGAAAATCGAGATTGGCAAGCTTTGTCATGAGCAGGCATATGCCGATCCCTTTGTCTCGCGTGCGCCTGTGCTGGCCGTTGCCTGTGTGAGCGAAGCCGCCTATCACCATCGCTATCAGCAGGCTGATAAGGTCAATGATGACGGTAACGAGATCGAATGGCCGATTCCGTATTGGTACATGGACATTGGCTGCTCCGTGATGGCCTTGTTGCTTGCTGCCGTCAACGAAGGACTCGCCGCAGGCTTTGCTGGCATGGATAAAGAAGGATACACCCAATTGCGTAAAATGCTCAATATCCCTGAAGAAGTTATACCGGTAGGAGTCATTCCCATCGGACATCCAGCGCCAGACGTGCGTTCGGGATCGTTGAAACGTGGACGGAAGTCTCGCACTGACTTTTTTCATCTCGAGACGTGGTAGGCTGATCCGGGATACGCCTCGCTTTAAAAGCGAGACGTATCCTCATATCTGATCTTCTGTGACTTCATGCCCTGGACGGTTTGGCTATAAGCGCAAGAATTTGTGTCAGCAGTTTTGTGTTTTCATTAAGCATCTCCGTATGTTTGTCGAGAATGGCGGTATGTTTGTTGAGAATGGCGGTATGTTTGTCGAGAATGGCGGTATGTTTAGCGAGAATGGCAGTGTGTTCAGCGAGAGTGGCAGTGTGTTCAGCGAGAGTGGCAGTGTGTTTGTCGAGAATGGCGGTGTGTTCGTCCGACTTAGCCTCAAGTCTTTGGATCTGTTGACCATGTGTCGTAAGAATTTTTTTTATTTCGCTAATTTCTGGTTGCTGTTTGTATACCAGGCCGAGAAGCATCGTCGTATCGTGGTTTAAATGCTGAATGTCTATGCTATCAAACCTTTTCTGTAGCCATGCGACATCCTTTTCTAATGTGTTAATGCGCTCTTCTTGTGTTAGCATCAAAAATTTCCCCTCTCTACCTGACCCGAAGCATAAACTGATTGTATGAGAATGTGCTACTTTCTTTTGCCTTATAAGATGTTTGAGATTTACTGGATCACATCAATTTTTTGCTTTAATAGGCTGCACTACTTATATCTGAAGATTTTATTATACACGAAAGACCAGCAGGTACCAAGATATTAAGCAATCATTAGGAAATATTAATGTAGTTGAAATGTAGCCATTTTGATTACTATCATCAATGTGCAAAAGGAGGCGCTAGTGACTGCTAGAAGAGGCGCATCTGCTCAGGTTCGGGATCTTGATCATCATTGATAGGAGCAGATATGGCGGGTATGGCCGGAATGAGATGATGGATGCGCTGCGATAATTCACGGCAGATGGTCGGCGAGTGCTTCTCATAGGGACAGTGGCAGAAGGCGTAGACGGTGATGCCTTGCTGATACCAGCGAGCGATCTGTTTGGCCCATTGATCGAGGAAGGGAGCATTGACATCCATCTGGGGATGGCCGATATAGCGCACGAAGACGAAGTCGGCGGTGGTCATGATCTGGACCGGCAGATGCGGTTTGCGCTCACGGGCCTGAAGCTCTTTTTGCTCTTTGAGCGAGCCGGTCTGGATGGGACGCGTATCCATGATCACACGGGCGGCATGATGCTGTTGTAACAGACGTTTCAGCATGCCTGCGTGTGGCTCCTGATAAAAATCGGGATGGCGTACCTCGACCGCCAGTTGGAGATCCTGCGGCCAGGCTTCTAAAAAGGCGGTGAGCTGATCGCTCTGGGCGGGCGCGAATGTCGGTGGGAGTTGTAAGAAGATTGTTCCCAGGCGCTCGCCGAAGTAGCGCATGCGCTCGATATAAGCGGCTGTCTGTCTTTTCATCTGGGAAAGATCACCCTCATGGCTGATGCTACGCGAGACTTTGGGGCAGAAGCGAAATGTCGCAGGAGTCTCCTGAGCCCAGCGCAGTACTGTATCGACGGAGGGTAAAGCGTAGAAAATCGTATTGCCTTCCACCGTATTGAGTATCTGGCTGTAGAGGTGTAAGAAATCGTTCGCAGGCGTACGCGCTGGAAAAAAGTCTCCGACCCACTCTTTATAACCCCACATCGGGCAACCGATATATAACATCGACATTCGCTCCTCGCAAAACCGTAAAGGATATTTATATTATAAATGCATTAATGAGGAAAGATCTGCCCATCCATAAGCCAACTCTTCGTAGGCCACTCCACCAATCCGATCCTGCTTTTGCTTGATGACCTGTCCGCCAAGTGCTGCGTAAAAGCGACACGCGGGATTGCTGGCCAGGACCCAGAGCATCATCGACGAAAAATGGCGCTCCGCTAATTGTCCTGCGAGTTCCCTCACCAGACGGCGTCCCAACCCGTGGTGCTGCACTTCTTGGAGTAAATAGATCGCATAGAGCTCACCTCTGGCAGCGGCGTCTCCTTCTCGTTCGGGACCTCCATTGATGAATCCAACCATCTTGCCAGCTTCATCTTTAGCCACAAAGGTGATTTGTGTTGGATCGTTTAGCACCTGCTGCCAGACCGGTTCACGCCGTTCATATGAGAGATTGGCTAGCAATTCTGCGGGAAAGATTCCCGCATATGTCGTACGCCAGCTGTCAACATGGATACGAGCGATACCTGTGGCATCCTCCATTTGAGCTGCTCGAATCGTTTCCATACCGTTCTCCTTTTGGCCAGGAACCTTTTCTGCCTGTGATGTGTCTTTGCACATTTTTCTTAGAATACCTGAGTGATAAGAGAATTGCAATACTTTATACAGGGTTCCCCGCATCCGTGTCCTCGCTTCGCTTGACCTTTTACTGCTCTATGAGACGGAAATCAAATTCGGATCTATCCATTAGTTGTCAACGTGTTCTAAATACGACCACTGATTGATGAGATATGAGAGGAGATAGAATTTGGAGACTCGACTTGTAGGTATTGAGCGCGGTGCTACCACGACCGAGGTTGCGGCAAGTGCCAATGATTTAATTGGGAAGCCTGTTCCAGGATATCCCAACCTGACTGCGGTCAGGATTGTCCAATTCCAGATGAGCCCACGACCTGAGGGCTATGATGCTCTCATCCTGGTTGAAGTTACAGAGACACAAGAGCCATTGAACCTCAAAGAGGCCGACATAGAAGCCATCATCGAGATCACCTCCGCCGTCGATGAACCAGAACAGACTGCCTGACAAAAGCAGCGTCGTGCGCTCGCGTCATTGAACGATGTGGCCGTGCAGGCTCCTGCGCGGCTACTCCACATGGCAACTGATGCCTGGTTCAAACGTTACATGGATTGTATTGATCTCTATCGCATCAGCAAAGACCTCAAGAAGCAGCAATGGTGGCGGGATCAATTGGGGTGAGGATACCTGGATGTTTTTGCAGGCCTGCTACGGCCCGGAGTTTTCCTCCGATGATGAGTTAGTAAATATTCCTGCCTAAAATGGTATATACATCTTGACATCTATAGGTAAGACCAATTATAGTTATCTATAGAGTCTTATATTGATACATAAAGGCATAGAAAAGTACATACTTTCTTTTGTCTTCTGGCGGGTATAGCGAGACTCATGGTGAAAATGGAGATGTTGGGGACTGATATTTTTTTCCAGAGCCGGCATCTAACTTTCATGAAAGAAGGTTGTATGAAAACAAATCGTCGCAGATTGATTTTCGCAACGCTCTGTCTATTAGTGCTTGTAAGCATTGTGGTAGCAGGCGTAACCTCATTCTTTGGGAACCCGTACGATGCGAACGCTGCATCCACGCTTCCTGCTCATTATTTTGCCCCGTATGCTGAAATTGGCGAAGGTGATTCCCTACAAACGGTAGAGCAGACAACCGGTCAAAAGTATTTTACGCTGGCCTTTGCGATTGCGAATGGATCATCCTGTCAGGCCAGCTATCCGCAGCCAACCAGTGACATTGCCTTTATTCGTAGTGTTGGTGGTGATGTCATCCAGTCATTCGGAGGAGCGGCTGGCAAGGAGTTGGCACAAACCTGCACGACAGCCAGCAGCTTGCAAGCGCAGTATCAAGCGGTAGTGAACAAGCTTGGTCTGACTCATCTCGACTTTGACATCGAAGGCGGGGAAGAGAGCGATACAACCACGTACACCCGTCGTAACACTGCTCTGGCTGCACTGCAGCAGGCGAATCCGGGTCTGACCATCTCATTTACGTTGCCGTCGGGGACCGATGGTCTCGAAGGTGGCAGTACAAACCTGTTGAAAGATGCGATCTCCAAAGGCGTCAACTTCAATATCGTGAACTTGATGACGATGGACTTCGGCGCTTCCAACCAAACAGTCGGAAATGAGACCGTCAGTGGTGCCAATGCATTCTACAAACAATTGCAGGCGATCTATCCCTCGAAGACATCCAGCCAACTGTGGGGCATGATCGGCATCACGACCTTGATTGGTCAGAGCGATAACGTTGGCGAGATCTTTACGACCAGCGATGGTGCACAGGTCCTCTCGTTTGCCAAAGCGAACCAGATCGGTGAGTTATCTTTCTGGGCTGTCTCACGCGATAACGGCTCTTGTCCCGGCGCAACTGATGATCGCGATACCTGCGATGGACTTTCTCAGGCATCGTATGCCTTCACCAATAGCTGGAAAAGCTTTACCAGCAGCACTACGACAACTCCAACCCCGACGCCGACCTCAGGCACAGGCACAGTCCCGGTCGCGGGTACAGCCTACAACATAGTGAACAAGAACAGCGGGAAAGTTCTCGACGTCACGAATCAGTCGACCGCCAACGGTGGTGGGATTCAGCAGTGGACGCTTGTCAGTGGCCAGACCAACCAGCAATGGACCTTTATCGCCACAGGTGCTGGCACCTACTACATTATGAACAAGAACAGCGGGAAAGTCCTCGACGATACCAACTGGTCGACGTCCGCCGGTACAGCGATCCAGCAATGGAGCGAAGTCAACGGACAATCTGATCAGCAATGGGCACTTGTCGCAGCGGGCGGTGGCTACTACTACATCCAGAACAACTACAGCGGCCTCGTGCTGGATGTTACCAGCCAGTCGACCGCCAACGGAGCGGTGATCCAGCAGTGGACAGAAGTGGCCGGACAGGCAAATCAGGAGTGGAGTCTGGTCGCAGCATAGCCGCCAACCGTAACGTCGTATGCGAGCGTACGACGTTACGGTTGAAAAAAAGGATTACACCGGGGCTTGCCAGACCTGCACAGTCCGATCATCGGCACATGAGGCAATCCGTGATCCATCAGGTGACCAGGCAACATTTTGAACGTTTGGTTGATGACCCTTGTAGGTCAGAAGCAAAGAGCCTCCGCTGGCGTTACGCACCTCCACCCGAGATGCGGGCAAAATGGCTTGATAGCTCCCAAGTGCCAGTGCAACATACTTGCTCGTGGGGGACCAGGAAATGTTTTTGATACCATTTCCATCCTGAACCAGTGTGGTAGCTGTACCGTGACCAGTTGTAGGAGTCCACATTTGCAGTGTCTCGGCATTATTGATATATTGCTCGGAAGCAATCAGCATGCCGTTTGATGCCCAGGCGACAGCATTTGATTGATATTGGGTACTAAAGACTAAAATGTCATTGCCTGTGGTTGTCTCCCAGACCTTGATCGTTGGCATACTGGATGGTGCACCGCCGCCACGTATACCGGTACTCGATACGATCTGTCTTCCATCGGGTGACCAGGAGAGGGAAACGACCGATAGGTTATTTGCTGATTTGTGTCCATTATAGGTAAGGAGGTGTGCACCAGTGGTGGCTTGCCAGATCTGGACGGTCTTGTCAGAGGAGCTTGTGGCAAGGCGGGTGCTGTCGGGAGAAAATGCCAGGGTAATGATCCCCTGGATCTGTGCGTTATAACTCTTGACGAGTGTGCCACTGCTGGCATCCCAGATGGAAACGAGCGAGCCGCTGGCACCAGCGATATATTTTCCATTGGCCGACCAGGATAATCCGATCATACTTGGTGAGGAGTTCTTGGCCACAAATTTCAGAGAGGCAGTTGCGGCATCCCAGATGTGAACAGCTCCCATTTGTTCATTTGAAGCGATCAGTTTGCTGTCAGGAGACCAGGCGGCGGAAATGACGCGTGAGGTATGTCCTTTATATGTAACTAAGGTTGTTCCGGGCTGTGCTGCCTGGGTCGGGGTCGACGTAGGTGTTGATTTGACAGGTGTGGTGGGCGTAGAAGTAGGTGTCGCTGTGACTCGTGAAGTGGGCGTTTTTTTTGTGCTAGTGCCTTGATTTGTATTATTTGCATCACATCCGATAACAACGAATCCTGCAATACTGGTCATACTCACAAGAGCAGCTCTGCGCGACATCTTGTGTATTGGTATATTAGAATGCACCATTTCAAAATCCTTTTCTTCTGCTGGTCTTTTTGAATATAAGTGATATTAATAAATAGAATAGAGATAGAAAAAAGCTGGTGTGAAACACACGCAAGCCTCCTTTTATAGAATAAGAATTATTATTAGAATAAACTGTGAAATATCTCACAAAATAACTATGAAGTAACTCACAAAATACATATGTAAACCAGTGATGGCAACTTCGGCCTTAAGGCCGAAGCTGCCATCACTGTTCCGTAATTGGATGTTGCTGATGTGTTGCGAACAGATTGGATTACACTGGGGCTTGCCAGACCTGCACGGTCTGATCATCGGCACACGAGGCAATCCGTGATCCATCAGGGGACCAGGCAACGTCACGGACGTTTGGCTGATGACCTGTGTAGGTCAGAATCAAAGAGCCTCCACTGGCAGAGCGTACCTCCACTCGAGATTCGGGCAAGAGGGCTTGAAAACTACCAAGTGCCAGTGCAACATACTTGCTCGTGGGAGACCAGGAAATGTTTTTGATGCTTGTCCCATCTTGGACGAGCGTGGTAGCTGTACCGTGACCGGTTGTAGGAGTCCACAGTTGGAGTGTCTCTGTACTATTGACATGTTCCTGAGAAGCAATCAATGTACCATTGGGTGACCAGGCGACAGCATCAGCGGATAATGTATTGCTGAAGACGAATGTGTCCTTGCCCGTTGTGGTATTCCATACTTTGACGCTTGATGCACTCATCGACGCACCCCCTCCGCGTAGACTGCTGCTTGATACGATCTGTTTTCCATCAGGAGACCAGGAGAGGGAAACGACAGGTGTGCCGTATGCGACATTATGTCCATTATAGGTCAGGATGTGCGCACCTGTGGTGGCTTGCCAGATCTGGACGGTCTTGTCAGAGGAGCTTGTGGCAAGGCGTGTGCTATCAGGAGAAAATGCCAGAGCAATAATCCCGTCTGCTTGTGCATTATAACTCTTAATAAGTGCACCATTGCTGGCATTCCAGATGGAAACGAGCGAGCCGTTGGCACCAGCAATATATTTTCCATTGGCTGACCAGGATAATCCTACCAGGCTTGTCGTTTTCGCCACAAATTTCAAGGCCCCGGTTGCGGCATTCCAGATGTGAACGGCGCCTGTTTGTTCATTCGATGCAACTAACTTGCTATCGGGAGACCAGATAGCAGAGATGATGCTTCTTGAAGTATGTCCTTTATACGTGACCAGAGTAGTTCCCGGCTTTGCTGTTGGGGTTAATGTAGCTGCTTGAGCTGCGTCACTATTACTACATCCAATGAAGGCGAATCCTGCAATACTGGTAAGCGTTACGAGAGCATTTCGGCGTGACATCCTGGACATTGAGGCATCATGATGTACCATTTTGAAAATCCTTTTCTCATGTTGATTTTTTTGAATAGAAACGGCATTTGTGAACTTGAATACAGATAGGAAAAAATACTAAGAAACATAAGGGGTTTCGTATATAGTATAAGCTCTCTTTTTGTAATAAAATGTGAATTAGTTCACAAAAAAAGCATGAGCTAGCTCACAAAAAAAGCATTTTGTGAAGGTATCTGAGATTCTGGTGCTCTTTCCTCGTTGACTTATCGAGTTCTTGCGCTTTATAGTTAAGTAAGGAAGTCTGATAGTAAAAGATGGATACAAGGAAAATAGTCTATTTCTTTTCTCTTCTTCTTTTCTTTTTTTTCTGTATTCAAGGATGATTATTTGTTCAAGGAGGACGGTGTATGCCTGTCAAAAGCCGGCGGCTTATGATTATTATAAGTAGCCTCTTTGTGCTTTTATGTATTGTGCTTGCCAGCCTGAGTCTGGCGGCGGGGAGCCTTCATAATGCCAATGCTGCTCCCACGTTTCCGGCCCATTATTTTGCTCCTTATTGGGAAGGTGGAGTAGGTGATTCACTTCAGGTGGTTGAGCAGAAGACCGGTCAAAAGTATTTCACGCTAGCTTTTGTGACCAGCAGTGGTGGCTGTCAGGCGAGCTCTTTAACCTCCCTCAGCGAGATCCAGGCTCTGCGGGCTCTGGGTGGCGATGTGATTCAGTCCTTTGGCGGCGCGGCTGGACAGGAATTGGCTCAGGTGTGTGGTGATGCCAGCAGCTTGCAAGCGCAGTATCAATCCGTCGTGACCAAGCTTAGTCTGACCCATCTCGATTTTGATATGGAAGGCGGCGTGGAAGGCGATGCCACATCCTATACGCGACGTAATGCCGCTCTGGCGGCCTTGCAGAGGGCGAATCCAGATCTAACCATCGCCTTCACATTACCATCATCCCCTCAAGGCCTGGAAGGTGGAAGCATTAACATGCTGAAGGATGCTGTGGCTCAGGGGGTGAATTTCAATATGGTCAATCTCATGGTAATGGATTATGAATCGCCGAATAGTCCCATGGGCCAGTTTGCCATCTCGGCCGCCAATGGCCTGTTAGACCAGTTGAAGACTATCTTTCCTCAGAAAACCACTACCCAACTCTGGGGGATGGTGGGGCTGACTCCTATGATCGGTAAGAACGATTCCGTCGATGAGACCTTCACCTTGAGCGATGCTATGAGTGTGTTGGCCTTTGCAAAGACAAACCATGTCGGAGCCTTATCTTTCTGGGTGGTGTCGCGCGATAATCCAAGTTGCCCCAATTTCCAATGGGGAGGCGAATCGTCTTTAGATACCTGTGATGGCCTCTCTGAACCCGCCTATGCTTTTACCAAAGCCTGGCAACCTTACTCGGATACTGTCAGTGTGACTACAGATCTTTCGAAGGCATTTGTGATAGACGGTTCTCCAACGGTTGAAGACTCTCCCACATCAACCCCAACGATTGAAGAAACGCCAACAGAGACTCCAACGGTGGAAGCATCGCCAACGGAGACTCCAACCGTTGACGCTTCGTCTACCGCGACCCCATCTGCAAGTGATTTCAGTGGAGATTATTATGTTACCAATAAACACAGTGGGAAGGTGCTTGACGATACCGATTGGTCGATGAGCGATGGAACGACTATCCAGCAATGGAAGCAGGAGGAAGATCAAACCAACCAGCAATGGAGCTTTGAACCTGTCAGCGATAGCGCCTCAAGCGATGGTACTTCAAGCGGTACTATCTCTTACTACTATATCGTCAACAAATATAGCGGGAAAGTACTTGATGATACGGAGGGCTCAAGCGAGGATGGTGCGACGATCCAGCAATCAACCCGGCAGGATGGACAAGCCAATCAGCAGTGGAGCCTCGAAGCGGTCGGCGACGATACTTATTATATTATTAATAAGCAGAGCGGGAAGGTGCTCGACGATACTGATTGGTCTCATCGTAATGGCGCAATGATCCAGCAATGGACCAGGGGGGATAATCAGGACAACCAGGAATGGATTCTCCACCAGGTCCAAAGCCAAAATTGATACGTCTAATGGAGAGCTATCGCCGTCTGGAATTTGCTCCAGTTGATGCTGCTAATTACATGTCCGGAGTTAGCAGCCCAGGCGGCGGTGCCATCGTTTGCAATATCCTTGTACCAGAGTAGCTTCCCATCTTTGGTGATGGCGTAAATGACACCGGCGTTGCCTGCGAATACCTGTGCATACTTGTTCCAGCCACCACTGATAGCGTATCCCGAGCCAATTGTCCAGCCTCCCGTTCCATTATTTGAGCTATCCTTATACCAGAGCAGGCTTCCATCCTTGTTAATGGCATAAATGATACCTCCACTGCCGGCAAAGACCCGGATAAATTTATCCCAGCCCCCATGCGCGATAATGTGTCCTGAAGCTGGTGCCCAGGACTCGTCGCCGTTATTGGCGATATCCTTATACCAGAGCAGATTGCCATCCTTGGTGATGGCGTAGATGACGCCTCCATCTCCGGCAAAGACATTCAAGAACTTGTCCCAGCCGCTGTGAGCGATGATATGTCCTGAAGCGGGCGCCCAGGCTTCGTGGCCGTCAATGGCAATATCCTTGTTCCAGATGAGATTGCCGTCTTTGGTGATGGCGTAGATGACGCCATCGTCGCCGGCAAAGACTCTTATAAACTTATTCCAGCCACCATGGCCGACGATATGTCCTGAGGCGGATGCCCAGGCGTCGGTGCCATCATTGGCGATGTCTTTGTACCAGACAAGATTTCCGTCCTTCGTTACCGCATAGGTCCCGCTCGACGCTCTTTTCGCTGCGATGTCATGTTGCGTCTGCCTTGCCATTGCCGGTCCAGTTATGGCGAGTGATGCTGTTATGAGTATGAGCGCTGTGCCGATCAAGCCTGAAATTATGTGTAGTGCTTTCATTAATGTGCCTTTTAAAAGCTTGTTTTACCATACTGAAGACTTTCGAAATTGTAATATGGTAAAAATAAGACAGTGTCAAAATTAAAGCAAATGCTTATAATAACATTTTAATTGCACTTGCAATTGATCGGTATGAATGAACGCTTTTCATATAGTTACCAATGGGGGCTTGTACTTTTTTTTCCTACGTTAAATTCAAATGTGTATAGGTACATGCTATTTTTTTCTCGTATTAATATAATAGTAGAGGATTGCTGTTTTTATGAGAGGAATAAAGTATCTCGGTTTTGGTATTTCTCTATACAGAGAATAGCTTATCTCATGTTTTTACTATTATTTGTAAAGGAGAAATAGCTTTTATGCGGAAAATGAGCATGTTTTGCGTTGCACTTATGTTTGGTCTACTGGTAAGTTTTGCGTGCCTGGTGGATGGCGCCTCTGCGCACGCACGCAACTCTGTGCGTGATATTACTTTGATAAATCACTGCAACAATGATAGGCATTGTCATAAAGATAATGATAGACCGCCTTTTTGGCCGCGTCCGTGGCCTCCTATCTACCATCGGCCGGTGGTGATTGGCATTCCAGGACCAGTGGGACCAATGGGACCAATGGGACCGCAAGGAGTTCCGGGTGCGGCTGGAGGTCCGGTGGGACCGGTTGGTCCAGTAGGGCCGATGGGACCAATCGGGCCAGCAGGACCGCAAGGGATTCAGGGGCCTGCGGGAGGACCAATCGGGCCAGCAGGACCGCAAGGGGTTCAGGGACCTGCAGGAGGGCCAGTGGGGCCGCAAGGGCCAGCAGGGCCGCAGGGAATTCCAGGGCCGATGGGACCGCAAGGAATTCCAGGACCGGCAGGAGGGGCAGTAGGACCAGCGGGACCAACTGGACCGGCCGGAGCCACGGGAGCCCGTGGACCTATTGGTCTGACAGGAGCCACGGGAGCTAACGGAGCCGCTGGAGCTACAGGAGACACAGGACCTCAGGGACCAATCGGGCTGACAGGGGCCACGGGAGCTAACGGAGCAGCAGGACCAACAGGAGCCACAGGAGCCCAGGGACCGATTGGGCTAACAGGAGCCACAGGAGCCCAGGGACCGATCGGGGCCACGGGAGATACAGGGCCTCAGGGACCGATCGGGCTAACAGGGGCCACAGGAGCCCAGGGACCAGCCGGGCCAGCCGGAGCGGATGGGCCAGCAGGACCAGCAGGACCAGCAGGACCAACAGGAGCAACAGGGGCCACTGGAGCAACCGGGCCAGCGGGACCAGCAGGACCAACAGGGGCTACCGGAGCAACTGGACCAGCGGGACCAGCTGGCTAAACAAACCGATCAAGCTGACAATCAGCGTATTGGTTTTAGCTTGATCTGGAATTGGAATTCCCGGGTAAGGAGCTCATATTGCGGGAGTGGGCCTGGGCCGCAGCTCTCACTCCCGAGTCCATGCTGGGCGTAGTCAAGGTGCAGAGTGACCTCCGGGCGCTTGATGAGCTCGTAGGGATGCCTGGCCTGTTCCAGATCGTTGGCTGTATAGTGATGGGCGCTAAAGTTGAGTTGTGGCGTTGCCGTGGCCAGCAATCCCACTCCTCGGGAGGTGGTCACGGCAACCCGGCGCACATCGGTGCGGTTGCCGTTCTCCTGGGGACGCTCGTAGGCGGTGGCAAGTTCGTCGATGGTTTTGCGATAGGCTCCCACGCGATTCGCTTGCTTGCTGTCGCTATAGGACTCGCCGGGACCGCGTCCGTACCACTCAACCTGATCGAACTCGGCGGGCAGGGTCAGAGCAAGTCCGATACGGGGAAGCGTGCGGGGAAACGCTCCATGTGGCGTGCCGTGCACGTCGATGAGGACCTCGCCGGTGCCGTCTATATGGTAGCTGATACTGCTGTTGATGCCCCAGGCGAGGACCGGCGGTGCCAGGCGTGCCTCGACGACGATGGTGACCGCTCCATGCTTGGGCTGCTGCTGCCACGTGATCCTTTTGACGCGACTCTGAAGGCTGTGGAGTCCCGCTTTGCGCCAGGCAGGCTCAAAGTGAGGAGCATCATTATCGGTGGGGGCGCGCCACAGATCGAGCCTGGGTCCTCGCGTCAGATAGGATTGTCCGTTGTGCGACCAGCGCTGGATCTCTCCATGGATGAGATCAAAGTCGATGACGAAATCATTGCCCTCGATGTGGATCAGGTTGGCTGTTTCCTGGCAGTGCAACGCTGGAATCTGATCAGGTTGGCTGGCTGGCTGTGCCTCGATGGCGCTTTTGAGCTCAAATTGTGCCCAGGCGACTTCGTGTCCGCTGCTGGCCCAGGATGTATCGGAGGCCAGTTTGAAGCTGAGGTTGAGCCAGTAGTCGTGATAAGAGTCTGCCGGCTGCTCGTAGGGAATCTCAATGGAGGCACTTGCTCCGGCTGCGATCTCAGACAGGGGGAGCGTGCCCGATTGGACGATCTGTCCCTCTTCGGCAACGTTCCAGGAGAGTGTGAGATGACCGAGATCGCTGAAGTCATAGCGGTTCAGCAGCGAAATGGTCCTCGCCTTGAGATCAATCTCCTGTACTCTGATCGGCTCAAGCACCTTTTTGTATTCGAAGAGTCCCGGGGTTGGCGTGTGATCTGACTGCAATAAACCATCCATGACGAAATTGCTGTCATTGGGCTGATCACCGAAGTCGCCACCATAGGCAAAGAAGTCCTGTCCGTTGGCTGTCCGATGGCGCAGACCATGATTGTTCCACTCCCAGACGAATCCGCCCTGTAGCTCCTTATGTGCATAGAACAGATCCCAGTACTCCTGGAGATTGCCTGGTCCGTTGCCCATGGCGTGCGCATATTCGCAGAGGATGAATGGCTTGGCTGGATCTTTCTTTGTAATGTAGTCTTCGATGAAGTCGATGGTGGAGTACATGCGACTGTAGACATCGGTTGTCTCGGCCTCGTAGTCGGCCTCGTAGTGGACGAGTCGGCCCGGATCGAATTCTTTGGCCCAGCGATACATGGCGGCGTGATTGCGTCCATAGAACGATTCGTTGCCCAGCGACCAGAGGATGATGCTGGCATGATTCTTATCGCGCTGCACCATGCGCTCGATGCGGTCAAGATAGGCATCCGCCCATTCGGGATTATCGGAGGTCCATTGAGCGGGCTTGATGTTAGCTTCGTCGACCAGTGCGAAGCCATGACATTCGAGATCGGCCTCGTCGATCACGTAGAAGCCGTACTCGTCGCAGAGATCGTAGAAGCGCGGATCGTTGGGATAATGCGAGGTACGTATGGCATTGATATTATGCTGTTTCATCAGGAGCAGATCTTTGCGTATCCAACTCAATGGGAGCGTGCGTCCGAGCTCCGGATGGTGCTCGTGGCGGTTGACTCCTTTGAACATGATCGCTTTCCCGTTGACCTGGATGTTGCCATCCTTCAGCTCGATGCTTCTGATACCAACGCGTTGTGCCACGCTCTGAAGGATCTTGCCATCGGCATCGCGCAGCGTCAGCAGCAGATGATAGAGATAGGGAGTTTCTGCTGTCCACTTGTGCGCGTTGGGGACGGATAGCTGCAAATGATGCTCTGACCGTTGTCCAGGTATGGTTACGACCGAGCTAGAAAGCGTATCGACATCGCGCAGAGGCTGCTTGTGGGCATCCAGCAATTGCAGCGATAGATGATACTCGGTGGCAGCGACATCCGCAGCCTGTTCAAGCGTCGCCAGCACATCGAGGGTCGCATGCTGATAGTGATCATCGAGGAGCGTGCGCACGAAATAGTCGTCCAGATGAGTTGGTGGAAGCGCCAGCAGATAGACATCGCGGAAGATGCCGCTCAGCCACCACATGTCCTGATCCTCGATATACGAACCGTCGGACCACTGATAGACACGCACCGAGATACTATTGCTGCCCTCATGGATCATCGGGGTGATATCAAACTCCGACGCGTTGCGACTCCCCTGACTGTAGCCAACCTCAATGCCATTGATCCAGACCTGGAACGCGCTATCCACGCCCTCAAAGCGCAGCCTGACCTGCTGACCGCTCCAACTGGTCGGTATTGAGAAGCTGCGTCGATAGCTGCCCGTCGGATTCTCAGTCGGCACGTACGGCGGATCGATAGGGAATGGATATTGCACGTTAGTATACTGTGGACGTCCATAGCCCTGGAGCTGCCAGCAGCCCGGAACCGTAATCGCATCCCAGCCTGAGACATCGAAGGTCGCCGCAAAAAAATCTTGAGGAGCCAGGGCAGGCGTCGTCGCGTACTGAAACCTCCAACTCCCGTTGAGCAGCTGGAACGCCGCAGCATTCCCGCGTTTATACGTCAGAGCGGTCTCCTCGGCCTGAAAGGGAATAAAATAGGCGCGGCTCTTGAGTCGGCCTCTCTGGAGCAGATGTGGATTTTCCCAGTCATGGGGCGCTTGACTGTGTGTGTCATGCATGTGATTTTTCCTGATCTTCGTTGATGCTAGCAGCAGGGACAATGCCTTCGTTGATGCCAGCAGTAGGACAATTGATGATGCTTTTCACTTCCTCCCTATTGTATCTCACATCACAAATATCGTCTCTTAGAAAGAGATGAATTTTGTTGGCTGGATGCCGTTATCCGATAGGGGAGCAACAATCATGCAAGAAAATTCAGAGGAGTTCAACATCCGACAGGGAGCCGCTTTTCAAGATACTGTGGTGGTGGATGCTTATCGCTATCGAGCTCCGTATCCGCCGGAAGTCTTTGATTTATTGACCGGGCTGATCTCAGGAGAGTCACGGGCCGTACTCGATGTTGGTACTGGCTCCGGGGACATCGCTCGTCAGCTCATCTCGCGTGTCGAGAGCATCGATGCCGTCGATCTTTCTCAGAGCATGATCGAGCGGGGCAAGCAGCTGCCCAACGGAGATCATCCCCACCTGCGCTGGATCCACGGCAAAGTCGAAGACGTCGAGCTTAATCCTCCCTATGGACTCGTCACTGCTGGGTCGAGTATCCACTGGACCCAGTGGGAGATTGCCTTCCCACGCTTTCGCTCCATCCTGACTCCAGGAGGCTTCGTCGCCGTTGTGGCACGGCGCACCCTGCCGATGCCCTGGTCCGACGAGCTCAGAGCTCTGCGCGACCAATACGCCGTCGTGACCAATCATCGGGGACCTGTCGCGCATCGCATTCTCATAGAGGAAGGCTTTTTGCAACAGGCAAAAACGCAAGAAACCGCTCCCGTTCTCTTTCAGCAATCGCTTGATGACTACGTCGAGGGACAACATTCTTATAGTCGTTTTACTCGCGAGCGCATCGGACTGCAACGCTCATACGAATACGATCGGCAGGCAAAATCGATCCTTCAAAAGTACCATCCGGATGGCATCTTGCCGCTGCAAGTCGTCGGCGTCGTCACCTGGGGCATACCCGCTGGCGGAGCGTAAAGAACCTCTTAACGTAATATCCTCTTTAATAGGAGAAATATCCTCACGAATAGAGCGTTCATGATTTTCACTCGTCTCTATAGTATATGGGGTAATTCTTTCATGTAGAGGATAGGATATTGTATGAGCATTAGCATTGTAGGTACGGGCAACGAGATATTTTGCGCCTATGCTCGCCAGGATCAGTCATATATTGAGGCGTTTCGCAAACATCTGAGCTTGCTCCAGCGCGATGGCATGATCAGCAGCTGGTATGATGGCTTGATCGAGGCTGGTCAGCATCGACAACGCGAGATCGAGACCCATCTGAATAGCGCGAACATCATCCTCTTGTTCGTGAGCGCCGATTTTTTGGCCGACGATCTGTGCATGCAGACCATCTTGCCCGTGGCGCTGCAACGTAGTAATCGTCAAGATGCGCTCGTTATTCCCATCATTGTGCGAGAGTGTGCTTGGCAGAGTGCTTCATTCGCTCATCTGCAAGCCCTACCTGCTGATGCCAGGCCGATTGCCGCCTGGCGACTGCGCGATGAGGCGTACACTGATATCGTCAAGCACCTGCATTATCTGGTCTCCCGTCAGCAGGTCCCTCCCATGCGTGGCTCTCTGCTGAACGTGCCTTTTCAACGAAATATCCTATTCGCCGGCCGTGAAGAGATCCTGCAAAAGATCCATACCGCACTAGAAAGCCGGAAGGAGACAGCCTTGATGCAGGCGATCAAGGGCCTGGGCGGTATCGGCAAGACACAGACCGCCCTTGAGTATGCGTATCGTTATCAGAGCCACTATGCACGGATTATCTGGCTCAATAGTGGATCACGCGAGACTATCTCCTCCGACGTGATGAAGCTGGCGCGTGAGATGAATACTCCTGGCTGTCACGACCAGGATCAAAATATCGTCGTGCAAGGCTTCCTGAACTGGCTTGAGCGCCAGCGCAACTGGCTCCTGATCCTCGACAACGTAGAGGACATGAAACTGGTACGCGAGTATATGCCGCAAGGCAATCAAGGTCACCTCCTACTGACCACTCGTCGACAAGCTGTCGGCGGAGCCATCGAAGGCATCTCTTTGGATACAATGGGCGACAAGACCGGCGGCGTATTCTTGCTTAAACGTGCAAAGCGGATTGCGATCGATCAGCCCTTTGAGCAGATTCCGTCCATAGAGATAGAACCTGCGATGCGTCTTTCTCGCCTGCTTGGTGGCTTGCCGCTTGCGCTCGATCAGGCTGGCGGCTATATCGAACGGAAGCAATGCAGCTTGGAGCGTTACCAACGCCTTTACAAGCAAGCCCATCAACGATTGCTGGCTGAAAGCGGCTTCCCCGAAGATACTACCTCTTATAAGGATACCGTGGCAACGACGTGGTCCCTCTCATTTGAACAGGTTGCGCAGTCGAAGTATGGTCAGGCTGCAACGGACATCTTACGCCTCTGCTCATTTCTGGCTCCCGACAATATCCCTGCGGGCCTTTTCGAACAGGAAGAGGAGGCAACGTCGCTTCTGGGATCGACTCTTGGTGCCATTGCAACTGATCCTTTTGCCGTTGAAGAGACGCTTGAAACGCTCTTGAGCTACTCGCTCATCCGACGTGAAGATGATCTTCTCTTTATTCATCAACTTGTCCAGACCGTGATCCGCGATGCCATGTCTGAAGAAGAGGTCCCTCTCTGGATGGAACGAGCCGTGCGGATTGTCAATGCCATTTTTCCAAGTGGGGAGCATGGGACATGGTCGTTGTGCGAGCTTCTCCTTCCACATGCCCTGATATGTGTAACGTGGATTTCTTTCTTAGGACAGAAGAAAATTAAATATGTGAGATTACTCGATGTAGCAGGTCGATATTTGTATGAACGTGCTCAATATGAGGAAGCGGAACCCTTGTTGCAACAAGGGTTGGAGAGATCGTTAGAGCAGTTGGGAGGGACCCATCCTCAGACCGGGGCGTGTCTGAACAATTTAGCAGAACTCTATCGGGTACAGGGAAGATATGAGGAAGCGGAGCCATTGTATAGGCGAGCGCTGGAAATAGCGGAAAAGCAGTCGGGAGGAACCTCCCCTGAGACCGGGGCATGTCTGAACAATCTAGCAATTCTCTATCGGACGCAAGGGAGATACGGAGAAGCGGAGCCGCTGTTGCAGCGAGCGCTGGAAATAGCGGAAAAGCAGTCAGGAGAGACCCATCTTGAGGTAGGGACTAGCTTGAACAATTTGGCGTTACTTTATCGGGCACAGGGGAGATATGAGGAAGCGGAACCACTGTTGCAGCGAGCATTGGAAATAGCGGAAAAGCAGTCAGGAGGGACCCATCCTCAAACGGGGACGAGGCTGAATAGTCTGGCAGGACTCTATCAAGCGCAAGGGAGATATGATGAAGCGGAACTGTTATATATGCGAGCATTAAAAATAGTAGAGGAGCAGTTGGGAGGGACCCATCCTGAGACGGGGGCAAGCCTGAACAATCTGGCGTTACTCTATCGAGCACAGGGGAGATATAAGGCAGCGGAACCGCTGTTGCAGAGAGCGTTGGAGATAGCGGAAAAGCAATTGGGTGGGACCCATCCTCAGACGGGGACGAGCCTGAACAATCTGGCGTTACTCTATCAAGAGCAGGGGAGATATAAGAAAGCGGAGCCATTGTATAAACGAGCGTCGGAGATAGCGGAAAAGCAGTTGGGAGAGACCCATCCTCAGACGGGGACGAGGCTAAATAATTTGGCAAGCCTCTATCAAGCGCAGAGGAGATATGAAGAAGCGGAACCACTGTTGCAGCGGGCATTAAAGATAGCAGAAGAGCGGTTAGGAGGGACCCATCCTCAGACGGGGACGAGGCTAAATAATTTGGCAAGCCTCTATCAAGCACAGAGGAGATATGAAGAAGCGGAACCACTGTTGCAGCGGGCGTTAAAGATAGCGGAAAAGCGGTTAGGAGGGACCCATCCTGAGACCGGGATGATTTTGAATAATCTAGCGTTACTCTATCAAGCACAGGGGAGACATGAGGAAGCAGAACAGTTTTTCCTGCATGCAGTCGAGTGTGCTCAAGTATCCTTGGGGCCGGAGCATCCCCAAACACAGACTATTATAAGAAATTACTTGTCCCTCTTAGCGGACATACACACGAATGGAGATATGGATGTTCTGATTGAGAGACTCTCACGAGACAATCATGACGAGAATACAAACGAAGGGAGTCCTCAAGCATAATAGCTCCACTGCAGAGAGTAAGCAAGCAAGCGTAGCGCCGTGGTCTTGTGCCCGGCGGCCTCGTGACGTACGTAAAGTTCGATTTTGTTAACTAATGTCGAAAAAAGAAATATCATGCGAAGAAGATCTTTATACCTGTCATCTTTGCTCGAAAAGATAGACAATTGTGTATACGGGACCTTATATTGAATGTTTTCGTGCGTGAACTGGTCGCCGGGCGCAAGACCACAATACTTCTCAGTTAGGCAAAGAAAAATATCCTAGAGAGATAGAAAAAGAAGTTCTTTTCTGGCACACTCTTTTTATACCGATATTCCAGTCGCCAGAAAGGAACTTCTTCATGTATAGTTTACGCCATATTGAGGCTCAAGACAAATTGAGTGACCAGCTCAACGGACATCTGTTGCTGTCCTTCTTCCCGCAAGAGATCCTCGATACGTGCTTTGCATCTTTGCTCCCAGCCAAGCAACGCCGCACACGCGTCTTTACTCGAACCCTGTTCTTCCTTCAACTGCTCATGAACGGGCTCTGCCCCGACGAGTCTCAGCACCGGGTGTGGCATGCACTGGCCCATCCCTTTGCCTTGCTGCATCCATCAGAGATCTTCCCATCCCTCTCGACGGGAACGATCAGCTATCAACGGGAACGCTTTGATGCGGACATCCTCCATCGCGTCATGATCGCGTGCTGTCGCCCGCGAGCCCATTGCAGCCGTCACCCCGCCTCCTTTTATCGAGGGCATCGTCTGGTAGCTCTTGATGGGACCAAGTTCAATGTGCCTGATACGGCGGCCAACGTCGAAGCGTTTGGGCGTTCCTCCAACCAGCATGGTGAGGGTCCCTATCCCCAAATTCAAGCGGTGGCACTCATAGAATGTGGAAGTCGTTGCGTGCTTGATGTGGTTCTGGGAACGCACGCGCAGGCCGAGATCCATGCCTTGCCCAAGCTCTTTCCCCACGTGAGATCCGACATGCTCATTCTGGGGGATTGTGGCTTTTTCAGCAGTTGGTTTTTTGAACACGTGCAGGATACGCTCAACGCCCAGGTGATATGTGCACTGAGCAGCACCGTGGGACGTCGCGTCGAGAAACGTCTCAGCGATGGAAGTTATCTGACCACCGTCACCCCCAATCGTCGTGCGAGCAACCATCAGGGGACACGCCCCGTTACGATCCGTGTGATCGAGTATGTGATGACAGATGCCAGATTTGGCACGCCCGGACGATGCTATCGACTGGCAACGACGCTGCTGGATGAACAGGTTTACCCTGCCAGTGAACTCATCGAGATCTACCGTGAACGCTGGGAAGTGGAGACGATGTTGAAAGAAATCAAATCGTCCTTGCGAGAGCAGATCAACGTGCTGCGCTCACGAACGCCTGAGGGGGTAAAGCAAGAGGTGTACGCCCTTTTCCTGGCTCACTATGCGGTGAGCGCGGTGAAATGGGAGGCAGCCGCTCAGCGACAGGTCGATGCGGATCAGATCAGCTTTACGCAGACCAAGCATGCACTCAAAGAAGCAATCAGAGAGAGTCTTCTGGCTGATCCCTCGTGTCAAAGCTGGCTGCTGGACCGCCTCATCCGACACGTGTCCATGCTCACGCTCTTGCCCGCACAGCGTGTCCGCATGAACCGACGGGAGCTCAAGCTGTATTACCAGAAATGGCATCGAAAAAAGCGGGACGTCCCTCCCTATGCGACCTTTGCTCCAGGAGAAAGCTTCCTCGATTTTGTGAAGATCTGGGAGCGACCAGAGGGGGTGGATCCACGTGAACAGGAGTGGAAGAGCAAAAAGCCCTCCCCACCCCAGGAGGTCATCGCATGAGATCCGTTTTCTGACCATCACAATGGTGAACAACAGAAGAAAAGAAACATGTTTAACTGAGAAGTATTGGGCGCAAGACCACGGCGCTACGTTGGCGAGCATTGACGCCTGGCACGTCGCGATCAAGCGAGTGCCGGCGTAACTGAGAAGTATTGGGTACAAGACCACGACGTTACGTCGGCGAGCTTTTGCGTCGTGATATTACACTTTGGCGCTGGTCTTCAAGGTATACTTTTCCAGGAATGTCCAGATAATGGGAGTGGCATCGACGATCCCCATATCGGTATGCTGGGAGGGCCAGATATGCGTCCCATTTGTGATCCGATAATGGATAATAGTCGTGCCGCCCTTGCAGCCGGACCACTTCTCGACGGTAAGTCCGGGTTTCTGTGGGGAGACGTTTGGTCCACTGGTACAACCATCCAATTTAGCCCAGCTGGCGAGCCAGGTGGGGATAGCGGGCTCGTGGTCGTTGGCGGGATTCCCTTGATAGGGTACGACGTGATCGTGGGTGCCATGGAAGTCGAGGATGGCGACTGGGCGCGCTGGATTGCATCCTCCGGCGACCGGGTGGATGCCTCCCGAGACGATGGCGAAGGCGGCGATGCGATCCGCGAGTTTGCAGGCGAGTACGTTGGTCATGCTGCCACCATTGGAGAAGCCGGTGGCGTAGATGCGATCGGGATCAATACAGAGCGTCTCTTCCATGTGGGTGATGAGATTGTTGGCGAAGAGGATGTCGTTGGTGCGGGGATACGCCAGAGGACCTGTATTCCAGCCATTGCGCTGATCGGCTCCCACGGAGCCCTGCGGATAGACTACGACGAAGTCGGCCTGATCGGCGAGCTTTGACATGTTTGTCGCCCGTTCCTGAACCACATCATTGCTGCTGTGTCCATGAAAGTTGAGTACTAAGGGCTGGGCGTTGTCGGACGAGTAGGTGAAGGGGATGTGCAGGCGATAGTGCCGTGTGAGTCCTGCCGATTGAAGTAAGGCATCTCTGCTTGATCCATACGGCTGGCTGACTGTTTTGCCGCAGCCTGTAGAGTGTACGGTGCTATGCCATATGGTCTGTTGGATAGCTGTTCCCTCTATTTTGATGGCTGTCTGGGTGATCGGGGCTGGCCTTGTGCCACATGCTGCTAATAAACATGCCAGCACAAAAAAAAAGAGGATAGATATCTTTCGCGCAACATTGACGTGCATCTATTTTTGCTCCGAGCTCATATTCAGCTTAAAATCATGGACATTTGCTATCTGTATACTTTTCCTGAAATAAGACAGAAAAAATGATCACGGATGTAATAATGTCTATATTTTCATCCTTGATAGATATACGTGCTTGTCCCTGATAAGTTCAATCTTCTTGCTTGCTGCATTGTTGAGGTAGAGCAACGGGCTGAGCGGTGCGCAGGCGCAGCGTGACGATAGTTCCTCGTGCCGGGGCGCTCCTGATCAAGATCGTACCGCCTTGCGCTTCGATTATTTCTTTAGCGATTGCTAAACCTAATCCATTGCCCCCCACCTGCCGTGGTTGACGACTGCGTGCTTGATCGGCGCGATAAAAGCGCTCAAAGACGTGGGGAAGGTCCTCTGGAGGGATGCCTCTCCCATTATCGTGTACCTCGACCACAATGGCTTCTTGTCCCTTATTATACGCTAAAATCTTGATTTGTCCATGCTCCTCGGTAAATTTGAGGGCGTTATCGATTATAATGAGAAGAACCTGTTGCAGTCTATCTGCATCGGCCAGGGCGCGCAGTGAGTGCGTGTTGGCCTTGCAGATGATTTGTTGTCCGTGTGCGAGCTGTTGCGCTTGATCGTAGACGAGTCCAAGGAGATCCTGCATATCGACGGCATCCTCGCGCAGCACGAGACGATCTTCATCCAGGCGTGCCAGTACAAGCAGGTTCTCCACCAGACGCTGCATCCGCTGGATCTCGGCGTACATACCGCGCATGAGACGACGCGATGTTTCGGCATCCCCGTTATCGGCTCCGATCAAGAGCATTTCCAGGCTACCCCCTAAGGCGGTCAGAGGTGTTCTCAGCTCGTGGGAGACGTTGGCGACGAAGCGCTCCTGTTGCTGAAAGGATTTTTCAAGCTGCGCGACCATCTGATTGAAGGATTTTGCCAGATCGCCGATCTCGTCGTCGGGCAGGACGGTGTTCAAGCGTAAGCCCAGGTCTCCGGCGGCGATGCGGCGACTGGTGCGCTCCATCTCGACCAGCGGATAGAGGGCGGCGGCGATCAGAGGAAAGGTGATGGCTGTCGCCAGACTGAGCGCTCCAATGCCTCCGATGATTAAGACCAGGCGTAAGGTCGTGATAAATTCATCTGTATCCGCGGTGGGGGTGCTGATTTGCAGCAGAGCGATGGTATGATTCTGCTGTGCGAGCGATATGACGACGACCAATTGGCGGTGTCCCTGCGGATCTTTTGTGATCAGGTAGGTATTGACGTCCTCCTGATTGTCGGCGAGCTGGTAGAGTTGAGTGCGGGTGAGGTTTACGTGTGCCGGCGTAAAAGGAGAATCATTCCCAGACGCGATGATCTGTCCATTGGTGGAGATGATCGTGGCATCATTGGTGGAACTGGCAAGCTTTTGGACGATCGCGTGGGCCGTCTGTACGAAGCCGGGAGGAGGTGGCTGCGTGCCTGGATTGAAGGTCTCAGATGGCATCAGTGGATGGCCTTTGATATCGTTGGTGGCCAGGCGGACGTTGTTGCGCAGATCGACAGCCGCTCTGACATAGAGCGCTTTTTCAGCGGTGATTAAAATCACGACACCGAGCGAGCCTAGCAACAAAGTCAGCAGGCCAAGTGAAACAAAGGTCAGGCGCAACCGGATGGGCACGCGCGCGATAAATGTGCGTATAGATTGTAATATCCGCATGATCGACTCTAGCCCCGCAGCGTATAGCCTACACCACGTACAGTTTGCAGCAAGTGCGGTGGATTATCATTCAGCTTCTCGCGTAAATGTCGGATGTAGACCTCAATGATATTATCGTCACCTGTATAGTCATAGCCCCAGATCCGTGCCAGGATCACGTCACGTGTCAGCACCTGGCGTGGATGGATCAAGAAAAGCTCAAGCAGATCGAATTCGCGTGGTGTCAGGTCAATCTGCTGCTGCTGATAGGTGACCAGATGCGCTCCGCGATCCAGCATGATATCGTGGAAGGTCAGGATATCCGCGAAATTGCTTCCATTGCGCCGCATCACGGCCCGCACTCGTGCGATCAGTTCCTTAAAAGCGAACGGCTTCGTTAAATAATCGTCGGCTCCGATATCCAGGCCGTTTACCCGATCGTTCACCTCATCTTTCGCCGTCAGCATAATGATCGCCGCATCGAGCGTTTTACGCAACTGCCGTGTCACCTCAAAGCCATCGAAGCCAGGCAGCATGATATCCAGAATAATGATATCGGGCAGATGCTTGCGAGCCATCTGCACCGCTTCGGGTCCTGTGGACGCTAGCAGGACCAGGAAACCTTCATAGGAAAAACCGATCTGTAAAAAGTCGATAATTTGTGGTTCGTCGTCAACGATTAAAATTGTTGGCTGCTTATTGATGTGCGTACTTTCACTTGATATTGTCATACTGTGTGGTTTCTATGGATGATAGATACGATTCTGTGAATATAAGTGCCGCTCCTCTTATTTTAGCACCTGCGTTCAAATATCTTCGCCGGTGCTGATGTTTCTCTGAGCAGATAGATGAAGTGTAGCAGATGGGGCTGAAGCAATCGTCAAGATTCTGTAAAATTTTTCTCCATTCAGCAAAAATTCAGCTTTATACATTTAAACCTTCAGGAAGCGATGCGAAGATAGCAAGAGAGAGAAGCAAAAATCATTGGATCTTGTTATGAAGGAGACGTAAGTTGTACACCGCAACACAATTGCAACGCGCTATTCCCGAGCGTATCGATCGGCTTCCCGCCACGCGGGAGACATGGAGTATCCTGTTGCTAGCTGGTATCGCCTGGCTGATCGAATCCTACGATATCGGTATCGTCGGCAATGCCTTGCCATCGCTAACCGAACAATATCATCTCAGCAGCTTTTTAACGGGAACGATTACAACGGCCTCCACGATTGGACTGGTCCTGGCGATTATTCCTGCCGGTCGTCTTGCTGACACTATCGGACGTAAGAAGGTCCTGATGTTAGGAACAGCCTGGTACGCATTCTTTACCTTATTATGCGGCTTCGCTCCGAACATTACGCTTCTGATCGTGTTCCGTTTTATCTCCGGATTGGGAATGGGAGCGGTCTTTCCGATTCCTTATGCCATGGCGTCCGAGATCACTTCGCGACATATCCGTGGAGCTATGACAGCTTTCCTGGACTCATTTCTTTCCTTCGGCTACTTCCTTGCTCCGCTGTTGGCGCTTTTCTTGATTCCTCATCTGGCCGTGGATACAGGTTGGCGTATCCTCTTCTATATAGGAGGGATTCCGCTGCTCTATGTTCCTGTATTGTATAAATGGATGCCGGAATCGCCTCGTTGGCTTCAGGTCAAGGGGAGAGGTGAGGAGGCCGATCAGATTGTGAGCTCTTTGGAGCAAGCTGTTGAGCGTCGTAGAGGGACGCCTCTGCCTGAGCTTGAGTTTGACGCTACCCCGCTTACTGAGCCGGTGGCTGAAAAGGGAACCCATACCAAATTTCAGCGTGAATATGTCAGACGAACCATCATGATGTGCATCGTTTTTGCGTGTATCTTCATCATCTTCTATGCCGTACAGACGTACACCCCGACCGTCTTGATTAAGCAAGGGTATGGAGTGGGCAATTCGTTCCTGCTAACCACCATCATTGTCCTGGCCTCGATCCCTGGTAAATATGCCGCCGGTTACGCCGTCGAGCGTTGGGGACGCAAGCCCACGCTGGTCTGGTTCTCCACCATCGCAGCCATCAGTGCAGTGATCTTTGGTTTCGCTCCCAACGCAGTGCTTGCCATCATCTTTGGTTGTTGCATGTCCTTCTTTGGCATCGGAGTTGATCCCGTGGTCAAGGTCTACGGAGCCGAACAGTATCCGACACGGATTCGCGAGACCGGTGTCAGCATCTTCGAGGGCGTTGGACGCCTCTTCAGCGGAGTGCTGGCCCCCTATATCATGGCCTATATGCTTGCCAGCTTTAACGTCGCAGGCTCATACATTTTTGTTGCCGTCGTTGCATTGATCGGCGTCGCGGTTGTTGTGCTCCTTGGCACAGAGACAAAAGGCGAAACCCTGGAAAAAGTCTCTGAGGTTGCATTTTATATGGAGAAATAATAGCTATGTTGGATATATATAAAGATACTAAAGTAATTGATAATTCATCGCATGATGTAGATGTCTCCTCACTTGTGACAGGGAATGTATATCAATCATTAGTCAACTGGGCTACCAGGCAGCCGCAGGCGACGTGTATCGTTGAGGCGGACACCGGACACGAATATAGTTATGCTCAAATGTTGGCTGTGGTCAATGCGATGCGTCATTTGCTTGGAGACGATTCGCAGCACGTCGTGATGGCATTATCCAGTGGGATGCTGAACGCGGTGGTCTGGATTAGCGCTCTCAGTGGTGGACATCATCTCTTGCCTCTCTCGCCGGATGCTTCGGAGAAAGAGAAAGCTCGAGCCATTCACAATCATCAGCCTGATATCATCTTTATCGAGCGCGCTGAGGCGGCGGAACAGTTTATGCCAACGCAGGCCCGCTTTATCACATCTGAGCAGTGTGCCAGCCTGTTTGAGCAGGTGACCGAGCAACAACAGAACCTCTCACCGATCGAGGGAAGGGTCTATCTGGCAACATCTGGCACGACAGGCGAGCCCAAAGGTGTGATCCTGGGTGAGAGCCAGATTGCCTGGACGGCTGAACAGGTTCGTCTCAGCCATCAACTAAGCAGCGATGATCGTGGCTTAACTGTCCTGCCTTTCTCGCACGTCAATGCGCCAGTGGTCAGCCTCTGTGCCTCGCTGCTGGCAGGCAGCGCGGTCGTGATCGCGCGACGATTCAGTCGCCGCAACTTCTGGTCATGGATCGAGCGCTATCAGATCACCTGGGCCAGTGTGGTGCCGACGATCGTGGCGATGCTCCTTTCGACCGAGAAGCCGGACTTTTTACCCGGCACATTGCGCTTTCTGCGTACCGGATCAGCTCCTCTGCCGGCTGTGGATCTGAAGGCCTTTGAGGAGAAGTTTGGCATCCCCGTGCTTGAGACCTATGGCTTGTCAGAAGCTGCCAGCCAGATTGTTGCCAATCCCTTGCCGCCGGCCGTACATAAGCCTGGATCGGCTGGTATTGCGGTTGGTGTCACGTTGAAGATCTGTGCGCTTCCTGATGAGCAGGGCTTCCATGATTTGCAGGCGTTGCCGCGTGGTCAGACTGGTGAGATTTGTGTCTCTGGTCCTCCTGTGATCACCGAGTATCAGGATCATGCTGGCTCGGATGCTTTTCAGGATGGATGGTTTCGTACGGGCGACCTTGGCTATCTTGATGAGGATGGCTATCTGTTTATCACCGGTCGCTTACGCGAGGTGATCATTCGCGGCGGAGAGAATATTGCTCCACGTGAGATTGAGGAGGTGCTGATGCAGCATCCAGCGATCCGTGAAGCCGCTGCTGTGGGACGGCCCGACGCCCTCTATGGTGAGCAGGTTGTGGCGTACGTGGAGACGGATCAGTCCTGGAACTCCGATCTGAAGGCCGATCTGCATCGCTTTGCCGTCCAGCATTTGAGCGCCTATAAAGTGCCAGTCGATTTTATCCAGATGGACAAGTTGCCGCGTAATCATATTGGAAAGATTGAGCGTCACATCTTGCGCGACCGTGAGCGGGGACAGCTTCAGGAGCCGCACGCTTCAAGTTTTAAGGGGGAGTAAAAGTGGGGGATATTGCCAAAGTGGGGGATAGCGCTAAAGGACCGCCTGTGGCTAAGGAGCCATCCAGCCATCGATCGTATATCTACGAGTTAGATATTATGCGTGCTGTCACCGCACTATCGGTGATTGTCGTGCATACACTTTCCTTTACTATCGCATTAAATAGTACGCATCAAGGCCAGGCAGTGCAGTATGGTGTGATTAACACCTTTCACTTTACCCGGGCCGTCTTTATGTTTGTGACGGCCTTCGCGCTGATCTATGTGTATGGTGGAAAACCGTTTTCGCTTACTCGTTTCTGGCGCAAGCGTGGTATCACAACGATCTTGCCCTATGTAGCCTGGACGATCATCTATATCTGGTTGAATGGTCAGATCCTGACGAGCACTCCAGTCGCTATGACGCCGCTCTCGTATATCCACACGCTCGGTTATGCTTTATTGACAGGACGAGCCTCATATCAGCTCTACTATGTGCTCTTAACGATTCAATTTTACATCATCCTGCCCATATTTTTATTCTTTATTGCGAAGACCGCCCGCCATCCCTGGATTGTCCTGGTGATCAGCTTCCTCGTGCAGGTGGCTCTCTTCGAGTTTAGCTATAAGGAGCTGCAGCAGGGGACATTGGCTTCATCGGGCTTCTGGCAAGTTTTTAGATCCAATCAAGATAGCATGTTTTTTTTCTATGAATTTTACTTTACCCTGGGTGGTATGGCGGCTGTCTACTACAAACAGGTCAGCGCTTTTCTGCTCCGCCATGGGAGAATCGTGATCTGCACTTTTCTGCTGGGATTAGCAATTCTCTGGTTTCATTTCATCTATCAGGAGCGTATCGAGCGTTTATCATTGGGGTATACCAACTCAGTGCTTCAACCAGTGCTGGTACTCTATAGCTTCGTTGTGATCCTCCTCCTCTTCTGGCTGGCCAGCGTCTGGGCTCAGAGACGCCAGGCCGATGGGAAGCCGCGTGGATATGCTTTCTGGCATACCTTGTCGGATGCCTCGTTTGGTATCTACCTGATCCATCCGATTTTTCTGAACATTGCCCTCATGTGGATCGTACCGGCTTTGCCTGTCACATGGCCCTCGGTCCTGCGTGAGTTTCTGGCCTGGATTGTAGCTGCCGGCGGATCAGCTCTCCTGAGTATGCTGCTGGTTAAGATTCCTGTTCTCAGCTATCTGGTTGGACGCGGCTGGCTGTTTCCACAAAAACCTAAAGTGAAGACCATCACGAAAGCATCCGTTACCCAGCCGTTGCCCGAGCTCGAAACCGCTCAAGCTGCCTCAAAAGACGTGTAACATCGTATGCAAGCCGACGCCACTACGTGGGTAAGCGTGTGCGTCGGCAACCAAAGGCTCATCTGGCGATTATTTTCTGCTGGATATCTGTGCATCGTACTGCTGCTGAGACGCAATGATCTCTCCGACGTTGGTATTGGACCACTCTCTGACGGTTGCGATCAGGTCGTAGAGGGACTGTCCCAGAGGGGTCAAGGCGTACTCGACACGTGGAGGTACTTCTGCATACACAGTACGCTGCACCAATCCATTGCGCTCCAGACCACGCAGCGTCTGCGTGAGCATTTTTTGCGAGATCCCTCTGATCCTCCTGTGGAGCTCACTAAAGCGCAGCGTTTGTCTTCCGAGAAGTCCGATAATCAGGGCGGCCCACTTATCGACCATGACATTGAGAGCATGACGCGTCGGACAATCTGTATCATAGATAAGTTTGGGATTATTTTTAGAATATGGAAGAGTTTCTGCCAAGGAACAACCTCACTTTTGATATCCATCACACTTTTTGTGTCCGCTTGCAAGTCGCAGGTTGGGTCTCGTCTGGGAGATCCCTTACTGCAAAGTAAGTATGCCACTTTGCAGTGCCATCTTGTGAAAAGGAAGTAGCCACTCTATAGTAGCACAAAGCGGTGGCACAGTTCACCATGTTTTGTGACGAAACCACGGTGGTTTTGTCTTTTGAAGCACAATCATTCTTATAACAAAAAGGATTATGTTTATGTATGCTCTCACTGGTGCAAACGGGCAGCTTGGTCGCCTTGTGATCAAGCATCTGCTGACGCAGATTCCCGCCGATCAGATTATCGCCACCACGCGCGATCCACAAAAGCTTGCTGATATCGCGTCCCTTGGAGTCGTCGTGCGCCGCGCAGACTTCTCCGAGCCGAGCACGCTGGTCGACGCGTATGCAGGAGCAACCCGGCTGCTGATTATCAGTACCTATGTGGCTGGTAAGAGTGTCGAGTTGCATCAAGCGGCGATATCTGGCGCAGTCGCGGCTGGAGTCAACCATATTGTCTATACCTCAACTCCACACGCTGACCCTGACAGCAAGCATCCCCTCCTTGCCGATCAAGGACGCAGCGAGCTTGCTCTAGCAGCGTCTGGTGTTGTGTGGACAGCGCTACGCAACAGCTTTTATTCCGAGATACTCAGAGATTTCCTCAAGCTCCTGCTGGTTGATCGGCAATTGCTCATTCCAGAAGGATCGGCCAGACACAGCTGGATCTCTCGCGAGGATTGCGCTCGCGCCGCCACAGGCGCACTGATCGGCAAGTTGACCGTCACTGGCGCTATCGATGTTACTGGACCAGAGGAGCTGAGCTTCGCAGATCTGGCATCACGCCTTGCCAGCCTCTCCGAACACCAGATCACGGCCCGGACGCTACCAGATCAAGAGATCATCGCTCAAATTGTCGCCAAAGGAGTACCCGCAGAAGTTGCAAACTCCACGGTAGGACTTATCAGCTGGATCGCCCGTGAAGCGCCATCGACTCCGACCGACGTGGTAGAACGAGCCAGCGGCAGTAAACCCGTTTCGGTCGATACCATCTTGCGCACATTATTGTAGGAGGACCCCGTAGCGTCAGGCCCAAGACCAGACGCTACTGCTCTGTCAAAACACAGAAGGACGTTGCGTGGCAAAGGAGGATGGCCCCTTGAACCAGGCGCTCAGGCTCGCCGACGTAGCGGCGCGGCAATTCGCTTGATCGCGACGTACCGCCGTGCTGTCACTTCCCGCACGAACACGTCCCATGTGCATCTGAAAGCAACGCAGACGAGACGATCCACGGTGGGAAGATCCCGCAATGGAACCCCATGGGGAGCGTGGTCGTACGAGTCACAGACAGCACGGCGGTACGTCGCGATCAAGCGAATTGCCGCGCCGCTACGTCGGTGAGCCTCTCACCCCATCGCCTTCTGGAGCTGTTTTGGACACACATCACCGATACCGCATCGGCGCGATGACCGTTGGCCGAGTACTTACGTTGGCTTGCTTGATCTCTTTGAGGGTGATGATTCCTTAACGTAACAGTATTGCACGCGACGTGATTGGAGGGATGGACTTTATTTATGTCCAGAGAGTTGGTACACTAAGAACAGTATTTTCAGAAAGAGGAAAGAGCGATGATACAGATCAAACGGGTCTTTGATACTGTCCTGGATAAACACTACGTCTGTCCACAAGGAGTGGTAGGCCGTTACGTGGGCGAACTGATGGTGCGTCAACATGCGGAAGAGACGCTCTGGACGGTCTCGTTGGCGGATGTGCAGGCAGACGATCGCGTGTTGGAGATTGGCTTTGGAGCAGGAAAAGCTATCACATTGTTGGCAGAAAAAGCCACGCATGGCAGTGTCGACGGAATTGATCTTTCGCCTACCATGGTCAAGCGTGCCGGAGAGCGCAATGCGCAGGCGGTCAGGGAGGGGCGGGTGACTTTACTGCAAGGAGATGCGGCCCGGTTGCCTTTTGCTGAGCATAGCTTTGACAAAGTGATCAGTATTCATACCTTCTACTGGTGGTCAGATGCTCAAATGATGCTGGCGGAAATCTTTCGGGTTCTCAAGCCGGGAGGCAAGCTTCTTTTTACTCTGGCCAGCGGGAAAGTTGGAGAGCAAGACTACTATCAGGCAACGCTAGAAGAGCAGATCCTCCCACAGATGAAAAACATGGGTTGGATCGGGGCTGAGCTCGTGCCAGGCCCGCTCTCGCGTCAGTTCAAGCATCTTGCGGTTGTTGGAACAAAGCCCTCTCTTTCTCCTCAGAGTTGAGTTCTTTTACCATTGTGAAAATCGGCGTCCCGAACAGTGTGTCAGGACCTTTATCGCTGCGTAGAAAGCCGAATTGCTTATACAAGGAAATAGCACGTGTGAGAAACGGAGCCGTACTTAAGAAGAGTTGCCTGGCACACTGTTGGGAGGCGAAGGTTTCAACCTCTGCTAGAAGGAGTCTTCCGAGGTGCCGTCCCCGTGCGGCAGGAAGAATCGCCATACTGCGTATATAGACAGCCTTGTCCTGCAATACGCCAGAGACGGTACCGAGAATAGTGCCATTTTGATGTGCGACCCAATAAGGTCCCTCATTCATGCGCTGGTGAATGTCCTCTGCTGATGGGGTAGCAACTTTAAATGCTTCCTCTGTGTAGAATCTTTTATACTCCACAAAAGAAGCGAACAGAACCTCTGCCATTGATGAAACGTCGTCGGCTGTGGCTCTTCGTACCATCCCTGGTATTCGTTCGTGCATTTTTTCCTCCTTGTTATATGCGTGCGCTGTTGGCTGCCGGACTACGAACGAGAGTAGGCGGTGACCCAATCGACTTGCAGATTGCCCGCTGTACTGGCGGCGGGACAGCCTGTCAGGCATGCCTCTGTCTGGAGCACCCAGTGCATGGGAGTATTTGGGAGGCGTGTGGTGGATGTACCAATCGAGTTTCCGTCGAGGATAAAATTGATGTCATTGGGGGTCCACTCGATGCTGGCAGTGTGCCAGGACGTGTACGTTGCGCTACTGCTATAGGCGTCTTGATCGCTGCCGGAGGAGGCGTTTTGATGATGCATGAAAGCATTGATGGTCTCCGAAAGATCGCTTTCGGGGAAGTCGACCTCGCCATCACCGGGCCAGACGCCGCTATCGGGCCAGAGCAGCCAGGCAACTTTGAAGCCTTTGAGGGCATCCGAGCGGAAGCGTACGGTGTATTTGCCGTAGAGATGGTTGCCGGGGATGGTCGGCAGGATGGCGGCCGCCATGGGAGTGCCGTTCTGCGTGTGGAGATAGAGGTTGAGCAGACCATTATTGACGCTTACGACTTTTGAGGGATCATAGCGCGATGGAGCTCCTTGCTGACCGGCGGTGTCGGGAGTATTATCGGCGTAGGTTGTGAAGTCGTTTCCATAGGCAGTGCCTGGAAAGTTGCCGAGTGAGACATTGGTATTAAAGTCATTGGCGAAGATCTGATGCCATCCCGAGAGATCGCCCAGGGGCATGGCCTGTCCTGAGGGATCGTTGCCCGTGCTGGTGCCTCCTGTGCCTCCCGTGTTGCCGCCACCGCCGCTATTTGTGCCACCGTTGTTGCCTGTTCCCGTCCCTGTGCCGTTTTTTGGCCCTCCATTTGAGGCTGCAATCGAGGTTGGCTTGATCGATGTCGGCGTCGGGCTGGTCACGGTAGGCTGGGCCGGTAGGGCTCCAAGAGCTGGCATTAATAATGGGCTAGAGACTGGTTTGATGGTGTTGGTATCTGTTTGAGCCTTGCCGTGTTGCGTATAGACATCAAAGGCCCACAGCGAGTAGCCATAGGTTGTCGCTCGCTGGATGCCATACATGCGGATGTATTGGCCTTGAGCTGAGAGGTTGATCACCTCTGTATCGCCTTTCCCGTGGCTCTGTGTATAGACCGTTGTCCATTGCAGGCCGTCGTTGGATATTTGTAGCTGGTACGCCAGGGCGTATGATGCTGTCCATTCCAATTCAACTTGATCAATATGGGCGTCGGGAGAGCCCAGGTTGATGGCGATCCACTGTGGATCGCTCCAGGCACTCGACCAGCTGGTCTTGGGATTATCGTCGACGGCCGCCTCGGGCGGAAACAGGACTGATTCTACTGATGAGGCAATCACTGGCTGATTATGTGAGATCTGTTGAGTTTGTGCGAGTACTTGCCCGGTCGGCATGAAGCGTGTGGTGACGAAGAAACCCAGGGCGGCGCTGAGAATCAGCAGAACGACCAGGAGAAGGCGGAAACGTTTCATGCGCTTCCAGCCTTCGGAAATAACCGTACGCATTACAATCTCCTAGTTTTCAGTATTCTCAATTTTCAGTATCCATCAAGTTCTCAGTATTCTCAATTTTCAGTATCCTCAAACGGATCGACATTTCGTCTCAGTCAGGCTGCTTATTGATTGAGGAATGATGCGGGAAAGCCGCAAGATCAAGCGTGATTGCATCAGGAATATGAGCAAGGGTGCATTTTTTTAATGTATCATACTTTGCCTCATTCCATTTGGGACTATCCCTTTGCTGGCATAAAAGTACTAATGTACTACTGCGAAAGTACTTGCAAGAAACGGAGGAAGCGAACCTTCTGTCACAAACAATCACAGGTCCGTAATCGCCACTTTCAGACCCGTTTCAGCACTTTTGATTGCTCCAAACACCATCGCCAGACTCTGCATATTATCTGCTGCTGCCGTCTCGGGCTGCGTGCCGCGCTGGATACAATCGAAGAACTCGGCGATAATTCCTGCATGGCCTCCGACGTTGCCGCCTGCATACGCTGGAATCTCGGCCTCGCGATACCTGGGACTGAAGCCATCCAGACTCTCGACGATCTGCGCCTGCGCTTGATCACCACCATTCCAGAGAGCACTTCCATCCTGACCAATGAAGCGCCAATCGCACTCCCAGCTTGTCGGCAGACCATTCGCGCACCAGCTCCCGCGATAGGTGTAGACCAGTCCATTCGACATCTCGAAGATCGCGATCGCCGAAGCATCCTGATCGTACCAGGAGCCCGCTGGATTCCATTCATGGCAGTACACGGAGACTGGATCTGCTCCTGTCAGCAAACGAGCGGCATCAAATGAATGGATCGCCATATCCAGCAACAGCACATGTCGCATATTATCGCGGAAGCCGCCGAAATGCGCCGGTATGTAGAAATCGCTATTGACAGTTGTCAAAGCTCCCAACGCGCCCGATCCCAGGAAGGATGTCACGCGCCGGATGTTCTGATCATAGCGACGGTTCTGGATCACCGCAAAAATCTTATTCGCCTTCTGAGCCGCCGCAACCATCTCACGAGCGTGCTCCATCGAATCAGCCAGCGGCTTTTCGCTCAGGACATGACAGCCATGCGCGAGCGCTTGCATCGTCACCGTGTAGTGCGCTTCCGGGATGGTACAGTTGAAGACCGCATCGGCATCTGTCTGCTTGAAGACGTCCTCAAGATCTGTGCCAGTGACCGCATCCGTCAGATGATAAGTCGCCGCCTGCTTCTGCGCGGCCGCCTCGATCACATCAACCAGCCCGACAATCTCCACCTCTGGGATGCTGAGGGCCGCTTTGAGCCATGCGTTGCTCATGTTGCCACATCCCACCAGAATCGTACGAATAGAACCTTGATTGTGCATCGTCAAATTTCTCCCCTGATAAAAGTGATACTGCCTGTCAGTTTATCACAGGACGATGGGGTTATTTCCCAAATGGCAGGATAATTTCCTGCTATGATATGCTAATGGAGTCGTTGTTACCTCCCAAAGATGCTGGATGGAATGTCTCATGAAAAAGCTGGCTATGTCTTCTGCTCCCAGGACAAATGGACGCTTTGATTGGAGCGGTTGGTTGAAAATATTTGTGATTATCGCCCTGATCGTTGGCTTGACATTGATGTTAACTTCGTCGGCGAGCCGACCTGTGTCTGCCAACCGGTCTGTACAGGTTCCCGTGGATTATAGCGATCCAAGCGCGATCTGTACCTATGCGCTCAGCATTAAGACACATATCCACATGCATCTATCCATCTACGTCGATAATCAGCGGATTATCATTCCAGGAGGAGTCGGCATCCATGTTGGTCATGGCCGTACCTGCTATTACTGGCTGCATACGCATAATAGTAGTGGCGTTGTGCACGTTGAGGCTCCCAGCCCACATACATTTGTCCTGGGCGATTTTCTACGCATTTGGGGCGAGCATTTCCAGCAGCAAGGATATCCCGCGCAGCTTAATCAACCTGGCTGGCAGGTCTACGTCAATGGCAAAACAGCTTCCAGCGACTTCTCTCATCTGCCCTTGAGCGAACGCCTGCTGGTTACACTGGCCTATCACAGCCCGCAGATCCAGCCCGATACAACGTATAACTGGCCCGGAAACTATTGATTAATTAATGAATGTGACAAAAAGATTATTTTGCGAGGAGGCAACGTTTGATGAGTGCTCAGGATTTTGTGGTTGTGCCCGCGACGCGTGAGAAGTTTGGAGCTATCCGTGAGCTTTTGCAGGCGCAGCAGAGGCGCTGGCATGCGCTTGATGGGCGTCTGGAGGCTGATCTGTCGGAGGATCTGATCTCGCGTTGGTTGGTGGTGCCTGAAAAATCTGATGATGAGCGTGCATTGATGGTTCTAAATGATCAGGGAGATGTGCGTGGCTATGTTCGTGTGGGCGTCTGGAACATTGAGCCTGGGGATGGGATGCTGGCCTTTTTTACGTCGCGCAATGGGATGGCTGAGGCTCTGGCCTTGCCCGATCCCACGGATGCCGATGCACTTTCTGTGGCCGATGCTCTACTGACAGCCTGGAGTGAGCAATGGCATGGCATGCGGACGTTGGGAGATATCTTTCGCTGGCCGTGTTGTGATCTGCACTGGTTGGAGGGCCTCTTGCTGACGCATGGCTTCATTGTGGATAGTGATCTTGTTACGCGTACAACTGCTCCACTCCCTGCTGCTCAACATGAGGCAGCGCCAGATTTGCATGCACGACTGGCCCTCCCGACCGACGAAGAGGCTCTGGTGGCACTATTTATAGAGGAACTCCTTTTTCACGTGCCGTATACACCTTTTGTCCGCATGAGTGAGAATGTTGAACGTGACTTCCGCAAGCGCTTGTTGCCTCTCTGGGCCGGCGACAGCCCTGAAGATGGAGCTCCGCTTGTGGTCGTGGTCGAGCGTGACGGTGTTCCGATCGCGATGTCTGAAAATGCTCTCTCGGTGGTGGATGAGGATGACTATCCACGTTTCTTGCCGCACGGTCGCTATGGGTATCTTAATAACGTTTCCGTCAGCCAGTCGGCTCGCGGTCAGGGCGTGGGACGTCTCCTGACGCAGGCTACCTTTGATGCTTTCGCTGCGTACGCAGTAGAAGGCTATTATCTCTGGTATAGTCTGACCAATCCCTTATCTGTCCCCTTCTGGCTCCATATGGGCTTTCAGCCACTCTGGCGTACTTATCAGCATCGTCATGGTGAGTAGGATAGGACCTCTCCATCAGCAAAGGGAAGAAATACAATGTCTCGGCCTTTTTCTATATAAATTTTGTTCTATATATGCTATAGTCATCTTTGCCGAGATTGATTTATATTCTTCCCTGCTCTTTTTTGAATGGATGAAAGATGTTACAAAAGATAATTAAAAGGACTTTGCGCGTACCTGTCTTATCGCATACGCCAGGCGAGGGTGAAGGCGTGACGCGGCAACTCGATGTGGCGCTGATGAATGTGGGATTTAAGCTTTCCGCACAGTTGTTTGATCATTTATCGCAGCAACATCCAAGCAGTGTCATCGAGACGGGACAGGCAGTGCTGGCGGCCGTCAAAGAACTTGTGGGGGAGCACGTTGAGCATAATGTCTACTTCATTGATTTCCCCACGCATGTGCCAGAGATGACAGATTTCTGGATCACTGAAGTTGTCCGCTTTTTGTTCACGGGCGAAACACGTTATGGACGCTATCAGCACTCCTATGAAGAGATGCTGGCACATCACGACGAATTCATTACAGAATATAAAGACAAGGTCACGCTGCTCCATCTGGGCAAGACGCTGCCGGAGGAACAACTGGATCTGTATTATCAACTGGCGCGGAGCCCGATTCCGCTCAATAATGCGGACAGCGAGCTTATTAAGGAGCTGGCAGAGGCGTGCGTGGACGATCCATCACCGGGATATATCGCGATGAGAGAGACAAAGGCGCTGATCAACGCAGTTCTCATCAAGCATCATCGACAGATCCAGGTTGATACCAGCACCGACATCTTGCGGCTTGCCTGTGCCTTATCCGCTGGCGATGTCTCCTTGCAGGAACCGACACGCTTTGTCTCTTTGAGCAGGGTCGTGCGTCGAACCTTACTTCAGGATCTCAGTGCGATTATTCAGCGTGCACCGCAGCAACTCGCTGATGTGCATCGCCATCGCGAGCCCTGGAAACGCCTGGGAGAGCGCATCCATCCTCATGAATATCCGCGCTACCAGGGAGCTCAAGACGTCTTTGCGGTCGCCCGTGGCGAGAAAGCTGTTCGCACGTTCGAGTCCCAGATAGAGGAGGCGTTTCACAGTCAGGATATGCTGGCGACGATGCAGCTTCTCGCGCTGAGCCCGGGCGTTTTCGTGCGCAATATCGATCGCTTGCTGCGCCACACCTCTCCACACGAGCGTGAGCTGCTCCTGACGGCTTTCCAGGATATGGTAAGCAACGTTTCAGGACGCGTGCTCCTCTCGCTGCGCGAGCATCTACAGAACCGGACCGCGAAAAGACCGAGCCGGCTCTTTATCAATCGCAAAGGGACAGCCTGGGTAACCTCCGATAAGCTCGTTTCATTTGATGAGGCCAGCGTGCACAAGTTCACCAATCTGCTCGATCAGGAAATTTTGCGACGCTTGCCACCGCGACAACGTCTGATAGTCGATCCCGAGATCAGGTCGCTGGCGATCCCGTTGTCCAGCAAGAACCAGGGCAACGGCTTTGGCATCATGCCGCGTGGCTCTATCGTGCCTGTGGAGGCGGAGATTTTACGCTTCTTCATCTACTGGAAGCAGAAAACCGAAAGCACCGATTATGATCTCTCGGCCATTATTCTCGACGAGAATTATACCTATCTTGATCATCTTTCCTATACGAATCTTGCATCGGTTGGAGGAATCCATAGCGGCGACCTTACCGATGCGACCGATGGAGCATCTGAGTTCATCGATATAGACCTGAGTAAAGTGCGTGGTAGATATATCATTCCACTGGTGAACATCTTTAGCGGTGAAAAATTTACTGAGGTTGCAGAATGCTTCTTTGGCATGATGGCACGTACATATGAGCAAAAAGGGAAGCCATTTGAGGCAGCGACTGTGCGCATAAAATCGGATATACGTGGAAGCGGTCGCGTATCATTGCCTCTGGCGTTTATCCGCGGGGAGGATGGAAGCTGGTCTGCCAAATGGCTCCATCTCTATCTCACCGGGACGCCCAATTACAATCGGGTCGAAGAGAACGCCGGGCACGCCAGTCTGATGACTCAGGCCGTGATTGAGCGTTCCTATCTGACACTGGAGTATCTGATTGATCTCATGAGACAAAAATCAGCTGATTTTTCCTGGCAGGCAAACGATGTTGAGATGTCCCCGGCAGATACCTTTGTTGGTTTGCAAAGACCTGATGCCAGTCTTGAGCAATCATCTATCTATACGCTGCAAAATCTGCACGAATTACTGCCATCTTAACATTGACAATAGCGTCACTGAAGCGTAAAATGCTCATGAAGGCCATTGGTAGGCTTCCTTCTATTGCCAAATAGTCTATCAGCTCTCCTTCATCGTAAAAAAGCGTCGCTCGATCAGGGGCGACGCTTTTTGCATTGACAATAGCGGCGCAGAAGCGTAAAATGCCCATGAAGGCCATTGGTAGGCTTCCTTCTACTTCTTTTTAGGTAAGTAGCCTATCAGCTCTCCTTCATCGCAAAAAAACGTCGCTCAATCAGGGGCGACGTTTTTTTGCACCAAATATGCAACATTGGTGGGCAGATAAGTTGACAATATTGGTTATACTGGTAAGATATTATCTCTGTATTTGAACATAAAGATCTTTGAGGATAAGAACGAAGAATGAAATTAAATCAAGTTATCGCGATTGAAAAAGGAACGAAGGGTCGTTCTTTACAGGATTTGACTGAGGCTCATCATAATTTGCAGAAGGCGACGCTTTTATCTGGTATCTCGCGTACCTATCGACCGAAGGACGAGGACGGCGATCCGTTGCCACCAGAGTCGACGCGTGTGCAGCTGCGGGCCGAAGATGTTATCCGGTCCACATCTGAGACGCTGACGAAGTTGTTTGACGTGGTGGCGACCAAGGATTGGGCTAATTGTGAGGCCAAGGCCGATGTGGTCGTGGATGGTAAGGTGCTGCTGGCACAGGTACCGGCCACCTATCTGCTCTTCTTGGAGAAGCAGCTGGTTGATCTGTACACCTTTGTCAAGAAGTTACCAGTACTGGACGCCTCTGAAAGCTGGGTCTTTGATGCCTCCGCCGATTGCTGGGCCACCGAGCCAGTCTCGACGCTCAAAACGAAGAAGATTCCGCGTAACCACGTCAAGGCGGCCGCCACCGATAAGCATCCAGCGCAGGTCGAGGTCTATTATGAGGATGTGCCGATCGGTAGCTGGCGCACGGTCAAGTTTTCGGGATCGCTACCGGCACGCCGTATCAATGAGCTTGTTGACCGTGTCGAGAGGCTGCAAGAGGCGGTCAAGTTTGCACGCGAAGAGGCCAATAATCGCGATGTCACCGAGCAAAAAATCGGTGCCAGTGTTTTTAACTATCTCTTCAGCTAAATAAAGCTTGCTTTTTGGGGAGTTTTGCACTAAAATAGGCGTCGGAGTAGAGACTTATATTCAAACTGAGTTTTATGGCAAACACGTACAGGGCAGGTTCGAATCCTGCACCCGCCATACGCGGCGGGGTAGCCCAGTGGCAGAGGCAACGTGCACGCTCCCCCAGGATGAGATTATTACTCCAAGCTCAACATTCGCCGTCGAACGCCAAATCAAGAACGGAAGTCGAATTCACGTCGAGATGCTAGTGCAATTCTGGCCCGGTCTGCCGATGTTTTTCATCGCTCGCTTACCCATATATAGGCCGGTAGTTCATTTAGAAGAACGCGCACGTATACTAAACTGAACTTACGTTTAAACGCTGTTGGTGTGTGCAAATGGATGGCACCCTCTTAATAGGGAAATGGGGGCCGAGGCAGGCTACGCTTCGGCCCTTTCTTCTTTTTCATTTCCTCATTTTTGTGTCATAATGATGGAGCTTGATTTTTTTGCCCCATCCTGGCGATGGATTGAGAAAAAGGTATCTATATTGCTCTCTCCTCTCTTCATTTTGCGCGCTAAAGCTGGTAAATCTCGTAGCATCCTGCTGGGCATTGTGGCCTCACTTTTTTTTGCAGTCACCTTTATTTTGAATCACGCCATGAATCTGGCCGGTGGCAGCTGGATCTGGAGTGCTTCACTCCGCTTTCTCTTTATGCTTCCTTTCTTGTTGCTGATCGTGATCAGTCGTAAAAATCTGACCCCTCTGTTGCGGGATATGCGCCAGCACTTCTGGGCGTGGTTCATCTGGAGCATGATCGGCTTCGGTTTATTTTATGCACCGATCAGCTTCGCGTCGGCCTTTGAGCCCGGCTGGCTGACGGCTGGTACCTGGCAGGTGACCATTATTGCCGGCACGTTGCTGGTCCCTTTCTTCTCCGAAACATTGATGACTGTCGATGGTCCTGTACGACGGCGTAGACGTTTGCCCTATAAGGAACTTTGGCTCTCGTTGATCATCTTGTTGGGCGTGGTGATCATGCAGGTTGATCAGATTACAACGATTGCCGTACGAGATGTCATCTTCGGCATCGTGCCCGTTATCGTCGCCGCCTTTGCCTATCCGCTGGGCAATCGGAAGATGATGGAGGTCACTGGCGGCAACTTCGACGTCTATCAACGTATCCTCGGCATGACTCTCTGTAGCTTGCCGCTCTGGCTACTGCTGGCCGTCTATGGTCTCCTCAGCGTTGGACCTCCAAGTGAGGGACAGACGTTGCAAGCGCTGATTGTCGCCATCTCGTCGGGGATCATCGCAACAACTCTGTTCTTTACCGCCACCGATCAGGCCAAAGGCGATGTACGGAAACTGGCCGCCGTTGAAGCCACGCAGGCTGGCGAGGTCCTCTTTACCTTGATCGGAGAGATGCTCTTGCTCTCCACGGCCCTGCCATCGCTCTTTTCGTTGTTCGGTATCCTACTGGTGATTGCCGGCATTATCTTGCATAGTCTGGCCGAACTTACGTAGCATTGCTACTTTGCTGGGAGAGTAGCTAGAGTTGATCTGATGCTGTATAGTGTGGGTGGTGATGTATATCGATCGCTAATCAGGCAGAGTAAGAGGTAGGATGTTTCGAAATCTGACCGCAATTGAAATTGCTGAAGGGGCTTTGCTGGCTGATATAGCCGTGGTGTTTCATTTTTTGTCGGTCTTTTTGCCGATAGGCTCACATATCTTTTCGGAGCTAAACTTTACGATCTTTACGATCCTGGTGCTGCGGCGCGGAGGCTATGTGGGTGTGATAGGGATGGGTGTGGCTCTTTTTCTATTATGCGTATTGGTGGGTCCGCAGTCGATTTTTTCGATGGTGGCTGAAGGCTGTGGAGGTATCTTCCTCGGATATACGATGAAACGTCGCTTTCATCCCCTGCTGATATGGGGGCTCGGGATGGCCTGTGGAACGCTGTTCACCTATTTCTTTATCCTGGGCTTCAGCTGGCTGTCAGGGGTGGGATTGGGTGTGTATCTGCATAGCGCCCAACATGCGTATCAAGCCGCGACGAAGTTTTTCGCCTGGTTAGCACAGCTGTGGGGTTATGAGACGGCCTGGCGGTCTCAGATCTATCCGCAAGTGAATGCCGTGGTGAGTTGGAGCTTTCAACATTGGACACTGGCGTTGCTGGGCTTTATTCTGATCGCCTCTTGCCCAATTGTCGCTGCTACCTATGCATTCAGTAATGTGCTGGCAATGATACTTGGCTATGATGTGCAGCCTTTTATTGGCCGACATCTGGGGTATTTTCAGAAAGCGTTCAAGGAGCATATGGCTCGCAGGATAGGAGAGGACGAGGACAACGATGAAGCAGCATCCGATGACGCCGCCTTTGATTGATATCCAGGGGATCACCTATCGCTATCCTGTCCAGCGTCTGACGCTGCTGGAGAAGCAGGCATCTGATCCCGCGTTGAATGCGGTGAGCTTGCAGGTTCAGCAGGGTGAGTATGTGGCGGTGTTGGGACATAATGGCAGCGGAAAATCGACGCTCGCTCGCCATTGCAACGCCTTGCTGCTGCCGGATGAGGGCTCCGTTTTTGTCGATGGCATGGATACACGTGATGTGACGAAGCAGTCTCTGATCCGGGCGCGTGTGGGGATGATCTTCCAGAATCCAGATAACCAGTTGATTGCTACTGTGGTCGAGGATGATGTGGCCTGGGGCTTGACGGTGCTTGGCTTTCCTGCCGCTGAGATTCGCCAGCGTGTCAATGAGGCATTAGAGGCGGTCGGCATCACCCATTTGAGATATCTGCCGCCGCATAAATTGTCGGGGGGACAGCGTCAACGGCTGGCCGTGGCAGGCATTCTGGCGCTGCGTCCGCGCTGTATCGTGGCGGACGAAGCAACCTCGATGCTAGATCCGGTCTCACGTCAGGAGATTGGGCAACTGTTTTCCTACCTGCATCGCGAACTGGGATTGTCGATTATGATCGTGACTCATCTATTGGAGGAGGCAACTCTGGCGGATCGCGTTGTGCTGATGGAGCATGGACAGATCATCGATCAAGGGACTCCAGCGCAGATGTTTACCGATCTGGCCCGCTTGAAAGCACTCAAGTTGATCGTCCCTGATCCGCTGGAGCTGGCGGCCCGCTTGCGTGCCAGTGGTTTTTCGATCACCGAGGACGCGATCACGATCGAAGCGATCGCGCAGGAGATTGCTCATGCCTGACACAATCATCTGTGTAGAGCATCTCTCGCATAGGTACGCGACCCCGCCGGTGCCGAAACTGGCCCTGGATGATGTCAGCCTACAGATCGTTCGTGGGACATGCGTCGCGATCATTGGCGTCAATGGATCGGGCAAATCGACGCTGGTCCAGCATTTCAACGGCCTGCTGCGACCCTCGAGCGGATCAGTTGTCGTCGACGGCATCGACGTTGGTGCGCGTCGCTCTGATCTGCGCGTGTTACGGCAGCAGGTCGGTCTCTTGTTCCAGTTTCCAGAGTCCCAGATTTTTGCCTCGACCGTCTTTGCCGATGTCGCCTTTGGTCCGCAGCGCATGCATCTGGACGAAAAAGAGGTCAAGCGGCGCGTGCGTGCGGCTTTGGAGATTGTTGGCTTGCCGTTTCGTGACTATGCTGATCGCTCGCCGTTTGAGTTGAGTGGAGGTCAACGTCGGCGGGTTGCCCTGGCTGGCATTCTCTCGATGGCCCCTCGCATCCTGATCCTGGACGAGCCGACCGTCGGCCTCGATGGCGAGGCCCGTATGGACTTTTATACCTATCTTGAGCGCGTGCGTCGTGATCAGGGCGTCACGATTATCCTGATATCGCATGACATGGCTGAAGTCGCAGCTATTGCCGATCAACTTTACATCCTGCACCAGGGGAAATTAGTCATGGAAGGTACGCCGCGTAGCGTCTTCGCGCAGAGCGAGCAGCTTCAGCGCTGGGATCTCGTTGTGCCATCGCTGCATGCACTCTTTGCCATTCTGAGGCAGCAAGGAATTGCCATCCCTGAAGGCATCCTCAACATCGATGAGGCCTGCGACTTCTTACAAGCCTGGCGGCAAAAAAGACAGCTTCCGGATGGCTGATCCATCCAGAAGCTGAGACAGATCGACATCAACCACGTGGATCAATGGACCTGAGCGAGCACAGACGTCAATCCAGGGAAGTCCTTGCAGGCATGCCACGCCTCAAGGTCGCACGATCAGGTACGGCCTGCCTGCGTGGGCATACGGCATTGGACTGATGAGGATCGGACGTTTGTTTGAGCTGTGTTCGATAAAGTCGAACATATGTATTATACCATACTTTTCTTAGATGCTAAACAAAGTATCCATGCCAGAGTATAATTCATTTGTTGCAAGCAGAAAGGTGTCGAGCGAAGCGAAGACCCCGTAGCGTCGCACGCTCGCGTGCGATGTCCCAGTGGCTCGTACGAGACAGCCCGATCCTGGCACGCAACGCTGGCCGGCCTGATCGTACGTCGAGTGGGACATCGCACGCGAGCGTGCGACGCTACCGCTCGTCAGAAGGAGCTCAAAGATGCAAACGATACGCGGTGTTTTGTCAGATATTGATGGCGTATTACATATCAGCATGCAGCCGATCGCAGGAGCTGCTGAGGCGTTGACATGGCTGGAGCAGCAGGGATATGCAACCTATTTTGTCAGTAATACCACTGTCATGGCGCGTGCAACGCTGGCCCAGAGGTTGCAGCAGGTCGGTCTCCCCGTGACGGAAGATCGTCTGATTACAGCGCCAGTCGCCGCTGCCAACTATATCCGACAAAACTATCCTGGCAAGCGCTGCTGGCTATTGACCAAGGGCGATACCGCTCGTGATTTTGCTGGCATCGATCTGGTGGAGACACGCGCCGATGTGATCGTGATCGGCGGCGCCGAGGAATTGTTATCCTATGAAGCCATGAACGCCGCCTTCAGGATGCTCATGGATGGTGCGACGTTGCTGGCTTTACATAAAAATATGTATTGGAAGACCCAGGCTGGCTTGCAGCTTGATAGCGGTCCATTTGTCCGCGCCCTGGAGATCGCCAGCGGCAAGGACGCTCTGGTGCTTGGCAAGCCAGAGCGGGCCTTCTTTGAGCAGGCGCTCAAGGCCATCGGTTGCTCGGCTGACGAGACGATCATGGTCGGGGACGACATCGAAAATGACGTTGGCGGAGCTCAGAAAGCAGGCTTGCGAGGTATCCTTGTCTGTAGTGGCAAGCATCAAGCCGACTCGCCCCTCCTCCAGCGGATCACGCCCGACGCTATCCTGCCTTCGCTGGCCGATCTGCCTGCCTGGCTGCAAAAGCAAGCGGGCAGGTGACTGCTCGGCGCTATTGGGTGATGGGAATGTTTTCTGCCTCATCGGAAGACGGGTGGCCCATTGGCAGGCCTGACTCAAGAGTGAGTAGTCGCTCGATTTTCTCGGCAGTTCCAGAGTTGCTACGCGGCGTGTGCATCAGTAGTCGCAGATAGTGGCAATCGACCGTCTGAAACCAGAGAAAATCAAAGGCCAAATCGCCCACCAGCGGATGATGCAGTGTTTGATGCCCTTCTGAGACGTTGAGCACATCATGATGTGTCCATAACTCCCGAAACTTTGGACTGATCCGGGAGAGCTCGGCGATTTGTGTTGCCCACCAGGGATCATTGATGAAACGGCCATAGGCAGCGCGAAATTGTGCCAGATACACGCGGGCTAGCTCCTCCCACTCCTCATTTGCTTGCCACACAGATGAAGTGAACAATTGCCAGATCAAGTTCCGTTCTTGTGAGGTGCGTGTGGCGACGTCACCAAAAACGACACAATAGGCCGCATTCCCCTCTACGACGTTCAAACGAGCATCAACGATGCACGCTGGGATGGCTCCAAGTTGGGTGAGAAGCTGCTGAAAGGTGGAGCTGATCGTCGGTGGTGAGAACATCTCAACTGGAGGAGGCTGTCTGAGAGCGAGCAAAAATACATGGACGCGTTCGTTCGCATCCAGTTGTAAGGCGCTAGCCAGACGTCCCAACACGTGCGCGGAGACGTGAATATCTCGTCCCTGCTCCAGCCAGGTATACCACTCCGGGCTGACTCCGGCCAGTAGAGCCACTTCGCCTCGGCGTAAGCCCGGGGTCCGTCTGCGTGTCCCCCCTGGTAATCCCGCCTGCTCTGGTGAGACGCGAGCGCGGCGGCTCCGTAAGAACTGTGCTAATTCGTGATGACGATCTAACTCCAATTGCTTTATAGGCATGCAACACCTTCCGCTCTGTTGTGCGATCGGAAACTAGGATTGCTAGTTCCGGGATAAACGCTTCTCTCGTCAAAATCTGCCTCTCATTATACACTAGTGGCAGATGAGGTGAAGTGAGTAAACCTTGCGTCTAATGGGGAAGTTCCTCCATGATTATCAGAGAAAAGGAAAAGATATATGAGCTCAATACGTGCGATTGTCGTTGATCCTGAGGTTCCAGAGAGGCTGGTCCTCAAAGAGGTCGAAGCACCTCAGGCTGGCCCAGCGGAAGCACTGGTTCAGGTTGATAGCGTTTCGTTGAATCGAGGAGAAGTAGTGTTTGCTATGATGGCCGAAGCGGGTACCCGTTTCGGTTGGGATCTGGCTGGAACCGTCATTGCGCAGGCGGCGGATGGGTCAGGGCCGAAAGTTGGGAGTCGCGTGATAGCTCTGGTTAATTCAGCTTCATGGTCTGAGCAGGTGGCGGTTCCAACGAACAGGCTGGCCGAAATTCCCGACAGCTTGACGTTTGCTCAGGCGGCCACCTTACCGACAGCTGGACTTACGGCGCTTTGGGCGCTTGAGAAAGGAGGCTTGCTCTTGCACAGGCGCGTATTAATTACTGGTTCTACTGGCGGAGTGGGACTGTTCGCGCATCAGCTCGCCCGGCTTGGCGGTGCCTATATTGTCGGCACGGCACGTGATGCTCGCAACGAGGCAGTCGTACAAGAAGCGGGAGCCGATGAGGTGATTGTAGGGGAAGATCTTGAGCCTGCGCGGGCCTATGGCCCGTACCAGTTGATTATCGAGTCGCTTGGTGGAAAGGCTTTGGCGAGCGCGTTCTCTCTATTGGCACCAGGAGGAACCTGCGTCACATTGGGCTGGTCAGCATCTACAGAAGTTACCCTTGATGCCAGGAATTTCGTAGTTGCCGGAGGAGTCACTCTTTACAAGCTGAGGATGTTTGCAGAATTAGATCGTCGTGCTGCATCTGAAGATCTGGCCTGGCTGGCACAACTGGTTGCCGAGCGGCGCTTGCGCACGTCAATCGAGGTGGAGGCTTCCTGGCACGACATCAGTGAGGTCGCGCAACGCTTGCTACAAAGACAATTCACCGGTAAAGCAGTTCTACATCTGGAGTAGAGAGTCCTGAAGCTGCCAGAATCTTCAGTCGCATGACTGCCATATGTGCCTTCTGACTGCTCAACTTTTATGTGAGGGTAGGCATGGACATCGCCGATGATCGATCTAACGGGGTCCGTTAACATCGAACTTTTTTGTCCATGCCCATATGGTTTTTCATATAGTTTTTCTTCGGCGAAGAGGTTGTAAAAATTCATGCTCATCGTATTTGCATCATTGCTGAAAGCCAAACACCTCTCTGAGATGCCTTCAAGGCAAGTAACTACCACCGCCAACCGCGAGATAGTTGCCGGTAAGATAGCTGGCCTCATCAGTCGCTAGCAACAGAATAGCTCCGGCGATATCCTCTGGCTGCCCAATCCGACGTAAAGGCAGGGTAGCGCCAACCTGCTGCAACCGCTCAGACATGACTTCTGTTGATGAATCCGTCTCAGTCAGACCCGGTGCCACTACATTGACGCGGATACCATGAGGACCAAGTTCGCAGGCCAGCACTTTCATCAGTGCTTCAACCGATGCTTTGCCTGCGGCATGTGCTCCACTTCCAGGCGGCGTTTTCCGAGCGATCAGACTACTAACCGCAATGAGATTCCCATGTTTTCGCTCAATCATGAGGGGAGCCAGGACGCGTGCGGGATGATAAACACCCGCCAGTTCACCTAATACTACGTCCTGATACGCTTCCCAATTTGATTCGAGGAAAGAACCAAAGAGCGCTGAGTTATCGTGGACGGCTGTAGCATTCATCACGCACGTATCGATTGGTCCTAGTTGTTGTTCAACAACCTCCACCATTGCCAGAATCTGAGCTGGATTATCGATGCTCGCTTGCACCGCAAGCGCACGCCCCCCGTCGGCTTCAATGGATCTGACCACCTCCTTGGCACGCTCAGAACTGCTATGATAATTGACCGCGACGGCAGCACCATGGCGGGCAAACAGACGAGCGGTGGCCGCACCAATTCCTCGGCTTGCTCCCGTAATGAGTGCCACATGTCCCTGTAACAGTTGAGTTGGTCGTATCCCCGCGCCGTTGGTAAGGTTTTCTCTCATGCAATATTTCCTTTGCTAGATATCATCACTCCTGATAATCGTCGTTACCGTTTGTGGTCGTCCCAGACAGTTTCTCATAGAAAGCCGCAAGGCCTCGGACGTCTTCTGTGCCTGCACGGTTTTTTATATAGTTTTTCTTCAGCGCAGAGGTTGTAGAAATTCATGCTCATCGTATCTGCGTCCATTTTTCTCCGTCGCAGCAGGGCGGAAGAAGGTAAGGCGTTCGATGAGGCGCTTGCCTAAGGGTTTGCGCGGTGTCGTGTTGTCGTGTGGGGGAGTATCCAGGTTCCAGACGGTTTCGTGCAGGGTGATAATCTCCCGCACTTCGCTCTGGATCTGCTCCGGCAAGAGTTCATTGACCAGCGATAATGTGACTATCGCTGCTGCATCAACTTCGATACGTTTCAATGCACGTTCGGATGTCCCAGCAATATCCTGCTCGATACGCTTTTTTGCCTCTGTCAGATGTTGATAGACGCGCTCTTCTTTTTGTGCCTGTGTTTCCACCAAATTCTCAAGCCTCCAATCAGATATACTCACACATCTACTATATATAGTATACGGTTTCGAGACGAAAATCGATAGCCTCATCCTTATTTCTCTCTCGCCAGTGCTGCTCAACAATGGTATACTAGGCGCTATGATCAAGAACATGATGCCTGGCATATTTTATCCTGGTGACAGCCTGCTCCACCGCCTGCAAGCGCGTACCAAGCTGTTGACCATTGTTGTGCTGATAGTGATGTTGCTGATAGCCAACCAGAGGGAGTGGCACTTTGCCCCTTATATCGTGGCTGTGGCACTGATTATCTGCAGCGTGCTTTGCTCGGGAATTGGTTTTCGCGAGCTTGGGAGGAAGCTTGCCTTTCTTGTCATTTTAGTCTTTGTAAGCGTCTTGCTCTCGATCTTTGGATCGTCTTATGATAGCCCTGTGGTCTGGAAATTTGGTCCCTGGTACTTTTTAGGGGCGTTTATTCATCAGATCTTATTGATAGCCTCCTTTGTTCTGGGCGTCCTCTGGCTCTTGAGCTTGCTACCCTCGATCCGAGCCTGGTATCGCCGCCGTCTTTTATTGCACCTCCTCCAACGCATGCTCTTTTTGGTTATGCTGCTATCTTTCTTTTGTCTGTGGCTGGTAGGAAATGTGGCTCCTCAGCGCACTTTGACGTTTGGTCCGTTGGTGTTCACGCAGGATAGCATCTGGATCATGATGGTGAGCTTTGTCGTCTTCATGATCCTCTATACGAGCTCGATCCTGTTAACGATGACGACCAGTCCGGTCGCCCTCATTGAAGGATTGACCATCCTGCTCTCCCCCTTGCGACGCCTGAAGCTGCCGGTCGATGATTTTGCCCTGATGGCTTTGCTGGCTCTGCGCTTCATCCCTACTCTCATGGATGAGGGCGAGCAACTCCTCAAAGCTCAGATAGCTCGTGGTTCCGATGTCATGCATGGTAGCCTCAGGGAGCGCTTTCAAAGTCTGCTGATGTTTGTTCTTCCGCTTGTCCATGGCACATTGCGTCGCGCCGCCGAGCTGGCGACTGCCCTCGATGCGCGTGGCTTTCGCAGCGAGGGCGCACGGACCTTGCTCCATGAGCGACCACTGCAACGCCTTGATTATAGTGTACTCATCTTCGTTATCCTGATCGCAGCCAGCTCTTTTTTCTTCTAATATGCTTGTTGATTTCTATTAACTCATGTATACTGAGCTCGTCTGATTAAATTAAGGAGGATTTCTATGGATCATGCAACCGTGCGGTTACTGGCTGAGATCCCGCTTTTCTCAAATATGGATGATGATGAGCGTAGCGAAGTCTATTCGCTGATGACTGAGCGCATCTTCCACGCGGGACAGGTTATCATGAAGGCAGAAGAGCAAGGGAACGCTTTTCAAATTATCCAGCAGGGAGAGGTTGAGCTCTGGTTGCTCGATAGCGATGGGAAGAAAGTGACCCTGGATGTCCTTGGTGAAGGCAAGTTCTTTGGCGAACTGGGCATGCTCGCGGGCGAGACACGCAATGCGACAGCGGCCTCAGAAGAAAAAGTTATCACGTTAGAATTGAGCCGTAGTGAGTTCTTCGATTTTTTACGTCGTCGGCCGGATGCGGCTCTGGACGTGCTCACCGAGCTTGGGGATCGTCTCAAGCGCACCGACGATATCCTCAGGACACGTGTCAGCCGCAATCCCAATGATGCTCTTGATGAGCGTGTCTCTGTGGGGCAGCGTGTCGCTGATGTGATTGCGACCTTCAGCGGTTCATTGCCATTTCTCTTTCTCAACCTGATCGCCTTTGTGATCTGGATCACCCTGAACCTCGTCGGACCCGCAAGTATTCATTTTGATCCCTATCCTTTTCAATTTCTGACCATGTCAGTCTCCCTTGAAGCCATCTTCCTTTCCATCTTCGTCCTTGTCAGCCAGAACAGGCAATCAGTCAAAGATCGCCTCAAGGCCGATCTCGACTATCAAGTAGACGTCAAAACCGAGCTCGAAATGAGTGTCATCGCCGCGCACGTACGCGACATCGAACGGAAACTGCACCACATCCACAGCGACATCATCGAGAGCCGAGGAGGGAAGACCGACAGCACCGTTATCTCTTGAACAACTTGCTTGACAAGGTACCAGGCGAATGGTATAGTTTTTTTAATCAATTCACCAGGTAGCTAGGGTTCCGATCAAGCTTTGATGGCTGGACCGAGCGCTACAGACTGTCAGATGCTGGCAGGCACCTTGAGGATTAAAAAGCCAGAGGGGAGAGGTTGAGGTATGTAGTCATATCTCCTTCTCTCTGTTTTTTGTGCTTCAACGCACTGAAAGGCCGTCTCTCAATGAGTGTGCTTGCGATTGTACTCGTCTTGCTTTCTGCTGTCCTCCATGCCACCTGGAACCTTCTCGCTAAAAGAGCGCAGGGTGGTGCCTCCTTCACCTGGTTATATGATGTCATTGCGCTTACCATCTTTGCTCCTGTTGTCCTGGGCTACATCCTGATCTTCCACATCACCTTCTCCATCTGGACCTTTGGCTGGATCATCGGTAGCGGCTTATTAGAACTCGCCTACTTTATCCTGCTCCAGCGCGGCTATCGGCAGGGAGATCTTTCATTAGTGTATCCTGTGGCGCGTGGCACCGGACCGCTTCTGACTACTATTGTAGCCGTCCTGATCCTGAAAGAGCATCCGACACCGCTCGCTTTGCTGGGGACAGTCTGCGTCGTCGGAGGCGTCATGCTGATCGCCTGGGGGCCGCAACGCTTGAGCAACAAACGCTCGCGTCTGGCCTTGATCTACGGCGTCCTCACTGGTTGCTGTATCGCTGGATATACATTATGGGATAAAGAGGCACTGAGCGTCGGATTGCTGGCTCCACTCGTCCTGTACTACGGCACCGTCTGCCTGCGCGTCCCGGTTCTGACTCCTTTTGCTATGCGCCACTGGGACGAAGTTCGTACGCACTGGCGTATCCATCGTCTCGAAGCCTTCGGGATCGCGATCCTGAACACGCTCTCCTACGTCCTTGTCCTTACGGCCCTAACCTTTACCCCGGTCAGCTACATCGCTCCATCCCGAGAGATCAGCGTCCTGTTTGGCACGCTCCTGGGCACACAAGTGCTCGCCGAAGGAGAGACCAAACGTCGACTTATCGCCGCTGCTATCATCGTCGTCGGCATTATTGCTCTCGCTTTGTAGAGGGATCTTGCTTCGTTCCAGACACGAATTGCTGCGCCGCTACTACTCAGTTAAAGGTCATCGCGTCTCTATCGCATGGGAGATGTGTCTCCAAAACAGGTCCGAAAGGCGATGGGGTGAAACGCTCACCGACGTAGCGGCGCGGCTCCGCCGTGCTGTCTGTGACTCGTATGATCACGCTCCCCATGGGGTTCCATTGCGGGATTTTCCCACCGTGGATCGTCTCGTCTGCGTTGCTTTCAGATGCACATGGGACGTGTTCGTGCGGGAAGTGACAGCACGGCGGAGCCGCGCCGCTACGTCGGCGAGCCTGAGCGCCTGGTTCAAGGGGCCATCCTCCTTTGCCACGCAACGTCCTTCTGTGTTTTGACAGAGCAGTAGCGGCGCGGCTCCGCCGTGCTGTCTGTGACTCGTATGATCACGCTCCTCATGAGGTTCCATTGAGATAACCTTCCCACTGTGGGTGAGCGTGGACAGTATGGTAACGTTGCGACATTTGCTTGATCTTTTCGATTGAGCAGGATTCATTTCCGCTTTTTCAGCGATCAGTTGGTATAGAAGTATACGTAAGGTACTTTTTTAGTAAAGAGAAAAGGGGAAATAACGTGCCAACACCTTCAAAAAAAGTGAGCCAAACACTTTATAAACCTCGTTCACGTATGCATCTCATCAATTATGATTATCAAACGGCTGGAGCTTATGCAATGACCATATGTGCCCAAGATCGCCACTGCAACTGCGACCTTTTTCATCTACCAATCGTAGAAAGCATCCTCATAGAGAAATGGCATCAACTCCCTCAACATTTTGCGAGCGTCACACCAGACCTTCTTGTAATCATGCCAGACCATCTACACTGTATCATATGGCATCATGGACGAGGGGAAAACACAAAAAGCATCATCGATGTCATTGGAGCATATAAATTGTCTTGCTCGAATACATGGCGACGATATGTCAATAACCGAAAAGCTGATGATTCTCGAGGTTTGTGGCAAAGAAATTTTTATGATCACATCATCCGGAACGAAAAAGATCTGGAAAATCAGAGGTTATATATGTTGAACAATCCTATTGCAGCGGTGTTGAAACGAGGAAAGACAGCAATAGAAGGCACATGTGAATATAACTCATGTGGGCATATCCCATTTCCTCCTGAATAATCTCATTTGACTCGTACAAACACGCTCCTCATGGGGTCCCATTGAGTGATCTTCCCACAACGGAGCGTTTTGTCGGCGTTGCTTCCATCAGCATGTGGGACGGTGTCGTGCGTGCAGTGACAGCACGGCGGAGCCGCGCCGCTACGTTGGCTTGCTTCCTTGCTTTGGGGAAAACGTTTCGTTTTTTGAGAAGTATGGGACGCAAGCCCCGAAGTGTGAGATAGATCATAGCAATAACTTCCTGTTGCAATTAATCTATATGTATATATGCGCATGTTTATGTACATAATTGCGGACTTGCATATGTATCATATACTGATCATATCTTGAACATATGCTGGGCTTTCGCTCGACTGTTTGTGATGTTATTCATGGAGGTAATGTGAAACAGTTTTTACGACAAGGAATGTCGTCTCGTTTTGTTTTGCTTGGATGTGCTTTCCTTCTCACACTATTGATCACTGCGACAGGTGATAGTTTCTCGCCTGCTTTTGCGGCATCTCCGAGTGGTCGTCATACCTTAGCTGGCCATCTTGCGCCGGTGCTCAAGCGTTATACAGCTGAGCATGCGACTAATAAAAGCAATCAACTTCAGCTCTCAATCAGCTTGAACCTGCGCAATCAAGATGCCTTGACCGCGCTCATCGCGGCGCAGAATGATCCAGGTTCGACCTCGTATCATCGCTATTTGACGCCACAGCAGTTCACCGCCGAGTTTGGTCCTACGCAGGAGACGGTTAACACTGTTGTTGCATATTTAAAGGGACAGGGCATCCATGTCACGTCGGTGGCCTCGAATCGTCTGCTGGTGGATGCTTCGGCTTCAGTGGCAACGGCTGAGCAGGCCTTTGGCGTCACGCTGGACGATTATGTGATGAATGGGCGAACCGTCTATGCCCCTACGAGCGATCCAAGTGTTCCAGAAGCTTTGGGATCAGCGATCCTTGGCATCGGAGGACTGGACAACATCGCGCAATATCATCATGCGGGCATGATGCAACAGGCTCATCCTGCGACTGGTCCTGATGGTGGTTACACTCCGACCGAGTTGCGCACCGCTTATGACGCGAACTCGCTGCTAAGTCAGTCCGGCACGGGATCTGGTCAGACGACAGCCATCTTCGAATTGGATGGATATGATCCCTCAGATATCGCGACCTATCTCAATTACTATCACCTGGGCGCTCCGAAATATTCGGATGTGCTGATTGATGGAGCGACAAATACTCCCAGCGATAATGCCGTTGAGGTGGAATTGGATATGGAGATCATGTCAGCTCTTGCTCCCGACGCTGCACAGAAGATCTATATCGGCCCTAATTATAATGCTGGCGTGAACGATACTTATAATCAAATCGTGACGGACGATCAGGCCCGGGTGGTCAGTATTAGCTGGGGAATCTGTGAAGCGGCTTCCGGTAGTGCAGAGCTCAGTACACTGGATGCTATCTTTGAGCAAGGAGCCGCTCAAGGGCAGGCGTTCTTTGCGGCCTCCGGCGATTTTGGTGCGTATGATTGTCGGGATGGTTCAACTTTGGCTGTTGATTCTCCGGCCAGTGATCCACACGTGGTTGGGGTTGGCGGTACAAATTTAACGCTGGCCAGCGATGGTAGCTACAGCAGCGAAGCTGCATGGGGAGTTGCCAGTAGGGGGCTGGGTGGAGGTGGAGGTATCAGCAGCTACTTTACGCGTCCAGCGTATCAGACAGGTCCTAACCTGACTAATCTCAATCGTGAAGTGCCCGATGTATCAGCCGATGCCGATCCAGCGACAGGCTATTCGATCTACTGTACCGTGGCCGAGTCAGAGTGTCCGGCGGATTCGGGTTGGGTCAAGATTGGTGGCACCAGTGCGGCTGCCCCTCTCTGGGCCGCAATTGCCACCGATGTGAACACCTACCTGACTGCACAAGGGAAGGCCGGGCTGGGCAGTGCCAGCGCTCGTCTGTATGCTCTCTATAACACGACGCAGCCCTACAGTGCCTACCACGATATCACCTCGGGAAACAATCTGTACTACACAGCAGTGGCCGGCTATGATACTGCCTCCGGTATTGGGAGTCCCGATGTCTGGAATATCGCGCGCGATCTGGCTCAAGCAAACACTGGTGGAAATAGTGGTGGTCCGATCCAACTGCTCAAGAACCCGGGCTTTGATACCGGTCCAACGTCGTGGATAGAGAGCTCTTCCGGTGCGTACGAGATTGTCAGCAGCGCCAGGCCGCATGCAGGCGGGACGAGTGCTGATCTCTGTGGCTATGCGACCTGTAAGGATAGTATCTATCAAACGGTGGCTCTCCCAACTGGGACGAAAAAGATCGTGTTGAGCTATTGGGTTTTTATCAGTACGCAGAAGAGTGGTCACTCCTGCTCAGATTATCTCTATGCTCGCCTGCGGACGAGTAGCGGAGCGGTGATTGCGACACCACAGACGCTCTGTAATGCCAACGCTGGAGGATGGACACAGCATTCCTTTGATGTCACTGCTACGCTGGCTCGCTACGCTGGGAAGAGTATTGAAGTGTTCTTCAACGCGACCACGAATGCTTCCGTGACGACCGACTTTTTTGTCGACGACGTTGCTCTGACCGTCACCCCTGCCTGATGCTTGTTGTTCTGTCGTGGTATACATACACACGTTCTGTTAAGGAGTTTTTCTATGCATCCGTTTTCACCTCCGGGCACCACCTTCCGTGAGAGATTTGTCAGCTGGCAACGGTGTATCTCTTTCCTCATGCTGAATACCTGCTTGCTTGTCGGAGTCTTGTTGACTTTATGTGCCCCTTCAGCAGCCAAAGCCAGTGCCATTCCGGTGGTAAGCCACCAGATCCAAATCTCATCACTAACGATGATTGATCAACAGCACGGATGGGCGTTCAACGCGGATAAGACTCATGTCCTGGTGACGCGTCAGGGACCCGAACACTGGATTGATGTGACACCTCCGCTGCTACTCGACACGACGGCTGGCAATCCGTGGGTGACTGCCTCGGCCTTTCCTGATGCCATGAGTGGCTATCTTGGTGTGTCGCAGGATAATAAGACATATCTGCTCAGCACGCACAATGGTGGCCAGACCTGGCAAACAACTCCCTTTAGCTTTTTACTGGACGGCGAAGCCGCTATTATTTATCAGATTACCTTTCTGGATCGCCAGCATGGCTGGCTCGCCTTCGATCGAGGTCAGGCGCAGCCGGGACAGTTCTGGATTATGCTGCTGAGCACCAGCAATGGTGGCAGTACCTGGCAGACCTTGTTTGATACCAGCGAGGACCCGGCGAGCCTGCCAACTCCCTACAGCCTGAGCGCTCAATTTACCTTTGTGAGTCCTCAGAATGGCTGGGTGACAGGCATCTGGCCTGGAGGATATGTCTACCTGTATGCCACGCATGATGGAGGCAAGACCTGGGCAGCAGCGAACCTTCCGCCCATCAAAGATGAGAGCGATCTCGACTTCACGCAGGGATATGGACCCTTCTGGCAAAATAGCCGCACCGGTACGTTCTTTGTCAGATTTGATGTTGGTACCGCCAATGGCACATCGCATCTCACCGCCTATCAAACCCAGAATGGCGGCAAGATCTGGACCTTGCAGCCATCAACGCCAGCCACCTCCTATCAGGAGCTCACGAGCTTCAGTGCTCTCAATGCTCAAAATGGCTGGAGCTTCGGCTTTGACGGGCAGGGACGCTATGTCATTCATCATACCAGCACGGGCAGTCAATCCTGGGAGCTCATCTATCCCACCGGATTGCCGCCCGCCCAGGCCGATCTACAGGTAGTGCTTGACCTGACATTCCTGAATGTTCGAACTGGCTGGCTGGTTATCAAAGATGATGCGGGCAACCTGTCGCTGTTCCAGACCAACGATGGCGGTCATAGCTGGCAGATACTCCATCCTGTAATGTGAAACATCATGGTATGGTCTGGCGTGTTAGCAGTTAGATACCCCATAGCGAAAGTAAGGGGACTCCAAATTTAGGAGGGCGTTGATGATTAACTTTGTTTAATAATTGGCTATATTGATGATAGCCAGGGAGAATTTTATGGAGCAACTGGCTGGTATTGGGCTGATGCGTGCGATTACGATCTCTCGGCAATATGGAGGCGGTGGAGGCGAGATCGCACGACGTGTGGCGCAGCGTTTGAACTGGCGTCTTTTTGACCACCAAATGGTAGAGCATGTGGCGCATAATTTGGGGATTAGCAAGGATGAGGCAGCTGTTCTTGATGAGCGTTTGCCGAGCATCTGGGATGAGCTCCGGAAGTCGTTACAATTTATTCAGCCATCCGCTCGCATTGATCGGCTGACGGCCAATCAGCCGGTTGAGATGCGCTTTTATCTCCAGATGCTGCGTCGTGTGCTGGGGAATGCTTACGCTGAGGGGCAGGTCGTAATTGTCGGTCGTGAGTCGCAGGTGTTGCTGGCCGGTCGCAATGATGTCCTGCACGTACGCGTTGTTGCCCCTCTAGATATGCGCATACGCTACGTGATGCAGCGTGAAGGAGCGACTTATGACGATGCGGAGGAGCGTATCTCCAAAAAGGATGCCGATCGGAGCCGACTTCTCAAGACAGAATATCACACGTCAGCTGATAATCCTGTGCTCTATGATCTGATGGCTAACTCGGATTTTCTAGCGTTGGATCGCATTGTGGAGATGATCTTGCTGGCTTTAGCCGCCAAAGCTGATCAATGCCTCCTGTCCGAAAATCTGCGAGGACCGGCCTCGGATGTTACGCTGTATTCTGGTATCCAGCCAGCGGTACCCATCTCTTGAGAGCGAGAGATGGGTTACCATGTTGTAGCTAAATCTGTGAGTATAGCGGTTTAGATCTCTTGCGTTAAGCTTGTTTTGTTTTGCTTTTTTCCCAATCCGTCCTATAATGGACGTATTGGTTTTGCTTCAACGCTATTTGGAAGCAGGCAATCACGGATACAAAATAGCATTCAAGGGAAAAAACAAAACACATGCATCTCATACCGGACGATCGAGAAACAGTTACCATCGAGGCACCATTATTAGAAAGTACTGTAGCTACGACGAGACTATCAAAGCGCATTGTGACTGCGCTGGTATTTCTTTCTCTCTGCATTGCTTTAATCATGACAGGCTTCGGTATTATTCTCCCCATCTTTCCACAGCGCCTGCAAGCGCTGGGCCTGGGTGCTGGTATGCTGGCTTTGATGGAAGGGGCCTTTGGGCTAGGGATGTTTCTCTTCAGTACTCCGCTGGGTGTGCTGGCGAATCGGCTGGGTCGTAAGCCAATTGTCCTTCTCTCGTTGGCTGGCTTTATCGTCACCAACATCGCGCTGGCGCTGGTCAATGATCCAGTGCTTTTCGTGCTCATTCGTTTTGTGGAGGGCGCGCTGATTGCTGGTCTGATGCCTACCGCGATGGCGATGGTGGGCGATAGTGTGCCGCTGGGACGTCAGGGACGCTGGATCGGTTTTATGACGGCTGCTCAAGCAGCTGGCCTGGCATTAGGTCCGGGGATCGGCGGCCTGTTGTATCAAGTCTGGGGTGGAACGCGTCCCTTTCTACTGACGGCGGCCATCGCCCTGCTTGCATCCTTGATCGCATTTTTTGTCTTGCCGGAAACCTTACCCGCCTCGGTAAAAGCCTCCACGCGTCTCAGACCATCTCAGCCGAGCATAAAGCTTCCTGACTTGCTCGACAAACCTAAACGGCTCCTCAATCTCAGCCGCTTACCTCCCATCCTTTGGACGATGCTGCCTTTGCTCCTGATTGATTTGAGCTTAACATTTATCTATCCCTTTGTGCTACCGCAATATCCTTTCTATCTGGTGAATGTGCTCAAGTACACCTCTGAAGATTTTGGCATTATTGCCAGTGCCTATGGGCTCTCACTGGCGATCTTTCCGCTGCTGCTGGGACGTCTTAGTGAGATCTGGCCGAAGAAGTTACTGATCATCATCGGAAGCGTGCTCTTTGCGGCGCTTAACGTTGCCATGCTCTGGTTTCATCAGTATCCGCTGTTGCTCACTGCGGCGGTGTTGACAGGGATCGGCGACGCCCTGCTCTTGCCAACGCTGGGGACTATCTATCTCAGCCTGACGACCGATCAGAATCGCTCGCAGGTCATGGGGATACGCGGATCGGCTATCTCGCTGGGAGTCCTGCTTGGTCCGCTCGCGCAGGCGCTGGCTAGCTATTGGATCACTCCACAGATAACCTTTGCGATTGCGGTTGCTCTCTCTCTGATGATCAGTTTGCTGATCGTGATTGGATACCGGGAGCGTTAGCAGACTCCAGGCATCAATGTATCGAAATCTATAGATTATAGTATCCATTTGATGCTTGGAGCGCTTGCTACAACTTATCACTTGGGAAGCCGATATTATCCATAAAAACTTGTAGAAGGCTTTTTTGTCATGGTCACTGGCCTTTTTTCTTCCCTTGGGCACTCTATAAGTACTGTCAACCAGGGCATATGCGGTACTTTTTTCCCACTTTCTGGTATAGTTTTGTAGCAAAGGCATGTTTGTACCGGGATTTGTATCGCGGTCACGAGCAGGTCCAGGCGTGAAAAGATGTCTAGCAGAGAAGTAAAAGGCACATAAGTGCTGTCTTCTTCTCATATGAGAGGATGGCTATGGATGGCTATAATAAAAGTTATCATTGTAAGTGATCTGCCCTTGTTTTGTTGTGGTATTCGCTCGACGCTTGAGCGCAAGGGTGACTGTCTTGTGGTAGGTGAATCGACCGATAGTGTTGAGATCATCGAACTTGTTCGCCTCCATCAGCCGGATGTTGTGCTGATTGATGGCGCTCTTACTTCTGTCAACGCATTTGAGATTGTTCAGTTATTGCATCAACATGATGTCAATGGAGGCATCTTTGTTTTTGCCCCGTCGAGAGACGAGGAGTATCTCTTCCAGTTTGTCCGGCTGGGAGCAGTAGCCTATGAGCTTTCGACGATCGCTCAAGATGATCTGATTGACAAAGTTCTGCGGGTGAGTCGAGGTGAATATCTTATTTCTAGTGAAGTGCTCTCAAACTTGCCGCGTCCGCTGATGCCGTTGCAAGCCCATGATGATCTCCAGGAGTTGGATAATGAGACTGCTCTGAAATTGAAAGCGTCACCACTCTCTTCGCGTGAGATGGAGATTCTTGAGAACATCGCACGCGGCAATAGCAATAAAGAGATCGCCAAGATCCTGAAGATCAGCGACCAGACAGTCAAAAATCATATTACATCTATCCTCAAGAAGCTGGATGTCAATGATCGCACTGCCGCCGTTGTCTATGCCTTGCGCAAGAAGTGGATCAAGATTGAAAGCCTGGCCGATGTTCATGGAGGCCGTGAGCAAGCCGTCGCCAGCCGAGCCTGATCGCTTTTCCTATGTAGCGTCGCACCGCTACTACTCTGTAAAAGGTCATTGCGCCGATGCGGTATCGGTGATGTGCGCCCAAAACATCTCCGAAAGGCGATGGGATGAGAGGCTCACCGACGTAGTACTCAGTCAAGACACAGAAGGACGTTGCGTGGCAAAGGAGGATGGCTCCTTGAACCAGGCACTCAGGCTCGCCGACGTAGCGGCGCGGCTCCGCCGTGCTGTCACTCGACGCACGAACACGTCCCATGCGCATCTGAAAGCAACGCAGACGAGACGATCTACGGTGGAAAGATCACGCAATGGAACCCTATGGGGAGCGTGGTCGGACGAGTCACAGACAGCACGGCGGAGCCGCGCCGCTACGTCAGTGAGCGTTGACACCATGGGCGAAAGGAGTTTTATTTCCTCATTTCACAGTATTGGGCGCGAGCGTGCGACGCTACATCCAGAGGCCTTCAAGGGCTAGTTGATAAAAATGTGGGCGACCTGATGTGCCTCCCAGATCGACGAGCGTCAGGTGGGTGCTGTCCTGCCAGAAGATCTCGCCAATCTGGTTGATCGCTGTATAGATGCCGAGTAGCTTGCCTGAATCGGGCTCTTGTGCGCGCCAGATGTAGAGCCAACCGCGAATATCCCAGGTGATCACAAAGCGGCCGTCGGGCGAGAAGGCGATGCGATCGATGTAGTTGGTGAGCCCATCGAGACGATGCCCTTCCAACCGGCTCAACTCGTATCCGATGCCCAGGTTCCAGAGGCGGATCGTTTTGTCATCGGCAGAGGTCACCGCGAGTTGTCCGTCGGGCGAGAAGGCGATGCGGGTCACTTTATCTGAATGTCCCTGTAGCTTTTGTATCTCGTGTCCAGTGGCGACATCCCACAACTGCACGGTGTTGTCAAAGAGGCTGAGAAGTATGTATTGTCCATTTGGCGAGAAGGTGGCATTGGCGATGCCGCTGGTATATCCATCCAGCTTTTGATGCTCGCGCCCCGTTCCGATGCTCCAGAGGCGAACGGTGGCATCGTCGGAGGTGGTGAGGACGCGTTGTCCATCGGGAGAAAACGCGCCGTAGTTGACTTTGTCTGTATGACCCTCCAACTTGCACAGTTCGCGTCCGTTACTGACATCCCAGAGGCGTGCTGTTTTGTCGAGTAAGCCGGTGGTGAGTAACAGTCCGCCGCCGGGAGAAAAGGTCAGGCTGCCGATACCATAGGTGTGGGCGTCGAGCTTCCACAACTCGCGTCCGTTGCTGGTATCCCAGAGGCGAACGCTGGTATCACGAGCGGTCTGATCGCCCGATCCAGTTATCACCAGACGGCCGCTGGGCGAGAAGGCGATTCTGTTGACGTGGCCCGTATGACCTTCGAGCTTCCACAACTCGCGTCCGCTGTTGATCTCCCAGATGCGAGCGGTATTGTCGTCGGAGCCGGTGAGGGCGAGGTGTCCATCAGGCGAGATAGCGGCGCAATTGATGTTCCGTGTGTGGCTTTTGATATCCCGGAGCTCCTGGCGCGTGCTGACAGCCCAGAGGCGAGTGGTTTCATCGCTGGAGCCGGTGAGGGCGAAGCGTCCATCGGGAGAGAAGGCGACGCTACTGACCCCAAGGATGTGCCCCTCCAACTTGCGCAGCTCGCGACCACTATCTACATCCCAGAGGCGAGCGGTGTTATCGCTGGAGCCGGTGAGGGCGAGGCGTCCATCGGGAGAGAAGGCGACGCTATTGACCCAATCGAGATGCCCCTCCAATTTGCGCAACTCGTGTCCACTACCGATCTCCCAGAGGCGGGCCGTCTTATCATGGGAGCCGGTGAGGGCGAGGCGTCCATCGGCTGTGAACGCAGCCGTATTGACGTCGCCCGTGTGCCCTTGCAATTTCCATAGCTCACGACCGCTATTCAACTCCCAGAGGCGAGCGGTTGTGTCGGCGGAAGCGGTGAGGGCGAGGCGTCCATCGGGAGAGAAGGCGACGCTGAGCACTTTATCTGTATGACCCTCCAGGCGACGGAGCCCGCGACCGCTACTGACCTCCCAGAGGCGAGCGGTATGATCACTGGAAGCGGTAAGGGCGAGGCGTCCATTGGGAGAAAAAGCGACGCTATTGATCCAATCGGTATGGCCTTCCAACTTGCGCAGCTCGCGACCACTATCGATTTCCCAAAGGCGAGCCGTTTCGTCGGCCGAGCCAGTCAGCACGAAACGCCCATCTGGAGAAAAAGCCACATCCTGCACCCAGTTTGTATGACCTTCCAGGCGACGTAGCTCGCGACCGCTATTGATATCCCAGAGGCGAGCAGTATTGTCGAATAAGCCAGTGAGCACTTGCAAGCCCGTCGGAGAGAAGGCGACGCTCGTCACCCAGCTGATCCCATACGCTAAAATGCGAATCAGCGCCTGATCGTCGGCATTGACCTGTCCGATCTGCCGTACCCAGTGATCCGGTTCCTGACCCATCGTCAGGGGTAGTCCAGCCTCCACCGAACGGTTGTAGAGTTGCTGATAAAAGAGGTTCGCTAATGTTTCTGGCCACCAATATTGATCCGCCAGCAGATAGCTTTCCCTATCCAGCCAGCGCTTCACCTGTGCCACCTGGCGCATATGATCTTCGTAGCCTGGCATGTTCAGATACGCTCGGACGGTGCGTAACTGCTTCTCGATTTCGTAATAGCCAACTGCACGAGCGCGTTCCTCCAGGAAGTCAAGCTCGGTAAAGATACGCATCACGCGCTGGACCGCATCTTCGATCAGCATGCTGCCCGTTGAGCTATTGGTCTGCATCATTTGACGTCCAAAGACGCGCTTTTGGGGATGCAGGCGTATCTTCTCCTCTGTCACCTCTTCAAAAAAGCTGAGCTCTTGCAGATGCTGACAGGCCTGTTTCAGGCGCTTGGTATGATCCTCTTGCTCGTCGATCCCGGTTGCCAGGGCGATCAGCCAGAGCGGAATCGAGGTATTCTCAGGGAACGCGGTCGTGATCAGGAAAAGATGGCGCTCCTCCTCGTTCTGGAGGCGATCCCAGGCCGTCATGACCAACTGCTTCGATGGCATCGATTTCTGAGCCAGCATGATCGATGGTGCCGGATCATTGGAGGGAGTGGCGGATGATGAAATTGGACCCTGTCCTCCGCTCTCGTTCACGGTGGACATCGGAAGGGTCGAGAAGAACGTTTGCCTGGCCAGCTTCGCATGTTCAAGCGCATCTGAAAAGTCCAGGATACTTGCAAAGCGTTGCCTCGGATCTTTTGCCAGCGCAGTCTGTACGACGATCTCTATCTGGGGCGTGATCGATGCGTTGAGCGCTCGCAATGAAGGTACCGGCGCGGTGAGATGCTGCATGCCAACGGAGATGGGATCTCCTATATAAGGAAGCTGTCCACAGAGCCATTCATAGACCATCACCGCCAGAGCATATTGATCGCTGGCCGTCACAGGCTTGCCGCGTAACTGTTCGGGAGCCATATAGGCGGGAGTACCAACGTATCCCTGCGTCTTCATCGTCGATGTGTGATGAGCAATCGTTGCGATGCCAAAATCGCTCAAGAGAAGCGTCTCATGCTCATTCAGCAGCACATTGGCGGGCTTGACGTCGCGATGAATCAAGCGGGCCGTGTGCGCATACTGCAATGCCTGAGAGAGCTGCTTGACGTAGGTGATGATCGTGTCTATCCCTACCTGGACGCCTCGTGTGTGACGTTGTAGCAGCGTGCCATTAGGAGCATACTCAAGGACCAGGAAGGGGACCGCGGCATCATCCACGCCGAAGTCCATGATGCGCAAGATATTGGGATGTTTCAGTTTCGCAATGCGCTGTGCCTCTTGCAGAAAGGATGATCGAAAGCTATCACCACTCATACTATCCGGATCATCCAGGAGCACCTTGATCGCCGCTGGCGTCTTGAGATAAATATGCTCTCCCAGATAGACCTTCCCAAATCCACCCTTGCCCAACTGACGAATTAATTGATAGTTGCCGAGTTGTTTTCCGACGCGCTCACTCATTAGATGTTTCCTTACCTGCTTGTTCCGTCCGTGCAAATATTTCAATTGGAGATTGTGCTATCCCTACCTGATATCACGTCCTGGCCGCATAATATTGTACCAATGTTCCAGAAAGTACGTTCTGTCAAAAATAATAAAGCAAATGAAATGTTTGCAAGCGTATTGCCCTTGTTGCTTCTGCCCCCATAGTAACAAAAAACAACGCAATGCTGCAAGTATATTTACCTAAAAGTAGCCTCAATTTGGCAAGGTTCTCTATTTAAGGAACAGTACACAGATTGACGCAACTCCTCATTGATCTCTTAATGCGTGGAGGTATCTGGGGATGAATTATACATGATGTTATAGCAACATATAATTCTCTGCTTTTTCGCCTCAAATTGTACCCCCGATTTTAGTAGTCGCAGCGTTTACGTAGATGTATGTCATGTATATAAAGAATTTTTTGAAGAAAGGTTATAGACATTGAAGCATAGCTTACGTGTAATACTCCTTTGTTGTTCTCTATTGTTGTTCACTGGTGGATATAGTTTAGTTGTGAGTGGAACGGCCCATGCGGCAACCCCTGACAATCATAATGCAAAGATCAAAGCCCATTACCTGGCGCTAGGTGACTCAATTGTGTTTGGCTATCAACCAAATGGAGATTTTCAGCACGGATATACGACCGACCTGTTTACGGCTTTGCAAGCCAAGGGTGTACAGGATGTCGTTGATCTGGGCTGTAATGGCGAGACAAGTACGACCTTTATCACGGGACCATGTCCTTTCGCTCCTGCCGGGACACCTCCACAACTGACGAGCGCTGTGCAGTACTTACAGACTCATCAGGGGACCGTGGGGCCGATTACGCTCCAGATTGGTGCCAACGATGCATTGCCGGCTATCGATGTTCAGACTTGCACTGTCAATGATGCCCAATTTCAGACCAGTCTGGCCACGCTCGACACGAATCTACGCCGGACCATTTTGCCACAGCTACGTGCTGCCGCCGGACATCGTCTGGATATCCTGCTGCCCAACTATTATGATCCCTTCCAAAATTTCTGTCCGAATACCGTCCCTTATATCACCACCCTCAATCATCATCTCGCTGCCGACATCATAGGCTATGGCAGTGTCGTCGATGTCTTTTCGGCCTTTGGTGGCGCAACTGTACCGAATCCAAATGTTTGCACATACACATGGATCTGTAGCTCGTATACCGATATTCATCCAACCAGCCAGGGCTATCAGGTGATCGCCGATGCCATCTATAACAAGTTATTCTGCTCATAACTTGTCTCTTCCACACGAGTTGGATTCAATGGTAAGCGCCGCAATTTAGAAGAGTAGATAGTGCGGTCGTTCGCCTCGGATGAAGCGGGTCACGTTCTCGATGGTCATGCGCATGATGCGCTGGAGAGCATCCTGACTTATGCCTCCTGTGTGTGGTGTCACAATCACTTGTGGGAGGTCGGTAAAGATGTTCCCACCGGCTTTTTCTTGCGCGATGACATCGAGACCTGCCCCGGCGATTTTGTGATCCAGCAAAGCCTGTCGCAGAGCCTGTTCGTCGATGAGGTCTCCACGTGCTGTATTGATAAGTAGTGCATCCGAGCGCATCTGGGTGAGCTGATCTGCTCCAATCAGATGATACGTTTGCTGATTCAAGGGGAGATGCAGGCTGACGATCGTCGCCGTTGAGAGCAGTTCAGGCAGGGAGGCATAGTGGATGCCGAGTTGATCCTCCTCCTCACTGGTGAGGCGATGCGGTGTCGTATACAGGATGCGTGAGCCAAATCCCCGCAGTCGTTGGGCGACGGCGCGTCCAATCGCACCAAAGCCGATCAGCCCGACCGTCGCCGCCCCGAGATCACTGATCCCGGCCTGCATCAAGCTCATTGTTTCCCATTTGTTGGCGCGGGCCAATTGCTCCGCTTGATTGTATTTTTTGAGAAGGCTGAGCATCAGCAGGAGTGTATGCTCTGCGACCGCGGTGGCGTTTCCGCCGGGAATGTTGGCAGTCAGAATCTTTCTGCGTTCGAGAGCTTTAAGATCCAGAAGATCATAGCCCGCGCTTACCTGCTGCACAAAGCGCACGCGGGGAGCCAGGTTCAAGCGTTCATCATTGAGTGGGCGAAATAGATTTATCAAGACTTCGGCATCGCGCGCATGCTGCTCAAAATCTGCTAATTCGAAACTCGGAACCATTCCCACAGTAACGTCAGCTCCCAGAGTGGCCTGTAAGCCCTGGATCATGATGGGATTAAATGGTTGGGTGACTAAAACTTGAGACATGCTGTTCCCCTCCTTCTTATTACAGGATGACTTATTATAGGATAGCATATTTTGCAATTGAATAGTCTTCGGCCCATAAGTGTCGAGCGAAGCGAGGACACCGTAGCGTCGCACGCTCGCGTGCGATGTCCCAGCGGCTCGTACGAGACAGCCCGATCCTGGCACGCAACGCTGGCCGGCCTGATCATACGTCGAGTGGGACATCGCACGCGAGCGTCGTATCAGTCCCACTGTAAGGTGGAGGCTGATTGGTATTCGGTGACGCGTGTCTCGAAGAAGTTTTTTTCTTTGCTCAGGTCGATCGTCTCGCTCATCCAGGGAAATGGATGGGGGGCGTGGTAGAGGATCGGCAATCCGATGCGCTCCAGACGTCGGTCGGCGATGTGCTGTACGTATTGACGAAAGGCGTCGGCGTGAAGTCCCAGGATGCCTTGTGGGAGGCAATCCTGAGCGTAGGCGATCTCCAACTCGACGGCTTCCTGGATCAGTTCGATGATGTGTTGCTCAAATGCCGGAGTCCAGAGCTCCGGGTTTTCGGCTTTGATCCCGTTGATGAGGTCGATGCCGAAGTTGAGGTGCGTGGTCTCGTCGCGCAGGATGTATTGAAATTGCTCGCCGATCCCGGTCATCAAGTTGCGCCGATGAAATGAGAGGATCATGGCGAAGCCGCTGTAGAAGAAGATCCCTTCCATGATGACGTAGTAGCCGATGAGATTTTCGAGCAGTTTCTGAGCGCCCTCGAAGCTGTCGGTGCTGAAGTCTGGATCGAGCAGGGAGGAGGTCAACTGCATCTCAAAGGCATCCTTGCGGGTGATGGCCGGGATCGTATGATACATCGTGAAGATCTCGCGCTCATCGAGTCCCAGACTCTCGACGATGTAGAGGAAGGTGTGCGAGTGCACCGCCTCCTCAAAGGCCTGTCGTAGCAGATACTGTCGGCATTCGGCGTTGGTGATGTGTTTGAAGATGGTGAGCACGAGATTGTTGCCCACCAGACTTTCAGCCGTGGCAAAGAAGCCCAGATTGCGCATGATTACAAAGCGTTCCGCCTCCGAGAGGATGGAACTGCGCCAGATCTCGATATCCTTGGTCATCGGGACCTCGTTGGGCATCCAGTGGTTGGCGCAGCCGTTCAGATAATGCTCCCAGGCCCAATGATACTTCAAGGGCATCAATTGATTGACCGTCACCTGCTCACCATTGATCAAGCGCTTCTGCTCAACCAGAGCATCGTTGTGAAAAGAAATATTCATTTGTATGTTAGCTCCTTCATTTCTTTTAATCCATATAGGATAACTCTTTGCACTCGGCGTCTAAGCCAGCCGACGTAGCGGCGCGGCTCCGCCGTGCTGTCTGTGACTCGTACGAACATGCTCCTCATGGGGTTCCATTGAGAGATCTTCCCACGGTGGGACGTTATCGTGCGTCCAGTGACAGCACGGCGGAGCCGCGCCGCTACGTCGGTGAGCCTCTCACCCCATTGGGATGTACGTCTTCAATGCTACTGGCAGGCTTCGCAGTCTTCATCCATGGAGCAGACGAGAGGAGCTTCTTCAACGATGGGCGTGGCCTCTCGGGTGATCTGGATGTTGCTGGAGGCGCTGCTATGCTTCATCCAGCGTGGTTGGATGCCCCAGCGGTTGATGTCGACGGTCGATTTTTCGAGCTGGGTGGCTGCGAGTGTGCGCAGATAATAGGTTGTCTTGAGTCCTTTCTTCCAGGCGAGCTGGTAGATGTCGTTGAGCGCTTTGCCGCTTGGCGCAACGAGATACAGGTTGAGTGACTGTCCCATGTCGATCCATTTCTGACGGCGGCTGGCGCATTCGATCAGCCAGGTGGGTTCGATCTCGAAGGCGGTTCGGTAGCGCTTTTTGAGCTCTTCGGGGACCATGGGGAGCGGCTGAAGCGAGCCGTCGTAGTACTTGAGCGCGTCGAGGAGTTCGGCGCTCCAGAGGCCGGCGGCCTTGAGGTCGTTGACGAGGCAGGTGTTGATGGTGGTGAATTCTCCTGAGAGGTTGCTTTTGGCATAGAGGTTTTTGTATTCGGGCTCGATCGATTGGCTGACTCCTGCGATGGTCGAGATGGTGGCGGTGGGTGCGATGGCCATCACGTTGCTGTTGCGCATGCCATGGCGCTTGATGGCGTCACGGACAGGTTGCCAGTCAAATGTCATTGAGCGATCCATCTCGACGGGCACGCCGCGCTCGGCTTCAAGGAGCTCGATGCTGTCGATCGGCAGGATGCCGCGCTGCCACTTGGAGCCCTGATAGCTGTCATAGCTACCACGCTGCTCGGCCAGATCCGCCGAGGCGCGAATGGCGTAGTAGGAGATGGCTTCCATGCTCTGATCGGCGAACTCGACGGCTTGCTGACTGGCATAATCCAAGCCCAACTGAAAGAGAGCGTCCTGGAAGCCCATCAAGCCGAGGCCGATCGGTCGATGACGCAGGTTGGCCTGCTGCGCTTCTCTGGTCGGATAATAGTTCAGGTCGATGACGTTGTCGAGCATGCGGATGGCGGTCTTGATGGTCTTCTGGAGCTTCTCATGATCGAGCTGTCCGTTGGCGAGGTGCGCGGCCAGATTGATGGAGCCGAGATTGCAGACCGCAGTCTCGTCGGCCGAGGTGTTCAGCAGGATCTCGGTGCACAGGTTGCTGCTATGGATAACTCCGGCGTGATCCTGCGACGAGCGGACGTTGGAGGGATCTTTCCAGGTGATCCATGGATGTCCTGTTTCAAAGAGGCGTGTCAGCATCTTGCGCCAGAGATCCAGCGCGGGGAGCCGTCTGAATTGCTTGAGCTTGCCCTCATCGGCCAGCTGCTCATACTCGCGATAACGCCGAGCGAATGCTTGTCCATAGAGATCGTGCAGATCCTCGACCTCGTCGGGACTGAAGAGCGTCCATAGCTCTCCCGCCTGGACACGGCGCATAAACTCGTCGGAGATCCAGCAGGCGGTATGCATATCGTGCGTACGCCGGCGCTCGTCGCCTGTGTTACGACGTAGATCCAGGAAATCCTCGATGTCCAGATGCCAGTTCTCCACGTAGGCGCAGACGGCTCCTTTGCGCTTGCCTCCCTGGTTCACGGCCACCGCTGTGTCGTTGACGACCTTGAGGAAGGGAATGATCCCCTGGCTGCTGCCGTTGGTGCCTTTGATATGTGATCCCAGTGCCCGTACGCGTGTCCAATCATTGCCCAGGCCGCCGGCCCATTTGGAGAGCAGTGCGTTGTCCTGGACGCATTTGAAGATGTGTCCGAGATCGTCGGAGACGGTCGTCAGATAACACGATGAGAGCTGTGGATGGTTGGTGCCGGCGTTGAAGAGTGTGGGCGTCGCAGGCGTGAAATTGAGCTGCGAGATAACCTCATAGAACTCGATCACGCGCTCCTCTTTATGGGCCTCTTGCAGAGAAAGCCCCATCGCAATGCGCATCCAGAGTAACTGGGGGAGCTCGAAGCGCTGCGACTCGTGTTGCAGCAGATAACGATCGTAGAGCGTTTGCAGCCCTGGATAGTTGAAGAGCAGGTCGCGCTCTGGATGGATGGCCTGTGCCAGTCGGGCGAGATCAAATTCAAAGAAACGTGGATCTAGTTGTCCCGCCTCGATGCCACGGCGTACATAGAGCGCGAAATAGTCTGTGTAGATGCTGGAGGCATCAGCCAGTTGGATCTGTGGCTGCTGAGCATTCCCCTGCGCTTCCTGATAGAGAGAGAGCAGGAGTATTCTGGCGGCTGCATAGGAGTAGCCTGGATCAACTTCAATTAATGCGCGAGCGGCCATCGTCATCGTCTGCCAGCACTCCGAAACCGAGAGGCTTGCATACATATTGGACTGCACCGCGGCCAGCAGGCGTGGATGATCTATTGGATGAACGCTATCCTGACAGATATCGATAAGAACCGCCTGCCAATCGAAGCTCTGATCTCCAGGTGCATCCTGGGCCACAGTCACGGTTGACGTTTCCGCCTGACGGGTTGAAAAGGACATAGCATATACCTCATCAAAAAATAAAAACAAAAAAGCCTGTCTCCCTTCACAGGAACAGGCTGGAATCACAAGCTGATGAGATATGTTCTGGCTGACCGAGCATAAACGCTCCAGAGCACAGCACACTCACGCGGTTCATCCCCTTTGCACGCGAAGGGAGGTATCCATAAGCTCATAGGTGGGCATTCGGGCTTGACAATCTTGCCTTACCGTTGCGCGACAGCGCCGGACTCTCACCGGACTTTCCCCAATATGGACGTCACGTTACGATCACGTGACCCTATGAGTTTCTCTTTTTTATTGTAAAGGACACAACATATAGTAGTTACTGACGCTACTCTACCATATGTTGTGTTTGCCGTCAAGCTGTCTGGTGTATAGGTTTGTCGCCGAGGTATTTCCCTTTTGTGGACTTCCCGCATTTTCTCAGGTCGTACGTGGTGTCTGGCTAAGCGTCTTCACGATGTTAGGATCACGGTGGTCAAAAAAACTGCTCGTTTTGGTGTCCAGTGTCCTGATCGCCGTCATATCATCCGGGCTGAGATCAAAATCGAAGATGTTGAAGTTTTCCACGATCCGTTCCTTACGGACGGATTTGGGAATCGCCACGACTCCTCTCTGGGTCAACCAGCGCAGAATGACTTGCCCCACGGTTTTCTGGTGCGTGCTTGCGATAGAACGCAGCACCTCATTCTCAAAAATGTGGTTTCTGCCTTCCGCAAATGGTCCCCAGGATTCGATCTGAATCTGGTTGTCCTGCAAGAATTGCTGCGTCTCGAGTTGTTGATGGAACGGATGGGTTTCCACTTGATTAACGGCAGGAACGATCTGATGATGGACCATCAGATCCATGACCCGGTCAGGGGGGAAATTACTGACTCCGATGGCGCGTATCTGACCTTGCTGGTACAATTTTTCCATTGTACGCCATGCGCCATACACATCCCCAAAGGGCTGGTGAATCAGGTAGAGATCCAGATACTCCAGTTGCAAGCGCTGTAATGATCGTTCAAACGCTGGCCCGGTGCGTTCGTCCCCGGCATCCTGAATCCAAAGCTTGGTAGTGATGAATAGTTCTTCCCTTGGCACACCGCTTCGCTTGATAGCTTTGCCAACGGCCTCTTCATTCCCATAGGATGCTGCCGTATCAATCAGGCGGTAGCCGGCGCGAATAGCATCGTACACGCTGCGTTCGCATTCCTCTGCGTCGTGCATCTGGAAGACGCCAAACCCCAGGAGGGGCATTGTAACCCCGTTATTGAGACTAATTGATGGAATACCTGACATGTATCCTTCTCCTTTCGCTCATTGACTGTGTATCATGCAGGTTTGCTACCGGCTCTGCGCTTGAAGAGAAGTCTGGTTTCTCTACAAAGATAAAGCGGTAAGAGTCCTGTCTGAGGATAGTATAGATGTGCCAAAGCCCTGGGTGATAGAATGATTGTCGCGAATGGTTGGAGGATTCTGCAAATCTTTCCAGGGAGATGAGAATGGCAGGAAAGGACTGAGCAATGGATTGACGAGATGACCAGCAGCGAGAACGCCAGCTGACAAAGATTTGCTTGAGAAGGTCCTCTGAGAAGCTGAATTGCAGTAATCAGATATGACATTTATTGTGAGATAGGTACGTACCCATAAGAGTATAATTTTATACATACCTATCCTCACAATAAATGGTCATTTGTCGGTGGATCAGAGCGATAAAGAAATGAACGTTAAACTGCTTTACCGGTATTTCCTGCCTGATCTGTTTCTGCGGTCACCACCGGGCATGCGTCCGCGCTGGTTGAAGGCATTGGATGGCCTGCGTGATATGGGCACGTTCCGGTCTCGGTAGAATGACTGGTTGACTGTTCGCTGTTTGTGGTTTTGCGCGTATAACGGACGAACGTTTTTGTCGGTCGATTTGCGCCCATCGTGCTATCAACCTGTGGATCTTTGGTGATCAACGTCAGATCGAATTGTTGCAGAAGCAGAGCGGTAATCATCATCATCTCATTGTTGGCAAAGTTCATGCCGGCACACTTATGCGTTGCGCCGCCGAAGCCGATGATCGAGAAACGATGCTTGTGATCCTCTTCTCTTCCGGGAGCGAAGCGCAGAGGATCATAGGTGTCGGGCTCGGAGAAGATCTCCGGGAGTCTCTGAGCCACTTTTGCCGAAACGATCAGATTCCAATCTTTCGGAATGCGATACTCTCCAATTTCCACCTCTTCCTCTGCTCTACGCATGAGCATGTTGGCCGATGGATACATGCGTGTGGTTTCCTGGACTGCCCAGAAGATGTGCTTGAGTGCGCTGAGCGTTTTTGCATTCATTGGTTGATCCTGGGCGAGCTGATCGGCGAGCTCCTGTTGGACCAGATTGAAATACTCGGGCGTCTGGAGGAGCTTGATAATGGTCCAGGTGGCCTGACCGGCTGTCGTTTCGTGTCCAGCGAACATCAGCCCCATGATCAGAGACAAAATTGCCTCATCTTCCAGAGGACTCCCATCTTTATATTGCGCCGTCGCAAAGTCCAGCAAGAAATCGTCGTACTGATCAGGATTGGCACGCCGGGCGGCGATAAGAGGCCAGATCATCTCGCGCAGCTTCTTTTTGGCGCGGTCGCGACGAATAAACTTGGGTAGCGGCAGATTAGGGGGGAGGGCTGCGTCGATAGATTTTCCCAGGATAAGGTAGAGTCTCCAAAACTCAGGGCCGACGTAATCACGGAAGTCTTTGCCCATTAACGCATGGGCCGCCACGTTCTGGACGACCTGTGTTATCTCCGCACGCAATTCCATCTCGCCACTTGCTGGCAGAGTATCAAGCCATTGTTGCACCTCTAATTGCATGATCTCCAGATATTTGATCATTTTTTCACTTTTAAATGGCTTGAGCAAGATGGGACGCTGCTTGAAATAGACTTCTGGTGGTCCGGTAAAGCCTACTTCCCCTAAGGCCGCCTTCAAGAATTCATATGTCTTATGCATGCTGAGTTTCTTGTCTGTCTCTTTGAAGAAGAACTCTTGATATTCTGGACCAATCAGGACGGCAACTGGTTGATTGACTAATTTGAAACTATAGATGGAGCCAAGCTCATCAAATCCCTTCTGTAAGAAGTGATCACTATCTTTCATAAACTCGAAAAGATTGCCCACCACAGGGGCTCCAGAAAGCATCGGCGGTGTCATTTTCATGAATCTGTATCCTTTAATAGCAATTTCACTACGCAAACCGTAAATCCATATAGAGAGGCTATCTTTCATCTTGTATAATATACTACCATATATTGCTCATCAAATCATCCTGATATCATGCCTGATTGTGCGTAAAATGGTTGATTAATGATTCATTGGTTTTCGAGATCGTTAATAGGTTTCTCTCGTTCGGCGCAAGCTTGCTGTTATTGAAAGGTATCAAAATGAGGCTAAAGAGCAGGCTGATATTTTTGGGTTATAGTAGTAGTTTTTTGTAGGAGCGATTTGTAGATATGCAGTAGGTGAAATAGATTTTATAAAAATGTAAAATGTGGTAAGCTACTATTTGGATATATTATTAAGGTAAGAGGGGAGTTATTTGTATATGGATGCTGTTGAAAATAAAAAAGATGTACAGAGCTTACCGTTACCTCCACTGGTCGCTGGGCTGCCGATCCTGGGTAATGTGCGCGAGATGCTTGCAAACCCATTACAGTTTATGGTGCGTAGCTATCAGGAATATGGGGCTATCTTTCGTATGCGTGCGCTTCGGCTTGAGTATACGGTTCTGGCCGGTATCGAAGCGAATCAATTTGTGACAGGAAAAGGGAAAGAATATCTGAGCGTGCGAGAGACGTATGAGGGGGTAGCTAGAGGGATGCAATCCAGCAACTTCCTGTTAAGTCATGATGGTCAAAAGCATCGCGAGCTACGTAAAGTGTTGCGGCGTGCGTACTCAAAAACGGCGGTGTCTCCCTCGGTTCCTACGCTGATCCAGCTGGCTCAGGAGGAGGCTCGCTCCTGGACAGACGGTGAACGTGTCCTGATTGTTCCCATGATGAAACGCTTGATTACGACTCAATTAGGTGTTGTATTATTGAACCATAATGGTATCGCGTATTTTGAAGCTATCCAGAAATTTTTCACGATCACCTCTGAAACGTCTGCCACGCATCAATTGCCAATGTTTGTTTTGAGAACGCCTTACTTCCACCGCATCCAGGCGCGTATCTTTCAACTGGCTGACGAGGTTATTGCGGCGCATAAAGCTTCACCCAGGACTCCAGAGAACCGGACGCTGATTGATGATGTCCTGGAGGCTGTCGATGAAAATGGAGCGCCTTATCCACCTGATTTTTTGCGTGCGGCCATCATTGGGACCTATATTGCGGGTATCGATACCGTGGCTCTGACCTGTAGCTTTGCCATCTACGCCTTGCTCAAGCATCCGCGTGTCTGGGAGCGTGTTGCGGAGGAAGTGCGTGCTGTGTTTCGCCAGACAAGTACTCCCACGATGCAGGATTTCAAACGTATGAAGGTGTTGCATGCTGCGATTTTGGAGATTTTACGCTATTACCCCGTCGGACCAGGAATGCCACGTACGGCCGCTGAGACCTTTGAATTCGAGGGCTATAAAGTTCCAAAGGGAGCGAACGTTCTGGTTGGAACAGCAGTGACACATTTTCTTCCACAGTTCTTCCCTGATCCATACACCTTTGAGCTTGATCGCTATCTCGAACCGCGTCACGAGCATCATCAGGCCAACATCTTTGCCCCATTTACCGTCGGCGAACACACCTGCCTGGGAGCCGGTATGGCCGAGATCCAGGTGATGGCGACCGTGGCGGCGATCGTCAACCAGGTCGACTTACGCCTGGATCCAATAGATTATGTTGTGCAGTTCAAAACGGCACCCAGCCTTGGACCAAAACCCAATCTGGCCGTGCGCGTCAGCACGCTCTGACCGCTCAACGCTACATTGGGTCTGCATTGAGCCTGATCGCCAGCCAGATGGCGATCAGGAGCATGCCTATGGCGCCGTACAGCAGTGTTGTGCGTACGCCCAGATATTCACTCACGATGCCAGCCAGCAGAGTGCCAAGCGGCGCAATGCCATCGATGAGGAAGCCGATCACGGCGCTAACGCGCCCCTGGACGGCGATGGGAAGGCTCATCTGGCGCAGGCTGATCTCGTTGAGGGTGTAGAGCTCAAAGCCGATATCACCAATCAACTGGGAAATGCCAAAGATAGCAATCATTGCCGCAGTGGGTCCGCTCACCAGCGGAGTCAGTAGGGCCAGCATACCATGCAGCGATGCACCGGTGACGAGCATCTTTTTTGCGCCGAAGCGGCGTGTGAGGCGTGGCATGACGAGCGAACCTATCAGAGCCCCCACGCCGCCGAGCGCGACAAGTATGCCATAGAAGACTGGTGCAATGCCGAGGTCGCGTACGATGTAGACTGTGTAGAGGGCGGCAAAGGTGCCGCCGAAAAAGGTTCTGATGGTGCTGTTGATGGCGAGCGTGCGTAGCAGCGGATGATTGAATAAGGCGGCTATACCCTCATGGATCTGTCGCCATACGGACGCTTGCTCTTTTTCTGGCACAGGATGCTGGATCTCATGTGGTCGTAGCATGGCGATGCTCAGAGCCGACAGTAGAAACGAGAACGCGTCGAAGAGGACTGCCAGCGGTGCGCCCAGCAACTGGACCAGTCCACCAGCCAGAGGAGGGCCTCCCATTTCGGCGAGGGATTCGCTGGTGCCAAGCCTACTATTTCCTTCCATGATCTGATTGTCCTCGACGATCCGTGGCAAGAAAGCCTGATAGGCTGTATTGAAGCAGAGTGTACAACTGCTCAGCAGCATCGTCACGAGGTAGAGCTGTACGATGTGGATCTGTCCATTTAGCGCCGCGATGGGGAGACTGATCAGGAGCAGAGTGCGGATAAGATCCATCAGGATCATCAGTGGTCGCTGTGGGAGCCGATCGACCCATGCACCTATCAGCAGACTAAAAAGAAGGCTGGGAAGTGCGCTCAAGGCGACAAGTAGTCCTATCTGCGCGGGCGACGCTCCCAGGATCAAGATGGCGATCAGCGGGAGTCCTGTATCGGTGATATGCGAGCCCAGCGTTGAAATGGTCTGCCCGCTCCAGAGCAGTCCAAAGGCTCGACTGAGATAGATCGGTCGTTGTCGCGGCTCACCTGTCTGGTGTTGACTTGTATCTGTTTTGGAAGACATAAAGCTACTCCATGCAGAGAAAACTGAATGCAGGCATCCAGCAATAAAAAGCGGTGAAGCGGTCTGAAGCAATGGAGTGGTGTCGCCGCCAGGATATCTCATCTGCACTCCTGGTAAGATGCGTAAGATACCTACCTTGAGGATTTCATAGAGAGTGAAGATGCGTGGAAAAGAGGACGTTTCCAAAAGAAGACGGACAGACGCCGCTTTAATATCGGCGCAGTCTCTGTGATGGCCTTGTAACTATTTGGATTGGTTCCTCAAGCTAGCGTTGCGACACTAGTTGAGGGTGGTGATGCTGGTACCCATCGGGGCACCTCCCATCTTTGACTATAAGGCGTTTTATCGCATAATAGCATGCAGCTTGATCACTGTCAATGGGCAAAAAGAGGTCGAGCGAAGCGAAGACCGTGTAGCGTTGCGCCCTCGGGCGCAATGTCCCAGTGAGTCGTATGAGACGGCCTGCACACGGCGTGGATGGCTTAAGCGCCAATGAGGTTTCTCAACGAAAACGAGCAGTTCGTCCGTCCAGTGGAACATTGCGCCCGAGGGCGCAACGCTACGGTGTCCTTCGCTTCGCTCGACACTGGTCATGGGAACGCTGTATGCAGAAGCCACGAATTGCAAAACAATGAAATATCCCCATATAGGGTGTTTGTTAATTTTCTTTACAAAAAACTCCTTTTATGCTAAAGTTTCTATGTAACTATATATGCATAGTGCATCGAACTTGTCATATTTATTTCTTGTTGTTAATGATATGCCTCATGCATAAAATGTGTGTGCACTGGCACTTATTGCACTGGATAGCATGGACCTTTCTTGTGGGTGTATTTTGAAAGGATGCGTTTTGATGCGAAGAGATGTTGATACGAATGAGGGAATATTTGCGAAGGTGACCAGACGTAAGAAGAAACTTGCGCTGGGGGTAGCAATACTGAGCACGATGATTGTGCTGGCGATTGTCTCGATGTTGCTGGCGAACTCCAGAGTTCTGTTTGCCAGTGCGGCCGGCGATCCTCCTCTGGCGACGGCGACAGCGACACAGCTTCCTACCTATGTGAAGAGTGGGGATGGGAAGCAGCAAAATCTTTTGACGCTGATTAGCTGGTACGATTATAACGAAAATACTGGAGCGGATTTGCAACAGCAAGGATCATCGGTCATTGCCTATCCCAAGAGCGCAGGCTATCCGACGCCCCATAATGAGGCGATGGAGGGGAGTGGTACCTATACAGATCCTATCACGTTCGCAGCTTCGCACAAAGCCGTGAAGACGAGTTTTCCTATTGGCAGCATTATTTATGTTCCGATAGTCAAGAAATACTTCATCATGGAAGATGATTGTGGCGATACTTCCTCCTGTAAGGATGGTGGCAATCATGTGAACCTGTGGATGGGACCTGCTAATCCTATGAACGATGCAACGATCAAGGCATGTATGCAGAGTGCTATCCCTACGTCAGCGGTTGATATCACGATTAACCCCAGTCCTACCCTGGCGGTTAATCCCACGGCGATGTATACGAGCGATAATAAATGCACACTCAAGCTCTATCCCAATCCGCTTGCCACAGGCAGTCCCACGGCGGCAGCCACAAGTAGTCCCACGGCGACAGTTGGGAGTCCGACGCCCGTTCCGACACCTGTCCCGACATCTGCACCTACCCCAACAGAGCCTGCCGTGACTGCGACCGCCACGCCCTCCTTTGTGACACCAGATACGGCGCGTTATGTCAAGAGCGGCAACGGGACGCAGCAGAGTATCCCCACAACGATCACCTGGTATGGCTATAATGATAATTCCGGTGAGACCGAGGAGCAGCATGGCTCAGCCCTGATTGCCTATCCCAAAAGCGATGGCTATCCCACTTTGCATAATGAGGCTCATGAAGGTACCGGCGCTTATAACGATCCAGTGACATTCGCCGCTCCGAATAAAGATCTGAAATCCAGTTTCCCGATTGGTAGTGTGATCTATGTGCCGCTGGTCAAGAAATACTTTATCATGGAAGATGAGTGCGGCGATGATGATCCAGAAGGCTGTCAGAACGGTACCAACCATGCCGATCTGTGGATGGGTCCCGCTCAGGATATGAATGTGAACACGCTCGATGATTGTGAAGGCAATGCCACTCCTGGTGGTTCTGTTAACGTCACAATCAATCCCAGCCCCACTCTGCCGGTAGACACCACTGTGATGTATACAAGTTCCAATCAATGCACTATTAAAGTCTATCATTAGAAGCAAGCTTGAGCTATTCCTCAGGAGGTTTGTAAATAACATTTACAAACCTCCTGTTTTTGTGGTATTCTTGTCTATACATCCATATATATGGTATGGATGACGCAAGCGCTACTATCACACATGAATGGACCTGGATTATTGTAACCTTTCTTTGGAAGGGATTCTGAAAGGATGCATTTTATGCGCAGACGTGTGCTTACTTCGACATTTTTTAGTATGCTGGCTGTTCTGGCCGTGGTATCATTGCTCCTGATGCATGCCTCGACCAATGCTCATGCGGCCAGCCCCTCGTACGTCAAGAGCGGTGATGGAACGCAGAAGAGTATCACGACGACGGTGACCTGGTATGGCTATAATGATAATTCTGGTGAGACTGAAGATCAACATGGCTCAGCCGATATCGCCTATCCCAAGAGTGATGGCTATCCTACCCTGCACGATCATGCCACCGAGGCTGGTCGGGGCACCTATACTAATCCAGTTACCTTTGCTGCCCCGAACAAAGATCTCAAGACCAGCTTCCCGATTGGAAGTATTATCTATGTGCCGCTGGTCCAGAAGTACTTCATCATGGAGGACGAATGTGGGGATGATGATCCGGAAGGCTGTCAGAACGGCACCAATCATGCCGATCTGTGGATGGGTCCCGCTCAGGCCGTCAATGGCGATGATCTGGATGCTTGTGAAGCTAAGGCGACTCCTGATGCGCCGGTCAAAGTTATTATCAACCCGAGCTCTACCCTGACTGTAACCACCAATATCATGTACACCACTGGCAACGCATGTAACGTCAAACTCTACTCGTGAGCAATTTTTTCAGAGCAGAAAACAGAAGCGGACAAGCAGCATGTTATGCAACATGCTGCTTGTCCGCTTCTGTATCTCCAGATAATTTTAGGTGTATAATTATGTATATATGTAAAATAGATGATATTAGATGTTGTTTTCTTAACCAAAAATGTTTTAATGCACTGAATCTTTATCATATCTCAACGAATCGTCAACTCAAAAACTCTTTGCATCCAGTATGCTATGTTCATGGGGAAACGTGACTTAGTTACTCCGTACGTGCTACGTGCGCCGTAACAATCGTCGGTAGGGAGAGTCGTGCAAGGGGGATTTTTTGCCGGCTCTCTTTACAATCTTTTATGGAATTGTACAAGCCATCTCGCCAGGTTGTGGCGGAGTGCAGAATCTGGCAACGTTGCCAGCCAGGTGTACAGTGGATAAATCCTTCTTTGGTGAAATGTGTTGTCCTAAACAATCATTGCTTGTTCCTGGCAATAGGGGCGTTCCTGTCTCACATCTTCATCTTTTATGACTGTGTGAGCGCCTCATCTGAATCCATGCGATGGATGTAGGCATCGTAGGACGAGGGGAGCAGGCGTTCGTAGTTTAAATGCATCAGAGGAGACGAAATGATGAAGTCGGCGCTGGCGCGGTTGCTGGCAACTGGGACGTTCCAGACGGCGGCAATACGTAGTAAGGCTTTGACATCGGGATCATGTGGCTGAGACGCCAACGGGTCCCAGAAAAAGATTAAGCAATCGATCTCGCGAGCCACGATGGCTGACGCGATCTGAAGATCTCCCCCGAGTGGACCACTCTGGAAGCGCTGCACCTCTGTCTGTAAAACTTTCTCCAGCATCGTGCCGGTTGTACCGGTCGCAAAGAGATCGTGATCGCGCAGCAACTCGCTATTGAAGCGAGCCCATTCGACGAGCTCAATCTTCTTGTTATCATGGGCTACCAGCGCGATTTTCTTTTTTGAGCCGCTCGTGATCGCATTATGCGGCGTCGTGAGGGCGGCGGGTTGATAATCTGTGTTAACCAATAAGGCACTCCTTGTATATTCTTTGACTTTCAAGAACGACAGTTCTCCTCCAGTGTATCATGTTTGCAAGATTCATGTGTCGGCCTTGACGCTGCTGCTTCAGCAGGAGATGATGTCGCTTCTTTCGTTGTATTCGTCTCCTCGTTTTGGATCGTTGTTTGAATGTTGTGGCGACGATTTGATATTGCCAGAGAGATTACGTTTATAAAATAATGGCATGAAAATAGCCTGCCGCGCTGCTATGCGGCATGAGTTACAGTGTGAAGGATCGAACTTGTTGGCTTCGCGAGGGGCATATATTTTATACGCTATCTTGGTGGGGTGAGGGGATCCTGGTGTGAGAGGATAGAAGAAGGAGCTGTTATGCAAATATGGGAATGGATTGGCATGATCGGAAGCATTTTTTTGCTGGATCTCGTTCTCAGTGGTGACAATGCGCTTATTTTAGGAGCGGCCGCTGCTGGTCTGCCGCGCCAACAGCGCTGGTATGCGTTGTTGTTCGGTGGATTAGGAGCCATTGTACTGCGCATTGTGTTTGCTTCGATAGCGACGCTTGTGTTAAACATCCCCTGGATTCAAACATTAGGGGCGCTGGTGCTGCTGGGGATTGCGCTGAAGCTTCTGACGGGACGCGAGCAGATGCAGTCAGGATCGGATGAGAAGGAAGATGTCGGTGGGAAGCCTCGGCCCAAAGGGAGCCTCAAGGCGGCTGCGCTGGCGATCGTGGCGGCCGATGTGACGATGAGTCTGGATAATGTGCTGGCGGTGGGCGCAGCCGCTAATGGGGGGCTGATCCCCATTATCTTTGGCTTAGTTCTCAGTATTGCGATTATTATCTGTGGCAGCGCATTGGTGGCTGAATTGATGAATCATTTCATCTGGCTGCTGGATCTGGCTGCTCTGGTGCTTGGTTGGACAAGCGCGACCATGATCCATGATGATCTGGTTCACCTGGCTTCAACCTCCCATATCGACTGGCTGACAACTCTGAGCCAACCGAATTTACCCTTACACCTATCCTGGTTACTTCTCATACTTGCGCTGTTCACCTGTAGTCTTGTGCTTGTCTTTGATCTTTATGTCCATGCGCGAGCACGTTATACACGTGTCCTGGCATCATAGCCCGACCTTCCTCTGGTCAAAAGAGGCGTTGGCAAGGATCTTGATACATCTGTCATAGAAAAAATTGTAATAGAGAAATTGGAGATTGTTAAAAACGATGAATCGTTGGATTTTATCCCTTTTAGTAGCCATTCCGGTCGCTCTGGTGGCCGAAGTATTGCATGCACCGCCACTCGTCACATTCGCTCTGGCGTCATTGGGACTGGTCCCTCTGGCGGGCCTGATCGGTGCAGCCACTGAGGTTCTCGCTGAGCGGATGGGACATAGCATTGGTGGCTTGCTCAACGCCACCTTTGGCAATGCTGCTGAGATCATTATTGGTATTACCGCGCTGGCGGCTGGCTTGAAAGATGTTGTGCTTGCCTCGCTTGCTGGTTCTATCATCAGTAACATCCTGCTCGTATTGGGGTCATCCATGTTGATTGGCGGCTGGCGTCATCGCCAGCAGGTCTTTGATAAGCGTATCGCCGGACAGTATTCTGTGATGCTGGCTCTGGTTGTGATTGGCCTCTCGATTCCCGCGCTGCTCTCGACTGTGGGGGAGAGCGCTCGTCCCGGCGCTGATGTCGTGCGTGGCGCTTCCTTACAGGAACTCAGCGTTGGCGTTGCTATCGTCCTGCTATTCTGTTACGTTGCTTATATCGCTTCCTCGATTTTTGGCCTGCGGACAGTTTCACGCGTGCAAACTGGCGCCCTCCCCGCTCAAAAAGGACATACCGCGCAGGCAGAAGGAGATACAACGCATCAGGAGAGCAATCCTGCTGTGAGGAGTACAGAAGCCTCTCCCACCTCCGAAGAGAGCAAGGCACCTGTGCATGCCGAGAAGAAGAACTTTTTGGCTACACTGCCGACGCTGTGGACAACGACGCTCTGGCTTCCTCTGGTCGTCCTGGCGGCCGCCACGGCCGTTACTGCTTTCGTCAGTGAAATTCTGGTTGGCTCCATCGAGCCCTTGACCGAACAGATCGGACTAAATCCTTTATTTGTTGGACTTATCGTCCTACCCATCGTAGGGAACGCCGCCGAACACTTCTCCGCTATCACCTCGGCTGCCCGCAACCACATGGAGATCTCGCTGGCGATTACCGCTGGCTCATCGATCCAGGTTGCGCTCTTCGTGGCCCCACTCCTTGTCCTGGTCGGCCCACTGGTCGGCACACCCTTAGATCTTACCTTCTCGCTCTTTGAAATCACGCTGTTTGCGCTGGTCGCCGGCATCTACGCGCTCGTCTGCCTCGATGGTGAATCGACCTGGCTCGAAGGATTGCTCCTCTGCGCCTTTTATGCTATTCTTGCGCTGGGCACGTTTGTACAGGTCGTGTGAACGTGAGAGAGGCACATGGCAGCAGCGCCGCCGCTATGCCCTTACACCTCCTTTTTATTGCTCAGGCGTCGCCGGTATGAGGCCGTGATGAATGGCGAAGCGGACCAGATGCGTGATATTATGCAGTCCCAGCTTTTCCATCACGTTGGCACGATGGGCCTGGACGGTTTTGATGCTGATGATGAGCTGATCGGCGATCTCCTGATTGGTATGTCCGGCGGCCACGAGGGTGAGGATCTCGATTTCGCGTGGCGTGAGGATGGTCAGGGCCTGGGCGAGCGAGACGCTTTTCTCACGCCTCTGCTCCTGGCGGGGCGTATTTCCTATAGTTGTGGCCGTCTGGGCGTGTGTGGAGACATAGGCGCGAATGAGGGCTTTGGCGAGTCCGGGGTAGAGATAGATCTCTCCCCGCGCCAGGGTGCGGACCGCCAGGCTGAGCTCGGCGGGGGCGGCTTTTTTGACGAGATAGCCGGAGGCTCCGATACGTAAGGCTTTGAGGAAGTATTCTTCGCTCTCGTGCATGGTGAGGATCAGGACTTGTGTGGCTGGATAGCTCTTGCGGATCTGTTGGCAGGCTTCCAGCCCATCAATGTCGGCCATGCTGATGTCCATGACGACGATGTCAGGTGCCAGCAGCCTGGTCTGCTCGATCGCTTCGCGGCCGGTGCGTGCTTCTCCGATGACGCAGATGTCGTCTTGCGTCTCGAAGAGCAACTTGAGTCCCTGACGCAGAAGATCATGATCGTCGGCGAGTAGGATCTGGATGCTTTTCGCAGAAGTCTGTTGCTCGGACAACTCGTTTATCCTCTGTGGCATAGTGAGCGTTCCTCCTCTTGTGATAACGCAGGCTTCACGGTAACGATGGGACTGGCAGTACCGCTTTGATAATGGTGCCCTGTCCCGGCTCTGATGTGATGCTTAACTGTCCATCGAGCGAGCTGGCACGTTCGCGCATCCCCAGGATACCCGAACCAGGTTTCTGCCTGGCGCACTGATAGCCGAGTCCATCGTCCATCACCGTCAGGCTCACCTGGTTGGATGTTGCAGTGAGAGCGATCAGGACATCCTGAGCGTGGGCGTGCCGGGCGACGTTGGTCAGGCTCTCCTGCGCGATGCGGAAGAGGGCTGTCTCGTGGCTGGCGGGCAGGCTATCTATGATCGGCTCAAGGGCTGGCAGATCAATATCGAGATCGACGTGCAGGCGCAGGCGTTGCTCGCTATCCTCGCCGAGCCAGCGGAACGCGGCCAGCAGCCCTAGATCATCGAGGACACTTGGCCGCAATTGCTGCGCCAGAATGCGCACATTCTCCAGGGATAACTGTGTCAGGTGCGTTAACTGCTGAAACTCGGTATCCAGCGTCTGCTGCGAGCGCTCGGAGAGTCCTTGCTCAGAGAGCAGCCGGAAGTGTCGATGCAGCACCTCGGTATGGATCAGCAACGCCGTCAAATTCTGGCCGGCCTCATCGTGGAGCTCCATCCCGATCCGCCTGCGTTCGTCCTCCTGAGCTTGCAGAATCGCACGGGTCTGCTCACGGCGAGCCAGCTCCAGGCTATCGAGCATCGAATTGAACGCTTGAGCCAGCTCACCCACCTCGCCCGCAGTGCTGGGGATGATCGCTCGCGTCTGATGTTGTCCCGTCCCCACCTGTCTGATCGTGGTCAGGAGATGGAATAAGGGACGAAAGGTGGCTTGCAGAATGACAATGTTGGTCAGCAGAATGATCAGTGCGGCTGCGACCAGAAAGATCGTGTCGATTAAATAGTGATGGCTCTCAAGCTGATGGCTTGTGACCCACAGCGCCGCTAGAGCCTCTACGATCAGCATCAGACTGTTCACCAGAATGACCTTCTCGAATAGCGAGAGGTTCCATCGTTTCCACCAACTGTCCAGTTTCTGAGAGATTCTGCTCACCACACGACGCATACTTTTTCTTTTCAGCTCTAGCGACATCTACTGCAAGCGCTCGACCGCTGAGCGCTCTGGTTAAATTATCGCATAATATGACACGGCATGAGCGTCGTCAACCATCACCTGCAACGTCTTCTGCTGTGGAGCAAAGCCCGGTGCCCGCGTCTGGATCGTGATCGCCCACGGGCCAGCCATATCGAGATTGAAATCGATCAGGTAGGTCCCGCCTCCCGATGACTTCACATGACTTTGCTGTGCGATCATATCCATATTCGTCATCCGAGCGCTCGGGATCACCTGAGCTGTATCGATCGGCTTCCCACTTGGATCGGTCAGACTCAACTCCAGACTCGAATGGCCGCCAGCCACAAACTGCTGCTGTCCCACACTGATCTGCAACATTGTGGGCACATACGGCTGATAGATACATGCCAGAGCCAGCACACTCCCGCATGTCACAAAGAGGATCAGCCAGAAAAAAGGTCGAATGCGCATAGCTTCTCATATCCTTTCTTTTTACTTTGAGCATACGACACTTTGAGCGGCACGTCTATCAGGTGAAATACCTAGTTTTTGCGATTCTCCTCGGATTTTTGCATTGTATTGTACGTTTCTTACTGCATTTAATTTATATCAATATTAAGGTGCATATAATGTGCACACTTTTTGAAGAAAAGATTGTGATTGCTTATTAAGGAGGTGGTTCCGATTACACTGGTTAGTAGAGCATCGATCTTCCGAGGAACATTTTTATTGGACATAATGACGTCATTATGTTACTATATCGTTATGAATAAAAATAGCCGCATACCATTGTATGCTCAAGTTGAGGACATCCTCATCTCGCGAATTGCCAGTGGCAAATTGCCTCTTGGCAGCAAGTTACCTACAGAAGATGATTTGATTGAGGAGTTTGAAGTTAGTCGAACAACGATCAGGAAAACCATTCAGAGTTTGATTCAGCAAAATCTTGTCGAGATTCGGCGTGGCAAAGGCACCTTTGTCGCACATCCCAAGATCACTCAAGAACTGACCGAACTGACTGGCTTTGTCGAGGACATGCAGGTGCTGGGCCGACAGGCGACAGCGAGGGTTCTTGGTCAGCGAATTATCGCGGCAAACGATGCGGTAGCGCGTCAATTAGTATTACCAGGAGGAACACCAGTTGTGCAAATTCATCGTGTCCGTTTGGCTGATGATATTCCAATTTCGTTTGACGAGACCTACCTTCCACGAGATTTGGGTGAGAAGATCATGGCCGAAAATCTTGCGATAGAACCCATTTTTTCTTTGCTTGAGCAAAGATATGATACCCCATTATTAGAAGCTAGATATCAACTGGAAGCGATAGCAGCCGACACCGTTGTAGCAGCCGCGCTTGGTGTTGAAGTTGGCAGCCCAATGTTTCTTATTGAGCGTACATCCTACACCGTGGGAAATCGGCCAGTCGACTACGAAAAGCTGTACTACAGAGGTGATCAAATTCGTTTTGTGACCCAATTAGCACGTCGGGCAGGGAAAAAAATACAGGTGAACGATGTTTGAGATAACAACAGGAAGTGTGCTTTGGCTATTTGCCATCTCAATAGGTGCCAGTATGCTAGGTGGCATGTTGGGCATGGCCAGTGGCATTTTTATCGTGCCAATTCTGACAACTTTTGCCCATATCGACATACATCTAGCTATTGGCGCTAGTATTATTTCTGTGATTGCCTGTTCGTGTGGCAGTGCTGCGCCTTTTCTCAAAGGTTGCCTGACAAATGTTCGTCTTGCTATCGTTCTGGAAACGGGCACAACACTTGGCGCATTAACCGGGGTTTTTCTGTCCGGGTGGATTCCAGTTCCCTTCCTTTTTTTTACTTTTGGCGTTGTTTTGTTACTCTCGGCCAAGCAAATGCTGTCCCGGCACCAGGAACCTGAGATCCTGCTTCTGGAAACTTCCTCAGAATCGTGGGCACGCTGGCTTGATTCCAGTTACCCCAATCATGCACTTGGCTGTGATATACCTTATCGGGTGCAACGCCTGCCTGTGGGTCTGCTACTCATGTATGGGGCGGGTCTTCTATCGGCCCTCTTGGGTATTGGTAGTGGTGTACTCAAAATTCCAGCCATGGACACTATACTTCGTCTACCGATCAAAGTTTCGTCGGCAACCTCGAATTTTATGATCGGTGTGACGGCGGCCGCCAGTGCGGGTGCTTATTTTGTACGTGGTGATATTGTTAACTCAATTGCTGGTCCCGTTGCGTTAGGTTCGGTTGTTGGCGCCATCCTTGGCGCACGCATACTTATGGCTCTCTCAAATGAGAAAATCCGCTTGCTCTTTGTCATGATTCTTGTAATTCTTTCGGCTGAAATGATTTTTAGCGCTTTCAATATTTATTGGATGTAAGAAGTAGAATGATAAACAGCAAGCAGAGAAAACCTACTCGACTTGACCTTATTCTGGCAGGGGTATTGAGTTACGGAATATGGATAGCTTCAGCGATTATTGCAGCATGGCTTGTGTTGTCCTGGTTGGGCCAAAGACCTGTTCTGTCTATTGGCGGTGGCTTGCCGTTAGTCACTGTGGGTATTGCTATTATTATCATGCTGCCGGTCCTGCGGGTCATTCTCATGGTAATCGCTTTTTTGTACGAAGGAGACTATCGTTTTGCCACTATAGCAGTTCTGGTACTCCTGATTATCCTTTTCGCTTTTGTCATAGGGGCAACCTCAGCTTAATAGCTGATAGATCCATTGACGCTTCTATGTTGCGCTATCCGGCGTGTGCATGTTCTCACGTACGGATCTGTAAAAATGAGCAAATTCACTTTGGCATATACACGATGGCCATAAAATAAAGGAGAAGTAATTTGAATGAACAAGAAAGAAACGGGCAGGGTTCACTCGAAGCGGCCTTAGAGCGCTATCCGCGTATTTCTCTGACACGCTTGCCTACACCCCTCCAATCCTTGCCATCACTCAGTGCAAAGCTCGGTCCGCATCTCTTCATCAAACGGGATGATTTGACCGATCTAGCATTGGGTGGGGACAAACCACGCAAATTAGAATACGAAGTGGCACGAGCGCTGGCACAAGGGGCTGATACCCTGGTGACTAGTGGGAGTTCCCAAAGCAATCACGCACGATTGACGACCGCTGCTGCTCGCAAGGTTGGTATGGATTGTGTGGTGATTTTGAGCCACGACCAGCACCAAGCATTCCAAGGCAATCTCCTGGCTGTTTATTTAATGGGAGCACAGGTGCATTTTGTCGAAGCATCCAGTCATTGGGACTTAGAATCCTCTGTTCAGAGCATTTGTCAATCATTGCTTGCGCAAGGGCGGAAACCCTATGTGATTCCGGTGAGCGGTACAACCCCACAAAGCTGTCTGGGCTATGTTCGCTGCGGGCTAGAGATAGTACAGCAAATAAGAGAGCAAGGTCTCCATGTGGATGCGATCTATACGCCTTTTGGAACGGGTGGTATCTTCACTGCGCTACTGCTTGCTCTCCGAGAGTTGGGGATTACTTGTCCCTTAATCGGTATCAGTGTCAATCAAAAGCAGAGCGCCTGTTATGAGCGGCTCGAAATCTGGTGGATAGAACTCTGCCGTCTGCTTGATCGCGATCCAGAACGCTCACGTGGCGTGTTTGAGATTGATGACGGGTTCATTGGGCAGGAATATGGTGATCCAACTGAGGAGTGCTTGGATGCCATCATGTTGATGGCGCAGGCAGAGGGGATTCTTCTTGACCCGGTTTATTCAGGGAAAATGATGGCAGGTTTTCTGGCTCATCAGGCAGCAGGGCGCTGGTCAACCAGACATCATATTCTGTTACTTCACTCAGGCGGAGTTCCTGCTCTCTTTGCATATGCCAGAGAACTACAGGCGCATCTCAAGAAACGTGGGAGGGATATACAGCCTTTCATTCAGATATGAAATACATTAACATTTTTATCGATAAAAAGGTACAATAATATGATAAACCCACCTTCGTAAGTACCTGTGCTGTATTTGGGATTTATCATCATATAATTGACATTAAATGCTTTAAAGGTATTCAATTTAGAGGCAAGCGTATGACGGTGATTCCCTGTTGCTGATAAGGTACGAGCTCGTGCGGTTCAATCGAATTGTCGGTGATCAAATAGGTCAATGAACTAATTGGGCCAATCACGTAGGGACCAGCTGTTCCAAGTTTGGCCGCTCCCGCAACTGCGGCCACCTCGGCGGCTTGCTCAATCATTGTCTGTTTGACGTACGCCTCCTCGGGTTCAAGCATGCTGATGCCTATCTCAGGATGCAAGCCACAAACTCCCAGCAGGCACAGATCGGCTCGTAGATGTCTTAAGGCTTCTACCACAGGGATGCCAATCATGGCCTGAGCTTCTTTTTTGAGTCGTCCACCCAGGACATGCACTTCGATGGTGGAATGACTCATCAGGGCTATTGCTACGGGGACGCTATTGGTGACGATGGTTGCGTGCAGATTAGCAGGCAGATAGGCGACGATTTCGAGAATAGTGCTCCCGCTATCCATAAAAATCAGTTGACCATCACGAACCAGATTGGCCGCTGCCTGAGCCATTGCTTGCTTGGACACATTAGATGCCTCGACTCGCTGCTCGTATGGCAGGGAGGGGACACGCGGTAATGCTCCTCCGTGCACGCGCTGGAGTATTCCTTCTTCAGCCAGATCGTTCAGGTCGCGCCGAATAGTATCCTCGGAGACATGCAAACGATTGATCAGGTCGGCGACCAGTACCTTACTATCACAACGTAACAGGTTAATGATCTCTCTTTGACGTTCTTCTTTTAGCATAGTACATTTCCATCCCGCATGAATATATAGATCTGAGGCCATGTCTGCGCTATTATGCGCGCAACACGCCATATTTATTTATTGATATGCGCTTGACTTTGCGTGTCTTTGCGTGTATTCTCTGGTGTGTTGCAAGTTTATGCGGGTTCTTGTGGATTGTCAAGTGCATTTATGAGGGAAAGTCGTATGTTAAGAGATCAGCAGCAGATAGGGATACCTGTACCACGATCGGCAAGGATCACGGTAAGCATTATATTTTTCTTGAATGGGATGATTATCGCAACGTTTGCCACGCGCATTCCCGCAGTACAGGCCAAGCTTATGCTCAGTGCTGGCTTGCTTGGGCTGGCGCTGCTCGGAGTAGCGATCGGAGCTTTGGTCGCGATGAATCTCTCTGGATATCTCTCGGCTCGCTTTGGAAGTCGAACCATCACCATCATTGCCTCCATCTGTCTCTGTATCATGCTTCCTCTGCTGGCGCTTGCGCCCACGCTTCCTGTGTTGGTCATCATGCTTGCCCTTTTTGGGGCGAGCAATGGATCGATGGATGTAGCTATGAATACTCAGGGTGTGGTTGTCGAGAAACGTTATGGTCGCCCCATCTTCAACGCATTTCACGCCTGCTTTAGTCTTGGAGGTCTGATCGGCGCATTTATTACGAGCGTCGTAACCTCTTTGGGTTTTCCTCTCTGGATACATTTTCTGAGTGTCTCGCTCTGCTGTGCTCTCTTCTTTCTTGTGCTTGCTCGCTTTCTTCTCCCTGCCAGCTCTGATGCTCAGGGGACAGAGAGCACTTTTGCTTTGCCCTCACGTGCCATGCTGGCTCTTGGATTGGTGGCTTTCTGTGTTGTCCTCAGTGAGGGCGCGGTTGGAGATTGGAGTGCCATCTATCTCAATGGGACCTTGCACACGGGAGCCGCGCTGGCGGCAACCGGGTACGCTGCTTTTTCCATTATGATGGCTGCTGGTAGGGGAATTGGGGATCGGTTGACACTACGGCTTGGTGCCAGGAATATGGTGCGGCTGGGAGGACTCATTGCGGCGCTAGGACTGACAATCGCTCTGGTGGTAAGCTGGATTCCGCTGGCTCTCGTCGGCTTTGGACTGGTTGGTGTCGGATTGTCTGTCACATTCCCTCTGACATTGAGCGCGGCCGGTCGTACCTCGACCCAGGCCTCGGGGACGGCGATCGCGGCAGTCGCGACCTGTGGATACTTTGGCTTCCTGGTCGGACCACCGGTCATCGGCTTTGCGGCCGATGCTGTAGGTCTGCGCATTGCCCTTGGTTTTGTCGTCGTCCTCAGCCTCTGTGCCGCGCTCTTAGCTCGTGCCGTCAGCGATGACCGGCAATCGAAGTCGGAGCAGCCGCTTGAAAGGATCGAGATCCCAGAACCATTGTCCTAAGTCTCGTCCTCGTTATCCTCGTCATCCGATTCATCCTCAAGCTCGGGCTGCTCGCTCAGATCGTCGAGGATGAGTCCGAGCTCCTCAGCAGCCTCCTCGATCTTTCCATACTCCTGCTCCAGAGTGACCTGCCACTCATCGATCAACTCAAGCATCTCCTCTTGCTGCTCGTAGGCCTGCTGATATTGCTCATGCGCCTCATTGAGGAACCCTGGCTCTGTCAGATCGCTCTGTGACCAGCTTGCCAACCAATCCGTCGAGCGGTGAAAGCGGCGTATGAGATCAATCCCATAGAGACTGCGGTCCCGTGGCAGATCAACACCCACAAGCTTCGGTAGATCATCGAGTAGCACGCGCAAGAGCGCCAGAGTCTGCTGTCGCGTGAGTTGGAAGTGTTGCCCATCGCTCTCCATGGACAGATAACGCTCCGGCTGCTCGGGATTGTCCTCGATATGATAGGATAAGCCATCATCCAGTGGAACGTGCGCATCGTGTGATTGCATCTCTGTATTCTGCTTTCTAAAATGTTATCCCCAAAAAAATGTTTGAATGCAGGGAGATATTTGCTCTGTCTTCTTGTCTAGTATAGCAGTTTGAGATGGATGTGTGGAACTGCACCGCTAGAGGCTGTGTCAAAGGTCATCGAGACCAAATGATGTGGCATTGGGGACGTGCATCGTATGAGCCGAAACATCAGGTCTTGGGCCATTGAATCCAACTTATTCAATCACACGGCGCGAAAAGTGGAGACGAAGTGACCTGTCGGGCAAGCAATGCAGCCTGGGAGGGTAGCGGACGCGATCGAAAATCTGTCTTTTACCCATATCTTTCTCGGGCAGCAGAACAGAAATGCAAGCGATGGAATAATGATTTTTACATCTTTCATATGAATATACCGCAAATGTAGCACAGGGGTTTTACGCCCCTGTGAGGTACCCATACCACTCATGTGCCATATTTGGCTCCCAGCGCCTCCCTGGCAATATAATCAATGGAGGGCCTTTAAAGCAATGGGAGCTCGCAGGGGTGTAAAACCCTCGTGCTACATTTGCGGTATATAAAGACAGAAGTGCAATTCACACACAAAAAATTTGAAGAAAAGGTTGTGATCGCTTACGTTCGCACCTATGGGTTTTACGCCCCTGTGAGGTACCCATGCCACTCATGTACCATATTTGGCTCCCAGCGCCTCCCCGGCAATATAATCAATGGAGGTGCTTTGACGCAATGGGAAATCACAGGGGCGTAAAACCCCTGTGCTACATTTGAGAATTTTACGGGTAAAAGGGAAAATTTGATATTCTATGGCACTCACAAGAGCATTGTGGGTAAAAGACAGTTTTTCGATCGCGTCCGCTACCCTTCCCTGGCGCATGGTGTCTACGTCAGGCCACTTCCGTTGCCGGATGAAACACGCTGGAAGGATGTTGTTGGATTCAATGGTCTTGGGTCTGACGCTACGTTGGTTGGTGTTGTGCTTTTCGGGAGAGGAACTGCGATCCGCTCCAGGCCAGGAGAGCGAAGAATGGCACGGTCCCGATCGACCAGGCCAGCCAGACAGGCATGGCGCCGGGAGCTGCTGCGACTACATCGATGCTGGCATTGCCTGGACCTTGAGCTCCCTCCAATTGAGCTGTAATGTGCCAGGCGCCCCGTACTGATAGGCGTAGCGAACCTGAGAGGCTATTCTGTTGGGTATTGAGCTGCTGCAAGCTTGCATAGATGTTTGCGGCATCGGTACCAGGTCCTGGACTTGCGATAAGCTGTCCATGGATCTGCTGCCCGTGAGCGTGGGGAACGATCGTGACGCTGAGCGGCTGATCTGTTTGCGGTGTGTCTCTTGATAATGTGATGTCAACGATGTATGCGCCCGCCTGGACAGTCGTTGTGCGGCCAGATGCGTTATCGCTGGCTTCTGCGTGTGTGGCCGCAAACGAGCAGCATGCAATGATGCCCAGGCAGACGCCGCCGAAGCTGATGAGCAGTAGAAGCAATGTGCGCATGATGAGATCCTCTCAAGTTTTTGCTATGTGCTATGGCACTCATTTTTTGTAAAGATTACTGCTCGTTGTGCTGCCAGACGCGTCCTTGACTGGCTCCCCAGTGAGCTCCCAGGATGCCCATGATCAGAATGACCGGTAGTGCAATAAGTGTGGTGATGCCTCGCAGGTCCGGCGTAATCAGCAGATTGGGCATGTTGAGAAAGGCTTGCCAGGGATTGATGCTTTCCATGATGATGCATGGTGCAAGGATGATTTCCAGCAGTGTGGTGAGTAGACCCAGTTGCCACAGCATGCGTGGATTGCTCTCGATGTTTTTGCCCTGGCGTTGCTGCCAGTAGACGAAGATGTCGAGTGCCAGCGCGGATGGGAGTATGAAGAGTGGCATGAGTGCAATGTTCAGGCCGAAGTGTGGTATGACATTGGGGATACGATAATGTAGGTGATCATAAATGACGAGCTGATTGGTTGCCCATGGGACGAATAGTTCGGTGGCAAACGAGGCCAGACAGACAAAGATGGTCATGCTGCTGGCTGCGCCAGGACGCTTGATGAAAAACGTGCAGCCAAACAGGCTGAGACCGGCGCAGGCGACCGCTGGTAGCAGATAGGTCGGAATGCGTAACAGTCCCATCTCAATGACTGGAAAGAGCAAAAAACCGTTGAGTGTGAGTTTGAGCAAGCTGCCGATAGTATAGAGCGTGCACCATTCGATCCATGTGAAACCCAGCCGGCGTGTTTGCGTTGTTCCTATCCGACGCTCTATGGCGATCTCTGACGCGAAGATGTATACTATGCCCAGTGTACCAATGAAGCAGCCGCTAATTCCCATAATGTGAAATGGGGACCAGAGAGAGATATCGATCCCATAGAGTTGATGCCAGTAATTGTCAAAGGGAGCAGCAAAGAGAGCGGTCAGAGCACCAAAGCCGACCACATAAAATCCCAGTGGAGCGTGAAAGAAGCGCCCCAGAGAGATTGTCGAGCTGTCGTCAACCCCGGGACGCTTTCTGCGATAGCGTAACGTCTCCAGGATGACCATGCTGAGAGCAATCAGGCCAGCACCACTGACACAGGTGTAGATGAGAATATGGGGAGGCGTCCAGAACCAATCGCGACCGACATAGGCATGCCATTCTCCATCCCAGGGGGCACCAAGTAATCCTGTCAGCATACAGAAGAGGAGTGAGACAGCCGCCGTACGACGTAGTGTTCGCTCGGTCTGGAACGATTGATGCACATGTTTCGATGTATAGTGTGCCATAAATGTATCTGCAAAAGCCATAATATTCTGCTCCGATATACTGTAGGAATAATATCATTTGTATATATTTGATACATACGATTTCTTGATACGCTTTCTTCCGCGCTTGTATGGAGTATATCAGGAGTGCTAGTTTGACGAATGGGACAAACGACCCATTTATTTTATCCTATGCAACATGAGTCGTCATATTGAAAGTCATCTGTCTCACACAACTGAGCAGGTAAGAAGGCGTTTTTCCTTCTACCAGACCTTGCCAGCCCTCTTGAAAAGACTACCACAAGTCCTATAGGTACTATACGCGACTACTGGTTTGCGGTATATTGTACACAAGGTCTATCTATTGCTATGAATTATTAATTTAAACCTTCATCTCTTCAGCGAATGAGATAGAGGCGACAGAAGAATTTGGCTAGGAGATTCGATGCGGGATCATTATTTTTATCCTATCTGTGCCAACAGAATGCGATCCTGTAAGGATGCAGGGATTTCCACTTATTCTGTGCCCGGCGACCTCATTGACGAGTTGATACATGTATAAGTGTATATGTTATGGGTGAAATGTATGAAAAGGAAATAGTCTATGGCTTCATCAAAGGTGTTCCCTTCATCACGCAGAGGTATCACGCTGACTGCAAGGTTTTCACTGCTACTGGTCCTGGCGGTAATTATTCCGCTGGGAATTACCGTATTTGGTAGCGAAATGATCTTGCGTCCAACCCTGATCAATCAGGCGACGACTCAGATGAATAACGATGCGCAGTCACACATGCAAGATATCGATGCATTACTGGTGGCGCGTGTGCAGGCTCTCGACTATATCAGCCGTTATGCGGCTATCCAAAATTATCTGAATGGTCAGGCGCTGTATAAGGATCAGGCGATTGCAGAACTCAAAGTTGGTAATTCGCTTGATGCGAACTATGGAGACTGGACTCTATTTGACACGCAGAGTAAGGTACAGCTTTCGTATCCAAACGTTCCGACGCTACGTGGAAAGTATCAGATTCCTCCTGCGATCGAGCAGCAGCTTCAGTCCCCGAATAAATCGGTTATTTCGGATGTCTATTTTGATGTTACAAAGCGTGCTGCATATGTAGATATCTATGCATCTATCACAACAACTGACTCAAAAACAACAGACTCAAAGTTGCTTGGATATGCACGTTCGACCCTGTATCTCAGCGATCTATGGACGGCGGTCAATAACGAGTCGAACACCGCGCCGGGCAGTTATGCGATGGTGGTTGATGGCAATGGGGTACGGATCGCTTATACGAATCCGGATGCGACCTTAACTACTTTTCCGAAGGCACTTTTCCGCTCCGTTGGGACGATCAGTCCTACCTTGCAACAGCGCATTAATGATGAGAACTTATACGGAAACAGCACACTTGGGAAAGTCACTGAGGTAGCTGATTCGTCGCTGGCACAGTACCAGAGTGACGATACCAATACCTCCTCGACCTGGAGCTTTCAGCCTGCCATGCAGAATCAGAGCTATCAGGCGTATCAAGTGAAATCGGTTGTGGTTCCCTGGACCTTTGTGGAACTGCGGCCTGTGAGCTCGATTACTGGTCCGGCTACTCAGCAGGACGTCTATCTGGTCGTCATTGCGGCCATCGTGATGTTATTAGCAGCTGTTGTCGGTATCATGTTGGGACGTAACATTACGCGACCAATTCTGCAATCGGCCACTCTGCTGAGTGGAAGTAGTGAGATGCTAAATACGCTGGCGGCACGAGAACAGGTGACGGCTACCGAGCAGAAATGGATTGTAGAATCCTCGCAAACGGCCCTGCAATCGGTGCAGTATTACACCGAAGCGACGAGTATTGCGGCTCGTAAACTGGATGAAGTCGGTGGTGAGCTGACGCGTAACCTTGAAGAAGGAAATATGAAGCAGGCCAGACGGCATCTGAGTGAGATTCTTGAGGCTGCCAAATACCTTGAGAAGGTTGCAGTGCATCAGGAGAGAAGCAGTCAAAGTCTCTCAACTGCCATCCGCATTGCCTCGCAAGTGACCGAGCAATTGATCTCAGGAGCAACGTCGGCCAACGAAGCTGCGGCACAGTTGCAAACGGTTATCAAGCAGCTGCGTCAAATCGTTGGAAATGACGAAGGAAGGACTGCGAAATAATGATGTACTCTCGTCGTAAAGGTGACTTCAGATCTCTTTTCACCGCCAGCCTGCTTCTTGTGAGCCTGCTTCTCTCATCCTGCGCAATCGGGGACACGGGTACGAGTTCCTCGGGTGGAAACCTTGTCTCGGGGAATGCTGGTAAGGGCTGCATGCGCGTCGGTATTTTGCTTCCTGACACCACCAGTTCGGTGCGCTGGGAACAAAGTGACCGACCGAACCTGATCAGGGTGATCAATGAAGCGATCCCCGGCGTTCATATCGATTATGCTAATGCTGATGCTGACTCTGCGAAGCAGCTCCAGCAGGCTGAAGATGATCTGGCGGCTGGCGATTGTATTCTGGTTGTGGCACCTCATGATAGTGTTGTGTCCGCCAATATTGTTGCCAAAGCCAAAGCTCAGAACGTACCAGTCATCGCGTATGACCGGTTGATCCAATCTAAGGATCTGAGTTACTACGTTTCCTTCGATAACATTCAAGTGGGAGCGCTCCAGGCTCTCTATATCAAGAATAATTATCTCACCTATGCCAGGCCTGGTCAGGCTGCCGTCAACATGGCCACCATCAGCGGCTCGCAGACGGATACCAACGCGCTTTTGTTTAGCATTGGTATGCATAATGTCCTTGATCCTTTGCTGGCAAGGCACGATATAATCAACTTAAAAGAGACCTTTACGCCCGACTGGATTAATAGTACTGCACAGACCGAAATGGAAACGGTGCTCTCTGAGAACAATATCCAGATCGCTTATGTTGCCAATGATGGTATGGCGGGAAGCGTGATTACTGCCCTGAAAGCCGCTGGATATGGCAAGGGGCAAGTGCTCGTGACTGGTCAGGATGCCACTCCTGCTGGTATTAACAGCATCCTGGCGGGCTATCAAAGTATGACCGTCTACAAGCCAGCCACGAAAGAAGCACAATCAGTGGGAGATCTGGTGAAAGCTATCCATGATGGATCAAGCACCCAGTCGCTCACCGCCGGAAAGTTGACCGTTACCTTTGACAATGGTAATATTCCCTCAATTTTGGATCAACCGATCTCGGTTGATGCTACCAACATCGAAAAAACTATTATCCAAAGTGGATATCTGACGCAACAAGATATCTGCACCAATATTCCGCAAGGCACAGACAAGGTCTGTTAGTACAACGGATAACGAACAAAGCGCTCAATGGAAAGAGATTCTCCTTCCATTGAGCGCTTTTTCATATAAACAGAGAGAGGTTATGCTTTTGTGGCTGATGGGCTGGTTTCACGCAGGAAGTCTACGGCGGGTTGGTAGACGGTGTCGATGGCGCTGATCTCCTGGCTATGGTCGAGTTGATCAAAGATGCGTAACAGGATGCCGGCATCATCGATATCATCCTGACGTGAGAGCAGCGGCCTGGTGATGCGGCGGTCGTTGGTGCCGGAGTAGATGTAGAGCGGACAGCGAATATCCTGGGGATTGTCGAGGATCGGCCAGTTGATAAGCGCTTGCCAGCAGGCGATCAAAGCGGGTAGATGACGTTCTTCCACCCAGCGGATATCCTCCGCAGCCATGCCGAGCTCTCTAAGTTGTCCTTCTTTTTGCGCTTTATCGAGTGCACGCAGATCGGCGGTAATCTGATCGATACGCTCTTTATAATAGATACGTCCAAAGAAACTGCCGGCAACGATGGCCCGCGTGATGCGCTCGGAGCGTGCGGCCAGATGAAGTGCCAGTGTGCCCCCGAAGGAGTGTCCCCAGACGAGGAATGTGGCGGCCTGACAGGCGTCGGCGACGGCATAGACGTCTGCCATCATCTTCTCTATCGTGTAGGCTTTGGGATCTTCTGGATGGTCGCTTTCGCCGATACCACGACGATCCATTGTAATCACGCGAAAATGCTTGCTTAGACGTTCAACATATCCCAGGTCATGCCAGATCTGACGCATCTCATCGAAGCCTTGAAAAAGCAGCAGAGTTGGCCCCTCGCCCTGTACATCATAAGCGATCCTGGTCGTATCGGTTGAAGTAAGAAACATTTCTACCTCTCTTCTAAATGTCAATACGTGAGTATGTATGTATAGCTGTCATTTGCCTATTGCTATGAATGTGCTATAATTTCTTTATGTGCATATTCACGTGTGACAATTCTAAAAAATACGTATAAAACATAATCTGCACATATGATAGAGTAAGATGTACTCCCACGTGCAAGAATAATCCTCTCCCTTAACATGAAAGAAAAATATCTGTGCTTGTAGTAAGAAGTATATTTGATGGATCAACTGAAATGCAAATGCCAGAAACGCCTTTGCAAGCCAGTCGATAGGTGTTTCCTCGGTAAGGTTTAAGAGGTTCTTGAGCATTATTTGTGCTCATACCAAAAAATGAAGCGTTGTACAGGCGAGGATTTTGTAACTTGTTTCCCTCCAGGATGAGTTTCTTTATGCTATCGTGGGCATTGCGTTTGTATCTTTCTTTTGGAAGGTAAGCGTATAACTAGTAGGGGCCGATTACCTGAAGCGGTTGTTATGTAGCATTGAACTTTGAGAATGAAAGAAGGAAAAGGTCTTCTATGAAAATAGCTCATATTGCACCCCCTTGGATTGCCATCCCGCCAAAGAATTACGGCGGTACAGAGAACGTCATTTATACGATAGTAGAGGAGCAGGTGGCCCAGGGTCATGACGTAACCCTCTTTGCGGCTGGAGATGCAAAAACATCAGCCAAACTTGTCTCATTTTTCCCTCGATCATTGATCGACAGTGGAACCCCCTGGCAGGCGAACTTAAAGGCCTATTATCATACCTATAAAGCAGTTGAATACATCAAAAATCATAGCTTTGACATCGTGCATACGCATTTATCCTCGAGCGGCGACATGTATACCTTTCCTTTGACCTCTCAATTGACGACGCCAATGGTTACCACATTACACAGTCGTTTCCCCTTTGATCGAGATCAGTCATGGTGTGGCGATGCGGATGACTATTATATGGAGTGGATGAAAGAAGTTCCTTTTGTTGCCATCAGTGAGACTGCTCGCGCCGAAGTAACATATCCGATTCAGTTTGCGGGAGTCGTTCCCCATGGTTTGCAGATGTCGTATTTCGAACCATCCTGTGAGCGGCCAGAGAATTATCTTGTCTGGCTGGGACGTTTTGTGCCCGAAAAAGGGGCTCATCTCGCGATACAGGTCGCGAAAGCAACTGGTTTACCTCTGATCCTGGCCGGTACGATTGACAAGCATGTCCCTATGTCCATCGCTTATTTTGAGCGTATTATCAGCCCACAGATCGATGGTGGTCAAATTAAATATATTGGCCCCGTTAGCATGAAACAAAAGGTTGATGTATTGAGTCGCGCACGCGTTTTTCTTAATCCCATCGAATGGGAGGAGCCGTTCGGTATGGTCATGATTGAAGCCATGGCTGTCGGATGTCCGGTGATCTCATTTGCGCGGGGAGCCGCGCCATCCATCATTAGAGACGGCCAGAGCGGCTACCTTGTGAACACTTTGCCGGAGATGATCGATGCGCTTGAACGCGTTGATCAGCTTGATCGCCACCGTGTACGAGTGCATGTTCAGCAAAATTTCTCAGCTCAAGCAATGGTAGAAAAGTATGTACATATCTACCATCAAGTACGTTCCACTCATCTGTTAAAATCAGCGCGATTGCAGCGCTCCCTTACCGACAGCATCAGTGTCAGCAGGCCGATCAGGCCACGGATCTCATCGATCGATTCGCTTCCCACAGGGAATCATGCTCTTGAGCCAATCTCAGCTAATTACTCTGGCTCTCTGATACAAACAACGCTAGAAGCGGAGCCCGACCTCATGCAATGAGCGGCCTGTTCTTGTCCACAGCCTGGGATTGAAGCGCATTCGGGACTCATCTTTTGCAGCAAAAGTTCAAGCGAAGCGAGGACACCGTAGCGTCGAACGCTTGCGTGCGATGTCCCACTCGACGCACGACCGGAACGGCAGTTGGCAAGCGCCACGCCCACGTGCAACGGTGACCATGTTACACCCCGAATCCCAACTGAACAGGGTGGCACGCGTACAGTGTCGCCTGTCTGCTGCCTTCGGTCGTGCGTCGAGTGGGACGTCGCACGCAAGCGTTCGACGCTACACGGTTAATGAATCACACCCTCGTAAAAGATGCTGCCTTGCTCATCTGATGGGTTTCACTTACAATATATGAAGTGATTCTCGTAGGACGGTGGTCTGATTGGCTAAAAAAGCATCTCGTTTGTGGCATTGGTTGGCGCGGCCCGGCATACGTATAACATTTTCTATCGTGCGCAGAGTGTGTGTGATTTTTCTTATTTTTGCGCTCGTAAATAATTTTTATCACACGGGGGTCCCCTCTCATGGATCTGTGGTACCTTCAACTATCTCGCCGGATATGAACTACTTTCGTCTGCAACTGCTTCCCTCGTGGGGGACCTGGTGGCTGGATAATCGGGCGCTTGCAGTGGTTCCAACGATCGATGATGGTATTCCTGACGGTCTTCCTCCATTGGCTATCGCCAGGGGACGACATCAGCTACGCTGGCAGGGGACACCATTTCCTGCGCTGACCTGTAGCTTTGTGGTTCCCTATCAAGCGACACAAGCGGACCAGACCTGTCAGGTGACGAAATTGGAGACGGACGCTCAGGATGAAGCTTTTGTCCTTGCATTTTCCACGCATCTCTCGTTTCAGATGTTATCGCGGGAGCAACAGGAGAATCTCGATCTTGCCACCAGAGCCTATCTTCAGACGCTGACCTCCACGACCACCGTCGCCCGTGGAGAGCGATATCGCGCTAATACCGCTGCTCCTATTCAGATGGCCACGCAGCCGATGCAAGCCACGCAGTCGTTTGTGCTCGATACGGATACTCACAAGGCTGCCGACTGCCAGGGATATCGCTTTGGGGCTGGCTGTAGCTATCCTGCGACCGGCGAGGATTGTCGACATTTCTGTACGATACAATGGGCCGATCGAAGCAGCTATCATTACTGGAACGTTGCGGTCGTCACGCGGACAGCCTGGAGCTATACCGCCTCTGATCCGTCACGAACTGCAAAAGATCAGGTCGTGATCTCCCAGGAGCAAGGCGAGCAACAGATCACCAGCCTGCGTATTGGCTGGCAAAACAATCACTGGCAGGTTGCCACGCATCAATCGGGCGACAGTTACTATGATGATCCTAATTGTGGTAGCACTATTTATCGTGTCAGTACAACTATTTCCTCTACCAGTGTCACGGCATCCGCGTATCCGATCTGGAAATTCATCAGTGCAGATAACCGCGCTCTTGGCTGTCTGGTTACCAACAAAGGCACCGATACCGTCTTCATTGAGCGCTTTAATGTCCTGCAGGCTGCCAACCCGGCAACGCAGCGGAGATATCCCGCGCTCCCTTTGATCAACATTGACGGAGCGCGCTTGGCTCAGGAGATTCTACAGCATACCGCTTTCATCTCTTGATCGGTGAATCTATGATAAAATGGACGCAAGGTTGGGTCTATTTGGGAAGGATACTTTATGTCATTTTCTGATCGGGCATTTGTACGTTTACATCTTGAGGCTGTATGGGGTATTCAACTTCCTGCCGCCCTTGAGGATGATAGTCTGGTGCTCCCGACAAGTGAGCAGCCTGTGTGGAAGTTGTATGTCGCCGAACTGCTAACTGGTGAACGTCTCCATATCTGGCGTCCCGATGTCGCGGCGAGCGCTCGCGATGAGTTACGCCAACGTGGAGATCGTGCTCTGGCACTGCCTCCGCATGCTGCTGATGAGCCGAATAGTCAGCGTGAGATAGCTCTGCATCAGATAGAATCTCCTGTTATTGATCTCGCCACGGCGCATCGTATCACGTGTCAACTCACAGATGCCGATCAAGATCTGCTTGAGGAATTTAATCCTGGAGAGGCGGAGCAGTATACCTATTCTGCACTCCAGCCTTTGATTGGCGTCATAGATGCTGGACGCCTGGTAAGCCTGGCCCATAGCTCTCGCCGCACGGAGCAGGCGTGCGAATTGGGCATCGATACGTTGCCAGACGCACGCCGGAAAGGATATGCTCTGGCTGCGACGGTCGTGTGGGCTGAACTGGTTGCTCAATCAGGACTTGTCCCCATCTACAGCGCTCTGGCTACCAATAGCGCATCGTTGCGCCTGGCCGCGGCAGCTGGATACCGTCCCTTCCTGCGCGGCACGACCGTCCGCTGAGTCTTGCCCGCTTGCGCGTGCCGATCTGCGTTGTGATTTGGCAGACAGGCATAGTCTTACTGATAATGTGATCGTGACCAGATGATGCGCCTCTGTGACCTTGCTTGTTTACTCGGGCTGAGACTATGCCTGTTTATTTATGAGCTGCGCTTAGTAGTGGCAGCAGTGATGACGATGATGTGGATGGCAGGGACGTGGCAGGGGATACCAGATGCCGATGCCTTCTACAAAGCTGATATTCTCTCCACCGCCGTAGTTACCCTGTCCGCCAGGGAAAACAGGAATGATTGGGTCCTGATGTCCGCCGCAACTGCCACCACAGCCGCCGGAAATGGCGCCGAGCTCCTGCTCGCTGAGCTCAATACCCGTATTTTGCATTGTATCGCTGCTCGCATTCTGTGAAGAAGCAAAAAGTTTCATAATTGATGTACCTTTCTGATAACGATAATACTGTTCTGTGAACTGCTATAAGATCCAGGCCCCTTAACATCTTCTAACTTGACAAGCGTGCAACCCAGGAACCTGCACCATTAGAGATTATTGTGTATAAGATGCATCTCTAATGGGGACATTCTATCCTGGAAATGTAGTACACACTATGAGCGGCGACACAATTTGAAGGTGATATATATCACAATTTATGAATAAAGCAATCTATTAAGCAAAAGTAGCGTCCGAAGCTACTGGGTGTGGAGGAGGATGCCGAGGGCTACGCCGGCCAGGGTGCCGATGGTGACGACGATCAGAAATTCGAGGCCGGCCCTCAAGGGTCCCTTATTGGTGTAGCGGGCTTTGATGGCTCCCAGGCTGAGCGCGGTCATGGCGGTGAGTCCATAGGCCCACCATTGCTGGTTGGGGAAGGAGAGGATGAGGGGGATTGAGGGGATGAGCCCTCCCATGACGAATGATAATCCGATCTGGATGCCGCGTAGCCAGGGATTGATGCGTGTGTCCTCGACAATTCCTAGCTCGTCGTGGACCATTGCCATATGCCAGCGATCCTCGTTGGCGGTCAGATGATTGATGACGCGATCCAATAGCGGTCCCTGGAAACCTTTCCGTTCATAGATACTGCGCAGCTCGGCGCGTTCCTCATCAGGTTCATGTGTTACCTCATAGCGCTCAATCGCTATCTGATGATCGCGTACCTCTTGCTCTGTCCGCGCCGACAGGAAGCCGCCCAGTGCCATTGAGATGCCACCGGCCATCACCTCACCCAGCACGATTATTTGTAGATGCGTCATGGCTGTGGCACTAACCGCCATCAAGAAGACCAGCGTGGTCACCAGGCCATCATTGAGGCCAAATACAATCTCGCGGAGCCAATCGCCTCCATGAGGATGCTTTTCTTCGATTTGCTGCATAACTATGCTTGTGTTCTCTCTCTTTCCTGAAATCATAGAGAGACATCATAAGCTATTTTGATGCCCATCACAAGAGGTATCGATGGGATACGATCTCTTGTGTTCATGCTTTTCTTCTGGTATTGAGCACGGCGGTCAGAAAGCCTCCCAGGATGAGGAGCAGGACGATCAGGAGCAGGAGAATGTCGAGTGCGTTCCAAAAGAGCGTATTTGGGAAAAAGTGCGTGGTGGTTGCTGAATCGATGAAAATGGCGATCATGCCAAGCGTGACCCCGAGACAAAATAGGAACGTGGGACGCGTATACCAACGTTTCCTGGCACCTGCATCCCGCTGCTTGCGCCAGACCTTGAGGTCGACATAGATGGCAACGGATGCGGAGATTACAACGATGGCGATAAAAACGATCTGCGCAATGATCAAATTATAAATAAGAGCATCGAGAGCAATGGCTGCATAATCTATCTGAAGTGGCATAAATTGATCCTTTCGATAGAATTTCTTCTTCTTTTGTACGAAATGGGAGGGAGAAAGGTTGGCTTTCTTCTCGAGAGGAGGATTTATGGATAGGTGAGTTGGTGATGTTCTCCTGCTGCCTGTGACCATCTTTGATCAGAGCCTCTGTGTCTGTGACGAGAGAAATGGAGTATCATTAACTAATTTCACACGGTTTTCACAGATGGCGCATAATCTTTACGTGTTTCTCACGCCTGATCAGGTAAGCTCTACGTAGAGAGGAAGTATCGCATACGTCGCAGTTGAACGTAGAGAGAAACGATCCTCTGTCCTGGCGATGACGATGTTCTTTGTAGATCCTTTGGTAGCCAGCGGAAGCAGGATGTAGGTCATGCATGACAACCGTGCTGCGAACGCATCATCAGAGAGCGGTGAAAAGAATGCGTTGGAGTGGTCGCCTGAAGCTGATCAGACGCACCCGCCGCGCTTCTCGGACTCAAGACAAGCCGCGCAAACCGCCGACCAACATTATGGAGGGCAGCCGCAGAAACAAACTATCCTGGTGGTCGAAGATGATCTGACGTTAGCCACGTTGGAAGCTGATATCTTAACGGCCCACGGTTATACTGTCGACTTTGTCCATAGTGGTGAGCAAGCCATTACGAGACTGCGTTACGCGCTTCCAGATTTAGTGGTGCTCGATCTTGAACTTCCCGGAGATATTCATGGCTGGGATGTCTTACAGGCCTTACGTGCCATGGCTGGCATTCCTGTTCTGATTACTTCAAGTTCCGTGAGTAGCGTCCGTAAATATTTGCGTCAGAGTGAAGAGACGCGTCAGACGCTAGATCATCTATCGAAACCCTATCCTTTACCGGCCCTGCTGAAGTGCATCGAACGCATGTTGCCGCTTTCACCTACACCTTAGATCTTTTCTTGTTAGTTCCGCAGGAGGTACCAGATGGACCGCTATGAAGATCGAGAAATTTTGCGTAAGGGTGGATTTGCTGAGACGGAGGTTGTTCAGCTTAGTAAGCTTCGTAAGGTTTACTCTGAGAAAGAGAAGAGTCAAGCGCAAATTGCCAATCGTCGCCTGGAATTTATCCGCTGGCTGGTCTCTACCGGCAAACTCTCTGAACAAATCGCCTGATTGTGCAACTCTCTGCATCAAATAGAGAACGTCTTTCAAGACGCTGAGCGACTACGCTGCTGGCTAGTCGCTCTTTTTGTGTCGCCGCTACTTCTTTATCTTTTCACCCCGGGATGCTGCATTAAGAAGGCTCTTTATCATCGTACCAGACGGTCATGCCATCCTGATCGGTTAATGCGCCCTGCTTCTGGAGCTTCTGTAGCTGTTGAGGCGATGGCAATTTCGCGACCGCTCCCATAATGCGAGCAACCATATCGGGAGGAGGATTGATCTTTTCAAGTTTGCTGAATAGTCTATCGACATCCTCAAATGTATCGGTTTCATCATTTGAGCGAGGTGATGGTGAAGAAGCATTCTGCATATCTATTTCCTCATTTCGTCTTCAGGTCAGCTATAGATATAGTACGAGTTATCAATCATGAAGGTTTCATTTTTTCCAAGCTTTCTTATCTAATTCCAGGGAATTTCACATTTTTCTCAGGATATAATCGAATGTCCTTCGCTCTTGGTGAGCAACACTGGCCTGCCTGATCGTGCGTCAAGTGGAACATAGTGCCCGAGGGCACGACGCTACTACTCTGTCAAAAGTCATCGCGCCGATGCGGTATTGGTGATGTGTGTCCAAAATAGCTCCAGAAGGCGATGGGGTGTGAGGCTCACCGACGTAGCGGCGCGGCTCCGCCGTGCTGTCTGTGACTCGTACGACCACGCTCCCCATGGGGTTCCATTGCGTGATCTTCCCACCGTGGATCGTCTCGTCTGCGTTGCTTTCAGATGCACATGGGACGTGTTCGTGCGGGACGTGACAGCACGGCGGAGCCGCGCCGCTACGTCGGCGAGCCTGAGCGCCTGGTTCAAGGGGCCATCCTCCTTTGCCACGCAACGTCCTTCTGTGTCTTGACTGAGCACTACGTCGGTGTGCGTATCACCCGATAGCTTCCCGACTCATTGACAGCTAATCATTCTCACGCATACAATAAAATGTACTTATCGTGTAATTCTTGTGATCGTGTTTGCTCTCTGCACCAAAGATACTATTTTCGTCTATCAGAGAGCAATACCTTTGTGACCACTATGATGCTATGAAATGCATAGTTACTTATGCATATGTAAGGAGTAAGGAATGTCTGTAGTGTCCCCCGCCATCGACTGGGAGCGAGCGAACCAGGAAATCGTCACACACCTCTGCGAACTCTTGAGGATTGACACACGCAACCCACCAGGCAACGAAGGGAAGGCTGCTGAGTATCTCTATCAGATCCTGCATCAGGCGGGGATCGAGGCAGAGATCGTTGGTCCCAGTGCCGAGCGTGGATCGCTGATCGCACGTCTGCGCGGAGATGGGTCCGCGCCTCCGCTCCTGCTGATGTCCCATACCGACGTTGTGGCGGTTGAGCCAGATAAATGGACACATGATCCTTTCTCCGGCGCTATCGTGGATGGCTTTATCTATGGTCGTGGTGCGCTGGACATGAAAAATATGGTCTCGATGGAGTTGATGGTGCTTTTGTTGCTCAAGCGCGCCAACGTCCCACTGAAGCGTGATGTGATCTTTATGGCCTGTGCCGATGAAGAGGTCAGTGGCACCTATGGATCGGGTTGGATCGCGCAGAACTGTCCCGAGTTGATCCAGGCGGAGTATGCTATCAGCGAGGGAGGCGGAGAAGGACTTGAGATCCTGGGTAAGCGCTACTACACGGTCGAGGCCGCTGAAAAAGGGGTAGCGCGTTTTCGTCTGCGCACCCGAGGACGTCCCGGCCATGGATCGGTTCCCTTTCAGGACAACGCTATCCTGACCCTGGCCACCCTCATCAGTCGCCTCAACTCCATCCGTACACCCGCACACTTCACCCGCACCTTCCGCGCCTACATCGAAGCCATCGCCAGCACGCAGCCTCCCGATATCGCTCAAGCCTTCCTCGCTCTCTTGATCGATGAGGCTACCGTAGACGACGCTATCGATGCTCTACCTGTTCCTCTGACCATGAAGGATGAACTCCACGCCATGGTGCGCAACACCACCGCGCCAAGTATCCTGAGAGCCGGCTCGCAGGGCAACGTCATCCCCTCGGAGGCCGAAGCCATCATCGACTCGCGCCGCCTGCCCTGCTGTACCCTGGCTGAGGTCGAGGCCGAGTTGCGCGACATCTTTGGCCCCGAGCCCGAGATTGAATTCATCAGCCCCGAAGAGCCCCTGGAATTTGATTCCGCCTCGCCCTTACTTGATACCATCCGAGAAGTCATCCAGCAATTTGATCCGGAGGCTACCGTCCTGCCAACTATCCTGACCGGTGGCACCGACGCTGGCAACATCGTCCCACTCGGCATCAAGGTCTATGGCTTCGAGCCGCTCCTTTTCGAGCGCCATGGCGATGGGACTGGACGCATCCACGGGCACGACGAGCGCATCAGCACAAAATCGCTGCAATGGGGACTGCGTATCCTCTACGAGATCGTCGCACGCTTCGTTGCCGAGCGGTGAGCGTTGCAAGAGATCAGGCTCCATGACGCTGGCGCACGACGCTACTACTCTGTCAAAAGTCATCACGCCGATGCGGTATCGGTGATGTGTGTCCAAAACAGCTCCAGAAGGCGATGGGGTGAGAGGCTCACCGACGTAGCGGCGCGGCTCCGCCGTGCTGTCTGTGACTCGTCCGACCACGCTCCCCATGGGGTTCCATTGCGTGATCTTTCCACCGTGGATCGTCTCGTCTGCGTTGCTTTCAGATGCGCATGGGACGTGTTCGTGCGTCGAGTGACAGCACGGCGGAGCCGCGCCGCTACGTCGGGTAGCCTGAGCGCCTGGTTCAAGGGGCCATCCTCCTTTGCCACGCAACGTCCTTATGTGTCTTGACTGAGTACTACTTTTTGTCTTCTTGACAACGATCGATCTTCATGGTGCTATTAAGTTATACTTACTAAGTAATACTGTATAGTCTGCTTGCGCGAAGCAAAGTAGGAGTACCGCTCTATGCCGAAGTATTTACCTGACCTTGGGCGATTTTCCGATCCATCGCTACTGATTCTCTCCAGTCTGGCGGGAGGTTCGAAGCATGGGTATGCGATGATCGAAGATATCCAACAATTTAGCGGGACGCATTTGGAGCCGGGGACGCTCTACGGTGCGATCGGACGCCTTGAGCAGCGTGGCTGGATTGCTAATGCCGGAAGTATCACAATGCTAAGCGGATCTCCAGGCCTCATCGCACTCTTTGGTGGCAATCAGCTTGGTATCCTGATTGTGAACGCCATCATTCTGATTGCTATGCTGGCCTTGATTGTGCTGACCCTCTTACGAGCCTTCGTCATCGAACCTGAGCGTCGCGAGAGCAGTTCCAACGCCTTAGCGGCATAGCAAAACCGGGCGAAGCTCACCAATTTTATGCATGAGCTTCGCTTGTTTGTCTGAGCGGTAGCTAGCGCGGGCCAGCGTTGCGGATTGTATCATCGGGTAGCGTGAACTGCTCAAAGTTCTTTTTGAAGAGCTCGGCCAGCTTGCGGGCTTGCTGATCGTAGGCGTCGGGATCGGCCCATGTGTCGCGAGGCGAGAGCACCGAGCTGGGGACATCGGGACAGAACTCCGGGACCTGTAGCCCGAAGATCGGATCGATGCTCACTGGAGCCTTTTCGATGTCGCCACTGATCGCTGCGCGGACCATGGCACGGGTGTAGTTGATGTTGATACGTGAGCCAACTCCATAAGGTCCGCCGGTCCAGCCGGTATTGAGCAGATAGCAGCGGACGTTATTTTTCTCGATCCGCTCACGGAGCAGGTTGGCGTATTCCCCTGGACGTCTGGGCAGAAAGGCTGCTCCGAAACAAGAACTGAACGTTGCTTGAGGCGTTGTTACGCCTGCTTCTGTACCTGCAAGCTTGCTGGTATAGCCGGATAGGAAATAGTACATGGCTTGCTCGGTTGTCAGCTTTGAGATCGGTGGTAGGACCCCAAATGAGTCTGCGGATAAAAAGATCACCGCTTCTGGCTGTCCGGCCATACCTGACGTGATGACGTTATCGATATAATCGATGGGATAGGCGACACGTGTATTTTCGGTCAGGCCATCATCGGTATAATCGGGTATGCGTGTCTTCTCATCGAGGACGACGTTCTCATAGACCGATCCATAGCGGATGGCGTTCCAGATCTGGGGCTCATATTTCTCCGAGAGGTTGATGCATTTCGCATAGCAGCCGCCCTCAAAATTAAAGACTCCGTTTTGACCCCAGCCATGTTCGTCATCGCCGATCAAGCGACGACTGGTATCGGCTGAGAGGCTGGTTTTGCCTGTGCCAGACAATCCGAAGAAGAGAGCGACATCGTTCCTGGGTCCTACATTGGCGGAGCAGTGCATCGGGAGCACGCCCTGCGCGGGCAGGAGGAAGTTCAGGATGGTGAAGATGGACTTTTTCATCTCACCTGCATATTGCGTCCCAGCGATCAGAACCAGGCGTTCTTTAAAATCGATAATAATAGCAGCATCCGAGCGTGTGCCGTGGGTGCGCGGATTGGTTTTAAAATGAGGCACACAGAGAATGGTAAATCCTGGACGGTCGCTGGTGAGGTCGCTTTCGTTGGCACGTAAGAATAACTGGCGAGCAAACAGATTGTGCCAGGCCAGCTCAGTGATTACCTGGATCGGCATACGATATTGTGGATCGGCGCCAGCGGCGGCATCCAGCACAAAGACATCGCGTCCCTGAAGATAATCGGCCAGGCTGCGTCGCACAATCTCGAAGGTCTCGGGCTCCATGGGATGATTATTCTCGCCCCACCAGATGCGTTCCATCGACTCTTCGTTGGAAACAATAAACTTATCTTTTGGCGAGCGACCGGTATGGACACCCGTTGTTGCGCTCAAGGCACCATTTGCAGCTAATTTCCCCTCTTGTCTTGCTAAGGCTTGCTCAATCAAGACGCTTGGAGAAAGATTCCAATGAATCGTGCCCAGATTCACTAATCCATAATCTTCGAGAGCTTTTCGGCTCATCATCATAGTCATGATACGATAACTCCTCCGGGGATACACCACTTCACTTTACGTTTTCCTGACAGGCAACGGTATTGAAGCTTTTACGCTGACCTTTATGTAGCGCTTTCATCCCTAACAAGTGTTAGTGTAACAAATAGAGGCCATATATGCAACACGTAAACACATCTCTACTATTGCTTACCTATATTACTTGCCCACCGATAATCCGTCAGAGCAACTCGATTTCGTCGACGGTGATCAAGCCCTTCTTGAGCGCATAAAGCATGGCATGCTTACGGTAGAGCAGTTGGAGTTTGATCAGGATATTGCCGATATGTGCCTTGATCGCCTCTTGCGAAATTGCCAGCACTTCAGCGATCTCATCATACGTGCGCCCCAATGCGCACTGACGCATGATAGTCTGCTCGCGCATGGTGAGTTTGGGATAGGTGGTCTCACCATGTGTGAGCTCCTGCAAGATGGTGCAGGCGATCGATGGATCGATCTGAGCTTGTCCTTTGACAGCCTCTCTGACCGTGGCGAGTAGTTCATAAGGGCCAGCCCCCTGGCGTACATAGCCAAATGCCCCGATCCCCAAAGCGGTCACGATACGAATATTATCGACATAGCCAGTCATTACCACGATCCTGGTAAACGGATGCAGTGTCCGTACGCGCCGGATCGTCTCGATGGCGTCGATAGCGCCGGGGATTAGCATCTCCAGGATGAGCACCTCGGGCATCCACTTCTCCACATGCTGTAGCGCAGCGTTTCCATTGAGCGCCTCGCCCACGACTTCAATATCCTCGAAGGAGCTCAAGAAGCTCGACAGGCCACTCAGCACCAGTGGATGATGATCGACAAGCATGACACGAATCTTATGGCTCATGATAACACCTCCTCACTGCACAGCAGTGCTTGATCTTTTTTTCCATGCAGGAGCGATCTCACTTCTTGATGAGAAATGAGCGCTTCCCATAACAACTGCAATCCCCAGAGCACCAGAAGCATAGCTGGTGCGTCGTTGAAAAACTGAAACACTAATCCCTGAGGTGGCGCGGTACCGTTGAGGCCAAGCCTCAAGAGTATGTAACCGCTCAGCGCGAGTAACCAGCCTTTGCCTTGCTGAGCCAGAGCTTGTTGCCATTGATGCAGTTCCCATCTCAATTCTGTTGGTGATAATTGCGCATGTCTTTGACGTCTGGCTGCGCGTATCGAGCCATGCTCGCGAATCAATAGGATAAGCAGGCCACACGACGACGCAGCTAGCTCCAATACGAGGAGCTTATTGTGCCAGCCAGGCAGGAGCGACACGAGATACCAACTGCCAGCCAGGGCCAGCCGATATTTCCATAGATGCCAGTTTCGCAGACGCAAGCGTAACGCTTGAATTTCGCCTTGCTGGTTGCTGGTCGCCAGCGCCATTCTGGATAAGGTGATATGTGCATATAGATAGCTATAGATGGTGGTACAGAAGCTAAAAAGGAGGATCAATGTGATGCCGAGCCAACCTTCGTGCATCATTGCACTGCTCGTATAAAGCGCAATACAGAGCAGAGCGGTCAAAGCGCTCCATTCTCCGATGTGGATGCTCGCATGTACGCTGGCTAGCTTATGGAGCGTATTCCAGGCCTGATAGCGTTGATCGATCTGCTCCGGAAGTGTCCGTAATAATGGGATGATCAAGTTAACAGTTGTGCCCTGTCCGCTTTGACTCTGGATAGAGAGTTCGCCTCTGAGCCTGGCTGCTCGTTCGTGTATATGAGCTAATCCCGGCCCTTGTTGGACCTGTGACAGTTCGAAGCCCTGTCCATCGTCGCGAATTTTGAGTCGTAGCGTCTGTGCTCGTTGTTCCAATATGAGCCAGATATGTTGCGGATAAGCATGTCTGACGATATTGTCACAAGCATCCAGTGCAATGTCAAAGATGAGCTCCTGCATCGAGCGCGGCAGACGATCAGCGCCAGGTAGATCTCCCAGCGTGATATGGAGCGTTGCGCCTGTATGATAACCAAGCGTATCGACGAGCGTCTGTAACGCGTCCGTCAGACTGGCATGATCCAGTGGTGTGAAATGTAATTGTTGCTGTAACGCTTGCATCTCAATCTGCACGCCATCTACGTTGCGGTGGATATCCTCAAGCGCCGTCGCGACGCGCTCGTCGAGATGGCTACTACTACTGCTACGATCACGATATTCTTGTACTGTCGCTGCACTCAGACGCAGGCTGAAAAGTTGGCGTGCAATTTTCTCCTGGAGATCGCTGGCTCGGCGATGATGTCGTTCTAGCTCATCTTCGTGCTGCGTCTGTTGCAAGAGTTGCGCACGATACTCTCTACTCAATTGGAGGTACTCTGCATCCTGTCTGATGCGCTGATTCAGCCTGATCAGTGCTGCAAAAGACGCACTGAAAGGCCAATACCACCATGCGTGCTGGTCCAGATCGACCGGCGTCCCCTGAGCTAACTGATGTAACGTCTCAAAGAGCATCACCAACGTATACTGGATATTCCAGGTCAGTAGGAGTCCCAGGCCGCCTACAAAGAGCGCCGTGATGCCTATTGCGAGTAGATCTGCTAACATGAGCTGCGAAAGCCAGGTGAATAAGCTGATACTTATCCCTGCAATGAGTAGATGTATCAATAGAAGTTGCAACGATAGCCCCCAGTGTGGTACATGCCCACATTTCAAAGTGCCAGGCGCATGGATATCTTGTTCTATCATAAAAGACCACTCCACTTCTTCATTACTTAAAACGATCTATGGAAATATTTTCAGCTTCATATATATCTAATACCCAACCTGGAAGAAAAAGGGGAAAAATTTTTAAGCAAATTTAAAAATGTCTGCCACCATGAGATAGATGTACATCTTAAAGTTCAACGATAAGGCCAGGAGCAAAATCTGAGTGGTTACAAATTCCTCATAGAACAATTTTTATAGACGCTGATAATACGTGTATGATACACTTAATTTGTGTGTGATCCCCTGTCAGATCCGTCTTTATCTAATTAGATTCAGGAATCTATTAGGAATGAGCCCTGGGTAGGAGGTTTCCTTCGATGAGTGACATTAATAGATCAGGAAGTAATCCTCGCGATGTTATTAGTCCTAATGAAGTTTTGCAACCTCGCCTATCTCCAGATGTTTTGCGAGGTTTATCTCAGACAGCAAAAGAAAATCGTCACTCCCAGTTAGAAGCAATTGATACTACGAAACGAAGTAAAAAGGAAATGAAGCGTCAAGTACAAGAGGAATTCAGGCATCATAGTATGAGTACTTTGTCATCTCTTGAGCAGGTTGAAGCCATCAATCAAAACAAATATAAGCCGGTTGTAGATGCAATTCATGGTTCACAGGAATTGTCACTTAAGAAGCTGTATGAATCTTCATCACTTCTGCATGCTTCGTTGGATGCTACCTCTCTTCAGAAAATGCAGACGGAGCTTTCTGCAATGTATAAAAGTGTTCTCACTGCCCGTAGTTTGGAAAAGCATCCCGCTAATCTTGAAAATGATGATAGATATCAGATCTGGCAGCGCGCATCTAAGCGATTTGAGGCTGTTGATATCGATCAATTAGAGCAAAAGCGTGCTGTGATGGATGAGTCAGTAAAAGTGGCCGACCATGCTATCAGGTTAATTGAGAACGATACCAGAAGTAAGATCGATCAGGCTGGATATAAGTATGAACACCTTCAGACTAGACTCGATGACCATATTGAGCATTATCGAGACGTGTACTTTGCTCATGTGGCACCTGAAGACCACGATAGTCTGTCTGATAGAATAATCAATTTATACAATCCAGATAATAACCGTTCTTCCAATGATAGAAGACGTACTGAAGAAAGATTTAATTCATTATCCACATGGGTTGGACGAGATATTACTGCCTTGCGTAAGACCTCCACAATATTGATGGAGGAGCGGGATAGTGCATTCCAAACTCAGCAATCGATGCAAGAAAGCCTTCAGGGAAGAATGGAAGCCATGCGTACCAGTCCCTCCGCTCAGGCTCGTGCCATCAACGATCGCTTCCAACAGGTAAATCAGAGCCTGGATAAGTATCAAAGCACAAACATAAGCCTGAACGAGCACATCAATGGAATAGTATCTGATCTGGTGGAAACAATTGGCCATGATCCTGAACATCTCTCATATAATTCTCCTGTATATAGTACTCTTGAACATAAAGATCCTCCTGCATATGATGCTTCGTCGGCCTCTACAAGAGACAGAAGCAGTAGTCCTTCGAGCCAACGATCCTACCTCGTCTATGGCCCAGAGAATGAGCATTGAGACCTTAATAATTTTTATAGGACAAGCTTGGACAACGAAGAAAGCTACAGATGGGAAGAGACATGGAACTCTTTGTGCTGCCTGCGCCGTATGTATCTATTAGAAGGGAGGACAGGGAGTGTCTATGTGCGAAACTGACCTTGTGGATCGAGCTGCTCATGGTGACCAGAGGGCATTTCAGCGACTCTGGGAGGAGCATCATGCGCTGGCGATGGCTGCAGCGTTGCGCCTCTGTCATCAGAGACCGTTAGCCGAAGAGATCACGCAGGGAGCCTTTTTGCTTGCCTGGCGTGGCTTGCCAGGTTTCCAGTCTGGGAGTCCGTTTCGACCATGGCTGATGCGGATTCTTTATCGGCATGCCCTCGACGTGATGGAGAAGCAGCGTGTACACTTGCAAGCTATCTCTTTGTACAGCGATGAGTTTCTGGAGACGTTTCCCCATGCTGATCAGGTCAACGGGACCGATGACTTCCAGGAGCTTGTGGTCCAGCGTGATCTTGTGCGTCAGGCGCTGGCCCGCTTGAATGCCGATCAACGTCGGGTGATCGTCCTGCGCTATGGAGCTGATCTGACAGAGCCTGACATCGCTCAAGTCCTGAACTGGCCGGTCGGGACCGTCAAATCGCGCCTGAACAGGGCTAGAGATCAACTTCGACGCTTCTTAGAGGCAAGTGAGATGACAGAAGGGAGGCATGTATGAAATATGACCATTCGGATCGATCGGAGCAGTCGCAGGAGTTCGATCTGGAGCAGATGCTTTCAGATTACTATGGCGCTCCTCTTGAGGAACAGCCATTGCCTGTATCCAGCTGGCTCAGTGTCCAGCGACAATTAAAGCCGTATCCTCCAGTTCGGAAACGTCGGCTCCAGCTCTGGCGGCTCCGACGTCCAGAGCCGCCACTGCCACTATATGTGCAAGAGTCCTTTATGCGTACCATCATCCAGGCACGTATCGAAAGCATCTCGACGCGCAACATCTGCTATCGTCCGCGCAAGCGAGCCAGATTTTTCAGTCTGAGGGTCGCAGCATTCTTTTCTCGCCGTATTATTATCACGTATCCACGCGGACACGCACGCGACCTCTCGCAGGTTGAATTGGATGTACTCCTGGCCAGTGGCATCGCACGATATCTCATTGCGCGCCTTCTTTACAATCAGAAGTTTTTTCTCTTGATGTATCTCTTTGCCTGCATTGGGAGCTTATCAATCATCTTGCTGGCCTGGCACAATACCGCCGCGTTGGCGATCATCTATCTACTTCCCTGGCTAGCGGCGAACGTCGCACTCATCCAGTGGAGAAAGAGGCGCATTGTCTTGCAAGCTGACCAGCTCGTCGTGCGCTGGCTTGGACAGCCGCTTACCTCTCAAGGACTACAACACCTATTTGAGCGCCATCATTATCGGCCGCATGCAACCTGGAGCGAGCCTGCCCTCTCGACGCGCATCGAGCGCATCGCCACGCTCCCAGACCTGCTGGCGGCCCACCGATAATACAAGTTAAGATAGGAATAAAAAATCGTTCGCCTATGGCGTCAACGCTCACCGACGTAGCGGCGCGGCAATTCGCTTGATCGCGACGTACCGCCGTGCTGTCTGTGACTCGTACGACCACGCTCCCCATGGGGTTCCATTGCGTGATCTTCCCACCGTGGATCGTCTCGTCTGCGTTGCATTCAGATGCACATGGGACGTGTTCGTGCGGGAAGTGACAGCACGGCGGTACGTCGCGATCAAGCGAATTGCCGCGCCGCTACGTCGGTGAGCGTCTCACCTCATCGCCTTCCGGAGCTGTTTTGGACGCACACTACCGATAACCCCATCGGCGCGATGACCTTTGACAGAGCACTACGTCTGTTTGCTTGATCTCTTTGGGGGATGGCTCCTTCGTTTCACACTATTGGATACTTGTGTCCAGCACTACTTGGGTTTAATCGTCGTGATGACGCGTGCATGCACTTTTGTGGCCAGTAGACTCAACAGCGCTATGGTGATAATGCTCAGGATGCCATGAAAGAGCTGATCGATGAGATCTTGTGGCGTGACGAAGAAGCCCAGGATACAGTAGTTGAGTAAGGTACCAAAGACGAGCGCCATGATATGTGTGTCGTTCCAATTGCGTTCCGGAGCCGACCACCATTTGATCAGAATCACGGCGGCGGCTACCAGGACAACATTCCAGAGAAATGCGAAGATCGAAGGGACTGGCGCATGTATGGCTTCATGTCCCAGTAGGAATCCGGCTCCTAGCAAGAAGGTAATGATGCCAACCAGCCAGGCACTGGGGGCTCTACGCTCGGTCGCTGGAGCGAGAGCATTTTTTACTGGCAGGAAGAGTGTTAGTGAGAGGATGGCAATAACCAGTACGGCGGTACAAATCAGCAAAAGAGGCGCGGGAGTGAAATCTGGCGTGACACGTGTGGCATAGATCAACGTGATCAATGAGATGCCGAGTACAAAAACCACACAATTCACGACGAAGCCGACATTGCCGAGCCAGCGTTCCTGGCGATATTGGGGAAAGATCAGCTCGGTTAGCAGGATCGGTGTGGAGATGCTCCATACGGTATGCAAGCCAAGTACGAAGAATGCCCAGATCCAATCGACGCCTAGCCCGCGCCCATAGACGCCGAGGCTCCCAATGCCGGGGAAATGCGGATTAAACAGGCTATGGAGTGCTAATCCCTCTTCAATCAAACCAAACGTAAAAGCCAGTACAGGAATCCATCCCCAACTCAGACCTCGACGTCGTACGATTTCGCGTATGATAACCGCGCCGGTGCCGTAGTAGAGCATGTTCAGGATTAGTCCGAATATAATGCCTGCATTGAAGGGAAGATCTCCCAGTAGTACTTCCGCCACCAGGGGAGTAAGTAGAAGCAGCACGAAGACAGGCCCAAGATGACGTCCGGTCTTGGCTGGATGGATCGATTGCTCATTGACATGATTTTCATTGCTATCTTCAATGTGATTTTTAGTGTCCATAAAAATGAGGCCTTCTTATATTCATTTGCATCTATGAATATTCTTGTAATATCTGCCAATCTCCATTTCTCTCTTTATCCAGACGAAATCTTGCCGCAAAAATGAACCATGGGTTTTGTGTCGTGGATGGGATCTCTATCTTGCGTCTTTACAAAAAAATATTAATTGCATTTAATACACGATCACGTCGGTATACTGTTTGACGTAGTTATAGACCCATTGGGCATCTTTGAGGTACATATTGATGCAGCCGTGCGAGCCGACATCGGCGGAGACGTCGCCGGTAGCATCCTGATGAGGAAACTGAGTGTTGGGACCATATTCGGCGCGCCACCAGCTGTCATGGATAAAGTAGCCGTTGCTGTGATACTGCATGGCGTAGTGGATGAGGGTGTCGGGATACCAGTAGGGAGAGCTTTTGGGATCGCTCGATTTGAAGATGATGTTTTTCTGATGCGATTCAACCCACCAGCTGCCGGGAGGTGTTGGCTTATTCGGTTGACCGGTGGTGACGAAGAAGGCATTGATCAGCTTACTGTGGTCGTAGACGCGCATGGCCTGCTCGGTGAGTGAGACGACGAGGACCTTGTCCTGTGTTTTCTGATAGGTCTTGATGAGTTCGAGGTCGCTCTGATGGACCTGATCATAGGGAGTTGGGTCGCTTGAGTTGCTGGTCATAGCTTTGAAGTTGGTCAGGTACATGTTGGTGTCGGCGACGATCTGCTGATAGTCGGCGAGGGTGGTGGCGACAGCGAGATTGTTTTGTATCCAGGTGCCGATGCCTGTCCGGTTATCGTACTCGAAGCCCAATTTGTAGGTGACGTTGTTGTAGCTGTCGTGATAGGGATGACTCTCTTCCCAGTGGGAGGCGTCGGTCTGCAATTGTTGTTGTAGGACGTTGCTGTGCGCTTTGATGGCTGGCAGCGCGATATCCTGGGCGTGGGCTGTGACCGTTTTGAGTGCGGCCTGATAGGCTGGCTCTGTGCTTGCCTGCTTGAGCGCCTGTTGATCGTGCGTATATTGCTGCTGATAAGCGGAGGTTGGTTTGCCGGCGCTTTTCAACTGCATGATGCCTTGTTGCAGGCTCTGGAGCTCATGTTCACCTTGTTTTTTCAGGCCAAGGCTGACGGGAGTGATCTTTGAGGGCTGTTCGGAGGCTTGTGGCAGCTCTGCATACTGGCATCCGCCCAGGCTGAGTGCGAGGGCCAGGATGAAGATGAAGGTTGCGAGTAGCGTATACAGCCGCTGACAGCGTCGCAGGCGTGTGTGCATGATGTCCTTTAGCGCGTGGCGGGAATGACAAAAGCCGCTCTGGCGCGTGCGCACGGAATAAAATCTCTATTGTACTTAGTATACGCTACTCTATCGCATAAGGTGTCAATCTCCCTGTTTTAGACTCCTCCGCCTTTTTGGATCTTTGTGACGATGTCCTGATGGAGCTTTTTGTTGCCAGCCATGACCAGTGAAAATTTGTCGGTGAGATTGACGATGGGGCGCAAGGGCTTGCCTTCGTGGTCGGTGACGACTCCTCCCGCTTCCAGGACGATGCTGGCGGAGGCGAGGAAGGATTCACCGGTGATTTCGTCGCCGATGTCGATGTAGGCATCATAGGTGCCGCTGGCGACGTAGACACTGTCGATGGCTGAACTGCCGGTGCGGCGGACAAATCCCAGGCGCGGGTTCTCGGTGAGGAGGGCGCGGAGCGTATCGCCGTTGCGACCGTCGAGGTTGAGTCCTGCGAGACAGTCCTTCATTGAGGATGTACTACTGACCTGACAACGGCGCCCATTGCGGAACGCGCCTCCGCCCTTTTGGGCCTCATAGACGAAGCCCGTAAAGAGCTCTCCCACCAGCGCCCATTGGACGTTCTCCGGTATGACGGGCACGTCGATGGGTAAGACGGCCAGGGCTACGGCGGCGGTCATGATGCCTCGCTCGACGTTGGTTGATCCGTCGATGGGGTCGATGACGATGCGGTGGCTGGGATGATCAGAGGTTGAAAAGGTTGGACGTTCTTCCGTGATGATCTCGAAACCCTGTCCGCTGTTGGTGAGGCCGTTGATGATCAGGTCTTCGGCGTCGCGGTCAAATTGCATCGTGATATGCTTGGAGGAACGTGCGTAGACTTGCTTACGATCATAACGCTCGGCCTGTGTATAAGCGCGAACTTGACGAAATATCTGTTCAAGTAGTTCTAACATGCTGTTTTTGCCTATCTCTTGCACCATAAATCGTTCACAGTACAAGGTTGTACTCTATTCAGCACTCTATAGTACATGTAAATATCTACCCATTGGAGATCTTCTTTGGCTCTTTGAGGGCTCTATTTCTACATCTGCATCCATTGCACATGTCTGTGAGATCTATCAAGTGCCCTGTCTAATTTCTAACTAGATAACATTCAGTAGTACAAAACGAATTGTAGCGATGTATCCGGAAAGGGTACGCTGCCTAATTTCTAACTAGATAACGTTTTGTACTACAAAAACGTCGCGCCGACTCTGCTTGAGCAGGCGTGTTCGTGTGGTTGTAATCGCCATAGTGCTTTGATCACAGGCGAGCCAACGCCGTCCCAATTGTTCGGCGACCGCCGGCGTGACGCCGCTGCCGCAGAAGCAGTCCAGGACAAGATCGTTCTCCTCAGACGATGCCAGGAGGAGACGCTGCAATAAGGCGGCTGGTTTCTGTGTCGCGTAGCCGGTACGCTCCGGATCTTTCTGATGCAGATGGCTAATATCGTCCCACACATCATCAAGGACCATCGTTGCATCCTCCGAATAGCTATAAAGTTTGCCTGCCGAACGAATCGTCCAATTCAAGCGACCATCGGGACCCACCTCTTTGCGCATATGGTTACGCTTCTCCGCTCCTCGCCGCAGTCCGACGCGCTCGCCGTGAAAGTGGTACTGATGGGAGCGGGCATAGAGCAGGATCGTATCATGCTTACGCGCAAACGAGCGCTTCGAACGACCGCCCGATTGATAGTGCCAGATGATTTCGTTTTTGAGTCCCGAACCCGCATGGGCGCCACGCGTGGTGGGACGCAGCGAGAAGATCTCGTCGAGTAGCACGCGTGCGTAGTGAGTGGCTCGCCAATCCAGATGGACATAGAGACAGCCGCTGGGCGTCAGTAATTGATACAGATACCAGAATGTCTCATAGAGCCATTGGAGATAGCTATCCAGGTCATTGTGCCAGACATCCCGATAGGAGATACCATCCGGCACAGCGTGTTGTATCCCATTTTTAAACGAGCGGCCAGTCATAAATGGGGGATCAATATAAATAAGGTTGACTTTTCCCGCGAACTCGGACAGGAGAGCAGGCAAGGCGGCGCACTTATCCGCATGGATGAGGCGATTGTGCCAACCCTGGATCGCAGGTGCTGCTTGCGCTATTGTCTCATGTGGGAGATAATACTCGCTGGTTACCAGATGCCCTGTCGGAACAGGGATCGTTGGTAAGGCTTTCCCCTGCCAGACCAGTTCTGCCATGCTATCTTCCAGCCCTTCTACCATATATCGGATACTGCACACACTGTAGCATATGCGCATGAAAATAGCTAATCTATACATAAGGGAACGCCTGGCTGAAAGTGTGTTTAGCGTCGCTGGCTTGACCTTTGCCGCGCCGTGATGTATCCTTTTTCACACGAAGTGCCCGCTGAGATCGCTGCATGTAGAGATCTCATTGAGGAAGACCATAACAGGAAAATTGGTATCATGATAATCTACAAAGCCATTGCTCGCCCCATCATCTTTCGCGCATCTGCCCGGGACCCCGAGATTGCCCATCACTGGATTATGAATGGATTAGCGCAGGTATCTCGCCATCGACAACTCCTGAAGATCATCGAAGCGGCCAGCGCTTACCGATCGGCAGCGCTCGAACGCGATCTCTTTGGACTCCACTTCCCCAATCCGGTTGGACTCGCGGGAGGCTTTGACAAAAATGGCCTTGGACTACCCGCTCTGGCCGCGCTTGGCTTTGGTTTCATCGAAGCGGGTACCGTGACGCGTCACAGGCAACCAGGCAACGAGCGGCCGCGCAACTTCCGCTTTTCGCAGGATCAAGCCCTGATCAATCGCATGGGCTTCCCTAACGACGGTGCCGACGCCATCCATGATCGCCTGTTGACCCTTCCCAGGCTCTCTGTACCGATCGGCTGGAGCCTGGGAAAATCGAAAGTCACGCCTTCCGAGGAAGCTGTCGAAGATTATCTCTACTCACTGCGTAAACTCTACGACTTCTCAGACTTCTTCACCATCAACGTCAGCTCGCCCAACACGCCGGGACTGCGCAAGCTCCAGGATAAAGCTCCCCTGGATCAGCTCTTGCAGGCCACCGTCCAGGAGACCGAGATCCTGGCGCGGCAGGCAGGTAGCTCCATCGTCAAGCCCGTCCTGGTGAAGATTGCTCCCGATCTGACCAACGAGCAGATCGATGACGTGATCGAGGTGTGTCTGGCGCGACACGTACGCGGCATCATCGCCACCAACACCACCCTGTCACGCGCAGGATTGAGCCGTCAGACCGCCGAAGCTGGTGGACTCAGCGGTCGACCTCTTGCGGCACGTTCGCTTGAAGTTGTTGACTATCTCAGCCAGCGCCTCGATCACCGCATCCCGGTCATCGGAGTTGGAGGCATCTCCAGCCCGGACGACGCTCGACGCATGTTCGATGCCGGTGCCAGCTTGATCCAGATCTATACCAGTTTCATCTACGAAGGTCCCTGGATCATCAAACAGATCAACAAAGGCATCGACCAATAACCGTGCGGCCAAAATTTTCTCTCCGGGCTCTTCTCAGTGTTAGATGCTGCTGAACAGAGCGAAAACACCAAAGGATACAATCAGTACACCGGAGACGCGATTGATCCAGAGTAGCCATCTGGATGTGAATTTGCTACGGAACAGGCTGACACCTCCCGTGAGCAGGCACCACCAGAGTGCCGAGCCAAGAAAGACGCCGCAGATGACGAAGAGAGCGGTCAGGCTATCATTTTTGCTGCTTCCGACGCCAATTCCGGCGAAGATGGCGGCAAACGAGAGGATAGTTAAAGGATTGGTCAGAGTGAGCAGGAGTGTCGAGAGATAGGCTGTCAGCAAGCTGCTGGCCGTGATGGCAGTAGCTGCTCGCTCGGCTGGTGGTGTCAGCAGTGTCTTGCCACCCAGATAGATTAAAAAGAGGCCTCCCACGAGGCGAATCCACATCTGCTGATGGATCAGGAAAGCGGCAATCAGAGTCAATCCAAAGCCTGCGATGCTCCCGTAGAGCGCGTCGGCCGTGGCGACGCCGAGCCCCGAAATGAGTCCATAGAGGAGGCCGCGCTGCATCGTTCTTTGCATGCACAGGATACTCATCGGACCAACCACTGCCGCGACCGATAAACCGATCAGAAAGCCTCGGACCAGGAAACTGCTATCCATCGTCAAAAGATCTCCTTTAAAACTAAGCGCACGTAAATTGATGTATGTAAAACAGCACAAAAAAGTCGCCAGACCGTTTTGACCAGGTCTGGCGACTTGCGTATCTGCTTGTGCTTGATTGGATCAGGGGTACGAGAGCATGCACAGCGAACCAAACCTCGGCTGAGATTGATTGCGTTGCTGCTGCTGTTGCGTGGCAGAATCATCTATTGTCTGATAGGTAGAAAAGCATCGATACAAGAGAAAGCTCTCCCTGTGGCTGAGTACTTGTTTCAATCCTGCTGCGATTGAGCGGGAATACTGCGTAACTGAGTCAGGCAGTCGTCGTAGAGATCGAGCTGTTTACGCAGTTCGACACGTACCTCGACGCTCTCAGTATGCTGTATCTCCTTCAACGTGTTGCGATGAAGATTGCGGACCGCCGCTTTGAGTTCGGGGACTGTTTCTGTCTCTTCGAGTAACCCCAGGAGGTCATTGAGCGCCTTAAAGTAAGCTTCTCCCTCGGGAGCTTTGCGCTGCTTCTTTTCCTCAAAATATTCAATTAGATCTTGCTTGTTTGCGATATTTGGCATGATATGCGACCTTCCCATAATCTCTGAACAAGTATACCATATGTATTTTATATTGGCAGGCTCCTCCGTAACGGCGTCGGCTTGGCCTGTCTTTTACCCACATCTTTCTAGGGCAGTAGCAGAACAGAAATGCAAGCGATGGGATAACGATTTTGCATCTTCTGTCTTTATATACCGCAAATGTAGCACAGGGGTTTTACGCCCCTGTGAGGTGCCCATGCCACTTATGTGCCATATTTGGCTCCCAGCGCCTCCCTGGCAATATAATCAATGGAGTATCTTTTGCGCTATGGGACCTCACAGGGGCGTAAAACCCCTGTGCTACATTTGAGAATTTTACGGGTAAAAGGGGAAATTTGACATTCCCTGGCACTCACAAGAACATTGTGGGTAAAAGACAGGGCGTGGCCAGGCCGACGCTGCTACGTGGGTGAGCATGGACTCTGGGAGCGTATAGGTTTATCCTGGCCGCTTGGATCACGTTGCCATGAAATTTGATAGAAAAAATATGTTGGGGAACATTTGCGTCATGCTGACGCCATAAGATATACTTATTTAAAAGTTGTTGGGGAACATTTGCGTCATGCTGACGCCATAAGATATACTTATTTAAAAGTTGTTGGGGAACATTTCTCTGTTCGAGGAAGCGTGATGGCAAAAACGAAGCAAGCTGCGTTGATCTGGTCACGGGAAGATCAGCGATATCTCTGGCGCGACGAGCAAGATACGGATGCGAAAACTTTCCATGCGGAGCCGGAGGCATGGCTTAAGCGGCTGGCTGCATATACCTCGTTCTCTTTTCAAGGGCGGGAGGGACATCTTACCCTGCTCAAAGAAGCGCGACCACGTGGAGGAGATGGCTACTGGTATGCTTATCGACGCCAGGGAAAACGCACGGCTAAGAAGTACGCTGGACGTACGGCTGATCTGACCGCTGTGCGTCTGGAACAGATGGCCAGAGCGCTCACAACAGCTACGGTCGAGCTGCATCAACCTAGCATAGCGTCAGCCATTCAAGCTCCCTTGCTTGTCCCCAAGTTCCATTTGCCTCCCTTACATCCCTCGCTGGTCTTGCGCGAGCGCTTACTGACTCTGCTTGATCGGGCGCTGGAGCACAGGCTCACACTGGTCTCCGCGCCTGCGGGCTTTGGGAAAACCACGCTGATAAGCCAGTGGGTGGCTGAACGGAGTCAACAGCCGCACTTTTCGCCGGTCGCCTGTGTCTCTTTGGATGGAGGCGATAACGATCCTGTGCGCTTCTGGAGCTATCTTATGACCGCATGTCGGATTTTCCGCGACGATGTAGCGCTCGAAGCCCTGACCCTCTTGCAGAGTATGCCACAGCCGCCATTTGACGCGTCTCTTACTGAGACAGCTCTGACGATTTTTCTAAACGCGCTGGCGCAATGTGAGCGGGGAGGGATATTGCTGCTGGATGATTATCATGTCATCACATCCCCGCGTATTCAACAAAACATGACCTTTTTTCTTACCTATCTTCCTGCCAGTATCCACATCGTGATTATCACGCGTAGTGATCCGCCATTTTCCCTGGCGCAACTGCGTGCCCGCAACGAACTCGCTGACGTGCGCGCCTCCGATCTGCGCTTCTCAGAGGAGGAGACGTTGTCCTTTCTCCAGCAAGTGCTGGAGGTTCCGCTCGCGCCGGAGATGATTCAGCGCGTCAATGCCTACCTGGAGGGCTGGGCGGCCGGATTGCGCCTGCTCCTGATTGCCCTGCGAGAGTCTGCAACGCTACAACAGATCGAGCCTCTTCTGAGACGCTTCGCAGGGGGTCAGCATGCTCTGCAAGAATATTTTCTTACAGAAGTATTTAATACTCAGCCAGAGTCCTTGCAGCGCTTTTTACTCCAGACCAGCGTGCTGGCTCGTCTGACTGGATCGCTTTGTGCGGCTATCACCGGAGAGCGTGAGAGCGAACGCATTCTCGAAACAGTGTCCCGAGCGAATCTCTTTCTGGAGCCGCTCAATAGCACCACGCTTCATCCGCCAGCAATGCCGCAGTGGTATCGTTATCAGGGACTCTTTGCCGAGGCGATGCGGGCCGAGGCACGCCGCCGCCTGGGTGAGGAGAAAATTCGCGAGCTTTCCGCTCATGCCAGTCGTTGGTATGAAGAGCATCAACTCTACGCGGAGGCGGTTGAGTCTGCTCTCTATGCTCAGGACTACCCGCGTGCGGCTGCCTTGATTGAACAGATATTGCAAGAGCCGCAGGCATATTCTCAGGCTAATGAATATTATACCCTGTACAGCTGGCTGGAACAGCTGCCTGAGGCACTAATAGCACAGTATCCTGCACTCTGTCTGGGTTATGCCCGAGCGCTCTTATTTGCGGCTGGCTCGTGGCTACTCTCTCCAGCCATGCTCTCCCTGCTTGAGAAGCTTTTCCAGATGGCAGAAGAGAACTATCGTGCGGAGAATAATCGGCCGCGACTGGGAGAGGTCTTTGCGTTCCGTTCTCTGGCTGCCTGGCGACAGGATGACGCTACGCAAGCAGCCTGCTATGCGCAGGAGGCGCTCATCTGGTTATCGGAAGAGCAGCAGACCTGGCGTGGCCTGAGTCTGAGCGTGGCGGGAAAAGTCGAGCTGCTCTACAACGGGCACGTGGATGTGGCGCGTGGGATGCTGGAGGAGGCCTATGCACTGTGTGAGGCGACTGATCATCAGCATCTCAGGCTCAGTCGAGCCACGACCAACATGCTCGCCCGAGCGTTTTTTGAGCAGGGAGAACTGCACCGCTCCTTTGAGTATTATCAGAGTGTGCTTCACAAGGCCAGAGAGGGACATGCTCATAGTGACGACATGGCCCATACGTTATTAGGTCTGGCGCGTATCTCTTATGAGCGAAATGAGCTAGGAACGGCCAGGCTGCAGGCGGAGGAGGCCCTGGCTATTGGTCAGTATCTCGCGCAGGAGTTTCATGAGGTGCAGGCGATCCTGATATTGGCTCGGATACAACAGGCGCAAGGCGATATCAGGGTGGCGCGGCAGCGTCTGGATGCCTTGCTTACCAGGATACCTGCTGCGCGTTCAGATCAGGCATGGCCGTTATCCCGCGAAATTCTGACGCTGCAGGCCCGACTGGCGCTGGCTGATGGTGATCTTGTGGCTGTACAGCGCGGAATCACTGCTTTTGAGCGACCTGGGGGGCCACTGTTCCCCTTTGCCGCCGAACAAGAAATGCTGATGATCGCTCGCTGGCAGCTTGCCCAGGGGAGAAACGAAGAGGCGCTTCAGCTCTTGCAGGATCTGTTGCGAGAGGCCCTGCAAATGGGGCACAGGCATAGCGCTTTTGAGGTGCAGGCGCTACTGGCTCTCGCCTATGCGGCGCATGATTGGCAGGGAGAGGCGCGGCACATCCTGATGACACTGCTGGCGCAAACCTGTGCTGAGGGATATCTGCGTCTCTTCCTGGATGAGGGGGAAGCTATGGCGATGCTCTTGCGTTCCCTCGTGCTACAGATACGCGAGCAGCCTCTACTGGCCTATCTCCAGAGCATTCTGCGCTCCTTTCCTGGATCACAGGGCACGCTGGCTGCATCTCCTGCCACGCTGCTGCCCGAGCCTTTGAGCTCACAGGAGCTGCGTGTCCTGCGCCTGCTCGTGCCTGGTAGCTCCAACGCTGAGATTGCGGGTGAACTTGTCATCTCAGTCAATACTGTGCGCACTCACGTCCAGAATATCTACCGCAAGCTCGATGCCCATAATCGTGCGGCGGCTATCGAGCTTGCTCGCCAGCTCCATCTCATCTAATCATGTTTCCTCCAGAGGAGATATAAACCTATCTATCGTACTTCCACGTTTCCCAACAGATCCCTGTAATCATACATCCAATCATCTGTGTGGATGATGCTGTTGCGTTCTCCTGAAGCTACACTATTGACAGTGGCAATCCCACTAATCATCAAGGTGGAAACCCAATCGATTATTCCTACGTGTAAGGTAATCAGAGTGTTTGGCATACTCTATAAATCTCACTTGGAGGTGGTTTTTATGATAGTTATTACTGCTCCTACTGGCCAGATCGGCCATCAGGTTCTCAACCACGTTCTCAATAGCGACGAGCCGATCCGCGTGATCGTACGCGATCCTTCTCGCCTTCCTGAGCATATACGCGAGCGCGTCGATATCGTACAAGGATCGCACAGCGACCTCGACGTCGTTACTAAAGCGTTTGCAGGTGCCGACTCTGTGTTCTGGCTTGTACCGGCCAACCCGCGCTCCAAGAGTGTCGAGGCTGCCTACGTGGACTTTGCCAGACCTGCATGCGAGGCCATCAAGAGTCAGGGGGTGAAGCGTGTGGTCACAATTTCGGCGCTTGGTCGCGGAGTGCCTCTCAACGCCGGGTACGTGTCGGCGACGCTGGCGATGGATGACCTGATCGCCAGCACTGGTGTGAGTCTCAGGGCTCTGACCATGCCCTCATTCATGGATAACACGCTTCGGCAGGTCGGGCCGATCAAGAGTCAGGGCATCTTCTTCTCGCCGATGTCCGGGTACCTTAAGGTCCCGACCTGCGCGACCCGCGATATTGCTACCGTCGCTGCCAGATTGCTGCTCGACCATTCCTGGAGTGGGGTGGATAGCGTTCCCGTGCTTGGTCCCGAGGACCTGTCCTTCAACGACATGGCCCAGATCATGTCCGAGGTGTTGGAGCGACCGATCCGCTTCCAACAAGTCCCGGATGATGCATTCAAAGCTACGCTGATCAAAAACGGATTGTCCGAGGCTATGGCACAGGGCATGCTCGATATGGCCGTGGCCAAGAACAAAGGCCTCGATAACGCTCAGCCGCGCACTCCTGAGTTCACCACTCCTACCAGCTTTCGGCAGTGGTGCGAAGAAGTGCTCAAGCCAGCCGTCCTGGCCTGACCCTCACTGCAAAGAGGTCGCGATGCATTATTCTCCCGGAGCAGTTCGGCTTACCTATGATGACAAAGATAGTATTGAAAGGAAATTTGTATGGATGTTACAGGAAAAGTTGTCTTGATTACTGGCGCTTCAAGCGGTATTGGGCTAGCAACGGCTCATCTTTTTGCGCGAAGGGAGCCAAACTGGCTCTGGCAGCCCGCTCGGCTGAAAAGTTGGCACAGCTCGCCTCAGAATTCCCGGACGCGATTGCTATTCCCACCGATATGCGCGATGATGCTGCGGTACGGCGGATGGTGGCCCGGACGCAGGAGCATTATCAGCGCATCGACGTTTTGATCAATAATGCCGGCCAGGGACTCGTTGCTCCGATCGAGAAGGTGAATCTAGATAACTATCGGTCCATTTTCGAATTAAATGTTGTTAGCGTGATCGCGGCGATGCAAGAGGTCATTCCAATCATGCGAGCACAGGGAGGGGGTGTGATTGTCAACATCAGTTCTGGCGCTTCTAAGATTCCACCTGAGCGACTCAACAAGAATCCCGTTGGCCCTTACAGCTCCACAAAGTACGCGCTCAACGCCCTCACGCTTATTGGTCGCCAGGAGCTTGCCGATGATAACATTTCTCTCGGAGTGGTTTATCCTGGAGTGACGGCGACCAACTTCTACGATACGCTTGCAGAAGGTGGTCAGCCCGGTGTGGCACCGACTGGTGGAACGTTTGTCGGGAGTTCTGAGTCGGTTGCGGAGACGATTCTGGAGGCGGTAGAAACTCAGGAGGCGGAAGTTTACACCGATAACTTGAAACAAGCACTCCTATAATCTCCTACGAGATTGCATAATTTGTGTCGTTCTTCGTCTAACAAACCATGAGCCTGCATTCATCAGGATGTAGAGGATCACAATGGCTCATCACTTCATGCATGGAGGTTAATGGATGTTAGACGATCAAGCCTTTGGGAGCTTGCTGAAAAAGTATCGATCACGTTCTGGCTGGAGCCAGAGTGCGCTTGCTAAACAGATCCGCGTATCGCAAGCAACGATTAATCAATGGGAGAGTGGTAACCAAAAGCCACAATTTACATCCCGAGGGGATGTTTTTTTTATTGCCGACGAGCTCCGGCTTGACAAAAAAGAGCGCAAAGCCTTTTTTACGGCCAGTGGCTATTCTATTTATTTGTGGCCCGTCGAACTATGGAACGTTCATCATCAGCGCAATCCGCTCTTCGTCGGTCGCACAGATATTTTGCAAGATGTGCGTAGAGACCTGATGCCAGGTGGAAAGGCCGTGGTTCTTATACCGACGGATTGCGAATTAAGAGGCAGCGGAAAAACACAGGTAGCTGTGGAATATGCTTACCGTTATGCTCAACAGTATGAAGCTGTATTTTGGCTGCGGGCTGATACTCCTGGCACACTCAGTGCTGAATGTCTGCAACTGGCAACCGGAGTATTAAAATTGCCAGAACGACAACGAGCAGCAGATCAGATGGAGGATCTTAAATTCTGGTTACAGAGACATCGCGGATGGTTACTGATCATTGCGAACCTTGATAATTGTGAGCGATCTCAAAAGATTCTATCCGCTTTCTTGCCAGACACGCATCAAGGAAGTGTGCTGATCACAACCAGAACGCGTACTCCAGGATTGCTGGCGCACAGCGAGATATTGCTTCCAGTGCTTTCGCATGATGAATGCATCGTCCTCCTCTTACGTCAGGCCAAGCGCATCGCGCCGCAGGGCAGTGCCGAGGATGCACCTTCTGATGATCTCCTTCTGGCACAGGATCTCTGTGAGCAGATGGATAGGCTCCCTCTGGCGCTGACTCAAGCAGGAGCCTATATCGCGGAGAATGGCTGCTCGCTGCACCAATATATTGACCTGTATCAACAAGCTCGCCAGGAGCTCTTAGCTCGTCGTGCATCATTGGACAGACAAGGAGCAGTCTGGATAACGTTCTGGCTCTCCTGGAAACAGCTTCAGGAACACAACGCACTGGCTGCGAGAGCGCTCCAGTGCTGTGCCTTTCTGGCTTCTGATCAAATTCCAGAAACGTTGCTACAGTCTGCCATCAGACCGTCCATGAATGATCGTATCCCGGAGCAGTTGGCGCTGGATAAGGCATTAGCGCTTCTACTGAGTTATGGGTTGTTGGAACGAACCGGACAGCAATTGTCACTCCATCAAGATGTCCAGGAAATGATACGAGAAATCCTTACGCCGCAAGAACAACGCCAATGGATGGAAAGAGTTATTCTGGAATTCAATGCTATCTTCCCCGATGGGCAGCAGCATACCTGGAGTGTATGTGAATCCTTGCTTCCCCATGCGCTCGTGTGCGCGCAGTGGATTCATAGCTTGAATACGTGGAAGGTTCAAAGTCTACAGCTACTCGATAAGATCTGTCGCTATCTGTATGAACGTGCCCTGTACGAGGAAGCTGAACCTCTTTTATTGCAAGCACTCGCCATGCAGGAGGAGCATTTCGGTCCCTCGCATGCTCAGACAGCTATCGGCCTGAACAAACTGACAAAACTTTATGCGGACCAGGGGCGCTATGAGAATGCCGAACCTCTGGCTTACAGGGCTGTCATGATTTCTGAAGCGCAATTAGGAGCTTCCCATCCTCAAACGGCCACCTTTTTTAATGATCTCGCCTCCATCTACGAGCATCAAAGGCGCTACCCTGTCGCAGAATCTCTCATGCTGCGAGCTCTCAGTATCCACGAAGAGCAGTCAGGAAGCATACACCTTCAGACCGCCAATTGCCTGAGCAATCTTGCCTCACTCTATGAGCATCAGGAACGTTATCACGACGCTGAAACACTCCTGAAGCGTGTCCTTCTCACGCGTGAAAAATTGTTAGGGAAGACTCATCCCAGGACAGTCGCCATTCACGTCAGACTGGCCGCCCTCTATGAACTGCAACGAAACTACCCGCTGGCCGGATTTCACTATTACCGTGTGTTCCGCACTGAGGAAAGACACCTCGGATCTTCTCATCCAAGCGTAATCATCAGTATCAACAAATTGGCTTCCATCGATATGAAGATGGGTCTCTATGAGAAAGCTGAAAGTGTTTATCTGTCGATGCTCAGTTATCTTGAAGGGGCTTTCGATGCCTCCCATCCCTCCATTGCCGTCTGCCTGATTAATCTGGCCGAAATTGCGCTCAAGCGAGGATATCCAGAGAAATCCGAAACGCTTTTGCTGCGAGCACTTGTCAATGCTGAAGAGCATCCTGGAAATCCTGATTATCAGATGGCGGTCATTCTCGCGCATCTGTCAGCTTTCTATGAGATCCAGAGGCACGCGGGGAAAGCTGAAAGCCTCTTATCGCAAGCATTCCAGGTTGCTGAAGAGCAGTGGGGGAACTCCGCTCCTCAGATGGCTACCTTTTTGAGAGATCTGGCAGATTTCTATCTGCGACTGAATCTCTACGAGAAAGCTGAACCGCTCTATCAACGAGCATTGCAGATTTCTAAAAAGTAGTCTATTGAACTTTGCCTCTGGTGGCGACTGGCCAGATAGCTTCCAACGTTCCATGGCGATGGGCATAATAGGTATCATGCAGATTGATTGTGGTATCGATATGGCTGGGGATCAATGCAATACGATCGCCGATCTCAAGTGCGGGCCGGGTCACGCTGGCATCCTGGGTCCAGGTGATAATCCCATGCTCGTCGCCAGCTGGCTGGTAGCTCATGTTTTGGACGCCAGCAGGTCCAAGTGGCTCGGCCATACCGCTATCGGTGGAGAGCGATTTGAGACCTGCATCGACAACGACGCGTGTCGCCTCTGGTCGGCTGATGACTGTCGCAAGGATGGTTAAGGCGTTGCTGTAGACCGGTCCCAGCGCGTTGCGATAATCCACATCCATGAACACAAACGAGCCGGGTTGAACCTCGCTGACACCATCGCAGCCAGCGCAGATCTCGGCGGTGCCGGTCCCGCCGGTAGTCACGATCCAGATTGGGAAGCCATCTGCCTTGAGCGCCGTAGCGGTCTCGGTCAACAGATGCATGGCCCGCAGGCAGCGTTGTGTCCGCTCCCAGGGATCATGGATGTGTTGCAAGTGTCCCTCGTAGCCCTGGACTCCGATCAGGCGCAGTTGCGACAGCTCTCTGATGCGTCGTGCAAGCAGCAGAGCCTCCGGTCCTGGTCGCACGCCACAGCGGTTCTGACCAACATTGAGATCAAGCAAGACATCAATTTTCACATGCGCGTCGGCCATCGCTTGATTGAGTTCCTCGGCCCCCCGCAGGCTATCCACGACAACTTTGATGCCTGGATGCTTTTGCTCCAGCGCGGCCAGACGCGATAACTTTGGTGATCCCACAATCTCAGTCGTGATCAATAGATCGTCGATTCCAGCTTGCGCCATCACCTCGGCCTCGCTCACTTTGGCAACGCATCCGCCAATTGCCCCCGCATCCAGCAGACGTTGCGCCAGAATTGGACTCTTTACCGTCTTGAAGTGTGGCCTGACATTGATCTTCTTCTCTCGCAAGCGTCCCATCAATCGTGCAATATTTTTGTCCATCAAGGTCAGATCAACCACCATCGCAGGCGTATCGAGTACCTCTAAGGCATCGCCTACACGCGGATTGTATCTATCGATATGCATATACATCGCTCCCGCTTGTGCTAAGACTGGCAACTTACATCCTCTTTGAAGCAAGCTTACTCTGTGAGTATCCATTTGTCCAGATGACAAAATACATGTTTTCTTTATAAATGCACAAAAGGAGAGAGGAATACACGCTCAGGTGACGGTGGGTGCCTCGGTTGGATACTTTTCGTAGAGCTTCTCGACGACGATCTGGCGCAGACGCATGACGGCGGTATGGATATCGTGAAAGGTCGTGTAGAGAGGAGCTATCCCCAGGCGAATATTGTCGGGAGCGCGAAAGTCGGGCAAGACTTGTAAATCATTGAGCAGTGCGAGGTCGATCCGTAATCCCTCGCGATGTCCGAGCGAGATGTGGGAGCCGCGTCGCTGCACGTCGGTGGGTGAATTCAAGCTGAAGCCGAGAGGCTGGAGCAGGGAGCTCCATAGGGCGATCAGATATGCACTCTGTTGCTCCGACTTGGCGCGGAGATGATCCAGTCCCGCCTCCAGCACCAGATCAACTCCCGCCTCGATCAGTGACAGCGAGACGATGGGAGCTGTGCCTGTCAGAAAGCTGCGCAGACCGGCGGCTGCTTGATATTCGAGGCCAAACGCGAAGAGGTTCTGTTGCCCCATCCAGCCGTTGATGGGGTTATGAAGACGGGATTGCAAATCGCGGCGGATAGAGAGAAAGGCCGGAGCTCCTGGACCTCCATTCAAGTATTTGTAGGTGCAGCCGATGGCCAGATCAGCTTGCGCTGCGTGCAGGTCGACAGGCACAGCTCCCACCGAATGGCTGAGATCCCATAGGACGAGTGCTCCAACGGCATGCGCCGCAGCCGTAAGCGCGGACATATCATACATATATCCGCTCTTGAAAGCCGTGTGAGACAGGATCACCAGCGCCACCTGATCGTCGAGCGCCTCCTCAAGCTCATCGGCTGGACCATGGATACCATCGGTGGAGGAAATTATCTCTAGCTGATGCTGCTTGCCCAGCAGATCGATGGCTCCTTGCACAACATAGAGATCCGAAGGGAAGTTGAGATTATCGGTCAGGATACGTGCTCTTCCGCTCTGAGCTCGTAGCGCGGCAACAACCAACTTGAACAGATTCACGGAGGTCGAGTCGGCCACAATCACCTCATCCGCCTGTGCACCGATCAAGCGAGCAATCTTTGCTCCCACGCGCTCAGGAGCCTCAAACCAGCCCTCGTTCCAACTGCGGATCAGGCGCGTCCCCCACTGCCGATGCAGCAGATCTTCGGCCAGCGTCACCGTATCTCGACTCAGGCGTCCCAGCGAATTGCCATCCAGATAGATGAGATCAGGATCAGCGATCACAAAGCGTGCGCGGAAATGCGCCAGCGGATCTTGCGCGTCAAGCTGAATGGCATACGCCTCATCAACAGAAATATTCGTCATTTGTACACTCCTACCAGCGCATCATACATCTTCAAAGAGATCAAGCTCACCGACGTAGCGGCGCGGCTCCGCCGTGCTGTCTGTGACTCGTACGACCACGTTGCCCATGGCGTTCCATTGAGAGACGTGTCCCAGCCGAATCATACGATCCACAGACAGCACGGCGGAGCCGCGCCGCTACGTCGGTGAGCGTTGACATCGTGGGCGAAAGGGGTCTTGTCCCTCTCTTCACAGCGTCGGGCGCTACACGGGTGTGTGCCAGCTGGCGTCGGCGGCGGCATGAGGGGACTCGGCGACGATCTGCATCAGCTCGATGGGATTGCCATCGGGATCTTTAATCCAGTATTGCAGATTATGATCCACGCCGCGAGCAGGCTCGCCGGGAACCTCTAAGCCACGCACCTCCAGCTCTTTCAGTGTGGCTGGGAGATCATCGACGAGCAAGCAAAAATGATTGTAACCGACCGGGCGTGGCTCGTTCGTACCAGATCCTCCTGGGAAAAGCTCAATGAAATGGCCGGGTGCCACCTGGATATACACGATCCATGGAGAAGGTGTGCCCTCGCGATCCAGTCGAAACGCCTCACGAAAGCCAAGCTTGCTGCAATAGAAATCTAGCGAGCGTTCAAGGTCGCTAATAAAAAAGGCGACGTGCCCAATGCCAGTTATCATGATCGATCCCTCTTTCATTTCTACGTTGAAAACAGTTTCTCATTATGTATACAGTTCAACATATAGATGATCGTGTTGTCAAATCTTTAAGGATGGTGATTGGCTTTGTGCAGTGAGGAAATGCAAGCATCTCCTTGACTGCTCAAAGCTGTTTTGAGGCACGTAAGCATGAAAAACTTGTCTGGTTTAGCGGTCAGGATCAGCAAGGGCACGTTTCAACGCTGCCAGCTGAGCGTGTTCGGCTGCTTGTGTTACCTGTGCATTGGTGACCATCCTGAAGCCGTGGTAAGCTCCTGGATAGATATGCAACTCCGTTGGTACGCCAGCTCGTGTGAGACGGCGAGCATACTCCATATCTTCTTCCAGGAAAAGATCGATGGCTCCGACACTGATGAATGTGGGAGGGAGGCCCTCTAAGTGCTCTGCGCGGGCCGCTGCGGCATAGGGTGAAATATCTGGAGCACCTGGCTCCTGACCTAGCAGAGAGGTCCAGCCAAAGCGATTGGCTTTATGCGTCCAGACGAATTCTCCTGTATAGGGATGAGGATCGCTTAAAGTAACCGTCCGATCATCGAGCATGGGAGCAATCAAAAGTTGGAACGCCAGAGGAATCTCTCCTCGATCACGAGCGAGCAACCCAAGTGCAGCGGCTATCCCTCCTCCTGCGCTACTCCCTGCCAGCGCGATGCGGGTCGGATCAATACCCAGTTCGCTCGCATGCGTATATAACCACTTCAAGGCGGCGTAACAATCCTCGACCGGGCCGGGATGGCGGGTCTCAGGAGCCAGGCGGTAATCTACCGAGATCGCGACACATCCAATGGCTGAGATGAACTCCTTGACCATAAGATCTGCTTGCTCGGCAGATCCCATAACATATCCACCGCCATGGAGCCAGAGCAAGGCAGGTCTTGATCCCTCTAGAGCGGTTGGCTGGTAGAGTAGTATCCGCACCTCGGGAGCTCCTTCTGGACCGGGTACAAAGCGTTCAGTTACCTCGATGTCTGGGGACATGGGGAGGTTGGGGAACTTTTGCATCTGGCCAGCCGCTCGCACCTGCTTGAGGATATCTTCTGTCAGTTCTACGTTGGGAATCTGATCAAGTATAGCTGCGAGCTCAGGATCAACCAGATATCGGGTCGTCATTGCTTATTCCTTTCGACATGTGTCTTAACCTGTTTTTGACAATGGAAATTATATCGGCTGTCGAGGGAATACGCAAGGTAACCAGGCACTTTTTAGCGTTCATGGCGATCTTTTTCGCTGCCAGATGCCTCCAACGATTGTCAGTTCCGGAACGTGCTACAGTAAAGATGGAGAAGAATCGTCGTCATGTGCTACTATCATAGTTGATGCCGATTGATTCTCAGTGCTGAGTTTTTTGTGTATGCCATGCTGTTCTGATGCTGATCTCGCTCTCGCGTGAAGATCAACTTTGCAGGTGGCAACTGGCGAACAGATGAAGGAGCATGTTTATGATGTCAACAATGATGGGTGTTGTTTTGCCGGGAGATCGACAGCTTGAGCTACAGGAGTTCCCGGTGCCGGAGCCGGGTCATGGACAGGTGTTGGTGAGGATGAAAGCCTCTTCGTTGTGCGGCAGTGACCTGCGAGCGATCTATCGCCCGACCGATCAAGGACACGGGCCGGAGGCGTACCAGGGGGTGATTGCGGGCCATGAGCCATGTGGGATCATCGAGCGTATTGGACCAGACGTGACCCATTTCAAAGCAGGTGATCGTGTTGTCCTCTATCATATTGCGGGCTGCGGCCAATGTCGCAATTGTCGTAGCGGCTGGATGATCAGTTGTACCGAGGAGGTTGGTGTCGAGGGCGGACGCGCCGCTTATGGATGGCAGCGTGCAGGCGGCCATGCAGATTTCTTGTTGGCGGAAGAGCGTACGCTGGTCGCCCTCCCCGACGAACTGAGCTATCTGGATGGTGCGATGGTGGCCTGTGGATTAGGTACTGCGTACGCTGCCTGTTTGCGAGCGAGCGTCTCGGGACGCGATAATGTCTTGATCACCGGACTTGGACCGGTCGGGATCGGAGCAGCCCTTCTCTGTCGAGCCATGGGGGCGCGGGTCGTAGGGGCCGAAGCGATCCCGGAGCGTATAGAATTCTTTAAGACGCTCGGTTTCAGCGAAGTTGTCAACTCTACCGACGCCGATGCTCTCTCCGTCTTGCGTGAGAAGACGCAGGGATATGGCTACGAAGTCGCTATCGACTGTTCCGGCAACGCTACTGCACGTCACAGCTGTCTTGAACTTGCTCGCGAGTGGGGACGCGTCGTCTACATCGGAGAGGGAGGCAGTGTCACATTTGAGCCCAGCCCTCTCCTCCTGCATAAACAGCTCACGCTCTACGGCTCCTGGGTCTGTAGCGTTCCCCAGATGGAAGAGCTTCTTGAACATCTTGTCCGCTGGAAACTGCATCCTGATGTCATGGTTACCCACAAATTCGCTCTCAAGCAGGCGAAAGAAGCCTATGAGCTCTTTGATAGCGGCAAAACGGGTAAAGTGGCTATCGTCTGGGATTAATCAGGCGCATGATGATGATGTGATTTCGTTGTGATCTGTGAGGCTGCCCTGTGACTTTGCTGTGATGTCGTTGCGGCATACTAAGGGTGCGAGAGAAAAAGAGCAATCGAACCTCTCCCACTTATAGAAATAGTAATGCATTGGGAATTATCTTCACATCTATGGAAGGACAAAGCATATGTTCGCGCAACGAAATTCAGCATTTAATGCAGGTCTTGTGGTTGCCGGTCTGGCAGGTATTTGGACTCTTATTCACATCATTTTAGGTCTGGCTGGTAGTACAGCAAACGATTTTTGGAATCTTGGTTTGCTTATTCTGTTCGTGCTCGCACTCGTGATTGCCTTTGCGCAATACGCACATGAGCGCTCAGAGCTACAGAGTGTCTCGACGAACGAGCGCTTCCCGGAGCCTTCGATCTCCCGCTTTTTTACAGGTTCGACTGGATCATCGCCACTGTGGTTTGTCGTTCGTATGTATGTTGGAGCTGAATGGCTGCTGGCTGGTTGGGAAAAAGTGATCTCTCCTGCCTGGGGAACATCTGGCAAGGGCTTGACAGGATTTGTTGGCGGAGCATTGGCGAAAACCGCTGGTGAGAATCCTGCTGTACAGGGATGGTATGCCTCCTTCTTACACAGCTTCGTACTTCCGAACGCCGGTTTCTTCTCCATCCTGGTGAGCTGGGGAGAGTTAGCTGTAGGCTTAGGTATCATCCTGGGTGTCCTGACTGGTGTTGCCGCTGGCTTTGGTATATTGATGAACATGAACTACCTGTTAGCAGGTACAGTTAGTATCAACCCCATCCTTGGAATGATCGGACTCTTCCTGGTGATCTCATGGCGGGTATGTGGTTGGATCGGTCTCGATAGCTGGTTACTCCCGGCATTAGGGCTTCCCTGGAAACCTGGCACGCTGTTCCACAAACAGGATGCTGAGACACATGCTACCACACATGCTCCTACCGCTTGACGCAAGTCGTATGAAGCAAGTGACATTGAGACAAGTAGCCTGGTGAATGCATCGAATGGAGATGTTTCACCAGGCTACTTGTCTGTTCTTTGTGGATAACTTTACACGTTGAGTGCTTGTGCTATCCACAGAGGCGGCTTGAGCGGAGAGGTACACCTAAGAGTTCTGTTGCAGCCTGAATGCGATCACTGGCCATTAATTGTTGTGCTGTGAAGTTTCCATGATCAAAGTTGAATTCGAGCAATGATTGAAAACCTGCCTTATGAATTCCAGTTCGTGAGGCAAAATTGAGGGGAGCATAAAGTATCCAGTGGCGATCGAAGTTCTGGCTCTCTTGCCTGACGATGCTTTGCAGCAGGTGTGGATAAATTCCTTCGCCGCGCCAATTGGGTAGCGTCGCAAAGTCCCAAAGATAGGAGTTACGAGGAGGAAGGTCAAAGTGCAGATTGATTTCGATGACTTCACCTATTTTCGATGCCACCCAGCCGTAGCCAGTAGGCACCTGATCAATGTAGGCTATATAGGCGATGCTGCCTGTATGAATGCGTTTCTGCACTTCAGCTTCAGTAATCTGTACCAGACGTGCCAGCAGAGAAACATCCGTCGATGGATGGGCTGAGAAGTGGGCAAGTGGAGCGAGTTCCGGCAGTGGATCGCCCTGCCACCATGTTGCTAATGCCATAATAATGTATTCTCTAGGCGTCGTTCTCTACAAATCAGGGGAGGACGGCGGGTAGCCTTTCTTCATAGTACACTGAATAATGTATAGGCACTATGAATATAAATGGAACATCCTTTTCATTCCATTATATCATCTATGTAGCGTCGCACGCTTGCGTGCGATGTCCCAGTTTATCGTATGATCAGGTAGGCCAGCGTCGCTCACTGCGATCAAGCTGTCTCGTACGAGCTACTGGGACATCGCACGCAAGCGTGCGACGCTACTACTCTGCCAAAGATCATCACGCCTCTGTCTCAGAGGAGATATGTTCCCAAAACAGATCCGTGAAGTCGTGGGGTGAGACGCCCACCGACGTAGCGGCGCGGCTCCGCCGTGCTGTCACTTCCCGCACGACACCGTTCCACGTGCCGATGGAAGCAACGCCAACAAGACGCTCCACGGTGGGAAGATTGTGCAATGGAACCTCATGAGGAGCATGGTCGGACGAGTCACAGACAGCACGGCGGAGCCGCGCCGCTACGTCGGTAGGCGTCTCACCCCATGAGGTGCATATCTCAGATGAGAGATCGGTGCGATGACCTTTGACAGACCACTACTTGAGGGTTTGTACGTAGGAGACGAATTTGTCGCCGCGATCAAATTCGTTGAGGAACATGCCGAAGCTGGTGAAGCCGGGCGAGAACAGAAAGATATCTCCCGGCTGTGCCAGCTGATTGGCGCTGTCGAGTGCCTGGAGATAGTCGTCAAAGACGCCATAGACGGGGTTTTTGACTTGCTGTTGGACGGCTTCTTGCTGGATCGCTGTCTGGAGCTCGTCGGTACCGCTGCCACTGAGCAGGATGACGTGTCGGCAGTGCTGAATGATCCTCTGGGGCCATTTTTCTAGCGGCAGGTGCTTGGTGTTGCCGCCGGCCACCAGGATGATCGGTGTGTCGTTGAATGATTCGAGGGCGACCTGTCCGGCGATCGGCGTGGTGCTGCTGCTGTCGTTGATGTAGCGGACGTTGTTGATTTGTCGTACGAAAGCCAGGCGATGAGCGACGCTGTCGAAGCCTCGGACGGTGGCGGCGATGATCTTATCGGGGACTCCAAGGATGCGAGCAGTTGTGGTTGCCAGTAAGATGTTCTCAAGATTGTGTCGACCAGCCAGAGGAGTCTCGCTGAAGATGAAAGGATCAATCTGCGTGCTGCCGCGTTCGAAGCTGCCTCCACGTTCCAGGCTGGTAAACCAGACCTGTCCAGGTGCCTCTTCGCCGAAGCGTCGCGTCCAGGGATTGTCGTAGTTGAAGATAGCGATGTCGTTGGGATGCTGATGGCGGAAGATATTGGCTTTGGCTTCGGCATACTCATCCATATTGGCGTACGTGTTGAGGTGGTCAGGATAGACATTGGTCATGACGGCGACTGGCGGACTTATTTTATGTGGCCGTAAACCTTCGAGTTGCCAGCTTGATAGCTCGAGGACAACCTGGGTGTCGGCGTTGATCTGGGGGAGTAGGGAGAGCGTCTCGACGCCTGCGACGTTGCCTCCGATCTGCGTGGGGGCGCCGCTGGCTTGCAGGATGGCGTAGAGCAGGCTGGTGGTGGTTGTCTTGCCTCGTGTGCCCGTGATGCCAATGATCCGGCCAGGACAGGCCAGGAAGAAGAGTCCGATCTCCATCTCGATCTGCGCACCATGCGCTTGAGCCAGGCGAATATAGGGCGAGCTCCAGGGAACGCCGGGATTACGGATCACGATCTCGGCCCACTGGAAATCCTCTTCGCGATGCTCTCCCAGGATGAACTCGATTGGCAGGCCGGCCAGCGCCTGCACGCTGGGTGCCAGTACCTCGGGTGATTTCATATCCGTGACGCGTACCTGCGCTCCCTGCTGCGCTGCGTAACGCGCCGATGCCATCCCAGAGCCCTGGAGGCCCAATCCCATCACCAAAACACGCTTTCCCTGTAGATCCATAATACCTCTCAATTTCTGGCAAATTTGATATCTGTGATCGCTATCATAGCAGAATCTGTGATAGGATACAAATTGTCTGTGGCGCCAATTTTCCTAGCATTCAAGTAAAAAGTTGACTTTTTGAGGCCTAACTTATACACTCCCTATGTATGGTTGTACTTGTTTTTCTTTTTCAGATTGGCTTGTTTGTCGATGCCTACAGACATCAAACTGAAGCTACTTTTCATCAATTGGGAGTGGAAAACTATTTATGATATCTATACCACATAACACTCCGCCTGGAGATTCTTACGATCCCATTGCGAAAGCGCGTGATAATGTGCTTGTGATTATCGATACCGATGAAGTCCGCTCTCAAAGATTAGCTGCTTTGTTGACGCTCAGTGGCTTACGCGCAATTGTAACTACAACAACCTACCAGGCCTTTAATCGTTGTCTTCAGGAGCGTTTTGTGCCACAGGCAGTGCTGATTGGACAAAATGAGGAGATCTCTACGACGCTCTTCTCGCGTTTTGCTCAGCATCTGAAGCAGGAAGCCAAAACCGATGTGCCTGTGATCCGCATAGCCAGTATCCATCTCGTTGATGGGAATCTGCTCATGGCCGACGAGCGTGCCTCGACCAGAATTCATCAAGTCTCTGCCTTGAATAGCGATCTCCTAAAAAAGATCTGGCAAGTGCTCCCCAATGCGCGTATCTCCCTCGATTATGCCGAGAATGCACTTGTGCTTACCTCACTGCCCAAACTTGGCCTGAACCCACGTGTGACGCACCTGAATCGCTCCACCGGCCTGCATTTCCGCGAACAGATTGGCGCCGCTAAAAAGGTTATTCCCGCCAATCAATGGGAGATGCTGCTGACCGATGTCGGCCTGGCTCAATTTTGCCAGGAGGAGCGCTGGCCTGAAAAAACTGAGCAGCATACCGTCCCCGCTGAATATATCGCACTCCTCATGCGTGCCGTCCTATTCTCGAATCCCACTCAGCCAGCCAAACAAGTTTACGATTGGACCATGTTGGTCGATGCTGAGGTGTTGCAGAAGCCGGCCTTAGTCTTTATCGTCAAGCAAGCAGTGAAGTTCCTGGGACAGGAGCGCATGATACGTACACTGCTGAATGAGACCACAAAACATACAAATGCGGTACGGGGTGAAGAGCTGTTGCAGTATAAGCGTCTGGATGATGGATCATACCTGCTGGTCGTCTACAGCAATATGTTTATGTATGGTTTTATGGGAGCAACGCAGCCTTCTTGCTATCCCTGGATTGCGTCTATCAACAAAGGGTTAGAGATAAGCAATTTGCAGAAACGTTGGAAAGTGCGCGAGATCGAATGTAGTGGAGTCTCGCATACCGGTCATTGTGTCTTCCACCTCACTCCTGAAGTCTCTTGAGCTCTGCTGCCATGCCTGCATCTATTACTCATGCAGGTCTCACCTGATACATGCATCATTGTCGTCAGGCAGCCATGAAGCTTCTCCAATCTCTGTTCACTGGGTATAAAGAAAGACAATCACTGAAAAACAAGGTATAATGTAAGTATTGTTTTAATATTGGTCGTTCTACTTTAAAGAGCGTGCATCCTTTCTAAATTGACCATCAAAGAGATAGCAGCAGTCAATTTTCAATCTTACTTCGTACAATGCCAGGGGAGACTTTTCCAGCCAGCATACATCAATGGTAGAGTTTTAATAGACACGATACCTTTGATGGTATCTAGAAAATGCGTAAATGATGGATTCTGGATATGAGAGATACCTTGAGGATATTCTGGGTGTGCAGTCGGTTGGAGTGGCTATTCTGGATGCGTCTACATACAGCATCCGCTATATCAATCCCTATCTGAATGAGATCATCACCGCGCTCTGGCAGCATCCGTGTGTGCTCGGCGAGCGCGTGTCGGACGTTGTGCCGGTGCCGATGCATGAGCACGTCCTTCCTCTCCTGTCGCAGGTGGCGCAAACCAGACAGGCGATCGAGTTGGCGGAGGTTCCTTTTGAGGGCTTTCTTGAGGTGCGCGGGCGGACGTACTGGAATGTGACGCTGGAGTATCGTACTTCTGCGGCTCCGGAGTCCGAAGATGTGCTGCTGGTGATGATGAAAGAGATCACTGAAGCTGTGCGAGCGCGCCTGCACATCCAGGCCATCTACGCCATCTCCTCTGCGCAGGCCGGACCGGCTTCATTGCCGTTAGTCCTGGAGCGTATCTTGCATGTGCTTCAGGAGACATTTGGCTCCAAGCGCTGCGCTATCTTCGTTTTAGATCATTCATTGCCAGCCATCGAGACGCGTCTGGCGGACCTGGAGGAGATCGATCCCGCTGCGGCCGATGCTCCTCAGCAGGCACGGCTGGTGGCTCAGCTAGGGATACATGCTATCTCTCAAGAGTGGCATGAGCCCGTTGATGATAATGTGCTGCTCACAACCGTCGTGCGCGAGCGTCGCACGCGGATTTTAACCGATACCAATCAGCGTCCCCAGCTTGTCTTTCCTTTTCTTGAGCATCAAGGGGAACCGCATCGGCCGGGCTCGGTGCTGAGTGTCCCTATTTTTGCGCCGCACACCGACAATCCTGCGGAGCAGAGCGTCTTTGGCACCATCGAAGTGTATCATTTGCGCTCACGAGGCTTTCCGGCGGAGGAGGTGGTACTACTTGAGCAGTTTGCGCAACAGGCGGGCCTGGCTATCCAGAATGCACGTCTCTTTCGGCGTATTGATCGTTTGGCCCGTACGGCCAGTCGGAATGCGCGCCAGCAAGAAAACATCATGCAGGCGATGCCCGATAGCGTCGTGATTGTCGATCCGCGCTGGCGTGTGGTCGACGTGAATCAGGCGGCGCGTGATCTGCTGGGCTGGGACGAAAAAATCCTGGGCCTACCTCTGGCTGAAGCCCTCGATCGCAGCCCCGTAATCTTTCAGCATGGTCTCTTTCTGCACGGCGATCCGCTGGAAGCCATCGAGCAGCAGGCGTCGCAAGGTGGGAGCAGCGTGTCCAGGCTGACTGGTATCAATGGCGTTTCTTATAGTATCCAAACGACCTATACGCCGATTCGTGATGAGCATAGCGAGATTTTTGCCTTTAGCGTTATTTTCCATGATATCAGTGAGCAGGTGGCCGATCGTGAGCGTATCGAAGCCGAGATTGTCAAGCGGACTGCCGAGCTCAAGCAGCGCAACAAAGCTCTCCAGGAGGCGCAAGAGGCGCAGGCGATCACCAGTGCTCGCATGGAGCTCCTGCTCGAACGGTTGCCGAGTGGCGTGATCTTAATCTCGGCGCACGACATGAGTATCACCGTCATCAACCGTCAGGCTGTCGAGCTGCTCCAACGCCTTGGCGCACGGCTCTCTCCGATGGATGATCCCGAGGAGGCGGCTCGGCGCGTGATTGGTCAAGATGGTGAGCATATTCTCCGCTCGATTGCTTTGTATTATCCCTCAGGATCGCTGCTGACTTACGAGGAGCATCCCCTCTATCCTGCTATGACGCGGGGTGAGAGCAGCGAGGCCGAGTTGCACGCTCATCTTGCCGATGGGCAATCCATGTACCTTCTGGTCAACGCCGCCCCGCTACGAGCACCCGATGGGAGTATCGAGAGCGTCATTTTAGTCTATCAGGATATCACGCGGCTTAAGCATCTGGAGCGCGTGCGCGAAGATTTTTTTACCACGATGGCTCATGAGCTCAAGACGCCGCTGGCAAATATCCGTGCGCATCTCAGTGCTCTACTGGTGAAAGATTTCCAATGGACACGCGAGGAGCAGTTTGCTTATTTGCAAACCGCCGATGAGCAAGTTGATCGCCTGGTAGGCATGATCAATCATTTCCTCGAAGCCTCACGGGTTGAAGCCGGAGCGTTGCGTCTCGAATTGGAACCAATCCTGCTGCCCGAGCTCTTCGAGGATGTCCAGGATCGCCTGGAGGCTCTGATCAATGCAGCACATTGCTCGTTGCGGATCACTCTGCCCGAGTCGGTACCGGCGGTGCGCGGCGATTATGAACTGATCTTGAGCGTCCTGACCAATCTGCTCAGCAACGCCTTCCGCTACGCTCCCGAAGGAGACGCGGTCCATCTGCTGGTCGAATTGGTCTGCAATGGGCCGCGGCAAAAAGCTCAGAGCGTCAGGATCAGTGTCATTGACAGAGGACCCGGCATCAGCCCGGAGCAACAAATAGTTTTATTTGCACGTTTTAGTACCTTTGCCGCTCTGAGTCATCCCTTACGCGATCAGGCAGGCTCGGCCGAGCCAGAGCGACGGCAGAAAGTCACGCGTTGGAGTCCTGCCACTGGCCTCGGACTGTATATCAGTCGTGGTATTATTGAAGCACATGGGAGCCAGTTAGAGCTCACAAGCAGTCCTGGTCATGGATCAACCTTTACCTTTCAGTTGCCGATATATCGCGCCAGGCGTAAACTTGCATGCCGTGCCACAGCCACACTTATCAGAGGGGAGTAATTACGACTATGTCGACCGCTGAGAAAAAAGCTCGCATTCTTTGCATCGAAGACGACCCACAAATGCGAACGTTCTTGTTGGCTCAACTCAAAGCCCGCGCCTACTACTGCCAGGCCGTTCGCGACGGAGCCCAGGCCGTGGATCTTGCCGCCATCTTTCAGCCGCATCTGGTCTTACTGGACCTCTCTCTGCCCTCTCTCGACGGACTTAGCTTCCTGCGACGCTTTCGCGAATGGAGCTCCACGCCCGTGATCGTCCTCTCCGCGCACGACGAAGAGCCGGTCAAGATCAAAGCCCTCGACCTGGGCGCCGACGACTATCTTACCAAGCCCTTTAGCATTAATGAGCTGCTGGCCCGCGTCCGCGTTGCCTTACGCCGCGCCAGCGAGAACGAACGCCTGCGCAACAGCATCAGCGGCAGCGGTAGCCAGCGACCCCTCTATCGCTGCGGAGGTGAGAACGGTCTGGTCGTCGACTATGTCCACCGACACGTCAGCTCGGGTGGTAGCGACGTTCATCTCACTCCCACCGAATACGATCTGCTCTGCGAACTCACCCGCAACGCCGGCAAAGTTCTCACCCATCGAGAGCTCCTGCAACGCGTCTGGGGACCTGATTATAGCGCCGAAAATACCTATCTGCGCACCTTCATGCGACATCTGCGCCGCAAACTCGAACCCGATCCCTCACAGCCCAAATTTCTGCGCAACGAGCTCGGCGTCGGCTACTACGTCCCGCCGCCCGACGCCGAGAAAAGCCTTACTTGACGTAGCGCCGTGGTCTTGTGCCCGGCGGCCAGTTCACGTACGGAAACGTCCCCCCATCGCCGATCTTTCGTCTCATCTTGCCACATTGCGTGGCAAAAACGAACGAATCATACGTCACGAGGCCGCCGGGCACAAGACCACGGCGCTACGTCTGCTTGATCTTTTCAGTGGGACGTTTTCTTTACCTGAGCGGTATTGAGCGTTTGGGTCGGGGGTAACAGGTCATTTTTCATCACTTGACAGGTAATGTATAATGTAGAAAATTTACATCAGGAGAGAACCCTTGAGAATTATCACAAACAGGTAGTAGAAACATCGTCTTTTGCAGTAACGACGAAGCTTTTCTTTATCCTGTTGTGTGTTTTTCCGCGAGGTAGTTGTGCTCCATCTTCCGCTTTGACCTTCTTTTCCACAATCCTGCCCATCGCACTACCACGAACTGGCTTTCTGCTGTCGTTGAAGCTAGCACACATCCACAGACATATAAAGAAGCGCTTTTACTTTATCATCAAGCATAACATTCATGCTGCGAACGCCGAATGATCTACACATCCACAGCTACATTCCGACTTTATCTGTCAACTCCGGAGGCGCTTTGGCGCTTGCTCTGGACTCTTTTGTGGAGGATCACGGTTTTATGTTATTGACAGTGCGAAATATGACAAAATCCTATGGTGCGACGACTGTACTGAGTGCGCTCTCGTTTGTGATCAATGCGCAGGATCGCGTTGGGCTGATTGGTCCCAACGGGGTGGGCAAGTCGACGTTGTTGCGCTTGCTGACGGGACAGGAGCAGGCTGATCAGGGCAGCCTGAAGTATGCATCCGATGTGGAGTATGGCTACTTGCCGCAGAGTACGCCACTCTTTTACGGTGAGACAATCGATGATTTACTGCTGGCGTCCCTGGGGAATCTGCGTCAACTTGAGGAGCGTATGCACCTGCTCGAAGGCGAGATGTCGCAGGCGTCGAAGGGTGATCTGCCGGCTTTGCTTGAGGAGTATGGATCTGTCTCGACGCGCTTTCAGGAGCGTGGCGGCTACGATCTCGATGCGACCATCGATCGTGTGCTGAGTGGCCTCCAGATTGATTATCTGGCTCGCACGCGACAGGTGCAGACCCTGTCCGGTGGCGAGAAAGCGCGTGTGGGTCTGGCGGCGCTGCTGCTGCGCTCGCCCGACGTGCTGTTTCTGGATGAGCCGACCAATCATCTGGACTTTGCCAGTATGGAGTGGTTGGAAAACTATCTGACGACGTATCGGGGGGCCTTGCTGATCGTTTCGCATGATCGACGTTTCCTGAATCGTACCATCAATCAGATCTTCGAGATCGATGAGCATCAGCACGAGCTCAAGGTCTATCCTGGCGATTATGATGCCTACGTGCAGGTGAAGTCAGCTGAGCGGGCAAAATGGGAGGAGGAGTATCAGCGTCAGCAGGAGGAGATACAGGAGCTGCGTCGCCGTATTCGTGATCTACGGCATACGGCCAGTCAGACGAGCTTTGGACCTCCGCGTGATGGTGATAAATTTGCTCTGTACAGCCATACGCAGAATAAGCAAGGTTCATCGGCGAGTCGACTCAAGGGCGCGGAGCAGCAGCTGAAGCTGATCGAAGCCGATCCGATCCCGAAACCGCCGAAGATCATCAACGTGCATTCGGCCTTTCAGACGCAGCCACTGCAATCGCAGGTCGCCATCCAACTGAGCGACGTCAGCAAGAGCTTTGGCGAGCGCACGCTTTTGAGCCATCAAAGCATAGATATTGGCCCTACCGATCGTATTGTCCTCACAGGAGCCAATGGAGCTGGCAAGACAACGCTCTTCAAAATGATTATGGGGATGGAGCGCCCAAGCGGTGGAGAGATCATCCTGTCTCCCAGTGTACGTATCGGCTATCTACCGCAGGAGACGCTGCTTGATCTCGACAAGACGGTGATCGAGACCTATCGCTACGATCAGATTGGCTACGAGGATGAGTTGGCCGGGCGCTTGATCGGCTATGGGCTCTTTCGCCTTGAAGATCTACCTAAGCAGGTTGGACAGTTAAGTCTTGGTCAAAGGCGTAAGCTTGAGATTGCCTGTCTCATGTCTCAGGCTCCCAACGTCTTATTGCTTGATGAGCCGACAAACTATATCAGCTGGGACGTTCTGGAAGCTTTCGAGCAGGCTATCCTTGATTTCCCAGGACCGGTCATTACCATTACACATGACCGGTGGCTGATTGAGCGTATTGGCGGCATCTTGTGGACGCTCGCGGAAAGAGTGGTGAACGTCTAGATAGGAGAATCTTCAGCTGTATTGCTAGAAAGTACTAATTTTATTCCCTCTTTCTCTCCGAGGAAGATACAATGCAGTATATTTATATCTGTGTATCAATTGATATCAAAGATATACAAATAAACACGTTATTTGTAGAAGGGGATAATTGTGACAAAAAAGATACCTGGCTATCTCGGGCTGGCGAGTATGCTTCTCTGCATGATCCTGCTGAGCGCTTGTGGGTCGAACGCAAATTCGACCTCAAGTACGCCTTCGTCGGCAAAAAAAGTTACGCACACGGCAACTGCTCAGTCGGTAGGACTCACAATATCTCCCAAGCCGACTCCCACCATGGCTCCAACCCCAACCCCGATCCCTAGTCCGACGGCCCCACCAGCGATGGTTGTACCGACTCCAACGACACCTCCCATGACAGTCTCTATTCCTGGTGTATCGGCGGCGGCCTCGGCGGTCCTGACGCTGATTAATCAAGAGCGGGCCAGTCAGAATATGGGTCCTCTGACCTGGAATGCGGGATTGCAAGCCAGTGCGCATCAGCATAATCTCGCCATGCAAGCTACGAACACGCTATCGCATCAATTGCCTGGAGAGGCCGCCTTTGGTGATCGTGAGCGTGCTCAGGGAGTCAATTGGACCTCTGCGGGCGAAAATATTGCCTGGAATGTGGGTGATCCGACCGCCGGGGCCGTCGCAAGCAATACGAACATGTTTAATGAGACGCCACCCGATGATGGTCATCGACAAAATATTTTGTCGGCCAGTGATAACGTGATCGGCATTGATGTGATTGTCGATACCGTGAATAACAAGATCTGGCTGACCGAAGATTTCGCTAAGATTTAAGCTTATTTAACCAGTGTTGATGTGTGTTAGCGCGATGCAAGCATGCGAGTTGAGGTTTTGCCTGTCGCGGCATTTTATTGCGAGTAGAGCTCATACGTCTATACTAATACACCGCTGTATGCTATGATTCTGTCTCTGCTCTTTTAAAATTCTTTGGTTTTTTCATCGAGAGATACTGCGTTTCAGGAAAGGATGTCGTACCGTATGCAGATCCGCTTTCTCAATCCGGATGATGCCGCAGGCTATCATATGCTTCGTTTGCATGGGACACAGGAGGCACCTGATGCCTTTGATCTGACGTATGAGGAAGAACAGCAACAGACCTTGCAAGAAGTTGCTGCGCGTTTACAGTTAAAAGGTGACCCTCCCTCTCATTTTGTCCTGGGTGCCTTTGATGACCAGAAAACGCTGGTTGGCACCGCCGCCATGACACGCGAGACCGCCTCTAAGATGCAGCATAAAGCTATCGTTTGGGGAGTCTACATCTCGCCCGCCGTGCGCCGTCAGGGCATCGCGCATGGGTTGCTGCAAGAACTCCTTGAGCATGCCCGCCAACTTCCTGGACTTGAACAGGTACATGTAGGTATTGTGGCGTCCAACAAAAAAGCGCATCAATTTTATACCTCCCTGGGATTTCAAAGCTACGGCCTTGCGCCCCGTTCCATGCGTCTGGATAGCATCTATCTCGACGAAGAACTCATGCTCCTCCCCCTGTATCCCAGCAGTAGTCTTTGATTGATGGCCATCAACAAAGCACAACCTCACCCTGAGTACGGTGTCAGAAAACGCATCAGTGCTCAGGATGGGTTGTGCTTTTTGTTTGGGGCTTGCTTAAATAGAATGATGCTAGTTCGTGCTTTGGAACAGCTGGATCATGTACCAGACGGAGGCTACGGCCAGGCAGATACAGTAGATGCCTGAGAGTATCCGCGAGATCTTGTTGGTGCCTGCGACATAACGCGGGCGCAGGCTAAACATAGCCAGCCGTGCCGTAATCAGTAGGATGCCAATCAGCAACAGGCAGTCGATTACTTTAATCGCTACGTTGGCATTAAAGATAGCGTAGAGGATAACTATTGCACCAAATGACAAAATAGCCCCCAGGATGTCCCCGGCGGCGATCGCCATAAATAATCCTTCATCGTAAGAGCGTGCGAGCAACATTGGCGTTGTCCGTAGCATTATATACAACCCGGCGATATATGCAACTATACTACAGATAACCCAGAGGACGTTCGACATGTATTTCTATCCTTGAACGAATTTCTTCAGACATACAAAAACATAGTGCCTGTACAAATCTCATGCTCCGCTATTATATCATGGCAGGCGAAGGTTTGGAGCATCGAGGCCACTTTCTTCCCAATGGCCATAACTGATAAAAACCTTAGGTATTCTAAACTGACATCATTATGGCATGGGACTTAATGTTAGCGAGGTGATAACTATGCCCATGATTAATGAGAGGAGCGTAATGAGCGTAAAAAAGAGGGAAGGTACCAGCAACTGCAGCACGCTGCTGGCTAGAGCCAGCACGAAAATAATCTGGAGCAGGCGGCGATCACCCGAGTGTTTCTGGTTTGTTGACCACCAGAAAAAGATGAATGCTATTCCGCTTAGCAGCATGCTGAAAAGGAAGTTAGGCAGATGAGAGATATATGCGTCCTCGTTCCAATTTTGCCACATAGATGAGAGAGAAATCTCGGGAGATCCTTTGGCAACAAAAAAAACGATGCAGAGAGTAATGTTCATAAGGAGCAGAAAACGATCACCTCTCGTCAATGGCCGAGCTACCCTGGCTATGCTGACAATGGCGAGGATCACGAAGAGGAGTGCCGTGACTTGGTACCATGTGATCTCAATCTCCCCGCTCGTATACAGGGGCGCTGTCTTTGAGCCTGCCAGGCCATAGATTCCTATCAATAACGCGCATCCGATGGCTGTTGCGGCAATCAGCATGTGTTCAAACCATACAGGTACATGTACAATCCAGGGGGCCTGCTTATTCATCAACGCGACAACGCGCTCAATCTGTGGGTTTTGTTGTAAAAGGGGTAGAAGCAGCAAGAAAAGCGCGCCAATACTACCCGAGATTGTGAGCCAGGTCAAACTATCAGTGATACTCTGGTTCAGTGTTGCCTGCAGCGCGGGAACCGGTGTCAGCAGCATGGGACTTCCCCATGGGAACATCTGTAGCTGCGTGCAGACCAGCGCTGTGAAAAAGAGCACTGCGTGATCCCAAAAGGTGAAGTTGCTGGAAAAGCGTGTAAAAAGCCAGCGAATAAGTATCAGAATGCCTGTAGTTATCAGCCCATAGGGAACAATTTGTGTCGGCGCGAGCAGGTCAGCGGTCGTCCAGATCAATGTGAATATGCCGGACTGGCCGTAGGGGAGCACTATAATATCTCCGAGAAAGTTAAGCATGCCAGCACAGACAAGGGCCAGGATCAGCAATGGTAGACGATCTATACGGTCGAAACGATGCAAAATAAAGAGGGAGATCGGAAGAGCGATAGCAACGACAAAAACAATGATGTTGTTGATAATAACGACATTGCCGCTGGACTGGAAAAGTGGTCCTGCGGATGAGAAGGCACCGTTGATCTCCTGCGTCCCATAGACAAATTGGAAGGCTCCGTACACGAGTGCGACCATGCCCAGGACGACGCGATCGAACCAGATACGCTCGGGTGTTGAAAGCAGCAAGACGAGAACGGCGGCGCTACACAATATGATCACAAGTGTCGTATTGATTGTGCTATAGCCATTGGCTGAGATACCGAGCTGGGGATGTAGGAGTGATGGCAACAGTTCCTGGGCTCCATATGCATACAGGAATAAAGCAGCGGACGCCACGATAACCGTCAGTGTGATGCGGCTCTGCGCGGCTACACGTGCCGCTGGCTGGAAGCATGAGAACAGGGCGGTGCCTATAATGTATATATCTAACAATTGATAGAGCAGGACTTGAGAGAGTACTTGCTGCACCGTCGGTATGGTTTGCAATGCCACACAGGCGAGAAAAAGGGCCAGAATAGCTACTCTAAGCGTACTGTGTAGTAGCGGATCATGTTTCTCCGTTAACCATTGCTGCACCAGGCTGCAGATGCATAACAAAACGAGCGATAGACTGAGACCTGTAAACGCGAAGGAGCCTTGAGAAAACTGAAAGGTGTAGATACCACCTCCAAGCACACAACAGAACAGTAGTATCAGTAGTACGAGCGAACTGGTCGCGTGCAGGCCAGGCGAGAAAGTAGCAAGGATCGTGCTCCACCTCGCCGGCACGATATTCTGAGGCCCGAGACGCTTATAGTATTCGAGCAGCCAGAAAAAAGGATCCAGCACACGACGTGGACTTGGTGCCAGTTTGCTATCAGCGGTAGAAAGTGGATGCCCGGTTGCTGACATCACAGTAAAGCGGGTGTCTATGCCGTGATCATCCAGCATATTCAGCATGGCCGCTCCACCCGGCACGCTTTTTTTTACCCACTGTTGGGTCGTATGACTGATTATATCCATTTGTTGCATATACGCGTCGAGTTCTGCTTCGAGCAGGGGAGAATTCCCCTTTAACGATGCAAAGATCATGTCCTGGCTGAGATAATCGCGCAGCTCTGGAGCCAGATCAGAGATGAGGTCGGCTTTGCTAAAGACGATAATCAACTGGCGGCGCTCACGAGCAAAGTTCACCCGCTGCTCCTCCAGGGAAGTAATGTAACTATTGACCAGGTTATCGACACGCATTTTATCGTGCAACAAATCGGGCAGGCTGAGCAGCATAATGGTGACTGGCGTGTGCTGTAGAAAAGGGATCTCGGCAACATCGATGACCAGCCTGCCGAACTGCTCACCGGCGTGATCCATGATCACTAGGAAGCGCGATCCCCAGCGCACCATATGCTTGAGGGACATAATATAGACCTCGTTTTGGTCGCGATCGCGTTTGGGGGTGCTACCGGGCAGGACGCCTTCGGCTCGCTCGGCCTGGAGCACGTTTTTGTGCTCCACGTCCAGTTGGGTGATGGGCTGAGCATAGAACCCGGCGGCTCCCCAGGCACGATCCATATCATAGAGATGCAAGCGCAGAATATCCAGGAACATAGTCTTGCCTGCATCGGTCAGGCCGAACAACTGTACAAAGACAGGCGGCGTATCTTTGCATCCAAGAATATATGCCAGTGGAATCATAAAATGGCATCCCTCGCAGGGAACATCATGTGTGATCTGCTCCCTGATGGGGAGACGTTGCAGGCAACGTGGACAATAAACATACTGGCCTTCGATAAAATTCAGAATTTGATTGAGCATAACCTTATTCCTGACCATATTTGATGATACGATGATAAGAACCATATTTGGTGATATGATGATAAGACGTATTATTTATCAAAAAAAACTAAGCGCACAGCACGAGCCACGGCAGTTGTGCTGAGTTGTGGAATGATTTTTTAGAGATTATTTCGTTTATAGTATTCAAGTACCCAGAAAAACGGGTCCAGTACGCGGCGCGGACTGGGAGCAAGTGTGTTTCTACCAGGAGTAAGCGTATGCCCGGTTGCTGACATCACAGTAAAGCGGGTATCGATGCCGTGATCATCTAGCATATTTAACATGCCCGGTCCGCTCATGACTTTGTTCCTAACCCATTGCCTGATCACATCACTGATATAGGCCATTTTTTGCACATAATTGCTCATTTCTATTTCGCCAAGATAGAAATGCTGCTGCGGATCGCACAATGCTGCATAGATCGTGTCCTGACTGAGATAATCGCGCAGCTCTGGAGCCAGGTCAGAGATGAGGTCGGCTTTGCTAAAGACGATAATCAACTGGCGGCGCTCACGAGCAAAGCTCACCCGCCGCTCCTCCAGGGAAGTAATGTAACTATTGACCAGGTTATCGACACGCATTTTATCGTGCAACAAATCGGGCAGGCTGAGCAGCATAATGGTGACTGGCGTGTGCTGTAGAAAAGGGATCTCGGCAACATCGATGACCAGCCTGCCGAACTGCTCACCGGCGTGATCCATGATCACCAGGAAGCGCGATCCCCAGCGTACCATATGCTTGAGGGACATAATATAGACCTCGTTTTGGTCGCGATCGCGTTTGGGGGTGCTACCGGGCAGGACGCCTTCGGCTCGCTCGGCCTGGAGCACGTTTTTGTGCTCCACGTCCAGTTGGGTGATGGGCTGAGCATAGAACCCGGCGGCTCCCCAGGCATGGGACATATCATAGAGATGCAAGCGCAGAATATCCAGGAACATAGTCTTGCCTGCATCGGTCAGGCCGAACAACTGTACAAAGACAGGCGGCGTATCTTTGCATCCAAGAATATATGCCAGTGGAATCATAAAATGGCACTCCTGGCAAACAATGCTTTTGTCTACTCGGGAGGGAATGCGGAAACGCTTCAGGCACCGCGGACACTGGATGTTTTTACCTAACATTGGAAAAGTACTCCCTTGATTTTTTACCTGGAATACAGTGGATGATGATGTAAGGCGTGCACAAACTCAGATGTAACATTCTGACTCGCGTCTACCGCTTTCACCAGACTATGAACGACTCTGGCGTGTTGCAAATACCCAACACGCCACACGCATCGACCTTGCAGCAAGTTCCCTGCTTTCTGTTGTAAAAGAGCGTTGACCAATATCTGAAACTCTTCATCACTCAATTGCATACGCGTCGGACTTGATTGCAACTGGCGAGCTGCTTGTACTGCGTCGGGTGGTAGCGAGTCCTGTACTGGTTGCACTCCTGCCAGGAGTTCATCCAGTACCTGCGACAACTCACCTGTTTTCAGCAAAGCATTTACAATCATATCCTGGGCCTGAGGTTTATTATCAGTTGTGAAAAAAAAAGGAGACCGCGCTTTCACATTTGCCATCAGGGTCTGTGGCCGTGCTTTTACTTTCACATTTGCCAGCAGGATCAATGGCATATATGTGGCTTGCTCCGCAAATTTGAGTACGCTCTCCCACTCTTTCCATTCCGGTTGTTCATTGAGTAGCCAGTTATAGACAATTTTAGCCAGCATGTTGTGGGTCAGTATCTGGGTATCGCATGTCTCCTGGGCCGCGATACTCAAAATAGTTGGGAGCGGCTCATAGATATAGGTTTGTAGCGAAGGCGCGAGGTATTCAGCGATATGTTCTGGCAAAACCGTTGCCAGAGCTTTTGCTAACCTGGTGGTAATGGCCGGACTGTTCAGGTTGTAAAATGTATATAGTGTACCCATGCTCAGGGGGACCGCAGGCAATGCGCGATGTGCAGTGAAAGCTTCCGCCACTATCTGTGCTGTATAACGTTCTTCGTTTGTCTGCTCTTCATTTATCTGAACACTGCTCTCGGTATTTTGCAATGCAGAGGCAAACCACGTGGTATACAGGGATCTCTCATTGCTTCCTTTGAGTGACACAACCTTGCGTTCGGCTAGAGGCATCGGCAGAAAATTGCTATTCCCAATTGGCCTGGTTCCTCCGACGACCCAAAAGTTGCCCGCAGGCGGCGTGCAATGGTCAACAAAGGTGTCAAAGGTGCAGGTAATGCGTTGATCTGCGGGTAACCATACCAGCATGCAACTGAGCAGTTGAAAGATTTCTTCTGGATTGGCCGCGATCATCAGAATCGATTGCTTTTGCTGATGCAGGCTGGACGCGGCCATGCTAAGCAGGTAGAGATCCCATACTGACCACTCCCGGGGGGATATTGCTCCCCAGCGGATCGGTACCACGAGGTGGGCGGGAGGTGAATCTTTTCTGAGATACGCAACGAGTTGCGCGACGTCTGTTGTCAGCAGCCGGTTGTTTTCCGCTGCCGAGAAAATGGCAAACGGATCATTTCTGACGTATGCGAAGTGTTCTCTACTGACAACGAGGGCATGCACAAGAAAGGCATCGCGTTGATTTTTATCAATCACCTCCGGGTCTGGCGCCGCCAGGGGGACGCTCTGAGTGAAAACCGCCTGGCCTTTCTCTGTCCAGAAGAACTGGTGGCGGCGCACTGGCTGCTTACCAGGTTGGAAACACTGGACATACTTCTCAATCTGCGCTGTTTCCGCGCCTAGCGATGGTGATTGATAGACGATTTGATATCCACTATATCCCTGGGGGGAATACGTTTTTTCAACGCGTGTGAAAATGACATGTTCGACAGCAATCTTTACCTCTAGCATTCTGGGCATTCTGTATTCCTCCGTACTACACAAAATTATAGGGCATCTGTAAAAGTTCTCCGACAATGTGTGAGGACTTCGTCTCCGCATCTGTGACAAATTCCTCCATCTTTTGTGCTCCCAGGTCCTGGCGCAGGGATGCGAGTAGCCAGTCTGGAACGATGGGATTGTGGGTAGTGTGTTGCTTCACAAATACATCGCAGGCTGCAAAGAAACAGGCAAGGCCGGCTATATATCCCTGGGTGCGTGCTGGTTCTTGCTCTGGAACATAAATGAGCAGCCAGCGTCCCAGGTTCCTGAGCGTTTTCTCTTCCTGCCAGCGATCACCGACTGTGCGAAAAATATGTATCGCTTGTATGTAACAGGCCACGGCCTGATCTTTGTGTGCGCCATCGTATGCCAGAAGAACCCCCAGGTTATTCAGGGCCGTCCCCTCGCCCCGGCGTTCACCAAAGTCTCGAAACTGTTGCAGCGCTTGCTCGTAGTGGTTGTGGGCTTCTTCACGCTGGTTGAGAACCATGTAGACATCACCGAGATTAAGTAGGGTCCAGCCCCGTTCTTCTGGTTGATTGTTGCTTTGATGGGCCTCCAATGCCAGCTCATAGCGGGCAAGGGCAGCCTGAAAGAGTTCGCGCGCCTGTGCTTTCTGCCGGCGCTGCTGGTGTTGCCGTCCCCGCTCATAGAGGAGGCGGCCCATGTTATTGAGTGTAATCCCGCGCTGGGGAAAATGCTTGCCTGCCTCTTCACACAGAGCCCATGCCTCGCGATAGCACTGCTCTGCAAGCGTCTCCTGATTGAGGGCGCGATAGACTATGCCCAGGTCGTTCAACGCTTCAGCCAGCGCAACTGGCTGCTCTGCCTGGCGTAATAGAGGAAAAGCACGTTCGTAGTATAATTGCGCTTCGTGCTTGTTTCCCAGAGCGTTCTGGATAGACCCCATTTCGTGGTTTACCTGCCCCACAATCAATGGTGCCGCGTGCCACTTTTCGGTGGGCAATAAAAACTGATACACCTCCAGCAGCAGGCTATTGCCTCCCCAACGGTGGAAATAGAGGAAGAGTTGTTCGCGGCGTATCAGTTGATACGCTTCGGCGAGTTGATCGGCCTGGCAATAGTGCCAGGCGGCTTCTAACATCAGACGAAAATCGTTGATGTGGGGTTGTGGCATGCGACTAGTGGTATGAGAGAAGCGTTCCAGGTAATAACTGACCGCGATTTGATGGGCCTGACGCCTCTTCTCCGCGTCGAGTTTTGGATCGTTCTCACTCTCCCAGGCCTGGACAAAATCACGCATTACTGGTTGCAGACGATACTCGAGGTTGCCGGTTGCCTGGAGCAGATCTTGGTCAAGCAAAACGCGCAACATCGCACCGGCACGGCTGACCGGCATCGTGACCCTACGGTGGGCAATGCTCTGGGCCGCCTGTAGGGGCACGGCCAGGCGGTAGATCGCAAAAGCCTGCAAGAGCTCACGCTGCTCCTGGTTTAATTGTCGAGTATAAATATATTGCAAGATGTTTTCAGACATATCGTTTATCCAGAGTTGTTTGTATGCAAGATCCTGCAACAGGGCTGCCAGCGATAAGCTGCGATTCTCTTTGAGAATATCGCGCAGCAAAACCAGTGCCAGGGGATGTCCCTGGTAAGAGGAGATGACCGCAGTTAGGTCTTGATCTGTCTCCGCGATGTTTCCCCGGCGGAAGAGCTGTAGACCTTCTCGCACAGTTAAACCGGCTGGTGTGAACCTCCGTATATAGGCGTCCAGGTGCTGCTGCTTGCCATGTGGATAGATGCGGCTGGTGAATAGCAACCGGCTGGCACACGGCTGAGTATTAAGCAGTTCAAGCCATGCGCCAACGCCAATGTGTTGTGTCAGTGGATAGCGCGTCTGTGGATCCAGCCAGTGCTCAAGCTGGTTGATGATGATCAAACGTGGTTGTGAGACGTTTTGCACGAGCTGCAACAGAGTCGCACTGAGATCGTAGACAGACATTGTGTGCAGTGCCGGTAATACTGTACCAGATGCCTCGCATAGTGTTATCAGTACATCCTGCAAGCTTGTTGTCGCGTCGATATCAAGCCGGAGGGCAGCAGCCAAAAAAGGCCCTTGCCCGGCCTTGCGTTGTTCCTCGGCGAAATGGTGGACCTGAGCCGCCAGGACCGATTTGCCCAGGCCGCCGATCCCAGTCAGCACCAGGGCGCTCGTAGTAGGACTGGTCAACTGTTGATAGATGTCTGCTACGAGCTGTGGGCGTGGAATACTCGCGGATGGATGCGGTGGTGGATTCGATCTTAGCCTGCGGGAGATGATTGCAGGTGGCGCTGGTTGCATATGGGCGATCAATCTGTGTATGCTTCTGGCAATCTCGTAGCAACCTTCATTGTGTGGCTTATATGCGACCACCGCTTTGCCATCGGCCGGTAGGGGAGTCAGATGTCCAAAAGGGGTGTCTTTCCAACCTACGGTTGGGCGCATCAGCACTGGTATTACTCGCGCATTACCATGCGTTTCCCGCACCATGATAGCAGCCATCTGTTGATTCCAGGCGTGAGAATCTATACAGTCAGGGCTGACCAGCAGAAGGACCAGTTGTGCGGCGTTCAGGTGGTGCATAATCTCCTGCTCGCTGTGTCGCCCTCCGAGAATGTCTTCATCAGACCAGAGCGTAATCAAAGCCTGCTTGACCAGTGGGCTGAGGGCTGTGAGTAACGAGCGGCGCAAAACTTTATCTCTTGGGGATACAGAAGAGATAAAAACGTTGATACCCCCGGATGATGGCCAGACCTGTTCCATCATTACTCCTCGACACCCAATGCACGCAGACGCTTGCCAACAGCCATGCGCTCGCTTTGTATCCGCTGTCGCCATGTACGCCAGAGTGGCAGCGACTGTATGACCTCGTTTAGGTCTTCGCTCTCGGTCAACGCCTCATCCAGGAGTATGCGAGCTTCTTTGAGTCTGTGAACCTGCTCGGTATATGAAGTCTGACCACGACTGAGTTGTAATGCCAGATCGGCGGCGTCCATGGCCTCCAGGATAGCATGCCAGGCGCTGTCCGTCTCAAGGTCTTCATTTGCCTCATGGTCCTGTCCCCGTACAGTGTCCCCCAGCGTTATGGAGTCCGCGTGCAAAAATGCATTGAGTAGTAGAGGATAGATTTGCGCTATCAGCTGGCGTGCGTACGTTGAGCCGAGTTGTTGCCTTAGCAGGCTTTTGATCGCTGTACCCAGCAGTGCGGCCCGCAGACGATCCTGTTCTGTCGCACTGATAAACAGCGTGGTGACCATGGCTTCCATCTCATCTGGATTGAGCACGGGAGAGAAGGTAGGATCGTGTAACGATTGTTGGATGCGCTGGACCGTCGCGGATGGAATACCCGTCAGGTCGCTCAGTTGAGCTATATCCAGGTCGTGCGCGGCAAGAATGTGCACGAGTTCGTGCGCGAACAGGTTTTCGGATTGCTGTGAGTCCATTGTCGTTGAGACCTCCATACCTTTGCTCTGTGTCCGGCTTACCCGGTTACAGCCTGGTCGGTGCTGGAACGGCACCTCGGCAACCGGCGTGCCACAAAGAAAATTGCTCTTATCAATGGTGATTGGTATGTCTTATTGAGCCCGGCGTATCCAGTTTAACCTTCTGAAAAATGTGCTGGTTATGCTGACCGGGCCTGCGCTTTTGGGTCAGGAAAGCCGTTACTTACCCCTTTGAACTCCAGCCCTTGGTTCACGAGGCGGATCGGCAAAAAGTCCGGATGGCTTCTCTCAGTGCTTATGCCAACCGCCCACAACGTACCGCCATGCGGCATGCAGCCATCTACCCAGGTATCAAAAGTGCAAGCCGAGCGATCATTGGGTGGGATCAGTATGTGCATGACCTTCAAGAGATCGCAGATCTCATCTTGATCGTCGGACTGCAGCAGTAGTGAGCGTCCCTGACGGCTCAATAAAGGCGCCTGTATGCCCAGGTGGTAGAGCTGCAATAGATCTTCGGACCGCCAGTCCTCCAACAGTTCACGCACCTCCGCTCGTTTGCGCAGAGGCACAGCCAGTGTTTGCGCAGAGGCTTTCGCGTGCAGATAGTCAACCAGTCGACCTACGTCGTCCGCGAAAATATCGTTATTTTCCGCCGCCTCAAAGATTGCAAAGGGATCATTATGGATACGCGAAAAATCTGCTTTACTCACTACCAGGGCGTGCGCGAGAAAGGCATCGCGTTGCGCCAGGTCAATCACCTCCGGATCGATTTCCGCGAGGGGAGTGCTCCGTGCCAGCACCGCCTGACCCTGCTCCGTCCAGAAAAACTGGTAGCGTACGCTTTCCCGCCTACCGGGCTCAAAGCATTGCAGCCGTTTTTCTATCGTAGTGGTATCGTTTCCCAGGGAGGCCGATTTATAGGCAATTTGATAGCCGCTAACATTATTGGGTGAATAGGCTCTCTCCACGCGTGTAAAAATCACATGCTGAATCTGTAAATCAGGCATGCAGCCTCCGCATTATCATATCTATCTATCTTTATGAACGATGCTTCTAAATTTTTTCGTTTATCTTATTCGTTGTATACTATTGCCAGAAAATTAAGCGAAATCCCCCCGCTTTCATGCGTATCCCGTTTCGATCACTAAAGCGGATGGGCGCTGTATCGCGTAAAGGATTATTAAGGTGGCTGTCGAAGCGCCTGTTCGGCTGGCCCCAGCAACAGTACGAAAGGTGCTGTGAATCTTCGTAGAGGAGCTCAAGTACACCCAAACGCATTGCCATCTGGTCGCATAGGAAGTGACCGCCGTATAACTGATCTTTCTCTGCGAGCAGCACATGCTCAATTGCTTGAATTAACACGCGGGCGCGCTCGTTCAGGCCGGATAGCTGAAGAACCGCGTCTACAAACGTAGGGTCAGCCGGCCAGCGTCCCAGCGTGTTCAGCGCGGTTTTCCATTCCTGAGCAGTCGGAAGATCGGAGCCGCGTCCAACCCACTCGGCATAGCGGCGAGCCTCAAACGGCAAAAGGCCAGTCATAAACGCCTGCCAATAGTTGGTGACGCCAAGACTGCCCGCAGAAATCCTGGGATTATAGTGCCGTAACTTGTCCTGATACCAATCGTTATCGTAGGCACCCGTATCCACCAGAAAATATTCGAACTGAATCTTTGTCACTGGTAACCAGAGCATCTTGAAAGGCAGCCCGGGCATCTCTATGATTGGAAAACCAGTTTTATCCACAGAAAGATTGAAAGGCACCGTCATGCGAATTTCATCCCTTTCACCGCTTACGGAGAACTCTACCACCAGAACTCTGCAGAGGCTTTTGCCGGTTCTTTTATACATTACTTACGCGTTGCCTACTGAAGAGCCACCGTTTTTACCAGAAAAAACTATTATCCTCCTACTAAGTAGGTAGAAAAACTTCCTTTACCTATATATATTACCATACTTGTCTGGTATAATATAGTAGCCATAAATGATAGGTTTCGCACTATATTTTTCTTGTAGTAATCAAAAGTACTGAAAATTTGCAGCAGGTCCGCAAATAGGATAGAGAAGAAGAGAGGATTATTGAACGAGCCACTTCTCTACAGGTGTTTTTTATGTGGTAAGTGGGAATTGTTGCTGATAGGATGTCCACCATAAGTAAAATGTAACAGGTAGAAAATGGATGATTTCATTCTTTCGCTACGGAAAGATGCTGCCGGATTCATCATTCGTACTTCAAGCGGTGAACAGGCGCCGCTGGCATTCAGCTCGTTACCCTCAACGGTTTCTGCTGCGCCAGGACACTGGCTGTATCAGCAGATCTTCACAGGCCCTATTTTGAAGAGGTATCGGGAGCGTATACCTGATCGCCTTCTACTCTATCTCCCTGATGAGCTGTTTGACTGGCCTTGGTCGCTGCTGCACGATGGTGTGTGCGCTCTTGCTTTGCGCCATCCAATTGTGCTATTGCCTGCGGCGTGCCAGGATCATCCTATGCCAGCGCTCAGATTGGAGCAAGGGCCGCTACGCCTCCTGCTGACGCTGGCACCTAACGAGGAACAAAGTACCATGGGTAAAGCGATCGTGCAGATGGTGAAAGCGTGGCGTGAGCGCCACGCGGACCGGGTACTGGTGAGCTCAGTCAGCCTGCGGGATGCCAGGCACCTGTATCGGGTCTTTCGGGATGCTCTGTCACCCTTTCATCTCTGGCATCACGTTGGCCTATGCGATCCAGATTTCGCCTTAGCGCTGGCAGGTGCCGCTCCAGGGGTAGACGAACTGAACTTTTTGTTGAACATACAGTCGGGTATGCGTAGCTTTATATTGTCAACACAGCAGGGAGTGCCAGCCGCTTCTACGCTCAGCCGGCTCAATGTACCATTTTTGCTTTGCCAGTCGGCACAGTCTCGCTCGGCTCCTGAGCTTTTGCAGGGCTTTTATGATCGGCTGTTGACGCACGATCTTGCAGTCGCCTGCACGCGGGCGCGCCTGGAAAACAATCCGGTCGAGACAGCAAATGAAGAGGGGGGTGGACTAATCACGCTGGCACAGACCCCTAACCTGGACCTGGGACCTGTACGTACCTCCAGACGCCGGATCAGGAAATCCTCAGTCACACGCGCCCGTGTCAGGGTACTAGTCCTGAAGGCAAACCCGCGCCACCACACTCAGGTCCTAGAAGGGTTGCGCATCGATCATGAAATGAAAGAGATCAAATTCGCGATGCGCGAGAACTGGCGTTTCTTTGATTGGCGCGAAGAAAGTGTGCGTATACAAGATCTTTCAGGCTATCTTTTGAGCCATCGTCCTGCCATTCTGCATTTTTCAGGCCATGCTCTCCCCTCCGGGGAACTGGCCCTGGAACAATATACGACTCTCAGTGAAACGCGTGATGGGATGCACGCTGCAACAGGATTGAGCGCAGAACCAGACCCTATTCCGTTCTCAACCATTGCTGGCATCCTGCGCAATTACCAGAATACGTTACGCTGCGTCGTCCTCAACGCCTGCTACACTGAGCCGCTGGCCGAGAACATCTGTGAGTATATAGATTGCGCGATTGGCATACGCGAAACAATCAATGACGGCCTGGCCGTTCGCTTCTCCGAACTCTTTTACCGGGCACTCTCCTATGGGGAGAGTGTGGGCCAGGCTTTCCGCAAGGCATGTGATGAAATCTCTCTTCGTTACCAGGCCGAGCAAGCACACATTTTTCACCTGAAATACAAGCTCGGAATAGATCCCGATGAACTCTTTTTTGTGCGCACAGAGGATGATAATATATGATAGAGACCCCAGAGCCAGGAGACCAGGCACAGCCAGTATCGGCTATGGAACCGCTCCAAGACAATGCGCCGCAAAGCGAGACTCCCCGGGCTGAAACCGATCAGCCTCCTGCTATGGGACTACAGCAGTCTCTGACAGAAGAGCAGGAACAGTCCCCACTGCTACTGCCTGTTGATGAGTTGGAGAGTGATGAGGAGGAGGAAACAAGCAAGCAACCAATCACTGAAACGAGCTCGACAGAAATGGGGCCACAGAAAAAGGATCAAGATGATTGGGCTACGTGGCAGGAGGATGCCAGTTTTCAGCAGCAGCAATGGATAAAGCAGCGCGAGGATGAGCGCCGGGCTGACTTTAGTCAGCAAAACATTACGCTGCAGCGTTTTGAGCCCCACGACTTCAAGCTCGTCAACGATCTTTTTGTTAGACCGGCAGGGTACCAGGACTTCGAACGGCACGTCAGGCAATCGACCGACCATATATTCATCGTTGCCGGGCAGGAGCACAGCGGTAAGCTTACGACAGCCCTGTACTTGGCGTTAAACCTCTGGCCACAACATACACAGGCACTGGATGTGTATCAGTATGTTGATCCTGGCGAGCGCACCCTGGTTCAAATTGTTGCTGATGAGCAACTTCCCTCCAATGCAGTCATCCTCTTTGACGAGGTCTTTGATAAAAATCAAATCGGGCTCGACCATCTGACAAATCGTTTTACCCACCTGAATGAAAAGCTGGCGAATCTGACCAACATCTGGTTTATTTTTACGGTGCTTAATGGTCCACATTTAGCTGAACTGCAAATCAAAAATTTTTCTATCCTGCATACGACAGGCGTTGATTGCCGGATCGTGATGGATAAACTGATCGATTCTTTTTTTCCGGAAAAATTCCTCTTTGGCAACGAGCGAGCTGAACTGCTGGCGGCCCGGGAACATCTGAATCCGCATTTAACCCCTTCGGATCTGTATCACCTGTTCGAGAAGAAGGATATGGATCTACAAGTCCTGATTGATGAACTTACGAAAAAAGAAAACCAAGCGCTCAAAGCCCCTCATGTCTGGTTTAACAAATTAAAACCGATGAACTATCAGCTATATGCTCTACTGGTAGTTCTTTTCGATAAACTGGATATGCCAATGCTGGAAGAAATATATACCGAAGCGGTCAACGCATTGAGAAGGCAGGGTATGGATGGTTCTGATGAATTTATTGATCCCCGGCGCATTGGCACCCATATGATGCATAGCAAACTGGACATCCAGGTGCGTTTTAATATCCTGGAGTTTCGTAATCGTAAGTATCGTCAGTATGTCGAGGCCCAGGTTGAAAATTACCAACGACTTCTCTGGTCCTTGATTGATCCCGACGATGCCTCTACCTTTACTGGTCTGATTGGCATCATTCATCATTTGAGCGAATATGAGGCGAGGCATGCGACCACTGATATGCGCTATACAGCCTCCAGTGATCGACTACGCCAGCTGCGCTACGCGATCGCGCTGATGATTGCCCGGGTAGGGGTCTACCATTTCACGAAACTGCGTATCCTGCTGGAGCAACTCGTGGGTGATAAACGTGCCCCGGTCTCGCTCACAGCCGCTTTTGTGCTGGCTGAAATTGCACGTCGCGACGTGCATTTCGATTTTATCGAGCAGCTTTTGCGAGCTTGGTGCCAAAGTCAACGCTTTGACCAGATGTGGGTGGTTGCCGCCAGTATTGCCTACATCTACGAAGCGATTGCCCGCACTCTGGAAGATGAGCACCTGGCATCAAGTGAAGGGGATGAGCTGGAAGAGGAGGATGATGCTGATCTGCCGGAATACCAGGCCACGATGACGCAAGACCAGAAACAACGTGGGAAAGCGCAACTAGCAACATTACGGAATATCCTGACAGAACTGGTTGAAGTTCATAGCCGCTTTGGTGAAGAGGCGATCAATGAAGAGCAGCGTAACATATATGCCGCGTACCGGGCACGGCTCAGGCAGGAAGCTGAAACCGCCGTGGAACCTGTCACGGACAAAGGCCGCCTCTTCAGAAACCTCAGCGAGATCGAGCAGGAGCAGTATCTCAATCGTCTCTATGCAGACCACAAAGAGGCTATTGATGCAGCCATCCGACGCGATATTGGCGCGCTAACCAATTCCTGGAAAAATCAGATGCGCATGATGCTGCTGCAAACGCTGGGACATATGGCGCAGATGTCGCCGCGCGATATCACGCACCTGGTGCGCGTTTGGCTGGATCGTAAAGATACAAAGAGTTCGCTCTGGCAAATCGGACATATGGCCTTAAACTATCTTTTTTATGCATCGATCAGCATCAAGGATGCCTCACTGTTAGAGCAATCGGCATACCCGCTGCTGTACCTGATTCCCATGGCAATGCGTACACACATCGTGACGCAGGAGGTATTTCTGTATGATGTGAAATTTCTTTTGCAGTTCGAAGATCTCATAGATAGCGGGACTGCGGATATCCACATGGAGGTAGGCAAACTGCTGCGGGGCGATTCCCTGGTCTACGCACTCTATGCTATTCAGCAGTGGTACGAGAACCTGTCGCGCCTGCCAGTTCGGGAGGAGCACACTGCAAATGATCGTCAATTCACGGCCTCCAAAGAGTATGAACTGGCAGAAGATGAACGAGCAGAAGCTGACGAGGCAGAGAATCCGTATCAGGAGCGCTGGCAAACGGTTGTCAGCGCGGTCCTGTCTCAAGCCATGAACAGCGCGGCTCAGGAGGAGCGTCGCAGGTTGCGCAATGTTCTCTTTCTCTGGATCAAATCCGGCTACCCGGTGCTCAATCGTATCGCGCGCATCTTGATCTCTCATTCCTACGTTATGGATGGAGTTGTGATGGACTTACCAGCCAGTAAACGAGCCGGGATTGTCGTCGTTGATGGCGAGCAGGAATCACGAGAAAGCCGTGAACGCATCTTCAATCTGTTGCAGAACCTCTCCGCCATCACCCCCGTTCACCTGCACTGGCTGGGTTATACCGGTCGCAGCCGTGTTTTGAATAGCGACAACCGGGCTGAGAATGGGCAGGAGGATAGTAATGATGGGATGACCTCTTTTGGTCCGGATGATCTGCAACTCCGAGGGGCCAATCGCCCGCCCCTTCTGTTGCCGGTGATGATTTCCAGGCAGGGGCAGGGATACACAGCGGAGCAGACGTACTTTGTAACAGTTTTTCATACCGAACCGATTCTGGACCTGGCTGAATTATACCGCAATGCTGCTGATGCTACCCAGGAACCTAAAGGTAATATCTTCACGGAGCATCTTCAGCGCCAGAAAGCGACCACAGGGGCCACTAGCCAGCCCTGGCAAGGTAAAGTTTATCTGCTGTCGCCGGCAGCAACGATGGGGTTGCCCGACTCACTCGCCGCTCTTCTGAAGGTTGTGCGCACAGAAAGCCTGGGGACGTTGGAGGAGGAGCTGCGGCAGAAAGTTACCACGACGTTACGCTCCTGCCCGGTAGAGGAGCTCTGGCGTGACTTGCGCGCATATATTGGCGTGCCTGGGGTTGAACCGCGCACGTTTGAGAGTCTGTGCGGCGAAATTGAGACCTGGTTGGCGCAACTTTCGGATACCAGTGCTCTTTATCCCGATGTCTCGCTCTTTATTCTCTGGACAATCATGCTGAGATCGCGGGAAAACTTGCCCGAGGCCATCCGTCTGGTCGAGCATATGTTGCGTGAGAAGGCAGAAGAGCGTGAAGATAAGGCGACAAAGAGAGCCAAAAAACTCAGGCAGCAGATGGGGATCGCCTGTACGCGCATGCTTTTTTACTTCTACGGAGTGGATAATCCAACCCTGGCGGCTAATACGTATGGAGCTCTGACTGGCCTGCTGACGCAGGTCGTGGCCTGTGCCAGTTTGTATACAGAGATTGTGCCAGTGCTCTCTGTGCTTTTCCAACTCGCCAGGGCGAGCGATTGGCTCCAGCTCTTAAATGAAAGTGATGGAGCACTCTTCGTGTGCATCAATAAAATTTCTACCAGAGATATCGCTCCTTTGCGTGAACGGTTGAAGTATGATTATCAATTGATCGCTATGACCCGGCTGTTCATTGAATTCAATCAATCGTTCAGTAACTTTCGCACCTTTGGTGAAAATGTTTCTCGTCGTTATCTCTCGTCTCAATCGGCTCGACCTGCCAGGAAAGGGGAGCCCGCACCCAGGGATATGGACAGCAAGTTTCTGGCTGTTTTGCCTTCCAGTGAGGGACAGGAAGAGAACGCTCGTTACCAGTGGGCACTCCAGCAAATCGAATTTCAGCAGGCCAGTTTGCGCGATCCCGATGCCAGAGCCGCTACCCTGGCCGGCCTGCAAAATCTGGAAGTATTGCTTAATCATCTGATGAATGCGCTCCAGAACCGCTTGGATGGCACTATTGAGCGCTTGAAACAGGGCGAATCTTACGGAGTCGTGTTGGTCGAAGCACATAACAAAACCGCTGTTCGCCAGGCCAACCTTGTGCTTGATGAGTTTGTCAGACAGCGGCGGCAGGGCAAAGGCCAACGTATCACGCTGATGTTACAGTGGCTGGGCAAGAAAGAGATTCGAGCCAAGGTACATAACAGTCGCCGAAAAATAAGCGAGTACGAGATCAGCAATCGGCGTAAACACCCACAGCTAATCGGCCCCTTACTCGAATGCTATCCTGCCGAACAGGTAGACTTTGTGCTTATTATCACGGCTACGCCCGTGATTGATTACGATGATTGGGTCGAGCAGGATCACTGGTCCTCACGCTTATGGGTGGCCCGCCTTGGCGGATGGCATCCCTATCGTGGTGAGATAGTTGCCCTGGGGGAGAGCACTCAATTAACCCTGGAAACTTTACTAAAACAATCTCGAGGAGAAAAAGAAAGCTATGATCATGTGTCCCTATTGTCTGACCATGCAGGACCCACAACCAACCAATCTGTGCAATAACGCGGATTGCGGGGAAAAGCTTCCGTCCAAGTACGTTGAGTGCGCACGAAACAGGAATGTGATGTGCTTGGGCACGTTCGGATTGCCATCCCATGGGAAAACGGTGTTACTCTTCAGCCTTATGCAATCCACCCAGGCGGTGGCGAAAATCGCTACCGGTAGTTATGTGCGCCCACTCGATGATGCCACGCAGAAAAAGCTAGCTGAGTGGTCAGCACGCTTTAAAAGCGGGAATGTGAAACTACCAGCGACACAGCCCAGTACACAGCCCAAACCGCTTCTGATAATGAATAATAAATTTTTGGTTGCAAACTCGATGGCGATGGTCGCTTATGATCTGGCCGGTGAAGTGCTCGACAAAGCTGGCAGCCAACCGGAATATGTACGTGCGCTTCACCGCGTCAACACCATCTGGTGCGTGGTCAGCCTGGATGACCTGATCAATAATAATGAAGCGGGTTATTCGCTGGATAGTTTATTTACGATCTACCTGGATGCTATGTCCGAGCTGAATATTCCGATTCTTGACAAAAATATCCTGGTCGTCTACACCAAAGCAGATATCCTCCTGGGTATGCGGCCCGGATTAGAACCGCTACCATTTGATGTCATCGACTATCTGTCGACTGATCCTTATGATCAACTGCGAGCAAAGCGCAGTTCCGAGCTACCAGCGCTGGATGAAGATGCCTATTTTGAGAAGATGTGCGAAATATCTGACATCTTGCGAGAATACACGATTGAGTGTGTCGATGGGGGCGATGCTTTTGTCAATATGATCCAGGATGCCGGCGCGCAAGTCTACTTTACGATCAATTCTGCATATGGTAGCAATATGGATGCAAGTGATATCATCTTGCATACCCAGGTGCGGGCTATTCGTGTACTTGACGCTTTAATCTGGGCCATCAAACTTGGTCAACCACGGGTCTCTGAACAGGAAGTGGCTTTAATCGTGCCTGCGACGATTGAGAGCACGGGCCTGGCCAGCCAGGAGACGATTGTGCGCTTTTATGATGAGTTGAAGGCGCATGGGGGCTATGTTGCGACATACTATCCGGGGCAGATTGAGCCAGCATTTCCCCTGGGCATCTTACCGATGGGAATTCAATCATCTTACCACCTTTCACTGATTGGTCCGATTCTGGACAGTCTTAAACCTGATACCGCTGTTGTTCTTCTTGTGAATGATACGCTCCCCCTGGACTTTGTTGATCTGTTCTCCACGCACTGGATGAACAGAGTGTTGCTGGTCGTTGCTCACAGAGAGTTGGTCGCGACCTGGTTGCCTCATCGACGGGTTTTTACGCATAGTGGAGAAATAGCCCCGGCTGTCAGTGCCTTCCTGGAGCATGTAATGGAGAGAACGAAAAAGCTATGATGAACATGCTATCATGCCGCGTCGATCCGCAAACCCATTTTCCGCTGGTTGATGTACCAGGGCAAGGATTCGCGCTTTTCTGGCTGCCCATCACCAAAATCCAGATCGAATACTTTTTGTGTGAGACGATTGATAGCCGGTTTGATCGCGCCTGGTATCGTGAGCGTATGCGCATGAACCCGCGCCTGGCACCCGAGGAACTCGTTGCTCAGAATTTCTTGTGTGCATTTCTTACAGGTATCACACTCTCTGAGGCGCGTGCGTTTATTCACTGGTACGGGCGAGGTTTTGACTTGCCCACTGTTGAGGAATGGAGTAGAGCCTTACAAGCCTTTGATCAGCTCAAAGCGCACCCTGCTTTTTTTGAGCAGATCATGGACCTATCAGGACTGCATCCACGCGCTAAATACTTGCTAGAGTCCTGTGAAAAGATCTTACCGACGTATCAACGTCTGCGAGACGGGGTGGAACGCAAGCTCTCGCATCAGCTGATGCTACGTTCTGGCATGTTAGAGTACGTATACCAGGATACTACCTACAATCGCTGTAGCGCATGTGGAATCCCTCCTCAATCAGGAAGATCCGGAACAAGCATACAGGAGATCTTCCATCCTCTACGACATCCGGATATAGGAGAGCGCATGTTACAATTGGGTATACGTCCTATACTACGTGATTCTGTGTGAGCTGTTATGATTTGTCATAGACATCAATCATTGACGTTCCTACGAAAATCCCCGCAGTACCTCAATCCTTTGTATCATTTTTGTTAGAAGGTGCCGAGTTTCTGGGCGAGCGCGATAAAGAACTTCAAGCTTGCATGATTCATGCCGACTTGGCCTATGAGGTACAATGGCATAGGGAGAGAATGATTCTCCATGCTGAGTTTCAGAGCCGTCGACTCAAGAAGATGCCGCAACGTGTCTGGGAATATAATGTCCTACTAGAGTGTGCGACGCCTGTACCGTCAGGAATGTTTGGCCCGTACCATTTCTGACTGATGCATCATTAAGTGTCAGGCACAGTGTTCCTGGAGAGGGGCTGAGTGGTATGATGTCTATATTGTAAGCAATATTATATTGTTTCACTTTAGAAAACTGTTTGCGCGGTAGACACTCCTGAGGGAACAGGAGTATCTGGCTGGCTGTCCAGGGAGAATAAAGAAGCGTGTTATTTCGTAACGGTCTTGTAGTTTTGGAGGATGGTCCAGTGCGGCTGGATCTGCGTACGCGTGGAGAAATTATTGTAGAGTTGGCCTCCCAACTTGCGCCCGAGCCGGAGGAGCAGTGCATCGATGCGTCTGGCCTGTATGTTCTGCCGGGTTTTATCGACTCGCACGTTCATTTTAGAGATCCGGGTGCGACCTATAAAGAGGATTTTTTAAGTGGGACACAAGCGGCCCTGGCGGGCGGTGTGACGACGGTGCTCGATATGCCGAATACGCATCCCTCCACAGCCAGTCTGGAGCATTTGAGAGAAAAAGCTGCTCTGGTAGCGACGAAGGCGGTCGTCGATTATGGATTGTATTTTGGGGCGACCGATACGAATATCGATGAAGCTCTCTCCAGCGCCGATGAAGTTGCGGCGCTAAAACTCTATATGGGATCGTCCACAGGATCGTTGCTCGTGACGGAGTTCTCACCTATTTATCGACACTTCTCGACTTTCCCCGCCCACAAGCCGATCGTTGTCCATGCGGAGGACGAACAATCGCTCAAATATTTTGGAGCGCTCGGCTTGCAGGATCATAATCAGGCGCGTCCGCCTGTCAGTGCGCAGATCGCTTTGAGTCGTGCGCTGGCGATTGCCGAACGAACGGGGCGTATGGTCCACGTTGCCCACACGACCACGCAAAGAGAGCTTGAACTGATCCAGGAAGCCAGGCATAAAGGCGTCCGCGTCACCTGCGAAGTCACGCCTCTGCATCTCTTTCTGAACTCCGATGATCAGCAGCGACTGGGGAATTATGGCAAAGTGAATCCCCCTCTGCGTAGTCCGGCAGATCAACAAGCCTTGTGGCGTCTCTTTGGCAGTATCGACACAATTGGCACCGACCACGCTCCACATACGCGTGCAGAGAAGGATCAGCCTTATGAGAAGGCTCCCTCGGGTATGCCTGGTGTCCAAACAATGCTCCCCCTTCTGATGACAGCCGTCAGCGCAGGAAAAGTCTCGCTGGCAGAGATCATCACGCGCTGCGTCAGTAATCCAGCCCGGATCTTCGGCTTGCAAAACAAAGGAGCCCTCTCTATTGGCAAAGATGCTGATATCGTCCTATTTGATCCGCATCCCATCTCCGAGATCACCAACCAGCAGATTCTCTCAAAATGCGGCTGGACACCGTTCGCCGGCACTAAAGTCGTCGGAAAAATCGAACAGGTCTACCTGCGCGGCACCCTTGCCTATGAGCGAGAAACGTGTCTGACGCAACCCGGTAGTGGTAAGCCTGTAAGATATGGACATCCCCAGTAGATGTGTTCCCCGTTACGGTATAGCAACGAGCGGTCGCCGACCACGAAATTAGTGGTCGGCGACCGCTCGTTGCTGTGGAGATAATACTTTCCTCTTTGATCTGTCCCCACATGGTGTAAGAATCACTGAAGAACTGTGAAGTACATCATAGAAAATATTTTATTAAAGATGTATAGTTTGAAATAAGAATACATATTATAGAAATCACATGTAGGACTCCTCTTGGGCTTTTCGCGTATACGAGTATTGATGCTTTTCTATGCTTAGGGGATATATAAAGAGGTAATAATCTGTGAATATTAGAAAAAGAACGCAAAAGAAGTTTTACTGGCTCACTCTGGGCATGCTATGTTGCCTGATCTTATGTTTGAGTGCTTGTAGTAATCAGCCTACTTCGGATACAGGGAATGTGCCAACTATCCCCACGACTTCAGTAAAAGGGAGCATGACTGCGATTGTGCATGCAAGCAGTACGGCGAAGGCAACCTCGGGTAGCGTGGGGAGTGGAGGGAGTGGAGGCAGTCCGACAAGCTCTGCAGTGCGTCTGACAACGGTGCGTATGATCAATCAGTCGGTTGGATGGGCGGTTGCCAACAAGACGACGGTTCTGCGTACTATCGATGGCGGTGACCATTGGATGATTGTGACACCTACCTATACCAATGGCCCATCCAGCCAGCTGCCGCCAACCTTTACGTTTACCGATGGCTTGCATGCCTGGATTGCTTATCAGGCTGGCATGTATCAGAATCCGGTGACGATATTGCGCACGACGGATGGCGGACAGACATGGGGAAAAACAACCATCTCGCCATCAAACGTATCACATATTGTGGCCTTACAATTTCGCGGGACTATTGGGTGGTTGATGCTTGGTGGTGATCCTGGTGCCGGTCACGAGGGATATAGCTTCTATAAAACGACGAATAGTGGTGCGAGCTGGTCGGCTTTATCGACGCTCTATACCAGCGATCAAGTCAGTGGCATCTCGTTTCTTGATACGACGACAGGTTTCCTGGCTTTTGGAGGTCCTTATGCCACGCCTCAGCTGGCTGTGACCCATGATGGTGGCCTGACGTGGACCAATCTCAGCCTTCCAGTGATCAAGAATCTGCCATCTGCGGCGGGTGAATACCTGACCACGCCTCCTGTTCTCTTTGGATCGCATGGTTATCTGCCCGTCTATGTGTCGATCGGGACATCGATCCAGGGATTTGTGGTCTATCAGACGCTTGATAGCGGTAAGACCTGGATCGCTGGCGATGCCAAAACATTGCGTTCCAGTGGGAGTCCTGGTAGCCCAAGTGACTTTTATATCGTTGATCAGTCCCACGGCTATGTCACCGATAATTACGGTATAACCTGGATGACTACTCTGAATAATGCTGATCTACAGAACGGTACTTATTGGCGCAAATTGGACGGAGTGGTTGGTCCTGAGGTTCATTCGCTTAGCTTCACTGATAACCAGCATGGATGGGCAGCAGGCAATGGTCTGTGGCGCACCTCCAATGGAGGAAACTCCTGGCAAGAGGTGAATTATACAGTCCTATAAATAACCCAAAAGTAGCGTCGTACGCTCGCGTACGATGTCCACTCGACGTACGATCAGGCACCCCGGTGTGGCTCGCTGTAAGCCTGCTGTCTCGTACGAGAAACTGGACATCGTACGCGAGCGTACGACGCTACTTTTGGGTTCAGAAATTGCACACGTGCACAGGTCTTTATTTTTACAGAAGTGTGTTTATGACAGAAAAATATCCTAAAAAAATATGATTTAGGTTGAGAAACCTTAACTGGTGGTGGTACCTTTTCTTAACCAAAAAGAAGTGCCCGCATGTGCATTTCTAAATAGTGGTAGTATTTTGCGTAGAGCACGAAAGTTGAATGTCAATGAGTAAATTCATGGCCAGCTTAATCGATGTAGTGATATGTGTGAAAGGCAGTGAAGTGAATAATGTACTTTTTTCTTATGTCTGCTGCTCGCCGTAAAAGTTGCCTACCAACAGACGTGATGCATATAGAAATTGTTGATCGTAGTCTAAGAGAGGGTTAAGAAATCATGCCGACCAAGTTACGAGCTAATTTAGGATCAAGCACCTCCATGTACTCGCAGAGGCGAGGACGGCGCTTTTCGCCGCTGATGCTGATTGGTATCATTGTTCCACTGGTACTTCTGATTATTGGTGGATCAGTGTTCGCATGGTATAAAGTTGCATCTCATGCTGCTGCGGCCGATCCGAATCCTAACTGCACCTTGCAAGTGCCCGCGAACCCACTATCTGCGAAGGGACTTGCTACGCCATATCAGCTCTCGGCACCCGATGCGGCTGCCAATGGACCTTGTAACGAGGCCAATGCAGCTCAAAGTGCCTTTGTCCAGGGTGTTATTTATGATCCGGCTACAGGCGCATTTAGCGTATATAATCCATTGGTCATTGATGCTGGTACGCAGCCAGCAGTTGTCCCAACTGCTCCTACGTTGCCTGCAAATGCCGTCGTGGGTCTCTGGTTTGGATTTAACGGGACCAACCTGACACTCAAAGGAGCGACAGGAAATACGCTCAATCAGGGCAGATGTGTCAATGGCCTGAATGGATCGGTCTTTGGACAATTTGCCTATTGTAATGCAGTGCGCTTCTTTGCCTCTGCCAAACAGGGGATTGCCGCTGGCCTGGTGAAGGTACCGGCTCTGGGAACTGCTAAAGATGGTATGCCATGCCTGACATCACGCGACTTTGGCTTGATTGACCAGGACCAGAGCGATAACGTTCAGACACAATACATTGCCAATGGAAATGGTCAGACAGCACAATTTAGTGCAGCCAACCAGGCTGCGGTTGCAAATGGAACCACCATCGCCAATCCGAGCGATAACGCTCTGCTTACAGCATTTGTTGATCCTGCGCTTGGTTGTACTCCCTGGACTGCTCCTGACCTGGCCAATAATAACACGCCAGTCTCTGCGCTTGCCCTGGATGAGATTATGGCCAATGCTGATCAGGCTGCTCCCATCGCGCTTCTTCCAGTAACTGACCCGATGGTATTGAATAATAATAATGCTAGCCTGAGAAAAACTAATTTATACCGCGTTGGTGTAGATCAGGCCCCTGCCGGCAATGCTGGGGCGGCAAGTGGTACAACCTATTGTCAGAACTTCTTTACAACTGGTTTAGCCCGTCTCAAATTAGACATGCCTATCACCGTGGCGGCTACCTCGCCAGTACCAGACGCTGCAAATTCTCTGTTCTCCTTTCTGGCGATGCGCTATAACCAATCTTTCACCAATCTAAACTGTCAGAATCTTATCAATCAGGCCAACCCGGTTACCCTCCAGATGGACGGAAATGGCATTGTGATTGGCGCTACCTTTGCAGGTGCTGCAAATGGGGGAGGCAATGGAGGGGCAGGTAACGGCGGAGGCAATGGAGGTACAGGCAACGGTGCTGGGACAGGTGCTGGCGGAGTACAACAAGTAGCAACCGGTCAGGCCACTATTGCTCTTGATACGCAGGCTGGTAACGCCGATGTGACGTTAGCACTCACATATCCAAATCATCCGAATCAGAGAGTCAATGTTAATCTTGCTCCCAATAGTTGCACGGGAACGGCGACCTTTACACAGGTCGAAGATACAGATGGCAACGGGGCTGTAAATGCAAGTACGGTGATTAACGGTCTGCAAGGACTTACCGCATTGCCAGCCAACTGGTTCTTTACCGTGACAGATCCAAATCAGGCTGGAACTCCAGTGGTCGGCTGTGGAAGTGTTACTGTCAATGGTGTAAATGGTACCGCAGTCTTAGGGACTGTTGCCACTGCTTGTACGACGACTGGTGCCACGGCCGCACCAACGACAGCTGCCGCCGCACCAACGACAGCCGCCGCTGCACCAACGACAGCCGCCGCTGCACCAACGACAGCCGCCGCTGCACCAACGACAGCTGCCGCTGCACCAACGACAGCCGCCGCTGCACCAACGACAGCCGCCGCTGCACCAACGACAGCCGCCGCTGCACCAACGACAGCCGCCGCTGCACCGACAACAGCTGCAACCACGCCTTGTGGGACGGCTACAACGCCAACTGCTGGTAACGGTGGTACCGTAACGACATCACCAACGGCTCCTGCTTCGGCTGGTAATGTAACAAAAAAGAATAGAATGTATGGTAATAACAAGAAGCATTCGAAGTGGTAAGTCTCCTGCTGTGGGACGAGCATAGAAGAGTGAGAGAGAAGGCGTGCAAAAACTTGCATGCCTTCTCTCTATTTTTATACTTTATGGGTCGGTGACTCAGATTTTTAGCTCTTTATAGAAGAAAAGAGGAAGCGATAAGAGCTTCAGATCATAAAACTCTTATCGCTTCCGCAAAGGTGCTTATCACCACTGCTTCCTGGCTGGATTAATCTCCATACCAGGGCTCAATCGCTACGCAATCGTATGAGCGAAGCCGCCTGCGAGGCTCAGACGTTTCTTCAACCGATCAGTTCCCCATGACCGAGCTTATAGTCGGCTTCGCTTATGCTCCTGATTGCTACTTAGCCGTAAGAGCATGGCGTTTACGATTGCTTTGTATTGCCTGTTACCAGCAGGGTGCTACATTGCGGCTGAAACCTGACCACATGGAATAGGATGGCATGTAGTTGGTATAGCTTGGGGCTGATGGTGGGCAAGGTGCAGCACTATTAGGGAAACTTGGGGTTGATGGCGTACATGATGTGCCGCCAGGGAAACTTGGGTATGCCGGCTGGCATGGTGCTGCGCTGTTAGGATAACTTGGTGCAGTCGTGCCAGGATAACTTGGTGCAGTCGTGCTAGGGAAACTTGGTGCAGTCGTGCTAGGGAAACTTGGTGTCGATGTCTGACAAGGTGCAGTTGTGCTAGGGAAACTTGGATAGGATGGCTGACATCCTTGTGTTGGAGTATATCCGGTAGGTGCAGTTGATGGGCCTACTGGTGGCGTTGTATCCACAGGCGTAGCTGTGATAATTACCGGCGGCAATGGTGTCGCTGTTGATGTGACGTAGTTAATTGGTGGCGCTTGATTATATTGCACAATTGGTGCTGGATTTTGTGCAAAGTAAATCGTTTGCTGTGGTGGCGCCGGCAGGTTGACGGTTATTTGTGGTGGTGTCACGTTGATTGTGTTTGGTGACGGCTGAATCAAGATAGGTGGTGCTGGCGTCTGTGGAATATCGATTGAAACAGGCGTCAGTACAATATTAATTGGAGCTGTTGGTGGCTGCTGAACCACAATTGGCGTGGTTGCGTCGCTGGGGACCTGACCTGGTGTGGTATTGGGTCCTTGCGTTGATCCAGGATAGGTTCCACCAGGATAGGTACTGGGTCCAATTGGTTGTGTGTCGCATGGTGGCAGCGGCACCGGAGTGCACGAAGCATCAAAATGAGCAGTAGTGGATACTACATGGTTATGAATAGTGTGGGTCGCTGCATATGCGCTATGAGGTACCAGCAAGGCCGCGAATCCCAGTGCCAGGGCTGCTGTTCCTACTAATTGCTGTCCCCGTGCGAAATTGCTACGGGATTGGTGTAAGGTCATATTTATCCTCGTACTGTATTCTACTTGCGCTGCTAGAAAAGCGTCTCTAGCAGCATAAATTGTAAATAGGGAGCCCACGAATTTTTATTGTATGAGTCCCTATTAATAGTATACAGATCGCGATAAATAGATAAAAGCTTATTTTGTGCAGTAGTGACGCTTTCCACTTTGTCAGGCGGATAGAACTGGCTGAAGTCCTTCGCGGCGATAAGCGGCGGCTGACTCGTATTTGTTGGCGTAGACACGGTCGCCGCAAAACACATTTTTGCGCGCAAATTCTAGCGGAGTTTCCAGGCGCAGGCGCTCCTGAACCGGTTTTCTTTTAGCACCGATGCCCAGAAACCATGGATCTGCCAGGGGAGCATATTGCTCTGCATGGACCCAGTTGGGGCAGGGGAGGAGATATTTTGCGCTGAGATATTCGACGGATGCAGCACAAAAGACGGCCCAGCGCTGTTGCTCAAGCGAGGCATTCAGCGGCAGAGAGACAGCCTGATAGAGCAGATCGGCGCGTTGATCTGTCGCATAGCCAAAGAAATCATTCATAAAGTTGCCGAGCGCCACCCAGGGAGTCTCGCCGGAGCAGATCTCCACATAGGCATCATGCAACGTATGCAATCTCTGATCGAACATTTTATCTATCCTCCACTTCTATTGTACCATGGAAGAAAGAAGCATGCAGGCATCTATCCGAAAAGAGCATCCAGGGTCTTGGGGAGCATCTCATGGGCGTGCCAACGGGTGTCCGGGACAAAAAAGTTGATGAGTTCTTGCGCCTGCTCACGTGTTGCTAGATCCAACTCGTCGAGGAGGACATCGATGTCATCGCTATCCTTTGGACGACCGGCCATCAATTTCAGCACTAGTAGACATCTTTTTGAGGGGATATCGACCTGCAAATGATGTCCTGAGAACCACGGCAGCAACTCGGGAGCAGGCATCATATCACGGACAAAGAGCGCGGCGTCGTCGTTGAGCCAATCCTTGGGCAGATGATGCTTGCGGGCGACGATGCGTACCGCTTTCACCAGGGCATCGCTTTGAGGTGTCCTGGTGAGCGTATCGATCTTGTCGAAGACCGCATCGATGTCTTTTGTGGCCTTCCGATGAGACATCCCGTGGGCCAAGATAGCACCACCGCCCGGGACCCAGCAGCGGATGACTGTCTCCGTCAAGAGTGGTTGTGCGGCAATCGCATCGTCCAGATCACGTAAATAGATTTCGATTTGTGCTCGGCTCTCCACTAAATCTGTAACCTTTCTCTGCTTTTTTCTAGTGTAGCCTATTCTTGGTTCAGCGACAAGGCTTATGCTGTGTTTTTTAGAGAAGAGCGGATTAGATAAGCAGGAGGAGTCCGATGACGACGACGATGACGCCTCCAATTTTTTGTCGCATATGGTTCCTCTCTTTGAGGATCAGGATGGCAAGGATGACGGTGACGATTGTTCCTGAGGCGCTGATGGGTGCGATTAATGAGGCGTTTCTGGCGACTTGATAGGCTCTCGAGATGCAGATACTTCCCATTGTGGCTGTACAGGAGACGATACATACGCTGAGCAGATGCTTTGGCTGTCGATAAAAAGACAACTTTTTGTAGATTTTTGGGCGGATACAGATGAGTAATAGGAGTGGGAGGAACCAGGTGTAGGCGTTAAAAGAGAAAACGTCATAGTCTCTCACGACATAGTCTCCAACGATGTTGTTGAGCGCATAGAGTAGCGCGGCCATCATAGCAAAAATGACGGCATGGTTGAACACAAAGCGCTTTTTCCTCCATTGCGCGATGCCAATGCCAATCAAGACGATGAAGGTCCCTAAAAGCCTCCTACTGGAAAAGGTCTCCTGTAACGCAAAAAAGGCCAGAACCACCTCCCAGAGGTTTTGGGTGGAGAGCAAGATACTGCATTCCGAGGCCTCTAAATATTTGACGGCTCTGAAGCGGCAGATGGGAGCTAACATGCCGGCGAGCATCAAAAACGCAAAAAAAGGGACTTGATGCCACGAAATCGCATACTGGAAATTCCCACGCGCTATTGCGAGCGACAACGTAAGCAAGCCTGCGATCCCATAGTACACAAAGGTTTGTGCGAAGGGATCTGACTTAATATCTCTCATTACTACTCTATGAAATAGATTACTAAGAGAAAACAGCAGGGTGCTTAATACAATTAATACTGTCCATGACATAGAATAGGCACTTCCTTTATTCACTTTCTTATAGAATAGATTATAAATAAATGGAAGTCAAATAGAGCAATTTATATCTTGGATGTATTTATAGTCGTAAAAACTACCTGGAAAAGCATAGCACCATACAAGGTAATATGTAATGCTCAAATTCTCTACACCAAAAATAACATCGTAGGCCTGTATACGATGCGTCGCTTCAGGTATGAAAATCCAACCAGCGGTGTGTAACGCCTGGACTAGCTGAGATGCTCGCTGATGCGGTAGGCGTTGGCGAGGATGGTGAGAACGGGATTCACTCCGCCGTTGGTGACGTGGAGCGAGGCGTCGACGATATGGACATTGTCATGCCCCCAGACGCGTCCCCATTTGTCGGTAACGGAGGTGGCGGGATCATCGCCCATCCGGCACGTGCCCGCTTGATGCTGTCCGCCGCTTGGTCCTTCGGCTCTGGCTCGGGTGAGTGGAACAATTGTCCGAGCACCGCTAGCCATGAGCCAATTGCTCGCCTTCTCAGCCATAAATTCCATTGTCTTATAGTCAAGATCGTGGATGCTGCCACTGAGGCGAATGACCGGGATGCCGAAGCCGTCGCGTACGTGTGGATCGAGCGTAACTCTGGCCTCGGGATTAGGGATTTCCTGTCCCGGTCCCGTGACAAGGATCATGCGGGGGTAAAGATCGCGCATGCCCTGCTTGCTATCTGCGCCCCAGCGGGGGATAACTCCGAGGGAGGTGAGCATGTTCCAGCTAGCCAATGGCGTCTGGATAAAGTCATTGGCTAGCATACCGCCGCCGATAATCCCGTCGTTGTGATGGCGGAAGTCGTTGGTCGCGATATTTGGACCTGGTCCAAAGCAATCCTGAATATCCTGGGTAAAAAGCCCGATGGCTCCAGTGTAGACGTGTCCTTGCAGGTGGCGTCCAACCTGATCGTGATTGTTGCCGAGTCCATTGACCTCACGCGCTGAACTGCTATTAAGTAGCAGACGAGCAGTCTCGATAGCACCGGCCGCGAGGATGATCTGCTGCGCGTTGATCGTGCGTCTCTGGATAGATCCGTCGTGAGAAGTCACCAGCGCCACCGCAGTTGCCTTGCCCTCCGTGTTCGTGAGCAACTTCTCAGCCCGGACGTTGATGAGCACCTCGCAACGGCCCGTGGCGATGGCTCGCTGGATGACGGTGTTATACGTCCCATTTTTGAACTCGCCGGGACAGCCGAAACCGACGCAGGCCGCGCAATTGAGGCAAGCTCCACGACCGTCGCGAGGCACCGAATTAATCAGGAGTGGCACGGGACCTGTCTTAATTCCCATCGTCCGAGCGCCAGCGTCGAGGACTTTACGGGCTGCGTTGCCGGGCAGTGGCGGCATCGGATAATCCCGTGAGCGAGGACCGGTGGCGCTATCCCCGGATGGATCTCCAGACACCCCGATCTCCCATTCGGCCCGCGTATAGAACGGTTCAAGATCTTCATAGGAGATTGGCCAATCCGCCAGCGAACTATCTGTGGGGACACCATACGTTGTAGCCATACGGAAATCCTCGGGAGAAAAGCGCCACGCCTGCGCACCGTAGACGCGTGTGCCACCACCGATCGTCATCGCGTTATTATTCCAGCGATAATCTGCTGGAGTGATAACCTCGTCCCCGGCGGACGTCGAGAAGACCCGAGGATTTCCCTCGCTGGGCGGTCCCGCCGGAGTATCATAGCCCAGAACCACCCTCTGATTGCGTAGATGATCCGGTCGGAGATCGCTCGTGAGTAGCCAGTCGCCGCGTTCAACCAGCAACACCTGATGTCCAGCCTCAGCCAGCACACAGGCCGCCACGCCACCGCCTGCGCCCGCACCGATTACCACATACTCATAGGCGGCTTGCAGATGCTCCCAGGAGAGCGTCCGGGGAGGCGTCGCAGCTATCTGCGGCCAGATTGTCTGCTTCTGAACCGGACGATAACCGATCATCGACCAGGAGATCGCAGCACGATTGCCTCCGTTATCTGGATCGCTATAGAAGCCGTGGATCGTCAAATTGAGCAGCAACTGCGCAAAATCCTGAGCAGGGACCGTCCAGGATAGAATTGTCCTGCCCGCCAGCAAATCCTCAAAGAGAGCATCTTGCTCTGCCGCAGGGATAGCGGCAAAGCTTTTCCCATCGTAGCGGGCTGCCGACTCCCGCTCAAGATCGTCCAGACCAGACTCGATCAGCGGTCGACGGCTTGCAAGATCGCTTGTGAGCACGCGCTTAATAAAGACTCCCACGCCGGCTTGCCAGCCCGATGGATGGCTATCCGCCGGGATAATTCTGTCTACTAATGCTTCAAGCGTCCGATTGGTGTCCAATGCCTCACCCATATTTTTACTTTGCTCCTTTGCGCGCTCATTGCTAGCCTCTTCTTTGACGATAATGCAGGACTCTCTAGTATAAACGTATGTGAAGAATACAAATCCTCTTTGGATTTCTATAAATAAGCAGGCAGGCTTTATATATAGAGCGGAATGTGAGCAGGTTCTATGCATTTGAAGATTTTCTCTCTAGGCGCGTTTAATAGATGTAAAGATGAATTTTATTAGGAAGGTGATAGAAGATAAATGATATGACAGATTGAATTAATACGAGTCACATGTGCAGGATGTGTGTCAGGAATGCGCGGACACGCGCATCATACAGGTTGGGATTTTTATTCCACGACTGGACGTGTTCTGCGCCCTGGACGCGATAGTAGGTGACAATGCTGGCATGGAGCCTGGCAAAGGTGTCGCTGACGGCGATGGGTGTGGAGCTATCGCTGGTGCCGTGGAAGAGCAGGATCGGTATCTGCTTTTGTGCTTGATCGAGTTGGTCGAGGCGATCGAAGTTGATGCCGCTGCGCAGCGAGGCGATGGATTCGACGATATTGGCGAAGGCGTCGGGCAGATGGCGATGAGCGGCCTGGAAGTTCAGGGTGGAGCGCCAATCGAGGACGGGGGCGTCGAGAATGAGTGCCTGGACGCTGCTGGCGTACGTTGAATGCTCAAGGAACTCTTCGGCGATTGATCCGCCCATCGACCATCCATAGAGGACAAGATGGTGAGCACCGTGCTGCATGGCATATCTGACAGGTGCCTCGACGTCTTGCCACTCGCTATCGCCGAGATGCAGCAAGCCATCGGGACTCTTTGGGGCGTCGGCGTCGTTGCGATAGGCGGCCTCCAGGATGGGCAGTCCCAGCTTTGCCAGGGGTTGAAAGAAGTGGACGCCTGATCCCAGTGAATCGTTGCGGCCGTGGATCAAGATGGCCCAGGTATCTAATTTTCCAGGCACGTACAGCGTGGGTAGATCTCCAAGTGGACTTGTGAGCTGAATCTCCTGAACGTGCACTCCTCGGGCGGGATCGAGCTTGCCGAAGGGGCTGCTGCCCCGATGATTGGGGACCAGGAGGTCATTGGTGAAGATGAATCCAGCGCTTCCGGTCACGATCGCCAGCAACAGGATGACTGACAGTAGGAGCAATAGCCATCGGCGTAGTCGCAGCCTGCCTTTGTGGAGTGTCGAATTTTGTCTGATGATCATCGTCACACATTTCTTTCTCTGGATTTTCTTCTGATGATCATATCATGATATGTGCGAAATAATTGTATAGCCGGGCTGCTCTTTTCGCATGCATCATATTATTGTGGATTGTTTTTTGAGATGATTTTCCGTTGACATTCGTTTGAAATCCTGTTACATTCTCGTTAATCGATTAACAGGCAGCTTTTAACAAGGATGTTTCCCGTGTCTGGTCGATTTAATCGATTAACTGTTGGATCTATGAGCGGGCAAAGAGGCTTTGTATGACGACGATCTATGACGTTGCGAAGGCGGCGGGGGTGACGGCGGCGACGGTTTCGCATGTGCTTTCGGGCAAGAAACCGGTCAGTGATGCGACGCGTGCGAAGGTGTTGCGGTTTGTTGAGGAGTTGGGATATCGTCCGAATCTGGTGGCACGCAGCCTGATTACTCAGAAGACGCGTACGATCGGTTTTGTGGTGCCGATGATTACGAATCCTTTCTACGCGGAACTGATCGAGGTAGCTGAGCGCATCTTGCATCGTGAGGGTTTCCAGATTCTGGTGACCAATACGCAGAATGATAAGCTGTTGGGTGAGGATCTTCTGGTTGATTTGCATGCTCGACGTGTCGACGGCATTATCATGATGAGTGGATCTGGCGGATTGCCTTTCGCGACGCTCAATGATCTTGTGGCCGGGGGCTTGCCTATCCTGGGATGTATCTGGGATGAGGAGGAGCTGGATTTCCCTGCCACGATCGGTTTCGATTATTATACTGGCGGGCGTCTGGTGGCCGAGCATTTTCTGGCGTTGGGACATCGTCGCATTGGCATTGTCGCGCACGGAGTCGTTGGCGAGCGGCTTCGGCATCATCTGCGCGTGGCAGGCTTTGTGGAGGCTTTGGCGGCAGCTGGATATCCTTTCGATGCCGAACTGCTCCTTTATGGTGACTCGTCGGCACGTAGTGGAGAGGCGGCGGCGCTTCAGCTTTTAGCACTTCCAGATCCACCGACGGCTATTTTTGCGACCAATGATTTGATGGCGATCGGAGTGCTCTCCGCTGCATGGATGCGAGGTCTTCAGGTGCCTCATGATCTCTCCGTTGCCGGATTTGATGATATTGTGCTGGCTGCCTATATGACTCCTCCACTGACCACGATCCGGATGGATCGGATTGCTTTGATGGAAAAATCTATCGCGATTTTGCTTGATATGATTGCTGGCAAACGTGTTATCTCGCTGCCATTGTTGGCTCCAACTCTCAGAACACGGGCCTCTACGGGCAAAAAAGTGGAGCGAAGAAAAACATGATTATCTCATCGATCCTGGTATCCCGCCTGAACTGGCATGTCCTGTCATCGGCTGTGATTGTATACGTACAATGGGCATGAAAAGCTTGTTGCGCGTCATGTAATGTTACTGAATACTCGTTGAGGAGATGATATGTTTACGCGCAAATATTTATATAATATAATTTTTCTTATCATGCTAAGCTGCTTACTTTTTCCGCTGCTGGTTGCCTGTGGAGGTTCAAGCAGCACCACTTCCAATGGACCTGTCACGCTCACCTTCTGGTCCTGGGTACCCAATCTTCAGGCTGAAGTCGATCTTTTTGAAAAATCGCATCCCAACATCAAGATCAAGTTGGAGAATGCAGGACAGTCGGCACCAGAGTATACCAAGCTACAGGCGACTTTGAAGGCTGGTACTGGAGCGCCAGATGTAGCCCAGATCGAGTTATCTCATCTTCCTGAATTTATCTTAACCGGTAAACTGCTCGATCTGACTCAATATGGTGCCGATGCGGTCAAAAATGATTATGTCTCCTGGGCCTGGAACCAGGTCTCGCGGGATAATAAAGTCTATGCCATCCCACAGGATAGTGGTCCCATGGGGATGCTGTATCGTAAGGATATTTTTGTACAATACCATCTCGCGGTGCCGACGACCTGGGCCGAATTTGCTCAGGAGGCCGAAACTCTCCATAATGCCAATCCCAACATCTATCTGACCAACTTCCCCAACGACTCGTCCCCTTTTGAGGCGTTCGCGGCGCAGGCCGGTTCCCGACCCTTTAGCGTAAGCGGAACGACCGTGGGCATCTCAATCAATGATGCCGGAGCTCTGAAGGTGGCGAATTATTGGAATGGGCTGATTAATAATGGATCGGTTTCTACCGCCTCGGACTTTACTAACGATTGGTATGCGGGCCTGGGAAATGGAACCTATGCCACGTGGCTCACGGCTGCCTGGGGACCAGTCTTCCTCTCGGGCGTTGCTGCCAAATCTGCGGGTAAATGGGCTGTGGCACCGTTACCGCAGTGGAATGCAGGAGATTCCGTCTCTGCCAACTGGGGAGGCTCATCAGACGCCGTCACCACGCAGAGCCGGCATCCGAAGGAAGCGACCGAGTTTGCAATCTGGTTGAACCATGACTCAGCCTCCACATTGATGTTGAACCAAAAGCAATCGCTCTTTCCCGTTCTCAACAGCACTCTGACCAATAGCGCCATTAATACGGCCGTCCCTTTCTTTGGAGGGCAAAAGGTCAACGAGATCTTCAGTGCATCATCCAAGGCGATCGACACAACCTATCAGTGGAGTCCTTTCGAGAGTTATGTTGATAACGAGCTACGAAATCAGCTCGCAGCCGCCAATAGTGGAAAATACACACTTGCGCAAGGACTACAGAATCTGCAACAATCAACTGTAACCTACGCGAAAAGCCAGGGTTTCACCGTCAAATAATTTAAAGGTGGTTTTTTCTATGCAATATGAGCAGGAGTTAAAGCGCCGTTTTCCAGTGACCGGTAGGGAACGGGATCGGAGAAGATCGAGGTGGCATATCTGGCGTCGGCACGTCGGCTTTCCCTATCTTTTCATGGCACCGTTTCTGATCTTATTTCTGCTGTTCTTTCTTTTTCCGCTGGGCTATGCGCTGTGGGTCAGTCTCTTTGCCGATCGCTTGATCGGAGGGACCGTTTTTATGGGGGTGCAAAACTATCTTCAGGTATTTCAGGATAGTACCTTCTGGGATGGCATTCGTCGTATGCTGCTCTTTATGATTGTCCAGGTGCCTGTAATGCTGATCTGTGCGCTGATCTTTGCCTTACTCCTCGATAGTGGGCTCCCGTGGGCCAGGACACTCTTTCGTCTGGGATATTTTCTTCCCTATGCCATCCCAGAGGTTGTCTCGGCGCTGATCTGGGGATATCTCTACGGCCCAAGTTTTGGGCTTTTTACGCAGGTGGCCAATGCTATCCATGTTGCGCCCCCTGCCTTTCTGAGTAGTTCGTGGATGCTGACTTCGATTGGGAATGTCGTGACCTGGCAGTATATGGGCTACAATATGATCGTTATGTATACAGCATTGAAGGGTATTCCCTCAGATCTGTACGATGCGGCTCGCGTCGATGGAGCCTCCGGCATCAACGTTGCACGCTTCGTCAAGATCCCCTTGATCGCGCCTGCCATTACACTCACCATGATATTTTCTATTATTGGTAGCCTGCAACTGTTTGGCATCCCTCAGATCATGTCCACACTGGCACCCGACGTGATCAATAGTTACTATACGCCAAACTACTATGCCTACACGCTGGCATTCACCAATCAACAATACAACTACTCGGCTGCCATCTCCTTCACACTGGGGCTGATCGTCTTTATCTGCTCGTACCTTTTTATGTATCGCAGCAATAGGGGGCTTCGCTAATGGCTGTCTACTCACGCACATCGCGATCGGACGCTCAACCTGAGTCCTTGTCGGCGCGTGCGTCACGACCAGCCAATCGGCGCTGGCAGGGACGCAGTATCGTAACATCGCTTATGCTGCTCAGCCTGATCTATTTTTTGCTGCCGTTCATCTGGCTTATCATCTCGGCGACGAAGACGAATGCCGATCTTTTTTCCACCTTCGGGCTAGGCTTTGCCAGAGATTTCAATCTTTTTACTAATCTTCAAGAGCTCTTTACGCAAGATGGGGGCATCTTCCTGATCTGGATGCTGAATACTCTCTACTACTCGATCTGTAGCGCTGTTGGAGCATCCTTGCTGGCAGCGCTGGCCGGTTACGTCTTCTCGAAATATCTCTTTCCGGGGCGACGACTCCTCTATGCAATTATCCTGGGTTCGGTCATGATTCCCAACACAGCTCTCGCGGTCCCCATCTATTTGCTGCTCAGCAAAGTTGGATTGATTAATACGCCTTTAGCCTTGATTTTGCCGTCGTTGGTCAGTCCTTTCGGAGTGTTTTTGATACGTGTCTATGTCGATCTGTCGGTCCCCGATGAGATTCTGGACGCGGCCCGCGTCGATGGCGCAAGCGAGTTTCGCATCTTCTATAGTATTGTCTTGCGTATCCTTGCGCCCGGATTTGTCACTGTGCTACTCTTTACCTTCGTCGGAACGTGGAACAACTACTTTCTGCCCCTGCTCGTCTTTAGCGATCCGACGCTCTATCCGCTCACGCTGGGATTAGCCACCTGGAACGCAGAAGCAAGCGTCAACGGGGGAGCTCAGTTATTGTATACGCTGGTGATCACAGGAGCGCTTGTCTCGATCACGCCGCTGGTTATCGCCTTCTTGTTTCTACAGCGCTACTGGCAGAGCGGATTGACCGCCGGTAGTGTGAAAGCTTAGCAATGGCGTGCGTGTATGACCCAGCTTGTCGGAAGGTTGAACATGACTTCACTCGGTAGGGGTCAGATACCACTCCTGATAGGGACTGCCATTGTAGTCCGCTTGATCAACTGTCCCGCCATCATCCATTGATTCGTCCGCCACTTCCAGCACTTTATTGCTGTTGCGGTTGACAAGCTTGAAGTTCTGATCGGTGGTATGCACGAATTGCCACTCCTGCGTTGGCGTTGCATCATTGTCCCATTGGTCGATGGTCGCGCCATCGTTTAAGGAAGAGAATTGGACTTCCAGTACCTTGTTGCTGTTGTGATTAATGAGCTCGTAATAGTTGTTTGAGGTCGATTGTATGCTCCACTTCTGTGTTCGTGTTCCGTTATCTCTCCATTGATCAACGATGCTGCCATCGTCGGTTAAAGCACCTGCCACCTCCAGCGTTTTGCCGCTGCCACGATTGATGATATGGAAGGTCTGTCCCGGTTGAAGGTTCGCGACCACGGACTGATTCGCCTGCGCGGTGGCGGTCATCTGTATCTGTGCGATGGCGGTGGCGGATTGGTGTGCCTGGGCGATGGCGGTAGCAGTCTGGCCGGCCTGGAGATTGGCCGTGGCGGTCTGGCTGGCCTGAAGATTAGCGGCAGCGGTTTGACTGGCCTGGATGTTCGCGGCAGCGGTCTGGCTGGCCTGGAGATTCGTGATGGCTGTCTGAGTCGCTTGTGCGGCAACCTGCTGTTGTTGCTGGTTGCTGTAGTAGATGAGTCCGCTGGTCACTCCGATGAGGATGAGCACGAGCAGGATCAGCGCCATCATGATACTTCCCCGCCGATGCTGGCGGCTATTTTCTATGGCTCTATTCCAGGCGGAAGGCGATAATGGGATGATAGGTTCTGCATATGGGTTGGAAGGCGATGAGGGTCTGCCAGGTCCTGGATAGAAATTTGATGGTGAGGATGGCGTGCCGGGTCCTGAATAGAAATTCGATGGTGAGGATGGTCCGCCCGCTCCCGCATATGGGTTGGATGGCGCTGAGGGGATACCAGGCTCTGCATATGGATTAGATGGCGCTGGCGGCGTGTAAGGATTAGGATCGTAGTCCCAATAATTGGTTAATTTTGGATTAGCTATGGTCTCGTCGTTGGACTCATCTGGATTGGATCTATATGCAGCGTTGAGGTTGTGTTCCTGATTGGAATCCTGGCTCATGCTTTTCTCTCCCTGTAAATCACATTTCTCTTCTCTTATCGATTAGACATATGATGATCTCATGCTGGATCGATCAGAAAGCATGAGGAAGATGGCCTTTAAGGTCGCTTGTGAAGGATAATTTCTGCAAAGTATGGATATACTTAAATAGCCGCTAATCGATTGATTATATAGTATAGCATAGACGTTTATCAACGGCTAAGCTTATGTACTTTAGTACTTTGAGGAGAGATCTGTAGCGCCGTACGCTTAGCGTACGACGCCTGGGTTAGACTTGTCCGTAGGTGAGGTGGAAGCGATGATGAGTTCGATTTTTCTTCCATTCGGTGGGCAGCGCAGCCAGCAGGCGATCATATTCTTCCGGCGGAACATGTAGCTGGGAGCAGATGCCTGCTTTGATGCCGACAAAGGCGGATAGGATGTCTTTTTCCAGCAAGACTCCCAGATGTGTGTCCCAACTGCCGATGGGGATATCGATGATATGATGTTCGACCCGGTGCAGCCCGGCTTGTTTGAGCATCATGGAGAGCCGCTCAGCGATATGCAAATCGAAGCTACGTCGCATCAGAAAGGCATTGGAGAGGTCAAGGATACGCTCCGTAGCCGGACCTGCATGATACATCTTGCCGCCCAGTTCAAGCATCTCAACCCAACCTCCTGTACGGGTGACACGGATAAGCTCGGTGATGACACCAGGCCATTCCTTGGACGGAAGTGCCAGGACCAGCATACGTTGATGTGTTAAATTAAAGGTCCGATCGGGAAATGGGAGTCCCTGTAAGACGTTGCCCTCGACGAAGTGATAGTTGGGCGGCGACGATGTGACCGATGCCGCTAATGAGAGCGTCTGAGGCGGTTCGAGATCTAGACCGAAAACACGTGCGGAGGGGAATTGTCGTGCAATCTCATGACCCCAGATGCCGGTGCCGCTTCCCACATCCAGGATCTGCTGGATCGGCTCTTCAACGGGAGCCAAAAAATTGCTTTTTATCGCATAGCGTAATAAATAGTGCTGGAGATTTAAACGAGAACCTTCTTCGATGTCCTTTGGGAGTAAATAGGGAATATCGTTGCGACGACGACGGCTATCATCGCTATGTTCTATTGTAGAATTAGGCGCCTCATATTCCTGATTGATCGCGGTATCCTGGATCTCTTGCCGATTGCCAAAGATCCAGCGGAAGAACCTCATGTATGAACCCTTTCGTCACATCCATTGGTTGATGTGTATACGATGATAGAAAATAAGTGGCAGGGGTGGTTGATCCCTGATGGTCAAAATAGGCAAGCAAGGTGTGATGCTTGTGTAATTATAAATCAATAGATAAGTGAATGTATAAATGTAGCATTAAAATTGTGAGGAAAGCAGTAATACTAAGAGTTATTTAACCTTTTTGATAACATGGCTCGGTGTAGATCTTGCGGATCTCCCCACACTGTCACATCAACACTGATGAGGACCTTGAGCGCTATTGGTTTGACATCTCTTTGAGTTATATGATATCGTTTGTTCAACGGACGTTTAATGAATGAATATGTTAAGAGAGATGAAGGTAGGTTTTTTATGGCCTTAAAATTTGGTGTATCTTTGCCACAAGGCTGGATGATGGATCTGGTCAGCATCAAAGATCCTGGTGCAGCCTATGAGGCGATGACGCGGATCGCTCAGACTGCCGACGAAGTCGGCTTTGAATCGGTATGGCTTGTTGATCACTTTCATACGATTCCGCAACCTTCCCAATAAAAAAGAAGAGAGCCATTCGCTGCACAAATCTGCGGCGGATAGCTCTCTTTGGTCTCATTATCGTGCTCTACTGGTCTCTATGCCTCCCTTGATGATGGTTTTGATGATGGTGGTGATGGTCATGCTGATCATGCTGGTCCTGATGATGGCCTTCCTTCACATCGACGACATCGACGGAGCGGTTGTTGTTCGTATTGATGTCATTGAGAGTTGTGACGGTTGCTATTGTCACCAGGTCTGGTCCGGCGGCGTTGGTGACGATGCCGCTGATGAAGATTGACGGTAGGGACCCTCCTGGAGCCAGCGGTGCGGCGTTGATGCGGTTGGCTGTGATGAGGGTCGGGCTACTATGCGGAAAGGTATAGACATTCATGGAGTTGGCTGCGATGTTCCATCCCAGGCCGCGCACCTGGATGTCTGCCAGGCCAGCGGGCAGTGCCTCGGTGACGCTGATGGGATTGCTGGCACTTTGAGCTGCGCGTGCATTTGAAACGGTCAGGACATAGGTGATCCGTTGACCGACTTTGAAGGGATCGCTACCCAGATGCATTTGGGTGATCATCAGATCGGGATAAGTAGCTGTCACAGGGATTGTGTTAACCGCAGGGAGTACGGTGATGCTATCAACGGCGATGTTGGGATCGTCGATTGAGGTGGTTGTGGCTTGATTGGTAAAGGTGGGGATGGCGTCTGTGGTTAAGGTGCCACTGATGAACAATGGCGGTAGGGCCGTGGCGGCGGCGATGGGATAGGTGCCTGTGTAGACGGCGGTGATGACTGCCGGGCTGATGGCACTGGTGTTTGTGATCTGCCAGCCAGCTCCTGTGGCTACGATATTGGTCAGGCCGATTGGTAGGGTATCGGTGGTGGTCACGGTCTGATTTTCGGGCGTGCTTCCGGCCAGATTGGTGGTGGTGATGGTGTAGTTGATGGTTTGTCCGACCGAGAAGACGTTTCCACCACTGTGGTTGATGACTGTATACAGGTTGGGTTTGGCTATCGCTGGTCCAAATGCTTCAAGCTCGTTGAGCGTGATATAGGGTCCAGCAAACGCTGTGGCGTACATGCGTAGATAGTGGGCGAATCCTGTGAGGCCTGTAAGATCCTGGGATTCTCCGGCTCCTGTGGTCGTGCTATAGATGGTTGTCCAGGTGACGCCGTCGTTAGAGGTCTGGATCTGGTAAGCTGTCGCGAAGTTGGCGCCCCAGAGTAGTTGTACTTCGTCGATGGCTTTAATACTTCCCAGGTCGGCTTCTACCCATTGAGGAGGTCCACTTCCGGCCGCCGATGACCAACTGGTGGCAGGGTTCCCATCGACTGCATTTTCTGCTACTGAGCCCAGTAGTACAGAGGAGGCAGTTGCTGGAGTATCCAGTGCCAGATTTGTTGGTATAGGAGTCACTGTAGGCGTTGGTGTCACTGTAGATGTCGATGTCACTGTAGGTGTAGATGTCGATGTCACTGTAGGTGTAGGTGTCACGACAGCAAATGTATATGTCGAGGCATCATTTGTGCTGTTCGTATCACCTGTAGTAGTGACTGTGGCGGTCGTTGTATAGGAGGCGCCAGTCGTATTTGAGAAGTTAGGTCCGGCCGTCGATGCCAGGGTGCCGGCGACTGTTATGGTTGGCAGTATGGTTTCTGTGCCGATGGGAAAGGTGCCGATATAGGATGCTGTAATTAATGATGGGCTTGTGGTGGTCGATGTGTTGACGGCCCAACTGGCACCTCCGTTGACGGTGACATTTGTGAGACCAAGCGGTAACGGGTCCGTAACCTCAACCGTTGCACCAGTAGTAATGGGGGTGGAGGAAGGTGTTGTCGATACTATAAGGCTGTAAAAGACCGTGTCTCCAATCGTATAAGATGCATACTGCGCTGTGTTGGTGATCGTGGCATCCACACCCGGGGCGTCTCCATTGGCGTGCGTCTTTTTTATAATGGGCAGTTGCTTCATGGGTATGTTCTGCTGTGCCGTCTGAAGCCGTTTGGAGGTTGCGGCAGCATGAGCACTGGAATTTTTTGGCGCAAGCATCAGGAGTTGACTACCAAATAGAAATATGCAGAGTAGGGTTACGCGCAGCCATGTATTGTAGGGTGTGCGAAGCCTTGTTGGCTGCTGAAATTGGTCTATCATTGTACTACCTTCTTCCATTATCTGTCATCATAAGTAAAATATGAAAAGCACGAACAATCAGGAGAAGAGAATCGATTATCAACGTAATCGATTCTCTTCTGTGCGATGCTATTTCAGTTTAATTATACAGATAGTCACCAAGAATCATCTTTTTATGTTATTTCGCTATCTTTTCATGATCCACTTTTTAGGGAAGGTTGATCTCTGGTGTGATCAGGCGTGAATACGCGCTGTTGCTTCGCCTGGATTGCCTCCCGTCAGCGGGAGTCCGGGATAGTTGCTACCGCTGGATGATGATGACGATGATGAGCTTCCACTCGTCGCGCTGCTGGGGCTTTCGCTCTGGTCACTATGATTAGTGTCCTGTCGATCGTCGTGATGGTCTTTTTCAACATCGATCACATTGACGTCCCGATTGTTGCTCGTGTCGGCATCGTTAATTGTATGGACGATAGCTGTTGTCATGTATGTTGGGACCGCGTCGTCCGTTAGGGTGCCGGTAACGATGATCGATGGTAGCGACGCCTTTGCGGCCAGTGCGGACGTGTCGAGATAGTGAGCGGAGATCAGCGTAGGGCTGACGATCTCATTGAATACAAAGCTCCAGCCAATTCCTCGCACCTGGATATCCTTCAAGCCAGCGGGTAGGTCTTCGGTGACGTTGATGGGATAGGCTCCGCCTGACGTATTGAGCGCGTTGGAGACGGTCAGAATGTAGGTAACTTTGTGCCCGACTTTGAAGGGATCGCTGCCCAGGTGCATCTGTGTGATCGTCAGGTCGGAAGCTGCGAGCGCTGTGGCTGGCAGTACGGTGATGGTGTCGATGGCGGTGTTGGGATCATCAACCGAGCTCGACGATGCCTGATTGGTAAAGCTTGGGACGGCTTCATTGGTCAATGTGCCTCTGATGTAGAGAGGTGGCAGGGTTGTGCCGGCTGCGATGGGATAGGCTCCCGTATAGACGGCGCTGATGATGGTGGGACTGATTGTGTTGTTGTTGGTGATTAGCCAGTTGTCTCCGGTCACCACAATGTTAGTCAGGCCGATGGGAAGCAGATCGGTTGTCGTCACGATCTGATTTTCCGCGACGCCTCCAGCCGGATTGGAGGTGGTGATCGTATAATTGATGGTCTGTCCAACCGAGAAGACTGCTCCTCCTGCATGACTGATGGCTGTGTAGAGATTGGGTTTTGCGGCGGCTGGCCCGAATACTTCAAGCTCGTCGAGCGTAATATTGAGTCCGGGATATGCTGTGGCGTAGACACGCAGGTAGCGACCAGATCCACTCAGACCCGTTAAGTCGTCGGTGCCACCGCTTCTTCCTGTCTGATTGGAGATCGTTGTCCAGTTTGTGCCGTCATTGGAAATCTGGATCTGATAGGCCGAGGCATAGGCTGCTCCCCACAGCAGTTTTACTTCGTTGATTGCCTGGATGCTCCCCAGATCGACTTGCAGCCATTGAGGTCCACCACCCTCTCCCGATGACCAGCTGGTGGCAGGGTTCCCATCGACGGCATTGGCCGATGATGATCCCGGTAGTGTTGAGGAGGCCGTGGTTTGACCATCGAGCGCCAGATTAGGCGTAGGGGTCAGGGATGCAATGGCGGTAGGCGTGCTGGTAGGAGCTGCAACGGTGGTAGGAGTTCCGGTCGGGGACGCAGTGCTGGTGGGAGATGCTGTCGTTGTGGGTGTTGTGGTCCCGATTGTGAATGTAGCTGTCGAGGTATTATTTGAGAGGTCGTTGTCTCCGGGGACGGTTAAGTTCGCTGTGGTGGAGTATGTGCTGCCCGCAGATGCACTGACGATCCCTGTGATTACCATCGCTGGTAGCACGGTTGGATATACAATCGGGTAGGTGCCTTCATATGTGGCTGTGACTAACGAAGGGCTTGCCATTGACGATGCGTGTACCGACCAGGTGTTCCCACTACCGACGGTGATACCTGTCAGGCCAACCGGTAATGGAATTGTAATCGTGATTGGGGTTCCTGCTGTGATCGGATCTGAGTTCGAGGTGACTATCCCGACGATGGTGCTGTACGTGACTGTAGCACCGATGGCATAAGATGCCTGTGGTATCGAGATCAGGATAGCTGGATCAATCCCAACGGGTGTGGGCGTGGGACTTGGCGTCGCTGTCGGAGTCTGTGGTCCGATCGTAAATGTGTATGTCGATGTGTTATTTGCGCTGTTGATATCTCCAGGGACCGCCAGACTGGCAGTGCTGGTGTACGACGTACCGGCAGAGACGGCCACAATTCCGGTGATCGTTATGACCGGTAGTGTGGTCGACGCGGGAATTGGATACGTGCCTGTGTACGATGCCGTGACTAATGAGGGGCTGGTCGCAGCCGACGAATTGAGGGTCCAACTTGAGCCGCTAACTGCTACGTTGGTGAGTCCAAGCGGTAACAGCACGGTGATATCGATCGAAGTACTGGATGAAATTGTATCTGTTAGTGCGATTGTTGATACTGCCACTGAGTACGTAACGGTAGCGCCGACCGTATAATTTGCATTGGGTGCTGTCATACTCACGGCGGCATCGATGCCGCCATCGTTTCTACGCATGGGTGTATGGATAACGGCTGGAGCTGGCCTGGTCTGGATCGGATATGCAGCGCCTTTCAACATTTTGGGTGTCGCGGCCGCCTGTACGCTAGAACTCCTTGGAGCAAAGGTAAGGAACTGACCTCCTAGCAACAGGATGCAGAGTGCCAATAGACAGAGCCAGGGGCGCTGAGGTGTCCGATGTTTTATACGCTGTTTCGATTGATGTATCATTACAATGCCTTCTTCCGCTATCTTGTCATCCCAAAAGAACATGAAAAGCATGAATAACTGAATTTCAAAAAGTACTGATGTTTATGAGGGCAGGCAGTAACTTATTATGCTATTTCAGAATAATTATATAGAGCGCGACCAAAAATACATCTTCGTCAGCGCTCTATATCTCTTATACATATGAAATTGAACGTAGAATAGGGGAGCTCATAATGGCTTCCCTGAAGAGAGCAAGCAGACGTAGCGCCGTGGTCTTGTGCCCGGCGGACTCGTGACGTACGTAACGTTTGCCTTTGCCACTCGATGCCGAAAGAAGAGAGATCATGCTACGAAGATCGTTTTGCCTGTTATTCTTGATTGCGACGTATCCGGCGGACTCGTGACGTACGTAACGTTCAATTTTGTTGCTCAATGTCGAAAGAAGAGAAAGATCTTCATCGCACGATCATTCTGCCTGTTCTTCTTGTCCAAAATGACAGGCAATTGTGTATACAGAGCCTGATATTGGACGTTTTCGTACGTGAACTGGTCGCCGGGCACAAGACCACGGCGCTACGTTGGCGAGCATTTGTGGCAAGTGCCAAGAGAGCTATTGGCTAACTGAAGTGTATTGGGCACAAGACCACGGTGCTACGTTGGCGATCAAGCGAATTGCGAAGTGAGCCGATAGCTCACTTCGGATGTCTGTGGTACTTTACAAGCCTTGTCCGACGACATGTAGAATCTTGATGTATAAGATGACGCGTGGATCGCCCGCATAGCCCCAGGGAGCGCCATAATGTTTGGCCAGTGTATCGTAGAAGGCTCCAGTTGGATCTTCCTCGATGCGCTCGACGGTGCCACGAAATTCGGCGTAGATGTAGGGATCATCGGAGTCGGTGATCGAGATGGCGACACGGGGATCACGCTTGATATTCTGATATTTTTTGCGCGTGGTGGTATGTGTGAACTTGATATGCTCACCATCCCAGATAAACCACATCGGGGAGGATTGTGGATCTCCGTCAACTCCGATGGTGGCGAGATGTGCAAATGCTTTGGATTGCAGTATTTTTTGAACTTTTGGATTACTTAAGTCTGCCATAAAGAAAAAACCATCCTTTCTCTTCTACATACATAGCTTCATTTAGTATCATCGTCATTATTATCGTATCACAGCGTGCTATCGAGGACCAAAAGGAGGCTCGCATGTGGAGCGGTGGGGATTTGTCGATGTTTTCCCGGCTTCCAACGTACTATACTTGAGGCTTTCTCGATTGGGTTTTCTTATAGTTCCAAGAAAAAGGGAATAATGCAAATAAATGATGAGCGAGTGGAAACTGAAGCTATGAAGGAACGTCGCAACCGCAGTCGACTTTTGACAAGATTATCCCGCTTGCCGGTCCGATATAAAAAGGCTCGCACGCAGACGACGATCGCGGGAGGATATACGCCTGGCACGACGACGACGACGTTGATGTCGGATGTGCTCGCATTTGATAAGGGGATGATGGGTGCGCAGGCGGAGGCGCAGCAACTGACTACGTTTATGGGCTATGTGTTTCATGGGACCGAGAAGCCACAAAATCTGGCAGTTGAGTTGTTGCCTGAGCTGATTACCGATGAAGAGAATTATCTCTGGATCGATCTTTCCAGGCCGGTGGCGGAGGATTTGCAGTTGTTGGCGGAAGTCTTAAAGATCGATGCCAGCGCAGTCCAGATGATCCTCACGGGGAGCGGGAGTCCGCGTCTGGATGTCTTTGACGATCATTTTTTTGTCACGGCCATCATTCCGCAGCTTGAAACGCGTCCGACCTACCGTGTCCGCGCACACCAGTTGAGTCTGATCGTGGGGGATCATTTCTTATTGACCGCCCATCAAGATCCGCTGTCCTTTGCCGATAGAATTCTGGCGCGACTCTCCTTGCACGTCGAGAAGAGCGCGATCGAATCGACCTTTCTGCTCTACATTGTGCTCGACGAACTGTTGGCCTACTATGAGGAGCTGAATGTGCGCATCCAGGAGCAGATTGAGCGCATGGAAGAGCGTGCCCTGATCGATCCGACCGATAGCTTTCTGACCGATCTGCTGCATTTCAAGCGCTATGCCTTTGCACTAAGTCAGGTCGCCGCCCAGCATCGCTCAGTCTTCTCCGTCTTCCAGCGACCAGATTTTCACTACGTTGCTGAGCATAACGTGCTGCTCTATTATCGCGACCTCGAAGCGCGGCTCAATCGCTTAATCGATAGCTTGATGGCCGCCAAAGAATCGGTCAATGGCATCTTTGATATCTATGTCTCGCACGTCTCGCATCGCACCAACAGCATCATGAAGATTCTAACCATGGTCTCAACTATCCTGCTGCCAGCCACAGTCATCCTCACCTTTTTCAGCACCTACAATATTGAGGACATCCCTATCCTCACGCATACCGTCGGCTTTCTTCTGATGGTTGGCAGTATCGTTTGTGTAAGCATTGCCATCATCTGGCGCTTCCGCCATCAAGGCTGGCTCTAAGCGTGATGCCTGGCGGGGCCGAGCAGCTTAGTAGCCGTAGGTACACGCGGTTGGCTGCCTGCCCCAGTAGGGTGGATATCCAACCTGGATCACGCCAATGGCGTAGACACAGGCTCCGTTGGTTTGAAAATGGATCGTGGCATTGTAATTGGAGCCGTTGAATTGCGCGGCTGAGATGAGATTGCCGGTCGAGGCGTAGCGCAGCTCAAGATGGTTGATGTTGCCATTTCCTGGTACATATGAAGACATGGCATGAGCCCAGACCCAGCCACAGCCATCGGCCTCAATCTCCACATAGCCGAGCGGAGCCCGCGAGGTCATATCAACGATCATTTTGCTGTCCATGTGATGATAATTTCCAGGCGTGCAGGTGGCGATCGGAGGATCGTCCGCAGCCGCTTGCTTGTCCATGCTTGCCGCCGATGCCGCGTAAGGCGCTGAAAATAGCAGACAAGCCAAAAGGATCGCAATACTGAAAATAGAGCGTAAGCGTTTCATAAAATAGTATTCCTTTGTTTTGTTAGCAATGACGGTATCACTTCAATTATACCATCGATGCCCATATTGACGAAAAACTATGGTCTGATCCGCTTACTTTTAACAGTTTGAATATAAATATCTCGGCTCTCATCCGTTATACTGATAGCATGCATGGCATGTGATTCATTTAAGCCGCTTTTAGGCTTGCAAGGAGTGCTGATAAAATGACGCATCAACCCCTCGAACTCTTCTATTCCTATACCCATGAAGATGAAAATCTTCGTGATCAACTTGACGACCATCTGATTCTGCTCCAGCGGCAAAATCTGATCAGTGGCTGGCATGATCGTAACATCAGCGCCGGTGCGCAGTGGTCGGATGAGATACACAATCACTTACGCTCGGCTCGGATTATTTTGCTGTTGATCAGCAGCTCGTTTCTGGCGTCCGATTATTGCTTTAATGTCGAGGTGGCCGAAGCGCTCAAACGGCATGCATCTGGCGAGGCCAGGGTGATCCCGATTATCTTGCGTCCCTGCTACTGGCAGATAGCTCCCTTCGCAGATTTGCAGGCCTTGCCGAAGAATGCCAAGCCCGTGACGTCGTGGAAGGATCGCGATGCCGCTTTCACCGATATCGTGCGAGGGATTGCGAAAATCATTAAAGAACTTGATATATAGAGGATAAATTATTTATTCCTGATGGTGCACTGTCGGCTCTTTTTGCTTCCGAGGACGAAGCATCCATATTTTTCAACTCGCAACGCGGGTACCCCTGCATTCATGACTCTGTTAGCGAAATCGGTCTAGATAACTATACCCGGTGATCCAATGTAAGCGATCACGATCTTTTCTTCAACAATTGTGTGGCATGAATCACACTTATGTCTTGACGTACCGCAAATGTAGCACAGGGGTTTTACGCCCCTGTGAGGTGCCCATGTCACTTATGTATCGTGTTCAGCTTACAGAGCCTCCCTGGTAATATGATCAATAGAGGATCTTTTGCGCTATGGCACCTCAAAGGGGTTTTACGCCCCTGTGAGGTGCCCATGCCACTTATGTATCATGTTCAGCTTACAGAGCCTCCCTGGAAATATGATCAATAGGGGATCTTTTGCGCTATGGCACCTCACAGGGGCGTAAAACCCCTGTGCTACATTTGCGGTTTTTCAATCAATACTGATTTAAAAGACACATTTTATCAACGCGTGGAGCTCTTTTTCTCTGAGCTCGCTTACGTTCGCACCTATGGGTTTTACGCCCCTGTGAGGTCACATAGCGCTCAAGACCACTTCTGGGTGTTTTCCTGAGAGAGAGGCTCTGGGTGCCAACATGTCGCGTATAGCCTGCGAGATCATTCAACTCCACAGAGAGGGAAATCTATTGGCCTGGAGATTATGAATAGAGAGCGTTTTGATAGATATACAGTATTTACGTCTTCCTTGTTGGAAGTGTATTTTTGTGTGATCCCCTGTTGGACTAGAGGCAAGAAAGGGGTTGTACGTTCGCTATGATGGTACTGATAACGATTCTGAGCGTGCTGGGTGTGGCTACGGTTCCGCTCTTGTGGATAGTTTTCACAATCAGAGGCCGAAAAACGTCAACTCGCCAGGGCAGAAATGTCATTGATGTGGGGCCGCGTTTCCGCGATGGCGCTACCACGTACAATCAGTTTCGAGGTGTGCGCTTCAACATTGAACTGGAAGATCCACGTCCGCAAGGCAGCCTGCGTTATCAACGCCGACATGTGCGTAAGCAGCGCAAGCCTGTCAAGCCGTGGCAGAAGCGGTGAACGATATGATAAGATTTTGCTTTTGGCTTATTGATGCACTTAGCCTTGTGATGAATCTGTATCTTTTTATCTATCTTTTGTACTACTGCCTGCAACGGTTTCGTCTGCCACATTTCTTTATGCAGATCTTTTTGCCTCACATTCCTTTCCTCGTTTTGTTTCTCTCTATCTTTTATGTGCAATGGACAGGCTTCATTTATTCGGATAAGGGCGTTGAGCTTGTTGGATCGCTTATGGTTCTGCTCGGTTCTTTTCACTGCCTGGCTTTGGAGCTTGAGCAACCGTTTGCGAAAAGCAACCTTATTATCTTATCTTTTCCTTTCTTCAGTATCATCTTTTTGCTTGCCGGTGGCACATTGATGTCCTATGTGGGCGTGTAGCATATCCTTTACTTTTCGCGCTCTGTGCGATTGGATAATGGAGACATTATGCGGATGTGCCCTTTCGTGTCTTGACTCATCCTTAACGATTCGTGTGTTATGGTAGGGATGAGGTTATTTTTTCAGTTCTCTTGATAATGAGCACACACTTTTTTTACAACCCCCTGATAGATATTTGATCTTGCTCCTCTATACTGGCATCAAAAGGTATTTTGATCTACTCGCCAGGAACTGTTTAAAATTTATCAACTATATACCTGTCAACAGATCTCTACTTTTCAGAAGGAGCTATTTATTTCTATGGGTATCATTTTACGTGGCATGGCGAATGTGCTGCGCAATCCCGTTCGCCTGGTTCTGGTCGTTGTTCTGCTGGGAGCAAGCCTGATGTTTGTAGCGGCAATGACGAGTTTGAACAACAGTGCGCAGCAGGAGATTGCCAGCGTCCACGCGCAAGTGGGGACATCGATCACCATCAACTACGCGGAGAACAATGCCGGCCAATTTGGTGGCACTTTTGGTGGCAATGGAGCCAACGGCGGTGGAGGCACGGGGACTGGTGGTACTGGGACTCCCAGCACCGGGACGGGTCGTAACCGTGGTGGTACCGGCACTCCTGGCGCGACGACACCGCCTAGGAATACTGGTGGTTTTGGCAACATCACGACGACCCCTATCCCCACATCGGTCGTGACGACGGTCAGCAAGACGGCTGGTATCACCAGTACGGAGGAGACGGTTCGCCAGACGGATACTGACGGTAAGTTGACTGCTGGCTCGATCACAGCCCCCAATGGTAACAAGATCACCCTGTCGCCCACGGTCTATGGCATCTCAAATGGAGCGACGCATTACTCCCTGGGGACAGGAAGTACGCCGAAGATCGTCTCTGGAACGAGCTTTCTAACCAATGGATCAAGCGACTATGTGGCGATGATGAGTCAAACATTGGCGAATACCAATAAGCTCAAAGTTGGCTCGACCTTTACGATCAAGGGCAAAACCTTCAAGCTGGTGGCTTTGTATACGACCGGCACGACCGGCACCGCCGATCAAATTGCGGGGAATACGATTGTGATCCCCTTGAGCGTGGCGCAAAGCCTGTACTCAGTCAATGGTGTCGACTCCATCACGGCCTACGCGACGACCTATGATGAGGTGAATACGGCGGCGGCTAAATTAAAGACGACGCTGGGCTCGAAATACGATGTGGTGACTTCTGCAGACACCTATCAGAGCACCTTTAGCGCCCTCAGTGTGGCACAGAACAGCATCTATCTGGCACTGATCGTCTCCGTCGTCGTGGCGGTTGTTGTGATCATCTTCGCCGTCTTCATCGTGGTGCGGGAGCGCACCAGTGAGATCGGCATCTTGAAGGCGATCGGAGCATCGCACTGGCAGGTGATCAGACAGTTCTGGGGAGAAGTTCTCGCCATGAGTGCGCTGGGAGCCATCATCGGGATCATTCTACTGGCTGCCTTCGGGCCGATGATCTCGGATAAGTTTAATGTGAATACTACGAGCGCTACGACTAATGCCAGCACGGCTGCCTTAGGTGGTCGCACCTTCAACGGATTTGGTGGTGGCGGAGGCGGCGGCGGTGGTACAGGGACCGCAACTGCGACAGGTGGCGGCGGACGTGGTTTCGGCGGAGGCTTCTTTAATCGAGCATCAACGACGCTCACCAACGTCCATATCGCCTCGGCCACTCTGAACCTGGAGACCGTCCTGATCATCGTAGGATTCGGCATTGCTTTAGCGGTCCTTACGAGCGTCATCCCGGCCTGGTATGTAGCGCGTATCAAGCCTGCCGTTGTCCTCAGAAAAGGCAACTAATCGCAGCAGCATTGCAAAGGATAGAAGAACATGGATGCAGAACTCTCGCCGATTGAGCAAGAAGAAACCTCTGCCGATGAGCAGGACGATCTGGAGACAGGTGAACAGCAGTCAACTCAGCCATCTGTGTCGAGCGGACCAGTTGTGACCGCTCAGACAGTGCCTGAAGGGAATTTTCGTCCAGCGGCTGAAGCCAACGAGAAGAAGGTCACGATTCATGCCGAGGGACTGAGCAAGTATTTCAAGTCACTGGGAGAAACCGTCAAAGCCGTCAACAACGTCAGCTTTACCTTTACAGAAGGCCAATTTATCACGATTATGGGTCCAAGCGGTTGCGGAAAATCGACGCTGCTGTATATATTGGGCGGTCTGGATAAAGCTACATCTGGCGAGCTGATCGTTGATGGCGTCGATGTCCGTCGGCTCTCGCCGCGTCAGGAGCATCTATTCCGCCGTCAGAAGCTCGGCTTTGTCTTTCAGTCGTTCCACCTGATCCCTAATCTGAGCGCGCTTGAGAACGTCATTCTGCCGATGCAATTAGCCGGGCATCAATCGCATCGGGCCATGGCGGAAAAGGCGAAAAACCTCCTGATCCAGGTCGGCATCAACGAAGATCGACACAATCACAAGCCGGGCAAGCTATCCGGTGGACAGAAGCAGCGCGTCGCCATCGCACGCGCCCTGGCGAACGATCCCAAGGTGATCCTCGCCGACGAGCCCACCGGAAATCTGGACTCCAAGAACGGGAAGCTGATCATTCAACTGCTCAAATCGCTTGCGGAGCAGGGCAGGACTGTCCTCGTCGTGACCCACGATGCGGGCGCCGCCAATATTGCCGATGTGCGTATGCGTCTCGACGATGGCATGATCGAGGCTTTGGAGAACTATACAACACCGGTACGCAATGTTCCTCAGACGCGCAAGAAAAAACGCCGCGCTTAACTTTCGGAAGCAGGGAGCAAGCCTGATCAGGGCTTGTATCTCTGCTTTCATTTTTGTATACGCGCCTTTATGTTATGTCACCCCGTAGGATAAAAAGATTTATAAACAACAAATGTGTAGGTCTATCTATGCGATAAAAAAAAGAGGTCTGTACCATGATTTTACAAAGATTATATCAAGCACAACTCTCTCAGGCCAGCTATCTGATTGGCTGCTCCAAGACCAAAGAAGCTGTGGTGATTGATCCTCATCGGGACGTCGATTATTATATCGAGGCCGCCGCACGTGAAGGCTTACAGATCGTTGCCGTCACTGAAACGCATATCCACGCGGACTTTGTATCCGGGGCCTATGAGCTTGCCCTGCGGACCGGTGCCGACCTGTATCTCTCTAACGAAGGGCCAGATGAATGGAGTTATCAGTATAGTCAGGAGGCCGGAGCGATTCCGCTCTACAACGGTGATCAGTTCATGGTTGGACATATCCAGCTGGACGTGCTTGCTACCCCCGGACATACTCCCGAGCACGTGGTGTTCTTGATCACGGATACGTCTGAGGCCAATGAGCCGATGGGTATCTGTACCGGCGATTTCTTGTTTGTGGGCGATGTTGGCCGTCCTGATCTGCTGGAGAAAGTGGTAGGTGTCGCAGGGAATAAGGAGGATGCAGCCAGGAGTCTCTTCCAGACGTTACAACGCTTCCGCGTTCTCCCTGATTATCTCCAGATCTGGCCTGGCCATGGAGCTGGAAGTCCCTGTGGTCGGGCGCTGGGAGCTGTCCCGCAGAGCACGCTTGGATATGAGAGGCGTTTTAACTGGGCCTTCGAGTTGAGAGATCAAGAAAGCTTTGTCGACGCTGTCCTGGCTGGACAACCGGAACCGCCCCATTATTTCGCCGTCATGAAACGCATTAATCGGGATAGCCCCACGTTACTGCATCCGCGTATCCAGCCGAGCCGCCTGCCGCTTGATCAATTGGATACCTATCGGTCCTCTGAAACCATGATCATCGATCTACGCCCGGCCGACGAATATGCCGCCGAACACGTTCCGGGAACGATCACACTCCCTATTACTGGACCCTTTCTCACCTGGTCGGGATGGCTTATCCCCTACGATCAACCGTTTCTACTGATCGGGGACGCCTCAGAAGTCGATGAGGCTGCTCGCCAGCTGCGCTTTATCGGCCTGGATGACATCACAGGCTTCTGGACACGTGAAGATATCAGCGCCTGGCAACGTAAAGGAAATGCTTTCGCTCAAAGCTCGCCTATCGATGTGCCTCATGTACAGACATTACTGCAACAGGATGCTGCTACAATTGTTGATGTTCGTGCCACAGATGAATATGCCCATGGGTTTATCCCAGGCAGCCACAATATTCCCCTGGGAAACCTCGTGCAGCGTATGAGCGAGATACCAACTGACCGACCAGTTGTCGTGCTCTGCCAGGGAGGAACGCGCTCGGCCATCGGAGCGAGCCTGCTCGAAGCCCACGGACGTACCAACATCTTTAGCCTGAGCGGTGGCTTCCAGGCCTGGCAAAAATCCGCGGCCCTGGTCGCCCACATATAACATGCTCGCTCACCTGTTTCTCAGATGGGCTTCGACGGCGATGGGATGTAGGATCTGGTCTCCGTGTCGGAGATATGTCTCCCGGCACATATTCATGATCACGCAGATGTGAACGGGCATGATCTCGACCCGATCGCCAATTTTGAGCGGATTTGTCGCCTCTACCTCGCAGACGCCGTGTTCTTCGGATAATCTGGCGATGCGCAGATCTGGATAAGCGGGGACGATCCCGTAGCCGAAACGATCATCGCGGGTCGGCGTGAGCGTCTTAGAGCCGGCGTCGAGGACGAGCCGCTCGGGCGTGGGACGGCTGACGACGGTGGCAATAATGGTGGCGGCGATGTCGGACATTTCGCAGCGATGCAGCTCTTCGGTGCGCAGATCGTTGAAGATGTAGGTCCCCGGACGGATCTCGGTCAGGCCGGGGACGAGTAGCGCATCCTGGCTGGTGATGGTCGATCCCGCGCTGATCACCGTGATGGCGAAGCCAGCAGCTTGCAGAGCCTGTGCCGTCTCCAGCATGATATGCGTCTCTCTTTTCGAGATATCTCTTATCGTGGCCTCATTGGTCGTATCGTGAGCGTGACCGGCATGGGTCATGATCCCGACCAGATGCAGTTCGGCGTACCGACGCGAATATTCCGCGAGCCGTACCGCATCGGCAGGCGACATCACTCCGCAGCGATGCATGCCGCTATCAACTTCGATCATGAAATCAAGCGTGCGGTCGAGGGAGGATACAGCCTCGGCCAGCGCGTCGATACCGGTCTCGCTGTCCACTGTAAAGCGAAAGTATCCCTTCGACGTTGTGAGCAAGGTGCGCAGGCGAGCAATTTTCGCTTTCCCGATCAGGGGATAGGCCATGTAGATATTCGCGATCCCCTCCTGAGCCAGCACTTCCGCCTCGCTCAACTTGGCCACCGTAATCCCCACGGCACCCAGCTCGATCTGCTTTTTTGCCCAATAGGCGCTCTTATGGGTCTTGATGTGTGGACGCAGGACGGCTCCATGTTGGTCCGCCAGCGCCTGCATCCGCTGTAGATTCGCTGTCGCGATCGTGTCATCGATGACCACAGCCGGAGTATCTAATTCATCGACATGCATATGTAACCTCCTGTTATTTTCATCCAAGCATCAGGGCAGATTTAATACCTTCCAAATAAATGATCCTTTGTTCCAGGTATACACGTTCTACGTTGAGTTGTGGATCTCTTCCACCGCAGAGGTATGAAACCCGACGTAGCGCCGTGGTCTTGTGCCCGGCGGCCAGTTCACGTACGAAAACGTTCCTCGTCGATTCGCAGCATTGGGTGACGAAAACCAACGTTACGTACGTCACGTGGCCGCCGGGCACAAGACCACGGCGCTACGTCGGCGAGCGTTGGCTATGAGGGCGAAGGATGTCTTGGGCTTAAAATGGGGAGCGCAGATTCAATACGATGAGTCTGGACTCCGTCATTTCGTCGATGGCATATTTGACGCCTTCTCGGCCCATTCCGCTTTGCTTGACGCCTCCATAGGGCATCTGATCGATGCGGTAGTTTGATGTGTCGTTGATGATGACGCCTCCGACCTCTAGCTTTTTGGCGGCGTAGAATGCGACGTCGAGATCTTGCGTAAAGACGCCGGCTTGCAGTCCATAGATGCTTGTGTTGGCCTGCGTGATAGCGTCCTCAAGCTGCTCATAGGGAATCAGGTTCATGATGGGAGCAAACACTTCTCGACAGACGATGAACATGTCGGGAGTGACGTTTTCGACCACCGTTGGCTGGAACCAGGGACCATCGTGTGTACCTCCGGCGACGATTTTGGCACCTTGCTGGACGGCGTCATGGACCCAGGAGGCCGCACGTTCGGCCGCCTCGGCGCTGATCATCGGTCCGATATCGGTCTCTTCGTCGCTCGGATCGCCGACGACAATTTTTTGAATCTCATGCGAGAGCGCTTCTTTAAAGCGGTCATAAATGTCCTTATGCACGTAGACGCGTTGCACCGAGATACATATCTGTCCGGCGTAGACGTTGCCCGCTTTGGCGATCAAGCGGCTGGCCAGTTCGATATCGGCGTCTTTATGCACGATCACGGATGAGTTCGAGCCCAGTTCAAGCAACGTCTTCCTGAGTCCGGCCTTGCGATGAATTCTGGCTCCAACGGCGGCGCTGCCGGTAAACGAGTAGGCGTTGATCAACTGATTGTCCAGTAGCCACTCGCCGACGACCTCGCCACGTCCTTGCACCATATTGAGTGCACCGGATGGGAGTCCAGCATTTTGGAGCGACCTCATCAGTCGAATGGCGCTGAGCGGCGTTATTTCGGGTGGCTTGACGATCACGCCGTTGCCCGCTGCCAATCCTGTTGGCACCTTGTGATTCATCTGGTTCAGTGGAGAATTAAATGGGGTGATGGCACAGACCACCCCGAGTGGGACGCGGATCGTCATGCCAAGGCGTCCCTCGGAGCCAGGGGTCCCGGCCAGCGGGACCTCCTCTCCGTGGATGCGTTTGGCCTCTTCGCTGGCCAGACGGAATGTTTGCGCCGCTCGCGCCGCCTCGATGCGTGCGTCTTTGATTGGCTTACCCGATTCGGCAACGATCAGTCGGGCGTAGATCTCGCTATTGTCTGCGATCTCCTGCGACACTTTATGCAGGAGCTCGTAGCGTTGAAAGGGGCTGAGTGGATGACCCTGATCAAACCAATGGCGTACTCCCTGCACCGCTGTCGCAGTCATCTGCTCGGACGTCTCGTTCAAGACGGCCAGTACTTCTCCCGAAGAGGGCGCGACGACGGAGAATGACGGTCCGTCTCCTCGTACCCATTCGTTATTGATCAAATTGCCCGATAACGCCTCCAGGTCTTCGCCAGCCAGCGCTTTTTGTACATCATCCTGTAGTCTAGTGGTCATCTGCTCATCCCTACTTTCTAAACACTGCTAAACACTCTTTTCTTCGAAAACGGTTGAACCGATCTTCTCCAGACGATGTGGATCTCTCCTTCCCATGGTATAAATGATAACAAATCCGATGGCGGCAAACAGGATCGTTAACCATGGCATCATCGCCAGCGGCATGCCTGGATAAGGATATAGGCTGGTAATGATCGGGAAGATGTAGAAGATCAGAGTCACGAGCGGAACCAGACCATGCTTAAACCAGGAGAAGGTGCCATTTTTGCGCGTATAGCGCCACAGGGCGATACAGACCATCAGGTAGACAGGCATCACGCCCAGACTGGCCCAGAAGCCCAGATATCCGAACGCTCCGCTGACTCCCGGTCCCCAGAACAAGCCTGCGGCGAGCGTCACCACGATGGAGAAGACCGAGTAGGCAAGAATGGCGTTGATGGGCGTGTGATGTTTGCTCATACTGGCCAGTCTGGTTGGTAGCGCGCCTTCACGTCCCATGGCAAAGAGTACGCGGAAGTTGGCGGTATGCGCGGCGATGATAACAGCGATCAGTGCGCTGATACCTGCCAGATCAACCGCGATCTGATAGCCATGACCCAAATAGCGGTTGGCGATATCGCTGAGAGGAGCCTGGCTACTGACGAGATCCTGTACATGTGATGCGCCAAATCCGATCACAATCGCGTAGGTTGTGATGGCAAAGTAGACGCCGGTGAGCGCGACCGAGGCGATCAAGGCAATCGGGACGTTGCGGCGTGGATTTTTTGTTTCCTCCGAGATGGTAATCGAGGACTCGAAGCCGAAGAAGGCGAACAGGATGTAGACGAATGAGAGGCCGATACCACTAAAACCGTGTAGCGGCTCGACTGGTGCAAAGGCGCTGAGATGTTGTCCCTCGGCACCCCCGGTGACCAGTACCCATACGACAAGGAAGCCAATGATCAGTACTTCGATGCAGACAAAGACAAGATCGATCGTGATGGAACGGCTGACGCTGCGATAGGCGAGCCAGCTGACGAACACGATCACCAGCACGGATAGAATCTCCCAGGGTATCCTGACCTGAATGAGATTATAGATAAAGTCCGATGAAAAAGATCCGAAGAGCGCGGCGTTCAGTGGACCCTGGAGCCCGTAGGCTATGAGTAGCAGCCAGCCAGACATGAAGCCGGCTTTGGGTCCGATACCTTTGCTGTTGAAGGTGTAGAATGTGCCCGCCGCCGGTATCTGATGGGCGAACATGGCTAACACCCAGGCCATGAGAAGTACGCCAAGCGTACCGATGATAAAAGCGAATGGGGAGGCTATGCCCGCCTGTGAGGCGATCAGCGTGGTGATAAACAGTACACCTGTGGTCGGCGAAATGAAAGCCAACGACATACCGAGTGCGCCCGGGAGCCCAACGGCATTTTTCTCAAGTTTCTCATCGGTAGTGGTGACTATCCCTGATGAGCTATTGGTATCATCAACGATCTGATTAATTGAATCCAATGCTTTCGTCCTTCATGTGCTAATAGTTGTACTACATTTGACAAAAAGTCTCATATGTGTAGCTGTATCTATTGCGCGGTATAACCGCCATCAACCATTACAGCTGAACCAACCATAAATGAAGCCATATCAGACGCCAGAAATAAAGCCGGATGAGCAACTTCCATTGGGTCGGCCACTCTGCCGATGGGCGCCCAGGCATTGTTCTCCTCTTCTCGCAGCTTTGGATCGGGGCTTGTGTCTACCTCTTTTTGTAATAGTGGTGTATTGGTGACACCGGGACAGACAGAGTTGACGCGGATGTTGTGTTTGATGAGATCGAGTGCCATCGATTTCGTCAGCATCACCACTCCCGCTTTAGAGGAGTCGTAGACTGGATTGGCGGGATCAGCCGCAAAAGCCATCTCCGAGCCGGTCGTGACGATAGCTCCTCCGCCCGCCTGGATCAAGGCAGGAATAGCATATTTGCAAATGTAGATCATCCCCTTGAGATTGATATCGATGACGCGATCGACATCTTCCGGCTCGACGTCCATGATACTGGCAATCAAGGGCACGCCTGCGTTGGGGAAGAGCAATTGCAATTGTCCGTACTGCTCGATGGCAGTATCGACCGCCCGCTTGCAATCGGCCGGCTTGGATACATCTCCTACCACACCTGTCACGGTATAGTGTTCCGCTTGTAGCCTGGCAACCGTTTGCGTCAGAGCCTTTTCGTCGTAATCGAGAATAACGACTTTTGCCCCTTCCTGGGCACATAATGTCGCTATCGCGCCTCCAATACCCTGTGCTCCACCTGTGACCAGCGCGACGCGCCCTTCAATACCATATCTACCCATGCGTAAATCCTCCAAATCTTGTAAATGTGTCGCTCAACATGATGTCTTATCTACCGTAACAAAAAGGCGAAAAGCGCTCTGATGCCCAGATCAGGAGGAGCTCTTTTCCTGTGCTGCCTGCTTGCTGTTATGTAGATGACACTTTTCCTGGTGCCGCAGGGTAACAATCAAGGCACGCTATGCTGGCTGAACGATACGTCATGTGATTAAAAAGCCATCGTCAACGCCGCGCTCACGCAGACGATGCTACCAGTGTAAGACGCTCCCAATGCCTTGCTGCGCTGCAAACTGAAGTGCCAGTTCTGCCGTGACCAGGTCGAGCAATGCAATGCCAGTTGCGTCGAAGACCGTGATCTGTGCTTCGTGCTCTCTGCCAATCTGCTTGTCCAGCAGCACATCGCCAATCTCGATAGCGCTTCTGTGCGGATCCTTTTGGAGTTCACCGATCGTGCGCGATTGGTGCAGATCGTCGGTAAATACGCTGGCGAGATCCAATACCGATGCGTCCAGCTCAGACTTGCCCTTTGTATCCGAACCGATGGCATTGATGTGGACTCCCGCTTTGAGATACGTGCCCATCAGTAGAGGAGTGGTTGTCGGAGTGGCCGTGACAATAATATCCGCGCCTTCAACCGCCTCGAGCACGTTGGTGCAAACTTTCACATCTACACGATCTTGAAACTGTGCCGTGTATGCGGCAACCGAATGTCCAGTCAACCCTAAACAGCGGACCTCCTTGAGGCCGGGGCGGACCTTCAAGATACCCTCCGTTTGGATTTTTCCTTGCACTCCGGTTCCAATCACCGCCGCGACACGCGCATCCTGGTTTGCCAGACGAGCAACTGCTACAGCACCGGCGGCACCCGTACGAATGGTCGTAATATAATTTCCATCCATAAATGCTCTGGGCTTGCCTGTCTGTGGATCAATCAGTAGAACCGTTGCCTGATGTGCCTCCTCATTGTGCGCACGGTTTTTGCCCCAAAAACCAGCGGCCTTTAATCCTAAAACACTCCCTTGCTCCAGATATCCAGCTTTGACGCCAAATACCGCATCCTCTGAGAACTTCTCTCGAATGATAGGATAGGTGTGTCCCGTATGTAGCGAATGTGCCATGTATGCCTGCTGTACCGCTTCCATGACGGCCTCAAATGAAAGCACACGACGCACATCAGATGTCGAAAGACACAAAATTTCTGGCATGATTTTACACCTACTATGACAACTTGTTCAATGTGTTAACCGATTATTAATAATCTTGTGTGAACTATTAATAATCTTGTGCGAAGTATAGAATATCAATGCGCAGATTGTCAATATTTTTTTATCCAATTTAGATATTTTTTTATCAAAAATCTGAAAGCTGATGTTTGGCTCTGCGGCGTGGGGAGCATGAGATGTAGGGAGGGATTTTGCGCTGTGTCAGATTGTCTCGCCGAGCGATTTCAATTCGTCGAGGTATCCATAGATAGTCACTTTGGAGATATTTAAGGACGTGGCCAGTTCGTCGATGGCCCCTTTGATCAGAAAAAGGCCCTTTTCGTTGAGGAAGGAAACAATTTTGAGCTTGTCTTGCTTGGTCATCTCGTGGATCGGTACAGGATATTCTTCTACCGCATAACGAATGAGATTGGTCACCACATCCCATACGCTCTCGACAATCTCCTTCTCCTCGCGCAACGTCTCCACCTCGTCCATCGCCACGAACTCTTCCACAAAGAGCTTCGATTTCAACAGATCGTCGACGTCGAAGTTGATGCAAAAAGCTCCGATCACGACGTTATTCTCGTCGCGCACAAGGGCCGTCGATGACTTTATGATGCGCCCATCGCTGGCAATCGTTTTATAATTGCTCAAATAATCGTCATTGAACTTGCTCGAACTTAACACCTTGGGGAACAAATGATGAAATGATTGACCGATCTTGCGTCCGGTGACGTGTCCATTCTTCGTGTACACGACCGACGATTGAGGATGCGTGAGATCATGGAGTACAATTTCGCAGCGTTTCCCAAACATCTCCGCCACGGCTTCTGCAATCGGAATAACTTTTTTCAAATAGCTGTCGTCCATTGACAATTCTCTACTCTCTATCTCGATCTCAGGAGGCATCGTTTGAGAAACACGCTTCTCTTTTATTTATCAGTTAAGAATACCCACGAATTATACGAACCTCGTGCTTGATCTGTCAAGAGCTATGTTCTGTTCAAAGAAATAATTATTGTGATCCAAGCGACCAGGATGACCCGTTGGTTCCCGATGTCCACGCCGCTACTGCTCTATCAATGATCATCGCGACGTGCCAGGCGTCAAGGCCAGCCAACGTAGCGGCGCGGCTCCGCCGTGCTGTCACTGGACGTACGAAAACGTCCCATGTGCTGATGGAAGCAACGCCAACGAGACGATCCGTGGTGGGAAGATCGCTCAATGGAACCTCATGAGGAGCGTGGTCGTACGAGTCACAGACAGCACGGCGGAGCCGCGCCGCTACGTCGGCGAACCTGTCATCCCATCGCCTACCGGAGCTGTTTGGGAGACACATCACCGCTCCTGCATCGACGCAATGACGTGGGTTAGACCACTACGTCAGTGAGCATTGGTGGCTGGCGATAAAGTTACTTGTACACAAGTAACTGTTGTCAAAGTATCTTGTCTGTGTTATACTCTGGTTACAGAAATCGGCTGAGGGATGATCATCTCTCTTGGCACAGGAGGTGCTATGGAACATATTGAGGATTGTTTGAGCTTTTATCTCGGCAAAGCCTATCAGAGAGTGACGCAGTCGGCCAAGAAGCGTCTGGCGTCCTACGGTGTGACGCCGGTCCAGTATGCGCTTCTTAAGGTGCTCTGGGAGCGGGATGATCAGAGCGGGGCCGAGATCGGTGAGCGTCTCGTGCTGGATAGCGCGACGATTACTGGTCTACTTGATCGCTTGGAGCAAGCTGGATTGATCGAGCGTCACGCGCATGCCACGGATCGTCGTATCAACCAGGTTGTGCTGACCGCACGCGGACGCGATCTCCAGGAGCCACTTGATCATGAAATGGATCAGATGAATGAGGATTTCCTTGGTGAATTTGCGCCCTCCGAGGTACAACTCCTGCGAGATCTCCTCACCACGATTGCCGGAAGCCGTAGCGTCGCACGCTCGCGTGCGATGTCCCACTCAACGTACGATGATGCCCCCTAGCGTCGGTGTGCCAAGATCCAGCAGGCTCTTACGTCAAGTGGGACGTCGCACGCGAGCGTGCGACGTTACAAGGTCTTCGCTTCGCTTGACCTCTTTATACTTTTTAGCGGAAAGGGACTTTTATGCTCTTCGATACCAAAGTTGCTTTAATTATTCGGTCCGATCTGATGCCATGGCAAAAAATGAATGTGGCTGCCTTCTTAGCGAGCGGCATTGCTGCATCCTATCCTGACAGTATTGGAGAGCCCTATCAGGATGGATCGGGGAATAGCTATTTACCATTGATTGGACAACCCATCCTGATCTATGGTGCCGACACTTCGGCCTTAGCGCGAGCGCTTGAGCGAGCGTTGGCACGCGGAGTTCAACCGGCTCTCTATACCGAGGAGATGTTTTCGACGACGCATGACGAAGCCAATCGAGAAGTTGTCCGCAGCGTCGAGCAAGCGAACCTCAATCTGGTGGGCCTTGCCATGCGAGCCGAGAGAAAAACGCTCGACAAGATCGTCGATAAGCTTAAATTTCACCAATAAGTCCAAAAAGACAGTATCTGCTCATGGATGCCCATCAGCCTCCATGCATCCTCTTCAGAGCGATCTCATAGAGATCCGGATGGAGTTGTACCCAGGAAAGTGCTCGCGCTTCTGAGGGAGTAAATAGAGCACGATCCTGCGTCTCAGCCGTCGGAAGGAAATCCTCGAAGGAGAGCACGCGCCCCCAATAGAAGACCTGATAGCTATCGGGATAGGGATAGCGGTACGCTGGCGGTCGCGCTCCCAGCAGTCGCAACTGTTGATAACCAAGCAGACTCAATGGCCCCAGGATCGTCCTCGTTTCTTCATCGACCTCGCGGCGCACCGTCTCCTCGGGCGACTCGCCAGCCTCAACGTGTCCTCCCGGGATGTCCCAGCCACGATGCCTCAGATGGGTCATCAGCAGACGATCTCCCTCGAAGGCGAGTACCAGCGCGCTGGTGATCAATTCCCGTGGAGGGAGTTGAGCGGAATGCCAGATCTGACTTTCGTTCGGCTTTGGTAAAAAGTCGATGTCATGCTCGCTACGCAGAAGCTTTTTTGTTTCATCCATGTGTTAAAAATCCTCTCTTCAGTAGCGTCGTGCCCTCGGGCACGATGTCCCACTAGACGTACGATCAAGCAGGTAAGCGTGGCTCGCCGCTATCCAGCAGTCTCGTACGAGGAACTGGGACATCGTGCCCGAGGGCACGACGCTACTACTCTGTCAAATGTCATCGCGACGTTGCCGGACAAGAAGGATGACCCCTTGAACCAGGCATCCACGTTTGCCGACGTAGCGGCGCGGCAATTCGCTTGATCGCGACGTACCGCCGTGCTGTCTGTGACTCGTACGACCACGCTCCCCATGGGGTTCCATTGCGTGATCTTCCCACCGTGGATCGTCTCGTCTGCGTTGCATTCAGATGCACATGGGACGTGTTCGTGCGGGAAGTGACAGCACGGCGGTACGTCGCGATCAAGCGAATTGCCGCGCCGCTACGTCGGCGAGCCTGAGCGCCTGGTTCAAGGGGCCATCCTCCTTTGCCACGCAACGTCCTTCTGTGTTTTGACAGAGCACTACTTTAGCGGTCAAGTTCAAGTAGTTTGATCGCATTCTCTTTGAGAATCAAAGGGCGTACTTCGGGACGAATATCGATTTTGGCGAAGTCGGCGAGCCAGCGATCGGGCGTGATCAAGGGATAATCGGAGCCAAAGAGTATCTTGTGCTTGAGCTGGGTGTTGGCGTATTGGATCAGTTGCGGCGGGAAGTACTTTGGCGACCAGCCTGAGAGGTCGATGTAGACTTGCGGCTTGTGCAGGCAGACCGAGATGGCCTCGTCCTGCCAGGGAAATGATGGATGTGCCATGATGATGGGCATATCGGGGAAGTCCACGGCGACGTCGTCGAGGTGCATGGGATTGCTGTATTTGAGATGGATACCGCCTCCGCCGCGCATCCCGGTGCCGATCCCCGAATGGCCGGTGTGGAAGATCGCCGGGAGTCCAGCGGCGGCGATGACTTCGTAGAGGGGATAGGCTTTGTGGTCGTTGGGATAGAAGGCTTGCAGCGATGGATGGAATTTGAAGCCGCGTACGCCAAATTGTTCGATGAGACGACGAGCCTCCCGTGCGCCCATCATGCCCCTGGCCGGATCGATGCTGGCGAAGGGGATAAGCACGTCAGAGTTCTCGGCGGCACGCTCGGCGACCTCCTCGTTGGGGACGCGAACCTGTCCGGTTGTCGATTCTGTGTCGACAGGAAAGATGACGCAGGCCATCTTGCGCTCTCGATAGTAGCTGGCGATCTCGGGGATCGTTGGATGAGGCTCTGTGTGCTTGAAGTATGTCTTCGCTGCCTCCTGCATGGCCTGCCATTCTGGATCTTCAGGCAGGCGCTCGGAGATTTCGGCATGGGTATGGACGTCGATGGCCACGATGTTGTTTATATCGATTGTCATGAGTTTCCTTTCTCAATGCTCGTTAACGCTCGTTCTTCTTGCCAATTGCTTTTCCGGTGCTGGATGGTTATTGTAAGCCCAGGCGTTGTAGCTCTTGCTGCTTGAGGATGCGGCGCAGGATTTTCCCTGAGGGGTTTCTGGGAATGGTGTCGATGAACTCAACTTCGCAGACGTTTTTGAAGCTTGCCAGTTTGCCATTCGCCCAGAGGAGCAGCTCGGAGCCGCTCAATGGTGCAGAGCCAGCGCGCAGGACTACAAACGCTTTGGGGACTTCACCGGCCTCCTGATCGGGTCTGGCGATCACGGCCACGTCTGCGACCGCTGGATGCTCAAGGAATAAGGCTTCAATTTGAGCTGGAGCCACGCTGAATCCCTTGACCTTGATCATTTCTTTCTTGCGATCGGTGATTGTCACATAGCCGGCAGCATCGCGGGAGCCGATATCGCCGGTATAGAGCCAGCCGTCGCGTAAGGCATCGCAGGTGGCCTCTGGCGCTTTCCAATAGCCCTGCATCACCTGAGGTCCCTGGACGATCAACTCGCCGACCTCATCGACTCCCAACTCGCGCTGACCAGTCTCGACGTCGACGATCTTTTGTCTGGTATCGTGGATGGGTAAGCCGATCGTCTCGACTTTGATGAGCCGAGGATTGTACACAGGATTGGAGTGGGTGCCAGGCGCGGCTTCGGTCAGGCCGTAGGAGGTCATTACCGTAATGTGTGTGCGCTCCTCGAAGCGATGCGCGAGTATGGGAGGAACTGGGGCCGCTCCGCACTGGGTGAAGCGCACCGTATGGAGATCATAAGCATCCAGGCGCGGCCAGGCGCTCAGGGCGGATAAAACCTGCGGGACGGTGTAGAGTAGCGTGATTCCTTGCGTCTGAATGAGCTGCAATGCTTGCTCGGGATCAAAGCGCTCCATCAGCACGAGGCGAGCTCCTGACAGGGCCGCGCAGCCCATCAGCATGATGCCGTAGATATGATAGAGTGGGAGGAAGACCAGCATACGATCGTCGAACGTGATGCGGGCCGTGGCCACGGATTGATAGGCGTTGCAGACCAGATTTTTGTGGCTGAGTATCACGCCCTTGGGCAAGCCTGTCGTCCCGCTGCTATAAGGGAGGGCGATCATCTCGTCCCAGGACTCCTCCGGGCGTGGTGGTGGCACGGATGTTTGCTGATGCACTAACTGGCTGAATGCGTAAATATGGGATGCTGGATCATGTCGGTTTGATCCGACGACGATCATGGATTGTAGTCCAGCTCTGTCCGCACGATTGGCTTCGATGATGGGCAGCAGATGCTCATGGACGATAACGGCGATCGCTTCGCTATTGTCGATCTGGTAAGCGACTTCGCGCTCCTTGTACGATGGGTTGATCGGGCTGACTGTGGCTCCGACGCGTGTGACGGCGAACCAGCTGATGACATATTCGGCACAATTGGTCATGAACAAGCAAACCTGTTGTCCCTTGCCGATGCCAAGTTGCGATAGGGCATTGGCAAAGGCATTGACAAGAGCATCCAACTCGCGGTAGGTCAGATCGACGTCGTTGAAGACGATGGCAACCTGTTCTGGATAACGCTCTGCGGTGCGCATTAACATTTGATCATACAGTTGGATAGGATAGGTGAGCGATGGACGAAATAACTCTGTTTGCACAGACGATTGATAGATCGGCATGGTAGTAGTTACCTCACTGTTCTCCTGATGGATATCAGCACTGATAGTTCCAATGTTACGAAGTCCTACCGTTATATGTGTGAGATAGTTTTGATGAGATCACTTTCTTATAAGTTTAATTGATGAAGATGAATATTTCTATGGTGTCCAATAATTCGGTCCCCAATACTGCTTAATGACATGGCGAAGCTGCCGATCGATATCCCACCAGGCATCATCGCGATTGCGCTGGGACGCGACTGGTATGCCATTGCTTGGCAGAGAAGAGAAATTTCCAAATGGCGATCCTGTCAGGTTGACGCGGCGCAAAATAATTGGAATGATGAGTGTTTCTCCTTTGTCGCGTCGCTCAGACATCTCCCGTGCCTCTGCTCCAGAGCAATAGCCCGAACTAACGAGGCGTGGACTGAGAAGCATCAGGATAATATCAGCGGTAAAGATGCGAGGGTCAACTGTTTGGGACCAATCTGATCCTCGCTGCGCCTGACGCTCTGCCCACCCTGAGATGAGCTGGTCCTGTTGCAAAATGATAAGATAGTCTTCGAGTTCTTGCTTGAGCGCTTCATCTTCTTGCGCGTAGCTCACGTAGATGCTCAAAGGTTGTTTGGGTCCTCTTGTCATGTCTGATTTTCCTTCGCCTCTATTGATAGTGTTCAACTTTCTTTCAAATGTAGAGACGAAAAATTTCTCTTACCTATGAAAGCAGCCGGTGATTTTTCATGGAGATCGTGTAACACTCCTAATCATCTTCAGGTGAAGTCGCCTCGCGCTTTGATTATTTGTGCTTTTCTAACACGTCGGGAAATTGTATTTGTAGCGAGTTGTGAGATATGATAGAAAGAAGTATTTGGCCAACATGTGGACATGCGTGGCTTATCTTTGCCCTGATAGATTGATCTCTTTGGACATGTTTTACGTTTATTTGTGAGTATTTGAGGATTTATCGACATGGCAAGTAGCGAATTACAGGATCAGGTCTACCTTGTGACAGGTGCCAATGGGGGAATTGGGAAGGCGACCGCTCAGGCTCTGGCGCAGCGCGGGGCGACGGTGGTGATGATTTGTCGAGATCGTGCGCGAGGCGAGGCGGCTCGGGCTGAGATCAAGGCAAGTAGTGGCAACGAGCATATTGATCTGTTGATTGGAGATATGTCATCGCTGACATCGGTGCGGCAACTGGTGCAGGAGATCCTGGTTAACTATCCGCAGGTGCATGCTTTGATTAATAATGCCGGTGGGTCGTTCGCGCAGCGGGACGTGACTCCCGATGGCCTGGAGGCGACGCTGGCCTTGAATTATATTGGACCTTTTTTGTTGACGACTCTGTTGCTCGATCGGCTGAAGGCCAGCGCTCCATCCCGTATCGTCAACGTCGGCTCAATGGTGCACAAATTTGCTCGCATCAAGTTCGATGATCTGCAAAGCGAACGTCAGTATCGTAGTTTGCTTGTCTATGGGCAGGCAAAATTGGCCCTGATTATGTTCTCCTATGAGCTCGCTCGACGCCTGGCAGGTACGCAAGTGACCGTCAATGTCCTGCATCCAGGAGGTGTTGCGACCGGCTTTGTCGGCGATGGCATCGTTGGGAAGTTGAGCCGCCTGGTCCTGTTGACCCCTGAGCAGGGGGCACAGACCTCTCTCTATCTGGCGACCTCGCCCGCTGTCGAGCACGTCAGTGGCCAATATTTTATTAAAAGCAAGCAAGTGGCATCTTCGAAGGCATCGTACGACGAGCAGCAGCAGCAGCGACTCTGGCAGGTAACTGAGTCTTTGATCGCTGAAAAGAGCGCGTCGTTGGAATCGGCCTGAAAGAGATCAGGTTAGCTCATGGCGCAGCGGACCATGCTATCTGACGCGTCGTGAGCTTCACTGTTGTTGCTGGCAACAAACGAGATGATACAATTATTCTTTGATCCGATGAATGGAGAAGATGCGATGAGGACAATCACACTTGAGGAACACTATGCGAGTCCGGCTTTTTTGGAAGGTCCTGGCAGGGGCATGAAGATTCATGCTCCACAACTCGTTGAGCTGTTATGCGACCTCGACGATGGGCGGATCGCTGCTATGGACGCTGCTCATATCGATCTGCAAGTTCTCTCGTTGACCTCTCCCGGCGTGGAGAATCTGGATGCTGCCGAGGCTGTGACGCTGTCCCACAAGATGAATGATCTGCTTGCGGACGCCGTGCGACGCCATCCGAGTCGTTTTGCTGGCTTCGCTGCGCTTTCGACCCCCGCTCCTGACCAGGCCGCCGACGAGTTGTCGCGCATGGTTAACGAGCATGGCTTCAAGGGAGCAATGATCAATGGTCATACACGCGGTCGCTATCTGGACGATCCCTTTTTCGAGCCGATCCTGGAGCGTGCCGAAGCTCTCCAGGTGCCGATCTATCTGCATCCGGCTGAGCCTCCACGGGCAGTGATAGAAGCGTCCTACGCAGGTTTCTCACCCGAGGTGACCGTTCAACTGGCGCGAGCTGCCTGGGGCTGGCATATCGAGACCTCAAACCACATCCTGCGCCTGATCCTTGGCGGAGTCTTCGATCGCCATCCGCGCTTGCAGTTTGTGATCGGCCATATGGGAGAAGGTATCCCCTTCATGCTGCCCAGGATCAATCGCATGCTGCCAACCGAGATCACCAGGCTGGAGCGTCCTATGGAAGCCTATCTGCGCGAAAACCTCCACTACACCTTTGGCGGCTTCAATTTCACCTCCACCTTCCTCGACCTGCTGCTTGAGGTCGGCGTCGAGCGGATCATGTTCTCCGCCGACTATCCCTTTGCCTCGATGCAGGAGGCTCGCACCTTCCTCGACACGCTCCCTGTCAGTCCAGCCGATCGGGAACGGATCGCTCATGGGAATGCCGAACGTCTGCTACGCCTGTGAACGGATGTGAGATCTCCATCGAAAATAAGCTTGCATCTCTCCTCAAGCATACGATAGAAGAATCAAAGACCCGCAAGTGCCTGGTAAAAAACATCAACATCAGCCCTTGGAGGTAATCCGGCGACCTGACCATCACCAAGCTCAATAATATTCCATGTGCCATCACTCTTTCTGGCCACATCCATTAGAGATAAACTCACAGCCTTTCATCGCGTTGCGGCTTTCTTATAGCTTTTTGTCCGCTTTGTCGATCGATCTCGGCATGGATGCTTTCTGGACTGATATCGAGCTGGTGCGCGATGATGAGTAGTTCGCCGACGGCCTGCTCAAGGCGGTGTTGACGCTCTTCGTCGCTGAGAATTGGCGGATGTGAGGCGACCATCACACCCTTGCGCATGGATGTGATGACCCATCCGGCCTGTTCGAGCTCGCTATAGGCTCGTGCGATGGTGTTGGGGGCGACTCCGAGGTCGCGGGCGAATTGGCGCACCGAGGGCAATAATGTCCCCGGTGCCAGTTGTCCCGCTGCGATCAAGCTGCGTATTTGCAAGCGAATCTGCTCGTAGGGCGGTATCGGACTCGCTTGATTCAGGAGCACGAGCAAGTTACCCATTTGGATGTCCATTTTCTCCGGTCTGGATGAGAGATCGGGCTTGCCAGGGCCAGCGAGAAATCTTCCCTCCAAGGTGGCCTCTCATTATCAAGATGCCCGTACCCAGGAATTGCATCGCCGGGGGGAGGAATACGCAGACGCTTAAGAGTTCTGCGTATGGCTGGTGATCACCTTGCCAGTAGTGAGAGTTCAATAATTGCTGCGAGAGCAACGAAAATGGCAAAGAACCCAGCCACCCTATCGCCAATAGTTCGCTGTACTGGATGAATCCTATCGCAGTGGCTCGTAACATATCGTCGGCGTGTTGCGATAGCGTTGAGTCGGAGGTAACCAGCAAGCGTGAAAAGCTCACGATGCGGAAGAAAATGATCTCTGTCAGGATAAAAACCAGCAGCATGATGTCTGGCACGATGCTTAAACCGGCTGGTGTTGTTGGTACTACTATCACTTGAAAAAACAGATCGATTGGCAATGTCGATCCTGTATGAGGTGCCAGTACGAGCAGGACCCCAAATGTCCAGGCAATGATAGCAATGATTAGCCAGCGGAATAGATTGCTGCGATAGTCAGACAAGCTGCGGCGTCGCAAGTCTGCATAGGTGATACCACTGTTGAACCTTGCCGTATTGCGCAAACGCCATGCAGCAAATATCGCCCCAATACCTCCGCCAATACCAAAGCTTAACAAGAAACTTGCCAGTACAAAGGTGTAGTTGTTACTATCGACTGATACGGCTCCATTTGCCCGTAGTACAATAATCATCCACATGATTGACATCAGAGCCATCCCGATGCCACTCGCCAGTAGGCTCATCGACGTGAAATAATTCCAGCTACGCCTGACATCTGTGAGGGCTTGAGGGTGCATATCCAGGCCTACGATATGCCAGGTCATAAGCTCTTTCATCCATTGCTGATTGATGGGCAATCCATGCCAGAGGCCATAGATGCCCATTCCGATTGCTCCAAGCCCCAGGAACAAGAATAAGAAGAGTGGCAATAGCAGTAAAAGTTGATCCATAATGTAATCCGAGGCTCCTTCCTGTTTGTCTCTGCTGATGGCTGTTTGGGATGGATCGCTGGCTGACAAGACAATCCCCCCCTCATCTGTATTAAGCACATGATACAGTCTGTATTAACTACATGATACAGATAAGGAGCCGCCTTTGTCAAGGGGCAGATTTTTGTTGCCAGCAATTGCCTGAAAAGGAAGATTTTTCTGCTTTTAGCTGTGAGTGGTCGCAGGTGTCGTGCGCAAGAGGAGGCGCATGCGCATGAGATAGCCAATGGAGACGCATCCGAAGATGCTGCCGAGCGCTACGAACGCCGCTGTATTGGTGAGCTCTTGTGAGAGCATGGTATAAATGAGGTGATGTAAAAAGTTGGCGATCCCTCCGATGATGGGAGCATGCATGGCGTCATCGGAAAGCAGGCTCGTGACGAGGCTGAAGAGACAGATAATGTAAAAGGGTAGACCACACAGATAAGCCATCTGTCGCTGGGTGCGCAACGCTTCTGAGGCAAAGGTGTGACGAATGCGGCGTGCTGCAAAGCGCGTGAAGATAGCTCCAGAAATAAGAGAGAGACCTACAGGTACCAGTAGCCATCCTCCTCTTATAAATAGTTGATAGAGTGGATTTTGAGGAACGGCATATGTGCGGTATTGAACGAGACGTATCACGATGCTCAATGCTAAGATGCTTGCAAAAAGAATAATCGCACTTACAGCGATCATAGCAGCGGCCAGACATGTTAGCAGTGAGAGTGTAGAGATACGGTCTTTTCTGGTTGTCACCATGCGAGTAGATCCTTCCCTGGACATGTTTTATCGGAGGACGTGCTTTTGTACCTTTGAGCATAATTGAGACGAAGGATGTTGTAAATATGCATAGCTCGATGGTCCTTCGATGAGGGGTGGTTTTTCATATAGTTTATCACGGGCGTGTTGCTTTCTACTATAAAAACAAAAACACTCAAAAGAAAAGCAGATGAATGGAAACATGAAAAAATATTTGATCGAATTGCCGAGTGCACAAGCCTTTTTGTCCGAGCACTGCGGAGCTGATGTTCAACATATTTACGAATTAGGCAGAGGCGAATGGTCGGTTGCCTTCGCTTATCAGGTGGCCGGGCAAGCATGTGTGGCACGCTTTGGATTCTTCGATGAGGACTTCAGGAAGGATCGGATTGTCGCACAGTACGCCCTGGACAGGTTACCAATCCCGCGTATCGGAGAAATTGGACGCTACGAAAATGGCTTCTTTGCCCTATCGGAGCGTGCCTATGGAGACTTTCTTGATCAACTCGATGAAAATGCCATGCGAACGGTGCTTCCTGGCTTACTTGCGACCCTCGATGCGATTAAAGAGGTCGATCTGAGTACTACAACTGGCTTTGGCCTCTGGGATGCCTGGGGCAGAGCTCCTTATGCAAGCTGGCAGGAAGCTCTGCTGGATGTCGTCAATGATCGGCCGGGATATCGGACTTCGGGATGGCGCAAGGCTCTGGATGACGTTCCTGGCAATCTTGCACTCTTTGAGCAAGCGGCCGCTTTGTTGGCGGTGCAGGTCCCTTTGTGTCCAAATGAGCGACATCTGATTCATAATGATCTTCTGAACCGGAATGTTCTCGTTGATAGGCATCGTATCGCCTCCCTGCTTGATTGGGGCGATTCACGCTACGGCGATTATCTCTATGATCTCGCACACTTACTCTTCTGGTGGCCATGGTTTCCCCAATGGCACAATATAGATATTCGTGGAGCGATTGAGCAACACTATCAGATGAAGAAATTGGATCTACAAAACTTTCACGCGAGATTATTGTGCTACCAGATTCATATCGGCTTAGACTCTATGGCCTATCACTGCTACACAAAGCGCTGGGATAGCTTTGCAGGGAGCGCCAGGAGAATATTAGAGATCTCTGGCTTATAATGTGCATTTAGAACAGGCTGAGATCATTCTTTTGCTATTGATCTCTAAGTTTTTCTCTTCAGAGAATTATCGGGAGTATAGGATAGATTGATCTTAACTTCACAGAAAAAATTTGTTATATATAATATAGATATATAGTAATATATAACAATAGGTGAAGATAGAAATATTGTGGAAGTTATGAGAGATTGGAGCTCTTTTTATGCCCGAAGAAGTGATCAAAACCTTTCGCTATACCGCCCGACGTGGCTCTTACATAGCCACGGTAGGAACTTTCGCCTTTTTACTGATCGTCGAAGGAGGTGCTGTAGAGCTATTGACAGCGGTACTCGTGCCACTCCTCTGGCTCAAAATGGCGCTTCTGATTGCCACTATCGGATTGTCATGTCTGACATTTATCCAGTTGTTGCCCCCTTTGTGGACCACGCATCGCTTGACTGCTACCCACCTCCATCTGCACTATGGCCTCGCATTCAGTGCGCAGATTCCCCTCGATGCTATCAATGAGGCGTATGGGATACGCAAAAGCTCGACCAGGATACAACCGTTTCGTGCTCGCTATGAAGCAAAAAAGCTGCGTATTGTGGCATGCTTTTCTAATCAGGAACTGGTGTTACTGATCTTCAAACAGGAACTCATCCTCAGAATTGGCCTGCGAAAGTGTCGAACGATGAATATCCTGCTTAACGTGGATCAGCGCGACGCTTTGCTTGATGCCCTTGCCTTAACGCGTCCTGGCGATGCGGGGCAGCACACGGCATGAAATCATCTCTCCAGAGGAGAGATGATTTTGTAAGGGGATGCTTGAAATATATCCGGTTTATTCCCGGGAAGGTTGGTAGATAAGTATGACGATGCCTGTCTTGAATGTCTTTGTTTCGATCAGTTTCAGCGAGAGTTTCTCGAGGTTGTCACCGAAGAGGCGTTTGCCTTTGCCGACGAGAATGGGATGGATCATGAACTTGTACTCGTCGATCAGGTTGTGCTGCATCAGTGTGTCGACAAGTGCCGCGCTTCCGGCGACCAGGATGTCCTGTCCCGGCTGCTGCTTAAGCCTGGAGATCTCTTCCACGACGTTCTCTTTGATGATCGTCGAGTTGTTCCAGCTTGCTTCCGTGAGGGTGGTCGAGACGACGTATTTGGGGAGGCCATTCATGCGGTCGGCAAAGCCTTGTTCGTCGGTCATCGCGGGCCAGGCCTGAGCAAATCCCTCGTAGGTTGTACGCCCCAGCAGGAGCGCATCGCTGGCAAAGAGCTCATCGAATTTATACTGCGCCGCCTCCTCGTTCCAGAAGGGAAAGCTCCAGCCGCCACCGCCTGGATCTTCCATCACGCCGTCCAATGTCACGTACTCAGATACTACTACTTTTCTCATGAGACTCTCCTTCAGTGATGCGTTACGATACTGTCAATGCAGCCACGTTGTTATGGTTTTGCGCTGTCTTCTAGCTATTCGTTTTCTCGGCCTGAAGTCCGGTCATTTTGCGAGCATCGCGTCGGAAAGCCATTATCCAATCAGATCCGCCAGGCGATCAATCTGGTCGAGATCGGAGCTCCAGGTATAACATATCAATTCGTCCGTGCCGATGCTTTCAAAGGCGTCGATTGCCTCGCGCACCTGTTGTCGGGTAGAGAGCATGGCAGTTGCCTTGACATGCGCAAACGGTCCAAAAACGGAGTAGTAGCGAAAGATTTCAGCTCGGACCTGTTCCTCATCCCCTGTCTCCAGGGCCATATTCAACTGACCAATCAGCCGGGGCTTTCCGGCTCGTCCTGCCTGTCTCCACTCCTGTTCGATGGCCCGGAAGAAGTGATCAGCTTCGTGGGGATCGTCATGCCCACTCAATCCTCCCTGCGCCTCACGAGCAATACGCCGGATTGCCGTAGGGGAATCCCCTCCCAGGATCAGCTCTGGCCCTCCGGGCTGCACTGGTTGAGGCCCAATGGGACCGATCTCAGCGTCCAGAAGGTGGCCGGACCAGATTTGCTTCATTGTGGTAAGCAGATCATCGAAGCGCTTGCCGCGTGTGGTGAAATCTACCTGAGCGGCGTGGAAATCATCTTCTCGGATGCCAACGCCCAATCCCAGCGTCAGACGACCCCCTGAAAAAGCATCCAGGGTGGCGCATTCTTTGGCGAGGATGACCGGATTGCGCAATGGAGCAAGCAATACTTCGGTCAACAAACGCACCCGTGTGGTGACTGCGGCGGCCATCGCCAATGTCATGAGCGGTTCGTAGTTGCTATATACCAACCGATCATACATCCCAAGGCTGGAGAACGGACCGTTATCAACTTTTTTGGCCCAGGGGAAAAGATCCTCAGGGGAAGCGAATTGTGGAATGCTTATGCCTATTTTCATCATGATACCCTTTCCTGCTCAGAAGCGCAGCGGCTCCTGATAAATGAAGATGAAGGAAGACGAAATCTTATACCTCTTTGGGTGGTGTTTCGGTCTCCTGGCTGGCAGATTTTTCCGCCTGGCACTGCTCTCGTAGGCGTTGTGCCCAGGCCAATTCAAGCTGCCAGCGTTCAAGGATGTGCCGCATCGCCATCACCATATCTTCGCGCTTCCACACCGTTTGTCCGCTCGGCTGCACATGTCTGAGCAAATCATCAATCTCTGCTTGCTCGTAGAAAATATGACTCTGACAATAATGGATATAATGGTCGATCAGTCGGAGACGCTCTTGCACGGTGATAAAGGCAAAAAAGCCTGTTTTTTGCAAAAAGGTCTCTTGATAGGTTTTCTGATTGAGGCTGGTATCCAGCATCAGATCGTAGAAGCGCTGGCGGCCGGCCTCGGTTGTGCGGTAGACGTGAGGCTCACGATCTCCGGGACGGGTGGCAGGAAGCGACTCCTCGATGGCGATCAAGCCCTGCTGTTCAAGTCTGGCAAACGCTGGATAGATGGTTCCATTGCTGACACGGATATAGGGGCCGTTCATATCGTTAATGATCTTGGCAATCAGGTATCCATGCATAGGACCTCGCATCAGATGCGCCAGAATAACAAACTCATACACGATAGCTTCTCCTCGCCGGTGCGCGTCTCACATCCATCTGGTCTCGTATAGTATGGAAAAACCGGACGCTTCAACATGTCGAATCGTACTATTAATAGGATAACCCCTCGCATTGTTTCTGTCAAGGGGCTTTGAATGAAGGTGGGGATTCTACCGTGTGAGCTGTGAGGAAAATAATGTCATCTGCTGTGTCACTCGCGCTTGCAAAGATGATAAGACGGTTCCACATATAATCAGGCACAAAATGAGCAGGAGAAAAAAGCTCAATTGGCCTCTTCACCATAGATCGTATTCCTTGCTGATGTTATGTGATTATGCGAAGAATCAGATAGAATATGTTATTTGGTGGCGTCTAGATGGAAATTGGATCTTATATCTCTTCGGGAGAAATATCAGGTGCGTCCTCAATGAGATCGTGAGAACTGACACCAAGCGCTCCCGCCAGGCGAGCTAGAGTTGTTGTCGTGATCTCCGCATAAGGCTCTCGAAATATGCGACGAATGGTATTGTAGGAGACTTCGGACTTAATATGTAATTTTGTCATTGAAACGCCCTTGGTTCCTGCTACCTCTTTGATACGTAATCTTATCCTCATGATTTTAGAATACACCGCTCTCATGCTTGACGACAGAGTGTTTACAATGGTAACATCAGAATAGTAACACTTAAATGGCGATTTTTGAATATATATCGATGGAGGCTTTTCTGTGAGTGAGATTGCACGATTGAGGCAGCAGATTGCGTTGGAATGCGAGGCGATGCGGCGGGCGATGGAGGACTTTCGTGCGACCGCATCTCATGACATCATCAATTATCGGTACAGCAGCATCGGAGGCATGCAGGAGCAACTTGCGACGCTGGTTGGCGAGAAAGAGGCGGCGCAGATCATGGTAGAGGTTTACATTCAAGCGATCGGCTAGCAGTAATTCAAAGCAGGAGAGCATTGATGTCGGCGATGGCCTGCTTGGTCTCCTGGAAGAGGATGCCATGGATGCCGATAGCGCGGGCGGCATTGATGTGTCCGGCGACGTCGTCGAGGAAGATAGTCTCCTCTGGCTGGACGGCGAGGCGCTGGCAGGTGAGCTCGAAGATGCGCCGATCGGGCTTGCTCATGCCGACCTCGTGGGAGTAGATGATCATATCGGTTATCTGGTCGAAATGATAGAGCTCCTGCTCACGGCTCCTGGCCCCCACGAAGCTGTTACTGAGGATGGCTGTTTTATAGCGCGGCCTCAGGCTGCTGAAGTAGCTTGCCAGGGGAGCGTTCAGCGTCCCGACATACTCTATCCAATGATCCTGCATGAAAGCATCCACCAGCGCCTGATCGATCCCCAGGATCTCCCGCATGCTCTGCTGCACCTGCTCTTCGGAACAAAGTCCCAGCGAGCCAGCCTGCCAGACGCTCTCAAGGCGTTGATTGAGCTCGCCCGGCTTCAGATGGAGCTTCGCATCCCATTTTTGCATCCTGCCGGTGTCTGGCGTATGTTCCAGGACTCCGCCGATATCAAAAACAATCGCTCGTATCGCCATGATCGTTCCATCCTTTCAAGTTCAGGGCTCAGATAGGGACAAGATCAATCGTGCTTGAAGATGTCTCCTCCCTGATATATCCACAGTGGATATATCCATTAAGGATATAGTATGCTCTGCCCCGGCGGATTGTCAAGTGCAGAGCGATCTCATTTGACGATCAATTTTAACAGGATCTCAAGTGCGAGCACCGCTCCCAAACCGATATAGACCATTTTCTGGATGGCCGAGAACTCACTGCGAGTGACAAATTGTGAGGTCTGATCTCTGATCACCGAAAACTCTCCACGAGTGATAAATTGTGAAGACTGATCTTTGATCACCGAGAACTCTCCACGAGTGATAAATTGTGAAGTCTGATCTTTGATGCTGTCGAATTCTGTGCGGGTGATGAATTGTGAAGCCTGATCTTTGACGCCGGTGAATTCTGTGCGGGTGATGAATTGTGCGGCCTGGTCTTTCAGCTGTGCACGAAACTCATTCATCCCTTCGAGCCTGCGTGTCATGCCTTCTTCAGATTTATCGACCGCTAGTTGGAACGCTGCAAAGTGGGTATTTACAATGGCCTGCACGTCTTCAAAGCGCGTATCGATATGTTCATTTCTACGCAGCAGCGTTTCTGCCATGACGGCTTCAATTTTGTCGAGGGCCGATTTAGCAGCAGCAAAGCGGATATCAATATATTCTTTGGTACTTTCCTGCTGTTTAAAGAGGTCTATCTCTGCTTTATCTACCGAGCGTTGCACGGTTGATGTGCGTAGGTCGACCGCTTTTTGCATATCGGCAAAGCGAGCCTCGGTTAAGAATTTGGTGTCGTCAAAGCGCGTATCGACATATTCATTGCGGCGCAACAGCGTCTCCGCCATGACGGCTTCAATTTTGTCGAGGGCCGATTTAGCATCGGCGAAGCGTATTTCCACATACTCTTTGGTACCATCTAGCTTTTTAAACAACTCTATCTCTGCTTTATCCACCGCGATCTGTACAATTGACGTACGTAAATCAACCGCCTTTTGCATGTCAACAAAACGGATGTCGGTCGCCGCTTGAATGTCTGCGAAACGCGTATTGATATAGACTTGCAAATCGTTTACATCCACTTCTTCACTCCCCACCCACTAGAGGCCCAAAACATACTTCATCTTTTTTACACAGATAAATTTTATCATAGACAATCACTACTCAATCACAATAGAGAGGAATTTCATTCTCTTTCATCCTATATATATAAGACGTTCGAGTATAGGAATTATACACAAAACACCTCTATATGCACGTAATTCGATGAAGATTGCCACCCATGTGGGCGAAATGGCTGGAAGCCAACGTAATCGTATTTGATTATTCGACTTTTAATCATCTGGCCGCAGATTTTCTCGCTGCGTAGCAAAGAAGATCGTGTATCCGCAGTTCAAGCAGGTGACTGCCGTGATGGGTGACGTATTTTCTTTCCGTGAGAAAAGAGGGGCTTTTCGTTTGAGTTGTTGGAGAAATATTATCCCCCTCCCCTGTGCTTGTGCATAAGCTGCAACGGGTGTGCGCTGGTCACTGCCACAGATTGGGCACGGCTCTAAATCTAGTTGTTCCATCGACATACTCCCTGAATGATCTGGTTTTCTCTGTCGCTTATAATACATATAAGCCTGATATGCTTGCAAAGTCAATATGTCTTAAATATGTGTGTGTGATAGAAAGAGGTGGTTCTATGTGGCAGATGAATTTCGTTCGTACAGGTATCATTGATCTCCTGAGCATGCGCCGTCGTGATACATCAGAGTTTACGGCGTCTGTGTGCCTCGTGCTGTTTCTGGCCTCGCTGCTCTGCTGTGCGTTTAGCAGTGTGCACGCGCCTGTTGTGCTGACTGATCTGGATAATGGGAAGGTGGTGACGGTCGCGAGCGGGACACAGGTGATTGTCCGACTCACGGCCAATTCCGGGAGCACTGGCTATGCATGGAGCGTGGGGACTCCTCTAATAAAGGTTGTGGCATTGCAAGATACGAGATATCTGGCACCAACCTTTGCGCCCGGCAGTGCTCCAAGGGTGGGAGCTCCTGGGATTGCCGAGTTTACCTTCCTGACGCTAAGTAGCGGTAACTCTCCATTAAATTTTGTGCTGCGTCGTCCCTGGGAGACAAATATGCCCTCGGTTCGACACTTCGGAGTGGTCGTCCATGTCATTCCGCCGTATGGGAAATAAAGTATAGGGGGTCCTTCCTGATGGACAAATGTAGCGCGATTAAATTATAATCGGCGCGGCACCGCTGACGTTGTCCTGTGTTTCTCAAGGATGAGTATAAAGAAAGAGGAAGGAATCCAGTACGTGTATAATTATATTGGCCGTGGACGTAGAAGAAATAATCCATTTACCTCGGGGTGTCTTACACTTATCATTGGTGGCTTTTTCCTGGTGGCGGGGATTTTTATGCTGCGAGATACCTTGAGGTTCTTGCCGGGCACTCTGACAACTCAGGGGGTGATTGTTCATTGTAGTTATGAGCAGGACAAGAAAAATTCCACACCCACCTGTACTCCTACGGTATCATTTAAAACGCAATCCGGGCAGAAGATGAGCTTCATTGCCTCAGAAAGTTCGTCTTCTTATCACGTAAATGATACGGTTTCGGTGAAATATCATCTGGCGACCCCCCAGGATGGACGTATCGATTCTCTGCTGGGTACCTGGTTACTGCCCATTATATGCTGTGTCGTTGGTCTGCTTTTACTCCTCGCCAGTCCATTTGTCCTCTTCGGCGGGGTCATCCGCAGGCTGTTTGGCTGGGGGCTCTGATTTGCGCCCGCCCTTTTTTCTGTGATAGCATGGTCTGTAGTGGTGATGATGCCATGCTATCTTCTCTGATCCCTTCCGGTGGAAATGTTGCGTCTCTTTGTGGCGTCCCTGGATCTCTTCTCTGCTTTAGATAGATGACAGTATATACATCATGGTTCTGCCTTTTCTGTCATATAAGTTGAAAGGATATTTCTCTGTGGAATATACACATCTGGGTCGCACTGGATTAGAAGTCAGTCGCTTGTGTCTGGGCACAATGAACTTTGGCCCTCAGACGAGTGAAGCCGATAGCTTTGCCATTATGGATCATGCTTTGGAATTGGGCGTCAATTTCTTTGATACCGCCAACGTCTATGGACAAAAACTGGGCGAAGGTGTCACTGAAAACATCATTGGTCGCTGGTTTGCTCAGGGCGGCGAGCGACGCGAGAAGGTGGTGCTGGCTACCAAGCTCAATGGAAAGATGAGCAATTGGCCCAATGATCAGCATCTGTCGGCGCGTCACATCCGCAAGGCGTGCGAGGATAGCCTGCGCCGCCTGCAAACGGATCATATCGATCTCTATCAGATGCACCACATCGATCGCCGGACACCCTGGGAAGAGATCTGGCAGGCGATGGAGCAGTTGGTGCGCGAAGGAAAAGTCATCTACATCGGCAGCAGCAACTTCGCTGGATGGCATATCGCTCGCGCCAACGAAATGGCTCAGAAGCGCAACTTCTTCGGACTCGTCTCCGAGCAGAGCCTCTACAACCTCACCGCTCGCACCATCGAGCTGGAAGTCCTGCCTGCCTGCGAAGCCTACGGCATGGGAGTCATCCCCTGGAGTCCTCTCGGCGGCGGATTACTGGGTGGCGTCCTGCGTAAAGCCGAGACCGGTCGACGCTCCAGTCCGGCCTCGCAGGAGAATGTCGAGAAACTGCGACCACAACTCGAAGCCTACGAGAAGCTCTGTAGCGATATCGACGAAGAGCCTGCGAACGTCGCGCTGGCCTGGCTACTCGCTCAACCAGTCGTTACCGCACCGATCGTCGGACCACGTACCATCGAGCAACTTGATGGCGAATTGCGTGCCCTCGAAGTCAACCTGTCAGAGGATGTCCTGACCAAACTTGATGGTATCTTCCCCGGCCCCGGTGGAGCTGCTCCAGAAGCCTACGCCTGGTAGACTACATCCCCTTGCCAAAGTAGCGCTGTATGCTCGCATACGGCGCTACTTGTTTTTTGTTATAAGATGTGCAAAGATATTTCTACATATAAATTTTGATACTCTACAAGGGAAAGATTTTATTGCGGTAGGAGTTGTAATCTTATGTATGCACATCTATTTGCGCGTCGGCGACTCTTTTTACTTGCGTTTCTCCTCCTGATTGTTTGCGGATGTGGTTCGGCTCCCGTTAAAACGACAACGGCACCTCTCAAAGCTCCAGCCAGCCAGCAGGTTCTGATCGAGCCGATCACGGGGCGGGCGGATCTCAAGACATTTGATCCGGCACTGGCGGGAGATCTTAATTCGATTCAGGCCGTCGATATGGTCTTCACGGGTCTGGTCTCGCTCAACGACAATCTGTATGTTCAGAAGCAGCTGGCGCAATCCTATCAGATGAGCTCTGATGGCTTGACCTGGACGTTTACGCTGCGTCCGAACTTGAAGTTTAGTGATGGCACCGCATTGACCTCTACCGATGTTGCTTATAGTCTTGATCGCGCTCTGGACCCGCAGGTCGGGTCAGGGATTGCCAGTACCTATCTTGGCCTGATCAAGGATGCCGATAAGAGAAGCGCGGGAAGCGTCAAATCGCTCCTCAACGACAGCATCTTCACGCCTAACAGCACCACGGTCATCATTCGGACGAGTAGTCAGGCGGCTTATTTTCTTCAGGCGCTCACCTACAATACATCATTTGTGGTCGAGAAGAAGCTGATCGACAAATACGGTAAGACCTTTACCGATCATTTGGATGAGGGAGGCTGTACCGGTCCCTGGAAAGTCTCAAGCTACGTGCACGGCAAAGAGATTGATCTGGTACCGAATCCCTACTATTACGGTGCCAGGCCGCAGCTCCAAAAGCTGGTGATCCCATTTTATAAGAGCGAGGAGACGGCGTATCAGGCGTACCTCAATGGACAGGTTGATAGCGCTGGCATTCCCAATGCCTCGATCAATGCGGCCAAAGCCCTCCCCGATCATCAATACCATCGCGTGCCGATTCTGGCCATCGATTTTATCGGGATGAATTATTTGACCAAACCCTTCGATAATTTGAAGATCCGTCAGGCGTTTGCGCTGGCGCTGGACAAATATGTCCTGGCGCATAACGTCGCCAAGGATGCCGGTATCGCCACCAACCACATCGTGCCGCAGGGGATGCCGGCCTATAATAGCAAGCTGGTAGGTCCTCTGGGAGTCAAAGATGTCCATGGCGATGCGACGATCGCGAAGACGATCTTTGCTCAGGGGATGCAGGAGGCTGGCTATACGGAGAAGACCTTCCCCAAAGTGACCTTCTCGGTGTCGACCGAGGGATCATCCGATGCATCTAATCTCTTTAGCGCCATGCAGCAGATGTGGAAGACGACGCTGGGTGTCAATGTGACGATCCAGGATAGCGATTTTGGGACGCTGCTGGATCAGATCAGTAGCTCTACCAACAATGCCAAGGGACTGCAAATGTGGTATTCTGACTGGTTCGCCGACTATCCCGACGCTCAGGATTGGTTAACCCTTCAATTTGGACCCCAGAGTGGGAGCCTCAATAGTGGGAACTATGGGAAAAGCTCTGCATCCTACGTCGAGGAGCAAAAAGCGAACCAGTCTTTAATGCTCAACGCTGATATCAATCCGAACGCGGCCGTTCGGATGCAACAGTATAATAACGCCGAGCAGATTCTTGTGAATGATGTGGCCTGGCTACCAATCGCGCAAGAGACATCAATGTATGTCCAGAAGCCCTGTGTGATTGGCACCGTCGAGAACGCCCAGAGTCTGACGCCTCCCGACGATTGGGGTGCAATCTATATTGCGGCTAATGCATCCTGTGCGCATACGAATTAGGAGAGACGTTCTGCTGCTACCTGAGCCATCCTCTCTTCCTTGGATGGCTTGTACTCCTTTGCGCCCTCCAGGATGTTGACTGCTGTATGAAAGAAGCGCGTCGTGGTCTTCTCGCCCAGCTCTTTGAATCCTGGAGCCGCCTGGGTCTTACCCTCCATGTGATGCCAGACCACAAAGGCTTCATAGTCTCTGGTCTGGATAATCTCCATGTCTCCTTTTGGTGAATAGAGGGGCAACTCAAGTGTTGTCGGTATCTGTTCAGCGGTAAAGATCACGCACAACCGCATGTCCGGCTTTATATCCATATCTTTGAATGGATCGATGGACAGTATCTGCTCCATTTCTGGCACGGTACGCAAAAAGACTGAAACGTTGTACTTTAATGAGTTGATGAGATGAGGCTCGATCAATTGTGTTAATTCTTTGCGATCTGTCTCCTCGGTCTCGAAGAAAACATTCCCGCTTTGCATATGAGTCCGCACATTATTGAAGCCGAGCTCCCTGAAGAGTTCACGAATGCGTCTCATTTTCACATAGTGACGGCCAACATTTATACCACGCAACAGTGCTATGTATATCATTTCTCACTCCTTCTTGCCTGTTTGCTATTTTTACAGTCACTGCGCTGCTTATCTCACGATAATCCAGCCTGTAGTGCTTAGCAGGCTTCGGGAAACGTCCCGATTTCCATTTTATATCACAGCTACGAGCGGAAGGGAACAAATCTCCTCGAAGGTACTGATAAAAAAACGCAGCGGGCCGAAAATTGAGCGTTATGATCCATCCTGACATGATCTCCAAATTGATATCCGAAAATGTGTGCTCGGGGTAGTCTTATACCTATGAGAGAGAATAATCTCAATAAGGAGTAGACAATGTTTGGTAAACATCTTGAGCCAGCCGAAGCGACCGTGCTCTATGCAGAAATGAGCTCTGTCAGCACGCATACATCCTGGCAGACCTACGAGTTTATCCTCGACGTCCGTACAGCCAGTGGACAGGTCTTTCGAGCGGATAAGAAGCAAGAATTTGTCCCATTTTCGCATCCAAAGGTCGGAGACGTCGTCAAAGTCAAATACAATCCGAAGAACATGAAAGTGGAGTTCGATCTTAAGGGAGATATCCGCTATGACGCAAAGGCGCAGGAGGCCGCGACGAAGGCCAGGCGTGACGCTATTTTGGCCTCAGAGCCGGGAGCGCCACTGCCAGCCAATCAGTATCAAGATGCGTTGCGAGCTCAGTTCCATCCGGGAGGACAGCCGCTGAACATAGCCGCCGGGAGCCTGGATTTGAATGAGATCATCAGCAGCGCTCTGGCAAATGGTAACGCGACGGTGATTCATATGGATGGCAGTTCTGGCTCGGCTCAGGGCCTGACACCTGAAGTGCTACAGCGCTTGCAGGGTCTTGCCGGTAGTCTGCCAGGCTTTGAGGGCCTGCAAAATATGCCAGGCTTGCAAGGGCAAGCCAATCAAGCAGGATTCCAAAGCCAGGCGGGTCAGATGGGTTATCCGGGGCAAGCAGGACCGACCGATCAAACTACTCAGGCGCAACAGGCCTTTGCGCAGAGCAATGTGCTGCGCGCCGATCTGCAAAGTCACGGCGTGATCGGTTCCGCGCTCGTTTTGTCCGTCGAGGAGACCGGAATGACATTTCCTCCCTTTAGCGCCAAAAAAGTTACTGCGCGTATACAGGAAGCCGCCAGCTATCAGGTATTTGACCGCACCTTTATAACCTGGGTCGACAGCAGGGCGGTCCAGTTATCGATCGGAGCAAGTATCACCGTGCGTTACGATCCATCCAACCATGATCGCATCATCATAGATCATTGACCGCGCTCTATTTGATTTTGTCGATGGCTACGGCGGCTATGATGAAGACAGCCAGGCTGGCCGAGCAAAAACTTATCCAGCCGCCAGTGCCCCCGACGATAACCAGGCAGATCACGGCAAACACGACCAGTGCGATCAGCGCCATTCCAAAAGCGATCAGGCGTATCACATTGGCATTGTCAGGCGGCCGAGCATAGACTTTGGCGTTCCGTGATGGCTCGTAGAAGGATTCGTCGCGTGGAGGGGCGTAGGCTTGCTCGCCTTGATAAGCTCCATAGCCGGGGATCTCTTGATTAGGAAGAGGCTCATTTTCTTCTCTTTGGGGTGGCATCATCTGCTTTTTCTCCTCTGTCGCCTGTCTGAAGGACCATAACATCTCGTTAGATGATACGCATGAGCAAATGTAGAGTTGTATATATGACTCTGGACACTTTTGTCCCCGACATTTCAACATGGCTTCACTGAAGAGATCAAGCAAGCAGACGTAGCGGCGCGGCTCCGCCGTGCTGTCTGTGACTCGTATGATTCGGCCAAGGATGCGTTTCTCAATGGAATGCCATGGGCAACGTAGTCGTACGAGTCACAGACAGCACGGCGGAGCCGCGCCGCTACGTCGGTGAGCGTTAACGCCATAGGCGAAAGGTTTTTTTATTCCCCATCTTAACAGTATTGGACGCCGTTGTCCGCACTTTCAATCAGGCGACTTTCAATGAGACGTCATCGACGTAGAATTCGGTCGGATTTTTGCTGCCGTTGCTGGCAACCAGGGCGATCTGGATGGTTGATCCTTTGTACGCGCTGACGTCGTAGCTGGATGTCTGCCAGCTGCCGGTAGTACTGCCGTCGCTGATGGTCTGGACGGTGCTGAGCGTGCTCCCACTGCCGTTGCGTATGCGTACGTAGAGGTAGTCGTAGGAGTGGGTGGTCTCGCTGGTGGTGACGTACCAGGAGTAGCTGAGCGTGGCGCTGCTGATGCTCGCCGGGATGCTGACTTGCTGATACATGCTATCGCTACAGTTGTTGGCTCCGCAGAAGTCGGCGCTGTACGAGCCGCTGTGCGGTTTGACGGTGTCGACGATCTCGTAACCGGCGCTCGATGACTCGGTCCAGGACGCTCCGACGCTTTCGAAGCCGCCGTTGCTGATCAGGTTGCTTCCTCCGCTGACGGTGGTCGGCGTGGGAGTTGGCGTCGAGCCGTTTCCGGCGGTCGGTGTTGGCGTGGGTGTGGTACCTCCGCTGCTGTAACCGGACAACCAATCGGTGGCGTTCGGGAAGAGGATGTTGTCCTGTGCAGAGCTATCGTTCCAGCCGTTGTAGCAGGTGTTGCCGGAGGCACAGGTGCCGTCGTCGATGGCAGAACTGTCTCCCATCGCGGCGACGCGTCCGCTGCCGTAGCTGCTGTGCGCGAAGACAACGTTGGTGGTCCCACTGTTGGAGGCGCTGGCTCGATAGATGTCTCCTCTGACATTGGCGTTGTCGGCGGTCTTCAAGGTCTCGGTGGTGCCGTTGCGCAGGATCGTTCCTGTGGCGCTCCCAAAGGCTCCCTTGAGGATCGGGTCGCTGGCAGCACCGGCTGTGTCGTTGGATGGGTTCTCGCTGGCGATGTTGACCGCGTCGTATTGGATGCCGAAGGGATCTGTCTGGACGCTGTTGTTGTTCATCAGGTCGTTGAGGACCTGGAGCGAGTCTGCTCCGTCGTTGTTGCGGTCGCTGCCGGTGTGGTCGGCGATCATAAAGAGTCCGCCGCCGTTCTTGACGAAGGTGATGATGGCGGTCTTTTCGCTGGCCGTGAATAAGATGTTGGGCTCGGGTAGCACAAGCTCGTTGAAGTTTTTCAGATCAAGCGCACTACTGGTCCCATAGGTCAAAGCCGCGTTATTGGTCTTCAGGCTGTAGCGACCAGTTTTCTGGAGCGCCACGCCCCAGGCGCTGATCCCACCGGTCCAATCGGTCTCCGCCGACGGGCTGGCATTCTGCGTGAGCGGATTGGGGATACTGCTGCTGATAACCCAATCGGCGTTGCCTGCCTGCTCGGCGTGATAGTCGTCGAAGAGCACGCTGAAGGTCGCAGCGTGAGCTGTCTGCGTCCGTGAGGTCGGGAGGAAGATGATCGCGCTCAGCGCGACAACGATAATGATGGCACATAACGAGATTATGTGCTGCTTCTGAACGGTCATAGAGACTCCTTTATGGAAGCGATTCACATCCTTGCTAAAGTCGACGTTCAATAGGCGGTCTGCGGGAGCAGGCCGGGCACCCCGATCTAGTATAACATATCGCCTAATACATCTCTCTTTGGCATCATATGCTTGTATTGTACATGGAGGATAGATGGACGTGCTAAAGGGCTCTGTTGGCGAAATTGGTCCAGACAACTCTGCCAGCTTCTGTTGTCTTGGAAGGGTACTATAATCAGGTGAACGTGGTCGTATGGCGAGGGAGCGGACGCCGTAAACGGTGGCCCCTCCCTCGCCACACGATCAGGCTCGCCGGAAGATTGATCCCGACGTCCTCTTGTCTGGACACAATGTGCTACAGCGTCCTTTTGTACGTCTGCAACCATCTACATGCGATATAGGCACATTAGATATCATTCAGCACGGATATCTAATGTGCCTGACGCTACTAGATAGCGCAACTCTCGTCGGTGCACTGTCCCGCGTCGTCGGAGGGCGTGCTCGCAAGCTGGATCAGGGGATGTGACTTGGTCCAGATCTCATCCATGGTGCTCTTGAAGAGCTCGGCGGGCTGAGCGCCGGAGATGCCGTAGGTCTCGTCGATGGCGAAGAAGGGCACTCCCTGGATGCCAAAGTCTTCGGCTCGTTGCACGTCGGCGCGCACCTCATCGGCGTAGGCATCGCTCTCAAGCGTAGCGCGAGCCTCATCGGTGTCCAGACCGATCTCGGTGGCTAGCCGTAGCAGTTCCTCTTTCTCGCCGATCGCGACGCCTTCGGTAAAGTAAGCTTTGAAGAGTCGCTCCTCCATGGCGTCCTGCTTGCCGTGGGCGGTGGCCAGATGAACCAGGCGATGCGCGTCAAAGCTATTGTCGTACTGCGCCTGGTCCATGTGATAATCGAGTCCCTCCTGGGCGGCCAGCTTGCTGACGTGATCGTTCATGGCAATCGCTTTCTCACGGCTGGTGCGCATCTTCTTCGCCAGGACCTCGTTTACGTTTTGTCCCGAGGCTCGGGGAGCGCTTGGATCGAGCTGATAGCTACGCCAGATTATCTCAACTTGATCTCGATGCTTGAATTGCTTGAGGGCCGTTTCAAAGCGGCGCTTGCCGATGTAGCACCAGGGGCAGGCGACGTCGGACCAGATTTCTACTTGCATGGTTGTTTTCCTGTAATGTTATCTTTGCTTGTTTATGCTTCTGCGATAATGGTCACTTCACTATTGACCTTTGCTACAAGGTCTTTCTTTGCTTTACTCAAAAGCTTGCCTGATAAACTGGCAGGCTTAGTCAGCGAATTCGAGTTCGACCTCGTCGACATAGCACCAGCCCCAATCCTCGCCGCGCTCAAACGATGCCATGATCGGATGCTGGGTGGCGTGAAAATGCTTGGTGGCATGCGTGTTGGGAGAGTCATCGCAGCAGCCGACATGTCCGCACGAGAGGCAAATGCGCAGATGAACCCATGAGCTGCCAGTTTTCAAACACTCCTCGCAGCCATTAGCGCTTGGAGTCACGTCTTTAATTTGATCTAAATGTGTACATTGTGTTGCTGCCATCTATCATCTTCTCCTCTTGGCTGCTACTCGCAACGGATAGTCTGAACGTAAATTGGCATTATTTCTACCAATTTACTATATCATATCGGGAGCGTGAGATGCTTCCTTGCTGAAACAATGACAGGGCGATTTAAAGTTCCTCCAGCGACTTATTGCAAGCGGAGGAAAAGTAAAAAGCTCTGGACTTACAGCACAAATGTTGTTTTGATTGAAGAATTGTTATATAGTTATCTGAGGTCTTTGACCTTTTTTCGGATTGACATGTTAATGACGGTGTTCAATAGATTTACGAATTAAAGGGTATATTCATGAAAGTTGGTATCAGTATCCCGGCAGCGCTGACTGACCCGGATACTATTCTCGATTGGGCTCAGCGTGTTGACAAAGGTCCATATTCTACACTGAGCGTGCTTGATCGCGTTGTCTATTCCAATCCCGATCCGCTCTTAACCTTAACCATGGCTGCTGCCGTTTCACGTCGTGTTCGTCTCATGACCGAGGTCTTGCTCTCTCCCCTTCGTAATGGAACCCTCCTTGCGAAAGAAGCTGCGACTCTGGATGCGTTCTCTCGTGGACGCCTCACGTTGGGATTAGGTGTGGGGATGAGAGAAGACGATTTTATCGCCGCTGGAGCGACGAACTATAAAAGACGTGGGAAGTATTTTGAAGAGCAGATTACTGAGATGAAACATGTCTGGTCAGGAAAGTCCTGGGACGAAAATATCGGCCCTGTCGGCCCTGCTCCTGTACAGAATGGTGGACCTGAAATCATTCTTGGTGGTGTTGTTCCGGCTGTATTCAAGCGTGTTGCCCGCCTTGCTGACGGTCTTGTCACGCCTCTGAATGATCTTGAGGTGGTGGCCGGGATGTTTCAACAAGTCGAACAAGCGTGGCAGGAGGCAAGCAGGCCTGGCAAGCCGCGCCTGATTGCTCAGATAGACATTGGACTGGAAACTCCACACAATGACGTCGCAATTGATAGTGTGCTGTCATACTACAAAACAGCAGCTCCATTTGATACCTATAAAGCATCAACGTTGATCAGGACCGAGCAGCAGCTCCGTGAGATCCTGAAGGGCGCCGAACAACTTGGTACGGACGAAGTGGTCTTGTTCACCTGGAGCACAGATATCGATCAGATTGAGCGTATCGCAGACATCATCGGCTAGCTCTTCCCTGAATCCGTGTCAGACACCGTACTACTCTGTCAAAAGTCATCGCGCCGATGCGGCATTGGTGATGTGTGTCCAAAACAGCTCCAGAAGGCGATGGGGTGTGAGGCTCACCGACGTAGCGGCGCGGCTCCGCCGTGCTGTCTGTGACTCGTACGACCACGCTCTCCATGGGGTTCCATTGCGTGATCTTCCCACCGTGGATCGTCTCGTCTGCGTTGCTTTCAGATGCACATGGGACGTGTTCGTGCGGGAAGTGACAGCACGGCGGAGCCGCGCCGCTACGTCGGCGAGCCTGAGCGCCTGGTTCAAGGGGCCATCCTCCTTTGCCACGCAACGTCCTTCTGTGTTTTGACAGAGCAGTAGCGTCGCACGCTTGCGTGCGATGTCCCAGTGACTCGTACGATCAGGTCCCCCTGCATGGTGCGCCGAGATCCTGTTGGCTCGTACGAGTCACTGGGACATTGCACGCAAGCGTGCAACGCTACATGGTCTTCGCTTCGCTTGACCTCCTCACGCTTATGTCCGGGAATGTGCCTGAGCGTTATCATGCAGTTTTTTGTAGTAGGCGAAACACTTGCCCCCATCTGTGTAGCCGATCGCCTCGTAGAACGGAATGGCCTCCGGCTCCGAGATCAGGGTGATGATGGTCTGTGGATAGAGCAAGTAGCATACTTCGAGCAGCAGGCGACCGATCCCTTGCTTTCGTGTGTGGGGACTGACAAGCAGGTCCGTAATGTGGAGTATCGTGATACTATCGGTGATGCCACGCACATAACCAACTATCTGGTCATCATTGGTCGCAACGAGGGCGGGCCAGGCGTTGTGCCATGATGCCAGGACCTCTTCCGGCGTATGATTCGTTGGCCAGCCGTGCTCGTCTGAGAGACGCTGGATGGCTGGCATATCCTCATCGGTCCAGGCTCGTATCTGGATATGTGGTGGCAATGGTAAGGTCGCGAGTACGGTCTCAAGCTGCGCTTGTCGGTCAGTCATAAAGGGTCCTTTCGCATTTGGATGTATCAATATTGTACGACATCGTCGCTCCGTTCGTTGAACAACCAGCAGGTGGAGTGGCTCTGGACATTCATGTCCTCTCCTTGAGAGGTGGATCAGATGTGGATCGCGACGGCGAGCAGGAAGGCGATCGAGAGGAGCGAGTGGATGGTGTAGATGACCTGCGGCATGCGTTGCTTGCGGACATTTCTGACATACCAGATCCACAGGCCGAGTAGGACAGAAAGGGCCAGGATGCCGATGGCTATGAAGCCTGTGATGATTTCGTAGCCGAGCTCCTGAGACAGATGTGGCAGAAAGACGATCATGTGCGCGACTGCGCCCGCCACGACGAGCCAGCCGAAGAAGATATGCTGCTTGCGTACAAAGAGCAACAGTGCGCGTGATTGTTGGGACAGAAATGACCCGCGCCATCTTTTAACGAAGAGATACCAGTGTCGCACGATCCACTGCCCGGCGGCGTAGATGGAGATGAGGAAGGATAATCCTCCCAGATCGTTGCCGAAGCCGAAGTCGCGTGACGTGAGTGTCGCTGTGATCCAGGAGTAGCCAAGTGCCAGACTGGCCACGATCAGCACGAAGCCGATTATCCACACGACCCAATCGACCGAAATATGGAGCAAGCGTAGGAGCGCGTAGCCTCCGATAAAGACAATGCTGTCCAGGAGTATCAGGATACAGCTCTGGATAATGCGATCGGTAAGTATTGGCACTGATAGCATAAAAGGCCTCATCTCCTTCTCTGTACATACGCTCTTAGGATACAACCTGGTAGGCGTTTCAGGTCAAGCGCAGATGACGGAAGTACTCATATTTTTCAATGACGTAGTTATTTTTGAGTAGAGCAATGGGGCGAAAAAATACGTAATTATAAGTATTGTCTTTTCCCAATCTTCTCAGTATTATGAGTAAATAGTTTGATACGTATGTTGTTTGAATGGCTTTAGCATCGGGTGGATGTGAGGGGATGGTGGTGGCTAGAATGATGCATCAACTTTTTCCTTCCTCATCAGGCATCCCCCTTCCTTTTTCTGCCAGATCAGATCGCTCCAGACATGCCATGTTTCTGCTTGCGACGACGCTTCTGCCGCCCGCTTCGATGGCTCAATTGCGCTCGTTGGATCGACTCATCGACCGCTATGACATCAGCAAGCACTGCGCGATCTGTGATGATGCAGACCTCTTCGACACACGGACATGGTCAGCTGACAGAGATGTCCGTAGATAGCTTCAACGCTCCTCAGAGCAGATATGATAGGAGGTCAGCCAATGAGTGCATGCCTTACTGCCGAACACGTCACAGACATCCTGGGTCCGGAGTCTCCACTGGAGCAGGCCTGGGGCAATTACTTCGGATGGGAGCTTCTTTCCGATGGGATGATGATCCTCCCCTTTGCGATTGAAAAATACTATCCCGATACCCAGGCGACCGATTGGGAGCTGGCGATACTCCGTGCCGTCGTGTACAGTAGCCCCCTGAAGAACGGTCCCGTCGCTTGCTTCGATCCCAACCTGCTGCTGGGACGCTTCAAATTGAGTATGCGTCAGATCCGCCGCAAGCTCAAGGCGATGGCCGAGAAGGGACTGATCATCATCACGCCCTGTTACGACGAGCGCGGAAAAAAGACGAAACTCAAATCGTTCGACTGCAATCCCTTCCTCGACAAAATTTTTGCGTGCATCTGTGCGCACGAAGAGTGGAAGCGGCAGCATCCCGAGTGCGTAGCCAATCAGGGTCATGAGAAAGAAGGCTTTGATGATCTGGATATGCTGGCGTATCTTGATCCCCCAGAGACATTCATGTCCTCATCCGATGAGACGCTTGTGGGGACATCGATGTCCTCGCCTGATGAGATGCGCTCGGGGATATCGGTGTCCTCATCCGATGAGCAGTACTCAGGGACATTGATGTCCTCATCTGATGAGCAGTACTCGGGGACATCGATGTCCTCATCTGATGAGCAGTACTCGGAGATATCAATGTCCTCGCCTGATAAAAAACACCTGGGGACATCGATGTCCTCGGTCGCGGAAATGATCTCAGGGACATCGATGTCCTCGTCCGCAAAAAAACACCTGGGGACATTCGTGTCCGCATCCTCCGTCTTCTCTTCTGATCAGATGCACGCGCCCGCGCATGCGCTCGCGCACACACCCGCGCACGTTTCGAATTCGAGTAATATTATAAATAATATTACGTTACTTTCTTCGAGTTCGAATTCGAACTCGAAGAAGACAAATACAAATATAAAAAATTTAGATACGTCGAACTCGAATTCGAAACAGACTCCAATGCAATTTTTTCATGGAGTGAATGATCATGCCTGTATGGCTGCTACCGCTTTGGATCTGTCTCATATGGATGAGGATATGCCTATCTCTGACGAGGACGACACTTCCATACCAGCAAGCAATCGAGAGAAAGCAGCGAACAGGCAGAAAAGAAAAGCAGACATACAAGCAGCTAGCATTCACAGGCAATGGGGCGAAGCAAGCGAGCAAGAAAAAGAAGCAAGCGAGCAAGCCAGAAACGCACAACAGCAGGGACAGGTACAAAAACAGAGACCGCCACAGGAGCAGCCACATGCGTTGGAGCAGGCAGATAGTGAACCGGCGGCCAGAGCATTGACGCTGGTGAAAACTGAGCGGGTTGAGCCAGTCGAGATGGATGAGTCCGATCTTCTGGATGATCCCGTTGATCCGGTTGAGGCTGTCCCGGTGGTGGCCGTCAATGACCCAGAACTACCGGTCATCCTCCAGAAGAGATCCAGAGCGGCACTGCATCATATCTCCAACGACCTGCATGACGCTCAGCCCAACTCATCGCGCACGCGTGCCCGCACGCTCTACAACCGGCTGCTGAACATCAATCAGGTTAATGACGAGTACACCATGAACGATCCCGACCTATACTTCTCCGATCTGATGTTCACCGTGCGCGATCATATTCGCCACAAAAACTTCCGCAGTCGCGATAGCTATGGACAGCCCAATGGGATGCCACTCTTCTTCCATGAGCTCCAGAAGCGCGTCGACGATCAGATCTCGACCATCGCGGATATGCGCCAGGATGGCAATTATCAGCGCATGTACCACGAGCGGCGCTCTGACGCCGCTCAGCAGCAACGCGAGCAGAAGGATGAGAGCGTCGATGCCTTCGTCGCAGCGTACAACTACGAGCAGCACGTCCGCCGCGAGGTCGCGGAACGACCATTGACCGCTGCCGAGCTGGTCGCACTGGCTCCGCGTCTGCACGTCCCGCTGCCCGACGAGGAGGCGCAGGCCCTGCTCGATGGCACCGCCGACGAGCGACTGCGCGACAGTGTCACGATTGCCATTCGCCAGGGGCTCTACTACGAGCTCCTCGACGCCTACAAAAAGTAGCGGGGGCGCTAAGCGCGTACAATCCTACATGATGCGCACGTTTTTGCGACGCTGGCTTTTGATCAGGGTCTCCACAAAGAAGCGGACCAGGCGCTCCATGAACGTGGCCACGAGTGCCAGCAGAGAGGCGCCGAAGCCATAAAGAAAGATCGCTAAAATGACGCGCAGCGTCGAGTATGGACCAGTCTGGTAGACGAAATGATTGATGAAGCGGTAGCACGCCAGCATCAGAATAGCGCCCAACAAGAAGCGTACGTTGACCTTTACGAAGCCATCGGAGCGTTTGCTGTTATACAGCTGTCCTACGAGCAGGGGCGTGAGGAGAAAGCTAACCAGAGGCAGCAGGTTCAGCACCGAGTGAAAATAGACCAGGTCTAACACGGCGTAGATGGCAAAAGAGATCGCTACAGCGATGAATCCTCGTCGCGTTCCCAGTACCGGGCCTGCGAGCAGGACTTCTAACGGCATGGTCAGATTTAGCCAGATGAGGTAGCTGAAAGGCATGGCTGTTTTCTGATTGGAGTTGATGAATGCTTGCATGGCGGTGAATGAGTCGGAGGAAAAGATTGAGCTGAACGATGAGAGCATGATCAGGACATAGAGTCCAATCAGTAAGAAGCTGGGAATGAAGAGGCCAGTATAAGATGTTGATGTCTGGTTCGTCTGATCGATTTTTTGAGTCAATGGCGAGAGCAAGGGCGTCAAGGTCAGTTGTGCCAGTGGCTCTGAGTATGGATCAGACTGCGTCGATGGATACATGCGTTGAGTTGGCGGGACGAATGAGCTTGGCGTTACCTGATTGGCATAGGGTGGCGTCTGCATCATCTGCGTTGCCTGTACCGTCTGGACCGGTGCCAATATTCCCTGCAGCGGCGCTGGCTGGGCTGGATTGGACTGGTTGAGGTAGTCCGTCGGAGTGTTTGTGTACATGGTGGCAGTCGATCCATGAGCCGCCTGCTCTAATGCCTGGGCGAAATCGCTTATCTGCGCGAAGCGTTGCGATGGATCTTTTGCCAGTGCCTTGAAAATAACCTGCTCGACTGCTGGTGAAATCGAGATCAATGTATGGAGTAATGGGGGCTGGACTGTCATCTGCTTGACCGCGATCTCAGGAAACGTGCCATCAAATGGTCGTTGTCCACACAGACCTTCGTAGACCATAATGGCCAGCGAATACTGATCGCTGGCGGGCCTGGCGTGGGCCTGGATCTGTTCCGGTGCCATATAAGCGACCGTACCAGCCATGTCTTGCTCGGCCTGATGATGGGAGCTCTGGGAGATGACGGCGATACCAAAATCGCTGACCAGGACCTCGTTCTGGCGTCCGATGAGCATGTTTGCTGGCTTGATGTCTCGATGGACGATTTTGTGCTGGTGTGCATACTGCAATGCGGACGCAATCTGCTTCGTGTGGATCACAATGCTGTTCAGCGGCACGATCTTACCTCTGGCATACCACTGGCGCAGCGATCCGTGGGGAGCATGATCCATGACGAGAAAGGGGACTGTATTCTCTACTCCGAACTCAAGCACGCGGACAATATTTGGATGCGTCAATTGAGCGATGATACGAGCCTCTTTGCGAAAACCCTCGCTGGCTTTCTCATCTCCTAACTGGGTATGCAGGACTTTAATCGCTGCCTGTGTGCCCAAATGCACATGCTCTCCCACATACACCTCTGCGAAGCCACCAGCTCCCACCAACTGCGTCAGGCGATAATTTCCGAGCTGCTGACCTACGCGTGACGTCATATCATTCTCCTTCTGATCCTTCAATCAAATTGCTAATAAAGCCTCTTACTATATACAACGTACTATTCTTTCCTGCATATCAAATTGAGGCGAAGGTTCTACTTGCTGAAGAAAATCGGTCCTTCCAGCGAGGGATACGGGCAGGTTCTCCTCGAAATGAAGATATTTTATTTATAGATTTGCTACTGTGTACCCAAGTATTCAGAGAATTAATCTACTCCAGAGACTTCATAAAGTATAGAATTTCTATATGTCAATGTGTTATAATAGGCGCTCTACTAAATAAATTCCAAAAAGGGGGGATTAATGCGTTCTTTTATACGGATACTGTTTCCGCTTATGATTGTGTCGCTTCTGGCTTTAGAGCTGTCCGGCTGTGGGAGCTCTCCGGCAGCGCAAGATAAGACCGCGCCACTTACGACGCTTAAAGTGGGACAAATCAGTAACTCTATCGCATATTTTCCATTTTATGTGGCAGACAAACAGGGATTTTTTAAGGCACAAAAGCTGGATATCAGTTCTTCACGTCCATTGCTGGGGACGGGTGCGAAGTTGGTGGCGGCGATCAGATCGGGCAGCCTTGACATTGGGGGCGGAGTGATCACCGAGGTTTTTAATGTCTCAAAAGTGGATACGACCACAAAGGTGATTGGATCTCTAGTTAATAGCTATTATGTCGATATAATTGCCAGCAAAAAGTTTGAACAGGAGACGAAGCTTACAGCGAGCAGTTCGCTGGCAGATCGTGTGAAAGCGCTACGCGGCAAGAAAATCGGGATCACTGGTCCTGGCAGTGGAACGGCGGCTCTTGTCACCTATTTATTTAAGACGCAGGGACTCAATGCCGACAAAGACGCTGTCCTGGTCAATCTTGGCTCGGATAGCACAGCGGTCCTGAGCGCACTGAGTACCGGCCGTGTCGATGCGCTCTCCTTCTTCTCACCGATTGGACAGATCGCCGAAGCTAAAAATATTGGCTCTATTTTGATCAGCCCCAATCGTGGAGATATCCCATCGATGAATGGTGAGCTCCAGGGAGTATTTTATACCAGCCAGAGTGCGATCCAAAACAAGTCGGCGGCGGTTCAAGCTTTTATTCGAGCCATCGCGCAAGCTGAGACCTACATCCTTGATCATCCCACGCAAGCCTTGACACTTTTGGCCAGCTATCTTAAGATGGACCAGAAGGTGGCTCAGACTACTCTGGCGACGCTTCAACCGATCCTGGCGCGGACCCCACAAGTTGATCAGCAGGCATACGATAAAGCCGTCCAATTTCATCGGCAAGCTGGCCTGATCAAAACATCGCCAGATTATAATGTCATAATCGCGAGCAGTACGATCGCGAGCGCCCTGAACGTCAAATCGTCCTGACGTTCAAAACAGCATAGACAGGAAAAAAGAAAGATGCAAACGAATTCGACATCCAAGCAACTCCTCGGCTCCACATCGCGTTGGACTGCCGGTGCCCGCGCTAGCGAGAGCTTACGCCCGGATCGCCTCTTCAACGATCCCTGGGCCGCAGCACTCGCTACTGAGGTTGGCATCACATGGGTTGATAAGAGCGCCGAAGACGCAGGATCATCAATTATTGTGCGCACCCGTTTCTTAGATGATGTGCTTCAACATGCCACCTCTCGCGAGAACGTGCGACAGGTGGTACTCATCGCCGCCGGACTCGACACACGTGCCTTTCGACTCAAATGGCCCGCTCACACCCATCTCTTTGAGCTTGATCAGGCCGCCGTTCTCGAATACAAGGACAGTGTGCTGGCTCAGGAAGGGGCCACAGCCACCTGTGAGCGGCAGACCGTCCCGGTGGATCTGACTCAGCCCTGGAAAGAACCACTCCTGAAAGCGGGCTTTGATCCCCAGCAGCCATCGGCCTGGCTCATCGAAGGTATTCTATTTTATCTGCCCAACGACACCATTGCTCACCTTCTCGATGAAGTCAACAGCCTCACCGCGCCCGGCAGCTGGCTTGGCTTTGACATCATCAACAACGCCTTCCTCACCTCACCCTGGACCAGGCAGCGAGCAGATCGCCTCGCCAGCTATGGTACTCCCTGGATCGGCACAATGGATGATCCTGCCGCTTATTTGCACGAACTCGGCTGGCAGGCCACTGTCTCGAACGCGGTTGAGCAAGCGGAAAAATATGACCGCCCACGCTATCCCGTCTTTCCTGCCACTCCCATCCCCGACAAGCCCTACCAGTGGCTTGTCTCCGCTCAGAAGGTAGATGCCATCTAAGTATTGATAAGCATTGCTCCAAGGGAAAGGGCTCTCAGAGAAGTCATCCGACTTCCTGAGAGCCCTCCTGTTGTAACGAGATGTAATTAATGCTGGCTCAAAGCAGGCGTGTTTGATGTTGTCGTGGGTGGCCATGGTTGTTAAAATCAAACATTCAATGTATTCTTGAAGAGGATAAGAAAACGCGCTGAAAAGAAAGAAGCCAAAATGTCAGTAGACAAAATAAAAGAGGTCAAGGGAAAAAGCTCTTCGGGGGGATTCGATGTTTTAAGAAGCTTCTTCCGAATAAAACGGGGTGAAGCATCTTCTGAAGGCTCTTCTGATATCTTTGCTCATAACCGTACCAATGCTTCAATAGGAGATAAGCAACGTTGGGATATCATTAGCCGACTTCATAAGACGAAAAAATATGATGAACTGCCACAGTACACACGAGCCTTCCAGTCACCCGCGGGGGCGCGTTTTGAAACCGACGCAGGTAATGACATCGCGCTTCGGTCGACACCGAATCGAGCTTTCCGTTCCCAGGAGCCAACCAGTAGTAAAGAGATACAGAAAGGAGAAAGGGAATACTTAAAGACGCGAGGGATGGGGAAGGTGCTTGATAAGATTGAGTTGGTGGGGGAACCAGGAACTGGGTATAATTGTCATGGTTTTACTTTTCTCGGAGGTGCAGGATGGGTCACAAGTCCGAAGGAAGTTCAAAAGATTCTCAGTGATAATGGCTATCAGCAAACATCAAAGCCTCTGGTAGGAGATGTCATTATCTATCGCAATACTGATGGCGAGATTCAACATAGTGGGATTGTTACGAAAGTAGAACAATCTCAAGGTGACACATTCAAAGTAACAGAGGTTATGAGTAAGTGGAATGACCACGGCCTCTATCGTCATGCTCCAGATCATGTTCCTTCAGAGTACGGAACAGGACAAATCTATCACAGCGAGCGTGAAGGTGCTCTCTTAAATCTCAAGTACCCAGAGCAGGAGACAAGTATGGTCTAGAATTTATTATGAACGTAGAAGGAAGGTATCGTGCGAGTACTGGCTTGCCGACGATAGCCAACGCCGTAACGTCGGCTATCGTCGCATACTTACTCAAGTGAAAGAGTATTTCTCCCTGACTTTTACAATATGTAAGCAAGCGTACAGAACTACTTGACGACTGTGTCGACCACTTCGCGTTGGAGGTATTCGACGGTCTGTCCGCTGAGCGTGACGGTCTGGCTGGCGCGGATGTCGGCCGAGGATGCTCCGATGCTGAAGGTGAAGTCGCCGGGCTCGGTGACGTAGCGCATCTGCGGATTGTAGAAGGCGAGTCGCGATGGATGGACGCTAAAGGTGACACGCTGTGACTCTCCCGCCGCGAGCGAGATGCGGGCGAATCCGAGCAGGATATGCTCTGGTCGGGCGACGGAGGCGACCATGTCGCGTACGTAGAGCTGGACAACTTCTGCGCCGTCGCGCTCGCCGCTATTGCGCACGTCGACGGAGATCTCGATCGGATCGACGCTGCTGTGAACGTCGATCGACAGGTCACTATAGGCGAAGGTGGTATAGCTCAAGCCGTGTCCAAAAGGGAAGAGTGGAGTTGTTGGCGAATCGGTATAATCGTCGAAGAACATGGCGCGATCGCCACCGGCGCGAGATCCGATGGAATTGGGGATCTGTCCCACGGAGCGGGGCATGCTGACTGTTAGGTGTCCGCTCGGACTGACTTTTCCGGTGAGAATATCGGCCAATCCGTTGCCGCCCTCTTCTCCTGGAGGATAGACCTGGAGCAGGGCGTTGGCGCTGGCTGCGGCGCTGGCCAGCGTGTGGATGCGTCCGCTGAGGACAACGACGACCACGGGTGTGCCTTTGCCGACAAGGGTGTCGATGAGCTCTTGCTGGACTCCAGTGAGATCCAGATTGGTGGCGTCGTTTCCTTCTCCTACTGTGACCGGTCGCAGGAGTCCGCTCTTGCCGGCCACCACGACGATGGCGACGTCGGCGTTCTTGACGAGCTGGCTGGCTTCCGCGAAGCCCGATTGATCATCCCCGAAGACATCACAGCCTTTGGCGTAGCTGATCTCGACCTCTGAGCCCAGGGCCTCACGCAATCCGGCCAGTGGAGTGACATGCGGTGTGTAGTATGGACCTGGTCGATAGCGTCCATTGGCCTGCGGGACGGCGAGTCCAGCGATATCCACATCCTGCTTGACTGCATAGATCAATTCTAGATGGGCCGGGTAATGATAGTCCCCCTGGAGCAACCTCTGATCGTCGGCTCCTGGTCCGATGACGGCGACGCGCTTGACTGTGGGAGCCAGCGGCAGGACGCCGTCGTTGCTGAGCAAGATGACGGATTCTGCGACCGCTTGACGAGCCAGGGCACGCTGCTCAGCTGTCTGAAAGACCTCGGCAGCGTTCTCGGCGTCAACGTAGGGATGCTCAAAGAGTCCAAGATCGAACTTGAGGCGCAGGACACGACGTACAGAGGTGTCGACGATCTCCTGCGAGAGGCGTCCAGACTCAACTTCGTCCTGGAGCGTTCCATAGCAGTCGAGCGTGGGAAGCTCCATATCGAGTCCAGCAGTGAGCGCCAGTCGTGCTGCCTCGCCCTTGTTGGCGGCCACGTGATGATAGTCCATCAGCATAGGAACCGACGAGTAATCGGCGACTACGGTACCTTTGAAGCCAAGTTCGTCGCGCAGGAGCTCGGTCAGGATGGCTGGACTGCCGGCGCACGGGATGCCGTCGACGGAGGCGTACGAGTTCATGATGGTGGCTAATCCGGCGTTGCGGATCACGGCCGCGAATGGCTCGGCATAGACCTCGCGCAGCTCGCGTGGTCCAAGCTGGACCGGCCCCCAGTTGCGTCCGCCCTCAGACATCGCGTAACCCAGAAAATGCTTGCCGGTAGCGGCGATGCCCTCCTCCAGACTGGAGCCCTGAAGTCCCTGGACGTAGGCGCTCCCAATGATGCCGTTGTAGATAGGATCTTCTCCATAGGTCTCTTCAACACGTCCCCAGCGAGGATCACGGGCCACATCGAGCACAGGAGCCAGAGCATGTCGTGCACCGACTGCCAGCATCTGTCGTCGAATCACGTCGGCGACCTGCTTGACCAGGGCCGGGTCCCAGCTGGCGGCCAATCCCAGACCCTGTGGGAAGACGGTCGCGTCGCGATGGCAGAAGCCTCCAGTCGACTCTTCGTGCACGATGATCGGGATGCCTAAGCGCGTCTGTTCAACCGCAATCTTTTGCAGATCATTCATATAGGCCGCGCTCTCCTGAGGATGCAGTCCCGTCGAGGCACCGATACGCGTTACCTGACCAATCCCGTGCGGCATCATCTCCGCGACAGCCTTGGCATCGAAGGTACCCGTGCTGACGAATGCGGTACTCCAGAGACAGCCCAGTTGTGCTAGCTTCTCCTCCAGAGTCATCAGGGAGAGCAGATCCTCGACCCGCTCATCAACGGGCGCGTGCGCATCCCGATAGGACGTTGTAGACATTATTGCTGCTCCTTATAAGAATTAACACCGCAAATGTAGCACAGGGGTTTTACGCCCCTGTGAGCTCCCATAGCGTCAAAGACGCTCCATTGATCTATTGCCAGGGAGGCGCTGGGAGCCGAACATGGGACATGAGTGGTATGGGTACCTCACAGGGGCGTAAAACCCCTGTGCTACATTTGGGTTAATTATAAGCAAAAGATGTAAAATGATGTGCCCATGAAATGTATCAATGAACACATCATATGATCAACAGAATCGTTGTACGTTATTTGCTAAAGCCGGCGACCAATCCACCGAGGAGCTGGCGTCTGCCGAAGATGTAGAGCAGGATGATTGGGGTGGCCGAGAGAAAGACCGCCGCCATGATCGCTGGTACATTGGTGCTGAACTGTCCCTGGAAGTTTGCCAGAGAGAGTGGTAGCACGGCTACGCTGTCACTCTGTGTCAGGACGAGTGGGAAGAGGAAGCTGTTCCATACCTGGATTGTTTCGTAGATGATCACGGTAATGATGGCTGGTCGCGACAACGGCACGACGAGGCTCATCAGGATGCGAAAATGTCCGGCTCCATCGAGGAGCATCGATTCGTGCAGCTCGTTGGGGATGTCTCGGACATAGGTGACCAGGACGAGAATCGAGAGCGGAATGCCAAAGGCGATCGATGGCAAGATCAGCGCAAACAGGCTATCATAGAGGCCCAGACGGATCACGATCGCGTAAATGGGAATAATGGTGGCCTGTAAGGGGATCGCCAATCCCAGCAGGAACAAGTTGAAGATGCCTTGCGTCAAGCCGTTGCGCACCTGCGAGATCGCATAGGCGGCGAGCAATGAAACGACCAGGATCAGCAAGACACTGATGACTGTGACGAAGACAGTATTGGCAAAGTAGGTAGCAAAGCCGGTCTCGATCACATTCACGTAATTTTCGAGTGTCGGTTGGGACGGGAATGACCAGGGTGCATCGGAATACATGTCTGCCAGCGGGCGAAAGCTGGTGAAGAGCATGTAAATGATGGGATACATCGAAAAAATGAGCCAGAGCAGACCCAGAAACGCCGGCACGATCTCCCAGAGAGAAGTTGGACGAAATGATGTTTTCCGCGCTTTGGGCTTTTCGGTCACAACTTGTGATGGGAGATTGGTTTGTAAAACAGGTTGGTTTTCTTGTTGTAACGACATAGTTATAGTCCCTCTAACTGGCTTGACATCTTGCTGAAACCGGTGAAGCGTAGCAGCAGGAACGAGAGCAGAATACCAAAGATGGCCAGCACGACAGCGATCATGCTACCATAGCCAACCTGCTGGTTTTTGAAAGCTGTGATGTACATTTGTAGTGGGAGGACACGCGTGGCATAGCCCGGGCCTCCTTGTGTGGTCACCCAGAAGAGGTCAAAGTAGGTCAGTGAGCCTGTGAAGATCAGGGTAGTCGAGGTTATAATCGTGTATTTCAGCTGTGGCAAGGTGATGCCAAAGAAATTTTGGATGCGTCCACCACCATCGATGTTTGCCGCTTCATAGAGCTCTTTGGGAATCTGACGCGCACCGCCAAGATAGAGCAGCGCATGGAAGGGGATAAATTCCCAGCAAATGATGACCAGCACGACGTAAAATGCCAGATGTGGATCTCCCAACCAGCCCAGTGCCAGCCCTGAGAGGCCAATCGATTTCAGGAGAATATCGACCAGGCCAAAGTTTGGATCTAAAAGTGATTGCCAGGTGATACCGATGGCAACAGCCGAGAAGAGTAAGGGGAGAAAGAATAGCACGCTCAAAACGGCGCGATACTTTTGGGCGCCAGCCATAAAGACACCCAGCATGATACTTAAAGGCGTCTGAACGATCCAACTCAAAAGCATCACTTCAATGGTGAGCAAGAGGGATTGACCGGTCACCGCATCGGATAACAGGCCGACCCAGTTCTGTAATCCGATCCATTTGGCGTCGGTGAGACCATTCCAATCGGTAAAGCTCAGGTACAGGGCGATAAATAGAGGAATGATCGCAAAGGCGACATAGAATAGTAATGCTGGCACAGTCCAAAGTATCACGAACAAGTTTGACTGCTTCGCAGCTTGTGTTGTTTTTATCGATGCGCTCATAGCGCTCTCCTATCTGGGGAATTCTACTATTACAGCTGCGTTCCGCTCTATGAGGCATGTCCTCCTCTTCTGTTACTAAAGAGGAGGACTGTATCCTGGTTAAATCGAAATCGAAGCTGACAGATCTCAACGCTGAGCCCCGAACTTGGACTTGAACCAGCGGTAAAGGAAACCAGAGTTCAACACAGCTTATCTGAGATCAGACTAGGCCAGTGTTTTATTCATGTTATCCGAGAACTGCTTGGGAGTAATCTGGTTCAAGAAGATCTGGTCCAGATTGGTCAAGACGGCCTGCGCTGGCGTTGGAGCCAGAGCCTGGTCCCATGACAACTGGAAGCTTTTCGCATTGAGTGCCAGATTGTAGTTATAGAGCAACCACTCGCTGTTCTGCGCCTTCGATAGCTGAGATTCGAGATTTTTTACCGGCGGGACGTCACCAACGCCGATATAGCCAGTCACCTGGGCGTCACTCAAGACAGCCTTTTTCAGGTACTCAACAGCATTCTTGGGCGATTTGGCCGTAGACGAGATGGAGTTGAAGTTACAAGGGTTGCCGTAGACGTCGGAAGGATCGCCTGTGCCACCATCAACGGTTGGGAAGGGGAACCAGCCAAGATCGTTGGTAATGAAATCAGGCTTGTTGGTCTGGATGGTTGAGAAGTTCCAGTTACCCTGTAACATCATGCCGGCTTTTCCGGTATAGAGCAGAGCCGCATCCTGGTTGGTATCAGCCGTGGTCGAGGTATAGGATGTGCCGAAGGCGCCCATCTTGACAAGATCCTGGATCGTCGTGTTTGCCTTGATGAAAGCATCCTGCGACCATGAATTCTTCTCACCATTAAAGACCGATGTGAAGACCTGTGAGCCTCCCTGGCGGTCGACGAGATACTCGGCAACCATCAGGTATGGCCATTTGCTGGCACCAGCCAGAGCAATTGGGATGACCTTATTGGCTTTCAACGCATCAATGGCTTTGATGAAATCATTCCATGTCTTGGGCACGGTAATATTGAGCTGCTTGAACAGGGTCTTATTATAGAAGAATGAGACCGTTTGCATACCAGAGGTTGGAACACCATAGATCTTGCCATCGAAGGTAGCTCCAGAGAGAATGGCAGGGAAGAATTTGTCCTTCCAGGCGGTATCTGCATTGAGATCGGCTGTCATGTCATAGACATCGCCGGCATCAATGTAGGATTTGAGACCACCGCCGCCCCAACCAAAGAAGACATCGGGTGGATTCTTTGCGCCCATGGCAACTTGTAATTTTTGCTTGTAAGGATCGTTCTCGTAGTAGTTGACGACTACTTTAATCGCTGTCTGACTCTTATTAAATGAGTCGGCAGCGGTCTGGACGACTTTCTTCTCATTGCCGGTACGGATATCCCAGACTGTCACAGTTGATGTGCTTCCACCATTTGATGTGGTAGAAGTTCCACCAACGCCGAAACAACCAGCCAATGATGTTGCCATCGCGGCAGCACCGGTTACTTCTAAAAATCTACGACGTGATAGCTTAGATTGCATCTCTTCGCCTCTTCTGGCATCTCTGCCTACCAGGCCACTCAACCGAGCCTGATCTAGTTCATCGTATAATTGATGATGATATCAAAATAATCAAACGCGCCCAACATACATCCATGCTTGCGGGAGAAAACGTGGCGTCACCTCAATCATTGAAGTTTGCCGATGTTTACATTGATGCTCATACAATCTTAGCTCTAAAGCGTTGATTGTAGCAAGACCAACAATCACCCCTCTCTCCTCATGCGATGTAAGGGAGCGCACGAGTCCCGAACGACAAGGTTCGTGGTTAACTCGACGCGCATACTATCGAGAGGTTCTTCCGAAATATGGCGTAACAACATCCTTGTTGCCATGCGACCCATTTCAGTTAACGGTTGGCGCACAGTTGTCAGTGCGGGAGTCACCAGCGATGCGATTGCCACATCGTCGAAGCCGACCACACTCATATCGGCTGGAACCGAGAGCCCACGCGTATGGAGAGCACTATAGACTCCCATTGCCTGAGCATCGCTTCCTGCGAATATCGCGGTTGGTGGATTGTCAAAATCCAACAATTCGCACGTCTGTTCGTAGCCAGAGGTCTGACTAAACGCGCCAGGCCGGATTAACATAGGATCGATAGGAATACCCGCCTCTTCCAACGCGGCTTTATAGCCAGCAATACGATCACGACTACACTGATGCGATGACGGACCAGTAATCATAGCCACTCGGCAATGCCCGAGTGAAATCAGATACTCGGTCGCTGTACGTCCACCGAACCAGTTGGTCGCCCCCACCGAAGGGACATCGGCCGCCAGCTCACCACGATGATCCACGACCACAAACGGAATCTTATTGGCACGCAGGATCTCCAGATGTTGCGTTTGCCCCAGTGCCAGCACCAGGATCGCCCCATCAGTCGCTCCACCAAGCACCTTGGCTAGCCAACGCTGCTCTAATTGGAGTGACTCACCTGTCACAGAAAGAGCCAGGCGGAGATCAGTCCGTTCCAGCACCTCCTCGACCCCTCGCACAATTTCAACCGAATATAGATTGGTAAGATCGGGTACAATCATATCAACGATGCCGCTACTCACCTTCCGTAAGGCAGATCGCTCTCGGCTTCGCGTAAACCCACTCTCCTCAATTATCTGCTCCACACGTCGGCGCGTGTCCGGAGCAACATCGGGACGATGATGCAGAACACGTGAGACTGTTGGAACAGACACCCCAGCCTTCGCAGCAATATCAGCGATAGTGCTACGCTTCGTTGAAGATTGATCCATTGTTGAAATTGACCAGCCTCTTTTATCGGAATATGTCATAAGTATTCCCGAAAAAGCTGCGTTTGTCAAGGGATAAAGCATCAAACAATCGCGCATCTTCAGCTAATCTGTGCAAAATAGTCATAAAATACGCCTTAATGTGCGGAATATTCGTCCTGCATGTGCTGGAATACCGGAATTGTACCGGTACAAATCTGAAAAATAATATCGGTAAATGGTAGAGGGATAAGTGAAGTTACTTGGACGAGTGACATTCTTCCAAATAATCAGTATACACAGGCATAATACTTTCCGCTTTTCATCTACTTAATGGGTATAGGTATATCATGGGCACTAATCCATTTTTGACAAAAAGGAGTTAAATACTTTGCCAAAAGATGTACAGAAAACACAGCAGACATATTACCAGCCTCGAAAACGTATGCATCTCCTCAACTATGACTATCAAACAGCAGGAGCCTATGCCATAACTATATGTGCATATGAGCGCCAGGATAACCTTTTTTGCATACCGGCCGTCGAAGATATCCTTCAGGAGGAATGGAAACATCTCCCTAACCATTTTGCAGGTATCACACCAGATCTTATTGTGATCATGCCAGACCATTTGCATTGTATTATCTGGCATCATGGACGAAGAGAAAACACCAAAAGTATTATAGGCATTATTGGTGGTTATAAATCAATCTGTACTAATGTGTGGCGAGACTATGTTCGAGCGACACATACTGACTACCAGGGACACTTTTGGCAACGGAATTTTTATGATCATATCGTTCGAAACGAAAAAGATTTGGAGAATCAAAGAAAGTATATGTTAAACAATCCTGCCATGGCTGTGCTTAAGCGAGGAAAGCAGAGTATGAAAGACGCATGTGAATATAATTCGTGCGGGCACATTCCCTTTCCACCACAGCCCACGTAGCGGCGTCGGCTTGGCCACGCCGACCACGTCCCGTATGATAATGCAGGCCCTTGCTCAATGTGGTCAGGTGCCGTGGCGAGCTGTTTCGTACGAGTTACTGGTCGGCGTGGCCAAGCCGACCACGTCCGTATGATCACGTGGTCAGGTGCCGTGGCGAGCTGTTTCGTACGAGTTACTGGTCGGCGTGGCCAAGCCGACCACGTCCGTATGATCACGTGGTCAGGTGCCGTGGCGAGCTGTTTCGTACGAGTTACTGGTCGGTGTGGCCAAAGCCGACCACGTCCGTATGATCACGTGGTCAGGTGCCGTGGCGAGCTGTTTCGTACGAGTTACTGGTCGGCGTGGCCAAGCCGACGCCGCTACGTGGGTATCTTCAGAGGTGACGATTTTGCACTGCCAGGGACGTTTATATTATGATGGAGATCAATTAAATATATTTGATTATAAAGCGAAAGAGACTTTCATGCAGCTATCGTCGATGTATTTTGATCGTGCAAGTTTTGAGCGTAATATTGCCAGCCAGCGGGCAAGAGGCGAGCAGCGGATCTTGACCGAGGGGATTGTCATTGATGAGCGTTTAAGCGGGATTGAGAACGGTATTAAAGAGGATGATCGCTACGGGATTAGCTTGATTGCGCGGTTGCCACCGAGTGTGATCGCTGCTGTGGCGGCGATCCAGGATCATCTGAAACGCTATGATCCGACGCAATACTACTATCCGGTCGCCGACCTGCATCTGACCTTTGTCGAGATGCTGACCGGACGCACTGCTATGGAGGTCTCAGTGGCGATGTCGCGCTTGCTGCCTCGTGCCGAACAGATCATGACCGGTATGCCACTTGCTGTCGTCGACGCGCCTCAACTGGTCTTTGATCAGCAAGCCTGCGCCCTCAACTTCCTCCCTCTGGATGAGACATTGCAGCGGGCACGTCAATTGATCATCACGCGACTGCGCGAAGCAGATATTCCGGTCGCTCCGCGTTATCAGCCGAAGTCGGCGCACATTACCTTGCTCAGATATCACGCGCCCTTGCAGACAACCCGTGAACAATGGCTGCACGCGCTAAAAAGTGCTCCTCTGCCTGATCAGCTTAGCTGGCAGGTTGATACTATCTCGGTGATCTGGCAACGTACCTGGTACGCGATGCATGAGACTATTCAAGAGCGCCTGCTAAGTCCAGCCAGAGCGCGATGATGCTCCAGCTGGACTCGGTATGCCATTTAAGGAACTAATTCGACTGGCTTTGCTGATAGTGTTTCAAGGCTGTTTGCAAGAAGGCTGATTCCTCGTCGCTGTAGCTATAGGCTGCCTGCGGTCGCTCCTCGACCGGAAGCTCATTGTGGCCTTGCCACCATTTTTTCAGACCCGCCTCCACATTGGCATCGCCACGCGTAAACTGTCCAATCAACGTGCTGTGCTGCCGCGCCAGCGCCTGACCCTCCGGACCACGTGGATCTTTTTTCTCCGCCACCAGACGTCTCAGGTCCGCGAAGACCGCATCCCACTGCTGACTGACGCGTTGCTGATCCTCCTCGGTCCAACTTTGTCGCCATTCTGCCAGCTTCTGAGCCGCCTCAGGATTGTATGACTTGCTGGATAGCTCTGCCATCTTCTGTTGTTGCTCGGGGGTCAGATACGTGTTGACCCATCCCTTATCTTGTTCCATATGCATGACCTGGATCACCTTGATAATCGACTCCCAGGAGCCTTGATCCCGCTGCAACACCGTCTCAGCCTGCTCAATTGCCTCGATGACGCGATCCAATTGAAGACGCTTCTCGCGCATCATCAACTTCTGCGTAGTCAGCGCCTCATATAAGCGCTCAGGATCATTTTGCAGGCAGATCTTGATCTCTTCGAGAGAGAAGCCAAGAAACTTCAGCGCCAGAATCTGCTGTAAGCTCCACAGATCCTCGTCTGAGTACAGCCGGTGTCCCGCCTGCGTATACTCCGAAGGGACCAGCAGACCAACTTTGTCGTAGAAGCGCAAGGTCCGCGTCGTAACCGCAGCCTTCTGCGCAAATTGACTGGTCGTGTAATGTCGATGTTTGTATTGACGATCCAAGGTCTTCCTCCTTTCCTTCGGAGTATAAAGTATGACGTAACGTCATATGCAAGCCTTTTGCGACGCAGTTTTGAGGCCAGATTATTCTCAGGAGAGCAATTTTTCGATTTGCTTACAATGCTCCTCTTCGTGAATCGCCAGATTTTGAACGATATCGAACAAGCTCTGCATCCCCTTTGTTTCGTGGAGTCCTTTGCGCTGCCAGTCTTCGAGGAAGAGATGGCGCAGAGCGGTGACGACTTCGATGCGTCGCAGGGTGAAGAGGGTGAGCGATTGATGGATGTCTCGGTTGACATAATGAGCGATCTCGGCCCAGCGTCGTTCGTCGAGCTCGACGAGGAGGGCGTTGCTGCGTGTCATCAGGGTATAGATGCGGGACGTCATGATATCATCGACGGCGCGCATATGGGCAAAGACCTCGATGACCGACCACTCATCGGGACCGGGACGGCCTCCCAATTGCTTTGGAGACTTATTATCCAGTGCGCGTACCAGGCGCTCAGGGACGCTGGCCATATGTTGTACCAGTACCACAATATCCTCTTGTATATTATTGGGCATAGAAAAAGTATCCTTTCCATACGGGGAGGCCGCCTGGAGCGACTCACCATCTGCACTATTTGTCGCTGTGAGTATAGCAGATGGAGGGCCGCCGGGGATAGCTTTGATGGGCAGTGTTGCCAGAAACTTGCAGATTGTCTCTCTTATAAGTGTTCAATTGTCCATTGTCTCCTGACAAGCCATCGCGTATAGTTGATAGCATAACTATTGATTCTCTTTTCTCGCACTGACTTGTCGTGCTGACAACTGGTGACACAAAGGATAACCTCTTATGCATACGTTTTCCTGGCGCACGCTTTTTTCCTGGATGTATCTTGTACGATTGCTGATTTTGCTGGTAGGTTTATTTCTCTACGCGCTAGGCATCGTCTGCCTTTATCGCTCCAACATGGGATTGGGTCCGTGGGATGTTTTTCATCAGGGACTGAGTTTTCATACGCCGCTCTCATTTGGCCTGGCGGGTATCGTCGTTGGCATCTTTCTGGTTGCGGCGAGCCTGCTGATCAAAGTGATCCCTGGTGTTGGCACCATCTGCAATATGATCTTAATCGGTATATTTGAAGATATGCTCCTGAATATTCGTGCCTTCCAGCATATAGGAGAAGCCTTCTGGGTCTGGCGTCTGCTGCTCAATGTGGCGGGAGTCATCATCGTGGGATTGGGGACCGCTTTATATATCGCCCCCCGCCTGGGTGCTGGACCTCGTGATGGCCTGATGTTGCGCTTGCATGAGATCACTCACTTGCGTGTGACTATCGTACGAGCTTGTATCGAAGTCAGCGTCTTGATCCTCGGCTTTCTGCTCGGAGGAACTATTGGTGTTGGGACCGTGATTTTCGCGCTTGGCGTGGGACCTGTGATCGAGTTTGGTTTCTCCTTCCTCAAGAAGCTGGGATTGACGGCCTGGCTTGTTCCCACTCCCGTTGTTGCTGCTTCTGAGCCGCTAGAATCCGTAGCGCCTCAATTGATCGGCGACTAGTCTGCTGGACGAACATTTTTTGATGTGGGCTTCATTTGGCCTATTTGACCTATCTTGTGAGGCAAGTACCTTCATTCGTGTTAGAATAGAAGAAAACAGGAAAAGGTTGCTGATCATGTTGGAGCGTGCAGAGGATTATCTAGGTTTACAGATTGGGAGCTATCGGCTGATCCGTTTACTGGGAGAGGGGACCTTCTCGCAAGTTTATCTGGGAGAACATGTGTATCTGAGAACGCAGAGCGCCATCAAGCTTTTGCGGATACTATTATCGCCCGAGGTGCGAGAAAATTTTTTGCATGAGGCCCAAACCATCGCTAAATTGGAGCATCCAAACATAATCCGTGTCTTCGACTATGGAGTGTTTGACAGCACTCCATTTCTGGTCATGAACTACGCGCCCAACGGCTCATTGCGGCAGAGGTATCCTGTTGGGACGATCCTGCCGCTCAACGAGATCATCCCGATTCTGAAGCAGATTGCTCCTGCACTTGACTATGCTCATCAGCGCCGCCTGATTCATCGTGATGTGAAGCCGGAGAATATTCTGATTGGCGAGCAGGATCAGATGTACCTCAGTGATTTTGGTCTGGTACTGGAGGCGCATAGCCATAGCTCTCAGACCATCGGAAATGCGGCCGGGACGGTCCTCTATATGGCCCCTGAACAATTCCAGGGCAATGTGCGCTTTGCCAGCGATCAATATGCCCTGGCTATCGTTGCCTATCAATGGCTCTGTGGAGAATGTCCTTTTACAGGAACGTTCACAGAAATCATCAGCCAGCATCTCTACACCACGCCACCCTTGCTGCATAGCCGTATCCCGAACTTTCCGCGACCCGTAGAGAAAGTTATTCTCAAAGCGCTCTCCAAAGATCCAACCGAACGTTATGAAAGCACCGTCGCCTTCGTCGATGCTCTTCAGCAGGCCTATGACAGTCCCTTATCCCATATCGACATCTATAATACTCCCTCGGAGGAGGAAGGAACGCTGGCGAGCGCTGTGACCTCCGTGGCCTCACCGCCGGTGCTCGGCGTCCTTGCCGCTTCGGATGCAGCTGTAGGTCAGGTACCGGCCGAGCCACTGACACCTTTTGAGCAGAAAAAGGTTGCCGCCCTCTTTCAAGCGTCAGATCCAGGGAGCAACATGATGGGAACTCAACGGAGCGCCTCATCCCGCACTTTTAAACCATTCTGGCGCATCGCCCTACCGCTGCTGGCTCTCTTTATCGTCATCGCCGGCAGCGTTGGCATCTGGTATGGCAGTACCCATTCCTCTTCAGGAAACACACGGATAGCGCAAACACCAACCTTTCAAGGGAAGCATACAGGCATCAACACGCCTCAGAACACGCCGAAATCATCGGGAACGGGAACGGTCCCATCAACCGTTGGTGCGGGCCATGGTCCCATTGTCGGCCCACCAGCAGGAAACTCCACCGCGCCAGCCGTAAAGCCAACACCAAAGACTACCACTCCAGCGGCCAGGCCAACAACTGCCACGCAGCCAACGCCAACGCCAACGCCCGTCGTCGATTGTCTCACCGGCTCGCCGACCACGCTCACTTTCAGCTCCTCTAAAAAGCAATCCAATCCAGCTCCCGAAGTGGTCACACTTACCAACTGTGGAGGAAACTCTGGCTGGAACGCTTCCGTACAGACAAATGATGGAAACAATTGGCTCGGTATTAATCCTGTCAGTGGCAGTATTGCCCTTAATGATAGCGAGAATATTGCTGTGGGTGTTGTCCACAATGGATTAGCTCACGGTACCTATCAGGGAACCATAGTCTTCATGCATGGTACTGCTTCCCTGACCATAACCATTGTGAACATTGTTAAGAAGGCTTCAAATGGCTGACCCATCTCAAGATAGCTCCGGCGCATCTGTTTTTCATATAGTCTAACATGCCTCTTTATCGTGACACTGAAGAGAGGATCTTTTTGTGTGGTAGGGAACGATTTTATCAAAATGGTCGGTCTTAAAAGTGGGATTACAGGTGGAGGGGGATAAGCGATTTGATAATGAGTAAAAGTATTTCGTCTTTGTATTTGTGTAGTATTTTATCAATTGATCGATAAAGATGCAAGTGTTCCACTATTTCCCTCTATTTATTCTATGTGCTTGCTTTAACAGGGCTACCAGTCAAGACAGTGGCTGGTAAAGGAGAGTAGTTGGGCACTTGTCTTTTTCATCCCGATAACTTTACCGCTCTTTTAAGATGGTCAGAACACACAATTATTAAAGAAAGCATATTGGATTCATGGGAGAGCCGCAGCAATCCGATGTCGAGGAATTAGCCCAACTGCTGGAACTGAGGAAGGATAATGAGCAGCCTACCGTACTTCTTCTCGGATCAAGGGCGGGTGGATTATTTCGGAATAGATATTTCTATGATCACCTACAAAGATTCAGTCATCGAGGTTTTAGGAACCTTTCACGTATAGAGCAATTCAGCGAGTGTTATACTATTCTGACGAGAGATCATCAATTTAGTGAAACGGATATTCATAATATTCTAAGAACCTCTTTACGTGACCTTACTGTAACAAGGACCAACGTTTATCTGGCAGAGCTTATCAAACAGCGTTACTTTGATGAAATTATATCTACGAATATTGATGATGTGCTGGAACTTTCTTTTATACAGGCCGAGATGAAAGAGCATAGAGATTTTGAAGTTGCGATACCTGTACGTGAGTCTTTACATGAGAAGAGTCTGCCACATCGGATTATTAAAATCTTTGGAGATTTTGGCTCAAGGAGTTATATTATAAATGAACGCTTAACTCTGCTTGATAACAATCAAGAGGTTAAAAATGCTTTACAACGTATTTTGTCAAGGGATATGATTATTGTAGGCATGGACTCTAAGTGGGATGAAGATATACTCCGTATCATTCCTACAAAATCGGGCTCAATCTTTTTGGTGAGTGAGGAGAATTTTGTCGAACAATCGATGCATGCCAGTGTTTTCAAACAGCGTAAAACTCAGTATATACGAGGGAGCTATGAATCTTTTATGCGAGAATTATATATCGCCCTCTATGGTAGCCCTGGCCTTCCCATGAATTATCAACTCGCCCAGGAGATTCTGGTACACCTGGAAGACATCTCGCAGCGCTTACAAAGCGTACAGAACGATCAACAGGGAATTCTCAAAGCAATAGAAAAAAATAACGAAAGAAATGGGAAGCAGTAGTTCAAAGTTACAGTTCAGGAGTACCTCTGCTGTATTGCTGCTTCCAGTTGGAGTGAGACATGGAACTTTTTGTCAATCGAGAAGATGAGTTACAACTCATTGACGAATCTTTCAGTGCATTAATAGATAAGAAACGCCTCTTACGTAATCCTATCATCGAGTTTCAGGGTGTGAGTGGAATTGGAAAAACGTCATTATTAAAGCAAGTTGAAAAACGTTGTCGTAGCCAGCAACTTCCCTATTTATGGATCGATGTGAGTAAAAACGCATCTGATGTGACAGATGAGATCGTTACTCAAGCGAAGAAGTACATCCAGCAGGATAGCTCTGTTGCCGGCTTGTCGGCAGTGGAGGCGACCAGGGCTTTGCTGAGACAGCAGCCTGTTGTGATGCTGTTTGACGCGGTCGATACCGCTAATACTGAACAGTTGGATGTGATTGAGAGGCTGCTCAAAGATCTGCTTGACGACGAAAAGCTCTTTGTTGTTCTGGCAAGCAAGAGGGCGTTATTGTTTGAGCAAGAGCGCTCGGTGGCCCTGAAATTGACGTCGCGACCGCTTGAGTCGCTTGATCGGAAGAATTGCGAGCTCTATTTCGCTCATCAGGAGAAGCCACTCGATCCAGAGGTACGCCAACTAATTTTTACATGGACTCGAGGTTATCCTCTGGCGATGAACATCATGACGCAAGCTATTCATGATGAACTTGATCCCAGGACGCCAGATGGTCAGGCGGAGATCATACACCTTTTTACCACCCTGATTATCAGTCAAGAAGTTCTCAAGCATGTTGTGCCTGAGAAGCGTGCCACCTATCGCGCGATCCTCGAACTTTTTGCTGTTCCCCGGCGCTTCAATCTTGTGATCATGCAAGATCTGATCGAAGAGTTTCTCCCGGCGATGAAACGCGAGAGTAGCATGGCCTATTTTGGCTTGCCCAAGGAGATCAACGATGCCACGGCGATCTTAAATTGGAATATGCTGCGTGCCGGTTTCTCGGTCGACGAGCCCTTGCGTCACATTTTTCTCTTGATTCTGGCCAATGAACGTCCTGACTATTATTTTGCGCTTCACCATTATCTTGCACAAAACTCTTTCCGGCTTGCGAAAGAATTTCCTGGTTTAGATCGCGTCCATTACGTACGTGAGTGTTTATATCATACTGCTAGTAATACGAATGATCCTCTCGTGCTGGAGCAGCTTATGCAAGCATTACAAATCGTCTTGCAGGAATCGCTCGAGATCTTTCAACAGTTCTTCGAGGAATTTGCGCAGGACAAAGAGCTCAAAGAAGCGTTGGGAGACCATCTTGCAGTGGTCGAGGCCACGCTTGCCGCTCATCTCGCCACCATTGATCATCACACAATTGAGGAATAGGATAATGCATGAGCAACAGCAACTGAGCCATTTTATTGGCCGCGCCAGCGAATTGGAGACATTTGCCACCTGGCTAACTGATCCAGCAGCTCCCTGGCTCCTCTATGTTCATGATGCCTCCGAAGATACAAGTAGAAAGGGAGGTGTCGGTAAGACCTGGTTGTTACGTAAATACGCCGAGCTGGCAAAACAGATGCATAAAGACATTGCGATCGTGAGGGCCGACTTTTTTAATGTCAGTGATCGTGATCGTGTATTCCTGGCCGAAAAAATCGTTGCGGGCATCCAGGAGCTGTATCCTACCTGGGCTCCAACATCGTTTACCTCCGCCATACAGCACTATCGAGCGATCACTGGCGAAGTTGTTTCCACCTCGGGTAGCAGTGAAAGCATTGATTTTAGAATCCGCCAGGAAGCGGCGGCCGCGCTCGCTGATGATCTACATCGCCTGAACCGCTATCTGCTTCAGGAGCAAAAAATCCTCCTGGTCCTTCTCGATACCTTTGAAACGATCGAGCAGAATCCCAGCATTGCCGTGTTGCGTCCATCGCAGATCTTTCCAGACAACTATTTGTTGGAGAATATGAAAGTTGTGATCGCGGGACGCAACAGCATTGATTGGACGCATCCCAATTGGAGAGATCGCGAACACGAGTTGCTGCGCCTGGCGCTTGAGCCCTTTAATCAGCAAGAGATGCTGGAGTTTGTGCGCACCGATTCTTTTTATCGGGTCGCCCCTGATAGCGTGGAGGCTCGTGCCTTGCATGAACGCACCGAAGGGCGTCCGATCATCATTGGCCTGGCTATGGATGTACTCAATCATCGAATTCTCACGCTCAGTGATCTTCTCTCCGTCTCCCATGCTGAGTTTGAAAGATATCTTGTCCCGCAGATTAACAAACTTGAAAACCCCCTGAACTGGGTCATTCTCTTCATGGCCCATGCCTATCACCGCTTTAACCTCTCCCTGCTTGATTGGATAATGCATGGTGTCGAGGTGGGAGAGCCAGTGAGCGTGCTGAGCCGCGAAGAGCTGCTTCAGAGACTGCCTGATCTCTCTTTTATACGTAAGCCGGGATCGGGAGACGATTTTGTCCTGCATGACGAGATGCAACGGCTCGTGGCAAAATATTGTTGGGAGGTGCAGGACCCCGGGGGACGTTATCGACGGGAGATCAGCCGCTCTGTGATCAGCTATTATGAGCGCGAAATGAGCCAGCCTCTCAACGAGCAACGGCGGCAGGGCGATGTGATTGAGACACTGTATCATCGACTCTTTGTAGATCTGGATACAGGTTTGAGCTACTTTCAAGAACACTTTCTCAATGCCATTCGCTTTCTCAAGAACTCATTTGCCCGACTCTTACTTCAGGAAGCACAAAAGTTTATGCCGCTTTTCTCCACATTTCAGCAGCATGAATTAAGCTACTACGAGGGGATGCTCTTGCGTTCCGAAGAAAACTCCACTGCCGCATTACGCATCTTGCAGCAACTCGAAAGTGAGGCCGATCCCCAATGGTATCCACATCGCCGCTCGAATATCTTTATTGAGAAGGGACGATGCTATTCACAGCAAAGTAAATTATCCGCTGCCAACGAAAATTTTACGCGAGCTCTGGAGATAGAGCAGGCCGCAGGGCATGAATTGCAATGTGCACAATTGTATAATAATCTTGGCGGTATCCTCAGACGCAGAGGCCGCTTTACTGAGGCATTAGAGTACTATGAACGTGGTCTGGGCATGTATCGGAAATTAGGTCGGCCACGCGATTATGCCAGTTCGTTGACCAATATTAGTGCCGTATACCGCTTGCAAGGAAAAATTGATGAGGCGCTTCGTCGTTGTAAGGTCGCCTGGAGCCTGCGCCTGAAATTATTTCAGGAAGGCATAATTAGCGAGGTACAGGTTGGTTTGAGTCTGCAGGTACTGGGGACGATCTATCTGCATGCTGGAAATATTATTGAAGCCGAGAGATGTTTTCAAGACGCCTTTGATGTTTTTTTACGCATGAATTACAAGGCGGGCATTGCGGCAATTTATAATCGTTTTGGATCTGTGCAATTATCGAAGCGTGAACTGTCCAGTGCGCAAGCATGGTTTATCAAGGCGCAGGATGCCTCGTATGAATTTGAAATAGAACAGTATACCAATAGCTTAAATAAGCAAGGACGTATCTGTGTACTCCAGCAAAAATGGCCAGAGGCGGTCGTATTTTTTGAGCAGGCGCTGGTATCGGCCAGAAAAGTCTCTGATTATTATCAACAGACGGAGAGCCTGATTGATCTGGCCGAGCCGTTGGGTTATTTGGGGGAGCGTGAACGTGCCCTGCATACCTTGCAAGAGGCGGCAGAGATTGCAACACGAGAAAATTATATCTACCTCTCAGGATTGATTGAAAAGGTGCATGCGGAGATCGTTTATCGGCAAGCAGGATATGAAGAGGCATTTCAGTACTTTGTGCGCTATTGCCATTACATGGCTCGTTATAACTCCCTGGAGTTCAAGCGGGCTGTCGAGAACGTCGTTGATGCTTTAATTGGGACTCCCTACGGTATGGGGCCAGGCCTCGTGCAAAAAATGGTGGCTTACTGGACAGAGCATCAGTTGGAGAAAAGTTATCCTGAGTTGATACGAGCATTCGAAGAAATAGATGGTCTAATGACGTTCTAGCTACGTGTTCTAGATAAGAAGAGTAAGGAGGAAGGTGAGCTGTGTTGTAGAGAAGCTATTCACTGTAGAGGATTACTTACCCGCTTTAGGAGCTCTTGATGAAGATTTGGATTGATTCGATCCTACTTTCGCCAGACTCAATGGATGTGTATGGCAATAATTGTTTCAACGATGACACGTGTCCGGTCGATGGCGATAATAATACCACTGGCTCTTATCAATCGACGTTGGGGAGCAGTGAGAACAGTACTGACGCTCGATTCATTATGCATCTTTCTGAAGAGGAGATCTCCAGGTTCTCTCACCATCGCTTTATGTGTGCTGAGGCAATCTATACACAGGAGATGGGAGCACTCTGGTTGCTTTGTACTCCCATTGGCACGGGGAAAGTTGCTGCCCTGGATGCAGAGGCCTATCGCTTGCTCCAGCGTTTTCAGAAGGCTACTACTTTAGATGCCATCATGCTTGACGCGCAGCTCTCTTTCTCTCGTACCATCGATGTCGTAGCGCTTTTGAACAAGGCTGGTTTTCTGCATGACCTGGATCAACCGCTTCCTCTACCAGGTCCCGAGCAGGGACAGACCTTAGCCGCTTGGCTACACGTCACCAATGCGTGTAATCTGGGCTGTCATTATTGCTACGTCAGCAAGAGTTCCGAACATATGGCTGACGATACTTCAATGCATGCTGTGGATGCCGTAATCCGCTCGGCCATCGCTTATAAACATAGCGGAATTCATCTTACCTATGCAGGTGGTGAGGCCACGCTGCGTCTCCCTCAGGTCCTTGTCACGCATGATTATGCTGAGCAACAGGCCCTCGCACATGGATTGAGCCTGTCGGCCAGTCTGCTCAGCAATGGCGTGGCTCTGCCGTCTCGTTCGATCGAGCAACTCAAGCTACGTCGGATTAGAGTTGGACTCTCACTTGATGGCATCGAGGAGAGCCATAATCAGCAGCGTCCTTTGCTCAATGGCAAAGGCTCTTTTGAGTTTATCGATCGCACGATTACACGGCTACTGGCCGGTGGGCTTATTCCGAGTATCAATGTGACCGTGACTCAGCGCAATCTGGATGACCTGCCACGCCTATTAAAATACATCCTGGAGCGTGATTTACCATTTGGGTTGAGCTACTATCGGGATAACTCCTGCTCTACCCATCTCTCCGATCTGCAATTTACCGACGCTCATATGATCAGCGGGATGCGGAGAGCTTTTGACTATATTGAACAACATCTGCCCCGCCGACCTCTACTGGGATTGCTGGTGGATAAAGCGAACTCTGGTGCTCCTCGTGAGTATAAATGTGGCGTGGGACGCAACTATCTTGCAATCGATCAGCGTGGGGGCATTGCTCGCTGTCAGGCTGATATAAGCGACACGATTACATCGATACATGCGGCTAATCCTCTCCAGGTGATACGAGCACACCGGGGAGGCGTGCAGGCGGTCCCTATTGATGATAAAGAGGGCTGTCGCACCTGTGAGTGGCGCTACTGGTGTAGTGGCGGATGTCCCATGCTCACCTATCGCTTAACCGGAAGAAGTGATATCAAGTCACCGAATTGTGCTATCTACAAAGCGCTCTTTCCGCAGGCTTTGTACCTTGAAGCGCTACGTTTGTTGAAGTATGAGCAACCATATGTCTTATAGTCAAAGATGCTGAGGATGTATCGATGGATAGAGTAATACAGCAGCTGAGCGATATTTTGAGGATGCGTCGCAGTGGTTCGTCAATTCCTTATCGACTGCTGCTCACCTCGGACCTTTCTTTGACACCTGCTATCCGCCAGCGTATTTGTCTTGCAGACGACTGGGCATCCTTTTGCCAGTATCTTTATGCACTGGGACGACGGGATCGCTTGAATGCGTTGATCCCTCTTGCCCAGGCACCAGCACAAAGGGGGGGATATAAGTCGCTGGCTCGCTTGATTGTACAGGGATATTTCCCTCTCGTTTTCACGACGAATGTCGATTCGCTGTTAGAACAGGCGCTGGATGAGGCCTTGTTGGAGGCTGGTTTGCGTCCACATGCGTTTCAAACGCTGATTGTTGGGCGCGACCATGCTGATTATATTGTTGAGGCACTCGATAATAGGAGCTCGCCTATATGTATTGTCAAACTGCATGGGAGCTTACAGGATGGCGTGCTCGCTGACGAGTTCCCGGATTTTTATGAAGTCTCTTCTCCGATACAAGAAAGTGTCCAGCGCTACCTCAATCAAGATAGCATCATTGTTGGATCGATGGCACATGAGAGCGATGTGAGCCGCGTCTTGCTCAGAAAAGGAAAAAGTAGCCTGTATTATGCGCTTTCTCACGTGCCGGCGGCGGATGACGAAGTTGTCAGGCTGATAAAAGCGCGAGGCTATATTCCTGAGGAGAAGATAATTGCCGGGCCATCTGGCGAGTTTACGCAGCTATTTACGGCTCTTGAGAGGCTTCTACAATCTCCTGCGGTTATCCCGACTCAGCCAGATCGGCAGGAGAAGGATGTTGTATCTCATGGACAGGCCCAGGCCATACCTCCACCTCTGCGAGGAGATCCTGTTACCATTTTTTATTCTTGTGCGCAGAGTGAGCGGGATGAGGAGTTGTGTGCTCAATTGGAAACACATCTCAAACTATTGGAGCGTCTGGGACGCATCGTGGTATGGCATAAACGCAAAATCCTGGCTGGCCAGGATTGGGCAAAAGTTATTGATCACAATCTTCAAACGGCTCAGGTCACATTGTTGTTGATTAGCCCGGATTTTATGGCCTCTCAGTATTGTTATGGCATAGAAATGATGCGTGCCCTGGAACGTCAACAGCGTGGTGAAACACGTGTTATCCCCATTTTGTTGCGACCAGTCTTTTACAAAGGGGCTCCTTTTGAGCATCTCATGTCCTTGCCGACGAATGGCAAAGCTATTACAGCCTGGGAGCGGCCTGATGAAGCCTTCACGGATATTGTGGAAGGTATCCATCTTGTTCTGCAAGATATTTGATGATCCTCTTTGATCTGATTGACATGTGCATGGGAAAGAAGAGGAGCCCGAGGAGAATCCATCCTCCTCGGGCTCCTGGAGACTCATTAGCATCCCTGCATATTTACTGGATACTAATATCGTCGATATAGCCGCGATAGCCTCCGGTGCTATTGGCCTGGTCGTAGCCGACGTCGATCTGCGAGATCGTTTTGCCGCTGGCGACGTTTCCCAGATTGACGGTGACATGATTCCAGGTGTCGAGGGTAAGGTGTCCGCATTGATTGGTGGGATGGATGCGGTTCCCATTTTCATCGACGGCAGCGGTCATATCGCGCAGATTGGTATTATCGCTAAAGAGCAGGTCGAGCGAGACGCAGGTGCTGTTGGTGCCGGTGACCTGACTTCTGGCGGTATTGCTCTCGGGATAGATCCAATAGCTCAACGTGGTGCCGGAGGCGACCGTGAGCGGGGTAGTACTCAGATTGAACGCCTTCATATAGGCAAAGTCAGTGGCAGCGCCGCTGGCATTGCCCGAATACATCAGGGCAGTCGTGCCGCTATGTGTCGTTTCGTTACGGGGGGCTAATTCTGGCCCTGTCAGGCCGCAGCAGATGCCAGTGATATTGGCTTCTCCGCCTGCTGGATAGACACCGGAGTCGGCGGTACTTGTCCAGGTTGGTTGAGGATCGCTGCTTTCGAAGCCCGTCGAGAAAGAGCCTGTACTTGTGTTGCTTCCAGCGGCATAGACCTCAAGCTCATAGAGGCGTGTCGCGGTATCGGTGGTATTGGTCGGCTTGGTCACGTTCAGCTTGACGTAGCGGGCCTGTTGCGGCGTGATGCTGTTGACAACGCGACTGGCCTGGTTGTTCGTGACGCTGACTGGCGTGGTCCAATTCGTGTTGTCGCTGCTGAGTTGGATCGTATAGGTGTTGGTGTTCCAGGCGGACGTCTCACCTCCGAGAGCGGCATTTTTGAGCACGAATGTGCCGACCGTTTGCACCGAGCCAAGATCGACCTCCAGGAACGATGGGCTGGCACTTGAGCACCACTTACTGTTGCCTTTCAGTACTCCATCGACGGCATTGGCGGACGTTTCGGTTGATGCGCAGGTCGCCGATGAGGTTGTGGTCTTGTTGAGCGCCAGATTGGTGCCCAGATTAGGAGCCGTGGCTGGTGGCGTAAAGCCGTCGTTAAAGGATGGCGGAAGCGTTGACGTGCTGCCCCAACTGGAAGGGCTACTGCCCATGGTAAAGTTGAGCGTGCCACCGTTGGCGATGTCGCTATAGTGCAGCCAGTCTTGATTGGTTGCCGTGCCGTTGAACGTGAGTCCCTGGACATACTGATTGCCATCACCGGCGCCTGCTCCATTGATCTGGAGCGTATTGCCGCCCGCTAATTGCACCGCTGCGGAGGTGAAGAGGGGACCATGCAGCACAAGTGTGTCGGCACCGGGCGTGGCGGGATAGAGTCCCAGAGCGGCCCAGACAAACCAGGCGGATGTCGCTCCCAGATCGTCATTGCCGGGCAGTCCGCCGGGAGCGGCGGTGTAGGCTCCGTTCATGACGCTGCGTACCGCTGCCTGCGTCCCTGATGGATCACCCGCATAGGAGTAGGCCCAGGGGGTGGCAAACTCTGGCTCGTTGCCGATGTAGTAGTAGGGGAGTGAGAGGCCGGCGTTGACCTGCGTGAACAGATGGTTGAGTCGTTGGATCGCGGTTGCGTTGCCTCCCATCAGATTAATCAGGCTTTGCAGATTATAGGTAACGTTCCAGGTATACTGTGCCGCATTGCCCTCGGTAAAGTTGCTGTTGCTGACCGGGTCAAGTGGCAAGATCCAACTGCCGTCGCTGTTGCGCGGATTGATGTAGCTGGTGGTTGGGTTAAAGACGTTCTTCCACCATTGCGCATGACTCATATAGGTGTTGTAGTACGTCGTGTTGCCCAGCGCCTTCGCGAATTGCGCGATGGCAAAGTCCGAGGCCGAATATTCCAATGAATCCGAAGCATCCCCGGGGATATAGTTATGGCTTACATAGGTCGACTGGTTGCCTCGGATTGGGCTGCCCTGCGCGGTCGCACTGGGATTACTTCCGGCATTATTCATCAGTGTCAGAGCCGCTGCCGTATCGAAATTGTGGATACCAAAGGCATAGGCACTCGACACGATAATTGGACCTGGATCACCGGTCATGACGAAGTCCTCATTTGTCTCTTGCGACCATTTTGGCAATTCGCCACCTTGCTGGCCGTCGAGGACCATCGACTTGATAATATCGGTCATCTCGGTGGGAGCGATCAGCGAGACCAGCGCCGTCCACGAGCGATAGATATCCCAGCCGGAATAGTTCTGGTAGACCGTCATGCCGCTGGCCGTATGGACAGCTCCATCGAAGCCCATATACTGTCCATTGGTATCGCTGGCGACGTTGGGGCTCTGGACTGTATGATAGAGGGCGGTATAAAATTCGGTCAGATTGGTTGTGGAGGTCCCGCTGACCTGGACGCGATTGAGCATGGTATTCCAGGTGGTACTGGCATTGCTCTGGGTGGTTGCGAAGTTCCAGCCGGAGTTCTCCGTGCTCAGGTTTTGCTGCGCGTTGGCGATGCTCACGTAGGAGAGCGCGATCTTCATCTGCACGACAGCATTGGTGCTGGTATTGAAGGTCAGATAGCCACCGGTATTGGTGCCGCTCACGCTGGTCGAGCCTGCTGTGATGGTGCTTCCGGACCATGTGCCTGTGCTGGTCGGCGTCTGATCAAACTGAGCCGCGTAGTAGATCTGATAGGTCTTCGAGGAGCCACAGAAGCCGCCAGCGGTCACGTGTCCGGTGACCTGACTGCCACTGATGCTGACCGATCCGCTGCGACTCCCGGTCGCACTCAGACTACTGTTGAGCAGAACCGTGGCCTGTGTGGTGCCTGGATAGGTAAACTTTGCCATCCCGGTACGCGTTGTCGCCGTCAACTCGACCTGCGTATTATACTTATCGAGCTTCGTCTTATAGTACCCGGGAGCAGCGCTCTCATTGGTCTTGGTGAAGGTGGAGTTATAGGAGTTCCAACTCGTACCGGGAGAAGCGCTCAAAGTACCTGTGATCGGCATAATCGGAATGTCATCATTATTGTTGCAGCCGGCGCCATCGAAGTGGGTGACGCTAAATTCTTTGATCGTCGTATCGCTATAAAGATAGCCTTGAGGTGAAGCATTGGGGGTGTCTGGACTAAATTGCACCATCCCGAATGGGACTACAGCTCCTGGATAGGTACTGCCACCACTACCGCCTCCCACTGGATTTGGTGCATTGCTCGGCGCTGAGCCAATAAATGGGTTGACATACTGGACCAGATTCTGTGTGGCGTTGGCCCGTGCATGGGCCGCCATTGCCTGGGATAAAATAAGGCTTTGCGCTAATATCAGGCTCATTATAAGCGCACAGGAAAGTAGAACGCGTCGTGCCATCGTTTCCCTCTTCCTTTTGTCATCTTAGACAAATGGGCACCTGCCTCCGGGGCAAATGACCATTGTTCAAGATTGAGCATCCATTCTCAACCCTCATTCACCTGAGCATCCATCCTTGACACCATTCTCGGCTCGTCTGCCAGCTCATTCTGGTCTAGACAACTACAGAACAGGATGTCGATGATCAAGATAAATAAAAAGGTATTTGCTTCGGAAATTACTGATTCTATTAGGGAACATAACATATATAAAATCAGCTTGTCAAGCATTTTGAGGAGAAAAGAGCAAAATTCCCGGAACTGGTCCGTTTGCTTGATCCTTGACAGTGCCACTTTTTCCAGCTATGCTTTTACTACTATTGTCAACGTAATTGTTAACAATTTCTCCCGCCAGAAAATCTTTTGCTGCTGAAGCCTCTTGACATGAGCAGGGAAGATGTGTTGGTATATCCATATTTATTCAGAGGAGAAAGCATATGACCAATTCTCAACCCCACCCACAACCTTCGGAACGTGCTCGTCAGCTTGTGCTGGGGGCATATGATCTGCATGTACATACTGGACCAGATGTGATGGCTCGTGCCGTGACAGATCTAGAGCTTGCACGGAGTTTTCGCGAGCGGGGACTGGGCGGCTTTGTGATCAAATCGCACTACACACCGACCGCTGAGCGGGCCGCGCTGGTCCGAGCTGTCGTTCCCGAAGTCCATGTGATCGGGGCCATCACCCTCAATGCCGCCATTGGAGGCATGAACGCGCTCGCCGTGGAGATCGCTGCTCGCGAAGGGGCGCGCATCGTCTGGATGCCGACCTTTGATGCCGTTAACGAGCAGAATGGACTGGCAAAACTACCGGCGGGAGCCACCCCTCCAGGCTGGGCGCGTATGCAGCAGGAGCTACGCGATGAGGGCGTGAGTAGTGGTGTGGTACGGGTATTCGATGAGCAGCATCAGATCTTGCCCGAGACGCAGCGCGTCCTGCAACGGATCGCCAAGCACAACCTGATCCTGGCGACCAGCCATCTTCAGCGGGATGAAATATTTGCGCTTGTCGATGCTGCCATCGCAGAGGGAGTACGCTCCATCTTGATCACGCATCCGGAGTATCCGACGCAGAACCTATCGGCCGAGGATCAAGTGGCCCTGGCGGATCGCGGAGCCTGGATCGAGCATTGCTACACCACCGCCTATAGCGGAAAATGCAGTTGGGAGCAGATGTATGCGAATATTCGAGCCGTCGGACCCGCACGCTGCATCCTCTCGACCGACCTGGGACAACCATTCAACCCACCAATCGAGGACGGTCTGGCGCTCATGGCTGATCAATTGCTCTCCGCCGACTTCACCGCAGAGGAGATCCATCTGATGGCCGTTACCAACACTACCCGCCTCGCTCGCGGATTGGATAACTAAGCTGTAATTGGCATTCATCATGTTTAAGGACCCGACAGGTTTGAGAAAACCTGTCGGGTCCCTTGTGTGTGTAGCGCACCTAATATAGATCAGGACAACTATTTGATCGCGTTGGCGATTGTGCTAGCTGCTACCAGATCAGAGTAACGTGGGGCGGCGGCAATCAAGCCAGCTTTTACATGGAACGCGGTCGAAATGTTGTAGGCGGCCTCGCTGACTGTAGGATCCTTGGCCCAGATAGGCAACGTCGCATTGAAGACGACCTTAGCAACGGCTGGGGTAAGTTTAAGATAGGCTTGAAGCAGTGGGAGAGCTTCCTTTGGATTGCTCTGGATGAATGCCTCGGCTTGAGCAATACCTTTAATGAAAGCAGCCATCGATTTAGGTTTAGCATCTATGGTCGTCTGCTGCACATAGAATAAGCCGTGCACATCGCCAGTCAATTCTGGTACATCACCTAGATCCGGGCTGATGTACATATCTCCAATTCCCTGAGCGACAGCCGTGGGTCCTACTGGTGAGAAGAAGGACAGAGCATCAACTTTCCCATTTTTCAGGGCTGCCAGAGCGGCTGTACTTGTTGACCCAAGACTGACCAGTGTGGCATCTTTGTTGGCGTCGAGTCCCGCTTCTTTGAAGAGATACGTTAAAAGAGCAGAAGTACCACTACCAGGTCCAGTGATACCAATCTTTTTACCCTTGAGCGCTTTTATTCTGTCATCAAGGGAACTTCCCTTTTCGGTCAGACCAGTTGATGCTGTGAAGTCTTTGCTCACCACGACGTCAACATAATAGCCGTTCACGAGTGCTCCCGCAATCCTTGCCGCAGAGTCTTTGCTTGCCAGATTAAAAGCATCGCTCGCGACACCATCGCCTACATCCACGCTGCCTGACAGGACCGCAGCAGCAACCTTAGCACCGGTGCCAAGAATGATTGGGGTATTCACTTTGAGGCCCAGATTGGTGAAGTATCCTTTTTTGTCGGCCAGGTACTCAGGAAAATAGGCCACCGAATTACTGATCTGCCCGATCTTCAATGTCATGTCATCTTTGCTCGGAGTAGAGGAGTTAGAACTGGTACTGGTATTGAAACCAGGTACAGTACAGGCAGATAGTGCGATACCTGCGAGTAGGATGCACGAAAAAATCGACGCTAAACGCCGCATAGAATGACGCATTTTTGCTATCTCCAGTGCACAAAAAATAAAATGTACGTAGATATATCTACATATAGTCGATGTTGCTAGTCTTATAGTCAATTAAAGCAACCGTGTTTAGAAGAACAACGAGAAAAATGACATGTACCACCAATAAAATCCCACAACCTCCTGACCCAACAACCGCCTGGCATTACAATTTCACCCACAGAGATCAATATATTTCTATGCTGACATTGAAACGCATAGAGCTCAACTCATCTTTGTGCAATAGAGTTCTCTCAATTATTCTCCCAATGAATACAACCACGAGAAGAACTTATAAAATCTACAGGAGCATATATGTATCTCTATATGCTCCTTTATGTATATTCAATCAAGCAGGACTAGCACCTCTTGAAAGTTTTATTCTAGTGGTCATTATTTTTCATGACCCTACTTTAACATACCATCTTTAAGCTTGCAACCGTATAGCCCTATTAGCATGGGTTGCCCTACACAATCAATCGATACATACAAAAAGTCAAAAAAGGCAAAGCAAGGTGCCGTGACTGTCAAAAAAGACAGCGCACGGCACCTTGCTAATTGTGGGTTAGTTATGCTTGCTCGAAGAGGGCTCTCAAGCCGTGGAGGTCGTAGGAGAGTGCGCCGGACTCCAGCCTGGCTCTGAGGATGGTTTCGCGCTCCTCGCGAGCCTGCGAGGCTGCCAGGACCTGCTCCGCCTGTTGGGCTGCGACGGAGACCGCGCCATCGGCGTCCAGGACGACGATATCGCCGGGCGTGATCGTCGTGCCACCAACCGTCACGGGGACGTTGATAGAGCCACGCATTGTCTTGGTGGCGCCGCGAGAGCGTATCCAGCGTGTCCAGATAGGGAGTCCGAGCTCGCGGAGCGCCTCTGTATCGCGTACGGCCGCATCGACGAGCAGGGCCGCTACCTGATGGACCTTGGCCTGCGTGGCCAGTAGCTCGCCAATGATGCCAAACGGCTCAGGATCGGTCATTGTCAGGACGAGGATCTCGCCGGGCTGAACTTGATCCAGTACGGCGTGGACCATGAGATTGTCGCCGTGCCCACAGAGCACGGTGCGAGCGGGGCCAGCGATCCTGCTTCCAGGGATCAACTGCGTAAGTGGCAGATCGATTAATCCGACGCGGCCGGCCGCTTCATAGACGGTTGCGACTCCGTAGGTAGCCAGGCGTTGCAGGCCATCAGTGTCTATGTTTGTACTCATAAGGACGTCACCACCTGTGGAAGAACGCGCTGAAAGGCTTCAGCGTAGCGGATCTCTTTCGCTCCCGAGACGCGTCGGGCATGATTGGCACGATGCTCCGCCTGCTCCGCGTAATACTGACGCAGATAGCTTTGAGCCTTCATCGCCTCCATCGCTCGCTGTTTCTGTGGGAAGACCGCTGTGATATCTACAAACGTTGTGGGAGTAAATCCGCACAGTTCTGGCTGATGAGGCTCAAATAAGAAGAGCTCGGGAGGGCGAATGGTGGCGAAGCCGCTGGCGACGCCCGCGCCGCTGGCAAGGAGTCTTGCTCGTTGCGTCACCTGATACGCGACTGGATGATCTGGATTAAATGGATCGCGATCGGTATGCGTCACAATTACATCGGGAGCGGTCTCGCGGATCAGATCGGTCAGGCGTAGCATCCCTTCTGGACTTACATTGAGCGGATAGTCGCCCAGATCCAGGCATTGGAAGGAGGCTCCCAGCGCCTCGGCCGCCTCGACCGCTTCCGCATGGCGGATACTTTTGACGTTCTCGACTGTCTGTCCCGGCACCTTCCATAATTCGCCCGACTCGCCGCGCTCACCATAGGAGAGGGCTACTACGGTGGCCGTGCCGCCATTGGCGACCACTACCGCGATCGCGCCGCCAGCACGCCAGACAAAATCGGCCGAATGAGCGCCGATCACCAGGATATTGCGCTTCTGCCCTGAACTTGCGGCAGCATCATTGGTACTCATATCTATAGCTCCTTCATATAGTCAAATATTGTCTTTTTTAATACTTTAAATATTATCCTTTTCGGCCAGTGGACGTGATCTGACTCTTTCTTTTAGAGCCTCGACCACGTGCTGCAGGTGGTTGCGCATCGCCTTTTCCGCTGCATCGGGATCGTGGAGTGCGATGGCCTCAACGATTTCCTCATGCTCCTGATAGGAGTGACGAGGCCGTCCCGGAGCCAGAATCGTGCGAAATTGGAAACGCACACTTGAAGATCTGAGCATCTCAAGTAACCGCGTCGCCGTTGCATGATGAGCGATCTGTATCAACGCCTGATGCAGTTGCGCATTCACATCGGAGTATCCCAGTAGATCCCCATGCTCCAGACGCTTTTCCAGCTCGTGCAGCAACTCTCTGAGCTCATCGACCTCATCTGCCGTCGCGTTGACCGCCGCCTGACGCACTACCAGACATTCTAGCGCCGAACGCACCTCCAGTAACTCGATAGCCTCATCCTCAGAGACAAGGCGCACCCGAGCGCCCCGATAGCGCTCATGTTCCACCAAACCATCCTGTTCCAGACGAGCCAGAGCGGTCCGAATCGCCGCTCGTCCCGTTCCCAGCGATTGAGAGAGATCCATCTCAATCAGCCGCTCATTTGGCTGAAGCACTCCTTGCATAATCAACTTGCGTAACTGAATATAACATTCATCATCGGTCAGTGTCATAATTCCTACATTTCTTATTCTGCTCAAATTTCGTCCTCTTAATAGAGAGGAACAAAAATCAGCCACATTGCAGAATGCCAGAGATTTCTCGTGGTTGGAAGTGTGATGAAGAGTATTATGATAACACCCTTTTGTAGACAATCTTGTTCACAAAAGAGTGTAGTTTATAAATAAAAAGAAGTCAAGCAGGAGTCGTTATACAACTATTGGCAACCACGATATAGACAGAATGCTACAGGAGGAGCTCCCATGATCATATCCAACAAAATTCCTCAACGTCCATGGCAGGTATTGCTATTAGGAGGGCCATCGGGAACTGGCAAGACCAGCGTTAGCTACCGTCTGGCGCACTATCTGAGGATTGGCATTACCGAGGTTGATGATTTTCAGGTCGTGCTTGAGCACATGACAACCCCGAGAGAGCAACCCGTTTTGCACTATTGGCGTACTCATCCCGAAGCCGCGCAGCAGCCGGCTGAAGAAACTGTCCTGCAACTGCTGGCCGTCGGAGAAGTGATGGCTCCGGCCTTAGAAGCTGTGATCACGAATCATATAGACAGTCGGGCACCGATCATCCTTGAAGGAGACTTCATTCTGCCACGTCTGGTGCGTACCTTTGCCAGCGACCAGATACGAGCCATCTTCCTGTATGAAGAAAGTGAAGAGCAACTCCGTCAAAACTTTTTGCAGCGAGAGCCGGACGAAGGTGTCCAGGTGAAACGTGCCCGTGTCAGCTGGCTGTACGGACAATGGCTCAAAGAAGAAGCGGGACGCGTCGGTGCCATTGCCCTGTCCGCCCGCCCCTGGTATGATGTTCTTGAACGCATCCTGATAGCCATCCAATAGCGAGAAGGCATGGTCTAGGGGACCAGGGGGAGCGTAAACCAGAACGTGGCACCTCCGTTGGGAGTGTTCTCGACGCCGACCTCTCCCTGATGCTCTTCAATAATCATGCGACATATGTACAGGCCGATGCCCAGACCTGTCTCATGGCCGTGCAACTGCTTGCTGCTCTGTCCCTGATACGAGCGATCCCAGACTTGCTGGACATCTTCTGGGAGCAGCCCGGGGCCTTCATCCTGGACCTGCACACGGGCTGTCTGACTCTGGAGAAGCAGGCGCACCTGGATGATCCCTCTGGCGAACGAGTACTTGATTGCATTGCGCAGATAATTGTTGAGCACCTGCGTGATGCGATCGCTGTCGGCGGAGAGCACAACGGATGTGTGTCCTGAGAGATCCAGCTGGATTGTATGAGTTGATGTGCTTCTTTGTTGATCCTCGACAGCTTCGCGCACGATGGTGACAAGATCGCACGGCGCTTTGTCCATGCGGAGTTTGTTGTCCTGGATGCTTGAGAAGTCGACGAGGTCATGGATCAGACGCGACTGGAGCTCCATCTGCTGCTTTGCTGTCGTAAGCAACTTCTGCACCTTACTTATCCTGTCTGAGAAGCTGCCATCGTCCTTCTCTGTGAACGTATCCAGCATCCGCTGGGCGAATTGCAGGCTGGTAGAGGCGATGGTCAAAGGCGTTTTTAACTCGTGGTTCACGATACTCAAGAAGCTATCTTTCTGCTGATTCAGCTCCCGGAGGGCTAGCTCATGTTTATGTATCCTGGCATATTCCTGGGACCAGAGGAGGCGTTCAGCCTGCATTGAGGCTATCAGTTCCTGCTGTGTTTGTCGCTGGCTCTGCTCAAGTTGTTGGCGAGTCTGGACCTGTGCCGTGATATCTACACCATGCACGAAAATGCTGTCGACTTGATCAGAACCATTGCGTATGGGCTGATAGACGAAGGTAAAGTAGCCTTCTTCTATTGAGGCGTTACTTGTGCTGTCATGTTCCCGCTCGAAAAGTACCTTGACTTCTCGACCATGATAGGAGGTACCCGTGGTATAGACGAGATCTAAAATCTCGCCAAATCCCTGCCGGGCGAGATACGGCAGTACCTCCGCGAAAGGCTTGTCAAGCAAGTTCTGATGTCCGACGGTCCGACAAAAGAGAGGATTGGCAAGGACGAAGCGGTGATCTGGTCCCTGTAAGAGTGCGATGCAGGCGGGGGCTTGTTGAAATAACTCATCCAGCACCTGACAGTTTCTGGTTACGGTATCCCATTCCATGGAATGTACAGAAAAAGGGAAGTTTACTGGTTTAGATTGTGCCGTATCTGATACTAGTTTATCTGGTTGCTCCTGGGAATCCATCGTCCACCTTTCCGCGTCCACATCTCTTATGACGCACAAAAAACCTTCTTAAGTATAGAATAGAAGCTCTTCGTGTATCTACTATGATAGAGAGACATGCATGCCCTAAGCCTCTCTTGTTCAGGATATACAAGAGTCTATGATACTAGAAGAGTTTGCATATCCTAGTATAGAATATAGATGGAAAAGTTACAAGAGAATCTACTGATAATTTTAGCTAGACAACAAGATTTCCTTACTGCCGGCGTTGGTAGCGCAATGGCATAAGCTGTCAAGCGAAGCGAAGACACCGTAGTGCTCTGTCAAAGGTCATCGCGTCGATGCTGCATAGGGGCGATGGGGTGTGATGCCCACCGACGTAGCGGCGCGGCTCCGCCGTGCTGTCTGTGACTCGTACGACCACGCTCCCCATGGGGTTCCATTGGCGTGATCTTCCCACCGTGGATCGTCTCGTCTGCGTTGCTTTCAGATGCACATGGGACGTATTCGTGCGGGAAGTGACAGCACGGCGGAGCCGCGCCGCTACGTCGGGTAGCCTGAGCGCCTGGTTCAAGGGGCCATCCTCCTTTGCGACGCTACGGTGTCTTCGCTTCGCTTGACACTGGTCAAAAAGTGAAGTGCACCCTGGGATCTATTCTATCTTGCGATGAGACTGTATAGTATACGGTAGAATTGTTGTGGGCATATGTCTGTTATATAGATAGAAAAGGACTTATTTTTGATGAGTGATGAAAAAGCGCCGCGCCGCGTGGTAGTTACCGGTGTGGGATTAATTACAAGCCTGGGTCATGATCTTGAGTCGTCGTGGACTGGACTTTGTGAGGGGAGATCAGGTATCAAGCCGATCAGCAATTTTGACGCGACCGGCTATCCCGTACGCTTTGCTGGCGAGGTTCGGGACTTTGATCCATCGCCCTATATGGATCGCAAGGAGATCAGACGTACTGATCCTTACACTCAGCTGGCGGTAGCGGCCTCGAAGCAGGCGCTGGAGGCGGCTGGTCTGACGATCACGGAGTCGTTGGCGTCGCAGGTAGGCGTCTGTATTGGGAGTGGTGTGGGAGGCTGGCTCACGCTGCACGAGCAATTTAATGTGTTGCAGCAAAAGGGTCCCGACCGTGTCAGCCCCTTTTTGATTCCGATGATCATGATCAATGCCGCTCCGGGACTTGTCTCGCAGCATACAGGAGCCAAGGGACCATCCTGGGCGGCCGTCTCGGCGTGTGCGACCAGTGGTAACGCGGTCGGAGAGGCCTGGGAGACGATCAGGCGTGGCGATACGCAGGTGATGATCGCCGGTGGTTCCGAGAAAGCTGTAACTCCGCTGGGGATGGCGGCCTTTGCCAATATGCACGCGCTCTCAAGGCGCAACGACGATCCCGAAACGGCCAGTCGTCCCTTTGATGCGGAGCGCGATGGCTTTGTGATGGGTGAAGGTGCTGGTATCTTAATCCTGGAGGAGCTTGAGTTTGCGCAGGCGCGAGGAGCGCACATCATCGCGGAGATGGTTGGCTATGGATCGACCGCAGACGCCTACCATGTTACCGAGCCGGCCCCGGGCGGTTCTGGACTGGTGGCCGCCATGCAGCGAGCCTTAGAGAAAGCCGATCTTCGTCCCGATCAGATCGACTATATCAGCGCACATGGCACCTCGACACGTTTCAACGATTCCATGGAGACGCAAGCGATCAAGACCTGCTTTGGAGATCATGCCTACAAGCTTGCCATCAGCTCGGCTAAATCCATGGTTGGGCACACCTTCGGAGCCGCAGGAGTCGTCGGAGGAATCGTCGCGCTGCTCAGCATTGCCCGCGACATCATCCCGCCGACCATCAACCTGCATCATCCCGATCCCGACTGCGACCTCGATTATGTCCCCAACGAAGCCCGACGTGTCACCATCGATACTGCCCTCTCAAACTCGATGGGCTTCGGAGGACATAATGTTAGCCTGGTCTTTAAACGTTATGCGTAGCGTTTGGGGACGTCAATATCTGTAGGTATGCTGGTCTGACTCTGCGTGATGGTTGTCTCGAGCGTTGGAATTGGAGCTTGCGAACAGACGCTGGTCGGTTTATCCTGCGTCACGGAGCAGATGGCCGCAATAAGATAGTTTGCGCCTCCCACGATGTTTTTTGTGACGGGATCGGTAGGATTTGTGAGCTTGCTGGCGATCTGTTCCTGCGACAGGTTGGCCAGCACGCCTGGATCATAGAGCGCTTGCGTCCGATACTTATTGCCGATATTGAGGAAGGGATATTCCTGAACATTGAAATCGGTGAGGATCTTCTGCTCTGCGGCAGTCGGGGTTCCTATTGTATTGCGGTTGTGATCCTCGGTCTCAAGCGGAACGAAATCGATATAGGAACTCGTATAGCCTGTATTGACAAACGAGAATGTAGCCGTGTTGGGATACACATCCGAGCTACTCGAAATCGTCTGAGGCAAATTTTTGAAGGTCCCAAACTGGCTCAAAGCGACCACCATCGACCAGCGATTGGCCGCGCAATATGGACACCATTCGGCCCCATAATAGAAGAACTCCGGCTTCCCGGTCGGGCCAGTCAGCGCCGACTTGCCCGAGATCGGAGTCACAATCGAGGTCAATTCGCCCGTATTCACTGTCTGGCGTACCGAGGATGATACCGACGTTACCTCTTTGAGGACGGTTGCATTGCCTGCATTGATATTGCTCGACGCCTTCTGGTTCTGCGCCTGTTGCTGATTATTAGAGGTGAGGAAGAAAGCTACAATCGCCACCACGATCACAAGCACAATCCCGCCAATCCACCACCAGGCAGTATTATTCTTGCGCCGTGCTCCGCGCCGACCGACATTCGGTCCCCCACGCTTATTTGAGCGCGTCGACGCTGCTCGCGTCTCCTTCTGGCGATTGCGAAGCTCAACCGCACGTTGCTTTTTTTGCCATGATATTTCCTTAGTGAGAAAGCATCTCAAAAATAATGTCTGTCTATATAGATAATAACGCATATTCGCCACTCAAAATTGCCCGTTGGGAGAGGTTTTCGCTTCGCTCGACTCGGCGTGATATACTACGGCTATTGTTTTGAAAGAATAGACTGAGAGATGCGATATGAAGCTCGAACAGCTCTTGCTTGAATGCGAGCAATTAACCTATAGAGGGCGCATGCGGCGTATGGTTGAACTGGGACAGCTATCTGCCAGCGATACGAGCGTGGCCGAGACGCTGGCGAAGCTCGCGCAAGGAGATACTTATCAGCGCTTGCTTGCGCTTCAGTCCTGTTATGGGAGTCGAGATGCTGCGCACATCGTGCGAGCATTGTTTGATCCGTCGCGTGCGGTGATCGCGCTGGCGCTTAATCTGGCGGGGCTGGTCTGTGATGACACCGAGCTGCTGGCTGTGCTTGATCGACTGCCGGTGCGGATGCGTAAAGAGTTGTTGCATTGGCTATATCGTCGCCGTCGTTATGTGCCGATTGATGCGTATCTCGATGGGTTGGCGGCTCGCGGAGATGAGCATCTGGTGCAGCTGTTATCGTTCGGATCGCGTGCAGTGAATGCTCGCTATCTTGAGCAGGTGAGCGAGCGCTTGGATCTGGTCTCTTTGCAGCGTATCGGACGACGTTACCCTGATCTTGTGGCGACGCAACTAAAAGCTCGTGCGCTGGCCACGACGATCCTCGATCCGCACTTAATCATCCAGGTCAACAGCATCCTGCCGCATCTCGCTCTGGAGGCTGCGGATCTGACTCTTGATCTGCTGAGGGCGCTGATCACGGTCGTTCCATTGGAGCGGCTGCATGCTCAGCCGCTGGTGCTCAGGCGTCCGCAGGAGATGGCTGATCTGCTTTTCCAGAGCGGTGAGCAGAGTCATTTGCGTTTTGATAAGGTGACCCGTTCCCTGGATACAGAGTGCCTCCTGACCCTCTTCACGCGCTATCCGAACAACATCGATTTGAATTGTTTCCATAAGCTTGATCCGCAACAGCGCGGGACAATCTATCTGGCCTGTGCACGAGGCTGGCGGAATTCTGAAGGAATTTTAGCGTATAGCATCGTTGAGCAGTTATCAGCGGACCTGCGTATGCAGGAGGGGCTTCGAAATCTTGCATTACCGGCGCTCCAGGTGCGTCCGCATGAGCGTCTGCGTTACGCCGCCTTCTTGCCCTGGGAGGAGGCATCCGCGGTGCTTGCGACGGCTCTGCGCTCGCCCGACGCTGATCTGCGTGCGACCGCTCTCAAGACATTGATCGCAGCGACCCGCTATCAGCGCGGGCGTCTTGCCGATATCCTCCAATTGCTGCTGCGTCGCCGCAACGAGCAGGACCCTGTGCGACGAGAGATATTTACTGCCCTGGCCGATCTTCCCCATGGTATCTGGCGTGTTGAGCATCTGGACAACTTATCCCAGCTTATTAAGGATGCGCTTAACGCGACTGATCTCTCATTTGCCACTGTCTATGCGATCGAGCGCCTGATCGTCTATCTTTTCCCTTTCCATGCGGGGTGGTCGGCGGATCAGCTGGTCAACATCTATCGCCAACGTGGTCAGATCGGCTTCTATCAGCTTGATTGCTATCTGCTGGACGCCGATATTCAGCGTATTGCTCCTCTGTTGACACCTCTCCTGGAGGCATGGCAGCGCCGCGAGAGCGAGGGACTCCTGGTGGCTCTGGCCAGAGCTATGGGGAGGCGCTTACGTGTCTTTGATCAACTTGCCGAGCAGCTGGAAGTCGTGCTCAAAGAGACGCTCAATGCACACGTCGCCGATGCCATCCTTAGTCTGCTGATGGAACATCGTCGTGAGCGTGGCGTGGTGCTTATCCCCATGCTCTTGATCCGCGACAAAAGCGCCATTGCTCTATCCACCGTCTCTACCTATCTGCACCGCCATCGGCAGGATCTGCTTGGACCATTTCTTGGCCAGCATGCTTATAAAGGTCGTTTCAGTACCGGGAAAACGCGCCTCGTGCTCTCTGTCTCCAATGGTTTTCAGCGCTGGACACCGGGGCAGCAGGAGACCTTTGCACGTACTTTGCTGGAGATTGTCGATGATAAAGATCAAAATCGTGCTACCCAATCTTTGATCTCCACCATCCAGCGACTCTCGCTCATGCCATGGCTTGATCCAGCTCCACTGATCCGGCTGGCCAGCGACGAGCGCCAGCCGGTCCGCGATGCTGCTCTGCGATCGCTCGGTTGCCTGGATGCCGGTCAAGGCATTCCGACCCTCCTCGACGCTCTCAACGATGAGCGTGCTCGCGTGGCGATCTATGCGCTACGCCTGGCATTGCTCTCGATGCCCCAGGAGGAGGCGCTCAAATTGTTGCGAGCCGTCCCGTTGACGCGGATCACCGTCGCCAAAGAGGTGGTGCGCTTGATCGGGGACCTTTCATCGGAGGCTGCTTATCGTGAACTGCTCGCCATGGATGCGCAGGAACTTCATCGTGACGTACGGGTCGCCTTACTGCGAGCGCTCTGGCCCTATCTGGAGCACATGGAGACCTGGGAGGTGTTTATCCGTGCTGCGCAGTCAGCTGATGTTGCCCTGACGCCAGGCGTCGTCCAGATTCCTGAAGATGGACTCTCGCAACGTGCCCAGAGACAACTCGTAACGGTCAACGCTATCTTATTGAGTCATCCAGAGCCAGAAGTGCGTCAGGCTGTCCTGCAATGGCGTCGCCAGCATCCATTGATGGATACCGATCAGATCCTGTTTACGCGCTTGCTGGCTTTGATGAATTCTCAGATAGCTGATGAATGCTCACTGGCTGCTCAAGCCGTCTTTGCCATCTATACAGGCAACGATGCTAACCTTGCTGGCAACGCCATCCGAGGACTCCTGAGTAATCGTCGAGCGCTTCATGTCGCCATCGGTACCTTTATCGCCAACCTGACGACACAGCGAAAACGCCTGTCACCCACTACGCGTGCTATCCTGGAGGCACTTACTGTGGACCCTCTCACCATGATGCTGCGCATCGACCTGATCATTCGTGGACTTCCCTGGGAAGAAATTGTCCCCGAACTGACCAAACTATCCGATCGCCTGCACGCCAACGCCCTCGTCAAAGCTCAAAACGCCATCCAGCAAGCATCCATGTATCCAGATGCTCAGCCGCAGGCGCTAGAGATGGCTTTCAGACAGAGTCCGAACGAAGGATTACGTCGACTCGCCTTGGCTGCCCTGATCGCGCAATCCAGCCAGGCGGCCGGCTGGACCGATGAATGTCTCGCGCTCCTGGACAGTTATCGCAACGATCCCGCGCCTCTGGTCGCTGAGGCTGCACAATTTACCTTTCCATCCTGATCGTTTATGTAATGGAGCCATCACTGATATGCAAAATGCGGTGCGCGGCCTGTGAGAGATTGGGATCGTGCGAGGCAACGAGTAGCCCGACGCCTGTCTGAGTCACGATATCTTCCAGGAGCGATATGATAGTGCGAGCGGTCATCGAATCCAGGTTGCCGGTCGGCTCATCGGCGATGAGCAGGCGGGGACGATGGACCAGGGCGCGAGCCAGCGCGACGCGTTGCTGCTCGCCGCCGGAGAGCTCCATGCTGCGGTGATCCAGCTTATCCTGGAGTCCGACGCGGGTGAGGGCTTCGCGAGCGAGCGTGATCCTCTGCCTGGCGGGCATGAGCAAGAGTCGGAGAGTGATCTCGACGTTCTCAAGGGCGGTCAGCGTGGGAACCAGATGAGAGTTCTGGAAGAGCAAGCCGACTTTTTCGCGGCGCAGCACGGCCCGCTTGTTCTCGTTAAGGGGGCGCAATGGTTGTCCCAGGATGCTGACGTCACCCTGGCTTGGATCATCCAGGCCCGCCAGGATATTGAGTAGCGTGCTCTTGCCCGAGCCTGATCGTCCCTGCAAGGCGACGAACTCGCCCGCCTGGATACTGAGATTGATGTTTTTGAGCACCTGGATCGTCATGTCACCATTTGGGAAGCTGCGACTGACATTGTGGGCCTCGACGACCGCCGCAGTCTGCTGCGTGGTCGCATCTATTGTCTGATCGGGATAAATCATAATTCTTGTAAATCCTCTCATATTTGCTGATATTAATCGAATACATTTCAGTGAGCCAATAGCTCTCGTTGCAATTCGCTTGATCGCGACGTGCCTGGCGCAAATGCTCGCCAACGTAGTACTCTGTCAACGGTCATCGCAACGTCGTCGAAGCGACCAGGATAACTCCTTGCACGAGGCGTCAAGGCTCACCGACGTAGCGGCGCGGCTCCGCCGTGCTGTCACTAGACGTACGACACGGTCTCACGTGCCGATGGAAGCAACGCCGACGAGACGCTCCATGGCGGGAAGATCACGCAATGGAACCCCATGGGGAGCGTGGTCGGACGAGTCACAGACAGCACGGCGGAGCCGCGCCGCTACGTCGGTGAGCGTTTCACCCCATTTCCTTCCTGAGCTGTTTTGGACGCACATCACCGAGACCGCAGCAGCGCGATGACCGTTGGCAGAGTAGTACGTGGGCTGACCTGGACGCCGGGCACGTTGCGATGGCCTTTGATAGAGTGCTACATCTGCTACTTGGGAGCGGCCTGCGGCAGCGGCCAGAGCTGGATATGCGAGCGTGCTACTTGCAGATAGGCGCGACCATGAAATGGGAGAAGATCGAGGGCTTTCTGCGGGAGCTGGAGGCGTCCAGCGCGATCGACCATAATCACTTCGCGGTGCGAGTGCGCCGGGAGTCCGATGACGGCGCTGCCATGGTCCTGCTGATAGAGATAATCGTGCATACCGGCGGGCCAGAGCTCAAGATGATCGGGCTGGAGATGCACCTCGGTCCTACCGCGTAGCGAGACGCGTTCGAGTGCTTCTCCTGGGAGTTGCAGCAGGCCGCTGCGATCGATAAAAATTGCCTCCTGATGGGTCTCCGTAGGGAGCCCGATGACGGCGCTACCGCGTCGCTGCGCTATTTCATCTATCGGTGTTCCCTGGGATGTCATATTTGCTTCTGAAATGCGTACCGTCTCTGTGCTGGTGCGCCCATCGCGAATGGCGAGGGTGCGGTCGACCTGCGCTGCGACGGCGATATCGTGCGTGACGATCAGGATCGTGATGCCGAGCTCCTTATTTAAGGAGCGGAAAAATGCGATGATCTCCTGTGTCGTGATTGAATCCAATTCGCCGGTCGGCTCGTCGGCCAGCAGCAGGGCCGGCTGATTGGAGAGCGCAATGGCGATGGCGACGCGTTGCTGTTGACCTCCTGAAAGGTGTGCGGGCCTGCGTTTGGCATAAGTCGGTAGCCCAATCAGCTCCAGTAGCTCGTGTGCTCGACGCTTGCTCTGGGCCGCGCTGGTGCCGTTGAGCATTTGCGGGACGATCAGATTATCTTCAATGGTCAGATAGGGCAGCAGATTGCGTCCGCTCTGCTGCCAGACATATCCGACGATCTGGTTGCGATAGCGAGCGCGTTCCTCCTCATTCAGACGCGTCAGATTGTGTCCGGCGACCGTGATGCGTCCCGCGCTGGGAGTATCCAATCCTCCCAGGATGTTGAGCAAGGTCGATTTGCCTGAGCCGGATGCTCCTACGATCGCGCTCATCTCGCCCTTCGTGATATCGAGGTCGAGCCCCTGTAATGCGACGGTCTCTAAATTGCCTGTCTTGTAAATTTTGATGAGATTGTCACAAATGACTAGCTGTTCTTGCATTGTCTTCTCCAGAAAGATTAATCCTCGTTGAGGCGTAACGATTGGCTCAGTGCTGGTCGCGTTCCATAGTAGGAGACGAGGAGCAGTGTCGCGCCACAGATGATGAGAAAGGTCGCAAACATCAGGCCAAGCCAGAGATTGGGAATCTGAGCACTCCGCTCCAGCGGAAGGCCGATATTGTCAAAGACTACACTGACGACATTTAAAAGTGTATCGATCAGGGAAAATGCTGGAACCACAAAGAACGTGCTGAGCCAGCCGATGAACAATCCGATGGCGAGCGCGGACACGTAGGTGACACTTTGTTCCCAGAGCAGGATGCGCGAGATCTGTCCTGGCGTCATACCCAGTGCGCGCAAGATAGAGAAGCTCATACGTCTCTGCTTGACGCTCAGCCAGGCTGTCAGCACCACGCCGATCAGAACCAGGAAGAATGTAATCATCAGGCCAATCACGAGTGTGCCCGTGATCGCGGTCTGCAAGGGCTCCACCATCGCCTGCTCGATCGCCGCACGTCTATCCTGGAGCATAGGGAGGGACTGCCGTACCTGATGGAGAGACTGAGCGTCATTGCGTGTGCTGAGCCAGAGATAATTTGGTTGTAGCCGTGCTCCTTTGTTGATCTTCGTATAGACATCAGCATAGTTTTGATAATCGATCAATATGGTGCCGGAGGTGCCATTGACTGCCGAGGCTTGCAGGCCGGGTAGATACTTTGTTTCTGCCATGGCGATAAAGTGGATGTTCGCGAAATGTGGATCATCGGTGTTAATCGTAAAGTCTGCTCCCGGTGAGAGGTTCAGCTCCCCCCAGGTTTGAGCATCGGCGATTACATTGACCTTGTTGTTGGCACTCGCTGCGCTGCGGTTAGCGATCAGTTGTCTGGTCAGATCGTTGAGGGATTGGGTTGAGTACTCCTTTGACCATAGTGCTGTTCGGGCATACGTGTCTGCGTTGATTGCGTTGATAATCATGGTTGAGATGGTGGCGTTCCCCGCGATGATGGCATGATAGCCTGCCGTGGCAGATTTGACTCCCGGTAGCGCGGCGTAGTGCGCCTGGAGTGCCTGCAGGCTCTGTTGTTGATTGCTGGGAGTAATCTGCCCACTAAAATCTGCTCCGACCTGATAGGCAGCTACATCCTGGATACGATTATGCTGTGTTGCGATAAATGAGCTCAGGTAGATCGAAGATCCCAGTGCCAGCGAGAGGAGCAGGATCATGCGCAAGGTGGCATGTGGTTGACGCTCCATCTGTGCGAAGGCCAGTACGCCCGGTGCCGCCTTCGTTTTCGTGATCAGTCTGGTTCCCAGGTGTGTCATGAGCGGAAAGAAGCGCAAAAAGAGAAGCGTTACCGCCAACAGCGTGAGCGGGACTCCCAGAAAGGCCAGCGGTGCCAGCGGTGCTCCTCTACCAAGGCCTGCGTGGAAGAGGAATTGGTTGTACGCGATACCACCGACAATGATCAGCACCAGGAAGAAATCCAGATAGACGCGCTTCCAGAGCGGGACTCGATTGGCTCGTGATGCGTTTTGTCGCTGCGTCACAATGTCGATCATCGAGGCGCGTCGCAGCGAGTTGGTCATGATGATGAGTGTGACCACAATCGTGAGGAGTGCGATGAGCCAGATCTGGTTGAGCGTCTGTGGAAGATTGCTCATCATCGCCGAGAAAGCCGATTGAGCAGTAGAAGGCATCAAGAAATGTCCGATCACGCCGACCAGTAGTATGGCACAGAGTGGACCTGCCAGCAGTGCGATCACGCCGAGCAGCAGGCCCTGGAAAGTGAAGGCCCCCAGGATATGGCGCTGGCTGGCTCCACGACTGCGTAGCGTCACAATCGTTAGAAGCTGGTTCTCGATCAGGATATTCGCCAACAGGCTCACCATGAATAACGCCAGGCCGAGGATCGAGATTAAGAGCAACACGATGGCAATCAAGGCGAAGCTGATTTCACGGTTATAATTGTACAATTGAGACATGTGCGGGGAGCGTATCTCCTGATAGACGATTCTCTGATCTTTGATTGTCGCGTTGATGTCGTTCGTGACGTTCTGATAGGCTTGCAGGATGCCGTTCAGGTTATTTCCGTCAATAGCTGCCAGGTTGATAGGATAACTCCAGTAGAGCATGAAACTGGGATCTGGATCCGTCTCCGAGCCTGTACCGCCAGAGGATGGCGTTCCCGCGTTTGTCGTTGTGTGGCTGCCGGCAAAGCGTAATGGACGCATTATGACTGCATCTGTGGTTGTATGCACAAGTGTCTTTCTGGCCATTGGTGCCGCCGCCTGCTGCAGTGAAGTGCCCTGTATCGGTTCTACCTGTGAGGTGGTTGATTGGCTCACCTGGATCTTTTCCGCTGCCGGCAGGAGTGCTGGTAGAGAGGCTAGCACCTCTGCTGTACTGGTATCCGTATCGAAGCCATTGATGTTCTCGGGTGAGATCCCGCTGAAGTGCCAGACATTGCCCGCTCTTGGTCGCAAGGCAACGATGCCGACGATGTGGAGCTGCCAGGTCGTCGAGCCAGAGGCGATCGGATAACGAACGCTTTGTAGATCGCCCAGCTGCCAGCCAAACTTCGCTGCGACCATCTGAGTGAGCGCAATCTCAACCTCATTGGAGGTGGGAGAAGCCTGAGGAAAGCGTCCCTGGAGAAGCGTCACCTTCTGCGCTATATTAGAGGGAGCGTAGCCGAGCACACTCACATATTGTGAAGGGAGTGCCTTCCCCGTTTTTTTATCCAGGGGATGCAGCTGTGGGGTCTTAAACGAAAATTGATCTGCTCCAGCTGTATAAGGTGACAGATCTTTCTGGAAAATCGAATGGGAAAGCTGTCCCATATGCTGAATCATCCCCGTCGTCGGGTGATTACTCGCGATAGAATAGACCACCTCATGGCCATCAAGTTGTTGCGCGAGCACCTGCTGGAGCCCCGTCTTAATTGTCACCTGCGCGAAAAGAGGGACTGCGCACACAAGTCCCACACAAACAATCATGCCACATAACGTTACCAGCAGCAGCGCCCATGTCTGCCGTAACAGCTTACGAGCGAGCATCATAACCGGTGACAGCAAGACAAGGTTGCTTTGTCGTGTCAGCCTATACGTTCCCATGGAATAGATCTCCTTTTTGTTGCTAGCATTGTGCTTATTTATGAATAATAGGTATAAACAGCTTGCCATGAGCCTGTTTGATAATGATAAATGCTGTCGTTGTTGCCAGTGGCCCAACCATCATTGGCAGAGAGCATCCCAATAGCATAGAGTGTGGGGTTACTATCCTGCAGGGGCGTCTCCTGCCAGACCTCCTGACTATATCTGACGACTGACTGAATCCCTACGATCCAACCAGACTGCTTAGATGACATCGACACATCCAACAGCGTTTTGTCCTGCGGGGCTATGCCATAGGCAGAGAACCATTGCACTGGGGACCAGATGCCATCTTGATAGTGGATAATGGTTCCTTGATCTCCCACGGCCCAGCCTTCCTGCGCTGAGAGCATTGAGACGCTGTTGAGCGTCTGCATCGTTGGGCTTTGATAGGCGCGCCACTGCCTCTGACTATAATGCAGAATCGTGCCGCTACTGCCCACGATCCAGCCCTCCTGCGCTGATACCATTTTGATGCTGAGCAGATCCTCATGCGTCGGGCCTGGCACGATGCTCCATCGCTGATCCTGGTAGTGCATAATTGTGCCATCAAAACCGACAGCCCAACCCTCCTGAGTAGAGAGCATGGCGACACTACTCAAGATCGCTTTGGTCGGCGCTTGAGATGTCTTCCAGGCATTGCCCTGGTAGTGGGCGAGTTGACCTGCATAGCCAACCGCCCATCCATCCTGAGCGGAGCTCATCGAGATACTCAAGAGTGGCTCTGCCAGCGACGTACTGGCTAGCCAACTACCATCCTGATAATGCAGGATCAATCCCTGGGTTGGCATGATATGCTGGAATGGTGAGTTGGTATCGTCCACGACCTTGAAGCCACCTCCGACCGTCCAGATATCTTGCGCCGACAGGAGCGCTAATCCATAGAGCGAGTTACCTGGTGTAAAAGGCGACGACAGCACCGGCTTATCTGATTGGATCGTGGTATCGTTCCCTGTCAGTGTATGCGAGATGCTTTTGGACGTATTATAACTATTCATATATGAGCGCACGGGCAGCAAGAGTAGCGCGAGTAGAAGTATAATCAGATAGCGTGATGCATAGCGTTTCATAGCTGAAAGAAGCTCCTTCCTGGCTGATTTCGGTGCTCACTGGGCTAGAGGTCGCTGGCTTGACCTCTTTAGTGGCCTGTCTGAATCTCATAGGTCGATATCATCCAAAGAGATCAGCCCCTGTTTTAGCGCGTAGATGACCGCTTGCGTGCGATGAGCCAGTTGTAACTTGGTGAGAATATTGCCGACGTGCGATTTGATGGTCTCTGGACTGACAACCATGATCTCGGCGATCTGTCGATTTGTCCGGCTCAGAGCTAGATGTTGCAAGACCTCCTGCTCGCGTTCTGAGAGTACTGACGCCGATCTGGTGTCGCTTGATAACTCTGTGAGCACGGCATGAGCGATCTGGGGATCAAGCAAAGATTGTCCTTTGGCCGCACTACGGATGGCTTCCAGGAGAATCTCGGGAGCGGCATCTTTGCGTACATAGCCGATGGCACCGGCTCGTAGCACTGCGATCACCCGGGCCTCATCGGTGTAGCTGGTCAAGGCCACAATCTGGCTCAAAGGAACCAGCTTGCGCATCCGTCTGATCGTCTCGATACCATCGATCCCGCCCGGCATCAAAAGATCCATCACCGCTACATCGGGCAGCCACAGCTCAATATTGCGTAACGCCTCCTCGCCACTGGACGCCTCGCCGACAATCTCCAGATCTGGAAACGATTCTAAATAGGTCCGCAAGCCATAGCGCACCACCTTATGATCATCGACCATGACAACACGAATAGAATCTAGCATTTATATCTTTCTCCTGGCCAGTATCAACTGCTGATAAAGCACCTCAAGACCCTTGAGTATATTTGCCAGCAACCAGAGTAGTGCCAGCGCCAGGGCTGCATCTTGTACCCACTGCGCTTGATTTATGTATTGGTTCAGATAGAGGATGTGTATTGATAGTGAATGCAATGATATGGTGTGCAGATCAGGAAGCGTTATCCATCCCAGGAAAGTCTCACTGCCCAACACAATCGACCAGACTAGAAAATCCAATCCCAACTGCTGTCGCTGTTCATGCATGAAGGATCGCAGTTCCGACGTCTTCAGCGCCTGTGCATAGAGGAAGCGCTCAAAATAGTAGCGTCCCGCTAGCAGCAGAAAGCAGGTCGCTAGCAGCGCGACTGGCCATTTGAAGAGAAAATTGTAATGGAAAAAGACGACATAAAATATACTGAGCAGGAGGAGGCCGAGCAAAAGCTTATTACTCTCCAGCACCAGAGCGCGATGCTGGATATGCTTGCGTCCCATACTGAGAGCGACCTGTGTGCGGAGCGGATGGGCGATGATCCAGGCGATACCCGCGCCGAGCAGGCAGAGTGCCAGCAGAAGTAACGAGAATTCTTTAGGAGCACTGAGTAAGATGTATGCCGCGCCGACTTCAATGACGTGCAGGCCAATCGTCTGGATCATGTGAGCTCTTTTCATCGTTGATGTCAGTGCAGGCTCGCTCTGTTCGGCCTCAAGGACAGGCTCAGCTTGAGGCAGGAGCGGAAACGCTATTTGCAAGGTCGTCCCCTTATCGATCTGGCTCCAGAGCTGAACCGTTCCCTGGAGGGCGTGCATCCGCTCGCGGATATTATGCATCCCCATGCCGCCGGAACCCGAGCGTTCCGGCATATGTTCGAGGTCGAAGCCCTGCCCATCATCGCCAATCTCCAGCAGCAGAAACTTTTCCTGTTGGTACAGACTCAGCCAGACTTGAGACGCTCGTGCGTGACGAGCGATATTCGCGAAGCCCTCCTGAACAATGCGAAATATCACTTCCTGAGCGCCTGGGGAAAGTTGCTCTTCCGGTGGCAGATGCCCGATCTCGACCGTTACCGTCGCTCCGGTACGATACTCCAGAGCCTGGCTCTGCATGCGGAGAGACTCAACCAGACCCGTATTCTCCAGTGCATGGGGACGTAGCTGCTGCAACATTGCCTGCATCTCCACCTGGGCCTCACGTGCTGTACGCTCAATATCGTCCAGAATCCCACGCACGCGCGTCTGATCCCGCTCCCAGCGAGCCTTCGCCGCTGCCGCGCTCATCGTGATACTAAAGATCTGCTGCTTGATCGAATCATGGAGATCGCGAGCCAGACGATTACGCTCCTCCTGGGCTGTCGTCGCGATAACCTGCTCCATCAACTGATCCTTATATGCCACTGTTTGCTGCTCGATCTGAACCTGATGACCACGCTGCTGTTCCATCCCACTTACCAGGCGGAAAAGCGCTTGCAGCGGCCAATAGCGATACAGCGCTACCAACTCAACCGGGAGCCCTTGTGCGAGGCGATCCAGTACCACTTGCAGCGCCAGCACGCTCTGTAACAGATTAGCCGTCAGCAGTAGTCCTAATCCGCAGCTAATCATAACCCCATAAAATCCATAATAGGTGGTCATTACTCCTGCCACAACGCTGACCACCAGAAAGCTGATCAAGAATTGTAAAAATAAGAGCAGCGGGACACGGTACATTTTTTCACGCGGCATAGCAGTCATATCTCTCTCTTGACTTGTTGGCATATTATCTGTGTAACGCAGTATAGCAAAGTACGCGCTATTCATCATCCCCTGGGTGGGGGATTCTCTCTTCCGATGCTCTATGAGTGAGCTTCCTCCAACGGATAGGGTATATCTTGTGGGTATCATATCTGTCGATAGATGGGAAGTCAGGGCGTCACTTTTGGTACCTTTCTCTATAATGAATTCAGAAATAGTATGCTGGCATTGCTCGCGCTATTTTGTCGCCAGGAAAAGGGGATATGAGAAATCGATGATGGCTACTTTCTCCTATATTATGTATCGTGAGCCGATCTTGAGAAAGAAATAGAGTAATGATGCGCCAATGCTATGACTGTACAAAGAATCATACATCTTATCGACTGTTCCGACGATTATTTTCTCTCTGCCTGCTCTTGATTGGGAATCAGCTCATTGGGGCTGCGAACGTACAGACGATTCCTTTACCTATACAGGAACACCGTGTCCTGTCTCAAAAGAAGATAGATGGGCATACAGAGTCATCGTTCCTCGCGACCCACTTGATAATTTCAAGCATCAATGCTCATAGCCATCCCCCACTGAATGTATCGCGTGCCCCTGAGCCAGCAGCGATAGCGAGACCCACATCAGTAGTTCTTCCAGTACCGACAGCGACAGCGACATCAGTAGTTTCTCCGGTACCGACAGCGAGACCCACATCAGTAGTTCTCCCAGTGCCGACAGCGATGGCCACTCCGATCTCGGCGCTGGCAGGTGTTGATGTAGGGGTACGTATGACGGCACCAGAGAAAGTCTATCAAGTCGGGGATACCGTTACTTTTACTATTATAGTCTCTACAACTGCATTATCACGTGCAATTACAGAGGCCACGTCGATTGATCTCACTGGACTTTTTTCTCGTGGCCTCTCCAATATTACGGTGGATGGTGGGACGAGTTGGACCCTGAATGCGTCTTCGACGGTAAGCCCGGCCTTAATTACCTCGTCCTACACAGGGAATTATCCTATTTCTCCTGGAACAGTCCTACCTAAAATGACTATTACTGGTACGATCGATGCCAATGCTGGTTCTACCTACTTGGGAACGGTAAGTTTAGCAGATCTTGGTGACATTAATAGTACAAATGATTCATCTATATACACATTGATTGTTGGCCCGCCTGTGCATACATGATTGACAGAGTGACTACGGGGAAAAATCTCTTTTATTGCGTGCTTTCCATTCTCTGACCTTGCTACTTTAGCGCCCCTCTACGTGCTTGCATCCTTCTCGCTAACCATGCGCTTTACAGCGAAGTCATTTAGTGGTATTCTGGACGATATAGTCCACAACCACGGAATGTATGGAGTGTAACAAGCATGGGAAGACCGAGCGATGCCCGGGAGCGCTTGATCGGCGCGGCGCGGCGTGTGATTTTTGCTCAGAGTTATGATGGTGTGAGTGTCGATGAATTATGCGCGGCTGCCGGAGTCGCTAAGAGTAGCTTTTATCATTTTTTTGCCTCGAAGCAAGAGCTTGTGCTGGCCGCTATTGACAGCCAATGGCAATGGTTTGAGCAGAGCGTACTGATCCCTGCCTTTAGCGACGAGCGAGCGCCGCAGGAGCAGATCTTGCGTTTTTTTGATCTGGTCCAGGAAGGCCAGCAGGCTCGCAAGCGTGATGATGGCTATATGTGTGGATGTCCCGCCGGCAATCTGACTCTGGAGATGAGCACTCAGGATGAGCTCATCCGCGTGCGTGTGGAGCAGTTTTTTCAGGGATGGCTGGGATACTTTGAACGTATGCTGTCTGCCGCCAGAGCACAGGGACTTGTGCCCGCTACTCTGGATACAGAGACTACGGCACAATCCTTGCTTGCTTACTTCGAAGGTGTGATGCTCCTGGCCAAAGGACATAATGATCCCGCTGTGATTGGTGGCCTGCGGGTGGGAGTTCTCTCTCTGATGCAATATCAGAGGGAAGGTGTCGCATAAGCACATTTTTTTGCTTTTGTTGTGGACTATCTAGTACACAAATGCTCTGTACCCTATGTATAAAGGAAGATGAAAATTATGAAGCGCGTTGTGATTACGGGGATGGGACTTGTGACGTCTCTTGGCAACACGGTTGAGCAGACCTGGCAGGGACTTTGTGAAGGGAGATCTGGCATTGAGCCGATCAGTGGTTTTGCTGCGAGCGATTATCGCGTACGTTTCGCCGGGGAGGTCAGGGATTTTGATGCCAGTGTGGCTATGGAGCGAAAAGATATACGTAGAAACGATCCATTTACGCATCTGGCGGTGGCGGCCTCACGTCAGGCGCTCGCGCAGGCACAGCTTGAGATCAACGCGCAGAATGCGCCAGAGGTTGGTATCTGTATCGGGAGCGGGATTGGTGGGCTGACTACGATGCATGAGCAGTTTACGATCCTGAATGAAAAAGGACCGGCTCGTGTCAGTCCGTTCCTCTATCCCATGATGATGATTAATGCGGCCGCTGGCATTGTCTCTCTGCTCACGGGAGCTCAAGGACCAGTCTGGGCACCGGTCTCTGCCTGTGCGACCGGTGGGAATGCGCTCGGCGAGGCCTATGAGATCATTCGTCGTGGCGATGCTCAGGCCATGCTTGCGGGTGGGAGCGAAAAGGCTGTGACTCCACTTGCCATGGCCGCATTTGCCAACATGCACGCGCTCTCGCGCCGTAATGAAGATCCGCAAGCGGCAAGCCGTCCCTTTGATGCGGAGCGCGATGGCTTTGTGATGGGCGAAGGAGCAGGTATCATGGTTCTTGAGGATCTTGATTTCGCTGTGCAGCGTGGAGCTCCTATTCTGGCTGAGCTTGTCGGGTATGGATCGACCGCCGACGCGCATCACATCACCGAACCAGCGCCAGGTGGTGCAGGACTCGTACGCGCTATGAATCGCGCTCTGCAACGAGCTGGACTGCGTCCCGAGCAGGTCGACTACATCAACGCTCACGGAACCTCGACGCGTCCCAACGATTCCTCCGAGACACAAGCTATCAAGACCAGCTTTGGTGACCATGCCTATAAGCTTGCTGTCAGCTCCACGAAATCCATGCTCGGACACACTTTCGGAGCTGCAGGAGCTATTGAGGGCATCATTAGCGTACTGAGCATCCGGGATGGAATCATCCCTCCCACCATCAACCTTGAGCATCCTGATCCTGCCTGCGACCTCGACTACGTCCCCAATCGCGCACGTCGCGCCACAGTGGATGTCGCCGCCTCCAACTCTATGGGCTTTGGTGGGCACAACACATGCCTTCTCTTCAAAAGATATTATTCGTAGAGATACTTTTCTACCTTATCGAGTAAGTCCGTCATCTCAAAAGGCTTGGCAAGGAAATCATCGGCGCCACATTTTTTTGCCAGCTTTTGAGTATCGCGGTTGGCGGAGCAGAGAATAATTGGTAGGTGTTTGGTATGATGTTGGCTTTTCAGATGCTGACAAATATGAGTGCCATCCATGCCAGACATCCAGATGTCTAAGAGGAGAAGATCCGGTAGATCTTCTGTGAGATTCTGGACGACGTGACCATCGTTGGTAATTGTCACCTCATAACCAGCATCTTCTAGCATCAGTTGCATGGCCTCTAAAATGCCTTGATCGTCATCGGCGACCAGAACTTTTTTCATCTTTCTTGCTCGATCTTTTCTTGTCCAGGGTTTTTGCTGGTTGTTATGGGCAGACGAATGTAGAAGCTAGATCCCTGTTCGGGCTCACTCTCGACCCAGATCTTTCCTCTTTGTCGTTTCATGATTTCGGCTGAGATATATAATCCAAGTCCAATCCCGGAGATGGTTTCGTTGCCACTGACCCGGTAAAAGCGCTCAAAGACGTGTTGCTGTCTTTCCTCTGAGATACCGATGCCAAAGTCCTGCACGCACAGCGTCACATATTCCGCATCGACAAACGTCTTCACTATAATCTTATCTGCATGGGGAGAATATTTGATGGCATTGGTGAGTATATTGATAAGTACCTGTCCGATGCGATCTTTATCTCCAAAGATCATTGCAGATGTAGCGTTGACCTTTTCAATGCTATGCTTGAGTGTCGTGCGTTGTACCTCCTCGATGATTTCGTCGACCATTTCATCAAAGGAAAAGTGGCTCTCGTTGAATTGGAGCTTGCCCCCTTCTAGTTTGGTGATATCCAACAGATCCTCGATCAGTGCAGTCAGCTTGTTGATCTGGGTATCCATCTTTCCCAGGAGCGCGGATGACTGTTCATCGCCAGCTCGTGCGAAGCGGCGTTGTAAGACTTGCGTGAACGCTTTGATGCTGGTCACGGGCGTTTTTAATTCATGGCTTACCATACCCATAAACTCATCTTTTTGACGCTCAAGCTGCTTCCGCTGCGTGATATCGCGCGTCGAGCCTGCGACAAGCACGACCTGCTTGTCCTGATCAAAAACGGGCGCAAAAATATATTCATAATAGCCGTCTATGCCGGTGGGATTGGTATAGGGCGTTTCATCGGTCACTGTTGTACCTGTTGCGACTACCAACTCAATCTGCGTCTGGAGGAGTGTCGCCAGTTCTTTTGGATAAGGTAGATCATAGAATCTTTTTCCAATAATCTCATCGAGCGAGATGCCCAATAATTCTAGCAAAGGACCATTTGCATATGTGAACTTTCCTGATATATCGAAGGTATACACAAAATCTTTTAGAGCGGCAAGAACTATATTAACTGCTTGTGCTTGTAGTCCTTCTTTTGATGAATTATCCTCAGCCATTGTAAGCAGTTCTCCCTGTATAGATGTTCAACTTTCTCTGTGCGCCAGTAGTCTTAAGCGTGACGTACTCCCTTCTCATTCATCCGTCATTGTCTATGTTTGAGTTCCTCTGCTGCGGGAGAGGATATATTTATCCCCATTTATCCAGGAAGAGGGAGAGCGTCTACTATGGGTCATTTTCGTCTAAGCGTTAGGACTTTTAGCGTTTTGCACTCTCCACGTATCCCGGTAGATGATAAACTCTGCACCTCACTACTATAGACAAGCAGCAAGGTGAAGTCAAGCGATGTTTTATGCGCCAAGTCTCTGGCGCTACTTGATTGGATTTCCTCCTGTGAAGGGCAAGCCTGGGATCTCTATGGTCGTGTGATGTGTGCTGTTCTGATGCTGATGGCTATGATTATCGTTATTGTGACTGTTATTATTTTGATGCTGGTTATGCTGTTGATGATGATGCTGGTGCTCTTCAACGAAGACGGTGTCGATTGCTGTACCGTTCAAGATACCGGAGATGCTGACTCTGGCTGTATCGGTGATGCTGGGGACGGCATCTGCGGTCAGGTCTGCGGTAATCGTGATTGGTGGTAAGGACGTCCCTGCGCTGATTGGAAATGCTCCGACATAGTTTGCTGTGATGATCGCCGGACTGGTTGTCGAACTGATCGTTATCTGCCAATCAGATCCAAAGGCGTGCAGATTCTTTTCTCCGCTCGGAGTGATATCTGAAACGGCGATCAGATTTGGTGCCTGGATCGGTTCTGCATTGGCTGCGTTTGTCGCTGTCAGTGTGTAGATGATTTTCTGACCCACCATCAAAGTATCGTCACTCGCGCTTGTGCTATGCGTCTTTGTAATTGACATGCCGGGTGGCAATGTTGACAGTATCGGTAGAGGACCAAAGAACCTTTTTGGTCGGGGGAAAGGAGGGAAAGGAGTGCCAGGTCCAGGAGTTGGAATGATGGGAGTGCCAGGTCCAGGGGTTGGAATGATGGGAGTGCCAGGTCCAGGGGTTGGAATGATGGGAGTGCCAGGTCCAGGGGTTGGAGGGATGGTGGGAATCACTATGGGCGTGGGTATGGGTGTGGGTATGGGTGTGGGTATCACGCCCGCGCACGGGGATTGCGTAATTGTGTTTGTATCTAATATGACCGAGCCATTACGGGCATAGAGGCTGCCATTGGATATGGCTCCGGTCTGCAATCCAATCGAGGTGAGTGCCAGAATGTTTCCGGCAAAGCTCGTGTTGGTGCCTATCGTGGCAGAGCTACCTACCTGCCAGAAAACATTACAGGCCTGGGCACCGTTGATGAGTTGCACGCTGGCATTACTCCCTGTGATGAGAGAGCTATTGATCTGGAAGATAAAGACACTCGCCGCATTTCCCTGGCCATTGAGGATGAGTGGACCGTTTAATTGTGCAAAGGATGAGAAACAATAGACACCTTCACTTAAGTTCTTGCCTCCAAGATTCTGATCGGTCAAATCTGTCGGGCAGGGCTGCCTTGCGGCATTGACATAGGCCGTTGTGATGTCATTCTGAGCTTGCAATGCCACCGCATTGGCCCTGTTTATTGCTCCGTTTACAAGACCAGGAGGGAATCCGCTGATCGCTGTCCCTGGACTTACTCCCAGATTTCCATTTATGACCGTTGGACCTGTATTGGTTACCGACTGTCCACCCAGTACGGCGAAACTTGCGGCTGTCCCCAGAGGGGGTTGGGTCGCATCAGACGCTGCGTGAACATGGAAGTGCGTGAATGCTATGAGGATCAGAACGCAAAATAAGAGCAAGCGCAGGCTGTGTGTGCGCGTAATGTGTTGTTTTAACGTAAGAATTTTTTTCATCTGTATACGTTCTCCTGTCTTATTTCAAGTGTACGGGGAGAGCGTAAATGTTGTATGTCAATATAGGTATGCTATCGCGTGTATTGATATATATGCATGTTGATGGCGTGACCGTCTACTTTGCTTTTTGCAAGCCCTGGCGAAGCAGTCGCTTCTCGATGCCTGATGTATTACCACACAACGTGTCAGGTATACGAATAGAGGGGAGCAATGTCTGGGCTGTGCCTTTTCCGATCCCTTGCAGGATACTTCAGTGAAGTACCCCATGCATAAATGACTCCGTCGGGGAAATAGGTCTAGATGACTCGTCAAGAAGAAACGTAAGTGATACAGTAACGGAAAGACCATTGTCTCCTTACCAGTGAGTTGATTGCTTGACGAGAAAAGAGGTGGATCATGTCGATGAAACCAAAGGAGTTAGAGGTAATTCCCGAAGAAACCAGTCGTGTGGCTCATCAAGCCTTTCCCAAAGGGGTACTTGCAATGCACATACGTGATACGTTGGGAGGCATATATACCGATGAGACCTTTGCACACCTTTTTCCCAAACGGGGTCGTCCAGCAGAAGAGCCCTGGAGGTTGGCCCTGGTGACGATCCTCCAAACGATCGAACAGCTGCCAGATCGTCAGGCGGCTGATGCCGTTCGTGCGAGGATTGATTGGAAATATGCGTTGAGCTTGCCACTAGAAGATGATGGGTTTCATTTCTCAATTTTGAGTGATTTCCGTCAACGGCTTCTTGACGCTCATGCAGAAACGTTGGTACTCGAACCGATCCTGGCGGTATGCCGTGAGCGAGGCTGGTTGAAAGATGGCGGAAAACAGCGGACCGATTCGACCGCAGTATTGGCGTGGGTACGTGCGCTTACCAGTCTCGAAAGTGTTGGAGAAAGCATGCGTGCGGCACTCAATATGCTTGCGACCCAAGCACCAGAATGGCTTCAAGAGCATCTTCATCCTGATTGGTTTGATCGGTATGTTCACCGTTTTGAGATCACACGTTTCCCGAAACAAGAGAAGGCGCAGATTGCCTTGCGCCAACACGTTGGTGAGGATGTCCACCATCTTTTGCAGTTGCTTGATCACCCTCAGACTCCAACCGAGCTCAAAGCCTTCCCCGCAGTGACGCTCCTCCAGCAGATCTTTGAGCAGCATTACGAACAGCATCAAGGAGAGGTGCGATGGCGTGATGGACCAGCCGTACACAATGAAAATCGAGTCGTCTCGCCCTATGATGAGCAGGCTCGTAGTGCTCGCAAGCGAAACTACGTCTGGCTCGGGTACAAAGTTCATGTGACGGAAACATGTGATCAAGACCCTCACATTCCACATGTGATTGTGCAGGTTCAGACGACCCCAGCTACCTGTCCAGATAGCGTCACAGTGGAACCCATCCTCCAGGATTTGCGAGCACGAGGTCTCTCTCCAACTCATTTGTTGGTGGATCAGGGCTACACCAGTGCAACGACACTCGTTGAGCAAGCGAACCAAGGGACACGGATAGTGGGGCCTTTGCGCGTTTCGACGAGTTGGCAAGAACAAGCAGGACAAGGCTATGGACTCTCAGCCTTTGAGGTAGATTGGCAAAACCAGTGTGTCCGTTGCCCTCAAGGGCAGCTGAGCCAACGATGGATAGAGATGTGTGATCGACATGGGACGGACAAAATCGAAGTCCGTTTCGCGGCGAAAACCTGTCAAGATTGTGTGGTACGAGCGTTCTGTACGACCAGTAAGACGACTGGCAGGCTCCTCAAAATGCTCCCTCAGCAAGCGTATCACGTCCTGGAGGAACAACGGCAAGAACAGCGTACAACGATTTTTCGGCAAGAATATGCTTTGAGGGCTGGAATCGAAGGAACGATCTCACAAGCAGTGCGTCGAACCAGAATGCGCCGAAGTCCCTATCGAGGAGAAAGCAAAACGCATCTTCACCATCTGCAAATTGCCGCTGGCTTAAATGTGCTTCGTATGATTGCTCATCTTGAGGCTCAAGCACAGGATCAGCCTATGCGTCCTCCGCATCCGGCGAGTCCGTTTGCTCGTCTTCAAGAAAGGTTTCTCGCATCATGTTCTGATGTCTAAACAAAATTTCCCGACAGAGTCATAAATGCAGGGGGTTTACGCCGCTTTTTGATAAGCTCATGTGTGAAAAAAGGCTGAAGAGACCGTTCATACAGCAAGCAAGGGGCCATGGATAGGAATATATTCTCTCTGCGACGATGGTCTCTGACCTTGGAAGGAGCATGAGCACACTATCTTATATATCTGTATCCGTATAAGATTATAACTGCTCATAAAAATCATCTATGCCTAAAAAAATTTCTCAATCAATGTATCGTAAGCTACCTGGTTTGTGTGGAATGTTACTGCTTCTCTGTGCATTTTCTGCTTGTTCGCTATTGCCCATCGCCCAGAGTGATCCCACGCCGACGCCAACAGTCGCGCCGAAACCAACCCCTCAGCCGACTGTCCGGCCAACCATACCTCCGGCAGTCGCGACGGTTCTGCCTACGGCCTTATCGAGCAAAGAACTGGTTGGGCCAAACCTGATTATCAATGGCAATGCTGAAGTGGGTCCAGGTTCGCCCGACGATAGTAAGCTAGTCACTATTCCCGGCTGGACGCGTCAGGGCAATCTGAATGTGATGAACTATCAGAGCACGGACGATTCCTATGTGGGAACGAGCAGTGCGGGTCCAGCGGACCGCGGCAAGAACTATTTCTATGGAGGGCCTGAGACCACTGGCGATAACACAACCACGAGCATCTCTCAGATGGTTGATGTCTCAGCTGCCACTCCTTTAATCTCAACGAACCAGATCAAATATACCTTATCCGGCTACCTTGGAGGCTACTCCAGCCAGAACGACAACGCCAAATTGACGCTCCAATTTCTCTCAGTGGCAGGGACCGCGTTGAGTAGTGCCAGTATTGGTCCGGTGCTCGCGGCCAATCGTAAAGGAGCTACCAGTTTGATCCTGGTCAGCACGAATGGCACCATTCCTGCTGGCACGATGGGCCTCAAGATAACTCTGACCATGACCAAAACGGATGGCTCTGATAATGATGGCTCCGCCGATAACCTCTCATTGGTTCTCCACGCCTGATCACCAGTCTATGGTCGGACCACAAAGCCCACGGCTATCGTCGATAAAAACGATAGCCGTGGGCTTTGTGATGGCAGCGCTATGTGGAATATCTCTATCGTTTCAACGCATACTATTTGACTCTGTTCGACATTGATCGGATTTCTGCTCAGGCTTGAGAAGAAGTAAACGCATCACCTGGAGAAATCTCTCACGTGTAAACGGCTTGCTGATCCCTATCATATTGCGCCTGGCAAGCATGGCCTCAAGCGTGGGATCAGGGAGGTTTGCTGTGATGAGCAGTGCCGGTACATGCTCGCATCCTGGTATTTGATGGAGTTGATCATATAATTGAAGTCCGGTCATATCTGGGAGTTGATAATCGAGCAGAAACAAGAGTGGAGTACTCTGGTGAGCCATTTGTAACGCCTGATCGCCTCTCTTGACAGTCTGTACTTTATACGGTGTGTGAACAGTTAAGAAAAAAGTTACCAGAGAACAATAAAAGTTGTTATCATCCACAAGAAGTATTGTTTGTTGCACCCAACCACCTCGTATTCGTATTGATTCACTTATATCGAACACGAGAAAAGCCGAAAAAAGTAACACGGTATCAGGTGCGCAGGGGAGGCTGTATATAGCCTCCCTTTCTATTAAGAATGCATATACGCAGAACATGTATCAAACTATGAGCGACATGTGCTGACTGAAAGAAGCTTTCAGCGCACGGGCTTTAAGAACTGATATATTGTGATGACGCTGCTACTTTAGACAGCGTTCTTGATAGCAATGATGTCTTGATAGAGCTTCTTGCCAAATTTATCGACTGAGCAGGAGACATCAGGGCTTTTTTTGGAATCAAACGTAATTGTAGTGATAGTACGAAAACTTGCTGGTTTAATGCAGCCATGAACCTGGGGGAGCGCATCTAATGGTTGAGCTACAAGGACATCAGCCATTAAGGCTGCGGTGAGCTTTGAGGGCAGGATCTTTGGTTGTAATGGTTGACATTGCGCTGCGACGAGTACATCGCTTGTGCGGATATAGAATGTGGCCGGACAGGTGTTGGTCGAGCCGGAGATGGCTACAATGACGGTTGGTGGAGGAATGGCGACGTTCTGTACACTGTGCATAGACATCCCTCTGTTTTGAGTCTGAGCTTGAACTGATGGCGCCATAGGATTCAGGACGAAACCTGCCAGAGCCCCTATCAATCCATAGCAGAGAAAGAGCGAGATGCATTTTCTGTTCATAAAAGATCCCCTTTGTCTTCGTGTGATGCGTTTTCGTTACATGTGTGAATCATGGTAAAATTTGTTCTCTAATAAGACTCTCTTTACTTCTGCCCCATTTTCTTACTATATAAGAAAAAGCTATCTAATAATAGAATATTGTTTTATAGGTTACATGTCAATGGTTGAGATGCATCATCGATAATTTCATGTATACAAATATTAATATCTTATAGGACGTGCAGTGAAAGCAATAAGAGAAAATCATACCGGCTTCCTGACAAAAATAGCTATACTAGTATCCAGTAAATACAATTGCCGTCTCTACGGTTAAACAAGGAGTAAACCAATGCAGATGCGACGGTTCGGCCCTGAGAGTAAAATTAAAATCCCTGGCAATCATCCCGGCCTCTACGGAGTTCCTATCCAACTCAATCGTGCCCAGCTGGGATCTGGGCACGAGGATGAACTCTCCAGACGCTTCAATGGGTTGCCTCTTCTTCTTAATGCGAATCTCCAGGTCGAGGCGATGTATTTTGATCCCCATGGCTCTATTGAAGAGCATTCAGCCGAGCATCAGATCCTCTTTCTGGTCATCAGTGGACGAGGAAGCGTCCGTATCGGCGGTCCTGCTGGTGAGACGCGTGAGATCCAGGCCGGAGACGCAGTCCTATGGCCTGCCCACCTCGATCACACCGTCTGGACTGATGAGGATACTCTGTCTGCGATCGTGATCAATGTCTTTGACGCCACGCCGTAGCAAGATCATCTCGCCGCTACTACTCTGTCAATGGTCATCGCACCGATCTCTCATCTGAGATATGCACCTCGTGGGGTGAGACGCCCACCGACGTAGCGGCGCGGCTCCGCCGTGCTGCCTGTGACTCGTCCGACCATGCTCCTCATGAGGTTCCATTGCACAATCTTCCCACCGTGGAGCGTCTTGTTGGCGTTGCTTCCATCGGCACGTGGGACGGTGTTGTGCGTCCAGTGACAGCACGGCGGAGCCGCGCCGCTACTGGTCTAACCCACGTCATTGCGTCGATGCAGGAGCGGTGATGTGTCTCCCATACGTGGGTGAGCGTTGACGCCTGGCAGTCGCGATCACGCGAATTGCAAAGATTCATCCTGGCTCGTTGGACGACGGCGCAATGACGTAGGTTAGACCACTGTGTTGGCGCGCTTCCTCTAAAACTACATCATATCTCATAAAATCCCTGGTACTAAGAATACGGGAGTATGACTTTGTGGCGCTGATGCAGCACTTTTGGGGTTTTCACGATATGAATAGGTGAGATCTCAAGACATTTGGAGGCCATGGTACTCAGTATGAAACAGCAACAGTCGGTTATGCAACATGAGGATATTGTCGCTCAGAAGCAGCTAGCTCTGTTATATCAGCAACATGCTGCAAAGATGTTGAAGTACGTATCCAGGCAGATCTCATCTTTGCAGGATGCGGAGGATATTTTAATTGATACGTTTGTAGCGGCGCTGGAAAGCGATACCTTTGCTGCTTTGACTGCCCAGGAGCAGAAGGCATGGCTTTGGCGTGTGGTCCGCAACAAGGTGGTTGATCGGTATCGCAAAGCTGACAACGCTTCATCGATAGATCTAGATGATCAGACTACTGAAGATCCGGTGCGAGGGCCAGAGCAGATAAGTATCAGACAAGAGGAAGATGATTATCTGGCTTTGCAACTGAAGCGTCTCTCACCTCTGCAACAACAAGTGCTGTATCTGCGCTTCGGGGAAAATCTCCGCTGCGCACAGATTGCCACGATTGTTGGGAAGCGTGAAGGCAGTATTCGATCTCTACTTTCGCGCACATTTCATCACTTGCGCAGTATGTATCATGCTCAAGAAGGAGGAGATCATCATGACACACGGCGATGATCAATTCAACCCACAGGATATCGATCAGCAGATTGAGCAATTGCAACACTATGCATCAGATGAGATGCAAGGAAATAGTCAAGATGCAACCCTCGTGCAACGCCTGACGCTCCATTACGAGCATGAGGCGCAAGCTAGAACGTTAGAGCATGCCTGGATGGCTATTTCACAGAAATATGATGACAGGTTTTTCTCCTTGACTGGAGAGAAACGACAAATAAGCAAACAGGAAAAGAAAGAAAGGTTACAGCACTATCATATGCACTATCAAATATCACATAGAAAGAATATCACGCGTCTGGGAACCTTACTCGCAGTTGCCGTGCTTGCTCTGGTGATTGGGAGTACCGCGCTGATCATGAGTCATGCGGCAGAGACAAAAGGTGGGCCAGCATCAGGCGGCTTACCTATTTGTGCAAGCACGCCGACCAGTAAATCTACTCCTCCGACCGCGTCCCCAACTCCCGTGCCCTGTGTAAAGCCAACGGAGCCACCGATGACGCCAATAGCGAAGCCACCGATGACGCCAATAGCGAAGCCACCGATGACGCCAATAGCGAAGCCACCGATGACGCCAACAACGAAGGTGCCGATTACTCCGACACCCAAATCGAATTAGTCATTTCCCGGTAAGGCATGTGATTGAAAAGCGCGCAGAAGTAATAGAGAATACTACTACTTCTGCGCGCTTTTATGATACTGCTAGACGCCTTATTTTTGACCAATGTAGAGGAAGTGTCCGCTTGTCCCCAGACCTTCAGATGTCTTGCTAGCTTTCTCTATCAGATCGAGCCAGGCCTCTTGCTGGTCTGGCGAGAGTTTGAGTAGATTCTCCTCCTTACCCTGGGCGAATGCTTCCACTCCAATCAGTGCAATTTGCTGAAATGTAGGAAAATTAGCCTGAAACTCAGAGCTAGTTGTCAGGTGCCAGAAGGCTGGTACTCCTACCTCTGATGATGCCAGATCGCCTGCCCTCAGGATGGTTTCTAATTCCTCTCGTTCGGACAGAATATTCTCTGGTCGTGCGGAATAGGCCCAATCAAGCATCGTCAGGCGATTAATCCCTGCTGCGAAGAGCAATCCACCGGGGCGCAGGATACGTTGGGCTTCAGAAGCCGCCTGGAGCCTTTCCTCTAACACGCTCAAATGGTAAAACGGACCAAGCATCAGGACTGCGTCGCAACAGGCGTCTGGGATGAATGAAAGATCCGTTGCGGAGCCGTTTGTGATACTCAGGATGCTTTCTTGCAAGCCAGCATGTATCAAGCGTGCTTGAGCAGCCTCCAACAGGCGCGATGCAACATCTACCATATGCACATGGCTGCCACGACGTACTAGAAGCTCGCTATAGTGTCCCACGCCGACACCCACATCGGCAATTGTTCCACCCTCAGCAATGTAGCGTAATAAATAGCGCTTTGTGATAGCGTACTCAACCGGAGCAAACTTCTCCAGGCGCTTCAACTCATGATTCACGCCATTGCGCACGCCATTGGGGAGATCAGCATCATAGGACTGTCCTGCCAGGGCATGATGTCTGACAAGTTTATAGGGTTTCGCGATATGTGACATCTGGCTACCTTTGTCCTTTCAAAAATGCGTTGCTTGAGATGATAATCCGCAGGGACATCTGATGCACAAGGATGCCATGAAAAGTGTAACAATAGTTTATGTGGCGACTGTCCTTGCTTTAGGGGAGGGGCGATGCAAAATGATAGGCGTGAGCTGCTCGCCGGAGGTCCAGATAAAACATCTACGTTGCCACGCTGCTCCATGTCCCTGGGCACCATATAATCCTTGCAGAGTTTAAGCAAGAAGTATGGCGCTTGTTTCACTCCACATATATGAAACAGGATGGAGTTAGCGGCGATCTGTCATAGATGTTAGAACCTCCAAAGAAGATGTTATCTATTATGCTTGTATTGTAACTGCAAAAAAAGAAATCTGTCAATGGGAGGGAATCTCTTGGGCGCGCTTCATTTTTTGCATGAATTGCACTTATATATTTATATAACTCAAATGTAGCACAGGGGTTTTACGCCCCTGTGAGGTGCCCATGCCACTCATGTATCATGTTCAGCTCCCAGAGCCTCCCTGGCAATATGATCAATAGAGGATGTTTTGCGCTATGGCACCTCACAGGGGTTTTACGCCCTCTCAATTACCCACATCTTTTGGCGATAGGCTTTATAGCTGCTCACAGGCTGATTGGCACTGATGAGCTTAAGAGCACCTATCGCAATCGTGTCAAATGTTGTCTGGCCTTTCAAGCGATCTCCTATTGATGACCTTAGAAGATGTGGGTAATTGAGAGGGTTTTACGCCCCTGTGAGGTGCCCATGCCACTTATGTATCATGTTCAGCTCCCAGAGCCTCCCTGGCAATATGATCAATAGAGGATGTTTTGCGCTATGGCACCTCACAGGGGCGTAAAACCCCTGTGCTACATTTGCGGTTTTTCAATCAATACTGATTTAAAAGACGCATTTTATCTGTATGATCGTATTCTTGAGGTAATTAATCTTTGACAGTGTAAAAAACTTGGGGTATGCTTTCTCTAAATTGGCTGATTGGATTGTCAATGTTGGGATAAATTGTTCTGCAGATAACTTCAATGAGAAGATGTAGGGTAAAAGATAGAATTCTGGGAGTACAAATCATGGCAGACTTAAAAAGTGCGGTTGCGGCGAGTGGTACGCTGACTCTGGGCGGTGATCTGACGATCTATCGACTGGGTTTTGGCACGATGCGGATTACTGGTAAAGGTGTTTGGGGGCCACCGGCTAATAAAGAAGAGTCGTTGGCAGTGCTTCATCGGGCCATTGAACTGGGCATTAATTTTTTTGATACCGCCGACTCCTATGGTCCAGAGGTCAGCGAAAACCTGATCGCCGAGGCGCTATCACCATATCCGAGCGGGCTGGTCATCGCTACCAAGGGAGGCTTTACGCGCTCAGGTCCCGATCGATGGTCTCCCGATGGTCGTCCCGAGCATCTGCGCTCGGCTCTGGAGGGGAGCTTGAAGCGGTTGCGCCTGGAGCGTATTGACCTCTATCAGTTTCACACTCCTGATCGCAAAGTTCCGTTTGAGGAATCAGTGGGCGAGCTGGCTCGTCTCCAGCAGCAAGGTAAGATCCGTCATATTGGACTCTCTAATGTGTCGGTGGCGCAATTGGAGCAGGCTCGCCGTATCGTCCCGATTGTCTCGGTCCAGAATCGTTACAATATCCTTGATCGAGCCTCCGAAGATCTGGTCGACGTCACCGAGCGTGAAGGTATCGGCTTTATTCCCTGGTTTCCTCTGGCGACCGGCAATCTGGCTCAGCACGGAAGCGCTCTGGATACCATTGCCCAGGCGCATCAAGCCACGCCGAGTCAGGTCGCGCTGGCCTGGCTCCTGCAACGCTCGCGGACAATGTTACCAATTCCAGGTACCTCTACCGTCAGGCACCTGGAAGAGAACAGTGCCGGAGCCGCATTGCATCTGAGCGAGCAGGAGTTCAAGACGATCGCCGCTCTGCGTGGATAACTATCAGCTTGCGGCATAGATGTTGAAATTGCACGTTGTGACGCTTGAGCGATTGAATGTAAATGTGAATACTCCAATGCTGCCAGAACTGTAGTCATCATTGAAGGTGTTTACGACGTTTTTGGCGTTGATGGCGATCGAGATTGAGCTGCCAATGGCGACGATCGTGATATGGTTGGAGACGTTATTACCAGTTTTGATCGCTGGACTGAATCCACTCGCGATGAATTGATTTGTAGTAAAGAGTTCGTAAGAGCCATTGGTGCCGATGAAAAAGCGATAGCCTGCCGTGCCATTCTGGTTGCTACGAAACATAATGCCGCCGCCGTTACCATTGGTCGAGACATCTGCCTCGATTCTGACATTCCTTATGCTGAGTTGAGGAATGAGTGTGGTTGGAAGCGTATTTCGATAGCCCGCTCTTGCGCTTAGCTGGCCGCTAAAGAGTGTTGTGATGGCTGTGGCGGTCGGTTTTTTTACGCTGACTGTGGGGGTTGGCGTTGGCGCTGGAGGTGGGGTGGGATGTATCTGTACGGTTGTTTGTGTGGGTTTGGCTGTCGGGAAGGGAAGTATGGATATGGACGTTGTGGGAACTGGCGTTGCTATGGGCCGAGTAGGTTTTATGGTGGCAATGGTGGTCGGTTTGGTGCTCGTTGGCGTCTGTGAGGCACCATGGGTCAGGGAGACAGGCGGACTATAGACGGCGAATACCAGATAGACGATCACGCAGCAGATGAGGGTCAGGAGGGCTGAGCCAAGCCATAATCTCTGCTGTCTTGCCGGTATTGCTGCACTGATGGGACGTCCGATCCTGGCGCTGACTGGATATCCCAGCGTGGAAAATAGCTGCCGGGTTGTTTTTTTGATCCCTGTGATGGCTGGCAGATGATCACTGGTGGCGAAGTGGGCAATGACATCTGCATCCGATTTGGCGGCCGCGTTCGGGAGTACAAATTTGGTCGCTTGTATCGCAGCTATGATTGGAATGGCGGCTGGCGTTGCTTCTGGCGAGGCTATCTGTAGCGCCGTTAACAGGGCTGCGATGGTGGGATAACGTTGCAGCGGATCTTTCTCCAGTCCTTTGAGGACGGCTTTGTTGATCGCATCAGGCAACTCAGGGACGAGGCTGGTCAGGGCGACTGGTCTGATACGCAGTTGCTGCTCTTTCAACCGGTCGATATCTTTTGTCGTGAATGGAGCTTGACCGGTCAACAACTCGTATGCAACGCAGCAAAGAGCATATTGATCGCTTAACGCTGTGCCCAATGGCGTGGAGTCCTCTTCCTGTACCTGCTCCGGAGAGAGGTAGCGGAGGCTGTTGAGCGATATCTCCTGTTTGCTGGGCGTGATTTGATTAGGACTATAAATATCTGCGAGAAAAGCGTGTTCAAGGACATCGAAAAAAATATGCTTTGGCTGGAGATGTCCATGGATGATCGATTGGTCGTGAAGATAGGTTAAAGCCTGTCCGATCTGTGTGACAATCGTGATCGCCTCGTCGATGGGTAGTCGCTCAGGGAAGAGTTGGTCCAGACGAGCACGGAGCGAGCCGCCAACCATATACTCGCTGACAACGTAGGCGCTGCCTTTTTCTATCCCCCCGTCGATGAGCGGCACGATGTGCGGATGCTGGATGTGAATGAGCTTGTTGATGTGTTGGAGAAATTTTTCCCGCTTCTCCAGGGTGATGAGGGCGGGCTTGTCAAAGACTTTTAGGATCGCTTTCCGTTTTGGCTGCTCATTCGTGCTGACAAGATACGTCGCGTTATTACTATGGTGCTCAAGCATGATAGTAACATCATAGCGACGAAATTGATGTGGCATGTGCATCTTTTTTGTCCTACAGGTAAAAATATATACATACAAATAGAGCTAAATGAAGTATCGATACATAAAGATAGACTTATCTGATTGTGCGACAGCTAGTCGATGAGAAATCCCCTTTATAGAATGCCGAGAGAGATGGATTCCTATTTTCTCTGTTACACCATAAGTCTGTAATATACACTCATTGTAACATAATAATGATCGCTAGTATAGTCATTCACGTGAAATTCTTATTAGAGTTTTAACAAATATTCTTTTTCTTCTTCCCGAAGCGATCAGAGATCCAATGATGCACGACGAGGCAGGTCGCGACGTACTGGTACGTCACGACCTGCCTCGTCTGGTCTCTCAGCTTTTGAGGAAGCAGGAGTGAATTTTCAATTATTCATGTAGCGTTGGTGGTAGGGCCGTTCCTTCGGGAATGAAGCGCATGGATAATGAATTGACGCAATGTCGCGTATTCTTCCTGGTCAGATGCTCTCCCAGAAAGACGTGTCCCAGATGTGCTCCGCAGTTGGCGCACTCGATCTCGGTCCGATATCCATCGGGATCGGGAAGACGCTTGACCGCATTGGGAAAATCGTCATCGAAGGCCGGCCAGCCACAATGTGCATCGAACTTGGTCTTTGAGGAATAGAGGGGGGCGTTACAACGGCGACAGATGTACGTACCTTCTTTATAAAAATCATCATATTCGCCACGGAATGGTGCTTCTGTGCCTTTATGCAAGATCACCCGCGCTTCTTGAGGGGTTAAATCGTTCATGTTTGCTCCTAACATTCTAGAATGCACGCACAGCAATACTCTGTACACTTATGCTAGTATATTGCATCAATGCCGTCAAGTTCTCCTGTCGGAGGCGTCGACTCTGTACGTATCTACCTATAAGAACATAATCAAGAATTGAAATGTTCCTGCAATACCAATGTCTTCGCTTCGCTTGACCCCCTTGTGCGTTGCTGCTCAAATATTGTACTGTACCATTGTAACTATTATGTATGCTGCGCAAAGCATGCCCCTGAAATAGTTGCCGAACCGAAGCGTTGAATGCTGGATATGTCACGAGAAAAAGAAAGGCGTAATCTGATGAGTGCAAAGAAGCTCTTGATGTTGGTTGGCGATTATGTCGAGGATTACGAGGTTATGGTTCCCTTTCAGGCTCTTCTGATGGTTGGTCATACTGTGCATGCGGTCTGCCCCGGAAAAGAGGCCGGGCAAACGGTGCGCACTGCCATCCATGATTTTGAGGGCGATCAGACGTATAGCGAGAAGCCAGGACACAATTTTCGCCTGAATGCGACTTTTGCCGATATTAAGCCGGAAGAGTATGATGGTCTGGTGATCCCTGGCGGACGAGCGCCGGAATATCTTCGTTTAAATGAGCGCGTGTTGGCGATTGCACGCCATTTTGCTGAGGCCAACAAGCCGATTGCGGCCTTATGCCACGGTCCACAGATCCTGGTTGCGGCCGGAGTCCTCAGCGGAAGGACCTGTACTGCCTATCCTGCGGTTGGTCCCGAGGTCACTCTGGCGGGAGGCCATTTCGAGGATGTGGGAGTTGATCAGGCTGTCGTGGATGGCAATATTGTGACAGGAGCAGCATGGCCCACTCATCCAATCTGGCTGGCTCAATTTCTCCACCTGCTGGGCACGCAGATTGAGCTCTAAGGCGAATGGGGACACATCGTATCTCAATACGACGCATCGAGCCGCATCTGCATGCCATATTTAGGTCGCAGCGTCACCAACGGCTGGAGAACGACATGCGTGCCGGGAGTCAATTGAGGTGTGAAGCGTTGCAAGATGGTGGCGAGCAGGAGCTTGGTCTCGAGTTGCGCAAATGACATGCCAATGCACATATGCGAGCCCAGGCCAAAGGGGAAGTAGGCCCCTTGCGGGATTTTCTGCTTTTCCTCCTGCTCCCAGCGCTCCGGCCGAAAGTTTTCTGGATCGCCCCAGATATCGGATTGATTATGCGTTACCCATTGACTCAGAACGATGATCGTGTGTGCCGGTATCATATAGCCATCTATTTCAAACGCCTCGATGGCCTGGCGAGCCTGTCTCCAGGCGGGCGGATAGAAGCGCCAGGATTCGTTGATGACTCCCTCCAGGTAGGGTAGGTGGGACAGGTCATCGAGGGTCGGGACGCGTCCATGCAGGACCGTCTCCAGTTCGGCCAGCAGTTTCTGGCGGGCGGTCGGATTTTTGGCGAGCAGATAAAATGTCCAGGCGAGTGTGTTTTGAGCGGTTTCGTGTCCGGCGGCGACGAAGGTAAGTACGTGATCATGGACCTGCTTGTCTGTCATCGCGTCCTGTTCTTCCTGCGCTGCCAGCAGCATCGATAGGACATCACCGGTATCTCGCGGATGCTCACGCCGTTGCGCAATCAGGTCGTAGATGAACGTATCGATGAGTTTGACGGCATCGACAGTTTTTTGAGGTAAGGTCGACTGGCTGAATCTGCCAAGTATGGCCATCTGTCTGGGACTGCTGTTGAGTACCACATCAAAGGCGTGTCCGAGTATGTCCGTCTGGTCCAGGGAGTCAACGTTGAAGAGCGTTTTTGTGATGATACGTAGCGTGAGACGTTGCATCTCGCTGGAGATGTTTACTGTTGAGCCAACCTGCCAGCTATCCAGCAGCTCCTGCGTAAATCCGGTCATCGTCTCGGCATAGCGATCCACGCGCTGCTTATGGAAAGCCGGCTGGACCAGCCGCCGCTGCTGACGGTGAAAATCTCCATCGATCGTTAGCAATCCATCGCCCAAAAAGCGTTTGAGACCTCCACCATTGCTAAAGCTTGGCTTGCTAAAATTGCGTGCCTGCTCGACGAGCAGGTAGCGTACATGCTCTGGCCGGAACACGAGTATCACTGGCCGCTTCCCAATATGGATCGTTGCCATACGTCCATAACGGTGTGCTAATTGGCGGAAAAAGCTTAACGGTCGCATTTGAAATGGCAATAGATCTCCCAGGACTGGTAAACCCCTTGGGCCAGGTGGTAGCGACGGCTTTTGCCTGCTCGAAGCTGGATGTGTGATCGTGCTCATCGATTGTCCCTCGGTCTTCTCTGGCAACTGAAGCAAATGTTTTTTCTCTTTACGGGTGAATAGATGACCGTTTCCCGGTGTGTGGATAGTCATATTCAAATATATGCTGCAGGCTTGCTGTTGTTGCTGGTCAACAATCGTATTCAGTACTAGTGAGTGGGACGGATTACCAACTCATAATAGATAGCTCCCATTTGTTCAGGTGGATATGGCATCCCTTGCTCCAGCCACCACTGGACCAGCGAGATGGAGGCTGCAATCAGATGGTAGGCGGCGATATCGCTTGGGATGATCGTGTCGCCGTGCGCCTTGTGCTTTTCAAGAGCACTGGGTGTGCTGGCCTCGATGACACGTTTCACGAGTCCCGAGGCTCCTCCGCTGCGCAGCAAGACGCTAATGACCTCGCTGTGCTGCTGCACGTATTGAAACAGCAGCAGACCGTTTTGGAATTCATCGTTGTTCTCGAGAGGTGTCGAGAAGAGCTGCATCAGCTCGTCGAGGACAACATCAAGGACACTTTCCAGGAGAGCATCCTTATCGTGATAGTGGCGAAAAAAAGTCGCGTAGCCGACATCGGCATATTGCGTGATGTCGCGGATCGTTACCGCATCATAGTCTTTTGCCAGTGTCAGAGCGATCAATGCCTTCGCCAGCGACTGCTGTGTCCGCTTGATGCGGCGATCCATCTGCTTCTCAATGGCTCCCGTCATGGCTCACCTGATGATTGATCGAGCATTGCTTTACCCTAATTGATCTACGATGAACGGCTTTTGAACATATCAATTGCCAGCTCGTTCGCTATCCAAACCTTTCGCCCAAAATTACTACGAGAACTTAGATTGATGTTCTACAGTATATCATGTCCTGCTCTCTTCGTGACCATTGAACTATTTTCCCACTCTTCTTGACATGTGCCATGGCGATGTTCTACAGTATACTAAGTAGGAGATATGAGACACACTATATCAAAAATTATAGCATATATCATAATTGTACGGCGAGTTTCACCAGGATTCGTGAGAGCAAAAGGAGAAACATTCGCACAATTGTAACGACCTTTAACTGTGCAGTACCTTTATGTGTACCTTATAAAGTAGGAAAAGTAAGCAGGAAAGTTGGTAAACTATGTCGATCGAACAGAGCGAGACTCTATCCGGGGCACAGGAAAAGCAGATGACTGGCTGTCCCATTGACCATAGTGCATGGTCGGCCCAGAAAACGAAGCGCGGCACTGTGATCAATGCGGAAGATCCGATCCATCGTGACGAGGCTGGTGTCTGGCACGTGCAGGGATTTGATGATGCACGGGCTATTCTGCGCAGTGCGAATGCGAAGCAGGCAGGCTTCGGCAAAGAGATGATGGATATGATGGACAAGGGCAACAAAATGAAGCCTGCCATCTTGTATCAAGAAGGCAAAGATCATCTGCTCCAGCGCAAGCAGACGGCCCGCTTTTTCACGCCGAAGGCCGTCGATAGTGGATATCGTCAGCTGATGGAGACGGTGGCCGATGATCTGCTGACCGATCTGAAGAAAAAGAAGCATGGCGACTTGAGTTTTCTGACGCGCTTCATGGCAGTCAGAGTGGCGGCCGAAGTCGTCGGCTTAACGGATAGCATCCTTCCGGGCATGGATAAACGTATCAACACGTTTTTTGAAGGTGATCTGTCGCAGATGGCAAAGCACATGACGCCCAAGGTTTTTCTTAAGTCTCTGAAGAACCAAATGGCCATCTCGAGCTTCTTCTTAATGGACGTCAAACCAGCTATCAGAGCACGCAAACGTACGCCGAAAGAGGATGTTATCTCGCATCTGATCGCGCAAAATTATAGCGATCCGGAGATTCTGATCGAATGCATCACCTATGCCGCCGCAGGCATGGTCACCACGCGAGAATTCATCAGCGTCGCCGCCTGGCACCTGCTCGAAGACACAGAACTGCGTACGCGCTACCTGGCCGCTCCCGAGAAAGAGCGCTATGACGTCCTCAACGAAATCCTGCGCCTGGAGCCCATCGTCGGAGATCTCTATCGCCGCACCACCGCCGATATCGAGATCAAGAAGGGCGATCAGCAGGTCGTCATCCCCGAAGGTGAATTGGTCAACGTCCACATCATGGGAGCCAATATCGACGAAAGAGTTATCGGCGAACAGCCCATGGCTCTCTGTCCCGGACGCGCTCTCGCGGGCAGTCAGATTCCAGAAGCTCTCATGAGCTTCGGCGACGGAATTCATCGCTGCCCCGGCTCCTACATCGCCATCCAGGAGAGCGATCTGTTCCTGAAACGACTCCTCTCCATCGAAGGACTGCGCATCGCCAAACAGCCCCAAATCTCCTGGAATACCCTCTCCACCGGCTACGAAATTCGCGACTTCCAGCTCGCCATCGACTGATCCGGCTGGCAGAAATGTATGCATGAAACGAAAGCGGGCCTGATAGTGTAGAGCTATCAGACCCGCTTCCGCTGTCCAGGCGCCTTAGCGTGATGTCTCCCCTCAAGTATGCACTACAATTGTAAGAAAAGCAGTAACAAAACGTATCATTTCATGTAACAAGTGGTATCATTTTTCAAGCATTCATAATATCAGTCTTCTGCTCACGAAGAAGGGATGCAAGAGATAGAGGCACTTGTTCCAATCGCTCAAGCGCGAAAAGATGGGTTACCACCAATTACGCCAATACGAATAAGATCCTGCAAGAGAAGTTCCAATCGCTTAAGCGCGAAAAGATGGGTTACCACGATATGTATGGGGATATCTTGAATATATCTCTGTGGTTCCAATCGCTCAAGCGCGAAAAGGTGAGTTACCACATCTCCTCTGACACTAATACGCAACAACCAGAGGTGTTCCAATCGCTCAAGCGCGAAAAGGTGGGTTACCACCTTGGCTCCGTCCATGGTAAAAGTACGTGAGGATTGTTCCAATCGCTCAAGCGCGAAAAGGTGGGTTACCACTTCTCTGGGTCATGGTTTGGGTGACAGGCAGCGATGTTACAATCGCTCAAGCGCGAAAAGGTGGGTTACCACGCAAACCCCCAATCAGTTGACTGTTTAAGAGTTGATATAGTTACAATCGCTCAAGCGCGAAAAGGTGGGTTACCACCCAAGCGTATCGGGGTCAACAAAGGCATGGAAGGCTAGTTACAATCGCTCAAGCGCGAAAAGGTGGGTTACCACAAAGATTTCCGTGATGTTCAAACCCCTGAGGCATAGAGTTACAATCGCTCAAGCGCGAAAAGGTGGGTTACCACTTTTCATCACAGGTATTGAGCCCTGCGATATCTATAGTTCCAATCGCTCAAGCGCGAAAAGGTGGGTTACCACGATGCCCTCGCTCCTGAAGTAGCGCGGGGATGTAAAGTTACAATCGCTCAAGCGCGAAAAGGTGGGTTACCACTATCTCAGTTTGTCCAGGCTGCACAATTTGCAAAAGCAGTTACAATCGCTCAAGCGCGAAAAGGTGGGTTACCACATCTTTGAAAGCTCCTGAGTGAGTGCAATAGAACCGTTACAATCGCTCAAGCGCGAAAAGGTGGGTTACCACTATCTCAGTTTGTCCAGGCTGCACAATTTGCAAAAGCAGTTACAATCGCTCAAGCGCGAAAAGGTGGGTTACCACATCTTTGAAAGCTCCTGAGTGAGTGCAATAGAACCGTTACAATCGCTCAAGCGCGAAAAGGTGGGTTACCACGGAAGACGATTCTAGCGCTTCCAGCTACTAAGCTGGTTACAATCGCTCAAGCGCGAAAAGGTGGGTTACCACTGCCTGGATAGTTTGCATTTCCAATGACAATTTGACCGTCGTTACAATCGCTCAAGCGCGAAAAGGTGGGTTACCACACTTCCACAAGCTCCCAGATCAAAGCCGCGTCTTAGAAGTTACAATCGCTCAAGCGCGAAAAGGTGGGTTACCACTCATTGACGGCCAGCAGGCCAACGAGTTCGCGCTTAAGTTACAATCGCTCAAGCGCGAAAAGGTGGGTTACCACTATCTATATCCATGATCAAGGCGGAGGTATTAACTCTGCGTTACAATCGCTCAAGCGCGAAAAGGTGGGTTACCACTCATTGACGGCCAGCAGGCCAACGAGTTCGCGCTTAAGTTACAATCGCTCAAGCGCGAAAAGGTGGGTTACCACTATCTATATCCATGATCAAGGCGGAGGTATTAACTCTGCGTTACAATCGCTCAAGCGCGAAAAGGTGGGTTACCACGAGTATGGAGAAAATGACATGTGGGAATTTATAGCGGGTTACAATCGCTCAAGCGCGAAAAGGTGGGTTACCACATTGACGCCGCAAGTATTCCAGCAAGTCTTTAGCAAAGTTACAATCGCTCAAGCGCGAAAAGGTGGGTTACCACCGCACAGGGCGGTTTCTCAGGAACATCATCGAGCGGTTACAATCGCTCAAGCGCGAAAAGGTGGGTTACCACTGAATAGAGCTACAGCATCCTACATCATGTGGCTCTGTTACAATCGCTCAAGCGCGAAAAGGTGGGTTACCACCGCCCGGAACGTATCGGCGTTTTCCTATGTGGACACCTAGTTACAATCGCTCAAGCGCGAAAAGGTGGGTTACCACACTACAGCTAGTCAAGCCAATACGGTGTATGGGTATAACGTTACAATCGCTCAAGCGCGAAAAGGTGGGTTACCACCCACAGCATCATCACCTGGGATGAAACTACTCCGAGTAAGTTACAATCGCTCAAGCGCGAAAAGGTGGGTTACCACTCTATTCCAGAGCTTTTTCAATGGTTTGAGCAACAGGTTACAATCGCTCAAGCGCGAAAAGGTGGGTTACCACTTCTTTGTCTTCCTCCGCCTCTTGTTTCGTATAAAGTTTGTTACAATCGCTCAAGCGCGAAAAGGTGGGTTACCACATTACGAGCGGGCGGAGTCAACATTGTTGTGGCAAGTTCGTTACAATCGCTCAAGCGCGAAAAGGTGGGTTACCACAAAGAGTGGTAGCTATGCATTTGTCGGAAATTATCAATGTTACAATCGCTCAAGCGCGAAAAGGTGGGTTACCACTCTTCAAATTATGATGTTTTCCCATGGAGTCCATTCGGTTACAATCGCTCAAGCGCGAAAAGGTGGGTTACCACTCTTCTGTAAATTTAGGCGTATCGCCGTCCATAGTTAGTTACAATCGCTCAAGCGCGAAAAGGTGGGTTACCACTCTTCTGTAAATTTAGGCGTATCGCCGTCCATAGTTAGTTACAATCGCTCAAGCGCGAAAAGGTGGGTTACCACTCTTCTGTAAATTTAGGCGTATCGCCGTCCATAGTTAGTTACAATCGCTCAAGCGCGAAAAGGTGGGTTACCACGAAGACACAAGTTTCTTAGCAGGTATCTGCTAGAGTTACAATCGCTCAAGCGCGAAAAGGTGGGTTACCACTATATCACCTTATTTTCCCATTGCAGATTTAAGACGTTACAATCGCTCAAGCGCGAAAAGGTGGGTTACCACTATGATACCAAAAAATTTCTTGAATCCTTTCGCATTTAAGTTACAATCGCTCAAGCGCGAAAAGGTGGGTTACCACAGCGAATATATCGAAAAATCTTCCAAGCTCCATTATTTTGTTACAATCGCTCAAGCGCGAAAAGGTGGGTTACCACGGAGCGCCGTTGATGATCTCCTCTGATGGAGCTATTAACGTTACAATCGCTCAAGCGCGAAAAGGTGGGTTACCACGACGCTGAACTATTTGATACAACTGTCTGGACAGAGTTACAATCGCTCAAGCGCGAAAAGGTGGGTTACCACCATATCCTGGTACCTTTAAGCCCTCAAATGGTGCCAGGGTTACAATCGCTCAAGCGCGAAAAGGTGGGTTACCACGTCTATGGTCGAGACATTCGCGACTCAATCTTATCAGGGTTACAATCGCTCAAGCGCGAAAAGGTGGGTTACCACCACTACACAGACTCCCTCGTACTGCGAGCGCTTTAAACGCGTTACAATCGCTCAAGCGCGAAAAGGTGGGTTACCACGGCATTGCGGTAAAAATCTTCAGGTGTCAGATTATCGTTACAATCGCTCAAGCGCGAAAAGGTGGGTTACCACGTAAGCAGGATGAGCAAACCACCAAAGATTAGGAAAAAGTTACAATCGCTCAAGCGCGAAAAGGTGGGTTACCACGCAAAGCATGTCGCGATGCAGCACAGGTGCCGAAACTTGGTTACAATCGCTCAAGCGCGAAAAGGTGGGTTACCACTACGGCCCTACGCCGCCGGGAAGATTTACATACTTCGTAGTTACAATCGCTCAAGCGCGAAAAGGTGGGTTACCACTTTATCTCTCACAAATCCTAGTAGTAAGTTTCTCAGTTACAATCGCTCAAGCGCGAAAAGGTGGGTTACCACCGAAGAGAGAGATTTCGAGGAGCCCCTTGATGCCGAGTTACAATCGCTCAAGCGCGAAAAGGTGGGTTACCACCCCGATTATAGCGAGACCTTGTGAGAAGCCGGTTGAGAGACTCATATGCGAGAGGCTCTGTATAATTATCATTGTAACACAGTTTTTGTGACTGATCCACTCTTTTATTGACTCCTTTGAGCTCAAAATACTTTGCGAGAGGCTCAGCGTGAAGGATACACAGCCGAGCCTCTCGCAAAGTATTTTGCTTGTGACTGCCAGATCTTTCTTGGGGACGTGCAATACGTTCTATATTAAGTAGCTAGTGTCTTCTTTGGCTTCTGGAATGCCGATGGTTTCGATTTTTGGAAGGCAGACATCACAAATTGTATAGATACGTACTCTATCCGTATTGCTATCAAGGTATTTATCTAATTTTGCTTGCATTTGCAAAAGTTCTTTTTTTGTTAAAAAGCACTCGAAGAGTGAAAACTCTGTCCATTTTCCAAATCCTTTCAAGATTTTGTGAACGTTCGTGCGCCTTTTATCATTGGTGATATCGTAGGCAACTACATAAAGATGGCTTTGTCTTACACCTCTCGCATGCATTCCTTCGGAGCTTTTTTGCATCTTGATTACCGTACTGTAAAGGGGGTATATTGAGGGATCTCGCCAGTTATATATTTCGCTAGCAGGCGTGCCTGAAGTTCGATGCAACGGCGATAAGAGACTTTATATCCAAAGATGGGATGCGTAATAATTTCTTGCATGCGCTCTTCAAATTTTTGCAGAAAGAGTCGTTTGGCTGTGTCAGTCATTCGATAGCTGTTGAGTTCCAGGACAAAATCTTTTGATTCGAGTTGCCGATTATTTAATAGGCTTATAACAACAGAATCAACGATTAACGGCCTGAACTCCTCCATAACGTCAAGTGCGAGGGCTGGTTTGCCGTAACGAGATGAATGGAGATATCCAATATAGGGGTCAAATCCGACTCCGGCTAGCGAACTGGCAACTTGTCCGGCTAAAATAACATAGCCGTAACTAAGCATCGCGTTAACCGGGTCGGTAGGTGGGCGTCTCACTCGTTTGCAAAAGCCATGTTCCCAATTGCATTTAATTAGTCGCTCAAACACATGAAAGTATGCCGCACTACCAGCTCCTTCGCAACCAAGAAGTGATCCCAAACCATTCATCCTATCCGGTAAGTAATTCGCTATCTCCGTTGGCTCTGACTCTATTATTGGATCAATTTCATGCCACGCTTTATCATTGTTTGAAGTAGTAAGTATTGTCTGTTCCGCAGCATGAATACATTGCTTCAATGTTTCTTGCTGCCTGGCAATGGCGGGATCATTATTTGTTCTTTGGTAACGCATTAAGATGGTGCGCATATTGCGTAATTTTCCAATCACAAAACGTTGAGCAATCGCATGACGCTTAGGTGCATCTGCGTGTGCTGCATGTTGAGCCAGGCGCAATATGCTGTTTTTTGTGAGTTGAGGACTGAGATTACCCAGGTAGCGTCCATGTTTGCTCAGGTAAGTGACCTGAACCCGTGCTTCTAGCAAGCTTGCTAATGCCGGCGTTGTCAGAGTAATGTCTCCTATGACCATTACTTCCTCTACTTTGAAAAGGGGAATGGTCATCTTGCGCTCTTGTTTTCCTTTGCGCTCTTCACCTTTATGCTGTTCAGGAATATGGACAATTAAGCAATCACCTTCACGTCTTACCCAGGCTTGTTGTTCAGTCAGATAAAGAATTGCCATCTTTTCCTTCTCTCTTCTTTGTATGCATTGTTATTACTTCGCGGGGTAGACATATTGGCTCCAATGAGCAATCACGGCACTTCTGCCAGTTCGTTATTGGTGCTGGTGGTTGGTCTTCTTGCATGAGCTGACGTGCCTCTGTGAGTAAATCGAGGGTTATGTTACGGAGTCTTTTGTCAATAGGAACTTCGTCTCTGCGAGCAGAGCCAATATAGAAAATATATCCAGTTGTGATGCGTCCCGCTTCTATCTCTAGCGCCTCTTCTAGCGCAAGTGCTTGAGCACATAGTTGTGTGTGATCAGAGATCCATTTCCCCATTTTCCCCTTTTTATATTCGATTGGATAAAGTTTCCCGGTGCGTGCTGCCTCAGCCAGATTAGTGTTACGTTCTTCTATCTCCAGCACATCGCTATATCCGACCAGCCCCAATCCAGGTGCACAGAGATAGATGCGCCTTAGTTGTTCTTTCTGCCCTCGTATACTCTTCCCTGGTAGATCGACTCTCTCATGCAATTGTTGACCTTCTAATACAAATTCATTCACAATCATCTCACCTAGAACAAACTCGTAATAGAAACGGCGTGGACAATACGCATATGCGTTTACTTGTGAGATTGGTATATCAACCATCCCTTTGCAACCTTTCTATATACCTTGTTGTGCTGTATATACCTTTAACTGATCAGCACAAGCTCATCTGAATTTTTAAGTATTCTGTTGTGTATCGCTTAACTTGGAGTTAAGCCCATTTCCAAATGGAGATCCATGACTTTGACTTAAAGTCCTAATTGCTTGCCCTACCATTGAAGCTATTCTATAGTGATAAGATCATGTTGTGTCCAGTGGTCCTGGTAGTAGAGCAGATAGAGGTGTTTTCACTCCATGAAGCCCGATACAAATGCTGAGCGCTCCTTTAGGAGGCGCGTCACACTCCTCTCCTTATTGCATAAACGTCCACACTGTTATAGTGAAATTATTACATTTCTGGATCGAGAATATTTGCTTTCGTATGACTCGCAAGCAAGCAATGAGGTGATCAAAAATCAACAAAAATACCAGTTTCGTAACGATTTGCGTGTATTAAAGACCCACAGTTATAATATTGCTTACGATCGTGGTAGTAAATTGTATGTCTGGACTAATTCGCCTTTTGGACTTTCTTTTGATGCTGTCCAACTCAATATTCTCTCCCTTTTACGTGATACGTTTGGCGATTCCGTGATTCCACATGCAGATGATATACGTGATTTCCTCTCTTCCCTGGTTGATCTTTTATCTCAAGATCAGCAGAAGGTTGTGAACACTCAACGTCTTACTTTTAGTATTGATCTACGGGAAACTATTGATTATCGTCACTTCGATCAAAAAACACTCCGGGTGGTCGAAATGGCGATCGAACGTTCTCAGCAATTGGAGTTCACTTACTGTTCTCCCTTTAAGGGCCAAGAGCGCCGCCATATCATCGAACCTCAGCCTCTGATCTTTAAAGATGGGCATGTGCGTCTGCATGGACGACATGTTGAGATGAATAAAGAACTCAATTTTCGCCTGGACTATATCGTGCCTGGGAGTGCCAGGATGCTTCATACCAGATGCGTAAAGAATAGTCCGTTGAATCCGACCTATCAATTGCGCTATTGGCTTGGCCCCTCAATTGCACGTCACAACGTAAGCGAACATTTTTCTGAACAGAAAGTAGAGCGATATCCAGATGGTTCGGCAATCATCACCGCTCGCATTACCGATCTTTTTGAGGCACGTCGTATTGTGCTCAGCTATGGATATAATTGTGTCGTTTATGAACCTCCCGAACTGATGATACAAATGCGTCAGATACGCGATCACTTCAATAAGTCATATCCTACACCCGTTGAGTGAGTACATATGTACTCACTCAGATACGCTACAATCTTGGTGTACATTACATTGAAGGAGGTTTAAGTTGGTACAATACCATGACATCTTGCAAGGTTTCGTGAGGGATTATGCCGTTCCATCTATGCAAGAACTTGGCTGGATGTTTAAGGCGGCAAAGTCATATGGTTGGAAAAAGGCCATGCGTGGGGCGGATTTTCATGTAGATCAACCGTTACGTACCCATATTCTTAATGGCTTATTTGCGCTGACTCGTGTGCTCGAGTACTTGCAAGATAAAGGTTACACGCGGCTAAGTGAGGATGAGTTTAAACGAACGCTCGTTTTGTATGTGTTTCACGATGCATATAAAGACAGTGAACTGGCGAAAACACGTACTGGTACTGGTGAATTCGGTGTCACATTAGAGGCTTTGGAGGATCTTTTTGCGCAGACGAATCTGCGCCAGTTTGCGGATGTATCAGCTGCTGAACTGCGTGCGGCCAGTGTGTCACTACTCAGTCCTAAAGTGGCAGATTTGTCATCGGCCAGCTCGGGGATCAGCCGCCTGCTCACGCTTGTCCACCTGGCGGATGCCCTGGCCAGTCAGCAGACATCCCGCGATTACAAAACGGCCGAAAATAGAGTGGGTGATATTAGTCGCGATGATGCGGTCGCTGCTCGCCAGCGGACTCGCATGAGCAAGCGTATTCCTGTGGGAGAACTTACTCCCCTCCCTAAGCTGAAGTTTTATTATCACGAGCTCGACGATTATCGTGGATTATCTACGCTTAGCATTCACCAGGCCACCGAATTTGCGCTTGCTCGGTATGGGCTCTATCCTATTCTGTATTTTGCTAACGGTATCTTGTATCTGGGTCCAGAAAATGCTGAGATTGATGTGAATATGTTACGTCACACGATTGCTACCAATATGTTTACCAATCTTAGAGAAGAAGCAGGACAAGGAAGCTACGCAGCGACTGAAGAAGCATGCCAATATGGTCAACGTTTAAAATTTCGCAAAGATGTGTATCTGTTTAGTTCACTTGAGCAACTGCTATTGGTTGTCCAGAACTATCATCTTGCGAAGAAATCAACAGGTTTTTTTACGAAAATAGTGAAAAAGCGCGTCTCAAAAGACAAGTATGCCAGTGTGGCTACTAACTTCGTAGACTTTTGTATGCGATTTTCTATCCTCCCTGATGCTGATGAAGATGAATCTTTTGCACAACGTTGGAATGCTGCGTACTTCATGTTTATGGGTATTGAAAATATCGCAGAAGCCTTGCTTTCTGAAGACGTGCTGGCATGGATATGTACTACATTTCGCATCCCTTCTCAGATTGCTGTAGTTATCCGGCAACATCGTGCTCTCTTACAAACGGGCGGTGTCGCAGATCACTGCCTTATTCTTAGTTATCACTGGCTTATCGCTGCTCGGTTCCTGGGAGATACTAGAAAAGCGCAAGAGGTAGAAGTAATAGATATACAGCAGAGGTTGTATCAACAGGCGCTAAAAGCTCTGAAACCTCATGATCGTGAGAAACGCCGTCTTGACTTTGTCAACGAGGAGTTGAGCTTACAAAGTGATATTGAACATTATCTCGAGGCCAATCTCGTTTTTTCGTTTTATTCTGAGCGATCTATAGATGATAATAGGCTCAAAGTATATGAGAATGAGAAAACACGTACTCACAAACGCACGTGTATTATTTGTAATCGTGATATCCCAGTCAAAATGAAAAGTAATGTCATTATCACTGATATTGCTAATCAGCAAGCATTAATCTTCTCAAACAAAATCCAACCATCACACACCGTAAATGCGCAGATGGTCTGGTGTCCTATGTGTTATCTGGAGTTTATGCTGCGGAAGCTCGGCGGTCAGAGCTATCCTGCGGATAGCGATTACAACGCCTCCTATCGTCTTCATCTGTATGTTCTGCCTGATTATTCATTTACCCCACAATTATGGGAGTATACCAGTCAGCAGTTATTGAAAAACTTTCACGCCAAGGAGACTGTTGTCAGTAAGCTTGCCTTGCGTGGCAGTAAAGATGATCCAGCCCTACCAACGCATTGGCTGAATCATCACAATGTTGATGATGAATGGCTGGAACAAGTACGAGATATGTTCGCTCATCAGGCAGCACATATGAAAACAAAGACAAAAGAGGGGAAACCGCGTGGCAAACAAGGTGATCGCATCACGTTTTCTCTTAAAAATCCCAATTACATGCTAATTACCTATGATAATGTTGTCAAATCAAAAGAAAAGAGCCTGGCCCCTACCCATATTGAGGTATGGACAAAAGCATTGTACGCTGCGACATTGATCCATCTCCTAACTGGAGCACGCGTCTATATCACAGATAAACCATACCTTAGTATTATGCGGCCGGAAGAGATGAAAACCATCATTGAAATGGAAGGCTTGCATCCATTATTGAGTAGCATACTGCCAATGTCTCGTGATATTGATGTTGATCTTTTGGCAGGCAATAGCAGACGAATACCATTAAGTACGTTGCCGGCTATGTTGGATATATTGGCTGCTGTTTGGGAGATTAATGCGGGCCTTTCTCAAAATACCTCCAGCCAACGTCGTAACCTTGATAAACAGGTTGCAAATATCCTCGAGGAAGTGAAAATCAATTATCTGGCAGGTGCGACCCTCTATAAGAGGCGCGAACGAGACAAAGCCTCTCCATATCCTGCATTTACACGTGCATGTCAGATACTTTTGCCGCAGCAAGGAGAGCCAGTAGATGGAAATCGTATAGCCATGGGAACAGAAGGTTATGAATTGATGATTGATAAAGAAGGAGGATATTTGATGAGCCTGGTTGAGAGGATTACTACGACCAGTTTACAACTCTATCATCCACTGATGGGAGCGAAGGGGCGAGCTCATCGCTTTGAAACGCTGTTCCGTACAGGCGTGGAAGCTATAAAAAACAATGCCAGTAGTAGCGAAAATGATGAAGAGCTTATCTCCAGAGTGGCAGGGACAGTATTGAAGCGTCTTGAGCGGATCGTTGCTGGCGGCGGATTTGCTCCTACATTTGGTGCACAACGACTTGAGGTAATGAATGCCTTTGCAGCCTTGCTTGTCAGGGATCTCTTCAGGCAGGTGTGTGGAGGCAGTCTTTCAAAACTTACGCATGAAGAAAATCATCTGGCTGATGCCATTTATTTTCTTACATACCAAAAGGTACAGCTTTATTGGGAAGAGCGCAAGAAACAAGCTCCTAATGAAGCTGAGAAGATAGATACCGACAAAGGACTTATCACCAGTAATTTGTAAAAATTATTGGTGAGCTTATTAAAGGAGAAAATGCCATGATTGAGCAGTTAACCAGCATCTTGAATCTCTACAAAAACGCCTTTCACGAACAAATACCTCGGTACCGCCAAAATCGTTATACACAGATTGTTGTTCTCCGTGAAACCAAGTCGCATGCTATCTTTACAACCGAAGGGGAAACGCTTGATGTCGAACGCCTTCAAGCTGGAATGAAGATACGCAAGCCTATTGATCGTGTCATTATGTATAAACGCAAACAAATTGCTCCAGAGCGCCGTACCGGCAAAGCATTGTTACGCGATTTAGACATTTTGACAGAGATCACGATAGATAAGAAAAAATTTGAGCGAAATACATGTCAGATTATGGGCAACAGTTGTGGTTATTGTCCTGATTGCATTCTCTATGGTTTTGCGGCAACCAAGGATGCTGGAAGTCAACGGGCGCGTATTCTGACTGATAGTGGTTTTGTTGTGCGTGATATTCCGCAGGTCATGCGTAATATCAAGTTGAATGCTATCCAGGATACTGTTGCTGGTGGTATTGCTGGAAGTGCCTTTGCCAGCCGCGAAAATGTTCTGCCACAAATTTTTATTCCAACCGTTGAAACATTGCTTGATGTCACAATGCCAGAGTTTCTCTATACTGTAGGCAATATTCTGAAAACGACACGCTACGGAGCGGAAAGTAATCGCGAGGGTTTCATTCGTAATCATATCCTGGGAATTTATTTCAGTGATGTTGAATTATTCAGTAACCTTGAACTTACTCAATATTACTATGACGCTATTGTACAGTCAGAAAACAACGCATTGCCTGACTATCTTGAGATGAGCCATTTTACGGATCTCTGGCCGCAAGTGGAGCTGGCTGCATTGGCATCTGTTATTGGAAGAAAACGTAAGATAGAGGATCTACCGAGCTTGCTTGATGGAGTGCGAGCACTTTACGAGGATGAGACGGCATTGCGATCAATGCTTCAAGCATTGGATAAAGAAGCGCAGCGTTATGTCAAAGCTGTCAAAAGTAAAGATAAAGGCAGCGGGACCGGTGAGGATGATGGGGAGGCAGTGTAATGAAGCTCTATCGTTGTGATCTTACTTTACAAGATTATTTGTTTTTTGCGACAACGGAGCGTGGTAAGGTTGCGGAAACAGGTCCATTTATTCACAACTATGCGTTGACATATGCCTTTGGATGGGCTGTGTCACCCTGGCATAATGAGATTCAAAAGCCGCATTATCGTGGAGAACTTGCCACGGTTGGGAAACGCTATATTACTCCTGCGAAGCTTATTCGTGGGAGTACCGTTGTTAGTCAATATAATACGATGAGCGAAAGTTTTGGTATAGGGAAAAAGGAGCAAAGTATTGGCTATCCTGATTGGGGCTTTACCAAATGTTTTCGTCCAGGATCAGTGTTCCAGTGTTATGTGGTAAGTGCAGAAGATGTACAATTTCCATCTTATATACGGCTGGGTAAATTTATGGCCAAAACGAAGCTACACATTACGACAGCTCAAAAAACGCAACACTGTATCGAACCTATCAGCGGTCGGGAGAGGCATCAAGATGATCCTCTCCTGACCTGGGATGACCTTGTCAAAACCGCTCGTCCGCATATTTTCGATATCATCGTGAATGCCCTTCCAGGGAAGCTTATTGCAAACGCAGTCTTTGATGGGATAGCGGGATCGTATCTACGAGCAACATTTACCGACAATGAAATGTATGTGCAGATACCCTTATTGATGGGATATTATGGAGAGAATGTATGCGCATCGTGGTAAAAGAATTGTGGTATGCCACATATCAGCAACCGTTTATTGGCACGTTCCAACCCTACGCTCATCAGTCAAAAACCCTGGCAGCAGTACGCGAAGCGATTAATGAATGCAAAAGTATCTGCATCGAAAACACGAGTATCACAGGCAGCGGCAAAACCTTAGCAAACTTTGCTGCCGCCATCCTGGATGGGGTACGTACCTGTGGCGTTTATCCAACAAATGAATTATTGATGGATCAATACGTCTCGCTCTATCAAAAATTCTCTGATGACACAATTCTCCTTGTCGATAGCCAGGGGCTGGATGACATTATGGATGTTCAAGATCATATGCGCAGTCATGCGCAGGCACTGGGATGGGCGAGTGGTGATAAGATGCCACATGCAATACTCACAAATCCTGATGTGCTCTATCTGGCTATGTATAGTCTCTATGGGCAGATGTTTAGCACATTCGCAATGCCTTCTGGCGTACGCGTCTTTCAGAACATGCTCAATAACTATCCCGTGATTGCTTTTGATGAGTTCCATTTGTATAGTAGGAAACAGATGGCAAATGCCGCTTTCATCATGGGAACTGTGAAAGCACTGGCGCCAGATAAGCCACATATATTTATTTTTTCGTCTGCCACGCCGCAGGATACATTTAGATATTATGTGGAACGTTTAGGTATAGAGATAATCTCCGTGACAGATATGGCTTCTTCGACAGGAAATAAGGTTGTATGTGAAACTGTGGAAGTTAACATACTGCCTGCGAATCTCCTCTACTGGCAAGGGGTTGAAGCTATGCAGGATCACTTGAGTGATATCCTACGCTGGGCTGATAATCAGACTCCCCCCGCACGTGGAGTTTTTATCGTTGATGGGGTTTATGATGCTAAGTGTCTGGCCGGTATATTACGTCAGATCTATCCTGCTGATACGGTTGGAGAAGTACATGGATATATGGACCCTGATGAACGAGCTATGGCACTCATGTGCCGCTTTAGTGTTGGTACAACGACGATAGATGTTGGGGTTGATCTTGTAGAGGGCAAGGGTAAAGAGTTTCTTGTGTGCGAAGCCCGTAGCGCTGCTCAAGCAATTCAACGTATTGGCCGCTTGGGACGACGGGGACGTGAAGAGTCCACTATCGCGATTCCTAATCGCATTTGGCTGTTTGTTCCTGATTATGTTTATCACTGTATGGAACAAATTGATGATGGTCAAGTAATGGAGCGAAGTGAGCTGAACACAGCTATTAATAATGCCTATCTGGGCTATCAGGACTTTGCTACATATGCTCAGAAATACTCGCCACTGGAAGCAGTAGCCGCATGTGAGCGTGTAAAAAATCAGCAATACTTTAACGATAACAAAATCCAAGCAGAGAAGATCTTACAGAGCCTCGTGATCACGCTTTATGATAAAGAGCCAGTAAGTACTCAAGAGCAGATTATGTTGAAGTACGATAAATATAAAAAGATGCAGTTGGCGATCTGGAAAAAATTTGGAACAGAGGTCAGGAATCCGAATAGTACAAGAAAAAGATATTATCTCTCTGATCTGGAAAGTTTTCGTGGCGGAATAGAGAGTGATTTCACTGTTGCGATTTATGATGTGCTCGACAAACGATTAGGTCTGAAGCCGCTGAAGACGTACAATCTCCCATTTGTATTACGGCGTACGCAATATCAAGAATTGAGCAAACAGAGCTTTGAGCATCTTATAAAACGTGACTATCCAGATCAGGCTGAGGAATGGCTGGCAAAATTGGGACGTCAACATAAACTGCTTGGTTATATTTATGTGCGAGATCTGATTGAAGGTAAAGCGAATGACATGTATTTTGAAATAAGCGCATCTGTTGTGAGTAACCAATATCATCGTGTAATACGTCTGGAAGGTTTTACCATTGACGGAAGTCAGAGCAACTATCTTTCGGGCAAGGAAAACATTAATGCTCGATTGAAGGCCCGCACATTTAATTGTTGGATTAGTGAGCACAAAAGTTTTCATTTAAGTAAAATGCTTCATCTGCCACCTCTTTTTGCGATCTATCCTCTGCATATGATTTATACCAATGGAAGCTATCGTGATGGAAGTATCGCATTTGGCTTGGAGGCGTTTCTCTTGGAAAGTATCGCCAGACGAATTGGCCGGACACGCTCTCGATCAGACAATACTGCTATTTTCCTTTAAATAGGGAGGTCATATGGGCTTAAATTATCTCTATTCGATCGTGTTGGAGTTGAGTCCAACTACGAACTCTACTCTACCTGCAACTATGGGACACCAGGCACATGCTCTCTTTCTCAATTTGATCAGTCAAACAGATCCTGTCCTTGCTGCGCGTTTGCACAATGAACCCAATTACAGACCATTTACACTTTCGTTTTTAAAGGGGGCAAAAGAACGAGATCAGCGTCTCCTATTAGATGCTGGTAAGATATATCGTTTGCGTATTACTTTGCTGGATGGAGGAGCACTTTGGCAACGTCTCAGCCGCTATGTTCTCGAAACACATCCAAACAGACTTTTTCTTGATGATACGATGTTTATATTAGATCGCGTTATTTTAACTTCCTCCTTAGATACTACTGGTTGGGCTGATTATACCGACTGGCAGACATTAGCTAACACATCCGCACAACGTGCTATCACAGTACGTTTTGATAGTCCGACCGCGTTTAGCTTGGGCGATAGGCATTTTTCATTTTTCCCTGAGCCAATCCTACTCTGGGATAGCCTGATGCGCACCTGGAACCTCCATGCACCTGAATGCCTGTATATGGATAAGCAAGCTGTACGAAATTTTGTGAAAGATAATGTTGTGATAAGTGATTATGACCTCCATACCACAACATTGTATTTCCCAAAATATAGGCAGAAAGGTTTTGTCGGCACATGTACTTATCAGGTAAAAACAACTGATTGTTATGCTGCTCAAATCACTGCCTTAGCCAATTTCTCACGCTACGCTGGTGTTGGCTACAAAACAACGATGGGTATGGGTCAGGCACAGATGTATGCAAATGAAAGAAGCATGGCGGATATATCGTTTGCGAGAGGCTCGGCTGTGTCAGTGTCACGCTGAGCCTCTCGCAAAATGTTTTGAGCTTAAATAGCATCTAAAAAGAGTAGATTCAGTGCAAAAACGGTGTTACAATGATAATTATGTAGAGCCTCTCGCATAGAGGCCTCTCAACTAGCCTCTCGTGAGGCTTCGCGAGAGGTGGGGTGTAAAAAGAGAGAAGCGCGAAAGAGCGATTGAAACTACCGCATCTGATCGCTCGCGAAGCTCCTCGCGAAGTGTAAAAAGAGAGAAGCGCGAAAGAGCGATTGAAACATCTCCTTATAAACTTTCTTCCTGACTTCATCTCCACCAGGTGTAAAAAGAGAGAAGCGCGAAAGAGCGATTGAAACTTTGTTGATCTGTCCGAATATCAACGCGCCGATGACTGTGTAAAAAGAGAGAAGCGCGAAAGAGCGATTGAAACTTTGGAAATCCGGTAGCGTATTTTGATCATGTGGAGTGGGTGTAAAAAGAGAGAAGCGCGAAAGAGCGATCGAAATAGCAGCAGGAGGAGATGAGAGTTTGATTGAGTAATTGAATTTAGTGTTGCTGTCTTAACTCTGGAATGCAATACGCAGTGGAGGTATTACGAGGCCGATGATCGTCTGGTGCAGCAAGACATGGTTGAGGACGCTCCTCAAGGCATAAATTCATCTCTCTGAGCTAAAAATATGATTGATAAGCTACTTTAACATCTCGATTGAAGGCATCGCTATACTGTATGCATCATAGCTTCAAATGCCAGGCGAGCTTTTGCTTCTCCCCGACACTCTCTCAGTGCGGAGTAGAAAAAGGAACATATTTCTCTTCTTTCAGGATAAGCTATGGGGTTCCATTTTATGGCCTGCTTCTCTGGTTTTTTCTCCCTTCTCTCTTTATACTGTTCATGAGACCATTTTATAATTGATCTTATCCGTTGTTGTGTTGATCTTATCCACCGATCCTCAAGGAGGCGTTGAATGGCTCAATCCGACCGATCTCAAGAGCAGCTGGCTTCTGACCAATCTCAGCATCAGCAAGATGAGGCGTTGCTGCAAAAGCTGGGATATAAGCAGGAGCTAGAGCGTACGCTGGGTTTTCTCTCCAACTTTGCGGTGGCTTTTTCTTACATCTCTGTTTCGACCGGCACCTTTGCACTCTTTTATCTGGGTCTGGCGGCCGCAGGCCCCGCCTTTTTCTGGACCTGGCCGATTGTCGCGCTGGGTCAATTTATTATTGCGCTCAACTTTGCCGAATTGTCCTCACATTTTCCGATTGCAGGCTCCATTTACCAGTGGAGTAAGCGCCTCTCCAGCCATACGTTGGGCTGGTTTACCGGCTGGATCTACTTCTTTGCGGGTGTGCTCACCGTTACCTCCGTCGCCTTTACCATTGCGGTTCCGCTGGACGCGATCTTTCCGCAGATTCCTGCCACGATTCTGGGCCTGCCAAACGCCGTCTTTATCGCACTTGTCTCGATCATAGTCGGTACCCTGATCAATGTGGTCGGCGTCAAGCTCGTCTCGATTATCAATAACATCGGAGTGGTGGCCGAGATTATTGGCATGTTTGGCTTTGCGCTGGTCCTCTTGATTTTCCACAATCATCAGCCAGTCAGCTTTCTCTTGACTGGACCACATACCGTCGTGCAAAGTGCGTCTCAGCCCTGGACTCCTGGCTTTGGTACGAGCTTCGGTGGCGCGTTCCTGGCTGCTATGTTTATGTCGCTCTTTGTCATTTATGGATTCGATACCGCTGGCACGTTGGGCGAAGAGACCAAAAATCCGCAGAAAAACGCGCCTCGTGGCGTGCTCTGGTCGATTGGCCTCTCGTTCTTCGCCGGATTGCTTTTCCTGGCAGGTGTACTACTCTCCATTCAGAACTATCCTCAGATTGAGAGCCTCGCGCAAGGAGCCGATTTCCTGACCACGTTGCCCACGATCATTCAAGATGCCCTGGGATCTTTCTGGGGGAATGTTTATCTTTTTGTGGTGCTGATTGCTATCTGTGTCTGTACACTGGCGATCCAATCGGCGACGATCCGCTTGATGTTTTCGATGGCACGCGATGGTCGCTTGCCTTTCGGGAGCGTCTGGGGAAATGTGCATCCGCGACTGCGTACACCTCTCTGGGCTGGCATCGGCGTGGCCGTCTTAGCCATGATCCCCTTTCTGATCAGCACCGCTATTGGTATCATTGTCACAGCCGCCACCGGCTTGATCTACCTGGCCTATTTTCTCAATAACGTTGCCTCGCTGGGAGCACGCTTGAAAGGTTGGCCGCATACGAAAGCGCCCTTCAGTTTGGGACGTTGGGGATTGCCTATTAACATTCTGGCGCTGCTCTATGGTGGCTTGATGATAATTAACTTTCTCTGGTTTGGAGGACTGCGCAACGTCTATACCAATCCAATCCTGAATGTTGTCTATCCCGCCTGGGCCAGCAATCCGGTCCTGAACGTCATTGGACAGATTCCAATCTTCGAGTTTGCGCTGATTGTACTCTTTGGTGTTGGAGCCATTTACTGGTTTGGCTTTAAGCGCCGCTCAGTGATCTCTACGGAAGCCGACTTAGCGGACGATGCGGTGAATGTACGGACGCTGACTGATTAGTTTTCGATATGAGTGCAAGTCATATGATTTGCACTCATATATGCTGTTTGAATCAGGCTAACTGCAAATGCCACCAATGGCATGCTGATAAATTGATACCTGATGTTACATATGATGATACCTCTTGTTGCAGCTTTTTCTCCTCTTTTTATCTATACTTTGACAAAGATATCTTACCTTTTGTCCAGCATTACTGGACACGTTCGAGGAATGGATAATAAGTACGGTAAAAAGGAGAGAACAATCATGCGTACACTCTTCCAGGGCATTGAATTACGTCACTTTAGTGCTTTTTTTATCCTCAGCTGCCTTCTTGTTCTGTCAGCAGTGATGTCTGGCTCTGCGTATGCAAAAAGCGCATCAGCATCATCTTCTACGAGCAAATGTAGCGCGACCTCGGTTGGGCTGCATGGAAGTCAGGCGGCGACAATTACTTCGATCCCGATTACCTGTATTAAGCAAACGTCTGCTACATCTTCTGGCGATTCTCTGCCGTTGATCGGGATTGGTTCGTGTGGCATGCAGCAACTCGATCTGGTGGACAATGCAGGCAATTATTACTGCTTCTATGGGACTGGTTATATAGGATTTCGTGTTAATAATGTTGTTCAATATAACAACTATGATTATCCGTCATGGGTGAGGATCTATCCCAATGGATCGACAAATGGTTGTTTTTTCAATATGACGGCTTTCTCTGGTGGATCGCACACCTCCCTTTTTAATGGAGCCCACTCAATTACTCAGGTTGATGTTAACGGCAGGCAAAGTTCGAACCTGTGTTAGCTGTTCAATTTACGTGAGCCTATTTTGTCCATGTCATAGAGATATGGACAAAATAGTTTTGAGTTCTTGTGGGGTCAATGATGATTGTCTCTTTTCGACTGAATATGATATGCTGCCTAAGGGGATAGGCGTTTTTTGTTAAGCTGAGGAGCATGTTATGAATGTTGAGAATCATCAAAGTATCCAATACCGGAACGCGTATCGAGCGCATGGGGCATCGTGGTCAGCGGATGGAAAGACGCTGGCCTTTGTCACAGACAATAGCGGGCTTGATCAGGCCTGGCTGTTCTCGCCTGGTGAGAATGATCCTCTTCAACTGACGCATTTTCAGGATCGTGTCGGTCTGGTCTCCTGGTCGCCAGTGGGCGAGGATCTGCTGGTGACGCACGATAATGGAGGCGATGAGCACGATCAGCTGTACATTGTGTCGGTGGCGACGGGGGACATGCGATCGCTTACGGCTGATCCAAAGGTCATCCATCGTTTTGGCTGTTGGTCTCCAGACGGAAAAACGATCTGTTATAGCTCGAACCAGATTAATCCTGCGTTTTTTGATGTCTGGATGATGGATCTGGCGTCAGGTGAGACGCGCTGCGTGCTGCAACAAAAGACGTCGTTGCATCCGCTGGTCTGGTCGCTCGATGGCGCTTCTTTGATTGTGAGCGTGGAGAATGGTCCTCTCGACAATGATCTCTTACTTGTGCCCGTTGATGGTAGTGATGCCCGTTTGCTGACCACGCATGATGGTGAAGCGGCTTATGATTCAGCTACCTTTGCTCCTGATGGTCGCGCTCTGTATGTCCTGTCAAACTACGGACGCGAATTCCTGGCTCCGGCAGTGCTTGATCTTTCAGTGCTCCCTGATTCTGAGTCGAAACATGTTCCAATCACTTATCTGGTCGAGACCAGTTGGGATGCTGATCTAGATGCTGGACTGGCCCTCTCTCCGAACAAGAATACGCTGGCCTACGCTTTGAATGAGGATGGGAAATCGCGGCTTTTCTTCTATCATCTTGAGAGTGAACAAGCAACCTCAGATGTCGCACTGCCCGGCGGAGTGATTGGTGGGATAACCTGGTCCTCGACCAGTGAGCAGATCGCCTTCGATTTTAATGGTTCGCAGCATTGCGGCAATATCTGGCTGGCCACTACTGATAAGGCATGGCCTGTCACGAAGATTACTCCCGACGCTTTTACGGATGCTGATCCAGTCGAACCCGAGCTGATCCACTACATAACCTTCGATGGCCTTCAGATCCCCGCCTTCTACTATCGTCCCACCAGCAACGCACGCAGGACTGCTGCTGGTCTGGCGACCATCGTCTTTGTCCACGGAGGTCCTGAAGGACAATTTCGACCGGTGTATTCGGCCCCCTGGATGCCTCCAATTCAATATTATCTCCAACGTGGCTTTGCAGTACTGGCACCCAATGTGCGTGGCAGCACCGGCTACGGAAAAGTCTACAGCCATCTCGACGATGTCCGGCTTCGCATGGATAGCGTCGCCGATCTGAAGGCAGCCACTCAATGGCTCACGCAATTTGGTGGCGCTGATCCATCTCGCATAGGCATCCTGGGACGCAGCTATGGAGGCTTTATGGTGCTGGCAGCCGTGACCACCTATCCAGAATTGTGGGCCGCCGCCGTCGATATCGTAGGCATCGCGAACTTCGTCACTTTCCTGGAGAATACTGGTCCATGGCGACGTACGTTGCGCGAAGCCGAATATGGCTCGCTCGCACACGATCGAGATTTCCTGGCGCAGATCTCACCGATCCATGCCGTCGATCGTATCACTGCGCCACTGCTCGTCGTGCATGGTGCCAACGATCCACGTGTGCCCGCCAGCGAAGCCGAGCAGATCGTCGCAGCCTTGAAAAAGCGCCAGGTACCGGTGAAGTATCTGCGCTTCGAAGGGGAAGGCCATTACATGCAGCATCAAGCCACGCAGCTCGAAGTATATCCGGCGATCGGCGACTGGTTTGATACCTATTTGAAGTGACATAGCGTCGGACGCTTGCGTTCAATACGGTAAAGTTAAGGAGTCATCTCCCCCAAAGAGATCAATCTCCTCTTTTTGGAGCCAGGTGAAGAGAAAATGCCGCTATTTGTGGGGAGACATCGAGTGTGTAATCCCGGCGGCTGCCGCTCATCTACATAAACCGGAATGGCTCAGTCTCAGGGACAGAGGTATTCGGACACCGAGAAACATGGTGCCCGAATACCTCTGCCTGTCATTCTCTGCCACTTTCGCGTCTGATTGGACTGGCGAAAGTCACTGCGCGTAAGTGTCCCCTGACGGGAGCGAGGCGGCTCCTTCAGTAAACGCGCCCGCGTAAGAGCGTTCGTGTAGCTCTAGGAGTGTCGCTCCCGCTTGCCAGACTGCCAGGTATGTTTCCGGGTTGATCATGACCACGGGGGGATAGGGGCTTCCATTGAACGCGCGCATCACTTCTTGACCCTTACGCAAGTCAGATCCATAAAGGTCAACTAGCAATTCTAACATATTGTTGTCAGGATCATGATAATAGAAAGACGTATGCGAGCCATGATTTGTTACCATGAACGGGAGAATATTCTTGCGCTTCAAACGCTGGTACGCCCGCATGAGATCGTCAAGGCTGTAGAGAAAGGCGACATGATGTATGCCTGCGCTGGTGGCCACCTGCTCAGTGAGTGTGGGATCGTCAAAGAGTGCCAGGCGATGGTGAGCCAGATCGAAGGTGTAAAAACCTCCAAAGCCATCGACTTCAAGGACCGGGTGGACGTCGAGGAAGGTGTGATAGAAAGCTCGCATCTCCTCGAACCTGGCAGTTTTCAATCCAATATGATGCAGTTGTATGGGAGGAATACCAGCCTCGTCGAGGCGGTTTTCCTCGTTCTGTGAAGTTCCTGTTGTTTGTTGTAACATAGCATATTTCCTGTACTTGTTTAGGCTTCCCTTGAATCAATCGATCTCAATCTGCTTTATCGGCTACATCTTGACGAGTGATGCGATTGCTATCTCTCTCACGTAAGGATAAAGCGGGAAGGACTCCAGAGTCTTTTGTACCTCATCCTGTGACGCTCCCCGTATCACAAGCCAGACATGTGAAAGGTCAGCACTGTGATAGAGTGCCTGTATCGTTCCTTGCTCTTGTAAGACGTGAATATGCGCCTGCTCCTGGGGCAAACGGGCGAGAATCTCTTCTTGATCGTGTGGGTAAAAGCTGCCGCTCACCATAAATTCCATGTGTGCGATTCCTCTTTCTTTCTTTTTTTGTTTTGCTACGCCACTGTTTCGTCCTGGGAAGACACAACGGTGATGTCAGTTGCTGACATCAAAATAATACCATATAATAGAAGTGATGTCAATAACTGCCATGAAGGAGGGTGAATATATGGGCCGATGGGAACCCGATGCCAGGGGCCGACTGGAGCAGGCAGCTCTGGACCTGTACCAGGAACGTGGGTTTGAGCAGACGACGGTGACGGAGATCGCTGAACGGGCTGGTCTCACTGAGCGCACGTTTTTCCGCCACTTCGTTGATAAGCGCGAGGTGCTGTTTGGAGAGCAGGACTTGTTGCGCACTATTTGTGTGCGTACCATCGAAGCTGCGCCTGCTTCCACTATGCCGCTCGATGCAGTTGCCACAGCCCTGGAGGCCCTCGTGCCTGTGCTCCAGGAGCGCCATGAACTCGTCCGGCAGCGTCAGGCGGTGATCGCCGCAAACCCGGGGCTCCAAGAACGCGAACTGCTGAAAGAGGCATGGCTCACCTCGGCCATGGCCGAAGCGTTGCAAAGACGTGGCGTGACGAACCCTGCCGCGCGCCTTGCCGCAGAAGTCGGAGTCATCGCGTTCAAAACAGCGTTTGACCGCTGGGCCAACGAACCCGACGCGCAAGATCTGTTACAACTGATCCAAGTGTCCCGCGACCAGCTCAAGGACATCGTCGCTGGCGCATGACCACGCCTTTTGTCACTCCCAGGATTTTGCGGAACCGGTCCACTCTTGGTGAAAGTTTAAGGAGAGCGGCTCTTTTGCTTTTCTTTCCCATGTGGAGACAAAAGGAGAGCAATCGTCAGAGAAACTCATCTTACGCCTGCGCTACTTTGCTGCTGTGACAGCTTACGTGTCCGCTATCCCTATATATGAGGAGGAACGTTATGAATACAGGCTCTCTCTCAGACTTGTCTGATATCTTTCATTGGATTGATCAGCATGCCGATCGCTCTCTGGAGCGTCTCATCGACTATGTGCGGCGACCGAGTATTAGCGCGTACGGCGAAGGCATCGCTGAGGTCGCGGAATACATTGCTGATATTATGAGGCAGATCGGGTTGGAGACGCAGATCATCCCGACGTCGGGCTGTCCGATGGTTTTTGGCACCTATGCGGTCGATCCGAGCAAGCCGACGGTGCTGCTCTATGGACATTATGACGTTCAGCCCCCAGATCCGCTGGATCAGTGGATCACTCCGCCTTTCGAGCCAACGATCCGCGCTGGACGGCTCTATGCGCGTGGGGTCGGCGATAATAAAGGTCAGCATTTTGCGCAGTTGCTGGCTTTGGAGGCGTTGCTGGCTTGTCGCGGGACGCTTCCTTGCAATGTGAAGTTTCTGCTGGAGGGCGAGGAGGAGATTGGGAGTCCGCGTATGCCCGAGTTTGTGCGTGATCATCGGGAGCTGCTGGAGGCCGATCTGGTGCTTATCAGTGACGGACCTGTGCACGAGAGCGGACAATCTATCATCAGCTTTGGGGTGCGTGGCGTGCTCGACATCGAGCTGCGTGCGCGAGGAGCTAATCGAGATCTGCATTCAGGGAACTGGGGCGGCATTGTTCCCAATCCGCTCTGGACGCTGGTGCATCTGCTGGCGACGATGAAGAATGAGCGCGGAGAGATCACTATCGATGGCTTTTACGATCATGTGCAGCCGTTGACCGATCTGGAGCATCAGGCGTTGTTGAAGCTTCCGGTCGATATCGAGCAGGTCAAACGTAACCTGGAGATTTCTCGTCTGGATGAGCCTCAGGAACGTGGCTATTCTGAGCGACGATCCGCGTGGCCTACCTTTACGATCAATGGCATTCATGGAGGCTATGGCGGACCCGGCTCCAAAACGGTCCTGCCGCATGAAGCCATTGCCAAATGCGACATCAGGCTCGTAGAAGCCCAGACCTCTGAAGACATCCTCGCCAGGATCCAGGATCACGTGCGACGGCATGCTCCCGAGGTCGAGGTGATCAGCTACGGGGCGATGGACCCATCGAAAACATCGCTTGCATCTCCATTTGCGGAACTGCTACGTCAGGCGGTCAGCGTTGCTCAGGGGGCAGAGCCGCTGTTCGTGCCATCCGTGGGAGGAAGTCTGCCCAACTATGTCTTCACCAAAACGTTAGGCATACCAGCGTTTTGCGTCCCCTATGCCAATGCCGATCAAGCCAATCACGCTCCCAATGAGAATATGGAGCTTGCACGCTTCTTTCTCGGGATTAAAACGGGAGCTGCTATGCTTTCCGCGCTTTGATCTGGATTGCTTTCAAGCTGTGATACTCTCTGCTGACGTGGCCTATTGAGGTGCCACGTCATCTTTATGACTTGCGGCAAGCGCCAGCGCGTCGTTCGCAAAGCGACTCAGGAGAGCAACAAACGTGTTCCAGTCTTGCTCATCCCATTGCTGGAGAATAGGTTGTATTAATCTTTCCCGCGCTGCATCCAGAGCGCTCACGATGACGAGCCCTTCCGGAGTAGCAATCACCTTGCGTTCGCGTCCATCTCTGGTTCCGGCGCGACGCGTTACCAGCCCCAGGCGGCCTAACGTGGCTACCTGGCGGCTCACCGTCGTATGATCACGCCCAACCAGACTGGCCAGCTCCATGATGCCAATGGCGTCGCGGCGACCAATCACTACAAGCAAAGGAAACAATGCGCGATCAAGAGAGACGCCCGCTTCTTGAAGCAGGGTGTTATCACGTTGCGGCTGATTCATCAGCCCGATCAGATTAAAGAGGGCATCGTAGAATTGACGAATGTTCTGGTCCATATCAGTGCAGTATACACCGACGTCCTTGACATGTCTATCCTCTTTCTGTTATGCTAAATACGTGTATTTTACACGCATTTTGAATGAGTATCGATTGATTGAACAGGAGTATAGAGATGAAAGCAGCCCTTATCGTGGAAGCTGGTCAACCGCCTGTATATAGAGACTTTTCTGAGCCGGTCCCCTCTGAGGGAGAAAACCTGATTACTGTGACTGCTGCCTCGCTCAGCCATGTGACGCGTAGCCGGGCGTCGGGTACGCACTATAGTTCCTCTGGTAAGATCCCCTTTGTGGTTGGCATTGATGGGGTTGGACGGCTTGATGATGGTCGTCGTGTCTACTTTGTCATGCCATCTGCTCCCTATGGAAGCATGGCGGAGCGATCGACCGTGCGAGCGTCACAATGCATCTTCCTGCCCGACGAACTGGATGATGTGACTGCCGCAGCGATTGCTGTTCCGGGGATGTCTTCCTGGGCCGCGTTACAGGAAAGTGCCCGCTTTCAAGCCGGAGAAACGGTTTTGGTGAATGGAGCGACTGGTATATCCGGTCGTCTGGCTGTCCAGATAGCCAAACACCTTGGAGCCAAGAAAGTCATTGCGACAGGTCGTAATCCCGAAGCTTTGCAGTCTCTGGCCGCGCTGGGTGCTGATGTGATCGTTCCTCTCGCCGAGGATGAAGATGCGATGGAAGAGTCATTTCTGAAGCCTTTTCACGATGGTGTCGATGTCGTTCTCGATTATCTGTGGGGACCAAGTACGGAACGGTTACTGATTGCGGCGGCGAAAGCGGGACCCGATGGTGTGCCGATCCGCTTTATCGAAATCGGTGCCGTCAGTGCGTATAGCATCTCCCTTCCTAACCCGGTCCTGCGTTCCTCGGCGATCCAACTGATGGGCAGTGGCATTGGCAGCGTGCCATTCAAGCGTCTGATCAAGGCGATCGATGGCGTGCTGCAAGCAAGCGTTCCTGCAGGTTTTAAGGTTGCGACCAATTCCGTTCCCCTGTCGGATGTTACAGCCGCCTGGTCAACAGAGACGGGCCATGCTCGCACGGTTTTTGTGATATAAGCGACCCATCCACCAGCGTGCGGCGTTGGCTTGGCTGTCTTTTACCCACATCTTTCCAGGGCAGCGGCAGAACAGAAATGCAAGCGATGGGATAACGATTTTGCATCTTTTGTATAAATATATCGAAAATGTAGCACAGGGGTTTTACGCCCCTGTGAGGTGCCCATGCCACTCATGTGCCATGTTCAGCTCCCAGCGCCTCCCTGGCAATAGGATCAATGGAGGGACTTTGACGCTATGGCACCTCGCAGGGTGTAAAACCGAGGTGCCCATGCCACTCATGTGCCATGTTCAGCTCCCAGCGCCTCCCAGGCAATATGATCAAAGGATGGTCTTTGACGCAATGGCACCTCGCAGGGGTGTAAAACCGAGGTGCCCATGCCACTCATGTGCCATGTTCGGCTCCCAGCGCCTCCCAGGCAATATGATCAATGGAGGATCTTTGACGCAATGGCACCTCGCAGGGGTGTAAAACCGAGGTGCCCATGCCACTCATGTGCCATGTTCGGCTCCCAGTGCCTCCCAGGCAATATGATCAATGGAGGATCTTTGACGCTATGGCACCTCGCAGGGTGTAAAACCGAGGTGCCCATGCCACTCATGTACCATGTTCAGCTCCCAGCGCCTCCCAGGCAATATGATCAATGGAGGGACTTTGACGCTATGGCACCTCACAGGGGCGTAAAACCACTGTGCTACATTTGCGGTTTTTAAATCAATAACGGTTTAAAAGACACATTTTATTAATGGGTGGAGTTTTACGCCCCCTGTGAGGTCACTGGTCGCCACGTCGGGTCATCGCCACATGGCCTGTATGGCGGTGGCGATGCTCTTGGCCTGCGCTCGACCGGCGGCGGCGGCGGCGCTTTGGCGTGCAGGGTCGTAGATATTTGGTCCGATGGCGGCGACGCTTTGCTCGTCGGGAGCGACGAAAGAGACGTTCGCTTTGGCGCTCAGTACCTTTGCATCCTCTTCAGGCCCGGGGATCTGACCGTAGCGGGTCGGCAGAGGGGCCAGGATGATGATCCGCTCGTAGCCATCAGCGAGGAGCGAGTTGGTTGATGATACCATTCCTCCATCAATCCATGCTTTGCCATTGAGTGGCACCAGCGGCCAGACACCTGGGACGGCTCCACTTGCCGCTACGGCGTCGATGAGCGAAACGCCTGATGTGTGGTCGAAGACGTGCAAGCGTCCGCTCTCAGCATCCAGGGCGGTCACTTGCAACGTCAGCGGCCAATCTGTGGTGACGAGTCGCGCCTTGACCACAGTCCGGCGTTGTGTCAGTGGTACGGGCTCGGGATTTTTCATGGCAATGTCTCCGAATAACGCGCCGACTTTCTGCGGATCGCTTCCTCCGCTGGCGAACGCGTGAGACCATGCTGCGATGGTCTGTTCGGATGCAGCCGTCGGGATCTCGGTATCGCTTCCTTTTGATTGGGCGGCAAAGAACTGATGCATATCGTAACCGCTGGACAAGGCTACTCCAACGAAGGCTCCAGCTGATGTGCCGATGACTATATCGGCCTGATGAAGGTCTACTCCAGCTTCGAGCAGACCTGTCAACATGCCAACTTCCCAGGCAATACCGGTCACCCCACCGCCGCCCAGGACAATCGCTCGAGTCGATGCTTTCCGTTTTTTTTGCGTAGTCATATTACACTCAAATTTCTTATAGACAAACAACCTGCACGTATGAGCAGTTGCCTGTTACGAACAGAGCAAACTGGATCGGTTTGCTCTGAAGAGTGTAAACGATAAAGTATACTTGAAGGTCAAGCCCTTTTGTACAATTCAGGGGCTACGCTTGATCAGCGGAGAGCGATACTCCAGGTTCTGCAACCTCCCTTGGAACGCGTTCATGCTTCTTCTGGACAACCATGGTGCCGGCGGCGTCCTTATCGTGGATGGCCAGTGAGAAGGCGGCTGCGATCAGGCAGAGTACAGCTGCTGTAATGAATGCTGCATGATAGGCTGTGACGTTGGGGGCGATCGCTCCCTGGGCGTTGCGCGTGACAGTTCCAAAGATGCTGAGTACTGTACTCAGGATGGCGACTCCCAGCGCGGAGCCGATCTGTCGCTCGGCGTTGTAGAGGGTTGAAGCCTGTCCTGTCTCGGCTCGCGAGATCGTGGCGAAGGCGGCGGTCTGCATCGGCAGGAATGAGTAGGCCATACCAAAGCCGATCAGGAACATCAGCCCGCGCATCAGCCAGAGGTTGGTGCCGAGTTCGATCAGGCTGAGAAGCGCGATCAGGATGGCTACGCCAGTGAGCCCGAACGCCGAGAGCCTGCGCGGTCCGGTTCTGGGATATAGCCGAGCGACGATCTGCGACGATATGACGACACCGATCGCTTCGGGGAACGTGGTCAGGCCCGATGTGAGTGCATCGACGCCGCGTGCTTCCTGTAAGAAGAGGGGCACGATGAAGAGGACTCCCAGGAAGCCTGCACCGGAGAAGAAGGTGACAAGATTGGCGGTACGAAATAATCCATTATTAAACAGGCGTAGATTGACCATCGGCTCGGAGATGCGCATTTCCACGAAGACGAAGATGGTCATCAAAATGAGTCCCACAATCAGACTGCTCAGGATAGCTGGCGAGGCCCATCCATAGGCGGGACCTTCGCTTAAAGCATACATGATCCCGGCCAGACCGATGCCCGCCAGTAGGAAGCCTACCAGATCGAAGCGACCGGTACCTGCCTGGTGGTACTCATCAAGATAGATCAGGCCGAATATAAAGGCAGCAATACCGATTGGGACATTGACATAAAAGACCCAGCGCCATGACAGTTGATCCACCAGGAAGCCGCCGAGGACTGGTCCAACGGCTGGCGCGATGACTGTCGGTATGATTAATATCCGTGACACCTGGACACGCTGCTCAGGTGGAAAGGTGCGAAAGAGCAGTGCGGTCCCCGATGGAGTTAATGCTCCACCAGCGATCCCTTGCAAGGCGCGAAAGAGTACCAGCATCTGGAAATTTTGCGCGATCCCGCAGAGTGCTGATGCAATGATGAAGAGAGCAAGTGAACCCAGAAAGATCAGCTTGGTCCCAAAACGATCTCCCAGCCAGCCGGAGGCGGGAATCACCACAGCCAGCGCAACAAGATACGAAACGACGACGGCGTCAATCGAAGTACTGGAGGCTCCCAGTTGACGTCCGAGCGAGGGCAGAGCGACGTTGACAATCGTAGTATCCATAATTGACATAAACATGGCGGCGACAAAAACGATACTAACGCTGATCTTGGGATCAATATGGTGACGATGCATGCGATGTACTCCAAGGATAAGGTATACGTTCATCAGATGGCTACGATGCCTCTATAAAGCATGAAAAATGTAGGTCTCTGGACTGGATATATCATTCTATCATATCATATATTGAAATTTTGCCACATAGCGATGCCTGTATTTCCTGATGTCCGGCTCGGTGGAGGCAGATTTCGTCAGTGAACGTTGTCCTTCTTGACATCGGTGTTTGGTAGCATCTACTATAACAGCAGATAGTAAGCAAGAGGTAAAAGGTTAAGCGAGTCAAAGGGGATAAAGTATGGTCAAGGAAGCAGACGCGATCATTGTGGGCGCGGGTCTGGCTGGACTGGTCGCCGCCGCTGAGCTCGTTGATGCAGGACGACACGTTATTATCGTCGAACAGGAGCCTGAAGAGTCTCTGGGAGGGCAAGCGTTCTGGTCTTTTGGAGGCCTTTTCTTTGTCAATTCGCCAGATCAACGTCGTCTGGGGGTCCACGATTCCGCTGAGTTGGCCTGGCAGGATTGGTCAAGCAATGCGGGCTTTGATCGGGACGAGGATCACTGGCCGCGTCTGTGGGCGCAAGCCTATGTGGACTTTGCGGCGGGCGAGAAATATTCCTGGCTGCGTGCTCAGGGATTGCGTCTCTTTCCGCTGGTCCAGTGGACGGAGCGCAAAGGAAAAGATGCCTCTCCCTATGGTAATTCCGTGCCACGCTTTCATATCACCTGGGGGACAGGGCCGGGCGTCATTGAGCCATTTATCCGGCGTGTGCGGGCGGGTGAGCAGCGTGGACTTGTGACCTTCGCTTTTCGTCATCGCGTGACCGCGCTTTCAAAAAGCGCCGGCGTGATTGATGGCGTTGAGGGTGAGGTGCTGGAACCAAGTAGTGTCGAGCGGGGGATGGGAAGCTCGCGGACAGTCGTTGCCAACTTCCAATTTAAGGCGCAAGCAGTGATTGTCACCGCAGGAGGCATGGGGGGCAATCATGATATGGTGCGTCAGAACTGGCCGCAACGTCTGGGGCCTCCTCCCAGGCATATGATTTCAGGTGTACCGGCCCATGTTGATGGATTTATGTTTGATGTGCTCAAGAAAAGTGATGGACATCTCATCAACATGGATCGCATGTGGAATTATCCAGAAGGCATCCATAACTACGCGTCGATCTGGGATCGACATGGTATTCGCATTTTGTGTGGTCCCTCATCAATGTGGCTGGATGCTCATGGAGATCGCTTGCCGGCTCCTTTCTTTCCCGGCTTTGATACTCTGGGAGCGTTGCAACATATCACCACATCCGGCTATGACTACTCCTGGCTTTTGCTTAACCAGCGTATCATTGAACGCGAATTTGCCCTTTCAGGCTCCGAGCAGAATCCTGATCTGACTGGCCGTAGTATTCCAATGCTTCTGAAGCGTGTTTTGCCCGTTGCTATGGGTCCTGTCGAAGCATTCAAGCAGAAAGGTAAGGATTTCCTCGTACGCTCGAATCTGGCTGATCTGGTTCAGGCCATGAACGAGCTGACCGGCGATGCATTGATTGACTTCGCTGCACTGGAGCGTCAGGTGGTCGCACGTGATCAGGAGATTTTGAAGACGGATGCTCAGGATGAGCAGGTACTGGCTATCCGAGGCGCACGGATCTTTATTGGAGACCGGCTCGTGCGTACCGCCAAACCCCATCGCATCCTTGATCCAGCGGCAGGCCCCTTAATCGCCGTGCGACTCTCCATCCTGAGCCGTAAAACGCTGGGAGGCGTCAAAACCGACCTCTCCAGCCGCGTCCTGCAAGCCGATGATCAACCGATCTCTGGCTTGTATGCCGCCGGCGAAGTCGCAGGCTTCGGCGGCGGCGGCGTGCATGGCTATCGCGCTCTGGAGGGAACCTTTCTGGGTGGCTGTATCTTCTCCGGCCGCGCCGCCGGTCGAGCCGTGGCCCAATCCCTATCGTAGTGTCGCACGCGAGCGTGCGACGCCCCAGTTTCTCGTACGAGACAGCTCGATCTTGGCGAGCCACGCTGGCGTGCCTGATCGTACATCGAGTGGGACATCGCACGCCAGCGTGCGACGCTACGATAGGCTACAGGTGGCCCCGTTGAGCGTGAACGTTGTTGGAGAGGGATTGCTACCGCTCCAGGTGCCGTTGAAGCCCAGACTTGTCGAGCTACCGGCGGCGATGGTGCCATTATAGCTCATGTTGGTCACAGTTACATTTTCTCCTTGTACGGAGAATGTACCGCTCCATCCCTGCGAGATGCCTTGTGTGGCGGGGAAGGTGAATTTGAGCGTCCAGCTACTGATGGCGCTGGAGCCTGTGTTACTGATGACGATGGTAGCTGTGAAGCCTCCGGGCCACTGATTCTGTACGGCGTAGTGGATACCGCATGCGCTACCTGTCACTGGTGTTGGGGTGATGCCCGGTGTCGGGGTAACGCCTGGTGTCGGAGTGATGCCCGGTCGTGGCGTCGCCGTCGGTGTGGGTGTGGGTGAGCTTCCGGCCAGGGCGATCAGATGAGCTTTATAGCCGGCTCCATAGTTGGTCGGCGTGCCGGTATAATCGCTGATCAGTGCGGGCGTCCCGGAGCAGTTTCCGCTGGCGGTCCAGGTCCAGGCGGCGTAGCCGATTCCTTGCTGATCCATCCAGCTCGTCAGGGTGCTGATGAAGCCTGAGGCGCAGTCGTTCTCGCCTATCTCTCCCGCAAAGACGGGTACCTGGGCGTTGACCGGGGCGATCTGCGAGGTCCAGCAACTGCTGTTGGCGCAGGCGTTGAAGTTGTAGATGTGGGTCGAGGCGACGAGATTATTTTGTGGATCGGTTGGTTTGTTGGCGAGCCAGCCAGTCAGGTCGTTCGAGTAGGCCAGGCCTCCGAGCATGATAATGTTGGTTGCTCCTGTGGCACGGACGGTGTTGACCAGGGTTTGCATGCCTGCAACGGCGAAGCCGACGTCGCTACATGGACTTGTCTGAGCTGCAGTACTGCCATTTTTCCAGCACGACCAGCTGGTCGTGTAGGGCTCGTTATAGATGTCAAAGATGACCGAGGAATTGCTTTTGAAGGTGTTGGCGACCGATGTCCAGAAGGCAGGAGTATGATCCAGATCGGGCATCGGCTGCTGACCGGTGGCTTTATTGGTACCAGAATTGTTCCAATGCAGATCAAGGATGACGATCTGGCCGTTCTGATTGAGGAGATTAACCCAATTGACAATATCTGCCTGATATTGTGCGGCCGTCTTGCCGTTGGCCGGTTCGCCATTGATGCCAAGCCAGCAGTCTTCATTTAAAGGGACACGCACAATATTCGTTGCCCATGAGGTCATAGCGCTGACCGTCGTCTGATCAACCGGACCATCGAAATCGCTCGTGCCAGTACTGATACAGGCGTATTCGGTACCCATGCGATCGACTCCGTGGGGGATAATCACTTTATTACTACCATCCTCGATCTTGTTCCCGACCACATGCAGTCCCGATGGGGCCGTACCAGCCGCCTTGACCGTGGCTGGCGCGTGCAACAGGCTCACGCCGAGCACTGCCGCACTGATCAACAGGGTCATCACCAAGAGACTAATGAGCTGAAAGCGTCCTTTGCTTTTCATCAGGTGTACTCCTTGCACAATAAGATACAACTATGTATTATAAATTTTTATACCGCTTCTTTTGTCTTATCATTTTAATCCAGGGCTGTCAATAGAAAATCCTTTGATGCAAATTAGTGAATGAAATCTGAGTATTTTAGAGGACACGTGACGCTACTACTCTGCCAAAGATCATCACGCCTCTGTCTCAGAGGAGATATGTTCCCAAAACAGATCCGTGAAGTCGCCGGGGTGAGACGCCCACCGACGTAGCGGCGCGGCTCCGCCGTGCTGTCACTTCCCGCACGACACCGTCCCACGTGCCGATGGAAGCAACGCCAACAAGACGCTCCACGGTGGGAAGATTGTGCAATGGAACCTCATGAGGTGCATGGTCGGACGAGTCACAGACAGCACGGCGGAGCCGCGCCGCTACGTCGGTGGGCGTCTCACCCCATGAGGTGCATATCTCAGATGAGAGATCGGTGCGATGACCTTTGACAGCGTACTACGTTGGCCGGTCGGGACTGCCGAGAGAGACATGGGGCATCTCGGCGCACCACGCTGGCTTGCCAGAAGATGTTCCAGGTAGTATAATGATTAAGTACTCAGTCATTTTCTCGTTGAGGATATCGTATGGCAAGACCAAAAAGTCAAGATAAATATAACGCAATTCTGGCGGCGGCCATTGAGCTGATTGCCGAACAAGGCTTGAGTGCTCCCACGTCTAAAATCGCGCAGGCTGCTGGCGTGGCAGAAGGGACCCTGTTTACCTACTTTGAGACCAAAGAGAGGTTGTTCAACGACCTCTATCTGGCGCTGAAGGATGAGATACGCGAGAAATGGATGGACGGTTATCCTTTTGAGGCGAGCTTGAAGGAACGTGCACGTTACTTCTGGAAGACGTATGTTGCCTTTGGTGTGAGCTCTCCGGCCAAGCATAAGGCAATGATCCTGTTGAGATTTTCGGATTGTATCAGTGAAGAGGTCAGGCGTCTGGAAAGGAGCGGATATGAAGTGCTGGAGGCGATGCTGCTCGAATGTCTTGGCAACGGGGCGCTCAGGGATCAGCCGTCAGAATTTGGCGTTGCCTTGCTTATCTCGCTCATGAATATGACGATTGACTTCATTCTCCAGCATCCTGCGGAAGCCGAGCGCTACGATAGCGCAGGTTTTACCGCTTTTTGGCATGCAGTGACAGTGGCTTAAATTTTTTTCTCTTATTAAATGAGTGATCAATCAATCTTTTAATGAGTCATAAGGAAAGGAAATCATGCAAGATGAATAGTATCGAATATCGTAGACTTGGAGCAACGGGCATCCAGGTGTCAGTGATGGGAGTTGGTACACAATCATGGGGAAAGGAATCTTTCGGCTATGGAAAAACATATACCCGAGATGATCTGTTTGAGGCTTACAAGACGTGTTTAGATGCTGGTCTCAATTTCTTTGATACTTCGGAAAGCTACTCAAAAGGTTTATCGGAGCAACTGCTAGGTGAATTTCGTCGTCGTGATGGTCGACCTATTACTGTCGCCACTAAATTTACACCGGCTAAAATGTACGATCCCTCGAAACGCTTCTCGCCTAAGGACATTATGAGCACGCTCGATGGCAGTCTGAAGCGTCTGGGACTCGAAGCGGTAGATCTTTACCAGCTCCACTATCCAGTTGCGCGGCGTAAGCTCGATGCTTATCTTGAAGGGATGGCCGAAACAGTCAAAACAGGAAAGGCCAGAGCTATTGGTGTCAGTAACTTCAACACGGAATATCTCCGACATGCGCAAGCGTATCTGGCTCGTCAGGGGATTCCACTCGCTTCAAACCAGGCTGGCTATAATCTGTTGCATCGCTATCCCGAAACGGATGGTATGTTAGCCGCTTGCAAAGAGTTAGATGTTGCTTTCATACCGATTCTTCCATTGAGTGAGGGCGTTTTAACGGGTAAGTATAGAGTCGGTGGAGCAGAGTATCCATCTACAACGCGCACGATCCTTCAGATGTCGAGGCTGTTTGAAACTGAAACGCCGTTCATACGACGAATATTTGCTAAACCTTACTCGGTACAACGTGAAAAGCTCGAACCATTATTCCAGGTCATGGACGAGATAGCAAAGGGATATAACGCTACTATTGCTCAAGTTGCGCTTAACTGGCTGATTGAGAGTCATCCTCTGGTGATTCCTATACCGGGCGCGAAGAATGTCAAACAGGCCGCAGATAATGCGGCCACGCTGAGCTGGAAGATGACACATGAGCAGTTTGAGCTTTTGAGTAAAACCGAGGAGGTCATCCGGCATTCGCTGAAGATAACGAACTGAGATCGTGATCAAATGCAACACAGAACGGTTTATCTGTTCGGAGAAGAAAGACCAGGCATTCCATGTTCAGGGATGCCTGGTCTTTCTTCTCGTCTAAATAGCATTTGACCATTCATGGCTCACGCCTTTGCTTTTCGTTGCTACGAGGTGGCCATGGTGCAAGGGTGGCTGATGCACTTGCCTGCCTTTAAGACCAGAGTACGTCGGTTGGCTTGCGTATGATGACATCCGGATAGTTTGTGTTGACCTGTTGATAGGTGAAGCTGTTACCATTGACTGGATTGAGGAAACCTTGCTTCTTCAGTACGGTCACGGCGTCGCTGACTTTCTGGATCACGATGGGAGAAAATACGTGGTTATTGGCAGGTCGCAGCCCACCAATGGCACGTCCAATGACGCGATGCTCGGCTTCGACTGTCCCGATCTGTCCTGCGATCTGGACGAGGTCCGGGCGATTTAACATGGCAAATTCTTTCGCCGCCACAATATAGGCTGCCACAAAGAGCGTCTCCAGGAGTTGCTGTGTCTGAATAAAGATTTTCTGGCTGCGGAATGTGTTTTTTCCATGGGGGAAGCTGAATTTATCGACGAGGGGTTTCGCTCCCTGACTGGTCAAAAAGAGGGCATGAAGTTGCTCTTCGATCAATGCGGCTTTGATATCCAGACGGGCATTGTCACCAAATTCTAACCAATTTGCATTATTCAGAGCCTGGGTATAGAATGCCACCGCTAGATGCTCGGCTGTGACAGCAATGTTCAGGATGGTCTGGATCGAATCGGGGGAGACAACACTCGCTGCGTGCGCCGGATCACTTTGATGCTGCTGCGTAAGAGCAACTCCACCAGCGGCGAGACCTGCCACGGCTCCTATGCCAGCGACTCCAACAATGGTGCTTTTGATCATGGAACGACGTGAGTGCGATGTTGGCTTCTGGAATGATGGTGATGGTTTTCTCATGTTTTTCTTTTCCCTTTTTCTTTTTTACTGGCCACATTATCCATAAACATTCAGATGCATCATAATCACACCAATTGCAGCACAAGTGCATTCAAAAAATGTTTGATCTTTTTCTCTGAATGTCAGGATATATCACAGCTTGCACATTAAGATAAATGTAAACACGTTTTTTAATCCTTTTATACAAGGATTAATTTTATGTCTACGAAACTTTACGTATCGTTGAGGCATTAACCATTGCCTGACGGTGTTTTACTGGCTTGGAAACTCTTACACATATATACACGTATGAAGTCTTTTAGATTTACCAGAACTATTTATTTTGGTAAATAGTTGCATATGTCATGCCCTGGCCTTTGTGTGTATCCACATGTGTAAGGGTTTGTGCAGCATGTTATTGATGTACACGAGCGGAATTTTAAGGATTTACCGGAGGATATTTTCTTTACCCATTTGGGTCATGGCGCGCTGGCACTAGCGCTTGTCCTCAATGGAAAAAGCTGTCGGTCCCTGTTGATCACGGATGAATGTCAGTAGTGTATAGAGCAGCGTGATATTAGGCACATCCTTATCTTTGACCCTGGCCCAGGATGAAAAGAGACCATTACTCTGTCCCTTGATCGCAATGGCGCCATTGCGATCGCTGCGAATACTTTTTACGTCCTGCCAGGAGAGGCGTTGCCCGTTGTAGTCAATCCCGGCTAAACTGATGCCGATGGTCCCAAAGGTGAGAAGAGATCCACGTTGATAAGCATCCAGCGTCGAGGGCCAGAGGTAGGGGATTGTATCTTGCTCGATGATGTGACCCAATTTTACCTGATTGAATGTAAATGAAGGGCCTCCGAAGGTTGTGCCTTGCTTGTTTTGTATGCTGTATGTATGTACTATGCGGGAACTGTTTTCACCATCCGAAACGATTTTGATCTGATGCCAGATAAATGCCACATCTTGCCAGTGAAGTGTATCGGAGTATACGAGTTGCTGCTGCTGATATTGTAGCAATATGAGGCCGTTGGTGTAGAGGAGCAGCGCGGAGCCGTGTTTTTTCGAGGCAATGATGACTCCAATGATCATCCTGATAAGGATATAGATACCGAAACCAGCAAAGACGAGCAAAAATACAGGAGCTATCAAGGATGGGGATAATGACAGAGGTATTTGAGAACGCAGTAATGGGATTGCGATCGCGAGAGGCAATAGAATAAAAAAGAGAAATAGTACGGGTATAAAGAAAAAAGCGCAGCAAGATGAGCTGTAGAGTTCGTATGTATCGCGCAAGGTGCCCAGGTTATGTTGATTGGCAAGCGTATCTGCATCTATCTGACGAACTGTAGTCTGCTGCATCTATCTGGTGATCCTTCCATTGATGGCTCGAATGGACAAGAAATCCAGCAGGGACTTCTCCATTCACAACAGTAGTTTTATATATATAGTACAGATATATAATATATATGTCAATTCGGTATAGCGCTGTCTTCAGCGCTATATTAAGGTCGGAGAAGTGGAATATTGGAGGCTGGCTTGCGCCAACCTCCGGGTTTATAATACATGAGATACTTCACAATCTCTCCATAGGGCGATTTTCGACTCTCTCGCTGACGAGCGGCACGGCACCGATTTCGGATTCGATCAGGTGTGTAACTACATCAATCTGATCGCTATTGATCGATGTGTAGTAATTGAGGCTGAGAAGCGCTTTTGCATGTGCCTCAGCCATATATCCTCGCATGGCGAGAATACGGGCTTGACCGTAGCAGACCATTGCAACTAATTCTGGTACTCCCATTGCTTGAGCTATCGCTTCTGCCTCTGATAACGCATTCTCTGCCGCTTGAAGTTGCCCGCTTTTGAGATGAAGATGACCGTATTCACAGAGAGTTTCGCAGATGAGCCAGCGATAACCGATTTCACGTGCAATTCTCATGCTGTCTTGTAGATACTTTTCTGCGAGCCGATCATTGCCTTGTTTCATCTGGGCCACGCCCAGATTCTCTAACACCGCGCTGATGCGGAGTGGGCTGCCAACACGCTGGGCTAATTCTAGACTCTGTTGGTAGAAATTCATGGCCTGCTCAATGTCTTCTTGTAACATGGCGAGGACACCAAGGCTCATGAAGATAGCGCTCATTCGATGCCAGTGATGTACTTCCTGGGCAAGCTCTAATCCTTCGTGATAATAGGCACTGGCTTGTTCATAATGATTGCTGCGCTGGGCCATAACACCAAGATTTTGTAGCAAGGCACTCATAAGCTCACGATTTTGTATGGATCGCGCACACACTAATCCCTCTTGATAAAAAATGATCCCTTGCTGAAAACTGCGTGAGCTACTGACAACCTCTCCTAGATTCTTGAGTAGAAAGGCTAGTGCTGTGGAAGGTGGTTCCTGGCGTGCCAGCATCAGCCCTTCTTGTAAGTAGGCTTCAGCGCGTAGACAGTCCCCCATGCAAAACATTACTTCTCCCAGGGACGCTAGCAGAGAACCTATTAAATCCTGTCGTTCAAGGACACGAGCTAGTTCCAGGCTAGCCAGATAGCTCTGCTCAGCCTGGAGATAATCCGCTTGCTGTTGAGCCAGTTTTCCCTGATGTAACCAGATGTACGCCATGGCTGTTTGATCATGCAATGTGTGTGCCACCTCTCGACCATGTGTTAAAAGGCGTGTGGCAGTCACAAGTTGACCGCGACTGATGAGGAAGGTTATACACACATTGACTCCTTGGAGGAATGCTGTAGTATGCCCATGCATCAAGGCCAGATCCAGGGCCAGTAATTCATTGGTAATCTCTTGTTCCAAAGCAAGTGCATCGTGTGCGTTTTCGCGTAGATAGGTGATATAAAATAGTACTATACGCTCTTGAATCGAATCATCAATAACTTTACTGCGTTCATAATCTACAATTGTTTGGTGTATTTGGTAGCGGTCTCGATCGATATGCTCTAATAAACCGCTATCAACAAGAGTATCTAAGGTATGTGTTTCTATCGCAGCAATGGTCAGTGCTGCCTCTTCTGAGAAACTATTAGGTTTGGCTGGGAGGCATGCCAGCGCCCTGAGCGCTTGTTGTGAGATCTTGTCTAATGCCTTTTCGCTGAATCCTATTATCATAGGAAGTGTGTGAGAGGCTTTGAGAGATGTCGTATCCGTATAATTGGAGTGAATATATGGCTGTTGTAATTGGAGCAGAAGATCGTTCTGCTGTAAGCGTGCCAGTGCTGCTTGCGTCCGGCGTGGCTGATAATTGCTTGTGTGGATGAGTAAATAATTACCCATTAAGGTGAGTGCCAGGGGAAGTCCACCTACCATATCTACAAGCCGGCTGAGTTCCTTTTGCTCCACCCTTTCGAGTGCTGGTGCTAACTCTATGAGTAACTGAATTCCATCTTCCATGCATAATTCAGGTATCTGCATCGCGGCTGTACGCGCAAAGAGCAAGGCTATATCAGGTTTTCGTGTAGTTAATAAGTAAGTGCAGTGCTGCCCGCCAATCATACAGGCCAGAGCATCTTCCAATTCCCAAACATCATCCAGGATTACAAGCATACGACGTTCCCTGATGGCGAAACGCAATGGATGTGCCCAACTTTGCCAGTCTTGAAAACGAGAGTGTCCGTTTTCATTGATCCCAAGTATGGTTCCCCAGCGGCTCAGGAGTGCTGGTAGGTTCGCTTGAGGACCAAGGTTTCCCCAAAGAATTCCATCATGAAAGTGCTCACGCGTTTGTGTTGAGGTGGCGAACTCGATTGCTAGCGCTGTCTTGCCGACGCCGGGGAGTCCATAGATCGCACTTGTTCTGGCCTCGTTCTCTGTATAAAGATCTCGTTGTAGCTTTTCAAGTAACTGGTGACGCCCAATAAGTGGAGTGGCGTTCGAAAGCCGAAGTGGAATCGCTGGATCATAAGTTGCCCCAAGGTGCCAGATTGGATAAGAAAGCTAGCTATTGCAGTTTTAGTCTCTCAAAACTTTGGTGATTTTATATGTATTGATGGTTTGATATATGTATCGATAGATGCGTTTTAGCGCAGGAAAGGCATAGGATAATGAAAAGGACCCTTCTTTTTGTTTTCGCTCTTCTCTTAGTTGGATCTGTCTTGCTGACAGATAGTCACCATGCCTCAGCAGCGAGTATCTCACATATCAATGTCTCGTCTACATATGTAGCCTCCCCGCATATAAAAGTAGCGACAGGGATTGCTCCAAGCAGCGTGAAGCCGCATACTGCTGCCTATAGTAAATGGTGGGTGAACACGTTTGCGACCGCCTATGGCTATTTATATGGTGGGGCTCTGTATGCTGGCAATAACTATGTGTTTTGCCGGGAATGGGGTCCTGAAGTCTATGATGATAATGGGAATTATAACCACTGGTGGTTGTGGACTGATATGGATACTGGTGGTCAGGATTATGTCTCGGCATATTATTTGACCTATTGGGGAAACGATGAAGCCAAGGATAACTCTGGTAGAGATATCCCCAATTGCTAGTTTTGTGGGTCAAAAATCAAACATCTGGCTGAAATACGGTCAATAGTGACTGGGAATGAATTGGAACTGGATGGGCGTCTTTGGGCATCTCAAAGACGCCCATCCAGTTGTAGAAAAAACCTCCGGTAAATTGTATGCTGGAGGTGTAAGCGTAGAACGTGTGACGTAGCTTATCCTTTGACCGATCCGGCCGGGATACCTCAGACGGAGTAGCGCTGGAGCGCGAAGCAGACGATCAATGCCCCTGATTATTGTGCTCCGACGGTGAGAATAATCTTGGCAATACCACCCTTTTCGACGGCTATCTGTGCTTCAGCAGCAGCGGTGAGTGGCATGACGCGCTCGATTGGAATGCTGAATTTGCCGTCGCGTGCAGCTTCAGCGTAGTGTAGCACGTCAGGCGCGGGGCCAGTTTGTGTGAATATGGTATTGATATGGATGCCAGGATAAAGGGCGGCGTCTTGTGGTTGGAAAAAGCAACCGAATGTGCCACCTTGTTTGATCCTGGCAAGCAGCTTGTTGGCGGTTTTCCCACCGATGATATCGACGACACAGTCGAGAGGGCCAAGTTTGTCAATCTCTGTATCATCATCGATGGCGATAGCCTCGCTTACTCCAGGAAGTTGGCTTGCCGCGTCAAGTTGCTTGCCACGAACGCCGGCAATGATGTGGGCACCAATCTCCGCGGCCGCGAAGAGCGCTGAGCGACCGACGGAACCTACCGCTCCGGTGATGAGTATCGTTTGACCAGGTTGGGCTTGAGCACAAAGTCGTGTCAGCCGGTCGCCTGTACTGGTGACCAGGGGAAGGGCGGCAGCAGTAGTCATCTCTATGCCGTCGGGGATTTTGACGAGGTTGGTGGCTTTGACGGTACAAAGCTCGGCGTAGGTGTGCAAGGTCATGGCCATAACGCGGTCGCCTGGCTTGAAATCGCTGACACCCTCGCCTACCTCATGCACAATACCTGCCAGGTCACAACCAGGGATATAGGGGAACTCAACTGGAATGATATGTTTGACTGCACCAGAGCGTACCAACCAATCGGCGGGGTTGACGCTGGTGGCGGAGACTCGCACGAGTACCTCGCCAGCGGCAGGTTTGGGGTCTTCGACGTCTTCGTATTTGAGGTTTGATGCGGGGCCATACTCGTAGAAGACAAATGCTTTCATGCTTTCCCTCGATTTCTTGACAAATGTTTATGATCGAACAACTTTTTGCTTTCTGATAGTCTTTCCAAATGATCTCAAAGCGGTTTCAATCGCGCTCGCTGATGGGCGAGATCAGAGACGAAGAGTTTCGTAGACCCATTACATAGGGGTCTACTCGCTGTGCCTGCCACGAGTGTATAATGAGAGATAGATTTTAACGAGATCAGCGTTTATTCAGGAACTAACACTTCCCGTTTCCGGTCATATCACGAAGTGGAGTTTGCTTCATGTCGATAAATCAATTGGAGTTGAATCGTCAGCGCGAATTAGCCGCGTTCTTGCGCAATCGTCGCGCTCGTATCTCGCCCGAACAGATGGGATTACCGAGAGGGATACGCAGGCGGACACCGGGCTTACGACGAGGAGAAGTAGCTCTGCTGGCTGGCGTCACCCCCGAATGGTATAGCCGGCTTGAGCAGGGGCGAGATATTCACGTCTCCGTGCAATTGTTAGAAAGTCTGGCGCGAGTCTTGCAATTGGATACAAACGAACGCACCCATTTATTCTTACTGGCACTCAAACAACCACCTCCCGTCGAGACGTTTGCGCCAATGGCGATCAATCCGACCTTCCAACAGTTTCTCCACCAACTCGGAGCAACTCCTGCATGCGTCGTTGATGCTCGTCTGAACGTCGTGACATGGAATGCGGCCTTTAACGTCATCCTCGGTGGTTATTCTGGCAAAGTGTCCGAGCGAGAGCGAAACATCATCTGGAGATTATTCACGCCTCCTGTGCTGCGGAAAGGAAACGAGGCGTGGGAGAAGTTGGCACGCGTATTTCTGGCGCAATTTCGCGCTGGCTATGGCCGTTTCATCAAAGATCCCTGGTGGGCGACACAGATCGCTGAACTCTCCCGCATTAGCCCGGAGTTTCGGGAAATGTGGGATCGTCACGATGTCCTCAACGGGCCGGAAGGATGTAAATTGATACATCATCCGCTGGTAGGAGAGCTGACCTTTGATTTTCTCTGGCTCCAGATGATCGATGCTGACGATCTGCGACTACTCATCTACTCGCCTCGTCGCGAGTCTGGGACAATCGAGAAAATCGAGCGGCTCCTCTCCTGTGGAACCCAACCGTAGCTCGTGTCTTCGGGTACAATACTGCTCTGTCGGAGGTCATCGCGCCGATGCAGTATCAGTGTTGTGCGTCCAAAACAGCTCCGGAAGGCGATGGGGCGAGAGGCTCACCGACGTAGCGGCGCGGCTCCGCCGTGCTGTCTGTGAATCGTATGATGACGCTCCCCATGGAGTTCCATTGAGCGATCTCCCCACGGTGGGACGTGTTCGTGCGGGACGTGACAGCACGGCGGAGCCGCGCCGCTACGTCGGCTGGCCCGTGCGCCTGGTTCAAGGGGCCATCCTTCTTTGCCACGCAACGTCCTTATGTGTCTTGATGCCAGGTGATTGAACGTGGCGCTTCGGCTCATACGATGCGCAACGAGATGCCCATTGCTCGTTGCGCATCGTATGAGCCACTGGCAGAGCAGAGTTTGCTTATCCTTTGACCGATCCGGCCAGGATACCTCGGACGAAGTAGCGCTGGAGCGCGAAGAAGACGATCAATGGGAGCAGCATCGAGATAAAGGACGCTGCGGTGAGCACTGGATAGTTTGATCCATAGGTGCCGACGAGATTGGCAACGGTCAGGGTCATGGGTGCGCGTTGCGGATTGCCTCCCAGGAAGATGAGGGAGGTGAGCAGGTCGTTCCAGACCCACATGAATTGGAAGATTCCCAGCGATGCCAGCGCGGGCACCGAGAGGGGGATGATGATTTTCCAGAAGATGCCCCAATGGGAGGCTCCGTCGATGTGAGCGGACTCCATCAGGTCTCCGGGCAGGGCGGCGAATGAGTTGCGCAGCATGAAGACGGCGAATGGCAGTCCGAAGGCAGTGTGAGCTAACCAGACGGCGGCATATTCGCCGGTCAGGCCGATGTTGGTGAAGATCTGGAGGATCGGCACCAGCGCGATCTGCGTGGGGATGACGAGCAGGGCGACGATGCTCAAGAAAAAGAGATCGCGTCCCGGGAAGCGCATCCAGGCAAAGGCGTAGGCGGCGAAGGCTCCGATGATCATCGGCAGGATCGTGCCGGGGATCGAGATGATCAGGCTATTAACGAAAGCCAATCCAAGTCCCTGGGCGTTGATGACGTCGATGTAGTTGGCGAGCGTGAATGACCAGGGTGGGACGAGTCCTGTCCACCAGCCGGTGCTGGTGATCAGGTTGGCGGGACGAAACGAACTGATAAAGAGTCCAAAGGTAGGCACCGACCAGAGGAGTCCCAGGATGATCACGATGGCGCTCAGCAGGCCACTTCCGAGTCCACGACGCAGCAGACGGTTACGCACATCGCGGTTGCTCTCGCGGGCTGCGGGCTTGATGGTGGCCGCTTTGATCAATTCTCCGGATGTGCCGGTTTCCGATACACTCATCTTGCGGCCTCCTCTGAACGCAGGCGACGGATATTAATATACATCACAGGCGTAATTACGATCAACAAAAGTATCGCCAGTGCACTGGCCAGTCCATAATTGTTGAAGTTGAACAATTGGTTATAAAATTCGACTGCGATCACGTCGGTGTTGTAGTTGCCGCCGGTCATGACATAGATCACATCGAAGATCTTCAGGATGTTGATGATCATTGTCGTGGCAACTACGCCGAGCGTCGGCTGGATCATCGGAATCGTAATGCGCCAGAACATCATCCAGCGACTGGCACCATCGATTGATGCGGCCTCAATTACATCCTCGGGGATACCTTTGAGGGCGGCCGAGATAATCACCATGCTGAAGCCGGTCCACATCCAGACGTAGACCGCGATCAGGGCGAAGTTGTTGATGGCCGTGTTGATGAGCCAGACTTGCGGACCGGTATTAAACACGGATAGGATCGCGTTCAGTAGTCCTATCTGCGTCTGGTTGGCCGGCTCGTAGATATAGACGAAGCGCCAGATCACGCCTGCTCCGACAAAAGAGATTGCCATGGGCACAAAGAGTGCGGATTTGACGATGTTTTCGACTTTGACCTTGTCGACCAGGACGGCGACCAGTAAGCCCAATCCGACGGTCAGGACGGTGGCCAGGACCAGCCAGAGCAGGTTGTTCTTGATCACTTGTAGCATGACTGGATTGGTGAAGATCGTGATGTAATTTTTGAAGCCAACATATGAGGTGGCTCCGGTGTTCTGATCAGTGGCCTGGAAGCTGATCTGGATCGTGTTGATCAAGGGATAGATAAAGAAAACCAACTCTAAAATAAGCGCTGGCGCGACCCAGATCCATGCCCACCAGGTGTTGACGTGCTTTTCTCGATGGCGCGGCTTGTGCCCGGGGACCGCGCTGACGGTGTTTGATGTGGCGACGGTTGACATATATTCCTGTACCCTCCGCGAAAACGAGAGACTGACGCGACGCCGTGACAGTCTCTCCATGGCTAAGATGCTCTCTCCTCGTGAGTGAGTCGTTTAGGAGGTATACGCCTGCTGCGCTGTGCTTTCAATCGTGCTCAGAACGCTATCCAGCTTGGTCGGATCGCCGATGTAGGCAAGCGTTCCGGCCCAGAAGGCATTTTCAACCTGCTGTGGCATCATATCATCGGCTCCCAGACTAAAGTTAGTGGCGCTGATCATCTGTTCCGCCGAGGCGCGTGCGATTGGATCGGGATAGCTGTTGATATCGACGGCTTTGTTGATTGACGTTGAGCCACCACGCTTGACCCAGATCTCCTGAGCTTCCGCTGTCGAGAGGAATTGCAAGAACTGACGTGTGCCATCGTTGTCCTTCATGCCCACTACGATATCCGCGCCGCCAGTGACAGAGTTCTTGTACTGCGCGTTGATGGTTGGGAAGGGGAAGAAATTAAAGTCGGTGCCCGCCTTGAGATTTTTGAATTGCCCTGTGATAAAGCCCTCAGTGAAGTCACCCAGATAGAACAGGTACGCTTTCGGCGTAGGATAGAAGGGACCATAGGCTGCATCCTGGAAGTTGGTGGCTAACACCGATTGTGGTGCTCCGTTGATGTAGTGGTTGCCGTTGACAATCTGGCCGAACATCTGGAAGGCGCTCTTGATGCTGCTATGCGTCCAGGGAATTTTGTGGTTAACCCACTGGCTATAGAGATCAGGTCCGCTCTGGTTGATATAGATCTGTGCGATCCAGTCGGCAGCCGGCCAGCCGCTGGAGGCAGCGCTCTCCACACCCATGGACCACGGATATTTGCCGGTACCTGCGATCTTATCCGAGAGCGAAATCAATTCATTCCAGGTGGTCGGGATCGTTAGATTTGCGGCCTTGAAGGCGCTCGGATTGTACCAGATGGTCCCTTTGTTGTTGGCTTTCGGGAGGACTGCATACAGGCCGCCATTGTAGGATGCGAGATCAACCCAGGTCTTGTTGTAGTTTTTGTTGATCGCAGACATGTCGAAGAAGGAGTCCAGGCGGACCAGCTTCTTCTGCTGGGCCAATTGATGGAAGGTGGAGATGCTAGGCATGCCGCAGATGTCAGGTGGATTGTTGCCCTTGACACGGGTATTCAAAATGGCTGGTAGGTCACGTGTGGACTCGACATTCACCTTGATCTTGGTTTTAGTGGTAAAGGCTGCGTTAATGGCGTTGAACGAGGCCAGCTCTTCACCGCTCCACTCGGTAAGCACATCGATAGATGATACCTTGGTGTTGGCTCCGCCGGTGGTAGAACTGCCGCCGCCGCAGGCCGCCAGGAGCGTGGAGGCCGCGCTCAAGCTCAGTCCAGCCGCTGTGGCTCGCTTGATAAAAGCGCGGCGTGGCATACAGGTCGTGGAAAACTCTTCGACGAGTTGATCTAGATCCATGCGACTTCGACGATCAAAAATAGCCATGTTAAGCTCTCTCCTTGTATCTTGAAAACAGTAGAATAATCCCGTGGGATAAGAATAAATGAAGCGGTAGATATCCGCTGGCCTGAGCCGCCGCCTTGCTTGATTGCTAGCGCAGCGGCTCGGGCCAAGGGATATCCCAGATCGTGCATGTATGGTTACGTGCCAGCTTTCCAGATCTGTACCGTGCGATCCCAACTGCCGGAGGCGATCTCTTTGCCATCGGGCGACCAACTGAGCGCATCGACAATATCATCGTGTCCATTGTAGGTCAGGATGGTTGTGCCCGTTTTGGCATCCCAGACCTGAACCGTCTGGTCCCAGCCGCCCGACGCGATATAATTGCCGTTGGGCGACCAGGCCAGCGTATCAACTTCCTGATGATGATTTTTATAGGTGAGCAGTAGTCGCTCGCTTGCGACATCCCAGACCTGAATAATGGTGTCATTGCCGCCGACCGCAATCTTCTGGCTGTCGGGAGACCAGGCCAGCGTATCGACTGGATCACTTATGGTGTAGTTGTAGGTATGGAGCGTTTCTCCTGTGCGCGGGTCCCAGATCAGTACCTTGTTGTCGCTGCCCCCCGAAGCGATCTCTCTACCATCGGGAGACCAGGCGACGGTGTTGACAAACTCCTGTTGTTCGTCATAAATCAGGACGACCTGACCGGTGAAGGCCTTCCAGATCTGTGTCGTGCGATCCCAACTGCCGGAGGCGATCTCCTGCCCGTTGGGCGACCAGGCTAAGGAACTGACTTCATGCAGATGACCGGTGTACTGTGTAATCTCCTTGCCCGTGAAGGCATTCCAGACCTGGACCGTGTGATCCCAGCTACCGGAGGCGATATACTCTCCATTCGGCGACCATGCTAGCGTATCAACCAGCTCGCTATGACCCTCATAGGTCGTGATGAGTGCTCCCGTTTTAGCATCCCAGACCTGGACCGACTTGTCCCAACTGCCCGATGCAATATATTTACCGTTGGGCGACCAGGCGACCGCGTTGATGAAGCCACTCTGCTTTCGATAGGTGAGCAGGGATGTGCCAGAGGAGCGTGCGGCTCCCGTGATGGTAGCGTAAATGCCGCCAACGGCTGCAAAGCAGATCAGAAGGCAGGCAACGGCGAGCAACGGTGCCAGGATAGCATGTTTCCTACGCTCTCCCCGCAATTTAGATGATATGGCCGGAAGTGATCGCTGCCGTCTGCGTGTGGAGCGCTCGGTGGAGCGCGTTGCCGGCCAGAGCAACGTGTCATCTATGTCATCCACGTCAGCATCATCCAGATCCAGTGAGAGACGCGGAAGCGCTTTCACCGTTGGGTCTGGGAGGGTACGAAGGATGGCATCCAGCAGAAAGTAGTCCCTTTGAGCCTGTCGGCAAGCCGAACATTCTGCCACATGGGCATCCAGGGCATCACGCTCATCCTGAGTGAGATCTTCGCGTTTCAAGGCCAGCTTCTCAGCCCAGGCGCTACAGGGAGGCTGTCGATTGCTCAAGTTCATCGGCCTCGCCTCCGCTTCGTCGGAACTGTATCGTTCCCCACGAGCAACTGATGGTGGATTTGACGGAGTTCTTCTTTTCCTCGACTGACGTATTTACTCACAGAAGCTTCCTTTATGTTTAGACGTTCCGCAATCTGCCGCTGCGGCATGTCCTCAATCACGTACAGGATCAGACAGGCACGATAAATAGGGGAAACTCTGGCGAGAGCTATCTGGACGAGCTCGGCCTCTTCGAAGTTGGACTCGGGTCCCGCTACGTGAAGAGCATCCTCGTCGGAGCCAGCATCATCGAGGGCCACCAGATGGGTATGCTTCTGACGTTTCTGATAGTCACGCGCACAATTTAAGGCAATGCGATAGAGCCAGCGCTCAAATAGTGCGGGATCGCGTAGTTGCAGGAGGGCCGACCAGGCTTTCAAAAAAGTCTCCTGTGTCAGCTCGCAGCCAATGCCATCGTTGCCCACCATGCGACTCAGATAGATCGTGATCTGATTGCTAAAGCGAGCATAGAGCAACTCAAAGGCAGACTGATTGCCATCCTGTGCCCGCATCACCAGCGTATCAACAGCCAGCGACGCGTTTATCTCATCTTTACCAGATAACGAACTCTTCTTCGTCCAATATGCCATCTCTCGCTCCTCGCAACAGACCTCAGCGTCTATCACCATCTTTCATTCTGTGCTGGCATTCCCCTGTCAGACAATTCTTTCTTCTTTATATCCCGATCCACCCATCCTCAAATAAGCATCTATTAGTAATGACAGCCAGAAACACAAGAAGATGACAGAAATAGCACCAGTTTTTTGGGGGATTGAAAATTTCCTTTGTCGCACTGTTTATAGTACGCTTAAGCCAGACAAATCGTGGACGCCAGATCTGGCTTTATCGTAGGCCCACTTTGCACTCATCATGAAAGGGAATTTGATCATGTGTAGTGGTGATACGTACATATAAGAGAATGATGAATTTTAGCTGCTGGATATAAGGATGTATGTTATGCATGAGGATGGTAATTTAACTCCTGAAGAACCGCGCCCGGTACGCACTGCGCCAGGTTGCTATTATATAAATATCCTCTTCCAGGTAATGATCGCCTGCGGATTTGGTATAGGTATCGTTTTGATACTAAACGTGCTAAATCGTGCCGGTGGGTTTGCTTTGCTGAGTGGAGCCTTTGGCGCATTATTGTATCTGGCATTGACTTTGCCACGGGCATTATTTGGTCGCAGACCACTACGATTGCATGGATGGCGCCGGGGACCATTTGAGATGCGTCCAGGGATGAGCCAGATCAGGATAACGAATGAGGTGCATGAAGATCGTGAGGATGATGTCAACGCTCGGCGTAAATTGATCAAAAATATGTATACATCTATGATTGTGTACGGGGGGATCGCGGTGGCTGCTTTTATCGGCATCATGCTTCTGCCGGCCAATCAAGCTCTGTCGGCGTTTTTAAGTGCTGTTCTAGGGATTATTGTCTGTGTTGCCCTGCTGGCGGTAGGTGTTTTTCTCTGCATTTTATTGGTGGTGCGAAGTCGACATACTCACGTGATAGATCATTCTTGACGTAGGGCCAGCCAGGCACGCAAACGTGATTGTGGGGGCTTTGGTCGAAAAGGGATTTTTGTTATACAATCCTAGTGTGAGGTGGATGAGGTAAGTGATCTGCCCCACGCGTCCCTCAATGGAAGGAAGGAACAAAAATGTCCGAATTCACAGTCAAAGAGGTGCTTCCTGGCATCAATGTCGCGCTAGGAGGCGTCTGCAACCGAGGTATTATTGAGGATCAGGGCAGCGTCCTGGTCGTAGACTCAGGGATCAGCGCTGGCGAAGCGACACCTTTACGCGCAGCTGCTTTGGAATATAAGACAGATGCGGGCACATTGAGCCTTTTCAACACGCATCCGCACGGCGATCACGTCTTTGGCAATCAAGTCTTTGCCTCCGACACGATCATAGGACAGCAGGCGCTCAAGGATAACATGATTACAAGCGGCGAGCAGACGGTAGCCGCTTTCAAGCAGCGTCCGGGAATGGCCGAGATGCTTGGCGATGTGACGATTACGCCACCATCGGTCACCTTTGAGGAGAATTATACGCTCCAGGTCGGAGAGATTGAGGTGCAATTTCATCACTTTGGGATTGCGCATAGTCCAAGTGATAGCGTGGCCTGGCTGCCACAGACACGTGTCCTATTTGCAGGCGACCTGCTATTTAACAATCTGGTCCCCGCGCTGCCTCCGGGCGGGAACGCGGCCAACTGGATTCAGGCTCTGGAGAAGCTGGAACAATTTCATGCCCAGCATGTGATCCCAGGACATGGTCCGGTGCAGTCGCCAGATGCTCTGGCTAGCCTGCGCGTCTGGCTGACCGAGCTGCATAGTCGCGTCAGTGCGGCTATCGACGCAGGTTGGGAGCAGGAGCAGAGTGTAGAGAAAATCTCCGCAGAAATGAAGAATCTGTCTCCGCGCGCCTCGCAAGAGCGGCTACCAGGAATTATCCAACAGGTTTACGAGCAGATTCTGAGTAAGTAAGTAGTACCAAATTATACTTTTTTGCCATGTAAGGTGCAATTGTGTAGCACGGCGTCGCAAAAACCTGTGCTACATTTATAGCATAAGATAATGAGTGTTGGATTTCAATGCTCTCGTACTGCTTTGACGGCCTTATAGAGCGTCAGTCGGGCAAACACTCCGGCTCCGATGGTGATAAGGCCGATGGCTACAAAGATGGTGTCAAGACTGCCGAAGCCTATCCCTGCAATTGTGGCATGAAAGTTGGATAACACTGTCGATGCAAGGATGCTGGCGAGCAGGCCACCAGCCAGGGAGGCGATGGTAATCATGGGCATCTCGCAAGCCATGACACGTCCAATCAAGGCGCGAGGCGTCACAAGCATTGTTAGCGGGCGTACAGAGATAAAGATACTTGTACTAAAAACGCCGAGCAGTAGCCCGCATAGCATACCTGGTACCATCGATGTTATCCGCGATAGCACTAATGTGGTGATGCCGCTCCCGATCAGAAAAAGCCAGAGAACCTCAATTTCGCTCAGACGTCTCGCCAGAGCAAGCGTAAAAGGTAAGCCGATGAGCACTCCTATCCCATAACATCCAACATAGAGGCCAACCAGCTCGGCTGGGATGTGCAGGTTCTCGATGGCGTATAAGTATTCAAATGAGTTGTAGGCCATGCCACCAAACATAAAGAGCATGCCGCAGATGAGTAATGTGACCAGGACGCGATTGTTAACAAAAAAATGAAGGCCATCCGTAAATTCGTGCCAGAAGTTATCGGTATCCTTGACCGCATGCGTTTCCTGTCGTGGCACACGTAGCAGTAGAATGATCAGCCATGAGATGAGAAATGAGAGGGCGTTTAGGATAAAGGCCCATGTTGGACCAAGTGCGATGAAAAGCGGGGCTGCTATGGAAGGTCCCAGGATCTGGGCCACGTAGTTGGCTTGTTGGAGTGAACTATAAGCCAGAGGATATTCCTCTGGTGTGACAATCTCAGCCACTACGGCGACACGAGTTGGCTGGAAAAACTGCGATCCCATGGCGATAAGCAGGAGTGTGATAAAACAACTCACCAGGAGCACTCTATGATCCTGTATGATCAGGGTAATGAGTAAGAATAACGCCACCAGAAATAGACGTGCCATATCGGTCCACAGCATTGTCCGACGCTTATCCCAACGATCGACAAAGACCCCTGCAAACGGCCCGATCAGTAGAGCTGGCAGTGCTAAGGAGATCACGACTCCCCCGGTGGCAAGCGGGAGCCAGCTTTCACCTCTTGCGAGCGTATTAATTATCCACAGAGCGATCGTGGCCGAAAAAAAATAGTCACCGATCAAGGAAAGCGACTGCCCTATCCAGAGCAACAAGTAATTGCGATTGGCAAGGAGCGATGCCTTTTTCTGTTTTATCGCAATGTCAGCCACAGATATATCATCCCCTTTTATCATTCTAATAGATATTTCTTAAAGAGAGTCCCGGGACAAAGCAGAGCACCTTTTCTGTCTTATCCCGGGATTTTTTTGCTCGTTTGTAAGAGACAAGGTGACCGCGCCAGTCCCTTTTGGGGAAATGTTAATTCCAAATGAAATCAAAAGATGGAATCTTTATAGCGATCTCCCTGACAGTGGCTGTTAGCCCCACTGTATGTCAAAAGTTGGAAGCATGTTCATAACGTTCTCCTCGACAATAGTTATTAACCCCAGGTGAAATCAAAAGCTGGATGAGTGTTCATTTGACCTCCTTTATATAAGTAGTACCTTTATGATACAATAGTGGCTGCACAATAATGTTGTGCATTGACAAGAATTTTGAGAGACGAATAGATATGGATGTTTCTCCTTCCACCTTTAGTGAGCTCCTCAGACACTTTCGCAAACGCCAAAAAATAACGCAGCAGGAATTAGCAGATACCATAGGAGTGCATCGCAATACTGTGAGTATCTGGGAGAGGGGAGACTCTCTCCCAGAGAGCAAAACTATCATTCTCGAGTTGGCTCAAAAACTGCATCTAGAGGATCTGGAAGCGCGTCAGTTCCTAGAGGCCAGTTTTACCTCACCGACACCTGAATGGGTTGTCCCTTTCTGGCGTAATCCAGCCTTCACTGGTCGTGCATCGGTTCTCCAGGTGTTGCATGCTCGCCTTATGACAAAACAGCCTGTGGCAATTACTCAGGTGACGGCCATCTCCGGCCTGGGAGGGATTGGCAAAACGCAGGTGGCACTGGAGTATGCCTATCGCTATGCTCTGGAGTATCGAGCGGTTTTCTGGCTGGCTGCGGAAAGTTCCGAGAGTATGATGACGAGTTTGCAACACATCGCGAATCATTTGCATCTGCCTGAACGGCTGGCGGTCGAACAGTCACAGATGGTGGCTGCTGTTCAGCAGTGGCTCTCGACGCATGCAGATTGGTTGTTGATCGCGGATAATGTGGAAGATCTAGCCGTGCTCCAGATAATATTACCTTCTAAGCGGCAAGGTATGCTGCTTTTTACCACGCGCCGCCAGGCGTTGGGGACTCTGGCAGAGCCTCTGGAACTTGCACCTATGAGCAGTGAAGAGGGTGTTGCTTTGCTGCTCCGTCGCTCCAGGCATCTTACGGGTCTTGACTTGTCGCCTGAACTATTGCTTGATCCAGCTCAGCTCAAGGAAGCTGAAGCACTTGTAAATGCTTTAGAGGGCTTGCCTCTGGCACTTGATCAGGCTGGCGCGTATATCGAGGAAACGGGATGTGGTATCGCTGAATATCTCCAGCGCTATCATCACCATAGAAAGCAGATACTGGCCTATCGAGGTATCCATGGAGGAGCCCATCCAGACTCAGTGACCACGACGCTCCTGCTGGCCGTGGAAAAAATCAGGCAAGAGCATCCAGCCGCCGCAGAACTGTTACTGCTGTGTACCTTCTTGCAGCCGGAGGCGATCCCTGAGAAGATGCTGACCACAGGAGCATCCCATCTGGGACCGACTCTGGGGCCAGTGCTAGCCGATCCTTATCTGTTTGATATGGCTCTGGCCACCTTGCGGAGTGCTTCTCTGGTGACCCGCCATCCGGAGACACGCACTCTTTCCATCCATCGACTGGTGCAGGCGGTGCTCCAGGATCAGATGGAGCCTGCACAGACACTTCTATGGAGCAAACGGGTCGTGCGAATGGTTAGTAGCGCACTTTCTGAAGCGGATCAAGCTCAGAATGAGCAGTATGTGGCGCATGCTCTGGCTTGTGTGCCGCTGATTACACAGGGAGAGGGCGATTTCCCAGAAGCTGGCGAGCTGCTTTTTAAGACTGGTAGCTATCTGATCACGCGTGGCCGCTATCAAGAGGCAGAGCCATTGCTGGAACAAGCCTTAATGCTGGAAGAACAACTGCCGGGCTCTGAACGCACAACGCTGATCTTGAGACTGGAGAAGCAAGCAGAGGTGCTCTGGAGGCAGGGACAGTATGAGGTTGCGATCTCGTTCTTGCAGAGGATGCTGGCTCTGGCGGAGCAACACCTGGGCTCAGGGCATCCCCTGACCGCCGAGGCTCTCAATGATCTGGCGGTTCTCTATCGAGACCAGGGAAAATATAAGCAGGCGGAGTCTCTGTTTGCGCGGGCTTTGCACGTGCATGAACAGCAATTGGGATTGGAGCATGTGACGACAATGCTGATGCTTAATAATCTGGCAATTCTCTATCGAACCCAGGGAAAATATGAGCAGGCGGAGTCTTTATTCAGGCGGGTCCTGGATGTGAGACAGCGCCAACTGGGACCAGAGCATCCCGAGACGGCTTTTGCCCTCAATGATCTGGCAATTCAACATCGGCTGCAAGGAAAGTATGAGTCAGCCAGGCAATTATATCTGCGGGCATTACAGATTCAGGAGCAGCAGTTGGGACCAGAGCATCCCGAGACCGCGAACACACTTAGCAATCTGGCCAATGTCTACCGCGATCAGGAGCAGTATGAACAGGCCGAGCTCTTGTATCAACAAGCCTTGCATATTAGAGAACAACGTCTAGGATCAGAACATCCAGATATCGCCTTCACCCTTACCAATCTGGCGGGCCTATATCGAGATCAGGGAAAGTATGAGCAGGCGGAATCCCTCTATCGGCGAGCTTTGCATATTAGGGAACAACGTCTAGGATCAGAACATCCAGACATTGCCACTACCCTCAACGATCTGGCGACTCTGTACTGGAAGCAGGGACAGTCTGAACGAGCTGAACCCTTGTACACTCATGCCCTGACAATCTGTATGCAGCAGTTAGGGCCGAAGCATCCTCAAACGTTAAAAATCCGCGCGAACGCCAGCCAATGGCTTCAGCCACCAGGAAGTATCTCAGAAAAGGTGTTAGATCCCCTCCAGGATTTTATTCAAGCACACTGTGAATTGCATCCCCGTGCCTGGTGCCGAGCCAGCGAACTCTGGCAGGCGTACGAGCGTTGGGTTGAAGAGCAGCAAGAACGCTTTCCTCTCTCCAGGCGAGCCCTGACCGCTGAGTTAAAAGGAAGAGGCTTTCAATCTACTCGCACGAATACCGCCAGGATCTGGCGTGGGATTAGTCTCGTGCGCAATGCCAGTGACAATAAGTGACACAACATGACATATGCGTGTGCCTCAATGATTTGCGCCAAGCTACATTAAAGCATCTGACCGACGATGTGATGAACTTTGACGTAGAGGATCATACGTGAGACTCCCTGATAGCTAAAGGGAACTCCATAATGTTCTGCCAGCGCCACCTGGAAAGCTCCATTGGGATCTTCCTCAATTCGTTCAACCACGCCGCGAAACTCTGCATAGATCAAAGGCATCTCAATATCCGTGATGGAGAGAGCGACACGTGGATCACGTTTGATGTTGCGGTATTTCTGGCCATTGGGGGTGTGCGTGAGCTTGATGTATTTGCCATCCCACAAAAACCACATAGGCGATGACTGCGGCTCACCATTGGAGCCAAGAGTAGCAAGATGTGCCGTGGTCTTTGATTGAAGGATCTTCTGAACCTTTGGATTATTCAAATCTGCCATAAAAAACCTCTCTATTAGGATGTATTGTCTGATTTATAAGGGTCATGTTTCTCTTGACCATCTGATGTTCAATGTTTAGAGTATAAACTGTAAAGTTGCTTGAAGGTCAATCCTTTGTTGAGGAGGCTTTGTTTGAATGAAAATTCATGAACTAACACAAAAGACCGGCTTGACGGCTCCCACTATTCGTTTTTATGAGCAAGAGGGGCTGCTTGATTCGCGTTATGTGCGACGCCGAGAAAATAACTATCGCGACTATAGTGAGGAGGCAATCGAGTATCTTTTGATCATTAAAGAGGCCCGGGCAGCGGGTTTCGCGCTGGCAGAGCTCAAAGCGCTTGACGAACATTGTCATGCGCGTGATTTGGATAGCCTGGAGGTAACGGTTGCGCTCCGACAAAAGATGGCTGAGGTTTCCGAGAAAATCGCAGCATTGGAGGGTGCTCAAACCTATCTTGCCAGCAAATTAATGGAAATCCATCAAAGAGAAAGAGATGTGCGCAAATAGCGGTCCCTGCGTCAATTCGTGTGTTTGATGGATTGTCTTTAATCCAGAGGTATTGCGCAGTTTTCATCTGCCACAGGAGATTATGTTGTGATGGAACATGAACTTTTGCTACAACGTCTGGTTGAGCAGCTACAAACTGTGCGAGGACTGCGAGCTATTGTCCTGGGTGGCTCATATGCTAGTGGCTCACAGCGTCCCGACTCCGATATCGATATTGGCCTCTATTATCAGGATGATCAAGCGTTGGATGTGCCCCATATTCGCTCGATCGCAGTCCGGCTCAATGATACTCCCGATCCGACCGTCACCGATCTCGGTGGTTGGGGATACTGGGTCAATGGCGGCGCGTGGCTGACGATTGAGGGCCAGCGCGTTGATTTTCTCTATCGCAACGGCGATTTTGTCGCGTCGGTCCTCGATGAATGCAATGCCGGTCATATACGCTCCGATTTCTGGCAGCAACCCGCCTATGGCTTTCACAACTTCATGTATTGCACGGAAAGTGCTATCTGTAAACCTCTCTATGATCCCGATCAGCTCATCGAGCGGCTCAAGGCCAAAGTTGCTACCTATTCTCCCCGGCTTCAGCAAGCTATCATCGATCATTTTCTCTGGAGCGCTCGCTTTACTATCGACAATACCTGTAAGCCAGCCGCACGAGGAGAAGTCTATCTGGTTACAGGCGCACTCACCCGCATTGTGCACTGTTTGGTGCAAGTCCTCTATGCCATCAATCAGACGTACTATCTCAGCGAGAAAAAATTGGCCTCCGATCTCGCAACGTTCAACATTTGTCCAGAGCAGTTTCTGGCTCGGATCAGCGCACTCCTGGGAGCAACCGGTCATACAGCCGCTCAACTACAGGCGTCTTTGAGCGTTGCTGAGACACTCTATCATGAGGTGTCTGCGTTACAGCCTCGTGAAAATCTGCGAGATCTGTAAAGCGTATGCACACACATTGGTACTATTTTGTGAGCATTGTATTACACGGTCAAAGGTCATCGAAACGTAATCTGACCAGCGAGGAATGACCCGCTCGCAATTCGCGTGATCGCGACGTGCCAGGCATCCAAGCTCGCCAACGTCTGGGAGACACATCACCGCTCCTGCATCGACGCAATGACGTGGGTTAGACCAGTATGTCCTTTACCGCTTTGAATCTCTACCAGACGAATTATAATGGAGGGGCATGTTTATACCTGTGGGTTTTATCTGGCGACAGACTTCTTCCACCGAAGAGATCAAGCAAGCATACGTAGCGGCGCGGCTCCGCCGTGCTGTCTGTGCATCGTACGACCACGTTGCCCATAGGGTTCCCTTGAGAGACGCTTCCTGGCCGATTCATACGAGCCACAGACAGCACGGCGGAGCCGCGCCGCTACGTTGGTAAGTGTTGACGCCGTGGGCGAAAGGGATTTTATCCCTTTCTTGGCAGTATAGCTATCTGATTGGCATATTATGTTACAGGGGCTATGAGAGGAGTATTTATACGTATGACTCAAGAATATATTGAGGTTCGGGGGGCACGCGAGAACAATTTACAGGATGTATCGTTGCATTTGCCTAAGCGCAGGTTGATTATTTTTACAGGTGTGTCGGGTTCAGGTAAGTCTTCTCTGGTCTTTGATACGATCGCCAATGAAGCGCAGCGACTCCTATTTGAGAACTTTAGTATGTTTGTGCGCAATTTTTTGCCTCGCTATCCCCAACCGGATGCCGATGCGATTGAGAATCTGAGTATGGCTGTGATTGTTGATCAGAAGCGCCTGGGTGGAGGATCGCAGTCGACGGTGGGCACCGTTACGGATATCTCGTCTGTACTACGCCTGCTCTTTTCGCGGATCGGTAAACCATATGTAGGTTTTGCCAATGCCTTTTCCTTCAACGATCCACAGGGCATGTGTCTGGAATGCAATGGCCTGGGCCGTAAGATTGGCATTACTCTGGACGCGTTGATTGATACAACAAAATCGCTGAACGAGGAAGCTGTCATTGCTCCGGGGCTGGCTGACTGGGAACGTGAGCTTTATGGGCAGTCTGGCTTCTTCGACAACGACAAGAAGATCGCTGATTATGCGACAGAGGAAATGGACCTGCTTCTCTACAGTGAAGCGCGCAGGCATCCAGGGCTGGCGTACAACACCTATGAGGGATTGGTATCCAAGTTTAATCGCAAGTTTGTTACACGGGACATCCAGACGCTCTCGCCGCGCATCCGGCAAAAGGTCGAGCCTTTTTTGAAGCTTGGTCCCTGTCCACTCTGCAAGGGTGCCCGGCTCAATCAAGCCGCCCTAAGCTGCAAGGTCAATGGGTACAATATTGCCGACATGGCGGCGATGGAGGTAGATGATCTTTTAGGGCTAGTCAAGGATATCACAGAACCAGCGGCGACACCCATCGTGCGCACGTTGACCGAGCGGCTGCAACATCTGGTGGAGATTGGCCTGGAGTATCTGAGCCTGGATCGATCCACCGATACATTGTCTGGAGGTGAATCGCAACGGGTTAAAATGGTCAAGCATCTGAACGGCAGTCTGGTGGATGTCATGTACATCTTTGATGAACCGAGCGTCGGACTTCATCCACGTGATGTCTATCGTCTGAACGACCTTCTGGAAAAGTTACGCGACAAAGGGAATACGGTCATCGTTGTAGAGCACGATCCCGATGTGATTCAGCGGGCCGATTACATCGTCGATATGGGACCATATGCCGGGAGCGAAGGAGGCAAGATTGTCTATGAAGGCGATTTCAGCGGGCTGCTCCTGGCCGATACGCTGACTGGCAATCATTTGCTGCGTAAGAGGCCGCTGAAGGAGAGCTTTCGTCAGGCGACCGGGGCTCTGTCAATCGTCCACGCGACGGTGAATAATTTGCAGGATGTCAGTGTCAATATTCCTACTGGCGTGCTGACGGTCATCACGGGCGTGGCTGGTTCGGGTAAAAGCTCGTTAATCAACGAAGCCTTTCTCAATCAGCATCAGGAAGCCGTGGTGATGGATCAATCATCCCTGAGCACTTCCAGTCGCTCCAATCCTGCGACCTATACTGGTATCATGGATGACGTGCGCAAGGCTTTTGCCACTGCCAATCATGCCGATGCTGGCCTGTTTAGTTTTAACTCAAAGGGAGCTTGTCCTAACTGTCAGGGGCTGGGCGTGACCTACACCGATCTCGGTTTCCTTGAGGGGGTCAAGCTGCCTTGCGAAGTCTGTGGCGGAAAACGCTTCAAGGATGAGGTCCTGGCCTACAAATTGAACGGGTCATCCATTGCCGATGTTTTGAACATGACCGTTCAGCAGGCACTGGCGTTTTTGAAGATCAAAAAGGTGCAACCAAAGCTTCAGGCTTTGAGCGACGTCGGCCTGGACTATCTGACTCTTGGCCAGCCCTTGAGTACGCTCTCAGGTGGCGAGTGCCAGCGGATCAAACTCGCCAGCGAACTTCACAAGCAGGGGAGCATCTACGTCATGGACGAGCCTACCACTGGCCTGCATCTCTCAGATATTGGTCGACTGCTCACCATCATGAACCGCCTGGTCGATGGCGGCAATACCGTCGTTGTTATCGAGCATCACCTCGACATCATTCGCAACGCCGACTGGATCATCGATATGGGACCCGAAGGCGGTCATAAGGGCGGCACCGTCATCTTCGAAGGCACTCCTCGCGACCTGCTCAACGCTCATCAGTCGCTGACCAGTCGGTACCTGTAGCCGAGCCTATGAGTGTTGACCGGGCAAGATGTTTACGCGGCAGGCTTAGCAGGGAGCAGGTGTACAGTCTCTCCAGAGGGGACTCTTTCTATGTTGATGCTTCTCAAGAGAGCACGATACGAGAAGTTTTTTGCATTTTTTATGCTAGTATGATGCAAATAGCACTATTCATGCGACTATTGTTGTCTCATTTTTGAAAGGAGTATATGTCAATGGGAAGTTCAGAGCCAAAGCTCACCCCTTTTTTGATGTTTGAGGGCAAGGCGGAGGAGGCTATGAATTACTATCTGTCTGTCTTTGAGCAAGCAGAGATTTTGAGTATTAATCGCTATGGAGCCAACGAGCAGGGCACGGAAGGAAGCGTGGCGCTGGCGACTTTTTCTGTGTATGGACAGGTTTTTAAGTGCATAGATAGTAATGTCCACCACGATTTTACGTTTACAGCGTCAATCTCATTTTATATCGCCTGCACGACCGAAGATGAGATACAGCGGATCTACGAAAAGTTATCGCAGGAGGGTGAAGTCCTGATGCCGTTAGCAGCATATCCATTTAGCTCGAAGTTTGCCTGGGTGGCGGATAAATATGGAGTTTCATGGCAGCTAAATCTAGCATGAAGCCAGGGCTTCGTTTTTGATGATGAGTTATTTGCTCCTGTGTCAGGCTATTGTTATGGATCTGTTGAGGTTTGTGATGGCCTGTGCCTGATGCTGTCCACATTTGCCAACTGGCAAACGTGTCATGGATGGCGAAAGTACGTGATAATACATATAGAAGAGGTTTATAAGGCTATGGCACAGAAACTTACAGGTAAAGTAGCGCTGATTACAGGTGCGTCATCGGGTATTGGTGAAGCTACCGCTCTGGCGTTGGCGACCGAGGGAGCTACAGTTGCGATCTCAGCTCGTCGCGAAGATCGGCTACGTGATCTGGTGAAACGCATCACTGATAGTGGTGGTAAAGCGTATCCGCTTGTAGCCGATGTGGCGGAGGAAGCGCAGGCCAATGAGATGGTGCAAAAGACGAAAAAAGAGTTTGGGCGTGTCGATATCCTTGTCAACAACGCGGGCGTGATGCTGCTTGGTTTGATTGAAGGGGCCAATACAGAGGACTGGCGACGCATGATTAATACAAATGTGCTGGGTTTGATGTATGCGACACATGCCGCCTTACCGATCATGAAGAAGCAGCAGAGCGGACATATTATTAATGTTTCGTCTGTTGCTGGCAGAGTCGCGCATATTGGCAGTGGCGTTTATAACGCGTCCAAGTTTGGAGTGGTGGCCTTCTCCGAGGCGTTACGACAGGAAGTGCTCAAATATCACGTCCGTGTCACGATCATCGAGCCGGGCGCTGTAGATACAGAGTTGACGCAGCATATTACCGATGCGGCCGCTAAGAAGTCGGCTCAGGAGATGTATAAGTCAATGAAGGCGCTCAAGAGCGAAGATATTGCAGCCGCTATCCTGTATGCCGTCACGCAACCTGATCACGTAGACGTCAACGAGATCTTGATTCGCCCGACAGAACAGGCAGGCTAAGCAACGTAAAAAGGAGGGCCGGTGAGTGCAGACATGCATATACTGTCCTCCTTTTTGCATGGAAGAAACCTGGATACTTCATCGTTTGCGTGGTTTGCATCAGTACCAGCAGGCCATAATTGCCTGATTTATACATGCTTAAGTTGTATGGATACTGCATATTGATATCCATGATATACTTCATTTGCCGAGCGACATGGTCGCTCGTGGAACCTGGACCCATAGAAGTTGATCCAGAACACCCCTTGCAAAGGAGTAAGGATAATAATGGATGTGATCACAATTCTGAAAATAGCTGCTGTGATCTGTCTGCTGATTGGGATAGCATTGATGCTCAGGCCGCTTTTGAAGAAACATAACGACGATATCCCTCTCTAGTATTCATCTTGATACGTTTCTCTTATAAGAGCCTCCTGTTCTGGCACCTGATCAGGCCAGAGTTGTGCATGAGCAGCTCGCTGATAGAGCAGCTCGAATGTTTGCTTGAGGGCCGGATCAAATTCGAGCGCGGCACGATTGTAGGCGCGGCTCTTCTCTGCCGTGACATTGTAGCTATGCCAACTGCGTCCCCCCGCAAACACGTTCTGAGCAAATGCCTGCAATTTATCTATGGCATGTGCATATCTGGCTTCAGGTGTCTTACTCTCCTCAAACTCGTACCACCAGGTATATAGCTGGGTGCTTACATCTGCGGGCAATTGTGCGAATAAAGCGTGAGCTGCTTGCTGCTCACGCTCTTTTTTGTCAAGATGTCCAATCACATCATAGGCAGGAGTGTCGCCAGCGTATATTTCTACCAGATCGTGCGTCAGGATTAATTTGAGTGCATGTTCGATCTCGATCTCGACACTCATTTCTCTGTGCAAAACCAAGGCGAACATGGCCATGTGCCAGGTGTGTTCCGCATCATTTTCATGTCGGCTCTGTGTACCGAGATACGTTGTTCGGTATATCGTTTTGAACTGGTCGATGGTCTCAAGAAATTGCAAGATGGCTGTCAGGCGTGTGCTGTCGATCATGTTTGCTCTCCCTGGATTTGTGATTCTCTGTGAATAAACTGACATCTTATTGACATGAATCATGCTTTATTTTCATCAAAATCAGGCTTGGCGGTGCTTACTACATGAATAAATTGTCACTGTACATGGCAATACTGCGATGTTATAGTATCAGTATACCTGCAAGAAATGTAGAAGTGTGGAGGAGGTTGTCAGGTACCCCATAGCTGAAGCTAGGGGCTTGTTTCGATAGGCCCACACCTGACCAGACTTGGCCTCGCAAGAGGCTCCGTTACGAGTGAAATAGGTACGATAGGGTGCTTTCCAGCCTTATCCGCTACGGTGCAGCATTAAACAGGTAGAAAGGGTAAAGCCAGTGTGTTGCATGTCAAACCACTCCGGTAACATTGTCGAGGAACACATGCACCTGCGTCAGCAGAGGCTCTGCAAAGAGCAATGGAGAAGAACCCATGTCCAACGTTTTTGTGCTAGACACCGCCAGGAAGCCCCTCGATCCGGTTCATCCGGGGCGGGCGCGCCTCTTACTCAAAGAGGGAAAAGCGGCTATCTACAGGCGCTATCCTTTCGTGATCATTCTCAAGATGGAGATCAAAGAGCCAGAGGTGCAGCCATTGCGTATCAAAATCGATCCAGGCTCCAAGACCACTGGCATTGCGATAGTCAACGATGCAACCGGGAGCGTCGTGTTTGCCGCCGACCTCTCCCATCGCGGCCAGAAGATCAAGGCCGCTTTAGATGCTCATCGGGCGGTGCGCCGATCACGTCGGCAGAGAAAAACAAGGTATAGAGCCTCACGGTTCACTAATCGCACGAACAGGAAACGAGGATGGCTTCCACCATCCCTGGAGAGCAGGGTCGCCAACGTGATCACCTGGGTACGTCGTCTGGCACGGTATGCACCGATCGCAGCTATCAGTCTGGAATTGGTGAAATTTGACCTGCAATTGATGGAGAACGCCGACGTCTCAGGGGTGATGTATCAGCAAGGCACGCTGGCTGGCTACGAAACGCGAGAATACCTTTTGGAGAAGTGGGGGAGAAGCTGTGCTTACTGTGGAGCCAAGGACACCCCATTGCAGATTGAGCACATTATCCCGAGAGCCAAAGGAGGGAGCAACACCATCACTGATATCAATCGCCTCCAGGCAGAGTTTGATGCTCTGATCGATGCAACGACCGCAGACGAGGCCGAGGAGATTCTTCTGCATCTTTCTGATGAGCCACAAGCGACGCAATAATTTAGATGTTGGTTGACAGGTGCGTGAAGCGGCCTTCAAGCGGCAAGCGGCACCTGTCAACCGGGATGGCGTCAGGAGTTTGCTGCTAAGATAGATATGTCCAGTTCGGCAAACGATGCATGTCCGCTGAGGCCGAGTGTTAGATCCAGGTCGGCGAGGAAGTTGGAGAGCACTTCGCGTACGCCAGCCTCTCCTCCAAGAGCGAGTCCCCACATATAGGGGCGTCCGAGCAGGACCGCCCGGGCTCCAAGGGCGATGGCTTTGATGGCGTCAGATGCGGTGCGGATGCCGCTGTCAAAAAGGATCGGTACGCGCCCGCCAACTGTTGTGACGATACCGGGAAGGGCGTCCAGTGCTGCGATGGCTCCTTCGACCTGGCGTCCGCCGTGGTTGGAGACGATAATACCGTCCATGCCTGCGTCGATGGCTTGCCGGGCGTCGTCGGGATGCAGGATGCCTTTGAGCAGGATGGGGAGTTTGGTCTGCTGGCGCAGGATTGCAAGATCCTGCCACGTGAGGCTGGGATTGGTGAAGATCTGGACGAAGTAGTTGATGGCTGCTGTCGGATCTTCTTCCGGTGGACGCTTGAGCGCCTGCCGAAAGGCTGGGTCGCTGAGATAGTTGCCGAGTCCTTTGCCGAGTAAAAATGGCAGGTAGGCGTTCTGGATATCGTAGGGACGCCAGGCCAGCATGAATGTGTCCAACGTCACGACGATTGCCTCGCAGCCTGCACGCTCGGCGCGTGCGACGACGCTGGCGTTGAAGTCTGGGTTCTTGCTCCAATAGAGCTGGAACCAGCGCGGACTCTCGCCCATGCCCTGTGTGATCTGCTCCAGAGGGGAGCTCGAAGCGGTGCTTATGATCATTGGGATGCCAAGCGAAGCCGCTGCACGCCCGACACCCGGCTCCGCGTCGTCGTGGACAATCGACTGGACGCCGATCGGCGCAAGTAGCAGCGGCGCGGAATATCTCTTGTTAAAGAGCTGGATGCTTAGATCTCGCTGCGAAACGTTGCGGAGCATGCGTGGCACAATCCGCCAGCGTCGAAACGCCTCCAGATTTGCGCGCATACTATCGGTCATCCCATTGAGATAGCCGCTGGCCTCTGGACTCATCGCCGCATTGGCTGCCTGCTCCAGAAGCGTCGTGTCAACGGGCAACGCTGGACGTGTCCCCGTTAATCCTTGCATGTAAACCTGGAACTGTCGCTGCAATCCATAAGAAGGAGCCTCATTGGCTGGTTGGTCGCTCATACATGGCCATCCTTTCACTTCAGTGTATATGCTCACATCGCATCATATGCCTATCATACCATAGCCTCAGATGTCTGTCTGGATTGCAGGAGACGTCCCTCTAAGACGTTAACTAAGCGAATAGGCGATTAAGAGAATACTATAGCCGATAATGCGTAAGCTATATCCCAGGGTTAAAAAGGCGGCCAGCGTGGTATCGAAGAGTTGAGGTGTCAGGACACCGAAGCCACCTCCAATCAGCAGAAAGGCCAGACACATTAGTAGTGTGAAGCGTGTCTTTTTGTCGAGATAAAGCTCGAAATAGTGGAGGAATCCGATGAGTCCAATGCCGGTGCGGATGATATTGAGTGCTGCCGGTATGTATGGATTAGGAAAGGGTGGATAAAGAGGAGTCAAGAGGGTGACAATGACGAAGATAGCCGTGAAAATAATCAGCCAGCGCTTGAACGTCTGGATAGATGTGTGTGAGTGTGCCCAGGAGCCCGCGACGAGAAAAAAGATGCCAATAATCGTTCCAACATACCAGGATACATGAGCGTTCCAGGATGTTACGTGACTATCCTGTAAATATCCTACAATCACAGAGACACCGATATCAGCCATCGAAAGGCCGATGACAAAGAGGAAATCGCTTTGTGAGAGAGCATAGACATAAAAAGCGCGTACAGCCAGGATAAAGCAGACGATACCTAATACCAGAAAAGTAGTGTTGGCCAGAATTTGATTATTCATAGCTATTGAAACTCCTTGCGCTTGGTTCATTGCTTGAGATGATTGTGCATAGGAACCCAACGAGGGTATCTGGCTCTTCTTTGTACCACCTTTCTCCCGGGACATGTCACCAATGGCTTTATTGGCGACAAAATTTGTGCAACGCAACGCTGAATGCTTGTTTCCTACGAACGAAGTATACCATAGGCATATTTGATTGTCATTACCAGCACGAATGTGATTTTGTCTGCTTGATTTCACAAATATTTGCTTTTGCCTGACGTCATGAGAGAGATACATGTTTCGTGCTATGATATGATGTAATATTCTTCTGCGTTGTCGGATAGGAGCGTTCTTTGTCAGTGATGCCACCCTGACCATTTATCCAGGTGAAAGACTAGCCAGATGACTGATGTGAGGCTGTATGCCTGAGTTATATAGTATGGCTAACAGATTCGTTTGAACAAGATGTTGTCTCACATGATTGCCACGGAAGTGGTCTTGAGGATAAAACAATGGTAGTGGAACAGACACAAAATGCGGGGCACTTGCTACGTGCTCTTTCTGATCAGATGGCTGACGCTGTTGAGCGTATCAGTGCATCATTGGTGGTCGTCAATGGGCGGCAGAGACATCCTGGAAGCGGGATCGTGTACGCGCCTGATCTGATTTTGACGGCTGATCATGTGCTTGAGCGCGAGGATGATCTGACGATTCAGACGCCTGATAAAAAGACGCTGGCTGCTCAGTTTGTTGGCCGTGATCCTGCGAGCGACCTGGCGCTGCTGCGCGTGAGCGCCGGTGGCCTGACACCAGCTGTGCCCGCCAGCCAGGAGGCTCGCGTGGGCCAGCTGACTCTGGCGGTCGGACGTGCTTCCGACGAGGGTCCGATGGCGAGCTCGGGCATTGTGAGTAGTATCGGAGGTCCGCTGCGCACTGGACGCGGGATCACGCTTGAGCGCTATATTCGTACCGATGCGACTCCCTATCCAGGCTTCTCCGGAGGTCCGCTGATCGATGTTGATGGATCTGTGCTGGGCTTGCTCACAACGGGATTGGTCAATGGGGTCGCGCTGGCTATCCCGATCAAGTTGGCGGCGCAGATTGCCGAGTCACTGGCGCATCAGGGATATATCAAGCGTGGCTATCTGGGGCTCAGCAGCCAGCTCGTGCGCTTGCCAGATGCGCAGCGTGCAGGACGTACTCAGGAGCACGGGCTTCTTATAGTCCACGTTGAGAACGACAGCCCGGCGCAAAAGGGTGGCTTGCTGGTAGGAGATATCCTGGTAGGCTTCAACGATCAGGAGATACATGAGTCCGAAGATTTGCAGCCACACCTGACCGGCGATAATGTCGGTAGGGCACTGCCTGTGCAGGTGATTCGCGGCGGAAGCTTACAGACTCTTCAGGTCACGGTAGGACAGCGTCAGTAGACAGGGAGTTCATCATGACAGATATTATTAGTACCGATACAGATACGCTTCAGCCCGATGTGCAGACGACTTTCCCGCTTCCCGATAGCTTTTCGTCTGAACTGACAGCACTGTTTAAGCGTGTGCAGCCAAGCATTGTCCAGGTGTATACCGAAGGACGAGGTGGTGGCACGGGTGTCATCTGGCAGGATGATGGGAAGATCATCACCAACAATCACGTTGTCCCCTCGGACGACGCTCAGGTGAAGGTCTCTCTCTTCGACGGTCGGACGCTGCCGGCGCAGGTTTTGCAACGCAATCCAGATCAAGATCTGGCTCTGCTCCAGATTTCGGGAGAGAACTTTCCGTCTTTGCCGTTGGCGGATTCGTCGAAGCTGCGCGTCGGCGAATGGGTCTTCGCCATTGGACATCCCTGGGGACAGCGCTGGGTCATCACGGCCGGTATCGCGAATAGCACGAGCACCGTCCAACGGAGAAATCATGCCAGCATTCAGTACATCAAATCGGATGTCGGTCTGGCCCCGGGCAATTCTGGCGGACCACTTCTCAATGCCGATGGTGACGTTGTCGGCATCAATTCGATGATCTTTGGTGGCGATCTGGCCGTCTCGATCCCCAGCAGCGCGGTGAGTACCTGGCTGGCTAACCTTCCTAAAGGACGCGTCACGCTTGGCATCGAGTTGCTGCCCGTCGAGATTCCGGAGGCGATCGGTAAAAGCTTGCAGCCCGCACGCACGACTGGCTTGCTGGTTGCTGGTCTCCCAGGACGCAAGGAGCATCTGAAAGATCTCTTTATCGGTGACATCTTGCTGGCGGTCGCGGGCAAACCTGTCAGCACGGCCAGTAGCGTACGCCAATTGTTGAATCAGGGACAAGCGGGCAATACGGCCTCCTTGACGATCCTGCGCGGAGAAAACGTCTTCACCGCAGATATCTCAACCCAGACGCAACAACTGGCAGCCTGAGAGCATCTAGCAGCCAGACCATCGGATGGTGATCGACCTCTATGATCTGGCAAGACAGGACTTTGTAGATGAAAGCAAAGTCCTGTCATATTTTCCAGTCATATGACTTCATTGTATAGCATTGTCTAGCGATGAGAGGAATTATTTTCTATGCGTGTTCTTATAATTGCTCCCACGCCAATGAGTCAGGCCGGACTGCAGACACTCTTGAACGCGACGGATATCCAGGTGATCGGTATGATGAATGCTCATACCTTTCTGACAGAAGATGCGTTGACGGCGGATGTCTTCGTTGTGACAGATGATATCCAGGTGGACGAGCTACTCCATGCGCTTCCGCAAGCCAGGCAGATGTCCGTGGTGATCCTGACCGATAAACCAGAGCCACTCCTCCCCCTGCTCTCCAACTCAGGACTACTGGCCTGGGGGATTGTCCCACTGGACACTACTCCGGCCCAACTTCAGAGCGCTGTCCATGCCGCGGCCCAGGGACTCGTTGTGCTCCCGACCAGCCGCGTCAGCCAACTCTCGGATCGACCAAGACATAGAGAGCCCGCGCTCCTCACCGCCATGGAAGAGGCACTGACTCCTCGCGAGCGTGAAGTGCTCGAATTGGTGGGGCAGGGATTACCCAACAAACTTATCGCTCGTCAACTACAGATCAGCGAACATACCGTAAAGTTTCATCTGGCCTCCGTCTCGACCAAGTTAGGAGCAGTCAGCCGCACCGATGCTGTGCGCCTGGGTCTGCGTCAGGGGCTGATTACCTTATGAGATAGGCGCGAAGAAAGTAGTAGTTGCTTCAAGGCTACGCTACAGGATTCATCAGGATCAATTCTGGCCTATATCTGTGTTATGCTACTGTGAGATGCGTCAGAGAGACAGCATCTATGTCGCATAGACAGATTGCCTTTCAAGGCTATAATAGGAAAGGGATTGTGATGGATACATCCAACCGAGTTGACCCGCCATCTGTTGGCTCTGAGCGAGAGTTGCTCACGGCCTTCCTTGACTATCTTCGGCAGACGGTCTTGTGGAAAGTTGATGGCGTAAGCGATAGCGATCTGAGGCGTACGATGACGCCCTCGGGACTTACGCTACTAGGAGTAGTCAAGCATCTTGCCTATGTCGAGCGCTCCTGGTTCCAGCGAGATTTCGCAGACGATGACGTATCTTTTCCCTGGACTGACAAAGATCCCGATGCCGACTTTCGGATTGAGCCTCATGAGACGACCGCGGACATTCTTACGCTCTACAGGAACGAAGTGGAGCGCTCACGCGAGATTGTCGCGGCATCTTCACTTGAAGATATCGCACGTGGAGAGAGACGGCAACAATCGCTGCGCTGGATCGTGATCCACATGATTGAGGAGACCGCTCGGCATAACGGCCATCTCGATCTGATGCGCGAAGCGATCGATGGACAGACTGGCGAATAGTTACCGGGTACGTTTTCTTATAGTATTAGTAGGAAAGGCACTGTTAATGCGTCGTATTTGTGTCTATGCTGGCTCGAACAGCGGAGAACGTCGGGAATATCAGCTCGCTGCTCAGTCCTTGGGTGAGGCGTTAGTGACGCGTGGCCTGGGATTAGTCTATGGCGGCGGTCAAGTTGGATTGATGGGGACGATCGCTGATGCTGTACTGGCTGCGGGTGGAGAGGTCATTGGCGTGATGCCTCGCGCTCTGTTTCCTCAGGAGATCGCTCATCAAGGTCTGACCACTCTGTACGAGGTGGCCAATATGCACGAGCGTAAGGCCATGATGGTAGATCTTGCCGATGGTTTTGTGGCTCTGCCCGGTGGTCTGGGGACCTATGATGAGTTGTTTGAGACGCTGACATGGGCACAACTTGGTATCCATCAGAAGCCGATTGGACTTCTCAATGTCGCAGGATATTTTGATCCCTTGCTGGCACTGCTCCAGCACACCATGGCTGAAGGTTTTATGCGTCCTCAGCATGTTGAGCTGCTTCTGCATGCTGAGAAAGCATCCGATCTGCTGGATAGTCTGGCGGGATATATCCCGCCTCCACGTAGCTTAAAATGGACTGATCCTCCAAAGCGCTAGCGCTGTATCCTATCGATGGATTGAGCAAGCAACAGCCTGGCGATGGCTTCAATCCACTCTTCATCATCCTGGTTTTTGACCGGTGGCGGATAGATAAAAGAGTTGTGCGCAAAAATCAGGCGTTTGTAATTCCTGAAGCATGCGTTCGTAGAGGAAAGTCACCTCTGGTTGCGTGGTGACTTTCCAATGGATGAGAAAGGGTTGGAGGAGCTTGAGCGCTGTTTTGTTGTTACTGTAGGATGCTTGATGGGCTTTTGTGCCGGCCGAAAAGTTGAAGGCAAAGGCGCGTTGCTTGATCTGCTCAAAGCCCTGCTGCTGGAGCAGGCGCGGTAAGAGTGGCGTGATGCCGAACATATTCCCTTCGGGGGCGAAACAATGTCCCGCGTAGCGCATCGCACGTACAATCAATGCGTTATACTGTTCGAGTGCCGCGCTGGTACTGGTGCCAAAGTTTTCGCCTTCGATCAGGCAGAGGGTGCCGCCGGGACGCAGGACTCTTCGGCATTCACGTAGCAAGTCGGGCCAGTCAGAAGTGCGCATAAAGGCGGTGATGAGGCGGGCCTGGACAAAGTCGAAGCTGTGATCGGGAAAAGGCAGGCCTTGCTGCACATTCATATTCAAAAAATGGGCGTTGGGGAGCTCAGTGACGAGCGACGAGGCATAGGCGATCATCAATTGACTGATGTCACCGCCTGTCGCCTGGATGTGTGGATAGCTCTGGGCGACGTCACGAACCCATTGACCGGGGCCACAGGCGATGTCAAGTACATCCCGGAGGTTGGATGGGTCGATCTGAGGTGGGAATAAACCTCCCATATCATCAGTAATGAGCGTTGCTTGCAGTATGAGACGAGCCATCTCAGCCGCATTTTCAGCATCCACAAAGTAGGTCGTCTCTTGTTGCGTATCGTGTTCGGACATCGTCGACTCCTTTCTCGTTGCCTCAGTCTGGTGACGAGGGCTCTTCATGCTTTTTGACCCGAGGCGGCCAGATAAAACCATTGCCCACAAAAGTCGGGTGTGAGCATGTCCTGCAGGGCACGCTCATAAATAATGTCGATTTCTTCCTGCGTTGTGACCTGCCGTTGCAAGAGAAATGGTTGGACGAGCTTCATGGCCGTTTTGTCGTTGGCGTATAATGCGGCATTGGCCGGACGGCCGGCCGAAAAATTGAGCGCATAGGCACGCTGCTCAATGTGTTGAAAGCCCTGCTGTTGGAGCAGGCGTGGTAAGAGTGGCGTGATGCCGAACATATTGCCCTCGGGCGCGAAACAATGTCCCGCGTAGCGCATCGCACGGACCAGTAGCGCGTTAAACTGTTCAAGAGCCGCACTATTACTGGTTCCGATGTTTTCGCATTCGATCAGGCAGAGCGTGCCTCCGGGCCGTAAAATTCTACGGCATTCATCGATCAGCCGAGGCCACTGCGTGGTGTGCATGAAGGCTGTCAGGAGCCGCGCCTGCACAAAATCGAAACTTTGATCCGGGAAAGGAAGAGGTTTCTGCACATCCATATTCAGGAAGTGGGCGTTGGGGAGCTCTGCGATGAGCGACGAAGCGTAGACAATCATCAATTGACTGATGTCGCCACCGGTTGCCTGGATATGTGGATAGCTCTGCGCCACATCGCGGACCCATTGACCGGGGCCGCAGGCGATGTCGAGTACGCTCTGAAACGATGATGGATCAAGATGAGGCGGAAATAAGATTCCCATGTTTTCTGAGATTTGAGCGGCCAGCGTCACCAAACGAGCCATCTCGGCGGCATTTTCCGCGTCAATAATATAGGTATTTGTCTTCGTTGGAGATTCGTGCCTGGACATGTAGATTCCTTTCTCATTGTCGTGTTGCATTTATTCCGATTGATATGAAGCGCTCAACGTTTTTGACCCGAGACGGCCAGATAAAATAATTGCCCGCAGAAATCAGGAGATTGCATATCATAGAGCGCTCGCTCGTAGAGGATATCAACTTCCTTCTGTGTGGTGACTTCACATTGAATCAGAAAGGGCTGGACAAGCTTTAATCCTGTTTTGTGATTGTTGTACATAGCCTCGTTGCCTTTGTGACCAGCCGAAAAATTGAGCGCAAAGGCTCTCTGGGTGATTTGCTTGAAGCCTCGATTCTCAAGCAGGCGTGGTAGGACCGCCGTGATACCAAACATATTGCCCTCAGGCGAAAAGCAGTGTCCCGTTCGTCGCATGGCACGAGCGATTAACGCGTTCAACTGCTCAAGCGCAGCACTGTTGCTGATCCCGCAGGTTTCACCTTCGATCAGACAGAGCATCCCGCCTGGCCGCAGGACTCTGTAGCACTCGTTGATCAGAGCTGGCCATTCTCTGGTGAGCATGAAGGCTGTGATAAGTCGCGCCTGGATAAAGTCGAAGCTGTGGTCGGGGAAGTCGAGAGGATGTCGGACGTTCATGAGCTGGAAGTGTGCATTGGGGAGATCGCTGATCAGAGTCGAGGCGTAGGCAATCATCAGATGGCTGATGTCTCCTCCCGTGACCCGCATCTGCGGATGCGATCTGGCCACGTCTCGGACCCATTGACCGGGGCCGCAGGCCAGGTCGAGTATGTCATGGGACGCCGATAGGTCGAGCTGAGGCGGAAATAAGCTTCCCATGTCTTCCGATATTTGAGCAGCTAAAGTCATTAGACGGGCCATCTCGGCGGCATTTTCAGCATCAATCACGTACGTACTCCCATCCGAGAGCGTCTCATTTTCGGACAAAGTTGAACTCCTTTATTGAAAAATTCATCAGATACCCGCCAGTCATTACGATTGCTATAGCGGGTGTTTCCCTGCATTTTCTTTTTGTGATGCTAATCCGAATAATTGTTATATGTGAGTATTTCGCTATATCATCTCGTATTGTAGTACATTGCAAACCAGTAACACAAGAGGAAATGAGCTTATAGTCTGGATGCAAACGTCCACTACAACTTTGTGGTAGGATTATTGAAGGGGCAAGCAGAGGCTCTATTTTTGTCTGGTTGGTGAAAGGAGAAGATGTAATGCGTGAATCGCAGATAGCTGTGACCCACTTTGAGGTCTTGCAGCAGGTGCTGGCTGGCCTGATGAGGCGTTATCAGCAGCGGGTACCGAATGTAGCAATGATCCTGGAGGCGATGACGCAGGAGGGGATTATCGCTAATGCGGATGAAGCTGAGAATGATCATATCGCCTTTCGTACGTTGGGGGTGGAACATCTTGGGATTCAGTCGTTGGAGAAGATCTTTCTACACTATGGGTACGAGAGGCGCGATGCCTATGATTTTCCTGAGAAGAAATTGGACGCTTTCTGGTATCATCCGCCCCGGCCTGATCTCCCACGTCTCTTTCTGAGCGAGCTGCGGGTCTCTGATCTGACTCCCGAGGCTCAGCACATCATCCATTCCTATACCGATGAGGTGAAGGCTGATCCTGTCGATGCGCTTGATCTCGATGATGCTGGGCAGGTAGATTCCTTTCTCCATCATGCGCTGTGGCGCTTGCCGACATGGAGCGATTATCAATTTTTGCAGGCCGAGAGCGAGTATGCAGCCTGGGTTATCTACAATCGCTACTATCTCAATCACTTCACGATCGCGGTGCATAATCTGCCAGATGGCTATGATACGATTGCCAGTTTCAATGCTTTCCTTGAGCGACATCATTTTACGCTCAACGATGCTGGTGGAAAAGTGAAAACGAGTCCGGATGGCAAGTTGCTGCAAAGTGCGACGGTTGCCGAGATGGTTTCGGCACGCTTTGCTGGCGATGAAGAGCATGCTATCGCAGGATCGTATGTCGAGTTTGCTGAGCGTCGTCCTCTGGATGCTTTTGCACAGATGCCACGTTATCTGCTGCGGCGCGAGCATCGCCGCGAAGGCTTCGAGGCTAATAATGCGGATCGCATTTTTGAGAGCACGTATAGCAGTCAGACACACGAAGCGAAATAATCCAGGCATAGTCATTACCAGCAGTAGAAATAGTAGAAGTAGAGCAAGTAGAAAAACTGTCATGTATCGAATACAAACGCGAGCACCGCATGGAAGCGTCGCTGAACCCATGGAAATCCTCACCGACATCGCAGAGCTTGAAGCCGTCGAGCGCGACGCCGCCAACTATCCGGGCGGTAAGGCCGCTGGTCTGGTGCGTCCTCGCAATGAGGCGGAGATTGCGACCATCTTGCAGCGTTACGACAAGATTTTACCGATCGGAGCCCAGTCCTCGCTCACGGGAGGCGCTACTCCGCGTGGCGAGGTGGTGCTCAGTCTGGAGCGACTGAACCGTATCCTGGATTTGCGAGCAGAGAGCGTACGCGTCCAGACAGGTATCTCGCTGAAAGCTCTCCAGGAAGCTCTGGCGCTGGAGAACAAATATTACCCGCCGGTGCCATCCTACAATGGAGCCAGCGTGGGAGGCGTTATCGCTACCAACGCAGCAGGCCCTGCTACCTTTAAATATGGTACTACGCGTTCCTGGGTCCAGGCTCTGACCGTCGTGCTGGCCTCTGGAGAGGTTCTCGATCTTGAGCGGGGACAGTGTCTGGCACATCCCGATGGCTATTTTGAGCTGGTCGGCTTGACTGGTAGTATGCGTTTGTCCATCCCGAGCTATCAGATGCCTGGGGTGGCAAAATGTTCGGCGGGCTACTATGCGGCTCCACAGATGGATCTCATCGATCTCTTTATCGGCTCGGAAGGGACGCTGGGCGTGATCACTGAAGCGACCCTCCAGGTGGTGGCTCCTAAGCCTGAGATCTGTCTCGCGCTGGTTCCCTGCGCTTCAGAGGAGCAGGCACTTGCACTCACCGGGCAGCTGCGCGACCTCTCGCTCACTACGCGGCTGGCTGGCAATGTGCACGGATTAGATATCAGCGCTATCGAGTATATTGATGCCCGCTCGTTGGAGCTCCTGCGCACAGATCTCCGTGAAAAGCGCAATAATGTCTTCTTGAAGCCTGATATCCAGACGCTGCTACTGATCCAGCTTGAGCTGCGTTCGGAGCAGGTCGAGCGCGCCTACGATGATATCGCACTGGCTTTTGAGTCCGATGCTCCCGATGTGCCTCTCGTCCAGCTGGTACGCCTCCTCGACGCGCACGATCTCCTCGATGAGACGGAATTGATCCTGCCTCAAGAGCAGCAGCGCATTGAGCAGGTCTATGCGCTACGCGAAGCTGTCCCGATTGGAGTCAATGCGCACGTCCTGCGGGGTCAGCGCGAGATCAATCCCGGCATCACCAAGATGGCCGCCGACATGATCGTCCCCTTTGAGCATCTAGACGCTATGATGCGGATCTTTCGCACTGGCTTCGCGTCCCGTGGACTCGACTACGCGATCTGGGGACATATCTCCGATGGCAATATGCATCCCAACCTCCTGCCCCACACTTTTGAGGATGTCCAGGCCGCTCGCGACCTGATCTTCGACTGCGGACGAGCCGTGATCGCCCTCGGAGGCTCGCCTCTGGCCGAACATGGCGTCGGACGGAATCCTATCAAGCAAGCTCTCCTCAAAGAACTCTATGGAGAACAAGGCATCCGGCAGATGCAGGCTGTCAAGCAAGTGCTAGATCCACAGGGGAAGCTGGCATCGGGCAATATCTTTTAAAAAGTAGCGCCGTGGTCTTGTGCCCGGCGGCCTCGTGACGTACGAAACGTTCAATTTTTTCAATCTGTTATTCTTGATCGAAATGAAATGCAATTGTGCATACGGGGGCTGATATTGATCTTTTACGTGTGTGAACTGGTCGCCGGGCACAAGACCACGGCGCTACGTTGGTGCACGTTTGTTTCGTGGGGGAGCGTATTTTCCATCTCTGATTGTATTGTATGCTAAATATATAAAAACAATTTTAGGAGTAAAGATGAAGATCGCTGCACTTTATGACATCCATGGGAATTTGCCGGCGCTGGATGCGGTATTAACCACGTTGGATGAGATACAACCTGATCTGATTGTGGTTGGAGGCGATATTATTTCTGGTCCGTTGCCGGCGCAGACGTTGGAGCGTCTCATGCAGATCGGTGAGCGGGTACGCTTTATCCGTGGCAATGGAGATCGAGAGGTTGTGATGGCTTTTGATGGGCTGGCGTTCGGTGCAGATACGTCGGAGGAGGTGATTAAGGAGGCGCGTTGGGTGGCTGGACAGTTGACACGCTCTCAACGCGATTTCCTGGGGGCTTTGCCGGAGCAGTTTGCGGTGGAGTTGGCTGGATTGGGACGTCTCCTGTTTTGCCATGCGACTGTGCGTAACGATGAGGAGATTTTTACTCCTTCTACCGCCGATGAGCGTCTGGCTGAGATCTTTTCTGGTGTTACGCAGGATATTGTGGTCTGTGGACATACGCATATCCAGTTTGAGCGTCGGATTGGCGATCTGCGGATTGTGAACGCGGGAAGCGTCGGGATGCCTTTTGCCGATCAGCCGGGCGCGTATTGGCTCTTGCTGAGTCCCGATGGCTATGAGTTCCGACGCACAGACTATGATCTGGCGGCGGCGGCGGCGATCATTCGAGCGAGTGGCAATCCGCAGGCACAGGAGTTTGCGGCGGAGAATGTGCTGACGGTCCCGACCGCCGCTGAAGCTGTGGAGATCTTCGAGCGCTAAACTTCTCTTTTTCACGTATATTCGGTATACTTGCTGTGAGAGGAAGCTTACTATCACGGCGTTATGTGGTAGGTCACAGCCTGGCTGATAAAGTCTGTTGTCGAGGTGTACAAACGGCTGTTGTCTGGCTGAAGTGTATCCGAATGTATGGGAGAATTGTTTATGAGCAGTTCATCTGTTGGTACCACAACACTTCCGAATCGTTGGCTGATTGCGTTGGCTGCCTTTGTTTTGCAGCTCGCTCTTGGCTCTGTTTACGCCTGGAGTGTGTTCTCCAAGCCAATCGCGGCGCTATTTGATGGCGTGGCGGCGGCAAATGTCACCGCAGCGCAACTGGCGCCGATTAGTCTGACATTTTCGATTACGTTGTTGGCTCTTGGCATCACCGCTGCCTTTGGAGGATATCTCCAGAATCGCTACGGTCCCAGAATCATCGCTACCGCTGGAGGAGTCCTCTATGGACTGGGTATTATCCTGGCGGGGATCACCTTGCCTGCGCATAATGTCTATGTCCTGTATCTCACCTATGGAGTGATCGGCGGTATTGGTATTGGATTGGCGTACATTGTCCCGCTGGCGATGCTGCTGCGCTGGTTCCCTGATCGTCGCGGCTTTATCACCGGCCTGGCCGTCGCTGGATTTGGTCTGGGCGCATTGTTGATCGCACAGACGGTCCCGTCACTGCTCAGTCCGAAATCGCTGGGCGTTGCATCGACATTTACCTACTTAGGCATCATCTATCTGGTCGTGGTCGCTGGCGCGGCACAGTTCTTCCGGAAAGCCCCCGATGGCTACGCTCCAACTGGTTGGACACCGTCTGCAACTGATCAGGCGATACGTTCCGATCGCGATTATACTCTGTCAGAAGCGCTGCGCGAGCCGCGCTGGTATGTGCTCTGGCTGATCCTGGCCCTCAATGTCACCGCCGGGGCCGCTTTGATCGCCGTGGCCTCGCCGCTGGCACAGAAGTTTACTGCTGTCGAGCCGGGTACCGCAGCCCTCTTTGTTAGCATCATTTCGATCTTTAATGGCCTGGGACGCTTGCTGTGGGCGTGGCTCTCTGACATAATTGGTCGTCCGTTTACCTTTCTCTTGATCTTCGTCGTGCAAATTCTGGCCTTTTTCTTCCTGGCGCAGATTGGTGCTGGCGGCTTTGCCCTCTTGCTCATTCCAGGGGCTCTGATTGGTCTCTGCTATGGGGGAGGATTTGGGACGATGCCCGCCTTTGCGGCCGATTTCTTTGGCTCGAAGAATTCAGGCATGATTTATGGCGCAATGTTGACGGCCTGGAGCGCCGGCGGCATCGTGGGTCCGATTCTGATCTCCAACATGGATTATCATACGGCTCTGTATGTAATCGTTGTGATCCTGATTGTCAGCTGTGCCTTGCCGCTGCTGGCGCGGTTTTTGGCGCGACGCCAGCATAACGATATGATCGAAGTCACAGCCTGACGACGGCGTTAAGACTGCTGTGTGGCCTGGAGTCCTTTTTCAATCCAATTGAGATGCTGGCTCTCGTGATGAGCGTTGGTGATGAGGACTCCTCCAATCGTGCCGTCGTTCCAGGGGGCGCCGGCAACTGGCTCGCCGAGTTGTTCGTCGCTGAGCTGCGCCAGCAGGGATAAGGTTTCCTGGCGGGCTTGCTCAAGATTAGCCAGTCGTGTCGCCATATCGTCGTCGCGATGAGCATCGACATACTTCTGGTTCTGATGATGTATCCAGGCCATCACCTCCCCTTTGTTTTTCGCTCCCAGACGACTAAAACCGACAGGATCTTCAGCTCCGTTGAGTGCTCGCTTGATCATCTTCTGAAAGGATTGCTCGATCAGGGTGAGGTGGGCCAGATGGTCCTTGGGACGCCACGGAGCTCCATCAGGATCTTCGCTCTCGGTACAGATCGTGTCAAGCTCTTCTGGCGTAAAAGCTCGATAACGAGCTAACAGTGTTTCATGCTCTTCGGCGAGCGCGTGCAAGATCTCTTCTCGTGTGTGCATCGATGAACTCCTTTGTGAGGTGCTGTAACTTCTCTTGGTTGTGTCAGTGCCAGATTGTATTATAAGCGTAGTTTCGTGGCAAATCAAATTACTCACTAAAATGTATTTTGTGGTATATTTAGAGTCCGACGGCTTTTTTACACCGTTAAACCTATTAATATGCATATAGGTGTTGCGACAGGACACCAGAGGGAGGCGCTTATGATTTATACACATACTTCTACTATTACAATAAACAATCAAATTGTAAGGAGAAATCATCTTGTCGCATATCACTTATGGCATCTCAGAAGGTACGAGCCAGACACGTCCTTTTCCTGTCACATCCTCAATCCTCTCAGTGCCTGCATTACTCGCTGAGATTCTTCCACGCTACGATCTGGGAAACCAGGTGCGCTGTATCTTTCTGGCACGTGGCGTCAATGACAGTTATCTGGTTCAGACGTCCGGGGCAAAATATATCTTGAGAGCATATCAGGCGGGCTGGCGTACGCTCTCTGATGTCCTCTACGAACTAGAGGTCTTGATCCAGTTGGAGCAAACAGGTCTCCCTGTATCCGTACCCGTGGCGCAGCGCGATGGAGAATATGTGTGTACTCTTCAGGCTCCTGAAGGGATAAGGCACGTTGTCCTGTTTACATACGCGCCCGGAGAAGCGCTGGATCGTCATGATGCTACCGATAGCTACTATCATGGCAGAGCCATCGCTGACCTCCACAATGCCGCAGATCATGTTATCAGCATACATGTACGCGCTCCGCTTGATCTTGCCTATCTCATCGATTGGTCGCTTCAGACAATCGAGCCGCTCCAGACCTGTTCAGCAGACGATTGGCGCTATGTGCTGGATCTGTCTGAGCGTCTACGCTCTCGTGTGCGGCAATTTGCGCAGCAAGGACTGGACTGGGGTGTGTGTCATGGAGATTGTCATATGCTCAACGATCATATTGACAATGACCGGCGCATTACCTTCTTTGACTTCGATTGCTGTGCCACAGGCTGGCGTGCGTATGATCTTGCCATTATGCGCTGGTGCGAAGGCTTTTACAAGTTGGACCCGGGCGATCTTCTCTGGCAGGCGTTTCTCAAGGGATACACCGAGAAACGACCCATCAGCGAGATTGATCTGGCAAGTATTCCTACATTTGTTGCTCTCAGAGAGATCTGGCACACCGCTCTGATTGCCTGGTTGCAACCGAGCTCAGGCGTCCAGGGATTTGATGACACTCTGCAAAGAACGATCCGACTCTTGAGAGAATGGGAAGATTGATACTCTACCGGCATGAATCACGTCTGAGGATCATACAAGAACGATACAGGCAATTTGGGAGAGCATTTCATATCCATTTGAAACTCCCTCCGATTGAGTTGGATTCAATGGTCTTGCGCCCGATGTCTACGCTAATCGCGTCAAAAGAAAGGATCATTTCCTATGGGAATCCGGATGAAAATCATTGCACTTGAAGAACACTTCCAAACGATAGCAATCAAGGAGGCTGTAGAGAAACTGGTATCCGGCCCGCAAGTTCAACAGGCTCTGACGTTCCCTGCTTCTCTCTCCAGTCAACTGGCCGATCTTGGAGAAGGACGTTTGCAAGATATGGACAAGACTGGCATTGATGTCCAGGTCCTTTCACACACCACCCCAGGCGTGCAGATCCTTCCAGCGGCGGATGCCGTGCCGCTTGCCAGAGATACTAATGACCAGCTTGCGGCAGCTGTCAAAGCACATCCAGATCGCTTTGCTGGTTTTGCAACCTTGCCAACACCCGATCCCGAAGCTGCGGCGCAAGAGCTAGAGCGAACGGTTCGCGTCCTTGGCTTCAAGGGGGCATTGATCAATGGACGCACGGGCGAACGCTTTCTCGACGATCCCGCTTTTCGTCCGCTGCTGGAAATGGCGGAAGCACTGGACGTCCCACTCTACATTCATCCCACCGTGCCATCGAAAGCCGTACAAGATGCGTACTATGCGGGGCTTGATCCTGCCATCAGCATTGCTCTGGCGACTGGTGGCTGGGGCTGGCATATGGAAACAGGTATCCATGCGTTACGTATGATCGTGGCAGGCGTGTTTGATAGGTATCCGAAGCTCCAGATCATTCTCGGCCACTGGGGAGAAATGATCCCGTTCTATCTTGCGCGCACGACTCTTGTGATGGAGGCTCTCCCTCCTGCGCAACGCTTACAGCGATCCGTTGCGGACTACTTCGCACAAAATTTTTATGTGACGCCTGGCGGCCTGTTCACCGTGCCGCCATTCTTGCTCACACTTCAGATTATGGGGGCGGACCGCATCATGTATGCCGTCGATTATCCGTACGGTGCAGGGGAGGAAGCCAGGAAATTTCTTGAGGATGCGCCGATCAGTCCTGCTGACAAGGAGAAGATTGCTCATCTGAACGCTGAAAAGGTACTCAAACTCTCGGTTGACGCCTCGGGGAAATAAACATATACTGCTCATGCAGAGCTTTATTTGTTATCTTGACTTTCCCGCGCCAGGAGCAATCTATGCCGTTTATTAAGAGAAACAGTTCCCAGGTTTCTCATGATGTTCAGAAGCTCTTTATCGGACGAGAAGATGAGCTGCTTTTTTTTCTTCAACATATTGTTGAACCGGAAGAGCCTCAGTATAATATTATCTCTATTTCGGGTCAAGGCGGTGTGGGCAAGTCGACGTTGCTCACACGCTTGATCACGGAGATACATACCGATGCTTTCAAGGATTATTGCTTGACGGCGATTGTCGATGAGCGACAGTTTACTCCCGCAGATCTGATGGGGAAGTTGGCTGATCAATTGCATATGATGGGGAGCTTTGAGAAAACATTCAAGCGTTATAAGGAGGCGTTGCGCAAGGTCCAGGCGGAGCCGGAGACGTTACAGGATGTCGTTTTGCGCAAGGCTCCTGATCTGACGGGGGCCACGATTGAAGGTGTGCCGCTGGTTGGTCCGCTGCTGCGCGAGGGAGTCGCGTCAACGACCGAATATCTTATCGCAAAGTATCAATCGAACCAGGTGAGCAAGGATAAAGAGCGGCTGGAAAATCCTATCGATGACCTGACTACGGCGTTTGTGGAAGAGCTGAATCGCCTGACCGATGCTCAGGTGATCTCCAGTGTGACCGGGGCAAAGCGTCAGCGCCGCATCTTTCTGTTTTTTGATACCTTTGAACAACTCGCCTCTGTGGCTGCTCCCTGGCTGCTTGACTATTTTCTTGAGGCGAACATCAGTAATAATGTGGTGCTGGTCACGGCGGGACGCGATGGTATTGAGCATTCGACTCCCGATGGCTTAAAGCCCTGGTTGCCCTATCTGGCGAGCCAGAGTATCTACTCGATCCCTCTGGATAGCTTTACGGCCGACGAGACGCGTGCCTATCTGGCCAGGCAAGGCATCACCGATGCTGATCAAGTGGCCACGATCCAGCAACTCTCAGGAGGACTTCCACTCTACCTCGCCTTGCTGACCTCGAATCCGCTGGGAAAGATCGATCCCACCAAAGACGTCGTGATCAATTTCTTGCGCTGGATACCAGAGCATGAAGGAGTCAAGCGTCAGTTGGCGCTGGATGCCGCTCTGCTCTCGCGTCCCTTTACGATGGATGATATTGAGGTGTTTCCTTATGTCAATGTGGCGGAACGTGCTAACCTCTATCAGTGGCTGATTGACCTGCCATTTATCCGCACGAGTCCGCTCGATGGGCGGCATAGCTATCACGATCTCGTGCAGGCGCTTTTCTGTCGCCATCTTCATCAGCGCTCCCGCAAAGACTATTATGCGACCAGGAAAATTCTCGCCGCCTACTATAAAGAGCAGTTGGCGACTTTGCAGGAGGATCGCTATACGCCTAATGTATCGCATATCGAGCAAATGAGATCTGTCTATCGCCTGGATGAGTGGCTCGAACTGGCTTTAGCTGTCGTCTATCAGCTCTTTTTGCTACCCGATACCGCCAGCCATTGGGAGGCGGTCGATCTGATTCTACGCGCCTATGAATATACACATCAGATAGAAGAGATGATCCGCTTTTTATACAAATTAATTCAGGATCAGCCACATAATCTTCTAGGACCAGGAGCGCGGCACTCGATCGAGCTCTTGCTGGCCTATATTGAAGCTGATACGCCGACCGTTCCCTGGGAGGCGCTACTGACGGCCGCAGATAATGTTTTGAATGCTGTCGCCAATGAACCATCATTTTCGGCCGAACTTTTCGCCTATATTTATCGCAAGCGTGGCTTTGCCTACAAACGGTTGGGAGAGTATCAGAAAGCGATCGAAGATTATAATCATACGATTGAACTGTATCCGACCTACGCCCGTGGCTACTCGAATCGTGGTAGCGCCTACCGAAGCCTGGGGATGTATCAGGAGGCGCTGGCGGATTATGGTGAGGCGTTGAAATATCGACCAAATTATACCTGGGCTTATACTGGTCGCGGGCAAATCCATATTTTGTGTAAAAATTATCCTCTGGCTCTTCAGGATTTTAGTCGCGTGATCGAGATCGAGCCAAAATATCGCTGGGTGTATTTCTGGCGTGGCCTGACATATCTCTGGCTACAAGATCATGCGCATGCGTATGCTGATTTTGAGCAATGTTTTGTCCTGAATGCAGGCGATCCCCGTCCCGGCTGGATGCTGCTCTGGTTAGACATAGAGAAGCGACCGCCAGTTGAGGATATCATCGAGCGTCTGGCCGTTGTTGTAGCCCAGAAGCCTCAATCTTTCTGGGCATCGCTCTGCCGAGCCGTGGAATTGTGGCTCCGTGGATACTTTGAGGCGGCGCAGGCTCTTTTGGAGCATACGAATATGTTAAAACTGGAGGACACGTATAATTATGTCTGGCATGTCTATTTCTGGCAGGCCATGATCGCTATCTCTCAGGAGCAGTATCCTGCTGCCCGGGCTGCGATAGAAAAAGCTCTCTCCGAGGGATTACCTCCGCTGCTGCTCCGAGCACTTTCCTGGTTTGAACAGGAGAAGCCCGATTTTTATCAGACGGAGATTATCCCGCTACTGACTCGCTATCGTGTTCTCTGATTCATTGAATGATCCCTTCGGAGTGCAGGTCGGAGCGTAGCTCGTCGCTGAGATTTCTGGGAATGCGGAACCACCAGGGATGCTGAGCGGTGCCCAGGGATTTCTGTAGCTCGGTTGTCTGCTCGATGAAGCGGCGATCAATCGCGTAGACAACACTGTGCAAGCGCTCACTTAGAGGCTGCGGCGCTTGTTGGATGATCTGTTCCAGGGTATCTCGGGTGCTCAGATCATTTGTATATTCATAGATAGAATCGTCGTAGCCCTGGGTTACCTGATCCACGAACTTGTTCCATTTTTTGAGCAATGCGTCCAGTGTGAGTTGACGTTTGGCACGAGCAGAGAGTGGCGCGAGGATCGATTCTACAAAACGGCTCTCGTCGGGTGCCAGCGGGAATGTGTTATTGTTGTTCATGAAAGATTGATCTCCTCAAGAATAGTATTTGCTTCATTTGTTTAAGGCGTCCCGCCAAATTTTGTGACCTGACTGATCCAATAATCCAGGCCATCTGTTGGTTTAAAATAGGTGCGAATGATGCCGTCAGCGGTCTTGACGCCAAATTCATTGGTGGTTGGATTATAATACATCGTGTCGCCGTTCGGGCGGGTAAATTGGCTGATATCATCGCCACCATTGGTCAGCTTGCGAGCGTCCTGGAGATATTGATCCTGAGAGATATCGCCGAACTCGTCTCCATGCTTTTCATAGTGATCGGTTAGCTTTTGTTCATCGGCAAAGTTGCTCTCAGCTTCCGCGCTTTGCGAACCCTCTGCGGCTTCTGATGCTTCTGCCGTCTCTGATGCCTCAGCAGCGGCAGCTTCAGCCTCAGCGGCTTCGGCGGCGGCAGCTTCAGCGGCGGCAGTCTCGGCGGCAGCGGCTTCAGCAGCGGCGGCGGCCTCGGCTTCGGCGGCAGCCAGTGCAGCAGCTTCAGCAGCTTCGATGGCAGCGGCTTCAGCAGCGGCGGCCAGTAGAGCTGGCAGTGCTACCGCCAGAATTCCTGCCAGGATGGCGACGGCAACCAGAGCTGCGATCGCGGCTCCTGTAGTCCCAAAGCAGTCAGAGAGGCTGCCGCAGTTATCGGCTCGCGCAGGGAGAGAGGTGGCTATCGTCAAGAGGATCAGTAGCACAGCCCCGGCGAGTCCCTGTCGTACACGTCTTCCGAGCATACTTATATTCCTTCCGACTGTCTACCAGGCGCAGGAGTCCTGTCCTGAGACGCTGTTACCTGCGGCACTAACACACTAAAAACGAGTAGCGATAAGCAGACACCTATCAGTAACCAGAGAAATGTACCGCTATTCGTATCCGATAGCGTGGGCAGGTTTGGCGCCGCTGTGAGCAGAAATTGTCCTAACAGATAGGATATGAAAACACCTATGATCAGGCGTACAAGCAGCGGAATTTTGGTGACGAGACGTGTCCAGGCGGACCAGAATGTCAGGCGCGGAAGCCAGACCATCCGTGCCAGCAAGATCAGCGCCAGGAAGGTGAAGATGATAACTACCTCGATGAGTGAACCGATAAAGGCCGAGAAGAGTAGCGTCATAGCAGCGGCCAGCAAAAGCGCTCTGGCGATGAGTGGCAGGCGGCGTGTAAAAGCCGGTCGGAGGTCGGCTTGATACAGTCCTGTCATAAGACGTCCGATCCGCTGCTTCAGCGGCGGCTCTTGTTCTACCCGATAAGCGCTGATGCCTCTGATGACGCAGGCGATGACCGCAACTCCGATGATCAGGCTTTTCAGCGATTGAGGATAGTAGGTCGCCGATAACGGTGGAGATGAGTTGGTCCAGCTCCAGAGGATTCTGATGTAGAGGGGGACCGATAATGTCCAGGCATAGACGAGCGCTCCCTGTAATATAGCTGTGAGTCCTACACGTATCCATACGAGAGCAATCTGTCGGCTCTTGAGGAAAGGGCGCAGGCTCAGTAGAAGGAATTTGGCTGTCAGCGTCGGCATGACGGTTAACAAGAAAAATAAGACGTAAGTGACGAGCAGTGGTATCCGTAGGAAAAGAAAGGCGCTCAGTGGATTGTCGGTATACAGATACGTTGATACCTGGGGGCCTGTGACAAAGAAATCTCCCAGTGCAAATCCTAGCGTGAGGAGCAATCCAAATTGAGCACTGAAGGCTCCTACACAGGCGGCAATGAGCAGGAGTGGTAATGAGCCGGTAAAGGTCTCGCTTCCCATATAGGAGTCCTGAATCCCAAAACTCCAGTGAAAGCTTCCTTGCAAGAGGCCAAAGAGAAAGATAAGCGTGGGCGTGATCAATGATAACCAGGGCCAGGCGGTTAAATAGATACCATCATGCCATGCCTCCGACAGCACCATTGAGTAACGTCGTAGCAAGATAGGCACGCGTACCCACATCACTTCGATCATGTTCTCCGGGAAGGTCTGAGGAGCAGCGGGAAGTGTCGGCTGGCGTGTTGTGCGCATGCTCGCAGGCGGAAGCGAATTTCTTCGTTCGACAAACGGAATTTGAGTTGATTGGGATGGTAATAGAGGAGTAGCTCGAACAGTAGGTTGGATCATGGCATTTGCAGGTAGAGGCGTGGCGTGCATGGCCTGTTGCATTAGCATGTTCTCAGGCATGGTCGGCTCAAGACTGCTTTGTCGGCTCATTGGAGAGGATGCAGGTTGCGTTGGTTGTAATGGTTGTTGCGTTGGCGGTTCCGGCTGTGTTGGTGGTTCCGATTGTTGCGTTGGTGGTGGTAGAGATGCTGTAGGTGCGTCCTGCACCGCTTCGTTATGCGCGGTGATGGAGGGTAGCGGCGATTGCGACGATACCGGTGGCGGATTGTATTCGGTTGGCAAGTCGCTGAGAGGTTGAACGGGGACCGCGTTTATGGCGCTACCACAGCGTACGCAAAATCTCGCCTGTGGCGGATTGTCCATGCCGCAGGTATGACAGATAATGAACTCCTGTCCCTGGGGCTGTCCTTGTGATGATGGCATCCCAGATCCCTTTCCGTTTGTCTGGCTAAACAGAAGATGATGCATGTTGCATCAGGCGTTATACGTTGCTGCTTTCAGTATGCTGCCGCTGCGCGCGTGTTCGTTGTAGGATGAGTGCGCGACGACTCACTATGCCTAGTATAGCCCCATAGGTGACATGCCCAAGCATTGAGACGCTGAGAAATTCATTAAATGCCTGGATATGGAGCCAGCCTGGATAGATTAAGAGCATCATCGCTTCCAGCCCTAGCGCCCACAGGATGCCAGTCCACCAGCCACGCGGAGCAAGCAGGATGGCGTATGCAATGGCGAAGAGTATGCCGTTGGCGTAATGGTAGATGATGCCGATGGTATTGGCGAGGCCCGTTGCGGTTTGTGCTCCAGCGATAGCGCGTCCGAAGAGGGGGAAGATCTCGAAGGGCCAGAAGGTAAAGTGGAGCACAGTGACCGTGATCCAGCGAATCAGGTCGTAGCAGAGTGTGGCCAGAAAACCTGCAAGCAGTCCTGCACGCATACGATGTACAATTTCCACGCGGGCAGGAGGTGTCAGGTTGCGCCAGGTGAAGGTTCCTACTGCCGCAACGATGATGGCTGCCGCCACAAGGGATAATCCCAGAGAGATGTGAGCGAATACGTAGACAAGTAGGGAGGCTCCCGTCGCTAACGGCAAGGCTGCCAGTAATAACCAGTAGCGTCGTTCTTTCGTATTTAATTTCATCTGTTCCTCAAAAATAAAGCGGTAAAGGAAATTCCACCAGGGAAAATCGATTTTGCTGCCGCTGCTGCGGGGAATAGGTGATGTTGGCGACTGCGTATAACGCTAAGAAAGCATCTGATTTGTTGCTAATGCTGAGATAATCATTATTTTAGCAGGAATTGAGGCCAAAAGATAGTGTCGGTGGACTTTGAAAACCTTTCTACGCTTATATCCCAGGTATGCTATCGATTTTTGGGAAGAAAAGCAGCAATGCATTCTTTGTACTATAATTGAGATACGCGTATTTATAGTAACGAATGAGTCACAGATTGATTAAAAAGGAGGCATCTTATGTATCAGCAGCGACGTCCTTTTCAGGGGTTGGCGGGCGGAATTTTTATGCTTTTCACGCTGTTAGCGATCTTCTCCCATGGTTTGTTCTTACCCATTTTCATGGTTGGCCTGGGGCTGACCTCCCTTTTCGGAGCTATTGGCTCAAGCAATAACCGGCAGGGAGCCTATGGTGGTTTTCTTGGTTTTGTCTTTTTTCTGGGAGTAGCTGCATGTGCTTTCTTTGACTGGTGGTGGCCAGGTATTGTGGTGACCGTCGCGATTGTGGCTATCTTGAGCTCGTTTTTGAGAACGATGCGTCCAAATGTGATGGGAGGAAGATTTGGGAACACAGCTCAACAACCACCAATCTATCAGCCCCCGCAGCCATATGCTGGCCCTCCACAAGAGCGCTATCAGCCACCAGTTCCTCCTTATGGAGGCTATCAGCAAGGATATCAGCCGTCGCCGCCGCCTGCGAGCTATCAGGAAGGTGGCAAAATCTATGATGCACCATCGACAGGCTCTAACTACGATCAGCCTCAGCTGGAGTATCCGCCGCAAGAGATGCCTCCACAACGTTGATGATGTATGGTTTTCTGATGAGCCCTTCCAGGACGCTGTTAGCGCATCATGTCTGGACAAGAAAACAGAGTCATTTATGTATGAAGTGCTTTACAGGAAGCGCTCGACCCCAAAGGGCTGGATGATTGCAGGGACCTGTCCCGTTGTGATCACTTCGGCCATCGCTTGTCCGGTGATGGCGCTGAGTATGAAACCATTGGCGCTGTGCCCGGTTGCCAGCTGGACATTCTCCCAATGAGGAGCTGGTCCGAGGATGGGATAGCTGTCGGGCGACCAGGGGCGGAGTCCCGACCACATGCGGGCTATGTTCGCTCCTTTGAGGGCCGGGACGGCTCTGATGGCACTGTTGAGCAGGGTGGAGATGCCTTCGGCGGTGATGTTCTTTTCGAAGCCTGCCTGCTCGATGGTCGCTCCGACGTAGATGGTGTTGTCGAGTTTGGGGGCGAGATAGATATGCTCGTCGAAGACGATGTGCTTGAGAGGCGTCGCGGGCTGCTGGAGGGCCACAATCTGTCCGCGCATCGGGCTGATGGGGAGCGAGAAGCCGAGCCAGTCGCTGAAGCGCGCCGACCATGCTCCACAGGCGATGATGACTTGCTGGCAGGCGATGGTCTGTCCTGTGAGCGTCTGGACTCCTGTGGCGCGGCTGCCGCTGTGCTCGATGGCGATGACTTCGCTGTGCTCGATGATCCTCGCTCCCTGACGACGTGCGGCTTCCGCGAAAGCTCTGGTCATCAGAGGAGGCTTCATACTGATCTCCTCTCCGGAGTAGATCGCATATTGTACCTGCTCGCTGAGCAGCGGCTCGCGGGCACGCAGTTCGGCACCGCTGAGCCAGGAGACCTGGAGTCCGAGCTGTTGCCAGAAGGCATATTTTTGTTGGAAGGTGTCGAGATCGTCTGTGTAAGTTGACATGTTCAGCGCTGGCAGCCGATTGGCCTCTATCTGGATGCCACTGATCTCTTCAAGCGTGGGGATCAGCTCTGGATATAGTAACCAGCTGGCCATACGTAAATCCAGATACGCTCCCGGCTCTGAGCTGTATCCGAGCGGGGCAATTAAGCCCGCAGCAGCACTTGAGGCTTCGGAGGCGATCTGTTCTCGCTCGACAATGGTCACCTGGACGCCCGCTTTGCTCAGATAATAGGCAATTGAGCAGCCGATGACTCCAGCACCAATAATCACAACATCGGTCGTAGCATATTCGCTCACAGAATAGTCCTTCCAGGGATAGTCGTAGACGCTGATCATGATGCTTTATTATTACGCATCGGTGATGGTCGATGTCAATGGTATAGCACGTTTAGCGTCGCCTCTAGCGCCAGGTAAAATTGATACGGATCATGGCCTCGATATAAGGTGGCATGGTGCGGGGCTCCTCTTCGCTGCTGGCATGGATGGTGGTGAGCAGATCGAATGCCTTTTGCTTGTTCCATTTTTCTCCGGTCGGGATCAATTGCTGCGCCGTATCTTTGGCTTGCTGAACCAGACGGCCTTGCTTGATCCAATCTTCGCAGTGATAGGCTGCAACCCAGTTGATATTTTTTCCGTCAAAGGTGATCCAGATCTGCCAGAGGTGCGTCTGCGGATGCTGCTTTCCTCCGATGGCGTATTGAAAGTATGCTTGTGGCGAGAGGTCATCGCTTATTTTCCATTCAGGCATGGTTCTGCTTTCTTTCTTCTTCACAAAAATTTGCGATCTGTCTGTCTATCTTGGAGCGTTTATCTATAGATCATAGCAATTTCTTGCAGAGTTGTCACGTGTCATCGTGGAGGAAAAAGAAGGAGATCAGGTTTCTAAGCGTAAATGCCAGGGACGATCCGCATCGATCATTCCTGGCATGTGTGTGAGCATCCTGTGTCTGGTCAGCGGGTCTAGAAGCAGGCTGTTCCGTTTGGCGAGCCCAGTCCGCCCTGATAAGAATAGCGAACGCTGCCAACCTCAAAGAGGCAGCCGGTCGAATATTTGGTCCATGGAATGCTCGCTGGATATTGGGTGGTCGTCGCGTTGCCGGCCAGTGCATAGACGGCGGCGATGATAGGAGCTGACTCGCTGGTGCCACCGACCTCCAGGTAGCCACTGTAGCCATAGGTGTCATAGACCTCGGCACCTGTGCTCGGATTGGCATCTGCAGAAACGTCAGCGACAGCACGCTTGCTGCATGATGTGACGCTGGCAACTTCGTAGGATGGTTTCGTGACGGAGCTACAACCACCTCCTGCACCCGACCACTTGGTCTCTGAACCGCTGGAGTTCAGTGTGGTGCCGCCAACGGCGGTGACATATTCGCATGCCGCTGGATACTCGATACCCAGGCCGCTATCGCCGGTACTGGCCGTGATGGCGACGTAGGTGTGATTGTAGTATGAGCATGTGCCCGATGAGCCACCGTAGCTGTTGCTGACCGCGACCGCACCAGCGGCGACAGCGGTGTTGACGGCTGTGCCTAGATTAGCTGTGGTCGGTGAACTGGCTTCGACCAGCAGGATATGGCAATTCTCGCAGATGGCGCTGACCATATCCAGATCGAGCGAGATCTCAAGACCCCAGCCGGAATCGCTGGCAGGTAAGCTTGAGCCACCAGTCTGATTGACAATCTTCAGACATCCGCTGGCCGTCGTACAGGCTGGGAGGCCATAATGTGAGCGATAGGTCGCCAGGTCGCTGGCCGCTTTAGGATCGTTGTACGCGTCGACAATTGCGACCGTTGGCGTGCCGGAAGCACTCGTGGGTAGATTGTAGGCTGCGTGGAAGTTGGCCGGGCCGTAAGGGGCGCTCCCACCGGTCGGGTTCGCAAGCGGGTTGATGGTCTGATTGGTCTGGGCATTGTAGGCAACAAGTGCGTTACAGAAGGCCATGCCAGCCTTTGTTGTCACGCTACAAGCGCGATGCCAGGAGATCGTTGGCGCGACGGTCGCGGCCTTTGTCGCAGGAGCTGCCATGGCAACGGGCGTTACTGTGCTGCACCACGTAAAAAATGTGAGTGCAACAAGCATGGCAACTGAACAGATTGGAGAGGTGATGTACTTTCGCAATGGTTCCTCCACTGAAAGTGCATAAATATGCACATGAAAAAAAGATCCATTTTCCATGTTGCTAAAGGGTTGCATTACAAAAGGGTAACACTTTGCTTGGATACGGTCGCCAGTCGAGCATTTCCTGGGAGCCGTCTGAAAGAGAAATGAGCGACTCACACGGGATGACATATGTAGATGCATCCTGATGAGCACAGGCGATGATTCATTGATAGTTGGCGTGTATCAACGTTCACCAATACATACAGTATAATCTAAGATGTAGTTTATTTCAATCCTTATTGCATGAAATTCTTTCTTGTAAAGCTCAACTATTCAAATTATATTCATTTGATCTATAGTCACTCTATTCTGTGTATTGGTCTGTTTTAACCAATGTTGTGCTCTGTCAAAGGTCATCGTGCCGATACGGTGAGTCGCTCACCGCCGTAGCGTCAGGCCCAAGACCTGACGCTACGGCTCATAAGATGCTATTGTTCGGCCTGGATGGCGGCTTCGACGTCGGATTTCATCCAGCGGGAGCCCAGTATGCCGACGAGTCCGGCGATGGCGAGGGCGGGTGTACAGGTGATCATAATGGCCAGGCCAAGTTCGTTGCCTGCTATATTTTGGGCGAAATGTTGTCCGTGTGTGGGGTCAAAGTTGGTGGCCATGACTCCGATAATGGTGGGGGCGAAGGCATCTCCGAGCAGGTGTGCGAAGAATAATGAGATGGCGATCGATGACGAGCGCAGCCAGGATGGGACGATATCCTGAGTGGCGGCGGTGCTGGGTCCGTTGTAGACGGCGAGCAAGCTAACTGTGAGGAAGAGGAGGATTGAGAAGATGATGAAGTTACGTGTTTCGAGTGTCAAGATGACGAGTGGGGCACAGATCAGAAAGCTGATGCCACAGACCAGGACGCGTGCACCGGCGTAGCGGCGTTGCAGCAGATCGGAGAAGATTCCTCCCAGAATGTTGCCGGTCACGCCTGCCAGAATGATAATTCCTCCCGAATAAACTCCTGTGATTTGCTGGCTGAGATGAAAGGTGTCGACTTGCTGGAGGTAGATGGGGAGATAGGTGACATTGACTCCAAGCACAAAATAAGCAAAGATCTGGACGATGATCAGTACGACGAGCGTTTTGATGCTGAGTAGCTGTTTGCTCTGCTGGATGAAGGTCTGCGATTTCTGGTTTGGCTTGCTCTCGGCTATGTGTGGGAGGGGGATCTCGGTCCCGATTGGCTCAAGGTCGTTGGCAATGTGTGCCACCTCTTCCTCATCGGCTTGATTGCGCTGAGGCTCACGAATGCGCCAGCACAGAAAGGCGACCAGGAGTCCCGGGATGGCTGCAAAGAGAAATCCTTCGCGCCAGAGTCCTATCCCCGCCAGTAGACCTCCTACGGCGTAGCCGATAAAAACTCCGACATATTGGGCCACATTCCAATAGCTCATGATGCGTGCACGCCGCTTCCTGGGAAAGAAATCGCTGAGTAGCGCTGTGCCAGCAGGAAAATAACCGGCCTCGCCGACTCCAAGGAGCATGCGCGAAAAGAAGGCAAAGATAAAATTGCCAGCGAAGGCTGTCAGGGCCGTCGTGAGGCTCCAGACGGTGACGCTGAGCGCGACGACGTTCTTACGTGAGGCACGATCGGCCCAGAGTCCAAGCGGGATGGTGGTGAGCGTGTACATGATGAGAAAGGCTGAGGCGATATAGCCAAGTTGCGCTAACGAGAGGTGCAGGTCCTTCGAGATCGCGTTTGAGGCTCCGATGAAGATGTTACGATCCAAATAGTTTAAGAAACTGATGATGAAAAAGATTGTGAAAACATAACGAGGATAACGACGTGTTTTGCTGGTTCCGGTTGGGATCATCGTGTCAGCCTGGGAAGAAACATTCTTCTCCATGATAACCTCCAGGAGGGGGCATACTAGCGATACAATAGAAATCGTTGCCTTCTCTACGATATCATAAAAAGAACTGAATTAGAAATGTGGATGCTTTTCTACTGCGTAAGCAGGCAGGCAAAAAACAAAGAGCACGAACGTGAACACTATGGTATGTCCGTGCTCTTTGCTGGGATACGAGGATAAGATATGAGATACCGTCTTCATTGCAAAGTGTATTACCAGATGATGGTGCCTAGATGCTGGAGGGTCGCCAGCGCGACGTCGATGGTTTCTGCCGCCACATTGATTTGTGCTTTGATCTGATCGATGGATCTCCTTCCGTCGATCAACTCATAGACGGTACGCAGGATGGTGCGTTGCTCAGGAGTATAATGGGCGAGCATAAATGGGTTTAATGGATTTCTGACGCGTGGAATAATTGGCGAGCTCGGTGACATCCGCATCGGCCCGGCCGGCGAAAAAGATTGTGGGGTCGGTGGCAATGGACGTACTCCCGATGAGGAGTATGTCGCTGGAGACATATTGGTATTTGAGATTCCTTCCTCAAAACTAACCTGCCACTCTTCTACGGTCGAAAGACGCTCAAAGGCGTCCTTCCCCTCTAACCGTCCATTGGACCATTCGATGACACTTTGTCCAATGTGACCCCTCTGTAATGAGATAAGCCCATTTCCCCAATGACCATTCATCTTGATTTTGCAAGAGAGAGTACCTGATTTGTTGCGTAACAATTTTAACAACGTCTGCAAATCTAAATAGTAGGTTTTTCTCTCAGTCACAATCACAGCCTCAAAACTAAATATGCTTACAACAATAACTATCTATGTACGCACTAAGGTATCAATCTCCAAATACTTGTGACAGAAAATGTACACTTCTCACAAATTTGTACCATACAAAAAGTAAGTACCCGCTGAGCCTGATACGCGCGTTTAGATAACGAGCTAGAAATAGCCTCCCTAATAGTATCATATACAAGAATTAAGTATAACACAAGAGTTACCCCCAAAATGCCAAAGCTAGTACTTACTATCTATGGAGATGAGCGAAATTCCAGTCTAATGAGTATCTGAATCTCCGTTATAGCTATGATGTATTATGAGCATATATATCCTGATTTGTTTGAAGGCTTAAAATGTATATGAGATCTGATTTATAGATATGAGATCTTATCATGAGATAGTAGGTTATATGCAGATAGCATGGATGTCTGTGTATATTCTTTGGAAGAAAGAACAACAGGAGATAGAAATGAACAAGTCCATAGCGCTTTTGGCATGCAAAAGTGCATGCATATTTTTGAGCATCTTCTCGTTAGTAGGATTGGCAAATCCCATCAGTCATGCCTCAGGTAGCTCGCGCATGCGTAGGGCATCGACCGCAGACATCATCCAGGTCTTTAACGAATCGGAATTGGAGCAACAAGTGCAAAGACCAGGGCTAGTTGTCGTTCTGGTCTATATTCCGACGTGTGATGCCTGTCAGGCAGTTATTCCGCAATATGAAAACATCGCTAATCAGGGAATGCCTGTAACGTATCTGCAAGTCAATTTTGAGGCTATTCCAGATGTGATTGCACGCCTGCAAATTACATCAGTGCCGACATTCATTCTGTATAAAAATGGTTCAGCGATGCAGACTCTGTCTACTACAGATATAACGCAGCTACAGGGTGCTATTCAGCAAAATATGTAATTGGGTTTGTCGCAGGCATCATCGCTTGCTTGTCGGAGGAGCTAGAAATCGTCGTCGTCGTCAGATTGTTCGAGCCGCGCGAGATGTTCATGCAGGATGCGTAGATCGGCAGGTGTCAGGCCCGCCTTTTGGCTGCGTTGTGCCAGGAGAGCATCATAGCGTCCATCTGTGCTGGCATGTGCATCGACAACGCGCTTGAATGAGCGCAAAAGCACTTCTTCATTTTGCGCAAAGGTAGCATAATTGCCGGCCGCTCCTCCGGCATTGACCGCAAAGCGTCGACACGCCGCCAGCATGCGTATACAGCGTCTCTCATCCTCGCGTAACATTATATCTTCTGATTCTTGCATGATTAGTTGTACCTTAGCGGGCGTAGTCTATTCTTATAGCCAAATTATCTGGTTTCTATGACTGTCGAGCAAGTTTATCATAACATGGAAAGTCTATGCTTTTTGATGTCCCACTCGACGTACGATCAGGCGAGCCAGCGTGAAGCGCCGAGATGCTGCTGTCTCGTACGAGCTACAGGGACATTGCACGCGAGCGTGCGACGCTACTTTTGGCGGTACCAGTAGCGGTAGCATGGTTGGAAGCCAATTTTTGTATACATCTGTTTGGCAATGGGATTTGTGTCCAGGACCTGAAGGTAGGCGTGCCGGGCGTGGCGTTGCTGCCCCCAGGCGAGCATGCCGTTGACGAGTTGGGTGCCATAGCCCTGGCGTCTCTGCTCTGGATCTGTGACGACATCAAAAATCCCCATGGCATCGTGCTCCAGTACGCCGAGGGCGCAGGCGATGGGGCTTTCTTCCAGGTAGAGGGCGGCGTAGATCAATGGAGGCGCGATCCGTTCCAGCAGGTTGCGATGCAGGTCCTGGAGCTCACTATAGTGGGTGTTAAATTGACGGTAGATGGAGAACCAGGTTTCCATGGGGAGTGCACGGAAGGCGGGATTGTCCAGGGTTGGGTAGGCGTGCAGTTCGGTATACATGACAAGGGTGTTATCAATTGAGCGGTAGCCCTTCTGTTCCAGGATCTGGTCCAGTTGTGCGCTTTCGGTGGCGAACGAAGGGAGGCGAAAGGTGGTTGGGAGGCGTTTCTCCTGGTAAAAGTGTTCGCAGTAGGAGATCTTTTCCTCGTTGGTTAACGATGATGTATAGAGTGGGGTTACCGAGTTGGCTCGTTTGGTGTATCCCTGGGCAAAGCGGATGATCCAGCCGTCGAAAAGAAGCTGCTGGAGCGCGGGCCAGCTGTTGAGGCTAGCCTCCTCGATCCGTCTCTCAAACATAGATGTTTCCTTCATATTAAATACACAATAATGACAGTATGAATCTAAATCTTATCATATTGAGACGTTTCTTATCGTGGGAGGCTGCTCACAAATAATCTACACCTGTACGGCTTCTATACTTATAGTGATCAATGTTTCAAAACTAACGAGCGCAACTCCTTTCCTATCCTGTTTAAACATCATACCGAACTGCCGACGATCAAAGGTGGTGGTGGCGTATAAGCCGACACGCCAGGCTTCAGTAACGGGATCAGGCCCCTGTCCGGTGTAGATGGCCTGCATCGCGATAGGTCTGGTGATGCCATGGAGTGTGAGTTCTCCTTCGACGATGCAGCGGTTTGGGGCGATGAGTCTGACCTGCGTGCTGGCAAATGTGATGGCCGGATACCGGTTGGCATCAAAGAAATCGGCGGAGCGTAGATGGGCATCGCGCTGGGGCATCCCCGTATCGATGCTGGCGGTCTGGATCTGGGCCTTGACTGAACTGTACTCAGGATGCTGAGGGTCGAGCATCAGGGTCCCGTGGACGTCGTGAAAGCGTCCTTTGACTGTCGAGATGGCGAGATGCTTGACCGAAAATTCAACCAGGCTGTGATAGGGATCGATTTCCCACGCCATAGTAGGCTCTCCTCTCAAAATAAGCAAAACTTGCTTGATGAATGCATTCATTTCTGTACTGACGGTGTACATGAATTCGATGAGAGCATGAGTCTGCATAAACAAGTCTTACAATGCTCTCCTTATTTTATACAAATAAATGACAAGATTGAATAGTATCATGCGAAAATAGCCTATTTGGGGGCAATATGCATATTCTCCTCTGGAGATTGTTTAAAATAAGAGAAGTCTTTGGTGCTGGGAGGATCTTGACTGTTATAATAGGGCGCGAAGGCATGGCATTTGCCCTCTCTGTTGTCCTGTGCACGAGGAGGAGATGGCTTGATGGATCACAGGTACCAGATTGTTATTTCATGCTGGCTATTGCGTTCTGAAATGCGAAGGCTTTTTTCTAGAAAGGATGCTTGACATGGATTCATTTGATCAGCTGGCTCAGGAGATCTTTCGTCAGAAGCAGACGATGGATACGTTGCGCTCTGAAAACGAAGAGCTTCATCGTCAGATCGCTGAGATCAAGGATGGTCGCGGCGTGTTTGTGATGATTGGCGATAAGCGCTATTCTTTACGTTCTCTGCGCGATCAATATAGCCGCTAAGCTGTATTTATAGAAGCTGAGCGGGACCATGTTGTTGATGGTCCCGTTCAGAGTAGTATGTGGCCCGTTGGTCGTGCTTCGGCACTCCATTGTGGTCAATGCGAGAGTTGATAGGCTCGTACTAGCATAAAGAGCTCTTCGGGTCCCACGAAGACGATATTAGGGTTGCTTCTGAAGAGCTGTTGAATGGTGTACAGGGTGGTGGGGTTAATGTCGGCGTTGTTGATGTTTCCCTGGATGGTGATGAAATGTGGCCCACTCTGGGGGGGATAGCTGCCGGCTGCGTTGACGATGGCGGCCTCCAGGTCTTTTTTGCTGTTGGCGTATGCGGCGTTGAGTGAGAGCGATGTGAGGGAATGGGCATAGAGCCGTGATCCTGAGAGGTCAGTGTCCGCCATTTGCTGCGTGGTGATGCCTCGCAGTGGATAGTCCGAGGGACTCTGATACGCTTCTCCTACGGCGATGGGCATGTAGGCCGATGATCCCCAGACAGTGATGATGTCGAAGTTGGCCAGATGCAGGTATTTTTTTGTCTGTGTTGTGTAGATGCTCAGGGCCGGTGCGGGCATCAGGTCGGGATAGGCATATCCCATGCCTGATGGGCCGGAGACTAGCTCATCGGCGGGCGTGGCGGTGCTCTTGTAGTAGTTGAGGATCGCTGGCGCCAGATCGACAAGGGCAGGACTTAAGGTCCAGCCGATGGGCACTTTGCCTCGATTGGGATCCGCCCATTTGGTGGCGATAAGATGCTGGTTGAGCTGGATGTTGTCGCCATCACTTAAGAATAGGGTGATGTAGGTTTTGTCGGCGAGGATGGGCTGCGCTGGTTGGGGATTTCTGGCACTGATGATTGGTTGCGTGACGCCCATCACCGTCAGGTTGCTTGAGAGATCTGAGGCGTAGGTGCCGATGCCGTAACGCGATGCTTCCTGGACTCCAGATCGTTCATTGGCCCACCATCCCATATATGCGCTGCCAGCTCCCATATTTCTGAAGAAGGCGTCCAGGATGGTCTTTTGGGTCTGATCTCGGGGATCAAGCCAGACAACCATGCTTCGGGTCGCAATGGCGTAGTCGCGCAACGTCCCGAAGGTCTTTGTGTTCAAGCCCGCAATTAAGCGGTGCTCACATTGTGGCCAGTAGGTGTTGTAGGCGTATTGATAAACTGCGTTGGCGGACGCGAATCTTTTTTGTCGCAAGTCGGTCAGGATGGGAAGGTTGTATGGGGGCGCCAGGAGTTTTTTTGCTTCCGTGGGCGACGCGACGAGCGCATTTCTGAGTCCCCCAATGGTGGTGGCAAGGTTCATGGTATCGGGCATCAGGGGATCATAGACAATCGAGCCGGCTATCTGGCCGCGATATTTGATGATCATGCTATAAGGATTGAGTACGGGCACTAATGTGAGATGCATTTGTTGCGGCCACAAATTATAATCTTCTCTGACCGCCTCCTTGATATAGATGCGCGGCTGTACGCGATTGATTAATCCCTCCAGCGTCACGAATAAGATTTTTTGATCATTGGTCAGGTATTCGATGCCGATCTGATCAAGTGGTCCCGTGATGCAGCAGAAGTGTGGAAATGCCTGCCCCTGTGGCCATACGATACCGTTGAAGGCGGCAGCATGTACCCTTTTAACGGATGGTGGGAACACATAAAAGAACATCTTACCAATCAGCAGTAAAAAAAGAAGCATAGAAATGATCCTCGTAAATGTATGTAGCATTTGAGGAGAGATATACTGTCTTTCCATTAGATGTCCCCTTTTTGAGAGTATCTGCGGAGAAGCGATACTCGGGTTACTCGGTAGCAGCAACGCTCATTTTTCCTGGCTGATGATAGTATACTGCTTTCTAGCTAAAATACTAGAGATAAGATGTATCTATTGAATAGATAGCGTATTGAGAATATCTTTATATAAGATATATTTAATCGCCGAGACAGCATATTTCGATGCGATATATATGTAAATAGTCTATTGGGGGTGTAAAAAACACCAGGTAATTGTATGCGTATCCTGGCCCTTAGATGCTCGAAGCGATACGAGCGAAACATTTTTCAGCGGTGTTTGTCGTAATTAAACTACAAAAAGTCCTGTTTGTATTAGGGTGATAGTCCTATTGCTCATCATATGATTGCTTAATGGCAGGAAATTGATTACAGTGGGGTAGTAACATGTAAAACTATCTATTTTGTTCTTCGTTCTGTGTTTTTTATTTTGTAGAGAAGGTTGCATAGATGTTTTCTAAGAAAGGACTTCATCCGATATCGAACGCTGATTCGCATGAAAGTATATCTTTATCTTCTACCCAGGAATATCCAGCAAACTCGATGACAACAGGTTCGCTTGCTGACACAAGCGCTCCAGCTGTGTATGAGACGCCAACTTCTGTGATGACTGCTGAGCAGCCGCTGCCCGCAGTGCCTTCCACTCCGCCAGTTCAGGATGCCCAACGCATGCCTGTGTTTGTCCCCTCGACAGGCAAGAAGAGTAGAGGGACGATGCGTCCTCCCAAGCCACGTCGTATGGTGATCAATATTGGAGCGGCAGTAGTCTTACTGGTTGTCGTGGGCACGGCCCTGGCGGCCGTGTTGCCGACGGGCAATGGCAAGGCCAACGGCTTATTCGGTATGTTTCAGCCCCAGTTAATGTCAGTTACGACGCATTCCAATCAGACGGCTCTGATTGCCGCTCAAGCTGCGACTGCGACGGCCGTCATGACCGATGGCTACGATGCCGGCGGCGATGTGACGTATGCAGGCGTCAATCGAGATTATTCGTTAGGCAATGGGCAAAGTACTCTGGATCTGGCTTCCGGTGGTAGTGCCAATACGGCATCAGCGGGTGGTAAGGTCTCGGCTGCCAATCTGGTTATTCGTGCCACGCCAGGACAGTGTACCTATTGGGCCGACTATCGCTACTGGCAGTTGACTGGCTATGAGGTCCCCTGGGCCGGAAATGCCGCTACCTACGCCTATCAAGCTCCTGCGTATGGATGGATTAATACCGCAACCCCGACGCTCCATTCGATCATTGTCTTGCAGCCGGGCGTACAGAATGCCGGCTACGGAACAGGTCATGTTGGTATAGTAGAAAGTATTGGTGCCGATGGATCAATGAATGTCTCAAGTTGGAACATCGTTGGTCCTGGTATTCTCACTTATACCACTACCTATCATGCAGGCCCTGGTGTCAGTTTTGTGTATCATCCTTAATTTGGGCATAGAAATGTATGTGTGTGCAGGTAGAAGGGAAGCGCTCCCTTCTACCGGGCTGGAGGCTTATTAAAATTCGCTTTGGATTAAATCTGTATTAACTCCTGCGGCGGCCATGCTTCCCTGTGCAGCTGATATGATTAGTTGAGAGGGCATCATCACCTCACCGGCCGCGTAGACACCTTTGACGGAGGTTCTTCCGAAAAGATCAGTTATAATCCCATCTGTTGCATTGGTGTCACATCCCAGTTGTGTACCGAAAGCAGATGCCTGGTGCCACTGTGGCACGACAAAGCCACCTTGACGAGCGCTTGCTTCATGCGTCGCAAACACGACCTTTTCCAGCATGCCCATCCTTCCTACAAGAGCCTCAATGCGATCCTCAACAATCTGTATCCCTTTCTTCTGAAGTGCCTCTTTTTGTTCTGGCATCAGGCCGGCACGACCGTTGGTGCATACTAACAGGTCTCGACTCCAGTTCCAGACGGTTTTTGCCATGTGGAAGGCATGTTGTGCTTCTTCTGCGATAACGACTAGAGGCAGATCCTTCAGTTCCCAGCCATCGCAGTAGGGACAGCTGAAGAGGCTTTTCCCGTAATGATCGTGAATGCCGTCAATGGCGGGAAGCGTCTCTTTGAGGCCAGTGGCCAGAATGATGGTTCTGGCTTGAAATAGCGTGCCGTTGTCTGTAGTGAGGTCAAACCAGTTCTCGTGCTTACTCACCACCGTAATCCGGGTGCGCTGGATTTCTACGGAGGGATACTTGCTGATCTCCTGATGAGCGATGTTTCTGAACTCGTTGGGTGTCACTCCGTCGCGTGTCAGAAATCCATGAGTCTCCTGCGTTACCGCATTTCTGGGTCGATTATCGTCAAACATCAAGGTCTTTCTTCGAGCTCGGCCCAGAACAAGAGCTGCATTTAAACCGGCAGGTCCACCACCAATAATTGCACAGTCAAGTATCATGAGATGTCCTCTCTTTCTTAATAACAGACTTTATAGACTCTTAATATCTATAATTAGGGTAAAAAAACGTAGTAGATCGGGTCCCTGGCTGCCTTTACAGTGTCAGGCGGTCCAACATGCTGAGCAAACCCTCATTCTTTTCGACAAGGTCAAGCAGCTTGCTCTCTTTAAGTGTGTCTTCCATCTGTTGTTCTGCATTCATCATCACTTCTTGAATCAAGCACCCTTCACGATGGGGTCCAACACCGCAGTGAAAGAGCGAAGCTGTCCCTTCAATGGCGTGAATGACGTCGAGAAAAGAAAGATCTGCTTTATTTCTCGTCAACCTGTATCCTCCGTGGATGCCGGGACTGGACTCGATCATGCCTGCCTTCACGAGCTTGGTCAAAATCTTGGAGAGATAGGTCGGAGAAAGTTCTTGAAACTCTGCCAGCTGTTGGACGCCGATGGTTTTTCCAAGCGGAAGTGCCACAAAATACATCATAGTGTGGAGTGCATAGTTGGTTGCTTGTGAATATTTCATCATGCTGGCCTTTCTATTATAGACTCAATGTGTCTATAATAGGGTGTGTGTAGGATAATGTCAAGTGGCTCTGTGGAAGTAGTATACTGGGGGATGAGATTTTGATCGTTTTTTGCCAGAAGATGAGGTAATGCTATGGTGCCAGATGTAAGTCGTATCCCGCGTTTTGTGCGCATCGTCGAGGTTGGTCCGCGCGATGGGTTGCAGAATGAGCATGTCCAGGTGCCGAGCACACAGAAGATCGAGTTTCTACGCCTGCTTTCTGAGGCTGGATTGCCGGTGATTGAGGCGACATCCTTTGTGAGTCCACGGGCGATTCCTCAGTTGAGTGATGCCGAGGTTGTGATGGCTGGAATGACATGCTTCCCTGCTATCGCGTATCCGGTGCTGGTTCCCAATCTCAAGGGGATGGAGCGAGCCCTGAAGGCTGGTGTGCGCTCGATCGCCGTCTTTACGGCGGCCAGTGAGAGCTTCACACGCCATAATATCAATGCGACGATCGCTGAGAGTCTGGACAATTTTCGTCCTGTGCTGGCTCTGGCGCGGCAGGAAGCTATTCCGGTGCGGGGATACATCTCGACGGTCTTTGGATGTCCGTACGAGGGCCAGGTTGATCCTCATCGCGTGCTCAAAGTGGCTCAGGATCTGCTGGCGCTGGGCGTTGATGAGTTATCCCTGGGCGATACGATCGGTGTGGCGACCCCCAATCAGGTCGTGGATGTGCTGAGTCTTGTGCTTGAGGATGGCTCTATCTCGCTCGATCAGCTGGCTGTCCACTTTCATGATACACGCGGGACCGCGCTCGCCAATGTGCTGATGGCGTTGCAACTGGGTATTCACTGTATTGACTCCTCTGCCGGCGGCCTGGGTGGATGTCCCTATGCGCCCGGCGCGGCAGGCAACCTGGCGACCGAGGATCTGCTCTATATGCTGCACGGGATGGGGATCTCGACCGGCGTCGATCTGGAGAAGGTAGTGGCGGCGACACGCTTTATCTCAACCTATCTGGATCATGCCCCTGCCAGCAAATATTATCAGGCCGCTCAGAAGTAGGATGGCTGCTAAAGAAAGAGCAATCAAGTCAGATCTGACCTGATTGCTCTTTCTTGCGAGCCGTTGTCAATGATTTACATCATTGCTTCAAGCGTGTTTTCTTAGAAGCAAGGGCCACCGAGGCCGAAGCCACCGAGGCCGCCGCCAATGATGTTACCGCCGAGGCCGCCTCCAAGGATGCTACCACCGAGGTAACTTCCACCAATGCCTACTCCAACGCCAACGGGGACGGGGACAACAACCGGATAGCTATTGAAACCGAGGCCAAAGCCACCAAGACCGAAGCCGCCGAAGCCGCCGAAGCCGCCGAAGCCGCCCCAGTGACCGCCCCAGCCGTGGCCACCCCAGCCACCACCCCAGCCGTGACCACCCCAACCACCGCCCCAACCACCACCGAAGTTCTTTGCAGTGGTGCTGTGTACGGCGTTCGGTGTGGATACATGGGCGGTCGCTGCATGAGCACTGGATGCTCCAAAGAAAAATGCACCAGCAAGGGCGCAAATACCAAGAGCGGTAATAATTTTCTTATGCATTATTATCTCCTTTTCATAGAGAGGCAATAGAATCTCTCTTATGAAGATTAGACGTCAATATGTATAAATGTCAGACGTCTGTTACAAAGAATAGATGAGATGTGTACGCGTATAAGTGACAAAAGGTAGATAGGACCAGGATGTGTATAATAGGGTTCACCTTTTGTGATTGAGACGTATTTTATGCCTAAACATGTACGAGTACGTATCTCTCAGTACATTATAAAGATAAATCGCTTAAAGCGAAACTACAAATTTAAATGTATTTGTTGCGCTCATGCCCTCCTAACGTAGCGTCGTGCCCTCGGGCACGATGTCCCTGTGACTCGTATGAGACAGCAGGATCTCGGCGCGCGACGCTGGCTTGCCTGATCGTACGTCGAGTGGGACATCGTGCCCGAGGGCACGACGCTACGTCTTCGCTTCGCTCGACACGGGGCATATCATGCAATATTGTCATCTATGAAATGTATTCAATGGCAAAAATATGGGTGCCCTCCAATAAAAAGTGGAGGCTTGACAGGGATCAGGAACATGCCTTATACTATGACCAGGCAGTCATAAAATAATCATGATTTGCTACGTAAGTGCGGTTCGGAATCTATAAAGGAAAAGTTACACTGAATTATGATTGAAGAAGGAGCTCCGCGCTCGCTCAAAGAGAGGCAGCGTCTGGAGCGTCAGGAACTGATCTTGCAGGCTGCCGAGCAGGTGTTTGCTGAGAAGGGCTATCGCGATACTTCTATGGATGAGATTGCGGCCCGCGTGGGGATTGGAACCGCGACGATTTATCTGCACTATCGTAGCAAGGAAGAGCTTATGATCGCTGCGGTGATTGAGCGAGATCTGCAAAAAGTGATCGAGCGTATGCACGAGATCAATCAGGCGCAAAATCGTGCGCTTGAGAAGCTTATATCCATCTTTCGCTATCTGGCGGACAGCGATTTTTTTCGTCGGCGTGTCCACCTCTTCTACTCGATAGGGAATAGTCCTGAGTTGCTTGAAGTGCTCGATATTCATCAAGAGAGCATGCGCAGAGGGGCTCAGGCGTTGTTTAACGAACTGGAAGTGGTTCTCGAGCAGGGGAAGGGCGAGGGAGATATCGATCCGGAGCAGAGCAATAGCACCATCAGCCGGGCTCTCCTGGGTCTGGTGCGCTCGTATAGTACGACGGATAGTCTGTCTTTTGCCCAGGAGACGTCGGTAGAGGCTATCTTACAAATTTTCCTCCACGGAATTATCAGGCACACGAAATAATCAGCCTGCCAGGCCTTTTCGCCTCCCGATGAAGGCGGCGGAGCATGAAGGCGGACGCATGGTATTCTGTACAAAAAAAGACTCGTTACAACGCAGAAACGGTCGCGTGATTTAGAATCTATTGGAGTTATTACGCATGTCACAATCTACAAGCGTTGTAGAGGTGGGGCCACGCTACAAATGGATCGCGTTATCAAACACGACCCTGGGTGTCTTGATGGCCACCATCAATTCAAACATCGTCCTTATCGCGCTACCCGCTATTTTTAAGGGTATCGGTATCAATCCGCTCAGCAGTGGGCAGACGAACTATCTGCTGTGGATGCTGCTCGGCTATATGGTCGTGATGGCAACTTTGCTCGTCACCTTCGGACGTATCTCCGACATGTTCGGACGCGTCAAAATGTATAATCTGGGCTTTGCCATCTTCACGATCGGAAGTATCCTGTTGTTCCTGACGCCAGGCTCTGGCGATACTGCGGCCTCTCTGATGATCGCTTTCCGCGTCATTCAGGCGATTGGTGGAAGCTTCCTTTTCGCGAATAGCTCCGCTATTATTACCGATGCCTTTCCGCGCGAGCAGCGTGGTATGGCGATGGGTATCAATCAGATGGCAGCGATCGTTGGATCGATTCTCGGCTTGATTCTGGGTGGTGTTTTGGCGGCGATCAACTGGAGAGGCGTCTTTCTGGTCAGCATCCCCTTTGGCATCTTCGGCACCATCTGGGCGTATATGAAGTTGCGCGACCTTTCCGCTCCTAATCCCAATCAGCGCATTGACTGGTGGGGCAATATCACTTTCTTCGTGGGATTGGTCTCCTTGCTGCTTGGTCTGACCTATGGGATCGAGCCATATGGGAGCGCCGCTACCGGCTGGGGGAATCCTTTCGTGATTGGTGCCATCGTCTTTGGCATCATTGCTCTCGTCGTCTTTGTCTTCATCGAGATGCGTGTCAAAGATCCGATGCTTAATCTATCGTTGTTCAAGATCCGAGCCTTTTCGATTGGCAATTTGAGCAACTTCCTCTCGGGACTCTCAAGAGGTGGTTTGCAGTTCATGTTGATCATCTGGCTCCAGGGAATCTGGTTGCCTCTACACGGCTATAGCTTTGCCGACACTCCATTGTGGGCCGGCATCTATATGTTGCCGATGATGATTGGGATGATTATCGTTGGACCAATCAGCGGCTTTCTCTCCGATCGAATGGGTGCCAAATGGCTGTCTACCAGCGGACTGGTGCTCCAGGCGGTTACCTTTATCCTGCTGACGTTCTTGCCGGCCAACTTTAACTATCTTGGTTTTGCGGTTCTGCTTGCATTGATGGGTATCGCTCAAGGACTCTTCTCGGTGCCAAACTCGACGGCACTGATGAACAGTGTCCCTGCGAATCAGCGTGGCGCCGCTGCCGGCACGAACTCGACGGCCACCAATGCGGCCTCTGTCATGAGTATGGGTGTCTTCTTTAGTATCGTGACGCTTGGACTGGCCGCTACCTTGCCGACGACCCTCACGAGTGGATTGACGAAGGCTGGATTAGCTGCTCCTATCGCATCTGCGATTGGACACTTGCCTCCAATCGCTGCCCTGTTTGGCGCGTTCCTAGGATATAATCCCATGCAGACCCTGGTACCGGCCTCCGCGCTGGCTCAACTGTCGGCGGCCAGCCGCGCCAATGTTTTGGGACAGAGCTTTTTCCCGAACCTGATCTCTTCACCATTTATGGATGGTTTGCATCTGGCGTTCTATATCTCCGCGGTCCTGTGTGTGATTAGCGCCGTTGCCTCGCTGTTCCGTGGCAAAACCGAGCCGAAGCCGGGTGAGGCACCAGCGCTCGAAATCGCTATCGAGACCCTCGATGGTGACGAAGTTTCTCTGGTAGACTAAATTCATTAAATCCCATGTAGCGTTGTGCCCTCGGGCACAATGTCCCACTCGACGTATGATCAGGCCTGGCAGCGTGGCTCGCCGAGATCAAACTGTCTCGTACGAGAAACTGGGACATTGTGCCCGAGGGCACAACGCTACGTAGGGCGACATGATTTTCTTTCATTGGGTTGCCGGTTCTGTTTTTGATATCTGCTTCTATGAGAAGGATATATTGGTGCTATCCTGGGTCATTAATTGGAAATAGATCGTGCCCATGCGTTCAGCCGATGGCACTGTGGCATGATCGAGCCACCAGGAAAGGATGCCGAATAATGATCCCGCAGCATGAGCCGTCAGGATCTCTCCTTGCTCCAGCGATGCTTTTCCCTCGATAGGCTTCTCCATCTGCATGAAGCGTTGATACAGTTCCATGAAATAGATGCGCATGGCATTTCCCAGACTGGTCGTTGGACCGGCTTCCTTGAGCATTGCCTGATAGAGCTGCTGTCGGCGTGCCACATGCTGGAAAATTCGCACGCTTAATGTATGGAAGGTACAGCACTCTTCCTCATCTGGTTCTACCTCGCATTGCAAGTCGCGTAGAAGCGCCTTGATACTTTCCAGTAAAAGTTCTTCTTTCTCATGATAGTGGAGATAAAAAGTAGTGCGGCCAAGATTGGCCTGCTCGGTAATATCCTGGATCGTGATGCTTTCGTAGCCACGCTCGATAATCAACTGAAAAAGCGCTTCCTGAAGCAGCTGGCGCGTGCGTTGGATACGACGATCCAGTGGTCGATCTTCGATCATGTGTTCTCCTCTTCCATATCTTTTGCAGCTGTTTGTCTATTAATGAACAAAATATCTGTTTGTGTTCGGAAATTTATGTATGAGCGATTTTTCTTGCTTCCTGCCTTGTGCCTATGTTACTATCAAGCCATTAAACATAGTGAACAGAGCGTTCAGTATTAGGTACTCTGTCGATCAGTATAACATATTTGCTCGCCCGGGCAAAGAAAGATGAGCGTAAAAAATGAGTATAAGTTGGAATATGCAGGAGAAGACTGTGTTAGTGACCGGGGGAACGAAAGGGATTGGCTATGCTACGGCGCGTGGATTGGCTACACTTGGTGCTACTGTGATTATCTCTGGCCGAGATGTGGCACGTGGTACCACTGCTGTCTCTACCATACAACAGCAGACCGGCAATCCAAAGATTTCATTTGTGCAGGCGGATCTTTCGTCGATGGCCGAAATCAGGCGGCTGGTAGAGTATATGATTGCTCACTACCCGCGCCTGGATGTGTTGGTAAATAATGTCGGTGGCATATGTGAGCCCCGTCGATTGACCGTTGATGGTTTTGAAGCGACCTTTGCGACAAATCATCTTTCACCTTTCTTGCTTACAAATTTGCTGCTTCCCTTGCTGGAGGCCAGTGCACCGGCACGCATCGTGAATGTTAACTCGCTCCAACATCGCTCGGGTCACATCGACTTTGAGGACCTGCAATCCGAGAAGCATTATCAAAGTATGGATGCCTATCGGAAGGCCAAGCTGGCGAATCTACTCTCTATCTACGAACTGGCCCGCCGCCTGCGTGGTACAAATGTCACGATCAATGCCGCTGATCCCCTTGGTACTGTCGAGGGGGCCAAAGCGACGGCCTCATCATTGACTCTCGGTGCGCGACTGATTATGCCTATCTTTGTGCTCTTCCCACAACTTTTTTCGGTCGATCGAGCCGCACAGAGCTCAATTTATCTGGCCTCCTCGCCGGACGTCGCAGGACTCACTGGCAAATACGTGAACTTCCGCAAGAAGATTATACGCTCATCGCCAGCTTCCTACGATGAGGCTACTGGCAAAAAGCTCTGGGATGTGAGTGCTCGCTTGACCAGTATCGATGCGAAGAGTCCGGTATCCAGGTAGATTCCTGCTGGCAAGGTGGACAGCGTATCTGTGAACGGATACAATCAAAGTTGCCGTTGTGTTTGTTTGCCCGGCTACACGCCAGAAAATGCGAGGATCTCTGTTATGTTCACCCTGCGCCGTTATACTCCTGCCGATACGGAGGCTGTCGAGCATCTGCATGTCTACGCCATTAAGCAGACAGGAGCCTATCTGGGTCGTGGTCCCTGGGACGATGATGTGTATGCGATCGAAGCGTCGTATCTCAACAATCAGGGAGAATTTTTGATTGGCGAATGCGATGGCGTCTTTGTGGCTATGGGAGCCTTGCATCGCTCCAGCGAGGAGCGGGCTGAAATCAAGCGTATGCGTGTCCATCCGGATTATCAGGGGCGTGGCTTCGGGCAGATCATGCTTGATGAGCTCGAAGCTCGCGCCCGCGTCCTGGGCTATACCACGCTGCACCTGGATACCTCCATCTTGCAAATCCCGGCTCAAAAGCTCTACGAGAAAAATGGCTTTCGCGAAGTGGGCCGGGATAGGTATCAGGATCTTGAAGTAATTTTGTACGAGAAGCAGTTGAAGTAATCGGTCTCTCTACTCATTATTGACATTTCCACTACTTTGCTTGTGGGTTACTTGTTCAGATGATATACTCTGAACGTGTGTGAACATACGTGAACGTACGTGAACACACGCCAGCCATATCAATTCGAAATTGAATATCGAGCATGCTGGCGTTCTTCTCAGAAGTATAGGAGTGGCAAGCAAAGTATGGATGGTTATGTAACCACTGATGAAGTTGCTCGCCGTCTTAATGTGAAGGTTGAAACTGTACGACGTTGGGTACGGCTGGGAAAACTCCCAGGCCTGTCGCTGGGACGGGCCGGTTATCGCATTGCTGAGGAAGATTTTGTTGCCTTTGCACGTCATCATGCGTCACAACCTCAAGAGCCAGCTGTTATCGCTCCATCATTCATCGTTCCTCCATTTCTTCCTGTACTGGAGACCATTACCGATAGCTTCGTTGTGCTTGATCGACAATGGCGCTATCGTTATCTCAATGATGCGGCTTGCAGTATTCTGGATCGTACACGTACTGAACTATTTGATAAAGTCATCTGGCACGCCTATCCTATGCTGGTTGAAAGCCCACTAGGCCGCGCCTTGCGTGAAGCGGTCGCTTCAGGTCACGCGATGCCATGTGAATACATGTCATTACTCACAGGGCGCTGGCAGCATGCACAGATCTATCCATCAGCCACCTGGGTCTCGATCTATTCTGTTGACATCACAGAAAGGAAAGATAAGGAACAGAGCTTTCGCGTTACCTTTGAACAGGCTGCGGTGGGTATTGCGCATATTGCCCTTGATGGACGCTGGTTGGTTGTGAATCAAAAGCTCTGTGATATGGTGGGATATTCCCGTGAGGAATTGCTTGCCGGAACCTTCCAGGATATTACCTATCCAGATGATCTGGAGACCGATCTTATCTCACGGGACCAATTGCTCTCCGACGAGCGGCAGACGTACACGCTGGAAAAGCGCTATGTATGCCGTGACGGGTCGTTGCTCTGGATCAATTTGATGGTCTCGCTGGTCCGTGATATCGCTGGCACGCCTCTCTATTTTATTACCGTGGTTGAGGACATCAACGTGCGTAAACGCCTTGAATTGCTGCGCGATAAGTTTCTCTCTATTGTTAGCAGCACACTGGAGACTAGCTACAAGGATGTTCCATCCAGGCTCGAGGGAGATCAGGCAAGGCATGACGATGAGTCATCTCTCGCTCATCTTATGCGATTGGAAGCACGACTAATCCAACAGACTCAGATCATTGAGGATCTGCTGGATCTTAAACAAGGGAATGTGTGATGAAGCTCAGGCACAATATTCATCAACAAAGGAAAATATGGATATGCAAGAGGGACAAAGAGCTTCAGAGGTTGATCTTACCCAATGTGATACAGAGCCGATCCATATTCCTGGGAGTATTCAACCGCATGGAGTGTTGATAGTATTACAAGAACCGGATTTTAAGATTATTCAGGTGAGCACGACAACGCAGAACGTGCTTGGTATCGCTCCTGACGCGCTACTCCATACATCCCTGGATAGTTTGCTTGATGTGGATCAGATGGTGTCTTTCAATGACGCTCTGACACGGGCTTTGCTAGATGACAATCCTTTGTACCTGTTTACAATGCAGATAAAAGGGCAGGAACGGTTCTTTGATGGTATTGCGCATCGGCATGATGGCTTGCTCATCCTTGAACTGGAGGTGGCACCAACGATGTTAGTACCCTCCACACAGCAACAATTTTCACCCGAGGCCTATCATGTCATTCAAGCAGCCTTTACGCAGCTACATCACGCGACAACAGTCAGCAGCTATAGCCAGATGATCACAGAGCAGGTACGTAGCCTGACCGGTTTTGATCGGGTGATGATGTATCGCTTTGAAGAGGATGGGCATGGTGTGGTGATTGCCGAGGATAAACGTGATGATCTGGAACCCTACTTGCATCTGCATTATCCCGCATCAGACATTCCTCGTCAGGCTCGTCATCTTTACACCCTCAACTGGTTACGCCTGATCGCAGATGCAGACTATCAAGCGGCCCCTCTGCTTCCTTCTGTGAATCCTCTCACGGGAAAGACGCTCGATATGAGCTATGCAGTCTTGCGAAGTGTTTCGCCGATCCATCTTATCTACCTCAAAAACATGGGAGTACAGGCTTCAATGTCGATCTCGATTGTACGGAACAATCAATTGTGGGGACTGATTGCCTGTCATCACACCACGCCTCACTTTGTCCCGTATGGTATTCGCAGTGCCTGTGAAATTCTCGGGCGCACCATGTCGCTCCAACTACCAGCCGTTGAAGCGCAAGAAGATGCTACTGCCATCGCACAGATGCAACGTGTCGAGAGCAGGTTGATTGAACTTCTCTCGGGCGAAGAAGAGTTAAGTAGCAGTCTGATTACCCATACCCCTACCGTCCTTGATCTTGTGCCGGCGACAGGCGTTGCCATCTGTTTTGACGAAGAAACGTATACGCTGGGACAAACACCGCCAATAAACGTCGTCCAATATATCCTTGACTGGCTTCTGAAGCAGCCTGAAAGTGATGTGTTCGTGACCAGTTCGCTCTCTGGAATCTATCCTGAAGCGCTACCCTGGCGGCACAATGCCAGTGGAGTCGTTGCGCTCATCCTCACCAAAATTCCCCGGCAAGCCATTCTCTGGTTTCGTCCCGAGGTGATTCAGAGCATCGAGTGGGCAGGAAATCCAGCCAAAGCAGTTGAGGTAATCAATCAGCAGGAACGACTCTCACCGCGCCACTCGTTTGAGGCCTGGAAACAGACCGTGGAAGGAATGTCTCTTCCCTGGAAACAGAGTGAATTGGAGGTGATTCGAGCGTTCCGGCACACTCTGCTACAGGTAGTGATCCACAAAACGCAGGAACTGGCACGCATTAATGCGGAGCTTGAGCAGAGCAATGCTCAATTGGATATTTTTACCGATATCGCCTCGCATGATTTAAAAGAGCCGCTGCGTGGTATTCATAACTATGCTCATTTCTTGATTGAGGACTATGGAGGAGGAGAGGCTTTAGATCAGGAGGGAGTAGCAAAGCTCCAGACCATCATGCGTCTGACTCAACGTATGGATGATCTGATTAACTCCTTGCTCCATTACTCACGTCTGGGACGTGCCGATCTGATACTTGAGAAGACTGATCTTAACGAAGTGATCCAACAAACTCTGGGGATGTTACAAATACGTCTTCGGGAAAGTGGTATTCAGGTGCGCATCCCACATCTGCTACCAGGCATCTTTTGCGATCAAGTCTCCTGTGGGGAGGTATTCTATAATCTTTTGAACAATGCCATGAAATACACAGATAAAGTAGATAAATGGGTAGAGATAGGTGTCCTCCCAGTCGAGAAACCTGAGCTATCCCCTGTGATTCTCTATGTACGCGATAATGGCATCGGTATTGTGCCTGAGCATCATGAGACGATTTTTCGGATGTTCAAACGCTTGCATGGGCGTAGTGAATATGGTGGTGGCACCGGGATTGGTCTTGCCATCGTGAAAAGAATTGTGGAGCGCCATGGAGGCAAAATCTGGTTGGAATCGAATGTAGGGGAGGGAACAACCTTCTATTTTACTTTGGGTTCGGTGGCAGGAGAAGTAGCAGTATGAGCCAGCAACGTTCCCCACACACAATTCTTGTGGTGGAGGATAATGAGGAAGATTTTTTTACATTAACGCGTCTTTTCAAGAAATTAGCAGTTTCCTATCCTCTCTTTCATTGCACAAAAGGTGAGGAGACGCTAGATTTTCTTTATCAGCGCAATGCCTTTGCGGCACCTGGAACAAGTGCACGCCCATCACTGATCTTACTCGATCTTCATCTTTTTGGCCTGGATGGTCATGCCGTTCTTTCGCAGATTAAGAAAGATCCGCAGTTAAAGAACATCCCAGTTGTGATCATTACAACCTCCTCCAGTGACAGGGAGATCGCTTTTTGTTATCAGGAAGGTGCGAGTGGATACATTATCAAACCAGTTAACCTGGACTACTATACATCGGCACTGCAGAATCTGCTTCATTACTGGTTTGAAACGGTGCAGCTGCCGGATGCGGGAAAGTGAAGGTTAAAAAGTGAAGGAGCATACACAAATAGCCACGCGCACGGTATTACTGATCGAGGATAATCCCGAGGATTGTGCGACCATTCGTCGCTATCTGGCACGTGCTGCAGAGCAAAGCTATGTTGCTGTGGAGGTAAGCCGTGGCAGCGATGGATTGCGTGTCTGTCAGGAGACGCCTCCTGATATCATCCTGCTTGATTATTATCTTCCTGATATGAATGGGCGTACTTTTTTGGAAATGCTCCAACAGCATCCGAGCAGTGCATTACTCCCGGTGGTAATTCTCACGGGAAGAGGAAGCGATGAACTTGCCATTGAGGCGGTGAGAAGAGGAGCTGTAGAATATATCACTAAAGAAGGACTCACTCCTGAGTCGCTGCGTCTGGCCTTGCATGCCGCCATTGAAAAAGGGATCTTACGCCGTCAAGTAGAAGTCCAGCGCATAGAACTTGAAGAAACGAATCGTCAGTTATTTTCGCAACAGGCACAACTTCATCTCGCTCTCAATGCTGCCCGTATGCATACCTGGGAATTCGATCTCCAGACGCAGAATGCGAGTGCCGAGAGATATCTGGATGCTCTGCTTGCCGAGGTTGTACCCGATGTACCAGAGCAGAGCACGGGAAGGCCATCGTATCTTCATTCCGATGACCGCTCACGTATTACACATATTTTTCAAAGAGTCATTGAGGGAAATATGGCCTATGACCTGACCTATCGCCTTGTGCGGTCTGATGAAACGGTACGCTGGATCAATACACGAGGCAATCTTATTCGTCATCAAGATGGAACGCCGGTGCGGCTCATTGGTGTCTCAATGGATATCACCGTGCAAAAGCAGCTAGAGGAAGTTATCTATCAGCAACAGCAGGCTTTTCAGATGATTGCAGAGAATTCTCCCGATATTATTGCCCGTTTTGATCGCGAGCTCCGTCATTGTTATGTCAATCCAGCAGCAACCAGAGCTTCAGGTGTAGCGGCCGCTGCCTATCTTGGCAAAACCAATCGAGAGCTGGGGATGCCCCATACACAGGTAGATGCCTGGGATGCCGCCTTACAAAAGGTCTTTGCAACTGGCGAAGAGGGGATAATTGAATTTAGCTATTCATCTCCGGATGGCTTGCGGTGGTATCAATCGAAACTAGCCCCTGAGAGAGATCAATCGGGAGAAGTGATATCTGTGCTATCTGTGGCACGCGATGTGACGGCGTTGCGGCAGGCACATGAGAATCTGAGTCGCAGTGAGGCCCGCGCCCGGCGCTTAATGGATTCCAATATGATTGGTATCATTGTTACTGAGGGAACATTGATCATTGAGGCCAATGATGCTTTTCTGACGCTGATAGGTGCTCGTCGTGATGATCTGGAGCAAGCTCGCCTCGACTGGGAAAAAATGACGCCACGGGAATATGCTCCTCTGGATGAGAAGGCAATACAAGAATTACAGGCTCAAGGTATCTGCGAGCCCTTTGAGAAGGAATATTTACGCCAGGATGGTGGGCGTGTGCCTATTCTGATCGGAGCCGCCGTCATGCAGCAGGAGCCGTTGCAGTGGATTTGTTTCATTCTGGATCTCTCCGCACGCAAGCAGATCGAGCAGGAGCGCATACGCGCTCTGGCTGCTTTTCAAACTCTGGCGGATCACGTGCCCGATGTCATTGCACGCCATGATGCGAAGACCTTTCATTATTTATATGTTAATCCAGCGATCGAACAGGCGACAGGTCTTGCCGTAGAGGCTTTTATCGAACATAGCTATTGGGAACTAGGTATGGATGAAGAGCTTTGTGACTTGTTCGATCAGACGCTCACGCACGTTGTGTCAACGAGCCAACCCACCCACCTCACTTATCAGGATCATGGCAGGCATTATCAATCGTTGCTGGTACCTGAAGAGAATATGACCCATGACTTGACCTCAATTCTTGTGATTACACATGATATTACTGATATACATAGAGGACATCAAAAGACAAAAGATGCTCTCAATGCCCTGATCTCGATGGCCCAGGCGCTCGTCTTGTCTGAAGCATATATGAGTGAGGTAGAGTACGCGCCAGGAACTCTCACGGGGACAGCTCAGATGCTGCTTGACTCTATATGCTATACCTTTGGATGCAGCGGGGCTAGTATGATGATACTGGCTCCGGACGCAGAAATAATTGAAACGCTGATAGCGAGCGGTCTTGATCAGGATATCCGATCAGATCTCTTTGAACGTGTGTATAAGCAATCGTTGACGCAGCGCTTCGAAGATACTGTTGTGATCACACGCTTACAGGCAGGAGAAGTTGTACTTATAGATGTCAGCTCATCGGCTTACAATGAGCGACGACCCCGTCCTGATTTTTTAACGACCTGTGCTGTGCCTATGCTCCTAGGCAGTACACTGATTGGTGTCATTGTCCTCTATATAGATGAGTATGCACGCAACTTTTCAGAAGAGGAAGAAGCCTTAGCTCTGGCGATGGGGAATCTGGCTGCTCTGCTCATCGAACGTACACGACTTTTCACTGCGAGCGAGGAGGCACATGCACGCGAGCATATCGCTGAGGTGGCCAAGAGCCAGATGGATGCTTTTCTGGGCATTGTGAGCCATGAACTCAAAACTCCTCTGACAGCCATCAAGGGTAATCTGCAAATCGCGCAGAAACAATTAGAACGATTGCAAAATCAGATTCCTCCTGATGATGATACTTCTAAGGATCAGATAACGGCTACTCTGGCTAGAGTGACACGTGCGACGCAACAGATCGGAGTTCAGAATCGTTTGGTGAATGATCTGATTGACCTTTCACGCATTCAGACCGATCAGTTGGAGTTACGTATGCGCTCATGTGATATCATCCAGGTTGTGCATGAAGCTATTGAAGATCAACTTCTGCTTGCTCCTACAAGGCAGATCGATATGCATGCTTCGATCCCATCGCTCCAGATTTTTGCCGATGCTGAGCGGGTGGGACAGGTGATTACAAACTATCTTACCAATTCGCTTAAATATTCGGAGGCGGCTTTTCCTGTTGAGGTGCGCATCGAGATTGAGGAGCCAATGGTGCGTGTGTCCGTACGTGATATGGGACCAGGTATCTCCCAGGAGCAGCAGCAGCACATCTGGACGCGCTTTCACCGTGTCCCTGGTACTCTTGTGAAGAGTGGCTCTGGCGTTGGATTAGGACTGGGTCTGCATATCTGTAAACGCCTTATCGAGCGTCAGGATGGTCAGGTTGGCGTCGAGAGCATGCCAGGGCAGGGCTCGACCTTTTGGTTTACCCTGCCTCTTGTGTAGATGTATGGTGACTCCTGTTATTTGATATTCTGTGTTGCTCACGAGCGGCGCGATCGCGTCCGGCTTGCGGCAGTCGGCGACGCAGTCGATGGTCGACGCGTCTGGCAACACTGGCCAGTTGTGGATTGCGTATCTGCGTCGCCAGCGGTGTCGTGAGTACATTCGCCAGCGTCAATACTGCGACCTGTCCGTCGGTTGTGTAAGGATCGCCTTCGCCGTTGAGTCCGCTGGTTGGTTTGCCAAAACCTGGACGCGTGGTTTCCTGGATGACATAGCCGGTCAGGGCCAGCTGGGAGACGATCAGAGCACGTTCGTCGTCCACGTCGGGCGAGATATGGTGCGTGGGCAGATGGTTGGTTTTGGCGAGCTCGATCTTCGTATCTTTGGTGGCGCTCCCGATCCAGATGGCTCGTCGGCCACTGCGGCGCATGTGCTGGCCTCTGCTTGCCTGTCAGATTTTTTTGAGATTGCCATACGTAACTCCTCCAAACTGAGAATGCATTATTTCCTGGATGAAGCGTATATGTGCAGGAATCGTAGCATGAAAATCTTGCATTGTCTACTTTCTAAACAGTTTACATTGTTGCAAATCCTTTGTTGAGGATATTGCTGGCATCGATCATGATTTGGTCGTAAGATCTGACCTGCATCTCGGCACCGATGAGGAGATGGCCGTTATTATAGGCGGAAAAGGCCATGCACCAGTCGGTAGCAGACTCGTTGGAGCCTGTTTTGATGCCGTTGGCTCCTGGATAGCTTTGTAGAAAGCCGCTGATGGTGTTCGGCCAGGGATATTTGTGATGGTTGATGGTAGGGGGGACAGTGAAATCTGGGGTGGAGACGATCTGCGCGAAGAGTGAATAGCTTAGCGCTTTGGCCGAGAGCTTGACCAGATCGGCTGCGCTCGAGTAGTGATTGGGGTCGGCCGCTCCATAGGGATTCATATAGTGTGTATCCGTGAGACCGATCTGAGCGGCCTGGGAGTTCATCGCCGCCACAAAGTCTGCCGTGTCGCCAGAGACAGCATGTGCCAGCACGACGGCTGCATCGCTGCCCGAGGGGAGGAGTAAGCCGTAGAGGAGATCCTGTACCGTCAATTTATCGTTTGCCTTGAGTTGAGCAACACTCATATTCGCGGGAAGCTCATCGAGCTCATCCTGCGTAACGGTCAAAATAGTATTCGGTGCCAGATTTTCTACCGCCAGGAGTCCTGTCATGATCTTGGTTGTACTCCACATTGAGACGCGCAGATGGCTGTTCTCATCGAGCAAAACCTTCCCCGTTGTCGCATCCCAGAGATAGGCCGAGGAGCCAGTTACCAGAGGTACAGGCGTGGGAGTTGGGATCGGCGTGGGAGTTGGCTCAGGTGTTGGGCTTGGCTCAGGCGTGGGCGTTGGGGTCGCTGTTGGCACTGGTGTAGGTGGCGGAACGAGTGAAATTTGTCCGGTGGATAAGAAAGAGGAAAAAAAACTACTCAATACCACGAAAAGTATAATCATGAGCACAAAAATAATCAGTAAAACAACCCGTTGCTTCATACAATCCCTGCATTTCTATATGTAATTATAATCACAGCCTTCAAAAAAAGCTCATACTTATTATGACGTTGCTCTGACCGTTTTCTGACGGGGCAAATGACCCATTTATTGAGAAGCTTGAATAAATGAACGCGTTCACTTTTGATTATAAATGGCGAGAGGGGATTTGTCAATGCTGCGTTGGATATCTGGCATCATAATACATTTCAGATAAGAATATGGCTTCACTGAAGAGAGCAAGCCAGCAGGCGTAGCGCCGTGGTCTTGTGCCCGGCGGCCGCGTGACGTACGTAACGTTCGTTTTTGTCACTCAATGATGCAAAATGACGAGGAACATTTTCATACGTGAACTGGCCGCCGGGCACAAGACCACGGCGCTACGTCGGCGAGCATTGGTGCCTCACGCGAACGGATATTCCCTTCTCATTTGGCAGCAAGCGCATGATATCATGCGCTTTTGTATTCGATGGAGGTCAGGTTGACGCGTTTGTTGGTTGAGAGTGTTCCCCGATAGGATGCGCAGAAAGTTCCGGAGGTCGGTGCGACATCGAGGTAGTCGCGTCCGACGGCGATGGTGAGATAGCTCAGGCTGGCGCGGCGTCCATGGGTCGGATCAAAGGGAATGGCAACGGCTCTGTCGGGCTGTTGGCTGTCACGCAATAGGACTTCAACCCAGGCGTGTGTTCCTCCTTCACCGAGCATGTGTCCGGAGACGTAGCGGGTGGGCAGTTTACAGAGACGGCAGAGCGCGATCATCAGATGGGCATAATCCTGACAGACGCCCTGTCCCAGCGCCAGCACTTCGGCGGCCGTCGTGTCGATGTCGGTCACTTCGTGGGTGTAGTGGACGTGCTGATAGACCCAGGCGTTGATCTGCTCGGCGAGCGCTAAGCCATGCTTGCCTTCGTCGATGAATTGCTGTGCGATCTCCCGGAGAGCATCATTGGGTTGCGTGAGCGCGGACGGCGTGAGCATCTGAGCGGCTCTGATGTATTCGATCGGGAGGTACGTGGGATGGCTCTCGCGCAGGCGTTCAACCAATATCCAGGCTGTAAAGTCGACGGACTGCTCGACGCGGGGGATATATAAGTTGATCTCGTTGTTGCCAAAGGTGTCTTCCTGACAATTGTACGTGGCGGTCGGTAAGGAGACATCCAGGCGATAATCAAGACGATGTTGATCTCCATGCTGATCGGGCGGGATAATCATCAGGCGCTGCTTGAGTTGTGTGATGGGTCCGGGATATTCATAGCGCAGGCTTTGACAGATGAGATAGGTGCTATGCTGAACACGTGACCAATCGACCTCGTGATGATCGAGATGGGTCGTTGTCGCAAGCGCCGTTTCTAGATCGATCTGGAGTTGAGTCATGCGGGTGAGGTATCCTCTCTTTTGGGCGTGATAGTTCCAGGTTTAGGCGCCAGCGGATCACCCGGCTGAGGGACCAGGGGAGTCTCAGGTGTGGTGTCAGCGGATACCTCGTCGGCCCAGACGAGCATCTTGAGTAAGCTTGGAGAGCCATAACTGGTCATCATGGCGACATCGAGCGCATCGCGACCCCGGCCAATCAGCACGCGGCCAATGCGCGGTGTATTATTGCGCGGATCAAACGTATACCAGCGTCCACCCAGATAGACCTCCATCCAGGCGCAGAAATCCATCGGAGCGTCTGGTAGTGGCACATCGATATCCGGGATATAGCCGAAGACGTAGCGTGTCGGGATGTTGAGCGCCCGGCAGAAGGTGACGGCGAGATGCGTGAAGTCCCGACAGACGCCGACGCGCTGAAGATAGATTTCAACCGCGCTGGTGAGCGGCGTGCTGCTACCATATTGGAAACGAATATTGTCATGGACCCAGTCGCAGACCGCCTGGACACGCGCCCAGCCTGGTTCTGTCTGCCCAAAGAGCTGCCAGGCAGTGTTTGAAAGCACGTCAGAATGACAGAAGCGGCTCGGTAGCAGGTAGTGATAGACATCATCTGGAAGATCCTCGATAGCCATCTGTTGCGCATCTGGAGCATACTCATCAGGCGTATCGGCGACACGGACCACCGCATCGTAGCGGATAACCTGCTCTCCCTCAGGCAGCAGCAAACGCTGGCTGGGATTGTGATAAATGTCGTGAAAGGCTGTGTGTGGCAATTCAGGCGTGAAGCGCCAATCTTCATACATGATCTGCTGTTCGTAATCGGGATGGGGTTGAACAAGCATTACCGTTGGAGTAGGCCACGTTGCCTCATAACGGAATTCGCATCCTACTCGAATGTACATACTGATTTTCGTTCCTCACTTCTGATTGATGATGATCCCCTGGCTGGTAAAAATAGCCATTTTCGGTCGTGCTAATGAGCATCGTAGAGATATTATAGTATATTGCCACCGTGTCCGCTAGCACAAAAGATGTACTGGACCTCATTTTTATTCTCATCCAGAGAAATTCCAGGTACAATAGTCCTGAGACACATGGTGGTGATGTATCCATTTTAATTTTGTGTCGATTATTGATGTTGCGTACTATTCTTTACAGAAATGTGAAGTTTCTCACATTGTGAAGTACCTTACATTGATGGATTTATATATGTAATATATTGTATGTAAATCAAGTAGGCAGTCTTGTAAGAATGTTGCTTTTTTGAAATCATTTGCGAATTAATCATTGAATATTTATGTATTCTTTATTTTTTTGCTTTATCTATTGATGTCTCACCTTATCTAATCATCTGGGTCAGTAGAGAGGCGAGCAGTTCCCACTGAAGGGAGGGCATCTATCAGTGAATCAAGTCTCATTGCCACCGGAGGCATCCGAAGAAAAAAAAGTGCCCCAGACACTGTGGCGACGTTGGTATCGGACGATTGCGATCGGACTTGTAACGATATCTGTTTTGTTGCTCGTTATGGCGACGAATCTATCGCTTGGCTATTTTCAATCCAATTCCCAGGGGGGGAATCCCCACGCGGTGGCCAGCCCAAAGCCGTCCCCGACGCCGACGCCGACGCCAATTCCGTTTAATCCCAATGTTGGAGCGGTCCTGCCCACGCATCGCATAGTGGCCTTTTATGGCATACCAGGAGCTGAGCCAGCAGGCCCTGCGTATCAGGCGGATAGTACCATGCTCAATCAACTGAAGGCGCAGGGAGCGGCGTATCAGACGATCGATCCGGCTCATCCAGTTGATCTGGGTATCGATCTGGTTGTGAGCGTGCCAGATGGCGATCCTGGTCCCAATGGGTACTATAGCCATCACGTAGATCAGGCGACCATTCAACAATATGTTGATTTCTGCAAACAAAATAACTTGCTGCTCTTTCTCGATCTCAACATTGGCTGGGCTCCGGTGATGCAAGAAGTCAATTTCTTTCTGCCGTATTTAGAGAAATATGACTTTGTGCATATGGCGATTGATCCCGAATGGATGTTCCCACGCCATGATGGTATCCCTGGTACCAACTTGAGTAATGTACGAGCGTCAGATCTGAATCCCGTCATAGAAGCCGTAGCGGCTATCCCGATGAAGTATCATGTGCCGCGCAAGATATTGATTATCCATCAGTATCGGGCGAGCGGGGATGGCACTCCGAATCCCAATAACGCTGGCACGGCCGAGATTGCCGATAAGCGCAATCTGGTGAACGATCCGCGTGTGGATACCGTCATCCACGTGGATAGCGTGGGAGGCTATACAGGCGCTCCGGCCGATAAAGAGATGCAATATACCGAATGGGTACATGATGATATGCAGCATTTTAAGAATTTTGAATATGGCGGCTTCAAGCTTTTCTATCATATCGAAGCAAACTTTAATATGATGACACCTGACGAGGTGCTGGCTATGAAGCCAGCTCCGATGATCGTCACCTATGGAAATTGAGGCATGTATCGACCATCATTAATATAAACCCCGTAGCGGCGCGGCTCTGCCGTGCTGTCTGTGACTCGTCTGATTCGGCTGGGATGCGCCCTCTCAATGGAACCCCATGGGCAACTTGGTCGTACGAGCCTCTGACAGCACGGCGGAGCCGCGCCGCTACGTCGGGGAGCGTCTCACCCTCATGGGATGCGCGTCTCCAATGCGACATCGGTACAGTGTTATGGGGTCTTTGCTGCGCTCGACGTTGGCTTGACAAGTGATTTGTTCTGTAGGTATGATGTTAGCAACAGTGTACCAATAGCAAAGAACGCTCATGGCTACGTCGCCTCACACGGCCTTGTGTGGGGTTTTTGTTTATTACTGACCAGAGTCGGAGATTTTGCCATGCTACTATCCGATGCATCGGGACGGTCTACCTTGCCGCCGCCTTTCTCTAACTATGATTTAGATAGAGCGTATGACGAAATGTTTGACATGCAAGGCCGCCCACGTCCTGCCTATCAGCAACTGTATCATCGTCTTCTGGAGATGCCATTCGATTTTCTCCAGCAGCGTCAGCAAGCCGCTGATCTTACCTTTCTTAATCAAGGTATTACCTTCACCGTCTATGGGGACAATGAGGGAACTGAACGTATCTGGCCGTATGATCTGTTGCCGCGCATTATTACGGCGGATGAATGGTCCGTGATCGAACGTGGCCTGACACAGCGCATTATGGCGATCAATCTTTTTCTGAAGGATATCTATCATGATGGGCATATTTTGAACGATGGTGTGGTGCCACGTTCCCTGGTCTATAGCTGCCGTCATTATCGACGCGAGATGCGTGGTATCCGCGTGCCGCACGATATCTATGTGGCGGTCGTCGGCTCGGATCTGGTACGGCTCCCCGATGGGCGCTTCGCCGTGCTGGAGGATAATCTGCGCGTCCCCAGTGGTGTCTCCTACATGCTCACGAATCGAGAGGTGATGAAGCGCATCTTTCCCTCTCTATTTGGCAGCCACGGGGTGCGCTCGATCGATCATTATGGACAGGCGCTGCTCAATACCTTGCACTCGCTTGCCCCGTTCGGACGTCCTGATCCCACGATTGTCCTGCTCACTCCCGGAGTCTATAATTCTGCCTATTTCGAGCATGCTTTTCTGGCGCGTCAGATGGGGATCGAACTGGTCGAGGGCCGCGATCTGATTGTGCATAACGACATCGTCTATATGCGTACGACGGCCGGACTCTCACGCGTCGATGTGATCTATCGCCGCGTCGATGATGACTTCCTTGATCCACTGGCCTTTCGTCCCAAATCGGTCCTGGGCGTGCCTGGACTGCTGAATGCCTATCGCGCTGGCAATGTGGCGCTGGCCAATGCGATCGGGACCGGGGTCGCCGACGATAAGGCTGTCTATGCCTATATGCCTCAGATTATTCGCTACTATTTGAACGAAGATCCGATCCTCGCCAACGTTGATACCTATCTGCTCTCAGATGAGAAGCAGCGCAACCATGTGCTTGATCATCTGGATGAGATGGTGGTGAAGGCCGTTGGAGAGTCGGGCGGCTATGGGATGCTGATCGGTCCGTATAGTACCGCCGCGCAGCGCGAGGAGTTTCGTCAGCGTATTCTGGACGATCCACGCAACTATATCGCGCAGGAGACGCTGGCCCTTTCACGCGCCCCTTGCTTCATGAATCAGCAGATCGAGCCGCGTCACGTCGACCTGCGGCCGTTTATCCTCTACGGGGATCGTGTGACGATTGTTCCCGGCGGTCTGACGCGGGTGGCGCTCAAGAGTGGATCGTTGGTGGTCAACTCGTCGCAGGGCGGTGGCAGTAAGGATACGTGGGTGCTCAACGAAAATGCGAATGAAGAAGATCTGACCGGACAGGAAGACTTTGAGGGCGAGTAAATGTTATCACGAGTTGCCGATAATCTCTATTGGATGAGTCGCTATCTGGAGCGAGCGGAATATACCGCTCGCTTGCTTGATGAAAATCTGCATCAGATGCTTGATCAGAATACGACGTACGCGCAGCAGCGCTGGCAACGTCTGCGGACGATCCTGCATATGCAGCCGAGCGGCGATGGACCTGATGAGGTCTATCATATGACACGTATCCTGACCTTTGATCTCTCGAATCCAGCGTCGATCGCGTCATGCATCGCCTCGGCGCGCGAGAACGCTCGCCAGGTGCGCGAGCAGATCAGCTCCGAGATGTGGATACAGTTGAACCAGCTCTATCTACATATCAGGCAGACCGATATCGATGAGATCTGGCGTGTCGAGCCGCATGCCTTCCTGACGACGGTCAAAGAGGGTGTCCAACTCTTTCGCGGCATCGCAGATGCTACCATGAATCACAGCGAGGGCTGGTATTTTATTCGCATGGGATGCTTTCTGGAACGCGCTACGTCGACGGCTTCTTTGATCGATGCTCATTTTAGCGCTATGATACAGCCGGCTCAGGATGATACGTCGGTTTCGCTCGATTATCTGGGCTGGGTCGGCCTGCTACGTTCGTGTACCGCCTTTGAGGCGTATTGTAAGGTCTACTCGGCGGACGTGCAGCCCGACAAGATCGCCGAATTCTTGTTGCTCAATGCCGAATCGCCGCGTTCCGTACGCTATGCCGCCTCCCAGATGCAGATCGCGTTACAATCGGTCTCTAAATCCACGCGCACGCGCTACGCTGGACGTGTCGAGCGTCTGGCCGGTCGGCTGCGTTCAGCGCTGGAATATGATCAGATTGAGGATGTGATGCAGGATATGCATGCCTATCTGGAGAATATTCAGCGTCAATGCGGCCAGATCCATAACGCTATTTATCAGGTCTACATCGCCTATCCCATCGACGCCGTTCTCGTCGGTAGCGGCGCGGCGCAGGCTTGATCTGGCACGACGCGATTTTGTTTCCTATGCAGTGGAGTAGAAGATATGTATTATACCGTTCGCCATGTGACGAAATTTCGCTATAGCACGCCGATTAGCGAAAGCATCATGGAAGTACGCATCCAGCCGCGCAATGAAGGCATCCAGCGCTGCCTCGACTTTCGCCTGTCGACCAGTCCCCGCGCCCAGATTATGCTCTATCGCGACGAACTGGGCAATCGCGTCCACCACTTCGACATCCCCAACCGACATAACCATCTAACCATCACCGCCGAAGCCATCGTCGAGCTGCAGCCGCCGCCCGAGCTTCCCGCTGCTCTCCCCAATGACGCCTGGGATGAGTTGGATCGCATGACTTCGACCGATGAGTATTGGGATATGCTGCAACCCAGTCATTTTGCGCGTCCCAGCGAGCTTCTGCATCAATTGATGGAAGAGCTCGACATCAAGCGGCGCGAAGATCCGCTGAGCGTCGTGAATTATGTCAATACCGCTATCTTCGAACACTTCGACTACGAAAAGAAGCAGACGACCGTCGATTCGCCGATCGATGACGCCTTGAGTATCCGACGCGGTGTCTGTCAGGACTTCGCTCACATCATGATCGCCATCATGCGCGAACTCGGTATCCCCTGTCGCTACGTCAGCGGATATCTCTTCCAGCAATCGGAGAAGAGTCTGCGCTCCGAAGATGGCGCTACGCACGCCTGGGTCGAAGTGCTCCTGCCCGGACTCAATTGGGTCGGCTTTGATCCCACCAATAATATACTCGCTAAAGAACGGCATATCCGCATCGCCGTCGGACGCGACTACGCCGATGTTCCTCCCACCAATGGCGTCTTTCGCGGCACTGCCGAGAGCGAACTGTCCGTGGCTGTCAAAGTCTATCCCACCGATGTCCCGCCGCCCAGCGCCGAGCTATCCCTCGAAGCCAAGTGGCTGCCTGGTCATCAGCAGGGACTCGATTATGAGGATGGCGAGGTGCAGCAGCAGCCTCAGCAGCAGCAGCAATAAGATAGATTTTCGTTTGGCTGCCTTTGACAATTTTGCCGATATTTCTCTGCTTGTAAAGAAGATGTCCATAAAGTAAGGAGTATTGACAGATGTCGACACATTCATCCAAATGGCAAGCGCCAACGTCAACGAGTTCGGTCATACAGTGGCTGCTTGATTCAGATCCCGCGATCCGTTGGCAGGCGATGCGCGACCTGACTGATGCGCCTGAGGAGGCGGTCGCGGCCGAGCGTGCAAAGGTCGCTACTGAGGGCGCTGGCGCACGTTTGCTCGCTCTCCAGGCATCCGATGGGAGGTGGGGTGGCGCGGCGTGGAATCACGGATGGGACTCCACGATGCACATCCTGATACTTCTGCGGGAGATGGGTCTTGATCCCCAATGCTCCGAGGCGCAACGTGCGGTGGGACTCGTGCGCGACCACGTGACGTGGCGAGGATGTGGTCCGGAAGAGGTGGACGACAATCCTTTCTTTGCTGGCGAGATCGAGCCCTGTATCAATGGACAGGTGGCGGCGAGTGGTGCCTACTTTGGTCAGGATGTCCAGGGCATCGTTGATCGGCTGCTCGGCGAACAGCTGGCCGATGGCGGCTGGAACTGTGAGGCTCCCGATTCGCTGCGGTCGTCATTTAATACCACGATCTGCGTACTTGAGGCCCTGCTCGAATACGAACTGGCAGTCGGGGAAAGCGCGTCGCTGACGGCGGCTCGTCTCCGTGGGCAGGAGTATCTGCTTGATCGTCACCTCTTCTACCGGCTCTCGACCGGCGAGGCGATCGAGCGCGATCGCAAGAGCAATGCCGTCTGGACGCGTTTCGCCTTTCCAACCTGGTGGTACTACGATGTGCTACGTGGGCTCGAGTACCTGCGCAGCGCCGGCGTCACGCCCGATGAGCGCGTCGCTGAGGCGATCAACCTGGTCGTGTCAAAGCGTGACAACGACGGTCGATGGTCACTTGAGACTCGCTATCCTGGCAAGATGCTGGTCGAGATAGACGATGGCGAGGGCCGGCCGAGCCGTTGGAACACCCTCCGCGCCTTACGCGTGCTGGATTGGTATTCTGCCTGAAAAGCCAGCAGAAAGCGGTCTTCGCTTCGCTTGACAATGCCTTGTAAAGATTGTATGGTATCAACATGACGTTAACGTAACATTTAGTAGGTAGAGGATATTTTTTGCTCTAAACATGACGTTAACGTCATGTTTATTCGGGTAGATTGAAAGGAAGGTTTGATATGTCGAATAGCGGTAATTTGAGTAGGCTTGTTGGCAAGGTATGCGTGGTCACTGGGGCGGCTGGAGGGATTGGTACAGCGACGGCTGCACGACTCGCGAGTGAGGGTGCGCACGTGGTGGGAGTTGATTTGCTTGAGCACACGGTTGGTGAGCTTTCGCTACGAGCTGATCTGACCGATGAGGATCAGGTAAAGGGGATGTATGCACGTGTGCATGAGGAATTTGGTCGGATTGATGTGTTGTTCAATAATGCTGGCATGGTCACGGCAGATGATGGTTCAGCGCTCAAGGTTACGCAGGAGACATGGGAGCGCGTCCTGTCTGTAAATCTGACCAGTGTCTTTTTGTGCTGCAAGCATGGGATTCCTTATCTGCTGGATAACGTTCCGGCTGGTGGCTCCGTCATCAATACGGCGTCCTTTCTGGCCGTGATGGGTTCGGCGACGGCTCAGATGGCTTATAATGCGGCCAGGGCCGGCGTGATAGCATTGTCGCGTGATCTGGGCGTCCATTTGGCTCGCCGCGGCGTGCGGGTCAATGCTCTGTGTATTGGTCCTATCGAGACGCCGCGACTGAATTCTATCTTCTCCAAAGATCTTGCCATTACACCGCAGCGCCTAATCCACATCCCCATGGGTCGCTTCGGACGCGTCGAGGAGGTCGCTGGCACTGTAGCGTTCCTGGCTAGCGATGATTCTGGCTACGTGACAGCTTCTGCGTTTCCTATCGATGGCGGCGTGAGCATCGCATATACCATTCCTTCGTAGCGATCGGCTGTTGGCTTCAGTTGATTTGAATAAGGACGCTCAAGCAGTGCAGCTCACTATATAGGTGTGCTCGTATGTGAATGGGATTTTATCGATCCCGTGGAGGAAAAGAAATCCCACAACAAGGCTGCGCTGTTCACATGGGTTGCTGTTTTTCCTAGCGGGAAGGCTGCTTTTTTGTAGTGATTGGGGACAACATGGCCTCCTCCGGTAATAGAGACGAGCTTGACTGGATATTTCCCGGTTTCGCTATATTCTTCAATGGTGATGGGAAGTACATTTTTGCCTTCATGCTTGAGCATCCTTATGGTCGGCTGCGTATCGATATGATTGCGTTGCGCATAGTAGTGCGCTGTTTCGCGTGCCGATAAGCCACGTCCACGTGGATTCAATCCCCATAAACTTGCCATCCCTCCATCATAAGGGACAAGTGGATCGGATGTGCCATGAATTATCAAAACCGGAAGTGATGATTCTCTGGGAGCAACCAGGAAGTTGTCTGCCTCTGGCTGTGTCGCGCTTATAAGAGCCGCACCGGCAAACGGATAGGGCCATTCATGGAGTAGCCGAATAACCATCTGCCCGCCGTTTGAATATCCCGCGATATAGACTCTGTTGGCATCGATGTCATGTTTCATTCGCACCTCATCGATGAGCATGTTCGTGAATGTAACATCGTCAATGTTGGCTTTGCGCGTAGGGAAATTCGACGAGATCCGAGCGTCATTCCAATGACCTTTGTAGCCGTCCGGATACACGACTACAAATCCATGCGCTTGAACTAACTCGTCAAAAACGTTTCCACTAAACGCTCGTATCTTCTCTCCCGTTTGATTTGAGCCATGAAAGACGATTAAGAGTGGTGCCGATTTCTGCTGCACTTGTGGCTGCACGACCATGTAACTACGACTTCTGCCCTGCACTTGAATGGTGAGTCGACTGACTGCAATATCCTGAGATCTTGCTGATTTTTCTCTGAGCATAGCTCTCTTCCTCCGTACTTGTTCTTAGATCATCAAATTGAAAGCCAATACCAACGTGCTATCCTGGCTGACATAGCGATCATTAATGGATGGGCTGTTCATTTTGTATGGCTGTATTGTATGGCACAGAGATACTTGAGGCAAGCAAAAATGGACACCGTGGAGTTGTCGAACACAAGTACGGTATATGTTTATTATTGAACAGGAATATAGATGTTCCACTTGATGTACTGCTCTGTCAAAGGTCATCGTAACGTCGCCTGGTCAAGAAAGATGATTCCTTTGGCAACCCTTGACAATCGTTGCCGTTATTTCTATCCTTGTTGAGAAAGAGAATATATGCATAGAGTAGAGAAAGCTGTATTTTTTGATGACATAAGGATAGTCGAGGTTCGCTGATGGTTGATGTTGTCAAGCTCCCTCAGACGGCGAAAGATCCGCTGGCCTGGAGCGCGATGCTCTTACTGGCCGCGCTGGCCTGGATTCCGACGCTCGCACAGACGCTGAGTATGTTGGCGATGCCGATGTATGGCACAATGGATCTGTCTCTGCCGCCCTTTCTTCTGTTCTGGACTCTGATGATGATCGCGATGATGCTTCCTTCGCTGGCTCCGACCGTCTCGATGCATCTGAGGTTCATCCAGGGACAGAGCCCTTATTTTTTGATGCGCTGTAGCACCGTTACCAGCTTTCTTGTCGGCTATCTTGCAATCTGGCTCCTGTTTGGCATCCCTGTCTATCTGCTCTGCCTGCTGGGAGATCATCTTGTACGTAGCGCGCCGCTGCTGGGGATCGCTCTGGGGATTATCATTTTTGTTGGAGCTGGTGCGTATCAATTTACACCCCTGAAACGACATACTCTGACCCACTGTCATGTCGCGGTGCCCTGTCAGGAGGCTGATTCCTTCCTTTCCGCCATCATCTCCTACGGAAAAGCCGGACTGCTCCAGGGACGCTCTTGCCTGCAATATTGCGGTCCCCTGATGCTTGTGATGATCGCCGTCGGACTGATGAATCTCGTCTGGATGCTGCTCCTGACCGCTGTCATCTTCGTCGAGAAGGTCTGGTTCGACGGCAATCGACTCAGCGCACCGATCGGCGTCGCGCTGATCATGTATGGTCTGCTGGCCTTTGTTGATCCCGCACTGCTGCCGGGCCTGGTTGTGCGCTGAGCTATTTACTTGGCCAGTACGATCTCAACCACGTGAATCGGGCGTATCGACTGCGTCTTTTTTTCGTACTCTTTGAATTGAGGATACCTGGCAGTGACTTTGGCAAAGATTTTATCTCGTTCCTCGGTTGGTAGGACGACTGCCTTTCCTTCGTATGTCTCTGTCCCTATCTCGACTTTGACCTCGGGGCGCGCAAGGATGTTGTAGTACCAGCCAGGATGATTGGGTTCGCCTGCATTGGAGGCCACGATAAATATGCGTCCCTCGTCCGGGAGATAGCCGAGAGGATTGAGGCGTTCCTGGTTACTTTTGGCTCCGGTCGTATGCAGGATCAACATATCAGCACCTTCAAATACCCCGCCCACTTTCCCGGCATTAGCACGGAATTCCTGGATAATCGTTTCGTTCCACGCTCGTTCTGCTTGAGGCATACAGTTTCCTCTTTCAATGAGTTATATGATATATCCATCAATGAAGTAGTTGACAGATATACTTGATAGGATTGAAAAACCTTTAACGTGATCATACCATATATTTATCCATTTTTATAGGTCGTTGCATAGAGTTTTTAAGGGGTGCTGTGTGTTCAGGCGTAGATTTACTGTTGTACCGGCTGTCCATCTTTTTCTGATCAATGAGAACCAGATTCTTTTGTCCAGACGCTTTCAAACCGGCTACGCGGATGGAATGTATAGCGTGGTGGCCGGTCACCTCGATGGTAATGAGGAGGTAATCGCGGCCATGATACGCGAAGCCAGAGAAGAAGCAGGCATCGATATTCAGGCCAGGGATATGCGTGTGGTTGGCGTGATGCATCGCAAGGCCGCCAATGAGCGCGTCGATTTCTTCCTTGTGGCGAGTCAATGGCAGGGAGAAATCTATAATGCCGAACCTCATCGATGTGACGCTCTGACCTGGTTTGATCTCTCCAATTTGCCAGAGAACCTCATTCCATATGTCGGGCAGGCGATAGAAAACTATCAGCAGGGTATCTGGTTCGATAGTTTCGGATGGAGCTGATTGTCTGGCCAATTTGATGGCTATTCATTCTATATTTACCAGAGCACCTGAGCCATATCTGTATAGGCATGCGTTGGAGCTTCTTCCAGAAATATTTTGCGCGAGGATAGGGGAAAGAAGCAGATATTGAAAATCTGCTTTTGGTATCCCCATTGATCATGATAAGACGTGCGTAAGTTATACATAATCCGCATCCATTGATGCTCTTGCAAGAAAAACTCAGTTTTTGGAAAGTGGACGCGTCTTGGCATGCCGTAACTACGCTCCCATTCAAACGTTATGTGAAGTTTTTTCTCCTGGACTGAAAAATTAAAGCAATCATGTTGAAACGGATTTGCTATCTCGATCAGTCGTACACTTTCTGTAGGATGTTTAAAAGAATTATACTCTTCGTAGAAGATCTCATGCAGCAAGAGCATATTTTCAGCGGATGAAGTGGGAGGTTCTGGTAATTTCAATGCTTCTGGCGTGCGATTTCTGGCGGCAGCATAAATGCCTCCACGGGAATCTTTTGTCCAACGGGTACGGATATTCTGAATAATTATGGGTGGAAATGAAGGCATTTGTATGCTCCTATTTATTTCTATCTAGTATAACTTATTATGGTGATAATTTCGTCTCTTCTTTTTCATCTACCAGAAAGCTTTACGAAAAGCGTTTGTCAAGTAATAATCACGCTTCATTTATGCTTGCACTGTACCTGGAAAGGGAAAAACATCTATGGCTGCAAATATGACTTTACAAGGGACGTTGTCCTTGCCTGTGCAGCAGGCTGCCATCGCTCAACAACTTGGACCATTTGTTAAAACCTATCAAAGCACACTGACCAGGACACTGATTGGCAGCATCGTCTTTTTCTGCGCTGGCGTGCTCTTTTTGATTGGCGGTATTGCCAGTTCTACTATTGTTTTGTCAGTGTTTGCGATCCTCTTTATCGCAGTGGCCATCTATATGCTCTATACTGCTCTACAAGTGGCGAAACAGCGGATACATCTGTTTCAATCTGGCATCATTGTCGAGAACAGAAATCAGGTGCAGCCACTACCCTGGAACCAGGTGAGCGAAGTGTTGCAGAGCATCACCCGTAACCGCAGCAATGGCGTCTATGTTGGCACAACATATCTCTATACGCTACGTCGCGTGGATGGGTATCAGATAAAATTGAACAATCTTACAAAGAATGTTGCCGAACTGGGTCCCATCGTGGCTAAAGGTATCACGCAGGCGATGATTCCGCGTGTCTTTTCTGCCCTGAGCGAAGGAAAAACGCAGACGTTTGGACCTTTGAGTGTCAGTATGCAAGGTATCAGCTACAAGCAGAAAAATTTGCTCTGGACGCAGGTGCAGCCGATAGAGATGAAAAGCGGATTTATCTCTATCAAAGAGGTTGGCACGAAGCGCAATTGGGGATTTTTCGAGGTGGCGAAGATCCCTAATGTGTTTGTCTTTATGGTAATTGCCGAGGAGATGCAACGTCGCGCTGGCGGTCGATGATTTGATAATTGTCCTTCTATGAGATATAATCGTAACGTACGGTACGGTACGCTTTGATTATATTTAACTGAAAATATGGAACACTGGTACAAGCTATGTGTTCGGTAGGAGGACGAGATGTCTCACAATCGTATACGCAGGTTTAACAAGCGCATCACCAATCCGCTTTTGCGCGGGCTTGCCAGATTGTCACGCGGGCCGTTTGCTGTTATTCGTCACGTTGGGCGTCGGAGTGGAAAGCAGTATGAGACGACGATCATGGTTTGGTTGGTGCCGGATGGCTTTATCATCGCGCTTACTTATGGACCTAATGTGGATTGGTATCGGAATGTGGTGGCCGCTGGCCGTTGTACACTGCTCTGGCATGGAAGAGTTTTTTCGGTTGGGAAGCCAGAGCCAGTCGATGCGGAAACGGCCCTGCTAGCATTCCCTCAGCCTTTCAGAACGATTCTGCAACGATTGGGCACACAACAGTTTATCCATGTAGAGAGTATGGCTGTGGCCTCCTCGTCTGGCGTTCCTGAAAAGACTGGGGGGTAAAGAAAAGATGTCCATTCGCGAGGGCTTGGCGATCGTTGCGGCTTATGATCGATCGGCCAGGCCAGCACTGAAAGGTCTGGGCTCAAAGCCAAAGAGATCTATGACATGCTCGGGATGGAGCGCAAAATTCTCACTTTTCAACATTGTCAGCTCGTCGGTCGTGATTGGACCATGGCTGCCCAGCAGATCGCTAATGTGGGCGATCAGTGACATGATCATCCAGGGGATGTGCATTTTTCGGCTTACTTTGCCGGGTTGCTGTTGTCGTGCCAGGAGATCAAGCAAGGTGTTGAAGGTACAGATCTCTCCTCCTCCGATATCGGTGCTGATCGAGGATAGATCGTCGCGCTCGACAACCTGCATGATCACGTGTACGAGGTCCTGAACATGCAGAGGTTGCACGCGGTAAGTGCCATCGCCAGGCACGGGGATAATGGGAAGGCTTGCGAGGCGGGAGAAGAGAGCCATCGAGTGATCACCTGGACCATACACGAGTGATGGGCGTAAGATGGCGTAAGGCACATCCAATTGGGCAAGATACTGATCGGCAGCGAGTTTTGAGCGCTGGAACTTGCTGCAAGGTTGCTCATTGGCTCCCAACGAACTGATCTGTATGATTTTGCTGACGCCTCCTTCGGCCGCGGCCTTGAACAAAGCTCGAGGTGTTGCGGTATGGACCTGTTCAAAGCTGCTTGTCCTACTTTCGCGAATGATACCGACCGTGTTGATCACAACGTCATGATCAGCGACTTCGTATAGCCATGGTTCTGGTTCTATCCATTCTCCCGTGAGAATCTTGACGCCGGGCAATTGGATAAGTTGGGCGAATGTGGCGCTCCGATGGCGGGTAGCTGGACGGATCAGGCAGGTGACGTCATGTCCTTGTTTGGAGAGCTCTTGAAGCAGATGACCTCCAATGAAGCCAGTCGCGCCTGTCAGAAAGATCTTCATCGTTTAACCTCCTTGATAGACCTGTCCGCGATTCCATTGATAGCGGATCGGTTCAACTTCATAGCAGATCTCCAACTGAACATTCTGATTGTGGAGAAATGTCCAGTCGGCATAGTCTATCTGCCTCAGGTGATGACGCCACTCATGCTCGTTGCGGGTAATGTGGACAACGTTGGCTCGGCCTGTACTATCCAGCGAGATTCCGTAGGGCTTGTACTTGAGAAAAGTAGCGGCTTCGTCTAGCGATGCAAATGCTGATTGGGGACTCAATTGCGGCGCGGCTGTGGGTAGTAGGCGTGCATGCATGGGAGCGTCACGTGAGAGTAGTTGTAGCTCCAGTGCCTGATGATCCTCCTGGATGCGCAGTGGCGCAGTGTGAAAATGGAAGTCTGTGAGCAGATTTCCTGCCGATGACATCAAGCGTTGGTCACAGTCGCTACGCAGGAAGTAGAGTCCCTCTATCGATGCTCCATGCTTGAGTGGGAGGCGTACATAGAGCCGATATGCGAGATGCCAGTAGTTGATGCCTGTGAAGGCCGGAAAGTGTCTGGGGCGCATGGCGCTGATGTGGCAGATGACGATGTTCCAGAAGGCGTATCCCGCGTGTGTGACCAACTCCAGCGGCTCAGGCAGTAGCTTTTGCGCATCCTCAGATGGCGTCCGATAGGTGAAAAGCCAGCAGCGATCGATCTCTCCCACGACGGTCAGAGGATTCTTTTGCCAGATCATCGATGGCCTCCTTGCAGTAGACGATGAAAGAGTCCAAATAAGAGGGCACCACTTCCGTTGAGGATGAGCATCCACGAGAGTAGCGTCTTCCAGATCGGAACGCGTAGTGCCCGCATCTGAGCGATCAACACTGTACTCATAACCAGGTTTGAGAGTCCGATCACGCTAACATTCCAGCGCTTGAGAAATCTGCTTGTGAACTTGCCTTTGATCTTAAAGTAGAGATTAATGGTTGCTCCACTCATGAGTATGACCTCTCCAAATGCCATGGTAACCAGGCATGCCTGAATACAGGTTTGCACGCGACGATGGCTTATCAGGATCAAGCCGGGTATGAAAAAACACCAGCTGGTTCCTGCTGAGAGTGCCAGCCAGAGTGCGCTGCGTTCCAGGCGCCAGTTGCGAAAATGCAGACTCAATGAAGCTCCATAGATTAATGAGCCTCCGAGCGCGATCGCAATGAGAGCACTCCAATGCCGGTAGGGTAGCGCTGGATTTTTGATCTGCTGTTCGTTGTATGCCCGCAATTGTTGGGCAGGATGGCGTAGGCTATGATAGATTGAACCCATAAAGGGATTTTTTTGTTGGACAGACATGAGTCTATGTATCCTTTCATTATTCCAGATCCGCGCTATGATAAAAGTGAACATGTTCACTTTTATCATAGCGTAAATAAGAAAGCTCGTCAAGGGCAATAGAGAGCCGTTGTCTGGCTCTCACAATCTGGCTGCTTGATGGCTATGACTTGACATCGGTCGCTAAGATGAACATAATCGAGGAAAATAATGCTGATGGGGGAGATGTTGGATCAATCACAATCAAGCAAGACGACACAAAAAGCTATCATCACGCGGCAGCGCATCCTGGATACCGCGCTGGGCCTCTTTGCCACCAAGGGATATGAGAAAACTACGATGCGCGAGATAGCTGCTCTGGCAGAGTGCTCGCTTGGATTAACGTATCGCTACTTTGCCAGCAAGGAGGATCTGCTACTGGAGTGGTATCTGACGATGGTGGATCATCTGGGCGAGCAGGCGGCTCAGCTTGGACCAGGGACGATCGCGGACCGCTTTCTGCATATTTTTCTGGCTCAGCTTAAGCTCATGTCTCCACATCACGAATCGTTAGGTGCTATCTTTGGACCGGCACTCAATCCACACGCCCGCACAGGCGTCTTCAGCGAACAGACGCCCGATCTACGGCGTAAGGCATTGGATATCTATATCCAGGTGGTCGCCACTGCGAAGGACGCTCCACGAGGCGCTCAGATCGAGGAGATTGCTATCGTCCTCTACGGCATGCAGCTAGCCCTGACACTTTTCTGGCTGCAAGATCTGAGCCCCGAATCCAAGAAAACATACGAATTTGCTACGTTTTTGCATGATATGCTGGCTCTGATACGTCCAATTTTGCGGCTGCCGGTGGTCTCACATGCGCTGGTCCGCCTGACCAGGATTATTGGTCCTATGCTTGGTGCCTCAAATCTAACCTGAGCCCCGCCTCATCAAAATCCCCAGGATTGCAACAAATGAATCTCCAAAGGCGTCTATTCTTTACAGATAGCTATGCTATCTTATAGTCAGAAAAAAACAGGAAAGATGATTTTTCATGAAGCTTTTTCGCAAAGTCAATGCGTCCTATCAGGCTCACTGTTGAATGTTGGCGTTTTCCTTTGATGTGAGAAGCGAGCGAAAATATGTCCGTAGATGTCATATTTGGGATGTATAGTCATAGTATCTCTACGAAGGAATGTACTATGACTGTAAAGGAGTCCTGATCGATGAAGTATGGCTTTGTTCTGACTGGCAGTGCGGCTGAGGTGGTTGAGCTGGCTCAGGAGGCTGAGGCGGCCGGCTGGGATGGTGTGTTTCTCCCCGATGATTGGATGACTGCCTGGATTAAGCTGACGGCGATTGCTCTGCGAACGCGTTCTGTGGCGCTGGGGACGATGCTGACTCCGTTGCCGGAGCAGTTGCCGTGGTATGTGGCGGCTCAGACGGCGATCGTGGATCAGCTCTCGGGCGGGCGCGTGATTCTGACGGCTGGTCTGGGGGTGTTGGAACTGGATAAGTTTGCTCTGCTGGATAATAAGATACGGGCTCGGCGGCTTGATGAGTCGTTGGAAGTGATTGAGCGTTGGTGGCAGGGAGGGTCGATGCGCTCGTTGACGTATGCGGGCGAGCAGTATCGCTTGAAGGAGATGGTTGCCGATGTCGATTGGTTGACGCATCAGCCGCTCCAGCAGCCGCGCATCCCGATCTGGGTAGTGGGAGGTCCGAAGCGGAGCCAGTTGCGGCGGGCAGCACGTTGGGATGGTGCGGTGGTGAATGGGACAGCCTCGGAGTTGCGTGAGCGTCGGTTGGCGCTTGAGTCCCTGCGAAGTAGCACCGTGCCGCTCGATATCATTACGGAGGGCGAGACGCCTCCCGACGACGCTGGACGCGCCGCTGCGCTGGTCACTCCTTTTGTTGAGGCCGGCGCGACCTGGTGGATGGAGAGTATGTGGGAGAATGGGACGGTTCGCACTTACGATATGCGGACACGCATCCGCTCGGGTCCGCCACGCGTTGGATAATGATGCAGATGTCAGATGAACCTACGCAAAAGCGACCCCCTTGAAATCAAGAGGGTCGCTTTTGGGAATGCTGTCTTTATTTTTAGTATCGCTCGTTGCGATAATTCGAATTGCCTCCACGAGAGCCACCGGTCTGGCGCTCTTTGGCTTCATTGACAGTAATGCTCCGATTGTCAATGGTGGTGCCGTTGAGCTGTTCGATGGCGCGCTGTCCCTCTTCTGGAGTGCTCATGTCGACAAAACCGAAGCCTTTGCTGCGTCCAGTATCACGATCGTTGATCACGGTAGCTGACGTAACAGTGCCAGCCTGTTCAAAGAGGCTGATCAGGTCATTTTCGGTTGTCTGATAGGGGAGTCCCCCAACGTATAGTCTCATGTTAAAAGCTCCTGTGTTCACGCTTCATCTCACGCTCGAAGAAACCGTTTCTCACAGAAGCATTAAAATGATGGTGTGAATTCATATTTTTATTATACCACACCATCCCTATCATTTCTCTCTTTTCCTGTGTAAATTCGTATATGATGAGGTAATTTGGAAAAATTGTCTATCTCAATTGTCATCGAGACTATCATCAGCAGTTGAGTATAAAGCATCTGTGTCGTAATTTTGAGCGTGAAATGTATTTTCTTGTGCTTTTCGCGGGAGAGAAAACATTTCTCTTGTCGATCGGATTTTTCTCTGTTGCTGAAACTGATCAGAAAATAGTTACGTATTATATCTGAATTATGTAGTATAATGGTGTAAGCTAAAGTTAACATTGTCGTTCTCTGAGCTAGAGGGATGGAGCCTGATGTTTCAGCACTGGTCTTATACAAATCTTTTTCTTGTCGCCGCAGTGACTATCTGCGCTAGCTTGACGCTTGGCTATACAGTTCCTGCTTTGTCAGCTGTCTCGACTGTCACGACGCAATTTCTTTTCGCGTTAACAGGCATTGGTGCTCTCTCTCTAGGCTGTGTAGGTATCTATGCAACCTGGCGGCGTGGGTACTAGAAGACACTTTTTCTTTCTCGATCTGCTGCAGGCATAGAGAAGCCACAAGGAAATTATAGAACGTCTCTATAATTTCCTTGTGGCTTTTTGGTTGGGAAAGGATAGCAGTCTCACCTTGACAATGTGGATAGGATAAAGTAATCTAATGAGGTGATAGATTAAAATATCTTATCAAAAGGGGTGCATGCTGTATGTATGTAGATATCTTGATTCTGGCGGAGCTTATCTCTCGACCCTCGCACGGATACGAGTTGAAGCGACATGTGGAGGGTTTGCTGGGAAATTCGCTGACGATCAATGCGAATCAGCTCTATCCGGCGCTGCGACGCTTCGAGGAGATGGGAGCGGTGACGCGTGAAGTTGAGAGTCAGGGTGGTCGGCCGGATCGCCATATCTATCACATCACCGACCGGGGAACGGAAGTGCTCCAGCAGCTCTTGCAGGATTTTTCTGTCGATCAAGCACGCCGCGACGAGGAGTTTATGACTCGTGTGGCTTTTTTTCATCTGCTGGATCGGCAGGCTCGTCTGGATATCCTGGAGACGAGAAAAGAGGTGCAGCAGCAGCGCTTGGAGCATCAAGAGCGTTCCAGCTCGCTGGTGCGTGTTGATGCCCCCAATTATGGGTATGTGACGCAGCTACTGACGTTCCATCAGCAGCAGATCCGCCAGGAATTGCTCTGGATTGCTACACTGATACAGGAGCTTGGATAAGCGCTGTGCTCTTCTGTTGGTGGCTGTAATGAGGAAGGATGATTTGAAGATGCGTGTACTTGTTGCTTCAGATAAGTGTGTCGCAAGTGGGATGTGTGTGCTGGCCAGTCCGACGGTCTTTACGCAGAGCGATGCGGATGGGTCTGTCGAGGTACTCGAAGAGCATCCATCCACGACGCTGATCAAGAAAGTGCGTGAGGCTGTCTATAACTGTCCGGCGCAAGTCTTCAGCATCGAGGACGAGGACGATACATCTCAGATCACGATTGTCAGGGAGGGATGAGTCATCCCGCTCTTGTGGATTGAAGATAGCAGCAGTAGTGACGTTTGTTGGGCAAAAAGAAAAAGGGAGTCATAACGGTTATGAGTAATATACAGGATGTAGATACGACAGCGATCCAGACTGAGGAGCCTCTGGAGTTTCCTTTTCCGTTCGCTGATCATAGCCTTGAATGTCCAGTGAAGTACGAGCAGCTGAGAGCGCAGTGTCCGGTTGCTCACGTGAAGATGCCTTTTGGTGGCGATGCCTATGTGTTGACCAAGCATGAGGATGTTATCAAGGCCTTTACTGATCCCCACAGTGGTATGATCCAGAAGTCCGATGGTGATGTGCCTCGCATGCAGCCAGGACGGGTGATCGGCGTCGATGAGGGATCGCTCTTCTCGGTCTCGGACGCCCGCCATAATAAGATTCGCCGGCTGGTGACGCAGGCTTTTACGGTCAAGCATGCCAATGAGGTACGTCCACGTGTGGTCGCGGTCACGAATGAGCTGATCGATGCGATTGAGCGCAAGGGGCCGCCTGCCGATCTGTTTGAGGATTATGCGATCCAGACACCGATGACGGTGATCTGCGAATTGCTCGGCGTCCCACGCGAAGATGAGGCGCTCTTCCGCGAATGGGGGCATACAATCGTCTCAACCACTGCAATGACTCAGGATGAGAAAGATGCGATGCGCAAAAAGATGACCGAGTATATGATTCCGATCATCCAGCAGGAGCAAGAGCATCCCAGTGATAGCGTGATTGGCTTACTGGTGAAAGCTCGCGAGCACGGTGACGATGTCCTGACCCAGACCGAAATGTTCATGTTTGCCGTTGGGCTGATTGGAGCGGGCTTCGAGACCGTCAGTACAACCTTTACCAATACAGCCTTCGTCGTATTGCAGCGTCCAGATCTGCTCCAGCAGCTCAAGGAGCGCGTCGATGATCCTGAGCGCATGGCGCTGGCGATCGAGGAGCTTCTGAGAATTGTAGCCCTTGGGTCCTCTGGCAGGCCACGCATCACCCGCGCCGATATGACCTTCAGCGATGGTACAACGGTCCCGACTGGCGAAGTATTGATCCTCTCGTCACTCTCGGGCAATCGCGACGAGACAATCTTTCCGCACGCCAACGAAGTAGATTTCGACCGTACATCTAATCCCATGCTCACCTTCGGACGCGGAATCCACGCTTGCCTCGGACAGCAATTGGCTCGCATGGAGATGCAGACTCTCTGGACAACGTTACTTAAACGCTTGCCAGATGTGCGGCTTGCCGTAGATCCATCCGAGGTCCCCTGGCGACCCGAAGGTACTGCGACCTCCGGACCAGCTCATCTGCCCATCGTCTGGTAGAGGGAATCGCTGTTGACTCCGGCTATGTCGTCTTGAGAGGTCGCCGGAGTCAATTTGTCAGGCGGGGAGCTGAGGGTTCTGGGCGGCGTAAAGGTGGAAGAGCTGTCCCCATTGGGTGACTTTGCGGCTGAAGGTCATGCCGATTTTTTCTGCGATGTGAATTGAGACGCTGTTCTCGGGCGGAATGAGCGAGATCAGCCTGGGGAAGCCCTGTTCTTGGAAGCCGTAGTCTTTGAGGGCCTGGATGCCTTCAAGGGCAAGATTGTTTTGCCAGTAGGGACGCGCCAGGACAAAACCTAGCTCCACTTCTGGTTGACCTTCTACTTCCTGATTGAGGAGACCACAGTGTCCAATGAAGCTCTGGTCGCTCTTCAGGATGGTGGCAAAGAAGGAGTGCCCATACATTTGATAGTCGCGGATATATCCATTCAGGACACGCTCGACTTCGCTGCGATCGCGTGGACCTCCCAGGTAGCGCATCACTTCAGGGTCGGAATAGAGTGCGGCCATATCATCCAGGTCAGACAGCGTCAATGGTCGGAACAGGAGATGTTCGGTCTCTAAAATAATCATGCCAAAATCCTCATATGAAAATCGTCAAAAGCGACGATGATTTCTTCTCTCGCTTATTATATGCTTCTTCTCTGTCTCTGACAAATTTTGTATGTCTTCGCTTCGCTCGACCTTTTTTTGCGAGGGGACTAGAATTCAAACTTCGTGTTCAAATAAAATCCTGGCGAGCGTTTATCGAATATTGAGGAATAATTTCTATGGTGAATCTCACATTATCAATCTTTGATGCATCTGGTCTCATCGCATCTCTAGTTTCAGACCGATTGTGATAATATGAGACTGTGCGAGAGGGGGGCTACTGCGTGGAGAGGATTATTGTTGGATGGAGCAGTATAGATGGAATTGCTAGGAACAGCTACAGATAGTCTTACTGATGTGCTTCAAATGCTACAAATGGCTCGAAAAACAGGCATATTGACCTTGCAACGCGCTGGTAAGGGGGATACGGTTGAGCAAGGCGCGCTGGTGCTTCAGAGTGGCCAGATTGTAGATGCCAGTCTGGGATTTAGCAGAGGGAAAGATGCCTTTGATAAATTATCCACCTGGAGCGCGTGTCATTTTGTGTTTCAGGCTTCCTCTCAGACGACGACTCCCAGGCCTCTGCAAACGCCTTATCCGGCGTTGTCGGAGCAGACTCCACCTGCAAGAAGGGGTGACACGTCGCCGTTTCAGGGGCTGGCAGATCGCAGAGAGACGTTTAATGGGTTATCACCAACGCCTGGGATGCCAGCGGCGCCTTATCGGTTGCGCGAAGCCCAGGATGTCCTGCCATATTTCGATCGTCTGGGATTGACGCGCGCGCACCGCCAATTATTTTTATTAATCAATGGTCGGTATCCTATCTCAGAGCTTATGCGACTCTCAGGACAGCGTGCCGACAACTTTGAGCGCCTGATGGCAGATCTGGAACGGGTTGGTCTCGTTCGTCGGTAGAAACTATGTATCTTCAGGCTTTTCAAGTGGAAGTCAATCAGAAGACTGTGCTACTGCGCTCAAAACCTCGCTCCAGCAGAATCCACGCGACTGAAAGCCGGGTTCTGTCTGGATCTCTGGCAGGGCCACGACCTGGCTCTGGATATTGAAGAGCATGGTTTGGCGCTCGTGACTGCTATATTGTGGCCAGGGCGGGAGCATGGATGTGTTGGGGTTGCCGTGACGGATAAAGGAGATCCAGGCTGCATGCATCTGATCGGTCAGGCGCAGATCATCGGGTCCGCAGTGGATGTTCTGGGCCTGGGGAAAGACGCTGAGCTGTTCGCGCAAGCTGCGAATATCTTGTCCGAGGGTCTGCCAGACAAAAGGGACTTCAAGCGCGTGAAACGCTCCGATGGGATTCTTCGACCAGTCGAAGCGATACATCCAGATGGATGCATGTTGATCCGCCTGTGCGGCGGCCAGATCGAGGGCAGGAATGAGGTATTGATAGTTGGTCAATGTTTCTGTCCAGGCGGCTTTAGGTTCCTTGTACTTGATGGCGTGCGCGTACGCTGCCAGGATGGCAGGGGCGTTACTCCCAAAGATGCGGGTGAGGATCTCGGGATTGGGCTGTGCCATGTTGGGGTCCAGGGCAACGAAGAGGTTCGCTTCATGATGGTTGGTGCCTATGAGCGTGGGGATATGGGCAGCCTGCCCCTGCTGGATGGCATCCAGTGGATACTGTTTTAAGACCTGACCATCGATTACGGGTCCGAAATCACGCGACAAGCTGGTCCCGCTGAGCAATTTCATCTGGGCCGCATAGAGCTCTTCGATTGGGAGCGTTGGCAGTGCGGTCGCCGCTTTTTGCGTGTAGGATAGCAGGCGCTGCGTGACCAGATTGGCACTGGCGGCGTCACGAGCTGTCTGACCGGCCCCACTCTCCATAATCGCCTGCGTAAATAATCCACGGGCGGCAGGCATGCTCATCAGCGTCGCCACTGACATCGCGCCCGCCGACTCACCCATCAGTGTCACGTGCGTGGGATCTCCTCCAAAGGCAGTGATGTTTTCCTGCACCCAGCGGAGTGCTGCCATGATGTCTAATAAGCCATTGTTGCCAGAGGTGGCATACTCTTCTCCCAGAGCCTCCCTGAGATACAAGAAGCCGGGCGCTCCAACGCGATAGTTTACTGTCACGACCACGATATCTCCATCGCTGGCAAACGCACTACCGTTGTAGACCGCCTGTGAGCTGGAGCCGGAGACAAATGATCCACCGTAGATATAGACCATCACCGGACGCCTGGCGTTATCCGCTTGAGGAGTCCACACATTGAGGTACAGACAATCCTCCGACATCTGTCCAACAGCCAATACAAGGTTGGTGTTCTGGATCGGACTTGGCCCAAAGGATGTCGCTGCACGTACGCCTGTCCATGCGACTGGAGCCTGCGGCGCTCGGAAGCGCCACTCTTCCAGCGGCGGCTGCGCGAATGGAATGCCTTTGAACACCTGGATCGTGTCCTGTTGGATCCCCTGGACCTTTCCCTGTCTGGTTTCGACAATCGTTGTCTGCATGTCACTCATCCCCATCTTGTGATTTGTTGCAGGTTGCTTTCACCCCGCTTTTATACTGCATCTATATAGCATACCTGATTATTTTTGCATTCTTCAATATATACATACTCTATATAATCGCTGGCAGCATAGAATTTAATGAATAAAAGATCCCTGGCATGGATGATGTGCTTCTCTCTATTTACGTGATATGCTTACCACGTATATCAAAGTACCAGTAAAGGAACCTTGCTCCATGCTCCATCTGCCCGCCCTTCGTCATCGTGATTTCCGCTTGCTCTGGTTAGGTCAGTTGTTTTCTATGGTCGGCTCACAAATGCAGATCATTGTGATCAATTGGCATGTCTATCTTTTGTTGCGCGACCAGATGTATACATTGACTATATGGCACTGGCATCTTGTGCTTAATGCGCAGGCCTTAGGTCTGGGTAGTCTGGGCGCGATACGCGTCTTGCCGATTTTTGTCTTTGCCTTCCTGGGAGGAGCGGTTGCGGATCACTGGGATCGGAGACGGATTATTCTCTGGTCGCAGGTCGCCGCAGGGATATGTGCTCTGCTGCTTGGCATATTGACGTTGCGCGGTGATATTACCATCGGGTTGCTCTATCTGCTCACCGCCTGCAATGCCGCCATCGATGCCTTCAACGATCCGGCACAGAACTCGCTTTTTCCCGAACTGGTGACGCCCGAGGCTTTGCCCAATGCCGCGACTCTCTTTGCCTTTATGTTTCAATTCAGTATTATCGCCGGACCAATGCTCGCTGGCGTGCTGATCGCTCTCTTTCCAATTGGATTCGTTTATTTTGCTAATGCTGTCTCATTTTTGTTTGTGCTGCTCGCCATTCTCTTGATGCATTATCGAAGCAGCCTCCCACAGACCGATGGAGAGCCCTTTCGCTGGCGTACGATGCTTGATGGCTATCATTTTGTGCGCCGGACGCCGTTGATCTGGAACTCTATGTGTCTCGATTTTGTCGCGACGCTTTTCGCCTCGGCTCGGACCATGCTCCCCTTAGTCGCCGGCCAGATCTTGCATACGGGCGCTCAAGGTTATGGTCTGCTGGCAACTGCACAGCCGATCGGAGCGGTCGTGACGGGAAGTATCTTATCGGTCAGGAAGCCGATCCGGCGGCAGGGATATGCTCTGCTTGGCGGCGTGGCGCTCTATGGATTGGCAACGGCTCTGTTTGGATTGACGCCAATCTTTTTCCTCTCCTATCTCTTCTTCGCTCTCACTGGCGTCGGGGATACCGTCTCGACGGTGGTACGGAGTACGTTGCGCCAGCAATTGACGCCTGCACATCTGCGCGGACGTATGATGTCGGTTCAGATGATCCTCGCCCTGGGCGGACCTCAGCTCGGCGAGATGGAATCTGGCCTGCTGACCGCTCTGATGGGGACGTCTCTGACGATTTTTGCTGGTGGTCTGCTGACCTTCCTTGTTGTGGGATGGGTCGCTTGGCGGTATCCCGCCTTGCGTACCCATCAATATACTCTTGCTGATGAAGCTACCTGAGACGTAGCGTATTACTCTGTCAAAAGTCATCGCGCCGATGCGGTATCGGTGATGTGTGTCCAAAACAGCTCCAGAAGGCGATGGGGTGAGAGGCTCACCGACGTAGCGGCGCGGCTCCGCCGTGCTGTCTGTGACTCGTCCGACCACGCTCCCCATGGGGTTCCATTGCGTGATCTTCCCACCGTGGATCGTCTCGTCTGCGTTGCATTCAGATGCACATGGGACGTGTTCGTGCGGGTAGTGACAGCACGGCGGAGCCGCGCCGCTACGTCGGCGAGCCTGAGCGCCTGGTTCAAGGGGCCATCCTCCTTTGCCACGCAACGTCCTTCTGTGTTTTGACAGAGCAGTATGACGCTACTTTTCGGGTGTAATGAATTCTTTGGCGGCGCTGTCGAGCGTTTGTTCGGTGGCCGATTGAAATTCGTGTGGATGCTGTTCGCGCCAGTTGAGCCAGATGACGATGAGCAAGGCCTGGAGGACTCCTGCAACAGGTGAGGCAAAAAGGGCTCCCCAGATGCCAAAGAGCTCTGATCCGGCGATCAGGGCGGCGATCGAGACGATGGGATGCAGTCCGATGGCTTTGCCAACGACGCGGGGGCCGATGATATCTCCTTCCAGAATGTGTACTCCGACAAAGTAGGCTAGCACGAGCAGTCCGATGAGCCAGCCGTGCGTGAGTCCGAGGAGAACGCAGATGGCTCCGGAGACGAGCGTCCCCAGGATGGGGATGAATTCCAGGAAGAAGGCCAGTACTCCCAACAGCAGGGCATAGGGGACTCCTAATATGGACATGCCGACGCCGACCAGGAGTCCGATGAGGCCGCATAAGAAGAGTTGCCCACGAATGTATCCACCAACGACGCGGTTGATGGTGTCCAGCGTGAGGCGCGTCTGTCGGCGGACGCTGTGCGGCGCGTTTTTCCTGAGCCATTTGACGATCCGCTCACCGTCGATGAGGAAGTAGATGCTCAGGACGGCAACCAGTACGATGTTCAAAAGGGCGTCAAAGAAGCCTGCGAGCAGGGGGACAGCACTCCCGGCGACGCTTTTGGCCTGATCAACAAGTTGTCCCTGCACGTTCTGGAATTGTTGTTGCAGTTGCGCTTTCGTGATGCCAAAGGGCGTGAGCAGGTCGAGGAATGATGACAGGTTATGGGATGAGAGATAAGTCACGGCTGAATTGACTTGATCGACGGCAGTGATGGCGATCAGGTAGATGAGGGTTCCTAATCCTCCCAGGACAAGCAGATAGACAATCAGAATCGAGATGACACGGGGAAGCCAGCGTTGCAGGAAGGTAACTGCCGGAGCGAGCGCGAAAGCCAGTATGGCGGCGATCACAAGCAAGAGCAGGGTGGTGATGACGTGCTGCGCCACAATCAATACGAGATAGAGTACTCCAGCCCAGGCCAAGATAGCGATGGGGATATCACGACGCTTGTTCCATTTGGCGGTCTGCCGTGCCAGATCAGGCTCATCTTCAGGCTCATCTTCAAGGTCATCGATAAAGATAGGTGGGAGGGTCGTGGCGTCGGTGTGTGGTCTGGCAGCAATCTTTGGTCTGGCGGTCCTGAAGAGGCGCTGTCGCAGCTGCCCAACGAAGCCGCTCGGTGCCGCTGTCGCGTTTGACGCGACTGGCGCGGGTGGGACAGCTTCGTTGGTACTCTCTATGGCATCTGTGCTCTCTGTCGCGTCTGGTTGCTCTGGTTCGATGGATGCCGGCGGAGATGTGGCGTCTGGTTGCTGGTTGTCGGTGCTGGCATCGATGGCATCTTCACCAGATGAATGGGACGCGTCTCTCTCATCGGAATGAGAAGTCATAATATTTTGTTTCCTTTGTCTAGCATTTGTGCATACATATTCTCTGCGTCGCTCTAATAAAAAGTGGGATGATAAAAGTCTTTTCTTTATTACGCGAAAATCGTTGCTGTGGATGATGATATTCTATCATCTGAGCCAGGCCGCTTGAAGTTATCATCATGAAATTAAAAGGAGGAGAGCACAGGCCGGAATCCATCCGGCCTGTGCTCTCCTTTCGAGTGCTTAGCGTGTATATAAAATTGTTTGTATAGTCGATCGAGCTGTTATGTTATCGTCCCTTTACCTGGATGTCAGGTACCGCATGAGGCGCTGTAGCATAAGGAGGGAAATGCGGTGGGAATGGTGGATATGGCGGGTAGTATGGAGGGAAATGCGGTGGGAAGTATGGAGGGAAATGCGGTGGGAATGGCGGGTAGTATGGAGGGAAACGCGGTGGGAAGTATGGAGGGAAATGCGGTGGGAATGGTGGATATGATGGATAGAAGCCCGATGGCGGGAACGATGGTGGGAAGTCTACCGTGGCATGGATAGCGACACTGGCAGCTGACTGTTGACTTATATTGGAGGCGGCATGTGCGCTATGGGGCGCAAAAATTCCGGCCAATCCAAGGATGAGAATAGCAGTTCCGAGTAACTGTTTACTTCTGGATAGTTTTTTGCGACAGTTTTTCATATTACACCTCATATTTTACTTATACTACACAAAGAGTTCATGTAGTATGACTGTTATGGGCGAGACTACGATCTGTAACGATCATAATCCTCTGTTATTATTATAAAAAGTGGAACAATCGAGAATCGTGTATCAAGTTAAAGTGAAACAAAAGGGGGAAAAGTGTGTAAAAAAGAGTGAGAGATGCCAGAAAGAAGAGGAAAAGTATACTGCATGTGGAGAGAAGTGCTAGCAAGAAGGGAGAATGTATGGAAGGGCGGGGAGAGAAGTATAAAAAAAGGCAGAGGTGATATCATCCTTACCTCTGCCATGTAGCGTAGCTGTTATTTTTGATCAACCTGCTCTTTCCAGGCTCGCTCCAGCCTGGGATCAAGGTAAGCTAGCGTGAACATTGGCTCCTCATCCTGCTCAGAGTCGACTTGCTGGAAACCAAGCGCCGGCGTTTGACGCTCGTCGTTGAAGTAATAGAGCAGATCGAGTGGACGTTCAGGCTGCTTTTCGGTCTCTGTGAACGAAGCATTATCCTCTATCTGATGCTCGATGAGCGGGCTCCCCTCAACGAGTCCCTCCTGCTTGGAGACGAAAGTACGGATGGTAGCCTGCTTGTAGCGATCTTTGGGTAATGAATTTGACATATGAATGACGATCCCTTTCTCTTGTATTCTTATCCCGCTACATGGAGTACGCATCAGCACGCCAGGATGGATACGCAGAAGGGTCTGAGATACGATGACTGCTTGTTATATCTTTTGCTGTCGATCTTCAGGTGTCATGGCAAAGATGAGCGTGTTGCGCAACTGGCCCGAGGTGTTGAGCTTGTTGTTGCGTAGCCGTGCCTCTTGCACGAAGCCCAGGCGCCGGGCGACAGCGGCGCTGCGCTCGTTTCGTTCGTCGCAGCGGATCATGACGCGGTTAGCGTCGAGATGGCTAAAGGCATAGTCGGTCAGGAGCTTGACAGTTTCGGTGACGTAGCCATGTCCGGTCTCCGAGACGCGTACCCAATAGCCGATCTCGAAAGAGCCAATCTCCCAGCTATGGACATGCAGGCCGCTGCTGCCGAGATAGCGTCCTGTGAGCTGGTTCCAATAGCCCACATACATGTTTGTACGCAGTAGCCATTCACTTGTCCAGTGGACAAGACGATCTTGTACCTCTTCTATGGATTGGTTCTCATCGGCCCATGGCTCCCACGGCCTGATGTGGTCACGAGACTCATTGATTGCCTCATAGACTGCTGGCGCGTCGCTCTGATGGTAGGGACGGACGACGACACGCTCTCCTCGGAGTTCTTCAAAGAAAGGAATTGCTGTGTAAGGTTTTTTGTGACTCATGCTTTCTTCCAATGCTTAAATAGCTGTAATTATTGCATAATAGTCGAAACAGAGATATAGATATGATATCCTCTATTTGTGGTAAAATAGGATCAGGCAGACTTTATGCCTGCGTGCTTTATATTGTAACTCATCGTTGAGTGGCTTGTCTATTGACAGAAATGGATTTCTCTGATGAACGAAGATTTGCTGTATAAGTTGGCTTTTCGACTTTCTGGTCGTCAATATGGTGAGAATATGGGTGGGCACCAATTGTTGCTGGAGCGTTTGCCCGAGTCTCTACCCATTCCCGTACCTATGCCTGAGGGGAGTCGTGTGCTGGCCTCGACTATTTATGATCCTACCGATGTGGGTATTCTGCTGGATGTTCCTCTTACTTTTCTTCAGGTGCGCGATTTTTATCAACGTGAGCTGTCTGGCGATGGTTGGCAAACGCTGGATGAGGCGCATGGCTTCCATCGTGGTGGGTTTGTGCATATGCAAGCGATGGGAGGAAATTATCTACATTATGTCTATAACTCTGATTGGAATGTAAATATCATCATAGTGACTCAAGAGGGCCAGGATTTTACCGATGTGCGTTTGCAAATAAGTCACATAGATGATGAAAACACTTTACGTAGGCAGCAAAGGCGCTTTGGCCCTGATCTGCTGAGCCTGTTTCCCGCGATAGTGGCACCTGCAGGTGCTTCTCAGCGCCATCATCATAGCGGTAGTCAAGGCCATAGTAATATGAGTTCCGGTGCACGCTTGGAACTGCCGGAGGAATGGACGATTGCTGATCTGTCGGAACATTATACACGCCAGCTTATCCGCGCTAAATGGACGCAGCATGATCAGGAGTCAGCCCCCCATTCGTACTGGTCGACCTGGGAGTTTCTGGATAAAGAGCAAGCTACATGGGAAGCTACTTTTTATCTGTTTCGGCTAGCTGGAGACAAGATTCGTTATCAGCTCACCTTAGATGCGTATTTGAAGGGCAGCACACTTTTCTGATCTTATTCATTTTTGTGAGTTTTAGCAATGCATTGCATGGTGATGTCAGTGCATTGCATTTTTTTTGTGATTTTTGAAGAGTTACTGACGATTTTTTAGCTTGACTGGCGCTTGTGCATCGTTTACGCTTAATGTGTTCGATACTATCTGGTGCTTATGGAGTACAAGGGTATTTATCAGGCTGCAGAAGCGGCTTGCGAAGTGCTTTATTTGTACTGCGGGCAGCTATCTGACTGGAGGGATTCAGAAAGGTGAAAGCAAGGACGCTTATTGCATTTTTCTTTCTATTTATGTCGTTGTTGATTGCCACTGTTATTCCTGCAATGTTGACTACGCAAAGAGACGTGTTTGCCGCAGGGAATACTCCTGCGGTATCTACACTCTGCAAGGTGGATTATCAGGTGAATCAGTGGACGGGAGGATTTGTCGCGCAGATCCAGCTGACAAATTACGGTGCAGCACTGAGTGGCTGGAAGTTGACCTGGACGTTTGCGGGCAATCAATTGATTACTTCTGCGTGGAATACGCAGATTACTCAGGCTGGAACTGGTGTGACTGCTGTTAATACCAGTTCCAATAGCTCTCTGCCCTCCAATGGAGCAGTACAGTTTGGCTTGCAGGCGACGTATAGTGGGACGAATGCTGTCCCCACCGACTTCGCGCTGAATGGCATCTCCTGTGGTGATCTTACAGGTGTCACTCCGACGCCCACAGCGACGGCCCCGATAACAACTCCGACCGCGACGCCAACTCCGATCGCCGGGACGTCGTGTGCTAAGGCTGTCTTCTGCGATGGCTTTGAGGGCCAGACTGGATCAACTCCGACAGGTTCCTGGCAGGTGAGCTATCCGAATTGTCAGGGCGCGGGGACGGTCTCGGTGGATAAGACGGTGGCGCATAGTGGCACGACATCGATCCGCGTAAATGGCGCCGATGGCTATTGCAATCATGTCTTCTTTGGCACAAGCGCGATTGCGACCGTGGGGACCGATGTGTATGTGCGCCTCTTTATCAGGCATACAACTGCTCTGCCGATTGGTCATGTGGCTTTTGCTGCGATGAAGGATACGCATGATGGCGGGAATGATCTGCGCTTCGGCGGCCAGAATGCTGCTCTGCAGTGGAACCGCCAGTCAGACGATGCGACGCTTCCTGCGCAGAGTCCTGTAGGTGTATCCATGAGTATGCCTCTACCGGTCAATCAATGGTCGTGCGTCGAGTTCGAGGTCAATGAGGCGCAAGGGACGATGCGTACCTGGTTGAATGGTGCTGAGGTGGCCGGTTTGCATCTCGATGGCACTCCGACGGCCGATGTCGACTCTCAATGGTTGAGCCGCGCCAACTGGCGTCCCGCCCTGGCAGATCTGCGATTGGGTTGGGAAAGCTATTCGGGCGGCGCCGATACGCTCTGGTTTGACGATGTGGCACTGGGCTCACAACAGATCGGCTGTTCATAGAAAGGCTTGGCCTTCAAAAGATTGATAACGATTTAGCATAATAACCCAAAAAGATACCCCCATTGAGATCCTCCCTGCTCTGGCTTCCTGGCAGACGAGGATCTTTTTTTGCTGAAAATGGCAGGCATGAGAGGATTTCTAGCACATAGCTCTTTTCCTTGACAGGCGTCTCTGTAAATATTATACTGAGTATAAGTTTTGTTTGAGTATTAAATTAAATTGAGTATAAAGATAAAGGAATGAGATATGAATAACGCGAACAGTAATGCCGTGCCGAGAAGGATAAATCCAGCAGCGCTTTTTGATGCGGATTTTGCGGCCAATCCGTTTCCTCTCTATGCGCAGTTGCGCTCAGTTGGAGCGGTCGTGTCTGTGCCCGTTCCGTTTGGGTCGGACGCAGGCTCGTTCTGGATGGTAACACGGCTTGAGGAAGCGGTTCAGGTTTTGAAAAATCGACTTTTTACGGTTGATCCATCCACTATCTCCTGGGATGATGGTCGACCAGCACAGCCGCGTGGCATGGGTGGCTTGCTAGGACAATCGATGATTGCCGTCGATGAGCCTGACCATCGGCGCTTGAGAAGTCTGGTCTCGAAGGCATTTACGCCAAAGTATATCCAGAGCTTACGTCCCGGTATCCAAAAGATTGCCGATGATTTGATCGATCGCGTGCAGGAGCAGGGTCAGATGGATCTCATCAATGATTACGCTTTTCCTCTACCGATCAATGTGATCTCGAATATGATGGGTGTGCCTTCCGAGGGGCAGGCGTTGATTCGCGAGTGGTCGGAGATGTTTTCTGGTGGTGGAGCAACCAGTCCGGATAGATCTCGTCTGCTGGTCACGCAGACATTTGCCGATTACCTTTTGCAATTGATTGCCGAGAAGCGAGCGCGTCCCCAGAATGACCTGATTAGCCAGCTGGTGCAGATCGAAGATAGTGGAGATAAGCTCAGCGAGGATGAGCTTATCTCGATGATGGCTTTGCTCATTTTTGCGGGCCATGAGACAACTTCTAATCTGATCGGCAATGGCACGCTGATGCTCTTCGATTATCCAGAGCAGTTGCAACGTCTGATCGCGGATCAAAGTCTCGTACCAGTCGCCGTAGAAGAGTTTTTACGCTATAATGGTCCTGTCCTCTCGCCGGCACCGCGCTACGCGGCCGAGGATGTGGAGTTGGGTGGTCAGCTGATCCATAAGGGCGATATGGTGCTGACGGTGTTGGGGTCAGCGAATCACGATGAGACACAGTTTACGCAGCCTGAAGAAATGGATATTGCTCGTAGCTTGAATCGTCATGTGGCCTTTGGACAGGGTATCCATGTGTGTCTGGGAGCTCCGCTCGCTCGGCTGGAGGGCGATATCGCCTTTAGCACGTTGCTGCGACGCTTGCCCAATTTGCGCCTGGCTATTCCTCGCGATAGCGTCAAGTGGCGCTCCAATTTCACCTTGCATGGCATCATCAGTTTACCTGTGAGCTTTTAAAGCGTCAATCCGTGTCGAGCGGAGCGAGGACACCGTAGCGTCGCACGCTCGCGTGCGATGTCCCACGCAACGTACGATCAGGCCCGCTCGCGTAGAGCACCGGAATTGGGCCGTCTCGTACGAGTCCCAGGGATATCGCACGCGAGCGTGCGACGCTACACAGTCTTCGCTTCGCTTGACCTCTTTCTGCAAAAAAATGAAGCACACCCGTGGAGTGAAAGGAGTCTCATGGATAAAGAGGAGCTCATGCGTCTACCTTTGCGTGAGCGCAATAAACAGCGTGTCATCCAACGTATCCAGGAGGCCGCCTTTGCGCTGTTTCGTAGTGTCGGGTACGATCAGACGACGATGGATGCGATCGCTGAGCAGGCCGAGATCAGTCGTGGTACCTTATTCAATTATTTCCCCACGAAAAGCTCGCTGTGGTTCTCTTTTTTGAAAGTAACCTATGTAGAATCTGTTCAGCCCGACGTAAATGCTTATCTGGAAACACAACCATCCACGTTAGATGCTCTGCGTTTTCTCTTCACAAGTATCTACGAGCATATCTTTCGACTGCCTGAGATGGATCATGCCTTCCAGGCTTTGCAAAAAGAAGTGTTGCAGGCTCACCCTAAAAACGCTGACATCAACAAAGATACGGGCTTTATCGATACAATCCAGGCCATCTTGCAGCATGGGCAGCGGCGAGGCGATATCCGTACGGATATTTCGCTTGAGCAGCTGACACGTTATGTGACGGTTTTGTCTCTTTCCTATTTTACTGAAGTCTTTGGTTACAGCACTTCACCTGTATGTATACTTGAAATTGATAATCTGCTGGCTTTTATTGGTTCTGGATTGCATCAACAATAATTGCTGCTTTTGCGTATCTATGTCTCATATTATCGTGATATGGATTTTGTTTATTAATACATTGAAAGGTGCTAATCATGTCTACTGATCAGGACACAGCGGTACGAGGTCACGAAGACACCGCATTTGGAAAAGTCACCAAGCGTCTCTTTACCTCCTTGCACGCCGGGCTCTTTCGGTTATCTGGTGGCAAGCTTGGTACAGCCGCGCCCGACCGCGAATTTTTGCTCCTGACAACCCGCGGACGCGTCAGTGGGAAAGAGCGCACGACGCCGCTTTTCTTTTTTCCTGATAGGGGACGCAGTATCGTGATTGCTTCTAACTGGGGATCAGCTCAGCATCCGCAATGGTGGCTCAATCTCCAGGCCGATCCACATGCGTGCATCCAGATCAAGCAGCGACACCTGAAGGTGGTGGCGTCGCAGGCTGAAGGGGATGAGCGTACACGTATCTGGACCGCCTTGACCAGGCAATATCAGGAATTCATCAAGTATCAAGAAGGGACAACGCGTGCGATCCCCGTTGTCATCCTGACGCCTGAGGAAGAAAGTTAGTAGGTGGGTGGCCCCTGGCGGATACGTGCGCGCACGTTGGCAAGCGTGTCGTTGCCCAGGAAGCCCTCCTGCCACCAGGTGACTCCGGCTTCAGCGTAATGTGTGAGCTGACGCGCTGCCTCTGCTGGATCGAGGTCGCCAACATGACCGGCGACAACAACGTCAAAAGGCATATTCGTCGTGCGGTGCCCCTGGATATAGGTGAGCATCGCGCGGACCTCGTCGGGTTGTATCTCGTGTCCCACGGCGATCGGGCAGACTCCATCCCAGCGGGCAGCACGGCGCATCGGAGTCTTGTTCGGCCAGATGCCTGAAACCCAGATGGGGATGCGGGGCGATTGAAGTGGCGGGGGGAGAAATTGTGTGTCGCGTACAGTATAGTGCTGTCCTTCATAGCGAAAGGGGAGGCCGCTCCACAGGCCAGTGAGCACATCAAGTCCTTCGTCGAGCTGGGCGGCATGGATCTTATCATCTGTCGACTCAGCAAAGGTGCTGTACTCGTGGAACCAGTTATCACCGCCGATCCCCACGCCTACGATGAGGCGTCCGGCGGAAAGACGATCAAGCGTTGCGGTCTCGCGAGCGAGCTTCCAGGGACGACGGCGAGGCAGCGGAGTGACTAGCGCTCCGATCCGTATCCGTTGCGTTTGGAGCGCAATAGCGGTAAGAGCTATCCAGGGATCAGCGACCGGCACGCCCACCTCGGCCTGGAGATGATCCCACAAAAAGAAGCCATCCCAGCCAGCCTCTTCGGCTTCATGGGCCAGCTCTGCAAGGATGCGGGCATCGGCAAACTCGCCAAAAGGGGGAAGGTTGAGTGCATAGTGCATAAATTTCTCCAATGAAATAACATACTAACGCAAGATGAAGCAGTTTCCTTCTGTATCTGCACCTTGTACATCTTAGTATTTAGTGAGGAAAATTGCAAACGAAATCCTCTCTTTCATAGTATATGGACAAGATTACCACGCCATGAATCTCAAGCATTCGCAATGTCGTATTGAAAAGTAGGTAGATGTAAGGAATCATAGATGTTAGAACTATTTATGCATATATATTTTATGAGGTGGAAGCTATGCAATATAGCGAAAATGGATCGGTTGCCACGCAAAAAGATCCTATCTGGCATCGCTTACGTGTAGAACTCTTCTGGTATCTTGTCGTGGGGATTGCATGGATCATTTCTATTCTTAATAGCTTGAGATCTGTATGGATGTCAGCGGATTCATTGCGCGGTGTTATGATCTTTGAATATTGTGCCTACTTGCTGGTCATCATCACGATTGTGGTTGATCGATTTTATTTGCCAGCCTACTGGCGACGCATCGGGCAGAGGCGCGATGCGGCTTTGTCTGGGCGCTACGCTGTGATGTCTCCTTTTCAGCCAGTGCATGCGGTCAAGCAATTGGCTGTCCCAACAACTTTTTCTCTCCATTTGAGTAAGACGACGTGGATTGTGGGGGGAATATGTGGCGGATTGACCATAATTTCCTGGGTGGTAATGGCAATTGTCTCATTTTATCAGCTTGCTACAGATAGTAGCGTTTTTTTTATCTTGGCGTTCATATTTAGTATTCTGGGTCCCATGATACTGATTATCTTTGCTTTTTATTACTTTGTTTTTCTGCGTTATCATATGCAGCGTATAGAGGTCAGTGAAGAAGGTCTGAGTGTTTGCTATATGAGGCAGACACGCTTTCTACGTTGGGATGAGATACGTGTCTTTGCTACATATGGTGCAAAATGGGCGGGCAAAAGTAATCAGGTGAGGACATATGAGGTGGCAAGCGAGCAACTTGTTGTGCGCTGGTCACCGTTGCCGGCTATGAATATGTTCCTGGCAGTACAGAGTAGTCGGCATCGCAGGGAGGATTGGAATTGGCTGGTGAAGCGTCTGAATATTTGCGTGGCGGCTCGTACACATCTGGATCTGCTCGATTTGGGCGATAAGGCTGCTAGCAGGTCTTCCGTCAAGAAATGAGTTGATACTCTTATAATTATATGAGTATATATTAAAAGGATGATTTGTATGCAGTATAGCAGTGCTGAATCTCTTGTGACGCGTGATGATTATATCTGGAAAATGCTGCGGATGCAGCACTTCTGGATGATGCCTCTCTCCATTTGTATGGTAGCTTTCGCTATTTATACATTTTCCATTTTTTTAAATGTGAGTGTGATTTTTGGTCTGGGTACCTTTTTTTTCGCGTTTATTTGTATCTATTTGACGCTTAATCAGTTCCGCTGGGAAAGATATATGAGGGCGGTTGGGACAAGGAGAGATGGCGCTTTGAGTGGGGCACAATTTTCAACTGTCCCTGTTCAGTCGCTGAAGCAATTTCCTCTCCCTGCGACGCTTAGTTTGCGCACGAATAAGATATCTTTATTCATAATAAGCATAATCACTTTTAGCACTGCTGTTTATCTACTTTTCACATTGACGTTTCCGTCAGTACGTCATAATAGAGATGATGAGTTAGGTCTCTTTTTAGCGCTTATCTTTATTTTCAGTGCTTTCCTTCTGATATGTATGGTTTTGGCCATCAATCTATCTCAACCTTATAAAGAGCAGCAGATTGAGATTAGTGAGCAGGGAATTAAGACACGGTTTATGCGTCAGGAGCGTGCCTTGCTCTGGGATGAGATGCGTGTCTTTGCCATGTATGAAATGCAGCAAACCTACAAAAGCGGCGCCCCCAAATTGTATATATACGAAGTCTCGAACGATCAGAGTATTGTACGCTGGTCTCAGAAGTCCGCCGGCAGGTCATTCTTATCTGTACAGAGCAGCCTGGGTGAAAAAGAGGATTGGAATTGGTCGATTGGGTGTGTGAATGCGCTTGTGGCAGAACATACTGGACTTCCTTTATACAATCTGGACGAGGATAAGCAGGATCAATCTTCCAATGAGCCTGGTCATATGGCGAAGCCGCAGGCGTGAGGAAGCCACGCTTCCCAGCGTTTGAGGTGTGTTAAATGGATGTGAACCTTTCTCCCGAATTACTGTTTACGTATGTGGAGGGTAAAAGGATGTGCTAAAGCCGGTCCAATACGCATCAACCTAAGAAAATGCCAACGAATATACGATGTATACATGCATAAATTGAACAGAATAAAAAAGATATATATGATATATATGCGAGGTTTACGGGCGCCGTAAACGGTGGCCCCTACCTGGGTACAGGCCATAAATGGCCTCTTCTGACGAAGAGACGTACTCTCCACGAGAATTTTTAAAGGTAAAAAGGACATTTTATACCTATGTTCACTGATGCAGCAGAAGCCATTTATGGCTCATCGACAGATAGGGGCCACGTTTACGGCGCCCGCTGCCTCGCTTTAGCACGTCCTTTCACCGTATGCATGGAATACAGGCAATTCGGAAGAGCATTTCACATCCATTGAAACCCCCTCAAAACGCTGGAGATCGTCGCCTCGGCACACCTACGGCCTCGCTTCATGATCAGGCTTGCCGGAAGATTGATCCCCCACCCAGACAGGTCCTATTGTCCGAACAAAATTCGCCAACAGAGTCATTTATGCATGGGGTACTTCACGGATATATCAAGTAGCGGCAAGCCAGTACGCTGCTTGATCTTGATCTTGTTGTATGATCGTTTCTATTTCTTTCGCGCAGCAAATCCTTCGATTTTACCTTTCCACCTTTCGAAGGCACTACTAATTGTAAGGAGACCAGGCAGTTGCAATCATCCAAAATATGAGCGCTATAACTAAGAAAATCGTACTGAATAGCAGGCTAACCCTGGACAGATTTTGCCTGTCACTGTCCATTACTTTTTTTATGACAAATACTGTTAAACTAAGCAAAAAGGATATCACTGGCAGAGTGAAAAATAATGGGAAGAGTATATTCCATGCTAAGCTGGGGATAGTAATCCCAAACCCACCGCATGAAATAAATACAAAAACACCAAGTGCAATGAAGAGAAGAGTGAGGGCGACTATGCTCAAAATCGCTAAAGTGGTATCGTTACGAAGAATACCATAATTGTTCTTGCTCATTTTTCCCCTTTAAGCTATAAAATTCTTTTTCATCCTATTCCCTCATTTTCGCGAGTGCTCTCACAGGAAATGTGCCAACCCCTTTAAATTTGGGTGGTAAGGCACTAAAGGTAAAATCCTCATCTGGGAGCTGTTCGAGGCCACGGAGATGTTCGACAATCAGAATTTCTTCCTGAAGGAGGAGTGAGTGAACTGGTCTGGTCTTCCCTCGAGTATCGTCAATATTGACCGAGTCAATGCCGACGAGCTTGACGCCACAAGCAATCAGGTATCGAGCTGCCTCCTCAGTCAGGTGGGGATGATGTTCGAAGTATTTTTCGGTTGCCCAGTACTGGTCCCAACCGCTATGCACGAGGACCGCTCGCCCTCTCAGCTCTTTGCCCTGGAAGAAGCTGGCATCAATTGCCAATGTCTCACTGTCACTGGCGCGAATCACAATGCCGTCTAGATCAGCGAGCCGCTCGACACCTACTTCAGAGAGGTCTTTCCCATCGGCATAGCGATGAAATGGACAATCTATATAGGTGCCTGTATTAGAAACCATCTCGATTTTACCAATCTGAAATGTAGTTCCCTCGGCATAGGTCTTTTTCGATTCCTCCCGACTGAGATAATCACAGATAAGTGGTGCTGGTAAGCCCTTGTACGTCACCAGTCCATCTTCTATCGTGTGACTCAGATCTATCAGTTGTTGTTTGCCGGATAGTTCATTGATGGGTCTGCGCTTGTGCTTCTCCTCGAGTATTTGTTTGTTCAGGATACGAACTGATCCAACCATGAGCAAGTGCATATCCTGAACAATATAATCAGCCAACTCCCGGTCGGAGATTGTCTCTCCGACTATATCTAGACGAAAATCATGTCCCTGGATGCCACCACCGTTGGTGAAATCTATTTCAAAGTCAAATTGTACTCGTTTATCCATCGTATTTTTCTCTTCCTGGCTATTGAGACCTTCCAGCTCTCAGATGATCTTATACAGCGTACCAGCAAAACGAGTACCACGTCAATCAAGTACTTTAGCGGTTGTGTTCTGCGCGGACGAAGAGGTAGGTTCCGGCGATGAGGAAGATACCAAAGATGATGGCTACGATGATCAGGTTGATGAGCGGGTTGAGGAGGACGACCTGCGCGTAGGCGGGCGTGCCCATGTAGAAGATACCGCGAGCCAGATCGACGGCATAGCGCATGGGAGTGATTTTCGAGAGGATGTCCAGGTACCAGGGGAGGTTGCGTACGGGGAGAAAGACTCCCGAGAGGAAGAATTGTGGGAGGAGCAGGAATGGCATGATGGTGTTGGCTGTCCGCTGGCTGCTGAAGATTGAGGTGAGTAGGACTCCCATAGAGCCTGCGAGCAGGCAGATGATGATTGAGACGGGGATGATCAGGAGCAGGCTGATGAGCGAGACTGGGATGCCAAAGATGAGTATGCCGATGATGATCAGCATGATCCCTTGCACCAGGGAGACGAGGGTTTCTCCCAGGATCTTGCCGAAGATGATGGCGTAGCGTGAGATGGGGGCGATGAAGAGCTCCTGACTGAAATCGCTGGTACGATCATCGATCAGGGACATCAGACCGCTCAAGGTGCTCTGAAACAGCGTCATGGCGAGCAGGCCGGTGATGCTGAAGGTCATCAGGTTGTAGGTGACGGCCGCGCCGAAGTTGCTCTGTAATGGTCCGGCGAGTCCTGCGACGAGGATGATCGGTAGGACGAGCGTGAAGACGAGGCGCAGCGGTTCGCGTAGGAAGCGGGTGACGTCGCGTCCGGCGATGGTGAGGATGGCGTTCCAGGTGATGCTGAAACGGCTCCGGGCTTCCAGGTCGAGATAGCTCTGGTTGATGTTCATGTGTTTGACTCCGTTCGTGCTTGAATTTATTCGTCTTGTTTGATGATTTGTAGGTAGGCATCTTCTAGCGATGGGGTGTGGGTCCGGACGACGTTCAATGGCGTCTCGATGCTTTTCAACAGGTGATGGATGTTCTGGTCCTCAATGGGAAGCGAGAAGAGCCCTTCCTCCGTGAAGGCAATGCCTCGCTGTTGCAACTCCGCACGGAGCTGTTCATGATCCTGTGCGTCGATGAAGAGGAGCGGTCGCGTGAGCTGGGTTTTGATCTGCTCGGGAGTGCCCGAACTGACAATGTGTCCACCGTTGATGATCAGGACGTTGTCCGCGCCTTCGGCCTCTTCAAGGTAATGCGTCGTCAGAAAGATAGTCGTGCCGTTCTCGTTGCGTACCTGGCGCAGATAGCTCCACAGTCCGCGCCGACTTTCCGCGTCCAGTCCCGTTGTAGGCTCGTCGAGGAAGAGGACCGCCGGGTGATGCAGCAGGCTGCGTACGATTTCTAACTTGCGCTTCATCCCTCCCGATAAGGTCTTGACCGGCTTGAAGAGGCTCTCCTCAATGCCCATCAACTCGGCCAGCGAGCGCACCTGTGTCTTGTAGGCCGCCGGCATCAGGCTGAAGGTCGGTCGGTAGGGATAGATGCCGTAAAGGGTGGCGTGCAGGCGGATGTTCTCTTCGGCGGTCAGATTGAGGTCCAGGCTCGGTTTCTGGAATACAATGCCGATCCGTCTCCGCACCGCCGAGGCTTGCGTGGCGAGGTCGTAGCCTGCGATGGTGATGTGTCCAGATGTAAGGCTGAGCGTGGTGGTGAGCATCGAGATCGTCGTCGTCTTGCCGGAGCCGTTTGGTCCCAGGAGCGCAAAGAGTGTCCCTGGCGCAACCTCGAATGAGATGTTGTCGACGGCATTGATCTCCGCTTTCTTATAGCGCTTGACCAGCTGCTCGACCTTGATAATTGGTGTCGCTTTCTCCACCTGCTTGTCTGCGGTGGTGGCGCGTGTCAGAATTTCTTGAGGCATCTTTGAGAAACCTTTCTTTTTGTGTTTGATATATGTCTATATATATGTATATAGGGATTGGTTATAGTGTAGCGTTCCATCGATGAGTCTACATCATCCTTCATGACGATTAAAGGGATGATTTGGCAGGCGGCGCATACGCATCAACCGAAGCACCCTTCGATGCTTCGCTCCTGGAGGCCTGTGAGCCGTTCGCTCCGGAGATCCGCAATGGGACATTTGCTCTATGCATGTGCTCCTTTTTTCTGCTACACTTTTCTAAAGGTAAAATTGAGAGAATTGAGAGAAGGATCTCACTATGTTTTTTCTTTTTGTTGGTATCATGTTGATTGCTAGCAATGTTGGCCTGTATTTTTTGCTAATGCGTTTCTTTCTTAATAAGAACTCTGGCTCCAAATTCCTGAGTGGCTTAGCATGGGCCTTAATCTGGTTTTGGATCTTGCCTAGCATACCTCCCCTGAATGTCTTAAGTATCGCAGGCTCGCTTCTCATGGTCTATGGAATCACTTCTTTGCTCAGGCTCTCCCTTCCTCTCACGCTTCTGAGCCTGGGAGGAACAGCAGGGCTTCTCATTCTTGTGGGTAGTATTCGTGCTAATTACGTAAGGATCGTTTTCGCGCTGCGTGAGATCGCGGTTGGCGTTAGTACCACCTTGATCCGATTGAAGCAGCATACTCCAGGCAGAGCCCGTACTTTTGCTCTCTTCAGCGAGTCTTTGTATTTTCCAGCGAGGGTGGCATGGGTGCAATCTCTGACCTATCATATCCCCGGAAGGCTGGTAGTCGCATCGAGTGGTACCATCCGAGTCTGGAAACCATGGGCAACAGGAGTGGCATTGATCGGGCCATACTCTCATCCCCGCTCATATGAAAACTATAGTTCTATACATGCTCCAATCACAGATATGGCTGTCTCCCCAAATCATCGCTATGTCGCGGTTTCTACCAGCAAAGGAGAGATTGTCTTCCTTGACTTGAGTCAGGCTTGCACGCCTATTTCTGCTCAGAAGATCATTAACTTAAGCCAGAACGAGTCTGTTTTGTGGTGGAGGTATCGTTATGTGGACAAAGGGCCTGAGCCACGACCTGATGACCTTTCTCAATTATCGAGTGTGAACACTATCGCCTGGGCATCTTCCCTCCCGTATCGAGTCGCCTTTGGAGGCGATGATCACACCGTTAAGGTCTGGTCTCTGGGTGAGGCACTCTATGAATGCGCCTTCGAACCATGGAAGTCCATCTCTGCTGCTGCGCAGCGACCAGAGCAACGTCAGGTGGCAGTCTATCATGAACACAGTAAGAGGGTAATGGCCATCGACTGGTCTCCCGATGGAGCACTGATCGCTTCTGCAAGCCTGGATACTACCGTCCATATTTGGAATGCCACTACTGGAGAAACGCTGCGCATCTACAGCGAGCACTCAGATTCGGTCAATGGCCTGGCCTGGTCTCCCGATGGAGCCTCGCTTGCTTCTGCTAGCTCCGACGGTAGCGTACGGATTTGGAATGTTCTTACCGGCGATACGCAGCACATCTATACCAGACATACTGGTGCTGTTCTGGCTGTCGCCTGGTCTCCTGATGGCAAATGGATTGCTTCGGCAGGTCAGGACAAGGTTGTACAGGTGTGGGAAGCTACAAGTGGACAGATACGTCTGTCCTATTGGAAGCACAGAAAGCCAGTGTTGACAGTGTCCTGGGCACCGGAGGGCCACTACATCGCTTCAGGTGGAGAAGATGGGACAGCACGAGTCTGGAGCGTGGCAGAATATCTGCGTAGCTCTTAACGCGATAATTTTGCAGGCGGTGGAGATGCCTTAGAGGAGGTTCAGTGTGCGTGCTATGTGACTGGCGGCGTGACGATTGTTGACCTGGAGCTTGCGGTAGATGCTCTGTACTTGCGTGCGAATGGTGTTGATGGAGACGATTAGCTCTCTGGCGATTTCGGCGTTGGAGTTGCCCGCGACCAGCAGGCGCAGTACGCGCTGCTCTTGTCGGGAAAGTGGCTCGTCCAGTGGAGATGCGATGGGCGTGATGATGACTTCTGGCCTGGCCTGCGTCTGCGTCAGGGCGTGCAAGAGCTTTTTGGCGTAGTTTTGGAGGTAGAGCGGTTGGTTGTGCATCTGGGGAATGAGATCTTGCAGGAGATGAGTCAGCGCTTCACCTTCATCCAGAATTGTGCGTTGATGGCCTTCGCTATATCCCAGGATCAGTCCTTCTCGCAGCATTTGACGCGCCTCGGTGAACTGTCCACGGGCAGCGTGAGCTTGCACGATGAGTAGGATGATCTGGAGTGCGGCGAGGCCCCGCCCGGCACTTTTGGTTGCAGGGAGCATCCTCTGGAGCGTGTAGAGCGCTGTGCCCGTTTCCCCTTGCGCAATGGATAAGCGTGCCATGATCAGGATTCTTTGCTCCTGAATGATCACCGGTATCTCGCTGCTGCGGTTGATGGTCATCATCGTCTCTGGCGACGCTGCTTCTGACATGCTTGCATCTCCTGGCGCTGTCAGTTGTCGTATCTCCGGGGGATACTCTGTGGCGTGCTGCTGGAGGAAGTCCGCAAAGCGCTCCTGGGCTGCTGTGTAGTCTCGCAGCGAGATCTGGTGACGGATGAGCCAGTTGATTATTTCTTGATAGAGGTAGACGAATGGCCCTTCGACGTGCGGCATGGTCAGAAGGGCTTCCATGCGCTGTATGGCCAGGGATTTCTCTCCATGGGCGTGTTGGATGCGTGCTAATGTGAGCTCAATGGGGAGCCGGATCACGTCATAGGGAAAATTCTCGAACTGGTCTTTGACCGGTTCGATCTCCTGGATGTAGTTCTCGGCATCTGCCAGATTATTCCATTCGTATGCGATCTGCGCTAAGAGCAAGCGTTTGAGCATGATCACATATGGGGGTTGATGCGCTTTGTCTTCGGCATGGAGTTCTTGTAGATGCTGCTGCGCTTGATGCAATTTCCCTTGCTCAAAACAAATCAGCGCCAGAATAAATGTTATGCCGTCCATGACCTGAATATTATCATACTCACTCCACAGTCGCTTGATCTCCTGAAGGATCTGTCGGGCTTCGTTCAGTTCTCCTGTCAGTATCGCTTCAATCCCTAAGGTACTAAAGCTCATGCCACGCCAGGTCGCTTCAGTAGCTGGGAGCCAGTCAAGTGCCTGTCTGGCCCAGTACAACGCTTGTTCGCGCTTTCCCTGTTGATAGCCGAAAAAGGCTCGAAAGGCGAAAACTTTCCCGCGTCCGACTGTGTTCTGCTGGCTTTGCCATTGCTCGTCTGCTCTGTCGAGTAACGCTTCAACCTGCGTGAAGTTGGGAGGTCCAGGATCTTGATGTGCCCGACTGAAAACTGTCGTGAGGGCGTAGGCCAGGCAGAGATCAGGGCTCCGCTTGATGAGTTCTGCTGGCAATTGTGTGAGCCAGCGATGTACGATGTGGTGTTCTTTGATCTCTTGCAGCCTCATGTTCTGCACATAGCGCTCTAGCAGGTCGGCCGCACGCAGATGTGCTCCGGCGTTGAACGCGGCTTCCAGCGCTTCCGATAGGAGTCCCTGCTCCTCAAACCATGCGATGGCGAGTTGAGAGAGCCGGGCGACCTCTGGCGCTCCGAGGCGTTGGATGGCTTCGTGCTGCATGGCTTCGGCGAAGAGCGCCTGATAGTGATACCATTCGCCCGTGGTATCAAGCGCTTCAAGGAAAAGATTGGCTCGTTCGATGGTTTCCAATAGCTCCAGGCTATCCTGGCGGCCTGTGATGACGTGGCAGAGTGCGGCGTTGAAGCGTTTGAGCATACTGGTACGCAGTAAGAAATCCTGGAGCGTCTCCGGAAGCGCTCGCAACACCTCGGTCACAAAATAGTCTCTGATCGGTCGATGCTTGCCATGAAAGGTCTCTAAGACCTGTTCGACCTCCACGAACGTTGTTTTTCCTTGCAAGGAGAGCGCGAGCAAGCGCAATCCAGCCGCCCATCCTTCTACCTGGATGGCGATCCGCTCCAGTAATTCCTCCGGGAGATCGTAGGTGATTGTCTGCCCAAAAAATGCACTCGTCTCTTGCTGCGTGAAGCGGAGATCGGTTGCCTGCAATTCATTGATCTCTCCACTGGCTCGCAGGCGTGCGAGGGTGCTGATCGGCGGTTCGCTGCGGGTGATGATGATAATGTGGAGCGTCTCAGGCAGGTGAGAGAGGACAAAGCTGAGTGTGTCGTGGATGCTGCCCTCGGTGATGCTGTGATAGTTGTCCAGGATGAGTACGCCTGTCAGGTTCTGCTTGTCTGCCTTGTTGAGAAAGGTGGTCAATGCCGCTTCCAGCGTGGAGGGCGTGAAGGAAGTGCTTGCAGCTGTGAAGAGCATGGGAAGAATCGTCTCGTCGAAGGCGGGATACCAGAGATTGCTGGCCGTTAGCACGCTATGCCAGAAGTGGATGGGGTCGTTGTCATTGCTATCGAGGGAGATCCAGGATAGGCCGGTCTCTGGCGGCTGCTCGCTGCGCCAGTGATTGACGAGCGTCGATTTTCCACATCCTGCCGGCGCTGTGAGCAGTGTTAGCTTGTGCGAACGATAGGCATCGAGGCGCTTGAGCAGGCGCGGACGTTTAATCAGGCCAAGCGGCAAACGCGGTGGATGCAGTTTCGTTGCCAGCAGAGGTTTCTCTGACGATAAGGAAGGCTCCTGTTGTTCGCCCGTCGCTACAGCGCTGGATTGGTCGATGAAGCGTTCTGCGATCTCCTCCAGTAGCGTAATGGTGAGCGCCTCCGTCCGGCCCACGTAGTGCTTGATCGTGCGACGCTGGATCGATCGATAGGCGTACCAGTACGCTCCACTCTCCCCAATATTCTCCTTGCGTAGTGTGCAATGCGCACCCGAGCGACTTTGAAAGGCAAACGAGGTGATGGCATCCAGCCATGACGATAGCACGGCAGTACTGGATAAAGGTTTCTTTTGCATTGGGATGTCATCGCTTGTGATCTCGTAGGCCTGCTCCTGTTGTGACCATTGAAGACGATTGTGCGTGTGCCTGGGCATTAAAGCTCCTTGTGGTCAAACCTGAATAGCAGCAACAATTACCTAATTACCTAAACGATCTTCTGTCAGAAGTATAGCACAATCCAGAGTTTTAGGTAATAAAAGGATGAAAATATTTGTAAGAGATTTCTCTTTATTAGTATAATGGTGATAAGACACACTTTTGTCGCAAATATGTGTATACGTTGTTAATCATCTTATTGTGGAAATGGAAGGCCGTATATCTATGAAGTTATTATGGCGAAGCTGGCTGCTGATGTGTCTCCTATCTGGCCTGCTGGCGACTTTCACGCCATTATCTGTACAGGCTCATGCTCGACGGATAACGTCTCCTTTCAAGGTCAAAGTTTTTGTGATCACGATGTTTGCTCTGGAGGCTCAAAAATGGCTGGATCAGGAATACTTTACGCATACATTTACGGTGGCTGGTGCCGATAATCCTGTCCAGTGTACCGATCAGGGGCTGTGTCTGACCATTACCGGCGTCGATAAGACAAATGCTGCGGCCAGCATGACAGCTATTTTAGGCAATCCACAATTTTCTTTTCAAAAAGCGTATTTTCTGACGGCCGGGACGGCCAGTACATCGCCAGACCGGGGCACGCTCGGTCTGGCAGCCTGGTCACGCTGGATCGTCGATTGGGATCAAGGTTTTCATCTGCATGACTCGGACGTTCCTACCAATCCCTATGGCTACATTCCTCCCGCGACCACCTATCCTGATAGCACCTCGGTGTTTCATCTGAATGAAAAACTGGTCGATCTGGCTTATCGCATCACCGCTCATCTCCCGCTATTGGATAGCGATGCCGCTCAAGCTCAAAGAAAAATGTATCCCGTGCAGAGCGGGCAGTATCCACACGTCGAGCGCTGCGATACGCTCACTGGAGACAACCTCTGGGTCGGAAAATCATTCTCCGATACCGCACAATATATCACGTCCCAGCTTACCAATAATCTGGGACAGAATTGTACCTATGAGCAGGAGGATTCCGCCGTCGCTACCGCTCTCAAGCGCTTCGGCTATCTGGATATGTATCTGGACCTGCGGGGCGTCAGCGCTTTTGATCAACCTCATCCTGGACAATCGGCTATCGATTTCATTAATGCTCACTTTCGCGCTAACGATATTGCCATCGCCAATCTGTATCTGGTAGGAGCGGTTGTCGCACATTATCTGCTCGCACATCCGACTCCCAATCACCGATAACTTTTGCGCGTTGAAAGCATCCTTACAAAAACATATCTCCATTAGCGAATACGCATGCATGCTTGTTTTTAGTGAACCAGGCGTAAAATGCTAATGGGGATGTACTCACACGAAAAGATTGAAATGTATGCTAGAATAAAATAAGCTAGCTGTTGGTCTCCTTGTAGGAGATATTTGCACATACTTGCGGAAAGGATAAAGCTGTGGGGGATAGTGAGCCAATTCGTGAAGTAAGTACCCAGGAGGGATATGCTCTCTGGGCGGCATCGTATGATCAGGAGGAGAATGCTTTGATTGCTCTTGAAGAGGCGCGGATTGATCAGGTGCTGGACTCGATTTCTTTCACCGATGTGCTGGATATGGGGGCCGGGACCGGTCGATATGCTTTAATGTTGGCACGGCAGGGAGCACGGGTGACTGCTCTCGATCAATCTCCAGAGATGCTGGCGGTCGCTCGTCGGGCGGCTCTGGATGAGGGATTATCGCTCAAATTTCAGCTTGCTTCTCTGGATGAACGGCTGCCGTTTGCCGAGCATCAATTTGATCTTTTAATTTGCGCACTTGTGCTATGTCATGTTCCTGATCTCTTGGGGGCTGTGCGCGAGTTCGCTCGCGTGGTACGTCCCGGAGGCTATCTGCTCATCACGGATTTTCATCCGGATTGCGTGGCCTTTGGATGGCGTACTCACTTTGTGCGAGATGCGGTAACGTTTGGCTTGCCCAATATGCCTCATACGCGTGCCGATTATCTGGACGCTCTGACCGGCAATGGGTTGACGATTATCGATGTAATTGATCTGCCTGTGCGCGATTTGCCCGCTGGATATCCTCGTCCCCTGGTGATGCAGAATCATGAAGATATGGAGCTAAGCTTGATTATTCTGGCGCAGAAAGAGGTGCGTTGAAGCTAATGTATTCGGAAGAGTGCTCCATTGTCATTGGAAACGTCTTCCGAATGAGTCGGATTCAATGGCCCGAGGGTACGACGTTACTCAGTGAGGTACTTTGCGAACCAATGGACGATCTCTGTGGTGGCGCGAATGCGGTTATGCGTTTTGAGGAAGCCGTGCCCCTCGTCGGGGAAGAGGACGTATTTGACTGGTACGTTGTGCTGCTTGAGATAGTCGACGACCTGTTCGGCTTCGATTACGGGGACGTTGGTGTCGTTGGCTCCGTGCAGGACGAGCGTCGGAGCGTGCACGCGATCGAGCTTGTTGATGGGTGAGAGGTCATGCAGGAGTGCAGCTTGCGTGTCAGGGTCGCCGTATTTGATCTTTGAGATAGCGGCCATCCAGGGCTCGGTCTGCGCAAAGAAGGTGGTGAAGTTGACGACTCCATAGAGATTAGCTCCGGCGGCGAAATCCTCTGGATATGTTGTCAGCGCGGCCATTGTCATATAGCCTCCGTAGGAGCCGCCCGTGATGCCGATATGTCCGGGCGAGGCGATGCCTGCCTGGATGAGGTGTTGATGGCAGGTTTTGATGTCTTTGATGGCGTTGAAGCGCAGGGCTCCGTTGTCGAGGTTGACGAAGGTTTTTCCGAAGCCCGATGATCCGCGTACGTTGGGGGCGACAACTGCGATGCCGTTGGCGAGGAGCGCTTGATAGTTTGCATTGAAGGCTGGTCGCGCCTGTCCCTCAGGACCGCCATGGAAGTCGATGACGGTCGGATAGGGCGCTGTCTGCTGGTCGGGACGATAGAGCCAGGCGCTGATCTGTAATCCATCGTGGGCCGGGAAGCTGATCAGTTCGGGGCGGATGAGCTCACTGAGCTTGATGCCTGCGTGCGGACTATGCGTCACCTGCCAGAAATGATCTGTGGCGTATTCAAATGTCCAGATATCCGTCGGTTGGGTCGAGCCGGTGATGACCATCGCTAACAGGCGACCATCGTGCGACCACGTGAGATTTGTCACGAGTTCGGCTGGCAGTTTTGGTCCGGGACGCTGTTCGTTGGTGATCAGGTTGAAGAAGGTCAATTCGTTGCGTCCGGAGACGTTCCAGTTCAGGACGGCATGTGTCCCCTGTTCGTTGAGCTCAAAACTTTGTAGCTCGGCATCCGCACGCGCCGCCAGAACCTCGATGGGGCCGGGGCGATCATCAGTATCCAGTTCGATACGTGCGAAGGTTGCTAATTCACTCTGTTGATCCGATGAGAGATAGATCGTGCGGCCGTTCGGTGCGAAGTGTCCCACCTCAAAACTGCCTGGACCCTCGTGCGGCGTGAGGAGCTGCTCCTTCCCGCTGCTCAGTTCGATCAGATAGAGGTTGTCGTTGCCACGATACTCCATACGGTTCGTTATGCTGTAGATGTTGTCGCGGCTGATAGCGGTGAGTTGTCCAATGCCGTCGTTTTGGCTTATCAGGCGCAACGTGCCGCTCTCCCGGTCAAAGAGATAGCCGTCAATCGCTTCAGGCGTGCGACGATTCGATGCGATAAGCAGTTGCTGCCCATCGTAGGTCCAGCCTCCCAGGGCATTGTTCTCTTTCCCACCGTCTGTCAGTAGCCGGAGATCGGTCCCATCGGGGTGGATCAGATAGATCTGCTGATTCATCCCGCCACCAGGAGCCAGCGAAAATGCCAGCCATTCTCCATCAGGCGACCAGCTGACCGCTCCGATCTGGTCATCGAGCGTTGTTACCAGCTCGGGCCAGCCTCCAGCCGTGGACACAATCCAGATCTGCGGCAGGCCGCTCAGGTCGGAGATAAAGGCGATCCGTGTGGCGTCTGGCGAGAAACTGGGCGAGGTGCAGCGTCCGATTCTGGCCATGCTTTTCAGGCTCTGCTCGAGTGTGTCCTGGGGAGTTGTTGTAGACATCTATGTTATCCTCTGGCTGTTGATTTAATCGGCTGGCTTACTATCTGCTCTGTGTGTTTATTACCATTATACGATAGATCGTGATCGAGGAAACCATGATCCAGGGACCACTGTCGGGCGGCCTGAATGAAGATCCTGGCAACCGGAGATGCGGTCTCTGGTGATCTGGTGGCAAGACCAATCTGCGTGTATTCCGGGGGATTAAGGGGTATTGTCTGGACTCCTTCGAGCTTTTCCGGCAGGAGCGTTCTGGGGAGCAGCGCTACTCCAAGTCCTTCACGGATCATGGCGAGGATGGTTGTGACGTCACTGGCTTTATAACGAATATAAATATTGTGGTATTGTTGCCCTAATCCCAGTTGTTGGTGGAAATCGCATTCTGTTTTGGGCATGATCCATTGCTCTTCGCGCAGTTTTTTTAGTGTAACGCTTTTGGCCTGGAGCAGGCGATGGTTCTCAGGTAGCAGCGCGTGTATTTCATCGGTGCTTATCAGTGTGCTGTCAATATTTCCTCCGTTATAGAGGATAAATGCCACGTCGACAATTCCTTCCTCGACCCATTCGCGAGCCTCAGGACTTGTGCCTTCGAAGAGAATGACTTCCACTTTGGGATACTGTCTCTGGAAATGGGCAAGTATTCCGGCCAGGAGGCGTGGAGGGATGAGTTGCGTGCTTCCCAGGCGTAACCGTCCCGCTGTCTGATGCAGTGCCAGCGCGGCTTCTTGCTCGATGCTTTCTACGTGGGTGAAGATTTCCTGGGCGTGGCGCAGGACCTTTTTTCCAACGGCCGAGAGCCGTATCAACCCCTGTCGATCGCGTTCGATGAGTGTGACTCCCAGCTCTTTTTCTAAGGTGGCGAGCGCATGGCTGACTGCCGATTGCGTGAGATCGATGCTGAAGGCCGCTTCTGTGAAACTGCCTGTTTCTACCAGGGCGATAAGGATACGGAGTTGTGACAAGAGCATATGAATGTCCCTCATATCGACATGAATATTATGATTTGCATGCATTATAGCATCCGGATATAATCGAGGCAAATCCATTCGCGTTTGTACATATGTGAGCGGAGAGCAATGAGGCGCTTTTATCTGAGAGGAGGGCATATGCCAAACGGAACTTTAGAGATCTCGGCCTGGTCTATCAGAGCTGAATTTCTCGTTGTAGCTTCCTTTGTAAGAAGCGTTTTTGAAAGGTAACTTCTATGTCCTGGGAAATTGATACACTTCATTCACACGTTATGTTTTCAATTCGACACATCATGGTGAGCGTGGTACGAGGACGGTTCAACGTCTTGAGTGGTCATCTGCACATCGATGAACAACATCCAGAGCTTTCCTGGGTGGATGCTCTCGTTGACGTCGCAAGCGTTGATACACAAAATGAACAACGTGATGCCCATCTACGCAACGCGGATTTCTTTGATGTGGATAAGTATCCCACGATCACGTTTAAGAGCTCACGCGTGGATGCCGCAGGCGATGAGAATTATAAGGTGCTGGGAGATCTCACGCTGCATGGTGTGACCAAACAAGTCACGTTTGATGTGGAATATAACGGTCAGAGCTCGATGATGGGAAGTCCACGCGCCGGTCTGACTGCCAAAACGAAGATCAGTCGCAAGGATTTCGGTCTGACGTATGCTTCTGTGGTCGAAGCCGGAAATGTTGCCTTGAGTGACACTGTTACTATCGAGATTGATCTGGAGCTTATCCAACAGGTCGAAGCAGCACAAGAAGAGGCTGCAGTTCAATAGTTCCTCCGAAAATCAGATCATTTAGCCCATGAAGGCCAGAGATAAGCTCACACGATAGCTGTCTCTGGCCTTCATATGGGCAAATCTATTGCATTCTCTGCGATCAATCTTGTAAGGCGAAGAGTAAGGTCAGAGGTACGCTTTTCTGGATTGCTTGCTCTGCCATCTTGGCGTCACCTGTGAGGAAATGAGAAGAGATATTATTGGATTATAGATGTTTCAGCGAAAAACTGTTTGTTTGTTGCATTTTTTATGTTTTTCGGATATCCTTTTGGAGGTACCCTTTCTTTGCGAACCTGTAGTCGTTTTCGGATCATTTTCACCAGTTCCGAGAAGAATGTAATTGGTTTACTGAAAGGAGCAATGCGATGATGAATCTTCCTCAGGCACTCACAGAGGTGCGAAGCGATCGGCTTAGAGACTGGACGTTTCAAAGACGGAGTGAGGTCGATGCTCTCTTAAAGGGGCTGACGATCAAAGATGAGCAATTCCATCCCATGGAGGGCCTGCAAAAAAAGTTGAATACCCTGGAGACTCATCTGCTTCCAAACTCTCAGTTTAATGCTCTCCAGGAGTGGGAGGGTTTTTTAGAGTGGTTGGATACGGACGGAGCTGAGGTCTGGGATTTTTATCTAAGTGAGCAGAGTAAAATTGATCAGAAGCGCACTGCCGAGGAGCTACGGCTCGCCCGACAACGTCTCGCTTCGAGAGCGTCGAATATTGCCATTACGCGGCGGAATCAATTGCCTCACGGTCCCGACGCAAATGTCGGGACAGTAATCTCCGGGCTGGTGAATGTTCAGACTGGCGATGCCTGGGTCGGGACCAGTGGCGTGAATCATCATCAGATAGCGAACCAACCTGCTATGACCTTGCTGCTGGCGGGAACACATCAGGCCGAAGATTGGCCAGTTGAAGCGTGCGCGGAGGTCGATGCGATGAAGCAATATCTGCAGGCGAAGCAGATAACTACTATAGCAGCGATTCCAAAGGGGGCTCTCATCTTTCATGCCGAAACATGGAACGAGAAAGATCGTAAATGGCAAGGAAGAGCGGCGTGCGAGAATTGTGCGCAATGGTTTGTAAAGATAGAGGCCGAGCGTATCTAAGTGTAAAAGAGCGCGTAACGTTCATTGAAAGGGCCGTGCCGGTCAACTTTTTCAGGTTGCCTGGCACGGCCTTCAGGTTAAGTTTTCTCGAATGCGTATCTCTGATTATTGGCCGCCATATTGCTGCTGACAGGCATCGTATCCCTGTTGAAAGCCAGGACCAAATGCCGCGTTATTTCCCTGCGTCCTGGGAGGCGCAAAGCCGTAGGCGGTAGGCGGCTGCTGTATGACGGGTTGGGTATGTTCCTGCTGGCATTGCTGATAGCCCGCATTATAGCCTGCCATGTTGCCTTCCATTGATCCCTGGGCACGCTTCGACTGGCAGAAGTTATAGCCCTGGTTGTAGCCGTTCAGATAATCGGTGCCGCGCCAGTAGGGATTGGCATTGGGGCGCTGATTACCACAATCGTTATAGCCATCCGAATAGCCATCGTTGAATGGGGGATAGCGGTGGATGTGCTTGTGAGTGAATGCGTTCTGGACAGCCGGGACATGTGCCGTCATCGATGCGGCCGACGCCTGTGGCAGTCCGCTGTGGATACATGTAAGCGTTCCAAGGAGCGTGGCTCCTAACGCTGCGAGATACCATGTACGCTGCATAAAAATGCCTTTCTTATAGTTATCTATAAAATGTTTATCTATTAGATGACCAGGGCATGTGTACTCTCTTATTATATTTTTTAAAGAAATTATCATTATCTATTTATGGTGTAAATTTTAGAGTAAAATGGGCGAAATTTTGACAATTATATGGGTGATTGTCTATACTAAAATGAGGAAAATGTTGTTCATTCTTTTCGAGAGGATATGAGCTCATTGTGGTAAAAACATCGTTACCACTTACTGCACTTACTGAGGCCCAAAGAGCACAAGCAAGCGAACGTTGGGCTATCATCCGCCCTGCGCTGGAGGATGGTATTACTCAAGCATCTGTCGCACGTACCCACTCCATCGCTTCCAGTACCATCCAACGCGGGGTCAAACGGTACCGAGAACAGGGGCTTGCAGGACCGGCAGATGCCGGTCGCTCGGATAAAGGAAAAACTCGCCTTCTCTCGCCAGATGCTGTCACCTTGATTGAAGGACTTGCATTACAAACCCCACCACGTTCGGCAGTGGCTATCCATCGCCAGGTCGTGAGCATTGCCAATGAACAGAAGTGGAAACCACCCAGCTACGCTCGGGTTCGTCAAATTATCAAACAGCTTGCTCCTCCTCTCGTTACCCTTGCTCATAAAGGACCGGCTGTCTACCGAGAAGAATTTGACCTGCTGTACCGCCGAGAAGCTTCCCAGGCCAATGCCATGTGGCAAACGGATCATACTCCCCTCGATGTCTGGTTACTCGATGAAGCAGGTGGCCGAACCCGCGCCTGTCGAAGCGCGGCCGCGACTCAAAAGGTATATCAATGATTGATCAACAGGAGGAAAAGCCTCAAGGCTTTGTGGTGACCAAAGGCTATCGGCGCTTTGTGGAGATGTGTAATGCCTGTCGACGTGCTCGTGTTGTTGGTCTGGGATATGGACCTCCGGGCACAGGGAAAACGGAATCCGCCAAACAGTATGCGCAATGGACCCACATCAAATCCTTCTTGCCAGAACCTTTGATCACCTTCACCGGACGCAGCGCGGTGGATGGGCTGTATCCTTACAAACCTTTCGCGTTCACTTCCCATCTCTCGGACGTTCCTATTCAAGCGTGTCGAACGGTGTTCTATACACCTCCCGTTTGTTGGGCGTATCGAAAAAGAAGTCATGACCCTTTTTGCTGCATTTTCGTATCTCATTGAGGCGGCCAATCAGCGCCACCAGGGGAAAGAAGAGTTTCTGGTCACGCGCCGCTTTTCTCATCTCATCGAACTGCTCATTGCTGATGAAGCGAACCGCCTCAAGGATGCAGGGCTAGAGCAAATCCGGGTTGAGCGATGCCCTGCCAATGAGCTGTCTCAAAACCGTTCGTTTGATGAGAAAAACACTCTTGTAGGAGCGGCAAAGAAGAGAACGTCTTCAGAAATGTTTCTGAAGAGGCATGGTTACTGAGTCTAAAAGTCAGTTTCCGAACACATTTTGAGAATGTGGTCTCTCTTGAAACCACGCAGAAGTTTGTGAAAGGGGTGCTCTAATGACAACTTTTTCTGACTCTTCCCACTCGAATACAGAGGGCAAGATTCCTGGAAAGCGTCGCTTGCTTCCACAGTTGCCAGCCAGTTCATACTTCAGCCTGTTGACTGGGCTGCTTCTGCTCCTGGCTTTTTGTTTCCTGCCCTGGCTTACCACCGCTGTAATGTGTGACCAATCTGGTATATACGACCGCTGCGAAGGTGGAACGCTTGTGCTTGATCCTGCCACACCGCTGACTGGGCTGCGGCTTGCCTCTGGTGGCGCAACCGTACGTTCTGTCACAATAGACTATACAGATCATGATCTTCGCCCTCGTCTCGCCCAACCAGATCAGTTTCGCTTTCCCTTCTTGTGGCTCCCATTTGCCAGCAGCCTCCTGTGGCTCCTGCTCCCCTGGGTGCAATGGATCATCTCTCGGAGAGCTTTCTGGATCAGTCTGCTGGCTCAATTGATCAGTGCCGTGGCGATCCTTGCCTTTGTCATCAGCGCTTTTTCTGCCTTCCCTCTCGCAAAAGCCCTTCTCACGAACATGCATCTGCCAGAAGGCATCGAAGAGTTTCAGCGGCCTGAGATCTCTACTTCTCCTACAGCAGAGGTCTTTCTCGTACTCCTGATGATACTCACTGGGAGCATTTTGTATTGGTGGGCCTTTGAGGAAGAAAAGCAACCACAGGAAAAACGCTTTGCCTGCCGTCTGACCCACCTGGAGAATGTAGAACGACGAGGGAGAGTAACCATGAGCAGCTACAACACCTTCCCTCTTGAGATCAGAAGACCTGAGAGAGGAATAAGGAGAACCTCTCTTGTTTGCCCTCGGTGCGCCGAAGAACTTGAGCTTTTCGTGAAAAGCAAGCCGCGACTGTGGTGGTATCGTCTGGGAGTGCTAGCAACGGTTGTTGCTATCATGGAGCTGCCGTTCTGGCTGGCAGAACCATCTCTCGGTCAGCATCTTGAATCCATCTTCACGGGTTTGTTTTTTTGCGCATTTTGCGCATTTGTGGTCCTGCTTCTCTTCATAGGCAAAAAGGGGGTGAAGGTTGTTTCACCCAGGAAGCTACACTCCATTCGATAGTCTTTGGGAGAAATAAGAGAGACCGAACCGCCCACATAATTATCACATATCGGCCCATATAATTATCACATTTACAATTTATAGTTGTCGTATAAATTATCAAATGTATTTGCTGTTACGATGAAGTATATTCGCGTACGTTCCATGGTCTTGTACCCAATGTAGCGCTGTGGAGGGAAGAGGCTGTCTGCTATCTGGGAAGCATTATGCTATGAGCATAGATTCAATCCAGGCTATGCTCATAGCATTGATAATCCCTTTCCCTGGTGCGTGCTGCAAGGTATGCTTGCTTTGTGGCGTTGCTGCTACATTATTATTGATGGTTGAAAATATGTTATTTGCTGCTAGAAAGAGTATCTATTATGAAAATATTGCTGTTAGGTGGGACTGGGTTTCTTAGCGGTCATCTTGTCTCGGCGGCTTTGCTGCGCGGTCATGAGGTGACGTTGTTCCATCGCGGTCGGACGAATCCCGAGCGTTTTCCCGACGTTGAGCATATTTTGGGCGATCGTGAGCGGGATCTGGAGCTGCTCAAGGGACGTCACTGGGATGCTGTGATTGATCCCTGCGGCTATCTGCCACGCGTGGTGGAGGCTTCAAGTACGTTTCTATCGACGATCGTCGATCACTATACGTTCATCTCGTCGGGGAACGCCTACGCCGATTTTGGGAAGGTTGCGGTCGATGAATCCTCGCCGCTGGCAACGCTGCCGGCGGATGCGCCGGAGAAGATCACGGGCGAGACCTATGGTCCCTATAAGGTGCTGTGCGAGCAGGCGGCTGAGCGGGCGATGCCGGGTCGCGTATTGATCATTCGTCCGGGCTTGATGATAGGTCCGGCGGATTCGTCGGGACGCTTTACCTACTGGCCGCGCAGGATCGCTCGCGGCGGTGAGGTGCTGGCTCCAGCTGAGGATGTGGCGACCGAGTTCATAGATGCTCGCGATGTCGCCGATTGGATGATCGCGCTGATTGAGCGTCGGCAGGTGGGGATCTATAACGCCGCTGGACCAGCTGAGCCGTTGCGCTTGCACTCCTTTTTGGAACTGGCCGCGTCGGTGATCGGCTCAAATCCCCACTATACCTGGGTCAGCGATACGTTTCTGACCATGCATGATGTGACTGGCTGGACTGAACTGCCTCTGTGGGTCCCTCAAGAGGAGGAGCCCTTTGTAATTTCGATGAGCTTCCAAAAAGCTATCCAGGCGGGTCTAACCTTTCGCCCACTGGCCCAAACTATCCAGGATGTCCTGACATGGGATGCGGCTCATCCCGATTTTCTGGTCTCAAATGCGACTCTGACTGCGGAAAAGGAGTCTGCTCTGCTGCAAGCATGGCATGAGCTTGAGCATGATCAAGCTCCTCAATAGCTATAACCTGTTCAGGCATCTCGCTGCGTCAGCGAGTAGTTGGAGAGCTTTTCTACGACGGTTAAAAGCGCCGAATGGTCAAGATCTCCTCCTCCATCGGCGATCAGCGCGGTGAAGAGTTGTTCGACCAGCGTTCCCATGGGGAGGACGACGTCGTAGGTCTGCGCGAGCTGTTTGACGATTCTCAGGTCCTTGAGGTGAAAGGCGGCTTTGCCTTTGGGCTCGAAGGCGTGCTGGATCATGGATGAGCCGCGCAGGTCCATGAAGCGATTCTGCGCCAATCCTCCGCCGAGCACTTTCTGGATGATCTCTGGCGCGACCCCGGCTTTGGCTCCAAGCACAAAGGCTTCGGAGATGGCTTCGATGATCACCGCAATCAGGACTTGATTGCATGCCTTGACCGTCTGGCCTGATCCGGTAGCCCCGCAGTAGGTGATCGTGGTGCCGAGCGCCGCAAAGAGAGGTTGAGCTCGTTGGAAATCCTTTTCATCTCCCCCTACCATGATCGAGAGCGTTCCCGCTTGTGCTCCTTCCGCTCCTCCACTGACGGGAGCGTCAAGATAGGCGATGTTGTGCGTCGCCAGCTCGCTGGCAATCTGTCTGGTGGTCAGCGGAGAGATGGTGCTCATGTCGATCATGAGGAGGTTTTCATGCGCGCCCGCATGTATGCCGTCAGGACCCAGCGCGATACTCTCCACGTCGGGACCATCAGGCAGCATCGTGAATACCGTGTCGCATTGCTCGGCGACCTCGCGTGGCGAACTAGCCGCGACCGCTCCCTCATGTACGAGCTCGTCGATGGCTGCATGGCTGCGATTGAAGACCGTTAGCTGATAACCAGCCTCTAAAAGATGGCGTGACATGGGTTTTCCCATCAGTCCGAGTCCAATAAAACCGATCCGCTCTGTCATATAGTCATTGATCCTTTCCAGGTGAATGTGTTTGTCTCCTGGCATTGTGCCACATTCGTAATTATCGATGCTTATGCACAGATAGTGAACCCTGGAATGAAATGGGTAATAGGATCGGAGTTCACGTGCTTGCAAAACTTCTCCGGTTGCTAGTTGTTAACCTCTGCAAGCTCGGCAGTATCTGTCTGCATCGCACGCGCATGTCGACGTGCTCGACGTAGATACGCAAATGTCCAGAGCATAGAACCTCCGATCAGTACTCCTGTGAGGAGCGGACCAACCGCAACGACTGTGGCAACCGGCAATGTGTAGATGAGTAGCAGGCGTAGGAGGAAGTCAAAGCTGTAGATGAAGCCCCAGACAATGGTCACGATACGACTGGTGCGCCGTGCAGACGGTTTCTGCCAGAGTTGGTTATAGCGGGCAATGTGCGCCGGGTCGTTGCCTGCGATCAAGGCGCGACCAGCCAGAAACATGAGCGGCCGTGGGAAGAGCAGGGATACGAAGCAGGCGATGCTCAGGACTCCAGTGACGAGCGATTCGCGTAGCAGAAGTACATGCGTATCGCCTCCGATAAAGGTTGCGGCGAGTTCAAGCACGAGGCTACTCAGGATGAGGAGTGAGATGATGTTGATCTGGCGACTGCGCAGTACACTGACCAGGGATGCCAGAGCCGGTGCGATCGCTGACACACTCAAGGCGATGACGTCGGAGGCATGATTATTTTTTAGCACGGTATAACATCCATAGGGGATGGCGATGTTGATGATGAGTAAGCTCACGATGCTATTTCTGACAGAAAATTTATTGGCTGCCAGTGAGTCTGTATGTGTCGTAGACATGTTGATCTGGTTCTCTTTCTTTTATCTGTTGACGGCTCATTGAAGCCGTCATTGTCTTTTGCTTCTGGGAGAAGTATAGATGGATAGGGAGCGTGTGTGATGTGCCAGAGGTCATAGCGCAAGGTCATGGATTTGGGCATGACCTTTGCTGGTCTGTGGGAAGCTATGTACTATGGAGCTATCGATAGGTGTAGTGCTCTGTCAAAGGTCATCGCACCGATCTCTCATCTGAGATATGCACCTCATGGGGTGAGACGCCCACCGACGTAGCGGCGCGGCTCCGCCGTGCTGTCTGTGACTCGTCCGACCATGCTCCTCATGAGGTTCCATTGCACAATCTTCCCACCGTGGAGCGTCTTGTTGGCGTTGCTTCCATCGGCACGTGGGACGGTGTCGTGCGTCCAGTGACAGCACGGCGGAGCCGCGCCGCTACGTCGGTGGGCGTCTCACCCCATGAGGTGCATATCTCCTCTGAGACAGAGGCGTGATGATCTTTGGCAGAGTAGTAGAGGCGCGGCGAGAGGACGATGGGGCTTCAGATGAGGCCCAGTTCTCTGGCTTTGAGTGCTGCTTGTGTGCGATCGCGTACGCCTAGCTTTGCGAGGATGTTTGTGATGTGGTTCTTGACTGTGCCTGTCGTGATGACTAAACGATCAGAGATTTCTTTGTTGCTGGCTCCCTGGCTTAAGAGCCGCAAGATCTCACGTTCGCGCTCGGAGAGTGGCTCTCTTAATGGCTGTGATGTTGGCGCAATGCGTGGTGAGAGGCGTGCAAACTCGGCGATTACCTTACTGGCAATGGATGGCTGTAGGAAGGATTCTCCTCGTGCGACGGCGCGGATCGCCTCAACCAATTTTTCCGAGGGAACATCTTTGAGCAAGTAACCGACAGCACCGGCCCGCAGACCCTCGAAGACATCCTCGTCGTCGTCAAAGGTCGTGAGCACAATGACTTTGCTGGCAGATTGTATACTTTGCAGGCGACGTGTGGCGGCAACTCCATCGAGTATGGGCATGTGCAGGTCCATCAGGATAATGTCGGGCTTGAGGGATGTTGCTACGCGAAGTGCCTCCTCGCCGTTGCACGCCTCTCCCACAACTCTCAAATCCGGCTGGATGGATAGGAGGGTATGTAGTCCTTCGCGGAATAGTTCCTGGTCGTCGGCGATGAGAATGCTGATTTGAGCGGTCATCTGTCTAACTCCACTTCTAACAGGAAACCTTCTCCTGGGATGCTGGTTGTGCGAATCTGACCTCCTAATGCCTGAATGCGCTCACGTGCGCCAAGCAATCCGAAACCGCCTGTGGTGCTCTGCGTCCCGATGCCATCGTCTTTGACGCTCAACTTTACGCGGTCTGTATCTGAGGCATCGAGGATAAGGTCGACATGTGTGGCATGGGCGTGCTTGCTGGCATTGGTGAGCCCCTCCTGCGCGATGCGATAGAGGGCAAACTTCTCCTGGGATGAGAGTTGGGGCCATGTACCGCGTATGTGGAGCGTCGTTTGGCTATCCGCAGATTGCGTTGTCTGCACCAGTTCTTCCAGCACCTCAGGGAGGGAGCGCTTCTCCGTTGGCAACGTGCGTAGCGCGGCGACGGAACCACGGATTTGTCCGAGTCCTTCTCGCGCCAACATCTGCGCTTTCTCAATCGAGTCACGCGCCTGATCCGGATGCTCTGCGAGAATAGCTCGCGCCGCCTCTAGCTGCATGTTGATGGTGGTCAGGTAGTGTCCGACGCTGTCATGGATCTCACGTGCCAGGCGATTGCGCTCGGCCATCGTTGCCAGTTCCTCGACCTGCGCGGCATACTCCCCTAGTCGCTGATGCGCCACGCTTAGTTCGTTACGAGCCCTTGCTTCATCATTTAATGCCAGCGTAAAGACGATGACAAATACAAATGAGGCGAGGATGAAGAGCGCTGTTACGAGGATGGATTGCCAGGATGCTCCAATCTTCCATTCTATGCCCACAAGCAGGATCAGTAGTAGTAGACACAATGGAATGACTTCGTGGCGGTGTAACAGGACGACACCATCTGCGGCCAGAGGCGCGAACAAGAGAAAGCCTATCCCGCCGCCGCTCAGATAAAGAATGGCCCCGCTCAGGGCGATTTGTTCAACAAAATAAGCCAACATAATAGGGCGTGACGCTGTATGCAGGCAGTATTCAAGCCCAAATAGGCCAGTTAATGTATAAATAATCCCCAATCCAACGAGAATAATTATAGCGAGTAAGCTGAATGATTTCGAGAATAGAATAGAGATGTATGTCGCAACTATGAGTAAGAAATAGCCACGGAACTCTCTCTGATAAGCCATTGTTAACATGCCACGCATCCGCATATCCAGCCTCTTCTTTTTTTAGCGTAACGAATTTTCTATTTGTTAAGTATACGCTGTCTGACGCATGATTGGAATGCAGTTGTTGTGGGGTTAAAGGCGCAGCTGGGTCCTCGTTTGGAGAGAGCAGTAAGTTTTTCTTTACGAACATGTCGCCTGAGTTCGACCGACTCAGGGGCTGGCCTATTTGGCGCAAGCTCTGAGTCGATGTACTCAGGATGTGGTACTGGCCGGGCTGATCTACCGGCGGCGAAATGCCGCACTGAGCGCCGTTGTGCCAAAGTTCCATTTGTTGTCGGCGACATCGATTGTGGCTCCGGGAGGAACTATCTGGTCGATGCGGTCCAGCACTTCGCTCGACAGGTCGATGCCGTCGGCAGCGAGGTAGGCGTCCAGGTGTTCCATGGTGCGCGGGCCGATGATCGTGGAGGTGACTGCGGGATGGCGGATGACGAATGCAACTGCCATCTGGATGAGGGTCATTCCTGCATCATCGGCGAGAGCACCGAGGGCGTCGGCTGCGTTGAGCTTGGCAGCATTTGCCGGATTGGTGGAGTCATAGCTCTCGGCACTGTGAGCGCGAGCGGCGGAGCCCGGGCCGCTGACTGTCTGGCCCTTGCGGTATTTACCCGACAACCATCCCCCACCTAGTGGGCTGTAGGCCATGACGCCCATGCCGTGGCGCAGGCAGGTCGGCAGCAGATCGTACTCGATAGCGCGGGTCAGGAGAGAATAGGGAGGCTGCTCGGTACGAAATCGTCCGTGCCCACGGCGCTCGGCGGTCCACTGGGCCTCAACAATCTGTGAGGCGGGCACCTTCGACGCGCCAAAGGAGCGGATTTTACCTGCACGGACGAGGTCAGATAGGGCGCCGAGGGTCTCGTCGATGTCGGTGTTGTGATCGGGAACGCCTACCTGGTAGAGGTCGATCCAGTCGGTTTGTAGCCGGCGCAGCGAGCCCTCGACTCCTTCCGTGATCCACCGTCGCGATGCTCCGCGATGGTTGGGGTCCTGGCCGAAAGGAGGGCCGAACTTGACGGCGAGTATCACGTTTGCACGTCTCCCGCCAGCCAGCGCCTTGCCCAGGATCTCTTCTGACTCGCCGGCAGAGTAGCCGTCGGCGGTGTCGATGAAGTTGATCCCAGCATCTAGCGCCTTGTGGATGATCTGGATCGACTCGTTGTGATCGGGGTTGCCGAAGGCGCCGAACATCATTGCGCCGAGGCACAGCTGGCTGACCGCGATACCGGTGCGGCCTAGAGTGCGATATTGCATGATTGTATTCCTCTATAGTATACTGACAAAGTGGAACGTTGTTCCGATACTATTATACGGAACGTTGTTCCACTTTGTCAAGCTCTTGTTTGAAAGAGAAAAGGAAGTGCAATCACACTTAATCTGATGCTTCTAATTCAGAGGGGAAGCACCTGGCGTACCTCGATAAGGATAAGGTTGGTCAACTTCATGTACATTTAGAGAATTAATCCTCTACGCGATCCAGACCGCGAGATTTGCTCAAGACTAACTCAAGTTTATGTTTGATGGGCGGTAGATGGTTGATAACGCGCATTATGGTGCGTAGTCCGACCAGTATCAGGCGACCAACTACCGGTTTGTGAATGAGGGCCTTACTGTTCATTTGAGCCAGCGAATCCTTGACAGCTTCATCGCCATATATGTGCATTTTTTTTTCATAACCATGAATTGCCGAAAAGATATCCATTTGTCCATCACGCACGGCTACCAGTTGTTTACATAATAAACGAGCATCGCGCAGAGCTGTATTTGCACCAGCACCACGGCCAGGTGTCATCGTGTGGATCGCGTCACCCAGTAGTGTCACATTGCTGGTTTCCCAGGCCGCGATGGGCTGGGATGTGCGAATATTAATGGCTGAACAGGTTGTGGGATCACTCAGTTGGACCAGTCTGCGTATATTTGGGTGCCAATCGGGGATCATCTCAAGCATCAGTGCGATCAAGTCCTCACCATGCAGTTGCATGGGATCTCGTGGAAAGTAGCGCCCGGCAGCCCAGAAGCCCCAGCCGATGTAGTCCCGCTCATTGTCATAGAGCATGCCTGGCCATTTGGCGAGCAGGGCTGCGTCGTTGACACCAATACCTTCTTTAACAGTCCCATCGTTCTTCCATTTAAACTCTACAAAATGGAGAATAGCACCAAAGCCTTTGGGGGCCATAATCATAGTGAGGCTGTTGAAAACTTTGTCCGAGACCAATTGCTTCGTTTCTGATGTCATGGGGACTTTGGCCCCGAACGAGAGCATGCCGGTCTCAACTAGCTGTGCGTGGGGCAGGTATTGTTTGCGGATACGCGAATTGGCCCCATCCGCAGCGACCAGCACGGTGCCTGTCTCGCTGGAGCCATCCGCAAAAAAGGCCGTCACGGTGCCATCTGCTTGCTGCTCGTAGTGGGTGAAGACTTTGTCGAAATGGACATGAGCTTCCAGTCCAGTCAAGAGTACCTGGCGCATGGTCATGCGGCTTACCGTATGATCTCGTCTGAGAGGGTCGGGGTCCCCGGTTAGCAATGAACCACCGATCGATACCAATTCATGCATTTGCTCGTCAAGCATATTGAAACGCTGCGGTGGCCGGGCGCACGTCGTGATAAAGGTGTCAAACAGGTCTGGCGGCAAATTTGCTTTTAAGCCCCGGATACCATCGGGATCAATACCCACGCGGTAGCCCTGCAAACCGCCCATACGCGTGCGATCACGTTCATAGACCGCAAAACTGATATTTGCTTGTTTCAGTCCTTGTGCCAGACATAGGCCGCCTGTGCCTGCACCAATAATCAGCACATGCAGTGGTAGAGTAGACATTGTTCGCTCCTTCTGCTAAAATCGATTTATTTATTGGATATCACATTGAATTGATAAGCCAGTAAATAAAAATCACAGTCACTAAGATATAATACGCGAAGAGGTAAAAATTGTTGCACGAAGATTTGCCACCAGCAAAAATTGATTCAGACTCTACCATCCAGAGGCCACCCGAGGCACGAATATCCGAAGCGACTGAAGCTCCTATCGGCATCCGCGCGGAACATATTACGCAGTTGGTGGCGGAGATGCAGCGCAGTAGTGATATCTCGACCTTTTTTATTCAAGCAGTGGCCACGAAAGTAGGGATTAATCATACCGACCTCAAAGTACTCAGTATCCTCTCTCGCCAGGGTTCGCTCAGCGCTGGACGTATTGCTGAACTCACTGGCCTGACTACTGGAGCCGTTACCTTTATGATCGATCGTTTGGAGAAAGCTGGCTATGCACGTAGGGTGCGCCATCCCACCGATCGCCGCATTGTGCTGATCGAGCTTATTCCTGAAACACTGGAACGTGCTACGAGCGGTTATTTTGCCCGTATGGCTCAAGTGACCTCTGACGCGGTGCATGGTTATACTGATGAGCAGCTTGATTTAGTAGTAGATTTTCTCGGAAAGGTGAATTCGGCGGCGGAAGAAGTTGTGAAGGGGATGAGTGAGTAACGGCGCGCCACGCCACTCGACGTGTGCCCTGGAGAGCAGTCACGTACGTCGAGTGGTCGCCGACGCCGCTACTAGTCGCCGGTTGAGACGGCTTCGGTCTGCGTGATGGTTTCAGCTGATTCTGTGTCGCTGGTCAGCAGGTCGGCACTGGTCTTGTTGCCGCGCAGGAGCGAGGCGAGCGCTGCGACGAGGCACATGGCGGCTGCGATGTAGAAGACGTTGTGCAGGCTGCTGATAAATGGTGCTGAGATTAAGTTCGGGAAGAAGCTATGTCCGAGCAGGTTGTCCTGGGATGCTTGCGGTAAGGAGCTCAGGACGTTGGCCGGGAGCAGCGTTCCCATGGGATTGTAGCCAAGGAAGGCGGCAAAGAGGGCCGATGTCGGTGGCAGGTGGGCGATGGTGTTGGCGACGTTGGCCGGGACACCAGCTCCGATCAGTCCGCTGGAAAGCGTCTTCGGGAGCGCTCCGGCAAGTCCGGCGGTGATGACGCTGAAGAAGATTCCTATGCTGACAAGTGAGCCGGAGTTCATGAAGGTGGTGCGCATGCCCGAAGCTGCTCCTCGCTGATCCGCCGGGACGCTTCCCATGATCGATGAGGTGTTGGGCGATGAGAACATGCCCTGTCCGACTCCCAGGATGAAGAGGATCGGCGCGAACCAGATGTAGTCGAAGTTGGCCGGCAGCAGGATCAATAGGAGGAAGCCGAGCGCTTGCAGGATCATCCCCAGGGTCGAGAAGAGGCGCGCTCCATAGCGATCAGAGAGCCAGCCGCTCAGTGGACCCATCACCAGGAAGCCGATCATCAGGGGGATCATGTAGATGCCGGCCCAGAGCGGTGCGACTTCGTAGGCGTATCCATGCAGCGGCAGCCAGATACCCTGGAGCCAGATGATCAGCATGAATTGTAAGCCACCACGCGCGATGCTTCCCAGGAAGCTACTGGCGTTACCGGCGGCAAACATGCGGACGCGGAAGAGCTCCAGGCGGAACATCGGATCTTTGACGTGAAATTCAACCCAGATAAAGATGGCTAGCAGGACGACTCCGATGGTGAGAGCGGCGATCACAAGGGGATTGCCCCAGCCGGTCGGTGCGCCTCCATAGGGCTCGATGCCGTAGGTGATGCCGAGCAGCAGGATGGTGGCTCCAAAGGCGAAGGTGATGTTTCCAGCCCAGTCGATCGTTTGATGCTGGCGGATCGTGGCGACTTCGCGCAGCATCATGTAGGCCCAGATGGTTCCCGCGATGCCGACGGGGACGCTGACCAGGAAGACCAGTCGCCAGTCAAAGTAGGCCAGGATGCCTCCCAGAATGAGTCCGATGATCGAGCCGAGAATGGCGGCAATCTGATTGATGCCTAAGGCCAGTCCTCGCTGGTTGGCCGGAAAGGCGTCGGTGATGATCGCCGAACTGTTCGAGAGCAAGAAGCCTGCTCCAATGCCCTGTACCAGCCGGAAGATGATCAGTTCGAGTGCGCCTGTGTTGCCGGTGCCAGGCGTGAGCCAGAGCAGAATGCTTCCTACGGTGAAGATGGCAAAGCCGAGATTGTAGAAGCGCACACGTCCAAACATATCGGAGATGCGTCCGAAAGTCACCAGAAGCGTCGCCGTAACGACCATGTAGCCCATGAGCATCCAGAGGAAATAGTTGGTTTCTCCGGGCGCCAGCGGGTTGATGTGGATGCCGTTGAAGATGGCTGGTAACGAAATAAGTACGATACTGGCATCGATACTGGCCATCAGCACACCCAGCGTCGTATTGGTCAGAGCCACCCACTTGTAGTGCGGACCGATCGGCCTGTCTTTGCGCGAGAGACGTGCCTCTGACTGTCCTTCAACTTTTGGTGATGAGGTTTCCATGCGTCATTTTCCCTTTGTCTTGTCAGTCTTCCTGACAAACTTTCTGCGATTGATAGAGAGATTGAATGGTTTCTATTAGAATGATATTCTAGAATTGTATTCTAGTCAAGGGTATGCTAAAATAAATTTAAAGATAAGCTTGAGCGATTGCACAATCTGGATGGTCGTTGCACTCTCTGGCGCGTGGTTGCTGCCGATGATAAATGAGAAAAAAAGATGAAGCGAGAAATTTATGAATAGTGCTTCGATACGCAATACGGCGACAGAGGTACGTCGGCGTGCGATCTTACAGGCGGCTCTTGATGCCTATTCGAGCAAGGGCCTTGCCGCGATGACGATGGAAGATATTCGGGTGATCTCGGGGGCCAGTACGGGAAGTATCTATCATCATTTCGAGAACAAAGAAAAGCTGGCGCTGGCCCTCTATCTTGAAGGGCGGAAAGATCTCTATCATCATCTCCATGCAGCTGTGCAGATAAATCATCCGCAAGAAGGCATAAGTGCCCTCATTTATGCCTACATCAGTTGGTATGAGCGTAATCCAGAACTGGGACAATATCTCTTACAGGCAGGAAACGCAGAATATCTGGCCGATCAAGTCAAATCGCTGCGACAGAGCCCCGACTCCTTTGCGATCCAGCTCCAGCAATGGCTGTCCCCTTTTATCGATGCGGGCTTGATCAAGCACCTCCCCGAGCAGGTTTATTTTCCTCTGATCGTGGGACCCAGCAAAGAATTTGTACGTCGCTGGCTGCTGACCGATAGGAATCCGGAAGAGCTACAGGCAGCTTGCGAGATATTCGCAAAGATGGCCTGGATGGCGATCGCAGCGTCCTGACGGCGATTTGTTATTAGTCGTGCTGTATGATGGGAATCTGGATTTCTGTAACGTAACGATCCGGTGTCATAGACTCCGCATGTTGCAGGCGTAACAGGCGTGGTGGCCCGCTGATCTGATGGTCGTTATCTTGTATCCAGCGATGTAAGGCGGCATGCGCTTGACCGATCTTGAGGTCGTTTCCCAGATGGATTGTGCTGGCTATGAGTGAGGCTGGCAATGTGCGGATGCTGATCTGCTCGTTGGCTGCTAACGCGGCGTCCACAGGAATAGCTGTTTCTACATCGATTGCCATCGCATCGCCGTGCCATTCATAGCGTGAGTGTAAGAGGAGTATTGTGGGGTGAGCAGATTCGACATGTTGCTGTTCAAGATATCCTCGGATTGTTTCATAGGGTTTTCCCAGGTCACAACCCATGGGAATAAGTTCGCGGATTGAGGCAATGATCAGGGGTTCAACGTGTTTTAAGCGTATGTCGTATAAAGGCATAGATCCCTCCTGTTCTATGTGATGTAGTCGGACTGCAATACGGATGAGACGAGCTTGTTCTGTCGCGATCATGTGCTGTGTCTGCGCCTGTTTGAGGAGAAGCATTCCACGTAGCTGATCTGTTGAGATATTGTTTTCAATAAGTTGATTGATCTGTTCCAATGGGAACCCCAGGTCCTTGAGCACTATGATTTTGTTCAGCCGTGCAAGCTGATCAAGCGAATAGAAGCGATATCCTGTTTCCTGGTCCAATTTGTTTGGTTTGAGCAGATTACAGTGGTCGTAGTAACGCAACGTGGCAATAGAGACTTGCCCCACGCGAGCAAACTCACCTATTTTGAGTAGCATGGCTCCTCTCATGTGAAATTCTCCTTCTCTGCAAGCATACACTCTCAGCTAAGAAGAGAGTCAAGCTCCAGATATGCCTTATAAAAGAACGTGGTATGATATTATAGTTCTATAGGTAACCGATAAATAATGCGACATCTAGCATGGAGGTTCTATGAATAGAATACGGGATTTTCTTTGGAAATATCTGGGTATGACTCTGGATCGGGAGACGCTTGTGGTGATAGGCATTGTTGTGCTTAGCTGTATTGCAACAGCCGTCTTTGGCATTTTATCGGAGATCATGAATAACTCCGCCTTTCGTATTCTGGCCTTTGTGGCTGCGATCCCCGCTATCATTATCACTATTGGTAGCACTAATAGTGTGATGCAGTGGTCCTTGTCGGATAAAGAGGGACGTCGAGAGGCTGAGGAAAAGATGGCTCTCAAGCAGCTTCAAAGGAGGGTACGTAGCAAGCACTTCCAACGCTACAATCGAGATATTGAACATGAATGAAATTCGTGCTGTTTATGATGATAAATCGATAACTGTCTATCAAGCCTATCAAAAAGCGATTGCTCTGCCGGCGCTGGAAAATAATCGCTTTGTGCCTCCTTTTTCGTTGCAGAGGATGAGTTGGATCAAGCCCTCTTTCCTGTGGCTGATGGAGAGAAGCAATTGGGGCTTGAAATCTGGCCAGGAGATGATCCTGGCTATTCGCATGACACGTCAGGGATGGGAGGAGGCACTTTCGCAGGCTGTCCTGACGTCTTATAGTCCTCAGGTATATCGCCATCATGATGCCTGGGCCGCTGCGTTTGAGAAGGCTGTTGTGCATGTTCAGTGGGACCCTGAACGGACGCTGCGTGGCAAGAGCCTGCCAATGAACAGTATCCAGGTGGGTCTGAGTCGCCACATCATTGAGAAGTATGTCAACGAGTGGACGCTGGAGATTCAGGATGTCACTCCTCTGGTACGGAAGATGTATGGGCTGTTGCAGCAAGGTCAGGAGGCCAAAGCGAGATCGTTCCTTCCCAGGGAACGCGTCTATCCACTCGATCAAGCTCTGGCCAGGAATCTTGGTATGAAGTAGTCATGTGGTTCGGGATTGCGGTTAGTTAAATGTCCGGAGGGGTGAGCCATTCGCGGGGCCTGATGCGGGTCCCGTTTTTGCGCCAGCGCAGGATCAATTTGGGCGCATCATCGAGGTAACGATCGGAGATCCAGGGGGTGTAGGGGATGACGGTGAGTTCGGCGAGCGCGAGCAGGACACGATCATAGTTGACACGCCAGCCCGCGAAATCTCTCCACGCCTGATCTTGATCTGCTTTCATGGGGACTCCGGCTTGCGCTAGCTCAGCCCAGGCGCCATCAAATTCGGCTCGCGTGATGCTGATCGGGTCGTCGGGGGCGGGCATGGGATTAAAGTTGATGTCAAAGATGTTGGCGATTGAGCGTAGAGCGAGATATCCAGCATGGATGCAGAGAGCAGCCTGGGAGTCGCGGGGAATATCCAGGCATGCAAGCGTTAATGCGGCTCCGTCGAGTACGGTACCGGCCGCTCCAACCCAGGAGCGATGGGGCTGTGGCGAGCGTAAGAAGATTAATGGGGTCAATGAGGTATGACTCTCTTCGATATCGATAAACCAGATCTCCCAACGGCTCCAGATCTCTCCCAGGCTTTCGAGGCGTTGGAGCGCGGAGTAGCGCTTGATCATCTTGATCGGTGAGGGGGGCGAGCCCGCACGCGTCTCAAGCATGGTGACGATCGCCTCACGACGCGAAAAGCTGGAGTAGATGGCTGGCAGATAGGAGATTAACATGGCAATGAGAATCAGTCCAATGCTGGCTTCTGAGCAGATTAAGAATGTGCTGGGCCAGTTGTCGGGGATGTCAAAGCCGAGCGTTAGTAGCGCGGAGCCGCTACTGACAAAGGCACTGTACCAGCTCTCCAGGTTGATAGACCATAACATGAAAATATAGCCGATCTGAATGCAGATAAGCCACATGACAAGCAGTCCGATGAGTACGATTGGTCCATATAACTCCAGGACGCGATCACGCTTTTCGTAGGAGGTGGTGCTTCTAAGGCGGAGGTCGAAAATTCCACGCACCAGGATAAAGACTGAGCGGTTGATCATGTCAGGCGCACGGCGTGGGAGTACCAGGGTACGGATGGCCGAGAGTAAGTTAATGATCACTATCGCTGCTCCTAACAAGAAGAGCAGGATACGCATGACGACGAATAGAACAGATAGCATCAAAACAACTCCAGGAAATAGCTATGAGGTAGCATAATCATTTAGGAGAATTATACATCGTTAGCCAATCCTCTCTGAACTCATCCTCTGATTTTCCCTCTTGACCTCGAGTGCACTCTAGGATGTATGCTTTTGTCAGTCCCTAATAGTCAGGAGAGAAGAAATGGATGATGGTTTAACTATCCAGCAAGTTGCGCAAAGAACGGGTCTCAGTATCCATACATTGCGCTATTACGAGCAGTCAGGGCTTCTCCTCTCTGTTCAGCGTTTGCCCAATGGGCATAGGCGCTACGATGAGAGCGATCTGCGATGGATTGATCTCCTGAAATGTTTACGCGCCAGCGCGATGCCGATTAGCGAAATACAACGCTTCACGGAGATGACACAGGAAGGAGCATCGACGGCACATGAGAGGGTTGCGCTTCTGGAGGCTCACCGTGTGAGGGTCGTGGCACAATTAGAGGAGATCCAGCACGCTCTGGTGCGTCTGGATACCAAAATCGATTACTTGCACTCTATTGAAAATGAGGAGGAGCACGATACAGAAAAGGTGAGCGTAAAAATTAAGGCTCTCCTGAACGAGTTGGATATAAGTGGTTTACAGATAGAAAGAGGATAAAATAGTATGACATTGCAATCTAATGCGAAAACCCTTCCCGGCGGAACGTTTACCATGGCCGAAGATCTGACAGTCACACGTATGGGGTATGGGGCGATGCAGTTGGCTGGCCCGCATGTGTTCGGCCCACCGGCCGACCGGGCTGCTGCCGTGGCTGTGCTGCGAGAGGTGGTAGCGATGGGCATCAATCATATCGATACCAGCGACTTTTACGGTCCATATATCACAAATCAGATTATTAAGGAAGCTCTGCATCCCTATCCGCATGAGCTACACATCGTGACCAAAGTTGGATCGATGCGAGATGATAAGGGTGGCTGGCCCCCTGCGCGGGCTCCCCATCAACTACGCCAGGCCGTGCTTGATAATCTGGAGCACCTCGGCCTTGAGGCACTTGACGTCGTCAATCTACGCGTTGGAAGCCCCGAAAGGCCGGTGCCAGGCTCGATCGCTGAATCGTTCACTGTGCTCGCGCAGTTGCAGCAGGAGGGATTGATCAAACATCTCGGTATCAGCACAGTCACCGCCGAGCAGGTGGCCGAAGCACAGTCTATTGCGCCGATCGTGTGCGTGCAGAACCTCTACAATCTCGCTCACCGGGACGACGATGATCTGATCGACTCTCTCGCTGCGCAGAGGATTGCCTTCGTGCCTTACTTTCCGCTCGGTGGCTTCTCTCCATTGCAGTCCGAGACTCTGACGGCCGTTGCGACGCGTCTCGATGCTACCCCCATGGCTGTGGCGCTGGCGTGGTTGTTACAGCGTTCCCCAAATATCCTGCTGATCCCAGGCACCTCATCTGTTGCGCATCTGCGCGACAACGTTAAGGGGGCGGCGCTGACTCTTTCCGAGGATGATCTGAACGAGCTGAATAGCATTGCCTCGTGAGCATCGCTATCGCACATTTTCCCCAGAAGGCAAGCAGAAAGAGGTCGAGCGCAGCGAAGACCTTGTAGCGTCGCACGCTCGCGTGCGATGTCCCACTTGACGTACGATCAGGCAGGCCTACGTGGTGCGCCTAACTCTCGCTTTCTCGTACGAGTCACTGGGACATCGCACGCGAGCGTGCGACGCTACGGTACTTATAGCAATAGATCGAGACTATCATGGTCGCGGGCAGCGCTCATCAGGCATTGAAGCTTGGGCCACCAGTAGCTCCGCGCTGCGCCGTTGGTCTGATCCCAGATAGCTACTTGCAGGAAAAAGAGGATCATCCAGCGGTAGTCCTCGATCAGCTGATCCCAGGTGTAGCTCTCGACTCCGTGCGCGTGGAGCGTGGCCAGATAACGTCGTAAGAGCGTTTCTTCGCGGTTGTGCTCCTGGCGCGGCGCCGAGGGCCAGAAGGAGGCGCACATCATGACGAGATCATACGCGCCAATACCGGTGTAGGGCGATTGCCAATCCATCATGTAGACGATGCCCTGGCCCTCTCTGCGCGGCACCAGAAAATTGGTCAGATAGGCGTCGGTGTGCGTGACGGTTAAGTTCAGATGCGCGGGGAAGCGTTTGCAGAGATAACGCTCCCAGGCTCTGGGCAGCAGGCGGAGTATCTCATTGATGTCGTCCACGATCTGCTGCGGGAGCCAGTTGCCCTCCGCTTTCAGGCAGGATTGCCAGTTCTGTTTGCTCTCCTGGTAATATCTGTGAAAGTGCTCTTCATCTTGAAAATTGGGATCGTGCTCGATGGGGTATGTCCCCAACTGGGGATGATCCCACCAGGCGGCCTGAAAGGCTGCCAGTGTTTCGACGATGTGCTGCAATGTGCTGTCAGAAGGCATTCCTTCTAGCTGGATTTGCTGCTGACGCGTGACCGGGAGGTGATGCGTCGTGCTGAGGTCTTGAAGAAGTAGTAATGAGTTCCCTGTGGATGCATCATACTCGGCCGCAAAATGGGGGATGAGCATGGGCAGCTGTTCGGTGTAGCGGGCGGCGAGTTGATAGAATGCTACCTCCCGGCGACCATCTCCTTTGCCCCAGGGGGTCGGCATGTTTTGCTTGAGGACGAGTTCCGCTGGCAACGCAGGTCTCGCGTCCTCCGAATAGCGCACCAGCAAATGCTGGACATACGAGTTGAAGGCTTCATTTTCGGTTGTCTGTAATCCGATAATGCTCCCCTTCTGGAGGGCACCAGAAGCCTGGAGTATTAGCGTAAGTTCGTGAGGGGTCATCAAAATTATCCTTATCGTCTGCATGATCCCGGCTGGCTGGAGGCAATTTACCGGTATCTTATGCATCATTCTCTTTTGCATGGAGATTGCTCGCTGTTACCAAAGATGGTTTTCGTATGAACATCTCTTCTTTAAAGTATAGCAAAGACTATCTGTACATGCGAATCCCATACCCCCACCCCCTTGAGCGCAGTCATTGGCGCGTCCAGGTGCCGCAGTTGATGGATTGAAAGCCTTTATCGGTGGGCGCGATAGTGATCATCATGGGTATGGTCGTGTTCGCATTTTCGATGATATCCTGTAACGTCCCGCTAAAGCCTCTGGTCCTGGCGAAGTAGCAGCCACTGCGAGTGCTATTTGTGTATGTTCCCGGCTGGATGTCTGTGCCGACGATGTATATGCCGTCACCAAAAGAGGTCTGGCTGGTGGTGATGGCTGAGATGTCGGTGGTCCAGGTGCCGCAGTTGACGGATTGAAAGCCTTTGTCGGTGGGCGCGATGGTGATGATGGCCGGGACGTTGGTGTCGCTGTTGGCGATGATTTCGTCGGGCGTTCCGTTAACACCGCTGAGTCGGGCGTAGTAGCAGTTGGCGGCAGCCTTACGGGTGCGGTACGTTCCCGGCTGGATGTCTTTTCCTACCGTGTGCATTCCATCTCCGAAGGTGATGATTTTGATTGGCGCTTTGGAGGGCGATGCGGTGGGCGATGTCGCTTTGCCGGCTGTGATCGTCGGGGTGACCGTGGCAGTCGCTTTTATCCGTGCGTTGGCGATAATACCAAAGGTGGCTGCTGATACAATAATCAGTATCGCGGCGACGAGCAGGCAGCCAAGGCCGAGCTTGGCGATGTTCTTCTGACGCTTGTACCATGACCAGACTCCTCGACGTGGTTGGGGCGTTTGCCAGGGTGGCTGGTTGTCTGGTCGTGGGGTCGTTGGCGGTATGGGTTGCGTGGGCTGATTGGGGATGGCTGTCTGCTGGGAGAACTGCTGTGGACGCGGGGATAACAGCGAGGGGAAGCTTTGCTGCCCTGGCTGGTCGGGTCGATGCGCTGGCAATGAGGGTAATGATGGGAAGCCGTGCTGGCTCGGATATTTAGGACGAGCTGGTTGTGAGGGTAATGATGGGAAGCTGTGTCGGCTCGGCTGATAATCGGGCTGGTTCGGCTGCTGATTGGGTGGGCCTGGAGGAACATTAGGTTGACCCGGTTGCTGATTGGGCTGGCTTGGCGGCTGGACGTTTTTCCGATAGGGATTATTTTGATCGTTATACATAAATAGGTTCCTCCAGGCATATGCATACATAGAAGCATAGAAATTATTAGTAGTCAGGGTTTGACGAAAAGCAGATGTGGGCCTGCGTAGGGGATGTCGAAGATTGGTCCGTGTGCCACAAATCCATGGCGCTCGTAAAAGTTTTTGGCCTTGATGCGGCCATTGCACCAGATCTCTCCAGGGTGCGTGGCGGCGTGAGCAATCAACGCGCTCAGAATCTGACTTCCGACACTCATGCCACGTGCCTCCTCCAGGACAGCCATACCACGTACTCTCCAACTATAGGGGGCCGTTGTGTTTTCACGCGCATCGGGCACGATCGATCCCACTCCCAGTAGCTGATCATCCTGGAAGTAGCCGATGTGCAGGCTTTCAGCTGCATGGTCAAATGGATATTTGCAAGCTTCAATGGTCAGGGTGGGTCTGAGAATGCGGCGTCTGAGCGGATATGCTTTTTCAATTGGAATGGCGTGCAGGTGATTTTCTGGTACTGACATGCGATAGATCGACTTTCTAGTTCTTATAATTTGAGTTTCTTTCTCTTATATTACTACATTGTGAGTCGTTTTCCTTGACTTTGTGCCAATTTTAACGCATAGTCAAATATATGACTGGTAGTCATCTTTTTAAGGTGCTGTTTCGCTCATGGCGTAAACGTTGGGGGAGCTTGATTGTGCGTCGAGTGGTTCGCTCATGGCGTAAACGCTGAGGAGCTTGATCGTGCGTCGAGTGGGACATCGTGCCCAAGGGCACGACGCTACTTTTGGGTTGTGAGAGGTGCGCGATGCTTTTGCGGCGTTCTGTGATGATGAATGGCTTGTCGATATGGTATGAGGAGGTGCTGGGCGATGGTGAGCCGCTGGTGATGATCCATGGGCTTGCAGAGTCGTCGCGGGTGTGGTATCGCAATGTTCCAGCCCTCGCTGAACATTATCATGTGTATCTGGTTGATCTGCCAGGGTTTGGCTTGCTGAGCCATTTGCGCAGAGATTTTGATCTTCACGCATGTTCGTCCTGGCTCGATGACTGGATGCAGGCGGTGGGACTGGATTCCGCTCATGTGGTGGGACATTCTATGGGAGGCTATGTGGCGATGGCTCTGGCGGCGTTGCGTCGGGAGAAGGTACGGCATCTGGTGCTGGTCGATTCAATTGGCGCTCCTTTCGAGACAAGTAATTTCAGGCGAAATCAGTATCTGGCCTTTAAGGCGATCGGGCGGACGATGCCGTCCTTCTGGCCCTATATCGCTTATGACAGTCTGCGGGCTGGTCCTGCCGTGGTGCTCAAGGCGGCACGACAAATTCTCACACTTGATGCGGCTGAGGTAATTGCATCTGTTCGAGTGCCGACGTTGCTGATCTGGGGCGCTGAAGATGATCTGCTTCCACTCTCCATGAGTCGTCCGCTGCATGAGGGTCTGGTAGGATCGCGGTTGCTGATCCTCGCGCAAGCGAATCATTTCTGTATGTTTGAACAACCTCGTGCGTTTAATGATGCTTTGCTGCGCTTCTTGCAGGGGCAGGAGGTCGGTATAGCGGCGGTTGCTGTGGGCAATGATGCGCCTGGCAAGGCTGATCCAGTGGAGGATTTGTCTATGTTTCATGATGCTGCACGTAAGCAGGTTGTGGCTCTCCCAACAGATGAGCCGCAACCTCTCTCTTCTGAGGTTACGTCGCCCAAAGGCGATGTTGCGGTTCGTCATACACATATCGCGGTGCTGGGTACGGGCTTCTCTGGTCTGGGGATGGCGATCCGCTTGAAACAATCTGGCTACGAGGACTTTCTGGTGCTTGAGCAGGCGAGCGATATAGGTGGTACGTGGCGCGATAATACGTATCCAGGCTGCGCTTGCGATATTCCATCGCAGCTCTATTCTTTTTCCTTTGCACCTAATCCTGAGTGGAGTCATATGTATCCCAGTCAGGCAGAGATCCATGACTATCTACGCCACTGCGCCGATCGCTTTGAGATCTTGCCCCATATCCTGTGGCAGCATGCGGTGCTTGATGCTTCCTGGCACGAAGATGATCAGCGCTGGCATTTGACGACGTCTCAAGGGGAGTTGACCGCCGACATTTTTGTCTGTGGCAATGGGCCGCTGACCGAGCCGTCTTTCCCCGCTATCCCAGGTATCGAGCGCTTTGAGGGGACGATGTTTCATTCGTCTCGCTGGCTTCACGATTACGATCTGCGCGGCCAGCGCGTCGCGGTCGTGGGAACCGGCGCGTCCGCGATCCAATTTGTTCCACGGATACAGCCACTGGTCGAGCATCTGTTCCTTTTTCAACGCACTCCTCCCTGGATCATGCCGCGCCTGGATTATCCGATCCCCGCCAGCGAGCGGACAAAGTTTCGCTACTTTCCTTTACTCCAGCGCCTCAAGCGGCTCAAGATCTATATCAGAAATGAGCGCACGGTGATAGGTTTTATCTATAAACCTGAGTTGATGAAGAATGCGATAAAAATTGCGCAGGCACATCTGGCGCGACAAGTGCCCGATCCCGTTCTGCGAGCCAAATTAACTCCCCACTATGCCATGGGATGCAAGCGGATCTTAATCTCGAACGATTTCTATCCAGCAGTAAGCCGTCCTAACGTCGACGTGATCACAGATCATCTGCGCGAGGTGCGTCCTCACAGCGTTGTGACGATGGATGGGCAGGAGTATGAGGTCGATGCGTTGATCTGCGGTACGGGCTTCCACGTGAACGATACTCAGTTGCCCCAGCATATCTCTGGACGCGATGGGCGGACGCTCACGGAGGCATGGCAGACACAACCCAATGCGTATCTGGGTATGACTGTGGCGGGCTTCCCGAATTTCTTTTTAATGACGGGTCCAAATACAGGCCTGGGACACAATTCGCTCGTCTATATGATCGAGTCTCAGATTGCTTATGTCCTGGATGCTCTGCGTGTGATGGAGCAGCGTCAGGTACGCACGGTCGAGGTACGTCCGGCGGCGCAGGCCGCTTTTAAGGCAGAGATGGAGCGCCGGATGCCGGGGACGATCTGGGCTGCGGGCTGCATGAGCTGGTATCTGGATGCCAGTGGACATAATGCGACGATCTGGCCGGGCTTTACTTTTGAGTATCGCTATCGGACGCGCCGTTTTGACGCTTCGGCTTATGTCTTGCATGAGCTGGCGTCCCATTAGGCGCTACTTTAAAGGTGGATGGCGCTTTGAAAGCACGCGGTGAGAACTGTTGTGCTTTCATGATACACTGGAGGGGGTGTTTTCTGGTACGTGTCTGAAATTAAAGGTATTGGGAAGATGTCATCAAGACAGGCAAAAACTCAGGTGCGCCGCGCTGAACTGCTCAAGGTGGCGCGTCAGGTTCTGGCTGAAAAAGGGTTTGAGGCGACAACCGTCTCCGAGATTGTTTCACGAGCCGGTGTGGCTCAGGGGACGTTTTATCTGTATTTCCCCTCGAAGATCTCTCTGGTGAAGACGCTGGCTGATGAGGTTCAAGGCAATATCGAGCGGGCTCTGCGTGCCTCCTATGCCGAGTCGAGCGCTCTTGACGATATGATCGATAAGAGTGTCGCGTCCGCCTTTCGCATCATGGGCGAGTATCGGGATGTCCTGGCCCTGACTCACTCAGGTATCCACTGGCTTGAAGCCGAAGAGGGCAACTCTCACGTCTTCGCTCCCTATCATGCCCTGATCGCCGAAGCTATCCATCGAGCTCAGCAGGCGGGCGTCGTACGCTCCAGTATTAATCCTGAAGTCACAGCCATCCTGATCGTTGGGGCCATCTACTATGCTGCCGATCAGTGCTATGTCTATCACTCACCGATCGCTCCTGAAGTCTATATCGAGGAGGCCGCCCGCTTTGTACGCCAGTCTCTGGCTGTTTGAAATCTACAGGCAAGAGGATTAATCATCCGTCAGGGCAGCATTACGCAATTTGCCCTGGTAGGTCTCCTTCTTTACATAGATTCTTTTGAATATAACTGTAATAACTGGGATGAGAAGCCAGGAGAAAAAAATAATGGGGGGATTGGGGTTAGGAATGAAAAGCAGCAGAAGTGAAATGAGCAAAAATGTCGGAGTAACTGCTACTGCGGACAATCTAAAGCGAATTGAGCGGATATCGAACTTTTCCTGGATCATGAAATGGTGATGTAAAGCATAATACCAGAGATATAATGAGGCGTATCCACAAATGGCGATGACAAGAGTATAAAGAATCACAGCCAATTGATAATGTCCATATACCTCGATAACATTCGATGCGGCTGGAAAAAAGGCGACAAGGGCTAAAAATAAAAGATTGGCGACGAGGAAATGTCTGTTGACGGATTGAACTAAGCGTAGGAGATGTCGATGGCTCAGCCAGTTACGTGCAATGATGATAAATGTGATCGCATAGAAAATTATCTTGATGAGAAAATCGCCCGTAAAAGTCTGTACGAAATTGTTGGGGGTTAGATTTTCAGGAAGTCGAATATCCAATACCAGCAATGTGATGGCGATCGCGAAGACCCCATCGCTGAGCATCGCGATACGGTCTTCGTTGGCGGATCTGCCATCAGGCAACGGCTCTGTAGGATCAATCCTATTATCAGGCAATCCATTTGATCGGGTTTGCTTTTCTGTTCTCTCCACAAATCTCTCCTGGTAATCTATTTCAATGACGCAATTTTAACATAGCGCCAGAGGATTACGCTAGTAGGTAGCTGTGTGAGGCTATGCCTTTTCTTGCTCGAATATTTGTGTGAGAGCTGATTGCTTAAGCCTTCCTTTTCAAGAGGAAAAGGGAAATGATCGTTGAGGATGCTAGCAGCATCCTCGATATCTTATGAGGGCTCTTTTTCCGTTTTGCGTTCCAGCAGCACGGCAGGGACCTGGCGTGTGATTTTCTCCATAAGATCTGCGAGACTTGGGATTTTTTGTACCTGGAGGCGACCGAGGCGATCCGCCTCTGCGCTGTCCATGACGATGGCTCTGGCCTCGAAGGTTTCTGTGCCCAGTTCAACTGTGACGTCAGGATGCGCGACCAGGTTGTGATACCAACCTGGGTTGGTTGGCGCGCCCCTATTCCCGGCGAAAATGTAGATACGGCCTCCTTCGGACAAGTATGCCAGTGGGAGGGTGCGCGGTTTGCCGCTTTTGGCTCCTTTTGTGGTCAGCAGGAGCAGGGGGGCACCAGCCAATGGACCTCCAACCTTACCTTCGTTCGCCCGGAATTCTTCGATAATCTGACGATCCCAGTCGTTCATGTCTTGTATCTCAGTCATGTATATCTTCCTTGTGATAAAATGTTCTACGCCTCTAGCGCCTTGCAGCAAAGAGAATCCAGGAAAAATCTCTTTTTCGTCCGTTGTAACGACACATTGTTGCAAAGGCATCAGTCCGTTACACTGATAGTGTAGCTCTGACTGGAAGATAAGGCAAGCATCAAATCTTCTCTTTTGTTACGTATGCAACAAAAAGGAAAAAATGTTGCATCAAGCATGTTTTTAGATGTGTCTAGCTGTATTCATATGGAGGTATGTCGATGGAATCATATATCTGGTGGGCTCCTCGCGAACTGATCGGTATCGGTTTAGAGCAACTTCATCTGGTTGAGAACGACCAGGGAGTCGTCGCGGATAGTCTGATGCTGGGTATTGAGGAGGGCGTTCCTTTTCGTCTCGGATATATGGTGCGTGTAGATAGTAATTGGAATGTGCGAGAATGTCGCTTGCAGGTTGGGGGCGAGGGTGGTAAGCAGGTGCACCTGTTCGCTGATGGCAAAGGCCATTGGACCGATGAGGCTGGTGTTGCCAATTCATTTCTGGATGGATGTCTGGAGATCGATATTTCGCGCACTCCCTTCACTAATACGTTGCCCATTCGTCGTCTGGGACTCACTGAGGGTGAGAGTGCGGAGATTCTGGTGGTCTACATTTCTGTGCCTGATCTCAGTATTCGACCGGTGCGACAGCGCTATACGTGTCTCTCGGACATGGCCTCGGAGGGGATGTATCGCTATGAGGGCCTGGAGGGTAATTCATCGTTTGACTTGCCGGTAGATGCTCAGGGATTGGTAGTGGATTATCCGGGTATCTGGCAACGGGTGAGATGATAGTCCCGGAGATGCATCTTCTCTTGACAGACGATCGAGTTATACTTATACTTCATATAAGATAAATGACTGACTGTCAGTCATTTTTGTGCGGTTTGCGGCGCGATCTGCGCGAATTTTGAGCTGTGTTCAGGCTTTCGTCTCTCTGACTGTGCTGTGAGAGAGCGAAGATGGAAAAAGGAGTTTCCTATGAATACTCAAGATAGGGCACGTCAGGACCCCTTTGAAGGCTGGCAGAACTGGTCGAAGTTTCGGCTCTGGCGCCATACCCGACCTTTCTGGGGCTCTCTTTTAATGATGCTGGGTGCGGCTATCATGCTTGGAGACGCAGTCTTCTTCTTATCGCTTGCCTTCCTCGCGCAATCGCTCTGGGCAGCTATTCTGGTTGGAGGTCTGCTACTGGTGATGGGGTTGATTCCGCTTTTTTTGCCCGCCCATGCCGTGATTACGGGCTCGATTGGAATTGTCCTCTCGCTTGTCTCGCTGTTGGTCGCGTCCTTCGGTGGCTGCGGCATCGGTCTGCTGCTCGGCGTGATTGGGAGCGCGCTCTGTATCGCCTGGCGTCCCGTGGAACGCTCCCGATTGGTTCCTGCTGCCCTCTTACCAACTCCATCGGCCCAATCAGACTCTCCGGGCTGATCCCTTTCTTCCTGCGCTTGATTTTTTGTGTGATTTTAGCTTGGATATCGATAGTGCGATCTATGACACGTATACAAAGGAGCATACTGGTATGTCACTGAGCCTCGATACGCCGATGATTGGACAGACCAATCGCAAGGTTTTTTGGACGATTTTCCTGGTCGCTCTGCTGATCCTGGTTGTGATGGTGACGATGGTGTCGCAAGGCGCTGTAGCTGCCGCCGCTGCTATCCCGGTGCCATTTGTGGTGAAGGGACGGACCTTACAGGGGAGCAACTTCCATCTTTATCCGGGAGTGTCCGGCGCAGATAACTCGACGCCCGTCGGCGTTGTCCAGATGGATACGACTATCACTGACTTGCAGATCATTAAGAGCTTTAGCGTCCCCATTTTTGGCAATGTTACGCTGACTTTGAGTGCCGGTGCCAGTACTCCTGTGAATATCAAGGGGCTGACGGTCGATTCTACCGGAATGACCCTTGAGCAGGCACAATTCCAGAATATGTCGATTAATGCCGCCGGTAAGGAAGGCTTCGAGATTAGCTCAGGGAGCGCGACGTTTACCAATGCGACGATCAATACGCCGTATCTGTTGATCAATAGTATCACGCTGCCTGGCCTCTCAATCGCCTTGAGCCACTAGCCAGTGGCTTTGATCACCATTCATTGATTGATGCATAGATGATAGGTTGCAATCTGGCGAAGAGTTTTCCCCTGGTTACATTGCTCTTCGCTCTCCCCCCTTGAGGAAAACAGGTCGCTATGGATAGAAATAAGGTAGCAAGCACTTACTATAGAAAAATCTGTCTGGTCCTGGTCACAGCTTTTCTGGTTAGCAATGTTCTTTTTATGCTGCCCGCGTTCGCCAGCACCTCCGTCGAGGCATCACAGCAGGCGCTGAGTGGCAGTACGTCTGCTGAAAAGCTGTGCCTCCCTGTGCCGATACCCGTTCCTACTGTAAAACTTATCCCTATCCCGATCTGTACACCTACGCCCAAAGCGACAGCAACTCCAGGCGTCACTCCCACAGCCACAGCGACGCCAACTCCGATACCGACTACCATCTCTCTACCAGGCATCACTCCCACGGCAACCGTGACATTACCTCCTCTGCCAATACCGTCCGCTACGCCGATACACAGAGGAACTGTGACCCCAACGCCGACTGCGACAGCATCTCCAACACCTCCATCAACCCTGACCCCAACAGCGACACCGCCTCCAGGCTCAACTGGTCCACTACCACAACTGTCGGCCAGCGGGACCTTTACGCTCACCGCTTCAAAGATCGTGGGAACCAACGCTCGCTTGAGTCGGGCTGATCCTCTGCATCCGATCTTGAGTTTCTCAACTGTCAGCATCCAGGATATGAAACTTACCTACCTCTCCATCGTCCTCAGTGCCGGTGGAAGCGTCTTTGGGAGCGGCGCTGCCATCAAAACATCGGTGTTTCAGGAGTTTATTACTGCTCTGGGGAGCTTTACCAATAAAGCTGATCTGCTGATCCTGCTGGCCGGCGGTACGGTCAAGACTCTGACCATGACACATGTGAGGTTGCAGGTCGATCGCTCTATCGATATGCAGTCGATCACGATCAATGGTCTGACAGTCAGTTGAGAGGAAAGAAACGCTCTTGAAACGCTGTCAAAACGCCCTCTAATGTTCTACCACCTTACTTTCCAATCCTCTATACTCTTCTATAGGTTTTGTAATAGCACCTTTTCATTACTTGGTGTGGTAAGAACTGTAAAGTGTAGTTATAACGATGCTTGCATGTCTAAAATCTTCAAGCTACTCGCCTCAGTCTCTGGGTGGGAAATGAGAAAGCCCCGATTGAATAGCATGATGGTTGACAGTGATTTGTGTGTATCGTATAGTTTTAATTGCATTATTTGCTAGTAAATAGGTGTAATACCGATGGCTTTGAGGTCTATGGCGCGACTGCTATTGTGCATTTTTGTTGGTCCAAAGATAAGATAAGGATATTTTTTATGGTAAATAATGATTTAACTTTTGAGCAAGGCAATAATAAGCAGGCATTGGTGATCGGAGCGGGTATGGCCGGCCTGCTTGCTGCTCGCACGCTTTCTGATTATTATGAGGATGTTCTGGTTGTCGAGCGCGATGCTTTTCCTGACAGCCTGGAGACACGTGCAGGTACGCCGCAGGCGTTTCATGTGCATCGGATTCTGCCACGCGGCAAGATGATCCTGGAGGGCTTTTTCCCTGGCTATGTTGACGATTTAATTGCGGCTGGAGCCTATCCGGTACTGGGAAAGCTGGCGCGGATGGTGAATCCTAATGGAATGTATAGAGCCTATCAGCCAGAAAAAGATGCCTCCTGTAGCCGGGCGCTGCTTGAGTGGGAGGTGCGTCAACGCGTGCAGGCTTTATCGAATGTGCGCTTTCTGGCGAATAAAGAGGTGATTGGATTGCAGGTTACTCTCGATAATACGCGCGTTTCAGGTGTCTATCTGCGCGAGCGTGGACAGCTTGATGAGCGTACGGCGGTCTCAGCCGATCTGGTGGTCGATGCCAGTGGACGCTCGTCCAAACTGTCGCAGTGGCTTCAGGAGCTGGATTATGTCCTACCAGCCGAGGCACATGTCAGGGCGGATATCGGCTATAGTACGTCTTATTATAAGACCTCTCCCGAGACGATGGATGCCGTTGGAACTATGGTGATCGATGAGATTCCGGCTGAGGGAAGAAGTGGTGTGGGTATCTCGCCGATCGAACATGATACGTTGTGGGTGACGCTCTTTTCTACCGGCGGCAAGTATCCAGCGCTTGATGTGGAGGGCTTTGAGCAGGAAATCGCGCAGCTTCCCCGTCTCGGTGAAGAGCTTGCCGCTGCCTTGAAAAAGTCTGAAGCTTTGACTCCCCCTCGCGGCTATCGCGTGCCCGTTTCGGTACGTCATCACTACGAGCAGGCGGAGCGCTGGCCCGCTGGTCTGCTGGCTGTCGGAGATGCGTTCTGCCACTTTGATCCGATCTATGGACAGGGTATGACAGTGGCGGCCATCGAAGCGGAGGCGCTCGCAGTTTCTCTGGAAGCTCAAAGGAGCGATCCTCAGCCAGATTTCGAACGCAGAACATTACAGCGCCTGCACAATGCGCTTTCTCCAGCCTGGTGGCTCAGTGCGATCTCTGATCTGCGCAATCCCCGTACAACGTATGAGGGACCCGATAAACCTCAGGATGTGGCACTAATCCATCGCTATCTCGATCTGTACTATATCTATGCTCAGGAGCATCCGGTCGAGGACGAACTTGTCCTGAAATCCCCTCAGCCCACGCTCGTCAAATTTATCCTGCTCAACGGGTTGACTATTCCTCCTGCGGCGGTTTTTAATGCTCCTACGCTCTCCCTGCTCCTCGAGGCCGAAGCCGCTTCCGCAGGATCTCAGGAACTGCATGAGCTCGTCGCAACATATCAGTTGTCGCCCGCCGAGATCATTGAGAAGGTCGTTCCTGCTTTTGCATTCTCGTTCCCTGGTCCCGCGGGGAGCGGCGCTGCGTAGTCTGGTTGTAGGTATAAAGGGATACACCTCTTCGCTACTGTCTTAATTCATGGTGAAGAGGTGTATCCTTTTTTTGCTGGTTGTCAAGATTGGGTGTGTGCTCTGTGAGAGGGATGTCCCAGTCGATTTTGTAGTCATAGATCCAGCGGACGGATTTTGAGGTGCCGAAGATGGTGAGGAAAACGGCTGTCATTTGATCGCGCCACCATGTCTGTAGTGTGCCCGATGCGTGCTTGCCGGCGTCTCCGTTGATGCCCTGCGTGAGCATTTTTTTTACCCGCTCTTGACGGAGTTGTGCGTAGGTCTCAAAGGCTTGCTCTGTCTCTGGGATGTCGCGCAGGCATTTGGCCAGGATGGCGGCGTCCTCGAGGGCCATCGACGCTCCTTGTCCTGAGCTGGATGAGATGGCGTGGGCGGCGTCTCCCGCCAGCACGACTGATCCTTTGTGCCAGGTCGGTGGCTCTGGGAGGATGTAGGTTGGAAATTCAGGAATGATGGTTTCGGCCGCTTGAATGATCTCTCTGATATATGGTTGATCATCGCGGAACAGTTCAAGCAAGTGTTGTTTCTGTTTGTCGGGAGTGCCTTCTGTTGGCGCGTTCTTTGTCTCGTGCGCTGTCGTCTCGGCGGCGTAGGGGTAGTTGACAAACCAGTCGATCTCCTTGGAGGCGAGGATGTGATAGCCGAAAAATGCTCGCTTGCCGAAGATGAAGTGGAAGGTGTTGTCGGTTGGTGCCAGGTCTAAGCTGTAGGTGTAGCCGCCGCGATTCATTAATCCCGTGGCGACTGCTCCAGGATAGGTCGGGGGGATGAGCTGACGTGTGCGCGAGTGGACACCATCACAGCCGATCAGGAGATCTCCGCTGGCCTGTGTGCCATCCTGGAAGGTGGCAATCACGCCTCCTTGTTCTGTCTGCTCGATGGCTTGTAGCTTCTTGCCATGCATTATTTTGATACCCTGGCGCTCGGCTTCGTCGGAGAGGATCTGTCCCAGAGGGACACGCTTGATGAAGATGCTTTTTTCTCCTGCTCCCGCTAATGGCATCGCGGCAAGCTGTCTCCCTTTCCCATTCCACATCACGGCTCTGGTGATTGGAGAACCTTCTGCAAAGGTTGGCGTGTCAAGTGAGAGCATTTTGAGCACCGCCACGCCGTTGCTGGCGAGCGATAAAGCGTAACCCTCGGCTGTTGTCCGCGCTTCATAGATCTCTGACTCAATTCCTGCTCGCTTGAGAAAGAGTGCTAAGGTTGGGCCGGTGAGTCCGCATCCAACGATCAACGCTTTTTTATGACTGTTTGGCATCGTGATTTCCTTTCTTGATGTCTTCTTGCTCTTTCTATTCTTCCTGCTTTGATGACATATCGGCCTGTTTCTGTTCCCTGGCCTCTTCACTGCCCAGCAACGCCAGCTCTGGATGCGTGACCTTCCAGACCTGTTGTCCATCGCGCTGTTCGGTCAGTGTGCCATCGCCGATCTCGCGGATGAGGTGTGCAATAAAGGAGGTCTTTGCTTCGAGTATCGCTAACGTGTAGAGATTCTCTATGAGGAAGAGACGATCTACTCTGAGTCTGTTCGCTTCCTTAATCCCCTCCTCCTCGTGGCTGATCTGCTCCTGAAGGAAACTCGTGTGCTCCTGGAGCAGCTTCACAACATCCTGCGGCGTGAGATGTCCGATGAATGCCAGTCCAGCCGCAAATTGTGTGTATTCTGTCGCTGGCTGACGGATCAGTGAGCGTAGCCAGTCAAAGAATTCAGTCTGTCCAGACTCGGTTGTCCCGTAGATGGTCCGCTCCGGATAACGTCCCTCACGCTGCGTCTCCACAGCAATTATCCATCCTTCGCGCTGCAACGCCTCGATCGTCGAGTAGAGCGAGCTCTGGTTCAACTTGATTACTCCTGCTAGCCCGCGTTCACGCATCACAGAGGACATCTCGTAGGTGTGCATGGGACGCTCCGTCAGTAGCGATAAGACGGCCAGTGCTAAGAGGTTTGAGACTTTGCGCTTCGCCATATATCTATTCCTTGCCAAACTATTTCTGACTCGACTAGTTGATATGGGAATAATATCTCATGAAGCAATATTTGTCAATGGGATGGACAATTTATGGAGAGGAGGAGGATCTATGCTGCTTTATTTACCTTTGGTGTGCGGCCTTAACCGTGAGCTGAGCTTGCCATCAGGCAGTACAGTTAGGATATGATTATATACAAGTCTTACGATACCCAGATAAACATAAATAATTATGCGATGCTCTTGATAGCCAGATTTGCTATTAAGACAAAATATCTTGCCACACACCAAAATTTTAGGTATGTTCATATTATATAGTAATAGATAAAAATTTACTGCTTTGCTCTTTATATGGATGTACTGTAAGGGGCCTCTCGTAGGAGAAAATGATGGGTCAGCCTGTTAAAATTTTTTGTTGCGTAGCGGAAGAAGATCGGATTTTTTTTGAGAAGTTGCGTAATCAGTTAGCAGTGCAAGAGCGGCAAGGTCGACTTGTATTCTGGGAAAAAGCTCAAATTCCTTTGGGAGCGTGTGTGGATGAAGAAATTCAAACGCATTTAGCTAGCGCGGATCTTTTTCTACTACTGATAAGTCCAGAATTTTTAGTTGATGATTACTGCTATGAGGTAGCAATGAGAACGGCACTGGTGAGGCATGTGAACCAGGAAGCTGTTACAATCCCGGTGATTATACGTCCTGCTGACTGGAAAAATGTTCCTATACTAAATTCTATGCAAGTGGTACCAAGAAATGGAGAGCCGATAAGTGGACAGCTTGATCAAGGTAAAGCTCTCCGAGATATTGCTAATGAGGTTGAGAGGGCTATCCAGAGATTAAGGACACCCCCAGTGAAGCTGAGTGTAGATGCTCAATCGAGGCAACCACCTGACGTGGGGCATCAACCTATGTTTTTACAGAGAAACTCGCGCAAAAAGATTGGTATCTTACTCGCTCTGGTTGCAGTTATCCTTTTTAGTGTAGGGGCTGCCTTGATGTATTATTCTAACATATCAAATAATGCCAATCATTTTAGTGATATTGATATGCCAACGACATTAGTATCTGTACAGAGTACTCCAAAAGGAGCACAAAACGATGCTCTTAAGAGTCCAAAAAGTTCTTTAGCAATCCCTTGTAGCAATTGTAACTTACTAATAGGATGTAACAATTGTAACTATCCATTAGATGTAACATTGAATAATATTGATGTTGATTCAGGTACTCAGTCAACCCATTGGGATTTTCTGCTTCATAATAGGGGTAAAACTTCTTGTAAGTTCTTTATTGAATCTTTTGAGCTTCAGGATAAAAGCGGCACAACTCTTCTAGCGAAGGGACAGATGAGTACTACCTCTCGTAATTTTACACTGGGTATTGATCAAACAATACAGGAGAATGCTGATTTCCCTCTCTTACCAGTTTCTGGAGCACCGTATAAATTGAATCTGGAGATCCTGACTGATATAGTTGGATGCAGTAGTGTCCCTTTTAGTGATAACTACTATGATAATATAAGCTTTACAGTTGCTGGGTGAGACATATTCTCTTTATTGTATTATACAGACTTAAGTATGAGTGAAGTGTGATGTGACAGTATAGGTAATATTGTCTGATTTACTGGAAATAGGGCATAGCGAGATCAAGCGAATTGCAAGACCCGCCTTTACAAGGGGCGGTCTTCGTCCTGGATCTGGGCTTTGGGGAGGACGATGGTGATGCTTTCGTTGCCGTCGTCGGTGGTGGCGACTTCCAAAGTGGCGTTGATCTCTTTGAGCAGGCTGGTGATCAGGGCCTGGGAGAAGGTCATGTGGGCGACGTGAGCGTCCCGGGCTTCGATGCATTCGATGATGAGGTCGACGTGGACGAAGGTGTGTCGGGCGCTGATTTTGAGGGTCTGATGGGTGTGGACGATGATCTGCTTTAAGATGGAGGAGCAGATCTGGTGGAAGAGCTCGGCGTCGGTGGAGACGATGGTCCCTTCGGGGATGTGGTAGATGATGGGTTGGTCGGGGATGTCGAGCTCGTTGATGATGTCGCGGATGAGGGGGATGAGTTCAAGGGCTTCGAAGTTGATGTCTTTATGGGGCGCGGAGACGCTGAAGATGGTGTTGAGCAGGATGGAGAGGTCTTCGCTGGCTTTGTAGGCGTGTTTGATGAGCTGACCGCGCTGATCTTCCGGGAGCGTTTCGTGTTGCTGCTCGATCTGTTCGATGTCTGCATGAAGCTGCGTCAATGGGATGCGGAGCTGGCGGGTGACTTCGTCGATAAAGCGATCCTGCATGTGATCCAGGTCTTGCTGCCGCCTGTAGGTCTCCTGTAATTCGTTGGTCATGCGCGCATTCTCTAGTGCGACCAGAAATGAGTTGGCGAAGAGTTGGAGGGCGCGTCGCTCGTAGGTTGAGAAGAAATGTGGGCGCGCATAGGTGAGTAGTAATATGCCGATCTGGTTGTTGTCGCTCTGAAGTGGGAGCCAGGCATATGAGTAGAGAGGCGGCGCCGCGAATGGCGATGGGAGGATCTGCTCCGGCACATAGGTTTCAAAGAAGCAGGCATTCCAATCTTCTGCGGCCGTTAATGTCAGCGATGGGTTCGATACTATGCTGGGGACATTGCCCTCTGAGACGATACAGGTGTAGCGCTGCTTGCGTCCAGGCGCGGGCTGCTGCCTGAGCCAGACGTCGGCTCGGCCGGAGATGGCAAGCGAGACTGAGATGGCGTAGCGGCGTGCCGTTTGCTCGACTGTGCTGACCATGAAGCCGGTGCTTGCCAGGGAACTGGCTGTGTAAAGATTGTTGAGGAGTTCGTTGTATCGTTGTCCCTGTTCGGCGATCCTCGCCGACTCAAGCATGGGCAGGAAGCGATTGAAGAGGAGCTCAAGAATCATGAAATCTTCGCTGGCGTAGGTGCGGTGCTGCTCGCGCTCTCCCAGAACAAGAATGCCGATGAGCCTTTTGCTGATGTTGATCGGTACCAGAAGGACGGTGTCTCCTGGTTGCGAGCCTTCAGGCGATAGATAGCGTCCCAGTTTGAGACGGCGAAGGCTGTCGTGGGGAGCCATCTCCTGGAGGAAGAGCGGGCGCGGCGCATCGGTGAGCTGCTCGATGGCTGGATGGTTGATGTCTATCTCATCTATGCTGGCGAGTGGTTCAAGCTGTCCAAGGCGTCGATAAAGCATCTGCCCGAGCGTCTGGCGGAAAAGTGTGCTGAAGAGCTCGTGCGATCCGCTGTGGATGGCTGGCGTCAGGCGATAGACGGCTTGTACTTCGTCGAGCAAGTAGAGGTTAACTTGCGGGACGCTGAAGGCTTCAATAGCGGTGCTGGTGATGAGTTGGGCGATGTCGTCGACGCTGAGGAGCGAGCTGTAGAGCGATTGGTTGAAGATGGTGCGATAACGACGGATGTTCTGAAAGAAGAGGCGGTCGACAAATGGCTCAGCGTACTTCCAGGAGAGAATACTGCCGATCAGGGCGATCAGAGTGATGAGGCTGTATTGGGTGTTCAGGTGCAGATTGTGTGGTTCCGAGAGATAGGATAGTTCATTGCTCAGGAGCAGGCTGATGGAGAGCACGATCATACAGGCAACCACGCGGACGAGTATCACCAGACTGCGACGAATATAGGTTGTGAAGCTCAGGAGTTGATAGCGCAGCAGAGCAGTGCAGAGGGCGAGCAGGAAGATGATCAATGGGAGCGTTGTGAGCTCTCCCGGAAGCGGTAAGATGGAGCGGAAGGATGGGCTCCATTGCGGTATCAAGGTGAAGATCCAAAATGGAGCCGAGCCAAGTAGAAATCCACCCACCACCCATTTGAGCTGCTGGAGCTGTTGACGCTGCTGGTAGTGAAGGCAGTACCACCAGGCGTAGATCATGCGCGTCAGGGCGCAGAGGGAGATGCCGAGAAAACAGATGATGGTGCTGATGTGGAGGATTTTTTCGGTCTCGTTTGTGAGCTCATAGAGGAGGATGCAGAGAGCAGCACAACCTCCCAGCACGATGTTGAGTATCACTGAAGTTCTTCGATGCAGGGGCCAGCGAAAGGTAATGTGAACCGCTGGCGCGAGTTCAGGAAAGTAGAAGAAGAAGAGCGACATTGAGGTCAGGGCGCTAGTACTGCTGGTCGAGGCGAGAATGGAAAAAAAAAGCGTATTGTTGGCGGCCGATGTCTCAGAGGCAAAGGCGAAGGCCAATGAAGTGGTGAACCAGAAGAAGCAGCGCGTCAATGGCTTGTTGTGATGGGAGGTGTACAGCCAGATGAATGATCCCAGAAAAAGATAGATGCCAACGGTACAGGCTGAAAATCCGAAGATCACTAACTGAAACGTGGTGGCACCATTGGCGAAATAGTCGAGACAGTTGATGACCAGGATCACAAGCAAGGCAGCGCTAATGAGGCTGAGCAGCGTCCAGCGTTGCAGCGGCCTGGATGAGTTTGATATTTGCAATAGATTCGTCATGAACCGCGATGTACCTCGTCTTGAGATTTTTTTCTGGACGGTTGCTTCCGCATGGTAGCGGCGGATTATTTCCGAGGATTATTGTACAGTATAATCCCGACAATGTACACGTTTTGTCGGGATTATACTGTGGGTTGGTTGTGTTACCGAACACGATGGCACGACTACAATGGTTTAGATGCGTGCGAATTTGTAGCATTCAATGGAGGGAAGCGCCTTCCCATTCCAATCAAACAGGGTCATATTGTCCCAGCCATCGCCGCCACCGGGCTCCCAGCCAACACCAGGAATCCAATCGGGCTCCCAGTATATGACGCCTAATCCACGATCGTTGGGTACCTGCTGCACAATTGCGAGCAGGTTGCGCATGAAGCCAAGCTGTCCGGCAGGAGTCGCTGGATAGTCGGTCTGGAGCGAGGTGCCGGCTGGCACGCTGTTCGGCTCGCTATCACCATCGGCGAAAGTCCAGGGATAGGCGGTCTCTGCGATCACGATATCCTTGTTGTAGCGCGGACTGATATCGTTGAGGTTCGTCTGAAGCGCCGTCAGGGGACCGTGCCAGAAGGGATAGTAGGAGAGTCCGATCAGGTCGAAGTCGATATTGTAGGGCTGGAGATTGTCGAAGAAGTAACGTGTGCCCCCGTTATCGCCTCCACGATCGATGTGGATCATGATACGTGACTTTTTGCCAGAGCGTTGAGCATCACGTGCCCCTTGAATCCCCGCCTTGAGTAGTGTCGTGAAGCCAGACCAGTTCTGGGTCCCGTTCAGGTAGATCTCACCCAAAGGCCAGAGCATCCCGTTGGTGACCTCATTGCCGATCTGTACGATCTCGGGACGCGTTCCCTGACGATCAAGCTGTGTCAGCACGTCTTGCGTATAGTCATGGACAGTTTGGGCGAGGGTCGCGAGGTCCTGGCCTATCCAGCTCTGTGGGACGTTTTGCTTGCCGGGATCGGCCCAGAAGTCCGAATAATGAAAGTCAAGATGGAACTTGAGTCCTTCGTTTTTCAGTCTTCGGGCCATCTTTAGGACGTGCGGCAGATCGTTGTACGGCGCTGGAGGATTGACCCATAGGCGCAAGCGTACGTAGTTGGCTCCTTGCGATGCGAGGATGCGATCTGCTGGCAGCTTGATACCCCGATACGAAAACGTTTTTCCGGCATCTTCGAGCTGTTGCAGGATCGAGAGATCATGGCCCAGAATTCTGTCCGGTCGGGACCAGTAGCGTGTCGCCTGTAACGTCGCATTACTGGGAGTCGCCGCGAACGTTTTTTTAGTATCCATGAGAGTCAATGGGGCGAGGCCGGCAACCGTGAGAAGTCCAGCAGCGGTGCGGGTAAACGTGCGACGGCTGAGCACGTTTTTGGTCCTAGAGTCATCATTGAGCATAGCAAACCTCTTCTTTCTTTTTGATGGGTTTATCGGTAAACTCATCGAAGAAATAGTACCCTCGATTGGGAGTGTCTGTCAAGTATTTGTGCATAAATGATGGGGAAGTAGTGAATAAGTCTGGTCATAAATAGGATCAATATTGTCCCTTTTCGCTGTTATACTGGACTGAGTAGATATCAGGGTAGCTATAAAGAAGGAGTTATGTATGGCAATTCCAGTGCAAATAGTGATTGACTGTAGTGATCCAGAGCAACTGGGTACATTTTGGGCCGCCACATTACATTATCAAGCCGCAGAACCTCCCAGCGGATTTGCATCCTGGGAGGCGTTTTTGGAGGCGCAGCATATCCCGCAGGCTGAATGGAACAGTGCCTATGCGATCGTTGATCCTGAAAAAAAAGGACCACGCATCTACTTCCAACGGGTTCCTGAGCTAAAGACGCTCAAAAATCGTGTGCATATAGACATTAATGTGAGCGCAGAAGATCCTCAATCCGAAGCACGCGCGCTGGTTGAGGCGGCTGTGCAACGGATAACTGCTCTGGGCGCTCATGAACTCTACCGAGGTGATCAGTCTAATGGATACTGGGTCACGATGGCTGATCCAGAAGGCAATGAATTTTGTATCCAATAGCTGTCGTCTCATCTGTCTTTTACCCACCTCTTTCCAGGGCAGCAGAACAGAAATGCGAGCGATAGAATAACACCTTTTGTATCTTTTTTATGAATATACCGCAAATGTAGCACAGGGGTTTTACGCCCCTGTGAGGTGCCATAGCGCAAAAGATACTCTATTGATTATATTGCCAGGGAGGCTCTGTAAGCTGAACATGATACATAAGTGGCATGGGAACCTCACAGGGGCGTAAACCCCCTGTGCTACATTTGCGGTATATAAAGACATAATTGCAATTCATGCACAAAATTTTTGAAGAAAAGATTGTGATCGCTTACGTTCGCACCTATGGGTTTTACGCCCTCTGTGAGGTGCCATAGCGTCAAAGGCCCTCCATTGATTGTATTGCCAGAGATGCGCTGGGAGCCGAAAATGGGACATGAGTAGCATGGGTACCTCACAGGGGTTTTACGCCCCTGTGAGGTGCCATAGCGTCAAAGGCCCTCCATTGATTGTATTGCCAGAGATGCGCTGGGAGCCGAAAATGGGACATGAGTGGCATGGGTAACTCACAGGGGCGTAAAACCCCTGTGCTACATTTGAGTAATTAACGGGCAGAAAAGGAATAAATTGACACCTCTGACCCAAAAATCCTCCTCTCCGTGTCTGGCGGAAGGGAGGATTTTTGGGTCAGGGGGTGCATAGTTGAATTTTGGTGCTGCGTGGCTCCTCCTGTACGCTGACGGTCTCTGTGGTGTTGATGCTCTGGTATTGGGTGATGAGGTGGATGGTGTGGAATTGGTCGGTGCAGGTGACATAGACGTTTCCTCGGTTGCGGTCGCTGATGTGCTGGGCGCTGTTCGGGCTGCCTTGCAACTCGATGGTGCCGCTGACTCCTTCAAAGGTGATGGTCGCGAGCTTGCTATTGAAGTCGCTCTGTGTGAAGTTGGGGTTGCTGAATTTTTGCAGGGTGCGGATGAAGGCTGTGGTGGCGTCGTTGCTCAAGAGGACGTGTGGCGGCAGTAATGTGTAGCCAGGGATAGATTTGGCAAGGTAGGGCTCATTAAATCCTTGTTTTTCATAGAGGTTGACGAATGTATTGGTGAGCGTTGCTTGCGGGTTTGTTGGGAGCGGAGAGGCAAAGGTGGTTGAGTAGACGACACTGTAGATATAATGCGTCGCCGTTCCATCAAGGTCATAGAGTCCGTCGCCTCCGATGATGGTGATGGTGTTGGAGCGATCGCGCATGATGTTGTGGATAGCAAGCTGTACTGTATCGAGATCGGAATCGTAGCCGGGGAAGAAGAGATAGGTGGCATGATCGACGGTCAGTGCCTGGTTGACCGCGTCCCTGATTGATTGGCTGTTGCCGTTTTGATAGGTGATGATGTTGGATGATGACAGGCAGCTGAGGTGGTCTTCAAAGGTAAGCTGTAAGCTGTAGCTGTAGACATCAGTGCTGTCTGAGAAGATGGCGAGGTGGGCGGGTGGGTTGGTGGTGTGATTGAGATGCTGACAGAGAAATTGAGCCAGAATCTGACTCTGACTTTGATCGGGGGAGACAATGCGGTAGAAGTTGGCGACGTTGGAGAGGCTGTTGGATGAGGCTGATGGGGAGATGATGGGAATTGTTTTGAGTTGTGGCGAATTCTGCATCATCTGGATGGCATCCGAGGATTGCTGGCTGAAGGGAAATCCTATGATACCCCGAAAATGTGGGTCAGAGCGGGCAAACTGTGCCAGGCGATGGATGATCAGGGGCAGTGAATATTCATTGGGATGTGTACTGATGAGCTGGCTGTTCTTATTGGCAGTGTCAGAGGTGCCCAGATTCGCGATGGCCAGACAGAGTGGCGTCTGTGGATGCTGGCTGTTGTAGCTGTGTTGGGCAAGATAGGCTCCATGCAGGTCTTCGATACCAGTGTTTGCATCGGCTGTGGGGTCCTCGACGGTGCGGCTTAACATGCTTACAACTGCCAATGTGATGTGCTGTTGAGCGTTGCAAGCCGTGGCGTTATCCTTGAAAATCAACGTCTCGACCTGTTTTTCGGGCAGATTTAAACTGGTCTGATCAAAGTATCCATAGGAGTTATCTTCGATCAGGCCAATGTTGACTCCGTTGGGGAGCGCGACGATGCCCAGTCCCGAGTTGCAGGTTGACCAGGGGAGGATGGTCTGTTGCAGGCAGAGGTAGTCGTTGATGTTGCCGACGGTGCTGATGAGGAGGCTGTGGAGCGTGGTCAGGGCAAAGGTGGTGGCAAGGAGAATTGCGATGGCGATGTTGGTGATGGCTTTGCGATGTCGTCTGAGTCCCCGCGTGCTGGTAAATAGCGTCAGAAAGATCCAGGCGAAGGGCTTGATTAACCAGTTGAAGGGCTTTCCGATATATTCTATGATCTTGTTGGATACATTCTCAAGCGAACCAATCGTGAGAAGGGTCAATAGGCCGGTCAGGCTGGAGAAGACAATTGGATTAGAACTGAATAAGATTAAGAGAATAATAAAGAGCACAAAAACAAAAATTTGTTCGATTTTAAATCCACTCGTAGCACCAGTTGCTTCTCGCTTGTGCATGGGTAGAGAAGGTTCCTGTGGTGTCTCTGATAATGATGGTACCTGATCTGAGGTATCTGGGAGATCAGTGTGTGGTGTTGAGGAGTCGTTTGGGAACATATTGGGGGCTCCTTTTCTATCTATGGCTCCATAAATTATCGAGTAATGCGCTTTAAAAGATAAAGGAAAAGAGCTATGGTTTTGGATGGTTATGTGGTGCCCATCATAACATTTACTGTAGGAAAAATAAAGTATAATTCGCACTGATTTTTAGTGCAGTTGGAGGCCATTTCTTAGATTGTGTAATGGTGCTAACTTTTTGTCGCATGATGCGTATATGCAAAGTAATGCAATTCAATCTATACGGTTTCTAGGAGATAAAATGCATAAAGAACAAATCATCCGAGAAGCACTAGCTCTGCCTGCGACTGCCATTGAATATCACGTGAGTCAATATCTGGCGGAAAAGTTTCCTGAAAAAGCGTTGGTTGAAGGAAATGATGGACTGTTTAACGTCGAGCCCTATGCACAGGCGGGCCTCTGTACGTTGGAGATGCAGACATTTATCCATGATCAAGTGATGACTCATTGGTATGGACGCGAGCTTACCACGACTTTACCTGCTCACGCGCAGCGCATGATGTTGAATACAGCTAGCCATCTGTCGGGGTTGCCCATACCCAATGCCGATGAGCAGGAGATGAGCGATCAGGCGAAGAATGCCTGGCTTACAGTGACGTGGCGGGAATATAGTCTGGATATCCTGGTGATGCACTGGAATGAAAGTTTTAACAGAGTGTATGCCTATTGGATTATGTGCGATAGCCATACAGTAGCCAAAGATTTTATCCAGGAAGTTTGTCGCTGGAATGCCGAGTTGCGCGATGAGGTTCTGGTCTTTTCTGGCGGATGCTGGCAGAAGGATGCTCATCTCTTTCAGGCGATTCAAGGGGCCTCGTTTGATAATCTGGTCTTGCAGGGAAACCTCAAGCAGCAGATCTATCGCGATCTGGAGCAGTTTTTCGCCATGCGGCAGACCTATGAGGAATATGGTGTCCCCTGGAAACGTGGCGTGCTCTTTGTAGGCCCTCCAGGGAATGGAAAAACGCATACGGTGAAAGCTCTCATCAATGGATTGAAGCTGCCGTGTCTGTACGTCAAAAGTTTTCACACAGAGCGTGGAACCGACGAGGATTGTATCCATCTCGTCTTTGAGCGTGCGCGTAAAGCAGCTCCCTGTATTCTGGTGTTGGAGGATCTGGATTCGCTGCTCACTCCACAGAATCGCTCATTTTTCCTTAATGAGTTGGATGGCTTTGCGGCCAATGCTGGCATTGTGACATTGGCGACCACAAATTACCCGGAGAAGCTTGATGCCTCGATCCTGGATCGCCCCAGCCGCTTTGATAGAAAATATCCTTTCGAGGTACCAGGACAGCCCGAGCGCCTGGCCTATATTACGTTGTGGAATGAGACGCTCAAGCCCTCCTTGCGGATCTCGGAGGAAGGGGCTGTGCGTTTGAGCGAGTTGACCACCGACTTCTCCTTTGCCTATTTGAAGGAGTTGTTCCTGTCCTCGATGATGAGTTGGGTCAGCGCTAGCGAGCAGGGGAGTATGGAGCAGACGATGATCGCTCAGGTGAGCGTCTTGCATGAGCAGATGGTGAGTCAGCCCAGTGTCAGCGAAGATACTCCCGCTGAGTTGGATATGCCGTCCGCGCTGCGTGGCGCGATTGCTCGTATGCAGCGCGGACGATAAACCTGCGCGGTATCAGCTCTCCCTGCTAGAAGCGTAGGATGTCGTGCGGATTGCTGTGGAGGCCGAGTTGGAAGCGTCCAAAGGACTCTCTGGCGTTGTCGCTGTTGAGAGCGGTGTGAGCGGCGATGGCGTGGATGTCTCTCCAGAAGCGTTGCAGGGGATGGGTTTCGTAGTTGGCACGGCCTCCGCTACTTTGATACATGATGTCGACGGCTTCGACGCAGAGCTCTTTGATGCGTACGTAGTCGCGGCGGTTCTGGACGATGGTGGCTGTCTCGATGGGGCCGCCAGGACGAATAATGTCCAGGTTTTTCCTGATGAGCAGTTCGGAGTCGTCGATCAGACTGGAGATCTCGGTCAGGCGCATCATCTGATGGGTCAGGCTGGCGGCCTCCTCGGGACTCAGGGCGGCGAAGCGCTGCTGGATGGTGTCCTTCCAGATGGCATAGGCTCCTTGGGCGGTACCCAGAAGCGGGGCGACGAGGGCAAGCGCAAAGGCTGAAAGCATGGGCAGGTTGTAGCGTGGTCCCGGGTTAATGATCGATCCAGGTGTGCCGCGTCCCTGCTGCATGGTGGGCAGGAGGACTGTGTAGCTCTCAGGCACAATGGCGTTCTCGATCAGGATGTTTTGACTGCCCGAGGCTTTGAGTCCGGCGACGTGCCAGGTGTCCTGGATCTCGTATTGGTCGCGGGCCAGCAGGAAGGCTTTGGGTGGACCATCCATGGTGGTGGGCAGCGCGGTGACGATGGCCCATTCACAGTACTCAACTCCACTGGACCAGGCCCAGTTGCCGTTAAGTTGATATCCTCCGTCAACACGTGAGAAGCGTCCGACGGGGGAAAGCGAGGTAGCTATCTGGGCGTCGGGATTGTTGGCCCAGACGTCATGCTGCGCTTGCTCCGGAAAGAGCGCCAGGAACCATGGATGCACAATCACAAAGGCAGCACACCATCCAGCCGCTGTGTCTACGCTGGCGATCTCAAGCACAATGTCCACTAAGACGTCAAAGGAGAGCTCATAGCCTCCCCAGCGTCTGGGCAGCAGCACACGACCAAGCCCGGCGTTGAGCATGTCGCTGATGCTTTCATCAGGCTGGCGGCGTGCCTGCTCGGCGGCGGCTATGCGCTCTTTGATGGCTGGCAGGATGGCCTGTGTGTTGGCCAGGAGTTCTTCGCGCGTCATCATGTCAGGAAGATTTGCTCTTTTCGATGAGAGTGTCATGTCGGTCTGGAACCTTTCTGTGTGGGGCGACGGCAGATCATCTGCCACAATAGGATCAGGTTGGTGTTAGTTGTCACGCTTTTGGGTGTGGATGAGTCTGTTATGTTGCTGCACAATGGCGTCGATCGGGGTTTCGGTTGTCTTCCAGTTGATGGGTTCTCCATTGGATTGGCTGGACGCCTGGATAAATAGGGCGATGGCGTCGTTGGTGCGTCGCAGCAAACGAGCTTCCTGGTTGGTCCTCTGAAGACGCGCCAGGAGGTTGTTGAGCGATCCAGCGATGCTCCCTAAAGCGTTGTTCTCCGCCAGCGATGCGCGGGCGTTGAAATCACCGTTGGCGACACGCTGATGCACGTCGACGATCTGCTGGATGCTTTCCTCCAGGCGCCGCTTTTGTTCAGCTTCCACCTGCGATTGCTCCGAGAGGGTGCGCTCAAGCGCGGCAATGACGGTGGCTCGGTCCGCTCGCTCGCTGGCCCTGGTTGCTCGACGCACCCAGAGATAGGTGACAAGCGCAACGGCGACCTGTAGTACGATCGGGCGCACGAGCGCGTCCGCAATGGATGGCGAGTTCAGGTAGTGTTGCATGGCCGGGGTATGGGGCATCAAGAAGGTTTCGGCGGAGATAATGAAGGCGATGTGAAAGGTCATAGAGACAAAGACCCAGTTGGTGGGCAGGAGCGAGACAGCTAAGAGCTCTGGGATGACGAGCAAGTCAAGCATGGGCAGGAGAAAGACATCCAGTCCGCCCTGGTAAGAATAGATGTCAGCGATCAGCGAGGCGTCGATCGCGGTGACCAGTATGACGCCCGCAATAATTACAAAACCACGTCGATTGAGAAAGGCAGCAATAATAGACAGGCAGATGATAATAAGCATGTTGGGAGCTAAGGCGCGATTGACGAAGATGCCCACCGTGAGCAGCACCAGGACAAAGATGGCAAGCATGACTAAGAGCATGACAGCAATCATGCGCCCGCGGCGATAGGCGTCACGTTGCGCAAGCGTGGCGTTGGGGGCGGGCACAACAGGAGCTGCCAGACGATACCATCCGCGTAGCAAAAGATTATTACTTGAGGGATTGGTTGCGGTTGCCTCCTGTTCGATCAAATCTACCACGGAGATATCCGCTGGTAGAAGAGCATCCTGATCGGTAGAAAATTGATTATTCAAAAAAAAGCTCCTTTTAAAATGGTCAATATAAAATAGTTCGCATAAAATATGGCATTCTCTCAGAGAAACTATATATATGTGTTCCTCCAAGGATGATGTAGATGTTGGTGTGATACTTGTCAATATATTGTTGTGCTCATTGAAGATGAATTAGCCCCTTGCGATGCAGCTCACGTAACACGTTTAACAATTCTTCCCTCTCGCTGATGGAAAGCATGGCAGCAATCTCATAGGCGGTACGGGAGCCATCGACCAACATCAGGATCTTGCGTTCACTGCGCGAGAGCGCGTTGAATGCTTCGTTTGTTACCATGGTCCTTCTGGGTATAGATGATCCTTGCAGTGGCAGTGCATTCTGGATGCGTGGCAGCTCTTGAACGGGAGGCGCGGCCGGTGGCGGTGGTTGAGTCGGTGGCGCAGCTGGCGATGCCTGGATGGTAGGATTGCCTTCGTGCCATTGCCACTCAATAATGCCTGACTGGAGCAGCATCTGAAATGCTTGAGCGTCGTCTGCATAGATGTCGCTGGATTTTGTTAAGAGCAAACACGCTTTCACTTCACCACCGATCAGCGTCAGGTGGGCCTGCAAGGGTTCTTTGATATGGGCAATCTTGACATTTCTGGCGTAGAGCTGTCCCGATTGCTTTTTCCTCGAGAGCAGATGTAACAACGTTTTTAGATCGAGTGGGTAGGATTGCATAGTGTTCCTTGAGGATGATTTTTAAGCATCCTTGAGTCCTCTGCATGCGTCTATACGCAAAAAACTCACTCCCTTTCTTTCGTCTTAGATCTGTGGATGAATTACCTGATACACTTTTTTTGGAGATATCGTATCTCAATGGAGTATTAGTCATTCTAACATGGATATGTAACTACATCAATAGAAATACCCAAATTACTGATCGAGAGGGCGATGTCTATGCAAAGTTATGATGTCGAGGCCGGGCGTTTCGTACGTCGCTTCGTGACCTCGGGCACGAAGCGACGTTTGCGTATGATAGGCAGGCGTAGATTATAGATATCATTGGAATATACATGATGTTACTTCAGAATATACATGATGTTACTCCCTTTTTAGCATATTTCGATTATAGTTGAAGTGGATAAGATACATGAGAAATGTGCTGAGATATGTCATGGCACTTATCTCTTTAAAGGAGGGAATCTATGAAAGTTATCGGTCATGTACGCTATATGCGCTTTCCTTTGCTTGTTATTTTGCTCTTAGCTGTATTGTTCCCTATCTCTTCGGCGTTTGCTGCTGGTTCTCCCTGGTCCGGACCAGGGAAAAATCTGGCGGCTGGCCAGTTAAATCAGGTCAGTAAGGATCATCATACGCAGCAAAATCCTGCGTGGGTAAAGCAGAAAAAAGCTTATCAGATAGCCAGGCCAGGTTATCAAAATGCTCTGATTGCAGCTGTGCCGACCGCAAAAACTCTCAGCACCAGTTATTCCGATCAGATTTGGGAGCCGCCTACGGTCGGCACAGATGCCGCCGGCCACTCTTATACAGACTATTATATGGGGAGCATGTGTGGTCCTGGTGCAACGACAGTCGCGCTGGATTATTGGAATAATGTCAATACGCGTGCCGTAGGTGGCCACAACTATAGCGATCCTCATGTCACGACGTATTGGAATGATACCCATGAACGTGCATATATGATGTATATCGCTACTCAGGTTTATCCGCCCTACTATACCTCAGCAGGTGAGATGACCTATGGGACCTATTCTAATGCAGATTCAGCCAATCAGGATGTGTTGGATGCTTTGAATTGGGAGGCGTCCAATCATAATAGCTCAAGCTGGTACAACTACTTTTATCTGCTGGTTAATCCCAGTGGCTTGACGTTGACTACCTTAAAAAATAATGTTGCATCGGACATTGCCAATTATAGCGTTCCTCCAGTTGTCTCTGTGAATGATGCCTATTTGCCAGATTGGAATAATAGTCAGTATCGCGGTGGCAGTCATGATGTGGCCGTGATTGGCTATGATAATAATGCTGGCACCTTTACTTACGCGGAAACATGTACTTCGGGCGTCTGTGGAACGGCAGGTACAGGGCACTATACGATCTCCCAGCAGCAACTTCTCAATGCGATTGTGAATGATAATGGGAACGGAGCCCTGATCTGGTAGTGAGAGGATCAGTCTTCGCGTGATGAGAGTTTGTTGATTGCGCTTGTTCAGGTGGAAAGCTTCCCGTGAATCGTTTCATGGGGAGCTTTTCGTATGTATGGAGGCTGTTTGATGAGCCTTTCCTCGCAGCGAATGGGCTTGAAATCACCGCGAGGAAAGATGATCGCGTACTTTCTCAGTGTTAGCGGGCGAGCCAACTCACGATGGTACGAGTGACGAGGTCGGCGGCGTCATGTTGTACGAAGTGTCCAGCGTGGGGGATAGTGAGTAGGGTCCAGTCCTTTTCGATCCATTCCCAGGTGTTGTTCAGGCTGCTGGGGAGGAGATATTGATCTTGCAGTCCGTGGATCTGGAGGACCGAGGCTTGAATTTTGATGACCGGTTCGGGGAGTTCCTGATAGGGTGGACGAAGAAAGTTCTGTTTGTAGTAGTGGAGCATGGCTTCGAAGTCGGAACGCTGAAAAGCTTCAAGGTAGTGAGCACGTGCATCGGTATCCTGGACCCAGGCGCTGAGCCCTTCGGCTGTGAGTTGCGTGTGTGCTCCTTCTTGCTGGAAGTTGCGTGCGTAGGCGCTTCTGGCTTGCTGTTGTGGGTTGGTGGCGAGCTCATGGGCCATGCCTCTGGGGTGCGGGAAGTTGAGGATGATCAGGCGTTCGGTGTGTTCCGGGTAGTGGGTGGCGAATTGCCAGGAGATGGCACCTCCCCAGTCGTGTCCGATGATGATGGCTTTGTCTTGTCCCAGGTGTTTGATGACGGCTTTGATGTCTCCGAGCAGGTAAGGCATGGCGTAGTTTTCGCCTCCCTGGGGTCTATCGCTCAGGTTGTAGCCGCGCAGATCAAGCGCGACAACCTGATAGTTCTCTGCTAGTGCGACCATCTGGTTGCGCCAGGTGTACCAGAAATCAGGGAAGCCGTGGACCATGACGATTAATGGTCCTTCGCCAAGGCTGGCGTAGTGGATGCGGACTCCGTTGTTCTCGGCGTAGTCATGCGTGGCATATTGGTCGATGTCGTTGGGGGCGATCGATGGCCTGTCGTTTTGCATATATCTGATCCTCTCGTTGTATCTTCAATGTTACAATCCTATTGTCTTACTTTTGGAATTTTTCTGCAAGTGAAGTTCTTGCATTTGGTGATATACGCAAAAATGAGTATATGCGGTGGTCAGGTGTTAGCATAAATGATGATTTTTCTTGTGTTTCAATGCACTTATCTTGACAATCGTTGGCTTTAGATGTATAGTAAGCATTAAGGGATTGGTCTGCATTATTGCGTGATGGTATGCCTCGCGTGCCCACTACTACATATCCCGAATTTTGGCCCGTTGAACCTTTGATCCATTTAGTGTAGACCAGCTCATTTGAAGCTTGAGAGTTTTTGTTTTGGGGATGTAGCTCGGGAAAGGGGCTACGCGGTGGAGGCGGTTTAGTATGAGAAGACGTGGTGGTCACAAGCAAGTGCTGCGTCGGCGCTCGAGTGGGCGTGTGGTTGAGCAGTTGAATCCTCTGGGCGCTTTGGCTCAGGATGATGCTCTCTGGGGCTATGATGCTCCAGGGGTGGGGACGGAGGAGGATTTCTATTGGCGGCGCTTGAGCGATGATGCGTCGCTGAAAGATGTGATTCCGTCGACGTATCTGGAGTTGCATTATCAGTGCTATGAGGCCTGGAATGCGAATCCTCTGGCGGCGGCGATTATTGAGATGACAACGAGCTTTGTCCTCGGCAAAGGCGTGTCGGTCGAGGCGGCTAATCAGAAGGTGCAACGCCTGTTGCGCGGCTTCTGGAATGATCCGGCCAATCGTATGGATGAGCGTGTGTATGCGCTGTGTCAGGAATTGGCCCTCTATGGCGAGATCTTTGTGCGCTTCTTTGTCAATGCCTACGATGGGATGGTGAAGATTCGCTTGATTGATCCCTCACTGATCGATCTGATTGAGACTGATCCCGAAGATGTCGAGACTCCTCTGCGCTTCCATCGGCGTCCCGTTGCTCAGTCCGGTCTGATGACGACTCAGACATTTCTCCATGATGCTTCTTCTGCGGGCGCTCCTGGCTCTCTGGAAGAGGCGGGTACGTGGTTTCAGGCGGGCTCGGAGGTGGTGCAGTTTGCTATCAATAAGGTCTCGAATGCCAAGCGAGGTCGCTCGGATCTGGCAACTCTGCTCCCCTGGCTGCGGCGCTATAAGGATTGGTTGACGGAACGCGTCCGGATTAATAAGTATAAGTCGGCGTTTCTGTGGGATGTGCAGCTGACAGGGGCCGATAAGAAGAGTATCGATCGGAAGCGGATCGAGTATGGCTTTCCTCCGGAGCCGGGGAGCGTGATCCTGCATAACGAGGCGGAGAAGTGGACGGCGGTCCAGCCCGCTATCAATGCCAATGATGTCAGTGAGGACGGTCGCGCTCTGAAGTTGATGGTGGCCGTCGGCGCTGGTCTCCCCGAGCACTTTTTGAGCGATGGTTCTCAGGGCAATCATGCTACCGCCGCTGAGATGGGCTTGCCGGCTCTGCTGCGCTTCCAGCGTCGGCAAAATGTGATGAAGTATATCCTCAGGACTATTCTGGATCGCGTGATCCTCGAAGCACGGTGTGCCGGAACCCTCGGAAAGTCCCTCGATACCAGCTATGATGTCGTTTTTCCCGAAATCGATTGTGACGATCATCAGATCCTCGCCAGCGCCACATTGTCCCTCTCCAACGCCCTGATCCAGGCCAAAGCTCAGGGTTGGGTCAGCGACGAAACCGCGATGCGTCTCCTCTTTCAGATGGCCGGCGCAGAGGTCGATGTGTATGATGAACAGGCTCGCGTCGCTCGTCAGGCGGGGAGGTCGTGAGCTATGCCACTCGATAGCCGTAAAGCAATGCATATGCAAAATGTCCTGGCGCGTGCGCTCTCCGCACGGAAAAAAACGGTCGTCTTTGTTACTCAGAATGGGAGCAGCTATAGCTATAGCTCTGTCGATGTGATCTTTCGTCCGCAGGATGTGGTCGATGTAGAGGTGCTCGATAAAGATGCTCATCCACAACGGCAGCGCTGCGACGCTGTGATCGTAGCTACCATTTCAACTTCGTTTGTTGGCGTCGTTTGCGTGGCCGATACCCCCATCGCCACGGCCAGCGCCGTCCAGAATGCCCGGAAATATCAAGTCATCGAAGCGGTCCCGGTAGGCATGCTCCCAGGTGGGACAAGTATCCATGCCTATCTGCGGCATCTGGTGTAACATAGCCAAAAGTAGCGTCGTACGCTTGCGTACGATGTTCCAGTTCCTCGTATGAAAACACTCGCTCGTGAGGGGAACCGTGGCGTGCCGCAATCAAGTGTCTCATACGAGCAACAGGACATCGTACGCAAGCGTACGACGCTACTTTTGGTTGTTTGTGATTGTAAAGGAGCGATATATGTATTCGCAACATCAAGAGCTTTCGCAAGAGGCTATCCATCTTCCCGATAGTGTTCCTCCTGATGAGTCTTCGTGCTCGTTGCAGGATGTTGATCTCATAACTGCCGGTTTCGATCTGCTGCCAGGTTGGGTCGCGGATTTGTCTGTTTCGGATGGACAATCTCCAGTGCTGGCTCAGGGGCTGGCTGCCTGGGTGCAGTTTGACTATCCCGACGATCTCTCGCTCATGGATGGTTTGTCTTCCCTCGCGGCGGAATTGGAGCAGTAGCTATGCTCACTCCTTTATCCACTCCTCAGGTCCAGGATGAGCAGCATATTCTGGTGGCCGGGCAGATAATTGAGCAGGTTCCGTCTCCCGATGCCGATGGGCATGAGGTGCGTGTGACGATCATACGGGGCGGTCGCTCGAAGAATGGCTATGCCTACGATGATGCTGCTCTGTCGGCGATCGCGACGCTGATCGATGGCGCTCAGGCGTATGCCGATCACGCTCGCTTACCCGCCGATCAGAGTAATCGATCGGTGCGCGATGTCGTCGGTTTCTATCATGACATTTTGTATGTTCCGGCGCTCTCTGTCGAGGCTCCGGAGAGCGGACGCGTCGATGCGACGCTGCACATCTTTGAGGCCGCCGATTGGCTCTGGTCCATCATCAAAGAGGCGTGTCAGCTGGGGCGTCCGGAGTTGATCGGCCTTTCGATCGATATTATTGGGCAGTGGCAGCAGAATGATCAGCAGAATGCGAAGGATGTGATCGCGGTGCTTCAGGTCAATTCGTGCGACATTGTTACCAGACCCAGCGCGGGTGGCACGTTTCGACGCATCATCCACGACGATTCATCCGCATTGGAGGATGAACGCGCTTTGTCTACTATTGTCCCTACGATGAATACACTACAAGGAGATTACTCAGCTATGACACAGACACACATTTCTACTCCCGATACTGTTTCTGTTCCCCAGGGATCTCTATCCACAGGCGGTGAGGAGGCTCCCACGCCACGCGTGGAGGCTGGGCGTTTGTTGGAACAACAGCAACTCCTGGAGCAGCAGCGCCTGGAGATGGAGCGCTTGCTTGCCGATGCACGCCTCCAAAAATGCTCCCTGATCCTGGAGCGGCGCTTGCAGGAGAGCATTATGCCCGAGGCGGTCAAGAGTCAGGTGCGGCAGCGCTTTCAGGGACGTCTCTTTGAGGATGCGGAACTGGAGTCCGAGTTGAGCTCAACGCAGCAGCTGCTGGCTCGCCTGACGGCCGATGGAGTGATTCGCGGCCATGGCTCCGAGAAGGCGACTGTCGGGCAGATGATTACTGAGGCGGAGAAGGTCCAGGCGGCCTTCGATGCGATGTTTGATCTGGATATCGATCGCACAAGGCTGGGCAATATTCGTGGCTTTGTCAGCATCCACGAGGCGTATACACGCGTGACGGGCGACTCCTCGCTGTATGGCGGGATCAGCGGAAGTAGCCATCTTGGCACGATCCATGTGGCCGAAAGTGCTCCCATCAGTCGTATCTCGGAGGCCGATACGACGACCGCCAGCTTCTCCTATCTGCTCGGCACAAGCATGAATAAACGCTTGCTGAAGGATTATCAGGCGTGGCCGGCTGAATGGCAGAAATTTGTGACGATTGCTCCGATTCGCGACTTTAAGCAGCAGACGCGTATCCGCCTGGGTGCCTTCGGAAGCCTGCCGGTCGTGGCGGAGGATGCTCCCTATAGCGCGGTCACGCTGACCGATTCGGCCGCAACGTATGTCCCTCAGAAGCGTGGCAATCTGGTCACGATCTCGCGCGAAACGATCCTCAATGACGACCTGCACGCGATTCGACAGGTTCCTACCAAGCTGGCGGTGGCCGCAGCCTATACGTTGGCCGAGTTTGTCTATACCTTCCTCTCCAGCAATCCAGTGATCTATGATAGCTCAAACCTCTTCGGGACAGGCGCACCACATAATAATCTGGGCACGTCTGCGCTCTCGACCAGCGCCATGCAGAGCGGTATCACGGCGATGCGCGAACAGACAAATTATGCAGGCAAGCGGCTCGGATTGCGTCCGCGCTATCTGGTCGTGCCTCCCGAATTAGAGTGGACAAGTATGGTCGTGACCAAGTCGGCAGGTGTCCCAGGCTCTCCGAACAACGATATCAATCCTATGCTTGGCTATGTCACTCCCATCGTGGCCCCGCAACTGACAAGTACCACGCAGTGGTTCCTGATCGGCGATCCCAGGGAAGTGGATACGATCGAGGTCGGCTTCGTGGGCGGTCAGGTGAATCCGACGCTGTTTATCCAGGATCAGCCGATACTGGGCCTGAACTTTACGCAGGATGCGATCACGTACAAGATTCGTCATGAGTATGGTGGCGCGGTTGTCGATTATCGTGGCATCTATCGCGGCATCTGAACAATCTTATGGTCGTAAGTGGAGGTTGTCACATATTGGCACGTTGAATGGGAGGTAGCAAGTTGACGAATTTTATGAATGCTGATGGGTCGGGATTGATGGGCGGTCTGAATCCCGCTGGAAAAGGTCAGTCGTTACGCGTCGATGGCAATGGGAATCTCCTGACGGTTCCCGGCAGTAACGCGGCACAGGATGGCGGCGCAGGTATGGCGATGACGCCAGAAGTGTCCTACCTGTACAATAATGGCGCTCCGGGCAACAACAACTTTGATCGTCAGCGCGAATTACAGGGCAAGGGGATCATTTTCAATGCGATCAGCGCTGGCGCAACGGCCGGTTCGAGTAGTCTGACCCTCTCGGCGGTGACTGGTCTGGTGGCGGGCGCACCGATCCTGCTGGTGGGCGGTGGTGTGGTCGAGATTGTGTATGCCGCGACAGATTACGTCGCAGGCAGTAATCCCGTGACGTTGCAGACTGCTCAGGTCTATGCGAACCATACAGGCGCTTTCTGGGACATCTATGCTCCACAGGGGCCGCTGCTCAATGGGCTGCTGGCGACCGGGATTGAGCCGGTGGCGAATGTGATTATTGATCCCAATGCCGGCAATTATTATATCGGGCGCGCCGCCTCGCAGGATAATTGTTCGGGGTCCAATATCCCGCTGGCCAGTCCCGCTCTCTTCAATGGAAGCTCACTCGATCGAGCAGTGGGCATCAATGGCGTTCCCAGCATCCAGTCGTGGGTGCGTCAGCTCGCTCTGCAGGGGCATGCGTACAATGCTCATAATGGCCTGCAAACTTCGACGACCGGTACCAACGATTATCCTCTGAGCATTTTTAATCCAGGCACCAGCGGCAAAACCATCCTCATCTACTCGCTGCGCGTCATGGCAGGCACGGCGGCGACGAACTCGGTCACAGCTCGGCTCAAGTTTACTACCACTGATCCGGCTTATAGCAGCACGGCCACGGTCAGCAATCTGAAGGCTGGCGCGGCCGCCAGCACCATCGCGTCCAGTTGCACGTATGTCACGACCAACACCAGTTTGGCCTCCCCCTTCGCACAGATCGATATCGCTAATGGATCACTTGAGCTGCTGCAAAATGATCAGGTGATTGTGCTGCCGCCTGGGTCCTCCAATGGGATCACGCTCCTGCTGGAGACGTATGCCGCCGGCAGCTATAGTATTAGCGCCAAGTACGTCGAATTTTAGGCGAGCGCTTGCCGCTTGCCACTATTCTTATAGTCTAAGATAGGAAAGGAGAAAACTCCATGATAAATCAGCTTGAATTGGCCTTCGGCCGCTATAATGGCGGCCAGGTTGCTCCGATCGGCAGCTACCTGAATCCTCGTACCCTGGCAATCCAGCAATTGACCTCCGATGGCACGTTGGCTCAGGATGGTACCTGGGTCCGTGTCGATGCGTCTGGATCGCAGACGTTCGCCAATATTGCGGCCAGCGTCAATGCGGTCCTGGGCAGCAGTTATACGTCTGGGAGCTTTCACGCTCAGGGCGCCGGCGATCTGCTGGCTAATCCGGGGCAGGGCGCTAACGATGCGTGATGTTTTACGTGCGGTCCCCTACGAGAGAAACATCTCTCTGAAAAGAGCAAGCAACCGTGCTTAGTGCTATCAGTAACTCTCATATGCTCCTCATGGGGCTCCATTTAGACAGCCTTCCTTTCAGAGACGCACCCCAGCCGAGTCATACGAGTCACAGACAGCACGGCGGAGCCGCGCCGCTACGTGGGCGGGCATTGGCGCCTTGGGCAAAGGAGTTGTCGGCTCACTGAAATGGGAGGGGGTTGTGGCTCAGATTATTAAGCGTGCTTTGTTGATGTCGTTTAATCCGGTGACGTATACGGCTTCGGTATTGCTGCTGGAGGCGACTTCGACGGTGCTGGCAAATGTTCCGATGGCTTTCCATATGGATGGCTCTAGCGCTCTGACTAATGGCGCTCTCTGTACGGTGTTCTTTTTTGATGAGCATAATGCGACCGATGCTGTTGTGCTGGCTGTCTATAGCACGGGATCAAGTGTTCCGACGCCTCCTCCTGGTCGGGTGACTTTTGTGACTGGCTATCGGCAGATCAATGGCGATACGCTGACGGCCGGGTCTCTGGCGACTTATACGTTGAGCGGTGGAAGCTCTGGTATCCCGGCACAAGCTTCTGGTGTCCTCTTTAAAGCGTACTTCTCTAGTTCTACCGTGAATGCCTATCTCCAATTGGCTCCGCATGGTGCTAGCGATCTGGGAGCATATGCGACTCTCGGTAATATTCCAGTGGCCAGCGCGACTGTGAATGGTATGGGTATCCTGCCCCTCGATAGCAGCGGCCGCGCCGATATCAAAGCGTTTGTTGGCACTTGTAGTCTGACCCTCTACACCTATGGATATATTGAATGAGTAGAAACATTGTACATGTTGCAGGGACGCCGGAGCAGCGCATTGAGCATTGGATTTCTCAACTTGAAGAGCAGGCACAGCTCTTGTTGAGCGATATTAACCTGGCTCTCAAGATGATGAGTCAGATCCAACACTTCCTCGTGATGCAGCAGAAGAGCCGCGAACACGTCGCTGAGCGCAGCCACTCCAACATTATGCTGGAGAATCTGATGCGACAGATGCGCGGCGAAGGCGATGAGAATCCGCTTGAGCTTCCTATAGCCGAAGATGACGCGCCTGAGGAGGCTATTCAGGAGTCCTGTGAATGGTGAGGTCGCTGAGTTCTACTTTGATCAGTGCTGTTGGAGCAGCTACGCGTGTTCCGGCGATCAGTGTGAGTATCGAGGATCATATTCAGCACTATCAAGCCTATCAGTCGCCGGGCGCGGCCGATGGTTGGCACGATGCCTGCGTTGCCAGCGATGGAAGTATTGTGCGCGTGCGCTTGAGTCGTGGGACGAATATCTTCGCTCAATCGTTTCAATGGCAACGCGTTACCAATCCGGCCAGCGCGAGTCAGTGGACGGCGTGGACTACCTTCGCGAGCGCGTCCTCGACCTGCTTTCAGGATAGGGGATGTGCTGTCTCGAATAATAATGGAACCCTGCGGGCTTTTGCTCAGCAGGGGAGCGGGGGCAGCGCCCTCTGGACGTGGAGCAGTAGCGATAATGGACAGACCTGGAGCGCGTCTCCCACTGTCGTGCTGACACCTCCGAGTAGCGCGAACATCCTGGGCATCGGGAGCGCAGGGAATAACGATGTCTTCTTTCTCTATCAATTGATCGCCGGAACGTATACTGGCTGCGCCTTTTTCAGTGGCGGCAGTTGGGGCACACTGCATACGACGACGCTGGCTCCTCCCAGCTACGGCGGTGGCCTGACTGCTTATTGGGATGGCTCGGTTTATTGGATCGTTACTAGCGATACGGCGACTCTCTATGAATTTACCTATAATCCCGGGAGCACGAGCTGGCTGGCCTATCAGCCGATTGCTCCCGCTAGCAGTAGCAGCATCGGACGCCTGGCTCCACGTCTGCAATATGATGCCGGTAGCGGGCTTTATACGCTGATCTGTATAGAGTCCGATAACGGATTGGTTACCGGAGCGGTCTATAGCTATCCTCGCGTGCGACAGAGTAGCGATCTGCAACATTGGTCGCAGGGAACAATTGTGCACAGTATCGCCGCACAATATGGTGCCACCATCGTCTCGACCGCCAGCGCTAATCTGATGATTAGCATGGCAAACGTCTTACGAGCTCCGAGTTACAATCAAGCCAACACCAATCAATATCTGGATGTTAGCGCTGCCGTACTTTCCTATAGCCTGGAAGAGCACGATGCACGGCCTGCCGCGCTGGAGATGGTGATTGATAATAATCAGGGTCTGTTCTCGTCTTTGATCAGTCAGGCGACGGCGACGCAGCCGATTGGCCCGCATTGCTCGGTCGTGTTGAGCGAGGGCTATTGTACTGGATCTCCTCCTACGACGGTCGAGACGGTGAAGGTTGGGACATATCGCATCACGTCGATACAGATCCAGCGCACGCCACAGCGGCATCGGCTGCGTCTGCTCTGTCATGATGCGACCAGTCAGCTGGATCTGGTCAATCGCTTCCAGATGACGTATGTACTGCAACAGCTTGGCTGGCTCTTACGCGAAATCTGTGCTCGCGCCACCCTCTTCTCGCTCAGCTTGCCAGCCAGCAGCCAGATTACTCAGGCTGTGCCCTCCTTTGTTATGCAGGCCGGGCAGTCCTTCCGACGCGCCCTCGATGAGCTCTGTAGCATCTATGAGCTGCATTTCTTCCTCGATCAGGATGAAAGGATGCAGTTTCGTGAGCTCTCCTCCTCCGATCCCTCAACCTGGTCGTATCAGCCCGAGCTTGAATTGATCACTTTTGGCGGCGATGAGCAGCCGGGCAATCATGTGATTGTGACAGGAAAGCCTCCAGGGAGCTCTTCGGCTCTTACGACCGCCGAGTCCTACGATGATAGCAATATGCAGTGGATCGGCCAGGAGCGCTTGATCCAACATGTGGACCAGAAGTTGCTTACCACTGCTCAATGTGCCAGTAAAGCCAGTTTCCTCCTCGCACAGGCGCAACGTACCCGGGTACAACATCAGATCCAGGTTCCAGTGAATCCCGCACATCAACTGCTTGACGTAATCAGCGTCTCCGACTATAGCGTCCCCGTTGGCTCAGGACAGAGCAGCTCCGGGCGTATCGTCGAGAGTACCGTCGTCTATAATGCTCAGCAGGCGGATTATACCTCCGTCCTGCGGCTAGAAGGAGTGTAGTCTTATGGCATCAACGCAGGAATTAATCCACTTTCCGATGAAATCACAGCGCACCGAAGATCCCCATCAGGTCAATGAGGAGTACGATTGCGTCGCGACCAGCCTGGCCGCCTGTATCCAGTTCCTGACCGGTACCCCGACAACGGGTAGCGAACTCAAAAATGTGGTCTATGGAACAGGCTATGTGGGCGCGACCGTGATCAACGATTATATCCTGGAAGTCGCCAGGCGCGGCGTACTCCTGCGGACGATTAGCGGTACGCCACACGAACTGCTCCAGACGATCCGCACCGAGCTGGCTCTGGGACATCCGGTGGTGGCCTCCGAGATAGATCCCTATGTCGATGCCAGCCTCGGTTGGTCGCATATGATCGCTTTCTATGCGTGCTCGGCGACAAATCTGACTGCGATGGACCCGTATATCGCTCAGCCCGTCACCAAGAATGATGCCGCCTGGGTGGATGTCCTCAAGTATAACGAGGTCTGGCCGCTCTCGCGCAAGCAAACTCCTCCGGCACAGCGCGTTCCTCGCGGCTGGAAAGATGATGGCACGACTCTGACCGCTCCCAATGGCATTAAGGTGCTTCACGATTTTCGCTCCTATGTGCTGACTCACGATTGGCAGTCTGCTGATCTGCCTCTGGAGCTTCAGAAGCATGTCACGCAACTTGAGGTCAGCAATCCCGCGCTGGGCGGTGGCGATTGCCAGCATTTTCGGATGACGACGCTTGAAGCAACAACGTCACGCGGCGTTTTTGAGGCCTGGATCGGGCAGGAGTTGCTGGCTCTGCAACGTCTGTGCTCGCAATTGACCGCCGAGCGCGATGCTCTCAAACATCAATTGAACATTTCAAAATGAGCTCTTCTCTGGTTGTAAGATTTGAAAGGGGTGTTTCTATGTTCCTTTATCAGAATGTGCTTGCCGATGTGCTTTTAAATGCATTCCCGTTTTTGTGCGTGCTGGCGATCTGGTGCCTGAAGTTTTTTGAGCATCTACTGCCGACGAAGCAGCAGGAGATGCTTGAGCACTGTGTACAGATGGCTGTGGCGATGGCTGAGCAGTCCTATGACGATTATGGTCCGCTGGAGAAGAAGCAGTTTGCTCTGCGGGCTTCAATCGATCTCTTTCATGCGTTTCATTTGCCAGTGCCGCAGCCAGCGGCGTTGAATACTGCCATTGAGGCATCGGTTTTTGCGATACGGCAGGCGCAGGCGCAGATGAAAGCGACACCTGATCTAGCGCTGACTGGAGGCACGATACGTATGCCAGTTGTGTCGCCTGTTCCTGATGCCGACAGCAGGGGCTGAGCCAGACTCGATCTTAGTCAGGATATGCAGTGGTTTGGCGTGCCTGGTCTGTGGGCTACGCACGCCGTTGAGAGGAGGGGGTTATGCTTTTGTCCGATCTTGAAAATCTGGTGCGGTTGGATCTGTTTGATCCGGCTGGCAGTAATCAGCGCTGGAGTCAGGCAGATATCGATCGTGCGATCGATAAGGCCGTTGATCGCTACTCCGAATATTATCCCAATATCGCCTATGCCGATATGCCTACTGAGCCCTTCCAGCGTACCTATCCCTATCCACCGAGCTGGAACGCGAGCTATCCAATCCTGTGGATCGAGCGCATTCTCTATCCACTTCAGGTCTATGGCTCGGCCTTTGCTGCTCCCGGCGGTAGTATGGTGGCAGCCGCAGCCGCGGGCTCCGGTTTGAATGTTGGGAGCTATCAATACGCGGTCACCTTCTTGTCGCAGGGTGGAGAGACGACTACCGCCCCGTTGACAACTGTCACGACAAGTAGTGGCAATCAGAAGGTGAATCTGAGCGCTATCCCGCCTGGTCCTACACAGACCATGCTCCCGGGGAACGTCCCGGCAGGCAATAGCGTTATCGGGCGCGCACTCTATCGGACGGCGGTCGGTAGCACGACTCTTTTTCTGCTGGCGACGTTATCCGATAATGCGACGACGACGTATGTCGATACCCTTCCCGATAGCTCTCTGGCTGGTCAGCCACAGCCTCCACTTGTCAACACGTCGGGCGTGATGTGCTGGCCTCCACGCGAGCGCTTCTTTAGCGAGTTCTCCAATATGTTCGATTCGTCGGCGGCTCTGGCCTCGGGAGGCAATCTGGGCTCTCGCGGAGCCGTGGGCGGTAGCGCTGGCCTGACTGGCTCTCAGCAGCCAGCTTTGACGCTCCATCTGGCCACGGCTGAGCTCCCCCGCGATACCTCTTCGCTGATACGCGTCTTCTATGCGACGAAGCAGCAGTTGGATGCCTCCGGTTCGACGATCCCTGAGGTCCATCGCGATATCATTGTGCAGGGCGCGGCGGCGTTCGCAATGGAGGCGTATCAGGTGCCAACTAACGACAATTTCGATTTTCAGGATGGCTTTCTGCATGATCGTCTCGATGATACCCGCATCCCGACCTCCTGGGCTACCTCCGCTCATAGTCGCATGGAGCAGTTTTTGACGCGCCTCCAGGAGATTAAGCAGCAGCGCGATTATGCCTCCGCGTCGCGCGTGCACTGGGGCGAGATTGCTCTCTCGTGGGGACGCGTCTAGCGAACGTTTGGACATTTGAATAGTCGGCCAGCCGCAACGCTCTGGCGGCGAAAGGAGTTTTTTATGGATTTGTTGGGAACGATCAATTTCGTTTTGATTCTGACCGGGATTGTTGGGGGGATCATTGCGTATCGGAGCGGCGTCGAGCGGAGCGCCAATGAGGTGCAGGAGCGCGTGATTGCGGCCCTTGATGCTGAGCTGAGTAGTCTGCGGGCGAAGATCGATGATTTGAAGGCAGAGAATACACGCCTGTCCCTGATTATCGATACGATCTGCGTGGCCCTGCGCCGTCGCGGCCTGGCTGTCTCGATCGATGGCGATATCGTCTCGATTAGCGATCAGCAGGGACAGAGTACGATGACGCGTATTCAGGAGGAGCAGGTGCTCTGATGGCAACGATTGGTGTCGATTGCGAAATTATCCTGGATGGAAATGGCTACTTCGTCAAGCCTGATAGCTATCAAGTGCAACAGCCGCGTATCCGCCAGGCGACTGTCCGAGCAGATGGGGCCGAGTCCTATGTGGATCTCGGCCCCGGCAAGCGGCACTGGAGTATGGTGATCCTGTGTGTCAACGAGCTCACGCGCTATGATGGCTCTCTCTCCAGCAGCAGCGGACAGCAGTATCGCGATGCCTTGCGGGCCAGCTATCTGAGCAGCGCAGGCACGACGATCCTTTTGAAAGATCCCATCAATGGCAGTATCAGCGTCCATTTCGATGCTTATAGCGAACGCATTAACGATCTGCATAGTCAGATCACGTCCTTGATGACTGGTGGAAGCCTGGCGGCATCCTATGAGGTCAGCATAGAATTGGTGGAGGCGTAGCCGTATGCACTCCGATATGTATCCCGAGCAGATGCACTCCGATATCGGCTGGTTCGCCCGTCATATCCTTGGCAAGCCGCTCTATCCCTATCAGGAACAGGTCGGCAACGCCATCCTGGGCTCGATTCGCGAGGGGCGCGGCGATACTTTTACCGTTATGTTTGCGCGGCAGATGGGTAAGAATCAGTTGAGTGCCGTCCTCGAAGCTTATCTGCTCTTTGCCTATCCGCAAGGCAGCATCGTCAAAGCCGCTCCAACCTATAAGCCGCAGATCGTTAACTCACGCATGCGACTCCTCAGCATGCTCGAAGCTCCACTGCTACGCGAGCGTGTCTGGAAATCCTTTGGCTATATCATCGGACTTGCTCCGGATACAAGCCTCGTCGAAGCTCAGAGCGGTCCCCGCATTATGTTCTTCTCCGCCGGACCAGAGTCATCGATCGTCGGAGCCACCGCCAGCTTGCTGCTGGAGATAGACGAGGCTCAGGATGTCCAGATCGCTAAATATGATGTGGAACTGAAGCCGATGGCCGCAACGGCAAATTCAACCACGGTGATGTATGTCACCGCCTGGTCGGATAATACTCTGCTGGCCTGTATGCGTGCCCATAATCTTGAACTTCAGCAGCTCGATGGGATCCAGCGCCACTTTGAGTACGATTGGCAGGAGTTGGCCGCACTCAATCCTCGCTATCGATCCTTTGTTGAGAGCGAGATGCGTCGGCTCGGCGAGGATCATGTCTCCATTCGGACACAGTATCGCCTCTTGCCGATCAGCGGCGCAGGCTTCCTGCTCAACGAGCTGCAACAGCATCTCATACGTGGCACTCATTGCTGGCTCGATGGTCCCGATGACACGTCCGTGGGCTTTTATGTCGCTGGCCTCGATGTCGGTGGCGAAGAGCGTCCCAGGCCCGGCGATGAGGTTCATGCTTCAAATAAGCGCGATAGTACCGTCCTCACTATCGGACGTGTCAGCTACAACGAGCTCGATCTGCCGGCGGTCGAGATCGTCCATCAGGCCTGGTGGACCGGCATGCGCTATAACGATCAATATGCTTCTGTGAGTTCCCTGATGCAGCTCTGGAATATCCGTAAGCTCGTTGTCGATAGTACCGGTCTTGGCGAAGCTCTTGCCAGTTTGCTCATCGATAAATTTGGTTCCGAGCGTGTCGTTGGCTATAAGTTCAGTCGGACAAGCAAGAGCCATCTGACCTATCAACTGCTCAGCCTCATCAACTCCGCCCGCTTGAAACTCTATCACCAGGAGGACGCTCCAGCGCTCGTCTTCGATGAGTGCTGGAAGCAGCTACGGCTCGCTCGCTATCGCATCCCCGGCGAGCATGTTATGGATATGTATGTCGATCCTGCCGAAGGACACGACGATTTCTTGATGAGCGTCGCGCTCTGCTCCGAGGCGCTGCGCGATCTCCTTCCGCCTCCCGTTGAGAGTCTGGTCGTGCGCCCCCGCAGGCTCTATCGCGATGATGGGCGCTTTTAACGACGTGATAATGGCTTTCTTCCCTTGAAAAATATTCATGTATGATATGCTCTTACTGTGCGTGTCCTGGATAATATCCTTTTGGCAGAAGAGCATGGATGTATCTTACATTCCTCCACAAGAAGGTCAGGGTCTCAAATGCTCTCTATGCCACTCAAGATGCTTTAGAAAGCCTGTAAATAGACAGTTATTACCAACGCATCACGTCATTGCTTGGAGACGGCGTGCGGGTTCTAAATGCTTCTCTTATACCGTGTAGCTGTTCTTCACCCTGCATGCATTGATCATGCAATGTTTGTCTTTGCGTATCTTGCTGCTGCCAGCTAACTATTTTATTGGATGTCGCTGTATACAATTGATTTTGATAGTTTTCAATTATTTTAGTATCCCTTGAATCATAATCCTGCTCAGCCTTATTCCAGGCACGTGTCATCTCTTCAGATGACTTATTGCTGTTTGCTATCTTGTCAGATTTGGTCTCATATTTTTCCCGTGATTTTTTGAGCTTTTCGTCCCGTCGATCTGCTAAATTACTTTTATATGCTTCCCAAACAGTTTCTCTGTTAGCTATCAATCTATCTAAACTTTCAAGACGGCTTACTCTGTCTATTTGATTATCTACTAACTCTGAGATTGAGGGAGCTGAACTTTGGTCACTGTCAGATGAGCGCCCTCTATCATTTCTAAACCTTCCTCTATTATTATTTTCTATAGGACGTCCATGCCTACGATCGCTCATGGTTTATATACTCTCTTTCTTTGTCTTTTGACCAATAATGACGTAAAGTTCCTGACGATTCTGTTCGCCGTTCTTTCAAAAAAATTCGCTGCACTGATAAAGTTGAGTAAAAATAGCTTTATTGATTCTCAGATAATTGTAAAATCTTCCCCCTTTATCGACACTCTGTTATACCAAATAATAGCTACTCAGATTAGTACATTAGCACATTAGTACATTAGTGCATTAGTACATTAGTACATAAATCTCTTTCCTGGGATACATTCTTTGTTTCATACACGCTTTTTGTATGCTCGCATGGCAAAGATGTAAGCTACAACCAGAATGCCGAACAGCATGGTCGAAGGCGCAATCGGCATTCTGCTCGCGCTCGGCTTCTGGTGGGGACTTATCGTACTGGCTATCACTATCTTTGTCCTCGCATGGAGAATTCTCGACGAGGAGAAGCTCCTGGAAAAAGATTTGATCGGGTATAAAGAATATGAGCAGCAGGTACGCTATCGCCTGGTGCCGTATCTTTGGTAAGTCAGAAGCACGGACGCAGTACTGGTGGCTCAATACACATCAACCTAAGCGTTGAAGGTGCAGACAACCAGCTAGCTTGATCGTATGGCGAGGAAGCGGGCGCCGTAAAACGTGGATCCTACCTGTCGAGTAGCCATAAATAACGCATGCTCCGCTGGAGCACCACCATCCATGAAAATTTATTTTCAGGAGAATTTCCTGGAAAAACAGCTTCCTATCAGGTATACTTTCTCTCAAACGTGTAAATTGCGTGCCTCATCGCGAGATTGACGAATCATTGGAATGCGGAAGACGGACACACCTATCAGGCGAGGGTAGCTGAGCCTATGCAGACGAGTGAGACACAAACAGAACAGGCCTCTTCCTCAAACGAAGAGCAAAAGCTTTCATCTTCGGTTCCTACAGAACAGGCTCCTCTTGCACGATCTCGGAAGAAGGCAGGGTCGCAACCAGCCACAGCGGACAAATGCACGTTTTCTGGGGACGTGCAAATTTCGCTCAAGCGTTTTGAGGAGAGCGGTGTCCCAGGGGGGAACGGGAAACTGACTGGAATGTAGTTGGAGGAGAGAGCAAGTGACACCAATTTTAGCCACGAAACTGTATATCCCTCCGCTACGACCGAACGTAGTCAGCCGACCCCGCCTGATCGAGCGGCTCAACGAGGGGCAGCACCACAAACTGACCCTTCTCTCAGCCCCCGCTGGCTTTGGGAAAACTACGCTGGTCAGTGAATGGATCGAGGGACTCGAGCGACCGGTTGCCTGGCTGTCCCTGGACGAAGGGGATAATGACCCTGTACGCTTTCTGACGTACCTCGTCTCGGCTGTGCAGACCATTGTCGCCAATATTGGGAAAGGGGTGTTGGGGGGACTTCAATCCCCTCAACCACCGTCACTCGAAGCGATGCTGACGACCTTGCTCAATGAGGTCACCACCATCCCGAACCATTTCGCCCTCGTCCTTGACGACTACCATGCGATTGATGCCAAATCAGTTGACCAGGCCCTCGCCTTTCTGCTCGCTCATCTGCCCCCAAACATGCATCTGGTCATCGCTACGAGGGAAGACCCTCACCTACCCCTGGCCCGTCTGCGTGCCCGGGACCACTTGACCGAGGTACGTGCCGTCGATTTGCGTTTTACCCCCTCCGAAGCCGCCGCATTTCTCAATCAGGTCATGGGCCTTACCCTCTCAGCCCAGGACATCGCCGCCCTGGAAAGGCGCACCGAAGGCTGGATTGCCGGTCTGCAATTGGCTGCACTTTCACTACAGGGACATGAAGATGCCACCAGTTTCATCACCTCCTTCACCGGCAGCGACCATTTCGTCTTGGACTACTTGATGGAAGAAGTCCTCGGGCAGCAGGACGCACGCGTCCAGACGTTCTTGCTGCGCACGTCCATCCTCGATCGAATGTCGGGACTATTGTGTGATGCAGTGGTGCTCGGCTCCACAATGAGCGGGCAAGCCACCCTGGAATACCTCGAACGCGCTAATCTGTTTCTCATCCCCCTGGACAACGAGCGGCGCTGGTACCGCTATCACCATCTCTTTGCCGATTTGCTCAGGCTGCGTCTCCATCAGAGCATTTCCTCCTCTCCAGCACTTGCGCAAAGCCAGGTGAACGAGTTGCACCTCCGGGCAAGTAGCTGGTATGAAGACCAGGGCCTCACGATGGAAGCCTTTCATCATGCGACTGCCGCCAATGATGTGGAGCGTGCCGAGTGCCTGATGGAAGGAAATGGCTTTCCCTTGCATTTTCCTGGCGCGGTGACCACTGTCCTGAACTGGTTGGACTCGCTGCCAAAGACGGTTCTGGATGCCAGGCCCTCGTTGTGGGTGAGGTATGCCACGTTGCTGCTGGTGAGTTCCGAGACGACCGGTGTGGAAGAGAAACTCCAGGCGGCTGAATCCGCACTGCAAGGCACCAATCTAGATGTCAGAACCCGCGACCTGATCGGGCAAATCGCCGCTGCCAGGGCGATGTTGGCTCTCACTCCATACCAGCCAGAAACGGTGCTGGCCCAGTCACGCCGTGCCTTGGAGTATCTGGACCCCGAGAATCTGTTTTCCCTCGCGACTGCTCAATGGACGCTGGGGGTCGCCTACCAACTCCAGGGAGATCGTGCTGCGGCGAGAGGGGCCTATACCGAAGTCATCAAGAACAGCCAGACCCCCGAGGGTATTTTCACCACCATCCTGGCGACGATGTGCCTGGGCATGATCCAGGAAACTGACAACCAGCTCCATCTTTCGGTCCAGACCTACCAGCGCGTGCTGCAATTAGCAGGGGATCAGCCACTTCCTCATCTCTGCGAAGCGCATCTGGGCCTGGCCCGGGTCCTCTACGAATGGAACGATCTGGAGGCCGCCGAGCAGCACAGGCGACAGAGTCTCCACCTGTCGCGGCAGTGTGGTCAGGCAGTTGAGTACTCCATTGCCTGCGAGGTCTTTCTGGCCCGCCTCTTTCTGGCCCGGGGAGAGGTGTCCGACGCTGCTGCTTTGCTTGCTCAGGCCAGTCAGTCCGCACAGCAGCACAACGTTGTGGCTCGCATGCCTGAGATCACCTCCGCACAAGTGCTCACCTTCCTGCGCCAGGGGAGTCTTTCAGCGGCAGCCCATCTGGCTCAAGCACACCAACTCCCTCTGAGCCAGGCCCGGGTCCATCTGGCTCAGGGCGACCCATCTACAGCACTGGCGGTGCTCTCTGCATGGCGACAGCAAGTGGAGGCAAAGGGTTGGAAGGATGAACAGCTCAAGGTGATGGTCCTCCAGGCGATCGCGGCTCGCGCTCATGGCGAAAAGGATCAGGCGGTGCTCCTGCTCGTTGACGCACTGGCGATGGCCGAGCCTGCCGGTTTCATCCGTCTCTTTCTCGACGAAGGCCTCCCCATGACTTCCCTCTTGTTCGAAGCGATGACTCTGGGGAGAATGCCCGAGTATCTCAGGAAATTGTTGACTGCATATGAGGCCGAGCAGCAGAGTGAAAACAGCTTGTCTCTGCCTCCTGCACAGCTCCTTCTTGAACCCTTGAGCCAACGCGAGTTGGAAGTCCTCCGTCTCGTGGCTGCCGGACTCTCCAATCAGGAGATTAGCGAGCGGCTTTTTCTGGTTCTGGGGACCGTGAAAGGCCATACTCATAAGATCTTTGGCAAGCTCGGGGCTCAGCGGCGCACCGAAGCGATCGCACGAGCCCGTGATCTGGGGCTGCTCTAAGCCGATCTAGTGTCGTTTTCCCCACATGGAACTGTTCGGCCTGGCAATGCGATCCGTCAGTTTCGCACCGCCAGGCGTATTCGTACCCACAACACTTCCCCAAACATACCTTTGGTATTGCTCTGTTCCTCTCGCAGCGAAGAGAGAACATAACTCCAAACATACCTTTAGATGCTTTCTGTTCCTGCTCCGAAGAAGCTATACTCCCTGCAAGAAGATATCTGAAGCACGTGGAACAGGCAGAGATGACCGCCACACGAGGGACAGAGACATGTCAAACGAGAGCAACTCAAGCAATGAAAAGGAGGCGGAGCCTCTGATCTATCAGATCAGAGTTCAGGGTCACCTGGATCGCAAGTGGGCCGACTGGTTTTCTGGCCTGAGCATCACATTGCTTGACAACGGCGAGACCCTGTTCACCGGCCCAGTGCTCGATCAGGCCGCATTGCATGGCTTGCTGAGAAAAGTACGTGATGTTGGCCTGCCATTGGTCGCGATCATTCGCATTGAGCCCGAGCAGGTAGATGGACTGGATGTCAGACCTTGACACCTCACACTCTTATCCAACAAGGAGATCAACACATGAAAGCCATCGACATCAACACAGAGGAGAAACCCTTGAATTCCTACAGAAAGACGGCAAGAATTGCAGGAATCTTGTTTCTTGCCGGGACGGTGACGGCTCTCCCTATGTCTTTCACCGAAGCGATTCTGAATGCTCCAAACTATCTCACGGGCATTGCTGCAAACAGCACCCAGGTGCTCATCGGAGCGCTTTTTCTTTTTCTCGCGGCGGTGTTCTCTGGGTGTATTGCCATTTCGCTGTATCCCGTCTTGAAGAAACAGAATGAAGCTCTGGCTCTGGGAGCGGTTGGTTTCAGGCTGCTTGAGCCCGTCTTCTATCTCGTAAATGTCATTGGTATCCTCTCGCTAGTGACGTTAAGCCAGAACTTTGTCAGAGCAGGAGCGCCAGAGGCTTCTGTCTATCAAATCGTAGGCATGCTCATCCAGGCCGCGCGAGCGTATGCAAGCTATGTGTTTGGGGTCGGCGCTTTTAGCCTGGGTGCGCTGATGTATTATGTCATCTTCTATCAATCACGACTCATTCCTCGCTGGCTATCAGGTTGGGGTTTGATTGCAGCTACGCTCTCGCTCGCAGCGGCTATCCTCGTGATGTTCGGCGTAAAACCTCTTTCGCCCTTCTTCACCGTACTGATTCTTCCCATCTTCTTCAACGAAATCGTTCTAGAAGGCTGGCTCATTTTCAAGGGCTTCAATCCGTCGGCCATCGCTTCACTGCCTGAAAAATAGTAGTAACGAGATAAAATGAGCGTCTTCAAAGAAGAAAGGATGATCAAATGAAAGCCATCATATGTACCCAATATGGATCACCCGAGGTTCTTCAGCTCCAGGAGGTTGCCAAACCTGTCCCCAGGGACAATGAAATCCTGGTGAAAGTCTCTGCGACCACCATCACCGCAGGGGAAGCCAGAGTGCGAAGTTTCACGGTGCCTCTCTCTTACTGGCTCCCCGCTCGACTCCTGATTGGCCTGAGAAAACCCAAAAAAGCTATCCCGGGGATGGTCGTAGCCGGGGAAGTTGAAGCGGTAGGGAAAGAGGTCAAACGCTTTAAAAGTGGGGATCAGGTGTTTGCCTATGATATTGCCAGATTCAGTACGTATGCCGAGTATACCTGTCTGCCAGAAAACAGCGCGATAGCATTCAAACCATCGACTGTCACCTATGAGGAAGCCGCCGGCATTCCTTTTGGAGGCATCACAGCCTTGCACTTCCTCAAACAAGGGAAGATCCACAGCGGACAACAGGTGTTGATCTATGGCGCTTCTGGCAGCGTCGGAACGTGGGCCGTCCAGCTCGCAAAGCACTTTGGTGCTCTCGTTACCGGAGTGTGCAGTACGACGAATGTCGCATTGGTGAAATCGCTGGGGGCCGATCAGGTCATCGATTACACAAAAGAGGATTTCACCAGCAGTGGTGAGACTTATGATATGCTTTTTGACGCGGTAGGCAAGACTTCATTTCCAGGCTGTCTGAGATTACTCAAGAAAGATGGAGTGTATCTGCAACCTGTTGCTCCGCCAGCACTCAGTCTTCGAATGCTCTGGGCGGGAGTGACAAGCAGCAGGACACTCATAGGCGGGGCGGCAACCCCAAAGACTGAGGATCTCATGTACCTCAAAGAACTCGTTGAAGCGGGCAAGATCAAACCTGTCATTGACAGATGCTATCCCTTGGAGCAGATCGTCGAGGCCCACAGGCACGTTGACCAGGGACACAAAAAGGGAGATGTCGTCATTACTGTGCAATAGAACAATCACACCTGACAACACTCGATGTGCCCAGGCCGTGAGCGCTGGTGTCGCCTTTACCGTCTATGCGGTCTCATAGATACCTCAATGCGGATCGAGAGAGAGCGGAGGGCAAACCAGCTTCGGCGCTGATTACCTTTCTCAAAAAAGAGCGCTTCCTGTGCTGAATTGAGACACCCGGGATATAAATTTGCTCGCTTCATGGGAGGAATTTCGCTCATTACGTGAGAGGTTCGGTCTCTTTGACACAGCGATACCACGTCGCACCGGCCCATGAAGCGAGTAAATTTATCTGTCTATTGGTTGCAGGTAGCTATTCTGGCAAAAATCGCACGGCTAATGCCGCAATGGGAAGGGGGATACGCCTCTTTTATTCTGGCAATCATCTCCTTTACTCAGGTGGATGTTGCTAGCGTATCAGCTATAGGTTTGGCCCATCTCAGGAGTTGTTCATCGACCATTGCAGGAGCTACGATTTGTAAACCCAGAGGTAATCCATTTTTGGCTTGCCCTGCTGGCAGCGTCAGGGCAGGCATGCCTGCATATGACCAGGGAACGTTCATCACTGGATCGCCGGTTGTCTTGATACCTTTCGGAGCAGGTCCGCTGGCGGCTGGACAGATCCAGAGATCAATACCTTCTTGCTTCATTAACGTTTCTAGCGCAATACGAACGATCTCACGGTCAGCATGAGCTTGCATCACCAACTCGGTGGGTATCTGCTGTCCAGCATGGATTCTCTCTGCGGTGCGCGGGCGATAGAGCTCTGCATAGTCGGCAAACCAGTTGGTATGTGCTTGAGCCATCTCTGCCATGCTCAAATGTCGATGTTTTGTGTTGATGTCCTGAATATCGTTGAGGGCTGCTACACGTTTGATTGTATATCCAGCCTTTTCTAATTGTCTTAGATTTTTTTCGAAGCACACTAACGCTTCAGGTGACGCTTGCGTAAGATAGGGGCCAGTGGGGATGGCCAGTACGGGCATCTTTGTCGTAGATATTTCTGTCCAGTTACGGCAGAGCAAGGAGGCGGCTGTGGTTATGCCTGCGATATCCTGAGTGAACAAGCCGATGGTGTCCACTGAGACCGAATGAGGAATCACACCATCTATGGCGATACGTTTGTAGGTTGGCTTAAAACCAATAATGCCACAGAATGCGGCTGGCCGGATGATTGATCCTGCGGTCTGTGTGCCGATCGCTAACGTGCAGATCCCTGCGGCGATGGCTGCGGCCGATCCACTACTTGATCCTCCTGGTGTATGCTCAAGGTTGTGTGGGTTGCGGGTTGGTCCTGGCTCGTCGGATGCAAACTCTGCCGTCACTGTTTTGGCAAATATTAATGCTCCCGCTTCATGTAGCCTGGTGACACAGCTTGCCTCTGGACCTGCAAATAAGGATACTGGTAGTTGTGATCCTGCCTGTGTTGGAAAGCTATCCGTTCGACATATATCTTTGACGCCCAAGAGAGCACCATATAAAAGTGGGCGATGCTCTGGATCTGGGAAACGTTGCTGTAAGCTGGCCGCTTCCGCAAGCAGACGTGAGCGTCGTCCCGGCTCCGGCAAAAACGCCTGGATGTGGGGCTCTATCTCATCGGCACGATCACAGATTGTGTGGATGAAGGCTAGCAGATCACGTCGACCCGAGCGTAACTCGGCTACTGTAGTCTCCAGTGGGAGCGGGGCGGTGAATGATAACATTGTTTATGGCCTACCTTTTGTATCTACATATGGCGAGCAAAGTACAAGGCTGAAGAGCCTGGTGGATGGAGTCGCTTACTGGATATTGTAATAGCATAGCATATGTGGCTGACAACCCCTCGCGCAGAGCTCGTGGCGCACAACGTAGAAGCTACTCCTCGGGGCCGGGTGCTTTGGCTCCCCATCGAGCGAACCTACCCACTTGACGAGATTTCGGAAGCACATTGCGATGACCTTTGACGGACAAAAAGGATGATCTGTTGCAATTCGCTTGATCGCGACGTACCTCCGTGCTGTCTGTGACTCGTACGGTCACGCTCCCCATGAGGTTCCATTGTGATATCTTCCCACTTTGGATTGCCTCGTCGGCGTTGCTTCCATCAGCACGTGGAACCGTGTCGTGCGTCCAGTGACAGCACGGCGGAGCCGCGCCGCTACTACTCTGTCAAAGGTCATCGCGCCGATGTCGCATTGAAAACGCGATCCCAATGAGGTGAGAGGCTCGCCGACGTAGCGCCGTGGTCTTGTAATTCGCTTGATCGCGACGTACCCGGCGGCCAGTTCACGTGCGAAACTGCTGAATATCAGCCCCCACATGCACAATTGCATTTCTTTTCGAGCAAGAATAACAGGCAGAACGATCTTCATCGCATGATTTTTCTCTTCTTTCACTATTGAGTGACAAAATTGAACAGTACGTACGTCACGAGGCCGCCGGGTACGTCGCGATCAAGCGAATTACAAGACCACGGCGCTACGTCGGCAAACGTGGATGCCTCGTTCAAGGGATCATCCCAGTCGCTTCGACGACGTTGCTATGACTTTTGACCGTGTACTACGTCGTTGAGCGTTTCACCCTATCGCCTTTCGGACCTGTTTTGGAGACACGTCTCCCATACGGTGAAGACGCGATGACCTTTGACAGAGCAATATCGAGACAGTGTGATCTGCTGCCTTTCTCATCATCATGGATTGTGACCTGGGAAGTGATCGCTACTGGTCAAGCCGTCACCATTTTGAGTGATTGGAGGAAGCACGAAATCTGATCCAGGGGAGTAATCACCCATAGCCAGTACCGGGTCATAGCGATGGATGGAGAGCAAAATATTTGGATAAATCAATGCAGTGGGTGTTACGACCAGCTTTTTGCTCACCTGGCGGCTCCCATTTGCATCCTGGATCGTCAGGGTAAGGGGATAGGTTCCGCCTTGAGAATAGGTGTGTTGAATGGAGAGACCATCCGCCTGGACATTATCACCAAAATCCCAATGAGCCTTCAATTTGCTCTGTGGGTCGCGAGGGTCAAAGGAGGCCAGGGCGTTTAGCTTGAGAGGGACTCCTGGCTGTAAGATACCCACACTGCTGATGGCGGCAAGAGGGCCAGGAGCAAGATGATCAATGTCGATATGGCCAAGCATGGCTGGCTGATCGATCATCCAGGCAGCGAGCATGGTCTGAAAATCAAGGGACAGCGTCAAGGCCTGGGATTTGCGGGTCTCGCCGTTGGCATAGCCATTCATGAGTTGAATGGTGTCATAGTGAGAATCATAAGGGTATCTTTGATTGGCAGGAACACTGCCACCTTCAAAGCGTCCGGTCTGAGGATTAAAGAGACCGTCATCACCTGCGATGAAGGTCAGGGCGGATACATTGGCCTGATCGAATGCTGCATCGTCGCTACCACCCAGAGGATCCCCTGTAACCAGAATATGTGAAATCTGGTCATCGGTGAAGATGGGCTGCTGAACATCTTTCCCCTGATTATCATGGTACAGAGCAGACGTGTAACCCATCATGCGCATTTCGCTGGCGACCGCCGGCAGAGCGGAGCGAATCAGATCGGCAAAGTAGGTCTGTGAAGTAGTATTCTTATTCCAGATATGCAACGGGATGAATGGATTGCTGGCTTTGCCCTGGAAGCGTACCGGATAGGAGAAGCCCGATTGCTCCTCGTTGATCATCGCAACAATATTGGCGGTATCACCATTGACGGTGCTATTTACATAGTCGTAGGAACCAAGTACACCTTCTTCTTCGGCATCAAAGATCACAAAGCGTAGCGTACGAGCGGGATAGAGATGATGGTCCCGCCAGTAGTCGGCGAGAGCTTTGGCCTGTCCTAACATGATCGCACAGCCGCTGGTATCATCGAAAGCTGAGCCTTGCGAGACATGCATGCCATCGTAGTGGCTGCCTACGACTACAACCTGTTCGGGATGGACCGCTCCGGGGATGGTTACTTCGACATTGTAGCCGGACGAGTCTCCAGGGCGACTGATCCAACCTGCTTTAAAATAATTGTAGGTGACCTGAGGCGCAAATCCCTGGAAATTTTGCTGCATTACTTGCGCCCAGTACTGCGCAAACGCTTTATGTCCATTGTGCTCGGCAGAGAGATCGAAGCCTGACTCGCGCTGCTGAAATGTGGTTGACATGTAATAAAGCTGATCATAAACATAATTTGCATCCAGTGCGGGGAATGCATAGGTAGCCGCTTCAGGAGTTTTTGTGGTCGCTATGGACGGCGTACCGGTCTTGCTATTTTGCTGTGGAGCGGTTGTGCAAGCAGCCAGTACAACAAGGAAGACAAAGAGACAAGTGCGAGGTATTGGTTGGATGTGCGTTAGCCACTTATAAGAATGCACTCTTTGTTTATTTAATCTAAACATAGTGTAATCACCTTCTCCTCTTTCTTTTTGTGCTTTCCGCATACAATGTGCGTTATAAAGCACAAGTTATCTAGTACTTCGTCAGAAAGAAGGCAACTGTCACATTTTATAGGTCTGGGTAGGAGAACTACCCGCACGCACTTACGTACATCCTGTTGGCTTAATGTCATAAGGATGTACGTAAGTGCTAATAGAGCGCAATGATGTTGTGAGCACCTTTGCTCGGATATTGTTCTATGAGAGAACCGTGACTTTCGAGATATCAGCTCCCAGACCTTTGAGTGCGGCATAGGTAAGCTTATCCATCATCGCACCCTCAAAGTTCATGGATTGGATGGCACGCTTCAGAGACCAGATCCCCACCGGACGGAACGACACGTTTTTGAGGGTCGCGCCCTGAAACGATACATCCTTGAGTCCTGGTAGGTCAAATGTGACGCCGATGAAGGTCTGTCCATCCAAGCGCAGCCCGTACAGATCGGAATAGTGGAAGCCCACACCGAGAAAGGTACAGTTTTCAAAGGTGGTTTTGCGCAGGTCAGTGTATTTGAAGTTGACATCGGTGAACCTGACGCCGATGAATTGTGCTCCGGCCAGCGCCGACTTGTTGAAGTTAGTGCGTACCAGGATGGCTTCACGGAAGTTTGCATCCGCCAGGTCCAGGGTGGAGAAGTCGCAATCGGTCAGATTGGCGCTCGTAAAGTTGGCTTCACGGACATCGCTATTTCGAAACGAGCTGCCGGTCAAGTCTGCACCCGTAAAGTCAGAGCCGCGCAATGCACTCGCGTGAAAATTCCCTTGATGTGCGATCACGCCTGCAAAGTCGCTCTGCACTAGATTGCTCGCACTGAGATTGATGGCCACCTGTCGCTCCAGCGAGCGGGAGAGTGCAGCAACCTCCAGGACGGTTTGCTCAATGTCGCCAACACTATCAATGGTCATGTTGAAAGCTGTTTCATCATCCTTGCCCTCGGCTTTCAGTTCACGGAAGCGCTCCTGCAAATCGGAGAGCAGATCGGCCTTTAATTCAGTGATGCTTTTTCCCTCTTCGTAGGGAGCAAACACGCCGTTGATATAGTTGGTTAATTTCTCGTTCATAACATCATCTTTCCTTTACAATAGGCTTATAATAAGTTATCCAGTACGTGCTTCATTCATATCCTTAGATGCTGCCATCTTGTCACGCGTGCTTTTTGTATGCCCTCATGGCGAAGATGTAGGCTACAACCAGAATGCCGACGCACCATGCAAGAGCAACCCATATATCATGAGACACTGGCTGTCCAGACAGTAGCGCACGGATGGTTTCTACGATCGCGGTCACTGGCTGGTTTTCGGCAAAGATCCTGACTACCAGGGGCATCGATCTGGTGGGCACAAATGCCGAGCTGACAAACGGTAGGAAGATAATTGGATAAGAAAATGTGGTTGCGCCGTCTGTCGTTTTTGCGGTCAGTCCGGGAATCACGGCAACCCAGGTTAATGCTAACGTGAACAGTGCGAGTATGCCGGCGACGGCCAGCCATGATAGGATGCCTGCCGATGAACGAAAACCCATAATCAATGCGACGAGAATGATCACAACAACCGAAATTGCGTTGGATACCAGCGAGGTCAGGACGTGTCCCCACAGCATAGTCGAAGGTGCAATCGGCATGGAGCGAAAGCGCTCAAATATGCCCTGTTGCACATCGGTAAACAAACGGAAAGCTGTATAGGATATCCCGCTCGCAATAGCAATCAGTAAGATACCAGGTAACAGGTAATTGACATAATTAGCCGTCCCGGTTTGAATGGCGCCGCCGAATACGTATACGAATATCAACATGAACATGATAGGCATGATGGTGACCGTGATGATGGTGTCCATGCTGCGGAAAATATGGCGCATGGAGCGACCGAGCATCACGCTCATATCGATGAAAAAGTGTTTCTGTAGCGTCTCCATTTACTCTTTCTCCTTTTTACCTATGATGGCAAGGAAGATTTCCTCTAATGTCGGTTGTTTTTCAACATACTCTACCTGAGCAGGCGGGAACAGCTTTTTGAGCTCTGGGAGTGTGCCGCTGGCGATAATCTTTCCCTCATGGAGAATGGCAATGTGATCAGCAAGCTGTTCAGCCTCATCAAGGTACTGCGTGGTCAGGAAGACGGTTATACCGCCATCGGCAAGCTCCTTCACGATTTTCCATACCTCGATGCGCGCCTCGGGGTCAAGTCCAGTGGTCGGCTCGTCGAGGAAAATGATCTGCGGCTTCCCTATCAGACTCATGGCGAGGTCAAGCTTGCGGCGCATACCGCCTGAATAGGTAGATACTCTGCGGTTGGCGGCTTCGGTTAAACCGAAGCGCGTCAGCAGATCGTCGGCAACCTGGCGCGGATTTTTGAGGTGTCGGAGCCGGGCGATCATGATAAGATTTTCTTGTCCGGTCAAAATCTCATCCACGGCGGCGAATTGTCCGGTCAGACTGATTGATTGCCGTACGTAGTCTGGCTTTGATGCTACATCAAAGCCGTTAACGATGGCGGTTCCCCCGTCCTGTTTGAGCAGCGTAGTGAGAATTTTGATGATCGTTGTCTTGCCTGCGCCGTTAGAGCCAAGCAGGGCGAAAATGCTGCCATGTTCCACTGTGAAATGGACGTTTTTTAAGACATTGAGCTTCTTATATGATTTCTGCAGATCTTCTACTTGAATTGATATATTTGGCATGATATTTTCCTCATGATAGAACAATCACCTTCGATAGATCGGTTTCCATGCCTTTGAGCGCGGCATAGGTGAGCTTATCCATCATTGCACCCTCAAAGTTCATGGATTTAATAGCACGGTAGTATTTCTTAGATAAGGCGTATGCCGAGACGAATGATACATTTTTGAGTGTTGCGCCCTGAAACGAAACTCCATTCAGTGCTGCCTTGTCAAATGCGACGCCGATGAAGGTCTGCCCATCAAATCGCAGGCCGCGCAGATCCGCATATTTGAAGTCCACGCCGATGAAGATACAGCTTTCAAAGGTCGTTTTTCTCAGGTCGGTCTGAGCTAAATTGACATCGGTCAGTTTGACACCGATGAACTGTGCTCCGGCGACTCCCGACGTGCTGAAGTTGGTGCGAACAAGGATTGATGCACGGAAGCTCGCGTTTGCGAGATCAAGGGCGGATAAGTTGCAATCGGTCAGATTCGCGCCATCAAAAATGGCTTCACGGACGTCGCTCCCTCGAAACGAACTTCCGGTCAGGTCTGCGCCCGTAAAGTTAGAGCCGCGTAACGCACTTCCTTTGAAATTTCCTTGATGCGCGGTCACACCCGCAAAGTCGCTCTGTGGCAGGTTGCTCGCACTAAAGTTTATTAACACCTGTCGCTCCAGCGCGTGGGAGAGGGCGGCAACCTCCAGGACGGTTTGCTCAATGTCGCCGATACTATCAATGGTCATGGTAAAGGCTGTTTCATCATCTTTGCCCTCGGCTTTCAGTTCACGGAAGCGCTCCTGCAAATCGGAGAGCAGATCGGCCTTTAGTTCGGTCGCGCTTTTTACTCCATCGTAGGGAGCAAACACTCCATTGAGATAGTTTGTCAATTGCTCAGTCATAACACAACATTTCCTTTATAACAGGCTATCTAGCACGCGCTTGGCGTACTCCCAGTTGCTTTTGTTGCGATCGTATGTCGCTTTCCCTTTTTCAGTAATCCTGAAGTATTTACGCCTTCCTCCCTGAGATTCATCGCCCCAATACCATTCGATATCACCGTCTACCTCAAGCCGTCGGACGCTGGAATACATCGTAGCTTCCTTTAATTCATAATCACCGCCGGAACGCTCAGCAATCAGCTTGACAATCTCATAGCCGTAACGGTCAGCTTCCGATAAGAGCCGTAAAATCATCGTATCGGTATGTCCGCGTAGCAGGTCGGAAGTAAGTTTGTTTTCACTCATATCAATCACCTCACATGCATGATTATACATCATACTACTGTGGCTGTCAAGGTAGTATGATGATTTTAATACCTTGTTTGATAAACATGATGTTTTCATAACAGTAGCTGGCGGGTCTGATCGTACGTCGAGTGGGACATCGTGCCCGAGGGCACGACGCTACGATGTCTTCGCTTCGCTCGACATGAGACGTTATCCACAGAGCGATTGAGATCTCCACAAGTTCTCCACGATATTGCCTCGGCAGATGGTGGATAACTCACTTCTCTGTCTGGCAGAAAAGCACTACACTTGAAGCAGAGAAGATCAGTCATGTTTCGTATCCTCCCACAAGAAGGAGCTCAGTCAGATGAATATGCCATGCAGCACCATCAGATATCGTCCCATCTATGCGACCCGACAAGTAGCTCCGGTGATGCTGCGCTCCTCGAAGCAGCAGGACAAGCGCAAAGGCCGCAGCCTGAAAATGTTGGTTCCGACAGATACGGTCACTGTGTCCTGGCACATTTCATTCTGCGCAGGAATGGCACTGGCACTCATCTTTCTCCTCTGCGGCCGCATGCTCTAATTGATGGGCTCTCCTTCTGGCTGTAGCAGAGCATAGTTGATGGGCAGTTCTTCCAAAAAAAGTTTGCGTGCCCCGGTCCAATTTGATACACTGGCTCTGTATAAAGCGCAATGGATGTCTCTTTTGGGGGAGGGCGTACCGTACAACCTCCCGAAAGATTTTTGGTAGAAGGAAAGCTGCATAATCGATAAACTGGCCTGGATTTATCTGGAGAATAAGCGTGTGCTTGGTACGCGCTCACAAGGGAAGGATACGTACTATCTGCCCGGGGGCAAGCGTGAGCCGGGTGAGACGGATCAGGAGGCGTTAATAAGGGAAATTAAAGAAGAGCTGACGGTTGACCTGCTTCCGGAGACAATCACGTTTTTTGGGCAGTTTGAGGCTCAGGCCCATGGGAAGCCGGAAGGTGTGCTGGTCAGGATGCTTTGTTATACCGCAGCGTTTTCGGGAGAGATCCAGGCGGCCTCTGAGATTGAAGAGGTGGCCTGGCTGCACTACTCAGATGGAGAGCGTTGCTCACTGGTGGATCGTCTCATCTTTGAAGATTTGAAGCAGAAAGACCTGCTTGTATAGGATAAGGGAGCGGGATGTATGTCTGATATCTTGCTGAGCCGCATTCGTCTCTATCCTATCAAGGGATGCTCGGGTACGGATGTCCAGATGGCTCGGATGGATGCTCGTGGCTTGCGCTATGATCGGCGCTGGATGCTTGTCAATGAGTTTGGTCTGGGACTGCAACAGCTCGATTATCCAGTGCTCGCTCGTATCATCGCTGGTGTCGAGGACGATCATTTATGTGTCGAGGCACCGGGCATGCCACCGTTGCGCATCCCGGTGCAATCTCAGCTTGAGCAGGCCAACGTTGTGCGCTGGTACAATGGACGCTGTGAGGCGCTGTCTGTCAGTGAGCAGGCCGATGCCTGGTTTCAACGCTTTCTCCACGTCTGGTGTCGTCTGGTCTTTATGCCTGAGAGTACACCACGCTTTATGGATGCGGACTATGCGATCAATCATGAACTGGCAGCTTTTACCAGCTTTCAATATCATCTGCTGGGAGAGCGCTCGTTGGAGGATCTGAATCGACGCCTGGATACGCCCGTTCCCATGGAGCGCTTTCGACCGAATCTCGTGATCTCCGGCGCTCCTGCCTTTGCCGAAGATGGCTGGCGGACCATTCAGATCCAACAGTCCGTCTTTCATGTAGTCAAACCATGTAATCGTTGCGCTATTATCATGGTCGACGCGTCTACGGGGAAGCCAGCTGGCAAGGAGCCTCTGGCAACCCTGGCCCGTTATCGTACAGTGCAGCAGAAAGTGCTCTTCGGCCAATATCTTCTCTCAAGCGGGGAGGAGATGCTGCGTGTGGGTGATCCTATCCAGGTTTTAGAGCAGCAAGAACCTGTGAGCTTTGAGTCTTGAGGCTCTACTTTGTAGAGTGTTCTCAGCGCGTAGAGCTCCTATTTGAATGTGTATATAGCCTGGTCGGATCAGTTTGTGGGTGTGGTCTGTTAGACTGAATATGGCTGGAATATTTTTCTGGCATCCAGGTGTTGTTTAAGTAGGTGATAATTGTAAGTTCCCCCCGTGCTGTTTCTCGTCGAAATGGGGGAAGTTGTAGCTTTTACGAAAGAGGTTTTCTCTATGAATCCTTGGGAAGAGCGTAATAAAGGTGTGATTGAGGAGTTTCGCGCAAATGGAGGCCAGGTGGGAGGTTGGGGGCCATTGATGCTCCTAACAACTACCGGTGCCAAATCTGGAAAGCCCCGTATCGCTCCTTTGATGCTGGTTGAAGAGGGAGAGCGCGTGATTGCGGTCGCATCGAAGGGCGGAGCTCCGAAGCATCCTGAGTGGTATCTCAACCTGGTCGCCAATCCTCATGTGACCGTTGAGGTGCGAGATGAGAAGTTTGAAACAACTGCGAAGGTTCTTTCAGGTGCAGAACGGGAAAAAGCATTTAAGAAAGCTATTGAGGTTTTTCCTAATTATGCTGAGTACCAAAAAAAGACGGAACGTGAAATTCCTGTGATTGCTCTCGAACGGCCTGCGAAGTAGCTGATAGCTATTCCGGTTGTTATGCCTCTGGTGCCGGGGGGCTTGCTCCTTGCGTGATCACAAGGAAGATTGCATGAGCTATCTGCTCCCGCGCAATGGTTATTTCCTCCTGGCTCCACTGTATCGCGGTTCCAAAGATGGTCCAGCTGGCAACGTGAGCGGTTGTTTCTAATAATGCAATCTTTTTCCTCTTCCCATCCTCTGTCTGCTTAAGCAAAGTGAAGAGTATGTTTGTCAATTCGTCGCGCATGGCCTTTTCAAGCAGCGGCGCGAGAATGTGCGCGGTTGGCTGCTGATGATGATATTTTTCCTCCAGGTTTAGCAGGACGACCTGAATCAGGCACAGCAAGGTTGTTTGATCCCAGCGTGGCGTGGGTGGAAGCTTGCTGCAGAGTGCCAGGCGAACCTGCTCACGGATCACTGTATCGATGAGCATGTATTTATCGGTGAAGTGAAGATAAAATGTGCCGCGATTGACGTTAGCCCGCTCTGTGATGTCCTGAATGCTTGTCGTGAGAAAGCTTTTTTCAATCTCACGGATACTTACTGTGGCTGTTGTATGTTTCTCCTGCACTACATCCTTGAATGCTTGCTGCAATACCTGACGCGTGCGTTGAATGCGTCGATCGACGCTGCGCGTTGAGGTCATCATCGGTCCTTGTTTCTCGGTACTCAACAAAATCCTCCATCTGTTCAATTCTCAACAGATGCTCACGCTTGCTGATTGTTTATCGGAGCATTGAGCTTTAGTATGGTCTTTGACGCTTGCGATGTCAAGTGTCCTGTGAGTATATGTTCTGCCAGTTGAAAGAAAGAAGAAATTTGTATGAGTAACCTACCACCTCTGAGCACTCGAAGAGTGTCTTTTGCTGACGGCTTAACGATACGCGTTGATGAGCGAGGTAGTGGCCGCCCTGTCCTTATCTTGCATGGAGGCGGTGGTCCACAGCCTGTGGCTGGCATCGCTGCGGGACTGTCCAATGCTCACGTGCTGGTACCGACGCATCCAGGTTTTGATGGAGAACCTCGTCCGGAGTGGTTTAACAGTATTGATGATCTTGCCTATGCCTACCTTGATCTGCTTGAACAGCTTGAGCTACGCGACGTCCTGGTGATTGGCTATTCGATGGGTGGCTGGATCGCCTCGACCATGGTCTTACGCGATACTTCGCAGCTGGTGAGTAGTCTCGTGCTGATCAACGCTGCGGGAATTCAGGTTGAGGGACATCCCGTGGCTGATATCTCTAATCTAACGCCTGATGAGATCTCGGCGCTCATCTTCCATAATCCGGCAGCCTTCCGCGTCGATCCGGCGATCGTAACTCCGAAGCAGGTCGATGTTAGCCAGGCCAACGCTCGGGTGGGGGCGATCTATGATCAGGGGCTGATGAGCGCAGATTCGAAGCTGAAACGACGGCTCAGTCACGTGCATATCCCGGTCCTGGTAGCGTGGGGAGAGAGCGATCGCATATTAGATCTGGAGTATGGCCGTGCCTATGCCCAGGCGTTCCCGAATGCTCGTTTTGAGCTCATTCCGGAAGCCAGCCACATGTCGCCAGTTGAGCAGCCTGAGCGCTTGCTTCTCCTTATACAGAGGTTCGCGGTCAGCACTCATGTGGCGTCGGATGTTTGATCGTCTGAGTTGGATTTAATGATTCCTGGATAGGATGCTACTAACAACTACCGGTGCCAAATCTGGCAAGCCCCGTATCGCTCCTTTTGTTATGCCTCTGGTGCCAGGGGGCTTGTTGTGGTTTGACACCCGGATCTACACAATTATGTGTCAAACCACGCTTCGCTCCTTGCGTGATCACAAATAAGGTTGCATGAGCCATCTACTCTCGTGCTATTGTTGTTTTGCCTCTGATGAGGGCTGGGGACTATCTTCTGCACTCGTGCGCGGCTGCAATCCAGCCTTATGATATATCGCGTCGATTACCCGCATATTGGCAATCGCGTCGTTGGCGTTGGTCAGCACTGGTGTACCTTCGTTGATGGCGCTGGCAAAGGCGCGCAGTTGATACGTATAGCTCGCGTCTCCTCGCACATGTTCTGTTCGCTGCTCTCTGGTGGTCTTCACGGTCAGGCGGTGATAGGCTTGTGGTGCAAGGTAGTTCAGTACGCTCATGTGGCCCTGATCACCGATGATGCGTGTACTGATGCGCAAGAGATCGCTGGAAAAAAGAGAGGCTCTGATACGGCCTGTGATCCCGCTGGGGAAACGTAGATCGGCATCCATGCGGCGATCAACGCCCGGCGAATCCAGTATGGCCGTTGCCTGCATAACTTCTGGCTCCTCCCCGCTTAAGAAGCGTAAGAGGTTAATAGTATAGGAACCTGTGTCCATAGTGGCTCCGCCTCCTAGAGCAAGCTTATAGCGAATATCGTTGCGAAAAAACAGGGGGACGCAAAGCGATGCGTCAATGTGACGAAGAGTGCCTAGCTCACCACTGCTGACGATCTCTTTCATACGAGCTGCGAGTGGGTGATAACGGTAATGGAAAGCTTCCATCAAGACCAGACCGCTCTGCTGTCCAGCTTGCGCCATACGTTCAGCTTCTACGGCGTTTGAGGCAAAGGGTTTTTCACAGAGTACATGTTTACCAGCCTCCAGTGCACGTAGCGTCCAGCGTCCATGCAGGCTATTAGGAAGTGGAATATAGACAGCATCGATGGCGGGATCGTGCAACAGCTCATCATAGTTGGCAAAGACGTGCGGGATCTGATGCTTTTTGGCGAATGCCTGCGCACGTGTGATGTCACGTGCAGCGATCGCTGTCACTGTGACTCCAGTGATCTGCTGAGCTGGCTTAATCAGCGCCATTGAAACAATTTTCGCCGCGCCGAGAATACCGATGCGCACAGTCTCCATAGGTGTCTCTCCTGTTCTGGCTTGTACCTGACAGATGTTTTTTTGTTTTCTGATAGGTAAAAAGCAAATAAGTGGTGTGAGTTATTATTGACATCATTAGTATATAATATGATGTAATTAGTGTCAATAACTGTTATGAGAGGATTTTGAGTATGAGATGAATTGAATGCTGTAGCAGCAACCATTCTCCAGGAGTGCCGTGAACTCCTGGAGCAACGGCAGGCGGTAATTGTCGCGAACGCAGAACTGCAATAACGCGAGTCACTGAAGTTGTTGTTTCTACCATGAGCAACACAGGCAACTCGAAAGAGAGCTTTATTGCCATTTACAACTTCCTCCGCATGAGTTGGATGCACTGGTCCCTGGATAGGATGCTACTGGGAAGGTGGGAGGTCTATGATAAAGCGACTGCCTTCGCCGGGGCGTCCTGTGCTCTCGACCCAGATGTGTCCGTTCATGGCTTCGATCAGGTATTTGCAGATGTAGAGGCCCAGGCCGGTGCCGCGTATCGTGCCGGCCAGGTCGCGTTTGAGGCGGGTCAGTTTCTCAAAAAGGGATGGGAGTTCCTCCGGGGGGATGCCTGGGCCGGCGTCCTGTACGCAGAGATAAACGGGGGCGTTGGGGGCCAGATGGATGGCTTCGATCAGGACGGTTGTCTGCTTCGGTACGTATTTGACGACGTTGCTGAGCAGGTTTTGCAGGATGCGGTAGAGGTAGTTTGGATCTGCCCAGACGCTGACATGTTCGGCTATCTGGATGTTGATGGTGTAGGCTTGCATGTCTTGAGGATTCAGGTTTGCGAGCGCTTTCTGGACTATTTGTCTGACGTTGACGTCTTCACGCTGTGGAAGAGGAAAGGCTCCGGTGGTTGCAATGGCATCTAGTGTGCCATCGACGAGGCTGACGAGTTCTTCATAACTGTTGATGGCGTGCGTTAATAATTGATGACGCTCCTCGGGCTCTAAATTTTCGAAGAAGTCTTTAAATATCTCCAGGAAACTTCCCACTACCGTCAGCGGCGTACGCAGTTCGTGGCTGATGTGGATGAGAAATTGATTTTTGAGCTCATTGATATTTCTCTGCTGCTCGTAGGCGAGCTTGACACGTTGCTCGGCTTGTAAGGCGAGTTGGCGCTCTTGCTCCGCTTGTAGTGTACGCTGACGCGCAGCCTGAACCATATCAACCGCGGTACGCAGCCAGCAGATGACGATGCCCAGGCCAAACGAGGTCCCAAAGCCAATCACGCCACCCTCCAGGAATTCTTGATCGGGCAGCATCCCGTGAAGCAGCAGGGCATAGACAACCTGGAAGGCGATCCCGCTGAGGATCAGGCTGACAAGCAGGCCACGATAGCGAAAGAGCCAGCAGGCCGCAATAATCGGTAGGTACATCGTGGCACCGTTGTGCGTGAGAGGAAAAAGGATCCAGAGTCCGGCGACTCCCAGGACGTAGGAGATCGTTACAATGAGCAGGCGTTTGTTGCGCGAGAGGAGTAGCCAGGAGATTGGGAGTGTATGGATGTGTTGCAGGAAGATGAGGGCGCTTCCTAGTTGCTTGACCCATAATTTCTCCTTAAAAAAACGAGATGCACCTGCCAAAAGTGAATCCTCCTTTGCTTGTTATAAAGGAGTATAACAGATGAATACACTAATGTATATGATACGTAGCAGGTAGTCGATAGCCTATCTAAGATACCTGTCACATCCTGGATAAGATAGGATAGGCAATGTTTGGGGTGTCAGGATATTGTGTGAGGACTTCATCAATGTGATCTAAGCGGACGGCAAAAGCTTTAGGTAAAAGAGGATCCCGCAGAATTGCATACTGCTGATTATTGATTTGGACAAAGTTATCACAGACAATCGCATGCCCGGTATAGTTTGGCTTTTCTCTTTTCCGTATAGAGAGGATTGAAGATGCAGCTTGTCCATATTCATTCACCCCTATCTTATCGACTATATCATGCATTGAAGCTATTTTCTCTGCCTGGTAAGACACAGGAAATTTTAGTTTTCTAAAAGCTTCAGGTGCATCACGAAGGTGGGCTGCTCCATCTGCACTTGGGTTAAAGGCTTCAGTGATTTCTTGAGCTTTAAAAGCGAATTCAGGATTTTGATCACTACAGATCATTCTTGCAACTGTTGGAAGACACATTGAATCAGGCGCTGTCGTAAAAATATGCGAACCAGAGGGGGGCGCGATGTCAAACTTGCTTAATAGCTCGATGGGAATCATATGTTCATTCAGGAAATAAGGATGTTTGTTCTCGCCCTTTCTTTCTTCAATGTCTTTTAAACGTTCATGTGTCGCCCGAATTTCCTGGTTGAGAGCATTGATTTTATGTCGTACCTGTTCCTTTACCTCCGTAAGAGGTTGCTCTGGTTTGATCAGGTTCGGCTGTCTGATTGACTCTGGTTGACGTTTGTTTGAGGTTTGGGCGGCCTGTTTGTGTGTGGATGTATCACTGGCTAAGGGAGGCGTAGATCTCTGGGCGTACAGGCGTAATGATTTTTCAATTTTTGCAGAGAGCTCTCGCAGGTGATTGCGTTGTTCATCTAATTTGTTGGCATATAAACGCTCCTGTGTTTGTTGTGTTGTTAGTCTGTTTAGCTTATCATCGTTGTTTACCAACTGCATATCATTTTCAAGCTGCTCGATGGTCAGTAATCTGCGTTCAAGTCGCTGAAGACTTGCTGCTCCTCCTGCTTTAGAGGCATCTTCTTTTGCTTTTTGTACATCCTCTTTGGATTGTTTTTTGTACGCTTCCCATATATAAAATGACGGTGATTCCTTTGATTGCATTGAATTAGAGATAGAATGATTCAATAATTCATCATTACATGTATATAGGAGCGATATCTTAAAACGTAAAGCATCTCGTTCGGTCTCTCTAGAGGCTATCTTTTGAGGCAGCAGAGTATTTTGTTCATGTAAATGCTGGAGATTGAGATCAACCAGTTCTCGTTGTTTGTCCAGTGCAACATGGGGTTGCATATGCTCGCTCGGAATACTTTTGATCTTGTGACGAATGGCATCCATCTCTTGGTGCATTTTTGGCAAGGTTTCTTGAATTGCATGACGATCTTCCTGGAGTCGAGCAATAAGCGTATCAAGGGATTTTAGTTTGTTGGAACGATAACTTGCGACTGTTGTCTGTGCTTCATATGCAGAGGGGCCTCCACGCCTGAGGCTCTGCAAGTGTGCCTGTTCAATCTTTATCTGGGCGTTGATTGCATTGATCGCTTTTTGCTCCTCTTCAAGGCGCGTAGATTGTGCATGGAGATCGTTTGTGACAAGTGTATCCAGGGCCGCTTTTTTCTCGTGAGATGCTGTTTGTAATTGTCTGATATGACTGATCTGCGCACTGATTTTGTTTGTGGCAATTGTCCCTGCCTGTTGTGCTTCGAGCTTTTGCTGGTACCTTTCTAAGATTGCAGACTGAGTTGGATCATGCTCGTAAAAACGTTGGAGATTCTGAACTCTTGCAATTTGCTCATTAATCGGGCGGCTGACAGCCATCTTAGCAATATCACCTTTTCTATGTTGATCTAAAAAGGCTTGATGCTTGTTGGCTATGGATAATTCGTCCTGCAGCCGTCCCAGTTGGACTGTCAGGTGGGTTTCCTGTGCCTGGAGGCTCCTTGTTTTCTCGCTGGTATCAATCGTGCTATTGCTGCTCCGCTCAACTTTTAATTGAGCCTGAATGTCTGTTAAAGCTGTTTCTGTGTGATCAATTATTTCTACTGTTTGTGCTATATGGTGTCTGTTCGTCTTTTCCAGAGAATCTATTGGCCTCTTCATACTAGTCTTTTGTGCCAGTTGATCTAGCTCTTGCTGTGTATAAATTCCTCTCTGTAGGTTCTCTGCATGCGCATCAGGAGAGCCTGGGATATATTGAAGACTCTTAAAATCCGCTTCTATCGATTGGATATAATGTGTCTTCCTCTGTATGGAATTATGATGAGTTGTGATCTGCTCTTCGATTTTTTGTACACCATCTGTATCGCCATGGCTTTGTAGCTTTTTCTGTTCTTGTTGTAAAGATATAATTTTCTCTTCGTAGAATGCTATATCAACCAGTGCTACTCGTACCTCTTCGCGCATGTCGTGCTCTACAAGGAGTTCTTGTTTCGAGCGTTTCTCTCTCTCTGCATCCAGGCCCTGCAGGTGTTTTTGCTCGGAGGTAAGCTGTTTTTTGAGGTCTGCAAGATGTCTATCCAGACTTGCTATTTCACTGGTCACATGGCTATGATCTTCTTGCACGCCTTGCAGTGTACCCTCATGCGCTTGAATTTGCTGTCTGCTTTGTTGCTGGTGTTGAATTTCTGCTTCCAGATACTTGAGATTGTCTTTGACCATCGTGACATGTTCGGTGAAAGGTTGCGTGACATGGGGAGGCATGGCATCATTTCTCCGCAAGGTATCACGGTCGTTTTCGGCTTTAGCTATTTTTTTGTTCACCGCTTCAAGGTCTGTACCTGCTTTTGTGATCATTGCTTCTACGAAGGTAAGCTGTCTGTTAAGGTTGAAGAGGGAATCTCCTTGTTGTTCGCCCTCGAGTGCTTGTTTGTATATTTCGAGCTCGGTGGTTCTTTTTTGTTGTGCTGATAGTCGCTCGTGCAGTTGTTTGAGCTCGGCCCTGACCTCTTGAAAACGTTTCTCTTGGATGGCTGCTTCGCTCTTGTTCTCTTGAGTAAGGAAATGACTATTCACCCTCACGCGTTGCATTGCCTCAGCAACTTCGCCACCTGGCTGTTGTGGCCTCGTTGCGATGAGGTCCTCGATTTTCGCTGATATTTCGGTCAGTTCCTGGCGATATGCCTGTGTCTCCTGAGCAATTTTTTCTTGCTGTCTGGTAGTATCGCGTAGAGTGGGCACATCCTGGCGGGGACGTTCGAGGAATCTGGCGCTTGGAGAAGCACGTTGATATTCGTAGGAGTGAAGACGATGTTGCTCTTTGAGTATGTCGAGCATTCCTGGGGATTGAGTGCTGGAGCTGTCAAATCTTTCAAGGTGGTGTGACATACTCTACCTTCACTAATCTTCTCGTCGGATTGCAGAGTGGTATCAATCGGTCGAAAAGAGCCATCGCTAAATTGTCAACGCCGTGCTCATCTGGCTCGTTGTGCCGCTACAACTCATCGATGAGAAACCGATCAGTAGATGAGAAACGTCTGAGCTACCGAGCGGCTTTTTGTGCAGATGATTGAAGGGCAAATAACATGGATAGTATTGGTATAGCAAGTATTATACCATGTTTGCATGCGTTTGAGATGGGGAAAGGTGGGAAGAGAGGAAACCTGTCAGGCGAATTCATCAGCTTGCCAGATGTGTCCATCGAGCTTATCGATGTCAACGAAGATGCCACCGGGAATGTGTCCTTCGGCTATGAGTTGATCGGAGGCAGCAAAAAAGGTCCATGTCATAGCCTTCTCGCTATGAAATGCCATCGGATGAAAGGCGTAGGAGGAGAAATGGGCGTCGCGTAGATCGTAGATAGCGTCGAGTGCCAGTTCGGCAGCCTCTAACTGCGAAACCAGCGGCTGGCGGTAGTCCATGTCTATGATGAGTGCCGCACCATTAGCGTCCTGGATACGTTGTAAAAGCGTCTCAGCCTGCTTTATTGGTAGATTGAGGCCGAGAAAACCACGTGTCTCAGCGGTAAAGGTGAGCAGACGCTGCGACCAATCCGGCTGGCTGATTTGAGGAATCGACCGGGCAAGGTCAGCCAGTTGAGGCGGCGTCGAACACTCCCAGGTAAGATAGAGGTCATACATATGCTTGATTGATTTTCACTTTCCTGATCGATTTAAGAAATTGATTGCGCTTTGGGTAAGATAGGATAGGCGATATTTGGGTAGTTAGGGGACTGCGTCAGTATTTCATCGATATGATCTAAGCGGACGGCAAAGGCTTTGGGCAAAAGGGGATCTCGCAGCATTGCATACTGCTGATTATTGATTTGGATAAAGTTATCGCATACAATAACATGTCCCGAATAATCTGGCTGGCTAAATTTCCGTATGGAGAGGATTGAAGAGTTGGCTTGTCCATATGTATTGAAACCTATCTTATTAGCTATAGTATGCATTGAAGTTATTTGTTCAGCCTGGTATCTGATCGGAAATTTTAGTGTTTGCAACGCTTCAGGCATATTATGAAGATAAGCTCCTCCGCTTCCTAACGGATTAAATGCGTCGGCGATTTCTTTGGCCTTCGTGGCAAATTCAGGACTATGATCACTACAGATCATTCTGGTAGCTGTTGGGAGACACATTGAATCGTTCGTTGATGTGAAAATATGTGAGCCAGAGGGTGGAGCAATACCCAAATTGCTTAATGACTCAATAGGAATCATATGTTCATTGAGAAAATAAAAATGTTTACTTTCTCCCTTTTTCTCCTCGATACTTTTTAAGCGTTGATGGGCAGATTGAAGTTCTTCTTTTACCCGCTGAAGCTGAGCACGTAGCTCTGTTTGCATGGTTTCAAAATGTATTATGGTTTTTTTATTCTCTTTTGTTTTTGATTGGTGTCGATCCATGATTTGGGCGCGTCTTTGCTGATATCTTCTTAAAGAAGTTTCGATTTTATGACTGATTTTCCTCAACTGGTCGCGATGCTCGTCCAATTTATGAGCATATGACCACTCACGCGCTTGTTGAGCCTGTAAGCTTTCCGGACCCAGACCTTTCATGTGCCGCATCTCTGTTTCAAGTTGTTCAGCTGCCTGTAACCTCTTTTCGTAGTGAAGAAGGCTTGCCTTACCTTCGTCAGATGAATCCTGTCGTAACTGTTGTATTTCATTGCGCAAGAATTCTTTGTGCTGTGCCCATGAAGCGGATTGCCTCAAACCTGATTGTTCCAAGTTGTTCGCTAAAGAATAATCGATTAAGTTATCATTGCAGTCTAGCAGGTTCACTATTCTTTTGCTCAGAGTCTCTCGCTCTTGCACTTTTTGCGCAAGCTCCTGTGTTACTTGTGCATGCTTCTGATGCAGATGTTGAAGCGTATCACGCACCAATGCTTGTTGCTGATCCAGCTTAAGAGGAATTGGTTTGTGCTCACTGGATGCATCCTGAATCTGCTTTTGAAGGTGATCTCTTGTCTGATAAGCTTCTTGTGCCTCTTTTTGCCTGGCATCGCGTTGGGTCTGTAAATCCTTGATCGTGGTATCGAGTGCGGCGATTTTTCTTTGCCCGTCTGTTGTGATCAGCTCCTGTTGCATCTTTAGATTGAGCAGATCTGCGCGTTTGAGGACTTGCATGTGTGCTTCGGCTGCTTGAAGCTGAGATTTGATAGTTTCGCGCTCATTGATAAGGGTGGTTGATTGCTTCTGAAGAGCTTCTAGTTTATTGGTGAATTCGTTGCTATGGGGACCATGGCGATTTGCCAGGAGGTCCTGCGCTTCTGCCGCTATCTTAGCGAGCGTTACTTGGCTGGCTCTGAAGTCGATCTGCAACTGCTTGAGTTGCTCTTGCTGCTGGACGATTTTTTTTGCTGGTGTCTCTATCGTTGGCTCCAACGCTTTTTGCATGGTTTTAAGGCTTTTTGTGCGTTCAGTATTTGGTTCATACTGTGTATGGAAATGTTGTAGATTCTGGATCATCCTGAGCTGTTCATGAATCGGCCGGCTGACTATGTGCCACTGGGCCATACTTTCTCTTTGCTGTGCTAAATTTGTTTGATGCTTTTGTGCTGCTTGCAGATCTGTGTGAAGTTGCTGTAGCTGCTTTTCTAACTGTGTCGCCTGTGCTTGTAGGGGATGTGGGGTTTTATCCCTGTCTTCAATTAGCCTTTCTAAGGCGTTCTCAGTCTTTATTTGTGTCGTTAATTCAGTTAAAGTATGTTGAGTTTGTTGTATCGTGTCTTCTATTATTTCTCTATGTGTTTGGATGCTGAATTGCACGCGATTTATTCTCATGACAGTATTTGGCTGGTCCCGGAAATCCCTCTCAGTGTTTTGACAGTATTCCTCTGCATCCCGGATAAAATTGTTATTCTCTGTAATCTTATGTTCAACAGCTTTTATGCTATTCGTATCTCCTTTGGTCTGCAATTTTTGTTTTTCTTGCTGTAAAAAGGTATTTTGCATTTTTTTTAACGCAATATTCGCCTGCTTTACGCGTAATTCTTCCTGGAGGGGGTGTGGTATTAAGATCTTTTCATCATTCAGGCTTTGTGCATACGTTTTCTCAGCGGCAAGGTCTTTATGTAAGGTGGCAAGCTCTTTGTTCAAGTGTGCTATTGTTCTGTCCAGATCGCTTGTATCTTGCCGGGCCATCTGTGGACTGGCTCGATGATCGATAAGTTGTTCTTTGCTGCGTTGTTTGCTTTGTATTTCTAATTCAAGATACTTGATATGATTTTGTACCATCGATGTTTGTTCGGAGAGGGTTTGCGTGCTGGATTGTGCTCCTATCTCTTTGCGTAATAATTCCGCCCGCTTTTTTTCTGCGTCCGTCAGTTGTTGCTTTACTTCGTTGGATTTATCCTCTGCCTGTTTGATCGCTGCTTCCGCCGAGGTGAGCTGTTCGTTAAGGGCTGGCAGCTGAGCATCTCCTGAGGCGTAGGATGCTTTGAGCTTTTCGAGTGCGGTCTTTTGCTTCGCTAATTCTGTGAGTTTCTGTTGGTGTTGTTGTACTTCCTGCGCTTTCGAGGGATCGCCTTGTTTTTGTGCGATTTCTTCGTGCAGAGAGGCCATGGCGGTATCCAGCAGTGCCAGTTGTTTTCCCAATGGATGGGTTGTCAGGTTGGAGGTAGCTGCTTCTGGCGGCTTTCGCTCAAGTGATTGCTGATAGCTCTCCAGCTCTGCAATGCTTTTTTGTTGAACCGACTGTTTTTCTTGTAGTTGTTTGGCCGCGTTTCTGGCGTCCTGGAAGCGCGTTTCATTGCTGGCCGCTTCGCGATTGTTATCCTGGATAATCTGATGACTCTGTGTATCAATGCGCTCCATGACTTCAGTGATTGTATCAGTGGCTTTTTTGGGGGCGCTGTCTACTATTTCCCTGGTTTTTTGTATGGCCTCGGTAAGTTCTTGTTGATGCTCCTGTCTCTCTTGTGTGATTGCCTGATCAAGTTCAGCAATACGGGTAGAGGCTGGTACCTCCGGGCGGATGCGTTCAAGCAACTTGTTGCTGGGAGAAGCACGCTGATCCTCGTAGGGGCGGGGGCGTTTTTGCTCTTTGAGTACATCGAGCGTCTTTGAGGATTGAGTGATCTGGGTATTAAAATTTTCAACACGTTGTGCCATGCTCCACCTTCACTCTTCGTTCGTTGGATTGCCGGTTGATTGGTATATACAAGTTATTATACCATGGTTGTCTGGCGTTGGAGATGGGGAAAGGGGGAAAGATTCATGCAGGCCTATTGACGAGTAGCTCTGGTATTCTACATAATTAGAGATATACAGCACGCTTCCCACTCACTGACACTCAATGTGTCAAGTACCCTGGCACGAGAACGCTCACATCACCTGGTCAGGCGGGGTAGCGATAGTGCCTGAGCGCTATGACTTTTGGTAAGCATGCAGAAAGGAGTCTTCTTCAGGAGATCGTATGCAGGTTAAACTCTGTATAGACCGTTGCTCGCTGCTGGCATTTTCTCGCAATGACGCTGGACCATACAATTATCCCCTGTGTGTGTCTTTGTATGTTGTCACCCCCTGACAGGAGGTACATCGTGTCATCAACTCAGCGCTCTGCTAAAGAAGAACTTATCGCGCAAGATCTGAAGCGTCTCCACGGCATGGGTTATGCGCAAGAACTCTTTCGTACGATGGGCGGATTTTCTAATTTCGCCATCTCCTTCACCATTATCTCTGTCCTCAGTGGTTGTTTGACTCTTTTCTATACCGGTATCACGACATCGGGCTTCGCATCGGGCGCGATCGGTTGGCCGCTCGTGACTATCTTCGTGCTGATCGTTGCTCTCGGGATGGCCGAGTTGGCTTCCGCTTATCCAACAGCTGGAGGCCTGTATTATTGGGCCTCAAAGTTGGGCGGTCCTGCCTGGGGCTGGTTTACGGGCTGGTTTAATCTGATCGGACAGGTCGCGGTGACCGCTGGCATCGATTATGGCCTGGCCGTTTCGATTGATGTGCTCCTCAATGCCTGGTTTCCGGCGTTTCCAGCGACGCTGGGGACGGTGGCGGCGATTGATCCTGCCACACAGTGGGCCACGCTGGGCATCTATGCGGTAGTGTTGACCCTGCATGCGATGCTTAATATCTTTGGCGTGCGGATTGTCGCTCTGCTCAATGATGTAAGCGTCTGGTGGCATATCGTCGGCGTGCTCTTGATTGGTGGCGGCGTGGTGGTGGCGACTCTGCTTGGACAACAATTTGGTGGTGCAGATTTTACGACGCATGTGAGCTCTGGTGCTCTTAACTCTGCTGGCACCTTATTTCATGTCGATCCCAAATATAATGCAACTGGCTTCCCTACCTGGTACGCTTTCTTGCTGGGATTGCTCCTGGCACAGTATACCTATACCGGTTATGATGCCTCGGCTCATATGACTGAAGAGACGGTCGGTGCGTCAACCAGGGCTCCCTGGGGAATTGTCATGTCGGTGGTTGTCTCTGCGGTGGCTGGCTATATCGTCTTGATGGGCCTGCTGGCGGCCGCCCCCGATCTATCCAAGGCGGCTGGCTTTATTAATCCTGTACTCTACATCCTCGAGAGTCGCCTGGGATATATTCTGGGGACGCTGTTCTTCGCCGTGGCTGTCGGCGCCCAGTTTTTCTGTGGCATGTCTTCGATTACGACGAATTCCAGGATGATTTATGCCTTCTCACGCGATGATGCTTTGCCTTTCTCTCGCCTCTGGCATCGTCTGGACGCTGGACGAACTCCTCGCAATGCGATCATCTTTTCCGCCGTCGGCGCGTTTATCCTGGCCATTCCAACTGTTTTTAACTTTGCGGCCTATGTGGCGATCACATCGATAGCCGTCATCGGCCTGTACATCTCCTACGTCCTGCCTATCCTGCTGCGCCTGCTGATCAAGAATTTTGAGCCGGGACCATGGCATCTGGGACGCTGGAGCAAATTGATCGGTATCATAGCTGTTGTCTGGGTTGTCTTTATCTCGGTACTGTTTATGTTGCCCGCTGCATATCCCATCACCTGGGTAACGTTCAATTATACTCCTGTAGTGGTACTGGGCACCTTAATTATCCTGATTATCTGGTGGACTGTCAGTGTACGTCATTGGTTTACTGGCCCCAAAATTCAGGGCTCCGATGCCGAGTTGGTAGAAAGAGAGAAAGAGTCGGGCGAGGTTGCTAGCACCGGTACCGAAGGGACGGTTGAGAATGCCTAGAAAAACGAGCATCTTGTGCCCGTAAAATAAAAAATGTAGCACAGGGGTTTTACGCCCCTGTGAGGTGCCATTGCATCAAAGAAACCCTATTGATCATGTTGCTAGGAAGGCTCTGTAAGCTGAATATGATACATAAGGGGCATGGGAACATCACAGGAGTTTTACACACCTGTGGTCTCCCATGGTGTAAAAGCCGACTGATAAGCATATTATCAAGGAGGCTCTGGGAGTCAAGATGGAGCATGAGTGGCGTGGGTGCCTCACAGGGGCGTAAAACCCCTGTGCTACATTAAAATGTTTTTAATGAGATAGATGTATTTGTGGATTGTGCGATTGAAGGAGAATTTTTATGCGATTGGCGAACAAGGTGGCGATTATTACGGGGTCTGCGAGTGGTATGGGTCAGGCGGCCGCTCTGTTGTTTGCAAGCGAGGGGGCGCGTGTGGTGGTGACCGATATTAATGAAAACGCCGGTGCGGAGACTGTCCAGACGATTCGCGATGCAGGTGGGACGGCGATCTTTGTGAAGGCGGATGTGACGAGCGAGGATGAGGTGAAGGCTCTGGTGGCAACGGCTGTGGAGTCCTTTGGACAGGTTGATGTGCTTTATAATAATGCCGGGGTGATGCTGCCAGAGGATCAGGGGGTGGTGGAGAATACTGAGGCGATCTGGGATAAGGTGTTGGATATCAATCTCAAAAGCGTCTTTCTGTGCTCGAAGTATACGATTCCACATATGGTGAAGCAGGGCGGGGGATCGATTATCAATATCGCGTCGTTTGTGGCTTTGATGGGCTGTACGGTTCCTCAGGATGCTTATACGGCTTCGAAGGGCGGTATGCTCTCTTTGACGAAGTCGCTGGCGGTTCAGTATGGTCATGATGGTATTCGCTGCAACGCGATCTGTCCAGGGCCGATTGAGACTCCGCTGATGAAGTATCTGTGGACCAGCGAGGAGGCTCGCAATAAGCGCTTGCATCGTATTCCGCTCGGTCGCTTTGGCGAGACCAGGGATATCGTCTATATGGCACTCTATCTGGCATCCGATGAGTCGGCCTGGACAACTGGATCATGGCTCGTCGTCGATGGAGGGATATCCTCGAATTATTTCTAGCGTGTTCGTGCGTTGCTTGCAGGGAAAGGATGGTCCACACCTATGGACGTGACTGCTATCCAGCAACTCATCAAAGAGGGCAAAGTTGAGTATATTAAGGTCGGCTCTCCCGATATCGAAGGGGTGTATCGCGGTAAGCGCGTGGCCGCACGCTTCTTTTTAGATGCTCTGGCCGATGGCTTCGCTCAATGCGATGTGCTCTTTGGTTGGGATATCGCGGAAAATGTGCTCCCAAATCTGAAGTTTAGCAATTGGACGCATGGCTTCTCCGATATCGTAATGAAGCCCGATCTGACTACGTTCGCGACGGTTCCCTGGGAGGAAAATGTCGCTTCCTGCATCTGCGATCTGTGGACGGAGCAGGGAACTCCAGTGGCGATCTCACCACGCTATGTCCTCACGAGGCTGGTTGAGCGGGCTCGCTCGCTGGGCTTTGAGCCGATGGCCGCTTCTGAACTGGAGTTTCGCTTCTTTCGCGAGAATCAGGTCTCGTTGCGTGAGAAGGATTTTGGTCCAAATTTGACGCCTCTCAATCCCGGTATGAATTGCTATGTGATCAGTCAGGCAAGCGCGGATGATCAATTGTTGGGCCGCATCGCTCGCATGATGCGCGATTATGGCATCGAGATTGAGGGCTATAACCGCGAGCATGGACCCGGTATGTATGAGATGAATATCCATTATAGCGATGTTCTGGCGGCGGCAGATAAGGCGTTGCTCTTTAAAACAGGCGTCAAAGAGATCTGCCATCAGATGGGGCTGAGCGCGACCTTTATGGCAAAATGGTCCGATCAGGAGGATGGCAGTAGCGGACATTCTCATTTGAGCTTGTGGGATAGCAATCTGGAACGCAATCTCTTCTGGGATGATCTGGAGGAGACGCGTATGTCGGCTACGATGCGCCATTTTCTGGCCGGCGTGCTGCAAAAGCTGCCGGAGTTTATGGTGCTCTATGCTCCTGTGATCAATTCGTATAAGCGCTATATTGAGGGAACCTGGGCTCCTCTTAATACGACCTGGGGTATGGATAATCGGACGTGCGCCGTGCGGATTATTAATAATGGACAGAATGCGATTCGCATCGAGAATCGCGTGCCAGGATCGGATGCGAACTTCTATCTTGTCTTCTCGGCCATGCTTGCCAGCGGACTCTATGGCATCGAGCAGAAATTGGAGCTTCCCGAGCGTCTGTCCGGGAATGCCTATGATCCGAGCGTGCTCGCCAAAGCGCTGGCTGAAGGAAGTATCCAGCCGTTGGCGCGTAATTTGACCGATGCGACGCGCCTGTTTGAAAGGAGCGAACTGGCGAAGGAGTTCCTGGGAACGAATTTTGTGGAGCATTTTGTGGCGACGCGTCTCTGGGAGGTGCAAGAGTATGAGAAGGCGGTGACAAATTGGGATCGTCGTCGCTACTTCGAACTTATTTAGAGTGTAGAGTAGAGTAGTTCTACTCAAGAACTACTCTGTTTCTATTCACTCAAAGATTTCTATTGCGCATTTCCTTTCTCTAGATGTATAAATAGTTCAGGATCATCGATGTCGTGGGCTATATGGCCTCCGTTGTCCGTAGGCACACATCGATGATAGTTGCTTTCGGCGGACAATACAAAAGGAAAATGCAAGATGATTTCTTTGGTGTCGAGAAATGATGTATGGAGACAAAGGCGCACATATGTCTCGATCTGCATCGGCGTGATGTTGCTGATAAGCCTGGCGCTTACGCAACTTCATCCCAGGCAGGCGTACGCGGCGGTGGGCGATGGCTATTGGCATACGAATGGAAGCCAGATCCTCGATAGCTCGAACAATTCTGTGCGTATTACGGGCATTAATTGGTTTGGCTTTGAGACGGCAAATTATAGCGTTCATGGCTTGTGGACGCGCAACTATCAGGATATGCTTAATCAGATTAAAGGTCTGGGCTATAATGTCGTTCGCTTGCCGTACTCGAATCAGCTGTTTGATGCCTCTAGCGCAGCGAATAGCATCGATTATAACAAGAATCCTGATCTTGTCGGCTTGAATGGTCTGGCCCTAATGGATAAGATCATTGGCTATGGAACCTCGATCGGCCTGCGCTTTATCCTTGACCAGCATCGTCCCGACTCGGGAGCACAATCGGCTCTCTGGTATAGCGCGCAGTATCCAGAGTCGCGCTGGATCTCCGATTGGGTGATGCTTGCTAAACATTATGCCGGTAATCCGCTGGTGATCGGTGCCGATCTGCACAATGAACCTCATAGTCCTGCAACCTGGGGCGATGGTAGTCTGACAACCGATTGGCGTCTGGCCGCCGAGCGGGCCGGAAATGCTGTCCTGGCAGCCAATCCCAACTGGCTCATCTTCGTTGAGGGCATCGACTGCTATAGCGGCGATTGCTATTGGTGGGGCGGCAATCTGGAGGGCGTGGCGAAATATCCAGTGCAACTGAATGTCGCCAATCGGCTTGTCTACTCCGCTCATGATTATCCCACCGATGTTGCCTCTCAACCCTGGTTTAGCGATCCCAACTATCCTAATAACCTGCCGGGGATCTGGGATAAGTATTGGGGCTATATCGCCAAGCAGGGCATCGCTCCTGTCTGGCTCGGCGAGTTCGGAACTACTCTGGCGACGACTTCGGATCAGCAGTGGCTCTCGACGCTTACCAGCTATCTGGGTAAGGGGGCGAGCGGCATCAGTTGGACCTATTGGTGCTTGAATCCCGATTCGGGCGATACTGGCGGTATCCTCAATGATGACTGGACAACGGTCAATCAGGCGAAACAGGCCTATCTGACTCCGATCGAGTTCGCTCTGGGCGGTGGCAATAGTGGCGGCGGAAGTACTCCAACTCCTGGCACGACCCCCACGCCGGGAAGCACTCCAACCCCCACGCCGACGACGACTCCTTCGGGTAGTTGCAAGGTGAACTATGCGGTCCAGAATCAGTGGCCTGGAGGCTTCTCGACGAATATTACTCTAACGAATACTGGTACTACCGCGATTAATAGTTGGACGTTGATCTTTACTTTCCCGGGCAATCAGCAGGTGACGCAGGGCTGGAGCGGGACGTTTACTCAACAGGGCAACAAGGTGACAGTGACGAGTCTGAGCTATAACGGGACGATCGCTGCGGCTGGCTCGACTTCGCTTGGCTTTAATGGCTCCTGGAGCGGCAGCAATCCCGCGCCGACCTCGTTTACTCTTAATGGGGCGACGTGTAGTGTTGCATAGGTGCTGATCATTAGTGTTCTAATTGGTATATGCAAGGGAGCCATCTTCTCTGGCTCTCTCGCATGTCAAGTGAGGTCGGATGGGAGGTGGGCCGCCGCTGTGTGGGCGGCATCGACTTCACCACCGGCAGTTAAGATTTCTTGAAAGAGCTCGACGGCCTCGATGCGGGTTTCCTCTGTCAAATCATCCCTGACAAAGACGTCCTGAGCACAAACGATCAGATCATCAAGCACGCGCTCGTAGCGATAGTAGGCGAGAGTGCTCCAATTGACATCTGTCTGTCCGTATCCCTGAAAAAATGGAGAGGATGGGATTTGAGAAGAGCCATCTGCTGGCTCTCCAGTAAAGATAAAGTCGCGCTCTTTAGGCGCTAACATGACTTCATCCCAGTCGATGACGAATACGCGTCCGGCTTGATCCCGTAACAGGTTGCCTGGATGCAGATCGGCGTGGCAGATGACATAGGGGATGGCTTGTGCTTGATGTATCTTTGCCAGTTTTCTCATTGTGGCGAGTAACGTGTGGATTGTGGACTGATGCTCCAGCCACGCTGTGTGCAGAGCGCTCCTGGCGCTGTTTTCTTGATACTGTATATGTAGATATTGAGCCTCAATGGTCGCTATCCAATCAGCATACCTCGTTGGATCAAAGGTCTCCTGGCGTAGCACTCCAATGCCGTGCGTTGGGAGCGCTACTTGATGAATCCGCTTGAAAATAGCTCCTGTTTCATGCCAATGCTTCTCTGTGATCCCAGTCCAACTTGTATCTCCGGCGATAAATGGATAGAGAGCCACGATCCACTTGTCCACCTGTGTCCACAATGTGCCCTTGTTGGTGGCAAGGGGCGCGACAACTGATGCAATCCCTTGATCGTTGAGGTAACGCGGAACCAGATATCCTGGTGTATATAATGATCTCGCTGAGACTTTCAGCAAATATGTGATGCCGTGCTCACCTGTTACACGGTACACTCCGGCTCTGGTATCGAGTCCTACCGGCAGAAAATCAAGCGTGACGGATAGTAGATCATGGTCTTCCCGCAAGCAGACTTGGAGGAGCTCCTTTGGGATGCTCAGTTCTTCGCGCATGGAAATGTCTCCTGTTCGACTTCCACCGAGGTTTTAAGGTATGGGATAGATATAGTTTTTGTAGAAACGCATCTTCCCGTACTTTATCACAACTTTTGCATCTTTGTGGATCAGAGGCCTGTCATACGTTCGATCTGTTCGGGATAGCGATCTCCCTGTACGGTGATATTTGAAATGGCGCTTTTGATAGCTTGCAAATCGTCGGGCGAGAGGTTGACGGCAAGCGTGCCGATATTCTCGTTCAGGCGCTCAAGCTTGCGGGAACCTGGTATAGGAACGATCCACGGTTTCTGCGCGAGCAGCCAGGCGAGTGCGATCTGCGCCGGTGTGGCTCCTTTTTGTGCTCCGATGCTGGCTAGCAGGTCAATGACGGCCCGGTTGGCTTTCCTCGCCTCTGGCGTGTAGCGAGGGAGGCGGCTGCGGATATCCACGCTGGCGAAGGTCGTGTTTTCGTCGATCTTTCCCGTGAGATAGCCTCTGCCCAGGGGGCTGTAGGGAACGAAGCCGATACCGAGTTCCTCGCATGTCGGTAAGACTTCCTGCTCAACGGTTCTCCACCAGAGCGAGTATTCGCTCTGAACTGCGGTGACTGGCTGCACTGCGTGAGCACGACGGATCGTTCGCGCCCCGGCTTCAGAAAGGCCGAAATGTTTGACTTTCCCTTCCTGGATCAGATCTTTCACGGCGCCTGCTACATCTTCTATCGGCACGCTCGGATCGACGCGGTGTTGATAGAAGAGATCGATCACGTCGGTCCTCAGACGCTTGAGCGCTGCCTCGGCAACCTGCTTGATATGTGCGGGTTGGCTGTTTGGACCCCCGCTTTGTCCTGTCTCGGCATCAATGTCATAGCCGAACTTGGTGGCGATTACTACCTGCTCGCGGACAGGAGCCAGCGCTTCTCCGACAAGCGCTTCATTGGTAAATGGACCATAGATCTCGGCGGTGTCGAAGAAGGTGACGCCGCGCTCGACTGCCGACCGGATCAGGGCGATCATCTCCTGCTTGTTGGGAAGCGGGCTTTCGTCATGACTCATTCTCATGCAACCAAGCCCGATGGCTGAGACTTCCAGGTTCAGGTTTCCAAGTGTGCGCTTCTGCATGTGCTGAGCTCCTTTTTGGCCTTGTTTGCTCCCCTGGTATTCCCAGGCGGAACATTCTTCCTCTACTCTGCTACCAGAGCAGAGAGAGAGATTCTCTGTTTGATAGCAATTATAGCTCTTTGAAACGCAGGGCGGTAGAATAATTTGCGCAAATGATTGTCTGATTCTGCACGCCTTTCGGGCGAGTGTTCTTTAATCTAGCTCTACTCAAGATAGCAAGGAAGTTCAAGCCATGAAACAAGGTGCAAAAATTCAAGTGAAAGATCTTTTAGATAAGATCAAGGAATGGGAACGTGGCACCGGCGATTAATCCCCAAATTACATCTGACATGGCAAGAAAAGCACGATTGAAGAAGTTTTTTTGAATTCACATCTTATACTTCTTTATGAATGTACCTCCACGCGCTCTGTGACCAGACGACTAACGCTCTGGAACTGTGGAACGTCTGATCAAGCGGTTACAGCGCATAACTGCTGGAGCAGATTGGGAAGAAAGCCAGCACCCCACTTAAAAAAAGCAGCTTATATAGCAAGCAGAAGCAAGGCTGTTGATTGTGACAAGAGTGTCTAGAAAAAAGGAGGAGTACCAAGTTGACGACGGTTAGTGAGCCCATAATCGATGATCGCCCGGCAAAACCCTATCTGGGCATACGAGCGCAAGTTCCGATGAAAGGGATGTTTAGCATTGCAGACAATCTGCGCAAAGAACTCTCCGTTTGGTTGAAACAACACAATCTGGTACCTGCCGGGCCACCCTTCTTGCGTTATCACATTATCGATATGATGGGGATAATGCATATTGAAGTAGGAATTCCAGTGCTCACCTCATTACCAGGTGATGCACGGGTGCTCCCCGGTGTGCTTCCGGCAGGTCGCTACGCGAGCCTCGTCTATGTTGGTCATGGCCTGACCGGCAATAAAGCGCTTCTTGGATGGGGTCAGGCCAACGGCGTCGTCTGGGATCGATGGGACGATGAGAGAGGTAATGCGTTTCGGGCGCGGTGTGAAACCTATCTCACTGATCCCAAGGTACAACCACTCAAAACAAAGTGGGAAATCGAAGTGGCCATTAAGCTAGCGGATAGTTGATCAGAGAGTGGACTTTTCCAGAGGAAATGCTACACCCGAAATTTACATACATTGTTCCTTCACTGCTGAGCAACGACGGCAGTAGAGCGTCCTATGAAGAAACGCATCAGAAGCAAGTAGCCGATGGAGGTAAGCGCGAAACCTACGATTCCAAGCACACTTGCAAATGCCGTTGGACCATTGACGTCATCGGGAAAAATTATGCCATAAACAAACAACATCACGCTGTATAGCCAGAGTGCGTAAAAAGGGAGACCTCCCAGGATGGCCATGCGTCTTTGGACACGTAGTTCTTTTGATGCAAAGGTACCACGAAGCAGGCGGGTGGCGATGTAGGTAAAGGCGATGCCAAACATGATGTAGAAGATGAGGAGTGATAGCCATAGGATAAGTAAATTCCATCCATTTTGCATAAAATTTGGAGCGTTTTGATCAAGTAGCTGCAAAAGCTGGCCAAAAGCTAGAAAAATGCCTGTACAGACCGCAACGAATATGGCGGTAGGCAAACAAAGACGTAAAAGTAGTCGTGCGAATGAAAAAATCTGTGCTTTATTAATCTCCATAACAAAATCTTTCTTTCTTTTTTATGTCATCATAAGCGAGATCAGTAGCTCCGCACTCATTGATGTGCACCTACTGAGTAACTTGATTGACTGGTATAACTGGAGTATACATTCAGGGCGGGCGTGTAAACAATGCCGCGGGTGCGCATTTGAGTGTACTTATAACCTCATGTTTTGTTTCTCGATGCAGTATAAACAGACGCATTTGTGGGTCCGAAAAGCCTGCGTGTGCATTTGGGCTGCAATGGATACAATGTCCCAGGAGTTCGTACGAGGTAGCAGCATCCCGGTACACCACGCTGGCAGGCCTGATCATATGTCGAGTGGGACATCGCACGCGAGCGTGCGACGCTACACGGTCTTCGCTTCGCTCGACACGGATGCTGGGAATCCTGTATCTCGAAGCGTTTTAATGGCCATTCCCCGATACAATGTGTCTTCTGGCTAAAGGCGTTTTCATCTGTTATTCTAGAGATAGTTGCGAAAAGCTAGCAATGCAGGAGGGAGAATGAAGCTATGGCTGGAAAACGTCAGATTACAACCATGTGTCCGATGAATTGTCTGCCGACGCAGTGCGGGATGAAGGTCGAGGTTGAGGATAATAAGCTGGTGTCGCTCAAGGGCGATCAACAGAATCCGGATAGCCGGGGTTTTCTGTGTATCAGGGGGCGGGCGACAGATGAGATTTTTGAGAATCCGAAGCGCTTACTGCATCCTCTGCGTCGCGTGGGCGAGCGCGGCGAGAATCGCTGGGAGGCGTGCTCGTGGGACGATGCCTTTGCGATGATGGTTGAGGCGATTCAACAGACGCGTCCGGAGCGCGTGGGGCTCTGGCGTGGACACGGTCTGGGGACGTCGGGGCCGATGGGAGGCTCGCTGCTCAGTCGTTTCGCTTCGCTGGGTGGTTTTCAGCAGTGGATACCTGCGATTGTCTGCTGGGCGATGGGTGGGTATGGGTTGGGTCTGACTGGCACTCTGAAGACAAATACGAAAGAGGATATGGCGTCTCATGCGCAGACGATCCTACTCTGGGGAGCGACTCTGGCGAGCCAACCTGATCTTGCTCCTCATCTGGTCGCGGCACGTAAGCGCGGTGCCTATGTGATCCATATCGATACACGTCGTACCGAGGCTTCACGGCACGCCGATGAGGTGTTTCTTCTGCCTCCTGGCACCGATGCCGCTCTGGCTCTGGCTATAGCTCAGACGATCGTGCAGGAAGGACTGTTCGATCAGACGTTTATCGACAACTATACGCTCGGATTTCCACAGTTCGTGACCCATCTTCAGCCGTATACGCCGGAATGGGCATCCACAATTACGGGCATTGAGCCGGAGCGTATCCGCAATCTGGCACGACGCTACGCGACTCAGTCTCCTGCGATGATTGTGCTTGGTGGCAGCTCGATGTTTAAGCATCAGCATGGCTGGGAGCCCGCTCGTGCTATCTCCTGTCTGCCCGCGTTGACTGGACAATTGGGGATCGCTGGCGGTGGTATGGGGCCGCGTCATGGCGCCTCGCCGGAGAGCGTGGGATTCGCCGATGTGTTATCCGATGTCAAACTGAAAATGCCACATGAGGATGCTATCCCCAGTCATATGACGACGATCACTGAGGCTTTGATCAACGGGCAGCTCGATGTGCTGCTGGTGCTTGGGAGCAATCTTCTCTCAGCGTTTTCCGATGCAAATGAACTCGCTCGCGGCCTGGCTCAGGTCAAGCTGATTGTTTCCTATGATCTCTTTATGAATGCCACTTCCCGACGCTTCGCCGATCTGGTCCTGCCGGGCACGGCCTGGTTAGAGACGATTGGACTAAAGCAGACGGCAACCCATATCTATTTGATGGAACAAGCACTCAGGCCAGAGGGCGAAGCACGCTCCAGCATCAGTCTCCTGAGCGAACTGGCACAGAGGCTCAATCTTGATAACGTCTTTCCCTGGCAGGATGAGGAAGATTATGTCAATGCTTTCTTGAGCGCGCAAAAAACGGAGACTGGTGCTCCTCTAAATGTAGAAGTGTTGCGCCAGCATGGAGGATATTGGCTGAAGAATAATCTCTCTCATATCGCCTATCAGGAGCATCGCTTTGCGACTCCTTCCGGGAAAATCGAGTTCTGGAGCGAGCGTGCTCGGTTGGCCGGGCTTTCTCCCCTACCATCCTACACCGTACCGGCGGGCGATGAGTATCCGCTGCGCTTCTGTCAGGGACGCTCTCTGACGGCTTTCCATTCCTTCTTCGATGAGGGACAGGCTCTCCCGACTCTGGCAAAAGCGAATGCTGGCCCGCAACTCTGGATACATCCACAGGACGCGCAGCAGCGCCATCTCGCCAGTGGGACTCCGATCGTGATCGCTAATAAACGTGGTCAATTTGAGGCCGATGCCTATGTCACTGAGGATATCTTGCCCGGCACCGTCTGGATGCGCGATGGCTGGGCCGGGGTCAATCGCGTTACCAGTGGAACTCCCATTGTCTCTCTGAGAGCTAATGATATCGTACCCGGTATCCCCGGCGGGCAAGCGTCCTATGATGCGTGGGTCGAGGTAAGTGCGATGTCCCATGACCACGTATGATCAGGCATCCGACGTATTTCGCCGTAGTCCTGCAGGCTCGTACGAGAAACTGGGACATCGCACGCGAGCGTGCGACGCTACGGTGTCCTTGCTGCGCTCGACACTGATTACATTGTGATGATCTCAGGCGTGCTGAGCTTTGTCATACATTGCGTACCAGGTATCGTCGTAGTAGGGCGAGAACATGTGATCGGGGTGCGACCAGTTGATGAAGTCGTTGTGTCCGTTGAGATACCAGGTGTTGCCGATTTTGATAAACCAGGGGCCACCACTGGAGCCGCCGGTCATGTCGCACGAGATGGCGATGGCGATGCCTCCACCGTGTTGCCAGATGGTGCCAGATGAGTCCTGGCAGGATTTTCTGGTCTGGCCGTCGAAGTGACCGGCGGCTGGATAACCATAGGCGTAGTATGGTTGGTCGACTGATTGATTGTAAGCCCATCCTACCCCACCGACAATGTTGGTGAGGAGTCCCTGGCCGTTGGCGGCGACGATGGCTATGCCGAAGTCGTGATGATAGTCGTTGGGTGGAGCATTAATCCAGTCTGATGGGACCTCGAGGTCGCGGGCCGCCCAGCAGCCGTAGGGAATGTTGCCGTTGTCGTAGAGGGGACAGAAGATGATGTTCTGCATCCATTCGCCCCGGTGGTAGAGACAGTGTCCCGCAGTGTCAACAACGCTGCTGTTGGCGCTGAAAACGGCTGTGCCTGAGCAGGTCATATTTTGTCCGGCCTTGTTGCTGAAGAAAAGTTTTCCTACGGTTGAGAGGGGAAACGTCTGGCTTTCTTGACGCGATGTTTTTCCCGCTTGCCTGGTCGCTTTTCCTTTGCTGATGTCTGCATCTGAGCTCTTTTGAACAAGATTCGAGGTGATTGTATCCTGCTCGTCGAAGACAGTTGCATTGGTCATGTTGTCAGTTGTCCAGTAGGCAACAGAGCTATTTGCGGAAGCGTCAATGGCGTGCTCGGTGATAGCATTGGCGGGCGTGAAGACGCCGGGTAGGAGAAAACGTCCAATCATGAGCAGATATAGCACGTAGGAGCAAGCGAGCACGCTCAGAAAGATTCTATCCGCTCGGATAGCAGGGAGGTGTCCGGGCTGTCGTGGCATAGTGACTCTCTCTTTCATCAAGCCTCATGTGAAGCGGCGGCTACGCTTTTCCTTGCTGGTGTATATCAGCGTGTGGTAAGTCGACGGGTTTGGCCTGACGCATCTTTTCGGCGGTCCAGTACTTGAGCGCGCCGTCCGGCGTGGTCTCAGGCTTGTACTGTTTGATGCCCTTGCCCGCCTTTGATTTTGCCGAGCGTCTGGTGAGCAGCAGGTAGATACTGGCAAGTAGGCCAAGGAGTGCCGCTCCAATCTTAAACGCTTTGATTTGTTTCTGTGCTTGTGACATAATTTTCCCCTTATATATGGAGATCAGGTTTACATGTATCTATATAGAATAAGATAGTGCTCTTACAAAACAGCTTTTCCGAAGTGAGATGTTTTTGGGATGAAGAATCGCACTTCTTTCGCTAATTATAGCAGCATTTGTGGCTTTTTAGAAGGTCATATGTCACATCACAGGACTTTCTAATTTGTGAGTAACATGGCGTATCGACAGGAATAAGTTCTGGATGATGATATGTTAGAACTTATATTGATAAATTATTTGTCGTTGTTTAGAGAACAGGAGTGGCGATTTATGGCTTTTCTCGATTTGACGAAGGAGCGTGATGCTCATATTAATGAGCGCTTATATAAGGATGAGACTATTTATTTGAATACGGTACGTCCCAATGGGAACCCTTCGGCGGTGACGGTGTGGTTCTTGTGGGATGGCGAGAGTATTTTGATTTTTAGCAAAGTGAAGAATCAGAAAGTACGCAATATTCAGCACAATCCGAATGTCTTATTGGCGATCGACAATACGCATGATGGAGATGATCCGATTACGATCGAAGGAACAGCTGAGTTGCTGGCTCCTGGTATCGTCGATAGCACTTTACCTGTCTATGTGGCGAAATATGGTGAGGGCATAAAGGGGATTGGGTCGACACCAGAGCAGATGGCTCAGGAATATAGTCAGGCTATTCGTATTACGCCCGTTCGCGCTCTGTAAGTTTGCTTTGGATGGCCGAGTATAGATTACGGGACCATTGAATCCGACTCATTCCTTCCAGCGTGTTTCATCTGGTGACTGAAGTGGCCTGACGTGGAAACCATGCGCCATGGAAGGGTAGTGGACGCGATCGAAAAACTGTCTTTTACCCACATCTTTCTCGGGCAGCAGAACAGAAATACAAGCGATGGAATAATGATTTTTTGCATCTTTCATATGAATATATCGCAAATGTAGCACAGGGGTTTTACGCCCCTGTGAGGTGCCCATGCCACTCATGTACCATGTTCAGCTCCCAGCGCCTCCCTGGCAATATGATTAATAGAGAATCTTTGACGCTATGGGACCTCACAGGGGCGTAAAACCCCTGTGCTACATTTGCGGTATATCAAGACAGAAGTGCAATTCATGCACGCAATTTTTGAAGAAAAGATCGTGATCGCTTACGTTCGCACCCTATGGGTTTTACGCCCCTGTGAGGTGCCCATGCCACTCATGTACCATGTTCAGCTCCCAGCGCCTCCCTGGCAATATGATTAATAGAGAATCTTTGACGCTATGGGACCTCACAGGGGCGTAAAACCCCTGTGCTACATTTGCGGTATATCAAGACAGAAGTGCAATTCATGCACGCAATTTTTGAAGAAAAGATCGTGATCGCTTACGTTCGCACCCTATGGGTTTTACGCCCCTGTGAGGTGCCCATGCCACTCATGTACCATGTTCAGCTCCCAGTGCCTTCCTGGCAATATGATCAATAGAGAATCTTTGATGCTATGGGACCTCACAGGGGCGTAAAACCCCTGTGCTACATTTAAGAACTTTACAGGCAAAAAGAGAGGAATTGACACTCTCTGGCTCTCACAAGAAAGATGTGGGTAAAAGACAGATCGAAAAACTGGTCCTTGCCCCTTCACGCCATAAATGTTGTTTTAGAATCTTTGTCTCTCCCCTTCTTCTTTTTAAATGTACATGCACGTCATAACCTGACACATTAGCATTTCTCTCAAAGAAAAAGAAACCGCCAAGCGACGGAGCGGCAAAATACTTCCTTCTCGTCATACATGCCGAGAAGAGGCAGGAACCAGTTTTTCGATTCTGACCCATTGGTAGAATCCTGCAATTAGATAAGTCCTGGTGGACTATTTTTGCTTCTCTTTTGCATGATCTGTATGTGCTGAAGAGCATAGGTATGATGAATGCGCTCCTGCTCCAGTCGAATAGTGTTCTGAGCGAGGTGTAGAAAGAGTTCATGTTCCTGTAGAGTTAGATAAGGTAAGTGTCGTACAGGGGTGCACGGGGATAGCTCCCGGGCTTCTGCTCGTGAAGGTATTCCAGGTAACCTTCAAGATGCTCGATGATTTCGGTGTAGGGGACGGAGACACGTTGCGCCCGCTTAAACTCTCGATGCAAGAAGCTGATGATCAGTGCTGCCGAGTCGGCTTTCAATAATTTGATGCTGGATGCGTGCTCAAGATCGAATGTTAGTTGCTCTTCGCTCATGTCGATGGGCATCGGTCACACCTCTGCTTTCCCTTACCATTAGTTTGCCTCTTGAACACCAATTACACGATAACGTCTTAAGTTAGATCGTAGATTATCACATTGGCGTGCGCAAAAGCAAGAGATAGAGCTCACGGGACGTACGATTGTGCTGTCTCGTACGGCGAGTGGGACATCGCACGCGAGCGTGCGACGCTACGAGGTCTTCGCTTTGCTCGACCTCTTTCTGCTTGACTTTTTCTCTGTCTCAGAGTATCTTTGTGGTAGGTAATGGTATGACTGAATAAGTTGATTTGGTCATGAAATTGAAAGAAGGAGATCTCTAGTTGGCAACGCGGAGCGATGCAGAGTCTGCCAGGGAGCTTGAGGTTTCTCGGCGGCAGGAGCGGGCGTTGCGCATCCTGGATGCGGCGGCCGAGTTGATTCTGCGCTGGGGCTTTCAGAAGATGACGCTCGATGATGTTTCCAGGCAGGCGGGGGTGGCGAAGGGGACGATGTATCTGCACTGGAAGACGCGTGAAGAGTTGTTTAATGCTCTCATACGGCGCGAGAAGTTGGCGCTGGCGCTGGATCTCAGACGGCATCTCGATGTTGACTCTGGTGCGGGTGTCATGTTGCGGGAGATACTCAGGTATCTGGCGCTGGCGCTGATGCAGCGTCCTTTGTTGAAGGCGGTCCTGCTCAGCGATATCGATGTGTTGGGGAAACTGGCTCAGCGTGAGCGCAATAGCGTTGCTTCCGCGGAGAAGTTGATGGCTTTCCAGATCTATCTGGAGCTGCTGCGCGATGCCGGTCTGTTGCGCAGCGATCTGAGTATGCGGGCGCAGATGTATACGTTTAGCGCTATTTTTATGGGCTTTTTCTTGATTGCTCCACTGATGCCGGACGCGTTTACGCTCTCGGATGAGGAGCTGGCTGATCTGCTGGCCGAGACGGTCCATTGTACGCTTGAGGTGGGCGGTCCGGCTCAAGCGGCTGAGTTACAGGCCGTTTCTCTCTCTTTTCGAAAGTATTTGGATCAGGCGATAGAAATTGCACAGGAGCAGTTTCAGAAGGAAATTACGTCATGAGTCTTCAGAAGGGTTCATCTTTGAGGGATGAACAGGATGCCGCTCTCGTTTTGGCGCTCGATGATGTCCTGGCTGCGTTGTCACAGGTTGGGGGAAAGGGCGCTTCCCTGGCAAAGATGGCCATAGCTGGTTTGCCTGTGCCTCCGGGGTTTTATGTCACGACAGCTGCCTATCGCCTCTTTGTGGAAGAGAATGGGTTACAAGCACAGATCCTGGCGACTATCTCTGCGACTGATCTGCAAGATACAGCCGCGCTTGGTGAGGCGTCAAAGCAGATCGGTCAGCTTTTTGCGCATGGGCGTATGCCCGAGCAGATTGAGTCGGCTATCCGTCGGGCGTACACTGATCTCGGTGGGGACGATCTGGCGGTGGCAGTGCGCTCTTCGGCGACGGCCGAGGATCTGCCCGAGCTGTCTTTTGCCGGTCAACAGGATAGCTATCTGAATATTGCTGGGTCGGCTCGGGTGCTGGATGCGGTGCAGCGGTGCTGGGCGTCGCTCTGGACTGCACGCGCTATTGATTATCGAGCACGCCATGATATCGCTCCTGACGATGTGCGTCTGGCTGTAGTGGTGCAAGCATTGGTATCCGCCGATGCAGCAGGGATTCTCTTTACGGCTCATCCGCTGACGGGCTCTCGCGAGCAGATGATGATTAATGCAGCCTGGGGATTGGGTGAGGCGATCGTGAGTGGTCAGGTTACTCCCGATACCGTTGTGGTTGAGAAGGCGAGTGGAGTCATCTCCAGTCAGGCGATTGCGCAGAAGGATGTGATGACGGTGCGGAGCGCTACTGGCACGCATGAAGAACCTGTCCCTGCGGATCGGCGTGGCGTGGCGGTACTCTCGGCTGCACAGGTGGCTGAGCTGGTACGGCTCGGTACGCGGATCGAGGCGCTGTATGATCAGCCGATGGATATCGAGTGGGCGATGCAGGATGCGCGATTTTTTATCGTGCAGGCTCGCCCAATTACGACTTTGCAAGGCAATGATGTCGCGACCGAGGTGTGGAATGATAGTCTGACAAGCGACTCTTTGTGGACAAATGGAAATCTGGGCGAGGCTGTACCCGATGTGATGACTCCGTGTACCTGGTCGCTGATCCAGATATTTATGTCTGAGGCGACTTCGCCGATGTTCGCACAAGGGATCATTGAGTATCGTCCAATCGGCAATATTGGCGGACACTTTTACCTGAATCTCAGTTTAACCTCGACGATTGCGGCTGCGTTTGGTGTGGGCAAAAAACGGCTTACGGCAACGGTCGAAGAGACTTTTGGGAAGGTGCCTGCTGGCCTGGAGATCCCATTGATGCCGATAGCACGTCTCCACTTGTTGCGGGCTATCCTGTCGATCTTGCCGCGCCTCTCCAAACGGGTGAGCGCGAACTTGAAGGGGCTTCCTGCTTTTCTGGTAGCATCGCCCGCTCGCTGCGAGGAGCTGAAGACCCGTATTCAAGCTATATCAGGCATCGATGCATTGGTCGCTTTGTGGCAGAACGAGTTGGGGCCTTTTTTTCGTCAGGCGAGCGCGATGCTGGAGGCCGCGACGAGGAAAGATCGCAACTCTCTTTTGACAGCACGTAGCAATCTACGCAAGTTGGTGGGCGAGACCGATGCGAATGCGTTACTTTCAGGGCTCAGCGTCGGAGGCAATCCTCTGGCAAGCCTGGGGCTGCTAATAGGCCTCTCTCAGGTGGAGCGCGGCGAGATCGATCGCGCAACGTTTGTACGGCAATATGGTCATCGCGGTCCACATGAGTTTGAGGTCTCACTTCCTCGCGTTGCTGAAGATCCTGCGTGGATAGAGCAGCAACTTGCTGGCTTACGCGAGGCTCCGATTGATGTTCATGCGCTGCTCGGCCGTCAGAAGGATGAGCAGGCTGAGGCATGGACGCGCTTTAAGCAACGCTATCCACGTAAGGTGGCCGGGATGCAGCGGCGGATTGAAAAGGCGACGGCGGTTTTCTATCAACGCGAGGCGGCTCGCTCGGAGGTGATGCGCGCCTTTTGGGTGCTGCGCGTGTTTGTGCTGCGGGCCGGTACACTGACCGGGCTGGATGATACGCTGTTCTTTTTGTCGATTGATGAACTGCTTGCGGTCTTGCGCGGCGATCAGGCGCCGCTGGCGCATGTTCCAGCGCGACGCCTGACCTATGAACGCTATCGTGCTCTTCCGGCATATCCTACGTTGATCCGCGGGCATTTTGATCCCTTTGCCTGGGCCGCAGACCCGTTGCGGCACAGCGATGTGTTTGATGAGCAGAGTGATCTACATCGGTCCGTAAGTACAACGGTGACTGGCTTTCCCGGGGTGGCTGGCGTTGTCGAGGGGCGGGCACGTGTGCTCACAACGGTCGAGGAGGGGAACCTGTTGCAGCCCGGCGAGATTCTAGTCACGACGGTGACAAATGTCGGCTGGACTCCACTGTTTCCTCGGGCGGCGGCTGTGGTGACCGATGTCGGTGCACCACTCTCGCATGCCGCGATTGTCGCCCGCGAACTGGGTATCCCGGCGGTGGTTGGCTGTGGCGATGCTACGATGCGTTTGCATAGCGGTGATTTTATCCGCGTCGATGGAGGGCAGGGCAGCGTTGTGGTGCTCAAGGCGGCAGGTAGCCATGAAGGAGAAGAAAGCCAAAAGTAGCGTTGGGTACCTGTTTACAATAACCGAGAAAAATACTATAGTAGCACGTATATATCCATGTATGCATGCTACTATAGTATTTTCCCATGTAACTGTAGAAAAGGATTTTCAGTGCAGCAAGACCTGAACGGGCAGATGATAGGGCATTATCAGATCATCCGTCCTATCGAGCAAGGAGGGATGGCTACCGTCTATCTGGCGAAAGATATTCACTTACAACGTCAGGTGGCGATCAAAGTTTTTCAATTTGCGAAAGACCAGGGGCGTACCCACGAATTTTTCTATCGTTTTACGCGTGAAGCTCAGGTTGTGGCTCATCTGGATCATCCCAATATCGTGCTCGTGCACGATTATGGTGAGCAAGACAGCCTGGCTTATCTGGTGATGCCTTATTTTGCCAATGGATCGCTCAAACAGTTACTCCAGAAGCGTGGCTGTTTATCCATTTTTGAGGCGCTGCATTTTAGCTTCCAACTGCTCAATGCGCTCCAATATGCACATGAGCGAGGGCTGATCCATCGAGATATCAAGCCAGGCAATATTCTCTTTAAAGATGATCAGACGGCAGTACTGGCCGATTTTGGGCTTGTCAAAGAGCAGGTGACAGGTATGACTGGCGAGATGACTGCGATTGCGATTGGTTTACCCGGTGCATCACACCTGCCCCAGACAAATGGCGCTTTGATGGGAACTCCTTACTACATGGCTCCCGAGCAGATTGAGGGAAATGTTCAGCCTCAGAGCGATATCTATAGCCTCGGATTGGTGCTTTATGAAATGTTGACTGGCAGGCTGCCTTTTGTTTCAGGTCCATTGGACGGAGTGCTCAATATCCTTTTAAGGCAGACGAATGATATGCCTCTGCCGATCACGGAGGCGAATCCGAACATCTCTCCTCAGCTTGGGGCGGTGATTATGCGCGCGCTGGAAAAAGATATAGCAGCGCGTTATCAACGTCCAAGAGATTTTGCAGAGGCGTTACGCGCTGCGTCACGACAAGATATGGCAACTATCCAGGCACAGATAGAGAGACTTCCGGCATCTGCATCAGATCAGCAGAAGGATGATGGGGATCTCAATGCTACGGCTCCTGCGCCTACGCTGAGAGTGAGACCACACACGCCGCCGCTTGAGCAGAGAGCAGAGCTTCAAAGATCATCTTTTCCAGTAACTCATTCTACATCGGCGCAGAAGACATTTCAGCCGACTGTGCACAAAAAAAGGCTGCCGTGGCTGCTCTATAGCGTACTGGCGATCCTGGTATTGCTGGCACTCATCTTTTCAGGCCCATTTCTGCTCTCATTCGCCCACTTTCAATCGAATACGATCGTTCCTTCTGTGAAGCCTCCCACCGCGACCGCGATACAACGGGGTGCAATTACCTCTCCGATGCCTCCTACACAGACCAGTTGCCCGCCAGATGGTACAGCACGAGCGGCGGTGATGGCGTCCTATGCATCACAAGAAAATAGCGTTGTCGTCTATGCAGCCAATACATATACAACAACCGGGACAACGACTGCGACTGGAATGAATATAGGGAGAGAGACAGGCTCTCTGATGAGCTATAATCCTCTTACTGGCAAGACGAATTCGATTATTACGGTTCCTCATCTGCTCTCGAATGTGCAGTTATCAGGAGATGGGCAGTGGGTGATCTTTGATGCGTATGATGCGGCAGCCGGATCGAGGTCACTGCTCCAGATGGTGCGCATTGATGGGAAAGGCTTGCAAACGCTCTACTGTTCTACATCCTCTTTAAGTAATCTGATGGTTTCTTCAGAGTCGCATCAGCAGTCAGATGATTGGCCTCTGTTTTTTATGGAGAGTACTTTTAATAATACGACGACTCTGAATGTGCTAAATATTCCCAGTGGAAAAATCGAACTGCATGTGGGCACCTCTCATGTGTATAGCCCGATTATCTGGGCGGGTAATCAGGGACTCTATATGTTTGATCGTAGTATCACGACTGGAGCTTATGATCCTGCATCACAATCTCACATTGTCCAAATTTCATTTGATCCTACACAGTCGTCGGCAGAGCCCACGGTATGGAGTCAATTTGCCATACCTACGTATTGCTCTGATCTGAGTTTCAGTACAGATCAGAGTAAGATATTTACCAGTCAGTGCACAGGTATGGGCGGCGGCAGTGATGGTAGTAGCGAAGCCGCTGGAAGCTCCACTCAAGGCAAAAGCACGATTGAGGGTATGCAACATGATATTTCGACTGGTAAGTGGAATACAATAGGGGCGCTTTATAATAGCGAAACGCAAGCAATTACTAAGATACGGGCTGTTACTTCGACGAAATTGTTGTTTCTGGTGTCGAATGGGGATCAGTATCAGAACCAGAATGGCCTGTGGGAGATCAATACAGATGGCACGGGTCTACGACGCCTCTATACAGAAGCATCCAATTCCACCATGTTAAATAGCTCTTCGGAGTATCCCTGGGCCAATGTGTCACGCGATGGAAATGCCTATGCATTCAAAGTGGGGAGTTCTCAGGCCACGGGAAGCGACCAGCTCCTGGAGGGTTCATTGAGCGGCGGACAACCCAAGGTCATTGCAGCAGATGGCCTTGAGGGGATTGGCGCTCAGGCGCAACTCAATGTTGTTGGCTGGACCACTGTTTAAGTCGATAAATCTGTTTTCAGGTGTAGGGATCATGTCAGGATACGATGTTGATAAACTGACATGATCCTTAGCACGTGAACAGCATCCGTCCGTCTATCCGAGGCGTGTAATCGTCAAATTGGCTGAAACTGGCCTCGTGCCTCCTGCGAGGGGGGTGATGGTGAGCGCGGCCGCGTTGCCTGCCGGGTTTCTTATAGTTAATATTGAATTGATGGTGGTGGTTGTAACAAGAACCGCACCTACGATCTGAGAGGTGCCTGTTTCTCGTCCAACCACTGTGTAGGCCAGGTCAGCACCATTGAGCGTGACAAGTAGTTGGCCCGCTTCGCTGACACTTACCTGAAACATGACTTGATAGGTGCCGATCGTTGCTAAGTTAAAGGATGTAGGACCGCTACGCGCAATGGCAGTTCCACTCGTAGGACCATCTTGTGGAAAGCTGACATCCGTGCCTGGAGCGACCGTTGCGGCATTGTCAGGAGGCATCAGTGCAAAAAAATCGGCAAAATCAGCTATCGTTCCAGCAGGTCCAGTAGGTCCAGTAGCACCAGCAGTGCCGGTAGCGCCAGTGGGTCCGGTGGGTCCAATGGGTCCAGTGGGTCCGGTGGGTCCGGTGGGTCCGGTGGGTCCGGTGGGTCCGGTGGGTCCAGCAAATCCTCTGTTTCCATTGGCTCCTGGAGGACCAATAGGCCCAGCGGGTCCACTTCCCCCTGCAGGTCCATGAGGCCCTGGTAATCCCTGGGGAATGCCGGTTTGGCCTTGTAGGGCAGGCAAACCATTAGGATATTGTAAGGCAGGCAAACCATTGGGATATTGTAAGACAGTCAAACCATTGGGATATTGTAAGGCAGTCAGACCATTGGGATATTGTAAGGCAGTCAGACCATTAGGATATTGTAAGACAGTCAGACCATTGGGATATTGTAGGCCAGGGAAGCGGCCGTAACCTCGTAGTCCAGGGAAACCAGTGGGCCTCTGGATGCCAGGAAAACCTGTAGAACCTTGGATGCCAGGGAAGTCTATGGGTGATCTCGGATGTCTTTTTTTATGGCAATGATTGTGGCAACGATGAATTGAGTGCTGCTGACCTATAGAGTATTGAACGTGTGCGGAGGCCCCTCCTGTAAAGATAGAAAAACTTGTGAGTAGACAGAACATCAATGTAACGCACAGTTTGCTGAGTTTTCGCATCGCCGATATTCCTCCCCTTTATTAATAAGACAAAAAGTCTTCTGGAGCTCCTGATCTATTTATGGATAAATAGTATTATGTATTCCTTCAATTTTCTCCACAAAACGATAGATACTCTAGTAATATATTAATACAAGAAAAAAATCGTTCATTCCGATGTATATCTCCGTGTAATGCAGGTGGAAAAATGGAGAAGCTCTTCTATTGGCCTTTGTTTTCTTATCAAGAGCGCTACTAAAAATGGAGAACGTGTAGCAAGTGTCCTAAATTTTATAAAAATTTAAAGTTCTATGATTTTGTAGTATTTATACTTATGATGCTTTAAATTGATAATATAAGATTTTGCCCGAGTTATACTATTTATGAGTGGTCCTGAATTCGTTGTTAGGACAATACACGTCGCAAATGGGGGTATAATGCTGATCTCCATCGTCAGGGAGAGACACTTTCTTCCTTAGGAGAATGATAGAGATGAAACGAATTTCCAGGTTAACGAGATGCCTCACTCTGATAAGTAAGATGTTATTGCTACTCTTTTGTACACTTATTTTTTTACTTCCCATCCGCCTTCAGGCTCAAGCGCATCCCTATATGGTGAAAACTGCAGATCTGAAGGGAGAGACACATTTCTGTGACGTTAATGTAATGGGTCAGCGCTACCATATAAGAGCCACTCAAGCGATAAAAACTACTATAAAAAGTGAAAGACAAAATAAAAACACTCTATTAGAGAAGAATACAATGATCCAATCGCTCTGTTTAAAGAAGCATTCAGAGGTGTCAACGTCAGCGACTACCTGCACGATTAATGTCGCGTGTTTGATCGGAGCGATAAATGTGACGATTATTGGAACGATTATTGGAAGCGCTGGCAAGTTTGCCGTGCTTGGCGGTAGTACAGTTACGAATACGGGCTCGACGAGGCTGTCTGGTGAACTTGGAGTGAGTCCGGGGACGGCAATAACTGGTTTCCCGCCTGGCGTTAACGTTGGAACAAGGCATGCCTCAGATGCCGTAGCCGCGCAAGCACAGGATGATGCGACGGCTGCATATGCGAATGTCGCTGCTCGTACCTGTGACGTTGATTTGACAGGTCAGGATCTTGGCAGTCGGACTCTCGTACCTGGAGTGTACTGTTTCTCCTCTTCGGCTCAATTGACTGGACATCTTATCCTCGATGGTCAGAATAAGTCTACAAGCGCTTTTTACTTCCAGATAGGAAGCACTCTTACTACAGCGAGCAATGCTAGTGTGACACTGATTAATAATGCTCAAGCATGTAATACCTTCTGGCAAGTAGGCAGTTCTGCAACAGTGGGAACAAATACCCATTTTACTGGAAGTATCCTTGCACTTGCCTCGATTACCGTTACGACAGGAGCAGTATCGAATGGAAGTCTTTATGCTCGTAATGGAGCGATCACATTAGATACGAATATCATTGCCCGATCTCCATGTACAAATGGGCTCACAACAATATCGGCTTCAGATGTCAGCTGTATAGCGGGTCTTGCATGTTCGACTGGAGGTGTAAGTCTGATTATTGCGTAAAAAATATCCCTTGCATGGACATATTCTCAGGGGGCTATTCTATGACAATTTATATGTATGTGTCGTATTTTATTTTGAATAGTTTAAATGATATATTTGCGTCTATTTGTATATCTTTTCTTATACTTAATATGGTGTTATTGTATCCGCCCCATTCCTATTTGTGCGGTTCCTTACTGCCACAATAGAGCTATCAATCTTTTTCACTGTTTTAGATATTATTTCTCTTGGGTCGAGAAAGGATTTATCTGATGCCTCAATCTGTTTCTCATGGTGCCAGGTGGCGTGGAATACGATCAGTATCATTTGTGGGCACCCTCTTTCTTTGTATGGTATTTCAAAGCTTGTTATATACAACATCTCCTGGCGTTACAACTGGGCGCAGTTATGCGGTTGGGCGTGCCGATAAAAATATCAATGCGGGCCTGTTACGTCCAGATGGGCGCTCAATACGCTCTTCTCTCTCCGCGCTGACGCCACCAGATACGACGGCGTCATGGCGCAAAACGAATATCGATGATAGTTCTATCTGGCACGTGGGCGATAGGTTGACCTATTATGGAAAGGTGTGCGATGAAAGGACCGCAGAGCCTGTGGTGATACCTAATTCAATCACTGTGAGTATCAGTGTCCCTATGGGGTGGACCAATATTACTGCAAGCGGTGCGGATTGGACGATTGCTCCAATCACCAGTACGACCAGTCCTGTGGTGATAAAAGCAGCTTACATGGGCCTCTATCCTCTTTCCACCGGCCGGTGTCTGGACTCTGGTCTGCTTGTCAGTGGCGATTTGACCGCTGATGCGGCTCCAGACTTTACGACGAGTATCACGGTGAAAACTTTAGGGGATATAGATGCAGGCAATGACACATCGTTGGATACTGTGGAGGTGGATCTACCACCCACGCCGACGCCGACTCCCAGTCCGACACCCACAGCGACGCCGACTCCTACTCCAACACCGATGCCGACAGTTATCGCCACGGTACCAGCGGTTCTTGAACCAGTGCCAACGGCAACTCCACTGGCGATTCCTACGGTGCCAGCGATTGAGCCTACTGCAACGCCGAATGTTGTCATAGGGACAGCTACACCGTTATCTATACACGCCGTTCCACCAGTACCATCGCTGACACCGGCCGCCCTGGGGACACCATCCCCGGCTGCATCTTTGGATTTCGCGATTGCTTTGACTCATTATGCCAGCCCTGGTTTTCTGGTCGGTCAGCCAGTGACGTATAAGGCGGTTGTCACAGCTCTCAGTGGTTCCCTCGACTCATCTCATCAGCTAACGGTCAATATCGTGCTTCCTCTCGGCCTGACGCGCCTGACGTATCTTCCGTCCGCATATTGGACAGTACAAGGAAATGGGAATCCATTAGTTGGCCCGGCCTATTTGACTGCGACCTACATTGGACCGTATCCCATTAATGCTGGCAGTGTGTTGTCACCGATCATCTTTAGAGGTGTCCTGGCGGCGAGCGCGTATCCAACCGTGACCGTTGATGCGGTGGTGAATGCGTTCGGAGATGATAATTTTACGAACAATCAGGCACAGGATGCTATCCTGGTAGGAATGGAAAGTTCTGCGCATGGGCACGCTGGCTCGCACCATCATCATCATTGCGATGCACACCATGATCAGAACGATGATGATTGTCAAGATACCCATTATTCTGATCAGAACCACCATCATTCTGATCATGATGATAGTGCATCGCATCATCACTCGTCTTCGTCTCAAGGAAGCCACTATCCAGGGTTGCCTCTGACCGGTGGCAATCCAAACCTTTGACTCCAATGCCGGGCAGTACTCTATCGTGCCACGATGGAGTACTGTGCTTTATCCCTGTGATGAATTTTCTTTTTGAAAGTCGAGATTTATTATGATGCGTCAAATGTCTGCTCGCAATCAGCCTAATGGCAAAAGACTTTCTTTTGTGCAGCCTTTTTCGTTTGTACGTGCACTTTTTCTGTGCGCGCTTCTTCAGGGAAGTCTCTGGACCGTTTATGCCAGTGCGGCTGGGTCCCCGCGTGAAGCTACAAGCACTCATGCCTCTGTCTTTACAGGCACAGAGAAGCTTTCACATGCAAAGGCTGCGTTGAATGGTCCCGATACTACCATTTCGTGGAAACCTGTGGGGACAAGGGGGAGTCTGTTCAGTGTGGGCGATAGGTTAACCTATTCCGCTAATGTATGCAATACCAGGGTTGCTGATCCGGTGACAAGTCCAAATTCGATTGTCACGACTATTCATATCCCCATCGGATGGCAGAATATTACCGCAACAGGCACTGATTGGACGATTGCTCCAATTTCGAATACGACCAGTCCCGTAGAGATCACTGCAAACTATGTGGGGAGTTATCCTTTGCCTACGGGTAGGTGTCTGCCGTCAGCTTTGATTATAAGTGGTGAATTAAATATGTATGCGGCTCCGGATTTCACTACGAGCGCACATGTAACCACTGATGGCGACCAGAATGCGCAGAACGATACGTCAAATTATACGGTAGAAGTGGATCTACCGCCGACACCGACACCAACACCGACGCCGACACCAACACCGACGCCGACACCAACACCGACGCCGACACCAACACCGACGCCGACACCAACATCAACACCGACACCAGTGCCTCCATCGTTTGATACGTTGGTTACTTTGACTCATCAGGGGGGCGACACCGCTACCGTTGGTCAGGTATTGACGTATAAGGCTGTCGTCTGTAATGTTGGGGCTACCGCGATTACGACACCTGATTCTATCAATGTGAAAATTATTATTCCACTGGGCCTGACGAATATCAATGTGGCTGGCTCTGGCTGGTTGAGCGAGACGAGTGCTACGAGTAGCCCTACTGCTATCATTGCGAGGTATACTGGCCCGTATCCATTGGATGTAGATGAGAGTCTTCCTCCACTCACGATTACCGGTACCCTGGCCGATGGCGTTCCTGTGTTGACCAGTACGGCTACTGTGACCACTCTGGGCGATTTGAATCCAGATAATGATATGGCAATAGATTCAGTGAATATTACGGTGCCAACTCCTGATATGGGCGTGACTCTGACAAATGCTGGTGGGCCGCGCTTCTTTAATGATCAGTCGGTTACGTATGCGCTGGTGGCGATAAATAATCCGGGGGCCGCTCCAGTGACGAAGCCTTCTTCTGTTGCTCTGACCTATACTATTCCTGTCGGGCTGCGGGATGTTTATGTGCAGGCTGGTCCAGGATGGCGCTATTCTTTGACTTCAAAACAAGGACCAACTATCTTGCAGGCGATCTATGTGGGGGCGTATCCGATTGCACCAGGAGAGGAGCTTTCGACGATCTATATAATGGGACAGTTGACAAGTGATGCTCCGCCAGCTCTGATAACTCATGCTTCGATTGCTACCGTGGGAGATAAAAATGCGGCGAATGATGCGTCCGATGATGTCATTTTTGTGATTCCACATTATCAACAATGTCATCCGCAACCCTTTGTTCGTAATGCTGCGCTGGCGGCGCATTGTTGAACTGGTGACCCGTTTGTGTAGCGTCGCAGGCTGGCGTGCCTGATCGTACGTCGAGTGGGACATCGCACGCGAGCGTGCGACGCTACTGCTCTGTCAAAACACAGAGGGACGTTGCGTGGCAAAGGAGGATGGCCCCTTGAACCAGGCGCTCAGGCTCGCCGACGTAGCGGCGCGGCTCCGCCGTGCTGTCACTTCCCGCACGAACACGTCCCATGTGCATCTGAAAGCAACGCAGACGAGACGATCCACGGTGGGAAGATCCCGCAATGGAACCCCATGGGGAGCGTGGTCGGACGAGTCACAGACAGCACGGCGGAGCCGCGCCGCTACGTCGGTGAGCCTCTCACCCCATCGCCTTCTGGAGCTGTTTTGGACACACATCACCGATACCGCATCGGCGCGATGACTTTTGACAGAGTACTACTTTAGTCTAGGATGAGACGGGAGCGCTGGAAGCGTATGAGAATTACTATCATGAGAGCGATATCAACTATGATAATGCAGGGAGAGGCAAGGAAGAGTATTTCGACACCATTTAATCCCTGGAGCTGGTTCATAAAGGGAAGGTTGGAGATCTGGGTGAGGAGAAAACCTGCAATAACTCCTAATATGATGATGCCGTAGGCAAGCGTTTGCTGCGCCTGTCGCACTGTTTTTGCATGCAGGGATATTAAGATGCCTAACATGACGGCTAAGATGGAGATCGTCAGGCTCAGGAGCACGATCGCCAGCAAGTGATCGGGTGGATAAAAAGTCCAGGGATGGGCTCCTATGTAGATGTTGGTTGCGACGAAGCTGATGAGTATGCAGGCAAGAGTCGCTCCCCACGCGAGGGTTACGACTGCAGCTCCTTTCCCGGCTACAATGCTCCAGTTTGAGAGACGACTGGCCAGAAGGGTCTCTAATGTATGTCGTTCACGCTCTCCCGCAAAAACATCGGCGATGAAGGTCGGCACGATGAGGGCCGGAAGAAATGAGATGAGCATCATAAAGATGAATGACAGTTGTAACCATTGTGCCCCTGTTTGGATGGGGAACCAGATGCCGATGATGGCAATCGATACTAAGCGCATGAGGGTTTGTCTTTTTCCCTGTGAAAAAAGTTCTTTACATTCTTTCCAATAAACAGCCCAAACATCTAACATGATAAATCCTCCATTAGTGTTATAAAAATTCTTTTAAGCTTTCATTAGTGTCATAAAAACTTCTTCCAGGCTTCCATTCTCTCTATGCACTTCTTCAACAATGCCACCTTCTTGCACGATGAGGTTCACGAATGGCGCGACTTCATTGGTACCGTCGAGCTTGAGTAACAGGCGGTTCTCTTGCTGCTCTACTGCCGCGATGCCGTGCTGCTGGCGGAGTTTTTCGATCATACGGTCGTTGAACGATGAGCCCAAAATTTCTATCTGGGTGCCGCTGAGCTTGAGGCGTAATTCATCTGGGTTACCGGCCGCTCGCAATCTTCCCTTGTGGATAACTCCTACCTGATCGCAATACTTCTCAGCATCGGCAAGGTTATGCGTATTCAGGAAGACTGTCATGCCTTCTTGTTTGACAAGATTGAGAAGCTCTTTGTTTAAGGTCGCGGCTGCCAAAGGGTCCAGGCCAGCGGTGGGCTCATCAAGAAAGACGAGCGCCGGTCGATGGAGTAAGGTACGCGCCAGTGCGAGCTTTTGCTTCATGCCACGGCTCCAGGTGCCTACGATGTTGTGGCGGCGCTCCCAAAGATCCAGATTCGTGAGCAGTTCTTTGATGCGCGCCTGGCGCTCGTTGCGTGGCATGTGATTGATGCGTCCGTAGAAGGACAGATTATCTTCAGCATTCATACGTTCGTAGAGCCCGTTGAATTCAAGTAATGCACCGCTGCGTTCACGAATGGCGCTGGCCTGTGTCCTGATATCGAAACCAAGCACATGGGCGTCTCCGGCTGTAGGCTCCAGGAGTCCTAAGAGCATGTGAATCGTCGTTGTTTTGCCCGCTCCATTTGCTCCCAGAAAACCAAACACTGTGCCTGTGGGAATGTGTAGCGAGAGATCGTCGACGGCGGCGATGTCCTTGAAGGATCGCGAGAGATGTTCAGCCGCAATGGCGTACTCAGTCATAGGTTTTTTACCTCCTGAAAAAACTTTGGTATCGAATAGATGCGTCCATGTTGTGGAGCGCAGGTATGTTTCTCATTTGTATGGTGTAACTGTACCTGAAGATATGATTGCTGCCATCCCCCATTGCTTCCATCTTGTGTCACCCCAAATGTGGCAGGAGGAAATAACCCAAAAGAGGTATATTCTTTTTGCGTATATTCATGGTATGCTTGAAAAGATTAACAAGAGGTTGAATTCAAAGCGAAGGATGGGTGCGATTATGGCAGAGGGTACGATACGTCGAGAAATAGCGCAGGATGTAGAGGGGATGCCGATGACCCAGGGATTTGCGCTGCATGGAGTTCTGTGGCAGCTCTTTCTCACGCATGCTTTCACTGCGGGCATAGCGGTGATCCTTGTAGTTATCTTTCCTCTGTTGCGCTCCAATCCGCTGCTAACTGTAGCTGGAGCGGTTGTTATGGGCGGGGCTTTTGGTCTGCTCCTGACGGCGAACCTCTCCTATCAATTGCAGCGCGTCGCAGGCGCGGTAACAGAGATTATGCATGGGCAACGTGCGACGTTCCCTACGTTTCCCTGGCCTTTGACGCGGCTTTTTACCCAGCTGGATGAGCTGGATAGGCGTGTTCAGATATACCTTCAGGGAGCGCGAGAGGCGGCTGATATCCGCCGGCACTATCTAGAGCGAGCAAGTGAATCCGCGACGCTCACCGAGCGGCAACGTATCGCCCGTGATCTGCATGACTCGATCAAGCAGCAGCTCTTTAGTATTAGTATCAGCGCGGCTACGGCGAAAGCGTATTGGCAGAAAGATATCTCGCAGGCGTATAGCGCTATCTCGGATATTCAGCGCGTGGTCAAAGAAGCTCAAGTGGAGATGCAGGCGCTGTTGCAACAATTGAGCTCGGTGCCGCTGGAGAATACGAAGCTGGCAGATGCGATACGTGTCCAGGCTGAAGCGCTTCAGCATCGTAGTGGACTCGAGATGGATCTGGCGATTGGCGATATTTCGGCCGCTGAATTGCTTCCAGAGGGGACAGAAGAGACGATCTTTCGCCTTGTGCAGGAGGCTTTTTCTAATATTGCTCGACATGCACGTGCCAGGGCGGTCTCTGTGAAGCTGCAACAGACGGAGAGTACCCTATATCTGATCATCTCGGACAATGGAAAAGGCTTCGATAGCACGATGGTCCATGCCGGAATGGGATTAACAAATATGCGCGAACGTGTGGCGGCTCTCAATGGGACGATAGAGATGCGTAGCACTCCAGATCAGGGAACCGTGCTGCGCATCATGATACCGTTCAGGCAGACGCAGGCACAGCGTGAGGATGAGAGGCGTGTGCAGCAGGAACTCTCTCGTTCTTTCTCACGCGCGACAAAGAGTTTTCAGATGGGAAGCACGGTCCAAAATCTGGCGATTCTTTTTGTTTCGGTGAGTGAAATATGGATTCAGGTACCCGTAATTGTCATTGTGGCGTGTGTTCTGATATCATTGTATGGGCTGCTGCAAGGCCACGTTGATAAGAAGCGGCTGCTCGTGCAGCGAGGTAATGAGGATCGCGATGTGCTGACATTGCGGCAGAAGGAAGAGGATTTATGGGGGAAGTTGCTTCTCACATTGTTTATTGGCGGAACTGTCTATGTGCCTCTGTATACAGGCTGGTTGCTCGGATTTGAAATAGCTGGTTTCGTCCTGTTTTTTGTACTATTAATGGTGTATGTGTGGAGAAAATATGCGACATATGATCGTGTGTATAGCTTAATGACTCCCGATGAGGCCCGGAAAATAATCGTTACTCGGCGTCCGGTGAGCATATTATTTGTGGTGATGCTGGCTGTGGTGATGACGCTGAGGCCATTTTCTTCGCATCAACAAATCTCTACGGTCCTGTTGAAAGTATTACCTTTTGCTTTTGTTTTTATTTTCGTGGGTCTGGCAATTCTATTTAATGTCATATGGCTGCGACAACGGCGGAAAGAAGCAGCAGAACGGAAAAAAGTGTCGCCGGGTTCTACTTTGCCGGGAGAGTAAGATGGCGGAAAAAATTAGTATTGTATTGGTTGATGATCATAGTATCGTGCGTCGAGGTCTCGGCAGTTTTCTGGGAGCCTTCGATGATCTGGAGGTGATTGGCGATGCTGCCAGCGGCGAGGAGATGCTGACGTTGCTGGAGCAACAAGTGCCGGATATTGTGATTATGGATTTACATATGCCTGGCGGTATGGATGGCATTGAGGCTATTCGTCATGTCTGTTTGCTGGCACCGCAGGCCAATATTGTCGTCCTGACCAGTTATGCCAATGATGCACGGGTCGTCGCAGCCCTGCGAGCAGGAGCGATTGGCTATGTGCGCAAAGAGGCCGATCCGGAAATTCTGCTGGAAGCTATCCATGCAGCCGCACGCGGACAATCTCTGCTGGACTCCGAAATTGCACGGGTGATCTTGAGCGAACTTACTCATAGCGGCAAGCAAAATTCACAGCTCACGCAGCGCGAGCTGGAGGTTCTACATCAATTGGCGCAAGGTCGCACCAATCAGGAGATTGCACAGATCCTGGTGGTGAGCGACGAAACGGTGAAAAGACACGTCGGGAATATCCTGACAAAGCTCCAATTGGCCCATCGCACGCAGGCCGTGATCTATGCGTTCAAGAGCGGCCTGATTTCTTTGGACGATGTTGATTTTCCTTCTCAACAATGAGGCGTCGATAGCTAGAATGCTACGGTTGTACCTTTACCTGTGGTGTGGGCACGTTCTAGCAGATATTGAGCTGCTGCGATATCTTCGATGGCAAGACCAAGGGATCGGAAAAGGGTGATTTCGTCGTTGGAGGTTCGTCCCGGGATGGCGCGAAGCAGGACTTCGCCTAGTTCGGCTTTGATGTGAGCTGGTTGGATGATTCCCTGTTCCAGGGCCAGAAGATATTCTCCGGCTTCGTTTTTGAGCGATTCTTTGCTATCCACGATGAGTCTGGCTTCCGCAAGGGTGGCGCTGTCAATTTCGCGATGCGTCGGGCGACTGGCTCCGATGACGTTGAGATGTGTCCCCGGTGCCAGCCAGTCACGGTGTAGCACTGGTTCGCGGGCGCTGGTCGCTGTCACGACTATATCGGCTCCGCGGATCGCCTCTTCTGCTCCTTCTGCTGCTTCTATGGGGAAGGGAAAATCCTCTTGCACTCTCTGAACAAACTGATGGGCGCTCTCTGATGTTCTCCCTGCGATCTGGACGCGTTCTAGTGAGCGGACCAGCGCGATGGCTTCAAGGTGTCGGTAAGCCTGGACGCCGGTTCCGATGATGGCTAAGGTGCGTGCGTCGTTACGCGCTAGCTGACGTGTGGCTAGCGCTGAGACTGCGGCGGTGCGAATGGCGGTAATAGCGGAGGCATTCATAAGGGCTTTGATCTCACCTGTCAGACCATCCATCAGTATCACGGCTCCCTGATGGCTGTCCAGGCCACGTTTGGGGTTCTCCGGGGTGATGCTGATGATTTTCATGCCGTAGACTGCGTTTGCTCCTGAGAGATGCGAGGGCATCCAGGCAAGTAGCCCGTTGGCTTCTGGGGGCATGTAGATTGTACGCAGCTGCTGGTGGAGGTCTCCACGCTGAAAGTCGATAAGCGCTTGCTCCATGAGTTCGATACAGTCGCTCATGGGAAGCAATTGCTCGATTTCAGTCTCTGTCAGGATGAGAATGGACATCTAGCTCTCCTTATGGGTCGATATGAATTGTATATGTGTCGTTTGAGATGATCTTTTCCCATTATACAGTATAGAACAGTTGTATGTTGAGGGGAGTTCATATGTCAATGAGGAGCTCTCCCGATGTGCCTGTATCGCGCGTGGAGGGTAGAAGGGCGCGCTAAAGGCTGTTCCATACGTTGACATGCGCCACTGCGAACGTGCCAACTGCCTTCGGTTGGGGTTCGGCCTCTGTGGTGCGAAATGGTCGCCGTTGGACGTGGGCGTGGCGTTTGCCGACTGCCGTTCCGGTCGTGCGTCGAGAGGGACATCAGGCCCAAGACCTGACGCTACACCATTGTACGTGCATCTGGGATATTTAGATGCGTGACATGATGGCCTCTTCTCGTTGCGCATCCCTTGGGTTATTTTACTATCTACAGGGGTCGGGATGGATCAACTTTTTGCAGCTCTGCAACGTGTCTGTAGTGACCAGTATATCTGTGATACGATTGTTATAATACTGGGGGTATTTTTTTTTTGATCTTCTGCCTGTTGTTTGGGAAGGACTTTCGATGATTACTCATCCCGCTTTTGATAATGATGCCTGGGGAATTCATGAGTCAGGTCTTCATCTTGATATTCTTGCTCATACTGAGTCCATTTTTTCGCTCTCGAATGGACATATTGGTCTGCGCGGCAATCTCGATGAGGGGGAGCCACATGCTATTTTGGGCTCGTACCTGAATTCGTTTTATGAGTCGGGCATCCTGCCGTATGCCGAGGGGGGATTTGGCTATCCAGAGTCAGGGCAGACGGTTGTTAATGTGACGGATGGGAAGCTGATTCGCTTGCTTGTGGATGATGAGCCGTTCGATGTACGCTATGGCACGGTGCATAGTCATAAGCGCGCACTCGATTTTCGCTCGGGCTTGCTGCGGCGCGATGTGCACTGGACATCTCCTGTGGGGACGGCGGTGAAGGTTTCCTCAACACGTATGGTCTCGTTCACACAGCGAGCGATCGCGGCGATCAGCTATGAGGTGGAGGCGGTCGATGCTGAGGTGCGTATCGTGGTGCAATCAGAATTGGTGGCGAATGAAGAGGCTTCAGCCGGCGCGAGCGATCCACGATCGGGGACGCTCAAGGTATCTCCGCTGACGTGCGAAGAGCATCAGGCGAGTGGTTCGTTCGGGATTCTGGTGCATCGGACTCAGGCCAGTAAGCTGCGGATGGGAGCAGCTATGGATCATCATATCAAGGGTCCAAAGAATACTGTGGTTGAGTCAGAAAGCTATCAGGATCTCGCACGCGTTTCTGTGACCTGCCGTTTGAAGCCAGGCGAGCGGATACGTATCGTTAAGTTTCTGGCCTATGGCTGGTCAAGTCAACGCTCGCGTTCTGCTATTCATGATCAGGTGATAGCCGCTTTGAGTGCCGCTCGCCTGACTGGCTGGGAGGGCCTGCTCAAAGAGCAGCGCGGCTATCTGGATGGTTTTTGGGAGCGGGCGGATATTGAGCTGGAAGGCGATCCAGAGATTCAACAGGCGATCCGTTTTGCACTCTTTCACGTGATCCAGGCGGGATCGCGCGGAGAGCGGCGTCCGATCCCGGCCAAGGGGCTGACAGGTCCTGGCTACGATGGACACGCATTTTGGGATACGGAGATCTTTGTGCTACCTCTGCTGTCATTGACCCATCCACAAGCCGCCGCTGACGCACTACGCTGGCGTCATTCGACGCTGGGACTGGCACGCGCACGCGCTCGGCAGTTCAATTTGCAGGGAGCGGCCTTCCCCTGGCGTACTATTAACGGGGAGGAATGTTCTGGCTACTGGCCCGCAGGCACGGCCGCCTTTCATATTAATGCTGATATTGCCTACGCTGTCGCGCACTATATCGAATGTACGGGCGATATGGCCTTTGAAAAGGAGGTCGGCCTTGAGTTACTGGCTGAGACCGCTCGTCTCTGGCACTCCCTTGGCTACTATAACGATGATGCGTTTTGTATCGATGGCGTGACTGGACCCGATGAGTATAGCGCGATTGTGGATAATAATGTCTATACAAACCTGATGGCCCAACGCAATCTGCGTGAAGCAGTTTCCTCAGCCCGGCGTCATCCAGAAAAAGCTCATGAGCTTGGTATTAAGCGCAGCGAGCTGACCGCCTGGCGCGAGGCGGCAGACAAAATGTTTATCCCTTATGATAAGAAGCGTCATGTCACATCCCAAGACGATGCGTTTACGGCCCACAAACGCTGGGACTTTGAGCATACAAGCGCTGATCAGTATCCTCTGTTCCTGCATTTTCACTACTTCGATATTTATCGCAAGCAGGTGCTGAAACAGGCCGATCTGGTGCTGGCGATGCAGCTTTGCGATGAGGCGTTTACTCAAGAGCAGAAGATTAAGAACTTTGATTACTATGAGCCTTTGACGGTACGCGATTCCTCCCTCTCCGCGCCCGCACAGGCGGCAATCGCGGCCGAGGTGGGCCAGCTCGATCTCGCCTACGATTATACGGGCGAGTCGATCTTTATGGATCTGAATGATCTGGAGCATAACGTCAAAGATGGATTGCATATCGCGTCGCTGGCTGGTTGCTGGATGGCTTTGATTGGAGGCTTCGGTGGTCTGCGCCTCCACGATGGGACGCTCTCTTTTAAACCACATGTGCCTCCGGGCGTGGAACGCTTCGCTTTTCATATCACCTTCCATGGCTGTCACCTGCGCGTCGATGTGATGGAGAAGGAAGCTACCTATCGTGTCCTGGATGGGCAAGAATGCCATTTACCGTTACAGATCGAGCATCATGGCGAAAAGATTGCACTTTCCGCCGATGAAACCGTCACGCGTAGTATCCCAACTATCAAGGCGGGACCGCGTCCCCGGCAACCACGCGGGCGTGAGCCGATCTCGCGCAAAGCACGCCGCTCGCCCTCGAAGTAGTGCTCTCTGCTATTTTGACGTTGCCTGCCAGATCATAATGTGACTATGCGCTCCAGAGGCGATATAGTTTCCGTCGGGTGACCAGGCGAGGGTGTAGACGGTCGGATTGTGGCTGGCGTGGGTGTAGCGCCGAATTCCGTTCTGGGCGTTCCAGATTTGGATAGTCCCGTCAGCGCTGGATGAGGCGATAGATGCTCCATTGGGAGACCAGTCCAGGTCGTAAATGGTTTCTTTATGGCCTCGATAGGTGAATTGGCGTTTGCTGCTGGTGGCATCCCAGACCTGGATGGTGCGGTCGGCACTGGCCGAGGCGATGTGGATGCCATCAGGCGACCAGATGACTTTGTGGGTCGGCCATGTACCTGCGGCAGTGACGTTTCCGTTATGGTAATGTCCCATGTAGATGGTGGAGGGTTCCAGGGTGACCGCCTTTGGGTGTAGCTTCAGGATCTGTACAACGGAGCTGTCATAGCCGAGTGCTAACTGGGAGCTATCAGGCGACCAGGCGACAGTCAGGATATTGCCATATGCACCGTCAAAGCTGATGCGCGTTTGACCGTTGAGTGGATTCCAGATGAGAAGGGTGCTCTGACTGGCTGAGGCGATGTGGACTCCGTCGGGCGACCAGGCCAGTGCTTGCACGGCATGTTTGTGGTCCTTGTAATTGATCTTTGTCTGTAGCGGCTCGACTTGCCAGATCTGGATTACTCCATTGTCACTGGTCGAGGCGATCTGTGATCCTTGAGGTGACCAGACAACAAAGGTCATGTCTTTAATGGCTCCGCTGTGGCTGCGGTAAAACCTTTGCATCTGCCGGTTTTTGGTAGACCAGATCTGGACCGTTTTGTCGTAACTGGCTGACGCGATCTGAGTACCATCAGGCGACCATGTGAGCGAGGAGACGACGTCCATATGCCCCTGGTAAAGGCCAATGACTTTGCCTAAGGTCTGTGGCGGTCCCATGGGAATGAAGAGGGGCACCGCTTGCAGGTCGATGGGCTGGGATGGGAGCGATGGCGGTAGCGGCGTGAGCTGTGGCGTGGGCCTCTGGCGTGGTGGCGTGGACATGGGCCTCTGACGAGAAGGCGTGTTGATAGGCGTCGCTGATAGCGTCGGCATGCTGGCCGTTACGGATGGGGATTTACCCCGCGAGACGTCGATACTCTGTAATGTTTGCTTGACCTTTTCAGCGTCTGAGAGGCGTTGGTTGGCATCCAGAACGAGCATCTGGTCGATGAGGGTTTGTAGCTCAGGCGCGATGTTGGGGATGCGCGGAAAGGCGAATGGCGTGGTGGATGGGTCCCTGCCCGTGAGCATTTGATGGATGATGGCTCCCAGGCTGTAGATATCCGCGCTGGGCGCTGTCTGCGCTTTGCCGTATTGTTCGGGAGCTGCATATCCCGGTGAACCGAAGGCGATTGTATCCCTGGCCTGCCCGGGCTTGAATAAGCGGGCAATGCCAAAGTCAATCAGATAAATCTGTCGATTTGGCGTGATCATAATGTTAAGTGGCTTGAGGTCGCGGAAGATGATGGGCATCGGACGCGTGTGCAGGTAACGCAGGACAGTACAGATCTGTGTGCAGATTTCAAAGATCTCTGACCAGGGAAGTTTTCCTCCATTACGGTTCAGGTACTTTTCTAGCGTCTCTCCCTCGATGAAGTCCATGACCAGGTACCAGCGTCCAGACTCAGAGAAATTATCATAGATACGTGGTAGATTTGGATGCATCAATCCAGCCAGGAGTAACGCCTCGCGTTTGAACGCTTCCTCCGCCTCGTACGCTTCGTGCTGTTTTAGTCCTCGTTGACTCAGTTCTTTAATGGCGATCAAGCGCTTTCCCAGCTCTAGATCCTCTGCTCGATAGACCGATCCCATGCCTCCTTGCCCCAGACGGTTGAGCAGGTGATATCTTTTGCGCAACAATTGCTGTTGCGCTTCTGCTGGGGTCCTGGAGGCCTGAAGCGGCTGACGACAGGCGAAACAATGACTATTTTTAGGACTATTCGCTGCTCCGCAGGCGGCACAAAAAATCTCTGGTGAAAGTAACATATAATCCTCAAATGATATAAAAATCTATCTGATCAGTGCTGCAATGATTGCGCGTGCTACTCAAATCTCGTCCCTCGGATGCCGCAACGGCCTGCGAAAATGTCTTGCTGTAGGATGGGCATCAAAAGACGCGATAAGCGTATTGTGCCTAGAAACGGTTCACTTGTCAAGTTTAAGTAGGAAGATCTCTTCAAAAAGTCTTGACTGTAGACTCGACTCTATAGTTTATACTCTGGATAGACAAGAGGCTAGAGTATAAACGATGCATCCCTGACTTTTTGGTTCTCTTTGTTATGTTTCTTCAGGAGATTTTTATGTCAACACCCAATGCACTTATCACGACTCGATTCAATACCACAAGTACTGCTGGGGATGTCGTGGCAGGCCTCGATCTCACGAGTGTTCGTGCCATCATTACTGGAGCCTCGTCGGGTATTGGCCTTGAGACCGCTCGCGCACTCGCCAGCTCTGGCGCGGAGGTAACGCTCGCGGTTCGCAATGCCGATGCTGGCGCGAAGGCTGCTGAGGATATTAAGACGTCGACCAGGAATGAGCGTGTGCGCGTCGTCGCCCTGGATCTCGCCAATCAGGCTTCGATCGCTAGCTTTGTCCAGAACTGGAATGGCCCACTGCATCTGCTGATCAATAACGCGGGGATCATTCCAAGTACGTTGGTCAGAACTGTGGAAGGCTGGGAACTGCAATTCGCTACGAATTACCTTGGTCACTTCTCCCTGAGCCTCGGATTGCATGACGCTCTCGCCGCTGGTTCCCGCGAGCGAGGTGAGGCACGTATCGTAGTTGTTAGCTCCACGTCACATATGCGGTCGCCGATCGTGTTCGACGATATCCACTTCGAACGACGCGTGTACGATCCGCAGGAGGCCTACGCACAGTCGAAGACCGCCGATGCGTTATTCTCTGTCGAAGCTACACGTCGCTGGGCCGTCGATGGCATTGTCGCCAACACTGTTAATCCTGGCGGCGTCGCTACCGGGCTGCAAAGAGATTTTACACAGAAACAAAAAGATTATCTGGCTGAGGCCGAAGCCTCGGGGGTCTTCGTCTACAAGACGGTCGCGCAAGGTGCCGCGACTACTCTCGTGGCGGCAGTCGCTCCCGAATTCGCCCACACTGGCGGTCATTATCTTACCGACTGCCAGGAGGCCTATACTGTGTCGAATGATGCCGACTTGTTCAAGAATAGTGATGGCGTTAAGCAGTGGGCGATTGATCCGGATACCGCACAGAAACTGTGGGAGGTCTCTCTTGGGCTCCTTGCCGATGGAGGCTCCTGAGAGATGCACTCAGGCCGAAGCAGACGAGTCACAGATAGTACGGCGGAGTTTCATGTGCTAATGGACGCAACGCTCTATGGCAGGAAGATCGCGCAATGGAACCCCATGGGGAGCGTGGTCGTACGAGTCACAGACAGCACGGCGGAGCCGCGCCGCTACTACTCTGCCAAAGATCATCACGCCTCTGTCTCAGAGGAGATATGTTCCCAAAACAGATCCGTGAAGTCGTGGGGTGAGACGCCCACCGACGTAGCGGCGCGGCTCCGCCGTGCTGTCACTGGACGCACGACACCGTCCCACGTGCCGATGGAAGCAACGCCAACAAGACGCTCCACGGTGGGAAGATTGTGCAATGGAACCTCATGAGGAGCATGGTCGGACGAGTCACAGACAGCACGGCGGAGCCGCGCCGCTACGTCGGTGGGCGTCTCACCCCATGAGGTGCATATCTCAGATGAGAGATCGGTGCGATGACCGTTGACGGAGTATTACATCGGTTTATTTGTGAGCAACGCTGGGCGATTTGTGGCCGATGCGTTGCCGGAAGACCCAGTAGTTCCAGATCTGATAGGCGAGCACGAATGGTACCAGGGTGATCGCTATGATGCTCATGACGGTTAATGTGTATGGGCTCGATGATGCGTTGTAAATGTTTAGGCTCCAGGCTGGGTTGAGGCTGGAGATCATCACGTTGGGGAATAGGGCCATTCCGATGGTGACGGCTGAGAGCGCTATCGTGATGCCGGTCATGAGAAAGGCCCAGCCAAAATGTTTGGTCTGAATGAGCCAGCCACTGACGAGAAGGGCCATGCCTGCTCCTAACGGGGCTATGCCTGGATCAATTCCCAGGCGGTTGAAGGCGCTGGTGACAAAGTATCCGCTGCCGACAAAGGCGGCAATCAGGATGACTACTGGGAACCAGATGGTGCGCGCGATGTTCTGGGCACGTTCCAGTAGCTCTCCCTCTGTCTTGAGCGTCAGGAAGATGGCTCCGTGTAAAGCGAAGATGGCGATGAAGGCCAGTCCACCCAGGAGCGCGAATGGGTTGAGCAGGTTAAAGAAGCCTCCTGTGTAATTCATATGGGCGTCGATGGGGACACCTTCAATCAAGTTGGCAATGGCGACTCCCCAGAGTAGACTGGGTATCAGGCTTCCAACGAAGATCATCCAGTCCCAGAAGGATCGCCAGGCCGGACGCGGATCTCGATGCCGAAATTCAAAGGCGACTCCTCTTAGGATGAGGGCGACAAGCATAAGCAGTAATGCGAGATAAAAGCCACTGAACATCGTTGCGTACCAGTTGGGAAAGGCGGCAAACATGGCACCGCCAGCGGTGATGAGCCAGACCTCATTACCGTCCCAGAAAGGTCCGATGGTATTGATGATCATGCCGCGTTCCTTCTCGGTCTTGCCCAGAAAGGGTAAGAGCATGCCAACTCCGAAGTCGAAGCCTTCCAGGAAAAAGAAACCCAGGAATAGAACTACAATTAAGATAAACCAGATTATGTTGAGATTCATCATCTTCCTCTTTTTGTCAATTAGTAGACTTCGGATAGAGTGTCATTTTCAAGCAGAGCACTTTCTTCGGGAACGTCCTGATTGGAAATGTCTTCTTTCGCATATTTGATCAGTAGAAAGCTATCCACGACAGCCAGGCCGCCATAGAGGAGTGTGAATACTATGAGCGAGATCAAGACCGATGCGACTCCGACGTTGGGCGAGGCCGCTGAACCGGTCTTGAGCAGTCCAAAGACGATCCAGGGCTGTCGGCCGACCTCGGTCATGATCCAGCCAGCGGCATTGGCCAGGTAAGGTAAGGAGATGCCGACAACAAGCGTCCAGAGGAACCAGCGCTGCTTGTCAAGATTGCGTCTCCAGACAAAGAAGAGTCCGAGTAGCGAGAGCAGGATCATTAACATGCCAGCACCAACCATGATACGGAAGGTCCAGTAGACAACAGGCACGGGCGGTACATAGTCACCAGGGCCGTATTCTTTGACGTATTGCGCTTGCAGTTGGTTGATGCCTTCGACCTTTCCGGTCACGTTGTTATAGGAGAGGACGCTGAGCAGGTATGGCACACGGAGCGAGAAGACGTCGCTGGTACCATCCAGGCTGCCAATGGTGAATAAGGAGAAGGAGGCCGGGGCCTGACTGTTCCAGAGCGCTTCGGCGGCAGCCATCTTCATGGGCTGTACCTGTACCATATGTTGGGCCTGTTCATGCCCATCCATGGCTACAAGGAAGCTGCTGGCGACCGCGACGGCCAGCCCGATGTGGAGAGAGCGACGGAATAGGTCCATGCTGCCAGTCTTTTTGATAAGGTGATAGGCGCTGATCCCTACGATAAAGAAGGCACCAGTGGCCCATCCACCGAGTATGACGTGCGGGAACTGTACCCAGAGGTTGGGGTTCGTTAAGAGAGCGAAAAAATTGGTCATCTCTGCGCGGCCGTTGCGCAGCACGTAACCGACGGGCTCTTGCATAAATGAGTTGGCGGCTAAGATCCAGAAGGCCGAAAGATGCGAGCCCAGTACAACCAGCCAGATCATGGTGAGATGCCAGCGCTTCGAGAGACGTTCCCAGCCGAAGATCCAGATACCCAGGAAGGTCGATTCCATGAAGAAGGCTAGCAAGGCTTCAACGGCGAGCGGCGCTCCAAAGATATCGCCGACGAAGCGTGAGTAGGTGGACCAGTTCATGCCAAATTGGAATTCCTGGACAATACCTGTGACCACTCCCATGGCGAAGTTGATCAAAAATAAACGTCCCCAGAAACGCGCCATGCGCTTGTAGTCCTCGTTGCCGCTTGCAACGTAGATGCTTTCCATCACGGCTACCAGGATAACCAGTCCTAACGTGAGTGGCACAAAGAAAAAATGATACACGGTTGTAATACCGAATTGAAGACGTGCGAGTGTAACTGCGTCCATAAAAAACTCTCCCTGATCGGGTGCTAACAATAAGTGTTATGGAGATTGTATGGGAAGGCAGTTACACGATTATCACAACCGTGATAAGTAATCTCACAAAAAGGTCACAAGGAAGGTAGAGGATGAAGTTATTCTGCAGCAAGAAACTCTGCGAGCAGTTGATTGAATTGCTGTGGCTGATCATACATGCTGACATGGCTGGCATTTTTTAAGATCACCAGACGCGAATTATCAATCTGGGTGTGCAGAATCTGCCCCACAGATGGCGGCACCATGGTATCATTTTCTCCCCAGATGAGGAGCGTGGGAGCCTTGATGTTGGCGATCTCTTCTTCAGCGTCGATGGAGAGCAGATCATTGGCGGCCCGCAATAAGGTGAGCGGTCCAGCCCGCAGGGCATCGTATGCCAGAATCCAGAAAAAACCTCGCTTGATGTAACGGATAGCTGTGAGTAGCGGCAGGGTATAGCCCCAGATGCTGTGGATATGCGTCAGGACGGCGGGCGAAATCAGGACCAGGCGATTGACTACTTCGGGACGATGAGCAGCAATCCAGATACAGATGTATCCTCCCATGGAGTGTCCCACGAAATCCGCTCTGGGTAACTCGACAGCCTCCATCCAGGCCAGCAGCCAATGTGCGACGTTGACGAGCGCAAAGCGCGTATGTATGCGGCGCATGGTGCCAAATCCGGGCAGGTCGATCAGGTAGACCCGATGATCCTGCGCGAGCGCTTGCACGTTACGACTCCACCAGCGCATAGAGCCTGAGAGGCCGTGCACGAGGATCACTGGCTCTCCTTCACCCAGCATCTGATAGCTCACGCGGGCGTCTCTTACCTGGACGCTTTTTAGTGTCGATTTTCTGATGCTCTGTCTTTTGATTAGTTGCTCCTGTTGAATGGACACGTTATCAGGGAAAACAGTCCGCTGGCTTTTGTTTATTCCGGATGGTGAGTCTCTTTGCTGCCAGCTTTCGTGTCTAAGCACATGAGACGGATTAAAAAAATAATGGAAAGCAAGTGGACACAGATGGCTGGTTATTCCTTGCGTTATCGTGTTCCACGCGAACAAAGCGCATCCGAGCGTCCGGTGATCGTGATGGTGCATGGATTGATTGTGTCCAGTCGCTATTTGATGCCAACGGCTCAGCGATTGGCGGCCGATTATCAGGTGTATGTGCCCGATTTGCCGGGCTTCGGCAAAAGTGGCAAGCCAGATCATTATCAGGATTTAGATGAGATGGCCGATACTCTGGCGACCTGGATGACTCTGGTCGGAATTCCACAGGCTATCCTGCTTGGCAATTCGCTGGGCTGTCAGGTCATTGCACGTTTTGCGATGCGCTATCCAGCAAGGATTCAAGCCGCGATCCTTGTCAGTCCTACCATGGACGCTCAGGCACGTACCGCACATCAAGAAATTGGACGCTGGCTCCTGAATATACTCTTCGAACCATTCTCGCTCTATCCTATCGTGCTCCTCGATGCGCTGGATATTGGCTTGCGCCGCTCTGCGGCAACTCTGCGCTATGGACTCCAGGATAAAATAGAAGCTAGCTTGCCTCATATGGATATTCCAACACTCGTGGTACGGGGCTCGCGCGATACGATTGTTCCTCAAGTTTGGGTGGAGCAGGTGACGTCCCTGTTGCCTCAAGGGACGTTGGTGGTGCTTGAGCATGCAGCACACGATGTGAATTATAATTCTCCCGAGGCACTCGTCAAGGCGATCCAGGCGTTTCTAAACTGGATTGTACAGAAATGATCTACAACTGTGCCTGTGTAGAATACGACGTGAACAACGATTGTGAGAACAAGAGGACCTGACTGATAAAAAATATATGCTGTTTTACACCTATTGTTGTTTGATGAGATCGAGTGTGATGGTGCGGGCTTCTGATTTAGTGCCTATGAATTGAGATAGGAGTGAGCGGAGTTGTGTGAGTAATAGGTCAAATGCAAGGGAAATGTTTTCACGTTGCTTACGTGTCTGAGTAGAGGGCGTCATACAATCAATACGAAAAGTGTCAATGAGATCAATTAGTTGGCATACTTGCTCATTGATAAGATTGATGGGCGCTAATAAGCGATAGCGAATAATAATGATGGCAATGGGAAGACTATACACGTCGGTATGAAAAATGCGATAAATAGATTGTAGGTGTGCGCCGATCTCTTCAAGGAGAGTGACAGCTACTTGGCATTGGATCGGACGAATATTTCCTTGCCCTCGAAATGGCACACCTTTTTCTTGTAAGGAAAGGCGCAGATCAGTGATATTTTCTACTTGATCTTGTATCTGGTTATAGAAAGTGTTGAGATAGAGGAGGGTGGCAATTTCCTGCTCGTTCTCGGCGGTGGATATCGTTCTGTCTGACATAGGGTACCCCATTTCCAGATGTCATACAAAAATTGCTATTTCAAGTATGCCTTAAAAAGTATGAATTTTCAAGGCCATTCATACAGTAACGCTTCGAGCAACTGGAACGTTGCATACTTGCACTTGAGTATTTGTCGAAAATATTGATCCGTATTCTTTGTAGCGGTCCAGATACTTTCAAGATGTGCCCGTACTTGAAAAAATTTAAATATCTCTTTGTGGAAATCAATCCCCGAAGGCGAAGGCTGCTTCTTTCTATCAAGAAAACTATAAAAAATATTGTCAAGCTTGATAAAATCGTTTTTTATAGTTTCAATTTCATTATTTATTGAAGGCCATTCATTCACAATATCATATATCTTTTTGATTTTGGGCTTAAAATCATCCAAGTTTGTTTTCCTGGGCTTGCGTGGTAAAAATCGGATTGGCGTTCGTAGATTTTCGCATAATATATAGATATGGTGGCGTGATAGTTGTAATGCCAAGTAATATAGATCACTTTGATCCTTTAATACCCTTGCTGTTTGAAATTGAGCTATAACTTCGTTTAGTTCGCTTATATGGTCATTTAAGTCAATATTGATATGATCTTTTCCTTGCAGGAAGCGGTAGAAACCCTCTTCAATCATTCTTAAACCCTCTTCAATAGTAGAGAGATCGTGCTCTCTAATAAGTAGCGTTTGAAGCATAAAGAACATTTCATTGAGGCTGTCCAGATAAATAGTAAATTTGATATCGGATGGAGCAGTCTTGATGTCATAAATTCTATATCGGAGAGCAATACGATCGAGCAAACCAGCTTTGGAGTCTGGCATGTGGCACAATCCATTTGATAATGCAAACCACTCTCACTTTGGCCCGACCTACTTGATAAAAGTCATGTGTCCTCGAAATGGTCCATGATTCATTTATCGACATATTCATTAAGACGTATTTTCCAGGCCCGATATCAAACTCTCAATACTTTTCAAGTTTTTGATGAGATCTTCTGTTTGTCTTTGTATGAGTTGTCGATCTTCGTTATCGATGGTAAATGTGGAAACAGAGACAGAAGTCTCTGCGATGGCGGTATTTATCTGGTTGATACTGGCTGGGTAATGTTGAATGATGTAATCAGGGAGTGAGGTGTTGGGATTGAGGAGGATATCATCCAGGTATTGACGAAGGTCGAGCAGGATATTTTTGACAGTCTGCATAGCCTTAGCACTCTCTACTTTTTGTTTGGGGGAGATATACATTCTCGTAGAAAAAGGCGTGCGGATCTGTGTGATTGCTTGTATGGCTGTATCGAGACGGAGATGTACATTTTGTCTTAACTGGCTCAAGTTTGTATCAATATCTGGTAACGGGGTGAGCGAAAATGTTTGGTGTTGATTCAGTAGTGATAGGATGGCGATGATGGGGATGGCTGTCTGGGTAGGTGTATTATGCTGTATGTCAGGCTTCCCTTGCTGCATGGCGATAAGTTCCCAATTTTGATTAAAACAAGGAGCACCAGATGATCCTAATGCTGTGTGAACGCGATGGGAGAGGCGTATGCCGGCTTTATTCAGGCTTACAATGCCATGCGGATGATGACTGATTTGCAATGGCCCATGTGCTGGATAGTACAAGATGAAGAGTGGTGCATCAATAATCATCGCGGGCGGCGATGTCGCAGGTATGATCCATCCGCGAGGAGGGGCAGCAGGCTCAGATTGCTCACCTCCAATGGGCTCGTTGCCGGGGGCACCGGAAATGCGGCACAGAACAAAATCGAGTTGCGGCTCAGAGCTATAGTCAATCAGCCAGTTATCGGCCAAATGATAAATGGTGCCAGTACTGACAGCCTCATTGTCTGTAAGGACTCTGTCATCAAAGCGTAGAAGCATCTGCTGCGAGGGTACCTCTCTCTTGATGATGCGTTCGATCGTGTGATAGCTCGTCAAGAGGATGTCAGGGCCTATCAGGAAGCCAGTTCCTTGAAATTGATGCTCGATTTCTATGCGGCAAATCTGTGTTTCGAGATGCCCCAGTAAAGAGTCTATCTGAGTTCTATCTGTAAAAGCACTACTCCCTTCTTCAGGTTGCTGCTCGCTTGTGTGCAGTTCCTCGGATCGAAAAGATGAAATGCTGGCGACAAGACCAAATTGCTCTGCAAAGGTACGCAAAGAAGGATTTCCAGGATTCGCGTCAAGAGCTGCTGCCAGCATTTGAGCCTCCCAACCGCGAGCAATGGCTTGCTCAACGAGATCGTTCACAATATCGTGATAATTATTGCTAAGAGAGAGCGCATCCAGGTTCATATTTAGTCTGAATGCTAGCATGCTTCTTAAATCAATTGGTGAGGAAAAGGCATTCAATAGGCTATCTCTAAATTGGGAACGTTGTGAGGGAGTTAACTTTCCCAGATTGAAACCTTTGTGTGTGCTGGAAGATTGGTCTTGTGGTGGCATTGAGAGCCCGGGCTCAGGAGTGATCCTTTGCTCCGGTATGGAGAGACGATTGCTCATCGGCTGGACAATTGCGATAGGATTAGGACCAGTCCAGGCACGTTCGCTTAAAATGTCGATCAAAGCATCGAAGACAGGGAGTGGTGGCGCAGCCTGACTGTCTAAGAGCTTTGAGATAGATTGTGCAAGCATGCTGGCATCGTTTTCTTGTAGATAGGCAGTCCAGTTCTCGGCTGAGCTGGTTGTGTCGGCGAGACCAAGGAGGCGTGCAAAAACTCCTTTGGACCATTGCTCGTGATCAATGAGATCTCGTTCCCAGGAGATCAAGGCACGTGCTAAGGAGCGCCAGGCGGTCATTCTTTCTGTATAGAGTCCGGTCAATTGTATGATGCGAGCTGTGGCATCAATAAAATCTTTGCCCAATTCTCCCGCAAACCATCCCATCAGGACTGGCTGGGCGGTGATTTGCTCAGAGGATAACTGGCGAAATAACAGATAAAGTTGTTCTTTGGACGTCGTAGGAGAAATTTTGCGTTCAACTCTATCCAGTCCAAGGCGTTGCAGCCCGATCTCTAATAAAAAGAGCGTATTTTTTTTTTGCGAAATGAAGAGCTTTTCAGCGTCGTCTAGATATTTGCGGGCTGCCGGGATATCCAGACGGCGCGTTTCCAGTCGTGCAATGTGAAGACGTAGGGCACCCGCGAGGCGGCTGGAGGTGACGGATAATATGCCAGTGGTGAGAACTGCGATGGCGTCCTCCCATTTTTGCCGAAGCTCATATGCCTGCGCTTGCAACTCGTAGAGTGGACTATTTGCGGTACGTTCTGGACGCTCTCGTAAGAGAGTAATGGCATCCTGTGCATTATCGTGTCGTAGATACTCTCGTGTGCGCTGTTCTGTATCCCGTTCCCAACTCTCCTGATCGGCTTGATGGCGTTGGTCTGGCGAGAGGTATACACCCAGGTGAGATGCAAGCCATATTTTCTCATGACCTGTAAGTTCATCAAGCGCATTGGAGAGGAGATCCTCGATATGATTATCGTCAATCCAGCGTTGATTGAGCATCGCGATGGGCTGTCGTAGCAACAAACGATGATAAAGCTCTTCGGCGCGTGCGCTAACCCCTTCCTGCTGTTCGTAATAGAGGACAGCGGCCTCTGAGATTAGCCGCGCTTGCTGTTGGTCATTGTGATGAATTCTTTTGAGCATAATCGCACGAAGCTCTGGTCTATGATAGAGGGAGCCGTCTTTCATCTCCACAAGCGATTCATCCTCTTGTAGTATTGTGAAGAGTCGTTGTTCATCGTCAGGATGTTCAAGTGTAATACCACAAGGTGTTGCCAGGACATAGCGGATCAATGCGGGTGTAACAAAGCGTAGGACGAAGCCAGGATAGACAAGTTTATGGATATTGTGGTCGTGGATATGACCGAGAATGCGAAGAAGGAGCCGTTCTTGTAGACTGCTTTCCTCAAAATGCATCACTAGCAGATTATCTTGTATCATCTGCTCAATAGTAGTCCGATCACTTTTTTTGAGGTACAGAACCATAAGTTTCAAGGTGAGGGGGAGAAGATGAGGCTTCAGCTTGCTAATAATTTCTCTAGCCTGATCTGAGTCGAGTAGCCCGTGAGTTTCATTTTCCAGATACACTTGTGCGGTCTCGGCATCAAAGCCCTTTAATTCATAGGGAGTTGTTGGGAAGTCTAGTGTTCCTGTCAGGGGAGCGCGTCCCACAAAAATAGTCTTTAATGAAGGAAGTGCATGTTTCAAAGTGGTCAGGAACGAGCAGAGGCTGGTAATGACGACGCTGCTGTGGTGTTGAACTCGCTCAAGAGTATCAAGTACCAGGAGGAATGGGGAATCTGAGTTAGCGTGAAGATTATGTAATAAATGAGCAAAATCTCTTGAGTAGCGCCACCAGTCATTTTTTATCTGATGGGCAAAGTTGTCTCCGGCTCTTGATTCATAGGTGCTGCGATGGAGTTCGTATTTGATAATCTGATGACGCATGGTATCGCGTACTTTATCGCAAGATTGTTGTGATTCAGGATAGAGAATCCCGAGCTGACGGGTGGCCTCAATGAGAATCGTAAGGGGTTCTTCGATGCGTATCCCAGGGCGCTCGAAGTCAACGTACGACCATGGGAAGTGTGGTTTGTCAGTTCCCAGGGCGTTTTCAAGGATGAGGTGGGCCAGCAGAGTTGATTTACCAACGCCACCAGGTCCGTAAATGGTTGGCGCGATGTTCTGGCTGGTGTTGGTGGTGGTGATGGGCAGTTGAAGCGTCGTGTCGTGGAATAACACAGGAGGTATCCCAAGATAGGTGTACAACATAGATAGCTCTTGTTGCCGTCCACGGAAATTTTCTCCGGCAAGCTCGTGGAATGGTTGGAGCAGGCCTAGCCATTGTTGTCTTTGTTGAATAGTGTCTCTGGCGGGGAGATCGGGAATCACGCCATCTAGCCAATTGACCACTTGAAAGGAGGCCGCAACCTGTGATAGATCCTGTTTGGAGATGGGAGGAGCATCGCCTGTAATGTAGGCAGATAACATCTGCTGTACTGGATTGTCGGGAAGTGGTTGGTTGGCGGTGAGAGCATGCTGAAGAGCTTTACGACTTTTCATCTGCTGAAGCACGTCTTTCCGTATTTCTGGCTGTAACATCCAAAGATCGTGATTGTGCTGATCAGGCAATGACTTGCAATTCTTAAGTACGTCTTGTCTATTTTCGTGATCGGATATGCCGGGAACCGGGTTAAGCGTTGCCAGATAGAAGAATGAGAGCACTGCGGCGGCCTGGTGATAGGAGCCATAGTGAGTGATGGGGGGGAGTGGTGCGGAAGATGGATCATAACTAAGATCCAGGGCATAGAGCTGTTGCTCCATTTCTTTCAAGAGTTGTTGTTCTTCCTGGATAGGAAGAGGGGGATCGAGTATTCTTTGTGCTTCAACACTGGCAACTTGTTCAAGTAAACGAAGTCTCTGTGGGTGCTCTGGATCAACCTGGCGCCAGACCATCTGTGCAGATTTTACGATTTGTTCGTTTTCATAGGGAATGTGCTGTGTGCGATGGCGCTGCAGGTAGAGAGTGCGAAAAAAAGGAAGTAGATCTTTGGCTTCAATGGGCTGGATAAATTCATATTCGATACGCCCGGGAATAATCAGATTTAAAGTATCGTGATCCTGATAACTTAAGAGGATAAGCCTTAATTTATCCAGTTGTTTGTCGATGCTACTGGCTAATGCATTGATAAGATCCTGAGTACGAGGAGATAAAAGTTTCTCTGGAAAACTATCAATCACAATCCAATAGACAATGTCGCTCTTGTTGAGTTGTCCAATCAGCCAGTCGACGAAGTACTGTACCCAATGTTCTTGCTCTACAGGGATGCCACCTCTGTGGGGGTCCAGGCCCATTTGACTTACCATCATACTTCCCAGATCATTGGCTTGCATCTGCGAATGTGATAGGCGATCAAGGTCGATCAAAACTGCTTTGAAAAAGTTATAGAAGGTCTCTAAATAATGAATCAATTCCCAGCTATGTGATTTTCCGCTATAGCGTTGTCCATCTACGATGAGGATGCGTTTGCCGTCACGTTTCAACAAATTCCCGATGAATGTGCGTAGTTCATTACGATCAAGCATGACCTTTCCCTGGCGCAGATAACACGTTGTCAAAGGGTTCTGCTTTTCGTGCCAGCTGATGGCTAGTAGAAGTTGATCACGGATACCTATGAATCGTTCACTCTGTAAATCTCCCTCTTGCGATAAAATGTGTATGGCAGAGTTAATTAAGTCTCCCATTTTAAGATCTTTTTCGGCTTGATGGAGGAGCAAAGAAACTAGCTGGCAAGTGTCGTCTCCTTGAATACCTAGCTGATCAAGCGTCTGGCTCCAGGTGAAGATAGCCAGTTGAAGAAGTTTTGCATGCGTTGTAAAGGCATCATTGAATGCCTCCTCTAGCTGCTGAAATTGTGGTTGATTTAAAAACATCCTTCAGAGACCTCATTTTCAAGGTTGAAGCTTCAGGTATTCAGGAGGGCCAGTTTGTCGTACTTTTTCAGGTGGTAGTAGATTTTCTCGATGGGAATCCCCTGGTTGTACTGCGGTTTATTGAACTGTTCATAATTGGAGTCGCCACAATGATGGAGCGCGATCAAATTCCAGTCGGCATTGAAGCAAGGAGAGCCGGATGAGCCGGGCTGGGTGTTAGTCGTATAGCGCACACGTGTCAGACTTTGATTGGTTTCCATGATGCCGTTGGTCTCGATGGCAAGCATCAAATTGGGAATACCGGGATACTGTAAGATAGAAATCGTGGTCTGAGGAACAAAATCGTGTTCCTCCTCAGGTAATGATATCCAGCCACGTGAAGTATTTGGCACATTACTGATCTGATCATTGCCAGGTGTGCCATCGACGTGTAAAAGAGCATAGTCCAGTTGTTCAGGCTCCGGATCGGCCGGATAAGGTAATGTATCGGCATTACTGTATGTGCTGTGGAAGAGATACCAATCCTGTGCGAGTTCGTAGCGAGCCCCGGCAAATATAGTACTGCCATCGAGAGTCTCTTTGAAATCAAATGTGAGTCGAACTTTTGAAGCCAGATTTGGATGCGTAAAGACTTCCTCCATGATGTGAAAGTTTGTCATTACAACAGCGGGGGCGACGAGGAAACCAGTGCCAGAGAAGCTTCGACTGCCAGAAGCATAGGTGATGCGGCATATGCGTGGAATAATTTGTGTCAGATTTGTCACCCAGAGGTTGACATCGAGCATACTGTGCGCCTCATTGATGATCTGTTCAAACTTTTTCTTGGGATAGTTGGTATATCCCAGGCCAAACAGTCTGGCAAAATCTTGTAAATCAAGATCATCAGGACGAGCGCGTAGAGCGCCGAGCAGGAGGTCGGAAGTCCAACTTCGATCTTCAAATGCATTGATGATACCAAGGACGCGATCAGGCATATCGTTGTTGCCAAAGTAGAGCTGTTCGCGCTGGTGTCCTGTATATAATTGCAGCATATTATCAAAGCTAGTGGAATTGAATGCATGCATCAAAGCTTGTTGAAATTGTAGAAGTTGAGCTGGCGATAGTCTGTTTCTAAGGAGACGCATTGTTTTCCTCCTTTAGAGTTGATGACCGATAAAAATTATGAGCGCTGATTGAATGGCTACGACGAATGATGTACAGGGGTAGATAGTCTGTCGGGACTGATAGCGAAAGGTGCGGTTATGGATAATATTTACGAATGAAATCTTTGTCACCTTGCGAAAGGACGCTGTTCTCCATCACCCCCCAGCCGTTCAATGTCCAGCCAGGATTGATGCGATAGACCATGATTGAGTGAGGATCAAACTCTTCAAATTGGGTTTGGCCTGTAGTGTAGCGATAAAAGACATTGCTCTCGACATCGGCTTCGGACCAGGGAGGGTCCAGAGACTTAAAGTAATTGATGACAACAGGTTTGTTCCACTGGATAGCGGTGATTGGGCTTTGATGCTCATGGATCATGCCAAGGGCGTGACCGAATTCGTGAAGCACAACGGCTGAATATATCTCATCGCGAGAGTCGGGGTAGAGCCAGCCGAACTTCATGGTTGGCAGATTTTTAGGGATTCTCTCGCAGTCTGTCCCAATATAAGATGATGATATTTTACCCTTGAACGAAATACGTATCTGATCTACCTGGGAGGGCTCATGATGGCCAAAGACAAATGTGATATTCGCATATTGGCTCCATTGTTGAGCATAAGCCTCTACTTTTTTGTGTACACGCGGATCGCCATCCATAAAGGTCACATACAAGGTTGTTCCTGTGGGCCAGCTCCTGCTTTTGTCTAAGGCTCCTTCAAAGGGTGTGGATCTCGCTTCACTCGTTGGATGCGGACGGTAACGCAAAGGAAGCGAGCGCTCAAAATAGAATCTAGTTGTGGCTTCGTCCATCTTCTCTGCCCTTTTCTATTGCAATCAGTAAAGCATACGATCTACATGGAAAGAATGATATCTTCTCTGCTCATCATTGATTTTATATAATTGAGTATACTACATTACAAATATATTTATCAATGTGCATATGGAGAACTAGATCAAGAGAAATATTCCTGCTATGTGATAGATGTCTGTATTACGCGGCAATACCTTAGAATGTTGAGTGAGAGACTGCATCGGTATTTTAAGCAGAAGCATAGGATAAGTAGAATTTATTTCTTTGTGATACAATAAACTTTGTTATGTTTTGCTCTCTCGAGTTAGCGAAAGGAATGTACGATGAGTTTTACTGCAGATCATCCCTCGAATGGGGGCACGATTACGACGCAGGATGGCACCAGGATCTATTTTAAGGATTGGGGGAATGCAACCGGACAGCCCGTCGTCTTCAGTCATGGGTGGCCTCTCAATGGCGATGCGTGGGATGAGCAGATGAACTTCGTGGCATCTCATGGCTATCGTGCGATCGCTCATGATCGTCGCGGACACGGCCGCTCCAGTCAGCCATGGGATGGCAACAATATGGATACCTATGCTGATGATCTCTCGACGCTCTTTGAGACGCTCGATCTGAAGAATGCGGTTATGGTGGGCCATTCCACCGGCGGTGGCGAGGTGGCACGTTATATCGGTCGTCACGGCACGTCGCGGGTGGCCAAGGCGGTGCTGGTGGGGGCGGTGCCTCCGTTGATGCTCAAGACGGAGGCGAATCCGGGTGGTCTGCCCATCGATGTCTTTGATGGCCTCCGGGCAAGCGTCTTAGGTGATCGCTCGCAATTCTACAAGGATCTCAGTGCTCCTTTCTATGGGGCTAATCGGCCCGATTCTCAGGTGTCGCAGGGCGTGCGAGATATGTTCTGGCTCTGGTCGATGCAGGTGGGCCTCAAAGGCGCTTTCGATTGTATTAAGGCTTTCTCCGAGACGGACTTTACGGAGGATCTCAAGAAGTTTGATGTTCCGACGTTGGTGATCCATGGAGATGACGATCAGATAGTGCCGATCGGCGCTGCTGGCCTGCTCTCCTCCAAGATCATCAAGGGTGCGACCCTGAAAGTCTATCCGGGAGCGCCTCATGGCCTCACGACGACTCTCAAAGATAAGTTTAATGCTGATCTGCTGGCTTTCTTGAAAGCCTGATCTGAGTATCCTCCATTGCGTTCCTGCTACGCAATGGAGGATGATTTTTTGTGGCTTGCGAAAGCTGCATGGTGACCATCTCTTCTCCACCTCCCTCTGATCTCGCGAAATCCCGGCGAGGGGCATCCCCATCAGAGAACTGAATGACGCCACGGTGTGGATCAATCCATGCTTTCATAACCTCTTCATGCCTGGTTAACAGGTAGGCATCTTCTCATGGTGAAAGGCGGACAAGAGCAGATTGGAGAAGTTTCTTTTCGGCTGCTATTTTATACTTCTTTTAATAATCACTGATCTTTCATGTGTAAAACGTCTAATAAATAAGAGGTGGAAACAATGTTTCATAAACTTGCTGCAACAGTGCTATTCGTACAAGATCTGGCTAAATGTGCGCTGTTTTATCGCGATGTGCTTGGTTTTCAGGTACAGGATAGTGATGCCGGGACGGCTGGGTTCTTACTGGGAGATATGTATTTTCTGTTGCTGGATATTTCAGTGGCAGCACATATGATTGGTGAGGAGGAACGCAATCTGAAAATAAATGGCGGCCCTCGCGGATTTCTGGCTGCTGGTGTTGAGGATGTTGACGCTGTATACGAAAATCTTAAAGCAAAAGGTGTCACGGTTTTCAGTCCTCCGGCCGACCAGTCCTGGGGATTGCGTACGGCATATTTTGCGGACCCAGAAGGTAACCTCTGGGAGATCAATCAAGCTATTGGAGTCAAGCAGGAGCAATGAGTCAGGAACAGTTATTGACCAGGGATGAATTTCGCGAAGCCGTTTTCCAGCGAGATAGGTATAGGTGCGTGTTCTGTGCCAGGCAAGCCAAGGATGCTCATCATATCGTAGAGCGACGACTATGGGGTGATGGAGGCTATTATCTGGAGAACGGTGCTTCAGTTTGCGAGGAACATCATTTGGATTGTGAGCGAACTGACATATCTACAGGTGAAGTACGACGCCGATGTGGTATCGTACATGTGATACTTCCCGAGCATTTTTATGCCGATCAAGAATATGACAAATGGGGCAATATGCTATTGCCTCATGGTTGTCGGAGCAGGGGAGAGTTGTTTTATGATGAAAGCGTACAGAAAGTACTCAAGCATCATCTTAGCGTTTTTACTGAAACAATGATGTATCCGCGTACCTATCACTTACCCTGGTCAGATGGTGTGGATGACGACGATAAGATAATGGAATCAACGTCACAGTTTACTGGCGAACGTGTCGTTATTACGGAGAAGATGGATGGTGAGAATATCACTATGTACCGGGATGACATCCATGCCAGGAGAATCGATAGTATTTCTCATTCAACGCGTTACCCGGTGAAAGATTTTTGGTCCGGTTTCGCGCACGATATACCGGCGACCTGGCGCATCTGTGGCGAGGATCTCTGGACAAAGCATTCTATGAAGTATGAGTATCTTCCATCCTACTTTATGGGGTTTTCTGTATGGAATGATATGAATGAATGCTTGCCCTGGAGTGAAACCATGGAATATTTTGAGTTGCTCAGTATCACGCCAGTTCCGGTTTTATATGAAGGTATATATGATGAAGCTATGATTCGTAAGCTGTATACCTCTGAACAGAGGGATGTCGGCAAGGGATATGTGGTTCGTCTCGCGAAGAAATTCAGCTCTGGCGATTTTAAGCGCGCTGTTGGGAAATATATACGTAAAGAGACCCATCCGGGCAGCAAAACGTTGACTGCAAGGTGATGGGCAGAAGATAGGCATTTAAAAAATACTGAGAAGAGATATGTATATAGTGTAATTTGCAATTAATAATGCATTTTGTTTGTGTTCTACCTTGACATTTAAATCTCTTCTCATGTATATTATGGTCAGGTTGAGATCGCGAGATGTGTAAACGCATTCAAGGAGAAATGGCCTATGAGCTAAGTTCCTCAGCATATTGGTAAATATGAATTATAGGAACTGGCTCAGCTTTGTTTTATGCGCATGAGGGAAAACTATGCAAAAGGAAGGGTCGCCGCGCAGTATTGCGACCATTCATTTTATCAGCGGCCCGCTTGCAGATCAAAATATCGTGATCGAGAAAGCCAGCACGTCATTTGGACGTGGGAAGCAGAACGATATTATCATTGCAGATCCTTCCGTCTCCAGGCAACATGCAAATCTCTCTCAGAGTAATGGTGTATGGAACATAGAAAACCTTTCACAAAGTAGCTCTGTGACGATTGATAAGCGACCTGTAAAGACGCAAGGCACACTGCAAGACAATTGTGTGGTTGGCCTTGGTGGGACGATTCGCTTTGTTTTCCAACTCCAGGTGACTGCGTCGGAAGTGCAACAGCGTACCACGCCTCAGAACATAGAATATGGCAAGCGGGCGGAAGAAGAGGTCAAGACGACGGAGCAAGCCAGAATCTCTGATTTAAATACGATCAGGTTGCCACCCAATATACCTTCTGGTATTAATCCCACCGATACTGTCCTGGCCCCATTAGATACACAACGTGTAGCCACATTAACTGTGAGCAGTAATATTCATAGTGATGTGCGGAAGCATGGACTGGATAAAGCCTCCATAAGCATTGGACGCGATGATGGCAATGATATTGTGATCAAGGAGCCAACTGTTTCGTCCCGACATGCTCAGATTGTCCGGGAAGGCAATGCATTATTCCTGATTCATCCCCATCCATCACGTGAACGAACCCTGAATGGATTGTGGTATCAGGGACAACATATCCTTGGAGATCAGCCGTTGCGTAAGCAGCTGAGCAATGGGGATATCTTCCGCATTGGCGATGAGCATGGGACTCTGATTACTCTTGCCTATAGCGATGGGCATGGACAAGAAAGTGAAGCGTTACCAGAGTTGCGTCCCGTTCCTTTAAATGGCGAGCGTGTAACTATCGGGCGCGTTGAAACGAATACAGTTGTCCTCAACCATCCCCAGGTTTCAAGTCACCATGCAGTGTTAGAAAAGGTGCCTGAAGGGTATCGTGTGATCGATAACAATAGTACGAATCATGTCTATCTGAATAAAGAGCGGGTGAGCAGCCAGTTGCTGCACAGCGGGGATGAGATTCGTATCGGACCCTATCTTCTCATTTATACGGGTACAGAATTGAAGCAGTATGATGAGAGCGCTCATATTCGCATTGATGCCTTGAATCTGAAAAAAAACGGTAACAACGACGTGATTCTGCTCGATGATATCTCTCTGGTCATTCCTCCTCGGAAATTTGTGGCTATTGTGGGTGGATCAGGAGCGGGCAAATCAACACTGATGGATGCCATCAACGGCTTGCGTCCTGCTCAGCAGGGGAGCGTCCTCTATAACGGGGTGGACTATTATCGCAATCTCGCAGCATTCAGTACGCAGCTTGGCTATGTCCCCCAGGATGACATTGTGCATCGGGATCTGACTGTGGATAGAGCACTTTATTATGCCGCCCGCTTGCGTCTGCCAGGCGATTTCTCAAAGGAGCAGATCCAGTGGCGTATTGATGAGGTCCTTGACGATGTGGAGATGACGGATCGTCGTTCGTTGCTGGTGAGCAAACTTTCTGGCGGACAGCGTAAACGCGTGTCAATTGCGCTTGAGCTGTTGGCTAATCCGGGAATTTTCTTTTTGGATGAACCTACATCTGGCCTGGATCCAGGTTTAGATCGTAAAATGATGGTACTGCTGCGCCGTCTGGCGGATAGAGGACGCACGGTCGTCCTGGTGACACACGCGACCAATAATATCAATACTTGCGATTATGTCTGCTTTATGGCTCAGGGTGGGCGACTGGCCTACTTTGGTCCGCCGAACGAGGCAAAAATCTTCTTTGAAAAGACTGATTTTGCTGAGATCTATAGCACGTTGGAGCCAGTTCCAGGCGAGATAGATGTTCCTGCTCAGGCAGCAAGGCGCTTTCTGAATTCGCCCGATTACCAACGTTATGTGGCTGAGCCCTTGCGACAGGAGCCAGTACAACAAATGCAAGCACCAGTGGCGATCAGTCACGCGGCCACGAGGCAGCTCAAAAGGAAGCCAAGAGGTCAGGGTTGGTCTCAATTTGTGTTGCTCTCGACTCGCTATATGGAGTTGCTCAAGAATGATACAGGAAACTTACTCATTCTGATTTTGCAGGCTCCCATTATTGCTACCCTCCTTGTACTGATGCTGCGTTTTGAGGTAGGTTCAGGTATCTTTGACGGAAATAAGCTTGTACAGTGTACTACTCAGATTATGACCGCTTCTGGTCCTTTGTCCCTGCCGCAGAAAGCAGGCCAGGGTGTCCAGGTGAATTGCCAGGTAGTCGCAACGTTTTTGCAGACAGATCCGCAAGGCCAGGCTTTTGCGCATAGTCAGGGAGGCGTCGAGCAGGCGTTGCAGAGCTTCCTTGTTCCAGGGATGGGGATAGATGCTCAGAAGGCTTTGTTTATTATGGCCTTTGCTACGGTGTTGTTTGGTTGTATTAATGGAGCACGCGAAATCGTCAAAGAAGCCGCCATTTATAGGCGCGAACGAGCCGTTAATCTCGGCATTCTGCCCTATATGTTCTCGAAAATCGGTGTGCTGGGAGTGTTTTGTTTGCTGCAAAGTGCCGTACTTGTCCTGGTGATGGAATTGGGGGAGCCGCTGCATCAAGGCGTCTTTCTGCCTCCTCTCCTGGAGACCTATATTACACTGGCATTGACTTCACTGGCTGGCTTGATGATTGGTCTGACTATATCTGCTATCGTCCCCAATACTGATCGCGCTATTAGTTTTGTGCCGATCATTCTTATTCCACAGGTCATTTTTTCAGGGGCGATCCTGGCTCTGAAAGATTGGTTCACGCAGATTCTGGCGGTGGTTTTTCCAACACGTTGGGCTATGACAGCTCTTGGTACTATTCTTGGTATGCATGCCAATACGACCGGGGGGGATAAGTTGTTTGGCAATGGCTATACGTATCAGGGGACCCTGTACTCAATTTACAGTCAGCAGGATGCAATCGATCGTCTTCTGTTGTCCTGGGGGGCATTGGCTGTCACGATCGTGCTGTTAACGTTGGTGATTGGCATTTTTCTGAAACGGAAAGATGTCGGACGATAGTCCCTATTAATAGGATTATCGCCAGGTGCGTCTCCGCTGTGCTGGTTTACGTGAATTTCGATCGCAGGAAACCCAGGCCATTCCTTGCGGTTTCCTGCTTTCTTTGTACGTAGGATGTCATGCAAGCATGCTAATTGTTTTGTGCAATGATACTGTTAATCTGCTTGACCATATTCTCAAGTGTGGGATGAACTGGCTTTTTGCCGGTTAATAGATCGTTCCAGTTGGCTGTGATGACATCATTGGCTTTCGTTGACCAGGGGGCCATGAAACGAATTGCTCCTTTTGTTGGTGTATTGAGAATATAGTTTACGGTGTCGGCAATTGAACTCATTCCTTTGGCCTTCAAGGTTGCATAATAAGTCGAGGATGCTGGCTGGTAGGCGGCTGGAGCAACTGGCGAGCCTGCCAGAATATCTTTCCATCCCTGAGTCTCCAGGTAGGTCATCACTTTCCAAACTGCGTCAGGATTTGAAATCGTACTGGGGGAACAAATGCCAACTGCATCATATAACTGTACCGGTTTGTCAGCCGTCGGCATGGGCGCAAACCCGATCTTGAACGAAGGATTGGAGGTAAGAAACGTGGCTGCACTCCATTGTCCACCCCAGAGCAACGGGAGCTTTCCAGCCAGGAAGGCCGCATTCGTATCACTGATCGTATAGAGAGGGGATGTAAAATTTCCCGCCTTAATCGCACTGATATATTTCTCTAATCCAGTGGTAAACTGTGTATCGGCGATGACTTTTGTCGGGGCAACAATACGATCAGTAAAGGTTGAGCCTCCTGCTGATGCTGCATAGATGCCCAGCAAAAACGGATCAGTATACGGACCAGCGTAAGCGCCATATTGCGTTACTTTATTGCCATTCATTTTTGTCAGCGCTTTGGCGGCTGAGAAGAGGTCGTTATATGTCCAACCAGTGGTTGGAAGAGGGACATTTGAGGCTTTGAGCAACGTTTCATTATAAAAGTAACCATAGGTATTCATCAGCGTTGGCAGGCCATAGAGCTTTGACTTATCCGCAGTATACCAGTTCTGTAATGATACTGGAGCAAAATTGTTTTTATTAAAACCTCCATCTGTCTTATTAATGTAGGTAGACCAGTCATACAGAATACCTTCCTGGCCCCAATTTTGTTCCTCGTCGTTTCCACACCAGAAGAAATCTGGTAAGCTATGCGCTTGAATCATGGACGAAATTTTTTGATCATAATCGCTGCTGGGTGATCCCAGCCTTGATATCGAGATGCTCTTATCGGTAAACTTTTTCATGGCGGTATCAATTGCCGCATTCGTGGTGGTACTTTCCCATGTCATGTATGTCACTGTGTTATTGTTGCTACTGCTCCCGCTACCACAGGCTGCGAAAACGGTTGACAGTACCATAAGGATGATCAGGCTGATAGATGCCTTCCTTGACTTCATATGTATTCTCCTTCCATTGAGAATGAAAACGCTTCGTGCTCTTCAGTAGTGAAGAAACGAATTGTCCCTATTTGGTGACGGTGCCGAGCGCACCTAGTCCTTGCATGAAATAGCGTTGTGCGAGAAAGAATAAGAGTAATGGTGGTAACATATATAGCAGGTTAGTAGCCATGAAATAATTGTACGGAGTCACCGCTACACCCGCGAACATTCCCGCAAATGAGGCTATCCCTAGCGAGAGTGGAAACTTATTATCCGAAATCAGATAGATCAAGGGAGAGAGGTAATCGTTCCAGGATGCCTGGAATGCTAGTATTGCCATAGTGATCCATACTGGCCGTGTCAATGGTACGATAACATACCAGAAAATGGTCCAGTGGCTTGCCCCATCCATTTTTGCAGCCTCGTCATACGAATACGGAATAGCCATGGCATACTGGCGGAAGAGAAAAATGAAGACGGGATTTCCTAACCAGCTGGGAAGAATTAAGGGTATCCAGGTATCATAGAAGCCTAGATTGATCATTAGCCGTACAACTGGAATCAAGCCAATGATTGGTGGTACAAAGATGCTACCAACAAATACTGCGAACCAGAAGCGTCTCCCCGGAAAGCGTATGCGCGACAAGCCATAACCAATGAGCATTGAACTGAAAACGCTACCTGTGGTGCTGAGGATAGAAATGATCACAGTATTCATAAACAGTAGCGGGAAATGGATCTGCTCAGGACCCTGAATGAAGTTCTCAAAGTGGAATTCGTGTGGAAAGAGTTGTGGTGGGAGTGTATGAATGGCGTTTGTACTTTTCAGTGCGACCGTAATCATCCACAGTAAAGGGAAGATCATTAGAATGCTCAAAAGTATACACAATGCGTACCAAGCGATGCGGCTTACGGACATTAATTTTATCGGGTTGTTCTTTGGTACGGACCGCTTCCAGCCTGTCGATCTGACAAGTGTCGAAATTGACATCAAATAGAATCCTTTCTATGCGGAGATCTCAACATGGGTGTGGCGACTTAATCGACGTTGTTCTCTCCAAATACCCAGAGAGAAGAGGCTCGGAACGTCAGTGCGGTGACCGCTAAAATGATGAGGAATAATACCCACACCTCTGCCATCGCGTAGCCAACCTGAGGAAAAGCACTTTGCAGACCATCGGTGTAGATCTTGTACATGAAAAGATAGGTGTCAAAATTGGGGCCGCCATTGGTGAGCACTTTGGCTTGATTGAAAGCTTGAAAGGCGCCAGTCAATTGGAGTATCAATTGAAGGAAGATGATTGGCGAAATCATTGGGAGCGTCATGCGTCTGAACGTGGCAAACATCCCGGCTCCATCAATGCGCGCAGCCTCATAGATTTCTTGCGGGACTGCCTGAAGGCCAGCCAGAAAAATGATCATCGTGCCACCAACTCCCCATAAGCCGATAATCACAATTGACGGCATCGCCATCCGCTCACTGGCCAGCCACAAACTCGTTGGGAGGTGCAGTGCGGACAGTATCACATTTGCGAGGCCAAATAGTGGATCATAGATGTATTTCCAGAGAGTCAGGACTGCAATTCCTGGCAACACAACTGGTAAATACATGATGGTACGAAAGACTTTGACGCCGGGATAGGCGCGGTTCATTAATACCGCTAATAATAATCCCAGCACTAATGTCGTCGGGACACTTAGCAATCCGAAATAGAATGTGGCACGCATCGAGGCCCAAAATGACGGATCTTGGGTGAAGAGATACTGAAAGTTTTGCCAACCAATCCAACGTGGTGCGCTTAAACCATTCCAGTTGGTAAATGCATAGTAGGAAGAGGAAAGCAAGGGATACACGACAAATAAGCACAGGCCTACTATCCCTGGGGTAATAAAGAGATACCCCGCAATGACATCATTCCGATGCCATATGCGCTTGTTCGGCGGCCTCGTTGGGTTGAGTTGCCGACTTGTCACCCGTACATCATTATAAATATGTGTCTTCATTGAACACTTTCTTCGCGCAACACTATTGCGCAATGTGTCGGGGCAATGTGCTGTGTCTTGCATCATAGCAGTGCAGCAAAGCCATCAGTGGCTATTAACATGCATTGAACTGCCGTTCTACCCAGACACTTTGTTAATTCATTGAATTTACTTAGTTGAAATATAACATGAAAAAAGGGGATTCGTCAATATATGGTGATGTAGTAAATACCCTGAAGAGTGGAGCTGTCAAAAATTGGCAACAAGCTTCTTGACTCAATATACCGCATATGTTACCCTTAAAAAAAGATAGCTACTTCCCCTCCAAAAAATCCAACGAATGAACAAAGGTTTGCAATGTACACCACCAGAACAGGAAGCAAAGAGCTTATGCGCGATCTGAATAGGAGTCTGGTGTTGAATATTATCGCAACCCACGGCCCTATTTCACGAGCGCAAGTGGCTCGCCAGGTAAGATTAACGGCCGCGACTATAACAAACATTGTCAATGATTTTGTGAGTGCGGAGCTGGTCGTTGAAGAGGCATCTGACGAATCCAGTGGGGGGCGACCTCCGATCCTTCTGCGTATCAATCCCATCGCTGGCTATGTCATTGGCGTGAAGGTACGTGAATACAAGGTGGTGATGGTGCTCTGTGATCTGGCTTGTACCGCTATATATCAGACCGAGGCAGATCTCACACCCTCAGCTAATTTTCATCAAGTAGTAGAGACGATTATGGCTGCTTTTCATACGTGCCTACAAGAGACAAATATCAACCAACACGATGTATTAGGAATGGGTGTAGGCGTGTCTGGTCTGGTTGATTCTCGTCAAGGTATTGTACGGTACTCTAATTTTTTTCATTGGAGGAATGTCGAGTTGGGGCCGGCGTTAGCGTTGAGGGCGTGCGTGCCGGTGATTATAGAAAACGATGCCAATATGCTTGCACTTGCGGAAAGCCAATTTGGAGCTGGTCGTGCATCATCTGTGTGCCTCCTGGTGACTGTCGGGCATGGAGTAGGGATGGGCCTGGTCATTAACGGTGAACTTTTTCGCGGCGCCTCTGGGAGCGCGGCTGAATTTGGGCATATGACGATGACGCATGCGTCCAACGCGCCTTTGTGTACCTGCGGCAAGCGTGGTTGCCTGGAGGCACTCATCTCCGATTATGCTATTGCTCATGCTGCACTCGATGTTCAATTGGGGTATGCCGACGAGCTGATGATGCAGGCTCTGGTTGAGCGCGCTCAACAAGGTGAGGAAGCGATCGCTGCCATTTTTCAGCGCGCTGGCATCACATTGGGGATTGCGCTGGCTAATCTCATCAATCTTTTTGATCCTGCTCAAATCTTGATCACTGGTGAAGGCCTGCGAGCAGGAGATTTGTTGTTAGGGCCGGCACGAGCGACGATTCCCTATCATCTCTTTGGGAAGCCACGCCCAGAAATTCCTCTGGTGCTACTGACTTCCTCAAATGAGAGTTGGGCGCGCAGTGCTGCCAGTGTTTTCTTGCGTGAAGTTTTTCGGCCTCCAATTTACGAAACCGACAAAACCTTTCCCATCACCACTCTTTTACAGCGCGCAAATGGCCGTATTATCGATGTGAAAAAATAATTATTAACTGGCGGATGCGAGTTCGTTATTGTGAATATTATATCCTTATCTATGGCGAGAAATGGTAGGCTTCTCTGTCTAGTCTACCAGTAAAGAGGAGTGTTGGGTCCAGTACGAGGAGCAGCACAGCCGCGATGCAGCTGTTTTGCTCCTCACTGGCCTATGCTTTGCGCATATATACCTTCAAGGTGAGTGGCGCAAAGATAAGCACGATTGCCACTGCGCCAAGTAGCGTCAGCCAAAAGTCCTGACCAATGGTGCCGTTATTTGCAAGTTGGCGTACCGCCGAGACAAGATGTGAAATGGGATTGAACTTGACAAAGACTTGTAACCAGTCTGGTAAGGTATTTGCCGGTACGAAGGCGTTGGAGAGGAAGGTGAGCGGAAACAGAATGATCATTGAAATCCCTTGCACACTCGATGCTGTTCGGGCGATTACACCGAAGAATGCGAAAACCCAACTGATGCACCAGGATGCAACCATCACCAACACTCCACCAAGCACGATGCCGAGTAGTTCTGGTCGGTAACCTAGGATGTAGCCCATGGTAATCGTCAGTACGGTTGCAATCCCATACCGAATCGTGTCAGCCAGGAGCGCGCCTGCCAGTGGCGAGATGCGTGCGATTGGCAAGGTGCGGAAACGGTTAAACACTCCTTTATCCATGTCTTCGCGTAGTTGCACCCCCGTGACAACCGAGGTGGTGATCACTGTTTGAACCAAAATCCCTGGGATAATGATGGGAAGATAGCTTTTAATATTGCCAGCAATTGCGCCTCCAAAGATGTAAGTAAACATCAAGGTAAAGAGAATTGGCTGTAAGGTCACATCTAAGAACTGTTCGGGTGTGCGGCGCATTTTGCATATACTGCGATACGCCATCATCAACGAGTTACTGAGGGTCTGTTGCAAGCTGACATGGTTTTTCAGGTGGCGCTCTGCAATGGAAGGTATGGCCTGGGCATCTTTCATGGTTTGGGTACTACTCATCGTCTAGATCCTTTTCTGTAGTGTCGTGTCCAGTAATGGTGAGGAAGACTTCGTCAAGTGTTGGTTTCTGAACGCTCATCTCGCTGAGGTGAATGCCAGCACTTCGGAGGGCAACCAGCACATCGGTGACTTTGTCAGCATTGGCCATTGGCGCACTCAAGCTCCCTATCTGTGCCATGCTGGTCGCTTTAACTCCGAGATGGGCCTCGATAATCTGTTGTGCCTGCGAGATCTGAAAGTCGTCCTGTATGCGTACCTGTAATGCTGCCGTGCCAATTGACCTCTTCAGATCATCTGGCGTTCCCTCGGCGACCACCTTGCCTTTGTCGATCACCGCAATGCGGTCAGCAAGCTGGTCAGCTTCATCAAGATATTGTGTTGTCAGGAGGACGGTTGAGCCAGTCTCGACCAAACGGCGAATAGTCGACCACATCTGCGCGCGAGTGCGTGGATCAAGGCCGGTGGTGGGCTCATCCAGAAAAAGTAGCGGCGGCTGCGCAATGAGGCTGACTGCAAGATCAAGCCGACGACGCATGCCGCCGGAAAACTTCGCGAGGGGTCGTTTCGCCGCTTCGGTCAGATCAAACATCTCTAAGAGTTCTGCCGCTTTTTGCTTCGCCTCAGATCTTGTCAGGCCGAGCAGCCGCGAGAAGATCACAAGATTTTCGGTTGCGGAAAGCGCTTCATCGACTGAGGCATATTGACCGGTTACGCCAATAAGCTGGCGCACGATCTGCGGCTCTTTCCCAATGTCGTGTCCAAAGATGGTGGCTGTGCCCCCGTCGGGTCGTAGCAAAGTTGCCAACATGTTAATCGTCGTCGTCTTTCCAGCACCATTGGGGCCAAGCACACCGTAAATGCTGCCAGCAGGTACGTGCAGATCAAGGCTGTCAACGGCGCGATTCTCGCCGAAGACTTTGACCAGTCCGCGAGCGTCAACGGCAAGTTCCGGAGTCTGTTGCATTGCCATATTGTTTCTATCCTTTAAATTTTTTATAGCGTCATTGTATTCTTTTTGTATTCTTATTCGCTTTTTGTATTTTATTTCCCCTGTTGCTGCCCTACACTGGCCAAAACTTTGGGGGCGGAGCGTGATCAAGAGCGTTTTTTCTCCCGTCAAAAGAAATGTTATGGAATAGGTTTGTCTAGAAGTCCTTCCTTTCTCATCTTAACGATATATCTTTATTAAAGAATACCGATATATCGTTAAGATGTCAAGTCCGAATTTGGGCTTTCTCACAGTCGATACTAAAGCTCAGGAAAATCTGCTGAGACAGCCATAGCGAGCCTGTATGATTTCTGCTCCCTTTTCCATTGGCAGTCGTTCATTATCTGGCGTGCTCGCAAGCAGGAGTCCAGTCTTCTTTGACGGGATCCCAATGACTGTGATGGAAGGCCACGGTGGCTGTCTGCCAATCGACCGTACAGCTGGGAGTCATAGCCAACGACATCGGGTGGATCGAGCAGGAGCTCCAGGGAGAGGACGGGAACGGAGCCCTGCTGAGAAGGAAAGATGGTGAGGCCCACCAAACCTCGCCACGGATGGTTTACACATCCTGGCAGTAACGATGACGGATACCTCTGAACATTTTTAGGAAGAGATAACCCGAATTATCTCCGCTCGTAGGACTTCTTGAAACAGCCTGCTATGGGGTGCTAAAAGTGGAGTTGCACAAGCAAGAGATTTAACTTGGGTTTTCCTCATTCACTTTCCCTAATCCCCAATCTTCTCCTGATCCTAATTGTAGTTTCATTATGACACCATCGTTCTCAATAGAGGTATTGAGTGATGTTGGGGGAACTACAAACACAGCCCTCGGTTCTTCAGGGTTCGTATCTTCTGGATACCTAATGACAACTTTTTGTACACGAAAGGCTTCAATCACTGCATCCCTGTCCATATTCTCCTCTAGCACAACAAGTATGATTTGTTGGACAAAGGGGTCTTTCTCTTGTATGAGAGCAGTGATAAGTGGGTGGATCGCTACTTGTTCACCGATATCACCTAACGCTCTAACTGTCCACCATCTTACATCTCTCTCCTTATCTCCCAACATAGTAATGAGTTGTTGGACCGCAGAAGTGTCGCCAATTTCTCCCAATGCACGAGCAGCATTCCATCTCACATACGTATTTCTGTCTCCCAAAGCTCTAATGAGAGAGGCGGTAGCCATAGTACTCCCTATTTTTCCTAGAGCATCAGCCGCTGCCCCCTTTTTCTTCCCTCCTCGTCGTCAAGAGCTGCAACGAGTAGTGGAATAATTGCCGGATCGTCCAGTTTGCTGAGTGCTTCACTCGCGCTACGGTACACGGCGAGATCTTTATCATTGAGTGCTATGGTTACAAAAAGTGAGGTCATGGTTGGGCCACTCAATTGACTTAATGCATCGACGGCTAGATGCCTCACTCTTCCATGCTCATCCTCCAAAGCGAGTTTGGTAAGCACTGGAATAGCCGCAAGATCGCCAATCTTCTCCAAAGAGTCAACGGCTACCTGCCTTACTCTGGGATCTTCATCTCCTTTAGCTATAGCTGTAATAAACTCGATGCGCTGGGGAGTTGAAAGGACTTCCATAGCCTGGACAATTTTTATTCGTGTTTCTACGTCTACCTGAGAAAAAGCCGCGTTGAAGCCAGCAATAATGCGTGATCGCCAGAGGATCTTTTCTTCTTCAGTCATGGCATCTTGTATCACAGCCTGAACCAATCGATGGATCGAGAGGAGATGTTCAACATCATTACGTTGAATGAGAGAATAGGTGCGAAGAGCTGCAATTGCTTCATTGAAGGCCAAAACATTGTTCGTAAGTGTTTGAAGAGAGGGACCAAGTTGTGTTCCTCCCTTCAAAAAGAGATCGTCTAGGATAGCGTCGGGTTGAAGGAAGGCACATACGCGTAAGAGATCAGCAGCAGCCGAATTGGTTTGCTCAATTTTCTGGAACGAGAGAAACCAAGTCGTTGCAACCGAGTCAGGATGATCATCCTTATTTACCAGTTCTCCACGATTTTCAAGCAAGGTCTTTCTAGATTGTCGATAAAGGTTCGCATAAGTAGTCAGTCCACATTGTGTCTCCTCGATATAGGCACCGGCCTGATCAAGGGCAAGGGGTAATCCTCCCATCTCGTGAACCAAATCGCGTGCTATCACATCATCTCGATGCTCCGCCTGCTCCAGCAGAGCATCGGGAGATAATATGCCTGAACGCCGTAAAAGAAAGAGAGTCGCAATATCGTCTGGAAGGATATCAACTTCTATGCGGCGAGCAAGCTTGCCAAGACTTGCAGCACGAGTTGTCAACAATACATGCCCTTTGAATTTGGTGGGAAGGAAGGTTGAGGAGAGTTCTAACTTTTGCGCCTCATCGGCATTATCGAGAATGAGCAACCAGTCTTTGTTCGCATAGAGCCAGCGTTTAACATTCTCAACGATCTTTGTTTGATCTCCATTGACAGGTGGAGGTAGGTGAAGGAGTTCAGCAATTTCCATAAAAGAAGCGGTCAAGGTCTCTTTAGTATTAGCGCGAGTCCAAAGAACAGCCTCATATATCTTGTGATAACGATGAGCATATTCAAGAGCAATCTGAGTTTTGCCGATACCTCCAAGGCCACTGATGGCCTGCGGCTGAGATAATGCAAGAGTTTGATCCGTCTGTAATTGGGCACGAACATGCGAGAGCAGTTCCTCGCGCCCGATAAAGAAAGGGTTGGGTGGAAGAGGAATATTCCAGATAGGAGGTAGAGTTGCACTCGAGACACTAGCAGGGAGGAGAGATAGACCTTCGACCAGACGACGAATACTTGTGACAACATCGGTCCATCCGGCATCCTGGCTCTCCCAGAGCACAATGGGCTTCCCGCTAGGTGGAAGACATTGGAACTCAGCAAAGGGAGAACTCTTCCAGTCACAAGGGCGAATAATGATTGGAACGACGCGTGCTTCACCAGCTTCATGTCGAGCCATCGCGCGTTTCATTTCAACTTGGTAGCAGTAGTCAGAGGCTAGAAAGTTAGCACTTATCAACAGAAGGATGATCGATGCTTGCTCTAATCGCTGATCAATCGTCTCAGTCCAGTTGGTACCAGGGACAATCTGTCGCTTATACCAAGTCAAGATCAGCCCTTGCCGTTTGAGCAAACTCAAATGCTTCAAGAGTTTCTCCAGCAGTAGCTCATCTTCTTGAGCATAGGAAAGAAAGATGCTGGCTGCATTCTGATGTGTTGTCATCGTAAAAATACTCAGCTCCTAATCTTCGAGTAGTGGGGGTTGAAAATATATATGTCCTTTTTTTCGTCCTCGTTTGCGGGGAGCATAATCCGGGAGGCGTTTGGCGAGATGCCACATGGTTTGATCCAGTTCCCAAAGTCGGCCTTGCAAGGAATGGTAAGGGGTCTCGAAACGCTTGGCTTCAGGAATTGCTTTGATGTGCTTTTTATCTGATTGATACCGAACGGTATATTGTGCCAGAGGCGTCTCCTCATATTCCACAGTGAGTGCATCGCCATGAAGCCAGATCACAGCAGGACGGCGAGGCAATGCTTCTTCCCCGTAGAGTTTCCAACGTCGAAAATGGGCGTAGCCGAACCGATCTAATCGCCTGAGATAGCGCATCGCATAGAAAATGCGGTGTAATTGTTCAGGGGTGCGCAGTTTGCCAGTCTCTTGGCCGAGTACTTCCGCAGGACTCAGGCGGTTGTCATCACGTTTGCGATGTGCCCAATGCGGTTGGGCATTGTAATCAGTCATAAAACGCTCATGTGCCAACTTGGCACCCTGCCAACTCGTCACCTGCTCAAAATGCACCTGACTCATACGTCTCATCACGTTAAAATGGGTCTCGACGAGATTTTCCCAGCTTTGACGTTTGTGGATGTATTCTTTCTCGATCTCCAATGCCTCGCAAATCGCTAGCAGTTGCTTTGCCCGAAAGACCCCGCCATTATCGGTAATGAGCTTTTTCGGTGCGCCAAATTGCTCGACCGCAGCATAGAGCACAATCAAGACACAGGAGAGATCCTGGCTTTGAAAAATATCACTGGAGAGAATAGCCCGCGAAAATGCATCCATGACGGTGATGACATAAAACGAGCCTTTGATCTCAGGAATGCGATGTTTTTCGATGTAGCGGATATCTAGACACCATCTTTCGTGCCGCTCAGTGGCTTTGAAAGGATGAGGTTTCGGCTGGTGTGGTTCTTTCGGTGGTGGCTTGATCGCATAGAGCCGCCGATTCTCAGCCATAATACGCCCGCAGGTCCGTGGCGATACAGAAATGCCCATCTGTTTGAGGGCAGCATACATTCTCCACTCGCCCAGCAGAGGATTCTCTTCCTGCTTTTTGCGAATCAGGTTGCGTGTTGGTAAATCGACGCTTGGCTTACTGGTATTGGCGTGAGACTTATCAGGAAGACCCTGCACGCCTTCCTGGACCCATCGCTTCAGAAGCTCGTAAATGGTTGGACGCGACACGTCCAAATAGCGAGCAATCGTCGAAATACTCCAGCCCTGGGCATGCAAGCGAATCACGGCATGACGACGCTCCTCCGGCTTAGGGATCTCCTCATACCGCGGGAATTGCCGACCAGTGCGTGAAGGGGATGGGCCATCTGCTAAGACGGCCTTGACTGTGTGATGAGAGGGACGACGCCCGGCGAACTGGATAGCGCAAATGGCAGCAATCTCACCATCAGTAAAATCGGGATACTCGGTCTTGAGATCCACAATCAGTTGACGCATCGCGACGGGGAGTGATCGATGATGATCTTCTCGCTGCGCTTTGGTGGGCCGGAAGAGGCTGACCACGCCATGTGTGTCAAAAGCATCAGCCGCTCGACCCAAGCTCCTTTCCGCCAGCCCAGTTTCTTGTGCTCGTTCTGCTGGCGGGATGCCAAACAAAGTGATGGGGCGAATTCCTTCATACAAGCGTTGCTCTGGGGTCCGACACCATTGCTGAATCAAATGATAGTTGTCGGTTCGCTCTCTCCGCTCCCGCTTGGCCTTTGGCATGACTGCCTCCCCTCATGGAGACAAAGGAGCCGAGATCTACGGGCATCCCTTGCCATCGTGACTCTCCTTACAGCCATGCTACTGGATACACACCTCCAACGACAATGGTTGGCTCGGAAAATAGGAAGATTCTCCTACAAAGGGTTGTAGTGGGCATCGGTCAACGTCACTGCCAGGATGTGTAAACCATCCGTGGCGAGGTTTCTTCTGCATAGGGGTAACATCATCTCAAGTAATGAAAAATAGTATAAATTATGATGAAAAACCTACGCTAGAAAGAAAGATCTCTAGCGTAGGTTTTCTCGAAGATTGTCCTTTGGACGACCCTCATGTCTGAGGCTTCATCTTTTCTCCCATTCCAGGTAATAATCCCCCCCAATAAATCTTCACATTTCCATGCGGGAGACCCATCTGGGGGTGGAAGTGACCCGCAAAGATAGAGAGACAAAAGATGGTTAGCTCATCGGTTGATCGTTTGCCTGCTCAAACGAGATCGGACTGACATAGGCTAACGTAGAATGAAGCCGAATTGAGTTGTAAAAACATTCTAAGTACTCAAAAACCGCTTGACGTGCTTGTCGCCGTGTTTGAAAAGAGGATCGGTAGATACACTCTTTCTTCAGTGTTGCAAAGAAAGACTCCATCGCAGCGTTATCCCATGCGTTCCCGGTCCGACTCATACTCACCTGAATTCCTTCCCCGGCCAAACACGCTTGATAGCCCAGGCTGGTATATTCGCTGCCCCGATCTGAATGATGTAACAGTGGAAAACAGTCACTTTCAGGCTGCCGCCGAGCTAAGGCCATGCGGAGTGCCATCGTCACCAGCGCCTCGTCCTCAGTAGCGGCCATCGCCCAGCCCACAACCCGACGTGCGAACAGATCAAGGACGACCGCGAGATAGAGCCATCCTTCCTGTGTCGAGATCATGGTGCAATCGGTGACCCACTTCGTATTGGGTGCCGATGCATTGAAATCACGATCCAACAGATTGGGTGCAAAGCGGGCCGTTGGATCGCTCGCGGTGCCCATGGGACGACGAGACCGCTTAGGCAAGGCTGAAAGACCCAACGATTGCATCAAGCGCACCACCCGTTTGCGTCCACAATGAATCCCCTGTGTGGCGAGCAGCGCATGAATACGTGGGCTCCCATAGACCTGGCGATGCTCGAGAAAGAGTTGTTGAATCAAGGCGGAAAGTTTGGCATCTTCTCGCTCGTGCGTGCTGGCCGGACGGGTTTCCCAGGCATAATAGCCACTTTCTGAGACGTCCAATGTTCGACATAACACGCGAATAGAGTAGTCCTGACGGTGATCCGCAATAAACTGATACGTCAGATCTGGTGTCGTGAGAAGATGCCGATAGCTTTTTTTAAGATGTCACGCTCCTGTCGAAGGACATCAACTTCTCGCTTGAGTTGTCGATTCTCCTCTTCTAATGGAGGAAGATGCCCACTTCCAGGAAATGCTTGTTCTCCTCGTTCGATGAACTGTTTGCACCAATTGCTGAGCGTGCTGTCTGCAATACCCAGGTCTCTGGCAATTTGCGCTTGCGATTTCTGGCTCGATTGCAAGAGCTGCACTGCTTCCAGCTTGAATTCTTTCGTAAACGTGCGTATCATTTTTGCCATGTTCTTGACCCTCCTCTTGGAGTCTTTCTCCAAGTTTACCATATCCATCCTAGCGGGTCAAGTCCAGGGACAGTTACCACAAACACCCAAAAAAGAGTATCCGCTCCTCAAGAGGCAGGGATCACATGTATACCGTTATCATATATGCTCTTTTTATCTTGCATAAAATGCATTCATTCCTGCAATCTTTCCTTGGGACATCCTCCACATTTCCTTTAAAATAGTCTCAGCATCCGCAATCACATCCTCCGTTTCCTGAAGAGTAAAAGGCTTCCAACCACTCACATCTCCTGACTGATGCTGGCCTCTATCCTCTCGTAACGCCCGCTCGTTCACACGTCTTCCTACTTCTAGAGAAAGCGCATAGACGAGAAAAGGATCGTTCTTCCCTGCATCCAAAAGCGCATCGACAGCAGCAGGTTCAAAAGCATCACCAGAAACAGGACGAGCTCCCCAGGGTGTGAGATATTGCCCAAATCCCCCAATCAGAAAAAGGCACACCTGCTGTCCTTGCATTAACCGATCAAGCACGCCAGATTCATTCAGCAAATGTTGCTTTACTTGTTCTCGTTGCTCCGGCGTCCGACGGCGATCTGCGTCAAATGCCATCTCTACTACCTCATCCATCTCAAAAGGCCAACCATTCATCTCCCCTGCATGTATTTCAATCACCTTCATATATATTCTCCTTTCTCGTTCATCACGACAAAATACCTTTACTATAGTATGCCCCAAACCGCAAATAGAATACATAAAACCTCTGCATATCGATAAAAATAATTATTTCCGTTGAGAAAGAACTGTTGGGGCTTCCATCACTCGTGAATGCGTGCACCTGTAAATCAAATGAGTACCTGGTTTATCACACTTAAAAATGAGAAACAGTCTGTTTGCTAGAGATGTCTCCCTCTACTCCATTCAAAATGGTTGTTAACATGCCTCTCACGTTTATACAAGTACTCAGATTATCTATTCTTGGTTTTTCTTGGTTTATTAATATAATTATAGATAAAAGGAGTTTATAAATGACCTGTATTGTTGCTCTTGTTTCAAAGGAAGTTATCTATTTTGCAGCCGATTCATTTGTAGGGCAGTCACCAGACGGTTATTATTCTCAAGCAAATCAAACGGTTCGTAAAGAACCAAAAATTTGGATGAAGGATGGCATGATTTTTGGCGGAAATGGAAATACGCGCATGCTTCAAATTTTGCATTATCTACATGAAACACCGCTTTATACGAATAAGCAAACGAAAGTAGAGTATCTTGTCAAAGAATTTATTCCATCCTTGCAAGCATGTTTTTCAAAGAACAAATACCCAATCGATAGGCTGGACGGAGGTATTTTATTAGCCATTGAGAGAGATCTCTTTACTATCGGAAATCGCTTTGAGGTGTGCGATACAGCTAATTTCTATGAAACTATTGGTCGAGGCGGAACTGTTCCGATGGGGTCTTTGCACACAACAGAGCAATTGGAATTGCCACCACTCCAACGGCTCTATCTGGCTTTAGCATCAGGGCAGCATAGTACCTGTGTCGTTGAGCCACCCTATATCTATATCACAAGCGAAATGTCAGAGCCTCAGTTTCTTGAAGAACCACAACTTTCCCCAAGGAAAAGGAGTGAACTATGTCGTGTATTGTAGCACTTGTTGAAAATAATCTTGTCTATATTGCTGGTGACTCACTTGCCGTCAATATGGAAGGGTTTGGTTATTCCAACGTTTCTCAGGCAGTTCAAAAGGCGTCGAAAGTATGGGTGAAGGATGGCATGATTTTTGGGGGACACGGCGATGAACGAATGCTCCAACTTTTACGACATGAACATGAAACACCACCTTATCCCACTAATCAGGATAAAGTTAAATATCTTGTCTCTACATTTATTCCATCCTTGCAAAAATGTTTTTTACAGCACGAGTATCGTAGCGATGAAGCTGATGGTGAGATCCTTCTATCCATTGAAGACCAGCTTTTTATCATCGGTTCTGAATTTCAGGTGTACCATCTAGCCTGGATATACTCTGCTATTGGTCAAGGAGCTCCCATTGCAGAGGGGTCTCTCCATACTACAGAGCTGTTGACCCTCCCTCCCCTTGCGAGACTTTACCTTGCGCTTCTCGCGGCAGAACGACATACAGACGTTGTAGGCAGGCCATTCATGTACATTACCAATGCAATGAAAGAACCGGCCACCTTAGACGAAAGTGTAATACAACGTATATAAAGGATCTAGCAAAGTGAGCAGAGGAATCTCATACGTATCGTACGAGATTCCTCTGCTCTTTTTCATTCACAGTATCCAAAACATAGAACATATCGGCTATACGCCTAGCGCTTAGATAGCAAGCCATCTGGGCCAAAGGGTGTCGAGAATACTTTTCTCCCACTATTACAGGTGCCATTGATAAAGGAGCACAATCTGAGCAGCGAACTGGATTAGATTTGCATACATATGAGGCGCATTATATCAGCCAAACATCATTGTAGAAAAAAATAAGATGATCTGGAGTACATGTGGCAACACTTTACAGATTTTCAGGAAAAACAAGCACCATATTGCATATACAGCTCTTTATGCGCAACATGCTGCTCCCATCACATCCACATGAGCACGGGTCTCACCGTGCGAACCTCCTCCGGAGTCATGTGCTATGCGACCACCAACCAAGTTTCGGGAGGAAGAAAAACACTGATTCTGTGACAGAATTCTATCAGCTTCATACCTTTTGAACTAGATTACCGCGCTATACTTAATTACAGAGAAATGTTATTCACGCTTCTAGGAGAAAAGAGAAGCCCTCTTTTCTTCAACGACCCAATATGACAAATGAGCTATTTCTATTCTACACAATCGTTGTTATTTACACTTTTCTCTTCTGATATCCCAGATATGAAGTGGTTTGCTCAAGCAGTTTTGTGCCAGCGATCATATTGGAAGGCAAATGCTTACATCGGAGGGCAAAATCCGCTCACTTGGGAGGGCATTTACCAACAAGAAAGGATTGTGTGGACCACTATTCTCAATGCGAATAGTGGTCCACACAATCCTTTCTGTTATTTTTTTCGCCGCATTTCTAGAGCATTCAGCTGTGACGGACACGATCTCACATCGAATACGTTAGAAAGTTTCGCTCTTATCAGGCGAGAAAAATTCCGATGCCCATACTCCTTAGAGGAAAACAAAGGATGAACACGTTGTATTTGTTTCTCCGTATCGGTTACAGCTATCCAGATTTTTTTTCCATAGGTAAGGATGTTATAAGCAGAAACCACTTCCATTTCAAGCGAAAGCACTGTATCGACTGAATCGATACAAGTGTTTTCTGTCGACGGCTTCTCATCACATGTCAAGCATGCATCTGGCTGATCAAGGATCACAAAACGATGACAGGCCTCTTTCAAAGCTGGTACCGTTTTCATCATCCCAACACCAACAACAGTACACCCAAGACTTTGTATATGTGCCACAACAGGAGTATAGTCACTGTCTGTCACGGCTAAGCAAAACAACCGAATACCATATTGATAAAGACCCTCCAGAATATCGATAACGAGAGCAATATCCGTCGCATTTTTACCAGGCTTCGGTTGATGATGATCACGTCGTTCTAACCGATATGGAAGGAGCAACCGTTGCCATCCTTGCATTGTTGGCAGATTCCAATTCCCAAAGATCCGTGGAACAAACAATGGTCCCAGTGTCTTCGCTTCTGAAAGTATTACATCGATATATTTCGATGAAATGCCATCCCCATCCACTAGGACACTGACATGTGTAGAACAAGCGTCTCCATCAAAAAAAGGACGCCACTCTCGTCCTCCTTGAGTTTGTACCATGATCAAAATGCCTCCTTTCTTATCACCTCCTCTCATTGTTTTGTATCGACCATCTTTCCTATCAACTTGAGAAAGTAAGCTCATAATATCTCCGTTTAGAAACCAGGTAGCTTCTGTACTCGTCTCTACACAGCTACTCCAGTAGAAGTACTTCCCCACATTCCACATCATAAGCTATTGACAGGAAAAAGCAGTCCCATTTTTATTACAAATATATACTAAAATAGAACAGTTACGATAATTATTATATGAGAGAGGATAGTTCAATGGAGCATCAAAGACAACTACCTGATCAAGGCCGTCAATGGGAAATAGCTATATGGATCGATACAGAAGCAGCAGGATCGCCTATAATACTCTATGAAAAAAGCTTTTCCTCTCTGAAACGAGCATTAACTGACTACCTTCGTGAAAACGAGCCGAAAAAATCTATTCATTGCATAGGTGCCACCTACATCTACTCCGATGGCACGACGACATGGAAAACGCATGAATTGAACGAACAGAGAGAAAAGACATATAATGCAGGGTGGTATCAACGTAACAGTAGCGTATATTCCACCTTTACATTTATAGGATCTTTTCGTCAGGTAATTGAGCTCTTGTGGGCACATCCTCAAGCCGTTAAAAAAGGACCTGATTATCAAGACCGCACCCTCTATGAGGGTGTATTCCAACTATCAAAGATACAAAAGACAACCAAGCTTCAAGACATTTCATTGATAAATAGAGCACTGAGTCAGGGGTGGCATCTCCTTAAGATTGATGAAGAAAATCGCTATCATCTTGGCCATGAAGATCCAGATGCGATATGACTTGCTATCCACTATCCAACATGATAAAACAAAAAAGTGGGCAATCAGAGTATTGTATTCTATACGCCAAAATAGAAGGAGAACTGGGATGTAACAAGTCAGCTCTTTCCACCTTTGAGCCATTTCCTACGTCCTGAACCAACTCATTCTGCCAGCCAAATCTTTCCTTTAATTTATCCAGATAAAATGATTATTCACGCCTTCCTTTCCTATCTAAAGGAGGGTCATTTTAAATATTAAAAAGGCCTTCTATTCTACAGTGCACATCATCATTGACTGCCTAACATTTCCATATGAAATCCCCAGAGAGAGACAGTTTCCCTCAAAAGAATGAAATAACGTTTAATCACATTCACATATCAAGTGCTTCACACTCGTGTTGAGTTCACCTCTTCTTTCGGATACGGCTCATATCAAACACACTCAAAGAGATTCATGCATTTGTGATAATGCATGTACAGATTGAATGCGTTCCTGTTCAAGTCGCAAGGTATAATGTTGCAAAAAGGCATACAGCTCTTGTTCTTCGAACGTCAAACCAGGAAGTGTCTTGAAAGTCGTTTTTGTGCCCGGAATTGAGAAGGCAGCAAAATCATTGTATGTTACTGTATCCATACAAAGCGCGCGAACATGGGAAAAGTGAGAGCGAAAGGAGGAAAGGATTTCAAATCCTTGTGCATCAAGGTCCCCCCAATACCAAAGCACACAGGTAGAGAGCCAGGGAAGATGATGAAGCAAGCCTGCTTTGTAGCCTTCACCCCAAATGACAATAGTGTTGGGCAAAAAAGGAAGAGATAAAAACGAACGCTTGTTTTCTACCACCACAACTTGACATGGCTTGACTGGAAGGTGTACCAAAGAAGAAAGCGGCAACGAAAAGCGTTCAAACGGCCAGTTAATTTGATCTTGCCAGCAACGATCTAAAATGCGGCAGTGTACGTCTGGTTCGTCGACTATCAATCCATAGCGCCGTTCAAAGCACGACGCTGTTCTGATAATAGCATTTGCAGGCAAAATGGTCTCAAACAATGATCGGAGAATACTCCGATGTCGCTCGATAAATTTCGTCGAACAGGGAAGCGGAATATCCCGCATCTGAAGACCAGGTAGAGGGTTCGTGAGAAAAAATTGGCACACAAGCAACAACGTTGGCCAATCTGCTTCGTTGGCGATCACCTTTTTGGGGTGGCACAGTACCCAGGAAGTTAACTCAGGAATGGTCTCACAAATTGTTTTTGTCGCTTCGTGTAACTGCGTAAACTCCTCTTGTACATTTAGATAGGCGATTAGTTCATCACGCGTTTCAAATACAATCCTAACAGGCGTCGTTTGCCTTCCCAGGTACTGTCTCTTTATTACTTTTGTCTCAAGAGTGTACCCAAATCCCAGTTGGTCTCTGGCACCACTGCATAATTGTTCGAGAGCTGGTGCATACAGTGCATAGGTATCAGGGAGTGACCCGACAGGAATAATCAGCGGCTGATAGGGCTCTCCAGCTGCCCAACAAGAGCAATACTTTTCATACCATCTCTTGGCCCTGTGATAAATCTGTTGTGGTGTGATCATAAATTTCTCCGTCGCTCTGTTGAATGACGTCTTTTATTTTCTTAATCGACACACAACTAATTGTGGTATCATTCCCTTCATTATTAGAGCGGAACCACCAACAGACCTCCAGATAGTGTTCTAATATATGCAGGTTCGCCAGCGGCGTTATCAAAAGAAATTGAAGGTCGAACGTGCGAAAGAGAGTCAGCGCATAATGAATATTATCTGGATCGAACCCTTCAAACGCTTCATCAATCAGGATAAAACGGAAGGAGCGATGGGGGTGCTGCTCATTACTGATGTTATATTGATAAGCGAGTGCGACTACCTGAACCGTAATGGTTATTTTCGCTTTCTGCCCTCCGGAAATCCCTGAAGAGTCAGCATGGATTTTTTGAACGTCATGAGTAGTATTCTCATATTCTATGCCCCAAAAATCAAACCAGTTGCGAACATCGGTCACTTTTGCTTTCCACGTACTATGTTCATTGAGGTATGCCAGCAGTGATTGGATGGCAAAGTAACTTTTTTCTAAACGTTGATCCATTTCCTCAGGATACATATCCGGAAAACAGGAGCGCAGCGCCGTTTGAAAAGACCGAATGTCACTATCTGTGGTATCATCCAAACCTAATTGAATATAACTTGTTTCTGTATATGCCACTTTTCGTAACAATGAATTCAGTATGTGTATTTCCTCACGAATAGTCTTTTCTTGCTGTTTTAAAATTTCAAAAAATAATCCCATACTCCCAGCAACTTGCTCTCTGAGCATTTTTTCAAAACGGTCTCGGCATCGCGGAAGGCCCTCCCGACAAATAGTGGTATATACCTGCTCATATCCCTCCAGAGACGCCATAGAACTATCCAGGTTCTGGACAATACCAGGGCTCACCTCTTTTAGCTTACGCATTGCCTCCTCAATCTTATCAACTGAGGTATCAATATCCTTCTCAAGAGAAAGACAGCGTCTATCATACCACGATCGCAGTCGCTCCTCGACCACAGCGATATTCTCAAGCGAAACAAATTCCTGTGCTAACTGCTGCTCGATATCAGATATGATCTGCTCCTCGCGTGGATATGGCCATGTGTTAACCTCTTGCTGAAGCGCCTTTGATAACGTCTCATTGGTACTGATTTCATCGCGTATACGATCACAGCGCCGAGTGGACTCATTCACCTGCTTACGCAGCTTACTTTCTTGCTCTTGACACCGGGTAATGGCATCCTGTTTTTCCTGAAGCGTGGTTTCCTGCCTCAGTATTTCGCGAATCTCAGCCTCCAAGGTGTCAATACGTTGTTGTTCAACCTTCCAATCAATGAAATCAAAAGGCTGCTCGATAAGATGATGAAGGGCTGTTTGTGTTATTTCATCTTGCTCCAGTGTGTGCTGGAGTGTTGCCAATCGTAGGGCCAGTGATTGCAAAAGGTCCTCCCGCACCTGGAGATCACGTTGAAGAACCATAATTTTTTCATTATTCCTCCACCCAAAAATATAGGCGTTGCGATAACCAAGTGGCACCGTTTCGTCTTTTTCATGAGCATTATCATTATATTTTATCTGCCCTTGCCTCGTCACAGCTCGCGATGCGCATTGGAATTGTTCGAGTGTTTGGCAACAAACATAATCGCAGAGCACAGGTAAGCACGCCTGTAACCAATCGGTAAAGGGAGTATCTAACTTCACTTCAAGTTTCTGATACAGATAACTTGCCGCTATGTGCGGTTTGAGCACATGAGAGGGTGAAGAACTCATACGATGATACAGGCAATCCATGAAAAGCATCGTGTTTTCAACATAGGCATTGACTTTCGTGTAATAGTGCTCCGGTATAATCAAGGTGCGCCCCAGGGTGTGCAGACATCGTTCCATCACTGGTTCCCAGTCCTGCTCCGATGGGTCAATGCGCAAAAGCTCTCCAAAGAAGGGGATTTCATCCTGGGGAAGACCCAATGTCGCACATAAGCTCTGCCGTAGTGCGATATCTTTACTTGGAATCTGATTCTGACGCATCTTTAATGATTCAATTTCTATCTTCTGTTCATGGATCTCTTTCTTCAAATTTTGTTCCTGAAATAATATTTGCACCAGTTCGTCTTTATTCTCTTTCAGAGTAGCCTGCACTTTTTGCAAACACAAGGTCGCCTCATTTTTCGTGTGCTCAAAGGTTGCGCGATCTTGATAGCCCGAAAAACCATAATACTGTGCCTGCTGGCTGTAGTCTTCGGCCTGACGTTTCTTTTGCTCTAACATCGGAAGGAGCATATTACATTCAGTTTGTCGGCTTTGCACTTGAAGCTGATATGGGTCTGCCGCCAGACTCGCCAGGAGATGAGAAAGCTCTGTGCGTACTGCTTTTTCCTGCTTTTCAAACTGTTCAAGTTCATTCATTGCCTCTTTATAGCGAGGACGATCTCGATTAAGAATCACCATAAGGCAATCGTAATGGTGTTGTTTCATCACTGAGGAGAGAGCCAAGAGGCATTGTTTATAGAAGATGTACTGCACATGATCACGAGTATGTATCTTCGCCTGTTCAACGAGCGGGCCCAAGATGGCAAGCTGCATTTCGGCCTGCTTCATCTCTGCATGCACCAACGAGAGATCATTAAATTGTTCCTGCACGTGCTCCAATTTCAGAAAACTATTGCACTCATCCAACATGTGAGTACGAATAAAATCGTTGAGGCTCCCCACATCTTTTGTCCCCATAGTATGATTAAAGAGATCAAATGCCTTTAATGATCGCAATCCCAACAGAGAAGATACTCTGTGGATATAGTGAGGAAAATCATTATAAATCTCAATGTTCTGTTGCCTTAGATACTTGCGAAAATCGGCAATAGTTCCCTGGATTATAAAATGGGTTGTAATGGAAAGCAGTTTTGTTGCAACAGCATACAAGCGCTTGATCTCTCCATTATGAAACCAGAGGATCTGGGCGATCGTAACAGTCTGCGACGTTGTGACATCTGAAAAAGAGGCAAGGATCACCGTATAGGTATCTTTGTCCCGCAAATATTGGACTGGATACGTGCCCAAGCGTTCATGACGAGCTTTATTCCATGCTCCTCGCATGTAGCTTTCATCGGTCCGCTCCCCCTTAGGAGATTTCGCCCGGTTATAGTGCCGCCGCAATGGCGCAGTAAAGAGTGCCACAAACAGATCGGACGCTGTTGTTTTGCCAGATCCATTCCCCCCCACACCCATCCCGTTTTTCCCCTGAAGAAAACCAATCTGTACAGCAGAGCGGATAGTCCCCCAATTTGAGGCTTCAATTTTGTCCAGGCGAAAGCCAGGCAGATTATTCCTCGTCTGCTGGTTCATCGTCGAGTTCTGTGGCATCATCAATTAATCCTTTCTTCTGACATTCAAGCAGAAGAGTATCGAGAAAATCAGGAGTGAAGCGAGCTTTGAGAAAACGGCGCACTTCATAATATTGCATCGGCATGGGTTCATTTTTGACCATAGAGAGAAAACCCAGTTTACACAAACGTGCAATAGCAGCATCGATACGACGAATAGTTTTCGCGCTGTGCTGTTCTTGTAAAGGCAGATACAGAAGAAGCATATCTCGTACTTGAGTCTTGGTCATAATCAGCTTTCCAGCATCAAGTTTTTGGACCTCATGTTGAAATAATTCACAACGAAGTAGTGCCCCCAAGAGCGTTTCGTACCAATTGAGCTGATCATGCCTCTGGAGACGGGGGAGAGGAAGTAGCAAACCAGATTCATCCTCACAATTTGGTTGATCCAGATACGCAAACCCATCATCTTCATATACACAGAGTAGAATACCAATGCATCCAAAATACTCACGAATGGCCTCTTGATATAGGTGCAGCAGCCTCCAGGTGCCTCCATCAGTGTTCTCAAGTGAAGAGTGGAGAAGTTTCAGCGCTGCTGGCGCGTACGGCTCGATATTCATATGTCGTTCTCCTGTTGTGTTTCTATTTCCTGGGGACGCTGATATGTAATGAGAGGCATATCAATCAGGCGCACGATAGTATCGCATGGAAAGGCAAATTGAAAGGCCGCCTGCTCACGTCGACGATCATCTACGATGTGAAACGTCCCTTTATCAGCAATATTTCCATACATGAAGACTTCTGCCAACCCTTGTGTGAGTGGAAACTGGGCAAACAGCGTTGCCAATGTGACGGATGGCGCACATGCTAACATTGAGTCAATGCGTTCCAACAAAAGTTCTTCATCAAGGAAAAGTTGTTCGGAAAAAATTTGATGTATTTCTTCTTCTGAAATGGTCATCGGCTCACCTTGGTTCGGGAGTTGCCGAAAAGCAGTGACCTCGTCTACTGGCTGCCATGGTTGCACACTTTCAGGAATTCCTACATTGATAACAAGCGAGCCGGGAAGAGACACGCATGTTTCGGTCAGCGCAAACGTTTTTTCAGGGTCGTTGAGATGGTACATCGCCTGTTGTAATTGACTCAAAATTGTTCCCAGGCGAATATTCTCTTTGATTGCTTGATCATTGAGAATATGTAATAATTGATCGGCCAGGCAATTAATCGAGAGGATAATTTTTTCACCATGTGTTACCAGGGACAGAGGCAGGGTAGAGAGAAGCTCGCGATCAGCCTGACTGGGTATCAGCTGCTCAACAGACAGCACCTGTTGGAGTAGAGTGCGCAATGTATCCATCTGTGCGGGTGATGTGAGAAAAGACCAAAATGCATAAAAGCTTTTCCCTTCATCGGTCTCCTTTAATGCATCGTTTCCATCCAACACCTGCATAACCAGATCCCCCTTAGGTGTTTCTGAAAGGATATACTTCTGTGAAATTGTATGCGCAAGCGTGTGAAACTGTTTCTCAACAAGCAAAAAATCGCCGAGCAACGTTCGTGTCGTCTCACAGGTGTTGCGAAAACGTTCACGCAATTGCGTCTGCGTCAATTGCATCTCTATTTTTCCAGTCTGCCGAATCTGATCAATCTGCTCCTGAAGGGTATCGCGTTCCCGCTCAAGCCGAGCTAAACGCGTCGGTACATCTTCAAAAACTTCATGCACAATTTCTTCTAACCATTGCACAATACTTAAAAGTCGTGATCCAGTTCCAATAAATGTTGGAGCTGTTAACGTCTCCATCCAATTGAGCACCTGAATTGTACCAGCGGTCAATTCAACAACGCTTTGATCATTGGGAGGAACAAGAAGGACCCGGATGATGCGATGCTCGTCATTATCCCAGAGAGTAAGATACTCTCGTGCTCGCCGAAACGTTTGCGTTGGTTCATCTCGGTGACGTAAGAGCACATATTCATCCAACCGATCAAGAAACTCATCCACCGGAACTGAGACGCGAGACGGATGCTTAAAAATCGATAAGAGAAAATGAATAATAAGCGGCGCATTATCAGCTTTTATGAGCTTCATACTCGAAGCTGACCCAAACTCGTAAACAAGTTGATCATAATTTATCATTCATCCCTCCAAAGACGGGGTGTTTCTTTGTATCCATCAACAAAAAGTATGCCATCCTGTTTTTACTATTGAATAATGAGGCCAGTTGCTATTCACAGTACCTGCCACAAGTATCATGCGAGTTCATGACATTTTACGTTAGCAACTGGCCTCATTATTCAATAGTAAAAACACCATCAGCTCTTCCTCGTTTTCAGTACGCTATACTACATATAAAGGTCATATAAAACGTCAACAATCGATATAGAAGAGATACGACAGGCGAAAAAAAGACAAGGAAGAGACAGAAGGCCCCCACTATATACTGGCCATTGAAGGAGGATGAATTTAGAGTACTGGAAATATCCGTTGGCAACGACGAAGGTGTGTAAACAAAGAAAGATGGCTATTCCATGCCCTCGAATCGCTATCTTCTTCCATACCAAGAATCCGATCCCCGCATGGGGGATTACGTAACAAATGATCTTCAATTCCTCCACGAGCAACCAGAAAACAGGCAAAACGATGACGAGAAAGCATCACACATAAACGACCAATATCGGTATGAAAACCATCAATTTCTAGGCGGCCAGAGAGAGGATGGAGAGCAATAATGAGTGAACGTTCCAACCCTTGAAAGCAATCTGCCGTCTCAATCAATATGGATGGATGAGCGACCAGGCCTTTGCGCAACGCCCCCACCTGGGAACGATGGGTACACACAATACCAATCATATCATCCTCCAATGGAAAGGCCGTTCCATCTTCCTCAAAGAGAAGCACAGAGCGCATGTACAATGTAGACACTAACGTGATGACTGCTTGAATTAATTGCTCATCGTGCTCACCGATGAGAAGTGGTGAAAGTTCGCAGAGCAACAAGCTCGCCCCTTGCTCTGCCTGGTCTATCACTTTATCAAAACAGGTTCCCTTCCCCGAAGAACAGGTCTGAAATTGCCGGGCACCAGATTGCAATGCCGAGGTGAATGGCAATGTTGGATACAGGGTTGGTTGGAGAAATGAAACCGTATCAGGAACAAGTCGCCTACTCGTTGGAAGCGTCAGGGTCTTCAATGAAGGATAACGAGCAACGAGTGCCTGGGGACATGGGACATGAGGGCCGGCGAGATTATCTTTCCAGCGCTGAATCGACCCTCGAATAATCGGCGCAATTTGCCCAGGATCACCAACAAGAAGCAGGTGATGCGCAAAATCAGCAATGGTCTGAAAACGATACTCGGCTAATTGATAGGCTTCATCAATAATTTGGAGGCTAAATGGCCCACATACATGAGGATCAACCCAACACCAACGAGCAGCATTGGCAATGACGATACAGGGATTGGGCGAAATTTGCAACGGGTCGCTGATAGGAATGATATTCAGCAACGAAAACAAGTGTGAAGGGAATGGGCACCGCGAACGTAGCAGGAGAAATATGTGATTCTGAGAAGATCCAGTCGCAAGACGGCGAGCCAGATCATAGGCCTGTTCATTTGTTTGTGTTGTAATCATCACACGTCCTGCTTGCCGTTGCTCTAATGCAGCAACCTCTTGCACCAGGGTCGTTTTTCCAGCACCAGGAGGAGATTGAATAAGAAGCGCTCGTTCGGAGACAAAGTGCTGTTTCACCATTGAAACGAATGAACCATTCATTTGCGCTGGCGTTACAAGCGGAATCACTTTTTTCATCATTTTAAACACCTGTTTCTCTGGAGAGTGTGGATGGACTCACAATCCGGGAAGATCCAGATGGCATCCATGGGGAAAGGGGTAAGCGTAAAGCAAGCCGGCGTCGTTCTCGTGCTAATTTTTGCCAATCTGGTTTGTGCTGGACAAATTCCATAGAGCTGCCAATACAGGGAAGTGATATGACAGTTCTCCCCTCACGCAGTGCCACAGTGAGGTAACTCTCGTTGTGCTGTCCCTGATGCATTTCCACCACTTCGACCCTGAGTCGCAAATCCCCTAACCAAAACCACTCATCCTGCAATTTCACGCGAACAAAAGCCTGACGGCAACACACGTGTAGTAAAATCTGAGGGGCAGTATGACGACAGATAATACGAGTCATCCCCGTGACCTCTCCCACCAAAACATGCCCCGAGAGATATCCACGAATTCGTTCAACACGATCCTCAGCAAAGAGGACAGCCTCCATGAGATCGACCGCATCTTCTCGGAGCACAAGACCATACATCGCTCCCTGAAACGAATCCTGGATGGGAAACCGCATCCCTTTTGAGAGGCGTGTCATAAATGCACGAAATTCTTCCCACTCTCGTTTTTCCAGACGTGAAAGGCTGGGTAAAGGAGACACCGGTGCGGACTGCACATGGTGATACGCTTTTCGAACGAAAGCATCTAGCTCAAGGCATATTGGTGCAAGCGCGCTATAAATGCGCAGCGCGCCCTGCTGACAGAGATGTGAAGGTGCCTGCGCCCTGCGAAGACGCGTATAACTGGTAAGCAGAGGAGCCAGAATACGGCGATCAAAGGCCGGATGGGTTTTATTTCCTGATGGAATCTGCTCCGCCTGTGCAAGCGCGTCCCAAAATGGTGTGGATAAGGGTGGATCGATCCAAGTTAGTACAGCAGCAAGATGAGCATCCTCCATTTCAGATTGCCCGGTCCTCCACAGTGTACATAATGCCTGTGGGGCAATCATGAGCGCCTGTTGTCCAGCAACATCTGCCCGCTGAGCAAAATATGTCAAGAGTTCTCCCAGGCGCTGAACGTTGGGATTTCGAGACTGAAACCGCAAACGATCAGCAAGGATATCAACAAGGTCTGCTGCACCTTGTGAGGAAACCCAAAGTTGGGGAAATGTATGGTTAGTCAAACAGGACTGAATATAGTCCTCGAGAACGGCTGCAATCTCTTCAAAGAGACGATACTGTTCTTGTTTGACACGAGGATCTGGTGTCCAGTAAATTTGAGAATCTGACGCATTAATATGGCCCAAAGAAATCATATGGACAGTGCTATCTTCTCCGGCCAATGAAAGTGGACAAAAAAGCAGAGCATGGGGATGAAGGAAAACACGACGGTGGGAAGCAACCAATATCGCCTGCTGGGCAGCATACGCCTGCAGACGTGCGACGATATCGATACACTCGCTCATGAAAGCATACCTCGCTTCAAAAGTGTCTCCGTTTCCTGTAATAGTTGAGCCAGAGCTGTTTCTTCGTCAGTCATGTTCGCAGGCACATGGCCCTGCAGTAGATCCAGTGCTCGAGTGATCGTGTGCGCAGGAAGCAACATCTCACGCGCATGATTACCGAGAAGCATTAAATCGGAAGCATCCCGTGCCTGTTTTTTACATTGGTCAGCAAGAGCACAAAACTCTTTGCATGAGGATTGGAAATGGTTCGGGATGGCATCGAGAACCATCTGCTGTTCAATGCAAGCAGTAGGTGCGTAGGTAGAAAGGAGGGTCAAAATACGTTGAAATTGCGGCTGTACCTGCTGTACGGCCATTTCAATGGAGCGATATTCCTGCTCAATAGACATGGTATGCAAGGTAGGCAATAGTGATCCTGGTTTCTTGAGAATCAGATCGGCAACTGGAGGCGCATAGGTTTCAGGTACAGGAAAACCTGCGTGTTGAAGGAGTTGTCTAAGGCAAGCAACACTAACAGCCACTTGTCGAAGTGCTCCACGAATGTCAGCAGGTTTTGTCTTTGCTCCACGATCAGAAAAGCTTTTGATCTCCCCAAGACGGTAGCAGAGATCATCGTCAGAAGCCACCAGAAAATCAGGTTCAATATCATGCCGTCTCCCCAGCAACGTGAGACTCAGACGTGCATGAATAATCAGATGAGGCAATCCTCTTCCTCCTCGGATTTTCCGCAACAGCAGATTTTTGGTCACATTCCGACGGCGAGCCATGGCATTGGGGAGATTGCTTGGAATAAGCACATCCAGATGAAGCACTCGTATAGGTAAAGAGAGACGGCCAGCTTGAAGATAAAGCTCCTGTAATTTTGCCGCCTGCTGCTCGAAAAGGTGCTGTTCAAAATATCGTCCGATTTGAATAGCAAAAGGGGATTGACCTTCGAGCAATGGCTGATGATAGATACGCGTGACAGCTGTGGCAGGTGAAATACCACAGAATGTTAGTGCCGCCAAACGCTCACACGCGATATTGCGAGCCCAGTGTTCTATTCCACGAGCACCCGGCTCATGGAGAGGAAGCTGTCCTCTCCATTGGAGGATGTGTTGATGTTGTGTCATCATACAGTTCCTTTATATCCATTGTTCTAAAGAGCGCTCCTCACTTTTTTATTACGGTCGACACAACAGAACTCATTCTTTAATAAAGAAGGTTCGCTATATATCTATTCTCTCAAATTGGAAGTTTATCCCACTCATCACACAAGCCTGGAGCAAAGAATATACAAGAGCACCAAATATCGGCAGTGTTTTATTTCTGCTAGCTTCGTAAGATTGTAACGAACCTGACTCGGAGGGAACCTTCAAGGTTTCAGGAGAAGCCACTGCATGTATACATAGGGTAATTCTTAGATAGACGCTCATATACAAAGGCATTCATGATATACTGATAAAGAAGTTTTCTCTTAGCAAAGGGGACACATAGAATTGGACCAGCAAATTGTATATTCTGAAGTGCATACGATGCGCTCTGCCTACAAAAATATCTGTCTTGGCGTCACTCCCTGGGTGGCCCTCGGCAATTTTATGAACGATTTCTTTGCCTCTTTCCCTCTCCTTCGTCAAGATCTCCTTTTGGAGGAGATTGATATCCCAGAGAACCCTTCACAAGAGTTACAACAATGGGCCACGTTCTGTGCAGCCAGCGTTGAGTATTTAAGCAAAAAGTATCATCTTGAGTGTCCCAATTGGGTTCATCATTCCACTCCTTTGCCTGAACCCTGGTTCCATTATCCTCTTGCAATCACGGACAAAATCGTCCGTGAACAACTCATCCACGAAACGCCTATCGAATTTGCTCGCAAGCGTATCTTTTGCGGCGATCGTGTCTATGCCAACAAATTCGAAGCCGCAGCACACCTGTCCAACCAAGCATCTTGGCCGCAGCACACACCTTCAGTGTAAAGTCCTCTGACTCTCCTCCATTCCACCCATCATACTACCAGGGTGTCTATGGCTAATCGATACGTCGAGACAGAACGAGTTTTATTGCACTCATCATGCGTACGTCCAGATGGATTATGGAGATAGGTATGCATCTCTTGAGCATGATTGACCAAGACGTGAGAAGCATTACTTTCTAGATATTGGCAAATCACTTGAAAACACGTCGACAACTGTGCACACACCTGCATACACCCCGAACACACCTGAAAAACTATCCCAGAGGTAGCATATCGACACCGTTCAAACGGGCACATATGTGTCCCTTCTATATGCCATCCCCATATTCCATGCTCAGGACGATAGATTGCATCAATAATCTCTTCCCCTTCTTCATTGAGTGCGCAAAGGATCCACCCTTGAGAAAGCTGCATCTGCTCAATAACAGCACGTGATTGCTGGATCAATGTAAGATATTTCTTGGGTAGAGCCGAGAACGCCTGCAATAACACCGTCTTTTCTATAGGACAATAAAACGTCATTCCTGTAATAAGCAACGGCCTCCCATTACACTCAATAGAAAGAGGACCTTCGTGAAAAGAAATAAAGAGAGGCGATAACCGAAGAGCAGATCCTCTCTCAGATGATGTAATTTGAGATAAGGAAGCCTGTCCTATCTCATGAACTATTTGATCTCCAGCCACAATGATTTCCATCTGGTCGTGAATCACCTGCCGAACAGCTCGCGCTTCATACAGCGTAAACAAATCCTCTTCATCATGTCTTTTACGTGCATCAATCACATAATCTTCATTCTGAAGCAAAACTGTCTCAATATAGCGCTCAAAGAACTCATTCATCTCACTACCCCCATTTCTCCAATATCAAAACATAGTCTATAGAGCTAGTATGAACGTGCTTTCAAAATCCGTCAAGGACGCACAAGAGAGATTTTGACAACATTCGTCTATCCACTCCTTTATCACGCATGAAAGCGCCACCATATAATATCGCTCATATTCTTCACTATCACCGTTCAATCTTTTGCTCAATGTTCAGCTTCCATCCTTGACGGTAAAAATTCAGTGTGAACACTCAGATCAAGGTGCCACCAGAGGAAAACATGTAGCTCCTCTTACCTTCTTTTCTCCAGAACAAGTATATCCTCCCCTAAGAGCAGGTCATGGTATACTTGCAAAGAGGCTCGTGGACTCCTTCATCCAATGTTGTCGATATTATACAAGTGATACCAGCTATCCGTTGTCACTTGCAACTTACGAGGAAATACATTGAAACACACATACCTTCTTCTCTGGACACTGATTGCTATCTACAGCGCCGCCACTCTTGCCAATGGACTCTTCATTCTTTCCATTCCCATTGCCCCTGTACTCCTGGTCGCCGTGATCTTTGCACTTCTCCACGGCGCCCAACGCTATCGCTGGAGTGGCATCATCACCTTCATCGTGCTTTGCCTGGTCATCAGTAATATCCTTGAAAATGTGAGTATTCTGACCGGCTTCCCCTTTGGCCACTATTATTACACTGCGGCGCTCGGTCCAAAACTCTTTCTCGTCCCCATCCTCATCGGACCCGCCTATTTCTCTACCGGTTACCTTGCCTGGGTCCTTTCCACTATTCTCTTGGATGAGGTCACCTCCAGAGGACCATGGTTGACGACCATAGCAGTCCCGTTCATCGCCGCTTTTCTTATGGTCGCCTGGGATCTCTGTTTCGATCCCACCTTCTCAACAATCAATCACTTTTGGATCTGGCAGCAAGGCGGCGGTTACTTCGGCGTCCCTCTCTCCAACTTTGTTGGTTGGTTCTTGACCGTCTATCTCGTCTTCCAAACATTCGCCCTCGTGCTCCACATTCGTCCTTCTTCGCCCCACAGATCGAAATATACTCCCTCTCGCACCTCTGATCTGCAAGCGATCGTCCTCTACGCAGTCATTGGCCTCGCCTTTGTGCTCCCCTATTTCGTTACCCACAGCACAACCCCCATCACTGATGCCGTCGGCGTCGTCTGGTCCACCCATAGCATCGCAGAAGCCAAAGCCACCGTCAGCATCTTCACCATGCTCTTCATTGCTACTCTCACCCTCCTCACCCTCCTCCACCGATCTCCCAAGACACGCACTCCACAACCGCAAGAGGACACGTCACCTGCCTTGACTCGATCTATGTCAAGGGAAAACAAATCCTTCTAAGAGAGCCAAACGAAGAGAGCAATGGGTAGGGGTCTCCTCTTACCCATTGCTCTCTTCGTTTGGCTCTCTTAGTTCCAGGACTTCCCAGACAATATCAAAAAAAGTGCCGCTTCATTCCCATCCCTCAGATCATCCCCAGATGCACTCTACCCATCTAACATCCTATGCTCAACGCCTCTACGATTGAGCTTAGCTTACCAACAAGCATCTTTCTTATTTCACATCGTTTCCTCGCTCCTCACCTCCTTCTCCCCTCTTGCTTCCCTGTCTTTCTCGCCTTGTCCTCACCCCTACCACTATGTTACAACCCCTTTAACATGTCTTTCACAACTCACCGAGTTGGGAGTCTGGTCCCCTCTAGCAGATTCCTGCAATCGGACCATAACCGATAAAAAGGTTAGGAGGTTAGTCCCCTTTGGCAGATTCCTGCAACCGGACTCAGGCTAGTTCCCCTGCATGTGGAACGCAGAAGACACGATAGACATTTTTTGACAGAAAGGAGGGGCAACACACCCACCGGCATCCGCTGCCGTCCTTTCTGTTTTTTTGTCTCTTCCAAAATAAGAAAGGGCTCGGCGAAATGAATATTATGGAAATTCTTGCAACACTGGATACAAAAGATTTAAAGAAAAAAGAAGAAGAGTGTGCTAATAACATAAGGGTTTGCGCAGCAGAAGATAACTTCGAAACTGATAACGATCGTTATCAGTTCTTGGATGCGTTGAAAACATATTTAGCTGTGCAGTTCGAACTGTACAAACGCGATCTATTACCAAACGAACAAAAAAAATAATAGAACAAATGTTGGAGTTCTATTCGACCCTGGAGAATGGAAAGTTAAAATGGATACACTCCGAATTTAACTGCTAATTTCTTCCGACCAAGAGCCATCTTAACAGACAAAATCTGTTAAGATGGCTCTTTTATCGTCTTTTAGAAAGAGAAACAAACAAAAAGATCAGAATATATCTTTTGCATCCATGATCTTTTTTTACTGCACATAATAAAGAAGGATAAAAATGAATATTCTTACACAAGAGGACATTCTAAAATTTAGGGCATTTAGAGCTAAAAAAGTAAGCCCTACTAAAATTCGAGCGTTTACCAAAGATGATGTCGAGAATGTTCGACATGAGTTTACCCGAGACAAATATGGGACATTCTTCTTGGATCTGGAAGGGCGACGTCAAAATGTATGCATTGGTCGATGTCTTTGTGTTGGGACGTCACCACAGGATCGGTGGACTAGCGCAATGACAAATGTCTTGCGCGATCGGCGAGCCATAAGCACAATCCCCGATGAGGAAGGTTTCACCCTTTTCGTGATGAAGAAGCAACAGTTATTAATCTGCTTCGATATTCCCTTCCCCTTTGAATATCATCCCTGGACTTGACCCGCTAGGATGGATATGGTAAACTTGGAGAAAGACTCCAAGAGGAGGGTCAAGAACATGGCATTACGAAAGAATTCAAGCTGGAAGCAGTGCAGCTCTTGCAATCGAGCCAGAAATCGCAAGCGCAAATTGCCAGAGATCTGGGTATTGCAGACAGCACGCTCAGCAATTGGTGCAAACAGTTCATCGAACGAGGAGAACAAGCATTTCCTGGAAGTGGGCATCTTCCTCCATTAGAAGAGGAGAATCGACAACTCAAGCGAGAAGTTGATGTCCTTCGACAGGAGCGTGACATCTTAAAAAAAGCTATCGGCATCTTCTCACGACACCAGATCTGACGTATCAGTTTATTGCGGATCACCGTCAGGACTACTCTATTCGCGTGTTATGTCGAACATTGGACGTCTCAGAAAGTGGCTATTATGCCTGGGAAACCCGTCCGGCCAGCACGCACGAGCGAGAAGATGCCAAACTTTCCGCCTTGATTCAACAACTCTTTCTCGAGCATCGCCAGGTCTATGGGAGCCCACGTATTCATGCGCTGCTCGCCACACAGGGGATTCATTGTGGACGCAAACGGGTGGTGCGCTTGATGCAATCGTTGGGTCTTTCAGCCTTGCCTAAGCGGTCTCGTCGTCCCATGGGCACCGCGAGCGATCCAACGGCCCGCTTTGCACCCAATCTGTTGGATCGTGATTTCAATGCATCGGCACCCAATACGAAGTGGGTCACCGATTGCACCATGATCTCGACACAGGAAGGATGGCTCTATCTCGCGGTCGTCCTTGATCTGTTCGCACGTCGGGTTGTGGGCTGGGCGATGGCCGCTACTGAGGACGAGGCGCTGGTGACGATGGCACTCCGCATGGCCTTAGCTCGGCGGCAGCCTGAAAGTGACTGTTTTCCACTGTTACATCATTCAGATCGGGGCAGCGAATATACCAGCCTGGGCTATCAAGCGTGTTTGGCCGGGGAAGGAATTCAGGTGAGTATGAGTCGGACCGGGAACGCATGGGATAACGCTGCGATGGAGTCTTTCTTTGCAACACTGAAGAAAGAGTGTATCTACCGATCCTCTTTTCAAACACGGCGACAAGCACGTCAAGCGGTTTTTGAGTACTTAGAATGTTTTTACAACTCAATTCGGCTTCATTCTACGTTAGCCTATGTCAGTCCGATCTCGTTTGAGCAGGCAAACGATCAACCGATGAGCTAACCATCTTTTGTCTCTCTATCTTTGCGGGTCACTTCCAAGCAGGGTGGAAAAGAAGGGCTGGAGAGGAAGATGGGGAGAGAAAAGGCGCAAGGGGATGGCACATTCGTTGTGGGAAGGGGGTTGGTGGTCGTGGATGCTGATGCACCAGGCGAGGGAACTGGCCTGTCCCCAGGAGCCAATCATCTGCAGGACCTGACGAAAGGTATCGCGCAGGGAGAGTGGGACCTGGAGGTAGAGAGAGAGGGGTCCTTCGGCGTGAGCCATGTCGCGAGAGCCAGGAGCTTCGATGCTGTGCTGTGTGTGTGTGTCAACCTTATAGACACGCAGGATCTGGGGGGTGAGAGCGACACGCTCAGGTGGACGAAGAGCAAGAGGGAGGGAACAGATAAGAGGAAAGAGGATGGAGGCTGTGTAGGGGATGCCAAAGAGTTCGATAGCAGTGCGGATGAGTGCGAGGCGAACGGTTGCAGGGCCTGGTGCGGGCAAGGCCCTGGCACTGGTGGTACTGGTCATGGGAACGCGGCACGAGTAGAGTGCAGGGAGATGGTAGTCAGCCCGTAGCCAGATGAGGGGAGATGTGTCCATGATGGTGGTTAGCTCCTTTCCTGTTGGTGTGCCTGGGAGTTGGGAAGGTGACAGGCCCTGGGGAGAGCGGGGGAGGTGTGTTCGATAAGATCGTGCATGTGGAGATGGAAAGCATCGATGGTTTCGAAGGGAAGCACCAGAGAGGTCTCGCTGTGAAGGGCACAGAGTCGGGTGATGAAATCATCTTGAAGGGCGGAGTAAATGGGAGCGCGGCCTGCGTATGGACAGAGGACGATGGCACCGCGCAGACCAGTGAGGTGGGGGAGCATGGTGGCAGTGAGAGCGCCCTGTGGACTGAGGACACAATCGCGCAGGGCGGTGAGGATGGCGCGGTGTCTGCGGCCACGTTCCTGTTCATCATCAATGATGGGGGTCCATTTGTCGGTATCCAGGCCAATGCCAGCACATTTATAGCGGATGCAGAGGGCATATGCTCCTGAACGGGCAGTCATTCTCATGAGCATCTGGCCATCTTCTTTTGAGTCCCCGATGCGGGTCATAAGTTGCATGGTTTCGGCGTGGTGGTCTGGCAGTGCGAGTGCAAAGGAGAACTCGAGGAGTGAATGTTTGCTGAGACGTTGGCGAGCGGTGGTGGTGCCATCACTGGCCGCCTTTTTGCCGGTGACGAGAAAGCCATGGGCATCACAGAGGGCACAGTTGCGCACGATCTGCTCGATAGTGAGTGGTGTGCCGTTGGTGTGGTCGAGAAGAGCGGCAGCTCTGCGTCCATCCCGGGCTTTGCAGGCAGGGCAGAGAGGGCATCCGGCGGCTTCGAGATATTCGGCCAGGAGCACGGCGTGAAAATGTTTGGCGATATTGCCGCTGCACGCGTCTGTTTCCGTGCCATCTGCTAAGAGTTGGCGGCGAGGAAGGAGGCGATTGGAGCCGTTGTTGCCGGCATTGCTCAGGCTCTGAGCGTGCCAGGAGACGCGAATATTGAGAGAGAGTTCATAGAGCAACGAAAGGGAAGACTCATGCATGATGGTGTGTGTCCTTTCTGTCGGTGTGCAGAGATGTGAGGGTTGGATCACGGAAGGTGTCTTCGTCACTGAGAGTGTGGCGCGTTGTGAGGAGAAGGGAAATGAGGCGAGAGAGTCGCCCGATATCGAGTTCCTCCTCACTGAGGCGAGGATAGCGTAAGGCAGAGAGAACAATGAGGAAGCGCGCAATGGTGTGGGGGTTTGCGAGATCCACATCAGTGAGTAAAGCGGCAAGATCGTCATCGGTGGGTACGAGCATAAACCTGGTTGTAGCGGCAGCCATCTGGCAGTGTTGAGCGATGAGAGAGAGGGCATGCAGCAACTGATCAAGGGTGGTAACCGTTTCTAAGAAGTCCACCAGATCACGCAACGCAGCCGGATTGGCGTCGCCAAGGAGACGTAAGGCGTGTCCGAAGCGAAGCGTCCCGGTTTTTTGTGCCAGCACATTTTTGAGGAGTGATGGGAGAGATGTCTGCATATAGGTGATGACCTCTTTTACTTCTTCTAGGTGGTACGAACGAATAGCATCAGGTTTGGTATGGAGACAGCGCGCGATATCAAGCAGATGGTCGAGCCAGGAGCTGTGTGATCGGGCCCCGAGTGCGAGCGAGAGGGCCTCGATCTCATAGAGATGCTGCTCTGGCGGGAGAGAAAGTTGCTGGTGCCAGAAGGAAAGCAGAGGTTCTCGCTGCTTGGGAGAGAGAGAGGCGAGCCAGGTGAGATCGAGAGAGCCGTGTATCCGGGAGATGGGAGCTTTCATGCCTTGGGTTTGGATGGTGTGATAGGAGAGTCCTGTCCACTGAGCAGAGACGCCATGACGTCTGTGACGTGCAGCGGCAAGCCACTGGACAAGCAGAGCCTGGGAGGCATCAAGATCTGTTGGGGGAAGCAATGGGAAGGATGCGTGAGGCGTGAGCAGGACCGAAGCGGCATTGGGCACGAGACAATTGATGAGACCATTGCGCACGCGGTGAGCCCGTAAGAAGCGTGCGGCTCCGATGGCGGCGAGCACGATGGCAAAGCGTGTGCCGTGCAGGGTAATCTGTGTGTTGTGGGACATGAGCCCATCGCTTCTGGACCGATGGTTTGAGTAGGTGAAGGATGGATCAAGCATCATCACTAAGGAGAGATCTCGTGTGCTGTGGGCCGCAGTAGGAATGGGGATGGTTGGAGCGTCTGGCTGGTAGTCTTGGAGGACGCGTTCGAGCCAACTCGCCGCTCCACAGAATGCTTCGTGCGCGCAGATCGTCTTCCAGCGGGAGAGGGCACGTTGTACTTTGGCGAGAGCGTGCGCGATGCACTCCTGATCATGGCGGGCTTTTGTGATCAGATCGGCGACGGAGAGGATACGTCCGCCAGGGGTGCTGAAGAGAAGCGTGAGCAGACCGTCAAGAGTCGCAAGAGGAAGAGACGTCTCTGTGAGCCTAGCTGTGGCGATGGCCTGGTGGGTGGGGAGCAAGAGAACCTCATCGAGGAGGGTCAGCGGCCCGGAAGGGGGCATGGTCTCCTCGATGATTAAGGTCACGGTCGCGCCGCTGTTCCTCACCTCAATCGTTTGGCCAGAGGCATGGGCGAGCAGAATGCCCAACCCGTAGGCGTGGAGGAGATCGAAGTGTTCAGCTCCTGTTTTTATCACAGACCACTGCATAGCTGTTCCTTTCCCTGGGCAATGGTGACACGTGTTGTCCCCATGCCACGTGCGGTTTCGATGCCAGTGCCAGCAAAGAAAGCGAAGCGTGAGAGAGCGGTAAGCATGATGCGTACGGTTTCGAGCGAGTGATGACACTGATAGGAGAGCGAGCCAAGAAAGCCGAGATGGCTCTGTCCATCAAGGAGTATCTGGCAGCCTGACAAGCGATAATCCGTGAGGACAATGCTTCCATCGTCCAGTCGAGAAGCGATCTCATGAGAGGAGATGGGCAAGGGTGGTCCCCCCAGATCGTGCCAGCATTGTGCGAGAGTGGGAAAGAGGTGGCCGGGAACGGGAAAGAAATATCCTGCTGTTGCTGTTGGCTGGAGGACGAGTGGAGTGCCGAAGTGAAAGGTAATAGTGTGACCATAGGGAGGGGCCAGGAAATCGGTCCAATCGGAGAGCCCTGTCCATGGGGAGTGTGAAAGGAGAGCCTCTTCAACCCGATACCGGCGATCGCCAATCTGAAGGCAGGGGAGTGTCATGAGCGCATCCAGGAGGGATGGAAGCGAGAAGAGGGTCATCTGGGAGAGCATGGTAATGCGTAGAGCAGGCCGTGAGTGCTCATCGGAGAGGAACGAGAGCCGATAGAGCGCTGGATTGCCACAGAGCGTGTGGAGATGCTGGAGTCCGTGCTCCTGTTGGGCAAGCAAGACGGGTGAGTCAGCGGGTTGTGTGTTGTGCGTTGGAAGAGGTGTGTCCACGTCTTGCAGGGTGAAGAGGAGAGCGACAAATGCCATTATTTTTCCTTTCATCTCATCATCGATGGGCGCGATAACTGCCATCGCGCCTGACTAATTCACGGGCTCGCGCTTCTCCAAGGATCTCACCATCAAGAAAGACCCAGATGACGGCCTCGGTGTGTTCTGATTGGCAAATGGAGACGCAGGCTTCAGGAAAGAGTGCGAGCAAATCATCGGTGTAGTGCAGCCCATCAAAGAAGATGTGTCCATCTGTACTGATCGAGGCAGGAGAAACTGGAAGGAGAGCTCGCAAGGGTGGAACGAGTTGGGCGGGATCGCGTTGATACCCTCGCATGTGTCGAAAGCGATGGTCATTGTGTTCACATGTGCGCAGAGGGCTGGAGCCATAGATGTGCTTCAGGAGGGTGTCGAAGACGATGTGTCTCTGTCTGGGGGGTGGTTCTGAGGTGTGCAGGCGTTGCCAGGCGCGAGAGACGTCTGCGAGGAGTGGCACAGCGCTGGGCCCACACGCATCAATGTTCAGACCAAGGGAGGTGCAGGCGAGCATGCAGGCTTGAGGAGGAGGCGTTGTGGTGAGCAGAGAGGAAGGAAGAACCCAGACGAGTCCACTGGCACCAGATGGGTGAGGAGAGCGCGCAGCAACCAGAGCATCATAGAGGGCAAGAGCTGTCAGTTCGGCGAGAGATTGTGCCATGCCGATGCGGAACGCAAGCACGGCAGGTGCAGAGATGTCAATCACTGCAACCAGGATACTGTGCGTCTGGTCATCTTCATGGAAGACGGGAGTGGCAGGAGGAATGGTTCCGAGCCACCACCGTGCCTGAGACGGCTGTGTGGTGACCTGAAGGAGGTGTGCTCGTTGCCCATCGAGGTGCAGGCAGATGGCCCAGATTGCTTCTGCATGGAGCGGCGGAGTATTGGCACCCCTTGCCAGAGCATGCATAATCCGAGTGACCATCGGGATACTGCGTGCAACGCGTGAACAATAGAGGGATTGGATGCATTGATAGAGAGAGAAGGTCACGCCCTCAAAGAGATGCTCGATCTCACGAGGATGCGTCAGGCAGGATTGGGGGCCAGTCTGCTGGAGGAGCGTGCGTCGTCGTGCAATCGAAACACTGCTTGGGATGCTCACCATGCTGCTGCTGTCTCGTGTCGCCAGGAAGAGGGCCTGGGCATGAATCTGCTGGCACACCTCCAGGAGCAAAGGGCGATTCAGTTGGGAGATGGAGAGGAACGGATTGGTCATGATGTGGATCCTTTTGCTTTTGCGTCCTGACGTGCTTGAGAGATCCGTTCATAGGTTCCTTGTTCGGTGGGTTCTGCTGATGACGTCTTCGTCCAAGCGTGCTCAGGTTGTGTTGCCATCCAGAGTGAGGCTTCGTGCATGATGTCCTGGGTAATCGACGGGGCGGTCTCATCACGAGCCATTTGGCTGGCGGTGGAAAGCAGACTCTGGAGGTTGCGCAAGGAGGGATTGACCTTGTGCCAGATCGTCGTCCCCAACGCGCGGTCGGACGGCTTGCCAGGATCATAGGTCCAGTGGGGGAAAACCAACTGTGGAAGGACGAGATCGAGTATTTCGTCTACCTGGAGTGGCGCGAACGACATGCGGAGTCCGACCCGGCTGGAAAACTTTTCGTGGCGCTCAATCACGCTCAGAATCGTGGGGAGTCCGACGAGGACGACGCGACAGCCTGTTTTATCAAAGAGGTGACGTAACACGTCAAAACTATCTTCATTGAGTCGATCTGCCTCGTCGACGATCAACAGGTGAATCGTGTTACGTTCAATGGCTGTGGCGACCTCATCGGCCATTTCATAGATATTGCGCCCCCGTGATTTTTCTAACAAGCAGTCGAGAATGGTCTTGGCCAGAGCACGGGGTGTGGAACGCGGCATGACTTTGATTTTGATCGCTGTGGGTAACGCGGTGTGTGCCTGTGGAGCAAGACTATCGAGATAGTGTTGAGAGGCGATCGTTTTTCCCACTCCAGCTCGTCCCGTAATGACCCCCATGGTGGGAGAACGGCGCTGTGGGTCGGTGATAAGTCGCAGGAAGGAACGACATCGCTTGACATTTTTTGTTTCAATGACCGGTTGACCGTGCGGTAGACGGTCTTCAGCAAAGGGAGTGGTCCTCATGTATTGTCCTGCTTTCGGTGTGCATCCTCACGTGCCGCCATACGTTCCAAGAAATCTCCGCGAGGAGTGACAGTGGGAGGAGTGCGGTGTGACTTTGATTGTGTCGATGGCACTTCACTGGCAGGGACAGTCGCCACTCCGGAGGGGGCTGGCTGTCTGGACTGATGCTCTTGGAAGGAGGTGCTCTCCTGCGTCGCCTTCTCCGCAGCCTCACGAGCCTTCTTGATGCTCCGACGGAGGTGTTCTTTCTGTTCGTGCTTTGCTGTACCAATCTCCTTTTGCGTGATGATGTGGACGTCGGTGGCTGTGGCGGTACACATCCATTGGTGATCGAGGAAGACCTCAATCTCATCTGGAGCGCGATAGATGGGCTCTGCACGAATTTGTACCTGCTTCCCCACGAGGTCCAGGAGTGTCGTGTGCCAATAGGTGCGCTTGCGGTAGGAAATGCCATCCTTGGCAACAATGCGGTTGGTTGGCTCTTTGAGCAGCATGTCAACGTCGCGAGGATCTGCTGGTTCTGCATAGCAGTGTGTGTCCCAGTAGGTGAGTGGGGATTGCTGTGTTTCACTGTGCACTTCCTGGTGATACTGGCGAATGAAGTGCCAAAAGAGCGCTTCTAATTGTGCAAGGGTGAGTGTTGCGTGAGCATGTGGGTTGCGCTCTTGCGTATTGGAGGCGACATAGCCAGGTTGGTCGGCCCACAGACGGGTGTTTAAGGTGGCAAAGAAGCGTTCCACAATGCCCTTTTCTTGTGGCCGATGTGGCTTGCAGGCGTGCAAAACAATATGGAGGGCTTGCGTGAGTTGATGGATATGATGGGAGAGTAATTCGTGACCGTTGTCGACCCAAATTTCGTGTGGTGTGCCGCCATACTGTTTGGTATCAGAGGTTAAAACCGCATCGCGAATAGCGGCTGCCACAGCATAGCGGTCGGGGCGATCGTAGCCAAAGATGGCGGCCATCACGACGCGAGAACGGCTATCAATGCAGATGGTGAGCCAGGGGCGAACCTCTCCGCTTTTGGTCCGGTAGGTCTCCCTGCGCAGATCTTTGACCAACACGTCTACAGGGGTGTGGTCGATTTGATAAATAAGGAGCGAGCTTTCTCGTCGGAGCTGTTCCATGCGCATGGTGACTTCATACCGATTACGAAACGCATCATCACGTCCATCCGCCAGCAAGACTTCTGGCGGGGAGAGTTCCGCACAGATCTTGCGTATCTGCCATTCGCTTGGAGCGGGTTCACCCAATGCCTGGGCGATGGTGTGGACCGCCTGGTAGACAGAGCGGATAGAGCGATCAGGCTGAGAAAAGCGAACGCCTCGGATGACCTCTGTCATTTGAGGGGAGATCCGATGATGCTCGTGTTTGTCCGAACGTTGCCTGGGGGCGAGCCCTGAGAGACCCGCATCGCGATAGGCTTTGAGATAGAGCCAGAGCGTGCTGGGGGCAATGCCGACCTTGCTGGCTTGTGCCTCGACTTCTGCTCGTGATGCTTTTGATTGGGTTGCGAGGTTTCCCAGACATGCATGACGATAGAAAGTGGTTTCAAGCGCTGAAGCATCAAGTGTTCCCAGGGCTGTACGTTGCCGGCCATTCTGTAGGCGTGACGCCTTGGCTGGGTTATGCTCTTTGGCTAACCCCCCACCATCCACCGACCTGATAGCGTCGCACCCAGCGTTCTGCGGTGCGTAGAGACCATTGATGTTGCTGTGCGAGCATAGCGACATAGGTGTTAAGACGATCCCCTTGGAGCATGTCATGTGTCTGAACCAGTTCCGCGAGCCATTCAAGACGTTGGGTGATGATCATTTGTGTCGTGACTGGCAATGCTGTCCACGGTGTCCAATCAGTGGGAGCTAAGCCAGCGAAGCCCTGCCGTTGATAGGCCTGCCACCAGGTCCATACTACCTTGAGTGGAACAAACGTCGCAGCAGCACGTGCCTGAAGGCGGTGGTAATCGTACGCCTCAGTGGCACAGGCTCCCAGCAACTGAAGACGACGCTGAGCTTTGGGAAGCACGCCGCCAGGATCATGGTTGTCCATGGTCTCCTCCAGTGGAGAATGATGTTCCCATGGGAACATTTCCCCTGTCAACGAGCACATATGAGCCTATGGTACAAGGGTATCCCCAGGCCTATATATGCCTACAACGCGAGAAACCGCGATAGATATGTTTCTTGAGTGCGAGATGTTCCTTTTTCCCTGATTTTGGGTGGCATCAAACGCGAGAAACCGCGATAGCCATTTTGCTAGCATTGCTGTTGGAGCTGCCCATGACAGTCGATATCCGGCACATCAAACGCGAGAAACCGCGATAGGTACAATGTTCGTGGCTCATTGGTCAAAAAGGAGAGGCTGAACCCATTTTGCGACATCAAACGCGAGAACCGCGAGAGAGTTCCTCTGCCCCTTCTCCACGAGAGCAAACGTTCTTTCATCTCTAAGGGACCCAATATGAGAGACCTCTTCTAGTGGTGTATCATGCCCTGGCTTCACTCCTGACTTGACCCATGCCCATGGTCGTTTTATATCCGACACCCGCAAAACGAGCGAATGCTGCCAGGCAGGTGAGTTGACTTGCAGCTCTTTCTTCCTCAGGAAGATGATAGCTACATGATCCGATAAACCCTTTTTGGGTGTATTTGGGGTACTGGAGCGTCCGTGTGGAAAGGTTGCATGTGAGAACGGTGATTCCATGTGCGATGATTTCTCGCAGGAAGGCTTGCGAAAGGAAGAGGGAGGCCGGAGCCAAGCAGTTCCATGTGCGCATCAGGCTTCCCCATACGAGTAACGGTTCCGGAACCACGGCAAAGGCGTCCTTATGGGTGTGAAAAGCTGTTGGACTCGTAAAAGAGAAGGTGATTTCACGTTGTGGGGAGAGGGAAGCCAACGTTTGCCAGGTGGTGTTTCCCGCCCATCCGGTTGGATCACCGGTTGAGATAAGGCGCGTCAAAAGCAGCGTCGCCTTTCCTAATCGCAGGGTACATGGTCCCCCTTCGAGGAACAGCGTACTGAGACAATGCCAGAGGTATCCGCCATCAAGCAAGGTGATGCGAATGTGATACGTGGTGCCTTTTGAAACGATCATCGTTTGTTCTTCTCTTTGGCTCCCAAGCAGTGGTGAAAGGGTAAAAGGTCGATGGATGCCTGCTTGATGGAGTTGTGCAGAAAGCGCGGGATCGATGCGTGTAAGGAGTTGATGGAACATGGCATGGATCAGGTGCCCTCTGGCGGGAGGCAGGGAGGCATGATGGAGTGCACGTAATTCGAGCAGAGCAGACGTAAGAGTTCCATCTGCGTTCTGTGTGACACAAGCCTTCATGTCAAAAGAACCCCTTTCCCACAAATTGACTTTTCCAGTAAAACCACAAATATACCTTATAGTATAAGTATAAACGTGATTGCAAGCTTCTATGATTTGCACTTGAAAAAAGGTTTATTGCATGTGTTTATTGGCTGTGGATGGTAGAATTGCAATAGAGCAGTTGTAGTGGTATTTTGGATCGAAGATGATAGGTGTGATGAAGAGCTTCCGAAGTGTTGTCCTTGGGTGTTCTTTCATGAGAAAGAGGGCAAAAAAAAGCGCTCAATGAGATGATCTCAAAAAAGCTTACCCAATAAGTATACCTGAAGCGAGGAGAAAAAGCAAGAGGGGGCGAATATTCCTATAGTCATAAATTGTTTCACTCTATTATTATGCAATGACCTTATTGTAAATACTTGACATGTACATGGTAGATGACGTATACTGTGAGGGAGGACATGAGATGTTGCGATGAAAGGAAGGGGATGTATGACGACGCGTTGGCTGGCGGAGCGGATTGATCTCTTGCTGGGAGCGTTGGCTCCATTGGGGCAGGGGCAAGAAGAGGAAATAGCTCGGATCTGTGCGCAGGAGATTGCGGCCTGGCGTGCCCGTCCCTCGATCACGAAAGAATCGACCTTACGTAACCCGATGACCGATACGCGCAATGCCATTCGCGAGCGCCTCGAGGTGACGGAGGCCAATCGCTGGCTCAATCCACAGACGCAGCAGTATGAACATCTGGCGCTGCGGTATCTGAATTTCACAGAGGAAGAATGGATCCGTGTGATGGGAGATACCCAGGAGCGCTTTCAGCGGCGCCTAGAGGAGCAGCAGTTGCTGGAGCAGCCAGATGCGTTGGTGCAGCAGGCCGAGGCGCTCTTACACAGTGAACAGTGGTATGAGCTGGCGTTGGGTCTGGCGATTGCGACGGGCCGGCGCAGTACGGAGATTTTGAAGACGGCGAAATTCTATCCCAAAACGGCGTTCACCCTTCTCTTCGAGGGGCAACTCAAAAAGCGCGATCTGCTGATGAAGCCCTATGAAATCCCGACGCTGGTCTCAGCAGATCTGGTGTTGTCCGCGTGGCGTCGCCTGCGGACGTTGGTTGATTGTTCCACGCTGGAGCTTGACGAGGTGAATAATCGCTACGGATCGGTCGTGCGTGCGCTGGCCAATGAACGGTTGCGTGGGTTGATTCCGCTACGTTCATCGAAAGAATTTGTGACCACGCATTTGAATCGCTGTATTTATGGTCGCTTGTGTGTCTTTTATTTTGGTCCCGCGCATGTTCCCGATATCACCTATATGGCCACGATCTATGGACATTACTGGTCCGATGGGGAAGCCGCGGATGATGTGCAGCGCAACTATCAGAGTACCTTACACTACTATGATTATGTGATTGGGGATGGTCATGGACAGGTCGATCGCCGCCAGGGCATTCGTTTAGGTGAGCCGGGTGTTGAGATCCTGGAGATCTTTCGACCCAAAAAGCCAGTCAAGGAGAAGGTGATGGCAAAGAAACAAGCCGATACGCAACCAACGATGCCGGCGAAAGGGCATTCGATTGTACGTTGTACCCCACAGACGCGCGAACGTTTTGTGCAAGAAGAACGCAGCAGGGGCTTCTTTAAGGATCAGAATGGATTGCTCTCTCAGCTCTTAGATGAGTCCATCCTCTATCGCCAGGGAGTGCAGCTCCTGCAACCGATCACCGAGCAACTAGGGACCGAGAGCTTTCTTCAGACACTTGAGGTCGTGCTTGAACCACAGAGGGAACAGGGCCGGCTCGATACGCAGTTCCAAGACCGCTGGGGAGTCTCCCTGGCTGAAGTTGACGCGCTCTTTCAGATGATCCATGATGCTGGCCATGACAACCCACTGAAGTATGTGCGTGAGGGCATCAGTATGCAAGAGAACTTGAAGGCTGGTGCGCAGAAACGCCAGGATCAGTTCCAGAAGAAAGATTTCTCTCACATGCCCTACGCCCAATTGAAAGATGTGCGTGCGTCTGCTGCGGCTGATGAGCGCATTCGGCGAGCGATTCTGGCTATCCAAAAGCATAATGCCTATGCGCAGCCGGTTGATCGATGGTATATCAATGCGGCAGTGATCAATGGCTTGATTAAGACGCGCTTTCCCATTATCAATGCGTACCTGCAAGAACACCAACAAGATATTGAGATCCATCACCAACACCTTGGCATTGAACCCCGCTATAACCGCAGTAAATTGGTGCCCGTCGGTGACATGATTCAGATCCCGGAGCTTCCAGATCCAGAGCAACCCGCTCTCCTTGTGTCTACACATCAAGATTAATGTTTACTACAATCCTGATGGAATACTTTAATATGAACATAATACTTGATGTGCAGATATGTAAGACACATAACCATACAATAAACATGATGTATAGATATAAATGACACAGACATTACACATTTACCTTGATGTGTACTTGAATAGGGGATATCAAGGCCCATATCCAGACAAACAAGCCCAACTTTGTATAATTCCACACCAAATCACTACACACCACCCTTATTGTTTATAGTCACAGTTATACATACGCCCTGATGTCCAATATAATGATACCGATAACTTGTCCAGTCAACCGCACCACATCACCCATCACGTAACACTATGAATT